>NZ_JAIMIC010000009.1 GCF_019966545.1 Heliomarina baculiformis | reverse complement strand
CACAAGCTCAAGCTCGAAGACATCAACAAGGGCTTCGACCTCATGCACGAGGGCAAGTCCATCAGGGCCGTGGTGGAGTACTAGGATAGAACATGGAGCTGGTTTCGGAAAACAAGAGTTTCGGCGGCAAGCAGCTGGTTTACCGGCATCCGTCGAATACCTGCGGGGTCGAGATGACCTTTGCCGTCTACCTGCCGCCGCAGGCCGAAGACGGCCCGGTGCCGGTGCTCTGGTATCTCTCCGGTCTCACTTGCACCCATGAAAACGCCATGAACAAGGGAGGGTTTCAGGCCCATGCCGCCGATCTTGGACTTGCGCTGGTCTTTCCCGATACCTCGCCGCGCGGTCAGGGTGTCGCCGATGACGAAGCCTATGACCTCGGGCAGGGTGCAGGCTTCTACGTGAACGCCACCCGCGATCCGTGGAGCAGCCATTTCCGGATGTATGACTACGTCGTCTCGGAACTGCGCGATATCGTGGAGCGGAATTTCCCTGTGACCGACCGGCACGGCATCACCGGCCATTCGATGGGGGGACACGGTGCCCTGACGATCGCGCTGCGCAACCCGGAGCTTTACCAGTCGGTGTCGGCCTTTGCGCCGATCGTGAACCCGACCCGGTCGGACTGGGGGCGCAAGCAACTGAGCGAATACCTTGGCGACGATGAATCGAACTGGTCCTGTTACGACGCCACGATCCTGCTCGAGGAACATGGCTGGAAGGGTGATCTGCTGATTGATCAGGGCTCGCAGGACCAGTTCCTCGACCTGCTGAAACCCGAGGCTCTGGTGAGCGTCATGGCCAAGCGCCGCCAGCCCGGCCAGGTGCGGATGCAGGCGGGTTATGACCATAGCTATTACTTTGTCGCGACCTTCGCGGGCGATCATGTCGATTGGCACGCGGAACGGTTGCTGAACGGCAGGCACTGAAAGAAGGGAAGCCAATGAAAGCCACCATGTTCAAAGCGTTCTGTACGATTGTAATTACCGCCTGTTCCGGCTCGGTCGCGCTGGCACAGGAAGCGGGAGATCCCGAAAAGGGTGAAAAAGTCTTTCGCAAATGCAAGGCCTGCCACGAAGTCGGCCCCGATGCCAAATCCAAGACCGGTCCGGTGTTGAACGGCATCGTCGGGCGCGATGCGGCCACCTACGAAGAATTTTCCTATTCCGATGCCATGCTGGCCGCCGGGGAGGGCGGGCTGGTCTGGACACCGGAGGCACTGGCCGAATTCCTCGAGAAACCGAAGGACTTTGTCGACGGGACAAAGATGACTTTCGCGGGGCTTCGGAAAGACGACGAAAGGGCGGATGTGATCGCATATCTGGCCACATTCAATTGAGAGAAGGGAGGACGATGCGGACGTAACGGAAGCCGGCCCGGGGGGAGGAACCACGACAGAACCGGGCTTTTGCCGATTTTTCCGAAACACCCGCCCAAAGGGCGTCACGGACGGAAAAAGTGACGGCAGCACACCATACAAAGGGAGTTGAAAATGAAGAAGCTACTGGCTTTGACATCCACGTTAGCCTTTTGCTCGGCCGGGATGGCCTATGCGAATGACGGGCTGATCGAGGATATGAACGACCCCAATCAATGGGCCATTCAAACCGGCGACTACAAGAACCAGCGCTATTCCAAGCTGGATTCGATCAACAAGGAAAATGTCGGTGACCTTCAGGTCGCCTGGACCATGTCTACCGGCGTTTTGCGCGGCCATGAAGGCTCGCCCCTCGTGATCGGCGATACCATGTATCTGCATACGCCGTTCCCGAACATCGTCTACGCGCTCGATCTGACCGACGGCGGCAAGATCAAGTGGAAATACGAACCCAAGCAGGATCCGGACGTCATCCCGGTCATGTGCTGCGACACGGTGAACCGTGGCGTGGCCTATGCCGAGGGCAAGGTCTTCCTGCATCAGGCCGACACCACTGTGGTGGCGCTTGACGCGGAAACCGGCGAGGTCGTCTGGTCCAAGGTCAACGGTGACCCGTCCAAGGGTGAAACCAACACCGCGACGGTTCTGCCGGTCAAGGACAAGATCATCGTCGGCATCTCGGGCGGTGAATTCGGTGTGCGCGGCCATGTCACCGCCTACAACATCGAAACCGGCGAGCAGGAATGGCGTGCCTATTCGATGGGGCCTGACAGCGACATCCTGATGGATCCCGAGAACACCACCCATCTGGGCGAACCGGTGGGTGCGGATTCGGGCACCAATACATGGGAAGGCGACCAATGGCAGATCGGTGGCGGCACCACCTGGGGTTGGTACGCGGCCGATATGGATGAGAACCTCTTCTATTACGGCACCGGCAACCCGTCGACATGGAACCCCGCGCAGCGACCCGGCGATAACCGCTGGTCCATGACCATCATGGCCCGCGACATCGATACCGGTATGGCCAAGTGGGTCTACCAGATGACGCCCCATGACGAATGGGACTATGACGGCGTCAACGAAATGATCCTGACGGAACAGGAGATCGACGGCGAAGAGCGCAAGCTGCTGACCCACTTCGACCGGAACGGCATCGCCTATACGATGGATCGCGTTTCGGGTGAGCTTCTGGTGGCCGAGAAATACGACCCTGCGGTGAACTGGACCACCGGCGTCGACATGGATCCGGATTCGGACACCTATGGCCGTCCCGAAGTGGTTGCCCAGTATTCGACGGAACAGAACGGCGAGGACGTGAACTCGACCGGCATCTGCCCGGCGGCGCTTGGCACCAAGGACCAGCAACCGGCAGCCTATTCGCCGGATACGCAGACCTTCTATGTCCCGACCAACCACGTCTGCATGGACTATGAACCTTTCCGGGTCGCATACGCGGCGGGTCAGCCCTATGTGGGTGCGACGCTCGCCATGTATCCCGCGCCGGACAGCCATGGCGGCATGGGCAACTTCGTCGCCTGGGATAACATCAACGGCGAAATCAAGTGGTCCATACCCGAACAGTTCTCGGTCTGGTCCGGTGCGCTGGCGACAGCCGGTGGCGTGGTCTTCTACGGCACGCTAGAAGGCTATCTCAAGGCAATCGATGCAGAAACCGGGGATGAGCTTTACAGCTTCAAGACCCCCTCGGGTATCATCGGCAACGTCATGACCTATACCTCCGAAGGCAAGCAGTATGTCGGCATCCTGTCCGGTGTCGGTGGCTGGGCGGGTATCGGTCTTGCGGCCGGTCTCACCAACCCGAATGACGGACTTGGTGCCGTGGGCGGTTACGCCGCGCTCAGCGACTATACCGCACTTGGCGGACAGCTGACCGTCTTCACCCTGCCGGATTGATCCGACAGGCCACGAACCCGGACCGGCGCGGGCGATCCCCGGGCCGGTCCTCTGGATCGAAGCAAGGGTATGAATGATGAGAGTACTGGGAATCCTCCTGACTGCGGGCCTCGTTGCAGGCTGGGGCCATATGGCCGCCGCGCAGGATAATCTGGCCGCAGCCTATAACGAGGACGGTCGGTATTACACCGAAGATGACATACCGACATTCAATGTGGCCGAGGATGGCACCGTCGACTGGCGGACCTACTCCGGGTTCCGTCGTTACCATTCGGAATGCCACGTCTGCCACGGTCCCGAGGGCGAAGGCTCGTCCTATGCCCCGGCTCTGAAAAAATCGGCCATCGACATGGACTATTACGATTTCGTCGATGTGGTGGTGAACGGGCGAAAAAAGGTCAACGCCTCCGAGAATTCGGTGATGCCCTCGTTTGGCGAGAACCCGAACGTCATGTGTTATCTCGATGATATCTATGTCTATCTCAAGGCACGCGGTGCCGGAGCCGTCGAACGCGGACGTCCGGCGAAAAAGGAATCCAAATCGGATGTCATCCGGGAAGACGAGAATGCCTGTCTCGGCTAGACATATCGTCTTGATCCTGGGGTCGGTCCTGCTGGCCTCCCTGTCAGGACCCGGCGCGGCGCAGACTTCGGACCTGGTGTCGCATACAGCGTTCAGGGTCTGCGCCGATCCTGCGAATTTCCCGATGTCCGATGATCGGGAGCAGGGTTACGAGAACAAGCTGGCTGACCTGATGGCGGGCGAACTCGACCTTCCGGTGCAATATACATGGTATCCGATGGCCACCGGGTTCATCCGCAATACGCTTGGCGCCAACCAATGCGACGTGGTGATGGGCTATGCCGAAGGGCATGAGCTGGTCCTGAACACCAACCACTACATGACCTCGGCCTATACGATCATCGCGCCGAAAGGCAGCCCGCTGGCCGATGTCGATACGCTGTCGGATCCGGCGCTTAAAGACGTGAAAATCGGCATTATCGCTGGCAGCCCGCCGGCCACGCATATGGCGCGCAACGGTCTGTTGACCCGTGCCAAGGCCTATCAGCTTATCGTTGATACGCGCTATGACTCACCCGCTGTTCAGCTGCTCGAGGATCTGAGTGCCGGGGAAACCGGGGCGGCGATCCTTTGGGGCCCGCTCGCCGGTCCGCTGGTCAAGGCCAGCTACCCTGATCTGCAAGTCACGCCGCTGACCAAGGAAACATTGCCACCGCGGCTTTATTTCCGGATCACCATGGGCGTGCGTCAGGGCGAAAAAGTATGGGAGCGCAAGTTGAACTCACTGATCCGCCGCAATCAGGACCGGATCAATGAATTGCTGAGCGAGGCGGGGGTGCCGCTTTTGAACGATCAGGGCACCGAAGTCCTGAACGTTTCGAATTGAAACCGCTGGCCGCACTTCTGGTGCTGGCAATTGTGACCGGTCCCGCCCACGCCCAGACAGAGGAGCCATCGGAGTACCGGCAGGATCACTACCGCGCCCCGGTCCCGGAAACACTCAAGGGTGCAACCGTCGTCGGCCCCGAAGAAACCTATGAACTCTGGCAATCGGGCGGCATCGCCTTCGTCGATGTGCTGCCTCGACCGCCAAAACCTAAGAACCTGCCGAAAGGCACGATCTGGCGCGACAAACCCCGCCATTCCATTCCCGGTTCAATCTGGTTGCCCAACGTGGGCTATGGCGCCATTGCCGAGGTGACAGATACCTATTTCCGCACCGGACTGGAAAAGGCGACGGATGGCGACAAAACGCACCCCGTCCTGTTCTTCTGCCTTGCTGATTGCTGGATGTCGTGGAACGCGGCCAAGCGCGCGCTCGAATACGGGTACGAAAATGTCTACTGGATGCCCGAGGGCACCGACAGCTGGACCTTTTTCGACTACCCGACGGAAGAGATCACGCCCGAGCAGCCCGAGCCTCAGTAACCCTCTACCGATTTCTGCGCATGGGTAACGGTACCGTCCGTGTCGGTCATGGTCACGCCCACCGTCTGCGTGCGGCCCGGCACAGACATACCGATGCGTGGATTTTCCGACAATGAAATACTGCCGGTCATTTCCACGTAACCCGCCCCGTCCAGATCCACGTCGAGCGTTTCCACATAGCGCATCGGGATGAACAGCAGCGTGATCTGGTCCATCTGCATCCCAGAGAGACTTGGGTGGCTGATGTCCACATCGACGCGTTTTTCGCGCTGCGCGAGCGCGCCCAGCCGGTCGAGCGTTGTCGCGCTTTCCCGGTTTGCGCCGATCAGGATATCCATCTCACCCAGCGTCTCCAGCGCCACGTCCAGATCCGATCCGGGCGGGGCCGCGCAGGCCCCCTGACCCGAGGTCTTTACAAAGGTTTCTGCTACGTAAAGCTGCCCATCGGTGGTTTCCGCTACCACGTGCAGCGGCGTCGGTCCGTTGATCCGCATTGTCACATCGAAAAAGAACCGGGGCAGGGGCGCATCAAAGGCAAAGACCGCCGAAACCGGCATCGGATTCTCGTCAAGGATCAGGCTCACCTTGCCCAGCATCCGCCCGGCCGGGGCGTTGATCTGCGCGGCAATCTGTGTGCGCGCATCGTTATCGGTGCGATAGGGGCTGTTGATCTCGATGAACGCGCTGCCATCCAGCAATTCACGGTCTTCGTAAAGAATTGCCGAAAGATCGGTCCATGTGGGTTCCGCCGCCTGAACCGGCATTGATCCCGCCAGTAACAGAGCCGCAAGAGCGCGTCGCATCATCTCTATCTCCCCGGGGCTTGGGCGGATCCGCATTCAGCGCGATGCCCGGCGCAATCCTAACCGCGTGTCTGACTCGCGCAATGCGCCAAAAGTATTGGTTGGGTTTGACCCCGTATCTGGCACTATCAAAGCGGGCAGGATGGCTGCGAAAGGGCGGCCAACCCTGTGGGAGGAGATGATGCGACACGTTCTGCCAGTGCTGCTTGTTGGCATCTGCGCTGCTTTCGCGAGTATTGCGCAGGCGGTCGAGATCCGCGCGACCGTGTTCCGCATCGACTATCCGCAGCTTGCGCCGATTTCCCGCTATGATCTGAACCCCGAGGATCTCGGTTTCGCCGGGGCCCAGCTTGCCAATGAAGACAACCAGACCACTGGCAATTTCATGGGCCAGACATGGACGCTCGACACCGTTGCAACCACGCCCGAAGAGTCCGACGGCGCGTTTGACTCGCTGATGGCAGAGGGCGCGAGTATCATCATCATGATGGCCCGCGCCGAGGATCTGATCCGCCTCGCCGACCGCGCCGGCGACGGCGCGCTATTGATCAACGCCCTTGCCCGCGACACCGCGCTACGCGACGGCGAGTGTCGCGCCAACCTGCTGCATGTCGCCCCCTCGGATGCGATGATGGCGGATGCCATCGCGCAATTCGCCATGTGGAAGAAATGGCCGCGCTGGTTTCTGATCCATGGCTCCAACCCCGCCGACACCGCGCTGGCCGAGGAATACCGCCGCGCGGCAAAGAAGTTCGGCGCCAGAATCGTGGAACAGCGCGAATACGAAGACACTGGCGGGTCGCGCCGTACGGATACCGGACATGTCCTTGTCCAGCGCCAGATCCCGGTCTTCACGCAGGACGCGCGCGACCATGACCTCGTGATCGCCGCCGATGCCTCGGATGTTTTCGCGCCTTACCTGCCCTTCAACCTGTGGACACCGCGCCCGGTGATGGGCTCTTCCGGCCTGCGCCCCGTCACATTCCACGCCGCGCATGAGGCATGGGGCGCCACCCAGTTCCAGCGCCGGTTTGAGGAACTGACCAACCGCCGCGTTCGGGAAGAGGACTACCAGGCATGGCTTGCCCTGCGCGTCATTGGCGAGGCCGTCACGCGCACCGGCGAGGCAGCACCGGGCGCTTTACGGGACTACGCCCTTTCGGATGCCTTTGAGCTGGCCGCCTTCAAGGGGCAGAAGGTTACCTTCCGCCAATGGAATGGCCAGATGCGCCAGCCGATCCTGCTCTATGACGACCGTATCACCATGAGTGTCTCGCCGCAGGAAGGCTACCTGCACCAGCGCTCCCCGCTGGATTCCCTAGGCCTCGACATGCCCGAATCCGCCTGCACCGCCTTTGACTGAAGGAACCCTTAGATGAAGCGCCTGATCGCGACCTGCCTGACATTCTCCTGCCTTGCCACCGCTGCGTTCGCCAACAAGGTCTACGTCAGCAATGAAAAGGGCAATACGGTCACGGTGCTCGACAGCGACAACTGGGAGGTCCTCACCGAATTCCCCGCTGGCAACCGCCCGCGCGGCATTACCATCAGTCCGGATGGAAAGCTGCTCTATGTCTGCGCCTCTGATGATGACACGGTGCGGGTCTTCGATGCCGAAAGCTACGAGGAACTCTACACGCTGCCCTCCGGCCCCGATCCGGAATTGTTCGTGCTGCACCCTTCGGGCAATCCGCTTTATGTCGCCAATGAGGACGACAACCTCGTGACAGTGATCGACACCGAAAGCCACACCGTAAGGGCCGGTATCCCCGTCGGCGTCGAACCCGAAGGCATGGCGATCAGCCCCGATGCGAAATTCGTCATCAACACCTCCGAGACGACGAACATGGCGCATTTCATCGACACATCGGATTACAAGATCAAGCATAACATCCTTGTCGACCAGCGCCCGCGCTACGCGCAGTACAGCCATGATGGCAAGATACTTTATGTCTCGGCCGAGATCGGCGGCACTGTTTCGATCATCGACATCGCCGAGGACGGCACCCCCACGCTTAGCGACAAGATCAGTTTTGAAGTGCCGGGCGTGCAGCCGGAATGGCTGCAACCGGTTGGAGTGCGCACCACCTCGGACGGCAAGTGGATCTTTGTCGCGCTTGGCCCCTCCAACCGGGTCGCGGTGATCGACGGGCAAAGCCACGAGGTCGTGAAATATATCATGACCGGCCAGCGGGTTTGGCAGCTCGCCTTCACCCCGGACGAGAAGTTTCTGATCACCACGAATGGCAATTCCAACGACGTGACGATCATCGACGTAGAGGCGCAAAAGGCGATCAAGTCGGTTCAGGTCGGTCAGCAGCCCTGGGGCGTCGTGGTCGCGCCGGACTAGGCCCGGGTCGCGCAATGATGACTTACCTGAGAAATCTCCTGTTTGCTGCCGCGCTTGTCTTGGGGCAGGGGGCTTATGCGCAGGACCTGCCGCAGATCCGCGCCGCTACGCTGAAAATCGGCACGGTCAACTGGGAGCTTTCGACGATCAAGGCCGAAAGTTTCGACCGCGCCAACGGCTTTGAACTGGTCATGCAGCCCTATGCGGACAATGGCGCAACCCGCGTCGCTTTCGAAGGGGGCAGGGCGGATCTGATCGTCGCTGACTGGATCTGGACCGCCCGGCAACGCGCCGCCGGGCGCGATTACGTGTTCCTTCCCTATTCCAAGGCCGTGGGCGGTCTGGTCGTGCCCGCCGACAGCACGGCCCAGTCCCTTGCCGACCTCGCAGGTGGCAAGATTGGCATCGCGGGCGGGCCGCTGGATAAAAGTTGGCTGATTCTGCGCGCCTATGCAGCCTCTGAATACGGTCTCGATCTGACCGAGCAGACCGAACAGGTCTATGCCGCGCCGCCCTTGATCTACAAGACCGGGCTTGGCGGCGAAACCCAAGGCTCGGTGAACTACTGGCACTACCTATCGCGGATGAAGGCGGAAGGCATGCGCGAGCTGATCTCGGTCAGTGACGCTGCGCAGTCGCTGGGCCTCAACCCGGACACACCCCTGCTGGGCTACGTGCTTCGGGAGAGCTTTGTCGCCCAAAACCCCGGTATCCTTGAGGCGCTGCACGATGCCTCGCGCGCGGCCAAGGATCTGCTGGCGTCGGATGACGCGGTCTGGGATGATCTCCGTCCGGTGATGCGCGTCGACTCGGACGCCGAGTTCATCGCCACGCGCGACGATTTCCGCGCGGGGATCCCGCCGGACAAACCCGTCGACCGCGAAGACGCGGACCGTTTCCTGCAACTGATGGCCCGTCTGGGCGGCGAAAAGCTTGTCGGCAAGGCCACAAGCCTGCCTGACGGGCTTTTCGTGCAGGTTGATTAGGCCGTGGTGGATGACAGACAGATCCGCCATCACGGCTCTTTCCCTGCTTGGCCTCCTGATCTTCTGGAGCCTTGCCGCATGGATCACCGGCGATCCGCAGATCCTGCCTTCGCCGGTTTCGCTGGTCGCCCCGTTGCTGGCCGAGATCCGCTCGGGCGAGCTGCCCTATCACCTCGGCCATACCCTGCTGCGGGTGATCTGGGCCTTTCTGCTCGCCATGACCCTTGGCACGATCCTCGGGCTGGCGATGGGACGGAACGAGCGTCTGAACCGCTGGCTCGACCCCTGGCTGGTGGTCTTCCTGAACCTGCCCGCGCTGGTGCTGATTGTGCTCTGCTATCTCTGGATCGGGCTGAACGAAACTGCCGCCATCGCCGCCGTCACGCTGAACAAGATACCCAATGTCGCCACCGTCATCCGAGAAGGGGCGCGGTCGATGGACCGCGAGCTCGACGCGATGGCCCGCATCTATCGGCTGCCGTTCCGCACCCGTCTGCGCCACATCCAGCTGCCGCAGCTTGCGCCCTTTATCGCCGCATCGGCCCGCTCCGGCGTCGCCGTCATCTGGAAGATCGTTCTCGTTGTCGAATTCCTCGGTCGATCCAACGGGATCGGCTTCCAGATCCACCTTTATTTCCAGCTCTTCGACGTGGGCATGGTGCTGATCTACGCGCTATCCTTCATCGCCGTGATGCTGGTCATCGAATGGGGCATTCTGCAACCGTGGGAGCGTCGTGTAACGCGGTGGCGGGCCGCATGATCAGGGTCGACGTAACAGGTAAATCCTTTGGCGGCAGCCCGGTGCTCGGTCCCTGCCGGTTTGACATAGCCAGCGGCGAATGCCTCGCGCTGACAGGCCCGTCAGGCATTGGCAAAACCACGCTTTTGCGGATCGTCGCGGGCATAGACGACAGCTTTTCTGGCCAGGTTGAACGCCCCGACAATATCGCGATGGTTTTTCAGGAACCGACCCTGCTGCTCTGGCGCAGCGTGATCGAAAACCTTACCCTTATCCATCCGGATCTTTCCAGATCCGAAGCGCTCGATATGCTCGCCCGCGTCGGCATCGCCGACAAGGCCGAGCTTTTTCCGACCCAGCTTTCGCTTGGTCAGCAGCGCCGCCTGACCCTCGCCCGCGCCTTTGCAGGGCGACCCGAATTCCTCATCATGGATGAACCTCTGGTCTCGCTCGACCATGACACCGCGCAGTCCATGCTCCGCCTGATCGAAGAGCTGATCGCCGCCACCGAACCGGCGGTTCTTTTCGTCACCCACACGCTCAGCGATGCCGAACGGCTGGCCACGCGTATTCTCGAACTCCGGGGATCCCCGGCCACACCATCGGAACTTTCAAGAAAGGACATATTATGAAACGCACCATTCTCGCTGCGGCCATCGCTTGTCTCGCCATCCCCGCCACCGCCCATGAATTCGGGTTCGCCGGTATCCTCTCGAACGATAATATGGAGGACATGCCCGACATCACCCTCGGCCTTGGCAAGCCGCTGGCCGATGGCCCCATCACGCTCAAATCAGGCACCGGCTACGAGCTTGAGATCACCTCGGACGGCAGCGGCGAACTTGCCCTTGAAGGACCGGGGTTTTTCCGCGCAATCTGGATCAACGAGATCGTAATCAATGATCTCGAAGTCCGCCCCTTTGGCCTCGAAAGCGTGGAATTCGACGATGAAGGCACAATGGAAATCGAATTTATCGCGATCAAGCCGGGCCGCTATTTCCTGCGGATTCCCGGCTCGACCGGTGAAACCCAGCGGGTCGAGATCACCATCCAGTAACCCGACATGAGCGCGCTCGACATTGCCCAAGTCAGCTATAGCTATGGCGAGCGCCGCGCGCTTGACGATGTAAGCTTTGCGTTGGCGCCGGGCCGGTTCTCGGCGCTGCTGGGGCCAAACGGGGCCGGGAAGTCGACGCTGTTTTCCCTGCTCACCCGGCTGACCGTGACGGGGCAGGGGCGAATCCGCATTGCGGGACATGACATCGCCACCGACCCCCGCGCCGCGCTCTCAAAAATCGGAGTCGTGTTCCAGCAGCCGACCCTTGATCTCGATATGACCGTTGCCCGCAACATGACCTATTTCGCCGCGTTGCACGGGCTTTCCGGTCGGCTGGCGCAGGCGCGGATCGACGCGGCGCTCGATCGGCTCGACATGCGCGAACGGTCCCGTGAAAAGGTGCGCGCGCTGAATGGCGGCCACCGGCGTCGGATGGAGATCGCGCGCGCCCTTGTCCATAACCCCGAGGTGCTGCTGCTTGACGAACCCACGGTCGGGCTGGACACCGCCAGCCGCCGCGCAATCACCGATCATGTTCATGAACTGGCGGGCGGGGGGCTTACCGTGTTCTGGGCGACGCATCTGGTGGATGAAATCGCGCCGCAGGATGACGTGGTGATCCTGCACCGGGGCCGCGTGCTCGCCCATGACCGCGCCGAAACCATCGCCGCCGGAAAGCCGCTTACGGATGTCTTCATGGCGATGACCGGTGCAGAAAAGACCCCGGTATGAACCCCTACCTCACGTCGCTGATCGCCATCGTTACGCGGGAATCCCTGCGCTTCATCAACCAGCGCAGCCGGTTCCTGTCGGCGCTGGTGCGACCGCTGGTCTGGCTGGTGGTCTTTGCTGCCGGGTTCCGCGCGGCGCTTGGCCTGTCGATCATCCCGCCTTACGAAACCTACATCACCTATGAGGTCTATATCGTGCCCGGGCTCTGCGGCATGATCCAGCTTTTCAACGGGATGCAGTCCTCGCTCTCGCTGGTCTACGATCAGGAGATGGGGTCGATGCGGCTCTTGCTGACCTCGCCGTTGCCGCGCTGGTGGCTGCTCTTCTGCAAGCTTGTCGCCGGGGTCGCGGTCTCGATCCTCCAAGTCTATGTCTTTCTCGCCATCGCCGCCGCGATGGGGATCACCATGCCGCCCGCCGGGTATCTTCTGGCGCTGCCCGCGCTGGTGCTCAGCGGGCTGATGCTCGGCGCACTCGGGTTGCTTTTGTCCTCGACCATCAAGCAGCTCGAAAACTTTGCCGGGGTGATGAATTTCGTCATCTTCCCGATGTTCTTCCTGTCGACCGCGCTCTATCCACTGTGGAAAATGGCCGAAAGCTCTCAGCTGCTGCGCGACATCTGCGCCTTCAACCCGTTTACCCACGCGGTCGAACTGATCCGTTTCGCGCTTTACCAGAGCTTCAACGGCTGGGCGCTGTTATGGGTGGTGCTGTGCCTTGTCCTGTTCTTTGGCCTGTCCTTGGTCGGGTACACGCCCACGCCGGGCACCGGCAGAGGCAAAGGGCGTAGCTGAGAAAACAGCCTTAGAGACATAATGAAGATTATGTTAATCGAAGGCCGCGTAGCAAGAGTTTCACATTGAACCGCGTCAAACCGCAAACTCAGCCCAGCCACAGTGCCGCCAGTGCAAGAGTCAGTGGCAAGGTCACAAAGGCAAGGCCGGTCTGAAAGGTGACGATTGCGTTCATCAACTCTGTGTCGCCCCCTGTTTCTCCGGCCAGCGCGGTGGAGGAAGGGGCCGTCGGCACCGCCGCGAAGATCAGCAGGATCAGAATTGTCGGCGTGTCCAGTCCGGTCGGGATCAGCAGGACGAAAGCCGAAAACAGCACGAACCGGCCTGCCGTCGACAGGGCCAGCGGCGCCAGTTGTGCCCGCAGCCCCTTTAGTCGCAAACCGGCCCCAACGCAGAGCAGCATCAGCGGCAAGGCCACCGCGCCCAGCATCGCGGTGCCGTCATGCAGCACAGGAATCCGTTCGGCGACCAAGGCGTTCACCGCCAGCCCGGCGCAGATCGACAGGATCAGCGGATTACAGACAATATCTTTCAGAACCTGACGCCCCGCCAGCCCGCCGTTAGCGCCTGTACCCAGCAGTTTCAGCACTGGCACGATGACAAGGTTCGTGACCAGCGCAAGCACGGCGGCCGCCAGCGCGCCCAGGGACAGCCCTTCGGACCCGTAAAGCGTCTCGGCCACGGCCAGTGCCATAAAGGAATTATGCCGGACCGCGCCCTGCAGCACGGAACCCCGCTGTGCACCGCTCATGCCCGCGAGCCCGCTCACCAGCAGGATGACGAAACCCACGAGGAAAAACGCGCCGCCCAGCCCCAGTATGAACGGCGCCATCAGATCGATATCCACCTCGGCGGTAGAAAGCTTGTAAAACAGCAGCGACGGGATCAGCACCCAATAACCCAGCCGCGACGCCTGCGGCCAGAACGCATCTCCCGGCAGCCCAAGCCGACGCAGGACATTGCCCAGCACGACGATCATGAAAATCGGCGCAATTGTCAGGGCCAGGTTCTGCATGGAGTATTTAACCGCCGCAGAATGCGACGACGGCGCGCCCGCGTGTGCGCCCGGCAATCATCTCCGCCATCGTCTCGTCGATGTCTTCCGGTTCGATGACCCGTGCAATTGCCGATATCCGGGGCGGGCGCAGATCCGATCCCAGTCGCTCCCATATACGCCGACGCAGCGCGGGCGGCGAATTGCCATTGATGCCGGTCAGGGTGATGCCGCGTAAAATGAAGGGAATGACAGAGGTCGGCAGATGGTTGCCCCCGGCGTTTCCGATCGCGGCAATCGCCGCTTCGGCTTTGGCGCTGCGCAGCAACCAGGCGAGCAAATCGCCGCCAACCGTATCGACGGCCCCAGCCCAGATCGCTTTGTCCAGCATCCGGTCGCTCGCTTCCGGCGGCGCGATGACTTCCTTGGCCCCCAGCGTGTTCAACAGCTCTCCAGCATCGGTTTTGGAGGTGACAGCAACAACCTCGTAGCCCAGCCGCGCCAGCATCGCGACCGCCTGACTGCCCACGCCGCCGGTGGCGCCGGTCACGGCAACCGGGCCATTGTCAGGCTCTACACCAAGGCTTTCCAGCCGATCCACTGCCAGCGCTGCGGAATAGCCCGCAACGCCAATCGTCGCGGCCTCCAGCAGGCTCAGACCTTTCGGCAAGGGCACCAGCCATTCGGCATCCGCACGCAGGTAATCGGCCAGCCCGCCATCACGCCCCACGCCCATTCCCATGCCATGCGCAATCACCGCCTGACCGGGTTCAAGGGCCGGGTCAGTGCTTTCGACAACATGGCCGACCGCTTCGATCCCGCAGTTCAGCGGCAGCGACTTGGCAATCGGGGCCTTGCCCCGCCCGGCCAGAGCGTCCTTGTAGTTGATGCCCGAATAAAGCACGCGCACCAGCGTATCGCCCTCGCTCAGAGCACCAAGCTCCATGCGCACAAGGCTGCCCCGGCTCATCTTACCCTCGGCCTCGAGCCGGTAGGAAATCATGCCCCGGCCCCCGCCGCGTTGCGCCGCCGCTGCATCTGCTTCACGATGTTAAGCTGGTGGATCTGGCTGGTGCCCTCGTACAGCCGGAACAGGCGCACGTCGCGATAATACCGCTCGATCGAACTGTGATCCGCGACAAAGCCCGCGCCGCCAAAGACCTGAACGCAGCGATCCGCCACCCGTCCACACATTTCCGAGGCAAAGTACTTGCAGATAGACGCCTCAAGCGCGATGTCGCCGCCGTCGTCCCGACTACGGGCGGTGGCGAGGATAAGCTGCTTTGCCGCCTCGATCTCGGTCCGGCAATCGGCCAGAAGCGCCGAGACAAGCTGAAAATCGACGACCTTCTTGCCGAACTGTTCGCGCGTCGTGGCGTGATCCATTGCCATGTCGAGCATGCGGATTGCCGGGCCGGTGCAGAGCGCGGCAAGATGGATGCGCTGCTTGTTCAGCACTTTCATCGCGGTCTTGAACCCGACACCTTCCACCCCGCCGATCAGATTCGCAGACGGCACCACGCAGTCGTCAAAATGAACCTCGCCCACGGGTGAGCCCGCCTGCCCCATCATCTTGTAAGGCGCCGAGGTCGACAGACCCGGCATCCCGCGCTCGACGATGAAAGCTGAAATACCCCGCGCGCCCGTGCTGTCCGGGTCGGTCCGCGCAAAGACGGTGAAGAGGTCGGCAATCGGCGCATTCGTGATGTACCGCTTCATTCCGTTCAGCACATAGGTATCACCCTCGCGCCGCGCCGTGGTTTCGATGTTGCTCGCCTCTGATCCCGCATTCGGTTCGGTCAGTGCAAGACAGCCGGTCGCCTCACCCCGCGCCATCAGCGGCAGGTACTTGCTCTTCTGTTCTTCGGTGCCATCCGCGACCAAAGCTTCCGAGCCGATGCCGGTATTCGTCCCGACCCGCGCCCGATAGGCCACCGCGCATTGCGACAGCTCCATCGCGCCCATCACAAGCTCTTCGGTGGTCAGGCCAAGCCCGCCGTATTGCTCGGGGATGGACCAGCCAAAGAACCCGCGCGCCGCCATATCGGCGACGATATCCTCGGGCACCTCGTCAAGTTCGGCCACGCGGTTTTCGTTCGGATGTGCCACTTCGCGCACCCATGAATGCACCTCGGACAGCAGGCTTTCCAGCTTCTCGGGATTTCTGATCGCCATGTCCGCTCACTCCTTCCCGACGAAATCGGGTTCGCGCTTTTCGATGAAGGCGGCAAGCCCCTCGGCAGCCTCTGCCCCGAACCGCGCCGTGTTGATGCCCTGCGCCTCAAGCACCAGTTGCGTCGCGAGGTCATTGTGCGGGGCCGCCGCGATTTCCGACTTGATGATCCCCATTGCGCCAACCGCCCCGGCGGCAAGTTTCGACGCCATCTTCTTGGCTGACTCAAGCACCTCGCCCGCTGGCACCACGGCATTCACCAGCCCCAGCGCATAAAGCCGTTCGGACTCCACCGGGTTGCCGGTCAGGCACATCTCGCTCACGATCTGGCGCGGCAGGCCCTCGCTCAGGAAATGCGTGACGCCCCCATCCGGGGCCAGCCCGACCTTCACATAGGCCACGACGAACTTTGCCCCTTCGGCGGCCACGATCATGTCGCAGGCCAGAGCGAGCGACAGCCCCGCCCCCGCCGCGCCGCCCTCGACCGCGGCAATCACCGGCGTCGGGCAATTGCGAATGGCAAGGATCATCGAATTCAGACCGTCGGTATTGCCGCTGACCTGCGCCATCGTGCTCTTGGCGCTTTCCTTGAGGTTGTTAATATTGCCGCCCGAGCTGAAGAACCCGTGCAATCCCGTAAGCACGATGGCCCGCACCGCACTGTCGTGACCCGCTGTGATAATCTCGTTCTGGATCGCCTTGTAGACCGGCGGGCTGATCGAGTTGCGGCTGTTCGGCGCGTCCAGCGAAAGGACCAGTACGGGCCCGTCTCGTTCTACGCGCAGTTCAGTGGCCGGGGCGGTTTGGGTATTCATGCGACTTTCTCCTTTTCCGGGGCCTCTTGCAGGCCCGCGCGTGTTTCTTCCGCGATCAGTTTTGCGAGGCGCGCGCCATGTGCATCGGCGCTGCCGTTCAGCATGTCGGCCACCAGCACCCGTTTGACGAAACGCCCCAGCGGGTATTCCTCGGTCATTCCGATCCCGCCGTGCAGCTGGATCGCCGAAGCGGCGGCACGGCGTATCCGCCCGCCAAGAAAGCGTTTGAGCGATGACACCGCCCGCATCCGCAGGGCAATATCCGTCCCTTCACAGGTCTGCGCCGCGAAATGCGTGAGCGAGAGGAAATGCTCGGCATCGTGATAGATATCCGCCATTGCGTGTTGCAGCGCCTGAAAGCTGCCGATCGGGCGACCGAACTGCTTGCGTTGCTTCAGGTAATCCTGGGTCATCTCGCGCAGGGCCAGCAGTGCGCCAAGCGCGTCCGCGGCAAAAGTAACGGCAGCCACATCGCGCAGCCATTCGGCCAGCCCCGGTACGACCCCGCCAACTGCACCATCGGCGATTATGACCGAGACAAGCTCAATGTCTGCCGCGCCGCGCCCGTCGACCAGACGGTACGTATCGCGTTTGACCTCAGCCATTGGCACCACGGCCAGACGATCATCGGCAAGACAGATGAGCAGGACATCCGCCGTGTCCGCACCGGGAACGACCCGAAGCGTGCCGCTTAGCGCGTCGTCTTTCAACGCAAGGTTCTTACCATCGGCAAGACACACCGTTCCTTCCGGCATCTCTGGCGCGGCAGACCCGGCGCGGGACAGGGCAAGTCCGGGCAGCACCCCTGCCCCGATTACTGGTTCGGGCGCCGCTGCCCTGCCGCATTCGATCAGGGAATGAATCATGTCGGAAACACCCGCCCCGAAACCGCGCGGTTCGGGAAACGTGGCCTCGGTCAGGCCTAGCTCCGTCAGCGCGGCCCAGTTGTCTCCCGATGTCGACGGATAGCCCGCATCCGAAAAGACGCGTGCGAAGCTGTCCGCGATCATGCGTTGTTCGTTATTTGCAGTGAAATTCATGACCGCCCCCCTCAGAACCCAAGAACCTGCTTGGCGACGATGTTCTTCATCACCTCGCTCGATCCGCCGAAAATCGTGAAGGCCCGGGAAAACAGCCAGCCGTGAGTTCCATAACCATCCTTGGCGCCTCCCTCGCGCAGCACCTGCCACGGCGCGGCCTCTGTCCCTGCCGCTTCCATCGCAAGCTCCTGTATCCGCTGTTGAATCTCGGACCCGCGCAGCTTGAGAAAGGACGACAGTGCGCCCACGTCACCCCCCGGCGCGACGCTTGACAGCATCCGCAGGTTGGTCACCTCCTGCGCAAGGAAATCCGCCTCAAGATCGGCCAGCTTGGCTCCGAAAACCGGATCGTCGATCAGGGCAACCCCATCGCGAGACCGTTCCGCGGCCAGCCGTTTCAGCAAGGCAAGCTCTGCCTTGCTCTGCCCGACATTGGCGATGCTGACCCGTTCATTGCCAAGCAGGTACTTGGCATAGGTCCAGCCCTTGTTTTCTTCACCAACCAGCAGGTCCGCAGGGACGCGCACATCTTCGAGGAAGACTTCGTTCACATGGTGATCGCCGTCGATGGTGCGGATCGGACGTACCGTAACGCCCGGACTGTCCAGCGGGATCAACAACATCGAAATGCCCGACTGGGGCCGGTCTGCGGCGGGGTCTGTCCGCACCAGCGTGAACATCCAGTTCGCGTGTTGCGCCGTGGTGGTCCAGGTCTTCTGACCGTTTACCACATAGGTATCGCCCTCCCGCACCCCGCGGGTTTTGAGCGAGGCAAGGTCCGATCCGGCACCCGGCTCGGAAAACCCCTGACACCAGTAATCCTCGCCGCTCAGAATACGCGGCAGAAAGCGCGCCTTCTGTTCCTCGGACCCGAACCGGATCAGAACTGGCCCGATCATCTTGAGCCCGAAGGGCCGCAGGCGCGGCGCACCTGCCTGCATCGCCTCGCTGTCGAAAATATACTGCTGCATCGGAGTCCAGCCGGTGCCGCCATGCTCGACCGGCCAGTTCGGCGCGACCCAGCCCTTGCGCCCCAGTATCCGGTGCCATTCGATCATCTGTTCCCAGCTGTGACGCCGGTACTCAAAGAACGTGGCCGAGATGTCCTTTGGCAGGTCCGACTTGAGAAAACGTCGAACCTCGTCGCGAAACGCAAGGTCCGCGTCGGTGTAGAAAAGCTCCATGTCCTGTCTTTCGGCTGCGGGGGAGTTTGATTTGGTCCGCGGCAGAACGCCCGCCGCGGACCCGTTCCGTCTGATCAGTCGGCGGCTTCCGGCGGGATCAGCGCCTCGGGAACCTCGACGCCGATTTCCTTGTAGTACTTGTAAGCCCCGATATGCAGCGGCGCGTTCATCTGGTTCAGCGCGTTTTCCGGGGTAATCGCTTCCATCCACTTGGCGGCCGCGACCAGATCATCGTGATGGTCGAAAATCGCCTTGGTAATGTTATAGATCTGCTCCTCGTCAGCCCATTTGTTGGTGCCAAGCCCGACGATGGAACTCACCATGCGCACCGGCTCTTCATTGACCTGACCGCCGTAGGTGCCCGGCTGAAGCATATCAAAGGTCCGACCGGGCACGGCGCCCGCGGCTTGGATGCTCGGATCGTCGATCTTGTCGTCCGGAATGCCCAGCACGCGGAACTCGCCAAGGGCCGACAGCTGTTGCAGCTCGGAACTCGGAATCGGTGTCGGGACAAAATAGGCGTCAAGCTGGCGATCCTGGAATGCCTGCTCGGCCGAGGCCCAGTCGAGGTTTACCGGTTCGAAATCCGTGTTGGCCTCGTAGCCCGTGACACCCTTGATCACCTGTTCGATCACGGTGCGACCGGCGCTCGAGGGCGGCCCGATATAGACCTTCTTGCCCTTCAGGTCTTCCATGGTCTCAATGCCGGAGTCAGCCCAGGTGATGCCGTGATAAGCCCCCAGCGGATAATTCACGATGCTGCGGATATTGCCGAAAAGCTCTTTCGAATTCGGCAGTTGTTCGTACATCCGCGTGCCATCGCGCAGATAGCCGTTGATCGACACCGCGGTCATGAACAGATCAAGCTGCTGGTTCGCCGCGTCAACGATCATCCGGGTGCCGACAGCGCCGGTGGTCAGCTGTGTGCTGTAGCCATAGTCCTTCTTGATGATCGGGAGACGGCGATCGAGAACACGGTCGTCGGCGACGCCTGCCCCAGTGACGCCATCCGGAAATTCTGGGCGCTGGCGGTAACGGTGCCCGCGATCAACGCGGTCCCGGTTGCCAGCACCAGCGCGCCGGTCTTGAGTTTGTTGAAAATCATCATAGTCCTCCCTTGGTTTCTGAAACTTGTTTCCCCATCGCCTGATCCGCATGTCCGCCCCCGAACCTCCCGGGCAGGACAAGCAGGCCAATACTGGCAACGATCAATACGTATTGCAGTGCCGGTTCCTGAATGATCAGGCCGATGGCCATGAGGATACGAACGACGCGCATGGCCGGTCCGATCCGTTCTCCGGCATAGCCGACGATGCCGGTGTTCAGCATCCATATCGCCAGACCCAGCGCTACGCAGACCCTCGCGAAATTCACCGGGTCGAAATCGACGACCAGCAGCAGCGATGGCTCATAGACAAAGATGAACGGGATGATGAAACCGGTAACCGCAAGCCGCAGCGCGACAAAGGCCGTCACCATCGGGCTGGCCTGAGCGATGGGCGCGGCGGCAAAGGCACCGATAGCAACCGGCGGCGTAATCGCCGACAGCACGCCAAAGTAGAAGACGAACATGTGGACCGCGATCATATCGGCACCCAGCTTGGTCATCACCGGACCCAGCACCAGAACAATAATCAGGTAAGCGGGCAGCGTCGGCATCCCCATGCCCAGCACGAGGCAGGCAAATGCCGTAACCAGCAGCGAACCGAACAGCCATGTGTCACTGATCGACGAGATCAGCGAGGCGAATGTCAGCCCCAGACCGGTCAGGTTCAGCACACCAAGGATGACCCCGATGCATCCGACAGCCACAAGGATCGAGGCACAGGCCTTACCCCCCTGCACCAGCGCATTGAGAAAGATTTTCGGGTTCTCCCGGTTCTGCTTGCGGAACAGGCCCAGCACGACGGTCGAAACGACGGCGGCAAAACCCGCAAGTGCTGGCGAACGTCCCGCAACCAGCACCGCCACGATGGCGAGGATCGGCAGGATGAACTGCAGCGACAGGATATAGTCCTGACGCGAAAGCTTGACTCGCTCGGCCTCGGGGATCGGTTCGATCCCAAGCGCCCGCGCCTGAACTGAAATCGCGGCGAAGAGCGACCCGTAATAGAAAATCGCGGGCACCAGCGCGGCCAGCGCGATGGTGGTGTAAAGCTCGCCGGTCAGGTCCGCCATGAGAAAGGCCGCGGCCCCCATCACCGGCGGCACGATCTGCCCGCCGGTCGAGGCAGCCGCTTCGATGCCGCCCGCCATCGCGGGCGAAAAACCGCGGCGCTTGATCATGGGAATGGTAAAGGTGCCCGAGCCGACGACATTGGCCGTCACGCTGCCCGACATCGACCCGAAGAGCGCGCTTGCCACAACTGCCGCATGGGCCGGTCCGCCGCGCGATTTGCCGGTCAGAGCGACCGAACAGCGGATCAGGGCATCCGATGCCCCGGTGCCTTCCAGCAGCAAGCCAAAGACGACGAAAACCATGACGACACGGATCACCACGCCGGTCGGCATGCCGAACACGCCCTGGAACCCGTACCAGACGTTCTGCATCGTCCGGTTCAGATCCACCCCCGCATGGTTGAAAATGCCGGGGAGGTAGCCGCCGAAAAGACAGTAAAGGATCATCAGCGTCGCGATGATGACGATGGGCAGACCGAACAAACGCCGCGTCGCTTCCAGCAGGGCAACGCATCCCGCCAGCGCCAGCCAGGTGTCATAGGTGGAAAAGATGTAAAAGGTCGCTTCCTGCAGGTGTTCGACCTGCGTAAAGCGCCAGCATGCCATGATCACGACGGCAACAAGCACGGTATCAAGGATCGCGCCCGCGATCCTGACCATCCGCGACGGTTCCGTATCGAGCCTGTATACGGGCCAGCTGATCAGCACGATCACCAGCGCCGCCCCCATCAGCATGTTGCGGCCAAAGGCCATGCTCCACGGCCCGGACCACGCAACCCAGATCGACTGCAGCGCCATGGCGGCGGCCAGTACGGCCACGATGGAAAGCCCGATAGTGCGAAGCGACATCTTTTCGATCATTCCGCGGCCCTCCGGACCGGCCGGGCCTGTTGAGGCACGGCCAGATAAGGGCTGTCCTCCATCGACCATTCCGGCTGCGGCTCACTGCGGAAAATCTGGCGCAGATGCACCTCGTCCGGTCCGTCGCCGATGCGGAACCAGCGCGCATAGGCAAAAGCGTGGTGGATCGGGAGATCGTCCAGCCCGCCCATCGCGCCAAAGATCTGCAGCGCGCGGTCCGCGACTTTCTGCAACATGTTCGGGACCGAGACCTTGATCATTGAAACCGGCCGCCAGCTCGCGCTGTTCCCGCCCTGATCGAGCAGCCATGCGCAGCGCTGCACCGCCAGCCTGTTCATGTCGATTTCAACCCGCGCCTCGCCGATCCAGCGCTGGATCGTGTCATAGTCGATCACGCTGCGGCCAAAGGCGGTCCGTTCGCGGGCCCGCACGATCATCAGTTCCACCAGCATCTCGGCCAGCCCGATGCAGCGCATCGCGTGGTGAATCCGTGCCGGTCCAAGCCGCACCTGCGCGCCCCTGAACCCCCTGCCCCGTTCTCCCAGCAGATTGCTGGCAGGCACGACCACGTCCTCCAGTTCGATCTGCGCAATCGGCGCGACATGGTCGGCCCAGCCCAGATAAGTCAGGTCGCGTGTGATGGTGACGCCCGGCGCATCGGTTGGCACGATCACCATGCTCTGGCGTTCGGTGCGCCCGGCCTCCGGGTCGCTTACGCCCATGACGATCAGAAAGGAACAATCCGGATGCGCGCCGCCCGTGGCAAACCACTTGCGCCCGTTGATCCGGATCTGGTCGCCCTCGAAACTGATCCGTGTCGCAATGTTCGAGGCGTCGGACGACGCCACATCAGGCTCGGTCATCGCGAAGGCCGACCGCGTCTCGCCTTCGAGAAGCGGGTTGAGCCAGCGCTCTTTCTGTTCCGGATCCGCCAGCGCCTGAAGCATCGCCATGTTCGGCACATCCGGCGCCTGGCAGTTGAACACCTGAGAGCCCCAGGGCAGTTTGCCCATGATCTCTGCCAGTGGTGCGAATTCAAGATTGCTCAGCCGTGTTCCCGGCTCGCTCTCGGCCAGTTCGGGCAGCGCGAGGTTCCAAAGTCCCTGCTCGCGTGCCTTGCCGCGCAGCGCGGGCAGAAAGCCCGCTTCTCGGCCTTCCCGCATGACCTGCTGAACCCAGTCGCGATGGCGCGGAAGGACATCGCTCGCAAAAAATCCCGCAACCGCATCGCGGAATTCCTCTGCCCTGCCAGTCGGCTCGAAATGCATGACACCCCTCCCCAAGGATCATTAATCGCACGTATTGACCTTGTTGTTTCAAATATCGTAACACTTGTCAAACACGTTTCACATAGGAGGAGTGTGAATGACCACCCCCAATACCGGCTCCGATACCGGCGCGGGCCCCCTTTCTGGGCTTAAAATCCTTGATATCGCAACGATCATTGCCGGCCCGATGGCGGGTTCCCTGCTCGCGGATTTCGGTGCCGAGGTCGTCAAACTCGAACTGCCGGGCGTTGGCGACGGGCTGCGGGGGTTCCCGCCGCTCAAGGACGGCAAGCCGCTGTGGTGGAAGGTCACGAATCGCGGCAAATACCACGGCACGCTGGATCTGCGTAAAGACGATGGCGCGAAACTCTTCCTTGATCTGGTTTCGCAGATGGATGTTCTGATCGAGAATTTCCGCCCGGGCACGCTCGACCGCTGGGGGCTTGATATCGAAACCCTGTGGAAAGCCAATCCCCGTCTCGTCGTCCTTAGGGTCAGCGGTTTCGGACAGGACGGTCCGATGGCGAACCAGCCTGGTTTCGCCCGTATCTTCGAGGCCATGGGCGGGCTGACCCATATCACCGGCGACCCGGATCGCCCGCCGGTCCACACTGGCTATCCTCTGGCCGATTCCATCGGCGGC
The DNA here is from genome assembly GCF_019966545.1 of Heliomarina baculiformis. Lineage (GTDB taxonomy): Bacteria > Pseudomonadota > Alphaproteobacteria > Rhodobacterales > Rhodobacteraceae > Heliomarina > Heliomarina baculiformis. Next base: position 119,355 of record NZ_JAIMIC010000009.1, on the reverse strand, counting down.
CTGTTCGGTGCCTTTTCGATCTGTGCCGCCCTGCTCAAAGTCGTGCGGTCTGACCGGCAAGAAGGCGAAGAGATCGATCTTGCCATGACCGAAGCCGTTCTGCGCCTGCTGGAATCTCTGCCCATCGAATACGACCAGCTTGGCGATGTGCGTGAACGGGTGGGCAACAAGAACACCTATTCCGCCCCTTCCGATGTCTACATGACCTCGGACAAACGCTATGTCAGCCTTGCGGGTTCGACCAACCGCACCTTCCGCTATAACGCGGCCGCCATCGGCAAACCGGAATTGGTGGACGATCCGCGTTTTGCGTCGAACGTGGCGCGCGTGAAACACGTCGAAGAGCTCGACAAGATCTTTGGCGCATGGATCGCGGCGCATACGCTGGACGAGGTCATCGCCTCGTTTCGGGAACACAATGGCACCATCGCGCCGATCTACGGCATGGACCAGGTTTTCGACGATGCGCAGTACAAGGCACGCAATGCGATCGTCTCGGTCAGCGACGAAGATTTCGGGTCGGTCCGCATGCAGGGGCTTGTGCCCCGTTTCCGCAAGGCGCCCGGCAGGATACGCTGGGCCGCAAAGGGTCTGGGAGCGGATAACGATTACATATACAAGACACTTCTGAACCTGGACGACCAGGAGATCGAGACTTATCGGGAGCAGGGAATCCTTTGAGCGACGGCAAGACGATCCTGAACGAATGGGCCGATGCGGGCGAGTGCGAACTGCCCGGTGAAAACGCGACGGATCAGGCGCTTTCATCGACCCTGATGAAGGGGCTCGAGATCCTCGCGCTTTTCAATGATCAGGAAGATCGTTTTGCCAATTCAGAGATCGCGCGGCGCCTGGGCCTGAACCGGGCGACCGTGTCCCGTCTTTGTAAGACGTTGATGCACATGGGTTATCTACGGCGCGACACGAAGGGCAACTTTCGCCTCGCACCGCGTATCCTTGGCCTTTCCTACCCTGTTCTCGCGGCGACGCGCTGGCGTCACCAACTGGTGGGGCCGATGCGCGAGATTGCCGAGATGAGCACGGGCAATGTCACGCTTGCGGTGATGTCGGGCGATCAATTCGTTCAGGTGCAGACCATCGGCGACCCGATCAGCTTTCCTCACATCCCCGAACCCGGGATCACCGGGCCGCTGCACCGCTCGGCAAGCGGTCGGGCGCTGCTGTCGCTGCTCGAGGGGCAGGAACTTTACGACAAGCTGGCCGAGTTACGTCTGCGTTTCCCCGAGGAATTCGCAACCCATGCCGAGGATACTGCCGCCAGCATTGCGCGTTGCCGCGATGCCGGGTTCTGTTCATCCTACGGCGACTGGCGTCCGAATATCGTTGCCCTCTCGACACCACTTGGCGAAACCGAAGACGGCCTGCGTGTCGCGCTATCCTGCGGCCTGCCGCGTTTCCGGGCCCGCGAAGACGTGGTCGAAAACGACCTTGGCCCAAGATTGGCCGAAGCAGCCAAGTCCATCCGCATGATGGGCATCTTCAAACCGCCCTATTTCCTGAACTGACGCCCGGCATTTGCTGGCTGACAGTCTAACCCAAGCGATCTGCCGCTCCGACGGTGCCGCCTACCACAATTCCTTTCGATAGTTTTCTGCAAGGCTTTCGTCAATCTGCTCGGCCGCAACTGCATGCGCGATCTGGTCCCGCAATATTTCGCCAAGCGACGGCATGCTGCTACGCTCGGGCCAGGTTTCGGGCTTCCAGAGTTTTGAGCGGATATAGGCCTTGGCGCAGTGCATGTAGACTTCGTGAACAGTGATTACGATAACGCTCTTGGCCGGTTTGCCGTTCACCGCCAGCCGTCCGCAAAGGTCCGGATCGGCTGTGATTTTCGCCCTTCCGTTGATGCGCAGGGTTTCGTTCATGCCGGGGATCATAAAGATCAGGCCGACCGCCGGGTTGCGCAGGATGTTGTCCAGCGTATCAAGCCGCGCATTGCCCGGCCGGTCGGGCATGGCGATGGTGTGATCGTCAAGCGCCACCGTAAAGCCCGGTTGGTCGCCTCTTGGCGTCACATCGCCCATGCCATCCGGCGCCTGCGAGCCGATTACCGCGAAAGGTGACAGGGACAGGAACTTGCGCGCGTGTTCATCCAGCGAGGCCAATTGCTTGCGCAACGCCCCCTGCGACGCCTCGCCATAAATGGCGCGAAGCTCTTCGGCGGTTTCAATGAATTGCATGGCAGTCCCCTTTGGCGATTTGCCGCAAACCTGCGGATGGTTCGCCCCGGACGCAAGAGCAAAGACGCCGGTTGGCCATCTGCTACTGGCATGGAGGTGTGGCGAAATGAGGCGCCGTCCGGTTACGGGTTTTCGCATTCCGCCCTAGCAGTCAGGGTGGGTCAAAAACGCTATCTGTCTGAGGGCTCTGAATTCTCCCGCCGAAAGCGCCGGTTGTCGCCTAGGCCAGTACGCGATGCATGACTCGTACCCTTCGCTTCTGTATGATCGATCCACCCAAACTGGGGGAATCGTGGCCATTCACTTGTCCGACGATAGGAGGAAACCATGAATACAATGCAGATTAGCCAGCACGCAAACGCGCTTTACCGCGTCCACGGAGACCGGGCCGAAGCCGAAGCCGCGCAAATGGTGCGCCAGTGTCAGACCGAAGGTAAACAGGAACAGGCCGAGAACTGGCAGGCAATCCGGCAGGCAGTCCGCGCCAAACGCGGTCCGAACGTAAGCTGACCGTTCCGACAATAGAAAACATGTAGCCATGTTAAGGCGCGAAGCCGAAGGCCGAGCGGCCCTTCGCCGCTCTCTGCCTCTCGGCTTCGCGCGCAATCCATATGTGCATTCGGCGGTCGGCCCGGTTCGTCATACGGCTGATGTACAGATGTCATACGGTTTGTGTACGGATATCACCCCCCCCGTTTTTGGACACCTGCCGCTGCCGAGATGTGGCGAGCTAGCCTGCTGAAAATTGACTGGCTATACTTTGAAACCGGATTTTCAGACCGATGCTCCGGCTTTCCCAAACCGAAAAATGCACTCGCAGGACGTCTCTCGCCTTGCCCCACGGATAGACCGGCGGCGCGTGATGCACCGCCAAGAATTTGTTTCCGGCAAATACGCTCGCGCAAGAGCGCGCTTCGGTCTCGTATCAGGGAAATATGATGTTTCTGGCGATGGCCGGCGTCGATGTTTCCACGTTGTTAGCTTGCATCGTTGTCATGACGCCTCCTCCACCTCACGACGGGCATCTGCAGCTTTCCAATGTGCCATGTGATCTTTCATGGCTTTTCGAAATGCGGGGCGATCAGTGCCCCGTTGGACATAACCGGTAAGGTTGTCGTGCGAGCCCAGACCGTCTTCGGCATGAATGACCCGGAGGACGTCGACCATGGCAATATCCGCCACGCTGAAGTCTTCTGACAACCAGTTACGCTCTGCCATGATGCGATCAAGCGCCGACAGTCGCGTCTCGAGCAGCGCTCGCGCGTGATCGACCACGTCTGCCGCAGGCGGAGGTCCGAAAAGCTGCGGTATCTTTAGAGCGAGTTTCATGTTCAGCCAAGGAGCGCTTGCGACCTCGACCGTGTTCAGCGCGGCAAACAACCACTGCGTGATTTCCGCCTCCCTTCCATTAGGAATAAGGTCGCTTCCCGCGCCCAGGTGCAGCAATATCGCGCCGCTTTCGAACAGGGTGAGCTCCTGATCCTTTATGATCGGAACCTGCCCAAAGGGTTGCATCCGGAGATGCCCGTCGCTTTTGGGACTGGCCGGAAGGGGCTTTACCACATACGAGCGGCCGAGCTCCTCGATAACCCATCTCACCCGCATGTCCCGCACGAAACCGCGCGGGAATTCCGGCAGCCAGTCATAAGTATAAAGTGTCAATGTCATGCCGCTTTACCCGAGTCGAAGAGCGGGTCGAACCCGGCCCAGATCACGCGTTTCCCGTCGAATGGCATCGCCGACATGTCCATGTCGCTCATCTCGGCCTGCATCTCTTTGGCAGCCTTGTCGCAGGTGGCGCGGTCCGGCCAGATCGTCCAGCTGAAAACGGGAACCTCGTTATCTTCTGCTTTTGTCGCGATGTAGAAATCGGTGACCTTGCCGTGGGGAACATCCTCGCCCCAGCCTTCGATCATGCCCAAGGCACCTTTTTTCTTGAACATGTCCCAGCCTTCGTCGGCCATTTTAACGTAAGGCTCTTTGTTGCCCTTGGGGACGGCCAGCAGGAAACCCTGATAATATCCGGCATCGGTACCATTGCCGCCTTCGTAGATCGGCGCGAAGCCGCCGTAGATCATGCGGCTGCCGTCAAATGGCATATCAGCCAGCGTGGCCATCTGGGGATCGGACGGCATTTTCTCCCAGGCTGCGTCTGCCGTCACCTTGTCGGGCCACTGGATCCAGGAAAACACGATTGCTTCTTCGGGCTTTGCCTGCACGGCCCCAAAGAAATCTGTGACTTTACCTTTGGGAACATCCGCGCCCCACGTCTCGACCATCCGGATTGCGCCATAGCCTTTGAAAATGGGCCAAGAGGCAGCGGCGTGCTTTACGTAGGCGTCTTTATTCCCGTTGGGTACTGCGGCGACCATGCCAGTAAAGTAAGTCATTTTCGAAACTCCCGTCGAAAGACAGCAGAGCGAATCTCGCTTGCACATGTAGCGTGCCAAGGTTAGTATTAAAAAGCAACTGTTGGTATTTTTTAATGACTGAACCGGCAAAAAACCGGAATATGCGATATGATGAGGGCTGTCTTGCCGCGCATGCACTGAATCTGATCGGGGATCGATGGGCACTGCTTGTGGTACGTGAGCTGATGTTTGCTCCAAAGCGGTTCCAGATGATCCGGGCCGGGATGCCCGGCATTACGGCAAGCGTTCTTACCGGGCGACTGGCGCAGCTGGCCGAGGTTGGGGTCATCAACCACGACGAACGGCTTGGCTTCTATACCCTGACCGACCAGGGGCGCGGGTTATTGCCCGTGCTCGAAGCGCTTTGCCGTTGGGCGTTGATCGTCCCCGGGCATGATCCAAAGCGTTTCATCAGCCCCTCTGCGCTGGTGATTTCAATGGGTGTCAATCTGGTCGCTGATCTTGCGAGCGGTGATGAAATAACCGCAGGGCTGGATTTTGGCAGCGAAGCCTTTGAATTGCACTTGGCCAACGGCAGCTTGCATAGCAGATCGGTCAGCGCCGCTGATGCCAGCTTTGTTCTGCGCGGTAATGGCAACCAGCTTGCCGCTGCCGCCTATGGTAAGCTGCCGCTGGACGAGTTGATCGCGAACGGGACGGTCAGCGCAGAAGGCGATCTGGACGCGGCCCGCAAATTTCTGGCCTTGTTTCGCCTTGCGCCACAAAGTCAGCCCGCGGTGGCCTAGAAGGATCCGCCCGCTGCCGGGTTTCTTATACGCGGTTGGTCATAATCTTGTAAGAACAGCCGGTCACCCTATCGGATGTCCGGCTGCATGGTCGGTTTCGACAAGGTCGAGCCGCGCTTATTTCCGCGACAGCTGCTCAACATCACGCACGGCGCCACGCGCCGCCGATGTCGTCAGCGCGGCGTAGGCCTTGAGGGCAGAGGAAACCTTGCGGGTCCTTTTTTCCTCGGGCTGCCAGCCCTTGGCGGCGCGATCTTCGCGGCGCTTTGCCAATATCGCGTCATCTACAGAAAGCTGGATCTTGCGAGCGGGGATGTCGATTTCGATCAGGTCGCCTTCTTCGACCAGACCGATGGTGCCGCCTTCGGCAGCTTCCGGTGAGACGTGGCCGATGGAAAGGCCGGAGGAACCGCCGGAGAAACGTCCGTCGGTCACCAGTGCGCAGGCTTTGCCCAGACCTTTGGATTTGAGGTACGAGGTCGGGTAGAGCATTTCCTGCATGCCCGGACCACCGCGCGGTCCTTCATAGCGGATCAGCACCACATCGCCTTCATGCACCTTGTTGGTCAGAATGGCGTTTACCGCGCTGTCCTGAGATTCGAAGATACGTGCCGGGCCTGAAAAGACCAGGATCGACTCATCGACACCGGCCGTTTTGACGATGCAACCATCTTCGGCGAGGTTGCCATAGAGCACTGCAAGACCACCATCTTTTGAAAACGCATGTTCGGCATCCCGGATGACGCCGTTCTCGCGGTCGACATCCAGCGTTTCATATCGGCGCGACTGGGAGAATGCGGTTTGCGTCGGTACCCCGCCGGGCGCCGCGCGATAGAAATCGTGCACGGTCTGAGAATCCGTCCGGGTCACATCCCAGCGTTCCAGTGCCTCGGCCATGCTGCCCGCATGAACCATGCCGACAGAAGTATCGAGCAGGCCGATCCGATCAAGCTGACCGAGGATCGACATGATGCCCCCTGCCCGGTGCACGTCTTCCATGTGAACGTCGTTCTTGGCAGGCGCGACTTTGCAAAGCACCGGCACGTTGCGCGAAAGCCTGTCGATGTCCGCCATGTCGAAATCGACTTCGCCTTCGTTTGCCGCCGCAAGAAGGTGGAGCACGGTATTGGTCGAGCCGCCCATCGCGATGTCTAGCGTCATCGCATTTTCAAATGCTTTCACCGTTGCGATGGACCTTGGCAGAACCGAATAGTCATCCTGTTCGTAATGCCGGCGGGCCAGATCGACGATCAGATGCCCCGCCTCGACAAAGAGCCGTTCGCGATCCGCATGGGTGGCAAGGGTCGAGCCATTGCCCGGCAGGGAAAGCCCCAGCGCCTCGGTCAGGCAGTTCATCGAGTTCGCGGTGAACATGCCCGAACAGGAGCCGCAGGTCGGACAGGCCGCTTGTTCGATGGTTTTGACCTGTTCATCGGAATAGCTGTCATCTGCGGCAGCAACCATCGCGTCGACCAGATCCAGCGCGGTTTCTTTACCATCCCAGACGACCTTGCCGGCCTCCATCGGACCACCGGAAACAAATACCACCGGGATATTGAGCCGCATGGCCGCCATCAGCATACCGGGCGTGATCTTGTCGCAGTTCGAGATGCAGACCATCGCGTCGGCACAATGCGCGTTGACCATGTATTCGACGCTGTCGGCAATGATCTCACGCGAGGGTAACGAATAGAGCATGCCATCATGGCCCATTGCGATCCCGTCATCGACCGCGATGGTGTTGAATTCCTTGGCCACGCCACCTGCCTTTTCGACCTCGCGCGCGACCATCTGGCCAAGATCCTTGAGATGCACATGCCCGGGCACGAACTGGGTGAAAGAGTTCACGATGGCGATGATCGGTTTACCGAAATCGCCTTCTTTCATGCCGGTCGCCCGCCAGAGACCACGGGCCCCTGCCATATTACGTCCATGCGTTGTTGTTCTTGAGCGATAGCGGGGCATCTGGCTTTCCCTTGGCTGGATTGGTCCGGCCTGACTAAGCCACTCGCCGATGCGAGTAAAATATATTAAACATGTATTATTGATATTTTTTGAGTATGAGAAGATGAACGCGCGACAATTGAAGCACTTTCTGACAGTGGCCGAGACACTGCATTTCGGGCGCGCGGCAGAACTGCTGGGCATGACGCAGCCGCCGCTCAGCCAGTCTATCATGTCCCTTGAGCAGGAGCTTGGCGCGCCCTTGTTCCTGCGGAGCCGCCGCCATGTTGAACTGACGCCCTTTGGCGCTCAATGGGCGCCGCATGTTGCCAGCGCGATTGCCGATCTGGAGACGTTGCCCGAAATCGCCGCGCGCCTGATCGAAGGGCGCGCAGGCAGCCTCTCTCTGTCATTCGTCAGCACCGCAGATTACAGCGTTTTGCCGGTTCTGGTTCATCGTTTTCGCCAGCTCTACCCGGATGTGAACCTCTCCCTCACTGAGGCGACGAGCGACAAGCAGACGGCGGCGCTATCGAATGGGGTCGGCCATGCAGGGATCATCATCCCGCCCAACCGGGAAAGACTTCCGCAGGAATTTTTCTATCGTCGCCTGATACGCGAGCCGCTTGTCGCGGCCGTACCTGAAAGCTGGATCAACGAAAAACGTCTGAACCCGGTTGGTGGGCAACTAAAATCAGAAGACGTGATTGCCTCGCCCCTGATCGTGTTTCCACGTGATGCAGCGCCCCTGTTCCATGATCTCGTCACCGAATATTATGCCGCCAGAGGGGCATCGGCCGATGTCATTCAACATGCCATTCAGATGCAAACAATCATCAGCCTTGTCTCTGCCGGAATGGGCATTGCGCTTGTGCCGCAATCGCTGCGCCACCTCGCCCGGACCGGTGTGCGCTACATTGATCTTGAGGGAGCCGCGCCCGAACTGGAGACCGGCCTGATCTGGAGGCGCGACGACAATTCATCCACCTTGGCGAACCTGCTTGAACTGGTGGAGGAAATGGAACTGGATTGAGCAGTCTTGCCTGAACTTCCTTAATTAGGCCCAGCCTAAGCCAAGCTCAGGAACTAAGTGCTTTCCTCCGAAGCATGACCACGTCAGGCTACGGTTAATCATTGCTGAACCAGTGTGCCGAGGGCCAAAGAGGCTGATACCGATGCAAAAGATCGAGATAACAGATGTGCTGGTCGTTGGAGCAGGACAGGCCGGTATTGCGGCAAGCGAACATCTAAGCGCCAATGGCATCGACCATATCGTGCTGGAGAGAAATCGTATCGCGGAACGCTGGCGTTCGGAGCGCTGGGATTCTCTGGTGGCAAACGGTCCCGCGTGGCATGATCGCTTCCCGGGGATGGAATTCCAGAACGACGGTCCCGATGAATTTGTGGCCAAGGAGAGTGTCGCCGATTATTTCGTCGACTACGCCGACAGGATAAAGGCCCCGATCCGTACCGGTGTCGAGGTCAGGAACGTCTCGCGTCTTAACGGATGTCCGGGATTTCGCGTTGAAACATCGGAAAATGTCATCGAAGCCAATTACGTGATCGCCGCGACGGGGGCTTTTCAGATTCCCGTGATCCCGCCTCTCGTACCCGAAACTGCCATGCTAACTCAAATCCATTCATCGGTTTATCGCAATCCGGCGGCCTTGCCCGCAGGCGCGGTGCTGGTGGTCGGGGCCGGGTCATCGGGTGTGCAGATTGCCGACGAATTGCTGGAGGCCGGACGCAATGTCTATCTGTCGGTTGGTCCGCACGACCGCCCGCCACGCGCCTACCGAGGGCGGGATTTCGTCTGGTGGCTGGGTGTGTTGAATAAATGGGATATGGAAGCGACTCCGGGCGCAGAACACACGACCATTGCGGTCTCCGGCGCGCGCGGAGGCGAGACCATCGACTTCCGTCGTCTGGCGCATCAGGGGATGACGCTGGTCGGCAGGACGGAGACGTATTCGGATGGCAAGCTGACTTTTGCCACTGACCTGACCCGCAATATCCGCAATGGCGATGCCTATCTGCAAAACCTCCTTGATGAGGCCGATGCCTTTGTCGCGCGCAATGGGCTTGAGCTGCCAGAAGATCCAGAGGCACGCAGGCTTTTGTCCGACCCGGTCTGCATGACAGATCCGATCCTGTCGCTGGATCTCGCCGAGGCGGGAATCACCACGATCGTCTGGGCGACCGGCTTTTCTTCGGACTATTCCTGGCTGCCCTCCGGCGCATTGGACGACAACAATCGCCCGAAACACCAACGAGGGGTTTCCGCCGAGCCGGGCATCTATTTCCTCGGGCTGCCATGGCAGACCCGTCGCGGGTCTTCGTTTATCTGGGGAGTCTGGTTCGACGCCCGGTACGTCGCCGATCATATTGCAAAGCAGCGCGGCTACATGGCTTATACCACCGCTGCGCACCGAGAAACCATCGACGCCTGAGCGTCACCCGGAGACAGACTGACATGGCCCATACGCGCATCCGCAAGTTCAACACGCGGGATACCTACCCTGAACAGAATCTCGACAACGACCTCTCTCAGGCGGTCGTCGCCCGCGGGCGTTTGGTCTTTCTGCGTGGCCAGTGTCCGCAGGATCTGGATACCGCGAGGAACATCGACAGCCACGATCCCGTTGAGCAGACCCACAAGGTCATGCAGAACATCCGCCAGTTGATGGAGGAGGCAGGCGGCGGAATGGAACATGTTTGCCGCGTGCAGGTGTTTCTGACCGATGTCCGCAACCGCGAAGCCGTCTACCGGACCATGGGTGAATACATCAAGGGTGTGCACCCGGTTTCGACCGGTTTGGTCATAACCGCCCTCGCCCGACCCGATTGGCTGGTCGAAATCGAAGCCACTGCCGTGATCCCGGACTAGGCGCATGACCTTTTCTCTCGTCGCCCGTTGCCCCGAGACCGGCATGTTCGGACTTGCGATCTCATCCTCCTCTCCTGCCGTGGCCGCGCGATGTGCCTATGCCCGCGCGGGCGTCGGTGCGGTCGCCAGCCAGAATGTCACCGACCCGACTCTGGGTCCCCTGACACTGGACCTGATGGAGAGTGGACTTTCCGCATCCAACGCCATTGCAGAGGTGCAATCCCGGGCGAAATTCATTGACTACCGCCAGGTTCTTGCGGTGGATGTGAATGGAAAAACAGCTATCCATTCCGGTCCCAACAGCCTTGGCATCTGGACGCACGCGCAGGCTGAAAATGTCGCTTCTGGCGGTAACCTTCTGGCCAACGAAAGCGTGCCACAGGTCATTGTCGATGGCTACCTTGCCGCAACCGGCCATATCGGAGACCGGTTGATCGCCGCGATGCGTGCTGGTCTTGCAGCAGGGGGCGAAGCCGGGCCGGTCCATTCTGCCGGCATGCTCATCGTTGACAGGGTCAGCTGGCCGGTGGCCGACCTGCGTTGCGACTGGACGGAAGACAACCCGATCGAGAATATTGCCCGTGCTTGGGAGGTCTACAAACCCCAGCTCGATGTTTATATCCAGCGTGCGCTGGATCCGCGCGAGGCCCCCTCCTACGGTGTGCCCGGCGACGATTAGAGAAAAGTTACGCTCAAATTTTCGCGCCACTTTTGCGAGAATTCAAAATCGCTTTCTTGACCAGGCCAGCGCATGTAACGGGTCAACCCCTTGTTCCTTCTTTGGGTGTCAAAATATCCCCGCCGGAGGCATCCGACAGAATCCTCAGAACGTGCCGGTCTGTTCCAAAAGCGCTTGAAGCACGGGATAACTACTCTATGTCCGTTCGATTTTCTTGACCCGGAACGCCCCGCATCTTAGCCAAAAGCTAACAGTAACCGAGTCAGGCTTTGACATGCCCTTACGATTTACCTTGCGACAGCTGGAATATTTCGTAGCCGTCGGCGAAGCGCGCTCGATTGCCCGGGCCGCAGAGAAGGTGAATGTTTCCTCGCCCTCTATCTCGACCGCGATTACACAAATGGAGGCTGAATTCGGATTGCAGCTGTTCGCGCGCAAACATGCGCACGGTCTTGCTCTGACACAGGCGGGCCGGCAGTTCATTGAGCAAGCCCGGACCGTTTTGTCCGAGGCAGACCGTCTCAACAGTCTTGCCAATGAAATCTCTCGTCGGGTGCGTGGACCGCTCAACATGGGGTGCCTGCTTACCTTTGCCCAGATCGTTCTACCGCATCTGCGCCGAAGCTTCATTGCGCGGTTTCCAGAGGTGGAATTCCATCAGTTTGAACGCGATCAACAGGCGATTTTCGACGGCTTACGTCATGCCGAACTGGATATTGCGCTGACCTACGATCTCGGAATTCCAGACGATCTCGAGTTCGTTCCCCTGTTCAGCTTGCCGCCCTATGCGCTTTTACCGGACATGCACGAACTGGCCCATCGCCGGGTGCTGACCCCGACGGACCTTGCGCCTCATCCGATGGTTCTGCTCGACCTGCCCCATTCCGGCCCGTATTTCCTGTCGTTCTTTTCTCAAGCCGGAGTCGAGCCGAACATTGTCGAGCACACACGTGACCTTGAAGTCATGCGTTCCCTGGTGGCTAACGGGTTTGGATACTCCATCGCCAATATCCGCCATACCTCCGAACGCGCGCCCGATGGCAAACCGGTGCGCTTTGTACCGCTTTCAGATGCTTTGCGGCCCTTGCGTATGGGTCTAGTTCTCGCTGACGGTGTCAGGAACACCCTGACTGTGCGTGCGCTGATCGACCATTGCAGGGAAAACCTGACGCCGGAACTTACGCCGGGTTTGAAACTGTAGGCACCTGCTCCCGGTCCCTAACAGTGATCTAAACTAAGGCGAATGTGCCGAACCCTCACGCATAGGGTCTGCCTAAGTTCAGCTTTATCAAAGCCTTGTTTACCCGGCGCGCGCTTTGCGAAACACTGGCCCGCATAATGTGAGGCCACATGAATTCGAAAGAGATTCTTGACCACCTGATAGGCTTTCCCACGATCAGCGCCGAGAGCAATCTGGACCTGATCGGCTGGGTCGAACGGTACCTCCGCGATCTGGAGTTCTCTCTGTGGCGGATCGAAGATCCAACAGGAAAGAAGGCCGGTCTCTTTGCCCGTATCGGGCCGGACCTGCCGGGCGGTATGATGTTGTCAGCGCATTCCGATGTGGTCCCGGTCAGCGGACAGGACTGGAGTCATCAACCGTTTCGGCTCCGCGAGAGTGGTGGGCGTCTTTATGGACGCGGTACAGCGGATATGAAGGGGTTCCTTGCCAGCATGCTCCGCGCCGCTGCAGCGGCTTCGAAAGCTCGGTTGCAAGAGCCGCTTAAGCTCGTCGTTTCCTACGATGAGGAAGTCGGTTGTAAAGGCATCGCCGAGATGATGCCCGTACTGGTACCTTTGATGGAGCGACCACGGCTGTGCATCGTGGGCGAGCCGACATCGATGCAGATCGCGACAGGGCACAAGGGCAAGGCGTCTTACAGGGCGACCTGCACAGGAGAGCCCGGCCACTCAGCCATGGCACCCCTGTATCGGAACGCGCTGCATCTGGGGGCGGATTTCATCGGCGCACTGCGGGCGCTTCAGATGGATCTGTCGGCCTCCGGTGCGCAGGATACAGGCTACGGTGTTCCCTATTCCACGGTTCACGCCGGACGTATGGCCGGCGGTACGGCGTTGAATATCATCCCTGATCTTTGCCATATCGATTATGAGATCAGGCACCTTGCCGCTGATCCGCTGGCGTCTTTGGAAGCCCGTCTTGAGGAAGCTGCTGACCGGATCGGACATGTGACAATTGAAAAGACCGGCGCGTATACGGGTCTGGAGGTGGACCCCGGTTCCACGGAGGTTCAGATGCTTTCTGCGCTGCTTCCTGCTCCAAAGTTTACCAAGGTCGGTTTTGGAACCGAGGCTGGCCATTTCCATGCTGCAGGCATACCCACGCTCGTCTGCGGTCCCGGGAATATGGATCAGGGCCACAAGGCTGATGAGTTCATTGAAATCAGTGAACTCGAGGCCTGTGACAGGATGATGGACCATCTTGTCGAAGAACTCGCGGGTTGATCTTGGGATGGAAGCTCAACTGGATTGTGCTTGGGTAAAAGAATCCGCCGTTTGACCTGGGAATGCGGGCAGCCGGTGGAGTGATCCTTCGCAGTATTTATCGGGTGATTTCCCCCGTCGTCCTGCACTTTTTTTCAAGCCATTCGTCTAGCAAAGCGAACAGCCTTTCGCGGTGCTTGAGATACGTGAAGGTGTGATCGCTGTCCTTGAAGTAGTGAAGGTCAAGTTGTTCGCCAAAGTCGACCTTTTGCAGCGCATCCAGCAACTGCCTGCGGTAGTTGTGCTGAAAACTGTGGCCCCCCGTAAATACGGCGAGCATTTCTGCCCCGTTGGTTACGGCCTTCTGGTAGGTTTCTTCGAGAAAGGCGATGGCTTCGGGGGTTTCCAGCTGTGGCTGGGCAAACTCTCCCTGTCGCGGTTCGGGGGCCTTGCCGCCAAAAAGGTGCCGGATACGAGCCCAGGTACTGCCGCGACCGCTCAGGATGTTCCGATAGATCACCGGTCGCTTAAGCCGGCTTAGCGTGTCGCGCAGGAAAAACTGCCAGGTTCGCGGGATGGTCGGGTCAATCAGAACCACACCGGCGACCCGTGGGTCGCGGGCCGCGTAAATAACCGAGTGGTCGGCGCCGGAACAAAGACCGATCAGCACGAAACGCGACAGTCCCAGATTGCTTTCGACCCAATCGCAGACCTCGCCGATGCTGATGAGATTTGCGTCGAGTGGAGGCAGTTCGTCGCTTTGTACCGGGCTGTCGCCGATCCCGCCGAAATCAAAACGCACAACGGGATGGCCCTGCGCGGCCCAGCGACGCGCGAGAGTCACGTACATGCGGTGATGCCCGACCCGGTGGATGATCCCCGTGTTGAGTACGACAATCGGGATCCCGGGCGTCTTGGTGGTAGGATGGGTCACGATACCGCAAAGGGATTGTTTAGCGCCGAACAGGACAACTTGCTCACGCGGAGGTTTTGCGTTGCCATCCTGCGGCTGGTTCATGTCATCCATGCCTCGATGCGGGAAATGGCGAGTGCAGGAACGTTTCCGGCGTTGAGCGGCCAATCTTCTTTCCAGGCGGCGCGGTCTTCAACCTGTTCAAACCGGGGGTTCTCCGGGGAACCCTCGGCGTCGAGGGCAGATCGAAAGATTTCATGGGATTTCAGCGGTTTGGTCACCAGCGTAAACCATCGCCGAGGCAGCTTTGAAAGATGCGGCATGATATCGACGCCCGCTATTTCGCTGCGTTGCGAGTCCGTCAGGGGAAAGCCGCAGATTTCATATTCGCCGTTCGGCGTCCTGGGCAGGTTGTGTGGATGTTCAATGCCGATTGGCATGGTCGCGGCTGCCTCGAACAGTGCCGCCACGTATTCTTCGCCTTCGATGATGGGATCCCAGAGCACGACACGGTCGATCCTCTGAGGATCGCTCGCAGCGACCTCGACAGCCAAAGTGGCACCAAGACGCAGACCGACTAGCGAAACGCGGTCGGCGCCGCTCATGTCCAGAAGTTCTTCGATGGCCATGTCGATGTCAGCACGGCAACCGGCCAGGGTAACATCGCGTGCCTCACCGCCGGAATCTCCGGTTCCGAAGTAATCAAAGCGCAATACATGGAATCCGGCGGCGGCGAGTGTCGTGGCCAGTCTTGCCATGGACCGGTGGGAATAGATGTATTCATGCCCGAACGGTGGGCAGAGGACTACGGCACGTTCAGCACCTCTCGAGAGGCGCGGCGGATGATAGACGCCAAACAGCCGGCGTTTTGAATTGCCCAGAAAAAACGGGTTCATATGAAAATTTGTCTTTCAACTTAATTGTTGTGTCAATTCGAGAGCGATCTGACGGAGGCTCTTGAAAAACAGCAGCCGTGGATCGAGAGCCAGCCCCAGTTCAGATCGCACCCTTTTCGCAACTCGCAAAGTTATAAGCGAATGCCCTCCGAGTTCAAAGAAATTGTCGTCCGCACCCACGTCATCCAGTTGCAGGACGTCAGCCCAGATATCCGCCAGCGCCCGCTCCATTCCCGGGCGTGGGGGTACCGCTACCGGGCGGCCCAGACCGCCGCCCTTGAAAGGCGCAGGCAGCGAGCGACGATCAAGTTTACCACCCGGCGTCATCGGTAATTTCGGCAGTTCCATTATTACGGACGGGATCATGTAGCGGGGTAACGTGGCCCGCAGATTTCGCCGGACTTCGCTGGCAGTCATTTCTTCGCCATCCTCGAAGACGAGATAAGCCACGAGGCGCAGATCTCCCTGACCAGAGTCCTGAACGAGCACTGCCGCCTGACGTATCTGGGGCGATGCCAGAAGCGAGGCTTCGATCTCGCCAAGCTCGATCCGCACACCGCGAATCTTTACCTGATTATCTCGTCTCCCCAGATGGTAGAGTTGACCGTTCGGCGCCCAGCGTCCGATATCGCCGGTGCGGTAGAGCTGCGCGTTCTGCGGTGAGATTGGATCCGTTACGAGGCTTTTCTCGGTCTGTTCAGGTTTGCCGACATAACCCTCGAACACCCCTGCCCCGCCTATGCAGATCTCGCCTTGCATGCCGATCGGCACCAGTTCCCCGGTTTCGTCGAGCAGCAGAACCCGTGTGTTGCGCACCGGTCGTCCGATACTGATTGCGTTTCGCCCCGGTGTGATCCAAGCCCCAGTCGAGTAGATCGTGGTCTCGCTGGGTCCAAAGCCGTTCCAGAGACTACCGACACGGTCAAGCAGATCATCGGCGAGATCTCGGGTAAGCGGTTCGCCTCCGGTGATCGCAAGAATGTCTCGGCCACCTTTCCATCCGCCTTCTATCAGAAGTCGCCACGCCGAGGGGGTTGCCTGAACGATCGTAGCGCCACAGGCGGCCAGAGTTGCGGCAAGATCTTCACCATTGGTGGCGACCTCACGGCTGATCAGTTCGATCGTGGCTCCGACGGTCAGTGGTAATTGTAATTCGACCGCCGCGATGTCGAAAGACGCCGTTGTGGTTGCGGCAACAATGTCGTTGGGACTCATTCCCGGTTCGTCGCGCAAAGCGGCCAACAGGTTGGACATTGCGCGATGGGAAATCTGTACGCCCTTTGGCCGCCCGGTCGAGCCTGATGTATAAATGAGATGCGCGCGCGAGTCCGGATCGACGTCGTGGTCCAGATCATCCGGAGACACGGCGTCGATCACCTGAGTGTCCGAGTGCAGATTGATCTCGGTTACGTCTTCGGGGAGCGTCAGGTATCCGGCTGTGCCCTCGCCGGTCAGCACCGCAGTGGCCCTGCTGTCTGAAAGAATGTAGTTCAGCCGGTCTTCGGGAAACCCCGGGTCCAGCGGCAGATGTGCTGCACCTGTCTTTTGCACGGCGATGATCGAGGCGATCAGATCGGGCGTTCGATCAAGGCATAACCCAACCACCTGACCTGGTCCGATGCCGAGAGACGACAGATACCGGGCAATTCGGTTCGCACGTGCGGCAAGTGCCGCGTAGCTGACCGTTTCACCTTCGTGCCGGATTGCGGCGGAATCCGGGACCTGTTCGGCAATCCGGGAAAACTGGATTGGATAGGGAACCGCATCGCATTCGACTTCGGTGGGTATGAATTCATTCGACAGAATTCGTCGGTCGCTTTCCGATAACAGGGGAATGTCGGCTAATTTGATTTCGGGGTGATCAAGCATACAGCGCAGGATCAGTTCAAGCCGTTCGATGATGCGCTCTACCGTGTCCCCGAGATATATATCGGAGCGATATTCCATTGCGCCCATGACCTGTCCGCCGGACGTACGTACGATCCACGTCATGTCGTGAATCGCACCACCGCCGAATATCGGTTCGACCTGAGTGTCGTCGGCGTTTTGAAGTACCACGGCAAACTGAAAGAGCGGTGACCGGTTCAGGCTGCGCACCGGCTGAAGCCGGTCTACGACCATTTCAAATGGCACGTGACTATGCGGGAATGAATCCAGCATGGAAGTCCGGCAGGCCTCCAGAACCTCGGCCACCGAGGGATTGCTGGAAAGGTCCATCCGCAATACGTGAGTGTTCACGAAGGGGCCTATGATGCCTTCAAACTCAGCCCGTTCACGAAGCGCGACAGGGCTACCGAGTACGATATCCTCGAGGCCGGTGTGGCGATGCAACGCGATCGAAGCGGCGGCGAGAAAACAGATGTACAAGCTGATATTGCGCTCGTTCGCAAAGGCTTGCAGCCGGTCTGAAAAGTCTCTGTCCCAGACAAACGACCGGCTGGTGCCCTCAGGTTCGAGCCCCGGAACAAGGTCGGCGTGAAAGGTGCACATTTCGGGGTGGCCGCCAAGTTTCTTTTCCCACCAATCGAGATGCTCGGAAAGGCGCGACGGGTCCAGTCGCCGCCGCTGCCACCCTGCATAATCGGCGTATTCTGGAACCGCGGCCTGTTTTGAATAAGCGGATGGTTCAGAAAGCGCTGCTGTCAGCTCGCGCCGCAGGATCGAGAGAGACCAGTGGTCGATGGCGATATGATGTACCGCAACAAGAAGCGCGGTATCGCCATTCGCCAAATCTAGTATCACGAAGCGTGCTGGCGGTGTCTTGTCCAGCTCGAAAACACGGTGGGTTTCGCGCTCCACAAGTTCGGCCAGCGCTTGTTTGCTTTGCGCTTCGTTCAGGTCCGACAGGTCGACGTCCACGATTGAGACGCGATCCGGCTCCAGCACCTCTGCTTCGGGGCCGGTTGGAGTTTCATGAAAAACAGTGCGCAATATGCTGTGCCGTGTCACGACGTTTCTTAACGCCGCTTCGAGTGCTTCTGCACCAGTATGCTCCATGGCCCAGACCGTAACCAGATTGTATTCGGTCGCTGACGGATCAAGCTGCTGGATGATCCAAAGGCGTTCCTGGAAATGGGACAGCGGCAGGGGACCGTCTTTGGGGAGGATGGTCGCGCCCTTGTTTTCCTCTTCGCGTAAGATCGCCATGATCTGGGATTTGTGATCGAGGATTTTCTGGCGCAGTTCCTCGCTCAGGCTACCGACATGTCCCGACAAGCGGAGGTTTTCGCCAGCCAATGCAATGCGACCGCCCCGCGCGCGGACTTCCTGCAATAATTCTGTCGCCGTCACAGAATGAACTCCTCCCGGTCCGCGTCATGTTCATCGCCATCGGATGCTCCATTAGAGCTTGCGATTTTGCTGGCAATCGCAGCAATCGTTCGACCGTCGAAGACATCCCTGAGAGTCAACTGCGCGGATGTCGTGGCTTCCAGCCGTGACAGGAACCGGGTCGCCATAAGGGAGTGCCCTCCGAGTTCGAAAAAGTCTTCTTGCGGGCCGGTGATCTCGGTCTGCAGCAATTCGGCCCAGAGCAACGCAACCTGATATTCTTCCTCACTTTCAAAGCTGTCTCGCGTCGCAAACTCGCTGCCGGTGAGCCGAGCCTCGGGCGCGATTTCAGGTTGTTCGGTGGGGGTGGGTGCAATGGCCGCACGCTTCATCTCGACCGCGAGCCTTGGTAGGTCGTGGGGCGATACGACAACCTGACGCTCTGGACCGGCGGCGATGCGCATGAATAGATCAGTCGCGGCGGCAGGATCAATCATGCGCAGGTCAGGGTCTTCGCGTTGCATCTGGCGGCGCGCGGCCATGCCGATATCCGCCCACGCGTCCCAGTTGAACACGGTTACCTTTTTCCAGCACTCGGGGCGTTCCGCGCTATGCGGCCAGACATCCAGAAAGGCGTTCGCGGCGGCGTAGTCGATTGCCCCGGCCGCCGGGACCAGCGAGTTGATCGAGCTCATCAAGACAACAAGGCCCAGCTCGTCCTTTCCAAAGACGCGGGCCAAAGCTCGAAGTCCGCCCACTTTCGGTACGATGGTGCGCGACACATCCTCGGCGGTCTGACGTATCGCAAGAGCGCCGCTGCCTGCGTAACCGGCGGCATGTATGATGGCATCCAGCGCCCCCCAACGTTCGAGGATTTCACTGCGGATGTTTGATAGCCGCGACTCGTCACCCATATCGCAATCGGCAACAAACAGTTCGGCACCCTGGTCTTCAATCTCGATCAGATCGGAAAAGAGTTTGGCATCCTCTTTTGTGCTCGAGATGATTTCTTCCCATTCGGCGCGAGGGGGAAGCTTTTTGCGCGAGGTCAGCACCAATCTGATCCGCCCTGCTTTGGCCAATGCCAAAGCGATTTGCCGTCCAAGGTCGCCAAGCCCTCCGGTGATTAGGCAGACTGCACCATCGGGCAGAGCGAGACCTTCGGCCGGCGGCGAGACCGGTTCGAAACGCCGGTGGAGACGAATGCCCGCGCGGCGGGCGCAGGTCATTTCGAAATCGTCGCGACAGGCTTCGTCCGCGATCATGGCAGCGAAGTGCAGGTCTCCTTCATCCGTGTCGTTAGCGGAAAGATCGAGATGGCGCAGTTGGAGGCGCGGGTCTTCGACAGAAAGCGCAAGTACCGGCCCCGCTGATTGTGCCATGTCAGGTCGCAACGCGCGTTCACCCAGAACGGATTGCGCGGATACGGTGACAAAGACCACTTTAACCGGCGCAGCAATCGGGACCTCCTGTGCGAGGTGGGCGATTGAAAGACCGACGTCCAGAGACATTCGTCCGTCGATCTTGTTATCCGAAGCTCCCCATGCCACGACGATGCCTGAAATGGGCGCCCCTTCAGAACCGAGAGCCGCCACCAGATCCTGATGATTTCCCGGCCGGGCAACGGCAATCGGGCCTGTCCGTGGCAGATGGCCAGGCAGAATGGCCACGACGTTATGCGCGCCTTTATCCTGTAATTCTTTCTTTAGAGCCTGGGCCTGATCGGTAGTTTCGACCAGTACAAGCCAGCGCCCTTCAATACGAAGAAGTGGCACGGCCGGTGCGGTGGACCATACCGGCTGGCAGAGGTACGGATTGGCGGTCACGCGCGGCAGTTGTGGCTCTGCGTCGATTGCGAAGCTAGTCTCGGTTCCGGGCGCAGGATCGACCCAATGGCGCGATCTTTCAAAAGGATAGGTCGGCAGTGGCACGCGGCGTGCTGTTGCATCCTCCTGCGCTTGAATAGTTGTGTGCGAGATCGGTACGCCAGCAGCCCACAGCCTGCCGGTCGCTTCGAGTATTGCCTTGCTTTCAGGTTTCTGCTCGCCCGGGTGGGAAAGCGAAGCGCTTATGCGTGCGCGGGATGCCGGGAAGGTCATCTGTGCAAGCGTCGCGAGTGTCGTACCCGGGCCGACCTCCAGCATGAAAATGGACGAGTCCTCTCCGAGAGCGCGCAGACCTGCTTCGAATTTGACCGTGCCACGCAGGTGGCGGGCATAGTAGTCGGCTGAGATTGCCTCTTGTGGCGTGATCCACGTTCCACTCACGTTGGAGACATAATTGATCTTGGGTGCACTCAGGTCGATTTTTTCGACTGCGGCGATAATGCGATCAAGGGCAGGCTCCATCATGCTTGAATGAAAGGCATGTGATGTCCGCAGTATCTTGGCAGCAATCCCGTCACGGGAGAACTCGGCGACGAGTTCCTCGATTGCTTCGGTTTCCCCCGAAATGACGTTCAGTTCAGGGGAATTTTCTGCCGCGACTTCGGCCCGTCCGGCAAGTCGTCGCCGCAGTTCGCCCGCAGGGAGAGGAACGGCTGCCATGCTTCCCGGCGCCATTTCTTGCATGAGACTTCCGCGCAGGGTCACCAGCGACAGGGCATCTTCGAGCGACATGACACCGGCGAGATGCGCGGCGACGTATTCGCCGATGCTATGCCCGATCATCGCAGTCGGGGCGATGCCAAGGTCCACCCAAGTTTTGGCAAGGGCATATTCATGCGCAAAAAGCGCGGGCTGCGTCAGCCATGTTTCATTGATACGGGGATCATCGCTCTTCAGGACCGCGTCGCGCAGGTCACAGCCCAACGGGGTCTTAAGGATTTCAGCGCAAAGGTCGAAAGCATCCTTGAAGGTTGCGTTTTCGGCGTACAGACCGGCACCCATTCCCGAGAATTGGCTGCCCTGACCACTGAACATGTAGGCCACGCGGCGTGCGCCGCCGTCATGCACGCTGCCCCGGCTTTGACGACGCAATTCCTCAGCTGCCTCTTCTGCGTCGGAGGCAACGACAAACTTCCGGTGACGAAATGCCTTTCGGCCCGAAAGCAATGTGTGTGCGACGTCATGCAGTGTCGGCGCGTCAGGTTCGCTCAGCCTGCCCGCAAGTCGGTTCGATACCTCTGCCAGTGCTGTTTGGGTACGGGCCGACAGGACAAGCGTTCTCGGTCGAGTGTCGGCGGGCCTCGCGCTGACTTGCGGTGCCTCTTCGATAATCAGATGCGCATTTGTACCCCCGATCCCAAAGGAACTGACGGCGGCACGACGAGGTCCCTCGCAGATCCAGTCCGAACCCTCAGCCGATATGGTGAACGGGCTGTCTTCCAGCGCTAGCTTGGGATTGGGTTCGCGGAAATTGACCACTGGCGGGATATAAGCGTTTTTGAGGCAGAGGATCGTCTTGATCAGACCGGCCACGCCTGCAGCTGCATCGAGATGGCCGATGTTCGCCTTGAGAGCACCAAGGCGACAGAATCCGGTATCGTCGGTACGGTCGCGAAACGCCTTGGTCAGACCCGCTATTTCGATCGGATCACCAAGCGGAGTGGCGGTCCCATGCGCCTCCATATAAGTAATCGTCCGCGGTTCTACCCCGGCGATTGTCTGCGCCGTGGCGATCACCTCTGCCTGCCCATCGATGCTGGGCGCGGTATATCCTGCCTTGGCAGCACCGTCGTTGTTTACCGCTGCGCCCCGGATCACCGCATGTATGGTGTCGCCATCGCGCAGGGCGTCCGTGTAACGTTTGAGCATGACCAGTCCGGCACCTGCCCCGGCGCGGGTGCCACGGGCCTCTACATCGAAGGGCCTGCAATGGCCGTCGGGAGAAAAGATCATTCCTTCCTGATAGAGATACCCGGTCTGTTGCGGAAAATTGATCGATGCGCCCCCGGCAAGCGCCATGCCGCATTCACCGCGCGCCAAGGCACGGCAAGCCATTTCGACCGCGACAAGTGAGGTGGAACAGGCGGTTTGAACAGTTACGCTCGGACCTTTCAGGTCCAGCTTGTAGGACGCCCGGGTACAGAGGAAATCCTTGTCGTTGCCGAGCATAAGCTGATACGCGCCCGCCGCTTCTGCCTGTTTGCGATTTCCGAGAATATGGAACGTCAGGTACGTGTTCATGCTGACGCCTGCGTAAATACCTACAGGCACGTCAAATCCACCGGGCGTATAACCGGCGTGTTCCAGCGCTTCCCAGGCGCATTCCAGAAACAAGCGCTGCTGAGGATCCATAATTTGCGCTTCGCCCGGAGAAATCTGGAAGAACTCGGCATCGAACATGTCAGAGTTATCTAGAACCGTGCCCTTGCGCACGAAACGCGGATTGTTTTGCAGCGCCGTCGGCACGCCAGCGGCAGTCATCTGGTCGGGTGTGAAATCACGCAGGGATTCAACACCATCTCTGATGTTTCGCCAGAAGGTTCCCAAATCGGGCGCATCGGGAAATCTTCCAGCCATTCCGACCACGGCCACGGCGTGGGCGGGAAATCCGGACCCGCTGACAGGCGCATCAGACATTGGCAAATCTCTCTGCGCGCTGGCGTGCCAGTGCAACCGATGCGTTGTCGGTTTCGGTTGTCCCTTGTTCGAAGGCCGCAGCTTGAAGCGCCACGGTCGTCAGGCGGAACAACTCGACCAGAGGCAGGGTTGCTTTGAATTCGCTGCTGAGCCGTTCGTGCAGTGTTACAAGGATCATCGAGTAGCCTCCGACGTCGAAAAAACTCTGGTGGAGTCCGACGCCGGAGATATCGAGCAGATCGCACCATATTTCGGCGACGCGACGTTCGGCATCGGACATCGCGACGTCGGCGAGTGGCAGTCCTACCCGATTTGCATCTTCGACTTTCGGCTTGGGGAGCGCTCTTCGATCAACCTTGCGGTTGGGTGTCAGCGGTATTGCATCCAGCGTCACAAAAGCCGCAGGAACCATGTATTCTGGCAGCACTTTGCGCAGCTCTGAACGCGTCTTTTCGTTATCGAAGGGAAAGCCGGTCGAGGGGACGACATAGGCCACTAGTGAAACCTGCCCGCCTTCCGGCAGCCAGGTATCCACCGCGCAATCGGCGACGCCAGTTAGAGTTGCCAGACGGGCCTCGATCTCGCCCAGTTCGATCCTGAAACCGCGAATCTTGACCTGAAAATCGTTGCGTCCGACATAGATGATCTGACCGTCGCTGCGCTGGCGAACCAGATCACCGGTTCTGTATGCTCTGACAGGCCCGCTACCCGGAAACTCCAGAGCCGTGAATTTTTCCGCCGTAAGGTTGGGGCGGTTCCGGTATCCTCGGGCCACGCCAGCACCAGCGATGCAAAGTTCTCCGACGACGCCGGACGGGAGCGCGTTACCCTTGTCGTCCATCACGGCAATGCGGGTATTCGCGATGGGTTTGCCAATGCAGACTGCGTCTTCTTCCACTTCGATTTTCGAGCAAGTCGACCAGATCGTGGTTTCGGTCGGACCGTACATGTTCCAAAGTGACCCCACCCGCGGCAGCAATGCGGCGGGCAGCGTCCGTGGCATTGCCTCGCCGCCACAGAGCGCCTTTAGCCGGAGCATTCCGGACCAGCCGGAATCCAGCAGCAGCCGCCATGTGGCCGGAGTAGCCTGCATGATGGCGATCCGCTCCTGGCTGAGCAGTGACGCCAGTGCCCGTCCGTCCAAACGCTCGGAGCGGTTGGCGAGAACAACGGTCGCGCCGGTCGTCAACGGCAGCCAAAATTCCAACCCTGCGATGTCGAAGGATGGTGTTGTCACCGAAAGCAGCCTGTCGCCGGGCTTCAGGCCCGGCTCTTTCCGCATAGTTTCGAGGAACGAGACTAGATTGCGATGTTCGACTTCAACTCCTTTCGGGCGGCCTGTGGAACCGGATGTGTAGATGACATAGGCAAGGTCTTCCGGAGCGCTTTTTCGTGGCGCTTCATCGCTTTCGGATATGTCGATCAGGTCCAGATCTAGCCTTTGCGTACCTACATCCGGCAAATCGCTGGCAAGGGCCGAAGTGCTTATCACCATGCCGGGCTGGGCATCTTCGAGAATATCGGCCAAACGCTGTGGTGGGTGGTGGGGATCAAGCGGCACATATGCTGCGCCTGCTTTCCACACTGCAAGCAAGCTGACCACCAGATCGCACCCGGGTTCAAGTGCTACAGCTACGAGATCTTGGGGTTCCACCCCACCTGAGACCAGCTGATGCGCAAGTCCATTGGCGCGTCGCACGAGTGTTCCGTAATCCAGCGCTGATTCGCCGGCGACAACCGCCTCGTCCTCGGGGCTCTTCCCAGCTTTGGCGTCAATGAGTTGCGCCGTAGATACTTGCGGGAATTCCAGGCTGGTGACACTGGATAACTCGGCCATCTGAGCCTTGTCGGCCGCAGCAACAATGTCGAGTTCCTGAATGTTCTGGTCAGGGTCGCGACAGATCGACCAAAGCAGGGTTTCGAAGCGATCATGCAGTCGTGAGATTGTCGCGGCGTCAAACAGATCCGTCGCGTATTCGTAGGTGGTTTTCAACAAGCCGCGAAACTCGGTCATCTCAATCGACAGATCAGTTCGTGTCGCGCCGTTCTGGAAGGGAATCGGGGTGGTGGCAAAACCCGCTGCCTCCGCGTTGTTTTCGGGAAAGCTCATCAGCGTGAACAGCACTTGGAAGACTGCGGCATGGCGGGGCGTGCGTTCTGGACGCAATGCCTCAACTACCATATCGAAAGGAGGGCCACTGTGATTCTGCGCTTCCAGCAAGGTTTCCTTGACCTGCTGAAGATAGGCACGAAAGGGCATGTCCTGTTCCAGATCGCCCCGCAATACGATGTTGTTAATGAGGCAGCCGATCGTATTTTCGAACTTCTGGTTCATACGGTTGGCGACGGGTGATCCGATGAGGACAGTTTCCTGCTTCGAATGGCGATGCAGGAGTACTTGCAGCGCCGCGAGCACGATCATGTAGAGCGTCGTTCTCGAGTCGCGCGCCGTCTTCTGCAAAACTTCGACCAGATCCGAAGAGAAATCTAATGTCGCTCGCGCACCTCGATAGCTTGGACGTTCGGGATGGGGCCGGTCGGTTGGGAGTTCGGTTAGTGCCGGGGCGTCCTTGAGGTGCTCGACCCAGTAGTCGAGATCGCCACGCCAAGCGCCCGAGTCGGCGCGGTCGTGTTCCCATAAAGCATGGTCGAGACTGTGTACTTCGACCTTTGGCAAATCCGGGTTTTTGCCTGCGCTCAAAGCTTCGTAGATCGTCAGCAACTCACGAGAGATCAGCGCCAGCGACCAGCCGTCCGAGACGATGTGATGGATTCGGCAGAACATGACGTGGTCTTCTGGCGCCAGCCGAAGCATAGACACCGATATCAGCGGTGCCTTCGAAAGATTGAACGGAGCGGGCATCTGCGATTCGATAAGCCGGGCGATCTCGACTTGCCCGATATCCGGATCTGCATCCGGGACATCGTATAGTTCGAAATCTGGCGAAATCTGATCCAATACCTCGGTGTAGGGAACGCCGTCGGCCTCGCCAAAGCGGGTTCGCAGCGCCTCGTGGCGCTGAGTGAGGAGCGCGTATGCTTTTTCGAGTAACGCAATATCAATCCGGCCCTGCATCCGCATCGCGCCGCTAATCACGTAAGCATTGGATGCCGGGTTCACCTTTTCTAGGAACCAGAGCCGTCGTTGTGCAAAGGAAAGAGGGAAACGCGTGCGTCCATTGCGGTGTTGACCGGGTTCAGCGGCGCGTCTGCGCGCCGCTTCGCGACGGGTTAAAACCTCTATCAACGCCTCTTTCTGTTCGCGAAGCCGATTCTTGAGCGGATCGTTCAGCATGCCAGCTGGCGCCGATATGCCAAGGTTGTCACCCTTTAAGCTGATCGAAATCCGGCGTTTTTCCAGTTCTTCAAGAAATTGCTTGGCAACGGAAAGCCGCCTTTCATAGTCTTCCATCAAACACTCAACCCAAAAGAAAAAATATAAGAATTAATATAACGGCAACTGTCCTACACAACTTGCCACGGTTCAATAAAAGAATTTCCGGAAATCTGCCGGTGGTTGTTAGCATGTAATTAAGTGCCCAGAACTTCATAACTTTAAGAGTAATTTTCTGAAAATGCCTAATGATACAGCGGCTGCGCAATCTAGAGTTGAATTCCCAGAGCCAGCATCTGCTTTGATCGGGGAATCGCGGTTTTACGGCGACTTAGACTTCGAATCGCCGGGAGCCGGGGAAGCAGAATCGGTGATTTACACGACCTTCCCGCCGCTAAATGCGGCAGCTCTGATTGAAGAGGATGAGGTGCATGTCTGGCTGATGGATCTGGATTTACCCGCACTGTCGGAAGCGACGATGGATGCCCTGCTGTCAGATGACGAGGCTGAACGCTGCGAAGCCTTTGCCTTCCCACACCTGCGGAGACGCTTTCGGGCGGCTCATGCACAGTTGCGGGAAATACTGTCTGCTTATGCGGCCACGCCAGCGGTAGCGATGAAGTTTGACAAAGGAGCTGAGGGCAAACCATTCCTGCGTAATGAAAGCGGTCCGTCCCCGGTTTTCAACCTGTCGCATTCCGGCACTCTGGGGATGCTCGCCATCGCAAATGACGGCGATCTGGGCGTCGATATAGAACAACAGCGCAAGACGGATGATCTAGACAGTCTGGCTGCCAGTGTATTCGCACCGTCAGAGTATGCGGCTTATAAATGCCTTCTGGGGGACCAGCGTCTTGGCGCATTTTTCAAATGCTGGACCCGGAAAGAAGCCGTCATCAAGGCCGACGGGCGTGGGTTAGCAATGAAGCTTGATAGTTTTGTCGTATCCGTTGAGCCGGGTACGCACCCATCAGTAACTTTTGAAGCGGGTGCGGTGCCGAACGGGTTTCGACCAAGGTTGATCGATCTGCCAGCTCCACCGGGCTTCAGTGCTGCTCTCGCCGCTCCGGCTGGGAGTCAAAAGATCAGGTTCTTGCGCCTGCCAAGTAAAGAAACAGGGAACACGATCGGACGCGAAAACTCTCCATCAGTGCGCGTGGATCAGGAATGAGCAGGATAAGATCGGCTCTGCTTCATGCCACGGCAGGGAATTATGCCACCACGATTATCGGTTTAGGCACAACTGCCGTGGTCTCGCGACTCATACTGCCTTTTGAGTATGGAATCGCGGTGCTTGGCATGGCCACGCTTGCTGTCGCGGGTGCTGTAAGAGAGCTAGGATCGGCGGCGTATCTCGTACAGGTCGAAGAGCTGACCGAAGACCGCTTGCGCGGGGTCTTTACCATCAATTTAGGTATTACACTGGTGCTTGCGTCGATTTTGGCATTGGCTGCCCCGATCATCGCGAAAATTTTCGATCAGCCGGGGCTGACGGCTTTTTTGCATATCTCACTGGTTGGTTTCCTGTCGGGTTCGATCGCTTATCCGATCTATGGGCTCCTCTCGCGTGAGCTGGCTTTTCGGAGACTGGCGGCCATAGCGGTCTGTAGCGCGGTCGTAAACTCTGCCGTACTGCTCTTCTTTGCGGCTCTCGATTTTAGCTATCAAAGCTTTGCTCTGGCCAACGTCGCCTCTGGACTGACCGGCGCGCTGTTGCTGTTATGGTTGAAACCTGAATGGCAGATGTTCAGGCTTGGATTTGCGTCGTGGCGTGAGATTCTGTCTTTCAGCCTGTTCACCGGCGGCGCGTCGATCCTGCGCGACGCGTCTAACTATCTCACGATATCCTTTCTGGGGGTTATCCTCACGCCCGGTGTGGTCGGGTTGTTGCACCGGGCGACGCAGATCTGCCAGTTTCCCGAAAAAGTCATTCTTGCTGGCGTGACCGAAGTGGCACTGCCAGCTTTTTCCGATCTCGCCCGGCGCAGGGAGGACCTGTCGGCCACATATCTTGTCGCGATTGAAAAACTGACCGCCTTCATGTGGCCCTGCCTTTTGCTGGTTATCCTTCTGGCGCATCCACTTGTGCGCGCCTTTCTTGGTCCGGACTGGCTGGAGGTGATTCCACTGGTGCAGATCATCGCCGGTGCGTTGTTGCTGAATTTTTCACCGGGCATTAATTACCCGTTGATCGTCGCTATGGGAAAAACGCGTCGCCTGTTCCTGCTTGCGCTCTTGCAGATGTTGGTGTCGCTACCAGTGGTTCTGGTTGCCGCCCAGTTCGGCATGCTCGCTGTTGCCTGGAGTACCTTCATCATTGTTGGTGTTTCCGTCGTGGCATCGACTTTGACAGTCCAATCACTGATTGGTTTTTCGATCCTCGAACTTTTGGCAGCGTTGCGCCGGAGCTTTGGAACGACGGTATTCTCGATTCTACCAGCGATCGGTCTTGTCATGATTCTTGGCGACCCAGAGATGCTTGGGGCCATCGCGAGCTTTGCTGTTTTGTGTATCGCGGGGACAGGCTGGATTGTGGGAATCATTGTACTCGATCATCCGATCCGATTGGAAATATTGCCATTATTTCGCTCAGTTTTAGGACGACTGACGAGAAACCGTGATGAACCCGGGCATTCAATGCCAGAAACGGATTGACAATAGACAGCTTAAAAAAGCTGCGATACTACTTAGCATGTATAGAACGACAATTTTATTTTTCGATGTGATGATTTTTGGGACTCCGTTCCGAAAAAGTATTTGTACAGGAGTTTGTCTTTGCGCGACTTTCCCAAGCCAGAGATCCCCGCAAGAAAGCGGTCTCAAAGTTTAGTATCGAGCCCCGATCGAGTATCCTCTGAGTCGACAGACGAGAAGTGGTTTCTGCGTCCCGGGGCGCGGACGAATGATGGTGTCCGCCTGTTCTGCTTTCCCTGTGCTGGCTACGGTGCCGCGATGTACCGGCCATGGATCAATGCGCGGCCAGGGGTTCTGGATGTGTACCCCGTGCAGCCACCCGGTCGCGCCAATCGTCTTGGCGAACCGGCGGTGGCTTCTATACCCGATCTTGCCACGCGTCTTGCCAAAGCGATCGCGCCACTGACCGACCGACCCTATGCCTTTTTCGGCCATAGTTTTGGCGCAACACTTGCGGCTTTTACCTGCTTGGAACTGGAACGCGAGGGCTGTCCAGTGCCGGTTCATCTGTTCCTGTCCGCGCGGCATCCACCAAATTGTCCGAGCCCTGTATCGCCTATGTCGCACATGAGCGATGACGATTTCGTTTCCGAGATCAACACGCGCTATGGCGGCATTCCGGAGCAAATACTTAACGAACCTGATATCCTTGCGATGCTCCTTCCGGCGCTACGCGCAGACATTCGTTCGCTTGAGCTAATCGAAGGCCAGCGTGTAGTAGACATTCCAGCCCCGATCACGACATTCGGCGGGCTTTCGGATTCAATTATTTCGGCCGATTTGATCGATTACTGGCAAGACTGGACCTCTTACGGCTACCGAAGAATGATGTTTGAGGGCGATCATTTCTTCCTCGACAATCAGCGCGAAGCACTGCTGGACGAGATTGCCGAAACGCTGAAATACGCGCTAGGCGACAGTCCAAGGCAACGGCTGCAGCCGTGAACCAAGTTTACGATCCGTCCCGCTCGGCCGCGATCGTCGGCATCGGGCTAAGATTTCCGGGAGGGCTCTCTTCTACCGAAGAATTTTGGCGTTTTCTGATGGAAGGCGGCGACGCTATTACCGAGATTCCGCCTGATCGCATGGATTTGGGTCGTCTCTACGACCCTGCACCGGCAAAAGCCGGTCACATCATCACCCGCCATGGCGGTTTTCTCAAGGATATAGAAAGCTTCGATGCCCGGTTCTTCGGGATCGCTCCGCGCGACGCTGAAAGCATGGATCCTGGGCAGAGGCTGGTGCTTGAGACCGCTTGGGAAGCGATAGAAGACGCAGGCATAGATGCCGCACAACTTCGGGGTCGCCCGGTCGGCGTTTTTGTTGGGCAATGGGTATCGGATTTCGAAGCGCGGCTTCTTCGTCATGAAGGAGGAATGGATTTCCGCAAGACCTCCGGTAGCGGTCGCTATGCGACGCCCGGCCGCCTTTCATACTGTCTTGGTCTTCAAGGCCCAAGCCTCTCGATCGATACTGCCTGTGCGTCATCGCTGACGGCTGTCCACCTAGCTCTGCAAAGCCTGCGTAGCGGTGAGAGCGAGATGGCCTTTGCGGCGGGCGTCAATATCATTCTTAGCCCGCATATCACAATAGGCTTCTCTCAAAGCAGGATGATGGCACCCGATGGGCGTTGCAAGTTCGGCGACGCGGACGGAGACGGATATGTGCGCAGTGAAGGCGCGGGTATGCTTCTGTTGAAACGGCTCGACCGGGCGCTGGCGGACGGAGACAGGATCCACGCGGTTGTGCGCGGCAGCGCCGTCAATAACGACGGCCGCAGCGGGCAGTCCTTTGGCACGCCGGGACGAGGCGGTCAGGAACAGTTGCTACGTTCGGCGCTTGCCGACGCGGGCGTCAAGGCCAGGCAGATATCTTATGTCGAAGCGCATGGCACCGGCACCCGAAAAGGCGATCCCGTGGAACTTGGCGCTATAGGCGAAATTGTCGGTGATCGTCGGCATGAAAAGCTGTTCGTCGGGTCGGTGAAAACCAATATCGGACATACTGAGGGTGCCGCAGGGCTGGCAGGTCTGATCAAGACGGCGCTCATTTTGAAGCACGGCGAAGTGCCACCGAGCCTCCATTTGAAAACGCCGAACCCGGAGGTCGATTGGGATGGCATGAGTGTGGCTATCCCGAAGGCCCGCCAGACCCTTCCCGAAAGCG
Source organism: Heliomarina baculiformis (assembly GCF_019966545.1). GTDB lineage: Bacteria > Pseudomonadota > Alphaproteobacteria > Rhodobacterales > Rhodobacteraceae > Heliomarina > Heliomarina baculiformis. The sequence continues at coordinate 88,246 of NZ_JAIMIC010000009.1, read as the reverse complement.
AAACCGGGTGGCTGGCCGGGGTCAACAGTTTTGGCATCGCCGGATCCAATAGCCACGTCGTGTTGCAGTCGCCCCCTGCCCCGAGCATGACCCGGTGCCACTCGCATCGCGTACTCACGGATTTCACTCCCGTCTTGCCAATTTCAGCACAGACAGGGTCTGGGCTTCAGGCTCTTGCCGGGCGCTACCTCGATATGATTGAACGATCCTGTGATGCCGACCTTGAGCCAGTTTGCGCAGCGGCGTCGCAGCACCGGACCGGCTTGATGGAACGCGCGGTTCTTGGCGGATATGGCTCAGACGAAATACTGACAGAGCTTCGTGCTCTCGCTGCTGGCGAAAGTTCGGGCTTGCGTGGATTGGCCTCTGATCCAACTCCAAAAATCGTTTTCGTTGCTCCAGGTCAAGGGGGCCAATGGCAAGGTATGGCTCGGGAATTGTTGAAAAACAGCTCCGTATTTAGCAAATCTATTGCCGACTGCTCCGAAGCACTTTCAAAGTTCGTCGACTGGCATCTCGAAGACGTTCTGACGATTGACGACTTGCCGGATAATACGCGGATCGATGTGATACAACCGACGCTGGTGGCCTTGGCGATTTCATATGCCAATCTGCTGAAAGCGATGGGTATTCACCCTGATATGGTTGTCGGTCACAGCATGGGCGAGGTTGCCGCGGCGACAATTTCAGGATGCCTTTCTCTCGACGATGCGATGCAGATTGTCGCGAAGCGCAGTCTTCTGATGGCTGATTTGAGTGGCAACGGCGGAATGGCACTTGTCGAGCTTGTCGAAGAGGCACTCGAAACCCGCCTGCGGGAATATCCTGGCCTAGGACTTGCCGCGAGGAACGGGCCGAGAAGCTCGGTCGTTTCTGGCGAGACGGTGGCGCTGGACAAGTTTCTTACCAAGCTTGAGCACGAAGGGATTTTTTGTCGGCGGGTGAATGTCGATGTCGCCTCGCACAGTGCCCAGATGGAACCGCTTGCGATAGAACTAAGCGGCGGTCTGTCGAATCTGACTGCGCAGACTGGCGAGATACCTATAATCTCGACTGTCTTGGGACGCGAAGTTGCCGGCACTGAGCTCGTCGCGGATTACTGGGGTGAAAATCTCAGACAGCCGGTTCTTTTCGATACCGCTGTGCGCAAAGCCATCGGCGCGGGTGGGGCCGTTTTTGTCGAACTTGGCGCTCACCCGGTGCTTCTGCCTTCGATCATGGATATCGGCAGCGATCTGGGAGAGACTGTCCATGCCTACGCTTGTGGCAAGAGGGATGTCGACAGCGGTGATGCGATGGTTGCCTGTGCCGCCGGTCTCTGGACAGTCGGGTGTTCACTGGATTGGCGGAGTCTGTATGGAGACAGTCCGCGTGCAACCGATTTGCCGGGCTATCCGTGGCAACGCGAAAGATATTGGGTTCAGGAAGCCGAGATTGGTTTCGGCGCCCATGCGGACCGGCTGCCTCAGCCAGACGCGGAAACCAAAGGTTGGCTTTATCACGTCGAGTGGCATACGGCAGATATATCGGTGATCTCGCCGGAAACGGATTTGTCCAATTGGTTTGTTCTTGGCGACAGCCCAGAGGACCGGATGGCTCTCAGCATTCGGGATGCGCTCGAGGTCAACGGCGCAAAAGCGCGCGTCGGATGTCTGGAGGACGCTGCCGGCGAAGAACTGGATGGTGTTTCGATCATCGCGCTGGCGCCGGAAGGCCGGGCAGCGGCGAGGCTGCCGGTCGCTTTGAATCAGTGCCTGCAAGCGCAGGATTCCCGCCCTCGCCAGCTTGTCTATGTAACCCTAGGCGCAATGACACCGGACATCGGTGAGACGGGGAAACGGGGCGCTCCAGATCACGCTGCGCTATGGGGTGCGGCACGGGTGGTCGCGAAGGAACAACCTGAACCACCGGTTCGGCTGATCGATCTTGACCCCGCGGAGGAACCAGAGCGGTCGGCTGCATTGGCTATACAGGCGCTGATCGGATTTCCGGACGAAGACGAGATTGCGTTATGTGGTAATGATTGCAAACTGCCTCGCCTGAAAAGCGGGCTTGCCGCGCCTTCCGCTAGCGCTTTGCCGTGGCGTGCTGATGCGGCCTGTCTCATCACCGGCGGTCTTGGCGGCGTCGGAACCCGTGTTGCACGACGATTAGCCGCCGAAGGCGCGCGCCATCTCGTATTGCTCGGTCGTACGCCGCTGCCGCCTCGGTCGAAGTGGCAAACGGTTGGTTCTGAAACGCATGCCGGTCGGGCAATTGCCAATCTATGCTCGATCGAGGCAAGTGGCGCATCGGTACATTATATTGCTGCAGACGTGTCTGATGAGACCGTGATGCGAGAAGCTCTTGCAGGTTATGAGGCCGAGCGACGTCCCCCGATAAAAGCTCTGATCCATGCCGCCGGTCGTGTGCGCAACGGGCTGGCGGCGCAAATAAACGAGGCGGATTTCGACACTGTCCTGCAGGCAAAATTAGAAGGTGCCAAGGTTCTCGACCGGCTTCTGCCCAATCTGGATTTGTATGTTATTTTTTCCTCTATCGCTTCAACGCTCGCTCCGATTGGTATGGCGAATTACGCTGCCGCTAATACCGGTGCCGAAGCGGTCGCGGAAAGGCGCCGCCTAAGAGGACAACCGGCCCTCAGCATCTCTTGGAGTGCGTGGGCCGGGACCGGCATGCATGAGCAGACCGGGGACTTTACCGATTCCAGCGAACTTGAAAGAGTTGGCGCGCGCACGCTGGATCCTGACCAGCTCGAACCGCTGTTGGGGTCGATTGTACGTAGCAATCGATCAGCTATTGTTATGGATCTGGATTGGTCGACTTTCGCTGCAACAGCTGACCGCAAGCGCGCTGTATTTGGGGAACTTGTCCGGGCGGCGGGTCCGGTTCCTGTGCTTTTTTCTGCGCTTCCTGAAAAAGCCACGCCGCAGGAAAGGCGAGTGTTGATACTCGATTTGGTTCGAAGGGCGGCAGGTTCAGTGTTGCAGATTGCGCCGGACACGATTGACCCGGATGTCGCTTTTGGTGCGCTCGGCTTGAACTCTTTGATGGCTATGGAATTGCGTGCCGAGCTGGAACGCAAACTTGGTCGCCGCCTTCCTGCTACGCTTGCCTGGAATTATCCAACTGTCACCGCGCTTGCGCGTCATCTGGCTGAAAACGGGGTAGGTTCGCCGGCTACAAAATCCCAAGAGATTTCGACGAAAGACTTGTCCTCGCAGGACGCTGGGTTCTCGTTCGACGATCTGGCTGAGGTTCTCGCCGACAAAAGCGACGACGATCTCGCCTTAGCTTTGCGTCCGAAGCGCACAGAGGTGCGAGGATGACAGATTCAACCAATGGCATGTCCGCACTCAAGCTTTCGATGCTGGCTAAAGATGTCCGGGCAAAGGCGGGTGATATTCTTGTCGCCGATCCTATTGCGGTGGTTGGCATGTCCTGTCGTGTTCCCGGCGCAGAGTCTCCTGATGCATTTTGGAACGTTTTGGCCGAGGGGCTGGACACAACTTCAGAGGTCCCGACAGACCGCTGGGACAATGAAGCTTGGTACGATCCGGAAGTTGCGACCCCCGGTAAATCGAGCACGCGCCGCGGCGGGTTTCTGGATCAGATTGACGGATTTGACGCGGCATTCTTCAACATTCTGCCTCGCGAAGCCGACACGATGGATCCGCAGCAGAGGCTTTTTCTCGAATGCGCCATCGAGGCATTGGACGATGCGGGCCAAGTCAATACTGGCCTGCGTGGTAGCCGCACGGGTGTCTTCGTTGCGAGTTATCACAGCGATTATGCGGGGTTGTCGTACCGGGATCTTTCCAAGGTCGACCTGCGCACTTTAACCGGGACAGTCCATAGCGTCGTGCCCAACCGTCTGTCGTACCTGCTTGATTTGCGAGGACCGAGCGTATCGATTGACACTGCGTGTTCCTCCTCGCTCGTCGCAATCCACATGGCTTGTCAGAGTCTCCGCAGCGGTGAGAGCGATATGGCCATTGCGGGTGGCGTTTCGCTGATGATTACGCCGGACCTAATGGTTTCGTTGTCGAAGGTTGGGTTCATGGCACCAGATGGGCGGAGCAAAGCCTTTGATGCTACAGCCGACGGGTTCGGACGTGGTGAGGGCTGCGGCGTGATGGTGCTGCGACGTCTTTCCGACGCAATCGCCGAAGGCGATCAGATCCATGCGGTTATCCGTGGTTCGGCCGTAAATCAGGATGGCGAGTCGACCTTGTTGACCGCGCCCAACGGACCGGCGCAAGAAGCCTTGATCCGCGAAGCTCTGGATACCGCGCACATCGACGGAGCAAGCATCAGTTTCATAGAAGCCCATGGCACAGGTACGGCGCTTGGCGACCCGATCGAGGTTGGCGCGCTGGTGTCTACGGTGGGGATCGCGGCCGAAGGCGCCGCTCCTTGCTACGTTGGGACAGCGAAAGCCAATATCGGCCACCTTGAGGCCGCAGCCGGCGTCGTTGGGGCCATCAAGAGCGTTCTGACGTTGAAACATCGCGTCCTGCCGCCACAACCGCTGTTTGATACGCTCAACCCCAACATCGATCTGGCTGGAAGCCGATTGAAAATCTCGAAACAGCCTGTTGCTTTCGATCTTCAGACTGTTTTGCGTTGCGGGGTCAGCGGGTTTGGCGTTGGCGGTACCAACGCTCATGTTGTTCTCGAGGAAGCTCCTAGATTGGCCAATGCCAATACGGCTGAGCCCCCGGTCGGGCCGGTCATTCTGCCGCTAACTGCAAAAACAAATGAAGCGCTGGATGATCTGGCGGGAAAATGGGCCGAGTTTTTATGTAATTCGCCGAATTCGCTTAATGATATAGCGTTCACCGCCTCGGAGCGACGCAATCACTATGATGCACGTCTTGCGGTCGTCGGACATGACAAGGATCAACTGGCCAAGGCGCTGAGCGAGGCGACGGACACCGGGTTCAGCCAAGCCGCGCTGGGGGGAATCGCGAAAAAGCGCAAGCTGGTTATGGCCTTTTGTGGACAGGGACCACAATGGTTCGCCATGGGACAAGACCTTGCTTTGTCCTCGCCGAGTTTCCGCGCAGCACTTGATGATTGCGATGCCGCACTGGCGCCGCACTGGGATACCAGCCTGAAAGCGGAACTCTCACGGAGCGAAGATGACACGCGGTTGCAGCGTACCGAGATCGCCCAGCCCGCGCTCTTCGCCATTCAAGTCGCGCTGGCTCGTATGTGGATGGCCCGCAGTATCGTTCCTGACGCTGTAACTGGCCATAGTGTTGGCGAAATCGCGGCGCTCCACATTGCGGGTGTGATTGATCTGGCCACGGCGGCGCGCATCGTTGTCCATCGTGGACGGATCATGCAGCAGGCGGACGGCACCGGCGCCATGGCTGCTGTCGGAGTTACCGAAGAAGAGGCACTACGCCGGATCAGCCCGTTTAAAGGCCAGCTCAGTCTTGCTGCCGTCAATAGCCCACGGATGTGCGTTTTGTCAGGCTCGCGCGAAGCGCTGGACAGGGCGATCCAAGATTTCGCTCGCGACGGGCTAGAGGCGCGCCGGCTGCCTGTGCGCTATGCGTTTCACAGTGTGCAAATGGAACCGTTCGCGCCTGATCTTCGCTCCGCTCTGGAAGGTATTAGGACCACGGCTCCCTCGATCCGGATTGTTTCAACGGTTACCGGCAAAACGATGGATCGGGGCTTTACCGCCGATTATTTCGCCCGGAACATGTGTGAGCCGGTACGCTTTGCCGCGGCTATCGGCGAACTTGCAGGCGTCGGGCACGATTGCTTTCTGGAGATTGGGCCGCATCCTGTTCTGGGTGCTGCAATTGCCGAAACGGTGGATAATCCCGAAGTGCCGGTGATTGCATCCTTACGACGGAACCTGCCAGACGCAGAATGCGTCGCATTGGCAAGTGCCGCGTTATTCGTGGCCGGAGTAGAGCCCGATTGGACGGCGTTCGGGCCGGAAGGCAAGGTCGTACCACTGCCATCCTATCCATGGCAGCGTCGTCGACATTGGTTAGAGAACTCTCCAGCTGTCGAGCCCGTGAACCAACGAATGCATCCGGTGCTCACGCGTCGAAGTGTCTTGGCTCCCGGCGATATCACTCAGTTCGAAGGAGATGCGGGAGCAATCTTTGATTGGTGTAATGATCACGTCATCTTTGAAAAGACGCTTCTGCCCGGCGCAGCGATCATCGAAGGTTTGTTGGCAGTTGCGCGTGACCTGCTTGGCGAAGCTGCAGAGCTGTATGATTTGGCCTTACTCAAGCCAGTTGAGGTTACCAGCCTGGATACGAGCTGGCAGATCGTCGCCCGCCGGATTTCTGATACTGAACAGAAGCTTGAGTGGTTTGTCCCTACTGAAAAGGCATGGGAATTGACTGCGACGGCGCTGTGCAAGTTGCAGGCAGGAAATGAATCTGAAGGACTGCGCATAGCGTGGCCCACAGGGGAAACAAGTCAGGCGCGGTTTGAACGTTACGGACTTGGATTTGGTGCCAGTTTCAGGTTGCTGTCTGACATCCGTATCGATGAGAATTCGGCTTCGGGGGTGGTCTTGGCACCGTCGGGAAGTGCTGAGCATATTCTCCATCCCGCGATACTGGATGCAGTGTTTCAGCTTGCGCTGATCGCTGCCGAGGGTGTGATCGATGCACCGGAGAAAGCGCCATTCGTTCCAGTCGCTGTCAGCTCTGTATCGCTGGCAAGTCCCTCCGATGGGCCGCTTAAGGCGGTAGCTACGCTTACGGAACGCGGCGCGGCGTCGTGCCTGGCTAATATCGCGTTATTCGATGCGTCCGATGTCTGCTGCGCGCGGATCGAGGGATTGCGGTTTTTGGAGGCCAAGGCGGAGATCGGTGGCGTAGCGGATAACAAGCTCACCTACATCCGGGAATGGAAGCCGTACCCAGAGGAAGGGACATCGGAAGATGTCGGCGACTGGTTGCTGATTGATCTCGGCGGCAGTGCGGAAACCGTTCGTGGCTTGAAGAAACTGTCGCGGTCGACGTTGGATCTTCCAATTCGAGACTTTGGTGATCGAGAAGCAGTGGCAAGCGAGATTGACAAGGTTTTTAGACGGGTCAGGCCGCCAACTGGCGTTGCGCTTTGCCTGAAGCTTGATCCGGTTCAAAATGAGAGTTCTGGTTTAGCCGGAGCAGTCACCTGTGCGATCCATGTGATTCAGTCACTTCTCGCCATGGAAAACGTCTCTGCCCCCCGTCTGAGATTGCTGACAAGGGGTGCCCAAGGGATAACCTCGGACGAACCCGGTTGCCATATTGGGGCGAGCCTTTGGGGGGCTATGGGAGCGCTTGCAATAGAACACTCCGAATTCGGTTTCAGGGCTATTGACGCGGACTGCACTGCTTCGGCTGCTGCCATCTTTGGCGAGTTGACTCGAACCGGGCCTGCTTGGACAGCACTGAGAAATGGCGCTCGTTTTGCGCCGCGTTTGGAACGAGCGCGTGTTGCTAGCGGGGCAAACAAACTCCAACGACTTGCGGTGACAGGCGAAAAAGCCATCGAAGCTATCGAACTGTCGCCTATGGATGCAAGCGGGGTCGGACCGCACGAGGTCCGCGTCGCTGTACGCGGCTCTGGTGTAAATTTCCGCGATGTACTCCTAGCCCTCGGCAGCTATCCAGATGCATCCGCTACCATTGGTGCCGAATGCAGCGGTGTTGTTCTCGAAGTCGGTAATTCTGTGACCAGGTTCAAAGCGGGTGACCGTGTCATGGGAATGGTGTCTTCCTCACATGCCACCGAGGCAGTGGGGTCCGAAGATCTCCTTGTGCATGCACCAGACAGGCTTTCCGATGCTGTGGCTGCCGCGCAGCCTGTGGCCTATCTGACCGCAAATTACGGGCTTGAACATCTCGCTGGGATAAAAAAGGGCGACAGTGTTCTTATCCACGCTGCTGCGGGCGGGGTCGGCCTTGCCGCGCTTAGGATTGCCAAGAACCGTGGTGCCCGGATCTTTGCCACGGCGGGTTCCGAGGAGAAGCGTGTCTTCGTGTTGCGCGAAGGTGCCGCCCATGCCTTCGACTCTCGCAAGGCGGACTTCGCTGACCAAATCATGAGGCTGACGGAAGGCCGCGGAGTGGACATTGTGCTCAACTCCCTCGCGGGTGAATTCATTGCGGAGAGCTTGCGCGCCACCGCCAAGGGCGGCTGGTTTCTTGAGCTTGGGAAGCGCGACATAATGACGACCGGAGAGGTCGCGTCAAAGCGCCCGGACATCAACTACGTCCCGTATGATTTGGGCACAGAGGTTATCAAACAAGCCGGTCTTCTGCCTGAACTGATGAGCTCAGTACTTCAACGGTTCGAGGCGGATGAACTGCAACCCTTGCCAGTGCGAGAGTTTCCCCTCGACGCAGCCAAGTCGGCGTTTCGGTTCATGGCCGAGGCCAAGCATATTGGCAAGACTGTTCTGCGTGTCAGTAGCGCGCCGTTCTCCGTCGACCGGGAAGGTGTGTATTGGATCACCGGGGGCCTGGGTGCTATCGGGCTTGATGCAGCAGGGTGGCTGGCAGGGCATGGCGCGCGACAACTGGTGCTGACCGGAAGGCACGATCCGGATGACCATGTGGCGTCTGTAATATCCGATCTCGAGTCCTCAGGCGTTCGCGTTCATGTCTTCCGTGCAGATGCTGCTGACCGGGACAGCATGACAACAGTTCGGGAACAGATAGACGAATTTGGCATTCTGAAAGGCGTCATTCATGCGGCGGGGGTCCTACGGGATAAGGCGTTTCACCTGCTGACCGCTACGGATGTACGTGAGGTCATGGCCGGTAAATTTGACGGCGCGCTTTTACTCGACGAACTGACCAGGGATCGCCCGCTGGATTTCATGATCTTGCTGTCCGGCGCAGGACTGAGTCTGGGTTCGCCGGGACAAGGCGTCTATCTCGCGGCCAATGCGGGGCTGGACTCTCTGGCGCATAATCGCCGGTCGCGCGGACTTCCTGCGCTAAGCGTTGCACTCGGGCCGTGGAAGGGCGGTGGCATGGCCGCAAACCTGCAAAAGGGCGGAAGTGATGTTTGGGCGGAACGCGGTGTATCCGCATTACCTCCCGCTGACGCTTTCGCTGCGATTGAAGCAGCAATTTCACAAGGAAGAGCGACGGTAACCGTTGCGCGCATTGATTGGCCGACATTTCTGCAAACTGCGCCGGCGGGACTCGATTTGACGATATTCGAGAACTTTACTCAAAGCGCCCGTATTGCCCCCGAGAAAGCAAAAAAATCGAAAGAAGCACATCATTTGATTGGTCGTCTTCGTGCGCAGCCTGATGCGCTGCGAGCCGAGGCGATGACAGATGCCTTGACGGAACTGGCCAAAAAGGCAATCGGACTGCCTGACAGTGCCTCGATTCCGCTCTTTGCATCGCTAAAGGATGAGGGTCTCGACTCTCTCATGTCGGTCGAATTCCGCAACACGCTTGTACGCGTGGGTGGCGTTCCGTTGCCGGTAACCTTGCTGTTCGACCACCCCACCCTTCACGACTTGGTACTATACCTTGCCGGGGCGTGGTCAATCGATATCGGTCTGACATCGGAAAACCTTGAAAGTGAGTTTACGGACGAACTCAGCGACGACGACATCTTGGCCGAACTTGAAGCGGAACTCGCTAATTCATTGTCTAGTGGGACGGTGTCATGACGCAGGCGAGATCATCGGACGCCCAGAACACGATCCGCCGAGCTCTGAACGAGATTCGGGATCTCAAGGCGCGGCTTGCAAGGGCGGAGCGCGATAGACATGAACCTTTAGCAATCGTTGGCATGGGGCTTCGTTTGCCAGGCGGAGTGAAGGACGCGGCCGGGTTTGAAAACCTTCTCTGGTCCGGCCGGGACGGTATCATGCCAATTCCCAAAGATCGTTGGGAAATTGACGAGTTCTACAATGAGGATCCTGACGCTGCCGGTTCTATGACCACACGTTATGGCGGGTTCATCGAAGATGTCGATATGTTCGATGCGGAGTTCTTTGGCATCGCCCCAGAAGAAGCGCGCCATCTGGATCCGCAACAACGGCTTGTGCTCGAGGTCGCTTGGGAGGCGCTTGAAAATGCGGGAATTGCGGCGGCCGATCTGCGCGGTTCCCGCACGGGGGTCTATCTCGGCATCGCAAATGTCGATTACGGGCGCACTGCTTTTTCCGATAGATCAAGTGTCGGGCCATATCATGGGACCGGTACGGCGCAAAGCGTGGCCGCAGGCCGGATTTCATACATTCTGGGGCTGCGCGGCCCGGCGATCTCGATCGATACCGCCTGCTCTTCATCACTTGTCAGCCTGCATCTTGCGGCGCAGGCACTGCGCAACGGTGAGTGTGATCTTGCCTTGGCCGGTGGCGTAAACCTGATCCTTACGCCGGACTTAAATATTGCTTTTTCCCGAGGCCGGATGATGGCCGCAGACGGGCATTGCAAGACATTTGATGCGGGTGCGGATGGATATGTGCGCAGCGAAGGCTGTGGCATGATCGTACTTCGCCGGCTGTCAGACGCCCTTGAATCGCAGGACCCTCTGCTGACCGTCATGCGCGGCAGCGCGATCAATCAGGATGGTCACAGCGCTGGACTGACCGCGCCGAACGGTGCTGCCCAGGAAGATCTTATCAGGGCTGCGCTGAAGGATGCCGGACTTGAAGGGCGCGACCTCGACTTTGTCGAAGCCCATGGTACTGGCACCCCGCTTGGTGATCCGATTGAGGTTCGAGCTTTGATCGCAAGTTGTTGCCATAAAAGACCGCCTGAACAACCTTTACTTTTGGGCGCGGTTAAAACCGTTGTCGGCCATCTGGAAGCGGCAGCCGGGATCGTTGGGGTCGCCAAGGCCGTGATCGCATTGCGGCGGAGGGAGCTTCCGGCCAACCTTAATTTCTCCATAGGGAATCCGGAGATCGACTGGAGTTCTCCAATTGCTGTTCCGATAACCCATACGCCGCTACACTCTGAAAACAGACTGCTGCGCGCAGGGGTAAGTTCGTTCGGGTTCAGCGGCACCAATGCTCACGTGATCCTGGAAGAGGCTGATGTGCCTGCGACGGTTGAGAGCGCGACGGCGCATCTTGTGCTGCCTCTTTCTGCGCGGCATCCGCAAGCACTGCGCGATCTTGCCGGAGCTTACGCGACGGGTTTGGAAACGGATCAGGCCGCGAAAGATTTTTGCCGGACCGCTGCACTCGGGCGTTCACACCTGCAGCATAGGATTGCTGTGACGGCTGAGAGCGCCGAAGGGCTGCGCTCTGGCTTACGTGATTTTCTGGCAGGTCGACCGAACGAAGGGTGCCATACCAGCCAACTGGGAAATGCCCGGAAGCCGCGCATTGCTTTCCTGTTTTCCGGTCAGGGCGGGCACTACCCGTCGATGGCTCGGGAGTTGTTGGCCACCTCATCCGTTTTCCGCCGCAGCTTCGAAACGGCAGATGCAGCGCTCAGGGATATCATCGAGCTTCCTCTGGTAGAGGCACTCAACTCGAATGCCGGAAACATACTCGATCGGACCGAAATCGTTCAACCGGCGATGGTTGCAGTGCAATGTGCGTTGAGCGATCTCTGGCGAGCTTTTGGAATTCTCCCGTCAACGGTTCTGGGTCACTCGTTGGGTGAATTCGCGGCGGCCTATGCTGCCGGAGTACTCACGCTCAAAGATGCCGTACGAGCTGCTGCGATCCGAGGTAGACTCCTCGCGTCGCTTCCGAAGGGCGGATCAATGGCATCGGTGTCTGCTGCACCTGAGGTGATCGAAGCAGCACTCAAGCAATATGACGGCCAGGTCTCTATCGCAGCTTACAACAGCGCCCAGAGTGTTACGCTTAGCGGGCCGGAAGCTCTTCTTTCTCAATGCCTTGATGTCATTTCCGACAAAGGAGCGCGTACTCGTAAACTAAATGTGCCTTTTGCGGCGCATTCGGCGTTCGTGGAACCGGTTTGCGACGAAATGCGCAACAGCATGGTGCACGTGAACCTGCGCCATGCAAGAGTTCCGATTATTTCGACTGTTACAGGAAAGTTCCTTCAATCGGAGGCGATGGCCGAGGCCAGTTATTGGTCTGAAAACCTTCGGCAACCCGTTCGCTTCGCTGAAGCGATGGAAGCGCTCGTCGATTCCGGGACCACCCATGCAATCGAAATAGGCCCACATCCGATGCTGCTGAGCTTGGCCGAAGAATGTGCAAGCGATAGCGCGATTTCATTGCTTCCAAGTCTGCAACGTGACCGACGCGACTGGTGCGAAATGGCCAACAGCCTGTCGCAACTCTTTGTAGATGGTGCCGAAATCAACTGGGGTGGATATCTGGAAAACAGCAAGGCCGGAGGACGCCGAGTAGCGGCACCGGCTTACCCGTTCCAACGCAAACAGTTTGCGCTTTCTACGAAGGCACCGGAACCTCGCAGTTATTGGGAAACCGTTTCGGCGGCACTGTCTTTGCAGGCCGAACGTGGGCCACTCGATCTCGATATCAGCAGCTACGATGCGAAATGGGCGCTTATGACCCGCATTACGATCGCAGTTGCTCAAAAAACGCTTCACGACGCTGGTGTCTTTTCCGTATCTGGTTCGAAACTGACTTTTGACGAGATCATGGCAACCCTTGGCGCCGACGAAATGTATCGGCACCTGATCGCGCGATGGCTGGAACGCTTATGTGCTCAAGGCCTCTTGCAGCATTACAATAGCGAATACGTGGCGACTGCGCCGCTGGCAGCGCCGGATATGAAGGTTCTCTGGGAAGAAGCGCAAGGACTCTTTGCTGATAACACGGCATTGCTGAATTACGTGCGCCATTGTGCCAGTCTTGCGCCAGACGTGATCAGTGGCAGATGTTCGCCGCTGGAAACCCTGTTCCCCGACGGCACATTTGAATTAGCGCAGGCCCTCTACGAAGACAGCGCGATGATGCGTTATATCAACGGGCTGGCTCGGTCGGCCGTGGCATCGATGGCTGGCATGCAGGGTGTCGGTCACGCGCTCGATGTACTGGAGATCGGCGCAGGCACCGGAGGAACGTCCTCCAGCATTCTATCAGCCCTGCCCCAAGGCACGGCGCGATACATCTACACCGATGTCAGCGACGCCTTTCTGGACCGGGGCCGTGAAAGGTTCGGAGACCGGTCCGATGTAGTTTTCCGTAAATTAGACATGGAAAATTCGCTCGAGTGCCAGGGGTTTCAGACTGCAAGCCTTGATCTTGTGATTGCGGCAAATGTCGTCCATGCGGGCTCGGATCTGCCCGAAATCCTTGAGCGCCTGCGCAGCCTGTTGCGCCCCGGTGGCTTACTGATGCTCGTGGAGTCAACTGAACATCTAGACTGGTTCGACATTACCACTGGGCTGATCGAAGGTTGGCAGAAATTCGACGACGGCTTGCGTATGGATAACCCGCTGATGCGGCCAGAAATCTGGTGCCGTACGTTGGAGGAAGCGGGGTTTGTCGAGGCTATGGCATGGCCAGAAGCAGGTTCGGCTGCAAGCGTTCTTGGCCAGCACGTCATTCTTGCGCGTCAGGCGGGTAAAACCCGGCCGCCCCAAGCGGAAACTGGAGTCCCCGAACACGTTTCATCCACGCCGGAACAGGCGCGAACCGGCTTTACTAAACTGTTTGCCGAAGCGAGCGACACAGAACGCGTTGAGATGATACGCGAGCAGGTTCGCCGGACAGTCATTCGCGTGCTCGGACGAGAACGTGACGATGCGCCGGGACGGCACGAGAGGCTTATGGATCTGGGTATGGATTCTCTCATGGCGATGCGGATCAGAAAACTGCTCACCGAGGCGCTGGAACTGTCGCACCCATTGCCCGCGTCGATCGCTTTCGACCATTCATCGATAGAAGCCATTTCTACTTTTGTTCTTGAACGAATGACAGGGAAAGACGTCGATGACGTGATCGCTTCCCCAAATCCAGTCCCGCAAGTTTCTGACGCACCGGATATCACCGATATGACGGATGAAGAGGTCGAAGCCTTGCTGCTTGAGAGAGTTTCCCGACAATGACCCAGACACCGGAGAATTCAGGGGAACTCAGCCCGATCAAACGTGCGTTTCTTGCGCTGGACGAGGCCCAGTCGCGGCTGGCCCGGGTCGAAGCTGCCGCCTCCGAACCTATCGCAATAATCGGGCTGGGGTGCCGGGTGCCCGGTGGTGGAGATAACCCGGTAGAATTCTGGAAGTTATTGCTCAGTGGTACCGACGCTATCAGCGAGGTACCTCGGGATCGGTGGGACCATGATGCGCTTTACGATCCGGACCCTGGCGCTCCGGGAAAAATCTCCACACGTTTCGGGGGTTTCCTGTCTTCTGTTGATCGCTTCGATCCCGGGTTTTTCGGTCTGGCCCCTCGCGAGGCACAGGGGCTTGATCCGCAACATCGGCTGATGCTTGAGGTCTGCTGGGAGACGCTGGAGCATGCTGGTCAAGCCGCTGACAATCTTATCGGTAGCGCTACTGGCGTTTTTGTCGGCGCAGCTGGAAACGATTACAGCTATGAGCAACTGAAGACTCGTGATCCTGCGCTTTTGGACGCGCATTTTGCGTCTGGGATTGCCCACAGTACGCTGAGTGGCCGGCTGTCCTATATCCTTGGCCTTCAAGGCCCTAGTGTCACGATCGATACGGCCTGTTCTTCCTCACTGGTGGCTGTGCACTTGGCTTGTCAGGCCCTTCGAACAGGTGATTGTCGCATGGCATTGGCGGGGGGCGTCAATCTGATCCTCGGACCGGATATCTTTACGGCCTTGTCGCAGGCCCGGATGCTGGCCCCTGATGGGAAATGCAAAGCTTTTGGCGCGGGTGCCGACGGGTTCGGGCGCGCAGAAGGTTGCGCGGTTGTCGCTCTCAAGCGCTTGTCCGATGCACGCGCAGATGGCGACCGGATCATCGCTCAGATCCTTGGCAGTGCCGTCAATCAAGACGGGGCAAGCAGCGGTTTGACGGCGCCGAATGGTCCGGCTCAGGAAGCGGTGATCCGCATGGCGCTGAAACGCGCCGGAGTCACACCTGAAGAAGTTGGTTATGTCGAAACGCACGGCACCGGAACTTCCCTTGGTGATCCCATCGAGGCTGGCGCTCTTGCGGGCGTGTTCCGTAGACATTCCAAATCCAATCCACTTTTGATCGGTTCCGTAAAATCCAATCTCGGACATTTGGAGGCGGCAGCCGGTGCTACCGGCCTCATAAAACTGGCTCTGTCTTTGCAGAATGGACTTATCCCTGCCAGCCTGCACGCTTCGGAACCAAGCCCTTTGATCGACTGGGACAACATGCCGATTTCCGTATCCAGCCAGCCTTACGAATGGCAGGCTCGAAATGGTCGGCGTATCGGCGGTGTCAGTTCGTTTGGCTTCAGCGGGACAAATGCTCACATCGTGCTCGGAGATGCAGAGCCCGCGCCCGTCTACGATTTTGGTATTCCTAACGTACCTATGATCCTGGGTCTGTCTGCCGCTACCGAAAACGGGGCAATTAGTGAATTGGCAAGAGCTTATGCTCTGAAGCTGGCTAACCCTCAAACCAACGTTGCTGATTTTTGCTATACTGCGACGGCAGGCCGTGCACAGCTAGCGGTGCGGGCAACCGTTACCGGCGCCGATAGCGCCGAGCTTTGCGAAGGTCTTCGGGCTCTGGCACAAGGGCGCAGCGCAAAAAATGTTTCTGGCCCCGCGCCAGCACCTCGCGATCCACCCAGAACCGCGTTCTTGTTTACCGGGCAAGGTGCTCAGTACGCTGGAATGGGCAAAAGCCTGTACGACACGGAACCTGTGTTCCGCGCGGCGTTTGACCGTTGCGCTGCCGTGCTCGACAAAGAACTCGAGATACCGCTGAAGACACTCGTGTTCGAGGTTAGTGATGACAAGCAAATTAACCTGACAGGAAACGCGCAACCGGCACTATTTGCGATTGAATACGCTTTGGCCGAACTTTGGGGTGCCTTTGGCGTCAGGCCCGATATCGTGGCAGGCCATTCGCTGGGTGAGATCGTGGCAGCGACAATTGCCGGCGCATTCTCCCTTGAGGATGCGCTGCGGCTGGTTGCCGCGCGGGGGAAATTGATGCAGGCGCTTCCGGCAGGTGGCTCCATGGCAAGCGTATTTGCGCACGAAACGAAGGTTCAACACATACTGGATGCGCTTGCCAGTACCGCGGTGATTGCGGGTGTGAATAGCCCGACCCAGACCGTCATTTCCGGCTTGACCGAGGATATTGCCGGCGCTTGCGAGAAACTCGAAGCCGCTGGAATAGCTACCCGGCCTCTTACTGTTTCTCATGCCTTTCATTCGTCGCTTATGGAACCAGCTTTGGATGATTTCGAAGCAGCGATCAAAGACATTCACATGCAGCGTCCGCGCCTTCGGATCATGTCCAATGTCACCGGCCAACCGGTGAGGGATGAGATCGCGACACCACAGTATTGGCGGCGACACATGCGAGAGGCTGTGCGTTTTGGCGATTGTCTGAACAATATTGCTGCGCTCGACCCCGGCCTCGTCATCGAAATTGGTCCGCATGGAACCCTGCTGCCGCTGGCCGTCGAGATATTCGACGAAACCAGCACGACAGTCGCTGCAACACTACGGCGCGGCAAAGACGACCGAACCGCTCTTTTGGCGACGGTATCAGATGCTTGGCGGGCAGGCGCTCAGATCAACTGGCGCGCCGTCAGTGGACCCGGCAGACGCATCGTGGATGTGCCGACCTACCCGTTCCAACGCGAGCGGTACTGGTTTCGTGCAAACAAACGGATCGCGACCGGCGACACGACTGAAGTGCATCCATTACTTGGCGAAAAACTACAGGTCGCCATCGATGGCCACAGTGTTTTCCAAAAGCGCCTGATGGCCAATGACCTTGACCATATCGCCGACCACGTGGTTCATGGACGTTGCATCGTTCCGGGCGCAGCCATGATCGAGATGGCCTACGCAGCCGCTCAGTTCACGCTTACCGGGCGATACAGCCTCGCGGATCTCACGCTGCTGGAACCGCTGGCACTCGTCTCGCAGGAAGAGATGTTGATCCAGACAGTCGTCACTCATGACGAAAGTGGTGGCCGTTTGGACATACTGTCTTCCGAAAGCGACTCCGGCGCATGGCGACGCCATGCCTCCTGCCGGATTGTGCCGGAAAGTACGATCTCACAGAACGTATCGACAGCGGAACTTCGAAGCTATGAAGATGATCACCGGGATGGGAAGACACATTACGCCGATCTGTTGGCGCGCGGCTTTAATTTTGGCCCTAGTTTGCAACGGGTTGAACAGATTTTCCGTAGTGGAGAACATGAAGCCCTAGGAGAAATAAGCCCTCGCGAGACAAGAAACCGCTATTTCTTCGATCCTGCACAGCTAGATGGCTGCCTTCAGGTCATCGCTGCGGCTCTTCCTGCGGCAACTGATGAAGCTACTGCATACCTTCCGTTTTCTATCGGAAGTGTATCGATTTTTCGCAGCCCTGGCCCCGGTCTGCGTGCGTTTGCCCGGACAGAGCCAGCAGGCACATCAGCCGACCCGACCCTGCGAGCGTCCGTCACGATCACGGATGATGATGGACTTGTGGCAGAGCTGTCTGACATCGTCTTGCGCGAAACCCGACAGGGACCAACGGACGCCTTCTATGCCGTCGATTGGACTGTACTTAGATCGCCAACTTCTATGCCTTCTCCCACAAGTCTGACCGCTGATGCGCGCAAAATTCTTGATACGTTTTCGGAAGAATTGGATCTTGCCGGGTACGATGCCGCAAACACAGCGCTTGATGGTCTAACGACAATATGGATTTCTGATTGTCTTCAGAACCTTGGCTGGGTGCCAAAGATCGGTGATAAGGCAACATTGGAAGGCCTCGCCAGACAACTTTCCATCCCCAAGCGCCTCTGGGCGCTACTCGCGCGTTTTCTTGAAATCTTGACAGAGGATGGAATTCTTCGTCGCGATCAGCAGTCTTGGGTCGTTCTGAGCAAGCTGGTTGAGGCAGATCCAATTCTTGCATCGAAAGCGACCCTCGCAGGACACCCCCATGCCCAAGTGAAGCTTCGGTTAATGGAAAACTGCGGTCCGAACCTGCCAGAAATTCTGCGGGGCACTCGCAACCCGGTATCAGACTTGTTCCCGAGCGGCGACCTTTCGATTGCCCGCGAGCTTTACCGCAATAGTCCCGAGTCGCTTGCATTCAACGGCACGATTGCCGCCATTGTCCAGAATCTCTGCAAAGTGCGCTCTGGGTCAGATGAACCTTTGCGCATTCTCGAAATCGGTGGAGGTTCGGGCGGAACCACGGCAACGGTGCTTTCCCAACTCAAGGGCATGAATTTCTCCTACACATTCACGGATATCGGTCCGGCGATGGTTCGTGAAGCTGAAACCGAGTTCGGCAACCGCAACGGTATGAATTTCCGCACGCTCGACATTGACGACGACCTGTCGGCGCAAGGCATCACTCGCCAAAGCTATGACTTGGTGATTGCCGCCAACGTCCTGCACGCCACCACTGATTTGCGGAAAACAGTGGAGCGTGCGGGTGACGCGTTGGCGCCAGGCGGAATGATGTTGCTATTGGAAGTTGTCGCTCCGGAACGATGGGTTGATGTTACCTTTGGTCTGACCGAAGGCTGGTGGCTTTTTAAGGACAAGGAGCTGCGCCCCAACTACCCGCTGATTGACGCCAAAAAATGGATCGCTCTTCTTGAGGACTGCGGGCTTGAGGCAGAGGATCTATCTGGTTCTAGTCCTTTGTCACGGCAATCAATTTTTGCTGCGCGCAAACCGATTTCAAAAGTTGGGAATACCAACGAAAGATGGCTTATCCTCGCTGATGGCGCAGCAGGCAAAGCCGCCGCAGAACACTTGGCTGTGGCGGGCATTTCGATCGAATTGCGAAGTTTGCCTAGCGAATGGAATGCCGAATACAACGGATCCTTCGACGGCGTTCTTGATCTGAGACCGCTTGGGGCTGACATGAACGACGGCGGGCCCGAGCCACCTCTTTCAAGTTTGCGAGAAACCGTTCAGCAACTTGTTCGGAACGGCCCGGTCGACGACATGCCGCGCCTTGTCGTCGCGACCTGCCAAGCTCAGAGGATCAGGCAGTGCGATCGTCCAGATCCGGCACAGGCTGCACTCTGGGGCATGGTTCGCGCCTTGCGAGCGGAATTTCCGGATTTGGACACGACACTCATCGACCTTCCACAAGACAACGACGGACAACCAATCCTGACTGAACTTGCCGACGTGTTGTGGGGGCTTGCAGGTGAAACAGAAGTTGCAGTGCGTGACAGAACTCGACATGCG
Source organism: Heliomarina baculiformis (assembly GCF_019966545.1). GTDB lineage: Bacteria > Pseudomonadota > Alphaproteobacteria > Rhodobacterales > Rhodobacteraceae > Heliomarina > Heliomarina baculiformis. Next base: position 68,948 of record NZ_JAIMIC010000009.1, on the reverse strand, counting down.
TCCAGGCTTACGGCAATCGCTCCCGTCTCGCCCAATCACCACAACGTAGCACTTAGGAAGTCGCCAGACGGTGTACTTGAAAATCTGCAACTGGTGCCGGTGCCAGAACCGCGCCCGGGGCCGGGCGAAGTGCTCGTTGAGGTCCTCGCCGCAGGTCTCAACCTTCGTGATGTAATGAATGCGCTTGATATGCGTGACGATCCCGAACCGCTTGGCGGTGAATGCGCGGGTATCGTGCAGGCTGTCGGCGATGAGGTAGAAGGATTGGAGGCAGGTGACCGGGTGGTTGGCATTGCGACCGACTGCTTTGCAAACCGCGCAATCGGGCGTGCTGCTGAGCTGACGCATATTCCGTCCGGAATGTCTCCGGTCGAGGCCGCTACCCTGCCGTTTGCATTTATGACAGCCCATCACGCCTTAATAGACATCGGCAAATTGCGTGCAGGCGAATGGGTTTTAATACACGCTGCTGCCGGTGGGGTCGGATCGGCGGCAGTTCAGATTGCTCAGGCAGCGGGTGCCCGGATTATCGCGACCGCAGGCAGCGAAACCAAACGGGGATATTTGCGGGCGGCCGGGATCGAACATGTTTTCTCATCGCGGGAGACAACTTTTTCGGAAGGAATTCTAAAAATTACCGGCGGTAAAGGGGTCGATTTAGCGCTGAACTCTCTGTCAGGATCGTTCATTGACGCGACAGTTGACTGCCTGGCCAAGGCGGGACGGCTTGTCGAGATCGGTAAACGTGATCTCTGGACACATAGCAGATTTCGCGGGAACTGCCCCGAGGGGGATTATCACATTCTAGATCTGTCCAAGATCCGCACCACGTCACCTGAAGTGTCGGACGCCTTGTTTGCCAAAGTGATGAAAGCAGCGCGCGACGGTAAAATTCGCCCCCTCCCCGTCACCAGCTTTCCGCTGATGCAGGCAGGCGAGGCGTTCGAATACATGGCGCAGGCAAAGCACATTGGAAAGATCGTGCTGCTGCCATCTTACAAAAATCAAGGTTTCGCCAAACTGAACCCGGAAGCAAGTTACCTGATCACCGGAGGAACGCGTGGGCTTGGGCTTGAAACAGCCCGTGAAATGGTCCGAGGCGGCGCTCGCGCTCTTATTTTGGTTTCGAGAAGTGAACCTGAAAGCGCAGCCTCTGATGTCCTGAACGAGTTGCGCGCACAAGGAGTTCGTATCGAGACCTATCAGGTAGATATCTCTGACCGAGCGGCAGTTGCCATTCTCTTCGAAAACATCAAGCGCGATCTGCCACCGCTACGAGGCATTGTGCAGTCAGCCGGGCAGCTGTCGGACGCAAGCATTGTGAACATGACACGCAAGGAGTTTGGCGTACCGCTCAAAGCAAAGGTAGACGGGAGCTGGAACCTGCATCTTGAAAGCCTCTCATGCGAGCTGGACTTCTTTGTGCTCTATTCATCCGTTGCCGGAACACTAGGCTCAGCAGGCCAAACCAACCATGCGGCAGCAAATGCTTTCTTGGACGCGCTCGCGCAATATCGACAATCTCTCGGGCTGCCCGCAACAAGTATCGCATGGGGGGCATGGTCGGAGGCTGGCATAGCTGCCGAGATTTCGGCTGACCAGACTGCGGGCAGACTGGGCATTCGCCCGATCAAGACCTCGGCTGGTTTGGAAATGGCGCAGGCCGCAATCACGTCTGGTCGGGCGCAGGTTATGGCTTGCCCGATGGACTGGAAGACCTTCCGCGCCCAGCGACCTGACATGAGCGCTTCGCCATTTCTTGAACGATTGGGCCAATCTTCGTCCGAACTTCGGAAGACGGTTAAACTTCGAACACCCCCTGCCCGTGTGATTGATGAGTTAGCCACCGTAAACGGGGCGGCGCGGCGCAGCATCATTTTGGAGTTTGTCGCTGAACAAGTCGCCTCAACGCTCGACTTGGTAAATCAGAACGACATCGACATTGATCGACCCTTGCGCGAGATGGGCCTCGACTCGCTCATGGCAGTGGATCTTCGCAATAAGCTGTCTGCTGGCATGGGGAGTAACCTCAACCTCCCTGCTACGATGGTCTTTGACTATCCCACAGTGACAGCTCTTGCTGAAGGACTGCTGGGCCGGCTCGCAACGACTCTGCCTGAGGAAGCCAAACCCGCGTCTGCCGTTAGGGAAACCGGTGCGGCCGACATCGAAAATCTTGAAGACCTGAGCGAAGACGAAATCGAGGCCCTCTTTGTCACTGCCACAGGAGGCTCGGCGTGAGCGATTTCCTCAAAAGGATTAGCAGTTATTCTCACAAGCGACTGGCGCTTCTTGCGGCGCAGCAAAAAGCCCGGATTGATGCACTGGAACTGCGGTCACCGATCGCCATAGTTGGAATGGCCTGCCGCTTTCCCGGCGGGGCCGATACGCCTGCTGATTACTGGTCGCTGATCAAACGAGGCGCCGAGGCGATCACCGAAGTGCCCTCTGATCGCTGGGACGTCGACGCCTATTATGATCCGGACCCGGACGCTCCTGGAAAGACCGCAACCCGTTGGGGCGGCTGGATCAAGGACATCGACAAGTTTGACCCGCAATTCTTTGGCATAGCACCTCGCGAAGCGCAGTCTCTGGACCCGCAGCAGCGTCTCTGGCTCGAAGTCGCCTGGGCCGCATTGGAAGATGCCGGTATTCCTGCAAAGTCTTTGTTCGGTACAAGAACTGGCGTGTTCTGCGGCGTCTCGGGCAATGACTATCATGGTATACTTCGTGATGCGGGGCATGCAGATTATAACGCTTATACCGCCTCCGGAATTGCCCACTCGATGGCATCTGGCCGTTTGTCCTATGTGCTTGGCACGACCGGACCAAGCGTTTCGGTGGATACGGCCTGTTCTTCTTCGCTGGTTGCGATCCATCAGGCCGTTCAAAGTCTTCGGCAAGGTGAATGCGATGCCGCACTGGCGGGTGGCGTCAACCTGATTTTGACGCCCGAAACGACAATTGCACTGTCTCGTTCGCACATGATGGCACCCGACGGACGTTGTAAGACGTTCGACGCGAGAGCCGACGGGTTTGTGCGGGGCGAGGGATGCGGTGTCCTAATGCTCAAGCGATTGGCGGACGCTCAGAGTGACAAGGATCGCATCTTGGCGGTTATCTCTGGGTCGGCCATCAATCAGGATGGCCGCAGTAACGGATTGACCGCTCCGAATGGCGTGGCGCAGCAAGCGGTGATCAAGGCTGCACTTGAGGATGCAGGTGTTGAACCGTGCCAGATCGGATTTGTGGAAACCCACGGAACCGGCACAGCGCTTGGCGATCCGATCGAAGTACACGCCTTGGGTGCAACGCTTTGCCCAAGTTCAGAGCGTGAGGAACGGTTGCGGCTAGGCTCGGTGAAATCGCAGATCGGACATCTTGAATCCGCGGCGGGCGTAGCCGGAGTGATTAAGGCTGCGCTGTCCATAAGCAATCGATTCCTGCCGGGCCAAGTCAACTTGAAAGAACTCAACCCCCTGATAAACTGGGATGATCACGCACTTGAGCCGCAGCGCGTAAACGAGCCATGGCCCGACAGCTTACCTTTGCGGGCGGGTGTCAGCTCCTTCGGGTTCAGTGGCACAAATGTGCATGTTATTGTTGAAGCCGCACCGGCAACGAACGCTTCGACGACCTCGGCGAATGAACGCCAGCATCAAGTGCTGACCGTTTCGGCGCGAAGCAGTAGCAGTCTCGCCAATCTGATCGAAGCGCGGCGCGCCGATCTCGCCAGCACCGAAGAACTGGCCGACATCGCTTACGTCGCAAACGCTGGTCGCGATCATTACGCGCAACGTATTGCCGTCGTCGCACAAAGCACTGCAGAAGCGAATGCCTTGCTGAAAGCGCGGGACCGAACAGATGCGCGCTATGCAGAAGGCGTGATTCCTCAACGTACGCCAAAGCTGGCTTTTGTCTTCAGTGGCCAAGGTGCCCAGTATTCGGGTATGGCCTCTCGACTTTACGCAAGCCATCCCGTTTTCCGTGCTGAAATCGACCGCTGCGCCGCCATCTTGGAAGGCAAAATTCCAGTGCCACTTCTAACGATGCTGGAAGGTTCGGCGGCAGAGGTAAACAAGACCGCTTTTGCCCAACCCGCTTTGTTTGCTGTTGAATGGGCTTTGGCCAAACTTTGGAGAAGCTGGGGCGTCGAGCCCGACATGGTGTTGGGTCACTCACTCGGCGAATACGTGGCAGCCTGCGTCGCCGGAGTATTTTCTCTCGAAGAAGCACTCCATCTTGTCGCGACACGTGGCGCACTGATGCAATCGCTTGAGGAGCCCGGCGCAATGTCTGCGTTAAGGATGACGCCAGAGGCCGCTGGCGTTCTGATAGCTCCTTGGCGCGGACAGATTGACATTGCCGCGATCAACGGTCCGCAAGATATCGTCATATCCGGATCACTCGACGCGGTAGACGCAGCGGATACAGCGGCAAAAGCGCTCGGCGTCATCCCGAAGAGACTGCATGTTTCGCACGCCTTTCATTCGCCTCTTATGGACCCGATTCTGAAAGAATTTGAAGCTGCGGTAAGCGCCTGCAGCCTTTCCTTACCCGCGATTACGCTGATCTCAAACCTGTCCGGACAGACTACATCGAACGAAATCTTGCGGGCGAGCTACTGGCGCGAACATGTGCGCTCACCGGTACGCTTCGCCGATGGGCTCCAAAGTGCCAGAACAGCGGGCGCGCGCATATTTCTCGAAATCGGTCCGCACCCGACTTTGTTACCAATGGGGCAGGCCAACCTCAAACCAGACCGTACGACTTGGTTGACCTCCCTGCGTCGCGAACATGATGACCTGCAGGAAATATTGTCGACGTTGGCCAAGCTGTATGTGGCTGGTGTAGACATAGACTGGCGCGCTTTTGAGGCGCCTTGGCCACGGGAGCGGCGTCGGATTTCAGGTTATCCGTTCGAGCGGGCGCGCTATTGGATAGACCCGCCTTCCATTCCTAAAGAAGAAAATGCCATGACCGGTCTGCCGGGCCGTGAAATCGTGCACTCGCTCGGTGATACTCGGCTCTTTGAGATCGACCTGAATCCTGCAGCACTGCCTTGGCTGTTCGATCAATCAGCGCATGGCCGTTCGATGCTGCTGTCAACGTACCAGATGGACTGGGCTTGGCAGGTAGCACAGCTGCATTTTGGCTGTAAATCGGTCGAAATTCGTGATTTGCTTCTCCGCCGTCCGCTTATTCTGACCGAGGGCGAAGTTCATAAGTTGCAGCTTTCAATGATCCCGAAAGGTGAGACTTCAGCCAGTTTTCGCATCTCCGCAAGAAAAACCGAAAATACCTGGGTCACGCTATGCGAAGGTTCGCTCGGTCCCGCATCTGATGTTTCTCCCGCTGAGGTAAGTGCGGATAAGGCGACGTCTCCCATACCAGTCAACGAATTTTACGCGAACCTTGGGTCGCTCGGCATCAACGTCGGCGAAGCATTCAAGATGATTGACACGTTGAAGGCAGGCAATGGTCTGGCGGTCGGCGATATCACCGTCTCCAATGTATCCGGCCCTCAGTTCCTTGCAGATCCGGTCTCAACCGACACTGCTTTGCAGGTGATCGGCGCGGCTCTAGATCTCCCCAACTTGGACGATCCCTACATGATCTTCGGAGCCGCGCGCGTTGTATGGCACGCGCCGCTTACTGACAGGTTTCGAAGCAAGGTGAGGGTTTCACAATCCGGGGAAACGAACAGCCTTCTCGCAGACGTCTGGCTGGTTTCTCCAGAGGGCGCGCCTCTGGTGTCTTTCAAGGAGGTCACCCTGCGGAAAGCCAGCGCGAATGATGTTGGAGGGGAAACGGGGGTATCAGACGTCAAACGGATCGTTCAAAAGGTTGTCTGGCGTCCGGATAGCGTTCCCACTCGACCGTCCGAATTGGTGAAGTCTGCGGCTCCTTTGCTGAAGTCTATGTCCGACAGTCTTAATCTTGAAACTGATTACGGGAACTTTCTTCGACGACTGGATACTCTGTCCTCAGGCTTCATTGAAGCCGCGTTAAATAATCTCGGTCTTCCGCTTGCAACGGGCGACCAGCTTGCAGCGGCCCACATAATATCTGGCGTGCGTGTCCTGCCGAAGTATCAGCGCTTGGTAGATCGTATGCTGGAAATACTTACGGAAGACGGCACCCTGACACCAGCAGGCGATGCTTATCAAGTTGTAATGCCCCGCAAACGCCGTGATATGCTGGCAGAGGCCGCCCGGTTGCTGAAAGATTTCCCTGAATGTGCGGCTGAAATAGAATTGACTCAGCGCTGCGGCAGCGCGTTGGCAGAGGTTTTGCGCGGCCGAACGGATCCGTTGACCCTTCTGTTCCCAGAGGGCTCACTTGAACTGACCCAAAACCTGTACGAACTTTCGCCGCCTGCGCGCGCCTATACAGCTGCCTTGGCCGAGATGGTCGGTCAGATAGCAAGAAACTGGCCTAAAAACCGCCGCCTGCGCATCCTTGAGATCGGGGCTGGTACGGGCAGCGCCACGGCGCGCATCCTCGAACAACTTGGCGATCAATCAACCGACTACGTTTTCACAGATATTTCGCCACTGTTCCTGAATCGGGCGCGAAGCCGTTTTGTGCAATGCGACGGAATGGACTTTCGTCCGTTGGATATCTCTATGCCTCCAACCGAGCAGGGATTCGCCCGAGGAAGTTTTGACCTGATCCTTGCTGGCAACGTCATTCACGCAACCCCTGACCTTGAAACCTCTCTCGGCCACGTCCGCGACCTTCTGGCCCCAGAAGGTGTTTTGCTCATGCTCGAAGCGACCAAGCCTCAACGCTTCGGGGACCTGACTGTCGGAATGTTGGAAGGCTGGTGGGCCTATGAGGATACTTCACGCAGGTCATACGCGTTGCTTCCGCTGCCGGAATGGCTGGCACTTTTCGACGAAATGGGGTTCCGAGAGGTCGAGTTCCTTCCGACGGGTGAGGCAAAAGGCGCCTTGGCAGAACAGACGATTCTCGCCGCAAGGCGGCCTGCTGAATCGAGCTCAACTGCTCGCTGGGTCATTTGTCCCGGCGGCAACCTTGAACAATCTTTGAAGACTGCGTTGGAGGCTTTGGGCGATGAGGCATTGATCGCATCCGACAGTCTCATGTTGCGTGACTATCTACACCAGAGTCGTGTGGAAGGGATCATCCATCTTGGTGCGCTGGATGCGACGACAGATTTGGAAATGAGCACCAATGCGGTAATGGACGGTCAGAAAACGCTATTCGAAAACCTGCTTGGCACGGTTCATACTGTAACAGCCGCTTCGGGTGCTTTGCCACAGCTTTGCATCGTGACTCGCGGTGGCCAGGCGACACATGACGGTGCCGGCGCCGAACCCGCACAGGCAGCAGTCTGGGGCTTCTCACATACGCTGGCACTTGAACATCCAGAGATGGCTGTCAGGCGAATTGATCTTGATCCAGATGCAGACAATGACGAGGGTGTCTCTGCCGCCGAGTTGGCGGCTGCGGTGCGCTACTCTACGGACGAAGACCAATTCGCGCTACGCGGCAGCGCAAGACTGGTTCGACGGCTGGCTCCGGCAGGTAATTCTCTAAGCCTCACAGCCCCGGGTGTTACCACGGTTGGTACCTGTCTTATAACGGGCGGGCTTGGCGGTCTGGGCCTGGCCACAGCGGAATGGCTTGTAAACCAAGGCGTCAAGCATATCGCGCTTCTGGGTCGGTCGGAGCCGAATTCGGCTGCGCAGAAACAAATCGACAAACTGACCGAAAGTGGCGCCGAGATCCTCGTATTGCGTGGCGATGTGTCGAACCCTTCCGATGTTGAGCGTTGCCTAGACGAGCTTGCAGAGGCGCTGCCGCCGGTGGTTATCTCTATCCATGCGGCGGGCGGACTGGCTGACGCTGCGGTGCTAAATCTTGATTGGCCGCAGATCCAAAAGGTGATGCAGGCAAAGGTCGCCGGGACATTGAATTTATTGCATTCTTTGCCAAAATCAGCCCGTTTCATCATGTTCTCTTCGGGTGCATCGGTAGCCGGATCGGCCGGGCAGGCAAACCATGCAGCCGCCAACGCCTTCGAGGATGCGCTGGCATACCGGCTGCGTGCGGCAGGCCGAGATGCAGTGACCATCAATTGGGGGTTATGGGCTGACATCGGTGCAGGCGCGCGCCAGAGCAGCCGTGGTTTCCAGTCATTGCTCCCCATTGACCCGAAGGTCGGATTGCAGGCGCTCGGCGCAATTCTGGCAAGCTCCAAACAGATTGGGCCTCAGGTATGCGTCATTGATGCCAATTGGCGGGATGTCGCTATAGGGCAATCAGCAAGATTGTTTGCCGAGTTGACACCCGAAGCTACTCCATCGGTCTCTGATGAGAAATCGAGGCTAAATAAGGATGCGATGAGTGGTCCGTTTGATCTCCCCGCGCTGATCGCAGCAACGCCCCGAAATAGACAGCGCACCGTCCTCGAAGGTGCGGTACGTGATTTTGCGCGCAAAGTTCTGGGACTCGCTCCCGAAGATAGTATCGACATAAATGAGCCTCTCCAGCAGCGAGGACTCGACAGTCTCATGGCCGTTGAACTGCGAAACCTGCTTAACACCGCTTCTGGTCTGCAACTGCCCGCGACAGTCACGTTCGAATACCCCTCAATTGCAGCGCTCGCCGAGTACATCGGTGAAAAGATCACGCCCGATCAACAAAACACGCGAGTTAAGCCACCAGAGAAGCACCAGGAAAAACTAAACGTTGAAACAGCGTCTGAAGAAGACCTCGCGGCACAACTTGCGCTCCAACTGGATCGACTAGACAGGACCTTTAATTCATGAGCGACAAACCAAGCCCCGACTATCACGGACTGCTGCAACGTTCTGTCGTCACGATCCAGCGCCTTGAAGAAGAACTTTCGCAACTCAAGGCACAGAACTCCGAACCGATTGCCATTGTCGGGATAGGATGCCGCTTTCCCGGCTCCGCCAACACGCCGGAAGCCCTGTGGGAACTCCTCAGCGAAGGCCGCGATGTCGTGACGGAGGTGCCGCCACATCGCTGGAACATTGAATCGATCTACGACCCCGATCCGGATGCCCAGGGCAAGACTTATGCCCGCTGGGGTGCCTTCCTTGATGACGTAGAAGGTTTCGATCCGGCTTTCTTCGGCATTACACCACGAGAGGCCATCAGCCTTGATCCTCAGCAACGCCTTTTACTTGAGGTTACGTGGGAAGCACTCGAAAATGCCGGCATCGCGCCAGCCTCGCTTTTGGGTAGTAGTACCGCAATCTATGTCGGCATGACCGCGCACGACTATGCGATGCGTTCCGCCAAGTTCCAAGGCGAACTGACAGCCGACGCATATGAAGCATCGGGTTCGTCCCATTCTATCGCCTCTGGCCGTTTGTCCTATTTCCTTGGGGTGCATGGCCCAAATTTCGCACTTGATACAGCCTGCTCATCGTCAATGGTGGCCGTACACGAAGCAGTCCGCGCTTTGCGAAATCGCGATTCAGACATGGCTCTTGCGGGTGGCGTGACGCTCACGCTATCGCCGACCGGCTCCATCCTGACGGCACGTGCACGGATGATGTCGTTCACAGGTAAATGTCATACCTTTGATGCCTCTGCTGACGGGTATGCCCGCGGCGAAGGCTGCGCAATGATCGCCCTGAAACGTCTGAGTGATGCGCAGCGCGACGGAAACCGGGTTGTCGCCGTCATTAAAGGGAGCGCAATCAATCAAGACGGGCGCAGTACCGGTATGACCGCGCCAAATGGACGTGCCCAAGTCGCGGTTTTGCGCGCAGCGCTCAAGAACGCAGGGCTGGATCCTTCAGATATCTCTTATATAGAAGCTCACGGTACCGGCACATCCCTCGGCGATCCAATCGAGATCAATGCGCTTGGCGAAGTCTTTGGAAACCGTCCGAAGGACGCGCCACTTATGGTTGGCTCATTGAAGACGAACATCGGCCACACAGAAGGCGCTGCCGGAATTGCAGGAATAATTAAAGCCGCACTCGCTCTTCAGCATCGGCAGATACCGGCCCACCTCAATCTTGAAAATCCCAATCCGCTGATCCCTTGGGACAGTCTTCCTATTAAGGTGCCTGACACGCTCACACCTTGGGTAGCACCGAACAACGGCAAACTTCGGGCCGGTGCCAGTTCATTCGGATTCAGCGGCACCAATGCGCACATCATTCTCGAAGAAGCGCCGTCAATCGAGGAGCAAAAGCCATTGGCGGAACGGTCGCATACCATCCTGCCGATGACCGGACGCAGCGATAAGGCACTGGCATCGATCGCTGGACAGTTGGCAAACCACATACGCTCACACCCGAACGCCAGCGTATCTACATGCGCCGCGGAACTCTCTCTTGGTCGGTCGCATTTGAACCGGCGGATCGCCTGCGTCGTATCAAACCAGGAAGATGCGCTGGCAAAACTCGATGGCATCGCAAAGGGCGAGTTCCTGACCGGCGTAGAGCGCGGTTCGGTCCCCGGCGGCAGCGCACCCGAAGTGGTCATGATGTTCACTGGTCAAGGTTCACAGTATCCCGGTATGACCCGAGATCTATACGCCAGCGAACCCGTGTTCGGTGCCGCCCTTGATAGATGCGCAGCGGAATTGGACAGGCAACTTCCGCGCCCGCTTTTGGACGTGATTTTCAACGAAAATGCGACCTTGCTGAATGATACAGCCTACACACAACCAGCGCTCTTCGCAGTAGAATGGGCACTGTTCAAGCTTTGGGAAAGCTGGGGTGTAAAACCTGCGGCGGTCATTGGCCACAGCGTTGGGGAATATGTGGCCGCCTGCGCAGCCGGCGTCTTTACACTTGAAGATGCACTGCGATTGATAGCGACCCGCGGCCGCCTGATGAGTGAATTGCCGCGCGATGGAACAATGGCTGCGGTTTTTGCCGATGTCGAAACGATTCGCTCTGCTCTCAAGGGGTACGAATCCGCTTGCGGTATCGGCGCGATCAACACGCCGTCGAACACAGTTGTTTCGGGCCGTCGCGAAGCCGTATCCGCCGTGCTCAAACGGTTACAGAGCGATGGCATCACTGGACAGGAGCTTACTGTCTCGCATGCCTTCCATTCACCGTTGATGGAACCGATGCTTGATAGCTTCGCGGCAGTTGCCTCGGAAATACATTATAATTTTCCGGAAATATCGCTCATCTCGAACCTGAACGGAAGAATTGCAGGACCGGAGATTGCCGATGCCGATTACTGGTCGCGTCATATAAGGCAACCTGTAAATTTCGCTGAGTCTATCACAACATTGCTGCAGTCCGGTTTCCAAACGTTTCTCGAGGTTGGACCTTCGGCGAGCCTGATTGGCATGGCAAGACAATGCGAAAAATCCGAAAAAGCACACTGGGTGAGCTCCTTGCGCAAGGGTCGAAATGATAACGAAACTCTTAAAGGAGCTGCAGCCGCGCTTTATGTGCACGGCCAAAAATTGAACTGGGAAAACCTGCTCGGCGGCGGTCTATCTCCGGTATCACGCCAAGCCTTGCCAACTTACCCGTTTCAACGTGAACGCTACTGGGCAGAATTCGACGAAAATCAGAGCGCTGTTACGACACGGGGGAACCACCCATTGCTTGGAAGTTCCAATCCCGGGCCTGTTCAAGTATTTCAAAGCAGCATCGGAATTTCGACAGATGCATGGCTGGCAGATCATCGTATCTATGATCATGCGCCTTTTCCCGCAGCCGGGTTCATTGAAATGGCGTTAGGCGCGGTAAAAGAGGCAACCGGTTCATCTACGCTTGCGTTGCAAGACATCGAGATTCGCAATGGATTGATCCTGCCAGAGGACAACAGCGTCGAGATGCAAGTTGTCGTAAATACCGAAGGCTCCACCCTAAGTGATATCCGGATCTATAGCCTGGCCCCATCAGATGGCGGCGAAACCTCTGATTGGCGGCTGCACATGCGAGCCAAACTAACTGAAGCCAAGACACCCAAAGATGGACTCGCACTGCCGGAAATTCCCGGATCCGCGACCTGTATTAAAACAGACGACTTTTATAGCTGGTTGGTTTCGTTTGGCATCGATTATGGCCCGGCTTTCCGCCCGCTCAGCGACATACGCTGCTTTGGGTCCGAAGCCTGGGCACAGATCGAACTGTCAGACAGCTTATCGGACAAGGGATTCATAGCGCATCCCTCTCTGGTCGATGGCTGCGCTCAGTTGCTCGGCGCGCTCTTGTTCGAGTCCGAGAAAAGCGGCGATGCATACATGCCCGTTGCTATGCGTGATTTTCAGGTATTAGCTCCGGTGCCTCGCAAAGTGCATTGCCATCTAACCCAGCGCGAAACGGCCGAAGCAGATCAGTACGAATGCGATTTCAATCTCTTTGATGGCGAAGGGAATGCTGTTCTGTTTGCAAGGGGATTCCGCTTTCAGCGCGTCAAGCGCAGCACCCTGCGCCGGATGCTCGGGGCGCAGGATCGTGGCGACTGGCTTTCCGACATCACTTGGAAAAGTGTGCCGCTACCGGAAGCGCCGGTTGATCAGTGCATCGGTAAATGGCTGATCCTTGCCGATGAGTCAGGAACGGGCGAAAAGCTTGCAAATCGGCTGCGTGCTGCCGGCGGCGAAATCTGCATAGCTCGGCAGGGACCTAAACTTGGGATCGGCGACCCCCAAACTACGGTTAGTGAGCATACCATAGGGAAAATCGAAACACTGCTAGAAGACGCAGGCCCGGTTACAGGTATCCTGAACTTTTGGCCATTGGATGCCCATGAACATGACGCGCTTCTCGGCGCGGCCCTTGGCCTGGCGCAAGCTGTTCCGGATGGGACAAGGCTGTGGTTCGTCACGCGTGGTAGCCAGTCCATCTTTGGCGAGCCTCCGAACCTCGCACAATCGCCAGTGAATGCCTTTGCCGGCGTCGTAGCATCAGAAAGACCTGAAATTCATTGTGTCCGTATCGACCTCGACCCAAGAGTTTCGGACAGCGAAATCGAACAGTTATTCCTTTCGGTCAGCAACCCGGATGACGAGGATCAGACGGCATTTCGCGGCGACTCGCGTTATGCTGCGCGCCTCGCCCCGGGACGTACCTTAGCTTCTGCTGGCGAAGAGTCCGTAATGCTCGACATCACCAAGCGTGGGATGCTGGAAAACCTGACGTTGACCAAGGTAAACCGCGTACCACCAGGTCCGGAGCAGATCGAGGTGCGAGTCCGCGCCACTGGGGTCAATTTCCGTGATGTCTTGAACACGCTTGGAATGTATCCCGGCGATCCCGGACCGCTGGGTAGCGAATGCGCGGGCGTCGTAACCGCTCTAGGTCCCGACGTTACCGAATTTGCCATTGGTGACAAGGTCGTAGCCATGGCAGACAGAAGCTTTGCCACCTATGTGACGGTGAATACCGCGCTGGTGGTTCCCAAGCCTTCCAATCTTACCATGGCGCAGGCGGCGGGTGTACCGGTTGCCTATCTTACTGCGGGTTATGCGCTAAAGACTCTCGGAAATGTCAAACCGGGCCAAAAGGTTTTGATCCACGCTATAACCGGTGGTGTTGGCATGGCCGCGACACAGATCGCTCTGAACATGGGCGCAAGGGTCTTTGGCACTGCCGGCACACCCGAAAAACGTGCTTTGGCTCTTGAACTGGGCGCCGAAGCCGCCGGCGATTCCCGCTCCCTGTCGTTCGTGTCGGACCTGACGGATGCGACCGATGGCACAGGATTCGACTTTGTCCTCAATTCTCTCGGGGGCGAGTTCATTCCTGCCAGCCTTGGCCTTTTGTCGGAAAGCGGTTGCTTTGTCGAAATCGGCAAGACTGACGAATGGGATCAAGCCCGTATTGACAAGGAATATCCGGGCCGCAGCTATCATCAGCTTTATCTGGGTGACATCACGGCTGCGGACGCTGGGTTGGTGCGCGGCCTGCTACAGGAAGTCTACGATCAGATGGCAAAGGGTGCACTAACGCCAATGAGCCATCGTGCCTGGCCGCTTGAACAGGCTCAGGATGCTTTCCGTTTCATGGCCCAGGGACGTCACACCGGCAAGATTGTTTTGACACAAACCCGGCCTCAAGGAATTTCCGCCGACGGGAGCTATCTGGTTACGGGCGGTTTGCGAGGGATCGGGTTGCGAACAGCCAGATGGCTTGCCGAATCCGGCGCTCGCAACCTCATCCTGATCAGCAGATCCGGCGAAACTGCAGATGCCAAGCTGGAAATCGACAAGCTTAGAGGGCTTGGTGTGACGGTCCTCACGCGCGGCGTCGATGTGGCGGACAAGGATGCAATGGCAGAGGTCATAACCGAAGCGCAACAAAAGATGCCACCGCTTCGGGGTATCATACATGCCGCAGGTGTCCTTGATGATGCGGTGATTTCGGAAATGACACCCGCACGCATTCATAAAGTCATGTGCCCAAAAGTTGACGGCGCCCTTGTTATGCATACGCTGACAGCAGAGCAGGATCTGGATTTCTTCGTGATGTTTGCCTCCGGTGCAGGATTGATGGGTGCGGCCGGGCAATCGAACTACGCCGCCGCCAACGGCTTTCTTGACGCCTTCGCGCACTGGCGGCGTGCGCAAGGTCTCCACGCGATGAGCGTGGACTGGGGAAGCTGGGCCGAAATCGGCATGGCATCAGAGGTCGACGATCGGCACCACAAACGCTGGGAAGCCATGGGCCTGAAGATGATCCAGCCCGACGATGGCGTAGAGATGCTGGCAGATGCATTATTTGGCAGCCCGTCGCCGCAGGTTGGTATCGTTCCGATGAACCGTTCCAAGCTGCCGTCCACCTCGGGACCGCTATTCAAAGATATCATCAAACAGACAACGAAAGCGGAAAGTGCCCCAGAAGAGGATGTACTGGAAAAGCTTGCCACAGCGAGTAGTGATGAGCAGTCGGGGCTACTGGCCGATTGGTTGGCGGATCAGATTGTTCGTGTTCTGGCTCTTGAACCGGGAATGGCCGACCAGCGGGATCGATCTCTGATGGATCTCGGCATGGATTCCCTGATGGCGATGGAGCTTCACAATCGGTTGCGTACCGGTCTTGCCCAGACGATTCAGGTCAGCGAACTCCTCAAGGGGCCAACGGTAAATGATCTGACCGAGATGTTGTTGAAGAAGTTGAACGGAACGGACTCGGCCGAGGGCGAGGGCGAGGGTGAACGAGAAGAGGCTGAAATCTGAATGCGCTCTCATAGCGAAAGCAACCGGTCAGCGATAACTTTCATGTTTCTGTTTGCTGTTGGTTGGTTTGTCGTCGAAAATGTCTTTGGCCATCGAATTCGACAGCCAATCAACCTGTTGCAAATCGTCTGGTGCCGTTATCTCGTTCATATCATTGTTGTGATGTTGGTGTTTCACAGACAGACTTTCTGGCGCACAGGACGACCCGCCTATCAGCTTTCCCGTTCGGTATTAATGTTGACTATGCCGCTCGGCTTTGTTGCGGCTATGTTAGCCGGCGCATCTGGCGGGCAGGCATGGGCAGGCTTCTGGGTCGCTCCGCCACTTATGCTGGTTTTTGCGTGGTTGATTAATCACGAACCGCCCCGTCCGATGATGGTTATCCTAGCCTGCATCAGTTCGATGGCGGCTATCGCAGTCATCGGAAGCTTTCCGTCTCTGGAAATTCTGCCCGTTACAGGATCGATTATCATGGCAGCTTCGTTTGCGACCTATGTGGCGATGACACGGTCCCTGCAAAGCGAACCAATTGCGACCAATCTCTTTTATACCGCGATGGTTCCCTTCGTAGTGCTTGCGCCTGCAATGCCTTTTGTTTGGGAAACACCCGGCTTGCACGATGCCCTCGCGATTATCGGCATTGGTGTCACCGGCTTTGTTTCGCTCTATTTTCTGGATCTTGCGACTGGGGCATCACCCATAGCGTTTACTGCACCAATATTGCCTTTGCTTGCGGTTTTCCCATTACATACTTCACTTGGCGATCCCGAGGGCTTCCCCACGTGGAGGGCGCTAATTGGGGCGACCGCAATCATTGCTGTTGCAGCTTTTTGCCTATTATCCAAGAACCAAAAATCAAGCGCTTTAAGCTAGATAGGTTTCCTTCAGCTTCTCCTCCAACACGCAATCAGCGACCGCCGCCGTGCTCAATTCGACTGAGCAGCTTCAGTTCTGGCACAGGTAAATAATGGCTTGCGCCGGTTCCTCGGATGCGTTCGAAAGTACTGCGGCCTTCGCGAACAAATGCGCGCCGAGGTTTTCGCATAGCTGACAAAAGGACAATGACATGCTGGATTTCCCCTATGATACCGCACCGGCTCCGGGTGAAGTCGTCACTGTTCGCCCAGGTCTGCTCTGGGCGCGGTTGTCGCTACCTTTCCGGCTGGATCATGTGAACGTCTATTTTATCGAGGATGATACCGGCTGGGTCATAGTTGATACCGGTATCGACAACAAAGTCGGCCGGGCACAGTGGCGTGCCTTGTTCGATGGACCGTTGAAAGACTTCAGGTTCAGCGGCCTTCTGGTGACGCATCACCATCCTGATCACATCGGTCTGGCAGGCTGGCTTTGCTCGACGCTGGAAATTCCCCTGATCGCCAGCCGCACCGCATTTCTTTCCGCTATGAACTTCTACAACTCGCCAGAGCTTCTGGCTGCGACCGCATATAGCCGGTTCTACGCAAGCCACGGCATGACACCCGAAGTTGCGGCGCTGGTAAGCACGCAGGGGCAGGAATATATGCGGATGCTTTCAAAGCCGCCGTTTACTTATCGCCGGATTCAGGATGGCGACGTTCTGGAACTGGGCACGCGGAGGTTCAAGGTTTTGACCGGGGATGGCCACTGTCCCGAACAGGTTATGCTGTACCTGCCGGAGGATGGATTGCTGCTTGCCGCCGATCAAGTCATTGAGAAAATCAGCCCGAACGTTTCCGTTATGGCCTTTGAACCCGCGGGCGATCCGCTCGGAAGTTTCATCGAGTCGCTCGCTCGGATCCAACGAGACGTACGAGACGATGTTTTGGTTTTATCAGGACACAGATTGCCATTCTACGGACTGCACCACCGCTGCGCTGATCTGATCGCACACCATGAAGAGCGCTGCGAAATCATCCGAGATGCCGTTTTGAACGAACCGAAATCCGCAGCGGATCTGGTGCCGATCATGTTTCCGCGAGAACTAAGCCCTCATGAAATGAGCTTTGCCTTTACCGAAGTTCTGGCACACACGAACTACCTTGTTGCACGCGGTGGTTATACTTGGGTCGATCGCGGTAACGGCACGCAGGCCATTGCCGTAACGTAATTTTCTTCCAGCATCTCAACGCAAGAGTACCCCCTTCGCCGCCGGATAGAACTCTGCGGTAACGATGGAGTCTGCCGCCTGCATAATGCCTGCTTTGCCAGGCTGTTGCGACGGAGGCCCGAACCCCCGGGGGGCACCTGAATATGGCCGAAAAGCTGCGAGGCCGAACTGTTTTCATAACCGGCGCGAGCCGAGGCATCGGTCGAGAGATCGCCCTGCGCGCCGCGCGTGACGGAGCCAACATTGTCATTGCCGCCAAGTCCGCAGAACCACATCCGAAATTGCCCGGGACCATTCATTCCGTAGCTGAGGAGGTCGAGGCGGCGGGCGGACAGGCCCTGCCGGTCCAGCTTGATGTACGCGATGACGCTATGATCGCGGCAGCAATGGAGCGCGCCGCAAAGCAGTTCGGCGGAATAGATGTCGTGGTGAACAATGCTGGCGCCATCCGGCTCGACCCCGTGGAAAAGATCGAGATGAAACGCTTCGATCTCGTTTTCCAAATTAACACGAGGGCCGTTCTGGCGGTCACAAAGGCAGCCCTGCCCTATCTCGCCAAATCCGATCATGCCCATGTGCTAAGCCTCTCGCCCCCGATCAACCTCAATCCAAAGTGGCTGGGATCGTACATTCCGTATATGACGACGAAATACGCGATGACTTTGTTGTCGCTTGGCATGGCTGAAGAGTTTCGCGATCGTCAGATCGGGGTAAACACGCTTTGGCCGCGCACGACCATTGCCACGGCGGCCGTCGAATTCGAAGTCGGAGCGGAGTACATCGCCCGTTCGCGCACTCCGGCGATCATGGCGGAAGCGGCACATGCCATTTTGGTTTCGGACCCCGCAGAAATGACAGGCCAGACGTTTCTGGACGAAGAGATACTTCGAGAGCGGGGCGAAACGAGTTTCGACCAATACCTTAACGACCCAGCATGTACGCAGCTCATGATGGACTTGTACGTCGACGATTGAAGCGAAGGCACAGGCATTAGAAACGAACATGCGTAATTGCGTCACCACGATGGAGGTTTATTCTTGCAGTTGACCCATGAGCACGAGGCCGTGCGACGCTCGGTCCAGAGTTGGATCGAAGACAAAGTGAATCCCTATGTTGATGAGTGGGAAGCCGCTGGCATCTATCCCGCGCGCGAGGTTATGGGGACACTTGGACAACTTGGCATGCTCGGCGTCTCAAAGTCCGAGCAATTCGGCGGGTTGGGACTCGACTTTTCCTATGCCGCTGTTCTGGCTGAGGCATTGGGGGCCATCAAGTCTGGCGGCGTGGCCATGAGCATAGGTGTACAGACCGACATGTGCACACCGGCTCTTGAAAAACACGGCAGCGATGAACTACGCGAGGCATATCTACGGCCAGCGATTGCCGGCGAGATGGTCGGGTGTATCGGGGTTTCTGAACCGGGCAGCGGATCGGACGTAGCCTCGGTCAAAACAGTAGCTCGGAAAGATGGCGGCGATTACGTCATCAATGGCACCAAGATGTGGATCACGAACGGCACTCAGGCCGATTTCTGCTGCCTGCTGGCTAACACGGGCGATGGGCCGGTCCATCGAAACAAATCGCTGATCGTGGTGCCGATGAATACGCCGGGTATCGAAGTCGCCAGAAAAATCGAAAAGATCGGGATGCGGGCCTCGGACACAGCGCAACTCTATTTTGACGATGTGCGCGTGCCCCAGTCCAACAGGATCGGCGAAGAAAACATGGGTTTCATCTACCAGATGGAACAGTTCCAAATCGAACGGCTCTGGGGTGCGCTGAACAATGCAGCTATGTTGCAACGCGCAATCGATTGCACAATTGCATATACGCGCGAACGCCGTGCATTTGGCAAACCAATCATTGAGAACCAGTGGGTCAATTTCAAACTGGCAGAAATGCAATCCGAAGTTGAAGCGCTAAACGCGCTCAACTGGCGCGCCGTCGAGATGATCGTGAATGGCGAAGACGCTACCAAGCTTGCGACAATGGCCAAGCTAAAAGCGGGGCGACTGGCCCGCGAAGTGGCTGACGGCTGCCTGCAATTCTGGGGCGGTATGGGTTACAGCGAGGAAAGTGAAATCTCCCGCATTTACCGCGATACGCGATTGACCTCCATCGGAGGCGGCGCGGATGAGGTCATGCTGCGCATTCTGACGAAATACATTGGGATCGCGGGCGACGGGAACGCCTAGCTTATTGCCACAAGTTTTGCCCGTCCTGCCTGTTAGGCTCAGCGCAATGTCGGCGTTCAACAGGGGAGGAGCATATGGCAGGCTACAATATCGATGGAGGCGTCACACCGCCCCCCTCTTGTATTTCCCGCATCGCGATCGGCGACATTCTGCGCCGTACAGCGCGGCGTATGCCCGGGAATATCGCTCTTGTCGATGGCAAGCGCAGGATATCCTATGGCGAGCTGGATGCTGCAGCCAACAGGATGGCACACTACCTGATAAATGCCGGCTGCAAGCCCGGGGACCGCTGTGCCATGATGTTCGGCAACTCCATCGAGTTGGTCGTGACGCTTTTCGCGATCCATCGTGCCGGGCTGGTCTGGGTCCCTATCAATCTGATGCTGGATGATGAAGACGTAGAATTTACGCTCACCCATGCCGAAGTAGGTCACGTGGTTATCGAACCTGTTTTCGCCGACCATCCGAACCTTGGCGCTGTTGCAAAGAAATTGGGGTTCCCCGTAACGGTTGCCGAGCAGGGTTTTTCGTTCTGCGCGGACCTTCCCGAGAGCGAGCCGCAGGTCGAGATCGACCGCGACGACATTGCCGCAATCATATACACGAGCGGCACGACCTCGAAACCGAAAGGTGCGATGCATTCGCATTTGTCCATCTACATGTCGATCATGGCTGATGCGGTCGAATGGAGTCTTACGCGCGAAGACGGCATTCCGCTCCAGCTCCCTCTGTTTCATTGTGGCGCGCACGTGCTGCTTTTGTCGTTCATGCTCGTCGGTGCGAAATGCGTTTTGCTTCGGGGGTTCGAACCCGCAGCCTTACTTGCAGCAATCGAAGAGGAAGAACTGAGCGTGGTTGTCGGTTTGCCGATGATGTATGCAGCGATGCTGGATCATCCCGATATGGAAACGCGCTCACTGAAATCGCTGCGCTTCGGGCTTCATACTATGGCGCCGATGTACGAGTCTCTGATGCGCCGCATGATCGACCGGATCTGCCCGACATTCATGCTGACGTCGGGCCAAACAGAGATGTACCCTATCACAACTATGTCGCGGCCCGAGATGCAGTTGAAACGCTTTGGCAATGTCTGGGGCGAGCCAACTGTAATATGTGACCTGGCTATCATGGGACAGGATGGAGAGCTGCTACCACCGGGCGAAATCGGTGAACTCGTGCATCGGGGCCCTAACGTCATGTTCGGCTACTACAAGAACCAGGATGCGACGGATGAGGCGCGGCGTTTCGGTTGGCACCATACCGGCGACGTTGGCCGTATCAACCAGTGGGGCGAGTTCGAATTCCTCGACCGTACAAAGGATATGATCAAGAGTGGCGGCGAGAATGTCTCCTCCATGCAGGTGGAATCGCACCTTTTGAACTGCTCCGGGGTGCTTGAGGCAATTGCCGTCGGTATCCCCCACGAGAGATGGGGCGAGGCGGTCACGGCCTTTGTCGTTGCAAAACCCGGTGCGCCCCAGGACCCGCAGCCAATCATGGATGAACTGGGAAAGCATCTTGGTGGATTTCAATTGCCCAAGAAGATAGTTTTCGTGGACGAGGTGCCTAAAACCGCGACAGGCAAATTGCGCAAGGTCGAACTGCGTATGGCATATTCTGAGCTATACACCGACGAAATGGCCTGAAACGGCGGCACCGCCAACAGGAGCAGGAAGAGTAACCGTGTCTCAAACTCAGACGGCGGACAAGGCACAGTGGCCCGACGTAAATGCGCTCTCGAATTGGATGCAAGCAAACGTCGAAGGTTTTTCCGGCACTCCGGCCCTCAGCAAGTTCGAAGGCGGGCAATCCAACCCGACATTCCGTGTGTCCTCGGAAAACGGCGAATACGTCCTGCGCCGAAAACCCGCCGGGCCAGTGCTGAGCAGCGCTCACGCGGTTGACCGCGAGTTCAAAGTTTTAACCGCAATGAAAACAGCGGGAATTCCAGTGCCAAAGGTTCATGCGCTGTGCACCGATGAATCTGTGATCGACAGTATGTTCTATATAATGGACTTCGTCCCCGGACGTGTTTTCTGGGATCCGCGCCTGCCTGAACTGACCAAGTCCGAACGGGCAGGAATCTTCGATAGCATGAACGAAACAATTGCCCGGATTCATCGTCTCGATCCTGATGAGATCGGTCTAGAAGATTTTGGTCGCAAGGAAGACTACCTCAAACGACAGATATCTCGTTGGACCCGCCAGTACGAAGCAGCCCGCATCGGCGAAAATGACAATATGGAGCGGCTGATCGAATGGCTGCCAGAGCATTTGCCAGACGAACATCCGGCCCGTGTCGTGCACGGCGATTATCGGCTCGACAACGTTCTCATCCATCCGTCAGAACCGCGTGTCATTGCCGTATTGGACTGGGAATTATCGACCATCGGGAATCCGATTGCGGATTTCGCCTATCATCTCATGACGTGGCGCTTTGCACCTGACTTGTTCCGAGGTTTGGCCGGAACAGATTTCGCGGCAACCGGCATTCCTGATGAAACAGAATATGCGCAAAAGTATCTCCAGCGTGTCGGGCTAAAGGCCCCGGACAACTGGAAATTCTATCTTGTCCTCAGCATGTTCCGAATTGCCTCCATTCTACAGGGTATCGCAAAGCGTGCAGTCGAAGGAACCGCTGCGGACGAACGTGCCAAAGATGTCGGCGCTCAGGCAGGCCCTATTTCCAAAGTCGCCTGGAGGCTTGCCAAGAACCTGTGAGTGAGTTCAAAGCTCTATGAATGTTGTCCATTCCCTTTGAGAGGTATCCGGATGCCTGGAGGCATCGAAAAGACAGACAAGGGCTCGAGTACGTCGAGCTATATTGTTCGCGATGTGGTTCGTGGACTTTACGAAGGCCGGTATGTGGCCGGTCAGCGTCTGGTCGAACCGGACCTCATGTCACATTACAACGTCGGCCGCAGCACCGTACGGGAAGCTCTCAAGGAACTGAGTTCCGACGGGATTGTCGTTCTTGCCGCCTTCCGCGGTGCCCAGATACGCAAGCTGAGCCGGGAAGAAGCCGCAAACCTCTTTTCCATAACCGAAGTCGTGCTGGGCCTTGCAGCCCGACAGGCCGCCCAGAAGATCGAAGCACCCGGAGCCCGCGAGAGCATCGAAGAGCTTTTCCGTTCGATCGAAGAGTATCGCGACGAAGAAGGTCGCTTCGAGTTTCTCCGTCGCCGGAACAGGTATTTCCGGCAGCTTGTAAGAATCAGCGGCAATGAGGAAATTCACCGTATCCTGCCGCGTTTGCAGGTGCACCTGATCCGAAATCGGCTGTCCGTACCCTCGGTAGAACGCATAGAAGGCTATCGCAAGATAACCGAAGCAGTGCTTTCCGGGGATGGAGCGCAAGCGGAACAGATTGCGCGCGCCTATGTGGCTAAGACCGCAGCATTCATTGTGCCTCATTTTCCGGAATGATCTTGGCAGCTAAACGCCTTGAATTTCTGAGCTTAGACGCCGCGCCATATTGGTGACCGTTTTTCCAGAAAGGCCCGCGCGCCTTCCTGCGCGTCTTCTGACCCGATGGTTTGATCCAGGTATTTATCGTTGAGATGCCACAGTACCTCTTCATTGCCACTGGCGGCCGTACGTGCAAGGTCGAGGCTGAGGCTTACCGAGAGCGGAGCGGAAGCTGCGATTTTTTCGGCTAGTTCACGGGCTGTTTTCATAAGACTCTCTGATGGTACCACCCTGTTGACCAAACCTAGTTCGAGCGCGCGCGCCGCAGTGATGGGATCACCAGTGAGGGTCATTTCATTCACCACAGCGATCGGCAACCGCCGAGCAAGCCGGAACACGCCCCCTGCCCCGGCGATCAATCCACGCCGAGCCTCAGGCAGACCAAAAACTGTGGTATCCACAGAAACGGCCAGATCGCAGGCAAGCATGATTTCAAAACCGCCTGCCATTGCCGGACCATTAACCGCTGCGATCACAGGCTTGCGGCGTTTCACTCCGACGAACCCTGCAAATCGCCCCGAGCCGTGAAGTATCGCTTTACCTTCACCGTTACCAAAAGCAACAAGATCCATACCTGCGCAAAAGGAAGAACCTGCGCCTGTCAGGATGGTTACAGAGACCGAAGAGTCGTCTTCACATTTCTCGATTGCCTCGTTCAATGCCTTGGCTAGTAGGGCGTTTACCGCGTTCCGGCGCTCGGGGCGATTGAGCGTGATCGTCGCGATATTGCCGTCGATCTCTAGCAGGACAGCAGGCTTTTCAATCATTACTACTTTCCGGTGAATTTCGGGGATCGCTTCTCGTTGAATGAGGCAAGCCCTTCCTTGGCGTCTTGGGTCAGGGTCATCAGACCCAGCTGACCTTCCGCAAAAGCAATGGCCTGATCAAAGCTCATCGCGTCCACGACGCGCATTGCATATTTCCCTCGACGCAGTGCAGAGGGCGAGGTCTTGGCCAAGCTGGAAACAATGCCGTCCGCGCATTCAACCAGTTGCTCGGTCGGGACGACACGGTTAAGCAGACCCGCCTCCATCGCGTCTTGTGCAGAAAACAACTCCCCAGTCAGCATCCATTCCCGTAACGTCCGTGCAGGGACAAGTGCCTTCATCAACGCCAGTACCTGCATCGGGAACAGACCGATCTTGGCTTCTGGTAAACCAAATTTTGCCGTATCTACGGCAATGGCCAAATCAGCCATCGCAACAAGACCCATGCCACCCGCCACACAAGTCCCGTTGACGACTGCGAGAATCGGCAAGGGGCAGTTCTGAGCCTGGCGCAGCAGATTTCCATATGCGGTAGAAGGCTCGGCAAAATTGAAATTGAACCCACCCCCGGGCTGAAGATCGCCCCCGGCGCAAAAGGCCTTATCGCCCGCGCCGGTCAGTACGATGCACCGGACGTCTGGGTCGGCCTCGGCCTGTTTGATGCCGTCGGATATGCCTTCGATCAGGTCATTATTGATCGCATTGCGCTTTTCCGGGCGATTGAGCGTTATTCGAAACGCATGGTTCTCGCGGCTGTACAGAACGACGGCGTTAGTCATGCGGCGTCGATCTCTACCAGGACGGCATGGGTGCTGACCTGCATACCTTTCGTAACGTTCACTGCCGTCACCGTTCCGCTAAGCGTACTGGCATGCGTGTGTTCCATCTTCATCGCTTCTACCACGACAAGCTTTTGTCCCTTTTCAACGGTGTCGCCGACGGCGATATCAACAGAGACGATATTGCCATTCATCGATGCGCGAACTTTGCCATCGCCACCTGCGGCCTCGGCAGCAACGGTCGGCTGGAAAGTGAGATCGAGAAAATCATAACTGCGCCCCTGATAGTGAACTGTAACGCGGGTTTCGTCCTGCCAAAGCAGTGCTTTACTGGTTGCCCCATTCAGTTCGAGCGTAACTCTAGGGCCGTCGACCGTGGTCACGCAAAGCTCAAGAGGTTCCTCACCCGACATTTCCACATGACATGCCCCATTACGGAAAGCTTGCACGATGGGGGCAAACGCGCGCTCTCCACGGGCCAGACGCAACGGTGTATAAAACCCGTGGGTCAAACGATTGCCCGGACCCGCACGCATGAGAGCTGCGGTAATCATCGCAGCACGGGCTTCGCGGGTTGTTTCGACTGCCATCAGATCGTCGCCGTGATCAGCGATGAACGCCGTAGTTGCCCTACCCTCCGCGAAAACCGAGTGGGACAGACAGTCAGAAAGGAAGTTCTTGTTCGTCCGAAGACCGATCGCCACAGTGTGATCCAGTGCCGAGACTAATTTTCGCCGCGCATTGTCACGAGAGCTGCCATGGGCGATGAGCTTAGCGATCATGGAATCGTAAAAGGGCGGTATTTCGGCACCACTGCGCAGCGCGTGGTCTACCCTTACGAATGACGCCGGCTCCCATAGTTCCAGTCGACCGCTTTGCGGCATGAAACCAGCGGCGGGGTCTTCGGCGCAAAGGCGAACCTCGATTGCATGGCCACTGTAGAAAACATCACTCTGGTCAATCGGCAGCTTCTCTCCGGCGGCAACCCGCAATTGCAGTTCCACCAGATCAAGACCGGTGATCATCTCGGTGACAGGATGTTCAACCTGAAGCCGTGTGTTCATTTCCATGAAAAAAAAGTTGCCGTCACCGTCGAGCAGATATTCAAAGGTTCCCGCACCCGCGTAGCCAATCGCCCGAACTGCATCGATCGATGCTTTACCCATCCGCTCTCTAAGCTCAGGGTCGACAGCGGGTGACGGCGCTTCCTCGATCACCTTCTGATGGCGGCGCTGCACCGAACAGTCCCTTTCTCCACAGTGAATGGCGTTGCCATGGTGATCCGCCATAACCTGAATTTCCACGTGGCGCGGGTTCAGGATGGCCTTTTCCAACAGGACGATGTCGTTACCAAAGGCGTTCCTGGCTTCCGATTTTGCCGACTGCAGAAGGTCCAGAAACTCCTGTTCCGTCGAAACCAGCCGCATGCCGCGCCCGCCACCGCCAGCCGTCGCTTTGATCATGACCGGAAAGCCGATGCGCTTGGCTTCTTTTAATAACTTGTCGCTGTCCTGATCTTCACCCTGATAGCCCGGCACGCAGGGCACGCCGGCCTGTTCCATCAGTGCTTTTGCGCCTGCCTTGTCGCCCATGTTGCGGATGGCTTCGGCGCCCGGCCCGACAAAAACGATACCGGCCTGCTCGCATGCAATTGGCAGAGCATCATTCTCGGCAAGAAAGCCGTAGCCAGGATGTATCGCATCGGCACCGGTCTGGCGGGCGGCATCGATTATCGCCTCGATTTTCAGATAGGACTCTGACGGAGCGGCCATTCCAATACATACCGCCTCATCGGCGATGCGAACATGTTCTGCCTTGGCATCCGGTTCCGAGTAAATGGCGACGGTTCCATATCCCATGGTCCGGGCGGTTTTCATGATGCGGACTGCTATCTCGCCCCGGTTCGCGACAAGCAGCTTCTGGAATGATTTGGGTCTGGTCATCATACGTCTCGCGGTTATCAGGGGCGCGCCACGGCGAACTGGATTTCATTAGGCCTGCGATCGTCGGCTTCACGCGCGATCTGCATCAACTCGATCATAAGATCACGAGTATCCCGTGGATCGATCACCCCGTCGTCCAGCACCCGGGCAGAGGTGTAGAATGCATCCATCTGACGGTTGAAGTTTTCGGTGATCCTGGACTTGAGCGCATCCAGCTTTTCGTGGTCGACGTCTTCGCCCAGCCTTTCGGCGCGCATTTCCTGCACCACGGCCATGGTTCCGGCTGCCTGCTCGCCGCCCATGACGGCCGTCTTCGCGTTGGGCCAGGAAAAACAGAACCGGGGATGAAACCCGCGCCCGCACATGCCGTAGTTTCCAGCCCCGAAAGACGCGCCACAGTAAATAGTGAACTGTGGAACGGTGGCAGTCGTCACTGCCTGAATCATCTTGGACCCATGCTTGATGCTCCCTGCTTCCTCGTAACTGCGACCGACGAGGAACCCCGTGGTATTATTGAGGTAAAGGATCGGTGTTCCGGCCTGACAGCAGGCCTGAATGAAGTGCGTTGCTTTTGCTGCGCCACTCGGGTCGATGGGTCCGTTATTCGTGATGATACCTATCGGCCAGCCTGCAATTTTGGCATTGCCACAAACAGTCGCGCCGCCATATCGCTCACCGAATTCGACAAAATCGGACCCGTCCACAAGGCGCGCGATGACCTCTTTCATATCGACTGGTTGGCGGTGATCCATCGGCATCAGGCCTAGCAGGTCTTCGCGGTCATAGGCCGGTTCGGCGTATGATCTCTCTCCCTTCGATGCCGCATTCCATTCGATGTTTTTCAGGATCGATCGCGCCAGTCCGATGGCCTCACGATCATCCTCTGCCATGTAATCGCCCAGCCCCGAAATCCCGGTATGCATCTCGGCGCCGCCAAGCTCTTCTTCTGTGGCGATTTCGCCAGTCGCGGCTTTGAGCAGCGGGGGACCGGCCAGAAAAGCCCGGGTACGTCCACGCACCATGATGATGTAATCGGAAAGCCCGGTTTGATAGGCACCGCCCGCAGTTGAACTTCCATGGGTGATCGTGACAACAGGCAACCCCGCCGCCGAAAAGCGGGCGATGTTGCGGAAGAGGTTACCGCCCCGCACGAAATCTTCGACCCGATACGCCATAAGATTTGCACCGGCGCTTTCGACTAGCTGGACATAGGGCAACTTGTTCTCGAGAGCGATTTCCTGAATGCGAAGCTGCTTGTCCAGACCCATAGGTTGCAGCGCCCCGGCGGCAATGCCGGAATCCGAAGCGTTGATCATGCAGCGCACGCCCGAGACATAACCAATCCCCGCGATCACGCCGCCACCGGGAACCGACTTTTCGGTGTCCTCCTGATCAAGCCCATAGCCCGCCAGCTTGGACAATTCGATAAACGGCCGACCGGGATCGAGCAAAAGAGCGACCCGGTCACGGGGCAAGAGTTGGTGCCGTTTTTCGAAGCGCTCGCGCGATTTTTCCGAAGCCTTTCGGGTGCGGGATTCTATGTTTTCCATTTGGTCGAGCAGATCGGTCATACCTTTACGGTTGGCCGCGAAGGTCTCTGCGTCGGTGGAAATGGAGCTTAAAATCTTTGCCATGTCTAACCCGGATTATTGCTTGAAAGTTCGATGGACGCAGGCGTCCCGATCAGTTCCATTGTTTTCTGACAGTTCATACCGGCTGCGGCTTGCGTCGTTTAGCTGAAGCCTCAAAAGAGCAACCTGGGCAGAAAGAGCGATATCGCGGGAATCGAAGCAATCAGCGCGATGCGCAGTATATCAGCGATCCAGAACGGTGTGACGCCGCTGAAAATGGTCGTGGTGGCCACGTCCGGCAGAACCGAGCGCAAAACAAAAACATTTATGCCGATCGGAGGCGTCAGCAGCCCGATTTCTACCGAAACGACAACGACGATGCCAAACCACACCGGGTCGAACCCAAGTTCGACGATGATCGGAAAGAAGATCGGAACCGTCAAAAGAATCATCGACAGGCTTTCGAGGACGCAACCGAGGACAAGATAAATGCCGACGATTGCCGCGATCACCATCCAGGGTTTCACCTCCTGACCGGTAACCCACTCAAGAAAGCTGGTATGCATGCCGGTGTAGTTGATGAATTCGCTGAAGATTGTCGCACCGATCAGCACTCCGAACATGATGCCGCTGGTTCGGGCGGAATCGACCAGCACCTCGATAAAGGCACGAAAATTCATCGAACGACGCAGCAGCGCAAAGACAAAGCTGATGCCGGCCCCCACACCCGCCGCCTCGGTCGGCGTGAAAAAGCCGCCGTAAATTCCACCGATGACGATCACGAAAAGCGCAAGCACGGCCCAGACACCACGCAGCGCTGCGATCCGTTCCGACCAGCTCATTTTCGGCCCGGCAGGTCCCATGTCGGGATTGCGCCAGGTTACGTAACGCACGGCGAACATGTATCCGATGAGACCGATTAGACCCGGTATCATGCCAGCAGCGAAAAGCATGCCGATGTTGGTTTCGGTGATTACACCGTAAAGGATCAGGATAACGCTTGGCGGAATAAGGATCCCGAGCGTACCGCCTGCAGCGATGGATCCGGTCGCAAGGCGGTCGTCGTAGCCGAATTCGCGCATGGAAGGCATCGCGACCTTGGCCATCGTGGCAGCGGTCGCAAGCGACGATCCGCAAACGGCGCTGAACCCCCCGCAGGCTACGACAGTCGCCAGCGAAATCCCGCCCCGCAGATGACCCATAACGGCGTAGGCGGCAGCGTATAGCTCGCGAGAGATTCCTGCCCGGGTCAGAAAATTACCCATCAGTACGAAAAGAGGGATAACCGAAAGATAATAGTTCAACAGGCTCGACTTGGCAGTCAGAGCTACCATTGCAAATGCTGGCTTCCATGAGATCAGCAGACCAAAACCAATGAACCCGACAAGGCCAAGCGCCACAGCCAACGGGACACGCGCAAAGATAAGGATGAATGCGGCGAGTACGCCGATAAGTGCTTCGGTCACGCCTCTGTCACCTTGCAAGGATTGAGTATAGCGAAAAGGAAAGCCAGCGCCGAAATTCCGAAAAGAACGGCGACGCCGTAGAGGACGGGTGCCATGGGGATTTCAAGAAGCGGCGTCTGCCCGTCGAAACGAGCTGTCTTGTCGCCTTCGATCCATACCCGCCAAGCGACAAAGGCAAAGCTGACAGCACAAAGCAGGTTTGAAAGACCAACCTGCCATGGCCGAAACCTTTCGGGAACGAACACGTCAAGGACATCGATCGTCGCGTGAAGGCCGCGCCAAGCAAGCGAGGGAAAGACACAGGCGATTGTTATGGCAACTGCCAGTTCAGTTAGTTCCGTCGCCCCCGCCATCGGGGATCGGAAAAAACTGCGCCCGACCACATCAAAGAACGCGATCCCCATCATACTCAAAAGAGCCAGTGCGGCCAGACCATCGGTCAGTGAAATGACTAGCCTGACAGCACTAAACCGCTTGGCATTACTCGCCGGCAAGTTTCGCCTCCTCCTTGGCGATCTCCGCCCGGAATTCGGCAAGCACGCCCGCCGCGTCTTCGAGGCCCATTTCCGTTGCCTTGTCGATCCACGTCTGGTCGATGGACGCCAGATTTTCCTCGAGTGCTTGAATCATTTCTTCGGAAGCCGGTGTGATCGTGCCGCCTTCATCAAGCACATCCTGCCGGCCCCGCGCGTTAAGCTGATGATAGACTTCGGCAATACCGGTCGAGAAAACTTCGCCCGATACGCTCCAGAAAGCTTCCTGATCGGCTTCGGACAGTTCAGAGAGCGTGTCCTCATTCACCACAAAGGATATACCCGCACTGCCGAGGCCACCCGGAACAGTCAGGAGGTTGCCGATGGATCCGGCGATCTTGAAGCTGTTGATGGTTTCGGTCGATGATATCATCCCGTCCACCACACCGGTGGAAATGAGTTCATACATCTCGCTGATCGGCTTGTTGACGGGCGCGCCGCCCAGCGAAACGACAACCTTTGAACCGGTTGCCGTCGGTACCCTCAGCTTGAGACCCTTCAGCTTGTCCATGCTGTCGATGGGTCCGGGTCCGGTTGCAAGCGCCATGGGCCCAACCGAAGATTTCGCGACGGGAATTGCATTCTCGTACTCGGCGAATTGCTCGAGATATTTCTTATATATGCGCCAATAGGCTATGCTGATCGCCCGGGCGTCGTTGCCAAGGAAAGGTAGCTCGACGATGCCATTCAAGTTAAAGCGCCCTGCGGAATAGCCATCGACAATAAGCGACATGTCGGCCAGCCCGTCGCGCACCACTTCGAACTGGGTCGGAACCGTTCCAACGACCTTGGGTAGGATTTCAACGGTGACACGGCCCTCTGTCGCCTCGGCCACATCTTCGATCCAGGGCTGAATTACTTCGGACATGAAGGGATGTGTTGCAGGCAGCCAGTTGGAATAGCGCAGTGTCGTATCGGCGGACAGCGAAGTGGCTGTCAGACAGATCGCAATTCCCGGGGCGAAAGTCTGAAAAAATGTCATGTGGTCCTCCCAAAATGCTCTGACAGGACTGTCTCATCTGATTTTTTCCAAAACTTGCGTCGATACGTTGAGACCGGGGAATTGACCTGACCAAACGAAACGCGACCCGATTGGAAGCGGGTGGCGTTAACGGTTTGACCGCGGTTTCAGGCGCAGGAATAGGCCATCATTCGCGCGCTGCTGTCCACGCGGAGGTTCTGCGAACCGATCCGGATCGACCTGGGCTGCAGCCCGAATGTCTTGCGGATCGAGTGGCTGAAATGGCTCGAGTCTGGATATCCGAGGGTCAGAGCCACATCGGTAAGGCTGCTGCTGTTGTTTGCATGCAAGAGAAAGGTCCGGGCACGCCGCCACATCCGGTAATTGCGAAAGGACACGCCGGTTTGTTCCTTAAACAGATGAAGAAAGCGCGATGACGACAGCCCAATCTTGGCGGCGAGATCTGCGGCCAGCGATTGGCTCTCAAGACCTTCCAGTTCCAGTTCATTCAAAACCGAAACGACCCGCATATCGATTCTCCGTGTATCAAGCTCTCGTCCGATCACGATCCGATCGAATTCACGGGTCGTCATCTCACCATCCGGTCTTGACCCGGAAAGCTGTGCCGTAACCGAACGTAGCCTCGCAACCAGACCCGCAACACATTCAGGATCGCGGTATTCGGCAATCAGGCGTGAGAGTTCCGACCTCTCCAGCCGTTCAGGTTCAATCAATACGCTGATGATCTTGCCGCAATCCGAAACCACCTCGTGTGACTGATACGGCTCGACGATGGCTATTTGATGCCGAGACCACTGTCCATTACCTTCCTTGAGCCGAAACTGGCCTTCCGGAGCGAGATAAATGGAGACCGCGCCTAGTTTGCGGGCCTGCATCTTGTGACCAAGGAGGCCAAAGTAGAAAACCCGGTCATCTAGAACCAGCATGTATTTTCTGTCTGCGATATTGTCGATCACGGCTGCCTCCCTACAGCTATTAATCACTTTGGCCGCGACTCTCGCGCTCTCCCACATCGAATTCATCGGCCGTGCAGAACCGTAGACCGCGAAATTTTTAGGGTCAACTTTTTCGTCTGACGTTATTGCCTGTCGAAGATGGTGACGATAGCGTGATCGCCAGCAGAGCAGCATGTCATCTCATAGGGAAAGCTCATTATGATTCCGGAAATTTCGCAAAAATCACAGTCGTTAAAGGCTCGGATCGAGACTTTCATGGAAGAGAACATCTATCCGAACGAGGGTCGATTCTACCGAGAATCAGAGGACCTAGGGCCATGGAAAGTTCAGCCAGTCGTCGAAGAACTCAAGGCAAAGGCGCGCGAGCAGGGGCTTTGGAACCTTTTTCTGCCTGAATCCGATCGGGGCGCGGGGCTATCCAATCTGGAATACGCACCGCTGTGCGAAATCATGGGCCGCAGCCACCTTGCACCAGAAGTTTTCAACTGTTCGGCACCAGATACGGGCAACATGGAAGTTCTGGAACGCTATGGATCCGAGGCGGACAAAAAGCGCTGGCTTGAACCATTGCTGAACGGCGAAATCCGGTCTGCTTTTGCGATGACGGAACCCGCAGTGGCCTCCTCGGACGCACGCAACATCGAGAGCGCGATTGTACGCGATGGCGACGAATACGTAATCAACGGTATCAAGTGGTACACGACCGGCGCGACCGACCCCCGCTGCAAGATCATCATTTTTATGGGTAAATCCGATCCGAATGCGAAAACCTACCGTCAGCAGTCCATGATCCTTGTCCCAAAGGACACGCCGGGCGTAACGGTCAAACGATCACTACCTGTCTTCGGATTTTATGGTGTACCGGATCGGGCATCCGAGGTCATTTTCGAAAACGTCCGGGTCCCCGCCGAGAACATGTTGCTCGGAGAAGGCCGCGGATTTGAGATTGCGCAAGGCCGCCTGGGGCCTGGGCGCATTCATCACTGCATGCGGCTCATCGGGCTGGCCGAGCGAACGCTTGAAAAGATGATTTTGCGATCCGAAGATCGCTTTGCATTCGGCAAGCTGTTGTCGGAACAATCGGTCACTCGCGAAAGGATCGCAGAATCCCGCATCATGATCGAACAATCGCGTCTGCTGACACTGCGCGCAGCGCATATGATGGACGCTGTGGGCAATAAAGAGGCCAAGTCCGAGATCGCTATGATCAAGGTCGCGGTACCGCAGATGGCGTGCCAAGTACTCGATTGGGCGATACAACTTTTCGGGGGCGGCGGCACAAGCAATGATTTCGGACTGGCCTCTGCCTATGCGACAGCCCGGCTCTTGCGGCTTGCGGATGGTCCGGATGAAGTACATCGGGATCAGATTGCGCGACTTGAGTACAAAAAGCTGCGCAATCGCAACGACCTTGCCGGTGCCGATGGATGGCAGGCCGCAGTTTCGGACAGGGCTTTGGGCGTGGCATGAGCCATGCTTGACTGGCTGCCCAGCGACTTTGCACAATTCTTCATGCAAAGCTCGGAGCAAACTGCCGCGAACACGGGGGGATGGTGATGCTGCAACTCTGGCATTCAAGCGATGCGCGCTCGTTCCGGGCGCTATGGTCGCTTGAGGAACTTGGCCTAAAATACGAACTGCACGTTCTCCCGTTTCCGCCCCGCGTACACCGGAAAGAATATCTCGGTGAAAACCTCCTTGGGACCGTTCCATTGCTGGTTGATGGCGAAACGCGGATGACCGAATCCTCCGCAATCCCGCATTACCTTTCGACCGTGCATGGTGATGGCCGGCTTGCGCTAGAACCGGGCCATCGCGACTATGGCGCCTACCTCAACTGGCTGCACCATGGCGAGGCGACACTGACCTTTCCACAGACGATCTACCTGCGCTACGCGATGCTTGAGCCGAAAGAGCGACGCCAGCCGGTCGTGGCCGAAGACTACAAGACTTGGTTTCTTGCGCGTCTGCGCCTCACTGAACATACACTGTCCGACGGGCGCGATTACCTGCTTCAATCCGGGTTCTCCAACGCAGATATTTCTGTCGGGTATGCCTTGATGCTGGCCGTCATCATCGGGCTTCGCCACGATCTGCCAGAGCATTGTCTTGCCTATCATGATCGCCTTTGCGCCCGTCAGGGCTACCTTCAAGCCAAGGCGGCGCAGGGCGCAGACCTCGAACTCTCGGGTTTTCAAGAGCAGTCCTGAAACGCGACAGCGCCTATGCGCAAGCCGCAGTGATATTGGTTGGCTATCCTCTCGGAAAAGCTGAAATTCCGGAGTTCTCATGTCCAAAGCCATCATCACATGTTCGCTCAACGGCGTGCTGACCAACCCAAAGCAGCACAATGTTCCCGTCACGCCCGATGAAATGGCGGCCGAGGCGCGGCGGGCCTATGATGCTGGCGCCTCTGTTATGCATATCCATCTGCGTAAACAGGGGCCGGACGAAGGCCATCTTGGTTCCTGGGACCTCGGCCTTTCGAAGTCGGTTCAGGCCGCAATTCGCGACGCCTGCCCCGATGTCATCATCAATCACACGACGGGTGTGGTCGGACCAGATTATCAGCCCGCTCTGGACTGTGTGGCCGAGACCCGTCCTGAGATGGCCGCCTGCAACGCAGGTTCGCTGAATTACCTTAAACTACGTTCGGATGGCAGCTGGGCCTGGCCGCCGATGATGTTCGACAACCCGGTCGAAAAGGTACAGGCATTCCTCGACGTCATGGCCAAAGCCAATACAGTTCCCGAATTCGAATGCTTCGACGTGGGGATCGTCCGTTGTGTCGATATATATCAGCGCAACGGCATGTTTTCCGGGACGGCGCAGCTCAATTTCGTAATGGGCGTCTCATCCGGCATGCCCACGAACCCCGACTTGCTGCCAATTCTCGTGGACCTCGCGCCGGAAGATTCCCGATGGCAGGTCACGGCCATTGGCCGGGCCGAAATCTGGCCATTGCACAGGCGCACCGCGGAACTTGGCGGGCACCTGCGGACGGGTCTCGAGGATACGTTCTATATCTCATCCGGCGACAAGGTGAACTCGAATGGACCGCTGATCGAAGAGATGGCAAAAATGGCGCGCGAAACCGGTCGCGAGGTCGCATCCCCGCAAGAGGCGCGCGCCATTCTAGGGCTTTGAAATAGGAATAGTTTCAGTATCCGGAGCGGAAAAAACCGCTTTGGAGAAAAAGTAAGTAAGAACAGACTGAACGATAGTCTGAAAGTCGCAGCTAACTTCCGTCGTAAGAGGGCAAAGCCACTCTTATGTTTCCCGACGCCAGTCTGAAAGACGCTCCCCTTTCTCCGCAAGTCGGCGCAACAGCGGAGAAACCGTCCAGTATCCGTGCTCATTGCCCAGCGTTGCCGCGTAGTAGTCAAGCCGTGCCACGATCTTTTCCAAGCCGATCTCATCGGCCATAAAGACCGGACCGCCACGCCACGCCGGAAAACCATAGCCTGCTGTCCAGACGATATCTACGTCGCCAGGGCGGTAAGCGATTCCTTCTTCAAGAATAAATGCCGCTTCGTTGGCCATAGGAAACAACAGGCGCTCAAAGATCTCCTCGTCCGGTATGTTGTCGCGTCTATTGATGCCCTGCTCGCGCGCAAGGTGACGGCCAAGTTCGGCTGTCTCTTCGGATGGGACCGGGTTGCGGCATTCGTAGCGATAATAACCGTGACCCGTTTTCTGACCGTGCTGGCCGCGTTCATACAAGTTGCGGCACATCGCACGGTAAGCAGGATCCTGAGGACCGTCGCCGCCCTTGATCCATTCAATAACCGTCCGCGCGCCCACGTCCACGCCTGCCATGTCGAGCATCCGGCTTGGTCCCATTGCCATGCCCAAGTATTTTGGGTTCTCAATAATGCCATCGATCTGGACAGGGGTCGCTCCTTCGACCTGCATCGCCTCGCTTTCGCGCATATAGACCTCGGCCATACGATTCCCGATGAAGCCATAGCAGACACCGCTTACAACGGCTGTCTTCCGGATCTTGCGCGCCAGCAGCATAACCGTTGCCAATACATCTGGCTCGATGTCCGCGCCGCGCACAATCTCGAGTAACTTCATGATGTTCGCCGGGCTGAAAAAATGCGTGCCAAGCACGTCACCGGGGCGCCCTGTGGCGGCAGCAATCCGGTTCACATCCAGTGTCGAGGTATTCGTCGCGATGATCGCGCCGGGCTTGCAGATCTCACCAAGTTGCCGCGCCACTGAAAGCTTCAATTCCATATCCTCGAAAACAGCCTCGACGACGATGTCGCAATCGCCCAGATCGGACATCTCCGTGGAACCGTTCATCGCGCCTAGCCGGGCCATAACCGCTTCTTCGCTCATTAAACCGCGGGACTGGGTCGCCTTGTAAGCATCGGCAATCAACGCCTGGCCGCGCACAAGCGCCTCTGAAGAGGTTTCGACAAGCGTCACCTGAAACCCGGCATCGGCAAAGGTCATCGCAATGCCGCCGCCCATCGTTCCGACACCGAGAATACCAACCTTTTCGACCGGTCGAGGCTTGGTTTCCCGATCAAGTCCGGGGATTTTCTGGGCCGCTCGTTCGGCAAAGAACAGGTGCCGCATGGCGCGCGACTGGGTTGTTCCGATCAGATCATGGAACGCGCGCTTTTCCACTGCTTCACCGTCCGGAAACGATTTGCGAGCGGCCGCTTCAAGGCAATCCGCCACGGCTGACAGGGCCGGTAGCCAGGGTTTAGCCTCCGCCGCTCGACGCGCCCCGGCCAGCACCGCATCCGCGTTATCGATATCCGGCGGTGTCAGGGCGCGTGTCCTGCGCGGCGCCATGCCCTGCACGGCAAGCTCAACTGCCTTGCTGCGCGCTGCACGACCAGGTTCATCGTCGAGCATGTCCACAAGCCCCGCTGCCAGCGCACCGGATGCACTCAAAGGCTTACCCTTGGAAATCATGTCAAGGGCGATTTCCAGCCCGACCAAGCGCGGCAGGCGTTGCGTCCCAAGTGATCCGGGGATCAGGCCGAGGGTGATCTCGGGAAGACCGAGCCTCGTCGAAGATGCCGCAATCCGGAAATGACAAGCCATGGCCAGTTCAAGACCGCCGCCAAGCACGGTGCCGAACAAGGAGGCCATCACTGGCCTGTCGCAGGCTTCGATCCGCGCCAATACGCTGTTGTAAGGGGCCGCGCTGAACTCCGGGTCTTCAAACGCCGCGATGTCGCCACCGGCTACGAATGTCCGACCAGCACACTCAATCACCAATGCTGTCAGGCCGGCGTCCTCTTCGAACTCCGTAAATGACCGGCTCAGATCGGCCACGAGTTCCGGAGAGATCGCGTTTACCGGCGGGTTGTCGATGCGAAGTATTCCAATACCATCCTCGCGCAGCAATTCGGCTTTTGCCATTTTTCTTCTTTTCCGTCTTTCAGATACCCAGTTGCGAAGCCGCAAGATTTCGCATGACCTCATCGGTGCCACCGCCGATGGTAAGGACTTTCACCTCGCGATAGATCCGTTCCGACACCGTGCCGCGCATGAACCCCATGCCTCCGAGAATCTGAACCGCCTCATCGGCGCAGAACTTCATCGCGTCGGTGGCGGTGACCTTGGCCATGCTGGTCCGCGCCACATAAAGGTTCAACGGATCAAGGCTATGCATGTGGCGCCAGATAATGTCGTAAGTCAGACACCGCGCGGCGTCGATCCGAGCTGCCATATCAACAAGCTTGTGTCGGATCACCTGATGTTCCGAGAGCGTAGATCCGAATGCACGCCGTTGCTGCGCCCATGCCAGTGCCTCTTCGTAGCAGACCTGCGCCATCGAATAGGCCATCACCGCGATGATCAGCCTCTCGCTGTTGAAATTCATCATCGCGGCCTTGAAGCCCTTGCCCTCTTCTCCGATCAGGTAAGAAGCGGGCACACGGCAGTCCGAGAAACTAAGCTGTGCGGTGTCGGATGCCCACCAGCCCATCTTTTTCAGCTCATGCCGCTGCAATCCCCGCGTTTCGCCCGGCACAAGCAAAAAGGAAATTCCCCCCGCACCACGTGCATCCGGGTCGGTCCGCACCGCGACGGTAAAAACATCGGCCTGCATCCCTGAAGTGATGAATGTCTTCTCTCCGTTCACCACGAATTCGTCGCCGTCTCGGATCGCCGTTGTCCTGAGTGCCGCCACATCCGACCCTCCACCCGGTTCGGTCACGGCAAGCGCGGCAATCTTTTCGCCACGGATGACAGGGATCGCGAATGTCCTGCGCAGCTCCTCGCTTCCATATTTCACGACAGGTGGAATTCCGATGGAATGAGAGCCGAGCGAGGCGCAGACACCCCCCGCACCACAACGAGACATCTCCTCGGTCACCACCACCTGCATGAAGAAATCACCGTTCGAACCGCCGACGTCTTCAGGAAAAAGGACACCCTGGATCCCTACCTCGCCCGCCTTCCGGAAAAGCTCGCGCGGCAACCGGCCCAAATTTTCCCACTCCTCCACATACGGTGTCATCTCGCGTTCGACAAAGCTGCGAAGGCTTTGACGGAACGCCTGATGCTCTTCAGTGAAATAACGATCAGCGGTTGAATTTTCGTACATCGATGCTCCCGGCAGCGTAGTTGACCGGCAGCATGCCATGCGGAGCGCATTTCGCGCTTGTCTTAACTAGCTGAAACGCGCCGTGGCTGCCGGAACCAATGGTTCCGGTACGGCCACTCCAAGACAGTCAGATCAGGTCGCCGCTAGTATCGACCGCACCGGAATGTGTCACCGCCCCCTTGTTGGCGCCGCGCACTACTGCAGCATATTTCTCGAGCAGACCGCCATGACGGGCCGGGTCGGCAAGTTTCTGCGACGCGCGACGCTTGGCAAGCTCATCTTCCGTTACTTCGAGAGTGATGGACGAAACACCGGCCCTCGCGTCTATTTCGATCATGTCGCCATCGCGAACCAGCGCTATTGGGCCGCCCACTGCTGCTTCGGGACTTGCATAACCGATGCAGAATCCGCGTGATGCACCGGAAAACCGCCCGTCCGTCACGAGGGCAACCTGTCCTCCCATACCCTGCCCATAAAGCAGGGCGGTAATGCCCAGCATTTCCTTCATACCCGGCGAGCCCTTGGGCCCTTCACCACGCACGATGATCACATCGCCCGTCTTGTAATCGCGTTCCTCGACCGCTTTCTGGCACGCACTCTCGCCGTCAAAAACGCGCGCCGGTCCCCTGAAAATCAGCTCTTTTAGACCCGCAACCTTGACCAGTGCACCATCCGGACAAAGATTGCCCTTCAGCACTGTCAGGCCGCCGCTCTTGGCAATCGGATCGGAAACCGGGCGAACGATCTCTCCATCCGCAACCCCGACGGTCGCCAACCCCTCGGCCAGCGTCTGTCCACTAACCGTCAGGGCGGAGCCATCGATGAAACCTCCACGGAGCAATTCTGCAAGAATGACCGGCGCGCCTCCGATCTCGTAGACGTCTCGCGCCAGGTACTTGCCGCCCGGAGACAGGTTACCGATCAGCGGCGTTCGGGCAAAAACCTCGGCGACGGCGTCAATGTCGAAATCGATCCCCGCCTCGTGCGCCATTGCAGGGATGTGCAACGCGGCGTTTGTCGATCCGCCGGTAGCGGCGACCAGGGCACAGGCATTCTCAAGCGCCGCACGCGTCACGATTTCGCGCGGCAATGGCGCCTTGCCCTCGATGACCTGCATTACTAGCCGACCAGCATCGCGCAAGTAAGGGTTTCGCGCCGAATACACTGAGGGCACCATCGACAGTCCGAGGGGAGACAGACCAATTGCTTCGGAAACCATCCCCATAGTGTTGGCTGTGAATTGTCCGGCACAGGCGCCGCCAGTGGGGATACTATGTTCAACGAACTCTGCCAGTTCCTCACGGGTCTGCTCTCCGGCGATCATTTTACCGATCCCCTCGAAGGCATCCAGAACTGTCACTTCCTCACGGTTCACCCGACCAGGAAGAGTAGCCCCGCCGAACAGGAAAACCCCCGGTGCATTGACCCGCAGCATCCCCATCATCAGGCCTGGAAGATTCTTGTCGCAGGCGCCCAGCCCGATCATGCCGTCAAAGCAATGCGCCCGCATCGTCGCCTCAACTGAATCCGCGATAAGTTCTCTCGAAATAAGAGAAAAACGCATTCCCGGATGCGCCATGGTCAACCCGTCGGAAACCGATACAACCGGCGTTTCATGGGCAAAACCGCCAGCCCCATAGATCCCGGTCTTGATCTGGGTAACCTGCGCAGGCAGCGTGATGTTGCAAGGGCTCATCTCACCGCCCGTATGGATGACCGCGACATGTGGACGCTCAATTTCCTCTTCGCTCAGTCCGAGACCGCGTAGGAAGGCCCGAGAGTTGGATCGCATGAGAGTATTGTAGATGGTGGGAAAACGACGCATGGGGCTCCTCCTGATTTCGGCGGATAGAACGTTGTTTCTTCGACCGCTTCAACCCCTACCTAATTGAAAGAAATGGCACGCCAAAGCGCTGGCCCGGGCCGTAAAGCCTGATCAAAAAATCGTTTACCTCAAGAAATCGGTTGATCCCTGAATAATGTTTGATATCCATCATTTTCAGAGCGCCGGAGATTCATCCCGGAACTCTTATGGGAGGATATCATGAAAACTATTAACATCGCGCTCGGCGCGACCCTGCTCCTTGCTGTTCCGGCCACGGCGATGGCTCAGGAGGTCACCCTGCGACTGTCGCACTGGATTCCCGCAAGCATTTCGCCTGCGTCCAAAGGCATCGAGCCATGGGCAAAGGATGTCGAAGCCGCCTCAGATGGTCGAATCTCTATCCAGATTTTCCCGGCGCAGCAATTGGGCAAGGCCCCCGATCACTACGACATGGCCAAGCAGGGCATCGTGGATCTCGCCTGGGTCAACCCGGGTTACACCGCTGGCCGTTTCCCGATCTATTCGCTGACCGAAGTCCCCTTCATGGCCGATGACTCGGTCAAAGGCGCCAAGGCGATCCATGAATGGTACATGGAATACGGTGCCAAGCAGGAAATGGGCGACGTAAAGGTCTGCTTCATCCATCCCCACGCCCCCGGCACCTTGCACTCCAAGGAAAAAATCACGGCTCCCGAAGGGATAAAAGGCAAAAACATCCGTCCTGCACATGCCACGATGGCCCGTTTCGTAAGCCTTCTTGGTGGCGGACCGGTTCAGGTTCCTGCGCCCGAAGTACGTGAAGCACTGTCCCGCGGAACGGCCGAGGCCGTGACCTTCCCATGGGGCTCGATGTATGACTTCAAGCTGACCGACGAAGTCCCTGAACACCTTGATATGCCGTTCTACCTTTCGGCACAGGTCATGATCATGAACAAGAACAGCTATGACTCGCTGTCGGATGAAAACAAGGCGGTCATCGACGATCACTGCACACCGGAATGGTCATCCAAGGTTGCCCAAGGCTGGTTCGACGACGATATGGCCGCCCGCGACAAGCTGATAGCCGACCCCGAGCAAACGCTGAACACGCCCACCGAAGAAGAAGTGGCGGCTTGGCGCGACGCGGCAGCGCCGCTGGTCGACGAATGGCGCGCAGCGGTCGAAGCCAAGGGCGGTGACGCGGATGCCATCCTCGAAGGCTACACCCAATCGCTCGAAGCGAACGACGCCCGCTACTAAGCAACCCCGACGCACTGGCGCAAAAACCGCGCCAGTGCGTGACTTAGGCGAGATACCCAAATGTCCCAGCCACAGAACGGTGGCCGCTCGCTCAGCGGCGCAATCCTGATCATAGAACGGATCGCAGGTATCGTACTTGGCCTCGTAACCGTCCTGATCGTAGCCTCGTCCATTGGACGCTACCTTTTTGCCAGCCCCATCGCGGACACCTTCGACGTTTCGCGTCTGGTTCTGGGGGTTGCCATTGCTTGGGGACTGGCGAGTCTTGGCTATCACGGTACCCATATCAAGGTGGACCTGCTGGCTCATTCGCTGCCCCGCAAGCTGCGCAACGCCATGAATTTCTTTGCCTGGTCCGTTCTGCTTGGCTTTACGCTGCTGCTGGTCTGGAAGATCTGGGAACGGGTACAGGCCGCCATGTCCGGTGGCGATGCCACGATGGAACTGCGTCTGGCCCACTGGCCGTTCTTTCTGGGCATCTGGCTCGGCATTCTCGCCGCGGTTTTCACGACCGCCATCCGTCTCTGGCTGATTGCCCGCGAAGGGCGTGACCTTGGCGAATACGATGGCATCGACGAGCACCTCTTGGAGGATATCAAGAAGTCATGAGTAATGAATTCGTCGCTGGCGCAGGCTTTGTCGCGCTGTTTATGCTCATGCTGCTTCGGGTCCCGATCGGCGTCGCGATGGGGCTTGTGGGCATCTTCGGTTTCGGTGCCGTTGTCGGTATGGGCCCAGCCCTGAACCTCCTCGCTCAATCGCCGATCAGCACCATCACAGACTTCAACCTGACCCTGATCCCGTTCTTTGTCCTGATGGGGGTTCTGGCCACCAACTCCGGCATGTCATCCGAACTGTTCCGCTCCGGGCGCGCATGGCTTGGCGGGCTGAAAGGCGGCCTCGGGCTAGCCTCGGTCGGTGCCTGCGCCGGTTTCGCTGCGATCTGCGGTTCCTCGGTTGCAACTGCCGCGACCATGACCAAGATCGCCTATCCCGAAATGAAACGCGCGGGTTATTCCGACGAAGCATCGACCGGCATCATTGCGGCCGGCGGGACCCTTGGGATTCTCATCCCGCCTTCGGTCGTTCTGGCGGTCTACGGGTTCATTACCGAACAGGATATCGGGTTGCTGTTCATCGCCGGTATCGTGCCGGGCATCCTAGCCGTCTTGATGTACATGCTGACGGTGCGTGTCTGGTATGGTGACAGCCTGCCCGCCGGAGACCGATTCAGCTTTGCCGAAGCGATGCGGTCATTAAAGGGCGTCTGGGCCGTTGGTCTGCTATTTGTCGCCGTGATCGTTTCGATCTATTTCGGAATCGTGACCGCGACCGAAGCAGCGGCCGCCGGCGCATTCCTTACGGCGATCATCGGCATTTCGCGCGGCAAGCTCTCTATGACCGGGCTGCTGGACAGCCTTGTCGAAGCCATGCGCACCTCTGTCGCGATCTACGTTGTGCTGATCGGTGCCACGCTCTTTGGCTATTTCCTTGCGATAACTCAGGTGCCGCAGGAACTGACACAGTTCCTGATCGATCTTGGTGCGGGGCGGTACGGCACCCTTCTTCTGATCCTCCTCATGTTCCTTGTCATGGGTTGTTTTCTCGATGCGATGGCGATGATCATCCTGATGGTGCCAATCGTCTTTCCCGTCATCACCGAGCTTGGCTTTGATCCGATCTGGTTCGGGGTCATCATCGTGATGACTGTCGAACTCGGCCTCATCACGCCACCGGTGGGCATGAACGTCTTCGTGATCAACTCGATCACACCCGGTGTTTCCCTACCTGCGATCTTCAAAGGCGTCCTGCCATTCGTCGCCGTCGATGTGCTACGCCTTCTATTGCTGATCGCCTTCCCGGCCATCGTGCTGTTCCTGCCGATGGGGATGCAGTGACATGGCGCGGGTCATGCGCGACAACACCGATTTGGTCGAGCCATCAGCGCTTTACGAAAGCGTCTCCTACAGACTCCGGCTCATTCAGATTGCCGCCTACAAGAGCTTTGAGAAACAGGTCAGCGGATTCGGATCGGCCCCGCGATATTACGGCGTCCTCAAGCTCGTTCAGGCCAATCCCGGCATCCACCAGATGCGGCTGGCCGAAGCGATCTATCTCGACCGGTCGAGCCTTGTGCCGATCATCGACACGCTGAAC
This sequence comes from Heliomarina baculiformis, assembly GCF_019966545.1. GTDB lineage: Bacteria > Pseudomonadota > Alphaproteobacteria > Rhodobacterales > Rhodobacteraceae > Heliomarina > Heliomarina baculiformis. Next base: position 25,235 of record NZ_JAIMIC010000009.1, on the reverse strand, counting down.
AAGGAAGGCTGGATCGAGCGCCGCACGACAAGCCATGACCGCAGGGTAAAACGGCTCTTCCTCACAGATCAGGGCGAACGAGACCTCGCCGCACTCGACACCGAAGTCGGCCGGCACGAATCCATGATGACGTCGGGCTTTTCAGCTAACGAGAAGACCCGGCTCTTACGGGACCTGGCCCGGATCGACGCCAATCTCCGTTCCTATCTCGTCGACGCCAAGGGAGGTCAGGAAGCATGAAGATTGCAAGTTCAACCGATCTCGAAAAGCTCGAGGCGCAAGGCCTCGACGTTGTTTTTCCCAATCGGACACCTTGGGACATCCTTCGTCACAGCGCGGCAACCTGGCCCGACCGTACCGCCATCCGCTATCTGAAAGACGCCGACGATCCTGACAAGGACACGCTTCTGACGTATGAGCAGTTCGCTCAAAAATGTCAGGCCGCCGCCCGAATGTTTCGCGAAATCGGCGTCGTACCGGGAAAATCCGTCGCCCTGCTGACGCAGCACACACCCTCGGCGCAGATCGCGCTCTGGGGCGCGCAGATCGCAGGCCACGCCTGCCCGATCAACCCGATGTTGAAGCCCGCCTATATCGCCGCCCTGCTCAAAGCCGGGGATGCGGCAGCGGTCGTCATCACTGGCGTCAATGCTGAAATCGACTACTGGACGGCGCTCGTTCCTGCGCTACGCGCCGAAGGCATCACCCTGCCGATCCTCGCCTGTGACAGCGATGGCCCCTGCCCCGGCGCTGACGGTCTGTTCGAGGATATGCTTGCTGAAGACGGTGGCGCCGACATCGAACCCGAAGGGGACGAAAACGCCCTCGCCGCCTATTATCACACGGGCGGCACCACCGGTGCGCCAAAACTTGTCTGCCATTCCCGCGGCAACGAAGCGCACGTTGGACAGTCCTGTGCCCTGCTCCACGATCTGAATGAAAACGATGTCGTAGTGAATGGGTTTCCCCTATTCCATGTCGCCGGCGCTTTCGTCTACGGGTTATCTACTTTGTCGGCAGGCGGTACGCTCCTTATTCCCGGCCGCCTCGGCATGCGAAACCAGGCTTTTGTACGGACCATCTGGCAGCAGGTGGAACGGCATGGGATCACCATCATCGGCGCTGTTCCCACCGTACTGGCCGCTCTGAACAGTATCGAAATCAACGCCGACATATCCTCGTTGCGGTGGTTCCTAACGGGCGGCTCGCCGCTGCCCACGGAACTCGCCGACGCAACCGAAAGAAAAACCGGCAAGGGCGTGCGTAACATCCTTGGCATGACAGAATGCGCCGGAGCCATCGCCGTCGAACCCGTTCATGCGCCCAGAACGCCACTTTCCTGCGGGCTGCGTATGCCCTTTTCCGAAGTCGCAATCTTCGCGGAAACCGAAGACGATCTCGACCCGGAAAAGCGGATGCCAACTGGCGAAACCGGAATTATTGCGCTCAAAGGGCCGAACGTGTCCTCCGGCTATTCAGACCCGGCTCGCAATGCGGGCACCTTTCTGCCAGGCGGCTGGCTCGTCAGCGGCGATCTCGGCAAGCTCGACGCCGAGGGTCGCCTTTACGTAACCGGTCGCAAGAAGGATATCATCATACGCGGCGCTCATAACATTGACCCGCAGATGATCGAGGACGCCCTGCTTGCCCATCCCGATGTCGAAAACGCGGCCGCCGTCGGCATGCCCGATGCTTATGCTGGGGAATTACCCGTCGCCTTCGTCACTTTACGCGGCGGCGCGACCCTTGATGAGAATGCCCTGATCGATTTCCTGCGCAATCGCATTGACGACCCAGTCGCCCTTCCCAAACGGATCGGTATCGAGGCTTCATTGCCTCTCACGCCCGTTGGCAAGATCTTCAAGCCAGACCTGCGCCGCAAAGCCATCGTATGGGCCATTCAATCCGCCGCCGTACGGATTGGTCTTGGTTCAGAAGATATCATGATCGCGGTGGACGAAAACCTGCAGACATCGGTGACAGCGCCCGAGGCCCGGGTCGAAGAACTCAAGAACGCGCTCTCCGGTATGCCTATCAGTCTTTCCCTGGCCGCGGATAAATCATGACCTCGCCGCTCCTCTATGACAAAAACGGTGCCATCGCTGTCATCACGCTGAACCGGCCAGACCGTCACAATGCGCTGACGCCGGAAATGATCTGCCGCCTTGCCGATGCCTTCGATGATTTCGAAGCCGACCACGACCTGCGCGTCGCCGTCATCACTGGTGCAGGAGACGGCAGCTTCTGCTCCGGTGGCGATCTTGCTCTCACTCTTCCTCTTTTGACTGGCGATCGCAGTCCGGAAACCGACTGGGACCACCGTCTCGCAGCAGACCGGGAAATCCTGTTCCGGTCAAACTTCAAGGGTGCCCATAGCACCAAACCGGTCATCTCCGCGATCAACGGTCATTGTCTCGCTGGGGGTTTCGAACTGATGCTTGCCACCGATATTCGCATCGCGACCGAGCGCGCGCGCTTTGGCCTGCCCGAAGCGCGTCATGCGCTCATCCCCTTCGCCGGCGCGCTCGTTCGGTTGCCACGACAGCTTCCCCATGCCGTTGCGATGGAAGTCCTTCTCACTGGTGACCAGATCGGCGTTGAACGGTTGCATGACCTCGGACTGATCAACCATGTCGTGGCCCAGGAAGAGGTCATGCAAACCGCGATGGCAATTGCCGAACGCATCGCTGCCAACGGGCCGGTGGCCATTGCCGAAATCAAGCGCACGACTTCCGAAAGCACCGGCCGACCCTTGGAAGAGGGCTATCAGATCGAAACGGAGAGCATGGACAGGGTCATGGCGACCGAAGACGCCCGGGAAGGTCCTCGCGCGTTCATGGAACGCCGCCCGGCGGTTTTCCGGGGAAAGTAACTTCCCGCCCAGCCGATCCCACGCCTGTGTTGAGCGAAAAGAACCAACTCAGACGGTCGCACAGGAAACAAAATCCAGAACGATCTTTGAAACCTCGGTGGATGCTTCTTCATGGGACAGATGACCAAGGCCGGTCAGTGTCACCACACGTGTATTGCCCATTCTCTTTGCCAGCCCCGTCGAATGCTCTGGCGGAACAGCCTTGTCTCCGGCGCCATTTATGAACAAGCAGTCCAAGGGCAACCCCGGCAGATCAACCAGCAACTTGTCGAGGGACCAATGCGCCATCATGTTCAACGTCGCGTCAACATGATCCCGATCCCCGATAAGCCTCGCGTACAACGCGATGCCCTCTTCATTCAGATGAGAACCAGTATTTTCGATGAGCGTTCGCGCGCGCTCCAGCCGACCTCCGCCAAGGGTAAAGGCCATCGCGGTCAATGGTGTGGCGGCAAGGGCCTTGGCAATCAGCGGATACAATAGCCCCGCCAATCCGTTGAACCGGCTAAGCGCGGGATTGATCCCGATCACCTTCGGCGCTTCGTGTCCTTCATCCGACAGCCGATCCGCGAGACGTAATGCGACAGCCGCCCCCGCCGAATGGCCAACGATGACAACCGGCTGCCACGCGCAGTGCCGACAAAGCGACTCCAGATCTTCCGAGGTTTCCTCAAGTCCAAACCGGCTGCGGCTTCCGACCCGGGTAAACCCCTGCCCCGGCATATCCACAGCCACGACGCGATGACCGACGGCCAGCAGCGGTATCACGTCACGCCATGTATGCGTCGATGCCCCCGCGCCGTGAAGGAGCAGTACTGTGTCCCCTTCCCCAACCTCCTGAACATGCCAGCGGTGCGGTCTCACCGTGACCTGCCGCGAAAACTCGGATAGCGGCCACGAGGGCAAGTCCCGTTCCCAGTCCATCCTAACCAAGACCTGTTGCGCGAATGGCAGCACTCATCTGTTGCGCATCGGCGCGCGGCAAGGGGATGTATTTTGCCCCCATGGCCTGCGCGATTGATTGCAACTGTGCGCCGGGCCGGTTCGCCGCATCCAGAACGACACCGTTCGCGATCTGACCCCGCAACCAAGCCGCGGTCTTCATCGCATCGTCATAGGCTGCGGCCCGATCTGCCGCCCCGTTCAGCGCAACGTTCGTCCGACCGTCCGTCAACAGTACGACCATCGAGGTCAGACCTTTCCGCCGCTCTTGCATGGCGAGCTCCGCAGAGGCATGCAACCCGTTCGCAAGCGGCGTGCCGCCACCACCGGGCATCGCTGCAAGACAGCGTTTTGCCTGAACGAGCGAGCGTGTGGGCGACAGCAAAAGTTCGGCCGAAGTGCCGCGAAAGCCGATCAAGGCCACCTGATCGCGCCGGGCATAGGATTGCGCCAAAAGCAGTTCCACCGCCCCCTTCGCTTCGGCAAGCCGGGTCACGGCGGTCGAGCCAGAAGCATCCACGACAAAGATCAGAACCCGATCGCTATGCTCTTCGAAGCGCTTCTGGCGAAGGTCGGACGGGTAAAAAACAACCTTGCGATGCCGTGCTATGCCCGTGCCACGCAACACCTGCCACGGGGCGGCGGCCTTTAGAGTTGCCAAAAGATCGATACGGTTGCGTCCGTCGATACGACCCGGCCGGGCCGGCAGTGGACGCCCCCGACGGTTGCCAGTCTTGCGCAGACCCGCGCCTGTCCCCGACGGCCCTACCCCTCGTACCTTGCCCTGAGACGAATCTAGCAGATGCTCGGGCAGCATGGCTTTGACTGCCGCTACGATCAGGTCATCAGGGATCTCAGCGGAATCCATATTGCCGTTTTCCGCCTGTGCTTCCGAGTCCTCAGGAGGCGCGGTCTGCTCCTGATCATCTCGTTGCGGAGCAATCGTCGCGCGGTGCGGATAGACCAGTTCGGCCGCGATCCTCATGTCGGTCTCTTCCACGCTGGATCGCCCTGACAGCGCAGCATGCGCCCGAGCGACCCGCAAGGCGAGCATAGGAGCACGCAAGCTGTGGATACCAAAACAGGCTGCGAGTTCGACCAGCCGCCGTTTATCGCCGGGCGCGGAAACGACGCCCCTGTAGCGATCACGTGCCTCTCGCAGATCGGGTTCACCGGGCCAAGCCGCTTCCGAAAAGGCGATACCACCAAGATCGATATGAAAAGCCAGTCTTTCGCTCAGGACAGTCGGTACAGCTTCCTCCGGCTCGGCCCCTTCGTCGAGCAGGATCAGGCAATGCATTCCACTGTCTTGGCTAAGGGCAAGCCGCGCGGCGAAATCGGCGCTGCAGCGCTCCGCCATGGGAACTATGACCACTCCGCCTTGCGATAAGAGACCCGGATTATGCGCGAGTTTACCCGCAGCCAGCGTCCGCGCCACGTCGATACCGCCGAACAGAAGATCATCGCCAGTCTTCGGGTGTAAACTGATGCGGCGCATGGCAAGTCGATCCAAGAGAGACGTGAACGCCTCCCGCGCGGGTCCTGCCCTTGCACGCACAGTGATCCCGCCAAGCCCGATGGGATCGATGCATAACAGGTGAAGCGCAAGACAGGCACGGTCCCACGGGGCGTGTTCCATGCTGTCAGTCGCTGCCACGCCATTCAATGCAAGACCTCTTCCACTGCACGCGAGACACGCGCCGTCGACCCCGCCTCGTCCATAGGATCGCGGCGCAACCGGTGGCTCAGGGCAAGACCGGCAACCGCGCGCAGATGGTCCCGGTTCAGCGTCTTGTCACTCTGATAAGCGGCCAGCGCACGCCCTGCCCTCAGCAGGGTCAACTCACCACGCAATCCATCAGCGCCCAGTTGCATGCAAAGCGCAGCGCAGTCCCGCAGCACTGCCTTCGGCTTTCGAATGGCTCCCAATTGCTCTCTCGCGGCAATGATGCGGTCGCGGACCACCCGCTCCCGCTTTTCCCATTTTTTTGCAAACTTCTCGGGGTCTGTTTCGAATGCTTCCCGCCGTTCAACCACTTCGACCCGCTCATCGATACTGTCAGGCGAACCAACTTCGACCAAAAGCCCGAACCGGTCCAGAAGCTGGGGCCGCAATTCGCCTTCTTCGGGGTTGCCGGACCCGATCAAGACAAAGCGCGCCGGGTGCCGGATCGAAAGACCATCCCGCTCGACCACGTTTTCGCCAGATTGGGCCACGTCAAGCAGCAGATCGACGATGTGATCCTCTAGCAAATTGACTTCGTCGATATACAGATAGCCCCGGTTCGCCTGTGCCAGCAGCCCCGGTTGAAATGCTTTTTCTCCCTGCGTCAGCGCGCGTTCGATATCAAGCGCACCCGTCACGCGGTCCTCGGTTACGCCAAGCGGCAGGTCAACGACCGGTGTCTGGCGCTCTTCGGTCTCGGTGCAGCATACCTTGGCCCACGGAGGGCAATCCGCCGGGGACGCCGCATTCACGGGGCACCCACGCACGACCGTGATCCTTGGGAGCAGGGCGGCGAGGGCGCGCACGGCGGTCGATTTGCCAGTGCCTCGGTCACCAAAAACCAAAACTCCGCCTAAGCTCGGGTCGATTGCCGTCAGGATCATCGCCAGTTTCATCTGCTCCTGCCCGACAATCGCAGAAAAGGGAAACGCGCGTCTTATCATGCGGCCGCCTTTCTGCTCAGGGGGCTGCCCCCACCCCAGGCACCGCATTCGTCGATGACGGAAAAACGCGCGTAAAGCTCTTCGCGGAACCAGTTGTTTTCCCGGACCGCCTTGATCGCCCTTGCATGCGGACCGTCCGCCCTTGCAAACGCTGCCATGCTGGAAAGGTCCGGCCAGATCGAAAAGGTGACTTGGTGCAATAGCGGCACCTCGCCGATACCGATCTTGAACAGGACGTCGCGATTTTCACCTATAACCGCGCTGATACCGGGCACACGCCGCCAGAACCTGAGCGCAATCGATGGCCTTATGGTTGCCCGCGTCAAAACCGCAATCGGACCTTCAAGCTGTTTCGGAACGCTTGCACAAAAAGGTTTTGTGCCAGACCATTGCCCCCGCACCGACACGGGCGAAAGAAACACGGTCCAATGATCCGCAGCGCGCCGATGAAACCGGCAAAAGACCGGCTGGGCCAGCCCTTGTTGGGCCGCAGGGCGATCATGCCAGACGCATAGAATGGCATAGACCGACGTATTGGGCACGGGCGTAAACCCTTCATCCGTTCCCGAGCCGCAAAGCTTCCAGAATTGTAGCCCGGCGATTCGAGACAGGGGACTTCGCGCAGCGCCCATCATCCACAGCGCCCAGACTTTTGCCGAGCGGCAGTCAAACCTAAAGAAGCTGAGTGTCACGACTTGAATGGTCCTTCCTCCCAAGTGTCAATTATTTCTGACACAACGCTGGCGATTTGGAAAGAAATTTCGTAAGGATTGTAAATAAGATTAGACGCTCATAGTGTGATTCTATCATGACGCGGTTCGAACCCTCTCTCCACGACTTGGCAAATTTTGCTGACCGGCCCCATGCGGTGGTCATAGGCGCAGGTCTGGGCGGACTTGCCTCGGCCATGCGGCTCAAAGCGAAAGGCTACCGGGTGAGCGTTTTCGACCGGCTTGATGGCCCGGGCGGGCGTGGTTCGGCATTGGTCGAGAACGGGCATCGGTTTGACCTTGGCCCGACAATCGTGACTGCTCCGCACCTGTTCGAAGAGTTATGGAAAACCTGCGGACGCGATTTCAACGCGGATGTCGAGTTGCGGCCGCTCGACACATTCTACGAAATCAGATGGCCCGACGGCAGCCGTTTCCCGGTCAGTCAGGACACCCAAGCGATGCGCCGACAAATCGCCCGCCTCTCGCCGAATGACGTGGCGGGCTATGACCGCTTCCTGCGCGAAAGCGCCGCTCGATACACCTATGGATTCGAACTGCTCGGTCGTCAGTCTATGCACAAGCTCAGCGATCTGCTGCGTGCCCTGCCCGTCTTCGTCCACCTTCGCGCGGACCGGTCTGTTTATGCCCACGTCGCAAGATGTTTCCGCGACCCAAGACTGCGGATGGCGTTCAGCTTTCATCCGCTGTTCATCGGCGGGGACCCGTTCAATGTGACATCAATCTATACGCTGGTCAGCCATCTCGAAAAGACTTTTGGCGTCCATTATGCGATTGGCGGAGTTGAGGCGATTGCCAAGGCGATGGTCAGGGTGATCGAGGAACAAGGGGGGCGGGTGCATATGGATGCGGAGGTGGATGAAATCATCACGCAGAACCACAAGACCATCGGTGTCCGTCTAAAGAACGGCAGGCTGGTAAATGCCGATATCGTCGTCTCCAACGCAGACCCGGGTCACACCTATCGCCACTTGCTGCGACATCACAAAAGGTCGCGCTGGACAAATACCCGGATCGCCAAGTCCCGCTGGAGCATGGGTCTATTCGTCTGGTATTTTGGCACGCGTGGCACGCGGGACCTCTGGCCAGACGTCGGTCACCATACGATCCTGAACGGCCCACGCTTTCAGTCGCTGGTACGCGACATCTTTGTGCGCGGCAAACTTGCCGATGATATGAGCCTCTATGTACACCGGCCAAGCGTCACCGATCCCGGCGTCGCCCCTGACGGGGGCGATACATTCTACGCACTCAGCCCGGTGCCCCATCTGGGACATCAAGACCCTGTCGACTGGTCAAGCATAGCCGAGGCATATCGCGACCGCGTCCAAAACGTGCTCGAGGAACAATTGCTACCCGGTCTTGGCAAATACCTGAGCGCCTCAAAAGTCTTTACCCCTGAAACCTTTCGCGACAGATACCTGAGCCCCTACGGCGCCGGTTTTTCAATCGAACCGCGTATCCTGCAAAGCGCATGGTTCCGCCCTCACAACGTCAGCGAAGAGGCAATGGGCCTCTACCTTGTCGGTGCCGGCACCCATCCCGGCGCCGGACTCCCCGGCGTCATTTCAAGCGCCGAAGTACTCTCGAAGCTTGTACCCGATGCATCCATGGCAGGTGTTAAATGATAAACCCCAGCGATATCGACCACTGCCGCGAGGCAATCCGCCACGGATCCCGGTCTTTCCATGCCGCTTCGAGCCTTTTGCCCGCGAGAGTGCGCGACCCGGTTTTGGCGCTTTACGCCTTTTGTCGTTTGGCCGACGATCAGGTCGATCTGCAACTGGAAAAATCGGCGGCTGTCCAGTCCCTGCGCGAACGGCTCGAGTTTGTCTATGAGGGTCGGCCCCGCAATCTCGCGGCTGACCGGGCCTTTGCCGCCATTGTCGAAGATTACGCAATGCCGCGCGCCTTGCCCGAGGCCTTGCTCGAAGGTCTGTCCTGGGATGCGATGGGACGACGGTACACGACCCTATCCGAACTAAGCGGCTATGCCGCCCGGGTCGCGGCATCGGTCGGGGCCATGATGTGCGTTTTGATGCAGGTTCGGGACCGCGATGCTCTGGCCCGCGCCTGCGATCTTGGAGTCGCGATGCAGTTGACGAATATCGCGCGGGACGTCGGCGAGGATGCGCGTGAAAACCGCCTTTATCTGCCGCTCGACTGGTTACACGAGCTCGACATTGATCCCGAAACCTTTCTGTTCGACCCGCATCCAAACGACCGGACAACGCCTCTCGTTCGCCGCCTGCTGGATCACGCGGATACACTTTATGCCCGATCCGAAGCGGGCATCAGCACCCTGCCCTTCGATTGCCGGGCCGGCATCTTTTCGGCGCGATACATCTACGCCGGTATTGGTGGCCGCATCCGCGCCAATGGATATGACACGATCACCCGTCGTGCACGCACCGGCATCGCGCAAAAGATCGGCTGGCTCGGTCTTTCCGCGGCACGGAGCCTTGCAAGCGTTGCCACGCCACAATCCTCCATCCTTTACGCCAAGCCACTGCCAGAGACTGCCTTTCTGGTCGATGCAGCAGCGGAAGCGTCGGTTAAGACAGATTCGTGGAGCGATACGCTCTGCACCGCCTTTACCCAGCTAGCACATGCCGACAACTCTCGCAAAAACGCATTTGTCGAATCCGCCGCCCGGTTTAAATAACCCTCATGTTCTGGATTTTGTTCATTGTCTTTCTGGCAGCCTGCATGGGCGCGGGCGCAACCGGTGCTGCGTTCAAACCTGGCGCATGGTACAAGAGCCTCGACAAACCATCCTGGACGCCGCCCGACTGGGCGTTCCCGGTCGTCTGGACAACGCTCTACATTTTCATGGCGGTCGCGGGCGCGCGCGCAGCCTTGTTGCCGGACAATAGTCTTGCCATGGCATTCTGGGCCTTGCAGATTGCCCTGAACTGCCTCTGGACGCCGGTGTTTTTTGGTTTGCACCGCATCCGTGAAGGCATGCTGGTGCTTTCCTGTTTGTGGATTGCAGTGGCTGCCACGATGATCGCCCTATTCCAGATCGACACCATCGCCGGGTTCTTGTTCGTGCCCTACCTCATATGGGTCACGACCGCCGGTGCCCTGAATCTTGCAGTCTGGCAGCGCAACCCGGAAGAAGCGCGCAGCCCCCAGACGCCTAGCTAACCTTCCACCCCGCCCGCCTCGGCACCCGCACGGCAAGCATTGCCTTGATCACCCGAGAGCGGAAACGCCGCAAATCAAGCGTTTCATGCACACCGGTTACCAGATTGCCGTCGATGCGCGTGCGCACCATGGACCGGTCGTAAAATGGCGCATCCAGCAGGCCCATGACAGCCTCTGGATCGCTGCCCGTGTCGCACCAGGTCGACCGCTCCAGCCCCCAAAGCGAACGGCCAAGCCTCGCTTTGGGCACTTCTATGACTTGCGCGATGCCCTGACCATCGAAATGGACCCCTGCCCGCAGTGAAGTGCCATCGACCCGCTCAGCCTGGTAAAAACAGGCGGCACCACCCCTGGTCGGAAACCGCGCCCAACTCCAGCTGTCGAAATCCTGTTCCAACGCCCGCGTGCCGAAATTCGCATCGAAATAGCCGTCTCCCTGCCACTGCCAGCCCTCGGCATCCAGACAGACATCGATTTTTGCTGATGGCCCGAAAGGCCGCCAGATATGGGCACCATCCGGCGTCAGTGGCATCTCGACTCCGGTCACGGTCAAGGGCGTTACTGTGACGCGCCCCTTGATCCGGCCAAGCCTTGGCAATGCGCCTTTTTCATCCAGCTCGATGCTTAACACACCGTTGTGCCATCGCATCGAAGACGGACCGATGCGAAGTGTGTCCGAGGATTGACGCAAGGCGTGCCGTCCCCGGTCAGTCATCGCAAAACGTCCGCCGGGGCCATAGGTCGCAACGTTGATACAGCAGTGATTGGCGGGATCGCGGCGCCCCGACCAGGCATACCACGGCGAAAAAACCGAGCCGATAAACCCGATTACCGAAATAGCGCGGCTTTTATCATGGCTGATGCCATCCACATACCACCATGCATATCCGTTGCCCGGGACGATCAGGTCAAAGCGTGGTCCTGCATGATCGCCTCGACCGCGTGCCGGGCGGAGAGCGCCGCCATCGGTACCCCCGCTCCCGGATGAACGCCGCCCCCCACCAGATACAGACCCCGCACCGAAGTCCGCGCCTGCGGACGGCGAAACGTCGACATCATGCCATGCGGGCTTTGACCGTAGAGAGACCCCGCACTGCCCGGAAACAGTCTCTCGAACCCCGCTGGCGTCGTCAGCGCCCCTTCTCCCGGTTCCGGAGCAAAGCGCATCCCGAACCGTTCCAGCGTTTTGAAAGTGATCCTGCGACATTTATCAAACTCCGGTTCTGGCGGTTCGGAAACTGTCAGCGGCGGGGCGTTGGCGATGATCTCGAACCGTTCCGGCTGGCCGTCGAGCTTTGTGTCCGAACCCGCCCGATCCTGCGCACAGACGTAAAGCGTCGGCGATTCCGGCGTTTGACCATCCCGAAGCGCGTCGAATTCCGCCTTTGGCTGCTCTGTGAAAAACACGTTATGCAGCGCCAGCTCCGGCCCAGAACACTGCGCGGCAAAGCTCCAGACGCGGGCCGACAGGCTGCGCGGCGCGTCAACTATGGTCCTGGCTATCCTACCCACGTTCTCACCAAGATGACCCAAAGCGAGGGCCCGGGGGTCGCCGTTGAAAACCACCGTATCGGTCGCAATGCGCGCCCCGGATTCGAGAACAACGGCTCGAACACCCAAGGGCCCGGCCTCAATCCGGTCCACCTGCGTGTTGAAGCGGAACCTGACGCCCTTGGTCTGGCAAAGCTTTGTGATTGCAAGGGCCAGCCTGTACATACCCCCTGCAACCGCCCAGACACCCGACGCTTCGGCCTGCCAGATCAAGGACATGATTGCAGGCGAGCGATAAGGATCACCGCCGACATAGGTCGCATAGCGTCCGAAGAGCTGGACGAGGCGCGGGTCGGAAAATCGCCGCGCCAAGCTTTGATGCAACGTCGAGAAAGGCGAGATGATCGGCACCAGACCGATATCCGAAACAGTGCGCTTTAATATGCCCGGCAACGATGGGCGCTGAGATCGCATGACGGGTCCGTCGAAAGCAGCAAACAGACGGCGCGCATCAGCGCAGAACTGTCTGAACGCCTCGGCGTCTTGCTGGCCTGCAAAGGAACGTACGGCCTCGTAGCTGCGCGCCTGATCTGAAAACAGATCAAGGCTTGAACCATCGGGCCAGAAATGCCGCGCGATCATTTCCTCCCGGATCAAAGTGACATGAGTGTTCAGCCGCGTATTTGCAGCTTGGAACAGATCGTCGAACACCCCGCGCAGCGTGAGGACGGTCGGTCCGGCATCCACGGGTCCGACCGGCGTATCGACCACCCGCATCTTACCACCGGGCGCGCTTTGCCGCTCGCACAGCGTAACATCGGCCCCGGCCGAGACCAAACGCAGCGCGGCAGCCAATCCGCCGATACCCGCGCCAATGACGACAGCCCGACTTCCTGCAAACTGAGAATGCGACAGCTCCATTAAAGAAGAGTTGACTCGTTACGTACATGTGTCCAGTATTATTTACACCTTAGTGTCAATATTTGATTACGGAAGCGAGGCTACATGCCCTTGGATGACCGCATCAACGCCGCCGTGTCCCGGGCCATCAGCCTAAGCAGAGGTCCCGCAGCACCCGGAAAACTTTCAACCTGCCTTCACTATGCCACCCATCCGGGCGGGGCACGGATACGCCCGACCATTCTGGTCTCGGTCGCGAAGGCCTGCGGCGATGATCAACCGGAGCTTACGGATCATGCTGCTGCGGCACTTGAGCTGATCCACTGTGCAAGTCTCGTTCACGACGACCTTCCCTGTTTCGACGATGCCGCTTTCCGGCGCGGCAAGCCGTCGGTTCACTGCGCCTTTTCCGAACCTCTTGCGGTTCTGACCGGTGACAGTCTCATCATCCTCGCCTTTCAGATTCTTGCCCGGGCCACAGTCGATCACCCAAGTCGCGGCGCCGAGCTTTTACTGACGCTGACCCGGTGCAGCGGCATGCCCCACGGTATCTGCGCAGGACAGGGCTGGGAAAGCGAAGAGGTCATCGATCTCGCCGCCTACCACCGGTCCAAAACCGGCGCCCTGTTCATCGCCGCAACCCAGATGGGGGCTATCGCCGCAGGGCAGGAAGCCGAACCCTGGTACGAGCTGGGCGACCGGATCGGAGAGGCATTTCAGGTTGCCGACGATCTGCGCGACGCGCTTTGCGATGAAACAACGCTGGGCAAGCCGCAGGGTCAGGACGACCTTCATGGACGGCCGAATGCCGTAGCCACACTCGGGGTGCAGGGCGCGTATGACCGGCTCCGGGATATCCTTGCCGGGGCAATCGCGTCTATCCCGTCCTGCCCGGGCGAAGCCATGCTCGCGCATATGGTGCGCGCCTATTCGGAAAAGGTGACACCCGCGATGCCGGCGCGCCACCGAGCCTGATGCGATGGACGTGCCCGACAGGTCTGGCCGCTCAAAACCGCGTAGAGGCACGAACTGGCTCCACAGGCTGATCGCGAACCCCGCATTTCAGGCATGGGCCGCGCAAAACCCCTTCACCCGGTCGATTTCGCGTCGCGAAGGTGCCGATCTTTTCAATCTGGTACAAGGCTTTACCCACAGTCAGACGCTGCTGGCAGTGGTCGAGCTGCGCCTCCTTCATCGCCTGTATGACGCGCCCGCCATACCGTCCGACCTCGCCAGACTGTGCGATCTGAAAGAACCCTCGATGGTTGTTCTTTTACAGGCCACCGCGGCGCTGAGGCTGGTGAAACGTCAAAAAGACGGTCGCTACGCCCTTGCTCGAAAGGGGGCCGCCCTGCTGGGTGTCCCGGGGCTTGAAGAGATGATCCGGCATAACCGCCTGCTCTACCGCGATCTGGAGGACCCGGTTGCCTTTCTGCGCGGCGAGACCATACCAGAGGTTGCCGCTTTCTGGCCCTATGTCTTTGGCGAGGGTGCCGCGATCAACCCGGAGGCATCGCAAGAATTTTCGCGTCTCATGGCCGACAGCCAGTCCCTAGTGGCACAGGAGATCCTGTCAACAATCTCCCTCAAGGGCATCAAGCACTTGCTGGATGTGGCCGGCGGCAGCGGTGTGTTTCTATCCCTCGCCCTGCGCCAGTATCCGGGCCTGACCACCGATCTATTCGATTTGCCCACCGTCATCGATACTGCCCGGACTCGTCTTGATGCCCATCCGGGCAGGGTGCAATTTCACTCAGGGGATTTCCGCAATGATCCGCTCCCGACCGGAGCGGACGCCATTTCCCTGATCCGGGTTCTGTTCGATCATCAAGACGATACGGTCCGCGCGCTGTTGCGAAAGGTACACGAGGCTTTGCCCCCAAACGGGCGTCTCATCATCGCCGAACCGATGTCTGGCGGTACCCGACCGGACCAGGCGACAGACGTCTATTTTGCGTTCTATACCAAAGCAATGGGCACCGGCCGGACCCGGTCGGCCGATGAGATCATGACGCTTTGCCGGGCAGTCGGTTTCCGCGGCCTGCGCAATCCGGCGACGCACCGAAGCTACGTCACTTCGGTCGTGACCGGGTTCAAATAGGTTCAGCCGCTATTACAACATTATGTCAGTTTTAGTTGACAGTTATATATGTAATGGTAGGCTGACATAATCACTGTCAATATACCGAGTCCCTTTTGACGGGACCGCCCACCCGAAGGGAACCATCCGTTGCAGACCGCCGCCATCGTCCTTCAAAGCCCGCGACATCTCGGCGTCGAAACGATTGGCCTGCGTGAGCCGAGCGACGGCGACGTGGTCGTTGAAATCTCTCACAGCGGTATTTCGACGGGGACCGAGAAACTCTTCTGGACCGGTGACATGCCTCCCTTTCCCGGCATGGGATTTCCGCTTGTGCCCGGGTACGAGGCCGCAGGCGAGGTGGCCGAGGCACGCCCCGAAACCGGTTTCCGGCCCGGCGATCACGTATTCGTTCCGGGCGCCAATTGCTACGAAGGCGCCTTTGGACTGTTCGGCGGATCGGCCCGGCGTATTGTTACCCCTGCCGAACGGATCACGCGCGTCGACGCAGCACTTGGGCCCCAAAGCGCGCTTCTTGCGCTGGCTGCGACCGCGCGTCATGCGATAGCCGGGTTAAAAAATTCAGTGCCTGACCTAATCGTCGGCCACGGGGTTCTGGGACGCCTGCTGGCACGGCTGACTATTGCCGCCGGTGCACCCGCCCCCACTGTCTGGGAAATCGACCCGACCCGTCGGTCAGGTGCCGAAGGCTATCAAGTCATTGCGCCCGAGGCGGACTCCCGGCGCGATTACCATGCCGTTTATGACGCCTCCGGCAACGGGGCGATTTTGAACGACCTCGTGGGGCGCATACAGCGAGGCGGCGAAATCGTTCTCGCGGGGTTCTACGCCGCGCCCCTCAGCTTTGCCTTTCCGCCCGCCTTCATGAAGGAGGCCCGGTTTCGCATCGCTGCAGAGTGGACCCGCGACGACATGACCGTCACACGCGCGCTGATCGAATCCGGGGCGCTGTCGATGTCTGGCCTAATCACCCATGAAAGCCCGGCGACAGATGCGGGGGCGGCCTACCGACAAGCCTTCGAAGACCCATCGTGCCTTAAAATGATCCTCAACTGGAAGGACGTATCATGAAAGACGACGTGCCGAACCTCAAGGATTTCGACAAGCGTCTGCGTGACGAAGCGCATGAGGATCTGGCCGATGTCATTGCCTCGGAAGCGCCGAAAAGCAAAACGCAGATCATCGCGATTTATGGCAAGGGCGGCATCGGCAAGTCATTCACACTAGCGAACCTCAGCCACATGATGGCCGAGCAGGGCAAACGGGTCCTGCTGATCGGTTGCGATCCGAAATCGGATACCACCTCGCTCCTCTTCGGAGGAAAAGCATGCCCGACGATCATCGAAACATCGACCCGCAAAAAGCTGGCGGGCGAAGAGGTGAAGATCGGCGATGTCTGTTTCAAACGCGGCGGCGTTTTTGCCATGGAGCTTGGCGGTCCGGAAGTCGGCCGAGGTTGCGGTGGGCGCGGGATCATCCACGGGTTTGAGCTGCTTGAAAAGCTCGGCTTTCACGACTGGGATTTCGACTTTGTCCTCCTCGACTTTCTGGGTGATGTCGTCTGCGGCGGATTTGGCCTGCCCATTGCACGGGACATGGCGCAGAAGGTGATCCTTGTAGGGTCGAACGATTTACAAAGCCTCTACGTGGCGAACAACGTCTGCTCGGCAGTCGAATACTTCCGCAAGCTGGGTGGCAATGTCGGCGTTGCCGGGCTGGTCATCAACAAGGATGACGGATCGGGAGAGGCACAGGCTTTCGCGACGGCGGTCAATATCCCTGTGCTCGCCTCGATCCCGCAGGATGACGATTTGCGCAAGAAATCAGCGAATTATCAGATCGTCGGCACCGGGCACAGCCCGTGGGGCGCCCTATTCGCCGAACTCGGTATGAATGTCTCCGAGGCGCCGCCGATCCGGCCTGCACCGCTCGATCAGGACGGGCTGCTGGCGCTGTTCGACAGCAAGGACACCGGCGGTGACATCGTGCTGGAACCGGCGACGGACACCGACATGCGCGGCAAATATGCGGCTGCGAAGCCGTCCCTCGAAGTGATTTATGACGAGGCCTGAATGAGCAATGACCGGACATATGACGGCGAAAGCCAGCCCGAGGCCCTGAGTGAGACCGGCGGCTGTCACGGGGGTGGCGCGCTTGAGGATGCCGCGCGTCAGGCCGGGCACTCCGCGTTGCTGGATCAATATGCAGCGGATTATCCCAAGGGCCCGCATGACAAACCGCAATCCATGTGCCCGGCATTCGGCAGCCTGCGTGTCGGGCTGCGCATGAAGCGGGTGGCGACGGTTCTGAGCGGATCGGCCTGCTGCGTTTATGGGCTGACTTTTGTTTCGCACTTCTACGGCGCGCGGCGCTCGGTTGGCTATGTACCGTTCAATTCGGAAACGCTGGTCACCGGCAAGCTGTTCGAAGACATCCGCGAAAGTGTTCACGAGCTGGCCGATCCGGACCGATATGATGCCATCGTCGTGACGAACCTTTGCGTGCCGACCGCAAGCGGCGTGCCGCTTCGGCTTTTGCCGAAGGAAATCAACGGGGTACGCATTGTCGGCATCGACGTGCCGGGATTTGGCATTCCAACCCATGCCGAGGCCAAGGACGTGCTGGCCGGTGCCATGCTGGATTATGCGGCCCGCGAAATCGCAGCCGGCCCGGTCGCCGCGCCGTTAGCCGGACGAGATGATCGTCCAAGTGTTGCCCTCTTGGGCGAGATGTTTCCGGCCGATCCGATCATGATCGGTGCGATGCTGGCCCCAATGGGATTGGCCGCCGGACCGGTGGTGCCCTGTCGCGAGTGGCGCGAGCTTTATGCCGCGCTGGATTGCGGCGCGGTGGCGGCGGTGCATCCGTTTTATACATCGGCGGTCCGGGCGTTCGAGCGGGCCGGTCGGCCTGTCGTTGGCAGTGCGCCGGTGGGTCTGGACGGCACCGCAGACTGGCTGGCGAATATCGGGGAAACCTTTGCTATCGCTGCGGATAAGGTCGCCGCTGCCCAGAACGCCTTTCTCCCCGCGATCAAGTCGGCGCTGGCGCAGGCGAGGGTCGACGGAGTCATCACGCTCTCGGGGTACGAGGGCAGTGAATTGCTGGTCGCGCGCCTGCTGATCGAAAGCGGGGCGGATGTTCCCTATGTCGGAACCGCCTGCCCCAAGACACCATGGAACGCCGTCGATGCGGCATGGCTGGCCGACCGGGGTGTCAAGGTGACTTTCCGCGCCTCGCTGGAGCAGGATTGCGCCGCGATGGAAGCGATCAAGCCGGATCTGGCGATTGGTACGACGCCGGTCGTGCAGAAAGCGAAACAGCTCGGTATTCCGGCGCTTTACTTCACCAACCTGATTTCCTCGCGGCCGCTTATGGGACCCGCCGGTGCTGGATCGCTGGCCGAAGTCATCAACGCGGCGATTGCCAACAAGGGCCGGATGGACCGGATGCGCGCGTTTTTCGAAGGGGTCGGCGAAGAGGATACCGCCGGAATCTGGGAAGGCGCGCCGAACCTGCGCCCCGATTTCCGGGCGCAGCATCAGAAGAAGCTCGACAAGCTGGCGCGCGCCGCCAAGGCACAGGAGATGATCTGATGCGGCGGGGTGAAGCGACAGGGATCGGGAGAGCTGGAAACAGGGGGTGTTATCCGTGCACGATCCGTACACTACCTGTACACCGCCGCAGCGCAGCATTTTATGGACAGAGGTGCCAGGGGGCTCTGCCCCCGTCCTGCGGACTCCCCCGGGATATTTCCGACCCAAAGAAGCCAGGGGAGGCGGTCCCATGCTGATCCAGGACCATGACCGGGCGGGCGGCTATTGGGGCGCAATCTACGCGTTTTGCGCGGTGAAAGGGTTGCAGGTCGTGATCGACGGGCCAGTGGGCTGCGAAAACCTGCCGGTAACAAGCGTGCTGCATTACACGGATGCCTTGCCGCCCCATGAATTGCCGATCGTGGTGACCGGTCTTGGGGAAGGCGAAATGGGATCGGGGACCGAGGAGTCCATGAAGCGGGCCTGGGAGACGCTGGATCCGGCGCTTCCGGCGGTGGTGGTGACGGGTTCGATTGCCGAGATGATCGGCGGCGGGGTGACACCGCAGGGCACGAATATCCAGCGTTTTCTGCCGCGCACCATCGACGAGGACCAGTGGCAGGCGGCGGACCGGGCGATGACCTGGATCTTTACCGAGTTCGGCATGACCAAGGGGCGGATGCCGCCGGAGAAGAAGCGGGCCGAGGATGCGCCTCCACGTGTGAACATACTCGGGCCGATGTACGGCACGTTCAATATGCCCTCGGATCTGCACGAGATCCGGCGGCTGGTGGAAGGGATCGGGGCCGAGGTCAACATGGTGATGCCGCTTGGCGCTCATCTGGCCGAGATGCGCAACCTTGTGAACGCCGAGGTGAACATCTGCCTCTATCGCGAATTCGGGCGCGGGCTGGCCGAAGTGCTGGGCAAGCCCTATCTGCAGGCGCCCATCGGGGTCGAGTCGACCACGCGTTTTCTGCGCCGCCTTGGCGCATTGCTGGGGCTGGACCCGGAGCCCTTCATCACTCGCGAGAAACATTCGACCATCAAGCCGGTGTGGGATCTCTGGCGTTCGGTCACACAGGATTTCTTTGCCACCGCCTCCTTCGGGATCGTGGCCAACGAAACGTATGCGCGGGGCATCCGGCTCTTTCTCGAGGACGACCTGGGATTGCCCTGTGCCTTTGCCGAGGCGCGAATGGCCGGACGCAAGACCGACAGTGAGCGGATAAGGGCGATGATCGCCGCGAAACGGCCGCTAATCCTGTTCGGGAGCGTCAACGAGAAGATGTACCTTTCCGAGTTGAAAAGCGGGCACGGGCCGAGCCCGGCGTTTATCCCCGCCAGCTTTCCCGGCGCGGTGATCCGCCGGGCGACGGGGACGCCTTTCATGGGATATGCCGGGGCCACCTATCTGGTGCAGGAACTGTGCAACGGGCTTTTCGATGCGCTGTTCCATATCCTGCCGCTGGCGAGCGCGATGGATGCGAGCGAAGCCACGCCGACGCCCCTGCGACGCGATTTCCCGTGGGATTCGGATGCGCAGACCGAGCTGGAGCGGATCGTGGCCAGCCACCCGGTACTGACCCGTATTTCAGCTGCGAAATCCCTGCGCGACGCAGCGGAAACCGCCGCGCTGAACCGCGGCGAAGAACGTGTCGTGATCGAAACGATCAGGGCGCTGGCGCCGGAGGGCGCCGGACCCGGACGACCGAGAAGAGGAGGAGACCTCGGATGACGATGAACAGCAATGTTTCCCGCGACCCGCATTTCCGGGCGCAGCGGGCGGAGCGCTTTGAATACAGGGTGTATTTCACCCTTATCTTTCTGCTCGCGCTGCCCTTTTCGACCGTCGAATGGATGCTTTGCATCAAGCGACAGCGCACCCTGAATCTGCGCGGCCCCCTGGCGCGCGCCTGGCTTGAAGCGGACCGCATCACGCCAGTCATTTTCTCGGCCTGACGGCCGGGCCACGAGCTGTACGCCCGGAAGGGCGGCCAGATCCGGCGGGGCAGATCTCTGCCCCAATGGGACCCCGCCGCAGGGTTTGCGGTGTCAGCGTAACTTTCCGGAGGATCGTTCATGGCTGATAGAACCGACCTGTCCTTTACAGGTCTTACCGACGAGCAGGCCCAGGAGCTGCATTCGGTCTACATGAGCGGCCTCTGGCTGTTCGTGGCGATCGCAGTGGTCGCGCATATCGCGACATACATTTGGGCTCCATGGTTCTGAGGAGGATTGACACATGGCAAAATTCTACAAGATTTGGCTGATTTTCGATCCGCGCCGCGTGTTTGTTGCACAGGGCGTCTTCCTCTTTCTGCTCGCAGTGATGATCCACCTTGTGGTGCTGAGCAACGGTCTCAACTGGTTTGAAACCGCCGCAGCAGAACAAGGCATGTGATCGCACGCCGCACGACTTCTCGTTCGTGCGGAGAAACAACAAGGCTGCGGGCGGTGCGCCCGGCCGCAGCCGCATAGGGACACCCATGACGGCTGGCGTCTGACCGGACCGGCCGCCCAGTGCGGAGGCGATCAAAATGGCACTGCTGAGTTTCGAGAGAAAATACCGCGTCCGCGGCGGCACACTGATCGGCGGAGATCTGTTCGATTTCTGGGTGGGTCCGTTTTTCGTGGGCTTTTTCGGTGTCACCACGGCGTTCTTCGCCCTGCTCGGCACGATCCTGATATTCTGGGGGGCCGCGCATCAGGGCACTTTCAATCCATGGCTGATCAACATCGCGCCGCCTGACCTGTCCTACGGGCTTGGCATGGCGCCGCTGATGGAGGGAGGGCTCTGGCAGATCATCACCTTCTGCGCGACCGGCGCCTTTATAAGCTGGGCCCTGCGCGAGGTGGAAATCTGCCGCAAGCTTGGCATTGGGTATCACGTGCCCTTTGCCTTCGCTTTCGCGATCCTTGCCTACGTGACGCTGGTGATTTTCCGCCCGCTGCTAATGGGCGCATGGGGACATGGATTTCCCTACGGTATTTTCGCGCATCTCGACTGGGTATCGAACACCGGCTACGCCTATCTGCATTTCCATTACAATCCCGCCCATATGCTGGCGGTGACCCTGTTCTTTACCACCTGCCTTGCGCTGTCGCTGCATGGCGGGCTGATCCTGTCGGCCGCGAACCCGGAAAAGGGTGAGACTGCGAAGACGCCGGATCATGAAGATACCTTTTTCCGCGATTTCATCGGCTATTCGATCGGCACGCTGGGAATTCACCGGCTTGGCTTTCTGCTGGCGATCAACGCGGTCTTCTTCTCGGCCGTCTGTATCATCATCAGCGGCCCGGTCTGGACCAAGGGCTGGCCCGAGTGGTGGAACTGGTGGCTCGAACTGCCGATCTGGCCGTCTCAGGTGGGGATGTAATCATGGCTGATTATCAGAACATATTCACGCAGGTTCAGGTTCAGGGCCAACCGGAATGGGGCATGAACGACAACGGCCGCATGATGGAAGAACGCATCGGCAGGCCCGGCTTTTCGAAGCTTTTCGGCTGGTTCGGGAATGCGCAGCTGGGGCCGATCTACCTTGGCTGGACCGGAATGATTTCACTCGGGGCAGGCGGGCTGTGGTTCTTTATCGTAGGTCTCAACATGCTGAGCCAGGTTGACTGGTCGATCTCGGAAATGCTGCGTCAGCTGTTCTGGCTGGCGCTTGAACCGCCGAGCCCAGAATACGGGCTGAAGATCCCGCCGCTGAACGACGGTGGCTGGTACATCATCTCAAGCTTCTTCCTGCTGGTCGCTGTCTGCACATGGTGGCTGCGATCTTACCTGCTGGCGCAGGAGCAGAAGATGGGCAAACACGTGGCATGGGCCTTTGCCAGCGCGATCTGGCTGTTCCTTGTGCTAGGGCTGTTCCGGCCGATCCTGATGGGGTCATGGTCCGAAGCGGTGCCCTACGGGATCTTCCCGCATCTCGACTGGACGGCAGCATTTTCGATCCGCTACGGCAACCTTTACTACAACCCGTTCCACTGTCTTTCCATCGTCTTCCTTTATGGCTCGGTTCTGCTTTTCGCGATGCACGGCGCGACGATCCTTGCGGTGACGCGTTTTGGCGGCGACCGCGAGCTGGAACAGATATTCGACCGGGGCACGGCGTCGGAGCGGGCCGCGCTGTTCTGGCGCTGGACCATGGGGTTCAACGCAACGATGGAGGGCATTCACCGCTGGGCGTGGTGGTTCGCCGTCCTGACGCCGATCACCGGCGGAATCGGCATCCTGCTGACCGGGACAGTTGTCGACAACTGGTTCATCTGGGCACAGGAGCACAATTTCGCACCGATGTATGACGGCTCCTACGGCTACGAAGCCTATGGCACCTACGAGGGCTTTATCGGGGAGGGAAATTGACATGTTCAGTTGGTTCACCGAATGGAACAAGCGCCATCCAGTCGACGTCTACCGGCCGGCTATTCTGGTCGGCGTGGTCGGCGGCGGCGTTTTCGTCGCGACCATGCTGGTGGCCTGGGGTCAGCCCTTTGCCACCAAGAGCCTGCAGACCGGTCCGCGCGGCACCGGCATGTCGGTGCCCGAATTCGTCGCCGATCTGGCCACGCCCGATCCGACCATCGACGACTATTATTCAGACAGCCCCTACCCGCCCGAGGGCGGCGAGGCGCTGGCGGGCGATGTCTATCAGAACGTGCAGGTGCTGGGCGCGCTGACCGAGGACAATTTCAACCGCCTGATGCTGGCAATCACCATGTGGGTCTCACCCGATCAGGGTTGCGCCTATTGCCACGGCGATGGCGACCTTGAGACCTATGCGGAGGACAATCTTTACACCAAGATCGTGTCCCGCCGGATGCTACAGATGACGCAGAACATCAACGAAAACTGGGATGGGCATGTGAATGCCAACAAGATTGTCGGCGTCACCTGTTACACCTGCCACCGGGGGCAGAATGTGCCCAGCGGTATCTGGTTCCAGTCGACACCGACCGTGACGAATATGGCGGGATGGTCGGCCAACCAGAATTACGTGACGCCGGTCAGCCAGTATACCTCGCTGCCCTCGGATGCGCTCGAGACCTATCTGGCCGAGTATGGCAACATCAAGGTGCACGATCTGGAAAGCCGCGTCGCGGGCATTCCGGGCCAGGACAATTACCCCGGCATCCAGAATGCAGAGCGGACGTTTTCACTTATGAACTACTTTGCGAACTCGCTGGGTGTGAACTGTACCTTCTGCCACAATTCGCGCGCGTTCTACGACACGGCGCAGATCACGCCGCAATGGGCGACCGCTACGCTCGGGATTGCGTTGGTTCAGGAATTGAACATCGAATATCTCACGCCGCTTCAGGACGTCTACCCGCCGGAACGGCTTGGCCCGCTGCATGGCGATGCGCCCAAAGCGGCCTGCAACACCTGCCACAAGGGTTATCAACAACCGATGCAGGGACTGAACGTGATCGAGAACTACCCGGAACTCGCGACAAGCGGGGAACCGGTCTACGAATAGAAGACCGGCGGACGGTTTCGCGCCGCCCCTCTTCAAGCCAGGCACGGGCTCATTGCTTCTCGGGTCCGGGCGCGGATTCCTCCCCGGTTTCCGTAACGCCCTGTTGGCGACAGGGGCGGGCGCCGTACCGATCATTCCCGTTCGGCTACGGCGCCCATGCATCACCGACGAAGCGCGCAGGAGGCATTTACCCATGTCCCGACCTCAATTTTCTCTTCTTGATGGCATCGCCGGACCGGCGGACCTGAACCGCCTGAGCGATGCGGAACTTGGTCGCCTTGCCGACGAGCTACGCGCCGAAGTCATCGCATCGGTGTCCGAAACCGGCGGGCATCTTGGTTCCTCGCTTGGGGTGGTCGAACTGACCGTCGCGATCCACGCGGTGTTCAACACCCCGATGGACAAGTTGATCTGGGATGTCGGGCATCAGTGTTATCCACACAAGGTGCTGACGGGGCGCCGCGACCGTATGCAGACGCTGCGCAAGAAAGACGGGCTGAGCGGGTTCACCAAGCGCGACGAAAGTGTCTACGACCCGTTTGGGGCAGCACATTCGTCGACTTCGATCAGTGCAGCACTTGGGTTCACCGTGGGCCGTGACATGGGTCAGCCGACAGGCGACGCGATTGCGGTGATTGGTGACGGAGCGATCAGCGCCGGCATGGCCTATGAGGCGCTGAACAATGCCGGGGCCGAGGGCCGTCGGCTATTCGTGATCCTGAATGACAACGAGATGAGCATCGCGCCGCCGGTCGGGGCCATGTCGAAGTATCTCTCGGGGCTTTACGCGCAGGAACCGCTGGCCCGGATCAAATCGCTGGCCGAAGGTTTCGAGGCCGCGCTGCCCGCGCCATTGCGTGACGGGGCGCGGCGTGCCCGTCAGCTTGTCACCGGTATGCCCGGCACCGGGGCGCTGTTCGAAGAGCTGGGGTTCGAATATATCGGACCGATCGACGGGCATGACATGGCACAGCTTTTGCCGGTGCTGCGCGCTGCGCGGACCCGGACGACAGGGCCGGTGCTGATCCATTGCTGCACGGTCAAGGGCAAGGGCTATGCGCCCGCCGAGAGCAGTGCCGACAAGTATCATGGCGTCGCGTCTTTCGATATCGGCACCGGGGCGCAGAAGAAACCGAAGGCGAGCGCGCCAAGCTATACCAGCGTCTTTGGCCGGAGCTTGTGCGATCTGGCCGCGCGCGATCCGCGCGTGGTGGCCGTGACCGCCGCGATGCCGTCAGGCACCGGCGTCAATATCATGGCCGAGCGGTTTCCGGCCCGGGTGTTTGACGTCGGTATTGCCGAGCAGCACGGGGTGACCTTTGCCGCCGGGATGGCGGCGAGCGGGCTGCGGCCGTTCTG
>NZ_JAIMIC010000008.1 GCF_019966545.1 Heliomarina baculiformis | reverse complement strand
TCCTCCCAAACAGGATGAATCACAATCAGCCTCCAAAAGGAATCCCTCACGATTCAGGTTTTTCTAGAAACGCTTTAGCATGGATGGATTTGAAATAGATACAAGGTTAAGCGTTGAACGCAGAAGGCGGCGCAGGATCGCTCGCTGGTGCGTCCGCGCAGTTTTTCTTTCCGGTATCGCGGTGATGGTCGCAGCCATGCTGTCAAACCCGGACATGGCCGACAACATTTCCTCAGCCTATAATAACTGAAGCTTCGAACAGCCGACGCATAGCAATCAGGTCATGCGAACCGGCGATGTCCGGAGTGGGCTTTCCACGCCGGGCGCTTGGGCTCGGCATGGAAAGACCTGAAACGACCTCAGGCCGCCTTGTCGATAGCAACTACTTCGATCGCAAAGGTAAGATCGTGCCCGGCAAGAGGATGGTTGGCATCCAGCGTCACGCTTTCATCGTCAACACCGACAACCGTAACCGGCATCACTTGCCCTTCGGCCGTCTGCATCTGCAAGCGCGCGCCGATTTCCACCGGGATATTGTCCGGGATACCTTCGCGCGGAATGGCTTGGCGCATGTCGGGATTGACGGGCCCATAGGCGTCTTCACAGGGTACGTTTACCGTCTTGGCATCTCCGACTTCCATACCGGGAAGCGCCGCATCCAGACCGGGAATGATCTGCCCCGAGCCGACTTCGAATGCCAGAGGCTCACGTCCTTCGGAACTGTCGAAGGTGGTGCCGTCCTGAAAGGTGCCGGTGTAATGGATTTGTACGTTGTCGCCGTTTTTAACCTGCGTCATTGGATATCCGATCTGTTTGGGGTGAGTTTGAAAAGGCCGCATGCATCGCGGGTTCTTTAATCCCCCCTAACCTAAGGCCTCATACCCTGATGTAAACCCGCACGGCTCAATCTGTCTTTCGTCCGACGACCGCTTGTGCCACAGTTCAGGCAACCGAACTGGGCGAGAGAGCGCAAAGCATGACGATCACAACCTGTGTTTTCGACGCCTACGGCACCCTTTTCGACGTTTCCGCAGCCGCCCGGCAGGTCGCGAACGAAGGCAACTTCCCGCAACTCGAAACCACGTGGTCTGAACTTGCCGCCCACTGGCGCACGAAACAGCTGCAATATTCCTGGCTGCGGGCAATCTCGGATGCCCATACCGATTTCTGGGAAGTTACCGGCAACGGGTTGGACTGGGCACTGGAAAAAACCGGCCTTGATGGCGATGCGGGCCTGCGCCAGAGGCTACTGGATCTCTACTGGGAACTGGAGGCCTTTGAGGAAGTCCCCGGCATGCTGAAGCGGCTCAGAGAGGGACATATGCAGGTTGCGATCCTGTCGAACGGTTCCCCCGCGATGCTGACAGGTGCGGTGCAATCGGCTGGCATCGGAGAGTATCTTGATGACGTCCTGTCGGTGGAAAGCGTCGGTATTTTCAAGCCTGACAAGCGGGTTTATGATCTCGTCGGAGGTCGTTTCGGATGCGAACCGAGCGAAGTTCTCTTTGTGTCCTCCAACGGCTGGGACGCAGCGGCAGGTGCCGGCTACGGCTTCGAAACGGCCTGGGTCAACCGCGCCGGTGAGCCGATGGACCAACTGCCTTGGCGTCCGGGACATGTCCTCACGGATCTGAACGCTATTCCCGAGCTGGCAGGGCTCGGGTAACCGGCGTCAACCCGCACTCTTCCCTCGCATTTTCGGAATTTCCATGACTTCAATCGACATGATCAAAGCCGCTGCAACCCGTCTTGAGGGACACGCCCGGCGCACCCCTCTTCTTAGCTCGCCCTTCCTCGATGACATCGCGGGACTAAAGGTTCTGGTCAAACCCGAGTGCCTGCAACACACGGGCAGTTTCAAGTTTCGCGGCGCGTGGTCGGCGATTTCCGCGCTCGCGCCTGAAGCCCGCGAGAATGGGGTGATCGCCTTTTCCAGCGGCAACCATGCGCAGGGCATTGCCGCTGCGGCCCGGGGGCACGGCATATCGGCGGTGATCGTGATGCCAGAGGATGCGCCGCAGCTCAAAATCGCGAATACCCGCGCGCTGGGTGCCGAAGTCATTCTCTATGACCGCGCCACCGGGGACCGAGACGCCATTGGCGATCAGCTTGCCAAGGAACGCGGGCTGACACTCGTCAAACCGTTCGACGATCCGCAGGTGATTGCCGGTCAGGGAACAATCGGGCTGGAAATCGCGGCCGACGCCGGGATCGATAAAGCCGAGGTTCTGGTCTGCTGCGGGGGCGGCGGTCTGACGTCAGGTATTGCGCTGGCGCTGGAAGAACAGGCCCCGGGTATGACAACCAGACCTGTGGAACCGGAGTTTTTCGATGACGTCACCCGCTCTCTCGCATCGGGGAAAATTGAACGGAACGAACGGCTGAGCGGGTCGCTGTGCGATGCGATCATCACACCGCAACCCGGCAATATCACCTTCCCCATTATGCAGCGCCTTTGCGGCGCAGGTCTGGTCGTCACCGAAGAGGAAGCCTTGCGCGCGATGGTGCTCGCCTGGCTGCGGCTCAAGATCGTCGTCGAACCGGGAGGTGCGGTTGCACTCGCCGCCGCTCTCTTCCATCCTGATGAGATCGAAGGCGACACGGTGATTGCCATCGCCTCGGGCGGAAACGTGGACCCGGCCGTGTTCCAGTCGGCGATGGATCGTTTGACCCCCGACTGATCCAAGCATGCGCGAAGAAAACATACATTTTCTTTGCAATTTTATTGAAAGAAAATTGGCCCCGCTACCGACGCCAACCGCCTTTACCTTCTTCTGGAGACAAGGTTATTGTGGCCGGCAGAAATGAGGAGGCATTAGATGCAATTTGCTGATCTGGGTGAGATCCGGCTTCATTATCGGGTCGATGGGGATCCAGACGGCGCACCGGTCGTCTTCTCCAATTCGCTCGGAACGGATCTGCGTCTCTGGGACAAGATTCTACCGTTGCTTCCCGCCGGGCTGAAATTCATCCGCTACGACAAGCGCGGCCACGGTCTCTCCTCGATGCCCAAGCCGCCCTACTCGATGGGATCGCTGGTGCGCGACGCGGAACTGCTGCTGGATCATCTCGGCGTAAAAGAGTGCGCCTTTGTCGGGCTGTCCATTGGCGGTATGATTGCTCAGGGTCTTGCGATAAAGCGTCTCGATCTCGTGCGGTCCCTCGTCCTGTCCAACACCGGCGCCAAGATCGGCACAGCCGAGATGTGGCAGGAAAGGGTGAACGCCGTTCTACGCGATGGCATCGAACCGATGGCCGAGAATGTGATGGAACGATGGTTCTCCCGCGATTTCCGAAACACGGTCGAGCTTGAACTTTGGCGGAACATGCTGACCCGGCAGCCGGTCAACGGGTATGCGGGCTGTTCCGCCGCCATAGCTGGCACCGATTTCTACACGCCGACCAGCGGGTTGAGGCTCCCTGCCCTTGGCATCGCCGGCGATCAGGATGGCGCGACTCCCCCCGATGTGGTGAAGGAGACCATCGATCTGATCCCAGGCTCACGATATCATCTGATCCGTGGTGCAGGCCATCTGCCCTGCGTCGAAAAGCCCGAAGAATTCGCGCAGGTCCTGACCGATTTCCTTAAGGAGACAGGGCATGTCTGAAGCCTTTGACCGGGGTATGGAAGTCCGCCGCGAGGTTCTGGGCGATGCGCATGTGGACCGCGCCGAAGCCGCCAAGACGGATCTCGACCTGCCATTTCAGACCCTGATCACAGAGGGCGCTTGGGGCACCGTCTGGGCGAGCGACGGTATCTCCCGCCGCGAACGCTCGATGCTGACACTGGCGCTGCTTGCCGCCACCGGAAATTTTGAAGAAATCCCCATGCACATCCGAGCGACCGCGCGGACCGGTGCCAGCAAGTCCGATGTTCTCGAAGCATTTCAGCACGTTGCCATCTATGCAGGCGTGCCCAAAGCCAATCATGCATTGAAACTGGCGAAAGCCACATACAAGGAAATGGAAGACGAGGCATGACGCTCATTCCCCGCAACAGGGGCGGCCATCCGGTCGCCTACGCGCCAGGTTACAAATCCTCCGTCGCTCGCAGCCCCAAGCTGGCTCTGATTTCAGGATCGGCGACGCCCTCCGAGCAGACCGGACCCGTTTTCGGTCACGATCTGCTGGGCGAACTGGACAGCAACCTGATCCTGAATTTCACCGGCGAACCCGCCATCGGCGAACGGATCATCGTTCACGGCCGGGTTTTGGACGAAAACGCGCGTCCTGTCCCGGGGGCTCTGGTCGAGGTCTGGCAGGCCAATGCAGGCGGTCGCTATCGCCACAAAAAGGACGGATACCTCGCTCCGCTCGACCCCAATTTCGGCGGTTGCGGACGCACCATCACGGGCGAGGACGGATCCTATGAATTCCTCACCATCCGCCCCGGCGCTTACCCCTGGCCCAACGGTCCCAACGACTGGCGTCCAATGCACATCCATTTCTCGGTCTTCGGGCACAGCTTTGGCCAGCGCCTCATCACGCAGATGTACTTTGAAGGCGACCCGCTGATCCCGCTCTGCCCGATCATCAAGACGATCCCTGACCAGTCCGCAGTCGACCGCCTTATTGCGCCGCTCGACATGAGCCGTGCGATGCCGCTCGATTGCCTCGCCTACAAGTTCGACATCGTTCTGCGCGGCAGCCGTCAGACCATGTTTGAAAACAAGATGGAGGGGCTCTGATGGTCCAGCCGCTGAACACGCTGACAGAAACCGCATCGCAGACTGCGGGTCCTTACGTCCACATCGGCTGCACACCGAATTTCGTCGGGATCGAAGGAATCTATGACGAAGATCTCGGACTCGTACCCTTCCCCAAGGACGAACCGGGCGAACACATCACTATCACCGGCACCATTCAGGATGGCACCGGCACAGTTCTCCGAGACGTGCTGGTGGAGAGCTGGCAATGCAACGCTGAAGGCAAATTCGGGCCCGGTTCGCGTGGCTTCGCGCGGATGCCCTCTGACCTTACGACCGGTATCTGGACGCTGAACACCGTCAAACCCGCAGGCGTCGGAAAACAGTCGCCACATATCGCTCTCTGGATCGTGGCGCGCGGCATAAATATTGGCCTGCAGACCCGCATCTACTTCGAGGGTGACGATCACAGCGCCGACCCTCTGCTGACCCGGCTTGAGCATCAGAGCCGCGTGGAAACGCTGATCGCGAAAAAGACGGGTGACAACAGCTATCAGTTCGACATCCGGCTTCAGGGTGAAGGCGAAACCGTCTTTCTGGACCTGTAATGGCGGATTTTCTTCTGGTTCACGGCTCGTGCCACGGTGCGTGGTGCTGGCGCGATCTCATCCCCGAACTCGAAGCTCTGGGCCACACCGCCCGGGCAATCGACCTGCCGGGGAATGGCGAGGACGATACCCCCTGCGGCGACGCGACACTGCCGGGATGCGGTGCCGCCGTACTGGCGGCCTCTACCCCCGATACCATTATCCTCGGCCATTCTTGGGGCGGCTTTCCCATCGCCGCCGCAGCCGAGGTAGACCCCAAGGCGATGCGGGCGCTGATCTTTCTCTGCGCCTATGTCCCTCGCGACGGGCTTTCTATGGTCGACCTGCGCAAACGGGCCAAGCGCCAGCCGATCCTTCCCGCCGTCATCCGCAACCCGGATGGTGCCACGATGCGGATAGACCCAGAACAGGCCGCCGGTCTTTTCTACAGCGATTGCTCGCAAGAGATCATCGACTTTGCCGTTCCCCTGCTTTGCGATCAGGCTATTCTCCCGCAAAAGACGCCGCTTGAAGTGTCGCAGGATTACGAAAGCGTCGAGAAGTTCTATATCCGCTGCACCGAGGATCAGACCATCCCGCCGGAGTATCAGGCAGAAATGGTTGACGACTGGCCAAGCGACCGGGTCTTTGAAATGCCAACTTCGCATTCCCCGTTCTTCTCGGACCCAAAGGGGCTGGCGAAGCTGATGGATCAGATCGCAAGGAGCCTCTGATGGCGGCAAGCGTCTTTGACAGTGCGCTCTACGGCAAACTCTTTTCGCCGGGAGACGCCGCGCGCCTGTTCAGCGACACAGCCGAAGTTCGCGCCATGCTGTTGGTCGAAGGTGCCTTGGCCAAGGTTCAGGGTGCGCTCGGCGTCATCCCGGAACTCAGCGCCAAGGCGATCCATCGCGCCTCGATGGAGCTTCAGATCGATCCCGGCGGGCTCGCGCAGGCCACCGGCAGCAACGGCGTCAGCGTACCTGCGCTGGTCTCTGCATTTCGCGGCGAAATGAATGCCCCCGAACATGCCCAGTACATGCACTGGGGGTGCACCAGTCAGGACATTCAGGATACTGCGCTGATGCTGCGCCTCAGACAGGCGCTTGGTCTGGTCGAGGATGACCTGCGCAGCGTCCTGTCATCGCTGGCCGATCTGGCAGAGAAACACTCCCGCCAGCCGATGCCCGCGCGTACCTATGGTCAGCACGCCACGCCGACGAGCTTTGGCGCTGTCGTTGCCGCATGGGGCGCGCCACTGCTCGGCCTGCTTTCGGAACTCGAAATCCTGCGTCGCGACTGCTTGCTTGTTTCGCTCTCCGGCGCGGCGGGCACCGGCGCGGCACTGGGTCCGAAGGCCCCTGAAATACGCGCCGATCTTGCCGTTGCCCTCGGTCTCGGCGACCCGGCGCGCAGCTGGCACACGGATCGCACCCCAGTCCTGCGGCTTGCGGACTGGTTCTGCCGGGTCAGCCTCGGCCTTGGCAAGCTGGGCGAAGACGCCACCGAGCTCGTGCAGACCGGTATCGGCGAAATCAGCCTCGGGGGCGCGGGCGCATCCTCGACCATGCCACAGAAACAGAACCCGGTCGGGCCTTCGGTTCTGGTTGCACTTGGCCGTCATTCAGCGGCCCTGCTGACAGCCCTGCAAAGTGCTGCCATGCCGCGCTATCAACGCGATGGTGCCGCATGGTTCACCGAATGGCTCTCCCTGCCGCAGATCGTGCTGGGCGCGGCCACGTCGGCACAGAGCGCTAGCACCCTGGCCAAAGGGATCGCGCCGCGACCGGAACAGATGGAAGATGCCTTGTCAGACGGTCTCGACATGATCCATGCCGAGGCGTTGAGCTTTGCGCTTGCCGAAACCATGCCCCGGCCTGAGGCACAGGCTTTGGTCAAGAAACTCTGCGCCGAAGCACAAGAGCAGAACACAGCTCTGCGTCAGCTTGTTGCCCGCGATCACCCGCAACTCGACGTACAGGCGCTTTTCGATCCCCGTCACCAGATGGGACATGCCCCCGACGAGGCGCTTGCCTTTGTCAAAGCCGTCCGCAGCCAAAGTGTCGGACCGGTCTGAAGCGATGACGCAGGGGGGATCCCTGCGCCTGCCGATGATCTTCATCCTCGTGACGGTCATGCTCGATGCCATGGGCATCGGGCTCATCATGCCGATCATGCCCGATCTCATCCACGAGGTCCGAGGCGGTTCCGTCGCCAATGCCGCGCTCTGGGGTGGGGTGCTCTCGACCGTTTTCGCGCTCATGCAATTCGGCTTCGGCCCGCTGGTGGGCAGCCTGTCCGACCGGTTCGGACGACGCCCGGTCCTTCTCGTGTCGCTGTTATTCATGACATTGGATTACCTCGTCATGGCCTTTGCCGGATCGATCTGGCTGCTGATCATCGGGAGACTCGTCGGCGGCATCACCGCAGCAACCCATGGCACCGCCAGCGCCTACATGGCCGACATCTCCACGCGCGAGGAAAAATCGGCCAATTTCGGACTGGTCGGTGCTGCGTTTGGCATCGGTTTCGTTCTGGGTCCGGTGGTCGGCGGTATGCTGGGCGAAATGGGCACCCGCGCGCCCTTCTTTGCGGCGGCTCTACTATCCGGCGTCAATTTCATGCTGGGGTTGTTCGTTCTGCGGGAAACCGTAACGGACCGGACCAGACGCGCCTTTCAATGGCGGCGCGCCAATCCATTCGGCGCGTTCCGCCATCTCTCCGATCTGCCCGGCATCAGCACTCTCCTGCTCGCTACGCTGCTCTACAGCATCGCCCTTTACGTCTACCCGGCGATCTGGGCCTATTTCACGCAGGTCAGCTTTGGCTGGAACTCCCGCACCATCGGCATCTCTCTGGCCATCTACGGCATATCCGCCGCCATCATGCAGGCGGTGGTGCTGCGCCACATGCTGCGACGTCTCGGCGACAGGCGCACGGTCATCTACGGGCTGGTCTTCGACATCATCGCCTGCCTCAGCCTCGCCGTGGTGACCAGTGGCACAGTCGCCATCATACTGACGCCCATCGCCGCGATCGGTGCCGTGATTACCCCCGCCCTCCAAGGCATCATGTCACGCCAGGTCGACGACAACGCGCAAGGCGAGCTTCAGGGTGTACTGACAAGCGTCAATGCACTCGCCGCCGTCATATCACCGCTTCTCATGACCTCGACATTCGCCTTTTTCACCCGGCCAGCTGCCGAGTTCCAGTTTCCGGGCGCCGCCTTTCTTCTCGCTGCGCTTCTCCTTTCAGTCGCCCTCTTCCTCATCTGGCGGCTTCCTGAGGAAGATCGCATTCCCGCATAACGAAATACTGTTTCGCACTTGAAGCCCGCCCTGATACAGGTAACGTGCAAGGGAAATGAACAGGGAGAGTTCCATGCAAACCATCAAGGCCGCCGTCTGCCACGCCTTCAATGAACCTCTGGTCATCGAGGACGTCCAGATCGCCCCGCCCGCGGCTGGCGAAGTCGAAGTCGAACTGGATGCGGTCGCGATCTGCCATTCCGATATTTCCTTCTGGCAAGGTGGCTTTGGCGGCAAACTGCCCGCCGTCTACGGGCACGAAGCCGCCGGTCGCGTGACCGCGCTGGGCGATAACGTGCAGGGCATTGAAATCGGCGACAGTGTCTGCGTCACCCTGATCAGAGCCTGTGGCAACTGTCCCTCCTGTCACTCCGGTCACCTGACCACCTGCGAAACCCCGACAGATGGCAGCAAGCACCCGCTGCAGACCAAGGATGGCGCGCCCCTGATGCAGGCGCTCGACACCGGTGCCTTCGCGGAAAAAGTCGTGGTCGATCAAAGTCAGGTGGTGACCATCCCCCATGACATCGGCAAGGATGTCGCTTCCCTGATCTCCTGCGGCGTGATCACCGGCGTCGGCGCCGCCGTGAACGCGGCACGCCTCCGTGTCGGACAGGACGTGGTCGTGATTGGCGCGGGCGGAGTCGGCCTGAACGCGATCCAGGGCGCGCGCATCGCGGGGGCCCGCCGCATCATCGCCGTCGATCTCGTGGACGAAAAGCTTGAGATCGCAAAGGAATTCGGGGCGACGGATACTGTCTCCGCGAAAGAAGCCAAACCTTGGAATGAGGTCAAGAAAATCCTCGGGCGCGGCGCCGATTGCGTCATGGTCACCGTCGGCGTCGCCCAGGTCTACGATCAGGCGCCGCGTTATCTGGCCGCGAGCGGGAACGTGGTCATGATCGGCATGCCCCATGGTGACCAGTTCTCGAAATTCTCGCCGCTGTTCATGGCCGATGTCGGTCAGGGCTTCATCGGTTCGAAGATGGGCAACGTGGTCATCAAGCGCGACATTCCCTGGATGATCGACCTCTACCAGCAGGGCCGCCTCAAGCTGGACGAACTGATCTCCGGCCGCTGGAAGCTTGACCAGATCAACGAAGCCATCGCCGACACACTCGGCGGCGCGGCCAAGCGCAACGTGATCCTGTTCAACCGCTGATCCGCTTCTTTGGGTCAAAAAATATCCCGGGGTGTCGCCCGACAGGGCGGCGGGGCAGAGCCCCCGCCACGTCGCAATGTTCGGCGACGTTGCGGCGATGAACGGGCATGCCCCGCACTACACGGTTCAAATCCAACCGCAGAACTGCTCGCACGAAATAGCGCCGGGCCGAAAAACCGATTAGCACCGCAATCCGGCTTCGGCGCACCCAACTCACGACAAAAGCCCGGACACTTGCCATGATCGGCCCTCCCGCCGATACTTGAGGTTCATCCAGTGAACCCGATAGATGCCACGGCCCATCGCCAACCCACCCCCTGTTCCCTCCCTGCGGGCCGCTGCGCTCGCACCGATCCTGCGCCATTTCGGCAACGACAGTGACACGATCACGTCAATCCTCCGGCAAAACGGCATTAACTCGGAAGCCGTGCGCGATCCCTATGAAATCATCTCGCTGGCGGCCTATCTGAAAACGTTCGAAGCCGCAGCACATCATGCCCATGACCCGATCCTCGGCGCCCGCCTCGGTACGCGGATCAGCCCGGCCGATCTTGGCCCCATCGGGCTTCTGATGCTGCATTCCTCGACCCTGCGACGTGGGCTGGAGAGATTTCGCGACAGCCTCTCCGCCCTACAAAGCGCGACCGAGATGCATCTCATTGACGACGGAGACCGGCTCGGCCTGTCCTATCAGCTTGGCTCACCCGGATTTCAGGCCGGCGCGCAGGATGCTGAGTTTTCCCTCTCCTGCATCTGTCGGCTTGTCCACATCGCGTTCGATCCACGCTGGACGCCAGAAGAGGTGCATTTCATCCACGGTCCCTCCCGCCGGGCGGACCTGCTCGAACGTATTTTTGGCGCGCGGGTGCGTTTCGGGCAAAGCGCCAACCGGCTGCTGTTCCGTCAGGGCGGTCTCGATACCCTTCACCGCGTTGAGGATACCGCCCTGCTGGCTCTGATCGAACGCCATGTCGCCGACCTTGTCCTGACGCAGGACCCCTGCCGCACGATCGCAGAACAGGTGCAGGTCATCGTCAGTCGCAACCTCGGACACCTCCCCGTCGATTTAGCGACGATCGCACAAGAGCTCGGACAGGCCCCGCGCAGCCTGCAACGCCATCTCGCCTCCGAAGGCACCTCGCTTCGCGCTATTCTTCAGGCGCAGCGCCAGAAGATCGTCGAAACTCATCTCGACGACCCGAATGCCAGTCTGAAGACCGTCGCGCAGAGCCTCGGCTATTCCGACGAAACCGTCTTTTGGCGCGCCTATCGAAGCTGGACAGGCCATGCGCCATCGAAAAGGAATCAGGCCGGGTAGCCTATGCAGGGAATCACGCTGTCCCGCGCCCGCCCCGATCTTGCGCATCCGGTCCTGTGAAGCGTCCAGAAAAGCGGCACAGGGCAAATCCACCGCGCGCCAATACGACGCCTAGCGTTTGGCATAACCGGTTTTGTGACGCCCGCGTGGCAGATTGGCGCAAATTATCGAATCTTTGGCGCATCCCGCAATAGATGCATCTGAAACTCGCCTTGATCCTCTTGGCCAACCAATCATCGGAGGGTTGAAAGATGAATGAAGCAGTCAGGGAAACAACAGCCGATACCGGCATAAAGCACCCGCTGGACCCGATCTCCGCGATCGAGATCACCCGCCTCAAGGCCGTGCTCGAGGAAAACGGCTTCAAGGGCGAAAGCACCCGCTACTCCTACGTGATGCTGCGCGAACCGAGCCGCGAAACCATGGCCACGTTCAAGCCCGGCGAACCGGTTGCCCGGGAAATCGGCGTTCTCGTCATGGATGTCGCTGCCCGCGAAGTGACCGAGATTGTCGTCGATATTCCGGCTGGCAAGATCATCCACCAGCGTTCGCTCGATCCGGCCAGGGACGGCTGGGGCCCGGTTCTCGACGAGGATTATGTCGCCGCCGAGGAAATCTCCAAGGCCGACCCGCGTTTCGTCGAAGCGCTGGCCAAGCGCGGCATCACCGATCTCGACAAGGTTTTCTGCTGCCCCCTCTCCGCCGGTGTCTTCGGGCACGAGGACGAACTCGGCCGCCGCATGCTCCGTGTCCTCAGCTTTTACGCCCCCGATGAAAACGCCATCCACGAACTCTGGGCGCATCCGATCGAAGGCATCGTCTGCCACGTGGACCTGACCGACCGGAAAGTTCTGCGTTTCGTCGATACCGGCTACATGGAAGTCCCGCAGGATCGCGGCGATTACCTCGACCCGTCGATCACACCGCGCGAGACGATGAAGCCGCTCAATATCACCCAGCCCGAGGGCGCATCCTTCACCATGAAGGATAACGTGCTCGAATGGGAAAACTGGTCCGTCCGAGTCGGCTTCAACGGCCGTGAGGGTCTGACTCTTCACGACATCTCGTTCAAGGACGGCGGCAAGAAGCGTTCGATTTTGAACCGGGCCTCCGTCTCGGAAATGGTCGTTCCCTATGGCGAACCCCAGCCGACCCACGAATGGCAGAACTATTTTGACGCCGGTGAATACCAGTTCGGTCGCCTCGCCAACGCGCTGGTTCTGGGCTGCGACTGCCTTGGAGAGATCCACTATGTCGATGCCACCGTCGTTGACGATTTCTGCAACCCCGTCGTCCTGCCCAATGCCATCTGCATCCACGAAGAAGATTTTGGCACCCTTTGGAAGCACACGGACATTTTCTCGAGCCGCGCAGATGTGCGCCGTCAGCGGCGTCTGGTCGTCTCGTTCTTCGTGACGGTCGGCAATTACGATTACGGCTTCTACTGGTACTTCTACCTCGACGGTAAGATCGAGCTGGAATGCAAGGCGACCGGCGTCGTGTTCACCTCGGGCCGTCCCGAGGGCGATTACGAATGGGCCACCGAACTGGCCCCGCGTCTCGGTGCCCCGCAACACCAGCACATGTTCTCGGCCCGGCTCGATTTTGCGATCGACGGTCTGCGCAATCAGGTCGATGAGATCGACGTGAAGCGCCTGAAAATGGGCAAGGGCAACCCGGTCGGTAACGCCTTTACCCGCGAGATTACCCGCCTCAAGACCGAAGCGGACGCCAAGCGCGTCGCAAAGAACGACCTTGGCCGCATCTGGCGCATCTCATCGGCGGAAAAGACCAACCATCTCGGCGAACCGACCGCCTATGTACTCGTCCCCGAAGGCCTGCCGCTTCTGCTTGCCGATGACGAGGCGTCGATCACAAAACGCGCGGGTTTCGCCACCAAATCGCTCTGGGTCACCCAGTTCGACCGGGACGAAATGTGGGCGGCCGGATACACGCCGAACCAGCATCCCGGCGGTGCCGGTCTACCGGCCTATAGCGCGGCCAACCGCCCGGTTGATGGCGAAGATATCGTGGTTTGGCACAGCTTTGGCCTAACCCATTTTCCACGTACCGAGGACTGGCCGGTGATGCCCGTCGACTACGCCGGGTTCAAACTGCGGCCCGAGAATTTTTTTGACCGCAATCCGACGCTGGATGTGCCCAAAGACCCCAACGGCGCGCATTGCTGCCACTCGAACAAGACGGCGGCCGAATAATCGCAGCATAGGGGCCGGATCATGTCAGCCTATCACCTCTGCCTGCTGGCCCTCGCGGCGCTTGGCACATGGGCCTGCACCGGCGGGGCAACCCGCTGGCAGGCGGGCTTGGCCTGGCTCGGCCTCGGCGCGATGCTGCTGGCAATGATCGGCGGTCTGACCGGTCTCATGCTGGGCGCGACCGTCATGGTGATGCTGATTCCGTTCGCCTTGCGCGGTCCCGCCCCGTTGCTTTGTCTGCACCGGGCTGCGTCGCATCTTTGCATGGCGGGCGTACTCGTCGCGCTGTTCCTGCTCAATAGCGGCGCGATCTGCGCAAGCTCTTCCATTCCGCTTGTGACACCCGACGGCGTGACATCGCTGCCCATGCCTGTCCTTGCCGAAACCTACCTGTTCGCCATCGTTCTCGGTCTTGCGGCTTACGCAGCCTATGGGCTGACGCTGTGCCTGAACGGGGTTCTCAGAAACAGGCCAGCTGTCATTGCCGAAGTCGCCCCTATGACCCTTGCGACCGTGGGCATGGGCGTCGGTTTCGGATGACCAATTCAAGAAAACACCCAAAAAACCAACAGGAGACCACAATGAACAACCTCGCCAGACTGACCCTCGCCACGGCCTTGGCCGCAGTCCCCCTTGCCGCGCAGGCGGAATACCCGGAAAAACCGGTCGAATTCATCATCCCCTTCCCGCCCGGCGATCTTGAAGACATCCTGACCCGCATGATCGCGGACGAATTTCAAAAGGAATACGGCGTCGCGGCGGCGGTCGTGAACAAACCCGGCGGCGGTGGCGGCCCCTTCCCCGGTGCGGTCGAGGTCGCAAATGCTGCGGCAGATGGCTATACCATCGGTTCTTTCGTCTCTGACGTGCCGCTCTCGGGCCCCGATATCGGCATCCCCGCCCTATCGCCCAATCCGTTCGAACCCATCGGCATCTTTGTCACCTACCCCTTCGTGCTCGCGACCTCCGGCGATGCGCCTTATTCCACGCTTGATGAACTGGCGGATTACGCCAAGGAGAACGAGGTCGCGCTCGGCCATTTCGGGGCGATGCTGACACCGACCCAGATCACCTTTGCCGTAGCCAAGGCCAAGGGCTTCGATTTCGCCTATGAGGCCGCCTTTGACGCGCTCGATTGCAATTCGCTCGCCTCGGGCGATGTCGACGTGATGAACACGACGCTGCAACAGGTCTTTCCCTGCCTCGACGACATCAAGGTTCTCGCTTCTATCGGTTCGGAACGCATCCCGCTCACCCCCGATGCACCCACCGTTGGCGAGTTGATCCCCGAACTTGATCTCGCGCTCTGGAACGGACTCTTCGTCAAGGCCGATGTTCCGCAAGAGGCCCGCGACAAGATCGCCACCGTCGCGGAAAAGGTCATGGCCTCTGATGCGGCCAAAAAACTGGCCGCCGATACCGGCGCACTGATCTATTGGCAGGACGCCGCCGAATCCGAAAAGCAGATCGAGGCCGATCATAAGGCGCGCGCCGAAATCGGCAAACTGCTCGATGAGTAAGCCAGACGGTCAACAGGTTCCGGGCGCGGATATCCCGCCGCGCCCGGGCCAGCGCATTGGCACACGGTTTCGCGAATTCGTCCGAACGCGGAATTTTCAGGACATGTTCCAGCGTAATGCCCGCCCCGGAGAGCTGGTCTTTGCCGCCGGTTTCTTTGGTTTTTCGGTCCTTCTGCTGATCCTGATTCCGTGGCAAACCCAATGGGTGCCGCGCAGCAAGCTGTTCACCCAGCCCGCCTTCTGGCCCGGCATCGCGATCATCGTGATGACCCTCTTCTCCGCCGGCCACCTGTTCTGCGTTCTCTGCGCAAATCGCCTTCCCGGTCTTGCCGAAGAACTCGCCGCATGGGCCCGGGCTCTGGAATTCGTCCTGTGGTTCATCGTCTATGTCTGGCTGGTGCCGATCATCGGCTACCTGATCGCGACCATCGCCTTTACCTGCGCCCTCAGCTTTCGCATGGGTTATCGCGGCGCGCGCTGGATGGGACTTGCCGCCGTTTTCGGTCTCGGCGTCGTCGTGCTGTTCAACGGGCTGCTTGGCGTGAACATCCCGTCAGGCGACATTTACGAGCTTTTGCCCGCGGGCGCCCTCCGTTCTTTCTTGATGACGAATTTCTAGGGGCTGACGATGGATATGCTGCTCTCCGGCATCGGAATGCTGATGAACTTCGACGTGCTGCTCGCGTTGCTGATCGGGTCGATCGGCGGCGTAATCATCGGCGCCATACCCGGCGTCGGTCCGGCTGTCGCCATCGCCATCCTGTTGCCCGCAACCTTTGCCCTGCCCCCGCTGGTGGGGCTGGTCATGCTGCTTGGCATCTACGGTTCTTCCATGTTCGGCGGCGCGCTGCCTGCCATCCTCATCAATACGCCCGGCACAGCCGTGAATGCGTTGACCACATATGACGGACACCCGATGACCCAGCGTGGCGAAGCGCTGCGCGCGCTGGGCCTCGCCTACGGTGCGTCCTTCGTCAGCGGCATCCTGTCGATCCTCGCCCTGATCCTGCTGTCCCCCGTGCTGGCCAAGATCGCGCCCATGTTTGGCTCGAAAGAGATCTTCCTTGCCGCCTTGCTTGGCCTTGTCCTTGTCGTCATCGCCCACCGGGGCCAGACGCTCGCCGCCGGTATGCTCGCCGGGCTGGGGGTTTTCCTCGGTACCGTCGGACTCGAACCGCTGAAATACACCCAGCGTTTCACCTTCGGACAGGAATGGCTGGCCTCGGGTTTCGACCTGATCGTCATCGTTCTGGGGCTCTTCGCCCTTAGCCAGGCGTTTTTACTGCTCAGCGAACCCGAAAGCGCCCCCGAAACCCCGCCGATCAAGGGTTCGATGGGCCGGGCCATGCTGCGCATCTTCAAATACAAGCGGCTCGCGGTATCCGGCTCCGGCTTTGGCGTGCTCATGGGCATGATTCCCGGCGTCGGCGAATTCACCGCGCAGTTCCTCAGCTATAACTATGCCCAGAAGACATCGAAAAACCCGGACGCCTTCGGCAAGGGCAGCCCCGAAGGACTCGTCGCCTCGGAATCCGCGAATAATGCGGTGCCTGCAGCGGCGATGATCCCCCTGCTGGCACTCGGCATCCCGGGCGAGGCCCTGACCGCGATGATGCTGTCCGTCTTCTACGTCCATAACGTCATCCCCGGCCCGCAACTTTTTCAGGGCCAGATCGACTTCGTCTATGCACTTTATGCGGCAATGATCATTCTGAACGTGATCGTTGTGCTCTTCATGCTGATCTCGTCGAACCTGCTATTGCGGATCATTCGTATTCCCACGCGGTTCTTGGGCGTCATGATTCTGACGCTCAGTTTTGTCGGAGTCTATTCACTGCGCAATTCAGTGGTGGATTGCGCCATTGCCGCCGCTTTCGGCTGGTTCGGGCTGATCCTGAAACGTCAGAACCTGCCCGCCGTGCCTATCGTGCTTGGCCTTGTGCTTGGCGGCATCATGGAAACCAAATTCCGCCCCGCCATGAACCGGGTCAGCGTGTTCGGCGACTTTTTCGAACGCCCTATCGCCGCGTTCCTAGGGTTTGCCATTCTATGCCTGATCGTTGGCCATTTCGCCTCGCTCTACCGCGAGCAGCGGAACCGCCAGCCCAGCCCGGACCATGACATGCACGACAGTTTTCAGCGGTAAGCGCGGGTTCAGCCCATCCACGCCTTGCGCAGCATGTTCAACGCAACGAGCAGAAGGAACACGCCAAACGCGCGTTTAAGCGGTCCCGGATCAAGCGAATGGGCCAGCCGCACCCCAAGCGGAGCGGTGATCAGGGTCATCGCAATGACGATCAGAAAGCCCGGCAGGTTGATCGCTCCGATGGTCAAGGGCGGGCGCGAAGCGGCCCCGACATCAAGGAACAGGAATCCGATGGCCGATGGCACGGCGATAAGAACGCCGAATCCCGCAGCGGTCGCCACGGCGCGGTGGATCGGGACATTGTGCAGGCTCATCAACGGGACACCGAAACTGCCGCCCCCGATACCCATCAGGACCGACAGGAAACCGACAAGCGGCGAATAGAGATACTGTTTGATCCCGCTAGGCATCTGCTGCGCGATCCGCCAGCTGTTGCGCCCGAAAGTCATGTAGCAGCCGATCACCAGCGCAAGACAACCGAATATGATCTGAAGACTGGTCGAGCGCAGCGCCGCTGCCGCCAGAACGCCAAAGATGGCGCCGAAAACGATGCCCGGCCCCCAACCTTTCAGGATCGACCATTCCACCGCCCCCTTGCGGTTGTGCCCGATTACCGAGCGCAGCGAGGTCACGATGATCGTCGCAAGCGATGTGGCAAGACAGACCTGCATCACCTGCGGTCCGTCATAGCCCAGCGCCTGAAATGTGAAAAAGAACGCCGGTACAAGAACGATGCCGCCCCCGACGCCCAAAAGACCGGCGAGTACACCAGCAAATCCGCCGATCACGATCAGAAAGGCCAGCAGTTCAAGGGTAAGGGTCAGATCGGGCACGAAGCATTCCTTTATTCATGCGACGGGCGGCTCGTCGCGCATTATCCGCCGCTACGGTTCGCGCCGCGCAAGAATATCGGCCACCAAGACGTAAGAGCCCGCCACGTGGCTGCGCATCAGGCTTCGGGTCGCTTCGGCATCCTGCGCAAGGATAGCCTCGGTTATCGCCTGATGTTCAACCCGCGACGTTGCAAGCCGGTTGGTATTTTCATGAAAGTTGGCCGCGCGCCACGCCATCGTTCTGAGGTTCAGATCTTCCAGCGTCGCAGCAAGTGCGGAATTTCGCGCGCCCGCCTTGATGGTATTGTGAAAATGCTTGTTGATTCCACTATAGGCTTCGGGATCGTCACAGGCCCGACCTTCCTCCAGTATCGCCATCAACGTTTTTCGCTCGACTTCCGTCAGACGATGCGCGGCCAGCGCGGCCAGCGCACTTTCGACCTCGCCCACCGCCTCGAAAAGCTCGGCAAGGTCCTCTGCCTTCATCTCGCGCACGAAAAACGCCCGGCGTGACCCGCGTTCAGCAAGATTCGATTGTTCGAGACGATGCAGCGCCTCGCGTACCGGCGTCCGCGAAACGCCAAACTGCTCTGCCAGCGCTTTTTCCGCCAGCGGCTCTCCGGGGATCATTTTTCCCGCCACAATGCCATCAACCAGCCTGTCAAAAATGTTTTCTGCTGTCCGATTAGTCATCCGTGGACCTGAGCTGCTAAAAGATGCACTTTCATCTTGCATATGTATACATATCCGCACAACCTGAATTCATCTCAACGGACAGGAAACACGAAAAAACAGAAAATTTCGCCGCCAAACTGCGCAGAAAGTGACGAAGCAGGATCAACCCGCTCACACAAAAGCACTGGCGCCGTTGAATAAAAATGGGAGGAGACCATGCCAACAGGGAAACCAGGACATGACAGAGACAGACCACAAGAAAATCCTCGCCGAACGGCTTTCGGCGCGATTCGGACGTAGGGCCATCCTCAAGGGGATGGGCGCGGGAATCGTCGCGGCCACCGCTGGCGGCAGTTTCCCCTCCATCGCCCGCGCCCAGCAAAGCGGCCACCTAAAGATCGCCTCGATCAAGGTGATCGACACGCTCGATCCGCATTTCACCGGCTTCCTGTCGGCGATCCAGATCATCAACAACATCCACAACGGCCTGCTCAAGATCGTCTATGACGGTGAAAACGTCACTTTCGAACCCGATCTGGCAGAAACATGGGATCTTGAAGACGACAAGACCCACGTGTTCAAACTTCGCGAAGGCGTCAGATTCCACGATGGCACCCCCTGCGATGCCGAGGCCGTCAAATTCTCGCTGCTCCGCGTCAAGGAAGGCGAGCCGAAATCGCCCCACGCATGGAAACTGGCACTGCTGGACGAGATCGAGATCGTCGATCCGCTGACGCTCAAACTGCATTTCTCGCAGCCCTACGCCTTCCTGCCTGTCGCACTGAACGGCTCCACGGGTCGCGCGGGCACCATCGTCTCCCCTGCCGCTGTCGAGAAATACGGCACCGATTACGGCCGCAACCCGGTCGGCACCGGCCCATTCAAGTTCGTTTCCTGGCGCGAGAATGACGCCATCGAACTCGAAGCGAACACCGAGTAT
The DNA here is from genome assembly GCF_019966545.1 of Heliomarina baculiformis. GTDB lineage: Bacteria > Pseudomonadota > Alphaproteobacteria > Rhodobacterales > Rhodobacteraceae > Heliomarina > Heliomarina baculiformis. The sequence continues at coordinate 321,905 of NZ_JAIMIC010000008.1, read as the reverse complement.
TTCGAACCGGACATGCCCAAGCTCGAAAAAGTCACCTTTGTTCTGATGAACGAGGCCTCGACCGCGCTGGCAGCGCTGATGTCCGGCCAGATCGACGGCATGACCGACTGCCCGATGCAGCTTGTCGATCAGGTCGAAGCCTTCCCCAAGGCCAATCTCTATGGCGAGATCGAAGGCAACTACACCTTCCTCGGCATGAACTGCAAAAAGGGTCCCTTCACCGACATGAACCTGCGCAAGGCTGTTGCCTGGGCGCTGGACCGTGAAACGCTGGTGAAACAGGCTTATTTCGGGCGCGCCCAGCAGGCCTACACCCCGATCTCTCCGCCGATGACCGCATTCTTTGATCCCGATATCGCCACTTCGGGCCGTGGACAGTGGTTCGACCTTGAAAAAGCCAAGGAATTCCGCGCCAAGGCCGAGGAGCAGGGCGAAATCGAAGTCACCTACATGATGGCCGAGCGTGGCCCGGTCGGCACCCGCGTCGCCCAGACCATCGCGCCGATGCTGGCCGAGATCGGCATCAAAGTGAACCTCGAACTGATCGAGCCGGCCACATGGGTCAAACGCCGCAACGAAGGCGATTTCGACCTTTATGACTTCGAATGGGTGGCTGACCTCGATCCCGATGAAACCATCTACCCCGAATTCAAATCGGACGGGGCGTGGAACTTCTGTGGCTGGGAAAACGCCGAGTTCGACGAGCTCTGCAAACAGGCGCAGGTGATCCTCGACAGCGAAGAGCGCAAGGAACTGTACTACAAGGCCGAAGACCTGCTGATGGAAGAAGCACCCATCGGGATCATGGCCCATATGCCGATCTACAAGGTCTTCTCGGATAAGGTGCAGGGCTTCCAGTATATCCCCGCCGACCTCGTTAACCTGCACACGGTCAGCCTTGCCTGATGCTGGTCCAGGCTCTCGGCAAGATCGGGCAGACGCTCGTCGTTCTGTTCATCGTCTCGATCGCCACCTTTGGCTTGCTAAAGCTGGCGCCGGGCGATCCCGTGCAAATCATGCTCGGCTCGGAATACTCGCAAGAGGCCTACGAGTCGCTAACGGCCGAAATGGGCCTGGACCGTTCCTTTCTGGTGCAATACGCCGATTGGGCCATAAACTTCGTGCAGGGCGACTGGGGTACTTCCTTTGTCGCCCGCACAGACATCTTTACCTATGGCTTCAAAGAGGCCCTGCCCGTCACCCTGACGCTGGCCTTTTTCTCGCTCTCTTTCGCGATCCTGATCGGTGTTCCTTTGGGCGTCTTGTCAGCGGTCAAGAAAGACACCGCATTCGACGCGGGCTCGGCCGTGTTTGCGTTGACCGGCACCGCCTTCCCCTCCTTCCTGCTGGGCATCCTGCTGATCTGGTTCTTTGGCGTGCGCCTCGGCTGGTTCCCGGTTATGGGCTATGTCTCCCCGTGGGAGGAATTCTGGACCGGCATCTATCACATGATCCTGCCCGGCCTGACGCTATCGACCTATTTCATCGCCATGATCACCCGCCTCACCCGCGCTTCACTGATCGAAGTGCTCGAGGAACCCTATATCGCTGCTGCACGCGCGCGCGGCGAGCCAAGCTGGCGGGTCATCTGGGTACATGGCGTGCGTAACATCGCCATGCCGCTCGTCACCATCCTTGGGTTGCAGCTCGGCACACTCCTGCAGGGTACTGTTCTGACTGAAACCGTGTTCAACCTGCCCGGCATCGGCCAGATGCTGACCTCGGCGGTGTTGGGCCGCGAATACGGCGTTGTGCAGGCAGGGGTCATAATGACCGCGCTGCTCTTCATCGGGGTCAACCTGCTGGTGGATCTTTCCTACCCGATCCTCGATCCAAGACTGAGAGACCGCAAATGACCGCGCAGGCCTCGCCACTGGCAACCAAGGCTCCCGCCCCGGCAACAAATCCCCCCGCAGGCCCGCCAAAATCGAAACGGCGCGGCCGCCGGTCGATCTTTGTGCGCCGCCCGTTCTTCACGGTCTCGCTTATCGTCGCCCTCGCCTACCTGTTGGCGGCGATATTCGCGCCCTATGTCGCGCCCTACGACCCGGTGCTGCAATCCTATGACGCAATGATGCAGCCGCCCACCGCCGCGCATCCGATGGGCACCGACAGCTACGGTCAGGATATTCTTTCGCGCACCATCTTTGGCGCACGTTTCGCCCTGATCATCGGGTTTTTCTCCGTCATCATCGGCGCGGTTGGCGGTCTGGTGATCGGCCTCGCCGCAGGTCTTTCCGGCGGCTGGGTGGAATGGGGCCTGATGCGGCTGATCGACTCGATCCTCGCCCTGCCCTCGCTGATCCTTGCCGTCGCCTTCATCGCAATCCTCGGCCAGGGGGTCGACAAGGTGGTCATCGCCGTGGGCCTGTCGATGATCGGCCCCTTCTCGCGTACCGTCCGCGCCGACGTGATGCGCGTTCGCGTGCAGGGCTTTGTCGAGGCCGCGCGCCTGATGTCAATCCCCTCGCTTCAGGTCGTCTGGCGTCACGTCCTGCCCAACGTGATCTTTCCGCTCGCCGTTCAGGTCACCATCCGCATATCCGAGGCGATCCTTGTGTCCTCTTCGCTGTCCTTCCTTGGCATCGGTGTCACGCCCCCAACCCCCGACTGGGGCCTGATGATCGCCGAAGGTCGCGATTTCGTCTCCTTCGCCCCGTGGATGTCGGCCATGCCCGGCTTTGCCCTCGCACTGCTGCTGATTGCCTTGTCCATTGTCGGCGACGGCATCCGTGAAGAGTTCGACCCCAAAGGCCGGAGAGGCGCATGACCCACACCAATCTCCTGACGGTCAGCGATCTGACCGTGCATCGCGGCGCGGCCAAGATCCTCGACCGCGTGAACCTCTCCATCGCCAAGGGCGAAACCCTCGCGCTTGTCGGCGAAAGCGGCGCGGGCAAATCCACCATCGCCACCGCCCTGATGCAGCTTCTCGACGGAGCCGAGGTCGAAGGCCGGGCCGAACTGCAAGAAGCGGGCGATCTGCTTTCCCTCCCCGCGCGACAGATGGTGAAACTGCGCGGCCGCCGCCTTTCGATGATCTTTCAGGACGCGGGCGCGGCGCTGAACCCGGCCTATACGGTGGGCCGCCAGCTGACCACGACGCTGCGGCGCAATCTGGGACTCACGCGCAGCGCCGCCCACGCCAAGGCAATCGAACTTTTCACCTCCGTCGGAATAAATGATGCCGAAGCCCGTCTCTCCGCCTTTCCGCATCAGCTCTCGGGCGGAATGCAGCAGCGCGTGATGGTCGCCATCGCGCTGGCCTGCAACCCGGACCTCTTGCTCGCGGATGAACCGACCTCCGCGCTCGACGTCACCATTCAGGCCCAGATCATCCGGCTGATCCTGTCGCTGACCCGCGAACGCGGCGCAAGCTGCATCTTCGTGCTGCATGACCTTGCGCTTGCCAGCCAGTCCTGCGACCGGATCGTCGTGCTCTATGCCGGGCAGGTCGTGGAATCCGGACCGGCGCGCGATGTTCTGACCCATCACCGCCACCCCTATACCCGCCAGCTAGAAAGCTGCGTGGTTGAAATCGGCCGCCACGATCTGGTCGCGCCCGAAGGCGCCGTGCCGCCGCATGACCAGATGCCAAAAGGCTGCCGCTTCGCCACCCGCTGCCCCCGCGCGCTTGACCGCTGCGCGGTCGAGGCCCCGCCGCTGACCCCGGCAAACCCCGCCAGAACCGGCGCGCTGGATCACGTATTTGCCTGCTGGAACCCGGAATGAACGCACTCCCCGAACCCAAGGCGCAAACCGCGCCGACCCCCGGCGCCGCCGTTTTCGAGCTGATCGAAGTCGAAAAGACATTCCAGATCCGCCCGCCCGGTCGCCGCTTCACCCGCGAAACCGTCGGCCTAAAGGCACTGGACGGTGTGCGTCTGCGCGTCGACAAGGGCACCTCCCTCGCACTGGTCGGCGAAAGTGGGTCAGGAAAATCGACTCTGCTCCGCGTGCTGCTCGGCCTCGACGCCCCGACAGGCGGGCGCGCGCTTTACCACGGCCGGCCCATCCGCGAGGCCCGCGCCATTGGCCGCGATTTCGCCCGCGATGTGGCGATGGTCTACCAGGATGCGCGCGGTTCGCTTGATCCGCGCATGACCATCGAAGCGCTGATCGCCGAACCCCTGAGGCATTTCAACATTGTCCCGAAGGACCAAATCAAATCCCGCGTCGCCGAATTGCTGAACCGCGTCGGCCTGCCCACGGATGCCGCCAGACGCTACCCCGCCGGCCTCTCCGGCGGTCAGGTCCGCCGCGTCGCAATCGCCCGCGCGCTCGCTTCCGAACCCTCCGTTCTCGTCGCGGACGAAGCCGTCTCGGGCCTCGACGTCTCCACGCAGGCGCAACTGCTAACGCTGCTGCGCAGGTTGCAAAAGGACATGGGCCTGACCCTCGTCTTCATCACCCATGACCTCGGCGTCGCCAGCTACCTCTGCGAGGAAATCGCCATCATGTACTTGGGCCGCATCGTTGAAACCGGCCCCACCGACGCGGTGCTGAACGCCCCGGCCCACCCCTATGCCGCCGCCCTGCGCGCGGCCGCACCAAGGTTTTTCGAACCCATGCCCGACCCGCTTCCGGGCGAAATCCCCAGTCCGCTCGACCTGCCAAAGGGATGCCGGTTCTCAACCCGCTGCCCCGCCGCGCAGCCCGACTGCCAGACCCGCGACCCGCAGCTTGGCCGTTTCGGCCCGGCCCGCGCGGTCGCTTGCTTTCATCCTCTGGCGAGTCCAGAGACCTGACACCAACGCCCGCCGACGGCCAAATTCACGACAGGACCACTCGAATGTTCGACTTTTTCTCCGCCCGCCGCCCCAGCACGCTGGCTTCGCAGGCGATGATCGCCACCTCCCACCCGCTCTCCACCGCTGCCGGGCTCGACATCCTCTCGACCGGCGGCAACGCGGTCGACGCCGCCATCGCCGCCGTGGCGGTGCAATGCGTGGTCGATCCGCTGATGACCGGAATCGGCGGCGATTGTTTCGCGCTCTACGCACCCAAGGATGGCCCGGTCAAAGCGTTGAACGGCTCGGGCCGCGCCCCCGCCGCCGCCACGGTAGAGGCACTGAAAGCCGCCGGTCTTACCGATGAGATCCCCCAGACCAGCCCCCACGCGGTCACCATTCCCGGCGCGATTTCCGCCTGGTGCCTGCTCCACAAGGATCACGGCTCCCTGCCGCTCGACCGTCTCTTTGCCCGCGCGATCCATTATGCGGAAAACGGCTATGTCGTAACGCCCCGCGTGGCACAGGACTGGGCCGCGAACGCCGCCACCGTCGGCAAGGATACCCACGCCGCCGCCCTCTTCCTGCCCAAAGGCACCGCTCCTATGGCCGGCGAACACCATGCCCAGCCCCTCCTCGCCGACCGGCTACGCGAGATTGCCACCAAGGGTGCCGCCGGTTTCTACGAGGGCGAAACCGCCGCCAAAATGGCCGCGCACCTGCAATCCCTCGGCGGGCTGCACACCGAAGAGGATTTCAACAAGGGCATCGACCAGGCCCATTGGGTCGATCCGATCTCAACCCCCTACGGCGGCTATGATGTTGTCGAATGCCCCCCCAACGGGCAGGGCCTCGCTGCGCTGGTCATCCTGCGCATCCTGTCGAAATTCGACATGGGCGCGGATATGTCCGAAGCGGACCGCATCCACCTCCACGCCGAGGCCACCAAGCTCGGCTATTTCCACCGCGACGCGCTGATCGCCGACCCCGAGTCCTGTCCCGGCGTCACCGAAACCCTGCTCTCGGACGCGGTCATCGACAAGCTCGCGGCCCGCATCGACATGACCCGTGCACAGGAACCCGTTCTCTGGGGCGAACCCGAACACAAGGATACGATCTATCTCTGTGTTGTCGACAAAGAGGGCAATGCGCTCTCCTTCATAAACTCGATCTTCCACGGGTTCGGCTCCACCCGGCTCGACCCTGCCACCGGGGTCCTCTTCCACTCGCGCGGCGCTTCTTTCCGGCTGATCGAAGACCACCCAAACGCCATCGCCCCCTATAAACGCCCGATGCACACGATCATCCCTGGCATGCTCTGCAAGGACGGCAAACCGGTAATGCCCTTTGGCGTGATGGGTGGCCAGTACCAGGCAGCGGGCCATGCCGCCTTCCTCTCTGCCCTGCTCGATCTGGACATGGATCTGCAGGAGGCAATGGACGCCCCGCGCAGCTTCGCCCATGACGGCGAACTCCAGATCGAGCCCGGCGTCTCCCCCGAAGCGCGTGCCGATCTGGAATCCCGCGGTCACAAGCTGAAAGTGATGGACAGCCCGATCGGCGGCAGCCAGGCGATCCGTATCGACAGGGAAACCGGCACCCTCTCAGGAGGCAGCGACAGCCGCAAGGACGGCATGGCGCTCGGCTTCTGAACTCCCCGAACAGGCGCCGCCGCCACTCACGGAATACACCGGCGCCTCGGCGTTTCGTGGATATCGCATTTCGTTCCCGCGAAACGCCGCCTTTCCCTGAGGGCACCGATCCGCTTCTTTGGGTCAAAAATATCCTGGGGAGTCGCCCGAAGGGCGGCGGGGCAAAGCCCCAACCCGGCCCGTCGCCTTCCACAACAAAACTTGATCCCGCAACCGATCCCCGCTTGCACCATCGAAGACAAGCCGCAATGCTGCGCCCAGGTAAGAGGGCATGGTAGTGGCAGACATGAAACTTCAGGATCTCGACATCATCGTGACAAGCCCCCCCGCACCGGGATGGGGCGGACGCTACTGGATCCTCGTCAAGCTCTCGACCGATACCGGCATCACCGGCTGGGGCGAATGCTACGCCTCGAGCGTCGGCCCTGTCGCCATGCAGGCGGTCGTTCGGGATGTCTTCGCCCGGCACATGCAGGGCGAAAACCCCGAGAATATCGAACTGATGTTCCGTCGCGCCTATTCCAGCGGCTTCACCCAGCGCCCCGACCTGACCGTCATGGGCGCTTTCTCCGGGCTGGAAATCGCCTGCTGGGACATTCTCGGCAAGGACCGCGACCGCCCGGTGCATGCGCTGCTTGGCGGGCGCATGAATGATAGCATCCGCACCTACACCTATCTCTACCCGCAGCCTGGCCATGACATCTCCGCCTTCTGGAACTCCCCGGACATGGCCGCCGAAAGCGCGACCGAGATGCTCCGGCACGGCTACACGGCAGTAAAATTCGACCCCGCCGGCCCCTATACGATACGCGGCGGCCATATGCCCGCGATGAGCGACATCACCCGCTCGGTCGCGTTCTGCAAGGCGATCCGCGAAGCCGTCGGCGACCGGGCCGACCTGCTCTTTGGCACGCACGGGCAATTCACCACCGCCGGGGCGATCCGCCTTGGCAAGGCGCTCGAACCCTACCATCCGCTCTGGTACGAAGAACCCGTGCCGCCCGATGACGCCCCCGGCATGGCCCGTGTCGCGGCCTCCGTGAACATCCCGGTAGCCACCGGTGAACGCCTCACCACCAAAGCCGAATTCGCGGCCCTCCTCCAGTCCGGCGCCGCCTCGATCCTTCAACCGGCGCTCGGTCGCGCAGGGGGTATATGGGAGATGAAAAAAGTCGCCGCCCTGGCCGAAGCCTATAACGCACAGATGGCCCCGCATCTCTATGCCGGTCCCGTCGAATGGGCCGCCAACCTGCACCTCGCCACCTCGATCCCCAACCTGCTGCTGGCGGAGACCATCGAGACCCCGTTCCACAACGACCTGATCCGAGGGTCGATCAAGGTCGAAAACGGCTATGTCACCCTCTCCGACGCCCCCGGTCTCGGGATCGACGTGGACGAAGACCTCGCCCGCGCCCATCCCTACACCGGCACCGGGCTGCATCTCGAAATGCAGGAAGCCCCCTGCGACTACGTGAACGGCAACGCTTTCCAGGGCGGCGCCCCGTCACCGGATCAAACCCCGTGACCGGCCCCGCACCCTTAGAAACTGCCGATCCCGGCGAAGCGTCCTTCGACGACAGCCAGGTCGGCGAGGCCGCCGCCTATCTCAAGACCCTCTCCCACCAGGGCCGACTGCTGATCCTCTGCCACCTTTGCAAGGGAGAGCTTTCCGTCAGCGAACTGGAATCCCTCCTCGACATCCGGCAGGCGGCGGTCAGCCAGATGCTGGCCCGCCTGCGCGACGAAAACCTCGTCACCACGCGGCGCAACGGCAAAACCGTCTATTACGCCCTCGCCGACCACCGCACCGAACAGGTGATCGGCCTACTCCATTCCCTTTTCTGCGAGTCCTGATGCGTCCCGAAACAACCTTTACCGGCCCCGAACTCTGCACCCGTCCCGCCCGCGACATCGTCGCCGAGCTACGCAAGGGTCATCTCGACCCTGCAGATCTCGTCACCGCCTCCGCCACGCGGATCGAACAGGTCGAACCGACGGTCAATGCAACCGTCACAACCTGTTTCACCCGCGCCCGCGACACCCTCGCCGACCTGCCCGATCACGCGGCGGCAAACGCCCGGCTGGCAGGCTGGCTCGCAGGGCTCCCCATCGGCATAAAGGATCTCTCCAATGTCAGCGGCGTGCGCAGCACTTTCGCCACGCTCGGACTGAAAGACCACATCCCCGCCACAAGCGACCCGATGGTCGAACGGCTCGAATCCCGCGGCGGCATCGTCATGGGCAAGACCAATACGCCAGAATTCGGCGCCGGCGGCAATTCCACCAATCTCGTCTTCGGCTCTACCCGCAACCCTTGGGACACGCGGCTGAACGCGGGCGGCTCCTCGGGCGGCGCGGCGGTCTCGCTCGCCACCGGCGAGGTCTGGCTGTCACAAGGCTCGGACCTCATGGGCTCCCTGCGTACCCCCGCCGCCCATTGCGGCATCGTGGGCCTGCGCCCCTCGCCCGGATGCGCCGGCGGCGGTCCCTCCAACACAATCTACAATGGCGAGGCGCTCTCCGGGCCGATGGCGCGCGACATCCGCGATACCGCGCTGTTCCTCGATGCGATGACCGGATGGGACCCCCGCATGCCGCTTTCGCGCAGGCAACCGGAAACCTCGTACCAAAGCGCCGTCGAACAGGCCCCGCGCCCGCCTCGCATCGCCTTCAGCGAAGACCAGAACGGCTTTTCCCCGGTCGACCAGGACATCCGCGCCGCCCTACGCACCGCCATGCAAACCGCCGCCCGCGCCGGAGCCGATGTCACGGAAACCTGCCCCGGCCTGCCCTATCTGAACGAAACCTTCCTGACCCTGCGCGGCATGCACTACGCCTCGACTACCGCACGCCAGCCCGAAAATATCCGCAAACATTACGACAAAACCCTTAGCGCCAATATTGCCTATGGCCTCGCCATGACGACCGAAGACATCTTTGCCGCGCCAAGCCGCCGCTCGCAACTTTATGAGATCATGCGGCTCTTCCTGCAGGATCACGATGTGCTGGCGCTGCCCACCGTCGGCACCTCCCCCGGCCCGGTCGAGGAAATGTACCCCACCGTCGTCGACGGTCAGGAACTGCCCACCTACGAACACTGGCTGCGGTTTTCCTTCCTCTCCGTCGTCACCCTGCTCCCGGCGCTGGCCATGCCCATTGACTTCACCGAGACAGGTCTGCCCATCAGCCTGCAACTCATCGGCCCGCCCCGCGGCGAGGCGACCCTGCTTCAGGCGGCCTTCTTCATCGAACAGGCCCTGAACCTGCCCGCAACCCCGATCGACCCGATCCGCAGGCACTGAACGGCCCCGCCGCACAGGAAGACTGCAAATCCGGCCCGCCCCTTCTTTGGGTTAAAAATATCCTGGGGAGCCGGCCGGCACGGGCGGCGGGGCAAAGCCCCTGCACCCGCCGCAACCGGGCTCAGGTGCCTACGTAGCCCGCCACCACCTGCAACAGCTTGAACGCCGTCGCCGCGTCATGCTCGACCACGGCGAGGAATTCCTTGGCACCGATCCGCAAACAGCGAAGTTCGCTCTCCGCCACCATGGACAGGGCCCGTGGCTCGTTGCGGATCAGTCCCAGCTCACCCACCAGCTTGCCCGGCCCGGCGGTGACGATCAGCTCATCCGGCCCCTCTTCCTTCGGCAGGTACATACCCGCCTCACCCTCGAGGATCAGATAGGCACCGTCCGTCGGCGCGTCGTTCTTCAGGAACACCGTCTCGCCTGCCGGGGCTTCGAACCAGCGCGCACCAAAGGCCAGAAGCCGCAGCTGCTTGCGGTTCAGAGTCGAAAACAGCTCGGTCTGTTCCAGCGCCCGCAGCTTGCGGCCAAGATCCGCGCTCGCCGCGCTATCCGCTTCCTCTCCGATCTGCATATCCTCGCTCACGATCCGTCCCTGCACCAGCTCGAATGCCACGTCATGCGCCGGGACATCCTCCAGCCGTTCCGACAGGTAGATCAGCGTCGTATCCGGCATGTGCCGCCGCAGGTTATCATGAACCGATGCGCGTGTCTCGGCGCTGTAACTGGCCAGCACCTGGTTCAGTATCAGTACATCGGGCCGTTTGATCGTCGCCCGGCTCAGTGCCAGCGGTTCGGCAAAAATCGAAGGAAGATTGCTGCCGGAAATCGACACCGGCAGATCATAGATCAACTGCACCACGCCTTCCTGCGCCCCGCTCTCCACCAGCACGGCGGCCACCAGCTTGCGCAGATCGTCCCCCCGGCTCCCGGCATCCTGCGAGATCTTCCCGAAAAGGGCGTTTTCCATCACGGTCAGACCGGGAGCAAAGCGCGTCTCATCCAGCGGGTCAAACAGATCGCCCATGCTCTCCAAGAGCTGCGCGCTGTGGCTCTTGCGCAGGGCCAGCACCTGCTCCCGGATCTCTTCGGGAAAGGCGACGCCGATCTTCTCGGCCGAAATCCGCATCGGCACGGTCAGCAGGCTTGCCAGCTCGTCCTGGCTCAGCGCGCTGGTGCCCTGTTTGCGAGACTTCTCGACCAGCTCCACCGCTGTCTCATAGGTGGCCGCTTCCAGCCCGAGGTTCCGGAACAGTGGATGATCCGTTCCGTCCATGCCAAAGATCTGGCGCAGCACATCGATGACTTCCTGCGTCACTTCGATCAGTGGCCTGTCCAGATGCAGACTACGCAACTGGCCAAGGAACTCCGTCTGCGCAGCCACTTCCTCGGCGGTGATTGACCGTCGCGGCACCGCGAACAGGAGGTTGTCCGCCACCGGCAGCGCGGGGTTGTAGAGTTCGGGATCAAAGGCATGCACGTGACGGGCAAGCCCCGCCTCTTTCACCGCGAACCTGATGCGCCCGCGCAGTTCCACGATCCGCTCTGCAAGGTCCGGATGCCGCTCTGCGTCGAAACTCTGGTCCAGACCGCGCCGGAACAATGCATTCCCCGGCCCCATCCCTTCGATCAGCCGCAACCACCAGTCGCGCAGCTCCTCCTGCGTCTCGAAACCGGCAACCGACGGATCGATCCAGTTCACATCCAGCGCATCCGGGCTGTTCCCGGCGCGCAGCGCCTCTGCGATCAGGGCCGCGTTCTCGCTCTCCCCCTTCGGGCTCTGACGGATCGGCATGGTCACGTTATCGCCGAACGTCCCCTTGAAGAGCACCGGCCGCGACGACGCACTGCCGATCCGCGCGGCGATCACCCCATGGTGCAGCCCCTTCAGATCACGCCCGCCGATGGTGACGGCGCCCGAACTCGGCAGAACCTCCCGGCTCAGCAGCTCGGTAAAGGCCTTTCGGTCTTCGGTACTCGGCGCCGCGATGGCAATGACCTTCCCGCCCGGCAGGGTGACGTTCAGATCCTCAAGCACCGCGTTACCGTCCGCATCGCGCATCGTCACGTGATCCAGAACGATATCGCCGGTCAGCGCAGGGATTTCCTCAGGACGGCCGGTAAACAGCTTTTCGTCCATCATGCCCGACGGCGCAAAGCGCTCGATGATGATCTCCCAGCGCACGGACATATCCTGCGTCTGGTTGTAATAGGTCAGCAATTCCTTCCACGGCGAAGACAGATCCTTGTATGCCGCCAACGCCGCCACCAGTGCGCCCAGCGAAACCGAGCCCTGCAACACCAGATAGCCGCCGATGGAAAAGAAGAAAAACGGCGTCAGCTGCGAGATGAAGTTGTTGATGAACTTCATGAAGAATTTCTTCTGGTAGATCTCGAAGCGGATGTCGAACATCCGGCCCAGCTGGGCGGTGATCACCGCCATGCGGTAACGCCAGCCGCCATTGGCGCGCAGCGCGCTCGCACCGACGGCGCTTTCGCCGATATCCGCCGCCAGCACGCGCACCTGCTTGATGCGTTCCTTGTTCAGCTTGTTGATCTGGCGTTGCAGCTTGGGGATAAGCCACGCCTGCAAGGGGATCAGCGCACAGGCCGCCAGCCCGAACCAGAAACTCTGGACGAACAGAAATCCGAGGATCGTGATCATCTGCCCCGCCTGCAGCACAGGCTGGCTGATCGCATCCCCCATCAGGCCGCCCATCGGTTCGCTCTCGGCGGTGATCATCGACGTCAGCTCGCCCTGACTCACCCGCTCGAAATAGGGCTGCGGGAAAAGCATCAGTCGCCCGATCAGCGTATACCGGAACCGGCGCAGCATCCGCTCGGCGAGAATGCCTTTCATCGTGTTGACGCGCATCTTGACCAACCCATGCGCCAGCACCGCCAACAGAAAGCCGGCGCATAGCAGGGCAAGGAACTGCACCTGCGAGAAACTGTAGCCCCAAAACTCGATCTCGCTCGACTGCGACCCGATCGCATCGTTGATGATCCGTTTGGGCAGTTCCAGCGTCAGGTACAACAGCGGAAACAAAAGCGATGTCACGACCAGCAGCACAAGCTGATCGCGCTTGGAATACTTCCAGATATAGCGAAAGAGAGTCGGTTCTATGGCCATGTTCCCGGTACTGGCTTTGCATTCAGATGCCGCAGGATGCGTTCCGGCATGATTACCACCACGGCGTCGAGTAGCAAGGCGGCAGGCACGCTCCAAACCCGCAAACCCTTGTCCTGCTTGCAAGACCAGCGATTGCGGTACCGCCACGATCCGCCTAAGCTGACCTTGAACGTGCAGTAACGGAGTTCGCCTTGCCAGCAACCGTAAGTTCGGTCCTGATCCTGCTGAGCCTTTTGCAGATCAAGCACATGTTTGCGGATTACTTCCTGCAGACCCCGCGCATGCTGTCCGGCAGGGGCGAATATTTCCACCTCGGCCGCGCCGAACATGCGGCCGTCCATGCCTTTGGTTCGGTCATCGCCTTTTTCATCGTCGGAGCCTCGCCCGCGTTTATCGCCGTCATGGCCGTGCTTGAATGGATCGTGCATTTCAATATCGACTGGGGCAAGGCCCGCTATTCCGAGATGAAGGGCTATGGCCCGAACGAAGCGGGCTACTGGCGCGCCAGCGGCTTCGATCAGGCGCTGCATCACCTGACCTATCTCGCGATGGTCTGGATCTGGGTGGAATTCTCCGCGGTCTGAGCCGACCCGCATAGGGCTGTCTGGATCAGAACAGGTCGAAACTGCGCGACAACCGCAGGAATATCTCCTGCGACTCTCCTTGGCCGACATTCTCTTCTTCCCGCATCCGCAGGTTCACGCCGGTCGACAGGAACCAGTCCTCTGTCAGCGAATGCTGATAGCCAAGCTCAAGGCTTGAGCGGCTGACCTCGTTGGAACTGGCCGTGCCGTCAAGCTGGTAGTAAAGGATATTGGCGACAAAACTCGAATAGGGCGTCAGGTCATGACGATAGCGCGCCGAAAGCTGCGTGCTGAACCGGTCCTCGTCATCCGAATCCGAGGTAACCGCCCGATTGACCTGTAGAGAATAAGAACCTTTCTGCGTGTCCCGGTTATAATTCAGCCCGCCCACGACCTCGGGCGAAGCGCCACCAAGACTGGTCAGGCCGATGTTCCCGCTGATCGACCCAAGCGGCAGATCCAGATTGCGGGATATACGCAGCGTGTCGATCTCGTTATCGTTCGTGCGCCGGATGCTATAGCCGACGCTATAGCCGCCGTTGGGCAGTTTGCCGTTATAAACCAAACGCCCCGTCGTGCCGCCGTTGTCATTCGTGTTTGGAAGCCCGTCGTCAGTGTCGGTGTAACCAAGCCGCGCCGCAATCGAACCGCCGGAAACCAGATCACGGTCGAAGCCGAATTCGACGGTGCGCGTCTCTTCATCCGGACTGCCGGTATCGTCATTGTAAAGCGAATAGCGGAAGTCCGCGACGGCCGTGTTGATCGGGTCAATCCGGAACAGCGCCGTCATCTGGGCAGAGGTACGCTCGAAATCGTTCAGCGAGTTCGAAGTCGTATCGCTATACTCAACCTTGAAACTGTCGGCCTGAAACCGCAGCCCAAACGGCGAGTAGAGCCCGGTTTCGAACCCGACCCTTGCCGTATAGGTGCGCCGCGTGCCGGTCCCGGTCAGATCGCCAAGGTCGGTCGGCGGGATAAGCACGCCATCGTCGTCGAACTCGGCGCCGATGACATCGGACACGTCCGTTTCCCGTATTGCCGCCGAAAAGTTGAACCGCGCATTGGCACCTTCACGCGAATAAAGAACCGTCATGAAGGGGTCGACAAAACCGGTGCTGAGCGAAGTGCCCGAGGCCGGGCTGCCATAACGCCCGGACCCGCCGAGCGAAAAGTTGAAAGTCTGCGTCCGGGTGATGCTGGACATATCAAGGCGCAGCCCGGTGGTGGAAAGCGAACTCGTGCCTTCCTCGGGGTCATTCGGGTTTCCCGGAATGCCCAGTCCGAGGTTATCGCCATAGGTGAAGCCCTGGGTAACACCCAGTGTGGCGTGAAAGCCCGCATTGCTGTCATCCTGCGCCCAGCCGGGCTGTGTCGCATAAATGACAAGGGACGCCATTGCCGTCCCGCCTATCAGCGCCCTGATTTTCAACCTGCTCCGCCCCGATTTTTGCAAACGGTTATTCGAATAGTTTTCGTGCTGGTACGACGATCACATCGCCCTTGGCAAGAACTGTTCCGCCAATGCTCGTCCGGCCCGCGAGAACATCGTCGTAGTTAAAGGCATAGACCTTCTGCACGCCCGAACTGTCGGTCCGGCGCAGTTGAACCCGCTTGGTCGCCGCAAAGCGCGAGAACCCGCCAGCGATGGCGAGCGCCTGAAGCAGAGTCGTGCCTTTTTCTACCCTGGCCAGGCCGGGCGTGTTGATTTCGCCCATAAAGTAGACTTCGATGTCGCTAGAATAGGTGCCGGTCGACTTGGGGGCCTCGCCCAGCTGAACCAGCGAAACGGTCACAGTCGGGTCGCTTGCGAAATTGCTCGACAGGCGCTGGGTCACGTCAGAACGAACCTGGTCTACAGTACGCCCGCCGACCGCCACGGTCCCGGCCAGCGGCACGGTGATACGGCCATCGGGCAGCACCAGTGATTCACGGTTAAGCGAGGAATCCTCGAGAACTTCGACACGGACGACGTCGCCCGGCTTGATGCTGTATCCATCCTGCGCCATCGCGGCGAGCGCCATGAACTGCGCAGCAAGAAAGACAGTCACAATTTTGAAAACACGCGTCATAGCAGCTTCTCTGTCCATTTTCCTGTTCCCGCCAGCCCCACGAACCGGCGGTGTTTCGACTTTATTACAGTAAACAGGACCTTGATGCACCTGTGCCGTTTCTTCGGCAAGAGTTTCGTGCCGCGCAGGCAACACCCCGGACCGCTTACCGCTGCCCGAGTCGCCCCGATTTGTGGCATTTACAGTCACTTTTCGACACATTCACCAGCTATCGGCGGTTTTTTGCCCTTGTTTTCAAGGTCATTGACTGATTCCAAATTGGGTTCAAGCGTGCCACAATCTCCCGAAATCCGCCTTATTTCCGTCAAACTTCAACGCTCTTATGGTCTCCAGTGAACGGAATTTAGTGAAAGGTACATGTTATGGCTCTCGGACTGATGCTTCTCGGCGGACTTACCGGAACCATCGCTGCTGCGATCACCCTGTTTTCAGGCGCGGGCTTCCTGATGGCGTTAGGCATGTATTCCCTGACCGGCAGCGCGACCGCACTGGGCATGGCCGCCGTACTACACGTCGCCGCCCTGATCCGCAGCGCCTCCGAGCGCCCGCCGCTGCTCATCACCCATTACGCAACGGCCTGATAGGGTCCGCGACGCTCCTTCACTGACAAAGCGTTCCGCGCCACCCGGCAAACACCGACGCGAAACGCCCATTTTCGAATTTTCCCTGGACTGGACGATGGCTGACGGGTTCTCCGCCAGCCATTTTCTTTTCATTCGCGCTCACGCGTCGGCGGCACGCGAAGACCGCGCTCGGCGGCAGCGGCTTCATCAGCCTTCAGATTCTTGGTTACTGCTTCCAGCGCTTCCTTAAGAGCGACCTGCTGCGCAGCATCGAGCCCGCGCACGGCGACCTCATCGACTTCCAGCGTCAGCGGCTCGAGCACGGGCTTCAGCGCCTTGCCTTCTTCCGTCAGGAAAGAGTGCAATCTACGGTTGTTGCCCGTCATCGTACGACGTGTGATCAAACCGCGATCTTCAAGCTTCTGAAGCGCACTGTGCGTCGTCGGTTCGGTCAGCCCCACGCGTTTGCTCAGCTCGCGCTGCGACAGCCCGTCCTCCACCCAGAGCGCGCGCAGGAACGACCATTGCCCGATGCTCACTCCGTATTGCGCAAGACGTATCTGAAGCGTACGGGTAAAGTGCCTTGCGGCTCTTCCGACCTCCCGGGAAAGGCGGTTACCGTCCTGCACCTCGGCGCCGGTCCCATCCATTGTCTGATCTATTGTCACGCTTTTTTCTCCTTTCACCCGCAGGCCGGGCTTGTTCTTGGCGACTTGTTTTCGCTTCTGATGTCGGGTTAGGAGTTCGCCCAGCCTAGTACAACCTATAGCAGATATCTAAGATTCAGAAATCTGCTCGTTACGTCGGGTGACAAGTAGCTGACCTCGCGTAAATTTTTAAAAACTAGCGGGAGAAGCTTTCATCATTCGGTTCCCGTTTCGTCACCCGCATGTCATGTGACGCATATAAGCGTTGACCCCGTCGCGCGGGCTCGGGCACTCTTTCAATGTCGAACCATCTGCGGCCGGTGCATCCTCGATGCCCGAAAGACCCAAGGAGTTTCCATGTCACTGCTTTCCACCACCCTATCCCGCGTCACCCTGTCGGTTCTGCTGGGCAGCACGCTCTGCGCCGCGCCCGCGCTTGCCACCGATCTGGTCATCGGTCTCCAGCAGGAACCGACCTCGCTGGACCCGACCGCCGACGCCACCGCCTCGATTGACGGGATGCTGGCCGCGAATGTTTACGAATCACTGACGACCGTGACCGAAAGCGGCGAAGTGGAACCGGCGCTGGCCGAAAGCTGGGACATCTCCGAAGAGGGGCTGACCTACACGTTCAAGCTTCGCGAAGGCGTCAAATACCACGACGGCACCGATTTCGATTCGGCCGATGTGATCTTTGCCTTCAACCGCGCGATGGCCGAGGACAGTACCAACCCCTCCAAGAGCATCTTCAAGCCCATCGACACGGTCGAGGCTCCCGATGCCAATACCGTCGTCATCACGCTGAAGAACAAGGACGCCTTCTTTCTCTTTAACCTCGCGCAAGGCGACGCTTCGATTGTCGCCGAGGAATCGGTCGATCTGAACAACGCGACACCCGTCGGCACCGGCCCCTTCAAATTCGACAGCTGGACCCGTGGCGACCGCCTCACCCTGACCAAGAACGAAGACTGGCACGATGCCGACAGCGTTCAGCTTGACCGCGTCGAATTCCGCTTCATCTCGGATGCCGCTGCCGCCAGCGCCGCGATGATGGCCGAAGAGATCGACGCCTTCCCCGGTTTCCCCGCGCCCGAAATGATGCCCCAGTTCGAAGCCGACCCGCGTTTCAACGTGGAAATCGGCAGCACCGAGGGCGAAGTCATCCTCGCGATGAACAACTCCAAACCGCCCTTCGACAATGTCGAGGTCCGCCGCGCCGTTTCCACCGCGATCAACCGCGACGAAATCATCGACGGCGCGATGTACGGTCAGGCCGTGCCCATCGGCAGCTTCTACCCGCCGCATGGCCCGGCCTACGAAGACCTGACCGGCCTCTATCCACATGACGCCGAAAAAGCCAAGGCGATGTTCGCCGAGGCCGGTGTCGAAGGCACCGAGATGACCATCCGAGTCCCCCCCTTCCCCTACGCGACCCGCTCTGCCGAGATCATTCAGGCCGAGCTGGCCGATGCGGGCATCAACGCCAAGGTGGAAAATGTCGAATGGGGCTTCTGGATCGACGAGGTCTACAAGAAAAAGAACTACGACATGACTATCATCGCCCATACCAGCCCCAATGACATGGGCAATTTTGCCAAGGGGTCGGACTATTTCTACGGCTATGACGATCCAGAATTCACAAAGCTATGGGACGACATCCAGACCGAGGCCGATACCGACAAGCGCAACGCGCTGCTGAAACAGGGGCAGGAATACCTGGCCGATCAGGCCGTACACGGCTTCCTGTTCCAGCTGCCGCGCCTCAGCGTGATCCGCACCAATGTGGACGGGTTCTGGAAATCCGCACCGGTCCTGTTCCAGCCGCTGGCAGACGTGACCGTCAACTGATCACGGATCGGGCCGGACGCATTGCGCGCCCGGCCCCCTGCCCCTCGGCAGGCAAGATAGAAGACATATGGCCTATTTCCTGTTCCGCCGGACGCTCGGCTTTGTGCTGACGCTGCTTGCAGTGTCCGTTGTCGTGTTCGCCGTGATGAACATCCTCCCCGGCGATCCGGCGCTCACCATTCTCGGCCTCGACGCGACAGAAGATGCGCTGGCCGCCCTTCGTGAACAGCTCGGCCTCAACGACCCGCTGCTCAGCCGTTACTTCAGCTGGATCGGAAATGCGCTGACCGGAGATTTTGGCATCAGCCACTCCTTCCGCGTTCCCGTGTCGGAACTCATCGCCGAGCGTTTGCCGATGACACTCTCGCTCGCCGTTGCGGGCATGATCTTCACCGTCATCCTTGCCCTGATCATGGGCATCGGTGCCGCCGCCAACCATCGCAAAGCCGGGGACTGGGGCGTGATGTTTCTCAGCCAGCTCGGCATCGCCGTCCCCGCCTTCTGGCTCTCGATGCTGCTTGTGCTGCTCTTTGCCGTCAAACTCCGCTGGCTGCCTCCCGGCGGTTTCCCCGGCTGGAGCGACCCCATCGCGGCCATGCGCGCGCTGATCCTGCCCACCGTGGCGCTCGGTCTCGTGCAATCCTCGGTGCTGGCACGGGTGACGCGCTCCTCCGCGCTCGAGGTCATGCGGCAGGATTTCATCCGCACCGCCCGCGCCACCGGCTTTTCCCGCCAGCGCGTACTCTGGCGTCATGTGCTGCCCAACGCGCTGGTGCCCATTGTCACCATCGTGGGTATGCAATTCGCCGCTCTCGTCACCGGCACCATCGTGATCGAGAACGTGTTCTATCTCCCCGGCCTCGGGCGGCTGATCTTCCAGTCCATCGCCAACCGCGACCTGCCCACGGTGCAGGCGCTGGTGATGCTCTTTGCCGCCATCGTCGTCACCGCGAATTTCATCGTCGACCTGCTGTACGTGGTGATCGACCCCCGCCTGAAGGCCCGCGCATGAAACGGCTGCCCGTCAACCTGCTGATCGGCGCGGCGCTTGTCCTCTTGGTGATCGGGGCAGCCGCCCTGTCGCTGATCTGGACACCGCATGACTACACCGAAATGAACATCCGCGGTAAATTCGGCCCGCCCTCCGAGTTGCACTGGCTTGGCACCGATCAGCTTGGCCGCGACGTGGTCTCGCAACTCATGGCGGCAGCGCGGAACTCCATGGCCGTGGCCCTCGCCGCCGTACTGATCGGCGGCTCCATCGGCACAGCGCTCGGCCTGCTAGCCTCCGCCATCGGCGGATGGGTCGAGGATTTGGTAATGCGCATCGCCGACATTGGCTTCGCCTTCCCGGCGCTGCTCTTCGCGATCATGCTGGCCGCCGTCTTTGGTCCCTCGCTTACCAACGCGATACTGGCGATCTCCTTCATCAATATCCCCGTTTTCGCCCGAGTCGCCCGCGCCTCGGCCAACCAGATATGGACCCGCGAATACGTGACCGCCGCGCAGGCCGCCGGTCTGACCCGCGCCGCAATCTCGCGCGATCACATCCTGCCCAACATCGCCGCGCCGATCATCGTGCAGGCCACCATCGAATTCGCCGTCGCTATCCTTGCCGAGGCCGCGCTATCCTACCTTGGCCTCGGCGCGCAGCCGCCCGCGCCCTCATGGGGCCGGATGCTCTCCGAGGCGCAGACGCTGATGTACCTCGCGCCGCAACTGGCGATCTACCCCGGCCTTTGCATCGTCACCGCTGTTCTCGGCTTTGGCCTGCTGGGCGACGGGCTGCGCGACGTGACCGACCCCCGGCTGGTACGGGAGCGTTAGATGTTCGATCTCACCAACCTCTCCGTCCATTTCGGCCCCGCCACCGCCCTGCGTGAGGCAAGCCTGACCATCCGTCCCGGTGACCGGCTTGGTATCGTCGGCGAAAGCGGCTCGGGCAAATCCATGCTCGCCCTCTGCCTGATGGGCATGGCCCCCGAGGCCGCCACGCTTTCGGGCACGCTCACCATCGACGGGCGCGATATGGCAGACGCGACCGAGCGGGACTGGCAAGCCCTGCGCGCCCGCCGCGTCGCGATGATCTTTCAGGAACCGATGGCGGCGCTCAACCCCCTCTCGCGCGTGGGCGATACGGTGATGGACCCGCTGCGCCTCCACCTCGGCCTCTCGAAACAGGCCGCCCGCGCCCGCGCGCTGGATCTCTTTGCCGAGGTCGGCATCCCCGATCCCGAAGCCCGCCTGCGCCAGTTCCCGCACGAACTCTCCGGCGGCCAACGCCAGCGGGTGCTGATCGCCCTCGCGCTCGCCTGCGACCCGGACCTTCTCATCGCCGACGAACCGACAACCGCGCTCGACGCGAACGTCGCCCTGCGCATCACCGACCTGCTGGTGCGTCTCTCGGCTGAACGCAACATGGCGCTGCTTTTCATCAGCCATGATCTGGCCGCCGTCGCCCGCGCCACCAGCGACATCGCCGTGATGTATGGCGGCGATATCGTCGAACGCGGCCCGACCCGCGCGGTTCTCGACTCGCCCGCGCACCCCTACACACGCGGGTTGCTTGGCGCACGGCCCAGCGCCACAGCGCTCCCCCGCGACGCGAAAGGCAAACGCGCCCGCCTGCCCACGATCCCCGGCACCGTGCCGGGCATGGCCGATCTGCCCAAAGGCTGCCGCTTTGCCGGTCGTTGCCCCGTGGAACTGCCGCGTTGCGCCAGTGAGCGGCCCGCCGTCACGAAACCCGGCCCCGACCGCAGCGCCATCTGCCATGTCCCGTCTAAGGAGGCGCTCGCATGACCGCCCTTGTCGAGGCCAAATCGGTCTCTCGCCACTACCGCATGCCCCGCAACCACCTGCTGCGCGCGCCAGAGATGCTGACCGCCGTCGACAGCGCCTCTTTCACGCTGAACCGGGGCGAAACCCTAGGCGTCGTCGGCGAAAGCGGCTCGGGGAAATCCACCCTTGCGCGGATGGTCATGGCTTTCGAAGCCCCCGACAGCGGCGAAATCCGCTTCGACGGCACCGACATTCATGCCCTTGGCGCATCCGATCTGCGCCGGATGCGCCAGCGATTCCAGATGATCTTTCAGGACCCGTTCGGCTCGCTCGACCCGCGCCGCAAGATAGGCTGGTCCATCGCCGAACCCCTCCGCGTCACCCAATCCGAGGCGCCCTCTCACAAGACCGCCGAGGCGCTGGAGCAGGTTGGCCTGCGCGCCGCCGATGCCGACAAGTACCCGCACGAGTTTTCCGGCGGCCAGCGCCAGCGGATCGCTATCGCTCGCGCCATTGTCACCCGCCCCGACCTGATCGTCGCGGACGAGGCCGTCTCGGCGCTCGATGTCTCGGTGCAGGCCCAGATCCTCAACCTGCTGATGGACCTTCAGGACGAGCTTGGCCTTGCCATGCTTTTCATCAGCCATGACCTTGCCGTGGTCGCCAGCATTTGCGACCAGCTTCTCGTGATGCAACACGGCAAGACCCTGGAATACGGCGCCGCGACCCAGATCCTGAACGCCCCCGCGCACCCTTATACGAAATCCCTGCTAACCGCCGCCGGAGCCTGATATGACCCGTTTCCTCCACCTCACCGACCTGCATGTCTCGCATCCCGATCTCAAGGATCCCAACCTCCACTCCGACACGCCCGCCACCCTGACCCGTCTGGTCGAGGTCATCTCGGCGATGGACCCGGCCCCCGATTTCGTGGTGGCCAGCGGCGATCTCACCAACCACGGTGACGAGCTGAGCTACGAGCTGGTAAAGGAACTCCTCACCGACCTGCCGGTGCCCGTGGTGCTGGCGCTGGGCAATCACGACAAGCGCGAAGGCTTCAACGCCGTGTTCCGCGACGGCCCCTCGGACCGGCCGTACTTTAACGACCAGCTCCTCGCCGGGCTGCATGTCATCACGTTGGACACCGGCGTGCCAGGCAAGGTTGCGGGCGCGATCGACGCGGAACAACGGGCATTCCTGACCGGAAAGCTCGCCCAGGAACCCGACCTGCCAAAACTGCTGATCCTGCACCACCCGCCCCGCATCGACCCCGAGGGCCTGCCATGGGGCAGCATCGACACAGACAGCACGGAATTCCTCGCCAATGCCGTCAAGGGCCACAAGGTTGTCGGTATCCTCAGCGGCCATATCCACATCAATCAGGTGATCCACTGGCACGGCATCCCGGTCGTGGTGTCGAACGGCAATCACTCCACCGTGGACCTGCTCGAGCGAAAAGACATGCGCATCATCGAAGGCACCGGTTTCGCCATCTGCGATGTGCGTCCCTCGGGCCTGACGGCAACCTTCGTGCCGCTGAGCCCCGATCGCGCGCAGCTCGCCTTCATCGATCAGGAAAGACTGCGCGCACTCAGCCTGCTCTGAAACCTCAGATCAATCGCCGGGGCCGAAAATCGCCCCGTCATGATCCGCCATATAGATCCGCATCCACGGGGTGAAATCCAGTGGCCGCGCCGCAATCTCCCCGATCAGGGCTTCGTGGTCGATCCAGCGCACCCGGTCGACCTCTTCCGGGTTGGGCCTGACATCCAGCTCCGCCGGAGCCTCGGCCACGAAAAGATCGACCAGCTCATGCTCCGTAAGGCCATTGCCGACATCCGCGCGGTACTCTATCTGCCCGCGCGCCGATAGCTCAAGACCGTGAATCCCCAGCTCCTGACCAAGACGACGATGGGCGCATTCCATCGGGTCTTCTCCCCAGTGCGGATGCGTGCAGCAAGTATTCGCCCAAAGACCCGGCGTATGGTATTTGCTTGGCGCGCGACGCTGGATCAGCACCTCCCGCCCCCGGATGACGAAAACGGAAACCGCCGGATGCCGCAACCCGCGGCGATGCACGTCGATCTTGTCCACCGGCACAAGCATCCCATCGACCCAGGCCGGGATATCACTGATTTCGCTCACATCCACACCTCCGGCAGGAACCAGCGCGCCGCGGGCGCTGCATCAAGGCCCGCCCCATATCGTTCCGCGCCGCGCGAGACAAGAATGACACATCGCCAAGGTGCGACATCAATACATTTTTCCCTCTGCAACGGATGCTTTACTCATGTGCCAAATACTACAGCAAGGAACCACGCATGAAACCGACCGCCATCCTCGCCACCCTCGCCCTGAGCCTCGCAACCCCAGCCCTCGCCGACAGCCACGCTTCGGGCGATGCGAAAAAGGGCGAGCGGGAATTCAACAAATGCCGGTCCTGTCACACCATCGTCTCCGACAGCGGCGATGCCATCGTAAAGGGCGGCAAGGTCGGCCCGAACCTTTACGGCATCCTGAACCGTACACCCGGCAGTGTCGAAGACTACAACTACTCCGAAGGCATGGTCGCCCTCGGCGAAACCGGCATCGTCTGGGACGAGGCCCATTTCACCGATTACGTCATGGACCCGACTGCCTACCTCAAGAAGCACACTGAAGACAGCTCCGCCCGCAGCAAGATGACCTTCAAACTGAGAAAGGAAGAAGACGCGGCCAATGTCTGGGCCTATCTCGTATCCGTCGGTCCGGCTGCGGAATAGCACCGTAATCGCGCAGCTTGTAACCGGAGAGAAGGGCCAGCCCCTCTTGGCCTGACGGCCAATTCACCCCGGGATATTTGAAACCCAAAGAAGTAGAGAATCCCCTGCTTCTTTGGGTCTGAAAATATCCCCGCCGGAGGCATATCCGAGGAAGCAGCCGAAGGCGGATGACGAGTAGAAAAGAATTGGCGAAGTTTACTTCGCCAGCTCCAGAATCTGCATCACGTCGGCGGGTTCGGAAATCGGGCGGGGGTTCGTCTTGCCCCAGATGTCATCCATCGTGTATTCCGCGACCTGCTGGAAGCGGTCTTCGGTGACATCCACCGCCGACAGCGAGCGCGGCATGCCGAGGCTGGCAATGAACTCATCCACAAGTTCCGAGGCCGGGGTGTTCGGCTGACCGAAAGCGTCGCGGATGGCGGCCTGCCGGTGGTCGTTCACGCTCTCGTTCCAGCGCAGCACGAAGGGCGACATCACGCAGGACGTGTAGCCATGCGGCACATCGCACAGCCCGCCGAGCACGTGACCGATCGCGTGGCTGGCGCCCATCGGCACACCGGCGATGATCGGCAGCATGGATTGCCACACGCCCATCTGGCATTTCATCCGGGCGTCGAGATCGCCCGGGTCGGCCTTGACGCGGGGCAGGCCCTCGATCAGCAGTTTCAGCGCGCTCATCGCCTGTCCGTCGCTGAAATCGTTGGACTGCAGGGATTGCAGGGTTTCGATGGCATGATCCAGCGCGCGCACACCGGTCGAGAGCCACAGCCATTCGGGCGTATGCACCGTCATCGCCGGGTCGAGGACCAGGGAAACCGGCGCCATCATGCGTTCCTGGTAGCCCTGCTTGTGCTTGCTGACCGGATCCGTCGAGCCGGAAAGCGGGTTGAACTCGCCACCCGAAAGCGTCGTCGGCACGCAGATCGTGCGGATGTCCTGCGCCTCGAACTGCGGCAAAACCATCGCCCCGGCGTCATCCACTGTGATATGATAGGGCTCCATGTCGTCGGCATTGCGGATGTCGTGTTTCAGCATGACCGGCACGATCTTGGCGCAGTCGGTAACCGATCCGCCGCCGACCGACACGATCAGGTCGGCCCCCGCGTCGCGCGCCTGTTCGGTTGCCGCCATCACGTCGGTGCGCGGCACATGGGGTTGTACGCCCCTGAACGTGCCCGCGTGACGGTTGCCTAACGCGGCTTCGATCTGGGCGATTTCATCGGTATTCTTCACCAGTGAATCGCTGGCGATCAGGAATACGCGCTTGTTGTCCATCATCTCGGCTTCGGCCTTGAGCGACTGGGCCGCGCGTTCGCCAAAACGCACCCGTTCCGTCGATGTCAGCACCACCATGCCCTTGTTGAGTTCCGACATGTTTTCCTCCTCCTGGTAAATCCAATGCGCTGCGCACGCCTCCTCCGCGCCGCAGTGTATCCGCCGGGGCCTGCAAGGCAGGCCACCGGTTATATCGTTCGAAATCAGGCGGGCGTGCGGAATCGCTCGCCCTTGATCGAGCGGCCCTCGGCCTCGCGGTCCCAGGTGTCCGGGGTCACGCCTTCGTTGCGCAGCTCGTGTTTCAGCACCTTGGCGCTTGGCGTCTTCGGCAGGCTCTCCATCACCCGCACGTAGCGGGGCACCATGAAATAGGCCATCCGGTCCTTGAGAAAGTCAATCAGCGCACCGGGGTCGATTTCCTTTTCGGCGACCGGGGCGACGCAAATCAGCACGTCATCCTCGCTATGTTCGCTGTCGACCGCAACGGCGGCCGCCTCGAAGACGTCCGGATGCGCCAGCACTTCGGATTCCACCTCGAAAGAAGAGATATTCTCACCGCGGCGGCGGATCGAATCCTTCATCCGGTCGGTGAAGAAATAATTGCCCTCCTCGTCGCGGATGAAAGCGTCGCCCGAGTGGAACCAGCCATTGCGCCACGCCTTGGCCGTGGCCTCGGGCATCTTGTGATAGCCGCTGTTCATGGCCCATGGCCGGTCGGTCCGGATGATCATCTCGCCCATCACGCCCACCGGTACTTCGCAATCGTTCTCATCGACCAACCGGACCTCGACCCCGGGCCGCGCCTTGCCGCAGGACCCGCGCACCGTCGGATTGGGCTCTGAGACAATAGGCGTGGACACCTCGGTCATGTTGAAGATCGTGTAGACATCGACGCCGAAACGTTTGGCAAAGCCCTCGGCATTCGAGGCCAGCGGCACCATCAGCACCGTGCGCAGCGGATTGTCGGTATCGTCTTCGCTGGCGGGCTGTTTCTCGAGAAAACTTGCCATCACACCCAGCAGGAAGGCCACCGTCGCACCGGTATTTCTCACGGATTGCCAGTAGGTTGCCGTGTCGAACCGGTCGACCACGGCAATCGATGCCCCCCGCGCAAGCAGGCAGAACATTGGCCCCATGCCGCCGATATGGAACATCGGCGCGTTGATCATATAGCGGTCGTCTTCGGTGACAAAGGGCCAGCTTTCCGGACCCGCATTGGAAAACAGGTGCAGGTAAGAGGTCAGCACGCCCTTGGAGGGTCCCGTGGTGCCCGAGGTAAAGATGATCGCCATCGGATCCCATGGTTCGATGGTCCGCTCGAGCGGCTTCAGCGTGCCGCTTTCCGGCTCCAGCACCCCGTCATAATGCTTGTGAGGCAGGGGCGCCTTGTCGACGGTGCCGCCGGTCACAAGGATCTGGTCCAGCGCGGCAAGGTCGATGCCCTCCAGCCGCTCCACAAGGCTCGATTCCACCACGGCCAGCTTGGCGTCGGACACGTCGATCACGTGCTCCAGCAGCTTGCCCTTATAAGCGGTGTTGATCGGCACATAGACCGCACCCAGATAATTCAGCGCGAAAAAGATACGGATCTGCTCGCGGCAGTTGGGCATCCAGACCAACACGTGATCGCCTTGCGCCACGCCAAGGTTTTGCAGGCCAAGCGCCGTCTGCACGACCTTTTCGCGCAAGGAAGTATAATCCCATTCCTCGCCATTGTCGTCGAATTTGACAAAAACCTTGTCAGGGCGTTCCTCGGCCCAGCGGTCAATCAGGTACCGTGTCACCACGCCATTGCGCGGCGGGACACGGGGGTCGGTGGTTTCGGGTGCAATAGGGCTGTCTTCAACGGTCAGCATCTTTTCCTCCCCAGAAAATGCCAGTGTTTCATTTACGCACGCCTGCGGTTCAGGCGTCGAGAATATAATCCTCAAGATCGGCGTCGCGGGTCATGCGCCAGAAGTCATCGTGCCGCCAGGGCGTCAACGCGACGACCCGACCCCGCGAATTGCGATACCAGTTTTCCATGCCCTTGTGGGTCCAGACCATCGCGGCATGGGCGGCATCGACACGTTCGTTGTAACTCTCGTAGACCTCGGGTTTCGGCTCAACCAGATGGGCGCCTTTCTCAAACACCTGTTCCAGCAGCCGCACTATATAGTGGATCTGCGATTCCACCGGGGTGATGACGCTGCCGCCATGCCCCAGACCCGTGTTGGGGCCCAAAAGGGTGAACAGGTTCGGGAACCCCGGCACGGTCGAGCCAAGATAGGCGCGCGCATTGTCGCCATCCCAGACATCGCGCAACCGCTGTCCATCGCGCCCGAACACGTCGAGCGAGGCGAGCAGTTCCGTTGCCTGAAACCCGGTGCCAAGGATCAGCACATCGGCTTCGAATTCGCGCCCGTCGGCAGCGACCAGCGTGTTGCCTCGCACTTCTTTCAGGTGTTCCGGCACAAGCGTCACGTGATCGCGGGCCACCGTGCGGTACCAGCCATTGTCCAGCAGCATCCGCTTGCCGAAAGGCGGGTAGTCCGGCAGCACATCTGGCAACAGGTCCTGCCGGTCGCCCAGCTCCTCTTTCATATAATCGATGAACGCCTGCCGGTGCCGGTCATTGGTCCGGTTGATCGCCCGCGCCGGCTCCTCCCATTCGGGATCGACCTGAAGCGAGCTGTGGATACGGTCATTGAACGTCCAGGCCAGCCGCTGCCGATACCATTTCTGGTAAAGCGGCACCTCGCGCAACAACCACCGGATCGGCTCGGGCACGGGTTTTCGAAACTGCGGAAACGGCGCGGCCCATTGTTTCGAGCGGGCGAAGATCACCATCTCGCTCACCTTGTCCGCAATCGCCGGGACCACCTGCATGGCGCTTGCGCCGTTGCCAACGATGGCCACGCGCTTGCCGGTCAGATCCAGATCCTCGGGCCATTCCGCCGTGTGGCAGGCCGGACCGGGGAAGCTCTCAAGCCCCGGAATCGGCGGCACTTTCGGGATGCTCAGCACGCCGACCGCCGAGAAAATCGCGCTCACACGGCGAGTCTCGTGGCCCTTCGGCCCCGAGGTTTCCACGACCCACTCGCCAGCGTCTTCGTCGAACTCGGCGCGGTCCACCTTGGTGCCGAACCGCACGTAATCGTATAGCCCGTTATCTCGCGCGACCGTCCGGAAGTAATCGAACAACTCGTCGCGCAGCGCAAAGTAATGCGACCAGTCATATTGCGCGAAGGAATAGGAATAGAGATGGTTCGGCGTATCCACCCCCGCGCCGGGATAGCGGTTCTCGCGCCATGTCCCGCCGAAATCCTGCGCCATCTCGATCATTTCAAACGGGATGCCCGCCGATTTCAGCCGGATCGCCGCACAGATGCCGGACATGCCGCCGCCGATGATCAGCACGTTGAACCCTTCGGGCGCATCCACAGGCGTACGTTTAAACGACTTGTCGGCCAGTTCCGCCGCCACGATCTGCCCATAGGCGGGCGTCACCTGTTCGCCCATCGCACGGCTCAGCATGGTTGCCGCCAGATCGCCCGAGGGTTCGGGCAGTTCGACCTGACCGTTCTCGTGCCATTTGCGAATCTCACGGAAAGCCGCGGCGCGAATCTCGTCCTGAATCTCTTCGGGCAGACCGCCGCTGTCATTATCGTCCAGCCCGCGCCCGCGCTTGGGCGCATACGGGGCTTCCATCCAGTTCAGATCGCCGGTGAGCTGCACAAGAACCATCAGCAAAGTCGGCACGTTGGCCAGTTTCACGGCCTCGGCAAGCTGCGCCTCCCAAGTGTCGCCCAAAGATTTTTTCTCTGCCACTGCCATGATTTCAACGGCCCTCCCCGACCTCGTATTTCCCGATCTCTATCCGGCCAAAGCCGCGATCTCGGGCTAAACATGACTCCAACACTTGACATAAGTCAATAGATTAGGTCATTTGTTTTAATTATTCGACTTAACATCGAATCCGGTCAACTGAAGGGGAGGTCAGTATGTCCATCATGTCCAAGACATCAGACCTGCAAGAGGTTTCCGAACCCGGTGTGTCCGGCATCTGCCGGGACGACCTGCGCCCCGTAGCCGAGGCATTTGCCGAGAATTTCAAATCGCGCGGCGAACTTGGCGCGTCGCTCTGCATTCACCTAGATGGTGAGCCGGTGCTCGATCTCTGGGGCGGTCAGACCAGCCCGGATGGCGGTGCATGGCAAAAGGATACGACCCACGTGATCTTTTCCTGCACCAAGCCCGCGACCGCGCTTTGCCTGCATCTTCTTGCGGCGCGCGGAAAGGTCGATCTGGACGCGCCCGTCACCACCTACTGGCCGGAATACGCGCAGAACGGCAAGGAAAGCACAACGCTGCGGATGCTGCTGGATCACAGCGCTGGACAACCCGCCCTGCGTACCCCGCTCAAGCCCGACTGCCTGACCGACTGGTCCTACATGATTGAAAATCTTCAACAGGAAGAGCCGTTCTGGACCCCGGGCACTCAGGTCTCCTACCACGCCGTGACCTTTGGCTTTCTGGTGGGAGAGGTCGTGCGCCGCGTCTCAGGCAAATCACTCGGACAGTTCTTTCACGACGAAATCGCCACCCCGCTCGGGCTCGATTTCGCCATCGGCCTGCCCGAAGAGGACGAAGGTCGCGTCGCGCCGGTGATTCCGCATCGCCCAAGCAAAGACGCACAGGACACACCTTTTCTGAAAGCGGCCAAAACCCGCGACACCGTGCCAAATCTCTTTGTTTTCAATAGCGGAGACTGGGCGATCAAGGGCGTGAACAGCCGCGAAGGACGCGCCGCGGAAATCCCGGCGGCCAATGGCGTGACCAACGCGCGCGGGCTGTCGAAGCTCTTTTCGGCCCTCGCTACGGGGGGCGCTGTGCTGGGTCTCGACCCCGACTATATCGCCAGTTTTTCGCAGGCCAGCGCGGCGACCCATCGCGACGCGACCTTCATCGCGCCATCGCGCTTTGGACCTGGCTTCATGCTGAACATGGGCCGCCGCCCGACGCCGGAAGGCCCCGAAAGCCTGATCATGGGCCAAAACGCCTTTGGCCATGTCGGCATGGGCGGCTCGCTCGGCTTCGCCGACCCCGAGTGCCGCCTCGGATTTGGCTATTCGATGAACAAGCTTGGCGGCGGGCTGCTGCTGAACACGCGTGGCCAAAGCCTTGTCGATGCCACCTACCGCTGCCTCGGCTACCGAAACGACACTTACGGATACTGGGCGCGCTAGCGCCAAATTTTCAACTGGGAGGAAGAAATGAATAAATATCAGAAACTTGCAACCGCCGCCACGGCCGCGCTGGCGCTGACCAGCGCAGCCGAAGCCCGCGAACTCAGCTTCGCCATCGGCCACCCGCCGGTCTCCTCGCTCGTCAAGGGCGCCGAAGCCGCCGCCGAGCGCTTCAACGAGGCAACCGGCGGCGATATGACCCTCAAGGTCTACCCGCTCACCCTGCTTTCGATGGCGGAAACCCCCGGCGGGCTGCGCGAAGGTCTGGCCGACGTGGGCACCGTGATGACGCCCTATTTCCCGGCCGAATTTCCCCATACCAACCTGATCGTCGAATCCTCGATGATCCTCGAAACCATTCCCGGCGCCACCGAGGTACAGGCCCCCGCCTTTGCCGCCGCGGTCGTCGAATTCATCATGACCAAGTGCCCGGAATGCAACGAGGAATTCGCAGCCGAGAACCAGGTGTTTACGGGCGGTGCGGGCACCACCCCCTATGTGCTGAACTGCACCAAGCCCATCGTGACGATGGAAGACCTGCAAGGCGCGCGGCTGCGCATCGGCGGCGCGAACTGGGCCCGCTGGTCCGAGGCCATCGGTGCCGCGCCGATCACCATGTCGGGCAATGAAATGCTCGAAGCGCTGAATCAGGGTGTGCTCGACTGCATCATCCTGTCGACGCCCGACATCTATAACTTCGGCATGGGCGGCTCGGTCACCCATATCACCAAGGGCGCACCGGGCGGTGCCTATTTCGCCTCGGTTTCCAACGTGAACCGCGACAGCTGGAATGAGCTTTCGCCCGAACAGCGCACCGAGTTCCTCAAGGCAATGGCCTTCGCCGCCGCCAGCACTTCGGTCGCCTATCAGGAAGGTGCTGAAACCGTCGAATCCGCCGCCCGCGAGAACGGCGTGGAAATCCACGACGCCGCACCCGAAGTGATCGAGGCCACCAAGGCGTTCATCGAAGAAGACCGCCAGAACACCATCGACTATTTCGCGGAAACCTACGGTGTCACCCGTGGCGAAGAGATGCTGAACGACTTCAGCGCGCTTCTGACCAAGTGGGTGGACCTGCTCGGCGACGCCGACGGTGCCGAAGCGGTCGAGAAACTGTACTGGGACGAGATCTATTCCAAGGTCGACGTCGCTCAGCACGGCATCAACTAAGCCAAATGACTTAACCGGGGCGCGCACCCTGCGCCCCGGCGATCAAAAGGCGGCTATATGACACGTATTTCCAATTTCCTGTCCACCTGCGCGACCTGCACATCGGTCCTCGCGGGCGCGGCGGTGGCGCTGATGATGGTACAGGTCACGCTTGACGTGGCGATGCGCCATCTCTTCGGCAGCCCGCTGCCCGGAACCCTGACCATCGTCAGCTATTACTACATGGTTATCGCCGCCTTTGTCCCGCTGGCGCTGGCCGAACAGCGCGACGCGCATATCTCGGTCGAATTCGTCACCGATCTGATGCCCAATGGCATCCAGCGCCACCTTGCCGGGCTGATGCTGCTGCCCACCGCGCTTGTCACCGGCATGCTGACCTGGCGCACATGGGAGGCCGCGCTCAGCGCGATGGCCAAGGGTAGCGCCGAAATCAGCGGCGCGACCAAGATCGCGGTCTGGCCCGCCTATTTCGCCCTGCCCCTCGGCGCCGGCCTGATGACCCTGATCCTCGCCCTGCGCTTTGCACTTTATGTCATGGGCAAAACGCCCCAAGAGGCCCCTGAATGACCGGAGTTGAACTGGGCATTGCCGCCCTCGTCCTGCTGATCGTGCTGATCGCCCTGCGGATGCCCATTGGCATCGCCCTCATCGGCGTATCGATTCTTGGCCTCTGGATGCTGACCAACTGGCGCGTGGCATGGGGCTCGCTCGGGCTGATCCCCTATAAATTCGCGGCCAACTGGATTCTCAGCTCGGTCCCGATGTTCCTGCTGCTCGGATACATCTCCTACCACACCAAGCTGACCGAAGGCTTGTTCCGCGCCGCCCGCGCCTGGCTCTCAGTGCTACCGGGCGGGCTGGCGATTGCCGCGATCCTCGGCAGTGCGGGCTTTGCCGCCGTTTCCGGTTCTTCTGTTGCCTGCTCGGCCACCATGGGCCGGATCGCCGTGCCCGAGATGCTGAAATCCGGCTACCACCCGCAGCTGGCCACCGGCACCGTCGCCGTCGCGGGCACCATCGGCGCGCTTATCCCGCCCTCGGTCATCATGATCCTTTACGGCATCGTCGCGCAGGTCGAAATCACCCAGCTTTTCCTCGGCGGGATCGCCGCCGGTATCCTGACCGCGCTTGGCTATATCCTCGTGGTGATGATCCGCGTCACGCTCAACCCGTCGCTTGCGCCCTCGACGGATGACCGGGCCTCATGGGCCGAACGGATCGAGTCGCTGAAAGACACATGGCCTGTGATCCTCATCATGCTGGGCATCTTTTCCGGTCTCTTCGGGGGCGTTTTCACCCCGACCGAGGCCGGAGCCGTCGGCGCTTTCCTTGCCACCCTCGTGGCACTGCTCAAGGGCACGCTCACTTGGGGACGGTTTCAGGCCGCGATACAGGAAACCGTGCTGACCACCGGCGCGCTGATCATCATCGGTGTGGGTGCCAGCCTGCTAACACGTTTCCTCGCGCTCTCCGGCACCGGCGAATTCCTCAGCAGCTCCATCCTCGGCAGCGGCGCGTCGCCGGCGATGATCCTGCTGGGCGTGATCCTCATCTACCTGCTGCTCGGCATGTTCCTCGAACCCATCGGCGCGATGCTTCTGACCCTGCCGATCCTGCTTCCGGTGATCGACGGCGCGGGCTTCAACCTGCTGTGGTTCGGCATCATCATGACCAAACTGCTGGAAATCGGCATGATCACTCCGCCCATCGGCATGAACGTCTTTGTCATCAAGGGCATCGTGGGCAAAAGTATCTCGACCGGCGCGATTTTCCGCGGCATCTGGTGGTTTCTGGTCATGGACCTGATTTTGCTCGGCATTCTGGTCCTGTTCCCGCAATTAGTGATGTATCTTCCGACCACCTTCGGCTAAGTCGATTGTTTCAACATCCCGCCTTTCCGGCGGCAAGATCCGACAAGGAAACGGAACCGGCCATGGCAACCCGGCAGAAACAGGAACGCAGCACGAGGGGCGAGGAATCCTCGGCGCAAAAGATCAAGGACGCGGCCCTGCGGCTGTTCTCCTCAAAGGGTGTCGACGGTGTGACCGTCCGTGAAATCGTGGCCGAATCCGGCGCGCGCAACAACGCCTCGCTGCACTACTATTTCGGCTCCAAGGACGCGCTGGTCGATGCGCTGATCCTCGATTGCGCCCATGTCTCCGACAGCGCCCGCATCCAGAAACTGGATGAGATGGAGGCCAATGGCGGTCCGCGTGAACTCGCCGACATCATCCGCCTGATCGTCGAGGTCGAAACCACGCCCAGCGATGTCGAAGGCGTCGGCGCGGTTGCCTCAAGCCTCGGTCACATGCGGTTCGTCGTCGGGCTCAAGATCAACCACCGCAAGGCATTCATGCAGGCGCTCGCCGGGCATCGCACTTCGGGCTACATCCGTTGCATCGAACATATCTACAACCTTGTGCCGGACATGCCGAAAAGCCTGCTGAACCAGCGGCTGATTTTCATGGACCTGCTATTGATCTCCACTCTCGCCGCCCGCGAGGCCGCGTTTGAACAGGACCCCACCGGTGGCAAGCTCTGGGGCTCGCCTGATGCGATTGAAAACCTGATCACCTCGGCCTGCGGGCTGCTGACCGCGCCGCAGGGCTGACGGTTTTCACTGCACGCACGGTGTACAGGTTGTGTACAGCTAATGCATGGCTTGTGCCTGCCGTTTTTGGCTCAAAGACAGGCCCGTTCCAGCGCCGCGCAGACCGGTTCGAACACCTCGGCCCCGCCGCTGGCGATCATCACGAGGCAGGGGTCATCCACCGCGTCGACCGGAAAAATCTCCACCCGCGCGCCAACCGCCTGAACCAGTAACCCGCCCCTGTCCGGCGCACGCACGCGCCCCTTGATCCGATGCACCGCCTCGGGCAACCCGGCTAACGCGCCGCTTAAACTTGCCCGGTCCATCGCCCCCGAGGGCCGCCATGCCCGGCTGACAAAACCGCCCGTCTCTGCCCCCGGCACCTGCCAGCGCGCTCCGTCTTCTTGCGGGCCCAGCAGCAGCGCCTGTGGCAGTGCGCCCCGCGCCGCCTCGACCACACGCAGTCCCGACCGCAGACCCTGCAACCAGGCCCGCAACTCCTCGACCGAACCGCCAAGGTCCAGCTTGGTCAGCGCCACGATATCGGCACTCCGGATCTGGCTCTGCACCAGCCGCCCCACGAACTTGTCGCGCGCCCTCTCCCGCACGGTCTCGGCATCGACGGCGGTAATCACCGCGTCCAGTTCGAAGCCCGGCCAGTTCCCGACCAGCATCGCCAGCCGCGCCGGTTCGGCAACGCCGCTTGCTTCCATGATCACCCGGTCCGGCGGGTTCGGGCGCATCGCCATTTCGCTCAGCGCCGCGCCCATGTCATCGCCGATAGAGCAGCAGACACAGCCATTCGTCAGCTCGACCGCCGCGCCGTCCACCTCGCGGATCAGGCCCGCGTCGATATTCACCGCGCCGAAATCATTTACCATGATCCCCAGCCGCGCCCCCGTCGCGTTGCGCAGCAGGTGATTCAGGATCGTGGTCTTACCCGATCCCAGATAGCCCGACAGCAGGGTGATCGGCAGGCGGCTCATGTCTCGATCGGAAAGGGCTGGCCCTCGAACACCGTGCCCCAGATCTCAATATCGCGCAGCGCTTGCGGCTCGACCTCCCAAGGGTCTTGTTCCAGCACAGTGAAATCAGCCTTTTTGCCCGCCCGGATCGACCCGATTTCGTCTTCCATCCCAAGCACATAGGCCGCATCAATGGTGATCGCCCGCATCGCCGCCTCAAGCGAGGTGCGTTCTTCGGCACACAGCACCGCGCCGGATTCCGCGATCCGGTTCACCGCCACCCATGCCGAATTGAGCGGCAGTGCCGGAGCCATCGTGAAATCGGAATGCAGCGCGAAGGTCACGCCCGCCCGTTCCAGCGAACCCATGCGCGCCATCTG
Source organism: Heliomarina baculiformis (assembly GCF_019966545.1). Taxonomy (GTDB): domain Bacteria; phylum Pseudomonadota; class Alphaproteobacteria; order Rhodobacterales; family Rhodobacteraceae; genus Heliomarina; species Heliomarina baculiformis. The sequence goes on along the minus strand of NZ_JAIMIC010000008.1, from coordinate 286,223 downwards.
CGAGGCGCGCTCATAGCCGATGGAATCCCGCCAATAAGCCTCGCCCAGCTCGTGCAGATAGTAGACATTGGCCGAGACAATCGCGCCCAGATCCTTGATCCGCCGCACCTGTTCCTCGTTCGACACCCCGAAATGTTCGATGGTGAACCGGTGATTGAACCGCGGCTTTTCCGCCTGAAGCTTTTCAAGCGTGTCCAGCGCCAGTTCGACGCCCATGTCGCCGGTGCAATGCACATGGATCTGCTTACCCTCAAGCCAGAAGGCGCGGGCGTGGTCATAAAAGGATTCCGGTGACATCAGCCACTCGCCATGATGCCCGTCGATAAAGCCCGGCTCGCGCATCTGCATCAGCTCGGCAAAGAACCCGCCATCGGTGAAAAGCTTGACACTGTTACCGAAAAACAGCCGGTCCGTGTCGCGCCCTTCAAATTGGCGCACCCGTTCGACGTTTTCCTGCGCGTTGCCCTCGAATGTGCCGCGCTGCAGGGCGCGGGGAATGATCTTCATCCGGAAGGGCACCGTGTCATTGTCCAGCGCGCCCTTGAGAAGCTGCCATTCGATCTGGTCGTTCATCATCGGATAGGCCAGTTCCCCGATGGTGGTGTGCCCGCCCAGATGGACGGTCTGCTTGACCAGTTCCAACCCTTTCATGAACCGCTGCGGGGCCAGCAGAACCTTGTTCATCGCCTGCGCCGCCAGCGCCATGCCGGTCTCGAAGAACCTCCCCGACTCCAGATCGATCTGCGGATGCCGTTCCAGATCCTCGCGCGCCGTGCCCATCCATTCGATGGCCGCATCATTGGCGATGATCTCGTGAAAGGATCGCTGCCAGACAAAAATTGGCTTGGTCGAGGATACCGAGTTCAGCGCCTCGCGGTCCACATTGCCATGCCAGATCCGGTGAAAGCCCCAGGTGACGGTGATTTCCTCGCTGCCGTCATCGGCGGCAATGATCTCGGACAGGCGAGCAAGGTAGTCTTCGTGGCTGGTGACTGCCGGACAGGTCCGGTCTGGCAGTACCCATTCCATCGCGGTGATGAAATGGCAGGGCATCAGGATCGCGCCAAGAGTCGGGTGCAGGTGCGGGTCGATGAATCCCGGCATCAGCACCTTGTCCTCGAATCGCGTGTCGATGCGGTGGGGATGCGCGTTCAGCCAGGGTTTCAGCGTCTCAAGCGTGCCGACCTCGATGATCCGCCCGTCGCGCACCGCGACGGCGCTGGCCTCGGGCATGGCCCCGGTCATCGTGCGGATCTTGCGCGCGGTGAAAACGGTGATGTCGCTCATCTGTTCTGGCTCCTGTTGGGCATGTCCCCGGCCTGTCCCGGTGGGTCTTTAGAAATTGGCCTGCGCAAAGGACCAGACGATCACGGCGTCCCCCGGCCCCGGATTCCGGCAGGAATGGCTTCCGGTCCCGTTCAGTTGGAAACTGTCCCCTGCGCTTAACGAAAGTGTCTGACCGTCGATGGTCAGCTCAAGCTGGCCCGAAACGATGTAACCGCCCTCATCCCCCTTGCGGGCGCGGCCCTCGGGGCCGGTCCCGGCCTCGGGCGCAAAGGTGGTCAGCACCATTTCGAGGTTCCCGTTCAGATGCGGCGACAGCAATTCCTCGCGCACGCCGGACTGGCTCAGGTTGATCTCGCGCCGCGCGCCGCGCCGCACCACATAGGCGCTCTCGGCAGAGTCCTCCTGCTCCGCGTGCGAAAAGAACCAGCTGATCGACACGTCGAGCCGCCGCGCGATCTTGTCCAGCGTATCCAGCGTGATCGGGCTCACCCCGCGCTCCAGCTCGCTCAGATGACCGACCGACCGGCCAATTGCCTTGGCCATATCGCTGAGCGTCAAACCGCGCGCCCGGCGTAATTCGCGAATCTGCCGCCCGACCGGTTCGCTGGCATTGTTCAGATCGTCTTGGGCTGTGTCGCCACGTCCAGCCGACCGCTTCGCTTGAATATTTGTCGAAGTCACGAGGATTTTCCCTTCTAATTTCACTGGACTGAAAAATTCGTTGCATTTTTTCACAAGCGTTGCAACAGTTCTGGATATTACAAACACAAGACGCCGGAAAAGCCGCGCAAATAATCACCAACAGAGGACCATAGATGCTTGATACTTTCCTGAAATCGCTCCCTGTCGCGCTTGCCGCGACCTTGGGCGCGGCCTCGCTCGCGCAGGCCGAACCAAAGGCGGGCGGCACACTTACCGCCTTTACCTCGGGCTACCGGACCCTGAACGCCGCCGTGCAATCGGGGGCCGCCACCGGCGCGCCCGCCTCGCAGATCTTTGCCGGTCTGGTCACCGTCGGCACCGATTACGCCATCGAACCCTATCTCGCCGAATCCTGGGAAGTGTCCGAGGACCAGCTCACCGTGACCTTCGATCTCGTCGACGGCGCGACGTTCCACGACGGGGAACCGATAACCGGCGAGGACGTGAAATTCTCGATGGAGGTGGTCAAGGCGAACCACCCCTTTGGCCAGAACATGTTCGGCCATGTCACCAGCATCGACACGCCCGAGGCCGACAAGGTCGTGCTGCATCTCGACCAGCCGGTGCCGGGTTTGCTGATGTCGCTACAACCGCTGCTGATGCCGGTGCTGCCGAAGCACATTTATGACGACGGGCAGGACATGAAGACCCACCCCCGAAACATGGAAAACGTCGTCGGTTCCGGCCCCTTCATGGTCGAGGAGAACGACCCGACCCAGCGCCTCACGCTGGTGAAATACGATGATTTCTTCATCGACGGCCGTCCCTATCTCGACAAGATTGTCTTCCCGCTGATCAAGGATCCGCTGACCCGCGTGCTGATGCTGGAAAAGGGCGAGATCGACTATGCACCCTTTGCCGGTGTCCGCCCGAATGACGCCACACGCCTTGAAAAGGCAGACGGGGTGAATGTCACCACCGACGGCTACGGCGCGATCGGCTACGTGCATTACCTCGAGCTGAACCTGCGTGAAAAGCCGTTCAACGACCACGCGGTGCGCGAAGCACTCGCACATGCCATCGACACGGATTTCCTCTCCAAGGTCATCTTCGGCGGCCGTACCCAGCCAGGCACCGGTCCGCTGCACACGGGCAACCCGTTCTATTCGGCGGACGTGCCCATGTACGAACCCGACATGGAAAAGGCCGCCGCCCTGCTGGATGAGGCTAGCTATAGCGTTGGCGACGACGGCACACGGTTCTCTTTCGTGCTCGACGTGCCAAGCTGGGCCCCCGCCGCGCATGTGCCGATGGCCGAATACATTCAGGCGCAGCTTGCCAAGCTGAACATCACCGTCGAACTGCGCAAAGCCCCGGATTTCGGCACATGGGTCAAGCGCATCGCAAGCTGGGATTACGACGCGACGATGAACGGATCCTTCAACTATCCCGATCCGACCATCGGCGTGCATCGCCATTTCGACTGCGACAACATCAAGAATGTGATCTGGTCGAATACCCAGGGCTACTGCAACGAAGAGATGGACAAACTGCTTGATGCGGCCGCGGTGGAAACCGACATGGACGCCCGCAAGGCGCTCTATGCCGATATCCAGAAGATGGCGCAGGAAGACCTCGTGTTCATCTACATGCCGCAGGATTTCTCGGCGACGGTCTATTCCGACCGTATCGGCAACACACCCGCATCGCCCTTTGGCGCGCTGGCACCGTTCACCGACGTCTACCTCGAAGAGTAAAGAGCCAACCAGAAGGGCGGCCTTCTGCGCCGCCCTCCCGATCTCCACCACTCACGAAAGGGACCGCCCCCGTGCTCACCGGACTGCTGCGCAAGCTCGCCAATGCTGTATTATTGCTTTTCGCCGTGCTCGTGCTGAATTTCGCTTTGATCCACATCGCCCCCGGCGATCCGGTCGAGGCGCTGGTCGGTGAGATGGGGGGCGCGACCCCTGAACTTATCGCCGAGTTGCGCGAAAGCTTTGGCCTCGATCAGCCGCTTTATGTGCAGATCGGCCATTACCTCGGTCGCGTGCTGCAGGGCGATCTTGGCTATTCCACGTATTACGACCAGCCGGTGACCCACCTGATCGCCGAGCGCATAGGGCCGACCTTGCTGCTCGTTACCGTCGCTCTGCTCTGGGCCATCGTCATCGGCACCATTCTTGGCGTCTTTTCCGCCCAGCGCCGCAATTCATGGATCTCTCACCTCGTCACTGTGTTGTCGCTGGCAGGCTTCTCCGCCCCGGTTTTCTGGATCGGGATCATGCTGATCCTGCTTCTCTCCGTCGCCTACCCGATCCTGCCGATCTCGGGCATGACCAGCACAGAGACCGCGACAAGCACCATCGGCTATATCCTCGACGTGGCGCATCATCTGGTGCTGCCCGCGCTGACCCTCGGTCTGATCTACCTTGCCTTTTACAGCCGCCTGTCGCGCACCAGCATGCTCGAAGTGCTCGAGACAGACTATGTCCGCACCGCCCGCGCCAAGGGCCTGCCGAAACGGCTGGTGATCTACAAACACGCGCTGCGCAACGCGGTGCTTCCCGTCGTCACCTTTGCCGGCCTTCAATTCGGACAGGTGATCTCCGGCGCGGTGCTGGTTGAGACCGTTTTCGCATGGCCCGGGCTGGGCACGCTGGCATTCGAATCGATCCTGCGCCGTGACACGCCCACCCTGCTGGGCATCCTGTTCTTTTCCGCCCTGATGGTCGTGGTGATGAACCTGCTAACCGACGTCATCTACCGCCGGATCGACCCGAGGATCAAAGCCACATGAGCGTCACCGACACCACCCCTCCCGTCGCCGCGACCGCAGGCAAACCGCTGCCTAAACCGGTCTCGCCCTCGCGGCAGGTCTGGCAGATGTTCCGCCAGAACCATTCCGCGATGATCGGGCTGTTCATCCTGTTCGCGATCATCGTGATCTCGATTATCGGGCCGTCGCTTTATACGGTGTCGCCGCGCGATATGGTCTGGATGCCGCTAACCCCGCCGGGCCAGTCCGAATACCTGCTCGGCACTGACTACCTTGGCCGCGACCTGTTGGCCGGACTCATCAACGGCGGTCGAGTCACCATCACCATCGGGTTTTCCGCCGCCGTGCTGACCATCCTGATCGGCGTCACCATCGGCGCGCTGGCCGGGTTCTTTGGCGGCCGGATCGATAACGTGCTGATGCGCGTGACCGAGTTCTTTCAGGTCCTGCCGAACCTGCTCTTTGCGATGGTCGTCGTGATGCTCTTCTCGCCCTCGCTGATCAACATCGCCATCGCCATCGGCATCGTATCATGGACCTCGACCGCCCGCCTGACCCGCGCTGAATTCCTCAAGATTCGCGAGATGGATTACGTCAAGGCCGAACGCTCCATCGGCGCAGGCAATGCCCGGCTGATCTGGAAGGTGATCCTGCCCAATGCCGCGCCGCCGCTGATCGTGGTGGCCGCCCTGTCTATCGGCTCGGCCATCCTGTTCGAGGCGGGTCTGTCCTTTCTCGGTCTTTCAGATCCCAACGCGATGAGCTGGGGCCGCATGATCGGCGACAACCGCCCCTATATCCTCGACAGCTCATGGGGCGTGACCTTTCCCGGCATAGCCATCTTCCTGACCGTGCTGGCCATCAGCCTCGTCGGCGACGGGCTGAACGACGCCATCAACCCGAAATTGAGACAGCGATGACCAGCTCTTCCCCTCTCCTCTCGGTTCGCGATCTAGAGATTTCCTTCCGCACCGGCGGGCGTGAAATCCCCGTGGTACGCGACCTCTCCTTTGACCTTTCCGCGGGTGAGACCCTTGGGATTGTCGGCGAATCCGGCTGCGGCAAAAGCATCACGGCGCTGTCCCTGATCGGCCTCGTTCCCAGCCCGCCGGGCCGCGTCTCCAAGGGGCAGATCCTGCTGAACGGCGAAGACATCGTGACCGCTGGCGAAGACCGTCTGACCCGCATCCGCGGAAATGAAATCTCGATGGTGTTTCAGGAACCGATGACCTCGCTCAACCCGGTCTACACGGTGGGCGAACAGATCGCCGAAACCGCCCGCGCGCATTTCGGCAGCTCGCGCGCCGAAGCATGGGACCGCGCCATCGAAATGCTGAAACTGGTCGGCATCCCCTCGCCCGAGCAACGCGCGCATAACTATCCGCACCAGCTATCCGGCGGGATGCGTCAGCGCGTGATGATCGCGATCGCGCTGGTCTGCGAACCCAAGGTGCTGATCGCGGATGAACCGACCACCGCGCTCGACGTGACGGTACAGGCGCAGATATTCGATCTGTTCCGAGAGCTGCAGCGCAAGATCAAGGCGGCCATCATCCTCATCACCCATGACATCGGCGTCGTCGCCCAGATGTGCGACCGGGTCATGGTCATGTACGCGGGCCGCAAGATCGAGGAAGGCCCCGTCCGCTCTTTCATCCGCGACCCGCGCCACCCCTACACGCGCGGGTTGATCTCCTGCATCCCCAAGCTCAGCCGCGATCCAAGCGACACGCCGGAACCCCTGTTCGAAATTCCCGGCGTAGTGCCAAGCCCTGCCGATCTCGCCGAGCTCAAGGGCTGCGCCTTTGCGCCGCGCTGCAACCGCGCGATCAATGAATGCCAGTTGCACAGCCCCGCCCTGACTCCGCTGGGCTCGGACCGCGCCGTCGCCTGCCTGCGCCAAGAGGAGATCCCCGCATGAGCGAAATATCGGCCCTCAGCGTCTCGGACCTCAAGGTCCATTTCCCGGTCGGCGGCGGCAAGGTCGTCCATGCGGTCGACGGAATCAGCTTTGACATCCCCGCCGGCGTCGCCTTTGGCCTCGTGGGTGAATCCGGCTCCGGCAAGACAACCGCCGCCATGGCCTGCGCCCGTCTCAACGACGCGACCGACGGCACGATCCGGCTGGGCGGCGATGACATCACTCATCTTGACGGCGACCAGATGCGGCAGGCGCGCCGCGACATCCAGGTCGTTTTTCAGGACCCCTACGCCTCGCTCAACCCACGCGAACGCGCCGGGGCCATCGTGCGCCGCCCGATGGATCTCATGGGGATCGGCACGCCCAAGGAACGCGAGGATCGCGTCGATGAGCTTTTCGCGACCGTGGGCCTGCGCGCCGAGCAAAAGGCGCTGTTTCCGCACCAGTTCTCTGGCGGGCAGCGCCAGCGCATCGGCATCGCCCGGGCGCTTGCCACACGGCCCAAACTCATTGTTTGCGACGAACCCGTCTCGGCGCTGGACGTGGCCATTCAGGCGCAGATCCTGAACCTGCTTGGACGCCTCAAGGCCGAATTGGGCCTGTCCTACCTGTTTATCAGCCATGACCTTGGCGTGGTCCAGCACCTCTGCGACAAGATCGCGGTCATGTACCTTGGCCAGATCGTCGAGATCGGCTCACGAAGCGCGATTTTCCGGCGACCCATGCACCCCTACACGATGGCGCTCATCTCGGCTGTGCCAACGCTCGAGGCCGGGATGGACGCAGGGATGCGGCTGAAAGGCGACCCGCCCAGCCCGATCTCCCCGCCCGAGGGATGCCGCTTTGCCGGGCGCTGCCAGTTCGCGCAGGATCGCTGCCGCCAGCAAAGCCCGGTACTTTCCGGCGATCCGGATGGCCAAAGGGTTGCCTGTTTCCGCGCCCGCGACCCCGAGGTCGCAGCGCTGAGGGACAAGCTGACCAGCACTCCCGCCTAGGCCCCGACACCCACGTATTGATGCAGCAGGCTCTTGTCGCTGCGGACCTCTTCGATGTCGAAGCGGGCCTTGATCTCGCCGTGGTTCATGAACGCCACCCGGTCGGCAATCGGCAGCACCGCATCGACCCGCTGTTCCACCAGCAGGATCGCGACGCCATCGTCGCGCAGCTTGACCACCGCCTCACGGATACTGGCAATGGCCGAGGGCATCAGCCCCTCGGTCGGCTCGTCCAGCATCAAGACCGAGGGGTTCACGCAAAGCGCGCGCGCCATTGACAGCATCGTCTGTTCACCCCCCGACAGCGTACCCGAACGTTGTTTCATCCGCTCGCGCAACACCGGGAACAGCCCCAGCGCATAATCCAGCGACTCCTGCCCCGAATGGCGCGTCATCAGCCCGATCTCGAGGTTTTCAGCCACGCTGAGTTCCGAAAACAGCCGCCGCCCCTGCGGCACATAGCCGATCCCGCGCCGGGGAATTTCGGAGGCGGGCAACCCGGTCAGCTCTTCTCCATCCAGCCACAGCCGCCCGGCCGCAGGCCGCACCGTGCCCATGATCGCCTTGAGCGCGGTGGTCTTGCCCGCGCCGTTCCGGCCCATCAGGCAAAGCACCTCACCTCCCTTCACGGTAATCGAGAAATCCCGCAGCGCCTGACTGCGGCCATAAAAGGCGTCATAGCCCTCGACGCGCATCTCGCTCATGCCGGCGCTCCCAGATAGGCGGCCTGCACCGCGTCATTGCTGACGATGTCACCGGGGCTGCCCTCGGCCAGTACCTGGCCAGTCTCCAGCACGGTGATCCGGTCGGCCAGCGCCATCACCACATCCATGTTATGTTCGATCAGCAACACCGTGGCCGATTGTGCCACCCGCCGCACGACCTCCTGAAAGTTCCCGATCTCGGAATCCGACAGGCCCTGCGTCGGCTCGTCCAAAATCAGCAGCTTGGGTTGCAGCGCCAGCCCCATCGCCACCTCAAGAAGACGCTGATGCCCATAGGCCAGCGTTCCGGCGGTTTCATATAGCAGATCGCCCAGCCCGACCTCCTGCGCCGCCTTGGTCGCCGCCCGCGCGATCTGCACCTCGCTGACGGGCTTGCGCGAAAACAGATGCGGGCGCAGCCGGTTCTGCGCGGCGATCGCGATATTTTCCAGCACGGTCATCGCCCCGTAGATATTGGTGATCTGGAACGTATAGGCGATCCCCATGCGCACCCGTTTATGCGCGGGCATCCCGGTCACGTCGCGATCTTCAAAAAACACCTGCCCGGCCGAGGGTTTGATCCGCCCCGACAGCAGGCTGACAAAGGTGGATTTTCCCGCGCCGTTCGGCCCGATGATGGCGCGGATCTCACCGGGGTCCAGCGCGAAATCGACGCCATCCACCGCCTTGAGCCCGTCGAAATGGCGTGACAACCCCTTGGTACGCAGCAAGGTCATTTCAGCCACCCCAGCCATCTATCGCGGATCGTGCCAAGGATACCCTTGGGAAACCACAGGTTCACGACGATAAGCAGAACACCGATCACGATCAGGTAGGCGGTGGTGATCCCGCTTAGGCGATCAATCAGCATGGTCATTACCGCCGTACCCAAGAGCGGACCCAGCAGCGTTCCCGGCCCGCCGATCAGCGTGTAAAGCAGCGCCTCAATCGAGTTCTGGAACCCGGCAAAGGACGACCCGATATAGCCGAACATCAACCCGTAAAGCGCCCCCGCCGTGCCCGAAATGGTGCCTGATACGGTAAAGGCGGTCAGCTTGATCGCATAAGTGTCGAAGCCCAGCATCTGGGTGCGCGGCTCATTCTCGCGCACCGCCACGAACAGCCGCCCCAGCGGCCCCTGCGTGATCGCGAAAAGCACCCCCAGCACCACTGTAAAGATCAGCAGCGCAAGGTTGAACCGGGCCGTGTCCGAGGTCATGTCGACGACGAAGCCGAACAGGCCAAAACTACGCGCATCGGTCGGCAGGGTCAGCCCCTGATCGCCGCCAGTGATACTGGTGAACTGGAGCGTCATCAGATAACCCGCCTGTGCGAACATCAGCGTCACGATCATAAACGACACGGCCTGCGTGCGCAGCGCCAGCAGACCGATCACCAGCGACACGGCAAAGGCGCCAATGATCCCAAGCAGAAAGGCGACCGGCAAGGTAACGCCCCAGTAATAGGTCGAGAGACCCGCCGCATAAAGACCGGCGGCAAAGAACATCGCATGCCCCAGACTGAGCAGCCCGGTATAGCCCATCAGCATGTTGTACCCCATCGCAAATACCGACAGGATCAGAATACGGGTCAGCGCAAGCGTCAGATAGGGCGGCAGCACGAATTGCAGCACGAAAAGGACGATGACCGTTACGACGCAGAGCGCCAGCAATTTACCATTATGCAAGGTCATGACCGGTGATTTCCGCCTGTCTGATGTACAGGGGGTGTACAGGTTGTGTACGCAAAACATACAGGCGTCATACGCGGTTTGACCTTCCAAACAGACCCTCGGGCTTGAACACCAGAACAAAGGCGACGAGCAGGGTGGAAAAGATCTTGGCCGCCGTCGGCGAGAAGAAAACCGAGAGCAACCCGTCGGACATGCCGATCAGGATCGCGGCGGCGATGGTGCCGGGGATCGACCCCAGCCCGCCCACGATCACCACGACGAAGGACAAAAGCAGCGGGTCGCCGCCCATCAGGTAGTGCGCCTGCTGGTTGGGCACGACCAACACGCCGCCAATGGCTGCCAGCATCGCGCCGATGGCAAAAACGATGGAATAGACCCGGTTAACGGGTATGCCAAAGTTCTGCGCCGTCTCGCGGTCGAACTGGGTAGCCCGCATGACCAGCCCCCATTTCGAGCGTTTGAGCATCACCCAAAGCCCCGCCACCAGTACCAGCGCCATGACGACGGTGAATAGCTTGTAACTGGAATATCCGAACCACGGCGTGCGGATCGTATAGTAAAACGGCGCGTCGACGGCTCGGGCGTCGGGGCCAAAGCTCATCAGGGTAAGCTGTTGAATGATATAGAGCATTCCGATGGTCGAAACGATGGTGCCTTCGGGATCGTAGTTGATCCGCTTGAGGATCGCCCAGTCTGCAAGGTAGGCCAGCATCCCGACCAGCAGGGGCGCGACAACGAGCGCCACGCAGAAGGCCAGTGCCGGGTGGCCGGGCACGAACTGCGCGCAGGCCCAGGCACCGACCGCGCCAAGCATGTAAAATTCGCCATGCGCCACGTTGACCACGCGCATCACGCCGAACACGAGCGAAAGCCCCAGCGCCGTCAGCATGAGCACCGAGGCCATCACCAGCCCTTCCAGCCCGGCCAGCAGGAGATAGGGCGCAAGATCCATCATGAAGTCACTCCTTCAGCCCGCCGTGTCGGGGGTGAAAGCAAAGAGGCAAGAAAAGGGCGGCAGGTCAATGCCTTGCCGCCCTGATGCGTTTGATCAGAAGGACATCTGGGTATAGTCCGTCTCATCCTCGTAGAGGGTTTCCTCGATCGAGGTACGATAGACGACGTCAAGCTTGCCATCCGTGACTTTGGAAATGTTCTGATGGGAAAAGGCCTGGTGAGTCTTGCCGTTGAACAGCTTTTCGCCTTGCGGGAATTCGTTCGACGCTTCAAAGCCTTCGATGGATTCCATTGCCTCGAGGAAGGCGATTTTCTGGTCAGGGCCTTTGTAATCGGCCATTTCCATCGCCTGCTTCATCGCGAACAGCGTCTCCCAGACCGAGAACATGTGTGCATAGGTCGAGATGTCGCGCGCATCGTCCACCGATGCACCGTTTTCATCGACGCCAACCTTTTCGCGATAGAACTTGTCGAACTCTGTCTGGTCAGCTTGGGCATAGCGCGCATGACCTTCCCAGAAATGCGTGCCCTCGAGGTATTCCAGCTGCGGGATACCGATGTCGACCGCCTCCAAGCTGTCGATAAAGCCGAATATTTCCGGACGGTTAGAGCCCAGATGCTCGCCCAGTTCCTTGACGAAGGTCATCACGGCGGGGCCAACCATCACGTGATAGATGACCTCGGTATTGAACGGGATGCGTGGCATGTAACGGGTGAATGTCGTCTCGGTCGGCGGGATAGCGATGTCGGCCACGACTTCGCCGCCCTGCGCCTTGATCGCGGCGGTCATGTTGTCGCGATGGTCATACCCAAAGGCATAGTCGGGGTAGATCAGGGTGATCTTCTTGCCGAGGTTTTCCGAAATCCACGGTGCCATCGAACTGACCTGGCTTTTCACGTCCGAGATCGACGGCTGGAAGCAGTAGCGGTTGAACCCACCCGCCGCCAGCGTATGTGCCTCGGAACACAGGAAATAGGGCATCTTCAGTTCACCCGCACGCGGGGCCGTCGCCGCCGCGACGTGCGAGAAGAGATGGCCGAAGACAGCGTCGACCTTGTGCTCTGCCGAGAATTTCTCGATCAGCTCGACGCCGCGTTTCGGGTCGGTGCCGTCATCCTCGACGATCATCTCGACGGGCATGCCGTTGATGCCGCCGCCCGCATTGATCACCTCGAGCGCGGCGTTAGCGGTACGTTCATACCAGCGCCCGTAGGATGCACCGATGCCGGTGCGGTGGAACGGGGCGCCCAGCCGGATCGCGTCGCCCGCCTGTGCTCGCGCCCGCCCGATTATTCCCGGGCTGGCCAGCAGCAAACCTGTCCCTGCGAGTCCCGCGAGAACGGAACGGCGATTCTGGCCCTTGTTCATAACTCTCATGATGTAACTCCCTTTTGTCCCTGTTGGTCTTTACCCGGTATCGGGCTGTCCGGGTTTGCCCGGGCGTTGCCGCGCCTTTTGATAGCGGTCACGGCAAAGATTAACCGACATCCGCCGGTTCGAAAGAAAAATTAACCTTTGCTGCGGTTTTTCCATGCGATTGCCCGGATTTGGGCGGTTCGGGAAAAAAGGCGTTGGATCAAACACCTCTCTCAACCCGCGCTTTCCCGCCCAAGCTGAACCACCAGTGTACGTTTCGCGTCGAATGTGATGCCGGAAGTGTTGACGTAACAGGCAAGGGGCGCTTAACCTGACAAGTGTCAGTCTGGCTTTGCGACGAATAATGCCGGACCGTCACAAGAAGAGGGGAGGCTTCTTTGTTCGCACTGATAGACACGACTTTGGCTATCACGGCCCAGCGCGGGTCGGTTACCGATCTGCGGGTCCGGGCGTTCCCTGCTGACAATTATTAGCGACACCGGATCGGGACATTCTCCGAACCGGCGCGACAGATCACGACAAACGATCCTTGGGAGGAAATTATGAAGAATGTTACGTCTTTGGCGTCCGGCGCGGTAACCGCGCTGGTCTTGTCACTTGGGCTGGCAGGCGGTGCGACGGCAGAGGATTTCGAGTGGCCGCGCTTGCTTGTCATCGGGACACCGGGCACGTCGAGCGGCAGTTTTGCGTCGACAAACGGCTGGGGGCCGATCTTGCAGAAGGAAACCGGCACCACCGTCCGCATCGTTCCCGAAGACAGTGAAACCCAGCGCTATCGCCGCCTGACCGATCGGGAAGATATCGCGATCTCATCGGTTTCCGCGTCTGAAATGCGCTACCAAATCCAGGGCATCGACGGCTATTCGCAGACCAAGCCGGTGGCCCAGCGCATCCTATGGCATCACAACGACACGCCGTGGGGTTATGTCGTGGCGGGCGACTCGCCGATCAAGAGCGTGCAGGACATAAAGAACGGCGGCGTGCGCATCACGCAGGGCGTATTTTCGCCCCCGATGGTTTCGGCCGTCACGGTCGGTCTTCCGGCCATGCTGGGCATGAGTGAAGACGAGGTCTCGGAGAAGATCGAATTCGTTCCGGCGTCGTCCTATGCTGAAAACTGCCGCTCGGTGGTCGAAGGCAAATCCGACATCGCCTATTGCTCGCCGATCAGCTCGGTCCTGTCGGAAATGGAAGGCGCGCCGGGTAGCATCCGCTGGCTGGACCTCGACCCGGCGGACAAGGAAGGCTGGAACGCCTATCTCGCCGAACGTCCAATGCTGATCCCCGCCGAGATCGAGATGGGCGTCAAGACCGCGCGCGGCGTGAACGGGGCGACGTCTAACTTCGTCTACAGCGTTCCGGCCACCACGGACGTGGATTTCGCCTATAACATGGCGAAGTGGTTCCATGAATCCTTTGACGCCTACAAGGGCACGCACCCGCTGGCCACACGCATGTCGATGGATCAGTTCCGCAAGTACCTGAACCGCACCCCGCTGCCGGTCCACGAGGGCACGGTGAAATACCTGCGCGAAATCGGCCAGTGGAGCGATGAGGACGATACTTGGAACAACAAGGCCATCGAGACCATGGACGCCTGGATCAGTGCCCGTCAGGAAGCGTTGAAAGCGGCGCAGGAACAAGGGATCGAAATCAACTTCGAGAACCAGGAATTCCTTGATCTCATGAAGGAGAAGACCGCCGGCGTGGAGAATTTCCAGTCGCGGCTTTGACAGGCTGATTAAATGCGGGGCGGCGCTGATCGCCCCGCGTTTTTGCCGTTTTCATCTTTAACCTATCGGGCCGGTACATGTCTGACAGCATCTCATCCCCTTCCACTGAGGACACTGCGACCCAATCCTCGGATTTCACCCGCCTCGGTGGGACTTATTCCCTCTGGAGCCTCGTCTTTGTCGCGCTTGTCGCCATAGGGATCGGCACGGGTGTCGCCTATGCCTTTGGGCTGCCGATACTGGGTAAGCGCCTGCTCGAGGGACAGTATTACTGGGTCTTCATCGGCATCTTCTCGGCCTGCGCCTTTATCGCTATCCCCGCGCATCGCAACCAGACCAAGGTGCCATTCTACGACGTGATCGCGGCTGTGGTGATCCTTGCCATCAGCCTATATTTCTCGACCCACGCCTGGGACATGGTGCAGGCGGGATGGACGAATATCCCGCTTGGTATCGTGATCTGGGCCCTGATGCTGGAAATGGCCCGCCGGTCCGGCGGCATTCCCTTCCTGATGGTCGTGTTCTTTCTTGGACTCTACCCGCTGGTCGCGGATTACTTCCCCGGCCTGCTGATGGGCATCCCCTATAGTTTCGACCGGCTGATGGAGGCCCACGTCTTTCGCGCCGAAGGCATGATGGGCATCACCACCAAGATCGTGGCCGAGATCGTGCTGGGCTTTCTGGTCTTTGCCGGTGTGCTGATCGCCACCGGGGCGGGCGAGTTTTTCATCAATCTCGCGAATGCCGGTTTCGGCAAGTATCGCGGTGGCCCTGCCAAGGTGTCCATCGTCGCCTCGGCCTTTTTCGGATCGCTCTCGGGGTCGATCTTTTCCAACATCGCCGGGACAGGGTCGATCACCATTCCGACCATGAAAAAGGTTGGCTATCCGCCGCATTACGCGGGCGCCATCGAGGCCTGCGCCTCGACCGGCGGGGTGGTGATGCCGCCAGTCATGGGTGCCATTGCCTTTGTCATGGCGATCACAATCGGCGTCGATTACGCGACTGTCATGATCGCGGCGATCCTGCCCTCGCTGCTGTTCTATTTCGGTCTGATCCTTCAGGTCGATGCCTATGCTGCGCGCAAGGGGCTGGACGGGGTTGTCGACCCGGATCAGCCGTCGGCATGGCAGGTGCTGCTCAAGGGCTGGCCCTTCATGTCGGTGCTGGTCTTCCTTGTCTGGGGCCTGCTTTACATGCGCTGGGAATATTACGCGCCGTGGTATGCCTGCATCCTCATGGTCGCCTTAAGCTTTCTGCGCCGCGACACGCGGATGACTCCGCAGCGGCTGATCGAGACCGTACGCCAGATCGGGCTTCTAGTGACGCAGACCACCGCGATCATCCTGCCCATTGCCTATGTTGTCAGCGCGCTGACCATTACCGGCGTTACCGGCTCTGTGACCTCCGGACTGATCGCGCTGGGCGGAGACAACGTGTTCCTCATCATCGCATTGGGAGTCGTAGCCTGTTTCATCATGGGCATGGCCGGTCTTGCCATCGTCGCATATATCTTCCTTGCGGTGACGCTGGCCCCGGCCATCATCGAGATCGGCGGGCTGAACACTGTCGCGGTGCACTTCTTCATCATCTACTACGCGATGTTGTCGGCGATCACACCACCCGTGGGCGCGGCGGCATTCCTTGCGGCGACCATCGCCGGGGCGAAACCGATGCGGACCTCTTTCACCGCGATGCGTCTTGGGGTGGTGATCTACTTCGTGCCGCTGTTCTTCCTGTTCCAGCCTGCGCTGGTGCTTCAAGGGGATCTGACACCACTGATCTACGTGCTGCCGTCGATCATCATCGGGATCATGCTGCTGTCGGGCGGGCTGGAAGGATACCTGCTGGGGATCGGTCACGTGCGCCCTGCCCTGCGTCTGCCGCTGGCGGCAGCAGGGTTCGCGTTCAGCTTCCCCGGGTTGATGACAACCCTGATCGGCGGCGCGATTTCCGCGCTGCTCGTCGGGTTGATCATTGCGGATAACAAGAAAAGGAACGTTCCCGCCGAATAGGGGGCGTTCAGCGCGGGCCGGTCTCTGCGATCAGCTCGCGCACCATCGCCGCCGCACCGACGGCCACGGTACGGATCACGGTTTCCTCGGGAATGTCACGGCTCAGCCAGTCCCGCATCGGCGCATAAACCGACAGAAAAAGCAAAACATTGGCGAGAACCTCAAGCTCGGCATCGTCCAGTTCCCTGCCCGAGCGTCGGCGCAACTGGTCCGCTATGTCTTTGATCAGCGCGAGTTCGCGAATTCGCATCGCATGGCGATCCTCGCTTAGCAGGTGCGGCACCGAGCGATAGGCCAGCAAAGCGCCGTTGCGCTTTTTGCTCCATGTTTCCCTAAAATAGCCGACAAAGACCTCTTCAAGCGGGATGCTGGTATCATCGAGTATTTCCGGCAGTGTTTTAACATCCTGTCGGAACCAGACCTGATTCAGCAGGCGGCGCAGGATATCGTTCTTGTTGGCGATATAATCGTAGATGCTGGCCTGATTGACCCCTGAGCGAGCGCAGATGTCGCGGATCGTGGTCGAGGCAAATCCTTTTTCGAGGAACAGCTCAAGTGCCGCATCACAAATCTGTTCGCGCCGGGACTGGACCAATGCCTTGTCCTGCACATTTGTTATCTCGGCTTCTTCCAGCAGTTGCTGACGCACAGTGTCGAGCCGCATTATTCCTTGTCCGCCTTGCAAGCAGCCACTCCCCAAGCCGATCCGCTGTTTCAAGGCTACCGCCCGGATCGGGTCCAGACAACCGGCAAACGCGCCATAAGACACAGTTGGTAGAGACAAAAAGCCGGTTTGCCCGTGCTTGTGACACGAGAGTCGCGGTTAACCAAATTTGTCAGTGTTTTCGACGGATCTGAGGCCGCGATTTACGGCGCGACCAACCCTTTTCGCAGGGCTGTCAAATCGAGGTTGCGTGACATGAAAAGCGCGCCTGCTTCGATGGCGTCTTCATAGAGTTTCGGATCGAGCGTCAGGATGCCGGGCGGCTTGCCTGCCAAGCGGATACGGCGGATCGCGTCGATCACGGCCTGCCGGACGTCGGGGTGCGAGGGCTCTCCGGGATGGCCGAGCGAGGCGGCAAGGTCGGCGGGGCCGACAAAGATCGCGTCGATTCCGGGCACAGCGGCGATGGCCTCGATCTGGTCCAGCGCCTCTTGCGTTTCGACCTGCACGATAAGACAGATTTCTTCGCGGGCCTTGCGGTGATATCCGGCGATCTTGCCGAACCGGGAAGCGCGCGTGCTGCCGGACACGCCCCTGATCCCGGACGGCGGGTAATCGACCGAACCAGCGGCAAGCGCGGCTTCTTCGGCATTCTGAACATAGGGGACAAGGATCGTCTGCGCGCCCAGATCCAGCAGTTTCTTGATCTCGGCCGGGTTCAGCGAACCGGGGCGCACGATGGGGGTAACCGGGTATGGTGCGACTGCCTGAAGCAGGGGCAGCACGCCATTCGGATCCAGCGGCGAATGTTCCGTGTCGAACATCATCCAGTCGAACCCGCAATCCGCCATCATTTCCGCCGCAAGGCTGTCGCTCATCGTGCACCAGATTCCGTGCTGAAGCTGCCCTTCGCGCAGCGCGGATTTGAAACGATTCACAGGCAGTTCGGACATGAGGACCTCACTTTTCAAAATGTCGTTTCCCGGTTCTATCGCAGACAGGGGAGCACGTCCGCCGAAAAATTTCTGGTCCGGCGCAGGCTGCATTCAGGGGGAATTTCAAGACCTTGCGCAGGGACACGAAAATCACGAAATTCTCATGCATGCGATGGGGTCGCCGTGCTAGGGTTCGGGTCAGCGTAAAGAAACGGGGGGAGGCCGGCGTGGATACGGGTACGGCGAGCGGCAGAACAAATAACGCGCAGGATGGCGCGGATCTCGTGGAGCTTTTGCGCGGATGCAGCAGGGGCGATCGGGCCGCGCTCAAAGCCCTGTACGATGCCGAAGCCAGCCGCATGACCGGCGTTGCGATGCGTATTCTTTTCAACCGCGATCAGGCCGAGGATGCGGTTCAGGACGCCTTTATCCAGATATGGCGGAAAGCGTCGCGCTATGACGTGGCGCTCGGCTCGCCCCGGGCGTGGATGTACACGATCGTCCGGTATCGCGCGATAGACATCCTGCGGGCACGCGGCAGGGAACAGGTGACGGAACCGGAAGATCTCGACAAGCTACGCGAGGATGCGGTGGATCTTTCTTTTCGTCGGCTCGACAAGAACGGTATTCTCTATCACTGCCTGAAAGCGCTGGAAGATGACCGGCGCTATGCGGTTCTGCTGATTTATGTTACCGGGCTGACGCAGGAGGAAGTCGCGGGCAAGCTGGGCCGACCGCTTGGCACCATCAAGAGCTGGCTGAGACGCGGATTGCAATCATTGAAGGCGTGCTTGTCATGACCCGCGCAGAACTGCTGAACCTGTTCGGACAGGATGACGATGAATTCCGGGCCGAGGCCGAGGCGACGCTTGCGCCGACCACTGCCGCCGCGCGCAAGCAGGCCGAAGAGATCGCGGGCGAGCGCGAGAAGTTTCATGAACTTGACCTGACCGCAGAGTCCGTTCCGCTACGACCCGAGGCTTGGGCACGGATCGAGGAAGCGCTGGACGAGCCAGAGCCCGAGACCGGGTCCAATGTGGTCCGGATTGAACGAAAGAAATCCGAAGATGCACAGGCAACGCGCTGGCGACCAACGGCGCTGCTTGCGACCGCAGCCGCGCTGGTTCTTGCCATGGGGCTTGCCTGGCAGCTGATTCAGGCGAAACCGCCGACGATGGTTGCCATCCTCGTGGATGACACCGGCGAGTCGATTGCCATCGTCGAAGCATTCAGCGACACCCGGCTGCAGGTGACTCCGCTCGCGCCCATCACGCCGGAAAACGCGCAGGTTCTGGAACTCTGGACTCAACCCGACCCGGACGGCCCGCCAGTTTCCATCGCTGTCATGGAACAGGGCGAACGGACCATGTTGTCGGCGCAGGACCTGCCGCAGCTTCGCTCCGACCAGTTCTTTGCCATTTCGGTTGAACCGGAGGGCGGATCGCCGACCGGGCTTCCGACTGGACCAGTGATCGGTCAGGGGGTTGCGCAGCCGGCCTATTGAGGCGTTGGGCAGAGACATTAAGAGCCTAAATCGACCGCCCTGCGTGAGTTGACAAGTCAATTGTGCGGCTATCGCGCCACAGCATGCTGTCCAGAAAGCAAATTCCCAACAGAAACAGTTGGTTGTATCCGTTCTGAGAGATAAAAGATTATTAAAACAAATACCTAAGTGAAGGCCGATCCAACGGTCGCAGACGATTTCGTCAAGAGACGCAGGCAGCAGCATGAGACCATTTGCTTCCCGATACCGGTCATTCAGGCTCCGACGTTTCCGAGGAAGCCTCGGATGAACCGTCTCGCTTGCTCCGTGCCTGTCGGAGTTTCGACTGCGCCGGTGCCGCCCTTCTCGAACCGTATTGTCATAAATGCCGAGGGGGTTCTCAAGTAATGCAAGCCACTGACCAGACCCAGCAGAAGACTTTCGAAGAGGCCAAGTACAATCAAGCCGTTCTCGACACCGTGGCGGACGGGATTGTCTGTATCGACGCGCGCGGAACAATCCGAACCTTCAACAAGGCGTCGGCAGAGATATTCGGCTATACGGCGGAAGAGGTCCTTGGCCAGAAGATCAACATGCTAATGCCAAGATCATATGCCGACCGCCACGACGAGTATCTTGAGAACTATGCGAAAACCCGCGAGCCAAAGCTGATGAACAGCAGGCCCGAGGTGGAAGGCAAGCGGAAATCCGGAGAGATTTTCCCTATGGAAGTCGCCCTGACCGAAGTCGCCTATAATGACGAGATGATTTTTGTGGGGGTGGTACGGGACATCACCGAGCGCAAGCGGATCGAGCAATTGAAATCCGAGTTTATCGCAACGGTCAGTCATGAGTTACGCACCCCGCTTACCTCGATCTCTGCCCCGCTTGCCCTGATCCACAGCGGCAAGCTTGGCGCGCTGCCCCAGATGGTGTCGAGCACCACCGAAATCGCGATGCGCAACTGCGAGCGCCTGACGTCGTTGATCAACGACCTGCTTGATTTCGAAAAGACGTCATCGGGCCGCGCCAAGTTCAACATGCAGCTTTACCGGATCGAAGAGCTGATCAGTCAGGTTCTGCAGGAAAACTTCACAATGTCCGAAGACTTTCCGATCCGGCTCAACCTGCCGGAGGAAACGGCGGACGAGCGCATTCTGGTCGACAAGGAACGGCTGCTCCAGATCCTCGGGAACTTCGTATCTAACGCCGTGAAATTCTCGGACGATGAAAAATCGGTCGAGCTTTACGCGGAACGCAAGACAGAATCCGTGCGGATATCGGTTGTCGACCGGGGCATTGGCATTCCCGAGGAATTCCACGACAGGATTTTTCAGCGGTTCTCGCAGGTGGACGGATCGACCACGCGGAAAAAGGGCGGCACCGGCCTTGGCCTTGCGATCAGCAAGGAGCTGGCAAAAAGCATGGGGGGCGAAATCGGCTTTTCCTCGAATGAGGGACAGGGCTCGACCTTTTGGGTAGAATTCCCGCAGGAACGCCGACCGTCCTGAGATACCGACCACCTGTATGCTAGGGCCAAAGCGTGGGCCTTTTCAGCCGCGCCGGATGACCCGCCAAAGCGCGAATACCACCACGCCGTTGGAAACCGCTAGTACGGCAATGAGGCGCAGGGTCAGGTCCGGACTGGCCGCGCTTATCAGCCAGGCGCCGAGCATCGGCGCCGCTGCGGCGGCAATGAGCGAGGGCCGCGCCAGCTGTCCGATGATCGCCGGATAACGGTCGACGCCGAATACCGCGAGCGGTAGCGCTCCGCGTGCAATCGAAAACAGCCCGTTGCCTCCGCCAAAGAGGATCAGCGCCATTCCGGCCCAGTCCAGGCCCGACGCGAGCAGGAGGACGCCGGCTCCAATGCCCACCGCTGACGCGATCATGGTCCAGATCGGGTGATGCCTCCCGCCGCCGAGCATTTCGAGAACTCTCGCGGCAACCTGTGACGGACCGATCAGAGTTCCCAAGCCGACAGCTGCGGCCAGCGCGTAGCCCTGCGCCTGCAGAAAGGTGAACAGCCATGTGGCGATATTGACCGCGATCAGCCCGTTCAAAACAAGCAGGACGCCCATAAGGATAAAGACAGTTTTTTCCTGCCCCAGCAGCTTGGCTTTTTTCGTCGTGCCAGCGGTCGTCTCGGGCACGCGTTTCTGTTCTACCGGGAGGACGATCAGGACCAGAGGCAGGGTCAGGCAGATATGGATGACCGCATAAGCCCCGGCAACACCGCGCCAGCCCCATGTTTCCAGCATCACCGTCGAAAGAGGCCAACAGACGGTGCTGGCGAAACCTCCCCAGAGTGTCAGCATGGTGATCGCGCCTCTCGCATCCGCTCCGTATAACCGGCCCAGCGACGCAAATGCCGGATCGTAGAGACCGGCCGCCATGCCTACGCCCAGCAACAGCCAACCGAGCCAGAACAGCCAGAGATTCGGAGCTATCGAGATCACCGAGAGGCCGAGCGCGATCAGTATGCAACCGATGGCAAGAACAGGACGCCCGCCGTGGTGGCTTATCGCCCGCCCGACGGTGGGCGAGGCAAGCCCCGCGATGAGCATCCCCCCCGAGAGCGCCGCCGTGATCCCGGACAGCGGCCAGCCCGTGTCAGCGGCAATCGGTGCGGCGAGCACCGCCATCAGGTAGTAGGTGCTGCCCCAGGTAAAGATCATCACCACGCCCAGCGCGGAGATCACGGCCCCTTTCGAGGCCTGCGTTGGTCTGGCGATGTCGACCATAATTTCAGGCAAGCGACCAGAAGTGGAAAAGCAATCCGGTAGCGAAGGCCCCCGAAAGGGAGAGAGCGATGTAAAGGGCGAACACCGGCGGGCGTGCCAATGCCCATACGGCAAGCGCCGCCGGGATCGAGGTAACCCCGCCAGCGACAAGGAAGGCGAGACCGGCACCGGGCGACATGCCCTGCTCGATCAGCCCGCCGACAAGCGGCAGCGCCGCGTAACCGTTCAGATAGGCGGGCACGCCGATAAGCGTTGCGATGGCAATCGGCTGGATACCCGTCCCGCCAAGCGAAGCCGTGATGGTTTCAGCGGGCACCCATGCCAGCATGAGGCTTTCCAGCAGGAAGGCGAGGAACAGCCACTTGGCAAGGAACATCGTCGTGGACCAAGCAGTACGCGCGAATGTTGCCCGTCGTGCCGGATCGGTCCAGAATTTCCAGACCACCGGCTTTGGCGCGCGGATCTTTGCCCCGCCGCAGCCGCCGTTGCTGACACCCTCGCGCAGGGGATTCTGGATCGCGCCGCTTTTCGACAGGAGATGGACGGTGATGCCACCGAACAGGCCCAAACCGATGGCAGCGAGCGTCTTGGCGAGGGCGAATTCCATGTCCAGCACACCAGCCGTCAGGAAAAACATGGAGGGGTCCATGATGGGAGAGGCCAGCCAAAAGGCCATGACGGCCGACAGTGGTACGCCCATCGCCAGAAGTGCCGCGATAAGGGGGATGACACCGCAGGAGCAGAAGGGAGAAAGCCCGCCTGCAAGCGCGCCCAACCCAATCATCAGCAGTGGCGCCCCGACAAAAGCCTTTGCGATGAGGTTATCAGCACCGGTCGCTCCGGCCCAAGCGGCGATCGCGATGGAAAGCAGTAAGTAAGGAGCCGTATGCAGCAGCGCTGCAACGGCAAAACCGGTGCTTTCGGCTGCCTGCTGAGTGTCGAAAATGGTCAGCAAAACCACGATAGCGAAAGAGGCCAGCCAGACGCGGTGATCCTTCCACAGAGTGCGAAGCCAGATACGTGGGCCGTTCGGGGTAATCGTCACATCGGTCATCGCCATTCCTCCGGCTTGATTGGTTATATGGATAGGGGGTGCAGATCTGGGCGCATCATGCCGCGTCCTCATCCCGCTGGATCGAAACACCGGTGCAGCATTCAGAGGTCAGGAAATCGAGCACCGCCTGTACCGCAGCATAATCCGCCATGTTGTAGACCTCCCTGCCCTTCTTTTGCTGGCTGACCAGCCCGGCATCGACAAGGGTGGACAGGTGATGGGCGAGGGTCGAGGCGGCGATGTTCAGATGTTCTCCGATATCGCCGACGCGAAGGCCTTCCCTGCCCGCCTTGACGAGCAGGCGGAAAATCGAAAGCCGGACATCGTGTCCGAGGGCGGCAAGGGCGCGGGCGTGAGGGCTGCTAATGGTCATACAACCAAAATAACTACAAAACTAGTTTTGTAAAGATGATTCTATTTTGCGTGCCCGACGCGCGTTACGCGAACCGCTCGCGCGTGCGGTTCGCGAAGGCGACCAGCGACAGCATCACAGGCACCTCGACCAGCACGCCGACAACCGTCGCCAGCGCGGCTCCCGAATTGAGACCGAACAGGCTTATCGCGACGGCGACGGCCAGCTCAAAGAAGTTGGACGTGCCGATCAGCGCGCAGGGTGCGGCGATCCGGTGCGGCACTTTCATGGCGAAAGCTGCCGCATAGGCGAGTGCGAAGATGCCGTAGGACTGGATCAGAATCGGCATGGCGATCAACAGGATCACCTGCGGCCGGTCGAGAATGACCTGCCCCTGCAGGCCGAAAAGGATCACCACCGTCGCGATCAGGCCGATGACGGACAGGGGTTTGACACGATCGCGAAACGCCTCGATCCGGGCGGGCGTGCCAAGCTGCTTGCGGGTCAAGATCCCGGCGACAAGGGGCAGGGCGACAAACAGGAGAACCGACAGGACGAGCGTTTCCCATGGCACCGTGATCTCTGCCACGCCCAGCAGGAAGGCGACGATGGGCGCAAAGGCGAAGACCATGACGAGATCGTTTACCGACACCTGCAAGAGCGTGTAGTTTTCGTCGCCCTTGGTGAGCTGCGACCAGACAAAAACCATCGCCGTACAGGGCGCGGCCCCAAGCAGGATCAGACCTGCGATGTATTGCTGCGCATCCTGCGGGTCGATCAGATCGGCAAAGACGAACTCGAAAAAGAAAACGCCGAGCACCGCCATCGTGAAAGGTTTGATCAGCCAGTTGACCGCCAGCGTGATGGCGATGCCCTTGGGCTGGCGGGCAACATCGCGGAGAGAGGCCGGATCGACGCCGATCATCATCGGGTAGACCATCGCCCAGATAAGCACCGCGACCACAAGGTTGACGCTGGCGATTTCCGCCCCCGCGATCAGCCCGACGAGCCCCGGCGACAGGCTGTCCAGCGCGATGCCCGCAATCATTGCCAGAGCCACCCAGAGGCTCAGGTAGCGTTCAAAAATACTCATGCCTTGATAACCGTTTCTTCCGTTTCCTGCAGGCGGCCTGCGGTGAGGGCCGACAGTCCGACCATGACAGCCGCCGTGCCGAGCGTCAGACCAAGACCGCCGATCTGGTAGGTCGCCCCGGAGAGCACCGTGCCAGCCAGCCGTCCGGCCGCATTTGCCATGTAGTAGAACCCGACATCCATTGTCACCCGCTCTGCCTTGGTAAAGGCAAGGATCAGATAGGAATGGAGCGACGAATTGACCGCGAAAATTGCGCCAAACACGAGCAGCCCGATGACAAGAGTGATCGTGAGCCAGCCACTGGGACCGGAGGAAAGCAGCACGGCGACCGACAGCAGCAGCGGCACCACGAACAGCAAGTAGGCCCAGTCCCTTGCCGCTCGGATCAGTTCGCCTTCGGGACGGATGCCCGCCTGCAGGATGCGTGGCGCAAGTGCCTGAACACCGCCATAGAGGATGATCCAGAGCGCCATGAAGGTGCCGATCATGAAAAACGCGGCCCGGTTCCCCTCTTCGGAACCGTCTGACAGCACCGCATAGAAATAGATCGGGATGCCAACCACGAACCAGACGTCGCGCGCGCCGAACAAAAAGACCCGCGCCGCCGAGAGCCAGTTCACATTGGCCGACTTTGAAAAGACCTCGGAGAATTTCGCGCCTTTGCGGCCCTTGGGCAGACCGGGGGGCATCACGAAGAAGAGCGCGACAAGGATGACAGCGAGCACCGCCGCCATGACCAGTACAGCCCAGAGAAAGCCGAGGGTGCCCAGCATGGCCGCGCCTAGCAGGAAACCGACACCTTTTACGGCGTTCTTGGAGCCGGTCAGCACCGCGACCCAGCGAAAGAGACCGCCTTTTTCATTTGGGGCCAGCAGCTTAACCGCGGATTTGGAGGACATCTTGGCCAGGTCTTTGGCCACCCCGGAAAGACCCTGAACGGCCATCACGAAGACAACCGAAGTTGCAATCGTCCATGACGGATCAAGCTGCGTAAGCGCGATCAGGGCCACGATCTGAAGGCCCAGTCCGATATAGAGCGTCGAGGTCAGGCCAAAGCGGGCAGCGACCCAGCCGGCGGCAAGGTTCGTGACCATCCCTGCGATCTCGTAGAGCACGAAGAGATAGGCAAGCTGGACCGGGCTGAACCCCAGCGTATGGAAATGCAAAAGCACCAGCATACGGAGCGCGCCATCGGTCAGCATGAAGGCCCAATAGGCGGCGGTAACGGCCACATAGGCAGAGAGCGCCTGCCCTCTTGCGTCAGCAGATATCAAAGCGAGTCCCCGACCATGCAGGCCACGTCGACCAGCCGGTGCGCATAGCCCATCTCGTTGTCGTACCAGGCAAAGATCTTAACCTGCGTCCCGTTGACCACCATCGTCGACGGCGCATCCAAAATTGAGGATCGCGTGTCATTGGTGTAATCGGCCGACACCAGCGGGCGTTCTTCATACCCGAGGATACCGGAGAGGGGGCCGTCGGCGGCTGCCTTGAAGAACGCGTTGACCTCTTCGACCGTGGTCTCGCGTTCGACCTCGAAAACGCAATCGGTGAGCGAGGCATTCAGCAGCGGGACCCGGACCGCATGACCGTTCAGACGACCGTTCAGCTCCGGATAGATCAGCGTGATGGCGGTCGCGCTCCCCGTCGTTGTGGGGATCAACGAATTCAGCGCCGAACGCGCGCGCCGCAGATCCTTTGCCGGGCGGTCCACGATAGTCTGGGTATTCGTGACGTCATGGATCGTCGTCATCGACCCGTGCCGAATACCAAGGGATTCATGAATAACCTTCACCACCGGCGCGAGGCAGTTCGTGGTGCACGACGCCGCCGTCACGATGCGGTGGCGTTCGGGTTGGTAGATATCGTCATTCACACCAAAGACGATATTGGCCGCATCCCCATCTTTAACCGGGGCGGAAACCACGACCTTTTTAACACCCGCCTCGAAATATGGGGCAAGCTTGGCCTCGGTCTTGAAGACGCCGGTGCAATCTATGACCACATCGACGCCTTCGAGCGGCAGATCGCCAAGATCCTTCTTGCCAATGAACGGCAGGCTCACGCCGTCCACCGTTATAGTGTCGTCATCGTAACTGAAATCCGCCTGCCAGCGCCCGTGTACAGTGTCGAACTCCAGCAGATGCGCATGCATGGCCGGGTCGCCGACGGCATCATTGATCCACGCGACTTGTGCGCCCCTGTCGAGTAGAGGCTTTAGGATCAGCTTGCCAATTCGGCCCAGTCCGTTCAACGCATACACCGTCATGCGGGCTCTCCGGATGTGGTCTGCGCGATATCGTCTACCGCGCGCTGCAGTGAGATTCTGTTGAGCGATTCGATTGGCAGGGCGGCAAAAGCGGCAACGCGCCTGAGCAGCATGCCGTAGGCCTGCTGGAAGGCGAGGCTTTTCTCGGCGGGCGTTCCGGTCGCCTTGACCGGGTCAACCATGCTCCAATGCGCGCTGACAGGCTGACCGGACCACGCCGGACATTCCTCGTTTGCGGCTTGGTTACAGACGGTGAATACGAAATCGAACTCGGGCGCGTCCGGCCCCCGAAATTCAGAAATGTTCTTGGCGCGCAGGGCCGAGGTGTCATGGCCTTTCTGCTTCAACACCTCAAGCGCGAAAGGGTTGAGTTCCGACCGCGGTCTGGTACCGGCGGAATAGACGTTGAAACGATCACCGGCGGTTTCGCGCAGCAAAGTTTCGGCAAAGATCGAACGGGCGGAATTGCCCGTGCAGATGAAGAGAACATTGAATTTACGATCAGACATGATGGTGTCTCCTAGATCGAGGTTCAGGGGTGAGCAGAGTTCTGGACGGCCACGACAGCAATCCAGCAGCAGATATTCGAAAGTCTGTCGCAATGCTGTCATCTCGACAGCGTAACGAAGCGATGTGCCAACCCTTTCCTGCGTCACCAGCCCCGACTGCATCAACGAGGCAAGATAGGCGGAAAGTGTCGATGGTTTGAGATCAAGCGCGTCGGCCAGCTCTCCGGCCGGAACGCGGTCGGGAAAGCGCCGGACCAAAAGCCGGAAGATTGCCAGCCTTTGCGGGTGTCCAAGTGTCGAGAGGCGGAGGGTTAATTCTTTTTCCATACTTCACGAATATATGAAATATGAAGATTCGCAAGTCTTTAACTGGCTGTTAGAAGCCTGCGTAAGTGAACGGGATGCGAAGCTAAAGGACGAGCGCCAGATCGTCGAACCGCAGTTGAAAGCGGCCCCCCAAGTTCAAGATTCTGCTGAGACGCGTTTAGGGAATTTGCTAGGTTTCAGGCGGCTCGCTATCGCCAGGGGCGAAGCCTTATCCAACGGAAAAAGAACATCAGGACAAAGGTGGTCACAATAAGCCCGATCAGGTCACCGATTGCATAGGTCATGACGACCGCGAAAACTCTTTCGGGAAGGATCAGACCCGCGAACACGAGAGATTGCCCGATTGAGTTGATAACGGATGCGAGCATTCCGACGAGCAGCAGCCATTTCCAGTGAATTCGGAGTTTGCGCCCATCATAAAGGTTGTACCCCAGAAGCCTCAACAGTTCGAAAGCCAGGACGGCCGAGGACGCACCTACGACAAGCGACACCAGGATCACCGGATCGGTCACTCTGCTCACATCGGCTGGGGTGAACAGCAGTTCGGCCAAGAACGCTCCGAAGAATAATGGGAGGAACGCCATTCTTCCCGCGAGCCAGGTCGAGAGCACCCTCACTCCGTGTGGAAGATAGACCAGACTGGCGAACGCCGTGATTTCGGGAATGAACCTCGACTGGAGAGGCGTGATCAGCATCGCGGTCAGCCCATGGGCAAGGACATATGCGACAACGATGACGAACCAGTTCTGAAGTACCGGCACCTAGAACCCGTTTGCTTTCCTGCCTGAATCGGACCCGTTTGATCGCTTTTTCAGCGCACTGCGAATGTCAAAATCGGTGCCAAAACCGCCACCGACGAGATCATCGCGGACAACGTAGGATCGAGCCTTGGTTTGCGCCGCGCGTTCCAGAAGGCCAAGACCAAGAAGGGTCCCAATCGCGCGGTAGAAAGTCGCCTGCGCGACCGATTGAAGGAGCTTGTGATGGCGGATCTGGTCTGAACTAATCACATCGCCCGGTTTGTCACACAGACTATGTGCCGCAAGCAAAACGTCTCTTTCAGTACGGGTCAGGTCATCGAAGCCGATGTCCTTTTCAAGCTGGCGCAACATTTCCCGTAATTCAAAAATAGATTTCAACTTATCCATGCCCGCATCCTTCATCATTTTTGAGGCTCGCGTCAATGGCGGGCGACCGGCTCGGTTATCGACCAATTTATCATAATGATAAATTCTTGGCCTTCACGTTTGAACGTGGTATTCTTCAAATGACGTCGTTCCGTGAGTGGTGTCGCGTCTTTATTTAAAATTGCTTCTACCTTGGCGACTACCATCGCCAAGGTAATTTTTTTCGCAGGTAGTGCTTCTCTTGCCGGTGGCAAGAAACCCTGGCCACTAATTGAAGAATGCGTGAGTAGGGACGATCTGCCTGTAAATAGGACATCAGCCGATTAAGCGACTGAAATAGAATTGGAAATTTCAGAAAAAGCGCGAGGGCGACAGAGCTGCCATCGTCTCTGCCGAAAAAGGGCTCGTATCATTCGTGCAGAGTGTTTCTGTCAATTGGGCCAATGCAGGCGCAGTCTGCACGCCATATCCGCCCTGCCCCGCGAGCCAGAAAAAACCCGGAGCGACGGGATCGAATCCCACGACCGGCGTTCGATCCGCTGCAAAGGTCCGCAGGCCCGCCCATGCGTTTTCGACTCGCGTGACCGGCACTGTTACCATCTGTTCATAGCGGTGAAGACCTTCGGCAAGCACCATGTCATCGACCCATGCGTCGTGGGCGTCGACCGGGTCTTCATCCGCCGGGCTGACCATCAGTTTGCCTCCGGTCGGCTTGGCGTACCAGCGTTCTGACGCAGATGCGAACAACGGCCAGGATGCCGGATTAAACCCTTCGGGCGCTGGAAGAATGGCTGCCGACCGCCGCATCGGCGTCAGATCAATATCGGCGGCCTCTGCCATTGCTCCGACATGGCTAGCCCAGGCACCGGCGGCGTTTACGACGATGGGGGCCTTGTAGCTTCCAGATTCGGTTTCAACTGACCATGTCCCGTCCTGCTGCAGGATACTTGTCACCCTGCCGCCGCTTTCCGTCCGGCCACCACGCGTTTTGAAAAGCCGCAGGAAACCGGCAAGCATCCGGTCCACGTCAATATCCTGCGCATCCCATTCAATGGCGGCGGCGTTAATCTTGTCTTGCCGGAGGATCGGCACAAGATCGACGGCCTGTTGCGGGCTCAGCAGTTCCAACCCCGTAGCCCCGGACGCATACTCCGCGAGGTGTTCCAGCTCATCCTCGGCGGCGACAAGCATTTCCCCACGTGGGGTGAGCAGGCTGGTCTCACCGATCTCATCAGGCGTCTCGAAAAAAGACGCCGAGGCCGCGTTCAGCTGGCGCAGGGTCGCGTTGCCATAGTTCCGGATGAAGATCGCGGCTGACCGTCCGGTCGAGTGATAACCGAACTGCTTTTCCGCCTCGAGCAGGATGACCGACATATGCTTGGCCAGTTGGGCGGCGGCGCTGACTCCTGCGATCCCGCCGCCAATGACAATGGCCTCTGCGCCGGTCACAGCGCCTCCTGAAACCCTGTAAGGGTCCGGGTCAGATTGATACCAAGGCTGTCGGATATATAGCCGCCCTCCTGCACGAACAGGATTGGCAAACCCGTTTTGGCAAAGGCCGCGCCGATCCTGGCGAAACCGTCCTGCGTGACGGCGAGCCCTTGGAACGGGTCGTCGATCGCGGCATCCAATCCGAGGGCAACCACGACCACATCGGCACCAAAACTATGGACCCGGGCAAGAGCCGTATCGAGCGTTTTCATGAAACCATTATCCGGGGTCTGGCGCGGCAGCGGCAGGTTAAGGTTATAGCCCAGTCCACGCCCCTCTCCGCGCTCATGCGCGTGCCCCCAGAAGAACGGGTAGAACCGGGCCGGGTCGGCATGAATGGACACGGTCAGCACGTCATCGCGGTCGTAGAATATTCCCTGAGTCCCGTTTCCGTGGTGAACGTCGACATCGACGATGGCTGGCCGCAGGCCTGCCGCACGCAGACGTTCTGCCGCAATTCCGGAGTTATTCAGGAAACAAAACCCACCAGCCAGATCGCCAAAAGCGTGGTGCCCCGGCGGACGCGAGAGGGCATAGACCCCGCGTTCGCCCTTGCAGATCAGATCCGCGCCCGTGATCGCACTCTGCGCCGACCAATAAGCGGCATCCCATGTGCCGGAGGAGATGGGGCAGGCGGTATCGGCCTGATGATAGCCAGCCTGCCCGACAGCCGACTCCGGGTAGCTGTCGGTTCGATTGCCCGGATGGATGTTCGGAATGACTTCCTCGCCCGCGCCTTCGATGCGCTGCCAGCGGGTGTAGATGCTCTCTAGAAAACCGAGGTACTCCGCCGAATGCAGCGCGGCGATCGGACCCAGCCCGGCATCCTCCGGCGTGATAAAATCGCATTCTGCCTTTGACGCGCCTTCGTGCAGGATTTCGATCCGGCGCGGTTGCTCCGGGTTGGGCTTGATCGCGCCATTGGCCATAAAATGCTTGGGATCATGACCCCATTGACGTTCATCAAAAACAGCCTTCATTCTCTTCCTTTCAGCGCCGTACAACCGGCTTCATCCAACATCATCTTGGTTTGTTCATCACTCGGTCGAAAACCGAGGCGATCGTAGAATTGACGTGCATCAAGGTTGGAATTGTACACGTCCAGCTTCATGAATTTCGCGTTCCACACCTGTTTGCCGTCCCGAAGCGCGGCGGCGAGCAGGCCCTTGCCCACGCCTTTTCCACGCACAGACGGCGCAGTCCACAGGTCCGAGACATAAATCCCGGCGCTGCCGAAAACGGTCGAGACATACGGCGAATAGAGCGCGACGCCGACGACTTCGTCCTCGGTTTCGGCAAGGGTGGCACGACAGACAGGGTTCTCGCCCCAACCAAGTTCGCGAAGAGCCGTCACGCTGGCCCGGTGGGTATCGCCCAGCTCTCGCGACAGCTTGGCAAGTGCCGCGTTCAGCGCCTCAGCGTCTTCGACCGTCGCATTCCGGTAGCTCAGCATTGCATCATCACCCTGTCGGCGCCCTTCAGAACAAGCATCTGACGCGCCTCATCGGGCGTCGCCACGCTGCGCCCGAGGTCTTCGACAATGCGCCTGATCTTAATCACCTGTTCGGCATTGCTGCTGGCAAGCTGTCCGCGTTCGATCATCAAGCTGTCTTCCAGTCCGACCCGCACATGTCCGCCCATGGCGGCGGCCATCGCGGCGAAGGGCATCTGGTGGCGACCCGCAGCCAAAACGGAAAACACGTAGTCATCGCCAAAGAGCTTGTCTGCCATCCGTTTCATGTGGCTGAGGTTTTCAGGATCTGCCCCCATGCCACCCAGCACGCCAAAGACGAATTGGATGAAAAAGGGCGGCTCGATCAGGCCGCGATCTGCGAAATGGCGCAGCATGTAGAGATGCCCGACATCGTAGCATTCAAACTCGAACCGGGCACCGCGTTCCGCCCCCAGTTCGGTCAGGATCCGCGCTATGTCGCGTGGCGTGTTCTTGAAAACGAGATCATCCGAGCCTTCGAGAAACGGCTTTTCCCAATTATACTTCCATTCGGATATGCGTTTCGCAGCCGGGTAAAGGGCGAAATTCATCGTCCCCATGTTAAGCGAGCACATCTCGGGCGCGATCTGTCGCGGAGCGGCAAGCCTTTGGTCCAGCGTCATCACTGCACTGCCGCCTGTCGAGATATTGAAAACCGCATCTGTCGCGTCCCGGATCGACGGCAGATAGGCCATGAAATCGGCAACGCCTGCCGAGGGCTGACCGGTTTCTGGGTCGCGGGCATGCAGGTGAAGGATCGATGCCCCCGCCTTTGCCGCATCGACCGCCTGCCGCGCGATCTCATCCGGTTTGAACGGCAGATAGGGCGACATGGACGGCGTATGAATCGAACCCGTTACCGCGCAGGTGATGAGGATTTTGGACATGGGTCAGGAAGCTCCCGCCGCGACGTGTAGCTCGTGGACGAACTGTTCCAGCGAGCCATCGAGCCCTTCGATGATTTCGTCGAGATGGCCGTCATTCAGGATGAGCGGCGGGCACACGAGGATATGGTCGCCCTCGTACCCGTCATGGGTTCGGCGGGAATAAACGATCAAACCGCGTTCGTAGGCGATATCTACGAAACGCTGATAGGCGTTCAGATCACGCGACAGGGGCGTTTTTGCATCCCTGTCGGACATGAATTCGAATGCGGTCAAAAGCCCCTTGCCGCGAACATCTCCGATGATCTCATGTTTTTGCTTCAACGCCTGCAAGCGGGTCATGAGCTTTTCCCCCATTCGTGCCGCGTTGTCACAGAGACCCTGGTTTCGGATTTCACCGACGACGGCCAGTCCCGCAGCACAGGCAAGCGGGTTGCCCGCATAGGTGAAGCCATGGGCAAAACCGCCCGCATCCAGAACCGGTTCTACCAGACGCTCATCCACGATCATCGCGCCCAGCGGTACATAGCCCGAGCCGATCCCCTTGGACATCACAACGATATCCGGGCGGGTTCCCCAATGTT
Organism: Heliomarina baculiformis; assembly: GCF_019966545.1. Taxonomy (GTDB): domain Bacteria; phylum Pseudomonadota; class Alphaproteobacteria; order Rhodobacterales; family Rhodobacteraceae; genus Heliomarina; species Heliomarina baculiformis. Next base: position 253,117 of record NZ_JAIMIC010000008.1, on the reverse strand, counting down.
CGCACCCAAGGAAAGTCCCGGTCCGCCCCGCACCGGTCATGACCTCGTCCATGATCAAAAGCACGTCGTAACGGTCACAGATCTCGCGTATGCGCTCCATATAGCCCTTAGGTGGCACAAGCGCGCCGGTCGAAGCACCGCCGACCGGTTCGACGATAAAGGCCAGAACGGTCTCGGGACCTTCGGCAAGGATCTGTTCTTCGAGCATGTCGGCATAATGGTGGCCGGTCGCCTCATCATCTAAATCCAACCCGTCGAGATAGGCCCGTGGCGCGGGAACTTTCGGCATGATGCGCATCATAGGCTTAAAGGGGCCAGTCAGGGCGGCATAGCCTGTCACCCCGAGTGCACCTAGGGTGCAGCCATGATAACTTGGCTGGCGCGAGATTACCTTCCAGCGACTGCCCTGCCCGGTTGCCAAGGCATGCTGACGCGCCATCTTGAGTGCGCTTTCGACGGCTTCGGAACCGCCCGAGACAAAGAACACCCGCGTCAGATACTCGGGCATCAGTTCGACCAAGGACGCGGCCAGTTTTTCCGAGGCCTCGGTTTCGAAATGCAGGCGGTAGCCAAAGGTGGATTTTTCCATCTGCCGCCGCATTGCCGCCAGCACATTGCTGTTGGAATGGCCAATGTTGCAAACCATCGCGCCGGAAGACCCGTCAAGGTAACGCTTGCCGTCCGTGTCCCACATATAGACGCCGCGCGCCTGATCCAGCATGGGTTTCCGGCCACGGCCCTGATAAAAGAGGTTGCTCATCTCAAGCTCCGGGTAAAGCGGCGCAGTCCTTGGCGCGGAAGGCTGCGGTGACCTCCGTGCCCTCTGGGAATGGGCGCTCATCGATCAGGTTGATTGCCTGCAACTGGGTATCGCCCGTACGGATGAAATAGCGAACGGTCTGCCCTTGGTAATCCACGGTTTCGACAGTCGCGGGTGCAGTGATCATACCCGTTGTATCGGCACCCGGGGGCAGCAAAGTCAGCTTTTCCGACCTGAGAACGAGTTTCGCGGGGCCATTGTCCAGACCCGATGCCTTGCTTGCGGGCACGGGAACCGTACCGAACAAGGATGTTTCGACCGCAACATCACTGCCGCTCTTCCCGAGGCATGTGCCTTGGAGGATGTTCGACGCTCCAAGGAAATTGGCGACGAATTCGCTGGCGGGTGCGTTATAGACCTCTTCGGGGGTGCCGACCTGCTCGATGCGTCCCGCACTCATCACGACGATCTTGTCTGACATGGCGAGCGCTTCGGACTGGTCATGCGTCACGAAAACCGTCGTCACCCCGATCTTCGATTGAATGCGTTTCAACTCGACCCGCATGTCTTCGCGCAGGTTCGCATCCAACGCGGAAAGCGGTTCATCCAGCAAAAGCACGTCCGGTTCAATGACAATGGCGCGCGCCAGCGCGATGCGCTGCTGCTGCCCACCGGAAAGCGCCTTGGGATACCGGTCGCCGACGTCCGGCAATTGCACGAGGTCTAGCGCTGCCTGTACACGGCTAGCGACCTCGGACTTCGGCACATCCCGGTATTTTAGGCCGAAGGCTACGTTTTCGGCGACTGTCTTATGGGGAAACAGGGCATAGTTCTGGAACACGATACCAAGATTGCGCTTGTGGATCGGGATATCGTTGACACGTTTGCCCCCGATCTGGATTTCGCCCTCGGTCGGGTCGAGTAACCCGGCGATCATCCGAAGATTGGTTGTTTTGCCGCAGCCCGACGGCCCCAGCAGGGTGACGAAATCGCCCTCGGGGATTTCGAGATTCGCCTGATGGACCGCCGTGAAGGTGCCGAACCGCTTCACGATATTCTTGAGGGTGACAGAACTCACGTGGATGATCTCCGAATGGAAGTGCCCCTTCCCTTGCGGGAAAGGGCTTTGGGTTCAGTAGCCTTTCTGGACGCGGCCGAAGGTCTTAGACCATTCAGCTTCGTTGCCGTTCCAATAATCGGGATCGGCAAAGGTCAGGCCTGACAGGGTGCCTGTCGGGTCAAAGGCGGGCAGTGTGGGGATCTTGTCGCCAAGGTCGACCTGTTGCGGATCAAGCGCGGGCGGATAATTCTGCCCCTCGGCCACGGCGATCGAGGTTTCCGGCGCCAGCATGAAGTTCAGAAGCTCTTCGCAGGCCTCCATGGGCGAGCCTTTCATGACGAAAAGGCATTCCTGCCATCCAAAGCCATTCGGGGGATCCATATAGCCGATGTCATGCCCTTGCTCCTGCAATGCGTAAATGCGGCCCGACCAGCCTTCGGTGACATAGATTTCCTCTTCGGCAAGAAGGCTCATAAGCTCGGCACCCGAGGTCCAGTACTTGAGCGACAGGTCACGATGGGTGCGGATCGCATCCCAGACAGCATCCATATCGGTGGCGCCGTTCGGATCCTGACCGGTCTGGAGCGAGGCATACCAGATCCGCGTGCGCCAGTCGCTCCAACCCGCGATCTTGCCCTTGTAGGCCTCATCGATCAGGATCTTCGCGCCTTTTTCCTTCATCTCTTCGTCCGAGATATACTTGCGGTTGTAGGCAAGACCCGTCGTTCCATAGTCATAGGGCACACAGGACAGCGCTCCGTCGGAGACGTTGCGGAAGACGTCAACCAGCTTGGGAATGACGAATTTCAGGTTCGGAATATTTTCTTCGTTCAGGGTCGAGGCGAGGCCGAGGTTGTAATACCGGGCATAATCGAAGACGCCCGAGAGGTGTGCGATGTTGTATTCGCCTTCCTGGCTGGCTTTCACGCGGCTGAGGTATTCGTCGCCGCCGCCGAATGTACCGTCAACCACAGGTATCCCGGTTTTTTCCGTAAACGGGTCAAAGGCGTACTCACGGAAGGCTTCGGATACGACGCCACCCCAGCCATCAAAGCGCACCTGATCGGCCGCCGCATGGGCGTATTTGGCAAATGGTGTCTGAACGCCATAGGCCAGCCCTGCCAAGCCGATCATGCCCAGAAAGCTGCGCCGGTCGAGATCGCCGTTCATATAGCGTTCGCGCAAGCGTTCGTATCGGGTTGTGTTATCCATCTTCTTGGTCATTTCTCACTCCTTGTCGGTATGGTTTGTTGGGTGTTTGCGGTTCTACGTGCCGCTTTTCTTGGAAATCTGTCTTGCGATGGCCGCGCCCAGCAGCGGCAGGCCGACCGTCATTGCGATCATCACCGTGCCCAGCGCGTTGATCTCGGGGCTGATCGAGTTGCGCAGCATCGCGAAAATCTGTGTCGGGACCGTTTCCACGCCTCCGGGCTTCCAGAATAGGGTGCCGGTGATGTCGTCGAAACTGATTGTGAAAGCGAACAACCCGCCCGCCAGCACAGCGGGCATCATCAGCGGCAGGGTGATCTGAAAGAAGGTCTGGCGCGGGCTGGCGCCCAGGCTCATAGCAGCCTCTTCGACGTCGCGCTTGATCGAAATCAGCCGGGCCTGAACGACAAGGATCACAAAGGGCAGCGTGAAGATCACGTGACCGAACAAAAGCAGGGTAAAGCTTTTGTTGATCCCGAGGAAGTTGAGAAACAGCAGCAGGGCAACAGCGAGAACGACCTCGGGCACGAGTATCGGCGCAATCAGAAGTGTTGAAATCGCATTGGCGCCGGGCACGCGGTAGCGAACCAAGGCAAGACTTGCCAGGACGCCAAGGGTCGTGGAGATAATCGCCGTCAAAAGGCCGAGTATGATCGACGTGCGGAACGCGCGCAGGATCGCGTCGTTATTGGCGAGTTCGATGAACCAGCGAAACGACAGGCCGGTCATCGGGAAGCTGCCGAACTGGCTGGCGTTGAAGCTGAGCAGCACGACAACCGCCACCGGCAGGAACATGAAGATGTAGACGAGGATCGCCCAGCCCCGGATCAGTTGCCACCCCATCAGCCCAACCCCTTCATCAGCTGCGCCATGCCGAGATAGCGGTTGTAGATCATGACCAGTACCCCAAGCACCGCGAGCAGCATCAGGCTTAAAGCAGAACCCAGCGGCCAGTTGAGCTGGGTGATGATCGCCTCGAATACGAGGTTGGCGAACATCGCGTCACGCGGCCCGCCCAGAACCAGTGGCGTGATATAGGTTCCCGCCCCCAGCACGAAACACAGCAGACCACCGGCCGCCAATCCGGGCAGCGAAAGAGGCAGCGTCACCTGCAAAAAGGTTTCCCACCGAGTCGCACCAAGCGAGTTGGCCGCATCCTCGAGATTGGTATCGATGCCTTCGAGACTGACAAAGACGTTCAGCACCATGAAAGGCAGTAGAAAGTGAACCAGCCCGAGGATCACGGTCGTTTCATTGTAGAGCATCTGGATGGGGTCCGTGATGATCCCGATCCAAAGCAGAAAGGTGTTCAACGCGCCGGACACGCCAAGAATGTTGATCCAGCTCATCGTCCTGATGATGTAGCTGATCCAGAACGGCAGCATTAGCATCAGCAGAAGGATCGCCTTGTTGCCCTTGGACCGGGCAATGAAATAGGCGGCCGGATATCCCATCAGTGCGCAGACGAGCGTGGTGATGGCCGCGATGCGCAAGGTACTGAAAAGTATGTCGCGGTAGAAGGTGTCGGTCAGCGCCTCGCGCCAGTTGTCTAGGTAGAAACCCGCCTGATCCGCCCCTGTCGCCGTGCGCAGCCAGAAGCTGTAGACCAGAATGAAGAGCAGCGGCACGAAGAGAAACAGCGCAACCGCCGTCAGTGCGGGGCTGAGCAGAATCCACGGCTGGCGCGCCTCTCGTGCTTCTACGGACATGTGATCTCGCGTTCCATTTCAGAATGAGAAAAGGATTGCGAAACGCTTAACCATAGATCAAATAGATAATTAGTATTATCAATATTGGCCTGAACTATAATGCGTCAAGAACCGTTCCTTGATCCCAAGTTGAAACCGGACAGGATTGCGCGCGAACTCGACTGGAATTTGCTACGGACCTTTGTCGTTCTGGCCGAAAGCAGGTCTGTTTCCGAAGCGGCACATAAGCTGAGTCTCAAGCAGCCATCTGTCTCTACCGCATTGAAAAGGCTAGAAGATCGGCTTGGTCGAAAGCTGATCAATCGCTCACCCGGGCATTACACCCTGACCGATGCGGGGCGTTTGCTATATCGAGAGGCGCTCGACATCAACGGATCGGTTCTGCGGCTTTCGACCTTGATGCGCGAGCTTACAGACGAGGTGCAGGGTCACGTTCGGCTGATGGCGGCAAGCCATGTGGTGTGCCCGCTATTTGATCAGGTGCTCGCGGATTTTCACGGCAGGCACCCGAATGCCCGCCTGACAATAGAAGTTGAATCGAGCGCGGATGCGATTTCAGAGGTCGCTGCGAAACGGGCCTCCTTTGCCGTCTGCCTTGTCAAGGATCACAACCCCGGCCTTGAATACCGGCGCTTGTACCGGGAATTCTTTGGCCTGTTCTGCGGCCCGCCACATCCGCTTTTCGGAAAGAAGGATCTGACTCAGGCGGATCTGGCCGGGCACAGTTCGGTCAGTTTCGAAACGGACCGGCTTCAGGATGTGTTGAGACCGGTGACACTCATGCGGGCACAGGCCGAACTTGGGCAGAAGATCACCGGCCTGTCGAGCCATCTTGAGGAAGTCCGGAGGATGATCGTCGCTGGCCTGGGAATCGGCCCGCTGCCCGTTCATGTTGCCGCGCGGGACGTCGCCGACGGGCATTTGTGGCAGGTGCCACCTTTCGACAATCTGCCGGCAATCGACGTGCACGTGGTCTGGAATCCGAAAGCCATCAAGAACAGGGCGGAAGAGCTTTTGCTTGAGGCATTGTTGGAGGCCATTGAAACGGTGCCCATCGAAGAACGAACCTACCAGTAAATCCCGTTTTCCATCGTTGACCTGCTGGTTGTTCCGGCGTTCACATTGAACCCGGGATAACGAAACCGGATCAGGCAATCATGGGCAACGACATTTCCGACACGACCATTCCGATCATCGACGCAAGGGAGATCGCCTCGGGCGACAGGGCAACCGATGCAAAAATTGCGGCTGCGGCCAAGGATGCGGGCTTTATGCGCCTATCGCACGTGGACGAGGCGCTGGGGCTGTCGTCGCACTTGCGGCCCGAACTGCTGAAATTCTTTGACCTGCCTACGTCCGAGAAGAGCAAGCTCGCGCGCCGCAAATTCGCCCCCGAACATCCAAATGTTTATCGCGGGTATTTTCCGCTGCAGAGCGGCCAACCCACCTACAAGGAGGGGATCGACATCGGGGCGGATGCAGTCGACAGCGCTCGTACAGGTAGTTTTGGCGATCCGCTGCTCGAGCCAACTCCGTGGCCTGAAAACGCCGATGATTGGCGTGAGAGTGTCGCCGAATATTACGTCGCGATGGAAGGTCTTGGCCGCATGCTCCTTGCCGCGCTTGCCCGTGGTCTGGAGCTTGACCCCGCCCTCATGACGCCGCTTTTCGACTCCTCGAATTCCACGCTTCGGCTGATCCGCTACCCGGAACGATCGGCGGAATCACTGCCTGAAGATCTTACACAGGTTCAGGTCAGCTCGGGGGATCCGCGCTGGCTGGTTGGCGGCGCCCATACTGATTCCGGCTTTGTCACCTTGCTCTGGCAGGACGACAACGGCGGCTTGCAGGCCGAGGCGCATAATGGCGACTGGATCGATGTCCCGTCGACCGCAAACGGGCTGGCGGTCAATTTCGGTCAACTGCTGGAGCAGTGGACCGGCGGACAGGTTCGGGCGACACGGCACCGCGTGCTTGGCGGCTTGCGGGAAAGAGTCTCGATCCCCTTCTTCTTTGAGCCGGCGGTCGATGCTATCATCGAACCGCTGCCTCTTGCCGGGTGCGAGCCTTTTGCACCCTTTGCTTACGGAGATTTCCTCTGGGACCACATGTCAAAATTCATCGAGTTTCAGGGCGTAGAGCGCGCCGCGTGATAGCCGGGTGCGCCGACGGACAGGCACATGCGGAATGCCGAGCCGAGACTAGTCTTTTAACCCTCAACGACGGTCGATCACTTTTGGAAATAACGCGCTTAGCAGCGATTGTGACCCGCATTCATCGTTGAGAGACAGACAAGGAAACAATGCATTGATCCAGTCCGACGTTGCTGAAACCCGCGCCAGCCGGAACTTTACTCTTATACTTGTTATTCTCCTAATCTGGACGATCATCACAATTTTCGGGGCGAGACTGATCTATTCTGGCGATGTTTCGCTGGGCGATGTCGTGAAGACCGGCATTGCATGGCAAATCTTTGCAGCGGCGCTTTTCCTCGTTTGCGTCATTCGGTTTTTGAACTGGCGCGATCTGGGCTTGCGCGGGCCCCAATCGGGCACGCTGAGGCTGCTGTGGCTGCCATTTCTGATCCTCGCGATGATGGGAATTCTGGCGGTTCTTTCGGGACTGCCGCCGGTTCCCGTCGTCGTCATGATCCTGCTCAACACGTTTCTGGTGGGCTTTTCCGAAGAAGTAATGTTCCGCGGCATCTTCTACTCCGCACTTCGGGACAGGCTGCCGATCTGGACCGCTATCATCTGGACAAGCGCGACCTTTGGTGCTGTTCACGTTCTCAATGGATTCGTGACCGGCGATTTCGGCACGGCGACGGTACAGGCTATCGCGGCAGCAGCCAGTGGGCTGGTGTTGATCGCGATAAGGCTTCGCACCGGATCGCTATGGATTGCGATTGCATATCACGCCCTCTGGGACTGGATCCTTTTTGTTGGGATTGCTGGCTCTGCAGGGCCGGTGCCCAAGCAGGTCGGCGCGACCCCGTCCATTGCCGTAATGCTCCTTCCCTTCTTGCTGGTGCTCCCCAATGCGCTCTACGCGCTTTGGCTATTACGGGGCGTGGGACGATCTCTGCCGTTGAGCGACCCGAAGGCCCTTTGAGCGCGAGATCGGACAGATCGCCTGCGTTTTAGCCAAACGTTCGGACCCAACCGACGTTACTTACGAGAGTTCTCATTGCCCGAGCATATTCCCAACTTTTCAATCAGGAATACTATCCTAGAAACGATGCGACGGACACTGGCGGCGCACCGGCAAGGACGGGAAATCTTTGCAGGCCCGCTGTTCGCAGGAGCGTTGTCCTTTAGCAGCATCCTGTCGCTACCCTTTGCCCTGAATGAGCTGGAACAGGATCTGCTCGCCGCCATCGACGGCGATCCGGCAACGCCGGTCCAATCCGCCCAGCTGGCAGGGCTCGCCCGGTGAAATGGATTTTCCTTGTATTAGGACTGCTTTCAGTCATGGCAGTGTCCCTGACCCTCGGCGTCAGAAGCCTCGCCTTTTCAGACTACGCCGCGGCTTTCACCAATTCTGATCAGTACGACCCGGATCATGTCACCGTTGTTCATATTCGGCTGCCGAGAATGATCGCTGGGGGAGCGCTTGAGGCGGCTGGCAGCCTGATGCAGGCGCTGACCCGCAATCCCCTTCCCAATCCCGGGCTGCTTGGTGTCAATGCCGGCGCAGCCTTTGCCCTTATTATCTCTTCGGGCAGGCAAGCCAAAGCAATATCGCTTTACTTGCGTTTCCCGGCGCGGCACTCGCTGCGATGGCAGTCTTTGGCCTTGGCAGCAGGCTCTAGGGGGATGCCGGGCCGGTGCGCCTGACGCTGACCGGGGCCGCGTTGAATGCGCTGCGGCTGTCTCTGGTGACGGGTGTCGTGCTGATCCGTCAGGATTCACTCGAAATCCTGCGCTTCTGGGTCGCTGGGTCTCTTTCGCAGGCAACGGTCAGTCTTTATCTTCATCGCACGCAGCCTGCGCCCCGGGGCAACTGCGTGAGAGGCCCTGTACTTCTAAGCATATTACTAGGGGCCACATACTCGGCGGCAATATCGATTGGTCAGGTAGATATGGCGCGCATGACCTCCTAACCCTTCTGGCTACCGGAAAAGGTCCCGGCGCGCTGATCCTGGATACAATTCGCGGCCCTCGAGTTGCGACCGCATTGGGAGCGGAGGCCGTATTCGGTCTTTCCGGCGCACTTTTCCAGACCCTGTTCCTAAATCCACTGGCAGCGCCGGATAGGCGTGATGACCGGCCTAATCGGGGCACCATATCTGCTTTGGCTTCTGTCTCGTGAAATGGAAAGGGACGAATTATGACCCGGAGAGCTGAAAACCTGTCGCTCGGGTATCATGATCATATCGCAATCAACGATCTGGCCATCGAATTGAAGCGCGGCGATATGACAACGATTCTAGGCCCCATCGGTTGCGGGAAATCGACTTTCCTGAAATCGCTGGCACGGTTGGTGAAGCCGTTGAATGGGCGCGCCACATTGGAGGGTCGAGACATCCACGCCCTGAACAGCCGATCATCGCCACGCGAGATGGTGTTCCTGCCGCAAACTCGCCTCGCCCCAGATGGCATCACTGTCGGTGATCTTGTCAAACGGGGCCGGACAACGTGGAGAGGTTTTCTCTCCCCGTGGAGCGAGCACGATTCGCAAGCCTCAAAAATGCGCTGGATGTCGTGGGATTGACCGAAATGGCGGATCGTCCGGCGCAGGAACTGTCGGGCGGCCAGCGTCAGCGAACATGGATTGCGTTGGTTCTGGCACAGAATGCACCGCTTTTGTTGCTGGACGAACCGACGACCTATCTGAAGCTGGTGCATCAGATCGATTTGCTCAGCCTGCTTCGCAAGTGGAACGTGGATGATGGCCTGACAGTCATCAGCGTGCTGCACGACCTGAGCCTCGCCGCCCGCTTCTCGGACACGCTGATCCTGCTGGGCCAATATGGGTTAGTCGCCGCCGGAACACCGGAACAGGTCATCACGCCAGAAAATCTGGAAATGTCCTTTGGCCTAAAATCGCAGGTGATACCCGATCCCGTGAGCGGCCGCCCGATGATCGTCCCGCTGAAAGCGAATAAAAGCCCAACTATCGCCAGAAGAAAAGCCTGTACACCTATCTGGCGAGTTCGGATAGACGGAGAATTTTGATCTAGTTGGTCAAGGCGACGCTGGCCAATTAGCTCATGCAGCAATCAATAACATCGAAAGAATTCTTGCTGGTCCAGAGCAAAGATCAAAGATGTTGTCAGCTGCAGGATGTGTACGTGCAGGAATAAAATCTTAATGATCTTTAAGCCACTCATCGCGACCGTTTTTCCATTTAATGCAGGATCGGCTACTACAGGAGTGAAAATCGCTGGGCTCGTGAATTATAAACTTTTGGCGAGTTAACCGTCGTCGCCGTGATGTCTTCCAGACCATACCGACTTCCAATGATACATCTTCGAATATTTAATACAAACTCTGCGACAGTTGTAGTTGAGGTCTGCTATGCCCCGCGAACTGGCAGCTATTCTTCAGGTTTGCAACGCTCCAATGGGTCACTGACAATAAGGGCCGTCTGAATGGCACTTTGGGCTTCATAGTGCGATATAAATCCTGCTTTCAACATTTCCGTCAGCACGAAATTTCTGCGCTCAACCGCTCGTTCGTATGACCTAACTGGATGGAAATGGATTGGAGATTTGGGCAGTGCTGCTAAGTAAGCGATTTCCTCAAGTCTTAGATCATCAATAGGTTTTCCAAAATACGCCAAGGCTGTGCCAAGAATGCCAAAGCAATTTTGCCCTAGGAAAATCTGGTTCACATACCAGTTCAAAACCTCTTCATGTGAGAGTGTTTCACCTATCACAAATGAAAGTGCTATTCTTTGGAGTTTCCCATCTCTTGGTTGAAGGTACCAACGTCCGATCAGCTGTGTGATGGTAGAGTTTTGAGGTGGACGTTTAAAGAAATAGCGATCCTCTGCCGCGACAAATGCAAGTTGCGCGGTGCGGGGTATCGTCGGCCAATTGGTCGCTAATTTTTGGTAGTGTTTACGTACTTGATCAGGGCTTGGAAGCTCTGGTACCGTGGTGTCGCCTCTGGCAACCACCGCCGAGACAATGATGACAAAAATACTGAAAAGTAGTTTCTGAGAAGGACTCATAAGGAAGCCTATCAAACAGGTTTTTTTTTTGGAGAATGAGGCCAAACAAGTCCGATTGCCAGTCAACCCACGGAACGCAATTACAGTTTTTTCTCAACATCCGGAAAGTCACCGTTCGCGCATCCGCAGAGAAGGCGAACTTTGTCCCACATAGCGGACCTCTTGAATGAAAACGGGTCGTGACCGATTACAGCCCACCTCTGCCTTTTAGCCTAGAGATTTCTGACTATACGCAGAAGCATTTTGGCCGCCAACGTCAAGGCCAGAGGCACCCAAGGACAAGGCCGAACCACCTGCTCAGAGGATAGATGCCCAAAGGCGACGGGCAACGCGCGCGCCCTGAACCTAGAAGCCCGAAACTGCAAACAGTTCCCAGCAAACGCAGACGACACCAAACGCCGGCCCGCCCTGAAAGTTGGCGATCACTGTAAACGAAATTTTCCATAAGCTGAGATTAGGGCAGTCGTGCGTACATCATCGACTGCACGTTTATTCCCACGTTGACGCTCGCTTTGTTAGACTGGTTATTCGGAGAGCCGTCCCGTTCCTGTCGCGCTCCTTTGAATCGCGATCATGAAGGCAACTTACGGGCTTCGGAAAAAGAAACGAGACGACGTCCGGCCTCATCCCAGAGTGCGAGCTTTGCGCAACCCAGGCTCTCATAGAACGTAATTCTTCCAACCTCGTTGAACTGGACGTTGTCGCGAAGAACTTCGGGCAGTCGGTAGAATGGGATGCGGCTGGCGAGGTGATGGATATGATGTGCACCGATGTTCCCGGTCATCCATGTCAGAATTGGCGGTAAAACGTAGTGGGACGAGCCACGATACGACGCGTCCTGCACCGTCCACTCTGTATCCTGATCCCAATATGTCTCTTCGAACTGATGCTGAACATAGAAGAGCCATGTGCCGACAATCGCCGCGAGCACCATCATGGGCAGGTAGACGAAGACCAGCACCGGAACGCCACCCAGCAGGTAAAGCGATCCGAGCAGAGCGATGATTGCGCCATCGGTGCCAAGGGCACTTTTCCACTCTCCCCGTCGTGCCTTCAGGGGATTGGGCGGAACACGGTTCCAAATCAGGAAATTGAATGTCGCGATGAACCCGAAGAGCACCAACGGATTCCGTAGAAGTCGGTATCCGGCTCGCGCCACCAACGACCTGGAGCGATATTCGGCGATCGTTAGGGTGGGGATGTCCCCCGTCCCGCGATGGTCGAGGTTACCGGTCGTCGCGTGATGAAGCGCGTGGTTCTGTTTCCACATGGCGTACGGGGTTAGCGTCAGCACGCCGATAATCCGCCCGCACCATCCGTTCCAGAACCGGGACGAGAAGAAAGCGCCGTGTCCGCAGTCATGCTGGATCACGAAGAGACGGATGACGAAGGCTGCGTTGGTCAGCGACATGCCGACCGAAAGCCACGGGCTGATCGCGAGGGACCACCACGACAGGGCAAAGATGAAAGCGAAGGGGAGTGCCGTAACGACCAATTCAAAACGACTGCGCGACGGAATCGGGGTCCGATAAGCTGCGAGGCGACGACTCCAAGACAGCGCCGAACCTCGAGTCGGACTCGGTCCGAGGACTGTTGGTCGAGGATCTGTGTGTGGAAGAGATTGGTGTGCCGGGTGCCTGTCAGGGCACCCGGCTATGCTCGGATCAGGCGAGCGCGAGATTGGTCGCGCTCTCTCTGTTGTCGCGGCCCGATTCGACGTCGAAGGTAACCTTCTGAGCGTCGGCAAGACCGGTCAGGCCTGCGCGTTCGACGGCCGAAATGTGGACGAAGACGTCACGTCCGCCTGTCTCGGGCTCGATGAAGCCGAAGCCTTTAGTTGCGTTGAACCATTTCACGGTGCCATTGGCCATATCCGTGATCTCCTATTCTTGGTGCTGCCCGCAGGATGCGGCAGCCCGGCAATATCAGACTGAGTGATCGACTGAAGCCGGTTGAACGGAGGCAGAGGGTCGCAGAAAAACGTTAGCCAACCTCATGTGGATGTTTCCAGGGCAAAAAGCAAGTACACGGTTTCAGAAAATAGCGTGTCTTTGAGAAAGACTGAACGATACGACGCATTATCTGACAGTTCCCTTGAGGCAAGAGGGTATCTTTGAAAACAAAGCCGTGCAAAGCTGCTTCATGATTGCACTCGTACCCAAGCCTGGCGACTTTCAAAGGGTCCTCAGGCGCATGCTGAACCGTGCAGAGGGTTTGGGACGAACCGAAATCGCCATAAATGCGCAGGACTTGGACGAGGAAGTTGACGGCTATCCTGGTGCCAGTCACCGCGTGGCCATGTGCTGTGATGCCATGGTCGCGGAGATGTGGTCCGACGACAATTTGCTAAGCGCTCCGCCCGATGGAATTGGCCAATCGTTGACCATAAACTTCCGGCTGCCGCGTCGATGGCAAAGGTAGGAATTATGTTTTAGTAGTGGCGCCTAAAAGACGCCAGACGGAAATCGACGTGGGCTGTAGCGGTCGCGCGGCAGCCGCTGAGACGGCGAGAGAGCGGCAAAAATTTTTCAGTTACGTTTTCCGAATTCTCATCGAAGCCTTTTACACGCAACTGTCCCTTCAGGAATGCCACAAGATTGGGAATCTACTGGCACGCCTTGAAGTCTGGTGCGAGTCCTGAATTGGCGCAAATCGACGATCTCGAGAGATCCATCGTAAGTACTGGGCCGACGATGCATCGCCGAGAAAACACCTAGGCGAATTCGGGCGTAGAGGCCGGTCGCAGACCGACAAAAAAGTCCTAAAGGTTCAAACCGCTACGCCACATCGATCCAGAAAGGTCCGTCGTGGGGCGTATCACGCAAGGCTGGACGCCTGAACAGAAGGGCACCTAACCTCAGCGTCAAAAGGGAGAACGATTCAGATCTGGGACACGCCCAGAAGCGCGCGGAGAGGGTCGCGACCAATCTCGCGCCCGCCTTCCAACTTTGCAGCAACCGCAGCACGGTTCGCAGCAGAGCGCGTCTGCTCGACCTTGGAGACCCCGACAACCGTTTCGATGTGAATACGGAATCCGACGATCCGGAGCATCATTCTATCTATATCGCGCTGTTCAATGCGATCCAACTGCCATGTACCGCCGATACGACGTTCGGATTGGGAGACGATATTGAGCATTAGAGCCATCATCTCCTCCTCGGTTTCGATCAACTCTATCGGGCCGCGCACCTGAACCGACTGGTAAATCCACGTGGGTACATCCTCATCTTCCACATACCACGCCGGTGACACATAAGCTGATGGGCCGGTGAAAACCGCGAGTGCCTGAGTTTCTGAACCAACGCTTGCGGCTTGGGGATTGGCACGGGTGATGTGACCGACGAGTTTGCCACAGTCCGCTTGTCCGTTTTCGAAATAGAGCGGCGTGTGGGTTGCTTCGGTGATGCCTGCCTCACCCTGAGTGACCAGCAAGGAGAACGGTTCGGATAAGATCATCGCTCGCGCGGCGTCTTCGCCCATCTTGTAGGGCGCCGGAACATAGGGGCGACGAATTGACTGTGTCATAGGCTGGTCGCTTCCCGTGCTCTGACAGCCACGATGTGGCCTGCTTTGGCCTCAACAAGATGATAAGGGTCGTCAGGGCGTGTCGCATCGTAGTAGTCGGTCACGTCACTGTCGTCCTGCGGCAGCTCTGTCTCGGCAAGCATAACCCCGTCCTCACTCTGTTGAAGCCGCGGGGAAGCGCTTAGCAGCAGCCGGGTATAGGGATGACGGGGCGCGGCAAAGAGGTCTGGCGTCGCCGCCGACTCCATCAAGCGACCATTGTGCAGAACGTAGAGCCGGGCGCAAAGCTGCTCGACGATGTGGAGATCGTGGCTGACGAACAGACAGGCAAAGCCAAATTCTGCCTGTAGCCGTTTCAAAAGAGAAAGGATCTGTGCCTGAATCGTCACGTCGAGGGCCGAAACCGGTTCGTCCGCGATGATAAGATCCGGTTTCGCAATCAGCGCCCGGGCAATGGCGACCCGCTGACGTTGCCCCCCAGAGAGTGCATGCGGGAATCGGTTTGCCATTTCGCGAGTCAGCCCGACTGCCTCCAGCATTTCCTCGACCGCACGTTGCCGCTCGGCCCGGCTCAGGCTGGTGTCATGGCGCAGACCCTCGCGGATGATACGGCCAATCCGCATCCGGGGATTCAGCGAAGAAAATGGATCCTGGAAAACGACCCGAATACGCTGACGCAGTTTGCGCTCTTCCGCCGATGACAGGCTACCCAATTCACGCCCGTCAAAGGTGACACGCCCGCCGACGCTTGGGGTCAGACCGCAGACCGCTCGCCCGATGGTGCTCTTGCCGCTGCCGGATTTACCGACGAGACCAACAAATTCGCCCGGCGCAACCGTCAGCGAGACATCGCGTACCGCATGGTGAACCTTCCCGCCAACAAGGCCCAGCCAGCCTTTTTCCGTGAAATCGACGCTCAGGTTCTCGATCTTCAAGAGCGGTTCCCCTTCACGTCCGGCAACCGGAGCTGGCACGCCAAGTTGTGCGGCCTCGAGCAGCCTTTGGGTGTACGGATGCTGCGGGCGCGTCAGAACCTTTTGTGTAACCCCGCTTTCTACCAGTACGCCCTGCTCCATCACAGCGATCCGGTCGGCATAGCGCGCCACGACGGCGAGATCGTGAGAGATAAGGATCACAGCCGTACCATTGGCCCGGGCTAATTCCTCCATGATATCCAGCACCTCACGTTGAACCACCGCGTCGAGCGCTGTCGTCGGCTCGTCGGCAATGAGCAGTTTCGGCTGAAGCATCATCACCGAGGCGATCATGATCCGCTGTCGCATCCCGCCCGAGAATTCGTGCGGATAGTGATTGAGCAGCGTCTCTGGCCGGTCCAGCCGAACCTGTCGCAGCATGTCGAGCGCCCGTTCGCGGATCTGGCTCTCGGAAAGGTCGGTATGCAACCGCATCGCCTCGAACATCTGTTCACCAATGCGCATCGTCGGGTTCAGCGACGAAAGCGGCTCTTGGAAGATCAGCCCGATGGAACGTCCGCGCAGCTTGCGCAATGCCTCAGGGCTCGTTGGAGAAGTTATTTCCTCACTACCAAACCGGATATGGCCTTGGGTAACGCGCCCGGGTTCGGGCAGTAATCCAAGAATCGAGCGCCCGATCATGCTCTTGCCGCTCCCCGACTCTCCGACCAACGCAAGTACTTCGCCCTGCTTGACAGTCAGGTTCACGCCCTTGACCACCGCAGCATGCCCGAAAGAAATCTCCAGGTTCTCAACGGCAAGGAGGACATCGCCATCTGAGCTTATGTTCCTTGACTGGGTCATGTCAGATCGTCTCCTTCGAGGGCGCTGCCCCAGATTTTGGATCAAGCTCGTCGCGCAGCGCATCACCGAGAAGGTTCACGCCGAGCAGGGCAATGGAAATGCAGACCCCAGGCAGCAGCCCGAGCAGCGGGTAGCGCATCAGATGTGCCTTGGCCTCCGACAGGATATTGCCCCAGCTCGGCTCTGGCGGCGGTACGCCCAGTCCGAGAAAACTCAGCGCACTTTCGGCCAGAAGAACCCAGCCAAACATCATGGTGGTCAGTACGATCAGCGGAGCGAGACAATTCGGCAGGATATGGATCAGCAGCGTATAGAGGCGGGAATTGCCCATCACTGTCGACGCTTCGACGAACTCGTTCTGGCTGATCGAGAGCACGGACCCGCGTACCACCCTTGTCACTGCAGGAAGATAGGCGACTGAAAGCGCCATGATCACACCGAACCGGTTTGCCCCGATGACAGCCATAAGGCCAAGCGCGATCAGCAGCCCCGGAAAGGCCATCAGCGCATCGAGGATCATGATCAATAGCCGGTCGAACCAGCCTCGGAAGTAACCCGCTGCCGCTCCGAGCAACGTGCCGAGAATAACCGGAAGGATCAGTGTCGAAAGCCCGATTGAAACCGAAACCCACGCGCCGCGCATCAATCGCGACAGGACGTCGCGGCCGAACATGTCGGTCCCGAACGGATGGGCCATCCCGGGCTCGGCAAAGCGATTCAGCAGATCGGATTTTAGCGGGTCGTACGGGGTCCAGACCGCGCCGAGAAAGGCGGTGAATAAGACGAGGACAAGCATGACAGCCCCGATGAGGCCATTGGGTTTGCCAAGCAGGCGGAACAGGAAAGTCACGTCAGTCGCACCTTGGGGTCAAAGAAGGAATACGCGATGTCGATCAACAGATTTGTCAGGACATAGATCAGCGCGATGAACAGCAGCGCACCCTGCAGGACGGGATAGTCCCGGCCATAAATCGAGTCGACGAGCAGCTTGCCTATACCCGGCAGGGTAAAGACCGTCTCGGTTACCGCCGCGCCCGCCAGCAGGCCCGCCAGCGCGATGCCGACCATCGTCAGCGTCGGCGCAAAGGCATTCGGAAAGACATGCCGCCACAGAACCTGCCGCTCGGGCAATCCCTTCGCCCGGGCGTGGGTGATGTAATCGCGGTTCATCACCTCGAGACTGCCGGCACGCATCATGCGGGTCATCACCGCGATCTCGGACAGGGCCAACGAGGTCACAGGCAGGATAAGGTAAGTCACGCCGAGCCCGAAATCTTGCGACATCGACACGTAGCCCACCGTTGGAAGCCAGCCCAGCATTGCGCCGAATACGACCAGTAGCATCAACCCAACCCAGAAACTCGGCATCGAGAGTTTCAGGATCGTCAGGAAGACGATGGCGTAATCGGTGCGCGAATTGTGCCGGTGCGCCGCCACCAGTCCGGCCGGAATGGCGACAATCAGCGCCGTTGTGATAGCCAGCAACACCACGGTGGCCGTGACGCTGAACCTGTCGAGCAGGAGGGCGCCGACCGACTGACCGGTCAGCACCGAGACACCGAGGTTGCCGGAGAAGATCTCGCGCAGCCACGCGAGGAACTGGATCGGCAGCGGCTGATCCAGCCCCAGTTGCTGGCGCATCATTTGAAGGGTCGACTCGTCGTCGATATTGCCGCCCAGCATCATGATCGCCGGGTCGCCTGGCAAGGCCCGGACGAGGCAGAAAACCATGACGGCGACGATGATCAGCGTCGGAACCGACATCAGCAAACGTCTTGCAACGAAAAGGAACATGGTCGCCGTCTCCTAGCCTGCTCGGATCAATCAGAGACCCGCAGCATCCAACCGCGCAGCACGCCCGCACCCCAGTTCTCGAAGCCCGAGACCCGGTCAGACATGCCAGTGAAAAGCATCCGGTGGCCGAGACCAATGGCCGGAACCTCTTTGTTGAAGCGACGCGAGAGCTCGTCGATGATTTCCTGCAAACGTTCCGGATCGCCGGTTTCGAGTGATTCATAGACAAGCGCGACGGCTTCCGGATCCTGCCACGCCTTGCGCTTGGCCTCGCCGGTGAACATTTCAAAGCTCAGGCCGGCATGGAGCCGTGGCGAAAAGCTGAAAGATTGCATCGTGTAGCCTTCACCGGTGCGGTAGGCTTCCAGCTGGGTGCCCCACTCCACCACTTCGAGTGTTGCATTGAATCCGGCATCGGCCAGCATCGCCTGTGCCATCAGGGCGCGTTCGTAGTAGGCACCATTGCGGCGGGTCGCGATGATCTTGATCTCTTCACCGTCATAGCCAGCCTCTTCCATCAGGGACTTGGCCTGCTCGACGTCATAGGCCGGGTACTCGGCCTGAACCTCGGTAAAGTTCTTCGACATCGGCGGCACCGGCGAAGGCGAAGCCTCACCGAACCCTTCGGTAATCGCGGCCATGATCTGACTGGGATCAATAGCATGCGCCATGGCCTGACGAATCCGCACATCGGCCAGAACCGGATCGTTCGGGTTCAGCAAATAGGTATCCCAAACGGCCGACTGTGTCGCATCGACCTTGAAGCCAGGCGCTTCCTTGAGCTCGGCCGCCGCCATTGCGTCGAGCGCCACGATGTCTAGATCGCCAGCCTGGAGGGCCGTCTTCGCCACCGCGCCTTCACCTACGAAATCAAAATGAAGGGTGTCCACCTCTGCCTGTTTGCCGCCACCGAGGCCGTTCACCGGCTCGTCCCGGCTGACGTAATCAGGGAACCGCTCGAGTTCCACGTAGCGGCCGGGAAGGTGTTCACCCAGAACATAGGGACCCGTGCCGATCGGCTTCTTCCAGCTTCCATCTTCATTCACCGAGTCCGGATGCAGGATACCCATGGAGCCGCAGTCAAACCGCGCCATCGTCGCCAGAAACACGGCATAGGGCCGATCAAGAGTAATTTCGAACGTGTAGTCGTCCACCGCTTTGGCAGAAACGACCTTCAGGCCATTTTCGCCGTTGAAGTAGTTCTTGCAGTGGCTTTCCGACGCTTCCCCGGCCAGCCGGTTCCACGACCACTCTACCTCTTTGGCTGTCATCTCCTCGCCATTGTGAAACTTGACCCCGTGGCGAAGATTGAAGGTGTAGGTCAGGCCGTCCTCGGAAACGTCATAGGTTTCGGCGAGCATCGGGATGATTTCAAAGTTGTCGGCATAGGTCACAAGTCCCTCGACAAACTGCGAGTGAATGATGTCGGTGTTGCCGTCCCGTGTCACTCCGGGGTTGGTGCCGCGGATATCGGCATTCAGTGCCATGTTGACTGTGCTCTCTGCCATGACGCTCCCGCTGGCGGCGCAGCCGATCGCCGTTGCTGCGAGGAGTCTCGCGATACCGAATTTGTTCATAGTCATGCTATTTTCCCTGTTGTTTAATTGATTGAGGTTTGAAGCGTGCCGCGCGACCAGAGCTACGAGAGACTGAAGACGGTTGTTTCGCTGTGAGCGTAGGGCAGTTGCCGAATGCGCATTTCACCAGCACCAGCATTCATCAGAACCATGGCGACCGTCGCGGAGAGATAGGCATTGGTTTCGCCTTCGTTCCCCTGAGGCGAGCGTATGATCCCCCTTGGCGCACCAAATCTGTCATCCAGAGCTTCGGCCAGCGTATCGAGCGTGTGTTTCGACGCGCCTTTTTCGATCAAGCCCCGCAGTCGACGATCCCGGAACAAAGTGTCAGCCCCGCGGGCGATCCCGAGGTCCATCTCGCGTACACGGGCGGCCGGGCTGGTAAAGTGGTTGGCGTGGGTGATGCAGCCGCCTTCTGGCGCCTGCCAGTAAATTCGGTCGGGCGTGGTCTCGAAATTCAGGCAATCGCCGCTTTTTGCGCAGCTCACTGTCATGTTGTTCGAGACGGTGCGCGGCAATAGATAGAGTTCCGTCAACGCTTTTGAATATCCCCCCGCCTCTAGCACGCGGCGGCGGATGACAGACAGCGGCACGCCAAACGGGGCTGTCCCGTCCTGTGCGCAGACGAGGTTGTTGCCGGTGATCGCAACCCCTTCCGAATTGAAACCCGCCCTTGCAAGGCCACCTGCCTCGACAAAGGTCAGTACGTCAGGACCGTCGTCGCGCCGGATCTTCAAGACTACGGTGCTCTCGGCGCAATCCGGTAGCCAGTCCCAGTTCTGAACATGCAGAAGCTGTCCGTTCTCGCTCATTTCGGGCAGGACCACGGCCGATGTGCAGCCATCGTCGAGCTTTGAGGTATCCTTTGGGCGTTGTGCGTGGAGATTGATAATCTCACTACGGCCATTGATGACCAGCACCTCTTCAAGCTGCACGCCCGCGCCTTCGGCGATGCCGGCGAGTTCGTCCATCGCCTCCGGCACTCGTTTGGCAAGGCTTTCGCGCAGCTCTGCCGCATAGGACAGAACGCTATCCCAGCCCAGACGATGCTCCTCAAAAAGCTTGCGATATACACCAAGCCCGTGACGCAGCTGGGTGTCTGCTGCGCGGCCATAGGCGCGTCCCCGTTCAAGCGGCGGGCCTTCGAGCTCGATCAATTTTGGTACGATAGCCATCAGCGCACACCCGGTGTGGGAAGCTTGTCTTGCAGCACGTCGGTGAAAAAGCGTTCGACATAAGGGAACACACCTCGCATGTCATGCGGCACCCCCGGCGCAATGTCGTGCCATACATCGACGCCCCGCAACTCGAGCGATTCACGCAGGCTGTGCAGACGCTCATTGCGGTCTTTCCCGGCACTATTCGCCCCGGGGATGTATCTCGGCGAATCCTCGGGGAAGGTGATCTCCCAGCTCTCGAGATCCTGTGCGCCGACAGACATATGGACCTTGACCTGCTTCAGTGCGTCAAAGTTGATGCCCCGTCCGAACACTTCTGCAAAGTTGCGGATGCCTGGCCACCAATCCATCGTTTCATCCAATAGCGTGACTGAGCCAGGTGCGCCGATCGAGGCCGCCTTGAGCCGGTCGGGATGCAGATAGAGAAAGCGGTGGGTAAAGTGCCCGCCGCCGGAAAAACCGAAAAGCATGAATTTTTCAAATTGCCGGGTCAGTAGATCGCCCGCCTCCTTGACCATGGCCAGCAGAACCTTGTCATAGCGGATATCGCCTTCAATCATGTATTTGTACCCGCCCGACTCCATGTCGCCCAGAACTCCGACAGGAAAAAGCGGAGCGAGGATCGCGCAGTTGTTGAACCGGCCAAAACCCGAAAAAGCATCGCGGTAAAGAGATTGAAGCCGCATCGTCCCGTGCACTGCGACAAGCAGATCCAAGTCCCTCTCAGGCTCGTCCCAAGCGCTTTCGGGAATGTAGAGGGTATAGCAAAAGCGTGGATCCGCCTTGCAGGCAATGATCGTGGTATCCCCGGTCAGGTAAAGCGATCTCAATCGTTCCTTGGGGCTATCCCCTACTCTTGGCAGCATTCGCTATGGTCTCCAGTCGTCATTTCAAGCCGACCTTAGGGGCCTGGCTTTGTGGCGTCAAAATATTTTTACAAATTGGCGCCAATTTTGTAGAGCATATTGAAAGCGGAGCCTTTCCTGCGTAAAATAACCGCATAACAGCCGGAAACGCCTTCATGACCGCTACACAGCAAGAGACGATACCCGCCAGACAATCCTTGGATGAGATCTCGCAGCAGATTATTACCGATATAAACAAGGGCGCTCTCGGCCCAGGTGAGTGGCTGAAGCAGATCGACATGGAGAAGCGCTATGGGTGCACCCGGATCAAGGTCCGCGATGCGCTGACCAACCTGCACTCCAAACGTTTGGTCGAACATATCCCGAATCGGGGCTACCGCGTTCCCATGCCCGACCCGGTACGTTTGAAACAGGTTGGCGAGGTGCGCGCGATACTTGAATGTCAAGCTGCGGCCGATGTCATTGAATTCGCCACCGACGCGGACATCGCCGAGTTGCGCGGCTACGCCGAAGCCTTCAAAAACGCCGCCTATCACGGATCCTCTTTTGCCCAGATCGAGGCAAATCAAGCGTTTCATTTCAAATTCTACAGCTTTTGCCGCAACGATGTGCTGCGCGAACTGATGCTGGATCTCCGCCAACGTGGCCCAGCCGCACCCGTCGGCCAATGGCAGACGATGCACCAGCTTCAGCAGGCCACGCAAGGCCACTTCGAGCTGGTTGATGCCATCGAAAAGCGTGACCTTACGCTGCTGAGGTCTGCGATCACCGACCATATCAGCGGCAATCGCGCCGCGTCCGCAGAGCCCGAAATTGAATGACCATACATCCAGACCTGCAACGCCTGCTCGAACGCAACCGCGCGGCCGGCGGCCCAGCCCTGCAGGATATGACCCTGCCCGATGCCCGCGACGCCATGCGCGCCATGTTCGTCGGCAACGGCTACCCGGTCGTGCACCCGGCGCGGGTTGAGACACTCTCGCCAACGGGTGTCCATTTCACCGTGACCATCTACCGCCCGGAGCATTCAGAGGGGCCGCTGCCTGCGATAATGTACTTTCACGGCGGCGGCTATGTGCTGGGCGACGCAGAAACATATGACAACCACTCCCGCGCTCTGGCCCATCTGCTGGAGGCGGCGGTTGTTTTCGTCGGTTATCGACTTGCGCCCGAACACCCCTTCCCCGCTGCGGTCGAAGATGCCCAGGACGCAATCGAATGGCTCGGGAGCGCAGCCAAAGACCTTGCAATTGACCCGGCGCGGATGGCGGTCATGGGGGAAAGCGCCGGTGGCAATCTCGCGGTCAATGCCGCCCTTCACGCAGGTCGAACAGGCGCACTGGAACTGCGCGGTGCAACGCTGATTTACCCGGTAACCGATGCCCGCCCATTCGCCGCCGAGCCCGGGCCGGAAATCTATCGCTCCGTTGAGCAATATGGCAAAGGCACCAATCTCGAACATGACGAAATGCAGTGGTTCGTGGCAAACTACCTGCAAGAAGCCGCCGACATCGACCGCCCTGAAAATGTTCTGGAACATCAACCAGACTTGCATCTGATGCCGCCCACTAGGATCATTACCGCCGAATGCGATCCGCTGCGCGACATGGGCATGCGTTTTGCCATGACTCTGACCGAGGCCGGTGTAGAATCGCAGGCCGAATGCCTGCCCGGAATGCTGCACAGCTTTATGTGCCATGGCGGTATCTCAGGCCGGGCTCTTCGCCACTTTTTCCGCATTGTCGAAATGCTGGCAGGTGATCTGGGAAAATAGCCGCAGGACCAGCTGCACTTCAATCAGAAAAGAAGCGACGTGTGCATGACCCAAAATTATTCGACTGCCAGTGAACTCAAGCTCATGGAGGGTTTTCCGCCCCCGCCGGAGCAGCAGGTAACACTCGAAAACGGCTTCTGGACTGCCCCCTACAACCGCTGGGCCTATCAGAACATGCGCAGGCTGATGCCAACTGCGCCTATTCGGTGCCCGGCCGAACCGATACCGCTCAAGATCGCGCATGACACGAGGGTCGAAACCCTGGCCGTGCGTCGACCTGACGACAGCCTCGCCAATTTTGCCAGCTTCCTGCACGAAACCTTTACAGACAGCCTTGTCGTCGTATCGGGTGAGACGATCGTACACGAAAGCTATCTGAACGGCATGACCGCTCGGACGCCACACCAGATGATGTCTTGCACAAAATCGCTGGCGGGACTTTTCGCGCTGCTCGCGATCGACGGAGAACGGGCGAGTGAAGGGGACACGATTGCCTCTCTCCTTCCCGACGCAGGTTTGGAGCCGGGCGTGGCCAGTGCGACTCTCGGACAGGTTCTCGATATGACGAACTCGATCCGTTTCAACGAAGATTATGCTGACCCTACGTCGCATATCCACGATTATGCCCGCGTCACCGGCATCGGACCGCGCGAGAAAGAGCGTCCAATAGCGAAGACCATCCAGGACTATCTCTGCACGCTGACTACCGAAGAAGAAGTGGCACACGGGCAAATCTTTCACTACCAGAGTCCAAAGACGGACCTGTTGAATTGGGTCACCTCGCGCCTCACCGGCAAGAGCTTTTCCCAACTCGCAGAAGACCTGTTATGGCACCCTTTGGGCGCCGACGGCGAAGCATACATGCTGCTTGATCCTGCCGGCACCGAGGTCGCCGCAGGTGGGCTGAACGCCACGCCGCACGACCTTGCCCGCTTTGGCGCGATGGTCTCGGCACGCGGCCGATGGAATGACAAGCAGCTGATCCGGGTGTCAATCATCGATAACATTTGCAGGGGTGGATCGCGCGAGGCGTTTCTGTCAGGGCCGGATGCCTCTCCCGAACTGGACAACGAGAGCTGGAGCTACCGCGCGCAATGGTGGGTGCGCCACACGCCCGGACGACAGGCGATTACGGCTCAAGGTATCTATGGCCAATGGATCTATTGCGATACGGAGCGCCATATTGCCATCATCAAACAGAGCTCCACTCCTGTTGCGTCGGACGCGGATTACGACCGCTACATTCTGAGTGCGTTCGACGGGATTATCGAGGCTCTTTCTTCTGACTCAGCAGGATAACCTGCCTTGGGAAAATACTCTGTATTTAGAAATCTCGGCATATCGAAACGTGACTCCAAATCGCTCTGGCGATGCTCCGTCGGAGGATAGTGAAAGCCTTTCAGTCGCGACGTGTGGGTCGGAATGATCCCTAAAGTGGATCGGTCAAGTTCGACCAAATATTAAAAGCACCATCTTATAGCCCAGGCCAGGGGCTCAGTCACTTAATGCGACTCAACCGAGCGATCTGGATACGCGACCGATACCATGAAACTCGCGATTTTCTCTAACGCGGCCTTCCAGGCGGCGATCTGGTCTGCGGTGGCGCCTGCCTGCGTCAAGGTCTCTATCAGGGCTGTGCAAACAACCCCGTAGTGTCTAGCTTCGGCACCGTATCCGACGTGACGCCGGGCAAGCGATGACAGAACGGGTTCGAGATTTTGCCACTCTCCGATCGCGTCCACAACCAGCGCGAGTGTTGCCGAGAGTTTGCGTCCCTGATCGTCCAAATTGTCGGGGAAGAGGCGACGGAGTTCCGGATTCGCTTCGAAAAGCAGAAGATAGAACCGGGCTGCAACAGCCTCGGGGGCGCCCCGGAAAATTGCTCCACTTTCTTTTAGCGCTTCGATTTGAGTTTTATCAAAAGACATTTAGACGATCCGATTCTGTCTTGTTGGATCAGACTAATCCCATTCCGTATCTGTCCAATGTCAGCTCTGTTTAGGTGTCAAATACGATCAATGGCTGAATAAACGCGGCTTAGCTCAAGCCAAGCAAGCCGGACAATGATACAATTGATACAATTATCGTCTGCAAAGAAACAGTTCTGACGTGAAACGGACGCATTGAGGGGTAGCAAGCGAAAGAAAGAAATCATGTCCAAGTCGACTACGCAGCATGCGGTAAGCGATATGACGCGAAGAGAGCAGCAAACTGCCTCCGAAAACTGCTTCAGCGACGCGTTCGAGGCGCTCGACGATGCGGCCATTCTTTTCGACACGGGCTGGCGCTGCGTGGCGACGAACGGCCGGTATCGTCGCACCTTCCATGCAACAAGCGCCGGGCCGTCGGCCGGCTACCGGTTTGAAGATACAATGCGCCTGTTATTTGACGGTGGCGGTGCCGCGATCATGTCAGGTTTCGACCTTCCTGGTATGATCGACAAGTCTGCAAATGCCATCCGAAGTTACCGGCGAGGTTTCGACGTTCCCATGACCGACGGTCGGATATTGATCGGCAGCGCCAATCCGACGCCTCGCGGCGGCTGTCTCGTCACGTTTCGTGACCGTCACCCGGAAATCATGGGCGAATTGCAGGCGCTCGGGCTTTTGGGGCAGGCTTTTGAAAGCGCGGACATGGGGATGATCATTCTGGACGCGTCGCTGACGGTACAGATGGCAAACTCCGCCTGGAGTGACCTGCTGGGTCCGGTCCGGTCGGGCATGTCCGGGACGGAATATGCAACTGGTCTGATCCAGAATGGTCTTCTCGAGGTCCCGACAGGTCAGACTGTCGATGAGATGGTCCAAGCTCTGTTTGCCATGGCGCAGCAGCAAACCATTACGATTGATGGAAAAACACCGGACGGGCGCAAGCTCTTGATGCAAAGCTTCCGTACGCCGACGGGCGGCATCATGGGGACCGCGATCGATGTAACCCAATTGCGATCGGAGGAAGCCCGCATAAATGACGCGCTGGGTGAAATCGTGGAGTCCCTGGAAGAAGGCGTCGCTCTTTACGATGCAGACCTGCGGCTGCGCATGTCGAACGAGGCGTTGCACCGGCTGGTGCATGATGGACATCCGCGTATGCCGCACGGCACGCACATGTCCGAACACTGTGCCTACGTTTACGATATTGGCCAGCTTGCACTGCCCGAGGGCGTCAGAGTCGATGATTTTACGGCCCAGATGAAAGATGCTACCCGCTCTTTTGCCCGTGATATGCCGATGCAACGGACGGATGGACGGCATCTGGAGTTCTCGAGCCATCCGACGCCTATGGGCGGCTACCTTATCGCACTGCGCGACGTCACAGAAAGGAAGCGGGCCGAAATCGCGGAGCGTGAGGCGGACGCCCGTGTGCGCACGATTGTGGAGTCCTTGGGAGAAGGCGTTGCGCTTTACGACTCCGAACGTCGGCTCTTGATGAACAACCCCGCATTCCGGAGGTTGTTGATGGACGATCGTGACCTCTCGGCCCCAGGAACAACCCTCGACGACGAGGTTCTGGCTTGTATCCGCGCAGGTCAGATTTCAGTCCCCGCAGATAAAAGTGAAAAAGATGTAATGGACTGGATCAGGACATGTATTGAGGAAGGCCGGATCGGGGTCGAATTGCCCATGGCGGACGGACGGGTTCTGGAGGCCTCGAATTTCCGGTCTCCCGATGGCGGGTATGTTATCGCCATGCGGGACATTACCATCCGCAAGCGTGCCGAAGAGAGCACCCGCGAGACCGACAGGCTTGTTCGTACGATCGTCAATGCCAGCCCGGCCACGTTGATGGTCAGCCGTGTCGATGATGGCAGGGTGATCTTTGCACCGCGTGCCACGCTCGAACAGGCGAACGGGCTGGACATGACGCGCGACATTTCCGATCCGGAGATACGGAAACGGTATCTTGAGGCGCTGCTCCCGACCGGAGAGCTGAGGGATTGGCCTGTGCGGTTCCACCGCGCCGATGGATCCGCGATTGACTGCCTCACCTCTGCCCGGGTGATCGAGTTCCGTGGGGAGCGTCTGATCGTTTCCTCAAGCCTTGACGTGACCGAGCGACTGGCGCTTCAGGCCGAGCTTGAACGACAGCGCGAGGTTGCACATCAGAACGAGAAACTTCTGGCATTAGGTGAACTCTTGGCGGGCGTGGCGCATGAGTTGAACAATCCGCTTTCGATTGTTGTGGGCCATACAATGATGTTGGCGGACGAGGTGGACACGCCTGCATTGAAACGTCGGGTCGACAAGATCTCTTCCGCGGCACAGCGCAGCGGACGCATCGTGAAAATGTTTCTCGCCATGGCGCGGCAACGTCCAGCGCGGGTCGAAAATTGCGATCTCAACGAATTGGTGCGTGTGGCGCTCGACATCTCTGCCTATGGGCTGCGAGCAGCCGGTGTGAAGGTTACGCTTGATCTCGACGCCGGGCTGCCCGAAATCGGTGTCGATTCCGATCAGATTGCACAAGTTGTGTCAAATTTGATCATGAACGCCGAACAGGCTCTTGCCGGTTGCAAGAATGCGCGGCTTTCCATCGTCACCTCGGCAAGTCCCGAAACCGTTGAGATCCGCGTGGCTGACAGTGGTCCCGGTGTCCCTGAAGCCCTGCGCTCGCGCGTATTCGAACCTTTCTTCACGACCAAGGAAGTAGGCGTGGGCACCGGCGTCGGCCTCGCTTTCTGCCATCGTATTGTTACCGCGCATGGCGGGCGGCTCACGCTGCATAATGGGCCAGAGGGTGGTGCGATCTTTACAGTAGCCCTTCCAATCCGGCCCGGTGGTGAATCGGCGAATGATGCGCCGAAAACGGAGAGGCAACAGCGTGCTCACATACTGGTCATCGACGACGAACCAGAGGTCGGCGAATTGCTCGGTGAGGTGCTGAGTCAGGCCGGACACAGGGTAACGTTGTGTACGGACGCGACACGGGCGCTTGAACAATGTCAGCGGACCAAGTTTGACGCGATACTGAGTGACATCAAAATGCCGGGCATGGACGGCCGCGCTTTTCTGGTTGCTCTGGGAGAAACAGCGCCACTGCTGGTTCACCGCGTTGCATTCCTGACCGGAGACTCGATGAGTCAGGACGTCGACACGTTTCTGACCGCTTCGGGTCGACCATATGCTGAAAAACCATTGCCGCCGGTGGAAATACTCGCGCTGGTCGACAATCTGCTAGAGGAGGCGGGCCGGTGAGCACTCCACGCATCGTGATCTGCGACGACGAACCGGATCTTCGCGAGATGGTCGGAGAATATCTGAGTGCTCGTGCCTTTAATGTGGAAATGGTGGGCGATGTCCGATCCCTCAAGACAGCGGTCGACGCGGCGCCGGTGGATCTCGTGATCCTCGATGTCCGGATGCCTGGAGAAGACGGGCTGAGCGCCCTGCGCAGCCTGCGCGCCGAGAGTGATCTGCCTATCGTTATGCTAACAGCCGCCGACGGAGTGATCGACCGAATCCTGGGGCTAGAGATGGGAGCCGACGATTATGTTGGCAAACCGGTGGACTTGCGCGAACTCGAAGCTCGGATCAAAGCCGTTCTCCGGCGCCGCGCTTCCTCTGTGGTATCTGTCGCGGAAGAGAAACAGATTCATCGCTTTGGCCCCTGGACGCTGGATCTGGACGCCGCGCGCTTGTCAGGAGAGCATGGGGACGTCACCATCACGGCAATGGAATTTGCTTTGCTGAAAGTGTTTGCTGAAAATCGCGGCCGCGTCTTATCCCGAGACCAGCTGCTCGACCTGGCGCATCATCGTGGATGGGAGCCGTTCGACCGCTCCATCGACCTGCGCATTTCGCGCCTGCGCCGGAAGATAGAGTCTAACCCGGCCAAGCCCCGCTATATCAAGACCGTACGTGGTCTGGGCTACGTCTTCTCGGATGATGCGCAAAGCGGCGGGCCGAAACGTACCGCCTATTAACCATTGTCTGCCTGATCGTTCTTCACGGTCGCAATCCCGCACTTCCGGCATCTGACGTATAGCGCGACGCCAAGCCATTATGGCGGTGGAAGGGTATAACCCCCGCACCCTCAATCAATTGGAAGGCCGACAAGGGCGTGACTCCGGCCTTGGCCGGTGTGGTCATTTTATGGCCCTGATACCAGCTGCATACATTGCGGTTACGAATGATACCCGAAACCGCCTTCTGCAACGCCAAGCTGAAACACGAGCCATTTAACTCCCTTGGTTATCGCATCGAGGGATGGTCCCCGGCGTACAACTGAAAGGCACAAGGCATGCGACATCGGACTTTCTATCGACTGCGATAAGCGTCTGTTTTCCAAGCCTGGATTCTCAAACCCTGAATTTCACCCCATAGGGCCGTGCGGCTGAGACGCTGGTCGGTCAATCCAAAAGGAACACTAAAATGTCATATGACAAAACGATTTATGGCAGTCACTTTGCGAACGATTTCTTGCTTGAGCAGAAGCTGAAAGAAACTGATCACGGCCCGGCCGCCATCAACGTAAGAATTCTCGGTCTCAACGGCGACGATCAGATTATTGCCGATGACGGCGCTTATCCCAAATTCTATGAAGCAACCGCGATGGTGACAGGCCAGGATCTTTTCGATGGCGGAGCGGGCACCGATATGGTCAGCTACGCCTTTTCAAAGATGCACGTCGTTGCGGATCTCGGCACTGGATGGGCTGAACGACCGGACAACGGAAAAGCATACATCGGTGGGGGCAACTATCAGACCCTCGATCGCGATCACCTGGAAAACATCGAGGACCTCTTCGGCACCGCTTTCAACGACTTCCTATATGGAGATGAAAACGCCAACGAGATCTTTGGTTACAAGGGCAACGACTTGATCCAGGGGCGTGGCGGCAACGACACGCTGGACGGTGGTGAAGGAGACGACAAGATCGACGGCGGCACTGGAAATGATTTTATCGACGGCGGCGATGACAACGACCAGATCTATGGCAGCTACGGCCTGGATACGCTGCTGGGCGGTGACGGTGACGATCTCATCAAGGGCGGCGACGGCAACGACAATATCTCGGGCGGCGAGGGTCATGATGAAATTCATGGCGGCAACCAGAACGATATCATTGATGGTAACAAAGGCGCCGACACCGTTTTCGGTGATCATGGAAACGATATCATCAACGGTGGCGATGGCAACGATGTCATCAAAGGCGGCGATGGCGATGACACCATTGACGGTGGGAACCACGCCGACGACCTGCGCGGCGACGATGGTGACGACGAGATCCGCGGTGGCGGCGGCGGCGACGAAATTCACGGCGGCAATCATAACGACCTGCTTTACGGCGATGTCGGCCATGACCAGATCTGGGGCGATGACGGCGGGGATGAAATTCATGGAGGTACTGGCAATGATTACATCCACGGCGGTGACGGTAACGATCACCTCTACGGCGAAGAGGGTATCAACATCATCCATGGCGGGGAAGGAAACGACTATATCGAAGTAGGCGAGTCCGGAACAGCGACGGGTGGAATCGGAGAGGATGCCTTGGTCGGAGGAGACTACGCCAACATAATGTCGGGTGACGAGGGCAACGATTTTGTCTTAGGCATGGGGGGCGACGACCTTCTGAAAGGCGGCCAGGGCAATGACTACATTGATGGCGGGTCTGGTAACGATACCGCGATCTATGACGACACGATTATGATCAACGGAAACGCCTTCAGCGTCGAGGTCTCGCTCAAGAACGACGGCACCGGAACCGCAACCGGCGCATGGGGAACCGACTCGCTGATCTCGATAGAGAATATCGAGACCGGCAACGGCGACGATACGCTGATCGGGAATGCTGGCGCCAACCGACTTGACGGTGGTGACGGCGACGATTTCATCAATGGCTCGGTCGGCGCGGATACACTGCTCGGCGGTGATGGCGAAGATACCATCTGGGGCGGCCATCACAATGACACGATAGAGGGTGGTAATGGGAACGATGACCTTGATGGCGGCGCCGGAAATGACACGATATCGGGTGGCGACGGTGACGACACGACCTTCGGCGCCAATGGTGACGACATAATTCTCGGCGGCGACGGAGAAGACCAGCTGCGGGGCGGTGATGGCAACGATATTCTGACCGGCGGCGCTGACGCGGACTCTTTCCTGTTTCTCGGCATCGACGACGGCATCGATACCATCACCGACTTCGCGATTGGCGAGGACATTCTGGCGATCCAGAACATCCTTGCAGATCCTGTGCCGGCCGGTGGATCCTATGTTGGAAAGGTCGCCGCGTTCCAGACATGGGATGGTGAGGGGGACGTCGTCCTGTCCGCGCATACAAACTCCGGATGGAAAGCGTTCGCCAAACTTGAAGACCTTGATGTCGACGACGTCATCGACGCGATCCAGTCAGGGGCGCTTTTCGAGGGGGGCCATTTTAATGGACCCGGTGACGAGCTTCCGCTGAATGGCGACCAATCGCTTGGCGGGGGCTTTGGACAAGAGCCAAACGCCAAGAGGACTGCAGCCGATCCTGTGGAATTCGCGACCCTGGAGGAGGATATGCCCGCCGAATTGGCGACATTCTTCGACTGCCACATGTTTTAGATAGCCGGTCGAAACAGGATCGAAAGGGCCGCCGGATCTGGCGGCCCTTTCTGCGTTCCGGTCTGCCTGACTTCCAATCGCAAGCAGGCCGTCTCAGTTGGTCCGGATTGAGTGCTCTGCAAGATAGCTTTGTTGCTTGTCGAGATACGTATGTTTGTTGGGACGAACCCCAATGCGATTTACACCGGGTCCGGAAGCGACGTGATCGTCGACTGTCGTGGATGTGCGCACCGGAATCCTTCGCTTGGAATACAACCCCCGCCCGTGACGAATGTCACATCGGGTCGTCAATCAAGTGTTCGCGCGGCACTGTAACGTTGACTGACGCCGGGCGCATTTGTGCATATTTTCTCCCGTATAGGGGCCTGAAGTTGAGCGAACTCGCGCCACGCTCTAGGGCACCGAAACGCAGCTCGCGGAAATCTGCAGACGTCATCTCGCGGCGGGGCCAGTGGAACAGGGCGTCGATCGACGCGAACCGTTGCAGACGCGGGAGACTTGAAACGCGTCACAACCCGC
Source organism: Heliomarina baculiformis (assembly GCF_019966545.1). GTDB lineage: Bacteria > Pseudomonadota > Alphaproteobacteria > Rhodobacterales > Rhodobacteraceae > Heliomarina > Heliomarina baculiformis. The sequence goes on along the minus strand of NZ_JAIMIC010000008.1, from coordinate 220,639 downwards.
TCACGCCTTCGGACCCGCGGGCGGAAACTCGCGGTGCAATTGATCAGCCCCTTGTGTGAGCGATGCTTATACCCCGGCATGATCTCGCGCTTCGCGGCCGGATATTGCCGAAGCTAGTCGGTAATCAGGGCACGGGTAAGATGACCCTCTCGTGTCTGGAGCTGGCGCATCAACCGCATAGCAACTTTCCCGGCGCGGCGGCTCCGGACCAGAACATCAAGCACGAACACCTCCTGATCGAGCGCGCGCCAGAGCCAGTGTTTTTAAGCCCCTATTGAGACCGTGACCTATTCAAGATGCCACTTGTCGCCAAGCTGACCGGCCAAGCGGCGCCGGGCCGGCCTCGCAAAAAAGCCCCCGCTTCACGGCCCAGGTCTGCACCGTCTGGTGCGAGACGACGATGCCGCGCTCCTCAAGCAGATTCTCGACCATCCGCGGACTACTGGGGAGGCGGAAGCACAACCACACGACATGAGCGATCACGTCGGATGGAAAGCGGTGGGGACGATAGGATTTGGCCGTGGGCAAGGCACCAAATGCCACAGCGCAAACGAACATAATTAACTTGAAAGAACCCTCTCAAGCAAACGCACACAACTTGGCCCTCCCTGTCGGCGTGCCAGAACGGGCCTTCACCCAAATCATAGGTTCAATCGTCGTAGAAGATGGTCAGGTCATGGCCGCGTCATAGGCCGCGACGATCCGCGCAGCATTCTCCGCGACCTCCGCAACCGTGTCTCCCGGACGATAGAGCGCCGTGCCCACGCCAAAGCCCGAGATCCCCGCCTCTGCCCAATCGGAGAAATTCTCTGGGGTCGCGCCACCAACGGCCAGCACCTTTGTATCGGGTGGCAAAACCGCCCGTATCGCCGCCAGTCCAGAGGGGCCAATCAGAGACCCCGGGAACAGCTTGATCGCATCGGCGCCTGCACGCAGCGCGCTGAAACATTCGCTTGGTGTCATCGCGCCGGGGCACGAGATCATGCCCTGTCGCTTGGCCTCGCCGATCACGGCGGCGTTAGTGTCAGGGGAAACTATGAGTCTGCCGCCCGCTTTTGCCACGGCCAGCACCTGCGCGGGGTCCAGCACCGTTCCCGCCCCGATCCTGGCCTCTTTGCCGAAGGCCTGCGCCAGCCGGGCGATGCTGTCCAGTGGGTCAGGCGAATTCAGCGGCACTTCGATCTGGGTAATCCCTGCAGCGACCAGCGCTTCGCAGATCTGCTCGACCTCGGAGGGGTTTACGCCGCGCAGGATGGCAATGATCTCTCTCATTGGGCGTCCTCTCTCAACGTTTCAAAGGCTGCGCAGAGGCCGGCAAGGGTCAGCTCGCCCGCCTCAAACCTCTCGGCGTCACGTCCAGCCGCCTTCAGCGCCCGGTGATAGAGGTCTGCGAGCGTGGCATCCCCGATCAGGGCCACGGGCTGATCCTGCCAAATGGGCCGCATGGAGGCGACCTCCTGTCCGATGAGCACCGCCGAGAGCCGGGCGCGCACTGCACCGGGAGCGACCTTTTCGAGAAGACCCGCGGCGCGTAGACTGAACAGGTCAGCAGCCAGCGCGGACTGTGATCGCACGGCCCGGTTCACGGCCTCATCGAATGCGGCTTCGTCCCACCCGTCGTCGAGCAGTCCGGCAAGGGTCGAGCGCGTGCCAAGCAGGTCGAACAGTTCCCCTGTCATGGCGGTGCGGAAAGATTGCACACGGCCCTCTGCAACACGCACCCATTTGGTGTGGGTACCGGGCAGGCAGATCACGCCATCAAAGCCAGGATTTGCCTTTAGAAAACCCGCGATTTGAGTTTCCTCGCCCCTCATCACGTCGGGCGGCGTGGATTGGCTGAGGCCGGGGATGATACTGACATGCAGCCGAGGGTCGCCAGTCTTGATACGCTCTGGCCGAGCGATGGGAACACAGGGTACAGCCGCGTAAGAGACCTCCTGCCAGCCAGTCCTCGCCCCGGCCATGCCGCATATAAGAATCTCCACGGGGCCGACCTCTGGCAACAGCCCTACCGCCGCACGCAGGAAGGTCGGTTCGAAGGCGTCCGGTGTCAGATGGCGCATGCCTTCGTCTGAGGCCGCGGACCCCGTGACCTCTCCGCCTACGTTCAGCGCCCAGATGCGCAAACGCGAGGTGCCCCAATCCGCTGCGATCCAGCCGGTCATACAGCGACCCGTGCCGTGGTCACGCGCAGAAGCCCCTTTTGCAGCAGGATGAAGGCCAGTAGCAGTAGGCCGATGATGATCTTGGTCCACCAGCTCGAGAGCGAGCCGTCAAAGACGATATAGGTCTGGATCAGCCCCATGGTCAGCACCCCGATTAGCGTGCCAAACACAAACCCCGCCCCGCCGGTCAGCAGCGTGCCCCCGATCACTACCGCAGCGATAGCGGTCAATTCGGTGCCCACGGTGGCCAGCGGATAGCCTGAGCTCGTGTAGACTGAAAACACGATGCCCGAGAGTCCGGCCATCAACCCCGAAAACGCGTAGATCAAAATGGTCGTGCGCCCGACCTTTACGCCCATCAGGCGTGCGGTGGCTTCTCCTCCGCCCAGGGCGAAGACCGATGCGCCAAAGCGGGTACGGTGTGCAACGATAATGCCGAAGAAAACAGTAATCAGCATGAGAACGCCGATCAGGGTCAGCCGCCCCTTGCCGGGCATCAGATAATAGGCATCATCCAGCAAGTCATAGAACGCATGGTCGATTGGCACGGAGTCAATCGTGAGCATGTAGGCCACCCCGCGTGCCAGGAACATCCCCGCCAGTGTTACGATGAAGGGGGGCATTGCGAGCGAATGGATCAGCCAGCCCATTGCCGCGCCGAAACCGGTGGTGATCACAAGAAGCACGGCGAAGACGCTGATAGGATGAAGGCCCGTATCGCGCAGCATCACAGCGATGAAGACACCGGAAAATGCGATGACCGAGCCGACCGAAAGATCGATGCCGCCCGACAGGATCACAACCGTCATACCCACCGCCACGATCCCAAGATAGGCGTTGTCGGTCAGCAGGTTTCCGGCGACACGGGTCGACAGCATGTAGGGGAATTGCGTAACGCAGATCACCCAGGCCAGCAGAAAGATCGCGATGGTCGCGGCCAGGGGGTAGAGCCGTGGATTCATTGCCCTGTCTCCTTAGCAGAGGCCATGGCAGTTTCGCGGCGTGACTGTGCGGCGCGACGCAGCGCGTACCAGTGATGGCTCAGGTTCGGGCTTTGCAGCACCAGGATGATCAGCACGAGGCCCGCCTTGATGACGAGATTGTATTCCGATGGGAAACCCGCCAGCAGGATGCCGGTGTCGATGGTCTGGATGATCAGCGCTCCGAGCAGCGAGGCCGCGATGGAAAAACGGCCGCCCATCAGGGAGTTGCCACCTATCACCACCGCGAGGATCGCGTCCAGTTCCAGCCAAAGGCCGGCATTGTTGGCATCTGCCCCGCGAATATCGGCGGTGGCTACGATCCCTGCCAGCGCCGCGCAGAGGCCGGACGCCACATAGACCGCGATTAGTAGTACCGTCGCATTGACCCCCGCAAGGGCCGATGCGGCGCGGTTCACCCCCACGGCCTCAATCAGCATACCAAGCGCGGAACCGCGCATCAGAAAGGCCACGCCTGCGGCGGTCAGTACCCAGAGCAGCGCTGGGGCAGGAATGCCGAGCACATCGCCGGAGCCGAAAAATGCCATGCCCTCATGCGAAAAGGTCAGGATGCGCCCTTCGGTCACAAGCTGCGCGATGCCTCTGCCCGATGTCATCAGGATCAACGTGGCCACAATCGGCTGGATGCCGAAGATGGCCACAAGCGTGCCGTTCCACAGTCCGGCCGCGACCCCGGCGAGCAGCGCCAGTCCCAGCGCGCCGCCCAGCCCATAGCCCTGAGTGATCGACCAGGCGGCGACCGCGCCGGTGATGGCCATGGTGGTTCCCACGCTAAGGTCGATGCCGCGCGTGGCGATGACCAGCGTCATGCCGACAGCAAGCAAGCCAACCGGCGCGCCGCGCTTCAAAATGTCCATGGTCGTACCCACAAGGCGACCGTTAACCACCTCGATCCGCAGGAAGTCAGGGAAGAAGACTGTGACCAGTGCCACAAGCGCGGCCAGCGTGAGCAGTTGCGGTGTGACGCGGCGCAGCGCGTTCATGCGAGCACCTCCGTCATGTCGCGATCCGGCGCGGCAATGGCGCGGACGATGGTGTCCGTGGTGATCTCGGAACCCGTAAGCTCGGCCACATGGCGCCGGTCGCGCACGACGATGACCCGGTCGGCCACGGCGATCAACTCGTCCAACTCCGACGAAATAATAAGGATTGACATACCCTCGGCGGTGACCTGCTTGATCAAGCGCAGAATCTCGGCATGGGCACCGACATCGATGCCGCGCGTCGGCTCATCCAGGATCAGGAAACGCGGGTTCATGGCCAGCCAACGGGCCAGAACAACCTTTTGCTGGTTGCCGCCCGACAAATCTCCGACCGGCTGTTCCGGACCGGAGGTGCGGATGTCGAGCTTTTCGATGTAGGCCTCGGCAAGGCGCAACTGCTCGGCCCGGGGAATTGGACGCGCCCAACCGCGGCGAGCCTGCATGGCAAGCGCAATATTTTCAGGGACAGAGAGATCCGCGATAATGCCGTCCTCCTTGCGCTCTTCCGGCGCAAATCCAAAGCCTGCAGCGATAGCCTTGCGCGGCGAAGAGAGATCGAGCACCCCATTAGCATCGCGCGCCGCGCCGTTCTGGGCCGCTGCGAGGCCGAACATCAGCTCAGCGCTTTCAGTACGGCCCGAGCCAAGAAGACCGGCGAGGCCAAGAACCTCACCTTCGCCGACGCTCAGATCGAAAGGATCGATATGTCCGCGACGGCCAAAGCCGTCGAATTTCAGTAGCTCGGGCCATTCACCGCCCGCCTTATGCGTCTTGGCATGGCCGACCACATCATCCTTCAGCGCGTGGCCCAGCATATGCTCGATCAGCTGCACTCTGTCGAGATCGGCGGTACGTTCGGTAATGACGTTCTGACCATTGCGCAGGACGGTGACGCGGTCGGTCAGATCAAAGACCTGATCGAGAAAATGAGACACGAACACAATCCCCAGCCCCTTGTCGCGCAGGTCCCGGACCACCGCGAAAAGCGTCTCGACCTCGCGCGCGTCAAGGCTCGCGGTCGGTTCGTCCAGGATCAAAACTTTGCCGGAAAGCGCGACGGCCCGGGCGATGGCAATGATCTGGCGAATAGCTACGGAATAGGTCGAAAGGTCGCGCGACACGTCGATATCCAGCTTGTAGCCTTCGAGCATCTTCTCGGCTTGGCGCAGTTGCGCGCGCCGATCGACCATACCAAAACGCAGGGGTTCATTGCCGAAGGTCAGGTTCTGCGCCACCGTGAGGTTGGTCAAGAGGTTGACCTCCTGATAGACGGTGCCGATGCCCAGTTCCTGCGCCTCTGAGGTCGAGCTGGGCGAGATCTTTTCTCCCTCCAGCATAATCACACCTGCGTCGCGCACAAAGGCCCCGGTTAGGCATTTGATCAAGGTCGACTTGCCCGCACCGTTCTCACCCAACAAGGCGTGGACCTCGCCAGCGGCGAGCTCAAAGTCGACCCCATCCAACGCCTTGGTGCCGGGAAAGGTCTTGGTTAGGGATCTTATTGTAAGCAGCATTCTGCACCCGGAATTTCAAATCTGGCCGCATCTGTTGAAAACATCGGCGCAGTGGTACCGGAGGCGGTTGCTCCGCCTCCGATCATCAAGTCGAAATCAGTAACCCAGGCCCTTGCGGCGCTCATACTCGCCCGCCGGGTCGTCATCTTGCGTGTAGAGCTTGGATTCAGTCTGGATGAACTTCTCCGGTTCCGTTCCATCTGTCAGATAGGCGTCGAGCGCGTCAAATGCGGGACCTGCCATGTTCGGCGTCAACTCGACCGTAGCGTTGGCTTCGCCCGCCGCCATGGCCTGAAATATGTCCGGCACAGCGTCGATGGAAACGATCAGGATATCTTCGCCCGGCTTAAGTCCCGCTTCCTTGATGGCCTGGATCGCGCCCACGGCCATGTCGTCGTTATGCGCGTAAAGCGCACAGATATCCTTGCCGCCATTCTCAGCCTGCAAGAAGCTCTCCATCACCTCCTTGCCCTGCGCGCGGGTAAAATCGCCGGTCTGAGAGCGGACGATTTCAACATTGTCGGCCCCTTCGATACCCTTTTCGAATCCGGTCTTGCGGTCGATTGCGGGGGAAGACCCGGTTGTGCCCTGAAGTTCGACGACGCGGCATTCTTCACCCGAAACTGCGTCCACCAGCCATTTACCGGCCACTTCGCCCTCATGCACAAGGTCGGACCCGACGGCAGTCAGGTAGAGCGACTTGTCGCTGTCGACCTGACGGTCCAGCAGCACGACGGGGATCTCGGCTTCCTTGGCTTCTTCCAGCACCGAATCCCATCCAGTCGCAACGACCGGGGCGAGCAGGATCGCGTCTACGCCTTGCGCAATAAAGGACCGGATCGCAGCGATCTGGTTTTCCTGCTTCTGCTGCGCATCCGAGAACTTCAAATCGATCCCGCGTTCTTCGGCTTGCTGCTTGGTTAGGGTCGTCTCGGCCGCGCGCCAGCCCGACTCCGAGCCGATCTGTGAAAAGCCGACGGTCTGCGCCAGTGCGGCAGAGGCGCTAAAAGCCAGAAATGCCGTTGTGGTCAGTAGATGTTTCATAATTTCCTCCCTAGAATGAAGGACCCATTTCCTCCCTGGGTCCTGTCTATCGGCGACGGACCATCCACCGCCGATCTTGGTCTTTCCCGCCGCGCGGTCAGCCGATCCGAAGATCGGAGGGCAAAAGCGCGTCGGGGATATTCTGAAACGACACCGGGCGCAGGAACCGGCGAATGCCAAGGCTGCCGACCGAGGTTGCTCCGAAATTCGTGGAGGCGGGAAACGGCCCGCCATGGACCATGGCATCGGCCACCTCGACACCCGTTGGGAACCCGTTGGCCAATACGCGTCCCGCCATACGTTCCAAAACCGGCATCAATGCGCGGGCAGCTTCGGCGTCCCCCTCCTCCATCTGTAGCGTGACCGTCAGCTGCCCTGTGAACGACTTGGCGATGTCCAGCATCTCTTCTGGCGATGTTGTACGAATCAGGACGGCGGCGGGGCCGAACATCTCTTCCGCAAGGGTCGGGTTTGCCAGCCACTCAACGCCAGTAACCTCGAACACCGCAGGCAGGCCGCAGCGGTCCGGCACTTCGGTCGCCTCTGTCAGACGCTGTGCGGACTTCTCGGTCTCCTGCACGGCGGCAGCATAACCCTTGGCGGTGCCGATTGTGAGCATGGGCTGCGGGCCAGCGTCGGCCAGTGCCTTGATCGCGGCATCGCGGAACGCGTCCCCTTCCGCGCCCTGAGGCAGCACGACCACACCGGGGTTGGTGCAGAACTGGCCAACGCCCATTGTCAGCGACCCGGCCCAGGCTGCGCCGGTTTCGGCGGCGCGCGCCCTGAGAGCTTCGGGCATCACAAAAACCGGGTTAATTGAGCCAAGCTCGCCGTAAAAGGGGATTGGCTCGGGCCGTGCCATGGCCAGATCGAACAGCGCCTTGCCGCCCCGGAAAGACCCGGTGAAGCCGATGGCGCGGATCAGGGGATGCTTGACCAACGTTTCGCCCGCCTCGTTGGTGTTGGACTGGACAAACCCGAAAGTGCCCTTTGGCATACCGGTTTTTTCGATGGCGGCCGCGATGGCCTGGGCGACCAGCTCGCCGGTAGCGGGGTGACCGGGGTGTCCCTTGTAAACGACCGGACAACCGGCGGCCAAGGCCGCAGCGGTATCGCCCCCGGCGGTGGAGAAGGCCAGCGGGAAGTTCGACGCGCCAAAGACCCCCACAGGTCCAAGCGGGCGCTGGATCATCCGCAGATCCGGTCGCGGCATCGGCTTTCGGTCGGGCAGTGCGGGATCATGGCGGATATCTAGGTACTCCCCCTTCCGGATATGGTCCGCAAACATGCGCAACTGACCGGTGGTGCGGCCCCGCTCGCCTTCTAGCCTCGCTTCGGGCAAACCAGTTTCGGCAGAGCCGTAGGTGGTCAGCTCAGCACCGCGAGCTTCGATCTCGTCGGCGATGGCCTCAAGAAATGTCGCGCGCGTTTCGCGATCGGTCCAGCCATATGTCGCGAAAGCCTCTTCCGCCGCGACTACGGCGGCGTCGATGTCTTCTGCACCGCCGCAACAAACGGAGACCGGATCGCCAGTCACAGGGTCAGAGGTGAAAGGCGGACCGCTATCGACCCATTCGCCAGCGATCAGGTGTTTTCCGGTGAGGGGGGCGCTATCCAGCATGTGAGTCTTCCATAAGTGAAGGGTCAACGAACTCGGGCGCGTCGAAGCGCTTGGCGAGGGTGAAGGCGTCGGCCACCAGCACCATGGGGCGCAGGTCGACCTCGGAGGTGTTCGTGTCGAGCAGCTCTGCGAAGCGGGCGTAGAGGCCATCGTATTCGCCATGAATAGCCGGGTTCTCCCAAGCCTCGCCGTGTTGCTTCTGGCCATCAATCTCCATGACCGCACCGCCCTGATTGAGCGCAAGGGTTCCGCCGTCCGTCTCGATGATCTGTCGCCATAAGGGGTCGCCTTCCCAAAGGAAATCGACCTCGGCAGTGACAAGCGGACCGCTTGGGTCATCCATACGGATTTCGCCCGCCACCGGCGTTTCGCAATTGCTAGGAAAGCGCAAATCAGCCCCGGTGACGTGCACCTCGACCGGCAGGATCTCGGTGAGGATCGAAAAGGCGTTGATCGTCGGGTCGAAGATGCCCAATCCGCCAGCTTCCCATATCCATTTTTGACCGGGGTGCCAGACGCGCACATCTTCCTTCCAGTCGATCCTAACCGATATAATGGCTTTGTCAGAAAGCCAGGCCTTTGCAGCCGGAACCGAGGCTGCGTGCCGCGAATGCCAAGTTGCAAAGAGGGCCACGCCCTTGTCCTGCGCCAGCGTCTCGAGCGCGTGAACCTCGGAGAGCGACGCGCCGGGCGGTTTCTCCAGCATCACATGTCGGTCAGCGTCCAGCGCAGCGCGCGCGCCGGCGTAGCGAACTTGGGGCGGAGTGCAAAAGCTGATGGCAGAGATATCCGGGCGAGCCGCGAGTAACGCCTCGACGGTTTTGTAGTTTTCGACACCTCGGATACCGCCGGTGCGGCTGACTGTAGCGGCCAACTCGAACGCATCCGATGCGGCGAGCGCGGGGATATGCTGGTCCCGGGCGATCTTGCCGACGCCAACCAACGCGATTTTGATTGCCGTTCCGTCAGTGCGAGTCACGAGGCACCTCCCGTCCACGGCATCCTTTAAGAAAGTCGAAATCGGCCCCGGTATCGGCGCCTTCTACCGCGTCGTGGTAAAGCCGCGTGTAGCCGCCGTTGGCTGCGGGCCTTTCCGGCGGTGTCCAGGCGGCGAGCCGCACCGCAATCTCTTCGTCCGATACATCCAGGTGGATACGGCGCCCTGAGACGTCGACTTCGATCATGTCGCCGGTTTGCACAATAGCCAGCGCACCACCGGCGGCAGCTTCCGGCGCCGTGTGCAGGATAACGGTGCCGTAGGCGGTGCCGGACATACGCGCATCCGAGATGCGGACCATGTCAGTGATACCCTTCTTCAGCACCTTGGGCGGAAGGCCCATATTACCGACCTCGGACATGCCGGGATAACCCTTGGGACCACAGTTCTTCAGCACCATCACGCAGGTCTCGTCTATATCAAGCGCCTCGTCATTGATCCGGGCCTTGTAGTCGTCGATATCCTCGAATACGACCGCGCGGCCACGATGCTGCATCAATTCGGGCGTGGCGGCAGAAGGTTTCAGCACAGCGCCGAAGCGCGCGAGATTGCCCTTGAGCACGGCGATGCCGCCAGAGCGGGTCAGAGCCTTGTCGACAGGCAGGATCACGTCCTCGTTCCAGTTCACGGCCTCCTTGACCTCTTGCCAAATCCCATCGCCGGAAACTGTCAGCGCGTCCTTGTGCAGCATTCCGGCCTCGCCAAGCCGTTTCAGTACAACGGGCAGGCCGCCTGCGTAGAAGAACTCTTCCATCAGGTACTTGCCGGACGGCATCAGGTTCACGATGGTCGGCACGTCGCGGCCTAGCCGGTCCCAATCATCCAGCGTCAGATCCACGCCAACCCGGCCCGCGATGGCAAGCAGATGGATCACCGCATTGGTCGACCCACCGATGGCCCCGTTCACGCGGATCGCGTTCTCGAAAGCCTTTTTGTTCATGATATCCGAAGGCTTCAGATCGTCCTTAACCATCTGCACGATGCGTCGTCCCGTGATATGCGCCATGACGCGACGTCGCGCATCGACGCCGGGGATGGCGGCATTGCCCGATAAGGCCATCCCGAGCGCTTCGGCCATCGAGGCCATGGTGGAGGCCGTCCCCATGGTGTTGCAGGTGCCAGATGACCGGCTCATGGCCTGTTCGGCCTCAAGGAAATCCTCCTGGCTGATCTTGCCTGCTTTGATATCCTCGGACATCTGCCAAAGCGCCGTTCCGGACCCGACCCGTTCGCCCCGAAACCAACCGTTCAGCATCGGCCCGCCGCTGACGACGATCGATGGAATATCTGTTGAGGCCGCGCCCATCATCAAAGATGGCGTGGTCTTGTCGCAACCAACCAAAAGGACAGCACCATCGATCGGTTGCGCACGCATCTGTTCCTCGACCGACATCGCGGCAAGGTTGCGGTACATCATTGCCGTGGGCCGGAAGGTATTTTCCGATGCCGAAAAAACGGGCACCTCGACCGGAAAGCCCCCGGCCTCCCAAACGCCGGCCTTTACCTTTTCAGCAAGCTCTCGCAGATGACCATTGCAGGGTGTCAGGTCGGACCAGGTGTTCAGGATGCCGATGACGGGACGGCCATCAAAAAGATCATGCGGGTAGCCTTGGTTCTTAAGCCAGCCGCGGTGATAGATATTGTCCCGCGACTTGCCGCCGTACCATTCCTGCGATCTGAGTTTTCGGGGCCATTCGGCCGGTTTGAAAGGCATGACAGTCTCTAGAGCGAACGTATTTCGGTGCGCGGTTCGGGCTGGCCGAGCGGCGTGAAGGCAAGCGTATTGCGCAGCGGAAGGCCGAAAGGCGCGGCCTTAATTTCAAAGATGTCGCCATCGCGGGTCTGCACGCCATCTGCAAACGAAAGCGTCGCAGTTCCGAACATGTGGACATGAAGATCACCGGGCTGGCGGAACAGCTGATACTTAAAGTGGTGGTGTTCAAGGTTGGCGATGGAATGGCTCATATTCGCCTCACCCGACAGAAACGGCTTTTCAAACATCAGCTCGCCGTCCCGATAAACGCGCGACACCCCCTCGATATGATGCGGCAGGTCTCCAATCAGCAACTCCGGCCCAAAGGCGGCCGGACGCAGCTTGGAATGCGCGAGGTATAGATAGTTGCGCCGCTCCATCACGTGATCCGAAAATTCGTTGGCCAGCGCCCAACCAAGCCGGACTGGCGTGCCGTCCGGCGCGATAAGATAGATGCCGGCGATTTCGGGCTCTTCTCCTCCGTCTTCGGCAAAGTCGGGCGACTTGAGCGGCGCACCCGGGATGGTAAGAGCCGTGCCGTTTCCTTTATAGAACCATTCCGGCTGGACCCCCGCTGCGCCGTTGGAAGGCTTGCCGCCCTCCACGCCCATCCGAAACATCTTCATGCTATCGGTCTCGTCGCCAGTTGCTTTCTTGTGCATGTCCGCGCGGGTCGAGGCCGACCCCAGATGAGTCAGGCCGGTGCCGGTCAGGTGCAGATGCGCCGGGTCTGGATGGGTGACGGGCGGCAGCAGGCGGTGCTCTGCATACAAAGCTTCGAGATCCACCGGCCCCCCCATTCCAAGCGTGGCAATGCGGTCGTGCAGACCCTGCCCATTTTCGACGCATTTCATGGCAAGCGCATAGAGAGAGAGGTCGGTCTTGACCTCGTAGGCCTCTGACCCGTCGCGGGCGACGATCTGCGGTGTTCCGTCCCCGCGGTCGATTTGAGAAAGCAGCATGTCGTTAGCCTTTCTGCTTGTTCAGTACGTCAAAGATCACGGCCGCGAGCAGGACGAGGCCCTTTATGACCTGCTGCCAGTCGATGCCGATACCGAGGATGGACATACCGTTGTTCATGACGCCCATGATAAAGGCGCCGATGACGGCCCCGACCACGGTGCCGACGCCACCCGACATTGAGGCGCCGCCGATGAAGACCGCCGCGATCACGTCCAGCTCGAATGCAACGCCAGCCTTGGGGGTGGCGGTGTTCAGGCGCGCCGCAAAGACCAGACCCGCCAGCGCCGCCAGCATCCCCATGTTGGCAAAGGTCAAAAAGGTCAGCCGCTTTGAGTTGATGCCGGATAGAGAAGCCGCTTTTTCATTGCCACCGATCGCATAGATGCGACGGCCAAAGGTGGTGCGCGATGTCAGGAAGGAATAAACCGCGATCAAGAGCGCCATGACGATAAAGACATTAGGCAGGCCCCGGAAATCCGCCATCAGCCAGGACATATAGACTAGGGCGCAGAAGATCAGCGCGTTTCGACCTGCGAAAAAAGCGAAGGGTTCGCTCTCGGCCCCTGCCGCCAGTTGGCGGCTACGGGTGCGGATTGCAAGCCACAGCAACAGCACGGCCACGCCGATCCCGACAAAGAGCGACAGCAGATTCAGGTTCTCACCCCCGAAAATGTCGGGCACGAAGCCCGACGCGATCAGTCGGAATTCTGGCGGGAAGGGCCCGACGGATTGCCCTTCCAGCAACCACAGCGTCAGACCTTTGAAGACCAGCATGCCCGCCAGCGTCACGATGAAGGACGGGATCCGGAAATAGGCGACCCAAAAGCCCTGCGCTGCCCCTATGGCAGCCCCAGCAATCAGACACAGCACGGCAGCGATCAGCCAGGGAAGCTCCCAGTTCACGATCATCACCGCGGCCAGCGCCCCAATGAAGCCGAGAACGGAGCCGACAGAGAGGTCGATATGCCCGCAAACGATCACCAGCAGCATCCCCACGGCCATTATGACGATATAGGAATTCTGCAGGATAAGGTTCGTCAGGTTCACCGGTTTCAGCAGAATTCCCCCGGTGGCCACCTGAAAGAAAGCCATGATGACAACCAGTGCAATCAGGATGCCGTACTCCCGCAGGTGTCCCTTCAGGAACTGCCAGCCGGATTTCGACGGCTGATCGGCCTCGGCTGTGGTATGGACTGTGGTGTCGGTCATGCGACTTCTTCCGACTTGACGATTTTCGACATGATCTTTTCCTGACTGGCCTCTACCGTGGGCATTTCATCCACAAAGCGGCCTTCATTCATAACGTAGAGGCGGTCCGTCACGCCCAGTAGCTCGGGCAATTCCGACGAGATCACGATGATCGCCTTGCCCTGCGCCGCCAGCTCGCGGATCACGGTGTAGATTTCGAACTTGGCGCCAACGTCGATGCCACGGGTTGGCTCGTCCAGGATGAGGATCTCGGGATCGGCGAAAAGCCACTTGGAGAGAACCACCTTTTGCTGGTTGCCGCCCGAAAGATTCACAGTCGCCTGTTCGATGGAGGACGACTTGATGGCCAACTTGTTGCGATAACGCGTGGCGACTTCTGCTTCTTGTTCACGATCAACGATGCCATTGCGCGAAATGGCAGGCAGATCGGCCAAGGGCACGTTGCGCCGGATCGTGTCGTCCAGCACCAAACCGTAGGTCTTTCGATCCTCGGTGGCATAGGCAAGCCCGGCGTTGATCGCGTGCCGAACGGTGGAGAGGTTGGCAGACGCGCCGTTGATCGAGACGTCGCCACTGATGTCGCGGCCATAGGACCGACCAAACAGGCTCATCGCCAGTTCCGTGCGCCCTGCCCCCATCAGGCCCGCGATGCCCAGCACTTCGCCCTTTCGGACGTGAAAGCTCACATTCTTGACGACCCGACGTTCGGAATGCAGCGGATGGTGCACCGTCCAGTTGCGAACTTCCATAGCGATCTCACCGGGCCTTGCGTCGCGCTTTGGCGGATAGCGGTCCTCCAGCGCGCGGCCGACCATGTTGCGCACGATGTCGTTCTCGTCCACGCCGTCGGCGCAGTTCATCCGCGCCACGGTGGCCCCGTCGCGCAAAACGGTGATCGTATCGGCGACCTTCGACACTTCGTTCAGCTTGTGCGAAATGAGGATCGAGGTCAGACCCCTTTCGCGAAAATCCACGAGAAGTTGCAACAACTTGGCGCTGTCCGCCTCATTCAATGACGAGGTCGGCTCGTCCAGGATCAATAGGCGTACGTTCTTTGACAGCGCCTTGGCAATCTCGACCAGCTGCTGCTTGCCGAGGCCAAGGTCATCAAGGATCGTCTCGGGGTTCTCGGCCAGCCCAACGCGTGCCAGCAGTTCGGCCGCCCTGTCATGCGTCTCGCGCCAGTCAATGACACCGCGAGTGGCGCGTTCGTTGCCGAGAAAGATGTTCTCGGCAACCGAGAGAAGCGGGATCAGGGCGAGCTCCTGATGGATGATGATGATGCCGATGTCTTCGCTATCCCGGATCGAGCGAAAGGCGCGCGGCTTGCCGTCGTAGATAATCTCGCCGTCGAACGAGCCTGCCGGATAAACCCCCGAAAGAACCTTCATCAGCGTTGATTTCCCCGCGCCGTTTTCGCCGACCAAGGCGTGGATTTCGCCCTCCGCCACGGAAAGCGTCACGTCGTCGAGCGCTTTGACACCGGGGAAATCTTTGGTGATCCCGCGCATTTCAAGAATAACGCTCATCTGGGGCCTCGTGATCCTGTAAAGCACCCGCCGGACGTGTCCGGCAGGTAAGTCGTACCGATTGAAAAGAACCGGTCGGGGAAGAGATGTTATTCGATCTCGCTTTTTTCGTAGTAACCGCTGTCCACCAGCCGCTCTTCCCAGTTGTCCGCCGTTACCGGCAGCGGTTCGAGCAAGTAGGAGGGAACGACCTTCACGCCGTTGTCATAGGTCTCGGTATCGTTGATCTCAGGCTCACCGCCCTGCAACAGCGCATCAACCATGCCAACGGTGACACGTGCAAGTTCGCGGGTGTCCTTGAAGATCGTCGAATACTGATCGCCCCGCAGGATCGCCTTGACCGATGGCACTTCGGCGTCCTGACCCGACACGATGGGCATCTTCATGTCGCCCGAGCCATACCCAACACCCTGAAGCGACGAGATGATCCCGATCGACAGACCGTCATAGGGCGACAGCACGCCGTGCACCTCATTGTCAGTGTAATTCGCGGAAAGCAGGTTATCCATCCGCGCCTGAGCGACAGATCCGTCCCAGCGCATTGTGCCGACGGTGTCCATACCCATTTGGCCGGATGGGATGACGATGTCGCCGGAGTCGATCATCGGCTGCAGCACCGACAAGGCACCGTTATAGAAGAAATAGGCGTTGTTGTCGTCCGGACTGCCGCCGAAGAGTTCAACGTTCCAAGGCTTCTCATCGGGGAAGCGTTCCTCGAGACCCGCAACCAAGGTCTCGGCCTGCTGCACGCCGACCTTGAAGTTGTCGAAAGTTGCGTAATAGCTGACATCGCCGCTGTCACGGATCAGACGATCGTAGGCCACGACCTGAATATCCGCAGCGGCGGCATTGGCCAGCGCGCTGGTCAAAGTGGTGCCGTCGATTGCTGCGATCACCAAGGCGTCGACGCCCTTGGTGATCATGTTCTCGATCTGCGCAAGCTGGTTGGGGATGTCGTCCTCGGCATATTGCAGGTCTGTCGTGTAGCCTGCTTCCTCGAACTGCTTGACCATATTGTTGCCGTCGTCGATCCAGCGTGCGGACGACTTGGTAGGCATGGCGATGCCGACATACCCCTTATCCTGCGCGAAGGCAGGAGCGGCAATGACAAGCGCCAGCGCGGTCGCGCCCAGGGCGCGTCTAGTGAAAACCATCTAAATTCCTCCCGATTGTCCGTTCGCCGCTCCTCCGCGGTCTGGCGGACTTTTTTTTGCGCCTCGCGACTCATGGGACGTGAGGCATGTCGCGACAATGCGCGCGGCGCACTATAGCAATCAAATTCGGATTAAGATAAATGATATAGCACAAATGTAATAAAGGAAGATTATGTCTCGCGCCATTCCCGTGACAGCGCCCCCCGTCGTCCCTGTCCGGGACGAGTTGATCCGACGTGGCCTGCGCCTGCCCCAACTGCGTCTGTTGGTTGCGGTTAAGGAGACTGGGAAGGTATCGAGCGCAGCGGCGCAGGTCGCCATGACGCAGTCGGCCGCATCACGGCTGCTGGCGGATCTTGAAAAGACGGTAGATGCCCGCCTTTACGACCGGCACGCGCGCGGTGTGACCTTGACGGCCGCTGGCGAAACCCTCGCCCTGAAGGCGCGCGATTTGCTGAACGGCTTGGACGATGTGCAGCACCAGATCACCGCACTCAGCAAGGGCGAACGTGGCACCGTCCGGATCGGTAGCGTAACGGGACCGGCTGTCGAACTGGTTCTTCCCGTCATCCGCGAGTTGCGCGTCACCTACCCGGATATCGAACTGTCGGTGCATGTCGACACGAGCGACAAGCTAGCCGATGCCCTGACCGCCGGCGAATTGGATTTCTACATCGGCCGGGTACCTGAAGGTATGGATACGCGCGCGATCATGCTAACCGAGGTTGGTCCCGAGCCAGTGTCGCTGGTCGCGCGTCTTGAACATCCTCTGTCGCGCAAGACCGATCTGAAGGTGGCGGATTGTCTGTCGTATGACTGGGTCATGCAGCCTGAGAACGGGCTGCTGCGCCGGACAGCAGAGGCCTATCTGCTCAGCAACGGACTAAACCCGCCCGAACGGATTCTCAGCACCTCGTCCATGCTGCTGACCCTCGCCATCATCTGCGAAACCAACGCAATTGCACCGTTAGCAGGGGCCGCAGCGGACTTCTACGCCGGTGAACGCGCGTTCGGCGGTCGTATCCGACGGCTCAACACGGCTCCGGACCTTGCGGTGGTCCCGTTTTCGCTGATCCAATTACGATCGGTGGAGGCAACGCCTGCGGTGAAACGCGTGCTGCGCCTTATCCGGCAGAAGATCGCGGGAATGGCAAAAACCCCGAGCGTCCCGGATTGACGCGCCGCTTGGTTGTTCGCAAGGCCATTCAAACAGGCGGACAGTTTCTCAACCATTCGGACTGTCATCCCAAAGCGCTGTCAGGAGAAATCAAGGTAAGCATCCACCCTTTCCTCGAACAGCTTCATCCATCTTTGCGGTTAATGCGTGCTCACCCCCAAACGCCGGGACAATTCCCGAACTGAAGACCCTCGCACCGTTATATGATGCACCGCCGCCGACTTGAATTCGTCGTTGCAGTTGCTTTCCCCATGTCGGCCTCCTCGCCTCAGAATTCGGGAGCTAGGTGTCTACAATTCTAGAGGCACCTCAATTTTGGAATATGCGATCCGCCGTTCGGAAAAATTTTCGAATGATACAGAGGCGGCGCTGCTAGCGCATGAGGAAGGGGGGCGAATTATTAACGCCCTGTAGCATTGAAATGCGCAATCAAAGCAGGTCCCGCGCTATGTGGAACTTACTAATTCCACCCATCATATAGGAATCAAATTGGAATGAGGTTGTTACCTCAAGAAGCAACTCAGCGACCCGAATATCGGTAAAATCAATGATTTGCTTGGTAGCGGAGGAGGGACTTGAACCCCCGACACGCGGATTATGATTCCAAAATATCTCATTGATTCTATTGGATAATATTCCCAACCAGGGCTGAATCCCGCCTATTGGTTTCAATAGGTTACATCCCGTTTCCCAACCTTCGCTTTCGTCAACTCAAAATGAAAAACGCCGCCCCGGAGGCCAAGGGACGGCGCTGACGGCGTGAGAAAACGCCGACACCCAATGAGGACAAGATGCAGTGTGACAACATACAAATTCAGCAATCTGCGCAAGTGGGTTCACCGCTGGACCGTCCGCTGGACGTGGCCGTTTTCAAGGACAGGCGGGCGCTTTCGATCAAGCCCAAAACCCTTTCATTGCGGGACCTGTCCACCAGCCTGCCCGTGGCCGCGAGCAAGGACGCCATGCGCCATATCAAGCTAGGCGCGTTCACTGGCAAACCGACCGCTAAGGGGTCTTATCGACACAACGCGGCCCATGCGACCGTCAGCGGGATTGAAGCCGATTATGACGCCGGGACGATGACCGTGGAACAAGCCGTGGACGCTCTTGCCTGTGCGGGGATTGCCGCGATGATCTATACCACGCCAAGCCACCAGCAACCCGGCAAGGGTCATCGCTGGCGTGTTCTCTGCCCGTTGTCCGATGACGTGACCCCCGGCGAACGGCAAGCCCTGCTGGCAAGGGTCAACGGCGTCTTGGGCGGCGTCTTGAGCGCAGAGTCGTTTACCGCTGCACAATCCTATGCTTACGGCGCTGTAAAAGGCGGTCCCGCCCCGGACGTTCGTCTTGTGGACGGGCGTTTCCTTGACCACTGCAATGACCTTGACGCGGGCGCTATTGGCAAACCTGCCTCCGACCGTGGCGCCCCCCAATCCGCCGCCGACCTGTCGCACGACCAATGGCGTTTGGACAAAGCCGCCGCGATCCTAGAATCCGCCGCCGAAAGGTTGTCTAATACGCTGGTTGAACGGAACCCTGCCCTTTGCAAAGAAGCCTTTATGGCGGGCGGCCTGTTGGCAAACAACCTGCTGTCCCGTGAACAGGTCATGGACGCGCTGTTGCCCGCTATGGCGGCGAACGGCTACCTTGATAGCCACGCGAAGGGCGACATGTCAGACGTAGAGCGAGTCATAGATGCCCAGCTTAAAGCGGGCGCGCGTGAACCATTCGACCCGTCCGTGGCGGAGGACTTTGACGACGACCCCGACGACGACATAGTGGACGACCCCAGCATTGACTATCTGCTTGGGCCAGCCCCGGTTGACCACGAATCCACGGGGGGTCTGCCCTATCTGACGCCCGGCCAATGCGCCGATCTGCCCGCGCGTGACTATGTGGTGAAACGGTTGATTGCCCCGGGTCAAATCGGTTGCATCTTTGGCGAACCCGGCGCTGGCAAATCCCTTATTGCCCCGCGCATGGCTTATGAGATTGCCCAAGGCGAACCTACGTTTGACCTGCGGACCAAAGCCGGACCCGTGTTCTACGTCGCCTGTGAGGATCAAGAAGGCATGGCAGGCCGTGTGGCCGCGCTGCACATTGAACTTGGGGACGCAGACACGTTCCATCTGTTCAACACTGTCAGCGACCTGTTCAGCCCCGGAGTCATCAAAGGAAAGGGCAGTGCCGATCTGGAGGCTTTGCGCAAGGCCGCGCGGCAAGTCCGTCCCCAGCTTATCGTCATCGACACACTGGCAATGGCGATGCCGGGATTAGAGGAAAACGACGCCGCCGGGATGAACCGCGTAGTGCAAATCGGCAAGCGCCTTGCCAAGTATGGGGCCGCCGTCATCTTTGTTCATCACGGCACCAAGGCAGAAGGTAACACGCCGCGCGGCCATTCCGTGTTCAACGGCGCGCTGGACTTCTCCGTCATGGTCAAACCCGCTGACGCCAACGGCATTGTTCGGGGCATGATCCGCAAGAACCGCAACGGGCCGCCTGATCTGGACATTGCGTTCAAGATTGGCAGCCACAGGGTTGGTACGGACATTGACGGCGAACCCGTTGAAGCGCCGATCTGTCTGCCCTGCGAACCCGGCCAAGCAGAGAACGGCAAGCCCAAACTTACAGACGCCGAACGCGCTGCATATGACCTATTCTTAGAAATGGCAGCGAACGGACCTGTGGAACAAGCCGAATGGCGCAAACGGGCAGCCGATGAATACCACGTCTCTGGCAGCGATGAACGAGAGAACCGCCGCCGTGCTGTTACCCGGGCATTCAAGGGGCTGTTGAAAAAGGGCGAAATCGCTGTCGAAAATGGTCTGCTGACTTTTCCATACGCCGTGGAAATCCACGACTTTGACGACGATGTAGCGGGGCCAGACCAGTGACAACCACGCTTCGAGACATCAGGACTCACCGGACGAGTCCTGTCATTGTCCTGTCCGTCCGCCCCGTTGCCCCTCAACCGGAACCGGGACGGACAGGACTCCCCCCTTTAGGGGGGTCCGGCTGTCCGGTCCGGGTAGGCAACCCGATTGAATGTTCTATCGGCTTTCCAGTTTCCGTTGAAACGGGTCCCTCTGGGGATTGGCTGGCGGCGGGGAGCGTGGAGCGCAACCTTTCAACCGATTTGAGAATTTTGAACCAGCCGTCCCCCGGTTCAACAAGAACAAGAAAGCAGACCGAATGGAAAATCCGACAATTGACGAACTTTTGGACCTTGGCCCCACCGTGGAAACTCCCCAAGATGATCTGGTCACATCGGCAGACCTTGGCTCGTGGCTCGGGCTGACCTCCAGCCGCGTGAACCAACTTGCACGGGATTCCATCATCCCCCGCGTGGATGTACCCGGCGGTTTTGCTTTCCCACTCAAGCAATCCGTGCAAGCCTATGCCGAACACCTGCGCAACCGATCCGTCAGGAATTCCGACCCGCGCCTTGCCGACGAGAAATTGAGGGTGGCCGCCGGGCAGGCTGACAAGCTGGACATCCAAAACCAAAAGGCGCGCGGGGAACTGATCCCCGCCAATGCCGTCCGGGCCGAATGGCTTACAATCGTTGCTGACCTGCGCGCCCGCCTGTTGGCCGTGCCCAGCCGTGTCGCCGCCAAACTATCGCTCGACCGCCCCGCAACGGCAGCTTTGGACGTGGAATTGCGCCGTGCGATGCAAGCCTTGTCCGAAACCGCAAACGAGGAAGGCGAGGAGATCACCCTCGGGGCTGATTCAGCGTATTCCGCACCTTTGCTAGCCGACGACACTGAAACGCCTCTGGAGGGCCAAAAATGACCCATGCCGCCCTTACCGAAATCCGCGCCGAAACCTTTGCCGCGTTGCGTCCGCCGCCGCCCGTCAACCTGTCCGAATGGATCGAGTACCACGTTCGCCTGCCCAGCGAGGTTTCCGCCCAAACCGGGCCGATGACTCTGACTCCTGTGCAGCGCGGGATAGCAGAGGCGATGGGCGATCCCGAAATTGAGCGGGTCAGCGTCGTTAAGCCTGTCCGACTTGGTTACACGTCGCTGTTGACTGCGCTTGTCGGTTACTACTGCGATAGCGACCCCAGCCCAATCTTGGCCGTCCACCCGACCGAGTCAGACGCCCGTGGCTGGATCGTGGATGACGTGGAACCGATCTTTGCGGCAAGCCCGGAATTGCGCGGTCTGTTGACGCTTGAAGCTGACCCCACGGGCCGCTCCACGCTGCTGTCGCGCAAATTTCCCGGCGGTTCGCTAAAGGTCATCGCCGCCAAGTCCCCCCGCAACCTGAGACGCCACAACGCCAAGGTTCTGATCTTGGACGAAATCGACGCGATGGAATCCGGGGCAGAGGGTAGCCCGATTACCTTGGCCGAACGCCGGACGCTTTCATTCCCGGACCGCAAGATTGTCGCCGGGTCGACACCGACTTGGGAGGATACGAGCCACATTCTGCGTCTCTACGCTCAATCGGATAAGCGAGTTTTTGAAATCTGCTGTCTCGACTGTGACGGCTACACCGCGCCCACATGGCAGCACATCGAGTGGGAATCCGCCAAACCGGAAACCGCCGCGTTCACTTGCCCCCATTGCGGCGCGGTGCAGCCCGAAACCCGCAAGGCGGAAATGGTGAACCGTGGCCGTTGGGTCAAAACCGCGCCGGACGTGAAGGACCACGCCGGGTTCAGAACAAACGTCCTTGTATCCACCCTACCCGCTGCGTCCTGGGGGAACATCGCCCGCGAATTTCTGGCGGCCAAGGATCACCCCGATCTGCTGCAATCATGGACTAACACACTTATGGCAGAGGGCTGGCGGCAAGCGGGTGAGGAACTGGACGAGTCTGCGCTGGCGAACCGCCGCGAACCGTTCAGCTTGGAGGACCTGCCCCCGGGAACCCTGTTGCTGACCTGCGGCGTGGATGTGCAGCATGACCGCTTGGAAACCGTCACGTTGGCGCATGGGCGGACAGATACGTTCGTGGTAGACGCCCGCGTGTTCTGGGGACCCGTGAACGAGTCAGACACCCCTTGGACCGAACTGGACGCTTTCCTTGCGCAGACGCATATCCACCCCGGCGGGGGTATCCTGCGCATGGACGCGGTTGCCGTGGACTCGTCAGACGGGCAAACGATGGACCGGGTTCTGGCGTTCTGTCAGCCCAAACTGTCCCGCCGGATTGTGCCGATCAAAGGGGCAGACGGGCAACGCCCCGCAATCCGGGCAAGCGCCACCAAAGGGCAACGGCTCTTTATCGTGGGTGTAGACGGTATCAAGGCCAACCTGACCGAACGGCTTATGCGCGGTACGTCCATCCGGTTTTCCGACACGCTGGACGCCCGGTTCTTTGAAGAACTGGCAAGTGAACGGCGCGTGGTCAAATACCAGCGGGGCGCGCCGAAAGCGTCATGGGAACGGATTCCGGGCAAACGGGCAGAGGCGCTGGATTGCGTGGTTTATGCCTTGGCGGTCCGAGGGCTGGTCGGGGTCAATCTCGGCATGCGCGAACGAGAATTGGCGGACCGGGGCAAAACCACGCCCCGGCAGACCGTAGTGAAGTCGAAATGGCTAGACGTATAACTGAACGAGGATTATCCCAAGCTGCAAAGTTCCCCCTTCAACTTTGTTCACCCTGAAAATATCCTGCCGAAAATAAGCCCTTGGCCGCGCACGTTGATTATGAAGAGGCAGGAACATGCAGCTCGACGAATCCATAATTAAATACAATCAGATTTTCCTTCCCGGCCTTTTGGAAGCAATGCTCGACGTGGTGCAGAATAACAGGCGTTTTGCCTACTACACTGGCGCTGAAACGGCGATGAAAGTTATACGCAATGGCGAACTCTGGTTCCGCAATGCGATGGTGATGAATGATTTTTCGGAAATTGCCTACGGATTGAATCTTATCCGAAAAGTGTTTTCCGGACCGCAGGGTGATCGATTCCGGAAAGCTGTGAATGATATTTTTCCAGAAGTAATGGAGAAGGTTGACGCGAGCTTCACAGAGTGGAACGCGGACTGGGAATTAGAGACTTATATCGCATGTGTTTCTCTCCACGACGACTCCGAGGATCAAAGCGGCAGGCTTTCAATGTGGCGTGCGTATGGCGATACCGCTCTTATCGTTAACAATACGCCAATGACTGCTGTCACTGACCTGCTTGGCGTCTTTTCTGTTCCAGTATCCTACTTGGATGAAGCTGGATTGGACGCGAAGCTATCGGGCATTGTGGATGAAATTTTAAAAAACAGAACGTATTTGATGGAGCTGGGTCCAGACGTTCTGGTGGGGTACATGCACCACATGCTGTTCAACATTGCGATTGCGACAAAACATCCCGGTTTCGCAGAAGAGAAGGAATGGCGTCTCTTTTTCCGACCCAATGAAAGACAAAGCCCGGGAATGCGCTGTGAAACAGTGGTCGTCGGGGGAGTCCCACAAAATATTTGGGCGCTTAGTCTGGTAGACGATCCGGACAACGGACTACACGGCGCGGCTATACCGTCACTACTGGATCGACTGATTGTTGGCCCAACCGAGCACCCTTATGTCTGCGGCCAAGCCTTCCGCCGCATCTTGTCGGACGTTGGCGTAGCAGATGTGGGAAAAAAGGTGTTCGTTTCGGACATTCCTCTTCGAACAGGATAGCTAAAGGTTCTGCGCTGCAGTAAGTAAACCAATCACGGGCATTTTCTTCCAAGTGGCCATTTCCCTGTCGCGTATTTGACCGTCTGTCGCCAGCGCAGCGATGTCGCGTGGGCAAGGTATTCCGAGTCGCCAGAATGTAGCGCGGCACGCTTCTAATGCCTGACTCGGCGGCACGTCTTGCGAATAATACAGTACCACGCGGGCAAGTGATTTTGCGCTCAAGCTACGCAGCCATTTTTCAGTTTTCGGGTCTGTCACTGCTCTAACCTCCAAGATCGGCCGGGGTTGCAGAGGGCTACCCGGAAGCTGCCCCCTGCGTTTCTCGACACCTACATACAGACCTCTAGCATCTTGCATAAATTTCCGCAAGTTGATATAGATTCTCTCATACACCGATAGGAGCTGGAAAATGAACGCAACATTAAGAGACATCACCGAAGCGATTTGCGCGGTAGACCGCTTGGACAAAAGTGAATGTAAGCGGGTCTACGAACGGGCACGGATGCTTCGGGATAAAGGGCTACTGAAAACTAGCACTCCACCGAGCCAAGGCCGTGCTGCTTCCTTCAGCGAAGCAGATACAGCAGCTGCCGTAACTGCCATTCGGGCCAGCCTTAGTGGTTCTGGCTGGAATCTGATTGGTGCAATTCTCTCGGAATTACGCGCCATCGACAACACGAATGGCCGTCCCGAATTCGAAAGACACATAGAGGCAATAAAGGCGGGAAAACCCATTTGGGCGCGCGTGGATGTCATAGTGAATCCTGAATTTGTTGAAGTTGGACTTCCGGGTGAAGTGAACGCGAAAATGGGGACTTTGGCCGCTATCGGGGTAACTGATGACCCGAAAAACACAGCCCAGACCACGCACCAAATCACCCTTTGGCCTGTGACACTGATTGCGAAACCTGTTCTGGATCATATCAAGTCGGTTGCGCTTTGATTATGGCTTTCCCGTTCGCACACTTGTTCAAACGCACCGCACCTAACGACGTAGAGTTTCGCAGTTTTGACGCTGCAACGGGCGGACGCCGTGGGTCTGCGTTCATGTCTTACGGGTCCAACGCCACCGAAACGCTTGCCGCCGCCGCACCTGTGCGCAGCCGCGCCCGTCACGCATACGCAAACAACGGCTACATCGCCAACGGAGTTTCCGCCATTATGGCAGAGGCCGTGGGGGCTGGCATTGAACCCGCGTCGGCGCACCCGAACGCCGATCTGCGTGACGACCTGAATCAGACTTGGCTAGAATTTGCGGAAACTGCGGACGTTGAAGGCCGCACTGACCTGCGCGGCCTGTTGGCCCAAATGGTTCTGGCTTGCGTGGTGGACGGGGAGTCCTTCGCGGTTGTCGAAGAAGACCGCGACGGGATTCAGGTCCGCTTGATCCCGGCTGAAATGGTGGACGAATCCAAAACCGCCGATCTAGGGCAAGGCCGTTACATCGCCGCCGGGGTTGAATACGACGCCCGGGGTCGCCGCGTGGCATATCACGTCCAAACGCAACGCCCGACCGATCTGTTCCCAACGTCCCGCGACGCTATCCGGGTTCCCGCAAAGGATATGCTGCATCTTATGCGCCCCCTTGGCCCCGGTCAGGTTCGGGGCGTGTCTTGGCTTGCGCCGGTCCTGCTGACCCTGACCGAATTTGATGGGCTTATGGACGCTTTGCTTGTCGGTTGCCGTGTCTCTGCCCTGCACACCGGGTTCATCGTGGACCATAATAACCTTGGCGGTGCGGGTCCCTATCCCGACGAAGAGTCGGGGGCGGACGTCTCGCTGGAACCCGGAGTCATTCGGACTCTGCCCGGCGGTAAGGACATCCGCTTTTCCAGCCCACAAGAAGCTAAGGATTCAATTGCCTTTGCCAAGTTGACCCTTGGACAGATTGCAGCGGGGCTTGGCGTCCCCCAGCACTTGCTGGACGGGGACCTTTCCAACGCGAACTATTCCAGCCTGCGGGCGGGTCTTTTGCCGTTCCGGGCAAAAATTGAACAGTTTTGCTATCACCAGCTTGTCCCGCAAGTCCTGACCCCGCTTTGGCGGCGCGTGATGACCCGGGCTTACTTGTCCGGCAATACCGTCCCAGACCTGGCCCCCGCATTCAAGGTGGAATGGCTGACGCCGCGCGCGCAACAGGTGGACCCTCTCAAGGACACCCAAGCCCTTGTCGCCCAGATTGACGCAAAGCTGACAAGCCGGACGCAAGCTGTGGCTTCCTTGGGTTGGAACCGCGCCGATCTGGATCGCGAAATTGCCGCCGAAACCGGAGACACCAAATGACTGTTCACGATCCCATCCCGCCCCTGACCCGCACCGCGACAACCGCAAACAGCTATGACCCGAAAACTCGGACGTTCGAAGCCGTGGTAGCCACGATGACCCCCGTGACGCGCCGGGATGCACGGGGACCATTCAACGAGGTTCTGACCCCCGCAACCTTGGCCGCCAGCACGGGGATGCCCTTGCTCGACTCCCACAAAACGGACTCGGTTCGTGACCTATTGGGCCGCGTTGTTTCAACCCGCGTGGATGGCAATCAAATCATAGCCAAGCTGCAATTGTCCTCCGCGTCTGACACCGATCCGATTGCCCAGCGCATTGCAGACGGCAGCTTGACAGGCGTTTCCATCGGCTACCGTGTCAGCGGTTGGGCCGAATCCACCGGGGCGGACGGTCAACGTCAGAAATCCCCGACCGCGTGGACCCTTACAGAGGTCACACTGACCACCAATCCGGCCGACCCGAACGCGCGCGTCCGCCATGCCAAAGCCCCCGCTGAACCGGCGCGCGCGGGCGGTATCCCCAAAAATCGCGCCGCTACCAATGGAGTCCACATGCCCGATGTAATTGAAAACACCACGGAACAGGATGCAGAGCGCACCCGCCGTTCCACCATTCGGACTCTTGTCCGTTCCGCTGGCCTGTCGGCTGAAACCGCCGACGACCTGATCGACCAAGAAGTCACCTTGGATCAAGCCAAGGCCGCCGTCTTTGACGCGACCCAGACCCGGACCGCACCCGTCATCCGCACCCACGCGCCCCAGAACAACGATCCCGCTGTTATCACCCGCCGTCAAGCTGACGCCGTGGCCGTTCGCATGGCTGGGGGCGATTGCCCAGACGATGCACGTCAGTACATGGGCGATAGTCTGCTGGACATGGCGCGCGATAGTCTGACCCGCTCTGGCGTGTCCACGCGTGGCCTGTCCGCCGATGACGTGTTCACCCGCGCCTCACACGGCACGTCTGACTTCCCGCTGGTTGTCAGCAATGCGATGGGTAAGGTGGCAGCCGACTCCTACAAGGCCGCCGAGTCGCCGCTGAAACAGCTTGGCCGTCAGCGTGTCTTGCGTGACTTCAAACCGTCCACCAGCATCCGTCTAGGCGAAATGGGCCGTCTTGAGGAAATCGCGGAGTCCGGCGAAATCAAGGCTACCAGCCGCGCGGAAAACGGTGAGTCCATGTCCCTCAAAACCTACGCGCGCGGGATCAACGTCAGCCGCAACCTTTTGGTCAACGATGACTTGAACCTGTTGGGCGATATGACCGCTGCGTTCGGGGAAGCCGCTGCACAGACAGAGGCGGACGAAATGGTGGCCCTGCTGACCGGCAATCCAAACCTTTCGGACGGGACTCCCGTGTTCGACGTCAGCCGGGGCAACTTGGCAGCCGCCGGGGCAGCGCCTAGCGAGACCACCCTGTCAGCCGCGCGCAAGGCGATGCGCGGTTTCAAGGGGCTGGATGGTAAGACGCTGCTTTCGGTAACGCCCAAGTATCTTTTGGTCGGACCGGAACTGGAGACCGACGCCGAAAAGCTGTTGGCAGCTATCTATGCCGCGACCACTGGCGACGTAAACGCATGGACTGGCAAGCTGTCGCTGCTGGTGGAACCGCGTATCACGGATGACCAATGGTTTGTCTTTGCCGATCCTGCCCGCGTAGCGTCCTTGGTCTACGGCTATCTTGCGAGCGCACAAGGCGTCCAGATTCAACGGGCAGAGGCTTGGGACACCTTGGGTATCAAATACCGCGCGTTCCTCGACTTTGGAACGGGCTGGTCTGACTGGCGCGGTGCTTACCGGAACGCAGGTTCCTAATGCCCACGCCGGGCGAACAACTGACCGAGGCGCGGGCGGCTTACCACCGCCTGCAACTCGGGGAACTGGCCGTCAGTTTCCGGGACGGCAACGGCGAGCAGGTTGAATACAATCGCGCCTCTGCCCCCCGACTGGCCGCCTACATCAACGACCTGGAACGGCAGGCAATGGGTATCAAAAGCCCCCAGACCTTCCTTTTTCAAACCTCAAAAGGACTGAACTAATGCGCAACTACATTCAAAAAGGTGACAACATCACCGTTAACTCCCCGAATGACGTGCTGTCCGGCGCGGGAGTCATCATCGGCAACCTGTTCGGCGTAGCCAACGGTGATGCCCAGACTGGTAAGCCCGTGGTTCTGTCCACGGTTGGCGTGTTCGATCTGCCCAAAAAAACGGCTGACGACATTGCCGTAGGGGATACCGTATATTGGGATGACACCAACAGCGAACTGACTGTCACCGCGACCGACAACACCAGAGTCGGCGTGGCTATCACGGCCAACGCAGGCGCTGGCACCATCGTAACCCGTTTGAACGGCTCTTTCTAAGGCATGGCTCGTCGGGCTGCATCCTTTACCCAAAGCGACGTGACACGCGCCTTAAAAGCCGCTCAATCGGCTGGACTGGACGTGGCGCGGATAGATGTGCAGCCTGACGGGACGATTAGTGTCATCACAAGCAAAAAAACGAATCTGGAAGATGAAACGCTGTCACCGCTGGAGCAATGGAAGGCTACCAAAAAATGCGCGTCCGCCTGAAAGGTCTGAATCGAGTCTCCAAACGCCTCGCAGATGGTAGCAAAGCAACCTACTACTACGCTTGGAAGGGTGGCCCTAGTCTACCGGGAAAACCGGGTGACCCGGAGTTTGTAGAGGCTTACAACGCCGCCTTGGCAGCCAAGGTCAAATCCCCCGTTGGAACCCTACAGTCTGTTTTAAATCTCTATCAAGAAAGCCCCAAGTTTCTCGACTTAGCCCCCCGAACAAGGCGGGACTATGTCCGGCATGTGGGCAAGATCGAATCCGAATACTCTGACTTTCCGATTGCCGCGCTTTCTGACCGTGCCACGCGGGGGGAATTCCTTTCATGGCGGGACAAATTGGCGAAGAAATCCAGACGCCAAGCGGATTACACTTATTCTGTCTTAGCTCTAATAATCGCATGGGCTTACGACCGTGGCTTGGTTCCAGGAAACCCGTGCGAACGCCCCGGCAAGGTCTACCGGTCTGAGCGTATCGACAACATTTGGTCCGCAGACGATGAAACCAATTTCTTGGCAACTGCACCGACCCACATTGGGCTGGCGTTCACTCTGGCGCTGTGGACCGGGCAACGACAAGGCGACCTGCTACGCTTGCCTTGGTCCGCTTTTGACGGCCAAGCTATACGCTTGCGCCAAAGAAAGACCGGCGCGCGCGTGGTGATTCCTGTTGGCGCGCCATTGAAAGCCGCGCTAGAGGCCACCCCGAAAACCGCCGTAACCATCCTCGCAACCACCAGAAAAACCGCTTGGACGGAGTCCGGTTTCCGCGCCTCATGGCGTAAGGCTTGCCAGAAAGCCGGTGTCGATGGGCTGACCTTCCACGATCTACGCGGAACCGCCGTGACGCGATTGGCGGTTGCAGGATGCTCTACCGCCGAAATCGCAGCGATTACCGGTCACAAGCTGAGTCACGTCGCTGCAATTTTGGATGCACACTATCTAAGCCGCGATTCGGCGCTTGGTGTTTCAGCGATTCAGAAGCTGGAAGCGCACGAAAACAGAACAAAGATTCCCAACTGAGCGCCCAACTATGAAAAAGCGTCAAAGCATGGAGGCCAAATTTACCAATGAAAGCAATGGTAGCGGAGGAGGGACTTGAACCCCCGACACGCGGATTATGATTCCGCTGCTCTAACCAACTGAGCTACTCCGCCATAAGCGAGGCCGGACGTAAGGCAGGTAGGCCGGGCCGTCAAGCCTGAAATCACACTATTTCGCCCGAACCGTATCGATCATGATCTGAACGTTATCAGGGTCGGCATCCGGCGTGATACCGTGGCCAAGATTGAAGATATGCGGGCCGCCGGAAAAGGCATCTACAATGGCGCGCGTCTCGTCGACAAGCGCCTGCCCCCCGGTCACCATGTGCGATGACGCGAGATTGCCCTGTACACAACCATCGCGCTGCACATGTTCCACCGCCCAGTCGAGATCGACGGAATTGTCGAGAGCGACGCAGTCCGCGCCGGTCGCCTTGGCAAAACCCTCGTACTTCGGTCCTGCTTCGCGCGGAAAGGCGATGACGGGAACGCCCGGATGACGCGCCTTGAGCTCAGCAATGATTCTCGCGGCCGGTGCCAGAGCATATTTATCAAAGGCCTCGCCAGAGAGAGAGCCGGCCCAGCTGTCGAACAGCTTAACGCATTCCGCACCCGCTGAAATCTGACGCGACAGGTATTCTATAGTCGCCTCCGTGATCAGGTCCAGCAGGCCTTCGAAAACTTCGGTGTCTTCCTGCCGCAGCAAGTGCGCAGGCCCCTGATCGGGCGTTCCCTTGCCAGCGATCATATAGGTCGCAACCGTCCACGGTGCTCCTGCAAAACCGATCAGCGTCGTGTCCGACGGCAGCTCCCGCGACAAAATCTGCACGGTCTCGTAAATCGGACCGAGTGTATCGTGAACAACGTCGACCGGTTTCAGCGCATCCAGATCGCGACGCGACGTGACAGTCGACAGACGCGGCCCCTCGCCGGTCACGAACCAAAGGTCCGCACCCAGCGCCTGGGGCACCAGCAGGATATCCGCAAAAAGGATCGCCGCGTCGAAATCGTACCGGCGGATAGGCTGAAGCGTCACTTCGGCTGCAAGTTCAGGGTTGTAGCAGAGCGACAGAAAGTCCCCGGCTTTTTCCCGCGTGGCGCGGTATTCGGGAAGATAACGGCCTGCTTGCCGCATCATCCAGATCGGCGGGGTTTCGAGAGTTTCGCCCGCCAAGGCGCGCAACAGTTTCTTCTGGCTCATATCGCCCCCCATGAATGCTTTTTCGATGGGTCGCGGCCAGAGAGCGAAATGTCAAGCGTCAGACCAGTTGTCACGCTTCGTTGCGACGATTAGAGACAGAGACATGACAGTTGATCTCCCCTCCCCCGCCAACCCGCTCAGGATCGGCACGCGCGGCTCTCCGCTCGCTCTTGCGCAAGCGCATGAAACCGCCCTGCGGCTGGGCAATGCCTTTGACCTCGAACCGGATTCATTCGAAGTCGTTGTGATCCAGACCACCGGTGACCGTGTGCAGGACCGGGCGCTGCGCGAAATCGGCGGCAAGGGGCTGTTCACCCGCGAAATCGAACAGGATCTGCTGACGGGCAAGATCGACATTGCCGTCCATTCGATGAAGGACATGCCGGTTCTGCAACCCGAGGGGCTGCTGCTTGACACCTATCTGCCGCGCGAGGATATGCGCGACGCCTTCGTCTCGCTCAAAGTCGGCTCGATCGGGGAACTGGCCGAAGGCGCAGTCGTAGGAACATCCAGCTTGCGCCGGAAATCGCAACTGCTTTACCGGCGGCCCGACCTTCAGGTTGTCGAATTCCGGGGCAACGTCCAAACCCGCCTGCGCAAGCTTGCCGATGAAGTTGCCGAATGCACGTTCCTCGCGATGGCCGGGTTGAACCGCCTTGGGATGACCGATGTGCCCGCGCGAGCCATCGACGTCGATGACATGCTGCCTGCTTTGGCGCAGGGTGCGATCGGCATTGAACGGCGCTCGGACGACACGCGGGTCGCGAACATGCTGGAAGCGGTGCACGACACAGAGACCGGCAAACGCCTTGCCGCTGAACGTGCCTTTCTGGCCGCGCTCGACGGGTCCTGCGAGACGCCGATCGCGGGATTGGCCGAACTCCACGGCGGTGAGTTGCGCCTGCGCGGACAGGTGCTTCGCCCCGATGGATCAGAAGCGATTGACGACGATCAGACCTGCCCGGTGGAAGACGGCGCCATGCTTGGCCGGGAAATGGCCGTTAAGCTACTCGACTTGGCGGGTCCGGATTTCTTCGACTGGCGAGAATAACTTGAGAGGATTGCGATGACCCGCGTGCTTACCGAATTCGGCATGGGGACGTCCCTGCGCAGAGGGGATTACACCGAAGCGGCGCGTCGCGGCATCTCGGATGCCCTCTGGCACAATTCGATCAACATGGCGGAACTTTTCGGTTTCGACAAAAGCGCCATGCGCATCCTTGTCGAAATCGGCGTTCAGCAGCCCGAGGCCGTAGATGCCGAGGCTCTGCTTGATATTTTCCCATACGGCCAGCCGGAAATCCGGGTGGTTGCTGGCGGCCTCGACATTCCGCGCCCCGATGGCGATGGCAATGCAACGGTCATCGCCAACGTCGCACTTTCCGTAAGTTTCGCTATGGAACAGGCCAATGACTGATCAGCGCGTCATCATCGAAATGGGCATGGGCAACGACCAGTACGGTCAGGACTATACCAAAGCGGCCGCACGGGCGATCGAGGATGCGATCCGCCATTCATCTCTTCCGATAATCAAATCGCTGAGCATAGCCGAAACCGATATGCGCGTGTCAGTCACCATTGGCGTTCAGCGGCCCGAGCAGGTGGATACCGACCAGCTTTCAACCAAACTGCCCCACGGAAAGGTAACGGTCCAAGCCGTCAAGGGCGGTCTCAACGTAGAAAACCCCGAAGCCGGTACCATGATTGTGATCGCAAGCGCGGCGGTCGAGGTTTTCCTGCCGCCGCAGTCAGGCTGGAAACTCAAGAGCAGCCAGAGCGCTCAGACCCATTTCGCCAGTGGCGGCAAGCTCATGAGCACCGCGTTGGCGTCATGCCCCGTCTCCAGTCCGAATTTCGTCCCCCGATCGTAAACGAGGTTATATTCGGCATAGAGCCCGCGATGCACCAGTTGTGCATCCTTGTCAGCCTCATCCCACGCCGTGGCCATGCGCTTTCTGACCAGAGGCACATAGGCAGGCAGAAAGGCGCGCCCGATATCTTGCGTCAGCGCGAAATCGGCATGCCAGTCGCCGGTCGAATAGTCGTCCATGAAAATACCACCGACGCCTCGCGCCCGCTTGCGATGCGGGATGTAAAAATATTCATCCGCCCATTCCTTGAACCGGGGATAGTGGGCTTTCCCATGCGGGTCGAGATGCGCCTGCTGCTCGCCATGGAAATGCGCCGTGTCCTCTTCGTATTCGATACAGGGGTTCAGGTCGGACCCGCCGCCGAACCACCACGCGTGCGGGGTCCAGAACATCCGGGTGTTCATATGAACGGCAGGCACATGCGGGTTCTGCATATGCGCGACAAGGCTGATCCCGCTGGCCCAGAACCGGGGATCCTCCGTCATTCCCGGTATGCCCTTGCGCGCCGCCATGGCCATCTGCGCCCGCTCGCCAAGGGTGCCGAACACGGTCGAGACGTTCACGCCGACTTTCTCGAAAACGCGACCACCGCGCATCACGCTCATCAGGCCACCACCCGCGTCCAAGCCGTCGCTCGACTCTCGCTTGGTCGGTGTGACATCGAAACTGCCCGGCTCGGCGTCCGACAGCGGCCCCTCGTCGTGGCTTTGCTCTAATTCTTCAAAGGCATCTACGATTTCGTCTCGCAGCTGTCGAAACCACGCCGATGCCTCGGCTTTTTCGGATGTGAACTCTTCTGCCATGCGACCCTCAATGCGCTGGTGCGGGCACTGCGTCAAGCAGGGTCCGACCGCCGTCGACCGTCACGATCTGGCCGGTCATAAAGCTGGACGCCTCCGAACACAGGAACTGCACCGCCTCTGCAACTTCGCTCGGCGCCGAAATCCGACCAAGCGGCGTGCATTCTTCGATCTCTGCACGATAGGCGCGGTTTTCCTTGAGAAAGGTCTGCAAGGAATTGCTCATGACGGAACCGATCGCGACGGCATTCACCCGGATACGTTGCGGTGCAAGCGCGACCGCTAGCGAGCGCGTCATCTGGTCGAGCGCTGCTGCGCTGATGGAATAGCCCATCAGTTCCGGGTGTGTCCGCCGTGCAGAAATCGAACTGATGTTCACGATGGAACCGGCAATACCCTCGGTACGGCCCTCGGCCTGCTTGATCATGCGCTTGGACACCTGCTGGCTAAGCCGCAAAGCTGGCATGACATTGTTATACAGCATCGCCTGAACGGTTTCGTCATCGCCATCCAGCGGATCCGTCATCTGGATCTGGCGCGCGCCGTTCACCAGAATGTCGATCTGATCAAAGGAATCCAGAGTGGCGGAAACAAGGTTGGCAATCGTCAGCTTCTCGCGCAGATCGCCCGCAAAAGAGCGAATATTTCCTTCTTCGAGCTGGTCCCCCAATTCGGCGACCAAAGCCTTTTCATCCATATCGGCGAACATGACGTTTGCGCCTTTTTCAGCAAACAGCCGACCTATGGAGAGACCGATGCCATTGGCCGCCCCTGTGACGATGGCGGTTTTACCGGCGATGGAAAAGGACATGACAGCCTCCTTGGCTCACGGCGTTTGCAGGAGTTTACCGGGGATTAGCGCAGCGAACGGATCGGGCGTTTTGCATGAAGGACCTTGAACCTGTTGTCGCCTGTTGGCTCTGTTACCTCTGCGAAGCATTCCTTCAAAACGGCCTCATAAGCAAGATGCCGGTTTGCAACCATCCAGAAATGTCCCGACGAACCAAGAATACGAGACGCCGTTCGTATGAAATCTCGCCCCAGATCGGCATCGACCTTTCGCCCCGTGTGGAAAGGCGGATTAGAAACGATAGCGTCGATACGTTCCGTTGGTTCCCAGTCGCGTGCATCCGCCCAGTGAAACCGGGCACGCGGATCGGTCACGTTTTGGCGCGCACAGGACAGCGCGTCATGGTTGGCTTCGACGAGATCCAGCGTCTCGATGCTATTGTCTGTAAGCATCGCAGAGGCGAGGAAACCCCACCCCGCCCCAAGGTCGACCACATGGCGCCCCAGCTTGCGCGGCAGCGTCTTGGCAAGCAGTGCCGAGGCCGGATCGATACCATCGGCCGAAAACACACCGGGCGCGGTCAGGAACTCGTCCACCCGTTGCTCTGCCGAAACAAGCCAGTCCGCAACCTTGTCGGGATGTGAACCCAGCCAGAACAGCTTTCCATGCGCCTTGGAGAGCGCGGCCGACACATCGGTTCTCTTGCGGAGGTCCTTGTAAATGCTGTCGATGCCTTCGGTCTTTGCGCCGTCGATTACGACCGTGTCTGTGCTCTTTTGCATCGCGAGCGCGATCAGGGAAAGCGCCTGCGCCTTGGCCTTTGTCAGGAAGACAATCGAAACGGCAACAGGATCGACGATATCCTCTGCCGAGGTCCTCACGTCGAAACCGGCATTCTCAAAGAACCTGAAATCAGGAAAATTCGGCTGCACGATCACGACCCGGCCCTGGTCGAGCATCGAGAGGTCAGTACCGGCGACAGGGTGAAAGACGGCGATCCTTCCCTCGGACGGCAAGGCCAATCCGCCCTCTGAAAGGGCAAGGCTTAGTCGAAGTGACATGAAAACGTCAGTCTTCTTTTTCCATCGTACATTGCAACGGATGCTGATGGCGGCGCGCGAAATCCATGACCTGACCGACTTTTGTCTCGGCTATTTCGTGGCTGAACACGCCCACGACCGCCAGCCCTTTCTTGTGAACGGTCAGCATGATCTCGAATGCCTGCGCATGGTTGAGGCCGAAAAACCGTTCAAGCACATGAACCACGAATTCCATCGGCGTGTAGTCGTCGTTCAGCAGCAACACCTTGTAAAGCGGTGGACGCTTTGACTTGGGACGCGTTTCCACGATGACGGCATCATCGGTACCGTCATCCTGTTTGTTCGACATCGAAATTTGCAAAAGCGTCATGGCAGGAAACTGTTCAGGTCGACATTGGTGTGGGATATCGAAGTGTATATAACCCTAACACAAGTTTATTAAAGACCAATGTGTCTGCTGGGGGGCGACTTGCAAAAAATTACCACTGTCGGATTCGATGCAGATGACACGCTCTGGCACAACGAAAGGTTCTTCCGGCTGTCACAGGACAGTTTTGCCGAGCTTATCGGGGAATTCGCGGAACCGGATCATTTGAACGAGAGGCTATTAGCCGCAGAAAAGCGCAACCTCCTGCGCTACGGCTTTGGCATAAAGGGGTTCGTTCTGTCGATGATCGAAACCGCGATCGAAGTCACCGATTCGCAGGTTCCCGTGGCGACGATCGGTAAAATTCTCGACCTCGGGCATGAAATGCTCGCACACCCTATCGACCTTTTACCGCATGCGGCTGAAAGCGTATCCGCGGTGGCTCAGACACACAGGGTGATCCTGATCACCAAGGGCGATCTTATGGATCAGGAGCGCAAATTGGCGCAATCCGGCTTGGGCGAACTGTTTCAGGCGGTAGAGATCGTGTCGGACAAAACGCCGGATCGGTACCGGCGAATCTTCGAACGTCATGGCGATGGAAGCGACCGGGGCATGATGATCGGGAATTCGGTCAAATCCGACGTGACGCCGATGCTGCAGGCCGGAGGCTGGGGCGTGCATGTGCCGCATGAACTCGTCTGGGATCTCGAACATGCCGACCTGCCCGCCGACAGCGACCGGTTTCGACAGCTACCAACGCTTGCCCCGCTGCCCGAATTGCTTCGGGAAATCGGTTAAAGCTTGAAGGGTAGAAATCATAATTTTGACATAATCGCTGGTTTGGTTGCCCGTTATTTAGTCACCCCCAGATGTAGCATTTTTCTAGCGCCGAATTTCCGCTCAATCGCTCAACCGACGGGTTTATTTTAGTTATTTCTTATGGTACTTTGGCCACAACTTAAAAGGTCAGCCGGAAAATCGGCGACATGAGGCAGACAGAGGCAATTTATCGTGCAGGTACGGCGCATCAGCCCGGCCCGGATGGGCGTGTATTTTTTCGCAGCAATCTGGTTCCTTGTGATCCTTCCGATCAGCGTTATGGCCGCGCCATACGCCGATTATGTTATCGACGCCCGAACCGGCGAAGTGCTGCATTCGACGAATGCCGACACGCGGTTGCATCCGGCCTCGCTCACTAAGATGATGACGCTCTACGTCGCCTTCGAGGCTATTCGTAACGGCGAGATCACCCTTGATACCAAGGTGCGGATTTCCAAGCACGCAGCCTCCGAACCGCCGTCAAAGCTGGGCCTGCGTTCGGGGCAGACCATCGCCTTCCGCTACCTGATCCGCGCCGCCGCTATCAAATCCGCCAACGATGCGGCCACGGCAATCGGCGAGGCCATCAGCGGCAGTGAGGCCGCATTCGCCCGGCGAATGACCCGCACCGCACAAGCGATTGGGATGACGCGCACGACATTCAAGAACGCGCATGGCCTGACCGAGGAAGGGCACCTGTCCACTGCCCATGACATGACGATCATGGGCCGGCACCTGCTTTACGATTACCCGCAATACTACAATCTGTTCTCGCGCCAGTCCGCGCATGCGGGGATCAAGACTGTGACCTCGCACAACCGGCTGTTGCGCAGCTACAAGGGCGCTGACGGCATCAAGACCGGCTATACCCGTGCGGCAGGTTTCAACCTCGTCGCCTCTGCCGAACGCGGCAACGAACGCGTCATCGCAACTGTTTTCGGCGGAAAATCGACACCGACACGCGACGCGCGGGTCGCCGAGCTGCTTGACATCGGCTTCCGCCGTGCCCCCTCGCGCGCACCGCTGCGCAAGCCCGATCGCCCCAACTATGTCGCAGGTGCCGACGATTCCATTCCGACCGGAAAGTCGATCCGCGTCTCGGGGTTGGTCAAATCCAGCCTGCGTCCGGTGGCCAGAACCGTGCCTTCGATCGAAGTTGCGCAGGCCGTGGTCGATACGGCAGTCGAGGCGAGCTCCACCCTGCAAGCGGGTATCGATGCCGCCGTTGCCGGACTGGGCAGCGCCGCGCAACCGGCCAAGCCTGCCCCCAAGGAAAAGCGCCCGTCCGACGCCGCTTCGCTGGTCGCTTCGGCCTCGGTTTCGGATGACGCGGTGCTGCGTCCTACCGCTCGTCCTCAGGATCTCATCCTCGCCTCGACGACACCAACAGAGGAAGCCTCTCAGGAAATCGTAACCCGCCTGTCCACCTCCGGCGGACACCATTGGGGGATCAACGTCGGCCGCTATGGCAGCCGGTACGAGGCGGAAAAAGTGCTGCTTCAGATGGCTCTGACGGAAATGGCGACGCTTGACGGTACCCTGCGGAAAGTCGTGCAATCACCGCGCGGGTTCGATGCCAACTTCCTTGGAATGACACGCGAGAGCGCCGATCTCGCCTGTCGTCGCCTTCAAGCCCGCAACGTCTCCTGTTTTATGGTCGGCCCGAGCTGAGCCAAAGCAGGCTGCTTTCGGACATGCTCTCCCGGCTTACCGAGCCGGGAAGGCGGGGACCGGCTCAGGTCTTGGGGTGATCATCCCATTCGTCTGAAAGGATGCGCCTGCTGTCCCCTTCCGGATCATCATACTGGTTGGACCGGACCGTATAAATAAAAGCGGCAAGCCCGACTGCGCCAAGCGTCACGGATATAGGTATCAGATAACTCAGGACGTTCATTTCGCCCCCCTCAGTCTC
Source organism: Heliomarina baculiformis (assembly GCF_019966545.1). GTDB lineage: Bacteria > Pseudomonadota > Alphaproteobacteria > Rhodobacterales > Rhodobacteraceae > Heliomarina > Heliomarina baculiformis. Next base: position 182,185 of record NZ_JAIMIC010000008.1, on the reverse strand, counting down.
AATGCGTTCAGCGACACGGTAATCGAGGAACTCGACATCGCAAGCGCCGCGATGAGTGGCGTCGCAAGACCGGCGACCGCCAAGGGCACCGCAATCACATTGTATACCGTGGCAATACGAAAGTTCTGCCGGATCCGCCGCGTCGCTATTTTCGCAGTCTCGCACGCCCCGGCAATCACACTCAGGTCCTGATTCAGCAGTACGATATCCGACGCCACGCGCGCAGCATCCAAGGCGGACGCAGGCGAAATAGACACATCCGCCGCAGCAAGCGCCACCGTATCGTTCAGCCCGTCCCCCACCATGAGAACCTTTTTGCCCGATGCTTTCCAGTCTTCGATCCGGGCGGCCTTTTCCTCTGGCAATGCCTCGGCCACCCAGTCGGTGATGCCCAGCCTGTCGGCCATCGACCGGACAACTTTGGTGGTATCACCCGAAATCAAAGCGATGGATTTGCCCTGATCCATCAACGCTCTCACTGCTTCCTCGGCACCGGGACGCAGGCTGTCCGAAAACAAGAATGCGCGTGGTGGCCGGTTCTTGCCAATGCTCAACCATGTCGCCGTATCGCCCGTGGAGGCCGTATCCAGACGCTCGGCGCCAACCCATGATGCCCGGCCGAGCCGAACAACCCCACCTTTCATCTGACCGGTCGTACCATAACCCGGCACCTCTGCAATCGAGGTAACAGGCGCGGGCACGACATGCGCATCTTCAAAAGCTTGAACCAGCGATTGCGACAGAGGATGCGAAGACGCCTGCGCAAGGGCCGCAGCGACTGCGAGCTCGTCGCTGCTGAACTCCGAGAGATTCCTAAGTTCCGGCTTACCGGTCGTCAGGGTTCCGGTCTTGTCGAAAACCACGTGGTCCACCGCCCCCAACCGTTCCAACGCCGTCGCGTGTTTGATCAGCATCCCTTTGCGGAACAAGCGTCCGGAGGCCGCTGTCGTTACTGCAGGTACCGCCAGCCCAAGCGCACAGGGACAGGTGATGATCAGGACCGCAGACGCGATGTTAAGAGCGGCGCGCATATCCCCTGCATACAGTAGCCAGCCAAGAAAGCTTGCCGCCGCGAGGATATGCACCAATGGCGCGTAAAGCCGCGCCGCCGCGTCCGCCAGTGAATTGTACTGCGCCCGGCCCGATTCCGCGACGGCGACAAGGTCGGCCAGTCGATGCAGAGAAGTGTCGCGCCCGACCGCCTCTGCCCGGACCCGCAGAGGCCCCGTGAGATTGATCTCACCCGCGCTGACTTTCCGGCCCGGTTCGGCAAAGACCGGAATGGTCTCTCCCGTCAGAAGCGATCGATCAATTTCCGACCGTCCTTCGACGATCTCGCCATCGACCGGCATCCTTGCGCCCGGTCTGACCAGCAATAGGTCGCCAAGCCTCAGCTCCGCCACCGGCACCTCTCTCGGTTCCGGACCGCCCAACAGCAACGCACGCGGCACTTCGAGCGCGCTCAGTTCTTCGGCGGCGGAACGGGCAATTGCCCTTGTCCGATGATCAAGGTAGCGCCCGGCGAGAAGGAAGAACGTCAGCGTCAGCGCCGCATCGAAATAGGCATGCGCGCCGGAAAGCGATGTCTCCCAAAGCGACGTGACCAGCGCCAGCAGGATCGCCAGCACGATGGGCACATCCATGTTCAGACGATGGGCGCGCAGCGCCGACCAGGCACTTCTAAAAAAAGGCTGTGCGGCATAGGCGATCGCCGGGAGAGTGATCGCCGCTGAGATCCAGTGAAACATGTCGCGCGTCGCATCCGTCGCCCCGGACCAAACCGAAACCGACAAGAGCATTACGTTCATCGACGCGAACCCCGCAACGGCCAGCCTTGTCAGCAGGGCGCGCCCGGCTAGATCGGTCTGCGTCGCGCCAAGGCTCGCCGTGTCCAGCTCATGCGCCTCAAAGCCCAGATACTTGAGCCGTTCGATCAATACGCCGGGCATGACACTCGGCTCCGCATCAATCAGGACACGCTTGAGGGTCAGGTTGACCCGGGCGGATTTGACGCCATCTATCCCCGCCAGCCCACGTTCGACCGAGGTGATGCAGTTCTGGCAATGGATGGTCGGCAGGGATAGCGCCAGTTGCACCTTTTCAGGCGGCTCTGCGACCGCTGCAGCCGGCGCGGCAATGCATCCGGGACAGGCGATGATCGCATTTGGCGCTTCGTCTCTCATTCGTGTTCAGCCTCTTACGTGCAGGATGACCCGCTGCTTGAACTCGACCCCGTTCGCCGCCCGTGCAGTCATGCGGATATTCCAGTTTCCGGGCCCAAGGTGCACCGGTGCCACATAGGTGGTGCCGTTGAACACAAAGTCGGGCTCGACATCGTCCCGCACATGGGTGGCGCGCCCAAGAACGGCGTGCAGCTTGGCGACCTCGACCGGCTTGCCCTCTTTATCGGTGATATCCAGCTGCACCTCACCTTCGCGTGCGCTGGCATAAATTGACCAGCCCAGCGCTTCCTGCGCCCGGCGCTGGCGGTCGAAGAGCTGGCTTTCCACATAGGAATTCTTGGTCTCAAGCCCCGGAAATGTTTCAACGGCGCTGAACGCGAGCACAAGGTTCACCCCGATGATGACTCCAAAGGCACCGATGAAAACGGCCGCGGCATGCCAGCCAGTGAATTCACGTTGCGCCATCGTCAGGACTCCTTGCCATTGAACGTCGTGTCTCTGTAGGCCCGTTCGCCTGTCTTGCTGTCTTCGACCCAAAGCCGGAAGGGAGAACTCTCCTGCATCGCCGGTTCGGTGCCCGGCGGGGCGATGACATAGACTCGCTGCAGGCTGGTTGTATCGGCTGGCACATCTACAGTCTGGCCTTCCTGTCCCTCAAGTTGAACCACAAGGTCGTCGTCTCCGGTCAAGCTCAGGATGAATTCGCGCGCTTCGCCATTCTTGTTGCGCATCCGCACGTCGTAGGTGTTTCGGATCGATCCATCCGACAGCGTGACGAATGTCGGGTTCCGAACCGGCGCAACCGTCATTTCGATGTCGGCACGGATGAACAGCGCAAATACCAGTCCGATGCCGACCAGCGACCATAGAGCCGTGTAAAGAAGCGTGCGCGGGCGCAGCACATGTTGCCAGATGGGGCGCGGCGGCTTCCCGGATCGCTCGCGGGGCTCGTCCGACAAGGCCATGTAATCGATCAACCCGCGTGGCTTTCCGGTCTTGTCCATAATGTCGTCGCAGGCGTCGATGCAAAGCGCGCAGGTTATGCACTCCAACTGCTGCCCTTCTCGGATATCGATCCCCATCGGGCAGACGTTCACGCAAGCCATGCAATCAATGCAATCGCCCTGCTCTGCACCCAATTTCACCTCGGCCGAGTGTTTGCGAGGCTCGCCGCGCCAGTCGCGATACCCGACGACAAGGGTATCCTCATCCATCATAGCCGCCTGGATCCGTGGCCATGGACAGGCATAGATACAGATCTGTTCGCGCATGAAACCGCCAAAAACAAAGGTGGTCAGCGTCAGAACACCTATTGTTGTATAGGCAATCGGCGCCGCCTGCCCGGTTACCAGATCGCGGGCAAGAGTCGGAGCATCCGCAAAATAGAAAACCCAGGCCCCTCCTGTCGCAAGCCCGATCAGCAGCCAGACAACCCACTTCGTCACTCGCAAACGAACCTTACGCAGGTCCCATTTCTTTTGCCTGTGAAGACGCAGCCGGGCATTGCGGTCACCCTCGATCCATCTTTCGACAAGGATGAACAGGTCGGTCCAGACCGTTTGCGGGCATGTATAGCCACACCAGACCCGCCCCAGCGCCGAGGTGAAGAGGAACAGCCCAAGCCCCGCCATAATCAGCAAGCCCGCGACGAAATAGAATTCGTGGGGCCAGATCTCGATCCAGAAGAAATAGAATCGGCGGTTCGCCATATCAAGCAGAACAGCCTGATCGGGCAGGCTCGGCCCCCGGTCCCAGCGAATCCATGGCGTCAGGTAGTAGATCCCCAACGTGACGGCCATGATGATCCATTTAAGGTTTCGGAATTTACCTGACACGCGGCGCGGAAAAATCGGCTCTCTCGCGGCGTAAAGACTTGGCGGTTGGCTTGCTTGGGTCACGATACTCACATCGAATGCAGAATTTCTGATGTTTGTATTTCATGCCAAGCATCGGCGCTCTTTGACATGGGTCAAAAAAAAGCATTCCGAAGTCAGCTTTGCATCGAAAGGCTTGAATCCACATTTCACGGCATTGCCACATTCAGAGGCTGAAATTGCCTGAATCAAACCCGACTACCAGAACGGTAAAACGTGGGTAGTTAAGTATGTGTACGGTATGTTCGGCGATCCGCCACCCTGTAGTCCCTTGTGAATATCAGGGCATCGTCTCTGCTAAGGAAATAACCGAGGTCGCAGAGGCCGCGGACGGTATTTCCACCACCTACGGAATCTCGGTCGGCGACAGGTTCACCGGCGTTCTGAACGACAGCTCGGACGCCGACTGGATCAGTGTCTCGCTGAAAAAAGGTATCGTCTACGATATCGCGGTCAACGGTTCCGCCGATCTGACCGAAATCCTGTCCGACCCGGTCATGAAGATCTACGGCGCCACTGGCAATTACCTTGCCGAGAATGACGATGGCGGCAAAGGCACGAATTCCTTCCTTTCTTTCGAGGCCACTGCAACCGGCAAGTTCTATATCTCGGTCCAAGGTTATTCTGGTGCCACGGGTGGTTACGAAGTTCTCGTCGATGTTCAGGCGGGTGAATCGCAGGCGCTGCCCGGTGCCGCGCCGATCACCGCTGACCTCGATACGCTGGCCGACTACCTGATCGAAGGCTACTGGAACGATGATGGCGGCACCGCGCATCACTTCGATACCAGCGCCAGCAACATCATCACCGTGAATCTCGACGCATTGACCACGGATGGCCAAAAACTCGCCAAGTGGGCGCTCGAAACATGGGAAGCCGTCGCGGATATCGATTTCGTAGAAACGGCGGGCAGCGCCCAGATCACCTTTGATGATGAGGATAACGGTGCCTATGCCACCTATTCGGCTCTTGGCGATGCGACCAGCTTTGCCGAGGTTAATGTCGGTCAGGACTGGCTGAACGAATACGGCGCCACTATGGGAACCTACGCTTTCCAGACCTTCATTCATGAAATCGGCCATGCGTTGGGACTTGGCCATCTGGGCGATTACAACGGCGACGCGATCTACGGCAACAACAACACCTTTGCCAATGACAGCTGGCAAGTCTCGGTGATGTCCTACTTCGATCAGGACGAAAACACCGAAACCGATGCAAGCTATGCAACGCTGATCTCGGCCATGGCCGCAGATATAGTCGCGGTGCAGGAGCTCTATGGCGCGGCGTCAACTGGAAGCATCAGCGACGGTGACACCGTTTACGGTGTGGGGCATACGCTTGGCGACAGCTGGCTTGGTCAGATCTTTGACGTCATGAACGGCAACCCGAATGACAGCGTCTTCGAAGATACATACGTCGCCTTCACCATCTATGATGCCAACGGCGGTGACCGGATCAATTTCTCCCAAGACTATTTCGATCAGGTCGTCGACCTGAACCCTGAATCCGTCTCGGACGTGCTCGGCAGCACCGGCAACATGTACATCGCCCGTGGCACCCTGATTGAAGAATACGACGCAGGAAACGGCGACGATATCGTCGACGGCAACGCGGCCAACAATGTCATCCGGGGCAACTGGGGCTCGGACACGCTGCGCGGCGGCGATGGCAAGGACAAGCTGTTCGGCGGCGATGGCGATGACATCATCGAAGGCGATGCAGGCAATGACAAGCTGAACGGCGGCAGCGGATCCGATCGCCTTGATGGCGGTGAAGGAAACGATACTGCCATATTCCTTGGCGAAAGCAGCGGCATCACGCTAGACCTGCAGAATTCAGATCTGAATGACGGCGCGGCGCTCGGCGATGTGCTCATCGATGTCGAACGGATCATCGGCACGGCCCATAACGATACCGTCTGGGGAGATTCGAATGACAATCTCTTCAAGGGCAAAAAGGGCAATGACAGCTTCTACGGTCGGGACGGTGACGACAAGCTGCTTGGCAACGCGGGCAAAGACGATCTCGACGGCGGTGCCGGGAATGACATCCTAAAGGGTGGCAACCGCAAGGACACGCTGCTAGGCGGCGAAGGCGACGACCGGCTGATCGGCAATGGTGGCAGCGATACGCTTTCCGGCGGATCCGGCAATGACACGCTGAGCGGCGGCCGAGGCAAGGATACCTTCATCTTCACCGGCGGCATGGATATCATCACTGACTTTCAAAATGATCTGCTCTGCTTTGACGAAAGCCTCTGGATCGGATCTGCGCCGGCCACATGGGACGTCCTCGCGCTTGCCAGCGTTTCCGGCGGCGACACGGTCTTCTCGATTGATCAGAACAGCAGCCTGACGCTTCAGAATTTCACGGATGTCGACAGCCTATGGGACGTTCTGACCATCGTCTGACGGGCTTCAGATCGTTCGTCGCAGCCAGTTCACGAAACTGCGCGCAGCCGGGCGCATGACACCCGGTCGCGTGACGATGTGATACCCGGCCCCGTGGTCCGGTTCTTCGAACAGGATCTGCAAGCGACCCGCCGCGACATCGCCTTCAACGAAAAGACGCGTGCTGACGGCAAGCCCCTGACCGTTCCGTGCCCCGTCCAACACGAGGTTCCCGGGCATCTGTGACCGGTTCTTTGCCAGCGCACCGGAGACGCCGCGCCTTTCCAGCCATGTCGATGCCTCGGAAGTCCCGAGTTCTTCAAGCCATGGAAACTCCGCCAGATCCTTCGGCTCATCGACCTTTCTGCCTTTAATCAACTCCGGCGCACCAGAAACGACCATCGGGGTGGCGATCAACAGTTCGGTGTCCAGTCCGGCCCAGCCACCCGATCCATACCGCAGGGCAACGTCGATCCCACCCGGATTGAGTTCGACCACAGTTGCCGTCGGGTCGATCATCAGCTCCACGTCCGGGTTTGCCATGCGAAAGTCGGGCAAACGGGGCATCAGCCAGTTGGCGGCGAAAGAAGGCGTCGTCGAAATATGCAAGGGACGCGCCGCATCGCGCCCGGTCAGCTCCTGCACGACTGAAGCGATTGCCCCGAAACCCACCGTGAGAGAATGCGCCAGTTGCCTACCTTCATCGGTCAGGCTCAATGCTCTCCCGCTCCGGTCCAGCAGGGCCACGCCCATATGCCGCTCAAGCGCCCGCAGATGCTGGCTGATCGCGGCATGGGTCACGTTCAGCTCTTCACCGGCCGACACCACGTTGCCGGTTTCAGCAAAGGCGGCAAATGCCCTCAGCCCGGCGAGGGGCGGCATGTCCCTCCACTTCATGTGTAAATCATACTTACATATTGCATATCTCATTAAGTCGCATTCATCGACAGTTCAGTCAATGATGAGCGTGTCGAAAGGCAATGATCGGAAACAAAAAATGTTAGGATTAGGACCAATGCTTGGAATTTATGCCAGATCTTTCATGACCGCGACGCGTACCGGTACGGAACTCGTACGAGATGTAACGCCGAAACGCCACGACAGGAAAAAGCGGTGGCTGCCCAGAGGGCACTGGTTTGTTCAATCGCCCCGTGACATCGACCCGAACAAACTATGATCGGCCAAAAATAAAGCCCCCCGACCAAGGATCGGGGGGCTTTCGTTTTAATCCGTGGCGAAAGGCTATTCGCCGCCACCCAACTGGTGAACATAAGAGGCAACCGCGCGAATCTCCGCTTCGCTAAGGTTCTGCGACCACGGCGGCATCACGCCAAACCGGGCGTTCATCACCGTCTCATGCAGCGCATCGTAGTCACCACCATAAAGCCAGATCGCATCGGCAAGGTTCGGCGCCCCCATGTCGCGGTTGCCCCTTGCATCCTCACCGTGGCAGGCTACGCAGTTATCCGCGAATACCTGTTCACCCGCCTGCGCTGCCGCCGCATCCTGCGGATCACCGGACAGGGACATCACATAGTTGACAACCTGGTCCACCTGCTCGCCGTCAAGGATGCCATCACGTCCGAACGCTGGCATTTCCGAATAGCGCGCATCGAAATCCTGTTCGTTCCGGATCCCGTGCGAGATCGTGTAATGAATGGACTCGATATCGCCGCCCCATAGCCAGTCGTCATCCAGCAGGTTGGGATAGCCCTTGGCCCCGGCCGCACCGGACCCGTGACACTGGGCGCAGAAGGTGCGGAACACCGCGCCGCCCGCCGAGGTGGCATATTGCGTCAGCTCCGGATCTTCCGAAATCGAGGCAAGATCGACCGATGCCAGCTTGGCGTTGATCTCGGCATTGGCCGCTTCGGCGCGGGCCAGATCTTCGACCAGCTCGTTACGAGTGGAATAGCCAAGGACACCCGCAGTCGCCTCGTTGATCATCGGCCAGGCCGGATAGGCAATCGTATAGCCCAGACCCCAGATGATGGTCGCGTAAAAGGTCCAGAGCCACCAGCGCGGCAGCGGGTTGTTGAACTCTTCGATTCCGTCCCAGCTATGGCCGGTTGTTTCCGGATCACCCGCCTTTTTAGGAGGTACTTTACTCATTTTCTTGGCTCCTTTGCAGGCTTGTCTGCGTGGCGGAACGGGATTTCAGATGTCTCCGCGTAGGTCTTGCTGCTGCCCGGCCGGAACACCCAAAGGACAACCCCGACAAAGAACAGGAACAGGCTCAGCAGCATCCAGCTGTCAGCGAATTCGCGCAGGATTGAATACATGTCCATATCAAGTCCCCCTTAGCGGCTGGCATCTGGCGTGAAGGTCGAGAAGTCGACCAACGTACCCAGCATCTGAAGATAGGCGATCAGCGCATCCGCCTCGGAAATCCCCGGCTGGCGGTCAAAGTTACGAACCTGCGCGCCGGGATAGCGTTCCAGCATGCCGTCGTAATCGCTGTCCGGGTCGGCCTGCGCCCGGAAATCGGCCGAGGCGTTTACGATCATCTCTTCGGTATAGGGCACGCCCACGAATTGATGGGTCTCCATCAGCTCCTGTACGTACTCGCCCTCGATGATGGTATTCTCGAGAAAGCCGTACTTCGGCATCACGGATTCCGGCACGACCGACTGCGGATCGCGAAGGTGGTCCAGATGCCAGTCATCCGAATAGCGCCCGCCAACCCGCGCCAGATCGGGACCCGTCCGCTTGGACCCCCACTGGAACGGGTGGTCATACATCGATTCCGCCGCCAGCGAATAATGCCCATAGCGTTCGACCTCGTCGCGCATCGGACGGATCATCTGGCTGTGGCACACATAGCAGCCTTCGCGGATATAAACCTCGCGCCCGGTCAGCTCGAGCGGCGAATAGGGCCGCACGCCTTCGACCTTTTCGATCGTGTTCTGAAGATAGAACAGGGGGGCGATTTCCACGATCCCGCCGACGGTCACCACAAGAAAGCTCAGCACAAGCAGCAGCGTCGCGTTGGTCTCGATGAACTTGTGCTTGTCAAGGAACCACGTGTGGTGCGGCAGCTCGTTCGGCACCTCATCAGGCATATCCTCGAGAGTGGATACTTTCGGATCGTCCTCAGGATCGCTGATCTTGGGGTTGTTCGGTGTTTTTTCGTCACTCATTGTCTCGGCCCTCCTTATTCGGCCGGGACAGCTGTCGCGAGGCTCTGCTCTTTGGCAGGGGCCGCACGGACAGTCATCCAGAGATTATAGCACATGATCAGCGCACCACCCAGGTACATGACTCCGCCCAGACCGCGTGTCACATACATCGGGAACTTGGCAGCAACGGTGTCGGCAAAGGACCAGACGAGGAAACCGTTCGCATCGACTTCACGCCACATCAGGCCTTCCATGATACCGGTCACCCACATCGACGCTGCGTAAAGAACGATACCGATAGTCGCGAGCCAGAAGTGCCAGCTTACCAGCGACAGGGAATACAGCCGCTCGCGCTTCCACAGGACCGGGGTCAGGAAATAGAGCGCACCAAAGGTGATCATGCCGTTCCAGCCCAGCGCACCCGAGTGCACGTGTCCGATGGTCCAGTCGGTATAGTGGCTCAGAGAGTTCACCGCGCGGATCGACATCATCGGGCCTTCAAAGGTCGACATGCCGTAGAAACCGATCGAGATGACCATCATGCGGATGACCGGGTCGGTGCGCAGCTTGTCCCATGCGCCTGACAGCGTCATCAGACCGTTGATCATGCCACCCCAGCTCGGCATCCAGAGGATGATCGAGAACACCATCCCAAGGGTCGAGGCCCAGTCAGGCAGCGCCGTGTAATGCAGGTGGTGCGGACCGGCCCAGATATACAGGAAGATCAGCGCCCAGAAGTGGATGATTGACAGCTTGTAACTGTAAACAGGACGTTCCGCCTGTTTCGGCACGAAATAGTACATCATGCCAAGGAAGCCGGCGGTGAGGAAAAAGCCCACAGCGTTGTGGCCATACCACCACTGCGTCATCGCATCCTGCACACCCGAGAATACCTGCACCGAACGCGACCCCCAGATAGAGACGGGGATGGACAGGTTGTTAACGACGTGGAGAAGCGCAACGGTCACGATAAAGGAAAGGTAGAACCAATTCGCCACGTAGATATGCGGCTCTTTCCGCTTCACGATGGTTCCAAGGAAGACGGCCAGATAAGCCACCCAGACTATGGTCAGCCACAGATCGACATACCATTCCGGTTCGGCGTATTCCTTGGACTGCGTCGCCCCGAGGAGGTACCCGGTCGCTGCCAGCACGATGAAAAGCTGGTAGCCCCAGAACACGAACCAACCCAGGTTACCGCCCCAAAGACGTGCAGCCGAGGTGCGCTGCACCACGTAGAATGACGTACAGATCAGCGCGTTGCCGCCAAAGGCAAAGATAACCGCCGATGTGTGCAGCGGCCGCAACCTGCCGAAATTGCCGATGCCTTGCAGGAATTCAAAGTTCAACTGGGGGAAGGCGAGCTGAAAGGCGATGACCACCCCGACGAGGAAGCCGACGACGCCCCAGAAGGCTGTCGCGATGACCCCGGCGCGGATGACGCTATCGAAATAGTCGCCCTGCGATACGGGAACCACCTGCTCCTCCATGTTCCGCAGCGTGTAAAGAAACAACCCGCCGGCGACGATCACGACGATCGCGGCATGGACCATATACGCAAGATCGCGCGCATAGTTGATTCCCATCATCGCGATCAAGGTAATGACACCAAGCACGATCAGCTTGATATAATTAGACATTTTCTTGTCCCTTATTCTGGTCTGGGCAAGTCTTATGCCACCCAAGACAGATCCGTTCGCGGCAGATACTGCTGAAATCGGAGGCAGGCAGCTTTGATCTGTGTCAACAAAAACGCGGTTGATCCGTGGCAGTGATTGTGGGCGACCACCGCTTGCCATCGACAGCCCTGGTGGACACGTATTCTGGGAGAAATCTGATGACATACAAATCTTTGCTGTGCGTGGTGACTGAGAGAAAGTCGGCCGAACCGGCATTGGCGCAGATGACAACACTGGCCGACCGCCTCGACAGCCACGCCGAAATCCTCTGCATGGGTCTGGATCGCACCCAATTGGGCTATTACGACGCCGGTGCCACGGCGATGGTGCTTCAGGAATCCATCGACAGGGCCCAGTCGGACGCCGCCGAGCTGCTGGCCTTTGTGAACGAGACCATGAACAAGAGCGACATACGCTGGTCCGCCGAGGAAAGCGTCGTGCCGGTGACCAATCTCGGACGGCAGGTCGCGTTCCACAGCCGTTTCACCGACCTCGTGATCGCGCCGCAGCCTTATGGCGAACACGGTGACCGCGACGCCGAAGCGGTAATCGAGGCGGCGTTGTTCGGCGGTCAGGCCCCGGTTCTCGTTGTGCCCTCCAAGGGTCAGCCCATTTCGCTGCCACAGACCGTGGTCGTGGCATGGAACGAAAGCGCGGAATCGCTGAACGCCATCCGCCGGTCCATCCCCTTCCTGCAAGCTGCGAACCGGGTTCGGATCACCATCATCGACCCGCCCGCGCATGGTCCGGAACGCTCGGACCCCGGCGGGATGCTCGGCCAGATGCTGGCGCGGCACGGTGTCAGCTGCGAGATCGACGTGCTGTCGCAAACCATGCCCAAGGTCTCTGACATCCTGAACCGCCATGTCGCCGATAGCGGCGCCGATATGCTGGTCATGGGGGCCTATGGCCACTCCCGCCTGCGCGAAGCGGTACTTGGCGGCGCGACCCGGCACATGCTGGAAAAAGCCACAGTGCCGGTGCTCATGGCGCATTAAAATGGCCGCCCGTTTCGGGGCGGCCAATGAACTCGTACAACACAACCTTTATCAGGCGGCTTTGCGACGACGACGGATAACCGCGAGGCTGCCAACCCCTGCCAGCATCAGCGGCAGACCAGCGGGAAGCGGCACGGCCGAAACATTCGCGTCCACGATCGCGCGGGTCAGGTCCGTGTAGTTGGTGAACAGACCGTCCATGCCCGCGTCGATCCAAGCCTGCTGAGCTGCCAAGGCATCTTCCTCGGTCGACTGGTTAAAGGTCCAGCCATGCACGGCAAGGCCAAGATCATGGGCCGCGACGATGAACTCGGAGGTTAGCGAGCCAAGGTTTACGCCTACACCGTCGGCAAACAGTGCGAGATCGGCGAGCTGGTTGATGGTTCCCGTAGGATAGTCGTAAACGCCGAACCCTTCGGCGGTCAGCTGCGCATAACCCAGAACCGCGATCTGGTTATCCATGCCCAGCTCGTCCTGAATCGCAGCCAGATCGGCCGCGCCCTGGGCGCTGAATGTCTGGACGAACGAATTATCTTCGCGGGTGGTGAACCCGTTGGCCTGCATCTCTGTCAGGATCTGGCGGTTCATGGTTTCCGCGCTCGGCACTTTCGCTTCGGGATAGACGCCGATCTTGTCGCCCGTTGCGGTGTTATGCGCCTTCACAAGGTCCATGACCTCCTGGAAAGTCGGCACTTTAAACGGCTCCGCCATCGACGGCGTGTAACCGGGATAGCTATTACCGGCAGAGGTTTCGACGGTCAGCGTCTTGATCTCGGCCAGCGTGTATTCGGATACGTTGTAGCTGCCATTGCGCTCACCCAGAACGGTTTCCACGTTGGTCGTGCGGGCCAGCGAGCTGTCGTGCATCGCGACAAGGTGGCCGTCCTTGGTGGTCTGGAGATCGGGCTCGACGATATCCGCACCCATCTGGATCGCCAGCTCATACGCAGCCAGCGTGTGTTCGGGAAGATATCCGCTTGCGCCACGATGAGCGATCACCAGCGGAGCTTCTCCGGAAAGCGTGTTGAAGGAAGCAGCGAAAGACGGCGCAGCAAATGCGGTAGCGACGGCAAAGCCGGTCACGATCAGGCGAAACATGAGGAGATCCTGTCTTGAATTGTGTAATTTTCGCGGCGCAAATGCGCCAACAATCGGACATTTACCCGCGCCAAACGACACTTTTCCGACACATTTACTAAGTTAACATGACAGCTTTCCGGTCGCTCGCGCCTTGCGCGCCCGGCACACGGGACCCGTTCAGTTGAAAATCTTTGCTGCGCTACAGCCAAACAAACAGCTTACACCCCGTCGTAACGCACAACCCCGGCAGCTTGCTGAAAATCAGCCCGCTGGAGTTTTGCTCAGATCAGGTGACCACCATCGCTGTCATCGCCCGCCGCTTCCATCAGCCGTGCCATGTCCGGCACGGTCACATGCCGGTTGCCCTGAAGCGAGATGACTCCCGCCTTACGCAGGGCCGACATCTGCCGGCTTACCGTCTCAAGCGTCAGACCAAGATAATCCGCCATGGCTTCGCGCGTCAGCGGCAGATCAAAGACCACGGCCCCATGTGGCGAAAAGGTCGGTTGCCGCCGCGCCACGATATTCAGAAGGCTCGCGATCTTTTCCCGCGCGGTCTTGCGACCCAGCACCAGCATCCACTCCCGCGCGGCATCTAGCTCGTCTAATGTCATTTCGAGCAGCCGGTGCGAGATATGCGGAGTGTCGATCATCATCTTCTCGAACGGCTTCTTGCGAAAACAGCACATGATAAGATCCGTCGTGGCAACGATGTCATAGGCCGCACCCTTGCGCCCGGGGCGTCCGACAAAATCCGAAGGGAGAAGCAATCCGACCATCTGCGTCCGGCCGTCTTCCATTGTCTGGGTCAGGGTTGCGACACCGCTCACGACCGAGGCGACAAAATCCATCCGGTCATTGGACCAGACAATCGTCTGCCCCGCCTCAAAGCTGCGGTAGTACTTTATTTCCTCAAGCTGGGCGAGCTCGTCCGCTTCGCACCGGGCACAGACTGCACGGTGACGGATCGGGCAATCCGCACAATTTGAAAGAAGAGATTTAGTTGCAACTGTCATCAGGCCGAGCCGATTGATCTGGATCAATGAGACGAATCTAACACATCGAATATCGATTGCACATGCTGACTCAAACCCGATTTTCCCGCATGGGGCTATTTGACGCTCGCGTGCCTCGCTACACAAGCTATCCCACGGCGCCCCACTTTGGCGACGCCACCGGTCCCGGTGATTTTGGCGACTGGATCGCTGGTCTTACCCCCGGGCGTGAAATTTCACTCTATGTGCATATCCCGTTTTGCCGTCGGCTATGCTGGTTTTGCGCCTGCCGGACACAAGGCACCCAGAAACAGGCGCCCGTCGTCAGTTACCTTGAGACGCTGAAGCAGGAACTTCAGTTGCTTGCCGCAACCTTGCCCAAGGGTATCCACCTATCGAGGCTGCACTGGGGCGGCGGTACACCCACCTTGCTAAGCGGGGACATGATCCGCGATCTTGCGGAATCGATCTTCTCGGTGGCACCGCTTGCCGGGGACGCTGAATTTTCCGTCGAAATCGACCCGAACGAGCTCGACGCGGAACGTGTCGACGCACTCGCCGAAATGGGCATGACCCGCGCCTCGATCGGCGTTCAGGACTTTGACCCCGAGATCCAGAAAGTGATCGGCCGCCAGCAAAGCTTTGAAATCACGCAGCGTGCGGCGGATATGATTCGTGACAAGGGCATCGAAAGCCTCAACACGGATATCCTTTTCGGCCTGCCCGGGCAGTCGCGGGAAAAGATGACACAAAGCGTCCAGAAACTGTTGTCACTCAACCCCGACCGGATTGCTCTCTATGGCTACGCGCATGTGCCCTGGATGGCCCGGCGTCAGTCGATGATCCCCTCGGATACGCTCCCCTCTCCCCAAGAAAGGCTCGCGCTGTTCGATACGGCGCATGAATTGCTGACATGGGACGGGTACGAGGCCATCGGCATAGACCACTTCGCCCGCCCCGAAGACGGGCTTGCCAAGGCGCAAAAGGCCGGCAGGCTCCGGCGCAATTTCCAAGGGTATACCGACGATCAGTCTGATGCCCTGATCGGACTGGGCGCCTCGTCGATCTCGAGACTGCCTCAGGGCTATGCCCAGAATGCTCCGGCCACCTCGGCCTATGTGGGAAGCATCCGGTCCGGCAGCTTCGCCACCACGCGCGGCCACAGCCTCAGCAGCGAAGACCGCCTTCATGCCCGGATGATCGAAATGATCATGTGTGATTTTCATATCGCAACCGACGAGCTGGTTCGCGATTTCGGCGTCGGACGGAACCACGTCCGTCGCCTCCTAGATCGGGCGAACGAGAGGTTCGAAAATGGGCTTAAGGTGGACGACAAGGGCCTCAGCATCCCAAAGGACATGCGCCCGCTAACCCGCATGATCGCGCGACAGTTCGACCTTTACGACATGAGCGTCCACGGCCACAGCTCCGCGATCTGAGCGACCAAAACTTTTGCAAAAGTTTTCCCAAGAATTTTACTGCAAAATTCTTGTCGCCCTTGGCCGACCTTGCCGCGCCCGATCAGTGGGTCGCGGCAACCAGCGTCTTGGTGTATTCTTCCTTCGGGCGATCAAACACTTCTGCCGCCGGTCCCTGCTCGACCACGTCGCCTTGGTTCATCACAATCACCTGATGTGACATGGCCCGAACCACCTTCAGGTCATGCGAAATGAACAGATAGGCCAGCCCGTATTTTTGCTGCAATTTGCGCAGCAGTTCCACGATCTGAACCTGCACGGTCATGTCCAGCGCGCTGGTCGGCTCATCCAGAACCAGCAGTTTCGGCCGCAGGACCATCGCCCGGGCAATCGCGATACGCTGGCGCTGCCCGCCCGAGAATTCATGCGGGTAGCGATCCATCGTCTGCGGGTCCAGCCCGGTTTCGCGCATGACCTCGGCAACCAGTTCCCGCTGATCTCGGCTGGCGTCCACCTTATGCACGTTCAACCCCTCGGAGATGATCTGGAAACAGGTCATCCGGGGACTGAGGCTGCCGTAAGGGTCCTGAAACACGATCTGCATTTCAGCACGCAGGCGCCGCAGCTGGCGCGTCGACCATTTGCGCACGTCTTCCCCGACAAAGGCAATCCGCCCTTCCGATGCGATCAGCCGCATGATGGCGAGGGCAAGCGTGGTCTTGCCCGATCCGGATTCCCCGACGATGCCAACCGTTTCCCCGGCCCGCACCCGCAGGGTTGCCTCGTTCACCGCCTTGACGTAGCCGGTCGTGCGCTTCAGCAACCCTTGCTGGATCGGGAACCAGACTTTCAGCTTTTCGGTTTCCGCGATCACCTTTGCATCCGTCGCAACCGGCTCGGGCTCGCCCGTCGGCTCTGCCGCGAGCAGCTTTTTCGTATAGGGGTGCTGCGGGTTCTCGAAGATTTCCTTCGTCGGGCCGGTTTCCACGATTTCGCCATCCTTCATGACGCAGACGCGATCCGCGATCCGGCGCACAATGCCCAGATCGTGGGTGATGAACAGCAGACCCATATCCTCATCCGCCTTCAGCTCGGCCAGAAGTTCGAGGATCTGCGCCTGAATCGTCACGTCCAGCGCCGTGGTCGGTTCATCCGCGATCAGCACGGCCGGCTTGTTCGCAAGCGCCATCGCGATCATCACACGCTGGCGCTGACCGCCCGAAAGCTGGTGCGGATAGGCTCCCAGCCGCGATTCCGCGTTTCGGATTCCGACACGATTCAGCAGTTCGAGTATCCGCGTTCGCGCCGCGCTCCCGCTCAGCCCTTGGTGCAGGGCCAGCGATTCTCCCATCTGCTTTTCGATGGTGTGCAGCGGGTTCAGCGAGGTCATCGGCTCCTGAAAGATAAAGCTGATGTCATTGCCCCGGACCTTATGCAGCAAATCCTTCGACGCGCCGATCATCTGCTGGTTTTCGTAAGTGACCGAGCCTTCAACCTCGGCACTGTCACCAAGCAACGACACCGTGGAGAGGGCTGTCACCGATTTGCCCGAGCCGGATTCACCGACCAGCGCAACAGTCTCTCCCCGGTCGACGGTAAAGGACACGCCCTTGACCGCCTGCGTAACCTTGCCGTCCTGCCGGAACGACACCTTCAGATCGCGAACGTCCAGCAGGCTCATGAAAAGGTCTTTCTGGGGTCGAACGCGTCACGCACCCCTTCGAAAATAAACACCAGAAGCGACAGCATCAGCGCAAAGGTGAAGAAGGCGGTAAAGGCCAGCCACGGTGCCTGCAAGTTCTGTTTTGCCTGAAGCGTCAACTCACCCAGCGACGGCGCCGAAGACGGCAGACCAAAGCCGAGAAAGTCGAGACTGGCCAGCGCGCCGATGGTGCCGGTCACGATGAACGGCAGCATGGTCAGCGTGGCGACCATCGCATTAGGCAGCATGTGGCGGAACATGATCGTCATGTTGCCCACGCCCAGCGCCTTGGCCGCGCGCACGTATTCAAGGTTCCGCGCCCGCAGGAACTCGGCCCTGACCACGCCCACCAGCGCCATCCATCCGAACAGTACCATCAGCAGGATCAGCAACCAGACCTTTCGTCCCAGTATCGCGAACATGATGATGATGACGTAAAGCTGCGGAGTCGCGCTCCAAACCTCGATGAAACGCTGGAACAGCAGGTCGGTCAGCCCACCGAAAAAGCCCTGAACCGCCCCGGCGGCAATACCGATCAGGCTCGATAGAACCGTCACGATCAGGGTAAAGGCCACCGAAAGGCGGAAGCCGTGTATCACCCGCGCCAGCACATCGCGCTTGGTATCGTCGGTGCCAAGCAGGTTCTGCCCGTTCGGCGGCAGCGGCGCTGCACCGGGCCGGTCCACCGGCGTATCATAGGAGTATGGGATCAGCGGCCAGATCGTCCAACCTTTCTGGATCTCTTCACCGTCGATCACCCCGTCCTGCGCATCGACGATCAGAGCCTCGGGGTCATCGAAACAATCGATATTCCCGCCGGTCTGAATCAGGCATTCCACCTCGGGATCGCGATAGACCGCCTCGGTCTGGAAATCACCGCCAAACGCCGTTTCCGGGTAGAAGTTCCAGATCGGCGTATAGAACTGGCCCTGATAGCGAACCAAGATCGGCTTGTCATAGGCAATGAACTCGGCAAACAGGCTTAGCCCAAAGAGTACCGCAAATATCCAGAGCGAAAAGAACGCGCGACGATTGCGTTTGAAATTGCGCCAGCGCCGCTGGTTGAGGGGGGACAGAGCCATCAGCCTTCCCTCTTTTCGAAATCGATCCGCGGATCGACAAAGACATACATCAGGTCCGACAGGATATTCACCAGAAGGCCCATCAGGCCAAAGATGAACAAGGTGCCGAACACGATGGGATAATCCCGCGCTACAGCAGCCTCGAACCCTAGCCGCCCCAGACCGTCGAGCGAAAAGATCGTCTCGATAATGATCGACGACCCAAAGAACACGCCGATAAATACGGCCGGGAACCCGGCGATCACGATCAGCATGGCGTTGCGGAACACATGCCCGTAAAGCACGCGCTTTTCCGACAGGCCCTTGGCCCGCGCGGTGATGACGTACTGCTTCTTGATCTCATCGAGAAAACTGTTCTTGGTGAGCAGGGTCAGCGTCGCAAAAGACGAAATCGTGAGCGCGATCGTCGGCAGCGCGATATGCCAGAAATAGTCCAGTATCTTACCCACCGTGGTCAGCTGGTCAAAGTTGTCCGAGGTCAGCCCGCGCAGCGGGAAGATCTGCCAGTAGGACCCTCCCGCAAAGAGCACCAGCAGCAGGATCGCGAAAAGAAAGGCCGGGATCGCATAGGCCACGATAATCGCCGCACTGGTCCATGTGTCGAACAGCGACCCCTCGCGCACCGCTTTGCGGATGCCAAGGGGGATCGACACGATATAGGCAATCAGCGTCGACCAGAGCCCGAGCGAGATGGACACAGGCATCTTTTCAAGGATCAGGTCGATCACGCTTGCCGAGCGGAAATAGCTCTCGCCGAAGTCAAAACGTGCATAGTTCCATAGCATCAGCCCGAACCGTTCCAGCGGCGGCTTGTCGAACCCGTATTCCTTTTCAAGCTTTTCGATGAACTCGGGCGGAAGCCCCCGCGCTCCGATATATTCCTCGGATTGCGGGTCCCCGCCGCCGGACCCGCCCATACCGGCATCACCCTGACCGCCAGCGAACGATCCGAACGTGTCGCCCTGCCCCTGCGCCCGCGCGATGGCCTGTTCGATCGGGCCACCGGGGACAAACTGGACAAGGACGAAGTTGATGATCAGAACGCCCAGAAGGGTCGGAATGATAAGCAGCAATCGCCGCAGTATATAGGCGCCCATCTGGCGATTACCTCAATGCGCCGGCGGTCTTCAGTGCCTCGGCTTTCTCGGCGTCGTACCACCAGAAATCGAGATAGCCCAGATCATAGGGCGGCAGAGGCTCGGGATAGCCATATTGATCGTAATAGGACACCCAGTAATCCGCCTTGTACCAGACAGGGATCATGAAGAATTCGAACCTCAGCGCCCGATCCAGCGCGCGCAGCGAGGTCTCTTCTTCCTCGGCATTCTCCGCCATCAGCGAAGCCTCGATGATCGCGTCCACCATCGGGCTGGCAAGACCGGCCGGATTGAAAACCGAAAACGCCGCTTCGCTCGAGCCATACATCTGCATCAGCCCAGTGCCGGTGCCAAGGAAAGGACGGTACGAGTCGAAGACGAGGTCGTAATCAAACTCGCGTTCGCGCAAGGTATATTGCGCCGGGTCGACCTTCTCGAGGGTGATGTCGATCCCCATCGCCTGGACGTTGTTGACGTAGTTTTCAAGAATAGCCCCCAGCGTGCCCTCGGCAGCCGTGTTGAACAGCAGGGTCAGGCTCAGCGTCTTGCCATCGGCATTGCGGCGTACACCGTCGCTACCCACCGGCCAACCGGCCTCGTCCAGCAGCTTCATGGCCCGACGCAGGTTGCGACGGTCGGTCAGGCGTGAGCCATCCGAGCTATGCGGCATCCGCGCCTCTTCCGTCAGCATCTCGGCAGGCACCACGTCTCCCAACGATTTCAGGAATTCAAGCTCGGCCCCTTCCGGCGCACCGGTCGCCATCAACGGCGTATCCTGCGAGAACGAGGCCCGCTGTTCGAAAAGGTTGTACTGCAGGCTTTCGTTGGTCCATTCAAAGTTAAAGGCCAGAGACAGGGCCTCGCGCAGGTTCTTGTCCTGCATCACCTCGCGACGCAGGTTGAACACGATCCCCGACGGCGTAGGCGGCGTACCATCCGGCAATTCCGCTTTCACCACCTGACCCGCCTGAATCTTGGGAAAGTTGTAAGAGGTTGCCCATTTCTTGGAATCTCCCTCTACGCGGAACGTGTATTCCCCCGCCTTGAAGGCCTCGAAAGACGCAGTGTCGTCGCCGAAATACTCGACACGGATGCTGTCAAAGTTGTGTCGGCCCTGGTTGATCGCCAGATCTTTGCCCCAGTAATCCGGGTTCCGCTTGTAGACGATGCGGCGGTTCACATCAATCCGGTCGATCATGTAGGGCCCCGAACCGGGCGAGGTCTCCATACGCGATTCATCCAGCCTTGCGCCGGACTCTTCGAACCATTTCTTCGACCAGACCGGCACGCCCCCGACCTGATCAATCAGGCTGCGGCGCGAAATACCGGGGGTAAAGTAGAACTTGATCGTATGCTCATCGAGCACCTCGACCCGAGGGATGCGCTTTTTTACCGCCGCCGCGTAAGACGGAAGCCCCTGTTCCAACAAAAGGTTATGGCTGAACATCACGTCTTCTGCCGTGACGGGCGTGCCATCGGAAAACTTGGCCTCAGGACGCATGTGAAAGATCACCCAGTCCTTGGTGGCCGGGTATTCGAGGCTCTCGGCCAAAAGCCCATAGGCCTCGCCATAGGCATCCGCCGGACCATCGCCCAGCAGGCTCTCGTACATGATCCAGCTCAACTCACCCCGGCGGCCTTTGACGGTGTAGGGGTTCATCGAATCGAACGTGCCCAGCGCCGCATAGGACAGTTCACCCCCCTTGGGCGCATCCGGGTTTACGTAATCGTAATGCTCGAAATCCGCCGGATATTTCAGATCGCCGTAAAAGGAATACCCGTGCGAGACGATCATCTCGCCTTCTTCAGCCGAGGCTTCTTGCCCGCGCGCCATCCCCGCCAGTGCCAGCGCAGTCGCGAAACAAACGACCAATCCCGTCAGGGCATGAAAGACCGGTCTGCGATCCAGGGCACGGCTTTGCGAACGGGTGGCGGGTTGTCTCATCGGGCACTTCCTCCATTGGCGGTGTTCTCTCCGCCTTGCTGCTTGCTGACGTAGGCTAATTGGCCAGCGCGCCAACATTCAAGTTGAGATTATGTAAGGAAAACGTGAAGAGCGCTCACACGTCCTAATATCCGGCATCAAAATGCAAAAAAGGCCGCAGCACCACGCTGCGGCCCATGAATTTTCCGAAAGGTTCGACGGTTAGTCGCCAACGCTTTCAAGATAGGCGATCACGTTCGCGCGGTCCTCGGCCTTCTTCAGACCGGCGAAACCCATCGCAGTGCCCGGCGCATAGCCCTTGGGGTTCTCGAGGAAGCGGTTCAGGTGATCGTAATCCCAGACGCCTTCGATCTCGGTCAGCGCGCCGGAATAGCCGAATCCGTCAACGCCGGCGATATCGCGGCCAACGACGTTATGCAGGGTCGGACCGGTTGCATTCTCGCCCGCGCCAAGCTTGTGGCAGGCCTGACACTTCTTGAAAACATTCGCGCCCTTGTCAGCGCTTGCCGATGCCATGACCTCGGTGAAATCGATTTCCGGTTCAGCTTCGGCCGGTTCATCGCTGGCGCCGGTGTCGATGACATAGGCAGCCTCGCCATGACCTCCGACGTGATACAATTCTTCCGCTACCCATTTGCCGAGCAGGAGCACCAGTAAGGCGCCACAGAGAGAGGCAACCACTTTGGTTGAGGTCATCGTGTCCATTTGATCGCGAGTCCATTTGATCCGTTTCGGACGATTGTCTAAGCCTTCCCCTTCCCGGAGGCAAGGTATAGACACCGCGACTATTCGCCCACCACCCAGAAAGTCCCGTCATGACCAATCGCATAGCCTTCCAGGGAGAACCCGGAGCCTACAGCCATCAGGCCTGCCGCAAGGCGCGCCCTGAGATGGAGGCCATGCCCTGCCGGACCTTCGAGGATGCCATCGACGCGGTCAAATCCGGTGCCGCCGATCTCGCGATGCTCCCGGTCGAGAACTCCACTTATGGCCGGGTCGCCGATATCCATACGCTGCTGCCTGAATCGGGTCTGCATATCATCGACGAAGCCTTCGTGCGCGTGCACATCAACCTTCTGGCAGTGCCAGGCACCACGCTCGATCAGGTTACCCACGCGATGAGCCACACGGTGCTTCTCGGCCAGTGCAAAAGTTTCCTGAAAGAACATGGCATCCACCGCATCACCGGCGCTGATACAGCAGGATCCGCCAAACAAGTGGCCGAGACAGGCAACCCGGCGACCGCCGCGCTGGCCGCGGAACTTGCGGGTGAAATCTATGGTCTCGACGTGCTTGCCCGCCATATCGAAGACAATCACGACAATACGACGCGCTTCCTGATCATGTCTCCAAAGGCTGATTCTTCGCGTCGCGGCGACATGATGATCACCAGCTTCATCTTTCAGGTCCGCAACATTCCGGCGGCGCTGTACAAGGCAATGGGCGGTTTCGCGACCAACGGCGTCAACATGACCAAGCTCGAAAGCTACATGGACGGTTCATTCACCGCGACGCAGTTCTATGCGGATATCGAAGGCCACCCCGAAGACGCCCATGTGAAACGCGCGCTCGATGAGCTGGGTTATTTCACTTCGCGTCTGAAAATTCTCGGGGTGTACCCGGCCGCAGAAGACCGAACCTAACGCACATCAACCATCACGCCGTGCGGCTGTGATGGTCCTCGATGAACCTGCCATACTCCGCAACCCGGTCCTCGAATTGCTTGGTCAGGTTGGACTTGGCCAGCTTGAGCGACTGAACCAGCAGCCGCGCCGAAATCGTTTTCGGCGTCAGGGCCAGATCGATCGAAACCCGCGTTCGTTTCTGCGACAGAGCGACAAGCTCGACGGACATCTGCGTCTCTAGCCCCTGCGACGTCGCGTCGAATAGCAACTCCTCGGGCGCGACGGCCTTTACCAGTTCAATCCGGATCGTGCGGGCCTTACCCCGCAGGGAAAACTTGACGTCCCATGCCGCGCCCACATGGGGCGGATGCACCTTGCTGGTACGCTGAACTTCGGCACCGCGCCGGATCGCGGCGCGCTCGAACCTCTCGAAATCGCTCAACATGAGGTATACGGCCTCGATCGGCGCTTCGACATCTTCCTGGGTTGAGAATTTCATGTAGTTTCCGATTTCTTCTGAACGCCGCCAATGGCGAGGCTGCGCCCTACGGTAGTTGTATCAATCAAGCGTATCTGCAAGCCAGTTGTCCAAAAGAAAATGCGCGATAGCGCCCTTACGGGCCGGTTTCAGAACCGGGTGTTCCCCGGCAAAAGCCGACATCATTTCCTCCCGGCTGACCCAGATCGCATCCTCGATCTCGACCGGGTCGATGGTTATCTCGCGGCTCAGCGCCTCGCCATGGCAGCCAAACATGAGCGAGGCTGGAAACGGCCAGGGCTGGCTGGCCAGATAGCCGACCTCCCCGACGCTCACCCCCGCTTCCTCAAAAACCTCTCGCCGCACCGCTGCCTCCAGTGTCTCGCCCGGTTCGACAAAACCAGCCAGCAGCGAATACATGCCTTCAGGCCATCCGGGCGACCGGCCCATCAGCACCGAATTCCCATACGTAATCAGCATGATGGCAACCGGATCGGTACGCGGGAAGTGATGCGTGCCGCAATTCGGGCAGATCCGCTGCCAGCCCGCCTGCGCCACATCGCTTGGCGAACCACAGCGGGCACAGAACCGGTGCGACCCGTGCCAGTTCACGATGGCCTTGGCCGTCGCAGCCAGTTCCGCATCGCGCGGTGTGATATGCACCATGGCCCGGCGCAGTTCCGTGAACACGCAATCATCCGGGAAATCCGGATGATGCTGCATGGAAAGATCCGCGAACATACCAAGGCTGCCGGTATCCTGCCCCTCTGGCTCCCATTTGGAGATATCGCAGGCAAAATCCGGCGCGCCGCTTTCTTCGAGTCCCAGAAAGACCGGTGCTTCGATGTCGCCGCCAAGCCCTTGCTTGAGGATCGGGTGATTCATCGGCACCAGCGCCAGCTCGCCTTCGCCCCGCATAAGCGGCTTGCCCCGCCAGAGCAGCACGCAGGCCGCCTTGGGATGGGCCATCGCCGCCGCCAAAGCCTCCTCGTCCATCCTGATATGCGCCGCGCGGTTAAGCCCCGACCCGCCAAACGTCACTTTCTCCGCGTGCTTCATTCTCTTTTCCCGCCCCACTTACCCGTTACTCGTTCCAATCGCACAGCTTTTCCCACATTTCAATTCGGCGGCGGGTTCAGAAAAAGGGGCCGCCCGATGTCACGAGAGGCACGACCGACGCGATACAGCGCCAAAAATTGACACAAGTTGCGTCATCAAAAATTAGTAAATTAGCAATCTCCGTATATCTTTTATGAATAATTGTCTCTGGCAGAACATTCGAAAGAAACACGATCACAGGCAATCCGCCTCAGGGGAGAGGCATCGGCAGCATGAACGGCTCACGGTTCATTGACGTCGGCACGAATGCAAGGTTGCGCCTCATGGCGACAACCGATCTGCACATGCATCTCACGAGCTACGATTATCGCAGTAACCGTGAAGACCCCTCCGTTGGCATGACCCGCACGGCAACCCTGATCCGCAACGCCCGCCGCGAGGCCGAGAGGGACGGCATGACCTGTTTTCTCTTCGACAATGGCGACTCCCTTCAGGGCACGCCGCTTGCCGATCTTGTCCGTCACCGCCCGGACCGGCCGCATCCGATGATGCGCGCCTTTGGCACGCTCCGGTACGATGCCATCGGACTTGGCAATCACGATTTCGACTTCGGGTTGAAACCGCTCAGCTCGGCAATCGCTCAGGCTCCCTGCCCGGTGCTCTCAACGAATACCACCTGCCACAGCCCGGCCCAGACACCCTGCTTTTCACGTTTCGCGATTCTTGACCGCATCGTGCAGATCCATTCTTCGGCCGAAAGAGTAGGAGATCCGTCTCCTACCGAACCGGTCGAAGTGCCGATCCGGCTTGGCATCCTGTCCTTCCTGCCGCCGCAGACCCTGATGTGGAATACCCATCTGCCACGGCACCAGCTTGAAATCGCCGATATCGTGGACAGCGCCCGCGCCAGTCTCAGCACGCTTCAAACGCTGGAATGCGATATCATCGTCGCCCTCTGTCACGCCGGTATCAGCCGTTCTCCCGCGCATCATCGCATGGAAAACGCCGTCCTCCCGCTCGCCGAAATCGACGGGATCGACGTGATTATCGCCGGGCACAGCCACATGCTTTTACCAGGCTTGGATTTCGCCGGGATCGATGGTCTCGACCACGGTGCCGGCAAGGTGCGCGGCAAGCCTGTGGTGATGGCGGGCGCGGCAGGCTCTCACCTCGGTCTTATAGACCTCGACCTGAAACGCCGGGACAGTGGCTGGGAAATTGCCCGCAGCCGCTCAAGCCTACGTGCCATCGCCCGCCGCACCTCCGAAGGGCAGCTTGAATCGCTCGCCGAGCAAGACCCCGAGCTGGTCGCGCAACTGGCCGAAGATCACGCCGATACGATCGAGATGCTGAACCGTCCCGTCGGCCGCGTCAGCCAACCGCTGCACAGCTACTTTTCCTTCATCGCCCCCGATCGCTCTCTCGCCACCGTCGCTGCCGCGCAGGCGGCCGCGCTGCGCCCGCTCTTGCAGGGCACGCCGGTTGCCGAGCTGCCGCTGTTGTCGGCAACATCCCCGGGCCGCTATGGCGCACGCAGTGGCCCCGGCAATTACACCGATGTTCCCGCGGGTCCGCTTGCATTGCGCCACCTGAGCGACCTCCAGACCTTTCAGAACGATCTGCATGCGGTGATGGTCTCCGGCGGGCAGCTTGTGGACTGGCTCGAAATGTCCGCCTGTCTGTTCCGCCAGATCCCGCCGGGCGCCGAGCACGCCGCCTTGATAGATCCGGAACTGCCTGGGCATGAATTCGACGTCATCTACGGGCTAACCTACGTGATCGACCTCGCCGCCCCGCCAAGATTTGAACCCGACGGCACCCTGCGGCCCGGCAACCACAGGCGTATCCGCGATCTTTGTCACAAGGGGCAACCGGTCGACGATGACGATGTCTTCGCGGTCGCCCTGAATAGTTTTCGTGCTGCCGGAGGACGATTCAAGGTCCTGGAAAATGCACGGCACCTACCGGTCGATCCGGTCGGCCTGCGCAGTGTCCTGCGCGCCTATCTGGCCGGTAAGCTGCCCCGCGATCCGCTGGAATCCATGCCCCACCCGTGGCGCTTTGCCCCGATGCCCGGCACGTCGGTCAGCCTTCAGACCGGCCCGGACGCCCAGAGATACCTTGAAGAAATCGCGCCGCTCGACGTCACCAGCAACGGTATCGACGAATGCGGTTTTCTGCGGCTCTCGCTCCCGCTTTAAACCGCCCGCTTGCGAATCCGAAACACGATCCCTATATGGGGTCTTGAGAGGTTGGCGCGGGCAAGCGCCTCGCCAACCTGGTCAGGTCCGGAAGGAAGCAGCCACAACGAGCCCCGCTTGGGTCGATGTCCAGCCTCTCACTTAAGCAGCAAATCCCAACGGGATTTGCGCGAAAGCAAAAAGCGATTTGCGCGTAGGCTTCCCCAAGACCGCTCCTCTTATAAACGATCCGCGCTAAACGTGTCGCAGGACCGCAGATCGCCACTGTCATACCCCGTGGCAAACCAGCGTTCACGCTGCTCCGAGGTGCCATGGGTAAAGGTATGCGGCTGCGGGACCCTTCCGGCATCGCGTTGCAGCTTGTCATCGCCGATCTGGCGGGCCGCGTTCAGCGCCTCCTGCAGATCGCCACGCTCCATCAGCCCGCCGACCTTCTGTGCCCAGATCCCGGCAAGGCAATCCGCCTGCAATTCCAGCCGAACGGTCAGCGCATTGGCCTCGACCTGGCTGCTCTGGCGGCGCGCGTTATCGACCTGCCCGAGGATACCCAGAAGGTTCTGCACATGATGGCCAACCTCGTGCGCGATCACATAGGCCGCCGCAAAATCGCCATTCGCACCCAGCTGCCGATGCATGGTCTCGAAAAACGCGGTGTCAAGGTACGCCTTTCGGTCCGCCGGGCAGTAAAACGGCCCCGTCGCGCCCGAAGCCCCGCCACAGGGGCTCTGCGTCACGCCGGAAAACAGCACCAGCTGCGGCGGCACGTAATCGCCGTCGACCTGCGCATCGAAGACCTCCGTCCAGACCTGCTCGGTGGTGGTCAGCACACGAGAGGCAAACTCCGCCTCCTGCTCCTCGGCCGGGGTCGGTTCGCTGGCAACCATCTGGGTGCTGTCCTGTCCGGTCAGCAGCGGCGTTACATCCACACCGGTGAAATACCCGAAGGCAAGGATCGCCAGAAACCCGACAAGCCCAATACCGCCAACCGCCCCGCCGCGGCCCGATATGCCCCGCCCACGGCGGTCTTCGACGTTACGGCTGCGACCAATTCCACCCAAGCGCATGGCGACACCTCCCAATCACACTAATTCAATTCAAAGTTAACATAACTTGAGGTATTATGGTTCCGGAAAGATGACAGATGCAGGATGACGGCGCCCCCGACGCAGACCGCAACACCCGCTGGGCGGAAAACCGGACCGACTGGGCCGAGGACCGTACGCTGCAGGCCAACGAACGAACATTTGCGGGCTGGATGCGCACCGGCATGGCCTCAGTGGCCATTGCTCTTGGCTTGAGGGCGCTGTTCGGCGCCTTCGAGCCAACATGGCTCGCCAAGACTGTCGCGAGTATCTTCCTGCTCATCGCCACCGGCATTTTCTGGACTGCACGGCGCAATGCCTCCAAAACGCTCGAGCGGCTCAACGACCACCGCGCCGAGCCCCTGACGGCGCGCAATTTCACCCTTCTCGCAGCCGGTCTTACCGTCGGTGCGCTGGCCACGGGTGTTCTGCTCTGGCTGCTTTAGTGGACCTTCCTGCGCGCTCGCATTAACCTGTGCCGAAACGAGCACCCGAATCCTATCCCCCACAGGTCTGCATGTCCGAAACCGCGCCTTCTCAATATCGCGTTCTTGCCCGCAAGTATCGCCCGGAAACCTTTGCCGATCTGGTCGGACAGGATGCGATGGTCCGCACGCTGAAAAACGCGTTCGAAGCCGATCGCATCGCACAGGCCTTCATCATGACTGGCATCCGGGGCACGGGTAAGACAACGACGGCGCGTATCATCGCGAAGGGCATGAACTGCATCGGCCCCGACGGCAATGGCGGACCAACCACCAACCCCTGCGGCGAATGCGAACATTGCAAGGCCATTATGGAAGGCCGCCATGTGGACGTGCTGGAAATGGACGCCGCGTCGCGCACCGGCGTCGGCGACATCCGTGAAATCATCGATTCCGTCCGCTATCGCGCCGCCTCGGCCCGCTACAAGATCTACATCATCGACGAAGTTCACATGCTCTCGACCAGCGCGTTCAACGCGCTGCTCAAGACACTCGAGGAACCGCCCGAGCATGTGAAATTCATCTTCGCCACGACCGAGATCCGCAAGGTCCCAGTCACGGTGCTGTCGCGCTGCCAGCGCTTCGATCTGCGCCGGATCGAACCCGAGGTGATGATTGACCTGCTGAAAAAAATAGCCGGGGCGGAAAACGCGCAGATCTCCGAGGATGCGCTTGCCCTGATCACCCGCGCCGCCGAAGGCTCGGCTCGCGATGCGACCTCGCTGCTGGATCAGGCGATTTCCCACGGGGCGGGCGAAACAACTGCCGATCAGGTCCGCGCCATGCTGGGTCTTGCCGACCGGGGCCGCGTGCTCGACCTGATGGATATGATCCTGCGCGGCGATGCCGCCGGGGCGCTGACGGAACTCTCCTCCCAATATGCCGAGGGTGCCGATCCGATGGCAGTGCTGCGCGATCTGGCCGAGATCGCGCACTGGGTCTCGGTCGTAAAGATCACCCCGGATGCCGCCGAAGACCCGACCATCTCGCCCGACGAGCGCGCCCGCGGCAGCGACATGGCCGCGAACCTGCCGATGCGGGTGCTGTCGCGCATGTGGCAGATGCTGCTGAAGTCCATGGAAGAAGTCGCCGCCGCGCCGAACGCGATGATGGCCGCCGAAATGGCCGTGATCCGCCTGACCCATGTGGCCGACCTGCCCAGCCCCGAAGAACTGGTCCGCAAGCTGGGCGCCACCCCGCAGCCCCCCCAGCCTTCCGCACCTCCTCCGACGGGCGGTGGTGGCGGTGGCGGGCACAGCGCGCATCACCAGTCCAGCACCAACGCAGTGTCCCACCGTAGCAGTGGTGGCGCCCAGCCCGCTCCGGCCGAGGCTCCAAACAGCGCGCTTGCCCATTACCCGAGCTTCGAGCACGTCCTCGAACTGATCCGCTCTAACCGCGACGTGAAACTGCTGGTCGAAGTCGAAACCGGCCTGCGTCTCGTCTCCTATTCACCGGGCCGCATCGAATTCTCGCCAACCGATACCGCACCCGGTGACATGGCGCAGCGGCTCGGCTCCGCGCTACAACGCTGGACCGGCAACCGCTGGGCGGTCAGCGTCGTCGCCACCGGCGGCGCGCCCACCGTGGCCGAGGTACGTGACGCCAAGGAAAACGCCCTGCGCGAAGAGGCCAGCACCCACCCGATGGTGCAGGCCGTACTCGCCCGTTTCCCAAAAGCAGTGATCAAGGATATCCGCACCCCGGAACAGATCGCGGCCGACGTCGAAACCGAGGCGCTGCCCGAGGTCGAGGACGAATGGGACCCCTTCGAGGATGACTGAAACAAGGGCGCTGATCCCCGACAGCCTTGCCGCCATCGAACGCGACTGGTGCATGTCACCGGGACTGACCTCGGGCGATCATGTCTTTCTGACCGGCATCACCGGCCAGCGTATCGACGGCGTGATCCCCGAAACACCCGAGGAACAGTATGAAACCGCTTTCGACAATATCGCGCTGATCCTGGCTCAAGGCGGGATGACGCTTGCCGACGTTGTTGACGTCACGACCTTTCACATCGGGCTTCAGGAACATCTCGATACCTTCCGCAAGGTCTGGAATGCGCGGGTTTCGCCCCCATATCCTGCATGGACGGCGGTCGGCGTGACGGAATTCATCATTCCCGGCAACTTCATCGAAGTGAAGGTGGTGGCCCGCCTGCCAAACGTGTAAACCACCGCGAAACGAACAATCAGGAGACTGAAATGCTCAAAGGATTAGGCGGTCTTGGCGACATGACCAAGATGATGAAAGCCGCGCAGGAAATGCAGACCAAGATGGCGCAGCTTCAGGAAGACATGCACAACCTGATGGTCACCGGCGAATCCGGGGCCGGTCTCGTCAAGGCGACCTGCACCTGCAAGGGCGAGCTGAAATCGCTGGACATCGACCCGTCGATCTTCAACGGCGACGACAAGGAAGTGGTCGAAGACCTGATCCTTGCCGCCATCAAGGACGCGCAGGGCAAGGCCAGCGATCGGGCTCAGGAAGAGATGGGCAAGCTGACCGAAGGCATGGGCCTGCCCAAGGACATGAAACTCCCGTTCTGAGTCCCGCTTGAGCAGTACCAGCGATATCGACAGCCTGATCGAGCTGATGGCCCGCCTGCCGGGCCTCGGCCCCCGTTCGGCACGTCGCGCGGTACTGCATCTGATCCGCAAGCGCGGGCAATTGCTGACCCCGCTGGCGGGCGCCATGCAGCAGGTCGCCGACACGGCGCGCGAATGCCTGAACTGCGGCAATGTCGGCACCAGCGATATCTGCGACATCTGCGACTCCGAGAAACGCGCCACAGGCGAACTTTGCATCGTCGAGGACGTGGCCGATCTCTGGGCCATGGAACGCTCGCAGGTGTTTCGCGGCCGCTACCACGTGCTCGGCGGCACGCTTTCCGCCCTAGATGCCGTGGGCCCCGAAGAGCTTCGCATCCCGCGCCTGCTCGACCGGGTGGAAACCGAAGGCATCACCGAGGTCATCCTCGCGCTCAATGCCACCGTCGACGGCATGACCACTGCCCATTACATCGCCGATCAACTGGGCGAACGGGTCCGCATCACGTCGCTGGCACAGGGCGTGCCCATCGGCGGCGAGCTGGACTATCTCGACGACGGCACGATCAGTGCCGCCATGCGCGCCCGCAAGGCGCTCTGACCATCCTCCTCTGCCCCCGTCCTCCGGCGAAAATCAGCCCTTAAAGAAAAGTTGATCGCGCGCCCCACCGACTCTAGTTGCGCCTGTCCTTTTGCGAACATATCGTGAACGAATGGCTAAACTCACACTGGACAGAAAACTCGCGATTCTCTCTGACGCCGCCAAATACGATGCTTCCTGCGCATCGAGCGGCGGTCAGAAACGCGACTCACGCGATGGCAAAGGGCTGGGCTCGACCACCGGCTCCGGTATCTGCCACGCCTATGCGCCCGACGGGCGCTGCATCAGCCTGCTCAAGATTCTGATGACCAATTTCTGCATCTACGACTGCGCCTATTGCATCAACCGGGTCAGCTCGAATGTCGAAAGGGCGCGGTTTTCGCCGGAAGAGGTCGTGACCCTCACCACTGAATTCTACCGTCGCAACTATATCGAAGGTCTGTTCCTGTCTTCGGGCATCATCCGCAGCCCCGACGATACGATGGGCGACATGGTGCGCATCGCGCGGATGTTGCGTCTCGATCACCACTTTCGCGGCTACATCCATCTCAAGACCATTCCCGACGCCAATCCCGCCCTGATCGAAGAGGCCGGGCTTTACGCCGACCGGCTCTCGATCAATGTCGAACTGCCCACCGACAACGCGGTGAAATCCTATGCGCCGGAAAAGGACCCCGACCAGATCCGCCGCGCGATGGCCGATGTGCGGCTGGCGCGGGAATCGCGCAAGGAGCGCAGTTTTTCCGGCAAGCGCCCGCCGCGCTTTGCCCCGGCAGGCCAGTCCACCCAGATGATCGTCGGCGCGGACGGCGCCAATGACGCCACGATCCTGAAAACCTCTACCCGGCTCTATTCCAGTTACAAGCTCAAGCGGGTCTATTATTCGGCCTTTTCGCCGATACCCGACAGTTCTGCCGCCCTGCCCCTGATCAAACCGCCGCTGGTACGCGAACATCGGCTGTATCAGGCCGACTGGTTGATGCGCTTTTACGGTTTCGACGCGGATGAAATCGCCGGAGCCACGCGCGACGGCAATCTCGATCTTGAAGTTGACCCAAAGCTTGCATGGGCGCTGTCCAACCGGCACCTGTTTCCGCTCGACGTGAACCGGGCCGAGAGGGAAAACCTGCTGCGCGTGCCGGGACTGGGCACCAAAACCGTCGCGCGCATCCTCACCACACGGCGACACCGCAGCCTGCGCTATGACGATCTGCGGCGTATGGGTGCGAACCTGAAACAGGCCAAGCCCTTCATCACGCTGCTCGACTGGCGGCCACGGGCGCTTTCGGACATCGCCGATCTGCGCGCCCGCTTTGCCCCGCCGCCCGAGCAACTGCAACTGATCTGATGCGCCGCGTCACCCTCCCCGAGATCGGCACCTTCGAGGCATGGCGCGATCAGGCCCGCGCCTTTCTTGCTGCCAGCATCCCGCCCGAAGACCTGCTCTGGCAGCGCGGCGAAGGCGACGCGGACCTCTTTGCCGACCCCCTGCCGCCGCTGACGGGCGGCGACATAACCGTGCCGCGCGGTTTTGTTGAACTTGCCCGACAGGTTGTCTGGCACAGCGACCCCGAGCGCTTTGCCCGGCTATACGCCCTGCTCTGGGCGCTGAAATCGGACCGCCGCCTGCTGGAAGATCGCGGCGATGCGCGTGTGGCTAGGCTGAACCGTCTCGCCAAGGAGGTCGGGCGCGACAGGCACAAGATGACTGCCTTCGTTCGTTTCCGCGAAATCGGCGATCCGGGCGCGAACCGGCGGCGGTTTGCGGCGTGGTTCGAACCTACGCATTACATCCTCGAACCGACCGCGCCGTTCTTCGTCAAACGCTTTGGCGATATGGACTGGTCGATCTTCACCCCCGACCTCAGCGCGCATTTCCTTGGCGGTGACCTCAGCCTCGCCCCGCCCGCGCCACGGCCCGACCTGCCCGATGACGCGGCCGAGGATCTCTGGCGCACCTATTTCCGCAACATCTTCAACCCGGCACGGGTCAAACTGAAAGCGATGCAGGCCGAGATGCCCAAGAAATACTGGCGCAATATGCCGGAGACCGCGTTGATCCCGGAAATGGTTGCCTCGGCCCATGCCCGTGCGCGTGCGATGGCCGAAGCCGCGCCCAGCCTTGCGCCCAAACGCGCCGAAGCGATCACCGAAAGGCTCCGGTCGGATCAGGCGATGGCTCGGCCAGACAATACAGGCCAGTCTCTGAAAGCGCAGCTTGCCGCCTGCCGCCGCTGCCCGCTCTGGGAAAATGCGACGCAGGCGGTGCCTGGCGAAGGTCCGGCGGACGCGGCGCTGATGATCGTCGGAGAACAGCCGGGCGATCACGAGGACCTGACCGGCCGCCCCTTTGTCGGCCCGGCGGGCCAGTTGTTTGACCAGATTGCGAGACGCGCCGGACTCGAAAGGTCGAGCACTTATGTGACCAACGCGGTCAAGCATTTCAAATTCCAGCCGCGCGGCAAGCGCCGTATCCACCAGGCCCCGAACCGGGGCGAGGTTTCTCATTGCCGCTGGTGGCTCGACATGGAACGCGACCTGGTGCGCCCGAAACTGATCCTCGCCATGGGCGCAACCGCACTGGAGAGCCTGACCGGCAACCGGCGCGACCTGCTGAAGCGGCGCGGTGGCATAGAGACACTGGCCGACGGCACGCCGATTTTCGTAACGGTACATCCGTCATACCTGCTGCGCCTGCCCGATGCAGAGCGTGCAGAGGCCGAAGCGCGATTCGAAAACGATTTACGCAAGGCGGTGGCCCATCTTGGATCGCTTTGATCGCAAAGGGTGCGACAGGGAGCAGACGGGTTCGGGGCTCTGCCCCATCCGCGCAGGCGCGGATTCCCCGGGATATTTTTGACCCAAAGAAGGGCGGATCGCGGTTGATTGAGCCGCGACCCGCCCTGTTCTGCTCAGAGAACGACCACGTCCAGAGGCGGGAAGCCGTTGAAGCCAACCGAGGAATAGGACGAGGTGTAAGCCCCGCAGGCGCGGATCACGATACGGTCGCCCGAACGCAGACCGAGGGGCAGCTGCACGGGACGGTTTTCGTAAAGCACGTCTGCGGAGTCGCAGGAGGGGCCGGCAAGGACGCAGGCTCCCATGTCTTCGTGATCGCGGGCGGTCTGGAACTGGTAGCGGATCGCTTCGTCCATGGTTTCCGCGAGGCCCGAGAACTTGCCGATGTCGAGATAGACCCAGCGGTGCAGGTCTTCTGGGGATTTCTTCGACACGAGCAGGACCTCTGCCACGATCTTGCCCGCCTCGGCGACAAGGCCGCGGCCCGGCTCGGCCATGATGCGGGGCACATCGCCGAAACGGTCGTGGATCAGGTCCATCACCGCAGCGGCATAGGTGCTCGGGTGGTCGATCGTCTCGCCGTAGAAGGCCGGGAAGCCGCCGCCGATGTTCAACAAGGTCAGGCCAAAGCCCGCCGCCTGCGCCGCGTGCCAGATCCCGGCCACCTGATCGAGCGTGCCGGTCCACATCTCGGCGCGTTTGGTCTGTGAGCCGACGTGGAAGGAAAGACCGACCGGCTTCAGGCCCAGACCGCGGGCATGGCCGAGCAGCGAGAGCGCATGGCCGGTTGCCACGCCGAACTTGCGCGAGAGCGGCCAATCGGCTTGCGAGTTCTCGACGATCACGCGGATATAGACCTGCGCGCCGGGAGCATGGATGGCGATCTTTTCCAGTTCTTCCTCGGCATCTGCGGCGAAGAGCTGGATCCCTGCATTGTAGGCGAATGCGATGTCGGACGCGCGTTTCACGGTATTGCCGAAAGAGATGTGCTCGGGCGCGGCACCCTGGCTCAGGCAGAGCTCGATTTCACCGCGCGAGGCCGCATCGAAACGGCAGCCCTTGTGGACCAGCATTTCGATGATCTCACGGGCCGGGTTCGCCTTGACCGCATAGTGGATGTCGGCACCGCCCTTGCCGGTGCGCAGCCCGCGGGCCAGCGCATCGTATTGATCGGACACCAGCGCGGTGTCGAGCACCAGTGTCGGGCGGTCAAAGGTATTGGCCGCGATGAAGCCGTCAATGGCTTGGGTGCGCGCATCAGCGAAGGCGCCGACAAGGTCGGTTACGTATGCGTTCATGGTCATCTCCAATAGAACCGGCCCAACGGGGCCACTCACTTCCAAGGGAGACGTTACCGTCGCTACGTAAACACGTGGATCGGGGTTGGAACCCGACACAGGCCAGAGGCGCGTGCGTTGGCGTCTTGAATCCGCCATTTAAGCGTTTTTCCGATTCTTGCAAGAGAAGAATTTTGCGAATTTTCGAGACTAAAAACTGTGGATTTTCAGGCACTCTTCACCGAAGTATGAAGCCCGGGAAACGGGATACTGAAAAAGGGATAGCGATGGCCAGCCTGATGATGAACGCGGTGCGACTGGCCCTGAAAGCGGCGGGAAAGCCGATGAACAAGCCTTCCCGCTATCTTGCCGAGCGCGAGAACCGGGAGGTCCCGATACGTGTCGATCCGCCCTCGGATACAGACGTTTCTTTCAACGAGATCGGCGGTTGCGCATTTTTCTGCGTGACACCCCCTGGCCCGCTTTCGAACCGGATGATCTATTTCCACGGCGGTGCCTTTGTGAACCCGATGCGCAAGGTTCATTGGCGCCTGATCGCGCGCCTCGGAGAGGTGCTCCGCGCCGAGATGATCGTGCCCACTTACCCGCTTGCGCCCCAGCACGATCACCGCCCTGCCCATGCGCAGGCGCGCGCGCTCTTGCAGGCGCAGGAGGGGCGACCGTTTCTGATGGGGGGCGATTCAGCCGGGGGCAACCTTGCGTTGGTGATGGCGCTGGCTGGCCGCGCTGGCAAAGTGCCGACAGCCGAACGGCTAATCCTGCTCGCCCCCTGGCTCGACCTGACCTGCGCCAACCCGAAGGGCCCCGAGCTTGAACCGAAAGACCCGATCATCGGGCTTGAGGTCGTGCGCAAGTGTGGAAAATGGTGGGCCGGGCCGGAAGATCCGCGTGCGCCGCATCTCAGTCCGCTCTTCGGCCCGGTGGATGGGCTTCCTCCTGTCGACATCCATCAGGGCACGGCCGATCTCTGCTGGCCCGATGCGAGCGATTACGCCACCCGGCTTGCGGCGGCGGGCAATACGGGGCGCTATTACGAATACCCCGGCGCGATCCATGTGTTCCCGGCGGTGACCTTCCTGCCGGAATCGAAACTGGCCTACCGTCGAATCGAACGCGACGCGCTCGGCTCCTGAAACGCAAAACGGCGCGGGAAGATCCCGCGCCGCTCTTCATCCCGTAAGGCCGGGATCAATCCTCGTCTTCATCCTCGTCATCCGCATCCGGCAGGTTAAAGAAGCTGTCCGCGTCGGAATATTCCTTGGCGTTGCGCTTTTCTTCCTCTTCCTCGGCCGGTGTCCCGCTGAGCGTGAAGGTCTCCAGACCTTCGATCGCGGTCGGCATACGCGGCTCGGCTTCCATGCCTAGCGACTGCTCGGTGGAGACCAGCTTGCGGCGTTCGTCGTCGCTCATCACCGCACCTTCGGCGGCTTTCTTCGCGGCTGCCTTCTGTACCACCATGTCCAGTTCGGACTGCTTGCAAAGCCCCAGCGCAACCGGGTCGATCGGCTGGATATTGGCGATGTTCCAGTGGGTCCGCTCGCGGATCGCCTGGATCGTCGGCTTGGTGGTGCCGACAAGCTTGGAAATCTGCGCATCCGACAGCTCCGGGTGGAACTTAACCAGCCACAGGATCGACGCCGGACGGTCCTGACGCTTGGACAGCGGCGTATAGCGCGGCCCACGGCGTTTTTCCTCGCCCTGCGCGGCGGCGTTGTACTTCAGCTTCAGCTTGTGCAGCGGGCTTTTCTCGGCCGCATCGATTTCATCCTGCGTCAGCTGGTTGTTGGCGACAGGGTCGAACCCCTTGACCCCGGCGGCCACGTCACCATCCGCAATGCCCTGAATCTCAAGCTCGTGCATTCCAACGAAATCCGCGATCTGCTTGAAGCTGATCGTCGTGTTGTCCACCAGCCAGACGGCTGTGGCTCTTGCCATAAGCGGCTTGCCCATGTCACATCTCCTAAACTCAATTCTTCCCCGTTGCCCGGCTTTCGCAGGCGGCCTCCGGTACTCGGGGGCGGGCTTCCGTTGTCGGGGAACTTGGGGCCTATATAGTCAGGTCTGTGCAAATTGGAAAGAGCCGAATGATACGGTCAATAACAGGTATCCTCTGCGCCGCGCTGCTGGCCCCGCCTCTCTCTGCCGATGCCGGAGGTGAGAAGTCCGGTGAATTCGACTATTACGTCCTGTCGCTCAGCTGGTCGCCGAACTGGTGCGCGATGACGGGCGATGCGCAGGGTTCCGATCAATGCGACGCGCGCCATGAGCATGGCTGGATCATGCATGGTCTCTGGCCGCAATATGCCCAAGGCTACCCGTCGAACTGCCCGACCCACCATCGGGCGCCCTCGCGCAAGATGACCTCTGACATGGCCGATATCATGGGAACACCTGGCCTTGCCTGGTACCAGTGGAAAAAGCACGGGACCTGCTCGGGCCTTGCTGCCGACCAGTATTTCGCGCTGGCACGGCTGGCCTATGAGCGCGTGAACCGTCCTGAAATCCTGCGCAAGCTCGACGAACCTGTGCGCCTGCCCGCCTCGGTCATCGAAGAGGCCTTTCTCGAGGCCAATCCCGAATGGGAACCCGACATGCTGACTGTCACCTGCAAGCAGGGACACATTCAGGAAGCGCGGCTGTGTCTCTCGCGCGCGCTCGATCCGATGACCTGCGGGTCTGACGTGATCAGGGACTGCGCGATGGATAACGCGCTGTTCAACCCGATCCGCTAAGGCAAAGAAAAAACGGCTCCGCGTCTGAGAACGCGAAGCCGCATTGGGTTGCTGCATAGATTGTCAGGCGCGCGATATGCCCCTTCGCGTGGCCCGCCGGAACGGGCCAGCTGTCAATCGCTTCCCGAATTTATGCTTTCTTGCGACGGCGCATGACGCCAAGGGCACCCATCGCGCTCAGGATCATCAGACCAGCGGCCGGAACCGGCACCGGGGTAGTTTCCGGGATCGGGTTCGCGGTGACAAGATCCTGGTTCTTCTTGCTGGCAAAGAAAGTCATGTCGTAATCGTCAAGGCTGCCACTGGACAGGGCACTCAGGTAGCTGTTCGCCTGGCTTTTGACGGCCCAGTTGCTCTTTACCTCGAACGAACCGTGGTCGAGGTTAAAACCCCAGTAGCTGTTGCTGTCTTCGACAACTTCCCAAATCGCAACCTGAAGACCGGCCGCCTGAACCGACGTGGTGATCACGTCGCCAAGGGTACCGCCGCCCAGAACGCTCGAAAACAGCTTGGACAGGTTGTTGGTGATGGTGTTCGTGAACAGGTTCGGCGCGATCGTGGCTTTCTGCGGGTTGCCAAGATACTGGTCGAGGTCGACACAGAAGGCGAGGAAATCGCCAAGACCATTGTTGCCGGTCAGATGGAACATGCCCGCATTGACAGTGGAAGTGCTGTAGCCGTTCTTGATCTTCACGCTTTGCTTCAGGTTGCCCGAACCGAAGACGCCAGAGGATTGGTGCGTGATCGTGTATTCGGTCGAAGCGGAAGCCGCGCCAGCGAACAGGGAAAGCGCAATTGCTGCGCCGGTAACAAAGTTCTTAACCATTTTAACTCGTCCTAACATTGGGTTGTGGTCGGCCCCCACCGTGCTGACAAACCTTTGACACAAATCCGCCCCAATTCTCAATCTTAGAAATGGAAACTATCTGTTCGCAGCAGGCGACAAACGGTAAAGACGGGTAACCTACTGTAAAAAATAAGCAATTCTAAGATTTCAGGATTGCCCCCAAGTGAAAACCCGTCCGAGAAGGTAAACAATCCGACCTCTAGCCAAGGAACTTCCTCAATAAAGATCACCCCGTTGTAAAATTCGATCACCTAGTCGGCATCGCGAGGCGTCGACGGCAGCATGTTCTAATGGGAAGAGATACTGTTTCAGGTAAAGGCGTATCCGGTCATCGTCCGCCCCTTCGAAAAACACTTCTCAATAATCACGGGCCGTTCGACCGCGAATCCGGGCCAGCAAGCACCCGGATTCACATCAATTCAAACCCTGATAGGTTTCGATACCAGATAAGTGAGGGTCGCGATGGCCACAGCCGTGCGGCGTAACTTTAACCGCCCGCGACCTCCAGAACGATCTTGCCGATATGGCCCGAGCTTTCCATCCGTGCATGGGCATCCGCCGCCTTTTCAAAGTCAAAGCTGCTGTCCATCACCGGAGCTACCCGCCCCGAGTCCAGCAGCGGCCAGACCTTTTCACGCAGCTCGCGGGCAATCTCTGCTTTGGCAGCCACGCTCTGCGGGCGCAGGGTTGATCCTGTCACCGTCAGGCGGCGCACCATGATAAGGGCAAAGTTCACCTCGGCTACCGGGCCCTGTAGAAACGCGATCTGCACCAGCCGCCCGTCTTCGGCCAGCGCCTTGATGTTGCGCGGAATGTAATCGCCGCCCACCATGTCAAGGATCAGGTCCGCGCCGCCCTCGGCCTTCATGACCTCGACGAAATCGTCTTCCTTGTAGTTGATCGCCTTTTCCGCGCCCAGATCCTCGCAGGCTTTGCATTTCTCAGCCGATCCGGCGGTCGCGAAGACCCGCGCGCCAAAAGCCTTGGCCAATTGGATCGCAGTCGTCCCGATTCCGGAAGACCCCCCATGCACAAGGAACTTCTCTCCGCCGTCGAGTCCGCCGCGCATGAACACATTGGTCCAGACCGTGTAAAAGGTTTCGGGCAGGCAGGCGGCCTCTTTCATTCCCATGCCTTCGGGCACGGGCAGGCAGTGCACCGCCGGGGTCGCCACGTATTCCGCATAGCCACCGCCGGGCAGCAGGGCGCAGACTTTGTCACCCAGTTTCCATTCGCTGACGCCCTGACCAATGCCGACAATCTCGCCCGAGCATTCCAGCCCCGGCAGATCGCTGGCATCTGGCGGCGGCGCATAGCTGCCCGCACGCTGCAGCGCGTCGGGGCGGTTCACCCCGGCATAGGCCACCTTGATGATCACCTGACCGGGCGCCGGCTCCGGGATCGGACGGGTCGTGGGCACAAGAACTTCCGGCCCGCCGGGCTTGGAAATCTCAACGGCGCGCATGGTCTGCGTCATGGCTTTGGCTATCCTTTCCTGCGCATCCCCGTCATCGGAAATCGCGCCTAAGTCTCGGCTCCTCCTAGGAAACCTGACTTTTACACACATTTCAAGAAGATGATTCGAACGCCTCAGCCACGCGGAGTCGTCGACCCCGGAAAGCCCTGCATCCGATGTTTCCCCGGCGCTTTGATCTGGCTCATCACCCAGTTCGGCCCCATCATCAGCGGTTTCAGCAGCGGGTTCCGGTTCACGTCGGCCTTGATCTTTTCAATGGTCATGACGTTCTCGATACGCCGGTCAAGAAACTCCCAGGTCGCGCGACTGCCCTCGCTGTCATCGCCCAGCCAGTACAGCGCCGTCGCCGAATAGACGGCCGAAAGCGTCGCCCGCTTGGTATACCAGTTCGCATCTTCCGAGGTATCGCCCAGCGCGGTCCAGATCGCGTCCGCCGTGCCCCAGATCGCCTTGGTCCCGTCCGCCGCGTGCTGCGGCAGCGCGAACAGCGTCGTGCCCCGGCGCACCAGCTCACGGTCAGCCACTTCCAGGCGGAACCGCACCGCCGCCGCGATCCGGTCGCGAAAGCGCATCGCCTCCATGTCGGCGGCTTCGATCTTGGCCAGCATCGCCGCGTCACCGCGCGCATGATAGGCCAGCGCCAGATCTACCGCGCCGCGCGGAAACAACGATTTCGCAAGCGCAGGCTCAATCTCCGAATCGGCGATTGCCGCACGGAACGTGGCATCGCTCCAGCCATCGAACGG
This sequence comes from Heliomarina baculiformis, assembly GCF_019966545.1. Classification (GTDB taxonomy): domain Bacteria; phylum Pseudomonadota; class Alphaproteobacteria; order Rhodobacterales; family Rhodobacteraceae; genus Heliomarina; species Heliomarina baculiformis. Next base: position 140,641 of record NZ_JAIMIC010000008.1, on the reverse strand, counting down.
CACATGGTTCAGCGCCGCATCCAGCAGTTTTTCCCGTGGATCACTCTCTGCATCGGTCATTCGGACACTCCCGTCGCTAAAAATCCTGTCTGACTGGACAAGATAGCCCGGTCTTGCTATAGGGCCACTTCCTGCAATCTCTTGCAACTTTAACTTAGAAAGGTGGTGACAACCACATGCAGGTTAGTGTTCGCGACAACAATGTCGATCAGGCGCTCCGCGCTCTGAAGAAAAAGCTGCAGCGTGAAGGCGTTTTCCGTGAAATGAAGCTCAAGCAACATTTCGAGAAGCCGTCCGAGAAAAAAGCGCGCGAGAAAGCCGAAGCGATCCGCCGCGCCCGGAAACTGGCACGGAAAAAAGCACAGCGCGAAGGGATGATGTAAGTCGCCCGCCGCAGCATTCCGAACGGAATGAGCGACCCCCGAGGTGGAAACCGCGGGGGTTTTGCTTTTCTGGGGTTCACGTTTCTAGGCTCAGCTCAAGCCGCAAGCCAACTCTTCGCAGCCTCGATCTCTGCGCCGGGAAAATATCTGACCTCACCCGACAAAACCCGCTTGCCGACCTCTGCCGCCAAGCGCTGCCAGCCCGCATCCCCGACAATCGCGGCCCGCTCGACCAGCCCGGCATGGTTGCGGACCAGCTTCAGATGTTCGCCGATGGCGCCCAGCCCCTGCCAGCCGTCGAACTCGCGAATGTCCAGCAGCATCCGGAACCTGTCGTTCTTGCGGATGAACGCATCCAGATCCGCGCTTTCCTCGGCATAGACTGCTGCATCGAGCTGCCCGAGCAACTGGACATGCAGCACGCCATTGCCCAGATCGGTCTGGTGGATCGACCCCAGCGATTCAGACAGCCAGCGCCGCGCCTCGTCGATCTCCTCCGGGGCAAAGACCTTAACCGGGCAGGGCATGAATACCCAGAACGCCTTGACCACACGGCGCATCGCATCCGACCCGGTCACCACCGCGCAGCGGTCAAAGCCGCGCCAGTGTTTCAGCCCCATCCGCGCATCATCCATCATCGCACCAAGGGTGAAATCGCTGATATCGCTCTCAAGTTCGACTAACACCCGAACGCGTTCCGAATCCTCTATCGCCTTGTCGATGGCCGGAACCAGAACCTCCCGATAATCCTCGTCCGTGATCGCGCCACTCATGCGGATTTCCAGCATGCCGTCACGCGCCATTTCTTCCAGTTCAATCATGTCTCAGACCTCCCACAAACCATGCTGGAACCTTACCACACCGGATGTGACTCGGCTTTGACCTGAGTCAGTACGCCAAAGGGTTCTGCGTGTTTCAAAGGTCCGCCGGATCGACCTCCCCGGCGGCGATGCGCGCCAGCAGCGCCACATGCACATCCAGCGAGTCGATGACCGGATAGCCCGGGTCCTGCCCGTCAAATGCAAGATTGAGGTCTGTGCCTGCTAGCACGATTGCCTCGGCCCCCTGCTCCTCGACCATCCGCCGGCCTGCATCCAGAAACATCTTTCGTTGCGCAGGCGTGCATGTCCCGGCGACGGCCACCTCCTGATAGCTCTGCCCCAGCGTTTCGATCTCTGCATCCAGCGCCACCGCCTCTGTCTGGTCAAGCTGCCCATACAGGCGTGTCCGCATCACGACCCGCGTCCCCAGCAATCCGACCCGCCGGATGCCGTTCTCGACAAAATACCTGTCGAGCGGCGTCACCGCCGAGACCAGCGGCAAAGGCGAAATCGCCACCAGTTCGTCAAAACAGTAATGTGCGCCAAGCGAGGTCAGCGCGGCCACTTCGGCCCCCGCACTTTTCAGCTCGGCGATCTGATCGGCAAAGATGCGGGCCTGCGGCGCGCGGATATCGGCAAGGTTGTTCTTGATCAGCGTATGGATATCCCCGTGACAGGGTCATGCGTAGCTTTGCTCCCTTAGCCTCCATCGCCGCCGCAAGTCGCTGATAGTAAACCACGCTGGCCGCGACGCCGATTCCACCTACCAGACCGATATGCATGATGCCCTCCAAAGCTGGCTGCGCAGGTGCAGGATGACGCCCAGAGCGGGACGATTGCAAGGTATACCCCCTACCGTGCAGCCAGGATCATCTCGCTCGCCTTCTCCGCGATCATGATCGTGGGCGAGTTGGTATTGCCGCTGGTAATCGTCGGCATGATCGAGGCATCAACCACGCGCAACCCTGCTACCCCGCGCAGACGCAATTGCGGATCAAGCGGTGCCTCCTCGCCCGCGCCCATCCGCACCGTGCCCACCGGGTGAAAGATCGTCGTCCCGATGTCGCCCGCCGCCCGCGCTAGATCCGCATCGGTCTCAATCGACATTCCCGGCTTCATCTCTTCGGGCGCATATTTCGCCATCGGCCCCTGCGCCATGATCCGCCGCGCCTGCTTGATCGCCGCGACGGCCACCGTGCGGTCGCCTTCAGTCGAGAGGTAATTGGGTGCTATCACCGGTGCGTCCTCGGGGTTGGGCGAGGCGATCTTAACGCTGCCCCGGCTTTCCGGGCGCAGGTTGCAGACACTCGCCGTAATCGCCGGGTAATCGTGCAAAGGCTGGCCGAACGCCTCAAGCGAGAGCGGCTGCACGTGGTATTCCAGATCGGGCGTCTCAAGATCCGGGCGCGACTTGGAAAACGCGCCAAGCTGACTGGGCGCCATCGACATTGGCCCGCCCCGGCGCAGCATGTATTCCAGCCCGATCTTGGCCTTGCCAAATAGCGTCGCCGCCATCGTGTTCAACGTCAGCGCATCCTTCAGCCGCCAGGCACAGCGCAGTTGCAGATGGTCCTGCAGGTTCGCACCGATCCCCGCCATGTCGCGCTGCACCTCGATCCCGTGTTCCTGCAAAAGAGGCCCCGGCCCCAGCCCGGACAGTTGCAGGATCTGCGGCGAATTCACCGCGCCTGCCGACAGGATCACCTCGGCCCGCGCCCGCGCCTGTTGGAGCGCGCCGTTCTGGCGATATTCGACGCCGACGGCCTTGCCCTCTTCGAGCAAGATCCGCGTGGTATGGGCGTTGGTCTCGACCTTCAGCAGATCTTTCGGCGCCGCTTTCAAAAAGGCACGCGCCGTGTTCAGCCTCCAGCCCTTACGCTGGTTAACCCGGAAATAGCCGACACCCTCGTTATTGCCCCGGTTGAAATCGCTCGTCCGGGGCAGGCCTTCGGCTTCGGCCGCCGCCATCCAATCATCCAGCAGATCCCAACGCAGCCGCTGGTTATCGACCCGCCACTCGCCGCCTGCCCCGTGCATGTCATCCGGGCCGTCGACGTAATCTTCGAGCCGCTTGAACAGGGGCAGCACATCGTCCCAGCCCCATCCTGGATTGCCCTGCTGCCGCCAGCCATCGTAATCCGCCGCCTGTCCGCGCAGGTAGAGCATCCCGTTGATCGAGGAACATCCGCCCAGCACCTTGCCGCGCGGATAAAGCAGCGAGCGACCGTTCAGACCGCCCTCTTCGGCGGTGCGATACATCCAGTCGGTGCGCGGGTTGCCGATGCAATAGAGATACCCCATCGGGATATGGATCCAGTGGTAATTATCGCGCCCTCCCGCCTCGAGCAGCAGGGTCCGATGACCGGCGCGGCTCAGTCGATTGGCCAGAACGCAGCCCGCGCTGCCGGCCCCGACGATGATGTAGTCGAATTCCATATCTCTCTCCCCTTGGCTCATTTGTCGGGCAGCAAACCCGGAACCGCAAGCGCGATTGTGCAGCTCCTTTCATCGCCGCACCTGATGGGGCACATCACGAAATAGCCGCACGCAAGGGGGTATGAGCCGTTGCAGGACGCCCTCGGCGACGGTTAGTCTTTCCGAACCCAGCCATGGAAGGTTCCCATGCCCAGCTTTGCCGAATTCCCCGCCCTGATTGGCTTTGCTTTTGTCGCCGCCGCTTCGCCAGGGCCGAACAATATCATGGTCATGTCCTCGGGCGCGAATTTTGGAGTTCGCCGCACCCTGCCGCATATGTTCGGCATCGGCATCGGGTTCGCCGTGATGATTGTGCTGGTGGGACTTGGCCTAATGGCGCTATTCGAAACCTTTCCGATCCTCAACACCATCCTCACCGTGGCCTCGGTCACCTATCTGCTCTGGCTGGCCTGGAAGATCGCCACTGCCGCTCCGCCGCAGGCGGGCGGCGACGTGGGAAAACCGTTCAGCTTTCTGCAGGCAAGCGCCTTTCAATGGGTCAACCCAAAGGCCTGGGCGATGGGCACCACGGCCATCACCCTCTATGCGCCGGAACACACCCTCTCGGCCGTGCTGATCGTCGCCACAGCCTTTGTCGCGGTCACCCTGCCTTCGCTCACATTCTGGGTGTTCGCCGGTACGATGGTGCAGCGCTGGTTGTCGAAACCCGCCCGGCTGCGCACCTTCAACATCGTCATGGCCCTATTGCTTGTGGGATCGCTCTATCTGGGTCTGCGGCACTGATCGCGGCAAAAGTCATACAAACGGTGTACAGGGGGTGTACGGCTTTCACCCCCCCTGTTTTGCCTCTTATACCGGCAAAGCCGTGGTCTGCAGAACTGTCCGCAGGGCAAAGCTCGACTGCATCTGTGACACGCCTGGCAGGCGGCTTAGATGCTGGCGGTGGATTCGGGCGAAATCCTCGGTATCCTCGGCAACGATCTTGAGGATGTAATCCGCCGTCCCCGCCATCAGGTGACATTCCAGTACATCCGGAATCCGCCGTACCGCCTTTTCAAAGGCATCCAGAACCTCGTCCGACTGGCTCTGCAGCTTGATCTCGACGATGACAGTTGTAGACATACCCAGCCGACGCGGATCCAGCAGGGCGACATAGCTGCGAATGAACCCTTCGGCCTCAAGCCGCTGCACCCGGCGATGGCAGGCCGAGGGCGACAGGTTCACCTTTTCGGACAGATCCGCGTTCGACAGCCGCCCCTTGACCTGCAGGGCTGCAAGTATCCGCCGATCGGTTGCGTCCAGCTCCATCCGCGCAATTCCCTTGCGTAAAGAGATCCAAAATTCGCAGAGTCTTCGACAAAAACCCCGCTGAGCGCCCAGAATTCTCACAGATTTTGCAAGATGGGAAGCGCATAATCGGTACATTTACACAAGGGAGGTCAGAACATGAAGATCGGTTGCCCCAAAGAGATCAAGCCGCAGGAATTTCGCGTCGGCATGACACCCAACGCGGTCCGGGAAGCGGTTGCGCATGGCCACAGCGTCATGATCGAGAAGAACGCTGGCTCAGGTGCCGGTTTCGAGGATGCCGCCTATATAGAGGCGGGCGCGCAAGTTGTTGCAACAGCGGAAGAAATCTTTGCGAGCGCCGAGATGATCGTCAAGGTCAAGGAACCCCAGCCGGTCGAGCGCAAGATGCTGCGCGAGGGCCAGTTGCTGTTCACCTATCTCCATCTTGCGCCCGATCCGGCCCAGACCCATGACCTGATTGCCTCGGGCGTCACCGCCATCGCCTATGAAACCGTGACCGACGCGGCGGGCGGGCTGCCCCTTCTGGCGCCGATGTCCGAGGTCGCGGGCCGCCTTGCGCCGCAGGTCGGTGCATGGACCCTGCAAAAGGCCAACGGCGGACGTGGCGTGTTGATGGGCGGAGTGCCCGGCGTCGGCCCGGCCAAGGTGGCCGTGATCGGCGGTGGCGTAGTCGGCACCCATGCCGCACGGATCGCTGCTGGCATGGGCGCGGATGTCACCGTGCTCGACCGCTCCCTACCCCGTATCCGCTATCTCGACGACGTGTTCGGCGGGCAATTCAAGACCTCCTACGCCAGTGCGGGCAATACAGCCGAACTGGTCGCCGAGGCCGACATGGTGATCGGCGCGGTGCTGATCCCCGGTGCCGCCGCGCCGAAACTCGTGACCAAAGCGCAGCTTTCCACCATGAAGCCCGGTGCGGCCATCGTCGACGTCGCCATCGATCAGGGCGGCTGCTTTGAGACATCGCGCGCAACCACGCATCAGGACCCGATCTACGAGGTCGACGGCATCATGCACTACTGTGTCGCGAACATGCCCGGCGCCGTGGCACGCACCTCGACCATCGCGCTTGGCAACGCCACCATGCCCTTTCTGCTGGCGCTGGCTGACAAGGGATGGAAACAGGCCTGCGCCGACGATCCGCACCTGCTGAACGGTCTGAACGTCCACGCGGGCAAGCTGACCTATTTCGCCGTGGGCAAGGCGCTGGGGATCGATGTGACCTCGCCCCAGCTGGTTGTCAAAGCGGCTTAACCGCTTGATATGGCGCGTTATCCGCAGGACCCCGCGGATAACGCCCTTGTTCAGACGGTTCGGTTAACGCTGCTGAAGCGCGTCGCGGATTTCGATCAGGATGTCCTTTTCCGACGGGCCGGTATGGACCTCGGGTGCGACCTCATCTGGCTTTTCCGCCAGTGATTTGACTCGATTCACCATCTTGACGAGCAGGAAGACCACCCAGGCGATGATCAGGAAATTAAGCACCGCCATCAGGAAGCTGCCATAGGCGAAGATCGACGCCCCGGATTCCCGCGCGGCGGCAAGACTGGCGCCTTCCGGCACTTCGCCACCCAGCACGATGTACTTGTCGGTGAAATCGAACCCACCTGTAAACAACCCGATGAAGGGGTTGATGATATCGGCGACCAGCGAACTGACAATCGCCGTAAAGGCCGCGCCAATGATGATGCCGACGGCCATGTCCATGACATTGCCCTTGGCGATAAAATCCTTGAATTCCTGGATCATTTCCTTGCTCCTCGATCGAAAGACCCTGCGGCCACTGTTCGCATTCACACATCGGACCGGGCACCAACGCACTCATTCGGGCCTGTCCGTCCGGGTGAATATCATTACCTTAACTAAGGTTACGCTATCAGGAGCGCCTTCATGACTGACCTCACCCAATTTCCCATTACCGCAAAATGGCCCGCCGCAAATCCGGAAATCATCCAGCTTTATTCTTTTCCCACGCCCAATGGTGTAAAAGCGTCTATCGCACTGGAAGAGATGGGCCTTGAATACGAGCCGCATCTGGTCACGCTGGCCGATGCCGATGTCAAAAGCGATGCGTTTCTGTCGCTGAACCCCAACAACAAGATCCCCGCGATCATCGACCCGAACGGACCGGACGGCGCCCCAGTAGGCCTGTTCGAAAGCGGCGCGATCCTGATCTATCTGGCGGAAAAGACCGGCAAGCTGATCGGGGATTCCGCGACGGACAAGGCCAAGATCATCCAGTGGGTGATGTTCCAGATGGGCGGGCTGGGTCCGATGCTTGGCCAGCTTGGGTTCTTTTACAAGTTCGCCGGTTCCGAGATCGAAGACCCCCGCCCGCGCGATCGTTACATAAACGAAGCCAAACGCCTGCTGGCCGTTCTGGAAGAGCAGCTTGTTGGTCAGGACTGGGTGGCCGGAGACTATTCCATCGCCGATATCGCCATCGCGCCCTGGCTCAATGCGCTGGATTTCTACGGTGCAAAGGACGTGGTGAACTGGTCGGGCCATCCCAACCTGATCGCATATCTTGAACGCTTCTACGCCCGTCCGGCGGTGGAAAAGGGCAAGAACATCCCGCCCCGTCCCTGATGTTTTCTACTGCCGGGTCTCAGCCGGGAAGTTTGCCTGTCAGAACATAGCGCAGGATGTCGACCACTTGAAGCGGCTCTTCGGCCACCGCCAGCGCGGCCGCGTCGACCTCTTTAAGCGCATGGGCATGATCAGGTCCGTGCAAGATGATGAGCGATTTGCCAAGCGCCGCGGCATAGCCCGCATCAAAGGCCGCGTTCCACTGCTTGTACTGGTCCCCGAAACGGACGACGATTACATCCGCGTCCTCGATCCCCTTGCGGGTACGGATCGCGTTGACCTGCGCGCCCTTGCGGTCGTGCCAGAACTTGTTCGGCTCTGCCCCAAGGATCGCGACGCCACAATCGTCGCTGGCCCCGTGATCGGTGACCGGCGCGTTAAAGGTGATATCCAGCCCCTCGGCGCCCGCAGTAATCTGCTCGCGCCAGTCGGTGTGAATTTCGCCGCTCAGATAAACGTTGAGTGCCATGGCTTTCTCCTGTTTGCTGCTGCGCTCTTGCTAGCGGATCACGGCCACGGTCGAAACCCCGGTGAGAGGTTGAGGCGCCAAGCCCGCCCGCGCTATGATCCACCGATCAGGGTCAAGGAGCCACCATGCTATCCAAACTTGCGTCGCTATATCAGGACGATACGCCTGCTGCGCACCGGTTCCGTTATGGGCTGCTGGCCTTCGACCTTGGCACAATTGCATTCGTCGTCGTAACCTCGTTCTTCCCACATAGAATCGCCATCGAGATCATCGACGCGGTGCTTGGCGTGATCATTCTTGCGGATTTCCTTGTCCGGTTCGCGATAGAAAAGAACAAGAAGACCTTCATGTTCCGCGTCGCGACCATTGCGGATCTCATCGCGATCGCATCTTTCCTTGCCCCGATCGCTGGCGAAGGCTTCGGGTTCCTCCGCGTTCTGCGGACCCTGCGGCTGCTGCATACCTATGAGCTCAGCTCGCGCCTGCGACAGGATTTCAGGTACTTCCGCGAGAACCAGGAAATCATCCTTGCGGCGATCAACCTGTTTGTCTTCCTGTTCGTGATGACGGGGCTGATCTATGCGACGCAATATCCCGAGAACCCCGAAATCGGCAATTACGCCGATGCGCTGTATTTCACTGTCACCACGCTGACCACGACCGGGTTTGGCGACATCACCCTGCAAGGCACGTCGGGGAGGATGCTGTCAGTCGGGGTGATGATCGTGGGCGTCACACTGTTCCTGCGGCTGGCGCAAGTAATGTTCCGCCCGACCAAAGTGCGCCACGAATGCCCGAGCTGCGGGCTGGTGCTGCACGACGCGGACGCCGTACATTGCAAGCATTGTGGCGAGACGATCCGCATCAAGACCGAAGGGGTCTATTAGCGGATCGACAGTCTCAGCCGCGCAGGCTGCCGCCAGTGGCCTTTGAGACCTTCTCGACGATCTTGGCGCTGACCGCTTCGATTTCCGCTTCGGTCAGGGTCTTGTCGCTGGGCTGAAGCCGCACGGTCACGGCGAGCGATTTCTTTCCCTCACCCAGCGAGCCGCCGATGAATTCATCGAAGACGCGCACATCCGTGATCAGTGCTTTGTCGGCACCGCTGGCCGCGTTGACCAGCGTCAGCGCCTCGACATCCGCATCGACGACAAAGGCAAAGTCTCGTTCAACCGCCTGCAGGTCCTTGAGCGCCAGTGCCGGACGGGTCGCGCCCGTCTTGCGCGGCATCGGTATTTCGCCCGGCCAGAGAGTAAAGGCCATCGCCGGTCCCTTGACGCCCATTTCGGTCAGAACCTTGGGATGCAACTCGCCAAAGACGCCCAGCACCTTTTTCGGACCCAGACAGATTTTGCCGTGACGGCCCGGGTGCCACCAGCCTTGCGCGCCGCGCAGGATCTGCATCTTGGCAGGTGCACCCATTGCCGACAGGATCGCCTCGGCATCGGCCTTGACGTCGAACACATCGATGGGGCGCGACGCGCCGTGCACATCCTTGGGTTCGGTACGTCCGACCAGCAGGCCCGAGATCAGCGTATGCTGCTCGCCCGGCTCGCCGCCGTGGAAGGCCGGCCCGAGTTCGAACAGCGCCATGTCCAAGAAGCCGCGCGCCTGATTGCGGGCAGCGGCCTGCAAGAGCCCCGGCAAGAGCGCCGGACGCATATGGCTCATCTCCGAGCTAATCGGGTTTTCCAGCCGGGTCGCGTCATCGCCGCCGCCGAACAGCGCCGCGCTGGCCTGATCGATGAAGCTGTAGGTGATGCATTCGTTGTAGCCCAGTGCCGCCGCCATGCGCCGTGCCGCCTGCTCGCGACGCTGCATCGGGGTCATCACCGGGTTTGGCACACCTTGGGTCAGGCGGGGCAGCGGACGGCCTTCAAGCTTGGTGAGAGACGCAACGCGCGCGACCTCCTCGACCAGGTCGGCCTCGCCCTGCACATCGGGGCGCCAGCTTGGGACATGGGCCATGTCACCATCCAGGCGGAATCCCAGCGCGGTCAGCGTCTCGCGCTGCGTATCGGCAGGAATGTCCATGCCGACAAGGCTTTGCACTCGGTCTGTATCGAGCTTGTAGGCGCGGGAGTGATCCGGCAGCGCGCCTGCCAGAACCACCTCGGAAGCTTCACCGCCGCAGAGCTCGAGTATCATCTGAGTGGCCAGTTCCAGACCGTCAGCGGTGAAAAGCGGATCTACCCCACGTTCAAAGCGATACCGCGCGTCCGAATTGATCTTGAGCGCGCGACCGGTCATCGCAATCTGCACGTGATCCCAGAATGCGGATTCGACGAAGACGTTGACGGTCTCGTCGGTCACGCCGGTTTCTTCACCACCCATTATCCCGGCAAGGCTTTCCGGCCCGTTTGCATCTGAGATCACCATCATGCCGGGCTGGAGCGTATAGGTCTTTTCATCCAGCGCCTCGAGCGTTTCACCACCATCGGCACGATGCACACGCAGACCGCCCGACATCTTGTCGACGTCGAAGACGTGGAGCGGGCGGTTGCGATCAAAGGTGAAGAAGTTCGTGACATCGACCAACCGCGAGATCGGGCGCAACCCGATAGCGCGCAGGCGGTCCTGCAACCACTGCGGGCTGGGGCCGTTCTTTACGCCCTTGATCACGCGGCCCGCAAAAGCCGGGCAGCCATCGAGCGTGTCCTCGTCGATACTCACCTCTACCGGGCAGGGGAAGGTTCCGGGAACCGGTTCGACCGGGTGCTGTTTGAGCGTGCCGAGGCCCCGCGCGGCCAGATCGCGGGCGATGCCCTCGACGCCCAGCGCATCGGGGCGGTTTGGCGTGATCGCGATTTCGATCACCGGGTCGACCTTGGCGGGATCGTTTTCTGCCAGCCAGTCGATGAACTTGTCGCCGACTTTGCCCGAGGGCAGTTCGATAATGCCGTCATGTTCCTCGGAAAGCTCTAGCTCACGTTCGGACGCCATCATGCCAAAGCTTTCGACGCCGCGGATCTTGCCCACGCCGATGGTGGTGTCGATGCCCGGCACATACATGCCGGGCTTGCAGACGACGACGGTGATGCCTTCGCGGGCGTTTGGCGCACCGCAGATGATCTGCATCTTGCCTTCGTCAGTGTCGACATTGCAGACCCGCAGCTTGTCCGCATCGGGGTGCTTTTCCGCATGGGTCACATAGCCAAGGGTAAAATCCTTGAGCGCGTCGGCGGGGTTCGAAATCTCTTCGACCTCGAGCCCCAGATCGGTCAGCGCCTCGCCGATCTCATCGAGTGTGGCCGTGGTGTCGAGGTGGTCTTTCAGCCAGGACAGGGTGAATTTCATGGTGTTGTATCCTTGCTCAGCCGTTCAGCCGGTCGGCGAGATCATCGGCGTCGCCCATCGCCGCAAGTTTCAGTTCGCGGGCCAGCCGCAATGTCGGTTTCGTCGCAAACAGGATCGAACCGACGATGAAAAGCCATGTGCCGAAGGTTTGCCAGCTATCGTAGAGAAACATCACCGAGCCGATCAGGAAGGTCAGCGCTGCCATGAAATCGACAAGCGTGTAGACAATCTCGAACAGCGCATGAATGCGTTTGGTGTCGGCATTCCGGTTGCGTTGGTCCTGATGAAACAGCATGGTCGGATGTCCCGGCGGGTTGGTTTCGGTTATGCTCGGCAATGGCAAAGAAAGCCATTGGATGCAAGCTGGGCGGGGTTGCCCCCGACCCGATCAGCGGCTGAGACCCCCGTGGAGCGCGGGCTGGTCGAGGCTGGCAAAACCGTAGTGGCGCAGCCAGCGCAGATCGCTGTCAAAGAAGGCGCGCAGGTCGGGAATGCCGTATTTCAGCATGGCGATGCGGTCGATCCCCATGCCAAAGGCGAAGCCCTGCCATTCGTTCGGGTCGATGCCGCCTGCCTGCAGCACCTTAGGGTGTACCATGCCTGAGCCCAGCACTTCGAGCCAGCCGTCGCCTTCGCCCACCTTGAGCGTGCCGTCCACCCAGGAACACTGGATGTCGACCTCTGCCGACGGTTCGGTAAAGGGGAAATGCGACGCGCGGAACCGGGTCTTGATGCCGTCGATTTCGAAATAGGCCGAGAAGAATTCCTCGAGCACCCATTTCAGGTTTGCCATCGAGATGTCCTTGTCGATGGCAAGGCCCTCGACCTGATGGAACATCGGCGTGTGGGTCTGGTCGTAATCGGCACGGTACACACCACCGGGGCAAATGATGCGCAGCGGGGCGCCCTGCGCCTCCATCGTGCGGATCTGGACCGGACTGGTATGGGTGCGCAGCACATGGGGCGGACGGTTGTCGCCCTCGGCGCGCGCCATGTAGAACGTATCCATCTCGGCCCGCGCGGGGTGGTGGCCGGGGATGTTCAGCGCGTCGAAATTATACCAGTCCGTGTCGATCCGGGGACCTTCGGCCACCGAAAAGCCCATCTCGGCAAAGATCGCCGTCAGTTCTTCGGTCACCTGGCTGACGGGGTGCAGCGTGCCCTGCGGGCGGTTGCGGCCGGGCAGAGTCACATCGAGCCATTCGCTGCGCAGGCGTTCATCCAACGCGGCGTCCGCAAGGGCCGCCTTTTTCGCGGCCAGCGCCGAGTTGATTTCGTCCTTGAGCGCATTGAGCGCGGGTCCGGCCGTCTGGCGTTCCTCGGGCGTCATCTTGCCCAGCTCGCGCATCTTCAGCGCGACCTCGCCCTTTTTGCCGACGGCAGCAAGGCGGATCGCTTCGAGGGCGTTTTCGTCGCCCGCATCGGCGATTTGGCCCAGGTATTTGTTTTTCAGATCGTCCATGACGGCCCCCTGATAAATTCCCAGCCGTGCTAGCCGCAGCAACCCCCGAATGCAAGCCGGGCAGGCGCGATTGCAGGTCGCATGGCATGTAGCATGGACAATGTCCGGCTTTGCCAGCTAGCGTGCTGCAAGGGAGAAGGCGGGTGGAAGCGACGTGAACGGGAGAGCTGTGGCCGATAGGGTGCCGTCATGAGCGCAGAGCCACGCCATCCGTGGCTGGTCCTGATCGGCCTGTCATTCGGTGTTTGCGTGACCAATGGGTTCGCCCGTTTTGCCTATGGGCTGATCTTGCCCGCAATGAAGGCCGAGCTGCACTGGACCTATGCGCAGGCGGGCTGGCTGAACACGGCGAACGCTATCGGCTATATCATCGGCGCGGTTATCACCATGGTAATGATTTCCCGTATGAACCCGTCCTACCTGTTCAATTTAGGGCTGGTAAGCACCGCGCTCTGCCTTTTTGCCACCGGCCATGACGAGGCGCTGTGGTGGCAGACCATGTGGCGCATCCTTGCGGGCATGTTCGGGGCTATGTCATTTTCAACTGCAGGCGCGCTGACCGCGCAGCTTTTCCAGAGCGATCCGAAACGCAATGCGCTGGCCATTGCCATCCTGTTCGGCTTTGGCGGCGGTCTGGGGATCGTCCTTGCCGGTGCCGCGCTGCCGCTGATGATCGATTACTGGGGCAACGGATCGTGGCCCTGGGCCTGGACGATCATCGGGTTGACCTGTTTCGTCATGCTACCGCTTAGTTTCTGGGCCGCGCTTCAGGTACGTCCGCCAGCGCAGAAGCAACGGCAGAAGCCTGACCTGCCCCTGCGGGCCATGTTGCCGGAATTGCTGGGGTATGCGGGATTCGGCCTTGGCTATATCGTCTATTTCACGTTCCTCAGCGCGTGGATGACCGAGCAGGGGTCGGGCGCGTGGCTGATCTCGGCCACATGGGTCATGCTGGGGCTTTGCCTGTGCCTGTCGCCCTTTGTCTGGCGACCAGTGCTGGCGCGGTTTTCGGGGGGAATACCGTTGGCCATGATCCTGACCGGGATCGCGCTCGGATCGGTCATGCCCGTGATCTGGCCCAAGGGGTTGGGCCTTGTGATTTCGGCCACTGTTTTTGGGCTTTGCGTGTTCATGTCGCCCGGTGCGGTGACGAGCTTTGTGCGTCAGAACCTGACACCGCACAGCTGGGGCGCGGCGATCAGCCTGTTCACGGTGGTTTTTGCTATTGCCCAGACCGTTGGCCCCTATGCCGCCGGATTGCTGGGCGACCTCACCGGCAATATCGGCACCAGCCTGATCGCCGCCTCGGCGATCCTGTTGGCCGGGGCCGGTTGTGCGGTATTGCAGCCAACGCTTAAATCAGCAGATGCTTGACGATCATCCAGATCCCCATGCCAAGCATCATCACGTTCTCGGTCAGCGATATAAATCCAAGCGGTGTGTTGCTGTCGCCGCCCATGCAGGCGCATTTCAGCTCGCGTTTGTCGATGTAAACGGCTTTGAAAACCGAGACTGCACCGATAGTGCCGATGAAAATCGCAATTGGTGATGACACCCACCAGAGAATGCCCGCCGTCATCAGGATACCTGCCAGCGCCTCGCCATAGGGATATATGTATCCATAAGGGACCCAGCGCCGCGCGAGCAGATCGTAGTTCAGGAACATGGTCGAAAAACTTTCCACATCCTGAAGCTTTTGCAGCGCGAGCAACGTCATCGAAATCGAGATGAAGAGTTCGAATGTCCGCAGACCGAAGGGGATCGCGGTAAAGGCCGTCACAGCGAGTGCAAGCAAGGCGGCGACGGCGAAAAGGGTCAGAACCGGTCGATAGCTCTTGCCGTCGTCCTCAGCATCGTCCTTGCCGAAATAAACCCGCAGATCGTCATGGCCACCGATACGCTCGCCATCGATCCAGGTTTGAGGGCTTGTCTTCACATCGTATTTCTCAAGAAACGCATCGGTTTCCTCGCGTGTCTCCAGCCAGTGATCCTCGACCTCGTACCCCTGTTGTTCGAGCAGATATTTGCTCTTTAGACCGAAGGGACAGAGGTGATCCGGCATCACCATGCGGTATAGGACCGCTTTCTTGCTGCTGCTTGATTGCGCGGGGTCTGTGTCACTCAGGCCCGGCGACATGGATGTCGTATCCGTCATGGGGCGCTCCTGTCGTTCATGGATCAGAGGTAAAACGCCCTTCCAGCGCTGGAAGGTTCCCATTTCCCTCATTTTTGCGAAATCGGAAAGGCTGACACACTCTGTCCGCACCGCCGCCGGAAATCGTGAACGATCCGGAACACCGGTTCTGGCGTAGTGTTAATTAACCGAAGAGGAGCAGAAAGATGACAACACGCATTAGCAAGTTTTCCAGAATCGGTGCCGCCTCCCTTTTCGGGATGGCCGCGATCTCTGCCGGGACAGACGCCGGCACCAGTGACGCCGATCTGTTTCGTCAGCTTCCCTCAGAAGCCCGCGATCTGAAAGACATGCAATGGAAGCATCGGCCGGTTCTGCTATTTGCGCCGTCAGAGGATAGTGCGGATTATACCAAGCAAATGGCGTTGTTCCGACAAGCCGAAGCGGCCCTTGCCGAGCGCGACATGGTTGTGTTGAGCGACGTGGAGCCGCAGACGCCCAGCCCGATCCGTCAGGCCTTTTCGCCCGGTGGGTTCAAGCTGGTATTGGTGGGCAAGGACGGAGGCGTCAAGCTTGAGAAAGACATGGTGTTGTCGCCAGAAGAGCTTTTCGCGGTGATCGACCGGATGCCCATGCGGCAACGCGAAATGTCAGAGTGAACTCCAGCCAAAAAGCAAAAGGCCGCCCCGAAGGACGGCCTTTTCTGTTCCTGTCGAAACCCGTATCAGGCTGCGAGAGCGCCTTTGGCTTGTGCGACAATAGCACCGAACGCTTCGGGCTCATGCACCGCCAGATCGGCCAGAACCTTGCGGTCAACTTCGATACCAGCCAGCGTCAGGCCGTTGATAAAGCGGCTGTAGGTCAGCGCTTCGTCATGGCTGCGGACGGCTGCGTTGATCCGCTGGATCCACAGGGCGCGGAAGTTGCGCTTGCGCTGCTTGCGGTCGCGGGTTGCGTACTGGTTGGCCTTGTCGACGGCCTGCGATGCAACCTTGAAGGTGTTCTTGCGACGACCATAATAGCCTTTTGCGGCTTTGATGATCTTCTTGTGACGAGCGTGGGTTACGGTACCACCTTTAACGCGTGACATGTGATCAGACTCCTATCAGCGGTCGTAGGGCATATAGCCCTTGACGATTTTGGCATCCGGTGCGCTCAGCGTGGTGACACCACGAGCATCGCGAATGAACTTCTTGGTGCGTTTGATCATGCCGTGACGCTTGCCGGCCTGTCCGGCGAGGACCTTGCCGGTCGCCGTCACTTTGAAGCGCTTTTTGGCGCTTGCCTTGGTCTTCATCTTGGGCATTTCCGTCTCCTTTATTCGGGTCGGTCGTTAACGCGACTCGGCATGCCACTCTGGCCGGTCGCGCGTGTAGAGGCGCCGTTTACGAAAAGAGGGGTTTGGTTGCAAGAGACAATTTGCGTAGAAAAAGGCGCTAGTGGCCGAAAAACCGGATGCGGCCCAGCACGTCATAGATCGCCAAGGGAATTTCCGAAAGAGCATAACCGCCGGGTTTGACCTGAAACGCCCAGAGGACCAGAAGGCCCCCGGTCACCACCACCACAGCCGAGACCCGCGGCGGGCGGCTGTCACTATAGACCGAAACCATCGCCGGGATCGAGAGCCAAGCGAGAAAAAGGCCGAGAGCAAGCAGAAGGTTCGGATCGCCGGTTATTGCCATGGATCATCCCGGATCGGTGTTGAAGATCAGCTTTTCGTCGCAGGGCGCCACGCGCAGAATATTGGTGGTGCCCGGCACGTTGAATGGCACTCCGGCGGTGACGACGATCTGATCAGATTCGGTTGCAAATCCACCGGCCCGCGCGGCGCGGGCAGCACTTACCACGGCCATCTTGAAGCGGTTCAGCTCGCCTACCATAACGCAGGTACAGCCCCAGCTCAACGCCAGACGCCGCGCCGTCCCGCGCTGGGATGTCAGCGCGATGATCGGAACGCCGGGACGTTCCCGCGCGGTAAGCAGAGCGGTGGTGCCAGACTGGGTAAAGCAGCAAATCGCCTTGATATCGGTGGTTTCCGCGATTTCGCGGGCGGCAGCGACGATGCCGTCCGCGACGCCCGAGGCGCGCCCGCCCCGTGATGCGGCGATGATCTGCATGTAATTCGGATCGGCCTCGACCTCGATCGCGACGTTGTTCATCGTCGTGACGGCCTCGATCGGATAGGAACCGGCGGCGGATTCAGCCGAGAGCATGATCGCATCCGAGCCTTCGTAGATCGCTGTCGCCACGTCCGAGACCTCGGCCCGGGTGGGCATCGGGCTTTCGATCATCGATTCCAGCATCTGCGTGGCCACGATGACCGGCTTGGCGGCGGCACGGCATTTCCGGGTCAGGCGTTTCTGGATCGGCGGCACCGCGTGGACGGGCAATTCCACGCCCAGATCGCCGCGAGCGACCATGATCCCGTCGGAGGCCGCAAGGATCGCATCGAAGTTATCGACCGCAGACGGTTTTTCGATCTTGGAAAGGATCGCGGCACGGCCCTGCGCCAGCTCCCGCGCCTCTTCGACATCGCGGGGACGCTGCACGAAGGACAGGGCCAGCCAGTCGACGCCCAGCGAGCAGGCGAATTCCAGATCGTCACGATCCTTTTCCGACAGAGCCGCGACTGGCAGTACCACGTCGGGCACATTCACGCCCTTCCGGTTCGAGATCACACCGCCCGCTTCGACCACGCAGTTTGCGAAATCCTCGCCGCAATCCGTTACGCGCAGGCGGATCTTGCCGTCGTTGACCAGCAGGTGCGCGCCTTCTTCGAGGGCCGCGAAAATCTCGGGATGGGGCAGTCGGACACGGGTTGCGTCGCCTTCTGCAGGGTCGAGATCGAGCCGGAATTCCGCGTCCTGTTCTAGCATCTCCTCGCCATTGGCAAAAGTGCCAACCCGCAGTTTCGGCCCCTGAAGGTCGGCCAGGATGGCAATCGGACTTTCGAGATCCTTTTCGACCTGTCGTATGATCTTGTGTCTTTCGCGGATATCATCCTGTGTGCCGTGGCTCATGTTGAGGCGAAAAACATCGGCACCGGCCTCGTGCAGGGCACGGATCATCTCGTAAGTGTCGGATGCCGGTCCGAGTGTGGCGACGATCTTGACGTTTCTTGAGCGTTTCATTTTTCGGCTCTCCCTTGATCGCTGCCCGTTATCGCAAACATAGTTGAAATCCTTATGACCCAATTCCCCTCGTGGAACAACTGGCGTAAGCCTTCGATAAAAATCAGCACAGGCATATGACATATTTTCCGTTTTCCATCCAAGGCGAAACCCGTCCCGGGTGGTGGCTTGTGACCTCTGATCGTACCCGCAACACCGTACCATCAGGTGTGAAACCAAAGCCAACTTGGCCTGCCGCAGGAAGACATCAACGACATATTGCCTATGACATAGGCGCCCGTGGCCTTTCCCTGCACGTTGCGCGGTTGCTGAACGCCCCGGTGATCGCATCGAGTTATTCCCGCCTCGTGACCGATCCCAATCGCGGCGAGGATGCTCCGACATTGTTAATGAAAGTTTACGACGGCACGATCATCCGGGCCAATCGTCACGCGGACGGGACGGAGCAGGAAAGGCGGCTGGACGCCCATGATCGCCCCTATAACCAAGCGCTGGCGCAGTTCGTGGCGCGGCCGGGGCACGGCGATCCTGTCTGCCCGCAACCAGCGGCTTGCCAATCCGCTATCTCAGCGATCTGCCGGGTGATAGCATCGACAGGCATGCCACGCTGCCAACGCTACCCGGCGTGGTAGTCGAGCTGCGAAACGACCTGATTGCGGGGGAAGAGGCGCAGTCCGGTTGGCGGAACGACTGGCACCGCGGCTGAAGCGGGCTATGACTGATGTCACCGGCGTGTCTGCGGGCCAGGTCTGACCGGGGCGCTGCCCCGGACCCCGAAGTATTTTCGGCAAGAGGAAAAACAGCTGTGGCACCGGGGTGACATGAATAACGTCACGCCCTAGATCGGTTAGGTGAAATGGAGGGTGAGATGGACAAGCAGACCGAACTCGAACTGGAAGCAGCGGCGTTCCGGCGTCTCAGGCAACATCTGATGCAGGATCGCACCGATGTACAGAACATCGACCTGATGAACCTCGCCGGGTTCTGCCGGAACTGCCTCAGCCGGTGGTACCAGGAAGCCGCGAATGAACGCGGCATCGACATGGGCAAGGAAGAGGCGCGCGAGATCTTTTATGGGATGACGATGGACGAGTGGAAAAGTCAGCATCAGACCGAAGCTGGTGCCGAAAAGAAGGCCGCTTTTGAAACCGCCTTCGAAGAGAATGTGACGCGGAAAGTCTGATACGGGATAGCTGGCTTTTCTGAACGACGTCGTTCTTCAGGCTGTCCGCGCCCAGATCCGGCGAATGAAATCGGCGCAGTCCTCGGGGGCCGTAAGGGGCAGCATATGCCCGCGATCAGGAAGGAATTCGCAGGTCAACCCGTAGCGTTCCATGCTGCGCCCCTGTGTTTCAGGATCGAGCAGCGCATCTGCGGCGCCATAGAGAACGCCGCCGGGAACGGTCAGTTCACCGTAGCGCGCGACCTGCACAGGAAGTGCTTTCTCGAGGGCAACCAGATCGCCCGAGGCGGTGACGAAGGCGCCGGGACGCAGGCCCAGAGCCGCACCTCCCCGGGTCAGGAAGTTATCGACCGGCGGTTCCGGCGAGAAGACATGCGCCAGAACTTTCTCGGCGCCGGCCCGTGCGAGGGGTGTCGCGACGGTCGAGGCCACAAGGCGGCGGGCGCGGGGGCTGCGCAGCTCAAGCCCTTTGAACACCGGGTCCACCGCGTCCTGAACATGCGTCAGGGGGGCGATCAAGGCGATGGCTCTTGTCTTCTCCGGCCGGTCCAGTGCCATCGCAAGTGTGACCGCCCCGCCAAGGGAGTGACCCGCAATCATCGGATTCTTGACGCCTTTCGCATCAAGGAATTCCCCAATCATGCGGGCCTGAACAGATAGCGCCGCATCTTCGTCGCGGTCTCGGTGCGAGTAGCCACAACCCGGGCGATCCACCACGTAAACGTAGAAGTCCCGGGCCAGCATCCTGGCCATCGCATAAGTGAAATGCTGAAGCTGCCCGGATATCCCGTGGATCAGAACCAGCGGCGGTGCGCCCGACTCTCCCATTTCGACGAAATGAATGGCACCGCCGTTTACGGGCTGAATCTCTCCGGCCTGCGGAACCATCGCGGACGCCGCCGTCGCAATATTCTGGGTCCAGAGGTAGAGGCCCAGTAGGAGTGCGATCAGCAAGAGCAGTGGTGCTATCACGAATGTCATGTCACGCGGGTTTCCGATCTGTCACACAGCGACGGCCAAGAGCCAGCCCCCGAATGACTGTCTGCCCTGAAACCGTTCCTGCTGCCAACCGGTTTCGGCCTGCGCAGGCGATTGCTCCCTGCGCAGACGCCATTTTCGCTTAGATCGCGACCTTGCGGCTCTCGTCGAGGTAGATTTCACGCAGCCGGGGGGCGACCTTGCCCGGCACACCGTCGCCGATGACCGTGCCGTCGATTTCAACGACTGGCATTACGAAGCTGCTGGCCGACGTAATGAACGCCTCGTCTGCGGCGCGGGCCTCTTCGATGGTGAAGCTGCGCTCTTCGACTTCCATCTGGGCTTCGCGTGCGAAACGCAATACGGCGGCACGGGTGATGCCATGCAGGATATCGTTGGAAAGCGCGCGGGTGATGATCCGGTTATCCTTGACGATATAGGCATTGTTCGACGTGCCTTCGGTCACGAAACCGTCCTCGATCATCCAGGCGTCGTCGGCACCGGCCTTCTTGGCCATCATCTTGCCCATCGACGGATACAGCAGCTGCACCGTCTTGATGTCACGCCGTCCCCAGCGGATATCCTCGATCGAGATGACTTTCATGCCCTTTTTCGCCGCCGGACTGTCGGCAAGCCCGGGTTTGTTCTGGGTAAAGAGGACGATGGTCGGCGCGGTCGTTTCCGGATCCGGGAAAACGAAATCACGGTCACCCGGCGCGCCACGGGTGATCTGAAGGTAGACGAGCCCTTCGTCGATACCGTTCCGGCTCACCAACTCACGGTGGATCTCGAGCAGTTCTTCCTTGGTGGTGGGGTTGACCATGTCCAGTTGGGAAAGTGACCGTTCAAGCCGGACAGCGTGACCGTCAAAATCGATCAGCTTGCCTCCCAGAACGCTGGTCACCTCGTACACACCGTCGGCCATGAGAAAACCGCGGTCGAAGATCGAAACCTTGGCGTCTTCTTCGGGCAGATAGTCACCATTCATGTATACTGTTCGGGTCATCCCTGTCTCCTTATCCCCAGAGCGCCGCACTGGGCGGGTGCACTCCGGCCGTGTCAAATGTCAGAGGCGTGTCGCGGTCCTTGGCCAGCAGAAGCGGGCCGTCGAGATCGGTCACAACAGCGCCCTGCGCGACCAGCACGGCAGGCGCCATGGCCAGCGACGAGCCGACCATACAGCCCACCATCACCTTGTAACCCTCGGCCAGCGCGGCCTCGCGCAGCGCCAGCGCCTCGGTCAGCCCGCCGGTCTTGTCGAGCTTGATGTTCACAACATCGTACTTGCCTTTCAGGCCGGGCAGGCTCGCGCGGTCATGGCAGCTCTCATCGGCGCAGACCGGCACCGGACGCTGCATGCCGATCAGTGCGTCGTCCTCACCGGCCGGCAAGGGCTGCTCCACCAGTTCGACCCCAAGCCGCGTCAGATGCGGCGCCAGATCCGAATAGACCTCGGCGCTCCAGCCCTCGTTCGCGTCCACGATGATCCGTGACGCTGGGGCTCCTGCGCGCACCGCCTCAAGGCGGGGCATGTCATCCGGTGTACCAAGTTTGATCTTCAGCAAGGGGCGCATCGCGTTCTTCGCGGCCTGCGCCATCATATCCTCGGGCGTGCCGAGCGACAGGGTATACGCCGTGATTTCCGGACCCGGTACAGGCAACCCCGCCAGTTCCCAAGCCCGCTTGCCCGACCGCTTGCATTCCAGATCCCAAAGCGCGCAATCCACCGCGTTGCGGGCGGCCCCCGCGGGCAAAAGCTCCATCAGCGCGTCCCGGGTCACATCCGTCGGCAGTGATCGGATCTCCGCCTCGACAGACTCCAGCGTCTCGTCATAACGCGCGTAAGGCACACATTCGCCGCGACCGACAAAACCGCCATCCTCGAGATTTACAGTCAGAACCTGAGCCTCCGTGCGGGACCCCCGCGAGATGGTAAACACCTGCGCCAGCTTGAATACATCGCGAGTCACATCGATTTTCATGGGCGCCCCGTCCTTCTTTGGGTCAAAAATATCCCCGCCGGAGGCTCCCGGCGGGTCAACTTGTTCATTTGTCAGCGATTAAAGCGCAGCCAGCGCCTCGGCAAGCCGGTCCGCGTTCTGACGATAGGGATCGACAGTCGGAAGACCCATGTCCGCTTCAACCTTCGCAAGATAGGCCTCGGCCTCTTCATCACTCAGGTGTTGCGTATTGATCGAGATCCCTACCACTTCACAGGCAGGGTTGGCAACACGGGCCAGCGGCAGCGCGGTATCGCGCAGCGCTTCAAGCGTCGGCAGCTTGTAGCCCGGCAGACCGCGCATATGCTCTCGGGTCGGCTCGTGGCACAGGATCAGCGCGTCCGGCTGACCGCCATGCACCAGCGCCATCGTCACACCGGAATAAGACACATGGAACAGGCTGCCCTGGCCTTCGATGATATCCCAGTGATCGTCGTCGTTGTCGGGCGTCAGGTATTCAATCGACCCGGCCATGAAATCGGCGATCACCGCGTCCAGCGGCACACCGCCGCCGGTGATGAGGATGCCGGTCTGGCCGGTCGCGCGGAACGTGCTCTTCTTGCCCATCTTGCGCAGGGATTCATCCAGCGCCAGCGCCGTGTACATCTTGCCGACGCTACAGTCGGTGCCAACGGCCAGAACCCGTTTACCGCTGCGCTTCTCGCCGTTCGCGATCGGATATTGCACCGTCGGGATCCGTACGTCGTGCAGGGTCCGGCCACATGCCTTTGCAACGGCCGCAAGGTCTTCTTCATTGCGCAGGAGGTTATGCAGACCCGAGGCCAGGTCAAACCCTTCTTCCAGCGCCTCGACCAGCACCTTTTTCCATGCCTGCGAGATGATACCGCCCCGGTTGGCCACGCCGATGACCAGAGTCTTGGCACCCGCGGCCTTGGCTGCAGCCAGATCCATGTCCGGCAGCTTCATATCGGCCTTGCACCCTTCCATCCGGAACTGGCCAACCGCGTTTTCCGGTCTCCAGTCCTTGATGCCCTGGGCGACCTTTGCAGAAAGCGGATCCGGCGCGTCGCCGAGAAAAAGAAGGTATGGGGTCTCGATCATTGCGGGTACTCCTTTGATTCGCCCGGACCATAAAAGAAGACGCGATCCAGTCGCTTGCATAAATCGGCGCAAGAAGCCACCAACTCGCAAGATTATTCGAAAAACTTGCACAAGCGCCGCAAATTAATGCAGCTTGGCCTCACACATCGGCAAGAGATGGCTGGCCCCTGAGAATATGCGCCCGCCTCGCTGCCTTCCCTCAGGTCCCTGCCCACGGCTAGCCGGAATTTCGCGGAAAACAACTGCCAAGGCTCAAGATGCCGTGTAACGCCTGTGAGGAACTGCTTGAAACGCTGCATTGCAGAAACATGTTGCGAACGTCCGGGTAATTTTATAACCCGATCACCAGACAATCGAAAACTTTATTTCGCCAAGGAGTCTCCATGTCCTTCCGCCTCCAGCCTACACCGCCGGCCCGACTGAACCGTTGCCAGCTTTTCGGACCGGGTTCGAACACGAAACTGCCGCCAAAGATGGCAGCAAGCGATGCGGATGTCATCAACCTCGATCTCGAGGATTCCGTTTCTCCGATTGACAAGGATCAGGCCCGCAAGAACATCATCGAAGCCATCAGCGATATCGACTGGGGCAACAAGACGCTGTCGGTGCGCATCAACTCTCTCGACACGCCTTACTGGTATCGGGACGTAGTGGACCTCCTCGAGCAGGCGGGCGACCGTCTCGACATGCTGATGATCCCCAAGGTCGGCTGCGCCGAGGATATCTATGCGGTCGACGCACTGGCCACAGCGGTCGAACGCGCCAAGGGCCGTACAAAACCGGTCAAATTCGAAGTGATCATCGAAAGCGCGGCAGGCATCGCTCACGTAGAGGAAATCGCCGCCGCTTCCCCCCGGCTCGAAGCGATGAGCCTTGGCGCCGCCGATTTCGCCGCATCGATGGGCATGCAGACCACCGGCATCGGCGGCACGCAGGAAGATTACTACATGCTTCAGGAAGGCCAGAAATACTGGTCCGATCCGTGGCACTGGGCGCAGGCCGCCATCGTTGCCGCCTGTCGGACACACGGCTTGCTGCCTGTCGACGGCCCCTTTGGAGATTTCTCGGACGACGAAGGTTTCCGCGCACAGGCGCGCCGCTCCGCAACGCTCGGCATGGTCGGGAAATGGGCTATCCACCCCAAGCAGGTGGCGCTGGCCAACGAAGTCTTCACCCCCGGAGAGGAAAAGGTCGCAGAGGCACGTGAGATCCTTGCCGCGATGGAGGAAGCCACGCGCACGGGCGCCGGTGCGACGGTCTACAAAGGCCGGCTCGTGGACATTGCATCGATTAAACAGGCCGAAGTCATCGTCAAGCAGTCCGAGTTGATCGCGGGCTAAGCAAGACCGCCGGTCACCCTTGTTCTTCGGGAGGTGACCGGCCGGAAATCCAGGATGCAGGGTCCAGAGGCATTTAGATTTCCGTTACCATCTTCTCCGGCGCGGTATCGGTCGGCGTATTAAGATATCTCTGCAAACAGCCGGGATCCGCCGCATCACGACCCCTGCTGGTCAGCCAATCGCCAACAAAGTAGTCATAAGCCTTTTGTACGCCGTAGAACGGCCCTGAAAGGTAAGCGCCGCATTTTCACCGCCCGACGACTCCACCTTTTTGAAAGGCTCGGTCACATTGAAACGCTCAGAAATGACGGCACCTGCATAGGATGGCAGTTCCTCGCCTGGCATGCTTCCGCGCGTTCTCGTAAAAGTCACCGACCAATTCTCTCCTCTGAGCAGCTGGCGACGCGCGGCAAGCGTCTCGAACGCCCTCGCGGTCGCGGAACATATCCGGCGTGACGCCCATTCTTTCGCGAAACGACCGAGAAAAACCGGTCTGATCAGATTACCCGCATCTCGCTGCTATCTCTGTCAAAGAGGCCTCTTAGAACACCAGGATGGCCGAGGCCCAAGGCGCCCGGATGCGCCGAGGCATCCAACAGCGCACCAAGTGACAGATCGCGGTCGGGATTTTGGTAACTATAGTTCACCACGCCGATCAGCTGGTTTTCATATGCCTGGGCCACCTAGGTCCCCGCTGCTTCATCCTTGCAGGCTGGCACGAAGTTCATTTGCAAATCTTGCCGAGTTGCAATCTCCTCGCCCAAGGACATATACGATGCGGGAAACAAGGATGAGCCAAGGCATGACACAGTATCTGGATTTCGAAAAGCCGCTTGCCGAGATCGAAGGCAAAGCCGAGGAGCTGCGCGCCCTCGGACGGGCAAACGAAGAGATGGATGTCGCCTCCGAAGCCGCGGCACTGGATGCCAAGGCCGAAACCATGCTCACCGATCTCTACAAGAACCTGACGCCCTGGCGCAAATGCCAGGTCGCGCGCCACCCGGAACGGCCCCATTGCCGTGACTATATCGATGCGCTTTTTACAGAATTCACCCCGCTCGCGGGCGACCGCAATTTTGCCGACGATCTTGCCGTAATGGGCGGTCTCGCCCGGCTGGACGGCACCCCGGTCATGGTAATCGGTCACGAAAAAGGCTCGGACACCAAGAGCCGCATCGAACGCAATTTCGGCATGGCCCGCCCAGAAGGCTACCGCAAGGCGATCCGCCTGATGCAGATGGCTGGCCGGTTCAACCTGCCCGTCATCACCCTCATCGACACCACAGGAGCCTACCCTGGCAAGGGCGCCGAAGAACGCGGCCAGTCCGAGGCCATTGCGCGCTCCACAGAAACCTGCCTGCAAATTCCGGTACCGCTGATCAGCGTCATCATCGGCGAAGGTGGATCAGGCGGTGCCGTAGCTTTCGCAACAGCCAACCGTGTGGCCATGCTCGAACATTCCATATACTCGGTCATCAGCCCCGAAGGCTGCGCGTCGATCCTCTGGAAGGACTCCGAAAAGATGCGCGAAGCCGCCGAAGCCCTGCACCTCACGGCACAGGATCTCAAGACACTGGCCGTCATCGACGAAATCATCCCCGAACCTAGCGGCGGTGCCCATCGCGGTAAATCCGCCGCCATGGAAAGCGTCGGCAAGTCGATCAAGGCGATGCTCAAGGAACTCGGCAAGAAGAAAGGCGCCGATCTGGTCGCCGATCGCCGCCAGAAATTCCTCAAAATGGGGTCCAAGGGCCTCGCCGCCTGACAGGCGAGGCAGCCCCCCCCCCTGACCTTACCTGCTTCTTTGGGTCAAAAATATCCCGGGGAATCCGCGCCTGCGCGGATGGGGCAGAGCCCCTCCCCGGTCACCATCCACATATCAGGCACGCCAGCGGAGCAGGCGTCTTTCGATCAGCCCGATGCCGGAACTCGTAAGAACGCCAAGCGCGGAGAGTATGACCACCCCGGCAAAAAGCTTTTCAAGATCGTAAAGCGATCCGGCCTGAAGGATATATGCGCCGATACCGTATTCCGCGCCAAGCATCTCTGCCGCGACAAGCAGGATGATACCGATGGCCAGCGACACCCGCAGCCCTGACAGAATACCGGGAAGCGCACCGGGTACGACGATCTTTCGCACAATGCTCCACCAGGTAAGCCCGAAACTCTGACCCATCCGGATCAGCGTCCGGTCGACGTTATCC
Organism: Heliomarina baculiformis; assembly: GCF_019966545.1. Lineage (GTDB taxonomy): Bacteria > Pseudomonadota > Alphaproteobacteria > Rhodobacterales > Rhodobacteraceae > Heliomarina > Heliomarina baculiformis. The sequence continues at coordinate 113,838 of NZ_JAIMIC010000008.1, read as the reverse complement.
ACCGCCCCGTAGGTCGAAACCACAGTCGGCGTGAACGTCCCGAGCGCGATCAGGGCGTATTTGCTCGCCTCGTCGATGCCGAACCAGATCACGAATAGCGGCAGCAGCGCGATCTTCGGGATCGGAAACAGGGCCGCGACAAGCGGCACCAGCCCGGCACGCGCGTAGCTGAACAATCCGATCAGCACGCCGACCGCCACACCGAGACTGACACCCAGAAGACTGCCGACGACAAGCCGGGTCAGCGAAGGCTGCATATGCACCCAGAGCTGACCGCTCTCGGCCAGAGCCCATAGCGTCTGTCCCACATCTGACGGACGTGGCAGGGTCAGATTGCCGATCCACCCGGCCCGCGTGCCCCATTCGATGACAAGCAGCAGGGCAACGAACACCACAAAACCGATACCACGCTTAGCGACGGGGCGAAAACCACCCCCCCGGAATGCCACCTTGCGCGTGGGAACCTGCCCCGACCGGGCCAGTGTCGCATCAGACATCTAGCAACTCCTGATCAGCCGCCATCGCTTCCTGCTTCATCAGCGACCAGAGATGCGCCTGCACCTCGTCAAGCCGGGCATGACCGTGATGGCGCTCTTCCAGCGGCAGATCGATTTCGATGATTTCGCGGACCTTGCCGGGACGGCGCGACAGTACGGCAATCCGATGCCCAAGCCGCACAGCTTCGGCGAGGTTGTGCGTCACATAAACCCCGGAAAACGGCTGCCGCGTCCAGAGGGCGAGCAGATCGTCCATCAGCAACTCGCGCGTCTGAGCGTCCAGCGCCGAGAGCGGTTCGTCAAGCAGCATGACGGCCGGTTTCACCGCCAGCGCGCGCGCAATGGCCACCCGCTGCTTCATGCCGCCGGAAAGCTGCCTTGGCAGAGCCTTGCGAAAATCACTCAGCTTGGTACGTGCCAGTACATCCTCGATGATCTCGTCGGCTTGACGGCCGCGAATGCCGTGATCTTCCAACACGAGAGAGATATTGCCACCGACACTGCGCCAAGGCAGGAGCGCAAAATCCTGAAATACATAGGTGAGCGGGTTCAGGCAGCCTTCTGGCGGTTCTCCCAGCTGAAGGACCTGACCGAAATCTGGCCGCTCTAACCCGCCGATCAGGCGCAGCAGCGTAGACTTGCCGCAGCCCGAAGGGCCGATGATACAGAGGATCTCTCCGGCCGGAATGGAAAGAGAGATGTCCTCCAACACCGGCAAGCCGGCATAGTGATGCGTAATCTGTTCGAGAGCTAGTTTCATGGCAGGATGGGGCAGGCCACAAATGGCCCGCCCGGTCAAGCCCTAGATCATTTCCACATAGCTGGAATCGACAAGCGTCTCGGTAGAAATGCCGTCCTTAATCAGACCTTCGGATTTGAACCAGTCCACCTGATCCGTGACCGACCCCATATTCAGTGCCGCATTCGCGTTGATCCGCATCGCGCCGTTGATGATCGACTTGCTGGCCTTTTCGTAAGGATCGTCCGCGTACACATACTTGTGAATCAGCTTCACCATGTCTTCCATGCCAGCCTCGTCGGTGGTCTTGTCCACCAGCGCGGCGTTGAAATCCGCCGCCCCTTTTGAGAACGCACGCAGGAATGCTTCGGTCTTTGCGCGTTCGTTCTCAGCATTCTCTGCCGAGGTGAATACCGTCGTCACCTGATAATTGGGCAGGTAATCCGCGACCATGCCGATATGCTTGACCGCGCCGCCACCAACAAGCGCCTTGCCGATATGCGGCACGATGGTCCATGCATCGACCTGTCCGGACTTCATCGCGCCGATGATCGCACCGACCTTTTGCAGCGGCTTATAGGACATTTCGGCGTTTTCGGCCTGGGCAATCTTGGCGCCCATGTAATGGAAGGACGACCCCGCCTGCGTTACGGCAAAGCTCTTGCCATCCAGCTTGGCCGGTGCGGTCAGACCGGCATCATAAGCTGCGTTCGAGGCAAGTATCATCTGGCCATCGATCCCCTGCTCTTCGCTGAGCGCACCGCCGATCACCTTGGCCGCGCCTTTTTCGGCAAGGCTGATCAACCCGCCGGTGATCGAGGTCACGCCGAAATCCGCGTCACCCGAGGCAATCGCAACGGCCATCGGCTGCGCCGCCTGGAAAAAGCGGAAATCGACATCCAAACCTTCTTCGCTGAAGTACCCGCGCTCAAAGGCGACAAAGCTGGCCGCGTGGCTGGTAAAGCGCAGCGCACCAACGGTCATCTTCGTGTTGGCCAGTGCAGGCGTCCCAAGCATCGGCAGCGTCGCGGCACCGCCCATCAATCCAAGCGCACCGCGCCGAGTGAAATTCGTCATGAGTCTTCCTCCCAAAGTCGCTTTGCCCTCGAAATGAAGGCAGATATTCCGGCGCGACCCTAATTCGCGACGTCGAGAGGTGCAATTGCAATAGAGTCAGGGGAAGGTGTTGACCTATCTCGGGAAAAGGAAGCTTACGATGATCCGCGCGCCCCAGTCATCCGGCCCGTTCGCGGTCGTATCCGCCCAATAGCGGACCCCGCCGCCGATGCTGACAAGGTTCGATCCTATTTTGGTTACCTTGGTTGCCGTGAAGTTGATCGGCACACCGCTGTCATCCGTCACCCAATCGTAAGTGGCTTCGGAGTTAACGGTGAAGGTCCAGGCATTTGGTGTGGAATAGCTTAGAAAGGGCTGGAAAAAGGTCGAATCGATCTCGGTATCGCCATCTACGTCCCAGAGATGGTTTGCCAAGGCCCCTATCGTCCAAGGACCCGCCTGCTTTAGCACGACGCCGGTGATACCGGCCGCGAACTCGTCCGCGCTGAGATTGTCAGCGCCTGTCGGCAGCAAGAAAGCAGGACCGACCCCCCAGATCAGACCGCCGGCAGTGGGTGCCTTTGGCGAGAAAAAGAAGCTTTGAGTTATGTCGCCAAGGCCGGATTGGGAGGTGCCGGGAATAACATCCTTTTGATCGATAAACGGGATGATAGTACGCGAGATCAGGTTCCAGTTCTCACCGATGGAAATGGGTATCACCGGCTGGAAATTGACGAAGCTACGAGAGCCATCGCCATTCGGACCATACCCTTCGTCATAGTTGTACTGGTAGGGAACACTGATCAGCGCAGCGACCGGGTTGCTCAGCTGTTTCGCAAGATCCTGCGCGTCCTGCGCTGCGGCAGGTCCGATAGAAAGCAGCGTAGAAACGGTGACGACTTTCAGGGAATCCGGACAATTCATTGCGCGCCTCCAAATAAATAAAATCAACCCTAGGTAGATTTAGCCACAAGTTGCCCTCGCGCGATAGCCCTTTGTTAGTAATTTCTTATCAGTTTCGCTTGGCCTGGCGAACGGGTTCAGGTTGTCAGCAGACGCAACCCCTGCGTTACATCCGAGCGTACCGCGAGGCGAAGCCCCGGTTCGTCACCGGACTTGAGCGCCGCGATGATAAGCTTGTGGTAATGCGGGGGATCGGTACGTTTCAGGCGACCGTAAAGCGCCCGCATTGTCGGGCCCAGCTGCAGCCAGACTGTTTCCGCGATTGCCAACATCGCCGGGGCCTGTGCCCTCAGATAGAGGGTGCGATGAAATTCGAGATTGGTGCGGATGTATCCGACCGCATCACGGTTCACCACCACCTCGCCAATCGTGTGGTTGATGGATTGCAGCCGGTCGATCAGAGCCATATGCGCTCTTGGCAGGGCCCGGCTCGCCAGTTCGACCTCGAGCAAAGCCCGAAGGGCGGCGAGTTCCTCGATCCGTTCGTTGCTGAGTTCCGGCGTGGACACCCGCCCCGAGCTTGAAAGAAACAGAGCGCCCTCAGCCACCAGTCGGCGAACGGCTTCACGCGCGGGGGTCATCGAGACATCGTATTCCCGGCCGATACCCCGCAGGGTCAGAGAGGCGCCGGGCGCGATTTCCCCATGCATGATACGTGTGCGCAATGCACGGTAAACGCGTTCATGCGCTGCGGGAAAGGCTTCGGTCAGACGCGGGTTCATCATGTCATCCGGTTTGTGATCACAGTTCTGTCACAAGTCAACCATCCGAATCGAAGCGATAGCGATGCAGCTTGTTCCCCTCGCTCCGCAGCCATGCCCGGGGTGCGGCATAGGGTCCGTACAGATTTTCAACCACGGACCAGAAAGCCGGAGAATGGTTCATCTCTGCGAGATGAGCCACTTCATGCGCGGCGACGTAATTGAGAACTTCGGCAGGCGCGAGAACCAGCCGCCAAGAGAACATGAGATTACCCTCCGAGGTGCAGGAGCCCCAACGCGACCGTGTATCGCGCAGAACCAGCCGCGCATATGGCCGCCCCAACCGCGTCGAGTACACGTCACATGCCGCCGCAAGACGATCGCGCGCCCGAACTTTCAGCCAAGCCTGCAATCTCGGCCCGACCGGCCCTTCTGGCACGCCAAGTGTCTCATCTTGCAAAACAATCCGACGCCCTTTGATGTGCAGGATTTCCCGGGGGATTCCGTCTACGGGGAGCGCAACGCGCGGCCCGACGCTCACGTCTTCTTCGCGCCGGTCGAGATGTCCGAGAATCCAGTCCTGCTTTTGCCGCGCAAAATCGAGCGCTTCGGATTCCGGCGTGCCATTGGGCAGGGTCAGCGTCACACGACCGTCGAGCTGCGATATGCGCAACGTTATCCGCCTTGCCCGTGCGGAACGCCGCATCACGATTGGCACGCTCGGAACGCCCGGAAGATGATGTTTGCCCAAGATGGACCCCCGAATATGTTCAAAGGCTTTGACAGTACCTACGTCATATGGCAAGCGACCGGAATCGTCGATATGACCAGATGCAATTTCAAGGGGACGCCAATGCCCAAGGAAGAATGGGGTACAAAGCGCGTTTGCCCGACAACGGGTAAACGGTTTTACGACCTGAACCAGAATCCGATCGTCAGCCCGTATACGGGCGAGGTGGTCGAAGTAGACAATGCCAAGGCGCGCATGATCGCCGCCGACGCCGAAGATGCCGCGACAGCAAAGTCGAAAAAAGCAATGGAGAACGATGACGAAGTCGTTCTGGACGATGATGATGTTGACGTGGATCTCGGCGACGATCTTCTTGAAGATGAAGACGACGACGATGATGTTTCGCTCGACGAAATCGCGGACGTCGCCAGCGACGACGACGATTGAAGAAAACCTGCGCTTGGGCGGAACTTTTCGCTTGAACCCGCCCAAGCTTGCGCCTATTCAGCGGCGCACACAATCGGGGCCTTAGCTCAGCTGGGAGAGCGCCTGCATGGCATGCAGGAGGTCAGGGGTTCGATCCCCCTAGGCTCCACCATATTTCCAGTCCCAAGAAAACAGTGGTTGGCGGACCTTAGCCGCGTGTGCGAATTGGAGTGAGTGATTTCAGCCAATGCCGACGCCCTGAAGGCAAAAAACAACCCGACAATGTTGGTTAGTATGACACCAGAGCCTTCGCTTGGACTGCCGTATTGCAGAAGTGGCAGAGGCATTGGATCAGATCATCCGTGAATTTACAAACGGTATGAGCCGGGCGTCCGGTTGGTCCATTTGTGAAAGGCTCGGTGGAAGTTCGACGGTGCAGAAAAACCGGTGTCAAAGGCGATCTGTTCGATGCTGTCCGTTCCTTGCTGAAGCGCTCGGATAGCGATGTCACGGCGCAGAGCGTCCTTTATGGATTGAAAGGATGTCCCTTCCTCTTTCAAGCGGCGATTTAGCGTCCGGGGCGTGATTTTCAGTGCTTGAGCCGCGTCCGGAAGTTGGCAGCTCTGCCATGTCTCTCCGTAGAGAAAGGCGCGGACGCGGAGGCTGTTCGTATGGGCGCGTGAGCCGGTGAAAATCCAGTCACGTGGCGCACGTTCGAGGAAGACGGATGCTTCGGCGGGGCTGCGAGTGACCGGACGGTCGAATTGGCTTGGATCGAATATTATGCTGGTATGCTGTGCGTCGAACGCGACCGGACAGGGAAAGACAACCGCGTAATCTGCGGCGAAATCCGGACGGGAAAAGGCAAAGCGAACCTCATGCACCGGCGTTTCCGCCCCGCCCAGCCAAGACAGAAGCCCATGCGCCAATTTGAGGATCAGCATGTGACCAAATCGCTGGGGCTCGGCGTGCGGGGAGTAAGGAATCAATGCCAGCTCCACCTGCTTTGAGTTGCTCCGCAAATCCAGGCGAAAATCATCCAGTAACAGATTCCAGAACGTCGAGAACCGAAACAGTGCTGAGAGCATGCTGCTCGCCTCACGCTGTACGGTCAGGAGGTGCTGCAATGCGCGTGATCGGATCGGGCGGCTCCAGAGCCCCATCATTTCATCGCCGGTGGCTGGCGCGGCCTGCTGATACAGAGTGGCGATTTCTTCGAGCGTGATGCGCTGTGTCGGCGCCATTGGACTGGTCTGCAGTCCAGAACTTTCCAACAGGGAGGTCATCTCCACCGACGTGCAACGGGACCGCAGAGCATCGAGCCAGTCCTCGATGAAACCCGCTGAAACGGTCGTCAGGGAGATTGGGTCATGATTGGTCATAAAGGGTTTTTTGTCGTGATCGGATATAAATTTGGCAAAAAATGAACTTATTGGCAAGTTACGGAAGTAGTAGGAGGCAAGAAGCCATAGTTTCTGTCGGAGAACCCGTCATGTCCTATCAACCGCCCCTGCAAGATCTGATGTTCTGTGTTGAACACCTGTCCCACTGGGACAACGTGTCATCGCTCGAGGCGTATTCGGATTGTGCGCTGTCGGATATTGATGCCGTGCTTCAGGGTTATGCCCGGTTTTGCGCCGAGGAGGTCGCACCATTGTCCCGGATCGGCGACACAGTGGCGACCCGGTTTGACAAAGGCCGGGTGACCATGCCCGAGGGCAACGCGCGGGCCTATGACCGGTTTGTAGAAATGGGATGGCAGGCGCTTACCCATCCGGGCGAATATGGCGGCACAGGGCTGCCGCGTGCCGTTGGCGCAGCAGCTGTCGAGATGTTGAACGCCGCTGACATGAGCTTTGGTCTCTGCCCACTGCTGACCGACGGGGCGATTGAGGCGCTGCTGCTGACCGGCTCAGAGGAACAGAAAGCCACCTATCTCGGGCCGCTGATCGAAGGGCGCTGGTCCGGCACAATGAACCTGACCGAACCGCAGGCGGGCAGCGATCTGGGCCGGGTGGCGACAAAGGCGATGCGGCGCGCAGACGGCACTTATAGCGTCACCGGTACCAAGATTTATATCACCTATGGTGCCCATGACCTGACAGAGAACATCATCCACCTGGTGCTGGCGCGCACACCGGATGCGCCTGACGGACCCAGGGGGTTGAGCCTGTTCATCGTGCCACAGAAACACGTGGAACCGGACGGAACCCTTGGCATTGCGAACTCAGTCAACTGTGTGAGCATCGAACATAAGCTGGGTGTGCGCGCGAGTCCGACCGCCGTGCTGAACTACGACGATGCCACAGGTTTCCTGATCGGTGAGGAAAACCGCGGCCTCGAATACATGTTCATCATGATGAACGCCGCGCGGTTTTCGGTAGGCGTGCAGGGCGTTGCGATGTCCGAGCGGGCCTACCAGCGGGCGCTGGCCTATGCGCGCGACCGGGTCCAAAGCCGTCCGGTGAATGGCCAAAGCAAGGACGCCGTCCCGATTATCGACCACCCGGACGTCCGCCGTATGCTCCTGCGGATGCGCAGCCTGACCGAAGGCGGACGGGCGATGGCGGCGGCAACTGCGGGTTTGCTCGATATCGCGCATCACAAAGGTGATCCGGAAATGGTATCGCTCGCCGAATTCATGGTCCCACTGATTAAGGGCTTTTGCACCGAACGTGCGGTCGAGGTCGCGTCGCTGGGCGTGCAAATCCACGGCGGCATGGGTTTTATCGAAGAGACCGGCGCCGCGCAGCACTACCGCGACGCCCGCATTCTCCCGATATACGAGGGCACAACGGCCATTCAGGCCAACGATCTTTTGGGACGCAAGGTGATGCGCGACGGGGGCGAAACCGCCCGTCGGTTCGCGGCACTCATTGCGGAGACCGAAGCGCAGCTTGCGGGCGGTGATGCATCGGCGCAGGCGATCGGCACAGGCCTCGCGCAGGCGCGCGGTGCATTTGAGGCCGTGCTGAATTGGCTTCTGGAGAACAGCCGCAAAGATATCGACGCGGCATTCGCGGGCTCTGTCCCCTTCCTTATGCTGACCGGCACATTGGCGGCGGGGTGGAAACTCGCCGAAGGCGCCCTGGCGGCGCAGTCCGCGCGCGAGGCCGGGCAGGACGCCGCGTTCATGACCCGGAAAATCGACACAGCCCTTTTCTATGCCCAGCACGTTCTGCCCGAATGTGCCACCGAGCAAGTACGCATCCAGCACGGCTCTCAAAGCCTGTTGGACGCCGCTTTCGCCGATTAATCCCTTGAAAGGACCCGACCCATGAATGACGTCGTGAACCCCGAAACCTACGAAAGACTCTCGATTTCCGCGCGCGACAACGGTCTCTATGTCGTGTCGCTGAACCGCCCGGAAAAACGCAACGCTCTGGATGTGGTCACGATCGAGGAACTGATCCGCTTCTTCAGCGGGGCGCGGATAGCGGGCGTAAAGGCCGTTTTGCTGGCAGGCGACGGTGATCACTTCTGCGCCGGTCTTGATCTGGTCGAACATTGGAAAGCAGACCGCAGCCCAGATGACTTCATGCATGTCTGCCTGCGCTGGCATGAAGCCTTCAACAAGATGGAATATGGCGGCGTTCCGATTATTGCCGCGCTACAGGGTGCGGTTGTCGGCGGCGGTCTGGAACTGGCCAGCGCCGCCCATGTGCGCGTGATCGACCCTGGCACCTATTTCGCCCTGCCAGAGGGCCAGCGCGGGATTTTCACCGGAGGCGGCGCGACGATCCGGGTGTCCGACATGATCGGCAAGTATCGCATGATCGACATGATTCTGACCGGCCGCGTGTATCAAGGGCAAGAGGCCGTCGATCTGGGGCTGGCGCAATACATCACCGAAGACGGCGGCAGCTTTGCAAAGGCGATGGAACTCGCCGACAAAGTGGCGCAGAATCTGCCCCTGACGAACTTTGCGATTTGTTCGGCAGTCAGCCATATGAACAACATGTCCGGTATGGACGCCGCCTATGCCGAGGCCTTCGTGGGTGGTATCGTCAACACCCAGCCCGCCGCACGCGAACGGCTTGAGGCCTTCGCCAACAAAACTGCCGCCCGTGTGCGGCCCAACAGTTAAGCCAAGCGGACCCGGGTCGGGATCACATTTCGAGGACAGCTGCAAACCATGTGCTTTTATCACCCCCGTCCTGCTTGCGCGGCGCGGAAAGCCTGCCCGGAGCGCGCAAGCAACGATTTGTGGCGACATACGGCGCTGCTCGTGGAACGAGGCCTAGTGCCTTTTTTGCCAAAAATACTTCGGCATGCTCGGCCGCACGGTTCCGACGTTTAATACCACCCACCCGTAAGGGTCTTTTGGCATCCGCGAATCGCACTGCAATAGAAGTTCTGAACCACCTCGCGATTCTTCATATCAAGACCACCTGATTTTACGTGAGCGGCAAACGATTGTTTCGACGGATCGGAACACATTATTAATCCACGCAGAGCGAGATCATGTCAGGGCCGGAAGCGCAGCGCGTGCCTCTGTGTGGAAACTGCCATTCGAATTTTACTGCCTGTGAAAAACTGACACTTGCGAAGATTCCAGCACAGGACTGGCTCGAACACACGGATTTCAGACTCAGCTTCGGAAGCAATACTGATGTCAAATTCAAACAAGTGGACAGGTTTGCAATTGCTCGATTTCAAGTTCGACGCGATCTTTGCTGAACGCCGAAAAGTCCAAGTAGTCCTAAGGCAAGTAGCGTTATCGAGGCAGGTAGGGGTACTTGCGAGGGGTTGGGTGGCACGGTCCCCGTCCCTCCAGTGAAGTTCAATGTCCGTGTTTTGCCATCGATTGCAAAACTTGTCGTTCCGAAAATCACGCCTTCGATGGTCGGCATAAATGCATACTGGAACTGGCAGGACTCGCCTGGGGCGAAAGTCTTTCCGGCACAGTTCTGAGAACCAGGGAAATTACCGCCCGGAACAGCACCGCCTGCAAAGTTGGGCGAAAGAGTTGCACTGCTGACATTAGTGATGGTGACGAATTGGGGAGCCGACATCTGGCCGATCAAGGTCTCATTGAAATTAAAGCTGAGCGGCGTCACAAGGAACGGGTCTATCCCGTTGCCCTGGAAATTCAGCGTGTAGGCAGCGCCGTCGATTGCGAAATTGGTCGTTCCTGAAACCGATCCCTCTCCTCCCGGTACAAACTGGTAAATGAACTGGCAGGACTCGCCCGGCGCGAAAGTCTTTCCGGCGCAGTTCTGCGAACCGGGAAAGTTGCCACCCGGAACCGCGCCCCCTGCGAAATTCGGCGATTGTACGTCGCCGCTGACATTCGTGATCGTCACGCTCTGGGCAGGCGAGGTCGCGCCAACATGCATGTCGCCAAAATTGAAGGACCGCGCTGTAACAAGAAACGGGTCTGCATCTGTGGTCCCCCCGATTCCAGTGAACGAGAGTGACATCGCCTCGCCGTCGATTGCAAAGTTAGTAGCGCCCGTAATCGGGCCTTCTGTTTGCGGCGCGAACCGGTATGTAAATTGACAGGATTAGCCCGGCGAGAACGTCTTACCGGCGCAGTTCTGCGAGCCGGGGAAGTTACCCCCCGGGACAGCGCCCCCCGCAAAATTCGGCGACAAGTTTGCATTGCTGACATTCGTGATCTTCACAACCTGCGGAGCAGACTCAGATCCTACGGCCACATTTCCGAAGTCGAATGAAGTCGCCGTCGCCAAAAAAGGACTTATTCCGTTGCCTTTGAAATTGAAACCGTAAGTCTCAGCATCGACGGCAGCACTGGTTGAGCCCGAAACTGGACCAAGCGCCTGTGGCGTAAAACGATAAGCGAATTGGCACGACGCGCCGGGCGCGAGCGTCGCGCCGGCGCAGTTTTGTGAGCCGGGAAAGTTATTCCCTGGCACCGCGCCGCCAGCGAAATTGGGTGAAACCGGAACGTCACCTAAGTTGGTAAAAATCACTTCCTGAGGCAACGACGTGTCGCCGACCGCGACATTGCCAAAGTCGAAGGATACGGGCGTAACCTGGATAGAAGAGGCGCAGACCGACGTGGCCGTGAGAAATCCAAAAGACCACATTACAAACGAAAATCTGAACATACTTCCCCCCAAATCACTTGCGATGAGTCACACGCCCCAATCGCTCAACTTCAGAAATAAATGCTGTCTTTGCTGGTCGTCACAAAACTTGTGTATGTATTCAAATGAACAGAGAACGTGTCCACCTGAGGCGATTTCAAAGAACAATACTCTAATGGACACCCGTCGCTACTTTAGCACGGGCTCGCGTTGCCAACCAAAAAAATTTGACTTCTTTTTCCAAGAGAGAGCGTATGGCAGACACGCGTCCCCTCTGTGGGTGACTGATCTATCTTTGGGTCAGTTATTTCGTTGCCGTACCAGACAGGATGGAACGAAATTTCGACAGACCTAGGCTCCAGCATAGCTCCCTTTTAAAGCACCAGATAATTCTGCCTTTGTTGCCAGAGAATCTGCCTCGATCGCGCAGAACGATACTGTTTTGCCCATCAAAATTCATGCAGCCTTGATCCACACCTTTCGGCGTGTTGATCGCTTCGCTGCCCACCTTTCAAACCTGAGGATGCCCCATGAGCGACCATTTCTTCGTCGTGACGGGCGGCCCCGGTGCGGGCAAGACCAGCCTGATCACCGAGCTCGCTCGCCGCGGCTTTCACACAATTCCCGAATCTGGTCGGGCGATCATTCGCGAGGAGATGGCGAACGGTGGTATCGCTTTACCTTGGGCGGATCGCACGGCCTACGCCGAACGGATGCTGCAACAAAACCTGCACGCCTACAGCGCCGCGCAGGCGCTCCCAAGTCCTGTGATCTTTGACCGCGGCATTCCCGACATTATGGGCTACCTGACCCTATGCGGGCTTCCCGTGCCGCCATACGTCACCGCAACGGCCGAGAAAACACGTTACAACCGTCGCGTCTTTCTTGCGCCTTTCTGGGATGCCATTTTCGAACAAGATGCCGAACGCAAGCAGACCCGCGCCGAGGCTGAAGCAACCTGCACTGTCCTGCGCGAGACCTATACTGCACTCGAATAAGAGATCACTGAGCTGCCATTTAAGGACATTGTAAATCGCGCCGACTTTGTCGCCGCGCATCTGTTGAGATGAGAGATTAGACAAGCGCTTGCATTGCCTACTTGCATGTTTCCTCGGGAAGTCAAATAGCAGCTAACTTCGGTCTCATAGCGACAGCTTCCGGGGTGGAAGGTCAGAATTCAGCCCAGCTGTCGCTGCCCGTATCGCTCAATTTTGTTTTGCAAACGCTAACTGCCCAGGCTTGGAAGGGTTACCAAGACGATCAGGCCAGGATGGTTGTCTCCCAGCACGACCGTTCCACTGTGTTTTTCGACAATCGCGCGGACGAGCGCCAGTCCAAGGCCGCTTCCCGGTTTGGACCGGCTGGGATCAAGCCGTAGGAAGGGTTCGAAAACGCTCTCCCTTTGCACCTCGGGAATGCCGGGACCTTTATCCGCCACCGCCAGCCGGACGATACCGTCCGATCGGTTCAATGTGACGGAGATGACATTGCCGATGCGTCCATGGGTAACCGCATTCTGAATCAGGTTCACCAACATCTGCTGAAGCATCTGGGAGTTACCCTTGATCACGTAATGCTGACCTTGCTCGACATCGAATGACAGGCTCTGTCCTTCGTCCTCCGCGATCAGCGCGAAAGTCTCGACCAGCTCAAGCAGCAGATTTTCCAAATCAACATCGCCTGTCAGATGCTCACCGCCGGCCGCTTCTATACGGGAAAGCTGCAGGTATGAATCGAATATGACGCGCATGTTTTCGAGCTCATCCTGCGTGTCGGTGAGCGCCTCGGTCGGATCCTCGCCCTGATCCGCCATCTCCAAGGCTTTACCCAGCGAAAGATAAGCGCGACCGAGCGGTGATTTCAGATCGTGTGCAGCGGCGGCAGCCGTGTTTCGCGTCGTTGCGATCATTCGAGACAAGCGATCGAGATGTAGATTCATCTGATGTGCGATCCGGTCGATCTGTGTTGTTCCCCCATTTTCAGATATCCGAACCGCCGTGTCCCCTTCGCTGGTTTTCGACAGGGCGATTTCAATGTCCTTCAAACGGCGAAGACTCTTATGGCTCAGATAATATCCGACCGACAGCATCGTCAGAACCACGATGAACCCGCTCAGCGTCAAGGCTCGAAAAACTAGGATCTGCGTGCGGTAAAGCAGGTCAAGCCGCTGCCCGACAACAAGGATCCCGTCCTCCAAAGGGCCAGAGAAGTAGACGTAATCGTTGGTGAGATCCTCGGGTGATGCGGCAGCATGCTCAAGCTTCCCGACCTGCAGTCCGTCGCCTTCCGGCCGATTCATGATGTTCCCGGCGACCAGAGTATCCGCTGCCCCGAACAATGAAACCGCGTGATGTCCGCCCGTCGCAACCCGTGAGACGTGCGCGATCGTCCGCACCACGTGGTCCTGCCCTTCGTTTGCATGGTCGGTGGCGATGATGTTCCAACGTTGCTGCACATCGTCGCCGAGTTCAGCAATCAGGCTTCGCTCAACGTAGGTCAGCGTGACCCAGCCAAACAGCACAAGCACCAAAATAAAAACAAAAGCGGAGCGCAGAACCGCCGAAAACGCGGCCCCCGAAAGGACGTCACCGCGGTCCATGCATCGAATACCCGGTATTGCGGATCGTGTGGATCAGCGGCGTGTCGAACGGTTTGTCGATCTTGGCGCGCAATCGGCTCATATGTGTTTCGACCACGGTGGTGCTGGGTTCGAAGTTGAAATTCCAGACACGTTCCAGCAGCAACGTACGGGTCACGACCCGCCCAGCATTGCGCATCAAGATTTCGAGGATGGCAAATTCCTTGTTGTGCAGCTCGATCAAGTTGTTTTGGCGCCTCGCGGTGCGGGAGAGGAGGTCGAGCGTCAAATCGTGTACTGTCAGGGTGGATACCACGCTTGTCTCGGACCTGCGGCGGACGATGGCATCAATCCGAGCGACAAGTTCCGAGAAGTGGAACGGTTTCGTCAGATAATCATCACTACCTGCCGCCAGACCTTCGACGCGGTCGTCGACTTGCCCCAAGGCGGTTAGGAAAAGCACCGGCACAGCTTTCTTTGACGCCCTGAGTGCCTTGAGCACCGAGAGGCCATCCATCCCGGGCAGCATGCGGTCGAGGATCGCCATGTCGCAGTCGTTGTAGAGACAGTAACTGAGCGCGTCCCGGCCATCGGCAACGTGATCGACGGAATGACCGTGTTCCGCAAGGCCGGCAACGATATATTCAGCAATTTTGGTATCGTCTTCAGCCAGCAGAATTTTCATCGGTGTCCGTCTCCTTGCGGCCATCTAATTTGAATCCGTCTGGCTGTGCCAGCGAAACAGCTTCCTTTGCACAGAAGTAAGGTTCGCGCGAATTTCGGGCGATGCTGTACGCCTAGGTTCATCTCGTTCCCGACAGACCGAAGGGAAACCAAGGAGCGTTCCCAAATGCAGACCTATTTGACCAATCTGAAGTCACCGATGCGTGCAGGTAGCAAGCGGGCGAGCTTCAAGCGCCTGAAACTTGTCGGCGCAATTCTTGTTGTGATTGGCCTTCTGGCCATTCTGCTTCCCCAGTTTGCCACCGTCGCGGCAGAGGTGCTGGTGGCATGGATGCTGACGATGTGGGGCGCCGTCGGTCTTTGGTTTTCACTTGCGATAAGACCAGCGCCAGAGTGGCGTTATGGCTTTGCGGCCTTTGGCATTTTGTTTCTCGTCGGTGTTGCGTTCGTCCTGTTTCCGCTCGCAGGCATAGCCGCGTTGACCGTTCTGATGATGCTGTCGTTCCTGATGGAAGGCATTCTTTCCATTCTCTTCGGGCTGCGCAGCAGTGCACATGTGCCGAACTGGGGCTGGCTCGTGTTCAGCGGGCTGTGTTCCTTTGTTGCTGGCGTCGTGATCCTGTTCGGCTGGCCTTGGACTGCAAGTTGGACGCTGGGCCTGATGATGGGCTTGAACTTTTTTTCGACCGGCTTGTCGCTGGTCATGCTTGGAACTCGGCAAGTGCAGTGAAATGACATCCAATGCGTTGATGCTTTGCGCCGCACCCTTTGATCGCCGGATGCTCATCCCGCTCAATTTCGTGGTGTCCTGCCTCACGGTATCTCAGGGCACCTCCCTCATGATGAACCGTGACAACAAGGACACCGAAACCCAAAGCTGCGCAGGACACGAATTCCGGATTAACCACAATACAAACCGGAGATACGCTTGCTGCCTGAAAACAACGATCACTAGTTTTCGGTGGATTGGGGAAAGCTATTGGTGATTTCACTTATTTGGATCGACATTTTCAAGGAAGGCATAGATGGCCGAGATTAAGATGCAGACCTTCATGTCGTCTGTTTTGCGCGTGATCGAACACCCAATCTTCAAATTCGCAATTCCCGCAATCGTGGGTGTAATTGCAGTGATCGTTTTGCACAAATTGGCCAGCCATATCCGATTGGAGGACGTAAAGGCCGATGTCGCTGCGGCCCGCCCGACGGTGCTTCTCGCGGCGCTGGCCTGCACCGTCATGAGCTTTGTTGGCATTGCGACCTACGACTTCCTCGGCATGCGGACGGTCGCACCAAAAAGGTTGCCCGCTTTGGTGCCGATGGTCACCGGTGCCGCGGGCTACGCGATTTCCGGCTTGCTTGGAGTGTCCTACCTTACCGGCACGGCAGTTCGCTATCGGGTGTATTCGGCGTTCGGACTCGATCTGGTCACGATAACAGCGATCGTCGCGATTGCTTGGTCGGGCTTTGTTTCCGCTCTGGTTCTGGGATTTGGTCTGTTGCTTGCGCTTCATCCCACCGGATTGAGCGCCGTTATCAACTTTTCCCCCGCCTTCGAGACGGCAATTGGCTCAGCCCTGCTCACCTGCTGGGGCGTTTATCTGGTATGGCTTTCACTGGGCAAGCGACGATTGAAATCGGGCGGAAAAACTGTCGATCTGCCAAGACCCGTGCAAGCTGTTGGCCTTACCTTGGCCGGTTTACTGGATGTATCCGGTGCCGGGTTGACCCTCTACATACTGATGCCCGCCGATCTGGTGCCAAGCCTTCCTGTCTTTGCGACCGTCTTTATCGCGGCGATCGGCCTGGGTATTCTCAGCCATGCGCCCGGCGGTCTTGGCGCGTTCGAGGCAACCATCATCGCCGGCTTCGGAGCAACCGGACGTTCCGACGTTCTGGCAGCGTTGCTACTGTATCGCCTGATTTACACCGTTCTTCCCTTCGCCGTAGCAACCTTGGGTCTTGCCATCTCGGCGGCTATGGCCAACCGGGGAAGGCTAAAAACGACATCAAGCGTTCTCTGGCGTGCGATGAAGCCGGTGGTGCCCATAGTTTCTGCGGCCCTCGCCATGCTTGCAGGTGTCATTCTTTTGGTCTCAGGCAACCTGCCGGCCGAGGGCACCCGGCTTGAAATTCTGCGTGACATCTTTCCGCTCGGCGTTGTCGAAGCCTCTCACCTCGCCGGAAGCCTTGCTGGCGCTCTTCTGATCGTCATCGCGGCGGGGCTCTACCGCAAGCTCTTCCGCGCGTGGCTCTTTGCCATGGCGCTGATCGGGATCGGGTTCGTCGTATCACTGGTGAAGGGTCTCGACTGGGTCGAGGCCATGTCCATGGCCGCAACGCTCGTGACACTGGGCCTACTCCGACCGGCGTTCTATCGCGCGGAAGGGATCTCCCTCTTTCAGCTGGACCGACGGTGGATGCTCAGCGTCCTCGTAATGGCCGGGGCAATCTTCTGGATCGGGCTTTTCGCTTATCATCACGTCGACTACCGAAACGCCCTTTGGTGGCAATTCAGCTGGAATGGCGATGCCTCGCGCTTTCTACGGGCCAGCCTTGTCGTCGCGATCGTTCTGGTGGCGGTCTTCGTCAACTCTCTTATCAGCCACCGCCCCGCGGTGAACAAGCCTACCAAAATTCCGGATGCTGTACGTCGGCTGGTGAAGGAAAGCGAAGATACCGAAGCCAATATCGCCTTGACAGGAGATAAGCTGTTCCTCGTGTCAGAAGATGAAACCGCTTTCATCGCATATGCGGATACAGGAAAATCGCTGATCGCCAAGGGCGATCCAGTTGGCAATCCCAAGTCAGGACAGGCCCTGATATGGGCGTTGCGCGAACAGGCCTACCGCGCTGGTAAGCGGGTCGCTTTCTATTCGGTTTCAGCTGCCTATTTGCCGACCTATCTTGATCTGGGTTTGTCCATTCTCAAGATCGGGGAGGTCGCGCGTGTCGATCTGCTCGGCTTCACCCTCGACGGCTCAAAGCGCAAGGATCTGCGCCAAGCCCGTAATCGCGCCTTAAGGGACGGATTTGTTTTCGAAGTGGTTCCAGCCTCGGATACAGAGCCGATCCTGCCTCAGCTCCGGCGCATTTCCGACGCTTGGCTCGCTCAGAAACACGGCGAAGAAAAGGGCTTTTCCCTCGGGGCCTTCACTGAAGATTACATGCGCTTTTTCGACATTGCCATACTGCGCCATCCCGACGGACAGATCATTGCCTTTGCCAACATGTTCCGAGGCGCAAACCGGCGCGAACTGTCGCTTGATCTCATGCGATACCTGCCGGACGCGCCACATTTCGCAATGGATGCGCTGTTTGGAGAACTGTTGCTGTGGGGCGCGGCAGAGAACTACCGCTGGGCATCGCTGGGGGCTGCGCCCTTCGCGGGTGTCGAGAACCGCGAACTTGCGCCGCTCTGGAACCGCACCGGCGGTTTCATCTACGAACATGGCGAGCATTTCTACCGTTTCGAGGGTCTGCGGGCCTACAAGGAAAAATTCGATCCCGTCTGGTCGCCGAATTACCTCGCCTGCCCGGGCGGATTGGCAGCGCCGCAAATTCTCTACGAAGTCAATGTGCTGGTCTCCGGCGGGCTTCGCGGCTTGATGAAATAGGAGACCGTGACCATGATCGTCAATTTCGAGCTGCATGCTTCTAATGAGCGGACCTTCCTGTCGTGGGTGCGCACCGCTGTTGCCATTGTCGGCTTTGGCCTTGCAGCGGCCCGGCTAGGTCAGCGAACGGTACCGCATTGGTCGACCTGGCTGCTTTTCGGCGCAGGGGCTGCCGTAGTGATGATCGCCTGGCTACGTATGCGTCACGTGCGTAAGCGGATCGATCTGGAAGAGCGGCTGCCCGACGACGATGGATCGGCGGCCGCCTTTCTGCTCCTGCTTGTCATGGCTCTTTTCGTCTTGCTGGGAAGCTTCGCTGTTCATGTCGCGCCTTGATCTGCATTTTCCCCGGACGGGTATTGCCGCGATCCGAAAGGTTCCGTTCACGCTTGCATTCCTCGCGGTGATGCTGGTGGCCAACGTTGCTGCGGGAACGTTTTCTGGTCAGATCGATCCGCATGTACTCGCCGCCCGGGGTATCGGTGTGGATGCAATGAAAGACGGCAATCTGATGCGATTTCTGACCGCCATTTTCCTATCACACGATCTGCCGATGCTGCTGCGTCAGCTTGCCTTCGCCGCCAGCGTGATCGGAGCGACGGAGCTTATATGGGGCACCCGGTGCGCCGTCGGCTTCTTCTTCGGGATCGATGTGACCGCGACAATCATCCTTCTCGCTGCGATTGCCTTTCTTCCCGATTTCACCGGGCTGGCGGCAACCACGGATGTCGGCATGTCAATGGGCGGCTTCGGATTGATCGGCGTTTTGATAGCTGCGCACCGGAAGGCATTGATCTGGTTCGTTGCACTCCTTGGCCTGATCGCGGCAAAATTTGCCGTCGCGCCAGAGCCGCTCGCCGACGGAGGTCATGTCATCGCCTTGATCATCGGCTTCGGTCTCGGTTGGTATCTTCCCCGCCGTCCGGGTCGTGACATCGTCCTGGGCGCCACACCGCCAGCCCGCAATCATCGGCGGGCAAACGAACATGTGGCCGAAGCTCAACAAGAACGTTACTTTTGCATCAAGCAGCAGGATGGACGGCAGTGATATTTCGACGAATTTTCGGGATCATTCCTCTGATCGGCTGTTTCGCTCTGGCGGCATGCAGCAAGGCGGGAAGCACGTTTCTACTGCCTGCAGGACCGATCGCGGCAGCACAGCGGGCGGAGTTCATCCAGATTCTCGGCTGGACCCTCGTTGCGATCGTCCCTGTCTTTGCGCTCGTTCCCGTGCTGCTCTGGCGTTACCGATACCGGAACCGCGATGCGCGCTATGCACCGGACTGGGACAGGTCGCCGTTGCTTGAGGTGCTGATGTGGGGTGTGCCACTCGTCATCGTGACAGTCCTGTCGGTGCAGCTCTACAGGACGACACACGAGCTCGACCCGATTAAGCCCATCGCATCTGATAACCCACCGCTTCGGGTCGAGGCCGTGGGGCTCGACTGGAAATGGCTGTTCATCTATCCCGATCTTGGCATCGCCACGATCAACGAACTGGCCTTCCCCGAGAAGACGTCCGTAGCGCTTGACCTGACGACCGACACGGTGATGCAGTCATTTCTGATTTCTGCGCTGGCAGGGCAAATCTACACCATGCCGGGCATGCATACGCGGCTGCATGTCCTCGCCGATCAGCCCGGCGAATTCGAGGGCGAGAACACCCAGTTCAACGGAACCGGTTTCCCGCAACAGAAATTCCGGGCGATTGCGATGACACCGACAGCCTTCGAGTCCTGGGTTGAAGAAGTCAGATCGGACGGCCAGCCACTGACGGCAAAACATTATGGCGTGCTGGCCCAAGCCACCACCGGTGCAACAGCGCAACAGCAGCTGGGCGCTAAGGCTCTGTCTGGGGGCGTCCTGCATTTTTCGTCGGTCGACAACGACCTCTTCGATGAGGTCCTGCATCGCTACATGCGGGGCACGCCCGTCCCATCTGCTAATCAGCCGGGCGCGGTCGGCTATGATCCTCAAGCGTCGACGGGAGAGCCAAACCAATGATCCATACAATTTTCGGCCGGCTCGACCTGTCTTCGCTGTCCCTCTGGCGAGCGATACAAGATCCAACTGTAAGCGAGTTGGTCGCGGCCGGCGCAGCTACGGCAGTGCTTCTGGGCGCGCTTGTCACGGTGTCCCTATTGACTTGGTTCCGGCTTTGGGGGCCGCTTTGGCGCGATTGGCTGACAAGCGTCGATCACAAGCGGATAGGTATCATGTACTGCGCGCTTGCGCTCATCATGCTGGCACGCGGCGTCATCGAAGGCGTTTTGATGCGAACCCAACAGGCATTCGGCCTGCACGGCGGTTTCCTCACGCCCGACCACTTTTCCCAGTTATTCAGTACCCACGGAACCATCATGATTTTCTTCGTCGCGATGCCCTTTATCGCCGGCGTAATCAACTACGTCATGCCGCTTCAGATCGGGGCGCGGGACATGGCCTTTCCGGTAATGAACCAGATCAGCCTCGGTCTCACTGCGACAGGTGCCGCGCTGGTGATGATCAGCTTGGTGCTGGGAAAGTTCGCAACCGGCGGCTGGGCCAATTACCCGCCCTATACCGGGTCCGATTTTCAGCCGGGTCCTGGGCCGGATTACTGGATTTGGTCGATTGTGCTTGCGGGCATCGGCACCACGCTCTCGGGGATCAATTTCGCGGTCACGCTGTACAAGGAACGCGCGCCGGGTATGACCTTTTTACGGATGCCGATCTTCTGCTGGACGGTGATCTGTACCTCCATCATCATGATCTTCGCGCTGCCGCCGCTGACAGTTGCTGCTTTGATGCTGGCTGCCGACCGCTATCTCGACTTCCACTTCTTTACCAACGACCTCGGCGGCAACATGATGAACTATGTCAACCTTTTCTGGTTGTTCGGTCATCCCGAGGTCTACCTGCTGGTCATCCCTGCTTACGGGATCTTTTCCGAAGTCATCTCGACCTTCTCTGGCAAACGGATCTACGGCTACATGTCGATGGTCTATGCCACCATGTCGATCGCAGTGCTCAGCTTCTGCGTTTGGCTGCATCACTTTTTCACCATGGGCCAGAGCGCCAATATCAACGCGGCCTTCGGCATCGCGTCGATGGCAATCGCCGTGCCTACGGGGATCAAGGTCTACAACTGGATGGCAACGATCTTTCGCGGCAGGGTCCGCATGACGGTGCCTATGATCTATGCAACCGGGTTCTTTTACCTTTTTGTCATCGGCGGCCTCAGCGGCGTAATGCTGGCGAACCCGGTAATCAGCTATCAGGTGCACAACACCTTGTTCTTGGTGGCGCATTTCCACAACGTTATCATACCGGGCGTTCTGTTCGGGCTGTTGGCAGGGTATCACTACTGGTTCCCCAAGGCGTTCGGCTTTCGCCTGAATGAAGGCTGGGGCCGGGCGGCGGCGTATTTGTGGATCGCCGGTTTTTCATTCACCTTCCTCCCGCTCTACTGGCTGGGGCTGCACGGCATGCCGCGCCGATCTGCCACGTTCAGCGACCCCGCATTTCAGCCCACCCTTTGGCTGGCGCTCTTCGGTGCAGTTCTAATCCTGGCCGCGCTCACGTGTCTGGCGGTCCAGTTGTGGGTCAGCATCCGTGACCGCGACAGTCTGACTGTGCCTTTGGGGGATCCTTGGGACGGGCGCTCGCTGGAATGGTCGATCCCGTCGCCGCCGCCGGAGTACAATTTCGCAATGCAGCCGCAGGTTGCCGCGCGCGACGACTTTGCCGAGGCAAAGACCAAGAGCCGCGCCTATACCGAGCCGGAAGAATACGAAGACATCGAAATGCCTAACAATACAGCCATCGGCATGATCATCTGCGTGTGCGCGACGCTGTTTGGACTGGCACTGGTGTTCTGGATGTGGTGGCTGGCCGCGCTGTCCTTCCTCGCGATCGTGCTTTCCATTACTCTGCCAACCTTCCTGACCGAGACCACGCATGTCATCCCGGCTGCAAAGATCGCCGCCGAGCATCGCGCTTGGCTCGACAAAGTAAAGGACGCCTCGGCGGTCGACAGGCTTGAGGAAACACAGGAAAGCAATCTGGGCCGTGCCCTGCTGGAGCGACCTACACGGATCGAGGCTGCGGAATGAGTGAACACAATCTTCATCCCGGCCTCAATCTAGGAGCGCGGCACGGGGCTGCACATGAGGGGGCGGAAACCATCCTCTTCGGTTTCTGGATCTTCCTGATGAGCGATCTGGTGATCTTTGGGCTTGTCTTCGCCTCTTACCTTACTGTCGCCAACCCGACCGGCGCGGCGGGAGGCCCGGGCCCAGCAGAAGCGTTCGACCTGCGAAGCGTTTTCGCACAGACTGTGATCCTGCTTTCCAGCAGTCTGACATTCGGCTTTGCCACGCTTGCGATGCGACACGAGACGGGGCGCAGGTCAATCGCATCCTGGCTGATTGTGACGCTGTTTCTTGGTATAGGTTTTCTGGCGATGGAGTTGCGCGACTTCGCCCACATGATCGATGTCGGTGCTGTACCATCGCGCAGCGGTTTCTGGTCGGCCTTCTGGGGGCTTGTGCCACTTCATGGGGTGCACGTGACCGTAGGTTGCTTGTGGATCGTGGTGATGCTGATCCAATTGGCGACCCTCGGCCTGATCCCGGTCGTGAAGATGCGCGTTCTGCGGCTTGGACTCTACTGGCATTTCCTCGATCTGATTTGGGTCGGGATCTTTTCAATCGTCTATCTTGGAGGGCAGATGCGATGAAAGACCCTGACCATCGCAGCGAGGCACGGCTTTATCTAGCAGGCTTTGGTCTGGCATTGACGCTGACGCTGATCCCTTTCGCCCTGGTTCACTGGGCGTTGCTTCAGGGGCGAACGCTGGCAATCACGATTGCCGTCCTCGCTATTGCGCAAATCGTCGTGCACCTGCGGTTTTTCCTTCATATCGACCTCTCGCGTCAGAAACGCGAGGATCTGCAGCTGATCCTCTTCACCGTTATGCTTCTTGCAATCATGGCGCTTGGCACGCTCTGGATCATGGGCAATCTCGCGACCCGGATGTAGTCTGGCACTGGGCTCAAAGAGAGAGGTTGCCGACTATAAGTGCCTAGGTACGGAACAGCAATCGGCTGGCAATAATCGGAGCGTAGAGAAGAATTGCGCAAAAAGTTTCAAGCGCCGCGCTTCCTCGTGCGGCAGGAACTTCTGGCCTATCTGTGCCTGACAGCGCCCCGGCCCCTGCACCGACGGCAGCACCAAGCAGCGGATTGAAGAAAATCATTCCGACAAGCAGGCCCCAAAAAGCGCCGCCGGCCGCGCCTGCGGTCCACAGGTTGACCATCTGGTTGAGCTTGACGTTTCCTTCGTCGTCCACAACGGCAGCGACGGCGTCGGCCACGTCAACAAGATATTCCCGGGCCATGGTCATGAGGTCTGCGCGGGCCTCTTCCGCCCTTTCGGGGGTTTCGTACCCGATGACGATCAGTTCGGACATTTCAGTCTCCTTTTCAGTCCGTGTGTGTATGTCAGTTGGAGGCCACGTGCGTGGTATCGAAGCTGTCGCCCCATTGATGCACGGAAAGTTCCAGGTCCGCGACGCGGTCGTCATGGGCGTCTTGACCGGCTGCCTCGCCGTTCAGACGCTCTTGCAAGTGCCTGTAGCGCTCCCTCAACTCTTGTGCCATCAGATGCGCCCCGTGGTTCTTCAGGTGTGAAGCTGCCCGCAGCCGCGCTTCGGCGGCTTCGATCTTTTGCCCCAGCGCATGCAGGCGGTCGTGAATGTTTTTTTCCATTCCATGTCTCCTGTCATGGAAAAGTCAGTTCATGTACCAGCCATGGCTGACCACCAGCGACTGGCCGGTAAGCGCATTTGTGGGGAAGGCTGCAAAGACATGCGCCACCTCGGCGACGTCGTCGATTGTGGTGAATTCCTGATCGACGGTTTGGCCCAGCATGACCTTGTTGACGACGTCCTCTTCCGAGATGCCGAGATCGCGGGCCTGCTCCGGGATCTGTTTTTCCACCAGCGGCGTCTTCACGAAACCGGGACAGATCACGTTGGCGCGGACACCATGCTCTGCGCCTTCTTTCGAAATGACGCGGGCAAGGCCCAACAGACCGTGCTTTGCGGTCACATAGGCGGATTTCAGAGCGCTCGCTTCTTTGGAATGGACAGAGCCCATAAAGATGATTGAGCCCGAACCGGCCTTGTACATGTGCGGCAATATAGCCTTTGAAGTCAGGAAGGCGCCGTCGAGGTGGATTGACAGGAGTTTCTTCCAGTCGTCGAAGGGGAAGTTCTCGAGCGGATGAACGATCTGCACCCCGGCATTGGATACCAGCACGTCGATCTTGCCCCATGTCTCGACGACCTTGGCGACACCGTCATTGACCTGGGTCTCATCGGTGACGTTCATCTCGACAGCCATGGCCTCGCCCGGTCCTTGGGCAGTCAACTCGTCCGCAGCTTTCTGCGCGGCGTCGAGCTTCAGGTCGGCGATGACAACCTTGGCGCCGTCGGCCACAAAGCGTTTGGCGATGCCATAGCCGATACCGCTGGCCGCGCCGGTGATGATGCAAACTTTGTTCTTGAGATTCATTTCATAGGTTCCTTGTTGGGCGCAGCGTGAAAGGACCACATTCCGCGCAGATTGAAGTCGGTAAAAAAGTGATGAAGGACGGCCATGCCGACGTGGCCGATCAGGTAAGCCCAGACGAGGTTCGAGAGCGTCCGGTGAATGAACATTGCGGCCCCGACCAATTCACCAGCATCCGGGTTTGCGCCCCCGATGGCGTAGTAAACCGTGCCCGTGACCGCCATTGCGGTGATGAGCACAATTCCTAGCCCATGCACGGCATTGGCCAGCGGGCTTTCGTCATCATGCGCAGGCAGGCGCAGACGGAAGAGTGCGTTGGCGTGGCGCTTTACGTCCGACCACAGCGCAGAAAGACGTACGGGCGAAAACCATGGAAATAGCAGACCCGCAGGGGTGCCGTGCTTGCGAACCGTCAGAACGATCCAGAACAGCAGGATCAGGGCAAAGGCGATCAGTCCGCAAATTTCGTGGACCCCGAACCAGAGATTACCGTCACTGCCATTCTCAGCCGGGCGCAAGACTAGGCTGGTTGCAAGCTGCATTACGACCGCAAGCGCCAGTCCCGCATGGACCAGCCGTGTCGGAAGGTTGTGGCGGGATACTTGCGCCGTATAGGCGGATTGTCCTGCAGGCTGCATGATCGGTCACCCTTTTGGCTGGAGATAATCGTGGACGACTTCGCCCAGCCCAAGCGTGAGGTCGGTCATCAGATGGACGGCCGAGACGACCTCGCGAACCGGCAGATCAGACACCGGCGCCAGCGCGTGCTGATGCAGCTCGAGCCCCGCCGGGCCTTCCCACGCGCCCTTGAGTGTCACGTCCGTCGTATAGTATCGGACGAGCTCGCAAATCCGCGGCGTGCAATCGACATGAGGTATGACCTTCAACATGAAGTTCGGCGCCTCAAACCCCTTCTGCACCTTGTAGTGGTCGAGCTCACGATGTTTGTAACCCATTGTGCCTGTGGCTACCCGAACCGAGCCGACGTCCAATGTGCCGACCAGCGTATCCTTTTCTACCCGAAGTGAGGGATCGGCGAGCTTCTTGGGAAAACCCCAGATCTCGCGCCCTCCGGCAATCGGCGCGTCGTCGTTCAGAAACATCGAGTGGACATACCCCCCAGCGACGCCATCGAGCGTAACGGGAATAACCTGACCGCTCTCAGTGTAGTCACCAAAGCCGGTGCTATCGGGCATGCGGATGAATTCGTATTTCACCAGCGGCTCCGGGATCTCCAGCGGCTCCGGCACGACCCGTCGCACGGCCTTCATGTCGGTTCGATATGTGATCGTCAGAAATTCGCGATTGACGAAGCGGTAAGGGCCCTTGGGATAGGACGGGCTGGTGACTGGCATCGCAAAGGCGGTTGTGACGAGATCAGACATTTTCATGGGATAACCCTCTGTCAATCGCATTTTCCAAGATCGAATATTTGCAGGCCGTCCGTGCCCGGACGACGGGAGGTCCATGCCTCGGCGGCCAGGGTATGCGTGACGTCCTCGCGGCCGGCAGCCCAGTGATCGGACATCGACTGCCGGGAAAACTCGTAATCCTTCGCGCTGCCCTCGAAACCTTGCTTGCGATGGATTAGGTGCACGAGAGTGACAGGGCAGGATGGACCAGCCTTGCGCAGAACAGCCAGATCCGGGTCGCCTTTCAGCCCTTCCGGCAGTTTTTCGGCAAGTCGTTCGGCGGCGGTGCGCAGCGCATGCAGATCTCGATAACGATCCGTCGTGAGGCGTGTTCGGCTCGAATAGCGGATATCCATCTCCCGCTGCTGAACCTCCAAGACGTCCTTCGGAAGCGCGCTCTTCGC
This sequence comes from Heliomarina baculiformis, assembly GCF_019966545.1. Lineage (GTDB taxonomy): Bacteria > Pseudomonadota > Alphaproteobacteria > Rhodobacterales > Rhodobacteraceae > Heliomarina > Heliomarina baculiformis. The sequence continues at coordinate 87,427 of NZ_JAIMIC010000008.1, read as the reverse complement.
ATTGAAGAGATCAATCTGGAACACACAGAGCGGCTGATCGCCCTCGGCCAGTTCCATGACGTATTGCAGCGGGGTATTTGACACGAGACCGCCGTCCCAATAGTAGCGCCCGTCAATCTCGACAGGTGGAAAACCCGGCGGCAGGGCGCCACTGGCCAAAATATGTCTCGCGTCGATCCGGGTGTGGCGGCTGTCGAAATAGACAAAGTTCCCGGTCTCCACGTCGGTGGCGCCAACGCAAAGCCGGGGGCCGCCGTCGTTGATGAGGTCGAAATCGACAAGTTCGCCTAGCGTCGCGGCGAGAGGCGCGGTATCATAGAAACTCAAGGCAGGCTCGGTGAGGAAAGGCCAGAACGCGGCAGGCATGCGCGGTCGGAAAAAGCCCGGCGCCCCCGCGAGCGCTATCTCGGCTGCCGCCAGCTCTGAAAAGGCGCGGCGACCTGACTTTGTCCATAATGGTGCCGACATTGTCAGGTTCGAGGTGATCTTGTTCCAAAAGGCCTCAAGCGCTGGAATTCGGTCCTTTTCGCGGTTTCCGCAGATTAACGCGGCATTGACTGCACCGATCGAAATACCGGCCAGCCAATCAAATGAAAAACCGGCCTCATTGAGAGCAGAGAACGCTCCTGCCTGATAGGCTCCCAGCGCTCCGCCTCCTTGCAGCACCAGGGCATTCAGTTCGTTAGAAGGCATTTCATCTGTTCCTTTCAGCCGACGTATCGTGTCGTTGAAAGAAATCTAGGGCTGCTCTCAGGCGCCATCTTTTCGGCAACCTTACATCTGCGACAGGTTTGCCGGGCCGTTCAGCTAAAACAGGAAATCCGTCCCCTATGGGAGGATGACTGCGTTAGTCGGATTGTAGCGAGTTATACCATCAACCCAGCCAAGCCCGGCCCGAATAGCTTTCCGGCGGCATCACACCGCAGCCGAGCTGATACATCTGGCGAAAGTCGTCTTAAATAACGTCAGCCATGTCTGGATCGGGAGGGTGGAGAAGAAACTGACTTGCGCCGGGACACTGCTGTGGTCCGTCAGACTCGGAGGTAGTTATCTTCCGCATCGCACTCACAAAACGTTCAGCAGAATGCCATCAAATATTATGGACGGTCCCATTCGACCCGGTGTCTCCGCACGATCGCGCGCGTAAAGCTCTGTGATGTACTTCTGTCGCTGCACAAAAAAAGCAGCCCCGATCCGAATGCCTGTTAGATACCGTTCCACCCAATCACGTGCAAAACCGTAACTTAGCTAGAGCCAATCCGCGACACATGACCGGAAGCTTGCCAGCGGCGACGCACTGAAACGCAGCGCAGCCTCTAGGGCGACTGACATCGCAACGGACCCAAATTATCGGCACAGGGTTCTTTGAATGAAGAGCGGCCTTGGCGCGTTGGATGACAACGCCATTCTGCTTCTGAAGAATATGTAAGGAACCGGAAACTCTGGCGTAAGGTCCGGCGCGGAACCTGCACCGTATCACCGACGTTTTTCAGAATATAAAATCGAAAGAATGAAAAATTGAAAAAGTTTTTCGTCAGCTTTCTCGATCTATCCAAGCGGGCTGTGGTGCCGATAACGGCGGTAATCCTGCTCATTGTTGCCATCGTCTATGGATGGTTCTGGGTCGCGTTGGTCATGGCCGCCATCGTATTGCTCGGGCTGTTTGATGCGTTCCAGTCTCGTTGGGCAATCACGAGAAATTATCCCGTAGCTGGCAGGATCCGATGGATCTTTTACGATCTGAAACCCTATCTCTACAGCTACATCGTAGAAGACGATCTTGGCGGCACGCCGTATTCCCTGGCGGCGCGACGCCTTGTTCATGCCCGTGCGGAAGGCATCACCGACACCCAGCCCTTCGGTACCGAGCGCAACACTGATGAGGATACGTATCACTGGATAGGGCATTCCATCGCCCCCACCGAGAACCCGATCAAGTCGCCTCGTGTCGATGTAGGGTCCGATCAATGCACCAAGCCCTATTCGGCATCCGTTCTGAACATTTCCGCCATGAGCTTTGGCGCGCTTTCCGCCAATGCCGTGCGCGCTCTGAATTTGGGGGCTAAAAAAGGCGGTTACTTCCACGACACAGGCGAAGGAGGACTTTCGCCCTATCATCTGGAACACGGCGGCGATCTCGTCTGGGAACTCGGGTCCGGCTATTTTGGTGCTCGTGACAAAGACGGCAAATTCGACCCGGAGACATTCAAGGACACCGCGCAGCGTGACGAGGTCAAGATGACCGAGATCAAGCTCAGCCAAGGCGCAAAACCGGGCCACGGCGGCCTTCTGCCTGCCGCCAAGGTGACCGAGGAAATCGCCGAGATCCGGCAGGTGCCTGCGCATGAAGACTGCCTGTCGCCACGCGGCCACTCAGCATTTTCCACGCCAATCGAGATGCTGGAATTCGCCGCCCGGATGCGCGACTTGTCCGGTGGAAAACCTGTGGGTCTGAAGCTGAGCATCGGCCAGCCGCACGAGCCTTTCGCGATCATGAAGGCAATCCTCGAAACGGAGATCTATCCGGATTTCATCGTCGTGGATGGGGGAGAGGGCGGCACCGGCGCCGCACCGCTGGAACTGTCCGACTGGGTCGGAATGCCATTATCCGAAGGCCTGATCCTAATGCGAAATGCGCTGGTTGGGGCAGGCGTCAAATCCCAGATTCGGCTGGCGGCAAGCGGCAAGGTCTATTCCGGCATGGGTTTGGCGCGCAACATCGCTCAGGGGGCGGACTGGTGCAACGCAGCACGCGCGTTCATGTTCTCGGTCGGCTGCATTCAGGCGCAACGCTGCCACCTTGGCACCTGCCCGACCGGTGTAACCGCGCAGGATGCCACCCGTCAACGGGGACTGGTGCCAGAGGTACAGGGCGAACGATCAGCCCGTTTCCACGAAAAGACCGTTGATGCCTTGATGGAAATTGTCGCGTCAGCCGGTCTGGAGCATCCCGGCGACCTGGAGCCACACCATTTGATGCACCGCAATGGACCCGAAAAGGCGTTGCCAATGGATCAGGTTCATCCGTTCCTCGCCGAAGGAGCCCTTTTGGAGGCGCCAGAGGACACTGTTTATGCCGATTTCTGGCGCGCGGCACAGGCGACCAGTTTCCGCCCTGCCCTCGATCTCGCGAAAGCGCGAGCCAAGTAAGCGATTTCATCTGAAAGGACACTAGGTATGGCTAAGGTTGCGAATGTCGTCGTGGACGCCCTTGTGAAGGCAGGCGCGCGTCGCTGCTGGGGAATCGTTGGTGACACGATTAATCACTTCACCGACGCGGTGCGCGAGTCCGATCTGCGTTGGATCCATGTGCGACACGAAGAGGTGGGTGGCCTAGCCGCTGGCGGAGAGGCCTACTTTACAGGTGAACTGGCTGTCTGTGCTGGCACCTGCGGACCGGGATCGCTTCATTTCGTCAACGGAATATTCGAAAGCCACCGGAACGGCGCGCCGGTTGTTCTCATCGCGTCGGACGTAGCGCGCACAGAGGCCGGTCTCGGGTTTCCGCAAGAGGTCGACCAGCGAAAGATCTATGAACAGCACAGCGTTTTCTGCGAATACATCTCGCACCCCGACCAAGCGCGGCGCATCACGGTACAAGCTGCTCAGGCGGCGCTGACGAAGGGGGGCGTAGCGGTCGTCATCGTCAATGGCGACATGTTCGAAGAGGATACGCAAGACGAACTGCCCTGGTCAGTCCACCGTCCCAGATCTCGGCTGATCCCGGCAGACGATGAACTCGATGCGCTTGCGGAACGGCTCAATTCGGCGGACACTGTCACTCTCTACGCCGGGATCGGCGCGCGCGACGCGATGCCCCAGCTTTTGGCACTCGCCGAAAAACTCGCCGCCCCAATCGCTCATACCAGTCGATCAAAGGAATTCATCGAACCCGGCAATGCTTACAATGTCGGCATGATCGGCATTCTGGGTAACAAGGCCGGAGTCGAGGCCGTAGACGGTGCCGACGTGATGCTCTGCCTGGGCACGGACTTTGCTTACACACAATTCTATCCCGGACAGGACAAAATCATCCAGATTGATCGGGATCCCGCGCATATCGGTCGCCGGTCGCCGGTCGGAATGGGGCTGGTCGGCGACATAGGACCGACCGTCGCGGCGTTGATCGACCGATTGGACCGGAAGGACGACGCAAAGCATCTGGAAGCCACGCGACAGCAGTGGAAGAAAGACCTTGATGGATATGAAGATGAAGCCAAGGAAAGCGATCCTTCGCTCATTCATCCGCAGTTCGTCACCGAAACTCTCGACCGCCTTGCCGCACAAGACGCGATTTTCACCGCAGATGGCGGATCGCCCATGGTCTGGCTGCTGCGGCATCTCACGGCGAACGGCGACAGGCGTTTCCTGACCAGCCTGCTGCACGGCACGATGGCCAATGCCTATCCCCAGGCCATGGGCGCCGTCGCAGCTTACCCAGAGCGTCAGGTCATCTCTATGTGTGGCGACGGCGGCCTGACAATGCTGATGGGCGATCTCCTGACGCTCAAGCAAGAGAAACTGCCGATAAAAATTTTGATATATAACAATGGCTCCCTCGGGTTCGTCGAAATGGAGCAACGGGTCGAAGGCCTGCTTGACAGCTATACCGGGCTGGAAAATCCCGATTTCGCCAGATTGGCCGAAGTCTGCGGGCTGAAAGGTATCCGAGTCGAAAGTGCAGACGATCTGGAAGGAGCCATGACAGAATGGTTGGACACCGACGGACCGGCCATTCTCGACGTAAGGGTCAGCCGGATGGAACTGGTCATGCCACCAAAAGTCGAAACCGGTCAGGTCGCCTCGACCGCGCTTTTCGGCATTAAGGCTGTTCTGGACGGTCGCGCGCGCGAAGTTGTCTCGCTTCTGCGTGACAACTTCCTCCGTTGATTCAACACTGTCCGAAAACCAGCACTCAAAAATCTTAATGGGCTCAATCCTTGAGAACTTCATTAACGGTAGGTTGAGAGGCATGACATGCGTCGACGTGTTCTGACATTGACGTGGTTGTCCGATAAGTAATCTCGGAGGTTCGTGCCCGCCTTCGGACCTGTTTTGAGGCAGCTTTGCATCTGATCGGCAAGTAAAGCCGTACCGGCTGCGCGGATCTTCTTGCGGGCAATTCTTGCGTCGTCGTCTTCGTAAACTAAAAGGGTTCGCGATCGAACAACGCAAAAATTCACCCCGGGTTTAGTTCGCCATTCTTTTAATTCGCCGGAAGATGTTGCGTCAGCAAACCTTAGAAACGTCTGTGAGAGGCAAAAGCTATTGCTACGATAAAGCCGCGGTTCAGTCCTTTGGGGAAACCATCAAACAGACCTGATTTGGCACAGGTCATTGCCAACGCGAAAAGCCGCCCAGCCGGCGACCTTCGGCTATGTCAAACCCTACACGATCCGCGCGAGCATTACATAGCTGCGAAGGCAAAACGCCATGTCGCATTAGAACTAAAAGAGCCTACACGCGCCCGGCGCGCCACGAAATCGCGACAGTTTCAACGGTAATTAATTAACAAAGATCATGTTGCCTTCGTCGCGGCCGCCGGCAATTCAACGGAAATTAAACTGGTTCATAAGAACCGTTAAACATGCATAACAGGCATCTGAACTGCCAGCAGCTTAACATACGCAGGCTATGATCTCTCTTTTTACTCGAAGTTACCTGTAGCAACAAACGGGAGCGAATAGGTTCGTCCATCAAACCCACAGCCTTTCAAATCAATTCTTCTTATCGCTCCGCCTCAGCCACCAACTAGCCGGAAACTGCTGATACAGAACCGCGATTTACCCTGAGGGATCGTCTTTCTATCATTTAGAATGCAGACGCATCACAACCGTTTTTTCTTGGATAGTTTACGCTGCCTGTCCCCGATCTGCACCCTGGGTGTCACCTTCCCGCTCAAGTGAACTGGGCGCGGTCGCCAAAAGACAGAGGGTAAACGTGCTGCCTACACCGAGTTCGCTGTCAACGGATATCGTGCCTCCTTGGGCCGAGGCAAGTTCACGTGAAATCGCAAGTCCAAGCCCAGTCCCGCCGCGACGCCGGGTTACAGACGAATCCACTTGGCGGAATGCTTCGAATATCCTGCCGACATCATCCAACGCGATCCCAGTACCCGTATCGCGCACATGAAACATGACGTATTGATCATTCCTTTCGGTGGACAGAACGATTTTTCCCTTGTCCGTGAACTTGAGAGCGTTCCCGATCAGATTGTAGAGGATCTGTCGCGTCCGGAATGCATCCGCGTAAACGGTACCGTTATCGCAGTCGACCTCGAATGCCAGCCCTTTCCGTTCGACTTCGATTTCCAGCTGGGTCTCAAGCGGTTCAACGATCTCGCTTACTGACGTTTCGGCGCATTCGACGACGAATGTGCCGGATTCGATCTTGGCGAAATCCAGCATCTCGTTGATAAGGCCCAACAAGTGCTGGCCCGACTTTTCCTGCTGGATGACCAATTTCGAAAAATGGGCGATGACTTCATCAACCTTCTCTCGCACAGTGCTGGATGCGCCGGTTTCCTCGAGCGATTTTTTCAAGGCCTGCACAACCGGCATCCGGTCGGTCAATTTCGCGATCCCCGCAAGTCCGAGGATGACGGTCAGCGGTGTCCGGAGTTCATGCGACAGCGCGTTTATAAACTGAGTTTTGGCCAAGTTGGCGGCCTGGGCCTCCGAAACCGCCTCTTCGAGTTCCGTGACATCTGTACGAATGCACACCATCCCGCCATCTTCCATCCGGTGATCCGAGACACGCAGAACTCTTCCGTTGCTCATTTTGTCTGTGCAGATGAAACTGTCGCTGCGCCGGCGTGCAGCGCCGTGCTCTGCGATCCAGTCTTCTTCGCGACCGATGGCATCGGCAACGATTCCACGTCTGGCAACGGCTTCGGCAAATTCCCGTGCAGATGCTCCGGGGCGGATCACATCCAGCGCGCCGCTATAGAAACCAGCGAAAGTGGCATTGCATTTGTGCAACCGTCCTTGGCTGTCGAAAATGGCCAAACCATTTTCCATCGCGCGGATCGCGTTATTCAGACGGGCTTCTGCCAGATAGCGGGATTCTGAAAGACGCAGAACGTAAGCCAGGATAAGCACGACAAGGAGCGTGACAGCGAACATGATGACCCGGTTGCGCAACCAGTCCGGTGAGTGCTCCGGCCATCCCGATTTCGGCTTGGCGAGAAATTTCCAGCGGCCGTTCGGAAACTCGAACGCAAAACTCAGCGCAGACCCCCAATCCAAGGACGCATTGCCGTAAATGACGGCGTTCCCCTCGATTGCAGCCGTCTCATCCAATATGAGAACATCAAACGCCTCGGACAATTCTTTCAGTCCGACGCCCGAGAAAAAGCGCTCGACGTCGACCGCGACCGTCGTAACGCCCCAAGCCGCATCGCCAGGTTCCAGAGGATGCGGCACGACGCGCTGCCGTAGCAGCACAATCTCGCGCCCGTCTGTCGCCGTAACGGGTCCGACAAGAATTCCCAACTTCCCGGCAAGATACTCCGGGTCAGATTCGTGCGGCTCGAACAGGTCATCGATCTGGCCGGCGGGCAAGAGCGCATCAGCGCCGGGAGGATAAGCTGCTTCGAAACCCGAAAAAGGCGAGGCGATAACGGCGGTCAGATAATCGTTTTCGCTGATTTCCTTTTCAGCATAACGTTGAAAATGAGAAGCCCAGTGACTGTTCCCACCCAGTACATGCAAGGTCAGGCGTTGTAAGGTTAGGAATAATCCAAAGGTTGTTACCTTCACTTCCTCCCGCCGTTCCACAAGCTCGTCAAAGGCCTGTGCGCGCACGTTTTCCTGAAACTGTCTATCGATCAACCGCTCGATCTCGAGAGAAACGACAACCATCGCGATGGCGGCTACAGCCATAACGATTACGGCGCCAAACCTGAACTTGGCCACATTGGCCACCCCCTGCTGGTACGGGGTGATGCCAACACCATCTACCCTTGGATCGTTTGCCTTATGGCGCAAATCAGCAGACCCCTTTTTCGCCGTCAGATTCCCCGGCATTAAAAAGCAGGCTTGTTGATAAAACGTGACCATCCGCCTGCGCGGGCAGACGAGCCAAGAGCGGGAAAGCTGAATGGGATCAATCGCCCAGCCACCGGCGGCAATACGAAAAGGCGCGCACCTGCGCAGGGCGCGCCTCTCACCGGATCAGGGGTGGCTTAGCCCTTGCCCTTCCACGGAACCAAGAGACGTTCCGCCCAGCGCATCAGCATATCTATGCCAAAACCGATAATACCGATCAGGATGATCCCCATGATCACGATATCCGTGTTCTGGAACTTCGACGCGACCATGATCATCATACCCGCGCCTTTTTCGGCGGCAACGAGTTCGGCGGCCACGACCGTTCCCCAGCAGACCCCCATTGCAACACGGGCACCTGTAAAGATGTCGGGCAGCGAGTTCGGGATGATGACATAACGCATGATCTGCCATTTGCTCGCGCCGAGCGAATAGGCAGCGTGAACCTTGGAGATCCGCACGCCCGACACGCCCGACCGCGCAGCAATCGCCATGATCCACAAGGCCGCAAGGAACAGCAGGATGATCTTGCCGACCTCGCCGATGCCCGCCCAGATTATGACCAGCGGGATAAGCGCCAGCGGGGGTACGGGGCGCATGAATTCCACGATCGGATCGAACCAGCCCCGGAACCAGTCAGACAGTCCCATCGCATAGCCGAGGGGGATGCCGACGATCGCCCCGCACAGGAAACCGACAATGACACGAAACAGCGAATAGCCGAGGTGTTCCCAGAGCGTCGACCCCCGGAAACCCTCGCTGGCGATCTCGACGACCCGCGCAACGACCGCTTCGGGCGCAGGGAGCCAGATCGGCTCCATCTGCCAGCCCTGGTTCGGCTCGAAATTGAGTGTTCCCTTGGGGCTCATGCCGATGCGACCGAAATCGGTGATGACCTCGCCGCCTGGGCTGATTGGCTGTCCGTTCACCGCGACGACTTCGGCACCTTCATCGCGTCCAAATTCGTCATTGCCATCGACGCGGATCAATCCGCTGCGCCAGACGCCGACGGTTGCACTGTCATTCTTGGCCCAGCCTTCGCCCGGATCTACTTCGGGGGCGTCAACGCTCTGATCGATCGGGTGAACCATCACGCTGACGGTTGCCGTATCGCTGCCCTGACCGGGTGCTTCTGCGGTGTATTCGAATGTTGCCAACCCCTCGAACGGGCCCGGCGCATGCAGGAATTTCGGCAGAAGGGTCGAGCCGGTGAACATGCCCCAAAGCAGGAACAGCGTCAGGATCGAAATGACCGAAGCCGCCCGGTTCGGACGCACCGCGCTTTCATCGCCGAAAGTGACCGTCTTGAGCGACGTGAAATCGCGCGTCGTCGCCTTGGCGATCACCTTTGTCACGAGGAAAAAGGCCACGACAAAGATAAAGACGTAGAGAAGTAGGACGATCATGCGCTTGCCTCCGTGCGGCCCATGATTTCCTCTTCCATGTCCCAGATCATCCCAAGGATCTCTTCACGCTTTACCGCGAACTCGGGGTGTTTCTTGACCTCCCGCAGGTCCTGATTGACACCAAGTTCCGCGAAAGGCAGGCGATATTCCTTGTGAATGCGACCGGGCCGCGGTGCCATGACCAGCAGGCGCTCCCCAAGCAGCAGCGCCTCTTCGACCGAGTGGGTGATCAGGATGATCGTCTTGCCGGTTTCTTTCCAAAGCTTGAGCACGAGGCTCTGCATCTTCTCCCGCGTCAGCGCATCCAGCGCCCCAAGCGGTTCGTCCATCAGGATCACGTCCGGATCGTTGGCGAGGCACCGCGCCAAGGCGACACGCTGCTGCATCCCGCCAGACAGCTCGTAAACCGCCTTTTCCTTGAAAGCCCCAAGGCCAACCACGTCCAGCAGGTGGTTCACTATCTTGTCCTTTTCGGCCTTGGCCATGCCTTTCATCGAAGGACCGAACCCGACATTTTCACGCACGCTCATCCACTCGAACAGCGCACCCTGCTGAAACACCATGCCACGCTCTGCATCTGGCCCTTTCACCTCGTGTCCGTTCAGCACGATGCGCCCGTCCGTTGGCGCCAGAAATCCTGCAACGATGTTGAGCAAGGTTGTCTTACCACAGCCGGATGGACCCAGAACGCTCAGCAGCTCTCCTGCCTTGAGATCAAGCGATACGTTCTTCAGCGCCTGAACCGACGTCCCGTTGGGCAGGTCAAAGCGCATGGATATATTGTCGATAGCCAACCCTGACATGAGGCCCCGCTTTCAAATTTCCAGATTGTCGTGATGGCCCTCGCCCGAGCCCGATGAGAAATGGACCGGGCAGCACAAGGGCAGCCCGATCCGTTTCAATCACATGCCATGCGCGGCCTGAAGCGGCCCCGTGTTGACAGCGTTTTCGTAAGAGTCCTTGGCCGCATCAATGCTGCCCGCTTCGACAAAGACCTGCGCCACGCCCTTCATGAACTCCTGCGCACCGCCACCAAGCCACTTGGCTTTGAGCTGGTCATCGACCGTCGGGAAGACAAAGGTCGAGATGGTCTCCATCGTCGCCTCTTCGTCCATGCCCGCGTCCTTGGCGATCACGGGAAGCATTTCGGCGTGGTTAGCCTCATCGGCCCACATCGCATTGGCTTCAGCCGTGACCTTGAGGAATTTCGCGGCAACATCGCTGTTTTCGGCAACCCAACCGGCCGGGGCCGAGGTGACGTCGAACACGAGAATGCCAAGCTCTTCCTTTTCTGCACCGGTCAGCAACACGTTGCCATGCTCTTTCATACGGCGCAGTGAACCGCCCCAGCCGCAGGCCATGTCGACCGCACCCTGCGCAAAGGCAGCCGCGCCATCCGGCGGCGCCATGTCGACGATCTCAAGGCTGTCGAGCGGAACCCCGAAATGGTCCATCTGCTTGAGAAACCCGTAATGCGCCGCAGTTCCCAGCGGAACGGCGACCTTTTTGCCTTCCAGCTCGCCCGCGCTGTCCTTGTCGATTTCAAGAGCGCTGGCCACGACGCAGTTGTCGTTATCCGAGTAGCTGACCGCAACATCGAGCACCTGAAGGTCCTGCCCGGCGCTCGCCGCGACGACGAAAGGCGGTACGCCCTGGCTGACACTGATTTGCACGTCGCCCGAAGCCATCGCCGCGCTCATGGCGGTGCCCGCATCAAAGCTCACCCAGTTGACCGTCTCGCCCAGCGCTTCGTCATACATGCCGGTGGCCTTCGCGTATTGGAATGGCATAGGCCATTCGAGGAAGTAGCCGACCGTAATATCCGCCAGCGCAGGTCCGGCGGCAAAGGCAAGCGACGCTGCCGCGCCCAGCAGTCTAAGTTTCGTTTTCATGTTTTTCTCCCTATTCCGCCGCTTGTGCGGCTTGTTACATTGTCCGGCCGCTGCACAGCCGGATCAAATTTTCCGAAATGCGCCCTTTCGGGTGCGTCCCTTCCGATAACCCGAACCGAAAAGAAGCAGCCGATCAACATTTTTTGTGACAGCTTTCAACCCAAATCAGCAAAAGAGGTCGTCAAGAATACGGGCGAAGAAATGGTTTTTTTTATTAAAATCCTATAGTTAAATCATCTCGACTTACGAGGGACAGCACTTCACAGCCCATTCTGGACTTATGGCTGATGCTGAATTGGCCCTATAATCTGCAAAGAATTCGCGCTGTTGTCGTTAATGAAACGAGGGTAGCGAGTCTGCCCGTTTTTCCTGTGTTTTCACCGCATTCGAAAGGGCCCGTCATGGATGGCGCATTCAGCGAGAACGATATTTCTCATGTTGTAGAGGCCGACAAGGCCCATGTCTGGCACCACCTCAGCCAGCACAAACCCTATGAGACCTCCGATCCCCGCATCATCGTCGAAGGCAAGGGCATCCATGTCTGGGACCAGCACGGGAAGAAACATCTCGATGCGGTTTCCGGCGGCGTCTGGACCGTCAACGTCGGCTATGGCCGCGAGTCTATCGCCAATGCCGTGCGCGACCAGCTGATCAAGCTGAACTATTTTGCCGGATCTGCCGGCTCCATTCCAGGCGCGATCTACGCCGAAAAGCTGATCTCCAAGATGCCGGGTCTATCCCGCGTCTACTACATGAACAGCGGGTCTGAGGCGAACGAGAAAGCCTTCAAGATGGTGCGCCAGATCGCGCACAAGAAATACGGCGGCAAGAAACACAAGATTCTGTACCGCGACCGCGACTACCACGGTACGACCATCGCCTGCCTGTCCGCAGGCGGTCAGGACGAACGTGGGATGCAGTACGGCCCCTTTACCCCGGGTTTCGTCCGGGTGCCGCATTGCCTCGAATACCGTCGCCACGAACAGGATGGTGCTCCGGTCGAGAACTACGGCGAATGGGCGGCGGAACAGATCGAAGCGGTCATCCTGCGGGAAGGCCCGGATACTGTCGGTGCGCTCTGCCTCGAGCCGGTAACGGCGGGCGGTGGGGTCATCACGCCGCCGGAAGGCTACTGGCAGAAAGTCCAGGAAATCTGCCGCAAATACGATATCCTGCTGCATATCGACGAGGTCGTCTGCGGCGTCGGGCGGACCGGTACATGGTTCGGCTACCAGCAATACGGCATCGAACCGGATATGGTGACAATGGCCAAGGGTGTGGCGTCGGGCTATGCCGCCATTGCCTGTCTCGTGACAACCGAGAAAGTATTCGAGATGTTCAAGGACGATCCCTCGGACAAGCTGAACTACTTCCGGGATATCTCGACATTCGGCGGTTGCACCTCCGGGCCGGCCGCAGCGCTTGAAAACATGCGCATCATCGAGGACGAAAACCTGCTCGACAACACGGTTGCCATGGGCGAACGGCTGATGGACAATCTGCACGCGCTGAAAGACAAGCACCAGATTATCGGTGACGTGCGCGGCAAGGGCCTGTTCTGCGGGCTGGAGCTCGTCGCAGACCGCGAGAGCAAGGAACCGGTGACCGAGGCACAGATCGCCGCTGTAACGGGCGACTGCATGGCGCAAGGCGTTGTGATCGGCGCTTCGAACCGCTCCGTTCCCGGCAAGAACAACTGCCTGTGCTTCTCGCCGGCCCTGATCGCGAGCGCCGACAATATCGACGAGATCACCTCGGCCGTCGATTCCGCTCTGACCAAGGTGTTTGGCTGACAAGAAAATTCACTTTTCTTGAGAAAATTTCCTTCGGAAAATTGGCCCCGGCATGCGTGCCGGGGCTTTTTTGCAACCAGCAAGTCTTGCGCACCTCTAAGTCCAGATTGCACCCGCCTTAAGACCAGCTTATTGCCAATACATGGCAATATCGGTCGAAACGTTTTTTCTCGCGGCAGACGGGCAAGGTACGCTCCAAGCGCAGATCCAGCAAATGATCGCGCAGGGTATCCTTTCAGGCCGGTTCCACCGCGGTGAAAAGCTCCCCTCCTCGCGCAGCCTCGCCGCGCACCTCGGGGTCAGCCGCATCACCGTCACCCTTGCCTATACCGAATTGCTTGCCAACGACTATCTAAGCTCCCGTGGTCGTTCCGGGTACTTCGTTTCCGACAACGCACCGGTGCCCCCTATCTACGACCCCCGCCCCGCTTCGGAGGACCGGGTGGATTGGGCTCGGGCGATCACCCGCACGTTTACAGGCGGCGATACACCGGTCAAACCTTCGGATTGGGAAAACTACCGCTATCCTTTCATTTACGGACAGGTAGATCCCACACTATTCGACCATGCGAACTGGCGGCTCAGCGCCATGCGCGCTCTCGGGGCCAAAGATTTCTCTTCCCTTACCTCCGACTACTACGACCGTGACGATCCGCTTCTCGTGGAATTCATATCGCGTCACACGCTGCCTCGTCGTGGGATCACCGCGCGTCCGTCTGAGGTACTCATCACCATGGGTGCACAGAACGCGCTCTGGCTCACCGCGCAGGTTCTGCTCAACAGCCGCCGCCGGGCCGCGATCGAAGATCCCGGTTATCACGCACTCAGGGACGTCCTTGCCCATACCCGCTGCGCCATTTCGCCGGTGCGCGTCGATGCCGATGGCCTGCCGCCAGATGCCATTCCGGCCGACACGGACATCATATTCTCAACGCCGAGCCATCAGTCCCCGACCACGGCCACGATGCCGATGGCCCGACGCAAGGCCTTGCTTGAAAAGGCCAGCGCGCTGAACGCCCTCATCATCGAGGATGATTACGAATTTGAACTGTCCTTTCTCGGCGCCCCCTCCCCCGCGCTTAAATCGATGGATCGCGACGGGCGCGTGATCTACGTTGGCTCTTTTTCCAAATCGCTGTTTCCCGGTCTGCGACTTGGCTATCTGGTCGGATCGGAACCCTTTATCCGCGAAGCCCGCGCCCTGCGCGCCTCGGTGCTTCGTCACCCGCCGGGGCACGTGCAGCGCACCGCCGCTTACTTCCTGTCTTTGGGACATTACGACGCCCAGATCAGGCGAATGTCCAAGGCCCTGCATGCGCGCCGTAAACAGCTTGAGGACTCGGTGCTGCATCACGGTCTTACCATTGCCGGGAACGGCGGTTACGGTGGTTCGGCCCTGTGGATGCAGGCGCCGGTCCATGTGGATACCGAATTGCTGGCCAATCAGTTGCGCCGGAAAGCCGTGCTTATCGAACCGGGCGCGCCCTTCTTTTCCGCCAAGGCAGGCCCCGCGAATTTCTACCGGCTGGGGTATTCGTCAATCCATATCGACCGGATCGACGATGGCGTGCGTCTGATCCGCGAAGGGCTGGAAAGATACGAACCGACGGCCTGACCCACCGCCGGATGCGTTTGTCGGAGCCTTTCCGAAAGGGCCATCCTGCCAGCGTCTTTGCCATGCTCCGTTCAAATCTATAGTAGTGGCACGGGCGAAACAGCGATGTGGACCTAACTGCCACTCACAACTGGCCCTAACCGCGAAAGCCTGCAATCCGGTACTGTCCGCACAAACGCAAACGGGGCGATCCGCCCCCAAACGAGGCACCCCGATGAAGATGACAACAGAAGAAGCCTTTGTAAAAACATTGCAAAGGCATGGAATCGAACACGCTTTTGGCATCATCGGATCGGCTTTCATGCCGATCTCCGACCTTTTCCCAAAGGCTGGCATCACCTTCTGGGACTGCGCACACGAAGGTTCCGGCGGCATGATGGCCGATGGCTATACCCGCGCCTCCGGCAAGATGAGCATGATGATCGCGCAGAACGGCCCCGGGATCACCAACTTCGTCACTGCTGTGAAAACCGCGTATTGGAACCATACGCCGCTGCTACTGGTCACACCGCAGGCCGCGAACAAGACCCTCGGTCAGGGCGGGTTCCAGGAAGTCGAGCAGATGAAACTGTTCGAGGATATGGTGGCATATCAGGAAGAGGTCCGTGACCCGTCCCGCGTCGCCGAAGTGCTGAACCGCGTGATCCTGCAGGCAAAGCGCGCCTCGGCCCCGGCTCAGATCAACCTGCCTCGTGATTACTGGACGCAAGTGATCGATATCGAGATCCCCGAAGTCGTCGAATTCGAACGCCCCTCCGGCGGCGAAAAGGCGCTGGACGATGCCGCCGCGATGCTGAGCGCTGCCAAGAATCCCGTTATCCTCAACGGTGCCGGTGTCGTTCTTGCCGGTGCGATCCCCGACACGATGAAACTGGCCGAGCGTCTCACCGCACCGGTCTGCGTCGGCTACCAGCACAACGACGCCTTCCCCGGCTCTCACCCGCTTTTCGCAGGTCCGCTGGGCTATAACGGGTCCAAGGCCGGGATGGAGCTGATCAAGGATGCGGACGTTGTGCTGTGCCTCGGCACCCGCCTGAACCCGTTCTCGACGCTGCCGGGCTATGGGATGGATTACTGGCCCAAGGACGCAAAGATCATTCAGGTCGACATCAATCCCGACCGCATCGGGCTAACCAAGAAGGTGTCGGTCGGCATCGTTGGCGACGCCAAGAAAGTCGCGCAGGGAATCCTGTCGCGCCTCTCCGATAGCGCAGGTGACGAAGGCCGCGATGACCGTCAGGCGAAGATCGCGCAAGCCAAATCCGCATGGGCGCAGCAGCTTTCCTCAATGGATCACGAAGATGACGATCCGGGCACCACATGGAACGAACGCGCCCGCTCGGCCAAGCCTGACTGGATGAGCCCGCGGATGGCATGGCGCGCGATTCAGAGCGCCCTGCCGCGTGAAGCCATCATCTCTTCGGATATCGGCAACAACTGCGCCATCGGCAACGCCTACCCCTCGTTTGAGGAAGGGCGCAAATATCTAGCGCCGGGGCTGTTCGGTCCCTGCGGCTATGGCCTGCCAGCCATCATCGGTGCCAAGATCGGCTGCCCGGACGTACCGGTGGTTGGCTTTGCCGGCGACGGCGCCTTTGGCATCGCGGTGACGGAACTGACCGCCATTGCCCGCAAGGAATGGCCGCCGATCACCATGATCGTTTTCCGCAACTACCAGTGGGGCGCGGAAAAGCGGAACTCGACCCTGTGGTATGACGACAACTTTGTCGGCACCGAATTGTCCGACGGCGTTTCCTATGCCGGCATCGCTCAGGCCTGTGGTCTGAAAGGCGTTCAGGCGAAGACGATGGAGGGTCTGACCGAGGCGCTGAACCAAGCGATCACCGACCAGATGCAGAATGGCACGACCACCCTTATCGAAGCGCTGATCAATCAGGAACTCGGAGAACCCTTCCGCCGTGACGCGATGAAAAAGCCGGTCTCAGTGGCCGGAATAGACCCGGCTGATATGCGTACACAAACCGTATGATACCTGTATGACATCCGTCATACATGCCGAACCCCGGTGCCAAAGCCGGGGTTCTGGCAGCAACTGTTGACTTTGTTCCAATTTTTACGCCCCATCGGGGACAGGGTTTTACCAACGACCTGAATAGCAGAACGAATACCTAGACGCGCCCGGGACTGAATGGCCTTACACCAACCCAAGCTTGATACGTCACCCCGGGTTTCCGACGAGATCCGCAAGACCACCTGTTACATGTGCGCCTGCCGCTGCGGGATCAACGTTCACATGAAATCGGGCAAGGTCTCTTACATCGAAGGCAACCGTGATCACCCGGTGAACAAGGGCGTGCTCTGCGCCAAGGGGTCGGCCGGGATCATGCAGCATACCGCGCCCTCGCGGCTGCGCGCGCCTCTTAAACGGGTCGGGCCACGCGGATCAGGCGAATTCAAAGAGATCAGTTGGGACGAAGCGCTCGATCTCGCCACCGAATGGATGGCGCCACTTCGCGACAAAGCACCTGAAAAACTGGCCTTTTTTACTGGTCGCGACCAGTCGCAGTCCTTCACCAGCTTCTGGGCGCAGAATTTCGGCACGCCGAACTACGCGGCGCATGGCGGATTTTGTTCCGTCAACATGGCCACCGCCGGGATTTACACAATGGGCGGCGCGTTCTGGGAATTCGGGCAGCCCGACTGGGACCACACCAAACTCTTCATGCTGTTCGGTGTGGCCGAGGATCACGACAGTAATCCGATCAAGATGGGGCTGGGCAAGATCAAGGCGCGCGGCGCTAAGGTGATCGGGGTTAATCCGATCCGAACGGGGTACAACGCGATCGCCGACGAATGGGTCGGCATCACGCCCGGCACCGATGGCCTGTTCATCCTGTCGCTTGTCCATGTGCTTATGGCAGCGGGCAAAATAGACCTCGACTATCTGTCGCGCTATACAAACGCGCCGGTACTGTTGAATTCTGACCCGGATTCCGCCGAATTCGGTCTGTTCCTGCGCGATGACGACGGCAAACCGCTGGTCATCGACCGTGTGTCGAAAGAACTGGCGCCCTTCGACCGGCCGGGCGTGCGCCCCGACCTCTCGGCCAGTTACGATCAGAAAGACATCACCCATCGGACAGTTTTCCACCGGATGGCCGAACGCTACCTGTCCCCCGAATATGCGCCAGAGAATGTAGCCGAGCGCTGTGGCATCAGCGCGGCGAGGATAAGGAGTATTGCGGCGGAGCTTGCCCGCGTCGCCTTTGACGAAGCTATCGATCTTGACCGCGAATGGACCGATTTCCGGGGCGAAACCCATCGCAGCATGATCGGACGTCCGGTCAGTTTTCACGCCATGCGCGGCATCTCTGCGCATTCCAACGGGTTTCAGACCTGCCGCGCGCTGCACGTGTTGCAGATCATTCTCGGTTCGGTCGAAACGCCTGGCGGTTTCCGCTTCAAACCTCCCTATCCGAAACCTGCCGAGGCCCATCCCAAACCCCATTGCAACGTGACGCCCGGGGGGCCGCTGGACGGCCCGCACCTTGGATTTGTTCAAGGGCCGGTTGACCTCGCGCTGAAACCCGATGGCTCGCCTGCGCGGATCGACAAGGCCTTTACGTGGGAAAACCCCATGTCGGCGCATGGGCTGATGCATATGGTCATTTCCAATGCCCATGCCGGCGATCCCTACAAGATCGACACGCTGTTTCTCTACATGGCGAACATGTCGTGGAACTCCTCCATGAACACGGGCGACGTCATGGAGATGCTGACGGACAAGGGTGAGGATGGCGAATATGTCATTCCCCGGATCATCTACTCGGATGCCTATAGCTCGGAAATGGTGGCCTATGCAGACCTGATCCTTCCTGACACGACCTATCTTGAACGGCATGACTGCATTTCCCTACTCGACCGGCCGATCTGCGAGGCCGATGCCGCCGCCGATGCCATCCGCTGGCCCGTCGTCGAACCTGACCGGGACGTGCGCGGGTTTCAGTCGGTTCTCTGCGATCTGGGCACGCGTCTAGGCCTGCCAGGATTCGTGAATGCGGACGGGAGCCAGAAATACGCCGATTACGCGGATTACATCGTCTCGCATGAACGCCGCCCCGGGATTGGTCCGCTTGCCGGCTGGCGAGTGGGCAACGGCCCGGGGCGCGGCGAGGCCCCGCCAGACCAGATCGACAGATATATTGAAAACGGCGGATTCTGGATCAAGCACATCCCCGAGGAATGCGCTTATTACAAACCGTGGAACTCGGCCTATCAGGACTGGGCTGTCGAGACGGGTTTCTACGACAAGCCCCAGCCCTATCTGTTCCAGCTTTATGTTGAACCTCTGCGCCGGTTCCAGCTTGCCGCGGAAGGTCACGGAGATCGCCAGCCTCCCGAGGCACTGCGCGACCAGATCAAGGAAAAACTCGATCCGCTGCCGATCTGGTACAGCGATGGTGAAGATGCGGACGAAAGCTTTGACATCCATGCGCTGACGCAGCGCCCGATGGCAATGTATCACAGCTGGGGCAGCCAGAACGCTTGGCTGCGGCAACTTCACGGACAAAACCCGCTTTATGTGCCAAGCAATCTGATGCGGGAAAAAGGGTTGCAGGACGGCGACTGGGCGCGGGTTAGTTCGGCACATGGCGAGATCATCGTGCCGGTCATGGAAATGGCTGCGCTGAATTCGAATACAATCTGGACATGGAATGCCATTGGTAAACGCAAGGGCGCGTGGGCACTGGACCCCGACGCGCCCGAGGCCAGAACAGGCTTTCTGCTCAACCATCTGATATCCGAGCTCCTGCCGCCAAAAGGCGATGGGCTGCGCTGGTCGAACTCAGATCCGGTGACAGGACAGGCGGCGTGGTTCGACCTGCGTGTCCGGATCGAGAAGGTGTCCCCTCCCGACCAAAGCCAGCCGGTTTTTCCACCGATCCACTATTCGGCGGACCAGTAAGAATGGAAGGTTTCGTGACCAGATCCCCAAATTTTTCCAAAAAATTTGCCAAGAAAATTTCAGTTTTTTTGGGCGTTTCGAAGGTTTCCGCGCGATGACCGAACTTCCCGGTGAAACCACCCGCAAACTGGGTCTGGTCATCGACCTCGACACCTGCGTCGGCTGCCACGCCTGCGTGATATCCTGTAAAGGCTGGAACACCGAGAACTACGGCGCACCGCTCTCGGATCAGGATGCCTATGGCGCAGAACCAACCGGCACGTTCCTCAATCGCGTGCATTCCTACGAGGTCCAGCCTGACAGCGGACCGGCGCAGCTGATCCATTTCCCCAAGTCCTGTCTGCATTGCGAAGACGCGCCCTGCGTGACTGTCTGCCCGACGGGCGCCAGCTACAAGCGGGTCGAGGACGGTATCGTGCTCGTCAACGAAACCGACTGTATCGGATGTGGCCTCTGCGCCTGGGCCTGTCCATACGGTGCGCGTGAAATGGACGGGGCCGAGAAGGTGATGAAGAAATGCACCCTCTGCGTGGACCGGATCTATAACGAGAACCTGCCCGAAGAAGATCGCGAACCCGCCTGTGTGCGGACATGCCCCGCCGGCGCGCGCCACTTCGGCGATTTCGCGGACCCCGACAGCAATGTGTCGCGACTGACGCGGGAACGTGGTGGCATCGAGCTTATGTCTGAGCAGGGCACCCGCCCCGTCAACCGTTACCTGCCACCGCGTGCAAAGGATCGGATGGCCGAAACGCAAACGCAGCAACTCGATCCAGTAGCGACTGATTTGCCCGGTTTTCTTGGCTGGCTCGACAGGGCGCTGGACCGGCTTTGACATGAATCCCGCAGCTTCTGTTATCGCTTTCACCTCTCTCTCCGGGCTTGGCTTTGGTCTGCTCTTCTGGCTCGGGCTTGGGTTCCCGCCTGTCACAGACTGGGTTGCCTTCGTGTTCTTCGCGCTCGCCTACCTGCTGGCGGTCGGCGGTTTGCTCGCCTCGACCTTTCACCTCGGGCATCCCGAGCGGGCGCTCAAGGCGTTTACCCAATGGAAGACAAGCTGGCTCAGCCGCGAGGCTTGGAGCTCTGTTGCCACGCTTCTTGTCATGGCCGCTTTCGGTGCCGGGCTTCTTTTCGCCGGGATCGCAATCGCACCCGTCGGTTGGCTTGGCGCCGTACTTTCCCTGCTGACCGTCTTTACCACGTCGATGATCTATTCGCAGCTTCGGACGGTTCCCCGCTGGCATCAGCCGTTGACCCCGGTTCTGTTCCTGAGCCTCAGCCTGTCAGGCGGCGCCCTGCTGGCTGGCATGACAAGCGTCGCGCCCTGGCTGCTGGTTCTGGCAGGGGTGATCCAGTGCCTCCACTGGTGGCGGGGCGATCAGGCACTGGCCAGCTCCGGCACGACACTCGCAACGGCAACCGGACTTGGCAGCATCGGCAAGGTTCGCTCTTTCGAACCGCCTCACACGGGCGGCAATTACCTGACCCGCGAGATGATCTACGTGGTGGGTCGCAAACATGCGCGCAAACTGCGCGTCATAGCACTGCTGCTAATGGTGGTTCTGCCCGCCGTTCTGTTGCTTCTGCCTATCAGCCATGCTCTTGCAGCGCTGGCCGTCGTCAGTCACCTGACCGGCGTTGTCACATCCAGATGGCTGTTCTTTGCAGAGGCCGAACACGTTGTCGGCCTCTACTATGGTGAGCGAACATAAGCCAGCCAAGCAACGCCGGGCCGCAGAGGATCAGATCAGACCTGCATGTTCCATGGCTGCATCGATCGCCGCCTTGGTGCTGTCTTCGAGCGCGGTAAGCGGCGAGCGGACTTCATCGCTGCAGAGCCCAAGACGGGAAAGGCCGTATTTTGCTCCGGTTACGCCGGGCTCCATGAAAATCGCTTCGTGCAGCGGCATCAACCGGTCCTGATATTCAAGCGCCTTGACGAAATCGCCCTCTGCCATGGCCGCCTGGAATTCGGCGCAGAGCCGGGGAGCGACGTTTGCCGTGACCGAGATACAGCCCACGCCACCATGCGCATTGAACGCAAGCGCGGTCGCGTCTTCACCCGAAAGCTGGACGAAATCCTTGCCGCAGGCGGCGCGCTGCTGGCTCACACGTTCCAGCTTGGCGGTCGCGTCCTTGACACCGATGATCCGGGGCAGCTTGGACAGTTCTCCCATCGTCGCAGGCACCATGTCGATGACCGAACGCGGAGGGATGTTGTAGATGATGATCGGCAGGTCGCAGCAGTCATGGACCGCCGTGAAATGCGCGATCAGCCCCTTCTGGGTCGGCTTGTTGTAATAAGGCGTAACGACAAGCGCGGCATCGGCACCAGCTTTTTCCGCGAAACGGATCAGGCGCACGGCCTCGGTCGTGTTGTTCGACCCGGCACCCGCGATCACCGGTACGCGCCCGGCTGCGGCGTTTACCACCTCTTCGACGACCTGCTCATGCTCTTCGTGGCTAAGGGTCGGGCTTTCGCCAGTGGTCCCTACGGGCACTATGGCCGCGGAGCCTTCCTCTATATGCCAGTCGACCAGACGTTTGAGTGCATAGATGTCCAGTTTGCCGTCGCGGAACGGGGTAACGAGGGCGGGCATTGAGCCTTTGAACATGGACACTCTCCGTAGTTTAACGTGATGTTGACGGGTTTGCCCCATCAATCACCGGGCTTTTGGTGACGGGTGTCTCCCGTCCGGTAATTTCGGTTGCGTCGGCGGGTGAAATCCGCTGACAGGGTTGCGTTGTGCGGACGAGACTCATCCGGTCAAAGATGATCGCTGGCACGAAAGTGAGTTGATCCCGCCTATACAGGCTTTATCGTCTAGAGGCTCTAAACTCGGATGCTCGGGAAATGCAAGTGATGACACGCGTTCTGGCCCTTTTCGCCCTTATTTTGGCGGCTCTCGCACTGCCCGCCTTGGCGGATAGTGCCGACGATCTGCGCCGCGCGATGATCGAGATGCGGCAAGGGGATTACGAGTCGGCCCTGCGCACTGCCGGACGCGAAGGATCCATCGGGCGTGACGTGATCGAATGGCATCGGCTGCGGGCCGGGCGCGGCACTGGCGGCGAGGTCATTGCCTTTCTGGGCAGGCGCCCCGACTGGCCGGGTCTGGACTGGCTGCGCCGCAAGAGCGAAGGGGCGATTGCGGCCACGGGACAGGCGGAAGTGCTGCGGTTTTTCACCCAGTCACCACCGCAAAGCCCCGAAGGCGTGCTGGCCTTTGCCAATGCGCTGATCGATACGGACGCCCGCGGCGATGGCGAGGCAGCGCTGGTACTGGCATGGCGCACCATGCCAATGGGAAGCGCCATTCAGGCCGCCTACCTCTCAGCGCACAAGGAATTGCTGGCCCCTCATCACGAGGCGCGGCTGTCGCGCATGTTGTGGGACGGTCACCTCGACAGTGCCGCGCAGATGCTGCACATCGTCAATGACGCGCACCGTAAACTTGCCGAGGCGCGGATCGCCCTGCAGCAACAGGCTCCGGGCGTCGATACGAAGATTGCCGCCGTGCCCGCATCGCTCCAGAACGATCCCGGCATGGCCTATGACCGGTTTGTCTGGCGCGACAAGAAAGGGCGCGACGCCGACGCGATTGCCCTTATGCTTGAGCGCAGCTCGAACGCCGAGTCGCTGGGTGATCCCGGCGCATGGGCCTATCGCCGGCTCAACCTTGCCCGTGCGATGATGCGCAGGGGCGATCCGGCACAGGCCTACAATATCGCCGCGTCGCACCACACAACGCCCGAAGCGGGCTATGTCCACGCCGATCTTGAATGGCTTTCCGGGTTTCTTGCCCTGCGCAAGTTAAACAACCCCAAGGTCGCGCTGGAACATTTCCGCCGTTTCGAGGCCGCCGTTCAATCCCCGATCTCGCAGGGTCGCGGCGGGTACTGGCTGGGCCGGGCGCATGAGGCGCTGGGTGAAGCCGACGCGGCCAAGCTCGCCTATGCGATGGGCGCGCAATACCAGACCTCGTTCTACGGTCTGCTTGCGGCGGAACGAGCCGGGCTGCCGTTTGACCCGTCCCTGCGCCAGCCACCGGAATTGCCCGACTGGCGCGATGCGGCTTTCATGGATTCCTCTGTCCTGATGGCGGGGCTGATGCTGCTGACAGCAGGAGAGGAAAACCTTGGCGAACGGTTCCTTACCCATCTAGTCGAATCGCAGGATGAGATCGGCGCGGGGCAGATGGGGCAGATGGCGGTCGAAATGGAACGGCCCCATCTGGCGGTGATGATCGCCAAGCGCGCGGCGCGGCAGGGGCAGATCCTTTACGGCGCTTACTATCCCATACACCCCGTCGGCCGGATGGATCTGCCGATGGCGCCCGAGATGACCCTTGCCATCGCCCGCCGGGAAAGCGAATTCGACCACACGGTCATCAGCGGCGCCGGGGCGCGCGGCTTGATGCAGGTAATGCCTGCGACGGCCAAGATCGTCGCCACGGGCCTTGGAATTCTCTCGGCCCATGACACGGGCCGGCTGACGCGCGAATGGGACTATAACGCCAAGCTGGGCGCGAATTACCTTGCGACGCTCGCGGGCGATTTCACCGGCAATGTCGTCATGATGTCCGCAGGATATAACGCCGGGCCGGGCCGCCCCTCGCGCTGGATGGAGCTTTACGGTGATCCGCGCCGTGCCGAGCCGAAAGACGAGGTCGAGATCGTCGACTGGATCGAGATGATTCCCTTCGACGAGACCCGGAACTACGTCATGCGGGTCACCGAGAGCCTGCCTGTCTATCGCGCCCGGCTGGGCAAGGACCCTTTGCCTATCCCCTTCTCGCGCGAGCTTGCCGGGTCAACTCTTCTGGCGTTCGCGCCATAGGGTAAACAGCCCGGCGGCCACGATGATCGCTGCACCAATGGCAACATTGGTGCGCAGCACTTCGCCGAATACGATCATCCCGATGGCCGACGCAAAAACCAGCTGGAAATAGGCAAAGGGCTGTACCGCACTGGCCTCGGCGGCCTCGTAGCAGCGGATCAGCAGCCAGTGGCCCGAAGCGCCTGTCAGACACAGCAAGGCCATCCAGGCATAGTCAGTCTGCGTCATCGGCTCCCAGTACCATATACCGACCGCGGTCATGAACACCGCGCCCGTAACGCCGGTCCAGAAAAAGGAGGTGGCCGTGCGATCTTGCCGTCCAGCATAGCGGGTCAAAAGCCCGTAGACCGCGAACATCACCGCCGAGATCAGCGGAATCACCGCCAGTGGGTCAAAGACGCCAAACCCCGGTTGCAGGATGATCAACACGCCGACAAAGCCGATAGCGATGGCCGTCCAGCGTCGCCAGCCGACCTTTTCGCCCAGGATTGGACCGGAAAGCGCCGCCACCAGAAGCGGGTAACAGGCAAACACCGCATGGCTTTCAACAAGTCCCAGAAGGGTAAAACCGTAGATTGCCACGCAGATTTCCCCGGCCAGCATCAGGCCGCGGAAAATCTGCAGATACGGCTGGCTGGTACGCGCCGCCGCGCGCAAGCCGCCAGCCGTGCGCGCCGCAAGCGCTATGACGAAAGTGGCGAAGAACCAGTAGCGGATCATGACCACCATGATGGTGTTGTATTCGCTTGCCAGATGGCGCGAGATCGCGTCTTGGAGTGAGAAAACCACCGTGGTCGCCAGCATGAGCGCCACACCGAGCGGGACGTTGTTGCTTTGCGTGGCAGGAGCCTGTGCCGGAACGGCAGCGCGCGGCAAATGTGTTTCGCTCATTCCAGAATCGCCCGTGTCATATGTCTCTTGCGCCCGTATCCCGGGACCCGTCTCACGTCAAACCCGGCCGCTTCCAGACCGCGGCGCACGAAACCTGCCGCCGTATAGGTCGCTGCTGTACCGCCCGGAACCGTATGGGCCGCGACCTCGACCATCAGCTCGGGTTGCCAGAGCTCGGGGTTCTTCGCTGGGGAGAACCCATCAAGAAACCATGCGTCGGCGCGGCCCTGCCAGGCGGCGAGGCTCTCCCGCGCGTCCCCGCCCACGATTTCGAGCGAAACGGTGGGATGGGAGAACGCACCACCCGCCCAGAAGGCCACCAGCGCCTCGGCCGGCTCGGCCAGTTCAGGGTAATGCGACAGGGCGCGGATCATTTCCTCGGGCGACATGGGGAAACCCTCGAACCCCGTGTAGTGCAGATGGCCGGGCGCGCCCGCCTTTTCCCATGCCACGAGGGTCGCCAGAAAATTCAAACCCGTGCCAAACCCAAGCTCGGCAATGCGAAACCCGTCGACGAACCGCTTTGGCAGATCATTCCCGGCAAGGAAAACGTGGCGCGTTTCCGCGAGCCCGTTTTCGAGACTGAAATACGGATCGTCAAAGCGCTTGGAAACCGGCACGCCGTTTTCCCGCCATTCGATCTCTGCCTTCTGGTGCTGCATCGCGCAATTCTCTAAACCAAGCCCGGAACGGCGCGACACTGGCGAAAGGGACAATCCTTGGCAATGGTCGATATCACGATCCGAGGGGCTGGTATCTTTGGCCTCTCTATCGCATGGGCCTGTGCCCGGCGGGGCGCAAGCGTGCGCGTTGTCGACCCCAATGGCCCGGCCGCCGGGGCCAGCGGCGGGATCGTCGGCGCGCTGGCACCGCATGTGCCCGAGAACTGGAACGAAAAGAAAGCATTCCAACTTGCCAGCCTGCTGATGGCCGAAACCTTCTGGACCGAGGTTGCCCAGACCGGTGGCGTTTCCCCCGGCTATGCGCGGACCGGGCGGCTTCAGCCGATTGCGGATGAGCGCGCCCTCGTGCTTGCCCAGTCGCGCGAGGAAACCGCCGCCGAGCTGTGGCAAGATCATGCCCGGTGGGAGGTCATCGCCGCGACCGAGGCCGGCATGTGGTCGCCGCCCAGCGCCACGGGTTTCCTTGTCCGCGATACGCTGAGTGCCCGCGTCCATCCCCGGCAGGGCTGTGCCGCGCTGGTCGCGGCCCTGGGCGCGATGGGCGTTAAAATAGTCAAAGAAGCTGTGGACGAGGGGCTGGTTCTGCACGCGACAGGCGTCGCAGGGCTGGCTGAGATTAGCCGCGCCAAGGGCAAGACCTTTGGCAACGGGGTCAAGGGACAGGCCGCGCTTCTGGCATTCGACGCCGGGCAGCAAGCCCCCCAGCTTTTCGCCGACACGCTGCATTTCATTCCCCACGCCGACGGGACTCTTGCCGTCGGATCCACCAGCGAGCGGGATTATGAAAACGGTCAAAGCACCGATGCCTTGCTCGATGAGGTTCTGAACCGTGCCATTACGGCCATGCCGGTGCTACGGGACGCCCCCGTGATCGAACGCTGGGCCGGTCTGCGGCCACGATCACAAAGCCGGGCGCCGGTGCTGGGGGAACATCCGCTCTACCCGGGACAATTCATTGCCAATGGCGGCTTCAAGATCGGCTTCGGCATGGCCCCGCGCATCGCCGAGGTCATGGCCGACCTCATGCTGGAAGGGCGCGATGACATCCCCGAGGGCTTTCGCGCCTAGGTCTCGGCGGTGGCCGTCATGCATTGCCGCCCATCCGGACCGCGCACCCACAGCGTTTCGCCCACGCGACAGAAACTGGCCCTCTCGGTGTGAAGCAGAGGCGAGGACGCGCGAAAGGAAAATCGCCGGAGCGGGCCGATAAGGTCCTGCGCCATCAGCATCAGGACCTGCGCCAGCAAGGGACCATGCACCACCAGCCCGCCGTACCCCTCGGTATCGCGGGCATAATCCAGATCGTAATGGATTCGGTGACCGTTGAAAGTGAGGGCGGAATAGCGAAACAGCAGGGTTGTATCAAAATCCATGTCGCGGCGGTCGGTTTCATCCGTGCGGGCCGCAATGGTCGGGGCGGGGTCGGCAGTTGGATCGGCATCCTCGCGATAGACGAGATCCTGCCATTCCGAGAGGCACAGCTTTCCGTCCTGATAGATGTCATGGCGCAGCGTCACAAATCCGAGCGGACCGGAGCGGCCCGTCTTGTGCTGGGCTTGCTCGACCTCGCTGACTTTTTCAGCGGGCCTGCCAGCGATCAGCGGTAAATCAAAAGAAAGCCTGCCGCCTGCCCACATACGTCGGGGCAGCCCCATGTCCGGGATCAATCCCTCGCCGACGCGCGGATGACCATCGCGTCCAAGGCTCCCCGGCGGCTCTGGCGACCAGAAATAGAGCTGATGGTAAAATGGCGGCAGGGTCGAGCCCGTTTCGATATCCGGCGTCAGACCCATGGCGACCTGAAACGCCCGAGCGCGGGCGGGATCAATCAGATCGGTGAGCGTTGCGCTGGTTGCCGTGCCGGGTGTCATGGTGAAAGCCTAAGTTTGCAGGCTACAGGAAACAAGCTGCAAGGCCCGTGGTTCGGCCTTTTGAACGACGTCGCTGCGAAAACGCCATTGCGGCCTGCTGAAAACTCATTCAGCTAACGCGAGATTTCCGCTCGCAGGTTGTCCATCAACTGCTGCAGGGTTTCGATGTAAAGCTCTCCGGTCAGTCGACCATCCTCGTCGAACTGGTTTGAACTGTCCGCCAGATGCATTTCCGGCCCCTGCACAATCCGGGTCTGGAAAGGCACCATGAAGGTGCGCAAGACCAATTGAGACCGCTCTCCGCCCGCGCGACCGGAAGAGGCCGACATCACGGCAAGCGGTTTTCCCTGAAATGGTTTACCCTTGACCCGGCTGATCCAGTCGAGCGCGTTTTTCAGCACACCGGGCGGGCCCTTGTTGTATTCAGGGGTGGAGATGAGAATACCGTCCGCTTCGGCGATATTGGCCGCTGCACCGCGTACAACATCCGGGATCCCGTCCAGCTTTTCGCGGTCGCCATCGTAAAGCGGGAAATTCAGGTTGAGCAGCAGGAAAGATTCCGCATCGAACAGGCGGGCCGCTTCGTAAAGCAGGCGCGTGTTGGTCGAGTCCCTGCGCAAAGAGCCGGACAGTCCGACAAGCTTGTAGGTACTGATGAGAGACCCTCCCGTAATCAGATGGCGCTGGTAGAGAGGCTAGTGCGGACGGGCCGAAAGGAAACAGCGCAAAAGCAAACGCCGACCACAGCGGGTCGGCGTTTACGGTGGATTTATTGTGTCGCCGGGCTCAGCGCGGCAGGATAACGATCTCGACGCGGCGGTTCAGCGCGCGGCCCTCGGGGGTGAGGTTGGTCGCGATCGGGGCGTCTTCGCCGCGTCCGACAGTCACGATGCGCGATGCCGAGGTGCCGGAGCTGATCAGCACATTTGCGACCGATCCGGCGCGACGCTCGGAAAGATCCTGGTTGTAGGCGGCCTCACCGGTGTTGTCGGTATGACCGATCACCTGAACAGTCGAATTCGGATAGGCCTGAAGGTTCTGCGACACAGCGCGCAGGTCCGGCACCAGCGAGGAGCGCACGGCGAAACTGTCCGTGTCGAAAAGGATATCCTGCGGCAGGGTAACGATCAGACGGTCACCGGTGTTGGTGATCGTCACGCGGTCATTGCCCAGCGAATTGCGCAGTTCCGCTTCCTGCTTGTCGAGCTGGTTGCCGATCACGCCGCCAGCAAGACCGCCGATCACGGCGCCTGCTGCGGTGGCTTCAGTATCGCCGCCCGCAAGGTTTCCCACCAGCGCGCCGACGCCGGCACCGATCAGTGCGCCCTTGTTGGTGTTACGGTTCGGGTTGGTCGGGTCATTCAGCCGCGCCGGGTCGGTGCCGCACGCGCTGAGAAATACTGCGCCGCCAAGAGCGACAGCCAAAGGTGTCTTGAAATTCATATCGGTCCTGCTCTGTATGGATCCCGTTCTTCGGGATATTGAACGCAGTAAACCATATTTCCGTCGCAGGGCGCAGCCGGAAACTGGCCTGCTTCGGCGAAATCCCGCCCATTTCCCACATCACGTGGGGCAGGCTCAGGCGTCGTGGCGGGCCGATTCCCATGCCAGCATCGCCCGTTTGACGGGCAATCCCCAATGATACCCGCCAAGCCCGCCGGATTTCCTCAGCGCACGGTGACAGGGGATAAGCCAGCTGACCGGGTTGCGCCCGACTGCCGTGCCCACCGCCCGCACTGCACGCGGGTTGCCGATGGCCTCGGCGATTTCCGAATAGGTCGTGACATGGCCCGAGGGAATGTTCAGCAGCGCCTCCCAGACCTTGATCTGGAACGGAGCGCCAATCAGGAAAAGCGGCGTTTCACTCAACCCCTCATCTCCGCCAAATGCGCTGAGCACCCATGGACGCAGACGCATCACATCCTCGATATAGCGCGCCTTTGGCCAGCGACCGCAAAGGTCTTCCATCGCCGCCGCCTCGCCCGCATCTGCCGCAAACCCCATGCCGCAGATGCCTTTTTCAGTGCCCATGACCAGCGCCGGACCAA
The DNA here is from genome assembly GCF_019966545.1 of Heliomarina baculiformis. Taxonomy (GTDB): domain Bacteria; phylum Pseudomonadota; class Alphaproteobacteria; order Rhodobacterales; family Rhodobacteraceae; genus Heliomarina; species Heliomarina baculiformis. The sequence goes on along the minus strand of NZ_JAIMIC010000008.1, from coordinate 57,413 downwards.
AAGGGCTTTCGAACCAGCCCCAGTAGATGGTCAGCCCCTCACCGCCGCGTGCATATTCGCCCGGGCTCATCGCTTCCCAGCGGAGGAACAGATCATGCAGACGTCCGCTGCCCGACATGCCGGTGGCAAGCGCCGTTTCAAGCGTTGTGAAGCGTTCGGCCAGCAAAGACTTGGCATGTCCAAGGCGCAGGTATTGCTGGTAGCGCTTGGGTGAAACCCCGACCCATGCCGAGAACAGCCGCTGGAAATGCGCAGGGCTCATGCCCATTTCGCGTGCCATTTCTTCGAGCGTGAGCGCATCGCCGCCTTGATCGATCAGCTCGATCGCGCGGCGCATGACACCGTAGTGATACCCGGTCTCGGATGATTGGACATTCATGGAAACACCCTTTCCTTGCTGCTGCTCAACCTATCCCGACGGTGTCAACGGAGCGACCCGTTTCTTGTGGAAATCGACCTCCGCCTCACGCGCCAAAAGTCTTTAATTAAGACTTTTGGCAAGAATTTTTGAAAATTCTTGCGCCCCCGCAAGGTTCCGCAGGGGAGGGGAGGATTTTCCGTTGCGATGCTGGCGCTTGCACGGCATTAAAGCCCGCAATGGCAAAACAACTCAGCTACCACACGATCCGCGAGATCTTTACCCGTTTCCATACGGCCGAACCCGAGCCGAAGGGAGAGCTGGATCATGTGAACGCCTATACGTTGGTCGTCGCTGTGGCGCTCTCGGCACAGGCAACCGATGCCGGGGTAAACAAAGCCACCGCCGCCCTGTTCAAGGTCGCGGACACGCCGCAGAAAATGCTCGATCTCGGTGAAGAAGGCCTGATCGAGCATATCAAGACCATCGGCCTTTTCCGCCAGAAGGCAAAGAACGTGATGAAACTGTCGCGTATTCTTGTCGAGGATTATGGCGGAGAAGTCCCCAATTCGCGCGCCGCGCTGCAGTCTCTCCCGGGCGTGGGGCGCAAGACGGCGAATGTCGTCCTGAACATGTGGTGGCAGTACCCGGCGCAGGCGGTCGACACGCATATCTTCCGTCTCGGCAATCGCTCGGGCATCGCCCCGGGCAAGACGGTCGATCATGTCGAACGTGCCATAGAAGACAATATCCCGGCGGATTTCCAACTCCATGCGCATCACTGGATGATCCTGCATGGCCGCTACACCTGTGTCGCGCGCAAGCCGAAATGTCCGGCCTGCCTGATCCGCGACCTATGCCAATACGAGGAAAAGACTGAATGAAAACCTATGACATCGTCGGAATCGGCAACGCAATCGTGGACGTGATATCGCAATCCGACGACAGCTTTCTCGACCTCATGGGCATCGAAAAAGGCATCATGCAGCTGATCGAACGCGACCGCGGCGAAACGCTGTACGGCGCGATGGAAAACCGCGTCCAGACGCCCGGCGGATCGGTTGCCAACACCATTGCCGGCGCGGGCGCGCTGGGTCTGAGCGCCGGTTTCATCGGCCGCGTCCATGATGACGCGCTCGGCCGGTTCTACGCCGATGCGATGAACGACAAAGGCATCGATTTCGTGAATCCCCCAGTACCGGGCGGCGAATTGCCCACATCGCGGTCGATGATCTTTGTCTCGCCCGATGGCGAGCGGTCGATGAATACTTATCTCGGGATTTCCTCGGAGCTCAGCTCCGATGACGTTTCCTCGGACGTGGCCAGCAACGCCAAGATCATGTTCCTCGAAGGGTATCTTTTCGACAAGGACAAGGGAAAAAGCGCTTTTCTGGAAGCCGCCCGCGATTGCCGAAAGGGTGGCGGCAAGACCGGCATCGCCATCTCTGATCCGTTCTGCGTCGAGCGCCATCGGGCCGACTTTCTCGACCTGATCGAAAAGGATCTGGATTTCGTCATCGGCAACGAAGAGGAAATCAAGTCGCTCTTCGAAACCGACGATCTTGAAGAAGCCATCACGAAAACGGGCGCGATCTGCCCGCTGGTGGTCTGCACCCGGTCAGGCGACGGCGTCACCGTACTGGCCGAGGGCAACCGTGTGGATGTGCCTGTGACCAAGATCGTGCCGGTGGACGCCACCGGCGCGGGCGACCAATTCGCTGCCGGTTTCCTCTATGGCCTTGCCACGGGTCGCGATCTGGAAACCTGCGCAAAAATCGGCAACGTCTGCGCGGGCGAGGTGATCTCTCACATCGGTCCCCGGCCCGAAGCCGACATGCCCGAACTGCTGCGCAAGGCCGGTCTTCTCTGACCATGATCGAAGAAGGCTTTCACAAGGTGCCGCTTGGCCATGTGGCGACTGTCGTCACCTATCTCGAGATGACCTCGCCCGCGGCCCTGCGCCCGGCGGAGCTCCCCGAGGGTGTCACCCTGCAGCGCGTCACCGACCCGGATACGGTCTGGTACAAGGACCTGTTCATGCGGGTTGGCGGACAGGACTGGCTCTGGTTCTCGCGGCTCAAGATGGAAAACAGCAAGCTGGGCGCGATCATCCGCGATCCGGATGTCCATATGTTCACGCTTGATCTAGACGGAACGGCGCAGGCCATTCTGGAGCTCGATTTTCGCGAAAAAGGCAAATGCGAAGTGGCGTTCTTCGGCGTTGCCCCTGCCCTGACCGGGAGCACGGCCGGGCGCTGCCTTATGAACCATGCGATTACTTATGCCTTCGCGCAGGGGATCGACATGCTTCACCTGCACACCTGCACGCTGGATCACCCACGGGCGCTGGCCTTTTACCGGCGCACCGGGTTCACGCCTGTCCGCCAGGAAATCGAGGTACTGGAAGACCCGCGTCTGACCGGCGATCTTCCCAAGGAAGCCGCCCCGCACATTCCGATTTTCGCCTGAAGAATACCCGGCGGCCTCACCAGTGCCGCCGGATCCGATATCAGTGTGGCTTGGCGTATTGCGCCAGTTCCGCCTCGGCAGCTTCGTCTATATCGAGGTCTTCATCCGTGATCAGCCCGGCATTCGGGTCGTTGAATACCGCAAGGTCGATTTTGTTCTCCCCCTTGGCGACGATGGTCGAAACCACCGCATCGCCGGTGATGTTGACAGCTGTCCGGATCATGTCCATCAGCCGGTCGACCCCAAGGATCAGGGCGATGCCTTCGATCGGCAGCCCGACCTGACTTAGCACCATCGTCAGCATGACAAGGCCAACGCCCGGCACGCCCGCTGTCCCGATCGAGGCCAGAACCGCCATTGCGATCACGGTGATATAGCCGCCAAGACCAAGGTCGATACCGTAGACATTGGCAAGGAACACGGTGGCGACACCCTGCATGATCGCCGTGCCGTCCATGTTGATCGTCGCGCCAAAGGGCACGCAGAAGGAAGCGACCGAGTTATCGACACCCACCCGTTCCGTGACCGAGCGCAGCGTCACAGGGATGGTCGCGTTCGATGAGGCCGTGGAAAAGGCGAAGATCTGCGCCGGACGCATCTTTTGCATGAAGATAAAAGGATTCAGCCCGGTGAACAGCTTGAGCATCAACATCAGCGTCACGAAGAGATGCAGGAACAGGGCCGCGACCAGCGTCAGCACATAGGCCAGAACAGGGCCGAAAAGCTCGATCCCCTGTTCGGTGAAGGTTTTCGCGATCAGGCAGAACACCCCATAGGGCGCAAAGGCCATGACGATGGAAACGACCTTCATCATCAGCTCGTTCATGTATTCGCAGCCCTCGACGAATGCCTTGGACCTGCCCCCCAGCATCAACACCGCGACGCCAAGGATGACCGTATAGAAAATGACCTGCAGCATGTCGCCATTGGCGAAGGCCGCGACCGGGTTGGTCGGCACGATACCAGCGAAGACATCCCAGACCGAAGGCGCTTCCTTGCCGGTGACACCGCTGGTGTCGACGCCTTCCATATTGAAACCCTGACCCGGACCGACAAGCGTCGCAAGCAGGATGGCCACCGCGATGGCGATGGCCGTGGTGGTAAGGTAAAGCACGAAACTCTTGCCGCCCACCCGGCCAAGGATGCGGATATCACCAATCCCGGTGACACCGTTGATCAGGGAGAAAAACACCAGAGGCACGACCAACATCTTGAGAGCATTGACAAACATCTTGCCAATCATCCCAAAAAAACCGCCAACGATATGGGTATTGATGAAATCGCTGTCGATCATGTTGAAGATCACGCCAAGGATCAGGCCCGCGATCATCCCGATCATCACCTTAACGGTAAGAGACATTTTTCCGCTGCCTGTCGCGCTATGAGTCACAGTCATGGTTCACTCCACTCATTCCCCGATCTGCTTCGATGGTGGCATGAAATTTTCGATTTCTATAGTAAATTTTCATCTTTTGGTTGTGGCTGCTTGGGATTGGCCCATGAAATCGCCCGATTTTCAGCGACCAAGCGCGATTGCGCGCCCGATCCCGATGGGGTAACCGAAGCAAGGTTTTGAAAGGGCGCCCGACATGACGACCAACAGTTTTGGCCATCTTTTCCGTGTCACCACGTGGGGCGAAAGCCATGGTCCGGCGCTTGGCGCAACGGTCGACGGTTGCCCTCCGGGTGTCAAAATCGACGAGGCGGTGATCCAGCACTGGCTTGACCGGCGCAAACCCGGCCAGTCCAAGTACACGACCCAGCGGCGTGAACCTGATCAGGTGCGGATCCTCTCGGGCGTCTTCGAAGGTCAGACCACAGGGATGCCCGTCCAGCTGATGATCGAAAACACCGATCAGCGGTCGAAAGATTATTCCGAGATCATGGACAAATTCCGTCCCGGCCATGCGGATATAACGTATTGGCAGAAATACGGAATTCGTGACTATCGCGGTGGCGGCCGGTCGTCGGCACGCGAAACTGCGGCGCGCGTCGCCGCGGGCGGTCTGGCGCGTGAGGCGATCCGCGCACTGGCGCCAGAGGTCAAGATCACCGGCTACATGACGCGGATCGGACCCCACGGGATCGACCGCGAAAACCTTGACCTTACCCAGATCGAGGAAAACCCTTTCTGGTGTCCCGATGCCGGTGCGGCCGAGACTTGGGCCGGTTACCTCGACGGGCTGCGTAAGTCCGGCAATTCGGTCGGCGCCATCGTCGAAGTGACCGCCAGCGGCGTACCCGCCGGGCTTGGCGCGCCGGTCTATGGTAAGCTCGACACCGATCTCGCTGCCGCGATGATGAGCATCAATGCCGTCAAGGGTGTGGAAATCGGTGAAGGCATGGCAGCCGCCATGCTGACCGGCGAAGAAAACGCCGACGAGATATTCATGGGCAATGACGGCCAGCCGGTTTATTCCAGCAACCACGCGGGCGGGGTCCTTGGCGGCATCTCGACCGGGCAGGATCTGGTTGTCCGTTTCGCGGTCAAGCCGACCTCATCGATCCTCAAGACCCGCCAGACGATCACCAAATCCGGCCAATCGACCGATATCATCACCAAGGGGCGTCACGACCCCTGCGTCGGCATCCGCGCCGTGCCGGTAGGCGAGGCGATGATGGCCTGCGTGATCCTTGACCACCTGCTGCTGCATCGCGGTCAGGTCGGGGAAAACCGGGGCAAGATCGGCTGAAATGCTCTCCATTCTGGGCATTGTCTTCCCGCTTTTCGCGGTGATCGCCGTTGGCTATGGCGCAGTCCGCGCCGGATGGTTCAAACCCTCGGACATGCCGGTTCTTGGCCGGTTCGTGATGCAGCTTGCCCTGCCAGCCCTGCTGTTTCACGCGGTTGCCTCGCGCGACCTGCACGAGGTCATCGACACTGGCTATATCACGATCCTGCTTGTCGGCGGGCTGCTGACCGTCGTGGTCACGTTCGGCTGGTTCTCACTGACCGCATCGGACAAGCGGCGGCGCGCGATTGCCGTCATGGGCTCGGTCTGCCCGAATTCCAGCTTTGTCGGCTATCCGCTGATGCTGATGGTTTTCCCCGATCTCGCAGGCGTCATCCTAGCGCAGAACGTGTTGATCGAGAACATTCTGTTCATTCCGCTGACGCTGATCCTTGTCGATCTGGCCGAAGACCGTCCGGGCCTGTCCCTGCCCAAGCTGCTGGTGACGGTGATCTGGGGCTTCCTAAAGCGTCCGATGGTGATCGCGCTGCTCGCCGGCCTTGTGTTCTCGATGGCGGGCCTCCATCTGCCCGGACCGGCAGACCGGTTCTTTACACTCCTCGCCGGGGCGGCCTCTGCCGTGGCGCTGGTGGTGATCGGTGGCTCGCTGGTTGGCCTGCCGCTGACCGGGAACCGCGCGATGGCGGTCCAGATTGCGGCCGCCAAGCTTCTGGTGCACCCGGCGCTGGTCGCGCTTTCCGCCGCGCTTCTGATGGGCGCAGGGGTGGTGTCGCTATCTCCGGATATGCACACAAGCGTCATCCTGACCGCTGCCATGCCCATGTTCGCGATCTACACCGTTTTAGCACAGGAACGCGGCCTTGGCGGGGCCGCATCTCTGGCGCTGCTTGCCGGAACCAGCAGCGCCTTTTTCACGCTAAGCATTTTCCTCTGGTTGCTGACATGAAGGGGGCGCTCCCGAACCAAAATCGCGGTGATACCGGCGTTGAATAACACCCGCACCGCGGACCGGCCGCAACAGCCACGTCCCGCCTGCAAGGCTGCAAAATCAACCCGTTGATCTTTCCCGCGCCACGGCGCAGGTTCGCGCGCATGCCACAGCCCCTGTCTTCTCACCGTCCCGGCCTTGCCATCGTCCTCAAGATCTCAGCGATCGGTTTCTTTTCGGTCATGGCGGCGATGATCAAGGCGACCTCGGAAGAGATTCCGCCGGGCGAGGCGGTGTTCTTTCGGTCCCTCTTTGCCATACCGGTGATCTTTATCTGGCTGGCCGCGCGCGGTGAACTGCGCCACGGTCTGTCGACCCGAAACCCGCGCGGGCATTTCTGGCGCGGGGTGCTGGGCACCACGGCCATGGGGATGACATTCGCCGGGCTTGGGATGCTGCCCCTGCCCGAGGTCACGGCGCTTGGCTATGCCGCGCCGATCTTTACGGTGATCTTCGCCGCTATCATGCTGGGCGAAAAGATCCGGCTGATCCGGATTACAGCCGTTGTCATAGGGTTGGTCGGGGTTGTCATCATGCTCTGGCCAAGGCTGGGCGGCGGTGCAGATCTGGGCGATACGGCGACGCTTGGCGCGGTCCTGATCCTTTGCGCAACCATCGCGCGGGCGCTGGTGCAGATCCACATCCGCCAGCTCGTCCAGACCGAACATGCCGCCGCCGTCGTGTTCTATTTCTCGGTTACGGCCACGGTACTGTCGCTGGTCACGATCTTTTTCGGCTGGGTCCTGCCGTCGCCGCAGAACCTGTTCCTGCTCATCAGCGCGGGGCTGCTGGGCGGCATCGCGCAGATCCTCGTGACCTCGTCCTATCGTTTCGGCCCCGCCTCTATGCTGGCGCCCTATGATTACACATCCATGTTGTTCGCGATCCTGATCGGCTATGTCTGGTTCGCCGAACTGCCGACGCTGGTGATGCTGGCCGGTGCGGTGCTTGTCATCGCGAGTAACGGTATCGTCGTCTGGCGCGAACGCCAGCTTGGCCTGCAACGCACCAAGGCGCGGGCTGTCACCGACCCCAAAGCCTGATCCAAGGAGGAGATCCCATGTCCGACAGCACAACGCACAAGGAAGAAATGCAAAAGGTTCAGGCCAAGCAGCGCGAAAAGGTATCCAAGCTGCAGGACCCGGAACGCGGGCTGGTGCTTATCCATACTGGCGCGGGCAAGGGTAAATCCTCCTCGGCCTTCGGCGTGCTGATACGTGCGCTTGGCTGGAAACAGACCTGCGGCGTCGTACAGTTCATCAAGGGCAAATGGATAACCGGCGAGCGCCGATTCTTTCAGGACCTTGGCGGCGTGACATGGCACACGATGGGCGAAGGTTTCACCTGGGACACGCAGGACCGCGAACGCGACATCGCCGCCGCAACCGCCGCTTTTGACAAGGCCTGCGAGATGATGAAAAGCGGCGAATACGACCTGATCGTGCTGGACGAGATCAACATCGCCCTGCGTTACGGTTATCTGTCGGTGGAACAGGTGATCGCGGGTCTCGACGCGCGCGACAAGCGCACGGGCGTGATCCTGACCGGGCGCGACGCCAAACCCGAGCTTTGCGAATATGCCGACCTCGTGACCGAGATGGGCGAGGTCAAACACCCATTCAAAGCCGGGATCAAGGCACAGCGCGGTGTGGACTACTGAAACCCGCGCCGGACAAGCGATGGCGGCATTCCGCCATCGCTTTCTGGCTCAATAACCGACGGACCGGTCCACGGCCCCCGGCGGCACCTTGCCTTCGCTGAGCGCGATGTAATTCTCGACCACCTGCCGCAAGACCTCGCGCCGCGTCGTGTCCGACGCTTTGTGTGGCGTCACCAGCACGTCCGGCAGCGTCCAGAACACGTGATCGGCAGGCAGCGGTTCCTGACGGAACACGTCCAGCGTGGCCGAAGCGATCTGACCCGACCTGATCGCCGCGAGGAAATCCTCTTCTACCATGTGTTCACCACGCCCGATCTGGACCAGCGCCGCGCCCTCTGGCAGCTTTGCAAAAAGCTCGGCGTTCAGCACGTCGCGTGTATCTTCGGTCAACGGCAACAGGTTGACGAGAATGCGCGACCGGGCCGCGACCTCTTCCACCGCATCCTCGCCGACGACGATCTCAACACCGGGCTCGGGGTCTTTTTCGCTGCGGCAGGCGACGATGACCGGATAGCCCATCGCGACCAGAGCCCGGGCGGTCTGACGCCCCATCAGGCCAAAACCCAGAATGCCGACCGGAACCTGCGAGGGCATGTCGGTCGAATGGGAATGTGCCCAGCGTTTTTCCTCTTGCGCCTTGAGGAATTCGCCCATCTTACGGTGATGCCAGATCACGTGCCATGCCGCGAAACCGGCCATTTGGCGGGCCTGCTCATCGTCACGGATCCGGGTAACGGTCGCGCTTTCCGGCAGCGATGGGCAGGCAAAGATGCTGTCCACGCCCGCCGCGATCGACGACACCATCTTGACGTTGGGAAAGCGCTCGAAAGCATCGTCCTCGGGTGCCCATACCAGCGCGCAGGTCACAGCCGAGGGATCTTCGACCTCGTCCGGGCGCACAAGGTTGAGGCGCGGTTCATTCGCCTTGGACATGGCCCGCTTGATGTCATAGCCGTCACGCGACAGGGTCACGACGGTCAGCGGCGTGGCTTCGGTGATCGGGGTGTCCTTCATGCCATGGCCCCTTTGCCGCAGCGATACGAGTGGGAGACAAGGGCGCGAGAGCCCTGGAAACGTCTTGTCATTCTGTCTGTCTTTCCTTTGCCGACGCCGCCCGTCACGGCGTGCGATTTTTGTCGCGAAGCTAGACGGCAGAGACCGGGAATGTCGACCTGCCGGAAGCCAGAAAAACCGAAAATCGCTACAAAAGTCCGCGGTGCGCCAGTGGAATGAACAGGTCCGCCCCGCCGGTGCCGGACTGCGCCCGTTCAGCCGAGATAGGACTCGAGTTCGGAGACAGCACGATCCAGCCCCCATGGCGGGTTGATCACCACCATCCCGCTGCCGATCATGCCATGTCCCGGGCGTGCCGCCGCGAAATTCAGCTGGTGGTGCAGCATGTCTTCGGCCAAGTCCGGCAGCGTCCCGGTCAGCGTTTCATGCATCCCGTTGCTCAGGATTGGATACCAGAGCATCAGCACTCCGACCGGCCATTTCCGGTGCAGATCGCGCAGGAGTTTGGGCATCACCTGCCATTCGTCCTTGATCTCGTAGCTAGGATCGATCAACGCCACGCCGCGCCGTGGCGTCGGCGGCGCAAGCGAGAGCAGCATCTGCACACCATCGGTCTGCCTGATGTGCACCGATCTGACGTTTTCGCGCAGCGCCGCGACTTCCTGCGGGTGCATTTCGGCCAGCGTGATCGTGTCTTCGCCCCGCAGGAGTGTTCGGGCAATCAGTGGCGACCCAGGGTATGCGTCCGCGCCCGCCGTGTCACGGATCGCCCCCAACGCCCGCATATATGGATGATCGGGCGGAAAGCGGTCCTGAACCCGCGCGATGCCGGCCACGGCTTCGCCGGTCTTGAGCGCCTCGGCCCCGGACAGATCATAAAGGCCCCTGCCCGCATGCGATTCCATGTAGGAAAGGGGTTTTGGCTTTTGCACCAGATAGTCGAGCACAAAGGACAGGATTGCATGTTTATGCACGTCCGCCATGTTCCCGGCATGATATGCGTGTTGATAAGACAACATTTACCTGCGTCCTCGATACTTCGGAACCGTCTTCATCACATCAACGTTTAACATCGACACATTTCTGTCATGAAACTGTCATAATTTGTTTTTGACGAGGATGTCCGATGGACGAATACCTTCTCCTGCTCAGTAATTCGATAATCGGACATTCTGACAAGATCGACTACCATATTCTCTTTCTGGCTAGAAACCCGCTTACGAAAAGCCTGCCGCTTATCGTGTGCTTTTGGGCGCTTTGGTTCGTAATGAAGGAAGGGCAATACATCAACCGCTCACGCGTGGCGGCAAGCTTCATCATTGCGCTCGTGTCTATAATAGTCGGTCGTTTCCTCGCCGTGGTCTTGCCGTTTCGCCTGCGTCCAATACACACGCCCGACATCGACATCACTGTATTTGAGGGCCTCGGCCGCAGGACGCTTGATGGGTGGAGTTCCCTGCCAAGCGATCATGCGATTTTTTTCGCATCGCTCTGTGCCTGCGTTTTCATGATCAACCGCACGCTCGGTATCATCATCAGCATCTACAGTTTTTTCATCGCGCTGCTTCCCCGCGTCATATACGGGCTGCACTGGCCATCCGACGTATTCGTCGGGATCCTCATCGGGGCCGCCCTTGCTGTGCTGCTGATGAAACCCTTGCAAAACGCGATAGAACGCGCGGGGCTGGTCGATACGGCACTACGTTACGAGACCTTGTTTTACCCGGCCATGTTCCTGCTGACTTTTCAGATGGCGACCATGTTCGACTCGCTACGTGCCGTGCTTGAGGTGGCGAAGAACACCGTGATGTTCTTCGCCCGAGCGATCTAAATCCGCTCCGCTTAGCTGCGGACCAGTTTTTCGTAGCTTTCCGAGATATCACGAGTCATCGCGCCGACTTCGAAGTTATACGTCCCGATCTGGCCGACGGGCGTGACTTCGGCGGCGGTACCGGTGAGCCAGCATTGCTCAAAACTTTCGAGTTCCTCTGGCTTGATGTGGCGCTCATGCACCTTGATCTGCTTGTCTTTCAGCATACCGATCACGGTCTGGCGGGTCAGCCCGTTCAGGAAGCAATCCGCGTCCGGTGTGTGAACCTCGCCGTCCTTGACGAAGAAGATATTGGCACCGGTGGCTTCGGCGACATAGCCGCGATAATCCATGAACAGCGCGTCCGAGCAGCCCTTGGCCTCGGCCGCGTGCTTGGACATGGTACAGATCATGTAAAGACCCGCCGCCTTGGCGTGAACCGGGATGGTTTCCGGGCTCGGGCGTTTCCATTTCGAGATGTCGAGCTTGGCGCCCTTCATCTTGGCGTCGCCATAATAGTTGCCCCATTCCCAGCCGGCGATGGCCAGACGGACCGGGTTGCGCGCCGCCGAAACGCCCATGTCTTCGCCCGCGCCGCGCCATGCGACCGCCCGCACATAGGCGTCGGTCCAGCCGTTCGCCTCGAGCATCGCGTATTTGGCCGCTTCGATCTCATCGACGGTGTAGGGAATTTCGAAATCCAGCATCTGCGCTGAGGCGCGCAGCCGCTCGGAATGCTCTACGCCTTTAAAAATCTTGCCACTATAGCAGCGCTCGCCCTCGAAAACCGAGCTGGCGTAATGCATGGCATGCGTCAGGATATGGACATTTGCGTCGCGCCAATCGACCAGTTTCCCGTCCAACCAGATCTTGCCGTCGCGATCATCATATGCCGACATAGTCTTACTCTCCTGCGCCCTAGGATTTTCAATTGTTGCGCTACAAGCGGATAAACCGGATATATTATTGCGCGAAATCTGCGATTCGATACCGCTTGGCCCTTGGAATGTCAATATCGCTGACTTATGCTGGCTAAAAACGTGACGAAATGAGAAAAGCGATGTCGGACACGAGAGCGGGTCAAGCGCAGCGGGGCGGGAACCTTCTTTTCCTCACGGACGAGCAATTGCGGCAGGGGATCGAGGCGATGTTCTTCGCCTATCGCGGCTTTACTGCAGATCCCGACCGCATCCTTGCCGAACTGTCCTACGGACGCGCGCATCACCGGGCGATCCACTTCATCAACCGGGCGCCGGGCACCACGGTCAACAACCTGCTCAGCATACTTGGGGTGACCAAGCAATCTCTGAACAGGGTGCTGCGGGCGCTGATCGCCGACGGGCTGGTATCGAGCCGTGTCGGCACCACCGACAAGCGCGAGCGGCATCTCTATCTGACAGAAAAGGGGCGCGAGCTGGAGGCAGAGTTGAGCGATGCCCAGCGCGCCCGGATGCGAGCCGCCTTTCGCGATGCCGGGCCCGAGGCGGTTGCCGGTTTCAGACTTGTGCTTGAATCGATGATGGACCCGGACATGCGGCGTGCCTATACCCGGCTGAGGGATTAAAGGTATGGCGGAAATGGACGCCCATCTGCTGATAGTCGATGATGACGAGCGCATCCGGGATTTGCTGAAGAAGTTCCTGATGAGGAACGGTTTCCTCGTCAGTGCGGCCCGCGACGCGGCCCATGCCCGGCGGATCCTGACCGGCTTGCAGTTCGATCTGGTGGTACTGGACGTGATGATGCCCGGCGAGGACGGGATTAGCCTGACCCGCGCCCTGCGTGAAACGATGACGACGCCGATCCTGCTGCTGACCGCCAAAGGCGAGACCGAGAACCGTATCGCGGGGCTCGAAGCCGGAGCGGATGACTACCTTGCCAAGCCTTTCGAGCCCAAGGAATTGCTGCTGCGGATCAACGCGATCCTGCGGCGAATGCCGGAAACACCTGCCGCCACCGGTGCGCCGAAGTTCCTGAACCTTGGCGCGATCCGCTATGACGTGGAACGGGGCGAGATGTGGCAGGGTGAGGATCTGGTCAGGCTGACCGCTACAGAAAGCCAGCTGATGAAGATCTTCTCGGCCTGCCCGGGCGAGGCGGTGAGCCGCACCAAGCTGGTGGAGGATCTTGGCCGCGACCGGGGCCAGGCACAGGAACGCGCGGTGGACGTGCAGATCACCCGGCTGCGGCGCAAGATCGAAACCGACCCGAAGCAGCCGCGCTATCTTCAGACCGTACGCGGCGCGGGATATATGCTGGCACCGGACTGAGGGCGTCGAAGCCGCTGCGCGGCGATTTGATGCCTCCGGCGGGAGTATTTCCGGCAAGAGGAAAACAGGAGTAGAGATGGTAACGGCGCTGATCACCCATGCGGATTGCCTGAAACATGAAACACCCGAAGGACATCCGGAGCGGGTGGCGCGGCTGGAACATGTGCTGCATGCGCTAGAGGATCTGGAGCTGCGGCGTGTGACCGCGCCGCTGGCAGCGGAGGATGACGTTCTGCGCGTGCATCCGGCGGCCTATCTGGCGGATATACGGCGGGCTTTGCCGCAGCACGGGATCGTACAGATCGACGGCGATACCTTTTTGTCGCCGGGATCGCTCGATGCCGCGTTCCGCGGGGCGGGGGCGGTTGTGCGGGCGGTCGACATGGTACTGGGAGGCGAGGCCGGGAATGCTTTTGCCGCGATCCGCCCGCCGGGCCATCATGCGGAAACGGATACGGCCATGGGGTTCTGCCTCTTCGGCAATGCGGCGCTGGCAGCGAAATACGCGCTGGATCACCACGGATTGAACCGAGTGGCCGTGGTGGATTTCGACGTGCATCATGGCAATGGCACGCAGGATCTGCTCTGGAACGAAAAGCGCGCATTGCTGGTGACAAGCCAGCAAGTACCGCTCTGGCCCGGGACCGGGCGGACAGACGAGACCGGCGCGCATGACAATATCCTGAACGTGCCCCTGCCCCCCGGTAGCAGTGGGGCGCAGATGCGGGGCGAATACGAGGCCAAGGTGTTCCCCCGGCTGCGCGCCTTTGCGCCGGAACTGATCATTATCTCTGCCGGGTTCGACGCGCACCGCGACGATCCACTGGCCGAGCTCAACTGGGAGATCGAGGATTTTGCATGGCTGACCGAACAGCTCTGTACGCTCGCAGCCGAGATCTGCGGCGGCCGCGTGGTCTCGACTCTCGAGGGCGGCTATGATCTGAAAGCCCTGAGCGAAAGCGCGAGGGCGCATGTGCAGGAACTGATGAAGGCCGCGAGAGATGAGTGACAAGCCCGTATCCGAATTGAGCTTTGAAGAGGCGATGAAAGAGCTGGAAACCGTCGTGGACCAGCTTGAGCGCGGGGATGTGCCGCTGGATGCCTCGATCACGCTTTACGAACGGGGCGCGGCACTCAAGAAACGTTGCGAGGAAGAGCTGAAGCGCGCCGAGGAAAAGGTCGCGGCCATCACGCTGGATGCGGATGGCAACCCGAGCGGGACCAAGCCTGTCGAAGGGCTCTGAATGTTCGAGGAGAAGCTGGCGGCGGCGGGGTCGGCGATCGACACCCGCATGATGGGTCTGTTGGACGGTCTGAGCGATGTTCCGGTGGTGCAGGCGATGCGCCATGCGAGCCGGGGCGGCAAGGCGCTGCGCGGGTTCCTGGTGCTGGAATCGGCGCGGCTGCACGACGTCGAAGAGACCCGCGCGCTCTGGGCGGCCAGTGCGATAGAGGCGATGCATAGTTATTCTCTGGTCCATGACGACATGCCCTGCATGGATGATGACGACATGCGGCGCGGGCTGCCGACGGTTCATGTGAAATGGGACGAGGCGACAGCGGTGCTGACCGGCGACGCCCTGCAGGCGCTGGCGTTTGAATGCGCGGCCCACCCCGGGGCCGGTTCTGCCGAGGTGCGCGCGGACCTGACGCTTAGCCTTGCGCAAGCAGCGGGCGCGCGCGGCATGGTATTGGGTCAGGCACTGGATATCGCGGCCGAAAGTGCCGATACGCCCCTGACCCTGTCGGAAATCACCGCCTTGCAGGCGGGCAAGACCGGTGCACTGATCGAATGGGCGGCCTGCGCGGGCGCGCGGCTTGCCGGGGCCGATATTTCCGCCTTGCAGAGCTATGCCCGCGACATGGGGCTGGCCTTTCAGATCGCGGATGACATTCTTGACGTCGAAGGCAGCGCCGAGGTGACCGGCAAGGCTGTCGGCAAGGATGCGGCGGCAGGCAAGGCAACCTTTGTTTCCCTGCTGGGCCTGGACGAGGCCAAGACCCGCGCCACGGCGCTTACCGAAAGCGCCTGCGATGCGCTTGCGCCTTACGGAGACCGGGCGGAAACCTTGCGGGAAGCCGCGCGTTTCGTTATCTCGCGACAGGCATAGCCCGCACGATCCTGTTCCAGCCGCCGAAAGAGTGACCATTGTCAGACCGTCCCCAAACCCCGCTGCTCGACAAGATCCACCGCCCCGCGGATATGAAATCGCTGACCGACAAGCAGCTGAACCAGCTTGCGGACGAATTGCGGGCCGAGACGATTTCCGCCGTGTCTGTTACGGGCGGCCATCTTGGCGCCGGGCTGGGCGTGGTCGAGCTTACCGTGGCTTTGCATGCGGTGTTCGACACGCCGCGCGACAAGGTGATCTGGGATGTCGGGCACCAGTGCTATCCGCACAAGATCCTGACCGAACGCCGCGACCGTATCCGCACCCTGAGGATGAAGGACGGGCTGAGCGGTTTCACCAAGCGCGCCGAATCTCCCTATGATCCGTTTGGCGCGGCGCATAGTTCGACCTCGATCAGCGCCGCTCTGGGTTATGCCGTGGCCCGAGATCTGGGCGGAAATCCGCCCGAGGGCATTGGCGACAGCATCGCGGTGATCGGCGATGGCGCGATGAGCGCGGGCATGGCCTTTGAGGCGATGAACAACGCGGGCCATCTGGGCAAGCGGCTGATCGTTATCCTCAACGATAACGAGATGAGCATCGCGCCACCGGTCGGGGCGCTGTCGTCCTACCTCTCGCGGCTCTATGCCGAGGAACCGTTTCAGGAACTCAAGGCCGCCGCCAAGGGGGCCGTTTCCCTGCTGCCCGGCCCGTTCCGCGAAGGTGCCAAACGCGCCAAGGAAATGCTCAAGGGCATGGCGATGGGCGGTACGCTCTTCGAGGAGCTTGGGTTTTCCTATATCGGCCCGATTGACGGGCATGACATGGACCAGCTTCTGCCGATCCTTCGGATGGTCAAGGCCCGTGCTCGCGGCCCCATCCTGATCCATGCACTGACCCGCAAGGGCAAGGGTTATCGCCCTGCGGAACAGGCCCGCGACAAGGGCCATGCGACCGCCAAGTTCGACGTGGTGACCGGCGAACAGACCAAGGCACCTTCGAACGCGCCCTCCTATACCAAGGTGTTCGGAGAAAACCTCGTCAAGCTGGCCACCGCCGATGACAAGATCTGCGCGGTTACGGCGGCGATGCCGGATGGCACCGGGCTGAACCTCTTTGCCGAACGCTTTCCCAGCCGGTGTTTCGACGTGGGCATCGCTGAACAACACGGTGTGACCTTTTCCGCCGCGTTGGCAGCAGGCGGGATGAAACCCTTTTGCGCGCTTTATTCCACGTTCCTGCAAAGGGGCTACGATCAGGTCGTGCATGACGTGGCGATTCAGCGCCTGCCGGTGCGTTTCGCCATTGATCGCGCAGGGCTGGTCGGGGCGGACGGGGCGACCCATGCAGGCAGCTACGACATTGCTTACCTCGCGAACCTGCCGGGCTTTACCGTGATGGCCGCCGCGGACGAGGCCGAGCTGGTGCATATGGTTGCCACCGCCGCCGCCCATGACAGCGGGCCGATTGCCTTCCGCTATCCCCGTGGCGAGGGCACCGGTATCGAGATGCCGGAACAGGGCGAGGTTCTGGAAATCGGCAAGGGCCGGATGATCCAGGAAGGCAAGCGCGTGGCCATCCTGTCCTTTGGCACGCGTCTGGCCGAAGTCGAGAAAGCCGCCGAAGCACTGGCCGCCAAGGGCATCACGCCCACCATCGCCGATGCCCGTTTCGCCAAGCCGCTGGACCGCGACCTGATCCTGCGCCTTGCCGGTGAACATGAGGCGCTGATCACCATCGAAGAAGGCGCTGTCGGTGGTTTCGGCAGCCACGTGGCGCAGTTTCTCGGCGATGAGGGCGTGTTCGACCACGGGTTGAAATTCCGCTCGATGGTCTTCCCGGATATCTTCATCGACCAGTCCAGCCCGGCGGATATGTATGCCGTCGCTGGCATGAGCGCGGATGAGATCGAGAAAAAGGTGCTCGACGTGCTGGGTGTGGCGCGCATCGGGGAAAAGCGGGCGTAAAGTCTTCTAACGAGCGAAAACTGGAAAAGTGCGAAAAGGGGAAACTCATTTCAGAATTTCGGGACTAATCTTAAAGTCATCCAAGCCCAGACTTTTGAAGCCCCTGACTATCTCTGCTTCGCGTTCTTCGATTATTTCGATCACATCATCCTTGAGAGCTTTCTGATTGTTTTGAACAATAAAGAAGAAAACCCCAAAGAATGTCGCTGACATGATGCCAAGAACGGCAAAAATAACCGCGAAGAACTCGAAGCGGCCCGGCGTTTTGTCCAGTTGTCCCTGCAATCGAGCAACAGCAACTCTCAGTTGCAAAAGTTCTTCTGTCGTTTGCGCCGATATTTTTTCCTGATCCATTCCAAGATCAAATACATAACATCAATTGAAAGCAATGATGGTGAGAACGACGGAAATAAACAAGAACAAAGGTACCACTACGGCAACTATCGCCATCCGGTCCGAAATTTGTTTTCTCTCCAAGCTCTCCACTAATTCCTCGAGTTCAAGAATGAGTTCATTCATGGCGTTAACCTCTTGGATGCGATGAATAATCCCAATGATTTGATAACAAACCATTACCGAGTTACGGTTTGTGATCGTCTTAACCGAAGGTTGATCAGCCCTTCTCGTCTTCCAGTAACGCCTGCAATCCCGTCCGGTAATCCGGGTAGAGCAGTTCGACCCCTAGCTCGTCCTTGATGCGGTCGTTCCGGACGCGCTTGCTTTCGGCGTAAAAGCTGCGGGCCATGGGGGTCATCTCGGCGGTCTCATAGTCGACGGCTGGAGGCATCGGCAGGCCGAGCAGTTCGGCGGCATGAGCGATCACGTCCTGAGGCGGGGCCGGGTCGTCATCGCAGAGGTTGTAGATCGCGCCGGGATTTGGCTGCGCAATCGAGGCGGCGAGCACCTGCGCGATGTCATCCACGTGGATGCGGGAAAACACCTGACCCTCCTTGATGACGCGCCGCGCTGTGCCCTTACGCACCTTGGCAAAGGGACCGCGTCCGGGGCCATAGATCCCGGCAAGCCTGAAGATATGCAGCGGCAGGTCGGGGATCGATTGCCATTCGGCCTCGGCGGCAACGCGCCATTTACCGCGCCGGGTCGAGGGAGTGAGCGGCGTGGTCTCATCAACCCACCCCCCCTGGTGATTGCCATAGACCCCGGTGGTCGAGAGGTACCCCGCCCATTCGAGCTTTGGCGCCAGTTTCTCGATCTCGGGGCGCAAGGCACGCAGGACCGGGTCGCCCTCGGCATCCGGTCCAGCAGAGATCAGAAGATGCGTTGCCTCGGATAAGCCTTCGGAGGGCAGATCGCCCGGGAAAAGCACCGGTTCGACGCCGCTCGCGCGCAACGATTCGGCCTTGTCCGCGCTGCGTGTCGTGCCGATGACACGCCAGCCCTGCGGGATCAGCAACCGGGTCAGCGCCCGCGCCGAAAAGCCATGACCGAAAGAAAACAATGTCTTGCCCATGCCCCTTGATGCGCGGCGACGCGACCCGATGCAAGCGTTACGAAAGTTGATTGATTTTTTATTTTTCGTAACATATATTGGTTTTGCAAGTTTGGAGGAGCCTAGCCCATGTATAGCCAAGGTCTGATCGGCGCTGACGGTCGTAGCGAGGAAACCCCGGAATTTCTGGCGGCGTTCCAAGCACGCGTGGATGCGGAAACCAAGATCGAACCGAATGACGATATGCCCGAAGGCTATCGCCGCACGCTGGTACGCCAGATCGGCCAGCACGCGCATTCGGAAATCGTCGGCATGCTCCCCGAGGGCAACTGGATCACCCGCGCGCCGAGTCTGCGCCGCAAGGCGGCCCTGCTTGCCAAGGTGCAGGACGAAGGCGGCCACGGACTCTATCTTTATTCCGCGGCCGAGACGCTGGGCGTTACCCGCAAGCAGATGACAGAAGAGCTGCTGGACGGTCGCGCGAAATATTCCTCAATCTTCAACTACCCGACGCTGAGCTGGGCAGATATCGGCATCATCGGCTGGCTGGTCGATGGCGCCGCGATCATGAACCAGATTCCGCTCTGCCGGTGTTCCTATGGCCCCTATGCCCGCGCGATGATCCGCGTCTGCAAGGAAGAGAGCTTTCACCAGCGTCAGGGCTATGAAATCGTGATGAAACTGGCGCAGGGCACCGCTGAGCAGAAGGCGATGGTGCAGGATGCGCTGAATCGCTGGTGGTGGCCGTCGATCATGATGTTCGGCCCGCATGACGCGGACAGCCAGCATTCGGACCAGTCCATGGCCTGGAAAATCAAGCGGTTCACCAATGACGAGCTGCGTCAGAAATTCATCGATGCCACCGTGCCGCAGGCCGAGTATCTCGACCTGACCCTGCCGGACCCTGACCTCAAATGGAACGAGGAAAAGGGCGGCTATGATCACGGCCCCATCGACTGGGACGAGTTCTGGCGCGTGGTGAAGGGTTTCGGCCCGATGGCCAAGGACCGCGTCAAGGCGCGCAAGAAGGCCTGGGACGATGGCGAATGGGTGCGCGAAGCTGCGCTGGCCCATGCGGAGAAGCGTAAGGCCCGCGCGCAGGCCGCGCCGATGGCAGCCGAGTAAGGGGGCGCTGCCCCCGTCCGCCAAGGCGGACTCCCCCGGAGTATTTTTAGCAAGAGGAAAACGCCATGAGTGGTGAAGTGCCCCTTTGGGAAGTGTTCATCCGGCCCCGGAACGGGTTGGCGCACAAGCATGTCGGATCGCTGCATGCGACGGACGAGGTGATGGCCCTGCAGGCGGCGCGCGATGTCTATACGCGGCGCGGCGAGGGGAATTCGATTTGGGTGGTGGCCTCGAGCGCGATCACCGCGAGCGATCCGGATCAGGCGGGTGAGAATTTCGAGCCCGGCGAGAAGATCTATCGTCACCCGACTTTTTACGAGATTCCGGACGAAGTGGGGCATATGTGATGGCCCTGTTCGACGCTTTGCTGGAACTGGCCGACGATCATCTGGTGCTGGGTCACCGGGTGAGCGAATGGTGTGGCTATGCGCCGATGCTGGAAGAAGACCTCGCCATGCCGAACATGGCGCTGGACGTGATCGGCACCGCGCGGTCCTTGTACGATTATGCCGGCAAGGTCGAAGGCACCGGGCGTGACGAGGACGATCTGGCCTATCTGCGGGGCGAGCGCGAGTATCGCAATCTTCTGCTGGTCGAGCGTCCGAACGAGGATTTCGCCCATACCATGCTGCGTCAGCTGTATTTCGCGGCCTTCATGCACCCCTACTGGACGGCGGCGCTGACCAGCCAGGACGAAACCATCCAAGGCATCGCCGGCAAGGCGGTCAAGGAAATGGCCTATCACATCCGCCACGCGGGGGAGTGGGTTGTGCGCCTTGGCGACGGCACGGAGGAGAGCGCGCGCCGGATGGCGGATGCGGTTCAGTCCCTGTCGATCTATGTTGGCGAGTTGTTCGAGGAAGGCGCGGCCGAAGAGGTGGACGTCCTGCCCTCTCGCGCCGCTGTTCGCGATGAATGGCTTGCGACGGTCCAACGGGTGTTTGACGAAGCCGGGCTGACCTTCGAGGATTCGAAGTTTCCGCAGACCGGCGGGCGGTCGGGCATTCATGGCGAAGGCCTTGGACATATGCTTGCCGAGATGCAATCGGTGCATCGCGCCCATCCGGGGGCGACGTGGTAGCCACGGCCACATCTCTGGACGAGGCGCGCGCCTGGGCGGCGGCCTCTGCGGTGCCGGACCCCGAGGTGCCCTGCGTGACGGTGGCCGATCTTGGCATCCTGCGCTGGGTCCGGGTTGAGGGTGGCACGGCCGTCGCCGGTGTGACGCCGACCTATTCGGGCTGCCCGGCGGTGCTTGCCATCGAGTTGGCGGTCGAGACCGCGCTCTTGGATGCCGGGTTCGAGGCCCGGGTGGAGCGGGTCATGTCGCCGCCCTGGACCACCGACTGGATTACCGAAGAGGGGCGCGAAAAGCTGCGTGATTACGGCATTGCCCCGCCGGTAGAGCAATCGGGATCGAAACTGGCGCTTTTTGGCGAGACAAAGGTAGCCTGCCCGAAATGCGGCTCGGATCATACCGAGAAGCTGTCGGAATTCGGCTCTACCGCCTGCAAGGCGCATTACCGCTGCACTGCCTGCGGCGAACCCTTTGACTATTTCAAATGCATCTGAGGACACGTCCATGTTTCATAACCTGACCATCAGCGAGATCCGCCGTGAAACCGACGATTCCGTCGCGATCAGTTTCGACGTGCCCGAAGATCTGCGCCGCGCTTTCACCTACAAGCCCGGGCAGTACCTGACCCTGCGTTCGGACGTAAACGGGGAAGACATCCGGCGCTCTTATTCCATCGCCTCGGCGCCGGGCGCGCCGCTGACCGTTGGTGTCAAACAGGTGCCAGACGGCGCGTTTTCGACATTCTGCCAGTCGCTAAAGCCCGGCTCGACCCTTGCGGTGATGGCGCCCGAGGGGCGGTTCATCGCCTCGGAAGAAGAAAAGCTGGTTCTGATCGCGGCCGGTTCGGGGATCACGCCGATGATGGCGATTGCCGCCGATGCGCTGGCGCGCGGGGCCGAGGTGACGCTGATCTATGGCAACCGCCAGACCGACAGCATCATGTTCCGCGCCGCGCTCGAGGCGATGAAAGACAAATATCTCAACCGCTTTACCCTGATCCATATCCTCAGCCGCGAAGAGCAGGATGTGCCGATCCTGAATGGCCGGGTCTCAGGGGAAAAGGTCACCCAGCTGGCAAAGGCCGGCGCGGTCGACCTTGAGTCCGCCGACGGGATTTTCCTGTGCGGTCCGGGCGAAATGATCGACGATGTGACCGGGACCCTGGAACAGCAGGGCATCGACCGCGCCCGCATCCATTTCGAACGCTTTACGCAAGATGGCGAAGCCCCGCGCAAGCCGCGCTCGGAGGCTGCGGATGCCGCCGCCAAGTCCGGTGTGGCCGTGACTGTGGTGCTTGATGGTGCCTCGCGCAATTTCACCGTGCAGGAGAGCGACGACACGGTGCTGGACGCCGCCGCGCGTCAGGGACTGGAACTGCCTTTCTCCTGCAAGGGCGGCATGTGCTGTACCTGCCGCTGCAAGGTGGCCGAAGGCTCGGCAGAGATGGCGGTGAACTACTCGCTCGAGCCCTGGGAGACCGAAGCAGGGTTCGTACTTGCCTGCCAAACGCGCCCGACCAGCGAAAAACTCGTACTGGATTTCGACGCGGCTTGAATCTCGGGTCGGGATTTGTTTGCCTTGGGGCATGACTGATCCCGATCTGGAGGCAGCCTACGCGCTGCGAACCCCCGATGATTCCCGTCGGCTTTATGCCGACTGGGCCAATGATTATGACATGACGTTCGCGGCGCAGGAGGATTACGAACTCCACCTGCACACGGCGCGCGCCTTTGCGCAGGCAGGCGGCAAGGGCCCGGTTCTCGACGTGGGCGCTGGCACCGGGCTGTGCGGTCTGGCGCTGGCCGGACACCGGATGAAACCGGTCGACGCGGTCGATATCTCGCCCGAGATGCTGGACGTGGCGATGAAAAAGGGCGTCTACCGCAAATCCTTCGAGGCCGATCTGACTGTCGGCCTGCCGATGGAAGATGAAAGCTACGAAGGCATCGTATCCTCGGGCACCTTCACCACAGGCCATGTGGGGCCGGATGCCATCAACGCCCTGCTGCCGGTCGCCTGCAAGGGCGCGGTTTTTGCGCTCTCGATCAATGAGAAACATTACGTTTCGGAAGGGTTCGAGGCGAAATTCGCCGAGTTGTCCAAGGGCGCGATCGAAGGCCTCGAGCTGATCGAAACCAAGATCTACGGTGCCAAGGCGACGGGCGCGCACAAGGAAGATACTGCGCTGATCGCGGTTTTCCGCAAGGCATAAGCTTGGAAAAAGGCCGGTGCCCTGCAAGGCACCGGCCTGTTTTCTGCCGAAGGGTCGGGCTTAGCGCCCTTTCCAGACCGGATCGCGTTTCTCGGCAAAGGCGCGCGCGCCTTCCATCTGATCCTCGGAGGAATAGAGCGCATCCACCGTCGCCAGATGCCGCCCGGTGATCCGGTTCATCGCATCCTGGAACTTCGAATCCTCGGCGTCGCGCACAATTTCCTTGATCGCCGCGTAGACCAGCGGCGGACCCGAGGCGAGCAGCCGGGCCTGCTCCCACACGCGGTCCATCAGCTTGTCCGAGGGCACGACCTCGTTCACCAGCCCCCAGCGATGCGCCTCATGCACGTCGAACCAGCGCCCGGTCAAAAGCAGCTCCATCGCGATGTGATAGGGGATGCGCTTGGGCAGTTTGATGCTGGCCGCGTCGGCCACCGTGCCCGAGCGGATCTCTGGCAGGGCAAAGGTGGCATGTTCCGCGGCGATGATGATATCCGCACTTAGCGCCAGTTCCAGCCCGCCGCCAAAGGCGATGCCGTTGACCGCCGCGATCACCGGCTTGTTCATATCGCGCATTTCCTGCAGGCCGCCAAAACCGCCCACGCCGTAATTGCCATCGACCGCGTCGCCATCCGCCGCCGCCTTCAGATCCCAGCCGGGGCAAAAAAATTTTTCCCCGCCCCCGGTGATGATCGCGACGCGCATATCCGGGTCGTCGCGGAAATCGCGAAACACCTCGCCCATTTCCACAGAGGTCTTGAGGTCGATGGCATTGGCCTTGGGCCGGTCCAGCGTGACCAGCAATACGCCGCCATCGCGTTCAGTTTTCAACGGGCTCATGTCTTTGCCTTTCGGATCAGGGCATCCGCCGCCACAGCCCTTTCGGGCGTGCAGATCAACGGATTGATTTCAATTTCGCTCAGGGTTTCCGCGTGGGCCGCGACATAGGCCTGTACCGCATCGACCGCATCAAGCAGGGATGTCATACAGATACCGGGCCTGCCGCGATAGCCGTTCAGCACCGGCGCGCAGGCCAGTTTCTGCACGGCCGAGGCGACGGCCTCGCGGTCACTGGGCACCAGCATCGACACGGTATCGCGCAGCAATTCGGTCTGCACCCCGCCCGCACCAATCGTAAGGACGAACCCATGCGCCGGGTCCAACGTGACCCCGACCAGCAGCTCCGCCACCGTACCGCCGATCATCTCTTCGACGAGGTAGCCCCCGGCGCTCATGCCGGTTGCCGCCGCTTCGATTTCGGCCGCCGTCAGGCCCAGCACGACCGCGCCATGTTCCGATTTATGGGCAAGCCCGGTGCCCTTGAGCACCAGCGGGGCACGCAATTCGCCCGCCATGCCCGCCGCCTCTTCCGGTGTTCCGGCCAGACGCGACTGCGGCACGTCCAGTCCAAATCCCGCCAACGCCTGCTTGGCCTCGGATTCACCAATCAGTTCGATCTCTTCCGGCTGGCCGGGCAAAAGTACAGGATCGGGCAACTCGCCCGTGACACGCCCAAGCCGCGCGGCGGCCTCGGCAGCGACTAGCGCCTCACGCATCCCGCAGAGCGGCGCGACGCCCTTCCCCATCAACCGCTGCGCCACATCCGACGGCATCAGTTCCGGCAGGCTGGAGACCACGGCAAAGGGACGACCGGTTTCCCGGCGCACCCCAAGCGCCGCCTCGGTGGCGCATTCCCACGCGCTGGCATCCGTATGCGGGTAATCCACGACGCTCAGCGTCAAGGCTATATCCGCGCCGGTCATCCCCGACCAGGCCCGCGTCATGGCAGGCGCATCGCCCCAGATATAGGTGTGGTAATCCAGCGGATTGGCGAGCGCTACCATCAGCCCCAGTGCCGCGCGCAGCCCGTCCTTCTGGCAAGGCTCCAGCGCCGGAAACACCAGATCGCGCGG
Source organism: Heliomarina baculiformis (assembly GCF_019966545.1). Taxonomy (GTDB): domain Bacteria; phylum Pseudomonadota; class Alphaproteobacteria; order Rhodobacterales; family Rhodobacteraceae; genus Heliomarina; species Heliomarina baculiformis. The sequence goes on along the minus strand of NZ_JAIMIC010000008.1, from coordinate 32,295 downwards.
TTCCGCCAGATCCGCAATCAGGCTCGCCTCGCCCCCCGAACAGCTGATCGACGCGATCCGGTTCGAGGCCAGCGGACCGACACAATGCAACAGCTTCAGCGTCTCGAGGAATTCCGGCAGATCCCGGACCCGCACGAACCCCAGCCGATCCAACAGGGCCTGCGCCCCCGCATCGCTTCCGGCGAGAGAGGCCGTATGCGAAACCGTCGCGCGCCGCGCCTGTTCCGAGGCCCCGACCTTGAGGGCGACAACCGGAACATTCCTTGCACGCGCGGCACGGGCAAGAGCCTCCCATTGCCGCAGATCGCCAAACCCTTCGATATGCAATCCGATGGCCGTGACCCTCGGATCATCGAGCATCGCAAGCGCAAGCTCCGACTGCGAGGTCTGCGCCATATTCCCACAGGTCAGCATGTACCCGATTGGCAGCCCCCGGCGCTGCATCGTCATGTTGATCGCGATGTTGGAGGACTGGGTCAGAATGGCGACACCGGAGTCGACAGGGCTCATCCCGTGCTGGTCCGGCCATATCGCCGCCCCGTCGAGCGCATTGACGAACCCATAACAGTTCGGACCAAAGATCGGCATGTCCCCAGCCGCATCCAGCAAGCGCCCCTGTAATTCCACGCCGGACGCATCCTCTTCATGCGCCTCGGAAAAACCGGAGGCGAAACAGACGGCCCCACCAGCGCCGAGGCTCCGCAACTCCCCCACGATGTCGATCGTCGCATGGCGATTCACCCCGATGAACGCGACATCGATTTCCCCCGCCCAATCAGAAAGAGAACGCACCGAAGCCATCCCGGCGATCTCCTTGCCACCCGGATGCACGGGAAAAATATCTCCCTTGAAGCCGATCTGCCGCGCGGCGCCAATGATCGACGCACACCATTTACCGCCGCCCACAACGGCAATGCTGCGCGGAGCCAGCATGCGCTTCATATCACGCGCCATTCATCCACCTCATAGAATTTGGATAGTCCAGATGCCTCCGGCGGGGATATTTTAAGACCCAAAGAAGCAGGGGACTCTGCGCTATTGGTAACCATTTGTTGACCATCTTGAGCCATGCTGGAAAAGCGGTACAGGCGGGGACGTCGATGATCGCACCCGAAGAAGCCCCCTGTTGCCTGACGCGACAGGGGGTGGATTCTTTCTTCTTCTTTGGGTCAAAAAATATCCCGGGGGTCCGGGGGCAGAGCCCCCGGTTCGACCGTATCTCTCCACGCGGATTCATCTCGATCATGCGCCAAGCGGACGCAGCAGATCGCGGCTGATGATGTGTCGCTGGATTTCCGACGTACCGTCCCAGATCCTTTCCACGCGCGCGTCGCGCCAGAAACGCTCCAGCGGGTAATCGTCCATCAGGCCCATCCCACCATGGATCTGGATTGCCGCGTCTGTCACCCTTGCCAGCATTTCGCTGGCGTAGAGTTTGGCCGAGGCGATCTCGCGGTTCGACGGCAGGCCCTTGTCCAGCCGATCGGCGGCAGCAAGGGTCAGCAGATCGGCGGCGTCGATTTCGGTGATCATGTCGGCAAGCTGAAAGCTCACGCCCTGAAACTTGCCGATGGGCTGGCCGAACTGTTCCCGCTCGGCCGAATAATTCAGCGCGTAATCGAACACCCGACGGGCCCGACCGACCGACATGGTCGCAACGGTGATCCGCGTTGCATAGAGCCACGTGTTCATAACGTCGAAACCGCCGTCGACTTCGCCAAGCACCTGCGCGTCCGGAAGGCGGCAGTCGTCAAATTCGAGGATCATGTTTTTGTAGCCGCGGTGGCTAACCGATTTATAACCGTCCCGGATCTTGAAACCGGGCGTGCCGCGGTCCACGAGAAAGGCGGTGATCCGTTTCTTGGGCCCTTTCGGTGTCTGGTCTTCTCCGGTCGCGATAAAGACGATGACGAAATCCGCGTGGTCGGCACCCGAAATGAAATGTTTCGTGCCATTCACCACCCAGTCACCGCCATCGCGGCGCGCCATACATTTCATCCCCCGCACGTCCGAACCTGCGCCCGGTTCGGTCATCGCCAGCGCATCCATCCGCTCGCCACGTACGGCGGGCATCAGGTAACGTTCCTTCTGCTCCCCCTCGCAGGCCATCAGGATGTTCTGGGGGCGACCGAAGAAATGGTTCAGCGCCATGGCCCCCCGCCCCAGTTCACGCTCGACCAGCGCGAACTCGAGGTGGCTCAGCCCGGCGCAGCCCACGCTTTCGGGAAAGTTGCAGGCGTAGAACCCAAGCTCGAGCGTCTTGCGCTTGATGTCCTCGGCGATCTCCGCCGGCACTTCGCCGGTGCGTTCGACCAGTTCCTCGTGGGGGTAGATCTCCTTTTCGACAAAGCTCCGCACGGTGGAGACGATCATCTCCTGCTCGTCGGTCAATCCGTATTGCATGTAATCAGTAGCCTTGTTTTACCAGAGTTCGGTAGGTCGAGCGCAATGCGCCCCGGTCGACATAGCAGCCGCGCAGGTGGCGCTCACCGCTGGTGGCGACAAAGGCTTCGCGCCCGTGCACCACGCGGTGATTGTCGAAGACGATGCATTCGCCCGCATTCAACCGGAAGGTGTTCATGAATTCCGGCGAGCGCAGCATTTTCAGGAACTTGCAGAAGGCCGGATAGTAGCGGTCCAGCAGGTCCTGGGGCAGGTCGAAGACATCCGCCAAATGCTGCGATACCGTCACGCCCGACACTTCGCCGCGCGCATCCAGTTCGATAACCCGCTGATGTGCCCGATAATCCCAGCCGTCATGGCGGCGCATGAAGGGGATGTCATGGCTGGCGAGAAGCTCAAAGGCGTCGGGGTCTTCGGCCTTGAGCGCCTCGGCCACAGCAACCCCGTCGACGAACATCGACAGACCGCCCTGCACGGAATTGCGGCGGCAATGCAGGAACTGAACGCCGGGCGCCGCCTCTTCCGAGGGCAGATCGGTGTGCATTTCCAGCGCCCCCGCCGTATAGGCTAGGTTGGTCGGGTTGATGTGCAGCTTGACGTCAAAGTAATAGCCATCGACGCAGGGCGTGATCGGCCCCAGAACCTGTGTCAGCCGGGTCAGTCCCTCGTCGCTGTCTTCCATATCGCGGACCAGCGCAATACCGTCCTCGATCAGCGCACGGGCGAATTTTGCGCGTTCTGCCGGGCCGTTGTCAAGCGCGGGCTGGCTCACGCGGGCCCAGTCCTCGTAGGAACCGGATTGCCATGCCCGGCGCGGGATCATCGCCGGGTCGCGCGGCGCGGCGGTTTCACCCCAGGCATCCAGCCAGTCCAGCGGAAAGCGCGACTCAAGCGGCTCCCCTTTCCAGCGGATAACCAGCGTGTTTTCCTCCATCCGCGCCTCTTCGGGCAGCGGATCGCCTTCAAGGCCCGAGATGTCGAACACCCGTTCGCGCGTGACCGGATCGATCGACGTCGGATCGTTGTCGCGCAACCAGAAATAGTTAAAATATCCCTGCCCCGAAGCGAGTGGCAGCCTCAGGCCTTTGTCTTCCAATTTGATGTTCATGGTCGTTGCCTCAGCTGGCGTAGTTGGAACCTTCGTCGTCGAGAATAAGCTTCAGCTCGGTCAGGTGGCGGTCGCCCTGCCCCGGATAGTTCTCAAGCTCTTGAGCTGTTTTCTCGGCAATATCGTCGGGCAGCACACGCAGCGGCTGACCGGTCTGGAGCGCGCGGATATAGGTCTCGGCGGCGCGCTCGAAATAGTAGAGACGGTTGAACGTGTCGGCCACGCTGTCTCCGATCACCAGCACCCCGTGGTTGCCCATGATCATGACCTTCTTTTTAGGATCGCTCAGCAGCGTGGCGCAACGCTCGCCCTCATCCTCGAAAGCCAGCCCGCCATAGCCTTCGTCGATCACATAGCGATTGTAGAAGGTGGCGCAGTTCTGGTCGATCGGCGGCAGGTTGCTGTCCTTGAGAGAGGCCAGAACCGTGGCATGGATCGAATGCACATGCATGACACAGCGCGCGTGCGGGCAGTGCCGGTGGATCCCGCCATGCAGGCCCCATGCAGTCGGGTCCGGCGCATCCGGGCCTTTCAGCGTGTCGGGGTTGTTCGCGTCGATCTCGAGCAGGTCCGAGGCGCGGATACGCGAGAAATGCACCTGGTTGCGGTTCATCAGGAACTTGGTGCCCCCATCGTTGATCGCCAGCGAAAAGTGGTTCGCCACCGCCTCGTGAAAGTTCAGCCGCGCGGTCCAGCGAAAGGCTGCCGCCATGTCCACCCTTTCGGGCCAGTGGTTCATGTTCGGGCGCAGTTCGGTGATGCTCATCTGATCTCTCCTTGTCTGGCGGCAAACCTGCCTGCCGCGCACATATTTGACCAACGAAAAAAACGAAGTCTTGTCATTAGCTGAACTTATGTCAAATTTATGCAATGAAATCCGCCCTCCCTCCCCTTGGCTGGCTGCGCACCTTCGAGGCCGCCGCCCGCCACCTGTCCTTCACCGGTGCCGCGCATGATCTGAACATGACGCAAAGCGCGGTTTCCCAGCAGATCAAGTCGCTCGAGGGCTATCTCGGGCAGCCGCTGTTCATCCGCCGCCCCCGCGCGCTGGAACTGACCGAAGCGGGAATCACCTATCTCCCGGTGGTGCGCGATGCCTTTCGCACGCTTCTGCGCGGCACCCGCGCCGTGACCGGACAACAGGGTGACGTGGTGCAGGTCATCTGCAATCTCAGCCTCGCCTGTTTCTGGCTCGCCCCGCGCCTGCCCCGGTTTCGCGCCGCCCATCCCGAGGTCAAGCTGAACCTGATCACCGAGTTGTGGGAGCCGCGCGAAATGGCCGAGAATGCGGATGTGGAAATCCGCTATTCGGTGCGCCCCTCCGACACCGTTCGGGCCGAACAGCTCTGCTCCGATTATTACTACCCGGTCTGCGCGCCCGACTTTCCCGTGACTCTCGACACGCTGCAGGAACAGCCGCTGTACGAATGCTCGAACCTGCTCTGTAGTTGGGCGAACTGGGCCGAGGATCAGGCGCTAAGCTGGGGCGATCCGACGATTGTCACCGCCACGACCTTCGCGCTGACCATGTCTATTGCCCGTGCCGGGGGTGGGCTGACGCTGGCCCATGACACCATCGCGTCATGGATGATCGAACGCGGCGAGTTGATCGCGCCCTTCAGCCACCGCGCGCCCATGGCCGAGGCCTACTATCTTATCCTGTCCCCACAGGCCGAACGCTCTCCGGGCGCCATCGCCTTTGCCAACTGGGTCCAGGCCGAATTCGCCCGCGATCAGAGCACCCGGCTCGGCACCCATGCATAACCGTTCTCACAAAGGATATAGGCCTCGCGCAGCCCATGCGGCTTGTCCGCCAGCGCTTGCAGGATGGTCGCGCCCGCTGCTTCGGCCTTTTCCACCGCGGCCTCAGGATCGCTGTCGTACAGACGAATCTCGATCCCCGCCCCGCGCGGCGGCGTCTCGGGCAAAAGCCCCAGCAGCGGATTCGCGTGATAGGTGCCGTCTGAGTGAATTTGAAACACCTGCTTGCCATAGCGAAGAATAGCGAAATCATCCGAGACCTGATGCGCGGTCATGCCGAAAGCCCCGGTCAGAAAAGCGCATTGCCGCCGCACGTCCCGCACCAGCAGGTTGATGCCCAACCCGCTGAGGGAACGGCCGAATTCCTCGGGAGAGATGGTTTCGTAATCCATGAAACCCAGCCTGCCCAAGCGGACCGGCGCTGGCAAGCGCCATTGCGACACGCAGGTTTCATGCAGCAATGCCATCACCCCTTGAACCCGGCCCCGCAATCAGGACAATTGGAACATGGATCATACAGCTTTTCCCGCATGGCCCGACGTGGCCGCCCGCCTGATTGCCGTGGCCGCTGGCCGAAAACCCGCCGATTGCGTCATCAAGGGAGGGGTCTGGGTTAACGTCCACAGCCGCGAATGCCTGCCCGGCCATGATATTGCCATCGCCGAGGGCCGCATCGCCTGCGTCGTCCCGGATGCCGGTTACTGCACTGGACCCGAGACCGAGATCATCGAGGCCGAAGGCCGTTACATGATCCCCGGCCTCTGCGACGGCCACATGCATATTGAATCCGGCATGCTCACCCCGGCGGAGTTTGCCCGCGCGGTGATCCCGCATGGAACCACGACCATGTTCACCGACCCGCACGAGATCGCCAACGTGCTGGGCCTCAACGGCGTTCGGATGATGCATGACGAGGCGCTCATGCAGCCGATCAACATATTCACCCAGATGCCGTCCTGCGCCCCCTCGGCGCCGGGTCTGGAAACCACCGGCTACGAAATTTCGCCCGAGGACGTAGCCGAGGCGATGCAATGGCCCGGCATCATCGGTCTGGGCGAGATGATGAACTTCCCCGGTGTCGCCAATGCCGACCCCAAGATGCTGGCCGAAATCGCGGCGACGCAAGGCGCGGGCAAGACGGTAGGCGGCCACTATGCCTCGCCCGATCTGGGACCGAACTTTGCGGCCTATGTGGCGGGCGGCCCCGCCGACGATCACGAAGGCACCTGCGAGGCCGACGCCATCATGCGCGTGCGTCAAGGGATGCGGTCGATGATGCGGCTCGGCTCGGCATGGTATGACGTCGAAAGCCAGATCACCGCGATCACCGAAAAGGGCATGGACCCGCGCAATTTCATCCTCTGCACCGATGACTGCCATTCGGGCACGCTGGTGAATGACGGCCATATGAACCGCGTCGTGCGTCACGCCATCGACTGTGGCTGCGACCCGTTGGTCGCGCTGCAAATGGCGACGATCAACACCGCCACCCATTTCGGTCTGGAACGCGAGCTTGGCTCGCTGACCCCCGGCCGCCGCGCCGACGTGATCCTGACCTCGGATCTCAAGCGCCTGCCCATCGAACTGGTCATCGCGCGCGGCCGGATCGTCGCGGAGGACGGCGAATGCCTCGTTGACTGTCCCCATTACATCTGGCCCGACAGCGCCCGCGGCACGGTGCACCTCGGCCATGACCTGAGCGAGGCGGATTTCGAGGTCACGGCCCCCGAAGGCGCCAATTCCGCGCGTGCCAACGTGATCGGCGTGGTGGAAAATCAGGCCCCGACCAAGGCGCTGAAGATCGACCTGCCTGTCCGCGACGGTCTGGTCGAGGGCGAAGGCGACACCTGCCAGATCGCGCTGGTCGAACGCCACCGCGCCACCGGCGGGGTTATCAACGCCTTTGTCTCGGGCTTTGGCTATACCGGTCCGATGGCGATGGCCTCGACCGTGGCCCATGACAGCCACCACATGATCGTCGTCGGCACCGACCGCGCCCAGATGGCGCTGGCCGCGAACCGGCTGGCAGAGATCGGCGGCGGCATCACCCTCTACCGCGACGGCGAGGAACTGGCGCTGGTCGAACTGCCCATCGCCGGTCTGATGTCGGACAGCCCCGCATACGAGGTCGCCGCAAAAGCCGAGCAGATGATGGAGGCGATGCGCGCTTGTGGTTGCAAGCTGAACAACGCCTATATGCAGCATTCCCTGCTGGCGCTTGTCGTCATCCCCGAGCTGCGCATTTCCGATCTTGGCCTGATCGACGTGCGCGATTTCAAGAAAATTCCTTTGTTAGAGCCGCAGACATGAGCAAGATAGACACGCCCGAAATCTTCAAGACCGAAAGCTTCACCGATGCCGAGGCCGCCGTCGCCCGGCTGGAACAGCTTTACGCCGAAGCGACCGACTTTCTCTGCGAACGCTTCATGGAGGTCCTGAAAAAGGGCAATCCCGGCTATCGCATCCGCGCATTCTACCCGGAAATACGCCTCACGACGACCTCCTATGCGCGGGTCGATTCCCGGCTGAGTTTCGGTCATGTGGCGCTGCCCGGCACCTATAGCACCACAGTCACCCGGCCCGACCTCTTTCGCAGCTACCTGACCCAGCAGATCGGCCTCTTGATCAAGAACCACGGCCAGCCCGTCGCCATCGGTCCCTCGCACACGCCGATCCCGGTGCATTTCGCCGTGGCCAACCGCCCCGAGATCACCGTGCCGCAGGATGGCGCGACCGATTTCACCCTGCGCGACGTGTTCGACGTGCCAGACCTCAGCACCACCCACGACGACATCGTCAACGGCACCTATGCCGCCCCCGACGGGATCGCGCCGCTCGCGCTCTTTACCGCCCAGCGCATCGATTACTCGCTGGCGCGTCTTTCGCATTATACCGCGACGGATGCCGAGCATTTCCAGAACCACGTTCTGTTCACGAACTACCAGTTCTACGTGACCGAGTTCGAGGCCTTCGCCCGCGCCCAGCTTGCCAATCCGGGCAGCGGCTATTCCAGCTTCGTCAGCACCGGCAATGCCGAGATCACCAAACCGGACGAACCGCTCGACGCGCCGCTGAAACTGCCACAAATGCCGACCTATCACCTGAAACGGCCGGACGGGTCGGGCATCACGCTGGTCAACATTGGCGTCGGCCCCTCCAACGCCAAGACAGCGACGGACCACATCGCCGTGCTGCGCCCCCACGCCTGGCTGATGGTCGGCCATTGTGCCGGGCTGCGCAACACGCAGGCGCTTGGCGATTTCGTCCTTGGGCACGGCTACCTGCGCGAAGATCACGTGCTCGACGACGACCTGCCGGTCTGGGTGCCGATCCCGGCGCTGGCCGAAATCCAGACATCGCTGGAACAGGCAGTAGCCGAGGTGACCGAACTATCCGGCTTTGAACTCAAACGCATCATGCGCACCGGCACCGTCGCCACCATCGACAACCGCAACTGGGAACTCCGCGACCAGTCCGGGCCGGTCCAGCGCCTTTCACAATCCCGCGCCATCGCGCTCGACATGGAAAGCGCGACCATCGCCGCCAACGGCTACAGATTCCGGGTGCCCTATGGCACGCTCCTCTGCGTCTCCGACAAGCCGCTGCATGGCGAATTGAAGCTGCCCGGCATGGCGTCGGACTTCTATACGACGCAGGTTTCGCGCCACCTGAACATAGGAATCCGCGCGATGGAAATGCTTCGCACAATGCCTCTTGAACGCCTCCACAGCCGAAAATTGCGCTCTTTTGACGAAACGGCCTTTCTTTAAAGGGCAAAAACAGTAAAAAACCGCAAAAATCCGCCTGTTTGGGGCTTGGCACAGACCACAATTCGTTGTGTTCTCCCCCCATATCCCGTTAAATATCCGGGACGAGGCCCAAGAGAGCGGGCAGTTGAAGGAGAACAAAAATGTCGAAACCAATGACCAAGACCCAGCTTGTCGCCGCACTTGCAGAAGAAATGGGCACCGACAAGAAAACCGCAGGCAGCGCGCTTGACGCGGTATGCGACCTGATCACCAAGGAAGTATCTGGCGGCGGTGCCGTCACCCTGCCCGGCGTTGGCAAGATCTACTGCCGCGAGCGTCCCGAGCGCATGGTGCGCAACCCCGCCACTGGCGAACAGTTCAAGAAAGACGCCGACAAGGTGGTCAAGATGACCATCGCAAAGGCGCTCAAGGACAGCGTCAACGGCTGATCTTGAATCTTTCTTAGATTTCGGAAAGGGTCGCCCGCGGGCGGCCCTTTTTGATTTGGGCACCCGATAAGGGCTGTGTCTGGCCCGCAAGGAGGCCATGACCATGAAACAGCACAGCCATTCCTGCACCCGAGGGGTGCGCTGAGTTGGATATTCGTTCGATCCTGATGGGGCTGGCCTTTGCGCTGATGTGGTCCTCGGCCTTCACCTCGGCCCGTATCATCGTCGCAGACGCCTCACCGCTGTTTTCGCTGGCGATGCGCTTTCTCGTCTCGGGCGTGATCGGCGTGGCGATCGCGCGGATGATGGGCCAGTCCTGGCGGCTGACCAAGAAACAGTGGTACGCGACGATCCTCTTCGGCATATGTCAGAACGCGCTTTACCTCGGCCTGAATTTCTATGCGATGCAAACTATCGAGGCGAGCCTTGCTTCCATCGTCGCCTCGACCATGCCCCTGCTGGTCGCGCTGGCGACTTGGCTGATCTTCCGCGAAAAACTGGCGCCTATGGGCATCGTCGGTCTTGTGGCCGGCATCGTTGGCGTTTCAATCATCATGGGTAGCCGCATCAGCCAAGGCGTCGATATCCACGGTGTCATGCTCTGCGGCATCGCCGTCCTCGCGCTCACCTTTGCAACGCTGGCAGTGCGCGGCGCCACCTCGGGCGGCAATTTCATGATGATCGTCGGTTTGCAGATGCTCGTCGGCTCGGCCATCCTGCTCGTCGCCACGGCCCTGTTCGAAACCGTTCATGTGAACTTGACGCTGCCGCTGGTGCTCGCCTTTACCTACACGACGCTGTTCCCGGGTATTCTCGCGACGCTTATCTGGTTCATGCTGCTCGACCGGATCGGTCCGACCCGCGCGGCTACCTTCCACTTTCTCAACCCGGTTTTCGGCGTTGCCGTTGCGGCGGTCCTGCTGGGCGAAAGCCTTGGTCCGCAGGACGTGCTTGGCGTGGTCATCGTGACCGTTGGCATCCTCGCCGTTCAGCTGTCGCGGCAGTCCAAAGTGAAAAAGCCACCGATCAACTGATCAATCGGCCAGCAGCGGTTCGATGCGCGCCCGGATTTCCTGAGATTCAGGGCGCGTGTTCGACCCCCATGTGGCCACGACGTCTCCGTCCGGCCCCACCAGCACCTTGTTGAAATTCCAGCCCGGCACAAAGCCTGTCGCCGCCTTGACGTCCTGATAGAACGGATGCGCCTTGGCCCCGCGCACCGGGGTGATATCGGTCATCGGCATATCGAGACCAAAGGTCAGCTCGCAGAACTCCTTGACCTCCTCCGCGCTGCCAAGCTCCTGCCGGAAATCGTCCGAAGGCACCGCCAGCACCACAAGCCCGCGCCCGCGATAGGCATCGTAAAGCGCCTGCATGCCTTCGTACTGATAGGTATAGCCGCAGCGCGAGGCCGTGTTGACCACCAGCACCGGCTGCCCCCGCCACTGGTCAAGAGACAACCCGCCCCCGTCAATCGACTGGAACTCGCCCCGAAGGGCACCGGCCTGTGCGGCGGCTCCCGCCAGCAGGGCGCAGATCATCAGGACAAAGCGCAGCATGTAAAACCTCGTATTCTCGCGTCATACCTGTTACGGCCCCGCCGCCACTTCGGATCACTTTCCCGGTGAACCCGCCCGCCGGGGCTTTATTTTGCCGGTGAAAGCGCCAAATACTAACCAAACGCCACAAAGCAGAGGTGAGTCATGACCAAGTATACCAAAGACCCCGATAAGATCGCCGCGCTTTCCGAAGAGGAATACTACGTCACCCAGAAATCCGGCACCGAACGTCCGGGCACCGGCGCGCTTCTGGGCAACAAGGAACCGGGCATCTACGTGGATATCGTCTCGGGCGAGCCGCTGTTCGCCTCGGCGGACAAGTATGAATCCGGTTGCGGCTGGCCAAGCTTCACCAAGCCCATCGAACCGGCCCATGTGCAGGAATTGCGCGACGCCTCGCTTGGCATGATCCGCACCGAGGTCCGCTCGACCCATGGCGACAGCCATCTTGGCCACGTCTTCCCCGACGGTCCCCGCGACCGGGGCGGTCTGCGCTATTGCATCAACTCGGCCTCGCTCCGCTTCGTCCATCGCGACGACATGGAAGCCGAAGGCTATGGCGACTATCTCAACCAGGTGGAGGACGTAGCATGAGTGAAGAACGCGCAGTACTCGCAGGTGGCTGTTTCTGGGGCATGCAGGATCTGATCCGCAAGATGCCCGGCGTGATTTCCACGCGGGTCGGTTACACCGGCGGCGATGTCCCCAACGCCACCTATCGCAATCACGGCACCCATGCCGAGGGGATCGAGATCATCTTCGACCCCGAGGTGATGAGCTATCGCCGCCTGCTGGAGTTCTTTTTCCAGATTCACGATCCGACCACGCCGAACCGGCAAGGCAACGACCGAGGTCTCTCCTACCGTTCCGCGATCTATTACGTGGACGAGGCGCAGAAGGAAGTGGCCGAGGACACTATCGCAGACGTCAACGCCTCGGGTCTCTGGCCCGGCCGCGTCGTTACCGAGCTGGAACCCGTCGGCGATTTCTGGGAGGCCGAGCCCGAGCATCAGGATTACCTCGAGCGGATTCCCAACGGCTATACCTGCCATTTCATCCGCCCCGACTGGGTGCTGCCGAAACGCACCGCAGCGGAGTAAATCTAACTAACTGACAATATCGCTCGACGGCGATCAATTTATGATCGCCGTCGGCTTTTTCACTGGTCGTAAATTGGCGCGCTAGAAGCACCTTTAACAAGATTGATTCCCGCAATGGCATCAGTCTTATTCCAATAGCTCTCCGCGGAGTCAGCCACTGTCTTGTGATTTGCCGCTTTTAGGGTCCAACGCCACTGCTGCGACACATCCTTATAGATTTTAAAGTACATACATATGGTTCCTTCAATTGAACGGCAAATTGCCGCTCTCAGACGAGTTTTGCTGCTTAACGCTTGACCGTCACGCGAGACCCATGCGAATCTAACTGCGTGTTTGACGACACGATCGTTGCTTTGCAGCGATTAGGCGTCTGGGAATCGCCCCAGACGCCTGCAATTATAAAGTTATTCACAGCTTGAGTCCACATCTAGACGGACCAGCACCACAACAGGTCGAGAAAAGACGGTCCGAAACCACAAGATGTGGAGACTTTCCCGAACGCCCCCCTATACCTCCGCCGCCACCCGGGGCCGCCCGCTCGCCTCAACGGTCACAACCGCTTCGACGAACACTTCCCGCGCCTCGGCCTGCGCCACCCGCACATCCCGCGTGACCGAGATTTGCACGCCCTCGGCCCCGCTTGCCGCCGCCAGCGCCTCGGCCTTCAAAACCTCTTCCAGCCGCGCCATCGCCGCCTCGGACTCCGCGAAATCTTCCGGCCCCTCCGCGAGATGGACCCGAAACCGCCCCTCGGCCGGGCAGGTCACCGTCCCGGACCGGCGCACCGTCACCCGACCGACGACCGCCCCGATCGCATTCGCCACGCCCGCATGCTCCGGCAGGATCATCCGGCGCCCAAGCCGCTCCCCCACCGCCGGGTAATAGGCCGGGGCCGACGCGCCCAACCCGATCACATCCACGTTCAGCCGCGCCTCAAGCGCCAGAACCCCGCGATGCCCCGCCAAGGCCCGCGCCATCAATTCATGGCGCGCCAGAACCTCGGGCGCCGCGTCAAACGCTTCGCCCTCTTCGGCAAAAGCAGCCTCCAACAGGGCCAGAGCGGTCTGTTGCGTCAACTGGTCCACGATCATCCGCGCCAGCGCCCCCGCATCCGGGGCCAGACGCTCGCCCGACCCGATCCGCCGCCGCGCCATCAGGGCCAACGCCTTTTCCGCCGCCGCCCCGTCCCATGCCTCAAGCCGCCCTAGCAAGTGCGACGCATCCGAGGGCGTGACGCCCGCCACCTGCACCAAACCGCGATCCACCAGCCGGCCCAGCGCGCCCTGCTCCATCCGCGTGCGCAGAACCGCGCCCATCGGCTGCACGCCCTCGATCCGCTCCAGCAAAGTGGCCTCCCGCGCGCTCAAGCCGCCCGCAGGCAGACCGGGCACCGCCCGCAGGAACCGACCGTCATATTCGCCAACGCTCTGCGCCCGCAGCTGCGTCTCCAGCGCGCGATGTACCACCTCCGGCGCCTCCCGCGCCATCAGCGCCACCGGCACCAGCCGCCGAGGCCCCAGCCGCACTCCGCCGCGCAGCCCCTCGACCTCCACATGAACCTGGCTGTCTCCGCCCAGCCCGGTGGTGCGCATCGCCACCGCTTCGACCATGGTGCGATGCCCGCCAACCCGCGCGCCCCCCGGATCGATCAAAGGCCGTCCTTCCCGCAGCATCGCCACATCGGTCGTTGTCCCGCCGATATCCGACACCAGCGCGGTCTGCGCCCCGGTCAGCCAGCGCGCGCCTACAAGGCTGGCCGCCGGGCCACTCAGGATAGTCTCGATGGGCCGCAGCCGCGCCTGCTCCGCCGACATCAGCGCCCCGTCGCCGCGCACCACCATCATCGGCGCCGTGACCCCGATCTCGCCCAGCACATCCTGCGCCCGCCCGATCAACCGGTCGATCATCCCCACCAGCCGCGCATTCAACACCGCCGTCACCGCCCGTTTCGGCCCGTTCAGCCGGGCCGACAGCTGATGCGAGCAGGTCACCGGCAGCCCGGTCACTTCTGCTATCACCCGCGCTGCCTCAATCTCATGCCCCGGGTTACGCGTGGCGAACTGCCCGGCCACGGCAAAGGCCGACACCCCGCCCGCGACCTCGTCCAGAAAGCCGCGCAACCCCGCCACATCCAGGGGGCACACCGCGCCACCCGCGTGATCATGCCCCCCGGCCAGAACCACCGACGGATCGCCCCGCAGAACCTCCGCCAGCCCGTGCCGCGCCAGATCCTCTTCACGAAACCCGATGTAAACCAGCGCCACTCGCCCGCCCTGCCCCTCGACCAGCGCATTCGTCGCCAGCGTCGTGGACAGCGAGGCCAGCGAAACCTCCGCCGCCGACACCCCGGCCTTTCCCAGAACCGCACCCACCGCCTCGCCCACGCCGATGGCCAGATCCTGCCGCGTGGTCAACGCCTTGGCGCTCGCGATCACCTCATCCTCACCGCGCAGCAAAACGGCATCCGTATAGGTGCCGCCCGTATCCACCCCCAGCAAGATCGTCATGCCTGCAACCTCTCCACCGCCCAGACGGCTGCATCGGCGACCGTCGCATCCGCATCGCCGACCAGCCCGCGCGCCACCTCCAACAGGGCCGCCTCACCGGAATTGCCAATCGCGTAGAGCACATTGCGTACGAACCGGTCCCGCCCGATCCGCTTGATGGGCGAGCCCGAGAACATCGCCCTGAACCCCGCATCGTCCAGCACCGCCAACTCGGCCAACCTTGGCGCAACCAGATCATCGCGCGCCGCATAGCGCATATCGCTCGCCGCCACCGCGAACTTGTTCCACGGGCAGGCCGCCAGACAATCGTCGCACCCATAGATCCGGTTGCCCATCTTCTCACGCAACTCCGGCGCCACCGGCCCCTTATGCTCGATCGTCAGATAGGAAATGCAGCGCCGCGCATCCATCCGGTAAGGCGCCGGGAAAGCATCGGTCGGACAGGCGTCCAGACAAGCCCGGCAGGATCCGCAATAATCCCGCTCCGCCCCGTCCACCGGCAGCTCCAGCGTAGTAAAGACCGAGCCGAGAAACGCCCAGTTCCCCCAGTCCCGGCTCAACAGGTTGGTGTGCTTGCCCTGCCAGCCCAGACCCGCCGCCTGCCCCAGCGCCTTCTCCGGCACCGGTGCCGTATCCACAAACACCTTCACCTCCGGCGCGGCCACCTCCGGAAAGGAAACCCAGCGCCCCTCCCCGTCGCGGCACCCGCCTTTGGACGACGCCTCGATCAGCCAGCGCGCCAGCCGCTTCAGCCGCTTCTTCACCAGATCATGGTAATCGCGGTTCTGCGCATAGACCGAAATCGCCCCGCGCTCCCGCCGCGCCAGTACCGCCCGGGGATCGACCTCCGGCGTATAGCTCTCCGCCAGCATGATCACCGACCGCGCCTCGGGCCAGAGCGCCAAAGGATTGCCCCGCCAGTGCGACCGCTCTTCCAGCCAGCCCATCTGCCCATGATACCCCGCCTCCAGAAACGCCGCCAGACGGCCGGCAACCTCCGGCACATCGCTCGGCCGACATACCCGGCAGGCAACGAACCCCTCGCGCAGGGCCTGCGCCACAAGCTGCTCTTTCAGAACATCCATGTCTTCTTTGGGTCAAAAATATCCCGGGGGAGTCCGCAGGACGGGGGCAGCGCCCCCTTTTCAGAAGTCGAGATCGGCATAATGCGGCGGTGGCCGGAAACCGGGAATCTGGTCGGCAAGGATCGACCGGAAGGCAGGGCGCGACTTGATCTTCGCATACCAGTCCTTGACCGCCGCCGACCGGTTCCAGTCCACGTCCGAGATGTAATCCAGCGAGGACAGATGCGCGGCAGCGGCGAAATCGGCCAGCGTCATGCTGTCCCCCGCCAGCCAGCGCCGGTGATCCAGAAGCCAGGCCATGTAGTCGAGGTGATACTTGATCGCCTTGGCCCCGGCCTTGACGTTCTTGCTGTCCGGATAGCCCGCACCGGTCACCTTCTTGTTGACCCGCTCATACAGCAGCTTCGACGTCACCTCGTTATGGAACTTGTCGTCAAACCAGCCCACCAGCCGACGCACTTCCAGCCGCCCCTCGGCATCTTTCGGCATCAGCGCGGGTTCGGGGCGGGTCTCCTCGATATATTCGCAGATCGCCGCGGACTCGGCCATGATCCTGCCGTCCAGCTTCAGCACCGGCACCTTCGCCGCCGGGTTGCGGCGCAGGAAATCCGGATCCGCCTCCCAATAGCGCTCCTCGACCAGCTCCACTTCTATTTTCTTCTCGGCAAGGCTCAGACGCACCTTGCGGCAAAAGGGGGAAAGGGGGACGTGAAACAGTCGGGCCATGATGATCCTGGTTACAGTAAAGCCTCACCAGCAATGCCTGTTGCGGCAGGGATTTTCAATCCTCGAAACAGGCCGCGCGCCCATCTGCGCGAATGGTGGCCGCCCCCTCCCGGATCGACGCCGCCCGCTTGCGGACGAATGACGACGGCTGCGTGACGGACCGTTCGCGCGGATTCGGCAGGATCGCCGCGATCAGCGAGGCCTGCTGCGCGGTCAGCTTATCCGGCGCCCGGTCGAAATAACGCTCCGAGGCCGCCGCCACCCCGAACACCCCGTCACCCATCTCGGCGACGTTCAGGTAGACCTCGACGATACGCCGCTTCGACCAGATCACCTCGACCAAGGGCGTCAGACCCGCCTCCAGCGCCTTTCGGATCCAGCTCCGCCCCTGCCAGAGATAGACATTCTTCACCACCTGCTGGCTGATCGTCGACCCGCCCCGCGCCGCCCCCGCGTCCCACGCCTTGCGGATCGCCTCCACGTCAAACCCCCAGTGCAGGCAGAAATTCGCATCCTCCGCCGCCACCACGGCCCGCGCCATCTCGGGGGCCACGTCCTCGATCGCTACCCATTCCCGCTCGACCGAACCCAGCCGCCGCTGCTCCGCCCAGATCGTATGGGTGATCGGCGGGTTTACCACGGTGTAAAGCAGCACCACGAACAGCGCCAAGGCCACCGCCACCAGCACGGCGCGCGTGGCCAGAAACCACAGCCACCCCTTCAGGCTACGCTGTTTGAATCGACGCGTTTTCCCCTTGGCGGGACGCTTGCTCTTGCGGGCGGTAGAGGATGCCTTTGCCATGGCCCAGCATTACGCGCAGACGCGGCGGCGGAAAAGAGCTTAACAGATGCTCCATTCCGAACGGACCAAACCAGCCATACCGCTTCTCTCCGAATCAAAGGAAACGGGGAAACAGTCGGCATTTGTTTCCTGGCGCAGCCCTGACGACTCCCCGAACCAAGGCAAAAACCGGCATAGTTGCATTCGACCTTCCCCGCCCCTCAGAAAGGGGTTTTTTGTTTAAAAAACATTGAGATGGCAATGTTTTGCCATACGGTGGCCGGAATTGACGGAAGCCAAAATTCGGAGGGACAAATGGCAAGACGAATCAGATTAATCTCGACAGTATATTTTGGTGTCATCGCATGTGGCCTGACCGCAGGCATGGCACAGGCGGCCGATATCTCGCCGAACATCGTCTTCGGATCGGGCAATACCAATGGCAGCTTTACCGTTGGCACCGGCAGCTATAACGGCCCCAACATCACCGGTCCCGATGCCAAACTGGAAGTTGGCCTGCGCGCCAAGCTCCGCTTTGACGAAAACAATGCGCCCAGCGCCACCTATAACTACGACGGCGTCGACACCTATACCTTCGACGCAGGCGCCGCTCCCGGCGGTTTCAACTGGGATAAAAACAGCCCGACCACCCCGGTCTGGAGCTTTGACTGGAGCGTCGCGACAGAACTCGACTTCACTCAACCCTCCTTCAACAACACCAGCCTCAACGCGCTAACCTATGAAATGCGCATTGACGGTGATGCGGGTGCAGGCACCGACTTTTTTGCTTTCGACCCGATCAACCAGCCCTATTGGGACCATGCACTTGGCAATATGGCAACCGGCAATGGCGATGGCATCGTCGCGGCCAGCCCTTCGGAATATGCTTATTATCTCGGCACGTCATCCGTTGCGCAAAATTCCTGGAACTATGAATTCTTCAATGAACCGAGCGACGGCTTCTTCATGTCGCCGCTCGCCACCTTCGACCCAAGCGTGGCTGGCAATTACCGCATCGAATTCGAAGCTTTCTACAATGGCAACTCTGTCGCCTCGACCGGCATCAATGTCGTCGTGAACGCGACAACGCCAGTGCCGCTGCCTGCGTCGCTGCCGATGCTGGGCGCCGCCCTCGGCGGGATCGCCGTTCTGCGTCGCCACCGTCGCAAAGCATGATCGCCTGATCATCCAGACCAAGGGCCGCGCAACGCGGCCCTTGGCTATTTGGTTTTTCTGCATCGGCCTGCTGTCAGACCATGTGCGCAGGACCAAAGCTTGGTCGCGGCAGTTGCCGCTCCTATCAGCGCAACGTCTGGGACGGAAAATATCCGACCCGCCCCCCCGGACAGTGACCCCGACAAAATCCCGGCGACCGCTTACGCCGCCGCCGCGATCAGGCTTTTTCGATAGCTCTCGAAATAGGGCTCGAACGCCGAAAACTCCCGCAACGGCTCAAGATAGCATTCCGCCAGCAGATCAGCGTCCGAAGGATCAAGCGCCAGCTCACGAAAACTCTGATCTTCGCTCAGCGCAAGCTGGGACCGGAGGTCGTCGAACTCCTCTTCGCCCATGGCTTCGAAAGCCCGGCGCAGGGTCCACGTCCGGAAATGCTCGTTCACCGTGGATAGCGATTCCAGCTCTTTCTGATGCGGCGGACTGTTCTTGTACAACTGGTTCCGCTCCATCGCGCCGATCAGCGTATCGATCAAAGCATTTGTGGCCGCCCGGGTTTCCAGATTGCCATGGTCCGTGCGGTTGTCGCTCTGAGCATCCGTAGCGATGTCATGCGGCGCAGGAAGCTCTGTCAGGGCTTCGTACTGCCGCCAGAACCGTTCCGGATCGCGCGTATAATCCTCCATCGCCAGCACCACCGGCTCGAACCCGTTGTCGCGCCAGATTGGCAGGATCCGATCCAGCCGCAGATTATCCAGCAAGGGCGTGCGAAAGGCGGCGAAATATCCCTGAAGATTCAGGGACCCGCCATATTTGATGTATTGCGCATGCGCCGACCTGATCCAGTCGACGGGATTCCGAAGGATCAACAAGGCCGTCCGCGAAAGCTGCGACAGCGTTGCCGCAATGAATGCCTGCCGTTCAAGCGTCAGATGCCGGTACTCTTCCGGCGTATCCTCCGCGCAGCCGAAATAGGTAAAGCACTCATAGGACAGCACATTGGGCTTATCGGCGGTCAGGTTGATGTCGATCTTGTGCGCGTCCGGCGAACGGGCCCCGGCCATGAACGCCTTGGAAAGCGCATCCCCCGCGCTGACACCGTTGAAAAAGTTGTAACGATCCGACCGGTTCCAGCGTTCCTGCATGAACGTCGACAGGCATTTTCCATGGCCGATGTGGATCAGGTCAAACTCTTTCATGGGACACTCGTACAATCTCTGGGCATGACGACGATCTCATGCGCGGTGAAACCTATCCGGCAGCGGCGCAATCTCTGCACGCCGCGACCGCTGCCGCTCACACGGCCCCGACAGCGCCGAGGCCCGACACATGCATTTACGCATGCAGCGAAAGGATATTTAGATCCACCTATAAGTGTAAACATGAATAGGCAAGTTTACCTGAACGGAACTCATATACATTTTCGCCACAGTGATCCTGGCGCCTGCAAAACACGCAAAATGCCTGAACTCATCGAAGTCGTCGATTGCGCTTCCGCAACCGCACCCGAAACAGAACACATGAAAAAAGGGCCGCAAATGCGGCCCCTTCCCGTCTTCTATCCTTGATCCGTCACTCTGCCGGAATGGCCCCCTGCTCAAGGCTCAGCGGCGCAGCAAGGTGGTTCAGCATCTCTTTCGGGCAGACCTGAAGGAAGTTCTGCTTTTCCAGATCCCAGTGCTGCAGGATATCGGCCCCCTTGAGGCTGTTGGTCTCGGCCACATGGCGCTCAATCAGCTCTTCGAGCTGCAACTCCCAGTGCGGCACCGTCACCGGGCAGGTGACCAGCGTTTCAAGGTTCATCATCGTCGTGGCCTTGCCCTCGGGATCGTAGAGATAGGCCATCCCCCCGGTCATCCCGGCACCAAAGTTCGCACCGATCTCCCCAAGGATCACGGCCACGCCGCCCGTCATGTATTCACACCCGTTCGACCCGCAGCCCTCGATCACCACTTTGGCACCCGAGTTACGCACCGCGAAACGCTCGCCCGCACGACCGGCCGCAAAGAGATACCCGTCGGTCGCCCCGTACAGAACGGTGTTGCCGATGATGGTGTTTTCGCTCGCTTTCAGCGGGCTCGCCATCGGCGGGCGCACGACGATCGTACCGCCGGACAGCCCCTTGCCGACATAGTCGTTCGCGTCGCCGGACACTTCCAGCTTCAGACCCGGCGCGGCAAAGGCCCCCAGCGACTGCCCGGCCGAGCCTTGCAGCTTCACCGTCAGGTGGTCGTTCTGGAACGCGTTGCGCATGCCAAAGTTCTGCACGATGAGGCTTGAGGTGCGGGTGCCCACCGTGCGGTGCGTGTTCTGCACCGCATAGGAAAGCTGCATCTTCTCGCCATCCTTAAGGAAGCGCGCCGCGTCACGCACGATCTCCGCATCCAGCGTATCAGGCACAAAGTTGCGCTCTTTCTCGCGGTCATACCGAATGCGCGAGGCCCCATCGACCGTGATCAGCAGCGGGTTAAGGTCCAGATCGTCCAGATGCGCCGACCCGCGGCTAACCTGCGCCAGCAGATCCGCACGACCGATCACCTCGTCCAGCGACCGGGCACCGATGGCCGCGAGCAGTTCGCGCACTTCGGTGGCGTAGAAGGTGATCAGGTTGACAACTTTGTCCGCCGAGCCGGTGAACTTGCCGCGCAGCGCCTCGTCCTGCGTACAGACGCCCACCGGGCAGGTGTTCGACTGGCACTGACGCACCATGATGCAGCCCATCGCGATCAGCGCGGCGGTGCCGATGCCGAATTCCTCGGCCCCCATCATCGCCGCCATTACGATGTCACGGCCCGTCCGCAGACCGCCGTCGGTGCGCAGGGTGACGCGCTCGCGGAGCTTGTTCATCGCAAGCACCTGATGCGCCTCGGTCAGGCCCATCTCCCACGGAAGACCCGCGTATTTGATGGACGTGGCCGGAGAAGCCCCGGTGCCGCCGTTATGGCCCGAAATCAGGATGATATCCGCCTTGGCCTTGGCCACACCGGCAGCAATCGTGCCCACGCCCGAAGACGCGACCAGCTTTACCGTCACCTTGCAGCGCGGGTTGATCTGCTTGAGGTCATAGATCAGCTGCGCCAGATCCTCGATGGAGTAAATGTCGTGGTGCGGCGGCGGTGAAATCAGCGTCACGCCCTTGGTCGAATGGCGTAGACGCGCGATCAGGTCGGTGACTTTCATCCCCGGCAACTGGCCGCCCTCACCGGGCTTGGCGCCCTGCGCGACCTTGATCTCAAGCTCTTCGCACTGGTTGAGGTATTCGGCGGTGACACCGAACCGCCCCGACGCGACCTGCTTGATCTTGGCGCTGGGATTGTCGCCATTCGGCTCCGGCACGAAATGCGCCGGATCTTCGCCGCCTTCGCCGCTATCGGACTTCGCCCCGATCCGGTTCATCGCCACGTTCAGCGTCTTGTGCGCCTCGGGCGACAGCGCCCCAAGCGACATGCCGGGCGTCACGAAACGCTTGCGGATCGAGGTGATGCTTTCGACCTCTTCGATCGGCACCGGCTTGCCCAGCGGCTTGATGTCGAGCAGATCGCGCAGGTGGATCGGCGGGTTGCTCTGCATCTTGCGCGAATACTGCTTCCACAGCTCATAGGACGCCTTGTTGCAGGCCATTTGCAGCATATGCATCGAGGTCGCTTCCCAGGCGTGGGTCTCGCCACTGGCGCGCGCCTTGTAAAAACCGCCGATGGGCAGCGTGGTCAGACCGGACTCCCAGCCCAGCGCATGCACCTCTTCCGCCTTCCGCTGGATACCGCTCACGCCGATGCCGCTGATCCGGCTGGTCATGCCGGGGAAGTATTCGTTGCACATCGCACGGCTCAGGCCCACGGCCTCGAAATTCAGCCCGCCCCGGTACGACGACACGACCGAAATCCCCATCTTGGCCATGATCTTGAGCAGACCGGCATCAATAGCATCGCGATAGCGCATGACCGCCTCGGTCAGCGGCCCGTCGATCAGGCCGCGCTCGATCCGGTCGGCAATGGAATCCTCGGCGAGATAGGCGTTCACCACGGTCGCCCCGCAGCCGATCAGCACCGCGAAATAATGCGGATCGATACATTCCGCCGAACGCACCGTCAGCGAACAGAAGGTCCGCAGCCCGTTGCGCGTCAGGTGGCTGTGCACCGCGCTGGTGGCAAGGATCATCGGCATCGCGACGCGACCCTCGCCCGAGTCCTGATCGGTCAGAACGATATGCCCGGCGCCCGAACGCACCGCGTCCTCGGCCTCGGACCGGATCCGCGCCAGCGCGCCGTGCAGCGCCCTTTCACCCTTTTCAAAGGTACAGTCGATCACCGTCATCGGCGCGTTGAACTGCGTGGTCAGCGCCTCGAACTGTGCATTGCCGATGAACGGGCTTTCCAGCACCACGATCTCGGTCTGGCTGCTGTCCTCGTCCAGCACGTTCTTGAGGTTACCGAACCGTGTCTTGAGGCTCATCACGCGGAATTCACGCAGGGAATCGATCGGTGGGTTGGTGACCTGAGAGAAGTTCTGGCGGAAGAAATGGCTCAGCGGGCGGTACTTCTTCGACAGGACGGCACTTGGCGTGTCATCCCCCATCGAGGCCAGAGATTCCTTGCCGTCCTCGGCCATCGGCGACAGGATCTGTTCCAGCTCTTCGATAGTGTAACCGGCCGCGATCTGGCGGCGGCGCAACTCTTCGCCAGAGAACAGCGGCTTTTCACTGACCCCGGCCAGCACTTCGTCCGCATCGTTGATCTTGCCGACCCATTCGCCGAACGGCTGCGCGGCGGCCAGCCGGTCCTTGATCTCGACATCGTGGAACAGCTTGCCATCCTGCATGTCGACCGCGATCATCTGGCCCGGGCCCAGCGCGCCTTTTTCCACCACGGTGGATTCGTCGATTGGGACCATGCCCGCTTCGGACCCGGCAATCAGAAGCCCGTCGCCCGTCACCACATAGCGCATCGGGCGCAGACCGTTCCGGTCAAGACCACCGCAAACCCAGCGCCCATCGGTCATCGCCAGCGCGGCCGGACCGTCCCACGGCTCCATCACCGAGTTGCAGTAGGAATACATGTCGCGCCAGGCCTCGGGCAGCTCCACCGCCTGCTTGGACCACGACTCCGGCACCAACATGGTCTTGGCCATCGGCGCGTTACGCCCCGCGCGCACCAGCACCTCGAACACCGAATCCAGCGCCGCCGAATCCGAGGACCCGCCCGCGATGATCGGTTTGATATCCTCGGCCATCTCGCCAAAGGTCGACGACGCCATGCGGATCTCATGGCTCTTCATCCAGTTGGTATTGCCCTTGAGCGTGTTGATCTCGCCGTTATGGGCCAGCATCCGGAACGGCTGCGCCAGCCACCACTGCGGGAAGGTATTTGTCGAATAGCGCTGGTGATAGATCGCAAAAGCACTTTCGAACCGTTCGTCCATCAGGTCGGGGTAGAAAACCGCGACCTGCTCGGCCAGCATCATGCCCTTGTAGATGATCGACCGGCAGGACAGCGACGCGATATAAAGCTGCCCGACACCGGCAGCGGCGGCGGCCTTCTCGATCCGGCGACGGATCACGTAGAGCTCGCGCTCGAATGTTTCCTCGTCCACGCCCTTGGCGTTCGAGATGATTATCTGCTCGATCTCGGGCCGGGTCGCGTTGGCCTTTTCACCCAGACAGGTCACATCCACCGGCACGTGGCGCCAGCCATAGATGTAATACCCCATCCGCAGCACTTCGGATTCCACGATGGTCCGGCAGGTCTCCTGCGCGCCGAAATCCGTGCGGGGAAGGAACACCTGCCCGACGGCGATCAGCTCGTCCTGACGCGGTTCATGGCCCGTGCGCTTGATCTGGTCGTAGAAGAACGGCACCGGGATCTGCACATGGATACCCGCGCCATCGCCGGTCTTGCCATCCGCGTCCACCGCGCCCCGGTGCCAGATCGCCTTGAGCGCCTTGATTCCGGATTCCACGACCTTGCGGCTTTTCGAGCCGTCCACCGACACGACAAGCCCCACACCGCAGGAGGAGTGCTCGCTCTCTTCGGTATAGAGCGAATTCTCTGCCATCCACTTGCGCTTGGTTTCTTCCGCGCGCACCCAGTTCTCATCATAAGCAGTCATGGCATTTCTCCTTCGGGTATAAACGGGTGTTTCTCTTCGTATTCGGCGGCGGTTACACGCGTGGGCCCATCGGCAATGTCCCAGCCGTCCGGTTTTCGGTCGGCATAGACGATACGCGTCAGCCGTCCGCCCCCGGCATTTTCAAACAGGCCGGGTACAAATTCATAATCGCCACCGTCGTCACGCAACCAGAGCGCCGACCCGCAGGTGTCACACCAGGCGCGTTCCGAAAACGGGGAAGAACGATAGGTCTTGACCGGGCCGCTCACGGTAACCGTATCCGCCGGGGCGTCGATGCCCATCTGCACGGTGCCGCTCCAGCGCGTGCACATCGTGCAGAAACAAGCGCTCATCTCGTGGCCCAGACGGCCCGAGACCGTGACCGCACCACACAGGCAACGGCCATGTTGCACCGCCTCGCTCACGCGTCGTCCTCGATACCGAACATCTTCATCACTTCGCTGCGAGTCATGCGCTGATGATCGCCCGCGATGTCGAAACAGGACGGCTTGTGGTCGATGTAGATCTCGCGCTTCAGAACCAGCCCTTCGGTATCGTCGAACAGCCCGATCGGAATCTCGTAATTCTCGGTCATCGGACCATCGGCGGTGACGTGATAATACAACCCCGTGCCGCAGCGCTGGCACCACGCCCGCTCGGCCCAGTCGGAACTCTGCAGCGTGCGCACATGCGCCTCGCCTTTCCATGTCACGCCCTTGACCGGGACCGAAACCGCCATCAGCGCGGACCCCGTCCATCGGCGGCACATTTCGCAATGGCAGATGCCGAACCCCTCAGGGACGTCCTGCGCCGTGAATTCCACCGCGCCACACATGCATTTTCCGGTCCGCATCGTCATGTCACTGATCCGTTTGCCTGGGTCTCGCCAACCGGGTCCGCAACGCTGACCTTGTGACGCTTGGGTATTTCAGATGCCGCAGCGCGGCGGTGTACAGGGGGTGTACAGCCTGTGTACGGCAATCACGCCCCAGATTCTGTCATTCCGCCGCAACTGCAACAGGGCTGCCGAACTGGCGCAGGATCGCGTCGGCGCAGTCGCGACCGTCGCGAATGGCCCAGACCACCAGCGACGCGCCGCGCACGATATCGCCCACCGCGTAAACGCCCGGCAGATCGGTCTGACCGGTGGTGAACTCGGCCCGGATCGTGCCCCAGTTGGTCACGGTCAATTCCGGCTGATCCCAGAGCGTCGGCAGGTCTTCCGGCTCGAACCCAAGCGCCTTGATGACCAGATCCGCCTCTTCGACGTAATCCGCACCCTCGATCACTTCTGGCGCCTGACGGCCCGAGGCATCCGGTGCACCCAGACGCATCTTCTGCACCATCACGCCGCTGACCTTGTCGTCCTTGGCCACGAACCCCTTGGGCGCGCAAAGCCATTCAAAGACAACGCCTTCTTCCTCGGCATTGGCCACTTCGCGCTGGCTGCCCGGCATATTCGCCCGGTCGCGACGGTAAAGACATTTGACGCTCGTCGCACCCTGACGGATCGAGGTCCGCACGCAGTCCATCGCCGTGTCGCCGCCGCCGATCACGACGACGTTCTTACCCTCGGCATTCATCCGGCCATTGGTGAAATCCTCGACCTCGTCGCCAAAGCTCTTGCGGTTGGACGCGGTCAGGAAATCGATCGCCCGCTCGATGCCCGTGGCTCCGCTGCCCGGCCCGCCCAACTCGCGCGATTTATAAACGCCGGTGGCGATGATCACCGCATCATGGGTCTCGCGGATTTCCTCGAAAGAAATATCCTCGCCCACGGTGCAGTTCAGCTTGAAGGTCACGCCGCCCTGTTCAAGCTGGTCATTGCGGCGCATCACCACGTCTTTTTCCAGCTTGAAGCCCGGGATGCCGTAGGTCATCAACCCGCCCGCGCGATCATAGCGATCATAGATCGTGACCTGCACGCCGGCGCGACGCAACACATCCGCAGCCGCCAGACCGCCGGGGCCCGCGCCGATGATGCCCACGCTCTCCTTGCGCTCCTGCGACGGGTTGGCGGGCTTGACCCAGCCCTTTTCCCAGGCAGTGTCGGTGATGTACTTTTCGACAGACCCGATGGTGACCGTACCATGACCCGACTGTTCGATGACGCAATTGCCTTCGCAAAGCCGGTCCTGCGGGCAGATACGGCCGCAGATCTCGGGGAAGGTATTCGTCGCCTGGCTGACCTCATAGGCTTCCTGCAGCCGCCCCTCGGCGGTCAGGCGCAGCCAGTCGGGGATATTGTTCTGCAGCGGGCAATGGCTCTGGCAATAAGGAACACCGCATTGGCTGCACCGGCTCGCCTGTTCTTTGGCCTTTGCGTCCGCGAACTCGGCATAAATTTCATGAAAATCTTCGCGTCGCATATTAGCGTCACGTTTCTCCGGCA
Organism: Heliomarina baculiformis; assembly: GCF_019966545.1. Lineage (GTDB taxonomy): Bacteria > Pseudomonadota > Alphaproteobacteria > Rhodobacterales > Rhodobacteraceae > Heliomarina > Heliomarina baculiformis. Next base: position 5,397 of record NZ_JAIMIC010000008.1, on the reverse strand, counting down.
TATCCCGGTCAATCTGGACAAATTTGAGCATCGGCTGTTTGGCCACGAGTCGGTCTCCAGAAAAAGGTAAGAAGTCGGCATCATTTAAACAAAGCATGAAAGGATGAAAAGTCAGCTATATTGACCTATTTCACGTTTTTCGACCGCCTGACGACAAAAAGTGGCGATCAAAACTCTTTTTTAGGTATCAAACCGGACCTAAATGTCCGCTTTCCATTCAATTTAGGTACTTATACATGATTCTCGAAACCGCTCCAAAATACCGGTCCCTTCGCCCATGCCTCTGTTTCAGCTAATACTGATTGCCCTGATTCAGGGCATAACCGAGTTTCTGCCGATCTCATCCTCGGGCCACCTGATCCTTATCCCCGGCCTGACCGGGCTGGACGATCAGGGTCAGCTGATCGACGTGGCGGTGCATGTCGGCACGCTTGGCGCGGTGGTCGTTTATTTCTGGAGCGACGTGCGCAGCGCGCTGGCCGGGCTGGGCCGTCTCTTTCGCGGGCGCGTCGATACCCCCGGCGCGCGACTCGCCCTTGGCCTCGTGATCGCGACCATTCCGGTCGTTATCGTCGGTGCCTTCCTGCACCTGACCGGGATCGACGAATCCCTGCGCTCGGTGGCAGTGATCGGCTGGACCATGCTGATATTCGGGCTGGTGCTTTACTGGGCCGACCAACGCGGCGCCGAACACAAGACCGCCTCTGACTGGACCAAGGGCGATGCGCTGAAAATGGGGCTATGGCAGGCCGTGTCGCTGATCCCGGGCACCTCGCGCTCGGGCATCACCATCACCGGCGCTCGCCAGATGGGCTACAATCGCGAAGACGCCGCACGTCTGGCCATGCTGATGTCGATTCCGACGATCTTTGCCTCGGCGGTCCTGCTGGGCGCGGACGTGGTCAATGATGCGAATTACGGCGCGGTTCACGACGCCGCACTGGCCGCGCTCTTTGCCTTTGGCTCGGCCCTGCTGGCGCTGACGCTGATGATGCGCCTGCTGCGCAGCGTCAGCTTTACGCCCTACGTGATCTACCGCGTTATTCTGGGCGTCGTCCTGCTGGTCTACGCCTATAGCTAGGCGATCAGGTCCGCAGGTTGCCTGCGGACTGCTTGATCGCATCGTACTGACCCGAAGGGCGGAAGCGCCACAGGTAATCCGGCAGGATCGCCTCCATTGCGACCGGCTTGATTCCCAGATCGTCAAAGCCCTTGGCATCCTCGGCCACCACGTTGTCGACCGCCAGGTTCCGGACCTGATCGCGCGTCAGCATAGTGTTGCGGAAGATCCCGAAGGACAGGAACTGCAGCAGGTCGAGACCCCCGGCCATGATCCGCGCGGCAAAGAACGGCAGGCCGATCATCACGCGCTTGCGATGGATCATGCCCAGCATCTTTTCCATCAGGCCGCGGAAGGTCGCGGTTTCGGGTCCGCCAAGTTCATAGATGCCCGGTGCGGCCTCGCCCAGCACGCCCTTGACGGCAGCCTCGGCGACATCGTCCACGTAGACGGGCTGGAAACGCGTCTCTGCCCCGACCAGCGGCACCACCGGCGAGAACATCGCCATGCCGCCGAAGCGGTTAAAGAACTGGTCCTCGGCGCCAAAGATGATCGAGGGCCGAAGGATCACCGCCGACGGGAAATGCTCAAGCACCGCCGCTTCGCCTTCGCCCTTGGTCCGGGCGTAGTCGCTCTCGGCTTCGGTGTCCGCGCCGATGGCCGAAATCTGAACCAGATGATCGACACCCTCGACAGCCGCCAGCCGCGCCACGCGGGCCGCACCTTCGCTCTGGACCGAGTCGAATGTATTGCGGCTTTTCTCGGCGAGGATACCAACGCAGTTCACCACCGCATCCGCGCCCTTGATAACCGAGGAAACCGAAGCATCGTCGCGGATATTGCATAGCACAGGCTCAACCTGGCCGACCGCGCCATAGGGGCGCACAAAAGCTGCCTCGTTGGGGCGGCGCACCGCGACGCGCACGCGCCAGCCCTGTTTGGCCATCCGCCGGGCAATGTACCGCCCGACAAAGCCGGACCCGCCAATGATCGTCACCAGTCTGGACATCCGTGCTCTCCCGTAACTGACTTTTACCGTGATCTACCGCTCTACGCCCTTGCGAACAAGGCGCAAATCGACGCGTTTCGCCCGCACCCACAGCACAAACCCGGACGCCCGGCAGATTATCTTCGTGTTAAGGCAAAAAACTTTACCTGACTCCGCGAAAATCCGTTTGACACCCCGCTCGCTAATCCTTAAGTGCACGGCTCACGACACCTGCCCAGGTGGCGGAATTGGTAGACGCGCTAGCTTCAGGTGCTAGTATTGGCAACGATGTGGAGGTTCGAGTCCTCTCCTGGGCACCAACGCTCTAAGCTTAACTGGTTGAATTTAAACGGTTTTTCTGGATGTAAGACCTATGGAGGTCCACATTCAGGTCCACAAAACCAATGACAAGAGCTTTCGTTATCAAGCACCTCCGGACAGAAGCAAACGGCACCCGGAAATATCGCCGACGTGTACCAAAAGGTCTTCAATCGGCGCTGGGCAAAACTGAGTTCGTGAAAGTACTCGGGAAAACCGAGCAAGAAGCCCTCCGCAATTATGGCCCGTATCACGATCACGTCGAACGTCTGTTACGATCCGCCACCCCAAAGCAAAATGCCGCAGACTTGGTCAGGATCAAAGCGGACATCGAAGCACACTTCTACGAGTTAGAACTGACCCCATACTCTCCCGGTGATACCCCAGACGAACGCCTGTCGCGTTCCGAGGAAGCCGAACGTATTTTGGGTAAATATCCAACCAACCCCGCGACCGGCTACCCCGACCCAGAGGATGTCAGCCTCCAGGACAGAGCGATGATCTCAGCTCTGCATAGCGGCGTTCATAGCTTAGAAGCAGAACTGTCGATCTCCCAGGCTTTTGCGTTCTACCTTTCAGAACGTCGAGAGCCCGATCCGTACAAGCTAAAAAAACAAGAACAACGGTTCGACCGCATAATGGCGGAACTCCTAAAGGTTACTGGACAAGATATTACCATATCGAAGGTTGGCCGGAACCACGCTAGAGCTTTGAGGGACAATCTCCTCAACAGGATGACACCTGCATCGGCCAAGCGCTACATCAACGATGTCAAAGCTGTCTTCTCTCTGGCCATCCGGGAGCATGACATGGACGCAAATAATCCGTTCCAAAGACTGAACTTCCCTAAGGATACAGATGCGGCAGTGGACCGACGCCACCCGCTTCCTTCCAAAGTCATTCTGGCGATGTATTCAGAATTAGAAAACAATCAGGTTCTTCAGGACATCTGGACGCTAATCCATCACTCAGGCTGTCAGTCTGCCGAAGTCTTGGGCCTGACGGCAAATGACCTAAACCTAGATGGAGCCATTCCGTTTTTTGAGATTAAACCGCATGGTTTAAGGACTGTGAAGGATCGGTCACGAATCAGAAAGGTGCCGCTCGTCGGCAAAGCGCTTCAGGTCGCTCAGCGCCTGGAATCAGCGACCGGCCCCCATAGCGCCCTCTTCCCCAAGTATGTAGCTACGAAGAGCCACGAAAACTTTAGCAACACGGTACGAGCCCGCCTCCGGAAACACACAAAGAACCCTAAACACGTCGTCTACAGCCTTCGACACAACATGAAGGATGCGCTCAGGGCAGCGCGCGTTGGCGAGCGAGTGGAATTGGCGTTACTCGGCCACTCCAGCGAGCGGTCTTCGTCAGAAGGATACGGTAGCCCCGTTAGACTAGAAGAACTCCACGAGGCACTATTGAAAATTGCATTCGATGTACCAAAAGAACCTGTGTAGGGCTCGAAAGATCAACATGCAGACACTTCGTCTAATTGACTCCCGAGATGCAGTTAAAAACCTCTCTTACCCGCTGTGACTGCCCAACATACCCGAAGACACTCCAGCAGGAGGGCTGATGCTGCCTAGCGAGCAACACAACATTGATCGCGACCCCGAAGCGCTGAGAGCGGCCAATCTGGCTGACCTGCTACTTGAGGCTCATTCACCTGAAGCGATGCAATTGGCGTCCTCGCTGTCAGAAGAGACGGTCTTGTTTCTGAAAGACACAGGCACACGTCAGCGTGGGTTCAAGACTGAAGCAAGAGACAGGTTTGACAGGACAGTTGGAGCCCTTCTAGGGGACCTAACGTTTGCCGCAACCAACCGTGCAGCCGAGCGATACTGCTACCGATCCAGTAATCGGGATGCGTTCAAACATACCGTAGCTGAAAGCCGACATTACGACGCCCTCAAGAACGCATGGCGCTCTATGGGCCTTATCGAAGTCGTAGATGGCTTTCGAGGCACCGATGACTTCGATGGTGCTGTATTTCATCCGGACACACCATCCTCGAATTGGGCTACAAGGCTCAGGGCAACGCCAAAACTGCTTGATCGACTAATTGCTCACGGCATCGAACCATTCTCTGCCAACCTGCACTTCAAACGGTCTTTGCCAATGTTGTCGCCGGTCTTGCTTCGGAAATCGAAAAACGAAGGTGGGCACAAAGGCGATCTTATGACTTTGCCGAAAGGCCCCAAGCTGGACCGAATGTCGGCGGAAGTGAGCGATATCAACGCCTACCTTTCGGATCAGGTTTTCAGCTTCGGACCACCTCCCTACCTCTATCGCAGCTTCAACAACGGAAATGCTTCCGGATTCGACTGGAACTTTGGCGGAAGATTTTATGCTTCGGGCAATACCTATCTTAGCTGGCCCAAGGAGGATCGTTTCAACATAACGATCAACGGAAGCCGCACTCGTGAGTTGGACATATCAGCGTGCCAGCTAACAATGCTGTATGGCCTGACTGATACCCCGATTGACGCGAATTCGGACTTTTACTTGGTCGACGACGTGCCAAGAGAAACGGTGAAGAAAACCATTAGCATTTGGGTCGGTCGTGGATGTGCCCCTGAACTTTCGGAAGTCGAAGTTTCATCGGACAAGAGAGCGCCGGAACATGCCGCCATCCTAAGACGGCACCCTGTACTCAGAAAGCTCCAAGAGGAAGGCTGGGACAGTCTGAAGCTCCAAGCAGTAGAGTCGGACATGATGTCAGACACCCTTCTCAAACTCGGGAAGCACTACGACATTCCAGCTCTGCCGATCCATGACTGTATCCTTGTGCGGGAGGAGGACGCAGAAACGGCCAAATCAGTGCTGAGCGAGGTCTTCAATAAGACTGTGGGCGTTACCCCTACCATTAAGTGACCCCGGAGCTCCCTCGGCGGTCTATGTTCTTTTCCCAATGTAGATGGTGTCAATGAACATCGACAGTTACGTCGACCTTTAAGGTAAGCATCCGGCGTAGGCCACAGCGAGGTCAACGCGCGCGGTCGCGGTCCATTTCGATGAACTCTTGCAGGTTTTC
>NZ_JAIMIC010000007.1 GCF_019966545.1 Heliomarina baculiformis | reverse complement strand
ATCGACCTCGCTCGACCGCTTGAAAATACCGACTACGCCGATCCGCCGGGTCTTGGCCCCAAGATCGCCTATTTCGCTCATCAGGAAACTGCCGAGCAGATCCTGTCATTCTTTCCCAGTGTTACCCGCGACGGGCTTCCTGGCGGCGAAGGCTGGGCGGTGGAACAAGTGACCCTCTCGACCCATAACGGCACTCACCTGGACGCGCCCTATCACTATCATTCCACCATGGACGGCGGAGAGCGGGCGATCACCATCGACGAAGTGCCTCTGGAATGGTGCATCGGGCGCGGCGTAAAGCTGGACTTCCGGGAGATGCCCGATGGCCATGTGGTCAGCCCCGAAGAAGTCGCGGCTGAGTTCGACCGGATAGGGCACGACTTGCAACCAGGCGACATCGTGCTGGTGAACACCGCCGCCGCCGCCCAGTACGGCACACCGCAATATGTTCCCTCGGGCTGCGGCATTGGTCGCGCCGCGACAAACTGGATGACCGAACGGGGGATGCGCGTTTGTGGCACTGACGCGTGGAGCTGGGACGCGCCTTTCGTGCATACCGCTAAAAAGGTGGCAGAGACTGGCGATGCCTCCCTCATCTGGGAAGGCCACCGTGCCGGGATGGACCGGGCCTATTGCCACATCGAAAAGCTTGCCAACCTCGAGGAATTGCCCGCCACCGGGTTCGAGGTGCAGTGCTTTCCGGTCAAGATCAAAGGCGCCTCGGCGGGCTGGTGCCGCCCTGTTGCCATCGTCCGCGACTGAAGGAGACCAATATGAAACTAGCAACATTCGACGGCGGTAAAGGCCCCCGCCTTGGCGCATTGATGGACGACAGCGAAACGCTGGTCTGCATGACTTCCACGGGGCGAGAGGTGCTTGCCTCAATGCAGGCGCTGATCGAAGCGGGAAAGGAAGGGCTTAATGCTGCACATGCCGCGCTGGATGAAGCGGCTGTGACGGTCCCGCTGGCCAAGGTTCGCCTGCTGGCGCCGCTTCCGCTGCCGCCCCAGATCCGCGATGCCTCGACCGCGCCGCGCCATATCGTCAACGCGCCGGTTGGCATGCGTCGGCTCGCGGCCGTTCTTGCTGGCGAGCCCGATCCCGGCCCGTCCGAGGGCTCCGTACCCGACATCTACAAGGCGCAGCCGATTTTTTACATAACTAACCGCTTTAGCGTGGCGGGTCATGGCGACACGATCACTTGGCCGCGTTACTCGGACTACATGGATTATGAGCTTGAGGTCGCTGTGGTGATTGGCAAGCGGGGCCGTGACATCAAAGCCGCCGATGCGATGGATCACGTCTTCGGCTTTACCATCTTCAACGACTTTTCCGCCCGCGACACCCAGCTTCGCGAAATGCAAGGCATGCTTGGGCCAGCCAAGGGTAAAAGCTTCGACGCCGGCAACGTCTTCGGCCCCTGGATCGTGACCACGGACGAGATTGCGGATTACCGCGAAATGCGGTGCGTTGCCAAGATCAACGGCAAGGTGGTGACCGACAGCCGTCTAGGCGAAATGCTGCACAGCTTCGAAGGCATGATCGCGTTTATATCGAATGCCGAAACGCTGCATCCGGGCGAAATCATCGGCGGCGGTACGGTTGACGATGGTTGCGGTCTGGAGCGGTTCGAGTTCCTGTCAGACGGGGATGTTGTCGAGCTTACCGTTGAAGGAATCGGCACTCTGAGCAATGTCGTGGAGCAACGGGAGTAAAGGCTCCAACAAGACTGTTTTCAGGCCTTACAGTGCTAGCAAAGGCGCCTGTCAAGGTTTTCGGGATTAGCCGTAGCATCATCTACCAACGGCCTCAGCCGGACGGGGGTGCAGACCTGAAACGGCATTGCCAGATTATCTCCCGTGGACTGGAATAAGCGTGAGACCGCACAATCAGGCCGATAGTTCGGCAGTATAAGCTTCCCAAAGCTTGAATGCGTTGGCTCTGGCATGGCGGTAAGAGAGAGGGGAAAGGCAGTAGCAGCGGGGACGAAAGATCGTACTGATTTGATCGCGGGCCACGAGAAATCGGTGCGCCTGGCGCGGTGACTTGAACCGGCCCATCATCTCCCGTTTTCGGGTCGGCCGGTGAGCCCCTTCGATCCTGTTGTTGAGTCCCTTGTGCGCCCGATGGTCGGCGTCCGACGTGATGGCCTTGATCGGCTTGCCATAGCTGCGCCGCTTGTCCGTGATCACGGCACGCGGTTCGCCATAGGTTGCAACCAGTCGACCAAAAAAAAGCTTTGTGACTTTGGCGTTGCGGCGAGGCTAGATCAGAATGTCGAGTGTGATCAAAAAGAATAGCTTCGCGCTAAACTGCTGGCAATCAGGCTCCATCCGTCTACGATGACAAAAAAACCTAGCTTGAACGGCAGGGAAACAATTGCCGGAGGGACCATCATCATGCCCATGGACATTAGTATAGCTGCGACTAACAAATCAATAATAAGGAACGGGAGAAAAACGATGAACCCTATCTGAAATGCACGTGATATTTCGGACAACATAAAGCTAGGAATCAAAACCGATAGTGGCGGTGATGTAACTTCAGCAGCAGATTGATTATCTAAAACAGTCTCTGTCCGACGTAAAGCTGCCAGCGTATTGATCGTGTTTTCATTCGTTCGGCCAGCCATAAAATTTCGAAATGGCTCTACCGATCGTACTAATCCCGTTTCGACATCGATAGTTTCCTCAATCATTGGTCTCAAACCAAGCTGCCACGCATTTTTAAACTCGGGTTCCATTATGAAATAAGTAAGGAAAAGCGCGAGACTTACGATAAGCATATTTGGCGGAGATTGCTGCAGCCCGATCGCTTGACGCAGTATCGCAAACACCGTTATAAGAAGTGGAAAACTTGTCACCATCATAATTACTCCTGGCGACAAGCTCAATATAGTTATCAACCCAATAAGCTGTACTGTTCGACCGTTAAGTGAGGCGCCATCTCCCAACGAAAAGCTAAAGTCTTGTGCAAGGGAGGCACTTGGAATTAAGGCCAAAATAAGAAAAATTGCCGCACGAGAATTGCAAGAATTCTTATAATTTTTACAGTTCATCTTTTAGGTCGGATATCTCTGTTAGGCGAACAGCTAGCTGCTTCGTCTCTTCGTCTAGAACCTCCTCTAATTTTCCCTTGGCTATTAAACGATCACCAATAAAAAGCTCGACTGGATCTTCGATACGTTTGTCTAATATCAATACAGAGTTTTCCGACATTACAACCAAGTCCTTTATTAAAGGCCTGGCACGTCCTACCGAAACTATGATTTCGATAGGAATAGTGGCGAAGGGGCTAATTTTCGCGGAGAATTCGCTTGCTTCGGAGGCCTTATCCATATTTATCGCTCTTTTCAGTTGAAAAAGTGAATGTATCCATCGTGTTGAGCATCGATTTGACAAAGCGATTGATGTCGATTTCACGCTCGATATCCGCAACTCTCAAAACGACCTGATCATTGCTTAACGAAAAGTCTTCTTCAATGCGTAGCGGCACAGGGATGTCCAGATCAAGCAGTTTCTCTACCTTTGTTCTATTGCCCTCTGGAACAGCAATAGTTAACGAGTCGGGAGAGAGTGACTCCAAAATGGACTGCATTTCATAAGTCAGATGTTGCGCAAGAGTTTTATGCAAGGTTTCAGGCAGTATTTTCTCAGAAAGCAGGCGTAATATGATTCCGAAGTCTTTTGAGAACTGAGATCGAGCCTCATAGAATGTAAAAGAAATATCTTCTAGGCGTTGAGCCATTCCATCTGAAATTCTAGAATTTTCTTTTTCTTGGTTTTTTATAGCATCCTCCCAACCGGCAACATAACCCTTCTCAAACGCAGCGAGCCGAATGTCGTCCAGATCATCTTCGCTCATATCCGCCGCATTCGTATCCGTATTGCAGCTTTCGCCGAAGTCTTCAAATAGATCTGCGATGGGCATCAGGTTTTCTCTCCACTTTCCTCAAGCCAGCTCCGCAAGATCTCGACGGTTTCTTCTTGGCGCTCGCCAATTAGCGAACGAAGTCGATCCACTGGATCTTGCGAACTCGAGGGCAGGCTGAAATCTGGAAGTCCAAGATCTTCTGCGCTGCTGTTGGACTCCATACTAAAGCTAGGGAAAGAGTTTGCGTCGTCGATATCAATATCGCCATCTAATGCGGGAACACTGTCTTGATTAGACTCGCCGCCAAAGTCCGGCAAAGCGGGAACTGCTGCATTATATCCACCCGGCTGTTTGGATAGCAAAGGCCGTATTACAAATAGCCCAAGGACGGTGGCAACCAATCCAAGGATGACCATCTGGATAATCGAAAATAAGTCGATGTCGAGCTGCTGGAACAAACTATTTCCGGCACTAGTTCCAAGGGGCTCGACTATTGGGAGCTCCATTGATTTGATGGTTATCACGTCTCCTCGATCTTCTTGAAACCCCACTGCGGAAGCAACCAGTTCGCGCAGAGCATTCAGTTCTTCGTCCGACCTTCGCTGAAACTCCGGCTCGCCAGTTTCATCACGCTCGGACAGACCATTTACAAGAACGGCAACAGTCAAGCGCTTGATTGCGCCCGGTGATTTAAGGATTTCGTGCTCGGTTTCGGAAACTTCGTAGTTCACTCTCTCGCGAGTTTCACTGGCTTGAGCGCTGGAACCCTCACCAGTTGACCTTTCCCCGTCAGGAAGATTGGATGCAACAGTAACGTCGCCGCCGCCCTGATTCTTGGAGGAATCTGAACGTTCTTCTGTTTCCGTACTTATTGCAACTCGCCCGTCGGGGTCGAAACGACGTTCCCTGATGGACTCGGTCTCTGTAACTGTATCGACACTGACTTCAACAACGGCGTTGCCGGTTCCCACGCGTGCCTCCACGAGGTTGAGAACCCTCTCACGGAGTTGCTTTGCCTTATCTTCAGCATTTGAAGGCCCAGTAGACGAATCATTTTGACCGATGAGCGCGCCGTTGGCGTCAATTACTGACACGTCCTCGACGGCTAGGTTACTTACAGCAGATGCAACCAAATAGCGAAGAGCATTAGCTTGAGCGGGTGTTATCGGGACACCAGACGGCACCACCGAAACAGAAGCGGTTGGGGCCACATTTCTTTGGAAAGGGTTTGATCCATTATTCGCAATATGAACGCGTGCTTGGCTGACGAACGCGCTAGCCACGATCGTGCGGGCCAACTCACCTTCCTTTGCGCGCCAATAAGCGGCATCAAACATTTGGGATGTTGTTCCGAACCCGTTCAAAGTGTCGAGAAGTTCATATCCACGGCCTCCCGTCATCGGAAGCCCCTCGCTAGCAAGCGTCAGTCTGATTTCGTCACGTTGATCTGAAGGCACGTAGATCGACCCGCCCCGAACTTCGTATGCGGTACCACGTTGTTCGATCGCACGAACCACATCCCCGGCCGCGCTGCTTTCCAGGCCTGCATAAAGCAACGTCATGTTGGGCGATGTCGCCATTTTAGACATTGTGAAGAGCACAAGCGTCGTTACGAGACTAGCCAGCACGAGAATGAAGCGTCTGCGCGCGTCCAAGCCACCCCAAACTTCAATTATTTTTTGCAACTTGACCTCCGTCACGCCGACCTTCTGTACGACGTGTCCCATAATTCCTCGATTGCCCTTAACAATCGGTTAGTTCCTGCGGGTTTATGAAGGAGTAGCGAAGGAGTTTAGGCCCACTATGACGGATGCAGCTACAAATGCCCCACCAGAAGGTAAAAAGTCTGGGAAAAAGCCGCTAATTATTAGTGTTTTATTGATGATTATCGGTGGAACCGGAGGCTACTTCGCAACATCATCTGGACTTATATCGTTATCTCGTGAAGCACCGACAGAAGAAAGTGAAAACGGGCCAACACAGCAAGACGCAGCAGATACAGAACAAGCTGTGGAGCCACTTCCTGATATTGAGTATGTGGCTTTGGATCCCGTCGTTGTGACAATGATTCACACTGAACAAGTTTTTAACCTACGTTTCCGGGCGCAGCTCGAAGTGAATGCCCCATACAAAGAAGATGTGGAGAAAATAACTCCGCGAATTATCGATGTTTTGAACAGCTACCTGCGTGCACTGGAAATTGAAGATTTCAAAGACGGATTCGCACTGACTAAGATTCGTGGGCAATTGTTACGCAGATTCCAAGCAGTTGCAGGCAAGGGTCGAATAAGAGATGTATTAGTTATGGATTTTACATTAAATTAGGGGAATGTTTTGAATTTCATCGCGGATACTTTATTGATCGCAGGAGCTTTGGGCGCGGTCCTGTACTGCTATATACTTTCTAAGAAGTTAAGTCGTTTCAATAACTTGGATAAAGGAGTTGGAGGTGCCATCGCAGTCTTGTCTGCCCAAGTTGACGAACTTTCGAATGCTTTGATTTCCGCCCGAAGCGCTGCCGATCAGTCCGCAAAAAATTTAGAAGACCTAACTGCTAGAGCGGAAGCCGCACGCACGAAGTTAGACTTAATGATGGCGTCCATGCATGACCTTCCCGATACTGCCGAAGATATCAGCGCCCGCAAAAAATCTAATGGAACGAGCGAAGGTGTTCGAGCCGATATAATTTTTAAAAGGTGTTCGGTGCGGAAACACGGAGATTCTTTATGATGGTGGAAGCAACAATTTCAAAGCGACTGAGGGGTCGGTTTGGAGTCCTGTTTTGTGTTGGCGCTTTGTTCTTGGGATCCGCTGTCTTGCGCTTGGGCACCAATGTAGGTCCAGCCGTTGCTAGTGCCCTGAAGTCTACGAGCGAAGTGACTACGATCAAAGAAAATCCCAAAAAAAATCGAGAGTCTTTAAGCCCAGAAGGGCTTGAGCGCATGCTGAAAGAGATAAGAGCAAAAGAAGTTGCCTTGAACGAACGAGAAAAAGAGTTAGAAGACAGATTAAAGGCAATTAAGATCGCCGATGAAGCTATAGAACGCAAATTATCGGAACTGCTCGAGGTGGAGGAATCTTTAAAAGCAACCCTCGCTCTCGCTGACGGAGCCGCCGAGGCCGACATATCCCGACTCGTAGACGTATACGAGAAGATGAAAGCGAAGGATGCCGCAGCGTTATTCGAGGAAATGGATCCAGCATTCGCGTCCGGGTTTTTGGCGCGCATGAAAGCCGAATCCGCGGCAGGTATTCTGGCAAAATTAAGCCCGCTGGCTGCTTATACAATCAGTGCAATGTTGGCGGGAAGAAACGCAGAAGTTCCCACGGAGTAATTTTTAACCGGCGAAAGCTGATATTCGCCGAACGGTACGATTGGGCTTATAAATGATCGGCATAATAGGTATTGCGGTAATATTTTTAATGGTATTTGGCGGCTATCTCGCTGCAGGCGGCAAGATGGCGATAATAATTAAGGCGCTTCCGTTTGAACTGATGATGATCGGAGGAGCTGCTGCCGGCGCTTTTTTGATTAGCAACGATTTTTCTGGCGTTAAACATACTATTAAAGATGTTGGAAAGGTATTTAAAGGTTCGAAATGGAACCAAGAAGACTACAAAGATTTGCTTTGCCTTCTATTTGCTTTGATCCGTATGGCGAGACAAAACCCGGTCGCCATTGAGCAACACATTGAGCAACCGAATGAATCTGCCATCTTTCAGAAGTATCCCAAAATTCAGAAAGACACTGAAGCTATTAGCTTGATTTGTGATACAATTAGGTCCGCCTCAATGAACTATGATGATCCCCACCAAGTTGAAGAAGTTCTGGATAAAAGGATGGAGGCCAATTTACATCACGCAATGCATTCGAGCCATGCATTACAAACAGTGGCTGATGCTTTGCCAGCCCTTGGCATTGTCGCAGCAGTGTTGGGAGTGATAAAGACCATGGCTTCAATTGACCAACCGCCTGAAGTGTTGGGCGGATTAATTGGAGGCGCTTTGGTGGGGACGTTCTTGGGGGTCTTCCTGGCTTATGGCTTAGTCGGCCCTTTCGCGACGAAGGTAAAAACAGTTGTCGAAGAGGATGGCCATTTCCACCAATTAATTAGAGAAGTATTGGTCGCAAACCTACACAACCATGTAGCGGCAATTTGCATAGAAGTTGGTAGACAGAATACGCCGTCCCATGTCCGACCCGGATACTCGGAGTTAGAAGAGGCTTTGAAGGCTGTCAAGCAGGATTCAGCATGAAATACTGGTGTTTTACTGCGTTTTTTTTTCTGGTCGCCAGCGACGTGGTCGTTGCAGAAACCTTACGTGTGCGATCAGGTGAGCATGAACAGTTTACGCGGATCACAATTGGCATACCGCCCGGTTCAGATTGGAGCGTGAAGGAAAGCGATGACGGGTTTGAATTATCATTAAACGTAGAAAATGCGATCTATGATTTAAGCGGGTTTTTCTCCCGAATACCGAGGACCCGAGTGCTTGATGTTGCTCAGGAGGAGATTGGAGAGCCCCTAAAGTTCAAACTCAACTGTTCTTGTTCAGTTCAAACTTTTCTATTCGGTGAAAATTTATTAGTTATAGATGTTTCAATTATCGGTTTCTCCAACTTAAAACCACCACTATCTCCCACGACCATTTTTAGTGCCGAAAGATATATGTTCGCCAATGACCTATCCAAATTAGAACCGTCCCGACGGGATACTGAAACTACAGCCTTAGGCGTCGGTATGGACGCAGAGTCGCAGGAAAACTTTACCCAACCTGAAGGTGATCGAAGTACCGCCAGTAGCACTCTGTTAAGGGAACTTTCCATACTGGAGGTCGGACGCGATAGAAATTTGGCTGAGACCCGCCTTATTGAGGAAATAGAACACGCTCGTTCGCGAGGACTGCTAACCACTAAAAGAGAATCTGATAGCATTGAGCCTAAATACGAATCGAAATTTGACGACGTCGGTTCGGATCAAGGAGCTCGGGCAGATTTTTTCGCCAACGACCTCGGACTGAACTTGGATTATCCGAATGCATTTGACGAAAGTTTATTGCTCAGCATAGAACAACTAGAGGAAAATGCCGACAATCCAGTTTGTGAAGAAAAGGAAGGCTTGGCAATTAATTCCTGGGTTCCCCAAAAAGATTCTTACTCGCAGCAAGTGGCATTCTGGAGGGGTAGACTTTTTGACGAATTTGACCGAGTAAATGACGCGGCAGCAATCAACCTTGCCAAGGTACTACTGCACTTTGGGTTCGGCGCCGAAGCCCATGAAACCTTGCTGCTTTCTACGGTTGAAAGTTCAGATCGCGAGATCTTGCTTGAACTAGCGAAAATTATTGACGAGCCTGGGGAGTACGCTTCTACTATGTTCGAGGGGCAGCAAGTGTGTGACCGTGACTCAGCTTTGTGGGCTGTGTTAGCTCGGCCCGGTGCCGCCGCATCATCGAACCGTGAGGCGGTTATTCGTTCCGTCAATAGCCTCCCAAGAGGCTTGAAGGAGCATTTGGGAGCGGCAGCTAGTCGCATATTTTTGAAAGAAAACGAAAGGTACGTATCGGATTCGATACTGCGAATCTTGGATAGAGCACAGAATGATAGAAATTTTGCGAGCCTGCTGGCTGAGGCTAGGAGCGCGGAACTCACAGGCCATGAAGAAGCCGCAAGAACAAATCGTGAACTCGTCGCTGAAAGCAATACGATACATTCACCCGATGCGCTCATTCAGTTAGTTTCACAAGCGCTCGGTGAGCGTCGGACATTAGAACCTGAGATTGTGAGTTTAGTTTCATCATACGAGCGGGAGCTCAAAGGGACGCGCATTGGCCTTGAGTTGGCAAGAGCAAAAGCATTAGGTTATGCAATATTAGGAGACTTCAAAGAGGCGGTTAGGAATTTTAATAAGACTGCAAGTCAACTTGAGTCGCCGTCAGGCCATGGAACGAGGAATGACTTGGTAATGCTGCTGACAGAAAGCGCAAGTGACGCGGACTTCATTCAGTTTGGATTGTCTCTGGTGCAGGGATTTGAAAGTGACTTGGATGAAATGGTAAGAGAGACGATGGCGTCACGTCTATTGAGTCTTGGGTTATCCAGAGCAGCAAACGGGTTATTGTCTCTAGTCAAGACTTCTGATGAATCAAATAATAGTAGGATTTTGAGAGCTCAAGCCGCGCTTTTGGAAAACTTGCCTTATGAGGCATTAGAGGCTATTTCTGGAATGTCCCAACCCGAGGCGATAAAGTTACGGGCGAAAGCTATGCTTAGAATCAATAGATACTCAGAGGCGGCAGAGCTATTCTCTGTCATAAACGAACCGGAATTTGCATCACGCAGCTACTGGCTGGCGGGTCAACCAGAAAAGGTCTCTGATGAAGATATTACTGAATATGGTCAAATTTCAAAAGTGACGAAAGAACTAGCGACCGATGATCGAGTTGTTTCGGAAATGCAGCCACTTCAGCGGGCAAGGGAACTTTTATCAGACAGTGGGGATGTTAGGTCTAGTATTTCGGATTTGCTAGACCGCGTGCAATTGAGTGAATAGGCGCCGCACCGGTCAAATTTCAATCTGGTTGATTTTAATATATCACTTGAACATTCCGATACACATTGATATTTTTAAGCGAGTTCGCTTCATGGATAGAAGGGAAAAATTAAACACTTGTTTCGCCCGACGCAGCTCATGTGCCAAGCTCGACGGCTATCAGTTTCAAAACACGCTATTTCGGCCCCCGCAGGCCGGCCGCCTCGGGCTTTTGGGCCACGCGGATCAGCCTTTCGTCCTGCTCCAGGGTGAGCCTGGGCTTGCGCCGCGAGGAATCCCATGGCGCGCAGGATTTCGCTCCTCATTCGGACGCCATCTACGCGTCGCCTGTGATAGACCACGGCCGCGTGAAATTCCCCTCGCAAAAACTCCCGTTCTGGCAACACGCGGAGAAGAGGTTTTTAAAGGTTGGACAGGACGGCGCGGGTCGCAACGTCCGCGGCGAAATTTAGCAAGAGAAGCGATCATTTTGAGGGGGCCGCGATCCTTCAACCAGCGCTGAAAGTGCTGGATTCGAAGGGTGTGTTCGCCACTCGGTCGGTCCTCCGGTTCAATGCGGAGAAAATCGCACGGCGAAATCGAATTATGCTGCACTGGGAAATTCGTTCGTCAGTTCCTCTTGGTCAGCAAGCACCAGTTTTTCTTGATCAGTTCAATTGTGAAAGTCCCGACAGACCGCTTCCGTGTCGCCGAGAAGTGCGGCAACAAGACACCTCTTCCCAGGACTTTCAGCCACGAGGATCGAGGCTTGACCGTGACGGGACATGAGTGGATTCGGGTCGGGAAACCCGTATTCGGCTGCACAGTTGGACCATAACGACTTGAACGTTCCGTAGGTTAGAAGCCGCCCATGGTTTTGGATTGCGGAAAGAAATGATTGTTATTCTGATGGTTGCCAAAGAGCGGCAGGATGACCTCTTCATACCAACCAGCGAAGCGTTTCTAGGACTCACAATCTATTGGCCGCCGAGACCGTCGCATGGAGCGGCTTTTGGTTCTTCACGAACGCAGGCAGGCGGGATCGTGATCTGGCATCACACGGGACTGGTCGATGAGGCAGAGCGTACCTTCGACAGCGTCCTTTGCCGTTTTCGTTCGGGCCGAGCGGTCAAGACGCAAAGCGAGATCTCGGTGGAGGTCAGTTATGCGAACATCCGGCTTTCTGGCGATGTCTGCGCAACTTTGGACAAAGATGAGCTGCTTCGGATGAATCTCGAACGAAGAGAGACGGTCCTTCTCTGGGATTTACTGCAGCACAGCCCGAAACGTGCCCCAATCGTCACGCCGTGCCAGGCGCTCCCTCTAAGCCGCGATGGTGCCGGTCACGCCCTGATCGCCACCGAGACGTCGCGCTTCCAGCGCTTTGGAGCGCAGAAGGTCTTGCCTGAGGAACGAGCATAGTCCCTGTTTGGACGCATGCTATGAAACTGCTGTGCACAAGCTGGAATTCGGTCGGGCGATCGACCAAACAACCTTGCCGCCTTTTGAATAGCTTGCGCATAGGCTCGTCGAGAAGCCTCATTGAGAAGGCATTCATTGCCTTCGAGCCACTTAATCACATCCTGAAGGGGCTTCGACTCGGATATCGCTTTGTTTCCTAAGTCTTGGAAACTATCTTCAAAGGGATTGAAGGTCATGAGTGTCATCTCCTTGATTTGGCCATTTACATTTCAGATTGGCCGTTCTTCGTTGTGAGAATTGAAAATTTACAGACGCTCTGCAAGACAAGCCGCAACAATCTTGCCGGGTGTCTGTCACCCTTTCCGTTCTTCGTCGGGGGTGTCATTTAATCGCTCCTGGTGGCCACAGGTCGTGCTGCAGCCCGAGGTGCACACCGACTTCCGCTGCCGGGGCTTCGAGGCTTCAGGCGAGGGCATCGTTGTCGTCGAGGCGCGCTTGTAACGAGGCACAGACAATCCTGCCTCCCAAGCGCTTAGCTGTGTCCTTCGCTAGAGCATCGGCTTCTTCCAGAGCGGGATAGGATCGGGAAAACTCGCATCCGGCTTCGCCAAACCGCGTCGGCGGGCGGAACGCGGCGACTCCTCCTGGATGCTCGCCACGTCGTCAGCCGTGCAGTGGGGCAGCTTCAGTTCGTTCCAAGCCGAGTGTGGCGGTGGGGCAATACCCGTCGGCCGCCCAAACGGAAGACCACGCGTACCGGCCGCCGACGTGGCGAACGCCGACTTTCCGCGCGGGCTCGCGAGCTGTCCTGGCCGAGGGCAGTCTCAAGTACTTTGCGAGCTCCTCGGGACTCGTCGAACCTAGGTCCTTGCTGTTGTTCGTTATGTTCGAGCCTCCTTCTGGGAAGGAGATCGGATTGTGCAGGCGCGGCCGAACATGGCTGTGGCAGGTTCAAAGACGCGTTCGGTCTGCTCAGCCCCATAAACCGCTTGACGCGGTCGAGGCCGCTTTCGCTGTAAGGGAAATTGACCAAATCTTGCCCAAACTCGGTGCCATTCAGTGCCTCTCAGTGCCCTTTGGGCAGGTTTTTGTTGCGGGAGATTTTTTCGGATGAGGGCAGTTTCGCCTTGTAACCCTGATGTTTCTTTGGCTATACGCGTCGGCGGAGACGTGGCCGAGTGGTCGAAGGCGCTCCCCTGCTAAGGGAGTATACCGGGAACGGTATCGAGGGTTCGAATCCCTTCGTCTCCGCCATTTTCTCTGTCTATTAGACCGAAAATATCAAGCAATAGCAAAGCACTAAATCCCTCTTGCCCTGAAAGCGGGCGGGGCATTGCTACACAATTTGCTACACATTTCCGGGATTCGTTCCCCGAATATAAGCAGAAAGTGAAGCAGGCGCGCCAACATCTGTAGCAGCAGAAGGTTCGTCGGCGCGCCCTGACGCGGGTGTTCCGGCCCGCGTGTCTCATCAGGCTGCGGAGCGCAGCCCCTCCAGGGCCTTCTCGGCGCGCAAACCTGCATCAACAACTGGAAGGCCAACTACACCGAAATAGGGCCTCACTCATTGCTCGAAAATTTGACGCCGAGCCGCTTTTGCAGACCAACTAAACAATACCCCCCAAAGTTCTCATAACGCCCGGACCTATGACGCGGTGAACACCAAGCTGGTCATGCACTAACAATCAAATTGAGACACTTGGCTGGGGCTGATCACCTAAACACATCTCGAAGGGTCGCCCTTACCCGTAAACATCGCTTTAGAAAGAAAGGCAAAACTGAAGAACAGAATGCATACTGTGTGAACCGGAAGCGTTATAAGAATAGCAGGCTCTCAAACATATCTTCAGTTGTTCAAAATTCTTTTTCGCTCACCTTATCCGGTCATTCTCAAATTTTCATTATCCACACCTGCATTGCCGGGTTTAGAGAAGAATTTCACGGCATTCAGGACATCGCCGACGCCATTTGCAAGCGACTGCGTTGCCGCGCTTGTCTCTTCAGCCATTGCAGCGTTGTTTTGCGTTGCCTGGTCAAGTTCGCCGATAGAAGCATTCATCTCAGAAACGCCGGCAGCCTGTTCGTTCGCCGAGTTGGCGATCTGCGATACGCCCACACTGATTTCCTGGACCATATCATCAATCGTCTTTATGGAAGTTCCGGCCTGACCAACCAGATCTACACCTTTTTGCACCTGGCCTGTAGAAGCAGCAATTAGTTCAGCGATTTCACGAGCTGCCTCTGATGATTTTTGTGCAAGTTCTCGAACCTCGGATGCAACAACTGCAAAACCACGCCCTGCATCCCCAGCGCGAGCGGCCTCAACGCCAGCGTTCAATGCTAACAGGTTGGTTTGGAATGCAATCGCGTCAATCACACCTGTGATTGATGATATCTTGTTTGAAGATTCAGCAATTTCATTCATCGCATTGACAGCATTGCCAACAACTTGTCCGGAATCCCGCGTCTGGTTCTTCGCTTCATCCGCTTTGTTGCGGGCTTCGGTCGCTGCCTTGGCTGTGTTTCTTACAGACGTCGCAAAAAGGTCAAGTGCAGCAGAAGTTTCTTCAAGCGTCGCAGCCTGTTTCTCCGTGCGCCTTGCCAAATCGTCGGTCGCGCTGGTAATGCCGCCTGTCTCATCAAAAACATCAGTCGTTCGCTGGACGACCACGTTGATGACATCATGAATCTTTTCAATGGCCGAGTTGAACTTCTGCCGGATCATATCCATCTCACCCAGATTTTGCTCAAGCCGCACTGACAGGTCACCTTCCTCCAGACGATCCAATCCGTGACGCATCGTGTCCACTGTCACTTGCAAAAGCGTTGTGTCCACTGCGTATTTGACGACTTTCGAGACCCTGCCAGCCGCGTTGCGTATCGGGTTGTAACTTGCACGGATGTGAACTGTCTTTCCACCTTTGCCAATGCGCGTGAAGTTCCCGGCAACCTCATGCCCGTTACGCAGATTGTCCCAGAATTTTGCGTAGTCGTCGCTAGCTACCTGTTCCTTGGGAATGAACATACTGTGATGGCGACCAACGATTTCGGATTTCTCGTATCCCATCGCCTTGCAGAAGTTTTCATTGGCCTGAAGGATTTTTCCTTGTGTATCAAATTCAATGACGGCTTGAACCTTGTGAATTGCGTCAATCTGGCTTTTCGCATCGGCGGCCAGATTCTTTGCCTCAGATATATCAAAAGCGTATTTGACGACCTTGAAGGGAACCCCCTCGGGGTCGATCAGGGTCTCGTAAGTGGCATTCAACCAGATTTCACGCCCACCTTTTGCGACGCGCATCACGTCGCCACTCTCTGAAGCGCCGGATTTTAAACGATCCCAAAAAGCAGTGTATTCGGGTTTGGATGCTTCGTTGCCAGGCATGAAGATCCGATGGTGCTTACCCTTTATTTCGTCCAGAGAATATCCTGTGGCGGCCAAGAACAATTCATTTGCATCGAGGATGTTACCGTTAAGGTCAAATTCGATCACGGCCATGGATCGCTTGATCGCGTCGGTTTGACTGCGATTGTCCCGACGCCGCATGTGGACCATGGAAATTTCTCGGCCGACACCAAGTATGTGATCATAATTTCCGTCGGCATCTGCAACCGGAGTGTATGTTGTATCAAACCAGGTTTCCTGACCCACCTTGTTCACGCGCGGTTCAGTCCGGTTTACAACTTTACCGGCGGCTACCTTGCGCCAGACTTCAGTCATTTCAGGAGTACCGCGATCTTTCTGGCGTAGCGTTGCGGTGTATGATTTTCCGACAACATCCTCGCGCGTATATCCTGTGATATCGCAATACAGATCGTTGACCTCAAGCACTGTACCGTCCATTCCAAATCGAACGATTGCGTGTGAACGGTCTATGGCGGCATGCTCCAGACCAAGTAACTTATGCTTTTCTTTGGAATTGTTACCAAGAAAATTGAACATACGGGATCTCCAGAAATCATCGGAAACAATTCACCAAACAGACTTTGATAATGGGTTAAGAAAACCACTGTTCCGCCCACAACCGGCGTGAAACCTGTTTTTTACGCGACCCAAAGAGCGTTTCGCGCCTCATCCAGCAGAAACTGACCTCACCCAGCCCCTCAACAAAAGAACAAAAGGTGAATATGATGGGGAATCATGTACTGTGAACTGTCTGCCCTATCTAACTTTACCTTTCTCACCGGAGCGTCCCATCCGGAGGAGTACATGGAGCGTGCCTGCGAACTGGGTCTTGGGGCCATTGCCATAGCTGACGACAACTCCGTCGCCGGTATCGTAAGAGCGCATACCCAAGCCAAGTCCATCGCAAGACAGGTCAGAGAACGAATGGACTGGAACGATCAACACGGGTTGATCGGCCCCCCGCGACCAGCAAACTGCCGACCGCCGGGTTCATTTCCGATCGCCCATATACCGCGGCTTATTCCGGCAACCCGCTTGGTCTTCAAGGATACGCCGCCTATCACAGTCCTTCCGGAAAACCGGACGGGGTGGCGCAACCTGTGCCGAATTCTTTCTACCGGTCGATTGAGAGCCGAGAAAGGACACTGCGATCTATGGCTCAAAGACCTGATCGACTCGCCGGATGGCCTTCAGCTCATCCTCTGGCCACCCGAACGGCATATAAAAGGTGGAGCACGTGAATGGTCTTCGCATATGCCGGACCTGACTCGCCACTTTGCTGGGCGAATGCATCTGATGATGCATCCACTCTACAATGGCTATGACAGCGAACGCTTTGCATCACTGACAAAGGTTGCACAGGAACTGGGTATCCCGACGCTTGCCAGCGCCGCACCCCGAATGCACCACGGTGGACGTTGGCGGCTTGCCGATGTCCTTAGCGCAATTCGCTTGGGATGCCGCGTAGAACAGCTGGGCCGCGCGGCCCTGCCAAATGCAGAATGCCGTCTCCGCTCCAAAGCTGAAATGCAGCGGCTTTTCAGGGGCTACCAGGATGCGATCACCCGTGCGGAAAAGCTTGCAGACAGGCTGACTTTCTCTCTGGACGAACTTCGTTATGAATACCCCAATGAAGGCACCCCGGAGGAAACGCCCTCGCAACGTCTTGAACAGCTTGCACGGAAAGGACTGAAATGGCGTTATCCCTACGGTGCACCGGATAACGTGCGGGACATGCTGCAGCATGAGCTCGACCTGATCGCGAAGCTGAAATACGAACCGTACTTCCTGACCGTTAACGATATCGTCACATTCGCCCGCTCACGCAATATTCTCTGCCAAGGGCGCGGATCTGCAGCCAATTCGGTTGTCTGTTATTGTCTTGGCATCACCTCGGTCAGCCCCGAAATCGGAACGATGGTCTTTGAACGGTTTGTGAGCGAGGCTCGGGACGAACCGCCAGACATCGACGTGGATTTCGAACATGAGCGCCGCGAAGAGGTCATTCAGCACATCTACGAAACCTATGGCCGTCAAAGGGCCGGGCTATGCGCGACGGTAATCCATTACCGCGGGAAACGTGCAATCCGTGAGGTCGGACGCGCGATGGGCCTGTCCGAGGATACGATATCGGGTCTGTCTTCACAGCTTTGGGGATTTTTCTCGGCAGATGGGATGGAAGATCGCCGGATGCGTGAAATCGGCCTGAACCCTGGTGATCGCCGGCTGCGACTTACAATGGAGCTTGTGCAGGAAATCTTCGGCTTTCCACGACATCTCTCCCAGCATGTAGGAGGTTTTGTAATCACGCAGGACCGGCTGGACGAGCTGGTCCCCATCGAAAATGCAACGATGGATAACCGAACCGTGATTTGCTGGGACAAGGATGACATCGATTCACTGGGCATTCTCAAGATCGATGTGCTCAGCCTTGGCATGCTGACATGTATCCGCAAGGCATTCGACCTTTTGACGATCCACCATGGAGCCCGGCATACGCTTGCGAATTTGCCGCAAGAGGATGAAAACGTTTACGACATGCTCTGCCGAGCCGACAGTATCGGCGTCTTTCAGGTCGAAAGCCGGGCGCAGATGAATTTTCTGCCCCGTATGCGGCCACGCAATTTCTACGATCTTGTGATCGAGGTCGCCATCATTCGTCCCGGTCCGATCCAAGGCGATATGGTGCACCCCTATATTCGTCGGCGAAACGGCGAAGAGCAGATAGCATTCCCCTCTGACGCACTTGGAAAAGTGTTGGGAAAGACGCTGGGTGTACCCTTGTTTCAAGAACAGGCGATGCAAATTGCCATTGTCGGCGCAGGCTTTACACCCGAGCAGGCCGACCGGTTGCGCCGCTCTCTCGCGACCTTCAAGAAACACGGCAATGTCAGCGAATTCCGCAGCCTCTTTCTGCGCGGCATGAAGCGTAACGGATATGACGATATGTTCGCAGAACGCTGTTTTTCGCAGATCGAGGGCTTCGGCTCATATGGCTTTCCCGAAAGTCACGCGGCCAGCTTTGCTCTCTTGGTCTATGCCAGCGCATGGATCAAGTGTCATCACCCCGGGATCTTCGCCTGTGCGCTGCTGAACTCGCAACCGATGGGCTTTTATGCGCCGGCGCAAATTGTGCGGGATGCACGGGAACATGGCGTCATCGTGCGACCCGTCGATGTGAATGCAAGCTTCTGGGACAACGTGATGGAACCCGACGGTCGTGGCAGCCTAGCCCTTCGCTTAGGCTTCCGCCAGATCAAGGGCCTGCCCGAAGAAGACGCAACCTGGCTCACGGCGGTTCGAGGCAATGGATACAACCGGGTGGACGATCTCTGGCGACGCGCAGGAGTGCGCCCCGCGGTTCTGGAACGGATGGCCGAAGCAGATGTCTTTGCCTCTCTCGGTCTAAGCCGCCGCGAAGCGCTCTGGCAGGCCAAGGCAATCACTACCCCTGCTCCCCTTCCCCTGTTCGCTCAGGATATTGGCGGCGAACTGATTGACGAACCCGCTGCCCATCTGCCGGAAATGACACTCGGAGAAGAGGTGGTTGAAGATTTCGTAGCCACCCGCCTTAGCCTCAAGGCGCACCCGGTCGCGATGCTGCGCCATATCCTCACACCGGGCGCCGGAAACCCATCGCTTATGAAAAAGCCCCTTTCATAGCCAGTCCAGATGTCCGATACCTCTCGATCACGGATCAGTCGTAGGGCCAGAGATCCTGTCCCAAAGCCTCGACTGCAAGAACAATTCGCTCGAAACTTTCACCTGCACGCGCTGACATAAGTCGGGCCCGCAGATAACCATGCACAAGTCCCTCTTCTTCGACGAGATGAACCGGCACACCTGCCGCTTTCAACTTGTCGCGATATTGGGGACCATCGCTGGCGATCGGGTCGCACTCAGCCGTGAAAATGACCGTCCGAGGCAGCTTTGAGAAATCGGCGTCATGCAGGGGGGCATAGGTGGCATCGCCAGCAGGGGCCTCGCCATTCAGCCGGATGTTCTCGTAGAACTCCAGATCTGCCCGAGTTAGCATCGGCGCATTGGCATGCTCAGAATACGAAGGTGCATTCCGGTCTCCACCCAGGCCCGGATAAATCAGCACCTGGCCAAGAATACCTTTCAGCTTACCGCGTGCGTAGTGGGCAACAGCCGCTGCCAGATTCCCGCCGGCACTGTCACCAACCAGAACGATTCCGTCCTTGTATCGGTTCGCGGCCCATTGCGTCGCAGCCCATGCATCTTCAAAAGCAGCCGGGTGCTTGTGTTCCGGGGCAAGCCGATAATCAACGGCAACCACGCGATAGCCGGTGTTTGCGCAAATCTCGGCGCAAACGTCGTCATGGCTCTCAAGACCGCCTACGACGAATCCACCACCATGAAAAAACATTACCGTCCGCCCGGGATCCCCGGCGGTATAGATGCGAACCGGCACACCATCCGCAAATTTATCGACAGCTGACACGCCTTCGGGATATTCCTGATGGAACTCTCTGCACATCGCATCATAAACGCGACGCTGACCCTCGATATCCAGATCGACGGCGTCATCCGGATAGGATTCAGCCGTCTTCCGGATAAATGCCCATGTCTGGGCATCGATAAGGGTGTCGTAGTCAGCCATCAGGTTCTCCTCAAGCGGCCCATTCCCATGGCCGCGTGTATTGGCCAAGGACATGCGCAACATCGTCCTCTTTGGCGCCATTCGCTGTGACTTGCGCCACGAGTCCGCGCTTCTTATCATCTATGACAAAGGTGACCCGAGCCGGCACCTGCGCCTCTTCCAGCGAGCCATTGTAGATACGCATGATCGCCTGCTTGCGAAGCTCGGGTTTAAACACTTTACCCACGGCGGTTTTCGGCAATTCAGACATGATCGTCAAATGCTTTGGCTGGGCCGCCCGTTCATGAACATGCGTTTTGCAATGCTCCATCAACTCGGCTTCCGTTACCGAAGCTCCACCAACCAACTCTACGTAGGCGCAAGGAATTTCTCCTGCTTTTGCATCCGGTTGACCGATCGCACCGGCAAAAGCAACTGCGGGATGGCGCAACAGCGCCTCCTCGATCTCGGCCGGGTCAATGTTATGACCGCCCCTGATAATCAGGTCCTTGGCGCGCCCGGTAATCCATAGATATCCGTCCGAGTCGAGCCTACCTAGATCTCCCGTTCTGAGGTACTTGTCGAAATGATAAAGATCTTTGTTTTTTGGCTCTTCCGTATAGGTATGGCGCGCAAATACGCCCGGGTTGGAAATGCAAATCTCGCCTACTTCGTCCATACCGCATTCAACGGGCTTCCCGTCGGCGACCTTGACGATCTTGATGTCTGTATAGGGGAAAGGCACCCCGACACTGCCAACCTTCTTTTCGCCATCAACCGGGTTACAAGAGACCAGACAGGTCGCCTCGGTTAAACCATAGCCTTCAACGATGTTGATGCCAGTCGCGTTCGTGAACCGGGTAAATAACTCCAGAGGCATCGGAGCCGACCCGGAAAATGCGTTCTTTACCGTAGAGATATCGGCATCCACCTTACGCTGCATAAGGGCCGAAACCGCGGTTGGCACCGTAATTACAAAGGTTGTCTTCCAGCGCTCACAGAGTTTCCAGAAGTTATCGAATACCCCGTCGCCCCTGTACCCGGCCGGGGTTGGGAAAACCACATGCGCACCTGATTTTAGAACGGCCATAAGGATGACATGGCAGGCGAAGACATGGAAAAGAGGCAGCGGGCACATAACACTGTCCTCTTCAGTGTAGAGCAGTTCGTGACCGATCCAGCCTTGATAGACGATGCCGGAATACTTGTGCTGCGCGACCTTGGGCATGCCGGTCGTCCCACCCGTATGGAAGTAGGCTGCGATGCGGTCTTCCTTCTCGTCGGTAAAATCAAGAGACTTGGACTGGCTCGCACAGGCCTTGTTGAAATCCAGGATGTCGGCATGGTGCTTCCCGGAAATTTTGCCACGGACCAAGGGAACGATCCAACTTTTTGGTGGTGTCAGGTATCGATTCAGGTCCACTTCAAGAATGGTATGAACATCCGGTGCATGCCGCACGGCCTCATGCGCCTTTTGCGCGATATCCGTCTTGGGAAACGCCTTTAGCGTCACGACAACTTTTGCGCCAGTTTCGCGCAGGATTGCAGCAATCTGCTCAGGTTCGAGCAAGGGGTTGATAGGGTTGACGATCCCAGCAACTGTTCCGGCAATCGTAGCAACAACAGTCTCAGTCGTGTTCGGCAGGATCAGTGCAACCACGTCATCCTTACCGATACGAAGTGACCGGAACAGATTAGCTGCCTGAGACACCCGAGCATGCAGCTCACTCCAAGTAAGAGTCTCTGCCTTGTCATCCGGTCCCGACAACAACTGGTATGAAACAGCCGGACGGTCCGGGAACTTTTCAGATGTGATGCTCAGCATCTCGTAGACCGTGGCAGGCACCTCCCGCGCTTCCCACGGCATTTCGTTCTGTAATCTTTTGCTGTCTTCGAGACTCGCAAAACTCATCTGATTTCCTCCCTCAAGATGCCTAGCGGCATCTTTTCTCTCGAAAGGAAAGATGAAAGTATTTTCATTTATGTGCAAGGCGACATGAATATGACGCCACGCAAGGTTATTCTGCAGCTAGCCCGTCGGTGAACTGCAGCCTCGCAAGACGTGCATACAGCCCGTTTTCCGCAACGAGTTGCTCGTGCGTGCCGGATGAAACGATCTTTCCGTCTTCCATCACGATAATCCGGTCGGCTTTTTTCACCGTCGCCAGACGATGCGCAACAATCAATGTCGTGCGATCTTTTGAAAGCTCGTCCACCGCGCGCTGTACAGCGCGCTCACTTTCCGCATCCAAAGCGCTCGTGGCTTCATCAAGCAAAAGCACGGGGGCATCGCGCAAAATCGCCCGCGCAATGGCGATACGTTGCTTTTGCCCACCCGAAAGCATCACACCGCGCTCTCCAAGGTAGGCGTCGTATCCACCCGGCAAGGCCACAATAAAATCATGCGCCGCTGCTGCCCTTGCGGCCGCTTCCACCTCTGCATCCGACGCATCCGGCCGTCCGAACCTAATGTTTTCAAGCGCAGACGCGGCAAAGATCACCGAGTCCTGCGGAACCATGGCTATGAACTTACGGAAATCGGCCCGATTCACATCGCGAAGGTCGGTTCCGTCAAGACGAATGCAGCCGGACTGCGGATCATAGTACCTGAGGATCATCTGGATCACGGTTGTCTTTCCAGCTCCGGATGGCCCGACGAATGCCACGGTTTCTCCCGGCTTTATCTTAAGTGAAACACCATCCAACGCACTGATATCGCTTCGCGACGGATATGAGAATCGAACGTTTTCGAATTCAATCGCGCCCTTCACCGGTTGCGGAAGGCCTGTGGGTTCTGCTGGATCGACTACCGTGTCTTGGCTATTCAGCAGCTCGATCAATCTTTCGGTCGCCCCTGCCGCGCGTTGCAATTCTCCCCAGATTTCACTTAGAGCCGCGACGGAGCCAGCAACCATGACCGAATAGATGACGAACTGAATCAACATACCTTCAGTCATCGTACCGGCACGAACGTCATTCGCACCGATCCAGAGCACACCGACAATGCCGGTGAAAATCAGGAATATCACGATAACCGTCATGACGGCACGGGTCCTGATCCGGCGCAGGGAGACGAGATAAGAGGTTTCAGTCATTTCCGAAAACTGTGACTTGCTGGCAGCTTCATGCGTAAAAGCCTGAACCGTTTGAACAGCCCCAAGGGTTTCGGAGGCGTTGCCCGAAGACGCCGCGATCCAGTCCTGGTTTTCCCGGCTTATCTTACGCAATCGCCGACCGAGCGTCATGATCGGTACGATAACCGCAGGTACAAGCAACAAAACCAATCCTGAAAGCTTGGGCGATGTCAGGAGCATAAGCACGAGACCACCGGCAAAGATCAGCATGTTGCGAAGCGCGATCGAGGCGGAAGATCCCAGCACGGACTGGATCAGGGTCGTATCCGTCGTGATGCGGCTAAGCACTTCGCCGGTCATGATTTTTTCGAAGAAGGCAGGACTCATGCCGATGACACGGTCGAAAACTGCCTTGCGGATATCTGCCACAACGCGTTCACCGAGACGGGTCACCAGAGCATAGCGAAGCCCGGTCCCGACAGCCAACAACGCCGCGATGGCAAGAGCCGCCAGAAAATATTTATCAAGAAGTTCGCCGTTCTGGACACGGAAATTGTCAATGACGCGGCGAACCGCCAAGGGCAGCGTCAGCGAAATGACGGCGGTGAACACCAACGCAAAACCAGCAGCCGCCACCAGCCCGGTATACGGGCGCACAAATGGCCACAATGCCTCAAGGCCCGCTACATTCTTCGATTTTGCACGCTCCTCGGCGCCGGTGCCATTTGGAATCGCGTTCGCTGAAGCTTGCGTCTTGGCCATAATTTTCCTGTCGTGCTTTCCGGTACTCAATGAGCAGCCTTCGTACCAGAGCTGTCATGAAGCCCCATGATCGCGCGGTCAAGGCGACAGTCTGTCAACGTGGCAAGCGACGCGACTGCAACTGGACCTCTACAGGCGGACCGTGCCGGATTGCTCATAAGATTGGACCGACTACCCATTCTCATATAGCCTCTGCAAGTAAGGCCTTATTGAACTGACCTGTTCCAAGACGTTGACTAGTCTCTTTTGACCAACTTCATTTCTTGATGTCAGGACGAACCAATGCTCATTGACGGTCCGACGTATAACAACGCTCGTGGGGAAGCGAGCTCGCTCCAGATGGCCCCACCCTTTGCATTCAGCGATGTCACGATGACGGTTTTTCCGCTTCAGGCGAACCTCGCCAGATTAAACCAGTTCGTCGACAACTACCTCAACCAAGCCCGGGAGATCGTAAAATTCCGACCGGTTCTGCCTTTTGTTTATCTGATCATTCTGGACTACGGGAAAATGTCGGCGGCCGCGGCCCGGACAGGTTGGGTATCACAGCGCGAAGTGGCCTTTGGCGTGCCGCTCGCCTGGATGAAACCTGAATCAGGCGGACAGGAACTCACCTTCCACGATTGGGCTTTCACCACGCCCTTCATTTTCGTGGACAACGAGTTGTCGCTTAGTACCGGTCGCGAAGTCTATGGCTGGCCGAAGCTTTTGGCGAGGCTCGATCCCTCGGTCGACAGATGGTTGACCGATCCACATGGCGCAAGGCAAGTCTTTGAAATACGATCCCAATCGGCCGCCGACCGGATGGGCGACGACCTGAAAGCTCCGTTTCTGAGCGTGACGCATACGCCAATGTCAGGACTGACCGACATCCCAACCAACCTGTCCTCTGTCACAGACGCACTCTTGAACTGGCCCAACAACCTGGCCGGTATGACAAGAATGGCGCGTGACTCTCTGACAGCATTCGCCGAAATGCGCGCGTCGCGGCGTACAACGCAGGATGCGACTCCTTCTACAGAAGGAAACTCCAATACCGGTTTAGACAGCCTGATAAAAACCGGATCGTCTATGTTGAACGATCCCCTCGCCGCATTTCAATCGCTTAGAGAGGCATTCCCAAAGCTTTATTCCAATACGATCAATCTTAAACAATTCCGCGACGCGGAAGACGCAGAGATGACATGCTATCAGGCAATTACAGCTGCCAAAATGCCCATTCACCGCATAGGAAGCGGAGGCGTTCTTGGAAGCGAAAACCTTTTCGCTGGCCAGTTGAGCGGCGGCTACCAGATCCACATGGTCAACACTGCAACGGTTCCGGTCCTGCAAACTCTTGGCCTTCAGGCGATTTCAACCCGCGACGTCCAAAGTGGAACGATTTCTACCCTTAGCCCAGTCATGCCATTCTGGATCAAGATCGACATGCTTTACGGCAAGGGCCAAACCCTAGCCTGGCGCTCCCGACATGGGGATTGGAAAACAACGAGAGGCGTTCAGGGCGTTGCAAAAGAAGCGACTTTTCAACCGACACGTTTGGTGACACCACCAGAGACGGGTCAGAGCACAAAGCCCCTCCTCTCCAAGACACCTGAGATGCGCCAGATTGGCAGAACCAATCCTTTCAACACAACACGCGGCGCAAGTGAAGCGATAGGTGGCACTCTGCGTATGCCGGGTGCCAAGATCCGTGTGCTGCCCATTCTCGCGAATGAAAAGGTACTACAGAAATTCGTAGAGGATTACATGGATGTGCCGGATCAAATGCGCGTGGAGGCCTGGGGCCGATATGTCTATCTGGTCATCGCAAATTACCAACAAATCTCGGCCGACTTGAATCCTTCGGCGACGACATCCGGCAACGAAGTCACTTTCTCGATCCCCGTCAAATATTACGACGCCACGCCCGGAAAAGACGATGCGCTGGACGATGACATGCCGACCTTCCTGCTTGCTTCCAAGATGGGACCTCAACATCTCACACAGGAGGAAAGACAGGAAAAATGGCGCAAGGGCGCCAATAGGCTGATAGGAACGGGTTTAATTTCGCCTTTTAGTTACGTCGACGATATTCGTCTGGCTGTCGCGGAAAGCGAAGTCTTCGGCGTACCGACGCTTCGTTCAAGCATTTCAACGCCGCCCTCAGGTTGGACCGCCAAAGGCCCGGACCGGGGCATCCTAGCGGAAGTCAAAGCAATCATGGTGCCTTCGCTGGGCACCGACGCGCAGGGACTGCAACATTCACTTGTTCAAGTGCGTGACAGTCCGCTTCTGCCGGAATGGGATGTCGACGGCTGGCGCAACATTGCAGGCAGTTGGGGACCGCTCATCAAAGACGATCTGGCCCGTAAGTTCGACGAAACTGGTGTCAGTCCTCGTGCAGAGGGCGCTGATCCGACTGCAGGTGATCACTTGCCTTTCGAGGGCGCAAGAAGTCTCGCATTAAACATACTCGGCGGCGAACGAGGCATAAATACCCTGTCGCTGAAGCAGTTCAGGGATGCAGGCTATCCCGACAAGGCATGTTATCAGGGTATCGTTCGTGAAACCACGCGTATTGATCGGCTCTACGACCTCAGCGAAATCGAACGCAGCCTATCAGTATCCATCGCGCGGTTTCCTACCCAACCGGTAAGCAAAATCCTCGGATTGATACCTAAGCGCACGGTCGCAACTGACCACGGAATGATCGACGAGTTTGAACCGCTTCGACCGTTCGAGATCAATGCCGATCTGGTCCGCGAAGGCGGCTGCACCTTGTTCGAGCGCGTAGGAGACGAACCGTGGACGTCAGTATCGGTCCCGGAAGGCCTGTTTGGATGGAACACAGAAAATCCGGCCGAGCTCGATCGCTTGTCGAAATCGAAACCGGAGATTGCATTCTCATATGTTTGTTCCGAACGGAACGGTGACACGCAAATCGTCCATGCGCCCCGACGTCTTACCGAGGAAAACATGGCAGCCTTCCGATCCGACATTGAGAGGACCGGCCTCGTTGCGATCAAGACCCTGAACCGCGCGCGGCCAATTGATACGCTTTGTGTCGCGGACGTGGTCGACGGTATGGATAACGGCCAAATTCCAGACATTTCTACATTGGTAAGGACACTGAAATCTCAAAACGGCGACATGTCAGGCAGCTTACCGTTACTCAAGTTGGCTGGCGCATTGGAACTGGTAAGCCCGGCAACAATCATCGATTCACTTCTAAACCGACATTGGGGCAAAGCTGATAGACCGCATCCCGAAATCTGGATCCCGCGTTCAGACTTCCGGATACGCGCAGAGTCCTTCGGCCCATCAATTTCCCAGCAACTCTTTCCCGGATTGGAAACCCAGGATGGCTTCTGGCCTCCTTCCGACGCACATGAATTGCAGACAATCCGGCTCCGTGTGGGCCATATGATGCTGCTCAGGTTCGAGTTCTGGTCAGTCATCAACCTGTTCTGCGGCTCAGATGATGAAAGCTCCGATACTGCTCAGGGTTTCGGGCGCTATGGTGATTATCTAAAGGAATGCGCTGAAGACAAAATGCCCGATTGGTTTAAACCAGTCGCCGAAGGCGTCGTAAGGGAACTCGTTCCGATGAAAGGTCATGTTGGCGAATATTGGGATCTCGACATGTTGACCGACCTTAAGGAAAGTCTCCTATCTTTTTTCGATGAACTGGAAAAACAGGACATGTTCGATGACGATTTTCGCGTTTGGAAAACCGCGTGGCTCCGCACTGTAGAACGCCTGAAGCACGACTATAATCCGCACATCGGCCACAATGAGTGGCCAACTGGCCTGACCGCAGTAGAACTTCTTGGAGAACGCCTGACAGGCCTTTCGCTGGATACCGAGGATCATATCTCAGGTTAGGTCGCGGCCACGATACCAGTCGATCTCGTCTCTTATCGTGGCTTCCAGGGGCCTCAGGTCGACACCCAAAGCCCGCTGACGGGTGCTTTGTGCAACAGCACGACTCGCTAGTGTCAAAAGAACGGGAAGGCTGGGAAAGCGAGTTTCACGGCCCAATACAGACATCCCGTTTTCCAGTGCGTATAACACCATCGCTCCCATTGCCAAACCTCGCCATCGTGGAGGAGATTCCACCTGTCCCAGATTGGCAATCATTTGGGTCAAATCATGTACAGAAATGTTATGGCCGCTCAACCAAACCGGCATACCAAATATGCCAGCGTCGAGCGTGCGCAAGGTCGCCTCGGCCGCATCGCGAACGTCCATGACGTTTATAATATCCGGAAAGCTCGCCGGCATTTTCCCATACAGCACCGAGGCGACAAAACAGTGCTCGACGATCCGCAGGTTACCAGGTCCCAATAGTGAAGTCGGATTGACGATTATCATCGGATCGCCTCGCTTGGCGGCTTTTTTTGCGAGTCTCTCAAGCTCGAGTTTCATTCTGAAGTAGGGATGACTGGCGAAGATAAACCGAAGCCGCCGGTCGTTATTTTCGGCCATCAAGTATCGCGTCAGAAATGATCCGATGTAGACGACAACCGATCCACTGGCTCGGGCTGCGAAAATCAAGCTCTCCATTCGATCCTTGGCAGCTGTCAGCCTTTGCGAATGGCTCTGCCTGGCGTCATGCAGGTCCAGAGCATAGGGCGCGGCGGCATCTATTATCAATTCATGCCCCCGAACGAGGTGCCGCATCGCGCCGGTTTCGCAATCGTTGCAAATTACCCGTTCGACCGAGAGGTTCTGCAATCCGGCACGTCTGCCACCGGTTCGTGTGACAGCAGAAACAACCCAACCACGCTCGAGCAAACCTGCACATAATGCCGCCCCGAAATGACCGCCCCCGCCCAGAACAACTGCGCGCCGCATCCGTGATCAGGCCGAGTTCGGGTAAGACGATAGTATCTCGTCTGCCTCGTTGAGAACCGCAAAAGGCTGCGGTGCGCGTATCTTAGCTCTGGCTTCCCTAAGCCTAACTAGGGCCTCTTCTTCGCACGTCCCTCCCGCTTGAGCGCGGCAAAGGCTGACGGAGCTGCGCAACTCAAAGAATGCCATCGAATTTGACCGGGCAAGCGCGTGCGCTTCGTTCAGCAGATCGACAGCGCTTTGATCATCGTCACCCATCAATGTTTCCGCCTTGAGACGCAGCAACTCTGGCAGGTATAATGTATCAAGCTCTGACCCACAGGTTTGGATAGCCTCGTTCAACATCGAAAAGGCCTGCTCTCTAGCTCCGGCCGCAATCAGGGCTTCGGCATGGTAAGTCCGTATAAGAGACATCGGCGTGCGCTGACCGATGGCGTCAAAGAAAGCCAGGGCTCCATCGAACTTGGCAAATCCTTCTTCGGGTCGTCCCGTATGACATAGCACCCAGCTCTTGCCGACTTCTCCAACCGCCTGCCAATAAGGATAGCATTGCTCAACGGCCTTTGCGATCACCTGATCCGCCAATGCCTCGGTCGCTTCTAGTTCGCCAAGCATCTGGAAACCGCTCATGGCAAATGCCAGTGTCCTGATTTCAACCTGTCGGTCTCCAAGTTCCTTCGTCAGCGCTGCACTGCGCTGGCTATACTCGAGAGATTTTTCGAAATCTCCCCGAAGGGCATGAATCCACAGCAAGTAAATCAGCGCATAAGAGCCAAGGTCATCTCCATAAACCTGCAAGGAATAGCCATGCAGCGCTGGAGAATAATAGCCCAGCGCCCTTTCAAGAGCTGCTTCGGCCTCATCCAGTGATCCTTCGAAGATATGCAGCAGTCCATTGGTAAAATGACTCCCCATCGCAAACAGCGGAACGTCACTTTCGCCGAACAAGCGAATAGATTCCTCTGCCAGCTCGCGCGTTTTTTCCCGCTCCCCACGTGATGCGGCCACAACCGATACGCCATAAAGAGAGGAGACAAGCAGTGGAATCTCGCCAATTTCAGCACTGAGGTGGCGAGCACGATCAAAGGCTTCTCCAACTTCCGGCGCGGCAAAACCGACAGTGGCCAACAGAGACTGACCAAGCAAGGCGTTCACGGTCGCCTCGAACCGCGTTGTTATCTCACCGACAGGTGCCTTTTTCAGTAAGTCCAATGCAGAACGGAAATGATTATTAGCTTCGATCTGAGCTGCGCGCGACGTTGCATTCTGGCCCGCTTCAATCAGCTTTCCCACGGCTTCCAAGTGCATTTCAGCGCCAGCTAGATGACGCGCCAAAGTTTCCGGTTCAATGATTGCTTCATGCTGGTTTTCTTCCGCCAGAATGTCCGCAATCCGGGCGTGCAATTTCTTTCGTTCGCTGCGCAAGAGCGACCCATATGCGGCGTCCTGTATCAACGCATGGCGAAAGATGTATGAATCCGGATCGTTCTTGACGGGCTCAAGAATCCGGTCGTCCGTAAGTTGTCGGATTAACTGCGCAAGCGTGTCCGGATCCTTCTTGGCAACAGCCGAAAGCGTTGAACCTCGGAACTTCCGACCGATCGTCGCAGCGATCTGCGCGATCGACTTTGCTGCAGTATTCCGATCGAGACGCGCCATAAGCGACGCTTCAAGCGTTTCCGGCACCCTGATGGCACCACCGATTTCATTGCCCTCCAAAACAGCCACCGTTTGGGTCAGTTCTTCGACAAACAGGGGCACGCCATCGGCCTTCGCGATAATGTCGCGCAACCTCGCCTCCGGGATGGAGTGGGTGCCATCCGCCAAACGAGCAATCTCGATGCTTTCGCCAAGCGACAAGCGGTTGAGCCCGACATGTGTAAGCCAAGGCAGAGCTGGCCAGTTCAACTCAAACTCAGGCCTGTGCGTCGTGACCAGCATGACAGGGAGTTTCGGAGGATCCGTCACCAGTCGTGAGAGAAATTCTAACGTCGTCGGATCGGCCCAGTGGATATCTTCAATTTCGATCAACACGGGTCCCGCACCTGCACGCTTCTTCAGCATTTCGTTCAGCAACGCAAACATCGCGAGCTTTTGCTGCGCCGCATTCAATGCCAGAGGCGTCTCGGTATCCTGCACGCCAAACTGCGCCGCCAGTAATGCAGATGCATTACTGATCTCGATATCTTTCAGGTCGGGCCAGTCTTTGATGCGCTGACGGGTCTGCGCGGCGCTTTCAGCACCCACGATACCGATAGACCTGGCAATCTCCGCCAAAAATGGATGCAACGCGCTGTTTGTCTTGAAACTTACGCAGAAATAGCGAAACCGGCGCATCTCTTCATTGGCAACCATGGCGCGCTGGGCAAAGGCAGAAAGCAACCAAGACTTACCCAAGCCCGCTTCACCAGACACGGTCACGATCTGCATCGAACCCGTAAGCGCCTTTTCCCATTGCACCTGCAACAGTTCCAGTTCGTCCCGGCGTCCCACAAAGTGATGATCGCTTCCAAGTCCGGTTACACGATCCGACTCGTCTTTCGCCGCCGTAACTGTCCAGGCCTCTACCGGTTGGTCGTACCCTTTCAATTTATGCGCGCCACGACCGTCGAGATCGAAGGCGGATTTAACAAGGTTCATCGTGGATTCAGCGATAACCACTGTCCCGGGCTTCGCTATGTCCTGAAGTCGCGCCGCGAGGTTCGGCGTTTCGCCAGCTACGGCGTTGGGGTCTGAACCACCGGTCACGTCACCGATGACCACCCGGCCCGTTGCAATGGCGATCCGGCAATTCAGCGAAACGCCCGGCGCAAACTTTGCATCCGGTACTGCAGTCGCCAGTTCAAGCCCGGCCCGCACCGCACGTTCGGCATCGTTCTCATGGACGTTGGGATGGCCAAATACCAGCATGCAGCCATCGCCATATTGAGCAAGCATCCTGCCGCCCCAGCGGTTGGCTATCTGCGAACAAAGCTCGTGATAAGCCTGCTGCACGGACGCAAGATCTTCTGCATCCATTTTCTGGCTAATCACTGTGGAATCCACCAAATCGCAGAAAAGAAAACTCAACTGTCGCCGTTCAGCGCGTGATGTCACCGAGCCGGACTGGCCGCCTGATCGTAATGACTCAATCCCCTTCTGGAGCCGTTTCCGCTGCCCCAAAGACAATCCAAGCTCACGCAGGTCTTCCTCGGTCAGGTCAACCAGCAACTCCATGTCGATATCCGCGTTCTGAAGAATGTCGAAGCATTCGGCGGCATTTATCGATTGCAGCCAGTCGTATAGTTTCCCCGCAAACGTAGTGCTCATTGCAATTTCCGTTCTTGCATGCCGAAGTTTCTCGCCTTCAGGCCTCAGACAACCATTCCCAACTCGCTATCAAACTAAACTGCCCGGATACCCGCGATCCGGCAAATTCACAGGTATGATCAATGCGATCTCGACAAAGACCAACAGGCCAGGCTCGACAGGAAAGCCTTGTCCCGGGATTGGGGAAGATGCCCGAACGTCAAATCAAACTCATGCTGCGCGGCTCCGGCCATCCCTCGCGCTGCTGATCGCGCCCTGTTCAGACAACCAAGGTCGATGATCTTCTCTCGAACCCAACCTATTTCATCCTCCGCCAACTCCGATCTCTTTCTGGAAAGAAATGTCACAAGCCGATGTAGCTCGTCGCCCCGTAAAAGATTAAGAAGGTCGATCAACATTAGCGTCCGTTTTCCCTCCAGCAGGTCCCCGCAGGCTTCCTTGCCATAGATCGCTTCGGCTTCGATGTTCAGCGTATCGTCACTGATCTGAAAGGCTGCGCCAACGAAAAAGCCAAAGCGCATGAAAGCATCCTCGGCAATCGACGATCTCGACCCCAGCAACGCTCCCGCCCGGCATGGAAAGATTGTCGCCAGCCAGCATGTCTTCTTGAGCACCATCACGAGGTAATCCTCGGGGGCCAGTTTCAGCGTATTGTCGTGCCGCCATGCGAGTTCCATAGCCTGACCTTCAGCGGTTTCACGGGCCATGCGTTCCATATCTTCGATAAGTTTCAGACCCATCCACGGTCCGATCCGGGGAAAAACATGGATCAAAGGTCGAAGACTCGAAAGCGCCAAAGCATCGCCAACGTTCAATGCAATTGGTATTCCGTGCTTCATGTGAAGCGTCGGCTGACCCCGGCGGGTTTCGCTTTCGTCTTCGATGTCATCGTGGATCAGTAAGGCGTTGTGCAGCAATTCAATACTGACGGCGACCTTGAGTGAATCTTCAAGAGAAGCGCCGAACAAGCGAGCCGTCGCGATACATATGCTGGGCCGCATCATCTTTCCGCCTCGCAACGGGTAATCCGCCGCTGGACCGTAAAGGTAGTGATCTGATTCAGGCGTCGGCAAGTAATGCGCCATGAGATCGCGAGTCATGGCGCCGTATTCTTCCAATGTTTCCTGGATGGCCGGCGCGCTCATTTCAATCCCCACCAACCGTCACGGTCAGTGAACCGGCTGGCTCATCCGCCCCCTGCTCTAGAAGTATACCATAGTATGTCCCGTGTTTCGCATCACTCGGGACGTCGATGTGGACGCAATACCCCGGTTCAACGCTAACACTTCGAATTTCCTCTCCGTCCGGGCCGGCGCCGCGCAGAGGCAAAGCGTTAAGTGTTCCTGTCACCGAGCGGTATAACCGGGCGCGAGCCGTCACTGAACAAGATGCTCGGACCTGCACACCGACGCCAACGTCGTCTCGAAGGCTAGCAGTTGTTTCGGGCGCACTGGCCACTTTTGGCTGATCTCTTTCGGTGGCCGCGACCAACAATTCTACCCAGACCGAGCCAATATCCGAGTATGTGCGAATCAGGCGCTCCAAGATTTCAGGCATGCCCCGCAATTGGCCGCCTCTATCCGGGCTGGCGAAGCGTGCAGCGGTTGCTTTTCCTTCCTCGATCTGGCGGTTTATCACATCGTACCCGGCCCGCACACTCTCGGAAACGCCATCCCAAAGCGGACCCGGTCTCCATGATGACCCGTTCGACGGCTCAGCTTCTTCGGCATTACCACTCTGGAAGCTTCGCCAGACTTTTTCGTCTCCAAATACGTCCTGTTTCCGACCATCGCTTTGCCGGAACGCATTGAAAATGTTTCTGTGCGGGTCGGTTCGATCAAGGGTCGGACGTCGGAGGAACTCGTCCACATGGCCGCTCAGGGAGTCCGTTATGCCATTTTCATCATGGGTGGTCATATCCGACAATCTCCTCAAGCGGCGGGTGCAAAGACATGGCATGGGCGGCGAGACGTCCCGACATCACAGCCGCTTCGACGCACCCAGCCTGATGCCCGCAACGGGTCCAGTCCCCGGCAACAGTCACGTTATCAAAATGTTGATCCAATGGCGAAATTCTATACTTTAGACTGCCCGGCAGGGACAGAATGTAACGATCGGTCGGATTGATATTTGCCGTCCAGAATTGCGACGAGAAACGTACAGGCCCATCGGACGATTTGTCAGGCCCGGACAAAAGCGACCAGTCAAACCCGTCCTTCCGCACGGCACCCGGCCAAAAATGCGCGACATCCTTGTCGAGGAAGCGAATGGCATTTTCTTTCACTCTGTCCCGAGCAGAAGACAGAGGGTTATCCGACGTGGGGATCTCACTGTCGGGCAGGACGGAACAGAAATACGCAATCGCTTTCGGATCGACTTCCCAATCTTCCAGCGCGATCAGTTGTGGCATGTCGGCCCAGGTATCAAAAGGTTCGACATAACCCGAAATGTTCGGCGACGGCTTTGACCACCCCAGTTCGTCAACCGGCTTGTCCAGCCAGATCTGAAATGCCTGCGTGGCGACAGTTTTGACCTCTTCGACCATACGGCGCCATGGTGGCGACGCCGCGATCAATTCGGCAGCGACGTTAGGCACTTCGCCCAAACCCACTGCAAGTACAAGGAAATCGAAATCTTTCCCTATCTTCAGCGTCCGTGTCCCGGCCGAATGTTCATCCCAACGGGACTCCGCATCCCAGCCACTTTTTTTCAGCTTGTCGCCGCCCGTGAGCTGGGAAAAATCCGGTTCAGAGGGCCAGCTTGGCAGACCCTTCACATTGACGAGCGGCTCGTAATCCAGGCCGCGTTTGACCTTCGCCTGCACATTGAAAATGGCCTGCCCTACCAGCTTTCCCGAACCATCAAGCTTCAGGTCTTCCAGACGATGAAAGAATTCGAACTTTACCCCGCGCCGCTTCAGCACCTCGTAAAATGGCGCAAAGACGATATCCCCCATACCGGCCTGCATCTTCCAGAAAAGGGCGCCTCGATAGGTAAAGAACATGCGTAACGCACCGCGCAATGCCTGCCCCGCAGCAAGTCGCGGTCTGTCGATGTCCCCATCCTCATAAGCAAAAAGCAGGTCATAGGAGGCTCTGACAAAAGCGCTGTTGACGGAAAGCTCCGATGCGCCGTGCAAACGCAACCATTCTCGCCAATCCAGATCGTCGATGGCATCGAACCCGCGCGGGTTAAAGATCAGCCCGTCACGAAGGATACCGCGTATGATCGCTAGCACCACATCGGCGATTTCCCAAACGCGACGCAATTCCGGGTCTAAGGCTGTGAGTTGCTCTATCTGGCTATGGATAACGACCGACAATTTTGTCATCAGTGATTGAGCCGCATGCAAATCGTCGTCTGGCTTCCATGACTGAGGTCGGCGATCGAATATGCGTCTCAAGATATCCAGCGCCTCGGCAATCACCACTCCGATGGCAAGCTGTCCATAAGAAGCAAGACGCTCTGCGGATTTCAATGGTTCAGCCACGACTCCCCGTGCCGTACTGCGTGCAAGAGCTGCCACGGCACTGACGAGATCACTACCGCCTTTCACTTCTGCCTGCGGCACGCGGTCTTGCACTGAAGTGATCAACGTTCTCAGCAACAAAACGCAACGTGTAAGATAGGCAGGAATGGAAAAAGGATCGGCCGTTTTCAGCGGATCGCCAGGATTGCCGGACGCAGGCGGAAAAAGAGCCATCCAGTTGGCCCACCCATCGGCCAGATCCTCGGTCACACCAACGTAGTTATCCGGCTTGAAGGCCTGATCCCATGTGGCGATCGGGCAGATCTCGGGATTCCTGCCAAGTTCTTCGTAGCAGGCTCGCATCATGCCAAAGGCATTCTCGTAAAAGCCCATCCAGAGATGAAGCCCGTGTTCCTCAATCCGCTGCGACGGCAAAGCCCGACCGGACGCACCTTTGCCACCCAGCCGCCAGCCCTGCTGGTAGATGGTAACTTCGAACTCTCCGTTGCGTTGTGGCTGGGTCAATTCGAAAGCCGTTGCGACAGCCGCACAGCCTCCCCCCACTATACAGACTTTCTTAGTGCTCATTTCCCGTCACCCGAAGCCAGTCGCTCTCAGGTTGACCGCTAAATTGCATTCACGCAACGAATCTCTTGGCTAGACACGCGAAAGACCACTGTTCTCGCAGCAGAAAAGCGCAAATCAGGCAACGTTTCCTACGCATTTTCCGGTGCCTCCAGATAAGTCCGAACCGCCTGCTGAACATGCCGAAACCGGTCGCCGCCCAGGTGTTTCCCACCATACCAGCGCGTCACCACCACGACATGATCGTGCAAACCGGCGGTCTCCAACTGCCGCAGAATCACCAATCCGGCGCCACTTTCGCCGTCGTCATTCTTAAGTTGCGCACCGTCACCGGTGAGCAATCCCCATGTATTGTGGGTCGCCTTCGCGAATTTCTTTCGGCGTGTCAGTTCGCGAACAAATGCACGCGCTGCCTCTGCGGTATCGGCGGGACCACCCGACACGGCATACCTGGAACCCTGGTCGGACAGAATGTTTTCAAGGACAAGCATACTTGGCGGATTAAAAGCTTCGACGTGAAGAATCAACAAGCCGGTCCAAGCTGGCGAGAGCCCTGATACTCCAGTAACCGCGACAATCGGGGCCTTGCAGCGTTGGCTTTACTGACACATAAAAGAGCCAAGAAATCCAGCTCAGAAGGATACCAGAGACCATGACCATCGAAGCGCCTGAAACCAAGGTGGTGGACAGCTATCGCATTGCATGTGACGGCGGCGAAGGTGCCCTCGGTCATCCACGTGTCTGGTTGAGCATCCCGCGGGATACAGGCTGGGTCGAATGCCCCTATTGCGATTGCAAGTTCATC
Source organism: Heliomarina baculiformis (assembly GCF_019966545.1). Lineage (GTDB taxonomy): Bacteria > Pseudomonadota > Alphaproteobacteria > Rhodobacterales > Rhodobacteraceae > Heliomarina > Heliomarina baculiformis. The sequence goes on along the minus strand of NZ_JAIMIC010000007.1, from coordinate 327,969 downwards.
CACATGGAGCATCAAGCTAAAGCAGGCTAAACCTGTTCCGCTAGATTTATTCCAGTCATTTCAGACTGTCACTTACAAAAAAGGCGCCCAAACTGGGCGCCTTTTCTTTCAAGCAATATGCTCGATCAGTTCTTGGCCTTGTCGACCATCTTGCCTGCGGAAATCCACGGCATCATGGCCCGCAGCTTTTCACCGATCTGTTCGATTTGGTGTTCATCATTCAGGCGGCGCGTTGCCTTGAACATGGGCTGACCAACAGCGTTTTCCTGCATGAAATCACGGACGAATTTGCCGTTCTGAATGTCGGTCAGAACCGCCTTCATGCGTGCCTTTGTTTCGTCGTAAGGAAGAATACGCGGACCCGAGACATATTCGCCGTATTCGGCAGTGTTCGAGATCGAGTAGTTCATGTTGGCGATGCCACCTTCGTAGATCAGGTCGACGATCAGCTTCACTTCGTGCAGACACTCGAAATAGGCCATTTCGGGCTCGTACCCGGCTTCGACCAGCGTTTCGAAGCCCATGCGGATCAGCTCGACCAGACCACCGCAGAGAACGGCCTGCTCGCCGAACAGGTCGGTTTCACATTCCTGGCGGAAATTGGTTTCGATGATACCGGAACGACCACCGCCAATGGCGGAACAGTAGGACAGGCCCAGTTCCAGCGCCTTGCCGGAGGCATCGTTGTGTACGGCCACGAGACAGGGAACACCGCCGCCTTTGGTGTATTCGCCGCGCACCGTGTGACCCGGGCCCTTTGGTGCCATCATGATGACATCGACACCGGGCTTGGGCTCGATGAGACCGAAATGCACGTTCAGACCATGTGCAAATGCGATTGCCGAACCTTCCTTGAGGTTGTCATGCACGTATTTCTTGTAGGTCTCGGCCTGCAGTTCATCGGGCATGGTAAACATGATCAGGTCGCACCATGCCGCTGCTTCGGCGATCCCCATAACCGTAAGACCTTCACCCTCAGCCTTCTTTGCCGAAGGCGAACCTTCGCGGAGAGCGACGACAAGATTCTTGGCGCCAGAGTCGCGCAGGTTCAGCGCATGGGCATGGCCCTGCGACCCGTAACCCAGAATGGCAACTTTCTTGTCCTTGATCAGGTTAATATCGCAATCACGATCATAATACACACGCATCGGTAGCTCCTTTTCCGCAGCGTCTCAGATGTCGCCCTGTCTACGCCGCCGATATCGTTGTTGCGATATCAGTTTCCTTGAGTATTTAAGAGCAAGAGGAAGTATCATTCGTAGATCATTAGATTTTCGGTATATTCATGCTAGATGACATCGACCGCCGCATTCTCCGCCAGTTCCAGGCTGAACCGAGTCTTTCTGTCTCCGAACTGGCAGACAGGGCGCGAGTAACGCCTGCAATGTGTTGGCGACGGCTCGAAAAGATGGAAAGCAACGGGATCATCCTTGGCCAGGAAGCAATCATCGACTGGGCGGCTCTTGACTATACGGTCGAAGTAAGCCTTCGATTCACCTTGGAAAAAGCGGAACCTCGCGCGTTTGACGAATTTCTTGCAGAGGCACGGAAGGTCCCGGAAGTTCTCGAGATCCAGACTTTTTTGGGTCGGGTCGACGTCAGACTCTCTGTGATCGCAAAAGATCTGGCTCATTATCAGTCGTTGTATCGTGACAGGATTCTCACCCTGCCCCATGTCGCCGACATAGAAGCCCTTATGCATATCGCGCGGATCAAATCCGACAAGGTTCTGCCAGTATGACGGAAATTGACGATATCGATCGCAAACTGCTGAGTGCGCTGGTTCAGGACGCCACGCAAACCGCGAGCGCGTTGGGTCGCAAATTCGGCCTTTCGCAACCGGCAACGTGGCGGCGCATTCGCCGGCTGGAAGACGCTGGCATCCTGAAGGGGCGCCAGCTTCGCCTCAACGCCGAGGCGCTTGGTTTTGGCGTCACTGTTTTCGTGGGCATCAAACTCGCCCGCAAGGCACAGCCCAGTCTTGCCGATTTCGAAAGAGCGGTCAGCGCGATTCCCGAGGTGCAGACAGTCGAGCACGTGCTCGGTCTCTACGATTTCCGTCTTCGGGTCGTGGCCCGCGATCTGTCTGACTTCGAGCGCATCCTCAGGCGCAGGATAATGACACTTCCCGGTGCCGGCGATCTTGAGGCGAATGTTCTGCTGAGCGAAGAAAGGCTGCCCGGCCCCCTCGGGTGATCACAGAGGTTTTGCCAATCGTCTCGCTGATCGCTATCAGATGAGGCAGGTTCAGAAAGGACATTCCATGCCAGCTTTGCTTGAGACTGTAGATCCTGACGGATTGGAAGAATTCTCGGTCGTTTTTACGGACCGATCGCTGAACCACATGTCCATGAAATTCCAGAAAGTCATGCGGGATCTTTCCGATGGGCTGAAGGAAGTCTATCAGGCCGACGGCGTGGCTATCGTCCCCGGTGGCGGTACGTATGCAATGGAAGCCGTGGCGCGCCAGTTCGTACGGGGGCAGGACGTGCTGGTTGTGCGCAATGGATGGTTTTCCTATCGCTGGAGCCAGATCATCGAAACAGGTGGCCTGACATCTTCGGCCACGGTCATGAAGGCGCGGCCGGTTGGCAACGTTTCCCCCTCACCTTTCGCACCAGCCCCGATCGATGAGGTTGTTGAAACGATACACAGGGAAAAGCCCTCGGTTGTCTTCGCGCCTCATGTGGAAACTTCGGCAGGTGTCATCCTGCCGGACGATTATGTCTCGTCACTCGCGGATGCCGCGCATGAGGTCGGTGCACTGGTGGTGCTGGATTGCATTGCGTCCGGCTGTGCGTGGGTAGACATGAAATCAACAGGCGTCGACGTATTGATCAGCGCGCCGCAAAAGGGGTGGAGTTCATCTCCTTCGGCGGGTCTCGTGATGATGTCTGCAGAGGCACTGGCACGGCTGGAAGAGACAAGATCCGACAGCTTTGCCATTGATCTCAAAAAGTGGCGGCAGATCATGGCCGCCTATGAAAACGGCGGGCACGCCTATCATGCCACGATGCCGACTGACGCGCTCTGCGATTTTCGGGACACCATGATGGAATCGCGTGGCTATGGTTTCGACCGTCTGCGGGAAGCGCAGTGGAAACTGGGCGAAGGCGTTCGCGCTATGCTCGCTGACAAAGGCCTTGTCTCTGTGGCAGCCGATGGATTTGGCGCGCCGGGTGTCGTCGTCAGCTACACCGACTCGCCCGACATACAATCCGGACGCGCCTTCGCCGCGAAGGGAATGCAGATCGCCGCCGGTGTGCCGCTTCAATGCGACGAGCCCGAAAACTTCCAGACCTTCAGACTTGGCCTCTTTGGTCTCGACAAGCTTTACGATGTCGATGCTACTCTGGCCCGGCTCAAGAAGGTTCTCGACCAGGTGATCTAAGCAACGCCAAGCCCCATGCGCATAAGCATGTGCCGGATCTGGGGGAGTGCATAAAGGGCGCTTAACCCGGCGGCCCTGACATCCCGCAGAGCTCGGGCATCCGCCATTGATGCCCGGTTCAGCAGATCGATCCCTTGAACGCGCAACCGGATATCGCTCATGCGTGCCTTGTCGTAGGCCGTTAGCATGTCGGCACATCCAAGATCGTCCGGGTATTTCTCGGCCAGTTCCGTCAGGCAGCGCAAATCGGCAAGTGACATGTTAAGTCCCTGAGCGCCGATGGGCGGAACGACATGGGCGGCCTCGGCCATCAGGGCGACTCGTTCTGCCTGCATGGTTTCTGCGTGCTGACTCGTAATTGGCCAAAGCGCCCGGCCGGTGGCCAGATGAATTTCACCCATCAGACCGCAGGCTCTTTCATTCACGGCAACTTCAAAGGCATCGTCAGAAAGCGCATGCAGTTCCTGCGCCTTTGGTCCGGTCTCCATCCAGACGACAGCAGAGGATGGTTTTCCTTCGTGATCCGGCAGTGGGACCAGTGTAAAAGGTCCGCCGCTTCGATGGATTTCGGTCGAAACGCTTTCGTGTGGCAGAGTGTGCGTCACAGCAAAGGCCAGCGCCTTCTGGCCATAGTGCCTTTTAGTAATAGCAATTCCCGCGGCCTCACGGGTAAACGAATTTCGTCCATCGGCAGCAATGACAAGACGCGTGGAAACCTTTGAACCGTCGCTTAATCCGACACGCGCTTCGCCGGATCGGGTAAAGAGCGAATTCGTACTGACTCCGGGTCGGAAACTGACGGAAGGCAGATCCGCAAACTGGGAAAGGAATTCTCGCCGCAGCAACCAGTTCGGCAGATTCCATCCGAATGGCTGATCAGAAATCTCGTCAGCTCGAAATTCCCGGACCACTCTCGGCTCGGAAGCCTCACCGCCGGCATCGACAATTCGCATGACGCGCAGTGGCATGGCATGAGGGGCCAAACACTGCCACAGCCCGAATTTCTCAAGCAAAGCTTTGGCAGGTTGCAGGATCGCCGTGGTGCGAAGGTCTGAGCCCGACGCATCGCGCGACGTTATCGGTGGAGCCGGATCGACGCATATCACGTCATAGCCCATTGCCCCGAAAACGGCTGCAGCGGTCAAGCCAGCGATACCTCCACCCGAAACGAGAACGTCGCTTTGTTCCGGCATGGCTATCCTCTCTCCATGTTATCGAGACGGCTTTCACCGTTGCTATGTCACATTAGATAAGTCTGGCAACGAATGATGCCAGATCGTCGGTATGGTGATGTATGTGGTCCGCCTCCAGACGATCAGGTGCAACGTGAACAGTTTGCATGCCCATCGCATGCGGCGCCACAAGATTGCGGGCATCATCTTCGAACATCGCCGCCCGCGCTGGGTTCAGACCGTCGAGAGCAAACACCATTTCAAAGGCCTCGCGTTCAGGTTTTGGAAGAAACTGCGCATGCTCGACGCCATAGATACCATCGAATACCTCGCTCAGGCCGCGCGCCTTTAGTACGTTTTCCGCGTATGGCCGTGTACCGTTTGTGTACACGATGCGCCTTCCGGGTAATGCGGCAATTGCTGCTGCTAAGGCTTGGTCTTCTTCGAGACAATCAAAGGAGATTTCATGCACCTTGGTCAGATACGGCCCTGGATCGACCCCGTGAACCCTCATAAGCCCTGCAAGAGTGGTTCCGTAGGTGCGCCAGTATTCCGAGCGCAACTTGTCAGCCTCCTCAGCGTCCACGGAAAGCGTATCCATGACATATTTGGTCATGTGGACTTCGATCTGGTCAAAGAGGCGCGCAGAGGGCGGATAAAGAGTGTTGTCGAGATCAAAGACCCAAGTCTCGACATGGCTGAATGACGTTTTGATCATTGGGAGGCTCTAGCTCAGCACCAACGGGTTTTCAACGGCAGGCTTGATCCGGTCACGGCGCCGCGAGTAGACACTAGGGATGAAATCTTCCGGTGGCCACATGAAAGAAACCAAACCGGCGCAGACGGATGCGTACAGCCTGATCCTCGAAGCGATTGACATGGGTGACTACAAGCCCGGCGATCGGCTGGTCGAGAGCGACCTTGCAGAGCGGCTGGGCGTCTCGCGCACACCCGTCCGCGAAGCCTTGCAGCGGCTCGAAACGCAATCACTCTTGGCCCGAGACGGCCGTTCGCTCATCGTGGCTTCACTGGATCACAACCAGATGGCCGAACTCTATGTCGTGCGCCGCGAATTGGAAGGCTTGGCCGCCCGCCTTGCTGCCCGCCACGCGAATGAAGAAGAGATTACAGTTCTGCGTGAGATGGTAGAGGCGGACGACGCCCTGATCCACGACCCGCCTGCGCTTGCACGGTCCAACCGGCGCTTTCACAAGCAGATACAGCTTGCCTCGCACAACAGATATTTGGTGCAACAACTGGATCTGGTGCACCGGACGATGGCCTTGATGGCGACAACTTCCTTGGCAGCGGAAGGTCGCGGTGAAATCGCTCAGGCGGAACATCGCAAAATTGTAGCGGCAATAGAAAAACGCGATGAGGATTCCGCGGAACATGCCTTACAGAACCATATCTCGGTCGCCTTCAAAACAAGATTGAAACAGGATGCCGACAGGCGCGGTTGACGATCAAACACATTCGTCAGCCAAGACAACGCCGTGCTGGGTCTTGTCCCAATAATACGGCGCCACCATCAGCTCTACCAATGCCTTGATCGCGGCGACTGTACCTAATGGAAAATACAACAGCATCGCTGGCACCCATATCATCAGAAAACGCCTGTCGGATTTCGATACAGCAAGCATTGCGATGATGAACCCCATCAACTCGATGCAGAAAAAGAACAGCATCACGCCTAGGAGATACTCATAGGGTGCGAATCCCTCCAAGGGGTGCGGAATGCCAAATAGAAAGAGCCAGAAGGTCCAGATGAAAGGGGCCAACAGGAACTGGCTGAGAGTGCCGAGAAAGAACGCCTGAAAGCTTAGGAACTTGAGGGGACCAATGTCGCGGTAGAGCTTCAAAGGACGCCGCATGTGAACGACATATGTGACCATGAATCCCTTTAGCCATCGCGATCTCTGTTTTATCCATGGCCAGACCCGGCAGTTCGCTTCCTCATAGGTCACGGTATCGATCATTTCCGTGCGGTATCCGCACCGGGAAAGCCGTACGCCAAGATCAGCATCTTCGGTCACGTTGTGAGCGTCCCATCCTCCAAGCTCTTCCAGCTTGTCCCTGCGAAAAAAAAGTGTTGTACCGCCGAGCGGAACGATCAGACCGAGGCGTGCGAGTCCCGGCAGGATGACACGAAACCAGGCGGCGTATTCGATAGTAAAGCAGCGTGAAATCCAGTTGGTCCGTGGATTGTAATAATCCAGCACCCCCTGAAGACAGACAACATCATCGGGCGCCGATGCAAACCTTTCGACGACGCGCTCGATTTGGTCAAAAGCCGGTGCATCCTCGGCATCCCAAACTCCCACGATTTCGCCCCCGCAGAAGTCCAGCGCATAGTTCATCGCGCGTGGCTTCGTTTTGATGCCGCCGATTGCGGGAACCTCCACGACACGCATCCATCTGGGCAAGGTTGTTTCGGCCAGTGTACGCCGGGTCACATCATCCCGTTCTTCCAGGACCAAAAGCACCTCAAGAACCGCCTTTGGGTACGTCAGACGACTAAGCCGGGCCACCAGCGTTTTTACGATTTCTTTTTCCCGATAAAGGGGAACAAGGACTGAAACTTTTGGTTTGCGCAGGTTCTCTGCCTGCACCACGGTCCGGCCACGCGGCACGGCAAGAAGGTCGTTGTCAGTCATATGAGCTATGAACGCCGTGAACCTGAGACAAGCAAACAGAACGAGAGCAGAAAGCGCGACAAGAGTGGCCAAGAAATATCCGAGTGTCGGAAAGTTATAGAAGCCTGTTCCGACAGCCACGAGGAGAAGAGGTAAAATCAGGCGCGCGCTCCAATGCCAGCTCCGGCAACTGAATTCAGCCGCAACCCGTTCATTGGCTTCGAGGGCCAGGTGGCGCCCGAACAACAAGCCGATAGTTCTTGTAATATCGTCGGATTCGCCAAGCGCCGGTGCGAGAGATCCGAAATTCGCTTCAAGACTGCCGCGAAGGTCATCGAATCGATCAGGGCGTTCCGTGGCAATCAGGACGCGTTCGCCGTCATTCTTCCAAGGCAGAAGACGGTTTCGAACCCAGAAACGCGGCGGTCGAGACTTGCACAGTTCCGTGTCTATTGGTTCTTTATCAAAGTCCGCTTTAGGCAGCGCGAACTGCTGCGCAAGGCCTTTTTCGACATCCTGCGTCTTCGCGATGCCTTCGGCGACAAGGATTTCACCCAAGGGTGCGTTGATTGTTGTCTGAAGCTGAAGCGCGGCTACCAGTTGCGAAGAGGTGATCGATCCGTTTTCGACCAAGTGGCGGCCAATTGGCATCCGTTCGGCAGTATTGGCACCACCATCGTGAACCAAGGGACCTCTTTCCATGGGTAACCTGCCTCCCGAGCCGGATAGGGCAGAGTTGGCTGGTTAACCTTAAAGAGAGGTAAATTTTTCCTTGGTTATCCGTCGGTATTTCTCTCAGGCGGACGCGCGTTCTTTCATTGCCTCCGCGAACCTTTCGAAAAGATAGAAGCTGTCCTGCGGCCCCGGACTTGCCTCGGGGTGGTATTGAACGGACCAGACCGGTCGATCAGTCATGCGAATACCGCAGTTGGAACCATCGAACAGCGAACGATGAGTCTCACGAACGCCATTCGGTAGCGTCTGGGCATCAACAGCAAAACCATGGTTCATGGAGGTGATTTCCACCTTACCGGTTTCAAGATCCTTTACGGGGTGGTTGGCACCATGATGACCGTGGTTCATTTTGACCGTCTTGGCACCGAGTGCGAGCGCCAGCATCTGGTGCCCAAGGCAAATGCCGAACACTGGAAGTTCCGTTTTTCCGATCACTTCCTGAATCATGGGTACGGCGTACTCACCGGTCGCCGCAGGATCCCCGGGCCCATTGGACAGGAACAATCCATCAGGATTGTGCGCAAGTACGTCTTCCGCTGTCGCCGAAGCCGGGAGAACCGTCACGTCACAGCCAACACTGGCAAGGCAGCGCAGGATGTTGCGTTTTGCGCCATAGTCGACGGCAACGACTTTGTACTTCGGGTCTGTTTGCGCGGCGTAGCCTTCCGGCCATGCCCAACGCATTTCATTCCAACGGTAGGACTGCGCGCAGGTCACATCCTTCGCCAGATCCATGCCCTCCAGCCCGCGGAAAGCGCGCGCGGCAGCAACAAGAGCCTCAATGTCGAAGTTGCCTTCGGGATCGTGCGCCAGTGCAACGTGCGGTGCTCCTTGCTGGCGGATCGCGCGGGTCAGACGTCTCGTGTCAACGCCCCCCATTGCAATCCGACCGCGTCTTTCAAGCCAGACTTTCAGTTCGTCAGCGCTTCTCCAGTTGCTAGCGACTGTTGGGTCCCACTTGACGATCATGCCTGCGGCGACCGGATCGCCGGTTTCGTCATCATCCGGGTTCACGCCCACATTACCGATATGCGGGAAGGTAAAAGTCACGATCTGACCTGCATAAGAAGGGTCAGTCATGATTTCCTGGTACCCGGTCATCGCCGTGTTAAAGCAAAGCTCGGCCACTGTCTGACCGACTGCTCCGAAACCGACACCGTAAAAGATTGTCCCATCGGCAAGTGCGAGACATGCAGTAGGCTTCGCGGGGGCTGTGGCGACCATGATACGACTCCGATTTCGGCAAATTCATGGAGTACTATGAGGCGGCGCAGCCGTGGTCAACCCGCAGTCGCCGTGCCGGGTTAAAGTTAAGGAAAAAGTTACGTCGCGAAAGCGATATTGTCAGAACTACACGCTTTTAGTAAAGTGAGAGACTTCATGATCCATGGGGATGGGACAAAAGATGGACTTGCGGTCTAGGGTGAATGATGCCCTGAAACAGGCAATGCGGGACAAGGCAGCGACCCGGCTTTCTACGCTCCGGCTCATTAACGCGGCGATCAAAGATCAAGACATTGCCGCGCGGAGCGATGACAGCGAAGCTAATGGGGTCGGCGACGCGGAAGTGCTTTCAATCCTCGGAAAGATGATGAAGCAACGCCATGAAAGCGCGATTGCTTACGAGGAAGGCGGCCGCCTCGATCTGTCTGACCGTGAACTGGCAGAGATGAAGGTTATCGAAGAATTCCTGCCACCGCAGCTTGACGAAGGTCAGATGACCCAGGCCGTGGATAAGGCCATTGATACCACCGGAGCAGAAAGCATCCGGGACATGGGTAAGGTCATGGCGGAATTGAAATCCCGCTACACGGGTCAGATGGATTTCGGAAAAGTAGGTCCGTTGGTTAAGGACCGGCTCTGCTCGGGGTGAGATAAACCCAAACAAGCGCCATATGTCTAGGCTCTGCTCGGCAGGATCCGGCATAGGTCATCGAAAAGCGCCCGACGTTCGTCTTCGGACAGAAACGCACCGATTTCCACTTCTCGGCCCGCTCCCTTTAGCGTCACGTAGTATGGTACCGGGCCGTCCTTTCCATGCATCTGCGGGCGGGCCCAGTACCGGTTGCATTCCCACTCTTTAACGTCCTTTTTGGGCGTGTGTCTTTCGAGACGTACCAAGTCATCTGTAAGCGTCAGGATTTCCAGAATCCGCGCGTTCTTTCGGTTCTTTCCAATCGCGAACCATATTCCGAAAACGGCTGCTGCAAGGAATGGAAGCAATAGCCAAAGCAGTACGCTTCCCAACAATGCTAAAAGCGGCAAAAGAAGCATCCCGCAGGTAGCGCCGATGAATATGACGAACCCCCTTGGCTGCAGGCTTTGATGCGGCCAAAGCTTGAGGGTCCGGACGGGTTCTTCCTGACTTTCCCATTGGTATGGCATCGAGAGCGCCTTGTCTGAATGCATAGGGCCAGTTCAGTTCTCTTGGCCGATAAAACCTGAACTTTCGATGGCCGAATATGAAAAAAAGCCCCGGCAAATGCCGGGGCTCCTGATTTTTTGTGCGTCCCCAGCGCTTAGTGCGCGTGGTGCTTGTCCCAGTCTTCCTGCTTCGGAAGAATCTCGAACGTATGCTCGGGCGGCGGGCTCGGCAGAGTCCATTCCAGCGTATCCGCATATTCGTTCCACGGGTTGGCTTCGGTCACCTTGGCGCCTGCCCGCAGGCTGTAGATGATGACGCCGAAGAAAAAGAGGAACGACGCGAAGGACAGGAAAGCACCCCAGCTCGACCAAGCGTTCCAGTAGGCAAACGCCTCGGGATAGTCGATATAGCGGCGCGGCATGCCCTGACGGCCAAGGAAGTGCTGCGGGAAGAAAGTCAGGTTGGCACCGATGAACATCGTCCAGAAGTGCACCTTACCTGCCCATTCCGGGTACATGCGTCCGGTCATCTTGGGGAAATAGAAGTAGATACCCGCAAAGATCGCGAACACGGCACCAAGGCTCATAACGTAGTGGAAGTGCGCCACGACATAGTAGGTGTCGTGATAATAACGGTCGACAGCAGCCTGGCTGAGCACGATCCCGGTCACACCGCCAACGGTGAAGAGGAACAGGAAGCCGAACGCCCAGAGCATTGGAGTCTTGAACTCGATGGAACCGCCCCACATGGTGGCAATCCAGCTGAACACCTTGACCCCTGTTGGCACCGCAATGACCATCGTCGCAAGCATGAAATAGGCCTGCTGATGAAGCGACATACCGACAGTGTACATGTGGTGCGCCCAGACAACGAAGCCCAGCGCGCCGATCGCGATCAGAGCCCAGACCATCGGCAGGTAACCGAACACCGGCTTCCGGCTGAACGTTGCGATCACGTGGCTGATGATACCAAATCCGGGAAGGATGATGATGTACACCTCGGGGTGACCGAAGAACCAGAGAATGTGCTGGTACAGAATCGGGTCACCGCCACCGGCCGGATCGAAGAAGGTGAAGCCAAAGTTACGATCCATCAGCAGCATGGTGATCGCGCCCGCCAGAACCGGCAGCGACAGAAGGATCAGCCAAGCCGTTACAAAGATCGACCAGGCGAACAGCGGCACCTTGAACAGGGTCATGCCGGGGGCACGCATGTTCAGGAAGGTGGTGATGATGTTGATCGCACCAAGAATCGAAGACGCACCGGAAAGGTGAACCGCGAAGATGGCGAAGTCCATCGCCATACCGCCTTCACGGACAGAGAGCGGGGGATAAAGCACCCAGCCCACGCCAGCACCAAGCTGATCGTTGCCACCCGGCGACAGAACCGAACAGACCGCAAGGCTTGTACCGGCAACATACATCCAGAAGGAGAGGTTATTCATCCGCGGGAATGCCATGTCCGGCGCGCCGATTTGCAGCGGCATGAAATAGTTGCCGAATCCGCCGAAGAGCGCAGGAATCACCACGAAGAACATCATCAGGATGCCGTGGCCCGTAATCAGAACGTTCCAGAGATGACCGTTCGGCGTACATTCGCGCGCCGCATCACTGAACAGACGTGCGCCTTCGAGACACATGTGCTGAACGCCGGGCTCCAAAAGCTCGAGCCGCATGAAAACGGTAAAGCCTACTGAAATGAAACCAACAATTGCGGCCACTATGAGGTAGAGTACCCCGATGTCCTTGTGGTTTGTGGACATGAACCAGCGCGTGAAAAACCCGCGTGTGTCCTCGTGTTCGTGGCCGTGAATGGCTGCGTCTGCCATCGGGCACCTCCTGGTTAGCTATGGGCTATGGGCGCGCAGCCCTGTTCCGGCCGCTTGCATATTCATGCAGGTTTTAGAATGACCTGACTGGTGCTTCAATGGCGTAAATCGTCCCAGAGTAAGATATATTGACGCGCCCCCTTGATGGGTTTTGCCGCTTGACCCGCTCGTCACGACCAATAGAAACGGGTTGAGACACGTGATTTCTTGCAGGGGAAAACGAGATGGCCGATTATCAGGACGACAATATCTTTGCAAAAATCCTGCGGGACGAGCTGCCGGCGACACGCGTTTTCGAAGATGACGACACGCTTGTTTTCATGGATATCATACCAAGGGCTGATGGTCATTGTCTTGTCATACCAAAGACCCCCTGCCGGAATGTTCTCGACGCCAGCCCTGAACAACTGGCCAGCGTTATGAACACCGTTCAAAAAGTCAGCAAGGCCGTGATGAAGGGATTGGATGCCGAAGGCGTGACCATTCAGCAGTTCAATGAGGCGCCCGGCGGACAGGAAGTATTTCATCTCCACTTTCATATCCTGCCCCGCCGTCAGGGCGACGTACTGCGTCCTCCGGGCCAGATGGGAGATCTGGATCAGATTGCGGCGGTTGCAGACAAGATCCGCAAGGCTCTGGACTAGCCCGTCTTTCTGGGCAGATTTCTTCCGACCGGGTAGCTCCTGTGCGCATGCTCGCATGAACCGTGATCCGAGAAGCCGTTTAGGACGGCACATTCCCCCGCATGCTCCGCTTCGAGATGAGGATGCGTGCATGCATTCGAAATCCGCTCAAGTTCCGCCTCCAGCTTCTGCAGCTCTTCAATACGCTCACGCAGAAGATCGCGCTGGCGCAATGCGATTTCATGGGCCTTTGAAAGCGCCGGTCCACTCTGTTCCTGCAAGGAAATCAATTCAGATACATCTTCCAGCGGCAAACCCAGCTGACGGGTATGCCTGATGAACTTCAGCAGCTTCAGTGTATGTTCATCATAGCGCCGCTGGTTGCCGGATGAACGCTCGGGCTGCGGGAGAAGACCCCGATCTTCGTAATATCTGATCGTCGGAACCTTCACCCCTGTTCGGCGGGAAAGCTGGCCTATCGAAAACATTCGGATCACCTCTTGAACCTCTAGTTACTAGAGCAATTACCTTGAGCCTGCACAAGTACCAGGACCCGAAATGCCACACGATCATTCTGACCATCACCATCACCACCACCACATCGATCCCGATGCTGGCGACGCCAAGGTCGCTTGGGCCATCGCGGTAAACATGCTTCTGACGCTTGCTCAGGTAGTTGGCGGGATACTTTCCGGCTCCCTCGCGCTGATTGCCGACGCATTGCACAACTTCTCGGATGCGATCTCGCTCATCATCGCATTCGTGGCCCGCAAGATTGCGCGCCGTCCGGCAGACACGAATATGAGCTTTGGCTACGGACGCGCCGAAGTCGTGGCCGCTCTCATCAATTATACAACGCTTGTCGTTATTGCACTCTACCTCGGGTACGAGGGGGTCATGCGTGCGTTGGATCCGCAGCCCATTGCTGGTTGGATGGTCGTCTCGATTGCATCCATTGCACTTGTCATCGATCTGGTGACCGCTGCGCTAACCTACAGATTGTCAAAGGAAAGCATGAACATCAGAGCGGCTTTCCTCCATAACCTTGCGGATGCTCTCGGCTCGGTCGCCGTCATCATCGCCGGTTTTGCTGTTATCGTGTTGGGCTGGGACTGGGTTGACCCCGTTGTAACGCTGATGATCGCGGGATACATCCTGTGGCATGTCTACGCGGAAATCGGTGGTGTCATCAGGGTGCTGATGCTGGGTAGCCCGCCCGGCATCCATACTGAAGAAGTTATTGAAGCAATTTTGAAGACGCCCGGCGTCGAAGGTATCCATCACCTGCATCTCTGGCAGATGGAGGAGTCAGAAACCGCGCTTCAAGCCCATGTGCTCATCGCCGAGTCCGATCTGATCAAGCAAACACGGATCAAGCAGGACATCAAGCAACTCTTGCTCGACACGTTTAGTATCAGTCATACGACTCTTGAGTTCGAATACGGTGACCTGATCTGCGAGAATCCGAAACTCATCGGTCACTAAGACACTTCGGAAGTTGACATCTCCATACTTTGACACAAGTTCTCAGTAACATAGAAAGCTAAAAACCGCTCCGGTTACCCGGAGCGGTAGAAGGTATTGAAATGGGTACGGGCGGAAAAATAGCCCTGAAATTGTCACTGAAATGATCGCCACTCACGAAAGGAACGATAAAATATTGTTAACCTGACGGCATATTTTTGCCATGACCCAAATGGGTCAAAAGCCGTTTACCAAAGTTGTTTCGAACAAGTTTAAGCCGCAGCCCGCAACTCATAGGGATATTGCATCATTCGGGACTCACCCAAAAGTTACCAATCAGAGGCCACGACGCGGGAACGAGTCGTCGCTGCGATCTATGAGTCTGTCATAAGGCCGGACTTTTATGATTCGTTCATGGATGCTTGGGGAGACCATATTCAGGCGGTGCTTGAGGATCAGGAAGCACTCAAGGACGGCAGTGAACCACCAAGCACGATCGACCTGGACGTTGATCCGGAACTCGAAGCGCACTTCGCCCGCGCTTACAATATTCTCGAACAGCTTGGCCGGGTCGCGCCCCCCAAGGCAAATGTCAGTGATCAAGTTGCCGCGTCTCCAGTTTTCTCCCTCCTTTTCGATTCAGAAGGCAAGTCGGTGGCGGCGAGTCATGTTGCAAAGCAGCTGCTGGGCCGGGCCATTGAACTGGACGATATGCTCGCCGAGCTGACCCCTGTTTCCGTGGAACTTGTGCAACAACTTTTCGCATCGGCGCGACTGAAGCGCGCCGCAGTTCCTCCCGTTGTTCTTTCGAGCGCATTGACACCGCGGCATCTCATGGCGCGTATCGTGCCCGTTCCGACCGAGCACGGCACACCCACTTTGCTTGTTGCAATCGAGGGCCTCGAATTTCAGTGGAGCGACTCTGCTGGCGACATGCTTGTCAGTTCCTTTGGCCTATCCCGGGCAGAAGTGGAACTTGTCAGAAATCTCTTGGGCGGCAACAACCTAAAGCAGATCGCCGAACAAACCGGCAGGTCCGAACACACGGTTCGCAATCAAGCCAAATCCGTCCTTTCAAAGACCGGGGCTCCCAGTCAGGTGGATCTCATTCGCCTTGTCGTCTTCCTGATCAATACGAACGACGCTCAGGTAAAGAACAGAAGCATCAACATTGATCTGCCCTTCGAACTCCTGGAGATGGAATCCACCGGCATGACGATGCAGCTCTTCCGGATCGGAAGCAGCTCTGCTCGCCCGGTGATCTTCTTTCACGGCATGATAGACGGACCAGCCCCGCTCAAACGGCATGCGGCGGAATTCATGGACCGGAACTTTCAGGTTCTAATGCCGGTGCGCGCGGGTTTCGGAAAATCGACGCCCGTTGATCGTATCGATCAGGCCGTCGATATCGCCTACCTTCATACCAAGGAACTCATCGAAAAGTTCGAACTCGACCGGCCCGTCATTATGAGCCACTTGGGTGGCAGTCTATATGCACATACTGTTGCCACTCGGCTGGGCGACCTCGTTGCCGGCACGCTAAGCGTTTCCGGCAATGCTCCCATCACTCGTCTGAGCCAGTTCCGTAGCATGCCGCCAAGGCAGCGCGTCGTCGCCTACACCGCACGTTTTGCCCCCGCCTTACTGCCGACCGTCCTGCGTGCAGGTATTGCGCAAATCGACGGGAAAGAGGTGACAGAATTCATGAACTCCCTTTTTGCCCCCGGCACATGGGACAACGGTATTATTAAAAAATACCAACTTGCCGACCTGCTGCAATCTGGCTTTAGGTTCACAGTTGAACAGGGACAGGCCGGTTTTGAAACCGACAGCTATTTTGTCGTTCGGGACTGGGGCGGCCAGCTCGGTAAAAATAAGACCCGCAGCATCTTCCTGAATGGCGAAATCGACCCCGTAGTATCCGCACAAAGCGTGGTTGATACCATGAAAGGACGGGAAAACGTCGAGGTTCGTATCGTTCCCGGCGCCGGGCAGCTCATGTTTTACGATCAGCCTAATCTTGTGCTCGACGTACTAGACGAGCTTTTCGACGGCCGCTGACTATTCAGCGTCGCGTCAAACCTCGGCGTTATGAGTTTCAAAAACTTCCTTGAAACACCGCATAAGCGCAACATCGAGATCCTCCATCGTCACTGGCATACCCAGATCAACGAGACTGGTAACCCCGTGCTCTGCGATTCCACAGGGCACGATCCCCGAGAAATGCGAAAGATCGGGGTCTACATTGATCGAGATGCCATGGAAACTGACCCATTTCCTTAAGCGTATCCCGATGGCCGCAATCTTGTCTTCCTGCACCAATCCATCGAAACCCTTAGGCCTGTCGGGCCTTTCGACCCATACGCCAACACGTCCTTCACGGATATGCCCTGTAATATTGAACTCCTGAAGGGCCCGGATAACCCAGTCCTCGAGTTGCTGAACAAATCGCCGTACATCCCGGCCGCGCCGTCCGACATCGAGCATCACGTAAATTACGCGCTGGCCGGGTCCGTGATATGTGTATTGCCCGCCGCGTCGCGTCGGAATCACAGGAAAACGGTCCGGCTCCTTGAGATCCTTCGGGTTCGCACTTGTTCCTGCTGTGTAGAGCGGCGGATGCTCAAGCAGCCAGATACACTCCCCAGCGGTACCCGAGGCGATGGCACCCGCCCGCGCCTCCATAAAGTCCAGCGCGTCCTGATAAGGGACAAGCTCTTCTGAGATGATCCATTCCATCGCTAGAATGTATACTGAGGGAATGATCGCGAAAAGAGCAGTTCGCTGTTCGAGAACGATCTCACGCGCTGGAAAAAATCATGGTCACAACGTGCAGCCTGAGCTGTGCGGAGTTGCTCGATCACAGTTTACTAACTAGCAAATTGATCCACGTAATCTCCGCCCAGACCAACCCTCTCATAGTGCTCTCGACTCACGTCGATCTTGGAAAAGACGTTTTCATAGCCAATCGTCTTCCCAAACGGATCAGCATAGTTGTCGGTCACATCAAGCACCGCGGTCTCGATCCCACGCGTTGAGGTAGCAAAAAGCTTGGACCTCTTCGCGTGTTACGCCGGTCGCGTTTACGGACCAGCCCTATTGAACAAAGGTCGCTGCGACTCCAATGCCGCGAGAACCGCCGATAACGACTACCAACTTCATTCAGCACTCCGATAAAAATTCAAGCACGGCCTCTCGACGCGGCATGGGCACGACGGCCCCATAACCCTGTGTCGACAAAGCTGCAGCGGCATTGGCATAGTTTGCAGCTTCGAAAGGGTCGTCGCCTGCAAGAATGCGGGCAAGGAATGCGCCGTCAAACGTATCACCCGCCGCCGTGGCGTCGACCGCCTTTACCCGACGACCGATGATACGGCGCCGTTCTTCTGTGGTCGCAACAAGAGTGCCCTCCTCGCCAAGAGTCAGGGCAACGGTTTCCGCACCGAGATCAAGGTAGAAATCCGTAATCGCGTCAGGGTCATCCAGTCCTGTCAGCTGCCGCGCATCATCAAGACCGGGCAATGCTATATCGCACATCGCCATAGCTGCATGGGTAACTGCCCGCGCGCGGGCAATCGGCCAGAGCTTGAGCCGCAGGTTGTTATCGTAGGACACCCTCCCCCCTGCAGATCTCACGATATCGATCGCTTCGAAAACCGCGTCCGCCGCCGTCTGCGAAATCGCCTGACTAATACCCGAGACATGCAGGATCTTTGCCGATTTGAGAGCAGAAACAGGTAAGTCCGCTGGTCCCATACGGGAACTGGCAGAGCCCTCACGGAAATAACTGAACTGATGTCCGTCGGGGCCGTGGGTCACGAAATAGACACCTGTATGCGCATCTTTAACCTGCCGAACCGTCTTGGTGTCGACTCCCTCTTCGGCCCACAGATTTATGAAACTGTCCCCAAAGGTATCCGCACCGACATGGGTCACATAACCGACGCTGGCGCCTTGTCGGGCAGCAGCGATGGCACAGTTGGATGTGTCACCGCCATGTCCAGGCAGATAGGTGCCATCTTGCCGTTGGTTGAACTCCAGCAGCGGCTCTCCGAGACATAGTAGTTCTGGTGCCATATCGCCTTCTCTATGGTTAGCCACGCCCGAAAAGCGAAGCGCGGGTTCGTTTCTACTAATGGCGCAGGGCTGGTCTGCGATCGGAGTTTACGGATGCTGAACCTGCGATTGCCAACGCACGCGACAGCTGAATCAGCTCTAAGCTACCGGATGAGATACGCCAGTATTTCTCAAGACCTTTCTTCGTGGATCCCGTTTCGATGATCAGCCGGCCTGCTCCGCCTCGCGCTCATCTATCTCTCGCGCCGTCTCCAGCACCGCTTCGGCATGCCCGATGGGTACAAGAACACAGCCATCGATATCCCCCACAATCAGATCACCGGGGCGCAAAATACGCTTGAGTCCACTTTTCGAACATCGGGCATTTTGTATGCCGTCAGGTGTGGACCAAAGTCTCGGAGAGAAGACCCGTATGAGATCCATTTCGCGCCTTAAATCTTAGAAAGAAATGGTCTCCGAAGCCCTACGGAACTTGATCATCTCGGATGACTTGGACCTCGGAAGCCAACTTTCCGAAGCGCGAATCGCCTCGAAACTTCAGGTCAGTTGCCCGCCTGTACGCAAAGCGATAAACCGTCGCGAGATGGAAGGCCTGCTTGTTTTCGAACCGCAGCTCGGCAGCTTTGTTTTTTTTCCGTCGATCCAAAGGAACTTTCCAAACTCTGCGACGCGCAGCGCTCCTTGGAATCCGCCGCCGTTGCCAACGAAATGTTGATAAAGCACTCTCAATCCTGACGGCAAATATCGGTCAGAACGAAGCTTCGTAATGGAAAGTGGCCACCGGCGACCCGACGTGACCAGCCTGTAACGGTTATCTTGCTCTGCTGTCAGAACAAGTTTCGGCTGATCGTTCTGATATGTCGGCGCATCTCACTCGCAGCGCGCGCAGGATCACGGGATTCGATTGCGGCGTAGATGGCAGCATGTTCATCGCAATAGATTATGCGCTGCTCGGGATCAAAGGTACGGCGTTTGATTTCGACCCAGTTTTCCCGCATCCGGATCGCGTTCAGAATATCGTGCAATGTCGTCAGGAAATCATTCCGGGTGCTTTCGAAAATGCGTTTATGGAACTCCCCGTCCCATGCCTCGAAGGTCCCGGATTCCATCGACGCTACCGCCAGATCATGCGCGTTTCGTATCGCCACAAGGTCGGCGGGCCGAGCGTTGGCTGCCGATACAGCGGCAGCCTTTGGCTCGACGATCATACGTACTTCCATGATGTCGCGAGGGCTTGTCCCGGCAATCCGCCGAAGGACGCTCATTAACTCCTGATCGTCATCATGTTCCGGAAGGACCGCGATCTCCGGCCCGTTCATAGAACCTGTCCAATCGGCATGTGGTCGGGTGTATCGCCACCAAAAATGTTCCGGCTGCGCACAGCCAGATGCAGCTTCATGGCCTCTGCCGCTGCTTCGGGATTTCTGGCTTTAAGCGCATCAAGGATCGACCGATGCTGCGCAATACTCTCGATTCTCCGCGCTTCGCTGAACCCATTCTTGCGAATTGCCGCCACGGTCGACCGCCGCCGAACGATACACGAAATTTCGTTCAGGTTCCTGAGCAGCTCATTCCGTGTAGCTGCAAAGATGGCTTCGTGAAACGCCATGTCCAATTTCTCGAACTTCTCCCGATCCTCCATCTCGATCGACTTCTGATGTATCTCTTCCATCGCCTCGAGCTCGTTGTCGGAACCCATCGTCGCGGCACTGGCCGCAGCCTGAGGTTCGATTATCAGACGCATATTCATGATATCGAAGGGACTGATTTCATTGAGACTGCGGATGATATCAGACAGATCGCTGCTACCCAGTACGGCTGTTTCGTTGATGACGGTGCTCCGGCCGACATGCCGCGTCAGTATGCCTTGTTCGGAAAGCTCGGAGATCGCCCGGCGCACCGTATTCCGCGCAACTCCATACTCCTGAGCCAGCTCTCTCTCGTTCGGTAATTTCTGATCTGCACCCCACTCTGCCTCTGCGATACGCGCCCGCAGCGACTGGGTAATATCTTTGGACTTCACACGCGACATTCAGGTCCTCTTCTAGGTTCTGAACCAATGGCGTGTCCGGCTCAGATTCTGGAACTTTTCAAGGCTGATAACATTCTGGCCAACAACAGGAACAGGGACTGTCCTGACCGAAAAAGCGGAAATCGTTGCAGTCGAGTTTAAAAACTTCCTGATCCAATACTTACTAAATTTCACCAAGGCAACAAAATAGGGTTTACAGATCAAAAATATTGAACCAATAAATGGATCGGTTCACTTTGGGAGGAGTGCCGGATGAAACTCGCCACATTTGAAATTCAATCTGAAAGGCGGGTTGGGCTTGTTGATCCTGATGGCAGTACAGTGCGCCCGTTCGACCTCACCCTTGAGGAAGCCGCGCAAGGTGTGGCTGTTCTCATCGGTAGGAGCGAGATGCCCCGGCAGATGGAGCCAATCCCATTAAGCCAGGTGAAACTTTGCGCTCCTATCCCGCGTCCATCACGCAACATCTTCTGCGTCGGCAAGAACTACCACGCGCATGCAGAGGAATTCGCCAACAGCGGTTTCGACTCAAGCGCCGCCAATTCTGTGGTCCCAAAAGACCCGATTATCTTCTCCAAGGTGCCGGAAACAGTTGTCGGACCGGGTGCCGAGGTGCGGCTTGACCCAAACGTATCTACCTCCATCGACTACGAGGCCGAACTTGGCGTGATCATTGGCAAAGGCGGGCGCGGCATTTCCGCTAATGAGGCGATGGACCACGTTTGGGGCTATACCATCATCAACGATGTCACCGCCCGCGATCTGCAGGGCAAATACAGTCAATGGCTGATCGGTAAATCTCAGGACACGTTCTGCCCGATGGGACCGTGGGTCGTGACGGCAGATGAGGTCGATCTCGACTCCATGCGGGTACGATGCGCCATCAACGGCGAAATGCGACAGGACGCCTCCGTCAGGGATCTCATTTTCGACATCCCGACACTGATTGAAACCATCTCTGCTGGCGCGAGCCTGAAACCGGGCGATGTGATCGCGACCGGAACACCCGAAGGCGTGGGCATCGGCTTCAAACCACCGAAATATCTCGTGGACGGAGACCTCATGCGGGTCGAAATTGACCAGATCGGCTATCTCGAAAACCCGGTACGGGCATCATGAACAACCGCTTCACCCTTGTTTCGGACGATGCTGGTGACGGGGATCCAGTCGTGATGATTCATGGGTTGGGCGGATCGTCGAACACATTCGAAGCTCTGATGCCTGAGCTGACAACATACCGCTGCGTCAGACCGGACATGCCGGGGGCTGCTCGAACCGGGCTTCCGCACGCCCGGCTGACCCTCGATGTGATTGTCGATCTCGTAGCCGACTGGATTCAAGCCACCGGCTTGGAACGCTGCCACCTGCTTGGACATTCCATGGGAACGCTCGTCTGTCAGAAACTGGCCGAAACCCGTTCTGAACTGGTCGCCTCGATGGTGCTCTTCGGCGCGTTGACGGAACCGCCGGATGCGGCCCGCAAAGGGCTGCTCGACCGGGCCGCTGGCGTTCGGAAAAATGGGATGGATGGGATCGCCGACCAGATTTCAAAAGCGACGCTGGCGCCCGAGACCCACCGCAATAACCCGGTCGCCGCTGCATTCGTGCGTGAATCCCTGATGCGGCAGCCGCCCGAGGGATATGCACAGAACTGCGAGGCCCTCTCCGGCGCGAAAGCAGCACTCTGGCCCAAGATCAAAACGCCGGTTCTGCTGATTACCGGAGAACATGATCCGGTCGCTCCGGTCAGCATGGCCCGGTTGCTTAACGAAAATATCGAGGGCTCCGAAATTCGCATCGTACCAGGATGCGGCCACTGGACCCCGATTGAACGGCCAACTGATTGTGCGAACGCAACGCGAGAGTTCCTGCAACGTCACAGGATCTGACGCGCGCGACACAAGGGAGGCGGCCAGTTTTGGGAGGAACACATGGCTGAAACGGATTGGAACGGAAACAGCGAGATTGTTTTCACGAATGTGCGCGTGCTCGATGCGACGGGCGAAAATCCTTATACCGGCGAGGTCGTCGTAAAAGGTAACCGTATCTCGCGCATTTCCCGAGGCGGCGCCCGGTTTGGCGGTTCTTCCTACGGGGGTGCCAAGGTAATCGACGGGATGGGCGCGACGCTGATGCCCGGCATGATCGATGCACATCTTCACCTGAGCTGGAACAACGCGCCGGGCATCGACCCGATCCAGATGATGGAACTGGAAGAACACATGCTGGTCACCATGGAAATGGCCAAGCTCGTTCTCGATGCTGGTTTCACCGCAGGCAGGGGGGCAGCCGCTGCAAAACCGAGGCTCGATGTCGTGGCCAAACGCTTTATCAATGAAGGCCGTTTTCCCGGGCCACGCTATCTGTCGGCGGGCCCCGAGATCACCACAGTCGGCGGCCTCGGCGATGCCGCGCCAAGCCACATTCCGCACGAAGGATTAAACCTTGGACTGGTTGTCTCAGGTCCGGAGGAAGTTCGCCGGACCGTCCGGACGCTGATCAAATATGGTGTCGACAGCATCAAGCTGAACCTCAGCGGTGAAGCGATCACCGGAATGGGCGCTGAAGAAACGCCCATGTCCGAGGAGGAAGTCGCAA
The DNA here is from genome assembly GCF_019966545.1 of Heliomarina baculiformis. GTDB lineage: Bacteria > Pseudomonadota > Alphaproteobacteria > Rhodobacterales > Rhodobacteraceae > Heliomarina > Heliomarina baculiformis. Next base: position 305,048 of record NZ_JAIMIC010000007.1, on the reverse strand, counting down.
TGGCCGTGCAGGAAGCCCGCTGTCGCCACAAGACACTATCGGCCCATGCCCGTTCCTCGGGGTCAGTCAAGCAATGCATCCGCCACGGGATCACGAACATCTACCATGCCTCCTTCGCCGACGAGGAAAGCCTCGACATGCTCGAAGCGGCCAAGGACAGGCACTTTGTCGCGCCGGGCATCGCATGGCTGATCAATACCGCACGCTATGCCGAAGAATGGGGGATCAAACCCGGATCGCCGATCGCGATGGAATACGAACGCGAATTGGAGATGTGCATCGATACGATGAAAAAGATGCACCGCCGCGGCATCCGCATCTGCATCGGCGGGGATTACGGCTTTGCCTGGACCCCCCAGGGCACCAACGCCAAGGACATCGAGACCTTCGTCGATATGCTGGGCTTCAGTCCCATGGAAGCGATTCAGGCCGGCACCAAGTATGGCGGCCAGATCATGCAGATGGGAGATGAGCTTGGCTTGATCAAGGAAGGCTACCTTGCCGATCTCATCCTCATCGACGGAGATCCAATTTCCGACGTCCGCATCCTTCAGGATCAGAAACGCATCCTTGCGATTATGAAAGACGGCAAGTTTCACAAGGCGCCTCAGGCACAGGAACAAAGGCGTCGACTGATCGCATGAGCGAAACCAGTAATCTCCGCGACGAGCTGTCCAGCCCGCCGAAGGGGCCAACCCGGAAGCAGATCTGGGTCGGTTTCGGCGTCCTTGTCGGACTGGTGCTCATATGGATGATCGTCGCCCAATGGCCGGATTGGCTTGACGCAATACTGATCTCTAAAAAGGCCTTTCTCAGCGCGATCCTCAACGGGCTGACGCTGGCGGGTCTCTACTTTCTCGTCGCGAGCGGCTTTACCCTGATCTTCGGGCTAATGCGCAACGTGAACCTCGCACATGGCTCTCTCTACCTTCTTGGCGCCTATGTCGGGTATGAAATCGCGACGCGTACAGGCAACTGGTTTATCGGAGTCGGCGGCGCCTTTATCGCCATCGCCCTCGTGGGTCTGATCATGCAGATACTGGTCTTTCGCCGTCTCGAAGGCGACGATCTGCGCCAGACACTGGTCAGCATCGGCATTTCCATCGTGGCAGCCGATCTCATGCTGGCCGTTTGGTCTGGCGGCACCTATCAAATTCTGACGCCCGAATGGATCAGCGGTGCGATCAAACTGCCGGTTGTCACGGCAGAGCGGTCGAACGGCACCCTCGTGTTTCTTAAGTACCCCCTGTATCGGTTGATCGTCCTCGGCGTGGCTGTGGCAATCGGCGTGGCGCTTTGGCTGACTCTTAACAAGACCCGCATCGGCATGATGATCCGCGCCGGTGTCGATGACCGCGAGATGCTCTCGGCCTCGGGCGTGAACGTCCACTATGTCTTTGCAGGCGTTTTCGCACTTGGCGCCGGACTGGCGGGGCTGGCGGGTGTTATCGGCGGATCTGCTCTCTCTGTCGCGCCCGGCGAAGACATCCGTTACCTGCTGGCAAGCCTTGTAGTCGTCATCGTCGGCGGCATGGGATCTATCACCGGCGCCGCGATTGGCGCGCTGCTCATCGGGCTCGCGGAACAGATCGGCCTCGTCTATTTCCCGACATACGGCGTCGTCCTGACCTTCGTGATCATGGTCGTTACACTGGCAATCCGCCCCGAAGGAATTATGGGGAAACGGCTGTGAGTTTGATCGAAACCCTTCGCGATGAAAACCAGTCCGGGCCCGCTTTTATCCGGCATATCGGCGCGGGCAACATCATTCTGGCCGTCCTTTTGATCCTATACCCGGCCGTCGCCTCTGACTTTTTCCTGACCCAGATCGGCGGTTATACCCTGATTTTCGGGATGATCGCGCTCTCGCTGATGCTGCTGGCGGGATATGGCGGCATGGTCAGCCTCGCGCAGATCACGGTTGTCGGGGTCGCCGGGTACAGCGTCGCGATTTTCGGTGAAAACAGTTCTGACGTGATGGGTTTTGGCTGGCCATGGTGGATCTATGTTCCAGTCGCGGTTCTTTTCGCAGCCACAGCGTCTGCCCTGATCGGGCTGATCGCCGTGAGAACCGAGGGCATCTATACGATCATGATCACCCTCGCCGTTGCCACGGCGGCTTTCTACTTTGCCCAGCAAAACTATACTCTATTCAACGGCTTTCCGGGCTACGCGGGTCTGCGCGCCCCCGAGGTATTCGGCGTCAACTGGCGCGATCCATTGCCCTTCTATTACCTCTGCCTTGGCACGGCTTCGCTCTGCTACGCGGCAGTTCTCTATGGCGCTCAATCGACCTTTGGTCTCACGCTTCAGGCGACTCGCGACAACCAGCGCAGGATGCGCGCCATCGGCTATAACACGACAGCGCACAAGGTCTTTGCCTGGTTTCTCTCCGGCGCGATTGCTGGGTTAGCCGGAGTGTTGCTCGTCTGGTTCCAGGGTCGTATCAGCCCCGGCACCATCGGGGTCGGCGCGGCGGTCAATGTTCTCATCATCGCCGTCATCGGGGGATTGCGACATCCCATCGGGCCGTTCCTCGGCGCGATCCTTGTCGTTATGATGCAGACCTTTGCCATCGATATCGTGGGTGCGGAACGCTTCAACACCCTGATCGGCCTCGTTTTCCTGGGCGTGGTCTTGTTATCGCCTGACGGCATGCTCGGCCTCTGGGAGAAGGCGAAACCCTATTTGAAACAGAACTCATTACGACCGGACCCCTGAGGAGAGGGTTCCGGAAAGACGATCCAATTCAAACTTCCAGGGAGGAAAAAGACATGAGGATCACAAAACGCAACCTGCTCGCGCTGACGCTGTCCACGGCGCTCACGCTTCCGGGCATCGCGCTTGCACAAGATGGCGCGATCAAGATCGGCTTGCTGGCCACCTTCGAAGGCGCGTTTACCGTGCTCGGCGAAGACGGCGAACGCGGCGCGATGACCGCCGTCAACGAATTCGGCGGTGAAGTTGCCGGACATGAGATCGAGATCATTCGCGGCTCTTCGGATGCCTCTCCCGATAGCGCGGTGCGCGCTGCACGAAAGCTGGTCGAACAAGACGGCGTAAAGGTGCTCGTCGGGCCTCTTTCCGGGGACGAAGGCATTGCCGTCAAGGACTACGCCAAGACGCAACCCGATGTGACCTTCATCAACGGGTCGTCCGCCGCGCAGGACACGACGTTCCGGGATCCGGCCGACAACTTCTTCCGCTTCTCGACAGATGGCGCGCAGTGGATGGCCGGCTTGGGCACCTATGTCTATAATGAAAAGGGCTACCAGTCCGTCGCAACCGTAGCCGAGGATTACTCCTTCCCTTACACGCAGGTCTTTGGCTTTATGGCTGAATTCTGCAATGCAGGCGGCACCGTTCCCTCCAAGTCGTGGGTGCCAATCGGGAACAAGGACTACTCGTCGGTCATTGCCGCTATCCCTGATGATGTAGATGCGATCTATGTCGCGCTGGGCGGTGCCGATGCGGTGAACTTCCTCAGCCAGTACCAGCAGGCCGGGGGCGAGGCTCCGCTAATCGGCGGGTCCATTACGGTTGACCAGACTGTGCTGACCTCCGAAGGACGCCTGCGTGATATCCTGATCGGAACGCCGGCGGCCGGTCCCACAGCCGATACCAATGACAGCGAAGCGTGGCTTTCCTTCGTCGAAGAGTACAAGAAAACTGATGGCGCGTTCCCGTCGCCCTCGCTCTTTGCGCATGGGTACTACATCGGGATGAAAGCAGCCCTGCTGGCGCTTGAGGAAACGGGCGGTGATCTCTCCGACCCGACAGCCTACCGCGAAGCCCTTGCCAATCTCGAATTCGAGACCCCGACCGGCAAGGTCTCACTCGATGAAAATCGCAACGCGATTGCCGACATCTACCTGACCGAAGTGGTCGAGGGACCGGATGGCAACCTCGTGAACAAGCTCATCCAGACCACGCCGCAGGTCAATCAGACCCTCGGCATCGACAAGGAAGAGTTCAGGGCGCTCGGCGCGGTCAGCCGCGAAAACCCAAGCTGCCCCTGATGTTTCGGACTGGCGCCTGATATGGCATTGCTAAGTGAAAACACCCCTCTGTCCAGCACCGGCTCTTATGCGCTGGAGCTGGATGGCGTGGCACGTCATTTCGGTGCCCTCGTGGCGCTGTCCGATATCAATATGAAGATCGCCGCAGGTGAACGCCGCGCGGTTCTGGGATCGAATGGAGCCGGAAAAACGACTCTATTCAATGCGATTACAGGGGATTTCGACTGTACGTTCGGGCGGATCCGCTTTTTCGGCGAAGACATCACATCAATCCCTGCACACGACAGGATTCGGCGCGGTTTGCGCCGGACCTACCAGATTTCACAGCTCTTCGACGGGCTGACAATTCTCCAAAGCGTTTATCTCGCTTGTCGTGGCGTCTCGCGCCGCCGGTTCTCGTTGCTCCGGCCCCGCGATACGGACGCCAATATGGAACAGGCCCGGTCGATCCTCATGGCCGTTCATCTATACGACGACGCCGATCTTCAGGTCGCGACACTATCTCATGGTCGCAAGCGGCAGCTTGAAATCGCCTTTGCTCTGGCAGGCGCGCCCCGTTTCATCCTGTTCGATGAACCGGCGGCCGGTCTTTCGCCAACCGAAAGGCGTGATCTCGTCGCCATACTCGGCGCCCTGCCATCGCATATCGGATACGTCATCATCGAACACGATCTCGACGTGGCGCTGCGCGTCTCGGAGTATGTTTCGATGATGCATAATGGCCGCGTCTTCAAGGAAGGCACGCCGGAAGAAATCGAAAATGACGCCGAAGTTCAGGCTATCTACCTAGGAGACGGTCATGGCTGAACGTCGCGGTAAGGCCGTTCTTCAGGTGGAAGATCTGCAAGTCTATTATGGCGAAAGCCATGCGCTGCAAGGTGTCGGCTTTACGCTCGAAACCGGCGTTCTTTCCATCGTCGGGCGTAATGGCATGGGTAAAACGACCCTGTGCAACACTATCACAGGGCTGAAAAAGGCCGAAAGCGGATCGATCCGCGCGATGGGCCGCGAAATTTCCCACCTCGAACCACATGAAATTCACCGGCTCGGCATCGGATATGTTCCGCAGGGACGCCGGGTATGGCCAAGCCTGACGGTCGACGAACATCTGCGACTCGCGGCCAAGACCACGCGCGACGCCAGCTGGAGCCCGGAGCGGATTTATCAGACATTTCCCCGGCTGGCCGAACGGCGCAACAACGGCGGCGCCCAGCTTTCGGGCGGGGAACAGCAAATGCTTGCAATCTCCCGCGCATTACTGTCCGACCCGAAACTGATGATCATGGATGAACCGACCGAAGGTCTGGCCCCGGTGATCGTGGATCAGGTGCGTGACATGCTGGTCCGTCTCGCCACCGAAGATGAAATGGCGATCCTCGTCATCGAACAGAACATTGGCGTTGCCACGTCCGTTTCCGACCGGGTCGGGATCATGGTGAACGGTCGGATCAACCGTATCATGGATGCAAAAGCACTGGCTGCGGATCGGGATTTGCAACAACGCCTGCTTGGCGTGGGACGCCACAGCGAAGATGAAATGCCCGAGCCGTCTCCCGGCGAACAGGCTGTCGTCGCCGAGCAGATGGCCGAGGTCTACAGGGTCAATCGCAGCGGAGATCAGAAGGTCTCTGACTTCCACCCGGTGACTCAAATGCCGAACCGTTGGAATGTGCCCAACGCGACCGTGGTGGACAGCAAACCCACGCCCAAGCCAATACCTGAGAACGTGTTTCATATCCCTTATGCGGAACGGGTTGGTCGGACCGTGCTAGTGGTGGGTACATTCGACACTAAAGCCCGCGAATTGAACTACATGGCGGATCGGATCAAGGCGCTCGGCTTACCGGTCAAGACAGTCGACCTGTCGACATCCGGCAAGCCGTCCCGCGCGGACGTCACCCCTGCGCAGATCGCCATCATGGCACGTGGCGGCACCCAATCCGTGATGACAGGAGATCGCGGGCAGTCGGTCAGCGCCATGGCCAAGGCATTCGAAACCTGGATCGCGCGGGAACGCGGTATCGGCGGCATTCTTTCAGCGGGCGGTTCGGGGGGTACAAGCCTGGCTACCGCCGGTATGCGGGCGCTGCCCTTTGGAATCCCCAAGATCATGGTTTCCACGGTCGCAGCCGGCGACGTCGCGCAATATGTCGGATCCTCCGATATCATGATGATGCATTCCGTCGCAGACGTTCAGGGGCTGAACCGTATTACGCAAAAGGTTCTGGGCAATGCAGCGCGCGCGATGGCAGGAATGGCGACCGATCTACCGTCGTCCCGTGCCGATAAGACCCTCACTTCAGAGGCGAAACCAACCGTTGCTCTGACGATGTTTGGCGTCACGACTCCTCTAATACAGAGGCTTACAAGCCAGTTAGAGCCTGATTTCGATTGCCTCACTTTTCATGCGACGGGTATCGGCGGTCGCTCGATGGAATCCCTTGTCGACAACGGCGACATAGAAACCGTACTCGATCTTACCACAACCGAGGTTGCCGACATGCTGGTTGGCGGCGTGTTCCGAGCCACCGAGGATCGTTTCGGCGCGATCATCCGCACCAGTGTTCCCTATGTCGGATCAGTCGGCGCCCTCGACATGGTAAACTTCGGGCCGCGCAACACGCTGCCGGAAAGGTTCTCCTCGCGGAAATTCGTGATCCACAATGATAGCGTCACCCTGATGCGCACGACCGCCCAGGAATGCAGGCAAATCGGGGAGTGGATCGCCCAGCGCCTCAACCAGATGCAGGGACCTATGACATTCCTGCTACCCGAAGGCGGCATTTCCGCGCTCGACGCGCCGGGTCAGCCATTCCACGACCCCGAGGCCCGCGAAGCCCTGTTCAATGCGATTGAGAGCAACGTGAACCAGGGAAGCAACCGCCGGGTTACCCGCATCAACGCTCACATCAACTCCGAAGAATTCGCAAACGCGGTTCTGGACGCCATGCCTGTTCTTCACTCTGCCAGAAAAAGGAATGCCTGATGTCGCACCATGACCGAGCGGCGCTTGTCGCCAAATTCCAAGAAATGCGGAAAGCGGGTATTCCCATTGTCGGTGGCGGGGCGGGCACCGGACTCTCCGCAAAATGCGAAGAAGAAGGCGGCATCGATCTGATCGTCATCTACAACTCCGGAAGGTATCGCATGGCCGGGCGCGGTTCGCTGGCCGGAATGATGGCCTACGGCAATGCGAACGATATCGTCATGGAAATGGCGAGCGAGGTCCTGCCCGTGGTCAAGCACACGCCGGTGCTCGCTGGCGTGAACGGGACCGACCCGTTCTGTCTCTTCTCAAGCTTTCTCGACGACCTCAAGCGCGTCGGGTTCGCAGGCGTTCAGAACTTTCCGACCGTCGGGCTGATCGACGGGATGTTCCGCGCAAACCTCGAGGAAACCGGCATGTCCTACCAGCTCGAAGTCGACATGATCGCAGCGGCTCATGAAAAGGGTCTTTTCACCACGCCCTACGTGTTTTCCGAAGAAGACGCCCGCGCTATGACCCGCGCCGGCGCGGACATCATAGTCTGCCATCTGGGCCTGACCACGGGGGGCAGCATCGGCGCGGAAACTGCCACGACACTCAAACAGGTGCCAGAAATCGTCGATCGCTGGGCCAAGGCCGCGATGGAAATCCGCGAGGACGTGCTGGTGCTGGTGCACGGCGGCCCGGTCGCCGAACCCGACGACGCGGCCTATGTGCTGCGCCACGCCGAACACTGCCACGGCTTCTACGGCGCGTCTTCGATGGAGAGGCTTCCGACAGAACGCGCGCTCACCGACCAGACCCGCAAATTCAAATCAATCAGGTTCTCGTAACTCGACCGCATAGGAGAAATCGAAATGTCCTCGGATCTAATTGGCGCACTCCTGTTGTGGATCATCGTCGCCGCGATCGTGATAACGGTTGCGGTCTACATCCTCCGATGGCTCTATCGGCGGTCGACCAAGGATACGGCCTTTGTTCGCACGGGTTTCATGGGCGAAAAGGTCGTGGTGAACGGCGGCGCCTTTGTCATACCGGTCCTTCATGAGATTACGCCTGTGAACATGGGGGTCCTGCGCATCAGCGTGGTTCGCGAAAACGATCACGCCCTGATCACAAAGAACCGGATGCGTGTCGATCTGAATGCGGAATTCTTCGTTCGCGTCGGCGCATCGAAAGATCAGGTCGCCGCCGCCGCCCAGTCGCTTGGTCGCAGAACGCTGGACCGTGCCGGACTTACCGAACTTCTCGAAGGCAAATTTTCCGCCGCCATGCGTTCTGTCGCGGCGCAACGCTCGCTCGAAGAGCTGCATGAAAACCGCCATGACTATGCCGAAGCCGTCCGAGCCCTTGCCGAAGGCACCGTTTCAGCCAACGGGCTTGAACTTGAAAACGTGTCCATCGTCGATCTCGACCAGACTGGGCTGGAATACTTCGATCCGTCCAACAGCTTTGACGCCGAGGGCCTGACCCAACTGACCGAAACCATCGAAACCCGCCGCAAGCTCCGGAACGAGATCGAACAGCGCACCCTAGTCGAAATCCGGAACCAGAATCTCGACACCCAGCGCAAGGTTCTCGAAATTGACCGCGAGACCGAATACGCCCAGCTTGCGCAAGAGCAGGAAATCGAAACCCGCCGCGCTGCACAGAAAACCGAACTGGTCCGCGAACGGGCCATGCGCGATCAGGAAGCGGAACAGGCAAGGCTGCAATCCAGCGAAGCTGTCGAAATCGCCCGCGTTATGCAGGAACGCCGTCTTACACAGGAACGGATAGAGAAAGAGGAAGAAGCCCAGAAGCTCGATCTGAAACGCCGCCGCGCGCTGGACGAGGCCGATCTCAAGATGCGCGAACTGACGGAGAAGGAAGCCATCGCGCTGGAACTTGCCCTTGAAGAGGCACGCATTGCCCGCGCGGAAACGCAGGAAAGGCTCAATATCGCACGGCAAAGCGCGCTTGAACTCGCCGAACAGGACCGCAAAATTGCCCTGACGATCAAGGCACAGGAACTGGCCAAAGCGGAAAGCGCCCGCCGTCGCGCCGAAATCGTCGCCAATCAAGGAGCCGAGGCCGAAAAACTTGCCCAGGATCGCGCGCTAGACGAATTGCGCATCGCCCGCGAACGGCATCTTGAATCCCTTCAGGTCGCCAAACGTCAGGCTGTTCAAGAAGCGGAGATTGCCTCGGACGAGGAAATCGAACGCGCCCGTCTGACCGCAGAACGCGGCGTGAAAGAGGCCCAGCTTCTCACCGATCAGGAGTTGCGCCAGATCGCGGTTGAACTCGATCTCAAGGTCGATCTCGCCCGTGAGGACCGGGCCATCGCACTGGCGAAGAAAAGCGAGGAACGCAGCATCGCCGTCGCCGCCGCCGAGACCCAGCGCGGTAAGGCCATCCAGGCCGAGGAACAGGCCTTTACCATGCGCGAACGCGAGATCGCCGAGCGTCGCAAGATGACCGACATGATCGCCGCCCATCGCGAAGCTGAACGCGAAGCTCTGGCCCTTACCGCCAAGGCGCAGGCCGAGATGGAAGCGGCCAAGTCGACAGCCGAAGCCCGCCGCATCGCCGCTGCGGCTGCTGCTGAGGCCGAAAAGATCCTCGCCGCTGCTGCTGCCGAGAAATTCGGCGTGGATGCCGAAGGCGCGCGTCAACTCAACGAGGCCGAAAACGTTCTGTCCGAAGACGCCCGCGCCGGCCGTCTCCGCGCGGCCCTGCTGGACCGTCTCGAAGGCATCGTTCGCGAAAGCGTCCGGCCTATGGAAAAGATCGACGGGATCAAGATCCTGCATGTGGACGGGATGAACGGCGGTGGCGCGTCAGGCGGCAAGAACGTCACCGACGAGGTGATCGACAGCGCCCTGCGCTACCGCGTGCAGGCTCCGATGATCGACAACCTGATGAAGGAAATCGGCATCGAAGGCAGCTCCATGGGTCGGATGACGGACGTCCTTCGCAACGCCAAAGATATCGCCAGCCTTTCCAAGGGCGACAAGGCGTCGGTCCAGACCGTTGAAAAAGAGGATCGCGACGATGACTAGAGTCTATATATCTACCGTTCTGCCAGCTCCCGTAACCTCGGTCTGGCGGATCGTGCGCAATTTCAACGGTTTGCCGGATTGGACACCTTTCGTCACCGCAAGCCGCATCGAAGGCGGCATGCATCCGGATCAGATCGGCTGCATCCGGAACTTTCAGCTTGGAAACGGCGACACCATACGCGAGCAGCTTCTGGCCCTTTCCGATTACGATATGAGCTGCACCTATTCCATTCTCGAGAGCGGCATGGGCGTGCGCGACTATATCGCGACTCTTGCCCTCATCCCCGTAACCGACGGCAACCGGACCTTTGCCTCGTGGGAGGCGAATTTCGATTGTGATCCACAGGCCGAATCCGGTCTGATCGACCAGATCGGGCAGGGCGTCTTCCAGACCGCCTTCGACGCACTGAATAAACGTTTCAGTTGAAACGGAAACCGTACGCCTGATGGATACGGTCCGCGAAAGCACGGTCATCGACGCACCGGTCGGTGCGGTCTGGGCGTTACTACGCGATTTCAACAGCCACGACCGCTGGCATCCGGCAATCGCCAGCAGCCGGATCGAAGATGGCCTGGCATCGCAAACCGTCGGTGGCGTCCGCTATTTCTCCCTGACCGATGGCAGCATCCTGCGTGAACAACTGATTTCCTGTTCCGACCGTGACATGTCGCTGCGCTACTGCCTTCTCGATTCACCATTGCCGCTCATGGGCTATGTCGCGGAAATGTGCCTGCGGCCGGTCACCGACGGCGACAGGACACTGCTTGAATGGTCAAGCACCTTCGACCCGCCGGCGCCTGAAAGAAATCGCCTGATCGCCTTGGTAAGAGATGAGATCTACCGGGCCGGGTTCTCCGCTTTGCACGACTGGTTCTCGGGTGCGCCGCAGCCTGTCAAACCGGTGGCCCCGTCGAAACCGCCCTCGGTCCCGCCAAAAAACAGCAGCCAAACACCAATGGGAATCGTCATTCAAAGACACGGCGGACCCGACGTACTGTCGTTTCAACCAATCGAACTTCCGCCTGTTGGTCCAAACGAAGTCCGTCTGCATCAAACATATGTTGGCGTCAATTTCATCGACATCCACTGTCGAACCGGCCATTTCGACCTAATCGACCCGCCCGGCATTCCCGGCATGGAAGCGGTCGGCATTGTGACGAATGTCGGGACGGAGGTCTCTGATTTGCGTCCCGGCGACCGTGTCGGCTATGCTTGTGCGCCGGTGGGCGCCTATTGTACGGACCGGGTCATGCCGGAATCGATGCTCGTCAGACTGCCTGACAGGCTGAGCGACGATCAGGCAGCCGGAACGCTCCTAAAAGGCATGACGGCGAGTTTTCTTTTGTATGACGTGCAGCCCGTCGGTCCTGATGACATAGTCCTCATCCACGCTGCTTCAGGCGGCGTTGGTCAACTGCTGGTTCAATGGGCAACAGCGCTGGGCGCGCGGGTAATCGCAACAGCTTCTTCCGCGGAAAAGCTCGAAATGGCCCTGTCCAACGGGGCTGACTGCACCATCAATTACCGGCAGGAAGACTTCGTCGCAGCCACGCTTGACCTGACCGACGGCTTGGGTGCCAACGTTATCTTTGACGGTGTCGGGCAAAGCACGCTTCAAGGCTCATTAGAGGCAGCGGCAATCCGGGGCCACGTCGTAAGCTTTGGCGAAGCCTCCGGTCCTCCCGGACACCATGACCTCGGGCGTATGTCGTCCAAGTCGCTTCGCTTTTCCAGACCCAATTACGGGCATTACGTCGGAAGCGCTGCGCAGGTGGAGAGATACTCGCGGCTGCTCTTCGAAGCGATCTCAAGCGGAAAGCTCCGCATTCCTTCACCCGAGATCTATCCGCTGTCCAAGGCGGCCGACGCGCAAAGCGCGCTCGAAGCGCGCAGCCTTACGTGGTCTGCTGTTCTGGATACGAGCGGTTAAACCGCCGCGGCCAAGGCAAGTCATCCTTTTCGAGAGGCCGAGGTCGTGAGGTCTGCACGAATCTTGCACGAACAGTATATTATGTGAGCGCTCAAATAAATTTACTCTTGTCGCACCCCTGTTCAGGGGTCTACGCTCTGTTCCAACCGCCCTCCCGATTGTCTCGAGATCGGGCATGCGAAGCCAATTGCCCGAGCCAACGGAAATCCGCCAATGACAATTCAGTCGCCGACCCCCTCGCCCCTGCTCGACCACTGCCCCGAGACGCTGTCCAAGGCGGCCTATACGGATATTGACTGGTACAACAAGGAACTTGCGACAATCTGGTCGAACAACTGGGTCATGGTCGGCCGCAACGCGGATTTCCCGGCGGGCAGCGTCACCCGGCGGTCCCTTGGCAGCGCCGATGCGCTCGTAGTATCGGATGCCAATGGCGAACTGAGCGCTTTCCATAACGTCTGCCGTCACCGCGGCGCAGCGCTGTGTACGGCCCAGCAAGAGTCATTCGGCGGCAAGCTGATCAGATGCCCCTATCACGCGTGGTCCTACGCTACGGACGGCCGCCTGATCTCGACCGGCTTTGGCCAACCCACCGCCGATTTCAACAAATCGGAACACAGCTTGTTCCCCGTCTCCCTGATGGAATGGAACGGTTTTGTCTTCCTGTCCCTCTCGAAAGATCCAGGACCGCTCTCTCCGGACATGGGACTGAACGCGCTCGACAACTGGCCAATGAATGACCTCGTCTGCGGCCACGTTTTTGAAAAGGAACTGGACTGCAACTGGAAGATCTTCTGGGAAAACTACAACGAATGCCTCCATTGTCCGGGCATCCACCCCGAGCTGAGCGATCTTGTCCCCGTCTACCGCGAAGGCGTGATGTCCGAAGCCGAGCGCAAAAACAAATTGGGCGGGGCCGAACTGTCTCCCCTCAAGGAAGGCGCGCAGACATGGACGGCAAACGGTCAGCCCTGCGGCCCCGAATTCCCCAACCTCACCACGACGGAACGCAGAACTGCGCATAACTTCGTGACGCTCTACCCCTCGGCCTTCATCGTCGCGCATGTTGACTACGTGCGCTCGGTAACCCTCACTCCGTTAGGGCCCGAAAAGACGAAACTTCGCGCGGAATGGCTATTCCTGCCCGAAGCCATGGCCGCACCCGGTTTCGATCTGAAAAACGTCACAGAATTTGCGACGCTGGTCATGGAACAGGATGGAGCAGCCTGTGAATTGAACCAGAAAGGCATCGCCTCGCCCGCCTACGAGAGAGGCCGGCTCATGCCCGAAGAATTTGACATTCACAACTTCCACAAATGGGTGCTTGCAGAAATGGGTGACTGACCTGTTAGGCAGTCGCGATTTCCTCCGCATACTCGGGCAGCAGAGCTTTCAAACATTCAAGCGATGCCGCCAGCGATTTTTCATTATCAGTATTGGCCGGAAACAGGTGCAGGTTCTGCCAGTATCCGTCTGTCAACGTGTCGATCCAGTCGGCGACATTTGCCGCGCGGACCGGGTCATCCGGCAGCAGGTCCATACAGGCCTCCCGGATCGCCCCACCCCGGTTCTCATCATATTCCCGGGTGATCTCACTGTATTGCGGAACAAAAGCCTGCTCGCCCCAGAACGCGTACCAGATCGAAAGCGTCTGCTGGTTGCAGATCTTCGGGTCGAAATCGGCCCGGATCAGCGCCACCAGCCGGGAAACCGGATCCTCCGGGGCCGCATCGACAGCCGCGCTCCAATGCGCCTCGTAAGATTGGTAAAGATCCCGTAGGGCCTCGGTCAGCAACCCGCTCTTTGATTTGAAATAGAACACCGCGACGCCCTGCGACAGGCCAGCTTCTTTCGCAACCGTCGCCAGCGTCGTCTTAACCAACCCGTTCGTCACGATAGAGCGACAGGTCGCATCCAGCACCTGCCGGCGCCGTTTGTCGGCGTTTTCCTTGCGTTCCTTGCGCGGCCGCAATGTGTCGTCGGGCTGCATCGTCATGGGCGGGCCTCAACCTCTGTTCGTTCAACGTGTTTTCCACATCTTCTCGATGAAGTCAGTAGCACATTGCGGCATCCTGTGCAGAAAATATTTATTTGAGCGCTCAAAAAACTTTACCTACGCCTCCCGAGCGCCTAACCTCGCCGCAACCAACAGGAGAGGCCAATGGGGCAGCACGACAGATATGACGCCATCGTTGCAGGGGCCGGACACAACGGCCTGACAACCGCCTGTTATCTTGCCAAGGCCGGGATGAAAGTTCTTGTCGTCGAGAAAAACGACTGGATCGGCGGTGCTGCTGTAAGCCGCTCTCTCCACGAGGGCTGGACCTATTCCAACTGCTCTTATGTCTGTTCTTTGTTGCGCCGCGAAATCGTGCGCGACCTCGAACTCCCCCGTTTCGGGCTTCAGGTGATCCCTTACGAGGGGGGTGCCAGTTTTACGCGCGACGGAGACTATTTCGCCTATCATTCCGATCATGACGCGCTGCGCCGGGAAATCGCCCGCCACGAACCGCGCGACGTCGATGCCTATGACCGGTTCAGCCAGACCGTCATCCGGCAGTGCCGGTTCATCCGGCCCTTTCTGCTTCGTTCCGCCCCCGATCCAACCTCTTTCAAGGTACGCGACCTGCAGGAGCTGCTTTATCTGGTCAAACGCGCCCATGGTCTGGGGGCCAAGGAGCTGGCCGAGACCCTCCGTTTCTGGACCATGTCTATCGGCGACTTTCTCGACGAACACTTTGAAAACGACCTGATCAAAGCGCATCTTGCCGGATCGGGTATTATCGGCACCGGTCTTGGCGTCTACTCGCCCGGTACCGCCTATGTTCTTTTGCATCATTACATGGGTGATGTTGACGGTGCGATCGGTGCCTGGGGTTTTGCACGCGGCGGGATGGGCGCGATCAGCAAGGCGCTGGGCGACTGTTTCGAAGAGGCAGACGGCAAGATTGTCACCGGCTCGGGTGTAGACCGTTTTCTGGTCGAAGGCGGCAAGATCATTGGGGTGGCGCTGGAAAACGGCGACGAATATCGCGCACCGATCGTAGCCTCGAACATGGATGTAAAACGCACTTTCCTTGAACACACCGACGCCAAGGACCTACCCGAAGATTTCACACGCGCCGTCAAACGCTTTAAGATCCGCGGCTCGAGCGGCAAGCTGAACATCGCGCTGGACGCCCTGCCGGAATTTCCCGCCGCGCCCAAGAATGCCAGTTTCCTGCGCGGCGACCTGCACTGCTCGACCTCGCTTGAAGAGCTCGAACGCGCCTATGACGACTGGAAAGAAGGCCAGTGGTCGTCCAATCCCTATTTCGACATGCTGATCCCCAGCCAGATCGACCCGACGATGGCCCCACCGGGCAAGCACATGATGACCGTTTTCGTGCAATACGCGCCTTATGACCTTCTGGCCGACGGCAAGCGCAGCGCCGAAAACTGGACCGAAGAGCGCAAGAAGGCCTTCGCCGACTGTGTCTTTGACAAGATCGAAGAGGCCTGCCCCGACATTCGCCAGCGCGTAGTCCACGCCGAGATCAGGACACCAAGAGACATCGAGAGGGAGGTCGGCTTGACCGAAGGCAATATCTTTCAGGGCGAACTCACCTTTGATCAGCTGCTGTTCAACCGGCCGGTGCCCGGCTATGCGAATTACGCGACACCAATCGACGGCATGTACCTCGTCGGATCTTCCGCTCACCCCGGTGGCGGCGTGATGGCAGCGCCCGGTGCTAATGCCGCACGTGAAATCCTGCGCAAGCTTGGCAAGACCACCTCGAACGTGGCGGCTGCGGCATGAGTGAAAAGTTCGATGCAATCGTGATCGGTGCGGGTCACAACGGGCTTTCCGCCGCGGCTTCTCTTGCAGCGCGTGGCAAGTCGGTCTGCGTTCTTGAACGTGCCGATCATATCGGTGGAATGGCTTCCGACCGGATGGCGCACCTTCTCTACAATCCGCTGCCGCGCGGTGTTCAGGCTCAAACACGCAAAATAGACACTGTTTCCATGTCCCCCGACGGCAAGCACGTCGTTCTGCGCGATGGCATTGCCAGCTACGCCTCCGGCGAGGCTCACCCCGATGCAACCGACTTCAAAACCCTTCACGACCGTCTGGTTACCTATGCCGCCCTGCTCAACTCGCTCGCTGAATCCGCCCCGCCAGGTCTCGATCAAGGACTGACCTCGCTTGCCGGCCTCCGCGAAATGTCACGTCTGGCCAAGCTTGGGATCGGCGTGAAACGTCTGGGCACACCCGAGATGCGAGAGTTCCTCCGTATACTCCTGACCAATGTCTATGACCTGCTGCTTGACGAAATGCCCGATGGCCCCCTGCCCGGCGCGTTGGCATCTGACGCGGTGCGCGGTGCCTTTGCAGGTCCCAGATCGCCCGGTACCGTGCTGACGCTGATGTACCGGTTGCGCAACGGCGGGTCTGTCTCGCTTCCCGCCGGCGGGATGGGAACCATCGCCAATGCCTATGCAGATGCCGCCCGTAAGGCAGGGGCCGACATCCGCTGTGGCGTCGGCGTCACGGGCGTCATTGTCGAAGACGACGTCGTGCTTGGTGTCACCACATCCGACGGCGGACAACTGCTCGCCCCGGCGGTGCTGTCAAGCGCAGGTCCAATGCAGACGATGCAGATGGCCGGCATACCCTCTTTCGATATCGAGGCCGTGCGCCGGGCCCGGAACCTTCGCGCCAAGGGGACAACGTCCAAGCTCAATATAGCGTTGAAAGGTCGCCCGGAATTCACCGGTCTTACCAAGGAACAGGCAAAATCGAGACTTTTGATCGCCCCCTCAGTCGCGGAGGTCGAACGCGCCTTCAACCCGGCAAAATACGGCGAACTGCCCAGCGCACCGTCTCTTGAGATGGTGATGCCGGATGGGCAGGACCGCCTCTCTGTGATCGTCAGCCATGTGCCCCTAGATCTCAAATCCGGATGGACCGAAAAGGCGCGCGGCACGCTCACCGAAACCGTGATTGCCGCCATCGAAGCCTATGCCCCGGGCCTGCGTGATCAGATCGCCTCGACCGACCTCCTGACACCTGCCGATATCGCCCAACTGACCGGCGCGCCGGGCGGCCACTGGCACCACGCTGAAATGGGACTCGACCAGATGCTCACCACAAGACCGACGGTTGGAATGGCCCGTTACCGCTTTGGCGTGCGGGGCCTCTATCTCTGCGGCGCCTCGGCCCATCCAGGCGGCGATGTCACCGGCATGCCGGGGCGCAACAGCGCCGCGCAGGTACTTCTCGACGGGGTGGCATGATGGACGGACGCATAGATACCGACAGCATCGCCGCCGTCCCGACGGGGCTTATCCCCGGGCCGGTACAATCGCGCCTCGAAAAGATCAGCACGGCGAAAAGCTGGGGCAACTGGGCCGGGTATGTCTCGCCGCTGGTGCTGGACACGGTGGAGTTCGAATATTTCGCGATCCGTAATCAAACGACGCTCTTCGATGTCTCTCCGATGCACAAGTATCGCGTTACCGGACCCGAAGCCCAAGCTATGCTCAACCGCATGGTCACCCGTGACATTCGCAAGATCAAGCCGGGCCGCGTCGGATACGCGCTCTGGTGCGATGAAGAGGGCATGGTGATCGACGATGGCACCCTTTTCCGCTTCTCCGAAACCGATTTTAGGCTTTGCTGCCAGGAATCCATGCATGGCTGGCTGCTCGATGCCGCATGGGGGTTCGACGTCACCATCGAAGACGAAAGCCATTCCATCGGTGGCCTGTCGCTTCAGGGTCCGACATCCTTTTCGCTGCTCGATGCGGCCGGTCTTTCCGCCGTCGCTGACATGAAGCCTTTCGATCTGAGAGAGATCGAACCCGGTCTCTGGATCTCCCGGACCGGTTTTACCGGCGATCTTGGGTATGAACTCTGGACCGACTGGCAAAAGACCGGCGCGCTCTGGGACCGTCTCTGGGAACAAAAGCAACCCTGGGGCCTGCGCGCCATCGGCTCCCAAGCGCTTGACATGGTCCGGATCGAGGCGGGCTTCATGGCGGCCAAGGTCGATTTCCAACCGGTTCTGAGGGCCTCACGGCTTGGTCGCGGGCGCTCGCCGCTCGAACTTGGTTTCGACAGGCTGGTTGATTTCACCAAGGGACACTTCAATGGCCGCCGCGCCCTTTTGAAACAAAAGGAATCCGGCCTGCGCCATCATCTGGTCAAACTTGAAATCGGCGGTTTCAAACCCGCCGACGGTTCTTTGATTTATCACCGAAAGAAACGCGAGGTCGGACATGTGACCTCTGCTATCTGGTCCCCCACCGCCAAGCGCAACATCGCGCTGGCCGAGTTGAAAGCCCCCTATGGCGGTGAAAAAATTAACGATCTCTGGGCCGAGGTCTATGTAAACGAAGAAGGCATCTGGGACAAACGTCTTGTCCCCGTGACCGTGGTCACCGATCCCTTCTTCAAGAACGACCGGGCGCGGGCCACCCCGCCCCGGCCTTTCTGAACGAACCAAAGGAATATGAACGTGAGCGATACGATTGCACCCCAACTGAGTAACGAACCGAACATGGAGACGCTCCATGAATGGGACCGTCTGCACCAGATCCACCCCTGGGCGGCCATGGACGACTATCAAGGCTATGACAACATGTTCGTCGACACGGCCGACGGCATCTATCTGTGGGACGGAAACGGCAAACGATTTATCGACGGCCCCGGCGGCATGTGGTGCGTCCAGATCGGTTATGGCCGTGACGAAATGGCGGATGCCATCGCTCAGCAGGTGAAGAAACTGCCCTATACCTCGCCCTTTACCAATACGACGGAACCTTCCTCGATCCTGTCAAAGCGGCTCGCCGAAATGGCGCCCGGCGATCTCAACAACGTGTTCTTTACCACCGGCGGCTCGACAGCAGTGGATACCGCGCTGCGCACCATGCATTTCATGAACAACCGCCTCGGGCGGCACGACAAGAAGATCGTGATCGCGCGGGAAAAGGGCTATCACGGCTCGACCTACCTTGCGCATTCCGTTACCGGCAAAGAACGCGACAAGAACCGTTTCGACGTTGAAAGCC
Organism: Heliomarina baculiformis; assembly: GCF_019966545.1. Taxonomy (GTDB): domain Bacteria; phylum Pseudomonadota; class Alphaproteobacteria; order Rhodobacterales; family Rhodobacteraceae; genus Heliomarina; species Heliomarina baculiformis. The sequence goes on along the minus strand of NZ_JAIMIC010000007.1, from coordinate 286,015 downwards.
GCCTTGTCCGCTTCCTCCCCGATGTGAACCCCTATCGCCGCCCCGACGGGATGAGCGTCGAGGAATGGTGCGATGAAAAAGTTGCTGATCTTGAAAAGATGATCGCCGAAGTCGGACCCGAGAATGTCGGCGCCTTCATTGCGGAACCGATCCTGTCCTCGGGTGGGGTCATCGTCCCGCCGCCCGGTTACCACAAGCGCACCTTCGACATCTGCCGCGAACATGACATCCTCTATATCTCGGATGAGGTCGTGACCGGTTTCGGACGTCTCGGTCACTGGTTCTGCTCCGAGGAAGTCTTTGGCATCCAACCCGACATGATAACCTGCGCCAAGGGCCTGACCTCGGGCTACCTGCCGCTCGGTGCCTGTATCATCTCGGATCGCGTCATGGAGCGCTGCGCCTCTCCCGACGATCCGGCGCTTTTCTCCAACGGTTACACCTATTCTGCGCACCCGGTCAGCTGCGTCGCGGCGCTGACAAACATCGAAATCATGGAACGCGAAAACATCCTTGAACACGTGCGCGAGATCACGCCCTATTTTCAGGAACGCCTCCGCGCGCTCAAGAAATTCCCGATCGTCGGCGATGCACGGGGCATGGGCCTTCTGGGCTGCATCGAAGGCAAAGGAAAGACGCTCGAGGAAGAGCGCGAACTTGGCGCCATGATCGACGCTGCTTGCGAAGAACTGGGCCTTCTGGTCCGTCCACTGATCAATATGGCGGTGTTTTCTCCGCCCCTCGTGATCACCCGGGCGCAAATCGACGAAATGTTCGACCTGCTTGAAAAGGCGCTCGAAAAGGTGACGAGCGATCTCGCGTAGGATCCACCCCGGCATCATCGCGATTGCGCGACTCTCTGTCGGGGTGTTCTCATCCTGCTTACTGCCGCGCCAAGGTGGATAAATTTTGTTTGAGCGCTCAGTAAAACGTTGAGTCACGACACGATAGCCCATAGCCTGAAAGCCATGGAAAAGGCGCGCGCGGTCCGCCGCGCGGGTCAAAAATAACAAATCAACAGGGAGCTACCCATGAACATCCTAACCAAGACGGCAACGTCCGTTGCAGCGGTTCTGGCACTCACGGCAGGAACTGTTCACGCTGCCGACCCGGATCTCGTTGTTTTTGACTGGGCCGGATACGAAGACCCGGAATTCTACACCAGCTACAACGAAGCCCACGGCGACGCGCCGACCTTCTCCTTCTTCGGAGACGAGGAAGAAGCCTTTCAAAAACTGCGGTCTGGCTTTCAGGCAGATGCGGCGCACCCCTGTGCACAATCCGTACCGAAATGGATCGAAGCCGGCCTTCTCCAGCCGCTCGACACTTCCAGGATCACCTACTGGGACGATCTGGATCCCGCCTTCCGCGATCTCGAAGCCTTCCAGAAAGACGGTGAGTACTACTTTGTCCCGATCGACTGGGGCAACACGGGACTAACCTACAACACCGAATTGCAGGACGAGGAAGACGTTTCCTCGCTGCAGGCCTTCGCCGATCCCGCGAACCAGGGCCGCGTGTCCATCGGCGATAACGTCGATGATGCCTATGCGCTGGGCTTCCTCGCAACCGGCGTCAAGGACTGGGCAAACGCTACCGACGAAGAGTTCAAGGCCGCATCCGATTTCCTACGCAAGGTTCACCAGAACGTGCGCTCCTACTGGGACTCCGGCTCATCCCTCGCGCAGCTGATGCAAAGCGGCGAAGTCTATCTTGCATGGGCTTGGAATGAGACCTTCTCGACCATGTCCGGCGAAGGCCATCCCATCGCCATGAAGCGTGACACCAAGGAAGGCGCTTCAAGCTGGGTCTGCGGCTATGTTCACCTCAAGGACGCGCCCGGCTCTGATGAAAAGTTTTATGATTTCATCAACGCATGGCTCGAACCCAAGACCGCCGATTATATCGTCAACGCCTGGGGCTATGGCCATTCCAATATGGTTGAAATGGGCAAGATGAGCGAAGAGGACCTCTCTGCCGTTGGTCTCAACACCAGCGAAAAGCTGCGTGACAATACGCTTTGGCAGGGTCCGGTTCCGGCAGAACTGCGGGAAAAGATGATCGCGGAATTCGAACTGATCAAGGCCGGCTTCTAAGCAAAACCCCTGGCCCGAAACTCGGGCCATCGAGACACTTTTCGCCAGCCCCGGCTCAACCCGCCGGGGCTGGATTTTTTTTAGCCTGACTGATTTCGGTTCCGCCTCGCGTGCAACTACGTGCACCAAAGAAAAACCGGTATCATCCCTGCAAGCCTTTGACGGGAGAAAGAGATGCTTGAGTTACGACCCAACTGCGAATGGTGTAACAAGTCACTGCCGCCCGACGCCACCGATGCGCGGATTTGCAGTTACGAATGCACCTACTGCGCCGAATGCGTCGAAACCGTACTGTTCAACGTCTGCGCGACCTGCGGCGGCGGGCTCGTCCCACGTCCGATCCGGCCCCGGTATGCCCATCGCGAACACCCAAAGCTCGGCCTCGCTGTTCATCCCGCCAGCACGAAACGCGTTCACTCGAAATGGCGCGATCAAGACGTCAGCGAGATCAGCCTCAAACTCAGGGACATCCCGCCGGCCAAACGCTGATTTATCTTGGTCGACGGGCGCGCAGATGGTGCGGACAATGCTCACCGCTGGCCAAAACCTTGTTCATGGCCGTCCATGTGCCAATCTGACCGGCGATGAACGCTTCACCGAACCGTGTCTCGAGCCGCGCCCGCTCGGGCCCGGTGAGATAGGCGTACTCTTCTTCCGCCACTTCCTTGTACCACGGGTTCCGGTTCAACAGGGAAATCTCTTCGAACCCCGCCGCCTGAAGCGCCTTGTCGTAGCGGTCGGGCGAGGCCATCGCGAAATCCAGATCCTCGGCCGTGATATAGGCCTTCATGTCCGCCGACGGTTCTCCGTCATGCGAAATCAGCCAGTCCGACGCGGCAAACCAGCCGCCCGGGCGCAGAATGCGGAATACTTCGGCTGAAAGCGCCTCCTTGTCCGGGATATGGATGATCGAATCCTTGGAATAAACAACGTCAAAGCTCTCCTCGGCAAAATCGAACGGGCCCGGCGTGACCTCGCGGATTTTAACTCGGTCAGCTACGCCTGCGGCATCGACCCGGCGTCGCGCCGCCGCGCAGACATCGCGTTCCACATCGATCCCGACAACCTCTGCCGCGCCGCATTCCGTGGCCAGCAACACGGAAATCGCGCCTGAACCGCAACCAATATCCAGCACGCGCTTGCCGTTCAGATCCAGGCCCTGAACCACGCGCAGCGCCTCCTCCGCACCGCCCGGCGAAAGGTATCCCTCTCCCCAAAGGTCTTCGAGGAAATCGATATGGAGATCGTCGTAAAGAAGCTCGCTGTCGCTCATGCTTTCCTGCCCATCCGTTCGAGATAAAGATCGAGAAACCGCTTGGTAAAGGCTTCCATCCCGGCCAGCGGACCGGGTTCGTAATAGCGGGAATTCACCCCCTGCTGGTTCTTTTCGATGATGAACTTGTCGGCCTTTGTGGTGACGTCCCACAACCATGCAAGCCGCTCGGGGTCATAATCGCGACCTTCTTCCGCATCCTCGCGCACCAGCCAGATGATTTCCTGTATCGAATTCTGCGTATCGACCGGGATGAACCGATAGAGCACCGCATGATCGTTGTAGATGAGGACTGGGTTGAAGATCCCGATATACAGATCGCAAGCGGCCTGATCGAACCCCCGGATATCCCCCAACAGCGGCGCGACCTGTTTGCCATCTTCGCTGCCGGTATCCGTCCCCTCGTAAAGCGAATGACGGCTGACCGTGTAGTCAACCGATCCCGGCGGACACAAAGGACCAACCCGATCCACTGTATCCGTCGGAATACCCAAGGCTTCCGATCGCGGGATCATCGCCTCGTTCAGCGGTTCCATCCGGTCGAAATCCATATGCGTGGGATGCGCGCGCGCAAATTCCGGATGGGCCGGCGCGCAATGGTAGCATTCGTTGTAATTCTCGACGAGCAGCTTCCAGTTCGCCTTGACCGGATAACTTTCCCGATGCGCGATCCGTGTCTTATCAAGCTGGAAAGGAGCAAGGATATGATCCAGCTCGTTCCGGGCCGCTTCGAAACTGGCAGGATCTTCGGCAAAGGACACAAAGATCAGACCGTGAAAGATCTCGAAGGGAACCGGCTTCAGCCCAAGCGCAGACCGGTCTAGCCCCGCGTCCATCAGCCGGGCAGAGAACAGGCTGCCATCCAGGTTATAAGTCCAGGCGTGATACGGACAGGAGAACCGCCGCGCGTTGCCACGTTGCTCAAGACAGACGCGTGATCCCCGATGACGGCAGACATTCGCCAGCGCGTGGATCTCCCCATCTCCGTCCCTCGCGATGATGACGGACTCCTCCATCATCTCGAAAAGCAGGAAATCCCCCGGCTCGCGCAGCTCGCTGACGTGACCGGCGAAATGCCAGTCTGACATGAAAACCAGTTCCATATCCTTGCGAAAGATTTCGGGAGAGGTATAGAACCCCTGCTCAAGCGCATATCCATCGCGATAACGCGAAAGCATCTCGGGCAGACTTACCTCGGTTTTGCTCTTGGTATGGGCGGTCATGGCCTCACTCAAACAGAACGATGGATTCAGCACCCCATCCCACACGCACCTCGCTCCCGGCCGGAAGAACAGAGCGACCGGCGGTATTGCGCATCGACAGGGTCACCGGCGCCTTCGTCTCGTTCAGCGCCACGCTGTAATAGGTCATATCCCCGTAATACGACGTCGAGGTCACGACCCCCTTGGCCACAGCCTCGGCCGTTTCCCGTTCGTCGAACAGGATGGTAAGCATTTCTGGCCTGACCCCCACGGATTCAACCGAATTCGCATCCAGCCCGTCCGGTACATGGCTTGCAGGTACCGTGACCTTGCCCAGCGCCGGAATATCCAGACTGACGCCCGCATCGCTCTGACCCGTGGTCCGCGCATCAAGGAAATTCATGACCCCGATAAACGACGCCACCCGCTTGCTGACCGGGTGCCGGTAAAGTCCCTCGGGGCTATCGATCTGCGCGATATCGCCTTCGAACATCACCGCGATCCGGTCCGACATGATCAGCGCTTCCTCCTGATCGTGGGTCACGAGGATGAACGTAATTCCGATGGATTGCTGCAACTGGCGCAGTTCGACCTGCATCTGCTCGCGCAGCTTCTTGTCCAGTGCCGACAGCGGTTCGTCCAATAGAACCACCTTGGGCCGCATCACCAGCGCCCGCGCCAGCGCCACCCGCTGGCGCTGCCCGCCGGAAAGCTCATGCGCCGCGCGGCCGCCGTATCCGGACAGATCGACCATCGACAGCGCCTTGTTGACCTCGTCGGTCACCTCAGTTTTCGGCAGTTTTTTCCGCTTCAGCCCATAAGCCACGTTTTCAGCCACGCTCAGATGCGGAAAGATCGCATAGGACTGGAACACCATGTTGGTGGGCCGCCGGTTTGCGGGAATGCCCCGCATCGACTTGCCGTCAATCACGATTTCCCCGCCACTCGGGTCTTCGAACCCGGCGATCATCCGCAGCAGCGTGGTCTTGCCGCACCCCGACGGCCCAAGCAGCGAAAAGAACTCGCCTTCGCGGATATTCGCATTGATGCCGTTCAGCGCTTTGACGGTGCCGAATGACTTGGCCACGTCCCTGAGTTCGATGATCGGCTTTTCTGACATATTATATGAAACCTCCGGCGGCAGCTTCGACGCCCTGTCGTTTGGCCGAACGCTGGCGGAACCACTCGGCAAGAATAAGAAGGATGATGGACAGAACCAGAAGGATTGTACCTAGTGCCATGATCGATGGCAGTTTGCTCGGGAAACGCAGCTGGCTCCAGATATAGACGGGCAGGGTCGCATCGGTGCCCGTCAGGAAGAACGCGATGATGAACTCATCGAGCGAGATCGTGAAGGTGATGAGAAGGCTCGAAATCACCCCCGGCAGGACCAGCGGAAAGATCACGCGCTTGAACGTGCCCCAGTTGGTTTCGCCCAGATCGAAAGACGCTTCTTCAAGGTTTCGGTCCAGACCCTGAAAGGCCGAACTCAGGATCGCGATGGAATAGGGCATGCAGATCAGGATATGGCCCGCGATCACCGTCCAGAGCGACAGACTGAACCCAAGCTGCATCAACACGACCAGCAGCGCGACGGCGACGATGATTTCCGGCAGGACCAGCGGCAACATGATGAAACCGATCACGCCCTTCTGTCCCGGGAACCTGTAGCGCGCGGCCGCCCGCGCCGCACAAGCGCCCAACAATGTAGAGACCACCGCCGTGGTGACGGCGACGAAAAGGCTGTTCTCAACCGAACGTGCCAAGGCATCGTTGTTGACCAGCACAGTGAACCATTCGGTCGTGAACCCGCTCAGCGGAAAAGCGATGATGGTCGATTCATTGAAGGCGAACAGCGGCAGCAGGATCACCGGCGCATAGAGGAACACCATGTAGAGAAAGGCATAAACCGCTAGCCAGTTCCAAAGCTTCTTGGCGCGTCCCGGTCTCATTGCACGCGCCCTCCGAATTTTTTGCCGACAAGGAAGATGACAAGGCTGATCGAGGATACGATCACCATAGAAGACACGGCCAGCGCGGCCCCCAGCGGCGCGTTATTTGCCTTGCCGAACTGGATCTGGATCATGTTCGAAATCATGAGACCGTCCGTTCCCCCGACAAGGCGCGGCGTCACAAAATCGCCGACAGTCGGGATCAGGACAATCAGGGTAGAGGCAATCACACCCGGCATCGCCAGCGGCAGCGTCACGCGAAAGAACCGGCGCACGGCCCCATCGCCTAGATCTTCTGCCGCTTCCAGCAGCGACCGATCGATCTTTTCCAGCGCCACGAAAATCGGAAGGATCGCAAAAGGCGCCCAGGCATGGGCCAGCGTAATCACCACCGCATTGACGTTATAAAGCAGAAAGGTCAGCGGCTCATCAATGATCCCCAGCCCGGTCAGCGCCGAATTCAGCACGCCGTTATAGCCGAGGATTACTTTCCAAAGGAACACCCGCAGCAGATAGCTGGTCCAGAACGGAATGGTGATCAGGAACAGCCACAGCGCCTTGCGCCGCGTGACATGGAAGCTGAGGTAGTAGGCAATGGGAAAGGCAAGAATTACCGTTACCAGCGTGACAATCAGCGACACCCAGAGTGAGCGAAAGATCAGGGTCCGATAGATCGGCTGCGTCCACGCCTCGCGATAGTTGTTCAGCGTGATCGTGGTGTCGATATCCAGATAGTCCTGCGTCCAGAAGCTGAACGTGACCACCGTCAACAGCGGCGCCGCCAGCAGCAACAGTGCGTAGACCAGTGTGGGACTTATAAGCGTCAGCCCCTGTCGCGCTTCCCGGTTCAAAATCATGCGCGAAACCGACGGTCGCGCAGGTCTAAAGTCACAGCCATTCTCAGCTTTCCGCCTCGACCAATGCCGCGTTCTGTTCGGCCAGAGTTCCCGGTGCGGGCTCCTCCTCGTTCAGAACAGGATACAGCTTGCGCAACTGATCGTGATAGCTTTTCACCCCGGCCTCCAGATCCGACAGGATCACGCCATCATAAGCACTCGACTTGGCCGCTTCCCAGCTCCATTCGATCAGCTGCTCGTCTTCCTTGCTGGTAATCCTGTCGATCCGACCGCTGAGGTACCGGGCGATCCGCATGCGCCGGTCCTCGTCAGGTCGACGATAGCAGGCGGCGCGCTGAACCGTCTTGCCGAAATCGACCGGAAATTCATGATAGAAGATCACTGAATCCGGGTAGATTCCAAAGACCAGATTGGGGAACACCCCCACGTAAAGCCATGCGCGCTGATGGTCGGCATCCAGCGTGTTCACCTGCGGCAGGATATTCTTGTAGTGTCGCACGCTCCAAAGCTTGCTGTCCGCCTCGCGAAAGGACGAAAACGATCTGCTTGTGCCATCCTGAAACGGTTCATCGAAATAATTCTTTCCAAACAGGTCATCCAAGCCGGGATGGGCCATCGGCACGTGATAGCCTTCGTTGTCCACGTCACGCACGCATTTCCAGTTTGCGCGCATTTCCTCGTGCGAGACACCGTTCCCGTCGGGCACGAGGCTCACCAGATCATATTGGGCCAGTTCATCGTCGAACCGCGCCATGATCTTGCTCATCGGTTCCTGTGGGCCGGGTTTGAAACGGACAAAGACAAACCCGTTCCAGATGTCCATCTCAAGCGGTTTCAACCCCCATTTCACCGGGTCCAGCTTGGGCAGCGTGTCTGGGCGGGAGGCCCCGCGCAGCGTTCCATCGAGGTTAAAGACCCAGCCGTGAAAAGGACAGATAATTGCGGACCGGCAATGGCCTTTGTCATCCCCGACCACGCGCGAGCCCCTGTGGCGGCAGAGGTTGTGAAAGGCACGGACTTCGCCATCCTTGCCTCGGACGACCAGCGCGCGTTCACCGACGAAATCCATCGCCATGTAGTCGCCGCTTTCCGGGATATCGTTGACGTGACAGACCAGTTGCCAATGCCGCCGGAAAAGAAGCTCCTTTTCCTCCTCCAGCATTTCCTCGCTGAAGTAGCTCCATGCGGGCAAACCGGATCGGTCTCCGATGATTTTTGCGTCTCCCGTCGTCCTCGTGGCCATTTCCGGCTCCTTTTCCCTGAGGTCCCGGCGACCCTAGCAAGGATTATTTGAGCGCTCAATAAAAATTAAGGATTTTGTAGCGACCCCACTGATCCAGCCATTATCTTGTGCAAAATGGCAGTCGAAGGGCGTGCCTTGCACCGCTGCAGGACAGAATTCTTTCTGATCACAAAGAAAAAGCCCCGCCCAAAGGGCAAGGCTCTGCTTTCTCGACATGGACCCGAACCGGTTAAACTGCAGGTTTGGGTTCTTTCTCGTCCGCTTCCTCGAACTCGGTCTCGGGCCCTTCCGGGTCCGGCGCACTTGCCGGTTCCTGCGGGGTGGCGATCAGCTCCGCCTCTGCCATGCCCGATGCGCCGTCCGGTGCCTCGCCCTCGGTGTCACCGACGATCAACGGCAACATATGCGCCCCGGTGGCTCCGACGTATTCGGCACGCGGCGGTGATTTCCAGCTCAACGTGTCTAGCCCTTCGCAATTGCTGCACACCGGCATCCACTCTGTGTGCACCTGATGGCAATTCTCGCAGACCCATTGCGGGCCGCGCGGCGCATTAAGCGCTTTCGCCAGCCAGCCATGAACCACAGCGTTCGAGGCACCTTCGCCCCGCTCGACCGCAGCCATAAGCGTCAGCGCCCGTGCATCCGCTGTATCCGAAGCAGCCAGTTCGCCCAGCGCGCGGCGCGCTTCAGGAAAATCCTCGGCCACGATGTTCAATTCAGCCAGAAGCAGACGGGTTTCCGGATGGTCTGGATGAATCCGCGTCAGAACCGTAAATCGCTTCAGGCGCTCTGTCGGTGTCTCGTCAGGCTCCAGCGCCGCAAACGCCGCTGCGAGATCGGGATGGGGCTGTGCATCCCAAGCCTTTCGCAGGATACGCACCGCTTTCTTAGGCTGGCCCTTGGAAAGATAGGATTTCGCTGCCAGCGCCGCCGCAGGCACAAGATCTGGCGACAGTCGATTGGCCTCGATCACCTGTTCTCGCGCTTCGATGCTGCTGGTATCGTCCAAAAGCTCCTTCGCTTCGGAAAGCGCCAGCACAGCTTCGCGTCGCGTGTAGATGTCACGCGGCAGGGCACCGGATTTCAACTTGGCCGTCAGGGTGCTTCGGGCACCTGCCCAGTCATGCGCCTGCGCCTGAAGCCGCAGCAGAACGTCCTGCGTTTCCTCGTGCTTTGGCTTCAGCTCGAACGCTTTCTCTGCCAGCTTGCGCGCGGTTTCAGTATCGCCCTCAGCCAGCTTCTGTTTCATGATGCCACGTACACCGACAAACCGTGTCGCGTCATGCGTGATCAGCTTCTTGTAGGTCTCGGTCGCCTTGCGCGTATCGCCCGTCATTTCGGCGGCCTGCGCCGTAATAAGGTTGGTCAGCTCCGGCTTCTGCAAATAACGCTCGGCCTTTGCCGCCTTTGACATGGCAAGCCGACCCTCGCCCGAGGCCAGCGCCATCAGCCCGTCGGCCAGAGCCTGATACCCCTTGCGCTCGCGACCCTTGTCGAAATAGCGCGAAATCGCGGTTTCATCGCCGTTCAGGAACCGCAGCGTCGCCACCAAGAGAGACAGAATCTTCAGCAAAACCCACACTGCGACGATAAGCACGAGGGCCGCGATCACCGATTGAAGTGGCCCCAGCGTATATTCCATCCCGGCAACCGTGATCTGAAGACCGCCACTGGTCTCCAACAACATCGCCGCGCCCCAGGCAAGAACGGCAACCAGGGCAACAAAAAACAGGATCTTGATCAATGACCAAATCATAACGGGTCCTTCAATTCGATGTTGCGCTGACAGTAAGCCCGTCTGCGGCGGTCATGGCGTCTGCACGAGCGCGCGCATCGGCGGTCCACTGGGACATGGCGCCTTTGGCCTCTTCGGGCAGCGTTTCAATTTCTTCGATTGCGGTTTGCAGGTTGCCGTCCATCACAGCGGCCTCGGCCCGCGACAGGATCGCATCCGGATCACTGCCCTCACGCGGCTCCACCGACCTTGCACCAAGCTGTCTTTGCAGGAATGCACCCAGCCCCGTTTCCGTACCGACCTGACTTGAACGCACATCGGCAAGCGCGTTGCGGGCAGCGCCCGGGAATGCGGCCTGCAACTCAGAGAGCGTCGGTACACCGGTCTCAGCCGATGAGGTTAGTGCCTCAGGCAGCTCCACACCAGCATCGGAAACCTCCTGCGCCACATCCGCATAAGGCAGCCCGTTGCTCACCGCCGATTGAAGCCGCGCAATCGCTGCCAGCGCATTGGCCTGACGTGCTTGCTCGGCGGATTGAGCATCCATTTCGCGCGCCTCGGCAACGAGAGCCTCGACTTCTTCGCGCTGTGCGGCCATCGCCTGCTGAAGGCGGTTCAGCTCGTCTTCGTAGGCGGCAATCGCGCTTTCAGATACAGCGTCATTGATCGGCGCTTTTTCAATTTCGGTCACACGCGACTGCAACCCGTCAATCGTTGAACTCAACTCGTCGATACGACTAGATATCGCGCCCAGCTCATCGCCAATACCCGCAACCTGCGCGTCCACTGCCGACGTATCCGGCGGCGGCAGATTGTTTACGTTTTGGCGCAAGGCTTCGATGTCGCTCTGCTGCCCATCGACACGGGCGCTAAGATCTTCGACCATCCCGGCGTTACGGCTGTTCTGCAGAGATGGCGGAAGGATCGGGTCAAGCAGGTCGGCACGCGCCGCCAGGAAACCAAGAATGGCCGCCACGATCCCACCAAGCAACGCCGGGAAAAATCCTCCACGCCGTTCCACAACCGTCTGTGTCGGTGCGGGAGCAACAGGATCACGAGTCGGTTCGCTTTGAGTCGGCTCTTCGGTTTCCGGAACGACAGGATCCGGCTCCGCTTCGGTTTCATCCGGCGCGAACTCGGTATCCGCAGCCGGAGCTTCCTCCTGCTCGGTATCCTGTTCGCCGGTATCGATAGGGTCGTCGTCGCCAAGCGGCACAGGTTCCGCATCCGCATCGGACTCTGGATCAAATGCGGTATCAGCCACCGGTGCGTCAGGTTTTCCTGGCTCGGTATCCACCTTTTCCCTGGGTTCAGGCATATCGACCGGAGACCCTTCATCCGAAGTCAGGGCATCAACGTCCTGATCCTTGGCGCCCTGTTTGTCTTCATCCGAAATTTTCTTGTCGACCAACGTGCCCCACCCTTTCGAATCTTACCCAATGTCGCAAAGCGCAGAAAAACCCTACTGCGCAAGCATCTAACCCTCAACCCGCATCAAGCGTTCCACCAAACCCACCACGGACTTGGCAACTTCTTCGGCGTTAGGCCTCTCAACTACGTCCATTGACCCAAAAGCCAAGCCCTTAAAGGGTTCCGCCACGGCCGCGCTCATCGCAACAAGGTGCAGGTTGACCGAAAAACAGGCGGTTTCGACAAATTGTCGCGCAACACGTGGCGAAAAGACAGGTGCGATAACCGGCCGCTCCCCTTTCAACAACCTTATGGCTTCGTCGCCAAGGGGCAACAACTTTTGATTGTATACGGTTACTTCCCGCGTGGGGAGGGAACATTGGCTCAAACGCTCGGCTATGTTGCCCCGGGTATGCCGCCCTCTCAGATGCAACAACGGCGACTCAGGCTGCGAACGGCATAGGTCGGCAACAAGCGAGGCGGCATCCTGCCCGGCCTGGTGCGCGTTCCACCCGGCCATCGCGGCCTTTTTCGTTGTTGCCTCGCCAACGCAGAACGCGGGCAGATCATGTGCCTCGACACTGTCGACCGCATTTGAAGAGGTGAATATCACGCCCTTCACTCCATCAAGATTGAGCGAAATTGGCTGGCTTTCGATCTCAATCAGCGGCGCATGGCAGATATCGATACGGCCACGCACCTCCGACGGCAACATCGCTGCAAAGCGCTCGGCGCCCTCCCTCGGGCGCGTCATCAGCAAGACAGGGTTCGGCATGATGATCCGAGGCCTCGGGATTGTGAGCGGCGTGGTTGAGTGTTACCTCCGGTCAGGCAATCATGCAACGGAACCTGCGGCATGTCTCAAGACCTCACCGTTCTCGGACTGGAAAGCAGCTGTGACGATACGGCCGCCGCCATCGTGCGCCACTCGGCCGATAAAGGAGCCGAAATCCTCGCGTCTGTCGTCTATGGTCAAACCGACCTTCACTCGGCCTTTGGCGGGGTCGTCCCCGAAATCGCCGCCCGCGCGCATACTGAAAAGCTGGATATTTCCGTTAGCGAAGCGATGCGGCAGGCCGGCCTCGGCTTTGATGACCTCGACGCGATAGCCGTAACAGCCGGTCCCGGTCTGATCGGCGGTGTTCTGTCCGGTGTCATGTGCGCCAAAGGCCTCAGCGTCTCAACAGGGCTTCCGCTGATCGGAGTCAACCACCTCGTCGGCCACGCGCTTACCCCCCGGATGACAGATGGAGTCGCTTATCCCTACCTGATGCTGCTGGTCTCCGGCGGCCACTGCCAGTTCCTCATCGCTCATAGCGCGACCGAATTCTCTCGCCTCGGCGGCACGATCGACGATGCACCGGGCGAAGCTTTCGACAAGGTCGCGCGGCTTCTTGGCCTGCCCCAGCCCGGCGGTCCGTCGGTCGAGGCCGAGGCCGAAAAGGGCGACCCCAAGCGTTTCAGAATGCCGCGTCCCCTGCTGGACCGCGACGACTGCAACCTGTCTTTCTCCGGCCTGAAGACAGCTCTCCTGCGCGCCCGCGACCAGATCGTCGCGGAAAAAGGCGGGCTGACAAGACAGGACCGCGCCGATCTCTGCGCCGGCTTCCAGCAGGCGGTGGTCGATGTTCTTTCCGCCAAGCTGGAGCGCGCGCTGGGTGAGTACATTTCCCGCACGGGGACCAAGTCACCGACAGTGGCCGTCGCCGGAGGTGTTGCTGCGAACAAGCAGATCCGGGAAGGATTAGAGACTGTTTGCGCCAGATTAGAGACTGTTTTCCTCGCGCCCCCCCTCAAATATTGCACCGACAATGCCGCGATGATCGCGTATGCTGGTATCGAACTCTTCAACTCCGGACAGCGCGACGACATGACCCTCGCCGCCCGACCCCGCTGGCCATTGGACAATAGCAGCCCCGCCCTTCTGGGAAGCGGCCGCAAAGGAGCCAAGGCATGACTCTTGCCGTGATGGGATCGGGTGCATTCGGTACCGCCCTTGCCATCGCGCAATCGCATGAAGGCCCTGTCCTCCTGTGGTCACGCTCCGCAGAACAGACAGCGGACATGCGCAAGAAGCGTGAAAACGCCGTCCGCTTGCCGGGACACCCGCTGCCCGAGACGATTGCACCGACATCAGAGATTTCCGACCTGTCCTCGGCAGATCCCGTTCTGATCGCCGTTCCCATGCAGAAACTGCGGGACGTTTTGTCCGAACACCGCTCAGTGCTGGACGGAAAGAACCTCGTTATCTGCTGCAAAGGCATCGAACTATCCACCGGACTTGGTCCCATCGCCGTCACGCAGGAGGTCATGGAAAAAGGGTCTCCTGCCCTTCTGACCGGGCCAAGCTTTGCCGCAGATATCGCCCGCGGCCTGCCTACGGCCCTTACACTCGCCTGCGAAGACTCCACGCTCTGCAAAAACCTCCAGACCAGGCTGTCGACCGGAAACCTCAGACTGTATCGCACGACAGACACGATGGGCGCGGAAATTGGCGGCGCCCTCAAGAACGTCATGGCAATCGCCTGCGGCGCCGTCATTGGCGCACAGCTTGGCGACAGCGCCCGCGCCGCCCTGATGACCCGCGGCTATGCCGAGATGGTCCGTTTCGCAGTGGCGCGCGGCGGGCAGGCGGATACCCTGGCCGGTCTCTCGGGCTTTGGCGATCTTGCCCTCACCTGCAGTTCCGATCTGTCGCGGAATTATCGGCTTGGCCTCTCAATCGGTCGCGGTGAAGAGTTCGACCCCTCGATCACGGTCGAAGGCGCGGCTACCGCCCGCGCCATCCTTGCCAACGTGCCCGATATCGACATGCCGATTACGCGCGCAGTGGTGACACTGATCGACCAGAAACAGACCCTAAACCAAGTGATTTCAGAACTTTTGTCCCGCTCGCTCAAGGAAGAATAGACGGAGGTCTCATGGCATACTGGCTTTTCAAATCGGAACCCTCGACATGGAGCTGGCAAAACCAGCAGGACAAGGGCGAGGAAGGCGAGGAGTGGGATGGCGTGCGCAACTACCAGGCCCGCAATTTCATGCGAGAGATGAAACTTGGCGACAGGGGGTTCTTTTACCACTCTCAAACGGAGAAGGCAGTTGTCGGCATTGTCGAAGTCTGCGCCGAAAGCCACCCGGACAGCACGACGGATGACGAGCGCTGGGAATGCGTGGACATCAAGGCTGTCCGATCCTTTAAAGAACCGGTCACGCTGGATCAGATCAAGGCCGAAGAGTCGCTCGCCGAGATGATCCTCGTGAAAAACTCACGCCTCTCGGTTCAGCCGGTGACCGATACGGAATGGAAACGGGTCTGCGAAATGGGCAAAACCGATCCGTGAACCAGAATTGAAAAGAGGGCCCGGACACAGCCGGAACCCTCTGTCACCCACGTGCTCCCTACGCACCACACGTGTAACTTGAAACTGGTTCCGACCGTCCTGGTCTGTAACCGTGGTACCCCAACCGGTTCCACATGGCAAAACAATTGCCCGTAGGATAAGACGCAAATTGTACCGGTTAGGGCGGTAATTCGCTCAGGCGTAGACGGACTCTTTTCCGAAATGCTTGGTCAGCATGTAATAAACCACGGCCCGATACTTGTTGCGTTCGGATTGGCCATAAGTTTCAATCACCGAATTCATGGCTGCATCCAATTCCGGCCCGTCGGAAAGTCCGAGCTTCTTGATCAGGAAATTGTTCTTTACCGTTTCCAATTCGCCCGGCTGGCTTGCTGCAACGGTCGAGGAATCGTCATTGTAAATTGCCGGACCGCAGCCGATCACAACCTTGGTCAAAAGATCCATATCCGGGTCCATGCCACATTTTTCTTTGAGATCAGCGGCGTATTTTTCAATCAGCTCGTCTCTTTTTCCCATCGGTCTTGGCCTTTCCAAATTGTTAATACGCGCGAAATCCGGGAAGAGCTCCCGGTTTCGTTAACAGACTAACCGGCGAATTCCCGCATAAGAAGCTAAAACTTTAACGTCTACTCCGGCGGGTATTAACTTTTTGTAAATATGTCATGACAGACCGGGTATCAGAGTCCATCCTTAACAAATGCGGGTCTAACCGCTGAATTCGTGCTCCGTCATTGAATTCCAACATCGACGGCGTACGCAACCGGAGGGATGAAATGACATCGGAAACCTATGTCGTCGCCTATGAATGCGTCGAAGATGACGATAGCGTGCTGGATTACGCTATCGCCAGCGCCAAGAAAACAGGGGCCGGACTTCACATTGTGCATATCCTTGAATGGTCGCCCTATACTTTCCTGACTCCCCAAGAGATCGAAGAACGTCACGGACGGCGAAAGGAAGAACTGACCCGCGCCAAAGAAGCCCTGCTTGACCCGGCCATGGCGCGCGTCAAGGCGGCGGGTGTGCCCGTTGACGGCGAAATCCGGTACGGGTCGATTGCCGAACTGGTCGTCGCCATCACCAAGGAAGTCAACGGTACCATGATCTACGTGGGCCGCTCGGGTATGCATTCGATCAGTGCCCGCGTGTTCGGCTCTGTCCCGCTGGGGCTGGCCCAGATCGCCCACGTCCCCACCGTCATTGTCCCCTGACCACAGGAGCAGTCTTTCATGCGTTTCAACAAATTATTCCCCGCTCTTGTCGCATCGCTGACGCCCGCGCCGCTGATGGCTCAGAGCCTGGACGAAACCATTAACACGATATTCGCCGATTATACCGGCTGGTACGTATCGTTCATCTTTGCGCCGCTTCCCGGCACCACCTTTTCATGGATCGCCCTCTGGCTCGTCGTCGGCGCATTGATCTTCACAGGCTACTTCGGGTTCATCCAGCTTCGCGGCTTTACTCATTCCATCCAGCTCGTAAAGGGCGACTACTCTGATCCCCATGACGCTGGGGAAGTCAGCCATTTTCAAGCCCTTGCCACTGCTCTCTCTGGGACCGTCGGCCTCGGTAATATCGCCGGCGTGGCGGTCGCCGTTGGTATCGGCGGGCCGGGCGCAACATTCTGGATGGTCATCGCCGGCATCTTCGGCATGGCGACGAAATTCACCGAATGTACGCTGGGCGTGAAATACCGCAACGAATACCCGGACGGACGGGTTTCAGGCGGCCCGATGTACTATATCACCAAAGGTTTCGCGGAACGCGGGCTTCCCGGCGGCAAGATCCTCGCGATCATTTTCTGCATCTTCACCATCCTCGGTGCCCTCGGCGGCGGCAACATGTTCCAGGCCAACCAGGCACACGCGCAGCTATCGGGCGTCCTCGGGGACTACCCCGGCTGGATCACCGGCATCGTCATCGCCATTGTGACTTTCATGGTCATCGTCGGCGGCATCAAATCCATTGCCAGCGTCACCGAAAAAGTCGTGCCTTTCATGGGGATCTTTTATGTTGCCGTGTCGCTCATCATCCTGTTGATGAATTTCGACATGATCGGCTGGGCCTTTGGCCAGATCTTCATGGGTGCCTTCACCGGGCTTGGCGTTGTCGGCGGCTTTACAGGTGCGCTGATCCAGGGCTTCCGCCGTGCGGCATTCTCGAACGAGGCCGGTATCGGTTCGGCGGCCATCGCCCACTCTGCGGTGAAAACCAAGGAACCGATCACCGAAGGTTATGTCGCCCTGCTTGAACCCTTTATCGATACGGTTGTGATCTGCACCATGACCGCGCTGGTTATCGTGATCACCGGTGTCCTTAACGTAGACCCGGAAACCGGCCTCTACGTTTGGAACGCGGAAGCGGGTCGCATCTCAACCCAAGGCGAAGTCGCAGGGGTCGAACTCACCTCGGCCGCCTTTGCATCGGTCTTCTCATGGTTCCCGGCATTGCTGGCCATCGCGGTGGTCCTCTTTGCTTTCTCCACCATGATCTCGTGGAGCTATTACGGCCTCAAGGCATGGACCTACCTGTTCGGCGAAGGCGCGGCGAAAGAGATCGTGTTCAAGGTGATCTTCTGCATCTTCATAGTGATCGGCTCGGCCGCCAATCTAGGGCCGGTGATCGACTTCTCCGATGCGATGCTGTTCTCCATGGCGATCGTGAACATCATCGCTCTCTACCTGCTGATGCCGATCGTGAAACGCGAGCTCAGCAGCTATATCGCCCGACTGCATTCGGGCGAGATCAAGCGCTTCAAGGGCTGATCCAGACCCTGCAAAAGAAAAAGCCCCGCCGAGATTTCGGCGGGGCTTGTCATTTCAGCACTCAGGCCGAAATCAGTAACGATAATGTTCCGGCTTGAACGGACCTTCCGGCGTAACGCCGATATACGCGGCCTGCTCCGAGCTCAGCTCGCTCAAGCGGACACCAATCCGTTCCAGATGCAGACGGGCAACTTTCTCGTCCAGATGCTTGGGCAGGATGTAGACCTCGTTCTTGTATTCCTCACCACGGGTCCACAGCTCGATCTGAGCCAGAACCTGGTTGGTAAAGGATGCAGACATCACGAAGGATGGGTGACCGGTCGCGTTACCAAGGTTCAGCAGACGACCTTCGGACAAGAGGATGATCTTGTTGCCCGAGGGCATTTCGATCATGTCCACCTGTTCCTTGATGTTGGTCCATTTGTGGTTCTTGAGGCTGGCAACCTGGATTTCATTGTCAAAGTGGCCGATGTTGCCGACGATGGCCATGTTCTTCATCTCGCGCATATGCTCGATGCGGATCACGTCCTTGTTGCCGGTCGTGGTGATAAAGATGTCAGCGCTGTCGATAACGTCCTCAAGACGGACAACTTCGAAACCATCCATCGCGGCCTGAAGCGCGCAGATCGGATCGATCTCGGTCACTTTCACGCGGGCACCGGCACCGGCCAGCGACGCCGCCGACCCTTTGCCCACATCGCCGTAACCGCAGACGACGGCAACCTTGCCGGCCATCATCACGTCGGTCGCGCGGCGGATACCGTCAACCAGCGATTCCTTGCAGCCGTACTTGTTGTCGAACTTCGACTTGGTCACGCTATCGTTCACGTTGATCGCCGGGAAAGGCAGCTGGCCTTTCTTGTGCAGATCGTAAAGACGGTGAACGCCGGTGGTGGTTTCCTCGGAAACGCCTTTGATCGCATCGCGCGTCTTGGTGAACCAGCCGGGGCTTTCCTTCATGCGCGTCTTGATCTGCGCAAAGATCGCCTCTTCCTCTTCCGAGGTCGGCACTTCGATCAGGTTGGTTTCACCCGCTTCGACACGTGCGCCAAGCAGAACGTAAAGCGTTGCGTCACCGCCATCGTCGAGGATCATGTTCGCACCTTCCGGGAACTGGAAGGATTTGTCGAGGTAATCCCAGTGCTCGACCAGACTCTGCCCCTTGACCGCAAAGACCGGCGTACCACCGGCAGCGATTGCCGCGGCCGCGTGGTCCTGCGTCGAAAAGATGTTGCACGACGCCCAGCGCACATCGGCGCCCAGCGCGGTCAGGGTTTCGATCAGAACCGCCGTCTGAATGGTCATGTGCAGCGAACCGACGATCCGCGCACCTTTCAGCGGCTTGCTCTCGCCGTATTCTTCACGCAGCGCCATCAGGCCCGGCATTTCGGTTTCGGCGATATCAAGCTCTTTGCGCCCGTAATCGGCGAGGTTGATGTCCTTGACGGCATAATCTTGGGTCACGATGGGAAACTCCTATGATTTTGAGCGCATTTACCATCACCTCCCCAAAGGCGCAACGTGACAGGGTGATCACCTTTAACGAAGACCTAATCAATCCGGGTTTCACGCGCTTCGGGCTGGACGAGCGCATTGGATTTGGGCAGTAAACCGGGACTCCCCTTGTCTGACCGAGAGCCATGATGAAACCTCCCCGCGCCTGGCAACGCATGCTGTCCGGCCGTCGCCTTGATCTGCTTGATCCGACGCCCGTGGACATCGAAATCGAAGACATCGCCCATGGTCTGGCCTTTGTCGCGCGCTGGAACGGACAGACAAATGGCGATTTCGCCTATTCCGTTGCGGAACATTCGCTTCTGGTCGAAGTGCTGTTTCGCCGCATTGCACCCAAGGCGCCTCCGAAATGGCAACTGGCCGCGCTTTTGCACGACGCGCCCGAATACGTGATCGGCGACATGATTTCCCCGGTGAAAGCAGCTGTCGGGCCCGGTTACAAGGATCTCGATATCCGTCTGACCTCGGCCATCCACATCCGTTTCGGCCTGCCCGCCACAATCCCCGCCAGCGTGAAACGCCAGATCAAGAAGGCCGACAACATCAGCGCATGGATGGAAGCGACGAGCATCGCGGGCTTTACCGAGGCCGAGGCGAACAAGTTCTTTGGCAAGCCGGACCAGGCTCTAATAGGGGATTTGACTATCGTCTTGCGCGCCCCCGTTGAAACACGCCGGGATTTTACGCAGAGATACGAGCACCTCTCGCGACAGCTTGGCTAGGTCGCTTTCCTCGCCCGGCGCGCCGCGCGTATCCGGTTACGCTTGTACTTCGGCAATTCCTCAGGCGCGTTCTTCCCGGTCAGCTTCTTGGCGGCGAAAAGCGCCTGCCGCTCCTCGTCGCTCAGCGCCTCCCATGCCGCCGCATCGCGGATAAAACCGCCCTCGGCCAGCATGGCGCCGATCCTCTGCAAATCCAGCTCACCAAAGGACAGCCGATTGGATTTCTTCTTGTCGGTCGCCTTGACCCATTCGCTGCGCAGCGCCTCGATCATCAGCGGTTCGCGCCCGCAAAAATGCGTGACATTCGATTGCAGCAGGTTATTGGCCGAGGATTTGCGCCGCAAGACAATGGCCAAAGACTGATCCGCGCGCCCGACCATCGCAAACAGGTGAATGGCCGAACCATCCGCCGCCACGATCTGCTTTGCCGCCTTGTAGCGCGCGATCTGTGTTGCCATGTCATGCCGTTGCGGATGAAAGATCTCGTAGCCTTCGCTTGCCAAAAGCTCTTCCATACGCTCTTCGCCCAGCAAACCGCCCTTGCCGACGCCCAGCGCCGAGCGTGAAATATAGATCTTTTCCGGCCCCTCCGCCGCGACATCCGCAGCAAACCGGTTATGAACCGCCTGCCTGAAAGACTCCGTCCCCGCCGTGATCCGGCCAAGGCCAAACCCCTGCCCCGGCACCACCAATTCTTCGACGCTGGCCGGGTCAGTCACAACCCGGATTGGCATCTCCGGAGCCATCAACTGGATGAAATCCTTGTGAAATCCCCGGACCGCATCACCCGCCCGTGGGCGTCGTGGCATGAACAGGATGCCGTCAACAGGCTGTTCCAACTGATCGAGTGCCCACAATCGAGCGCTGCTTTCTACGAGGAAATGTCCGAAATGCGCCCAGAGAACTCCGCCCCATAGCCAGCGCCCGGGCAGCGGCTCAGCCCGCTCCGGCATTTCCGGCGCAATGGTCAGGGCGCGAAATTTCCGCCACAGCGCCCCATGGGCGCAATAGGCACCATCCTCGGACAAAACGCCCGCCGGTTGGATAAAGTCGCCCTTGAGCGGCGGCACCACAACGGCACGTTTCAAAGTCACGATCTCTTCGGACCAGCCGCCTGTCGGATCAGGCTGGCTGCCCTGCGCGCCCAAAGGCAGATCGCCCCCGGACACAGGCTCTAACGTGGACTTCTTTTCGCAAGGATGCGTTGCAGGGTCCGGCGGTGCATGTTCAGCCGCCGCGCCGTTTCGCTCACATTGCGATCGCAAAGCTCATAGACGCGCTGGATATGTTCCCAGCGCACCCGGTCAGCGCTCATCGGATTTTCTGGCGGCGGCGGCAGTTCGTCCGTCTTCGCCAGAAGCGCATTGGTGATGTCGGTCGCATCCGCCGGTTTCGACAGGTAGTCTGTCGCTCCGATCTTGACCGCCGCCACGGCAGTGGCAATGGCGCCGTATCCGGTCAGCACCACGACCCGGCTGTCGGGCCGCTTGTCCCGCAGAACCTCAACCACATCCAGCCCGTTGCCATCCTCAAGCCTCAAATCAACGACCGCATAGGCCGGTGGACGGGCTGTCGCGATGGCACGCCCGGCAGCAACAGAACCTGCCATTTCGACTTCAAAGCCACGCTTTTCCATCGCCTTGGCCAGCCTGCGCAGGAAAGGCTCGTCATCGTCGAGCAAAAGCAAAGACCGGTCAGGACCAAGCTCATGCGGATCAACGGTTGCCATGCGGGTTCCTCCGGCATTTGTTCTTTATTTTACATACTATGAAGACCGGCATCGAAAAGGTCAAACCAGCGATTCGCCTAGAGGTTGTCTATGATGCAGGCGGTCTTTTCGGCCATATCCTCGGCGCTCAGATCCCGGCGAAAGAATTCGATGAACCCGTTCTCTGGAGTCATAAGGTAGGTAAAGGTCGAATGATCGACGAGGTAGAATTCGCCCTCGTCCTTGTGCGCGTTGTAATAGGCCTTGTAGGTCTGGCTGACATTCTTGATCTGCTCCGCCGAACCAGTCAGGCCAATCATCCGCTCATGCAGGTTGTCGGCAAAGTCACCAACGACCTCGGGCGTATCCCGATCCGGATCGACGGTGATGAAAACCGGCGTTACGCCATAACCGGCGTCCTGTAGCAGATCGACCGCATCTGCGTTGCGCGCCATATCCATCGGGCAGACATCCGGACAGAAGGTGTAGCCGAAATAGACCAGCGACGGTTCGGTGATCACCTCCGTATCGGTCACCGTCTCACCCGATGCATTCACCAGCTCGAAAGGACCGCCAATCTGGGCCGAGCCGCCCGCGACTTGACCAACCCCGCAAGAGGCCAGCGGATTGTCGTTGCGCGCATATACGGTGTAAAGCCAGGTACCGCCCAAAAGGGCCACCAGAACGGCCGCTCCGAGAAATGCAAAATAGCGGCGCATCGTGATTATCCTCTGGCTCATGATTGTTGATCGTTCCGGCGTGGACACCTATCAACATATTTAGCCGCCGCAACAGACGTAAGGTCACGCATGTTCAATTCTTCCGGCGCCATTCTCCACGGGCAGGAACGCAGCAACTGGATCCGTCTGCGCACGCTGATCTTTCTGCGCTGGGTCGCCATCGTCGGGCAGCTTGCCGCGATCACCGTGTCGCAGCAGATGTACAACCTGCAACTCGAATTCGGTCTTTGCTACCTCGCCATCGGGGTCTCGGTCGTCGGCAACCTGATTGCGATTTTCGTCTTTCCGGAAAACAAGCGTCTGAATGAGACAGAGAACTTCATGATGGTTCTCTTCGACCTGCTCCAGCTTTCCTTCCTGCTTTACCTGACCGGTGGGCTGAACAACCCCTTTGCCATGCTGATGCTGGGCCCGGTCACAATTTCCGCCAGCGTTCTGGGCCTGCGCTCGACGATATTGATCGGCGGTTGCGCGATCATGCTGGTGACGATGCTAGCGGTCAATCACCTCCCCCTCGTCACCGAAAGCGGCGAGGTACTGCGCCTGCCGGACATGTTCGTCTTTGGCAACTGGGCCGCGATCACCATCGCAACACTCTTCATGGGCGCCTATTCCCGTCGCGTCAGTTCAGAGATGCACTCCATGTCCGACGCGCTTGCCGCAACGCAAATGGCCCTCGCCCGTGAACAAAAGCTGACTGACCTTGGCGGTGTGGTTGCGGCCGCGGCGCATGAACTGGGCACACCACTTGCCACGATAAAACTCACCAGTGCCGAACTCTTCGAGGAACTGGACGACCGCCCCGACCTGCGCGAGGATGCCCAGCTTATCCGCGAACAGGCCGACCGGTGTCGCGACATCCTGCGCAACATGGGCCGGGCCGGTAAGGATGACCTGCACCTGCGTCAGGCACCTCTCAGCGCCGTGCTCAATGAAGCCGCCGAACCGCATATGGATCGCGGCAAGGAAATCATCTTCGAAGAACACCCCGGCTCGGGCACCGCTTTTCAGCAGCCTTCGATCCTGCGCAAACCAGAGGTCATCCACGGCTTGCGCAACCTCGTCCAGAACGCCGTCGATTTCGCCCGAACCACCGTCTGGCTGGAATCGAGCTGGAACGAGAACTTCATTTCGATCCGCATCATGGACGACGGCCGTGGTTTTCCACCGCAGACTATCGGCCGCATTGGCGATCCCTTCATGCGCCGCAGACGTCAGGAAACCGACCGGCCCTCCCGCCCAGGGTACGAAGGCATGGGCCTTGGGCTCTTCATCGCAAAGACGCTTCTGGAACGTTCCGGCGCCGAACTTCGCTTTGCAAACGGGCCGGAATGGACGGGCGACGTTCCCGTAATGGCAAACCGCACAGGTGCCATTGTCGAAGTCCGCTGGCCCCGCCGCAGCATCGACGCCCGCGCCGGCGACAATATCGTTCCCCTCGGGAAGAACCGGCCTATCGAAACGTGACGGTGAGATAATCTCCTCCGGTTAAGGTCGTGTTAACCATTTCTCGGAACTGTAGCTAAGGTCCTTGGCTGGAGAAACGGTAATACTTTTCCCATGAGTGAGTGGATAGCCCTTGTAATCGTTTCCTTGCTTTCGGCAATTCTGACGGTAGCAACCCTTTCTCCCGGTTCCCGGTCCTCCCGATCATGGAGAAGCAAGTACGTCGCGGAAACGAACGATGACGCGGTCTGGATATTCGATGGCAACCGTTTGCTCGATGCCTCCTCTGCAGCAAGCGGATATATCGAGGCCAGCGAGGAAAATTTTGACTGGAATACTCTGTGTGAGGCGTTGAAAACGCGCTTTCGCGATCTGCCGTCCTCGCAAAGCGAGCTGCGGCTCGCAGGGCGCGTGCGGCGTCGCGCCATAGGGAAGGAAGACCCCGCAATTCTCACGATGGAATGGCTCGACGGCATTACCCGGGTCCGCATCGGCGAAAACAGTGCTGTTCAGAATGACCCGTCTCTTCTGCTCGGCCCCTCGGCACGGGATGAGCTCTTGCAGCTTCGGCTTGCGGTCAACAAAACCCCGTACCCGATCTGGCAACTCTCTGAATCGGGCGACGTAGTATGGAGCAATGCCGCCTATCAGTCTCTGGCCGAAAAGATCAGTTCGAAACCCGAATCCGAAACCTCCTGCTTGTTCCCGATCCTGCCCAGCGACGTGGAACAGTCCCGCTCCCGCCGGGTGCCAGTCACCATGCTCGGCACTGGTGACCGGATCTGGTACGATGTTTCTGTTATCGCCAATGACGAAGGTCCGCTTTGCTGCGCCGTAAACGTGAACGCAGTGGTCGAAGCGGAAAACGCACAGCGGAAATTCGTGCAGACGCTGGCCAAGACCTTCGCGCAGCTTTCCATCGGGCTGGCGATTTTCGACCGCAACCGGCAGCTCGCGCTTTTCAATCCAGCGCTGATCGACCTGACCGCCCTGCCCGCCGAATTCCTCTCGGCCCGCCCCAACCTGCTCACCTTTTTCGACCGGTTGCGTGACCAGCGCATTATGCCGGAGCCCAAGAATTACAGTGGCTGGCGCCACCAGATGGCCGAGCTTGTCGCCGCCGCCTCCGATGGCCGCTATCAGGAAACATGGTCGCTGCCGTCGGGTTCGGTCTATTCGGTCAACGGACGCCCGCATCCGGATGGCGCTATCGCCTTTCTGTTTGAGGATATCACAGCCGAGATCACCCTTACCCGCCGTTTCCGGTCGGATCTGGAACTGGGTCAGGCTGTGCTTGACGAAATCGGCGATGCCTTTGTCGTCTTTGTTCCCGATGGCACGCTGGCCCTGTGCAACAAGGCCTATCGCGATCTCTGGAATGTCGATCCAGACAGCAGCTTTACCCAAAGCACCGTCATCGACGCGACCCGGATCTGGCAACAGAATTGCAAGGCAACGCCGATCTGGGGAGAAATCCGCGATTTCGTCAGCGCCAGCGAAAATCGTACCAACTGGGAAGCTGAAATCACGCTCCAGAATGGTGAACGCATGCTGTGTCGCGTCCGCCCCATCCTGAACGGCACCAGTCTCATCACCTTTTCGAACCTGTCGCCCGCCAACATGGTTCAGATCAACGGGAAACCGCAGCTCGAAGTGCATAACTGACCGCTTGCGGCTGCCGGTCCGGCTCGCCATTGTGCGGCTCATGACCGCCGAACGCACTTTCACCCTGACCTCGCCCGAAGACAGCGCAGCCTTCGCCACCCGGCTGGGCAAAACGCTCGCGCCGGGCGATACGGTGCTGTTCTTTGGCCCCGTCGGCGCGGGCAAGACCCATATCTGCCGACATCTGGTGCAGTCACTTCAGGATATCCCCGAAGACGTGCCCTCTCCAACATTCACCCTCGTTCAGATCTACGACGGCTCCACAGGCACGATCTGGCACGCCGATCTCTACCGGCTGTCCGGCCCCGACGAGATCGAGGAACTTGGCCTGACGGATGCCTTCACCGACGCCATCTGCCTGATCGAATGGCCTGAACGCCTGGTCGATTTGACCCCGCTCGATGCCCTTACCCTTGAACTCTTGCCCGACAAGGTGAACGAAGACAGCCGCCAACTGAACCTCAGCTGGACCGACCCGAAATGGGAAAAGAAACTGGAAATGCTCACATGACCGACCGCGCCGAACTCGCAAAAGCATTCATCGCCGGAACCGAGTGGAAGAATGCCGACCGCAGCCTCTTGGCCGGTGATGCGTCGAACCGCAGGTATGATCGGCTGACCAAAACGGAGACCGGCGGAACCGCTGTTTTCATGGACGCGCCGCCGGAAAAGGGCGAAGACATCCGCCCCTTCGTCAAGATAGCCCGGCACCTGAAAGAAACCGGACTGAGCGCGCCCGAAATCATCGCCGCGGACGAGGAAAACGGATTTCTCATCCTCGAGGATCTGGGCGACGATCTTTTTTCCCGCGTCATTGCTAATGACCCCGCCCTCGAAGAGGAACTCTACAGCGCGGCGGTCGATGTCCTGATCGAACTGCACAAGGCGCCGCTCCCACCTCTTGGCGCTTACGACGCGGCGCTGATGACCGATCTGGCCGGTCTGGCGTTTTCTGAATATGCCGACCGCGTCAATGGCGCGCCCGATCCGCAGGTGGCCGAGCGTTTCGCGGGGCAGTTCAATACGATCCTGCGCGATATCGAACCCGAAAACCCCGTCCTGGTTCAGCGCGACTACCACGCCGATAACCTGCTCTGGCTACCTGACAGAACCGGCGTCGCGCGTGTCGGCCTGCTGGATTTTCAGGATGCCATGTCGGGTCACCCGGCCTATGATCTCGTCTCCCTGCTTCAGGACATTCGCCGCGATGTCTCTCCTGGGGTCGAAGCGAAGATGATCGCCCATTACATCGACGAAACCGGCGTCCAGGATCACGCTTTCCGCAAGGCCTACGCCGTGCTCGGCGCCCAGCGCAACCTGCGGATTCTCGGTGTATTCGCACGGCTCGGAACGACCTATGGCAAACCCCGCTATGTCGAAATGATCCCGAAGGTCTGGGAGGTTCTCACCCGCGATCTCGAACACCCGGCGCTGGCCCTGGTTGCGGATCTTCTGCTTACCAACCTGCCCCAACCGACGCCTGAAAATCTCGCGCTTCTTCGGGCCGAATAATGAATGCTCCAAAAGCCATCATGCTCTTTGCCGCCGGGTTCGGCACGCGTATGGGCGAACTGACCGCCGACAGGCCCAAACCTCTTGTCAACGTGCTGAACAGGCCACTGATCGACCACACGCTTGAAATCGTGGATAATTTCGGCCCGCTGCGCAAAGTGGTGAACACCCATTACAAGGCCCCAATGCTGGCAGATTACCTCGCCGGTCGCGATATCCTCATCTCGGACGAACAGCCGGATATCCTCGATACCGGCGGCGGGTTGAAAGCTGCCCTGCCCCTGCTGGCGGCCGATCCTGTCTTTACCATGAACACGGATGCGATCTGGGCCGGTCCCAACCCGCTGTCCTGCCTTGCCAA
This sequence comes from Heliomarina baculiformis, assembly GCF_019966545.1. Taxonomy (GTDB): domain Bacteria; phylum Pseudomonadota; class Alphaproteobacteria; order Rhodobacterales; family Rhodobacteraceae; genus Heliomarina; species Heliomarina baculiformis. The sequence goes on along the minus strand of NZ_JAIMIC010000007.1, from coordinate 258,448 downwards.
GGCCTGGGATCCCAATCGCATGGACGCGCTGCTGATCTGTGTGCCGGTCGGAAACACCGTCGGTCGCGTGGGCGGCGGTGATTTCTCGCTTGACCCCGATGGCAGGCTCGCGCGCCAGGGCGATTATGTTTATGGCGGCGTTCAGATCCTCAAAACCGGCGCGGTCGAGCACACAGATCAAAAGGTCTTCTCCCTGAACCGCGTCTGGGATGACCTAAGCCAGTCCGGGCGGATCTTTGGATGTGCCTATCCCGGCCGGTGGTGCGACGTCGGCCATCCTCAAGGTATCGGGCTCGCTGAACAGTTGCTAAAGAATGCATGATGTTCGAACCCAGTGACAAACCCCGCCTCTTTGCCTTGCCCCCCGGCGTCGATTTCCCGGCCGAGCTGATCAAGGGGCTGGATGCCCGTCTCGCCGGCCAATCGCCCGAAGCGCTGGCCCGCGTCCAATTGATCGTGAACACCCGCCGAATGGAACGCCGCATACGGGATATTTACGATGCGGGACCCGCCCGGCTGTTGCCCCGGCTCTCGCTTGTCACCGATACGGTGTACAGGGGGTGTACAGATGCTGCACGGCTTGTGACCCCTGTTTTGCGCCGTCGTCTCGAACTCGCGCAGCTCATTTCTGTCCTGCTCAAGGCCCAGCCGGATCTTGCCGCGCAGTCGTCTCTCTACCATCTCGCCGATAGCCTCGCCGCGCTCATGGACGAGATGCAGGGCGAAGGTGTAAGCACCCAGACCATCCGCGATCTGGACGTTTCGGACATGTCCGGTCATTGGGCGCGCGCGCAGCAATTCATTGGAATCGTTGACAGTTATCTGGGTGAAGGTGAGGACAGGATCGATCCGCAGGCACAGCAGCGGGCGCAGGTTGAAGCGCTTGTAAAGGAATGGGCCGTAAACCCACCGTCGCACCCGGTGATCCTTGCCGGGTCGACCGGATCGCGTGGCACCACGCTGATGCTGATCGACGCGGTTGCCCGGCTGCCGCAGGGGGCGGTGATCCTGCCGGGCTTCGATTTCGATCAACCGCAATCGGTCTGGGACGACATGGCCGACGCGCTGGTTTCCGAAGACCATCCGCAGTTCCGTTTCTACCGGATGATGGAAACGCTGGGACTGAACCACGAGGATGTCCAGTCTTGGACCGAGGGCGAACCGCCGTCAAAGGCGCGCAATAGGCTGGTCTCGCTTGCACTAAGACCGGCACCGTACACACACGCCTGGCTTGAGGAAGGCCCGCATCTTCAGGACATAGCGGGCGCGACGGAAAACCTGACACTTGTCGAGGCCCCCGGCCCCCGCGCCGAAGCGCTGGCCATCGCGATGCGGTTGCGGCAGGCCGTCGACGATGGTCAGACGGCGGCATTGATCACGCCCGACCGGATGCTGACCCGGCGGGTCAGCGCGGCAATCGATCAATGGCGTATCCTGCCCGATGACAGCGCGGGCTTGCCTTTGCAACTCTCCCCGCCGGGCCGGTTCCTGCGCCATGTGGCGCAGCTTTTCACGCAGCGGCTGAACAACGAAAAGCTGATGGCCCTGCTGAAGCACCCGCTTTGTCACAGCGGCGCGGAACGTGGGGAACATCTGCTTCTGACGCGGGATCTTGAACTGTTTCTGCGGAAAAACGGTCCGCCGTTTCCCGATGCGGAAAGCCTTGGCGCCTACCAGACACGGGATACCGGCGATGTCCCCCCACACTGGATCGACTGGCTCGTCGAGACGGTCACGGATCGCTGCGTCGAAAATTCCCTGCCGCTTGGCGAATGGATCGAGACACTTGTAACTCTCGCGGAAAAACTGGCCGCAGGCAGCCGGGCCGAGGGTAGCGGCGGGCTTTGGGAGAAGAACGCAGGCCAAAAGGCGCTCTCTGTCATCGCCGCCCTTCGGGACGAAGCGGAATACGGGGGCGAGATGACCGCCCGCGAATTCACCGACCTGCTGGGCGCGGTTCTCAGTGGTGAAGAGGTCCGCGACCGGGACGCCCCGCATCCTCAGGTGCTCATCTGGGGCACGCTGGAGGCGCGGGTTCAGGGGGCGGATCTGCTCATCCTCGGCGGTCTGAACGAAGGCACATGGCCCGAAGCACCGTCCCCCGACCCGTGGCTGAACCGCAAGCTCAGGCATCAGGCCGGATTGTTGCTGCCCGAACGGCGGATCGGGCTTTCTGCTCATGACTTCCAGCTTGCCGTGGCGGCACCGGAAGTCTGGCTGACGCGGTCGGAACGATCCGAGGATTCCGAAACGATCCCCTCGCGCTGGCTGAACCGCATCACCAACCTGTTGCAGGGTTTGCCGGAACAAGGCCGCCCAGCGCTCGAAGCCATGCGAAACAGGGGCCGCAAATGGGTCGACTGGGCCGAAACGATGGAAGAGGCGGAACCGATTGAACCCGCCAAACGGCCCTCTCCGCGGCCGCCGGTCGCCGCGCGTCCCCGCAAGCTGTCAGTGACGGAAATCAAGCGGCTGATCCGGGACCCTTACGCGGTCTATGCCAAGCATGTCCTGCGACTGCGGCCGTTGGATCCGCTGGTACGCGAACCAGATGCACTGCTGCGCGGCATCGTCGTGCACGAGATTCTCGAGCATTTCGTCAAGGAAACACGGGACGACCCCTCCAAGCTCAGCCTCAATGCCTTCTTGGAAAAATGCAGCGCGATCCTCGAAGAAAAAGTGTCATGGCCCGTCGCCAAACGCCTGTGGCAGGCCCGGATGAAAAAGGTGGCCGAGCCATTCGTTGAAAGCGAAGTTCAGCGCCAGTCCCGGGCGATACCTTTGAAGTTCGAGGTCAGCGGCGGCATTTACCTTGCACCGCTCGATTTCCGACTGAGCGGACAGGCGGACAGGATCGACCAGAACGAAGTGGGTGAACTGATCATCTACGACTACAAGACAGGCACGCCGCCCAGCGCGTCGGTTCAGGCCAAGTTCGACAAGCAACTTCTGATCGAAGCCGCGATGGCCGAGCAGGGTGCCTTTGACAACGTGCCGATGGGCAAGGTGATCGCGGCGACCTTTATCGGGCTCGGCAGCAAGTATAACGAAGTCGAAGCCCCCCTTGTCGAGGAGCCGCCGGAAAAGGTGCTGGCCGAATTGCGTGAATTGATCGGCGCCTATTTCGAGCAGGATCAGGGGTTTACCTCGCGACGGGCACAGCAAAAGGACACGGATGCCGGAGATTACGACCAACTGGCGCGGTTTGGCGAATGGGACCGCAGCGCCCCTTCCAGTCCCGAGGATCTCACATGACCCCGCGCGATGAAGCGACGGAACGTCAGGTTCAAGCAGCACGGCCCGATGCCTCCACATGGCTTGCCGCAAATGCGGGTTCTGGTAAGACCCGCGTTCTGACCGACCGCGTGGCGCGGCTCTTGATGGCTGGGGTTCAGCCGCAGAATATTCTTTGCCTGACCTATACCAAGGCCGCCGCCAGCGAGATGCAGAACCGGCTGTTCAAGCGGCTGGGTGAATGGGCGATGCTGGACGACACCCGACTGGCTTCCGCTCTTACGGTTCTGGGCGTCGACGGAGTGATCACCCCGGAGCGGATGCGCCATGCGCGCACCCTGTTTGCACGGGCAATCGAAGCGCCGGGCGGACTCAAGATCCAGACGATCCATTCCTTCTGTTCATCGCTTTTGCGCCGCTTCCCGCTGGAAGCTGGCGTCAGCCCACAATTCACCGAGGTCGAAGACCGCGGAGCGCGGCTCTTGCAGCAGGAAATCGTTGAGGATTTCGCAAACGGAGACCAAGCCGCGCTGTTGGACGGAGTCGCGCAATACATCAGCGACAACGGTTTCGACGGGCTGACCGCGATGGTCCTCGGCAAGCGCGCTGCATTTTCGGGGCAACCGGACCGGGGCGCGATTATGCAACTGTTCGGTTTGCCCGAAGACCTTGACGAAAGCGCCATTCTCGGGCGCGTGTTTCTTGGTGATGAAATGGCTCTGCTGGCGCGCTTGATAGCCGCGCTGCAAGGTGGCGGCAAAACGGATCAATCGAACGCAGACAAGCTGGCCTCGATCAAGGAGTTCGACCTTAAGGCCTTGCCAATACTCGAAAATGTGTTTTTGACGGGGGCAGGGGCCAAAGAACCCTTTACAGCCAAAATCGGTTCTTTCCCCACGAAGTCGGTGCAAAAGGACAACCCTGCACTGATGGATGAGGTCGAGGATTTCATGCGCCGGGTGGAAGATACCCGCACGGCCCGGCTGGGTCTTGTCACGGTTGAGAAGTCGCTCGCGCTGCATCGTTTCGCAGCCGCTTTCCTACCGGAATACGAGCGGCGCAAGCAGGTCAGAGGCTGGCTGGACTTCGACGATCTGATCCTAAAGGCACGCCAATTGCTGAACGATCCCGCCGTCGCGGCCTGGGTTCTTTACAGGTTAGACGGGGGGATCGATCACATCCTTGTCGACGAGGCGCAGGATACCAGCCCAGAACAATGGGACGTGGTGGAAAAGCTGGCGCAGGAATTCACCAGCGGTATCGGTGCGCGCGAGGATGTCGATCGCACCATTTTTGTGGTCGGTGACAAAAAGCAATCGATCTATTCCTTTCAGGGTGCCGACCCGGACGCCTTTGACCGCATGCAGGCAGAGTTCGGCGCCCGGCTAAAGGCCAAGGGGTCGCGGCTTTTCGATCTTGAACTGGAATTCTCGTTCCGTTCGGCCGAGACCATTCTTAGGCTTGTCGATCTTGTCTTTGACGGGCGTGGCGAGGCGGGCTTTTCCCCGGATTCCAAGCACCGTGCGTTCAAATCCGATCTGCCCGGACGTGTCGATCTTTGGCCCTGCGTCGAAAAGGTCTCTGATGACGAGGACCAGCCTTGGACCGATCCGCTGGACCGGCCAAGCCCGCGTCACCACACGGTCATTCTCGCCGAACAGATCGCCGCCGAAATCAAACGGCAAATCGACACCGGCGAGACGATTCCGGACGAGGATGCAGAAGGGCTGCATCGACGGCCGGTGAAAGCAGGCGACTTCCTGATCCTCGTACAACGCCGGTCCGATCTTTTTGCCGAGATCATCCGGGCCTGCAAATCTGCAGGGCTTCCCATTGCCGGGGCCGACCGGCTGAAGGTCGGGGCGGAGCTTGCTGTCAAGGACCTTGGCGCGCTCCTGAGGTTTCTCGCGACACCCGAGGACAATCTGTCGCTTGCCACGGTACTGAAATCGCCCATCTTCGGGTGGACTGAACAACAGCTGTTCGATCTCGCGCATCGCCGGAAAAGCAATTTTCTCTGGCAGAGCCTGCGAGATCGGGCAGGGGAGTTCCCTGAGACACTGTCGGTTCTCTATGACCTTCGCAATCAGGCGGATTTCCTCCGGCCCTTCGATCTGATCGAGCGGATTTTGACACGCCACGACGGCCGTCAAACCCTGCTCGGGCGGTTGGGGGCCGAGGCCGAGGACGGGATAAATGCGCTGCTGTCTCAGGCACTGGCTTATGAGCGGGTCGAGATACCCAATCTCACCGGGTTCCTCGCATGGATGGAAACCGACGATCTCGAGATCAAGCGCCAGATGGGCAACGCCGGCAACATGATCCGGGTAATGACCGTGCATGGCTCAAAAGGGTTGGAATCGCCTATCGTCATCCTTCCGGACACGGCGAAGCGACAGGTCGGCGGGCGCGGAGATCTCTCCATTCTTGAAGGACAGCCCGTTTGGCGTCCGGCCGCTGCCGATCTGCCGCGCGTGTTGCAGCCCTCCATCGACAGAGCGAAGCAGGGGGAGATCAACGAAAGACAGCGCCTACTTTACGTAGCGCTGACCCGAGCGGAAAAACGGCTTATCGTCGCTTCTGCCGGGGATTTGGACAAGAATGGCGACAGCTGGTACCAGATTATCGAGCCCGCAATGCGCCGCGCGGGGGCGACCGAACGCGATTTTCCGGGCGGCACCGGTCTGGAACTTGTGGATGACGCATGGACCGATTTGCCGATCCGCAGTCCGGATACGATCGTATTCGAAAAGCAGCGCGTTCCCGACGTGTTTTCCAAAGCCATCCCGGATGTTGTCGTGGCACCGGAAACCCTGAGCCCGTCCGACCTTGGCGGGGCGAAGGCACTTGCCGGTGCGGAAGGAGAAACCGAAGATATCGCAAAGCTTCGCGGGACACGTATTCATACCTTGCTTGAACACCTGCCTGCCGCGATGCCCGAAGACCATGAGCTTTTCGCCGATCGTCTTGTTTCCGGCCTGACCGCAGAAGAGCGCGCGGATATCCTGAGCGAAGCGCAGGCCGTCATGGCCAACCCGGAATTGACGCACCTGCTTGGTCCGGACGTGCTTGCCGAAGTGCCGATCACCGCAAATATCGGATCGCGTCGCATTCACGGTGTCATTGACCGGCTGGTAGTGACGGAAACGGATGTGCTGGCGGTGGATTTCAAGACAAACGCGACTGTTCCCGCCACGCCGGAACTCTGCCCTGAGGGATTGCTGCGCCAGATGGGCGCGTATCTGTGGGCGTTGAAACAGATCTACCCTGACCGAAGCTGCCGCGTCGCGATCCTCTGGACGCGAACCGGGGCTCTCATGGAACTATCCCACGATCTCGTGACCGATGCGCTTGCGCGAACCCCGGAGCTTGACCTTGGCGCCGGCCGTTCATAGGTTCCCTAACCTGACGCATCTCTTTAGGAGTACCCCCATGTCCACCGTCGCCGTAACAGACGCCACGTTTGACGCCGAAGTGAAAAATTCCGATGTCCCCGTTGTGGTGGATTTCTGGGCCGAATGGTGCGGTCCGTGCAAACAGATCGGGCCCGCGCTTGAAGAACTGTCCGAAGAATACGGTGATCGGATTAAGGTTGCCAAGGTCGACGTAGACAGCAACCCGAATTCTGCCGCCGCCATGGGTGTGCGAGGCATTCCGGCCCTGTTCATCTTCAAGAATGGCGAAGTCGTATCCAACCGTGCCGGCGCCGCGCCCAAAGCCGCGCTTCAGAGCTGGATCGACGACGCGCTCTGATCGCAGCGACATAATCGCGATCCAGAGGCGTTCCCATGGGAGCGCCTTTGTTTTTACTGGGAAAATTCCTGCCCCTTGTCACTCATGGACGCGGGTTACATATAGGGCGCATGAACCAGGAGGCAGTATGAGCAAAGAAGATTTCCCCGGCTGGCATGGCACGACAATCATCGGCGTGAAAAAAGGCGGCGAGGTTGTCATTGCAGGTGATGGTCAGGTTTCGCTTGGTCAGACAGTGATCAAGGGGACCGCCCGCAAGGTGCGCCGTCTATCGCCCGGAGGTTATGATATTGTTGCCGGGTTCGCCGGATCGACAGCCGATGCCTTTGCGCTGCTGGAGCGCCTGGAAGCCAAGCTCGAAGGACTGCCGGGCCAACTTGCGCGAGCTAGCGTGGAACTGGCCAAGGATTGGCGCACGGACAAGTATCTGCAGAAACTCGAAGCCATGCTGATCGTCTCGGACGGGGCGGATATTTTTGTCATCACGGGTGCCGGTGATGTTCTGGAACCCGAGCATGACGTGACTGCAATCGGGTCCGGCGGAAACTATGCGTTGGCCGCGGCCCGCGGCATGATGGACAGCGAACGCGACGCCGAGCAGATCGCGCGCGATGCGATGAAGATCGCTGCCGACATATGTGTCTATACGAATGGCAACCTGACCGTTGAAAAAATCACCAAGTAAGAAAATTGGAATTTTCTTGGCAAATTTCTTTCAGAAATTTGGGTGAAGAAGGAAAAGAGATGACAGACCTCACTCCCCGGGAAATCGTCAGCGAGTTGGATCGCTATATCATTGGCCAGAAGGACGCCAAGCGCGCAGTCGCCGTCGCGCTGCGCAACCGGTGGCGCCGCAAATTGCTGTCGGATGATCTCCGCGACGAAGTCTATCCGAAGAATATCCTGATGATCGGACCCACCGGGGTGGGCAAGACTGAAATCAGCCGCCGTCTGGCCAAGCTTGCCCGCGCGCCTTTCATCAAGGTCGAGGCGACGAAATTCACCGAGGTCGGATATGTCGGACGGGACGTGGAGCAGATCATTCGCGATCTCATCGACAGTTCGATCGCAATGACGCGCGAGTACATGCGCGAAGACGTCAAGGCCAACGCCCAGAAATCTGCCGAAGAGCGCGTGATCACCGCAATTGCTGGCGAAGACGCGCGTGAAGGCACCCGCGAGATGTTCCGCAAAAAACTGAAAGCCGGGGAACTCGACGATACGGAAATCGAGCTGGAACTGGCGGACAATTCAAACCCGATGGCAATGTTCGATGTTCCCGGCCAGCCCGGCGCGAACATGGGGATGATGAATATCGGTGACCTCTTTGGAAAGGCCCTTGGCGGACGTACCCAGAAACGAAAGATGACCGTAGCGGATAGCTACGATGTTCTGATCGGTGAAGAAGCTGACAAGTTGCTGGATGATGAAACCGTCAACCGTGCGGCTGTCGAGGCGGTGGAACAGAACGGCATCGTTTTTTTGGATGAAATCGACAAGGTGTGCGCACGCTCCGACGCACGGGGAGGGGATGTAAGCCGCGAGGGCGTTCAGCGCGATCTCTTGCCCTTGATCGAGGGCACGACCATCAGCACGAAATACGGCCCGGTCAAGACCGATCATATCCTGTTCATCGCCTCAGGGGCGTTCCATATTGCGAAACCTTCGGATCTGCTGCCGGAACTTCAGGGTCGTCTGCCCATCCGGGTCGAGCTGCGCGCACTCACCGAAGAAGATTTCGTGCGGATCCTGACGGAAACCGACAATGCGCTTACCCTGCAATATACCGCGCTCATGGGGACCGAGAGCGTAAAGGTATCCTTTACGCCGGAAGGCATCGCTGCGCTGGCCAAGATCGCAGCCGACGTGAACAAGTCGGTTGAAAACATCGGGGCCCGGCGGCTTTATACGGTGATGGAGCGGGTCTTCGAGGAGCTGTCCTTTACCGCGCCCGACAGGGCGGGTGAGGAAATCACGGTCGACGCTGATTTCGTAGAGAAAAACCTCGGCGAACTTACCCGTTCGGCTGATATAAGTCGCTACGTCCTTTAACAGACAGGGCAGGCGGTGTCCGCCTGTCCAAGAATTCGCTTGCCTGACGGCGACACCTCGGTCACTTCATCCGGATGGTGTTTTCGGCGTTCTTTCGACAAAATTTGCTCTGGCTCGGGGCAGGGGGGCTTCTGACCTTCCTGTCCAGCTTCGGGCAGACCTTTTTCATCTCGGTTTTCTCCGGTGAAATCCGCGGTGAATTCGGGTTGAGCCACGGGCAGTGGGGCGGGATCTATACGCTCGGGACGTCAATTTCCGCGATAGTCATGATCTGGGCAGGCGGACTAACGGACCTGTTCAGAGTTCGCGTTCTTGGTCCGCTCATCCTCTCGGGTCTTGCCTCGGCTTGTCTGCTAATGTCATTCAACCCGTTTGCCGCTTTCCTGCCAATTGTAATTTTCGGCCTGCGTTTTTTCGGGCAAGGCATGACCAGCCATCTGGCCGTCGTCGCCATGAGCCGTTGGTTCCTCGCTCGGCGTGGCCGCGCGCTCTCCATCGCTTCGCTTGGGTTTTCCATTGGCGAAGCCTGTTTGCCGGTGATCTTCGTGAGCTTGATGAGCGTGATGAACTGGCATTATCTCTGGATCATCGCCGCCCTGATCTGTCTGATATCGATCCCGGTGCTGATGGCGGCCCTGCAGAATGAGCGAACGCCGCAAAGTATGCTTCAATCTGAATCCTCGCTCGGCATGGATGGACGTCACTGGACCCGCAATCAGGCGCTCAGGCATTCCCTGTTCTGGTTCATGGTACCGGCCTTGCTGGGTCCGTCCGCCTTCAATACGGCGTTCTTTTTTCATCAGGTCCATTTCGCCGAGATCAATGGATGGGACCACGTGGAGCTTGTTGCTCTCTTTCCGTTCTACACAGCCTTCGGTGTCGGCTCGATGATCATATCGGGCTGGCTGCTGGACCGTTTGGGGACGGCCCGTATCATTCCGTTCTTTCAATTGCCGATGGTGGTTGCATTTGCCGTTTTCGGTGTTTCTGAAAGTCTTCCCGTCGTACTCCTCGGGTTGTTCTTCATGGCGATGACAACAGGCGCGAACACGACAGTTCCAAATGCTTTCTGGGCAGAGTTCTACGGCACGGCCAATATTGGATCGATCAAGGCAATGGCCGCTGCCGTCATGGTGCTTGGATCTGCTATTGGACCCGGCATTACAGGGGTCATGATCGATCAGGGTATCGGGTTAGAGACACAATTCCTCGGCGTATCGGCCTATTTCCTGCTTACGACATTGTGCATGAACATCGGCGTCCGAAGAAACAAAGCCAGGCTAAGCAGCGCTTAGCGTTGCCTGCGCAGATAGACGTACAGTGCGCCGTCGCCGCCGTGGCGAATATGCGCCGGGCTGACCTGTTGCACTGCCTGAGACAGGGGTGACATCTGGAGCCAGTGGGGAACCTGTCGTTTCAGAACGCCTCTCTGCCGGGAAACAAGAAAGTTATCTTCTCCCATCTTGCCCTTGCCGGTGATGACCAGAACAAGACGCTTGCCAGAGGACTGAGCGCCAAGAATGAAACGCGTAAGAGCCGGATGGGCCTGATCGAGCGTCATGCCATGCAGATCGATCCGCGCCTCGGGGACCAGTTTGCCTCGTTTCATGCGCCCGAAAGCCTTTCGGTCCATGTTCATCGGCGCGACAGGGGGCGGGGAAAGTGGTTTTGGCTGGGCTGCTGGACGCGGCGGAGCAGGCCGCGAGGGTGATTGGTTCGATGACGCTTTCGTCACCACAGGCTTCGTTTCGGCGGGTTTGAAAACCGTCTGCTCGGGATGCATTTTTTGAGCCTTTGAAACCACCTTGTTCCATAGCTCGATTTCTTCCTGGCTGAGCCGACGGCGTTTCATCAGACGCCATCCGTAGCCAGCGCATAGGCGCGTTGAATGGGAAGCAAAACGAGCATGCGGCCTGGGTCGCGGAGCCTGCCGGCGGCTTCTCCCGCCGCATCGCCGGTGCCAAAGAAAACATCTGCGCGCTGGGCGCCCTTTATCGCTGAGCCGGTGTCTTGCGCCACCATCAAGCGCCGGATCGGATTTTCCCCATCCTTTTCAAGCCATACCGGCGCGCCGAGCGGCGTGAACTGTGGATCTACCGCGAGACTGCGCATGGCTGTAACCGATCTGTTCATCGCGCCAAGCGGCCCGAGGTGGGCGGCTACCTTGCTGATCTCCCGAAAGAAAACATAAGACGGGTTATGGTAGAGCAGATCTCGTCCAGCCTCGGGATTCCGTTTCACCCAGTTCTTGATGACCTGGGCGCTGACTTGGTGGGCATCATAGATACCGCGACGGACCAATTCGACACCGATGGACCGATATGGGTGACCATTGGCGCCGCCATATCCGACGCGCAGGGATTCTCCGTTCTGGAGGCGGATACGGCCCGACCCCTGAATCTGGAGAAAGAAGAGTTCGACCGGGTCATCGACCCACGCAATCTCAAGCCCACGATTGTCGAGCACGCCGGACGAAAAAATCTCTTCCCGTGACAACCAAGGGTTCGCGTTTTTCGCTTCGGGCGGCATTTTGTAGAGCGGATACCGGAACCGTGGTGTCGGGTGGCGCGACCCTTCGAGTTCGGGTTCGAAGTACCCGGTGAACAGCGAATTGCCGCCGTCTTCGATCAGGACAGGACGAAAGAAGAGTTCGAAGAAAGATTTCGGATTGCCGTCCGTGTTGCTCTGGGCGACGGCGCAAATAGACAGCCAGTCCGGATCTTTTAGATCGGTACAGGTGGTCAGGAAAGCGGCGAACGCATCCCTGTGATTATCCTCAGACCACCCATCAAGTTCTTCGAAGGGAACGACTTTATGGGTGATCTCAGCCTGCGCGCCGGGGGCGGCCATCATCGCGCCCGCCATGCATATCGCGCGCAGGACCGCAATCATGCGTCCGTGGCGACCAGCAACCAGTTCGGATCGTCTTCACCCATGGTGCGGGCGAAGGTCCAACTGTCTTTCTGACGCTTGGCGGTGGTTTCGCTGCCCTCGATGATATCGCCACCCTCGTCGCGCACGACGGAGGTCAGTTCGCCAACAAAACGCATGGTGATTTCTGCCCGATTGGTGGCGCGGTCAAAGTTGACCTCCTGAACCCGGGTTTCGCGGATCCCGATGAATTCAGCGGTGATCTTGAGACCCTTGTCTTCACGGTCGGACACGACACTGACGAAGGTTTCAAACACGTCTTCGGCCAGATAGGGCTGAATTTCATCAAGGTTGCCGCGTTCGAAACCCATCACGATCATTTCATAAGCGCCACGAGCGCCCTGAATGAAATCGGTCAGTGAAAAGGCCGGCTCAACCCGTTTCATCGCCGCCAACTCCTTGGCCGCGTCGCTATCGGGATCCACATGATCGGTAATGTCGTGGTCAGGACCACCTTCGATTACCTCGAAATCCGGCCGCGACGATTTGGCCGACTGGTTGGTTACGGGAGGTTTTTCAAAGCCCTCACGTGTCCCGAGAACGCTTTTGAGGCGCAAAATCAGGAATATGGCAATGCCGGCCAGGACCAGAAGCTGGATCAGGGGCGAATTCATTTGTACCTCGTTTCAGGCGTCGGGCTTTGTAAGCTGCGGTCAAAGCCCTATGTAGGGGTTGGCTAGGTCCAAGTCCACCGCCGAGCATAATAAGGAACGAGCCTATGTATCTGTTTTTGGCCTTCTTGATGGTCCCGATTATTGAAATTGCCCTGTTTATTCAGGTTGGCGGTCTGATCGGGCTGTGGCCAACTCTTGGGATCGTGATCATAACAGCTATTCTGGGTACATGGCTGGTCAAGACCCAGGGACGGATGGCGCTTGCGCAGCTGAGCCGTTCTTTTTCAGAACTGAATGACCCGACTGAGCCCTTAGCGCATGGCGCGATGATCCTGTTTTCGGGCGCGCTGCTACTGACCCCCGGCTTTTTCACCGACGCGGTTGGATTTGCCCTGCTCGTCCCTTCGGTGCGGGTCGCCGTTTTCCGCTTTCTTCGAAAACGCATTAATGTTCAGACGTTTCAGATGGGATCGCAGACTAGGAACGCGCACCAGCGCGAGTATCCCGGCAGGGGCGACGTCATTGACGGGGAATACGAAGAGGTTTCTCCGACCAGCAACAAGCCTAAAGGTAACTCGGGATGGGTCGAGCACGGCAGCGACAGACATTCGGAGCAGCATTGAGATAAGAGTCTCAAGCTGGTAAGCAGCGGCAAAGTTTTGTTTCAGGAGCTCGCAATATGGCCGAGAACGGTGCAGCCGATACCGCGCAACAACCCGCAGTACAGATGAATATTCTTGGGCAGTTCGTCCGCGATCTGTCCTTTGAAAACGTCATGGCCCAGAAAGGCGCAACGGGTCAGGTCAATCCGGACATCAGCGTTCAGGTCAATCTGGATGCGAAAAAGCGTCCGACCGATAATCAGTACGAAGTCATGATCAAGCTGAATATCGAATCCAAGGCCAAGGACGGCGGCGAGCAGCTGTTTCTGCTGGAAATCGATTATGTTGGCGTATTCCGCATTCAGGGCGTTCCGGAGGAACAGCTTCACCCGTTCCTGCTGATCGAATGCCCCCGTATGCTGTTCCCGTTCTTGCGCCGCATCGTCAGTGATGTGACCCGTGACGGTGGCTACCCGCCGCTGAACCTCGAAAATATCGACTTCGTTCAGATCTATCGTTCCGAGCTGGCCCGTCGCCAGGCTGCTCAGGGCGAAGGCGCAGCGCCAGCCGCTGACGCATAAGGTCTTATCCGCGTAACCAAAGCGGGTTTTCGCCCAGTTGGGCAATGAATTCATTATGAGCTGCCTTTTCCGCCTCGGTCAGCCGGGGTGGAAGAGGCTCGGGGCGTGGAACCGGGCGCCAGTTTTCGGACACCTGCGTTGCAGAACCGGTTTGTGCCGTTGAGAGTGCAAAATCAGGCTGCCGGCCACCAATCAGTTCAAGATAAACTTCGGCAAGGATTTCGGAGTCGAGCAAAGCGCCGTGCAGGGTACGGGCGTCGTTGTTGATACCGAAACGGCGACAAAGGGCATCGAGAGAGGCGGGCGAGCCGGGAAACTTCTTGCGCGCTATGGCCAGCGTATCAATAGCCTGATCGAGTGGCAACAAAGGCAAGTTCATCCACTTCAACTCGGCATTCAGAAACTTCATGTCGAAGGAGGCATTGTGGATGATAAGCTTGGCATCGCCGACAAAATCAAGAAATGCCTGACCGATTTCGGCGAATTTCGGTTTGTCCGCAAGGAACTCATTGCCAAGTCCGTGAACCTTGAAGGCGTCTTCGGGCATGTCGCGTTCAGGGTTGATGTACTGGTGATAGGTACGGCCCGTCGCCACGTGGTTATAAAGTTCGACGCCCCCGATTTCGACAATCCGGTCGCCGCCTTCGGGGTCAAATCCCGTGGTTTCGGTATCGAGCACGATTTCACGCATGGCTCACCTTGCTTCTGATGTCGTTTATGATGGCTTGAACCTGCGCAAGAGCATGTTCGGGCGTGTCCGTTTCGATCAAGTAATCTGCAAGCTTTCGCTTCTCCGCATCCGGCATTTGCTTTTCTCGGATCATCAGGAACTGATCGCGCGTCATCGTGCCGCGTTCCAGAACCCGTTTTTCCTGAGTCTCCGCATCTACGGACACACAGGCAACTGCATCTAGCTTGCTTTGCCCTCCGGTTTCGAAAATCAGGGGAATATCGAATACCACAATATCGGACGTCGCCGTTTTCTTGAACTCTTCGCGGTCTTTTGCAACCAGCGGATGGACGATTTTCTCGATCTCTTTGATGGCTGACGGATCCTTTGCAATGATCGCCTTTAGCTGTCCGCGGTCGACAGCACCATCGATTATCGCCGCGGGAAACACGCGGGACATCGGTTCAACAGCCGCACCGTCACGCGCATATAAACGGTGAACAGCCGCATCCGCGTCCCAGACATCGCAGCCCAACTGGCGAAACAGCTTGGCAGTTGATGTTTTGCCCATACCGATAGAGCCAGTCAGACCAAGCAGAAAACTCATGCCAGAATGGCCGCCCTGGTCGTTTCATCTATGACCGGTCTTTGGCCGAACCAGCGTTCAAACCCTGGAAGACCTTGGTAAATCAACATTCCGAGCCCATCGACCGTGGTACAGCCGATCTGTTTCGCCCGCTGGAGCAAGGCTGTTTCCAGAGGATTATAGACGATATCCGTCACGACCGTATCCGCGCTCAACCGATCGAGGGAAATGCGCAGCTCCGGTTTGCCGGTCATCCCAAGCACAGTTGTATTAACCAGCAGGTTCGGCTCATCCATGTAATTGCCGACCTGAACCCAATCGACTACCCTGATCCGCTGGCCGAAATCATCACGCAGCTTTTCGGCACGGACGCGGGTTCGGTTGGCAAGAATGATTTCCGGAACGCCTGCATCGGCCAAAGCCGCAACAATGGCACGCGCTGCGCCACCAGCGCCAAGAACCAGCGTTGGAGCTTCCCTAGGCGCCCAATCAGGTGCGCCATGCTTCAGGTTTTCGATGAACCCATAGCCATCGGTGTTATCTGCGTGGATGATGCCATCCTTGCGGAAGATAAGAGTGTTGGCGGCACCTATTACCGTGGCCCTGTCGGTGATCTGGTCGGCGATGCGCATCACCGTTTCCTTGTGAGGCAGGGTAATGTTCACGCCGACAAACCCCATCTTCGGCAGGGCGCGTACCACGGTTTCGAGATCTGCTTGAGCCACGTCCATAGGGATATAGTGACCCTTGATACCAAGCGACCTGAGCCAGTGGTGGTGGAGCAGCGGAGAACGCGAATGGGCAATCGGCGAACCGATCACGCCCGCCAGCGGTATCTTTTCCTGCGTCATGTTTCCAACATTCCCCTCACTGTCAGAAAATTCAGGAGTTCCAGCAACGGCAACCCAAGCACATTGAAGTAATCTCCCTCAATCGACCTGAACAACCTAACACCTTCTTCTTCCAGCTTATAGGACCCTACAGAAAACCGAATGCTTTCCCAGTTTCGTTCGACATAGCCTGTCATATAATCCGGTGAAAGCTCGCGCATGAAAAGCCGGACCTGTCCCACATGCCGCCAGATCGGTTTGCCGTCTTCAACGATTACGGCTGCAGAAAGAAGGCTATGCCTTTTACCGCTTAGGGATTCGAGCTGGCTATATGCCTGCTCTGGGGTTTCAGGTTTGGACAGGATCCTTCCGTCCAGATCCAGCACCTGATCGCAGCCCAGCACAAAACGTCCAGGCATCTTACCACTGATCTTCCTTGCCTTCAGTTCTGCGAGAGCATCGGCAATGTCTCGCGGTTTGGCCTGCTCCGCCTCTAGCGCCATTTTTACCGATTCTTCATCGATCCGGGCCACCATGACTTCAAATGGGACCCGTGCATTCTGCAGCAGTTCTGAGCGGATTTTTGATCCCGAAGCCAGAACGATGGGGACATACATGTGCATAACCTGCTGGAGAAATTTTGTTTCAGTCGGGACCGTTTTTATGTTTCTCGGCGATTTTCGCAACCTGGGCGTTTTCATCCATTTTCCCCAAGTCTCTCACCCCGAGTCTTACAGGGTGGAGAGGGATAAAATCTAAACGTGGACGAAACTATCCGTCAGAACCCAATACAGTTTTTATCCACATACACCGGGGCATGATTTTCAGTCTAAGTCCATGATTTACAGAGTAAAATTTTCACATTGTCGGTTTGTGTAAGACTCGGATAAATTTTGATCCCCCATGGGATAACCTAGGGCACATCTGAATAATCCACTGGCATGGGCCCTCCCTACCAAACCATAAACCTTTCTTCTTATACTTATTATATTTAAGAGAGACCGAGCATGAACCCGAGGCCGAGATGACTGACTTTCTGATTTCGATCTATCCTTGGACAAAAGCCCTTCATATCATCTCGGTCATTGCCTGGATGGCAGGCTTGTTCTACCTTCCTCGTCTTTTCGTCTATCACGTTGAAAAGAGAGAGTTATCTGGGCTTCCTAAAGTATTCGAAGTGATGGAATACAGGCTGTTGAAGGCCATCATGAACCCGGCAATGGTCGCCACTTGGGTTTTTGGGCTGTGTCTTGTCTTTACACCCGGCATTGTGGACTGGGGTATGGTCTGGCCTTGGACAAAGGCCATTTCAGTGCTCGGGATGACCTGGTTTCATCACTGGCTGGCGCTGCGGCGCAAGGATTTCATGAAGGGTCGCAACTCGGTGACCAGTCGTCAGTACCGGATGATGAACGAGGTACCTACGGTTTTAATGGTCGTCATCGTGATCTCTGTGGTCGTTCGGTTTTGAACTTGTTTGACATAAGCGCAAACCGAACATAGATACGGCTGAACTGTCCCGTCCGGGACACGTGTTTCCCCATGACGAATTCTTGACGTAGGCGGCTTGCGCTCTCGTTTCCAAAGGCTTGAACCATGACATTAGAATCCCTTAACCTCGCTGATCTTAAGGCAAAAAGTCCCAAAGACCTTCTTGCCATGGCCGAAGAGCTGGAGATTGAAAACGCGTCTACGATGCGTAAGGGCGAGATGATGTTCCAGATTCTGCGCGAGCGTGCGGATGAGGGTTGGGAAATCTCTGGTGACGGCGTGCTGGAAGTGCTTCAGGATGGTTTTGGATTCCTGAGGTCGCCGGAGGCGAATTACTTGCCGGGTCCGGACGATATCTATGTATCGCCCGACATGATCCGTCAGTACTCCCTGAGAACGGGCGACACGATTGATGGGGTCATAAAGGCGCCTGACGATAACGAACGTTATTTCGCCCTTACGAACGTGACCCAGATCAACTTTGAAGATCCGGAGCGGGCAAAACACAAGATTGCCTTCGATAACCTGACACCGCTGTATCCGGATGAGCGGCTGAACATGGAACTTGATGACCCGACCGTCAAAGACCGGACGGCGCGGATCATCGATCTCGTGGCGCCGATCGGGAAAGGTCAGCGTTCGCTGATCGTTGCGCCGCCGCGGACTGGTAAAACGGTTATCCTGCAGAACATCGCGAACTCGATCGAAAAGAACCACCCGGAGTGCTACCTAATTGTTCTGCTGATTGATGAACGTCCCGAAGAGGTGACGGACATGCAGCGATCGGTCAAAGGAGAAGTCGTTTCGTCGACCTTCGATGAACCCGCTACTCGTCACGTTGCGGTCAGCGAAATGGTGATCGAAAAGGCTAAGCGTCTCGTAGAACATAAACGAGATGTTGTTATTCTACTCGACTCAATAACAAGACTTGGTAGGGCGTTTAACACGGTTGTCCCATCTTCGGGGAAGGTTCTGACAGGTGGCGTGGACGCAAATGCCCTACAACGTCCTAAGCGGTTTTTTGGCGCGGCTCGGAATATCGAAGAGGGTGGCTCGCTGACGATTATTGCCACCGCCCTGATAGATACGGGTAGCCGCATGGACGAAGTCATCTTTGAAGAATTTAAGGGTACGGGTAACTCTGAACTGGTGCTGGATCGTAAGATTGCAGACAAGCGTGTATTCCCGGCGATCGACATCCTTAAGTCCGGGACCCGTAAAGAAGATCTGCTGGTCGATAAAATTGATCTTCAGAAGACCTTTGTGCTTCGCCGTATTCTCAATCCTATGGGTACGACCGATGCTATCGAATTTCTGATTTCGAAGCTGAAGCAAACAAAGACGAACAGTGATTTCTTTGATTCAATGAATACCTGACGCTGGTCGGGACATTCGGAGATCGTCATGGATACTATTTTTGCCCTGGCCTCTGCGCCGGGTAAAGCAGGCGTGGCTGTTATACGTGTTTCCGGTCCTCTGGCCAGAAATGCCGCGGAAATCCTGTGCGACGGTCAATTGCCCCCCCGTGGAATGACATTCCGGTCTTTGAAGACGGCAGAGGGCGATATTCTTGACCAGGGGCTGATACTTACTTTCGAAGCGCCGAAGAGTTTCACCGGCGAAAATGTTGCGGAATTGCAGGTCCACGGGAGTAACGCAGTCGTTTCCACGGTCTTGGAATCGCTGGGACGACTTGATGGGTTGCGCCTTGCCGAACCCGGGGAATTCACGCGCCGTGCCTTGATGAATGGTCGGATGGACCTTGCGCAGGTAGAGGGGCTTGCTGATCTCATCGACGCGGAAACAGAGGCGCAACGTACACAAGCCGTAAAAGTTATGTCCGGTGTCTTTAGTAAACGGGCTGAAGATTGGCGGAAGGATCTGATCCGTGCGGGTGCCTTGCTTGAAGCGACGATTGATTTTGCTGACGAAGATGTACCGGTGGATGTGACACCGGAGGTCAATGAACTGCTCTGCAAGGTTTACGATGATCTCAAGGTTGTAAGTTCGGGGATTTCGACGGCCGAGCGGATTCGTGAGGGTTTCGAGGTTGCCATCGTGGGGCGCCCGAACGTCGGAAAATCTACGCTTTTAAACGCTCTGGCGGGAAGAGAAGCCGCGATAACCTCTGAGTTTGAGGGCACTACGCGCGATGTTATCGAAGTTCGTATGGATTTCGACGGCTTACCTGTGACTTTAATGGACACCGCAGGCTTGCGAACAACTGATGACGTGGTCGAAAACATCGGGATCTCGAGAGCGAAGGACCGCGCGAGATCGGCAGACGTCAGGGTTTTTCTTGTGGAATCTGACGAAGATATCGACATTGAGATTATGCCTGACGACATTGTGTTGAAGTCGAAGGTTGATTTGTCGTCGTATAAGGAAAACGGAATATCTGGACTATCCGGTGAAGGTGTCGACTCCCTAGTAGTTCGCTTGACAACAACGCTTAAAAGCCGCGCCCTTAAGGCGGAACTTGCGAGTCGGGAGAGACATCGGGTCGCGATATCCAGAGCAATGAACTCGCTGTCATCTGCGTTGAATTTGCTGAATAGCGGTCCGGACGCTTATGATATAGTTGCCGAAGAATTGCGCGATGCTTCCCAGGCCTTGGGTATGCTGGTCGGAAGAATCGGTGTAGAAGACCTGCTTGATGAGATTTTCGCGAGTTTTTGTCTGGGAAAATAGGAGTGTTTCACGTGAAACATTTTAATGCAGATGTGGTTGTGGTAGGCGGCGGTCATGCTGGAACCGAAGCCGCATCGGCCGCTGCCAGGATGGGTGCGAATACGGTTCTGGTCACGCTGAAAATTGATAAAATCGGCGTTATGTCTTGCAACCCTGCAATTGGGGGGCTGGGCAAAGGACATTTAGTTCGAGAAATTGACGCTCTTGATGGCGTCATGGGACGAGCAGCGGATGCGGCGGGAATTCAATTTCGTCTGTTAAATCGCAGAAAAGGTCCCGCCGTTCAGGGACCGCGAGCGCAGGCTGATCGTGAACTGTACCGGCAAGCCGTTCTGGGTAATCTCGAAAATCAAGAAAATCTTTCGATATTCGAAGGAGAAGTTGCGCAATTCTTGTTGAGTGGCAAAAAAGTTGAAGGCGTCAAGTTGGCCGATGGCCGGGAGATATTCGCAAAGTCAGTTATCCTTACCACGGGAACCTTTTTGCGAGGTGTTATCCATATCGGAGAGACTTCAACTCCAGGGGGTCGGATGGGTGATTCCCCATCAGTTAAACTGGCTGAACAAATCGACGGTTTTGATTTACCCATGGGTCGGTTAAAGACTGGCACACCGCCAAGATTGGATGGATCCACTATTGATTGGTCGATACTCGATCAGCAACCCGGTGATGATGAACCGACGATGTTCTCCTTTCTGTCCAAACATCCAGTTGCGCGTCAGATTTCTTGTGGGATCACACATACGAACGTCCGTACCCACGAGATTATTTCCAAAAACCTCAATAAATCAGCAATGTACGGCGGTCGGATTGACGGGGTAGGACCGAGGTATTGCCCGTCGATAGAAGATAAAATAGTGCGGTTTGCAGATAAAGAATCGCACCAAGTGTTTCTGGAACCAGAAAGCCTTTCCAATAACACTGTTTACCCCAACGGTGTTTCTACCTCGCTGCCTGAAGATGTGCAGTGGGCTTACATCCATTCTATGGTGGGGCTTGAAGATGCGGTTATTCTTCAGCCTGGATATGCCATCGAATACGATTACGTGGATCCTAGAGCGCTTAATGCAAACTTAAGTTTGAAGTCTGTGCAGAGCTTGTACTTGGCTGGTCAGATTAACGGAACCACTGGCTATGAAGAGGCCGGTGCTCAGGGTTTGGTTGCTGGTTTGAATGCAGCGTTGGAGGCGAGGGGATCGTCTCCTCTCTATTTCAGCCGAGCTGAAAGTTATATCGGCGTTATGATAGATGATCTTGTTACGAGAGGTGTCAGTGAGCCCTACCGAATGTTCACCTCGAGGGCAGAGTTCAGGCTTTCGCTTCGTGCGGACAACGCAGACCAAAGGCTTACGCCGCTTGGTTTGGAGCTTGGTTGCGTTAGTTCTAATCGGAAAATTGTTTTCTTAGATAAGCGTGAGCGTTTGACCTTTGGTATGAATTTATTGAAGGGTTCAACGTTTACACCTAAAGAAATAGAGAGCTCTGGCATCTCGATAAAGCAGGACGGGAAAAAGCGGTCGGGATTGGACATCCTAGCTTTCCCGGATGTTGAATTTAACCACCTTAGTACTCTAATTCCTGGGTCTGAGAAGTTGGATTACGACGTTAAGCTTCAACTGTCTCGCGATGCGCTATACGCCAACTACATCACTCGCCAGCAGCGTGACATCGATGCAATTCAAAAAGAAGAACGCGTTGAATTCCCAAAGGATTTCAATTTTCGAGACATTGCCGGGTTGTCGAATGAACTTCGAATGAAATTGGAGCGTTTCAAGCCAGACAACATGGCTCAGGCCGCTAAAATCGATGGTATGACACCTTCCGCATTGACGCTTTTGCTTTATCACGTCAAAAAACGAGCATCGGAACTCAGGGCGACTGCAACGTGACTGAACTTAATGTTTCACGTGAAACACTTGAACGGCTAGAGATATATGCAACCTTGCTCCGAAAATGGAACCGAAAGATAAACCTAGTTTCCCCTAGGAGCTTAGATGATCTTTGGACGCGTCATATCGTCGATTCAGTTCAAATTTTTGAACAAGCCGACTGTTTCTCAACATGGTCCGATATCGGGAGTGGGGGAGGTTTCCCGGGTTTGGTTTGCGCTATCCTTGATCACGAGAGCAAAAAGAGTGGCAAATTCATATTAGTAGAAAGCGACACCCGAAAATGTATTTTCATGAAAGAGGTTATCCGTAACACGGGTATTCAATGCGCAGTGATCAATGATAGGATTGAAGGTGTTACACCTTTGGAAACAGATGTTCTTTCAGCGAGGGCCCTTACAGGCTTGAAAGGACTACTGTCTTACGCAGATCTTCATCTTTCGAAGCAAGGTGTTGCTCTTTTCCCGAAAGGAAAAAATTGGAAAGAAGAGGTCCGTGAAGCTCGCGAACAATGGCAGTTCGATATGAATGTGATAAAAAGCGTTACCGACAGCCAAGCTGTCATCTTGCGAGTAGAAGGAATTCAGCGTGTCTGACATATCCAGATCAACCGAACCCAAGATAATAGCAATCGCTAATCAGAAAGGTGGCGTCGGGAAAACGACTACGGCAATCAATCTCGCGGCAGCCTTGGTTGAGCAGGGTCATCGAGTTCTGGTCATCGATCTCGACCCTCAGGGTAACGCGTCTACTGGCTTTGGGATCGAGGCGACGGAGCGGACCTACACAACTTATGATCTCCTGCTCGACGAAGCGCCTCTTTCGGACGTGATTCAAGCAACGAGTATGGATGGTCTTGGCATCGTACCGGCAACAGTGGACTTGAGTTCCGCCGATATCGAGCTGATCTCAAATGAAAAGCGCAGCTTCCTTCTGCACGATGCGCTACGACAGGTTGCGATGGATCAGTATGTCTGGGACTATATATTGATCGACTGTCCCCCGTCTTTGAACATCTTGACGGTAAATGCAATGGTCGCGGCTCATTCCGTTCTCGTGCCGTTGCAGAGTGAGTTCTTTGCACTTGAAGGCCTTTCCCAGCTAATGCTGACGATCCGGGAAATTAGGCAGTCCGCCAATCCCGGCCTTCGCATCGAGGGAATTGTACTGACGATGTATGATCGTCGGAACAATCTGTCGCAGCAGGTCGAGCAGGATGCCCGTGATAATCTCGGCGATCTCGTATTCCAAACAGTCATTCCGCGTAATGTTCGCGTGAGTGAGGCACCTTCATTCGCGATGCCAGTGCTCAGTTACGATCCCAAATCACTGGGTGCCGAGGCTTATCGGGCATTGGCAGCGGAATTGGTCAGAAATAACAGCGCGGTTGCAGCGTAGAGCAGGAGAAGCAAGTGACTGATAAAAAAGCAAAACCAAGGGGTCTTGGTCGCGGGCTTTCTGCTTTGATGGCGGATGTTTCTGCTCCGGAAGGCCAGGATGCTGGAACTGACAGTCCCGTGCGGCACGCGGATCAGATGCTTCCGATTGAAAAGTTGGTCGCGAATCCCGACCAGCCGCGCCGCGTTTTCACCGAAGAAGCGCTTGATGACCTTACGAATTCAATTCGTGAAAAGGGAATTATCCAGCCTCTTATTGTTCGAGAGATAGCTGGCGGCAAATTTGAGATTGTGGCTGGTGAACGTCGGTGGCGAGCCGCGCAGAGGGCGCAGCTCCACGAAGTTCCGGTTCTTGTCCGCGAATTCTCGGATACTGAAGTTCTGGAAGTCGCGATCATCGAAAACGTCCAGCGCTCGGACCTGAATGCCGTAGAAGAAGCTGCGGGTTATCGGCAATTGATGGATCGCTTCGGCCATACTCAAGAGAAGATCGCCGAGGCGCTTGGTAAAAGCCGGAGCCATATTGCCAACCTGCTGCGATTGCTGTCTCTTCCGAAGGATGTTCAGGATCTTTTGCAGGGGGGAGAGCTGTCAGCAGGTCATGCCCGGGCACTTATTCCGGCCGAAAACCCTTCGGATCTGGCGCGTAAGGTCGTAAAAGGCGGCTTGTCAGTGCGAGCGACAGAAGCGCTTGTTAAGAAATCACTGGATGGAAAAAACGACAACAAAAGGTCCAAGGCGGCCAAGGCGGTAACTGAAAAAGATGCAGATACCCGCGCACTGGAAGGGGATCTTGCCGCAAACCTCGGTATGAGGGTGTCCCTTGATCATTCCCCAGATAGCGAAAAAGGCAAGATTACTATCGAATACGATACACTGGATCAGCTGGACTCATTGTGCCGTATGCTAAGCGGTGAATAGGTGATCTAAACAAAGTTCGGGTTTAAAAAAGATCAGTACGCGAGTTCGGAAATTATCGCGTTCAGCACATTAAACCCTTGTTTCGTAACGACTAATCTGGATCCGATCTCTTCAATCATCCCAAGTTCCTTCAGATGATTTCTGGCCGGAACGGATAAAGTTTCACCTCCTAGGGCTTCGATGCGATCAAGATCTATGCCTTCTTTTACGCGTAACCCCATCATGAGGTACTCGTTGGCCTGATCCTTACTTGGAAGACTCTCCCGGGGCTTTTCCCCGGATCCGCCTTTGACTTTCGAAAGCCATTCCGCCGGATTTCGATATGTTTCAGTTGCGTATTTCTGACCGTCGAGCGTTACCCGACCGTGGGCGCCCGGACCTAAACCGATATAGTCGCCGTAGTTCCAATAGATCAGGTTGTGTCGGGACTCCAATCCCGGACGCGCATGGTTGGAAACCTCGTACCGGGGCAGCCCGTGCGCATTACAGACCTCTTGGGTTAGGTCGTACATATCGGCCGAAAGATCGTCCTTGGGCAGACCTTTCAGCTTACCCGCCATGTAACGATCTCCGAATGCTGTGCCGGATTCGATTGTTAGCTGGTAGAGAGAAAGATGATCGGTTCCAAAGGTTAGAGCCAGATTTAGCTCGTCTTCCCAGTCGGACAGGGACTGGTTCTGCCGCGCGTAAATGAGATCAAAACTGACCCTATCAAAGTTCTTCTGTGCAATTGCCAAGGCTGCTTCGGCCTCGGCGACTGTATGAATCCTGCCAAGACGTCGGAGATCGACGTCATTCATAGCCTGCATTCCCATAGAAACGCGGTTCACGCCCGCACTGCGAAAATCTGAAAACTTTTGCGCTTCGATCGAACCGGGGTTTGCTTCAAGCGTGATTTCGATGTCGTTTGCCGGCGTCCAGTAGCCTACTGCTTCTGCGATTATGGCTCCGACAGTGCTTGGCAGCATCAAACTGGGCGTGCCGCCGCCGAAGTAGATTGAATTCAGAATGCGTCCGGGTGTTTCCCGTGCGACACGAGCAAGTTCACGACGATAGCACGCCAGCCAGTCTTGATGAACGATGTTTCGGGAAACATGGCTGTTAAAGTCGCAATAGGGGCATTTCGCCTCGCAAAATGGCCAGTGAATGTAAAGGCCAAAGCCTCCGTTGCGCCAATCCTCAGACAAAACAGCCCTTCACGAGTTTCGAAACAGCATCTGCGCGGTGGCTGATGCTGTTTTTCAGGTCTGTCGGCATTTCAGCAAAGGTCACGTCGTGACCGTCCGGAACGAATATTGGATCGTAACCATGGCCGTTGTTACCACGCATGGGCCACACGACTTGCCCGGGCATGACGCCTTCAAAGATCTCATCATGCCCATCCGGCCACGCCAGAACCAGCGTACAACAAAACCGCGCAGTGCGCGGATGCGGTTCGTTCTTGGCTTCGAGTTCGCGATTAACACGCTCCATTGCCATAACGAAATCTCGGCCATTTCCGGTTTCCGCCCAATCGGCTGTGTAAACACCGGGGGCTCCGCCGAGGCCATCAACTTGAATGCCGGAATCATCCGACAACGCAGGAAGACCGGTCGCTTCAACGGCGGCCCGTGCCTTGATACGTGCGTTTCCAATGAACGTGCTTTCGTTTTCTTCCGGTTCGTCGAGGTTCAGTTCAGCCGCCCCTCGGACGGTGATTCCGAACGGCCCGAGCAGATCCACCATCTCGGCCAGCTTGCCCGAGTTGTGCGTCGCAACGATGAGCTCTTTCTCGACGAACTTGCGGGTCATTTCGCGGCCTGCAGTTGCTTTTCTACAAGCTCGGATACGCCTTTTTCTGCGAGATCCAGCAAGTTGTTCATCTGGTCACGCGAGAAAACAGAGCCTTCCGCAGACATCTGGACCTCGATGAGTTTACCTGAACCTGTCATGATGAAGTTACCGTCAACGCCTGCTTCGCTGTCCTCGGGATAGTCGAGATCGACGACAGGCTGTCCGGCGTAAATCCCGCAGCTGACCGCAGCAACCGGATCCACCAATGGATCGCTGACCACATCTCCAATCTTCATCAGCTTGTTCACCGCTAGGCGCAGGGCCACCCAGCCACCGGTGATGGACGCACAGCGCGTACCGCCATCGGCTTGCAATACGTCGCAATCGACGGTGATCTGTCGTTCGCCAAGGGCGGAACGATCAACACCTGCGCGGAGAGCGCGGCCGATCAACCGTTGAATTTCTACAGTTCTTCCACCTTGTTTGCCCGAAGCTGCTTCGCGACGCATGCGCGTGTTCGTTGCGCGGGGCAGCATGCCATATTCGGCAGTCACCCAGCCCAGTCCAGAACCCTTGATAAACGGCGGCACCCGGTCTTCGATGGTCGCCGTGCAGAGAACATGCGTGTCGCCCATCTTCATTAGACAGGAACCTTCCGCGTGCTTCGTAAATCCCGTTTCGATTGAAACAGGCCGCATTTCGTTCAACTCTCGTCCTGACGGTCGCATTGCAAATCCCTCTCTATCAGGGCTACGGGATAACGCTCGCTCGATACCCGATGCAACCCCGATTGACCTTTCGCGGGAGAGCACTTTTATTACAGTCTGGTAAGGGATCAGCGATGAATAACGCTTCGAAGATACTAGAAGAACTGAACGATCGCTCGCGGGAAGTTTTCCGATCGGTCGTAGAGTCGTATCTGACAACGGGCGAGCCTGTTGGCAGCCGGACGCTTACTCGGACCCTTAGTGAGAAAGTCAGCGCTGCGACAGTTCGTAACGTGATGCAGGACTTGGAATTTCTTGGTTTGCTGGACAGTCCGCATGTATCTGCCGGGCGGATTCCCACCCAGATGGGTCTGCGAATGTTCGTGGATGGTTTGCTGGAAATCGGCGACCTTGATGAATCCGATCGCCAGAAAATCGACGCGACCATGAGCGGCACAAGCCAGGATGTCGAAACGGCGCTGGATCGCATCGGTGCAGCCCTGTCTGGGGTCACACAAGGTGCCTCGCTCGTGCTTACACCGAAACGTGAAGCGGCGATCAAGCATATCGAATTCGTTTCGTTGAACCAGAGCAAAGCGCTGGTTGTGCTGGTTTTCTCGGACGGGCATGTCGAGAACCGATTGTTCACGCCGCCTCCGGGTCAGACGCCAAGCTCGATGAGAGAAGCGACCAATTTTCTGAACTCGCTGATCGAAGGGAAGACGCTGGCCGAAGCACGTAAGTTGATACAGACCGAGATCGTCGGACGTCGGCAGGAAATCGATCAGCTTGCTCGGGATCTGGTCGATAGCGGTCTGGCGATCTGGGAGGGGAATTCCGAGGAAACAACACGATTGATCGTTCGCGGCCGCTCAAACCTATTGGCGGGAGACGACCCCGATCAGGAACTCGAACGGATTCGAACCTTGTTTGACGATCTCGAGCGGAAACGGGACATCGCTGAATTCCTCGAATTAGCCGAAGACGGGGACGGTGTGCGCATTTTTATTGGCTCGGAGAACAAACTTTTCTCACTTTCGGGTTCCTCTCTGGTCGTGTCTCCTTATATGAACGCTGACCGAAAGATCATTGGAGCGGTTGGGGTCATTGGACCGACTCGCCTGAATTATGGCCGAATCGTTCCTATTGTGGACTATACCGCCCAGTTGCTTGGGCGGGTGGTCTCCGATCGCAGTTAGAGGTGAAGAATGGCTGAGCCAAAGAACGAAGATTTCCTTGATAGCCTGGCGAACGCCGAGGCCGAAGAACTTGCGGACGAGATGAACGAGATCAGCAGCGAAGATGCTGAACTGGATTCACTTCGCGCCGAACGTGATATGTTGAAAGACCGTTTCATGCGGGCCTTGGCGGATGCCGAGAACGCCCGGAAACGCTCGGAAAAGGATCGCCGCGAGGCTGAGAATTACGGCGGCTCAAAGCTCGCCCGCGATTTGTTGCCCGTGTTCGACAACATGAAACGTGCGCTTGAGGCCGCGACCGAAGAGCAGAGAACGGTATCTGCCGCGCTGATCGAAGGCGTCGAGCTGACGATGCGCGAGATGCAGAACGTATTTGCCAAGCACGGTATCGAGATCATCGCACCGCAGGTTGGCGACAAGTTTGACCCGCAACTTCATCAGGCGATGTTCGAAGCGCCGGTGCCCGGTACGAAATCGGGCGAAATCATTCAGGTTGCGGCAGAAGGTTTCCTGCTGCATGACCGGCTTTTGCGTCCTGCGCAGGTTGGCGTTTCGTCGATGCCGGCGAGCTGACTGACAGCCGCTTCGATTGAAAGAACGCGGTCAGGTCTTGGCCGCTTCTTTCAATTTATAGAGAACGTCCAACGCCGCTTTTGGCGTGAGCTCGTCCGGGTGAATCTCTTCCAGAAGATCCGTAACCGGCGATTTCGCGGGCTTGGCTTCGTGAGGAGCAGGGACGGCTGCAAACAGTGGCAGGTCGTCGATCAATGTCTTCTGCTTCCCGCCACCTTCACGTTCACCTTTCTCGAGAGCTTCCAGAACGACCCGCGCACGTGCGACGACTGATTTTGGAAGGCCGGCGAGCTGCGCAACCTGCACACCATAAGACCGGTCGGCGGCGCCTTTTCGAACCTCATGAAGGAAGATGACCTCGCCTTCCCATTCCTTGACTGAAACGGTGGCGTTATCAACGCCTTCGAGCTTACCGGCGAGCGCAGTCAGTTCATGGTAATGGGTGGCGAACAGCGCGCGTGACCGGTTGGTCTGGTGCAGGTGTTCCAGCGTAGCCCAAGCGATGGACAAGCCGTCATATGTTGCGGTTCCACGGCCGATTTCGTCAAGAATGACGAGAGCACGATCGTCGGCTTGATTGAGGATCGTCGCGGTTTCGACCATTTCCACCATGAAGGTCGAACGGCCCCGGGCCAGATCATCCGACGCACCAACCCGGCTGAACAACTGGCTGATGATTCCGATATGGGCGGATTCCGCCGGAACGTAGCTTCCCATCTGCGCCAGAAGGCCGATCAGCGCGTTCTGGCGCAGGAAGGTCGACTTACCAGCCATGTTGGGGCCGGTCAGGAGCCATATCGCAGCGCCAGTCTCTGCCGAAAGATCGCAGTCATTCGCGATAAAGTTTCCGCCAGCCTTTCTGAGCGCACGTTCGACCACCGGATGACGTCCACCGGCAATTTCAAACGCGCGGGAATTGTCGACAGCGGGGCGGCACCAGTTCTCGGAAACAGCGAGATCCGACAAGGCGGTCATCAGGTCGATTTCCGAGAGTGCACGCGCCGCAGAACTTATCTGTGCCGCATTGGACAAAACAGACTCTTTCAGACTCTCATAGAGCCGCTTTTCCGTCTCTAACGCATTGTTACCAGCGTTAAGGATCTTGGTTTCCATCTCCGACAGTTCGACGGTCGTAAAGCGCACCTGATTGGCGGTGGTCTGGCGATGAATGAAGGATTCCGAAAGCGGCGCAGAGAGCATTTTCTCTGCATGGGTCGCGGTGGTTTCAATAAAATAGCCAAGCACGTTGTTGTGCTTGATCTTAAGGGAGGAAATCTTTGTCTGCTCTGCGTATCTTTGCTGCATCGCTGCGATGACCGAACGGCCTTCGTCCCTTAAAGCGCGAGATTCATCGAGGGTCTCATCGTAGCCACTGGCGATGAATCCACCATCCCGGACCAAAAGCGGCGGGTCGGCGACCAATGCGTCATCTAGAAGCTGGGTCAGATCATCGAAACCTGACAACTGCTCGACAGTTTCGTTTATCAAGTTCGGCAGACCTGAGACTGACAAAATATCGGAGATGGTTTTTGCCTGTTCGAGCGCGTTCCTTATCGAAGCCAAGTCACGAGGGCCACCCCGGTCTAGCGAAAGCCTCGATAAAGCCCGGTCGAGGTCAGGCGTCTTGCGCAGACAGGCCCGTAGATCACTCGATATTGCAGAATTCTCGATACAGTACTGCACCGCATCCAGCCGATCTTGGATAACGTCGAGCCGTCTGGACGGGTTGGAGACCCGTTGATCCAGCAAACGGGCTCCGCCCGGTGTCACAGTGCGGTCAATGGAACCGAGCAGCGATCCCTCGCGCCCTCCGTTCAAGGATCTAGTCAGCTCAAGGTTTCGCCGGGTTGCAGAGTCGATCTGTACGACATGTGCCTCTGAGTTTTGAACCGGAGGGGACAACAGAGGGAGTTTGCCCTTTTGAGTGATCTCGAGATAGTCGATCAAGGCACCCATCGCCGAGGTCTCGGCCCGGTCGAAATTGCCGAAGGGTTCGAGGGTGGCAACGCCAAACAGATCGCAGAGGCGTTTCTCGGCGGCAGTGCTGTCGAAACTTGATCGTCCCAGCGGGGTCAGAGAAATTCCCATTTCATCGGCCAGATCATAGGGCGCGTCGTCATCTTCCTGAACGACAAGCTCTGAAGGGCTTAGCCGAGCAAGTTCAGGTCCAAGCCGGACGCTGCTCAGCTTCATGACGTGAAACGAACCAGTCGAAATATCGGCCCATGCAAGTGCGGATTCGTCTCTAACGCGAGCGAATGCGGCAAGAAAGTTATGCCTGCGCGCTTCAAGCAACGCGTCCTCGGTGAGGGTGCCCGGGGTCACCAGCCGGACGACCTCACGTTTTACGACTGCCTTGTAGCCGCGTTTCTTGGCTTCGGCGGGGCTTTCCATCTGTTCGCAAACGGCGACGCGGAACCCTTTCCTGATCAAGGTCAGAAGATATCCTTCGGCCGCGTGGATCGGAACGCCGCACATGGGGATTTCTTTCCCGTCATGCTTTCCGCGTTTGGTCAGCGCAATATCCAACGCTTCGGCGGCCGCAACCGCGTCCTCGAAGAACATCTCGTAGAAATCGCCCATTCGATAAAACAGCAAGGCACCGTCATATGCTGCTTTGATCTCGAGATATTGCGCCATCATTGGCGTGACGTTGGACACCTGTTTCCCCTGCGAACCACCCGGATTGAAGCGGACCTTACAAATCGTGTCCGGGCGGTTAAAGGCGAAAACGTAATGCCCGTTGAGACCTCCCTTCAGCTCCTGTAAGACCACTGCGACCTGCGAGGAGGGGCCGTCATGTCCAACACAAAAATAACCGACGAAGAGGCACTGGCCTTTCATCTGGAACCGTCGCCCGGAAAGTTTGAAATTCGCGCAACCGTGCCGATGACCACACAGCGCGATCTCAGCCTAGCGTATTCTCCCGGTGTCGCGGTGCCGTGCGAGGCCATCGCCGAAAATCCGGAGCTCGCCTATGATTATACGAACAAAGGCAATCTCGTCGCAGTGGTGACAAACGGCACGGCCGTTCTTGGGTTGGGCAATCTTGGGGCGCTGGGGTCCAAACCGGTCATGGAAGGTAAGTCGGTCCTGTTCAAACGTTTTGCCGACGTAAACAGCATCGATATCGAACTGGATACAGAAGATCCAGACGCCTTCTGCAACGCGGTAAAACTGATGGCTCCGACTTTTGGCGGCATCAACCTTGAAGATATCAAGGCGCCTGAGTGCTTTATTATCGAGCAAAGGCTCAAGGAAGAGCTGGATATCCCGGTCTTTCACGACGACCAGCATGGCACAGCGGTGATATGCGCGGCTGGCCTGATCAACGCGCTGCATATCTCGGAGAAAAAGATCGAGGACGTGCGTATCGTGCTGAACGGGGCAGGGGCGGCGGGAATTGCCTGCCTTGAATTGCTTAAGTCGATGGGTGCCCGCCAAGAAAACTGCATCATGTGCGATACCAAAGGCGTCATCTATCAGGGCCGAACCGAGGGGATGAACCAGTGGAAGTCCGCTCATGCCGTGAAAACGGATCTTCGGACGCTCGAAGAAGCGATGAAGGGCGCGGATGTGTTCCTTGGAGTGTCGGTCAGGGGCGCGGTGACATCTGCCATGGTCGAAAGTATGGCGGAAAATCCGGTCATCTTCGCAATGGCCAATCCCCATCCAGAAATCACGCCCGAAGAAGCGCGTCAGGTTCGTGCTGATGCAATCGTCGCAACGGGTCGGAGCGACTATCCGAACCAGGTTAATAACGTCCTTGGTTTTCCCTATCTGTTTCGCGGCGCGCTCGACATTCACGCCCGTGCCATCAATGACGAGATGAAGATCGCCTGCGCCCATGCGCTGGCCGAACTGGCACGCGAGGATGTGCCGGATGAGGTTGCTCTAGCCTATGGCAAGAACCTCAGCTTCGGCCGGGACTATATCATTCCGACGCCGTTTGACCCGCGTCTGATCCACCGGATCCCGCCCGCTGTCGCAAAAGCCGGGATGGATACCGGAGCTGCTCGGCGGCCGATCATTGATATGGACGCGTATGAGCTAAACCTGAAATCGCGCATGGATCCGACAGCGAGCATCCTGCGCGGTATGAACGCCCGTGCAAGGGCGGCCCAGTCTCGCATGATCTTTGCTGAGGGCGACGACCCGCGCGTTTTGCGCGCCGCCGTCATGTATCAACGATCCGGTATGGGAAAGGCGCTTGTCGTTGGTCGAAAGGAGGACGTGCGCGAAAAACTTGAGGCAGCGGGTCTTGGCGATGCCGCGCGAGAGCTTGAAGTCGTGAATGCGGCCAATACGCATCACCTTTCGACTTACAAGCAATTCCTCTACGACCGTCTTAATCGCAAAGGTTTCGATGCGCAGGACATTCATCGGCTTGCAGCACGCGACAGGCATGTTTTTTCGGCGCTCATGCTGGCGCATGGGCACGGCGATGGTTTGGTAACGGGGGCAACCCGCAAGTCCGCGCATGTTCTTGAACGGATCGGTCACGTGTTCGATGCCGACGCCCAGCATGGGGCAGTTGGAATTACGGCGGTGCTTTACAAGGGCCGGATCGTCTTGATCGGCGACACTCTGGTTCACGAATGGCCCGATGCCGAAGACCTCGCGACGATTGCGCAAAGGGGTGCAGATGTGGCTCGACACATGGGTTTAGAGCCGCGAGCGGCCTTTGTAAGCTTCTCGACGTTCGGTTATCCCGTTTCGGAACGGGCCGAGAAAATGCACAAAGCGCCGGATGTTCTTGAAGCACGCGGTGTCGATTTCGAATTCGAAGGCGAAATGACCGTGGATGTCGCGATGAACGCCAAGGCGCAAGCCGCTTACCCGTTTTCGCGTCTGACGGGGCCCGCGAATATTTTGATCGTGCCTGCCCGGCATTCAGCCAGTATTTCTGTCAAACTGATGCAGGAAATGGCCGGGGCTACCGTTATCGGGCCTATCCTGACAGGGGTCGATAAGCCAATTCAGATCTGTTCGACCGTTTCGACGGCGAATGACATCCTGAACATGGCAGTGCTGGCGGCCTGCGATCTCGGTTAATTGACGACGAAAGGCGCGGCCTCGCCCCAGAGGTCGCGCACTCGATCATCCCGTCCACAGGCCGCGCGGTAGGCTTTGTAGGCGGATGCCTGGCTCTTTGGTCCAAACCGGGTAAGCACCAGTTTCCGTCCTTTGTAGTAATCCTGATGGTATGAATCCGCAGGATAGAAGGCGTCTTTGTCCAAAACCGGCGTTACGATTTCTTTCCCGAGTTCGTTTTCGGCCGCCTCTATCATTTGTTCCGCAAGAGACCGTTCTTCCTGATTCGAGACGAAGATCGCGGTACGATAGCTATCGCCACGATCGCAGAATTGTCCCCCTGCGTCGGTCGGATCGATTGAGCGCAGAAACATCGACAGCAGCTGAGACCGGGAAACGACAGAAGGGTCGAAGCTGATTTCGACTGCTTCGTAATGACCTGTCCCGCCTTTGGTTACCTGATTATAGGTCGGGTTTTCGACATCCCCGCCCGTAAACCCAGACACTGCTTCGGTTACGCCTTCGACCTTTTCAAAGTCGGCTTCGACGCACCAGAAACATCCGCCAGCCACTGTCAGCGTTTCGAGTGTTTGAGCAGAAGCAGGGTTGCAGCGGATAACAAGCGCAAAGGCGATGAGTAGGGTTAAAGCGAGCGGTTTCAGGTTCTGAAGACGGTTCATGGATTTACCTCCGTTGAGACCATGCTGGGCATAGAGGTGTGGATGTAACAAGGCTGGGACCTAAGACCTCACGGTGAGTTGAGTGATCTTTACCGACAGTCTTGAAAAAAAATCGCTCATCGCGTTTTGCTGGCGTCGAAAGATGGGGACGTACCGTCAGTACTGAAAGGGACAATGAATGCGAATTGCCATGTGGTCGGGGCCGCGCAACTTGAGCACGGCAATGATGTACTCGTTTGGTAACAGGCCCGATTTCGCCGTCGTGGATGAGCCCTTTTATGCAGCTTATTTAACTGAAACCGGTTTGAATCATCCGATGCGAGAGGACATTCTAGCGTCACAATCCACGGATGCAGATGCTGTCGCGCAGTCGATGATCGGACCCGTACCCGAGAATAAGCTGCATTACTACCAGAAGCATATGACACAGCATATGCTGCCCAACGTGCCGTTGGACTGGTTAGGAGAGGTCAAGAATGTTTTTCTGCTGCGGCACCCGGCCAGGGTTGTCGCCAGTTTTGCCGCGAAATACGAAGGTCTGACCCTTAAAGACATCGGATTTGCTCAACAAAGCGAATTATTCGACAGGGTTCTGGCGCAGGGAGGCAATCCTATCGTCATCGATAGTCACGACATTCGCAAAGATCCCGAGAAAATGCTGCGTCTCTTGTGCAGTTCACTTGATCTGGAATGGAACGACGCGATGTTGCACTGGCCAGCGGGCGGGCATGCGTCTGATGGTGTCTGGGCCGCCCACTGGTATGAAAGCGTTCACCGGTCGACCGGCTTTGCCGGACCGGAAGGGGATCTGCCGGATTTGGACGCATTCGAACAGGGTTTGGTAGAACAGGCAATGCCGCATTACGAGCGGTTGCAGTCATTCAAACTTGGCTGAATTACCTCGAATTGAAACTTTTTCCCGAAAAGTTTCGTATCTAGCGAACGAGAGCCCGGAAGAGGCTCTTTTGAGTTTGGTTATGAGTATGACGGCTCCGAACAAAACGGAGCCGTCGTTTTGATTATTTGCTCAGGCGGCGGTTGCGCGCAGCCAGAAGTTTGAGGCGAAGCGCGTTCAGCTGGATGAACCCTGCGGCATCCTTTTGATCGTATGCCCCAGCGTCGTCTTCAAAAGTCACATGCGCTTCGGAATAAAGCGAATGATCCGACCAGCGGCCAACTGTCGTCACCGAACCTTTGTACAGCTTCAGTCGGACCGTCCCTGTAACGTGTTGCTGGCTGGAATCGATAAGCGCCTGAAGCATCTCGCGTTCCGGGCTGAACCAGAACCCGTTATAAATCAATTCCGCATAGCGCGGCATGATCGAATCCTTCAAATGGCCTGATCCTGCATCAAGGGTGATCTGTTCGATGCCGCGATGGGCCTCGAGCAGAACGGTACCGCCGGGGGTTTCGTAGATGCCCCGCGATTTCATTCCGACAAACCGGTTCTCCACGAAATCGAGCCGGCCGATGCCGTGTTTTCCGCCAAGTTCGTTCAATTTGGTCAGGATGGTCGCGGGGCTCATCACATCGCCGTCGATCGCAACCGCGTCGCCCTTTTCAAAGCTGATTTCCACGAACTCGGGCGTATCCGGCGCTTTTTCGGGATCGACGGTACGCTGGTAGACGTAATCTGGCGCCGCTTCGGCAGGATCCTCAAGAACTTTGCCCTCGGAAGAGGTGTGCAACAGGTTGGCATCGACCGAAAAGGGCGCTTCGCCGCGCTTGTCCTTTGCAATCGGGATCTGGTTTTCTTCGGCAAAGGCCAAGAGTTTGGTCCGGCTGGAAAGATCCCATTCGCGCCACGGTGCGATCACTTTGATGTCCGGATTCAGCGCATAGGCGGCAAGTTCAAAGCGAACCTGATCATTGCCCTTGCCCGTCGCGCCGTGGGCAACTGCGTCGGCACCGCTTTCCCCCGCAATCTCAACCAGTCGCTTCGAAATCAGGGGGCGCGCAATAGAGGTACCAAGCAGATACTGGCCCTCGTAAAGCGCGTTTGCCCGGAACATTGGAAAGACAAAGTCGCGGACAAATTCTTCGCGAACATCCTCGATATGGATGTTCTCGGGTTTGATGCCCAGCAGTTCGGCTTTCTTGCGGGCCGGTTCAAGCTCTTCGCCCTGACCAAGGTCGGCAGTGAAAGTGACGACCTCGCAACCATATTCGGTTTGGAGCCATTTCAGGATGATCGACGTATCGAGACCGCCGGAGTAGGCCAGCACGACTTTCTTGGGCGCGGACATTAGAATTCCTCTTGATTGAGACCGGCTGGGGCCTAGCCGTTTTTGTCAAGGGGAGCAAGAGCTGCGCAACTGTCCGGTCAGCCATGAGACTGGCTATGACGTGTTCAATCCCTTTAAAAAGTCGGTTTTGGAGGAAGCAAAGGACGCAAAGACAGAGGGCAGATCGATGCGCGATCCCTGACCCCTTGCAGCCAACTGCTCCCCGTTTTGGCAGACTTGGGCAAAACTCTCGAAACCTAAATTCAAGGCACAACCTTTGAGAGCATGAAGATCCGCCTCATAACTGCTGGTATCGGGTGAAGATTGGATACGTTCGATGATGCCTTTCACTTCTTCAAGGAACATCTCGACGACTTCGTTGAAATCCTCGTGCCCGATTTCGTCCCGTAATTCGTTCACCCGGGTCCAGTCGATCATCATTTGCCTTATGATTTTGCCTCGCGCTAAGCCTACCCGCTCTGTCATGAAAGTGCCGTTAACGACTAATTCAATTTGACCAATTTTACGGTTCACGGCGTGTTAATATGCAGCATCAATAGTCGAGGCCGCGCGAGTCTTTCGACAGCAAAAAGGAATGTCGCAGCGTGTTGTCGAATGAAAACAACCGTATCAGAAACCCTGTTGAACCACAGTCGATCAGGAATGTCCTGATTGTCGATGACAGCCGCTTGCAACGCGAAATTCTTGCCAGATCACTACGGAAATGGGGCTATCGCGCGGTCGAGGCCGAAAGCGCCGAACAGGCGTTGAAGCTATGCGATAGCGCTAATTTTGATCTGGTGCTCAGTGACTGGATGATGCCGGGGATGAACGGCCTCGATTTTTGCCGCGCCTATAGGAACCTTTCCAACGAGGAATACGGGTATTTCATCCTTCTCACATCCAAGAGTGAAAAGGTGGAAATCGCACGTGGTCTGGACGCTGGCGCCGATGATTTCCTGACCAAACCGGTAAATCAGAGCGAGTTGCGGGCCCGCATTACTGCGGGCGACCGGATCATCGCTATGCAGCGGGAGCTATCCGACAAGAACCGGATGATCGGTGAAACGCTGGACAAGCTTCAGGTCGCGTATGATTCGATAGATGCGGATCTGGTTCAGGCTCGCAAGATACAGCAATCGATGATACCTGAACGGACCCGCAGGTTTGGCAACTCTCACGTCAGTCTGCTCTTGAAGCCTTGCGGGCACATCGGCGGTGACATGGTCGGTATGTTTGCACCGAACCCCGATCAGGTCGGTTTCTATTCGCTCGACGTATCCGGTCACGGGATAACCTCAGCTATGATGACAGCTCGACTGGGCGGATATTTTAGCCCGCGCTATTTCGACCAGAACTTGGGCGTCACCCGTTTAGCGGATCAGACCCGCGCACTGCGCAAACCTGAAGATGTCGCAAAGATGCTGAACGAACGCCAGGTGGCCGATACCGGGATCGACGAATACTTTACCCTTGCCTATGGGACGATCGATTTGCCGTCTGGTCGGTTGAAACTGGTACAGGCGGGGCATCCGCATCCGCTTGTTTTGCGTCGCGATGGCAGTGTCGAGTTCGTCGGTCAGGGTGGGATACCCATCGGTCTTATCGAAAATGTCGATTACACGACTTACGAAACTGTCTTTGAACCGGGCGACCGACTGTTGCTTTACTCGGATGGCTTTACTGAATGCCGCCTGAGCAATGGTGAGATGCTCGATGCAGACGGGCTTTTGAAGCTCATCGATGAATGCAGGGCTGGCCATTCCGGCAACGGTGTTTTCGGTCCAGAGTTTCTGGACGATCTGTTCTGGAACCTCGTTCAGGTCATGAACACGTCGAAAGGGATGGAGGATGACGTTTCAGCGGCATTGATCGAATACGATGTTTCCTGTTGTTAACCGTAGCGTTTCGCGAATTCTGCGGCGAAATGCCGGTCTCCATCATTGGCAAGCAGATCGATGGTTTCGTTGAACGGCAACCAAACTGCTTCGTGCGCCGGATCCGAAGGCATACCCATGCGAACGGCCGGGCGCGCAATGAAGATGTGGCAGATCTTTTCCGCCCAGATGTCATATTCGGGCATGAACACAAACCTCCTGAAAATTCCCATTTTCTGCGGAGTTGCGATGTGCCACCCGGTTTCCTCAAGCACTTCGCGGTGTAATGCCGTGATCGCCGATTCACCCGGATCGATGCCGCCACCTGGCAACTGTATTTCCGGGAGCGGCTCGGTCTGATGCGTGACGAGGAATTGACCCGCACGGGGCAACAAGGCATAGGCGCCAGGACGTCTTGTGTACTTTCTGCCCTTCTCTGGCGGTTGTCCGAAACGTCTGATCACT
This sequence comes from Heliomarina baculiformis, assembly GCF_019966545.1. Lineage (GTDB taxonomy): Bacteria > Pseudomonadota > Alphaproteobacteria > Rhodobacterales > Rhodobacteraceae > Heliomarina > Heliomarina baculiformis. The sequence goes on along the minus strand of NZ_JAIMIC010000007.1, from coordinate 219,673 downwards.
GGCTTGCCCTTTCTAACCCGGCAAGTTGTGCCTATATTCCGGCCGTATGCCAAGACAAGGCGTTTAAGGAAACCCCATGACCATTGGACCAAAACTCGCGTGGGACGATACAGTCCTACCCTTTCAGCTTGATGTTTCGAATATGCGCGGTCGGGTTGCCCGGCTTGACGGCGTGCTCGACGGCATCCTGAAACAGCACGATTATCCAAGGCAGGTTGAAGCACTTGTCGCAGAGATGGCGCTGCTTACAGCCCTGATCGGGCAGACGATCAAACTGCGTTGGAAACTGTCCCTGCAGGTACAGTCCAAGGGAGCGATCCGGATGATCGCAACCGATTACTTTGCGCCTCAAAAAGAGGGTGAGGCCGCCCGAATCCGTGCCTATGCAAGCTTTGACTCTGAACTTATCGATCAGACCGATGCGAAAGATCTTCTTAGTGAAGGGTATTTCGCCATTCTGATCGACCAAGGTAAGGGATCGGCGCCCTATCAGGGGATCACGCCGCTGACTGGGAATAGTCTGCGTGAATGCGCCGAGGCATATTTCGCACAGTCAGAGCAATTGCCGACCCGGTTTTCTCTCAGCTTCGGTCTCTCGTCCGAGCCCGGCGTAGGTGAGCATTGGCGTGCTGGCGGCATCATGCTGCAACATATGCCTAAAGCATCGCCCTTTGTCGCGGATCAGGCTGGGTCTGGCGATGTGCTGAGTGCGGATGATCTTGTCGACGGTGAAGAAGGTGAAAACTGGAACCGTGTGAATATTCTTCTGGATACCGTCGAAGAGCTTGAACTAATCGGCCCGACCATCCCACCCACAGATCTGCTGGTGCGTCTGTTCCACGAAGAAGCGCCGCGTGTTTACGATGCACAGGCCGTACGTTTCGGATGCACCTGTTCGGAGGATCGGGTGCGTCAGAGCCTGTCGATCTATTCGGCGCGCGACATCGAGAAGATGACGACGGTTGAGGGACGGGTAACGGCTGATTGCCAATTCTGTGGTGCTCATTACGATTTGGATCCGGCCACAGTTGGCTTTGAGGCAGGTCAGGACGATGGCAACTGATATCGTTGCGCGGCTGCGCAGTGCTCTTGAGCATGAGGGCGAGTCGTCATCCGATTTTGACCTGAATCCCGGTACAGTTCTTCCCGAAGGACGGAAACTGCGGTCAGCTGGCGTGCTAATTGCAGTTTCCGTGTTCGGTGATCGCCCGGAAATCCTTTTGACGAAACGCTCCTCCGTTCTGAAACACCATCCGGGCCAGATTGCATTTCCCGGCGGTAAACAGGAAGAAAGTGACGCCGATGTCACAGCTGCGGCCCTGCGAGAGGCCTCGGAAGAGGTTGGTTTGCCGGTCGATGTGCCACGGGTCATCGGGCATATGCCGGCGCATGAAACGGTAACCGGGTTCATGGTTACGCCGGTCGTGGCGGTTCTGGAGCAACCCTTTGATGCCATAGCGGAGCCCGGCGAAGTCGAGGAAGTATTTTCTGTACCGTTCGAGCATCTGATGACTCCGGCAAATTACCTTGTTGAGTCTAGACGTTGGCGAGGCAGCCGCCGGCATTATTACACGGTGCCTTACGGACCTTATTACATCTGGGGTGCGACGGCCCGGATGCTGCGTGCCCTCGCCGCGAGGTTCGAGCAGTGATGCGGCTGACCGCCGACTGGCTGACAAGACCGGCCACTCAGGCGGTCTGTAGGGCACTGTCTGCCGGCGGCGCCAAGGCCTATTTTGTCGGCGGCTGCGTCCGGAATACTATCATCAATGCCGGTGTCAGTGACATCGATATCGCCACGGATGCGCGCCCCGAAAAAGTCATCGAATTCGCTCGATCTGCGGGACTGAAAGCAATTCCCACCGGCATCGATCATGGGACGGTAACCCTTGTGTCCGGCGGCATCCCGCACGAAGTCACCACATTTCGGCGCGATGTGAAAACGGACGGCCGGCACGCGGTGGTCTCCTTTTCGACTGATATCGCCGAAGACGCCGCGCGGCGAGATTTTACGATGAATGCGCTTTACGCCACTCCCGAAGGAATGCTGATCGATCCGATGAACGGATTGCCGGATTTGCAGGATCGCCGGGTGCGGTTTATCGGCGATGCCATATCCCGAATCCGTGAAGACTACCTGCGTTCTCTTCGGTACTTCCGGTTCCACGCATGGTACGGCGACCCGGGGAACGGAATGGATCCCGATGCGCTTGCAGCCGTCGCGCAAGAGCTCGATGGTCTTGGACGCATATCACGCGAACGCATAGGGGCTGAGCTTTTGAAATTACTGGCTGCGCCCGACCCCGCTGCGTCGGTCGCTGCAATGCGCGCCACCGCCGTACTGGCACGGGTTCTTCCCGGTGCCGATGACACCGCGCTGGGCCCATTGATCCATTGCGAGGATCAGGCGAACGCTGCACCGGATGCCATCCGCCGACTTTCAGCGTTGGGCGGCAATCACGCCGGGGATGCGCTGCGGCTGAGCAAGACGCATTCGGCCCGATTGGCCACGCTGGCCGACAACATCGGATCCACTTGCGATGCGGCTGAACTTGGATACCGGCTGGGTTATGATTTGGCGAAAGACGTAATGCTGCTTCGTTCTGCGGTCATGGGAAACCCTTGGGCGTCTGCAACCGATGAGCAATTGATCATCGGGAGCAAAGCGGATTTTCCTGTTTCTGCAAAGGACCTTATGCCCGAATTTTCTGGTCCCGCACTTGGGCGGAAACTGGCGGAACTTGAAGGAAAGTGGATCGCCAGCGGATTCGTGGCGACACGGTCGGACCTGCTCGCGTCATGAAAACTTCACCACACGCCGTCAGAAAATGCACCCGGATGGGGTGACAAAACGATTCCGCTCGGCTATCGCTACGTCAATCGATATCGGAGGAATGCAAATGTATTACGGGCTCTGGTTTATTTAAGCTGACCGCCCCGTAACGGGTGCGCAGTTGACGGCACCCCACACTACATTTGCGCCTACTCGCTCGCCAAGGAGCACCTCCGACATGTTTCGTTTCTTTGAAAATCTTATTGATCCCTATGTTTCCTACGAGGAAAAGGATCGACCTCCGACAAGGCTCTGGCCGTTCATGCGGGATCTTTGCGGACCGTTCTGGAGGGTGTTCCTCTGGACCGCGCTCCTGTCCGTAATCGTTGCTGCGATAGAGGTCGGCCTGATCTGGTACATGGGCCGTCTCGTCGACATTCTTGGCGGCGATCCGGCCGACGTACGGCAGCGCTACTGGGTTGAAATCACTCTGGTTGGCTTGTTCCTGCTGACGCTGCGTCCGCTTATTTCCGCGCTGGACGTGGTCTTGCTGAACAATACGATCCTGCCCAATTTCACGACCGTTTTCCGCTGGCGGGCGCATCGGCATGTTCTTCGGCAATCGGTCGGCTGGTTCGAGAACGATTTCGCCGGACGTATAGCTAACCGTATCGTTCAGGCGCCGCCGGCGGCGGGCGAGGTGGTGTTTCAGGTTTTCGATGCGATTTCCTTTTCGCTGGCCTATCTGGTGGGCGCTGCCGTTCTTTTGATCACCGCCGATGTTAGGCTGATCCTGCCGCTGCTGGCATGGTTCGTACTTTACGGATTCCTGATCCGCTGGACTGTTGCAAACGTCGGGCCTGCCTCCCAGGCCGCGGCCGATGCGCGGTCAACCTTCACTGGCCGGGTTGTCGACAGCTACACCAATATCAGCTCGGTGAAGATGTTTGCGCATGATGACCGTGAACTGGATTATGCCAAGGAAGCCATCGAGGGCGCGCGCGCCTCGTTTCAGGTCGAAATGCGTATCTTTACCAAGATGGACCTCGCACTTGTCACGCTCAACGGTCTGCTGATCGTTGGCGTGGTCGGCTGGGCCATCGTGTTGTGGTATCAGGGCTTGGCGAGTGTGGGTGTTGTCGCAGCCGCGACCGCTCTGACTCTGCGTCTGAACGCCATGACTGGATGGATCATGTGGGCGCTGACGTCGTTTTTCCGTGAACTCGGCGTAGTGGCCGAGGGTATGGAAACGATCGCGCAGCCGATTGATCTGGTCGATGCGCCAGGGGCCAAGCCTTTGCAACTGGATCGCGGACGTGTGGAGCTGCAGAACCTGTCGCACCACTATGGCCGCGGGACTGGTGGATTGAACAAGCTGAACCTGACGATTGAGCCGGGTGAAAAGGTCGGGCTGATTGGGCGGTCGGGGGCCGGAAAGTCGACTTTGGTAAAGCTGCTGCTGCGTTTCTATGATCCGGATTCTGGTCGGGTTCTGATGGATGGTCAGGATATCGCGCGCGTTCAGCAGGAAAGTCTGCGCAGTTGTATCGGTATGGTCCAGCAGGACAGTGCCCTTTTGCACCGTTCGGTCCGTGAGAATATTCTCTATGGTCGACCAGAGGCTACTGAGGAAGAGATGATCGCAGCGGCCCGGCAGGCGCAGGCCCATGATTTCATTATGGATCTAGTCGATCCACAAGGTCGTCGTGGCTATGATGCGCAGGTAGGTGAACGGGGTATCAAGCTGTCTGGCGGGCAGCGCCAGCGGGTGACCTTGGCGCGGGTGATTCTAAAGGACGCGCCGATCTTATTGCTTGACGAGGCTACCAGCGCGCTGGACTCCGAGGTCGAAGCCGAAATTCAGAAGACGCTCTATGGCATGATGGAAGGCAAAACGGTCATTGCGATCGCCCACCGCCTGTCCACCATTGCTCAGATGGACCGCATTCTTGTTCTGGATCAGGGACATATAGCCGAGCAAGGCAGCCATGACGTGCTTTTAGCCTCGGGCGGGCTATATGCCGAGTTCTGGGCACGCCAGTCTGGCGGGTTCCTGAATACCGAGGCAGCTGAATGAAAACAGGCTCAAGGCTTGGCGATATGATCGATTCCTTCCGTCCTGCGGAAGGAGCGCCGCCCCAGACCTTGGGCGCGTTCATGCGCTGGTGCCTTTCGGGCGCTTGGCCAGCGCTCTGGCTGGCGGCCGCCCTTTCAGCGGCGGCCGGGGCGGTAGAAGCGGGCACCGCATGGATCCTCGGGCTTGTCATTGATGCCGCCACGGCTTCGGGGCCGGGAAACTTCTTTGATGGGTCCAACCTTGGCATCATCGTCATGGCGGTCGCCTTCTTCCTCGTGGCGAGGCCAATTCTCTTTGGCCTTTCCTCTGCCTCGAATTCGATCATCGTGCAGCCCAATGTGAACCCTCTGGTGCTCTCGCGTCTGCATCGTTGGACGCTTGGGCAGGCGGTCAAGTTCTTCGACGACGATTTCGCGGGTCGCATCGCGCAAAAGCAAATGCAATGCGCGCGTGCTGTGACGGATGTCGCCTCGGAAACGATCAACGTCATCGCATTCGCGCTGGCCTCATTGGCCGGGGCAATGGTGCTTTTGTCGAGTATTGGCGGCTGGATCACCGTCATCTTCACCGTTTGGCTGGTCGGTTATTTTTCTTTGATCATGTGGTTTCTGCCGCGCATCCGGCGCTTGGCGGCTGGTCGGGCCAGCGCGCGTGCGATGGTGTCGGGTCAGGTGGTCGACACGATTACGAACATCAAGACGGTCAAGCTTTTCGCCCATGCAGATCACGAAGACCGCGCCGCGCTGGGCGCGATGAGCACTTTCCGAAGCAGGGCGCTTGAATTCGGATATCTCTCGGCAGCCTTCCGGTTCTGCCTGATGTCCCTTGCCGGGCTGTTACCCGTGCTGCTGATCGGCGGAACCCTCTTGCTTTGGCAAAATGGCGTCGCCAGCGAAGGTGATATCGTTGCTGCCGGAGCGGTGTCGATTCGTATCGCTCAGATGACCGGCTGGGTGAGCTTTACCTTGATGGCCATCTATTCCAACCTTGGCGAAGTCGAAGACGGAATGCGGACCCTTACCCCGCGTATCCGACTGCAGGACCCGGAAGATACGCCACATCTTGCGGTATCGAACGGCGAAATCGTTTTCGACAATGTGAATTTTGCCTACGGCAGGGATCATGGCGGCGTCGAAAATATTAATCTCACCATCCAGCCGGGTGAGAAACTGGGCATCGTCGGTGCCTCGGGGGCTGGCAAATCCACGCTCGTTTCGCTGCTGCTTAAGCTTTACAAAGGCGAATCTGGCGAAATTCGGATCGACGGTCAGAATATCGAAAATATCACTCAGGAAAGTCTGCGCCGCCATATCGGCATGGTTACGCAGGAAACCGCGATGTTCAATCGCTCTGCCAAGGACAACATCCTTTATGGTCGTCCCGAGGCAAGCTGGGAAGACTTGCTCGCCGCGACGGAAAAAGCCGAAGCGCATGATTTTATCCTGGACCTCGAAGATCACAAGGGGCGCAAAGGATATGACGCTCATCTGGGTGAACGGGGCGTAAAGCTTTCCGGCGGCCAGAGGCAGCGCATCGCGCTGGCCCGCGCCATCCTGAAAGACGCGCCGATTCTGGTCTTGGACGAAGCGACAAGCGCGCTAGATTCCGAAGTTGAGGCCGCTATTCAGTCGGCGCTCGAGCGAGTGATGGAGGGGAAGACCGTTCTAGCCATCGCGCACCGTCTTTCAACCCTGTCTGAAATGGACCGGATCATGGTCATGGATAACGGTCGGATCGCGGAAATCGGGACACACGAAAGCTTGTTGGCCAAAGGTGGACTCTATGCTCAGTTCTGGAACAGGCAATCTGGCGGTTTCATCGGTGCCGAGGCCGCTGAATGAGATTGTCTAACCGGTCGACTAGCCGATAAGACAACTCTCATGCAGACAGAAATCACCATTGAACGACTGGGCCATCAGGGCGATGGGATTGCGCCCGGTCCCGTGTTCGCAGCCCGCACGCTGCCCGGCGAAACCGTAACCGGTGAACTGGACGGATCGCATTTGCGCGACATTCGCATTGTCACCCCTTCTGTCGACCGCATTCAGCCTCCCTGTCGCCATTACAAGAGCTGCGGTGGTTGCCAGCTTCAGCACGCGTCCGAAGAGTTCACGGCCAGTTGGAAGCTTGAATTCGCGCGATCAGCTTTGACTGCGCAGGGTCTGGAAACCGAATTCCGCCCGGTCCTGACATCGCCACCTAGCACGCGACGCCGGGCCACGCTTGCGGCACGCCGGACAAAAAAGGGCGCACTTGCCGGGTTTCACGGCAAAGCATCCGGTACGATTACAGAGATTCCCGATTGCCATCTTCTCGATCCCGCGCTCATCGCGGCCCTGCCGATGGTAGAGGCTCTGGCAAGTCAGTTTGGAAGCCGAAAAGGCGAACTTGCCGTGACTTTGACCGTCTCACTGTCAGGGCTCGACGTCTCGGTTTCGGGCGGCAGAGAGCTGGATGGTCCATTGCGCATGGAGCTCGCGCAGTTTGCGGAAACAAGCGGAATTGCTCGTCTGGCTTGGGATCAGGAAATGATCGCCATGCGAGAGCCCCCGGTGCAGAAATTCGGACCGGCTTCGGTCGTGCCGCCGCCCGGCGCTTTCTTGCAAGCAACGCCCGAAGGCGAAGCTGCGCTTTTGACTGCGGTACTCGAGATTGTCGGGTCGGCTGACAAGGTTGTAGATCTCTTCGCCGGCTGCGGCACGTTTGCCTTGCCACTATCGAAAACCACCGAGGTACATGCCGTCGAAGGCGATCCGGAGATGACCGATGCGCTGGTTAAAGGCTGGCGTGCGGTGGGCGGGCTGAAAAAACTGACAAGCGAAGCGCGTGATCTTTTTCGCCGCCCCCTGCAACCCGATGAATTCAAACGGGTAGACGCTGTCGTTATTGATCCGCCAAGGGCTGGGGCCGAAGCACAGATTCGCGAATTGGCCCAAAGTGGCGTGCCGGTCATTGCTCATGTATCCTGCAACCCTGTAACTTTTTCCCGCGATGCGCGTGCCATGGTGGATGCGGGATACGACCTTGAATGGGTGCAGGTCGTCGATCAGTTCCGATGGTCGGTGCATACCGAACTGGTCGGGTCCTTTCGGCTGGGCAAGCGGTAAGGAAAATTTAACCGCGTCTTTCCAATATTTGATTTCTCAAAATCAACCGGTAACGATATGGGTCATAAAAAAACCTATTGGGACAGTACGCATCATGAAACGCAGGTCGTTTGGTCTTGGATTGCTTGCTCTGCTGGCGATTCCGGGCTGCAGCAGCAAATTCAAACGGTATAACGGGCCCGAAGTCACATCCGTCGTGGTGAACAAGTCATCCGGGCAGATGTATCTTCTTCACCATACCGAAATTCTCAAAGCCTATGATATCGATCTGGGCTTTGCACCGGCCGGGCCGAAGCAGTTCGAAGGCGACGGGAAAACGCCCGAGGGCACGTACCTGATCGACAAGCGCAATCCGAACAGCAAATTTCACCTGTCCGTCGGGATCTCATATCCGAATGCCGAGGATATCGCTTATGCGCAGTCGCAGGGGAAAAGCCCGGGGGGCGATATCTTTATTCACGGCGAGCCCAACAAAAACCGCAAGCTTGCGAAGCGCAAGAACTGGACTGCTGGCTGCATTGCGGTAAAAAATCGTGAGATCGAACAGATTTATGCGATGGTCCGGGATGGCACGGTGATCACCATCCGCGCCTGATGAATGGGCAGCTTAGCTGCCCATTAACAATGTCCACCAGATCTTGCCGTTGCTTTCCTGATACCAGGAGAAACCAAGGTTCCGGGCATCCGGCGAAAGGATAACTTCGCGGGTGCCTTCTTCCTCCATCCACGCGGCAAGGGTCTCAAGCTCGGTTTCGTAAGTTTCCGAGATGTTTTCGCCCAGCATCCTTCCTGCATACCCGGTGCGCGCCACGCGTTGGATCGGAGAAGATCCGTCCGAGCCAAAGTGCCAGGGACGGTTCTGAACCGACATATCACGCGAGTGAGTCGCAGCCGCTGCATTAAGCTGCGCGTTCAATTCTACCGGTGAAACGCCGCGGGCCTGTCGCAAAGAATTGATCGAATCGAGCATGCGATATTCGATCTTGGACGAATCCGAAGCACGGATGCGATACAGTTTCGGCAATGGCTGACCATCCGCACCAAGTCTTGTCTCCGGCTGTGAAACGCAACCGGACAGTGCAATTGCAGCAGCTATTACCAAAGAAATTATGCGTATCATTCCGCACTCCGCTCGTGGAATCCAAACTTGCGTCTAGCTCAAGAGCAGATGCAACGATACTGTACATAAGTCAAATCTGACCGATGAACAGCGGATTGATTTGCGACTGCGTCATTCGCGCCATATCATCAAGGTCAGAACTAGTACCTTAGGCGAACGGGATGATCCAATGACCTATTCAAGCAAAAGCAAGCCGACCCGGCGCGGCTTTCTGGCTGGCGCCGCAACTATGCTCGCAACGCCGGCGCTGGCACAGACGGGTTCGGTTACGGACACCGCCGCGACCACCGAAATTGAACGCGATCTTTCGCAGACCGTGCGTCGCAATATCTCGAGCTTCCGGTCGCTCGAGTGGCAGCCTTACTTCAGCAACTTGCGCAAAGGCGCGATCCTTGTCGATGTCACCTCGCGGGCGCTGCATTTCTGGAGCGAGGACGGGCTGACCTACAAGCTATACCCCTCCAGCGTTCCGCTGACCGAGGACCTGACCCGCCGAGGTCGCACTTCGGTCGTCCGCAAAGTCGAAGGGCCCGACTGGCGGCCAACGCCGAACATGCTCAAGCGCAATCCCGAGTGGCCAAAGCACATACCGCCGGGTCCGGATAACCCGCTTGGCACCCATGCGCTGTACCTCGGCTGGCAGTATTATCGTATCCATGGAACGCATGATACACGCAAGATCGGGCGTCGGTCTTCGAACGGTTGTATCGGGCTCTACAACGAACATATCGCCGAGCTCTTTTCGATGACCCAGAACGGCACGCAAGTGTTGCTAATTTGACGACATTCCCGCTTGGCAACACGAACCGATACCAACAACCATTTGCAATCTATCTGTTTTGCTGGTTAGAAAAATGCACGAGGTAAGTCTTGGGCGCACGATTCATTGTTCTGAATTGTGCTTATTCTGGAGGTTAATATGAAGAAACTCGTTCTCGCCGCTGCACTGACCGCAGCAGCTTCGACCGCTTCCGCAGGTACGCTGGAAGAGCCGATCATCGAAGCACCGGTCATCGTAGAAGAAGCTGGTAGCTCCTCGAGCGGCATCATCCTGCCGCTGGTTCTGCTGGTTCTGGTTGCGGCCGCTGTCGCAGCTAACTAAGCGCGATACGGTACCAAAAGAAAAGGCGGTGGTTTTCCACCGCCTTTTTTTTGTGTCTGAAGATTAGTTAGTCGATCCAGCCTTTTAGGTTCTCTTCGATTACCGATGACAGGCAGCTTATGTGCGCCTCGTCGTCGTTCAGGCAGGGGATATAGGTAAAGGTTTCGCCACCCGCATGGATAAAGCTTTCACGGATCTCCTCGTTGATCTCTTCCAGCGTTTCGACACAGTCGGCTGAAAAGGCCGGGGCGATGACTGCGATGTTCTTTTTGCCCTCTTCGCTGGCCATCTTGGCCACTTCCTTCACCGTGTAGGGCTTGAGCCATTCCTCCGGTCCGAAGACCGACTGGAACGTCGTGCGGATGTCCGTATCGGCCCAGCCAAGACGTTCCTTCAAGAGGCGCGTCGCCTTCTGGCACTGGCAATGATAGGGGTCGCCATCCGAGAGATAGCGCAGCGGCATCCCGTGGTAGGAAACCACCAGACAATCCGGCTTTGTTTCCATATTGGCATAGGCGCGCTCTACCGATTGGGCCAGCGCGTCGATGTAATCGGACCTGTCGAAATAGGCCGGGACAGTGCGGCTCGCGGGTTGCCATTTCTCTTTCATCAAGGCGCGAAAGAAAGCGTCGTTTGCCGTGGCAAGTGTTGCGCCCGCGTAATGCGGGTAGAGCGGAAAGAAGAGGATCTTCTGGCAGCCCGCCTCGACCATCTGGCGCACCTTGTCAGGTGTGGACGGGTTCCCGTAGCGCATGCAGAAATCGACCATGACCCGGTCGCCATAGCGCGCCTTCATGGTCTCGGTGATCTTGGCTGACTGCTTTTTCGTTATGGTCAAAAGCGGGCTTTCGTCGTCCTCTTCATTCCAGATCGATTTATAGGCCGCGCCGCTCGAAAAAGGCCGCTTGGTCAGAATGATAAGCTGCAACAGTGGCTGCCACTTCCACTTGGGATAGTCGATGACCCGCTGATCGGACAGGAATTCGTTCAGATACCGCCGTATTGACCAGTAATCGTAATGATCCGGCGTGCCGAGATTTGCCAGCAGCACGCCGATCTTTTCCTCGGGGACTTTCGGATGGTCCTTTGGCGCGTGGGCAGGACAGGCGGCTGTCTTGGTCATCTCTTGCATGTGGATCTGTCCCTTGATGTACTTGTGACGGTGCAGATAACCGCTATCCGCGCTTCGTCAATCTTTGAGTGGCACCTCTGAGGTCTTCAGCGCATCTGCAAGTCTTGCTTGGGCCGAACCGGGGCGAAGCGGTTTTTGCTGGCTCTCATCTGGTGCCCAGCCTGTCAGGCAGGCCAATTCGAACGTGGCTCGCAGCCGTCCTGAATCCGTCGCGAAATGCGTACGATAAAGTTCTTCGGCGCGGTTGAATACTGCCTTGCCGGTGGGCCGTCGAAGCCTGTTCGCCATGGCGTTCGTCTCGCCCATATTTCGCAGATCGAGCAGCAGGTGGTGGAGGTCACGATACTCTGCGGTAAGAGGCACGGTGTCTGCCACTGGCAGTGCCAGCCCGGCCCGTTGCAAGAGCGCGCCAAGATCGCGAATTTCAGACATTGGTGCGATGCGCGGGGACAAGCCGCCGGTTACCTCGGTCTCGGCCTGACCAAGCGATGAGCGCAATTCGTTCAGCGTGCCACCACCCAGCAGGACACCAAGGAAAAGCCCGTCCGGCTGCAACGCCCGGCGCGATTGGATTAGCTGTCCGACCGGATCGTTCGCCCAGTGCAATGCCATGGCATGAACGACGAGGTCATGCGAACCCTGTTCCAGCGCAAGCACGTCGCTGTCGTCCACAATCCGGGCATCGGGAAAGACGGGCCGCCAGATTTCCGGAAACGGCGTGACGATCGCTGGTTTGTTTAGCCTTTTGTTAACCATGGACAGCCGATCCTGAACCTCCTCTTGAGCTGCGAGGTGCAGAAACAGCGCTTCCAGACGGGCCCTTGCCCTGTGCAGGCGCAGGGCGTCGCGGTCAAAGAGTTGGGGTGTGGCGTTCATGAAGCGCTATGTAATCGGAGGCGAAAGATGTTTCAAACGACAGTTCAGCTTTTGTATCCCCCGCGCTGCCTTGGCTGCGGAACAATGGTGAACAGCGATTTCGGTCTTTGCGGCACATGCTGGCGCGATACGCCATTTATTGACGGAACGGTATGCGACTCTTGTGGCATTCCGCTGCAGGGCCAAGAAGACAATCACCGGACGGAATGCGACGATTGCATGAAGAACCCGCGCCCCTGGGTCCAAGGGAGGGCAACGCTTCTCTACAAGGATCAGGCACGTAAGATCATTCTCGGGTTGAAACATGGCGACCGTCCCGAAGTTGTGCGTCCGACGGCTCTCTGGATGGCAAGATCGGCAAGGCCGCTCATTCGCGACAATATGCTGATCGCCCCAGTACCATTACACCGAAGCCGCTTGTTAAAGCGTCGATACAACCAATCCGCGTTGCTGGTGCAGGCATTGGTCCGGGAAACGGGGCTGCCTTACTGTCCGGATCTGCTGGTTCGCACGTCGCAGACTCCATCGCTCGATGGAAAAACCGCGCAGGAAAGGAAGGCGGTGCTGCAAGGTGCGATTACGGTGCATTCAAAGCGGCGGCATCGCCTGACAGGTCGGCCTGTGCTTATCGTCGATGACGTGATGACCTCGGGTGCCACGCTTTCCGCCTGCGCCGAAGCCTGCGCCGAGGCGGGCTCGGGTGACGTTTACGTGCTGGTACTGGCGCGGGTGCCAAAGGATGATTAGGTTCTGCGCTAACAAGTGACACAACGCGGAACCCAAGCGATGAAACAAGTCGAAATCTATACCTCCCCCCTCTGTGGCTTTTGCCATGCCGCGAAACGCCTGCTAACTCAGAAGGGTGTGAATTTCTCCGAAATCGATGTTCTGGCCCAGCCGGATCGCAAGCCCGAGATGATCCAGCGTGCCAACGGCGGGCGCACGGTGCCGCAGATTTTCATCGGTGATACCCATGTCGGTGGATGTGACGATCTCTACGCGCTCGACCGGGCGGGTAAACTCGACTCCCTGTTGGCGGCCTGATGAAAACCGCGCTGATCCAGCTGACCTCGTCAGACGACCCACGGGAAAACCTCGCAACCGTAAGAGAATATATCGATCAGGCGGTCGATGTCGGCGCGAAGTTCCTGCTGACGCCCGAAGTGACAAATTGCGTTTCGTCCAGCCGGGACCACCAGCGGTCCGTTCTGAGGACGGAAGAAGAGGACGAAACGCTTCCGGCTTTGCGGGAGAAGGCGAAGTCCCACGGAATCTGGCTGCTGATCGGCTCGCTCGGGCTCAAGACCACGGATCCGGACGGTCGATTTGCCAACCGGTCCTTCATGATCGGTCCCGATGGCGAAATTCGCGCGCGTTATGACAAGATTCACATGTTCGATGTGAATGTCTCTGCCGAAGAGACCTACCGCGAATCCGCAGGCTACAGGCCCGGCGATAAGGCCGTGGTGGTCGACACCGATTTCATGCCTGTTGGCATGACGGTTTGCTACGATGTCCGGTTTCCGATGCTCTACCAAAAACTGACGCTGGCGGGGGCAAAGGTGCTGACGGTTCCCGCTGCCTTTTCCTATGTTACCGGTGCGGCGCACTGGGAATCGCTTCTGCGCGCGCGGGCAATTGAAACCGGCTGTTTTGTTCTGGCCCCCGCTCAAACCGGCACGCATTCCGCAAGCGTGGGTAACACGCGCAAGACCCACGGCCACAGTCTTGCGGTTTCGCCGTGGGGAGAGGTCTTGCTGGATGCCGGAACGGAACCGGGCATTCACATTTTTGACATGGATGATAAATCAGTGGAACTTGCACGACAGAAAGTGCCGTCGCTGCAGCATATCCGCGCGTTCGACGGCCCTTGAAGACATTAGTCACTGGGAACTGAACGGCCATGTCCGAGGAAACAAATGCGCTCGCCGTGACCCTGTTCAGCGAGATTTTGGCCGCCGATCAGCTTATGCGTAACAGGCTGTCGAAAGTTTTACCCAAAGGCATGGAGATTTCGCATTTCTCGGTTTTGAACCAGCTTGTCTTTGTGGGAGGAGAGCGTTCTCCCGCGCAACTGGCCCAGACCTTTCACGTCACGCGCGGTGCGATGACTAATACCCTTTCGAAACTGGAATGGGCCGGTTACGTGCATATCCGCCCGGATTGGGACGATGCGCGTCGCAAGATGGTGGCAATCAGTCCAGCGGGCAGGCAAGCGCGCGATCACGCGGTCGCGTCGATTGCGCCGCTCATCAACGAAGTCGTCGGGGATATGGGAGCGGAAAAGGTGCGCACTGTTCTCCCCGTTCTGCGCGAATTGCGTGCCCGTCTGGAGCCGCGAGGCTGACCCTCAGAAAGCGAGGACCTGCAGGGCGATCGCGCCGAGGTAAATGCCAAGCAGAGAAAGACTGTCAAATCCTATCCCCGCCGGTCCGCTGCGTTCGCGCACGACGAGCCCGGCCAAGAGGCAGGTGGTCATCAGCGCGGCGGTAACAACCCAGAAGTAATCCTGGTTGGTGGCCGCATGGTAAAGAGACCCTTCTCGATAGGACACGTCGGCTGCGGTCAGGAACAACGTGTCAAACGTATTGCCCCCGATGATCCCGCCGACAGCAAGTTGCAGCGCGCCACGCCGAACGGCTGCCAAGGTCGTCACAAGCTCGGGCAGCGAGGTGACAGTTGCCGTCAAAAGCGCCCCGACCAGCGATGCCGAAATGCCAAGCCTGTCAGTAAGCGCCGAACCGCTCTGTGCGATCAGCCATCCGGAAAGACCCATGACCGCCATGAGACCTCCAAATTCGAGCCCTAGCCGCAGGGTCGTCTTCGACGCGGTCTGCTCGTCTTCATCATCGGGTGTGTCTTCGCGGGTTTCCTTTGTCTTGACCGGACGCCACATCGGCTCTTCTTGAACGGAACGGCAGACGAACAGGCCCGCGATATAGACCACCGGGATAAGGAAGGATGCTGGGTGAATGGCAAGTATCGTGAATTCAGGCGTTACGAGAGCCGCCATGGGGATCAGCAGCAGCAAGACCAGCAGAATCCCTTGGACGATATTCGTGACCTCGGCCGCCGCATGTTCAAGGTTCGCACGCCGAAACATCAAATCGGCGAAAGCCAGAAAAGCGGTCTGTGCCGCGATACCGCCAACGGAATTGGAAAACGCCAGCGACGCCCGCCCATCCAATGCGGCGGTAACCGAAACAACCGTACCGGACAAAGACGTCGCCGCGCCAAGAATGACACCACCGACAATTGCCTCGCCAAGACCGGTTCGGTCGGCAAGCTTGTCGGCCAAGCCCGTCATGAAAACGCCGGATACGCAGATCACGCCACCCGCGCAGGCAAAAACCAGCAGGATAATGGCAATGGGCAAGTCTGCCATCATGCGGGATGGCTCTCGGTCGGGTCGGTCAGGTACGCGCGGCGACGGGTCATGCGTTGCGAACGCCTGTCAGAAGATACGGTTCCGACATCAGGTTTCCTGTTTCAGCGACGCGGTCACGTAGTTAACCGAAAGATCGCGCGGAGAAATGCTCCAGCTCCACAGCACCGGGTTAAAGACGAATCCCTTGCGATCCACCGGTTTAAGCCCGGCTTTCGTCAACAGGTCAAACAACTCGTCCGGGGTGATGAATTTCGACCAATCATGTGTTCCCCGTGGAAGCCAGCGCATGACGACCTCGGCTCCGAAAATCGCCATAGCATAGGATTTCGGGTTCCGATTGATCGTCGAGCAGATATGCAGCCCGCCGGGTTTCAACAGTTCGCGGCAGGCCGTCAGATAGGCCAGCGGATCGGCGACATGTTCGACGACTTCCATGTTGAGCACGACATCGAACTGTTCTCCCGAAGCGGCAAGTGCTTCGGCCGTGGTGTTGCGATAGTCGATATCCAGACCTGATTGTTCGGCGTGCACCTGCGCGACCGGTATGTTGCGCTCGGCCGCGTCTGCGCCAACAACCTCGGCCCCCAGCCGCGCCATCGGTTCCGACAGCAGTCCACCGCCGCAGCCAATGTCCAGGATGCGCAAGCCGTTAAAGGGATTCGGCGTTTTCACGTCACGTTCGAATTCCCCCGCGATCTGAGTCGTGATGTAATCCAGTCGACAGGGATTCATCATGTGGAGAGGCTTGAACTTTCCGTTCGGATCCCACCATTCTGCAGCCATGGCTTCGAATTTTGCGACTTCATTTGGGTCTATTGTCGATTGCGACACTTGCATTCCAATCTCTGAATGACCTTTTGTATTCCGGGCAGTATATAGGTCAGTAATGGACAAAAACCCGGATCAAAAGCGTGCAGTTCAATATCTGCACCCCCCGATCGACCCTTTCGATCAGCGGATGCTCGATGTCGGGCAGGGCCACCGGATCTATGTCGAGCAATGTGGTAATCCCAACGGCCTGCCAGTGGTCGTTCTTCATGGCGGCCCCGGCGGCGGATGCAGCCCCGCGATGCGCCGGTATTTCGACCCCGAGGTCTACCGTATCATCCTTTTCGACCAGCGCGGGTGCGGTCGATCAAGACCGCACGCCTCGGTGACGGATAATACCACATGGCACCTCGTCGCGGATATCGAAGCTATCCGTGAAGTTCTTGGTATCGATAAATGGGTCGCTTTTGGCGGTAGCTGGGGTGCGACCCTCGCGTTGATCTATTCCCAGACGCATCCGTCCCGCGTCTGCAATATCGTGCTTCGCGGCGTGTTCCTGATGACAAAGGCGGAACTCGACTGGTTCTACGGCGGCGGCGCTGGGCGTTTCTGGCCGGAAACATGGGCAAGGTTCGTCGAGAAAATTCCGCCCGCAGAACGCCATGACATGATCGGCGCCTATCACAAGCGCTTGTTCTCCGGCGACGTGAATGAAGAGGTTCGCTTTGGTCGGGCCTGGTCCGCATGGGAAAATGCGCTGGCCTCAATTCAGTCGACAGGCGCGTCGGGGGAAAGCCCCGGTGAATACGCCCGCGCCTTTGCCCGGCTTGAGAATCACTATTTCATCAATGGCGGTTTCCTTGAATATGACGGGCAGATCCTGTCCCAGATGGACAGGATCGCCGAAATTCCGGGCGTTATCGTTCAGGGCCGGTATGACATGATCTGTCCACCTCATTCTGCATGGACCTTGTCGGAACTTTGGCCCAACTGTCAGCTCAAGATGGTGCGCAATGCTGGCCACGCCCTTTCGGAACCGGGCATCAGCGCCGAGCTCGTGCGCATCATGGACGACATCGCAAGGAAAGCCCGCTCCAAATGACCCGTATCGACCGTCGTGCCCTGTTTGCATCCGGTGCCGCAGCAGCGCTGCTGGCAGCGACGGGTCTGTCGCCGGACGCAAAACCGACGCGCGGGGGGCGGCTGCGCGTGGCTGTTTCGCGGGAACACGACCAAGTCACGGAACTGGCGCGCGGCGCGGCTTTCGATACACTTACCGAAGTCGCACCTGATGGCGTTCTGCGCGGTGAGCTCGCCGTTTCATGGCAAAGCGCGAATGACGCGCGTCACTGGGAATTCAAGCTTCGTGACGGAGTCGATTTCCACGATGGATCGCGCTTTGACGCTTCTGATGCAGTTGCGTCTCTCCTGTCGCAGGAATGGTTCGCTGACCGCCATATCGCGGCAGTCGAAGCGACCGGTTCTTCGACGCTCCGGATCGAATTGCACGAGGCAAATCCACAACTGCCCTTCCTACTGGCGAATCAGTCTCTTTCGATCTGCCCCGCCGATTGCGTCGACTCGGCTATGGCGACAGGGATCGGTACTGGGCTCTATGCAGCGCGGCGCATCGACGAGAACCGGCATTTCCTCGGCGAACGTGTCCCGTCGCATTACAAGGACGGGCAGGCTGGGTGGCTGGACGCAATTGATGTGATCGCTATTTCGGACCCGTCGGTCCGTGCCGAGGCGCTGCGTGACGGTTTTGTCGATGTGGCCGAGCTTCCGGCCCCGGACGGTGTCCTGAATCGGGGCGACTTCGCTTATCATCCATCGTCGCAGAACATTGCCATCGCGGCGCGACGAGGCGTCGGAATGCCCCGGGTGATCGGCGCCCGTGGCGCTCTGGATGACGGTCGGCTGGCCGAACGCTGGTGGATCGCCTAGGCGCTTTCCGTTTTCACCCTTGCAGACTCGGGTCATCCTGCGTATATCCCCTCTCAACAGCGGCGCGGCAGGCTCTGGCCTGACGCTCCACCGGAGAAGTGTAACGGGCCGCGCGCCCGTTTTTTTGTTTTTGGACACGTATGACCAACGATCTCATCGCAAAGGCCGCCATCGACCGACGCATGGCGGAAATCATCACACCGGTGATCGAGGACCTTGGCTTCGAACTGGTCCGGGTGCGCCTGATGTCGGGCAAGACGACTGTCTTGCAGATCATGGCGGACAAGCCCGGCGGCGGTATCGAGGTCGATGACTGCGCCGAAATATCGAATTCGGTCAGCGCGATCCTTGATGTCGAAGACCCTATCCTCGACGAATATACGTTGGAAGTTTCCAGCCCCGGAATTGACAGGCCGTTGACGCGTCTTAAGGATTTCGATGCCTATGAAGGCTACGAAGCCAAGATCGAGACGGCAGAATTGATCGATGGCCGCCGCCGCTTCAAAGGTACGCTTGCCGGCGTCGATGGCGATGAGGTGCTGATCAACGTGGAAGAAGGCACCATAGGCCTGAAGTTTGACTGGCTCAGCGACGCAAAGCTGGTGCTCAGCGATGATCTGATCAAGGAAATGCTGCGACAGCGCAAGGCGGCTGGCACGCTTCCCGAAGATCTGGACCAGGACGCATTTGACGAAATCGAGACTGAGAGCTCATCCGAGGAGAACAGATAAATGGCTATCACCTCTGCAAACCAGCTGGAGCTGTTGCAAACCGCCGAGGCCGTCGCCCGCGAAAAGATGATCGACCCCGGTCTGGTGATCGAAGCGATGGAAGAAAGCCTCGCCCGCGCTGCCAAGAGCCGTTACGGCGCAGAGATGGACATTCGGGTTTCGATTGACCGCAAGACCGGTCGTGCGACCTTTACCCGTGTGCGCACCGTGGTCGAGGATGAAGAGTTTGAAAACTACCAGTCCGAATTCACTGTCGCGCAGGCCAAGCAATACATGGCCGATCCGCAGATCGGCGACACTTTCGTAGAAGAAGTTCCCCCGGTCGAAATGGGCCGAATCGCAGCGCAATCCGCAAAGCAGGTGATTCTTCAGAAAGTGCGCGAAGCCGAGCGTGACCGTCAGTACGAAGAATTCAAGGATCGCGCGGGTACCATCATCAACGGTCTCGTCAAGCGCGAGGAATACGGCAACGTCATCGTCGATGTGGGCGCGGGCGAAGGCATACTGCGCCGCAACGAAAAGATCGGTCGCGAAAGCTATCGTCCGAACGACCGCATCCGCTGCTACGTTAAGGATGTGCGCCGCGAACCGCGTGGCCCGCAGATCTTCCTGAGCCGAACCGCTCCGGAATTCATGGCCGAGCTGTTCAAGATGGAAGTGCCGGAAATCTATGACGGTATCATCGAGATCAAGGCAGTGGCCCGTGACCCGGGTTCGCGCGCAAAGATCGCGGTGATCTCTTACGATGGCTCCATCGACCCCGTTGGCGCCTGCGTAGGTATGCGCGGCAGCCGTGTTCAGGCCGTTGTGAACGAACTTCAGGGCGAAAAGATCGACATCATTCCGTGGAATGAGGACCAGCCGACCTTCCTCGTCAACGCGCTCCAGCCCGCCGAGGTCTCCAAGGTGGTTCTCGACGAAGAAGCCGAGCGTATCGAAGTTGTCGTGCCGGAAGAGCAGCTTTCGCTTGCCATCGGTCGTCGCGGTCAGAACGTACGTCTGGCCAGCCAGCTGACCGGTCTCGACATCGACATCATGACCGAGGAAGAAGAATCCGCCCGTCGTCAGGCCGAATTCGAACAGCGTACTAAACTGTTCATGGATACGCTGGATCTCGACGAATTCTTCGCCCAGCTGCTGGTTTCCGAGGGCTTCACCAATCTCGAGGAAGTCGCCTATGTGGAATTGGATGAACTTCTCGTCATCGACGGCGTGGACGAAGATACGGCTGCCGAGCTTCAGGCACGTGCAGCGGAATACCTCGATGCGCAGAACAAAGCGGCGCTTGAAAACGCCCGTACATTGGGAGTTGAGGACAGCCTGGTTGAATTCGAGGGTCTGACACCCCAAATGATCGAGGCACTGGCCAAGGACGGTGTGAAGACGCTTGAAGACTTTGCCACCTGTGCTGACTGGGAACTGGCTGGCGGCTGGACCACGGTCGACGGCGAGCGGACCAAGGACGACGGTATTCTGGAACCCTTCGAGGTTTCGCTCGAAGAAGCGCAGAACATGGTGATGACGGCCCGTATCCAGCTTGGCTGGGTCGATCCGGCGGAACTCAAATCCGAAGAGGAAGAGGTTTCCGACGAATCCGAAGAAGAAGTCACCACGGAGGCCGGGGCCTGATAGGGGCCCGGAGGTCGCTGGATGAGCCGAGGAGGCATCTCTAAAGATCGCGATGGCGATCCCGAACGCAAATGCATTGCGACCGGAGAGGTGCAGCCAAAGAACGGTCTGATCCGGTTCGTTGCTGGTCCCGGAGGCCAGCTTGTGCCGGATATTCTGGGTAAATTGCCAGGTCGCGGAACTTATGTTGCGGCTGACCGGGCGGCTTTGGAAAAGGCCGTGAACAAGAAATTGTTCGCCCGCAGTCTTAAAGGGCCGGTCACGGTTCCCGACGGGCTCGTGGACGAAGTCGAAAGCCAGCTTGCGCGCCGGGTGATCGATTTGATCAGCCTTGCTCGCAAATCCGGCCACGCTGTGGCCGGATATGAAAAGGTCAAGGATTGGCTGGCAAAAGAAGAAGCAGAAATCCTGCTCCAGGCCGTGGATGGCTCGGGTCGGGGAAAGTCGAAACTCAGCACGCCGCATTTCGGCCGATACATCGGCTGGCTTACGTCGAATGAGCTGGGGATGGCTTTTGGACGTGAAACTGTGATACATGCGGCCCTCGCCTCTGGTGGACTCAGCCATCGTGTTGTAGAGGATGCGCAAAGACTGCGCGGAGTGCGCGAAGCGGAGAGCGGCAAGGGCCGCTCGGAAGGAAAAAGAGCTTAATGAGCGATACTGACGGCAAAAAGACATTGGGTCTGCGTGGGGGGTCCCGTCCGGGGAACGTGAAACAGAGTTTCAGCCACGGTCGGACCAAGAATGTCGTTGTGGAAACCAAGCGCAAGCGCGTTGTGGTTCCCAAGCCGGGCGCCGCCAATAAGGCGACTGGCGCGGCGACGTCTCCCTCGGCAGATCCTTCCCGCCGTCCGGCGGGTATCTCTGATGCCGAGATGGAACGCCGGATGAAAGCGTTGCAGGCTGCAAAAGCCCGCGAAGCAGAAGAAGAAGCGCAGCGGATCGCCGAGGAAAAGGCGCGCGAAGAAGAACGCGATCGCCGCCGCGCCGAAGCCGAAGCGAAAGAGCGCGAAGAGCGCGAACGCGAAGAGGCGCTTAAAGCCAAGGCCGAGGAAGAAGAACGTGCCAAGCGCGAGGCCGAAGAGGCTGCGCGCCGTGCCGCCGCACCGCAGGAAGCGCCCGAAGCGCCGGCGGCTGCCGATGCGCCGCGTTCGTCCAAATCCGCGCCCGCAGCTTCGCCGCGCAAGGCAGATGCCGACCGCGACCGCGAACAGCGTTCAAACCGCGGCAAGGGCCGCGACGACAACCGCCGTTCTGGCAAGCTCACGCTGAATCAGGCGCTGACTGGCGGCGAAGGTGGTCGCCAGCGGTCGATGGCTGCGATGAAGCGCAAGCAGGAACGCGCCCGTCAGAAAGCGATGGGTGGCAATGTCGAGCGTGAAAAGGTCGTACGTGACGTTCAGGTGCCCGAGGCGATTGTCGTTTCGGAACTGGCCAACCGTATGGCGGAACGCGTCGGAGAAGTCGTCAAGGCGCTGATGCAGAACGGCATGATGGTCACGCAGAACCAGACCATCGACGCAGACACGGCGGAATTGATCGTCGAGGAATTCGGGCACAAGGTCGTCCGTGTTTCCGACTCCGACGTCGAACAGGTCATCGCACAGGTCGAGGATGATGAAAGCGCGTTCCAGTCGCGTCCGCCAGTCATCACCATCATGGGCCACGTCGACCACGGCAAGACCTCGCTGCTGGACGCAATCCGTAATGCCAAGGTTGTTGCCGGCGAAGCAGGCGGGATCACCCAGCACATCGGCGCCTACCAGGTGAAGACCGACGGCGGTCAGCTGTTGACCTTCCTCGACACGCCCGGCCACGCGGCCTTTACATCGATGCGCTCCCGCGGTGCTCAGGTGACTGATATCGTTGTGCTTGTTGTGGCTGCGGACGACGCTGTGATGCCCCAGACGATCGAAGCGATCAACCACGCCAAGGCGGCCAAGGTGCCGATGATCGTGGCGATCAACAAGATCGACAAACCCTCTGCGGACCCGGACAAGGTACGTACGGACCTGCTCCATCACGAAGTCATAGTAGAAAAGATGTCCGGTGATGTTCAGGACGTCGAAGTCTCGGCGATTTCCGGTCAGGGTCTCGACGATCTGCTCGAAGCCATCGCGCTTCAGGCGGAACTGCTCGAACTCAAGGCGAACCCCGATCGTGCCGCCCAAGGCGCCGTAATCGAGGCGCAGCTTGACGTTGGCCGTGGTCCCGTTGCCACGGTTCTCGTCCAGACCGGTACCCTGCGCCAAGGCGACATTTTCGTCGTCGGCGAGCAATGGGGTAAGGTCCGTGCGATGGAGAACGACAAGGGCGAGCGCGTGAAAGAAGCCGGTCCTTCGGTTCCTGTAGAGGTGCTTGGTCTTAACGGTACTCCCGAAGCGGGCGACGTTCTGAACGTGGTGGAAACCGAAGCGCAGGCGCGTGAAATCGCCGAATATCGCGAAAAAGCCGCCAAGGACAAACGGGCCGCTGCCGGTGCTGCTACGACGCTGGAACAGCTGATGGCGAACGCCAAGGCGAACGAAAACGTGTCCGAGCTGCCCATCCTCGTCAAAGCGGATGTGCAGGGTTCTGCCGAAGCCATCGTTCAGGCGATGGAAAAGATCGGCAACGACGAAGTACGCGTTCGTGTTCTGCACTCCGGTGTAGGAGCGATCACGGAAACCGATGTCGGCCTTGCCGAAGCATCAGGTGCGCCGATCATGGGCTTCAACGTGCGTGCAAACGCCTCTGCGCGTAACACCGCGAACCAAAAGGGCGTCGAGATCCGGTACTATTCGGTGATCTACGACCTCGTGGACGATGTCAAAAAGGCGGCAAGCGGTCTGCTTTCTGCAGAGATCCGCGAAAAGTTCATCGGTTATGCCGAGATCAAGGAAGTCTTCAAGGTTACCGGCGTCGGCAAGGTTGCCGGCTGTCTGGTGACCGAGGGTGTTGCCCGTCGCTCCGCTGGCGTTCGCCTGCTGCGCGACAACGTGGTTATCCATGAAGGTACGCTCAAGACTCTCAAACGCTTCAAGGACGAAGTGTCCGAAGTACAGTCGGGTCAGGAATGCGGTATGGCCTTTGAAAATTACGACGACATCCGGCCCGCGGATGTGATCGAAATTTTCGAGCGCGAGGAAGTCACGCGGGTGCTGGATTAATCCGGCACCTCGCTCAGGCGAAGTACCTAAACATAGAAAAAAGGCACGGTTTTCCCCAAACCGTGCCTTTTTCATCTTTCGTGAGTAGCGAAATTACGCGGCAGTGCTTACCGGTTTACCGGTATAAATCGTCTTCCCGTCGCGAACGACAATTTTGCCGTTCGGAAGTGTACGGACGAACATGCCCTGAATAGATATGGACGTCCCGATCGTGATAGTACGCAACATGTGATGTTCTCCCCAAAAGAAACATGCCCCGAAATGTAACAAAATTGTATTGTCAAACGATTATGTAAGCGAGTGATTTCTTGGGGTGTTTTTGTGGAAATATTAGGCTAATAAGATTAATATTGTCCTAAAATCGTGCACGATGTCTTCTTTTCCAAGGATAATCGTACGCTTCCCTAAAGTAAGTCTCTTAAAACGGGAATCAGTGGCAGGTCCGCTTCGGGCATCGGATAGCTTTTCAGATCCTGAGCCCGTACCCATTTAAGCGCCTGATTTTCCCGCGACCGGGGTATTCCATGCCACTTTCGACACACGAAAAGCGGCATAAGCAGATGAAAATCATCATATTTATGGCTCGCAAAGGTCAGCGGAGCGAGGCAGGAGGCCCAGGTATCAATTCCCAGTTCCTCCTGCATCTCGCGAATCAGGGCTTCTTCGGGGGTTTCTCCGGGTTCGACCTTGCCACCGGGAAATTCCCACAGTCCGGCCATCGCCTTGCCTTCTGGTCTCTGAGCGATAAGAACGCGCCCATCGGGGTCAACAAGAGCGACGGCGGAAACCAGAACAGATTTCATCTGTCAGGACCGATAATCGGCGTTGATGTCGATGTAGCCGTGCGTCAGATCGCAGGTCCAGACTGTCGACGTGCCGTCGCCGATACCCAGATCCACGCGTATTAGCAGTTCCTGCTGTTTCATGTGGGCGGCTGCGTCGGCCTCGACATAGTCGGGATTGACCCAGCCGTTTTCCGCCACCAGCACGTCGCCGAACCAGATGCTCAGCTTGTCACGGTCGGCCGCGGCACCGGATTTGCCTATCGCCATCACGACGCGCCCCCAGTTCGGGTCTTCCCCGGCGATTGCAGTCTTAACCAGTGGCGAATTTGCGATTGCCATAGCATGCGTTTTGGCGTCGGCATCATTTGCCGCGCCTGAGATCCGGATCTCGACGAACTTGGTTGCCCCCTCGCCGTCGCGAACCACCTGATGCGACAGATCCAGCATGACCTCGTGCAACGCTGTTTCGAATTCCCCATTCGCGGTAGCATCGACCCCCGAGGCACCGGTCGCGCAAAGAATCAAGCTGTCCGAGGTCGAAGTATCGCTGTCGACCGTAATGCAGTTGAATGTTCGGTCGGTCAGCTTGGAAAGCATGCCCTGCAAGGCGCCTTGTTCAACCTTTGCATCGGTAAAGATGTATACAAGCATAGTCGCCATATCAGGCGCGATCATGCCCGAACCCTTGGCGATTCCCGCGATACTCACGGTTTTGCCATCAATTTCGACCTGACGACTGCACCCTTTCGGGAAGGTATCCGTTGTCATGATCGCCCGGGCTGCGTCGGAAATGCCTTCGGGGATCAGTGCGGTCTTGAGCGCGTCGAGCTTGGCGATGATCCGGTCATGCGGCAATGGCTCGCCAATCACGCCTGTCGAGGCTGTAAAGACGCGGGCTTCGGGCACACCGGCGATCTCGCCTGTCGCTCTCGTGAGCTCTGCAACAGACACTTGCCCGCGCTGCCCGGTGAAAGCGTTGGAATTGCCCGAGTTCACAAGGATGGCCGCACCCGGCTCCGGATCGCCGCCCAGTTTCGACTGACAGTCAAGAACCGGCGCAGAACGCGTGGCAGACCGGGTAAAAACCCCGGCGACCGACGTGCCGGGATCCAGTACCGCCAGCATGACGTCGGTACGTCCCTGATAGCGGACCCTCGCCGCAACCGATGCAAAACGAACCCCGTCAATGACGGGAAGATCGGGGAAAGCAGCCGGTGCCAGCGGCGATACGGCAAGGGTCTTGGCCATAGGGTCAGTTCCGAATCATCTCGAGGTCAGTAATCATCTGCGGATCGAACCCTTCGACTTCGGGCCTTTCCACGTTGGCTGCATTGGTAATCTCTTCGATGCGTTTCTCAACCGCTTTCTGACGCAGCTCGGTCGCGATTTCGACCTGTACCTCTTCCAGCGGCGGTGCATCGGCCTGACGGGTCTCGTTCAGTTTGATCACGTGCCAGCCGAACTGGGTCTGCACCGGTTCCGATACATCGCCGGCTTCAAGCGCGACCACGGCCGCTTCGAACTCGGGCACCATCGCGCCTTCACCAAACCAGCCCAGCGATCCCCCGTTCGGGCCGGATGGGCCGGTGGATTTTTCTTCGGCAGTCTTGGCAAAGTCCGCGCCGCCCATGATTTCTTCGCGGATCGCGTTCGCTTCTTCCTCGGTTTCCACGAGAATATGCGATGCGTTATATTCAGTGCCGCCAACACCGTCGCTGTAACGGGAATCGTATTCTGCCTGAATATCGGCATCGCTCACCGCGTCGCGCATGATGCTTTCGATCTTGTCTCCCGCCAAAAGCGAGCGACGCTCATTGTCGAGCGACAGGGCGACATGTCTCGGCAGGTCGCCCTCGTGTTCTTGTTCCAGTGCGGATTGCTGGATGAGCTGGTTGATTATCGCCGGGTAAAGCTGCTCGGGCGGCACCTGTTGGTACTGCTGAGGTAGGCTGGCAAAAGCGATGATGACATGACCCAGAGTGATTTCCTGATCGTTCACCCGCGCCACGACTGTATCCGCCGATGGGTTGGCGCTGGATACAGTCGGGAGTGCCAGGCTGACGGCGAAAGCCGCTGCAGGCAGAAATGTGAGACGTTTAAGCATTGAAATCATCCTATTCGCGTTGACGCGACGGGGCGCGCCGTTGACACTGTATGGCCTGCCCCTTACATCGCCTTGTGGCCTTGGCAGGACCTGCGTCCCTTTTACCTATGGGTTGCGCGAAGGGCGGGCAAGCCTGCGAAAATTACGAATATGTCAGATCGGCTGGAGAGCAAATGCTGGGTATCGGAACTATCGCCAAAAAGGTGTTCGGAACACCGAACGACCGAAAGATCAAGGCGACGCGCCCACTGGTCGCGCAGATCAACGCTCTCGAACCCGAATTCGAGAAGCTCACCGATGACGGTCTGAAGGAAAAAACGCAGGAGCTGGCGGAAAAGGCCCGCAACGGCACCTCGCTTGACGACCTGCTGCCCGAAGCATTCGCCAACTGCCGCGAAGCCGCCCGCCGCGCGCTGGGCCTGCGCGCCTTCGACACCCAGCTCATGGGCGCGATCTTTCTGCATCAAGGCAATATCGCTGAACAGAAGACGGGTGAAGGCAAGACGCTGACCGCTACCTTTGCTGCCTATCTCAACGCGCTCGTTGGCAAGGGCGTTCACGTGGTGACGGTCAACGAATATCTCGCCAAGCGTGACTCTGAATGGATGGGCAAGGTCTTTGCGGCGCTGGGCATGACCACGGGCGTGATCTGGTCCGACATGCCGAACGATGCCAAGCTGGCGGCATACCAGTCGGACATCACCTACGGCACCAATAACGAATTCGGCTTCGACTACCTCCGCGACAACATGAAATCCGAATTGTCGCAGGTTTTCCAAAAGCAGCATTATTACGCGATCGTTGACGAGGTCGACAGTATCCTGATCGACGAGGCACGGACTCCGCTGATCATTTCCGGCCCCTCGCAGGACCGGTCCGAGCTTTACAAGACCATCGACGCCTTCATCCCTATGCTGACGGATGAGCATTTCACGCTCGACGAAAAGACGCGGAACGTCACCTTCACCGACGAAGGCAACGAATTCCTCGAAGAACAGCTGACCGCCCGTGGCCTGCTTGAAGAGGGCCATTCGCTCTATGACCCGGAAAGCACGACCATCGTGCACCACGTCAACCAGGGTCTTCGGGCGCACAAGCTGTTCCAGAAAGACAAGGACTACATGGTGCGCGACGGTCAGGTCGTGCTGGTGGATGAATTCACCGGCCGCATGATGGCCGGTCGCCGTCTTTCCGATGGTCTGCACCAGGCCATCGAAGCCAAGGAAGACGTCCAGATCCAGCCGGAAAACGTGACAATGGCATCGGTGACCTTCCAGAACTACTTCCGCCTTTACGACAAGCTTTCCGGCATGACCGGGACGGCAACGACCGAAGCCGAAGAGTTCATGGAAATTTACCGGCTTGGCGTGGTCGAAGTGCCGACCAACTTGCCGATTGCCCGTGTTGACGAAGACGATCAGGTCTATCGCACGGTGCGCGAAAAATACGACGCGATCATTAAAGAAGCCAAGAAGGCCCATGAAAAAGGCCAGCCGGTGCTGATCGGGACGACCTCGATCGAGAAATCCGAGGTGCTGAGCCAGCTTCTCACCAAGGAAGGCATCAAGCACAACGTCCTGAACGCGCGTCAGCACGAACAGGAAGCCCAGATCGTTGGAGACGCGGGCAAGCTTGGCGCGGTGACGATTGCCACGAACATGGCCGGACGCGGCACCGACATTCAGCTTGGCGGTAACATCGACATAAAGGTACTCGAGGCGATGGAGGCCAACCCGGACGCCGACCCGGAAGCGCTGCGCAAGGCCGAGGAAGCCAAGCACGCCGAGGAAAAGAAGAAGGTGCTGGAGGCGGGCGGTCTTTACGTCATGGCCTCGGAACGGCACGAAAGTCGGCGAATCGACAACCAGCTGCGTGGCCGTTCGGGCCGTCAGGGTGACCCGGGCCGTACCTCTTTCTATCTCTCGCTCGAAGATGACCTGATGCGGATTTTTGGTTCGGAGCGGCTTGAGAAAGTGCTGACCACGCTTGGCCTGAAAGAGGGCGAAGCGATCATCCACCCCTGGGTTAACAAATCGCTCGAAAGGGCGCAGGCCAAGGTCGAAGGCCGCAACTTTGATATCCGCAAGCAGCTGCTGAAATTCGATGATGTCATGAACGAGCAGCGCAAGGTCATCTTTGGCCAGCGTCGCGAGATCATGGAGGCCGCCGATCTGTCCGAGATCGCGCAGGATATGCGCCACGAAGTCATCGACGATCTGGTCGATGCGCATATGCCACCAAAGACCTACGCGGATCAGTGGGACATGCAGGGTCTGTATGCGCAGGTCATCGAGAAGCTGGGAATTGACGTTCCGGTCATCGAATGGGCCGAAGAAGATGGTGTCGACGACGAGCAGATACGCGAGCGGCTTCAGAAAGCCTCGGACGAAAACATGGCCAAGAAGGCCGTGGAATTCGGCCCCGAGAACATGCGCAATATCGAAAAGCAGATCCTACTTCAGACCATCGACGCCAAGTGGCGCGAGCACCTGCTGACGCTCGAACACCTGCGGTCGGTTGTCGGTTTCCGTGGCTATGCGCAGCGTGACCCGCTCAACGAATACAAGAACGAGAGCTTCCAGCTGTTCGAGAACATGCTCGACAGTCTCCGCGAAACCGTCACGCAGAACCTGTCGAACCTCAAAATGCCGACCGAGGACGAGCAGCGCCAGATGATGGCTCAGTTCCTCGCCCAGAACCCGGAGATGCGTCAGCGCGCAGAAGCCGAAGGTCAGGTCGCGGCCCAGCCGCAGCAGGCAGAGACCGAGGTCGCCGAGCCCAAGCCGGGTTTCGACGAAAATGACCCCGCAACTTGGGGCAATCCCGGTCGTAACGAAAAATGCCCCTGCGGCAGCGGGCTAAAGTTCAAGCACTGCCACGGCAAGATCACCTGACTTTGCGCCAGAATGACTCCTAAGCGCGGCCACAAGTTGGCCGCGTTTTGCGTTCAGACAGCTCTGTAACCACTGGTTCGGAGACTCGAATGAGCAAGCTACGACTGATCGCAACGACGGCGGGCACCCTCGGCTGCGCCTTTGCCATTGGCCTTTTCATGCAGTCCACCGGACCCGTGAAACAAAAGGCTCTCGGTCTCAAGTCACCGGAAATCAAGCAGGCCGAATTGTCGTCCACCGACCCAAGGCTCACTTGGGATATCTGCACAACTGATGATCCGGTGATCGTGGATGGCATGCCGCTTGAGGTTACCGGGATCGAACTCACGTCGATGAGCATGAATCACGATGAGATGGGAGAAGAACTTCTCTCTCATCCGGAGAATTTCAAGTTTTCAAAGCTTACTTCGCTGGTCGAACTGGCTGAGGCCGACACGCCGTTTCGCGGATGTGAAATTCAGGTCAGTGCGACGCCAGTAGAATCGGCAAGCGTTGCGCTCGACATCGACGCGCCCTGCAATCCCAACGAACGGATCAGCCTGCACCACATGGGTATGATCGTGACCGAAAGCACCTCGGTCGAGGGGCGGCTTCAGGTGACGATCCCCGCGCTTTCGCAAAAGGCGGTTTTCATGATCGTGCCGGCCACCAATGGCGCGGTGGTCGCGACAGCGGATGTGCCGAGTCTCGCGGAATATGACAGGGTCGCGCTGCAATGGGTAGGAAACGGCGGTTTCCAGATCCACGCCCGCGAATTCGGTGCCGATTATGGTTCGGCTGGGCATGTCTGGGCCGAAAGCACCTCTCCGGCTGGCGAGGAAGGTGGTCGGGTCTCGCGTCTTGGCGATCCAACGCTTGCCGATGCCAATCTCGCGGAAATCTATACCTTCCCCAAGTCGCGTTCTAAAAAAGACGGGACCATCGCCTTGACCGTCGAAGCAGAGGTGACCGAGAGAAACTGTGGTCGTGATATTGCTGCCCAGTCCATCGAGTTGAGGGATGCGGATTTGCCACGAACCCAAGATCTTGTGCTTTCCGTACCTGAATGTTCGTCGGTGGGGGATTTTCTGGTGTTGAATAATCTGATTGATGACCTGAAAATCGCGGCCAGATAAGCCGCGCAACAGACAGGTATCAATCGATGGCATTGCTTCGTGCGGCGTTCTGCGCCGCACTTGTCCTTTTGGGAACGACCCTTGCGGCTCAGGACATCACCCTGACGTCGCGCGACGGCGAGATCGAAATCTCGGGCAGGTTTCTTGGCTATGATGGCGAGTTTTATCGAATCGATAGCAAGTTCGGCGAACTGACGCTGGACGGCTCCGGCGTGCTTTGCGAGGGGCCGGCTTGTCCGAACCTGTCCGATTACGTCGCTAGTATTTCGTTCTCCGGTGCGTCTGCGATGGCTTCGGTTTTGGTGCCGTCGCTGGTCGAAGGCTTTGCGCTGCGTAATGGCTATTCGGTGGAACGGCGCGTTGTCGATTCGCACCATCTGGTTGTGGAACTGTCCGAGCAGGGCAAGCTGGCCGCCCGCTTCCTGTTTCGCAGCACCAACACAGACGAAGGCTTTGCCGATCTTCTCGCCAACGAGGCCGATATCGTCATGGCGCTGCGTGAAGTGCGGCCGGATGAAAGCCGTCGTGCGTTTGAGGCGGGCCTGGGGGATCTTGGCGCCCCGGCTCGTAATCGGGTCCTGGCGCTGGATGCCATGGTGCCTGTCGTAGCCGGGGACAACCCGCTTGGCATGATTTCGACGCCAGCACTGGCGCAGGTTTTTGCCGGAGAGATCACCAACTGGACCGAGCTTGGCGGACCTGACGCACCGATTTCCGCACATCTGGTGGTTGCCGGTTCCGGGCTGGCGCAGGCCGCCGAGGACTACCTGCTTGGACCGGCTGGGCTGACGCTTGCGCCCGGTGTGACGCTCCACGACAGCGGAAGCGATATGGTCGATGCAGTGACGGCTGATCCGTTTTCTATCGGGATTGCCAGCCACGCAGAGACCGGCACGGCGCGGGTGTTGACCCTGACCGGTGGTTGTGGGCACCGTCTGACCGCCTCGCGCCAGACGATAAAGACCGAGGATTATCCTCTTACAACACCGATGTTTCTGTACCTTCCGGCACGTCGTCTGCCCAAGATCGGGCGCGAGTTCATGGGATACCTGCGGTCTAACATGGCGCAGAACGTGATCCGTCGAGTGGGGCTTGTGGATCAGGCGCCAGAAACCATCGGGTTGCAGGCGCAGGGTGACCGGTTTGCCAATGCGATACTGGCTGCCGGTGACGAGGTGCCGCTTGCCGAATTGCAGCGGATGGTGGGGTTTTTCATGCCGATGCAACGCCTGACACATTCCTTCCGGTTCGAAACAGGATCGACGCGCCCGGATGCCCAGTCGCGCACGAATATCGATCTGCTGGCACAGGCTATCGAGGCTGGGGAGTTCGACGGACGCAGGCTTGTCTTTGTCGGTTTCAGTGATGGTGACGGCCCGGCCTCGGCCAATCTGCGGATCGCCCGTGCGCGGGCCAAGGCCATTCAGGGCGCTGTCCTACGCAAGGCGCAGGCAGCCGATCCCGGTCGCGTCGAGGTGCATATCGAAGCCTTTGGCGAGGCGCTGCCGATGGCCTGCGACGACAGCGAATGGGGGCGCAAGGTCAATCGCCGCGTCGAGGTCTGGGTGCAATAACCTACTGTCAACGCTCGCAGATACCCTCAGATCAGCGCTTCGCTTCGAAAGCTCAGTTCGCGCGATTTCCCGATGATCAGGTGGTCATGCAGCGTCAGTCCAAGCGCGTCACAGGCCAGCTTGATCTGGTTGGTCATGGCAATATCCGCCTCGGAGGGGGTGGGGTCGCCGGAGGGGTGGTTATGCACAAGGATCAGCGCGGCGGCGTTCAGTTCAAGCGCGCGCTTGGCGACCTCGCGCGGGTAGACCGGCACGTGATCGACCGTGCCCTTTGCCTGTTCCTCATCCGCGATCAGAACGTTCTTGCGGTCGAGAAACAGCACGCGGAACTGTTCGGTTTCGCGGTGGGCCATGGTCGTATGGCAATAGTCCAGAACCGCGTCCCAGCTTGAAATGACGTGCTGTTGCAAGACCTTGGAGCGGGCCATACGTTGGGCGGCGGCTTCGACGACCTTGAGATCGGTGATGACCTGCTCGCCGACACCGTTCACCTGCAAAAGCCGCTCGGGCGGGGCCGCGAGAACTCGGTTGAAGTCGCCGAACGTATCCAGCAGCGCCCGTGCGAGCGGTTTGGTGTCCTTGCGCGGGATCGACCTGAACAGCAACAGTTCGAGCAATTCGTAATCCGGCATCGCGGTTGCGCCGCCGCTACGAAAGCGTTCGCGCAAGCGGGTACGGTGATCGGCAATATAAGAGGGCAGCCTGCCAATTGGCAAAGGCGTCGTTGGCGCCTCATCCGCGTCGAACAATGACGGGGCAACTTCGTTGAAGGAACGTTCTCGGGCCATGCTGCGAGGGTGCGTCTACTTGGTTAAAGAACTATTAAAAGAGAGCTTTACAACCAAAGGTAGATTGCTGCAATGGGGGGTGATATCCGTACACAACCCGTGCACCCCCTGTACACCGCCGCAGCGCAGCATCGGCAGGTCAAAAAAAGGGCCGGTATCGAACCGGCCCCTGTTGTTTCAGCCCTTCATTCCGTCCCAGAAGGATTTCACGGAGGAGAAGAAGGATTTCGATTCCGGGTTGTTGTCCTCACTCAGCTCATCGAATTCGCGCAAGAGGTCCTTTTGCTTGGTCGTGAGGTTGACCGGGGTTTCGACGGCGAGTTCGATGAACATGTCGCCCGAGCTACCGCCGCGCAGGGCCGGCATGCCCTTGCCACGCAGACGCATCTGGCGACCCGACTGGCTACCGGCAGGGATCTGCACCCGGCCACGGCCGCCGTCGATGGTCGGCACTTCGATCGCGCCGCCAAGCGCGGCCTTGGTCATGCTCACAGGCACCCGGCAATGCAGGTTCATGCCGTCGCGTTCGAACAGGTCATGCGCCGCGACCTCGACAAAGATGTAGAGATCGCCCGGAGGACCACCGCGCATCCCGGCCTCACCCTCTCCGGCAAGGCGGATGCGGGTGCCGGTTTCGACACCGGCGGGGATGTTCACATTGAGCGCGCGGTTCTTTTCGACCCGGCCGGCACCGCCGCAGGCTTTACAGGGATTCTTGATGATCTGGCCCAGACCCGAGCAGGTCGGGCAAGTGCGTTCAACGGTGAAAAAGCCCTGCTGTGCGCGAACCTTGCCCATGCCCGAACAGGTGGGGCAGGTGGTCGGTTCGACACCGCCCTCGGCGCCGGAGCCCTCGCAGGAACCGCAGGGAACGGCCGTCGGGACGTTGATCGTCTTTTGCATGCCTGAGTAGGCATCGTCGAGCGAGACACGTAGGTTGTAGCGCAGGTCGGATCCGCGTGCCGCGCGACGTCCGCCGCCTCCGGCGCGTCCACCACCCATGAAGTCACCAAAGAGGTCGTCGAACACGTCGGAGAATGCCGAGGAGAAATCCCCTCCGTGTCCGGGACGTGCGCCGCCCCGTCCGCCACCCATGCCGCCTTCGAAGGCCGCGTGGCCGAAACGGTCATAGGCCGCTTTTTTCTCGGCGTCTTTCAGGATTTCATAAGCTTCGTTCGCTTCTTTGAACTTGGCTTCGGAATCCGGATTGTCGGCGTTGCGGTCCGGGTGAAATTCCTTGGCCTTCTTGCGATAGGCCTTTTTGATCTCGTCCGCGGAAGCGCCTTTGGCAACGCCAAGTACGTCATAGAAATCACGTTTTGACATCGTTTATTACCTCTCTCCCGGAACGTGTTGGGCCGGCCCGGAGACCGGACCGGCCCAATATTGGTTCCGGATTTATGCCTTAGGCACGCTTGTCGTCATCCAGATCTTCAAAGTCCGCATCGACGATGTCGTCGTCGCCACCCATGTCGGCCGCCTTGGGTTCTTCACCCTCGGTTTCCTGGCTGGCCTTGTAGATCGCTTCGCCGAGTTTCATCGCGGCTTCGGTCACGTTCTGGATGCCGGACTTGATCTTGTCGGCATTGTCGGTTTCCAGCTCGTCCTTGAGCGCGGCGATGGCGAGTTCGATCGCCTCGATCGTGGTCGGGTCGACCTTGTCGGAATGCTCTTCCATCGACTTTTCGGTCGAGTGGATAAGGCTTTCCGCCTGGTTCTTGGCATCGACCAGTTCGCGACGGGTCTTGTCCGCCTCGGCGTTTTCCTCGGCGTCCTTGACCATCTTTTCGATGTCGTCCTCGGACAGACCACCGGAAGCCTGGATCGTGATCTTCTGTTCCTTGCCGGTGCCTTTGTCCATGGCGCCGACCGACACGATGCCGTTGGCGTCGATGTCAAAAGTCACTTCGATCTGTGGCATGCCGCGCGGTGCCGGGGGGATGTTTTCAAGGTTGAACTGGCCAAGGATCTTGTTGTCGGCGGCCATTTCACGTTCACCCTGGAAAACCCGGATGGTCACGGCGTTCTGGTTGTCTTCCGCGGTCGAGAAGATCTGGCTCTTCTTCGTCGGGATCGTGGTGTTGCGGTCGATCAGGCGTGTGAACACGCCACCAAGCGTTTCGATACCGAGCGACAGCGGGGTCACGTCGAGCAGGACAACGTCCTTGACGTCACCTTGCAGAACACCGGCCTGAATGGCGGCACCAAGAGCAACGACCTCGTCCGGGTTCACGCCCTTGTGGGGCTCTTTCCCGAAGAACTTGGTCACTTCCTCGATTACCTTCGGCATACGGGTCATACCGCCGACGAGAACGACTTCGTCCACGTCAGAGGTCGAAAGACCGGCATCTTTGAGCGCGGCCTGGCAGGGCTTCATCGACGCCTTGATCAGGTCGGCAACAAGGCTTTCCAGCTTGGCGCGGGTCAGCTTCATGACCATGTGCAGCGGCTGACCGTTGGAACCCATCGAGATGAACGGCTGGTTGATCTCGGTCTGGGAGGAACTGGACAGTTCGATCTTGGCCTTTTCAGCCGCCTCTTTCAAACGCTGAAGCGCCATCTTATCCTTGGTCAGATCGACGTTGTTCTCTTTCTTGAACTCGTCCGCGAGGTAGTTGACGATGCGCATGTCAAAGTCTTCACCGCCGAGGAACGTGTCGCCGTTGGTGGATTTCACTTCGAAAAGGCCGTCGTCGATTTCGAGGATGGTCACGTCGAACGTACCACCACCAAGGTCATAGACCGCGATGGTCTGGGTGTTTTCCTTGTCGAGACCATAGGCCAGTGCGGCAGCCGTCGGTTCGTTGATGATCCGCAGCACTTCGAGACCGGCGATCTTGCCCGCATCCTTGGTGGCCTGACGCTGGGCGTCGTTGAAATAGGCCGGAACGGTGATGACTGCCTGGGTCACTTCCTCGCCGAGATAGGATTCGGCGGTTTCTTTCATCTTGCCGAGGATGAAGGCCGAAATCTGGCTCGGCGAATATTTTTCGCCCTTGGCTTCGACCCATGCGTCGCCATTGCCGCCGTCGATGACGTTGAACGGCATGTTCTTGCGGTCCTTGGCGA
This sequence comes from Heliomarina baculiformis, assembly GCF_019966545.1. GTDB lineage: Bacteria > Pseudomonadota > Alphaproteobacteria > Rhodobacterales > Rhodobacteraceae > Heliomarina > Heliomarina baculiformis. Next base: position 183,545 of record NZ_JAIMIC010000007.1, on the reverse strand, counting down.
GATCGGTGTCGTCGTTACGGCGACCGATCAGGCGCTTGACGCCAAAGATGGTGTTTTCAGGGTTGGTGACGGCCTGACGCTTGGCCGGCTGGCCGACGAGGCGTTCGTCATCCGTGAATGCAACGATAGACGGGGTCGTGCGTGCCCCTTCGGAGTTTTCGATCACACGCGGCTGGCTGCCATCCATGATGGCGACGCAGCTGTTGGTGGTCCCGAGGTCAATCCCGATTACTTTACCCATAGTATTTGATCCCTTCATTCTTCAAGGCGATAACCCGAAGCCCGAACCCGTTTCGGCATCCCGGCCCCGATATGATATGCGCCTTGCAGAGCCTGTCTGTTCGGCGCGTCCCGGCGTATATAGGGACCGCAAAAAGCCCGTGCAACCGGTCATGGCAGGAGGAGTTCGCGAATTTGTGACCTTTTTGGCGCGGCTAATGCGAATGCAAAGGATGTAGGCGATGCGATTGACGATCCGGGGTGTGGAGGTTGTGAAATCCTGTCTCGACGAGGCGCGCCAGGCGCGGCTGGTCGAGGTCGTGCGCGAGGTCTGGCGTCAGGCGCCGCCTTATGCGCCCGAAACGCCCTATGGTAAGGCGATGTCGGTTAGGATGACCTCGGCCGGGGCGTTTGGCTGGTATTCGGACCGGTCCGGCTATCGCTATGTCAGCGAACACCCGAATGGAGCCGCCTGGCCGGGCATTCCCGAGGAAATACTCGACATCTGGCGCGAGGTGACCGGGCATGAGCGGTTGCCGGACTGCTGCCTTGTCAATTTCTACGGCGAGGGCGCACGGATGGGGATGCACCAGGACAAGGATGAGGCGGATTTCTCATGGCCGGTCGTGTCGATCTCGCTTGGCGATGACGGTTTGTTCCGGATCGGCAACCTGACCCGGGGTGGCAAGACGGAGTCCGTCTGGCTGAATTCCGGCGACGTGGTGGTGATGGGGGGCGAGGCGCGGCTGGTCTATCACGGCGTGGACCGGATCAGGTACGGATCGTCCCGGTTGTTGGAAAACGGCGGGCGGATCAACTTGACGCTGCGGGTGGTGACCTGAGCGGGCCTAGCGCCGAGCGCCCCAGCTCGCCGAGACGCGGCGGCGGGTATAGAATTCGCCCATCAGGCCCAGCATCGTCAGCCCGACGCCGACCCAGAGCGCGTAGTGCCAGTTCGAGAAATGCGGATTGTAGTTAATGAAGACGAATCCGCGCGACTGGTCGATCGTGTGGAACAACGGATTCCAGTCGAAGATGGGCAGCATGAAACCGGGCAGCGTGTTGGCAAGAAACATTTTACCCGAAGCGATCATATTGGCCCTTTGATAAAGGCTCGACGCGATTCCCACGGCGGCGGGTGCCCATGGCTTGGCCGAGAGAAAGATCATGCCCACTGCGCAGCCGGTGAACCATGACAGCATCACCATGCCGAACGCCGCGCCGGGCTGGTAGATTTCGATGGGCGTGAAGGCGACGTGATAGATAAAGAGGATGACGAACATCGACAGCAGTTGCGTGTAAAGAGCGCCAAGCGCGGCCGCCGTGATGGTGATCGCTGTGTTCAGCGGTGCGTGCTGCATCATAGAACTGTTCGGGCCTTCGGCCCCGGTCACGGCGGATATCGCTTTGATATGACACATGAACAGAAAGATGCCGGACATCACGTACAGCAGGAAATCGCCGCGTACCGCCGAGCTGCGCATTTTGAGAACGGTGAACATGAAATAGAACACGATCACGAACATCACGACCTGAAGCATGTTCAGGCCAATGGCGATAAAGGCGTTGTTGTGCCGGGCGCGGACGCTGCGGACGACAGAGTGAAAGATCAGCTCAAGTGTCGTCAGGGCACGTGCAAAGCTGGACTGATGCCGCCTGTACCTGAACATGAAAACTGCTGTCCTGTGTCGCTGTGCCGTCGAGAGGCAGGGAATTCTTGCTGTTCCCGTGAGACCGGACCATAAGGGAGCGAAGGTAAATATTCAACAAATCGACGAAGAACGGAGCAGTTTACGTGGATTATGAGACATTGATGCCATTATTGCGCAAACTGGCCATCGAGGCCGGCGCAAAGATCATGGAAATCTACAATGCCGACGATTTCGAGGTGAAGCAGAAATCGGACGAAAGCCCGGTGACCGAAGCGGACGAAGCCGCCGATGCGCTGATTTCCGAAGGGTTGCGTGCCACTTACCCCGATGTGATGCTCGTCACCGAAGAGCAGGCGGAGTCTCATAGTGCCAAGGGCGACACCTTTCTCATCGTCGATCCGCTGGACGGAACCAAGGAGTTCGTCCACCGCCGGGGCGATTTCACGGTGAATATCGCGCTCGTAGAAAACGGTTCTCCGACACGGGGCGTGGTCTATGCACCGGCCAAGAACCGGATGTTCTTTACCATGGCCGATGGCCAGTCGGTTGAGGAAACCGGCGACTTCGCGCCGGATCAGATGGGCGCGACGACCCCGATCAAAGTTGCACAAAGCGACAACTCGGCGCTGATGGTCGTGGCGAGCAAGTCGCACCGGGATCAGGCCACCGACGATTACATCGGCAAATACAGCGTCAAGGACATGAAGAGCGCGGGTTCCTCGCTGAAATTCTGCCTTGTCGCGACGGGCGAGGCTGATCTTTACCCGCGGCTGGGCCGCACGATGGAATGGGATACGGCCGCCGGGCACGCGGTTCTGGCAGGCGCGGGCGGCAGCGTCGTGCGTTTCGATGACCTGACGCCGTTGACCTATGGCAAGGAAGGGTTCGCGAACCCGTTCTTCATCGCCCATGCGCCGGGCGTCACGCTCAAGGCGGGCTGATGTCTGTCCTTATCGTCATTCCGGCCCGGTTCGCGTCCTCGCGTTATCCGGGCAAGCCGCTTGTCGGGCTTAAGGGGGCGAGCGGGCAGACCCAGTCGCTGATCGAACGGTCATGGCGCGCGGCCTCGGCGGTTGGCGGGGTCGACCGGGTTGTGGTCGCGACGGATGACGACCGGATCCGAGAGGCCGCCGAAGGGTTCGGCGCCGAGGTGGTGATGACCTCGGAATCCTGCCGCAACGGGACCGAACGCTGTGCCGAGGCGCATGCGGCGCTCGGCGGTGGGTTCGACATCGTCGTCAACCTGCAGGGCGACGCGCCGCTGACCCCGCACTGGTTTGTCGAAGACCTTGTCGCCGGGCTGAACGCAGCGCCCGAGGCGGAGATTGCGACTCCGGTGCTGCGCTGTGACGGCGAGATGCTGAACGGGTTGCTGTCTGACCGGCGTCAGGGACGGGTTGGCGGTACCACCGCCGTTTTCGCCACGGATCACTCGGCGTTGTATTTCTCAAAAGAGGTGATTCCGTTCACCTCGCGGTCGTACGCGGATGGCGAACCAAGCCCGGTTTTCCACCACGTCGGTGTCTATGCCTATCGCCCGGAGGCGCTTTCCGCCTATCCGGCTTGGCCGACCGGGCCGCTGGAAAAATTGGAAGGCCTTGAACAGCTTCGTTTCATGGAAAACGGACGCAAGGTGCTCTGCGTCGAGGTTTCCGCGCGGGGACGTCAATTCTGGGAACTGAACAACCCGGAGGACGTTCCTAAGCTGGAGGCCATGATGAAAGCCATGAATCTGGATTGATCCCACATCGGGATCAATTTCTCACTGGTCGGCGGGATTGACACGCCTGCTACATAAAGCGACGTTAAATGCTGTGTTTGCGTTGAAAATAATAGCAACGCAGCGCATGGACGCGCCATCTGATGGACTAAGGCAGGAACATCATTACTAATACCGGATGCAACCTGCGGGTATTTTCGAATTAACTGGTTAAACAAAAACTGAGGAAGCGTATGCGTAAGAAAGTCACAAAAGCAATTTTCCCCGTTGCCGGACTGGGTACGCGATTTCTCCCGGCAACCAAATCGGTTCCAAAAGAGATCATGACATTGGTAGACCGCCCGTTGGTGCAATATGCCATCGACGAAGCGCGTGCTGCCGGGATCAAGGAATTCATTTTCGTCACCTCGCGCGGCAAGAGCGCGCTGGAAGATTATTTCGACCACTCGCCCGTGCTGGAGCAGGAACTGCGCCGCAAGGGCAAGAAAGACCTGATGAAGGTGCTTAAGTCCACGAACATGGACAGCGGTGCCATCGCCTATATCCGTCAGCACAAGGCGCTGGGTCTTGGCCACGCGGTCTGGTGTGCACGACGGCTCATCGGTAACGAGCCCTTTGCGGTGATCCTGCCCGATGACGTGATCGCGGCGGAAACGCCCTGCCTTCAGCAGATGGTCGAAGCCTATGCCGAAACCGGCGGCAACATGGTGGCGGCAATGGAAGTCGCGCCTGAGAAAGCCTCGTCTTACGGGGTGCTCGACGTGAAGGAAGACATGGGATCCATCGTCGAGGTCAAAGGCATGGTCGAAAAGCCGCCGGCGGGCCAAGCGCCGTCCAACCTTGCGGTGATCGGGCGTTACGTGCTCGGGCCGTCGGTGCTGCAGAACCTGAACAAGCTGAAAACCGGCGCCGGCGGCGAGATCCAGCTGACCGATGCCATCGCGGCCGATATCGGCACGGAGAACGGCGTTTACGGCTATCGCTTCCGCGGGCAGCGGTTCGATTGCGGGTCAAAGTCGGGTTTCTTGCAGGCCACCGTGGCCTTTGCATTGGCGCGTGACGATCTGCGCGACGATCTGAGCCGTTACCTGCGCGACGTGGTTCAGCTTGAAAACGCCGCCGAGTGATCGGCAGCCAGACAACGTAAACACCGGGGGCAAGACTTGAAGACCATACTCGTGACCGGCGGCGCCGGCTATATTGGCTCGCACGCGTGCAAGGCATTGAAACAGGCGGGATATACGCCGGTCACATACGACAATCTTGTCACCGGATGGCGTGACGCGGTCAAATTTGGCCCCTTTGAACAGGGCGATCTGAGCGACCGCGCGCGTCTGGACGACGTCTTTGCCAAGCACAAGCCCGATGCTGTAATGCATTTCGCCTCGCTCAGTCAGGTTGGCGAGGCGATGTCGCAGCCCGGTCTCTACTGGCGCAACAATGTGGTCGGGGCGCTGACCCTGATGGAAGCGGCGGTGGCGGCGGGCTGTCTTGACTTTGTTTTCTCCTCGACCTGTGCGACCTATGGTGAGCATGACAATGTGGTGCTGGACGAAACCACCACACAGGAACCGCTGAACGCCTATGGCGCGTCAAAGCTGGCGATCGAGGGCATGCTGCGCGATTTTGGGGCGGCGCATGGGCTGCGCCATGTGATCTTCCGGTATTTCAACGTGGCAGGTGCCGACCCCGAGGCCGAGGTGGGCGAGTTCCACCGGCCCGAGACGCACCTTATTCCGCTGATGCTGGACGCGATCGACGGCAAGCGTGATGCGCTGACAGTTTTCGGCACCGATTACGACACGCCCGATGGTACTTGTATCCGCGATTACGTGCATGTCTGCGATCTGGTCGATGCGCATGTGCTGGGTCTGGAATGGCTCAAGGATGGTAAGGAAAACCGGGTGTTCAACCTTGGCACCGGGACGGGTTTTTCGGTGCGCGAGGTGATCGACCAGTCGCGTGCGGTGACGAACCGGGAGGTGCCCTATGAGATCGGGCCGCGCCGTGCCGGGGATTGCACCCGGCTTGTGTCCGGATCGACCCGGGCCGAGACCGATCTTGGCTGGACGCCCGAACGCTCGACCATGGGGCGGATGATCGAGGACGCCTGGCGGTGGCACCAGGCAGGTCACTATGACGGCTGACCGGCCCTTATGACAGAAGCTGCGGATCGAACCGCAGCAAGGATAGGGCTGCTCGCCGCCTATCGAATGCGCTGGAAAAGACGCCGCCTTTTGTGGCGGGCCTTTCGAAGTCGCCATGACCTGAAATCGGTGATGGACAGAACTGGTCGGATCGGTGCCGGCGATATTCTTGTTTTATTGGTTCTTCGCAACGAAGCTGCCCGGTTGCCGCATTTTCTGAAATACTATCGCGGCCTGGGAGTCGGGCATTTCCTGGTTGTCGACAACGACAGCACCGATGATACGGCGGCGCTCTTGCAGGATCAGGAGGATGTTTCCCTCTGGCGGACCAAGGTGAGTTACCGCAAGGCGCGGTTCGGCGTAGACTGGACCAACTGGCTTTTGGCGCGCTACGGGCATGGACGCTGGTGCCTGGTGCTGGATGCGGATGAGCTGCTGGTCTATCCGCGCATGGACGAACTTGACCTTGCGGGGCTGACCAGGGCTTTGGAGGCGAGAGGGCAAAATCTTTTTGGTGCCCTGATGCTGGACATGTATGCCACGGGGCCGCTGGGTAAGAAAGAACCCGGATCAGAGACTGAAACAGACCCTATTAAGGCGCTTCCGTGGTTTGACGCGGGGCCCTATCGCTGCCGGCGCCAGACCCCGATACGCAATCTCTGGGTACAAGGGGGCGTGCGCGAGAGGGTGTTCTTTGCCGATGAACCCCGGCGCGCGCCCACGCTGAACAAACTGCCGCTGGTCCGCTGGAACAGGCGCTGGGCGCTGGTCAATTCCTGCCACGCGCTGCTGCCGCCAGATCTGAACATGGCCTATGACGGTCCGGGGGGAGCGCAGCCTTCGGGCGTGTTGCTGCACAGCAAGTTCCTGCCAGACATCATCGAGCGCGCGCGTGAGGATGCCACGCGTAAACAGCATTTCAACGAACCGCGAAAATTCAGAGACTATTACGCGAAAATCGGGACCGCACCGGAGCTTTGGCATGAGGACTCCGTGCGCTATCAAGGCTGGAAGCAACTGGTCGAACTTGGTCTGATGCGGGATCTGGATAAGAAATAGCCCCGTATTGAGACGGTCCGGGCTTTCCCATCGGGGGCGCAACGGTTACAGAGGTCTTAAATTCGGCGGTTATTCTCCTTGTAATGAATTGTAAATTAATTGACCTTTTACACTAGGGGTATGGGCGCGAACACGCCGTGACGCACACAACCGGGTTGCCGGGCGCGTGTGAATATGGGGTTGGGCAGAAAGATTGGGCCTTTGGGACTCTTATAAGATGAGGGTACGGCGGCGCCGTCGTATTCTCAGGTCGATGCGTAAGTCGCTGGAACTGACACTGTTCCAGGACAATACATCGGCTATCCGGCCGGATGATATCCTGCTGGTGTCCACCATGCGAAATGAATCCGTGCGGCTTCCCTATTTCCTTGAATATTACCGCAACCTTGGCGTCGGGCATTTTCTCTTTATCGATAACGACAGCACGGACGCCACGCTTGAGCTGTTGGGTGGTCAGGCGGATATCTCGGTCTGGACGACATCGGGAAGCTATCTGAAATCCAGTTTCGGCGTCGACTGGGTGAACCGGCTGTGCCGGAAATTTGCCCATGGTCATTGGACGCTGGTCGTCGATCCGGACGAGCTTTTTGTCTATCCGTTCTGCGATACACGCCCCATTCCGGCGCTGACCGACTGGCTCGACAGTTCGTCGATCCGCAGTTTCTCGGCAATGCTGATCGATGTCTATCCAAAAGGTCCTCTGGACGCGCAGCCCTATGTGGCCGGGCAGGACCCGCTTGAGATCGCCTGCTGGTTCGACTCGGGCAATTACACGATCCGGCCCAACCCGACCTATGGCAATCTCTGGATTCAGGGCGGACCACGCAGCCGTATGTTCTTTGCGGAGAAACCATGGGAAGCGCCCGCGCTGAACAAGATCCCGCTGGTGAAATGGGACCGCAAGTTCACCTATGTCAGCTCGACCCACATGCTGCTGCCGCGCGGGCTGAACCATGTCTATGATGAATGGGGCGGAGAGAAAGCATCCGGCGCGCTGCTCCACACCAAGTTTCTTGATACCTTTCGCGGGAAGGCGCGGGAAGAGATGGAGCGGGGCCAGCATTACGCGGATTCCGCCGAATACAGAGCCTATGCAAGGGGATCGAAGGAGAGTCCGGACCTTTGGTGTCCGAGCAGCGAGAAGTACATCAACTGGCGCCAGCTTGAAATCCTGGGGCTGATGTCCAAGGGGAACTGGGCATGAGCATCGGTATCGTCATGCTGGTGCACAACTCGCTTGAGCGCGCGGCGCAGGTCGCGCGGCACTGGACGGCGTCGGGGTGCCCGGTGGTTCTGCATGTGGACAAGAGCGTGTCGCGCAGGGATTTCCGCACGCTGCGTGACCGGCTGCGACCGGATCCGCTGATCCGTTTCAGCAAGCGGCATCGCTGCGAATGGGGGACCTGGGGTATCGTGGCTGCCTCGCAGGCTGCATCCGAGACCATGCTGGCGAGTTTTCCGGACGTGAGCCACGTCTTTCTTGCCTCGGGGTCCTGCCTGCCCCTGCGCCCGGTCGCGGAACTGGTCGATTACCTTGCGGCGCGGCCCCAGACCGACTTCATCGAAAGCGCGACGACCTCGGATGTGCCGTGGATCGTAGGCGGGCTGGGTGAAGAGCGGTTCACGCTCCGCTTTCCGTTTTCATGGAAACGGCAGCGGCGGTTGTTCGACAAATGGGTGGACATGCAGCGTCGGTTCAAGCTCAAACGTCGTATTCCCCGAGGGTTAGTGCCACATATGGGCAGCCAGTGGTGGTGCCTGAGCCGCGAGACCTTGTCGCGTATCCTCATGTCACCAGAACGCGCCATGCATGACAGGTATTTCCGGCGGGTCTGGATCCCGGATGAAAGCTATTACCAGACCTTGGCGCGGCTTTACTCGCGCAATATCGAAAGCCGGTCGCTGACGCTTTCCAAGTTCGACTACCAAGGCAAGCCGCATGTGTTCTACGATGACCACCTGCAATTGCTGCGGCGCTCGGACTGTTTCGTTGCCCGCAAGATCTGGCCGGGCGCAGAGCGGCTTTACCGCGCTTTCCTGACGGACGATGCGGGCGCGATGAAAAAAGCGGAGCCTAATCCGGCGAAAATCGACAGGATATTCGCCAAGGCGGTGGAGCGGCGCACTCGCGGCAGGCCGGGTCTTTACATGCAAAGCCGGATGCCTCGTAGCGGGCACGAAAACGGGATCACTGCCCACCCCTATTCGGTCTTTCAGGGTTTTTCCGAGCTTTTCGTGGATTTCGAAGACTGGCTGGCGAATGCCTCTGGCACGCGGGTACACGGGCATCTTTTTGCACCGAAACGGGTCGAGTTCGCGGGCGGGGAAAACGTCATCGATGGCGCGCTGACCGATAATGCCGCGACGCGGGATCATGCGCCCGAGCGGTTCCTGACCAACCTGATCTGGAACACGCGGGGCGAACGGCAATGTTTCCAGTTCAGCCCGCGCGACAATCAGGACGTCAACTGGATCATGGCGCGGGATCCGAACGCGCAGATCTCGGTTGTCACCGGAGCTTGGGCGGTGCCGCTGTTCCGCTCGAAAAAGAACTTTTCGACCCTGCGCAGCGAAGCGGCGCGGCTTCAGCGCGTGGAAAGCGAACAGCTGGCAATTCTGCGGTCAAACCATGCGAATGCACAGATCCGGATCTGGTCGATGGCGGAATTCATTGAATCTCCGATGGAGCCGTTGCAGACCGTCCTGGACGAAATCGCGCAGAAGAAATCGCGCTGGATCGGCGAGGCACCGCGACTGGAGGATCTTGCCGGCTTTGGACAATTTCTTCAGAAGCTGAAGAACGAAGGCATGCATCCCTATCTCATGGGGGATTTCCCCGTTGAGCAGGAACCGCAGGAGATGCCAGCCATAAAGCAAAGACCGTACCTAGTGCGGTAATAATAACCAGAGGGACTATGTTCGACTATTTTGTGGTGTTTGCAGAGATGCGAACCGGATCGAACCTGCTTGAAACCAACTTGAACGCCTTCGATGGGATGAGTTGTCTGGGCGAGGCGTTCAATCCGCATTTTATCGGGTATCCGAACAAGTCCGAGATTTTTGGGATCGACAAGGAAACAAGGGATGCCGATCCATCCCTCCTGATCGATGCGGTCAAATCGGCGCCGGGGCTTGCAGGGTTCCGGTATTTCCACGATCACGATCCGCGCGTTCTGGATGTCATGCTCGACGACCCACGATGCGCCAAGATCATCCTGACCCGTAATCCGCTGGAAAGTTACGTGTCGTGGAAGATCGCCAAGGCGACGAACCAATGGAAGCTGACCGATGTCAAACGCCGGAAGGAGGCGCTGGCCGATTTCGACGGGGTGGAGTTTGCGGGCTACGTTGGAGAGCTTCAGAATTTTCAGGTCAAGCTGCTGAACCGGATGCAGGTGTCCGGACAGACCGGGTTTTACATCGCTTACGAGGACCTGCGCGATCTCGATGTGATGAATGGGCTGGCGCAATGGCTGGGCTGCGGTGAAAAACTCGAGGCGCTGGATACGAGCCTCAAGATTCAGAACCCCGGGCCCGTAGCCGAGAAAGTCTCTAACCCGAGAGAAATGGAACGCGCGCTGGCCGATCTGGACGCGTTCAACCTGACACGTACACCAAATTTCGAGCCGCGCCGTGGACCTGCGGTGCCAAGTTACATTGCGGGTAACAGCCTGCCGTTGCTCTTTATGCCTATTCCGGGCGGGCCTGCCGAAACGATTGCGAACTGGATGGGTGAGCTGGAAGGCGTGCCGGCGTCCGCGTTGAAGCGGAAGATGACCCAGAAAGACCTGCGCCAGTGGTTGCGCACGCAGGAAGTTCACCGGAGTTTCACGGTTCTGCGGCATCCGGCGGATCGGGTGCACGAGGTCTTTTGCAGGAGAATTCTAAATACGGGCACCGGGAGCTATGCGCAGATTCGCGACACCCTGCGGCGGCAGTTCAAGCTGCCGCTGCCGGAGGGCGCGCCCGACGAGAGCTATTCGGTGGAAGATCACCGGGCCGCGTTCAAGGGATTTCTTGGATTCGTCAGATCCAACCTTGCCGGTCAGACGGGGATTCGCGTGGATGCGTCATGGGCGACGCAGGCGCAGATTGTCGCCGGTTTTGCCGAATTCAAATCGCCGGATATCATGGTTCGGGAGAACGATACCATGTTGCTGAGCATGTTGGCTTCACATGTGGGAATCACCTATCCGCGCGATATTCAACGCGATGAGCCCTGTGGCCCCTACGTGCTGGCGGATGTGTACGACAGCGAGATCGCCGTCATGATCGGGTCAATCTACCAGCGGGATTTCATGATCTTCGCAATGCGGCCTTGGACACCGCCCGGTCTGCCTAGGCGGCCTTGACCGAGGTAGGCGAGGTGAGCAGAGCGTAAAGCTTGCTGGGGTCGTGGTTTGCCCGCAGCTTGGCGCAGAGCGTGGGTTCGCGCAGGGTGCGCGACACCAGCGCAAGCGCCTTGAGATGCTCGACGCCCGATTCCTCGGGCGCCAGCAATGCAAAGGCGATATCCACCGACTGACGGTCTATCGCACTGAAATCCAGCGGCTTTTCCAGCAACACGAAGACTCCGACTACGGAATCGAGCCCGGGTAGTCGCGCATGGGGCAGCGCGACACCGTGTCCGACGCCGGTTGGTCCCAGGCTTTCCCGTTCAAGCAATGCTTCGACAGTATCCGGGGCGTTGATGCCATGGCAGGCATGGGCAACGTCGCCGATTTCCTGAAAAAGGCGTTTCTTGCTTGAAACGGCGGCATAGACGCGAACGGCTTCGGGTTTCAGGATGCTCGAAAGCTCCATATGGTGTCGTGCTCCGTGGGCTGCGCCCCTGTTCTGGGGCTAGTCCTGATTGCGCGGGTCGATCCAGCCGATGTTACCATCGTCGCGGCGATAAACCACGTTCAAACCCTGTTTACCTTCGTTACGGAAGATCAGCACGGGGGCTCCTGCCAATTCCATTTGCATAACGGCCTCGCCTACAGACAATGAAGGTATCTGCATTTCCATCTCAGCAACGATAATTGGTTGAAGCGAATCCGGCTCGGCATCTTCCGATTGCTCTTCTGCGGCGAGGATATAGGAGGATGCGCCCAAGAGTTCAACCGGTTCCGACCGATCACGATGATGGTCCTTGAGACGGCGTTTATAGCGGCGTAACTGCTTGTCCATCTTCTCGCCACAGCTGTCGAATGCCGAGTAGATCTCGGTCGCTTTAGCCTTGGCGGCAGCAGTCAGACCAGTCGAGAGATGGATCGTGGCCTCGCACACATACTCATGTGCGGATTTTGAGAAAATCACGTTCGCATCCGTCGGACGGCCGGCATATTTACTCACGATCTCGTTCAGCTCGGTCTGCACATGGGTTTGAAGAGCCTCGCCGATGTCGATCTGTTTGCCACTGATTTGGTACCGCATTTGTGCTCCTTCAGATTGGCATCCTCAGACGCTCCGCTTGGAAAGCGGGCGTTAACTTTATCGGATGACTGGAAATAGGTAAAAAATGGGTCCAGCGGTCCGGCCCGTATTCCGGGCGGTAACAAGAAGCCGCGTGAGCCATGCATTCACCATATCTCAATTGAGGCACCACGCAGGCTTGCTGTCAACGAAAAGCGGATGAAACGGCTTGCCATTTTGCGCGCAAATTGCCGCAACTTGCCGATTTCCTTAGGAAATACGAAAATTTTCGCCGAGATAGACGCGCCTGACATTTTCGTTCTCGACAACTTCTTCGGGCGTGCCGGACATCAGAACCTGACCATCGTGCAAGATATAAGCGCGATCGACGATTTCGAGCGTCTCGCGAACGTTGTGGTCGGTGATCAGCACGCCGATTCCCCGATTCTTGAGATCGGAGACGAGATGTCGGATTTCGTTGACCGAGATCGGGTCGACTCCGGCAAAGGGTTCGTCGAGCAGCAGGTATTTCGGCTCGGCCGCAAGGCACCGCGCGATTTCGACACGACGCCGTTCACCGCCCGAAAGGGCAAGTGCGGGGGCGCGGCGCAGATGTTCGATGGAGAAATCCGAAAGGAGTTCCTCGAGCCGTTCGCGGCGCTTGCTTTTGTCATCGTAAGTGATGTCGAGCACGGCCGAGATATTGTCTTCGACGCTGAGACCGCGAAAGATCGACATTTCCTGCGGCAGATAACCGATTCCGAGACGTGCGCGGCGGTACATCGGCAGGGTTGTGACGATGGTGCCGTCAATCGTGACCGAACCGGCCTCGGGGAACACCAGCCCGGCAATTGCGTAAAAGGACGTGGTCTTGCCTGACCCGTTGGGGCCGAGCAGCGCGACGACCTCCCCCCGGTGCAGGGACATGGTGACGTCGCGGATCACCATTTTCTTGCGGTAGGATTTCCGCAGATGAGAGATCTGGAGTCCGGTTTTATCCGAACTCGTCACAAGCGTCGGGCGGGCCATATCAGTTGCCGCCGTCGTTCTGAAGGATGGTACGCACACGCCCGTTCATCTGGGCCGTGCCGGTCGTGAGGTTCACCGTCATGTTGTTGGAAGAAAGCGCGTTTGCGCCCTGCGTCAACAGGACGTTGCCGGTCATCACGATCACGCCTGTATCGATGCTGTAATCGGCGCGATCGGCTTCGGCCGCGTCGGGGCCGCTGACCAGAACCACATTGCCCACGGCTTCCATCCGCTGGATGGTGCTTTGATCCTGATTGTAGATGACGAGGACGCGCTGGGCCGAGATCCGCATCTCACCCTGACCGATGCGCACGTTACCTTTGAATTCCGCCGATCCGTCTGCCTGGTTCACGTCCAGCGAATCTGCCGTGACCTCGACAGGGAGGGTTGGGTCGGCCTTGATGCCCCCGAAGGCGACATTCGTCTGGCCTGTCGCGGGCATGGCGGCGAGGGCAAAAAACAGCGGGAAAATGAGGAAACGATAAAGGAACAAGTGAGTTAATCCGATTTTTTCGGCAGGTATATCAGCTTTACACCTTGGTTGAAAAGAACATGCAGAGGCCCGTCGTCATTTTCGGGACCAAAGGTCATCCGGCCGGCCGTGAGATCGCCGAACGGAGAGGTGCCGGAGATGGCGCCGTTAGTCTGGCCCGACAGATATTGAAGAGTGGTTTCCAGCTCTTCGGTTTCGATCTCGATCCCGGTCGAGGTGGTCATGCGCACACCACCCTGAAAGGTCGCGACGTCGCTTTGCATGTCCACGCGCACCATTTCGGAATCGAGCGTCAGTTCGACTCCATCGGTGGCGGTCAGCTTTGCATTGACCTCGGTTGCCTCGGCGGGCGTATTCTCATCGCCGGGGCGGGCAAGGGCTGCGCGTACAACGATTTCTTCGCCCTTCTGGTTGGTGCCGGAAAAGAACGGCGCGGTAATCTGCTGGCCGCGGGTCCGTTCGGCGACCTCGCTGTCAGCAAAGGGAATCGTCGCCTCGAAATTGCTGCCCCGGGACAGCAGGAAAAGCGTCGCGAGGATACCAAGCGCGATGAGGGGCAACAGCACCTTGAAAATGGCAACCAGCCGGGAATAGAGATCCATCGCCCATACCTCCCCTTAGCCGAGACCGGCGCGTAGGCAGTCGTGAATATGCAGCAGGCCGAGGGCCGGGGCAGGCGCGTCATGTTCCGTCACGAAAAGACAGGTGATGCCGCGCTTGTTCATGACGGCGGCACCTTCTTCGGCAAGCGCATCGGGTCGGACTGTTTGCGGGTTTCGGGTCATCACGTCCCCGGCGGTGCGGGTCATCAGCCCGTCGAGCTGACGGCGCAGGTCACCATCGGTGATGATGCCGACAAGATTGCCACCTTCGACGACGCCGACCATGCCAAAGGACTTGCGCCCGATTTCGGCGATTGTGTCCCGCATCGGCGTCTGCGGCGTGACCAGCGGCAGTTCCTCTGCTGCATGCATGAGATCGCGTACCTTGGTAAGCTGCGCCCCCAGTTTGCCCCCTGGGTGAAAGTCGCGGAAATTCTCAGCCTGGAAATCGCGGTATTTCATAAGGGCGATGGCCAGGGCGTCGCCCATTGCAAGCGTCAGCGTAGTCGAGATCGACGGTACGATGCCGAACCCACAGGCCTCGCCCATCGACGGAATCAGCAGGTGTGCATCCGCTTGCATCATGAGCGAACTTTCCGGCTTACTGGAAAGCCCGATCAGCGGAATCCCGAACCGGCGGGTATAGGCGACAAGGTTGGCAAGTTCCGGCGCTTCGCCAGAGTTCGAGATCGCCAGCACGACATCGCCCTTGGAAACCATGCCGAGATCGCCGTGGCTCGCTTCGGCCGGGTGGACGAAATGCGCGGGCGTGCCGGTGCTTGCCAGCGTCGCGGCGATCTTGCGCCCGATATGACCGGATTTCCCGATGCCGCTGACGATGATGCGGCCGGTGGCATCCAGCATCAGGCGCAGTGTGTCGACGAAACCCTGATCAAGCTGTCCGGCCAGCACGTCGAGCGCGCGGGCCTCGTCCGTGATGACCTGGCGCGCCGTGGCGAGGAATGATTCCGACTCAGTCATGAGTGGGCGAAGATGTCGATTTCGGGCCAGCCTTCAAGATCGAGCAGCGACCGCGTGGGCAGGAAATCGAAACAGCTCTGCGCAAGCTCGGTGCGGCCTTCGCGGGCGAGCCGCTCGTCGAGCTTTTCCTTGAGCTGATGCAGGTACAGAACGTCCGAAGCGGCATATTCAAGCTGCGCATCGGTCAGCTTTTCCGCGCCCCAGTCGCTCATCTGTTGCTGCTTGGAGATATCGACGCCGATCAGTTCCTGCGTGAGGTTCTTGAGCCCGTGACGATCCGTATAGGTGCGGATAAGGCGGCTGGCGATCTTTGTGCAATAGACCGGCGCGGCCAAGGCGCCAAAGGCGTGATACATGGCGGCGATATCGAAACGCCCGAAATGAAAGAGTTTCAGCGTGTTCGGGTCGGTGAGCATCTTGCAGAGATTAGGCGCCTCGGTCTGGCCTTTGGCGACCTGCACGATGTGGGAATTGCCGTCTCCGTCGGACATCTGGATCACGCAAAGCCGGTCGCGATGCGGGTTGAGCCCCATGGTTTCGCAGTCGATTGCGACGATGGGGCCAAGGGTCAGCCCGTCGGGCAGGTCGTTCTGATAGAGGTGATTTGCCACGCGGGTCGTTCCTTGCAAGTGCCGCTTGAGCGGCTGTCTCCGCCGAGATAGGTCTTTTTCGGCGCAAACTCAACGGGCGCGCGCGGCGAGGGCCGTTCGCTCCGGCGGGAAGACGCGACAGGTGGCATAAATCTGTTTGCGGGTCAGGAAGCTTGTCGTAGCGTTGAACGGCAGCAAAACAGGGGCGTGTGATGGATGATGCTTCGGAAAAGACGGCGCGCAAAGCGGTGATCGCGCTTGGGCGCGATGAAGGGCGGCGCTATGAGATGGGTAAGCTGACGGCGCTGTTCAAAGAGGATGAAGCCGAGACCGGCGCTGGCTATTCAGTCTCGGAGTGGCGGATGGCGCCGGGGCAGGAGGGCGTAGGTGCACATCACCACGACGCCAATGACGAGATATTCTATGTGCTGGAAGGCACGCCCGAGTTGCTGACCGGCGAGGAGTGGCGCAGCTACGACGAGGGGAGCTTTATCCGGATCCCGGCCGGTGTAACCCATGATTTCCGAAATCCTGGCAATGTACCGGCGCGGCTGTTCAACGTTTTCATCCCGGGAGGGTTCGAGCGCAATATGCCCGAGATCGTCGCATGGTTTGCCGAAAACCCCTGATCAGAGGCTGCTACAGGGGCGCGCTTTTGTTTCGCGCCCCTGTAGAGGTTTCTAGCCGCCGTGCTTTTCGATCAGCTCGCGGGCCTTTTCGATCAGCGCTTCGCCGTCGATGTCTTTCGCCGCCATTTCCTCTTTCCAGCGTTCGATCACCGGTTGGGCCTTTTCCTTCCAGCGCGCGATTTCAGTCTCGTCGAGCTGGATGATCTCGGATCCGTTCGACAGCGCGAGTTCACGGCCCGGGTTGTCGCGTTCATACATGACCTGCGCGGCGAATTCGGACAGTTTCTGGCCGGATTCCGCATCGAGGATCGCTTTGAGATCGTCGGGCAATGCGTCGTACTTGGCCTTGTTCATCGCAAGCACGATAGTCGCGGTATAAAGTGCCTCTTTCGAGTTAGTGAATTCAGTGCCGTGACCGATCAGTTCCGACAGCTTGATCGCGGGGGTGACTTCCCACGGGATCACCGTGCCGTCGATGACGCCCTTGGACAGTGCCTCGGGGATGGCGGGGAGCGGCATGCCAACCGGGGTTGCGCCCAGTTCCCGCAGCATGTCGGTGATCACGCGGGTCGGACCGCGCATCTTGAGCCCTTCCATGTCCTCGAGCTTCGTGACGCCGTTGCGCGAATGCACGACGCCGGGACCATGCACCCATGCGCCGAGAATCTTGACGTCTTTGTATTCTTCTCCCTGCAAATCAGTCTCTACAAGGTCCATGAAAGCCTTGGAGGTTGCAATCGGGTCGGTCATCATGAAGGGCAGTTCAAAGACCTCGGTCTTGGGGAAACGGCCCGGCGTATAGCCCACGACGGTCATGATGAGATCGGCTGACCCGTCGATGGCCTGATCCATCAGGCTGGGAGGTGTGCCGCCAAGCGCCATCGCGTCGAAATGGTCGATCTTAATGCGCCCGTCTGAGGCCTCTTCGACCCGTTCGGCCCAAGGTTTCAGGATCAGCTTTGGCACTGTCGCCGGTGCCGGCAGGAACTGATGCAGCTTCAGTGTCACCTCTTGGGCGGTCGTTGCGGCCGGCCAAAGCGTCGACGCCAGAACAGCTGAAAATGCTGCCCCGAGCAGAGTGCGTTTCTTCATGGTTTTCCTCCCGAGAAAAATGCGCGGGTTTGTCCCGGCGCTGTTGGTATTCATTTTATTAGGGTCTAATTCAGGGTCACGGGTAACGACAGCGGCCCGCGGAAACCGAACCCGTAGAACTGGACCGCACCGGGATCGGGCAGGGTCATATCCGGGAAGCGGTCAAACAGCATCGGCAGCATGATATTGGCCAGCATGCGCCGTGCAATATGGGTGCCCTGACAGAAATGCGGCCCGTTGCCAAAGGCCTGATGCGGGACTTTGGAACGGAAAATGTTGTATTCCTCGGGCTTGTCATAGAGCGCCTCGTCATGGCAGGCCGAGGCCTGCGAGGTCATCACCACATCGCCCTTGGGGATATGGTACCCCCGGATCACCGTGTCCTCCATCACAAGACGCGAACTGGCCTGGATCGGGGCGACCCAGCGCACGCCTTCCTCGAATGCCTGCCCCCAGAGGGCGTCTTTCTTGCAGGCTTCCATCTGGTCCGGGTTGGTCATCAGCCCGTAGAGAATAGTCAGCAGGGCATCGCGCGGTTCATTGATGCCCCCGCCGATGGCGATCTTGATATTCGCGAATATCTGGCTGAGCGGAATCGGATCTTCGGCGTTTACCATGACAGACAGGGCCGAAGCGTTCGGTTCGGCCTTGTGACGCGGGATCGTGGCGTGAAACAGCGCGTCCATTTCATCATTCGCGGTATCGCAAAGATCGAAGAGATCCTGCCGGTAGCCAAAGTTGCCCGCCCCGTCGATCAGGGTCTGGCTCCATCGCTCCATGTCGGCATCGCTCGCTTCTTCGATGCCAAGGAGATGTTTCAGGCAGCGGGCGGCATAGGGCGCGGCTAGATGTTTGAAAAGGTCCACAGTTTCGCCGCGCGGCAGGGAGGCGACGAAATCCTCGGCGATCCTGGTATAGATCGGTTCCCAGCAGCCCTTGATGTTCTTGCCCGCAAAGGTCGGCGCCATTGCGTTACGCTCGGTCAGATGTTCCTCGGCATCCTTGCGCATGAGCGTATGGGCGCGAAAGGCACGCTCCATCGGGGTGCTTGGGTCGTCCGAACTGAACAGCGCCGGGTTTTCCTTGACGTATTTGGTGTCTTCGGCGCGCGTCAGCAGGGTGCGGTTGATCGATTTGATCTTGAGCACCGGGTTTTCGGCCCGCAGGCGTTTGAAAATCGAATAGGGATCGAGCGTGAGCTGCTCGATTGTAATCTCGGTATCGACGGGTGCGACAGGCGCGAGAGTCGTTGTCACGGCAGGCTCCTCCCCAGAACTGCGTGATTACAGCCTAGCGAGGGGGGGTTGATCCAGCAACCCTTTCGGTGCGCGTCAGTTACTTGATGCCCGAGGTTATGAAGGCTTGCAGGAATTGGCGCTGAAATATCAGGAAAGCGAGTAATAGTGGGGCAATGGTCATCAAGGTCGCGGCGCTGATCATGGAAATGTCCACGCCGCTTTCCGGCGCCCCAAAGAGCGACAGCCCAATCGTCAGCGGGCGGGTGTCGGTCGAATTGGTGATGATGAGCGGCCAGAGGAAGTTGTTCCAGTGGGTCGCGACAGACACCAGCGCATAGGCAAGGTAGGTGGGCCGTGCGACGGGTACATAGACCTTGAGCAGCACGCCCATCCATGTCGCGCCTTCCACTCGTGCGGCGTCCTCAAGTTCGCGCGGTACGGCTTTGAAAGCCTGACGCAGGAGGAAAATACCGAAGGCGCTGGCCATGTACGGCATGGCCATGCCCAAAGTGGTGTCGAAAAGTCCAATGTTAGAGACGATTGCATAGTTTTCGACGATCAGCACCTCGGGCAGGATAAAGAGTTGCAGGAGCACCATGAGGAAGAGCACCTCGCGCCCGCGAAATTCGAACCGGGCAAAGGCAAAACCGGCGAGGGTGCAGAGGAGGAATTGCCCGGCGAGGACAAGCGTCACGAGAAAGATCGTATTCGCCAGGTAGGTCAGCCACGGCGCCTGCGACCAGACCGCCCGGATATTGTCGAGCGTCCAGGGCGCGGCAAGGTCGAAATCAATCGCATGTGTCGGTTCGTGAAATGCGGCCCAGATCGCGAAAAGCAGCGGAGAGATCCAGGCGAGCGCAAGGAACAGGGCACCAATAGAATCGAGACTAATAAGGGGACTATTGCCAAGTTTCATCTGTAATGCGCCCTTTTGTCGATAAGCCGGAACTGGATCGTGGCGACGATCCCCAGCGCGATCAGCACCAGTACTGTCATCGCGGCAGCGTGCGGCGCGTCGAGATAGGAAAAGGCGAGCTCCCAGATGTAGTAGAGGATCAGCTTGGTCGCGTTGTCAGGCCCTCCCTTGGTCAGGATGAACAGGTGATCGATCAGCCGGACAGAATTGATCAGCGCATTGACCAGTACGAACAGGGTTGTGGGCATCAGCAGCGGCAGGACAACGCGGCGCAGGTAGGTCCAGCGCGAGGTACCCTCGATAATCGCGGCCTCTTTCAACTCGGGCGGGATGGTTTGCAGCGCGGCGAGGTAGAAGATCATGAAGAACCCGGATTCTTTCCAGATCGTCACAAGGATGATCGACCAGAGCGCGGTTTCCGGCTGCCCCAGCCAGTTGACCGAATCGAATCCGAACACACCGATGATGCGGTCGAACAGGCCAATCCCGGGTGTGTAGAAGAACAGCCAGAGGTTCGCGGCGGCGATCATCGGCAGCATGGTCGGCGTGAAATAGGCCGTGCGTACAAAGCTTTTCGCGGGCATCCGAGAATCGGCCCACAGCGCCATCAGCAGGGCGATGGCGATTGATACGGGAATGGTCACGCCAGCATAGATCAGGTTGTTGCCGATGACCTTCCATGTAACCGGATCAGCGAATAGATCGGCGTAATTTCCAAGCTCGTTGAATTTGGCTGGACGGCGGGCGGAGCCGCGAGTGAACAGGCTTGACCAGAGCGTGGCGATGCTGGGGTAGAAGGCAAATGTACTGAGCAGGACAAGCGCCGGAAACAAGAGCATCCACGCGTATAGAGACTGGCTTCTGGGCTTCATCGCGGCTTTCCGTAAATGAGGTCGGACGGCCCGTGAAAGGACCGTCCGCTGTGCAGCAGGTGGCGATGGGGGCGCCACGCGGGGCCGGTTTGGCCCGGCTGCGATCGTTACTGATAGGGCTTCAGCAGACGTTCGGCGGTGGATTGTGCCTCATCAAGCGCGTCCTGCGGCGACTTGGTACCGGTCAGGACAGCCTGGATCGCGTTGTTCAGCGCCTCACGCACCCGGGCGGTTTCAAAAGTGGAGAGCTCTGGAACTGCCACTTCGAGTTGATCGCGGGCGACGAGGGCTGCGGGGAAATCGGCGCTATAGTCCTGCAGCGCCTCGGTCTCATAGGCGGCCGGGCTGATGCCGACGTAACCTGTGGCCATCGACCATTTCGCGGCGCGTTCGGGCGCGGTCATGTACTGTATCAGCTTGAGTGAGGCGGCCTGCTCTTCGGGGGTGGAGTCCTTGAAGAGGTAGAAGTTGCCGCCGCCGGTGGGCGAACCGGCACGCTTGTGTGCGGGCAGCATCGCCACGCCAAAGTCGAAATCGGCCCCGTCGCGCACTGCGGTCAGGTTGCCGGTGGAGTGCCACATCATCGCGGTCTGACCCTGAAGGAAGGCCTGACGCAGCGTGCCCCATTCAATCACACCCTCGGGCATGACGCCTTCTTCCTGGGTGAGCGAGCGCCAGAAATCCAGAGCTTCGACCACGGCGGGATCGTTGAAATACGTCTCTGTACCAGCGGAATTCATCAGCTCCTTGTCGTTCTGAATCGCAAAGCACTGGAACATCCAATAGGGGTAACCGGTCGAGGGGATCATGATGCCCCACTGGTCGTCCTTGGTCAGCGCCTTGGCGTCGGCAACCAGCTCTTCCCAGGTTGCGGGGGGCTGTTCCGGGTCGAGACCGGCCTCGGCAAAGAGTTCCTTGTTGTAGTACATGACGATGGTTGAGCGCTGGAACGGCACGCCGTAGGTCTTGCCGTCGATCTGCCCGTTCCGCATCAGCGCGGGGTAAAAGCTGTTCAGCCATTCCTTGTCTTCATCGCTTTCGACCACATCGTCGAACGCAACAATAAGGTCACGGTCGACAAGGTCGATCGCGTCGATGGAGAACATGACCGAAAGTTGGGGCGCATCGCCGGAATTGATCGCCGAGAGCGCGCGGACGCGGGTGTCGTCATAATTGCCGGCATAAATCGCTTCGACACTGATATCGGGGTTTTCGGCCTCGAACCCTTCGATCAGCCCATCGACCACCTCGGTCAGGGCACCGCCCACAGCGACCGGGTAATACATGGTGAGTTTGGTTTCCGCCCAGCCGGGAAGGGCCGTGGCGGCAAGCGTGCCTGCGGCGGCAAGCGCATTTAGGATCGGTTTCATGAGAGCTCCTTGAGCATTTCCGTTTGTGAAAGGGTTATTCTGCGGGGACGAGCGTCTTGCGATGGAGCGCGAGACGATTGCCTTTCTGGTCAAAGCGGTGTGCGGCTTCGGGTTGCCAGTCGAGATCGAAGGAAGTGCCGGGCGCGGGTTCGACACGCCCGGGGGCGCGTACGATGATGTCATCGCCCTCCGTGGCGCGGACATAGATGTAAGTTTCGGCACCAAGGAATTCGGTAGAGGTTACAGAGACGGTCAAAAGGCCCTTTTTAGGCTCTACCAGATGCAGGTCCTCGGCCCGGATACCGACGCGCGGCGCTTGCTCACCTGACAACGGCGGCATCATCTGGATTGGCGGGGACCCGACGAAGGTGGCCGCGAATTCAGTGGTGGGATTCGCATAGATGTCCGCCGGGCTGGCGGCCTGTTCGATCCGACCGTCGCGCATCAATACAACGGTGTCGGCCATCGACATCGCTTCGGTCTGGTCGTGGGTGACGTAGATGACAGTCATGCCGAGGCGGCGCTGCAGGCGGCGGATGTCCTGACGTACGGAATGGCGTAGTTTAGCGTCGAGATTGGAGAGCGGTTCATCCATCAGACAGAGCGGATGGCCGGCAACGACGGCGCGGGCGAGCGCGACTCGCTGGCGCTGGCCGCCCGACAGTTGCGCAGGTTTGCGGGCCTCGAACCCTCGGAGGTCGGTTAGGTCGAGCGCCTCATTCAGACGGGCTCGACGCTCGCCAGCCGGGACACGGCGCACGCGCAGGCCGAATTCGATGTTATCTTTCACCGACAGATGCGGGAACAGCGCGTAGGACTGGAACACCATGGAGAGGCCGCGTTCGGAAGGCGCGAGCGTGGTCACATCGCGCCCGTCGATCCGGATCGAACCGCTGTCAGGCGTCTCTAACCCGGCCAAAAGGCGCAATGTCGTGGATTTTCCGCAGCCGGAGGGGCCGAGCAATGTGGTGAAAGACCCGCGCGGGATGTCGAGAGACAGGTCATGCACGCCAGCCCCACCGGCGAAATGGCGGTTCAGCCCGTCGATACGGATGAACGGTTCGGCGTGGGACGTGCCCGGTATGGCTGCGGCTGCGTGCGCCATGAAAACCTCTTATGCGTGACGTCCTGTTGGGGACGTAAGCTTGGGTTTAGGGGGCGGATGTGAACTGCGCTTAACAGCCTTGTGACATTCATATGAACACTCATTTCTCTGGTTTTGAACGAGGACCGGTTACCGGTTTTACATCAGAAGTCGGGCAATTGAGCTTTTAGGGCCTAATTGCAGAGAGCTTTCGGGCCAACGGAGTTATGACCTGTCATGGAGATGCAATAAATGCCGCTTAGATCTGCGCCAGCGAATGATAAGTGGCTTTCATATGAACATGACCGATTCCGCGCCCAACCAAAGGCAGAATGAGATCACCGATCTTTTGCGAGGGCAGGACTTTCTGTCGGTCGAAGAGCTGGCGGCGAGGTTCGAGGTAACGACGCAGACCATTCGGCGCGATATCAATCAGCTTTGCGAGATGGGCGCGGCGCGTCGGCTGCACGGAGGAGTTGCCCGGATGGCCGGACATGCCGGGTCGGGCAGCGGCAACATGAGCTTTCGTGACCGCGAAGTGCTGAACCGCGCAGCCAAGATGCAGATCGCCGCGACGGTGGCGAAACATATACCCAACGGGGCTTCGGTGTCTTTCGGGATCGGTACGACTCCACGGATGGTGGCCGAGCATCTGGGTCAGCATCGGAACCTGAAGATCGTCACGAATAATCTGTCGATCGCGCTGACAATGGCGATGCAAGGCGATTTCGAAGTGACCATGGCCGGTGGGCAGTTACGCAACAGCGATCTGGATGTTTGTTCCGTCGCTGCCGAGGAGATGTTTGCGGGCTTTCGTGTCGATATCGCGGTTTTTGGAGTGGGCGGGATTGATCCGGATGGCACGCTGCTCGACTTTTCCGGCGCCGAGGTGCGCATACGCGAGGCGATGCGGACCCATGCAAGGCGGTCGTTTCTTGTACTGGACGCGACAAAGTTCGGCCGCGTGGCGCATGTGCGAGGTGGGCGTATCGAAGAAGCCTCGGCTATCTTTTGCGACGCGCCCTTGCCCGAGGACATGCACGATTTCCTTCCGCAAAGTGGCGCGGAATTCGTGATCTGCCCGCCGGTTTCATAATTCCCGTCTTTTCAGGCGAAACGATTTCCCCCGATTGCAGTTGTCTCTCGTCATGCCTCGTCGAAGTGTAACATGAGGCTACCTCATGATTATCCCGCCAAACATGAATTTGCTCACCGATGCTGTGGGCACTATGTCAGAGTTTCACCATAAACGAGTTTGATATGCACAGCTTTCGCCTGCCGAAAACCGAAACCTATGACGCGCTTATCCGGGCTGCGCAGGAACGGATTCTTGTTCTTGACGGGGCGATGGGGACTCAGATCCAGTCGCTTGGACTGGATGAAGAGGCGTATCGCGGACATGGTGGGCATGCCTGCGCCTATCACACGGATCACCCGCAGAAGGGCAATAACGATCTGCTGATCCTGACGCAGCCACAGGCAGTCGAGGACATTCATTTCGATTTCGCGATGGCAGGGGCTGATATCGTGGAGACCAACACGTTTTCCTCGACGACCATCGCACAGGCCGATTATGCGCTGGAAGACGCGGTCCATGATCTCAATGCAGAAGGCGCGCGGATCGCGCGGCGCGCGGTGGATCGCGCCACGGCCAAGGACGGCAAGCCACGCTGGGTCGCTGGGGCTGTCGGCCCAACCAACCGAACGGCATCGATCAGCCCGGATGTGAACGACCCCGGCTATCGTGCGGTGACTTTCGACGATCTGCGCCAGGCCTACGGTCAGCAAATTCGCGGGCTGATCGCGGGAGGGTCGGACCTGATCCTGATCGAGACAATCTTTGATACGCTGAATGCAAAGGCCGCGATTTTCGCCTGCTTCGAAGCCTTTGCCGAACACGGCAAGCGACTGCCAATCATGATTTCTGGCACGATCACCGATGCTTCGGGTCGGACACTTTCGGGGCAGACGCCCACGGCCTTCTGGCATTCGGTGCGCCATGCGCAGCCCTTTACCGTTGGGCTGAATTGCGCGCTGGGCGCCGATGCCATGCGCCCGCACCTGACGGAACTGGCCGGTGTGGCTGAAACCTTTACCTGCGCCTATCCGAACGCGGGCCTGCCGAACGCCTTTGGTCAATATGACGAAGAGGCCGAGGACACGGCCGGCAAAGTGGAAATCTTTGCAAAAGAGGGGCTGGTGAACGTGGTCGGGGGGTGCTGCGGTACGACGCCGGACCATATCCGCGCCATTGCCGCGCATGTCGCCGGTTATGCGCCGCGCAAGGTCGGGGAGAAAGCTGATGCGTGAACCTTTGCTGCGCCTGTCCGGTCTTGAGCCTTTTGTTCTGACAAAGGAGATCCCTTTCGTGAACGTGGGGGAGCGGACCAATGTCACCGGGTCCGCCCGTTTTCGAAAACTGATCACTAACCGCGATTATGCGGCCGCGCTCGACGTGGCGCGGGATCAGGTTGAGAACGGCGCCCAGATCATCGACATCAACATGGATGAGGGTCTGATCGACAGCAAACAGGCGATGATCGAATTCCTAAATCTGGTCGCTGCAGAGCCTGATATCGCCCGGGTGCCGATCATGATCGACAGCTCCAAGTGGGAAGTGATCGAGGCCGGCCTGCAATGCGTGCAGGGTAAGCCGGTGGTAAATTCGATCTCGCTCAAGGAAGGCGAGGAAGCGTTCCTGCATCATGCGGGGCTGTGTCTGGCCTATGGCGCGGCGGTCGTAGTCATGGCTTTTGACGAAGACGGTCAGGCGGACACGTTCGAACGCAAGACAGAAATCTGCGCGCGGGCCTACAAGGTTCTGACCGAGGAGGTCGGCTTTCCCCCCGAAGACATCATTTTTGACCCGAACGTCTTTGCCGTGGCGACGGGGATTGAAGAGCACGACAATTATGGTGTCGATTTCATCGAGGCCACCCGCTGGATTCGCGAGAATCTGCCGCACTGTCACATCTCGGGCGGGGTTTCGAACCTGTCGTTCAGCTTCCGCGGCAATGAACCCGTCCGTGAAGCGATGCACGCGGTGTTCCTCTATCATGCCATCAAGGCGGGTATGGATATGGGCATCGTGAACGCTGGGCAGCTTGCGGTTTACGACCAGATCGACGCGGATCTTCGCGAGGCCTGCGAGGATGTGGTGCTGAACCGCGAACCGGCCAACGGCGGGAACGCGACGGAGAACCTGCTGGAGATCGCCGAGCGATTCCGCGGCGACAAGCGCGAAGAAAAGAAACGCGATCTCGCATGGCGCGAATGGCCTGTCGAAAAGCGGCTGGAACATGCACTGGTCAATGGAATCACGGAATTCGTCGACGAAGATACCGAGGCCGCACGTTTGGCTGCGGATAAGCCGCTCGAGGTGATCGAAGGACCGCTGATGGCGGGCATGAATGTTGTCGGTGACCTGTTCGGTGAGGGCAAGATGTTTCTGCCGCAGGTGGTCAAGTCGGCGCGCGTGATGAAACAGGCGGTCGCCGTTCTCTTGCCTTATATGGAAGAAGAAAAACGTCTGAATGGCGGCGGGGGCAAAGACACTGCCGGAACCGTCCTGATGGCCACCGTGAAAGGCGACGTGCATGATATCGGCAAGAATATCGTCGGCGTCGTGCTGGCCTGCAACAATTACGAAATCATCGATCTGGGCGTGATGGTTCCGCCGCAGAAGATCCTTGAGGAAGCGAAAGCGCATGATGTGGATGTGATCGGCCTGTCAGGTCTGATCACGCCGTCGCTGGATGAAATGGTGCATATGGCGAACGAGCTTGAGCGCGAAGGGTTCGATATCCCGCTGCTGATCGGCGGGGCGACCACATCAAAAGTGCATACAGCTGTAAAGATCGCGCCGCAGTACACGCGGAATCAGGCGATTTACGTGACCGATGCCAGTCGTGCGGTCGGGGTGGTGTCGTCCCTGCTGAGCAAGACAGCGCGCGAGCCTTATATCCAGGGCATCCGCGAGGAATATTCCGAGGTCGCGGAACGGCACGAACGCGCCGAGCGGGCTAAATCGCGCCTGCCGATTGAAAAGGCCCGTGCCAATGCGATGCAGATCGACTGGACGGAGTACAAGGTGGCGGCACCCTCCTTTATCGGGTCGAAGGTGATCGACGACTGGGATCTGGCCGAAATAGCGCAATATATCGACTGGACGCCGTTCTTTCAGACTTGGGAGCTGAAAGGCGTTTATCCGCGTATTCTCGACGACGAGAAATACGGTGAGGCCGCGCGAGGGCTGCTCAAGGACGCGCAAGCGATGCTGCAAAGGATCATCGGCGAAAGCTGGTTTGGTCCGCGCGCTGTGGTCGGCTTTTGGCCTGCGAACCGGGACGGAGATGACATCCGGCTTTTCAAGGATGCCGAGCGAAAGGAACGGCTCGCCACATTCCACACGCTGCGCCAGCAGACCAGCAAGCGCCGGGACAGCCCAAACCTTGCTCTCGCCGATTTTGTGGCCCCTGAGGGCGTCGAGGACTGGGTTGGCGGGTTTACCGTGACGGCCGGGCCCGAAGAGATCGCAATTGCGAAAGAGTTCGAAAAGAAGGGCGACGATTACTCGGCCATCATGGTCAAGGCGCTGGCGGACCGGTTTGCCGAGGCAATGGCTGAGATGCTGCATCAGCGGGTACGTCGCTACTATTGGGGCTATGCCAATGGCGAGACCTATGCGCCGGAGGAGCTGATTGGCGAGCCCTATGACGGTATCCGTCCCGCGCCGGGCTATCCCGCACAGCCGGATCACACCGAGAAACGGACGCTTTTCGATCTGCTGCAGACCGAAGAGGCAACGGGTGTTGAACTGACCGAGAGCATGGCGATGTGGCCGGGATCTTCGGTTTCGGGTATCTATATCGGCCATCCCGACGCCTATTACTTTGGCGTGGCCAAGGTCGAACGGGATCAGGTCGAGGATTATGCCGCCCGGAAGGGGATGGATATCGAGGAAGTGGAACGCTGGCTGGCACCGATCCTCAACTACCGTCCAAGCGAAGTACGGACGATCGCCGCAGAATAGAGCCTGTTTCAGCGATTATCAGGGGTCAGAGTGCCGGATAGGCGAGGCTTGCCCGGCGAATTCACTCTTTGGAATGTTCGACGGAGCTTGATGACGGTGCCGCGTCCGGATCAAGGGCGCGGAGGCGATAAGCTGGCGCCTTTGGCAGCCAGTCCACGAGCAGGGCCGCGAGATCGGAAATCGGATCGTCCGAAGAGTCGATTCGAAGATCGACATCCTTCAGATCATTGCCGCCCAGAACCACGACAGATGCCGATTGAAGGGGATCGCGCTCGCTTCCGGCATTCTCACCTGCCTTCAGACCGGCGATGAGGCGAAGGGCGAGAGAGCCGGTCGCGGTTTCGAAACCCCGGATCGTTTCGGGAAGGACCTGATCGCTGCCCAGAAAATTACCAAGCGCGAGGCAATCAGTGCCGATTAGCCCGCCGCAATGGTCAAGGCAGCTTTCGCCAGTGAAATGCAGCGGTTTGCCTTGTGCTGGAAAAACGCCGAGTTGCCGCCAGTGGAGAGCGGTTGCGGCGTCTTGCATGGCGAAAAGAGTGGTTTCGGGGTCTTCCGATAGTTTCCATGCTTCGATCCCGATCGCGTGCAGCCGCGGATCGGTGCGAGCCTGCGAGAAGACGACGCAACCATCGGTCACGGCACCAACGCGGGCCCCGACGCAGACAGATGACGTGGTCACGGCAAAGCCGATGTCGCCGGTTTCCGCGCATCTACCCGCGAGAGAGAAAGTCATTTGTCGAGCTCGATGCCGGTTTGCGCGGTGATAGGCCCGTAATGCTCGATGCGGCGGTGTCGGGCGAAATCAAAGACCGAACGGCGGATATAGGCGCCGAGGTCGAGATCACAGTCGTAGGTGATGACTTCGTCATCTTCGGTCGAGGCCCTGGCCACGACCTCGCCGGTGGGAGAGACAATGGCTGAGCCGCCGATCATCGCGAATCCGTCTTCCGAGCCGCATTTCGCGGCGGCCATGACCCATGCGGCGTTCTGATAAGCCGCGGATTCAAGGCTGAGACGGTGGTGGAATTCGCGCAGATGCGCCGGTTCGGGGTGGTGAATATTGCGGGTCGGTGTGTTGTAGCCCAGCATGAACACCTCGGCCCCGCGCAGGGCCATGACACGGAAGGTTTCCGGCCAGCGACGGTCGTTGCAGATGCACATGCCGAAACGGCCCGAGGGTGTCTCGAACACCGGGAAACCCATGTCGCCGACTTCGAAGTATCGTTTCTCGAGATGTTCGAATTCCAGATCGCCGATGGGGTCCTTAGTACCGGGCAGGTGGATCTTGCGGTATTTGCCAAGGATTTGGCCATCGGGCGCGACGAGCACGGAGGTGTTGTAACGATGCGTTCCGCCGCCTTCGGTGATCTTTTCCGCATAGCCGAGATAGAAACCGACGCCTAGCTTTTCGGCCTCTTCGAACAGCGGTTTCATCGCCGGAGAGGGCAGACCTTCTTCGAAGAACACGTCGTATTCATCGGGCGTGTCGTAGATGTAGCGAGGGAAAAAGGTCGTCAGCGCCAGCTCGGGAAAGGTGACCCACCGCGCGCCGCGGGCATGGGCCTGACGCAGCATGTCGATCAGCCGCGCGATGACCTGTGCCTTGGTGTCCGCCAGATGAACTGGTCCCATTTGCGCAACCGCATAGACTTCTTTCCGGCTCATCCGTGTCTCCTCTGCCTGTGTATTTCCGGTGTAGACAGGGGGCATATCAGTGTGAAATAAATTTGTACCCCTATCGAATAATGAAAAGTTATATTCATGATTAACGCCCGCCAGCTTGAGGTTCTTTCTACCGTCATCGAAGTTGGCACGACCGCGCGGGCGGCGGAATTGCTGAATGTGAGCCAACCCGCGATAAGCAACATGATCCGCCATACCGAGGATCTTGTAGGTTTCCCTTTGTTTCAAAGGGAGCACGGGCGGCTGGTGCCGACGCGCGAAGCGCTTCATATCGCGCAGGAGGCACAGCATTTGTTCATGCAGCAAAAGCGTGTTGCTAATATCATCGAAGAATTGCGCGGTGGCACAATCGGGCGCTTGAATATTGTTGCTTCGCCCTCGATCGGCCACGGGATTCTGCCGCTGGTCTTGGCAGAGTTCATGCGGACCCGCCCAAAACTTCAGCTTTCCATTGAATTGGGCAGCGTCGATGAGATCATCCGGCGGCTGGTGAGCGGTCGAGCAGATCTCGCGCTTTCGGTGACGCGGCCGCGCCACTCGGCGCTTTCCGTGCGCGAAGTGGGGGAGGGACGGCTGATGTGTGTTTGCCCGGAGAATCACGAAATGGCGCTGTCGGACCAGATCAAGGTGACCGACCTGAACCACGTACCGCACATTTCTTATGCAGCGAGCACTCCCCTGGGGCAGGCCATTGATACGGTGTTTTCGCAGCAGGGGCTTGAGCGGCGCTACTTCTGCGAGGTGCGGCACACGGCGACGGCGCTTGAAATGGTACGTAACGGGCTGGGCGTTGCGCTGGTAGACAGTTTCGCCCTGATCGGGCCGGATATCAGCGGAATCGCCATAAAGCCAACGCAACCGGTGCTGCATCTCAACATGCACGCTGTGACGTCGAACCTGTTTCCGACCTCGCATCTTTCGGTTCAGTTCCAACAGTTTCTGGCCGAGTTTCTGAAGGATGGCGCGGAGAATATCGCACGGAAGGCCGAGAGCGTATAATCTGAAATTATTTATAGAGGGCGTTTTTTAATTTCATTGTTTTAGCTCTTCATGCTCCCCTGACGTAGCGATACCGGCCCACAGCAAGCGGCCTCTCACTCAAGCGTGGAACATAAGAACAGCATGAGCACTCCTATCCTTTCCATTCGTCAGGGGATCAAACGGTACGGGAGCGTGCATGCGCTTGACGATGTGACGCTGGATGTGGCGGATGGCGAATTCCTCACGCTACTTGGGCCTTCGGGGTCGGGCAAAACTACGCTTCTGAGCGCGATTGCGGGTTTCATCAGGCTTGACGAAGGGTCGATCAGCCTTCGCTCCAAGGACATCACCAAGCAACCGCCGGAAGCGCGCGATTTTGGCATGGTTTTTCAGGGCTATGCTTTGTTTCCGACGATGACCGTGGCTGAAAACGTGGCCTTTCCGCTGAAAGTGCGCAAGAAACCGGCCAAGGAAATTGCCGATCGCGTAGCGGAATGTCTCGACCTTGTTCAGATGGGCGATTTTGCCGACCGGTTGCCGATTCAGCTTTCCGGCGGACAGCAGCAGCGGGTCGCGCTGGCGCGGGCGCTGTCGTTTCATCCGCAGGTCCTGTTGCTGGACGAACCGCTTTCGGCGCTCGACAAGAAGCTGCGCGCCGATCTGCAATGGGAGCTCAAGGCGTTGCACGACCGGCTGGGCGTGACCTTTATCTACGTGACCCACGATCAAGAAGAAGCGCTGTCCATGTCGGACCGGATTGTCATTCTGAAGGACGGCAAGATACAGCAGGAAGGCGCGCCGGGAGATTTGTATAACAAGCCTCGGAACGCCTTTGTGGCTGACTTCCTTGGCAAATCGAATTTCATCGACGTAACGGTGACTGGCCGAGAAGGCGACGTGTTGAGCTGTGCCGCCGATGGGGCCAAGTTCGAGGTCGAAACCGATGCTCCGCTTGAGGTTGGCACCAAGACCAAGGTTGCCCTGCGCCCCGAACGGCTGCGGTTGGCGGAACCGGGCGAAGAGTTCCTGTCGGCCAAGGTCAAACAGGTCAGCTATCTTGGCGAGCGTTGCCAGGTCATCGTGACCCATGACTCGCTAGGTGAACTGCTTTTGTCCTGCGCGACGTGGAAAACCGGCATAACGCCAAAGCCCGATCTGCCTGTCAGTATTGGCTGGGACAAGGACGCCTGTGTGCTGCTGGCACCCGAGTAACGTTTTAACGGCAAGGGCCCGGTGACAAGGGCCTGAAATCAATAAGCATTACGATCCAACAAGGAGAAGTGACATGACTGACACAACCGATTTCGAGGCAAAACGCGACATCGCGGATATTGCCGTCGAACGTTACAAGCAGGGCCGTCTGACCCGCCGTGGCTTCATCGCTGCGATGGGTGCGCTTGGTATTCTGCCCGCGCTGGGCAGCAAGGTTTCTGCGCAGGCGAAAGAGATCGTCGTCGTGAACTGGGGCGGTACCGCCAAGGACGTGCTCGAGGAAGTTCTGGCCGAGACCTATACGGCCGAAACCGGTATTCCGGTCGTCATCGACGGTTCCGGCCCGTCGGCGGGCAAGATCCGCGCCATGGTCGAAAGCGGCGCAGTGGTCTGGGACCTTTGCGACAGTGGCGCAGGTTCGGCGATCATTCTGGAA
Organism: Heliomarina baculiformis; assembly: GCF_019966545.1. Classification (GTDB taxonomy): domain Bacteria; phylum Pseudomonadota; class Alphaproteobacteria; order Rhodobacterales; family Rhodobacteraceae; genus Heliomarina; species Heliomarina baculiformis. Next base: position 151,108 of record NZ_JAIMIC010000007.1, on the reverse strand, counting down.
CAGCAGGGCGTCACGCAGCCCATCGACTATTCCATCGTCGACAAGTCGAAAGTTCTGGAAGGGACGGCCTATAACAACGGTGTCGGCAACTACATCTATTCCTACGTTCTTGCGACGAACCCCAAGATGCTGGGCGGAAACGTTCCGCAGAACTGGGCAGATGTCTGGAACACCAAGGATTTCCCCGGTATGCGGACCTTCCGCAAATCGGTGCGTGGTATGCTTGAAAGCGCGACCATGGCGCAGGGTATCGCGCCGGAAGAGGTCTATGCCGTGCTGGACACGGAGGACGGCATTGCCGCTGCCATCGCCAAGTTCCGCGAGTTGCGTGAAAACATTATCGTCTGGGGCTCGGGCAGCGACAGCCAGAACCTGTTCCTGCAGGAAGAAGTTGCCATCGGCAACATCTGGTCGACCCGCGCGCACCTGCTGAAAGACCAGATGGATGAAGGCAGCTTTCAGGTCACATTCAATGGCGGCGTGATGGCACCGGGCATCTGGGTGGTTCCGAAAGACAACCCGGCCGGCACCGAAGAAGTGATGAAATTCATCGCCCACGCCCAGAAGCCCGAACTTCAGGTGAAATGGCTGGAACTGCTCGGCTCTGGTCCGATCAATCCTGCGGCTGCGTCGATGGTGCCTGCCGAGCTGGAAAAGTGGAACCCGACCAGCCCCGAAAACCTCGCAACGCAGATCCTCTACAACGATGAATGGTATGCCAAGCACCAGATCGCTGCGGAAGAGATGTATGTGGACGCTCTGATTAACTGATCCCTCCCCTGCGGGGCTGTCGTGCGATGCCGATGGCCCCGTTTTTTCCGAATTTCGACTGCCGGAGCTTGCATGGGTCGTCTCAACGAAAAAGTCAGCTACTGGATGCTGGTGGCGCCTGCCCTGACGATCATGATCGTCTTTTACATCCTGCCGGTTCTGGGCATCTGGGAGATCGCCTTTACCGAGCCGACGACCGGAGTCGACAATTTTGTCAAAATGGCCGAATCCAGCGCGGTCAAAACCAGTTTCGTGCTGACTTTCCGGGTCGCCGCGATCACCACCGTCGGTTGCCTGCTGCTGGGCTATATCGTGGCCTATTCTATCAGCAACTTTGCCAACAAGTTCACGCCGCTTATGCTGGCGCTTGTCATCCTGCCGTTCTGGGTATCGGTTCTGATCCGGTCGTTCAGCTGGATCGTTCTGCTGGGCCGTTCAGGCCTTGTGAATGACACACTGCGCGATGCCGGGATCATCGAGTCTCCGCTGCGGCTCATGCATAATGAATTCGGCGTTCTGATCGCGATGATCCACGTCATGCTGCCCTTTGCGATCCTACCGATGATGACAAATATGCGCGGCATTTCCGACGCGTATGTCAAGGCGGCGCGCGGGCTTGGAGCCAGTGAATGGACGGCGTTCTGGAACGTCTACTTTCCGCAGACTATTCCCGGTGTGATGTCCGGCGCGCTGCTTGTGTTCGTGCTGTCTCTGGGGTTCTACGTGACGCCTGCGCTGCTTGGTGGCGGGCGTGTTCTGATGATCTCGGAATACATCACCTACCAGATCCAGGAGTTCCTGAACTGGGGTCTTGGCTCGGCCCTGTCCGTCGGCTTGCTGATAGCGACCGCCCTTGTTCTTTTGATTGCATCCCGCTTTATCAATCTGCGGTCTGCCCTGCTGGAGCGTAAATGATGCCGGTATCCGCGTTTCGCATCTTTTTTCAGACCGGCGCCTGGCTGATCCTTGCCTTTTTGGTGCTGCCGCTGCTGGTCGTCATTCCGGTGTCCCTGACCGACACAAGCTATATCGGCCTGCCGAAAGAGCATCTGTCGATGCAGCACTACGTCAATTATTTCAGCGATACCGAATGGTTGCACGCAACGTGGTCGAGCATCTGGATCGGTCTGGTCGTGGCGACCTGTGCTGCCGTGTTGGGCACCGCCTTTGCCATCGGTTGCTGGTTCCTTTCGGATCGTGCCTCGGCCATTGCGCGGTGGGTTTTGATCACGCCGATACTGGTGCCGCCGGTGGTGCAGTCGCTTGGGTTCTATCGGTTCTGGGTGCATCTTGGGCTGATCGACACGAGCTTTGGCGTCATCCTTGCGCACACGCTTTTGGCGCTGCCCTATGTGTCGATCTCGGTCTTTGCAGCGCTGGTCAACCTTGATCGGAATATTCCGCGAGCGGCGCGGAGTCTTGGTGCCTCGGTCTGGCAAACAGTAATGGCGGTGGTCGTGCCTGCGGCCAAGCCGGGTATTCTGACCGGGTTCATCTTTGCTTTCATCGTCAGCTTTGACGAGATTGTCGGTGTGCTGTTCATCACCGTGCGCCGGGTGACGACGCTGCCCAAGAAGATCTGGGAAGGCATTCAGGACAATATCGACCCGACCATCGCGGCGGTTGCAACCCTGCTGGTTTTGCTGACCCTGTTGATAACGGCGATCACGGCGCTGCGGCGGACGTCATGAGCAAGTATCTCTTCAAGAATCCCCGCTATATAAGCCATGAAAGCGGGATGCCCGAAGTGCGCGCGGGGCATATAGCGGTCGAAGGCAAAAAGATCGTCGCGATCCCCGAGGCGCTGAACGGCAGCGATTTCGAGTCTTTCGAGGTGGTAGATGCCTCGGACAAGCTGGTGTCGCCGGGCCTGATCAATTCGCATACCCATTCGGTTCTGCTGGTGCTCAAAGGTACGGTCGAGGATATCGAGGGCAACCTGGTCTACCAATACATGGTGCCGGCCTCTTACCTGCTGGAACCGCAGGAACGGGCGGCCATTGCGAAGTTGGCGTGCGCCGAGGCGATCCGGTCGGGGACCACGACCATGGTTGATCCGTTGCGTCACGTTGCCGATTACGCCCCGACGATGATCGACTCGGGCGTACGGCTCTGGCTGGCGGAAAGCTGCGCCGATGCGGTGACGACCGAGGTTGGCGCGGGCACTTATCGCTTTGATCGCGAGTTCGGCGAAACATTCCTGACCCGGACCCGTGCCTTGATCGACGAGTTCCACGGGGCCGAGGACGACCGGGTGCGCGTCATGATAGCAGCCCACGGGCCGGACAATTGCAGTCCTTGGATGCTGGGTGAGTTGAAGAAACTCGCACGCGAACACGGGCTGCGCCGCACGGTGCATCTTAGCCAGATCATCAGCGAAAAGGAGCAGGTCGAGAAACTGCATGGCTGCACCTCGACCGAGTATCTGGATCAGAACGATTTTCTCGGCGACGATCTGATCGCGGTGCATTGGACTTTCTGCAATGACTCCGATGTGGCGCGACTGGCCGAGACGGGCACGTGGCTCGGACATTGTCCGGCGTCGATGTCGGCCAAAGGGCCGCACCCGCTGCCGATGCGGTCGATCCTCGACCATGGTGTCAAAATCGTGCTGGGCACGGACAACATGACCGAGGATATGTTTCACGCGATGAAGATGGCGATGACGCTGCACCGTGGGGCCTATGGGCGTTCGGTTACGCCGTCGCCGCAGACGGTTTTCAACTACGCAACGGTCAACGCCGCCAAGGCGCTGGATCACCCGCAAATCGGCTCTATTGCGGTGGGGATGAAGGCGGATCTTGCGCTATTCAATCTGATGACCCCGGCGATGATGCCGCGCCTCTCGGCGGTGTCTAACCTGCTTCATTACGGACACCCGGGTGTCGTGACGGACACGATGGTCGATGGCCGGTTCTTGATGCGCGACGGGCAGTTGACCACCATCGATGAACGCACCGCAATCGTCGAAGCGCAGGCGGCGACGGACGCGATGTGGGAAAGATTCAGCGCCGAGGATCGTGGTGTGCCGCTGCCCGCCACCGACCCCGCGTAGAACAGCAAGAAAAGAGGAGATCTGCTGTGACATTTTCAATGGTTGGCCGCTGTGCGCGGACCGGTGCCTTTGGCGGCGTCATCACGACGTCGGATCTGGCGGTAGGCGGTCGTTGTCTGCGGCTTGCCCACGGCAAGGGGGCGATGCTGTCGCAGCACCGCACCGACAGCCGTCTTGGCGATCTGGGTATCTCGTTGTTGAAAGCCGGAGAGTCGGCTGATGCGACGGTGTCCAAGGTCAGCGTATCGTCAGAAAATATCGAATGGCGGCAGATCGGCGCGCTGGATGCCAAGGGGCAGGCGGCGGTGTATCACGGTCGCCGGATGTATTCGATCTATACCCATAGCATCGACAAGGACTGCCTTGCGCTTGGCAATATCCTTGCCAATGACAAGGTGACCGATGCGATGGCGGAGGCCTTTGTGCGCAGCCCGGAGCTGCCGCTGGGCGAACGTCTGATGCGCGGTCTCGAAGCCGGGCGTGATGCGGGTGGCGAGGTTCTTGGGCCGTTGCGGTCGGCCGCGCTGCGCGTGTCGGGCGAATTGGGGATGGATACGCTCGACCTGCGGGTGGACATGTCGGAAAAGACCGCCGTCGAGGATTTGCGTGCGCTGTTTGATGCCTATGAGGGTCGGGCAGACGATCTGCGGCGCGTGGCACTTGAGCCCGATACCATTCCGGTGATGCGCAGCCTGTTCGAAGCAAGTATAGAGCAGATTGCCGAACTGGGGCTGGAAGCACGGTTTCCCACGGCGCGGCATCGGGATAGTTGGGCATTGAGGGACTGAAAATGACGGATCAGCGTATTTACTGGGACGAGGAAGTGCCGGAACCAACGCTGGTCCATCCTGCAAAACTGCCACGCCATGCTGACGTGGTGGTGATCGGGGCGGGTTACACAGGACTGTCGACCGCTTTTCACCTTGCGCAATCCGGCCGCAGGGTTGTCGTGCTTGAAGCGGGTCGTATCGGCGCGGGCTGTTCGTCGCGCAATGGTGGCATGGTCGGCCCAAGTTTTCACAAGCTGGGCACCTCGGGGCTGATTGCGAAATACGGTGATGAGAAGACACTCGGGATCATGCGCGAAGGTATCCTTGCGCTCGATTACTTCGAGGCATTCGTCAAAGAGAACAAGCTGGCCTGCGACTACCAGCCGGTCGGGCGTTTCCGCGGGGCGCGGACAGCGGCGGATTATGAATCGACGGCGCGGGAGTGCGACTGGCTGGGCAAGAACCTTGGTCTGCCGACCGAGATGGTGCCGCAAAGCGATCAGCGCGCCCAGATCGGGACCGATTTCTACCGTGGCGGCGTGATCTATCACCGTGACGGCGGTATCCACCCGCGCAAACTGGTGCTGGAACTGGCGCGGGTCGCGCAAGAGGCCGGGGCGACGATCCTCCCCGAATGCGCCGTTTCCGGTTGGGACAACGACGCGACCGGGCTGAACGTGAAGTGCGCCCGGGGCGTGATCCACGCGACCGAAATTGTCGTGGCGACAAACGCCTATGCCGACAAGCGTACACAGGTCATGTCGAGCCGCATGGTGCCGATCGAAACAGCTGCGGTGGCGACCGAAGAACTGAGCGCCGACGTCATGGCCGAGCTGACGCCGCTGAACCGGATGCATGGTGAATCGGGGCGCGTGTTCATGTGGTATCGTCCGACCCCGGATCGAAAACGATTCATTTTCGGAGGTCGTATGGGGGTGCCCGGCGCGTCTGAGGCGTCGCGCATGGCGGCATTTCGCAAGGCGATGCTGCGCGTGTTTCCGCAGCTCGCCTCGGTCAGCTTCAGCCATTTCTGGGCCGGGTATGTCGCCTATACGACCGATCACAGCCCCCATATCGGCCATCATGACGGGGTCTGGGTCGCGGGCGGGTATTGTGGATCGGGCGTGACTCGCAGTCTCTATTTCGGGATGAAACTGGCGCGCAAGATCCTGCGCCAGCCCGATCGCGACACGGCCTTTGACGATCTGCCGTTCGAAGCCGTGCCGTTCCGCCGTCTTGCCCCGCATGGGGCGCTCGCGATGACCCAGTGGTACGCCTATCAGGATGCCCGCGAGTTGCGGCAGCGCGATAAAGTCTAAGAAAAGGAGCCGGGCCATGGAATTCGATACGGTGATCCACGGGGGGACGCTTGTCACCGCAAGCGAAACCAGCAAGGGCGATATCGGGATTCGGGACGGCCGGATCGTTGCCCTGGCCGAATCCTTGCCGGGGGGCGAGCGCCGGATCGACGCAGGCGGGCGGCTGGTCATGCCCGGCGGGATCGAGGCGCATGCCCATATCGCGCAGGAAAGCTCCTCGGGGATCATGGGGGCCGATGACTATTTATCAGGCTCTATTTCAGCGGCTTTTGGGGGAAACTCTTCTTTCATCCCCTTCGCCGCCCAGCATCGCGGGCAATCGATTGACGATGTGATTGCTACCTACGACCAGCGTGCGGCGCGGTCGGTGATCGACTACAGTTACCATCTGATAGTGACCGACCCGAGTGCCGAGGTGCTCGAGGATCAGCTGCCGAGGGCTTTCAAGCGGGGGATCACCTCGTTCAAGGTCTTCATGACCTATGACATGATGAATATCGGTGACGGCGGGATGCTGGACATCCTGACCGTGGCGCGGGCGCATGGCGCTATCACCATGGTTCATGCCGAAAACAACGACATGATCAATTGGATGAACAAACGGTTGGTCGCCGCCGATCTGACAGAACCGAAGTACCACGCGATTTCGCGTCCGGAACTGGCCGAGGAAGAGGCGATCAACCGCGCGGTTTCGCTTGCCAAGTTGGTCGATGCGCCGCTGTTCATCGTGCATGTGTCAACCGCCGGCGGCGCGGCCATCGTGCAGCGCGAAAAGCTGGCGGGAACGCGGCTGTTTGCCGAGACCTGTCCGCAATATCTGGCCCTAACAAGGGAAAAACTGGATCAGCCGGGGATGGATGGGGCGAAGTTTGTCTGCTCGCCGCCGCTGCGAGATGCCGAAACGCAAGAGGCCCTGTGGCGCCATGTCCAAAGCGGGACGTTTGAATCCGTAAGTTCGGATCACGCGCCGTACAGGTTCGACGATACGGGCAAGTTCATGAACGGGCGCGATATCCCTTATCCCAAAATCGCGAATGGCATGCCGGGGATTGCCGCGCGTCTGCCCTATCTGTTCTCGGAAGGCGTGGTGAAAGGGCGTATCTCGCTGAACGAATTCGTGGCGCTGTCATCGACGAATGCGGCCAAGACCTTTGGGGTGACCAAAAAAGGTGGACTGGCACCGGGCATGGACGCGGATATCGCGATCTGGAACCCTGAGGTTACGCGTAAGGCGACGCTTGCCGATCAGCACGACAACATGGATTACACGCCCTTCGAAGGTATGGAATTGACCGGCGTGCCCGAGATCGTTCTGAACCGGGGCGCCGTCATCGTTGAACATGGCGAGTTGAAAGGCCAAGAGGGGCAGGGCCGGTTCGTACCGCGTGCACCCGTGGATCTCGGCAAGGGGCGCGGATACCTTGCAAAGGAACTGGATCCGGCGCGTAACTTTGGTGCGAGGATTGCACCGTGAGCGCGGGTCCGATCCTTGTTATCAACCCCAACTCCTCGATTGCTGTCACAGAAGCGATTTCTACAGCAATAGAGCCACTTTCGCTGCGGCAAGGCCCGGTTTTCGGGACGGTGAGAATCGAAAAAGGTCCCTCAACGATTGCAACGGCGGAACATGCGGCCAAGGCGGGTTTGGACGTGGCGGAAGTGATCCGGTCGCGGCCGGATGCGAGCGCATTCGTGATCGCCTGTTTTTCAGACCCGGGGCTCGACCTCTGCCGGACATTGGTGCCGCAACCTGTGATCGGGATACAGGAGGCGGGCATTCTGACCGCGATGGCGCGGGCGGATTTGTTTGGCATTGTCGCGCTTGGACCGGCGTCGATCGCGCGCCACCGGTTGCGCATTCGCCAGATGGGTGTCGAGGCGAGGATGGTGGCGGAATTGCCGCTGAACAATGCCTCGGCAGAAGATGCCGGTCATTCGGACGATGTCTATGATCAGACCCTGAAAATCGGCTTCCGCCTCAGGGAAATGGGTGCGGGGGCGATGGTTCTGGGCTGTGCTGGTTTCTCACCGCGCCGCGCCGCGTTGGAAAAGGAACTCGGGATCGCGGTGATCGATCCCGTTCAGGCAGCCGTGGCAATGGCGCTGGGCGCGGTGATGACCTAGCGGCTGCTGCGGCGCTTGCGGCTGACCTTTTTCCGGGTCTTGTCTGCCTTGCGCTTGTAGGACGATGCCTTGCGCCGTGTTGCGGTACGTCCTGCCGGCGAGGGTGCGCGGGGAAGGCTGCTTCCATCCAGCGACAAAAGCTCCAGTTCAAGCCCGCCCGTTACGGGCGTTGCCTGCGACAGCTTCACCGTAACGCGCTGGCCGATCCCGATGATCATGCCGGTATCCGACCCCATCAGGGTGTTCGCCTCGGCATCGTAGTGGAAATACTCACGGCCCAGCGAACGTATCGGGATCAGCCCGTCGGCCCCGGTTTCGTCCAGTTTCACAAAGACGCCGAAACGCGCGATGCCGCTGATGCGCCCTTCGAATTCGTCACCGACCCGCTCGCTGAGATAGGCGGCAAGATAGCGGTCGGTGGTATCGCGTTCGGCCAGCATCGAACGACGCTCGGTATCCGAGATATGCTGTGCGGTCTGGTCCAGCCGTTCTGTCTCTTCGAGCGACAGACCGTCCTTGCCCCAGCCATGTGCGGAGATCAGCGCGCGGTGTACGATGAGGTCTGCGTAACGGCGGATCGGCGAGGTGAAATGCGCGTAATGCTGCAGCGCAAGGCCGAAATGCCCGAAATTCTGCGGGCTGTAATATGCTTGGGTCATCGAGCGTAGGGTGGAGATATTGATCAGCTCGGCGTCGTCGCGTCCCGAGGCTTGATTGAGCAGCTGGTTCAGGTGCCGGGGTTGAAGGACCTGTCCCTTGGCCAGCGTATATCCGGCAGCGCTGGCCGTGTCGCGCAGGCTTTCCAGCTTGTCCGGTGAGGGTTCTTCATGCACGCGGAACAGCAGCGGCGATTTCTTGGCGATCAGGGTTTCGGCGGCGCAGACATTGGCAAGCACCATGAATTCCTCGATCAGCCGGTGCGCGTCGAGGCGATCCCGGAACTTGACCGAGCTGACCTTGCCATCATCGCTTAGTTCAATCTTGCGTTCCGGCAGGTCGAGTTCCAGCGGCTGACGTTTTTCTCGCGCGCGTGTCAGGGCGTCATAGGCAGCATACAGCGGCTCTATAACAGTCTCTAACAAGGGTCCGGCCTTGTCGTTCGGGCGGCCATCCATTGCGGCCTGAACCTCTTCATAGTTCAGGGATGCGGCCGAGCGCATCAGCCCGCGGAAAAACTTGTGGCCGATCTTATGGCCGTCCTTATCGATCTGCATCCTGACAGCGACGACCGCGCGCGGGACACCTTCGTGTAAAGAGCAGAGATCGCCCGATAGCCGGTCTGGCAGCATCGGCACGACACGGTCGGGGAAATAGCTGGAATTGCCGCGCTTGCGGGCCTCGATATCGAGCGGAGAGCCGGGCCGCACATAGGCGGCGACATCGGCGATGGCGACCCAGATGACATGGCCCTCGGGATTCTTCGGGTCCTCATCGGGTTCGGCAAAACACGCATCGTCGTGGTCGCGCGCATCCCACGGATCAATCGTGACGAGAGGTATGTCACGCAGATCTTCGCGCCCTGACAGCCCAACGGGCTTGGCGCGATCCGCTTCATCGATCACCGCATCGGGGAAATGATCGGGGATCCCGTGCTGGTGGATCGCGATGAGCGAAACCGCTTTCGGCGCGGTCGGGTCGCCAATCCGGTTGATTACCCGCGCGCGGGGAAGCCCCATGCGGCCCTTTGGTCCGGCCTGCTCGGCCTCGACCAGTTCGCCCTCTTTCGCGCCGTGGCGATTATCTTCGCTGACGGTCCATTCGGAGCTGCCGGATTTATCGATGGGAACGATCCGTCCGCCTTCGCTCCCCTTGCGGAAGATACCGAGGATACGTTTCGGGTTTGTACCGATGCGCCGGATCAGGCGCGCTTCGTAGTTGTGATCCTCGGCGTGAACCACGGTCAGCTTGGCAAGAATCCTGTCGCCAGCACCCAGAGCCGGGTCCGACGCTCGGAGAAGCATAAGAACGACGGGTTCGACGCCTTCGCCATGCCATTCCAGCGGACGGGCAAAAAGATCACCGTTTTCGTCCGGCTCTTTGATCTGCAGCACGCTCACGGGGGGTAGGCGGTCTGGGTCGCGATAGCTGCGTTTTCGCTTTTCCAGATGACCTTCTGCTTCAAGCTCTTTCAGCTGACGTTTGAGGTCGATCCGCGCGGCACCCTTGATGCCAAATGCCTTGGCAATGTCGCGTTTGGAATTGAGGGTCGGGTTGGCAGCGATCCAGTCAAGGATTTCAGCCTTGGTAGGGATATGGCTCATGATTTCGCGTTTATCACGGGCAGTGGACAACGTCATCGTCAAAAGCGACGTGGCGCAGGCGTGGCTGCAAGATCCTTTGCCGTGTCGACATCGCGCAACGTATCGGCAAAAGCGATCCGGTGATCGGGCAGGGCGGACATACTGTCGGACAGCGCGTGGGGCGACGACCAGCGGATGCAGTTGAACATGTCAGGTCGCGCGCGTGATCCGCGCTGCATTCCCACCAACCAATAGCCGCCATCGATGGCCGGACCGAATACGGCTGTATGTGAGCCTAACAAGGCGAAAGCATTCGAAATGTGCCGCGGACGGATTTCGGGGATGTCGCCACCGATGACACAGACCCGGTTTTGCGGAAATCGCATCATGGCGCGGGACATTCGGTGGCCGAGATCGCCACCGCCCTGAGGAATGCGCGGGAAGTGGTCGGGCCAAACCCGGCTCGCCAGCCCTTCGCGGTCTGGGCTGACAGCCAGAACAACCTCCCACCGAGGGTCCTCTACACGGCGGAGCAGGTCAGCAACCTGATGCCGGAACCACCATTTCGCCTTTATAGAGCCTATTTCGATTGCCAGACGAGTCTTTACCCGTCCGGGGCGCGGTTCTTTCAGCATGACGATCAGGGTGCGCCCCGGTCGCATGGCTCACGCGAAGTAGTCGGACAGAATCCGGGAATAGATCCGCTTGAGTTGATGAATCTGCTCGACCGGTACGTTTTCATCGACCTGATGCATGGTCTTACCAACCAGTCCGAATTCCACCACGGGGCAGTGATCCTTGACGAAACGCGCGTCCGAGGTGCCGCCTGTTGTCGACAGCACAGGCGTCACGCCGGTTTCAGCCTGAACGGCAGCGGAAACCAGTTCGGACAGATCGCCGGGCGGGGTCAGAAAGCTCTCGCCGGAGACTTTGATTTCCACGGCGATTTCAACGTCGAATTCGGTGGCGACTTTCGCCGCCTCGTCCCTAAGCCAGGTGCTCAAGCTCTCACCGCTATGGGTGTCATTGAAACGGATATTTACCGTCCCCTTGCATTCGGCGGGGATCACGTTGGTGGCTGGGTTACCGGTATCGATGGTGACAATGGCAAGCGTGGAAGGGTCGAAATGGTCGGTCCCCTTATCCAGTTCATGGCTGGCGAGCCGGTCCATCAGCCGTGCGATTGCCGGCAACGGGTTCTTGGCGCGATGCGGATAGGCCGAGTGGCCCTGCACGCCGCGCACTGTGAACCATACGCTCATCGATCCGCGCCGGCCGATCTTGATCATATCGCCCAAGTTTTCGGGGCAGGTGGGTTCGCCGACAAGGCAGACGTTCATCTTTTCACCGGCTTCATCCATGTAGTCGAGGAGGGCGGTGGTGCCATCAAGCGCATCGCCTTCCTCATCGCCGGTGATCGCGAGGATCACAGAACCCTCGGGCGGCGTATTCTGCACGAAATCGACGGCTGCCGCGGCAAAGGCGGCAACGCCGGATTTCATGTCCGTCGCGCCCCGGCCATATAAGATGCCGTCAAGCTCCTCGGCGCCGAAAGGGGCGTGCGTCCAGGCGGATTCGTCGCCGACCGGCACCACGTCGGTATGCCCATTGAAGCCGAATGTCCGGGCATGTCCCTTGTCGCCCCATCGCGCGAACAGGTTGTTGATCCCTCCCCGATTGACCCGTGTGCAGGTGAAGCCCGCACCGCTTAGCAGAGAGTCCAGCACGTCCAGCGCACCGCCATCTTCCGGCGTAACAGAGGGGCACCGGATAAGATCGGCTGTAAGTTTGGCGGCGTCGGTATCGGACATGAGACGTTTTCCTTGGTCGTGATTTTGAGGGCGTGGGAAGCCCCGTTTGCCTGACAGTTGGGACGAAATAATCGCAAAGCCAAGCCCCGGATGTGGAAAACTTCTTAACAGATGCATCTGAACGGTGCTAACATGCTGAAAGATAACAAATGACCCCAGAGGCGGGGCACCCGAGCAGAAAGCGGTAAAAGCCGCCAGACAGATGATATTCGCGATTCAGGCTCGTGAATAAGCTTTTGTTTACCGGGATGTCCTGTCCAACCGGGCGAGAAACAAGAGCAGATCATGATCTATACCGCGACAGAATTCAGAAGTGTCCCGGCATGGCGGGGAGGCTTTCAATGAGTTGGTTTGCCATCTGTGAAAGCGATGAAAACTGGATCGCACCCGAGGCGCTGGAACAGGCCGAGAGCCTTCTGACGCGTGGCTCGATCCTATTCGAAACCCGCTATCCCCAATCCAACAATGCCCGCCCGCTGGTTTTGTTCGACGCTGATGATGACTGGCCGTTCGAGCTTGCGATCCATGCCCTGCCCGGCGGCGCCATCAGTTTTTCGTTGGATCAGGGTGGAGAGGTTCTGCACAAGGTCTTCAACTGTCCCGAGATCGGGCGCGGCGATATTCTGCGTCTCACTTATACTTGGGACGGACCGCTGCGTCAGGGACGCCTTGCGTTTGAAAAGCCCGACCATGGCCAGACGGCGGTGGTGCCGTTTGACAGCCCGAGCCCCATTCCGCTCTGGCATATGCACCGGCTGATGCAGGGTGGAGAGGGACGCTATCTGTCGCCGGAAGTCATCTTCATGGCGGCTTCGAGCGAAATAGAGCCGGTCGGGCCGCTGCCGACGCTGATGGCAGATACGCCTGTTGCGACGCCATACGGGTATCGTCCCGTGCAGGATCTCAAGCGCGGTGATCTGGTGATCAGCGGTTCCGGCGACAGCGTGCCGGTTCTTCACAACCTGACGCGGATTATGCCTGCTCGGGGCAGTTTTGCACCGATCAGGCTTTGTGCGCCCTACTTCGGGCTTGGTCAGGATATCGATGTTTCCCCGATGCAGAGGCTGGTGCTTTCAGGGGCCGAGGTCGAATACCTTTTCGGACATGAATCGGTGCTGGTGCAGGCCGGTCACCTTGCGGGCGGGCCCGCAGTTCAGAGACCGGCGCTGCCGCGATTTGTTTCTTATGCGCAACCGATCCTGCCGCAGCAGGAAACACTGAATGTTGCCGGAACCATCGCCGAAAGTCTTTATGTCGGTCGGTTGCGCCGGAAGCCCCTGAATTTGGCCGCAAGCGCCTTGGCTACGTTTGACCGGAGCACATTGCCCGAGCATCCGCCGTCTTCGCGTCCGGTTTTGAAATCGCTCGACGCGATCACTTTGGCTGCCTATCGCGCAGCCTGAGCCTCTATCGCGCGGCCTGCGAATGTAAAATGGGCGCCGCATAAATGCGACGCCCGATACTGACTAACTAACGTTACTCTAGATACTGGTTATTACAAAATTTCTGAGTTGATCAGGCGCGTTTGATGGCCCGATATCCTCCGATCAACAGACACGCTCCGATCACGCCGATGACAAGCTGGCCGATCCAACCACCCAATGTGCCACCGACCACAGCGACAAGGATAAAGTTCAGAACAAGCGCCCCGACGATCCCGAGAATGATGTTGGTGAGCAGGCCATGATCGGCCTTCATGATCTTTTCAGCGATCCAGCCAGCAAGTGCGCCGACTATAATCGCCGCGAACCATCCGATACCTTCCATCTTGCGCGTCCTTGTGTTCCCTTTTCTGGGCACTCAACGATGCAGAGCAAGAATAGGTTCCAAGGTTTTATACAAAAATCGAAAGATATTTCCTAATACGCGCTTACGGTTAATCCTTGGCGTTTTCTTCGCCAAAAAAGGGTGTCATCTGAGCGATGATGACAGAGTTTTCGTCCAATGCACGTTGCATGAGCGCGCGTTCTTCGTCGTCGATTTCGTGACCGGCGGCCTCGCGTTCGGCAAGCGTTCCATACCCCGTCACATCGAGGGGTGCGGTATCGGCCTGCTTTAGAATCGCGACAGTTTCGCGCACTGCTTCGGCTTCGTCGATGCCGGAGGCAAAACATATGAGCGCGGCGCCGGTCGAGCCTTCGGGCAGGCCGTCACCGGCCTTGCGGCCAATTTGCACCAAAAGCGTATAGACGCTCTGTCTCGACTTTTTTTTGGGTGAATCGCTCATGCGCCCGCCTTATCCCCTTGGTCCAGAAGCGGTCAATAGGCTGACGTTTACTATATGTTAGGCCCGGTTAAGCAAATTCCGCTAAATTTACATAATCATGCCGGAATCGTCTCGTAGTTCCACATGATCAACCTGCGGTGTAAGGCGGGACGGATCAGAAATGAGGTATAGTTAATGGCAAAGGCTTCCGAACTTCCCATCGATACATCTGCGTCAGCGATGGACATGGCCGATGCCATGTTCGGCTCGGGGATCAATATTCTATCCGCCAACTACACCGGCGCTACGCATGCCTCGGGGATCTATTCGAATGGTGATACCGTTGCAGCGGAACTGACGCCTTCGGATACGGGTGTCATCCTGTCAACCGGTAAGGCCACGGATATCACTAACAGCAAAGGTGACGTGAATACGTCGGACCGGACCACGACTGAAAACAAGACCGCGGGCGACAGCGACCTGAACGATGTGTCGGGTGTCAAAACCTATGACGCCGCCGTATTCGAGGCGAGTTTCGTGCCTGCGGGTGAAACACTGACCATGCAGGTGGTGTTTTCTTCCGAAGAATATCTCGAATATGTCGGGACGGGGTTCAACGATGCCATGGGCATCTGGGTCAACGGCGTGCAGGCGGAACTGACCGTTGGCAATGGCGACATCACCATCAACAATATCAACGATGATAGTAACGAAAACCTCTATATCGACAACTCGGACAAGGATGATTCCTACAATACCGAGATGGACGGATTCACCGTTACGCTGACGCTTAAGGCGCCGGTCACGCCGGGTGAGGTGAATACGATCAAGATTGCCATCGCCGATGGTGGTGATGCGAAATATGACAGTAACCTGCTGATCGCCGGGGATTCGATCCAGACCGCGCTGGTCGCGGGCGACGATACGATCGAGGTGAACGGCGAAAGCGAAACCTTCGATCTGTTGGCGAATGACCAGACCAGCGCCGACGGTAAGCTGATTATCACGCATATCAACAACCAGCCGGTTGTTGCTGGGGATATCGTCACCCTGCCGAGCGGCGAGCAGATTCAGCTCAATGCCGACGGGACCGTCACGATCTTCACGGATGAGGACTCGGAAACCAATACCTTTACCTACCAGGTGCAGGACGGCAGCGGGAATACCGATACAGCTTTTGTCGAGATGACCACGGTGCCTTGTCTGGTACAGGGAACATTAATCGACACGCCGGACGGTCAGGTTCCGGTCGAGGATTTGCGCGTCGGCGATCTGGTGATGACCCGCGACGACGGACCTCAGCCCGTGCGCTGGGCCGGTCGGTCGACCCGTTTCGGTACGGGCCGCGACGTACCGGTCGTCTTTTGTGCCGGAGCGTTGGGCGATCATGACGAAGTCGAGATGTCGCAGAACCACCGCGTGCTGATCAAATCCGGCCGCGCGCAGCTTTTGTTCGGAGAGGATGAGATTCTGGTCAAGGCCAAGGATCTGGTGAACGACGTTTCGATCCGGATGGGGACGGCGGGCAAGCCGGTCACCTATGTTCACCTGTTGTTTGACAAGCACCAGATCATTCGCGGCAACGGGCTGGAAAGCGAAAGTTATCATCCCGGCCGCGAAACGATGGACAGCTTCGACGCGGAAACCCGGGAAGAGATCCTGCGCCTGATGCCGGAAATCTCGGATGAAGCGGGGGCGGGATATGGCCGTGCCGCCCGTCGTTCTCTGAAAAGTTACGAAAGCCGCGCGCTGCTCGACGCCTGAGATCGGACTGTCCGTTCTGAATAGCGCCCGCCTCCGCAAGGAGGCGGGCGTTTTGCATCAGTCGCGCAGAAGCTCGTTGATACCGGTCTTGGAGCGTGTCTTTTCGTCGACACGCTTGACGATCACCGCGCAATAGAGATTGACGTTGTTCTTCGACGGCATGGTGCCGGCCACGACAACAGAGTACGGCGGAACTTCGCCATAGAATACGTCGCCGGTTTCACGGTCGACGATCTTGGTGGACTGGCCAAGGAAGACCCCCATGCCAAGCACCGAACCTTCGCGGACGATCACGCCTTCGACTACTTCGGAGCGCGCACCGATAAAGCAGTTGTCTTCAATGATGGTCGGCCCGGCCTGCATCGGCTCAAGCACGCCGCCGATACCGACACCGCCCGACAGGTGTACGCCCTTGCCGATCTGCGCGCAGGACCCAACGGTGGCCCATGTATCGACCATGGTGCCTTCATCGACGTAAGCGCCGAGGTTCACAAAGGATGGCATAAGAACGACGCCGGGGGCGATATAGGCCGATTTGCGTACGACGCAGTTCGGAACGGCGCGGAAACCTGCGGCTTTCCACTGGTTGTCGCCCCAGCCTTTGAACTTGCTGTCGACCTTGTCCCACCAGCCGCCGCCCTGTGGGCCACCGTCCTGCAGTTCCATGTCCTTGATGCGAAAGCCCAGCAGAACGGCTTTCTTCGCCCACTGGTTCACGTGCCAGTCGCCATTGTCATGACGTTCTGCGACGCGCAGCTTGCCCGAGTCCAGCGCGTTCAGCGTTTCCTCGATCGCGTCCCTTGTTTCGCCGGTGGTGGCAGAGGTGATCTGGTCGCGGTTTTCCCACGCGGATTCGATGGCGGTTTCAAGCTGGGCGTTGGACATCGGGTTTTTCCTAAACAGTGGATTTGGTGCCCTATAGCGGGCGTACCGGTTTCAGACAATCTCAGATGGGATCATCCCGCAAATGGATCGGGCGCGATATTGGCGCCGCAGATCAATACGGCAACGCGTTCGCCGGGTTCCGGGGTGTAGGCGCCACTCATGAGGGCGGCGAGCGCCGTGGCGCCGGCGGGTTCGACCAGTTGCCGCGCTTCGTGCCAAAGGGCCTGCTGGGCGTCGGTGATAGCTTCGTCCTCGACCAGAACCGACTGCACACCGGTCGAACGGGCAAGATCGAAACAGATCGACCCTATGCGACGCGCCCCAAGGGCATTCGCTGCCACGCCCGATACCTCGACATCTACCGGCTCCCCCGCCGCCAGCGCGGCGTTCAAAGCGCAAGAGGTCGAAGGTTCGACGGCCACAACCTTGCGTGCCCCCTGAAGCCATCCCATCGCTCCGGCAATCAGTCCGCCGCCGCCCACGGCGATCAGGATCGTATCGGCCTGTAATCCCTGTTCTTCCCACTCGCGCATGCATGTGCCTTGCCCGGCAACGGTGGCGGGGGCGTCATAGGCGTGAATCTGCATCGCGCCGGTCTTCGCCTCGTGTTCGCGCGCAAGATCCAGAGCATTGGCATATTCGCCGGGAACCACGCTTAGTTCTGCGCCGGTCGCCCTGATCAGGTTGATTTTCGACGGGCCGGCCATTTCCGGCACGAAAATATGGGCAGGGTGGCCCAGCGACTTGGCCGCATAGGCTGCCGCTGCCCCGTGATTGCCGCCGCTCGCCGCGACGACGCCGGCGGTCGGCACGTCCATCGAGAGCAGCGTATTGAAAGCGCCCCGCGCCTTGAACGTGCCGGTATGCTGCATCTGCTCTAGCTTGACGTCGATCGGATACGGCAGGCCAAAGCCGTCAAGCGTTGCAACCGGGGTCCTGATGACATGGTCTTCGATCCGCGCGGCGGCGGCAGATATTTCTGTTTTCCAATCGGTCATCGGCGGCCTCTCTCTGGTCTTGTTGCGGCGAACCCTATAGGGCTGAAATACAGGCGCAACCAAGGAATTGACCGGCATGAACGACGAACACCGCAGCCCCTTTCGCGATGCGCAGATCGACCGAAGGACCGCGCGCGAGGTGCCCGATACGCCCCAGACCCGCGCACCTGCCTATCGGCTGGCCTTTGCGGATGACGACTTTCTGTGCCGGGACGAGTTGAGGCCGGTTCGGTTGCAACTTGAGCTGTTGAAGCCGCAGATGCTGCTGGACGAAAACGGGATTGAATCCACGGTTGTTCTTTTCGGCGGGGCGCGCATTCCCGAGCCTGCTGAAAAGTCCTCCGCGCGAACCGAGACGCTTGCCGATCTGTCGCGTTTCTATGAAGAGGCGCGTCTTTTCGCCCAGAAGATGACGGAAAAATCGCTGGCTTCAGGCGGGCATACCTGCGTAATCGCCACAGGTGGCGGGCCGGGTGTTATGAAGGCGGGCAATCAGGGCGCGGCCGAGGCTGGCGGAAAATCGATCGGTCTGAACATCGTTCTCCCGCATGAGCAGGCGCCCAACGAATATGTCACGCCGGACCTTTGCTTTAACTTCCACTATTTCGCGATCCGCAAGATGCATTTCCTGATGCGAGCCGAAGCGGTCTGCGTTTTCCCCGGCGGGTTCGGCACGCTCGACGAAATGTTCGAGGCGCTGACGCTGATCCAGACGGGCCGCATGAAGCGGGTGCCGTTCCTGCTGTTCGGCCGGGAATTCTGGGAGAAAATCATCAACTGGCAGGCACTGGCTGACGCGGGCACTATATCCGATGCCGATCTCGATCTTTTCCAGTTCGTGGAAAGCGCCGACGAAGCGGTGGACATCATCGAAAACTGGGAACCAGCACCGGCGCGCGATCATATCCCGGGCCGCTAGGCTTATTCCGCGTCCAAAGCGACTGCGGGCCTGATCGGTCAGGCCTGCACTGCGCTGATTGAAGCTCAGTGCAGGTCGGTCGGGAGCGTGCCAAGATCGGAGCCGTTACGAAGTTGAACGACAAAGCTGCGGCCGTTGTCTTCCTTGATGCCGTAACCAAATCCGGCAAGCCGGAATTTCCACTCACGGGCGGAAAGGCATTTTTTGCGCTCTTCGGTGATGAATTCCAGCAGGGGCGCATCCAGCGTGTTCTCAATAATCATTTTCCCAATCCTTTGGTTCTGTACCGGAGTCAGGATATGAAAAGGTTCCGGGCCGAATTGGTCCGGCAGCGGGGTCATTTTGCGGCGAGGCGCGTGGCTTTGAGGCATTGTTGCGGCGATGGCAACAAATTAGCCTCAATTGTACTAAGGCGAACCGTTCTGGCCGCAGGAATCGCTAAATTCGCCTGAATTGTACTCTAATTCGATCAAATCTAGAAATGATTGTTTCGAAGCTCGGCCGATCAGCACGCTGCGCCCTACCACGACAGAGGGTGTGCCGATCATCCCGAAGACGGCCCGCGCGGCATGCGCTGTCTCCAGTTTGAGGTCCGTTTGCTTTGCCTGCATGTCCCGCCGAAGCTTCTCGACGTCCAAATCAAAACGTTCGGCAAGCTCGTTAAGGGCGACTGGCCCGGGGCGCAGCGGTTTGTGCATGAGATGCTGGTGAACCGGCAGGTACTGCCCCTGATTCCCGGCGGCGATGGCTACCCGCGCGGCATATTCCGACCGCGGCCCGAGCAGCGGCAGGTCCCACCAGACAGGCGTAACTGGCGAGGCACCTTCGGACAATTCGATCACAAGATCACTCATCTCGGGGCAGTAGGGGCAATAGTAATCCGTGAAAACCGCCAGCGGCAGTTTTTCCGAGCTCCGGGCGCCGTCAAAAATCGAACACGGATTGATTCGCAGGTCAGCGCGCAGACTGCGCTGCGCGTCCGATACCCTATCGACCGCAAGCAGGGCGATATCGGTCGCGCCACTTACCGAGCCTCTGTTGACGATGCGAAAGCCATCGAGCCCCGGGATCGGGTCGAATTGGAACCGCTCATTGAAGGCCTGGTAAAGCCGTGGCACGCCCCAGACCCAGGCGGCAATGCCACCAAGCAGCAAGAGGTTCCGTCGCTTCAAGGGCTACAGGCCCGCGTCGGCCTCGATCTGGCGGCGCGACTTGCGTTCGCGTTCGGTCGCAGATTTCAGCTGGCCACAGGCGGCCATGATATCCTCGCCACGCGGGGTGCGGATCGGCGAGGCGTACCCGGCCTTGTAAATGATATCCGCAAAGGCACGGATCCGGTTGTTCGAGGACCGCTTGTAGGGCGCGCCGGGCCATTCGTTGAACGGGATCAGGTTGATCTTGGCGGGGATTCCCTCAATCAGCTTGATCAGGCGGCGCGCGTCGTCATCCGTGTCGTTCACCCCGTTCAGCATCACGTATTCAAAGGTGATGCGTTCGGAGTTGCTGACCTTGGGGTAGCTCTTGAGCGCGGCAAGCAGTTCCTCGATGTTCCAGCGTTTGTTGATCGGCACCAGCATGTTGCGGGTTTCGTTCGTCGTGGCGTGGAAGGATACGGCCAACTGACAGCCGATTTCCTGCGCGGTACGGGCGATTTCCGGCACCACGCCGGATGTCGACAGGGTGATACGGCGGCGCGATAACTGGATACCTTCAGCATCCATCGCGATCTTCATCGCGTCACGCACGTTTTCGAAGTTGTAGAGCGGTTCGCCCATGCCCATCAGTACGATGTTCGACAAGAGCCGCGTCTCATCCTTGGGCGCGCCTTGCTTAGGCCATTCCCCCAGATCGTCGCGCGCCATCATCACCTGTCCGATGATCTCACCCGCTGTAAGGTTGCGGACGAGCTTTTGCGTACCGGTATGGCAGAAGGAACATGTCAGGGTGCAGCCGACCTGTGACGAGATGCAAAGCGTGCCGCGTCCCTCTTCGGGGATGTAGACGACTTCGACCTCGTGACCGCCAGCGATTCGCACGAGGTATTTCCGCGTACCGTCTTCGCTGACCTGTTTGGAGACCACCTCGGGAATTTCGATCACGAAATTCTCTGCCAGCTTGGCGCGGTAATCCTTGGCAAGGTTAGTCATCTCGGCGAAATCGCGCACGCCCCACTGGTAGATCCATTGCCAGATCTGGCCGACGCGCATCTTGGCCTGCTTTTCCGGCGTGCCAATTGCGATCAACGCATCGCGCATGGCATCGCGGGTAAGGCCGACAAGGTTCACAGTTCCCTCCGGCATCTTGCGGGGGATCGTGACAACATCCTGAGTGATCGGCGCCGTAGCGGTCATGGGGTCGGCCTTCATTTCGGGTACAGACCGCCCCTATATAGCATTTGCCGCAGGTTTCAAAACAAACCTGCGCGCGAATGTCTCAGTCGTTCACTTGGAGCAGCGTTTATCGGCGTCTTCCGCGGCGGCAGTAAACCCGAGGAGCGAGAATGTGTCCTTGGTCTGGGTTCCCCGCGAAGACCGCGCAGTCAGCACGGCATCGGTGCCGCGCTTCATCGCGGTGATGATCTGCTTGTCTTCGTCCGCGCTCGCCGGCCATGCCCATTCGCCCTCGGTGAATAGCTCGAACTCGTTGCCTGAAATGTTGAGGTTCACGGTCGAGCCCTCGGCAAACGGATAGCCGCCGGTAAAGGTTACCTGACCCTTCACATTGGCGTCAGGGCGGTAGAAGACCATGAGGAGGATATCGCTACGCTTGACTGCGACAACGCGGCCGTCGCGGGTGTTGACGGTTTCCTTGGGTGCCGACACGCTCCAGCACTCACGAGGCTGGCTTTCCTCGAAGACGCTCCAGTCGGTTTCCGTGGCGACGCGGTTAGTGCTCTGTTCCTGTGCGAATGTTGCGTTTGCGGCCATTGCCGCGATGCTCAAGCCTGCAATTGCGCAGACGAGTTTCGATCCCATTGTCCAGCCTCCGACTGTCCTTCACCTCAATACACTTCGTCGGTACGCTCCTGCTCTTGACGAGCCATCTTGGTTGCGTATCCGGTCGCCGGGCGACATACACACCATTAGCGCAATATTCGCCACTGACGAAAGGGCGATTGGCGGGAAATCGCCAAGAATTGAGGTGTCTCATGGATAGATCGGTCCCTTTGGTTGAAATCTGGCGTGGTGAGCTTCTGGAAAGCCTGCATCGCGGCCATGCGGTCGTCTGTGATAGACGCGGCGATATCGTTGCGTCATGGGGCGATCCCGAGACCGTGATCTATCCGCGGTCGTCGGCGAAAATGATTCAGGGGCTGCCGCTCTTGAGTTCCGGCGCGGCGGATCGCTATGGCTTGAAAACCGAGCAACTGGCCCTGGCCTGCGCGTCTCACAATGGTGCCGCGATCCACACCGACAGGGTATCTGCATGGCTCGGTCAGCTTGGACTGGGCGAAAGCGATTTTCGCTGCGGACCGCAGGAACCGGCCGATATTCCCGCGCGCAACGGTCTGATCCTTGCCGGAGAGGAACCCTGCCAGATCCACAACAACTGTTCGGGCAAACATTGTGGTTTCCTCACGTTGGCACAGTACATGGGCGCAGGTCCGGAATACGTCGAGATCGATCACCCGGTGCAGCAGGCCGCGCTTGCGGCGTTCGAGGAAACCACAGGCGAATCCAGCCCCGGTTATGGCATCGATGGGTGCTCGGCTCCGAATTTCGCGACGTCGTTGCATGGCCTGGCGCGCAGCATGGCGTGGTTTGCAACGGCATCGACCCGCAGCGATCAGCAAAGCCAGGGTGCGGTAAGACTGGTCGAGGCGATGATGAAACACCCTGACCTCGTTGCGGGTGAGGGGCGTGCCTGCACATCGCTGATGCGGGCGATGGGGGGCAAGGTAGCCATCAAGACCGGCGCCGAGGCCGTGTTCATCGCGATCCTGCCGGAACAGCAGCTTGGTGTGGCGCTCAAGATCACCGACGGGGCGACGCGCGCCAGCGAATGTGCCATTGCGGCCATTCTCGTCGGACTTGGTGTGCTCGAGGCGGATCATCCGGCGACACGCAGCTATCTTAATGCGCCGATCCTGAACCGGCGCGGCATTGACACGGGGGTAGTCCGCGCGACAGAGGCTCTGACGCGCGGATTCTGAGACCGGCAGGTGGCTACATCTGGATGATTTCGGCGATTTCGACCGAACCGCTACCGTCCATCACCATCGGATTCGACTTTGCGATGGCGCAAGCGGCGTCGATGTCGGCGGCATCCACGATGGTGTAGCCTGAAAGCGGGTTAGGCCCGCCATCGTCGCGGATTTCATTGTCGGTGACCGTTCTGGACGTACCGACGGGGTTGCCCGGGTCGAGCAGCGCCTTTTGGTTGTCGGTCATCCACTTTTCCCATGCAGCCATGGTGGATTTGATTTCTTCTTCGGATTCCGGGCGTTTCCCGCCGTGATAGGCAAACATAAACTTGGGCATTGAATTGTCCTTTCCTGTTGAAATTTGGGCTCAGTCTAAATTTCGGGGTCCTGCTCCAGCAGTCGGTCGAGTTTCGGCAATGTCGCCAGCCAGCCGCGGCTGTGGCTCTGGGCCGTTTCCATATCAGGCAGGTCACGGTGCACGATCCTGAGACGCGAACCCGTCTCTGTCGCGCTGACCGTGAACATGACATGGCTTTCCGTTCCGCGCTGGTCTTCGCCGTCGTGCCAGCCCCATGTGAAACCGACCGAACCTTTGCCGCCGGCATCGGGAGGCAGAACGTGGGTGACCTGACCGCTCAGCTTGTAACGGTCGCCGCTTTCGCGCCCATACATGGTACAGGTCCAGGGGCCGGTGCGGGTAAAGTCCATCTGGCAATCGTCCATTCTCAGCCCGTCCGGGCCAAACCACTGCATCAGTTGCGAAGGATTGGTGACAGCGCGCCAGACCCTGTCGACGCTGACGGGGTAATCTCGGACAAGTTCGAGATCCTGAAGGTCTTTCATGACTATGTGTCCTCTTCGGGATCAAGCGCGAGAAGGTCATCGAGCCGGTCGAGACTTTGTTGCCAGAAGGCACTGTGGTCTATCGTCCAGTTTGCGATCCGGCGCATCGATTCGGGCCGCACCGAGTAGTACCGGTGAGTGCCCTCGCTCCGCTGTTCGACAAGCCCGGCCTCGCGCAGGACTTTGAGGTGCCGGGAAACAGCGGGTGCGGAAATGTCAAAGCCGTCGACAAGTGTGCCGGCGGGCAGTTCACCCTGATCCATGAGGCGCTCCACCATGCTCAGGCGGGTCGCATCCGACAGGGCGGCAAAGGTTTTTGTCAGGTCTGTCATGACCCAATTATTAGCTATATAGTTAATTAACGCAAGCGTTATATATTTGGCTTGGCAAATTCCGACCGTGCGTAGCCTTGGATAAACAAAAGCGCGCTCAGATCGCCGTGGTTGATCCGAACGTCACATTCGGCGGCGACAACCGGCTTAGCGTGCAGCGCGACACCGGTTCCTGCCCGGTTCAGCATGCCCAGATCATTGGCCCCGTCACCCACGGCCAGCACATCGGCTTCAGCGATGCCTAATCGAGCGGTGATATCCTCCAAAGCGTCGACCTTGGCCTGCCGTCCGAGAATCGGCTGCCCTACAGTCCCGGCCAGGGCGCCGTTTTCGACGATCAAGGTATTGGCGCGGTTTTCGTCGAAGCCCAGCCTTTTCGCGACCGAGGCGGTGAAGGCGGTAAAGCCACCGGACACCAGCGCCGCATAGGCTCCGTTCGCGCGCATTGTCGCGACAAGTTCTGGCCCCCCCGGCATCAGCGTGATCCGCTGAGCAAGGACATCCGCGATGATCCCTTCCTGCAGCCCTTTCATCAGGCTGACCCGTTCGGTCAGCGCCCCTTCGAAATCGAGTTCGCCATTCATCGCGCGGGCGGTGATCTCCTTCACCCGATCCCCGACACCCGCGACATCCGCAAGCTCGTCGATGCATTCCTGCTGGATCATCGTGCTGTCCATATCGGCCAGCAGCATCTTTTTACGACGCCCTTCGGCAGGTTGCGCGACAAGATCGACGCCCATGCCCTGAAGCTCCTGCCACACGTCCCAGAGGTTCGCCGGTTTCTCCGTGACCTGAAATTCTGCCGCTTCATCAGGGGCCAGCCATTGCGCATCGCCGCCGCCCCACGCGTTGCGCAGCGAATCCACCAGAGCGGGATCCAAAGAAGGGGCGGCAGGATTGGTCAAAAGCGTGACGGCATACATGTGGCGGTTTCCTATCGGCAACAGAGAAGTCGCTTTTCGGCGATTTAGCGGCGCTTTATCCGCATTTTCCGACTTGTGCCAGCAAAGATACCGCTCTACATGCGGCGGTGGGACACCCCTCCCCAACGAGGGGCGCTTATCTGGAAGGGTAGCTGAAAATGGCTATTGCACAACCGGCAACGCGGCCGGCTAATCCGCGTTTTTCTTCTGGCCCCTGTGCCAAAATCCCCACATTCGAGCTGAATAAACTGGCCGACGCCGCGCTGGGCCGGTCGCACCGTGCCGCCGTTGGCAAGGACAAGCTGAAAGCCGCGATCGAAGAGACGCGTGACCTGCTTGGCGTACCGGCTGACTACAAGATCGGTATCGTACCGGCGTCGGACACCGGCGCTTTCGAGATGGCCATGTGGAGCCTGCTGGGCGAGCGCCCCTGTGAGATGCTCGCATGGGAAAGCTTTGGCGCCGGCTGGGTCACCGATGTCGTGAAGCAGCTGAAGCTCGATGCCGAGGTCAAGACCGCCGAATATGGCGCGATCGTTGATCTGAGCACCGTCGATTTCAACAAGGACGTCTGTTTCACCTGGAACGGCACCACCTCGGGTGTGCGTGTTCCCAACGGCGATGTGATTCCCGCCGACCGTGACGGTCTGACCCTTTGTGATGCGACATCGGCCGCTTTTGCGATGGATCTGCCCTGGGACAAGCTCGACGTGACGACATTCTCCTGGCAGAAAGTGCTGGGTGGCGAAGCGGCGCATGGCATGTTGATCCTCAGCCCCCGTGCGGTCGAACGTCTTGAAAGCTATACGCCCGCATGGCCGCTGCCCAAGATCTTTCGCCTGACCAAGGGCGGAAAGCTGATCGAAGGAATCTTCAAGGGCGAAACCATCAATACGCCGTCCATGCTCGCGGTCGAGGATTACCTCGTAGCGCTTGACTGGGCGCGTTCGGTAGGTGGGCTCAAGGGCATGATCGCCCGCGCCGATGCCAATACCGCCGCGATCACCGGTTTCGTCGAAACCCATGACTGGATCGACTTCCTCGCGACCGATCCGGCCACGCGTTCGAATACCTCGGTCTGCCTGAAGTTCACCGATGACCGGATCGCCGATGGCGCGGCTTTTGCCAAGGCCGTGGCCAAGCGTCTTGCGGATGTGAACATCGCGCTCGACATCGGAGCTTATCGCGATGCGCCCGCCGGTCTGCGAATCTGGTGCGGCTCGACCGTCGAAACCTCGGATATCGAGGCGATGCTGCCTTGGCTCGAATGGGCCTTTGACGCCGAAATCGAAGCGCAAAAGGCCGCCGCCTAAGCCGCCGGACCGCTCATCCTGCCACGGCAGGGTGAGCTCCCACTCCCCAATTTTCAAAGGACCAGACCCATGGCCCCCCGTGTACTCATCTCTGACAAACTTTCTGCGGCAGCCGTTCAGATCTTCAAGGATCGCGGCATCGACGTGGACTTCCAGCCCGATCTGGGCAAGGACAAGGACAAGCTGGCCGAAGTGATCGGCCAGTACGACGGACTTGCGATCCGTTCCGCGACCAAGGTGACTGAAAAAATCCTTGAGAACGCCAGTAATCTCAAGGTGATCGGTCGCGCCGGTATCGGTACCGACAACATCGATAAGGACGCCGCCTCCAAGAAAGGCGTGATCGTCATGAATACGCCCTACGGCAACATGATCACCACGGCGGAACATGCCATCGCGATGATGTTCGCCGTGGCGCGCCAGATCCCCGAGGCCAGCGCCTCGACCCACGCGGGCAAATGGGAAAAGTCTAAATTCATGGGGGTCGAACTGACCGGCAAGACGCTTGGCGTTATCGGCGCCGGCAATATCGGCGGTATCGTCTGCGCCCGTGCGCTTGGGCTGCGGATGAAAGTTGTTGCCTACGACCCATTCCTTGGCGAAGAAAAGGCCAAGCAGCTTGGCGTCGAAAAGGTCGAGCTGGACGAGCTGCTGGCACGCGCCGATTTCATTACCCTGCACGTGCCGCTGACCGATCAGACCCGCAACATCCTCTCCAAGGAAAACCTTGAAAAGACCAAAAAAGGCGTCCGGATCATCAACTGCGCCCGTGGCGGTCTGGTGGATGAAGCGGCTCTTGCCGAACTGCTGAAGTCCGGCCATGTCGCCGGTGCAGCCTTTGACGTGTTCAGCGAAGAACCCGCCAAGGAGAACCCGCTGTTCAACCTGCCGAACGTGGTCTGCACTCCGCACCTTGGCGCAGCGACCACGGAAGCACAGGAAAATGTCGCGCTTCAGGTAGCCGAGCAGATGTCGAACTACCTGCTTGAAGGCGCCGTTGAAAACGCACTGAACATGCCGTCGATGACCGCCGAGGAAGCCAAGGTCATGGGGCCGTGGGTCACGCTTGCGGGCCATCTGGGCAACTTCATCGGCCAGCTGACCGACGAACCGATCAAGGCCATCAATATCCTCTATGACGGTTCGGTTTCCAAGATGAACCTTGCCGCGCTGAACTGCGGCGTGGTGGCTGGCATCATGAAAAAAGCCAATCCGGACGTTAACATGGTTTCGGCACCTGTCGTTGCCAAGGAACGTGGCATCAAGATCAGCACGACCAATCAGGACAAGTCCGGCGCATTCGACGGCTACATGAAGGTTACCGTCGTCACCGAAAAACGTGAACGTTCGATCGCGGGCACCGTGTTCTCGGATGGCAAGCCGCGCTTCATCCAGATCAAAGGCATCAACATCGACGCTGAAATCGGTTCGCACATGCTCTACACGACGAACAAGGACGTGCCCGGCATCATTGGTACGCTTGGTCTTACGATGGGCGAAGGCGGCGTAAACATTGCCAACTTTACTCTGGGCCGTTCGGCTGAGAAGGGCGAAGCGATTGCCCTGCTCTACGTAGACGCCCCGGTTCCGGGCGAGGTGCTGAAAAAGCTCGAAGAGACCGGGAAATTCCAGCAGGTCAAACCGCTGGCGTTCGACGTCGCCTGAAGTCGTCAGAGCTCAGTAACGGAAATGGCCCCGCTGATTCCGGGGCCATTTTTTTACGCGGTTACGGCAATGGCATTGCGGTTGCGTATCACAACCGCAGCGAACACCAGCATATTCAGAACGGACAGGATCGAGCCGAGCTTGGCCAGTGTTTCGCCGTGGCCCTGGATGGCCATCGCGATACCCGGCACGATGAGAACAAGCCCACTAACGGCAAGCGCGAAATGCACTTGCGGAAGCATCCCTTCGGCCGCGTCCGGCACGAGATGGTAGTAGAAGGCGAAAATCGAAAAGCTGACCCATCCCAGAAGGTTCAGATGCGCATGGGCTGGCGACAAGAGATGGTCATGCGTCGCGCTCATCTGAATGCCCCAAACCATCCCGATCAGGACCGAGGCGACGCCAAGAATAAAGAACCAGAATGAAATCGACTTCATAAATATTTCCTTACATTGAACATGGACCCTGCAAAGCGGCATCCATGATGTTCTTAAAAAGCCTTGCGCCTTAGTGCGTTACGGCAAGGAGAAGGTAGATCCGATATTAGGTGAGATCCGCTGAGGCTGTGAAATCGATATTTTATATGATATTTATTGATATCATGAATTTATATGCGTTCGACCTTAACCTGCTGCGCGTCCTTGATGCGCTTTTGCTCGAAGGATCCACCGTCAGGGCGGGGGAACGCATCGGGCTGAGCCAGCCAGCCGTTTCTTCGGCACTTGGGCGTCTGAGAGCGGCCTTGGATGATCCGCTTTTTGTTCGTCACGGGCAGCGGCTCGAGCCGACGGCCTACGCGCTTTCTCTCGCCCGGCCCCTGCGTGACACGCTGGACAAAATCGAGACGATGATTGCCGGTCCTGAAAGCTTCGATCCTGCCACGGCCAGCGAGACCTTCAAGATTTCCGGCAGCGACTTCTTTGCCGAAATGCTGATGCCTGCGCTGGGCGAACGCCTGTCCCGCGTCGGTCCCGACATCCGGGTTCAGCTTGTCGATCTGGTGCCCGACAATTTCGTTGGCAAGCTGGAAAGCCACGAAGTGGACATGGCGCTGATCCCGGCGCTGGACCATCCCGGCTGGGTCGACTGGGAACCGATGTTCCGGTCTTGCTTTGTCTTGATCGCGCGGCAAGATCACCCGGTCCTGCGCGCGCATGGTGTGCAACCGGGCGACAAGGTGCCGATGGATCTTTTCTGCGACCTCGGCCATATCCTGTTTTCGCCCGAGGGGAACCTGAAAGCGATGGGGGACGCAGCGCTAGCCAAAGTCGGCCGGGAGAGGCGCGTGGTCATGACGATGCCGGTATTCTACGGAGTCTGCCGGGCCGTGTCCGCCAGCGATCATGTGGCGCTGATGCCGGCGCAGATGGCCTACAAGCTGCGGGATACCCTCGGGATCGACGCCTATATTCCGCCCATGCCGATACCGGCGGCGCAGATCGGGATGATTTGGCACAAACGGGCGACAAACGCGCCCGCGCATCGCTGGATGCGGGCACAGATCGCAGATCTGCTGAAACCGCTGGATGATGCCGAGGCTTTCGAGGCCAGAGGCTGATCCCGGCCCGCCCGTGGTGGACCTTGCCCGCCTGCTGTGAAACAGTTCGCGAAAGATAAAAGAGACAGGTGTTTGGGTGAACGATCCACTTTACGCGATTGGCGATATCCACGGGCAGATCGAGCTGCTGGAACAGGCTCTGGAATGGGTCAACGCAGACGGCGGGCCTAATGCGCGCATCGTTTTTCTTGGCGATCTCGTCGATCGGGGCCCGGATTCCAAGGGCGTGATCGACAGGTTGATGGCCGGGCAGGCGGACGGGCTGTCATGGCAGGTGCTGATGGGCAATCATGACCGCATGTTCGCCCGGTTCCTGAGCGACGGCGCCGTGCATGATCCAAGGATCAAATCCGGTATCGGCTGGCTAAATTCGCGCCTTGGCGGACCCGCGACCCTTTTGTCCTACGGGGTCAAGGGTGCCGAGCGTCGCCCGCGTGAGGCGCTGGTTGAAGAGGCGCGTGAATTGGTGCCGGAAACCCATCTCGGTTTCCTGAATGGCCTGCCCAAGTACATCGAGCGTGAGGGGAAGCTTTTCGTTCATGCGGGGCTTCGTCCCGGCGTCGCGCTGAGCGACCAAGACCCCGATGATCTGCTCTGGATCCGCGACGGGTTTCTCGAAGAAAAAACGCCGTATCCCTGGTTGGTCGTGCATGGTCATACGGCGCTGGACATGCCGTTTCATTATGGCAACCGGGTAAATCTCGACGGCGGCGGCGGCTACGGGCGGACGATTTATCCAGCAGTTTTTGAAGGTGAGGATTGCTGGCTGCTGGACGAACAGGGGCGGCTGCCGCTGGTGGCCTGAGGCAAACCGGCTGCGGGGCTCTGCCCCAACCGCGCGGGCGCGCGGATTCCCCGGGATATTTTTTAACCCAAAGAAGCAGAATCAGTCCCAGAGATCGGTAGAGAGGTATTTCAACCCGCTGTCGCAGATGATGACGCCGATTGTGCCGCCTTTTTCCGGGCCTCTGAGCAGGTCGAGCGCGGCGGCGACATTGGCTCCGGCGGAGAAACCAGCGAAGATGCCGAGACTTTGTGCGAGGGTTCTGGCGGTATCGCGTGCGGTTGAGCCACTGACAGTGAGGTAACCATCGACGGGGGTGTCAATGAGTTGCTGCAATTCGTGCATGGCGTAACCGCCGCCCTGAATCGGGTGGGCGGGATGACTGATTTTTCCGCCGGAAAGTGCGGCCGCCCCTTCTGGTTCGCAGAGATAGCCGCGCAGGTTCGGGTTCAGGTCTTTAAGCGCTGTGATGGTGCCGGCGTAGGTGCCCCCGGACCCGGCGAAATCGACAAAGGCGGTCAGCGTTTCGTCTGAGTCGCGCCAGAGCTCTGGTCCCGTGGTCTGGCGGTGCGCTTCGGCGTTGCCGGGGTGATTGAACTGATCGGCGCGGAAGGCCGAGCGGGCCTCGGTCACCTCTTGGGCTCGGGTTTCGACAAGGGCGAGATCCTCGCCCGAGACCTGCCCCGGCTGGCTGCCGGGGGCCTGATCGACGAGGATGACCTCGGCCCCGAGGGCTTTCATCATCCGCGCCCGTTCGGGAGAGTTGCCCCGGCTCATCATGGCGATGAACGGGTGGCCCAGCTGGCCGCAGACGATTGCCAGACCAGTTCCCATGTTGCCGGAGGTGAGTTCCACCACGGTCTGGCCGGGGCGGAGGCTCCCGTCGGCGCGGGCGGCGCGGATGATGCCCAGTGCCGCACGGTCCTTTTTGGACAAGCCGGGGTTCAGGTAGTCGAGCTTGGCAAGGATCCGTCCCTCGACCCGCTTTTCAGTGGTCAGCCGGTCGAGCCAGAGGGAGGGCGTGTTGCCGATGAGATCGAGGATAGAGCTTGCCGTCATGTCCAGTCGAGCACCACCTTGCCGCTTTGTCCGGATTTCATCGCGGCAAAGCCCTCTTCGAAGTCATCGACCTTGAAGTGATGGGTGATGACGCCGGACACATCGAGCCCGTTCTGGAGCATCGCGATCATCTTGTACCATGTCTCGAATATTTCGCGGCCATAGACGCCCTTGATCGTGATCGCCTTGAAAACGATGCGCGACCAGTCGACGGGGGATTTTCCCGGCGGGATGCCCAGCATCGCGATGCGACCGCCCATGGTCATCGCCTCGACCATCTGGTCCAGCGCGGTCTGGTTGCCGGACATTTCCAGCCCCACGTCAAAGCCCTGTTTCATCTTGAGATCCGAGATCGTTTTGGCAAGGTCTTGCTCGGCGACATTGACGGGGGTGACATCGGCGACCTTGGCGGCAAGTTCCAGCCGCGCGGGGTTAACATCTGTGATCACCACGTGGCGCGCACCCACGTGCCGCGCGACCGCTGCTGCCATGATGCCGATGGGGCCTGCGCCGGTAATCAGCACGTCCTCGCCCACGAGATCGAAGGAAAGCGCGGTGTGGACGGCGTTGCCCAAGGGATCGAGAATCGCGCCGATGTCATCCGGGATATCGTCGGGCAGAGGCACCACGTTGAAGGCAGGCAGGCGCAGGTATTGGGCGAAGGCGCCCTGTTCGTTGACGCCAATGCCGCGCGTGGCAGGGTCGAGGTGAAACTTGCCCGCCCGGCTCTGGCGCGAAGATTTCCCGATCAGGTGGCCTTCGCCAGAGCAGCGCTGGCCGATTTCGAGACCTTCGACATTACGCCCGATCTCGACGATTTCGCCAGCGAACTCGTGGCCGGTGATCAGCGGGACAGGCACGGTGTTCTGCGCCCATTCATCCCAGTTCCAGATGTGGATGTCCGTGCCGCAGATGCCGGTGGCGTTGATGCGGATCAGCACGTCTTCGGGGCCAATTTCCGGCACTGGGGCATGGGTCATCCAGAGACCCTCGCGGGCGTGAAGTTTCGACAGGGCTTTCATTTCGTTCTTCATGAGATGTCTCTTTGTTCCAGTGCGAGCCAGGTCCAGGTCACATCGGCCTGCCGGTTATTTTCCTGCCGCGAATCGGTTTCGATGCGTTGGATCAGCTCAAAGCCTGCGCGCTGGGCACGCTCGAGTTCCTGCTCCGTTGAAAGCGGCTCGACAGGTTGACCTTTTGGCAGCGGCCCGTGTCGTAGCGAAATCAGGACACGTCCGCCCGCGCAGGTGAGTTCGGCCAGTCGCTTCATGGCCGCTTCCCGTGAGGTCTCATCGAGATGATGCCAGACCGCGTTTACGAAGATGAGGTCGAATGTACGGTTATCAAGCGTCGTTAGACCGGGCAGGGTGTCCGACACCCATTCCACCCGGTCGCCATGCCGGGAAATGCCGGCCTTACGTAAACCCTGCGTCGGTTCGACGGCGGTTACGCTGTGTCCCCGCGCTGCCAGCCAAGCCGCGTCTCGACCGGTCCCCGCACCGATATCGGCGATGCGGGCAGGCGCGTCGGGGAGCAGCCGGGCGAGCGGCGCAAAAACCACATCGGCATCGACGGATTCATAGCGCTCGGCAAGCTGTTCGGCATTCTCTGCGTAGATCCGAAGGGCTTCGTTCCCGGTGTCCATCAAATCACCCCGGTCGCCTTCCCGGCAGCGGCAAAGGCATCAAGCGCACGGTCGAGTTCTTCGCGGGTGAGGGCCGCGTTCATCTGGGTTCTGATCCGGGCCTGACCGCGCGGCACCACGGGGAAGAAAAAGCCCGAGACATAGACTCCTTCTTCAAACAGCCGGTTCGCCATGTCCTGCGCCAGTTGCGCTTCTCCAAGCATCACCGGGATGATCGGGTGTTCGCCGGGCAAAAGGTCGAACCCGAGATCGGTCAGCCCCTCGCGCCAGTATTTAGCGTTTTCGAACAGCCGGGCGCGCAGATCGTCGCCCTCTTGAACGAGACGCAGCGCCTCAAGCCCGGCCGCGACGATGGCAGGGGGCAGCGAATTCGAGAACAGGTAAGGCCGCGCACGCTGGCGCAGCAGGTCGATGACCGGTTGCGGACCGGCGATATATCCGCCGATAGCCCCGCCCAGCGCCTTGCCCAGCGTGCCGGTCAGGATATCGACACTGACGCCCGCATGGGCCGGGGTGCCTTCTCCTTTCGGCCCCATGAACCCGGTGGCATGGCAATCGTCGACCATTACGATGGCATCGTATTTATCAGCCAGCGCGCGGATCTCGCCAAGTTTGGCAAGGTAGCCGTCCATCGAGAAAACGCCGTCGGTGGCGATCATGATATGACGCGCACCATCGGCTTTCGCGGCCTTGAGCTGGGCTTCAAGATCGCCCATGTCGGAATTGGCATAGCGGTATCTTTTCGCTTTGCAGAGCCTGATACCGTCGATGATCGAGGCATGGTTCAGTGCGTCAGAGATCACCGCGTCCTCGGCGCCAAGCAGGGGTTCGAACAAGCCGCCATTGGCATCGAAGCAGGCCGCGAAAAGGATCGAATCCTCCATGCCGAGGAATTTTGTCAGCGCCTGTTCAAGCTCGCGGTGGATATCCTGCGTGCCACAGATGAACCGGACCGAGGCCATGCCGAACCCCTTGGGCTCCATCGCAGCGCGGGCCGCCGCGATGAGGTCCGGATGATCGGCCAGCCCAAGGTAGTTATTGGCGCAAAGGTTGATGACATTGCGCCCGTTCACCGTGATCTCGCCGCCCTGGGGTGAGGTGATCAGGCGTTCGCGCTTGGTCAGCCCCTCGGCCTCGATCTCGTCAAGCGTCTTCGAAATATGGGACAGAAATTCGCTGGGCATCGGGCAGGTCTCCTTTGTCCGACCCTTACCATGGCCAAAGTGATTCCTGAAAGAAGGATTTCCGGTTTAGCGGAAAAATTCCTGTAAGACGGATTTTTAGGCGTTCTTTACGATCAGTAGTGCCCTTGCCGGTGATCCGGCGGATTGGATGCTATGGGGGACATCTGCTGCGTAGCGGGCCGTATCGCCCTGTGACAGGGTCGATTCTGCATTGCCCGAGGTCACGAGAACTTCGCCGCTAATCACTGTAAGTTGTTCGGTGGCGCCGCGGGTGTGTGGCTGGCTTCTGAGGGCGCCGCCCTCGGTAAAGATCAGCTCATACACTTCGTGATGGCCGGCCTCTTCGGGTGGAGAGAGGATACGAATCCGGCAGCCCTCTCCCATGTTTTCGATGGTCGGGGCCTCTTCGGCGCGGATGACGTCGATCCGGTCATGGGCCTTTTCCGAGTCAAGCAGACCGGCGAAGTCCACCTGAAGGGCGCGGGTCAGATTCCAGAGCGTCGATATGGTCGGGCTGCTTTCGCCACGTTCGATCTGGCTCACCATTGAACGGGAAACGCCGGACAGGTTCGCCACGGCCTCAAGCGACAGGCCCTTGGCGCGCCGCGCTTCTTTAAGCCGTGCTGGCAGGCGGTTCAGGATATCGTTGGTGTTTTCCGTCATGACGGATTGATGAAAGCGAAAGTGACGCGTTGTCAATTCAACAATGCCCGGATTGCGCTGGAATGCCAAAACTTCTGCGCGCATATTCCCCGCGAGGATTTTGAAAGGGAGTAAAGCTATGACTGATGTCGTTATTCTGGACGGTGCCCGCACCGCGATCGGGACCTTCGGAGGCGCCCTGTCCAGCGTGGCCCCGATTGATCTGGCCACCGTTGTTACCGAAGCCGCGCTTGAACGCTCGGGCGTCGAGGGCGGGCAGATCGGCCATGTCGTCTTTGGCCACGTGATCAACACCGAACCGCGCGACATGTACCTGAGCCGCGTTGCCGCGATGCAGGCCGGTATCCCTGAAACCAGCCCGGCGATGAACGTCAACCGTCTGTGTGGTTCCGGCGCGCAGGCGATTGTGTCGGCCATTCAGAACCTGATGCTGGGCGATGCGGACTTCGCTCTCGCCGGTGGGGCCGAGGCGATGTCGCGTAGCCCCTATATCGTGCCCTCGGCTCGCTGGGGTCAGAAGATGGGTGATGTGAAATCGCTCGACATGATGCTGGGTGCGCTCAACTGCCCGTTTGGCACCGGCCACATGGGCGTCACGGCGGAAAACGTCGCATCGGAACACCAGATCACGCGTGAAGATCAGGATGCCTTCGCGCTGACCTCGCAGACCCGCGCGGCCAAGGCAATCGAGGCGGGCTATTTCGAAAGCCAGATCGCGCCGGTCGAGGTGATGGTCAAGCGCGAGAAAGTGCCTTTCAACGTTGATGAACACCCCAAAAAGACCAGCGCCGAAGCGCTTGCCGGGCTGCGCCCCGCCTTTCAAAAGGACGGTACCGTCACGGCGGGCAACGCAAGCGGCATCAATGACGGCGCCGGGGCCATCGTCCTCGCCAGCGCGTCCGCTGCCGAAAAGGCTGGTCTGAAACCACGCGCCCGCGTGCTGGGCTATGCGCATTCCGGTGTGCGTCCCGAAGTCATGGGCGTCGGTCCGATCCCGGCCGTGCAGAACCTGCTCAAGAAAACCGGGCTGAGCGTCGAGGACTTCGATGTGATCGAAAGCAACGAGGCCTTTGCCGCGCAGGCCATCGCGGTGAACCGAGAACTGGGTCTGGATATCGACAAGGTGAACCCCAATGGTGGTGCAATCGCGCTGGGCCACCCGGTGGGCGCGACCGGTGCCCTGATCACGATCAAGGCGCTTTACGAGCTTGAACGGATTGGCGGATCGAAAGCGATCATTACCATGTGCATCGGCGGCGGGCAGGGCATCGCCCTTGCCATCGAACGGATCTGATATCGGACGCGGGGGCTGCGGCCCCCGTTTTCATTCCAGCGACAGCAGCACGGCCTCGACGCGTCTGTTATCCTCGCGGCCTTGCGGGTCGAGATTGCTGGCCGCCGGGGCAAGATAGCCCACCCCATCGGCCTCAAGCCGACCCGGGTCGATATCATAGGCTTCGATCAGCCTGTCCCGCACCGCCTGCGCACGTCGGCGGGACAGGTCGATATTCCCGGCCAGACCGCCAACCGAATCCGTATGCCCGACAAGCGCGATCCGCACGCCCGGATTCTCGGTCAGATAGGCGGCAAGATTGACCAGTGAGTCATAGGGCCCCGGACCAAGCGCAACAGCGCCGGTTTCAAACTCAAGGTCGCGCAGCACGATATGGCCGTCACGCTCGAATTGGTTCACCGTCTGCCGGGGCTGACCTGCCTCCGGCGTTGGTTCGATTTCGGCCACGGGTTCGGTTGGAACCTCTTCGACCTCATCTGGTGAGACTTCGATAATCTGGATGTAGGCGGATGCCCGGCTCTTGCTGACCAAGACGCTCAGGGCTTCGCCGTTTGTCTTCTGCGCGGCCACGTAGCGGAAGTTCCTGATGTCGACATACATGTCCGGGGCCGGGGTGATCTCGGTCCGGAAACGGAAATCAAAGCCGCCACATTCGATATCCTTGCAGGCGTACAGCACCTCGTACCCGGCCTGCTCAAGCTGAGTCCGGATCGGTTCAAGCACCTGAAGCGTCGTCAGGTCGGAACTGTTGATGCGCCAGGTGCGGCGCGCGACCTCTCCGGTGAAGGTCTCGGTCGGCAGGATGCCGTCACGATAGTCGCCCACCGGCATCGCGTAGTCATCAAGTGGGATCACACGCTCGGACAACGTGCGCGCGCCGACCGGCAGGGACAGCTCGATCGCCGCGACCGGCGTTGCCGCCAGTATCAATGCGGCGATCAAGCGGATCATCTTGCCTGCGCGTGATAGGCGTCGTTCGGGCGCATGTCCGTGGCACTTGCCACGCGGTTAGACATGTTGAAAAAGCCGGTGACATTGGCGATGTCCCAGATATCGCGGTCGCTAAAGCCGACTTCTCGCAGGGCCTGCCGGTCGTCTTCCTCGACTTTGTGGCTTGAGATCGTAACCTTTTCCGCGAATTCCAGCATCGCCCGCTGGCGTGCGTCCAGATCGGCCACCCGGAAATTCATCACCAGCATCTCGCCAAGCACCGGATCGCCGGACAGCTGGCGCACGGCGGCACCATGGGCGGTCAGGCAGTAAAAGCACTTGTTGATCGAAGACACCACGACCGCAATCATCTCGCGTTCAAGCTTGGAAAGCCCGCTGTCGGCCAGCATCAGGTCATTATACATGCCGGTAAAGGCGTTGAGCTTGTCGATGTCGAACGCGTTCGCCTTGAGCACATTGGGCACCATGCCAAGCTTTTCCATGCAGATGTCGAAATATTTCTGCGTTGCTTCAGGCAGCGGATCGACCATCGGCAGATCCAAGGCGGTCGGCTTGTCTTTTTCAGTCACGTGTCACTCTCCCTGTAGTGCTGTGTCGGTAATGATAGTGCCCTGTCACGGTCATGCCCAGCGAACGGTACAAACCATTGGCCGGGCCATTGGCATCCGTACACATCACCGACAGGGTGTGGGCACCGTTGTCGCGCGCCCAGAATGCCGCCGCGCGCATGAACCATCGGCCCATGCCAAGGCGGCGCTGTCCCGGGCAAACCTCGACCGCGTGGACCATCGCGACACCATCATGGATCGCGACAAAGGCGACGCCGCCCGGCTTGTCGTTGAGCCGCCCAAGAAGGCTGACCCTTGGGCTCTTGGTGCGTTTCATGACCTCGATGCGTTCCGGGCCAATGCCCCCGGCCGCCCAGATTTCCCGCATGATCGCGAGCGGCTCCCAGACCTGAAGAACCGTCACGCGCGGGATCGCCACATCGCAGAGCGTCTCTGGCGTACAGGCATAGATCGTGACCGGATCGAGAATGGCATAGCCGCGCGCCGCCAGCATCCCGTCCAGATGTTCCTGACCTTCGCGGATCTGGAAGATCAGCTTTTGATCCATCGCCAGCATCGCTTCTTCGGCGCGGTCTATATCGGCCTCGGTTACCGGCCCATCTGCGGTTGTCGCCGACACCCGGCTGCCGCCGCCCCGACCTTCGCGAAAGGTCCAAGGGTCCTCTTTTCGATAAGTGGCCGCTGGCCATGTGCCGTCGATGACGGCGTACCAATCGGGCGGTGTCATGCCAGCGCCTCCAGCGCGCGCACCAAAGCCGTTCTCGCGGCGGTTACCCGCGCCGGATCGCTGCCGCGCAACACGACATTCGCGCCATAACGGCCGTTTTCCTGAAACGGGTAACAGCCGATGGACAGGTCGTTGTAGGTGGCCGAAATCGAGGTGAGCGTTTCCGCGATATCGCCTTCGCCCTTGTCGACACGCAGGGATTCAGAGATCAGCGGCGCACCGCCGGTCAGACCGGGCAGAACGCTGGCCACCATCGCCTCGAAAACCGAGGGCACACCCGCCATTACATGCACGTTGCCGATGGTAAAGCCCGGCGCAACCGACACCGGATTCTCGATCAGCGCTGCTCCATCCGGGATGCGCGCCATCCGCAGCCGGGGCGCGTTCAGCTCACGCCCGGTGCGTTCATAATGCGCGGCAAGCAGGGCGCGGGCGTCGTCGCGGATGCCGATCGGCGTGTCGAAGGCCTCTGCAATGCAATCGGCGGTGATGTCATCATGGGTCGGCCCGATGCCGCCGCTGGTAAAGACGTGATCGAACCCCGCCGAGAGCGCTTTGACCGCCGCGACGATGGCAGGCGCGTCGTCGCTGACCACCCGGACTTCTTTCAGGTCGATCCCGCGTGCCGTCAATTGGTTGGCCAGATGGTACATATTCGCGTCGCGAGTCCGCCCCGACAGGATTTCGTCCCCGATCACAAGCATGGCGGCAGTCGGATTGGGCATGGGCGGAACTCCTTGAACGGTTGTTGATCTGGGTATAGGCCGCGTCTCATGCGCTTTCAAACCCCTCTTGTTCCGGCCCGGCTGATCCGGCGATACAAACGCTTCCTTGCCGATTGCCAGCTTGAGGACGGGCGCGAGATCACGGCCCATTGCGCCAACCCCGGCTCTATGATGGGGCTGGCCGAGCCGGGCGTGAAAATCTGGCTCGAACCCAATGACGATCCGAAAAAAAAGCTGAAATACGGCTGGCGTCTGGTGGATCACGAAGACGGCAATTTCACCGGCGTCGATACATCCGTGCCGAACCGCGCCCTGCGCCACGCCCTTGAGGCGCGCGAAATCCCGGAACTGGCCGCCTACGAAACCGTCCGGCCCGAGGTGAAATACGGCAAATCCAGCCGCATCGATTTCCTGTTATCCGGCGCCGGCCTTCCCGATGCCTATGTCGAGGTGAAATCCGTAACGCTGTCGCGCCAGCTGGGACTTGCCGAATTCCCCGACAGCGTGACCGCGCGGGGCGCCAAACATCTGGCCGAACTTGCCGATATGGCGGCTGAGGGGCATCGCGCGATCATGTTCTACCTGATCCAGCGCACCGACTGCACGTCTTTCGATCTGGCCCGCGATATCGACCCTGCTTATGCAGCTGCTTTTACCGCTGCGCGTGCCTCGGGTGTTGAAATTCTTTGCTACGATTGCGATATCACGCCTCAACATGTGTCGCTTGGTCGCTCTGTGGCCGCCGTGACCTGACGGCCATTGGATTTTAAGGACGGGTCGTTATAATCGAAACTATCCAAAAGGATGGAGAGCCCTTGTTGAAGAACGAACATCGTGGCCGCCTGACCAAGGACGGGATCCGGATCTACGAAACCGCCGATTTCGCCGGAATGCATACGGCTGGCGCGCTTGCCGCGCAGATCCTTGACGACATTGCCGAGCATGTGACCGTTGGCCAGACGACCGAAGAGCTTGACCGCCTGATCACCAAGATGGTCGAGGACGCGGGCGCGACCTCGGCGACCATCGGCTACAAGGGCTATCAGCATGCAAGCTGCATTTCAGTAAACCACGTGGTCTGCCACGGTATCCCCGGCCCCAAGACACTGAAGGATGGCGATATTCTCAACATCGACGTGACCGTGATCGTCGATGGCTGGTACGGCGACACCAGCCGCATGTACGTGGCGGGCAAACTGCCGCGCAAAGCGGAACGTTTGATCGACGTCACCTACGAGGCGCTGATGCGCGGAATCGAGGTGGTCAAGCCAGGCAATACCTTTGGCGATATCGGTCACGCGATCCAGACCTTTGTCGAAGCCAACCGCATGAGCGTCGTTCGCGATTTCTGCGGTCACGGGCTTGGCCGCGTGTTCCACGCGCCGCCGAACGTGTTGCACTATGGCCGTCCCGGCAATGGCGCGGTTCTGGAACCCGGCATGTTCTTTACTATCGAACCGATGGTCAATCTGGGCCGCCCGGAAACCAAGACTCTGGCCGATGACTGGACTGCCGTGACTCGCGACAAATCGCTGTCGGCGCAGTTCGAGCATTCGATTGGCGTCACCGAGGACGGTTGTGAGATTTTCACAAACTCGCCGGGCAACAAGTTCCACCCGACCTACGGTTAAGCCGCTGACGGCGCGTCCGGTTCAGGCCGCGCCGTACCATAACAACGTGACATGTGTATCGCCGTATTTTCGGCGGTCATGCAGATCGAACCCCTCTGGGGCCTCCTGCGGGCTACTTTCTTCCCAGACAATCAGCGCGCCGTCGGCGATCCATCCACCGGCGCTCGCCGACGCCAGCGCCTTTGCTCCCAGTCCCTGACCATAGGGCGGATCGAGAAAGATCAGATCGCAAGGCGCATTGGCATCGGGCAGCTGTGTCGCATCCTGCCGGATCAGCCGCGTCTCTTCCCCGGCGCCGAGCAGGGCGATGTTCTTGCCAATCAACCCCTGACCGACCCGGCCTTTCTCTGCGAAAGTCACATGCTCCGCCCCCCGCGACAATGCCTCAAGCCCCAACGCCCCGGTCCCGGCAAAGAGGTCCAGCACCCAGGCACCGTCGAGCACGTCCAGCGAGGTCAGCACCGAGAACAGGCTTTCGCGCACCCGGTCGGTGGTCGGTCGCAGATGCGCCCCGGCATCGCCCTTGCCCACCGGGGTCAGCGCGCGGCCGCGATACCTGCCCGCGATGATCCTCACGCTTTCAACAGGGCCTTCATGTCGGTTGCCGGGTCGGCGATGACATCGGGCGAGGGTGATTTGCCCGCGTCGATCAACCGCTTGCCGATCATGTAATTGCGTGGGTCGTTCATCGCGTCCACGGCCAGCAATTCATCGCCATTGTAATACCAGAAGGACACGGTTTTACCGTCGCCTGCCCGCGTGATGATCCGGTCATAGCCTGTATTCAGCCCGGCAATCTGCAATTTGACGTCGTACTGGTCAGACCAGAACCACGGCTGTGGCACGTATTCAACTGTATTGCCCAGCAGGTTGCCCGCGACGCATTCCGCCTGATCGATGGCATTGGGCACGCTTTCCAGCCGGATACGCTCGCCCTTATAGGGAAAGGACGCGCAATCCCCGGCGGCCCAGATGCTTTCATCCGAGGTCCGGCCAAACGCATCGGTCTTGATCCCGTTGTCAAGGATCACCCCGGCCATCTCGGCAAGCTGGGTCGACGGCGCAATGCCGACACCCACAACCACGAAATCCACCTCGAGCGTGGTGCCATCGGCCAGCACCGCCCCGGTAACCTTGCCATTCTCGCCGGTCAGTTTTTCCAGCCCGACACCCTCGAGGATCTTCACGCCGTGTCCGGTGTGGAGATCGCGAAAAAAATTGCTCGTCTCGGGCGCGGCGACCCGTTGCAGGATACGGTCGGCCATCTCGACCAACGTGACCTGTACACCGAGCTTGGTCGCGACCGCCGCCGCCTCAAGCCCGATATAGCCGCCACCGACGATTAACGCGCGTTTGCCCTCGCTCACCATCGGCGCCATCGCATCGACATCGGCCAGCGTCCGCACGACAAAGACTCCGTCCAAGTCGCCGCCAATCGATGAGGGCAGGCGGCGCGGGTCCGATCCGGTGGTCAGCACCAACTGGTCATAGGGGATGACCTCGTCACCCAGATGCACGGTCTTCCCGTGTCGGTCGATGGCGGTAACCGGCTGACCCAGCTTCAGCGTCACCTTCTGGTCGTCGTAAAAGCTTTCGGGTCGCAGAAACAGCCGCTCAAGCGCCATGTCGCCCAGCAGATAGGCCTTGGAAAGCGGCGGGCGCTGATAGGGAACAACCGGTTCCGCCCCGATCAGGGTGATATCGCCGTCAAACCCGTCCTTGCGCAGCTTGGCCACCAGAGAGGACCCGGCCTGACCGGCTCCGATAACAACGATATGGGTCATGCGCCCGACCTTTCGATACTGCTTCGTCATCTTGTCGGCGCACCCTATATGGGCCACAAGGTAAATAGCAAATCCAACAGGGGAAACATCATGACCATTTCCAAAGGCGACAAACTTCCCGATGCAACGCTGACCCGGATCGGTGCCGAAGGCCCGGAGCAGATTCCGCTGGCCGACAAGGTAAAGGGGCGCAAGGTCGTGATCTT
This sequence comes from Heliomarina baculiformis, assembly GCF_019966545.1. Lineage (GTDB taxonomy): Bacteria > Pseudomonadota > Alphaproteobacteria > Rhodobacterales > Rhodobacteraceae > Heliomarina > Heliomarina baculiformis. Next base: position 108,246 of record NZ_JAIMIC010000007.1, on the reverse strand, counting down.
TGCGGTGCCCGGCGCGTTCACCCCGACCTGCCATTCCGCCCACGTGCCCAGCTTTATCCGCACCAAAGAACAGTTCGATTCCAAGGGTGTCGACGAGATCATCTGTGTCTCCGTCAACGACCCCTTCGTGATGAAAGCATGGGACGACGCCACTGGCGCAGGCTCGGCAGGGATCACCATGCTTGCCGACGGAACCGGCGAATTCACCAAGGCCCTCGGGATGAGCTTTGACGTCGCTGCGGTAGGTCTCATGGGCCGCTCAAAGCGCTACGCCATGCTGGTCGAAGACGGCACGGTCAGCATCCTGAACGAGGAACTCGGCACCGGATGCGAGATTTCAGCGGGCGAAGGTCTGCTGGATTCGATGCAGTAAGCAGCAAATGAAAAAGGCGCGTCCCTAACGGCGCGCCTTTCTTTATTCGGAAAGGGACTCTCAGCTTTCCTGAACGATCGTTCTTGTCGGGAACGGAATATCGACCCCGGCAGCATCCAGCGCCTCTTTGACCTTGCGTTTGATATCGGCCTGATACTGGAAATACACCGCGCTGTCGCACCATGCCCGGGCCAGGAAATCGACCGAGGAATCCCCAAGGTTGTTCACTTGAAGGAACATCTCGGGCGAATCATGGGTGCGTTCATCGCCCATGATGGTCTCGCGGATCACGGCTTCAGCCTGTTTCAGATCGGCGCCATAACCAACGCCGAACGTCCATTCGGCCCTTCGGGTTGGGTAGATCGAATAGTTGACGATGGTGCTGCCCCAGACCTCGGAGTTCGGCACGATGATCTGGACGTTTCCAAGGCTGGCCAGTTCCGTATAATTGAGGGTGATCGTCTTGACCGTCCCCATCTGGCCGTTGATCTCGACGAAATCGCCGGTCTTGATCGGGCGGAAAAAGATCAGCATCACACCCGCCGCCACGTTCGACAGCGTGCCCTGCAAGGCCAGACCGATGGCAAGACCGGCAGCACCGACTGCGGCCACGATAGAGGTGGTCTGCACGCCGAATGTGTTCAGCACGAAAATGAACGTAAAGGCGAGGATCGTGTAACGCAGGATCGACCCGAAGAAATCGAACAGGGTTACATCAAGATGCGCATAGCGCTCGCCGATCTTGCGGATGCGGGTATGCGCCCACGATGCAATGAACCAGCCAATGATCAGGATCACGACGGCAGACAGCACCGATCCCGCAATTGACGCCAGAAAATTAAGTGTCAGAACGTCACCCACGGTGGTGCCGTTCCAGATTTCAGTCCCAAGTATTTCTTCCATTAAACCTCTGCCAAGCTGTCCATTTTCCGCGCTAATTTCACGTCGAGCGAGCTTAGTCCCTCGACATCATGCGTGGTTAGTACAACTTCCACGGTCTTGTAAACATTGCGCCATTCCGGGTGGTGGTTCCACTTTTCCGCCCAGAAGGCGGCCTGGGTCATCCAGCCAAAAGCCCCGACAAAGTCATCGAAAGTGAAGGTTTTCTCGATGGCGTCCCGGTCTTCGCACATGGCCCAGCCCGTTTCGAACAAGGGGGTCAGCAAGGTTTTGCGGGTTTCTTCCGAAAGCTTTTCGGTCATTCCTGTTCTTCCACTTCTATCTTCCTGAACGGTCCGTAATCCGTCAGAATTTCGATCTCTTCGGCCACCGCTTCACGCTCGGCATCGAGATAGTCCTTGATGGCGCGGGCAAAGCCCGGATTGCCGACCCAGTGCAGCGAATGGGTCTCGCAGGGCAGATACCCGCGCGCCAGTTTATGCTCGCCCTGCGCGCCCGCCTCGACCCGTGGCAGCCCGTTCTCAAGGGCAAAGTCGATGGCGCGATAATAGCACAGTTCGAAATGCAGGCAGGGGTGATGCTCGACGCAGCCCCAGTAGCGGCCAAACAACGTCTTGCGCCCGATAAAGTTCAGCGCTCCCGCGACGTAACTTCCGTCACGCTCGGCCAGCACAAGGGCGATGTCATCGCGCAGGCTCTCCTGCGCGAGGGTGAAAAAGCGCCGCGTGAGGTAAGGAGAGCCCCATTTTCGGGCGCCGGTGTCCTGATAGAACTTCCAGAACGCGTCCCAGTGCTCGGGTTGGATCTCGTCGCCGGTATAGGTTCGGATCGTCCCGCCAAAGGCATTGGCCTGCGCGCGTTCCTTGCGGATGTTCTTGCGCTTGCGCGACGACAAACTTGCAAGAAAACCGTCGAAATCACCAAATCCCTGATCCAGCCAGTGGAACTGCTGGGTGCTCCGAGGCATCAGCCCCATCTGCTCACCGGCGTCGGCCTCGTCTGCGGTACAAAAGGTGACGTGCAGCGACGATACCTCGTTATTGTCGGCAAGCTGCACCGCGCCCTGCACAAGGGCGGACATGCCGACCTCGCGGTATTCGGGACGCACCAAAAACCGTCGCCCGGTCGCGGGGGTAAAGGGCACCGCGATCTGCAGCTTGGGGTAATACCGCCCGCCGGCGCGCTCATATGCATGCGCCCAATTGTGATCGAAGATATATTCGCCCTGGCTGTGTGACTTCAGGTACATCGGCGCGACCGCAATCAGCTCGCCATCCAGATGTGCGGCAAGGTAATGCGGCTGCCACCCCGTTCCGGTCCCGACCGAGCCGCTATCTTCCAGCGCCTTCAGAAATCGATAAGTCGTGAACGGATCGTCCGGCGCGCCGCCATCCGCCGCCTCGGGGCAGGCACAGGCATCCCAGTCCTCCGGCGCGATCTGCGCAAGGGAGTTCAGGACATGAATTTCGATTTGCGCCTGGTCCATGGTCTTTCCGTCGTTCCCCAGCTCCTAATGTGTAGCAGCGGCGCGGGGGATCAAGACGGCATCCGGGCCGCGTAGGTTTCAAAAGTGATGTTATCGGCACGCTTGCGCGCTTCTGCCTCCGCTTCGGGCGATCTGATGGTCCAGCACAGCACCGGCACCCCGGAGTCGTGCAGCGCCCCGACACGCGGACGGGACAGATCCTTGGCCTCGTGGCTGATGAAACAAGCCCCGACCCGATCAAAATCCGGGATCTCGCGCAAATGCGCGCAGGTTTCCGCCGTCAGCGGCCAGTCCTGCGGATCATAGCCCGAGGTCGTCAGCCCGCGCGGCACATCCGGCGCGAGCCGCGCCATTTCGGCCATGCTGTGCGGGTTGAACGACATCACTGCCAGCGGACCTTCATAGCCCTGCAATGCCTTTGCGGCTGCCGCTTCAAGGGCGCCGGTGTTGGGTCCCATCGCCCCATCCTGATCCTTCAGCTCGACCAGAAGCGGCACCTGACCTGCGACGATCTCAAGCACCTCGGCAAACCCGGGAACCGTCTCACCGTCGCCATTGCTAAGCGCAATCTGCGCCATTTCCTGGGCAGAGTGCTGGCGCACGGTGCCGGTCGCACAGGTCAGGCGCTTCAGCTCGTAGTCGTGAAAGACAACAGCCTGCCCGTCGGCGGTCAGTTGCAGGTCGATCTCGATCCCATAACCTGCGTCGATTGCGGCGCGAATGGCCGCACGGCTGTTTTCGGGCCGCCCTTGCGTCTTGTCATGATAGGCGCGGTGGGCGATGGGCAGGCGCAGGAACGCCTCTGGCAAGGTTGTCATTTGATCTGAAAGATGCCTTCGATTTCAACAGCCACGCCCAGCGGCAGGGAAGCGGCGGATACGGCGGAACGGGCATGTCGCCCGGCATCGCCCAGCGCTTCGACCATGAAATCGGAACAGCCGTTGATCACCTTGGGCTGATCGGTGAAATCTGCGGTCGAATTGACGAAACCAGTCAGTTTCACCACCCGTACCAGCCGGTCCAGATCGCCGCCACAGGCCGCCCGAACCTGCGCCAAAAGACTGATCGCGCAGAGTTTTGCCGCCGCGGCCCCTTCTTCGGCACCAAGATCCGCGCCCAGCTTGCCCTTCACCGGCCCGTTTGCATCCTGAGAGATCTGTCCCGAGACATAGACGATGTCACCGGTCTGAACGTAGGGCACGTAATTCGCTGCCGGGGCAGGGGCGTCGGGCAGGGTCACGCCCAGTTCTGCAAGTCTGCTTTCAATGCTCATCTCGGGTTCCTTTCAGGCGGTATTCGTCGCGCACGCTAACCGCAGCCCTGCGCGACGAAAAGCCTATTCTCGGAACGCCTTGATGAAATAATCCGCCAGCGGTTTGATGAAATACCACATGGGTGAGCGTTCCTCGGTACGGATAAAGGCCTCGACCGGCATGCCCGGCAAAAGGACCGTCCCGACCGGCAGCCGTTCCTGCTCGCCCTCGTTCAGCGCGATCTCGGTCCGGTAGAATGAAAACTGGCCGTTCTGATCTTCAAAGGCGTCGGCGGAAATCTTGGTGACCGTTCCGAAAACCTCGGGGGTTTCGCGCTGGTCCAGCGCCGAGAAACGCAGTGCCACTTCCTGCCCGACCGAGATCTTGTCGATATGGATTGGCTCGACCCGGGTTGCGATGACAAGAGGCCGGTCCTGTGGCACGAGATAGAGCACCGGATCGGCAGGCCGGATCACTGAACGTGGCGTATGCACCTGCATGCCGTAGACGATGCCCGAAACCGGTGCGGTGATATCCAGCCGTGCCAGCCGTTCCTTGAGCGAGCGCCGTTTTTCGGCCAGTTCCAGCTCCTGATATTGCAGGTCGCGCAAACGGGTGATCGCCTCTTCGCGCTGCTGGGTGCCCAGTTTGAGCACCTCGATGTCGATTTCGGTGATCCGGCCCTCAGCCTGTGCTTCGGAGGCTTTCAGCTCACCCAGCGTCCCGTCGAGGTTCGCGGCAGTCCGCTGCAGATTCAGCACTGTGCCTGCCTGCGCCAACCCGCGATCCAGCAGCGATTGCTGGTTGGTCAGCTCGGTATCGATCAGCTCTAGCTGGCGACCAAGCGAAACCTGCTGCGCGTCGATCCCCTCGATCTGGTTCTGGATCTGGCCCCGGCGCTTTTCAAGCTGGTCGGTCTCGTTTGCGACGGATTCGCGCCGTGCCTGAAACAGGCGCTGCTGGCCGTCGATCAGTTCGGCAACCGTCGGACGGTGTTTCGCCATCTCAAGCAATTCTTCGTCAAAATCAATCTCGGTGGCATCGTCCCGCTCGGCTTCAAGCCGACCCCGGCGAGCCATCAGCTCGAACAGCTGGCCCTCGGTGATCAAAAGTTCAGAGGCAAGGAATTCGGCATCGAGACGGATCAACGTCTCGCCCATTTCGACGGTATCGCCCTCTTCGACAAGGATTTCGGTCACCACCCCGCCGTCAGGGTGCTGTACCACCTGCCGGTTACGGTCGACTTCGATCCGGCCCGGCGCGATTACGGCGCCAGCGATATTGCTGACCACCGCCCATGTGCCGAACCCGCCGACCAGAGTCAGCAGGCCGATGAAACCGATGATCAGCGGCGTACGGGCAGACCATGAATTATCGCTCATCGGACACCTCCCATAGCGGCGGTCTTGGTCAGTTCTTCATGGTTGGATACCATTTCCTTGAGCACCTGCGCCTTGGGACCGAATGCCGCGCGTGTGCCCTGATCCAGCACCAGCAGCATATCGCATTCCTGGATCGCCGCGGGGCGGTGCGCCATGATCAGGCAGGACCGGCCCTCGGCCTTGAGCGACCGGATCGCCTGGTTCAGCGCCATCGAGCCTTCGTTGTCGAGGTTCGAGTTCGGCTCGTCCAGAATAACGATGACCGGATCATCGTAAAGCGCACGCGCCAGCGCGATACGCTGCATCTGCCCGCCGGACAGACGTCCGCCCCCGGCCGCAACCCGCGTATCGTAGCCATCAGGCAGGTGGACGATCATGTCATGCGCATCGGCCTTCTTGGCCGCCGCAACGACTTTATCCGCGTCGGGTTCGGTGCCCAGACGGGCGATATTCTCGGCGATGGTGCCGTCGAACAGCTGCACGCGCTGCGGCAGGTACCCGATATGCAGGCCCAGCACATCCGCGTCGTACTGGTCGAGCCCGGCCCCGTCGAGCCGGATCGTCCCGCCCGCCGGTTTCCAGACTCCGGTGAGCGCCCGGGCCAGCGTCGATTTACCAGCGCCCGAGGGTCCGATGACGCCAATCGCCTGACCCGGTTCCACCTTGAAGCTGATGGTGCGCAGCGAAGCGCGGGAATCACCCGGAGGAACCAGCGTCAGCGATTGCACGTCCAGCTTGGCGCGCGGCTTGGGCAGGGCGGTGCGCTCATGTTCCGGCGGCACCTTGTCGAGCAGTTCCGCAAGGCTGTTCCAGCCTTTCTGCGCCCGCTGCACCGCACTCCACTGACCGATGATCATCTCGATCGGGGCCAGCGCACGGCCCATCAGGATCGACCCGGCGATCATCGCCCCGGCGGTCATTTCGTTCTGCAACACGAGATAGGCGCCCAGACCCAGCATCGCGGATTGCAGGAACAGCCGCAGAGTCTTGGTCATGGTCGTAAAGGTACCGCCAACATCATTGGCCGAGATCGATTCCTTCAGCGAGGCATCGCGCGCCACCCGCCAGCGCCGGAATGCGGCACCGCGCATCCCCATGCTCTGGATCATCTCAGATTCGTTGCGGATTTCCTCGGACAGCAGGCCCGCCCGGTGGGACGAGCGGTTCGCCTGCATCATCGGTCCGCGCGAAAACAGCTGGTTCAGCAGGGTGATGCCGATCAGCACCGCGCCGCCGCCCATGGCAAGGAAGCCCAGCCATGGGTGGAACAGCATGATTCCGGCAAGGAACACGGGCGTCCACGGCAGGTCGAAAAGGCTCATGAGCACTGGCGAGGAAATCAGGCGCTGAATCGATTCAAGGTCCGACAACCCGGTCTGCGCCGCCGGATCGGGCGCGACGGCGGATCTGCGGATCATCGCATCAAAGACCCGTTGGTCCAGCGCGGCCTGAAATCGGGCGCCGACGCGTGCCATGATACGGCCGCGCGTATAATCGAGAATGCCCATCACGCCATAAAGAAAGACCACCAGCAGCGACAGCGCCACCAGCGTCGCTTCGGACCGGCTGCCAAGCACGCGGTCATAGACCTGCAGCATGTAGAGCGGCCCCGTCAGCATCAGCATATTCGCAAAAAAGCTGAAAAGACCGACGGCCCAGTATAGCCCACGACTTTGTCGCCGCGCCTCGCGTAGTTCCTCGCGGCCTGATTTGTGTCTCACTTGGTGCTCCGTCCTGCCCACCGTTTGGGGGTTATTGACAATTGCTATGCGTATATTGGCCTTACATCACCAATATGCGAACAGCCTGTTTCTTCTCGGCCACATATTGTTTAAGTGAACACCGATGATCTGTGAACTGCGCCTTATTATACTAAATAGTCGCATGAATACCGCTTCGCCTTTATAGATGGACTTCTGATCGAATGAACGCGCCGTTTCAAGCTGCCCGCCTCCTTATTCTGCTTGTTTTTGTCAGCTTCGTGTCTGCCTGTGCCGTTCCGAAGAATTCCGGTTCCTCCGGTGAGGTCGTAGATCCCTATGAAAAGACCAATAGAAGCATTCACCAGCTCAACCTCGGGTTGGACCGGGCCTTTTTCCGTCCGGCGTCCAAGGGATATGTCGCCATCGTGCCTCCGCCGATCGTGGACAGCTTCAGCTATTTCGCCGACAACGCTTCCGAGCCTAGCAACATGGTTAATGGCCTTTTGCAGGGCAACCCGAAACGTGCCGGGACGGCGCTTGCCCGCTTCTTGTTGAATTCAACCATCGGTTTTGCCGGTCTCGCCGACCCCGCAACCGAATTCGGACTTCCCGCGGATGAAACCGATTTCGGCGAAACCCTGCACATCTGGGGCGCGCCCGAAGGCGCCTATGTCGAACTGCCCGCTTTCGGGCCGTCGAACCAGCGTGACGCGGTTGGCCTCGTTGTCGATTTCTTTACCAACCCGATTGGCTATTCCCGGTCCAACCGCGTGGCCAACGTGACGCTGGTTTCCAAGGTCGTCCAGCAGCTCGGTAACCGTGGCCGCTACTCTGACACCATTGATTCGATTCTTTACGAAAGCGCCGACAGCTACGCTCAATCACGTATTATCTATCTCCAGAATCGCCGATTCGAACTGGCCGGGGCTGGCGGTGAAACCTATTCTGACCCATATGCAGAAGGAACCGACCCCTATGCGGTACCCGGTGCCGCGCCTGAATTGTACGCAGACCCTTATGAGGATCCCTATGAATAGTACCGTTTTCTCACGCCGCGGCTTCCTCGCCACCGCTTGCAGCTTTGCCGCGCTCGCAGCTATTCCTTCCCAGCTTCTCGCCCTGACCGAGGCTGGCGCGCGTCAGCTCGTTAATCGCGTCGTTGCCGACATCAACCGGGTTATCGCCAGTGGCGGCTCGGATGCGTCGAAGATTCGGGAATTCGAAAAGATTTTTTCGACCTATGCCGACACGGCAATCATGGCCCGCTATGCGCTGGGCGCCGACGCCCGCAGTGCAAGTGCGGGCCAGATGCGCGCCTTCACGGATGCGTTCGAGGTCTATATCGCCAACAAGTACGGCCGCCGTTTCCGGGAATTCGTCGGTGGCACCGTGACCGTGAAATCTGCGCGCCCGATCAAGGCCGGTTATGAAATTCGCGCTCAGGCCGATCTTCAGGGGCAGTCACCGTTCGACGTGACCTTCCTCGTCTCGGATAAATCGGGCCGCGACAAGTTCTTCAACATGTTCATCGAAGGTGTGAACCTGCTGCTGACCGAACGCACCGAAATCGGCGCGATGCTGGACCGCCGCAAGGGCAACATCGACCAGCTGATCGCCGATCTCAAGGCCATGGGGTGATCCGGCCACAAGCCACTTAGATAGAGAGACGGGCGGTCCCTTGGGCCGCCCGTTTTCGTTTCACCGGGTACCGCCGCTCGCCGGTTCCTGACTGCTGCCTTCGCCGCTGAAGATTCCGCGCAAGAGCCGTTCAATCGCCGAACCGGATCCCGAAACGGTGGTCGGTGCCATCCCGTCCCGGTTACGCGAACCGTCCTGCGGCGGCAGCGCGGGCAGGGGACGCGGCTCAAGCCCTTCATGGACCCGTACCATCGTCTCGCGCCAGATTTCGGCGGGCAACCCGCTGCCGGTGACCCCCTTGAGCGGCGTGTTGTCGTCATAGCCCATCCAGACCCCGGCGACATATTCGGATGTAAAGCCAACGAACCACGCATCCCGATAGCTCGAGGTCGTGCCGGTCTTGCCCGCTGCCTCCCATCCGGGGATCGCCGCGCGCCGCCCGGTGCCTTCGCTGATGACCTTTTCCATCATCCAGATCAGTTGCTGCGCCGCCTCGGCACGGATAACCCTTTCGCCAATCCCGCCATCCGCATCCATCAGCGACTGGTCATCGCCCAGTAGCCTCAGATCGATCAGGCCATAGGGTTTGACCGAGGAGCCGCCGTTCAGGATACCTGCATAAGCGCCTGTCATTTCGAGCAGCGTGCTTTCCGACGCGCCCAGCGCCAGCGACGGCCCTGCAGCCAGATCGCTCTTGATGCCGAAATCGTCCGCCACTTTGCGCACAAGGTCACGCCCCACCATTTCCGACACTTTGACCGCCGGGACGTTAAGCGAATCGCGCAGTGACCTCGCCAGTGTCACCTCGCCGTAATGCTTGTGGGTATAGTTCTCGGGGCACCACTGGCCCGAGCCGACCACGTTCATGCAGAACGGCTCGTCCATCACCGTATCCAGCGGTGAATACCCGGCCTCAAGCGCGGTCGCATAGACGAAGGGTTTGAACGAAGACCCGGTCTGTCGCTTGGCCTGGATTGCGCGGTTGAACGCGCCCGAGACCTTGGTGTTACGCCCGCCGACCATGGCGCGCACGGCACCATCGGCTGACATCACCACAATTGCGGCCTGCGCCTTGGAGCCTTCGCTCACCTTTTCATCGAACACGATCCGCATCGCGTCCTCGGCCGCCTGCTGCAAACGCCGGTCAAGCGTGGTGCGGATAATCACGTCTTCGGTGGTCTTGCGGGTAAAGAACTCGGGGCCGCTCGACATTACCCAGTCGGCGAAATAGCCGCCTGCCTTGGCCTCTGCCGCCTCGGACAGCTGCGCCGGGTTGTCCTGCGCATATTCGGCCTCTTCTGCGGTCAGATAATCCTGCTCTTCCATGAGACGCACGATGGTCGCCGCCCGCCCCTGCGAGCGTTCAAGATTGTTGGTCGGGGCATAGCGCGTCGGCGCCTTGAGCAACCCGGCCAGCATCGCCGCCTCGGCGGGACTGACCTCGGCTGCCGATTTGCCAAAATACCGCTGGCTCGCCGCTTCAAACCCCCGCGCCCCCGCGCCAAGGAAGGCCCGGTTCATGTAGATCGTCAGGATCTCGTCCTTGGTGTATTTTGCTTCCATCGCGAGGGCATAGATCGCCTCCTTGCCCTTGCGCCACAGCGATCCCTGACGGCAATCGTCCTCGTATTCGGTCTCATTCTTCCACTGGGTCGGGTCGTATTCGACACCAAGGCAGAGCAGCTTTGCCGTCTGCTGCGTGATCGTCGACCCGCCGTTACCGGAGAGCGGACCGCGCCCGGCACGCAGGTTGATCGCCACGGCGCTCGCGATCCCGCGCGGGCTGAGGCCGAAGTGTCGATAGAATCGCCGGTCTTCGGTCGCGATGATCGCATTGCGCAGGTTGGGGGAGACGGATTCGGCCGTCACCACCCCGGCAAACTGATCGCCCCGCCATGCAAAGACTTCGCCCTGATAGTCCTGCAACGTCACCGATCCCCGGGCGCGCCCGTCAAGCAGCGCGGACATTTCGGGCAGACCGGAGTAGACATATGCAACGGCCATCCCGACCAGAAGCGCCACGACCATCGCTAGGCGCGAGGTCACGCGCCAGATCAGGCGCATGATCCAGCCGAACACCGCGCGGAAAAAGCCGCCGATGCCGCCGCCGCCCTTGCGCCGCGTGGTCTTGCGCGCCGGTTTGCGGCTGCTCTTGCGGGTCGATTTCGCGGCTTTCGGTTTGGCGGTTCCCGGTTTGGGCGGCACTTTCAGTCCCACCTTCGGCGGCTGCCCGTTCGCAGCCCTTTTCCGGTCCGCCACCATTGGCGGTTTACGTTTATTTCCTGATGCCATGTTCAGCCCTGCCCGGCCTCTGTTGTTGCGCCCATGATACGCGGTGCCGGCGGGATTGTAGAGACCCTGCCTGCACAGACCCGCTTAACAATGAGATCAAAAATTGGGCACTTCCTGAATTTTCAAAGAATTTTGCTCGTTTTTTGTGCAAATGTGCGCAGCCTTGGGCCCGCAATATTGGAATTTCAAGTGCCTCGCCGCCTTGTTGGACGCGTATTTGCAGGGAGGCCTGCCAATTTTAAGGGGACAGAGGTGAAACTCATCATTGCTACAATCAAGCCGTTCAAGCTGGAAGAGGTCCGCGAAGCGCTGACCGCAGCCGGCGTGCGCGGCATGATGGTGACTGAAATAAAAGGCTTCGGATCGCAGTCCGGACATACCGAAATCTATCGCGGTGCGGAATACGAAGTGAATTTCGTGCCCAAGATCAAGCTCGAGATCGTCGTATCGGCGGCGATGGTCGACCAGGTGGTCGAGACCATCACCAAGACTGCCCAGACCGGCAAGATCGGCGACGGCAAGATCTTTGTACTGGACGTGCTGCAGGCAATCCGCGTGCGTACCGGCGAAACCAACGAAGACGCGCTGTAAATCGGCCAATTCAAGGGACACTATCCGAAATGAAAAATCTGAAACTCATTCCTGTGGCCGCGGCGCTTATCGGGCTGCCGACACTGGGTCTGGCGCAAGAAACCGAGGCCGCGCCCGGCTTTGACGAAATCGGCCCCTATATCATGACCACGCTCCTGTTCTTGATGGCAGGCTTCCTCGTTTTCTTCATGGCAGCCGGTTTTGCCATGCTCGAAGGCGGGCTTGTGCGCTCCAAGAACGTTGCGATGCAGATGACCAAGAATATCGCGCTCTATTCGGTCGCGGCGATCATGTACTGGCTCATCGGCTTCAACCTGATGTACCCCGGCGATGGCTGGATCATGGCAGGCTGGGTCGGTCCGTTCTTCAGCCAGACCGTTCTCGACCCGGTCGGCATTTCCGCAGCCGACGCCGCGCTCGACTATGCGTCGATCGGTTCGGACTTCTTCTTCCAGCTCGTCTTTGTTGCCGCGACCGCCTCGATCGTGTCCGGTGCGCTGGCCGAGCGGATCAAGCTGTGGCCCTTCCTTGTCTTCGTCGTGCTTCTGACCGGTGTCATGTATCCGATCTCGGGTTCCTGGCAGTGGGGCGGCGGCTGGCTGTCCGAAATGGGCTTCTCCGACTTCGCCGGTTCGACCATCGTGCACTCCGTGGGTGGCTGGGCCGCTCTTGCCGGTGCCATCGTTCTGGGTCCGCGTATCGGCAAGTACTCTGCCGATGGCAAAGTGATCCCGATGCCGGGTTCGAACCTTGCCCTCGCCACGCTGGGTACGTTCATCCTGTGGCTCGGCTGGTTCGGCTTCAACGGCGGTTCGCAGCTGGCAATGGGGACGGTCGGTGACGTGTCCGACGTGTCGCGTATCTTTGCGAACACCAACATGGCTGCCGCAGCCGGTGCCGTGACCGCGCTGATCCTAACGCAGATCATGTACAAGAAGCCTGACCTGACCATGGTGCTGAACGGCGCGCTGGCCGGTCTTGTGTCGATCACTGCCGAACCGCTGGCGCCCACGCTCTTCGGCGCGCTGTGGATCGGTGCTATCGGCGGTGTGATCGTTGTCTTCGCTGTGCCGATGCTCGACAAGTTCAAGATCGACGACGTTGTCGGCGCAATCCCGGTTCACCTCTGCGCCGGTATCTGGGGCACCATCGCCGTGATCTTCTACGGTGAGGCAAGCCTCGGCACCCAGCTGACCGGTATCGTCGCCTACGGTGTGTTCACCTTCGTGGTCTCGCTCATCGTGTGGTTCATCCTCAAGGCTGTCATGGGCATCCGGGTTTCCGAAGAAGACGAGATCACCGGCCTCGACATGGCGGAACTCGGCATGGAAGCCTATCCTGAATTTTCCAAAGGCTAACTCCTCCGGCTTTTGAGAAAGCAGGGCCCCGGTGCGACCGCACCGGGGCCCTGTCTTTTTGGAGAGGTCGCATTCGTCGCGACAGTTACATCGGAATGTCTGCAAGAATTTGGAGTCATCTATCGTGTATCGCGCGCAGATGGGAGGCGGGGGGCTCTGCCCCCGACCGAAATCTGGCGATTTCGCTCTCCCCCGGGATATTTTAGACCCAAAGAAGGGGTCAGATTCCGGTGTCGATGATCGCTTTTGCAAGGAGCGGGACGGTTTTTGCGTTCAGACCGGCAATGTTCATCCGGCTGTCGCCGACCATGTAGACCCCGTGTTTTTCCCGCAGGGCCTTGACCTGATCCGGCGTGGCGCCGAGCCGCGAGAACATGCCGCGGTGCTGGCCGAGAAAGGCAAAGCGATCCGATCCGGAGAGCTCTTGCAGCTCGGCCGCGAGCTGCTGGCGCAGATCGAGCATGGAAAGGCGCGTTGCCTCAAGCTCGGCCTGCCAGTCGTCACGCAGGGCCGGGTCGTCGAGGATCATGGTCACGACCCTTGCCCCGTGATCAGGCGGGAAGGAATAGTTCTGCCGGTTGAGAAAGGCGAGCGTGTCGCGCGCCAGCGGCGTGTTCGACGCATCCTGTGAAACCGCGATGAGCAGACCTGCGCGTTCGCGGTAGATACCGAAGTTCTTGGAGCAGCTTGCGGCGATCAGACATTCGGGCAGGGCGGCGGCCACCGCCCGGGTCGGCGCGGCGTCTTCGTCAAGCCCATCCCCGAACCCCTGGTAGGCGAGGTCGATCATCGGCAGGGCACCGGTTTTTCGCATCACTTCGATGACGTCATGCCACTGTGGCAGGGTCAGGTTGGCGCCCGTCGGATTGTGACAGCAGCCGTGCAGCAGGATCACGTCACCGGGGCGCGCCTGTTCGAGGTCGGCCAGCATGCCTGGAAAATCGACGCCGCCCGTGTTCACGTCGAAATACCGGTAGGTGACGGTTTCGATGCCCAGGTAGTTCAGGATCGAGATGTGGTTGGGCCATGTCGGGTCCGAGACAAAGACCCGGACACTCGGATTGCCATAGCGCACCATTTCAAAGCCCTGACGGACCGCGCCGGTCCCGCCCGGTGTGGCAGCGGCGGCAATCGAGTCCTGCGAAACGGCATCACCCAGCACAAGGCCGCACATGGCCGTGGCATAAGCGGGATCGCCCAGCAGCCCGGTATAGGCCTTGGTTTCCTGTTCCGACCAGAGCCGCTGCTCGGCGGATTTGACCGCGCGCATTACCGGCGTCACGCCCTCGGCATTACGGTAGACGCCGACGCCGAGGTCGATCTTGCCGTCGCGCGGATCGTCGCGGAAAAGCTGCATCAATTCGAGGATCTTGTCGGCCGGCTGGGCCTTGAAGTCGGCAAACATCAGGCATCCCCCGTCGCGACGGGCAAGGTTGGGAAGGCGCCCCATTCGGCCCAGGAGCCGTCATAGAGCGAATGGTCGGTTTTGCCGATCCTCTCGAGCGCAAGGCTCAGCACCGCGGCTGTCACGCCGGATCCGCAGGTGGTTATGGCGGGTTTGGAGAGATCGACCCCCGCCCCCTCGAAAACGCTGCGCAATTCGGCAACCGGCTTCATGGTCTGGTCATCCCTGAGCAGGTTGTTGAACGGCACATTGCGCGCGCCGGGAATATGCCCGCTGCGCAGCCCCTGCCGGGGTTCTGCGGCCTCGCCACGGAAACGGGGGGCAGAGCGTGCGTCGATGATTTCGTGGTCGTTCAACTTGGCGGCGGCTGACACTTGTGTCACGTCGCGCACCAACTGGTTCTGAACCCGTACCGTCATGTGACGGTCGCGCACCACCGGCGCCATATCCTCGACTTCGCGGCCCTCGGCCTGCCATTTCGGAAATCCACCATCCAGAACGGCGATGTCCTGATGCCCCATCAGGCGGAACAGCCACCAGACACGGGCCGCAGACATCAGCCCGGCCCCGTCATAGACGATGATCTGGTGCCCGTCGCCCACGCCCATCGCCCGCACCCGGCTCATGAATTTCTCGACCGGCGGCGCCATATGCGGCAGATCCGAGCGGTGATCCGAAATCTCGTCGATATCGAAGAAGCGGGCGCCGGGGATGTGCCCGGCCTCGTATTCGGCCCGCGGATCGCGACCGGCATCCGGCAGGTACCACGATCCATCAAGCACCCGCAGGTCGGGATCTTTCATATGGGCTGCCAGCCATTCGGTGGAAACAAGGGTCTTGGGGTCGTCCTGTGCCATTGCGCCTGCCTCTTTCAGATCAATCCTGACCTACAACCGCTTAGGGGGCGAAGCAAGACCGCCGGGCCCCACCGGCCTGTCGACAGCCTGAAAGGCAGGCCTTTCGCGGAACCATCCCCACCAGTTCGACAGGGCTTTGTGCTGCGCCAGCATCTCCTGCCCCTCGGGAGCCTGCTGGAAATAGCCGACCATCGGCCCAAGATGCAGATCGGCCAGGGTCACACTGCCACCGTTCAGAGCAAGCCCCTCACCCGCAATCCGCTCCAGCGACTGCAATACAGGGGCCACCCGACGCAGCCCCTCCGCGATCATCTCTTCATTGACCGGTTCGCCATGAAGCGGCGCAAAGATCCGCTGGGCGAATACCTGCCGCACCATCGGCCAGTAGCCATGAGAATCGACGATCGAAATTACCTGAGCCATCCGCGCGAGCGGTTTCGCCCCATTCGGCACCATCGACACGCCATCAAAGGCCGTTTCAAGATAGCGCAGGATCGCCGATGTCTCGTGCAGGATAAATCCGTCATGGTTCAGCACCGGCACCGTATGCAGCGGATTCAGATCCAGAAGCGTCGCATCGGTCCCGGCAAAAGGATCGATCTCGACTAATTCATAATCGATCCCCCGCTCCGCCAGCATCAGCCGCGCGATCCGCGTGTAAACGCTGACACTCAGTCCCGTCAGCCGGACCGCCACTCAGCCGTGATCTTTCAGCAGGCGCTGCTTCTGCCGCGACCAATCCCGCTTGGCCTGGGTCTCGCGCTTGTCATGCAGCTTCTTGCCCTTGGCGATGCCGATCTTGATCTTGGCGATGCCCCTGTGATTGAAATAGGCCACCATCGGCACCAGCGTCATGCCCTTGCGCTGGGTCTCGTTCCAGAGCCGTGACAGCTCTTTCCGGCTTACAAGCAACTTCCGAGGACGCCGCTCTTCGTGCCGAAACGTCTTCGCCTGCTCATAGGGCGCGACATAGGAATTGATCAGCCAAAGCTCGCCATCTTCCACCGCCGCATAGCTCTCGGCGATATTCGCGCCGCCCTGCCGCAGCGATTTCACCTCGGACCCTTCCAGCAGGATCCCGCATTCGAGATCCTCCTCGATGGCATAGTCAAACCGTGCCCGCCGGTTCTCGGCGATCACCTTGTAATTCGAATTTTCTTTATCCTTGGCCATGACAAGCGGATGTAGGCGCGCGACACCGTCATGGCAAGTCACCTCGGTGGCCTATATCCCTTCTTTGGGTCATCAAATATCCCGGGGGAGAGCGAAATCCCCGGATTTCGGTCGGGGGCAGAGCCCCCATGCGCCGATATCGCCGCTCGTGACGCCGTTACTGGCCCAGTTTGGCATGCACCTCGTCGAGGTCGATCTCGCCCAGCGGCATCTTGTTGCCGGGGTTCTCGAAATCATAGCGGAACAGCTCGAAATCCTTCTTGTAGATCTCGTAGACCAGATGCATCGACAGGTCGTCAAAATAGTCCTCGACAGGGTGCGCGCGTTTCGGACCGTGGCCTTCGCTTTCGTTGAAACGCGGGATCGCGTTCAGATCTACCGGGACCGGAGTCTCGATGGCATCCAGCACCTCGCCCATGCCCTCGTTGAAAGCCTCGGTCCAGATGATCTTGTCATAGCGCCCGCCATTCACGACAAAGGTACTCACATGGCCCGACATGGCCGACCAGTGAATGTCCGGCTCCATCGGTTTGCGCCAGCGGATGGTATCTCGTGCAAACAGCAAGAACCGGCGAAAACTTCGGATCTGGTCAAATTCGTCCTTGCCGTCGTCGCCGCCGACCTCGATGCCATAGTTATAGATCAGCGAGGGCACCAGGTTGCCGCGGTAGCGATTACCGTTGCGCTGGATGCCGCAGATCTTGTCGAAAAACGATGACAGGATCCGCGCATAAGGGTTTCGCACACAGGTAAAGGCATAGGTTGCGTGGCCCTGCACATTGCGGGTGATCGGTTCCTGGCTATGCTCCTGCGCCCATTTGTGCAGCCCGGTCTGGGCGTCATGAATATCGCCGTCATAGAAGCGGCCGTGATCCGAATAATACATGATCTGGCCGATGGTCGAGCAGGCGCATTTCGGCACCACGCGATAAATCACGCTTTCACTTTCCGTCATCCAGGTCCCAGGGAACCCCATGCCTGCTGCCTCCGGCTCTCTTCTTTGCTCTTATATCAACGCGAATTTCTTAAATAAAAGATATTTCTGCATGTAATTCCGAAGGTTAATTCATGGTTAAATCTTCGGAACTCATCAGCCACCTATAAACATCATGCAAAGCAACATGGTTCCAAAAGACAGACAGACAGTGTTTATTCAAATTTGATTCACCTTTACCACGTTATGAATTCGGAACGCGAACAGGTAGCTTGACCGCCAGATGGCACAAATCGCTTATATTCTCCTGTGCCACAAGGACCCGGATGCCGTGGTCCAGCAGGCGCGCCGTCTGACAGCGGCGGGCGACTGCATGTCGATCCATTTTGATGCCCGCGCCCGTCAGCAGGATTTCGACGCGATCGCCACCGCGCTGCGCGACAATCCGAATGTCACGATCGCCGCGAAACGGGTAAAATGCGGCTGGGGGGAATGGTCGCTGGTGCAGGCAACGCTCAACGCGATCCGCGCCGCGCTCGATGCTTTTCCGCGCGCCACACATTTCTACATGCTCTCCGGCGATTGCATGGCGATCAAGACAGCGGAATACGCCCACCGCTTCCTTGACGAACATGACAAGGACTTCATCGAAAGCTTCGATTTCTTCGACAGCAACTGGATCAAGACCGGGATGAAGGAAGACCGGCTGGTCTATCGCCACTGGTTCAACGAACGCCGTCACAAGCAGCTTTTCGATCTTTCGCACAGCCTGCAGAAACGGCTTGGCCTGACCCGCAAGATTCCTGCCGACCTTCAGATCCAGATTGGCAGCCAGTGGTGGTGCCTGCGCCGACGCACCATCGAATGGATCCTCGACATGACACGCACCCGCCGCGATGTCATGCGGTTCTTCCGAACCACCTGGATTCCCGACGAAACCTTTTTTCAGACCCTTGTGCGCCATCTCGTGCCGGAATCCGAAATCGAAAGCCGCACGCTGACCTTCCTGATGTTTACCGACTACGGCATGCCGGTGAATTTCTACAACGACCACTACGATCTGCTGCTCTCGCAGAACGCGCTATTCGCGCGCAAGATCAGCCCCGAGGCGACCGAGCTCAAGACACGGCTGGGTGAGTTGTATGCTGAAACCGGTGTCACCTTCCAGATCTCGGACGAAGGTCGCAACCTGCATGCCTTCCTCACCGGCAAGGGCCGCGTCGGTCGTCGCTTCGGTCGCCGCTTCTGGGAAACCGAAAGCTCCCTTGGCCGCGACCGGGAACTGATGATCGTGATCTGCAAGAAATGGCACGTAGCCAAACGTCTGCTGGCGCGGATCCGGCAGGTCACCAATATGCCCGCCATCGAATATCTCTTCAACGAAGAGGATACCGACCTCCCCGATCTCGGCGGTATCGAGGGCAGCGTCGAAAAGCGTGCCCGCCACCGCCGCGCCATGATGCGGATGCTGTTTGATCACTACGATACAGAGCGGCTGATCGTCTGTATCGACCCGGCCAATATCGACCTGCTGCATGATTTCGTCTCCGACCGCTCGACCACGCGCCTGCTCAAGATCGATTGCCGGTTCAGCGACGATTACCTGATGGGCCACGCGCGTCGCGTCGGGCTCGCCGGGGAGCAGACCAGCACGGCGATGCTGGCGGGCCTGCTCCCGACCCTGCGCAACGAAATCGCCTATGAAACCGACCGCATCCGCGATGCGGAATTCCCCGGCTATTCCTGTATCGCCGAAACCGCCACGGTCGACCGCAATGCTGCGGAACTGGCCACCTTCCTTACCATCTCTGGCGAAGCGGCCCGCGAAATCGCAGGCTCCCGCAACCTTTTTGCCGACTGACCAGCGCCTGCCTCAGAACTCGCGCCGATACCCGATGGTCAATTTCTCTTCCTCACCAAAGGTATTGTCGACATAGGTGGCAAAGGCCGAAACAGTGTCCCTCTCGCTCAGGTGATACGAAAGCCCCGCACCAACGGAATAACCCGAATAGTCCTCCGACCCCTTGGTGCCCAGACCCACGGTCATGAAGGTCAGCCGAATATTGCGCGCCGATCCGCGTGACCACCTTTGTCGGATCCTCTGCCAGCGTCTCCTGTGCGTCGGCAGGCAGCGGCAGGACAAGCCCAACAAGCGGGGCAAGTTTGCCGATGTAGTCACCAGGTCGGAAAATTCTTCGCGTTTTCGGGCAGTTAAACCCGTCTGGCATCATAGCGCTCCGCTCCGAAAAACTCTCCTTAATTGCTATTCGAATGTTAGCTCAACCTAAACGAGAGCTCAGGCTTTCACCAAAATGCCCGAATTGCGCCCAAACACGTGGGGGCAAAGACCACCAAGGCAGACAGGTCGGTGTTCCTTCGTTAACCTCTGGGCAGGAAACCCGAGTTGGAGGCGCGTGATGTGGCCGAACAGACGTCTGTTGGACCTCTTTGGAATTGAGCATCCGATCGTACAGGCGCCGATGGTGGGCAGCTGCACGCCCGACCTCGCGGGTGCAGTCGCCAATGCCGGGGGGCTGGGGTCAATCGGCTGCGGGGGCAAGACCGTTGATCTCGTTCGGCAAGAGGCCGAGGCTATCCGCGCGCGCACCAACCGCCCCTTCAACATGAATTTCTTCATCACCACCGGTGAAACCACCGAAGCTCCGGTGCTCGATAGTGCACGGGAAAGGCTGAAGCCCTGGTATCAAGACCTCGGATTGGGCGAACCGCCGGTCGACCTGCCGGACCCCGCCATCGGTTTTGATAAAGATCGGCTGGAGCTTGTCCTGTCGCTCAGACCCAAGGTCGTGAGTTTCCACTTCGGCGTCCCCGAAGCGCCCTTTATCGAGGAAATGAAAAGCGCCGGCATTCTCCTTATCAGTTCAGCCACCAATGTGGACGAAGCGCAGGCGCTGGAGAACGCTGGCATGGATGCGATCATCGCGCAGGGGTGGGAGGCAGGCGGTCATCGCGGCTCGCATGTTCCGACCGCGCCAATCGACGGCGTGGGGACCATGGCGCTTGTCCCGCAGATTGTCGATGCAGTCTCGGTCCCGGTGATTGCCGCAGGCGGCATTGGCGATGGAAGGGGCATCGCGGCGGCGCTGGCACTTGGTGCGTCAGGCGTTCAGATGGGCACGGCCTTTCTCAATTGTCCCGAGGCCGCAACCGAACCCGCCCGCCGCGAAAGGCTGCGGCACGCGACCGAGCGCGACACTATGGTGACAGATGCCTTTTCCGGCCGGTCGGCGCGGGCTGTGCGGTCGCGTTATGCCGAAGAGATGGAGCGCACCCGTCAGGAACTGCCCAAGTTCCCGCAGATGTACGCGCTGAGCGCGCCAATTAAGGACGCGGCCGACGACGATGAGGCATCTTTCCTGCTCTACGGTCAGGCCGCTGCTCTGTCACAGGAAATTCCGGCAGCCGATCTTGTCGCTCAGCTTGCGGGGGACGCGTATAGGGTCATGAAGAGAATGGGCTCCCGATAGGTCCAGCACACTAATTCGAACGCGTTCTTCTGCCGCTGCCGGAACGAATGTTGCACCAGATAGGTATGCCGGAAAAGTTTGCGCCTGCTCCCTGAAATAAGGGGGCAGGCGCGTCCGGGTTGGGGGGCCCGGAAGGGACGGATGAAGAACTGGGCAGGGACATGCCGTCTTCACATCATCATAACACCCGTCAAAGGATCGGGTTCCCGACAAGTGAACATTTTTTTGAATTTATCTGCTGCGCCATGAATCGACCCAGCGGCTGAACCGGTTCCGGCGCTGGGTCATCCCGTCACCGACCGCATCCCATGTGTCCTCGGCGCTTTCAAGTGCGGGGTCCACCGTCCGCTGGCGGAACTGCCGCCAGACCGCGCGCATAAAGCCGAAACAGAACAGCAGAAAGGCAAAAAAGACGATGTTGAACCATGGGATCACGGTGACATCCGGCCCCTCGACCGGGCGAATGCCGATGGCATTGGGATAGATCGACAGGTACTTGTTGCGCCAGCCGTAATGGGTCACCACCACCCAGCGATCCTGCCCCGGCGCGATATTCGCCGCCGCCTCGGCCTGAAGATCGGCGCTGTCGAACTTGAAGTAAGGCGGCCAGATCCAGCCCGTATCCTCGTTGCGGTAAACCATCACGCCGATCTTGTCGCGCGGGTAGAACCCCAGCAGCCATGTCTTTTTCTTCTGCGTATTGATCAGCCGCAGGTCGCGTGTCTCCGAGGCCGCCGACCCGCTGTCCGCCTGAGCGTAAAAGATCCGGTTCAGCGACGAGAAATCGGTGCGGATGATCTCGGTCGAGGTGATCTTGACGATGTCATGCTGCGGCAGAACGTAATGCAGCAGCGCTCCGAACAGGATCAGGACCAGCGTGATGAAGATCTGTTTGATACGGCGCATGGGCGCTCCTCAGTAATAGGTGGTGACGATATGAATGGCGGCGATCAGCACCACGGGGATAACATAGACCAGCAGGATCAGTTTCGGACGCAGACTGGAATGATAGGCCGCCATGCCGCGCTCGATAAAGACCGCGCGTTGCCGGGCATCCCCCCCGTCGGGATGTTTCTCGGCCCAGCGGTTTTCAAGCTTCTCCCGTCGCACAGAGCGCGAGTAGATGGAAATCACGAAATAGGCAATCGTCATGCCGATAAAGCCAAAGATGATAAGTCGGAGCAATCCCATCACGACCTCCTGACCGCGCCCCAGGGGCCGACCCTGTCGACGATATCGCGCACCGGTTCCGGCGGCAGTTCGTTCTTCATATCCGGCTCATGCCCAAACAAGGCCTCGCGCGCTCCGACCTTGTCGACCATGTATTCCCGCGCAAGAAAGTCGGCCACATAGGCGCGTTTCGCGTCCGGCCAGCCAGCATAGCTGCGATAGAACAGCTCCTTATGGCAGATGAACATCTGCCGCACATCCATCGGGCACAGCTCGGCCAGCAGCATGTTCACCAGATCCCTCCACTCGGTATCCGCTGCCCGCAGGCTATAGAAATACCCCTCGTCGTCGGAAACGATCCGCGGCCATTTCCCGCCCTCCTCGGCCCAGCGCCATTGCGCGCGCAGCTCGTGATAGGCGCGGGGCAGGGCATCGCTGTGCTGGCGCGCCAGCCGCCGCATGTCTGACCGTGTCAGCCCGGTCAGGTCGATCCCCTGATCCGCCGCCGCGTCGATCACGATGAAATCCATCTTTTGCTGAAGGATCGCCGCCCCGTCCACGCCCCGCGCCTTGACCACTGGTTCTACCAGCTCGTTCAGCGACAGGAACTTGGCAATCCGATTGCGCTCTTCCAGCCCAAAGACGAACTGGATCGGCACCTCGCCGACCTGCCGCTTGTCGGCACAGATCAGCGCCGGATGCGGCACCGAACGGAACAGGTAACAACCGCCGAAATGCGCGGTCCAGAAATCCGGCTGCTCATAGACCTTCTGGTTCAGCTTCACCGGATTGCGCGAAATATCCCCCGATTTCCCGGCAAGCTCGATCATATCCGCGATCAGCACATCATCGAACCAGCCGTCTTCCTCGTTGCGGAACCGGTCCGCCAGCTCATGCAACTTGCCCGCATGGCGCAAGGTCCCGCTTGTCGTATCCGCCTCGATCGTCACCCGCGTCACGTCGAACAGCCGCGCGGGCGAAGAGATATCGAACACCGAATTCACCAGCTCTCCCGCCACCGCATCCCGCGCCGTCAGCGCAAATAACTGCGCCTCGTTATCCGCGATAAAGCTTTTGATGATCTCGCGGCTGGTCGAGAATTTCACGTTCAAAAGCGGGCAGCGTTTCTGCTCGGTGCTCAGCAGGATAAACTGCCGGTTCACGCCCCGGTGGTTGAGATAGAGATGATCCTCGAACTCATCCCCGATCTCGGGGCTGTAGCCGGAAATATCCACGTGGAAATCCGTCAGCCCCGACCGCTTCCCCGTAAGATGCGCCAACGCCCGGTTATACCGCTCTACCATCGCCGAGCCGGAGACATGGTAGAGATTGCCAAACATCAGGCCGGATTGGATGAGGCGTTTCATTTTTGCGATCCAGACTGTTCGGATACAGACCAGAACCTCCGATCTTCATGAAATTCGAGCAGCTCTTCTAAGAAAAGGCTAATCTGTAGCCTGTTCACTCTAATCCTTTCAGCTTCGGATAACTTATCTTTTTCCACAACGGCAGCTAGAAGTGGTTCAATGATTGACAATTTGAATTCGATCCGGGCGGGGAATTTAACTAATACTCTGTAGTTCAAATCGCTATTCAGCTCGGATAAAAATTTTTTAAAGC
Organism: Heliomarina baculiformis; assembly: GCF_019966545.1. GTDB lineage: Bacteria > Pseudomonadota > Alphaproteobacteria > Rhodobacterales > Rhodobacteraceae > Heliomarina > Heliomarina baculiformis. Next base: position 84,623 of record NZ_JAIMIC010000007.1, on the reverse strand, counting down.
GCTCTCGGGCCTGCAAAATCTCATTTTCGATGCTGTTTCCCTCGCGCAGCCGATAGGCTATCGAGACTCGACTTGTTCCCGGCTCCTCGAGTTGGCTTGGAAGTTTGAAATGCCATTCCTCATCCTTGAACTTAGAAAGGTTAAGGCAGAAACTCCGCAGTAATTCGTCCAGATTGTTTTTAGCAAGGATCTGTCTTCGTTGAGATTGCTCCTCTTGAAAAATCTCACCTTGCATAGTTAGTAGATGAACCTGTTCATCTTGAGCTTTTGACATCTTCTTAAACTCTTTACGCGTTCGTTTTAGCTCTTTCCTCTGTTCAGAGAGTTCCTTGCTTTGGAGTATTACCGTTATGATAATCCACAAGAACGCTAATGCCCCCGCCAAACCTGCCAGAGTATCGCCGATTTCATTGGGCGGATCGTTCAGAAAAGCCTGGAATTTTGTCGTACAGTCAGGCGCTGCTTGTGGATCGCAGTATTCCAGATTCCCCAGGAGGGAGACACCCAAAATGAATAGAAAGGTAATAATAAATCCTACAATAACGAGAGCGTTCAGTTCAGGTTTATTTCTCTGTGATTTTTGAGAAAAATCGGTTGCTTTATACGTCAGTAAAATGAGTAATGAAATTAGGACTAAGACAGAAATCGTGGTCACCCTCTCCCCTCCAGATACCGCTTCTTCGCCACCTCCGTGCGCTCAAACTCTCGCACCATGTCCTCAATCGCCGCCTCGTCCGATTTATCCGCATAGCGGAACTCGGAATCCGCATAGCGGTTGATCTCCTGAAGCACCATTTCCGCGGTCACCGGCACCCGCAGCTCTTCGATCATCGCTTTCTTTGCGTCATAACCCTTGAACAGAAACAGCTCCGGATTCTCCATCCATTCATCGGGCAGCTCGAAATCCATCGCGCGCACCTTCACCGCATCGGTGATGTTCTTGATTGCCCGCCCGGTGAACCGCGCATCCGCCTGCTGGATCGCCTTGAGATAGCTGCCCATCTTGGCAATCGTATTCAGCTCGCCCACCTCGGCTCGCACCCGGTCGAACACCTCAAGCAAACCGGCCTCTCGCGGTCGCGCATGTTGCGCGAAACTCTCGCTCACCGCTTTCCGGATCTCCTGCGCGGCAAAGGCCTCGTGATCGCCCAGCGGAATCTCATGCCCGCGCCCAAGCAGAAGGTGCAGGATATCCACGTAATCCTCGCGCGTCTGCGGCCCGTCGACAAGGAACCGCGCCCCGGCCCGCTGGCGCAGCGCATCGTCGACGTTTTCGGGAAAATTCGAGAACATGCCGAATGTGCAATTGCCCCGCACCACCGTATTCGCCCCGGCAAAGCTCTCCATCAGCACGGCGGTGATTTCCAGCTGCCCGGCCGAGCTTTGCCGATCACCGCGCTTCCCCGCCAACTGGTCAATGTCGTCGATGGTGCCGAAACCGATGACGCCGGGATCGAGGATGCCGTTCACGAAATCCTTGGCATTCTGCCCCGATTTGCCCTGGTAGCTGTCGATATTCTCGGTCGAAAGGTTCTGGTAGCGGAACGGATAGCCCGCGACAGCGCAATACTCGTTGATCAGCCCCGCCATCATCTGGATCAGCGTGGTCTTGCCCGTCCCAGGCATCCCGTCGCCCATAAAGGTAAAGATGAACCCGCCCAATTCGGCAAAGGGATTGAGCCGCCGGTCGAAATCAAAGGCCATCAGCATCTTGGCCAGCTTCATCGACTGGTACTTGGCGATATGGTTGCCGATCACCTCTTCGGGTTTCTTGAAACTCATGGAAAGGCTGGTCGAGCGCGCCTTGCTTGCGGGTGTAAACCCGCGGATCACCAGATCGTCGGCCTCCACCTTCCACACCGCCCCGGTAAAGGCACCAAGATGGGCGGCGCTCTGCGCGCGCAGGGCCACCTTCTCCATCAACTGCTCCGCATAGGCGGAAATGACCGCCACCATCCGCGTCTCATCCTGCGCCATCGCCGCCAGCTTCTGGTCCAGCTCCCACAAGGCGCCATGCAGCGCCAGCTGACCATTGTCGCTCAGCACTTCCTCCACATCGCCAACCTCGACGGACACTTCGGTCACGTGTGGCGACAAAAGATAAGCCAGCGCATTGCCGAAGACATGCAGCGAGATCAGCGCCTCCGCCGCCAGCAGCTCGGAAAACTCCCCCTTGCGCCCGGCTGGCAGATCCCCCGCCAGGTTGGCCCGTTTCAGCCCGGCCAGCGCCGTCGCCTCGCCAAATCCTTCCGCCAGCGCCAGCGATATCGCCAGCGCCCGCCGCACCGCATTCATCGCCACCGCCTGCAAGGGCGACACCAGCGCCTCGCCCTCATCCGCCGCCTCGATCCGCTCCAGCAGTCGCACCCCCTCGGGCCGCACCGTCGATCGCGTCACCAGCCCCGGCGTGGTTGACCGGAACCGCCGCTGCGTCCCCACGCCAGAAGACCGCTCCACGGCCACCGGCCCCCCCGCCCGCGCGATACGCGGCGCATGATCGAACCCTTCCAGCATGCCCAGCGCTGCCGGGTAATGCTTGCGGATATCCTCTTCCCGCAGCTCCATCTGATCGCCGATCAGGCTCATGCCCACCCCCTGCTTCTTCTCGTTTCAAATACGACCGCCGGAGGCGGTCCCGTCCTCTCCGCAGGCCTGCCCCTCAGTACCGAAGCACCCGGCCACCCGCGCCCACCACGTATTTCCGCACCCCGTCGAACCCCGGCGGCGCCTGCTCGCTCAGCACTTGGAACGGCCGTTGCGGCAGTATGATCGACCGCTCGCTCGCGGTGGTCCCGGTCTCGGCCCCGCGCCCCGCGAACGGGTCCAGCGCGAACACCTCCCGCTCCACGGTCGAAAACCACCCGGCCCGTTCCTCGATGACCCGCTCGCTCTCGAGATCCTCACGGCTCCAGACCAGCGCCCAGTCCTGACCCTCCGGCGCCTCCGCATCCGCCAGAACCTGCCGCAGCGGACCATGCTGATGGGTATAGGCATGGGAATACATCGGCCCGATGTGGAACCGCTTCAGCCGCTTGGGGTGCAGATCGTCGAAATCCGTGTCGAACCCCTTGGCAATGGTCAGCAGTTTCAACCCGCCCAGCGACTGCGCCATCAGATGCGCCTGCACCTCGGGCCAGCGATACTGATCCTTGGGCAGCGCCACCCTCCCGGTATCCTCCACCTCCATCAGGTAGACCACCGGCAGGTTCGTCTCGCTGTCATAAACCGCCCAGTGCAGCAGGAACCGCCGCCGTGTCTCGCCCAGATTGCGCAGCCAGATGCTTTCCGGATCGTTGCGCAGCCAGAACAGGTGCCCGCGCAGCAGTTCCTCGTAGTAATTTCGCTGCGACAGCGCGAATTGCAGCTTCGTCGGCACCGACCGCTCGCCGATGATCTCGCGCAGCATCTGGTCCTTCAGCGCCGCCTCCGAGGGCATGTTCGCCAGATGCGCCTGCGCCTGCTGGGCATCGTTCGCCATGGTCATCAATTCGGTCGCGACCGGAAAGCCGCTATCGGTGGTGTCGATGGTCAGCGAGCCAAAGAACCGCCCCGTATCGCGCCCCACCATCAGGTACTTCATCGACAGCGCCCGAAAGGTATAGGTCAGCGCCGTCACATACCCGGTGAGCACCTTCACCTCTTCCCGGCTCAACTCACCCTCGGCGGCCATCACACCGGCAACCCTCCCAAGATGCGCGGTGATTTCTGAAAATTTCCGGAAATAGCGGCGCGAGGCGAAGCCATCAGAGATGCCGAACCGCTCTGCCGTGGTCTCAGCCATGCTCATGCCCGCCGCCCTGTCAGCCCGCTCCGCACTACTCAGCCTCCGTAGAGGTTCTTGTCATGTTTTTCGACGATCTTCTGGAACCGCCGGGCAAAGCGTTCATCGGCGCGGGCCTTGGCTTCCTGCACCTTGCGCGCGAAAACCATGTGGTCCTCGTGGGCTTCCAGCATATCGGCCATCTTCTGGTTCGTCGCCGTCCCGATCGACGCCATGGCGGTCTGCGCTTCCTGGTCGGTCTTCACCCCGATCTCGTTGATCCGGTGTGCCACATCCTGCTGCTGCGCCGTCTTCAGCGATTTGGACAGGGCATCGTAAAGCACCACGCGCTGTTGCGTGTCGGTCTCCAGCTTGTTGATCAGCACCATCTGCGTCGCCGCCTGGTTCTGAAGCGAATCGACCCAGGTCTTGCCCTTCTCTATGTATCGCTCCAGCGTCTGCGACCTCGCCAGCTTGACCTGCTCTTCCTGCACCATCGCGTTATACTGCTTGTTCAGATCGGCCAGCTCGGTTTCCAGCTTGGTGCGCGCGGCGGCATCCTGCTCCACGCTGATCTTGTTCTCAAGCGCGATGATCTTGGGATCCATCGCCAGAATATCGGCCCGCACCGTCTCAAGCTCCTGCACCGTAAATTCGCGGTCATCCAGCGTCTGGCTCAGGTTGCCTTCCACCTTGGTCTTCTGTTCCTCTAGCAGCGAAAGCTGGTTCTGGAGCAGTTTCACGATGGTATCGGACTTGGAAATCAGGTCCTGCAGCTTGTCGTCGATATTGGCGGCCCGGACCCGTTCCTGCCGCATCGAATCCGATTTCCCGCGCGAGAAGATCCCGACAAAGCTCTCCCAGCCGGTCTTGTTGCGCATCTCGTCGAAGTCACGCGAAAACCCCGAGGTCACATCGTCCAGTCCCATGATCAGCTCGGCGATATTGGCGTTCATCACCTCGGTATGGGCGTGCACATCCTCCAGCGTCGCATTCTCGATATCGATGCCCGAGGCCTCGCCTGCCTCGATCTTGGCGCGGGCGGCTTCGATCCGTCCGGTCACCGCCTGGATCTCGGCCTGGTTCTTCGCCACCTTCTCCTGGGATTCGCGCACCAGCGCGTCAAAATCGGCCATCGAAAACTCCTGCTGAATGAATGGTTTCAACGTATCTAGGTAATGTTACGGGAATTTACATCCCCAGACATAGAATTCCCGTCAACAGTTGCAAATCCGGCCCGCCAAGCAAAGCCTTAACCGTCGTCGGCTGCCCGTCTCACATTGCCGATCAGCCCGCGCAGATCCTCCTGAAAGCGCAGCAGCTCTGCCTCGCTGCGCCCGGTCGCCTCCATCAGGCAGCGCTGTATCTCTCCCGCCGCGGCGCGCATCTCGTCGCCTTCCGTTGTCAGCGAAATGTTCACCCGCCGCTCGTCGCCCGGATCGCGCCGCCGTGTGATCAGCCCGGCAGCTTCCATCCGCTTCAGCATCGGTGTCAGCGTATTGCTCTCCAGCCCCAGCCGCGCCCCGATCTCGCTGACGCTCAGCGGGTCCTTTTCCCACAGCCCGACCATTACGAGGTACTGCAGATAGGTAAGCCCAAGCGGCGCCAGCAGTGGCTTATATACCCGGTGCACGGCCTGGTTCGCCGCGTAGAGATCCAAGCAGAGCATGTGCTGCAAAAGAGGCTGCATCGTTTTATCATCCATCCGGAAAACCTATCCGAGGCCAGGGTTTCACGCAAGTTTGACTTTATAATCTTACGATTATATCGTATACGATCTAAAGGCTGATCCAATAAAGGAACCACCCATGCCCGATAAGATTCTCTACAAGACAGCCGCAACCGCGTCCGGCGATGGCCGCAACGGCACGGTCGCACTTGACGATTCGTCCTTCACCGCCGATCTCGCCACGCCAAAGGAACTCGGCGGCGCCGGCGGCGACCAGCTCAATCCAGAAAAAATGTTCGCGATGGGATACGCTGCCTGCTTCCTGAGCGCCCTGCGCCATGTCGCCAGCGCCAAGAAGGTCAAAGTTCCGGATGAAGCCACCGTAAACACCGAGGTCGGCATCGGCCCGAACGGCTCCGGCGGCTTCGGCCTGGATGTCTCGATCAGCGTCTCCCTCCCCGGGCTGGACGCGGATGTCGCGCAGGATCTGATCGATACCGCCCACGCGGTCTGCCCCTATTCCAACGCGACCCGCAACAATCTCGACATCAAACCGGTCCTCGCCTGAAACCGGCCAGGGGTGGCGCAATAATCCGCGCCGCCCCCGATGCTGCACCGCGGCGGTGTACAGGGGGTGTACAGCCTGTGTACGGATATCACCCCCCGAATTCTGTCGCACGCCCCGCTTCTTCTCGGTTCAAATACGGCCGCCGGAGGCATGGCCGCAAAGCGGCCATTTCGCTCACCCCACCACGTTGGACTCCGGCCCATAGGGAAAGCCGGTGATGTCCTCACTGCCATCCTCGGTGATGACGAGAATATCGTGCTCGCGGTACCCGCCCGCGCCGGGCTGACCCTCGGGAATGGTCAGCATCGGCTCCATGGAAATCACCATGCCCGGCTCCAGCACCGTGTCGATATCCTCGCGCAACTCCAGACCCGCCTCGCGCCCATAGAAATGGCTGAGCACCCCAAAGGAATGTCCATAGCCAAAGGTCCGGTATTGCAGCAGGTCTCGCTCGGCCAGAAACGCGTTGATCTGCCCGGTAATCGCGGCGCAGCTCACCCCCGGCTTCAAAAGGCTCATCCCGAGTTCATGGGCCGCCACATTGGCCTCCCAGATCTTCAGCGAGGCTTCGTCGACCTCGCCAAGGAACAGGGTCCGTTCCAGCGCCGTGTAATAGCCCGAGATCATCGGGAAGGTATTCAGCGACAGGATATCGCCCCGTTGCAAGACCCGCCCGGTCACCGGGTTATGCGCCCCGTCCGTGTTCAGCCCAGACTGGAACCAGACCCATGTGTCGCGATATTCCGCATCGGGAAACCGGGTTGCGATCTCAAGCTCCATCGCGTCTCGTCCGGCCATCGCCACGTCGATCTCACGAACGCCTTCGCGGATCGCATCGCGGATGGCATAGCCGCCCACATCCGCCACCGCCGCCCCGGCGCGGATCAGCTCGATCTCGGCCGGAGACTTGTACATCCGCTGGTTCATCGTCGTATAGCTGAGGTCCAGCATGGTCAGCGGCTGCAGGAAATCCTCGAGTTTGTCGCGCTGCATCAGCGTCAGGTGGTCGCCCTCACAGCCCACGATCGCGCTGGTCCCTGTGACTGACAGCACCGCGCGCCAGAAATTGTCGCGGGTCCAGTCCGTATAGGTGATGTTATCGCAGAAGGACCGCCGCCACGGCTGGCCCGCGTCGATCCCGGCGCTGATCGTGACACAGTCGGTCTCGGTCACGACCAGCCCGTATGGCCGCCCGAAGGAGCAATAGAGAAACCCCGAATAATAGGCGATGTTATGCATCGAGGTGAAAACCGCGACCGTGGCCCCGGCGCTTTCCATGCGCTCGCGCAGCTCTTCAAGACGGTCTTCATATTCTTCCACGGCAAACGGCAGCGCAGCCTTTTCGCCATTGTGAAAGCGGTGAAATTCCGGACGTGTGGTCACAGCGACCCTCCTTTTCAGAAAGGTCCCGGCGTGCAGGACAGGGAAAACCGGGCCCATCGTTTCGATGTGGCGACGCCATCGCCTTGGCCGGTCAAGCTATAGCCACGCGCGGCCCCGGCAGGCAAGCCCGGATGCCGGGGCCGACGCATTTTCAGATCGTTCTACCGGGGCTTTGCACGGGATCAGGCCGGTGTCGTCAGCGTCGTGACCAGCGCATCCTGCGGATCGGCCAGCGCGTCGATCACGTCAAAATGATGTTTGCCCGGCACGATGACATTATCGCAGGCCCACGCCTCGGCAAGCCAGCGGGCCTGATCGAGAAATGCGGGCCGTTCGTCAGCCCCGACCCAGACGGTCGCGGGCACTTCCGGCACGGGCTGGGAAATCGGGCTTTCCGCCCATGCCTCGGCCTCGTCCAGACGCAGGTTTTCATTCATCGACGTCCTGAGCAGGGGCCGCAGATCCGCCAGCGGCGAAATCGGCACCACATGGGCGATCCGCTCGGCAACATCGGGCTGCAGCATTTCCGGGGCCAGCATCCGCGCGACAAGGTGTCCGCCGGCGGAATGCCCCGTCAGCGCAATCGGACCCTGAACCGTTTCTGCAATCTTCTGAACAACTTGGGCGATCTGAAGAGTAATCTCTGAAATCCGGACCGACGGGCACAGATCGTAGGAGGGCAGGGCGACCGCCCATCCCTTGGCCAGCGGACCGACGGCCAGATGCGACCACGTGGAGGCGTCGAAATTCAGCCAGTACCCGCCGTGCACGAAGATCACGATGCCCTTAGGCGTGCCCTCTGGCAGGAACAGATCGAACCGGTTGCGGTCGCCGGTGCCATAAGCCTCGCCGAGCCGCGCACGGCCCTGCGCCTCCATACTGTCGCGAAACGCTTGCGCGGCCTCGTTCCAGCGCGGCGGATAGGTTTCCGCCCCCGCGATATGAGCGCCATTTGCATAGGCGTCGTCGAGTTCCATCTGTACTTCCTTTGCTGTTCGTCTGGACAATTCATGCCGCAGATGCTTCAGCTTCGCGAGTAATTATTGTCTGATGGAGGCTCTCATGCTCGACACGACCACTGATCTCAAATCCCTCTTGAAAGACCCCGACCTGCTGGTGACCAAGGCTTATGTCGGCGGCAAGTGGATCGACGGCGCCGATGGCACGTTCGACGTGTATAACCCGGCGCGCGGGGATGTCATTGCGCAGGTTGCCGACCTGAGCCGGGAACAGGTCGCCGAAGCCATCGACACTGCCTATGCCGCGCAAAAGGAATGGGCTGCGATGACAGGTAAGGAACGCGCCGGTATCCTGCGCAAATGGTTCGACCTGATGATGGAGAACCAGGACGATCTGGGCACCATCCTGACCGCCGAGCAGGGCAAGCCGCTGGCCGAGGCCAAAGGTGAAATCGCCTATGGCGCGTCCTTCATTGAATTTTTCGGCGAAGAGGCCAAGCGGGTTTATGGTGAAACCATCCCCGGCCACCAGCGCGACAAGCGCATCACCGTGATCAAGCAGCCCATTGGCGTGGCCGCCTCGATCACGCCCTGGAACTTTCCGAACGCAATGATCACCCGCAAGGCTGCTCCGGCGTTGGCTGCGGGTTGTTCCTTTGTCGCCCGTCCTGCGGCGGAAACCCCGCTGAGCGCGCTGGTCATGGGGGTGCTGGCCGAACGGGCCGGTATCCCCGCTGGCGTGTTCAACGTGGTGCCCTCGTCGTCTTCCTCGGCCGTCGGCAAGGAATTCTGCGAGAACGGCAAGGTGCGCAAGCTGACCTTTACCGGTTCGACCGAGGTGGGTCGCATCCTGCTGAAGCAGGCGGCGGACAACGTAATGAAATGCTCGATGGAATTGGGCGGCAACGCGCCCTTTATCGTGTTCGACGACGCCGATCTGGATGCGGCGGTCGAAGGCGCGATCATGTGCAAGTTCCGCAACAACGGCCAGACCTGCGTCTGCGCCAACCGGATCTATGTGCAGTCGGGCATCTACGATGCTTTTGCCGCCAAGCTGAAAGAACGCGTCAGCCAGATGAAGGTTGGCGACGGTCTTGAGGATGGGACGGACCTTGGTCCGCTGATCACCCCGGCAGCTGGTGAAAAGGTGCAGGAGCACATCAAGGACGCGCTGGCCAAAGGCGCGCAGATCCTGCTCGGCAGCGAAGAAAAGAACATGGATGGCAACTTCCTCGCGCCGACAATCGTTACCGGTGTCACGCAAGAGATGAAGGTTGCAACCGAGGAAACCTTTGGCCCCCTCGCGCCACTCTTCAAGTTCGATGATGTGGATGACGTGATCGAGATGGCGAATGACACGATCTTTGGTCTGGCGAGCTATTTCTACGCCAAGGATCTGAGCCGCGTCTATAAGGTCGCCGAAGCGCTGGAATACGGGATCGTCGGTGTGAATACCGGCATCATATCGACCGAGGTCGCGCCGTTTGGGGGCGTCAAGCAATCGGGTCTTGGCCGCGAAGGCAGCCATCATGGGATCGAGGATTACCTCGAGATGAAATACATCTGCATGAGCGTTTGATCGCACAAAAAAAAGGGGCCGAGAGGCCCCTTTTTTCTTAGAAGTAGCTAGAAAGAGTTAATCCCAGAAGCCTTCGTCAACTTCGGGCAGCTCTTCCAGTTGCTCTTCGTTCAGACGCGTCACGAAAGCGTAGGTCTTGTCATCGACAGGGACGAGGTTCACGTCGTCAATCGAGATCAGGACGTGCTTGTCACCAATGTCGAGGAAACCGCCTACTTCGCCAACGATACCAATCATTTGGCCGTCCTTGGAGAGAATGATGTCTTCGATTTCGCCGATTTCATTCCAGTCAGCGCCAACTTCGTTGTAGCGCATGTCGGGATCCCAGCCTTCATCATCGGCTTCGTTCATCGTATAGATGTTGCCGCCAGTGATGTCGCGGGTACGGATCAAGTTGCCCTTCATCGATTCCAGATCGACATTTTGCATCGAATCGCGGTGCATCGGGCTGTTCGACATTTCCGTTTCAGCGGCATTCGGTTCCGCTTCGTTCATCGTGCTCGTGCTGGTCGTCGTGGTTTCGGCGATGGCGCCGGCGGCAGCCAGAGTCAGAGCAAGCGTGCTGGCGGTAAGGGTTTTGTAATTGAAGTTCATTTTGAAACTCCTCCTTTGTATTTCCATTGGGGTAACAACGTGAGCCACCCGCAAGTGTTCCAAAATTAAAGCTATTTTATTGAACCTGCCTTCTGGCGATCCTCAAAGCGTGCCGGAAAAGCTTTCGAAAACAAAAAGCGCCCGCCCGGTCTCTGGGCCGTTGTTGGCGGACAGAAACCGGGCGGGCGCCGAGGGTTCAACGGGCTAGATCAGCCCGATATTCAGTTCACCGATTTAGATTCGATGACGTCGGTTTTCTTTTCCGTCGAGGACGCGATCTGGATGCGGCGCGGTTTCAGCGCCTCGGGCACTTCGCGTTCCAGATCGATATGCAGCATGCCGTTGGCATGGGTCGCGCCGGTGACGCGTACATGATCGGCGAGGTGGAACCGGCGTTCGAACGCGCGGGTGGCGATGCCGCGATGCAGGTAGGTGCGGTTCTCGCTGTCTTCATCGGCTTTCTTGGCCGAGACGACCAGCGCGTTTTCCTTGACCTCGACCATCAGGTCCTCGTCGGTGAAACCGGCAACGGCGATCGAGATTCGATAGGCGTCGTCAGCGGTTTTTTCAATGTTGTAAGGGGGGTAGGTGGACTGACCTACGTCATTGGTGACGAGACGGTCCATCAGGTCGGCCAGTTGGTCAAAGCCGACGGTTGCACGGTGAAGCGGTGCAAAATCAAACGTACGCATAGGTATAATCCTCATCTTTGAGCGATTTCTTCATTGCCCTCCACTGGGGACGGGCGATTCGACTTTTATCGGAACCCTTTTAGGCATCCCGACAAGGCTCAGATGGGAATTGAGGAATTTTCTGTCAAGACCTCTGCTGGGCAGATTTCTTCAGCGCGTTCCCTTGCGTGTCCTGTCCTTGTCCGACCGGTCGCTGTGCGTTTGCGCGTTGAGTTCATTCAAGCGACGCATATCCACGTGGATGTAATAACCGGCATTGGTGTCTGCCTCTTCGAAGGAAAACAGGTCGGACACACCGGATTCGCCGAACTTGGCATAATCGAATGACTTTGCGGGCAGGCAGTTTGCGCCCGGCCGCGATCCCTGTCCGACCTGAATGCAGAGACTGCCCATGCGTGACGGCACAGCTTTGCCACCACCGGAAATCGCGCTCAGCCCGCCCCATGCGCCCTCGACCGGCGAGCTCACCGGTATGGCCCGGCGGATGTCGATTTGGTCCATGTCCTCGGCCAGCGAGGGTGTCACAAATGAAACGGCAAGGGCGCAGGCGGCTAGCAGGGGATATTTCATGGTTTGACGAATTTCGCTCCGGTCTGGTTTTTATCATCGCCCACGCGGATCCGGCCGATCCGGGGTGCATTCGGGACGTCAAAGCCTGCACCGGAGGCCAGATCGGCCAGCAAAACGGTGAGGGGACCTTCGAGGTCAGTCCCCAGTGCGACGCGCTGATCGCCGACTTCGGCTTTGGCCGAGACTACCGAAACAATGCGCGGCGTGCCATCAGAAAAGGAAAAAATCGGCGCGCCGGAAGACCCGTAATCGACGTCGCAGGACATGATCAGCATCCCCTGCTGACGCGCCATGACATGGCAGACATCCTGCAGGGACGGCGCTTCGGAGCGGTCATGGGCGTAGGACACAATCCCGATCTCTTCGCCGGTGCGCGGCCGGGTGGCGGTGCGGAATGGCGTTACCGTCGTGTTCCTGATCGGGTGCTGCAGTTCGAGCAGGGCCAGATCGTTCCGAACCCGTTCCGGCGACACATCGCCGGCGAATACGTAATCCGGGTGGACGATGGCGCGGCGCACATGCCGGTAGGCCGAGGCCCGCCCGTTGCGCCAGCCTGCCATGAATTCGATGGTTTCCGCAGCAATCCGGTTTCGCGAGGTCTTGTCGAACAGGCAATGCGCGGCGGTCAGCACAAGATCGGGCGCGATCAGCGCACCGGTACAAAAGCCCGCGCCATTGACATCAAGCCGTCCGACCGCTTCCCAAGCGCGTCCATCCTCGGTCGTGTCGAGCCGGTGCAGGGCGGAATCCTCGGCCGTGGCGGCCAGTGGCAGTGAAAACGCAAACAGAAATCCGATCCAGCGGCGCACGCGGTACTCCCATACTCGTCAGTGATTCCGATTACCCGTGTCTTAAGGCGAAAATACGGCGCATCAACGAAGTATCGGCGGGCCCGATGGGGCTGTTGCATTTCTGCTGAGCGCGGGCGGTTTCGGCCCACCGCTTGCCCAGTCTAAAAGCTCTACCGTATGCACGACCGGAATCCCCGTGCCCGACCCGATCTGCATCATACAGCCAATGTTGCCAGCCGCGATGATGTCGGGGTTTCGCGCCTCGAGCGTGCGGATCTTGCGCTCTTTCAACTGACCCGAAATCTCCGGCTGCATAAGGTTGTAGGTGCCCGCGGACCCGCAGCACAGGTGACTGTCGGCAGGTTCGACCACGGTAAAGCCCGCGTTCTTCAACAGGGTCTTGGGGTGGGCCTTGATCTTTTGCCCATGCTGGAGAGAGCAGGCCGCGTGATAGGCGACGACCATACCGTGATGCGGGGCTTCCGGTTTGTCCGGGCGATCGGTTCCGGCAATCAGCGACTTGGCGGTCGAGTGCTTTTCGCCAGGGTCTTCATCCAGCAGCCGGACCAGTAGCTCGCTGATGTCGCAGGCGAGATCCGATACCTGCGCGGCGCAGACGGCAAGGTCGTCATTTTCGCGGAACATATGGCCGTAATCTTTCACGGTCGTGCCGCAGCCCGAAGTGTTGATGACGATGGCATCAAGCCCGCCATTATGAATCTCTTTATGCCAAGCCCGGATATTGCGCGCGGCAGAGGCGTGGCTTTCATCGGTTTTGCCCATGTGGTGTGTCAGCGCCCCGCAGCAGCCCGCGCCTTCGGCGACGACAACCTCGCATCCCAGCCGCGTCAGCAGCCGGATGGTGGCGTCGTTGATATCGGTGTTCAGCGCCTTTTGCGCACAGCCGGTCATCAGCGCGACCCGTTTGCACCGCTTGCCCTCCGGCGCAAAGCTCTGCGCGTCGTCGTTGCGGCTGACCGGCGGGATATCGCGCGGTGCCATGTCCAGCATCGCCCTGAGCCGCGCATCGGGCAGCAGCCGCTTGAACGGTCTGCCGATCTTGGCCGCAAGAAGCGCAAGGCGAAAGCGATTGGGGTAGGGCAGAATACGCGCCAGCACCCAGCGCAGCGCCCGGTCGGACGGCGGACGCTGGTAGTTTTCCTCGATATAGCTGCGGGCATGATCCACCAGATGCATGTAATGCACGCCCGAGGGGCAGGTCGTCATGCAGGCAAGGCAAGACAGGCAGCGGTCGATATGCCGGACTGTCTTTTCATCCGGCACCCGGTTGTTTTCCAACATGTCCTTGATCAGGTAGATCCGGCCGCGGGGGCTGTCGAGCTCATCCCCCAGCACCTGATAAGTCGGACAGGTCGCCGTGCAGAACCCGCAATGGACACAGGCCCGCAGGATCTCGTTCGACCGCTTGACGTTAGGGTCGGCAAGCTGTGCATCGGTAAAATGGGTCTGCATCAGCGTCTCTCTCTTTCGCACCGTGTGCCATCGCTGCCTGCCCGGATGCGACCGGGCACGGGTTGTTCGCAGTCAAGCATGGGCAGGGGTCTTCATCAGGCCGGGGTTGAGAATGCCGCGCGGATCGAACCTCTCGCGCAATCCGGCGCTTATCGCGACCAGCGGCGCGGGTTCCGGCTGGAACATGCCAAACCGCGTGCGGGTATCGGTGGGCGCTCGTACGAGTGTCGCATGACCGCTGATTGGGCCGATCCGCTGGCGCAGATCGGAGCCTTCACCCACCAGCGCCCAGATCAGCCCGCCGCCCCAGTCAAAGGACAGCGCCTCCGCCTCGAGCCGCGACGAAACTTCCGCTGCATCGCCCGGTTTGACGGAAATGCGCCAGACATCGCCGGTGGTCCCGTGAAAGGCCGAAACATCGCGGATCTCCCGCCATATCCGCCGCGATTCATCTCGATCCGACACCAGAGATACATCGCCAAGCTGATCCGCCAGACGCTGTGCGCGATAGGCGACGGACTCTTCGAACCCCTCCAGCCGGAGCATCACCGTAAGCGTCCCCTCGCGCGGCGCACAGGCCGCCCCGGTCACCTCAAAGGGCGATCCCAGCGCGGCGGACATGCGCGAAATAGCCGTCGCCACATCGGGGCAGGGCAGCAAAAGCGTCGCCTCGGTCTCGCTTTCGGGCAAGACCTTGAGCGAGACCTGGCTCAACACGCCCAGCGTCCCCCAGCTCCCCGCCATCAGCTTGACCAGATCATAACCGGTCACGTTCTTCATCACGCGCCCTCCGTTCTTGATGATGCTGCCGCTACCATCAACAAAGCGTACCCCAAGCAGATGATCCCGGCAGGCCCCGACCTGTATCCGTCGCGGGCCCGAGATATTGGCGGCCACGATCCCGCCGATGGTAGGCTCTCCCTCACTCCCTAAAAGGCCGCGATGATCCATCGGCTCGAATGCCAGCCGTTGATTGCCATCGGCCAGCGCTTTCTCGATCTCTGCCAGCGGCGTGCCCGCACCGGCAACCAGCGTCAGCGCGCCGGGTTCATAAAGTTCGATACCGCTCAGACGCCCGGTTTCCAGAACAGATGCCTCCATGCCGATACCGCGCGTGCCGCCGCCCCGGATCAAAACGGGATCCCGGCGTTCGGCCAGCACTGCCGACAGTTCCTCTTCGCTTTCTGGAGTCATCCTGACCTTCTTTGGGTTTCAAATATCCCGGGGAGTCGCCCGCAAGGGCGACGGGGCTGGCCCCAAAAAGGCCATCTCACGCCACATCCGCCAGATCTCCCCGCCGTGCCTCGGAAACCGACAGCGGAAAGACCTTGGCCGGATTAAGCAGCCAGCTTGGATCAAACACATCCTTTACCCGCATCTGCGCCTCAAGGTCCGCCTCGGCATACTGATAGAGCATCAGGTCACGCTTCTCGATCCCGACACCATGTTCCCCGGTCAGGCAACCGCCCACATCGACACAAAGCTTGAGGATATCGGCCCCGAAGTTCTCGCAGAGGTCAAGGTCGCCAGGCTTGTTCGCATCGAACAGGATCAGAGGGTGCATGTTGCCATCCCCGGCGTGAAACACATTCGCCACGTCCAACCCGTATTCCTTCGACATCTCTCCGATCCGGCGCAGCACCTGCGGCAGTGCCGAGACCGGGATCGTGCCGTCGAGGCACATGTAATCGTTGATCTGGCCCATCGCGCCAAAGGCGCTCTTGCGGCCAAGCCAGATTCGCCCGGCCTCATCCGCATCCTTCGCCTCGCGCAGTTCAACGGGATCATGCGGCTGTGCGATCTCGGTGATCAGACCAAGCTGGTGGTCGATCTCGGCCTCCGAGCCTTCGACCTCAACGATCAGCAGCGCCTCGCACATGGGATACCCGGCCTTGGCAAATGCTTCACAGGCCTGGATGCAGGGGCGGTCCATGAATTCGATGGCCACCGGCAGCACCCCGGCCTGGATGATGTCGCTGACACAGGCTCCGGCGACTTCATTACTGTCAAACCCCATGAGCACCGGGCGCGCGCCCTCCGGTTTGCGCAGGATCCGCAGGGTCGCTTCCGTGACCACGCCAAGCTGCCCTTCCGAGCCGCAGATCACTCCCAAAAGGTCCAGGCCTCCGGAATCGAGGTAACCGCCGCCGATCTCGACAACCGTGCCATCCATCATCACAAGCGTGACGCCCAGCAGGTTGTTGGTTGTCACCCCGTATTTCAGGCAATGCGCCCCGCCCGAATTCATTGCGATATTGCCGGCGATGGCACAGGCAAGCTGGCTCGACGGGTCCGGCGCGTAAAAGAATTCTTTTTCTTCGACAGCCCCCGTCACGCTCAGATTGGTGCGCCCGGTCTGGACCCGGATCAGGCGGTTGTCGTAATCGGTTTCGAGAACATCGTTCATCCGCGCCACCCCAAGAATGACGCAATCCGCCGTCGGCAGCGCGCCCCCGGCAAGCGACGTGCCCGATCCGCGCGGCACCACCGGCACGCCCATCTCGTGGCAGATCGCCAATATGTCGGAAACCTCCTGCGTCGAGCCCGGCAAAACGGCCAGCATCGGCGGGCAGGCATAGGCGGTCAGCGCGTCACATTCATAGGCGCGTGTCTCGGCGGGGTCGGAAATCAGCGCTTCTTCCGGCAAAACCGCGCGCAGACGCTCGACCAAAGCCGCCTTTCGGGCCAGAATGGCCGGGTTGGCAACAGGCATGTCCATGATAACTCTCCGATCTGGTAAAGAAATATTTCCAATTCTCGACCCGGGCAAGGTTTTTCCCGCCCGAAAGGGAATTCCTGCATGAGCTGGCAGGATCGCATCGCCCTGTTTTCCTATCTGGACGGGGCCGCCGTGCTCTGCCTGCTCATCTGCTGGCTCGGCATCGGCTGGCGGATCGAGAACCCGGCCAACTCGCGGATTTCCGTCAGCCTCCTGATGCAGGGGTTCCGCCGTGACTGGATGGTGCATATGCTTACCCGTCAACCCCGTCTCTTCGACGGTCAGGTGCTAAGCAGTCTGCGTCAGGGCACCACCTTCTTTGCCTCCGCCTCGATGATCGCAATCGGGGGCGGGCTTGCCCTGATCGGCAATGCCGACCAGCTCGCCGGTCTCGCCCGGGACTTGACCCTCGACAGCGCGCCGACCGTGGTCTGGGAGGTCAAAATCCTTGCAGTGCTTCTGTTTCAGGCCAATGCCTTCCTGAAATATGTCTGGGTGCACCGGCTCTTCGGCTATTGCGCCGTGCTGATGGCTGCCGTGCCGAATGACCCCGAGGACCCCGTCGCGCAACCCCGCGCCCGGCAGGCCGCCGAAATCAACATCACCGCCGCGCGCAGCTTCAACCAAGGCATGCGCTCCACTTATTTCGCCCTTGCGGCACTGGCCTGGCTGCTGGGTCCCGTTGCGCTGATCGTCGCCGCCCTGCTCACTACCGGAATCCTCTGGCGCAGGGAGTTCGCCTCCCGCTCGCGCCGCTACCTGTTGCAGACGCCGCCCTCCTCGCAGCAATAACCAAATCCCTTAAAGCGGGAGACTGCCCATTACCTTGAAATACCTGCTGCCGCTGATCTGCAGCCCCTCTACAAGCTGAAGAACCCGTCATCGAAAACATCACTGCGACGAAACAGGCATCCGGCTGGCAGATATCGGTGACCCTCTCGCATGCCGACACGGGATGGGAACATTATGCCGATGGCTGGCGCGTTCTGGACGCAAAGGGGACCGAACTGGCTCGCCGTGATCTCCTTCATCCGCATGTGCACGAACAACCCTTCACCCGCAGCCTGTCCGGCGTCAAAATACCCGACGGGCTAGATACAATCCATATCCAGTCCAGATGCATCGTCGACGGCTGGTCCGAAACACTGGTGGTTTACAGGTTTCCCTGACACTTTCTTTGGGTCATAAAATATCCCGGGGTTTGGGGCAGCGCCCCAATCCGGCGCTATCGCCTTTCAAACCCGGTGATAAGGACTTCCCGCGAGGATCGTCGCCGCGCGGTAGAGCTGCTCGCTCAGCATGACCCGCGCCAGCATATGTGGCCAGACCATTGCACCCAGCGAGAGCAGCATATCCGACTCACTTCGCAGGACTGGATCGATTCCGTCTGCGCCCCCAATGACCAGCGCAAGATCGGAGCGGCCATTATCACGCCACCCGGCAAGCCGTTCGGAGAAGGACGGAGAGGACAGCGACTTGCCGCGCTCGTCCATGCAGCACAAAACAGCGCCCTTGGGAATTGCCCGCCGCAGCAGCTCTGCCTCGGCTGCCATGCCGCCGCCCTTGCGGTCTTCGACCTCGACCACCTGCGCCGGGCCAAGCCCAAGCGCACGCCCGGTCCGGTCGAACCGGGTGAGGTAATCGTCAATAAGTGTCTTCTCGGGCCCGGACCGTAACCGACCGACCGCGCAGATATGCACGCGCATATTCGTTCCGTTCCTGCCGCGCCCGTTGGGCGATCAGTTGGCGGCGCCGCTCGGCATCCACATCTTCTCGAGCTGATAGAACTCGCGGACTTCGGGTCGGAAGATATGAACGATCACGTCGCCCGTATCGATCAGCACCCAGTCGCCCGTGTCCTTGCCCTCGATCCGGGCAAGCCGTCCGAAATCATGCTTGAGACGGTCGATAAGCTTCTCCGCCATCGCCGAAACCTGCCGGGTCGAACGACCGCTGGCAATGACCATGTAATCGCCCATCGCTGTCTTGCCGCGCAGATCGATCTGCACGACATCCTCGGCCTTGTCGTCTTCGAGCGAAGTCAGGATACGCGCCAGCAGCTCCTCGCTGTCCGGCTGGGGTTGGGCCATCATCATACTGGCCCGGTCATCAGCGGAAGTTTCCGCTTCTGCAAAGGTTGTCAGGACGTCGTCCTCCGTTTTGCGCGCCGACAGCCCCCGGCGCATGGGGTAGCCTTAATTTAACAGCGCCTTAATGACTTTTCAATGAAAGCGGCGCATTCGGCGGCTGATGGCCGAAATCGCGTCCGCTTGCAATGGCTCAGCTGGCTCTTCCGGCATCGTCGGAGTCCGGAATGACACCCGTGCGCGCGTTCATTTCCACCGTGGATCCATCGAGCAGGCGAACCTCGCGCTGCGGGAAGGGGAAGGAAATATCGTTCTCCTTGAAGGCATCCCACAGGGCCAGCAGAACCTGGCCCTTGATGTTGGTCAGCCCGCCGGCAGGGTCTGTGATCCAGAAGCGCAGTATATAATCCACGCTGCTGTCGCCGAACCCGACCATATGACAGACGGGCCGGTTGGGATGCGTCAGCACCCGCTCGACGCTTTCGCTGGCCTCGACGGCCACCTTGCGCACCTTGTGCGGATCATCCCCGTAGGACACGCCAAAGAAGATATCGAGCCGGACGAACTTGTTGGTATGGGACCAGTTGACCACTTGGCTGGTGATCAGGTCCTCGTTCGGGATCAGGTATTCCTTGCCATCCCGGGTGACGACAGAAACATATCGCGCGCCCAGACTGTCGATCCAGCCAAAGGTCTCGCCGAGCGAGATCACGTCGCCGGGCTTGATGGATTTGTCGAGCAGGATGATCAGGCCGGAGATCAGGTTGGACACCACCTTTTGCAGGCCGAACCCGATCCCGACGCCAATCGCACCGGACACGACGGCAAGGCCGGTCAGGTCGAAGCCCAGCGAGCGGATGGCGACGATGAAGACGATCCCGTAGGCCAGCAATTGCACAGCCTTGGTGCCGAGAACCCGCATCGACGGCGACATGTCCTCGTTCCGCGACAGCGCTATTCCCGCTTTTTGTGTCGCCAGCCGGGCCAGCGTCAGCATCAGCGTAATGATCACCAAGGCCTTGATAACGGTCAGCATGGAAAGCCGGACGTTGCCTAGGCTGAAGGCGAGTTCGTCCAAGAGCGCTTCTGTCTCGTCGATGAGACCTAGCGCGAGCAGCGTACCGTATATCCAAAGGAACCACGCAACCAGCCGTCGCAGGGTCGGGTTTCGGATCAACCGCGTTGTAAAGCCTATGACGACCCAGACTGTGACCAGCGTGGCCACGACGCCGATCAGGTAACTGCGCGACGGCCATGTCAGCTGCTGCATCAACCCGTAAACCGCCGAGGCCAGTACCGCATAGCAGATCAGGCCAAGGTTCTTGCGAACATGCACAAGCTGACGCAGCTGCCATTTTTCCCAGCCAGACCGCTTGCGCGACCAGTTGTCGAGCGGCCCTTCCAGCAGTTTCCGCAGGGCGTAGGCCACGAAGATAAGGCCCAGAACGATCAGAATCTGGTTCTGCCGCCAGCCGGGTTCTATGACCATCTGAAGATAGCGCAGCGCATCTGCCCAGATCGATTGACCCGTTTCCGCCAGCGTGTTCAGCGTTTCAAATTCTTCCATGACACCTCTTCTGCGAACAGGATGCACGAATTTTCGAGCGTGTCACAGACGATGTAGAACAAATCATGCCCGGGGCGTCCCAAGCGGCACTTCGAATTTGCCGGGTTTGTCGCGAGACGTTGGCGCCAAGTCCCTAACGCGGGCCATGATTCGGACGATTTATTGTTGAAATTAAACGCGGATTCCTTTCGCGAGGGGTGAAAATCCAAGGATGATTGTTTCGATCTGCAACCCCGAATTGAAAAGGGACAAAATTGTGGCAAATTTGGGGTTTATGTTTGAATCCGGTAGGTTGAGCCGATAGCCGTGTAGAGCCAATTCAAGCTCAATAGGGGTAAATATGAACTTCAAGACAATTCTGGGCGCCATCGCATTGATCGGCGGGATTGCAACTCAATCGAGCGCCTCCATCGTTAGTGTGTCCAAAGAGAACTACGGTGCGACGGATGCCAACATCAATTTTACGAGCGCCTCCACAGCGACCTTTTCCTGGGATAGCACGCCGGTAAACCTGAGCGTGGATTTTAAAAGCGACACCGCTTTTTCGCTTTCCCTGCTGGATTACACTGGCTTGGCGCGCAATGACGATGTCACCGGTATTACGCTTGACCTGATCGACGGAATGGGCGGCGCTGCGCTTCAGCGTTTCTCGTTGGACACCGACTTTTGCTTTACTGCCGTCGCCGAGATCGCAGGCAAATGCAACCTGATCGCCCAAACCGGCGCGTCGGGCGGGAATGCCACCAACGCATCCAAACCGGGTGATGTGCTGTTCGCCAATTTGGCTGCCGGTACTTACCGCCTGGGCCTGAAGGACAGCGCGACGCCGGTTTCGGCCGAAGTAAGCTTTGGCTATTCGGAAGTTGCCTCCGTACCGCTGCCGGCGGGCGGTCTTCTGCTGCTGTCGGGCCTCGGTGTCATGGCGCTGCGTCGTCGTCGCGGCTGATACGGTCCAACTCGGATCGACTTTGATAAGGGCGCCTGATCGGGCGCCCTTTTTCGTGAGGCATCGCTGGTATGCTGCCTCTTGCGGGACTCGGGGCTAAGTAGTATCTGCCCAGAATGACACGCGTATTCGACATGGATGACCGCGCCCGCCTGCCGTGGCGCTTTTTCGGGGCAACCCGCACCATTCTCGCGCGCCTATAAGCCATCCGCGCCGGAACTCCATTCGCTGACAGCTACTTAATACGGGAGAGGACCGATGTCCCCCAAGACACTCTACGACAAGATCTGGGATGCTCACCTGGCCGATGAGGCCGACGACGGCACCTGCTTGCTTTATATCGACCGTCACCTCGTTCACGAGGTTACCAGCCCGCAAGCTTTCGAAGGGTTGCGGATGACGGGCCGCAAAGTGCGTGCGCCGGAAAAGACCATCGCCGTACCGGACCATAACGTGCCGACCACGCTGGATCGCGCCAATGCCGCGACCATGACCGAGGACAGCCGTATCCAGGTCGAGGCGCTGGACACCAACGCCAAGGAATTCGGTCTGAACTATTACCCGGTGTCGGATGTTCGTCAGGGCATCGTTCATATCGTCGGCCCCGAACAGGGCTGGACTCTGCCGGGCATGACCGTCGTCTGTGGTGACAGCCATACAGCGACACACGGTGCCTTCGGGGCGCTTGCGCATGGGATCGGCACCTCCGAGGTCGAGCATGTTCTGGCCACACAGACGCTGATCCAGAAGAAATCCAAGAACATGAAGGTCGAGATCACCGGCAAGCTGCGCCCGGGAGTGACCGCCAAGGACATCACGCTGTCGGTGATCGGCGCGACCGGTACCGCCGGCGGCACCGGCTATGTCATCGAATATTGCGGCGAAGCGATCCGCGAGCTTTCGATGGAAGGTCGCATGACCGTTTGCAACATGGCGATTGAAGGCGGCGCGCGCGCCGGTCTGATCGCGCCGGACGAAAAGACCTTTGAATACTGCAAGGGCCGTCCCCACGCGCCGAAGGGTGCCCAGTGGGAGGCCGCGCTTGACTGGTGGAAAACGCTTTATTCCGATGACGACGCGCATTGGGACAAGGTCATCACACTCAAGGCCGAGGATATCGCGCCGGTCGTAACATGGGGCACGTCGCCCGAGGATGTGCTGCCGATCACCGCCAATGTGCCGGACCCTTCGGATTTTAAAGGCGGCAAGGTCGGCGCGGTAGAGCGCTCGCTCGATTACATGGGTCTCAAGCCGGGCATGCCGCTTTCGGACGTCGAGATCGATACGGTCTTTATCGGCTCCTGCACCAATGGCCGGATCGAAGACCTTCGCGCCGCTGCTGCGATCCTGAAGGGCAAGAAGATCAAGGACGGGCTTCGCGCGATGATCGTGCCGGGTTCCGGTCTTGTCCGTGCGCAGGCCGAGGAAGAAGGGCTTGCTGATATCTTCAAGGATGCCGGTTTCGAGTGGCGCATGGCCGGTTGTTCCATGTGTCTTGCGATGAACCCCGACCAGTTGAGCCCCGGCGAACGCTGTGCGGCAACCTCGAATCGCAACTTCGAGGGGCGTCAGGGCTACAAGGGCCGGACACACCTGATGTCGCCTGCAATGGCGGCGGCAGCTGCGATCACAGGAAAGCTGACAGACGTGCGGGAGATGATGTAGGCTCCGAAAGAATCGTTTAGATTGAGGGGGAAGCCTGATGAAGACGTGGGTCAAATGGTTGATCGTTGGGATCTTGTCGATTGTTTTCGGCTTGTTCGTTCTGGCCAATCCGGTCGCAGCATCGCTCGCTGTCACAACCCTCGCGGGTATCCTCTTTGCCGTAACGGGCGTATTTCAGGTTATCGCCGGGTTCAGTGAACCCGGCGGTTTCGGCAAGTTCGCCGGGATCGCGCTGGGCGTTCTCCTCGTGCTTCTCGGGTTGTCGCTGCTGTTCAATCCGTTCGAGGGCGTCATCTCACTGACCCTGATGGTGTTAATCCTTTTTGCCGCGAACGGCGTGATGCGCCTGATCGCAGCCTTTCAGATGAAGCAGACGGCGTTTTTCTGGCCGATGCTCATTTCCGGCGCGCTTTCGGTGCTCTTGGCCGGTTACGTCTTTGCCAATTTCGCCGAAGTTGCGCCCAGCCTGCTTGGTATTTTGCTCGGGATCGAACTGCTGTTTAACGGCGCGGGGCTGATCGTTCTTGCCTTCTTCCTCAAGACTGTCCGGAACAAGATCACCAAGTGACAAGCCGGATGGCCCGGTCATTGCCGCCGGGCCGACTCTCTATCGCGTTGGTCATCCAAGCGAATCCCGGTGGAATTTGTGGGCTTCTTCTGCCTCGATCCGAGGGGCGGATGAGGTCGAATCCGGGTAGATTCTCTTCGCATCTCTCGCCGAAATGCTCAAATTGTAGTCGGCTTTGACTGGAAAATGTGCTGGTTTTCGGCCCGATTTTTCCTGCGCATCGTCGGAGGAGTGGCGATTTTCTCCCGTCGTTAACCTTTTCCTTGATTTCGAAACAATGGGGAGAGATGATAACCGTATTTTAAAATTTAGAGGTCTATTATGTTAAAAAACCTTATTCTGGCTTCGGCCGTGGCATTGGCAACGACAGCAGCGGTAGACGCCGCACCGGTTGACGTCGATATCGTATTCGTCATCGACCAGTCCGGATCGATGAGCAACGAATTCTCAACTCTGGGTGCTAATATTTCGACTTTCGTCAGCGGTCTGGCTGGCGACGCGAATGTGTCTTCCGTTCAGGCGGGGCTCGTGACCTATGAACAGGCGCGTCTTGGGCCTACGGGTAACTGCGGCGCAGGCAACTCTTGCCTCAACGTCAGCCAGGCGCTGACCTCGAACGTTACGACCCTTGGCAATGCACTGGCAGCCGAGGCTTCGCAAACGTTCGGTGGTACTGAAGATGCGCTTGCCGCCGTGGATTCGGTCCTGCCGGGCGGTTCACTGTTCACGTCCGTCGGTTGGCGCAGCAACACAGTGAAATCGATTGTCCTTATCACCGATGAGGACGCAGATGATGAAAATTCCTATACCAACAGCTTTGGTACCGGTTATGCGGCACTTGGGCAAAAACTGGATAGCGTGAACTATCTTAACAACATCATCACCATTACCAACCTGTTCTCTGAGTTCGAACCTGCGTCGCGTCCGAATGACTCGCTGAATCAAGCCCTCTTCGATCTGAACAGCTTTACCGGCGCCGGTGCTGACCCTGCGGCCTTCCTTGCGCAGTTCGCGGCTGCCAAGCTTCAGGAGATCACAACCGGCGGTGTCCCGACCGGTGGTTCGACCAACGTGGTCCCGCTGCCTGCTTCGGGCTGGCTGGTCATGGCGGGTCTTGGCGCCCTATTTGCAGCGCGTCGCCGCAAAAGCGCGTCCTGACCGATCCTGCTTACTGAAAACCAAGGCGGTCCCGACAGGGGCCGCCTTTTTCTATGCAGCCAGAGCGCCCGCCATAGATTGCAACCGCCATTAAAATAGGGCATCACGCCCTTGTATTTATGGCCGCGCCGCAAGGCGTTGCCAAGGTCGCCCCCAGGGCTCTTGCCGTTCAAGGAAACCGACGATGGATAAATTCGAAAAACTCACGGGAATTGCTGCGCCCATGCCGATGGTCAACATCGACACGGACATGATCATTCCGAAACAGTTCCTCAAGACGATCAAGCGTTCCGGGCTGGGTGTGAACCTGTTCGACGAAATGCGCTATGACCGTGAGGGCAACGAGGTTGAAGATTTCGTCTTGAACAAGCCCGCCTATCGCGAGGCCGAGATCCTTGTCGCTGGTGACAACTTTGGCTGCGGCTCTTCCCGCGAGCACGCACCTTGGGCGATCAAGGATTTTGGCATTCGTTGCGTCATCGCGCCAAGCTTTGCTGACATCTTTTACAACAACTGCTTCAAGAACGGCATCCTGCCCATCGCGCTGCCACAAGAGCAGGTCGATGTATTGATGAAGGACGCCGAGAAAGGCGCGAACGCACGAATGACCGTGGATCTCGAAGCACAGACCGTCACGACATCGGATGGCGAAAGCTTTTCCTTCGAAGTTGATTCGTTCAAAAAGCACTGCCTGATGGAAGGACTCGACGATATCGGGCTGACAATGGCTAAAGAAGCATCAATTGACGCCTTCGAGGCAAAAGCCGCCCAAGCGCGTCCCTGGGTCTGATCGCTGCCTTAAAAAATCCAGATTTTTGAAAGGGGTCGGTCATTTCCGGCCCCTTTTTAGTTGCAAGGATAGAGGAGTTTACCTTGGGGAAGGGGGCCAACTAGAAGTTTAGCAAATGAATTATTTTCAGCCCATGAGTGCATTATTGTTTGTGTTGACGTGACAATTAAGCCATATATGGAGTTGTATTTAAGGGACGTTTAACTGACTTTAACCGCCTATTCGTAACGAGGAAGCCACGGTTCGGCCGCGTAATTTTAACGCCGCTAGATCTTGTGTGACGTGTCGACTGTTGCCCTGTGGGCAACAGATTTGATGCAAAGTCGCACCAGTTTCTTCATGATTTTGCCGCAAATCTTCGCTCTCGTGCTTGCACGGCTTGAGCGGCATGATGAATTGCGGCACGAATATGGCAAAAATGGGGCGCGCCACTCGGATCGAGTGGACTCAAGTTGGGCAATCGGCGGCAATCCACCGAACCTGTCCAAGTTGAAAGGATCGGACAGTGATTGCACGCATAGCGGGCGCAGTAACACGCGGGACATTGGTGGCTTTGGTCGTGGCGATGCCATCGCTGCTGCTTGCGGGCTACATGTCGGATACCAGCGAGATGGTCGTGTTGATCGCAATCCTCGCAGGCGTGCTTACCTTCGCTGAATACAACACAGATTTCCCAAGCTTCATCGAATTTCGCGACGCGCCGCCGGTAAACCGGATCAGGTTCATAGCACTGTTCGTGATGTTTGCCTCGCTCTCGCTGGCCGCCAAACACCAATTTGAACCGACAGCGATCACCGGGCTGGTGCACCATATCGGCGGTCTTATAGGGCGCTTTGCCGATTTTCCATTCTCGCCTGTGCGCCTTGTGCTGTTGCTGTTGCCCGAGGGAACAGCCGAACAAACCATCAATTCGGTCCGTATCGCTGCCGGTGTTACCTATACAACAGCGGTTGTCTCTGTCCTGTTCTTCCTGTTCAGCGTTCGAGTGCTGGGATGGCCGATCAGCAGTGGTGCCTTTAACGTCTGGGTGAACCTGCCGCTTTTTGACCCGACCACCGGCGGCGATGTCGTGCATCGCCTGCAGCGGGACGGGCGTATCAATATCATTGTGGGCTTTCTGCTGCCCTTCATCTTTCCCGCCCTCATCAAGATCGCGTCCGAAATCGTCGATCCGATTTCGCTCGACAGTCCGTTGACGGTGATCTGGTGTCTGAGCGCATGGGCGTTTCTACCCGCCAGCATGGTCATGCGTGGCATTGCGATTTCGAGGATATCTGACCTGATCCGGGAAAAGCGCCGCCGCGTCTATGCCAGCGCAGAGTCCATGCAGGCCGCCTGATGCTCCGGTCGTCGCTGACCGCAATTCTCATATTCTGTGCGACACAACTGGTAGCTGACACGATCCGCGTCGCCAGTTTCAATACCGAGCTTGAACGCAGAGGCCCCGGTTTGCTGCTGCGCGATATTGCGTCTGGCAAGGACCCGCAGGTCGCCGCCGTAGTCAAGGTCATCGCGCTTGGTGATGCCGATATCATTGCCCTGCAAAGCATCGACTGGGATCTTGAAGGCGCGACGCTGCGGGCGTTGATGGCTGAGCTGGAAAAGGCTGGCGCGCCTTATCCCTACTTCTATGCGGCGCAGCCGAATTCGGGCCGGCCGAGCGGGTATGATCTGGACGGCGACGGCAGGCTCGGAGAGCCTGAGGATTCATGGGGGTTTGGCGCTTTTACCGGCCAGGGTGGGATTGCGGTATTGTCTCGATTTCCCATCCACATCGAAGAGGTCAGGGATTTCTCTGGGTTGCTCTGGCGCGATCTGCCCGACGCCCTTCTGCCGGTGAATGAAGATGGCACCCCGTTCCCCTCAGATCAGGTATATCTCGATAAGCCCCTGTCGAGCACTGCCCATTGGGCGGTTCCGATCGACCTGCCCAATGGCGAAACGCTTACGCTTCTCACGTTCAAGGCAACCCCTCCGGTGTTCGACGGGCCGGAAGACCGCAATGGGCGTCGCAACCACGACGAGATCGTCTTTTGGCAGGCCTATTTCGACGGCGACTTTGGCCCGGTGCCAGACTCCCGCTTTGTCATAGCCGGGGACAGCAATCTTGATCCCCATGACAGCGAGGGGCGGCGCGAGGCGATGCGGGCGCTTCTTTCGGATGCCCGGATCGTCGATCCGGCGCCGACAAGCGCAGGTGGCACGGCGGCTGGGGGGCAGGGACACTCTGGGCCCGATGCGCTGGACACTGTGGACTGGGATGGTCCGGGACGTTTGCGGGTGGATTATGTCCTGCCCTCGCGCGACTGGACGGTGATGGACGCCGGGGTGCTCTGGCCCGGGATTGATGCGCCAGAGCATGAGACGGTGGTCTCAGCCAGCCGCCATCGCCTTGTCTGGGTCGATCTCGCCCTCGACTGAATTCGGCTTAATCGCCGATGACAGCGCGATTTCAAGCGGCGTGTCCCTGAACTCGGGCAGGATTTCGTGCAAACGCTCGCCTGTCAGCCAGTGCGGCGTCGACCAGAGATAGCGCATTTCCAGCAGCATTGCTCCCAATGGCCAAAAAGGACGGGCGAGATGAAACGGCAGGTACGAGAAACGCCGCATTTTCAGGGAACTGCCCGTCACGCGTTCAAGAGCTTGCCGCATCTCATGGCCGGTCAGCGTGTAACCCGGGAAATGAACATTGGCGAAGGTGGGTAGTTGGTCGCCCTGCTCGGCTAGGCCGACAGCCGCACGGGCAAGGTCGGGCAGATAGGCCCAAGCATGCGGGATATCGGGGTTGCCTGGGTAGGTGAAAATGCCCTTGTCCAGTTTCTTGATCAGCGCCAGGTCGAACCAGTTGCCGGATGGCTGCGTGTCGATGAAATCGCCCGCTCTCAGGATGATCGTGCGCACGCCGCTGTCCTTGTAGGCCTGTTCCATGTCGATCCGGATACGGCCCAGCGGATTTCTGGCCATCTGTCTGGACACCTCACCCCATGGCGGCGGCGCGTCTGCTCCAAAGTTATAGACGTTTCCCGGGATCAGGACGGTTGCACCTGTCTTGCGGGCGACATCTATTACCTGCCGCGTCAAACGCGGTACATCTTTCAACCAGTCGGGGTAGAGCGGGTTCCAAGCGTTCACGATCAGCTGCGTGCCCCAGGCCGCCTGTGTAAGATCCTGCGATTTCCGGTCGAACCGGCGGACGCTCCAGCCCGCTTTTTCGAAAGCATCGGCGCTGTTATGGCCAAAACGGCCGCTGGCACCCAGTATCAGAACTGAATTTTTCATCCTATTCTCCTGCGTTTTGATCGGTTGCAGGCATTATATGGGATGCCATAATATTATGGATATTGCCGGTATTCGTACATCATGTATTCATAAATGAATGGATGCGCATAGCAAAACTCCGGACTGGTCCTTGATTCAGGCGTTTCTGGCGGTGGCGGATTCCGGATCGCTCTCCGGCGCGGCCCGCGAATTGGGACGAAGCCAGCCGACCCTTGGCCGCCAGATACAACTTTTGGAGGACGACCTCGGTACCCGGCTTTTCGACCGGCATGCGCGGGGTCTCCGGCTGTCAGATACCGGAGCCGAACTCATGCCAATGGCGCGGCAGATGCGTGACGCGATGAATGCCCTGACCCTGAGCGCCGCCGGTCATGCTGAACGGCTGGAGGGTACTGTCCGCCTCACCGCAAGCGTCTTTGCATCGCATTTTGTTTTGCCCGCGATCATTGCAGACCTGCGCAGTCGCGAGCCGAGCATCGATATCGTTCTGATACCCTCGGACCGGGCCGAGAACCTGCTGTTCCGCGAGGCCGATATTGCCGTGCGCATGTATAGGCCGACCCAGCTCGACATCATAACGCGCCATGTTGCCGATCTTGAGCTGGGTGTCTTTGCCGCCAAGACATACGTCGCCCGAAATGGGCGTCCCGAACAGGCTGCGGATCTCTTTGATTTCGACGTCATAGGTTACGAAACGACGGACCTGATACTCCGCGTGATGCGCGACATGGGCTATGCGGTGACGCGGGAAAGCTTTGCCGTCCGGTGCGACGATCAGGCAGCCTGCTGGCAATTGATGCGCAATGGCTGCGGGATCGGCTTTGGTCAGGCAAAGGCGGGGCGGGACGATCCCTTGCTTGAAGAGCTGCATCTGGGCATCGAAATCCCTCCGCTCGAAGTCTGGCTGGCCGCGCATGAGGCCATGCGTCAGACGCCCCGGATTCGTCGCGTGTGGGATATCCTCGCGCAGGGCCTGCAATCTGTCTCCAGCTAAGCCAGCGCCGCAAAGAATGATCCGGAACGGCGCGGGGTGCGTATTCCCTACAAACGCAAAAGCAAAGGGGGATACCATGCCACCTGATAGACGCTTCAATATATCACTATTCGCGGCGGTGGCCATTGCGGCTTCTCCTGCCATTGCCGGAAATCAGTCGCGTGTCGAAAGCTATGCCTATGGCGACGGGTTGGTCGAAGTCGTTGCCGATTTTTCCGAAGACGCGATTTATTGGTGCGGCGCGGCCGAATACGCACGCAACAGCGCTGATGTACCAAGAAACAGCAATATATACGTCTGGCAGGGACCATCGGCCAGCGCTGCGCGGCCGGGCGAAAAATCTGTAAAGTTCGGCTTTGCACCGCCTCCGTCGGGCCAAACCGACAGCCTGACGGGCGATGTGGAAACAGTTGGTAATTTCATGTCGATCAATCAGGCCAGACAAACCTGTAACGAACGTACGGCGAGCGGCTGAATAAGGCCCCGCCGGGCCTGTCTGCCGTCCCGACACATTGACGCCCCCCGGACTCCGCGCTACGCCCACGGCGAAGCATTTTCAGGAGTCCGCACATGTCCAATCCTTCCCTTTTGATCCTGCCCGGCGATGGCATCGGCCCAGAGGTCATGGCCGAGGTCAGCCGCATCATCGAGTGGTTCGGCGACAAGCGCGGTCTCAAGTTCGACGTGAGCGAAGATCTTGTCGGCGGCTGTGCCTATGACAAGCACGGCACGCCGCTGCATGACGACACGATGGCCAAGGCGCAGGAAGTCGATGCCGTGCTGCTTGGGGCGGTCGGTGGCCCGAAATACGACAACCTCGATTTCAGCGTCAAACCCGAGCGTGGCCTGCTGCGCCTGCGCAAGGAAATGGACCTGTTTTCCAACCTGCGCCCGGCCCAGTGTTTCGACGCGCTGGCGGATTTTTCGTCTCTGAAGAAAGACGTTGTTGCAGGGCTCGACATCATGATCGTGCGCGAGCTGACCAGCGGTGTTTATTTCGGCGAGCCGCGCGGCATCTTTAAGGAAGGCAACGAACGGGTCGGAATCAACACCCAGCGTTACACCGAAAGCGAAATCGCCCGCGTCGCACGTTCGGCGTTTGAACTGGCCCGCAAGCGCGGCAACAAGGTCTGCTCGATGGAGAAGGCCAACGTGATGGAATCCGGTATCCTGTGGCGCGACGTGGTGAACGAAGTGCATCAGGCCGAATACAGCGACGTAGAACTGTCGCACATGTACGCCGATGCCGGTGCCATGCAGCTGACCCGCTGGCCCAAGCAGTTCGACGTGATCGTTACCGACAACCTGTTCGGCGACCTGCTGTCCGACCTCGCGGCCATGCTGACCGGTTCGCTTGGCATGCTGCCCTCGGCCAGCCTTGGCGCGCCGATGGAAAACGGCCGGCCCAAGGCGCTCTACGAGCCGGTGCACGGCTCGGCACCCGATATCGCCGGTCAGGGCAAGGCCAACCCGATTGCCTGCATCCTGTCCTTTGCGATGGCGCTGCGCTATTCCTTCAACAAGGGTGACGAAGCCACACGTCTCGAGAAAGCCGTCGAACAGGTTCTGGCCGATGGCAAGCGGACTGCTGATCTTTTGGGCGAAGAAGGCGTAACCCCCGTCAGCACAAGCGAAATGGGCGATGCGATCCTTGCCGCATTGGACGGCACACTCTGATCAAATCGGGCCGGGCAGCAGCTAAATGCCCGGTCCAACTTGATTTTCGGTCGCGATTGCCTGAGATTCCTGCATCAGGGGAGGAATAACAGGACTACAGGAGTCAGCTTTGACCTCCCAGACACGCGGCATTCTGCTTGCGTTGATGGCATTCGCTGTTTACGCGTTTCACGATACGATCATTAAATTTCTCGGCGGCGGCTATTCACCTTTTCAGGTGGTGTTCTTCACCATGCTGTATTCCTTTCCGCTGGGTACGGTGATGATGATGAGCGACCGCACGCCCGGTACGCTCAGACCTGTACACCCGTGGTGGACGATCATACGGGCCATCTCGATGGTCATCGCTTCGGGCGCCTGTTTTTACGCTTTCTCGGTGCTGCCACTGGCGGACACCTATGCGATTCTCTTCGCGACACCGATCCTGATCACCCTGCTGGCGATCCCGATCCTTGGGGAACAGGTGCGCCTGCGTCGGGGGCTGGCCATCTTCGTCGGTCTGATCGGCGTCGTGATCGTTCTCCAGCCGGGACAGTCCCCGCTCACGCTCGGCCATGGCGCGGCGCTGTTGGCCTCGGTCTGTGCAGCATTGGTGGCGACCATCGTGCGCAAGATTGGTCGTGAGGAACGCAGCGTCGTCATGCTGATCTACCCCTGGATTGCGACCCTTGTCGTGATGGGGGCGGCAATGCCTTTCGTTTATAAGCCGATGGAGGGTATCGATATGGGGATGAACGCGGGTATCGCCGTTCTGGCATTTATCGCGCTGCTTCTGATCATCGAGGCCTACAAGCGTGCCGAGGCGGCCCTCATCGCGCCGATGCAATATTCCCAGATGCTCTGGGCGATATTCTACGGCTGGCTTTTCTTCGACGAATGGCCGGGGCAGACTACATTTATTGGCGTGGCGCTGATCATCGCCTCGGGCCTCTATATCGTCTTCCGCGAAGCCAGCAGCGATGCCTCTGAAAACACGCCTGTCCTGCGGTCAAGATCGCGCCCGGGTGTCTCGGGGTCACCGGGGGTCGGTACCGCATTGCGTTCACTCAGATTGATACGCTGAATCTGCAGACCCCTATTGCCAAAGCGCGCGGA
The DNA here is from genome assembly GCF_019966545.1 of Heliomarina baculiformis. Classification (GTDB taxonomy): domain Bacteria; phylum Pseudomonadota; class Alphaproteobacteria; order Rhodobacterales; family Rhodobacteraceae; genus Heliomarina; species Heliomarina baculiformis. The sequence continues at coordinate 52,040 of NZ_JAIMIC010000007.1, read as the reverse complement.
TCGCTGTAACCCGCGCGCTACGGTCGGAGTGTAGCTCAGCCTGGTAGAGCACTGTCTTCGGGAGGCAGGGGCCGGAGGTTCGAATCCTCTCACTCCGACCAGAACTTCAAGGTAAATTGCAGCTCCCTTTGCTTTGCAGATTTCCCCGTTTCTGTGAGGGATCGCAGTTACATCGTTTCCAGAAACCTTATCTGTGACACGTTGGGTCTGAGGAAAGATCCGAGGCGCAACGTCCATTTGGAAACCGCCGTCGTGTGGAACGCTGTTTGGCAGCGAAACGGCAAATGTGACGCTCGGAAAGCTTCATCTGGCTTCGGACAAGGTCGGTGGAAGCACGGCGACGTGAGGGGCTAAGAGGTTTTGCCGGGCAGTATTCGACAAGATCGACTTTTCCAACGTCCACGTCGAAACCGCTCAGCGAAGCCACTCTTTAGGCGCTTACTCCTGAAGACGCGACGGGGACTGTGTTACGGGGGCAGATGACAGTCTCGAGAGGCTTATTTTAGCCGACTTCGAAAGGGATCGCGACCATAGCCCGCTGCGTTTCAGCCCGAATCACATCCATATGCCGACGAAGTCTGTGCCAGCGCCCGATGGGCGCAGAAGGCTTCAGCTTTCTCGACGGTGCATCTTAAAATAGCGCGGTTTGAACGGCCTGTAACCTCTGAGCAACAGTGTAGACAGCAAAGTCGTTAAGACGTTGCGCAGGGGGTGTCTATCTTGTGCGGCGAGGCGCGGATGAATAAGACAACGAAAGGTTGTTTGATCGTGATGCGGACCGTTAGTTGATAGACGAAACCTATACTCGAAAACACAGTTTTTCCGCCGACCGAAGAGCTGCTGCAGCGCTCGTGATCATCGTCATGGTCCTGCTTTTGCTGGGTGGCCGTCACTTCGAAAAACTAAGCAATCACAGTTATCTTCAGGACCTCAGGCTTTCAGAGACGCTCGAACTGATCGAAATTCGGGAAAAGCTTGAACTGTATATCTTTGGGCATTTCCTTCAGGTTGAGAAACTCGCGTCCTTCATCAAAAGCAATCCGGACATGACGCAGGAAGAATTCGCGGTCGTCGCAGCACGACTGCAAGAATCTATGCCTGACATAATCAATTTCGAAGCAGCACAGGGCCTGACGGTTAGCCATGTCTATCCATATGCCGAAAACAAACACCTGATCGGACTCAATTTCGCAGAATATCCAACGCTCCTGAAATATGCAGATCGGGTTAGTGCAAAAAAAACCGCTCTCTTGACCGGACCTGTCAAAGCGCCTTCTGGTGAGTATCTTGTGTTCTTCAAGACTCCGATTTTCCTTCCATCTTCCGATGGCGGAGCGACAGAAGAATTCTGGGGTTTTGCAACTGTCGTCGTACGGTTGGATGACATGTTGGGGCAAACCGGCTTTCGGGAACTGGCAGAAACCGCCGATTACGTAATTCTGTCCGAGAACGACGACCTTTCCGAACCACAAGTGGTTGCCGGCAACCCCGGCATTCAGGGAAGGGATCCCGTCAGCCTGGATGTCGATTTTCCCAACGGAGCTTGGGAGGTTCTGGCAACGCCGAAAGGTGGGTGGCCTGAAACGGCTCCGACACTTGTCCGCGATCGATTGATACTTTTGATGATAAGCCTCGTCTGTCTGTCGATACTTGGCTACATCCTTTACATTTCGAGAGCGAACCGTCGTGCCCGCGCGCGGCTGGCCGGCGCGATCAATGCAATGGATGATGGTTTCGCCCAATTCGATTCCGAACAACGTTTGGTGAAATACAATAAGAGATACGCAAGCTTCCTGAGCGGCGTATCAGACATCCTGCGCCACGGCGTGACCCTCACTGAACTTCTCGAAGAAGGTTTGAAACGGGGCAATTTCGTCGATGCTTTTGGCCAGGAAGAGGCATGGTACAAGGAGCGTAAAAAAGAGATCGACAGCGCGCAGGCGAAAAAGGAAATGCGGTTTTCGAACGGATTGACCGTACATGCCGCGATCCAGAAGACATCCGATGGCGGTAGCGTCGTGATCCTCAGCGATGTGACACAGCTCAAAAATGCCCTGGAACGATCACAGGCCGCGAGCGAGGCGAAATCCCAGTTCATTAGCGTCTTGTCCCACGAATTGCGCACGCCGCTGACCGTGGTGCTTGGGCTGGCCAAACTGACACACGAAATAGAACGCCAGCCTGCCTATGTTGCGCTTAAAACCGCGCTTCACAAGGACCCGGTTGATGTTGAAGAATGCCGCAAGGCCATGCGCGGGCTGGCGGATCATATCAAGTCGGTGACAGGCAAGCAGACGAACTCGGCTAGCTACCTGCTGGAATTGATCAACGAGATGCTCGATTTCTCCAAGATCGAATCCGGTAATCCGGATATCGACATGACGGAATGTGAAATCGGCGATCTCGTGACCACGGTTGAACAGCAGATGCGCCGCCTCATCGAAGACAAGCATCTGGAATTTGTCGTTGAATATGACGAAGGCAAAGTGCTTGCAGACTGCAAGCGAACCAGACAGATCCTGACCAATCTGCTGGGCAATGCCGCGAAATTCACGGAACGCGGATTTATTGCGCTGACCGTGACCCACAAAGAGGGCGAAGTCCATTTCAACGTCGAAGATTCCGGGCCGGGAATCGAAGAAGCCGACCGCCAGCGCATCTTCGAACCATTCGAGCAGGTAGATTCCTCTCTCACACGTTCGAAAACGGGCACCGGGCTTGGTCTGGCGATTTCCCGCAAGCTTGCACGCGCTCAATCCGGCGATCTGCTTGTGGAAAGCACACCGGGGAAGGGCAGCCTCTTTACCCTTGTTTTGAAGCCTGTCGAAAGCCGCGAAGAACAGGCAAGCCTTTCGGCCTAGGCGCTGGCTGCAATGGCCAGCGCGCCGAGCTTGGGCCTGCCAGCTCTACCCGATGAGGACTTGTTTAAGCGGACGCGAAAAGCATCACGGTTTAACGTAAGTATATCCCATCTGTTGCAGGCGAGAGAGCTCGGCCACCCCGGACGGCACGATGTCGGTATCCCAGACATCGTAAAGGTCCTTTTCATAATCGATATTCCGCCCCTTGAGCGTATTCGCACAGACGAGGAACTTGACACCCTGACCCTTGAGGCTCGCGACAGCTCCCTGAAGGTCGGTGTCTTTCATCGCCTCGGACAACATGCCGAGACCGTTGCCATGCATGACCACGGCTGCTTCCAGATGCTCCGCTCCTACGGCGTTGATGTGGTTTTGCAGGTTCCGCAGCCCGCCCTTGTAGGCCTTAATACCCTCACCTCCATTCCCGTTGAAATGGTAGACGACTTTCTGGTTGCCGAAATATTCCGCTGCATTGGCCGACTGCGCCTGTGCCATAGCGGGTGACACAACGGCAGCGCATGCTGCGATCATCGCGGCCTTCATAAACGTCTTCATCGGTTCTCCTCCCTTATTTCGCGGGGCTTCCACTCCCCGCTCTTCGTCACTGGCCGGTGGCTTCGGTGACAATCTCCTCAAGCATCGCCTCAACCTTCTTCATCGGGCCATCGGGATAGCTGCGATACCCCACTGTCACGCCATCAGCCGTTTCGGCCACGAAGATATTGTAGGGACAATGAACGATATTCATCGGGTCGGCTTCCATCACTTCGCGCGACACCACGGCCGAGCAGAACAGGAAGACATCGGCTGCCTTGAAAATCTCGATGTCGCTGCCGACATCCGCACCGGTGCGGTTCAGCATCTCGCCGACATGGCTGACGTAGTCGACCACCAGGCCATTGCCTACAATCGCGCTTTCAACGGCAAAGGTTGCGTCGTCAAAACTGCCGTCGAAAGGCGTGGTAACAGCGTCCTGCGCCACGACGGGCGCCGCGCAAAGCGTCAGGAGCGCGATCAGATGTTTCATGCAATGTCCTCCAAGCTGAACCTCCCAGTGAGCTGCGTGTAAGCGATGGCCGGGAGGCGGGCCACCGCGCTCAGATAGACGCCAAAGCCGTTGTCATTCTCCGTGCTGCTGAAGGTAAGCGAGCAGCGCCGCCACGTCTTCTTCTTTCTTGAGCCCGGCAAAGGACATCTTCGTACCCTTCATGAAAGCCCTTGGCTTGGCGAGGAATTCAGCCAGCACAGCCTCGTCCCAGACACGACCTTCGTCATGAGCTTCCTGAAATCCCTTGGAGTACCGGAAGTCTTCGGCAGATCCCATCACCCGGCCGACGATGCCGTTAAGCTGCGGGCCTGACTTGTTCTTGGCATCTGCTCCGACGTCATGGCAGGCCTTGCATTTCCGGAAGACCTTTTCGCCCGCGGCGATCAGTTCAGGATCGATGCTGGCGGTCTCCGTCTTTGCCTCGACCTCTGCCGGTGTTTCATCGGCTGCCGGTGCCTCTGCCTTGGCTTCCACCTCTGTCTCAATGCCGGGCGTCACGTCAAGGTTCGACGCCTGCATGGTGATCTTTACCTCGTCCTTGCAGTTCTCCATGCAGGGTTCGCCGGTCCATTTCGCATATTCCGTCTCGGGCCGGTCGTCGATCACGAACCCGTCAGCATTGGGCATCTCGACGTCAAGGAAGTTGTCCTTCGTCAGAACAAAGTCGTCTTCCACGAGGTAGTTGGAATAGAGGATATAGGCGACGATCGCGTAGACATCGTCGTTGGAAAGCGTCTGGGCGTTCCCATAGGGCATTGAGCGGTGGACATAGTCCCATGCCGTCGACAGGTATGGCCAGTAACTGCCCACCGTCTTGACCGGGTCGTCATCCGCCAGCGTCCCTTCACCCCCGGCCAGTTCTGGCCAGTTGTCGATACCTTCGGCAAATTCGCCGTGGCACACAGCGCAGTTTTCGGAAAACAGCACTTCGCCATCTTCGACCGAGCCCGACCCTTCGGGCAGGCCACTGGCATCCGGATGCACGTCGACATTCCAGGCCGCCAGTTCCTCGGGCAGTGCGGGCCGCCCAAGGCCAAGTCGCGTTCCGGTCAATTCGTCTGCGCGTGCGGCGGAGATGAACCAGCCGCTCGACCCTTCCCGGGAAGCTGCCGTTCCCGCGCCATTCATATGCACATCAGACACGCCAAGATAGGTCATGCCAAGCAGGCCAATGGTCCCCAGCCCGACGGCCACGCCAAAATCAGGAAACTTCGACATTTTCTGCCTCCCCGCTCGGTTTCACCCACCAGGTCTGGATGCAGTTGTTGTGATAGACCGAATTCAGTCCGCGCACCTCGCGCAGCTGTGTCTTGGTCGGCTGGACATAGCCGGTTTCATCAATGGCGCGGGATTGCAGGAACATCTCTTCTCCGTTCCATTCCGTGTCGAGGTAGAAACGGGTCAGCGCCCGGTTGCCGGGTTCACCGGCCAGCCTTGCGGTCTCCCATGTCATGCCGCCGTCCTTGGATACATCGACCCGCGCGATCTTGCCGTGACCGCTCCAAGCGAGCCCGGTGATGACCAGCGGCCCCGGACCATGCGTGATCGGCGATTGGGGCGAGGGCGAGGTGACGACAGATTTCGCGTCCATCACCCATGTCCACTTGCGAGCGGTGCCATCGGCCAGTGTGTCGGTGTATTTCGAGGTTTCTTCGCGGCTTTCCACGGGGCCGTCGCTTACCTCGATCCGGCGCAGCCATTTGACCCACATGTTGCCTTCCCAGCCTGGCACGACAAGCCGGACAGGGTAGCCATGTTCCTTTCTCAGCGCCTCACCATTCGCCTTGAATGCCACAAGCACATCATCCAGCGCCTTTTCCATGGGGATGGAACGTCCATTGGACGAGGCATCGCCCCCCTCGACATAGATCCACTTCTCTTTGAGGTCGCCCGCCGCGCTTAGCCCGGCCTCTTGCAGGATCGTGCGCAGCGGCACCCCGGAATATTCCATGTTGTGGATCATCCCATGGGTGAACTGCGCGCCGTTCAGCTGCGCCCCCGCCCATTCCATACCGGTATTCGCGGCGCATTCGCAGAAATAGACGTGGTTTTCGCGGGGAAAGCGTTCGAGGTCTTCGTAGGTAAAGATCAGTTCGCGGTCGACAAGGCCGTTCACCATCAGCCGGTAATCCGGCTTGGCAAGCTCGATGGCACCCGAATGGTGCCGTTCAAAGGCGCAGCCCTGCGGGGTAATGGTTCCGTCCAGCGCGTGGATCGGCGTGAAGTTGATCGAACTCGTCACATCCGCTGTCAGCCACGGCACGTTGCGCCGGATGACATCATCCTCGAACCGGATCGGCAGACCATAGGGGGTGGCATCTACGCCGTCGCCAAACTGTTGCGCCCATGGCTGGATTTCGGTGATCAACGGGTCGGGCGTCTGGGCCCGGGCCATGCCCGCTGCAACGCTCCCGGCGCCAAGCGCGGCGGCGCTGGTCAGGAACTGTCGGCGCGAGGGGCCTGTTCTGTTCTCTTCGCTCATGGTTCTTCCTCTTCAGTCGGCGGGGCTAGAGCCCCACCACGTCGACGGTTTCGCGGGTGGTGGTGCTCACCGTCCCCAGTTTGCGGATATGCGCTTCGACCACGTCCCAGATCGGCGGCCCTTCCGTGCCCTCGTTGACGCTTGCCCAACCGGCGACCTGATAGCTGCGGGCAGGGTCGATCTTTTCACCGGTTTTCAACAGCGTCATCTCGGAAATCCGCCCACCCTGCGGCCTGGAGATGTCGATACGGTAGCCAAGGCCGCCGGTCCGCACCATGTCACCGCCCTGCTGGTAATAGGGATCGGGGTTAAAGATGTTGTCCGCCACATCCTCGAGCACGACCTTCAGGAATTCGCCAGTCATTTCGGTGCGGTAGGCCTCCGGATAAGTCATCGAGGTGACGTTCCAGATGTCTTCCCGGGTGATCTCGGCCCCAGGCGTCAGGCTTGGCCCCCAGCGCACACCGGGGCTCAGCGCAATTTCCGCGTCGCGCTCAGAAAGCAACGCATCGCAGATCAGATCATCCCAGGAGCCATTGAAATTGCCGCGCCGGTAAAGCAGCGAGTCGGTCGTACCGATCACTTCCTCCAGTTCCGCCTTATATGGCGCGCGTTCCTCGTCAATCAGCGCGGCCATCTCGGCATCGGGTTCTATGACGTCCGAAAAGATCGGGATCAGCTTGTGACGGAACCCCATCATCTGACCGTCCCGCACATCCAGATCGACACGGCTGACAAACTTTCCGTTCGACCCCGACGCGATGATGATCGTGTCGCCCACCAGAACAGGCTCGGGCAGCGCGTCATGGGTATGGCCCGAAAGGATGACGTCGATACCTGTCACGACCGAGGCCATTTTCTTGTCCACGTCGAACCCGTTGTGCGACAGGCAAACGACCAGTTCGGCACCCTGTCCGCGCACCTCGTCGACCATCTCCTGCATATGCTGGTCCCGGATGCCAAACGAATACTCGGGGAACATCCAGCCGGGATTGGCGATCGGCATATAGGGGAACGCCTGTCCGATGACCGCAATCCTGACACCACCGCTCTCGAAGAACTTGTAAGGCGGGAAGAGTTCCGCCCGTTCGTCCCACTCCGCGTCAAAGATGTTCTGTCCCAGCGCGGCAAAGGGCAGCGCCTCGACAAGCTCGGCCACGCGGTCCGATCCAAGGGTGAATTCCCAGTGAAAGGTCATCGCGTCGGGTTTCAAGGCCGCCATGACATTGAACATGTCCTGCGCCTGCGTCTGGTAGCAGGTATAGGAACCGTGCCATGTGTCGCCACCATCCAGCAAAAGCGCGTCCGGTCGCGCGGCGCGGATCGCCTTGACCACGGTCGCAACCCGGTCAAGCCCTCCGACCTTGCCGTATGCCTGCGCCAGCGCCGAAAAATCGCCCGAGGACAAGGCGTAATGTGACGGGCTGCCATCCTCGATTCCATAGAGACGGCGGAAATCGGCACCGGTGACATGTGGCACCTTACCCTTGTTCGGGCCCACGCCGATGTTGACCGATGGTTCGCGAAACCAGATCGGCTTCAGCTGCGCGTGAATATCGGTGATGTGGATGAGCGAGACATTTCCGAAGGTCTCGAATTCCAGCAGCTGGTCCTGTGTCAGGCGCTGCTGAGCCGCCAGCCGCGCCCATGATCCAAAGCCAGAGGCTCCGGTCAGAGACGCAGCGGCCATGGAAACCTGCAAAAAATCGCGTCGAGAGATCATGTGCACTGCCTTCTTCGTCGGTTCACATATAAACATTCATTATTATGAATGTCTTTGGTGTGGTTATCCCCGCCCGGATTTGCCGGGCGGGGTTTTAACTCAGTTCCGGACCGAGGGTGCGGACACCGAAAGCCCATTGCCGCGCGAGGCAACGTACAGCTCCAGCGCGATGAACTCGGGGCTGCCGGGGCTGAAGGTCTCGGCGCGGGTGTCGCGGATGCACCCTTTGAAACGAGCCTGCACCTGGTTCAGCTTGGTGTTCTTGAGCCGGTAGGTCGGGAAGCCGTTGATCTGGCCCTGGCTGAGGTGATCGGCCCGGATGTGATTGCCATAGTTCTCCTCGTGGCAATTCGCGCAGCTCAGTTCAAGCTGACCATACCGGGTGTAATAGATCTCTTTGCCTTTTTCCCAGGTCTCCCGGGCCGGGCCGTCGATGGCCACGTTCACCGGAAGCCCCCGCGATTGGACGGAAATCAGGGCCTCCATCGCCGTCATTTTGGCGCTGGTATAGCCATAGGGTTCCGCGCCCATCTGGTTCTCGCGGCAATCGTTGATCTGCATCGCAAGGGTGCGGACCTCACCGGCATCGTCGTTCCATTTCGGATAGACCGCGCGAACGCCGGCCATGCTTTCGGCCGGGTCGTCACCGTGACAGGATGCGCAGGACTTGTTCTTGTCGCCCTCTACCGTCGCCCAGCGATCCATGGCCTGATCCACCGCGATCATGCCGGGATTGTCGAAATCATCCGCTTCCAGCGCCTGCGTCTCTTCCGACCGGAAACGCCAGCCGGAATAGATCGTGTCGATGTTTTCCATATGATCCGGGGCGGCCGCTTCGGTAACGATCTCGGTCTCGCCATTGATGACAAGCTGATTGTCATCGGCGTCCGGAAAGGCGGCTGTCCCGAACGCCGCGAACGTGACGGCAATGGCCGTCATCGATTTGTATTTCATGTCACTCCTCCCAAAGCTGCCTGCCCCGGACGGGTCCGGAGCAGGTGGCGCATTCAGCCGATCTCGACCGCCTTGCTTTCCTCGTAGACAGAGCCGTCATCGTCGTACCAGGTGAATTTGAACTCACCGGCTTCGGGCACCTTGGCCACGAATTCGAAATACGGGTTAGTCGAAATCGCCGGTTCCAGCGTGACGTCGATCACGTTCTGGCCGTTGAAGTCGCAGGTAAAGCGATTGATGATCGAGCGCGGTATCTTGTTGCCATCGCTATCTTTCCGCTGGCCGCTCTCCATCGGGTGGCTGATCAACGTCTTGATGACGATGTCCTCGCCCGCCGCCGCCGATTTCGGTACTTTCACGCGGGCTTTTACACCTTCTGCCATTTCTTGAGCTCCTCTCTCAGCCGCCGCAGCCGCCAATGGTGACCTTCACGGTCTTCGATGCCTTGGCGAAACTGCCGTCGGCAAGTTTTGCCACCGCCACCACGTCCTGCGTCCCGGCCAACCGGATACGCGTCGAGGCGCGCTGTTCCGAGGCAAGCGGACCAAAGTTGAAGGTCGCGACCGGCGGGGTGGGGTTACCCGTTGCCAGAACCATGATGGCCGTGGCGCCGGGGGCGCTGACATCGATTGGAACCGTGTTGCCGTTTTCCGCGATCTCTGGCGCAGTCAGGTCGACCCCGCCCTCTGCCAGATCCGCGCCGCCGGTAAATTCCGCGATCAGATCGTCCGTCGCCGCTGCGTTCACGCGGAACGGCAGGAATGTCATGGCCGCGGCGCCAAGCCCAAGGGCCAGGGTTTCGCGTCTCGTCAGTTGCATTGCACTCTCCTCATCATGCGGGTCATCCCTCCTTCAGCGTCTGGAGAAAGGCGACGACGTCTTCGATCTCCTGCGCCGACAGGATCGGTGGAAGGTCAGCCGGTGCGGCCTTGCCCGTGTAGGCATCGCCGGGCCGGATAAAACCGGTGGTCTTGTAAAAGGCCGGCATCACCGTCCCTTCAAACGTCTGTTTTGCGTTGGCCACGATCCCGCGCAGTTCGGCCGCGCTGCGATACTCGCCGACAAAGTCGAGCGGCGGGCCCACTTCGCCGTGGAACGGTGCGTCTTTCAACGCCGCCACGTCATGGCAGGCAATGCAGTTGCCCTTGCCACGCGATGTCATGATCTCCCTGCCGCGTGCCGGATCGCCCGGCGCATCGGTGAGCGGCGTTTCGATCGCTCCCTCGTTGAACTCTATGTTCGCAGGCAGCACTGTCTCAGCCACCGCCGCGGTCGCGCAGAGCGCGAGCGCCGACGGAATCAGAACCGTGATCCTCATGTCTCCTCCCGAATTGTAACGTCACGTTAGCAACGATATGCCGCAGAACACAACATCAAATTCATCTAGTTGAATATTATGATGTGATTCGCTCGCGATTCAGTTCCCACGCTCTTCGATCTTCCGGGCATGGTATTTCTGAAACGGCTCCTCCCCATCATAGCCCTTTTCCAGCACCCAGTTCAGCAGGTCGAAGGTGGTCTGTTTGCCAAAGGCACCCGGCATGACGGCAGCGGCTGCCTGCGTGGCCATCGCATCCTCGGGCACCTGTTCCTGCATGAAGATCATCGTCGGGGTGAACAGCAGGCCCCAGCGGCGCACCATCTCTTTTTCGGGCAACGCGGTGCCATCGAAATCGGTGACTTCTACATCGCCGAACATATTGATCTGGATGACAAAATACTTGTCGTTCAGCAGGGTCCCGATTTCAGGCTGGATAAAGACTTCCTCGTGCATCTTGCTGCAGTAAATGCAGCCCCTTTGCTCGATCAGCAGCATCAGCCGCTTGCCTTCCGCCTGTGCTTCGCCAAGGTCTTCGCGCAGGTCTTTAAAGGTGTCGTGCATCCACGGTGCCTTGTGCAGACCGTCATCACCCAACCCGGTCGCATGAACCGGCGCTGCCACCGTCAGCGCGACGGCCAGTGTTCCTAATAGTTGCTTCATTTTCTCCTCCCGGGGGCCTTACCCCACATTCTGGAACCACGGCACGTGTTCCAGCATCCATTGCGCAATAAGGTTCACCGAATCCGTTGCGATCAGCACCGCGAACAGGATGAGCAGCACGCCCATGGCCTTTTCGACCAGGCCAAGATGCTTTCGGAATCGCTTCATCCACTGCATGAACGGGCCGACGAACAGCGCCGCGACCACGAATGGCGCGGTCATCCCGACCCCGTAGATGAACAGGAGGAGCCCGCCCCGCAGGGCAGATTCCTCTCCGGCAGCGGTGAACAGGATCGCGGCTAATACCGGACCCACACAGGGTGTCCAGCCAAAGGCAAAAGCCAGACCGATCACATAGGCGCCCACAAGGCTGACGTTCTGTACATCGCCCGCATCGGCCCGCCATTCGCGGTAGAGCAGGGGAATTTTCACCACCCCCAGAAAATGCAGCCCCATGGCAAAGATGATCGCTGCAGCCGCCCATTTGAGGATATCGAAATAGTCCCGCACCATCTGGCCAAACAATGACGCCGATGCTCCCAGAGCGACAAAGATCGTGATCACGCCAAGCGCGAACAGGGCCGAGGCCAGAACCGCCCGTCGCCTGACAGTCGCTGGGACGGCGCCGTCTTCCGCAAGGTTCTGCACCCCCGTCCCCGCCAGGTAGCCAAGGTAGAATGGCACCATCGGCAGGATGCAGGGCGACACAAAGGACAGCAGCCCCGCGACCAAAGCGCCCAGAAAAGTGACATCCAGCATCGGAAGCTTCCATTCATCTTGATAAATTCGAATATTACATTATGATTTTGTATGACCTTGGGTCAATCTGGCAAAGTGAAGATTACAAAACGAATATCTCCCGCCGTCTTGGCAGTGGACCCGCAATTCTGTCGGGCCGATACCCGCGTCCTTAATGGCGTCGGGTCGAAACGGTTTGCCTGCCGACCGGGTAAAGACTTTTTTCGCATCCCATTGAGCCCTATGCTAACAACCGACGACATGGGCTTGAGCGAGACAGGACGGATGAACGATGACGCTTGAAAGCGGCAGTACTGATAATCAAAACGCCGAACCTGTTGCCGCGCGCCTTCCGGTCTTTGACGCGGATACAAGCCCAGAGGAAATGGACCGGATGATGCGCAATGCCACGCGCGCGTCGAATTTCCTCAAGACGATCGGACACGAAGGCCGGATGATGATCCTGTGCCATCTCGTCTCGGGCGAAAAGTCGGTGATGGAACTCGAAGAACTGTTGTCGGCACGACAGGCGGCGGTCTCGCAACAGCTGTCGCGGCTCAGGCTCGAAGGGCTGGTGACGCCGCGCCGCGAAGGCAAGACGATCTACTACGCCTTGACAGATGACCGTCCGCGCAAAATCATGGAAGTTGTCTACGACCTGTTCTGTCGGGAGGAGTGACCGCGCGGCCCGCCGCGCGGTTAAGGCACAGGACGATGAAATGCTTGACTATCTGTCCGAGGCGCAGGCTGTTGCGCTGATCGGCCTATTGGGTGGTATCGCTCTTGGCCTTGCCGCGCGTGTCGGCCGTTTCTGCACGCTCGGCGCCATCGAGGATGCGCTCTATGGCGGCGATGAACGTCGCCTTCGCATGTGGGGAATCGCCATCGGCACGGCCGTGATCGCGGCCCATCTCGCCATGCCTTTCCACCTGATCGCTGCCGAAGACACCGCCTATGTCGCCCTGACCTGGAACCCGGTCGGCGCGGTACTCGGCGGGCTGACTTTCGGTTACGGCATGGCGCTCAGCGGCAACTGTGGCTACGGCGCGCTGGCGCGTCTGGGTGGAGGCGACCTCCGTTCATTGATGATAGTGCTGGTAATGGGCATTTCGGCATATATCGTGATGTCCGGTCCGCTCGCGACCCTGCGCCTGACGCTCTTTCCGGTCGATACGGCCCCTGATCCGCAAAGCATGTCCCTCGCCATCGAGGCTTTGACAGGCGTGCCACGCTGGATCACCGGTGTCGCCATCGGCGCGATCATCCTTGGCGCGACCTTTGCCCATCAGTGGGAACCCATGACTGTCCGGCATATCTTCTGGGGCGCGGTGGTCGGGCTTGCTGTGGTTTCCGGCTGGATCGGCACAGAGTGGGTCTCTGTGCATGGCTTCTCGGCCGAGATTCCCCGCACCCATACCTTTGCCGCACCGATCGGAGAAACCACGCTCTTTCTCATGACAGCCTCCGGCACGCCGCTGACCTTCGGTGTCGGTTCTATCGCGGGCGTGCTCGCCGGATCATGGATCGGCTCTTGCCTGCGGGGTGAATTCCGCTGGGAAGCCTGCGACGATTCCCGCGAGCTAAAGCGCCAGATGGTTGGCGCCGCGCTCATGGGCGGCGGTGCGATACTGGCGGTCGGCTGCAGCATCGGGCAGGGGGTTTCGGCATTCTCGCTGCTGGCCTATTCCGCCGTGCCGACGCTGCTGTCGATCTTTGCCGGCGCGGCGCTGGGCCTGCGTCACCTGCTTCTGGGCTATTCCCAGTAAACGATCACGCTTCGTTCGCCGGTTCCGTCTCTCTCGTCGCGCGGTAGACGGCCACGATGTCCCGCCGAACTTCATCGGGCTGTTTTTCCACCGCCTTGGCAAGATATTTCAATTCCCGCCGCGCGCTGTGAAGGTTGTCGAGCAACGACAGGACGACCGGGATCGCATCGGTGGGCAGAGACATCTCCTTGCGCAGATCGCACACCAGCCGGATTCGCGCGATGTCCAGATCATCGAAGACCGGGCCGTTGTCGCCTTGCGCGGGGCGCACCCAGCCTTCCCCGACCCAGATCCGCAGATCCCTCAGACTCAGGCGCCGGATACGGGCAACGACAGCACTTTCGTCATAACTCATGTTTTCCTCCGCAGCTCCTCGCGCGGGTCGAAATTCACGTGATCCCGCCAGCGCTTTGCGATCTCTTCCATTTGCGCATCTGTATGCTTGGGTATGTCGATCCTTAGCCGCACGATCTGGTCGCCCGCACCGCCGCCGCTCTTGGCGATGCCTTTTCCCTTCAGCCGCAGCCGTCGGCCCGAGGACGCGCCCTTGGGAATCGACATCGACACGGGCCCGTCAATCGTTGGCACCTCGACCTTTGCGCCCAGAACCGCTTCGTCGAAGCTGATCGGCAGTTCGACCTCGATATCATCGCCCTCCCGCTGAAACACCGGGTGGGGTCGAATCGAAATCGTGACCAGCGCATCGCCTGCCGGTCCCTTGCCATGACCCGGCCCGCCCTTGCCGCGAAGCCTCAGGGTCTGCCCCTCGCGAAGCCCCTTAGGGATCGATATGTCGAGCCTTTTGCCGTCGGGCATCGTCACCGCATGTTTACCGCCACGGGCCACATCCAGAAAATCGACCTCGAGATTATAGCGCAGATCTTGCCCGCGGGCATCGAAGCTCTGCCGATAACCGCCCGACCCGCGCCGACCGAAGAGATCGGAAAACAGGTCGGACATGTCCTCGAACCCTTCCTGCCCGGTGCCGGGATCGTACCGCCTGCCTTCATTGCCACCGGCATACTGGTGATAAAAGTTTCGCTCCGGGCGTTCCTGCCCCGAGGCGTCTATCTCGCCCGCGTCGAACTGCCGGCGTTTTTCCGGGTCGCCAAGCAGATCATAGGCCGCCGAAACCGCCTGAAACTCGGCCTGCTTTCCGCTGTCGCCGGGATGCAGGTCGGGGTGCAGCTTCTTGGCAAGCTTGCGATAGGCCTTCTTAATTTCGTCCTGCTTTGCGGTCTTGGCCACACCCAGAACCTTGTAAGGATCATCACTCATCAGTCGGTGTCTCGTGTCAGTTAATGACGTATGTTATTGTTACATATATGATCGATTTTTCGAGATCCGAGATTGAATATCAAATCAGTCCACCGCTTCGGGTAATTCGCAGATACTTTCCGACCGTGACGAACCGCCGTCAATTCGGTGGGGTCATCAGCTTGTTGCCCAGTTCCACCAGCCTGCCGGTTTTTTCGGCGTAATCGTCCATCGCCTTTTGCACGTATTCTGCCTGAATATGCTTGAGTTCGCCCGGCGTATGGGAATGCAGGATGCGATGCTGGGTCAGGACGTCTTCGCGGATGCGCTCGGCGACAAAATCCTGAAGTTCACTGCCGATATCCAACCATGTTTCCAGATAGTCCCTGCCGTTCCACTTGGAAAAATCCCAGCGCAGTTTGATCATCTTTTCGACGGGTGCCTTTTCTTTGGTATTCACCATGATTCGGTCTCCGATATCTGAAAGAGTTGATTGCCGTATTCTGCGCATCCGCCGCATTTCTACCTTGATCGAAGTCAACGTAACTTGTCTTTGCGATGCCTAGGCTGCGGCCCGAATTGTATGTTCCGTTGTAAACGCAGGGGGCGGTGACGACAGAATAGGGAAGGGCGCAAAAATGTCCGACGAACAGGACGAGGTCATCCAATTTCTGCTGAACCCGGCGCATCACGGTGGGGCGCCCGTCGACCACGTGGAAACCCATGGCGCGCATATCTTTCTTGCCGGAGACGAGGCGTTGAAAATCAAGCGCGCGGTCAGCTATGACTACATGGATTTTTCGACGCTCGACATCCGCGAAAAGATGCTGCGGCGCGAATTGGAGTTGAACCAGCCCGCCGCGCCCGAGATCTATCGCGACGTCATCCCCGTTACGCGGAACGAAGATGGGCTGAACCTTGGCGGAAGCGGTGAGCCGGTCGAATGGGTCCTGCGCATGTGGCGTTTCCCCCAAGAGGCAGAGCTGTCTCAGGTCGTCGCGCGCTGTGAAATGACGGACCGGCTGGCCGAAGACCTCGGTCAGGCGGTTGCAAGATATCATGCGCAATCGTCCCGACGTGACGCAGATGGTGCGCGTTTGATCGGCGAGATCATCGAAGAACTCGAAACCGCCTTTTCCG
Source organism: Heliomarina baculiformis (assembly GCF_019966545.1). Lineage (GTDB taxonomy): Bacteria > Pseudomonadota > Alphaproteobacteria > Rhodobacterales > Rhodobacteraceae > Heliomarina > Heliomarina baculiformis. Next base: position 36,090 of record NZ_JAIMIC010000007.1, on the reverse strand, counting down.
GCATGGGGCAGCAATTGGGTGACGCCCGCGTAGCGCAGTTTTCGTCGCGCGCCTGGAGAGCTTTCGACCGGGTCTCGCCGCTTTTGACCGACCGCAGCGCAGCGGGCCGCGTGCGCCGCTGCCACGGCGATCTGCACCTCCGCAATCTCGTTCTGATCGACGGGCGACCGGTGCCGTTCGATGCGCTGGAATTCGATGAAACGCTCGGCACATGCGACATTCTCTACGACCTCGCCTTTCTGGTGATGGACTTGCAGCACCAGACTCTACACCGCGCGGCGAATATAGTCCTGAACGCATGGCTTTTTGAACAAGGCGGCGCAGAAGACGGCTCGCTTGCCGCGCTGCCGCTGTTCCTTGCAATCCGCGCCGGTATCCGCGCGATGGTGGATGTCCAGACGGACGCCGCCGCGCACCGCGAAGGCCAATCCAACAAGGATGCACAATCCTACATGGATTACGCGGGAAGGGCGCTCGACGATGCGCCGCCGCGCCTGATTGCGGTGGGCGGGCTGTCAGGCACCGGTAAGACAACGCTGGCGCGATGTCTGGCCCCCGAGATCGGGCGCTTTCCGGGCGCGGTACACCTTCGCAGCGATCTTGAGCGTAAGGCGCTGGCCGGTGTGGACCCGCTGGAACATCTCCCCGAGGACGCCTATTCGGCCGCATCTGCGCAGGACGTTTATGACCGGCTTCAGGAGAGGGCCGAAACCATTCTCGCCGCGGGTCAGTCCGTCATCCTCGATGCGACCTTCATGGCGCCAGCAGAACGGGAGACCGTTGCATCGCTGGCGCAACGTGCCGGGGTTGATTTCACGGGAATTTGGCTCGAAGCCCCGGAAAAGACCCTGACAAACCGCGTCACAAATCGCCGGGAGGATGCCTCCGACGCAGATGCCTCGGTGGTCGCGAAGCAATCAAAACGCGATGTCGGAGATATTGCCTGGACCCGCCTCGATACCAACGGAGAACTAAACGACCTGGTTACCCGGGCGTTCGACATCGTCCGATAAGCCAATACTGGCGTCACCCGGTAATCGAATGGACTTAACTCGAGCAGTTTTCTGGATCACGTAGGAACAGAGTCGCACGCACGATGCACTCGATGCTGATCGACTTGCCAAGTAGCGATTGGACCACATTCTTTTTTCCGGGCACGCGCGGGATATGGTCCAGGGTCTCGACCGCGCACCGCTGGTGTGGCACGACCCGCGCTATGGTTCGGTTGTCTCTCGATGGCAACAGGTCCGAAATGCTCTGATGGTCGGCCCATCCGCTCGACGGAGCACCAGAAATGAAAGTGACGAATAATGAAGAATATCCCGTGGCGCTCTATTTTCGCGTGGTTGCTGGTCGCCTTCTTTGCCCTTGGCGGCACGATGAACATTTTCGCCACGCCTGAAATCCTCATGGATTACGAACGTTGGGGCTATCCAAGCGGGTTCAACTATCTCACCGGTCTTCTGGAATGGTTCTCGGCGATCCTAATCGCGATGCCGCGCACCCGCCTGATCGGAAGCCTGCTCGCAGCCGGCGTCATGGCGGCAGCGGCCGGAACGGTTCTGCTGGCGGGGGAGTATTCCCACGCGATTCCGCCCCTGATCGTTCTCGCGCTGGTCCTGTTGAACGCTGCGTTGACTGTGCGGGTGGCCTCAGCGAAAGCGGTCCGCCAGTAACGAACCTTGCAAGCGCAGCTCGCGCGGGCGGACTGCGAGCAATCCGCCACAGGATAAACCTGTCGCTCCGCTGCTTACCGAATGGTAGAGAGGGACTCGCCCATAGATTGATCGGGTCTATTTACTTTGCCCTTCGCATTCGGATCGGGCACCGGGCATGATACGGCAAAGACGGAGTGTGACGATGATCGGAAACCTCGTGAGCAAGCCTCTGATATGGCAGTTTGGCGCGCTTTTCATCACCGTCGCGCCTCCCCTCTCGGCTGAACCGGATATGATCACCATTTCAGGCAGTCTTGAGTACCGAGAACGGATCGCCCTGCCACCGGAGTCCATGGCCCGCATTACTCTGATCGATGCCAGCCGGATGGACGTCGGCGCGACACGGCTGGCCTTGCTCGAAATCCCCGCAGGGCAGGTGCCTGTCCCCTTTGCCTTCTCCCTACGGCGTGAAATGATTGGAACCGACAGGATGCTGGCGCTCAGGGGCACGATCCATGCGCCCGATGGTGCGCTGATCTGGACAACGACGGAAACCATCCCCGTGGACCCGGCGCTGCAAGAGGTCAAGCTTGGCCGGTTGCTCCTGTCGCAAGTCTCGGGCACGCCTGAAATCACAGGCCGCGAATGGCTGGTCGAGGATATCGACGGCAAGGGTGTAATCGACAATGCCCGCACCACTCTGACCTTTGACGGTGAGGGCCGTGTTTACGGCTCAGGCGGCTGCAACACCTACACTGGCTCTTACGAAATCGGTGGTGACAAACTGTCTCTCGGCCCCGTCGCGAGCACCCGCAAGGCCTGCGTACCCGCCCTCGGAGATCAGGAGGCGAATCTTTTTGCCGTGCTAAAACACGTCGAGCGTTTCGAAATCTCGCCAACCGGGGCGCTCATCCTGTCCGGTCCCGGCGGGCGCAGTATCACGGCCCGCTAAATGCAACCTCACGCCAGAGGATGGAAACAGGCCGCGCCCGATTGTCCGCTCCCGGGCAGTTCCGGCGTCTCGCTCCGGCAAATCTCTGTCGCATGCGGGCAACGGGCCGCAAAGGCGCATCCCGGCGGCGGGTTCAACGGATCGGGAAGCTCGCTGCCTTTCGCCTCCGGCGCGGTCAGCGGACGGCCAACCACCGGCGCGCTCTTGGCCAGCAGACGCGTATAGGGATGGCGTGGCGCGCGAAACACCTCTTCCGCAGGGCCGATTTCCACTACCGATCCAAAATAAAGCACGGCGATACGGTCGCTAACCGCTTCCACCACGGCTAGGTCGTGGCTGATGAACAGGTAGGTCAGGTCCAACTCGGCCTTTAGATCGGCCAGCAGGTTCAGCACCTGCGCCTGCACGGAAACATCCAACGCGGAAACCGGCTCGTCAAGGATCAGGATACTGGCTTCGGCGGCCAGCGCCCGCGCGATCCCGATGCGCTGGGCCTGCCCCCCGGAAAATTCGTGCGGATAGCGATCAAGGAATTCTTCCCGCAGGTTCACGCTGTCGAAGATCTCTGCGATCCGCCGGTTGCGTTCAGCCTTCTTCATGCCGTGCAGCCGTTTCAGCGGCGCTTCCATCACCTGCCGGATCGTCTTGCGAGGGTTGAGCGAGGAAATCGGGTCCTGAAACACGTACTGGATCCGCTTCCCGAAAATCGCTGGGTCCGCATTGTCGAGCGCTGCACCCTCGATTTCGATCTGGCCCGTGGTCGGCTCAAGCAATCCCACCAGCATCCGTGCAAGGGTGGATTTGCCGCATCCGGATTCACCCACGATGCCAAGGGTTTCGCCCTTCTCGACCGTAAGCGAGATCGGATGCACCGCGCGCACCACGCCCTTTGGTGCGCCGAACAGGCGGCGCCCGACCGGAAAGGATTTCGACAGGTTATCGAGCTGAAGCGCAATCGTCATTCGGCAGCCTCCCGCAGCGGCGTTTCCGGGTGGATGCAGCGCACCGCCCGCGCGCCTTCGCGTTCAAGGTGGATTTCTCCCACCCGGCAATCCTCGCGCGCCTTGGTGCACCGGTCGGCAAAGGCGCAGCCTTCGGGCAGCCTGTCGACAACCGGTGGCAGGCCCGGGATCGCCTCAAGCCGACGCTTGCCCCCGCCCAGTTCCGGCACGCAGGCCATCAGCCGCGCGGTATAGGGATGCAGCGGCGTTTCAAGCATGCCCCGCGTCGGCCCTTCTTCGACAATCCGCCCCGCATACATCACGGCGACCCGGTCACAAAGCTGCGCGACAACGCCGAAATCATGAGTGATAAAAACAATCGCCAGCCCGCGTGACCGCCGCAGATCGTCCAGCAGCGACAGGATCTGTGCCTGCACGGTGACATCCAGCGCGGTGGTTGGTTCATCCGCGATGATGATATCCGGATCATTCGCCAGCGCCATCGCGATGCCGACCCGCTGCCGCATCCCACCAGACATCTCGTGGGGGTAATCCGATACGCGTTTTTCCGGGTTCGGTATCCGCACCGCCTTGAGCAGTTCGATGGCCTTCGTGCGGTCCTCCTGCTTGCCGATGGGCCGGTGCGCGCGGATCGCCTCGATCAACTGGTCGCCGACGCGATAGAGCGGATGCAGCGTTGCCAGCGGGTCCTGAAAGATATAGGCCACGTTGCGCCCCCGCATCTCGCGCAACCGCCGGTAGGGCGCTCCGATCAGGTCCTTTCCGTCATAGCGCACGGCGCCGCCCGCGATCACGCCCGGCGGTGACGCGACAAGGCCCATGACGCTTAGCGCGGTCACCGACTTGCCCGAACCGCTTTCGCCGATGATGCCGAGACATTCGCCCGGCTTCACATGCAGGGACACACCGCCCACCGCCCTGTAGTTCCGGCCACGCACGTGAAACTCGGTCTGCAGGTTCTGCACTTCCAGCAGCCCTGCGCCGATAGCTTCCGGCACCGGCGCGCGCCGGTCGACCCGCGTGGCCGCCATGGGCCGCGACAGGGCACCGGATTTCAGGCGCGGATCAAGCGCGTCACGCACACCGTCGCCCAGCAGGTTGATCGACATCACGATGATCAGGATCATCACTCCCGGCACAACCGAGGTATGCGGATTGGTGATCAGGGCCGACCGCGCTTCGCCCAGCATCGATCCGAGATCGGCCTGTGGCGGCTGCGAGCCCAGACCGAGAAAGCTGAGCCCAGCGGTTTCAAGGATCATCCAGCCGATGGTGGTGGACATGGCGATGACGATCACCGGGATCACGTTGGGCAGGATCTCTGTCAGGATGATCCGCGCGTTGGTCAGTCCCGCCAGCCGCGCCGCATCCACGAATTCCTTATGCGCCAGCCCTACCGTGATGCCGCGGATGTTGCGGGCAAAAAACGGCACGTTCACCGCCGCCACGGCGATCAGCGCGTTCAACAGCCCCGGGCCGAGCGCCGCGACAATCGCCAGCGCCAGCAGGATATAGGGAAAAGCCATCAGCATATCGACGCCACGCATGATGACGTTGTCGACCCGCCCGCCGTAATAACCCGAAATGATCCCGATGGCCGCACCGATCGTCGCCGCGACGATGGCAGCGGCAAACCCCACCGCCAGCGACAGCCGCGTCCCCCACAGCAGCCGCGACAGCATGTCCCGGCCCAGATGGTCGGTTCCCAGCAACGCCCCCTCGCTGAACGGCAGCCTGAACCGGTTCGCCGTATCCGTCACGTCCGGGTCCGCCAGCGGCAAAATCGGCGTGACCAGCGCCAGCAAGATCACCAGCGCCATGACAATCGCCCCGGCCAATGCCAGCCGGTTCCGCGCCAGCAGTTTGAGAAAACCGGTCATGTCTTGATCCTCGGATCAAGCAGGCTCTGCGCCACGTCCACCGCGATGTTGAACAACACGTAGCAGGCCGCGACAAAAACGACGCCGCCCTGCACCAGCAGGATATCCCGTTTCAGGATCGCATCGACCAGCATCCGGCCCACGCCGGGCCACTGGAAGACAATCTCGATGTAAACCGCGCCCGACAACACGAACCCGGCCTGAATGCCCAGCACCGGGATGATCGACACCATCGCCGCCTTGAGCGCATGGCGCCAGATCACCCCGCGCTCATGCACGCCCTTGGCTCGCGCGGTGCGTATGAAATCCTGCCGCAGCACTTCGAGCATGGCCGAGCGGGACAGCCGCGCGATTACCCCGGTCGCCACGACGGCCAACGCAATGGCAGGCAGGGTCAGGTGACTGATCAGAGCGGAAAGATCGCGCGCGCCATAGATCGGCCACATGCCCGACACCGGGAACCAGCGCAGGTTCACCGCGAAAAACAGGATCATCATCATGCCAAGAAAAAAGGACGGGATCGAAATCCCCAGAAGTACCGCAAAGGTGATGATCTTGTCGCCCGAGCCATACTGGTTCGCGGCGGAAACAACCCCTGCGATGACGCCAAAGATGGAACAGAGCACAAAGGCGGTCCCGGCCAGCACCAGCGTCCCGTTGAACCGTTCCAGCACCTCGTCGATCACCGGCCGGTTCAGCGCGAAAGAGGTACCGAAATCACCGGTCAGCATATTGCCGAGCCAGATGAAATACTGCTGCACCAATGGCTTATCCAGCCCAAGATCGCGGTTCAGCTTCTCGACGTTGTCCGGCGTGGCATAGGATCCAAGGATCGCGGTGGCCGGATCGCCGGGGATCATCGCCATTATCAGGAAAACGATGACCGTGATCCCGAGCAATACCGGGATGGCCGACAACAATCGTTTGACGATATAGCTTCCCATCCTTGCCCTCCCCGGGCTGGTCCGGACAAGGGGCACCACACCCCTCTTCTTCTTGCCGAAAATACTTCCGCCGGAGGCCCGCGCCGGCCACCGGCCGGCGCGTCGGTCGGGCCGGCACCGCCGGCCCGAAGCCTCAGTTCTTCACGACATCATCCAGCAGCAGGAAAAACGACGGCTGAAGCGAGAAATTCTCGACCCGGTCGCTGGTCACTGCGTTCTGCTTCCAGTTCGCGACGAAAACCCAGGGCGCGTCTTCCTGCACGATCACCTGCATCTCTTTGTACAGCTTCGCGCGTTCTTCCTGATCGGTGGCAACGCGGGCCGCTTCCAGCAGCTCGTCCACCTTCGGGTTGGAATAATAACCCGAGTTGAACCCGCCCTTGTCCGGCCATGCGTCGGTGCGCAGCGCGAGAAAGGGCAGGGTATCCGGGTCATTCGTCATCCATGCCATCTCGGCCATGTCCGCCTTGCCTTCCAGACCGGGGTTCACCTCGCCAAGGAAGGTGTTCCATTCGTAGGTCTCGATGGTCACATCGAACCCGACCGCTTCCAGATCGGCCTGCATCGCGGTGCCCATGGCAATCGGGTCCAGCATGCCCGACCCGCCTTCGGTCACATAAAAGGTCAGCGACGCACCTTCCGCCCCGGCTTCGGCAAGCAGTTCCTTGGCCTTTTCCGGGTCATAAGGATAAGGTTCGAGATCCGGGTTATACGCCCAGGCGAAAGCGGGCGGAGTCGGCCCGGCAGCGACCTCAGCCGTGCCCTCGAGCACGTTGTTTACCAGCGCTTCCTTGTTGATCGCGTAATTCGCGGCCTGACGCACCAGCTTGTCGGCAAAGGGGCCTTCCTTGGCGTTCAGGATCAGGAACCAGACATGCGGCCCGGCCTGTTCGAACACGGAATACTGTTCGCCCTGGAACTCGCTCAGCGCGACGGGCGGCACTTCCACCATCAGGTCGATCCCTCCGGCCAGCATCTCGGCGGTGCGGGTATTTGCATCCGTGATCGGACGGAAAACAACCGCCTGCAGTTCGGGCGCGCCGTCCCAGTAGTCCGGGTTGGCTTCGATCACCACCGCCTCGTTCGACCGCCATTCGCCGAATTTGAACGGCCCGGTGCCCGAGGGGTTGCGCCCGAAATCGGCCCCACCCGCTTCGACGGCGGCGGGCGACACGATCAGCCCGGTCGGATAGGCAAGGTTCGACAGGAACGGCGCATAGGGCGCATTCAGCGTGAATTTCACCGTCAGCGGGTCCACCACTTCGACGTTTTCGACAGCCGAAAAGAAAAAGGCCAGCGGGAAGGGCCCGGTGTCATGGAAAGGATGGCTCTCATCCAGCATCCGGTCGAAATTGAACTTTACCGCCTCGGCGTCAAAGGCGCTGCCATCGTGAAAACTCACCCCGTCGCGCAGGGTAAAGGTGTATTCGGTCCCGTCTTCCGAGATCGTCCAGTCCGTGGCCAGCGCCGGTTCCACTTCCAGTGTGCCGTCCTTGTAGCGCACCAACCCGTCATAGACGTTCATCAGGATCCGGAAATCGTTCACCGCGGTCACGGCTGCCGGATCAAGCGACTTTGGCTCGGCGATCTGGCCGACGATCAGGACGCCGGGCGGGGTCTGTGCCTGCGCCAGCGATGCGGCCCCCAGCATCAAGGCCAGCGTGGTGCCAGCAGCCAGCACACCCCGGCGTGAGAAAGAAACAAGCGACATGGCCGCACCTCCACTGAAATTTGTTTTATTTATCATGATAAATTGCATGAGGCCAAATTTTCATGATAAATTCAACCCCATGATAAGAGAGCCACTGAAATGACAATTTCGATACTCGCCTTCGACGAAAAAACGGGCAGTTACGGCGGCGCGGCCACGACAGGCAGTCTTTGCGTTGGCGGCTGGGTTCTGCGCGGCGACGCCGAATCGGGGATGTCCGCCTCCCAGGGGTCCCTGCCTTCGACACTCTGGGGCACAGGCGCGCTCGATCTGATGAAACAGGGCCTGACTGCCGTGCAAACCGTAGCAAAGCTGACCGGCGAGGACAGCGGTCGCGATCATCGCCAGATGTCGGCGCTCGACCTTAACGGCAATACGGCCGCCTTCACCGGTCAGGAAAGTATCGCCTTTGCCGGATCTCGCGAAGCGCCCCACGTCGTGGTCGCCGGCAACCTGCTGTCTTCCGCCTCGGTGCTGGATTCATGCATTGAAGCTTACACCCGCTCCGAGTCATCTTTTGAACTGCGCCTCATCGAGGCGCTAGAGGCAGCGGCCAGCACCGGCGGCGACAGCCGTGGTCTGCTTTCGGCGGCGATCCTCATCGTCAACCGCGATGCCGCACCGCTGTCGCTGCGCATAGATTACTCCGAGCAGCCTCTGCGCGACCTTCGCGCACTGTACCGCCGCGCCATGTCCACGCCCTATGCAGTTTGGGCCGATCTCGTGCCAACCCTGAACGATCCGCACCGGGCGACCGCGCCTAGCGGTGCCATCGACCTGCGTAAATCGCCGGTGAAATAGGCTCTATTCCGCGATGAAACGCTTCATAACCACGGCTTCCTGATCCTCCATCAGCCGCCGTGCCATCTGCATGTGATCGCGCATGATCGCGCGCGCTGTGTCAGCATCCTCAGCCCGCAACGCGCCAAGCAGGTCAAGCTGGTGACGCCGTCCCTCGCGCCATAATTCATGGTTCGGTTTGGAGTAGAGCCGCTTGTAGACGGTCAGATCGGTCAAGATCTGTGCCATGAAGCCAATGAAAAATCCCAGCAGCACGTTGTCTGCGAACCCCGCCAATGTCGCGTGAAACCGCAGCGATGCGACGTGCTGCAGGCGTTCGCTCTCGGCATCCTCGGCGGGGTGCTCATAGGCAGTCATGATCGCTGAAAGCTCGGCATACTGGCTCTCGTCCAGCTTCCCCGCCAGCGATGCGGCCGCTTCGGGTTCAAGCGCGATCCGCACCTGGTAGATGTCGTCGATCGAGACGTTCTGAAAATAGAAATAGTTCGCCAGCAGCGCCCTGGCGCGGTCCTGCGAGACCTCGCCAACGAAACTGCCGCCGCCGGGGCCGGTCTTGGTGACAACAAGCCCCTGTGCCTGCAACAGCCGCATGGCTTCGCGGATCGTTCCCTTGGACATGGCGAAACGTGCGATCAGTTCGGCCTCGCCCGGCAGCCTGTCGCCCGGGGCCAGTCCTTTTTCCACCACCCACTCCTTGATCGCCTCGGCAACGCGCACAGGTCGCGAACGCCGGACGGTTTCAGCGCGGGTATGATTAGTCATCGTCACGTCTCATGATTGCGGTTTCTGAAATGCCGGTCCAATGGACAATATTCATCATGATAAATTCAAGGCGAAATTGCTGGCGGCATTTGAACGCCTCTTCAAGAAACCGGTTCACCCTGCCTGTCGCACGCGATAGAACGCGGACGAAACTGCAAACGGAGCCAATCTATGAATGCCGTGAAACCCGTTGTCCTGTGCATTCTCGACGGCTGGGGACTTTCGGAGCAGACCGAAGCCAATGCGGCCTATCTTGCTCGAACGCCCAATTTTGATGCGATCATGCAAGGACCGCACGCGACGCTGACCACCTTTGGTCCTGACGTGGGCCTGCCGACCGGGCAGATGGGCAACTCTGAAGTCGGTCACACCAATATCGGTGCCGGACGCGTGGTGGCGATGGATCTCGGCCAGATCGACCTTGCCATCGAAGATGGCAGTTTCTTTGAAAACGCCGCGCTTCAAGCGTTCATCGCCGGTCTTAAAGAAAGCGGGGGGACCGCGCATCTGATGGGTGTCGTTTCCGATGGCGGCGTGCACGGTCATCTCGACCACATGGTCGCCGCTGCCAAGGCCATCACCGATGCAGGCGTGCCGGTGGCAATCCACGCCATCACCGACGGGCGCGATGTCGCCCCGAAATCGGCGGACGGTTTTATCGACGAACTGCAGGGCAAACTGCCCGCCAACGCGCATGTCGTCACGGTGATTGGGCGCTATTTCGCGATGGATCGCGACAATCGCTGGGACCGCGTGTCCCGCGCTTACGAGGCGATGATCCATGGCAAGGGCGAGGCCGCCACCACTGCAGCCGAGGCGGTCTCCGCAGCTTACGGTCGCGGTGAAACCGATGAATTCATCGCCCCGACGATCATCGGCGATTATGCGGGTCTCTCGACCGGTGACGGTTTCTTCTGCCTCAACTTCCGCGCCGACCGCGCCCGCGAAATCCTTGCCGCGATCGGTCAGCCGGATTTTGACGCGTTCGAGACCGGCGCCCGCCCCGAACTGGCGGGTCTGCTTGGGATGGTCGAATATTCCGACAAGCATAACCAGTACATGACCGTTGCCTATCCCAAGGCCAAAATCGTCAATACGCTCGGCGAATGGGTTGCCAGCAAGCGCTTGCGCCAGTTCCGCCTCGCTGAGACCGAGAAATATCCGCACGTGACATTTTTCCTGAACGGCGGCGAGGAAACCGCCGAGACCGGCGAAGACCGCTTCATGCCCAAATCCCCGAATGTTGCCACCTACGACCTGCAGCCAGAGATGTCGGCGCATGAGGTCACCGACAAGTTCGTCGAGGCCATAGAGGCCGGGTATGACCTGATCGTCACCAACTATGCCAACCCGGACATGGTCGGCCATACTGGCGATCTTCAGGCCGCCATCCGCGCCTGCGAGGCCGTCGATCAGGGACTGGGCCGCGTGCTCGAGGCGTTGAAAAAAGCAGGCGGCGCGATGATCGTCACCGCCGACCACGGCAATTGCGAGGTGATGGTCGATCCGGACACCGGCGGCCCCCATACCGCACATACGCTCAATCCCGTGCCGGTGGCGCTGGTTGGCGGACCCGATGGGGCGACGCTCTCCAAGGGGAGGCTCGCCGATCTCGCGCCCACGTTGCTTGAACTGATGGGCCTGGAAAAACCGTCGGAAATGACCGGGAAAAGCCTGCTGGGATGAAACGCGTTGTCGCTCTGGTAACGGCGCTGCTGCTGGCCGGATTCGCTCAGGCGCAGGGCGACCCTGCCGCCGATGCCCGCGAAGCCGCGCAGCAGTTGGAACAGGCATCCATCGCCCTGCAAGAGGCGGTCGAGGCCCGCGACCGGGTGCGCGCGCTTACCGAAACCGTCCGCGCCTTCGAGGCCGGGCTTGGCGCGATGCGCGAAGGTTTGCGGCAGGTAGCCACCCGCGAAGCGACCCTGACGCGGCGGCTCGAGGCGCGCGACGGCGAAATCGCCCAGCTTCTCGGTGTCATCCAGACCATCGAAATTTCGCCACCACCGGTGCTGATGCTGCATCCCTCAGGTCCCGTCGGCAGCGCGCGTTCCGGCATGATGCTGGCCGATGTCACCCCAGGCCTTGCCCGTAAGGCGCAGGAATTGCGCAGCGATCTCGAAGAGGTCCAGACCCTCCGTCTCTTGCAACAAAGCGCGCTCGACAAGATGGAGCAGGGGCTTGCCGGCATCCAGAAGGCCCGCGCCGAACTCAGCCAGGCCATCGCCGACCGGACCGACCTGCCAACCCGTTTCACCGAAGATCCGGTGCGAACGGCAATCCTGATTTCCTCGACCGAGACCCTCGGCGGCTTTGCCAGCGGTCTCAGCCTGATCGGCGTCGAAGAGATCGAGGATACCGATATCGACATTAGCGAGCAGAAAGGGGATATCGACCTGCCTGTACAGGGCGTGATCCTCCATCGCGCGGGCGACGCCGACGCGGCCGGAATCCACCGCGACGGCATAATCGTCGCCACTCGGCCCCGCGCGCTTGTCGTTTCGCCTGTTTCCGCGACAATTCGCTACCGTGGACCGTTACTCGATCTGGGTAATGTGGTCATTCTGGAGCCGCAGGCAGAGACGTTGTTTGTGTTATCCGGACTGGATGAGGTATATGGCGACACCGGGCAAGTCATCCCGGCAGGAACGCCAGTAGGGATCATGGGCGGAACGACACCAAATCTGGGCACAATCCTTTCACTAAGCAGTGAAGGCTCTGGCACTGATCGTTCAGAAACGCTCTACATTGAAGTAAGAGAGGGCGGAAGCCCGGTGGACCCCGAAGATTGGTTCCGAACGGACAAGGATGGATAACAACGCATGAAGAAATTCGTGATGGCCGCTCTTGGCGGCACATTGGCAGGTATCATCGCCACAACGCAGGTCGCCGGTCCGCTGGTTGCTCAAGAAAATTCCCGGAATGCAAATGTTTACGAGCAGCTTGACCTGTTCGGAGACATTTTCGAACGGATCCGTGCGCAATACGTGGAAAAGGTCGATGAATCCGAACTGATCGAAGCGGCGATCAACGGGATGCTGACCTCACTTGACCCGCATTCCAGCTATCTCTCGCCCGAGGACGCCACCGCGATGCGGGTCCAGACCCGTGGCGAATTCGGTGGTCTCGGTATCGAGGTCACGCAGGAAGAAGGTTTCGTCAAGGTCGTCTCGCCGATCGACGGCACGCCTGCTGACGATGCAGGCATCGAATCGGGCGACTTCATCACCCATGTGGATGGCGAATCCGTTCTTGGCCTGACGCTCGACAAGGCGGTCGAGATGATGCGCGGCCCAGTTGGGTCGGAAATCATCATCACCGTGGTTCGGGAAGGCGAAGACGAACCCTTTGACGTCTCGATCATCCGCGATACGATCAAGCTGACCGCCGTGCGCACCCGCACCGAAGGTCAGACCGTCGTGCTGCGTGTCACGACCTTCAACGATCAGACCACGCCCAATCTTGAAGCGGGCATGAAGGAACAGATCGAACTGGCCGGTGGCATGGAGAATGTGAACGGCTTCGTGCTCGATCTGCGCAACAACCCCGGCGGCCTGCTGAATCAGGCGATCAACGTGTCGGATTCCTTCCTTGAATCTGGGGAAATCGTCAGCACACGTGGCCGCAACCCCGAAGACGGCGAGCGCTTCAACGCGACGCCCGGCGACTTGGCCGAGGGCAAACCGATTGTCGTTCTGATCAACGGCGGTTCGGCATCGGCGTCGGAAATCGTCGCGGGCGCGCTGCAGGATCACCGCCGGGCCATCGTTGTCGGCACGAAATCCTTCGGCAAGGGCTCGGTGCAGACGGTCATGCCCCTGCGCGGCGACGGTGCGATGCGCCTGACCACGGCCCGCTATTACACGCCGTCGGGTCGCTCGATTCAGGCGCTGGGCGTCTCCCCCGACATCGTCGTGGAACAGCCGCGCCGGGCACCCGAAACCGAGGAAGAGGACGAACCCAAAAGCGCAGTGAACCGCTCGCGCTCCGAAGCCGACTTGCGCGGCCGTCTGAACAACGACAGCCTGTCCGAGGATGAGATCCGCCAGATCGAGGAAGACCGCGCCAAGGCCGAAGCATCGGCAAAGCTGCGCGAAGAGGATTACCAGCTCGCTTATGCGATCGATATTCTCAAGGGTCTTTCGGCCATCGAACACAAGGAATGACCTTGTGTAAAAGTTCAGGAATCGGGCGGCCTTGGCCGCCCGTTTTCGTTTGAGGTACCTTCCTGACTGGCCAGAGGTTGTGATGTGCTGGCCGTCTTGTTTGTGTCGGGATCGAAACTCTGCACGACAACAAGGAATGCCGCATGTCCCCTCCTTCGCTTTTCGATCCGCTCGAACTGCCCTGCGGAACCGTGCTCAGGAACCGGATCGTGAAATCGGCGATGTCGGATTCCCTCGGCGACGGGCAGGGCAATCCAACAGCGGAACAGATGCGTCTCTACCAGCGCTGGGCCGAGGGCGGCGTGGCCGCGACGATCATCGGCGAAGTGCAGGGGCGGCCGGATACCGCCGAAAAGCCGGGAAACCTCGTTCTGAGTGCCGACAGCCCGAAACCGCTGTTTGGTGACCTCGCGATGTACGGGGGGTGTACAGGTTGTGTACCGTTTGTGCAGCTCGGTCACGCTGGTGCTATGGCCTATCCGCCCATTTCCCGACCGGTGGGACCAAGCGCGCTGGATCTGCCCGGCGTGCAGTGTGAGGCGCTGACGGTCGATGAAATCCTCGCCCTGCCGGAGGCCTTTGCCGCGACCGCGCGACTGGCCCGCGATATGGGCTTTGGCGGGGTGCAGATCCATGCGGCGCATGGCTTTCTGCTCAGCCAGTTTCTCTCGCCGCTGTTCAACAAGCGCACCGATAATTGGGGAGGTGTGCTGGAAAACCGCATGCGGCTGCTGATGGATACGATCACGGCAACGCGGCATGCGGTCGGGCCGGATTTCCCGATTGCGGTCAAGCTGAACGCCACCGACCAGTTGCAGGGCGGCCTGACCGAGGCAGAGTCTATCCGGATTGTCTCAACGCTCGACACAACCAGCGTCGACCTGATCGACATCAGCGGTGGCACCTATTTTCCGGGCGCTGCTTCTGCATCGGACGCCAAGCCGGGGCAGCCCTATTTCATCGAGTTTTCGCGCCGCGCCAAGCAGGCCACGGCTATCCCGATCATGCTGACCGGCGGCATCAAGACCCGCGCTCAGGCGCTGCACGTGCTGGAAAGCGGGGCCGCAGACGTGGTGGGAATGGCCCGCGCCCTCGTGCTTGATCCCGATCTGCCGCTGCACTGGCAAGAGGCAGGCAATGACCCGGTTTTCCCACGTTTCGCGGACACTCCCGAAGGTGGTGTAACCGCTTGGTTTACCGAACAGATCGCCGCCTTGGGCCGATGTGGAAAGCTGGACCCGGACCTTGGTGTTCACGAAGCGCTTGCTAGCTATACCAACCGGGACGAGGCGCGTATCCCGCTATGGAACGCTGCCTTTACGCAGTAAAAGCGCTCAAATAACCGACATCGGTCGGTCATCCGATGACGGGTCGCCTTACGAGGTTTCGCGACAATGGTGGCGAAAGGCCCGCTTGAGCATATCCAGCTCGGCCCGCAGCAGTTCAACCTGTCCACGCAGATCCGCTGCCCCGATATCGCCCGCGATGAACGCGAAATCGCCAAGCTTGGTGCCTTCGATCTTGTCGGTGATGACAAAGCAATGAACCCCGTCGGCCACCGCTTCCATCGGAATCGGGATCTGCACAGCCCAGGTGTCTTTGGTTCCCGACTTACTGACCTGCACGCCGGTCAGTGGCCGGTCGCGGTACGTAACATGCAACTGCGGCGTCACATCATGCGGGGCGGCCAATTCGCCCTCCCAAATGCCGTCGCGCATTCGGATCTTGGTCAGGGGCTGTTCACTCATCCCATTCTCCTAAATGGCTGCACGGCGATACCGGGCAAAGGTCAGGTCTTTCAGCACAATCTGGTTCATCGCCGGTTCGTCAAGGATCAGGTCAAGCCAGATCTTCTCGATCCGGTTCTCGTTGATCTTGCCGTAGGCAAGGTCGAACTCGACCATGACCGACTTGTCCTGTTTTGGCAGTTCCCGCACCAGTTGCTCGGTATTCGGACCGTGGCGAATGTTGAGTCTTGCGAAGATGTCGATCGGGTTCTCGGTCTCGATGATCGCATCCATCCGGACGAGATGCGATTTCGTCAGGCCCTTGGCGAGTGCCGGCGGCATGTCGATCACCAAGGATAGGAACGTGCCGTCAAAGTGAAACACGTCCATCCGCAGCCCAAAGGGAGCAAGGTCGCCTTCGCGGGTATTGCGTACCTGGCGCAGGCTCAACTCCGAGAGGGGGCAGTCGTGGAACAGCGTGACCTCTTCGCCGAGCGCGGTCTTGCTTGGCATCGCGGCCACGCCCGACTTGGCCAGAGGACCGCGCCATAGGTCAGGCCGCCATGACCAGTCGGTGCCATGCGGTCGCGGGAAGGATGTGGACCCGATGTGCGGCAGCGCAAGCCTCCCATCGGCCACGTGGATCAACTGGCTGATCTGCGCGCGAAGTTGGCGGGCATAGCCGCGTTGTTCGCGCAGGACGGGAAGCGGCGTCTCGGATGCGGCGCGCGCCGCACGCCGCCAGCGTCTCAGGACCCGTTTCTGGAACAGCCGGTCGAGTATCCCGCTCATCGTTCTCCCTGCCGCGGGCCCGCGGCATTCTTTCCAAGTGAAACCGTTGGGCCATCTAACAAAAGCGGAAAGTTCAGGGGAACCGACAATTGCGCCCGCTAGCCCATATCGCCGGGAATTTGCGTCTAATTTGACTCAGTTTCGTTAGGGCTGGGCGTGCGCGAATTGGCAACGGTGCGCGGCAGGCTGGATTTACGGGTTCGGCTGACAAGGTCGGTAACGATCCCTGCCCCCGGTTTCCCAAGTGCTTCGCTGCCATCGGGCGCGTAAAGGCCGATACTGACCAGGTGATCGTTCAGCACAAACGCACCGCGCCAGTGGACCGGGCTGACGCCATCTAGCGGGGGGTACTTGTCGCTTAAGCGTACCAGGGCCAGCCCGTCGCGCTTGTGGTTATCCAGCACCCGCGAGGTATCTGCCGCGCGTGCAAGGTCATGCCGGGTCGGGGCGGGGGCGCCCTTGCCATGAGCGGCGGTCGTCACGGTTATGATCGCAAGATCGTAGCCGTTGAAATAGCCCCGGACGCCGACGGTATCGCAGCGGGCCAACATCGCGAAACCGGTGCGCCCAAGGCGGCGAACGGTGCGTCGGTCAATGCAATAGCCATCAGGTGCTGTGAGGATGACATTGCCATCGGCAAGTTCGACCTTCGCCATTCGCGCATGACCGGAGGATTCCGCGGGCTCGTTCATTCCGGACGCGAAGGGCAGCCCGGTCGCCTGATCGCAACCGGTCACGAGTAGTGCGGCGAAGATCGCCGAACAGGCTTTATAGATCCATGTAGACATGTTTCTCCGCCTTGCCGCCCGGATGGGTGACAGCGCCTTTGTGGGTCGCGCCGACCAGCTGGGCATATTTCCACAACGCGCCCGAGGCATAGATCGTTTCACGCGGGCCTTTCCAGTCTGCCTTGCGTTGCGCCAGTTCCTCGTCGCTCAGATCGACCGATATTTCACCTTTAACGGCGTCGATGGTGATCATGTCGCCGTTGCGGACAAGCGCGATGGGCCCGCCATGGGCAGCCTCGGGGCCGACATGTCCGACGCAGAAGCCGCGGGTCGCGCCCGAGAACCGACCATCGGTGATCAGTGCGATCTTCTTTCCCATACCCTGTCCGGACAAGGCCGCCGTGGTGGCGAGCATTTCGCGCATGCCGGGGCCGCCTGCGGGGCCTTCGTTGCGGATAACGATGACTTCGCCCTCGGTGTAGTCGCGCTTTTGCACGGCCTCGAAAGCCTCTTCCTCGCATTCAAAGACATGCGCCGGGCCAGTGAAGACCTGATCTTCGGCCGCGATGCCCGCGACCTTTACGATGGCGCCTTCGGGAGCAAGGTTGCCCCTGAGCCCGACAACGCCGCCGGTCTTGGTGATCGGCGTTGCGACCGGATGGATCACCTTGCCGTCGGCCTCGCGGGTTACACGGTCGAGTTCTTCGCCAATGCTGCGGCCGCTGGCGGTCATGCAGTCCTCGTGGATCAACCCGGCCTTGCGCAATTCCTTGAGCACGACAGGCACGCCACCGGCCTCGTATAGATCCTTGGCAACGTAGTCGCCGCCCGGCTTGAGGTTCACGAAATAAGGCGTGTCGCGAAAAATATCGCAGACATCCATGAGGTCGAAATCAATGCCGGCCTCATGGGCGATGGCGGGCAGGTGCAATCCGCCATTGGTCGAGCCGCCGGTGCAGGCAACCACGCGGGCCGCGTTTTCAAGGGATTGGCGCGTTACGACGTCCCGGGCGCGGATGTTCTTTTCCAGCAGGTTCATGACCGCCTGACCAGAAGCCTCGCCATACTGGTCACGGGATTCATAAGGCGCGGGCATGCCAGAAGAATTGAACAGCGCCAGCCCGATCGCCTCGGATACGCAGGCCATCGTGTTCGCGGTAAACTGACCGCCACAGGCCCCGGCAGAGGGGCAGGCAACGCGTTCAAGCACATCCAGCGCTGCGTCCGAAAGGGTGCCGTTCTGGTGGCGGCCCACCGCCTCGAACATGTCCTGCACCGTCAGATCACGGCTTGCGAAATCTTCAGGGACGTCGGCACCCACCGGCGCCTTGCCCGGCAGGATCGACCCGCCATAGATGAACACCGACGGCACGTTCAGACGTACCATCGCCATCATCATGCCGGGCAAAGATTTGTCGCACCCGGCCAGACCGACAAGCGCGTCATAGCAATGGCCCCGCATGGTCAGTTCAACCGTGTCGGCAATCGCCTCACGCGAGGCGAGAGAGGAGCGCATGCCCTCATGGCCCATCGCGATGCCATCGGTGACGGTGATCGTGGTGAATTCGCGCGGCGTTCCGGCGGCAGCCTTTACGCCCATCTTGACCGACTGGGCCTGTCGGTTCAGCGCGATGTTACAGGGCGCGGCCTCGTTCCAGCAGGTTGCAACGCCAACCAGCGGCTGGTGAATTTCGGTATCGCTAACGCCCATCGCATACATGTAGGATCGGTGCGGCGCGCGCTCCGGTCCTTCGGTTACATGGCGGCTGGGTAGTTTCGACTTGTCAAAAGGTCGATTCAGCATGGCTTTGCTCCCCGGATTCGTTGCAATTCCGCAATAAAGCGCTGTTTCGCTCTCTACAAGTATCTAGCGATCTGTGCATCAATGCACCTTGTTTTCAAACCTGCAATGATTAGCCTTACGTGCCTGCTGCAGAAATTTTATTTCGGCATTTTCGGCACACCCTCGGCACGAACGGAAGGACGGGCATGGACCGTACCCTGTTTTCTTTCATCTGGAAGCATTCCAAGCGCCAGCAGATACTCCTGCTGTTTTTCACGCTGGTTTCCTTTCCCTTCCTTTATGCCTCGCTGGAACTGCCCAAGCGGATCATCAACGATGCAATCGGCGCACCCAGCGGCACAGTCGAGGCCTTCGGTCTGACCATGACGCAGGTCGAATACCTGCTGTTGCTCTGTTTTGCCTTCCTTGCCGCCGTCCTTTTGAGCGGCATGATGAAGATGCGCATCAACACCATGAAAGGTGTCTTGTCCGAACGGATGCTGCGGCGGCTGCGATACCAGCTGATTTCGCGCATGATGCGCTTTCCGGTGCCATATTTCCGCACCACCAGTCAGGGCGAACTGGTGTCGATGATCACCTCCGAGGCGGAACCGATGGGCGGGCTGATGGGCGACGCGGTCGCACAGCCTGCCTTTCAGTTCGGCCAGATGATGACGATCCTGATCTTCCTGTTTGCCCAGAGCATCTGGTTCGGCCTTGCTTCTGTCGCGCTGATCCCGCTTCAGGCATGGCTGATCCCGCGCCTGCAACGTCAGATCAACCTGCTGAACAAGGACCGGATTCAGGAAATCCGCGCCTTCAGTTCCGAGATCGGCGAAACCGCCGCCGGGATCAGTGACCTGCGCGCGAATGGCGGCTGGCGTTATCGGCTTGCCCAGTTCACCGACCGGCTGGGGCGGTTGTTCGATATCCGCTTTCAGATCTACCAAAAGAAATTCTTTATGAAGTTCCTGAACAACATGATCGGGCATCTCACGCCGTTTTTCTTTTATTCCGTAGGTGGTTATCTAGCGATTCAGGGCGATATTACCGTCGGCGCCCTGGTGGCTGGTCTTGCGGCCTACAAGGATCTGAGCGCGCCGTGGAAAGAGCTTTTGACCTATTATAACCAGGTTCAGGATATGTCGCTGCGCTGGAAGGTCGTGACAGAACGCTTTGCCCCGAAAAACATGATCGCCCCCGAGCTCTTCGACGGTGAGCCGGACATGATTCCGCATCTGAACGGCGATATAGAATTCCACAAGGTCTCGGTTCAGGACGAAGACGGTAATGCCGTGCTCGAAGACGTGAGCCTAACAATCCCTGCCGGCGGTCGTGTCGCAATCCAAAGTACCGGAGAAAACGAGAGGGCTGCCATAGCCCGGCTTCTGACCCGCGAGATCACGCCAACCCGTGGCTGGATCACCGTGTCCGGCTATCCGCTCGAGTCTCTGCACCAGTCGATCATCGCGACGCGTATCGGTTATGCACATTCACGGCCTTACATTTTCGAGGGTACGCTGGCCGATAACCTGTTGATGCCGCTTCGGATCAAACCGCAGTCGGTGATATGGGATCCGCAGGGCAAAGACCGCAAGCTGAGCGAAGCACAGCGGTCGGGGAACAGCACCGATCCGCTTGATGTGAAGTGGATCGATCCCGATTTGGCCGGGCTTTCGAACGCGACCGAAATCCGGGACTGGTGGTTCCAGTTGCTCGAGGCAATGGGGATTGATGAGCAGATGTTCCGCCGCACCCTGCGCACCACCTTCGATCCCGAGATTCACAAGAATCTCGCAGCGGATATCGTGGCCCTGCGCCCCGAAATCGCCGAAAGGCTGCGGGCCAGAGGGCTAAGCGACGTTGTCTACCGGTTCGACCCGGATGCGTTTAACCCGGCGATGCCGCTGGGCGGCAACCTGTTCTTTGCGACGCCAACACAGGACATCCCGCCGGAGAAACTGGCGCGAAATCCGCGTTTCGTCGAAATGCTGCGAGAAGAAAGGCTCGACGGCGAAGCTTTGAATGTCGCGCAGGCGGTTATCGAGACTCTGCGCCAGACCTTCGGACTCGACGGCACCGATCACCCGCTATTCCGCCGTCTTGGCATCAGCGACGAAGTCTACGCGCGCCTGAATGACATCGCGATAAAGCGCGCTGCACGGGGCAATGGTGCTCTGTCGGCCGAGGAAAGGGCGCTGATGCTGACTGTTCCCTTCCTGCTCACGGCCGAGCAGATCGGCCCGAGCTTTCCCGATCAGTACAAGCAGGAAATCCTCGAAATCCGTCGCGCCAAGGTCGACGAGTTGCGCAATTACGTCAGCGATCTCTTTGAACCGATCCGGGCCGACACCTATATGCAAAGACTGACGGTCATCGAGAACGCGATCTTTGGCAGGGTCTCGATCATGGCAGGGGCCAAGGCCGATGCCGTCGAAGAGGTGGTGGCCGAAGTGATGAGTGAGCATGACATGCGCAAACGCGCCGCGGCGATCATCTACGACATGCACATCGGGCTGGGCGGTGCGAACCTGCCGACCCTGCTTCAGGAACGATCGGCCTTTACCCGCGCTGCCATCAAACGTCCGGATATCCTGTTGATGGATCACGCGCTGGCGAGCCACGATTCCGAAAGCCGGGCGCAGACAAGAGCCAAGCTGCGCGATCTTCTGCCTAATACCACCATCCTGTTTCTCGAAGACCGGTTCGAGAACCCGGGCGAGTATGACTTTTTCGTCGAGATCGTGGATGGTAGGGTCGCCGGGACCGATTGCTCGGGCCAGAAAAAGATGTCGGAAAAGGCAACGGCCGATCTTCAGCGCAAGATCAGGGCGCTTGCCAAAACCGAACTCTTTGCAAAACTCAGCCCGCGCAACCTGCGGCTGCTGGCCTTTTCGGCCAAGTGGTACGAGGCTGACACCGAGCAGGTTGTCTTTTCTACCGGCGAGAAACCCGATGCCGCCTATCTCTGCCTGTCCGGTCAGGCCGAATTGCGCTGGCCCCATGGGGATGCGGATACACCGCCGCTTACTGTGATCAATCCCGGGCGTCTCATCGGCGACCTGTCGGTGATAACTGGACAGGTGCGCCAGACGGATCTCGTCGCGACGGAGCCAAGCATGTTTCTGCGGATCGGGGCCGAGGAATTCCGCACGGTCATCGAAACGGATCCGTCGGTGGCGGTACAATTGCTTGAAACCATGGGTGGGCACCTGAGTTCTGCCGCCAGTCGCCTGCGTGCGCAAAACCTCGACAACGACCAGATGTCATCGATGACCAGCTTCAGCACCAAGAGCTACGGCGGACATGCGGATGCCTGAAGGCGCCTATCGCCCGCACGAGAACCTCGTCGCAACGGCCCGCGAAAAACCGCAGATCTGGCGGCTTTTGCTAGGTTTGATCGTCGCGGGCTTTGTCACGTTTTTCGCAGGGTTCGCGATGCGGACCGTTCTTGGCGTGGTCTCGCCGGACTTCCAGCGCGAGTTGCTCAATCCCGCCAACGGTGAAGGCAACACGCCACTGACCCTGCTTTTGCTGCTGTTCAGCTTTGGTTTCGTGATCCTTGGCATTTTCGTCGCGGCCCGGCTGGTGCAGCAAAGATCGCCCCTGTCGATGATCGGGCCGCTGCCACTGGCGATCCGGCAATTCCTGCGGGTTGCGGTGCTGGTCGTCATGCTTGGCATTCTGGTGATGATCCTGCCGCCCTATGACATGGGCGAACCGCTGGAGTCCAACCTGCCGGTTGGTATTTGGCTGGCGCTGTTGCCGATTTCGCTGCTGGCGGTGCTGACACAGGTCGCAAGCGAGGAAATCCTGTTTCGCGGCTATATCCAGCAGTCGCTCGCGGCGCGGTTCCGCTCTCCGCTCGTATGGATGGTAGTGCCGGCGATTCTCTTTGGTATCGGCCACTATGTCCCGGCACAGGCAGGGGCGAATGCGGCCCTCATCGCGGTCTGGGCTTTTGGTTTCGGTGTCATGGCTGCGGACATAACGGCGCGGGCCGGAACGCTGGGACCGGCGATTGCGCTGCACATGATAAACAATGTCACCGCCATCCTGATCGTGTCTGTGCCGGATTCGCTCAGCGGTCTGGCCCTTGCCACGACACCGTTCAGCCTGTCTGAAACGGAAAACCTGCGCAGTTGGATGCTCGTCGACTTTGGCTTTATCGTCGTCAGCTGGCTTGCCGCGCGGCTTGCCATTCGCCGCTGATTGCAATTCACCGGGGCGGGGCTTATCTGGGGGCCACGACCTCGCCAGCAAAAGGCCGACTGCATGAACTGGATTACCAACTACGTCCGCCCGCGGATAAATTCGATCTTTTCGCGCCGGGAAACGCCCGAGAATCTTTGGCAGAAATGCGACGAATGTGGCACCATGCTGTTCCATCGCGAGCTGACGGAAAACCTTAACGTCTGCACCAATTGCGGTCACCACATGAACATCACGCCGCGCGACCGGTTCAAGGCGTTGTTCGATGGCGGCGTGTTCAATGAGGTGAAAGTTCCCGAACCGCTGGCCGATCCACTGCAATTTCGCGACCAGAAACGCTATCCCGACCGTATGCGCACCGCGCAGAAGACCACTGGCGAAAAAGAGGCGATGCTGGTCGCTTCGGGTGAAATCGGACGTACCCCGATCATCGCCGCCGCGCAGGACTTTTCCTTTATGGGCGGGTCGATGGGTATGTACGTCGGCAACGCGATCCTTGCCGCCGCAGAAGAGGCGGTTAAGCTCAAGCGCCCGTTGATCCTGTTCTCGGCAGCCGGCGGCGCGCGCATGCAGGAAGGCATCCTGAGCCTGATGCAAATGCCGCGCACCACGGTTGCGGTCCAGATGCTGAAAGAGGCGGGTCTTCCCTATATCGTCGTGTTGACCCACCCGACCACGGGCGGTGTGACGGCGTCTTACGCGATGCTGGGCGATGTGCATATCGCCGAACCCAACGCGCTGATCTGTTTCGCAGGGCCGCGCGTAATTGAGCAAACCATCCGCGAAAAGCTGCCCGATGGGTTCCAGCGTGCGGAATACCTGCTGGATCATGGCATGCTCGACCGTGTGACCCCGCGCACCGAGATGCGTGAAGAACTGATCACCATCACCCGGATGCTGCTTGGCATGCCGCCTGCCGTGCGCGGTGATCTTCCGGCCCCGGAAAAGACGGAAAAAGTCGACCCGGTCGCTGCCGCAACCGCACCTGTTGCCGAACCCGGTGCATCCGCGGCGAAGCCTGCACCGGCGCCGACGCCGCAAAAACCGCTCAAATGACCACGGCAGGTTCCGACGTCATCCTGCAACGGATGATGGCGCTGCACCCGAAGATCATCGATCTGACGCTGGACCGGGTCTGGCGTCTGCTCGGTGCGCTGGGCAATCCGGAACGGTCACTGCCGCCAGTGATCCATGTCGCGGGGACCAATGGCAAGGGATCGACCCTTGCGATGATCCGTGCCGGGATCGAGGGCGCGGGCCAGAGCGCCCATGTCTATACCTCACCGCATCTTGCCCGGTTTCACGAACGCATCCGCCTGGCCGGGGATCTGATCTCCGAAGAGGAACTGAAGAAGGTTCTCGATGAATGCTATCGGGCCAATGGCGATGGCGCGATCACCTATTTCGAGATTACGACCTGCGCCGCGCTGCTGGCCTTTGCCCGGTCGCAGGCGGATTACACCCTGCTCGAAGTCGGGCTTGGTGGGCGTCTCGACGCGACCAATGTCATCGAAAAGCCTGCGCTTTGCGTGATCACGCCCGTTTCCGTCGACCACCAGCAGTTCCTTGGCGAAACCTTGGAAGAGATCGCTTTTGAAAAGGCGGGTATCCTAAAGCGTGGCGTAACCTGTGTGGTCGGTCCGCAAGAGGACGCGGCGCTTGAGGTGATCGAACGGCAGGCGGCCCGGGTCGGCGCGCCACTGCTGGTTCACGGCCAGCATTGGCACGTGCAGGAAGAACGCGGGCGGCTTGTTTACACCGATGACACCGGTCTGCGTGACCTGTCCCTTCCAAATCTGCCGGGGGCGCATCAGATCGACAACGCCGGGGCTGCCTTGGCCGCGCTGCGATATCTTGACCTTGGCGATGCCGCTTATGAGGCTGCCGTGAGCCGGGCAGAATGGCCCGCCAGGATGCAACGCCTGAGCAAGGGACCGCTTGCGGATCAGGCACCAGAGGCCGAGCTCTGGCTTGACGGAGGCCATAACCCCGCCGCCGGTATCGCGCTGGCACGGGTGCTGGCGGGTCTGCCCAAGCGTCCGACGCATTTGATCTGCGGGATGCTCAACACCAAGGACATCACCGGCTACCTGCGCCCGCTGGCGGCAGAGGTCGAAAGCCTGACCGCGATTTCCATCCCCGGCGAGGCGAATACCCTGCCAGCCGAACAGACCGCGCAGGCCGCGACCGATGTCGGAATGTCTTCGAGTTGCGCGGAATCGGTCGAGACCGCGCTTGCCTCGATTCTCGACCGGGAACCCCATGCCCGGGTGCTGATCTGTGGCTCGCTTTATCTGGCCGGTGCTGTTCTGCGCGACGGAAACGCGTCCTGACCGCTCAGAACTTGAAGCGGGCACCTGCGAAAAAGGCGGTCACGTCCTCGAAACCGGTCGTGCCCGCGTCCTCCATCGCGTAACGCCGCAAAAGCACGAATGCTTCAATCCCATAGCGGTCGATGTCCTGAACTACGGCAACCCCGACTGACTGCGACTCGGAATTGGTGAACAGCAGATCCCGCCCGGCATAATAATCGACGGACAGACGTGTTTCGCCCAAGATGAACCAGTCCTTCCGGTACCCGAGCTTGAGGTAATCGTAGGACCCCGCCGAGCCCCGCTGCTGCGCGCCGGTGGCCAGCGTCACGCTGATACCCGAAGGTTTATGCCAGGCCGATGCCGAGGCAAGCAGCGCTTCGGACACGGCGCCAGCCGGTGTCTCGATCCGCCCGTAGCCCACCGCGACACTGGTTTCGATCTCTCCAAAAGCACCGCTGTGGCGGACGGAAAAGTCGCTGTAGGTGTTGTCGTCGTTCGGATTTACGACCTCTTTGCCAAGCGCCGCACCGATGCTGAAGCCCCGATATTCTGGCGTGTCATAGCGAATCCGCAGCCGCCGCCCGCCGTCAAAGTTCCGAAACACGCCGGATACGATGATAGGGGTCAAGGTGCCGGACTGGTCGCGAAAGCTATAGCCGCCCCCTGCGCCGCTGACAAAGGAATAGGCCGCAAGGCTGGTACCGGAAAAGTCGATCTCGGCAACCCCATCTGTGGCCATGCTGCCCTGTCCGATTGCATAATGCCCCAGCGGACCTTGGTATTTCACCTCGAGAAACCGCAGCGTCCGCCTTCCGAGAATGGAATCCGTCGGAACGCTGGTCTGGCCGATCTGCGATGAGCCCCGCGTGCCCAACGCGGTCTCAAAGGTAAAGCTGACGATACCGGTGCCGATGTCACGCTCGCCGGTGATGCCGATGCGGGTGCCGGAATTTCCATTGTCCACAAGGGCCTGATCTGTTTCGAAACCATCGTCGATGGACATGAACCCGCCAGAGATCTGTCCGTAAAGCTTCCAGCTTACGCCCAGCGGTCCCTCAAACTCAGTCCAGCCCCGCAGCGACTGGGCGCAGGCTGGGCCAGCCATCGCGAGGCCCGCAAAAGCCAGAGCCTTCCAGATACCGGATCGGTCGAACATCCTGCAGCCCCCTCACGCGGATGCACCGCCTGACGTGGTGACAACTTGGGGTGGTGCGTCGAATATACATCCCACCCCGAGTAGGGTGAATACGCCGTATCAGCGTGCCCAGTCCTCGGCCTGCATTTCGCGCAGTCGTGAGGCTGTTCGCTCGAATTCGAACTTTCCTTCGCCTTCGAGGTAGAGCCATTCAGGTTCCGCCGCGGCAGAAGCGATCAACCGGACCCGTGCTTCGTACAGCGCGTCGATCAGGGTCACGAAGCGTTTGGCCTCGTTGAAATTGGATCGCGACAGGGTGGGGATGTTTTCCAGTACCAGCACCCGGACGGCCTCGGCGATGGCAAGGTAATCCGCCGGTCCAAGCTGTTTGCCGCAAAGGTCGTAAAAGCTCGCCCGCGCCACGCCGTTGCGAAAGGCGGGCAGGGTGACTTCGCGTTTCTGCACGACAAGGGTCAGCGGTTCCGCCGGTCCGCCCGTCAGATCCTCCCATACAGCCTGAATCGCGGCGCGGCTTTCGGCGTTGATGGGCGTGAAATAGACCTGCGAGCCTTGCAGCCTGTCCTGGCGGTAATCGCGCGGGCTGGCCAGTTCCTTGACGACCATCTTGTCCTTGATGATCTCGATAAAGGGCAGGAAGAGCTGCCTGTTCAGCCCATTCTGGTAGAGATCGTCCGGCACCCGGTTTGATGTTGTGACGACAACGACGCCCCTGTCGAAAAGCGCCTCGAACAGCCGTCCCACTATCATAGCATCGGTGATGTCGGTGATCTGCATTTCGTCGAAGGCCAGCACGCGGGTCGACTCCACCACCTTGGCGACCACGGGTTTCAGCGCGTCTTCGGTGTTGGCCTTGCGGGCATCGTGCATCCCGGCGTGGATTTCCTGCATGAAGGCATGGAAATGCACCCGCCGCGCGGGGATGTCGTCAAGGCTTTCAACGAAAAGATCCATCAGCATGGACTTGCCGCGCCCGACGCCACCCCAAAGGTACAGCCCCTTTGGCGGTTCCGGCGCCTTGCGGAACAGACCGCGCTTGGCAGGCTGATCCAGAGCCTCCCGGATACGTTCGAATTCCTCCAGAACGCCCTCTTGTCCGGGGTCTGCCTGCAAGTCGCCAGCTTTAACGCGGGCATCGTAGATTTCTTTGATGCTGCTCATGCCCCGCGTTTATAGGGCGCGCATGCGCTTGGAAAGAGTCAAGCGGGCCTGCGACTTACCGATCGATCCGTCACGGTGATGAACAATGCAACAATTTCTGATTTGATGTTCCGCGCGTCATGGCTAAAAACGGGGCTTGTCCGGCAGAAAGAACCCGCCATGCCCAGATCCGCCCCTCTTCTTACGCCGGTCCTCATCACCGGCTGCCTGATCATCCTGCTCAGCTTTGCGGTCAGATCCTCTTTCGGCGTGTTCCAGATTCCGATTGCCGAGGAATTCGGCTGGCTGCGGACCGAATTTTCGCTGGCAATCGCGATCCAGAACCTCGCCTGGGGCATCGGACAGCCGATTTTTGGCGCCATCGCGGAAAAGATCGGGGACCGCAAGGCGATCCTGATCGGCGCGCTGATCTATGCGGCGGGTATGGTTCTGTCGGCGGGATCGACCTCGCCGATCGAGCATCAGCTTTATGCATGGCTGGTCGGGTTCGGCATTGCGGGTACCGGGTTCGGCGTGATCCTTGCGGTCGTTGGGCGCGCCGCCTCGGATGAGAATCGATCCATGTCGCTGGCCATTGTGTCGGCGGCGGGCAGCGGTGGCCAGATCGTCGGCGCACCGGTGGCGGAATGGATGCTCGGGTTCCTGACCTGGCAAAGCACCTTCCTCGTCTTTGCCGCGGTCATGGTCGCATCGATCCTGCTTTTGCCCTTCATGCGGGCACCGGTCAGCGCCGGAAAGGCCGAGCTGGAAGAGAGCATGGGCACGGTGGTCCTGCGCGCCTTTCGCGACCCGTCTTTCGCGATGATCTTTATGGGTTTCTTTTCCTGCGGCTACCAGCTTGGCTTTGTCACCGCCCATTTCCCGGCCTTCGTGACCGAGCTGTGCGGGCCGATCCTGCCGGGCGGGGTGCTCCATTCGGTCGGGGTCACCACGACCTCGGCGCTGGGCGCGGTGTCGCTGTCGCTGATCGGGGCGGCCAATGTGGCCGGGACGCTGCTTGCCGGTTGGCTTGGGCAGCGGTATTCTAAGAAATACCTGCTGGCGGCGATCTATACGGGGCGGACCATCGCGGCAGGGCTGTTCATCATCATGCCGATCACACCCATAACCGTCATCCTGTTTTCAATCGTCATGGGCTCGCTCTGGCTGGCCACTGTGCCGCTGACCTCGGGTCTGGTCGCGCATATCTACGGTCTACGCTACATGGGCACGCTTTACGGGTTCGTCTTTCTAAGCCACCAGCTTGGCAGTTTTCTCGGTGTCTGGCTTGGCGGGCGGCTTTACGACGTCTACGGCGATTACACGCTTGTCTGGTGGATCGGTGTCGGCATCGGGGCGTTCAGCGCGATCATCCACCTCCCGGTGCGGGAAAAGCCGCTGGCCCGGCCGCTGACAGCCTGATCAGGCCTGCGACGCGATCCAGCGGTCAAGGATGTGGCGGCTGGTCATCAGGTCCAGATGCGCACCGCCGCCGTTCTTGAACAGGGTGATGTCTTTGTCAGTGCCCCGTTCGAACCGGTCGATGCTGTAGAAATCGGCCAGAACCTGTTCGCGCTTCAGTGCTCCCTCTGCCAGCGGGATCTTGAATTCGCCGATATGGTCCAGCGTGGTGTCGAAGCTGTCGGCGTAGATCCGGGCGCGTTGCAGCGCCGCGTCGTCGGTCTCGCGCATATCCGGGCGGTAGGCGCCTATCAGGTTGAGATGCTGGCCGGGACGCAGCCATTCGCCCCGGATCACCGGGCTGGTGGCCATCGTGGCGGTGACGATGATATCGGCAGTCTCCACGGCAGACGGCAGGTCCTCGGCCACGTCGACCCCGTCAAGATTGCGGGCCAGTTCTTCGGCCTTGCTCGTGGTCCGGTTCCAGAGCACTTGCTTTGCATTGGGGAATCCAGCGCCAAAAGCCTCGCAGAGCGACCGCCCGACGGTGCCAGCGCCAACGATCAGAATGTTCCTGCTGTCGGCGCGGGCAAGTTTCATCGCGCCAAGCAGGCTGTCCCCGGCGGTTTTCCACTTGGTCACAAGGTGAAAATCGACAATCGCGTCAAGCGTCCCATCGCCATCGGCATAGAGGCTGACGCCGCCATTGACGACCGGTTTGCCCTGATCGGGATTGTCCGGGAACACGGTCGCCGATTTGACCGCGATGCCGAGGCCGTCGATCCACGCGGCGCGCGATAAGAGCGTATCCTTGCCACGGTAGAGGAAGGTATCGCCGATCTCGGCCTTGGGCAGCTTGTGTCCTTCCTTGAGTGCCTGCGTGAAAGAAACCCAGTCAAGCAATGCCTCGCCCTGATCGAAGGTGATGAATGGCGTGTTCATGCGGCTTCCTCCCGGCTCAGCAGTCCGGTTTCGACGAGCTTGTCCGCCCAGCCCTCGGGACCGGTGAAAAGGTGAGTCTGCCAGCCGCGCGAATTGGCGACCCGGATATTGTCTTCGCGGTCGTCGGTGAACAGCAGCGCTTCGGGGGCGACGCCGCAATCCTGTTCCACCATCGCGTAGATTTGCGGTTCGGGTTTCACCGTCTTCATATGTCCGGAAATGTAGGGGCGGTCGAATTCCAGCAGGAAGGGGTAATGCGACGCGGCAAGGTCAA
Source organism: Heliomarina baculiformis (assembly GCF_019966545.1). Lineage (GTDB taxonomy): Bacteria > Pseudomonadota > Alphaproteobacteria > Rhodobacterales > Rhodobacteraceae > Heliomarina > Heliomarina baculiformis. Next base: position 5,787 of record NZ_JAIMIC010000007.1, on the reverse strand, counting down.
AGCTCTGGATGCCGAAATTCGTGAGCGAGAATACAGGAATACCCTTGCCACGCAGGGCTTGCATCAGGCGGACGGAATGATCGATCACCGGTGCTGCCATCTCGATCCAGCGATCGTGCCACATGCGGATCTCCGCGCGCCAGTCGGGGTTCGCCTCTGCGGTTGCATAGACGGTTTCGGTAAAATGGTGGCCGCGATCCACGTCGTTGTTCATTTCATGCAGATCGACGGAGCCGAACAGGGCGCGTCGCCGTTCCTCACCGATTTCGCTGTCGTAGAAGCGCTCCGGTTGCCATTCGATCAGAACGTTGCCGATATCGAATATCACGGCCTCTGGTTTCATTCCTGCCGACTCCCTAAGGCGCCAAAAAATCTTGAAGATTTTCGACATTTTTTCAAAAAATTGGCCGCGTCAGGGACGGCCGGCGGCCCGGACTTCGCGTTCGAGCGCATCCAGAAAACGGGAGCGGTCGGCCTTTGTAAAGCCTTTCCCGCTGCCGCCCGCGCCCAGCGGGTTCGCGGCACGCATATCCGCCATCAGATCGCGCATCGCCAGTTGCTGGCCGATATTCGCCTCGGTGAAGGCTTCACCATTATGGCGCAGCACCCGGGCGCCCGCTGCGACGCATTTGGCTGCCAGCGGGATATCTCCGGTCACGACCACGTCGCCCTTACCGCAGCGCTCCGCGATCCACATGTCGGCCTCGTCCGCACCGCTGGCGACGATCACGTTTTCCACCAGCGGATTCTGCGAGGGGCGCAGACCGCCGTTGGAAACCACGAACATTTTCAGCCGATGGCGCGTCGCTACACGTTCCGCCTCTGCCTTGACCGGGCAGGCATCCGCGTCGATGTAGATCGCGCTCATCGGGCTCAGGCCCAGAGCGCGTTGGCGTGAAAGGTCACGTGGTCTTCCATGAAGGTGGACACGAAAAAGTAGCTGTGATCATACCCCGGCTGCAGGCGCATGATGATCTGCTGGCGTCGCTTGGCTGCGGCAGCGGCAAGGGTTTCGGGACGCAGCAGGTCGATGAACTGGTCATTCGCGCCCTGATCGATGAGGACCGGGCCATCAAAGCCTTTTTCCGCCATCAGCAAAGAGGCGTCATGCGCTTCCCATGTGGTGGCGTCGTCCCCCAGGTAGGCCGAGAGTTGCTTGCGTCCCCAGTCGGCGCCCGTGGGGTTCGAGATTGGCGCAAAGGCGGAGACGGATTTGTAGCGATCCGGATAGGTCATCGCGAGGGTCAACGCCCCGTGCCCGCCCATGGAATGGCCAGTGATAGACTGACGCTCGGGGTCGATGGAAAAGTTCCGCTCGAGCAGGGTCGGCAGTTCTTCTGCCACGTAATCCCACATCCGGTAATGCGGGGCCCAGGGGTCACGCGTGGCGTTCACGTAGAAACCGGCGCCCTTGCCCAGATCATAGGCGTCGTCATCTGCCACGTCGTCGCCCCTTGGCGAGGTGTCGGGAAAGACCAGACCGATACCCTGTTCCGCCGCCCAAGCCTGGGCACCGGCCTTGGTCATGGCGTTTTCATGGGTGCATGTCAGCCCGGAGAGGTACCAGAGCAGCGGCACGGGGCCGTCCCGCGCTTCTTCGGGGAGGAAGAGGCCGAAGGTCATGTCGCAGGCGCAACTGGTCGAGCGATGGGTGTAGACGCCCTGAACGCCTCCGAAACAGGTATTTTCCGAAACTGTTTCCATTTGTCTTCTCCTGATTGGACGTCACCGCATCGCTAGCTGTCCTTGGCGCGGGGGTAAAGGGCGGGAGCCTCCGGCGGGGATATTTTAAGACCCAAAGAAGATCAGCCTTGTACCCACGAAATGACCAGCGGCACACTGAGGATGCTGAGGGCCGTGGAGAACAGGATTGCAGCAGAGACCCTATGCGGGGCGATTCCATAGTGCTGGGCGAGCATGAAGACATTGCCGGCGACCGGCAGGGCTGCAGCCGAGATGACCGTCGTTGCCGAGAACCTGTCGATGGGAAACAGCAGCAGGACGCCGATGCCGACGAAGAGCGGGTGCAGCACAAGCTTACAGCAAGTGAGCCATGCGGCGATCCGGATACGCTCGGCTGATTTTCCGGCCAGCGAGGCTCCGATGGCGAAGAGCGCGCCGGGAGTCGCGGCGCCGCCGAGGATATTCAGAAAATCGTTGAAAGGCAGCGGGATCGGCATCTTGAGCGCGGACCAGATCAGACCTGCCGAGATCGACAGGATCATCGGGTTGCGCAGCAGTCCCATGCCAATCGTCTTGAGGATGGCCGGGCTCATCCGGCGATCGCGGGCGCTGTGGATGATGATGACGATCAGGCTGGAAAAGACGATCAGGTCGGTCGCGAGAACCAGCACCAATGGGCCGATGGCTTCCTCGCCGAAGAGCATCACGAACATGGGCAGGCCCAGAAAGCCCGTGTTGCCGATCACGGCGCATTGCGCCTCGATCGCGGCGGTCTGGACGTCGACCCTTCGCACCAGGGCTACGGTGGTCGCGATGGCGTAAACCACCGCGCAGCCGAAAAGATAGCCCGCGATCAGGCGGCCGTCGAAGACCTCGGCGAAATCGAGATTTGCGGCAAAACGGAAGAGCATCGCAGAGAGTGCGAAGTAAAAGACGAAACGGGTTATGTAGGCGGTCGCTTCGGCGCTGAAAAATTGGATGCGGGCCGCCCAGAAGCCAAGGCCGATGATTGCGAAGAACGGCAGGGTACGCAGGAATATTTCAACCATGAAGACGGCTTATCGGCATGGCTCGCGTGCTGCAAGCGGTCATGCGTGGCGCGACGACTGAGGCTGGCGCGGGAGGCGAATTCTACCCGCTGCCGATCAGGATGCCGGCAGCCAGCACCAGAGCCCCGCCAAGCACCACCTGAAAGGCCGCCCGGAAGAAAGGCGTTTCCATGTATCGGTTCTGGATCCAGGCGATGGCCCAGAGTTCGACAAAGACCACGGCAAATGCGATCAGGGTGGCCGTCCAGAAATGCGGGATCAAATAGGGCAGGGCATGGCCGAGCCCGCCGACCGTCGTCATTATACCCGAGGCAATGCCGCGTTTCATTGGAGAGCCCCGCCCGGACAGTTCGCCATCGTCCGAGGCTGCTTCTGTGAAACCCATGGAAATGCCTGCCCCAACCGACGCTGCCACGCCGACGAGGAAAGTGGTCCAGGGATCCTGGGTGGCAAAGGCGGTGGCAAAGATGGGGGCGAGGGTCGACACCGAACCGTCCATCAGCCCGGCGAGACCCGGCTGAACCCAGGTCAACAGGAACTGTCGGTGGGCGGTGGCATCTTCCTCGGACCGCGCGTCGCCGTTGAGGTGCTCCTCGGCTAGATCGGCGGCGATGGTCTGGTGGCCGGCTTCGGCGGCGGCGAGATCGCCCAGCAGCTTGCGGGTGCTGGCGTCGCTCACGTGGCGCATGGCATTGAGGTAGAACTGCTCGGCTTCGTGTTCCATGGCATCGGCCTCGGCACGGATACGGTCGATCCCGAGGTTCTCGACTAGCCAGACCGGTCGCCGGTTGTAGTACCCGGCCACGTGTTCACGGCGGATCAGGGGCACGGTCGGTCCGAAACGGCTCTGGTGCAGGTCCAGCAGGCGGGCGCGATGATTGTCTTCTTCAGCGGCCATGCCGTCAAAAACAGCCGCGCTCGCCGGATAATCGGCGCGCAGCGACTCGGCGTAGCCACGATAGATGCGGGCGTCGTCTTCTTCCGAGGAAATCGCAAGCGCGATGATTTCCTGTTCGGTCAAGTCCTTGAATCTCTTGCGTTGCGTAAGGAATCGCATCTTGTTACCCAGTGAATTAGAATGGTTCTAAATATGGCTTGTTCGAAAGGAATTGCAAGCTGCGAACGACAGGAGTTGTTGGAAGTGAACCAATCAGTTTACACTTGCATATTCCCCACGCCGAAAGCCCGCCATGACCCATTCCGCCGATATCGTTCGCACCGGTCGAAAATTCGAACAGGTCCTTGAGGGCGCGCGCGAGATCTTTATGGCCGAAGGATTCGAAGGGGCCAGTGTGGATGAGATCGCCAAGGCGGCGGGGGTTTCGAAAGCAACGCTTTACAGCTATTTCCCGGACAAACGGTTGCTTTTTGTCGAGGTGGTGCGGGCGCAATGTGACCGCATGGCGGACCGGGCCATCGAGCTGATCTCGGAATGCGCCCCGCCACGTCAGATCCTGACCGTTGCTGCCGGTCACATCGTGCGATTTCTTTTGTCGGATTTCGCGCAGCGAATTTTCCGGATCTGCGTGGCCGAGCGCGACAGGTTCCCTGAACTGGGGCAGTCCTTTTATGCCAACGGGCCGCAGATGGGAAAGGCCCGGCTGGCCGAATACCTGAGCGACGCCGTGACGCGCGGCGAATTACGTATCGAGGACATCGAGCTTGCTGCCGAGCAGTTTCAGGAGCTGTGCAAGACGCGGCTCTGGCTGCGGGCCGCCTTCGGGATTCAAGAGGTTTTTAGCGAAGCCGAAATCGATTATGTGATCGATAACGCGGTGGAAACCTTCATGGCGCGCTACGGGGCGAAATAGCCGAAAATCGCTGTGCACAACCCGTACAGCACCTGTAAACCTCCTTTATGACAAACATGCACCAGCCGAGGTCAGTCGATGCGGCGCACCACCAGCTGGTTGCCTTCGCCGCGACGGGTTTCAAACCGTTTCATTTCCTTCACCAGATCGCTCAGCTTTTTCTTGCCGTAGCTGCGGGTGTCGAAATCCGGGTTCGAGGCGGTGATGTACTGGCCGATCTGGCCAAGGGAAAACCACTCTTCTTCCTGATCTATGGCGTCCATCGCCCGGATAACCAGTTTTGAGGGATCTTCCAGTTCGGCGGGCGCCTCGCTGTCATCATTGGCCTTTTCGGGTCGGGGTTTGGATTTGATCGGATCGTTGACGAGATTCTCCACATAAATGAACCGCTTGCATGCCTTCACAAAGGCAGCGGGCGTTTTTCGCATGCCCATGCCATAGACATCCAGCCCCTGTTCCCGGATACGGCTTGCCAGCCGGGTGAAATCGCTGTCCGAGGAGATCAGGACGAACCCGTCGAACCGGCCCGAATGCAGGATATCCATCGCGTCGATCACCAGCGCGATGTCGCTCGCATTCTTGCCGGTGGTATTGGCGAATTGTTGATGCGGCACGATGGCAAGCGTTGCCAACTTGTCCTTGCTCCAGCCCTGCGGCCCGCCCCCGGCGAAATCGCCATATATCCGGCGGATGCTGGCCTCCCCCAGCGAGGCGATCTCTTCGAACATGGCCTCGGCGAACTTGGCCGAGATATTGTCGGCGTCGATCAGTACGGCGAGCAGTTTGCGGTTGGCGTCGGGCATGGTGGTATTTTCCTTCTCGTCCGGTCGGGACTTGAGCCCGCCCTTTGCGCGGCTTGCCGGTTACCCCGCTGACATAGCCCGGATTGCTCCGTGTTCCAAGGATGGCCTTGCCACGGCTATCTTCGGGTCTGGGCGAAAATACAACGGTTGCGAGCGGGTTTTCACACGCTGATGACAATGCACCCGAGTACGTATGGCCATCAAAAGAGCGCCATCGATCAGGGTCACAATAAAGTGCCCGGATTGTCTAACTGGGGAAAAGATATTTAAGGCGTCGCGTACGCACCCGGAGGCGAGCGCTATTGTGATAGGCACCGGCTCACGCGGCCGGTGCCTGTTTTCTTCAGACCCTTGCGATCAGAATTCCACCACGGCCCTGATGGACTTGCCCTCGTGCATGAGGTCGAAGCCCTTGTTGATGTCTTCGAGCTTGAGCTTGTG
>NZ_JAIMIC010000006.1 GCF_019966545.1 Heliomarina baculiformis | reverse complement strand
GATCTCGACCAGAACCTCGCCCGCCTTCGGACCTTCGAGATTCACCTCCATGATTTCAAGCGGTTTGCCGGCTTCAACGGCGACTGCGGCGCGGGTTCGCATGGGCGGTTCTCCTTGGGTAAACAATTTCTGCCTTAACTGTGGCAGTTGTGAAAATTCTGCAAGATATTGTTCGATCAAATCGGGATTTGCGATGAATTTCAGTCCAGTCGGATGGTTATGCGGTCGGATGCTCCCTTTGAATCGGTGACGGTGAACGTCGAATACCCGATGCCCGGGCTTGGTATCTCGATCTCGCGACGGTGCTGGTCGCGGGCAACCGGCGCGCCATTTGCAAGGATGAGAAACGGTGCGACGCCGCCGCGGAGCTTGATGGTCACGCCCCCGTTGCCGGACGGCAGACGCGCGCCATCCGGCGGAAAGGCCAGCTCGAAACGATCCGCGCGTTCAAAGACCTCGCTGCGCGCGCGGAACCGTTGCAGCGGCGCGGGCAGATCGGCGCTATGGGTGATGAGCGTGGAGGGCGGGGGCGGCGGCAGCCTGTCGAATGTGGGTTTCAGTCGACCAAAGGCCTCGAACAGAACCGGCGCGGCTACATCCCCACCAAAGGCACCGGGAACCGGCGTGCCATCAGGACGGCCCATCCAGACGCCGATCACATGACCTCCGTCGAAACCGATCGCCCATGTGTCGCGGTGCCCATAGGAGGTTCCGGTCTTGTAGGCCAGTACCCCGGCCCGCGCTCCGGGGGGCGGGGGCAGACCGGCAAGGATGTTTCCGACCTGCCAAGACGCTTCGGGAGAGAGCAATCGGGTCGAGTTGCTGCGATGCGGCATAGATTCTTCGCTGCGCAGCGAAACTGCCTTTCCACCGCGTGCGAGTGCAGCATAAAGCTGGACGAGATCATGCAAGCTGATGCCCAGACCACCCAATGAAACAGCGAGTCCGGGTTTGTTTCCGGGAATATGGAGCGCCGCACCGGAGTGTTCGAGCGCAGCGGTAATGCGGGCCGGGCCAAGCGCGTCTGTGAGTTTTACCACCGGGATATTCAGCGATTGCTGCAATGCAGCGCGAACGCGGATATCGCCGCGAAACTGGCCGTCGAAATTCTGCGGCGCGTAGGTGCCAAAGCGGACCGGCCCGTCGTGGATCAGGGTTTCGGGATGCGCCAACCCCTGATCGAAGGCTAGCCCATAGATCAGCGGTTTCAGGAGCGACCCGGGTGAACGGATCGCGCGGGTCATATCGATGAAGCCTTCGCGCTGCGCCGCACCGCTGTAACCGGGCGAGCCAACCGAGGCGAGGATCCGGCCGCTCTGATGATCGGCGACGATCAGCGCGGCCGAGATGCGCGACCCGGCGCGTCGGGCGGCATCACGCACGAGGTCCTCCATGCGCGACTGGATTTGCGCGTCCAACGTCAGGTCATGGCGCGGGGCTCCGTCGCGCAGGCGGTCGGCCAGATGCGGGGCCAGTTGCGGGAAGGGGCGCTGGTGGCTGGGCAGCGCTTCATCACGATCTGCAGTGCGCGGCAAGACACCTTCACCGGAAAGGCGGTCGAGCACGCGGTTGCGGGCCGCGCGCGCCACGTCGGGGTGACGGTCGGGCCGACGGCTTTCAGGCGATTGCGGCAGGGCGATCAGCAGCGCGGCCTGCGCCGGGGTCAGGCGTCTGGGTTCCTTGCCGAACCATGCGAGCGCTCCGGCGCGAATGCCTTCGAGATTGCCGCCAAAGGGCGCATGGGTCAGGTAGAGATCGAGGATCCGATCTTTGTCCAGCCGCCGTTCCAAGGCCAGCGCCACACGCACTTGGCGCAGCTTGCCAGCCCATCTGCCGGTTGGGCCGTCTTCGATCAGCCGGGCCACCTGCATGGTCAGGGTCGAACCACCGGACACCGTCTGCCCGTTTGCGATGGCCTGTCCGACAGCGCGCAGCAGGGCCAGCGGATCGACGCCCCGGTGGCTTGCAAAGCGGCGGTCCTCGTAGCGGACCAGCATCCGGATATAGGCAGGGTCCACTTCGGACGCGGTCACCGGCAAGCGCCAGAGGCCGTCACCCACCTGGAACGCGCGCAGCAGCACGCCGTTGCGGTCTCGTATCTCTGGCGAGGTTTCGGCAAGCACCGGAGGCAGGACGGTCGCATCGACCCAGCGGTCGAAGGCATCCCGACCGGCCCCTGCCATCCCCAGCAGCACCACGGCCGCAAAAAGCAGCCGCGCGGGGTTACGCATCGACCCAGCCTTCCCAGAGGCCGGGGTAGCTGAGGACAAAGCCGCTGTCGTGAACCTTCAGCTCGGCGGTGAAACCGGGTGAGGAATAGGCGAAATGCTCCGGGCCGGTACGCGCATAGCTTTGATCGAGCGGCTTCAGTTCGTCCAGTTCCGGCACCAGCCATGCGGCGCTGACGTTGATCGGCGCGGGGCTGTCGATGGACAGGCGGCGCAGCGGCAAAAGGTTGGTTGCGGGCGTAAAGCTGAGGTCGATGTCGCGGGCGAAATCAAGTGCGCGCTGTGGCTTGTCGTTCAGGAACCAGCCCGAGGCATGGCGCTGGATTCGGATCGCGATGCTTTCCCCCGCGCGCGAGCCGACGACATCGGCCGAGAGGGTCGACCAGTCTTCGTCGCAGCGCACGGCATAGATCAGCGAGGTCTCGATCTCTTTCTCCAGCCACTTCGCCTGACCGCTCAGCATCCAGCCGTGGTCGAGCCGCGAGAGGGTGCAGCGGTCGGTCCCGTTATGGTCGAGCCGTCGCCAGTTTGCCATCGCGAGCCCCGTCATTCGGAAACCGTGATCTGGCTGGTGGACGTGCGGGCTCGGTAGCGGGGTCGGTACATGTCCTCGACCGAGGCGGCGGGATGGTGGAAGGTTCCCGGAGTCACGGCGCGGGCGATATAGGCGAGCGTCACGGGACGTGTGTTGCGCATGTCGACGGCCGAGACAAAGCGGTCGCTGCGGAATTCGCTGTGCTCGGCTTCTGAGAGATCAAGCCAACTGAGCGCGCCGATATCGCCTGAACGGAGCAGGTTGGGGTTGTCGATCTCGATCCCGGCAGGGAGTGGATCGTCGACGATCAGCCGCGCTCCGGCGCCTTCGAATGGCGTCACCCTTAGAACGGTCACAAAACGTTCGCCCACGGCAAAGCTGTCACCGTCAAGCGGTTGACCGTCAAGGTCATAGAAGCTGCGTTCGATACTGTAGCCGGTGCCACCGGCATCCGGCGGGATGACAGGAATGCCCGAGGTGGTCAGGGTGATCTCAGTCGCCTGCCCGTCCTCGGTACTGAGCGAGAGGCTGTCCGCGCTGTCTTGTTCGAGGATTTCGACAAAGGGGCCGCTTACCGGCGCGCCATTGACCCGCAGACCCGATCCGCCGGCCCGGTCGATGAGCGCCTTGGACGCCATGAGCGACCACGCGGATTCCTGGGTCGAAAGCTTTTCAGGAGAACTTGTGACGCGGATTGTCAGCGCCTCGGCATCGACGGCGGAGCTGCCCGCTTCGGTCGCCAGCGCCAGAACGGCAGCGCTGTCCCGCAGCGTGGTGCCGTAATCCGCGCGCCAGACCGGAGCGTCGTTATCCTGACGCGCCAGACGGTTGGCGGCGCGGGCAAACATTGCATCGGCGCGGGTCTGATCGCCATAGGCGGCCAGCGCGGCGCCGATCTGGGCGACGGCCAGGGGGGTGGCGAAATCGTCCGCCTTCACATCGGCATAGTAGCGCAGGTCGCCCATGGCTGCCGCGCCTTCGCGGGCGAGGACGAGCAGCGCATAGGCGATATCTTCGCCGCCGTTTTCAAAATCGGGCGCGTAATTTACCCGGTTGCGAAGATTATCCATCGCCATCCGAAAGGCGATATCCGGCACGCTATGACCTTCGGCACGGGCGCGGCTGAGGAAATCGGCGACATAGGCATCCAGCCAGAAGTCGCCGGATTCCGCGCGCCAGAGACCAAAGGCACCGTTCGGGCTTTGCCGCGTCAAAACGCGGGCAATGGCCGCATCGATACGGTCATCGATGTCGGCTGCGGTGCCAAGCCCGGTCGCTTCGGCCACCGAGGAAAGGTAGAGCAGCGGCATCGCCTGCGAGGTCACCTGTTCGGTGCAGCCGTAGGGATAGCGGTCAAGCGCGTCGAGCAGGCCGGGCGCGTCGAACCGGGCCAGCGGACCGGCAGAGATCATCGCCTTTCCGGTGCCGGGCTTCATTTCCGCAAAGACATCCGGTGTGAATTCAAAGGCATCCCCGGCCGAGAGAGTGAACCGGCGGGTCTGCGAGATAACCGGGTCATTCGCCCGCACCGGCAGGCGCAGGGTCTGGCGCAGGGTCGTGCCATCGGGCGTGGTCAGCACCACGTCAAAGCTTGGATCGCCAACGGTGCTGGCGCTGACCGGCACGGTAAAGGAGGCTTGGGCCTTGTCGGCCAGATCAAATGGTGCCGGAGCTGTGCCGATATTCAGCCCTTCGCCGATATTTTCTATGGTCAACCGCATCTGGCCGGTGGGACCATCGGCATGGGTGACGTCCAGCAGGATACGGCTCTCGTCGCCGGGCGCGAGGAAACGCGGGACAGAGGCATTCACCACGACCGGATCGCGGACCGTCATGTCGCGTTCGGCCTGACCGACCGCATCGCGCGACCATGCCACCGCCATCAGGCGCACGGTGCCATTGAAGGCGGGGAGGTCGATTGTCACCTCTGCCGCGCCGTCCGGTCCGACCTGCACCGGGCCGGAGAACTGTGCCATAAGGTCCTGCGTTGGCGGGGGCGATTGCAGCCGCGCGCCCTGATCTGCGTCGCCGCCCGAGCGGATCACGCCCATCGCGCCATTGCCGGGGTCGATCAGGCGACCGTAGATATCCCGCATCTCGACCCCGAGACGGCGCTGACCAAAGTAATAGGCCGAGGGATCGGGACTCTCGAAGCCGGTCAGGTTGAGGATGCCAAGATCGACGGCGGCCAGCGTCAGCCAGACCTCTTCGCCTTTGGGCGCGTCACCGATGGTGACGCCTACGGTCTGCGATTGACGGGGTCTTGCGACATCGGGTGCGTCGATGGAGACGGTCAGTTGCTTTTCACCGGGGGCGATGGCCGCATGGGCAATGCCAAGGCTGCGGGTCGGCGTCTGGGCATTCGTCTCTTGCATCGGGCGCAGCACGGTGGCCGTAACATAGGCACCGGTGCCCCAGTCTTCGGTCACCTCAAGCGGGATGGTCGAGGCACCTTCGGCAAGTTCCACGACCTGCCGCGCGATCACGTGGTTTGACACGACCGAGATCAGCGCGGTGCCAGGCGCGCGCGGCACCAGCCGCAGCATAGCGGTGTCGCCAATGGTGTAATCCGCGCGGTCGAGCGACATTTCCAGCCGGTCCGGCGTGTCGGCGCTTTCACCACCACTATACCATCCGGCGGAGAAGCTGACGGAGCTGGCCGTGTAAGGGCCGTCGATGCGTTCGACGATCAGTTCGTATTCGCCCCAGTCCACGGTTTCCGCCAGTTCGAGAGGTACCTCACTCAGGCTGGCTTCGCCGGTAGCAATGCGGGTGCGGCGGGTTGTCGGCTCCCAGTTCCAGTTGCCGTATTGCTGATACCACTGGTAGCGGGTTTCCACGCGGTTCAGCGTCCATTTGACCTTCATCGCCTGCGGGGACAGATCGGGCGCAAGGCCGATCACGTCGAACCGTGCCTGCTGTCCTTCACCCAGAACATCTTCGAACAGGGGTTTGATCCCGACAACAGGGCCGTCGGGTAGGACCGGTGCGGTCAGGCGGCGTTCAACCGGGCGGGCCGCGCCATCGGCTACGCGGGCAATGATGGTCAACTCCTGGGGTCGTTCGGCGCTGGTCGGATCGGGCAGTTCGACGGGGAAGGCGGCCTTGCCCTGCGCATCGGTGCGACCGCCGGAGAAATAGCGCGCGCGAGGCGAACTGTCTTCGTCGTGTCGGCCAAAGCGATAGCCTGGCCAGCCTTCAAGCTCAGTCGCAGCGGTCAGTATCGCTTCGCCTTCGACGGTCAGGTCGGCACCGGGCGCGCCAAAGAGGTAGCGCGCGTCAAGCGTCAGGGTCGGTGTGGATCCGAGCCGGACGGTGCCGTCGGCAAGGGCAAGCTCATAGTCGATCCGCTCGGGGATGAAATCCTCGACCAGCAGGGTCTGGCTTGCCAACGGTTCCGCATCGGGGGCGGTGCGGATCGCCAGCCGCCATGTGCCGCGCGGCACGGCGGGGCCGGTCGGAAAGTCGAAGACATGGCCGCCAAGATGCCCGCCGTCCGAAATCTTGCGGCTGTATTCCACCCCATCGGGTCTGGTCAGGATCGCGATCAGCGGCAGGCCCTCGATCGCAGCGATTTCGGCGTCGCGCGACAGAACGGTCGCGTGGATGGTTTCGCCCGCTCGATAGGCGCCCCGGTCGGTGGTCAGGAAAACATCGACGGGACCAGCGGGCGCACGTCCCTCGACCCCGCGATCCGACAGGTCAAAGGCCGGATCGGTAAGGGAAAGGAACCCAATGTCGCTCTCGCCATCCTCGGCCAGCAGCAGGGCCGGGGCGGCGGCATTCGTGCCACGTGTCAGGCCGGGTTCGAAGCGCGCCATGCCGTCGGCGTCGGTGGTGGCGGTTGCCAGCACCGCGTTCGCGCGCGAGATCAGCCGGAGTGTTACACCTTCGCGGGGCTGCGCGTCCGACAGCCCACGCAGTGAGACATGCAGCCCGTCGGTGCCGGATACTGTCGATATACCCAGATCGGAAAGCACGAACCATTGCGTGGCCGAGGGGCTGTCATCGGGGTCGGCGCCACTGACACGGGCGGTCAGCGCGTAGATGCCGGGAGCCTGACCTGCGATGGCTTTGCCCATGGGCAGGCGGGTGGTCATATCGCGGTTCATCTCGCTCTGAACCTCGGCGGTGCCGGACGAGATCTCTTCGGCTATATCGGTGGAAAAGCTTTCGAGCTGCCATTGTGACAGGGGGCGGCCGAAATATTCTTCTTGCATGGTGCGCAGCAGGTTGCGGTCGCTGACGCGGCGCAGGGTCAGGTCGAGCTTGCCTGTATTGACTGTCTCGACCGGCAAAGCGGCACTGGCGGATTTTGGCAGCACATAGGCGCGGCCCGGAAAGCTGACTCCGGGCGAGCGGTCGCGGACATATTGCGTGACCTCGACTGATTTGGCGAGGGTCTCGCCGCTGGCGGCGGGCAGACCCTGCCGCAGGGTAATGCGGTAGCGCTGACCATGTTCCACCCCGTCGACGCAAAGCTGCGCATCCTCGACCTGCACAACGAGGGTAGCATCGCCGGTCTGCACATAGGGTTCGTAATCCACACCCGCCTTCACCAGCGGTTCAGAGAACTGCGCGCAGATGCGCGGTGTGGCGCTTTCGCTTTCGACCGAGGTATCCGTCACGCGGAATCCATATTGACCGACGGCCCGGTCAAGCGTGGTGCGGATGTCGTCGCGGGGCTGTTCGCTGAGCGCAAGCCGCAGCGCCGGGATCATGTCGCGCCCTCGCCCGAGCGCCTCTAGCGCTTCGGCCAGCGTCGCCATTGATGTGGCGCGTCCCGCTTCGTTTTCGCCCCGAAGGTAGCCGTTGATCGCGGCGCTGGTCGCGCGGGTCTGGTAGTTGCGCCGGTCGCTGCGGTTATCGGTTTCGATATCGAGCAGCAGGCGCGCGTATTCGTTCCAGAGATCGGCCCGGTCCGACAGGGCAAGCGCCGCGCCGGTCCACGCCATCGCCTGCACGGTATTGCCCTGCGCGCGGCGGTCGCGGGCGTTCGAGAGTATGGTTTCAAGATCTTCGCCGTTGCTTGCGTGGCCAAGTCCGAGTTCGCGGCCTTGAAGCAGGGCGCGGTCCAGATCTTCTTCGCCAAGGAAATCAAGCGCAGCGCGGCGTGTCTCACCGGCGCGGACGACCGACGGGCTGGTGATCAGCTTGACCGCGGAAAAGGCCCCGGCAAAGGCGCTGCGTTCGGTGACGCCACGCTTGGGAAAGCAGGCGTTCGAGCGTGTATTGAAGGTGAAAGCGCTACATTCGGTATTGGCAGAGCAGGTGCGCACGCAGCTGGGCAGATCGGTGTCGAACAGGTTGTCGAGATCGGCGCCGTAGAAATCGGTATCGCGGGTCGCGAAATAGCGGAAATCCGGAATCAAGGATTGCGCCGTGGCCGGCACTGTCAGGGATAAAATCGTTAGAAAGCCAATCAAAATGAGTTTGGCGAAACGCATCATAAAAATATCTCCATTCCAATACACTTCAGGGTCGCATTTAAGAGCGTCACTGGCAAGAACCCGTGCTGTCACATCCCGTTTAAGCCCATATTCACCTGAGCGCCCGATGCTGCGCTTTGTGTGATGCATTTCAGGATCGGGGCGGAGCGATAAGGCCATGAGCCTTGCAACAAAACTTGCCGAGGAACGCCGTGCGCGACTGGCGGCGGAACGGATGCTTGAGCTCAAGCAGGCCGAGCTTTCCGCCGCCAACCGAAAGCTGGGCCGCCATGCGCTGGCGTTGACGAAACGCATCGGCGAAACCCAGGCCGAGGTGGCGACGGTCCGGGTTGAAAATGAAAAGGTCAAATCGGATCTGACTGTCGCCAACCGCAAGGTCATGATCGCCGAACAGCGGCTTTGGGATTCCTTCCAGACGATTCAGGACGGGTTTGCCGTATTCGATGCCGACGGCCGGATGATCGGTGCCAACTCTGCCTATTTCCGGGTTTTCGGCGGGCTGGATGAGGTCGCGCCGGGCATACCCTATTCCCGCATCCTGCAACTGCTTACCGATGAGGGGCTGGTCGATACGCAGGATCTGCGCCCGGCGGAATGGCGGGCGATGATGACGATGCGCTGGGAATCGCCACGCCCCGAACCGATCACGTTGCGCTGGTGGAACGGCGAATACTTCAAGCTGACCGACCAGCGCGGCAAGAGCGGCGACGTGGTGACATTGGCGCAGAACATGACCGCCACCGTCCGCTATGAACAGGAGCTGAAAGCGGCCCGCGCCCATGCGGAACAGGCAAGCCGGGCGAAATCCGCGTTCCTCGCCAATATGAGCCATGAGATCCGTACGCCGATGAACGGGGTGGTCGGCATGGCCGAACTGCTCTCGGATACCGATCTGACCGAGGAGCAGAGGCTTTATGCGGATACCATCCGCAACTCCGGCGAGGCGTTGCTCGAGATCATTAATGACGTGCTCGACTATTCCAAGATCGAGGCGGACAAACTGGTTCTCAAACAGGAAGCCTTTGATCTTGAACGCTGCATTCACGAGCTGGTGTTGTTGCTTGCGCCAAAGGCCAAGAGCAAGGGGCTGGCGCTGGCGGCAGATTTCGACGTTTTCCTGCCGACCAAGTTCGTTGGTGACGCGGGGCGGCTGCGGCAGGTGATGACCAATCTGCTTGGCAATGCGGTCAAGTTTACCGGGCAGGGTCATGTGGTTATCCGGGTGACGGGCGTGCCGGATCACCGGGCCGGGACATGCGATGTGCATGTCTCGATCGAGGATACCGGCATCGGTATCCCGGCCGACAAGGTCGATCACGTCTTTGGCGAGTTCAACCAGCTTGAGGATGCAAGCAATCGCCGGTTCGAAGGCACCGGGCTGGGGCTGGCCATATCCCGGCGGCTGATCAACCTGATGGGGGGCAAGGTCTGGGTAGACAGTACCGAGGGCAAAGGGAGCTGTTTCGGCTTCCAGGTGACGCTGGACCTGGATGAAGAGGCCGCCGTCGATCCGCCGCGCCTGCCGGATTGCCTGAAACGGGTGCTGATCATCGAGGACCATGAGCTGATGCGCGAGATCCTTGAAAAGCAGCTGAGCCAGCTTGGCTTGCAGGTCACCGCCTGCCAGTCCGGGTCGGAGGCGCTGGAACAGGCAGGGGCGGGTTTTGACCTCGTGGTCAGCGATCACAACATGCCCGGCATGGACGGCCTTGAGTTGGCCGATTCACTGCGCTGCGAGAAAGAAATCGACACGCCGTTCCTTCTGCTCAGTTCCAACCCCGGCTATGCACAGAACGATCCGGCCTTTGTTCATGTTCAGGGGCTGTTGCAGAAACCCTACCATCGGGCCGCGCTCTTTGACCGGCTTTCCGAAATCGCTGAGACGATGAAGGGCCGTGATAGGGTGGCTAAACCCGAACCCGATGAAAGCGCCGAGGATAAACCTGCAATCGCGCCGCCGCCATCGGTTGTGGTCGAAGCCCGCCGGATGCGGGTTCTGGCAGCCGAAGATAACAGGACCAACCAACTGGTGTTTCGCAAAATGGTCCAGCATCTGAACGTCGAGCTTCGTTTTGCCAATAACGGGGCCGAGGCGGTCGAAGCCTATGATGAGTTTGAACCCGACCTGATTTTCATGGATATCTCGATGCCCACGATGGACGGGCGTGAGGCGACGCGCGAAATCCGCAAGCGCGAGGCCGGGGGTGACAGGCATGTGCCGATCATCGCCCTGACCGCCCATGCAATCGAGGGCGATGCCGAGGAGATCCTGTCACACGGGCTTGATCAATTCATGACCAAGCCACTGACGAAAAAAGCCATTCAGGAACGTGTCGAAGCCTTTTGCCCGGCGGGCGTACAGCCTGCGGCCCTGGATCAGGTGACCGAGGGGCGCACAAATACCGGCTTGTCCGGCGATGACAGCTCGGCGGAAAACGCATAGCCGCCTGCCTCGAAATCGCGGAGTGACGCCGGATCGGTCAGACGGTTCTGGACGATATATCGCGCCATCGCGCCGCGTGCCTTCTTTGCGTAAAAGCTGACGATCTTTGGGGTGCCGTTCTTTTCTTCCATGAAGGCGGGGGTAATTAGCCTGAGCCGAAGGGCATCAAGGTCTACGGCGCCGAAGTATTCCTGACTGGCGCAGTTGATCAGCGTATCGCTGCCCATCGCTTCGCCCTGTTCGTTCAGCGCCTTGGCGATCGTATCGCCCCAGTAGTCATACAGCGATTTGCCGCGCGGGTTCTTCATGCGGCTGCCCATCTCAAGCCGGTAGGGCTGGATCGCGTCCAGCGGACGCAGCACGCCGTAAAGCCCCGACAGGATCCGCAGGTGGTTCTGCGCATAAGACATCTCATCAGGGTCGAGCGAGGCGGCCTCGAGCCCCTGATAGGTATCGCCCGCAAAGGCGAGCGCGGCGGGGCGGGTTTCGTCACCATCGGGCGCATCACTGAAATCGCGAAAGCGTTCGACATTCAGCTTGGCCAGATCGGGGCTGATATGCATCAGCTTTTCAAGATCGCTTTGCGTCAGGCCACGGGCGGTCCCGGCCAGCGCATTGGCATCGCTCAGAAAGGCGGGCGTTGTCGTTTCGACGTCGCGCGCGGTCCAGTCCAGCTTTTTCGCCGGAGAAATCACGACAAGCATATCTACCCCACTTTTGTTCTCAGGCGCAGGGCATAGCCCTGGCGCCCGGCGGGTTCAACCGGCGATGTTCGGGCGCTCAGCCCGCCATCCGCAGAACGTCAAGGAATGCGGCGCCAAAGCGTTCCGCGCGGCGTTCGCCCAGCAGTTTTTCCAGCGTTCTTTCGTCGTCGCTGCGCATCTGCGCAACCTTGGCAAGCATCGAGGCCGAGCAGCTCAGCGGTTTGTCGACGCCGGTTTCGCCCCGGCTCAGCTCGGCCTGCACTTCGAGCAGACGGTCATAGACCGTCCCGGCCGATCGACCGGCCAGCTTGCGCCGTGCGGGATGCAGGGCTTCGCCCGCGCCGGTGATGACTTCGAGGAAGGTCGCGCCATAACTTTCCAGTTTTTTCGCGCCCACGCCGCTGATCTTGGCCATCTGGTCGAGCGTGGCGGGCCGGGTCTCCGCCATCTCGATCAGTGTCTTGTCGGTGAAGATGACATAGGCGGGCACGCGGGCGTTTTCCGCCAGCGCGCGGCGTTTCGCCTTGAGCGCGGAGAGCAGCGGCGCGTCCTCTTCATTCACCAGTTCGCGGGCGGCGGGACGGCGGGTGGCGGATTTGCTCAGTACGTCCTTGCGCAGGGTGATCTCGGCCTCGCCCCGCAGGATCGGGCGCGCGGTATCGGTCATGCGCAGTGCTCCATGGCGTTCCGGATCGGGCCGCACGAGGTCATGGCCCATCATCTGCCGGAACACGGCCTGCCATTGCCGCCGGTCATATTCGGTGCCAACACCGTAGGTCGGCAGCTGGTCGTGGCGGCGGGCTAGAACCTTGTCAGTTTCGGTGCCGGTCAGGATGTCGATCAGATGGCCTGCGCCGAACCATTCCTCGGTCCGCAGGATCGCCGAAAGCGCCTTGCGCACGGCGGTTGTGGCGTCGAAGACCTCGGGCGGGCTGTCGCACAGATCGCAGTTGCCACAAGGTTCAGTGGTTTCGCCGAAATAGCCAAGCAGCTTGCGGCGACGGCATTCCAGCGCCTCGGCCAGCCCGAGCAGGGCATTGAGCCGTCCGTGATCCGCGCCGCGGCGTTCAGGCGGGGCAAGGCCTTCGTCGATCTGCGAGCGGCGCAGGCGGATGTCGTCGGGACCGTAGAGCGTCAGCGTTTCGGCCGGGCCGCCATCGCGCCCGGCGCGGCCGATTTCCTGATAATAGGCTTCGATGGATTTGGGCAGGTCCGCATGGGCGACCCAGCGGATGTCGGGCTTGTCCACGCCCATGCCGAAAGCGACCGTGGCGACCACGATCAGACCGTCCTCACGCGCAAAGCGGGTTTCCACGATGCGGCGATCCTCGGCCTCCATCCCGCCGTGGTAGTGGCAGGCATTGTGGCCCTCCTTGCGCAGCGCATCGGCCAGCGCCTCGGTCTTGGCGCGGGTGCCGCAATAGACGATGCCGGACTGCCCTTTGCGGGCGGCGGCAAAGCTCAGGATCTGCTGACGCGGGCTGTTCTTGGCGGCAAAGGCAAGGTGGATATTGGGGCGGTCGAAGCCGTGGAGGAATTTTTCAGGCGCTTCTCCGTCAAACAGTTTCTCGACGATTTCGACCTGCGTTTCCTGATCGGCGGTCGCGGTAAACGCGGCCAGCGGCACGTCGAGCGCGCGGCGCAGTTCGCCGATGCGTAGGTAGTCGGGGCGAAAATCATGCCCCCACTGGCTGACGCAATGGGCCTCGTCCACGGCGATCAGGCGCACGTTAATGCGGCGGAGCATTCCCAGCGCGGCACCGGCGGCCAGCCGCTCGGGAGCGATGTACAGAAGTTTGAGATCCCCGCGTTCCAGCGACTCCCACACGGCATCGGTTTCTTCGGGCGTGTTGCCCGAGGTCAGCGCCCCGGCGTTCACCCCCGCTTCTTGCAGGGCGCGGACCTGATCGCGCATCAGCGCGATCAGTGGGGAAATGACAACGGTAACCCCGTCACGC
Source organism: Heliomarina baculiformis (assembly GCF_019966545.1). Classification (GTDB taxonomy): domain Bacteria; phylum Pseudomonadota; class Alphaproteobacteria; order Rhodobacterales; family Rhodobacteraceae; genus Heliomarina; species Heliomarina baculiformis. The sequence continues at coordinate 408,171 of NZ_JAIMIC010000006.1, read as the reverse complement.
AGCAGGGCAGGCAGTTGAAAGCAAAGCGATTTCCCGCCGCCCGTGGGCATGATGGCCAGCACGTTCCGCCCCGAAGCAACTGCGTTTACGATCTCTTCCTGACCGGCGCGAAACGCGTCGAATCCAAAGACGTCGCGCAACAGCGCCTTGGCGTCGGGCATTGGTGGGGCCTCGTGTAGGATTTTATTTATCTGCTCTTAGAGAGCACTTTCCCACACTAAGATTCAGTGAACAAGTCTCTGTTGCCGGTTTTACCACCACATCATCGGCTCAGGGCGAAATTCACCGCTAGATGCGGTGGTTCGTCGCCGCGATCCTAGATAAATCCAAAGATCGACGGCAGCACATATTCGCGCAGGGAAATCACGATGATGATCGCGACCAGCGGCGCCAGATCGAGCGGATGGGTATTGGGCAGGATACGGCGGATCGGCTGGTAGATGGGTTCAAGCAGGCGGTTCAGACCGTACCAGATCTGCGCGACGAGTTGCTGATTGAGGTTCAGAACCTGAAAATTGATCAGCCAGCTCATGATGATGTGCACGATCATCACGAAATAGACGACGCTCAGAATAAGTTGGAGGGGTCCGTAAATCGCCATCATGGCCGTATTCTCCGCTGGTTTTTTCCCACCTAAGGGCACTTGCCCACAAGAGCAAGGGTCAGAGGTGCTTGATCGGCGCGCCGGTTCGCTGTCTTATCGCAAAAAAATCATTAAGGGGCGGTTATGGCAGAGATTTCGCGGCGCAAGCGCATCTGGGGCTGGTGGTTCTTTGACTGGGCAAGCCAGCCTTTTCATACGCTGCTGGTGACGTTCATCTTCGGTCCCTATTTTGCGGGGGTGGCCGCCGATTTCTATCTGGGCAGCGGGCTTGATGAAAAGGCGGCGGACGCGCAGGCACAGGCCACATGGTCGGTTTGCCTTGCCGTGAGCGGGCTTTTTATCGGGTTCTGCGCCCCCATCATCGGGGCGCTTGCCGATATCTCCGGTCGGCGCATGCGCTGGATTGTGCTGTTCTCGCTTATGTATGTTGTCGGCGCTGCGGCGCTCTGGGGGCTTGAGCCGGATGGACAGGCGATCTGGTGGATCGTTTTCGCCTTTGGAGTCGGCTTCGTCGGCGCGGAATTTGCGCTGATCTTCATCAACTCGCAGCTTCCCGATCTCGGCACCTCGGAGGAGGTTGGCGAGATTTCCGGCTCGGGCTTTGCCTTTGGCTATCTCGGCGGGCTGGTCGCGCTGATCCTCGTGCTGGTGCTGCTGGTCGAGCAGGGCAATGGCAAGACGCTGGTCGGGCTCGATCCGATCTTTGGGCTGGATGCCGGGCAGATGGAGGGCACCCGCGCGGTCGGTCCCTTTACCGCGATCTGGTTCGCGCTGTTCATGATTCCCTACTTCCTGTGGTTCCGCGAACGTCCGCGCACCGGTCAAAGGGCGACGATTACAGGGGCCGTCCGGCTGGTTATCGTTTCGATTTCAAAGCTCAGGGCGCGGCGCAGCCTTGGCTTTTACCTTGGTTCGTCGATGTTCTATCGCGACGCGTTGAATGGGCTTTATGGGTTCGGCGGCGTTTATGCGCGGCTGGTGCTGGACTGGGAGATCACGCTGATTGGCGTGTTCGGTATCATCTCGCTGATCTCCTCGGCGCTGTTTTCCTGGCTGGGTGGCAAGCTGGACAAACGGCTGGGGCCCAAGCCGGTGATCATCGGGTCGATCCTGATCCTGATCCTTGTCTGCGTGCTGATCGTCGGCATGTCGCGGGAGCAGATCTTTGGCATTCCGCTGGCCGAAGGGTCACTGGTTCCGGATATCATCTTTTTTGGCTGCGGCGTGCTGATCGGCGGTTTGGGCGGCGTTCTGCAATCGGCCAGCCGTTCGCTGATGGTACGTCACACCGATCCGAATTACCCGACCGAGAATTTCGGGCTTTACGGACTGTCAGGTCGGGCGACCGCCTTTATTGCACCGACGCTGATTGGCGTTACCACTGCTGCAACACAAAGCGCCCGACTTGGCGTTTCGCCTGTCATCGGACTTTTCGTCCTCGGGTTGTTTCTGCTAGCGTGGGTCAAAGCCGAAGGAGACCAGACCTGATGCGCCTAGCCCGCCTGACCGCCCTACTTTTCCTGATCGTTAGTTTTGCCCTGCCGGCTGCGGCCGAACCGCTTGCCAAGCAGCTTTTCGGTGCGCATGAACTGCCCTCGCGGCAGGTGCCCGCCGCCTTTGGCAGCTATGCCAAGGGCTGTATGGCCGGGGCGGTGCAACTGCCCGAAACCGGGCCGACATGGCAGGCAATGCGCCTGTCTAGAAACCGCAACTGGGGCCAGCCCGAAACGCTTGATTTCATTCGCGATCTCAGTGCTTTCGCAGCAAAACAGCCGGGATGGCAGGGGCTTTACATCGGCGATATCAGCCAGCCGCGTGGCGGGCCGATGCTGTCGGGTCACCGAAGCCACCAGCTTGGGCTTGATATCGATATCTGGATGCTGCCGCCCTCGCGGCTTAACCTGACCCGGTCCGAGCGCGAGAATATCTCGTCGATTTCTTTGCGGCGGGCCAATGGCGCCTATGTCAACGACAACTGGAGCCGCGTCCACCACGAGGTGATCAAAGCTGCCGCCAGCGACCCGCGCGTGGCGCGGATCTTTGTCTTTCCCGGTGCCAAGGTGCAGATGTGCAAGGATGAAAGAGGCAACCGCAAATGGCTGAACAAGGTCCGGCCATGGTGGGGGCACCATTATCATTTCCACGTTCGGCTCGCTTGTCCGAAGGGAATGCGCGGCTGCGTCAATCAGGATCCGCCGCCCCGGGGCGATGGCTGTGACGATGCGCAGCAGTGGGTCAACAACATCCTGAACCCGCCGCCGCCAAAGCCGCGCGATCCGAACGCGCCCGCGCCGCAACCGCGCCGGGAATACGTGCTGGCCGACCTGCCGCAGCAATGCGTAAGCGTGCTCAAATCGCAGTAAGCCCGCCAACAAGGCTTGCCATGTGACCGAATCCGGTCTACGAGCGCCGCTGCTTTGCCATCTGGCACGGCCAAGTCGCCGCAACCTTGTAAAAACGGGCTGAAAACATGCTTCGCACTTATTTCCCCGGCGTTATCGCCATGGCCGCCATTGTCGTGGCCTCGAATATCCTCGTCCAGTTCCTGTTCGGCCAGTGGCTGACATGGGGGGCGTTCACCTATCCGCTGGCCTTCCTCGTCACCGATGTGATGAATCGCGTCTATGGCGAAAAGCCCGCGCGCATGGTCGTGCTCTGCGGTTTTGTCGTCGGCGTGATCTGTTCGCTGATCGGCACGCAGATCATGGGCGAATTCGGCCCGCTCGTTACCCTGCGCATCGCCCTCGCCTCCGGTTCGGCCTTCCTCGTGGCGCAGCTGCTCGACGTGTCGATCTTTTCCGCGTTGCGCGGCGGTCAGTGGTGGCGCGCCCCGCTGGTCTCGACTCTGGTTGGCTCGGCCGTGGATACGATCCTGTTCTTCACGATCGCCTTTTCCGCTGCACTCACATGGATCGAACCCGCAAATGACGTGTCCTGGGCCGGAGAGCCGCTGCCGCTCTTGGGCATTGGTCCGGTCGTACCGCTCTGGGTGTCGCTGGCGTTCGCAGACTGGCTGGTCAAGCTGTCGCTGGCCTTGATCGCGCTGATCCCGTTCCGCCTGATCGTAAGACGCCTACAGCCGGCGGCTGCCTAAAAAAGTGCCGCCCCACACGCGATGTGCGGGGCGGCCGATTGCCGTGTTTCGTCAGTAGAAATACCCGCCGTAGAAATCCTCGGTCAGCACTACCGCAAAATCAAAGCTGACCATTTCGACGAAATCGTCCCGCGAAAGGTCGTTGGCATCGACGTTCTTCAGAACCGCGATCTTGTCGCCCTCATGCTCGATCACGGCGCCTTTCTTCGAATTCTTGAAGACGAGCTCATCATAGGTCAGGTTGTTATAAAGCGAGGGATCGTAGACGCCAAAGTCACGCCCCACGAGGCCGATGAAGTCGGTGCCGTCCTCGAAATCCTTGATGATCGCCACACCCTTTTTCACATAGGTGGAATTGTACGGCGTCTCGATGACAAAAAGGTCTTTGCCGCCGTTGCCCTTCATCTTGTCTTTTTCTGTCTCGTAAGCATATCCGGTACCGCTGCTGGCAAAGAGGATATCATCCCCGCCGCCGCCAATGAGCTTGTCATTGCCGCCACCGCCAATAAGCACGTCGTCGCCACCCTTGCCCTTGAGCTTGTCATTGCCTTCATCGCCGCTCAGGAGGTTCGACTTGTTACTGCCGCCCAGCTTGTCGTTGCCATCGCCGCCGTACATGACAAATGAAAAATCCCCGAGACCGACGTTGAAGTTGTCATTTCCGTTCGACCCATACAGTGACTCGACGCCCGACAGGGTATCGATATCGCCGTTGGATTTTTCGATCAGCCGGTCCGACCCGTCCTTGGTCATCACCAGCCCGCCGTTGAAACTCGAATAGGTGATTTCGTCGTATTCTCCCGGGGCTTTGTAGATATCCTCGCCGCCCGTGGCATAGATGTAATGGTAGCCATCCTTGTCGAGCCGGAAGATATCGTCGCCGCCACCGCCCATCAGGGCCTGCCCGACCCAGCCAAAGTCGTGAGAGACCGTGACGCTGTTTGTGGTGATGTCGTAGGTCGCTGCCAGAAAAAGCGATTTCAGCGTGCTGTCCTCGCCGCTGCTCTCATGGTAGAAGGTGAAGGCATCGATCAGGTCGTCCGTTGCGATCGTGCCGGATTCAACGACCATGTCGAAGAGATCCGCGTTCGAGGTTGACCCATTGCTCGGCACGGGGCCGGTCGCGGAAATCGATGTCACAAAACCGCCCGCACTTTTCACCACCACCTCGAGATCCGAGTAGCGGTCGGTGAAAGTGTGCGTGCCGCCGGAGGAAGACACCTCGAGCGATCCGCGCAGCGTGCGCGCGATTATTCCCTGCCAAGTGATGGAGTATGCCGTGTAGTAAGTGCTCTCGGCTTGAAGATCGACGGTAAAGGTATAAGCCATAATGCCCCCTGGTAAATGAATGTGCTGCAATGTCGCGAAATTGCGCGTCAGCAGGATGACGTTAACGGGTCAAATCCACAGGTCAAAGCCGAATTGAAGGGATTCGCGAGCTGCCTGACTTTTAGGCGGTATTTCCACATTTTTGGCTCTGGGCTAGAGATTTTGTTTGACTGAAATTCATCCTCTGGCACCATGAAGACAGGTTTCAACAACAGAAAAGGAGGTGATCCAGTGTCTAGAAAGGTATTGGAGAGTGGTGTCGGAACAATTCGGGAGGCTGCCAGCTGAGGCAACCCTTGGCGGTAGCGCCAACCCGAAGGTGACTGAGGTCTGACTGACCCAACCTCCGAAAAACTTTCGATAAGGGCCGTCCGGCAACCGGGCGGCCCTTTTTGATCCCGAACTCAATGCCTATGGTGGCACAATGCTGCGAATTACGGATAACATCGCGATCGAGGACTGGGAGTTGACGGAGCAGTTCGTCCGCTCGTCCGGGCCCGGCGGACAGAACGTCAACAAGGTCTCGACGGCCGTCGAACTCCGCTTCGAGGCAGAGCGGTCGCCCAACCTGACACCCGCGATCAAGACAAGATTGCGCCGTATCGCCGGGAGGCGATGGACAAGGGACGGCGCCCTCGTCATCCAGTGTGACGAAACAAGAAGCCAGGCCCGCAACCGTGCCATTGCCCGTGAACGGTTGAGCGACCTGATTCGCCAGGCGCAGACCAAGCCCAAAAAGCGCATTCCTACCAAGCCGACCAAAGGTTCTGTGCGCCGCAGACTCGACGCCAAGACGCGCCGCGGGGAAATCAAGGCGCTTCGAGGTCAGGTGACGCGAGACTAACCCGCTACATTGCCACCATCGGATCAAGAACCAGCCGTCATACAGTGATGATCGGCTAGGCCGGGGCTCTGCCCCGGACCCCGGAGTATTTCCGGCAAAAGGAAAAGGGGGACACCATGGATGTCCCCCAGGAAGTCGCTTCCGCTCTTCCCCTTGCACGGCCATCGGCGCTCCCGCCTGTGCCGCACATGCAGGATGACTTCGGATCCTTAATATTTCCTTTCTTTCTCTTGCTAAAAATACTCCGGGGAAGTCGGGCGTAGCCCGGCTGGGGCGGAGCCCCTTGTTTCAATGGGTCGGAAATTGTGCCATGGCGGCGCAACAAGTCTCTGAAGGAAAGATGATTAAGATGAAACCGGGACCCAAGAACCTGATCACCGATGTCGAGGGACTTCTGGTAGGGAGTGCGCAAGACGATGCGCTGAAATCCGGAGCAACGGTTGTTACCATGGACCGGCCCTTTGTGGCCTCTGTTCATGTCATGGGCGGGGCGCCGGGAACGCGCGAGACGGATTTGCTTGCACCGGATAAATCCGTGGCCGGCGTGGACGCGCTCGTACTGTCCGGCGGGTCGGCCTTTGGGCTGGATGCCTGTTCGGGTGTGGTGGATGGTTTGCGCGCGGCGGGGCGGGGGTTTCAGATCGGCTCGGCGATCATCCCGCTCGTGCCGGGGGCGATCATTTTCGACCTGTTGAACGGGGGCGACAAGGGCTGGCGTGAAAATCCTTATCGACGGCTGGGGCGCGAGGCTTTCGACAATGCGTCGGAGACGTTCGACTTGGGAAGCGCCGGTGTAGGAACGGGGGCCTTGTCAGCGATGCTGAAAGGCGGGCTCGGGTCGGCCTCTTTCGTGCTGGAGAGTGGCATCACCGTAGGGGCGCTGGTGGCAGCCAATCCGGTTGGAAGCGTCACGACGCCCGGCGACCGCCATTTCTGGGCGGCGCCATTCGAGGTTAACGGGGAGTTTGGCGGTTTTGGCACGGATCCAGCGTCGGGGCTGGGTCGGACGCTTGACAGTCGCAAGGCGCGGCTTGCCTCGGGTGAGGATTCGTCGCAACGGGCCAATACCACCATCGCCATCGTTGCGACTGATGCGGATCTGGACAAGGCACAATGTAACCGGCTTGCTGTGGCGGCCCATGATGGCATCGCACGGGCCACGGTGCCCGCCCATACACCCGGTGATGGCGATCTGGTCTTTGCGATGTCGACGGGGGCGCGGCCGGTTGGTGACGACCCCCGGGCACTGGCCGAGATCGGGCATGCGGCGGCGCTCTGCCTGTCGCGGGCGATTGCGCGCGCGGTTTATCATGCGCGGCCGGCGGCAGGTGATCTGCTTCCCTGCTGGAGCGATATCCAGGGCTGAGTTCCGGGACCTGAAATGAAAAAGGGCCGCCATGGCGACCCTTTCGAACTTGAAAGTTCCGATTGCAATCAGCGGCGCAGGCCGAGACGCGTGATCAGATCCTTGTAGCGTGCTTCGTCCTTGCCCTTGACGTAGTCCAGCAGCTTGCGGCGGCGGGCAACCATCTTCAACAGACCGCGACGACCGTGGTTGTCTTTCTTGTGGGTCTTGAAGTGCTCGGTCAGGGTGGCGATGCGCGAGCTGAGGATGGCAACCTGGATCTCGGGCGAACCGGTGTCGCCTTCCTTGGTTGCGTATTCCTTCATCAGGCGTGCCTTGTCTTCGACAGTAATCGACATCGGGATCTCCTTGGTTAAGGTTGATAGGAATGGCGCAGGCCGGGATGTCGTCCAGCTCAGGCCCGTGGAGAAGTCATCTGCGGCGGACCACAGATCGAGGGCGTATAGGGCGAATCGGCGGCAATGGCAAAGGTTTATTCGTCGAGACGTCAGGCCCAGGGTTCGGGCTGTTTTGCATAACCGATGTAGAGCGGGTGTTTCGGATGCCCTTCCTTGGTAAGCCCGAGAGTGAAGAGCGGCATGCCGGTCTGTCGCAGCAGGCGTTCGACCTCGGGTCCACGCGCGAGATGGGCGCCATGGGTGCCCCAGGCGGCGATGATGCGATCCGCCCATGCAGCGCCTTCTAGGATCGCGGCATCGTTTTCCGGCCCGACCGGATCTGCCGCCGCCCGCATCAGCCGCGGGTCCGTATCGCGCCAGGCGAAGATATTGGTGACGCGGAAGGCACCGAAGCCAAGCGTGCGGGCGCGTCTTTCGCAGCGCTCTACCGTTGGGTCGTTCTGGACTTCGGTGGCGGTCGAGGGGTTCAGCATCACAAATAGTGTCTTGTCCCCCGCCGGATCCCAGACCCGGGTCAGGCTGTAACGGTAGCGTTCGCAATCGGAGTAGACGGCGACTGACGCGGCGTCGCCCTTGGTGTGGCTTCGGGTGATCATGACACGCGTGATGGGGCGGGCAGATCGTGCCGTCAAGGGCTGACCTATGCGCGCGGCCGAGCTCAGGTGTTGAAGACCCGGCTCGGGTGCAATTCGCCCGCCTTGTAGATTCCGACGGCGACGGCCTTGCCTTTGAAGGAGGCCCAGCATTCATCGCCGTATTCGGCGTCGGCGGCGAATACCTTGCCCGGGTTGCCGTTTTTCAGGCGGGTGGCGCCTTCGGCGGTGCATTTTACCTCGGGCAGATCGGCAAGGCCAAGTTCGAGCGGCTGGATATGGGCGTCGAGCTCGGGGGTGTGGGCCAGTTCCTCGACCTGATCCATCGACAGGCCCTCGCTCGCGTCGAAAGGGCCGGACCAGATCCGGCGCAGGTTGAGCACATGTGCATGGCAGCCAAGCGCGGCCCCGAGATCGCGGGCGATGGAGCGGACATAGCCGCCCTTGCCGCAGGTCATTTCCAGTGTCGCGTGATCCGCATCCGGGCGGTCGGTCAGTACCAGTTCCTCGACCCAGAGCGGACGCGCGGCCAGCTCCATTTCCTCGCCGCTGCGGGCCATCTTGTAGGCACGCTGACCGTCGATCTTGACGGCGGAAAACTGCGGCGGCACCTGCTCGATATCGCCGACGAACTGGCCGAGCGCTTGCTTGATCTCTTCATCCGAGGGACGCAGATCGCTGCTGGCGATGATTTCGCCTTCGGCGTCATCGGTGTTCGTGGCCTGTCCGAGACGGATGGTAAAGCTGTAGGCCTTGAGCGCGTCGGTGATGTAGGGAACGGTCTTGGTCGCCTCGCCGAGTGCGACGGCCAGCACCCCGGTCGCGGTCGGGTCGAGTGTGCCGGCGTGTCCGGCTTTTTTCGCGCCGAGCGCCCAGCGGACCTTGTTCACCACGGCGGTAGAGGTAGGGCCCGCAGGTTTGTCGATGACCAGCCAACCGGAGATGTTGCGACCTTTGCGTGCCATGCGCTTTCCTTGAGTGAAAGTTGAAGCGGGGCCTTACAGGAGCTTAGCGGGCGGGGTCAACATGGATCGCTGCGGCGGGGCGATCCTGTCGGGGCTGCAAAAATCTTACCAAAGATTTGTAGCAAGAAAATTCAGTTTTTCTTGCCCGCAGGGTTATTCGCCGTTCGTCGTGGCGATGCCGACGATGGGTCCCATCGCGAAACCCGCGTCGTTGCGGCCAAAGTCCGGTGCGTAGAGGCGTGAGATATTACCGTCGAAATAGAGGGCGTTCGGCAGGTCCAGCATGTCCCGGAAGAGGCTGCCGAATTCGTGAAAGGTCACACGGTTGCGCGAGATCGCAAAGACCACCCGCTTGCCGTCTGCGCTGGTGCCCACCCCGTTGCGGACATAGCGCGAATCGCTGTCCGGCAGGAACCGGGGGTGCAATTCGCCCTCGATAACCAGCATCGGTCCTGATTGCGTGGCATATTCGCAGGCGGGCCGGGTTTCGCTGAACCGCAGCGTTTCGATGACGTCGGCGCGGTTCTGTCCGATGCAGAAAACCCCGTTGGGCAGCATACCGAAATTGCCGGGGCCAGCATTGGGGATCAGGTTCTGCACCACCTTGTCCGGCTCGGCGTAATAGCCGACCGGGGCGCGGTCCGAATGGTACATGCCCGCGTTCATCGCGAAGACAAGCGTCTTGCCCTGTTGGTCCAGCTTCTGGGCGACATTGCCGAATTGGCCGTAAGGCTGGCCTTCTTCGTCGTAGAGAAAGAGCCGCAACTCATCGGATTCGGCATTTGCCTCGCAAACTGTATAGCGGTTGCTGCCCTGGTCCACGTCGCGGCATTCGACGGCCTCAGCGTCCGGCGCGGCGGCCAGACCGAACAACAGCACGAATAGCGCAGGCAGGGCGCGCGGCATCAGTCGTCGAGATCCCGGCGCACGGCGTCCTGCGCGAAGATGCGGCGCGTATCGTCCAGCCGGTCGAACGTCTCGTCCAGTTGGAAGCGCAGTTCCGGCGCGAATTTCAACGCGAGCTTCTTGGCCACGACCCGGCGCAGTTCGGCCTTGTTGCGGGCCAGCAGGCCGACGACCTCATCCTGTCCCCGTCCGCCAAGCGGCAGAACGTAGACCGTGGCCACCTTGAGATCGGGAGAGGCGCGCACCTCGCCCACCGTAATCGACAGCCGGTTCAGGTCCGGGTCGTGGATATCGCCACGGGCCAGCACCTCGGACAGGGTCCGGCGGATCAGCTCTCCGACGCGGAGCTGGCGTTGCGATGGTCCGGGACCGTCATGAAATTTGTTCTTGCCCATGATTGCTGATCTAAGGCGTCGGATCGGCTTTGCCAAGCGGGGCAAGAGCGGCTATCGAGCCTTTGGCGGCGAAAAGAAGGGAAATCATCATGTCAAACCTGCCTGGAATCGTTGTGACGGGGGCATCGGGCCGGATGGGGCAGATGCTTGTGCGCGTGGTCAGCGAAAGCGACCGGGCGCGTCTGGTCGGCGCGGTCGAGCGAAAGGGGCATGACTGGGTCGGGCGCGATATCGGGACGGCGATGGGCGGTGCCGAGCTGGGGGTGACGGTCACGGATGACCCGCTCGAAGCCTTTGCCAAGGCGCAGGCGGTGCTGGATTTCACCGCGCCGGAAGCCACTCTGGAATTTGCCGCGCTGGCCGCGCAGGCGCGGGCGGTGCACGTCATCGGCACCACCGGCATGAGCGAGGAACAGATCGCCAAGCTGGAACCGGCATCGCGCCACGCGGTGATCGTAAGGGCGGGCAACATGAGCCTTGGTGTCAACCTTCTTACCCAGCTGACCCGCCGCGTGGCCGAGGCGTTGGACGAGGAATTCGACATCGAAGTGGTCGAAGCGCATCATCACCACAAGGTCGATGCGCCCTCGGGCACCGCGCTGATGCTGGGCGAGGCTGCCGCCGAGGGGCGTGGCGTCAAGCTCTCGGACGTGTCCGACCGGGGCCGCGACGGAATCACCGGTGCACGCGAAAAAGGCCATATCGGGTTTTCGGCAATCCGGGGCGGTGACATCGTGGGCGAACATGACGTGATCTTTGCAGGCGCGGGCGAGCGTATCATCCTGCGTCACATCGCGACCGACCGGCTTGTTTTTGCCCGTGGCGCCTTGAAAGCCGCGCTTTGGGGGCAGGACAAGACACCTGGGCAGTATGACATGGCGGATGTGCTGGGCTTTTGATTCCGGCTTATCGTTAAAATCCTAGCGATTTCTTATCGTCCCGGTACGATCTCTTCCGTCCGAAAGTGATCCGATTGGCGCTTTCATGCGTTTACCTGACAGATCCCGGCGATTTCGGAGGTATGCCATGCGGATATTCAAAGAGTTTCTGCCAGCCCTGTTGCTGGGCGGCCTTGTCGCGGTTCCGGTACAGGCGGAATACGCCAAGATAGATAAATTGAGCGAATTCAACGAGGTGGTACAGGGAAAGACCCTGACCCGCCCGCTGATACGCCTTCAGGTTACGCCGTCGGGGGCGATCAAGGGGCGTGGCGCTGCATGGGACGTCACCGGCAGCTGGAGCTGGCGTGACGGGTATTTCTGCCGCGACCTGAACTGGGGCGGCGACGATCTTGGCTACAACTGTCAGGAGGTCCGGGTGAACGGAGAAAAGATCCGCTTCACATCGGACAAGGGCAGTGGCGATTCGGCGGAGTTTAATCTGAAACCGTGAATTTGGGGGGGTGTACAGGGGGTGATATCTGTACACCCCCTGTACACCCCCCGTGCATCGCAGGATGCGCCGAGACCGGGTGAGACACACGGATGTGCCACTGAGAGTTTCTGAAAAGTCTTGCCGCCCGTGGCTGGCGCAGCGATCAGAAATCGATGGCGAGGCCTTTTTTCTCCCAGTCGCCGTAGCGGACAGGTTCGGGACCGTCACGACCGCCAAGTTCCTTAGGGAGGTCAGGCTCGTAGGCGTCTGCTTTGCGGCGTTCCTCGGCTTCGGCGAGGGCGCGCAGCGCGGCGGGTGGCAGATCCTTGCGCGGGGATTCGGGGCTGTCGGTCATCGCTCTCTTCCTTTGCTCACCTGCTCTTGATATATGCGGGCCTTCGCCGGGGGCAAGATGCAGGAGTATGCAGGGTTGACCGATGCCACGACCGACGCGCGGCGCAGCGCGATCTATCTTCTCGATCAGATACTGGGTGACAATCGCCTGATGTCGGAATGTCTTTCGGCGGGGGCACTGGAACGTCTGTCGCCGCAGGATCGCGCCCGGGCGCAGCGGCTGGCCACGGAAACCCTGCGCGGGCTGGAACGGGCCGACCGGCTTTTGCAGAAACACCTGCGCAAGTACCCGCCGCTGACGGTGCGCAACGCGCTGCGGCTTGGCACGGTGGAGCTTGCCGGGGGCGAGGCCGCGCATGGGGTGGTCAACGCGATGGTCGAGATCGTGTCGCGGCACAAGCGGCACGGGGCGCTCAAGGGGCTGGTCAACGCGGTGCTGCGCAAGGTGGCCGATACTGCGCCCGAGGCTTGGGGCACGCTGCGCAACCCGCGCCTGCCCAAGTGGCTGCGCTCGCCGCTGGTTGCGGCCTGGGGCCCGGAAGCCGTGGCGGGCATGGAGCGCGCGCATTTCGCCGGGGCACCTTTGGACATTACTGTAAAGCCAGGCGCGAAGGTCGATCTGCCCGGCGCGGTCGAGCTGCCGACAGGGTCGCTGCGGTTAGCCGAGGCCGGGCAGGTGACGGCGCTGCCGGGATACGAGGCCGGAGACTGGTGGGTGCAGGACGCGGCGGCGGCCCTGCCCGCGCGGGTACTGGCGGCGCAGCCCGGTGAGAGCGTGCTCGACATGTGCGCCGCACCGGGGGGTAAAACGATGCAACTGGCCGCAACCGGGGCGACGGTCACCGCGCTCGACATCTCCGAGGGACGGATGCGCCGGGTAAGGGAAAACCTTGATCGCGCCGGTCTGGAGGCCGAGCTGGTGGTCGGCGACGCGCTTGAACACGAGGGCAGATACGACGCGATCCTGCTGGATGCGCCCTGTTCCGCGACGGGCACGATTCGCCGTCACCCTGATCTGCCCCATGCCAAGGACGGGGCGGAATTCGGCGGTCTGATCGAGCTTCAGGCGCAGATGCTGGCCCATGCCTGGAGCCTGCTGAAGCCCGGCGGGCGGATGGTGTTCTGTACCTGCTCGCTCTTGCCGGATGAGGGCGAGGTGCAGGTCGAAGGAGCGCTGGAAACCCGTAATGACATGAGCGTGGATCGCGAGGAGCTGATGCAGCCCGGAGTCGAATCGTCCTGGGTAACCGAAGAGGGCGGGTTGCGGCTGCGGCCAGATTTCTGGGCCGACAAGGGCGGGATGGATGGATTTTACATCGCCTGTCTGCGCAAGTCGGGCTGAACGCCACAGCAGCAGAGCGGTTTTGCAATTCCGGAAAAGATATCGGTGACTTGGGGCGTATGACGCTCTAACATGACTGCCAAACGCCATAGAGCGTGAGAGGCAGCGTATGTTCACCCCCGAGACCCTGACGGGCCGAAAAACACGGTTCATGAACCGGCTGTACGCCCGTCTGAGCCGGCGTCAGAAAAAGGCGCGGGGGTTTGTTTCGTCGCCGGAGCCGCGCACGGTCGGCAGTTTCGCCAAGGGGCGGCAGCTGATCGCGGGTAATATCCTCTTCGCTGGATACCTCGTCGAAAGCCCGGATACCGGGCTATGGGAGGTGGAGTCCCCCAGTGCCGGGTTCGACGATGAACGCCACGGGTTCGCATGGCTCGACGATCTGGCAGCGGTGGGCGACGGGCCCGCACGGGTCAAAGCCCAGCAATGGCTTTGGGGCTGGATCGACAATTACGGCAACGGGCAGGGGCCGGGCTGGACCCCGGCGCTGACCGGGCGGCGGGTCATCCGCTGGATCAACCACGCGATTTTCCTTTTGAGGGGGCAGGACAGTGCCGAAAGCGATGCGTTCTTTCGGGCGCTGGCGCAGCAGGTATGGTTCCTGTCGAAACGCTGGCATGCTTCGCCGCCGGGGTTGCCAAGGTTCGAAGCGCTGACCGGGCTGATCTATGCGGGGCTGGCGCTGGAGGGGCACGAGGATCTGGCCGATCCGGCGGTCAGAGCGCTGGCGCAGGAATGCAAGCTGCGCATCGATGAGCAGGGTGGGTTGCCGACGCGCAACCCCGAAGAACTGCTGGATGTTTTCACTCTGCTGACATGGGCGGCAGCCTCGCTACACGAGGCGGGACGCGGTACGCCGCAGCCCCATACGGCGGCAGTGGCGCGGATAGCCCCCACGCTGCGCGCGTTGCGCCATGCGGATGGCGGTCTTGCTCGGTTCCATGGCGGCGGTCGCGGGCTGGACGGGCGGCTGGATCACGCGCTGGCGGCCAGCCATATCAAGCCGGACCATCCCAAGAGCCTGTCGATGGGCTATGCGCGGCTGAGCGCCGGGCGCACCAGCCTGATCGTCGATGCAAGCCCGCCGCCAAAGGGCGATGCCTCGTATAATGCCCATGCCTCGACACTGGCGTTCGAGCTGACATCGGGGCGGCGGCCGCTGGTTGTCAGCTGCGGGTCCGGCGTGTCATTCGGTGCGGAATGGCGCCGCGCGGGTCGGGCGACTCCGTCGCATTCGACCCTCTGCCTCGAGGGCTATTCCAGCGGGCGGCTGATGCCCGTGGGCAAGACCGGGGCGGTCGAGAATCTGATCGAGACGCCAAGCCATGTGCCCTATGAGCTGGACGAAGATTCCGAGATGGTGCGGTTTCAGGGTGGGCATGATGGCTATCAGCGCAAGTTCGGGCTGACCCATGCGCGCACGCTTGAAATGTCGCACGACGGGCGCGGTCTGGTCGCCGAGGACATGCTGCTCGCGATGGAGCCTGCCGACAAGCGCAAGTTCGATCAGGCGATGGACAAGGTGGCGCTGGCCGGTCTGTCCTTTGCCATCCGGATGCATCTCCACCCGGATGTGGATGCGACCGTGGATCTGGGCGGCGCGGCGGTGTCGATGGCGCTCAAGAGCGGAGAAATCTGGGTGTTCCGGCACAACAGCAAATGCGAATTGTCGCTGGAGCCGAGCGTCTATCTGGAAAGCGGACGGCTGAAGCCGCGCGCCAGCCGTCAGATCGTGCTGACAGGGCGGGCGATGGACTATGCCACGCGGGTACGCTGGTCGCTGTCCAAGGCACATGACACGGCCATCGCGGTGCGCGATCTGGAACGCGACGAGTCGATGTACCAGCTCTGATCGCGGCTTTTCCGGGCATTTCGGGACAGATAGCGGCAAAGAGCCGCCAGATCGGTGCATTCGAGAGGTTCTATCCGGCGCAGAGATGTTCTATGCCCCGGCGCAACTGCTGCCAGATTCAGGAAAGTTGATATGAGCGATCTTCACCCCGTCAAACGTGCCCTTCTTTCGGTGTCGGACAAGACCGGCCTAGTTGAGCTTGGTCAGGCGCTTGCCGGGCGCGGCGTCGAACTGCTGAGCACCGGGGGTACGGCCAAGGCGTTGCGCGAGGCGGGGCTTGAGGTGAAAGACGTGGCCGAGATCACCGGTTTCCCAGAGATGATGGATGGCCGGGTGAAAACACTGCACCCCATGGTGCATGGCGGGCTGCTGGCGCTGCGCGACAATGACGACCACGTGGCGGCGATGAAGAAACACGGGATCGGCGGGATCGACCTGCTGGTGGTGAACCTCTACCCGTTCGAGGCGACCGTCGCCAAGGGTGCGGATTACGAGACCTGCATCGAGAATATCGACATCGGGGGCCCCGCGATGATCCGCGCGGCGGCAAAGAACCACGATTTCGTCACCACCATCGTCGATGTCGAGGATTACGACGCGCTGCTGACCGAACTTGACGCGCAGGACGGCGCGACGACCTATGCATTCCGTCAGAAGCAGGCGCAGATCGCCTATGCCCGCACGGCGGCCTATGATACGGCGGTCAGCACCTGGATGGCAGGCGCGCTGGGCGAGGCGACGCCGCGCCGCCGGTCCTTTACCGGCACCTTCAAGCAGGTCATGCGCTATGGTGAGAACAGCCACCAGTCGGCGGCGTTTTACACCGATGGCACCGGCCGTCCGGGCGTCGCGACGGCGACGCAGCATCAGGGCAAGGAACTGTCCTACAACAACATCAACGACACCGATGCGGCGTTTGAGCTGGTGGCCGAGTTCGATCCGGCCGAAGGGCCTGCGGTAGCGATCATCAAGCACGCCAACCCTTGTGGCGTGGCACGGGGCGAGACGCTGATCGAGGCCTATCGCAACGCGTTCGACTGCGACCGCACCAGCGCCTTTGGCGGTATCGTCGCGCTGAACCAGCCGCTGGACGAGGACACCGCCAAGGCCATCGTCGAGATCTTTACCGAGGTCGTGATCGCGCCCGGTGCCTCGGATGCGGCCAAGGCGGTGTTCGCGGCCAAGAAAAACCTGCGCCTGCTGACCACCGACGGTCTGCCCGACGTCAAGGCACCGATCACCACCTATCGGCAGGTGGCGGGCGGGATGCTCGTTCAGGACAAGGACACCGGCTATGTCGGGATGGATGATCTGAAGGTTGTCACCAAGAAAGCGCCGACAGATGAGCAGATGGCCGATCTGCTGTTTGCGTGGAAAGTCGCCAAACACGTCAAATCCAACGCCATCGTTTACGTCAAGGACAAGGCCACCGTGGGTGTGGGCGCAGGCCAGATGAGCCGTCTCGATTCTGCGCTGATCGCCGCGAAAAAGGCCGAGCGCATGGCCGAGGCGATGGATCTGCCGCAGCCGCTGACTATCGGGTCGGCTGTCGCGTCGGACGCGTTCTTTCCCTTTGCCGACGGGCTGATGGAGGCTGCCGCCGCAGGCGCGACCTGCGTGATCCAGCCGGGCGGGTCGATGCGCGATGACGAGGTGATCGCCGCCGCCGACGAGGCAGGCATCGCCATGGTCTTTACCGGCATGCGGCATTTCCGTCACTGATGGGCAGGCCCGCGCTGATCTGGGCCGCTCTGGTCGCCTTTCTGCTGGACCAGGGCAGCAAATACGCCGTCGTGCATGGCATGGAGCTGGCGCGGCGGCACTGGATCGAGGTTTTCCCGCCGCTTTTGACCTTTCGCTATGGCGAGAACCGGGGGATCAATTTCGGTCTGCTCGACGGCAATTCGGAACTCGCACGCTGGGTGCTGATCGTCTTTTCGCTGCTGGTGGTCGTGGCCGTCGGCTGGTGGGTGGTCCGCAACCATCGCGGCGTCTGGATGCAGGTCAGCGCGGGGCTGCTGATCGGCGGTGCGCTTGGGAATGTCGCCGACCGGCTGATTTATGGCTATGTGCTCGATTTCCTGAACATGTCCTGCTGTGGCATCAACAATCCCTTTGTTTTCAATGTCGCGGATGTGTTCATCTTTGCGGGTGCGGCGGGGTTGATCCTGTTCGACAATCGCGACAAACCGGGTGCGAGCCCGCGCCGGAAGCCGGTGAAAAAGGGATCGTAACGGAAAGAAGGGTCGCGAAAAACGTGTCGTGACCTGAGCGGCGGAATGGGGTAGAACCCCGACAAAGGACTGGCAGGAGAAGCGTCGTGCGGACAGCACTGGGGATCATTGTAGTGGCACTGGCGGTGTCGGGCTGCTCGCAGAAGGGTCTGATGAACCTGCGCTCGGACAGTTATGGGCCGGACGAATTCCTGATCCTGCCGAACAAGGAACTTGAGATCCCCGACAATCTGAACGCGCTGCCCGAACCGACTCCGGGCATGGGTAACCGTGTCGATCCCAATCCCAAGGCCGATGCGGTCGCCGCTCTCGGCGGCAATCCGGCGACGTTGGGCCAGACCGCCGTACCCTCGGGCGATGGCGCGCTGATTGCGCAGGCCAACCGCTATGGCACCCCGGGCAGCATCCGGACCGAACTGGCTGCCGCCGACGCGGAATTCCGCCGCCGCCAGTCGCGTGGCACGCGTATCCGCCTGTTCCCGGTGGACCGGTATCAGCAGGCCTATCGCCGCGAAGCCATCGACCCGTTCGAGATGAACAGCCGGTATCGCGCGTCGGGCTACATGACGCCGACCGCGCCGCCGGTCGAATAGGCCCGGGCGGATCATCACGATCCGACGAGAAAAGATTACAAAATCGCAAGGTGTCTTGAACCTTTCATCGCGATACACAGGTTCAGCCTACACCGCATGAAAGGACGTCCGAACATGTTGCGACATCTCGCGCCACTGGCTGCTGTCTTTGCGCTGGTTGCCCCTGCCTTTGGCGAAACCGCCGAAGAGCCGGTTACGACCTATACCCTTGATAACGGCATGGAAGTCGTCGTGGTCGAGGACCACCGCGCCCCCGTGGTGCAGCAGATGGTCTGGTACAGGGCCGGGTCCGCCGATGAAACGCGGGGCGTGTCCGGCGTGGCGCATTTCCTTGAACACCTGCTGTTCAAGGCGACGGACAATCTGGAATCTGGCGAGTTTTCCGAGGTTGTCGCGGCCAATGGCGGCGAAGACAACGCGTTCACCAGCTATGATTACACCGCCTATTACCAGCGCGTCGCCGCCGACCGGCTTGAGCTGATGATGGAGATGGAATCGGACCGGATGAAGAACCTCCGCCTGAGCGAGAGCGACATCCTGACCGAGCGTGACGTGATCCTCGAGGAACGCAACCAGCGGACCGACAACAACCCGCGTTCGCTGTTTGCTGAACAGATGAACGCGGCTCAGTTTCTGAACCATCGCTACGGCACGCCGGTGATCGGCTGGCGGCACGAGATGGAGACACTGTCGCTGGAGGACGCGCTGTCCTTTTATGGCACCTATTACTCGCCCAATAACGCGATCCTCGTGGTCTCGGGCGACGTGGTGCCCGAAGAGGTGCTGGAGCTGGCCAAGAAATACTATGGCGTGATTCCGGCGAATCCGGACCTGCCGGAGCGTATCCGAACGACCGAACCACCCCAGACCGCCGCGCGCCGCCTGACCTACAAGGATGCGCGGGTTGCGCAGCCCTATGTCTCGCGTTCGTACCTTGCGCCGGAACGTGACCCGGGCGATCAGGAACGCGCCGCCGCGCTGACCGTGCTGGCCGAGATGCTGGGCGGCGGGACGACGTCGTTCCTTGCCGAAAAACTGCAGTTCGATAACCCTACAGCGGTCTGGACCGGGGCTTTCTACAATGGCAAGTCGCTCGACAAGACCACATTCGACATGATCGTCGTGCCAAGCGACGGGGTCAGCCTGAGCGAGGCCGAGGCGGCGCTAGACGAGGCTCTCGCCGCCTTCATGGAGCGCGGCGTCGATATGGAGCAGCTTGAGAGGATCAAGATGCAGCTGCGTGCCTCGCAGATCTATGCCCGCGATAACGTGGATGGGATCGGCCAGCGCTATGGCAGCGCCCTTGCGATCGGCCTGACGGTGCAGGACGTTCAGGACTGGCCAGATGTGCTTCAGGCGGTGACGGCGGATGACATCATGCAGGCCGCGCGCGACCTGTTCCGCGAAGAATCCTCGGTCACCGGATGGTTGATGCGGGATACGGAGGTGACCCAATGAAACGTCTTTTTGTCTCGCTGATCCTGCTGATCGTCGCCGTCCCCGCATGGGCAGAGATCGACATTCAGAAAGTCACCTCGGAAAAGGGCATCACCGCTTGGCTGGTCGAGGAACATTCAATTCCTTTCACTGCGCTTGAGCTGCGCTTTCGCGGTGGTACCTCGCTGGATGAACCCGGCAAGCGCGGCGCGACGAACCTGATGGCCGCCCTTCTCGAAGAGGGCGCGGGCGATCTGGATGCGCGTGAGTTTGCCCGCCGCAAGGAAGAGCTCTCCGCCTCTTTCGGATATGGCGCAAGCGACGATTCCGTATCCGTCTCGGCCAAGTTCCTGAGCGAGAACCGCGACGAGGCGCTCGCCCTGCTGCGCACCACGCTGATGGAGCCGCGTTTCGACGAGGACGCGCTGGAACGGGTGCGGGCTCAGGTCATTTCCGGGCTCATGTCGGATGCGAAAGATCCCAACACCATCGCCGGGAACGCCTTTTCCGAGATCGCCTTTGGCGACCACCCCTATGGCTCTTCCGGCGACGGGACCATCAAAACGGTCACGGCGCTGACCCGCGAGGATATCCAGACCGCCTTCGACAATGTCTTTGCGCTGGACCGGATCTATGTCTCGGCGGTCGGGGATATCACCCCCGAGGAACTGTCGGCGCTGCTGGACGAGCTTGTTGGCGATCTGCCGGAAACCGGTGCGCCGATGCCCGGCCCTGCGGATGTCGCCATAGAGGGCGGGAATACGGTGATCGATTTCGATACGCCGCAGTCGGTGGCTGTCTTTGGCCAGAATGGCATGGCGCGCGAGGACGACGATTTCTTTGCCGCCTATGTGATGAACCAGATCCTGGGCGCAGGCGGTTTCGAGTCCCGGCTGATGACCGAGGTGCGCGAAAAGCGCGGGCTGACCTATGGCGTCTATTCCTACCTTTCGCCCAAGACATGGGGGCCGATCTATGTGGGCCGCGTGTCGTCGTCGAATGACCGCATTGCCGAGGCGGTGCAGGTGATCCGCGACGAATGGACCAAGCTGAAAGAACAAGGCGTGACCCAGAAGGAACTGGACGACGCCAAGACCTATCTGACCGGCGCCTACCCCCTGCAATTCGACGGCAACGGCCAGATCGCCAGCATCCTCGTGAGCATGCAGGTGAACGGTTTGCCCATCGACTATGTCACGACCCGGAATGCCAAGATGGAAGCGGTGACGCTTGACGACGTGAACCGCGTGGCGCGCGAGTTCCTCGACCCCGAGAACCTGCATGTCGTGGTTGTCGGCAAGCCCGAGGGTATGGAAGCGACCGCCGGGAACTGACATCGGCGGGGGCCGTCAAGGCCCCCGACCTTATTCGCCGTAGGGCACCCAGATATTCTGGATCTCGGTGGATTGCGCCAGCCATTCGGAACTGTCATTCGCGTACCAGTCACGCGCCTTGCCGTCATTCACCCACGTACGCTTGAGATTGCCGGCGCTGGCTTTTTCGATCACCGCCGATAGATCGGATGACGAAAAACTCCAGATCGCGTCAAGATTCAGATGCGCCGCCATCGGGGCCGCCAGATCCTCATGCGCGCCGGTCAGGATATTGACCACGCCGCCCGGCAAGTCCGATGTATCGAGGATCTGGTAGAAATCGGTCGCAGCCAGCGGATAGGGCTCGCTCGCGGTCAGCACCACCCGGTTGCCCATCGCAATCGCCGGGGCCATCACCGAAACAAGGCCCAGCAAGGGTGACTCGTCCGGGCAAAGCGCGCCGATCAGGCCCACCGGTTGCTTCATCGCCAGCGCCACGCCCCGGATCGGCACCCCGTGCACCTGCCCATCATACTTGTCGGCCCATGCCGCATAGGTGAACAGCCGCTCGATCGAGGCCTCGACTTCCTTCTCGCCCTTGCGTCCCGGCATCATCGCATCAATGCGGGCAGCGAATTCCGCTGCACGGGCCGATAGGTTCTCGGCGATGTAATAGAGGATCTGCGCCCGCAGATGGCCCGTGGTTTTCGCCCACCCGGCAGCACCGGCGGCGGCCTCGACCGCGTTGCGCACGTCCTTGCGGCTGCCCTGACCAACATGGCCGAGCAGCTTGCCCGACCGGTTGCGTACCGCCCGGGAATAGCCGGAATCGGGCCGCGCCTGCTTGCCGCCGATATACATCTTGGCGGTTCGGTCCAGTTCCCCGCCCGGCCCGCCTTCACCCTCGAATGGCGTCACATGTTTCAGCGCCGAAACCTTGCTTATGGATTTCGTGTAGGCCGCAAGCCCCTCCCAGCCCCCTTCGCGACCAAAGCCGCTTTCGCGCACGCCGCCGAATCCGGCGGCAGCGTCGAAGAGGTTGGTGGCATTGACCCAGACCACCCCGGCGGCCAGTTTCGGCGCGATGTCCAGCGCAAGGTTGAGGTTTTCGCTCCAGAGTGTCGCGGCCAGACCATAGCGCGTATTATTAGCCAGTTGCACGGCCTCCTCCGGCGTCCGGAAGGTGCAGGAAGCGAGAACCGGGCCGAAAATCTCCTCCTGCATCAGCGGGTCCGACGGGGCCAGCCCGGTGATAAGCGTTGGCGGGTAATAGCACCCGTTCTCAGGCACGTCGCCGGCCTGAAACACCTCGCCAGCCGTATTCGCGGCCACCATGTCGCGCACCCGGTGCAACTGTACCCGATCGACCAGCGCACCCACATCGATGGACTTGTCCAGCGGATCGCCGATGCGCAGCTTTTCCATCCGCGCGCGCAGCTTGGCATGGAACGCCTCGGCCACGCTCTCCTGCACCAGCAGCCGCGACCCCGCACAACAGACCTGCCCCTGATTGAACCAGATCGCATCGACCAGCCCTTCGACTGCGCTGTCGAGATCGGCGTCGTCGAACACGATATAGGGGCTCTTGCCGCCCAGCTCGAGCGTAAGTGCCTTACCCGACCCGGCAGTGACCTCGCGAATACGCCGCCCCACGGCGGTCGAACCGGTAAATGCGATTTTGTCCACGTCCGATCGTACGATCATCTCGCCGACACCGCCATCGCCGGTCACGATATTCACCACACCCTTGGGCAGTCCGGCCTGACGGCAGATGTCGGCAAACAACAGCGCGGTGAGCGAGGTGTATTCGGCCGGTTTTAACACCACCGTATTGCCCATCGCCAGCGCGGGCGCGACCTTCCATGCCAGCATCAAAAGCGGGAAATTCCACGGCACGATCTGCCCGCAGACCCCAAGGGCGGCGCGACCGGGCAGGACTTCTTCCATCAGCTGCGCCATGCCCGCGTGGTAATAGAAATGCCGCTGCACCAGCGGCAGGTCGATATCGCGCGATTCACGGATCGGCTTGCCGTTATCCAGCGTCTCCAGAACCGCGAACAGCCGCGCATGTTTCTGCAACAGCCGCGCCAGCGCATAGAGGTAACGCGCCCGCCCTGAACCACGCATCTTCTCCCATCCCGGCTGCGCCTTGCGCGCCGCTGCCACTGCTGCATCGACGTCGCCTTGCGTGGCCTGGCTGATCGTGGCCAGAACTTCGCCATTGGCCGGGTTGCGGCTTTCGAACCCGGCCCCGGGGGCGGTGAATGCGCCATCGATGAAATGGCCGAACCGGTCGCCCTGATCCACCAGCCAAGCCAATGCCTCGGCGGCGCTTTCCGGCGCGGGGCCATACTCCATACGCTCGAATCTTTCTTTAACGCTCATGGCTTCTTCTCGTCCCAAATACGGAATCTCCGACCTCTGCCGCAGGCGTCAGCCCATCGCATGGCGATACCCGGCGGAATAGGCGCCGCTCACATGGTGCTCAAGCTGCCGCTCGATATCGCCCAAAAGCGAAGACGCGCCAAAGCGGAACAGGTGCGGATCCAGCCAGTCGTCGCCCAGTTCTTCCTTGATCAGCGACAGGTAGACAAGCGCATCCTTTGCCTTGGAGATCCCTCCGGCAGGTTTGTAGCCCACCTTGATGCCTGTGCGTGTCTGGTAATCGCGGATCGCGCGGATCATCACCAGCGACACGGGCAAAGTGGCATTGACGCTTTCCTTGCCGGTCGAGGTCTTGATGAAATCCGTGCCCGCCATCATGCAGACCAGCGAGGCGCGAGCGACATTGCGCAAGGATCCAAGCTCTCCCGTGGCAAGGATCGCTTTCACATGGGCGTCGCCGCAGGCTTCGCGAAAGGCGCGCATCTCGTCATACAGCGCCTGCCAGTCGCCCGAGAGCACGTGGCGGCGCGAAATCACGATGTCGATCTCGGCGGCTCCGGCCTTCACGCTTTCGCCGATTTCGGCGAGCCGCAGGTGAAAGGGCGACAGACCGGCGGGAAACCCGGTGCTGACGGCGGCGACCGGGATGCCGGTCCCGTGCAGCGCCTCGGCGGCGGTTTCCACCATGTCGTGATAGACACAGACCGCGCCCACCGTGATCGGGTCCATGTCCATTGCCTCGAGCAGCGCAGGCGCCACCGGCTGGCGCGCCTTGGCACAAAGCCTGCGCACCCGTTCCGCGGTGTCATCGCCCGCCAGCGTCGTCAGGTCGATACAGGTGATCGCCTTGAGCAGCCAGGCGGCCTGATAGTCCTTCTTGACCGACCGTCGCCCCGGCAGGGTCGCGGCGCGCCGTTCGATGGCCGATGTATTGGCCTGCGCGGCCCGCACCCAGTCCATGTCGAGCGCCATGCCGGGATTGCGCGTTTCGGCGAGTTGCGGCAGATGCGCCGTGCTCTGCATCTCTTTGGTTTGCATCGATGGCTCTCGGCTGGTTTCTTGGGTGAGAGTCGCATGTGCCCGACCCCTTGGCAAGCAGTCGGAGAGGCGGGATTTTGCGCAGGAAGATTCTTTCAGAATCGCGGCATACCATGCTAGGTGTGGTAGTATGCAAAGCACGAACCCCAATATCAGCGAGATTCGCCCGGTCATTCGCCAGCTTGACGAAAGCGCGATCAATCGTATCGCGGCCGGTGAGGTTGTGGAACGCCCCGCCTCTGCCGTCAAGGAACTGGTGGAAAACGCGGTCGACGCGGGGGCGCGGCGCATCACCGTGGATATCGCCGATGGTGGCAAGACGCTGATCCGGGTGACGGATGACGGCTGCGGTATCGCGCCCGAGGATCTGCCGCTGGCGCTGGCGCGGCATGCGACCTCGAAAATTGACGGCTCGGACCTGTTGAATATCCACACCTTCGGCTTCCGGGGAGAGGCGCTGCCTTCGCTGGGGGCGGTCGGGCGGCTGTCGATCACCTCGCGCGCGTCGGGTCACGAGGCAGCGACGATCCGCGTGTCGGGCAGCCGGATGGAGCCGGTGAAACCCGCTGCGCTTCGCGCGGGCACCGTGGTCGAGCTGCGCGACCTGTTCTATGCCACGCCCGCCCGTCTGAAATTCATGCGCACCGACCGGGCCGAGACGCAGGCGATCACCGACGTGATCAAGCGGCTGGCGATGGCCGAACCGGCGATCAGCATCCACCTGAATGAGGTTTCGGACGGCAAGGAGGGGCGCAGCCTGTTCCGCTCGGATGCCGAGACCGGCGATCTTTTCGACGCGTTGCAGGGGCGGCTTGCCGGGGTTCTCGGCCGGGAATTCGCCGAGAACGCTCTGAAAATCGACGCCGAGCGCGAGGGACTGCGGCTGTTCGGCTATGCCGCGCTGCCCACCTATTCGCGCGGCGCGGCGGTGGCGCAGTTCCTCTTCGTCAATGGCCGTCCGGTGCGCGACAAGATGCTCTACGGGGCGCTGCGGGCGGCCTATTTCGATTTCCTCAGCCGCGACCGTCACCCGGCGGCGGCGCTGTTCATCGATTGCGACCCGACACTGGTCGACGTGAACGTGCACCCGGCGAAATCCGAGGTGCGTTTCCGCGATCCCGGTGTGGCGCGGGGGCTGATCGTTTCGGGCCTGCGCCATGCGCTCGCGAATGCGGGGCACCGGGCGTCTTCGACTGTCGCCTCGGCGACGCTGGGCGCGATGCGGCCCGAACCGGCCCCTGCCAGCGGCGGCGCGCGGATCTACCAGATGGATCGGCCCTCGCTTGGCGCGCGCGGGGCGTCCTATGCGGCGCAGGCACCGGCGCCTGCTCCGGCACCTGAACGGGGTTTCGCTGATCTGGGCGAAAGCTACAGCGCTCGGGTGGTCGAGCCTGAACCGGTGCGGACCGAAGAGCCGGTCGAGGCGCGTCCGCTGGGGGCGGCGCGTGGGCAAATGCATGAAAATTACATCATCGCCCAGACCGAAAACGGCATGGTCATTGTCGATCAGCACGCGGCGCATGAACGTCTGGTCTACGAAAAGCTGAAACGGCAGATGGCCGAAAACGGTGTCGCGGCGCAGGCGTTGCTGATCCCCGAGATCGTCGAAATGTCCGAGGGCGATTGCGCGCGGCTGATGGAAATTGCCGAAGACCTCACGCGCATGGGTCTCACCATCGAACCCTTTGGCGGCGGTGCGGTGGCGGTCCGCGAGACTCCGGCGATCCTTGGCGAGGTGAATGCCGAAGCGATGCTGAAAGACATTCTGGATGAGCTCGACGATCTTGGCTCGTCACAGATGGTGCAGGCAAAAATCGAGGCCATCCTGAGCCGCGTTGCCTGCCATGGCTCGATCCGTTCGGGCCGGCGGATGCGCGCCGAAGAGATGAACGCGCTGCTGCGCGAGATGGAGGCGACGCCTCATTCCGGACAGTGCAACCATGGTCGGCCTACTTACGTCGAACTGAAGCTGGCGGATATCGAACGGCTGTTCGGGCGGACCTGATGGAAAGCCTGAATGCGGTGATCGCCACGCTGAAAGAACAGGAGCCTGCCGTGCTGGCGGGCGGGGTCTTCGCGCTGCTGCTGGTGGTGCTTCTGATCTTTGCGATCCGCGCCTCGGGCCGGGCGGCGGCGGCTGTGGTGCCGCTGTCGCGGCAGATGGCCATGCTGGGGCAATCGGTGCAGCAGCTTGGGCAGGGGCAGGACCAGCTGCGCGGCGGTTTGCAGATGGTGTCGGACACGCAGGCCAATGCGCAGACGCAGGTGATCCAGACGATGGAGGCGCGGCTGGCCTCGGTCCAGCAGCAGATGAACGACCGGCTGGCCGAGAACGCGATGCGCTCGGCCCGGTCGCTGGCGGAAATGCAGGAGCGGATGCAGGAAAGCCTGCACGGCAACTCAAAGCGCACGGCGACCTCGCTGACGCAGTTGCAAGAGCGGCTTGCGACCATCGATAAGGCGCAGGACAATATCACCAAGCTGTCGGGCGATGTGCTGAGCCTTCAGGATATCCTGTCGAACAAGCAGACGCGCGGGGCCTTTGGCGAAATTCAATTGAACGACATTGTCTCCAAGGCGTTGCCCGCTGACAGCTATCGGTTGCAGGCAACGCTGTCTAACGGGCGGCGGGCCGATTGCCTGATCCACCTGCCGAATCCGCCGGGACCGATCGTGATCGACAGCAAGTTCCCGCTTGAGGCCTATGAGGCGCTACGACGGGCTGAGAACCCGCAGCAGGTCAAGGAAGCGCAGCAATTGCTGCGGAACACCGTGCGCAACCACATCAAGGCGATATCCGAGCGATACATCCTTGAAGGTGAGACCGCTGACGGGGCGCTGATGTTTCTGCCGTCCGAGGCCGTCTATGCAGAGCTGCACGCGAATTTCGCGGAGCTGGTACGGGAAGGCTTTGCCGCGCGGGTCTGGATCGTGTCACCGACCACCTGCATGGCAACGCTTAACACGATGCGGGCAATCCTCAAGGACGCGCGGATGCGCGAACAGGCAGGCGCGATCCGCCGGGAACTGGGCCTGCTGCACAAGGATGTGGACCGGTTGGGCGAACGGGTCGGCAACCTTGACCGGCATTTCTCGCAGGCGGCCAAGGACGTGTCTGAAATCCGCATCAGCGCCGAAAAAGCCGGTCGCCGGGCGCAACGTCTGGATAATTTCGATTTCGAGGAGGTCGAGCAGGACACGGGCAATATTGTGCCGCTCGGCCAGCTCGACCAGTAGGGTTTAGATCCGCAGGAACGGCTGAAGCATGCGGGGGATAACACCCTTGAATTTCAGAGGCGCGTCGGTGACGGCAAGGCAGATGCAATCCTCGGAAATATCCGCGACCGGCGTATGGGTCACATCCTGATCGGCGGTTTCCACGTCGCCGGGACCGAAACTGTCATATTCGTCCGAAAAGGCGCCCTTGAGCACCATGGTTAGCTCGGTTCCATTGTGGCTGTGGTCCGGCACGGCGGCGCCTGCGGGAATATAGAGCAGCCGCGCTGTGGCCCCTTTGGCGGTGGGCAGGATCGCCTGCTTGACGCCCATCCCGACCGGGCGCCATTTCACAGCGGCCAGATCGCCGCCGACGTAATCCTGCAGCGGCGCGGGAAGAACGTCATCCTTGCGGCGAGCGGCACGGGTTTCCTGCGCCGGGGCAAGGTCGATGGTGGCGAAAATCGCATCGATCGCGTCGGGAGACATGGCGACCTGCGGCACATCCGGCAGGCCGCTGCCTTCGAGGATGGCTCCGCCCACTGCGTCAAAGGATTCAAGTTGCGCCCGGCAGGTGTCGCAGAGCGAGACATGGGTGGCGACCATCAGAGAAAACGCCTCGTTCAGAAGGCCGGCGGAATAGGCGATCAGGAGGTCGTCGCTCAGGTGATGTTTTATCTTGTCTGTCATGGTTTCAATCACTTCATGGCGTGGCGCAAGCGATCCAGCGCCAGACGGATACGGGATTTGATCGTGCCAAGAGGCAGGCCGGTTTCGGCGGCAATCTCGCTATGCGAGAGATCGCCGAAAAAAGCGCGTTCGATCAGTTCTTTCTGTGCGTCAGGCAGATCGGTGATCGCCTGCCGCAGCTTTTCACTTTCCTCTTGAAGGGACAGGACGTCTTCCTGCGTCGGTTCCGCCTCGGGGCCCCATGTGAGCTCCTCCGGTTCCGGACGGCGCTGGCGGCGCAGCATGTCGATCCGGCGGTTCCGTGCGATGGTAAAGATCCAAGTGGCGACGGACGCGCGGGTGGGGTCGAACATATGCGCCTTGCGCCAGAGCGTCGTCATCACATCCTGCGCGCATTCCTCTGCCAGCGTGGCATCGGCACCGGATTTCATGAGAAACGCTTTGACCCTTGGCGCAAAGTGCTGGAACACGCGGGCGAAAGCCGCCCGGTCCTGATGGTCGCGGATGCGGGCGATCAGCATGACCCAGTCCGGCGCTTCGGGGTCGGTCTTTGGCGCAGAACTGGCGTTCTTCCTCTTCAATGCACGGTTTCCCACAGGCAACGGATGCACCACGCGGAAGGCCGGCATCGGGACCGGCACGCGCAGCGCGCTGCTTTCAGAATTATGTTCTCGTACATTCAGCATAGTCCTGTTACGCCGCTTTTGAAGGTTTGGATCACGGCGCAGAGAATTTTTTTTTACCTTCGTGATGAAGGGCAGCGTGGCTTGCAGGTGCCTGATCAACAAAAATTTCTTTCTTTTACATCCAAATTCATCCTGGCGTCGTAAGCCTTATGACGCAGTGCTTTGGAGCAAAACTGAATATGCCGTTTGAGACTGGTGCCGGTGCACCCAAGAGAGTAGCCGTAATCGGTGCAGGAATTTCCGGGATGGGTGCCGCCTATGAGCTGGCCAATTCCCATGCGGTCACGCTTTTCGAGGCCGAGCCCCGTCTGGGCGGACATGCCAGAACCATCATGGCCGGCCGCAACGGCGACCAGCCGGTCGATACCGGGTTCATTGTGTTCAACAAGGTCAACTATCCGCGCCTTGTTTCCCTGTTCGAAGAACTGGAAGTGCCGATCGCCAAAAGCAATATGAGCTTTGGGGTGTCGATCAACGACGGGGCGCTGGAATATGCGCTGACAACGCTTGATACGCTTTACGCGCAGCGCCGCAATTTCCTGAAACCGGCTTTTCAGCGTATGGTGCGCGATATCGTCCGGTTTAATAGCACCGCGCTTGAAGTATCGGAAGATCGCAGCCTGAGCGCTGGCGACCTGCTCGACGTGCTCAAGATGGGTCCGTGGTTCCGCTCCTATTATCTCGAACCCTTCTCGGGTGCGATCTGGTCGACGCCCAAAGACAAGATCCTTGATTTTCCGGCATGGGCGATGATGCGGTTTTTCGACAACCACAACCTGCTGAGCGCCTCCGGCCAGCACCAGTGGTACACGGTTCAGGGCGGCTCGGTCGCCTATGTGTCGCGACTTGAAGACGCAATGCGCCGCAGGGGAGTCGACCTGCGTCCGGGTGCGCCGGTCCAATCCGTGCGCAGGTACCCGACCGGGGTGGAGGTCAAGGCTTGGGGCGGCGAGTGGGAGGTCTTTGACGAGGTGATCTTTGCCACCCATTCGGATGACAGTCTGCGCCTGCTTTCCGATCCGACCCAGCAGGAGGCCGAGATCCTTGGTGCGGTGGCCTATCAGCCGAACGAGATCACCCTGCACGCGGATGACAGCGTCATGCCAAAACGGCGCAAGGTCTGGTCAAGCTGGAACTATAGCGAAAGCGCGCGCTGCCCGTCGGACAATATCGATCTGACCTACTGGATGAACTCGCTTCAGCCGATCCCGAAAGACGATCCGCATTTCGTGACTCTGAATACCCGACGTCCGATCCGCGAGGATCTGATCTATGACAGCGTGACACTGCGCCACCCGGTCTATGATGCGGCCGCTCTGGAAGCTCAGGCAGCTCTTAAAAAGGTGAACGGCTCGAACAATACATGGTTCTGCGGGGCCTGGGTCAAGAACGGGTTCCACGAGGATGGATTGTCGAGCGCGATGGATGTGGTGGCGGGGTTGACCAAGATCAACGCCATGCGCATTGCGGCGGAATAGGAGCGTTCCTTCTTGACTGGCATGGTCGAACATATCGAAGGCCACACCTGGCACGGTCGCAAGGGCGCGATTGAAAACGGATTCCGATACGCGATCGACTACCTGTTGCTGGATGCCGAGGCCGAGGTCTCTGGGCCGGGCCTTTTTTCACGTAAGGGGCGCAACCTGCTGACGCTGAAAGACAGCGATCATGGCGGTGCGCCCGGCGAAGGCACCGGCGCGAAATGGGTGCGGGAGGTTCTGGCGGAATTTCAATTGCCACAGCCCGGGCGCATCCTGCTTTTGGCGCAACCGCGCAGCTTTGGATACGTGTTCAACCCGGTGAGTTTCTGGTTGTGTCATGATGAAAACGACGCGCTGAACATCGTTATCGCTGAGGTCACGAATACCTACGGCGACCGGCATTCCTATATCTGCCACAAGTCCGACCTGTCGCCCATCGTGCATGGCGACACGCTTGAGGCGAGCAAGGCGATGCATGTGTCGCCCTTTCAGCCGGTCGAAGGCGGCTACAAGTTCCAGTTCGACATACGGCCCGAGCGGATCGGCATCCGCATTGATTATGCCCGCGAAGGTGGCGACGGCGGGGTGATCGCGACGTTGACCGGGACGCGGCAGCCGCTTGGAAACCTGTCGATCCTGCGCATGATGCTGCGCCGCCCGCTGGGCGCACGGAGGGTCATGGGGCTGATACACTGGCAGGCGCTGAAACTCTGGTGGAAGGGCGCGAACTTCCGTGACCGGCCGGAGGCGCCGACGCGGGAAGCCTCGCGCGGATGACGCATACAGGGCATCGGCTCTGGGCCTATGCGATCTTTGCGGCCCTTCTCTCGGCAGCGGGTCTGCCGATCTACATCCATGCGCCGAAATTCTACGTGGATGCCTATGGGGTCAGCCTGACGAGCCTTGGGGGAATTTTGTTTCTCCTGCGCATGCTCGACGTGGTGCAGGACCCGATGCTGGGGCAGCTGGCGGGGTGGCTGCGACGCTGGCGCGCGCTCTCGGTCGGGCTGGCCGTCGGGGTTCTGGCGCTGTCGATGTGGGGGCTTTTCGCCGTTGAGCCGCTGTTTGCGCCGTTGATCTGGTTCGCCGTCATGCTGGCGCTGGTGTTTTCGGCTTTCAGCTATCTCACCATCGTTTTCTATGCGCAGGGCGTGACCAAGGCCGGATCGCTCGGCACGCATGGACATTTGCAGACCGCGCGCTGGCGCGAGACCGGCGCCTTGCTTGGGGTCTGCGTTGCGGCCGTGGCGCCGGTGATGCTCGGCTACTGGATGGATGCACCCTTTACCGGTTTCGCTCTGGGCTTTGCCGTTTTGGCGCTGGTGGCGGCACTGGCGATGCGGTCGGAATGGGCAAGCGGTGCGGTGAGCCTGCCGGTTGGCTTTGGACCGGTGATGCGGGATGGGCTGGCGCGACGTCTGCTGGTGGTGGCCTTTCTGAATGCCGCACCGGTGGCGGTCTCCTCGACCCTGTTCCTGTTCTACGTCGAAAGCCGCCTGGGGTCGCCTGATGCGGCTGGGCCGCTTTTGGTGCTGTTTTTTCTTGCGGCGGCGGTTTCGGCACCTGTCTGGGGTCGATTGGCCGAGCGCCATGGGGAAAAGCGCGTTCTGCTGTCGGCCATGGCGCTGGCGGTCGTGGCCTTTCTCTGTGTCCTGCCGCTGGGTACCGGGGACGTGTTGGGCTTTGGCGTCATCTGCGTCGTGACCGGTTTTACACTAGGCGCGGATATGACGCTCTTGCCGGCGCTGTTTGCGCGGCGCATGGCGCGGGTCGCGCCCTCGGGAAGCGAGGGGTTCGGGCTCTGGTCCTTCATGACCAAATTCACGCTGGCCTTTGCCGCCGTGTCGCTGTTGCCGGTGCTGGAGGACAGCGGCTTTCGTCCCGGGGAGGCAAATGGCGAAGAGGTGCTCTGGCTTTTGACCCTTGCCTATGCGGCAGTGCCTTGCGCGTTGAAACTGGTGGCGATGCTTCTGCTGTCGCGCCTTGATCTGAGCCGGGTGTGAAATACCTGAATGAAGGGCGCGGGCATTGCTGCTGCCGCGTCGGAACCCGAGGCAAACCAAGGTAGGAACGATGAAAGACTGGCAAGGCAAACGGTATTGGTTGATCGGGGCAAGCGAAGGGCTGGGGCGGGCGCTCGCGTATCAGCTGAGCCGCGTCGGGGTGTCACTGGTGCTGTCGGCACGTTCAGCTGACCGGCTTGAGGCGCTGGCCGAGGAATTGCCGGGCCGGGCCGAGATCCAGACCATCGATGTGACCGACATGGACAGCGTCACAGCCGCCGTCGATGCCGTGGGCGAGGTCGACGGGGTGGTGTTCCTTGCCGGGGCCTATTGGCCGATGAAGGCGAAAGAATGGGATGTCGACAAGGGCGTGACCATGGCGGATGTGAATTTTACCGGGCTGATGCGGGTGATGGGCGCGGTGGTGCCGGACATGCTGGCGCGGGACGCGGGCCATATCGTCATCACCGGATCGCTGTCGGGCTATCGCGGTCTGCCCGGGTCAATCGGGTATTCGGCGTCCAAGGCCGGGGTAATGTCGCTGGCCGAATGCATGCATGCGGATCTGCGCCGAACCAATGTCGAGGTGCAGCTGGTCAACCCCGGTTTCATCAAAACCCGGCTGACCGACAAAAACGATTTCCACATGCCCTCGCTGATGGAGCCGGAAGATGCGGCGCGGGTCGTGTTCGAGCATATGAATTCGGACGGGTTCAAGAAGGGTTTTCCCAAGGGCATATCCTCGGTCCTGCGGCTGGCGCAGTTCCTGCCGGACGGTATTTATTATCGCTTATTTTCCTGATCGCCGAGCGCGATTTCGACCCGGCAGTGTCTTTGGAAACCTCGGGATGCCTCCGGCGGGAGTATTTCAGGCAAGAGGAAAAAGGACGCCTGAAAAGGGCGGCGCGGTACCGAGACCCGTCGGGGGGCAGATTGGCGAGGTGTCAGATCATGCCGAGCTGACGGGCCTGCTGGACGCTGTCGCGGGTTTCCATCATCGACATGAAACGCGTGAGCGCGGGGAACTGGTCGAGATCGACGCCGTCCTTTGGGAACCAGGAGGCGGCGGTGAAGAGATAGGGATCGGCGAGGCTGAACCTGTCGCCTAGGACGAAAGGCCCGGTCAGGTAATGGGTCTCGATCAGGTCGGCGCAGGCTGACATGTTTTCCTGCACCTTTTCGGCCATGTCCCTGAAAGAGGCGGGTTTGGTGGCCCAGCGCGGGCCGCGCATCTTGTGGGCATGGGCCACGTGCAGTGTCGAGGCGATGTAGTACATCAGCTCGCGCATCCGCGCAGCCTGAAACGGATCGCCGGGGATCAGCTCGGCGCGGGGGTGCAGCGCGGCGATATAGTCGAGGATGGCGCCGGTTTCCGTCAGCACGCCGCGGCTTGTGACCAGCGCGGGGACCCGGCCCTTGGGGTTGATGGCGTGGAAGGCGGGCTTGGTCTGGGCTGCATTGGGGAAATCCACCTCGACTGGTTCGAAATCGATTCCTGCGTCGAACAGGGTGATGGCGACGGCGATGGCGATGGTTCCCTTGGCGTAATGCAGCTGCATGGGCTTCCTCTGGTCGTTACATATGGGGTCGTTACATATGGGTCTGGGCGAAATGTCTCTTTGGGTGGTCGAGATGGGGCACCGCGTTGAACAGCACCGGGCTGAGCTGGTCCCCGATTGGATGCAGACGATGCATCGACGTGTTCATGATCGCAAGGGCCATTCTTGCCATGGCCGGAATGTCGAGCCCCATCATCAGGCGCATGACCATCGCGATCAACCCGCCGGAGGTGACCACCAGCGCCGGTCCGTCGCCCTTGC
Organism: Heliomarina baculiformis; assembly: GCF_019966545.1. Taxonomy (GTDB): domain Bacteria; phylum Pseudomonadota; class Alphaproteobacteria; order Rhodobacterales; family Rhodobacteraceae; genus Heliomarina; species Heliomarina baculiformis. The sequence goes on along the minus strand of NZ_JAIMIC010000006.1, from coordinate 373,859 downwards.
CGATCTCTTCGATCGCCGAGCGGACCCGGGTTTCGAAATCGGTGAAGGTTTCGGGCGGATCGGTGATTTCACCGTTCTGCCATGCGGTGAAAACACGGGGCATGTGCTGGGCAAAGCCTTCGCGTTCGGCCGGCGGGGCGATGCCGTGCTGTTCTTCAAGAAGGCGCGACAGGGTGAAATATTCCAGCTCGTTCAGGCGCGGGTCCTGGGTGATGTCGTCGCCCAGCCCCATGGAGGTGGCGGTTTCGCGGTGCCGGACCAGGGATCCGCAATAGAGCCTTGGGTGGAACTGGTCGGAATCGCGCAGATGTTCGCCGAGCCATGCGGCCTGCTGATGGCCGAGGGGGCTGAGCCGGTCATAGGAGATTTCGTCGCGGGCCTCGGTATTGGCCTGGCCATGACGGACAAGGGTAATGTGGGACATGTTATTGAGCCTGTATCTTACCGCACTGTCATAGGCCCATGTTGACGGGGTGGAAAGACTTGGCCGTGTGCTGGGAGGCAGGTTTCATCCGGTTTGTCGCGTTTGCATCAAGAAACCGGGGTTCCGATGGGAAACAGAGGACGCAAAACGAGAGACCAATGTCGGGATTGATCCTCTGTGCGGGTGCATTCCATGCTCTATACTCGGCAGAATACGGAGGATGCCATCATGTCGGACAAGGTGCGGTTCACGCTGGACGGTCAGGAGGTCGAGGCCGAGCAGGGTCTGACGATCTGGGAAATCGCCAACGGGCGCGGCCTTGTGATTCCGCATCTCTGCCACAAGCCGGCGCCGGGCTATCGCCCCGATGGCAACTGCCGTGCCTGTATGGTCGAGATCGAGGGTGAGCGTACGCTGGCGGCGTCCTGCATCCGCGAACCTGCCGAGGGCATGGTGGTCACCACCGATTCCGCCCGTGCGGCGAGTGCGCGCAAGATGGTGGTTGAAATGCTGCTGGCCGACCAGCCCGAGCGCGAGGAGGCGCATGACCGTTCTGCGCATCTCTGGGACATGGCCGAGGCGAATGGTGTGTCAGAGAGCCGCTTTCCCAAACTGGAGAAAGAGCGCATTCCGCTGCTGGATGACAGCCACGTGGCGATGCGGGTCAACCTTGATGCCTGTATCCAGTGCGGGCTTTGTGTGCGGGCCTGCCGCGAGGTTCAGGTCAATGACGTGATCGGCATGTCGGGCCGCGGGCATGATACCTTTCCGACCTTCGATATGGCCGACCCTATGGGCGCCTCGACCTGCGTGGCCTGCGGCGAATGCGTGCAGGCCTGCCCGACCGGTGCGCTGATGGAGGCCTCCGTGCTGGATGCCGATCAGCAGGGCGACAGCGCCGATTACGACAGCGAGGTTGCCAGCGTCTGCCCGTTCTGCGGGGTCGGTTGCCAGGTCTCGCTCAAGGTCAAGGATGGCCGGGTCAAATATGTCGACGGGATCGACGGGCCCGCAAACGAGGGCCGGCTCTGCGTCAAGGGTCGGTTCGGTTTCGATTATATCCACCACGACCACCGCCTGACCAAACCGTTGATCCGGCGCGAAGATGCGCCCGCCAAGGGGCTGAACGTCGATCCGGCGAACTGGCAGACCCATTTCCGCGAGGCAAGCTGGGACGAGGCGCTGGATTTCGCAGCCAATAGTCTGCGCGATCGTGGCCGCGAAGTGGCCGGGTTCGGCAGCGCCAAATGCACCAACGAGGAAGCCTACCTTTTCCAGAAGATCATCCGTCAGGGCTTTGGCCATAACAACGTCGACCACTGCACCCGGCTGTGCCATGCTTCCTCGGTTGCGGCGCTGATGGAGAACGTCGGCAGCGGGGCAGTGACGGCGACCTTCAACGAGATCGAGAAGGCTGATGTGGCCATTGTGATCGGGGCCAACCCGATCGAGAACCACCCCGTCGCGGCAACCTATTTCAAGCAGTTCACCAAGCGCGGCGGCAAGCTGATCGTGATGGACCCGCGTGGGCAGGCGCTCAAGCGGTTTGCCTCGCATATGCTGCAATTCCGGCCCGGCGCGGATGTGTCGATGCTGAACGCGATCATGCATGTGATCGTCGAAGAGGGTCTTTATGATCGTCAGTATATTGAGGCCTATACCGAGAACTGGGAGGCTGAAAAGAATCATCTGAGCGGGTTCACCCCCGAAAAGATGAGCGAAATCTGCGGCATTGAGCCAGAAGTCCTGCGCGATGTGGCGCGGACTTTTGCGGGCGCGCGGGCCGGCATGATTTTCTGGGGTATGGGGGTAAGCCAGCATATCCACGGTACCGACAATTCCCGCTGCCTGATCTCGCTTGCGCTGATGACCGGGCAGGTCGGGCGCCCGGGCACCGGGCTGCATCCGCTGCGTGGTCAGAACAACGTGCAGGGCGCCTCGGATGCGGGGATGATCCCGATGTTCATGCCCGATTACAAGGATGTGACGAACGATGGCGTGCGCAGCGCCTTTACCGAGGTCTGGGGCTCGGCTGACTTTTCCAGTGAAAAGGGCCTGACCGTAACCGAGATCATGGATGCGATCCATGAGGGCGACATCAAGGCGATGTATATTCTGGGCGAAAACCCGGCCATGTCCGACCCGGATGTGGACCATGCCCGCGCCGCGCTGGCCAAGCTCGATCATCTCGTGGTACAGGATATCTTCATCACCGAAACCGCGAACTATGCGGACGTGATCCTGCCTGCCAGCGCCTTTGCCGAAAAGACCGGCACCGTGACCAATACGAACCGGCAGGTCCAGATGGGCCGCGCCGCCGTCTCTCCGCCGGGCGAGGCACGTGAGGACTGGTGGATCGAGGTCGAGCTGGCGAAACGTCTGGGTCTGGGATGGACCTACACCAGCCCCGCCGAGGTCTTTGCCGAGATGAAGCTGAACATGGAAAGCCTCGACAATATCACCTGGGAGCGGCTCGAGCGCGAAAACGCGGTGACCTACCCGTCGCTCTCGCCCGAAGATCCGGGGCAGGCGATCGTATTTGGCGATGGGTTCCCACGCGCAGGCCGCCGGGCAAAGTTCACCCCCGCCAATGTGATCGCGCCGGATGAGGCGCCGGATGCGGAATACCCGATGATCCTGACCACGGGGCGGCAGCTCGAACACTGGCACACCGGGTCGATGACCCGCCGCGCTTCGGTTCTGGACGCGGTCGAACCCGAGGCGAACTGTTCCCTGCACCCGAAAACCCTGCGCCGTCTTGGCGTCGCGCCGGGCGGCATGCTGCGCCTGACCACGCGGCGCGGCAGTATCGAGGTCATGGCCCGCGCCGACCGCGCGGTTTCCGAGGACATGGTGTTCCTGCCCTTCGCCTATGTCGAAGCGGCGGCTAACATCCTGACCAACCCGGCCATCGACCCATACGGCAAGATTCCCGAGTTCAAATTCTCGGCGGTCAAGGTCGAACCGGCGGAGACGATGGCGGCGGAGTAAACGCCGCATCATTCAGCTTGTAACGATTGCGCCCTGCCACTCAGGCGGGGCACCATTCGTGGTAGCGTTGGCCCGGCGCGGTCGACAGATGCGCATTTCCAACCTATCAGGGAGGGGCGCATCCCAAAGGAGTTCCGATGATCCCCGTCAATGCCGACCGCTTCCTCGCCGACCTTCACCACCTGCGCAGTATCGGTGCCGCCGGCGTTGGCAAAGGCGTCGTGCGCCCGGCTTATACCGAGGCGGATATCGAGGCGCGGAAATGGCTGGCCGAGCAGATGCGCGCCGCCGGGCTGACACCGCATTTCGACCCGGTGGGCAATCTATTTGGCCTGACGGATGGTCCCTCGCTTCTGATGGGGTCGCATTCCGACAGCCAGCCTGAAGGCGGATGGCTCGACGGGGCGCTGGGCGTGATCGCCGCACTCGAAGTCGCCCGCGCCAGTCTCGAGGCAGGCGGACCACCGATCTCCGTCGTCAGCTTCGAGGATGAGGAAGGCCGGTTCGGCGTCACCACCGGCAGCGCCATCTGGTCCGGCAACCTCGCGCTGGACAAGGCCGATACGCTCGTCGATCACGGCGGCCTGAACTTCGCCGAGGCCCGCGCCGCCTTCGCCGATCTGGCGGGCGATTTCGTCGATCCGTCCCGCTTCACCGGCTTCGTCGAGATGCATATCGAGCAGGGCCCGACACTCGATACCAGCGGCGAACAGATCGGCGTGGTGACCGATATCGTCGGCATCCGTGATATGCGCATCACCATGGAAGGCCAGCAGAACCACGCGGGCACCACCCCCATGCAATTGCGCAAGGATGCCTTTCAGGCGCTTTCCGCGTTCAGCACCGCGATCAACGACCGCTTCCGCAACGTGGTCACCCCGTCGACTGTCTGGACCATCGGCCATGTGAGCCTGCACCCGAATGCCTCGTCCATCGTCCCGGGCAAGGTCACATTTTCGATGCAATGGCGCGATGGGGAAATCGACCGGCTCGGCCGAATGGAACAGATCATCCGCGACACCGCCGAGGAAATAGCGAAAGAACGCGGGATGACGCTGTCCTATGGCCCCATGCTTGGGCTTGAACCGGTAAAGATGGATGAAACACTGCGCGCGGCCCTGTCGAAAGGAGCGGAAACCGTGGCCCCCGGGAACTGGCGCGACATGCCCTCAAGCGCGCTGCACGATGCCACCAATGTGTCCAGACTGATGCCCGTCGCAATGCTCTTCGTCCCCTCGATCAACGGCATCAGCCACGACTTTGCCGAGGATACCGCCGAGAGCGATCTTGTCGCCGGGCTGAAGGTGCTCGCAAATGCGGCGGCGCAGCAATAGACCCGGTCAAAGGGAAGCACGAGCAGTACAGCACATGTGCACAACCTGTACACCGCCGCGCTGCGGCATCGATGGTGCGCAACCATCCCTCTTCTTTGGGTCTTAAAATATCCAAAATCCGTCAGCCGCCCCAGACGCTGCCGCCGGTTATGTCACCGCCAGTGCACATCCCCGAGAAAGATATACCCCGCGCCGTAGATCGTCTTGATCAGTCGCGGGTTCTTGGGGTCTTCGCGCAGCTTGGTGCGCAGGCGCGAGATGCGGACGTCCATCGCCCGGTCGAAACTCTCGCCCGCCGCGCCGCCAAGGCTTTCCTGCATCTGCGCCCGTGAGATCAGCCGTTTCGGGCTTTCGAGGAACATGCGCAGCACCTCGGCCTCGGCATGGGAAAACGGGGTTTCCGCGCCGGTCTCGTCCTCGAGAACGTAGCTGTCGAAATGCGCGGTCCAGCCGTTGAACCCGGCGGTATTGCCAGTGGGCGCGGCAGGACGCGCGGTGCGGATGCGGGCGCGGATGCGGGCAATGACTTCGGCAGGCTCGAAGGGCTTGGTGATATAATCGTCGGCGCCAAGCTCCAGCCCGGTCACCCGGTCCTGTACCTGCGCCCGGCCCGAGATGATGATCACCGCCGCGCCGCGTTCCAGCGCCAGCCGATGAACCAGCGCCAGCCCGTCGCTGTCGGGCAGCGACAGGTCCACAAGGCAGACATCAGGGGTGACATGTTTCAGCGCCGCTTCAAAGGCGCGGGCGCGCGCAAAGCTCTGGGTGCGGAAACCGGCCTCTTCCAGAACCTCGGTCAGCATCTGGCGGATCTCGGCCTCGTCATCGAGGATTGTGACAAGCGGGGCGGTGTCGGAAGGCGTGGTCATTTTCGGTCGGCTTTCGGCAGGACAAGGGCGGCCAGCTGGTCCGCGTCAAAGGGTTTGCGCAGCACGGGCGCGCGCAGCCTTGCGGCTTCGTGCAGCGGATCGTCGGGCGGGAGCGAAGTCATCAGCACGGTGGGCAGGCCTGTGCCCTGCACCCGGTCGAGCAGGTCGATACCGGTGCCCGATCCCTGAAGTTGTATATCAGAGAGCATCAGCACGATATCGGGCAGATCGGCGGCAAGGGCGGCGGCCTCGTCTGCCGAGGTGGCCTCGATCACCGAGAACCCCAGACCCATCAGCATGTCGCGGAACAGGGGCCTCAGATCCTCGCCATCCTCGACCAGCAACGCCAGCCCGCCGGTGCCCGAGGGCGCGGCGTGATAGGGCAGGCGCATGGTCACTTCGGCCCCGTCATCGGTGTTGTTCAAGGTCAGGTCCCCGCCCGCCAGTTTCACCATGTCATAGACCATCGGCAGCCCCAGCCCCGAGCCTTCGCCGCCCTTGGTGGTAAAGAAGGGTTCGACCGCCTTTTCCAGCGCTTCGGGGGCAAAGCCGGGGCCGGTGTCGCTGATCTTGATCTCAAGCCAAGTCCGTCCGACCACATGGGCGGAGAGCGTGATCCTGCCCGTGTTGCCACAGGCGTCGCGGGCGTTCAGGATCAGGTTCAGCAGCGCATCCTGCAACATGCCGGGATCGAGCATCATCAGCGCGTCGGGGCTGTGATCTAGGATCGTGAGCGAGACCGGACCGGGCAGGCTGGGCGTTGCCAGCACGCGCAACTCCTGCAGTAGCGCGCCAAGATCGGTGGCCTGCGGGCGCAAGGTGCGCGACACGGTCATGTCGGCGATGCGGTTCAAAAGCTGGCCGCCGCGATTGGCCGCCGTGCGGGTGGCGGCAATCAGCTCGGCGGCCTGATCGGGCAGGTCCATGCGGGCGAGCTTTTCCTGCATGCCGAGGATGATCGTCAGAAGGTTCGAAAAGTCATGCGCCAGCCCGCTGGTGACCTGTGCCGCGATGGCGCGGCGGCGGGTCTGTTGCAGGGCGGCTCGGGCCTGTGTTTCCTCGGTCACGTCCATCGAGAGGATGAACAGCCCGCCGGTCGTATCGGCTGTGAGCGCCACACGGATGCGTCGGGAATCGCGATTTTCAGTGAATTCGAAGGTCAGGTTCTCACCGCCATAGGCGATATCGAGCTTGGGGCCGATTCGCTGATAGTTCGCAGGTCCGACCACTGCGGCGATATGCTGGCCGATGATGTCCGAGGGGCAGCCCGGAATGACCGAACTGAGCCGCCGGTTGGAATAGGTATAGAACCCCTCGGGATCGACATGGGCGATATGCGCGGGCATCATCTCCATCGTCGTGCGGGTGCGGGCCTCGATCTCGGTCAGCTGGCGCTTGGTTTCCTCAAGCGCGGTATTGGTCGCGGCGAGTTCGCGGTTGGTGGCGGAAAGTTCTTCGGCATGGGCGAGAAGCTGGCCCGAGAGCGCCTCGGACCGGGTGCGCAGCAGGGTTTCGATCTGCTTGGTCCGGGTGATGTCGGTATAGACGGTGATCCAGCCGCCCTGCGGCAGGGGCGAGCCTTCGACCGAGATGGTGCGCCCGTTGGCGCGGGTGCGTTCCATGTAATGCGGGGTAAAGGCGCGGGCCTGTTCGACCCGGCGGCGGACCGCTTCTTCGATGTCATCGACGGGGCCGTATTCGCCCGAGACCACCTGATGGCGGATCGTATCCTCGAAACGCGCGCCGGGGGTGACGAGATGGTCCGGCAGGTTGAACATGGTTCGGAAGGGCTGATTGCAGATCGCCAGCCGCAGGTCGCTGTCATAGATCGAGAGCGCCTGGGCGATCAGGTTCAGCCCGGCGGTCATCATCCATTTGTTGGTCTGCTCGCTCAGATGCGTCGGCATGATCTCCCCTTGGGTCATGGCTAGCACCGGGATCGACCGGGGCAAAGAGGCAGGACGCAGGGGCAAGCGCGAGAGGGCGGAAATGCCGCCCAGAAGAGCGATGAATTAGCCGGGGCTTGTTACAATTCGTAAGGATTGGGTAAATTTCAGGTAAAACTTGGGGGTAAGGGTGACTTTCGCCGCATCCGGGGGAGGAGACCCGGGCGTGGCGGGACGGAGACCGGTACCAACAAGACCGGTGAGGGAGGAAATATCTTGTCGCAGACGCAAGCAGGTGTCGGTGGGCTGTTGTCCGTGCCGGCGCTTCTTCACCGCAATGCTTCCGAATTCGGACAGGCCCCGGCCTATCGCGAGAAGGAATTCGGAATCTGGCAGACGTGGAACTGGTCTCAGACCGAAGAGGAAATCGAAGCGCTGGCGCTGGGGTTCCTGAAACTCGGTGTGAAAGAAGGCGATTTCATCGCGATCATCGGGCGCAACCGGCCGTATCTATACTGGTCGATGGTGGCGGCCCAGATGGTGGGCGCGGTGCCGGTGCCGCTTTACCAGGATTCGGTCGCCGAAGAGATGGCCTATGTGATGGATCACTGCGGCGCGCGCTTCGCGGTGGTCGGCGATCAGGAGCAGGTCGACAAGATCATCGAGATCCAGGACCAGCTGACCCAGTTCGAGCATATGATCTATCTCGACCCGCGGGGCTTGCGGAAATACGACCATACCAATCTGCACGCCTATCGGTCGGTGCAGGAGGAGGGCCGCGAGAACCGGGCGACCTTTGAGGCCGACCTGCGGGCGCGCGAGGAAAAGCTGGATTACGACAGCCGCTGCGTGATGCTTTACACCTCGGGGACGACCGGAAAGCCCAAGGGTGTGGTGCTGAGCAACCGAAACGTGATCGAAAGCGCGCGCGCCTCGGTCGAATTCGACAGTCTTGTGCGGAGCGACGATGTGCTGGCCTATCTGCCGATGGCATGGGTCGGGGATTTCATATTCTCGGTGGGGCAGAGTTACTGGACCGGCTTCTGCGTGAACTGCCCGGAGAATGCCGAGACGATGATGCAGGATCTGCGCGAGATCGGGCCGACCTATTTCTTTGCGCCGCCGCGGGTCTTCGAGAACCTGCTGACCACGGTGATGATCCGCATGGAGGATGCGACCAAGTTCAAGAAGCGCCTTTTCGACCGCTGCATGGCGCATGCGCGCAAGGTCGGTCCGGCGATCCTTGACGGCAAGCCGGTGAGCGGCATGGACCGGTTCAAGTACTGGCTGGGCGATCTTCTGATTTATGGTCCGCTGAAGAACACCATGGGGTTCAGCCGGGTGCGCATCGGCTATACCGCCGGGGAGGCGATCGGGCCGGAGATTTTCGACTTTTACCGCTCGCTGGGGATCAACCTGAAGCAGCTATATGGCCAGACCGAGGCGACGGTGTTCATCACCGCGCAGCCCGATGGCGAGGTGCGCTCGGACACGGTGGGGGTTCCCTGCCCGGGGGTCGAGCTGAAGATGGACGAGAAGGGCGAGGTTTTCTACCGCTCGCCCGGGGTGTTCGTGGAGTATTACAAGAACGCCGAGAGCACGGCGGGAACCAAGGATGCCGAGGGCTGGGTGGCCACCGGCGATGCCGGGTTCATCGAGGAGGATACCGGGCATCTGCGGATCATCGACCGGGCCAAGGACGTGGGCAAGATGGCCGACGGCAGCCTGTTCGCGCCGAAATATGTTGAAAACAAGCTGAAGTTCTATCCGAACATCCTTGAGGCCGTCGTGTTTGGCAATGGGCGCGAGGAATGCACAGCCTTCATCAATATCGATCTGAGCGCGGTGGGGAACTGGGCCGAGCGCAATAATATCGGCTACGGGTCCTACCAGGAACTGGCGCGCCATCCGCAGGTGATGGATACGATCCAGGGCCATGTGGAGGAGGTCAACCGCTCGGTCGCGGAAGACCCGATGCTGGCGGGCTGCCAGGTGCATCGCTTTGTGGTGCTGCACAAGGAGCTGGATGCGGATGACGGCGAGCTGACCCGGACCCGAAAGGTGCGTCGCCGCGTCATCGAGGAGAAATTCGCCGATATCATCGCCGCGCTTTACGACGGGTCGGACAAGATCAGCACCGAGACCGAGGTGACCTATGAGGACGGGCGCAAGGGGGCGATCCGGGCCACGCTCGAGATCCGCGAAGCGTCGGTGGTGCCGGTCAAGACCCGGTCGATGGCCGCGGAATGAGAGGTTTCATGCCAGTTGAATGTCGCATCGCGCGGCGGGCCGGGGAGCCTCCGGCGGCCGTATTTGGAACGAGAAGAAGGGCAGGGCGCGCGTGAAGGATACGGCGGACAGTTACGTGACGGCGGATGGGCGCACCATCGGCGGCGTGGTGATGGAGATGAAGAACATCACCCTGCGGTTCGGCGGGGTGGTCGCGATCCAGGATATTTCCTTTGACATCCGCGAGGGCGAGATCCGCGCGATCATCGGGCCGAACGGGGCCGGGAAATCCTCTATGCTGAACGTGATTTCCGGGTTCTATACGCCCTCTGAGGGCGAGGTCTGGTACAAGGGCGCGCGGCGGCCGCAGATGAAACCCTATGAGGTGGCGCGGCAGGGCATTGCCCGGACCTTTCAGAACATCGCGCTGTTCGAGGGGATGAGCGTTCTGGACAACGTGATGTGTGGTCGGCTGACCCATATGAAGCCGTCGATCCTGTCGCAGATGCTGTGGAAAGGGAAGGCGGAGCATGAGGAGGTGGCCAACCGGGAGGTGGCAGAACGTGTCATCGATTTCCTCGAGATCCAGCATATCCGCAAGACACCTGTGGCGCGGTTGCCCTACGGGTTGAAGAAACGGGTCGAGCTGGCGCGGGCCTTAGCGGCGGAGCCGACGATCCTGTTGCTCGACGAGCCGATGGCGGGGATGAATGTCGAGGAGAAGGAGGACATGAGCCGCTTTATCCTTGATGTGAACGACGAGTTCGGCACGACGATCGCGTTGATCGAACATGACATGGGCGTGGTGATGGATCTGTCCGACCGGGTGGTGGTGATGGATTACGGCAAGAAGATCGGCGATGGCCCGCCGGACGAGGTGCGCAACAATCAGGATGTGATCGACGCCTATCTGGGGGTGGCGCATGACTGATCGGGGCAGGGTGGCAAAAATTTTCCATAATTTTTGGGAAATTTCTGTGAAGAAATTTGGCGGCGGGGGAGGGTGTGATGCCTGATCAGCTTTTATTCGCGATGGAGGTCACGCTGAACGGGCTTATGGCCGGCGTGCTTTACGCGCTGGTCGCCCTTGGCTTTGTGCTGATCTTCAAGGCAAGCGGGATTTTCAACTATGCCCAAGGGGTTATGGCCCTGTTCGCGGCGGCCACGCTGGTCGGGATCATGGACGGGCAGGTGCCGTTCAGCCATCTGATCAACGCCACTTTGGGCACGGATCTACATCATTTCGGCTGGCATGTGCCCGCGCTGCTCGCGATCCTGGTGACCGTGGTGGTGATGATCGTGCTGGCCTGGCTGGTGCAGCGTCTGGTCATGCGGCATCTGGTCAACCAGGAGCCGATCATCCTGTTCATGGCGACCATCGGGCTTGCCTATTTCCTTGAAGGCTTGTCGGATCTGATGTGGGGGTCGGAGATCAAGACCCTCGACGTCGGGCTGCCCCAAGGGATCAACGAGACCATCGACCAGATCACCTATGACATGTTCGGTTATGGCTTCTTCATCGACAATCTCGATATCGTGGCGACGGTAATTGCCGGGATTCTGGTGATCGCGCTGATGGCCTTCAACCAGTACACCCGCGAGGGGCGGGCCTTGCGCGCGGTAGCGGATGACCACCAGGCGGCGCTGTCGGTCGGCATCTCGCTCAACTTCGTCTGGGTGCTGGTCTGGTCGTTGGCCGGGTTCGTAGCGCTGGTCGCAGGGGTCATGTGGGGCGCGAAGTCGGGGGTGCAGTTCTCGCTTTCGCTGATCGCGCTCAAGGCGCTGCCTGTCTTGATGCTGGGCGGGTTCACCTCGATCCCCGGGGCCATTGTCGGCGGGCTGATCATCGGAGTGGGCGAGAAACTGTTCGAATTCCTGCTGGGGCCTGCGCTGGGCGGGGCAACGGAGAACTGGTTTGCCTATGTGCTGGCGCTGGTCTTCCTTGTGTTCCGGCCGCAGGGGCTGTTCGGCGAAAAGATCATCGAGAGGGTATGAGCATGGCCAAACTGATAGCAATCGTGAACGTGGTGGCCTGGTCGGGGTTCTGGGTCTTTGGCTATCTCGCGCTGACGGCGGGTGAGGGGCAGGTGCTGACGGCGGCAGTTCTGGCGGCCTTTGGCGCCGGGCTGGGCGTGCTGGCGTGGATCTGGCTGGCGCGGCACAGCGAGGAGATCGGATTTGCCCGTGCGCCCAACCGGGGCGCCATGCCGATGCAGGAGGCTGACAGATGATCTATCGCGAAGCGGGTGATTTCAGCTCTACCTATGTCGAGGACAGCCAGACCTTTCCGATCAAGTTCGACCGGTATCGGTATTACCTTGTGCTGGCGGTGGCCTTTCTGGTCGTGCCCTTTGTCATCAACGATTACTGGGCCAACGCGATCCTGCTGCCGTTCCTGATCTACGCAATCGCGGCGATCGGGCTGAACATTCTGACGGGGTATTGCGGGCAGGTGAGCCTTGGCACCGGCGGGTTCATGGCGGTGGGGGCTTATGCCTGCTACAAGCTGATGACCGCCTTTCCGGATGTGAACATCTTTTTCCACGTCATCCTGTCGGGGCTGATCACCGCCGGGGTCGGGGTGCTGTTCGGGTTGCCGAGCCTGCGGATCAAGGGGTTCTACCTTGCGGTGGCGACGCTGGCGGCGCAGTTCTTTCTCGTCTGGCTGTTCAACCGGGTGCCGTGGTTTTACAACTATTCCGCCTCGGGCCAGATTTCCGCACCGGAACGCACGCTGTTCGGCATCGAGGTGACCGGTCCGAATACCGAGGCCTGGGCGACCTATCTTTTCTGTCTCGTTTTCCTTACCGGATCGGCGATCATCGCGCGCAACCTGACGCGGGGCACGCTGGGGCGGACATGGATGGCGATCCGCGACATGGACATTGCCGCCGAGATCATCGGGGTGAACCCGCTGCGGGCCAAGCTGACCGCCTTTGCGATTTCGTCCTTTTTCGTCGGAATTTCCGGGGCGCTGTTCTTTGCGGTTTACCTTGGCGCGGTCGAGGTCGGTGAGGCATTCGGCATCCAGAAATCCTTCCTTGTGCTGTTCATGGTGATCATCGGGGGGCTGGGCTCGATTTTCGGCTCTTTTGCGGGGGCGGCGTTCCTCGTGCTTTTGCCGGTCGTGCTCAAGGTCGTGGGGGCGGATATGCTGGGATGGCCGACCGACATCGTGGCGCATCTGCAATTGCTGATCGTGGGCGGGCTGATCATCACGTTCCTGATCCTCGAGCCGCACGGGCTGGCGCAGCTTTGGCGCGTGGCCAAGGAGAAACTGAGATTGTGGCCCTTCCCCCACTAGGGGGCGGGCGCGGGGTGAAAGGAGCGAGCCCCGCACCACATGCCGACCCCGGATCGGGGCGGCGAAGGACAAACGGGGGTCAACCCCGTGAACCATCGGACAAAACCACATGGGAGGAAAAGACCCGATGAAACTTAGACTGACGACGCTGGCGCTGGGCGCCGTGATGGCCGCGGGGCCAGTGATGGCGGACCTCGTGTTCCCGTCGCTGAGCTATCGTACCGGGGCCTATGCCGCGAACGGTATTCCCTTTGCGGACGGCTACGAGGATTACTTTACCCTGCTGAATGAGCGCGACGGCGGGATCGGCGGTGTGCCGGTACGGGTGATCGAATGCGAAACCGGTTATAACACCGAAAAAGGCGTGGAATGCTACGAGTCCACCAAGGGCGAAGGCTCGCTGGTGTATCAGCCGCTTTCGACGGGCATCACCTATCAGCTGATCCCAAAGGCGACGGCGGATGGTATCCCGGTCCACTCCATGGGCTACGGCCGCACCTCGGCCAAGAACGGCGAAGTGTTCCGCAATATCTTCAACTACCCGGCCAACTACTGGGATGGGGCCTCGGTCGCGATCAAGCATCTGCTTGAGCAGAACGGCGGCGACCTGTCCGGCAAGAAGATCGCGCTGGTCTATCACAACTCGGCTTACGGCAAAGAGCCGATCCGCACGCTGGAAGAGCTTGGCAAGAAACATGGCTATGAGCTGATGCTGCTGCCGGTGGATCACCCGGGTCAGGAGCAGAAGTCACAGTGGCTTCAGGTGCGTCGTGAGCGTCCGGATTACGTGATCATGTACGGCTGGGGCGTGATGAACTCGGTCGCGATTCAGGAGGCGGTGAACATCCGGTTCCCGATGGAGAATTTCATCGGCATCTGGTGGTCCGGGTCCGAGAATGACGTGCTGCCTGCGGGCGCCGGTGCCGATGGCTACAAGGCGCTGACCTTCCATAACCTTGGCGACGATTACCCGCTTTACGATGACCTGCGCAAATATGTGGTCGATGCGGGCAAGGCCGCGGGTGCGGGCGATCAGCTTGGCACCGCGCTTTACAACCGTGGCATGTATGCGGCGATGCTGGCTGCAGAGGCTGCCAAGACCGCTCAGGAGATCCACGGCACCAAGGACATCACGCCCGCGATGATGCGCGACGGGATGGAGGCGCTGGTGATCGACGAAGCCAAGATGGAATCGCTGGGCTTGCCGAATTTCGGCCCGGAATTCGCGGCGTCCTGTGAAAATCATGGTGGCGATGGCCGTGGTGCGGTGGCGCAATGGGATGCAGAAGCCGGTGAGTGGAACATGATCACCGACTATATCGACACCGATCAAGAAGTGATCAGCGCGCTGATCGAGGAAGATTCCTCGGCCTATGCGTCGGAAAACAACATCACACCTGGGTGCGATTGATCTGACTGGTGCGGCGGCCCCGTGTCGCCGCACCTTTTTGGCCCCGGCGAGGGGCTTGGAATTTTGAGGATCTGTGAGAATGCTCGATACGACGAATGCGCAAGAGACGCTTCAGGATACCCTGCTGGAGATCAACAATATCGAGGTGATCTACAACCACGTGATCCTCGTGTTGAAAGGCGTTAGCCTGAAGGTGCCCAAAGGCGGCATCACGGCGCTGCTGGGCGGGAATGGCGCGGGCAAGACGACGACGCTCAAGGCGGTGTCGGGATTGTTGGCGTCGGAACGGGGCGAGGTGACCAAGGGGTCGATCCGTTACCGTGGAGAGCCGATGCAGCACGCGGACCCGGCGCAGATCGTGCGCAAGGGGGTGATCCAGGTGATGGAGGGTCGGCATTGTTTCGAGCACCTGACCATCGAGGAGAACCTGCTGACCGGATCCTATACCCGCAAGGACAGCAAGGCCGAGCAGAATGCCTCGCTGGAAAAGGTTTACGCCTATTTCCCGCGTCTCAAGGAACGCCGCAAGAGTCAGGCGGGTTATACCTCGGGCGGGGAACAGCAGATGTGTGCCATCGGACGGGCGATGATGGCCAACCCCGAAACGATCCTGCTGGACGAGCCGAGCATGGGGCTGGCGCCGCAGCTGGTCGAGGAAATCTTTGGCATCGTCAAGGACTTGAACGAGCAGGAAGGGGTGACGTTTCTTTTGGCAGAGCAGAACACGAATGTGGCACTTCGCTTTGCACATTACGGTTATATTCTGGAATCCGGTCGCGTAGTGATGGATGGTGCGGCCAAGGCCCTGCGCGAGAATCCCGACGTCAAGGAGTTTTACCTTGGCATGTCGGACGAAGGACGCAAGTCGTTCCGCGACGTGCGATCCTATCGTAGACGCAAGAGATGGCTGAGCTGAGTTATGTCGAGTGACCCGGGGTCCGGGTCGTAACAGGTATATTGACACGGAAGAGATGCCATGACGGGGTATTATGATACGCTTGAGACGCGGTCCAGGGATGAGCGCGCGGCGGATATCGGCGGCGCGTTGCAGGTGCAGATCGGGCAGGCTCAAAGCCTCCCCGGCTATGCCAAGACGCTGAAGGATGTCGATGCAAGCGAGATCACCTCGGTTAAGGAGCTGTCGAAACTGCCGGTGCTGCGCAAGTCGGACCTGACCAAAGCGCAGGCCAAGACGCCGCCGTTTGGCGGGTTCGCGATGCACGCCGTGAACAAATACTCGCATATCTTCCAGTCGCCCGGCCCGATCTATGAACCGGGGATGATCGGGAAGGACTGGTGGGGCTTTGGCCGCGCGCTTTTTGCCGCCGGGATCGGCAAGAAAGACATCGTGCACAACTGTTTCGGCTATCACCTTACCCCGGCGGGCATGATGTTCGAAAACGGCGCGCGGGCGGTCGGGGCGGCGGTGCTGCCCGCCGGGACCGGTCAGACGGAACTGCAGGTGACCGCGGCGCGGGACGTGGGTACGACCGCCTATGCCGGGACGCCCGATTACCTGAAGGTGATCCTCGACAAGGCCGAGGAGATGGGCGTCAAGCTGAAGATCAGCAAGGCGGCGGTAGGGGGCGGCGCACTTTTCCCGTCGCTGCGGCAGGAATACGCGGATCGCGGGATCAGCTGCCTGCAATCCTATGCCACCGCCGATCTTGGCAATGTCGCTTATGAAAGCGAGGCGATGGAGGGGCTGATCGTCGATGAGCGGGTGATCGTCGAGATCGTGACCCCGGGCACCGGCAAGCCGGTGAAGCCGGGAGAAGTGGGCGAGGTCGTCGTGACGACGCTGAACTACGACTATCCGCTGATCCGTTTCGCCACGGGTGATCTGAGCGCCGTAATGCCGGGGGTTTCGCCCTGCGGGCGGACCAATATGCGCATCAAGGGTTGGATGGGCCGGGCCGATCAGACCACCAAGGTGAAGGGCATGTTCATCCGCCCCGAACAGGTTGCCGCACTGGTCGCCAAACACGCCGAAGTGTCCAAGGCGCGGGTGATCGCCCGACGCGTGGGTGAGATGGATACCCTGACGGTTCAGATCGAATCCAGCGACAAGCGGACCAATTACGACGAATCCGTCGCCTCTGTGCTGAAGATGCGCGGCATCGTCGAGGTGGTCGCGCCGGGCAGCCTGCCGAATGACGGTCTGGTGATCGAGGATCAGCGGAAATACGATTAGGGGGACCGCGCCGGGGACCGTGCCCGTCGCATCGGTTCCTTCGATCCTTTTTCGGACCCTCTTTCCGGGATGGCGAGAGGCTCGCGCCGCGCCCGTTGTGACGAATGTTACGATCCGCGCAAGGGTCGATTTCGGGTGAGGTCACTAGGAGGGAAGGCATGCGTATTGGCGTGATCGGGTGTGGAACGATCGCCCGTGCGGCGGTGGAAGGTATCGTCGAGGATGGGCACGACATCACTGTTTCCGAGCGCAGCGTTCATCATTCCTCTTCTCTCGCTGAAGCCCATGGTAATGTTCGGATCGCTGACAACCAGGGGGTTGTCGATGCAAGCGACGTTCTGTTTCTGGGTTTGATGGCCGATGTCGCACCAGATGTTCTTGGCCCATTGGCGTTTCGAGAAGGACAGGTCGCGATAAGTTTCATGGCCGGTGCGTCGCTTGAGGAGGCAGACGCCTTGGTTCGACCGGCGCGCGTGGTTGCCCAGATGATGCCGTTTCCCGGTATTGCACGGGGCGGGACGCCTATCATGATGTGCGGGGATACCAAGATCGTCACGGAGATTTTCGGAGCTCGCAACAGTATTTATCCCGTGCGGGATGCCGATGAAATGGCCGCCTATCTTTGCGCGCAGGCTGTTCTGTCTCCCGTCGCGCGTATGGTCAGCGATGCAGCGGTCTGGCTTGGGGAAAGCGTCGCGGACGAATCCCAGGGCGAAGCATTTCTCAGAGAGTTGGTGGCATCAAACCTGTCGACGACCGCGTGTGGTCCGCTCATCGAGGCGCTCAATACGCCGGGTGGCTTTAATCAGAGACTTCGGCTTCATATGGAGGCTCAGGGGATGACAAAGGCGCTCAGGGACGGTCTTAGCAAGATGGCTTGAGCCTTTTTTCGCCGTGGCAGAAGTTTAATTTTGTTGAACGCAGCGGCGGTGAAATCCGCATGGCGGCCATGGTTTGATTGGAGTTGAGCTGTCGTCTGTGCTGTCGGCCCAAACCGGGCTGTCTGTCGCCCGATGCTGTTGAGGAAACTCGATGGCATTGGCTGTCGGCAGCCTCATCTGCCACGTCCTGCGCGTGTTGCCTGCGCATATAGCTTGCGGTGTTTCGTGATCACGGGCGCTGTTTTGTGTTGCCTTGCGGAGTCGCTCCGTTTTTCCTGATCGCGCTCCGTGCAATTGAGGTCGGAAATGACGCAGCGAAAGCTTTACCTCGGCCCGCTTACCGATAACCGCCGCTGGGACAGGGTAGCGATCCGGCCGGATGATGTCATCGTGGTGACCCCGCCGAAATGCGGCACCACGTGGATGCAGACGATCATTGCCCTCTTGTTTTCCGGCGACCCCGAAGTTGAGACAGAGCTTTCGATCCGGATGCCCTGGGTCGATATCCGGCTGCGTGAGTTGTCGGAGGTAGCCGAACGGCTGGAGGGGATGACCCATCGACGCAGCATGAAGAGCCACACGCCGATGGATGGGCTGCCGCTGGACGATCACGCGCGGTATATCTGCGTGTTCCGCCACCCGCTTGACGCGCATCTTTCTTATCGCCGGCATGTCCACAACATGCCGATGACCTTCTATTCCCATTGGTTTCCGGAGGACGATCCGGACGGGATCGCCTTTCGCCGGTTTATGGATGGTGGGGCAGAGGGGTTCGATATGGATGCGATGCCGCTTGCCCATATCCTGCGTCACTACAGGGCCGCTATCGCGCTGGCCGACCGGCCCAACGTCACCCTGTTTCATTTTGCTGATATGAGGCGCGATCTGGAGGGGACTCTCGCTAAGGTGGCCCGACTCTTGGACATATCGCATAGTGCCGAGACCATGGCGCAGCTTGTCCGGGCGGCGACATTCGACAACATGAAGGCCAACGCCGAGCGGTTTGCACCATCGGGCGGCAAGGGGTTCTTCAAATCGGACAGGGCGTTTTTTCATAGCGGCAGCAATGGCCAGTGGGCGGATGTGCTGAGCGGTGATGAGATCGCGCGTTACGACGCGATGATGGCGGCAAGCCTCACGCCCGAGGAGCGGGCATGGCTGGAATATGGCTCGGCAGGCGTGCCGACCGGCTGAGGCTGGCCTCTGACCCTTGCCTAACCGGGGCTGTCTGCTACACGCTGTGCCTTGCTTGCATTGACACCATCTGCCTCGGGGGGCTGTTTGAGCGATACGCGATCATATGCCGACCATGGCAGCCACCACCGGCGCGAAACCGGGCCCAGGCTGCTGGGCTGGGCGTCCTGCGTGGTGGCGGGGGCCTGCCTCTTGCCAATGCTGGCGGTGGCGCTGGCGGCGCTGACGGGCGGGACCGATACGGTTCAACATCTGATCGACACTGTTCTGGGGCGCTATGCGCTGAACACGCTGGTGCTGGTGCTGCTGGTGGCGGTAGGCACGTTCTGCCTTGGGGTGGGGTCGGCGTGGCTGGTGACGATGACGCGCTTTCCCGGCGTGCGGCTGTTCGAGGTCGCGCTGGTGCTGCCATTGGCGTTTCCGGCCTATGTGATGGCCTATGCCTATACCTATCTGCTGGATCATCCGGGCATAGTGCAATCGACCCTGCGGGATGTGACCGGCTGGGGGCCGCGCGATTACTGGTTCCCCGAGATCCGGAGCATGGGCGGCGCGGCAACCATGCTGGTGCTGGTGCTTTATCCCTATGTCTACCTGCTGGCGCGGGCCGCGTTCCTGCAACAAAGCTCGGCCGCGTTTCTGGCGGCGCGGACGCTGGGGCATTCGTCGCTCTCGGCTTTTCTGCGGGTCAGCCTGCCGATGGCGCGGCCCGCGATTGCAGGGGGCGTGCTGCTGGCGGTGATGGAGACCATCGCTGATTTCGGCACTGTGGCCTATTTCAGCGTGCAGACCTTTGCCACCGGCATCTACACAAGCTGGTTTTCCATGGCGGACCGCGCCGGAGCGGCGCAGCTCGCGCTTTGTTTGCTGAGCTTTGCGCTGCTGCTGGCGCTGAGCGAGCGCATCCAGCGCGGGCGCGCACGCTATCACCACGCTGGCAAGGCCCATGTGACCATGCCGCCCGAGGCGCTGACCGGCTGGCGGGCTGTGGCGTCGGTGGTGATCTGCGCATTTCCGGTGGTGTTTGGCTTTCTGGTGCCGACGGTGGCGCTCTTTGCGATGGGAATCGATTCCGAGCAGGATCTGCTGTCGAGGCGCTATATCGGGTTCATCTCCAATTCGCTTACGCTGGCGAGCGTGGCGGCGGCGGTGACCGTGGGAGCGGCGGTGATCGTCGGGTTCTATCAGCGGCTGCGGCCGGGCAAGATTTCTTCGGTTGCGGGCTATATCGCGCGGCTGGGTTATGCGGTGCCGGGGGGCGTGATCGCGGTGGGGCTGATGGTGCCCTTTGCCGCCTTTGACAATGCGCTGGATGCCTGGATGCGGGCGCGGTTCGACTATTCGACCGGGTTGCTGGTGACCGGGTCGATCTGGCTGCTGGTCGGGGCCTATATGGTACGTTTTCTTGCGGCGGCGCTGGGGGCCTATGAGGGCGGGCAGAGCACGGTGCATGTGAACATGGACGCGGCGGCGCGGTCGCTGGGGCAGACGCCGATGGGCACGCTGCGCCGGGTGCATCTGCCGATCCTGACGCCGAGCCTGCTGACGGCGCTGCTGATCGTCTTCGTCGATGTGATGAAGGAATTGCCAGCGACGCTGATCATGCGGCCGTTCAACTATGACACGCTGGCGGTGCAGGCCTATCGGCTGGCCAGCGACGAGCGGCTGGAGGGCGCGGCGGTGCCGTCGCTGGTGATCGTCGCGATGGGATTGCTACCGGTGATCCTGATCTGCCGTCAGGTGGGGCGGCGGCGGTAGGGCTGGTTGAGTAGGGCTGCACGACCCTAGAGTAGGGGCGCGCCCGAGCCTGGGTGGGCGCATGATGCCATTCGTTAAGCAGGGCCGGTTTGCAATCAAGCATGTCAGTGTGCAGGTCGTAACGCTGCAAATGCGCCCTCCCGGGGGGAGGGTCGGGCGCGGCCCGGGCTTTCAGCCCGCGCCAAGGGGAGCTTGTTGACCGGTAGGAGAGCTTGCTTCAGCCGTAGGGGGAATGGTCAGGGAACCCCCTCAGACGGTCTCTCCCTGCCACCACGCCTCAATCTCTGCCGCATCGATCCGGCTGGCGAGGCCGAGGCCGACGAGGTTTGTGCGCTCGGCGCGGGTGCGTTTTGCCTCGACATGCTGACCGGTGACGTGGATCCGGTAGGCGCCGTCGTCCGTCAGCACCGTCCCCTTGAGCCGGTAGAGGCCCTCGGGCCGGGTGGCGAGGCGGTCGCCCATTTTGGCGCGGCTGATTGGCGTGTCGCTGTCGTGGTGCCAAGCGGCATAGGCCGGGTGCGGCGCGGGGCGTTGGCTGCGCGGCAGGGGCACCATATCGAACAGCAGCGGCGCGAGCGGTACGTCGCCGAGCGGCGCGGGGTTGCGTGCACCAAGGGCTTTCAGACGGGCGATCAACTGGGGGTCGGCGCTGTTGGTCTTGGTGATCAGGGTCAGATCCCCGGCGGCGATCTGCTGGCTGATCTGGGGGGCGAGTTCCGGATCGGCAAGCTGGGCGTCGATGTTCAGCGCATCGACCAGCGTCAGGATCCCGCCATAGGCGATTTCGGGCTCGGCAATCGCGGCGGCGGCGATGGCGGCGGGATCGGCGATGCCGCTGGCTTCGACGATGAGGTGATCGGGGCGCGGGTTACGGTCCAGCGCCGCGTTCAGGGCCATGAAGAGATCGGCCTCCATCGAGCAGCAGACGCAGCCGTTAGTGAGCGCGATGGTCTGGTCCGTCGCCTCGGCGATCAGCGCGGCGTCGATATTCACCGATCCGAAATCATTGACGATCACCATCAGGTTCAGCCCGTGGTCCTCGGCCAGAAGCCGGTTGATCAGGGTCGTCTTTCCCGCGCCGAGATAGCCGCTGAGAATGGTAAGGGGGAGACGCATGCGAAATCCGTTTTCAAGGTGCCGGAGGTGCTTGTGCCGGGAAAGCGGCGGCTTCGCAATGGGGGCTTAGGTATTGGCGGCGAGGATCGACATATCATGCGCGACAAAGCCGATGGTGCAGGAGTCGTCCACCATGCCATGCGCGCCGAGCATGATCGTCCCGGCCCCGTTCAGCATGGTCGAGCGGCGGTGGACGGACATCTCACCACCATCGGCCCCTTTGACGATGCTGCCGGCCGAGCTGTGATCGGCATATTCAAGCTGCCACTGGCGGATCGAGATTTCACCGTGGCGCCGGGACACCCAAGCGCAGTCGACGACGATATCGCAGTCCGAAGAACGTCCGATGGTGAGCTTTTCGCCCTCGTTGATCTGCCAGCTTTGCCCGCCATAAGTGAGCTCGACCAGTTCGGTGCGGCTGGGGCGTTCCATCTGGCGTTTGGCAAAGACCATAGTCGTCGCTGCCATGGAATGAACCGATGCGGCAAAGACCTGTGTGGGCTCTTCCTTGCCCTTGAGGTGCAGATCGCCGATCGGCAGGACGCGGGCGCGGTTGTCGTCGCTTAGGCCGTCGATGCAATTGGCGCCGACGAGTACCTCGCTGGGTTTGGCGAGCGAGGCGAGCCGGGCAGCGGTGTTCACGGCGCTGCCGTAAAGCCCCGCGTCCTGTCGAAGAACCTCGCCAAAATAGATGCCCGCGTGAACCGACATGCCGAGATGCCATTCCTCGTTGATCATTGCCCATGCGGCGTTGAAGGCGTTTTCCGACGTGGGGAAAAAGCTGATCGTATCATCGCCCTTGGATTTGACGCAGATGCCGTCGTTGCTGGAGATCAACTCGCGCATACGTTCGAGGACGGGCAGCATGTAGCCGAGCGCGGTCTCGTTATCCTCGCGCTCGTAGATTTGAGTGCTGCCGGTGATGTCCGAAATCAGAACGCAGGCGAGCGGCATCGTTTCAATTCATCCAGTCTATGCAGGTCGTCAAAGTTGAAGTGGCGGGCGTCGGGGCGGCAATAGGGCCCGTTAACTGCTAACGCGCGAACATGTTATGCGAAAAATTGACCCAAGGTAAAAGAAAATCGCGCCCGGACGGAGTGTTGTGTCGGCAGCGCGGGGCGCCGCGCAAAAAATGACGCGAACCTTTCGGTCCGCGTCACCTGTCGCCTTTAGGGGCGTGAGTTACTTCCAGCCGACCTCATTAAAGATTTTCTGGGCTTCGGGGATGTTCTTGGCGACATCTGAGAGGCTGACCTCATCCGCCTTGAACTCGCCCAGTTCCTTGACCGAATCCGACATTTCGACGCCGGGGACCACGGGGTATTCATCGTTCCCGCCCGAGAAATAGACCTGCGCCGAATCGCTGGTCAGGTACTCGAGGAACTTGACCGCGTTTTCCGGGTGCGGCGCATGGGCCGCGACACCGCCGCCCGAGAGATTCATATGCGCGCCGGTCGTGTCCTGGTTCGGGAAGACCCAGCCGATCATGTCGCGGCTGTCACTGACGCCTTCGACATCGGTGCGGATCGCGCGGGCAAAGTAATAAGTGTTGGAAACCGCGATATCGCATTCGCCGGAAACGATGCCACGCAACTGGTCGGTGTCACCGCCCTGCGGATCGCGGGCCATGTTCTCGACGACGCCCGCGGCCCATTCACGTGCGGCCTCGGCGCCCTGGTTGGTAATGATCGAGGCCAGCAGGGTCTGGTTGTAGGTGTTCGATGAGGAACGGATGCAGACCAGCCCCTTGTATTTCGGGTCGGCCAGATCGGCGTAGGTCTGCGGCGGATCGGTCAGTTCGTTCTTGTCGTAAAAGATGATCCGGCCGCGCTGGGAGAAACCGAACCATTCGTTGTCGGAGTCCTGAAGGCTGGCGGGGATGCGCTCTTCGAGCACGTCGCTGTCCGTTGCCTGAAGAACGCCTGCATTCTTGGCGCGTTCGAGCCGCGAGGTATCCACGGTCAGCAGCACGTCAGCGGGGGAATTTGCGCCTTCGGCTTCCATCCGGGCGATCAGCTCGTCGGCGTTGCCTTCGATGCGGTTGATGGTGATTCCGGTCTGTTCCTCGAAATCGGAATAGAGCCTTTCATCGGTGTCGTAGTGACGCGAAGAGTAGAGATTGAGTTCATCCGCGACGGCGTTCGTGCCGATGGCGGAGAGGGTGAGGGCGGCCAGCAGGGCGGTGCGTTGCATGGTTCGGTCGTCCTTTCGTTTGGTGGATTATTTCCGACTTTTTTGATCAGTAACCGAGGGGTGATCAATTTCCAAGCGTTTCAGTCAGAAATTATTCACCGTTTCGTGACCCGGTATGCGGGCGCGTCTGACTGAGGGTTTAAGACCCCGTCCGGTTCAGTCTGAACGCAAAGAAAAAGGCCGCCCAAGAGGCGGCCCGTTCCAAATCAGATTGTCCGGTTCAGCCCTGACGAGCTTTGAACCGGCGCTGCGTTTTGTTGATCACGTAAACGCGGCCTTTGCGACGCACAACGCGGCAATCACGGTGCCGATTCTTGAGCGAGCGGAGCGAGTTTCTGACCTTCATGGCCTTTCTCCTGTCCTGCGGCGCGCGTGAAAGCGCCTTGGTTGCGGGTACCCGATAGTGTTTTCGGGTGGTGAATCATGGGAAGGATTTACAGGTGTTGAGCCTGAGACCCTTAATATCAGGGCCGCTCTCTCTCAATTTCAGCGGGGAGCGTCAAGGGTGAAAAGGCCTTGGGGCGGAGAAATATTGTTTCGTGGGCCGCGTTTCGACCTGCTCGCGCGTGGCAGGGTCAGTCTGACGCGGGCAGGTAGGCCTGCACGTTCTTGAGGGAACGCAGAACGAAACTGGAGCGTGAATGGCGGATTCCGGGCACGCGGTACAGCTTTTTACGCAGAAACTGTTCGTAGCCGCGCGTTCCCTGCACCGCGACCTTGATCAGGTAGTCGTATTCGCCGCTGGTCAGGTGAACCTCGAGCACTTCCGGCATGCGTTCCATGGTGCGTTCGAAGACATCGAGGGTCGAATCGTCGTGATGGTCCAGAACAACCTCGATCATCACGATTTCCGGGGCGCCCAGCTGTTCGTGATCGAGAATCGCCCGGTAGCCGGCGATGATTCCCTGTTGCTCGAGCCGCCGGACTCTTTGCCAGCAGGGGCTGGGAGACAAGCCGACCTGTTGCGCGAGCTGCGTGTTCGAGATGCGCCCGTCCTCGGCCAGTGCCTTGAGGATGCGGCGGTCGATCTGGTCGATTTGTGGCAGTGGGTTGGCGGGTCGCATCGTTTCGGGAATGATCATTCTGCAGAAGATTATTTTGCGTTTACGTGTAAAGAGCAAAGAAATCAAAGGCTCATTCTGTCACGGCCCAACTATCGTCTGCCGAAGGAGGGCCGGGGATGGATTTGAATTATTCCTGCCGCGATCCACTTTGTACCGTAACGCACGTGATGGCTACGGCGCGGCGTATGGGGCTGGAGATGGCGGAAATGTCGCTGAAGCCGCAGGAAAACGGGCGTTACGCCCTTGGATTCGCGTTGGCCCCGGCGGAGCCGGCGCGGCGTGCCACATTCCTTGCACGGCTGGCCCAGTACATCGACCTTCAGAAGGAGTGTCAGGATGGATAAGGAAACCGATCCGCAGCTACATGTGCCGGAACCGGCGATCCGACCCGGGGACACGCCGGATTTTTCGCATGTGGAGATACCGCGTGCGGGGGAGGTGCGGCGTCCCGATCCCGGTGAAAACCCCCAGGAGATGCGCGATCTGGCGTTTTCGATCATTCGGGTGCTGAACCGAAAGGGCGAGGCGGTTGGCCCTTGGGCCGATTCGCTGAGCGATGAGGCTCTGCAGGAGGGGCTGCGCCACATGATGACCCTGCGGGCCTATGATGCACGGATGCTGAAAGCGCAGCGGCAGGGCAAGACGTCCTTCTACATGCAGCACCTTGGTGAAGAGGCGATCGCCTGCGCTTTCCAGAAAGCGCTGCGCAAAGGTGACATGAATTTCCCGACCTACCGGCAGGCGGGGCTGCTCATCGCCTCGGGCTATCCGATGTCGGACATGATGAATCAGGTCTATTCGAATGAGGCGGACCCGGTGCGGGGGCGGCAGCTTCCGGTGTTTTACAGCTCGAAGGAACACGGATTCTTTTCGATTTCGGGAAACCTTGCGACGCAATACGTGCAGGCTGTCGGCTGGGCAATGGCCGCCGCGATCAAGGGGGAGCGCAAGTTATCGGTGGGCTGGATCGGCGACGGGTCGACCGCCGAGAGCGATTTTCACGGGGCGCTGGTGTTTGCCTCGACCTACAAGCCGCCGGTGATCCTGAACATCGTCAATAACCAGTGGGCGATTTCGACCTTTCAGGGCATTGCGCGGGGCGGTGCCGGGACATTCGCGGCGCGGGGACACGGGTTTGGGCTGCCCGCGCTGCGGGTCGACGGGAACGATTATCTTGCGGTGCATGCGGCTGCCGCATGGGCGGTGGAGCGGGCGCGGCGCGATCTGGGCCCGACGCTAATCGAATACGTGACCTACCGCGCCGGGGGGCATTCGACCTCGGACGATCCGGCGGCCTACCGGCCAAAGGAGGAGGGCGCGGCATGGCCTTTGGGCGATCCGATCCTGCGGCTCAAGACACATCTGATCCAGAAGGGGTTGTGGAGCGAGGAACGTCACACACAGGCCGAGGCAGAGGTGATGGACGGGGTGATCGCGGCGCAGAAAGAAGCCGAGGCCATCGGCACGCTGCATTCCGGCAACCGGCCCAGTCCGCGCGAAATGTTCGAGGATGTCTATGCCGAGATGCCGCCGCATCTGGTGCGGCAGCGTCACGAGGTGGGGTACTGACATGGCGCGGATGACGATGATCGAAGCGATCCGCGACGCGCATACGCTGGCAATGGAAGCGGATGACGATGTCGTGGTGATGGGCGAGGATGTGGGCTATTTCGGCGGGGTGTTCCGTTGCACCGCGGGGCTGCAGAAACGGTTCGGCGTGCAGCGCTGTTTCGACACGCCGATTTCCGAACTGGGGATCGTGGGAACGGCGGTGGGCATGGCGGCGTTCGGGCTGAAACCCGTGGTCGAGATCCAGTTCGCCGATTACATGTACCCGGCCTATGACCAGATCGTGAGCGAGGCGGCGCGTCTGCGGTACCGCTCGGCCGGTGAGTTTACCTGTCCGATGGTGGTGCGGATGCCGACCGGAGGCGGCATATTCGGCGCGCAGACCCACAGCCAGAGTCCCGAGGCGCTGTTTACCCACGTGGCGGGGCTGAAGACCGTGGTGCCGTCAAACCCGCAGGACGCCAAGGGGTTGCTGCTGGCGGCGATCAACGACCCGGACCCGGTGATCTTTCTGGAGCCGAAGCGGCTCTATAACGGGCCGTTTGACGGGCATTTCGACCGGCCCTCGCAAAGCTGGGGCAAGCATCCGCTCGGCGAGGTCGAGACCGGGTATTACGAGACGCCGCTAGGCACGGCGAATATCGTGCGCGAAGGGTCGGCGGCGACGTTGCTGGCTTATGGCACGATGGTGCATGTTGCGCTGGCGGCGGTGGAAGAGAGTGGCGTCGATGTCGAGGTGATCGACCTGCGGACTCTCTTGCCGCTGGATCTTGAGACCATCGCGGAGTCGGTGAGCCGGACGGGGCGCTGCATCGTGCTGCATGAGGCGACGCTGACCTCGGGATACGGGGCTGAGGTGACGGCGCTGATTCAGGGGGAGTGTTTCTATTCGCTCGAAGCGCCGGTGTTGCGGGTGGCGGGTTGGGACACGCCCTATCCCCATGCTCAGGAATGGGATTACTTCCCCGGTCCAGAGCGGGTGAAGCGCGCCATCGCAACGGTCATGGAGGGCTGAGACATGGCGGAGCAGGTATTCAAGCTGCCCGATATCGGCGAAGGCATTGCCGAGGCGGAAATCGCGGAATGGCTGGTTAAGGTCGGCGACGTCATCCGCGAGGATGACGTGATTTGCGAGGTGACAACCGACAAGGCGACGGTAGAAATTCCGGCGGCGGTGAGCGGGCGCGTGACCTGGCTCGGTGGCAAGACCGGCGAGGTCATGGCCATCGGCAGCGAGCTGATCCGGATCGAAACCGACGCTTCGGTCGAGGTCGTCCCGGCGTCGGAGGAAAAAGAGCCCGAGCCCGAAACAGCCGAAGAGCAGGCGGAAGAATCCACGCCGGAAGGGCCTGAGCCGAAAGAGGAAAGCCCGGCACCCAAGCCCCGGCGGAATGGTGGCGGATCGGTGGCGCCGGTCGCGGCGCGCAATGCGTCGGGCCGTCCGCTGGCGGCGCCCTCGGTACGGGGACGCGCGCGAGAGCTGGGCGTCGATCTGCGGCAGCTGCGCGGAACCGGCCCGGCGGGGCGTATCCTGCATGAGGATCTGGACGATTTCGTCGCCCATGGCCCGGATATGCGGCAGGGTGGCGGGCTGGTGCGGCGCCACGGCACGGAGGAGATCCGCGTTACCGGCGTGCGCCGCAAGATTGCCGAACGCATGGCGCTGGCCAAGCGGCGCATCCCGCATTTCTCGATCATCGAAGAGGTGGATGTCGAAGCGCTGGAGCAGCTTCGTCGTTCGCTCAACGACCGATTCGGTGCGGATCGCGGTCGGTTGACGGTTTTACCTTTCCTGCTGCGTGCGCTGAGCGAGGCGGTAGTGGATCACCCCGAGATCAACGCGCATTACGACGACGAGGCCGATGTCATCACCCGGTTCGAGGCGTTGCATTGCGGGATCGCGACGCAGACGGACAGCGGGCTGATGGTGCCGGTTCTGACCCATGCCGAGGCCCGCGGCCTCTGGGATATGGCGCGCGAGATCA
Organism: Heliomarina baculiformis; assembly: GCF_019966545.1. GTDB lineage: Bacteria > Pseudomonadota > Alphaproteobacteria > Rhodobacterales > Rhodobacteraceae > Heliomarina > Heliomarina baculiformis. Next base: position 345,457 of record NZ_JAIMIC010000006.1, on the reverse strand, counting down.
AACGGCTCTCCGAGGCGGCGCGGGACCGGCGGATCGGGCCGAAGAACCTGTCGGGATCGAGCCTGACGGTGACATCGCTGGGACCTCTCGGTGCGCTGGCGACGACACCGATCATCAATCACCCCGAGGTGGCTATCGTCGGGGTGAACAAGATGGTGGTGCGCCCGGTCTGGGACGGGCAGAGCTTTCAGCCGCGCCGGATGATGAACATGTCGTGCAGTTTCGATCACCGGGTTGTCGATGGCTATGTGGCGGCGGAATTCGTGGCAAAGATCAAGAGCCTGCTGGAAACACCCGCGATGCTGTTCATGGAGTGGCGCGATGACTGAACTCAGATGTTCCCTTCTGGTAATCGGCGGCGGACCGGGCGGTTATGTCTGCGCGTCGCGGGCGGCGCGGCTGGGTGTCGATACGATCCTTGTCGAGGGACGGCGCGTCGGCGGCACCTGCCTGAACGTTGGCTGTATCCCCTCCAAGGCGCTGATCCACGCAGCCGAGCTGTACCATGACGCTGTGCGCCAGGCGGGCGAGGGCATGCAGGGCATCAGCGTTTCGGCACCAACCCTCGACTTCGGCCAGACGCAGGACTGGAAGCAGGGCGTGGTGGACCGGCTTTGTTCCGGTGTGGACGGTTTGCTGGAAAAGTCGGGCGTCAAGACGCTGACCGGTTGGGCGCGGTTCCGTGATGGCAAGACCGTCGAGGTCGAAGGCGAAATCGGTCCGGTGATCGTGCGGGCCGAAAACATCGTGATCGCGACGGGGTCGCGTCCGGTCGAGCTGCCGGGGCTTCCCTTTGGCGGGCGCATTCTCGATTCGACCGGGGCGCTGGCGTTGGAGGAACCGCCGAAGCGGCTGGCCGTGATCGGCGCGGGCTATATCGGGCTGGAACTTGGCACGGCATTTGCCAAGCTGGGCAGCGAGGTCACGATGATCGAGGCGGCGGATGCGATCCTGCCGCAATACGATGAAAAGCTGACCCGGCCGGTACGGCGACAGCTTGATGCACTGGGTATCGCGCTGAAGCTGGAAACCAAGGTTAGCGGATGGGATGAATTGGACGGCAAGCTCACGCTGGAAAGCGGCGAGACGAGCGATACGCTGGAGGCCGACCGGGTGCTGGTCACCGTCGGGCGGCAACCTGCCGTGGATGGTCTGGGTCTTGGCGAACTCAGTCTCCGGCGGCAGGGGGACTTTGTCGAGATTGATGACCGCTGCCAGACCTCGATGCGCGGCGTCTATGCGATTGGCGATGTGACGCCGGGGCTAATGCTGGCACACCGGGCGATGGCGCAGGGCGAGATCGTCGCCGATGTGGTTGCCGGAGAGCCGAACGCATGGGATCGCGCTTGTGTCCCGGCGGTCTGTTTCACCGATCCGGAAATTGTCAGTGTCGGCTTGTTGCCTTCCGAGGCCGAAGGCGCGCGGGTCAGCGAGTTTTCCTTTCGTGCCAACGGCCGGGCGCTGACACTGGACCGGGCCGAAGGTTTCGTCCGGCTGGTGGCGCGGGAAAGTGATCATGTGATTTTGGGCGTTCAAGCGGTCGGGCCTGGCGTGTCCGAGCTTGTTTCGGGCTTTGCGCTGGCGATCGAGGCGGGTCTGCGGGCCGAGGATGTGGCGGGGACGATCCATGCGCATCCGACCCTGAGCGAGGCGTTTCAGGAATCCGCCCTGGCGGTGGCAAGCATGGCCAACCACGGCTGAGTGCTTGGGATTATGGGTTCGAAAAATATCGATGCCGCTGGCGCGGCCTCCCTTTCCTCCGCGTCCGGCTTTCGCTAGGTCTGCCGCATCACGGAATTCCCGGCGGGTAGGATACCGCCGGACGGGTGGCCGGCTGCGCCACTGAGGGAGAACAGGCATGAAGACAGGACTTATCGGCGTCGGGCTCATGGGCCACGGAATCGCGCGCAACGTGTTGAAGGGCGGTTTCGCGCTTTCTTTCCTCGACCATCCGGGCAACCAGCCTGTGGACGAGATCACCGGCCTTGGCGCGCAGTCCTGCGCCAGCTCTGCGGAGGTCGCGGCTGCATCTGACGTGGTGATCCTCTGCGTGACAGGCTCACCGCAGGTCGAAGCGATTATAACCGGCCCCGGTGGAGTGCTTGAAGGTCTGCGTCCGGGGACAGTGGTTGTCGATTGCTCGACCGCGCTGCCGGAATCGACCTTGCGCATGGCGGAAATGGTCCGCGAGGCGGGCGGTGCGTTCCTCGACGCGCCGATGACGCGCACCGCGCAGCATGCGCATGAAGGCACGCTGAACCTGCTTGTGGGCGGCGATGCAGAGGTTCTGGACAAGGTTCGGCCGGTGCTCGATTCTTTTACTGAAGCGGTGGAACATGTGGGCGCGCTGGGCAATGGACATCGTCTGAAACTGCTGCACAACTACGTCTCGGTCGGATTCATGACCCTTCTCGCCGAAGCGGCGGCACAGGCGGCGGATGCCGATGTGGATCCGCAGCGTTTCGTGGATATTCTTGCCAATGGCGGCGGTGCCAGCGTCGCGCTGCAGCGCATGGGGCCCTTCATCACCGATGGCAATCGCGACGCGCTGCCGTTCTTTGTCAGCAACGCGCTGAAGGATATCGATTATTACCGCACCATGTCGGAACAGGCGGGCGCACAGCACCTGATCGCGGATGGCGTGCATCAGGCGATTTCCACTGCGGTCGAGGCTGGCGAAGGGTCGGCCTATGTGCCGGAGCTGTCGCGTATCTTTCGGCGCGGCTGAGGCGCGCTGTCCGTCACCATTTTGACATGAGGCATGCCGCCTGTTGGGCGGTATGCCTGTGGCATCCGCGAAACGGTTCTGATTGCTGCACCATCACCTCTGGCGGAACGCTCTAAAAAGCACCGCCGGGTCGCGGGGTGACCAGATAACAGTCGTTCGGCAAGCTGTGATGCGCGAAGCGCATGGGAATAGTTCCATCGGGCATTTCATTTCGGTCCCGATCCCTGATACCGCAGGCGCAATCAGAATCGACAAGATGGAATGCCGCGATGTCCGAATCCAAGATTTTCCGGGATGCGATCCGCACCCTGTTTTCCCGTGCAATGTCCGCCATGTACAAGGAAGAGGTGCCCGCCTATGGCACGCTTCTCGACCTTGTGCGTGAGGTGAACGACGAGACTCTGGCCGCCGACCCGGCCGAGAAATCCCGCCTGCAGGATCTTGGCGAGCTCGATCGGATCAGCGAGGAACGTCACGGGGCGATCCGTCTGGGCACGGCGTCGGAACTTGCGATGATGCGGCGGCTTTTTGCGGTCATGGGCATGTATCCGGTCGGCTATTACGATCTGAGCGTTGCCGGTGTGCCGGTGCATTCGACCGCGTTCCGCCCGCTTGAAGACGCGGCGCTGCGCCACAATCCGTTTCGGGTTTTTACCTCGCTTTTGCGGCTTGACCTCATTGAGGACGAAGACCTGCGGGCCGAGGCGCAGGGCGTTCTGGATACGCGCCGGATCTACACGGATCGTTGCGTGGCGCTGATCGAAAAGGCCGAGGCTGACGGCGGGCTGACCGAGGCCGACGCGGAGGCGTTCGTTGCCGAGGCACTCGAGACTTTCCGCTGGCATTCGGAGGCCAATGTGGGCCATGCGATGTATCGCCGGCTGCATGATGCGCACCGGCTGGTGGCTGATGTGGTGGCCTTCAAGGGACCGCATATCAATCACCTGACGCCGCGCACGCTGGACATCGACAAGGTGCAGGGGCTGATGCCGGAATGGAATATCACGCCCAAGGCGGTGATCGAAGGTCCGCCGCCACGCAAGGTGGCGATCCTGCTGCGCCAAACCTCGTTCAAGGCGCTGGAAGAGCCGGTGACTTATGCGGATGGCGAAACCACCGTCGAGGGCAGCCATACGGCGCGTTTCGGTGAGATCGAACAGCGCGGCATGGCGCTGACATCGAAAGGGCAGGCGCTTTACGACCAGCTTCTGGCCGACACCCGTGCGGTTATTACGCCCAAGGCGGATGGTTCGAACGCAGCGGAATACATGGCGAAACTGTCCGAGGTCTTTGCGGCCTTCCCGGATGACCTTGACGGAATCCGTAAAGAAGGGCTGGGCTATTTCCGCTATTCGGTGACGGGTAAACCGCTGGCCGAAGGCGATGCGACGCTGGATGCGGCGGTATTGGTCGAAAAGGGCGTTCTGCGGGCCGATCCGATCATTTACGAAGACTTCCTGCCGGTGAGTGCGGCGGGCATCTTCCAATCGAACCTTGGCGACGAAGCACAGCAGGCGTTCAGCGGCAATCCGAACCGGGACATGTTCGAGCGCGACCTTGGTGCGTCGGTGGTGGATCTGCACCAGCGGTATGCCGAGGCGGAAGCCGCTTCGCTGACCCGTGCCCTTGCCGATCTGACACGCGAAGACGCCTGATACCGGTTGATGCCCCGCGCCGGCCCTGATCCGAGGGCCGGTTCCTGACCGGCAGGGGTTCACCGCGGTTCGTTCGCGGGTTGGACCTATTCGGCGGGGGCTGTCGGTTCGGCGCCGCGCAGTCTGGCGAGCACCTCATCGCATCGCTCGGTACTGTTGGTGATCTCGCCGCCGTCGCCCTCGGTTCCGGCGATATCGCCCAGCGTGCTTGCCGCGTTTTGCATTACCTCGTCGACCTGTTCCGGCGTCAGGTAACCGGCGTCCACGGCGGAGCGGCTGAGGGCGCACATGCCCGAGGACAGGCCGACGGCAAGCCCGACGCCCGTTGCGCCGCCAATCATGGCCGAGGACCCGATCCCGCCAATGATCAGTCCGACAACAAGACTTAATATCCCGACAAGTAGTTTGCTCATGCAAATCTCTCCTGAAGCATTCGGTGCCTTGCACCTAAAGTCGCGCCCTATAGGGCGCGGGAACAACTTTAACACGAGTCGCGCTTTGCGCCCTAATGGCCGTGTCGGCGAGATGGCGCTTTAGTCAACGGGGAGTCACCCCAATGCATTAGGGAAATATCAATGTCTGTCAGGTGGTTGTGGGTGCCGGGCTGCCTTGGCGCCTTGCGACCGGCCAATCGATGGTCGGCGGGAAATGGCTGGTGAGCGGGAAGGGGCATAAATATCCCGGAGCGCGTTCCTGCTGAAATCCAGGGCGCTTGCCCGCGCATCTCAAAAAAGGCGAGACGGTCGGGTAGGGCCAAAGTCTTTCAGAAAATTCAGAGGCAGACCCATGCGCCGGTCTGGGTTGCGCCGAGATCCGCGAAATGAAGCTTTAGCGGCTGGTGTTCATCGACGTAGGAGCTCGCGAAGCCGCGCATGGGTAGATCCTTTCGGACGAAAAAGCCCGCGATCCAGACGCCGAGCAACAGGCCGCTTTTCTCACGCAGCTCGATCCTGTGGCCCTGTACGTCGCCATTGTCGAGACGGCCGCTGGTATTGGACATGCGCGATTCAAAGCAGACGAGACCGTTGCTGTAGAACCGCCATCGCACCTGTTCCCAGTCGCATTCGTCTATCGAAACGCGGTTGGTCCAGAGGTATTCATGCCATGCAAGGCTGGTGTCTTCGTCGGGCGCTGCCACCGATCCCTGAAAGGAGCCGTCGCTGGTTTCCGCTTTCCAGCGGATATAGCCCGCAGGTTCGTGTTCGCGACCGATTGGTATGCCGGCGCTGGCGAGGCCCAGCGACTTCTTGATGAAATTGTCGCGTTCCTTGTTTTCCTCGATTTCGATCCCTGCGAGTTTCGAGACGAGCTTGCTGGCCACATTCAAGATCATCAGCTGACGTCCTTTGCTGGTCCGCGAATTTCAAATGTCGGTGGCGGTCAGGTGAGTTCGAGAAGTTACATGTTGTGCGAAATTTTAATCCGCCGTTAACGATTAACGTTGAAGGCGGGCCGCAGGTCAAGCGCCATGAAGCGCAGCGCTTGGCGCGGGGACCCAGCCGCCTGTTTCCAAGCGGCTGGGCGTCGTATCCGTTCAATCCGGCAGGGCGTAGACCGCGACCTGATCGCCGACGGCGGGTTTCAGGATCGAGTTGCCACCGCTGACGAAGGCCACGTACTGGCGGCCCTGATATTCATAGACCGCGGGGTTGGCGACAACGGGCGCTTCGAGTTGGTCGGACCAGAGCTCTTCTCCGCTGGCGAGATCATAGGCCCGGGCCTTGGCGTCCATCGTCGCGCCGATGAAGATGAGCCCGCCCTTGGTGACTGCCGGTCCGCCGATGGTCGGAGACCCCATGCTTTCGGGCATGTAGAACCCGAATTTCTGGGATTCCCCGATGGGCTTGCGCCATTTCACGTCGCCGGTATGCATGTCGATGGCGACGAGTTCGCCGAAGGGCGGTTCCCAGCAGGGCATGCCCAGCCAGTTCATCGCGTTCATCAGCGACATGCCGTAGGGCGCGCCCTCTTGCGGGTAGAAGCCGCTTTCATTGCCTGAACCACCGGCCTGCTGGTCGTAATCCTCGCGGGTGAACAGTTTAATGTACTGGACCACGTGAGAGGTGTTGAGAACGGCGGTCTGACTTTCAGGGTCAAAGGCCACGCCACCCCATTGCACGCCCCCGGCGGAATCCGGGTAGGCCAGCACGCCTTCGCCCTTGGTAGTGGGCGGCGTATACATGCCTTCGTACCAGAGGTTGTCGAACAGCCTGCTGCAAGAGCCAAGGCCGACGATATCGGCGATTGCCCAGACCTCGGGTTTTTCCGACTGGTCGAGAAGTGGCGCGGGCTTGGTCGGGAAGGGTTGGGTCGGCGCGTAATATTCGCCCTCAACCGTTCCGTCGCCACCGGGAACCGGGCGTTCCTCGATCGGCCAGACATCTTCGCCGGTTTCGCGGTTCACCACGAAGAGGAAACCCATCTTGGTCGCCTGCATGAGCGCGGGGATGTCTTCGCCGTCGACGGTGATATCCATCAGCGTCGGGGCCGAGTTAATGTCGTAGTCCCAGATGTCATGATGCACCCACTGGCGCGACCAGACGACCTCTCCGGTGTCGAGATCGAGCGCGGTGGTCGAGGTGGCATAGGGGATTTCCTCGGTCCGGTTGCCGCCCCAGTAGTTTGGCGAGGGCGAGGCGACCGGCAGGTAGATCATGTTCAGCCCCTCATCCACCGACATATGCGTCCAGACATTGGCGGTGCCGGTCTGGCGGCGGATGTCTTCGGGAAGGGTTTCAAAGGACCATTGCAGCTCGCCCGTTTGCGGATCGACCGAGAAGACCGCGCCCGGAGGGGCCTCGGCATATTCCCAGTCCATACCGGCCCAGCCAAGCACCACGTGGTTGCCGGTGATGGTGGGCGGTTGCAGAAGCGAGAGCGGGAAACGGTCGTTGACTGTATTCCACTGGTTCATGTCCAGCACGCCATCTTCCCCGAAGCGGGCGCATTTTTCGCCGGTATCCGCATCGACGGCAAAGAGCTGGGCGTCCATCGTGCCGATATAAACGATCTTTTGGCAGGTCTCGCCGGCGACCGGCTCGGGGTTTTCCCAATAGGAGACACCGCGGTTCTTGAGCGCGGGCTGGGTCAGCGGTTCAAGCTTGGAATCCGTGCTGAAGGTCCATTTCTGCTCGCCTGTGGCCGGGTCCAGCGCGAGGATGCGATAGAAGGGCGTGCCAATGTAGAGCGTATCATTGGCGAAGACCGGGGTTGCCGACCAGACGGTTGCGGTGAGGTCGCCGGATCCATCGGAAACATCGCCTGTGTGAATGTCCCAGACCTTTTCAAGTTCGCCGACATTTTCCGTCGTGATCTGGGTCAGCGGTGAATATTTCTGGGCGTTGAGTTGACCGTGGAACCCATCCCATGTGGCGGTTTCCGGCACGAGAGGATTGTCGGACCGGGTTCGGGTCGTGGTGCTCAGGATCGGATCGGCGACGCCGGGGAAGCGATCAACAGGTTCGGATATCTGGGTTTCGGTTTGCGGGGCGGTTTCCGTGGCCTCTGGCTGGGAAGTTTCCTGAGCAAAGGCGACGGGGGGCAGGGCCAGCATGGTGCCCATGAGTAAGAGTGTCGGCAGGCGTGTCATGCGAGGGCTCCCGTGGATTTCGGGCGCGTTGCCGAGATGTCGTATATCAAGCCGACCATGACGATGACCATCGCCACGATGAGCCACCATTCGTGAAGGAAATAGGCGGCGAGCCCGGTGAGAACGGCGCCGAGCCCGATCATGAACCGAAGAAAGCCGCGCCAGCCGGTCGAATGGCTGAGTTGGACGAGTACGCAGGCAATCGCGATGAGAAGGCAGGCGAGGACGACGAGAGCGGCCCCGTAAGTGCCGCTGACGCCGGTGAGCGGGGTGAGATAGTTGTAAAGCGCGACAGCGAAACCGCCGAGGGCTCCGGCCAAAGTCACGATGGTTCGTGGCTTGCCCGGGTAGGTGGGGCCAGACATGTGGGGACTCCTGAAACCGTTGCTGAACAGGTTGAACTTTTCAGGTAGCGCGTCTGATATTTCGTCAATGGTTGTGCCGTATCAAGGAGGTAGAACGGGGCCCGGCAGGGCAGGCCCCGTTTTGGTGCTTCAGGCCATTTCGCGCGGCCAGAACCGCAGCTTGCGGCAGGCCTTGAGGAAATCCCCGGCCTTGTCGGTGGAGAGATCCATGATCCCGTCGTCCTTTTTGTCCTTCAGCCCTGCGGCGTCGAATAGGGGACCGGCAGAGGCATGGGCGATGAACTTGCAATGGGCATAGGCATCGCTGAGAAAATCCTTTGCCGGTTTTATTGCAGCGACATCCTTGGCCTTGTCCTCGGAGAGGATGATCGCGACCGCATCGAAGACGACCGACGGTCCTCCGTCGATCTTTTCATTGGCCTCCATCATCTTGCCGTCCGAGAGCTTGGCGCCCCGAATATGGGGGGCAATAATCGCGACCTTTGCGCCTTCGTCCTCGAATGCGGTTTTCAGGTCTTTAACCAACCCGGCATCCGCACCTTCGCAGAGGAAGATCCCCAGCTTGCGACCGGCAAAGCTCTCGGGTGCGTTCTTGAGGATGCTGAGCGCGTCCGAAGGTTTCAGATCGGTGATCGGTTCCCGTGCAGGCGTTGCGGGTTCGGGCATGTCTTCAATGCCAAGACCCTTGGCGACGCCGGAGGCAAGATCGTCATGGACGTTCATCAGGTGGCCCAGCATCCGCAGGCGGATTTCCTCACGTTCAACCTTGGATAGCTCAAAAGTATAGGCCGCGATGATATGGTTCTGCTCGGTCTCGGTCTGGCTGATAAAGAACTGCCGCGCCTGGCTGTAGTGATCGGCGAAAGTTTCCGAACGGGTGCGCTGTTTCGGGCCTTCGACCGGTGCCTCGTAGCTCTTGAATCCGATCTCGGGGTTTTCGCGGGGCCCGCCATCCTTGCCCCAGCTGTTGGGCTCGTAATTGGCCCGACCCTTGGGGTTGTGCATCGCCATGTGTCCATCTTGCTGGAAGTGGTGCATCGGGCAGCGCGGCGCGTTGATCGGGATATGGGTGAAGTTCGGCCCGCCGAGACGTTTGGTCTGGGTGTCCAGATACGAAAAGTTGCGCCCCTGAAGTAGCGGGTCATTGGTGAAGTCGATGCCGTTGACGATGTTCTGCGTACAGAAGGCGACTTGTTCGGTTTCGGCAAAGAAATTCTCGACGTTGTTGTCCAGCGTCATGGTGCCGATGATCTGGACGGGCACTTCCTCTTCGGGGATCAGCTTGGTCGCGTCGAGGATGTCGAAGTCGAACTTGTCGGCGAATTCGTCGTCAAACACCTGAATGCCCAGATCCCATTGCGGATAATCGCCGCTGTCGATGGCATCCCACATGTCGCGGCGGTGGAAATCCGGGTCCATGCCGTTGATCTTGAGCGCTTCGTTCCAGACGACGGATTGCATCCCCTGACGCGGTTTCCAATGGAACTTTACGTAGTGGCTTTCCCCCTTGGCGTTGATCAGGCGGAAAGTGTGAACGCCGAAGCCTTCCATGAAGCGCAGGGAGCGCGGGATCGCGCGGTCGGACATGGCCCAGACGGTCATGTGGGTTGCCTCGGGCGAGAGCGAGACGAAATCCCAGAAGTTGTCATGGGCGCTCTGGGCCTGCGGAAAACCACGGTCCGGCGCGGGTTTGACCGAATGGATCAGGTCGGGAAACTTGATCGCGTCCTGAATGAAGAAGACGGGAATGTTGTTGCCGACAAGGTCCCAGTTGCCTTCCTGCGTGTAGAATTTGACAGCAAAGCCACGCACGTCACGAGCAACATCCGGCGATCCCTTGCTACCTGCCACGGTGGAAAAGCGGGTGAAAAGAGGGGTCTTTTCACCCTCGCGCTGGAAGATGTCGGCGCAGGAAAGTTCAGGAATCGCCTTGGTCAGTTCGAAATGACCGTGCACGCCATAGCCGCGCGCGTGGACGACCCGCTCGGGGATACGCTCGTGATCGAAGTGAAAGATCTTTTCGCGCATGATATGATCTTCGAGCAGGGTCGGGCCGCGCGAGCCTGCCTTGAGCGAATTCTGGTCATCTGCGATCGGGGCGCCCTGCGCCGTGGTCATGGTGCGCTCCCGGTCTGTTTCCTGCTGGCGGGGTGCGCCGCCCTTGTCTAGTTTCGCGTCTTTCATGGAAGCCTCTCGATACAAACAGTAGATACGACTGTTGGTGAAAACTCTGGTCGCGTCCGGATCGTTATGGCCCCGGCGCTCGGGGCAAAACGTACGGGTAAGCACCACGGTTCCGAAAAATGTTCGCAATGCAGCGCGGCCCGCGATTGGGTCGCGGGCGATCTTTCAAATGATCAGGGGTGGATCAGGAGATGGTAGCGGGCTGTCGTTTGCTGAGAATGCCCGAAGCAAGGAACACGCCTGCAGCCACCAAGGCGACACCGAGGATTTTCAGAGGCGTGACCGCTTCGCCGAGAAAGGCGACGCCGCCGAGCAGGGCGAGGATTGGAGTCAACGCACCGAACGCCGCGGTTTCGGCCGCGCCAAGGATGCGCACCGCATAGCCAAAGAGGAACATCGCCAGAACCGCGATGATAAAGCTTTGCAGAACGATCATCACGGCGATGTCGGTCAGGCTTACGCGCGAGAACGTCACGTTGCCGGTTGCGAGAAGCAGTGGCGCGATCAGGACGCAACCCCAGAACAGGCCGATAACAAGACCATGCAGAGGGGAAAGCCCGCTTTGACGGAAGATCACCGAGTAGATCGCCCAGAGCAGCGATCCCAGCAGGAACATCAGGTGTCCCTTCCACGCGTCGACTTCTGATCCGGCGACGATCTGCCAGAGGCTGACGAGCATGGCGCCGACAAGGATCATGACAAGTCCGACGCGGCGGCGTGGTCCGGGGATTTCACCCATGATTACGAAAGCGGCCAGCGCCGTCCAGAAGGGCAGCATACCGGGCGCGAGTGCGCCACCATCGGATGCCGGTGCAAAGGCGAGGCCCATCGAGACGAGGTAGGGAAAGACCGCGCTGGCGCCAACCATCAGGATGGCGGACCTTGCCCAGGATTTCTGTCGCGGCAGCACGCCCAGTCTGAACATGACCGGTGACAGCAGCAGCGCGCCGGGGATAAGGCGCAGGATCAGGAGCTCCTCGACGGTGAAGGTACCCTGAACGGCGAAGCGAGTGATCAGGATGAAACCCGCCCAGATCGTGACCGTGCCCAAGGCGGCAAACAGTCCGAACCCACGCTTGTCGGAGATATCCATCCAGTCAACCTTTCGCGGGACCATCCCATGGGAGCGTAGAGTCACGGACGAAAGGGGGAAAGCCCAAACCGGCGCGCATTACGATAAATTTCACATGCTAACCTTTACAGGGCTTCGGAAGGTGCTGTGCGTGGCAAAGTACGATTAAGGCCAGAAGCGACGACCGCAGGGCTTGGATTAGTCCTTGAAGGTCTCGTGACAGCTGCGACAGGCTCGACCGAGTTGCTTCACCGCACGGCCAAGTTCGCTTTTTTGCTGAACGGTCCCGGTGAGGGTTTCCGCCGCCTCATTCAACCGGCGTGCGTGGTTTGTGAACGTGTCATGATCCGCCCAGATTCGCGGCAGCGCCTCGGATTGCGGGTCGTCTGCCTTGATCTCGAAGAGCGCGGGGATGCGTGCCGCCTGTGTCGATATTACGGCGAGGGCCGCATTCGCCGCGCTAGCATCGAACGCCGATTTTCCTTTCGACATCGCGCCAAGGGTCTTCATCTGGGCGGCCATGTCCTTCATGCCAGCCATCCGCTTCTGGACATTCGGATCTTTCACATCGCTATGCGCAATAGCGGCGCTGCCCGCCATGGCGAGGGCAAGAATGACGTATCTCTTCAATATTCCGGTTCCTTCCTGTGGGCTTTTGCGCAGCCTGGCAGGTTACGCGACCTCGATCCAGGTGTTCATGCCGGAAGCTGCATGTGCAAGCATGTGGCAATGAAACAGCCATTTGCCCGGGTTGTTGGCGACAAAGGCAATTTCCACCGGTTGGTTCGGCAGGCTCAGGATCGTGTCGCGCATCGGACCAAGACTGCCGTCAGCGCGGACCTGCCGGAAGTGCATGCCGTGGAGATGCATGGCATGGGCAAAAACCGTGTTGTTCATAAGTTTCAGACGGACGGTTTCGCCCCTGTCGAAGCGGGCGAAAGGCGTTTCTGTCATGCCGACCTGTCCTGCAAGCGCCCAGAACTGACCATTCTGCATCAGCTCGCGGCCGCCCATATCGCGCCCTTGGTAGCTTGCCGAGGTAAGACCGCGCATGGCACCGCCCTCCATGGTCATCTCGAGCCGTTGCGCCGTATCGAGACCGGGGACGTCCATGCGCGGGTTCGGGGGCAATGCGACAGGGGCTGCGCGCGTATGGGCTGCGGCTTTTCCAGTGACTGGAATTCGGACGAGCACCTGCCAGCTGTCGTCATTTGCAAGGTGCAGCAGGCCGGCTTCTTCCCCTTTATCTGCGATGACATCCACGATCAGGTCCACGCGCTGGGCGGGGGCGAGGGAGATGGCCCTGTCCACGGGTTCGGGTTTCTTCAGCGGCATGCCATCGAGCGCAACGGTCCAGCCTTTCAGCCCATGCAGCCGGAGATCCAAGATGCGCGCGTTTGCGGCGTTGATCAGGCGCAGACGCAGCCTTTCATGTCGCCTGGCGGGCAGGACTGGATCGAACGACCCGTTGGCACCCAGAAGGTTGCCGATGCGTCCGGCGTGGCTCAGCATCATCGGGTGATTGAAGGGCTCGGCAAATTGCGCGGTTTCGGGATTCAGCAACCAGTCGTCAAAGAGAATGACTTCGTCGCGGTCCACGTCGGGCGGCTCCTGTTCTTCGACGATCAGCGGACCGGAAAGGCCGCGTGCGACCTGCTCCATCGAGTTGGTATGCGCGTGATACCAGTAGGTGCCGGCGTCCGGCGTGGTAAAATCGTAGTCGAAGATCTCGCCCGACGGCACCGCATCCTGCGTCAGCCCGGCGACACCATCCATCGCATTGTCGATACGTATGCCATGCCAGTGGATCGAGGTTGGCACGGGCAGTTCATTCACCAGCCGCCGCGTCAGTCGGCCGCCTTGGGGGAGGCACAGGATCGAGCCGGGTATCTTGCCATCGTAGCTCCACACATCCGTCATCGCGTATTGGGGCGGTGCGATCTGTGCTTTGGCCGTCCGCGCGGTCAAAGGGATGGGGGAGGCTGCGCTTACGGGCAGGGCAAGCGCAGCCGAGGCGCCAGCCATTGCGGTGCAAAATCCGCGCCTTGTCAGGTTCGCCGTCATCGCTGTTTTCCCGTTACCAAGTTGCCGTTTCCTTATGGCGGCAATGTTAGACTCGGCGACGGGCTGAGTCAGGTCATTGGATGGCAGTATCCGGTTGATATTCCGATAATGTGATCGAAGCGGTTAGCCCCGAGTTCCGGGTGCTTGGCGGGAGTTGCAGTCAGACGGAAGCAGATCAGGCGGTCTAGACGACTCCCGGATCAGACTTTAGCGCGAATTGATTGTTGAACCGCGCCGAGGTGAAACGGCGCGGTCCGGTGTGCGTTATGCGTCCACGCCCATGGGCAGATGGCGGCGCCGTTCTCCGGTCGCGGCGAACAGCCCGTTGGCAATGGCGGGGGATACCGGTGGGACCCCGGGTTCACCCACGCCGGTGGCATGGACCGAGAAGGGATGCGGCACGATATGGGTGACGACCGTGGGGTAGTTGTCCGAGCGCACCACGTCGTAGTCGTAATAGTTCGACTGTTGAACCGCACCGTCCTCGAAGGTGATCCCCGAATGCAGGGCCACCGTCATTCCCATAACGGCCGCACCCTGTATCTGGCTTTCGATACGTTCGGGGTTCGCGGCGAATCCGCAGTCGATGGCCATGTGCATTTCGGGCACGGTGATCCGACCATCCGCTACCTTTACCCGTGCCGCGCAAGCGACGTAGGACACAAAGCTGCGGTGCACGGCGAGCCCGATACCTTCACCTTCGGGCATGTCGGCGCCGTAGCCGATGCCATCAGCGGCCATATTGAGGACATTTGCCAGCCGGCCCGTTTCGATGGGGAACTCGGCCATCGGTTCGCCGTAGTTCCAGAAGTTGTCAGGCAGCCCGGCTGCTGTCGGATCGAGGGAACGCGGCGCACCGATGAGGTCCAGCCACATCTCCCTTTGGTCCTTGCCGAGCTCTTGCGCCAACTCGCCGACGCAGGAGCCGATGGCCCATGCGTGCGGTATGTTGGACACCGCGCGGAACCAGCCGATCCGGGTATGCGCGAGCGCCTTGCCGTGCTCGCACCGGATATTGGGCAGATCGAAGGGCAGGTCGGTCATCCCCATGGCAAGTTCGAGGGGCAGCATGTTGCCTTCGTCGGGGGCGAAGGTCGAAAGGATCGAGGGCGCGACGGAGCGATGCCTCCAGCCGGTAACCTTGCCCGCCTCATCCATCGCGACGTCGATCCGTTCTGCCGAGGTGGTGTGATAGAAGGAATGTTTTACGTCGTCCTCGCGTGTCCATTGCACCCGCACCGGAGCACCCAGCTCTTTGGAGAGAAGCGCTGCCTCGGTGACGAAATCGGCCTTGGACTTGCGTCCGAAACCGCCACCGAGAAGCGTGACATGGACGGTGACCTGTTCCGGATCGAGCCCAAGCGCCTTTGCCGTGTCTGTGCGGGTTGTGTAGGGGCTTTGGACTGGCGCCCAGATTTCGAGCTTGCCATCCGTATAGCTGGCAATGGCGGCGGGTGGCTCCATCGGGATATGCGCCATATGGTCCTGCGTGTAGGTGCCGGTGAAGGTCTTGGCGGCACTGGCGAAGGCGGCGTCGATATCGCCTTGGTCGCGGGCGATGGTGCCTGGGTTCTCCGACTGGGCGATCAGATCGGCCATGTAGCTTTCGGAGTTGTAGTCCCCGTGCGGCCCGGCCTCCCATTCGATCTTTAGCATATCCCGTCCCTGCAGCGCGGCCCAGGTATTGCTGGCCACAACGGCGATCCCGCCGAGCGGTGCAAAGAGCGGCGGCATGGAGACGTAGGGAATTTCATGCACGCTTTCGACACCGGAAACGGCCAGCGCTTCGCTGGCGTCGTAGGACGCGGCCTTGCCTCCGACGACTGGTGGGCGGGCAATCACGGCGAATTTCATGCCTGGGAGGGTGACATCGGCGCCATAGACTGCTTCGCCCGTGGTGATGTCGTGGATATCGGTGATCTGGATTTCGCCCTTCCCGATATAGCGGAACTGGTCCTCGGTTTTATAGGCGATCTCTTCATGGGCAGGGACCGGCTGTGCCATCGCCGCTGCGGCCAGATCGCCAAAGCCCATGGTCTGACCGGCAGGGCCTTTAACCTCGTGCATTTCCACGGTGATTTGCGATGGATCGGCGCCCCATTCCTCGGCCGCGGCGCGGGCCAGCATGGTGCGTACCGCGCCACCGATCTTGCGTGCCATCTGGATATGGTGGCGCATCGAACGTGACCCGTCGGTGTCCTGATTGCCGTATTTCGGTTCGTCGCCGGGGGCCTGCACGATTTTCACGCGGGACCAATCGGCCTCCATTTCATCCGCCATCACCATCGGGATGGAGGTGCGGCTACCAGTGCCCATTTCCGAGCGATGAGCGACCAAAGTCACCGTGCCGTCGGCGTCGATCGATACGAAGATCAGGGGATCGTCGACGATACCGTGGGGCATGTCGGTGCCGCCAACGGCATAGGTGTCGAAGGCGCGGGCCGGAACGGCGTGGGCGGCCAGCGCAAACGCACCGGAAGTGCCAAGGAATCCTCGGCGGGTGACTTTTTCGAATTTGACATGCGCGGTTGCTGTTTCGATCAGGGGTTCAAGATACTTAAGCATGTCTCAGATCCCCGTGCTGGCGTGGCGGACGGCATCGACGATGCGCTGATAACAACCACACCGGCAGACGTTTCCGGCCATGGCTTCCAGGATTTGGCTGTCCGTGGGCTTTGGCGTTTCGTTCAGAAAGGCCGCCGCCTGCATGATCTGGCCGGGCTGACAAAAGCCGCATTGCGGAACGTTGAGATCGCGCCAAGCGACCTGAACCGGGTGATTACCTGCGGGGTCCAGCCCCTCGATCGTTGTCACCGCCTTGCCCTCGACGCTGCCGAGGCTGGTCTGGCAGGCCCTCACGGCTTCGCCTTCGACATGTACGGTGCAGGCTCCGCAAAGCCCCGCGCCGCATCCGTATTTTGTACCGGTGAGCCCCGCCGCGTCCCGGATGGCCCAGAGAAGCGGCATGGTCGGGTCTACGTCAAAGTCCCGCTCCGCGCCATTCAGAGTTATCTTGGTCATGTCTTCCTCCCGAAAATGCAAACCGTAGCGGTCAAAGCGAAAACGGCGCTTTTGAATTCAGGGACACGCTCTTATCAGAATCGCCGCCAGGTTGTGCGATCCTAGCACAGAATGCCTTCAGGCTCAGCATTGTATGAACCTGCGGCAATCTCAGGTTGTTTCGGGGTGAGGCGCCTTGGGGGACTGGCAGGTCTGTTGGAACAAGAAGCGCGAACTCAAGGCAATTCTCATCCTTGGGTTTGTCGGGGACGCGTGTCGGGTTTTGCGTCGTTCTGCTCCGACGGAGTCCTTATCGCTCCATGGTTCTTGTTGATCCTGACACCCTGATGCCCTCCCCGGCCACATCGCTGATTTCAGCATGAAGCAGGGATCTTGACCCCATGTCTTCGCCCTGTACGATGTCGATGCCGCCTTCATGTGGCCAGCCGATGTCACGAAGATATCCCGAGAGGGCAGCGGCTGCCGCCCCTGTTGCCGGATCTTCGAGTACCCCGCCAACGGCAAAGGCGTTGCGGCTGTGAAATTTCCGCTTTGTCTCGATCCAGACGAGATCGATTGTCGTCAGACCGTGCTGGCGCATCAGGCGCGCACCTTCCGCCAGATCATAGTCCATCCGGGCAAGCGCGGCCCTGTCACGAAGCGCGAGGACCAGATGGTCGTTCCCGGCATGAGCGAGCCCGGGGGGGAGGGCGGGATCAAGATCAGCGGGCTGGTAGCCGAAGAGCTTCAGTGCAGCATCGACAAGGCCGGGATCTGCGGCGGCACTGCGGGTCGGCGGCGAGGTCAGGGTTGCCTGAACGGCGTCGCCGTCGCGATGGGCTTCGACCGTGATGTTCCCCGAATTGAGGTGGAGTGAGAAGGTGCCCTCTTTGCCCAGTTCGGCAAGAACGCTGCCGAGCGCCACGGTGGCATGACCGCAGAAGGCGACCTCTTCCTCGGGTGAGAAATAGCGCACGCGCCAGCCACCCCCGTCAGGTGCCGCAAAGACGGTTTCGGAGTATCCCACGTCAGCCGCGATCTTCTGCATCTCGGCCTCGGAGGGGAGGGTGTTGCCCACGACAACGCCCGCCGGGTTTCCTCCAGTGGCCCCATCGGAGAATGCCGCCAGCCGCTTGATCTCGGTTTCAGTGTTGGTGTCCATTGTCAGATCCTGTCAGAAAATTTGATCTGCACGCGCCAAGGCGTGGCCATGTCAATGCGGATGTGAGTTGACCGGCAGGGGCGCTGCCGGTCAGTCGTGGCGTTACAAGCTGCCGACGGCGGCGTGATGAATGGTCGGCCAGATCTCTTCGGCCTTGCTGATCGTGCCTTCCGGATCTTCCTTGTATTTCGCAAACACCGCAGCATTCACAAACAGGTACAGCTTGCCGTCGACAATATCGGCATAGCGCGGATCACCGTCAAGCTTCTTGCCGAGAGCGACGGCGAAGGCGCAGAACCCACCGTACTGGGGCAGGTATTTGCCCGGATCGGCCTCGAACATCGCGGCGGTTGTCTCGGACGAGAAGTAATAGGCGACACCATCATGGATCACGGTCTGGGTCGCCGCGCCGCTGGCGACGGCGTTCAGTGTCGAGAGCGCAACCGGGTCAACGCCGCGCAGCGCCAGAGGCACGCCGTCAATCGTGAACCCGTTTGTGACGTTGTATTCATCCTCGGCCATTGCCGGGGTCGCGATGGCCCAGGCAACGCTCATTGCGAGGAACAGGTTGGTGAGAGGTTTGGAGTACATTGGTTTTTCCTTTTGTTGAGCCTGTGCAGGAAACCCTGTCAGGCGATGGCTGGATGGTTCGCCGGACGGTAGCCGTTCCGAAAATCCGGCGGTTTTGGCGGTGAAAAGGTCCGGCCCCTGTGAGGTGAGTTGGGACGAGATGGGGCCGGACCGTGAGGCGACCTGCCGGAATGGGCGGGCGGCGGGCCGCATGCATGGGCGGCAGTCGGACCCGGGAGCAGGGACCCTGTGCCACCGGCATTACATGGCGTGGGCTTCTTCGATCGCGCGCACAGTGTTTTCGGTGTTGTCCACGGCGCTGGCGATCATGCGGAAGTTGGTCAGCGATGCGGCGTAGCCGTCGTAATGCGCGGTGATCGCTCCGGCGGTGGCATCGGTGACGACCATGACCTCGAAGCCGGCTTCGATCAGCGCCCGCATATGGGATTCCGTGCAGAGATTTGACGACATGCCGCCAAGGATCACCTTGTCGATCCCCGCCTTGCGAAGCTGCAGAAGCAGGTCGTTGCTTTCCGGCCCGTAGACCTTGTGGGGGCTGGTGACGACGGTTTCGCCATTGTTGATGTAGGGCTTGTACCGTTCCAGCCAGTCCGCGCCGGAGCCTTCGAAACCGGTCATGTCCAGCGCCGTCGGACGGTCGAACATGCCCAGCTGGTGCATCACCGTCTCGAGCGTGCCCTCGAAGTGCCATTTGTGGTCATGTTCGTAGTAGTAATGAGGTGAGACGAACACCGGCATCCCGGCTTTCTCGGCAGCGGCGAACAGCGACTCGAGGTTCTCGACTGTTCCGTTGGCTGTGATGCTTTCGCCCACGACGCCCCAGGTCACACCATCGGGCGAGAGAAAGTCATTCTGCGGGTCTGTGATTACAAGCGCCGTATCACCGGCGGTGATGTCGAAACCGGGCATCGGCAGGCCGTCGTTGATCGGCGGCAGGGTGGCCGTTGCGGCGCGCACTTCACCATCCTGCGCCATGGCCGGTCCCTTTCCGAGCCCAACGACTGCGGCGCCTGCGGCAACCGTCAGTCCCGCGCCGAAACAGGCACCAACGACGGACAGGGCCAGTTTGATGTTTCGATTCCTCAACTCCATGATCTTCCTCCTTTTTCGCGCTTGTCGGCGCAGATGTTTTCAAAGCCACCGGAGACCGGGCGCGACCGACTTTGTGGTCGTTTATTTGCCTGTCTCCGTATGCCTCTTGGATATGCTTTGGGCGGCGTAGCGGTATTGACCCGACCTGACAGAAACTTGACGTCTCGTGACAAAGCGGGACAGAATGCGCCGGTCTCGGCAAAGCCCGGGGGTATGGGCTGTCGGAGGAAGGGGCGTGACGGAAATTTCAGCGATGTTCGTGCGCAAGCAGGTGAGCGAGGCGCGCAACGTTTCGGACAAGGCCAAGCTATTCGCTTTGGTTGGACTGACCGAAGAGTCCGCGCGCGCGCCCGACGCCAGGATCACGACGGCTGACTACTTTACCCTGCTGGAAAAGATCGCAGAGAGCGAATGGCCCGATCCGGCATTCCACATGCGCGTCTGCGCTGGCATGCGATGCGAGGAATTCGGAGCTGTCGGGCTTGCCATGAAATCGGCGCCAACCCTGCGCCATGCCTTTGAGCGAATGCACCGGTATGCGCGGCTTTATAACAGTTCTTCGGCCTTTGCTGTTGAGGACAAGGGCAATGTCTATTGCTGGACGCATCGCAGGCCACAACCTGCGCGGCTTGGCAACTATCTTTCCAACGAGGCGGCCCTGGCGACCTTTCTGACGCTGTGCCGTGAGTCGAGCAGGCCGGACCTAAAACCGGTCCGGCTTCAGTTCGCGCACCGGCGCGAGGGAAGTACCGCGGCCCTGACTGATCATTTCGGCATAGAGCCGATCTTTGATCAGGAAATCGACGGAATGCAATTCGCGGTCGAGGACGTAGATCGTGCCAGCCCGATCGGTGATCTCGGCATCTGGAAGTTTTTCTCTGATCATCTGGAAAGCACGCTTCCCCCGATGGAGACGGAGCCGGACAGGCTGGCGGCGCAGGTGATCGAAGAGGTCGCGGGACTGCTCAGCGGCGGGGTGCCGCAGCTTGCCGAGGTCGCGGGACGTCTGGGTCTGGGCACGCGCACTTTGCAGCGTCGTCTGTCTGACGGTGGCAAAAGCTATCAGGAACTTGTCGCCGAAGCGCGCAGGCGGCTGGCGCGCAAACTGCTGCGACGCTCGGAATACTCGCTTGCCGAAATCGCATTTCTGACCGGCTTTTCGGAGCAAAGCGCCTTTACCCGCGCCTTTAAGCGTGGCGAAGGCATTACCCCGCGCGCCTTTCGGCAGAGCACGCTGTCGACCGCCCATGCCGGGTGAATGCGTTTTGCATCTCGTGGCTTGCGTTCTGCTTTCTGGATTTTGCCGGGTCGCATGGGCTCAGGGTGACGTGAGTAGATCCCGCATGGTAATTTCCGGTGCCAGTTCAGTGTCGGCAGGAGGCGAATAGGTGAGGCCTTCTGACGAGGCGAGCGACTGAAGCCATGCTTCATCCGCCATGTCGTCCAGAATGTCGTTCAGGCTTTTCAATAGTTCTTTGCGCTCTTCGAGCACGGCGATGCCGATATCCATGCCAAATGGGTGGCGCCATTCCGCAAGCTTCAGACGGGTGATCGCGTTGCTTTGCCGGTAGTTGTCAAAGGCTGCAACGTCGACGATAGCCAATTGCATGCCTTCGATTTCTGCCTGCCACAGGAAAGAGGCGCCGGGATTGAAATGCCGCGCCTGTTTCCGATCATGCGGGGGTAGGGACGCCATCGCTATGGCCCCCGACAGCGTCCCTTGCTGAAAGGCCAGAGGCCGGTCTTGAAGGTCGTTCAAGCCTTTCGGCTCTGTCGTGCCGTCGAGATAGACGAGCCCAATCGTGGAGCGCATGTATCCGTGTGAAACGGCGAGCGGCCGGACGTCGACGAATTCGGTCTGAACATCCTTCATAAAGCTCGTAGACTGGTCGATCTCTTGCGGCATGCCGACCCAGCGCGGCAATCTTGCGCGATCATAGGCTGGGGCGCCGACCGCCCGCACATAGCGCGGATGGCCGGGCACGACATCGCAGAGAGGGAGCGACAACATGGCGTAGGTGTCGCGCAGCGGATCGCTTTGTTCCTCTAGTTCGCCTTCGAACCAGACCGGGGAAAACGCAAGGCCCATCCGCGAGGCGATTTCTTTTATCAGGTGATAGTCGAAACCGGACCCGCCAGCATTTCGCTTGCCTGCGATGACGCCGGAGTTCCGCGGCAAGCATGCCGTTAGAACACCGGGCTCCATTGTCTCGATCTCTGTCTCGGCCGGTGCGACCGAGGGCGTGGCGAGCGTGAACAAGAGGGTGGCGGCAAGGCCCGCGAATAGCCGCAGATTACGACTACCCATTGTCCGGCCCTTCGGGCAGCGGCTCCTTTCCACCGCGTGTCACCACGTAGATCCACAATACGTCGAGTTCGTCGGGCAAGAGGATGTCACCCCAAGCCGGCATGTCGCCTTTCCCGTTCTGAACGCTGTTGTAGAATTCGTCCTTCCGGTCCTGCGGCCATTTCCGCAGATCGTAAGAGGATGTGCCGGGGTTTTTCATGTCGATCCCATGGCAATGGGAACAGAACTGCTTGTAGGTGCTCGCGCCCTTGGCGAGAGCGGCTTCATCTGCCTGAGCTGGCGCGGTCAGATGCGCCAGCAGGACAAGTCCAATTATCGATATTCTCATGTGTTCAGTTCGGCAGTGCAAAGGTCCAGAGGTTTCCGCCAGCGGGGTAGCTCGCAAGGCGCTCATCGCCCGAGAAGAGCGCATAAACCGCGCCTCCCCCGTTCACGATGGAGACATATTGCCTGCCATCCATCTCCCACGTCATCGGCTGGCCGATAACGCCGGAACCTGTATTGAACGACCAGAGTTTTTCGCCGGTTTCCGAATTGAAGACCTCGAATTCCCCTGTCTGTGCGCCGGTAAAGACCAATCCGCCGCCCGTTGCGAGCGTTCCGGCCAGTCGCGGGATCTCGCTGCCGTCTTCCCATTTCACCTCACCGGTCAGCGGATCGATAGCGCGCAGGAAGCCCCGGTTGCCTTCCGGCCATGACCAGCTGAATTCGGCTCCGAAATAGAAGACCCCGGCGCGGTACTGCGGTTCAACGGCCTTGTAGTTCATCCCGACGTTGATCGTGTTGACGAATGCGGTCTGCTTTTCGGGATCATAGGAGATGGGGGACCAGTTTTTTCCGCCGAAAGCCGAAGGCCAGAATTCGACCTGATCGCCGGTGCGCGCGCCCTCCGCGACCTCGGTCTGATTGGGCTTGCCGGTTTCCAGATCAATGCTTTCGGCCCAGTCGACCCGATCAACGAACTTGTTGGCAGCCACCAGTTTGCCGGTTTCCCGGTTCAACACGTAGAAGAAACCGTTGCGGTTCGCCTGCATCAGGACTTTCTGGCCATCCAGATCGGCAAGTACCAGTTCGTTCGTTGCGTCATAGTCGAACGGATCGTTTGGAGTCGTCTGGTAGTGCCACTTTATTTCGCCCGTTTTCGGGTCGAGTGCCAGAATGGACGTTGTATAAAGATTGTCGCCCGGACGCAGGCCGGCGTTCCATGGGCCTGCATTTCCTGTGCCCCAGTAGACCGTGTTCAGATCGGGATCGTAGGTGCCCGTCAGCCATGCGGGGCCTCCGCCGCGTTCCCAGGCATCTCCTTCCGGCCAGGTCTCGGACCCGGGTTCACCCGGGGCGGGGACGGTGTAGGTTCGCCAGAGTTGTTCGCCCGACTCCGGGTCATAGGCTTCGATATATCCTCGCACCCCGTATTCGCCGCCCGAAATGCCCACGATGACCACGCCATCGGCAACAAGCGGCGCCACGGTGAATGAGTATCCTGTCTTGAAATCGATGGACTTTTTGCGCCAGATTTCCTCGCCGGTTTCGGCATCAAGCGCGATCACATGCGCGTCGAGCGTGGTTCTGAACAGCTTGCCATCGAGCATCGCAACCCCTCGGTTGACGATACCGCAGCATGCAACCCGCGGTGTTTCGGCAGGGTATTCCACGGAGGTTTTCCAGATCTGTTTGCCGGTCATCGCATCGATTGCCATCGTGGCCTTGTGCGTGGTCACATACATGACGCCGTTGCGGACCAGCGGGAAACTTTCCTGCCCCCGACCATCGTCGAGGCTGTAGGCCCAGACCGGGGTCAATTGCGATGCGGTTTCAGTATTGATCTGGTCGAGTGGGCTGTATCGTTGCTGACCATACCCCATTCCGTATGTCAGGACGTCGCCGGTTGTCGATGTGTCATTGATGAGTTCTTCGGCGGTCTGGCCGTGAACTGACGTCGCTCCGACTGCAAGTAACAGCGCCAGAGATATTGCCGCTTTCGTCATGTCGTTTCTCCTCCACTTTCGGTGCTCCCTAAGCGCATCACAGGGCAAGCCGCCCGTTTTGTCATTCATTTTGTTAAGCGAAATGGCTTAACTGCGGGGAGGAAGGAGGGTTGGTTCTTTTGGAAAAATCTTTTTATTTCAATTGCATGTTGATGCTTTGAGGTCGTGCGTCCTGCTCACTGGCCTGCGCGAAAAGAAGGTTTATCACGGCCTCCGGCCATCACTTGATCGCATCATTCTCTGGGTGCGAATCTGTTTGTCGCATTCTGCTGTGGTTGCGTGGTGCGGGTTTGACCGACCTGTGTTCGTGTAATTCCCCCACGTCTTGCTATCATTTCCTGAACGAATTTCCATCTCGTGCTTGTGGCGATTTCCGTTTCACGGAACCGGCGAGGAATGAAGAGCACAAGTGCCTTGGGTTTGGCGCCAAAAGTGTGGATATGTCCCGTCAGCGTACGCGAAGAAATTTAGTATGGCGGGTGGCCAATCTTGTCTCCGGCTTGGTCAGATAGACCCGAGCGGTCAACGGTACCTACCATTCCGCATCAGACGTTCTGCAATTCAGCAGCGATCTCCGGGCCAGATCCTGAACGGTTCTGGAGCATCTCGAGCGCTTTGCGCACCTGCTTTCGCGACCGGCGAGACCGCAACTGCTTTGCTTCGAGGGACCGTGGGCGTACGGATATACTGTTGTCCTCGGGAACGAGATCAAACTCCCTTACGGCGGCCACGATATGAGCCGCCTGATTGGTCGCGGCGACAGCGATCAGTTTGACTGTCCTTCGGGACATATCATCGAGCCGAATATCGCTATCGGCCCGTTTTGCAATGTCTTTGAAGCTTCCTATGTCGACGTAACCGCCACTTGGCAGCGGCCCTTGTCCTGTCATCTCGGTCGCCCGCTCCAGCTCTTCGCGCCGAAGTTCCTGCCGGTCGACCACGCTGGAAACGTCTGCGCCCTCGTCGGTCTCGATGCAGGCAAGAACATCGAGGAGATAGGCAGGCTGCGCGCCCATGTTCGAAACCAGACATCTGGCGTCAATATCCTCGCCGCCTCCGCGGTTAATCAGTACGCTGGATCTGCGCTGTTCGCGAAAACCGCGTAGGAGAACGTGGAGATAGACAAGCCAAACCAGCGTCGTGGCCAGGCTGGCCCCGATCTGCATCAGTTCAGAGTTCTGGCGGATAAATTCGAGCATCTTTTAGTATCCTCACACCCGGATTTTTCAGTGGGGCCATAACCTTGGATGGATCCGGGCTTTTCTGATTTGATTTCAGCAGCAGCTTTCACCACTTTGCGGTAACGTTGGTAGAAAGTTCAATCGCCCACCAGAGGTAGCAATCCACTTGCGGAGGAACATCGATTTCGGGAATCGAAGCCTCAATTCCAGCAGTAAAGAGTTGATATAGATCTTCGCGATGATTGATCACGTTTCCAATGCCAGTGCTTCTGACCGTACTGGCCTGAGACAAACAGCTGTTCCGTCGCCCTGTCGGAGAAACACCCAGATATCGGTGCCAGTTTCATTGCAGAGGATGCGGAGAGCTTAACCTCATTTCCCCGGCTTGGGAGCGCCGCAGGCAAGGCATGAGCGTCCATCCCCCTGAAGAATGGCATGATAATGGGATGTCGGATACGGGCGATCATGGCGACATATTTCTGATACCTGCGAACTCGGTCGATCCGAGCCGCGAATTTGCGATCCCGGGATGATTGTGCAGCCGGTCCGTCTGGCTGAGAAACCAATTCGAAAAGCCCTAGTTCCAGAAAAATGAAACTTAACGTGAAATTGGTTTTGCGCTTTCGGCCTGACACGTAGGGCCGTGCCATAGAGCGAGTTTTTGTCCGGCATCGGTCAGAATTGAGTCCGGAGGCCGATATCGCCCCACGCGAAAGGCCGTCAGGGATAAGTCCGCGCGCAATTTGTCAGGTCAGTGCCCATCCAGCGGTAATAGCATTTCGATGGTGAGCCAACCGTCTTTGAACCGACGTTCCTTCTCGGCCCGCAGCTGCATGGATGAAGCCTTGATCAGGTGCGATCCGAATCCTACCGCCGCGTGAGCGTCATAGTCTGGCGCCCATTCCCGCCATGTGATGCTCAGGTCTTTTCCGGTTGAGGTCCATTCAACCTCTATCGTTCCGTGTGCCGTCTTCAAAGCGCCGTATTTCGTGGAATTAGTCATCCACTCATGAATGATCAGGACCAGCGAGGTAATTGCCCTTGCCGGGATCAACACTTCTTCGCCAGACATCACGATCGTCTGCTTGCTGCGCGTTGGCGCTAGAATGCGGTCAAGCAGAGCGCCAAAAGAAATAGGCTGCGACACGTCAGTTCTCAGCATCAGGGAGTGAGCGCGATCCAGCGCTGCCACACGGTCCCGGAGGTTTTCGACCAGTTGATCCTTGTCCGATGTTTCTCGGGACGCGCTTGAAATCATAGCTCCGACAAGGGCGAAAAGGTTCTTGATGCGATGATTGATCTCGGAGAGGTAAAGTTCTCGCTCGGCGAGCAGTTTTTGCTCGGAGGTCACATCGAAGCTTACACCGATGACCTTGTTGACGTCCGGGCCTTTTTGCAGTTTTGCAACGCCTCGCAGCCATCGTTCCCGACCGAGGGGAAGATCGAGCCGAAAGGTCTCGTCATATTCATCGCCGTCATCGCTTAGTGCAGCGAGGGCGCTGAAAGTTCGTTCCCTGTCCTCCTGCGCGACGCGCTCGATGATGGCTGTCTGCGAAGTTGCGTCACTCGCAGACAGTTCGAACAATTCGCGGCAGGCGGCGTCGAGAACAAGTGCGCCAGTATCAACCGAAAATTCCCAGCGCCCTATTCCGGCAAAACTGAATGAGTTTTCCAGTGCGTCATCATTTGGTGGCATCGGCTTGGTATCCTCGGCACCAAAGTTGGCACAGCAGGTGGTCGAAAGGATGCCAGCCCAACAACGCCTGACACGGTACCAATGTTAACTTTGAAGCCTTAGAGTCAACCGTTCAGGTCAATGGGAGCGGTTCGTGCCAATAGAGTTTTGACGTATCATTTGCCCGAGCGAGCGATGATATGAGCCAACGATACCAACACGATCCAGATCAGAAGCAATAGTGGCCACCCGATCAGAGCCAGAGGAAGAACGAGCGCACCGGCAAAAATCGCGATGATGGCGCCGGTTCTGGGACCGTCGGCTATCAAGTCAGGCACAAGCCCTACGGCGCTGCCGACAATGCCCGCGATCGTCGCCACCAAGAAGCCGCCCAACAAGGCGAGCGCCCATCCTTTGAGGCCTGATTTGCCAAACATGCCATAGAGCAAATAACCCACAAGGGCACCGGCCACACCCATAGCAACGGCGTAGCGTGCGACAAGAGCCAGAGGCAATTGATGCCAGTCTGCATCCTGGAATGCTCTGACATCTTCGAAGACCAGCACCATGAATAGAACCATGCTGGCCAAGGCCAAGATGCCGACAACTGAGGTTTTGCGAAGGCTGGACGTCATATCTATAACTTGTTGCTTATAATCTCGATTGGCACTGTTCCAAATATCGCTAGATCTCACAAGCTATGATTGCTTATTGCGTGATTGTCCCAACCCAAGGTGGCAAGGCCGCAATCCTTTTTTTCCTTGTACGAATGACGGAGGTTCTTAAACCACTGTTGATGAGGTCATGGATCCTACAGGGTATCGCGAACGTCTCTTTGACTTGACCATTGCGTTCTTAATGTCACCGACGACCGTGGATGCTGGACAGGTGCAATTTATCCACTTCGGTGATACTTTCTGTCTAAACCTGATTGGCGGGGATATCGATGGAAACTCTCACGCGGATTTGCTGCAGGAAAGAGGTTCGATGAACGGACGCAGGTTTGCCGCGATCCTTTCTATTGATGTCGTTGGTTACAGCCGCATGATGCAGCTTGATGCCAGCGGACTGCTTAAATCTCTGAACAAGATATTTCGCGACATTTTGAAGCCCACCGTTGCCGAGGGTGGCGGGCGTATCGTCAAACTGTTGGGCGATGGCGCCCTTGTCGAATTTCCTGCCACGCTGAGCGCTCTTTCGACGGCGGTCGGGATTCAGCAGAAAATGAGTGCTTACCCTTGGCCCCGAGAGGCGATCCAGCTGAGACTCGGGGTCCACGCGGGCGATGTTCTGGTTGAAGGGAATGACCTTTTTGGCGATCCGGTGAACATCGCGGCCCGGCTTCAGGCGGCGGCGGCACCCGGCGGAATCCTCATATCCGGAATGGTGCGCGATCTTTGCGGCAGCCAGCCTTACGCACTCAAATCCCAAGGAGTACATCGCTTCAAGAACATCGCCCACCCTGTTGAGACGCTCTCTGTGGTGCTCGAACCTGAGAAGAATAGCGGGACGGATAACGCCCCGGCGCGGGGTGATCTCCGTTTCTGCAAAACTTCAGACGGCGTGACATTAGCCTGGGAATGTTCCGGGGATGGCGCGCCAATCATCAAGGCCCCGAACTGGATCGGTCATCTGGATCTGGACTGGCGAAGCCCGGGCATTGCCCCGATGATCCGTTCGGTCAGCCGGTTGGGACGCCTGGTCCGGTTCGATGCGCGCGGGAATGGTCTTTCGGATTGGGACGTCGATCAAATCTCTTTCGACCGTTTCGTGGATGACCTCGAATGCGTCTTTGATGCGGCGGGCGTTGAGAGAGCGCCGATTCTGGCGATATCTCAAGGCGGCGCTGTGGCTGCGGCCTTTGCGGCCCGGGCGCCCGAGCGTGTCTCGGCGATTGTGATGCTCGGAAGCTTTCCTCTTGGTCGGGCGCAACGGAACAATCCGCAGGATCGGGCGCGCGCAGAAGCGCTGAAGTCGATGATGCGTGCAGGCTGGGATGACGAATACCCGTCTCTTCGGGATCATTTGGCGCAAGTAATCCTCCCGGGTGCCAGCATCGAAGACAGAGATGTCTATGCTGCGGACATGCGCCAGATGATCTCTCCAGAAAACGCCGGGCGGTATCGAGAAGTCATCGACAACATCGACGTTATGTATCTTTTGAAAGAGGTCACGGTGCCTTGCCTTGTGCTTCACTCACGCGGTGACCGGATGCAGCCGTTCGATCAAGGGCGCCAATTCGCGGCGGGGCTGCCGAACTCAAAATTCGTTGCTCTGGACAGCGACAATCATATCTTGCCCGAGTATGACACGGCATGGCCGCAAGCCGAACGAGAGATCAGTAGTTTTCTAAAGGCATATGTCTAATCGCGAAAGCATTGGTTTCCGCGTTGGCGCACGGAAGGCCGGACGTTTGCCCGGCCTTCATTACCCACAATCGCCTTTGCTGGTCAGGCGGCGGCCTCATTGTGACTGTCATGGCTCGTTGAGCCGATTATATGATGCGCCGCACATCCGATATGACGCTTGTCAGTGCCGCAGCATCCGCCGATGACCCGAAGCTGGGGGAGCGTCTGGTACAGAGCGCCGTAGAGTTCGCCGAACTCCTCGGGATTGCCCGCGTCCAGTTCCTCGGCCTCGTCGAGTTCCGCATGGCTCATACGGCTTGCATTGGCACGAATCCCGCCAATGCGCGATGTCCAGTCGCCTGCCAGAACCGACGCAAAATGATCGGGATGGGCGCAGTTGATCATGTAAAAGACCGGGGCACCGCCGGTTGCGGCATCGGTCTCGGCAATAGCCTCTTCGACGGACTGGCCGGTGGGCAAGCGGCCATCGGTTTCGGTGGTGAAACTGACCACGACAGGCAGATCGTGTGCGCGGGCTGCACGGACGATCCCGATCGCCTCGCCCGGATGGGTCATGGTCACCGCCGAGATCATCTCGACACCTTCCTCCGCCATCCAGCGCACTTGGTGAGCGTGCAGTTGTTCGGCGGCCTCCGCCGTGTAGAGCCGATCGGGCGCATAGCCGTCACCCGCCGGACCAACCGCACCGTTAAGCACTGTCGGCACATCGCTGTGCCTTTCACGGGCCCCGCGTGCCGCAATCACCGCCTCTCTGGTTGCCGCTTCGAGCTCAGCGAGCGGCCGACCGACAATATCCGACCAGAAGGCCCCCGATCTCCAGGTTGCTGTATCGAGGACAAAGCCGGTTCCCGAGCGGCGGGCAACCTCGATGTAGCGATCGTAGTATTGGGCAAGAATGGCGCGCCCTTCGTCGGTGTCGAAGACATGGAAAGAGGCAAAATGGGGCAGGTCGAGCCCGTCGGAAAAGATCAGGTCGGTCTCAAGCCCGCCATCGGCGACCCATGTCTTGTCTGAGGCGAGGAAGGCTTCGAAATTCGTTGAATGTGTCATCGCTGTGCTCCTTGTTTTTCAATGCCTTCGTTTTGGCTGCACAGGTCTTTTTTGAACAGCGAACGCGTGGTACAGTTTCACCTCATCAAGAATATGCTTTTTCTTTCAATGCTTTGCCCTGAAATACGCGCAGCTCTGCGCCTCTTGCTGCAAGCGAAACCTGACTGAGGGTCAAGTTTGGAATGCCAAGACCAAGCCACAAAGAGCGGATTCTGGACATCGCGCAGGAGTCGATTCTGGCGAAAGGATTCGATGCCACGTCAATTGACGAGATCGTGGCGGCCGCCGATATCACGCGGAGCGGTTTCTTTTATCATTTCGCCGACAAGAACGCCCTCGCACTGGCCCTGATCGACCGCCACGTCGCCTTTGAGGACCAGCTTTTCGACAGCCTCTTCGAGCGTGCGGCGGAACTGTCGGATGATCCGCTACACCGGGCGCTGATCGGGATGAAGCTGCTGGCCGAATTGCTGGAGGACATGGAAACCGGTCATCCCGGTTGTATCGTTGCCACGGCGGCCTATCAGGACCGATTGTTCAATCAGAAGGTCCGCGATGCCAACCGGCGTGCTGTTTTGGGCTGGCGCCAACGATTTCGCGAGATGTTCGACCAGATCGCGGCGGTCTATCCTCCACAGGAAGAGGTTGATTTCGATGCGCTTGCCGATTTCGTCAACACGGTTGTCGAAGGTGGCATCGTGATGGCCAAATCGCTTGGCGAACCAAAGATGACTGCCGGGCAAATCATGTTGCTGCGGCAATACATCAAGCTACTGTTCAATCCGCGTTCATGAAGTGTGGACCGGGTCTGTCCGCGGGTTGCTGACACCGCCTAGCGTCGAAACAGTTGCGGGGTGATGCCAGTATGTCGACTAGGGCGTGCGACATGGCAAATCAAATCAGACTTCTGGAAGCTGGGACTATCGAAGTTCGCAACGGATTGATCGGGTACATATTGAATACCCATTGGTAGAGATCGCTATTCCCGGAGCCAAAACCGGGCGGGAAGCATTGACACATGCCCGGTCCAAATGCGCTGCTGAAGTCATACGTATTGCCATTGGAAGGACGTTATCTTGATCAAGGTCTTGTCGGGGGTTTGGGCCCTTCTGCTCGGGATAGTGCTGATCATGCTGGGCAACGGCATGCATTTCACTTTGATCGGTCTTCGTGGTGGAATCGAAGGGTTTTCAGCAAGCGAACTCGCAATCGTCACATCCGGCTATTTTGCAGGTTTCCTCGCCGGTGCGCGTGTCAGCCCGATCATGATCCGCCGCGTGGGGCACGTGCGTGTCTTCGCCGCGCTGGGCAGTTTCATGTCCGCCGGGCTTATCGCCTTTCCGCTGGTGGCCGAACCTTGGGCATGGACAATTCTGCGCCTTCTCATCGGTTTTTGTATGTCGGGTATCTATGTGACCGCCGAGAGCTGGCTGAACGATGCTTCGACTAATGAAAACAGGGGGCAGGTACTGGCCGCCTACATGATTGCGCAGACGCTTGGAATTATTGGCGCTCAGGCGCTGCTCAATCTTGGAGACGCGGCCTCTTCGGCGCTTTTCATCGGTGCTTCGATATTTGTCTCGGTTTCTTTCGCGCCAATCCTTCTGTCCATCTCGCCGGTTCCGGCGGCCGAGGTCGCGCGACCGATGCCGCTTCGTGAGCTGTTCAGGGCGTCGCCTCTTGGAACCATCGGAATCTTCTTTCTTGGCGGGGTCTATGCGACCCAATCCGGCATGGCGGCGGTTTTCGGATCTCTCATCGAGATGAGCGCTGCCCAGATATCGCTCTTCGTCGCGATGCTATTTGCCGGGGCGCTGGTCTTGCAATACCCCATCGGATGGCTCTCTGACCGGATGGACCGACGGATGCTTATTTTCGGGTCCGCCGTTCTTGGGGCGCTCTGCTGCGGACTAGCCTGGATCGCCGGAGACATTTTGTGGGCCCTGTTGGCGGCCGCATTTTTCGCAGGTGGCGTGACGACACCATTATACGCTCTCTTCCTTGCCTACACCAATGACTCTCTGTCGAGCGACGCAATGCCAGCTGCCTCTGGTGGTCTGGTGCTGACGTTCGGGATCGGGGCTATCCTGGGTCCGTTGGTCACCGGGGCGATAATGCAATGGTTTGGTCCATTCGCGTTCTGGCTCGCCCTTGGTGCGACATTTGCAAGCATCGCCGTTTATGCCCTTTACCGCATGACCCAGCGTGCGGCGCCCTCTGTGGAGGAAACAGAAAGCTATCTTGGAGTCTTGCCGACCGCCTCTCCGGTCGCTGTTGAAGCCGCAGGTGCCTGGGCGGCAGATCACGCGGAAGCTGAACGCGACTCGGTTTCTTGATGGTGACCCACGATCCGCTTGCCTTGTGGCCCTTATTGATTCTGGCTGTGAGTTTTGCAGAGCTGATTTTTTGAGTTCGGCTCTTCGGCGGCGTCAGAAACGATCCGCTAACTCTGAGGTTTTCGCAGAGCTGCCCTGTTAATCGGCAAAGTTGCCCGGTTGCAGGCAAACAGTTTAGGCTCGGCAAGAAGTTGGCGCGAGCTGAGAGGGCTCTTTGTATGACGGCACTCGTAATCGGACAAATGATGATCCACAGTCGTGACTGGATGGAGGAATACTTCTCCAGTATTCCACAGGTCGTGGCCGCGCATGACGGAACGTTTAAGGTGCGGGGAGGCAATCCGCAGCTAATGGAAGGCGACAATCCGGTTCCGGATGCTGCATTTATAATAGAGTTTCCCGATCGAAAGAAAGCCGAGGATTTCTGGAACTCTAAAGAATTTCAGACGCTTGCCGCCTTGCGCCGCTCAGGGTCGACTCTTAACGCAATCATTGTAGACGCGCTGGGGTGAGAGCTGTCCATAGGTTGATCGGGCGTTTCCATATTGATCTGGGCGTTCGTTTGGTTGGATCGGTTCCCAAAGTCACCTCTTGCACCCGATGCCGCAAGTCTATGAGATTTTTGAAAAGTCATTGTCCAATTCCAGGATAGGCGGTCCGCTTCAATCTCAAATGATCCTGGTCGCAGAGTTCCGGTTCGTCAGTCTGGTAAAAAGCGCCCTGGGCAGAACTGTATCGTGGCGGCGTTGCAGTTCGCGGCGCGGGATCGGTCATCGGATAACCAAAGTAGCGAGGGTTTTAAGGGAAGGGCGTTAAAGTCTCAGCCAATCGTCAACCTGCGCACCGAGGCGCTGCCAGTCGGTATATTCTTTGTCAGCATCTAGATCCGCTTGTGGGTCTTTCGCGGCAACGATGCGACGCATCACAAAGCGACGGAACACGTCATATTGCGATGGCTTATAAGCGCCGGCAATCTGTTCCGTCTTGTCTGGTGTCCATCCCGTTGCCGCGCAGAAGTCCGAAAGGACGCGATCAAGGTCTTTCCAATCCTCAGCCTCGTGGCCTGCGGCGGCAAGGGAAATCGACAAGAATAGTATCTGCGAACCGCGCATATTCTTCGCCTCTGTCGAAACGAAGTCTGTAAACGCGCGCTGATAGTGACCCACGTGGATTGAGGCGGCGAGAATCACGCGGTCAAATCGACCGAAATCCATACCCGCCGCGTCTGCGACACTGACAAGTTCCACCGCCTGTCCCGAATCTGCAATCCGGTCTGAAATCCAGCGGGCAATTTTTCGCGTTTGACCTTCGCTGGATGCATAGGCGACCAATACTTTCATTTCGGCTCCTTCCGTTGCTGGAGCGACCGATTTTATCAGTATCCTCTACCGATCCGCCCGGATCAACTGCGCCGGTGCAAATGTGATCATGCTCTCTACTCGACCCCGGCGTGCTTGATCGCTTAAAGACGGAAAGCAGTAATTTGGCAGTCATGCGCCGTGCGAAGCCGCCAGAATTGGCGCGATACTCGCATGTTTGCGCCGATAAGCTGAAGCGGACAGGCCGACATGACGGCGAAAAGCATTCCGAAAGCTCGATGTCTCGGTATATCCAACTTCGTCGGCAATCTCTTCAATCGGAATGTCGGATGTTTCCAGCATCTGCTTGGCTTCCTCTACTCGGAGCGTCTGCACGTATTCGACCGGGGTTTGGCCCGTGGCGCGTCGGAACCGCCGCAGGAAACTGCGTTCGCTCAATCCGGACCGGGCGGCCATTGCCGCAACCGGTGTCGGGTTGGCGTAGTTGTCCGCCACCCAGGCCTGTGCTTCAGCGACGAGAGCGTCATCGTGCTGTTGTCCGGCAAGCAGTGAAGCGTAGCAGAGTTGCCCTTCGGTATGGGGCTGGAGCAGGTAGATCTTTGCGATTCGTCGCGCTTCGTCCTGTCCGGCGAAGCGCGCAATGAGATAGAGCATCAGATCGCCCCAGGACGACATGCCGCCTGCGGTGACCAAACGATGGCCTTCGCCTGTAGGAACAAGGATACGCTCGCGTCGCATGCAGACGTTCGGGTAGCGCCGCGCAATTGTTTCGGCAAATCCCCAATGAGTCGTTGCCTCGCATCCATCGAGCAGGCCCGCATGGGCCAGCAGCCAGGCACCGGAACAGACTGATGTCACGATTGCACCGCCTGCAGCTGCCGCGCGGAGCCATTCTGCCGCTGGCTCGAACAAATCCGGCGGTGAAAAGGCCGGATCGATGTGCAGGTCGGGAATGATAATCAGGTCGGCTTCGGTCGGTTTTGGAAGCCGCCCCTCGGGCGTCACGCGCCGTCCATTCACATCCTCATATGGCTTGCCATCAAGCGAGACCATCCGCGCATCGAAGACCTTGGGTTGATGGGCCTTGGCGTGGAGCAATTCCCAGTCGCGACCCACTGAACTCAGCACATCGAGAATACAGAACATCGTTGATGTGCCGGTAAAGGGCAGCGCCAGCACAACTGTGTTCAACGGGGCGGTCGCATGATCCATCGTAGTGTCCGATTTTCACCGTTTTGGTGAAATCAACGCATATCACGACTCGGGCGGGTGCGCCAGAACTCTCCGCACGATAAGCGCCAGACGGCCCAGATACGGAGAACTGAAAATGACAGATCAATCACCGATTGCCCAATTCGACGAAGCCAAGGCCCAAGCTTTTGCGGAACGCTTTGTCTGCACATTGAACGAGGCGGCGCTGGCCGTCATGACCTCGCTTGGTCATCGCGCCGGGCTGCTTGACGGGATTGCCGCAAATCCCGGGCTGACCTCTGTCGCGCTTGCCGAGAAGATCGGCGTGAACGAGCGCTACTTGCGCGAATGGCTGGGCGTGATGGTCACCTCAGGCGTCGTAGATTATGATCCGGTGGGGAAAAACTACACCCTCCCTATGGAGCACGCGGCCTTTCTGACCCGCGCGGCAAGCCCCGACAACCTTGCAGTGACGACACAGTTCATCTGTCTCGCGGCCGTGGTCGAGGACGATCTGCTGGAACGTTTCCAAACCGGGAAAGGCCTGTGTTACAATCACTTCGACCGTTTCCACGAGGTTATGGCCGAGGACAGTGCACAGCTTGTTGTTGCCAACCTGACCGCAGCGATCCTGCCCGTTGTGCCAGGCCTGATCGATCGCCTGCGTGAGGGCATCACGGTGGCCGACTTTGGCTGCGGCGGCGGGCGGGCCATGTTGCACCTCGCGCGGGAATTCCCGAACAGCCGCTTCACGGGGTTCGACCTGTGCGAGGATGCTTTTCGCACCGCGCAGGAGGAAACCGAGAGAGAGGGTCTCAAGAACCTCCACTTTGAAGGCTGCGACCTGTCGTCCGCTAAATCCGTCGGTGCATTCGATCTCGTTACTGCCTTCGATGCCGTTCACGACCAGGCCGACCCCAGGGGTTTCCTGCGCCTGATTCACCGATCGCTGCGGCCCGGCGGAATCTTCCTGATGCAGGATATCGGGGGTTCGCGCGATCTGGAGAAGAACATCGCCAATCCCTTCGCGCCGCTCTTGTACACGATTTCGAGCATGCACTGCACGCCGATCTCAATCGGTCAGGGCGGCCCGGGGCTCGGTGCGATGTGGGGGATCGAGACCGCCGAGGAATACCTTGCGGAATGCGGCTTTGACTCGGTCGAGACACACCGGCTGCCGCATGACGACATGAACGCCTATTTCATCGCCCGCGTCAGAGCGGGACAGCCACAAGGACCAATGACATGACTGATCTGAAAATCCATGCATCGCGACGCCGTGAACCCGATATTTCCCGTATGTTCGGACGCATAACCGAAAGCGTTCGCAAGCGGCGGCAGATCCGCCGTGAGATTATCGCGCTTTCAAACATGCCTGAGTATCTGCTTCGAGATATAGGCCTGCACGACCGCGTCGGCTGGCGCAAAAATGACCTGCGGGACAAGGCCCGGCGGCGCACGGATCCCGATTGGCGTCACAGATTCTAAGCAATAACCGAAAGGACTGGAAATGTCTCCCATACATGCAGAACGCGTGCTGGTGATCGGTGCGGGGCTTTCGGGCCTCGCGACCGCCCAGGCGCTTTCTGGCCGCGGACTTGCGGTCACCGTACTCGAAGCGAAAGACCGAGTTGCAGAACCTTGGCGATCCCGACATCCGGCGCTTCGTCTCAACATTCACCGGAAATTCGCGGGCCTGCCGGGGCAGCCGGCGCCAAGAACCGATGGCATCTACCTAAAGCGCGACACGGTCGTCGGGCATCTGGAGCGCTACGCCGCGCAGCTCGATGCGCCGATCCACTTTGGAACCGAAGTGAAAGAGATTGTCAGGGTCGAGGATGGGTGGCAGGTCGCCACGACGAATGGCGTTCATCGCGCTGCCCATATTGTCATCGCCACTGGACGAGAAAGTCTGCCCCATATCCCGGACTGGCCGGGGCGAGAGACCTTCGAGGGCGAATTTCTACATGTCGGCGATCTCGGGGACGTTTCCCGCTTTGACGGAAAGCGCGTGCTTGTGGTTGGCGCAGGGAACTCCGGCACTGACGCGCTTAACCATTTCGCGGCGCATCGGCCCAAGACCGTAATGGTATCCGTGCGCCACGGCCCTGCAATCGTGCCGCGAAGTATATTCGGATACCCGATCCATGGGCTTGCCCGCCTCTTCGCGGCACTGCCGGTCAAACTGACGGATCCCGCGTTCAAGTTGACCGAGCGGCTCTTTCTGGGAGACCTCCGACGCTACGGGCTGGCCAGCCATCCCGAAGGCGGCAGCACCCGTCTTTTGCGGGACGGCGTGACCTTTGCGATCGACGACGGGTTCGTCGCAGCGCTGAAATCTGGCCGCTTCAGGATCGTGCCCCAGATTGAACGCATCGATCGCAGCCGCGTCGTTCTGAACGATGGCACCTCGCGAGAGCTGGATGTCATCATCGCAGCGACTGGGTATGGGACCGGTCTGGAACCATTGCTTGGTCATCTCGGGGTCCTCGACAGTAACGGACAGCCAAACCACCCTATGGGCGAGCGGGATCCCGATCATCCCGGTCTTTGGTTCACAGGATTCAAGCCGATTTTCACAGGCTTCTTTGGCGCGGCCGGGATTGCTGCCAAGCGTATCGCGTCAGGCATCGAGGTTGATCTCGCGGTGGCCACTGCTCAACGAGACAATGCTGGCACACGCCCTCGTCTAGCAGGACGCGATCCGATGACGGCGAGGCGACCATACGCCGTGGACAGGAGGCCTCCTATTGCCCGTCCGATAGACTCCGACCCTGACGCCACTCTCCGTACCGGAATGCCGCAGGGTCGCAAAAACAGAATGTGAATTGAAAGGATGAACTGATGTCCGAATCCGCAGAAGACGCAATATTGCAGAATAAAGAAAGTGCAGTTTTCGCACCGCTCAAAGCGCCGCGCCCAATCTACGGCGCCAACGTAATCCGGACTCTCGAAGCTAATTGGGAGGCCGGCTGGCTCTCTCCGGGCGGCGTGGAAGATCTCGCCGCCCTTCTTGAGCGGCAAGATATAAGCGGTCTCAATGTGCTCGACATCGGCGTCGGCGCAGGTGGTCCGGCCATCTCGCTTTTAAAGAAATTCGGAGCGGGTCACGTCACCGGAATTGACGTGGAGCGGCCGGTACTCGAGCGTGCTGCGGCCCTCGCGCAAGAGCATGGTGTCGCCGGGCAGCTTGAACTGGTTCACGTCGCGCCAGGGGTGCTGCCATTTGTGGACGCTGAATTTGACATCGTTTTCAGTAAGGACAGTTTCATTCACATCGCCGACAAGGCTCTGCTCTTCTCCGAAATCCGACGCATACTGGTCCCGGGCGGGCTCTGTGCTTTCAGTGACTGGTGCTGCGGACCGCCACTTTATTCTCCCGAGATGACTGCATGGCTTGGCAACGGCATGGGTTTCGTCATCGCGTTGATCGAAGAGATGGAGGCTGTAATGCAGGATGCGGGGTTCAGGAACATCGCGGCCAAAGATCGCAACCGCTGGTTTTCGGATGTTGCAGCGCAGGAAGCCGAGGCCGCTGCAGGATCGCGCCGGTCCGAGATTATTGGAAGGATCGGCGCCGATGCAGCGGAAAGACTCATTGCAACCGCCAAAAGGCGTGCCCTGATCGCGAACCAAGGACATCTTCGGCCCGCTCATTTCATCGCCAAAGCACCGGGCTAAACTGTCTTAGTCTCTGCGCTGCCGTAGCTTATCGCAAGCTTGTGACAAAGATCACTTGGACCAATTTGATAAGCCTGTTCAGCGAACGCGGCATTCGATCCGCGACAAGCCAGAGGCTTTCGACCCACATTCACGAGGAACTGTCAAATCTCACAGGGTTCTGCGCTACGAGAGTGCTACGCTAAAGATTCAAACGCATGTAAAGGCTCCGATTAGGAGTGCGCTTGGCCTTAGGCATATCAGGTAGTCGTGTTCAAAAACGTAAGTTGTTTGGGGTTGCGGAGCGAAGGGACGTGAACCCGTTTCCGTTGATGCGCCTTTACTGGACAGGTTTTTGGAACGGTTCTCTTCGCGCAGATAGAGCCGATCATGGTCTCTAAAATTTGCTAGGGAGCAATTCTAAACTCATAAGTGACAAGCATCGAAAGCATCTTCATTCACTGGAGCAGTCATTCACAATTCTACGGAGCATCCGGCATTCTGAGCTCGAAGAAATTATTCCGCAGAGCAGCGACTAAGTACGGCAGACTCGACCAGGTCCGCAGTCGATTCCGGCGCTCTGCTGCCGTTCGCACCAGGCGCAATGGATGACCGATGGCAGCCCAATGTTACCCCTCGATCAAGGAGGTGGTATCGTTGAGGCCCCCCACCAAGACGCTACACTTTGCGGCTTCCAGCCTCCATCGCCTTTTCTTGTTGGGCACGCCATTGCCGCATCAAATCCGCCCTCCGTTTGAGCGGCCTTCGTTCGCGAACCTCCATGTGGGACATGCGCTCCAGGCGGAAATGACGAAGGGCATCCCTTTCCTCGCACCAGGCGATCAACAGGCAGCGGGTATCCTCGTAACCGAGAAGGATCGGCCAGACGTGGCGCTGGCTGACTGTCCCGTCGAGCGCACGGTAGTTGAATGTGACAACGCGCCACCGACGTATGGCCTCCCGGAGGCAAGTGGTATCGAGCGTTGCCCCGAGGGCGGTCGCAATCGACTTCACACCTAGTGCGGGCTGCTCCAGCACCGTGCGGCTGGACTCGGGCAGGGACAACCGGATCTTAGACAATGCGTCCAATGCAAGACGGGCCAGCGCCTGATCGGGGTGACGGCTCACCCATTGTGCGCCCAGGGCAAGGGCCTCGGTCTCGTCCGGGCTCAGGGCCAGAGGGCGCATCTCATAATCATCGTCCAGCGTGTAGCCGAAACCTGCCGTGCCATGGATCGGGACCCGGCGACCGATGAGATCGGCAATGTCGCGATAGACCGTGCGACGCGACACTTCGAGTTCTTCCGCGATCGCGGCAGCCGTCACGGGGCGCGACGTGCGACGAAGGATCTGGATGATCTGAAAAAGGCGTTCGGTGCTGCGCATCCGGTTTCCTGTTGCCACAATGCTGTCAGCAGGACCTGTCTAGAAGCGCTGGCGATCGGTCAAGTGCCGCAGAAAAGGAAAAGACAATGAAACTTGCTTCTGTCCGCCTCATCGCTCGGGATGTCCGGGGTCTTGTGGCCTTCTACGAAACAGTCACGGGCGCGAAAGCCAACTGGCTGGCCCCTGTCTTCGCGGAAATCGTGATGCCGGGCGCATCGTTGGCCATTGGTTCGGAAGAGACCGTGGCGCTCTTAAAGGAAGGCAGTGCCGAGGCCGCGGCGAACCGGACGTCAATCATCGAGTTTCAGGTGAAGGATATTGACGCGGACTTCGCGAGTCTGAAGACGCTGGACGTCGTCCATGAGCCGAAGCTGCTGCCGTGGGGAAACCGGACGTTCCAGCTGCGTGATCCCGAGGGAAATCTCGTAAGCCTCTACATGCCGGAGACCGAGGCGGCGAAGGCGCGATTTGGCTTAAGGTCCTAGGGCTTCAGCGACCACCTCCGGTCGGGACGCGAAAGCAGGTGCACTGCGGCCGCTGTCAGCGGCAATGTGTCTGTGAGCGATGGCTTGGCTGCTGGTTCACTTCTCCTGAGGCATGGGAGAGCTGGCGATGATAGGTCGAGGCGGCTTTCGCAGGGCGCGCTGGTCTATGAATTCACGATCGAAGACCATGTCCCGTCAGATCATCTGCTCAAGGGCATCGGCCGCTTCGTCGATCTCGGAGACATGCGCCGTCATCTCGCACCATTCTAAAGCATGACGTGCCGCCCATTGGTCGATCCGGAGCGATCATACGGATGCTGATCGCGGGCTATGCCTTTGGCATCCGGTCAGAACTGCGTCTTTGCTAGGAGGCTGATTTGAGCCTGGCGTATCGCTGGATCTGTCGCCTCTACATTACCGACCCGCGGCGCCGGACCATTCGACTTTCTCGAATACCGGCACGTACAGTTCCGTGAGAGCGATCTGTTCCGGCATCTCTTCGAGGCGGTGCTGGCGCGCTGAATCGCCGAGGGGATCGTGGGTGGGGAGAGCTTCTGGGCGGACGCTTCGCTGATCAAGGCGGATGCCAGCCGATACACCAAGTCAGACTTCTCGGAATCGCCAGCGGAAGACGGGGCAACCCGAGCAACGCAGGAATACCTCGATATGCTGGATGGTAAGCGCATGAACGCCACCGGTTCGAGAGAATATGCGAACGCTTTCTGTGCGGCCACGCCCGTCAAGCCGAAGGCAATCTCGCGCACCTGAAGAATATACTCGGTCTCGACCGCCTTCGCCTCCGGTGACCGAGCGGTGCCAGGGACGAGTTCAACATAGCCGCAACCGTCCAGAACCTCCGCAAACTCGCCAACCTGATGCTGTCACCGACGTGAAACATCTGCGAGAACGATTATGCCTAACTCGCCGTTTGACAATTCGGGGCGAGTTTTTCAACAGCATCTGCGCATAGCAGCCGTTCGGGCCCGGCGCAGCACCTGACACAAAGGGCTTAACCGGATTTTCTCTGAGATTTGCGCGGGGGGACATACTGACCGTGATCGACCTAGCTTGGGAAGGCAATTCACCTCAGTAGATTTTGTGAAGACGCGGTTCCGTCAAGCCTCCGCAATTGCGCGGCTCAAGGCAATTCTAAGCAAAATGCGCTTTTGGTTTTTAGTGATTTTGCATTTGTTTTCAGTGGTGAGCCGTGCAGGATTCGAACCTGCGACCCACTGATTAAAAGTCAGTTGCTCTACCAACTGAGCTAACGGCCCACTCTCTGTTGAAACGGTCACACCGTTTCAGTCCCGCTCTCTAAGCTGAATGCTCCTCGCGGATCAAGTGCTTAAATCACGAATAAACACCGTTCAGGACGAATCCCGCTGGGGTGTTCGGGGCGTTACTAGGGAAGGCGGCGACAGGGGTCAAGCGGCAAAGAGCGATAATTTTCACGTACTGGATTCTCGGTCAGCCTGTCGCTATATGCAGCGTCATGAACATGCGCTCTGAAACCGGTTTGCCCTTTATGAAAATGCACGGGCTTGGCAACGATTTTGTCGTGATTGACGCACGGCAGAACGGTTTTGCCGTGACGCCCGAGTTGGCGCGTGGACTGGCCGACCGGCATTTTGGTGTCGGGTTCGATCAGCTTGCGTTGATTACCAAAGGAACCGGTGACGCGCATCTTACATTTTATAACGCCGACGGCTCCACGTCGGCGGCCTGCGGCAATGCCACGCGCTGTATCGCGCGGCACCTGATGAGTGAATCCGGAAGTGGCCAGCTTGTGCTTACGACGGATCGCGGAACGCTTGAAGCCTGCGATGCGGGCGGCGGGCTGACCTCGGTCAATATGGGAGCGCCGCAGCTGGACTGGTCGGAAATTCCTTTGGCAGAGCAGATGGATACGCTTGAGCTGCCGATTGAAGGTGCGCCTGTGGCGACAGGAATGGGCAATCCGCACTGTACCTTTTTCGTCGAAGATGCCGAGGCGGTGCCGCTGGAAAGCTTTGGCCCGCGCTATGAACATCATCCGCTTTATCCGCAGCGAACCAACGTGCAGGTTGCGCAGGTCATCGCGCCGGATCGTATCCGAATGCGGGTCTGGGAACGTGGCGCTGGTGTGACGCTGGCGTCTGGGTCATCCTCCTGCGCGACGGCCGTTGCAGCGGCACGCCGCGGTCTGACGGGACGCAAGGTAGATATCGTTCTGGACGGTGGCGAATTGCAGGTCGACTGGCGCGAAGATGGTGTCTGGATGACCGGGCCGACAGCGCATGTCTTCTATGGCGTTCTGACCCCGGAATTTCTGGAATCGCTGGGATGAACCCGCCCAAATTCACCACAATGGGCTGTAGGCTCAACGCTTACGAGACCGAGGCGATGAAAGACCTCGCCTGTCAGGCCGGGCTGAGCGATGCCGTGATCGTCAACACATGTGCCGTGACGGCTGAAGCAGTCCGAAAGGCGCGGCAGGAGATTCGCAAGCTGCGGCGCGAAAACCCCCACGCGCGACTGATCGTGACGGGATGCGCGGCCCAGACCGAACCGCAGACTTTTGCCGAGATGAGCGAAGTCGACGCGGTGATCGGCAATACCGAGAAGATGCAGGCCAAGACATGGAAAGGGCTTTCCGGCGACTTCGGGACGGAGCCTGTACAGGTCGACGACATCATGTCGGTTACCGAGACGGCCGGCCACCTCATCGACGGCTTTGGCACCCGCAGCCGCGCCTATGTGCAGGTCCAGAACGGTTGTGATCACCGTTGCACGTTCTGCATCATACCGTACGGTCGGGGCAATTCCCGCTCCGTGCCAGCCGGGGTGGTCGTTGAACAGATCAAACGACTGGTGGACAAGGGCTTCAATGAGGTCGTGCTGACCGGCGTTGACCTGACCAGCTGGGGGGCCGACTTGCCGGGAACGCCGCCGCTTGGTGATCTGGTTATGCGTATCCTGCGGCTGGTGCCTGATCTGCCGCGTCTTCGAATTTCCTCCATCGACAGTATCGAAGTCGATGAGAACCTGATGCAGGCCATCGCGACAGAAACGCGCCTCATGCCGCATTTACATCTGTCGCTGCAACATGGTGATGACCTTATTCTGAAAAGAATGAAGCGTCGCCACCTGCGCGACGATGCGATCCGCTTTACCGAAGAAGCACGGCGCCTGCGTCCGGACATGACCTTTGGTGCGGATATCATTGCGGGTTTTCCGACCGAAACCGACGCGCATTTCGAGAATTCGCTGAAACTGGTCCAGGACTGCAATCTCACTTGGTTGCACGTCTTTCCGTATTCCAAGCGGGAGGGTACGCCAGCGGCGCGAATACCGTCCCAGGTGGATGG
Source organism: Heliomarina baculiformis (assembly GCF_019966545.1). Lineage (GTDB taxonomy): Bacteria > Pseudomonadota > Alphaproteobacteria > Rhodobacterales > Rhodobacteraceae > Heliomarina > Heliomarina baculiformis. The sequence continues at coordinate 301,660 of NZ_JAIMIC010000006.1, read as the reverse complement.
AAATGTCATAAAGGCACGGGCGGCGCGTCTGCGCGACGCAGGGGCCAGACAGGTAGAGCGCCATCTTGCGGCCCAAGTGGGTCAGAACCATTGTGTGCTGATGGAGAATTCGCACATGGGGCGCACCGAACAGTTTACCGAGGTCCGCTTTGACAACGCGCAGATCGAAGGCGCACTTGTGCATGTCAATATCACCGGACATGCCTCAAGCCACCTTACGGCTTGAGGCGGCCTGCTTTTGGCACTGGCCACGTAGGATTTTGTCAGCTTTCTGGTGAATGGAAGGCTGCGCTTGTGGGAAGCTAAACAAACTTCCGGACAGAATGGGGGATCCCCGGTTCCACAGTAAAGTTGAGGCTTTCGAATTTCCGCCGCTTTACTTGCTGCCGAAATTGAAACGGCCAAAGAAAAAAACCCGCCGGCTCGGCCGACGGGTTTTCTCAATTCATCTCGAAGCGATCAGTCGTGCTTTCTCTTACCCTTGTGAGGCGCCCAGATCCGCTTGTTCGTGAGGTAGAGCAGAACGGTCAGAACGGTCAGGAACAGCACACCGGCAAAACCGGCCTGCTTGCGGGCCATCATCTTGGGCTCGGCGGTCCACATCAGGAAGGCCGCAACGTCCTGAGCTTCGTGGTGAAGCTCGTTCGAGTGGCCATCGGCAAACTCGACATCTTCACCGTAAAGCGGTTGCGCCATGCCGATCCAGCTTCCGGGAATGGTCGAATGACCATGTTCGTCCCGGCAGCTGTCCGGAATGCCGCCTGCGGCGAATACTGTGTTGTAATGTCCGGGGAAATCCTCGGGGGCGCAGGCGGGTGGCTCTTCATAGCCTACCAGCAGAGAGGCAATATATTCCGGTCCGCCGATACCTTTGAAGAACTGGTTGATCCCCAAACCATAGGGGCCGTGGAAGCCGGCCCGTGCCTTGGCCATCAGGCTGAGGTCGGGTGCGCTCTGCGAGTTGTTCGCCGGGAAGTGATCCGCAGGGATAAGTGCGCGGTATTCCTCGGTCTCGGTGTCGAAGAGCTGCGGGTTCGAGATTTCGTCCAGGACCATGAACTGGTCCGCATAGGCGCGAACCTGATCTTCGGGGATGCCGGGGCCACCTTCGTCCGCGAGGGTGCGGATCGGCACGTAGCGCAGGCCGTGGCAGGCAGCACAGACCTCGGTGTAGATCTGGAGACCGCGTTGCAACTGGTTCTGGTCGTAGGCGCCGAAAGGACCCTCGAAGGAAAAGTCGAAATCCTCCACATGGGCTTCTCCACCGGCGGCCAGAGCCGCCGCCGGAGCCAGGGCCAGCGCAAGGATGCTGCTGATTGCAAGTTTCTTGAACATGTTTCCCTGTCCCTTTCTCATTCAGCCGGCGCAGCGGATTTGCTGTCGGCATCACCGTAATGCGCGGCAAAGTCTTCTTCGATCGTCGCCGGACGCGGATCGGGTTTCTCGATCACGCCAAGCAGCGGCAGGATTACGAGGAAATACGCGAACCAGTAAGCGGCCCCGATCAGCGAGAAGCTCGCATAGGGTTCTTCGGCAGGCATGGCCCCAAGCCACATCAGCACGATGAAGTCGACGCAGAGCAACGCGAACCACCACTTGAACATCGGGCGGTAACGACCCGAACGTACAGAGGATGTGTCGAGCCAGGGTGCCAGCGCCATGACGACAATCGCGCCGAACATCGCCAGAACCCCAAAGAACTTGGCGTCGATGATGCCACCGGTCAGGAACGACGCGATCTGCACAACCCAGACTTCGGAAGTGAAGGCACGCAGGATCGCGTAGAACGGCAGGAAGTACCATTCGGGCACAATATGCGCGGGCGTCGAAAGCGGGTTGGCTTCGATGTAGTTGTCGGGGTGACCCAAATAGTTCGGCATGAACCCGACGATGGCCCAGAAAATCACCATGACCAGCGCCAGCGCGAACAGGTCCTTGATCACGAAATAGGGCCAGAAGGGCAGGGTGTCTTTCTCGGCTTCGGCCTTGGACCCGCGGCGTACTTCAACACCGGTCGGGTTGTTGTTGCCCGTGGTGTGGAAGGCCCAGATATGCACGATCACGAGACCGGCAATCACGAAGGGCAGCAGGTAGTGCAGCGAGAAGAAGCGGTTCAGCGTGGCATTGTCAACGGCGGGCCCGCCCAGCAGCCATGTCTGCAGCGATTCACCCACAAACGGGATCGCGCCAAACAGGCCGGTGATTACGGTTGCACCCCAGAAGGACATCTGACCCCAGGGCAGAACGTAGCCCATGAAGCCGGTGCCCATCATCAGAACGAAGATCAGGATGCCGATGATCCAGGTGATCTCGCGCGGTTCCTTGTACGAGCCGTAGTAGAGACCACGGAAGATATGCGCGTAGACCGCGACAAAGAACAGCGAGGCGCCGTTGGCGTGCAGGTAGCGCAGCATAAAGCCGCCGTTCACGTCGCGCATGATGTGTTCGACGCTGGCAAATGCCATGTCCACGTGCGGCGTGTAGTGCATCACGAGCACGATGCCGGTGATGATCTGAAGCGCCAGACAGAAGGTAAGGACGATCCCCCAGATCCACATCCAGTTCAGGTTCTTGGGCGTGGGGATCATGATGGTGTCGTACAGGATGCCGACTACGGGCAGGCGGCGGTGAAGCCACTTTTCAGCGCCAGTCGAAGGTTCGTAATGATCGTGCGGAATTCCGGCCATGTTCAGTCCTCCCCTTATCCCAGTTTGATCGTCGATTCGTCGGTGAATTCGACGATCGGAATTGGCAGGTTGCGCGGCGCGGGCCCTTTGCGGATGCGGCCGGCAGTGTCGTAGTGCGACCCGTGGCAGGGGCAGAACCAGCCGCCAAAGTCGCCAGCGCCATCGCCCAGCGGCACACAGCCGAGGTGGGTGCAGACACCCATCATCACCAGCCATTCGCCGGTTTCGTCCAGCGCGCGGTTTTCGTCGGTTGCCGGTGCTTCGCCCGAGATATTCGCGTTTTCGGCATTCGGATCGGGCAGCGCGCTCACGTCGACTTCGCGGGCGGCTTCGATTTCGGCCTCGGTCCGGCGACGGATGAACACGGGTTTACCAAGAAACTTGACGGTGATCTGGGTGCCGGTCTCAACGCCGCTCAGATCGACATAGATCGATGAAAGGGCCTGAACGTCGGCAGAAGGGTTCATCTGATTGACCAGTGGCCAGATCGCGGCGCCTGCTGTTACGGCACCGGCACCAGCCGTTGCGTAATACAGGAAATCTCTCCGGGTGCCTTCGTGATCGTCTGCGTGGGACACGAGGTTTTCTCCAATTCCAGCGCCCGCTGGGGGCAAACATGCGTGTGGACCGCACGGAATACGGCCCCTCATTTGGCGTGTCTAGCGAGGTCAAAAAGGTTCGTCCAGCGGTCAAAGCCGCGCAGGACGTCGCATGGGGTTGCAAAACCGCAAAAAAAACACAAGTTGGCCTTGCTTCACGCGCCCGTGATTTCACCTCGTTGCGCTGCGTTCAGCCCTCTGGCGGGCGAGTGGCGGCGACGCTGGGGCGCGATTCGACGCTTTCGACCCATTTCGCCAGCGCATCATTTCCCTTGCGCCAGTTGCGGGCATCGTGCCGAAAATCAATGTAACCCAGCGCGCAGGCAACCGCGATATGGCCGATGCCGAATGGCCCGGCAAGGTGGCTCATCCAGCGGCCGTTCAGCGCGGCACAGGCGCGCTCGATCTTGCCCCATTGGCCTTCGACCCATTCATCCCAGCGTTTTTCCTCGGGGCGCAGACGGCCCTCATAAGTCATGGCCAGTGCCGCATCGAGAATTCCGTCGGCCATCGCTTCCAGTGTCATCGCATCCCAACGCCCGTTACCTTGCGGATAAAGCCCGCCATTTGCTCGATCATCGAGATAGGCGCAGATCACGCGGCTGTCGAAAAGCGCGGGCCCATCGGGACGTTCCAGCGCGGGGACTTTCGTCAGGGGTGTCTTTCCCAGCAACTCGCTTGCCGGTGCGATCGGTGTGGTTGCCACCGTTTCCAGCGTCACATCGTCAAGTTGGCCGGTTTCATGTAGTACGATCATGACCTTGCGGACGTAGGGCGAGGTCGGGCTGTAAAAGAGTTTCACGTAACGGCTCCCGTTTCTGACGTGTTTGGCGTCACCCTATGCAAGGCGCAACAGCCTGTCTATGCAGAGCGCATAAGCGCGGCCAGCAGGCGATGATCCGCGCCGAAACCGTAGCTGTCCATATGATCCGCCGCGTGCTCGCGGGCCAGATCTGTCTTGTTCTGGCTCAACTTCCAAGTGCCATCGACGGACTCGATCTGCATCCGGCAGGGAATGATCGACCGCATCAGCTTGTCGAGCAAATCCATTGGCATCTTGTTGGTCTTCCAAGGCGTTTTTGGCAACAACCGTTCTTCGAACAAGGCCGATTGCCGGTCGAGCATGTTGCGCATCTCTTCGGGAGGTAGGGCGGAGAGGGTGCCTCGTAGATGCACGGCGATGTAATTCCACGTCGGTACCTGATCGTCGATGCCGTACCAGTCTGGCGAGAGATAGCTGTCTGGACCGCTGATCGCCATCACCGCCGCCAACGGAGATTTCAAAGCGCGCGCGATGGGATTGGAGCGTACCAGATGCAGATCGAGGCTCTTTCCATCATCTGAAAGCATAAAGGGTACATGGCTGATAAGGGGGGCATCGGCGCCATTCACGCTCAGGACGCCAAAAGCACGTTCCCGCGCGAAGGCGAGGTTTCGGGTCGAGTCGGCGGTGTGGAAGACCGGATTTGGGTGCATTTGAAACCTTGATTTGTAGCTCTTGCAGTCTTGCGCTTTGTCTTCTGCATTGGCAATGATTGCCCTGTTCTCAGGGCGGGGTGCAATTCCCCACCGGCGGTATACGGTGTCAAATCCGCGAGCCCGCGAGCGCACCGGAGCTTTCCGGTGGTCAGCAGATCCGGTGCGAGGCCGGGGCCGACGGTTACAGTCCGGATGAAAGAGGACGTGCAGCGTACCGCCTTTGCGGTATGCCTGCCCGTGATCGCCTTGGGTGACGTGTCGAACCTAAAGGAGATGATGATGACACACACCCGTTTCGCTTTCGTCAAAGCCAATTGGCATGCTGATATCGTCGACCGCGCGCTTGACGGATTTCTTGAGCTCATTCCCGTAGCGCAGGTCGATGTCTATGACGTTCCCGGCGCTTTCGAGATGCCGCTGGTCGCGCGTGACCTCGCGCTATCGGGGCGCTACGGCGCGGTTGCTTGCGCCGCTTTCGTTGTCGACGGGGGGATCTATCGGCATGATTTCGTCGCTCAGGCCGTTGTCGATGGTCTTATGCGGGCCGGTCTGGACAGCGGCGTGCCGGTTCTCTCGGTTTCGCTGACACCCCACCACTATCAAGAGACTGACCACCACAATGCCATCTATCGCGAGCATTTCGTGGAAAAAGGCCGAGAGGCGGCGCGGGCGGCGCTGTCCATATGCAAGACGCGGCTTGAACTGGCGGCATGATCCGGGGTCGCTCTTTGCAACGCTAACACATAGTCACGGTGCAGCGACCGGGGGAGGGGTCACGATGCTTTCTCTCCCGGTCCCATTGCGCGCCGAAGCAACAGGTCGAGCCGGTTGAAGCTGTCCCTGATTTCACCGGTTTCCGCCTTGGAGAAGTAAGCATCCAGTTCCGGCCAGACCTTCACGGCACTGTCCAGAACCGGGTCCGCGCCCGAAGCGTAGAGCCCTGCCTTGATCATGACCTCGGACTGTTCATAGGCGCCAAGCAGCTTGCGCGCGTTGGCGATTATCCTGTTTTCAGCCTCGTTTGCCGCGTCCGGCAGGCTTCTCGATACGGACTTGCCGACATTGATCGCGGGAAAACGACCGCGCTCGGCAATATCGCGATCCAGCACGATATGGCCGTCCAGAACACCGCGGAGAATGTCGGCAATCGGTTCGTCCATGTCCGATCCGGCAACCAGTACGCTGAAGATTGCCGTGATCGACCCTTGGTCGACCGTGCCCGGTCCTGCCCGTTCGCACAGCGCTGTTATCACCGGGTTCACCGACGGGGGAAATCCTCTGAGCGCGGGCGTTTCACCAGAAGCGACCGCGATTTCGCGGTGCGCTTCGGCAAATCGCGTGATGGAATCGGCCAGTAACAGAACGTTCTTTCCCTTGTCCCGGAAATATTCGGCGACCGTCATTGCCGACCATGCGCAGCGGCGGCGCGTCAATGCCGACTGATCCGAGGTCGCGGCAATCACGACCGCCCGGCGCATTCCTTCTTCCCCAAGTACCCGCGTGACAAAATCGTTGACCTCGCGCCCGCGCTCTCCGATCAGGGCGACCACGACAACATCCGCCTCCATGTTTCGAGCAAGCTGGCCAAGCAGCCGGGATTTGCCGACACCCGAGCCGGCGAACAGCCCCAGTCTTTGACCTTCCACAATGGGCAGGATCGTGTTGAGCACCGCGATACCGGTGTTCAGGCGCCCGCCCAGAGGGCGTCTCGATACGGCAGGCGGCGGCGGGTTCATGATGTCGAGCGCCTTGGGTCCTCGCAAAAGCGGATCACCGTCGATCGGGGCGCCAAAGGGATCGACAATCCGCCCGATCCAACGCTCGCTCGGCGTAAAAACGGCTTGGGGCAAGGGAGCGACCCGGTCATTCACCGCAAGGCCTTCGGGTGCCATGTCAGGCAAAATTCCGATGGATTTACCATCAATTTGAAGCACTTCCCCGATGAGTGGGACCCCTGATTTGCGGCGGAGCTCTATGCGATCGCCGATGCGAACCTCTTCAGAAAGACCCGAAACATGCACCAACCCGCCAGAAATCGAGGTAACGCGCCCGATCGTACGCCATAAAGACAGTTCCGAAATACTGTCGTGCAAAGCCGTAAACAGCTCATCCATCGCGCAATTCCCTCAGTTTCCTGAAAACGGTTTCTAAAGGAATCGGGGTTAAGCCTTGATTGAAATTGATCGAGGGAGAAGCCCCGATGTTCTCTGACTTGAATGTCTTTAAAACAGCTTTTGCGATGGCAGCCCATGCTGGGAAACGGCAGGCCGTGATCGCCCAGAACGTATCGAATGCGGATACGCCGGGTTACGCGGCAAAGGACGTGCCCGATTTCTCCAGCACCTATCAATTGGAGCGTGGCGACAGCATGCGCGCCACACGTCCGGGGCATTTTGATGCAGACCGGCAGCCCGGCATGATCCGTGTCATCGAAGACCCGGATGCAATCGCCGAACCCAATGGCAACTCCGTTTCGGTCGAAATGGAGATGATGAAAGCTGTCGATGCAAAGCGCTCACATGACAGGGCGCTCGCGATCTACCGGAGCGGTCTCAGCATTCTGCGTACCAGTCTTGGAAGAGGGTGAACCAGTTCATGAGTGATTTTTCAGATGCTATTGCCGTTTCATCTGCGGGTCTACGCGCGCAGGCCACCCGCTTGCGGCATGTTTCAGAAAACATTTCCAACGCCGACACGCCGGGTTACCGCCGCAAAACCGTACCTTTCGAAGTCGAGAGCGAGATGCTCGGCGGTCCGGCACTTGTTTCTGTCGGGCGCGTGCAGCTTGACCAGAGCGATCTGGAGAAAGTCTTTGATCCCTCGCATCCGCTCGCCGATGAAACCGGCCACTTTGAGGGGTCGAACGTCAACCTGATGATAGAAATCGCTGACGCGCGCGAAGCGCAGCGCAGTTACGAAGCCAACCTGAAAATGTTTGATCAGACCCGGCAGATGTCTTCCGGGTTGATGGACCTTTTGCGCAAATAAAGGAGAACCAGAATGGATATCCGCAGTTTATCTGCCGTGAAAAGCTATGCCTCGGCGCGACCCGCGACCGAACCGGGAGAGAATGGTCCGGGCATGATGCAATCGCTTCAGGCGGTTGGAAAGGAATTTGCCGAAACGCTCCGCGCGGGCGAACAAGCGGCCATGGGCAGCATGACCGGCAGCGTGGATCCTCACGCCCTCGTACAGGCGCTTGCACAGACGGAACTGGCGGTCGAAACCGCGGTCACGGTTCGGAACAAGGTCGTCGAGGCATATCAGGAAATTCTCCGGATGCCGGTGTAACATGCTGGACGAAGGCGTTTTGTTTGACACGCTTCGGCAGGGGTTGTGGACGGCGGTGATCATCTCGACGCCGATCCTGTCCATAGCACTCGTAACCGGGCTGGCCATCGGCCTGTTCCAGGCGCTGACTTCCATTCAGGAAATGACGCTGACTTTCGTGCCAAAACTGGCAGCGATCGTGATCGTTTTCTGGATCACGATGGATTTCATGACGGAAACGCTTGTCGCCTTCTTTGAAGGGCACGTCATACCGCTCATTGCAGGAGGTTCCTGATGGACGCCACCGCCTATGTCACCCTGTCGCGCCAGTCAGGGCTGATGAATGAAATGCGCATCATCGCGAATAACATCGCCAATTCGGGGACTACCGGGTTCAGGCAGGAAGGCATTGTATTCTCGGAATACATAAAGTCGGCTGCCCGCCAGCCTTCGCTTTCGATGTCGCGTGCCCAGGTCCGTAATACCTCGATGGAGCAGGGCACGCTCACGCAAACGAATGGCAGTTTCGACTTTGCCATCGAAGGCGATGGGTTTTTCTTGGTTGAAACCCCGGCTGGCGAAAGACTTACCCGCGCCGGAAGCTTCACGCCGAACGCGAATGGTGATCTTGTCACGCCGGACGGGCATCCGGTTCTGGGCGCCGGTGGTGCGCCGGTCTTTGTGCCGCCCGGAACCCAGATCGCCGTGGCCGCTGACGGGACGCTCAGCGCCGATGGTCAACCGCTTGGACAGATCGGGATCTACCTGCCTTCCGACCCTCTCGACATGCAGCGCCAGGATGGCGTGATGTTCGAAACCACCGGGGGGGTGGAGCCGGCCGATGATGCGCGTCTGCTTCAGGGCTTTCTGGAAGGTTCGAACGTGAACCCCATGCTGCAGATTACCCGAATGGTCGAAGTGCAGCGCGCCTATGAAATGGGCCAGAGCTTTCTGCAGGCCGAGGATGAACGGGTTCGCACGGCCATCAAGACCCTGATCAGAACATAAAGGAGACCTACGATGCGCGCCTTGAAAATCGCCGCCACAGGAATGAGCGCTCAGCAGATGCGCGTCGAGACGATTTCGAACAACCTCGCCAATATGAGCACGACGGGCTACAACGCGCGCCGTGCCGAATTCGCCGATCTGCATTACCAGCAGGTCACCCGGGCCGGCACGATCAACGCCGCCGATGGTACGGTCGTGCCAACCGGCGTGCAGCTTGGGCTTGGTGTCCGGCCTTCTGCGATAAGCGTCCATCTCGAGCAGGGATCGCTGGAAGCCACGCAGGCCGATCTTGACATGGCGATCGAGGGGAACGGCTTTTTCGAAGTTACACTTCCATCCGGGCAGTCGGCCTTTACGCGCGACGGGAGTTTCAAGCGTTCCGCCGACGGGCTGATCGTCACCAACGAAGGCTACCCGGTCGCGCCGGATATCACCATTCCCGCGGATGCGCGCAGCATTTCTATAAATGGCGATGGAGAGGTCTACGCCTATTTTACCGACAATGGCGAGGGCCAGCTCTTGGGCCAGTTTACCCTAGCGAGCTTTACGAATGCCAAGGGACTGGAAGCGATTGGCAGCAACATGTTCCTCGAAACCGAAGCTTCCGGTGCAGCACAGGTATCCTCTCCGGGCGAAGACGGTCTTGGGACAGTACGCCAGGGCTATCTTGAAGCCAGTTCGGTCGATGCAGTGCGCGAGATTACCGAACTGATCGAAGCGCAGCGCGGGTATGAGATGAACGCCAAGGTCATCACGGCTGCCGACCAGATGCTTGCGGCGACGACGCAGGTTCGCTGATGAACTATTTCGCGCTTCTCCTTCTTCTGGCCGGCGCGCCTGCCGTGGCTGAGGTACTCGTCCCGGTGAGAACCATCCGGGCAAAGGAAATCATCACCGCCCAGGACGTCATCGTCAAAAATGCAGATGTGCCCGGTGCTCTCGGACGCATGGCGGATGTTGTCGGCATGGAGGCGCGGGTGTCGCTGTACGCGGGGCGCCCGGTCTACGGTAAAGACATTGGTCCACCGGCTTTGATTTCGCGCAATGAAATCGTGCCCCTCATTTATTCCACCGGTGGTCTGCATATCGTGACCGAAGGGCGCGCGCTTGACCGCGCGGCGGCCGGGGAAACCCTGCGCGTGATGAACCTTTCGTCACGTTCAACAGTCACCGGTTATGTCATGTCGGACGGTACAATCGAGGTCAGGTAATGCGTTTAAATGTTGGTACCAGTTTTCTCATACTTATCGGCCTGATCGTGTTCGGCGCCTGCGGCCGTGTCGATCATCTCGGACGTCCCCCAAGTTTCTCCGCAAATAAGGAAACGCCCGAACATGTGGCCATGTTGTGGCCAGGACTGCCGCTTACGACCCAGACCGTGCGCACCGTGGATCGGGCCTCGCTCTGGAGCCGGGAACGCGAAAGCCTTTTGGGTGATCGTCGTGCCATCAAGAAAGGCGATATCCTGACGGTTGTCATTGAAATCGATGAAAAGGCCGAAATTTCAAACGGAACCTCGCGATCGCGCAATGCCTCGGAATCCTTGGGCATTCCACAGCTGCTTGGGCTGCCGCAGAGGGTTGATGAGAAACTGCCCGAAGGCGCTACACTCGGGAATGCGGTCGATTTGAGCTCGGGCACCCAAACATCGGGTCAGGGATCAGTGAAGCGAAACGAAAAACTGACGCTTCGGGTTGCGGCCACGATCATTGATGTTCTTCCAAACGGGGTCTTGTCGATTAACGGGTCTCAGGAACTGCGCGTGAATTTCGAGATCCGCGAATTGCTTGTGTCCGGTTACGTGCGGCCTGAGGATATCTCGCGGCAGAACGAAATTACCTATGACAAGATCGCGTCTGCCCGCGTGTCCTACGGAGGACGGGGCCAGATAACCGATGTTCAGCAACCGCGCTATGGTCAGCAGATCCTTGACGCTGTCCTGCCGTTCTGAGGGAGGCTGTGATGGGAAAACTTATACCGCTTGTTTTTCTTCTCGTCGGCCTCGGAGCGGGAATCGGGGCGGCGATGTTCCTTGGGCCAAGCGGGACGGACGAGGCGCATACGGCGCCCGTTAAGGAACCCGAAGAGCCCGAAAGTGACTCCGAATACACGCGTATACCCAACCAGTTCGTGGTCCCGCTTATCAAGGATGACCGCGTGGCAGCGATGGTGGTGATTTCGCTCAGCATTGAATCCGATCCCGACCAGGGCTCAGCCATCTACGCACGGGAACCGAAACTGCGAGATCTGTTTCTCAGAGTGTTTTTCGATCACGCAAACATGGGCGGGTTTCGGGGCAGCTTTACAAAATTCGAAAATATGGAACTGCTGCGGAACGCTCTACGGGAAGTGGCTCAGAAAGAGATGGGAAGCGTCATTCGCGATGTTCTGATAACCGAAATCGCCCGCCAGGAAATGTAGCTTTCCTAGCTGCCGGACATCAGGCGATCGTAAAACTTGCGCATCTGTTGCTTTTTCCAGTCGTCCTTTTCCATTTGCAACATCTGTTCCACCGCTTCCCGCTTGCCGAAAGCCTTTCGGAAGCCCGCGATCGCATCTGACTTCCTTGCTAGGACCTGCGCGAGTTCCATGTTCAGCTGGCGGCGGGAGCGCGATACCCATGATTGCCAAAGGATGTCCGCCCCTACGATGCTCATGGTCTGGATCGCGTCTGCAGGTGCTTCTACCTGCCGGGATTTCTGTTCCAGACGCATCAGCTGTTCGCGGATCTGCGCCTCATCGCGAAGGATGTCGCTGATCTTGGCGTATTCCTGCAAAAAGCGAAGCTGGGCGACAACATGCAGATCTTTCAGTTGTTTTCGACTCATGACATTCGTTCGCGTGCCTTTCGGCGCATATCTTCGGCAAACCTGATCGCGACTGCGACCGGGCCGAAGAACTCGTGTTGAATTTCCTCGCCGACTTCGGTGACCGCGTGCAGGGCCCGTGCGGTTGGCGGGTCACTATGAACGGGGACGCCGCACTCCTGTGCTTTCTCGCGGATGGATGCTGCCATTTCGTCCACCCCCTTGGCGACGCAGACCGGAGCGCTCGTTGGTTTGCGATCCCATTTGAGCGCCACCGCAAAATGCGTCGGATTGACGATGATCACGTCCGCCTCGGGCACGGCCGCCATCATCTGGGACATGGCGATGGTCTGGCCGCGCATTCTTCTCTGCTGCTTGATATACGGGTCGCCTTCGGCCTCTTTCGCCTCGTCAGTCAGTTCCTTGCGGGACATCATGTTCTTGCGTCTGTGTTCCTTGTGTTGCCAGAGCGCATCGATGATGCCCAGCCCGCTCGCAATCAACAGGGCGATCAGCATGAATTGCACGCAAAGCTCGGCCAGCAACGCAACGACCTGGCGTGGCGCTGCGGCGATGCTGCCAACGATCTCAGGTAAATGAGCCTTGATGAAGAGAGCAAGGCATGCCGAGTAGAGCAGCAGCTTTATAAAGCTCTTGAAGAATTCAAAAAGCCCGCTTCGGCCAAACTTGTTCTTCGCGTTCGAAATGATCGAAATGCGCGAGATCTTTGGCTTAAGTTTGCTAGGGGCGAACACCAAGGCACGTTGGGCGAGGATCGACAAGAGCACGACGGCGGTCGGAACAACGAACCATGGCGCGGCGGAAATCGCCATTTGCCAGAGAAAACCTCCCATGAGCGGACGAGGGCTGCCTCTGAAAATCAGATCCGCCAATTCATGAGATTGATCGACCATGACAACGAATACCGAACCCATGGCCTGCAGCGATTGTGCTCCTACTGCCACCGCCGCCACAAGGATCCCGGCATAGGCTGCCGCAACCGAAAGATCCGTCGACCGCGCAACTTCTCCCTTTTCCCGGGCCTTCAGGAGTTTCTGCTCGGTCGGTTCGTGGGATTTCTCGTTGTCGTCTTGTCCACCGCTCATCTTACGATTTCCATCGGATTCGCAAAAAACCTGGCGAGACTATCCGTCCAGATCTGCAGCAGCATCGGAGAGCAGACGAACAGCAGGAACAGCCCGCCGAAGGTGATGACCGGGGCCCCGACAAAGGCGACCATGAGCTGTGGCATGGCGCGGTTTATCACGCCCAGTGTCAGGTTATAGATCAACGAAATGATCACGAAGGGGGCAGCAAGGGCAAAGGCGAGCGAGAACGCATGCGGAATGCGAGCGATACCCCATTCTGCCAGTATCGAGGCTGTGGGAAATTCACCGACGGGGAAGATTTCGTAGGAGTAAATCAGGTACTCGGCTGCCTGAACGTGCAGACCAGACATGACCGCAAGCGCGAGACCTGCAATGACGAGCACGTATCCGATTGCCGGAATCGGTTCTACGGCAGCGCCGCCAAGAATCTGGGCAAGCGAGGTCGCCTGAGCGGCAATAGAGCCGGCGGTTTGCAGGGCGAGAACGAAAAGCCGGACTGCAATTCCCAGCGCGAGGCCGATGATTGTTTCGCTCAGTACAAGAAGACCAAGAATAATAAGATCCGCCGGCTGGCCGATCATGGGAACCGCCGGCGCCACGATCATGGTGAACATGAGTGCGATCACCAGCTTGATCCGCATTGGCACGGTCCGCTCGCCGAACGCTGGCAAGAGCGAGGAGAGGGCGGCAACGCGAAGGAAAACGGCAAATCCGTGCCAGTACAATTCAGTCAACCTGCTTTGCAATTCCGGCAGGATTTCCATCATGCAGCGATTACCCCGACCAGTGAAGGTTGCGCTTCCAGTCCGATTTCATCGAAGGAAAGCACCGGGTTGGAAATACCGCGCGCGCGCATGATCGTTTGCAGGAAACGACGCCTTCGGGTCGAGGTGACCACCGCGGGATACAGGCCCTTTTCCGCGGTTTCGTTCATCCTTTTCGTTACGCCTTCCGCGAGCTTGTTAAACAGTTCGGGCGGCAAGGCGATGTCATAACCGCCATTGCGCGTTTCGACCTGATAGGCGGAAAAGGTTTCCTCCCATTCCGGGGCAAGCTGAACCAGTGGTATGGTGCCGTCCGGTCGTTTCATCTCGGCAACCAGTTGGAACCCGAGACGTTGCCTGACGAGTTCGCAGAGCACTTCGGGCTGGGTCGTCTGCTGCCGGCCTTCGGCCAGTGTCTCGAGGATAAGAGGCAAGTTACGAATCGAGACGCGCTCTTCGAGGAGCAGGCGCAGTACACTGTGCAGACAATCGATCGGCACCTTGTCCGGAATGAGTTCGTCAAGAAGCTTTCTGTTCGCTTCAGCGCGGGAGGCGTCTGATAAACGGGTCATTTCGTGCAGCAAGCGGCGCAACGACTTGAGTGTCAGCAGTCGCGCAAAGTTCTGTTTGATCGTTTCAAGCAGATGCGTCGCGAGGATTTCAGGCGGGCTGACAATCGTGGCGCCGCTCATCGCGGCGGTTTCCTGATCCTTGGGCGAAATCCAGCGCGCTGGCGCACCGTAAACCGGTTCGGAAACGTCCTTGCCTGAGGGCAGGCCTTCGTTCCCGTCGGGCATCAAGGCTAGGACAAGATCCGGATGCAACATCCCCCGGACCTGCTCAACCCCCTGAACGCGGATGACATATTCGCCCAGTTGCAGCTCGGGCTGGTCGGTCAGACGGATGTCCGGAAGGATCAGACCGTAGACCGTCGCCACGTGGGTGCGCATGTTGGCGATACGCGTATCCAGACCGGTTCCTGAATCCAGAACCATGCCTACCAGATCGGGGGCAAATTCCACGTGAACGTCATCGAGGTCCAGAACGTCGCCAAGGCCCTTGGCCCTTGGTGCCTCCTGCCTTCGATTTTCTTCAGAGGCCTCTTGTTCTTCCTTCTCTTCGCGTTGCCGCATCTTCCACGCGGCAAACCCAAGTACGGCGCCACCCAGAATGAAAGGCAGAAAAGGAAGACCCGGCACAAGCGCGAACAAGGCCATGAGCACTGCCACCGTGCCAAGCGCGGCGGGATATTTCCCCAGCTGGTCAAAAAGCGCGAGATCGGTGGCCCCCGTCGTGCCGCCACGGGCGAGGAGCAGGGCAGAGGCAATCGAGATCACGACCGCGGGAATCTGCGAGACCAGACCGTCCCCGACGGTCAGGATCGCATAGGTTTCAAAGGCCTGCCCGATCGGCATGCCATGCACAATGATGCCCATGATCAGGCCCATGATGATATTCAGCAAGGTGATCAGCAGACCCGCGATCGCGTCGCCCTTGACGAATTTCGACGCGCCGTCGAGCGATCCGAAAAATGTCGTTTCCTGTTGCTCAAGCTCGCGCCGCGCCTTGGCTTCTTTGTGATCGATGGCACCGGCGGACATATCTGCATCGATGGCAAGCTGCTTGCCGGGCATGCCGTCGAGCGCAAATCGCGCGCCCACTTCGGCCATGCGGGCGGCACCCTTTGTGATGACCATGAAATTCACGATTAGCAGAACGCCAAAGACAACAAGGCCCAGAAAAACACTACCGCCCATGATAAAACTGGCAAATCCTTCGATCACGTCACCGGCCGCACCAGGACCGGTATGTCCCTGTCCGATGATCAGTTTCGTCGAAGAAATGTTAAGCGATAGTCGCAGCATCAGGGACGCAAGCAGGACAGTCGGGAAGGCCGAAAAATCCAGCGGACGCCCGATAAAGAGCGTTACAGTGAAGATCAGGATGGCGAGGCCGAAAGAGGCGGCAAGTCCGACGTCCAGCACCCAGGCCGGCATTGGAAGGATCATCATGATAATAACGGCCATCAGCGCGAGCGCGAGCAGGACGGTTGGACTAAAGAGGTTTTCAGTGGAAAACTTTGGCACGGATCAATCCTGGAAAATGGAAAAACGGCTATTCTTAATAGGGGCGGGCGTATTGTTCAGGGGCACCAAGGACCCCATACGGGTTGCGCCGCCGCCGAACATCGGGCCGGATTGCAGCCCGGTCTTGATATCAAGACTTTGGGGCGGTCCGAAGGTGCTGTACCTGCGCAGGATCGCATCATCGCTATGGCCGGAAATTCCCGCACGGATGCGTTTGAACCTGGCTTCGTAGATACGGGCGTAGTGGGGCGTGCGAGAGTGATAGGCCCCCGCCGCTTTCGTCCAGTCGCCGTATTCCGAAAACAGTTCTTTCAGGAACCGGGCGGCATATTTGGCGTTCAGCACGGGATCGAACATCTCGTCGATCGTTCGAAATGCTGTTCCGTGCCATTTGTAGTTGATCTGGAAGCACCCGACATCAAAGCTGCGCGCGCCGCGGTCGAAATGCTTGTAGGCAAAGGCGCGCGCCTGTTCCCGGTTGTCAAACCAGCGACCCGCCCCTTCCATGTTCACGGTCCAGGGCCAGGGGTGCAGCCCGTCCTTGCCGCCCCTTCCGGTTTCGGTTCGCGTAATGGCCTGCATGACGTCAAGCGGGACCTGGTGAGCGCGTGCGGCGATTGCGGCAGCTTGATCGCAAATCCGATCCGGCGGGATTGCGGCACTGACACTGGTGATGCCCAGGACTGCCCAGCCAAGACCAAGCATCAGCAAGTTCGGGAAAGCCAACCGCGCCTGACGAATCTGGCGAACGATCAAAGCCTTGAAAAGTCGTGGCATTCTGCCCATCCAACCCTGTTTCACAGTTGAAACAAGGCTACGTGCGCAGTCTTTAGAATTGGTTAGCCTGAGCCACGTTCACAGCAGCTCAGGCTGAGGGGATATATCAGATTTCGACCTCTACACGGCCTATGGGATGGGAACAGCAAGCAAGCACGTATCCGTCCTCGATATCCTCGTCGGTGATGCCACCGTTATGCACCATATGGACCTGACCCGACCGCTTCTTGATCTTGCAGGTCCCGCAGACGCCGAAGGTACAGCCAGAGGGGATGTTCAGCCCGGCAGCGCGGGCCGTTGACAGGATCGTGTCGGTCTCGTTGCATTTCTGCGTGACGCCGGACAGGGAAAATTCGATCTCGGCCAGTGCCGCGTCATCGGGAATGACGTCATCCGCTGTGGCATCCTTGGCTTCCTCTGCGAGCGATGGGTGAAAGCTTTCCTGATGGTAATGGGCCATATCAAAGCCCAGACCCGTCAGTGCTTCACGAACCGCTTGCATGAATGGTTCTGGGCCGCAGCAGAACACTTCGCGTTCAAGGTAGTCTGGCGCCATGAGACCCAGCATCAACTGGTTGAACGTGCCCTGATAGCCTGTCCACGGTTGATAGCGGTCACCTTCTTCGACGACCCATCTCAATTCGATCCCGTCGATGCGGCTGGCGATATGTTCCAGTCGCTGCCGAAAGACAATGTCCGAAGGACGTTTGGCGCAATTTATGAACACGACATCCGGGATACGGCCGATATCATACATGTAGGTTAGCATAGACATCATCGGGGTGATGCCGGACCCGGCCGAAATGAAAAGAAACTTATCGGCAGGGTGATGGTGTGACGTAAAGTTACCGGCAGGGCCGATGGCCTTGAGCCGCATCCCGGGGCGCAGGTTGTCGCGCATCCACTGCGTTCCGACAGAGCCGGGCTGCGCCTTTACCGTAACCGTGATCGACACGGGGCGCGAGGGCGAGGAGGAAATCGTGTAGGTCCGGTGCAGCGGGCCACCCGGTACCGGCAGTTCCAATGTCAGGAATTGCCCCGGCAGATAGTCGAACGTGGCCCCGGACGGTGCGACAAAACAGAAGGTGGACACGTTCGGCGCCTCAGGGATGACCGATACGCATTCCAGCATTTCCTGCCCATCCCAATAGGCGGGAGCGATTGAATCCTTTGCCATTATCTACTCCGCTGCCAGTCGGACGGGATCAAGGCGCGACCCCAGTGTGTTGCAATACCAGTTAACGAATTGGTTGACGCCGGTTTCCTGGATGCTTGAATAGGGGCCGGGTTCGTAGGAAGGCGAATTTATGCCGATTTGGTTGTCTTCGACAACGCGGCGATCTTCGTCATTGGTTGCAACCCAGACCTCGGTCAGTTTTTCCAGATCGTAATCGACACCTTCGACCGCGTCCTTGTGGACCAGCCATGTTGTCTGAACTTCGGTCTGCTGCGGTCCGATCGGCGTCACACGGAAAGTGATCGAGTGATCCGGAAGGAAATGGTTCCACGTCGTCGGGTAGTGGAACTTGAGCAGAGAACCCGCGTCATCGAAAGGCACGCGACCAAGGCGACGCCGGACCGCGATGTCACCCGACATCGTATAACTTTTCGCGCCGACTTTCAGGGGCATGCGCGCCAGGCGATATTGCCCCGCGGTGTCAATGTGAAAGCGCGACGGAAGATTTGCTTTTTCGCAGCGGTCGAAATGGGCTGCAAGCGCTGGCGGCGTTTCTCCCTCTTCGACGCCGGTAACGGCCGGATCATCCGGGAAGGTACGGCAAAGCGCCGGATGATTGCCGCCGCAATGGTAGCATTCACGGTTGTTTTCCCAGACCAGCTTCCAGTTGCCTTCCTCGACAATCGTACTTTGATACGCGATCTTGGCATCGGAAAGATCGTGCGGCGCGAGATAAGGCTCGGCCAGTGTCGCGAAGGCGTCGAAATCCGGTGCCTGATCCGCAAGGCAGATGTAAACCAACCCGGCCAGTTCCCGGCAATGGATCGGCTTGAGGCCATATTTCGACGCGTCGAAATCCGGACCCATATCCCGCGCCCAGAGTAATTTCCCATCCAGCTCGTAGGTCCATTGGTGGTAGGGGCAGACCAGTTTCGGCACGTGACCCGAAGCAGCCTTGCAAATTATTGAACCGCGATGCCGACAGGTGTTGTGAAACGCCCGGATCACGCCATCCTGACCTCGGATAATGACAATTCCATAGGCGCCGATCCGATGCGTGACATAGCTGCCGGTTTTCGGCAGAGCGCAGGCCGGAACGGTGTAAAGCCAATCGCGACAAAAGATTTCCTGAATATCCAGAGAGAAGATTTCCGGATCGCTGTAAAACGCTTGCTCCAGCGAGAAGCCGGGCTTGCGCCGGGATAACAGGTTACGCGTATTGGCCTCTGCGTTCATGGCCGAACTCCGAATTCCGGGCGCAGGGCCCGATTGCATGTTGTTCTGCGGATGGCGCATGGAAACGGACCGCCTTACCGAGGATACCGGCATGGCAAAGCGCCGCCTCCACCGCCGCCCGCGGTTTGACGTAATATCAGGCTGGTTTCCGGACTTGGAAAACCCGGACATGTCCGGTGTTTCGACGCCTTCCCAAGGGTCTCCTCCCCAGTGGCCAATGTCGAAACCAGCGCTTTCCTTACCGTTGCGGGGGCAGTTCCGGATTTACACCGGCTTCCCAATTCTCGGTCTTGCGACCGCACCCAATATCTGTCGGGCACCCTAGCCTGAAATATGCGAATCCGACGTACGATTACGACATCGTATTGCGCGAAACAGACTTGATGGAAATTTTTGGGCTGCTCATTCCCTTGCGTGTGTTTCGAAAGTTCAGGCCTGACCTCATCTGTGAGCGCGACCTGACGCAGGGGGCATTTTGTGACACCGCTGATCCGCGTGGCTTGGCAATTTACCTGACCACGAAATCTGCATGCAAGGCGCCAGCCGCCTTAAGGCTTTTGAGAATGTCAATCATATCTCTTGGTGAAACACCGAGGGCGTTGAGGCCGGACACCACCTGAGAAAGGGAGGTGCCTTCAGGGACTTCAGCCAGAGATACGCCGGGCTCTTCTTCAAGTGCGGCGCCTGTCCGTGGAATGACAATCGGAGCGGCATCGGTAAAAGGATTCGGCTGAACGACGAGAGGCGCTTCTTCTATACGCAGGGTCAGGTTGCCTTGCGATACGGCCACCCGTGAAAGCCGGACGTCATCGCCCATGACTATCGTCCCAGACCGCTGATCGACGACCACCCTCGCCTTGCGTTGGGGTTCGACCAGAATGTTTTCGATGCGGCCAATGGCGTGAGCTGTCGATGCGGTTCGGGTGGCTCCGATATCGAATTCCACGGTGCCGGAATCCCGCATCACCGCGACGGTGCGCCGAAACTCCCGGTTGATCGCGCTTTCAATCCTTCCGGCCGTTGTGAAATCCGGGTCTCGCAAGGCAAGCCTTATGGTCGAAAGTGAGCCGAGTTCAAAATCGATCTCGCGCTCGATCCGGGCGCCAGAGGGAATGGTTCCGGACGTCGGAACGCCCTGAACCACCTCTGCAGCGTCACCGACCGCAGCGGCACCGCCCGCAAGGATTGCACCCTGAGCAACTGCGTATATCTGACCATCGGCAGCGTTCAATGGTGTCATGATCAACGTGCCACCTAAAAGGCTGTCGGAGTCGCCAATCGCCGAAACGGTCACGTCGATCTGACCGCCAACGCGGGCAAACGCCGGTAGCGTTGCGGTGACCAGCACGGCCGCTACGTTCTTCGGGCGAAAATCTTCGCCGTTTACGTTGACCCCCAGCCGTTCAAGAATATTGGTCATGATCTCTTCGGTGAAAGGAGCGTTTCTCAATCCGTCGCCCGTGCCGTTCAGGCCCACCACAAGGCCGTAGCCGACCAAGTCGTTGCCACGGACTCCATCGAATTCCACAAGATCTTTCAGCCGTACGGCGCCTGCATGTGCGGCATTGGCCAGAAGCAGAAAAATGAGGATTGCGCGGATCATTTCAGGAAATTCAGCAGGGAAAGTTGTGAGTTTCGGACAGTCACCGCATAGAGGCTTTCCAGTTGAAACTGTGCTTCTTCTATACGAGAGGCTGTTTCGAACGGATCGGCTTCAAGCAGCACGTTCCGGGCATGCTCGAAACTGGTTTTTTCCATGCTGATGCGGACCGTGGCTTCCTCGATTCTGGCTTGCGCCACGCCGATATCGGCGCGCAGGCTGGCGAGCTGATCCTGTCCGTTCAGCAATTCCTCGCCGGCCCGCTGCATCAGGTTGTTCTGAGCGTCTCCGGAGAGTGCAAGGGAAGGGTCGGTACTGAGCACGGTGAGGGCGATATTGCGAATGATGTCCCGGAAACCCTGATCATTGGCTTTTAATGTCATTGACACCGTGTGGTCGGGGCTGACCGAAACATCGGCCAGATCAATATTTGAGCCCTGATACATCACAGCGGTGAAGCCAGCCGGGTCATCGAACCAAATCTGGGCGGCCAGACGTATGTCGTCCGGGTCCGTCAGCCCGGCGATTTCGCCTTGAAGAGTTGTCAGAAGCGTTTCCGCGTCGCGCAGGGGCGAAATGTCGGTCTGGATACCTCCGAAGATGCTTCGCCCGGCAACATGCCCGTTCAACATGTTCAGTGCGATATCCAGATCTCCCCTGGCCCTGCTGGCATTGTGTTCTCTCAGAGTGGTTACATGGGTCGGAACCGTCGAGAGGAGGTCATTGCCAAGTTCAGATGTAACGGATTGGAGCCTGTCAAGGCTGTTCTGGGCAGCATCGGTGAAGAGCCCGGCCTCAGTCGCGGTTACGTGAAATCCACGGAGTCGGGCCAGATTGCGGTCTATGTCTGTCAGGTAGGCAAAATCGCCGCCAAGGCGGTTATTCACATCCGTAACCTGCCCCGTGCTCAGCTCTTGGGTCAGGCGCTGCAGGTCTTGTTTGATTTCGGTGCTTCTGGTCCTCTGAAGCAGATGCCGAGAGAGATCTCCGATAGATGTCAGGTTCATGCTTACAGCCTCAATAAGGTTTCCATCAATTCATCGACCACCTGCAACATACGTGCGTTCGCCGCATATGCCTGTTCGATGAGGATCAACTGGCTTAGTTCCTCATCGGAATCGACGCCTTGCGAGAGTTCGGCGTTCTTCATTTCGGTCAAGCTGGCAGAGCTGAAGGCCAATCTTTGATCCGATACCGCTTCTGCCTGAGCAGCGCTCGAAACGAGCGCGCCGCTGATCTCCGAGGCCGTCAATGCACCGGTCCCAAAATTGCCCGAGCCGGGAATGCGCGAGATTTCCAGAACCGATTGCAGCGATTGCAGGAACCTTGCATCGCCGCTCGGGCCCGGCGTGGCGGCCCCCAACCCGTCGCGCAGGCGCCAGCTCTCTCCTCCCTGTTCGGGATCTGCACCCGGGTTGACTCTCAGCCGTGCGGAAAGACCGATTTCCGTGAGTGGATCAAAGGCGTTGCCGTTGTCGGTGAACAAGCCGGGGTCGCCGGGTGAGAGGGTCGGGTCCAGAGCTGGGTCTTCAAAGCGTTCAATGAGATCACGCGCGACGCTGTCGAGTTCAGCTTGTGCCTCGACGCCCAACTCATCGCGGATTTCGAACTGTGCCGAAAGCGATCCGCCCCGTAACGCGCCCCGCAGGCTGTCGGTTCTGACGGGGTTCCCATTGACTGTGAGTCCCGACATACCACCGCTGGTAAGCGTCATTTCCGGCACAATTGTATTCACCGGTGTGAATTCGAGCGTCGCCGCCTGCCCATCCAGGAGAACGGCGCCGCCAATGGTGTAAAGGGCAACCTGCCCATAGTTGCGCTCGATCACGTTCACCGGAGCGATATTGTTGATTTCGTCAATCAGCACCTGACGTTGATCGAGCAGGGCAGCGGTAGGTGCATTTCCGGCCTCAAGGGCGGTTATCCTCACGTTCAGGTTTTCGACGTCGCTGAGCGCCTTGTTCAATCTTTCAACCTGAATCGAGATCTTGCGATCTGCTTCCGAGCGCATTTTTAGTACTGTATCGCTGGCGTTGTTGATCAGGTTAACTAGATCATTCGCTTTGATGGCGACGTCGTCCAGTCGCTGCGCGCTGTCCGGACGGCTTGATGCCGAGATTAGGCTGCTGTCGAAGGCGGCAAGCCGCGCTGTAATTGAATCTGTATCCGTGGGATTGCCGACTGCGCTGGCGAACCGCGTTTGGAAGCTGGCAAGCGGAGTGGCGTTCGAAAATTCGGCGTCGGCCTGACGTCGGCTTGAAATTATGCCTGGATTGGCCTGTCGTTGAATGCCAAGGACCCGGACGCCCGGACTTACCTCGCTGTTCGAGGAAAGTATGATTGAACGTTTTGCGTATCCGGGTGTCAGAGCATTGGCGATGTTTTCCGACACCACGCCGGAGGCCCGGCCCGCAGCGGAAAGCCCGCTGAGAGCGCCGTGTAATGCGGTAGAAAGAGACATGGTGTCGGTTCCTCGTTACGTTACGATTGAAATTGCTGCAGGTCAGCGTTTGATGTTCGCCGTTTCCTGGAGCATTTCATCGACAGTCTGGATGACCTTGGCATTGGAAGAGTAGGATCGCTGGGTCTGGATCATGTTCGTCAGTTCACTTGCAACGTCTGTCGAGGATTCCTCGCGGGCAAAGGCAACGATGTCACCGGTCGGTCCGTCACCCGCATCCCAGAGGAAATAGGTGCCGCTTTCGGTGGAGGGCTGATACGTCTGCTGATCCAGCGCGACCATGCCATTCGGGTTCGGCAGATCGACCAGTGGAACCTGATAGATGACCCGCGTGATGCCGGTGTCGAAGAAGGCATGCACCATGCCATTTGCGTCGACTTCAACGCTGGTCATGTTGCCAACGGGGGTGCCGTCCTTGATGATTGATACCGGGGCAAATGTATCCGAGAGTTGGGTCATACCATCGCTTTGCCCGATCATGCCGATATCAATCTCGATCGGACCGCCGTCCACCGTAACGATGAGCGTGCCGGTCAGAGGATCGTAGGTGCCCCCGGAGGTCGTGCTGACACTCGCCAGTGTTCCGCCCAAAGCGCGGCTTGTGTCAAAGGTGACGCCATATTCGCCGACAATTGCGTTGGCGGAGGCCGAATCCCGAATGACCATCGTCCATTCGTTAGATACGCCCGTCGCCGGAACTGTGGGCTCAAACGTGATGTTCAGACTTTCCGACGTCCCGAGATTGTCAAAATATTCAATAGACAATTCCTGTACATCGCCGGAAGCGCCTGCCTCGGTCTCGGTCGCGGGCAGGTTAACCCCGAGCGACATCTGCGTGGTTGGCTCGCCGGAAAACTGGTTTACGTTGATCTGCACAGGTTCAAGCCCGTCTGAGGTATCGCGGGGATAGGTCGGGATGGAGCCGTCCGGGTCCGCGGGCCAACCGAGCAGGACAAGCCCGGATTCTGTCGTCAAGTATCCTTCGAAGTCGGTGCGAAACGAGCCCGTCGTCGAGAGGAGCATTGTCGGTGCGCCGTTGTCTGCAGCAACTTCGGCGGAAGAGGCGACCGGCAGCATCCCCCGTCCTCGAACAGCAAGATCGGTTGCGTTCGAGGTCGAAACAAGTGGTCCCTTCTGGTCGATGAGCCGCTGTGAGGTGGACCTAACGCCGCCAGCCGAATAGTTCCCGCCGGATGCAGAGATGACCATCGAATGAAAGTCGGTCCGCACCGTTTTGTATCCGAAAGTCGAGGAGTTCGCGATATTGTCGGAAATCGACGCCAGACGGTTCGAATTCGCAGTAAGGCCCGCAATCCCCGCATTGAGGGAGGACGACATGGTCATGAAATGCCCTTTCTGATGCTTTGTAACTTGGCACTACACCTAGACATCGCGGCTTAACGTGCCGCTAACATCTAAAATGTTCCGCACTTACTGACGGTGGCCCGTCAGTGTTCTTTTCTTAGGATGGTAATTTCGACGCGGTCGTTCCGCACGGCCATCGGGTTATCATCCGCAGGCTTGCGGTCGGCGTGACCGGTGATCCGCTTGATCCGCTCGGGGCGCGTGCCGAATAATTCCAGCAGACCCCGGGTTCTTTCCGCGCGACTGCCCGACAGAGCCCAGACCGGATTTTGCGCGGCCACGACAGGATTTGCACGCACGAACCCGTTGACCGCGACCCCATGCGACAGGTCCATCGTTCGCCGCGCGATCATCTCGACCAGCTCGCGGTAGAGGGGGGTCGGATCAGCTGTTCCTTCGTCGAATAAAGGTGCACCTTCTCGGGCAAAGATCTCGATGACGAGGCCCTCGTCGGTGACGCGGGTTATGATGTGCTTCATGGAGTTATCGGCGACCATGCTTTCGCCGCCGCGACCAAAAAGCTCTTCCTCGATCTCCTTGAGCTGGTCTGTCTCATCGCTTTCGGTCCGACCGCCAAAACTGCCGCCCTTCTGCGAGGCATCTATCCCTTTCGCAGGGTCGCCGGGTTTTGTTGAATCCTCGCTGCCGCCGGTGCCGCTGTTGATCAGGGTCTCCTGCGAAAAGACATTTTCCCCTCCAAAGGGATTCTCGCTCCCACTGGATATCCTGTGAATTGGCACGGAGGGGGCGAAATAGTCGGCCAGACCCATCCGTTGCTTTTCAGTTGTTGCGTTCAGCAACCACATCAAGAGAAAGAAAGCCATCATGGCTGTCACGAAGTCAGCATATGCCACCTTCCATGCGCCACCGTGGTGACCATCGCCACCAACTACCTTTTTCCGCTTGATGATGATTGGCGCGACATTTGGCTGCGCACTCATCTCCACCACCTTTTTAACTCACCCAAGGCAAGGGGTAGCACCGGAGACTTAAAGAGAGACTAATGGAGGGTAGCAGATGGGCCGAAAACCGGGGGTGATAGCTGTGCACCACCTGTACACCCCCTGTGCATCAGCCGTCTGACACTTCGCAGGGGTCATTAGGCGGTCAGGTAGCTGACGGACATGTCGATCGCGATGCGGCGCTGGGTGTTTTGCCATTCCGGCGCGGCCAAATCCTGGTCCAGCATCGCCGAGAGCGTGTCCCCGTTTGCCTGGTGTTCCATGCAGAGCGACAGGATCGTGACATAGAGGTGACCCGGGTCGATCTGCGCGGTAAACGCGCCGCTGTCATAACCCCGGCGAAGCAGGTCGCCAATCGTGTCGATCAGTGCGCGCGTCGAATCCGCGGCGACGGGCAGACCTTTGACGAACTTGCCGCCCACGACGCTTTCGTTGCGGATCATGGCGACGAATTCGGGGTTGTCCTCCATGTAGTCAAAGGTGAACTCGACCAGTTTGCGCAACCCTTCGACAGGCGGCAGGGCGCTGAGGTCGAGCTTGTCCTGACGTTCGCGCAGATCGTTGAATGTCTCGGTCAGCGAAGCAAGATAAAGATCTTCCTTGTTACCAAAGTACCGATAGATCATCTGAACGTTGGTCTGTGATGTCTTTGCAATGCGATCGATCCTCGCGCCGGTGAACCCCTCGGCAGCAAAGTCGGCACGGGCCGCATCGAGAATGCGCAGCCTTGTGGCGGCGGCATCACGCTTGCGCGGTTTCTTTCCTATTTTGGAAAGGTTCGTCACGGGCTTGACCTTCTCCGAGGGCGCAACTCGTCGGCCACCCCGGGCAGGGTTTCCGAGTATTGTTCGGGTACTTTGACATGCAGTGAATTCAATCTTTTATGACAAAAAATGTCTCTTAAGGCCAGAAGCATATGCTTACTGCCTAATTTCGGCCGGAGTCCTTGCGCAAAAAAGCGCCAGAAAAAGCAGCGGAGATCAGCCTATGGGAATATCTGCCACCTTGCAGTTTTGAAACAACCTTAGGGAGAGTTGGAATTCAGTAGATTCCGAAGTATTCGGCCTGTTCCCATTCTGAGACCGCGAGGTGATAGCGGTTCCATTCCGAGCGACGGATATGGCTCAGGTAATCGACAAATGTGTCGCCCAGAGCGCCACGATAAAAGGCAGAGCTTTCGAAAAGCTGGATGGCGCTGAGCAGGCTTTCGGGCAGGCGGGGAGCGTTCCCGGCATAGGGGGTTTCGACCGGATCGGGCGCGGACAGGCCGCGTTCGATGCCGTCGAGACCCGAAAGGATCTGACTCGCGAAAAAGTAGTACGGGTTGGCGGTTGTTTCCGCGACCCGGTTTTCGATCCGACTGGCCGTGTCACCGGGCGTCATCAGCGCCCGGATCATCGCGCCGCGATTATCGCGCGCCCACTGGATGCGGTCGGGCGCAAGCTGGTGCGGGCGGAAGCGTTTGTACCCGTTCACCGTGGGAGTTGTCAGCAGGCAAGACTCGGCGGCATGCTTCAGCAGCCCGGCGATCCAGCCCTGTGCATCCGCTGAAAGCGTGCCGTCATCGTCGGGGAGCATCAGGTTGGCACCGGTCTTGGGATCGACGAGCGACTGGTGCAGGTGCCATCCGCTGGCGGCGCTGTTCTCGACATTCGGCTTGCACATGAAGGTCGCGTGCAAACCCTTGCGTTCACAGGTTTCCTTTACCATGGCGCGGAACATCATCATGTTATCGGCATGGGTCATCGGATCGGCGGGATCGAATGTGAATTCGAACTGGCTTGGCCCCATTTCGATCTCTACCGAACGGACCGGGAGACCAAGCGCCTGCGCATTGCGGCGCAGATCGTCCAGCACTTCTTCGGCAGCGTCATAGCGGGATTCCGTCAGAAACTGGTACCCGTGACCCAGATTGGCGGTCCGAGCGGGCTGGGCAGGCATGGTGGCGTCCGTATGCGCCAGCCTGTCGTCCAGTTTCCGGAAGACGTGAAACTCGACCTCGAGCCCGACCATGAGCGCCCGGCCCGAGGCAGAGAGCCGGTCGATGGCCGATTGCAGCACGTCGCGCGGCGCGAAGGGAATAGCCGAGCCGTCGGTCCGGCGCGGGGTGCAGAAGATCCAGGCGGAATGCGGCGCCCAGGGCAGGGTGCGAAAGGTCGACGGGTCGGGCAGCAGCAGGATGTCGCCCGCGCCCTTCATGCCGGTGATGTCGGGCACATCGTCCCAGATCGGGAACACGGTTCGGTGCGAGGTGTCCTTGAGCAGCAGGGTGGAGGGCGCGGCAATGCCGGAGGTAAAGGCCGAGATCAGCGCCTCGGCCACGATGGTCTTGCCCCGAAGCACGCCATGCTGGTCGGCAAAAAGAACCCGAACCGTCTCAAGATCGCTCTGACGTACGGTGCCGACCAGCTTGGATGCCGCGTCGATGGAAACCCCGTCAAGCATGCCGAGTCGGGCCAGCCGCCCTTCGGCGATCTTGCGTGTAAGTTCTGTCATGGCCTGGGTATTCCCGTTGCTGTCGATGGTCCGTGGCCCGGACTATACCTTGGCGTTCCATCCGGTACAGGCCGCACGTCGCTCCGCGTCGCTGGCTGCTGAAACTTCACGCCATTTTTCACGGTCACCGATCGTATCGTTGGAAATCGGGCCATAGATGTCACCCGGCGGGGTGCCGTTCAGCATCGGCAGCCCGTCGGTATTGCCCTCCTTGAGGCTGGCGATGGCGGCCCGCATCATGCGGCGATAGCGGATGATGGCCACGTCAGTCTTTCCGAGGTGTTCCTTGGTGCGGTCAAAGATCGGACCCGGGCTTTCGACCGCCCATTGGTCATGCACGTTGATATCAAGGCCCATCCCCGTATAGGTCTCGCGCATCTGTTCCTCGGGGTCGAACCCGTAGGAATTGCGCTTGTTCTTGAGCGGGGCGTAGTCAGGCAGGCGGTGTTCCTTGAGCCGCTGTTCGCGCATCAGCTCCTTGTTCACCGGCTCGGTAAAGCTGGTGAACATGGAATACCAATAGCAGTTTTCGTCATCGACCGGGACATGCCACTGGGTGATGATCATTTCGCGGCTCATCGGGATGGAGATCGCCTCGGGGAAGATCTGGTTGGTGATCCGCACATGGGTCTTGCCGTTGTCGAGATGGCGCAGGGCGATGATGCGCATCCCGTACTCGGTTTCCTCGACGGTGATGTCCGGTCGCGGGTAGTCGCGCAGCAGCTTGGTCATCGGAATGTCGGTATCGGCGGCCTTGTCGCGGAACTGCTTGCCATAGCTCTCGGCGGGGTCTTCGTCTTCGAGGAAACGGTGCAGGAATGAGGCGTGTGCCGGGTCGATACCGACCTCCATTGCCTGCAACCAATTGCACTCCCACAGGCCCTTGAAGGCAAAGACATGGGTGTCGGGGGCACGGAAACAGTCGAAATTGGGGAATTCCGGCGGCTCACCCGGCCCCATATAGGCGAAGATGATGCCGTTCTTTTCGACCACGGGGTAAGAGGTGGTCTTGATCTGTTCGTGCATCTTCGAGCCTTCCGGCTCACCCGGCTGTTCAACGCACTGGCCGTCGCGGTTGAAATGCCAGCCGTGGAAGGGACAGCGCAACCCGTTATCCTCGAGCCGCCCAAAACAGAGGTCGGCGCCGCGATGAGGGCAGGCACGGTCGATCAGGCCGAGCTCTCCGTCGTCGTCGCGGAACAGAACGAGGTTTTCGCCCAGCAGCTTGACCGGAACCACGGGTCGGTTGCCGGCCAGTTCATCGGAAAGCGCGGCAGGCTGCCAGTAGCGGCGCATGACCTCTCCGGCGTCTGTGCCGGGGCCCGCGCGGGTGAGGGTCTCGTTGAGTTCCTTGCTGATCATCTGGCTTTCCTCCTTGGGTACGGGTGCATCGTGTTTCCGTGCCTGCGAGGAAAATGTTGAATAACGCACAGAAAGTCAAATAATATAAAATCTGGCGTGTCAGACGTGGATGTTGGCGAGAAGGGGGGCGCTGCCCCCGGCCTTCGACCTCCCCCCGGAGTATTTGGGGCAAGAGGAAAACAGGGGAGGAGTTGCATAAGGGGCAGGGGCGGTTATCAGGGGCTGAGTTTGCGAAATTCTGAAATCGGACGCAGGTGTTAAGGGGGAGGTCATGGGCATTGAAGGGGACCTGTCGGCACATGGGCTGACTGAACGGGATATATCCTTGACCTTTGTGAAGGGCATGGCGGTTCTGAAAGCGTTTGACGACAATCATACGCGACTGACCTTGACGGATATCGCGAAGATCACCGGGCTTGACCGTGCCTCGGTCCGGCGGTTGGTTTTGACATTGGTTGCACTGGGATATGTGCGCAAGGAAGGGCGGCATTTCGCGTTGACGCCGCGGGTGCTTATCCTTGCGGGAAGCTTTCTGCGCGGCAACCGGTTCGGTAGCCATATCCAGCCGCTGCTGAACCGCTATGCGCGCGCCTTTGGCTGCGCAATTTCGCTGGCCATCGCGGATGAGGATGCGGCGGTCTATGTGGCGCAGTCTTCTTCGCAGGAAGAGGCGGTGACATTCGGGTTCACGGTGGGAAGCCGTCTGCCGCTGCTGCATACGGCGATTGGCCGGATGATGCTGGCCTATGGCGAGGCGTCGTGGCGCGAGGCATGCATCCGGGAACTGGGGTTCGAGCAATACACGCCCGAGACCGAGATGGATCGCGCCGAGATCGCGCGCCGGGTCGAGAGTTGTCGGACGCAGGGCTATGCCATTGCTAACGGTGAATTTGACGCAGGGGTGACCGGGTTCGCGGTGCCGGTCGGTCGTACCGGCGATCTGCGCGCCGTGGTGGGCATGTCGCAGCCCAATTTCGAGCTGCGCGACGAGGAGATGCACCTGCGCCGGATCAGTGAACTGCAGCAGGTGGCACAGGAGCTTGGCCGCTCGGGTCTCTTCGAGGTAGGCTGAGAGCGTTTCGGTTTTCGGCTTGCATCGCGGCGGCGGCGAGGCTCTGTTGCGGCGAGGAAAGACGCCGGAGGTATTTATGGCCGAGACAACAAGCCCTTGTCCGCCGATCAGCGACGCGGAATGGCCGGAGGAACTGGCCGATATGAAGGGCGGTTTTGCGACCGGGCTGAACGTCTATCGCACGATGGCGCATCATCCGGCCTTGCTGCGTGCCTGGGCGGATCTCCGGCAGCATGTGGTGAAAGACAGCGCGCTGGGTGCGGTACGGTCGGAACTGGTGATCCTGCGCGCCGCGCATCGGATGGGGTCGGCTTATGAATGGGCGCATCACGTGCATCGGTCGCGCCAGCTTGGCATGGAGGCGGCGCGGATCGAGGCGATGCGCCAGAGACCCGAGGGCGAGGACGGCTTGATTGCCGAGGCGGTCGATGCGCTGTTCGATCAGAAACGCCTGCCCGCCGAACTGGAATCGCGGCTGGCGCAGTCCTTCGGGCGGCAGGCGGTGTTCGACCTGATCGCGACAGTGGGGTTCTATTCCACGCTGGGCTATATCCTGATGACGTATGAGACGCCGATCGACGCGGATATCGCGGGTTGAGCGCAAGATAATCTTAGCCTCTTGCAGGTATGAGGGGCCAAAGCCGGAGTTTCGTTCATGGCCATCCTGAATGTCGGGTCGATCAACTGGGATCGTGTGATCCGCGTGCCGCATTTCCCGGAACCGGGGGAAACCCTGAGGTCGCACTCGGTTTCCGTCGGGCTGGGCGGCAAGGGGCTGAACCAGAGCGTTGCGATCATGCGTGCGGGTGGAACGGTGCAGCATGTGGGCGCGGTCGGGGCGAACGATACGCGGATCCGGGATGTGCTGTACGATCTGGGGCTTCGCGACAATTTCATCGTCGGCGTGGTCGGTGTTGAAACCGGCAGTGCCACGATCCTTGTGGATGACAGCGGCGAAAACCTGATCGTGCTGGATGAGGGGGCGAACGGTAAACTGCCGGGGGCCGCGGTTTCTGAGGCGGTGGACCAGGCGCAGGCCGGGGACTGGCTGTTGTTCCAGAACGAAACCAATCAGACCGGCGAGGCGGCGAGGCTGGCGCGGGCACAGGGGATGCGGGTAGCCTTTTCGGCAGCGCCCTTCCGCGCCGAGGATGTCATGCCACTGCTGGGGGAAATCGATTTGCTCTCGGTCAATGCAGTGGAGCTGGCCCAGCTTGAAGAGGCCGTTGGCGGGGCGGGAAATCTGCCTTCGGGACTTGATCTGCTGGTCACGCGCGGCAGCGAGGGGGCCGAATATCTCTCGGGCGGAGAGAGTCTGCGCGTCGAGTCGCATAGGGTAGAGGCGAAGGATACGACCGGGGCAGGCGATGTTTTTCTTGGCGTCTTCCTGTCTGAACTCGACGCCGAGGCTTCTCCGCAGAACGCGCTAGAGACGGCGAATGCGGCGGCGGCGCTTCAGGTCGGCAAGCTCGGCGCGGTCGACGCCATTCCGACCCGGGCGGAGATCGAGGATTTCCTGAGCCGTTAGCGGGTTTTCTTATCGGCGGTGGAATTCATTCCGTGCAGCTTCTTTCGTCAGGCCAAGGCTGCGACTGTGATGCCTAGGGTGTTTCTGCATTTGGTGGCGTTCTCCATAAATCGGAATCCGCATTAGAAATACTGAGTAAGTTACGTAACTGTGGTCATGGCTGGCTTGGCCTCTCGCCATATCCCGACGCGGTCACAAGATTTGACGGGCATGACGATGGACCGGTGCTCCATGAGCCGGCGCCGATATTCTGGTGATCTGCCACTCCTCCCGAAGGGAAACGACATCGTGGAGCAAGCATATATGGAAACCAGAGCGTCGGTTTCGCCGCAAATCACGCGTATGCGACACGAGTTGTGTTGGCGGAACCTGACGGTCGCATGAAGTGAATGGCTGACACCCCCGCCCAGCACAAATGTGATTTGGTCGACGCATTCATGGCTTTAGGACAGGGGCTTTGCGACGTTGAAACCGGCCCGGGCGGGGGAAACTCTGCGGGCTGATGTCGATAGGCAGCGATCTCCGGACGTGCTGGGCCGAGGCCGATGAGTTGATATGCCGCGATGTGCCGCCGCATGTGTGTGAGATACCCTTTGCATTGGATGCGATGGACGAGTTGAAAGCCGCTTTGCGAAGCCGACTTGGTGGAGCGACGGATAAGGCAGAGATCTCTCGGGTTGCGGGAATTGTCCGTGGCGCGGCCGTCAGCGCGAGTGCGACGGTTGAGGCAGTAGCGCGGATTTGCTTGTCTGCAGGGGTGCTTCGGGCTCAGTTGATGAGCAGCAAGGCGGATCAGGTGGAGATTGCTCGGGTCGCGGGAATCGCCCAAATCGCAACTGACGTCGCGGGAGACGGTTGAGGCCGTATCGCTGGTGAGCCGATTTTCGGAGAAATTTTTCGGGGGCGGTACCCGCTGTGCCTTGCCGCCGTATCCCTGTGGGATCGGTATTGGCCCGGCGAAGAAGGGTGCGCAGGAAATCACCTGCGCACCCTTGTCTTTATTCGCTCGCGCTGTTGCGAAGTTCTTCGAGAACGCCTTCTACAGTGCTCAGCAGCTCGGGCCGGTTGGCTTCCTGAAGCATCTCGGCGGTTTTGTTGAGCTGTTCCATCGCGGCCTCGGTTTCACCTGCGGTCGCAAGGGCCTGACCATAGTGGTACTGGACCATCGGATCCTGCGAAAGACCTTCGGCAGCGGCGCGGAGGTAGGGCAGGGATTCTTCGGTTTCACCCATGCGGTAGGCGATCCAGCCATAGGTATCCTGGAAGGCCGGGATTTCGGCGCCGCGCAGACGACGGGCCACCGAATAGGCCTTTTGCAGGCTGGCTTCATCTTCGCGGTAGTCCGACAGCAGGCTGGCGAGGTTGTTCGCGACGATGACATTGTTGGTGTTGCGCTGGTACAGGCCGTCATAGATCTCGATCGCCTGTTCGATCTCGTTATCCGCCTGCAGTTGCTCGGCAAGAGTGATGAGAAGGGCAGGATCCTCGGGGTTGGCTTCGATGGCGCTGTTGAGGGTTTCCGAAGCGGCCTCGTCATCGCCGGTGAGACGGTTCAGACGATAGAGTGTAACCCAGGTGCGGGCGTTTTCCGGGTGTTCCTCGGTCAGCGCGCGATAGATCGCTTCGGCTTCGTCCTGACGTTCCAGTGCGACGAGCGAACCGGCCTTGAGGTAACGGAAGTCGGGATCTTCGGGCGCGTTCTCAAGCAGGCCGTTGATGTATTCCAGCGCGGCCTCGGCGCCGTCAGTTGCCAGACGGGTACGGAAGATCGCGATTTCGGCTGCTTTCTGGGTGCCGGGGTTCTCGGCCACGCCTTCGAGCATCTGCATCAGCTCGCTGCTGCGGTTCTGGGCGGCAAGCGACCGGGCCTGCAGGCTGAGCGCCGACGCGGTTGCTTCTTCGTTGTCCAGTTCCTGCAGGCGGTTGATGACGCCCTGCGACTGGCTCCAGTTCTCGGTCCCGATGTAGATATTTCCAAGCGCAACCAGCAGTTCCTTGTTGGTCGGTTCGGCACGCAGCGATTCGATAATGATGCTTTCCGCCGTCCGCGACTGATCGTTGGAAACGAGGTACTGGGCGTAACGCAGGGTTTCGGTCGGCGCGTTGTTGGATGCATCCACGGCCAGCGAGAGCATTTCCGCCATCAGCTCGCGGTTGCCTTCACGTTCGTAGGCCTGGGCCATCAGCGTCATCAGTGCGGCGTCGTTGGGGGCATTGCCCATCGCTTCGCGCAGCAGAAGAATCGCGTCCTGCGTTTCGTCATCCTGGATCAGCCATGCCGCCTTGAGCTTGCTGGCCTCGGGATTGGAGGCGTCTTCGGCCAGAACGGTTTCGACCAGACGACGGGCTTCGACCGGGTTGCCGGTCTGGAAATACATCCGCGCCAGTTCAACCTGAAGCGAGCGGGTCATGTCCGTCTGTTCGCCTTCGGGGATGTTCGCGGTCAGTTCTTCGAGCCGGGCGATGGCCGCATCGCGGTCACCCTGATCGAATTTCAGACGCGCGCGCATGCCTTCGAAGGGCAGGGGCGACAGGCGTTCTGTTTCTATAACACGGTCAAGTTCCGCCATCGCCGCGTCGGGGCTGCGGAACCGCAGCATGAAGGCAACCAGGCGACGGGTAATGTCGACGTCGTCCGAGGCTTCGGCTTCGGCGCGAAGGAAGGCTTCGGCCGCGTCGAGATCGTCCTGAGAGACATAATAAGAGACGAGCGCCTGCTTGATTTCCGCGTTGTTCGGAAACTTTTCGTTCATCGTTTCGAGTTCCTGGCGCACGGCAGACGTGTCGCCAAGCTGCTGCAGAAGACCCAGTTTGAGACGATAAAGGGCAAGATCGTTGGGGGAAATCCGGATCGCTTCGCCAAGCTGGGTCAGCGCCTCTTCCCATTGTTGTTGACGGATCAGGTCGTCGATCAGGATCTTGCGCGCGCCGGGCAGGTCGCCGTCTTCGCTGATCAGCTGGGTCGCCGATTCGACAGCTTTACGCTGGCCATCGGTGTCGCGGTCCTTGAGCGCCTGGAAATAATTGGCGGTGTTGGAGAGCGACTGCGCCTTGATGTTGGTCGGTTCGAGTTCGACCGCCTTGGCCGAATAACGCTGGAGATCTTCGACGTTGTTAAAGTCGAGCGCCATCTCGGCAAGCGCAAGCTGGCCTTCGAAATTGTTCGGATACTGTTCGACAAGCCGGCGGTACTGGCCGTAGGCGTCGCCGTTATTGCCACGCTCACGCTGGACCCGTGCAAAGGCAAGGCGGGCTTCCATATGCGTGTCGTCGAGTTTGAAAACGTTGCGGAATTCGATCAGGGCGCGATCAACATCG
The DNA here is from genome assembly GCF_019966545.1 of Heliomarina baculiformis. Lineage (GTDB taxonomy): Bacteria > Pseudomonadota > Alphaproteobacteria > Rhodobacterales > Rhodobacteraceae > Heliomarina > Heliomarina baculiformis. Next base: position 266,496 of record NZ_JAIMIC010000006.1, on the reverse strand, counting down.
CCCTTTTCAAGCAGCTCCATTCCCGCCTGGTAATGTTCCTCGGCGCGTTCTTCGGCGCTGTCACAGCCCGCGAGAACAAGGGCCGAGAAAGCCAGAGCCAGAAAAAGACCGGATGAATTCAGAACACGGGACACAGAATGCCCGCCTATTGCCTTGGATGACACAGACACTTTTTAAATCCTCGATATACTTTAATGACGCAGGAGGATTAGCACCCGGTCCGGCGCAAAACAACGACTACGGTGCGAGCAATTATCTTAATGTCACCCCAGAGGGACACCTTCTGGTGATAGTCATTGTCGTAAGTGGCACGCGCAGCGAAGCTGGTGGCGTTGCGGTCGGAGACCTGCCAGGAGCCGGAGATGCCCGGACGCAGGTGGTAATAAGCCTGACCCGGGTAGAGGGTTGCCTGTGCCAGCATCATCGGACGCGGGCCAATCAGGGACATGTCGCCCTTGAGCACGTTCAGCAGCTGCGGCAGTTCGTCGAGCGAACTGTTGCGGAGGAATTTGCCGATCGGCGTGATGCGGGGATCGTTCCGCAGCTTTTGGTTGATCCGCCATTCCTGGCGCGCTTCGAGGTTGCGGGCGAGGTATTCTTTCAGGTGCTCTTCGGCGTTCGGCACCATCGTGCGGATTTTGAAGATGCTGAAGTGGCGGCCGTTCTTGCCGACGCGAAGCTGGAAGTAGAAAGGGTTGTGTCCGTCGAGGGCGACCAGGGCGGCCATGATCAGGATGACGGGAAGAACAAATGGAAGCGAGCAGCCTACGAGGAGGATATCAAGAAGACGTTTACCAAAGCTGCGATATAGGTTCGAAGAGGAAGGTTGCGGTTCGACCCGACCTAGATTGGTGGGGTCATGCGGGTCCAAATTATTGAAATGTAACGTCATACTGCTCACTATACTAAAGAGATGAGCTCAACATGAGCTCGGGTCTCGTTTACAGATGTCTTCAAAAAATTCAACATCCAGCCTTAGTCTGGCCATCTTTAACCACCTGACAACTCAATAGGTGTAACAAAAACCGATTCGAGGCAACAAATTCAGCCCTACTGTTAACTCCACACCGTACTGTAGCAGGAGATTGCGGTAATTGTAGACAAATTACCGACAATCTCGTGAAAAACTTGCCGGAATCGATGCCCCAAAATCGCCTTATTGCTGCCCTGAAGCGAGAATCAGGCCCGGTTGTCCCCCTTGCGCAGGGCGTTGGTGGGACGGTTCATCGGTGGGGAGGGGGGGGACGGGAAGGTGATGCAAAAAAACACATTGTTACAGGCAGCTACCTTGGAAATGAGTGGTTTTTGACAGATTGTGGCCCGAAACGGGATTTAAGACACGTCCACAGTTTGGACGGTTTTTAATATGCTTCGCGGTCAGCTACGTTGGGGCGAGCCTTTATGATCGTGCTCTTGGAATGGTCAAATTGCCGGTTGCACTCGCCGGGCACGCCAGTAGGCGTTGCTTGGTAAACATTTGGATGGAAACGATCGCTAGTGAATGAGTTCTACCTAAACTACTTCGGGCTCGACCAACGTCCGTTCACCCTGCTGCCGGATCCGGAGTTCCTGTACTGGTCGGAGCAGCATCGGCGCGGGTATGCCGTGCTGGAATACGGAATCATGTCCCGGGCACCGATCACGATCCTGACCGGTGAGATCGGCGCGGGCAAGACGACCCTGCTGCAGAAACTGCTTGGACAGATAGAATATGGGGTCACCGTAGGGTTGATCTCCAACGCGCAGGGCAATCGGGGCGAAATCCTCCAGTGGGTGCTGAACTCGTTGGACGTCGAATTCGAGCCGAACGCCAGTTACGTGCAGAACTTTCAGAAGCTTCAGGACTTTCTCGTCGACGAATACGCACAAGGCAGACGTGTCATACTTGTCTTTGACGAGGCGCAGAACGTCTCGGTCGAAGGGCTGGAAGAACTGCGGATGCTGACAAATATCAATTCCAACAAGGATGAGCTTATACAGCTTATACTTGTGGGGCAGCCGGAATTGCGCGACATGATCCGCGACCCCCGGATGAATCAGCTCGCGCAGCGTGTCGCGGCAAGTTTTCACCTCAACCGGATGGATCGCGACGGGACACGGGCTTATATTGTGCATCGAATGAAGACGGCTGGTGGGACCGGCGAAGAGTTCACAAAGGACGCCACGACGCTCATCTTTGAGGCGACCGGCGGCGTTCCCCGCCTCATCAACCAGTTGTGTGATTTTGGACTGCTCTATTCGTGGACAGACGACTCACGCGTTGTTCATAAGGATTGTATCCAGTCCATTCTGGACGATGGTACTTTCTTCTGGGCCGAGGGACGGCCGACGGAGACTGAAAATCAATGAACGAGATACGTTTTTATCTTTCGCTCTTCCTGCGCAGGCTTCCCGCCTTCCTGTTGGTCGCGGCCTTGGTTTCGGCGGTTTCGATCATCGTCGCCACAAGCCTGCCGCCCGCCTATGTGTCGCGGACGCGCCTGTTTGTGGAAGCACCGCAGATTCCCGCGAACCTAGCCCCGAGTACGGTCAACGTGTCCGGCGCAGAGCGGCTTCAGCTTATCGAGCAGCGGCTTTTGACGCGTGCCAACATGCTGGACATCGCAAACCGTCTTAACGTGTTGGAAGATCAGGACGAGATGACGGCGGACGAGATCGTCGGTGCGATGATGGCACGTACGCGGATTCGCAGCACGTCGGGGCGCAACGTGGCCTCGCTGATGCAGATCAGCTTTGAAGCGCGCTCGCCGCGTCTCGCCGCCGGGGTTCTCAACGAATATCTAAAGCTGATCCAGGAAGATGATCTGAACTTCCGTCAGGCCCGCGCCGGCCAGACGCTCGACTTTTTCGAGATCGAGGTGGATCGACTGAGCAAGGAACTCGCCGACAAGAGCGCGGCGATCCTCAAGTTCAAGAGCGAGAATGCGAACGCGCTTCCCGACAGTCTCGACTTTCGCCAGAAACAGCGCGCGAATTTTCAGGAACGGGCCGAGAGCATCGACCGCGAGATCTATGAACTACAGTCGCAGCGCAAACAGCTGATCGCGATTTTCGAAAGCGGCAACATGCAGGGCGAGCTGGGCGAGGCGTCGCAGGCCCAAAAGGCACTGGCGCAGGCCCGTGGCGAACTGGCTTCTTCTTTGCTGCTTTACTCGGAGACCAACCCGAAGGTGCGGTTGCTTCAATCCCGGGTCGCTCAACTGGAAGAAAAGGTTAAGGCCGAGGCAGATGCCGCGATCAATGCCTCGGGCGAAGAGCTGCCGGAGAATGCGGAGGTGTCCAACCCCGCGCTTCAGCTGCGTTTGAACGAGATCGACCGCCGCATTGAAAGGCTTGAAAGCCAGCGTGACTCGGCCGAGCAGCGGATTGCCGTGCTGACCGAGAATATCAACAAGACGCCTGCCAATGACGTGGTGCTGGATTCGCTTCTGCGCGATTATGATAACATCCAGAAACAGTACAACACGTCCGTGGGGCGCCTGTCGCAGGCGTCGACCGGCGAGCGGATCGAGGTCCTGTCGCGCGGCGAGCGCCTGACGGTGATTGAACAGCCCGCTGTACCCAACCGTCCGACCAAGCCGAACCGGATGAAGATCGCCGGGGCAGGTACGGCAATGGGCATCGCTCTCGGGCTGGCGCTGATCTTCCTGATCGAGTTCCTGAACAAGGCGCCGCGCCGTCCGGAGGATATCATCAAGAAGATGGATATCTGGCCCATCGCCGCGCTTCCCTACACCCGTACACGTCGCGAGTTGGTGATGCAGCGGAGCCGCAAGCTGGCCCTGATCCTCATCATTCTGGTGGGAGGGCCGATCACTGTCTGGGCCGTGCACGAGTTCTACCTGCCGCTCGACCTTTTGGCCGAGAAGGTCATGAACAAGATGGGCGTGCGCTGGTGATGATGAATATGGTTAACAGTATGTATCTTGGGTTGGAGGTCTGACAATGGACCGTTTGCAGCAGGCAATTTCCAAGGCGCGGATGCGCCGAGAAGGGGCCGAAGCGCCCGCAGCGGGCAAGCCCGCTCAGCCCGAGCGCAGGGAGCGTAAGCCTCAGGCGCAAGGCCTGAGCGAATTGGACGCCCGCTGGGGAGAGTTCGAGCCGCTCACCATCGATGCCAAGACGGTGACGAACAATCGTCTGGTCGCCTACAGTTCGGGTGAAAGCTCTATCCCCTTCGATATGCTGCGAACGAAAATCCTGCAGCAAGCCCGTAAAAACAAATGGAAGCGGATCGCCATTTGTTCGCCGGAAAGCGGCGCGGGAAAGACCACGGTTACCGTAAATCTTGGTCTGAGTTTCAGCCGGATGCGGGAAAAACGCCTTACGATCATGGATTTCGACATGCGTCGGGCCGGGCTTTCGCGGGCGCTGGGCCAGTCAACCAAGACGAGCATGTCGGACGTGCTTGAGCGCCGTGTTCCCTTTGCGGAGCATGGCAAGTGTCTTGAGGGCAATGTGGTCTTCGGGTTCAACCGTGAACGCGTCAAGAACCCGTCGGAGATCCTGCAGAACCCGGTGACGGCGCAGGTGCTGGACGAGATCGAATCCTATTACGAACCGGATATCATGATCTTTGACACGCCGCCGCTGATGGTCAGCGACGACAGCCACGGTTTCCTTGAGCAGATGGACTGCGCGCTGCTGATCGCGGCGGCCGAGATCACCTCGATGGACAAGCTCGACGTGGCAGAGCGGCAGCTTTCGGAACTGACCAACGTGATGGGGATCGTGCTGAACCGTTGCCGCTATACGACCGGCGCGCACGGCTATGAGAACGAATACTACTGACCGCTGGTCTTGCGGGTTCTGAACCGGTTTATGACCGCCATCGCGGCCACACCGGTGACGAAGCCGCCAAGATGCGATTCCCATGCCAGCGCGCCGTCTTCGAGATACCACATCAACAGGTTCAGCAGGGCGAGCAGAAAGCAGTCCCTGAGGATGATACGGGCGCGCCGGTTCAGGTCTGGCTCGGCGATCCAGTCCTGATAGCGCCACGCCCCGGTCAGACCGAAGAGCGCGCCCGAGGCCCCGACCATCGGGTTGAAGGCCGTGCCGAGCAGGGCAAATCCAAGCGCGCCGCCCAATGCGGAAATCAGGTAGAGAAAGAAAAAGGGCCAGCCGCGCAGGTTACGGGCGTTCAGTTGCATGAGATAGACGAGCGACGTCATGTTGCCCGCGATATGCAGGAACCCGGCGTGCAGGAAGGAATAGGTAAAGAACATCAGCCAAGGCTGCGCCGCGTAGTTGGGGCGCCAGTTGCCCAGAAGACCCGCCCAGAAAGCCCCGTACTGATAGGCGGTGTGACGGAGCCGGGGCGTCGCAAAGAACCCGTAATCCGCCGCCATCAGGGTCAGTTCGATGGCCACGGGAACGACTAGAAATATCAGCAAAAGCGGGACCGGCAGCCACCAGCCGCTTGGGTCCTCGATCTTGCTGCGCGATGTCCTCATGGCCAAGCGATGCAGTGTTTGGATGCAATAGACAAGTGTCGATTGGCGGCGCGACCGCATTGCTCATCCAAGCGTGACATGGCGTCACTTGTGCTGCACCAAAACTGATGTTTACGTCGGGCGAGAAACAACCGGAGGCCAAGCTTTGATGAGGCGAATGTGGATCTTGTCGGTGCTCGCGAGCCTGCTTGCGCCGGTTGCGATGGCTGGCACTGTCACGATCGAGCAGAACGATCTTGTCCCGAGCGACATTCGCGGCGTGCTGATAGCCCGATATCTTGAGCCGGGCAAACCCGATCTGTCGCAACCCTTATTCGGTCCGCGGTTCCGGGCGCCCGAGGCGGAGCTTTTGAAATCACAGATCGCACGCGGCATTTCAGGCGGTTTCGGCGGGATCATGTTCGAAAATCGCGACCGGGGCCATTCGACCCTGCCCAAGACGTTGTTTCCCCAGATGACCTATCTGGAATACGACCCGATCCTGCAGAAAGTCGGCTGGGACTACGGGCTGGCAAACAAGATCGTGATCCCCGGCCCGCTCATCGGAAACTCTTCGACCGCGCTGACTGCGGGGCCCAATGCCCGGAGCCAGATGCGCGCGGCGATGACGGTGCCGCTGGGGCCCGAAACGGCTTTCCTGCAATATACGTCAAACAGTCTTTATGTTTATCCGGAACATCGCGATCACGATGCCCGCGACCTGTACCCGGCGATCTGGCCCTATACGGTCAACAGCCAGGGGTCCTCGGGATCGGATCGGTTGTTCATGCGGGCGCTGCTGCTGACCCTCGCCGGGTTTTCGGAAAAGACCCGTGCGGCGCTTGAAGAACGAAAGCTGGTGGCGCCGACCTTGCAGATGATCATGCGGCGCAATCTGGCCGGGGTGAATTCGAACGTCGATTACATGTCCGGGGTCGCGCATCGGTCCGCCTATGATGGCACTGACCTCAGGCCCGAGCGGATGGTCGCGCAGGCCGGGGCCTTGCAGCCGGAACACATCCCGCCAATGGTCCGGCTGGAAGTCGAAGAGGAAGATTTCGGGCCCAAGGGCGGGTTGATGCAGATGGAAGAACGTCTGTTCACCACGCCTGCGGCCATCGCGCGGATCTGGCGCAGTTACGACTGGGAGCGCGAGATCACGCTGAGTGTTGCCGGAACCGAGGTGCCCGAAGGGCAAGACGTGCAATTCTTCTGGCGTATCCTACGTGGGAATCCGCAGAAGATTTCAATCGAACCGCTTGACGAGCGCGGCATGCGCGCCCGCATCAGGATACAATGGCATGACGATTATCCTGCGCCGCCATTGCATGCCGGGAAGAACGGGCCACGTAAGACGTCGCGCGTTGATATCGGTGTTTTTGCCTCCAACGGATCGCAGATCAGCGCGCCTTCGTTCCTGTCGGTCAGCTTTCCGACCCACCAGGAACGTCAGTATGGTCGCGGCGACGATGGTGAAGTCCGCCTGCTGGAGGTCAATTACGATTCGCAAGAGATGGAGCGTCGTTACGATCCGCTGCTTTTCTGGTCCGCTCCGTGGCGCGACACGTTTCTTTATGGCGATGACGGCGCGTTTGAAGGGTGGCTGCGCAGGACCGCCGGGGGCGAGGAAAAGATAGCGCCCGACGGGTTTAATGAGCAGGGGGTGCTTGTTCTCTACAACATGCAGCGCAATCAGGATGGGACCGTCAATCTTGTCCGGCGTGGGTCGTCGGGCGCGGCGCCGTGATCTAGACCATCCTGATCACGTCTTTTTCGATCGCGAGCATATAGCCGCGCCGTGCGATGTTCTTGACCAGCAGGGCGCTGACCATCTGGTTGCCGAGCGTATCGCGCAGCCGTTTTATCCGCGTGGCGCCAGCCGCTTCGTCGCAATCGCTGGCCGGGCGGCCGGAAATGACGGATTCGATTTCGGCACCTGAAAGAACGTCATCGTCCAGCCGTGCCTCGGCCAGAACGGCGAGCGTTTCCATCGCGGCGGCGGTGAGTTTGAAATCGAGGTTGTTGAGATAGACGGTGTTTTCCTCGCGGCTGATCAGCAGCGAATTGACCTGAATGCCGGTGCGTTCGATCTGGGCCATGCGCCGGTTCAGGGCGGTCAACAGGACCAGAAAGACCAGCGCGGCAACAAGCATCGCGGTGGCAAAGACAAGCAGCACGAAAATCACCATCCGGTAGCTGGACAGCGTGTCGGAAAAAGCCGTGCCGGACTGGGCGAGAATTTCCAAGAGCCTGATCTCGGCCTGCTGGGTCAGCCCGTCGTTTTCGATAAAGAGCTGTTCCACCCGTGCGTTGAAGGCATTTGCATCCGGCAGGGTCAAAAGCAGAAAGATCCCGGCCGTGGCAAGGATAAGGACGATGGCGGCGATTCCAGCGCCGACGATCAGCGTTCCAGATTTTCGCGTATCAGTAACGGAGAAAGTAGTTGCCGGCATTGGCCTTCCTTTGCTGCAAACCTTCGGGGCCAAATACCGTGAGCACGTTCAGAAGCGTCCAGCCCTGCGACCTGAGCCGGGAGGCGAGTTCCGAGCGCGCCGACTGCTTGTTGCAGGGGCCGCTCAGTTGCATGACGCCGTAGTGCAGGCGCAGCGGGCTGTCCTGCTTGGCCTTGTAATCGGCATAACATTCCGCTGCCGCGGCACTGCCTGCGAGCATCGAAACGGCGACCAGAGTCGATATCAGCATCATGTTTCTCATTCCGCCATCCTGCGCGCGCGCGCGACGATATTCAATAACTTCAGGCGTTTGGAGGATTGCTATCCAATAACATCCCCGCGTTATTGCCTGACCTTGGCATAGAGAGGCAGGAATGGGCCATCGACCGGTCACGTTGATCGGATTTACCCAGTACCGCCTTGGAAGGAACGCTTTCATGCACCGTAAGTTCATTGCTCTTATCCTCATGGCCTCGGTTCTCGTGACCGGCGCTTCTTCTTCTGCCCGCGCCGATGGTGACGATCTGGCCCGCGCGCTGGCTGCGATTGCCGGGGTGGCGATTGTCGGCAAGATCATCTCGGACCGGCGCGACGATGACGACCATGTCACGCATGCGCCGGCGCCTGTCTATGGTCACACCCCCCGCCCGCCGGTCTATGGGTACACTCCGCCCCGGACCCGGTCGAATTTTAGCTACTCCGTGCATGGCTATCCGATCCGGCGACACACCACGCCGTATCCGGTTCGCCCCCGGCCTTCGCGGTTCGATCTTCCCGGACAATGCCTGCGGTCGTTCAGACTGAACAACAGGCCTGTCCAACTGTTTGGTGCCCGCTGCCTTCGTTACGAGTACGGGTATAAGGCGTCTTTGCCTGAAGCCTGCAAGTTTAAGTTCATCAGTAGTGGAGGAAAGCAAAATGGCTATGATTCAGCCTGCCTCCGCCAGCGCGGGTACCGGAGCGCCCGGTACTGACCGGGCCAGCGGCGCATTGCGTCGCCTTGTGGGGGAGGCTTCGGCCTCCCCCATTTTGTTTGGTCACGATTTGACAAGTTATTCCGGCTAAATTTGAGCGATCCGAAGAAGGAGCCTGCGATGAATCCGATCGCCAATACAGCTGCAACGCCACGCATTTCGCCTTTCGCCAAGGCAAAACCGGCAACAACGGAGGTTGCTGAGAAAACCGGTCTTATGCGCAGTGATCAAGAGGATCGCAAATCCAAGGCGAAACCGGTTGAAGAGACGCTATCGCTCACCGTGGACAAGATCGATTCAGCAAGCCTTTTCGCAGCGGTTGCCCGGCGCGAAACAGCTGCCGCGCCTCACCCCGAAAAACCGAAGACCACGCTTGAATTCAATAAACCCGAGATCCGCACCGAACCGTTAAGCGATACGCCCTTCAACCAGGTCAAATAGTGCATTTCTCCGGAATGACACTTGCAAATCCCTTCATGATCGGGTCACCACAGGGGTATGAACGGACCGGACGACAGGATTGAACGACATCTGCTGCGCGAGGGTTTTGTGCGCGTTGCAGGGGTTGATGAGGTGGGCCGTGGCCCCTTGGCCGGACCGGTGACCGCTGCCGCTGTCGTGCTGGATCTCGAAGTGGTCTGTGAGGGGCTTAACGATTCCAAGAAGCTCACCGCCCGCCGGCGCGATTTCCTGACCGAGCAGATAAATGAAAGCGCCGAGGTGTCGATTGCCCATGCCTCGGTCGAGGAAATCGACGCGATCAACATTCTGCAAGCCAGCCATCTGGCGATGGAACGGGCAATCGCCGCGCTGTCACCGACGCCCGATTTCGTGCTGATCGACGGTCATATCCGGCCGCGCGGTCTGCGGCTTCCCTGCCGGACGGTGGTTCGCGGAGACGCGATTTCCGTATCGATTGCGGCGGCGTCAATCGTCGCCAAAACATGCCGCGATCGGCTCATGGTGGATTTGGCGCAACAGCACCCCGGGTACGGCTGGGAGACCAATGCAGGATACCCGACGAAAAGCCACAGATTGGCGCTTCAAAATCTTGGCGTGACCCCACACCATAGACGATCCTTTAAACCGGTACACAATATCTTGTATCAAGATAAATCCGTAACCAATTGATTCAAAAAAGAAATTGACGCCGATTCGGCTTTGACTCATCCTGCTGTCAACCAAGAGAGCGCGAAAACGCGTCCGGTGAAGAGGCAGAAATGACAATGACCAAAGTAAAGAGCGCGGCGGCGCTCCCTCTAAACGCGATTCTGGACGGAGACTGCATCGAAGTGATGAACAGTCTTCCCGAGGCGTCGGTGGACCTGATTTTCGCCGATCCGCCGTATAATTTGCAGCTCAAGGGCGATCTGCATCGCCCGGACAATTCCCATGTGGACGCGGTCGACGATGAATGGGACCAGTTCGCGTCTTTCGCCGCCTATGACAAGTTCACGACGGAATGGTTGGCCGCCGCGCGCCGCCTGCTGAAACCGAACGGCGCGATCTGGGTGATCGGTTCTTATCACAACATCTTCCGCGTTGGGGCCGCCCTGCAAAACCAAGGGTACTGGATCCTGAACGACGTCGTCTGGCGCAAATCGAACCCGATGCCGAATTTCCGGGGCAAGCGGTTCACCAATGCCCACGAAACGATGATCTGGGCCAGCCGCGATGAAGGTGCGAAATACACGTTCAATTACGAAGCGCTCAAATCCCTTAACGAAGGTGTCCAGATGCGCAGTGACTGGGTGCTGCCGCTGTGCACCGGTCACGAACGGCTCAAGGACGAGCACGGCGACAAGGCGCATCCGACGCAGAAGCCGGAAAGTCTTTTGCATCGCGTATTGGTCGGTTCGACCAATCCCGGCGACGTGGTGCTCGACCCGTTCTTTGGTACTGGCACAACCGGCGCGGTTGCCAAGATGCTCGGTCGCGATTTCATCGGTATCGAGCGAGAGGCCAAGTATCGCAAGGTGGCTGAAGAACGGCTGAAAAATGTGCGCAAATTCGATCGCGAAGCGCTGCAGGTCAGCGCCTCGAAGCGGGCTGAACCGCGCGTTCCCTTTGGCCAGCTTGTCGAACGGGGCATGTTGCGTCCAGGCGAAGAATTGTTTTCGATGAACAAGCGTCACAAGGCCAAGGTGCGGGCAGATGGCACGCTGATTGGTCTGGACGTAAAGGGGTCAATCCATCAGGTCGGTGCTCATCTTGAAGGCGCGCCAAGCTGCAATGGCTGGACTTACTGGTGCTTTAAACGCGATGGCAAGACAGTGCCGATCGATGTGCTGCGCCAGCAGATCCGCGCCGAAATGCAGAACTGAATCAATCCTTTACAGAATACCGCCGGTGCCTGTGGCCTGACACACGGCACTAACCTTGCCCCGCCTTTTCCGGCGGGGCATTTTTTATCCAAGCTTTTTCCAGTCGGCGTACCTATCTTTGGATCGCCGACAGAGGAGCGTTCCGATGCCCATTTCAGATTTCATTCCCAACGGCCCGCCGCGCAGGGAGGAGGATGCTGAAACGCATCGCTTCGCCGAGGAGATCCTTGCGCGGCACAAGGCCGAAGGAATGGCATTTGCGATCAAGGCGCGCTGGATCGCGCTGTCGATCACCGGCGTCATGCTGATCTTTCTGATCGGCGACTGGTCGGTGCTTTATTATGAGTTTTTGCTTCTCGCGCTCGCCGGCGTCGGGGCGCTGCAGTATTACGTGGGTCGGGTGGGCGTGTCGCGACCAGAGTTGTTTCTTCTGGCGCTCGACCTCGTGCTGATGGCCTTTATCTTGACCGTTCCCAACCCTTTCTCGGGCGAAACCATACCGGATGCGGCGCGCTACCGGTATGACGGGTTCCTTTATTTCTTCATCATACTCGCAGCAGGTACCCTGTCATATTCGTGGCGGACCATCGTGGCGATCGGGCATTGGACGGCGGTGGTCTGGCTGATCGGAGCAGGTCTTGTCTGGTGGTTCGGCTTTAGCGATCCGGCGTTGAGCGAAGCCACAATGACTGCATTTGCGGGCTATCCTCTTCTGGTTGACCTGCTGGACCCGAACGAGGTCGCATTCGACCGGCGGATTCAGGAGGTCGTCGTCTTTTTGATCGTGACCTATACGCTTGCGATCACGGTCTGGCGCTTCAACCGGCTGGTTCTGGGGAATGCCGAGTTGACACGCGAACGTGAGAACCTGTCGCGCTATTTTTCACCGAACGTGGTGGCGGAGCTGTCCCATAACGACGAACCGCTCAAGCAGACCAAGATGCATGATGCGGCTGTGCTGTTCGTCGATATCGTCGGGTTCACCAATTTCGCCGCCACGCATGAGCCGGGTGAAGTCATTGATACTTTGCGGGAATTTCACAGTCGGATGGAAAAGGAAGTGTTCCGCCATGGCGGGACGTTGGACAAATATCTTGGCGATGGTTTGATGGCCACCTTCGGAACGCCCTTGCCGAGCGATCAGGATGCAATCAACGCGCTGCGCTGTGCGCAGGCCATGATGCGGTCTATTTCAGATCTGAACGCAGAGCGTCGGGCGCAGAACAAGCCGGAAATCAAGGGCAGCCTTGGACTGCACTACGGTCCGGTGGTTCTTGGTAATATCGGTGCCAACAGGCTGGAATTCGCGGTGCTTGGGAACACGGTCAACGTGGCGAGCAGGATGGAGAAACTGACCCGAAAGCTGGCCGTAGAGATGGCGGTTTCGGATCAGTTGAAATCGCTGGCGCAGATCCAGTCGCCTGATGAACCGTTTCTTCTGAGTCTGATGCAGGGCGAGCGGCAGCAAATTCGTGGGCTTGATGAACCCATTGATGTCTGGACCTGTCGGCAGGAGACGTCCGGATCGACTGCCCGTCTGCATTAGTGCATCGTCGCACCCTCAGGCATTGCGGAGAGGATTACCTCGGGCGTGAAGTCGGCCTTGGTGACGACATTGGAAACGCCGGCCATCTTTGCCTTTTGAAACATGAAGGGCGAAGGCCAGTCGGAGACAAGGATCACGGGGATCGAGGAAAACGTGACGTGCTCTGCCAGTTCGAGCGCGAAATTCGCGCCCTTGCCATCGGGCAGGTTATTGTCGAGCAGGATGAGCGATACGCGCCCGGACAAAAGCGCCCGGCGCGCGGCATCCAGAGTGGAAACCACCCTTATATCGATGTTTTGTTCGATCTTCTGCATGACGCGGGTCATCATCATCTGATCAAAACGGCTGTCTTCGATGATCAGGCATTGAGTTGCAGTCAGCGTTTTGTCGGGCATGAGCCATCCCTTTCAAGACGTGCATTCGACCGAAGTCTGGCAGGCAAGTCTTAAGGAATGGTTCATCTCAGCGGGGCTGGGGCAGGTCCCACCTATTATACGGACCCCAGTCGGTAATTTCGGGGTAATACATGCTTCGCCAGCGACGCACGCGCGGGTTCATCATCCGCCGCCACAGACGCGGGATCAGCGCTGCCGTTGTCATGACCGCGTATCCATGCGGTAACTGCGGCGCCTCGTCCTGCGTATAGTTCTGAAGCAGCGGGAAACGCCGGTTCGGTTTGTAATGATGGTCTGAGTGGCGTTGCAGGTTGATCAGCAGCCAATTCGATGCCTTGTGCGCCGCGTTCCACGAATGGCGGGGCTGGACATGTTCGTATCTGCCATCGCCGAGGTGTTTGCGAGTCAGGCCGTAGTGTTCGACGTAGTTCACCAGCTCGAGATGCCAGATCGCGATAAAGGCCTGAAGCAGGAAGAGGCCGACTCCGGTGAGGCCGCCAAGGGCAAGGGCAAGCCCGAGCATCAGGGCCTGAAGGAGCACGTAGCGGTAGAAGGGATTGGCAAGGTTGGTCCAGCTTCGGTCTTTCTTTGCCAGTTTTTCCTTTTCGGCCCGGAATGCCGAAACGAGGCACTGGCGCAGGACGCGGGCGAAAAAGCGATGAAAGTTCTCGTTGTACCGGGCGGTTACGGGGTCGCGCGGGGTGCCCACATATCGGTGGTGCACCAGCAGATGTTCGGAGCGGAAATGGGAATAGAGCACCATGGCCAGAAGCCAGTCGCCAAAGGCCCTTTCGATCCGGGATTTCTGGTGCATCAGTTCGTGGCTGTAATTGATGCCCATCGTGCCGGTCACGACACCGATGCCAAAGAACAGACCGATGAGTTCCGCCGTTCCAAGATGCTCGGCGCGGGTGGCATACCAGATCGCCCAGAAAAGAGTACCGAACTGGATCGGAGGCCATGCCAGAACGAGGATACGATACCAGAAAAGCTGCGAATCGGGTGTATGGGGGTCGGCGTTTTCCAGATTGAGCCCCAGCACCTGGTCAAGCGCCGTGTAGCAATTCCACGTGACGAGGGGGATCAGCAAAACATACCAGCCGCCCTGAACCGTGCAGAACCAGATCAGGGGGGCGAGTAGAAAGGCGGAGGCATATGGCAGGATTTGCTGCCAGCGGGCAAGAGTTTCGGGCGCGATCATTGCACTCTCTCATAGCTGAGTTGAATGATTACCACCTAGATTTTTCTGGTTAACTGATTTCTCAAGCACCGTACGGTACTAGGAATCACGCCACAAATTATAGGCTTTCCGCATCACTGTCGGAAGATCGGACGGCCGAAAAAGATCTTTTGGCAGGAATTCTCCGGTATCTGGAAGCTGATTCTGCGTCACCCTTGCATGTCGGACGGAGAGGATGAGGTGAAAATGGGTAAAGGTGTGCCGCACCTCGCCCGGCAGGGTTTGCCAATCTGCGGTTACGGGAGGCTGCTCGGAGGGGGAGTCGCCCCAGTCGGAGCAGGGCCAGCCGAGCATGCCACCGAGCAGACCCTTTTCAGGGCGGCGTTCAAGCAGAACGGCACCGTCATCGCGTTCGACCAGGTAGATGATACCATAGCGCGTCGGCTTGGGTTTCTTCGGCGCTTTGCGGGGCAGTTCGGGCGCGGTGCCTGCGGCGCGGGCAAGGCAGGGGTCACGCAAGGGGCACATGCCACAGGCCGGGGATTTCGGCGCGCAGATCGTGGCGCCCAGATCCATGACGGCCTGCGCATAATCGCCGGGGCGCTGGTCGGGTGTTTGCACGGCTGTCAGCCTCGCGAGTTCGGGTTTGACCGTGGGAAGCGGTGTGTGGATGTCGTATAGTCGGGCCATGACCCGTTCAACATTGCCGTCCATAACCGGTTCGGGCCTGTCAAAGGCGATGGCGGCGATTGCGGCCGCCGTATAGGGGCCAATGCCGGGCAGGGCGAGGAGATCGGCACGTTCCTCCGGGAATTGCCCGTTGTATTCTTTCGTGACGACACGGGCGCATTTCAGCAGGTTCCGCGCCCGGGCGTAGTAGCCAAGCCCCGCCCATTCCCCCATGACATCGCCATCCTCGGCTGCTGCCAGATCGGATATCCGCGGCCAGCGTGTAGTGAAGCGTTCAAAATAGGCTTTGACCGTGGCGACCGTGGTCTGCTGCAGCATAATTTCGGAAAGCCAGACGCGATAGGGGTCGGGCTGGATGCCCGCAGCCCGCGCCGCAGGTCCGACACGCCAAGGCAGATCGCGGGCGTGGACGTCGTACCACGCAAGCAATTCGGGCGCGATGAAACAAATCCGGCCGTTTTCGTCACGCAATCTTTATGCCCCCTGCGGTGTGGTTTCTCTGGTGCCTGCCCGACAGAGGTTTACACTAGCGCCGATGCGAACGGAAACCATGTCGATGAACAAAAGAAACTCTACGACACGCGGGTTCAAACGGACCGCGAGCGTTTTGGACGACCAGATCCGCCGCGCGGGCGAAAGCCGGGGATTCGCCGTATCACGAGTACTGACCCATTGGGCCGAGATCGCAGGCGCGGATATCGCCGAGATCGCCCGACCGGTGAACATCGGCTATGGGCGTGGCGGGTTCGGCGCGACATTGACGGTTTTGACGACTGGGGCGCAGGCGCCGATGCTCGAGATGCAGAAGGACAAGCTGCGCGACCGGGTGAACGCCGCCTATGGCTATAACGCGATTTCGCGGGTGCGGATCACCCAGACTGCCCCGACCGGGTTTGCCGAGGGACAGGCGCAGTTCGCCGCCCCCAAGCCCGCCCCCAAGCCCGCCCCGAAACCCGAACCGGCGCCGGAAGCGGTGGCCGCCGTGCACGAGGCCGTGACGCCCGTGCAGAATGATGATCTGCGCGCCGCACTTGAACGTCTGGGCCGCAACGTACTAATCAAATCAAAACGTTAAGAAAGGAATGACATGACCCGTCTTGTCGCACTTCTCTGTGCCGTGATGGCTGTCGGCATCGGTGGCTATTTCGTGCTGGGCAGTTCCGGTACGAGCACAACGGAGATTTCGCCTTTTGTCAGCGCCGCGCATGCGCAGGACAGCAGCGAAATCGATATCTCCACCGTGGAGGAAATGACTCTTGGGGCCGAGGACGCTCCGGTGACGATGATCGAATACGCGTCTTTCACCTGCCCGCATTGCGCGAGTTTCCACCAGAATATCTTTAAGGATATCAAGAAGAACTACATCGACACCGGTAAGGTGAAACTGGTCTACCGCGAGGTCTATTTCGACAAGTACGGTCTTTGGGCATCATTGATTGCACGTTGCGGCGGACCTGAGAAATTCTTTGGCATCGCTGACCTGATGTACAAGTCGCAGGCTGAGTGGGTACGTGCCGGTGGTGCGCCCGAGATCGCGGGCGAGCTGCGCAAGATCGCGCGTCTGGCCGGTGTCGACAAGGAAACGCTGGACCAGTGCCTGTCGGACGGCCAGCAGGCGCAGAAGATGGTTGCGTGGTATCAGCATAATGCCGAGGCCGACGATATCACCGGCACGCCGAGCTTTATCCTGAACGGTCAGAAAATCGCCAACCAGGGCTCTTACGAGGCATTCGCCAAGCTGATCGACGCAGAGCTGGAGAAGTAATGTCTGCACCACTTGCTGGACTGAAAGTCATTGAACTTGCTCGGATTCTGGCCGGCCCCTGGGCCGGTCAGACTCTGTCTGACCTCGGCGCCGAGGTCATCAAGATCGAATCCCCCAATGGCGACGATACCCGTGCCTGGGGTCCGCCCTTCGTGACCCGAGATGAGGACGTATCCGCCTCGTATTTCCATTCTGCCAATCGCGGCAAGGCGTCGGTCACTGTCGATTTCTCGAAGCCGGAAGGTCAGGAGAAGATCCGCGAAATGATCAAGGATGCGGATATCCTGATCGAGAATTTCAAAGTGGGCGGTCTGGCGAAATACGGTCTGGACTATGATAGCCTCGCCAAGATCAATCCGCGCCTGATCTATTGCTCGATCACCGGCTTTGGCCAGACGGGGCCTTATTCGCATCGCGCGGGCTATGATTTCATCATTCAGGGCATGTCGGGTCTGATGTCGATCACCGGCGACCCGGAGGGGCAGCCGCAGAAAGCAGGTGTGGCGATTACCGATATCTTCACCGGGGTCTATTCGGTGACAGGTATTCTTGCCGCCCTGCATCAGCGTGAAAAGACCGGTCGTGGTCAGCATATCGATATGGCGCTTCTGGACGTGGCGGTTGCCGTCACCGCGAACCAGGCGATGAACTACCTGACGACGGGTGTCGCGCCGGGCCGTATGGGCAACGCGCATATGAACCTGACCCCCTACGAGGTGTTCGACTGCTCCGACGGGTATATCATCATCGCAACAGGCAATGACGGGCAGTACCAGCGACTGTGTCGTCTTCTGGGGCTCGATGACATGGCCGAAGCGCCGGATTTCCTGCACAACAAGGATCGCATCGCGAACCGTCGTGTCATGATCGCGCGGCTGAACGGGGCGACAGCAGGTTGGACCAAAGAAGATCTGCTGAAAGCGTGTGAATCACAAGGTGTTCCTGCCGGGCCGATCAATAATCTGGCCGAGGTCATGGCCGATCCGCAGGTGGTTGCCCGACAGATGCAGATCGAACTCGACGGTGTGCCGGGCGTGCGTTCGCCATTCCGTTTCTCCGATGCGGAACTGGCGCTGACGCGACCGGGGCCGAAACTGGGCGAAGATGACTGATTGCTGAGAGCGGGGCCTTCGGGCCCCGTTTTCATTCGGCCTATGGCGCGGGGGCGGTCTTGCGCAGCTTTTCTTCGAGTATCTCGCCGTCGATCTTCAGTCGCACGGGCAGGGTGATCACCTTGCTGCGAAACGAAGCGGGCAGGCGCGCGGCGTCCTTTTCCGTCGTGACAAGTTGGGCGTTGCGATAGAACGCCTCTTTCTCAAGGCGCGTCAGCAGGGCGGTGGTCAGAGGCTGATGATCGTCGAGAGATTCGGCGCGGATCAGATCGGCCCCGAGACCGCGCAGGGTGGCAAAGAACTTTTCGGGGTGGCCGATGCCGGCAAAGGCAAGAACGCGGGCGTCGGACCAGTCCATCCCCGTCTGTAGCGGCTCGAGCACGCCGGTTGCATGGGGCAGCTTGATCTGGTCTCGCCATTGATCTGCAAAGGTCGTCTGTTTGTCTGCGGGGCCGATGGAGAGAAGTACATCGGCTCGGGCAAGTCCGATATCTACCGGTTCGCGCAGGGGGCCGGCGGGCAGGCAACGCCCGTTGCCAAAACCCGTCGACGCATCGACCACGACGATGGAAAGATCCTTTGCCACTGATGGGTTCTGAAAACCGTCGTCCAGAAGGATCACGGTTGCGCCGGCCCCGGCGGCGGCGCGTACCCCGGCGGCGCGATCGCGCGAGACCCAGACTTCGGCAAAGGCCGAGAGCAGCAGCGGTTCGTCCCCGGTTTCATCGGCTTTGTGTTCGGCCGGGATGACGCGGACAGGGCCCGTGAGAGAGCCGCCATAACCTCGGCTGACCACATGCGGTTCATGTCCCATCCGCCGCAGGGTTTCGACGAGCCAGATGACGGTGGGCGTTTTGCCGGTGCCGCCCGCGTTCAGATTGCCGACGCAGATGACCGGGACAGACGCGCGAAATGGTGTTCCGTGTTTCAGGCGTCTTGCCGTTGCTGCCGCATAGAGATGGCCCAGCGGAGAGAGCAGGCGCGCCCGCCAGTCTGGGCTGTGGGGGGAGGTATTCCAAAAGTCAGGGGCGCGCATGTGCGGCGGCCTTTTGGTCGAGCCCGTCGATGATCTGTTCGATCAGCCCGTCGGTGAGCGCGGCGCTTTCGGTCACGACCTCCCATCCCGCAAGCGCCATCGCGGCGGAATGATCGGGAGCGATGAGGTGGATCAGCGCGGCGGCGAGACTTTCTCCGTCGTTTACGGTACGCGCGGCACCTGCTGCGGACAGGCGCGAATAGCTGTCGATATGGGCCCTGACATTCGGGCCATAAATAATGGCCGAGCCGAGCGCCGCCGCATCAAGCGGGCTGATACCGCGCGCGTCTTTTTCCAGAGAGCAGGCGAGAAAAGCCAAGGGAGCCACCCTGTACCAGAGGCCAAGATCTGCGGTGTCGGAACATATGATGATCTGGACATTGTCCTCGATGGGGTCGCCCTTGTCCCAGTCGGCGTATCGCAGCTGGCGTGCGGTGACCTTGGCCTTGAGCACTTCCAGATCGTTGCGATCCGCCAGTGTCAGGATCAGGAGCAGACGGTGCGCCAGCCGCATCGCAGTACGATGCGCGGTCAGCACCATGTCGATTTCGGAACCCAATACCTTGACGCCAAGCCAGACCGGGCGGCCACCCAGATCGTTCATGACATCGTCCAGATCCTGAGAAAGGCAGTCCGGCGGCAAGGCGCTGGGGCGCAGGCGCGGGGCGACGGAAAGCTTGTCGGCTGTTATGCCAAGCCGCCTGATCGCATGCAGGGTGGAATCGTTGTTAACAACGATCTTGTCGAAGAAATCGAGCGTTGTCCGCGCCAGCGTGGGAATCCAGCTGCGTCGGTGGGGCTGCATGTCTGCTTCGCTGACATCGCAGAGAATCATCGGGATGCCATGTTCCGATGCGCAGTTCACGAGGTTGATCATGAACCGTCCGCCTGCCCAGAGACAGACATCGGGCAGCCAGTGGTCGATAAAGGGCCGTCCGCCGGATGGATGATCGGATTCGAGGCCAAACACCCAGTCGACACCGTCCGGCGACCCGTCGGGCGACGGATGTTCCATCGCGGCACGATCAAAAGTCACAAGAACGTGGATGTCGGGCCGTTGCTGGCGCATGCGAGCGGCAATGTCGCCAAGGGCGTCGAAACGCATGTGGTCGGTCGCATGCATCCAGACAAGTTCGCCCGTAGGGCGGGGCGGGAATTGCCACTGGGCGAGGCCAGCCTGATTACGCCGAGACAGCGCCCGATAGGCTGCAAGACCCAGTGATTTTGCCAAGGCTCAGCCCAGCTCCTCGGTCGGCGAGGCCTGAGCCTCTTCGTCCCGCAAGCGGTGGATATGAGCGATGAAATAGCGCATGTGGGCATTGTCCACGGTGCGCTGGGCTTCGGATTTCCAGGCGTTGAAGGCGGTTTCGTAGTTCGGGAACATGCCAACGATGTGAATGTCGTCGACGTTCTTGAACTTGTTTTTCTGGGGGTCGACCAACTCGCCTCCAAAAACCAGGTGAAGTCGCTGAACCATCTGAAATCCCTTCGATTTGTACGCGATGCATCGCGGCGAAACTACGGTACTGACGATTTGCGTCAAGCCCGCGGGATGTCGCGGCGATCCTGTTTGAGCGATGTTGCGATCTGTTGGTGAATTGCCCGGCCCGCCGCGATCAGGCCGTTCTGCATCGGGTGCGCGTTGTTGAACTGCAGGGTGCCGCCAGTCCGGTCGGTGCAAACAGCGCCGGCCTCACGCAGGATCAGATCGCCTGCGGCGATATCCCATTCCCAGCAGGGGCGCAGCGTCAGCATGCCATCGAACCGGCCTTCGGCCACCAGCGCCATCCGATAGGCCAGCGAGGGGCGATAGACGCGCCGGAACTCGGGAGAGGTATCCCCGGCCCAGTGGGAGGCGTTGAGAACCGGCCCGGCGGCAAGGATTTCCGCGCGGGAGAGGTCGCTGGATTCCTTTGGACCGATGGGCTTTCCGTTCAGGAACGCGCCTTGGCCGAGCGAGGCCGAGTAGAGAAGATCGCGCTTTGGCAGGTAGATTACGCCCGCGACAACAACGCCCTGATCTACAATAGCCAGCGCGTGCGCCCATGTGTCAGAGCCATCGACAAAGCTGCGCGTGCCGTCGATGGGGTCGACGATGAAGACCTTGTCGCGGGACAGGCGGGCATCGTCGTCTTCGGTTTCCTCGGAGAGCCAGCCATAGCCGGGACGGGCCGATTGCAACCTGTCAGCGAGGAGGTCATTGACCGCCAGATCGGCCTCGGTGACCGGCCCGGCGTCATCGGGCTTTTCCCATTTCTTCGCGGTTTTGCCGCTGTAGGTCAGGGCAACTTCCCCGGCGGCGCGGGCAGAGTCGATCAGCAGGTCGAGATCAGCTGCCTGCAAGTGTCATCCCCTCGACCAGCAGCGATGGGACAACGCGGCTGAGATAGGTGCGGGCATCATTTGCCGGGACGATCCGGCGCAGCATGTCATGCAGGTTTCCGGCGATGGTGATTTCGTTCACCGGGTAGGCGATTTCGCCGTTTTCCACCCAGAACCCCGATGCACCACGGGAATAGTCGCCGGTATTGGCGTTGATCGTACTGCCGATCATTGACGTTACGAGCAGCCCGGTCCCCATTTCTCGGATCAGGTCCTCGCGGGTCTTGTCGCCCTGGGTCAGTTCGATGTTCCAGTTGACTGGAGATGGCGCGGAAGAAGTGCCTCGCGCGGCATTGGCTGTCGACTCCATGCCAAGCTTGCGGCCACGCGACAGGTCGAGCGTCCACCCGGTCAGGATGCCGTTTTCGACGATGGAGCGGTTGCGCGTCGGCAGACCTTCGCTGTCGAAGGGGCGCGAGCCGCCGATGCGGGGGCGGTGGGGGTCTTCGATGATCGAGAGATGCTCGGGAAGCACCTGCTCGCCCAGCTTGCCGATCAGCCATGAAGAACCACGCGCCACCGCTGCGCCATTGGCCGCAGAGAGAAGATGACCGATCAGCGACGAGGAAATGCGTTCATCAAAGAGTACCGGATAACTTCCGGTGGCCGGTTTGCGCGCCCCAAGCCGTTCCACCGCGCGCTCGCCGGCGCGTGTGCCAATTTCTTCCGGGCTACGGAGGTCGGATTGAAAGATGCGGTGATCGCCGTCGACGTCGCGCTCCATCCCGGTGCCGCTGCCGGAAATCGCTTCGGCATAGAGCGAGCGGCTGGTGCGGGCGTATCCGCCGGCGAAACCGTTGGTGCAGGTCATAAAGACCTGCTGGGCGCCATAGGCCGCGCTTGCCGAGCTTACCTGCGACACGCCATCAACGGCCAGCGCGGCTGCTTCTGCCCGCAGGGCGTCCTTTTCGAGCGTTTCGGGGTCTGGTTCGGCGGATGGATCGGCGAGTTCGAGTGCCTCGATATCCCATTTCGTGGCCAGTTGCTCGGGGGCGGCCTGCCCGCAATAGGGGTCCTCGGGCGCTTCGCGGGCCATCGCAACGGCGCGTTCGGCCATTTCCGAGATGGTACGTGCGGAAACATCCGATGCTGACACCACAGCCTGGCGCTGGCCCAGCAGCACGCGCAGACCCAGATCCGTTCCCTCGGCGCGTTCCGCATGTTCCAGCCGACCTTCGCGCACGTCGATCGAAACCGATGTCCCGCGCACGGCCAGTCCGTCGGCTGCGTCGGCCCCGGCTTTTCGGGCGGCGGAAATCAGGTCATTGGTCAGCTGTTCCAGCGATTGCGTCATGCTTGGTCCCGGTCAGTTGTGCTACCCGCCGGAGGTAGACCCGGCACGCCTTGCTCGCAAGGGGGCAAATTGAAAGGGCCGCAGCTTGGCGGCCCCTTGGAATATTTGATCGTGAGTGCCGCCCTGGGGCGGGCCGAGCTTACTTCAGACGCTGTCCGTTGGCCAAAATCTGGCCCTGTTCGTTGATCTCGATCTTGGACTTGAGCGAATCCGGTCCTTCGCCGGGGACGGCCAGCATGCCCATCATCATCCGGGCGCCCATCGCATCTTGAGACGAAACGAAGCCCATCTCGATCAGCTTGTCGAGCAAACCGTTCGCTCCGGTGAGAGAGAGATCCATTTCACCCTGGGGACGCGGCGCGCCGCCAAAGCTTTCGAGATCGGAGTTATCGAAGGTAAAGCTGCCCTGGCCCTCGAGCTTTGCGCCAACCATGGAAACCAGCAGGTTGTTGATGTCGATCTCGTTCAACTCACCCGGCGGCGTGCCCTGGGTTTCCATCTGCATTGCGGCCTCGGGATCGAGCATGTCGAAGGCAAGTGTCGCCTTGCCGGTTGTGTCTATCGAAACCGTAGCCGGATCGCGGGGCAGGGTGCCCTGGGGATCGAAGAGGTTCCAGAGCATATCGGACATCTTGAAGTCCTGAAGGTTCATCGCAAAGCTGAAATCCTGCGGGTCATCGGTTTTCGCGACAGGGAGCAGGAAGCTGAGCGCAGCCTGAGCCGCTTCGATCGAGACCGGGAAGGGCAGTTCGGATGCGGTGACAGCGACCGTGGTGTTCTGGCCTTTCAGATCATAGCCGATATTGGTTGAATCCATCTGGACGGCGACGGACCCACCCTGAGACGATGTGGTCGCCGAGAATTCCTGACCGTCGCCAGACCCCTGAAGATCGCTGTTACCGGCGCTGTAGGACATGTTGCCCTTCATCTCGAAACCGGCAGCGAGCATGGCCGCCATGTCCGAATTGTCGAACTCGATCGGCATTTCACCGGACCCGTTCATCGAAAGACCGGAAAGCTCACCCTTGAAGCTGCCTGCATCGGTGGAATCCGGGTCAGAGAAGGTAAGGTCGTAGGATAGTGAATCTGCTTTGTAATCCTGAGTGAAAGAGCGCATGTCGGCCAAGGCAATCGTGCTTTCCCCATTCGACCCTTTCACGGAGAATTTCGCCTTGATCGCATCGGAGGCGTCCGGCTCGTCCTCGATTGAGAGACTCGTGAGTTCGAAATCGAGCGTGTCCGAGGAATGCACATAGGTGTATTGGCTCGGGTCGCCCGAGATGAGCATCTTGCCGTTCGAATGGGTCATCGTAACCACGGCATCCAGCTCTTCGGTGTCCGATCCCTGGACCTCGACGCTGATCGGCAAGGAGGCGGGGAAGACCGCGTTGACCGTGCCGTCGTCGTTTTCAACCAGCGCCATGGACGGGATGCCCAAGGTTACAACCGTATCATCCTCGGGGACGGGGATCATCAGTTTAAGGTTGCTGAGGGTCAGCGTGTCACCGGACGTCTCGGTATCCGCTGTCACGTCATAGCCCGTCGAGGTCAGATAGCTATTCCACTCCTGCCAGACATCCTGCGCAGTCAGGTCGGCATAAGCTGCGGGCGCGGAAAGCGAACAGATGAGAGCAGCGCAACTGCCGTACCGGAAATAACGAGTCATAATCGAACCTCTTTGATGAGCCATCGCGGCATCGTCTGTTTTTGGGCCGGGATGGTCAAGGGGGGCGCTTGCAGAGCGTCTGGACCTGTAGGTGCCGAGTGCTTAACAAGAGCTAAAGATTGGAAAGAGGTGGGCGATGATCGAACTTGATAAAACGGACGGGCTTTGGGTCGTCACCATCAATCGGCAGGACAAGGCGAATTCCGTTACCGAAGCCATGCTGCAGGAAATGAGCGAAATCGCTGAAGCGGCTATGGACGCGCGCGGCTTTATCCTGACCGGACAGGGCAAGGTGTTCAGCGCTGGCGCCGATCTTGAAGAAGTGCGCAACAGCGGTCTGGCGGTTTCGGCCCTGTGGGAGCGGCTGTCGACCGCAATCGCTGCCCTGCCCTGCCTGAGCGTGGCGGCCTTGAACGGCACTCTCGCGGGAGGGTCGATGGGGATGGCTCTCGCCTGCGATCTTCGGATCTCGGTTCCCGAGGCTAATTTCTTTTATCCGGTTCTCAAGCGGGGTGTCCTGCCGCAACCGTCGGATCCGATGCGCATGGCGGCTCTGATCGGTCCGGCGCGAACCAAGCTGATCCTGATGGGCGGTCAGAAAATTTCGGCTGAAACCGCGTACACATTCGGGTTGATCGACAAGATCGTGCCGGGCGATGAACTCGTGACTACCGCTCGCGATCTTTTGGCCGATAGTATCGCTGCCGATCCGGCAATTGTTGCCGGGATTTCGGGCATGTGCGGGCCGGCTTAAAGCCTGCGTTTCCCGGGGATCTTGGATTGGAAACCGGGGGGACGCTTTGCAATCCAGCGAACGAATTTTTCAAGTCGCGGGTGCGGGCGCAGCGCCTCTATCGTCGAATAGGATCGGGCTAGTTCCGCTTCGCTGAGCGTGGCGTGGATTTCTCTGTGACAGATGTGGTGCAAAAGAACGGTCGGACCGCCCTTGCCACCTTTGAGTTTTGGAATCAGGTGATGAAGGCTCTGAGCGACGTCAGGCGGGATAGGTCGCCCGCAGAGGGGACAGATCGGATCGGTGTCGGTCATGAGGCTTGAACCACAGCAATACTCGGGGCAGATGTGGCGGCGATCCGGAGTTTGGCAAGGGCATAGCTTTGATGCGTGATGAAACGGGCGAAATCGAATGCGATGCGCTCGTCATTGGCGGCGGTCCGGCGGGGCTGATGGCGGCGGGTGAGCTTTCCCGCGCTGGACACAAGGTGCTGTTGGCTGAGGCCAAGCCATCCATCGGGCGCAAATTCCTGATGGCCGGGAAATCGGGGCTGAACCTGACGAAGGTCGAAGAGCGCGACAAGTTCATGGCGGCCTACGGAGAAGCTGCGGCGGTTCTGGAACCGATGCTCGACGCCTTTGGGCCTGATGCGGTTCAGGAATGGGCGCAGGGTCTTGGCCAGCCGGTCTTTACGGGGTCGACCGGGCGGGTTTTCCCCGAGGTAATGAAAGCTTCGCCTCTTCTCCGCGCTTGGCTGCGGGAGCTGGCGGAACGGGGTGTTGATACGCATACGCGATGGAGATGGGCAGGGTGGAATGAACGCTCTGCCCTGTTTGAAACACCCGATGGCGCAGTCCGGATGCGGGCAAAAGCGACCGTTCTTGCGACGGGTGGTGCCAGTTGGAAAAGGTTGGGGTCCGACGGGCTTTGGGCTGAAGTTCTGGCTGAAAAAGGCATCAGTCTAGAGCCGTTTGAACCGGCCAACGCGGGCATCTGCGTTGACTGGAGCAGTCATATGGCCCCGTACATGGGGCAGCCATTAAAAAACGTCGCCTTTCGTGCGGGTGCTTTCATGTCGCGTGGCGAAGCTGTGATTTCCGAGCGTGGGTTGGAAGGCGGGGGCATTTACTCCGTGTCGCGTGGAGTGCGCGAAGGTGGAGCGCTGACGATAGATCTTTTGCCGGACCAGAGCGTCGAGGACGTGGCTGAAAGTCTGTCGCGGCCGCGTGGCAAGGCGAGCCTGAGCAATCACCTGCGCAAAAGATTGAAGCTGTCACCGGTGCAGATCGCCTTGCTCAATGAATTTGCCCGGCCCTTGCCGGATGCACCGATGGAATTCGCGGCCCGTATCAAGGCGGTGCCTGTGCGCCACGCCGGTTTGCGCCCGATGGACGAGGCGATCTCGACCGCGGGCGGTGTGGCATGGCGGGCGCTGGATAACACTTTGATGTTGCGCGAGTTTCCTGCTGTCTTCTGTGCCGGAGAGATGATCGACTGGGAGGCACCGACGGGGGGGTATCTTTTGACGGCCTGCCTTGCGACCGGGCGCTGGGCTGGGCGGGCGGCGTCGGACTGGTTGTCGTGTCGCTAAAGCTTGCCCAGCATGGCGAGTTTGATCAGCGCGCGTTCAACGACCGCCATCGCGGGCGCAGTCTGACCGGCCGATCGCAACTGCAAATCGGTATCGGTGAGAACGCCAAGCGCGGTTTCCAGCTTGGGCGCGCCCCAGTTCTGGGCCTGCCTGACTATTCTGTCCCGACGCGGTCCGAAGACAGGCGGGCGCAGGCGACCGACTCCTTCGGCGGCGCCCCCGGGATGGGACGCGGCCGCGTAAAGCGTGCGGAAATGGCGCGTCGCGCCGATGCAGAGGCTGACCGCTGTGGTGCCCTGCGATTGAAGCCGCTGGATCAGCGGCCCGATTTCACCGCTGCGCGATTCCGCGACGACGTTCAGGACATCGTCAAGCGCAGCCTCGGTCGAGCGGGGGGCGACAGCGTCGATATCTTCGATCGAAAGCGGGGTGGAATCGCCGCGCTTGTAGAGCGTCAGTTTTTCCATCGTCTGTGTAAAATCGCCGGGTCCAAGTTCGCGGGCGAGATTGCCCAGAGCGGCCATGCTGTCACCGGGAATATTGGTAAGGCCTGCGTCCAAAAGGATTTTTTCGATCTCCGCACGGCTTGGCGGATCGTCGTAGATACCAACCGCAAAGGCATTACGGTGGGATTCGAACATCTTGCGCAGCTTGGACGATGCCTTGAGCGCGCCAGCGGTCACGATCATCTGGGCATCGCCCGGTGTCCAGTCGTCAAGCGCGGCTGCAAGTGCCGGTGCTGAGTTGTCATTGGCATCTTCGACGAAAACCGCGCGAGTGCCGGGGAAGAAACCGACGGCCTTTACCGCATCTAACAGAGCTGCGGGATCCTTGCGCAGATCGGCCCCCATGATCCGGGTCAGACGCATTTCTTCCTCGGCGGTGGGTCCGAGTAGCGCGGCCAGGACCTGCTGTCGCTTGAGCGCAATGCGCATGGCATCCGCGCCGTAGATCAGCAGCCCGGTACTGTCGGCATCGGGTTTGGCGAAATAGCCGTTGGCATCGCGCGGGCTGAGTTTCATCCCGGCAGGTCCGCGAGCGTATAGATCCGTGCCGTGACACGGTCGGCGAGGCTGCTCATCAATCGGTCAAGCGCGTCAGATTCAGCGGCCAGCGTTTCGACGGTCGACCCTGTGGCGGAATATCCGGCGAAGTCCTGAACCGTTCCCGATGCCAGCAGACTGTCATCCGAAGCCAGCTTGAGTTCATAGCTGACCCGTCCGATGATGCTGAACCGCGTGATTTCGCCCGCCTCGGTGATCGCCTGCCCTTGCCGTTCTAAAACCGGTGCAAGGGTCAGGCGATAGACGTTGGCCTGTGCCCGGCCCAGCCTTTCTTCGAGATTCCGGAGGATCAGGTAGCCTTCTTCGGACTTGGGCGCGACGATAGTGACCTTGCCCTGCAGCGCAGCACCTGTGCCCCCCGGCGCATAGACCGGGGTAAAGCCGCAGGCGGCGAGCGCCAGCGGCAGGGCAAGCAGGAAACGGCGGTTAAATGACGACATTCACGATACGACCGGGGACGACGATGATCTTTTTCGGCGCAGACCCTTCAAGCGCTTTTTTTACAGCATCGACTTCGAGCACGCGTTTTTCAACATCCTCTTTGCCCATTTCGGTCGGAACGCTGATTTCGGCGCGGCGCTTGCCGTTGATCTGGATTGGCAGGGTGACAGTGTTGTCCTGAATCATCGCGTCGTCAGGCGTTGGCCAAGCAGTTTTGGCGAGCAAACCCTCGCCACCGAGGATCGCCCAGATTTCCTCGGCGAGGTGGGGTACCATCGGAGACATGAGCTGGGCGAGCACGCGCAGGGAGGTCCATTTGACCCGTGCGGAGGCCTGAGACTTGTTGATCGTATTCACGAAAGTATAGATTCGCGCGATGGCCGCGTTGAATCCAAAACTTTCAATGCTCTTGGTGACTTCGTCGATGGCCTTGTGGGTCGTGCGCAGCAGTTCATCGTCCAGCGGGTTCTGGCCGAGCTGCATAGAGTCCATCAGGTCCTGAAGCGACTTGTCGAGTTCGCCGACCCCTTCATCGCGCTGATCCGCAAGATCGCGGGCCATGCGCCAGACGCGGACGAGGAATTTATGCGCCGCCTCGGCCCCTGCTGCGGTCCACTCCACGTCACGTTCCGGCGGGCTGTCGGAGAGCACGAACCAGCGGGCAGTGTCCGCGCCATAGGCCGAGATGATATTGACCGGGTCGACCACGTTTTTCTTGGACTTCGACATCTTGGCCGACGGGATGATTTCAACCTCGGTGCCGTCGGCTAGTTTGCCTTCAGTCACGTCCTCGGGCAGGTGATAGACCGGGCGGCCTTTTTCGTCGCGGGTCTGGTAGATCTCATGCGTAACCATGCCTTGGGTGAAAAGCGCATCGAAAGGCTCCCGGCTTTTCTCG
Source organism: Heliomarina baculiformis (assembly GCF_019966545.1). GTDB lineage: Bacteria > Pseudomonadota > Alphaproteobacteria > Rhodobacterales > Rhodobacteraceae > Heliomarina > Heliomarina baculiformis. The sequence continues at coordinate 237,517 of NZ_JAIMIC010000006.1, read as the reverse complement.
GGCAGATGGCCGGTGATGTGCATCGCGCGGGCAAAGAAGCGCGAATAGAGCAGGTGGAGAATCGCGTGCTCAATGCCGCCGATATACTGGTCGACATTCATCCAATAGTCGGCGTCTTCCGCCGAGGTCGGCGTGTCCGCATGGGGCGAGGTGAAGCGCGCGTAGTACCACGAACTGTCCACGAAAGTGTCCATCGTGTCGGTTTCGCGTTTCGCGGGCTTACCGCAGGAAGGGCAGGGCACGTCGCGCCATGTCGGGTGGCGGTCGAGCGGGTTGCCGGGGATGTCAAAGCTGACATCGTCGGGAAGTTCGACCGGCAGGTTTTCTTTCTTTTCAGGCACCACGCCGCAATCGGAACAATGCACCACTGGAATTGGGCAGCCCCAGTATCGCTGACGGGAAAGGCCCCAGTCGCGCAGACGATATTGAGTTTTGCCTTCGCCCCAGCCGTTTTCTTCGGCAAAGGTGATGGTCGTATCGATGGCCTCTTGGCCAGTCGCCTCTTGGAGACCGGCGAAGTGGTTGATCCATTTCACCTCCTGGTCTTTCGGCGGTACAAAGGCCGTCTTGACGATCCGGAAGTAGCGATGCGTTCCGCTCTCGTCTTTGACCTTGGCGATGCAGTCACTGGCGAAATCGGCGTCAGGCATGGTGTCGGGCGCTGTTTCGCAATCTTCTGGCATAAAGGTCGCGACGACGGGCAGATCGTATTTACGGCAGAAATCGAGATCGCGCTGGTCATGGGCGGGGCAGCCGAAAATCGCGCCGGTGCCGTAATCCATCAGGATGAAATTGGCGATCCAGACCGGAAGTTCCCAATTGGGGTCAAGAGGGTGGCGAACCGTGAGGCCGGTGTCAAACCCCAGCTTTTCAGCGGTCTCCAGCTCTTCCGCCGTGGTGCCCCCCTTTTGGCAAAGCTGGCGGAAATCGGCGATCTCAGGGCGTTCGGCGGCAAGTTTGCGCGCCAGCGGGTGATCGGGTGAGATGCCGACAAAGGAAGCGCCCATCAGCGTGTCGGGGCGCGTCGTGTAAACGGTGACCGGGTCAAAACCGTTCTGTACCATATCAAAAGAGAATTGGAGACCTCGGGACTGACCGATCCAGTTTTCCTGCATCAGGCGAACCTTGGCAGGCCAGTTCTCCAGATCATCCAGCGATTCGAGCAGGTCGCCTGCCATCGAGGAAATCTTGAAGAACCATTGAGTCAGTTCGCGCCGTTCGACCTCCGCCCCCGAGCGCCAGCCTTTGCCATCGATTACCTGTTCGTTCGCCAGAACGGTCATGTCGACCGGATCCCAGTTCACGACAGCGTTCTTGCGGTCGACCAGTCCGGCGTCGAGCATGTCGAGGAACAGCGCCTGCTGCTGACCGTAATAATCAGGATCGCAGGTCGCGAATTCGCGGCTCCAGTCGATGGAGAGGCCCAGAGGTTTCATCTGGGCCCGCATTTCGGCGATGTTGTTGTAGGTCCATTCCTTGGGATGACCGCCCGTGGCCATCGCGGCGTTTTCGGCCGGCATCCCGAAGGCGTCCCATCCCATCGGGTGCAGTACATTATGTCCGGTCAGCGCCTTGTAGCGCGCGATCACGTCGCCCATCGTGTAATTGCGCACGTGACCCATATGGATTCGGCCAGACGGATAGGGGAACATCTCGAGCACATAGTATTTGGGGCGCGCGGCATCGCGCTGTGCCTTGAAAATGCCGGATTCTTCCCAGGCGCTTTGCCATTTAGCTTCGATTTCCGCAGGCGAATATCGCGACATGCCGTGTAGTCCCTCAAGTGAAAACGCCGGGCTGGAACCCGGCGTGGTAATAATCGCTGGCGCTTTAGGTGGCCAGACCCTAGCGCGTCATGGTTTCCGTCGCCTTACAACTTCCGGTCGCGGATGCGCAACTGCCGCGCCCGGGCCAGAATGGCGTCTTCGACGGCGCGAGTCGTTGCTGGGCTGACGGCGCCGTTCCGGCTTTGTAGCGAAAGGTTCAGCGAGCGCGCATCAAGCGCGGGGTCGCGAACGTGAACGGTCGCGCGGTAGGAACGTCCGCCGCCCGGCGGGGTGCCGTAGCCGGTGATGATGACACCGGTGAATGGGTCAACTGATTGAACCGGAAGGAAATTCAAGACGTCGAGGGACGCGGCCCAGATATAACGGTTCACGTTTACAGTCTGGTCACCCGAGTCAGGACCGAATACATCCCAGATCGAAGACTTGGCGTAAGTTTCCACATTGCCTTCGCGTCCGAGCTCTACACCACCCGGAGGCGCGGAATTGGCTGCCGTCGTCGAAACGCCGCGCGACCGGTTGCCGCCACATGCTGCAAGCCCGGCGCAAAGCGCGAGAATCAGGGTAGCCTTTAAAGGGCGGTTAAACGTCATATTCCAGTCCCGACAATGCCTTTGGCGAAAGTCCTACCCAAGCAAGTGTCGGGGAGCAAGACCAATGTGGCTGCGAATGATCCAGCGCGAATCCATGTCCGGGGCCAGACGAACCTTTATATTTCAGGCGATTTTGCGGAGATCCGCCAGTGTAATCCGGGGGTCGGGGAAACTGTGGCAAAGCTGCACCATCCGCCACGACTTTGCCGCATTGGGTTTCGCGGCTCTTGCCAAAATGACCCCTAAAGAGCGAAACCCCACTGCATACCACGCCAGATTCTCTGGTTTGGGCGTATGATTTGAAACCGAGGGAAAACAACGATGAAAAAGGTTCTCTTCCTGTCGACTGCAATGATCGCCGCAGCGAGCATGGCAGCAGCCGACGTCCGGATCAGCGGTTACGGCCGTTTTGGTCTTGATTACAACGACCGCAACGAGCGCACCGGCACCAACGGCGCTGGCCTGCCCGCAAACGGCGTTAGCACCACCAACATCACCAGCCGTCTGCGTCTGCAGTTCGACATGTCGACCGAAACCGACGGTGGCGTGACCCTGGGTGCTCGCTTCCGTGCACAGGCTGAAAGCCGTGACAACAATCCTGGCGGCGCGAACTTCAACGGCGCACGTTTCTACGCGACCTACGGCGGCTTCACGCTGGGTGTTGGTAACATCATCGGCGCGATCGAAAACATGTCCGGCCTGTACCTCGAAACCCGTACCGCAGGTATCGGTATCGACGGCGCTGGCTTCCACAGCCTCGTGACCAACGTCAACAACACCTTCTTCGACTGGGATGCGTACTCCTCGTCCGGCGCTGGTGCAAACGGCATCGAAGTCCTGTACTCCGCAGGTGCCTTCTCGGGTCACGTTTCCTACTCGACCGACAACGGCCCGACCTCTGTTGACCGTATCGCTGTGAACGTTGCTTACAGCTTCGGCGACTGGACTGTTGCAGCTGCTGCTCAAGACTCCGACATCATCGGCGAAGACAAAGCCGTTCTGGCTGTCTACGGTGACATCGGCGCCTTCGGCGTTCGTCTGGCCTATGCCGACAACGACGGCATCGACAAATTCGGCCTCTACGGCAACATGGATATCGGCGCAGCGTCGAACATCCTGCTGTTCGTGACTTCGGAAGATCAAGCCGATGCTGGCGCGATCGCTCAGGGCCGTGACAACCGTGACAACAGCGTAGCAAACGCTGGCGATCTCGGTGGCGAAGGTGAATCCTACGGTATCCACTACTCCTACGACCTGGGTGGCGGCGCTTCCTTCGAAGCAGGCGCGGTTCGTTCCTCGAACGACCAGACCCAAGTTCAGGCTGGTGTGTACTTCAGCTTCTAAGCTGCGGTCATCACGCTTGACGTGATTTGGGCGGGTCTTTGGACCCGCCCTTTTCTTTTGCGCCATACTGGTGTTTGTCTGCAGTAAGACGAACAAGAATGGGTGGCGTCATGTCCCTTGAAGAAATCCAGACCCGTATCCGCGCGGCCGAGGAAAAAGCGGGCCGCGAGGTCGGTTCTGTCAACCTGATCGCCGTGTCAAAGGTTCAACCGGATGAGCGGGTGCGTGCGGTGCTGGAACAGGGCCACCGGCAATTCGGCGAAAACAAAGTGCAGGAAGCGGCGGGCAAATGGCCAGCGTTTCGCGAACAGTTCGATGGAATCACGCTGCACCTGATCGGCCCTTTGCAAACGAACAAGGCCCGTCAGGCGATGGAGCTTGCCGAAGTTATTCATTCTTTGGATCGACCCAAGCTGGCAAAGACGATTGCGCGTCTGGCGCAAGATATGGGCAAGTGCCCCGACCTGTTCATACAGGTCAACACCGGCGAAGAAGAACAGAAAGCAGGCGTCATGCCGCGCGATGCGGATGCTTTCGTTGCGGAATGCCGTGGCCTCGATCTTCCGGTTGCCGGGCTGATGTGCATTCCGCCTGTCGATGAAGAGCCATCTCTCCACTTTGCACTGCTGGCAAAAATCGCGGAGCGCAACGGTTTGAGCGGTCTTTCGATGGGAATGAGCGGCGATTTCGAATCTGCCATTGCGCAGGGTGCGACACATGTGCGGGTCGGTTCGGCAATCTTCGGTGAAAGGGATTACACCTAAGGTACGATCAGACGCGTTCCCGGCACCAAATGGGCGCATATCGTTGCCAGATGGTCCCGTCGCAACGCGATGCAGCCTTCGGTCGGGTAACCCGGGCGCCGCCACTGGTGAATGAAAATGGCAGATCCCCGGCCTGGTTTTGCATGAGGCCAGTTCCAGTCTGTCACCAGCACGATGTCATACAGCGGGTCTGAGCGGCGCAACCGCTCGTGGCTAAAGTGATGCGGTACACGGACCTGCAGATTGTATTCGGGATCCTGTACGTCGTCAGACCAGAGATCGCCGGGATGGATTGGGACCGCCCAGTCTGCGGGGCGCGCGAGGCGGTCCGGACGGTACAGCATGCCGACGATACGATGAATGCCGCGCGGTGTTGCGCCATCGCCTTCGCGTTTGCTTTCCGTGACTCCGCGCCGGCCGATAGAACAGGGGTAGCGTTGGTTGCCAAATCTGAGCCCCAGCGGCGTCAGAACAAGATCATCACGACTCATAAGAGGTGGCCCGATTTGCGCGCTTTTGTGGCAAGATATCCTTTGTTGAAGGCGGTTTCGCCAACCTTCAGGGGCACGCGCTCGGCCACATGCACGCCGTTCTTCATCATCATCGCCAGTTTGTTGGGGTTGTTTGTCAGGAGCCGGACAGAACTGAAACCCATTTTCTTGAGGATATCCGACCCAAGCCGGAAATCACGTTCGTCGTCCTCAAAGCCAAGGCGGTGATTGGCCTCGACCGTGTCAAAACCCTGATCCTGCAAAGAGTAGGCGCGCATCTTGTTGGCAAGTCCGATGCCACGCCCCTCCTGGTTGAGGTACAGCAGCACACCGGTGCCCTCAGCACCCATCTGGGCGAGCGCCCCGCGCAACTGTGGCCCGCAATCGCACTTCAGCGATCCCATGACATCGCCGGTGAAACAGGCTGAATGAAGGCGGGCAAGAACCGGTTTTGCCCGGTCCGGACGGCCGATTTCGATGGCATAATGCTCTTCGCCGCCGTCATCTGGCCGATAAATGTACAGCCGGCTTGCCTCAGACACTTCAATTGGCAACCGGGCACTGACCACTTCGTGCAGGGTGCCGGGTTGCAAGAGGTGAGGCGCAGCATCGGCATGTTCGATAAGGGTCAACCCGTGACGGGCCGCGAATTCCTGCCCGCGCGGCAATTCCACTGTGACGGCGGCGGGCAGCAGCCGGGCCGACTTGGCCATCTTGATCGCGAGACGGTGCAGATCCGCGTTGCCGCTGCGCGCCGACACGAGCGGTCCCTTTAGGGGCATGCGCAGATCGTCGGCCGGGTTCGCGACAGATTCGATCCAGGCCAGATCGGCATCTTGGGGCAGGATCACGCGGGCAAGGTCGCCATCGTAAGGTCTCGCCTTCAATGTTTCGGCCCGCCGCGCAGTAATAGCAAGCGTCGCTTCACTGTCCAGTTCCCGCAGATCCGTAAGGCGTTCCGCTGTCAGAACTTCGGCGGATATGGCAAGGATCGCCCCATCGCTGCCGTTGAGCACAATGGGCAGGCCCATACGCAGATCGGCCCTTGCGCGCGCCAGAAGTTCCGAGATGTGCGGCGCGAAGCTCATGACCACTGTCCTTGCTGAAGTCCGAGACTTACCTAAGCCTTCTTTCTGTCAATGTGAAACAATTCGCACGAAATGCACACGTGAGCGTGAAAGAATTGAAGCAAAACTTGTCTTCCCCACCCGGTCGACACATTTCGTTTACCAGCACAGGAGAAATATTCATGGCGCAGCTCAAAAAGATTTTGCTGGTAGACGACGATGACGATTTGCGTGAGGCGCTGAGCGAACAACTCGACATGACCGAGGATTTCGACGTGTTCGAAGCCGCCGACGGCGCAAGTGCGATGGAACGAACTCGCGAAGAGCTATTCGATCTGGTGATTCTCGATGTCGGATTGCCTGATACGGATGGGCGTGAATTGTGCAAAAGAATGCGCAAACAAGGCGTAAAATCTCCGATTTTGATGCTAACTGGCCACGACAGTGACTCGGATACGATCCTGGGACTGGATGCCGGTGCGAATGATTATGTCACAAAACCATTCAAGTTCCCCGTATTGCTGGCAAGAATTCGCGCGCAGCTTCGGCAGCATGAACAATCGGAAGATGCGGTATTTCAATTAGGGCCGTATACTTTCAAACCGGCCATGAAGATGCTGATCACCCAAGATGATCGCAAGATTCGCCTGACGGAGAAAGAAACCAATATTCTCAAGTTCTTGTACCGCTCCACCGAAGGTGTCGTGGCGCGAGAAGTGCTCTTGCACGAAGTCTGGGGATACAATGCCGGGGTAACGACACATACGCTGGAAACGCATATCTATCGGCTTAGACAAAAAATCGAACCAGATCCTTCAAATGCGCGTTTATTGGTAACAGAAAGCGGCGGATATCGATTGGTTGCATAATTTCTTCAATCTCAGGTTGCGTAATTCTGTTCACAGAACTTAAATGGTGATTATGGTAGTTTTAGATATCCCGCGCATATCCGGGTTACGATATGCACCTCCCTGTTGGACTGGCCGGGCCTAGTGCCCGGCCTTTTTTATTTTCCGGACCTGCCGGCCTTTCGACTGACTGATTTGGTCAGCATTCGGGTTTCGCTGCCCGGCGAACTCCCCTAGGGTCGCCGACACCGAAATCGGAGATTGCTCATGTCCTTTACGCTTGCCACCTGGAACATCAATTCGGTCCGGCTGCGAGAGCCGCTTGTTCTTAAGTTGCTGTCCGAGGAGAAGCCGGACGTCCTGTGTCTTCAGGAATGCAAATCGCCGATGGAAAAGATCCCTCTCGAGGGGCTCAAGGCGCTTGGCTATACCCATGTGATCGGGCGCGGGCAAAAGGGTTATAACGGTGTCGCGATCTTCTCGCGTTTGCCGATCCGTGAGGTCGCAGCCAACGATTACGCCTCGCTTGGGCATGCGCGACACATTGCCGGGCAGCTCGAAAACGGAGTCACACTCCACAATTTTTACGTCCCTGCCGGTGGCGACAAGCCCGACCGGGAGATTAACGAGAAATTCGGCCAGAAACTCGACTACCTGACCGAGATGCGCGACGCGTTCCATTCCGACAATCCAAAGAAGTCCATCCTTGTGGGTGATCTCAACATCGCCCCGCGTGAGGACGACGTCTGGAACCACAAGCAGCTTCTGAAGATCGTGAGCCACACGCCGATAGAGGTCGAGCATCTGGGCGCGGCGCAGGAGGCAGGCAACTGGGTCGACATTACCCGTCAGGATATTCCCGAAGGCTTGCTCTATTCCTGGTGGTCCTACCGGGCAAAGGATTGGTCGGCAGCGGACAAGGGCCGCCGGCTGGATCACATCTGGGCAACACCGGATATCTCAAATGCGGCGCATTCCAGCCGGATCCTGCGTGACGCACGTGGCTGGGAGCAGCCCAGTGACCATGCACCCGTCTTCGCGACATTCGATCTCTGAACGGGGTCCAATACTTTTCCCGACCCAGCGACCCTTTGACTTTTTAGCGCCTTGCTCACATATGGAGGGCAACGCGAAACCACTTAACGACAGGTGTTCATGATGGAACTCAACCTAGGCACGGCCCCTGACGCGGATCTGATCAAGGATACGACCGAAGCCAACTTTATGACGGATGTCGTTCAGGCCAGCCAGGACGTTCCGATCATCGTCGATTTCTGGGCGCCCTGGTGTGGTCCCTGCAAGACACTTGGCCCGATGCTCGAGGATGCGGTTCGCGCAGCCAAGGGCGCGGTCAAAATGGTCAAGGTCAACGTGGACGAAGCGCAGATGATCGCGGGTCAGCTGCAGATCCAGTCGATCCCGACCGTTTATGCATTCTACAAGGGGCAGCCTGTTGACGGATTCCAAGGCGCGCAGCCGCAATCTGAAATCAAGGCTTTCGTTGACCGGGTTGCCCGGCAAGGTGGCGGTTCCGCCCCCGGCGATGAGCTGGCCGAAGCAGTCGAGGCAGCCGAAGCCATGCTAGAAGAGGGCGCGGTGACGGATGCGGCTCAGACCTTTGCTGCGATTCTCGGGGAGGAACCCAATCACCCGGGCGCTTATGCCGGGCTGGTCAAAGCGCATATCGCGCTGGGCGAGCTCGACAAGGCCGAGGCCATTCTGAACGGTGCGCCTGCCGAAATTTCGACTTCGGCAGAACTGGAAGCGGCGCATGCGCAGATCGAACTGGCGCGTCAGGCCGAAGGTGCTGGCCCGGTTGCCGAACTGCAGGCCGCCGTCGACGCAAATCCCGAAGATCTTCAGGCGCGTTTTGATCTGGCGCTGGCACTTTCCGCCAACGGCAAGCAGGGCGAGGCTGTGGATCAGTTGCTGGAGCTGTTCCGCCGTGATCGAGAGTGGAACGAAAGCGCCGCGAAAACGCAGCTTTTCACGATTTTCGACGCCCTGAAACCCAACGATCCGATCGTGCTCAACGGGCGGCGCAAGCTCTCCTCGATGATATTTGCCTAAGGGAGGGCGAGGGCTAGATTGCATTTCATGCTGAAAGCCTCGGACCTGCCTGATACCTTACCGGTGTTCCCCCTGCCGGGAGCACTGCTGTTGCCCCGGTCGCGCCTGCCGCTCCACCTGTTCGAGCCGCGCTATCTCCAGATGCTGGACGATACGCTCAAGACGTCTCATCGTCTGATCGGAATGATCCAGCCTAACCCGCGACCGGGCGGCGAGAACACGCTGCACAGTATCGGGTGCGCGGGGCGTGTCACGCAGTTTTCCGAGACCGAGGATGGCAGGTACATGATCACCCTGGGCGGGATTTCCCGTTTTCGGGTCAACAACGAAGTGTCCGGGTTCACGCCGTATCGACGTTGCGAGGTGGAATGGACCGGGTTCGACCGCGATCTGGGTCGTGCGGAAACCGATGCGAATTTCAATCGCGAGCAGTTCCTTGCCATTTTGCAGAGGCTTTTCGAGCATCGCAACATGTCCACCGACTGGGCCACGCTGAAAGAGGCAGAGGACGAACTGCTAATCAATTCTCTTTCGATGCTTCTGGACTTTACGCCCGAGGACAAACAGGCTTTGCTCGAAGCCCCTTCGCTGACCACGCGCCGCGAGACGCTGGTCACCCTTATCGAATTTGCCATGCGGAGTGGCGACGGAGAAGAAAAATGGCAGTAAGAGACACCGAAACTGGCTTTGATCGGCGCATGCTCGAGGCGTTGATCTGTCCGCAGACGCATACGACGCTGGAATATGATGCCGAGGCTCAGGAGTTGATCTCAAAACCCGCGGGGCTGGCCTTTCCGATCCGGAACGGGATCCCGGTGATGTTGGTCGACGAGGCGAGGGAACTCTAATTGCCTAATTGCCGCGAGCGAGGGTTCCGTTCCCAGCAGCCGTTTCCGAGATCCGGCTTTTGCAAGATCGCGGTGAATGCCAAAACGCGGAGTAATCGCCTATTCAGAGCGGTCGACCGCGCATCAGACGTGGCAGGTCGCCGCTTAGTCCAGCCGCCTCACGGATAAATCCGCGTCGAAGGGCAGGGGCCGCATTGATCAATCCCATGCCGATGTCGCGCCCCAGACGCAGCAGCGGGTTATCATTGGAAAACAGCCGGTTGAACGTGTCGGTTGCGAGCGCCATCGAAGCCGTATCGAAACGGCGCCATTGCTGGTAACGACCAAGAACCAATGGCGATGCCGGGTCCTCGCCGCGTCGCTTGGCATCGGCGAGCGTTTCGGCCAGCGCTGCCACATCGCGAAGACCGGCGTTCAGCCCCTGTCCTGCGATCGGGTGAACACCATGCGCCGCGTCGCCGACAAGCGCAAGCCTGTCAGCAATCATCGCATTGGCAAGGGTGAGGCCAAGCGGGTAGGTGAACCGTTTCCCCGCCAGCGCTATCTCACCAAGGAAATCGCCAAAGCGCGGCTGTAGTGCTGCCAGATAGCCGGCATCGTCGAGAGCGTTGATTTCACGGGCAAGCTCGGTTGTTTCGCTCCAGACGATTGAACTGCGATTGCCGGTGAGGGGCAGTATAGCAAGCGGTCCCGAAGGCATGAAGAACTGGTGCGCGACGCCGTTATGCGGCTGTTCATGCGAGATTGAGCAGACCAGGGCGGTCTGACCATAGTCCCACCCTGTACGCTTGATTCCTGCCCTTTGTGCAGTACCGCTGCTGCGCCCGTCGCAGCCGATGACAATCGCGCCGGATACCTGCGATCCGTCGTCAAGTGTCAGGCTTACGCCGCTTGCGTCCGCGGTTTGGCCGGTGACGGACTTGCCATTCAAAAGCGTCACGCCATTCGTTTTGCGCAATTTGTCCAGCAAGGTACGGCGCAGGTGCCGGTCCTCGACCATGTAACCCATCGGGCCTTCTTCGATCTCGCGATGATCGAAGTGCATGAAGAACGGCGAAGGGCCTTGCCCGGCATGGCCGTCGGTCACCTTGATGTCGAGCATCGGCTGTGCGTCGTTGGCAAGCTGGTCCCACAATCCGATCCCGTCCAGCAGCCTTTGTGATCCAAGCGCCAGTGCGTAAGAGCGCCCGTCAAAGTCGGGATTTTCGCGCGGGTCGATCTCAAGCGCGTCGATAACGGTGACCGCGAATCCCGCCTGAGCAAGCGCCAAGGCAAGAGCAGGTCCGTTCAAGCCGCCACCGACGATGAGAATTTCATCCTTTGTACTCATGCTTGCCAATATGCGGTCGGATGCAGGATTGTCCATGCGCATTGCTGTCGCTACCGTCTGCGCGAAAACAAAAGGGACAAGTGGAATGCAGAACTGGCTGAGCATGACGGCGGCTGATATTGGGCGTGGCATCGAAAAAGGAGAGATCGACCCGGTCGCCTTGGCCGAGACCTACCTGGACGCCATCGAAGGTCACGAATTCCGCGACCGCATCTACGCCCGTCTAACCCGCGAACGCGCACTGGCCGAAGCTCAGGCCGCGGCGGATCGGGCCAAAGCAGGGCTGCGCCTGTCGCCGCTTGACGGTGTGCCGATCAGCTGGAAAGACCTGTTCGACACGGCAGGCGTCGTGACCGAAGCAGGCTCCGCCCTGCTCAAGGGCCGTGTGCCGGACAGCGACGCGCATGTCCTCGAGCGTGCGACACAGGCGGGGCTGGTCTGCCTTGGAAAAACGCATATGAGCGAACTGGCCTTTTCGGGGCTCGGGTACAATCCGATCACGCAAACCTCGCCCTGCGTGAACGATCATGCAGCAGTAGCTGGCGGCTCTTCCTCGGGCGCGGCCACATCGGTAGCCTTTGGTCTGGCCGCCGCGGGAATCGGATCGGATACCGGCGGATCTGTCCGGGTGCCGGCGGCATGGAACGATCTTGTCGGTCTCAAGACCACCTCGGACGTTCTGAGTCTCGAAGGTGTCGTCCCGCTGATCTACAGCTTTGATACCGTTGGTCCACTGACACGAAGTGTCGAGGATGCGGCCCTTTTGCTGAGCGCGATGGGCGGCGGCAAGGCTCCCGATCTGCGGGGCGCATCGCTTGAAGGTCGCCGGTTTGCGATAATGGGTTCAGTCGCCCTTGATGACGTCGAGGATCAGCCACGCGCCGCCTTTGAGGCGAGCGTCGAACGACTGAAAGCAGCGGGTGCCACGGTTGAAACGCTTGAATTTCCCGAAATTGCCGAGGCGCTGTCGCTGACCGCCGTTCTGTATTGCGGCGAGGCCTATGGCATCTGGCGCGACAAGATCGAGGAAAACCCCAAGCTGATGTTTTCCGAGATTCGGACGCGGTTCCGCGCGGGTGCCGAGTTTTCGGCGGCGGACTTCACGTCGGGCTGGCTGCGGCTCAAGGCGATCCGCAAGGCGTATCAGGCGGTTTCCGCCGGTTATGACGCGGTGATCCTTCCGAGCAGCCCGCTGATGCCGTCCAACCTCGAACGGTTGCAAAACGATGGCGATTACTACGTCAAGGCGAACCTGCTGGCGCTTCGCAATACGCGCATGGGGAACTTGCTGGGCCTTTGTTCCCTGACGCTGCCGACGGGCACGCCGAGCTGCGGGCTTATGATGCAGGTACAGCCCAACTGTGAAGCGGCGCTGCTCAGGCTGGGCGCGGCAGCCGAGGTGGCATTGAGTAACACATAAAAACCACAAATCGCCTCTCATCTCTCAGTTGGTCTGGACGCAAGGGCAGGGGGGCGGTAACTTGCTTCAAAACGGGGCGTTATGATCCCGACCTTGAGGCGACATTATGGATTTTCCCGAGCGGTTTTCGAACCTACCGGCTTATGCGTTTCCGCGTTTGCGGAGCTTGCTGGACGCGCACGCGCCCGGCGGCAGCATAGTGCACATGACAATCGGCGAGCCGAAACATCCGTTTCCTCAATGGGTTACGGACGTCATCGTCGAAAACGCATCGCAATTTAACAACTATCCGCAGAACGAAGGAACGGACGCGCTGCGCGGTGCATTCGCGGATTGGCTCGAGCGTCGCTATTCGGTGCGCGTCGATCCGGATCAAAATCTGTTGGCGTTGAATGGCACCCGCGAGGGGCTTTACAACGCGGCCATGGCGCTGTGTCCTGAGCTGAAGAACGGGCGCAAACCGGTCGTTCTGACGCCCAACCCGTTCTATCAGGTCTATATGGTTGCAGCGATTTCTGTCGGGGCCGAGCCGGTGTTCATGCCCTGCACGGAAGAAACCGGCCATCTGCCTGACTACTCGAAGCTTTCGGCCGAAGTGCTGGATCGCACCACGATCGCCTATATCTGCTCTCCGGCGAATCCGCAGGGCACCGTGGCAAGCCGCGAATATTGGGAAAATCTGATCTCGCTGGCCGAGCAGTATGATTTCCGCATCTTCGCGGACGAATGCTATTGCGAGATCTATCGCGATACACCCCCACCCGGTGCGCTTGAGGTAGCCAGAGAGATGGGCGCCGACCCCGAACGGGTCGTGTCGTTTCATTCACTCTCAAAGCGATCCAACCTGCCGGGGCTTCGTTCCGGCTTTGCCGTCGGTGGGCCCAAATGCATCGCCGCGATGAAGCAGCTTCGGGCTTATACGGGGGCACCGCTGCCCGGACCGCTGCAAGCGGCCGCCGCCGCTGTCTGGTCAGATGAGGCGCATGTGCAGGAAAACCGACGTCTCTATCAGGAGAAATACGTAGTCGCGGACGAGGTGTTTGCCGATATCCCGGGCTACAAGGGGCCCGAGGCCGGGTTCTTTCTGTGGCTTCCTGTGGAAAACGGCGAAGAAGCGGCATTGCGCCTGTGGAAGGAAACCGGGGTGCGGGTGTTGCCCGGAGCTTATCTTTCGCAGGGCGAACCGGGGGCGAACCCGGGCGAGAAATTCATCCGGGTCGCGATGGTGGCCCCAAAAGAAAACATGCAGCGCGCTCTGATCACTTTGCGCGACTGCTTGTATTAAAACAAAGATCGAGGACAGGCATGGCATACCAATCACGCAGTCGGGATCCGCTATTGGACAGCGATATGCAGGCGGCTATCGAGAAACGCGGCAAGGAGCTCATCGGGATTGCCCTGATCTGTCTCGGGATCGCGGCAGCTGCGATGATTGGATCCTACACGCCGGATGACCCCAACTGGATGGTTTCGACCGATGCACCGGTGCAGAACTGGATGGGCCGGTTGGGCGCCTCCATTGCCGCCCCGCTGTTCATGATCGTCGGCTGGGGAAGCTGGAGCATCGCGCTGGTGTTCCTTGTCTGGGGACTTCGTTTTGCCTTTCACAGTGGCGAAGATCGTGCGCCCGCCCGTCTGATTTTTGCACCCATCGCGATTGCCGTGACGTCGGTCTATGCCGCGACTTTGCTGCCCGGTGATACATGGCGCGCCACTCACAGTTTTGGATTGGGCGGCATGTTCGGCGATACGGTCATGGGGGCGGTGCTGACTCTACTGCCGGTTGGCTCGCATCTGATGGTCAAACTGATGTCCCTGCTGATGGCGATTGCCATGCTCGGGCTTGGCGGTTTCGTTCTGGGCTTTACCAAGGCCGAAATGTCGCGCGGTCTGCGTTTCTCGTTGATCGGGCTGATCATGGGCTATGCCGCGTTGATGAACCTGCTGGGCCGTGGCGCACAAGGCGCGGCTGTCTCTCTTGCCAATCAGCGCAATCGACTGGCCGAAAAGCGTAGTGAACAGCGGCTGGCCCGTGCAGACGCTGCGCAGGCACACAAGATTTCCGCGCCGGTCAAAGGATTCGAACCAATCGAAATCGTTTCCGAGCCCGAGCAAGAACGTGGTGGTTTCCTGTCGCGCATGCCCGGCCTGATCCGTCGCGCGGAACCGATGCCGGAACTGATCGAACAGGAGCCGCCTGAATATGATGACGAAGACGTCTATCAGGGCGATGACCGAATCCGCGCCAAGATCGCGGACGTGGTTAAATCCCGCAAGCAGGCTGGCCTGCCTGTCGAGCCCGAACCCGATCCGGACCTGCCCCTGACCAAGGGTCGAGGCCGCCGTCCCGAACCGCTCGTCTTGAACCGTAGTGGCGGGAACGCGCTGCGCGCCGAGCCGCCTCTCACAGGTGGTGCTCGGGCCGAGCCGCCGCTTACCGCAGCGCCTGTGAGCGAAAGCCATTACGACGAACCCGTCTGGGAAGAACCGGAAGAGGCGATCGTCGAAGACGCGGGCTTGCCGCTTTCCGAACCAGAGCCGCAGCGCCCGGCCATTCCGACTGCCGAACCGCGCAAAGTAGTGATGAACCCTCTGCGCAAGTCCCCGGCCCCTTCACGTCGCGCGGTTGCCGAGGCGCAGCCCGCACTGGCATTCGATGAATCCGAAACGGCCTATGAATTGCCGCCCCTCAGTCTTTTGACCGATCCGGCCACGGTGCAACGTCACCACCTCAGCGACGAGGCGCTGGAAGAGAACGCGCGCATGCTGGAAAACGTGCTCGACGACTATGGGGTCAAAGGGGAGATTGTCAGCGTCCGTCCCGGTCCTGTCGTCACGATGTATGAACTCGAACCCGCGCCGGGTCTCAAGGCCAGCCGCGTGATCGGTCTGTCCGATGACATCGCTCGTTCGATGATGGCGCTGTCTGCGCGTGTTTCCACCGTTCCCGGGCGCTCGGTCATCGGTATCGAACTGCCCAATGATAACCGCGAAAAAGTGGTGCTGCGCGAAATCCTCGCCTCCCGCGATTTCGGCGACAGCAACCAAAGCCTGCCGCTGGCGCTTGGCAAGAATATCGGCGGCGATCCCATCGTCGCGAACCTTGCCAAGATGCCTCACCTGCTCATTGCTGGTACGACCGGTTCAGGTAAGTCGGTGGCGATCAACACGATGATCCTGTCGCTGCTTTACAAACTGACGCCCGAGGAATGCCGGTTGATCATGATCGACCCCAAGATGCTGGAACTTTCCGTCTACGACGGCATCCCGCACCTGCTGAGCCCCGTTGTGACCGACCCCAAGAAGGCTGTCGTCGCGCTGAAATGGGTCGTCGGCGAAATGGAAGATCGTTACCGCAAGATGTCCAAGATGGGCGTGCGGAACATCGAAGGCTACAACGGCCGGGTACGCGACGCGCTGGCAAAAGGCGAGATGTTCAGCCGCACGGTTCAGACCGGGTTCGACGATGATACCGGCGAACCCGTGTTCGAGACGGAGGAATTCGCGCCCGAAGCGATGCCCTTTATCGTGGTGATCGTAGACGAGATGGCAGACCTGATGATGGTCGCGGGCAAGGAAATCGAAGCCTGCATCCAGCGTCTTGCCCAGATGGCCCGTGCGTCGGGTATCCACCTGATCATGGCGACGCAGCGACCGTCGGTCGACGTGATCACCGGTACGATCAAGGCGAACTTCCCCACCCGGATTTCTTTCCAGGTCACATCGAAGATCGACAGCCGTACGATCCTTGGCGAGATGGGGGCCGAACAGCTTCTGGGTATGGGTGACATGCTCTACATGGCTGGCGGTGCTCGAATCACCCGTTGCCATGGTCCTTTCGTTTCGGACGAAGAGGTCGAAGAAGTGGTGAACAACCTCAAGGCTTACGGTCCGCCGGATTACATCAACACCGTGCTCGAAGGGCCGGATGAGGACAAATCCAGCGATATCGACGCGGTTCTCGGACTCGGTGGCAATACCGACAGCGAAGACGCGCTGTACGATACAGCCGTGCAGATCGTCATCAAGGACCGCAAGTGTTCGACCTCCTACATCCAGCGCAAGCTGGCCATCGGCTATAACAAGGCCGCGCGGCTGGTTGAGCAGATGGAAGAAGAGGGGCTGGTTTCGCCCGCCAACCACGTTGGCAAACGTGAAATTCTGGTGCCTGAACAGCAGTAAGGCAAAGGTCGGGTTAAGCCCCGGCCTTTCTTTATCAGACGAGCGATTTTGTGCCCCGCGCCCTTTGGATTTTCCTGGCCGGGCACCTATCTCATATCCCATGATGAATAGACGCCAATTCGCCGCCGCTGCCCTGCTGTCGGTGCTCGCCGCCCCTGCCATTGCGCAGGACAATCGCATTCCTCTTGCGGAGATTTCTGCCTATCTGAACAGGCTTACGACCGGGGAAAGCACGTTTACGCAATATAACGAGAACGGCTCTCGTTCGACCGGGCGGCTTTACGTCAAACGCCCGGGTCGAATGCGGTTCGAATACGACCCGCCCAACAAAGGCCTTGTACTGGCCGGGGGCGGTACGGTTCTTGTGCGCGACGAAAAGTCGAACCAAGCTCCGGAAACCTACCCGCTCAGGCGCACGCCGCTGTCGATCATCCTTCAACGCAATGTGGATCTTTCGCGGGCGGACATGGTTGTGGGCTACGGGCAAGAGGATGAGTTTACCGTTGTCCGGGCGCAGGACCCGGAAAATCCCGAATACGGATTCATCGATCTCAAATTCTCGCGCGACCCGGTGACGCTTCGTCAATGGGTGGTCACGAACGAACTGGGTGATCGTACTGCCGTCGTTCTGGACGGCATGACGACGGGTGTTTCGCTCAGCGATAACCTTTTCAATACCCAGATCGGGCGAGGCGGGAACAGGCGCTGATCAGAAAGCTCTGCACCGCGAAAGCTGCGATTCATACAGGATCGCACGTGCTTCGACGTCCGCGGCCACGCGCATGAGCCAGCTCTTGGAGTTGTAGGTTCCGCGCGAGAAGCCGGTATGACCTTCGTGATAGGCCAGATACTGGTTGCGGGCGTCGGTCAGGGAAATGCCGACTTTGCGTTTGCTCTCATTCATGTACCAGCCGATGAAATCCGACGCATCGCGCATCTTGTCCCGCTTGGCTCGCCGTTTGCCGGTGGATTTCTTGTAATCGTCCCAAGTGCCGTCCAGAGCCTGGCTATAGCCATAGGCGCTGCTTTGGCGTCCCATGGGGATGATACCAAGCGCATAGCGATAGGGCGTGCGTGCATCGCCCCTGAAACGGCTCTCCTGATAGATCGTCGCCATCTGCACCGCCACCGGAACACCCCAGCGCCTTTCGGTAGCCTTGAATGCGCGCACGTATTTCGGACGCTCACGCGCGATGGCGCAGGCGTTATCCATATTGCTCGGCGGCGAGGAATATCCTCCGCCGCAGGACGCCAGCATCAGCGCCATGATCATCACGCAAAGAGTTCTGCTCATCTGCCTCTTGCCTTTTTTGCGCAATCCTACAGCAACAAGCGACACAGGCAAATCACTTTCGGTGCCAAAAGACAGAGGCGGGATACAGGCCTTGACCTTTGCTTCCCGGATCATCACAACGCCGCCCACTGTCGAGATGGTATTCACAAACTGTTTCGCTAAACGAGGCTCCAAGCATTGGACAAATCGGGGTCGAAACGGCTAATATCGAGCTTTTAGGGGCAGTTTTATGATGTTGACGAAGCGCGCAAAATACAATCTAGGCCAGGTCGTGCGCCACAAAAAGCACCCGTTTCGGGGCGTGGTATTTGACGTTGATCCCGAATTTTCAAACACCGAAGACTGGTACCAGGCGATCCCCGAAGACGCCCGGCCGAAAAAGGCGCAACCTTTTTATCACCTCTTGGCCGAGAACGATCAAAGCTATTACGTGGCCTATGTGTCCGAACAGAACCTTGTCGCCGACTATTCTGGCGAGCCGGTAGACCACCCTGACATCCCGGACATGTTTGGTCCGTTTCAGGATGGCATCTACCCGCTGCATTTCAACCTGAATTAAGTCTCAATACCCGAGAGCGCACCCGTCCTTGCGGGGATCGCTCGCCCCTGACAGTACGCCGTCCGATCCGATATGGATGGCCTGAGCCCCACCCAGTGCGGTTTCGGGGACAGTGACATTATGGCCTTTTGCCGCGAGTTCGGCACGAACATCGTCGCCATAGCCCGATTCGACTTCCAGTACGCCTTCGTATGAAAAGGCGCGGGGCGCATCCAGCGCGGCTTGCAGGTCCATGCCGAAATCCTGCCGGTTGCTGACAAACCGCGCATGCCCGGTCGGCTGATAGGCGCCGCCCATGACACCGAAAGGTGTTGTGGCTCTCCCGCCTTCGCGCAGCATTGCCGGGATGATCGTGTGCATCGGGCGCTTGCCGCCTTTCAGCTCGTTTGGATGACCTTGTTCCAGCGTGAACCCGGCGCCGCGGTTCTGCAGCAGGATACCGAACTTGTCCGACGCGATGCCCGATCCGAATCCGTGAAAGATCGAGTAGATCAGCGACACTGCCATGCCGTCATTGTCGACAACGGTAATATAGATCGTGTCCTTGTGGACAGATTCGGTCAGGGGTGCCGCGGCGGGCATTGCCTTGTTCGCATCGATCAGGGCTGCGAGCGCGGCTGCAGTCTCGGGTGCAAGCATATGCTCAAGGCGGGTGACGTAATCCGCATCGGCAAGGAAACGGTTCCGCGCGTCATACGCCAGTTTGCTTGCTTCGGCTTCGACATGGATGCGTTCTGCGCCGAAGGGATCCATGTTCGCGATATCGAAGTGTGACAGGACGTTCAGCAAAAGGATAGCCGTAGCGCCCTGTCCGTTTGGCGCGTGTTCTACGAGATCCACGCCGCCATAGGCTCCGCATACCGGCACCGTTGGAGAGCACGCGGTGGAGGCAAAATCCTCCATCTCGTGAACGCCGCCAAGTTCCTTGAGGCTGTCGACCATGTCCTGCGCGATTTCGCCCGTGTAAAACGCATCGCGGCCCTTTTTCGCCACCTGCCTAAGAACCTGGGCCTGACCCGGCGCGCGAAAGCTCTGACCCGCGCCAGGTGCTTTGCCATCTATCAGGTACAAGTCGCGCGCCTTGCCCTGCAGCACTTCGCTGTCTCCCACCCAATCGAAAGCCACCCGGGGCGCTACCGGAACACCTTCCTCGGCGTAATGGATTGCGGGTGCAAGCAGGCTGTCCATGCCAAGCTTGCCGACGGTTTCGGACAGATGACAGAAAGCGTCGATCGCGCCGGGAATGGTAACGGCGTGGGCGTTATAGACGGGCACGCTGAGATTGCCTGCGGCACGGAGATCGGCGGCGTCAGCCTTGGCTGGCGCCCGACCCGAGCCGTTCAACGCTTTGATTTCATTGCTTCCGGCGGGAGAATAAAGAACGAAACAATCGCCGCCGATCCCGGTCATCTGCGGTTCGCAAATGCCTAGCAAGACAGCACCGGCGATGGCGGCATCCATCGCGTTCCCACCTTTTTTGAGGGTTTCGATAGCGGTCTGCGCTGCAAGGGGATGTGACGTGGCGCACATTCCGTTCGTCGCTAAAACGGTGGATCGGCCGGGTTTCTGAAAATCGCGCATGGTTGTCCCCTTATTGATTGGCGTGACCCTAGAGCCAGTCGTTTTGAAAGCCAATCTGATGTTGGGGGGAAGTCCTCGACGCCACGCACTGGGTGGGGGCTATAATAACGCAGCGCCGAGGGAAGCCATATGCAGCTACAGGCCCTTTATGACCGTTGTTTCGGGCAGCAGTTAGGAGGGATTGGGGCGCTTTTGCGGCACGTAAAGTTGTATGTTTTTAGGGGTTTATGATTCATTCGAGAGTGCCTGCTTACCACCCTTCGATAGGATTTCAGGCAAATTCGAACCGCAATTGTAAGGTATTCTCGTCCGGGTCCCGAAGGTAGGATTGCTCGACGGTCAGCTCACGGATGATCCGCCATCCGAATCCCCCCTCGGGAAGCTCTGTTCTGTCCATATCTGGGGAAAGGGTGCACCCCGGGGGCAGTTCAGCGCCTGGAAATGGCCGTCCATGATCGACTATTGTGAGCGCTAAGGCATTGGCGGAGAGGTCATAGGAGACCCGGACCATGCAGGATTTGTCGGTCAGGAATTCGCCGTCT
This sequence comes from Heliomarina baculiformis, assembly GCF_019966545.1. Taxonomy (GTDB): domain Bacteria; phylum Pseudomonadota; class Alphaproteobacteria; order Rhodobacterales; family Rhodobacteraceae; genus Heliomarina; species Heliomarina baculiformis. Next base: position 216,800 of record NZ_JAIMIC010000006.1, on the reverse strand, counting down.
CGCCCATAGGCGTGCTCAACGATGTTGTTGATCACTTCGGCCAAAACGATTTCGACGGTTTCAAGGTGAGGTGAGGCAAGGCCCTCACCTGCCAGATCGTCAATCACCGCACATACGCCGGACCTTACGGCATGGGTCGTCGCGTGAAAGCAACGCGTCCCTTTTATCATATCGCCGCCTGAATCGAGGCTGTGAGCGTCATGACCGTGCAGGGGATCAACCTTCCTGAGGTTCAAATGCGCCATCGAGAGTCGGATAGAGTTTGAAAACAGTGTCCATGCGGGTCAGCCGAAAGACCTTGTCTACCGACGGGTTGAGACCTGCAAGGTCGATGCGGCGATGAGGCTCAAGGTTTTTCATTGCGGCGACTATGGCGCCAAGTCCGCTTGAGTCGATGAAATCCACGGATGTCAGGTCGAGTATGATCCTGTCTGGCCCGGTTCGGGTCATGCCATGCATGTCCTCCTTAAAGCGGATCGCAATGGCGGCGTCGATCCTGCTGGCGTTCACAGTGATGATCTGCGATCCGTCTTTCACCGTACTGGTAAGGTTCATTGACAAAGTCCTTGCACTCACTCTCGACGACAAGGCTAGACGGCAATCCTTACTTTTCGGTATTCAGGGTCAAATACAGGGAGGAACTCACCATGAAAGAAGTTGTCATTTCCGGTGCGTCGCGCACGCCGATGGGGGGATTCCAAGGCGTATTTGACGGGGTGTCGGCCTCTGAACTTGGGGGTGTCGCCATCAAGGCCGCGCTGAAAGGCGCAGGCGTACAGACGGTAGACGAGGTGCTGATGGGCTGCGTCCTGCCAGCGGGGCAGGGGCAGGCACCGGCCCGGCAGGCAGGATTTCATGCGGGACTGGGTGAAGAGGTGCCTGCCACGACGCTCAACAAGATGTGCGGTTCCGGCATGCGCAGCACCATGATGGGCTTCGATCAGATAGCGCTTGGGCATAACGAGGTGATGATTACCGGCGGTATGGAGAGCATGAGCAACGCGCCGTATCTCCTGCCAAAGATGCGCAGCGGGGCGCGGATCGGCCACCAGCAGGTGGTCGACCACATGTTTCTCGACGGTCTTGAGGACGCCTATGACAAGGGCCGCCTGATGGGGACCTTCGCCGAGGATTGCGCCGAAACCTACCAGTTTACGCGTGAGGCTCAGGATCAGTATGCCATCGGATCGCTCGATAACGCACTGGATGCCGAACGTAACGGGGCATTCGACGATGAGATCGCTCCGGTAAAGATCCATGCCCGCACGGGCGAAGAGATCATTACCCGCGATGAGCAGCCCGGAAAGGCACGCCCCGAAAAGATCCCTATGCTGAAGCCTGCCTTTCGCAAGGACGGCACAGTGACGGCGGCGAACTCTTCCTCCATCTCCGACGGGGCGGCGGCGCTTGTCTTGTCTTCGAAGGAAGTCGCGGATGCCCGCGGTCTCCCGGTTCGGGCGCGTATTCTTGGTCATTCAAGCCACGCACAGGCACCGGGCCTGTTCACCACCGCTCCGGTTTTTGCCGCCCAGAAACTACTTAACAAGATCGGCTGGTCGAAAGACGATGTGGACCTTTGGGAGGTGAACGAAGCCTTCGCGGTCGTGCCGATGGCTTTCATGCAGGAAATGGGCCTATCGCGAGACATCGTAAACGTGAATGGCGGCGCCTGCGCGCTGGGGCACCCGATTGGCGCTTCCGGTGCAAGGATCATCGTGACGCTGCTGAACGCGATGGAAAAGCGCGATCTTAAACGCGGTATCGCCGCGATCTGCATCGGTGGCGGTGAAGGTACAGCAATCGCGATAGAACGGAACTGACATGTCGGTTGCAGTAACTGAGGACGTTCAGCTCGATTATTCCGCCTTGTCACGCACGATACGCGCTTTGACCGAGGGCGAAACTGAAGATGTTGCCCTTATGGCGACGGTGGTGTGCGAGGTGCATCACGCGGATTCCAGGTTTGACTGGACCGGGTTCTATCGCGTGACGGGACCCGAAATGCTCAAGATCGGCCCCTATCAGGGCGGGCACGGCTGCCTGCAGATCCCCTTTTCTCGTGGTGTCTGCGGTGCGGCGGCGCGCGAAAGGTCCGTGCAGCTCGTCGCGGATGTGCACAGTTTTCCCGATCACATCGCCTGTGCAAGCTCGACCCGGTCTGAGATTGTTATTCCGGTTTTCAACGCCACCGGCGAATTGATCGCGGTTTTCGATATAGACAGCGATCAGCCGGCCGCGTTCACGCAGCGTGACGCCGATGGTCTGTCGGCCATCCTGCGCGAGGTTTTCGCGACCTGACACGGTGCCCGTCATTGATTTTTGGCGGGCGTACACCATCGGTCGCCCTGCTGGACCCAGACAGTTTCCTGCGTTGTCGCCGAGACAGTGATGATTCCGGCACTCGTGTTTACCATCTGCGGGTTCAGCAGATTCAGGAATATTGCCAGCATTTCCGCAGTGAGACACATAACCTGTCCTGTAGGTTCGGGGGCACCCACATCCTGACGATGTGAAGTCCTGACACCGGATGATCATCGCTAAAGATGAATATTTCTGCAATCGGTCAGCTCGATCGACTCACACAGCGTATTGTCGGTAGCTTCGTGAAATTTTTCTTTCTTTTTTCACGAGTCTGAGCCACGGTGAAATTATCGAGAGATTTTTCACGACGAGCCCGCCATGATTCACCAGCCTGACCAGCCTGCTTCCCTTGGCGCCGACCTTCGGGCCCTGCGCAAGGCAAGGGGTGTAACGCTGGCGGAGCTTGCCTCGGATCTGAACCGCTCGGTCGGTTGGCTAAGCCAGGTCGAGCGCGACCTCTCCGAACCATCGATCACTGACCTTCGACACATTGCGGCGCGACTGGATGTATCCGTATCGATGCTCTTTGGTCACTCGCCTGCCCCTGCGGGGGAGGCCGGATACGTGGTACGACAGGAGTCGCGCCGTCCTATCGGTTCCAATGAGGCGGGTCTTGTCGAAGAGCTTTTGTCGCCCGATCTCACCGATGATTTCGAGATGGTGCATTCTACCTTTGAGCCACATTCCCGCATCGGCGAAGTGGTGCAGCGACCGACTCAGGAAGTTGCCTATCTCCTCTCCGGTAAGCTTGACCTGATTATCTCTGGCCGGAAATTCACGATCCGACCCGGCGACAGCTTTCGCATCCGGGGGGAACCCTTTGAATGGATCAATCCCTATGATGAAACCGCCTGCGCGATATGGGTCATCGCGCCGCCGGTCTATTGACGCGACAGGAGCAACAGATGACGGGAAAGAAGCATAATGGCACCTGCAATTGCGGCGAGGTGGCCTTTACCATTACCGGCGATCTGGCGGAACCGTCGGTCTGTCATTGTACACAGTGCCGGAGGCAGACCGGATATTGCTGGTCGTCAACACACATCCCCAAGTCCGCTTTGACCTTTCAAAGCGTGGCGGGCCCTGTCTGGTATCAATCAAGCCCGAATGTGCAGCGCGGATTCTGCGGCACCTGCGGCTGCTTCCTGTTCTGGAACCCGGAGGACGAAGACAAGATTTCCGTGTCGATGGGCGCGCTTTCGGCCCCGACCGACGTAAAGATCGGTCGCCATATCTTTGTCGCTGACAAGGGCGACTATTATGATCTGGCCGATGGCCTGCCGCAGTCGAGTTAGGAGGGAGCATGGCCGAATTTCCTACACAGGCCCGCGTGGTTATCATTGGCGGTGGCGCGGTCGGCGCATCGGCGCTCTATCATCTTGCGAAAGCAGGCTGGACCGATTGCGTACTGCTCGAAAAGAACGAGCTGACCGCCGGATCGACATGGCATGCAGCCGGAAACGTGCCGACGTTTTCAACCTCGTGGTCAGTCATGAATATGCAGCGCTATTCGACCGAGCTGTACCGAGGGCTGGGCGCGGATGTCGATTATCCGATGAATTACCATGTGACGGGGTCGGTGCGGCTCGCTCACTCCGAACAGCGCATGCAGGAATTCGAACGTGCCCGTAGCATGGGGCGGTCGCAGGGGATGGATCTGGAGATCCTTTCTGTCGATGAACTGCGCGCCCGTTACCCCTTTGTCGAAACCCATGATCTCAAGGGCGCGCTTTATGATCCGAACGACGGCGACATAGACCCGTCGCAGTTGACGCAGGCGCTGGCGAAAGGCGCGCGTGACATGGGGGCGCGGATCGAAAGGTTCTGCGCGGCGACAGGCGTTCGGCGCGAGGAAGAAAGCTGGATCGTCGAAACACAAAAGGGCGAGATCCGCTGCGAATATGTCGTGAATGCAGCGGGTTACTACGCGTCCCGCGTCGCCGACTGGTTCAAACCGTTCGGCGGTCGAGACCTGCCAATGATGGTGATGAGTCACCAGTATCTTCTGACCGAAGAAATCCCAGAGCTGGCCGAATGGAGCCGGGAGACGGGACACAAGCTGCCCCTGCTGCGGGACGTCGACAGTTCCTATTACCTGCGGCAGGAAAAGGCCGGTTTCAACCTTGGTCCCTATGAGCGTAAGGGTCGGGCGCATTGGGTGGATGCCGCTGATCCTATGCCGGAAGATTTCTCGTTCCAGCTATATCCGGACGATCTGGATCGGCTTGAATGGTACATCGAGGATGCAATGGCGCGGGTGCCGCTATTGGGGTCGGTCGGGGTCAACAAGGTCATCAATGGACCCATACCTTATACGCCCGACGGCCTGCCTTTGATCGGACCGATGCCGGGCGTGCCAAATGCTTTCGAGGCCTGTGTCTTTACTTTCGGCATCGCGCAGGCCGGTGGCGCGGGCAAGGTGCTCGCCGAATGGGTTACGCAAGGCCGAACCGAATGGGACATGTGGTCTTGCGATCCGCGCCGGTTCACTGCCTATGCCGACCGCGATCACTGCATCGCCAAGGGACTTGAGGTCTATGGCTTTGAATACGATATGCATTTCCCGCGTCGTGATTGGCCCGCCGGACGGGGAAAAAGGCTTTCCACACTGCACTCACGTCTGAAAGACGCGGGCGCGGTATTTGGCAGCTACAACGGCTGGGAGCGCGCAGAATGGTTCGCGAAACCCGGTGACGATCTGCGTGATGAATCAACCCATACATGGAACCGCCCCGGCCCGTGGGAACAACGCATCCGCGAAGAATGCGAAGCGGTTCGGGATGGTTGCGGTGTGATCGCCATTTCAGGCTTTACCCGGCTTTCCGTCGAGGGGCCGGGAGCGCGCGATTACGTGGATGGCCTGACGGCTTCGCGCCTGCCGCACCCGGGACGGGTGGGGCTGGCCTATTTCGCGGATGATCGCGGGCGGGTCGTGACGGAAATGTCGGTCATCCCGCACAGCGACGAGCAGATCTGGCTGATCACTGCGGCTGTAGCGCAATGGCATGACAAAGAGCTTTTGGAGCGTGGCACCCCCGGTACACTATCTGTACAAGATCGGTCCGACAAATATGACTGTTTGCTGGTAACAGGTCCGAAATCGCGCGAAATCCTGTCCGGACTGACCGATGCGGATCTGTCACTGCCGTGGTTGTCTTATCAGGAGGCCGAGGTCGCCGGGCATCGCGTCGTCTTCTTGCGGGTGTCCTTCGCCGGCGAACTGGGGTGGGAAATCCATTGCGCCAATGAGGCCGCGCCGGCCATTTGGGATGCGGTCACGGGTGCAGGGGCGATACCTTTCGGCATGTGCGCGCTCGGCTCCCTTCGCATTGAAAAGGGGTATCGTGCGTGGAAGGGCGATCTGTCGACGGATTACACGCTTCTTGAGGCAGGTCTTGAACGTTTTATCGATTTCGCCAAACCCGATTTCCCGGGCAAGGCCGCACTTTCGGCAGAAAGAGAAGCAGGGGCAAAGCGGCGTTTTGTGGCGCTTAAGGTCGAAGCCGGTGAGGCAGACGCCCCCTATATGTCGATGCTCTGGCACGAGGATGAAATCGTAGGCGAAACCACATCGGGCGGCTGGGGCTATCGGGTCGGGTCCTCGCTGGCGCTGGGTATGATCCGTGCCGATCTGGCCGCGCCTGGCACAGAGATCGACGTCGAAATCTACGGGCAAAAATACCGGGCCATCGTGCAGCCGCATACTGCCGTTTGGGACGCCGACAACAGCAGAATACGCGCATGACATGCGCCCGAGATGCGAAAATAAGCGAGGTAAGCTTTGACTATTCCTGAAAAGGCCCGTGTGGTCATCATCGGCGGCGGCGTGATCGGTTGCTCGGTGGCCTATCACCTGACCAAAATCGGCTGGACGGACGTAGTGCTGCTGGAACGCAAGCAGCTGACATCGGGAACGACATGGCATGCGGCGGGTCTGATCGCGCAGCTTCGGGCGACGGCGAACATGACGAAGCTCGCGCGCTACAGCCAAGAGCTTTATGGCGGCCTAGAAGCGGAAACCGGGGTTGCAACCGGGTTCAAGCGGAATGGGTCGATCACCGTGGCGCTGACGGCGGAACGGCGAGAAGAGATCTTCCGTCAGGCAGCGATGGCGCGGGCCTTTGGTGTTTCGGTTGAAGAGATCGACCCAACCGGGATAGGCGAACTCTATCCGCATCTGAACCTCGATGGCGTGGTGGCCGGGGTCTACCTGGAAAAGGACGGGCAGGGGGATCCGGGGAACATCGCCCATGCACTGGCTAAAGGCGCGCGCCAGCGTGGGGCGGTCGTTGCCGAACGCACGAAGGTTACGGAGAGTCACAAAACCGGGCGCCGGGTGACCGGGGTCAGCTATCAGGGGGTAGATGGCGACGGCCATATCGCTTGCGACATGATCGTAAACTGTGCCGGGATGTGGGGACACGAAGTCGGCCGGATGGCTGGCGTGAACGTACCGCTTCAGGCCTGCGAACACTTCTACATCGTGACCGAGAATATCCCCGAACTGACCCAACTGCCGGTGCTGCGGGTGCCGGATGAATGCGCCTATTACAAGGAAGATGCGGGCAAGATCCTTCTGGGTGCCTTCGAGCCGGTATCAAAGCCATGGGGCATGGACGGAATCCCCGAGGATTTCGAATTTGACCAGCTTCCCGAGGATTTCGATCATTTCGAACCGATCCTCGAACAAGCGGTGAACCGGGTACCGATGCTGGCCGAAGCGGGCATCCATACGTTCTTTAACGGGCCCGAGAGCTTTACGCCCGATGACGCCTATCACCTTGGCCTCGCCCCCGAGATGGACAATGTCTGGGTTGCGGCCGGGTTCAATTCTATCGGTATCCAGTCAGCCGGCGGCGCGGGTATGGCGTTGGCGCAATGGATGGAAGACGGCGAGAAACCGTTTGACCTCCGTGATGTCGATATCAGCCGGATGCAGCCATTTCAGGGGAATAAACGTTACCTGAAAGAGCGCTCGACCGAGACACTGGGCCTGCTTTACGCGGACCACTTTCCTTTCCGCCAAAAGGCAACGGCGCGGGGCGTGCGTCGCTCGCCGCTTCATGCGCATCTGCTTGAACGTGGCGCGGTCATGGGAGAGCTGGCAGGCTGGGAGCGGGCGAACTGGTACGCGCGCGTGGGGCAGGCACAGGCGTATGAATACAGCTGGGGACGCCAGAACTTTTTCGACAACGTGGCCGAGGAACATGCGGCAGTGCGGTCGAACGTGGCGATGTATGACATGACCTCTTTCGGCAAGCTGCGGGTCGAAGGGCGCGATGCGATGGCTTTTCTCAACCACGTCTGCGGGGCCGAGATGGACGTGGCACCGGGTAAGATCGTCTATACCCAGTTCCTGAACGCGCGCGGCGGAATCGAAGCGGACGTGACCGTCACGCGCCTGGCCGAGACCGCTTATCTGGTGGTGACTCCGGCGGGGACACGGCTGGCGGATGAAACATGGTTGCGGCGGCATGTGGGGGACCGGGCGGTTGTCATCACCGATGTTACCCCGGGCGAAGCGGTGATGGCGGTAATGGGACCGAATGCGCGCAAGCTGATGCAGGCCGTGTCGCCCAATGATTTCTCAAACGCGGTCAATCCATTTGGTACGGCGCAGGAAATCGAACTTGGCATGGGGCTGGCCCGCGCGCATCGCGTCTCTTACGTGGGTGAACTGGGTTGGGAGATTTACGTCAGCTCGGACATGGCGGCCCATGCCTTTGAGACGCTCTGGGAGGCCGGACAGGATCTCGGGCTCAAGCTGGCGGGGATGCACATGATGGATTGCGCTCGCATGGAAAAGGGCTTTCGGCATTTCGGCCATGATATCACCTGCGAGGACCACGTGCTTGAGGCGGGCCTTGGGTTTGCGGTGAAGAGGGACAAGCCCGACTTCATCGGCCGTGACGCGGTGCTGCGCAAGAAGGAAGAGGGGTTGAAGCGGCGGCTGGTGCAGTTCCGCCTGACCGATCCCGAACCGCTTTTGTACCACAACGAACCCATCCTGCGGAACGGAGAGATTGTCGGGTTCCTGAGTTCAGGGGCCTACGGGCATCATCTGGGCGGCGCGATGGGGCTTGGCTATGTGCCCTGCGCTGGCGAAAGCGTGGCAGAGGTGCTGGCGTCCAGCTACGAGATCGACGTGGCGGGTGTTCGGGTAACGGCTGAGGCTTCGATGAAGCCCATGTATGATCCCAAAAGTGAAAGAGTGCGCGCCTGAGTGAAGGCCCCCAGACGGGAGGCCTTCGGGTGTCCACGATCAGCGCATGCGCATGCCGTTGGCAAGAAGCTCGCCGTCCTCGGTGAATTCGAGGTGGGAGTTCAGTACATCCTCGCCCGCGTTGTCATCGGGTTTGGCGACCATGCCGACCATCATGCGCGCGGCCATGGCTTGCTGTTCCGGCAGAAGCCCGATCTTGACGAGCCGGTCGAGCAGGGCGTTGCCGCCACGAAGGGTCAGGTCGAGAACACCTGTGGGCTTGGGAAATCCCTCATAGGTGGTTTTGTCACTATTATCGAAGCTCGCCTCGCCCTTGCCGGTCAGCTCAGCGCCGGCGGCCTTGAGCCGAAAGTTCTCAAGGGTGAGCGCGTGCAATTCGCCGGGCAGGTCGCCCGCCTTGCCCCGCGCCGCGACGTCGGCGAAATCGAACCAGTCCCAGAAGCTCTTGACCTTGGCATTCAGGGCAAGTGTCAGGGCCATAGGATCGCGGGGAATTTCTCTCGTGGGATCGATCATGCCCCAGAGCTGTTCGGGGATTTCCAAACCGGTCATGTCAATCGACAGGGCTGCGTCCTGAAGGCTTTCCCCCGCCGAGATCGGCAGCGTGGCGCTGGCCGTGTTCCGCGCGATGATCGCGCTAATCGGAAAGGGGATCGCGTCGGGCGCACTGAAGGACAACCGCGTATTCTCAAGCAGGGCGGCGACTTGCAGCCTTTCGCGGTTCAGAGAAAAGATGTTGTCGTAGGTTTCCGACTCCGACAGCTGATGCGAGACCGGCGCCCCGTCGAGCGTGATGGTCTGTTCCGACCGGTATCCATCGATACTGCTTTCGCCCGTGAAGCGCAGACCGCGTTCCATCGCATCGGCGAGGTTGAGGAGGGAGATGCCGCTGCGAGGCAGGATCATTTCATGCGAGGCAGTCAGGCCCTGCGCCGTGCCGGAGAAGACCGACCTTACACCGGCAGTATCGGTGTAGTCCGCGTTGAACTCATTCGCGCCCAGCTTCATTTGCCCGTCTACCGTCACAAGGCTTGAGGCGGCGATGCTGGCGCTGCCGGAGAGATCGCGTGCGGTACCGCCGATGGTCAGACCTTCGGACTGGATATCCTCGAATTCGACATCCCGGACGGTAAAGTCGAGCTGATCTGCCGAGTATTCATAGGAGATGTCGCCCGGCAGTCCGCTGGCAGAGATGTTCAGGTTGGTCGAGGTGACGTCGACTGTTCCGGTATAGGTGCCTTCGTCGGTGATCTCGGCCCGCATCGTAACGCTCTGCGTGGCCGGATACTGGATATCAACCGTGCCGTCATCGTTCTGAACAAGATCGAACCCCGACTGGGTCAGAGTCAGAGTGCCTTCATCCTCTGGCAGGTCCCAGGACATCGTGATGGGACCGACGCTGACGGCATCCGCCGAACGTTTTATGGTCGTTTCCGGCTTGCCGCCAAAGGTATCGAGATAGGCCTTGATATTGGTCCAGACATCGTCGGCGCTGACATCCGCAAATGCGGGTTGTCCAAGGGCGACAGAGGCCATCGCGGCAGTACAACTCAGGCGGGCTAAACGGTTCATTTTCAATTCCTTATGTCTATCCGACAGGGGCCACGGTGTTTGAGGGGACCTGTCTTTCCGTTTGACATGCTTTTCGCCGGAATGTGACCGAAGCGCGAAACAGTTACGGTTATTTCTCGATAATCGGCATGATCCCGCCCGCTATTCCCTGAGCAGGCGGCCAAGACGGGTGATGCCTTCCTCGATCTGGGCCTGATCGGCGCAGGAAAAGCTGAGCCGGAGCGTATTGCCCCCGCTGCCGTCCGCGAAAAATGCCCGACCGGGCACAAAAGCGACGCGTTGGGTTTCGAGCGATTTTGCCAGAAGATCCGCCGCGTCGAGGTGTTGGGGCAGGGTGAGCCAGACGTACATGCCGCCCTCGGGTCGGGTCCATTCCACGCCGTCTGGCATATGCCGTTTCAGCGCGTCCAGCATATGGTCACGGCGCGGTTTATAGACGTCGCGCAGGTTTGCCACGTGGCTTTCGAACATGCGGCTGGCCACCTCGGCAATGGCCATCTGGTTGATGGTAGAGGAATGCAGGTCTGCCGCCTGTTTCATCAGGACAAGCCGACGGATCACCGGGGCCGCGCCACAGACCCAGCCGACGCGCAGGCCGGGCGACAGCGTTTTCGAGAAACTGCCGCAATAGAGCGTACGCGCGGCATTGATGTCGCCGGTTCGTTCGATCTCAAGCGCGAGGATCGGAGGGATCGCCTCTCCGTCGTAACGCAACGATTGATAGGCGGCATCCTCAATAACGGGAATGTCGAGCTGTTCCGCCAGGTCGAGCAGTTTTCCACGGGCCGTCCGGTCGAGCGTGTGGCCGGTAGGGTTGGCGAAATCGGCGGAAGTATAGGCGAATTTCACCTCGCTATCCGCCTGGGCCGCGGCATCGGCATAACTTTGCGGGGTTCTGTTGGTGTCGGGCGAGAGCTGGTCGTAGCGTGGCTCATAGGCGTTGAACGCCCCGAGAGCGCCAAGGTAGGTCGGCCAGCCGACAAGGGCGGTATCGCCTGGGGACAGCAACAGCTTGCCGAGGTAATCGAGGGCCTGCTGCGATCCGGAGGTGATGAGGATGTTGTCCTCGTTGCAGGGCACGCCGAGCGCGGCCATCTGACTGGCGATCCAGCTGCGCAGTGGCAGATAACCCTCGCTGACAGAGTATTGCAGGGCGGCCTGCGCCTTATCACCGCTGAGGATGGCCGAGAACGCCTTTTCGAAGGCTTTCGCGGGAAACAGCTTGGGATCCGGGATGCCGCCCGCGAAAGAGATGATATCCGGCTGCTCGAGCAGTTTCAGCAGTTCGCGGATTTCCGACGCCTTCATGCGCGTCATCCGGGTCGCGAATACCTGTTCCCAGTTCATCTCTCTGTCCTCCGATCAACATGACTGGGCCGCACTGTGCGGATCGGAGCAATTAAGTCAATATTGCTGACTTAGTTGACACATTTCTTGATCCACAATCAGCTCAGCGCTTCGCGGAACTTGAGAAAACGCGCGTCGGTCTTGACCCGCTCGTTCATCGCTTCGCGCAGGGCGCCAACCGCCTTGTGCGGGCGCATGACCACTTCGAAAACCGCGATCAGACCGTCATCGTTCAGGGTGATCAGATCGACGCCAACCGCGTCCAACTCGCCGATCTTGCACTGGAATTCGAGCGCCCAATCCTTGCCGTCGCCCATCACGCGCCGATAGCTGAAGTCGGTAAAGACCTTGCCAACATGTCCCAGAACGGCCGCCACGGGTTCCCGCCCGGTCCATGTGGCGAAGTAGGTTGGAGGCAGGAATTTCACGTCCTCGGCCAGTAGGTCGGCGATCTTGGTATCATCGCCGCTAGCGACAACTTCCTGCATACGGGTGATGGTCAGGTGCATCTGTGTCTCCTCCTGTTTCCGGCACTGTTGCCCTGCACGGGTGAGGCCGCAAGTGGGTTGTTGTGCGCGCCCTTCGCAGCGCGTAAGCAGCGGCGCATGGCACCCGGATCAGAATATAACCCGCCCGAGGGTCCGCTGGACCTGTTGCACCACGATGCGCAGATCGTCGTCGTGAACAAGCCCGACGGGCTGTTATCTGTGCCGGGCAAGGGCGAACATCTGGCGGACTGCCTGATCACGCGGTTGCAGGCGGTGTTTCCCGATGTACTGCTGGTGCATCGTCTGGACCGCGACACATCGGGCGTGATGGTCTTTGCCCTGACGCCACATGCGCAGCGTCACCTTGGGCTGCAATTCGAAAAACGTTATGCCAAGAAGACCTATGTGGCGCGGCTTGATGGCAGGCTGGAGCCGAAATCGGGCACGGTGGATCTGCCACTGATCGTGGATTGGGAAAATCGACCGCGCCAGATGGTCGATCCCGAGAACGGACGCCCGGCGCAGACCGACTGGAAAGTTCTACGCCATGAGGGGGATACCACGCGGGTTCGGTTATTCCCCAAGACCGGGAGAAGCCATCAGCTGCGGGTGCATATGCTGTCGCTGGGCCACCCGATCCTTGGCGATCCGCTTTACGCCAGCGGGGCGGCGCTGGATCATGACCGGATGATGCTGCATTCCGAGGAACTCCGCATCAAACACCCTGATGGCGGTGCCTCGTTGAAATTCCGTGCGCCCGCGCCGTTCTGAAACTCAGGTTTCGATCCGAATCCAACTGGGCGGAAGGATGTCCGGGTTCTGCAGCTTGGGGTCGCCGAACCAGTTTGCCGGTCCCGCGACTATCTTGTCCGAATGTGTGTTCAACCAAGCAGCCCACCAGGAAAATGATGAATTGGCGATGATATTGTGCCGGCAGAGCGACATAAGCCGCATGTCCTCGAAATCTCGGTCGGGGCCGTTGAAGTCGATAACGACTTTTTCAAAGGGCAGCGGCAGGTTCTCGCGGGCCCATTCGGGATCGTCGGAAAAGACAAAGACCGTGGGGTCTGTGGAGAGGTTGTTAGAAATCCGGGCAAGCGCCGCATCGTAATAGGCTTGGTCGCAGAGCACGTGCGCGTCCAGCGCCACATAATCGCCGCGCCGGACGTGCAGGGCAACGGAAAGTGTTTCACCGATGCGCTGGGCCATGTCGGCGTTTTCCGGTGAAGAGAATTCCGGAAAGGCAAAGTCGGCACGGATCGTATCGGCGATGGCAGAGAAATACTTCTCGCTTTGCCAATAGCCGTGCAGATAGCTTTGGTCGCCCCATGTCTCAAACGCGGCATTATAGCCAAGACGCTGTTCCCGCCGCAGGTACGGCATGCGCCCGGCATAGCGCCAGAGCGCATAGGCCAGCGGTTTTTCACGACGGGAGGGGGGCAGCGGTTCCGGCGTGGTCAGGGGAAGGTCGAATACGCGGGTCAGAAATCCTTCACCCCGTGCGAGTGCCTCTCGCGCGTCCAGCCCCACCGGCAGATCAAGGCGCGCCGCCAAAGCTCGCGCGGCGGCATATTGGAACATCTGGTTGCCAAGGCGGCCGTGAAGGCGGGAAATGATCATCGTTTGTCCTGTGCGCGGGCTTGTCCTGCTGTGCCACAGGCCGGTGATCTTCTCAAACCCTGAAATGGGCGTGTGATGGCAGGCCAACGGCGCAGCCCCAGAAAACTGAATTTTCTGGGTAAAATTCTGTGAGAATTTTGCGGTGGCTTGACGTGGCGGGAGTTCGTGCCTATCTGGCCGTCAGGTTCGGGTTCCCTGCCGCTCGCAGGCATTTTGCCATGGTGAAACCCGCTTTGCATCTTACGTCTCTGTCCAGTGGCATGTGCAACGGTTGGTAACGCGGGCACCTCCTTATCAATTGCATGCCTGTCATGAGGCAACAGATGATGACATCCAATACAACAGACCGGCTCACGGATCTGAAAACGCAAGCGCGTCGGCTGCGGCGCGACATGGCCGAAACAGGTCGTGCCATCAGCCATGGTCAGGCGCTTGAAATGATCGCGCACCAGCAGGGTGCGCGTGACTGGAATACCCTTTCCGCGACAGTGCGCCGGAACGACAACAAGCGGCCTTTCGCGGTCGGAGATCGGGTGGAAGGCCAGTATCTTGGTCAGCCCTTCACCGGCTATGTTCACGGGCTTTCCGTCGGACCGCAGGGCAAATACCAGCGGATCACGCTGCATTTCGATGAACCGGTCGATGTGGTTACCTTCGACAGTTTCTCGTCCTTTCGCCAACGGGTGAGTGCCGTGATCGATGACGAGGGCCGGTCGCTTTACCGCATCTCAAGCGGGGCCCCGCAACTGGTCCTGCACCACGTCGGGTTGTGAAGGATCGGCGAAGCAGTGACCCGAGCAACGAAAAGGGGCCGCCCCGGTATCCGGAGCGGCCCCATTCTTGTGGAGAGGGTCCGACTTATTCTGCCGCCCAGCCGCCGACGGCCTTGATCTCGAGGAAGTCCTCGATGCCGTAGACGCCGCCTTCGCGGCCGTTGCCGGACTGTTTCATGCCGCCGAAAGGCGCGCCCGGGCTGCGGCTTGCGCCGTTCATTTCCACCATGCCGGAACGGAGCTTGCGGGCCATGCGGTTGGCGCGTTCGCCGTCCTGGGTCTGGACGTAGTTGGTGAGACCGTAAACGGTGTCATTGGCGATCTCGATGGCTTCCTCTTCGCTGTCGAAGGGGATCATCGTCATGACCGGTCCAAAGATCTCTTCGCGGGCGATGGTCATCTGGTTGTTCACATCCGCAAAGATCGTCGGTTTCACGTAGAAACCACGGTTCATCCCGTCGGGGCGGCCAACGCCACCGGCGACGAGTTTCGCACCTTCGTCGATGCCTTTCTGGATCAGGTCCTGGATCTTCTTGAACTGAAGTTCGTTCACGACGGGGCCGATGTGGCGGCCTTCGTCATGGGCGCTGCCCACGGTGACGGAGTTTGCAACCTCGGCTGCGGTTTCAACGGCCTTGTCGTAGATCGGGCGTTGTACCAGCATCCGCGACGGGGCGTTGCAGGACTGGCCCGAGTTGTTCATCATGTGCAGCACGCCGCGCTTGATGGCCTTTTCGTCCGCGTCTTCAAAGACCACGTTCGCGCCTTTGCCACCCAGTTCGAGGTGAACTTTCTTGAGCGTATCGGCCGCGGCTTTCGAGATTGCCGTGCCGGCGCGGGTGGAGCCGGTGAAGGACACCATGTCGACGTCCGGATGGCTCGAAAGCTGGGTGCCGACACCCGCGCCATCGCCGTTCACGAGGTTGAAGACACCGGCGGGGAAGCCTGCCTCGTCCATCATCTCGGCGAAGACCATCGCGTTCAGCGGGCTTTGCTCGGACGGTTTCAGCACCATGGTGCAGCCTGCAACGGCGGCGGCGCCAACCTTGAGCGTGATCTGGTTCATCGGCCAGTTCCACGGCGTGATGAGCGCGGCGACGCCGACGGCTTCCTTGATGATCCGGTCGTTCTGGAATTTTTCGCTCAGCGGCGCGTCGAATTCGAATTCCTTGGCTGCGCGGATGAAGTTCTTGAGGTGGAAGCTGCCCGAGCCGAACTGCTGGGTGCGGGCCATGTCGATGGGCGCGCCCATTTCCATGCTGATCGCCTGCGCCATGTCTTCGCCACGGGTGTTATAGACCTCGAGCAGTTTTTCGAGATAGGCGATGCGCTCGGCGGCGGGCATGTACATCCAATCGCCGAGAGCAGCCTTGGCGGCGGCCACGGCGGCATCTGTATCGGCTTGGCTGCCAAGCGAGATCACCGCGCAGGGCTCTTCGGTGGAGGGGTCGATCACGTTGAAATCGTTCGGGGCAGAGGGGGCAACCCACTTGCCGTTGATGTAAAAGTCGCGTTTCTCGATCATATCTCAGCTCCCAATAAATGAGTCCCGACCGCCCGGTCGGGAGATTCGCGCCACTCTGTCACTGCAGCGCATGCTCGGCAAGTCGGGGGATGAAACTGCCGTGTCTTGTGACTAGATAGGGGGTGCAAGAGTCGTCAACTCCATGAATGGGGGGAAAAACCAAATGAGTTTACGCATCAACGATACTGTTCCGAATTTCACTGCGGAGACCGATCAGGGCACGATCAAGTTTCACGACTGGATCGGCGATAGCTGGGCGATCCTGTTTTCGCATCCAAAGGATTTCACACCGGTCTGCACGACAGAATTCGGTGCTGTCGCGCAGCTTGCCGATGAATGGGAAAAGCGCGGCACCAAGGTGATCGGCGTTTCGGTCGACGGGGTCGAGGATCACAAGAAATGGAAAGGTGATATCGAAACCGCAGGCGGTGCCAAGGCGGGCTTCCCGATCATCGCCGACGAAGGTCTTGAGGTCTCCAAGGCGTTCGACATGCTCCCGGCAGAAGCTTACCTCCCCGACGGGCGTACCCCGGCGGACAGCGCAACCGTGCGCTCGGTCTTTATCATCGGGCCGGACAAGCAGCTCAAGCTGTCGATGACCTACCCGATGACGGTTGGCCGCAATTTTGCCGAGGTGCTGCGTGCGCTCGACGGGTTGCAGATGTCGGCCAAGGGCGTTGCAACGCCTGCGAACTGGCAGCCCGGCGGCGATGTGATCATCCCCACGTCGGTCAGCGATGAGGATGCCAAGGAAAAGTTCGGCGAGTTCAAGACCGTTCTTCCCTATCTGCGGACGACTAAGGCCCCGGCCTGAACTATTGGATGTAAACAAGACAAGCGCCGGTCAGTGACCGGCGCTTTCGTTTTAAACGCTTTCAGTTTTAGGGTCAGCCTTGGCAGCGACGCGTTGCGTCGCCGGGACGAGTTGGCCGAGATTTCGCCGGGTGGAAGTTATCGGGGCCAAGTCTGCGGACGCAGGCGAAGGTGGGCACGGTAGGCCGCGCGGGCCCATTCACGACGTAGTTTGCCGCTTGCCGGAGTGCGTGTCTGAATTGTCGAGCCGCCGATTTCCGAGGCGACCTCGCGGTTGCCATTGCCCAACAGGCTGTGGATCGGCTGACCGGTGATCCAGTGCATCTGGAGGAAGGTGTCGACAGGACGGTCGATTTCCTGCGTCGCTTCGAGCAGCTTTGCCGCCGCATCGCGTCCGACGATCTGGCAGATACATTGCAATCCGATCACCTGCGGCAGGATCAGCCGCATCTTCCCGACCTGCGCCAGCGTGCGTGCGGGTTTCTCACGCGTTTTCACCGGAAGACGGACATACATACTGCTGGTCATGTTGCCTTCGACCAAGGCAAGGGCGCGGGCGAACTGGTCTGGCGCGAGTGACAGGTCATCTTCGGCGATGAGTGCGTAATCGTCATCGCTGTCGACCAGTTTTTGCCAGCATTTCCGGTGGCTGAGAAACACGCCGATCTCTGCAGGCATCAGCAGAAAGGGATAGCGGGGGCTGTGGAGGTCGCCTCCATGAACGGTCATCGAGGCGATCTGCGCCGGATCGCGGCCATTCACCGCCTCGACGGTTTCACCCTGCGGCAAAGTCGACAGCAGCTTGTCGACGTTCTCGCGGCGTTGAGTGCTGGACGACATGTGAATGATGTAGGATCTCATGCGCCGTTCATAGACAGACTACCCCGCCCGCGCCAGATGCACGGACGGGGCGAGATTGGATCATTTGTGGATATCCTGCGGTTCAGGCGACGCGCAGGGGGCGGCGGGTCAGGCCAAGCGCCGCGATTGCGCCGAGCAGCAGGGGCAGGCCCGCAGGAAGCGGCACGGCGGCAACGGAAACCCGGGCCGCTGCATATTCCGCGAATTCCTGATGCACGATCCTGTTTGGATGCACGGAATCGGCAAAGAAGTAGGAATCTGCCGCGCTCGGGTCGACGACCAGTCCGCCGGTGGCATCGAAACTGACGGCGCAGTTATCCAGCGGTGTAAAGGTAGACATGCTGGGGGTGCAGGCTTCGGTCAGGTTGGTCAGACCCAGCGCTGTGGCACGGGGGCGAAGTTCGTCGATGAAATCGGTGAAATCGACGAAAAAGATGTTCAGCCCCTCGTTCTCAAGGTCGATCAGGTTGGCGGCAAGCTGGGTGTTGAATTCTGCCGAGGCTGCGCTGAGCGCGCCAGCGGCAGGGTTGCCGTAAAAGCCCGGATTGTCGGCGATATCGGGCAGATTGGAGACAAGGAAATTGTTGAAATTGCCCCCTAGTGCGGCGACCGCGCGAATACCGTCGGTCACCGAATTGGCGCCGGCCTTGCCATCTGCCGTACCGGTCGCGCCAAAGCTCTGGAACAGGTCATTGGCCCCGAAGAGAGCCGAAACAAGGGGGTTGGTCCCGGCGGCGCCGACATAGGACGACATAACCCCAACCTGCCCCATGAAAGTCGCCAGCGGTTGCAGGGCAGGGGGATAGGTATTGGCATTCACATCTCCGGCGGTTGCGCCTCCAAGAGCGAAGTTCGCTGTGAATTTACCATTGGCGGTGAAGGAGTCGGCGAGAAGTTCGGTCCAGACGGGACCATTCGAGAAACGACCGCCAAGGCTTGGCGGGGCAAGCGTGCCGAATTTGCCGTCATCGCTGAGGCTGTCCCCCAGCGAGTAGAAGCTGGTAAAGCCCATGTCGATGGACGAGGCGCTTGCGGGCAGCGCAAGGCAAATGGCGGCTATCGCCGCGAGTGTTCGTTTCAGCATGTCGTCTCCTCCCAAAGAACGTTGGCGCGCTGGACGCGGCGCCAAGGGGGAGTAGGGCACAGCATAGATAAGAATGGAATACTATTGTTTCCAAAACCAGGCGAAATCTTTGCGATTGTTTCTGTTTAGGTGGTGTGCTCGGCGAGAATGAAGATTCCCATACAGACGAGAATGACGCCTCCAAGGATCTCGAAAATATTGCCGAAGCGACGACCCAAAACGCAACCCAGCAGGGTTCCGGTGGTCGTCATTGCAAAGGTGGCCGCGCCGATGGCCAGCGCGATGGCAAGGATGTTCACATCGAGAAAGGCCAGCGATATCCCGACGGCTGTCGCGTCGATCGAGGTTCCTACGGCCGTCGCAACAAGCGCAAAGGCGCTGCGTTTGCGCGGCGCGGTATCTGTATTGTGAAAGGCGACGTAGATCATGTGTAGCCCGACTCCCGCCAGCAGGGCAAAAGCGATCCAGTGATCCCATGTTTCGATGTAGCGTGTTGCCGCGCGGCCCAGTAGCCAGCCGATCAACGGTGCGATGGTCTCGACCGTGCCAAACAAGAGCCCGCGTCCGAGTGCCGTTGCAATGGAGGGGGTCTGCTGGTTCCTGCTTCCTTTGGCGATTGACGCAACGAAGGCATCCGCAGACATGCTGAAAGCCAGAAGCGCGATGGTCAGAGGGGTCATTTTCCGGTCTCCATCGGGGCGGCAGCGGCAAATCCGGCCATACGCTGCAAACGCAAGCGCAGTCTGTAACCGGGCGGCGGGAATCGTTGCGGCCGTTGAGGGACGGTAGGTAGGAGCGAGCCTCCTAAGTGTCAATAAAATAAGGATAAATGATAATGCGAACAAGTTGCATTACAGGTTCGAACCTGCCGGGCCTGCCACAAAAAAAGCCCCCGGATTGCAACGGGGGCGTTCGTTCTTCTTTCGGGGAGAAGGGCTTAGTCTGCCGCTTCTTCCTTGGCGGCTTCTTCGCCGGTTTCCTGATCGACGACTTTCATCGACAGGCGAACCTTGCCACGGTCATCAAAGCCCAGCAGCTTGACCCAGACTTCCTGACCTTCCTTGAGCACATCCGACGGATGGTTCAGGCGGCGGTTTTCAATCTGGGAGACGTGCACGAGGCCGTCACGCTTGCCAAAGAAGTTCACGAAGGCGCCGAAATCGACGAGCTTCACGACCTTGCCCTTGTAGATCTTGCCTTCTTCCGGCTCGGCCACGATCGAATAGATCATGTCATAGGCCTTTTGGATGGCTTCGGCGTTCGGGCTGGCGATCTTGATGATGCCGTCGTCGTTGATGTCGACCTTGGCACCCGAAACTTCGACGATCTCGCGGATCACCTTGCCGCCCGAACCGATCACTTCACGGATCTTGTCGGTGGGCACCTGCATGGTTTCGATGCGCGGTGCGTGGGCGCTGAACTCGCCTGCGCTGGACAGGGCCTTGTTCATCTCGCCGAGGATGTGGATACGGCCGTCCTTGGCCTGGGCCAGAGCTTTCTCCATGATTTCGGGCGTGATGCCAGCAACCTTGATGTCCATCTGGAGCGAGGTGATGCCGTTCTCGGTACCTGCGACCTTGAAGTCCATGTCGCCGAGGTGGTCTTCGTCCCCAAGGATGTCCGACAGGATCGCGTAGGAACCGTCGTCTTCGAGGATCAGACCCATCGCGACACCGGCCACCGGTGCCTTGAGCGGAACGCCTGCATCCATCATCGACAGCGAACCGCCGCAGACGGAAGCCATCGAGGAGGAGCCGTTGGATTCGGTAATCTCGGACACAACACGGATCGTGTAGGGGAAATCGGTCGAAGCCGGGAGAACCGCCTGAAGCGCGCGCCATGCCAGCTTGCCGTGGCCGATTTCGCGGCGACCGGGCGAACCGACGCGGCCTACTTCACCCACCGAGTAGGGAGGGAAGTTGTAGTGCAGCAGGAAGTTCGATTTGAAGTTGCCGTGCAGCGCGTCGATGAACTGTTCGTCATCGCCGGTGCCGAGCGTGGTCACGACCAAGCCTTGCGTTTCACCACGGGTGAAAAGCGCCGAACCGTGGGTTCGCGGCAGAAGGCCGGTTTCCGCAACGATCGGACGGATGTCGGTGGTGGAACGGCCGTCGATCCGCTTGCCGGTTTTCACCACGTCGCCGCGCAGGATGCCTGCTTCGAGCTTTTTCATGGCGGAACCGAGGTTCGCGTCCTCTGCCTGCTCTTCGGTCAGCGACGCGATGATCGCTTCGCGGGCCGCGGCAACGGCCGTGGTGCGCTCTTGCTTGTCGGTCAGCGCGAAGGCTTCACGCATCTGCGTTTCACCGGCGGCTTTGACAGCTTCGTACAGCTCGGAATAGTCCGGTGCGTCGAAATCAAAGGGCTCTTTCGCCGCTTCTTCGGCCAGCGAGATGATCAGATCAATCACCGGCTGGATCTGCTCGTGCGCAAAGTTCACCGCGCCAAGCATTTCTGCTTCGGAAAGCTCGTAAGCTTCGGATTCGACCATCATGACGGCGTCTTTGGTGCCGGCCACGACCAGATCGAGACGCTGCTCGGGGTTCAAGCGCAGGTCCTGCATGTCGTCGACGGTCGGGTTCAGGATGTATTCGCCATCCTCAAAGCCAACGCGGGCACCGGCGATCGGGCCACGGAACGGCGCGCCGGAAATCGTCAGGGCGGCCGAAGCGGCGATCATCGCGACGATATCGGGGTCGTTGACCAGATCGTGCGAGAGCACGGTGCACATGACCAGAACTTCGTTCTTGAAGCCGGGCACAAAGAGCGGGCGGATCGGGCGGTCGATCAGGCGGGCCGTCAGCGTTTCCTTTTCGGTCGGACGTGCTTCGCGCTTGAAGAAACCGCCGGGGATCTTCCCGGCTGCGTAATATTTTTCCTGATAATGAACGGTCAGCGGAAAGAAATCCTGACCGGGCTTAGGTGCCTTGGCAAAGGTCACGTTCGCCATGACGCTGGTTTCGCCCAGCGTGGCAATAACGGTACCGTCGGCCTGACGCGCAACCTTGCCGGTTTCCAGCGTGAGCGTCTCTTCGCCCCACTGCATGCTTTTTGTCGTTGTGTTAAACATCATCGTATCCTGATTGGGAGCACTCCCGGCGTTCCGGGTCTCCCGTTTGCATGGCGGCCCCATTGCCGCCGACCCTTATACCTTCATCCGCGTGCCAGGGTCCGGGCACATCGTCTCAGATTGGCCGCCCATACACGGGATTGGCCGCTTTGAAAAGGTTTGTCTTTTAGCGGGGGTGGGACCGGCGGAAAGGCACGCGCCTAGCAAGCGGGCGGGTGACTGAAAACACTAGGTTTTTTGTGATCTGCCCGGCTTTGAGGCCAAGTTTGGCTTGTATCCGAGACAATCTCGGCCAAGACTGTTTCTGTCTTGTGTAACCGGAAAACCGGAACCTGTCGCAACCAATAGGGAAATTCATCATGACTTCTTTCTCGAGGCTGGCCTTGGCAAGCGCCGTGGCCCTGATGGCCGGACTGGGAGCCGTGCAGGCTCAGACCAGCGCCACCGTCGCCATGCAGCTTGAGCCACCGCATCTCGATCCGACCTCGGCCGCTGCGGGGGCCATCGACTCGGTGACATATTCCAACATCTTCGAGGGCCTGACGCGCTTTGCCTCTGATGGGTCGATCATTCCCGGGCTGGCCGAAAGCTGGGAAATCTCTGAAGACGGGCTGACCTATACGTTCAAGCTGCGCGATGGTGTGACGTTTCACGATGGCACCACGATGGATGGCGAAGACGTCAAGTTCAGCCTTGATCGTGCCCGTGCCGAAGACAGCGTGAATGCGCAAAAGGCCCTGTTCACCGCGATTGACACGGTCGAAGTCGTCGATCCGCTGACAGTCAAGGTCACGCTGAGCGAGCCGAACGGTCTGTTTTTGTTCAACATGGCATGGGGTGACGCGGTGATCGTGGCGCCCGAAAGCATTGATGACATCAAGTCGACGCCCATCGGCACCGGCGCGTTCAAATTCGTGAGTTGGTCTCAGGGCGACAGCATCCAGATCGAGAAATACGCGGATTACTGGGGTGAGCCGGCCATGCTGGACAGCGCCACTTTCAAGTTCATCTCGGACCCGACCGCCGCCTTTGCCGCGATGATGGCCGAGGATATCGACGCCTTTGCGGGTTTCCCTGCGCCCGAGAACCTGCCGCAGTTCGAAGCCGATGCGCGGTTCCAGGTGCTGGTCGGATCGACCGAGGGTGAAACCATCCTTGCGATGAACAACAAGCGCCCGCCGTTCGATAACGTCAAGGTGCGCGAGGCCGTGGCCCATGCGATCAACCGGCAATCGGTCATCGACGGGGCCATGTTCGGGCTTGGTACGCCGATCGGGACGCATTTCGCACCCCATAACCCCGATTACGTCGATCTCACAGGTATTTCGGAATACGATCCGGCCAAGGCCAAGGCCCTGCTGGAAGAGGCCGGGATGGCGGACGGGTTTGAGACCACGCTGCACTTGCCACCGCCGTCCTATGCTCGTCGCGGTGGCGAAATCATCGCCGCGCAACTGGCCGAAGTCGGTATCACCGCCGAGATTATCAACGTCGAATGGGCGCAGTGGTTGGAAACGGTGTTCCGCGGCAAGGATTTTGGCATGACCATCATCAGCCACACGGAGCCGATGGATATCGGCATCTATGCGCGGCCCGACTACTACTTTCAGTACGACAACCCTGCTTTCCAGGAGTTGATGACCAAGCTGAACGGGACCACCGATCCTGATGAGCGCTCCACCATGCTCAAGGAAGCCCAGGAAATCATCGCAAAAGACTACGTGAACGGCTACCTTTTCCAGCTTGCCTATCCGGTGATTGCGAAAGCCGGGCTGAAGGGCCTTTGGAAAGATGCGCCGACGCAGGCGGTGGACCTGACGGGCGTTAGTTGGTCGGAATAGATCTGAATGACACCGGGCCGGTACATTCGGCCCGGTTACTGTATCCCGAGAGCAGCTAGTCGTTCTGTAATCAGGATTGCTAGCCGGGAAGTGGTCCGGCGTTGGATAGTCGCTTGCGTTTCACATAAGTGGAATATCGCGTTGAACATGCTCTTGGCAGGCTGTTTCGTTTCTCCAATCTGAAACATACGAAAAATATGTTCCTTCCGAGCGCCCGGATAGGGTATGAACTTGGAAACAGATTAGAGCGCTAAACATATTCTGCGAGGCCGAGACCTGGAGGAACGTAGCGGAGTGATGGGTGAAATGTTTTGGGGTTGAACATCGATCACCGTGCTGAATTGGACAGGCTCTATATGCTTGACTACGGGGAGAAACCCGAAGTCATTGCACGATTTGTCGGCGTCATCGGTGGTGGCATTGTACTTTACTTCCACTCTCACTGGATCATATCGCTCGTCTGGGTTTTTTTCTTTGTAAAGCTGCACATCTTCTATTTTCTCTTTCTGCGCAGCCGGGGCGAGGTGGTCAGCCGGCGCGAACATTACATCGCCGCATCCCTGTTTCTTTTGCTGCTGATCGCATTTCTCTGGCTTCCGGCGGTGCTGATCATTCAGGACGACGAGGCGCTGGTATTCGCGGGCGCGGCGCTGATTGGCTGTATCCTCGTGTTTCTGGTGTATCGCTGTGACACGCTGATGTATCTCGTCATTGGCGAAATCGTCGTCGTGGCGATAATGATCGGCTGGATTTTGTACTACATCTTGCCGGATTTCGGGACAATTCCGACGAAAATGGCTATCGTTGTCTGCGGTCTCGCCCTGCTCGGCTATCTGACGCGGTCGATCCTGCAGGGGCGCGCCCACCGGATGGCCTCGGAGGCGGCGGCGACCGGCACCGCGCAGGCGCAGAAGATGGCGGCGATCGGTCGACTTGCCGGTGGTGTCGCGCATGATTTCAACAACATACTGACCGCGATCCAGGGTAATCTTGAACTTTACGGCGAATTCACCGATCAGCGCGACAAGGATGAATCGGTCAGGCGGGCGCATACGGCGTCGCAGCAGGCCGAGGTGCTTGTGCGGCAGTTGATGGTTTATGCCCGCAAGTCGGTCATGGACGTCGGTATTCACGACGTGGATCGGATTTTTGAAGAATTCCTGTCCCTCCTGCGCCATCTCGTTCCCGGGTCGATAAACGTGGTTGCCAAGCGGCCTGAGAGGGGGCTGTTCGCATGGGCCGACAGTAAGCAGATGGTGACGGCTTTGATCAACCTCGCCCAAAATGCTGTCGATGCAATGCCCGACGGTGGCGTTCTGACCGTGTCAGCGCGGGGATGGAACTCGAAACAGCAGGTCCCGACGGTGGATGGAGATACTCTCCCATCCGGTTCCTATATCGTCTTCGAGGTCGAGGATACTGGGCGGGGGATAGACAGCGCCGTCATGGACCGCGTTGTCGAGCCATTCTTTACGACCAAACCCGTGGGGCAGGGATCGGGCCTGGGGCTGTCCATGGTGCTGGGGCTTGCGCGCGAGCTGGGCGGCGGGTTGCAAATAAGGTCGTCGGCCAAGGGCACCAAGGTTAGCATTCTGCTTCGCTGGATCGAAGAAGGTGAATTTCCGGCAGCATTGGCATGAACTATCCGGTGAAAACGCCCGATTGATGAGCGCCGCTGTCATGCGCTATCACGCGGTCAACACGCGCTCTGGACGCTCCCTGTCCGCGCGCATAACGTGGCGCCGATGCTGAACTATATCTTCAAACGCTTCCTCTCGCTGATTGTCAGCCTTGCGGTTGCGAGCCTTGTCATTTTCTTCGTGATCGAAGTCGCGCCGGGTGATCCGGCGCAATTCATGCTGGGCATCAATGCCCAGCCCGATACGGTTGCCGCCCTGCGCTCCGAGCTTGGTCTGGACGTGCCAAAATGGCAGCGTTATCTCGGCTGGGTCGGCGGGCTGGTGACCGGCGATTTCGGCACGTCCTATACCTATCGCACGCCGATCAGCACGATGATCGCGGACCGGCTCTGGGTTTCGCTGCCGCTGGCGATCTACGCGCTAACACTGTCGACGGTCATCGCCTTTCCGGCCGGGATCTATGCCGCCGCGCGCCGGGGTAAGGGGGGGGACATGGCGGTGATGGGCGCCACCCAGCTTGGCGTGGCGGTGCCGAATTTCTGGTTCGCGATGATGATGGTGCTGATATTCGCCATCAACTTGCGTTGGTTCAGCGCGGGAGGTTTTGCCGGCTGGGACAAGGGGTTATGGACCGGGATACACTCGCTGACCCTGCCTGCCGTCTCGCTGGCCCTGCCACAGGCGGCGATTCTTGCGCGGGTCATGCGCTCGGCCTTGCTGGATATTCTGGGGGAGGATTTCATGCGCACCGCCCGCGCCAAGGGGCTCACCCGGCGGCAGGCGCTTTGGCGGCACGGGGTGCGCAATGCGTTGATCCCGGTGCTGACAATCATCGGGCTGCAATTCTCCTTTCTGCTGGCCGGGTCGATTATCATCGAGCAGGTGTTTTACCTGCCGGGCCTTGGGCGTCTGGTGTTTCAGGCCATCAGCTCGCGCGATCTGATCGTCGTCGAATCCGTCGTGATGCTGCTGGTGTTCGCGGTTATTACCGTCAATTTCCTTGTCGATCTGGCCTATGCCGCCGTCGATCCGCGACTGAGGTCCAGAACATGAGACGCAACCTGATCATCGGCGCGTTCCTGACCGCGGTTTTCGTGCTGGCCGCGCTTGTATCCTTTATTTGGACTCCGTTTGACCACACGGCGATGAGCATTCCCGACAAGTTCCAGCGCCCCAACGGGGTGCACCTGCTGGGAACCGACCATTTCGGGCGCGATATCCTGTCGATGATCATGGTCGGTGCGCGGACCTCGATCGCGGTCGCGCTGGTGGCTGTCGGCATTGGCATGGGCTTTGGTGTACCGCTGGGCCTTGCGGCCGCTGCGCGCAAAGGGACATGGCTGGACGAAGTCATCATGCGCGGCAACGATCTGGTCTTTGCCTTTCCCTCGCTGGTCATCGCGATCCTGATTACTGCCGTTTTTGGGGCGGGCGCGATCAACGCGATCATCGCGATTGGTATCTTCAATATCCCTGTCTTTGCCCGGATCACGCGCGGTGCGGCCCTGTCTCTGTGGGAGCGGGAGTTTATCATGGCGGCGCGAGTTTCGGGCAAATCGGCGACGCGGATCAGTTTCGAACATATCTTGCCCAACGTGATGAACCTGCTGATCGTGCAGGGCACCATCCAGTTTTCCTTGGGTATACTGGCCGAGGCGGGTCTGTCTTATATCGGGCTGGGGGCGCAGCCGCCGACGCCCAGCTGGGGGCGGATGCTGGCCGATGCGCAGACGCTTGTTTCCATTGCGCCCCATATCGCGCTTATTCCTGGTGTCGCGATTATCCTGACGGTGCTGGGGCTGAACCTCATGGGCGACGGGTTGCGCGACTATCTTGATCCACGGCTGAGGGTGTCGCGCGCATGAGCTTGCTTCAAATCGATAACCTGTCGATGGACATCGTGAGCACGTCCATCCTGCGGGACGTGACGCTGACGGTCGATCCCGGCGAAATCGTCGCTGTCACCGGCGAAAGCGGTTCCGGCAAATCGATGACGGCCTTTTCCGTGATGCAGCTTTTGCCCGAGAGGGTCAAAACCAGCGGATCGATTTACCTTGACGGCAAGGACCTTTTGCAAGCCTCCGAGGCCGAGATGTGCCGTTTGCGCGGCAATACGGTCGGCATGGTGTTCCAAGAGCCGATGACGGCGCTGAACCCGGTCAAGACCATCGGGGATCAGGTGACCGAGACGATCCTGATCCACAAAGCGATGTCGCCTGCCGATGCAAAGACCCGAGCGCGGGAAGTGCTGGACCGGGTCGGACTTCCGGCTGACCGGTTCCCGCTGTCGCGCTATCCGCATGAATTGTCCGGCGGTCAGCGGCAGCGCGTGGTGATCGCCATGGCCATTGCGCTGCGGCCCAAGCTGTTGATCGCGGATGAACCGACAACCGCGCTTGATGTGACGACGCAGGCGCAGATCCTCGATCTGCTCAAGGGGCTGGTCGAGGATTTCGGCATGGGGTTGCTGATGATCACCCATGACCTTGCCGTTGTGGCGGATATGGCGGACCGGATCGTGGTCATGCGGCGGGGCGAGGTTGTCGAGCGCGGCCCGACCAGGTCGCTGCTGGCGCAGATGAAACACCCCTATACGCGGCAATTGTTCGAGGCATCGGGCCATCAGGTCGATCTGCCGCCGCGGCCCGAGCCCAAGCCCTTGCTTGAGGTAAAAGACGTGGTGCGCGACTATCGCCTGCCGCGCACGCGCCCCTTTGCGCCCCATGGTCAATTCCGCGCCGTAAAGGGGGTGAGTTTCGAGCTGCACCGCGGTGAAAGGCTGGGTCTGGTCGGGGAATCCGGCTGCGGTAAATCGACCCTGACTCGGGCGCTTTTGGGGCTGGAGCCGATACAGGGCGGGTCAATCACGCTGGACGGCGAACCCGTCTTCTCGGGCACGAAGCCGAACCTTGCCGTGCGGCGCAAGATGCAGGTGGTGTTTCAGGACCCGTTTGGCTCCTTCAACCCGCGCCACCGTGTCGACCGGCTGATCACCGAGCCGTTCTTTCTGTTGGACGAGCCGCCCACCGGCAAGGCGCGGGAGGCCGCAATCGGAGAAGCACTCGAGGCCGTCGGTCTGACAGCAAAAGATGCGCGCAAGTACATCCACGAATTTTCCGGCGGCCAGCGGCAGCGTATCGCGATCGCCCGCGCCCTGATCATCCGGCCCGAACTGATCCTGTTCGATGAGGCGGTGAGCGCGCTGGATGTGTCGGTCCGGGCGCAGATCCTTGATCTGCTCGCCGATCTCTGCCGCGCCTATGACCTGTCCTACCTATTCATCTCGCATGATCTGAGCGTGGTGCGCACAGTGACCGACCGGGTGCTTGTCATGAAGTCCGGTGAAATAGTTGAACAGGGAGAGACCGAAGAGGTCTTTTCTAACCCGCGCCATCCCTATACGCGTACGCTCATCGACGCCGCGCCGGTTCTCCCCGATCTGGACGCGCTTGGAAGGAGCCTGACCGATGCCTGATACACTCAACAACACCCTCTGGTTTGACCCTGCGACCTGCCTGATCGGCGGCGCGTGGAAAGCGCCTGCTTCGGGCAAGCTGCTTGATCTGGTGAACCCTTCGGACGGCAGCGTGATCTGCCAGATCGCGGGCGGAGACGCGGCGGATATTGACGCGGCGGTCGAGGCTGCCCATGCGGCCCGCGCCGGGGCGTGGGGAAAGATGACCGCGCTTGAACGCGGCC
Source organism: Heliomarina baculiformis (assembly GCF_019966545.1). Lineage (GTDB taxonomy): Bacteria > Pseudomonadota > Alphaproteobacteria > Rhodobacterales > Rhodobacteraceae > Heliomarina > Heliomarina baculiformis. Next base: position 187,883 of record NZ_JAIMIC010000006.1, on the reverse strand, counting down.
GCATCCTGACACGGATTGGCCAGCTTGTTCTGGAAAAAGTCGATGAACTTGCCGCGCTCGAAGCGATGGATGTGGGTAAACCGCTTGGGCAGGCGCGCGCCGATGCGGTGGCGCTTGCGCGTTACATGGAATTTTACGGCGGTGCGGCGGACAAGGTGCATGGTGAAACCATTCCCTATATGGATGGATATACCGTTTATACCCTGCGTGAGCCGCATGGCGTGACCGGCCATATTGTGCCTTGGAATTATCCGATGCAGATCATCGGCCGCTCGGTCGGTGCGGCGCTGACAATGGGCAATGCCTGCGTGTTGAAACCGGCAGAAGAGGCCTGCCTGACCGCGCTGGCCTTCGCCCATATCGCGCAGGAAGCCGGGTTGCCGGATGGCGCGCTGAACGTCGTGCCCGGTCTTGGTGCCGAGGCTGGGGCCGCGCTGTCGGGCCATCCGAAGATCCAGCATGTCAGCTTTACCGGTTCGGTTGCGACCGGCGCGCTGGTGCAGGCAGCGGCGGCGAAGAACGTAATTCCGGTGACGCTGGAACTGGGCGGGAAGTCTCCGCAGATCGTGTTTGACGATGCTGATCTGGACGCGGCGCTGCCCTTCCTCGTCAACGCGGGTGTGCAGAATGCGGGCCAGACCTGTTCCGCCTCTTCCCGGATCCTCGTGCAGCGCGGCGTCTATGACGAGGTGCGCAAGCGCATGGGCGAGGCCTATAGCGAGCTGAGCGTCGGCCCGGCAGGCGAGAACCTGCGTCTTGGGCCGCTGATCTCGGCACGGCAAAAGGAAATCGTCAGCGGTTTCATTGCCAAGGGCGGCGATCTGCCGGTCGCCGGTGAAGGGGTGATCGTAGACCATGCGCCCGAGGCCGGTGCCTATGTAAAACCCACGCTTTTCGCCGATGTGCCCGCCGATCACCCGCTGGCCCAGAACGAGATTTTCGGCCCGGTTCAGGTAATGATCCCCTTCGATACCGAAGAAGAAGCGCTTACCATCGCGAACGGCACCGACTACGGGCTTGTCGCCAGTGTCTGGACCCGTGACGGCGCCCGCCAGATGCGGCTCGCCAAGGCGCTTCACACCGGGCAGGTGTTCATCAACAACTACGGTGCCGGTGGCGGCGTCGAACTGCCCTTTGGCGGGGTCGGCAAATCCGGTCATGGCCGAGAAAAAGGCTTTGAGGCGCTGTACGGGTTCTCTCAGCTCAAGACGGTTGCTGCTTTTCATGGGTAAACGACAATGAGTGTCCGTCCCGGCGACAGAGTCGCGCTTGCCATCGTGATTTCCTTGGTGGCGATCGTGCTTTTCGACGGGATGGGACTTATCATCAAACGCCTTTCGGCGGATTACACGGCACCGGAGCTTTCGGCCTATCGCAATACGTTCGGTCTGTTGCCGTCTATCATTATCCTGCTCACGTCGCGCGCCTGGCATCGATCCGGGCGCAGTCTGCGAATGCGGCAGTGGAAGCTGGCCTGTGCCCGAGGGTTGATCGTGACGCTCGCACAGCTGATGTTCTACTACAGCCTTGCAAGTCTGCCGTTTGCGACGGCCAATACCATCACCTATTCCAATGCCCTGTTCATGACGGCCTTGGCGGTGCCCCTGCTTGGCGAGAAAGTCGGGATGATGCGCTGGGGCGCTGTCGTGCTGGGGTTCATCGGAGTGGTGCTTGTCGTCGGGCCGACTTCGGACGGTTTCTCCTGGGCGGCTATCGCGGCGCTTGCCGCCGCTTTCTTCTATGCGCTTTCCGGGGTCAGCGCGCGGATGCTGGACGATGATGTGCCAAGCCCGCTGGCCAATATCTATTCCGCCTGCGTCGCAACGGTCGGATCCGTGATCTTTGCCTTTGCCATGGGCGGGTTTTCCCCGATCCACAATCCGTCCGACATCTGGTGGATCGCCGCGATGGGCGGCATCGGCGGGATGGCGGTGCTTTGCCTCGTGGTTGCTTATCGCATGACCGAACAGAGCAATCTTGCCCCCTTTGCCTATTTCGGCATACCCACCGCATTCGCTTTTGGCTGGATCTTTTTCGGCGAAGCGCCGTTTGGCGATCTGTTCCCCGGGGCGCTTTTGATCATCCTTGGCGGGCTGATCATCATCTGGCGCGAAAGACGTCTTTCCGCTGCTGGTTAACCATATTCGCTCGGCGTTAGGCAAACGTTAATCAAACTGTCCCATTGATGAGAGAAGGCCGCCAATCTTCATCTGATATGGATTTCCGATGACTCCAAAGTCGCAGCTTGCCCGCAATCTGAGGATCATCACCTGTACAATCCTGGCGATTGGCGTAGCGACGGTCGTGTTGCTCGTTTTTGTGTTTGTTATCAACAGCCGCGAGCAGGAAAAACTGATTGATGCGCAGCTTGACGCGCATACCACTCTGATCGAATTGCAGGCGGCCATCGGCTATGGCGGCATGATCCACAAGTTCAAGAACTGGGTGCTGCGGCCGGACGAACCGTATTACCGCGATAGGGCAATCGAAACCGGGCAGAGGGCTCTGGCGCTTCTTGATCACCTAGAGACGACTGCAAGTATCAAACGTCTTGGCCTCACGCTGGATGCCGAGCGCGAAACCATCGAAGCGTACATGAAAAATATCGCCCACGTGTCGGAACTACACGCACAGGGCATGCTGCCGGGCGATATCGATGACAGGGTAAGGATCAGCGATGATGAGGCTCTCGCCCAGTTGGGAGTGTTACAACAGAAGATGATCGCAACCATGCAAGAACAGCAGCGTGAACTCGTCGCGCGGAAGAATTTTCTTCTGATGCAGCCGACTATGATCATTGCCGTTCTGCTCACGATGCTCTTGCTTCTTGTGCGTCGACGCGCGCATATCAGGAGCGATTTCGATGCGCTGCGGGTCTCCGAGATGGAGCAGTTTACCCAGATCGCGGCCCACGACTTGCGCACACCCTTGCGCCACATCACTTCGATGGCAGAGTTCGCAGCCGAAGAGCTAGAAAACGACGGTGCCACTGCCCATGCCGCTGCGAGAAAGCATATCGACGGCATTTTCGAACGGACACGAAAACTCGAGGCACTGATCCGGGCCGTGTTCCGCTATATCATGATCGAAGGCGCATCGCAGGAAGTCGAAACCGTAAATCTGCGAGAACTGGTAATCGATCTTGGTGCCTTGCATATCCCCGAAGGCGGGACCCTTCGGCTTGAGGGGGAGTTACCCGTTGTCCGCGCCCAGCGGGTCGAGCTTGAGATCATCCTGCGCAACCTTATGTCGAATGCCGTAAAACACCATCCAACCGGCACACCGACGATAACCTTGCGCTATTCCAGAAAGGGGCGCCTGCACCAGTTCGAGGTTGAAGACGATGGCCCGGGCATTCCCGAGGAACATGCCGAGAAGGTCTTCGGTATGTTCTGGACGCCCAACCTAGACAAGGAAACCGGCGATGTTTCCGGCGTCGGGCTGGCACTGGTGCGCCGGATCGTCAACCGCTGGGGGACAGAGCTTTCAATGAGCAACGCAAACCCGACCGGCGCGATTTTCAGATTCTCGATGCCCGTTATCTGAGCTTCGAGCCAACCCCGGTTTTGCCCGGTCAGACAATCACTTCTATCGCTTCCTGCTGACCAACGCCGAAGACACGCTTGTAGCGCTCGATCTCGTCTTTCGGACCCATCGCCTTTTCGGGATTGTCCGAGAGCTTGACCGTCGGGCGACCGTTTGCGGAAACGGCTTTGCAGACCAGCGAAAAGGGTGACAAAGCATCGTCCTTTACCAGACCGCGAAAGTCGTTGGTCAGCAACGTGCCCCAGCCAAAGGATGCCTTGACGCGACCTGAGAATTTCTTTTGCAGATCAATGATCTTTTCGACATCCAGACCGTCCGAGAAGATCACCCGTTTCTCGCGTGGATCTTCGCCACGGGCGCGCCACCAGTCGATCGCGATTTCCGCCGCTTTCTCGGGGTCGCCGCTGTCGACGCGGATGCCTGTCCAGCCCGCAAGCCAGTCGGGCGCGTTATCCAGAAAACCTTTCGTGCCATAGGTGTCGGGCAGGATGATGCGCAGGTTACCTTCGTGCTCTTCGTGCCAATCCATCAAAACGTCATAGGGCGCGTTGCGGAGTTCCTCATCGGTGTCGGCGAGCGCGCTATAAACCATCGGAAGTTCATGTGCGTTCGTGCCGATGGCTTCGACCTCGCGGCGCATGGCGATCAGGCAGTTCGAGGTGCCGGTGAACTTGGGGCCGAGCCCTTCCATCATCGCCTGAACACACCAGTCCTGCCAGAGAAAGGAATGCCGCCGGCGCGTGCCGAAATCGGCGATCCCGAGGTTTTCGAGAGGTCGAAGCTGTTCGATTTTTTCCCAAAGGCGGGTCATCGCCCTCGCGTACAGCACCTGAAGCTCGAAGCGGCCCATGTCATTCAGCACGGCGCGACCGCGCAGCTCCATCAGCACCGCCAGAGCGGGGATTTCCCAGAGCATTACCTCGGGCCATGCGCCCTCGAAGGTCAACTCATACTGGTCGCCTTTGCGTTCCAGGTGATAGGGCGGCAGGCGCAGATTTTCGAACCACTCCATGAAATCGGACCGGAACATCTGCCGTTTGCCGTAAAAGGTATTCCCCCTCAACCATGTGCTTTCGCCGCGGCTGAGTGACAGCGAGCGGATGTGATCGAGTTGTTCGCGCAATTCGCCCTCGTCAATGAGGCGTGCCAGCGGGATATGTGTCGACCGGTTGATCAGCGAGAAAGTGACCCGTGTGTCGCGCTTGTTGCGGAAAACAGACTGACACATCAGCAACTTGTAAAAGTCCGTATCGATCAGCGAGCGGACGATGGGATCGATCTTCCACTTGTGATTATAGACGCGGGTTGCGATATCGACCATCTTGCGCTCCGGCGGTTACAGGCCCGCCGGTTAAACCAACCGCGCCGGCTTTTGTCTAGGGCGGTGCGGGATCGGTGCTAGAAGGGGGGCTGGAGGGGTTCGTCAGCTCCAGCATGGCCTTGATCAGATCGTTTCTCCGCACGGGCTTGGTCAGAAAGCCGGTCATCCCCGCACGCATACAGGCGGCCTGATCGGTTGCAAAGGCATTCGCGGTCAGGGCTACGATGACGGGGTGAGCCCCTTGCTCCCGGCGGATGACCTCGGTTGCCTCCAGCCCGCTCATCTCTGGCATGGACATGTCCATGAGGACCAGATCGGGGCGTTCCGTCCGGCATTTTTCGACCGCTTCGCGACCGTTTTCCGCGAAAAACAGTTTTACCGGCAGATCCCGCAGGTATTTCTGGATCAGGACGCGGTTGATCCGGTTGTCCTCTGCGACGAGGATTTTCTTTCCCACCAATTCCTCGGTGCGAAGCCGTCTTTTTGCGTCATGCCCTAAGGGGACGTCGGTTTTTTCGCACGGAGGGAAGAGGAGCGAGACCGTAAATTCCGATCCCTTACCCAGACTGGACGTAACTTCCAGCGTGCCCCCCATTGCACGTGCGAGCAGTCTTGAGATCGTCAGCCCAAGGCCTGTACCGCCAAACCGGCGCGCGGTCGAATCCTCGGCCTGCGAGAAACGTTCGAATATGGTTTCGAGATGTTTTGGCGCTATCCCGATACCAGAATCCTTTACGCGCACCGTAAAGCCCGGGTCTGCGCGTGCAACCGTCACCGTGACACCGCCTCTCTCGGTGAATTTGAGCGCATTCCCGATGAGGTTGACGAGAATCTGCCTGAAACGGCTGTCGTCGCCAAAAACGAACTGGGGGATGTCCGGCGCGATGTCGAGAACAAGGTGGATGCCTTTATCGTGCGCGAGCCTGCGAAAGGGCAGGACAGTGTCGTTCAGACAGGCGTGGAGATCGAAGTCGACGGGGTTCAGGATCATGCGCTCGGCATCGAGCTTGGAGATATCGAGGATATCGTTCAGGAGCGAAAGCAATGACTGGGCCGAACTGCGAATGGCTTCGGCATAGACCCGTTGTTCTTCACTCAGATCGGACTCGCAGATCAGGTCCGCCATGCCGATCACCCCATTCATCGGCGTCCGGATTTCATGGCTCATATTCGCGAGAAATTCGGTCTTGGCGCGCGCCGCGTCCTCGGCCCGGTCCCGGGCGCTTTCAAGTTGCTTCGCGATTTCGCGCGCCGAGGTTATGTCGCGCTCGATGGCGAGTGTCATCGAAAGATTGCCGTTCTCATCCAGAACCGGCACCTGGTTGGTTTCAAGCCAGATTTCGCGCCCATCGCGCGTGATATTCTGGATTTCACCCCGAAATGGCAGACTGTGACGGTTTGCGTGCTGGATGGCGGCAACGGTTTCAGCCGAGGTGCCGGGGCCATTCATCAGGTCGCCTGCCCGTTTCCCGATGCACTCCGCCCGCGAGTAGCCGGTGATCTTGGTAAAGGCATCGTTGGTCCAGATGATGCGTTGATCGGCATCAAGAATGAACACGCTGTCGTTGGCATTGCGGGCAACGAGGGTGAGCTGTTCGGCTTCCTTTCGGCTTTGTTCAAGCTCGGCGTTTACCGCGACAAGTTCTTCCTGATGGTCGAGCAGGGCCAGGTGCTTTTGGCGGTTCCGGTAAAAGGTGGCGTTGGCAAAGCGCAGGATGCTGTAGACGATGAACCCCATGATCATGACACCGGCGCAATCGAGCAGCAGGGCGGTGTCACCCCATGATCGACCGGCAAAAAGCGCAGCGACAAAGGCAGCAGTGGTTATGCCGAAGATCACCAGCCGGACGACGGCAGCCGGTTTGTGATACGGCAGCGTAAGCCCGGCGTTGATCGTCGCGCCGGCAAGAAAACTGAAGGCATAGAGCGGCGCGCCGTTTTTCGTCGATAAAAGCAGCAGGATCATGCAGATCGAGACGCCGATTGTCTGGATCGCGGCAGTGACGGGGATCCAAGGCGTCAGGTGATCCACCTCCCTGTTGTCCCGAAGCTCGCGCCAGATGTGACGCAGCAAGATAAAATCGAGGTATTCGCAGGTCAGCGCGATAGCGATGGCTATGAGCCCGGTGGCGGGGCTTGCCGTTGCTGTGACAACAAGCCCGGCAGAAAGCGTAAGAATCTGGCGTTTCGCGAAATGGATCACCCGGCCCCGCGCATAGCGCGCCAGCAGGCTTCGCGGTTCGAAATATGCCTTTACGCCTGTCGGGCGATGGTCGGCCGGCCCCGTTCCATCCTGCATGACAGGTCCCTTAGCAGTTGCAACGTGTGTCTACTGCTAGGCCGAGAGACTTAAGATTTGGCCAACTTCAGGCCAGGGCGATGGTCACGCCGGACTTTTGCATCGACTCCAGCGCTTCCTGCATGGACCCTTCCAGATCGATGCCACGGCAGGCGGTTTTGTCCACGGTGACGTCAAAGCCCAGCCGGGCCGCATCCACCGCCGAATAGTGAACGCAGAAATCTGTTGCCAGCCCGACCATCGTGAGCACCGTCAGACCCCGGTCGCGCAGGTAACCGTTCAATCCGGTCGGTGTCTTCTGGTCGTTCTCGAAAAAGGCGGAATAGCTGTCGATGCCGGGGCGGAACCCTTTCCGGATTATCATGTCGCCCTTGATGCGCAGATCCTTGTGGAAAGCGGCGCCATCGCTGCCCTGAATACAATGTTCCGGCCAGAGAACCTGTGGCCCATATGGCATGTCGATCATGTCATAGGGCAGGCGATCCTTGTGCGAGGTCGCGAAGGAAGAATGCCCGGCCGGATGCCAGTCCTGTGTCAGGATCACCGCGTCGAAATCGTCCATCATGGCATTGATCGGCGCGACAACCTCGTCTCCGCCTGGGACGGCAAGCGCGCCGCCGGGGCAGAAATCGTTTTGGACATCGATGACGATCAGGGCTCTGGACATGGCGACCTCATGGCTGTGACCATGAATGGGTACGCAGAGCCGCGCGCCGCGTCAATGCGGGGTCTTGCGCGGGGTGGCTCGCGGGCCTAAATCAGCGCGCATGTTCAGGATTGCTGCCTTATATCATTTCACCCGTTTCGAAGATCCGGCCGCGCTCAAGCCCGCTCTCGAGGCGGTCTGCCGTGCGGGCGAGGTGCGCGGAACGCTCTTGCTGGCGCGCGAGGGGATTAACGGGACCATCGCGGGTCCCTCGGCGGGGGTCGAGGCTGTTTTGTCCCATATCCGCGCGCTGCCTGGATGCGAGGGACTGGAGTGGAAGGAATCCACCAGCGACAAGCCGCCTTTTGCCAAGCTCAAGGTGCGGCTCAAGAAAGAGATCGTCACGATGGGTCAGCCCGATGTCGACCCAAAGGCTCGCGTCGGGCATTATGTCGACCCGTCGGAGTGGAACGAGCTGATCCGCTCGCCCGATGTCGCGGTCATCGACACCCGCAACGATTACGAGGTGGCCATCGGCACGTTTGAGGGCGCCGTCGATCCGGAAACCAAAAGCTTTGGTGAATTTCCCGCGTGGTGGGAAGAAAACCGTCACCGGTTTCACAACAAGCGCATCGCGATGTTCTGTACCGGCGGCATCCGCTGCGAAAAATCAACGAACTTCCTGCTCGGACAGGGCGTCGAGAATGTGTTCCACCTCAAGGGCGGTATCCTCAAATATCTGGAAGAAGTCCCGCAAGAAGAAAGCGCGTGGCAGGGCGAATGTTTTGTTTTCGATAATCGCGTCAGTGTCGGCCACGGGCTGAAAGAGGGACCGCATCTCCTATGTCACGGGTGCCGTCGTCCGCTCTTGCCCGAGCACCGGCAGCGTCAGGGCTATGAAGAGGGCGTGTCCTGTCATCAATGCGTGGATGAGACATCAGCGGCGGACAAGGCCCGGTTTCGCGAGCGGCAGAAACAGATTGGACTCGCCCGGGCACGCGGTGAGCGCCACATTCCCCTGCAGGATTGATCAGGCCGTCGCCATTTCCGGGCGTCGTGGGCGGGATCGCAGCAATAGCAACAGAACGATCCCCAGATTTAGGCCGTTGAACAGGATTCCGTTCAGGAAAGCCCATTGATAGCTGCCAGTCAGATCGTAGATCCAGCCCGACATCCAGCCACCCAGAGCCATACCGACGATGGTCAGCATCACCACAAATCCCACTCGCGCCCCGGCCTCGCGTGCGGGGAGATATTCGCGCACCACCAGTGCATAGCTTGGCACGATGCCGCCCTGCGCGAGACCGAACATGGCGCTGATGACATAAAGCGAGACCATTCCGTCATAGGGCAGGTAAAAGAAGAGGGCGAGGCACTGGAGCGTCGAGCCGATCAGCAGGATGCGCAGCCCGCCAAGCTTGTCGGCGGCCAGACCGGAGATCAAGCGGCTGACCACCCCGCCGAGCAGCATCAGCGACAGCATCTCGGCCCCGACGGCCGGACCGTATCCAAGACCGACGCAATAGGCGACGATATGGACCTGCGGCATGGACATGGCAACGCAGCAACCGATCCCGGCGATACCGAGAAGCCAGGTCAGGGTCCTCGGTGACATGCCCGCACTTTTCGCGCGCAGGTCCGAGGCCGTCTGCGCGATCCCATGTGCCTCATCCGGGACGCGGCGGCGCAGCAGCAGGGACAGTGGAATGACGGTTGCAAGGGTGATGACGGCAAGCAGAACATAGACCTGCCGCCAGCCGGATTCCGCAAGGATATTGGCCAGCAGCGTGGGCCAGATTGCACCCGAGAGGTAATTGCCGCTTGCAACCAAAGCTACCGCGATGCCCCGCCGCCTCAGGAACCAGTGGGAAATATCTGCGATTAACGGGCCAAATCCTACCCCGGTACAGATGCCCACCAGCAGATGCGCCGCGGATATCATCAGGATAGACGGTGCAAGGGTGGTCAGATAAAAGCTGAGCGCAATCCCGAGTGCGGCACCGATCAGCGCGATCGTGACTGAGAACCGGTCGACGATCCTGCCGATCACAAGGTTGCCAAGCGCGAAGCCGATCATGGTGAGCGTATAGGGAAGCGAGGCCGATGCCCTGTCGGCGCCGAATTCGGCTTCGATGGCGGGCATGACGACGACAACGGCCCAGATGCCCACATTGGCGACAGTCGCGATAAGCACCGTGACCAGAAGGCGGAGCCATGAATAGGTGCTGTCGTGGATAGAGTCGCTCGTCATGGGGCGCACGCTAGGCGCGCGCCCCCGTATTGTCACGCACTCGCAGGAACATTTCTATCCTGTGCGGAAGGGTTTGTGGCGTCAGACCGGGGTTGGGTCCTTGGCCTGCGCATCACCGCCGGGCTGCTGTCCGGCCGTTTTGTCGGAAGAGGGCGACGAGGGCCTGCTTCCGGTTTGCTGTGCTTCGCTTACCGTCGACGGTGCTGCCTTGGGGTCGCGTTCGCGTGGCGTATCGTTCCCAGCTTCTTTTTCCTGCTGCTTTAGACGGTCTGCCGTTGCCTTGATTGCGCTGCCGGCCCCAACGTCCCGGGTCTCGTGTTCGTCATGCTCTGTCTGTGACATGGTCATATCCTCCGTAAAGCCACGTCAGCTCAACGCTTGAACATGGTCACGGGTTGCGCCGCTCCGAAAGCTTCAGGCGGAGAAGCGCCGGTTGGCTAAACGGACCGCTCAGCCAGCCTCTGGCGGGCAATTTCGACATGGAGACGGGCCCCATGCAAAAGGCTCGCGTCGTTGAAATCGTATCCCGGATTGTGGAGCGGCGCGGAATCTTCGCCATTGCCGAAAAAGGCAAAGCAGCCCGGTACATGGGCAAGGAAGCGGGCAAAATCTTCTGACGCTGTGATGGCGGGCGCGTTTGCATCTACGGCCGCGGATACCTGCGTTGCTGCCTCGCCGAAGGCGGTTGTCAGTTCAGGGTTGTTCAACAGCGGGACAAATTCACGGCTGTAGGTGACGTACGCCTTGACGCCGTGTCCCAGTGCGATGCCGCTTGCGATGCGGCGCATTTCCGCTTCGATAAGGGCCGACACCTCTGGCCGGAAGGAGCGTGCTTCGCCCATAACCCGTGCCTTGCCAGGCAGTGCATTGCGCACCCCGTCAGTCAGCAGTTCGGTGACGGAAACCACCGCGATGTCGCCCGGATCGACTCTGCGCGACACGATGGTCTGCAATTCGAGAACGAGAGCACAGGCCGGTGTCATGACCTCGCGCCCGGCATGGGGCCGCGAGGCGTGCCCGCCCAACCCGGTCAGCTCGATCTCGAATATGTCCTCGGCAGACATGATTGCGCCGGGGCGGGTCTGCGTATGGCCGACGGGAAGGCCGGGCATATTGTGAAGCCCGTAGATTTCGTCAAAGGGAAAGCGGTCGAGCAATCCATCGTCGATCATTGCCTGCGCGCCCTGACCCCATTCCTCGGCAGGCTGAAAAATAAACCGGACGGTGCCGTCGAAACCACCTTTTTGCGCGAGGATGCTGGCCGCGCCCAGAAGGCAGGACGTATGCCCGTCATGGCCGCAGGCATGCATGGTGCCCGGGCTGGTCGATGCCCATTCCGACTCTGTGGTTTCGGTGATCCGCAGGGCGTCCATATCTGCGCGCAGGGCGATGGCCCGGTTCGAGGTGCCGCGCTGCAGGGTAGCCACAACGCCTGTCCCGCCGATGCCTTCGGCCACGTCAAGACCCATATCGCGCAGTGTATCGGCGACGAACCGCGCCGTGCGCTGTTCCTCGAACCCGAATTCCGGATGGCGGTGCAGATCGCGACGCCACCCTGTCATGCGTTCAACGAGGTCTTTCATGCGTTGCCCCTATCTTCCCGATGCCGGTTTGACCGAAACGAGTTCGGTTTCGTCGATCCTGTCCGCAATAACCAGCGCGATGGGGCGGGTCTGCGAAATATTGGCAAAGATGATGGCAAGCATTGAGGTCAGCGGAATTGCGAGGATGGCCCCGGGAATACCCCAGAGCGCCGTCCAGATGGACAGGGAGATCAATACGATAACAGGGCTGATATTCATGTGCCGTCCAACCATGCGCGGCTCAATGATACTGCCAACGACGAACTGGGCGATCACCAGTAGTACGGTCAGCAGAAGCGAATAGGAAAGCGATCCGAACTGCGCCACGGACAGAACTGCCGGGAAGGCCACGCCAAGCAATGAGCCGAAATAGGGAATGTAGTTCAGAAAGCCGATGGCCACCGCCCAGAAAAGCGCGAAATCCACATCCATGAACCATAGGATCACGTAACAGATCGCACCAAGGATGATGTTGATGAGCGTTTTGACCTCGAGATAGTCACTGATCTTGCGGTTGATTTCATTCACGGTCTGAAGCGTGGCCCGGGCGCGGGCCTCGTCTGCCCAGATCGCGCGCAGCTTGCGTTCGAATCCGTCGCGTTCCAGCATGATGAAGGCGGCGTAGATGACGATGACGAAAATCGACATGCCGACGTTGGTGAACCCGCTAAGCACGCGCAGGGCTGCGCTGCGCAGATCGATCTGGTCAATGGTGACCGCGCGCAATTCGTCCCAAAGCTCTTGTCGGTCGAGATCGAAAACATCGGCGAGATGATCCACCAGCGCGTCCACATTTGCCTCGTAGACAGGAACGACGGCGACGATTTCTCGTGCGGTGGCGGCCACGACTGTCGCCAGCACTACAATTGCCAGCGTGAAGACGATCAACAAAAAGCTGCGGATGATCACGAGTGGCAGGTGCCGCAGCACCGGCAGGCTCTTGAGCCGGTCCGAGGCAGAAATCAGCAGGTAAACCGCGATGACCGCAGCGACGATGGGCAACAGGATCGGCCGCCCGAGGTAAAGGAACCAGCCGATCAGGAAGAGAAGCATCGCAGAGAGGACGATGTTGACAAAGGGGCTTGTCTGCAAAGGGGCCACCGGACATTCGAGGAACCCGGCTATGGTCAGAGCTTTGGCAGGTGCTGTCAATGAAGGAAAGCCGCCTGATCCCCGCCGGACGCGGTGTCGCACCCCGGCGCGGCAGTGGTTGAATTCACAGCCTTATTTACGTGCCGCCCTGAATAGATTAGCGTCACTTTCGTACAATCTATTGGTGTATTCGCAATGGTGTTTCGAAAACTGCTGCACACGATATGGATGCTGTTTCTGGCCTGCCTCAATGCGACGCTTATCCTGATCGCGCTGTGCCTCTGGCTCGCATGGTCACTGGCAGGCCGCATCGACGATGCCACGGCCAACCTTGCCCAAAGCGCCGAGCAGATTGCGCCGCTAAGGCTCTCGATCGAGAATGCAACGGGTGAGCTTGCCCGTCTGCGAGGGGATCTTGCCAGCAGTGATGGCCAGTCTGTTAGCGAAGCGCAGGGTCGGCTGACGGCTCAGGTCGAACAGCTGTCGGCCCGGTTGGAGAGTTTGCAGGGACGGCTGGACAGCTTTGGGGCCACGCCCGAGGAACAGACCGATCACCTTATCGACAGTATCGCAGACGCGGTCAGCGCGATCATACTTCGTACCGTGACGGATATCCGGGAAGTTTTCTGATCCGGATTGCCTGATGCTGGCACCTGCGGGGGGAAGTAACCTGCCGTAAATTCGCCGGATTACTGTCCAACTCAATCCCATTTTGACGATTAACACATTCGTCAGGGACAGAACGTTCCAATTCCCCACATCCAAAACTGGAGCGTTCCATGACTCCCTTCTCGACCCTTCTGGTCGGGGCGGCGGCGTCGCTGACGATGTCTGCCGACCTGCCTGCTTCGTCCTTTTCGACCCTACCTGTCGAATCCCCGGTTCTACATCTCGAATGTGACACAGGCGGCACGGCCTTTTGCCGGTCGCTGGCCGAGGCGATCACGGCGCAGTTCCCCCTGCACCGGGTCGAACTGACCTCCCGGGAAGATGCGATCAAGCCCGACGTGACCTTCGTGGCCGAGAAAGCGACCAATACCAGCCTGTCCGGTCATCTCGAATGGCAGGTCACGCCGGGCAAGACCGGGCATATGCGCCCGGCTGGACAAGGTCCGACGCTGGAACTCACCGTCATGGATGCAACGCTGAACGACAGGATGCTCGCGGCTTTTGCCGTGCAGCTCGTGCGTCACAGCAATCTTCCCCTTTGACCCTGTTTCACCGATTTCGCGAGGACTTTCGACATGTGCATGCAGTGTATTTCACTCGATCCGACCAACACCGTTTATGACGACCACGGAGTCCAGAGCCTGGACAACGTGCAGACCAGCTATGGCGGCACCGGTCTCGCCGCCGGCCTGCCAACCTATACCATTGATCAGGCAGCGGATTACCTGACCAGCGGTTTCTGGCAGGACAAGGGCGGCGCTCAGCGATCTTTCAACGTTCAGACTGGCGGTACGATCACGGTGAACATCAACGGGCTCGACACGCTGGGCAAGGCAACCGCGCTGCAGGCGCTTGAGGCTTGGACAGCGGTGAGCGGTCTGAACTTCGTGCAGTCCTCTTCGGCGATGATGACCTTCGATGACAACCAGTCCGGAGCCTATGCGTCGTCGATGACATCCGGCAATACGATCATCAGTTCCGATATCAATGTCGACAACGCTTGGCAGGGCTATGGCGACTATTACCTGCAGACATATATTCACGAGATCGGCCATGCGCTGGGCCTTGGCCATAGCGGCAATTACAACGGCAGCGCCACTTTCAGCTATGACGCGCACTTTGCCAATGACAGCTGGCAGATGACGGTCATGTCCTATTTCGACCAGAACCAGAATCCGAACGTCAACGCCTCGCGCGTGTTTCTCGCGACAGCGCAGATCGCGGATATCGTCGCGATCCAGAACCTGTACGGCACACCGACCAATGCACAGGCAGGCGACACGATCTATGGCGACGACACCAACCTGACGCAGTTCGGCATGGACCTGCCCTCGGGCCGTGGCATCGCGATCTTCGACAGCGATGGTGACGATACAATCAACCTGGCGTCGCGCAGCGCCAACCAGCGGATCGATCTCAATGCCGAGAGCTTTTCCGATATTAACGGTTACGTGGGCAACCTGACCATCGCGCGTGGCACCGTCATTGAAAACGCGAAAACCGGCAGCGGCGCGGACTACATCATTGGCAACGATGCGGCCAATGAGATCCACGCGGGCGGTGGCAATGATACGATCCTCGGCAATGGCGGGCATGACCGTCTGACCGGCGGCACCGGCGCCGATACGCTGACCGGCGGATCGGGCGGCGACATCTTTGCCTACGAAACCACTGCGGATGGTGGCGACACGATCACCGATTTCTCCCTCGCCGAAGGCGACCGCATCGATATCTCGCAACTGCTGGCCGCCATCGGCTATGGCGGGACAGACCCGGTTGCCGATGGCACCGTCTATCTCAGCGCAGGCAGCGGCGGGTCATGGCTGATGCTCGCAGGCGCGCCCGAGGTGCAGCTTGCCTTTCTGACCGGCGTGGCTGACACGACGTCGGTCAGCGATATCGTCGATACCACGATCACACCGCCGGACGAACCGACCCCGCCGGTCGCCGATATCGACACGGTCTACACGCTTACTAATGACTTCACCGTCTTCTGGAACGAATTCAACAGCCGGATCTCGGACAGTGATGGCGGAATCGATACGCTTGACCTGAGCGGCGTTACCTATCGCTGCGTGATCCGCCTGACCGTCGACCATTATGGCAAGATCGGTTCCAAGAAGCTCTTTATCGACAATGGCACCGTGATCGAGAACCTGCTGCTCGGCAGCAGCAACGACATCGGCTATGGCAACGCCGCCGACAATCTTATCGACGGAGGTGACGGCAGCGACCGACTCTACGGCGAGGCGGGCAATGATACACTCTTGGGGGGCGATGGCAGCGACCGCGCCTATGGCGGCGACGGCGATGACACGCTTGATGGCGGGCTTGAAAATGACCGCCTTTACGGAGAACTTGGAGACGACACGCTGGCCGGCGGCGAAGGCAAGGACTACCTCTATGGCGGTCTTGGCAACGACCTCATGGAAGGCGGCACCGGCGATGACAAGCTCTACGCCGACGAAGGCGATGACACGCTCGCCGGTGGCGAGGGTGACGATTACCTCAAGGGCGAAGACGGCAACGACACAATGGAGGGCGGTCTTGGCAACGACAAGCTCTATGCCGGTGACGGCGACGACAGCCTCATCGGCGGCGAAGGCAACGACTACCTGCGCGGTGATGCCGGTGCCGATCAGCTGATCGGCGGGGACGGAAATGACAAGATCTATGCCGGGGATGGGGATGACGCGCTCGATGGCGGCGAAGGCGAAGATTATCTGCGCGGCGATGACGGGAATGACATGTTGTCCGGAGGCGCCGATGATGACCGGCTCTACGGGAATGACGGCAACGATACGATCGACGGCGGCGACGGCGATGACATGATAAGCGGCGATACCGGCGACGACGTGATCGATGGGGGTGCGGGCCACGACCGGATCTATGGCAAGATCGGCAATGACATGATGAATGGCGGAGCCGGTGACGATTACCTGAAGGGGGATCGCGGTGACGACACGATCAATGGTGGCTCGGGCGATGATACGATCTACGGGGACACAGGCACGGACGTGATAGACGGTGGCGATGGCGACGACAGGATCAAGGCAGGCAACGACGATGATCGCGTAAGCGGCGGTGCCGGCGCTGACTTCCTCTTTGGTGACTCCGGCGACGATCTGATCGACGGCGGCGCGGGTGACGATGAGATAAACGGGGGCTCCGGCGATGACGTCATCATCGGGGGCAACGGCCGCGATTTCCTACGCGGGAGCGCCGGTATCGACAGCTTCATCTTCGATTCGATGGCCGATATCGGCGATACGATTGCCGATTTTACCATCGGCCTCGGAGAAACCCTGAATGTCTCGGCTCTTCTCGAGGGATCGATCTATGGCAGCGTTGCCGATGCAATCACCGACGGCGCCTTTTCACTGGAGGAAGCGGGCCGGGGCTCGACTCTCCGTTTCGATGTGGATGGTAACGGCAATACCGTCGATATCTGCACGTTGACCACCGTCAAGGATTATACCGAAATCACCGAAGCATGGTTGATCTGACATCCCGGAAAGGGCACCTCAAAGGCGTGTCATGATCCGCGCGCCCTGTCATCTCTGCCGATCCGCGCTATGTTTCAGCGCTGCGGGCAACCAGAGAGGCAGGACAGTATGGATATTATCAAGGCAGGAACACGGCCCACGCTCAAGGCGCGGGCCGATTACTTCACCGGCACAGTCTGGCAGGATCCGATCATCGAAGCCCCGGCGCCGGCGGCCCTCCGCGCCCTGCGCGTCAGCTTTGAACCGGGGGCACGGACCGCGTGGCACACACATCCCCTCGGACAGACCCTCTATGTGGTGTCCGGGGTTGGCCGGGTGGCGCTGCGCGACGGGAAGCCCCGGGTGATCCGTCCCAGCGATACCGTCTGGATTCCGCCCGGCGTCGAACACTGGCACGGCGCCGCGCCGGAAACCGGTATGGTCCACATCGCCATGCAAGAGGCCAAGGACGACCGCGTCGCTGACTGGCTCGAACTGGTGTCCGAGGCGGAATACCTGAAAGAGGCGGATGAAGCCGCGGAATGGCTCGAAGAAGTGGTTGAAGAGGAATCCCGTCAGGATGACACCGAAAAGCCCACGGAATAGGAACATGCCCGTTCAACCGGGGCTCTGAAACCCGTTTTAACGGGCTGGCTCGGCCACCGATGACGCGGGGCCGACAACCCAGACGACACATTCCCCTTCTTTGGGTCTCAAAATATCCCGGGGGAGTCGCCCGCAGGGCGGCGGGGGCAGGCCCCCCGTTTCTCGCGCGCCGCCCTTCCCGCTCAGTTTAGAACGGTGAATTCGATCCGCCGGTTGCGGGCCTTGTTCTCCCGACTGTCATTGGGCCGGACGGGGCGGGCTTCGCCATAGCCGACGATATGCATCCGTGCCGTCGGAATGCCCTTGGATTTTAGATAAGCCGCGACCGCGCCGGCTCGGCGCTCACTAAGCCTTTGATTTGCCACGTCGCTGCCATCCGAATCCGTATGTCCCCCGATCTCGATATCAAGCTCCGGGCAGCGATTCACGATATCATAGAGGTTATCGAGCAGCGGAAAGCTGTCGTTGGACAACCGGGCGCTGGCCGGCGTGAAATTGATATTGCCGGTCCGCGATAGGATCTCGAAACGACCAACACAGGCTTCGCGATCAAGGTTTCCCTTGGTCTCCAGCGCCGCCGTCCGCGGCACATCGGTACTCGCAAGCTGGTCCACCTGCGGCGGCGGGGTGCCGGGGCTGGCGCGGTTAAAAACGAAATCGAAACTGACGATGCCCACCGGGACGATATCCACCTTGGCCGCGTCCTGGAGTTTGCCGCGCCCGTCTTCAAGGTTGAAATCCATCAGTTTCAGCGCAATCGGTGTCGTCGCCGAGACGTTCACCCGGTCGTTGCTCATCAGCGTGACAGCCACTTCGGCGCTGCGTTCCACGGTGACACCATGCAGGGTCAGGGTATAGGGCAATTCTATCATCTTGCGCCGTGTGCTGTGAAGATCGCGCAGCATGTCGGGATCGAGCTGAACCGTGATGATCGATTCCGGATGGTTGAAGGTTTCAAAAAACAGGAACCGCATCCGGACGTTGCGCAGGTCGATGCTGGTATCCACAGAATCCATCAACACGCGGATCTGCGCCTTGCCGTCCTTGGTGATCAGTCCTGACAGGGTCGCGAAACGGCTGGTTTCGGCCACGTTGCCCTTTTTGATCGAAAGAAACCGCAGATCCGACGCCTCGGCATCCAGCGTCCAGCCGTTTTCGAAAGGGTCGATGGTTTGCGCCGCCGCCGGTCCTGTAAGGCAAAAAACCAGGACAAGCGCACTTGCCCAGCGGAACAACCTGGTATCAGGGAGTTTGAACATGATTTTCCTCCGATCGTGACTTTCTCACCGCTAGCCGCCCGGAAAAGCCACCGCTATAACGACTTATCAGGACACTATGGGTTATGATAAGGAAAAGCCCTGCGAAGTCTTAAAAAAGGCCAAATAAATGTCGAACTTTACGTACATTGTGGCATTCGGATCGGGCAACAATCCTTGTGAACGGTTGCAGGGAAAGGCAAGACAGGAACAATCCGTGCGAGCAATCGTAAGAATATCATTTCTCCTCATGACGCTGATCGTCGGGGTCGCTTCTGCCGATCCGCTGCGGGTCGAGGAACGCATCGCGCTGGTGGTCGGTAACTCTGCCTACGGGACGGTTTCACCGCTTGAAAATCCTGCCCATGACGCGCGGCTTGTGGCCGAAACGCTTGAAACGCTTGGCTTTGACGTCACCCTGCTTGTCGACAGTTCCCAGATCGACATGAAGCGCGGCATCGCGCATTTCGGCCGCGCCCTGCGCGACGCTGGCAGCGACGCCACGGGGCTTTTCTACTACGCGGGTCATGGCGTTCAGTCATTTGGCTCGAACTACCTGTTGCCGGTCGATGTGGCGGTAAGCGATGCCGCCGATCTCGACCTCGTCGCTGTTGAGGCGCAGTCGGTCCTGCGGCAGATGTATTCAGCACGCAACAAGACCAATATCGTCATCCTCGACGCCTGCCGTAACAACCCGTTCAGCGACATCCCCGCCTTCAATGACAACGGCCTTGCCGAAATGCAGGCGCCCACCGGCACGTTTCTGGCCTACGCCACTGCGCCGGGGGCGGTAGCGCTGGACGGTCTCGACGGTAACAGCCCGTTTACACAGGCTTTTGCCCGTCTGATGAGCACGCCCGGCATGCCCATCGAACAGATGTTCAAACAGGTCCGCGTAGATGTGATCGAGAAAACCAACGGCCTCCAGACGCCTTGGGATGCGTCCTCTCTGACCAGCAATTTCGCCTTTGCCGAAGCACCGGTGCAAAGCAGCGCCGACCTTGAGGCACAGCAGTTCTGGAGGTCGGTACAGGCTTCACGCGACCCGTTGCAGATCATGCTCTTCCTGCGTGGCTACGCCGACAGCGCCTATGCTTCCGAGGCCAAGGCGCTTTTGGCCGAGGTGATGGAGGCTGAACTGGCCGGCAATACGCCGACGGCCTCCCCCCCCGTGATCGAAGGGCCCTCCGAGGCCGAGCAGCAGATGTTCGAAACTGCGCAGGCCAACCCGAGTGAAGAGGCTTATGCCGGCTATCTCGAAACCTATCCCCAAGGCGTTTTTGCCGAATTCGCCCAGCAGGAACTGGCCGCGCTGCGCGAAAAGAACGGCAATGACCCGGTCGGCACCGGCCCGATCGAGACCGCCGAGGTTCCGACCCCGTCCGAGGAAGTCATGACGCCGGGTATCGTCACGTTCGAGACCCCGTTGATCGCGGAACAGCCACTTGTCGATGGCAAGACCATCGCGCAGTTGATCGAAGCCACGCCGCTCTTTCCGCCAATCGAAGGGCTGCCGGAAAGCTATTGGAAAGATCAGCATTGCTCGAACTGCCATGAATGGACGCGGGAGCGGATCTGCACGCAGGCCAACACCTATCTGAGCCTGAATATGCAGCGTTCGCTCGACAAGGCGCACCCGTTTGGCGGCTCACTGAAGCGCAATCTCAAGGCATGGGCCGCAGGTGGCTGCCAGTAAAAAGCCGGTGCACAGGGCGTCTGACATCTGTGCACCCCCTGTACACCCCCCGTACATCGGATTGACGGTTTCGCGGCATTGCGACGACACGCAGGGAAGGTCGGGCGGGTTTATTTCTCTGCAGTGGTCACAAAGAAATAGACCCATTCGCCCTTGAAGTCCGGGTATTGCCGTCGTGCTTCGGTTACGCGGAATTTCAACCAGTCGAGATAGGGCGCCGCAGGTTCGACCAGCGGTCGAAGCCCGTCGTAAAGCGGTTCCGACGAGGCAAAAGCCACGGCAATTTCCTGACCGTAAGGGGGGGCGATGAAAAGCCGTAGTCCGGTCTCTTCATCGCTTGCTGTTCCAATCCGTAGGGCGGTGTCCGGTTCGGCGCGGGTCAGTGGAGACTGGTTGTTCGGCGACAGGTGCAGCACGTTCCCGTCAGCGTCGAAGTAATCGACATAGACATAAGCCGCGTAGTCAGGGGCGGTGATGTCAAAGAACAAGCGATCATCCTTGACGAAATCCAGCACGCGAGCGTGGGTGTCTTCGCCGATCAGCAGCGGGTTGGTGATCTGGTCGGTGGACTGCGGAAGGCCGACATTGCCGATGCCGGAAAGCGCGCCGCATTGCGGTCGAGGCAGGATCAGGATGTCGTCCGAAATAGTGATATCGGCGCCCATCTGGTCGCGCAGTGCGGCAAGGAACGGGGCGCGGAGATCGCCTTCGGGTACGTGACCTTTGACCGTGAGACTCGTGGTTTCAGGGTCGAAGCCGACCTGCAAACGGGAGCAGGGCACTTGTGCGAGAAGGGCAGAGATTCCGTCGCGAAGGGGATCGCCCTCGCCGGTGATATCACCCGGTTCCATGAAGCTCTGGAAGGCGGCGAGCGAGGTCGGGTCGATACCATCCCCGCCGCCGGGAAAGGCCAGCGTTGCGCGGATCTGGTCCGGTTGGCTTTCGCTTTCAGGGAGGGGTGCGGATGTGGTGGCCAAAGCCGCAACCGTGTCCGGCGTAGCGGGTGCGGTGCTCAGCGTCGAGGTGGTGGCGGTCGCCGGGGAAATGGGCTGTGCAACGGCTCCGCTTGAAGGCACCGCGGGAGCATTGGCAGACAGCGCGGCCAGCGTCACGGCGGGGCTGCTGCTGGAGGCAAGCGCGGTGCCGGGTTGTTGGATCGCAGCCGTCGTCTGAACCGGCAGGGTGGCGGGCGTGATTCCTTCGGCGGTTGCAACGTTCGTTTTGACGAGCGCTGAGGTGACCGTCGCGCTGGCTAGTGACGTGGCCTCGGGAGGCGTGAGGCTTCCAGATCTTTGAACCGGCGCTTGGATCGTCGCGATCTTGCTGGAGCCGAGCGCGGAATCGCCAAGGCGCGCGGGTTCGGGCGTGGCGAGCAACGCGGTTTCGGCAGGAGTTTCTGCCTCAGGCAAAGGTGCGGCGGTCGCCTGCTCGGCGCTCAGACGCGCGCCTGAGGGCGGCTTGGCGGGGCGGGCGGCAGACTGCGGGATTGCGCCGGATCCGAGCCTGTCGCCCTCGGCTGTCTCTGCGGGGGCTTCGGGCGCGTCTGGGCGAGCCTCGGTCGCCTCGCTGCGATCCAGCGCGTAGGATTCGACCTGCATCTCGGTCTGCGGACGAGGCTGGTCATCGATGGGATCGGGACGTAGCGCGATCATCAGCGCCGCCCCGGCCCCGGCGTGAAAGACCAGCGAGGCGGCCAGCCCGGCGGTCCAGAGCGCGGCCTGTTTCATGGCGAGGCACCCGGCGTGACAACGAGCACCACGTCGCGGAAACCAATGGCCTCGGCGCGCCCCACAAGGGGCAGAACATGGCGAAGTTCGGCGTCGCGATGGGCGTTGATGCGCAGCGTCAGATCCGGGTCATCGGCGAGCAAAGCGGCAAACGCGCTTTCCAGATCCGCTCCGATAACTTCGCGCCCGTCGAGCGCGAGATCGCCAGCCTCCGACACCGACAGGGTCGCGCCACCCGCTGGCATGTCGGCCCCGGTTTCGGCCTGAGGCGGGGTGACGTCGAAGGGTGCCGTGGCATCCATGCGCCCGATCAACATGAAAAATACCAGCAGGAAAAACACCACGTCGATCAGGGCGATGATGGTCTCGGACTGCGGGTTGGGGGTGCGGCGGGTGAGTTTCATGGCCGCGCCTCGAGCCGGACGACGCGAAGCCGGGTCGCGCCAGCGCGGGTAGCCTGATCCATCACCGAGATCAGCGCCTGGGTGGTCGCGCCGCCCGAGGGCAGGATCAGCAGGCGGGTCAACGGTTCGCGGCGCAATTGTTGCTCAAGAAAGCGTTCGAGTTCCTGCGAGGAAAGCGCCTGGCCGCGCAGAACGGGGGTGCCCTCCGCGCCGATGCGCAACATGACCGTGGGCGCGGGACCTGAGCCTTCGCCGGTTGACCCATCGGCGGTCCGGGCGGCGGGGATCATGTCGAGGTCGAGATAGGTCGAGGTGACCATGAAAAAGACCAGCAGGATCATCATCACGTCGATCATCGGCACCAGCGAGATCAGCGGGCCGGATCGGGAGGGACGTTTCAGCGTGACCGGGCTCGCCATTGGCCTGCCTTTGTTGTCAGAGGCTCGGATTCTGGTCGACGAGCATCAGCTCGCCCACCGCGCTTTCGATCATCTGCGCCGAGCGGTCGATCCGTGCGGAAAGCAGACCGGCGGCGACCGCGGCGGGAATGGCGACCAGCAGCCCGGCCGCGGTCGTCAGCAGCGCCTGCCAGATCCCGCCAGCAAGGACGGATGCGTTTGCCGCGCCCTCGGCCATTTCAAGCTGCTGAAAGGACTGGATCATCCCAGTTACCGTGCCGAGGAGCCCCAGCAACGGCGAGATCATCGCGATCAGTTCGAGCAGACGGATCATGGTGTTCATCTGCGCCAGTTCTTCGTTGCCGCGCCGGGTCAGTTCGGCGTCGAGCGGCGCGCCTGAGAAACCGCCCGCCAGAGCACGCATCGCATAGGCGGTGATCCGGTCGGCAGGGGATTTGCCGGTTTCGAGCGTTTTGCGAGCCGCCTGCTTGTCGCCGGATTTCCATTGCTCGAACGCTTGGGCGCGCAGGTCAGCTCCGGAACGCGCGTTCCAGAGCTGTCCGATTTTCACGACGATCAGCGCCAGCGAGAGCAGCGACAGCAGCGCGAGGATCACGATGATCGGGCCGCCGGTGCCTAGGGCGCTGAACGAGTTTGGCATCGCTTACTTCACCAGCGAGGCCGAGGTTTTGCTGGCCAGCGTCACCATCGGAAAGCAATCTGTTTCTTCGCCGTTCTGCGGACGGCAGGAGGTGATTTCGTGCAACAGGATTTCCGAGATATCGGTGCAGGCGATTTCCGGAATTTCAAAGAGTTTCAGCGTGGTGCGCGAAACCGGCAGGGGGGCCGCGTCGATCGAGAGCAGGCGGTCGATGACCCCCTGTCCGTCGAGAATGGCGAGGCTCATCTCGAAGCCTTCAAAGCTGTTGTCGGTATCGTTGCGGAACAGGAAGTAAGAGCGGCAGCCGCCGCCCTCGATCTGTTCAAACTTGTTGAGCTCTACCGTCAGCCCGTTCCCTGAGTCGGTGTCCTGCGCCAGTGCGGGCAGGCAGGTGGCGAGGCCGATCAGGGCCGCGCCGGTAAGGGATTTGAACGTCAGCATGCGATTCCTCCGGGCTAACTGTGTCAGGCGGCCAAGGCCGTGCTGACCTCGTCGAGCGACTGAAGCGCGCTGCCCCGGATGTTCGTCTGCACGAAACCATTTTCATCCACGTCATGGAAGAAGGGGGAATCCAGCACGGTGCGATAGGTGGCGATGATGTCACGCGCCTGCGACTTGAGCGCCTCGCGTTCCGGCCCATCTGGGGCCTCGACCAGCTTTTCCAGCGTGTCTTCGAGATTGGTGTCGATTCCGTCGAGATAGTCGAAGAGCACCGAGGATTTCGACGAGACTTCTTCGAGCCCTTCGATATCGCGGGTGGCGGCATCGATGGCGGATTTCAGGCCTTCCAGTTCCTTTTTCAGCGACTGGCGGGTCTTGATCCACGAAAGGCGCGACCTGACGTAGGGCACGACGTTGTCGGGGATTGCCTCGCGGGCCTCGTCGGCGGCAGCGGTGGTGGTCGCGGATTGCGCGGCTTTCAGCAGTTCGGCGATGCGGGGGACCGAGGCCAATGCCTTGTCATAGGCACCATCTGCGGCCATGTCCTTGGCGTAATTGAAGGCACGGTTGATACCGTCGAGATCGCCGCGCTTCTCTGTCATCGCCTTGTCGACCAGCGGTTGCAGCTTGGCCTCGGCTGCGGCCCATTTGGCGGCGTTGGGATCGGTTGCTTCTGGCGCGGCTGTCTGCTGCTTGTTCACCGCGGCTTCGATCTTGGTCAGCATCTGGTCGGCGGTGCCAAGTTCCTGCGCCTTGATGGATTTCGCAGCCGTGCCCAGCGCGGCCAGCAATTTGCCCTTGGCGGGTTCCGCCATCGTGTCGATGGTCTGCTTGAGCGAACTCGCGCGAGCGGCGAGTGCGCGGGCATCCGGCGCGCCGGGTTCCGGAGGCGGAGGGGCGGCCGGTGCGGTCGCGCCAAGCCTGGCAATGGCGGTTTCCAGCGCTGTGATGGTCTGGTCCGCCTTGGTGAGGTCATCGGCCTTGATCTGTGAGGCCGCCGCGCCCATCGCGGCTTTCAGTTTCTCGGCGGCGGGAGCGGGTGCGGCCACTACGGCAGGCTGGATTGCCTTGAGCCGCGCGGCGAGCTCTTTTGGATCGAATGCCGGGGTTGTGTCGGAATCAGTCTCTTCGTCCGTTACGGTATTAACGTCATCCGTATTAACTTCGGCATCCGTAATTTCATCGTCACCATCGAATTCCGCATCGACTGGCAATTCCTCGATCTCGGATTCCAGCATGTTTCCGTCGGCATCTAGAATAACGACATTGACCGAGATTTTCTGGGTCTTGAAATATGCCTTGAGCGTTTTGGCCATTTTCGGCACGACCCGCTCGCAGGTCATTTCGACGATTTTGCCTTTGACCTCGAAAGTGCCGAAAGACACTTTCGGCGCGGTACCTTCGGCCTTGGCGGCTTTCCCAAGAATGGTGGGTGACTTGCGGCGATCGATCATCACCACATGCTCCTCCATCTTCTTGCCGGGACAGAAAGCGAATGGCATCGTTTGCTTCTTTCCCAGCTTTATCAATTTCTTGAGTTCCGGGCCTTCTGTCTTTGAACTGGCCATATTCGTTAACCTTTATTGTGTGATCTAAAAGCAATTGACTTTGAGAAAACGATAAGGCTGACTTGGGGTCAAGCCATTGTTTTATTAGTAAGTGTGAACTCGATTGCAGAGGCCGAAACCGGGGGCGGGCTTTGATCATTCGGGTAGGCCCAGAAATACCATCGCAGGGATAGGCGAAATGGACCCGGTAGAACTACTGAAGCCACGCGGCGATGATGCGCCGAGTGGAGAGAATCTTGAATACGACCCGGTATTCGTCGAAATGGAACTGGCCGGGCAGCCCGGCGAAGACAGCCAGTTCGGCGGCGAGGTCGATGATCCCGATTACGGCGAAGTTCAGAAGAAGGCGCTTGAAGTGCTGGCCCAGAGCCACGACCTGCGCGCGGCGGTCTATCTGGCGGATGCGATCCTGCACAGCGAAGGGTTGAGCGGCTTTGCCGATGTGACGACCTATATTCGCGGCTGTCTGGAAGAGCACTGGGCTACCTGCCATCCCGAATTGGACGAGGATGACGAGGATGATCCCACCATGCGGATCAACACGATCCAGGGGCTTTGCGGCAATCCCGGCGGACAGAGCGGGCCCTCGCCGGTCTATCGTTCACTGCAACGCGCGCCGCTGACGGAAAGCCGTGCCTTTGGCCGGTTGTCCATGCGCGACATCGAAATTGCGGAAGGCAAGCGATCGGCCCCTGAAGGCGCGCAAAACGTGCCGGATATGACGACCGTCGCTGCCGCGTTTCAGGACAGCGACGCGGAAAAACTGAAAGCGCTGCAGGCCGCGCTGAAGACGGCCGCCGACGATCTCAAGGCCATCTCCAAGGTTTTTGACGAGAACACGCCGGGGCAGGGACCGGAGCTTGATCCGGTGATCAAACTGGTGATGCAGATGGGCAAGGCGATAGCCTCTCATGCCGAGGGCGACGCGCCCGAGGAAGAGACCGAGACCGGCGAGAGCGCGGCGCCTGCCGATTCCGTTGCCGCCGATTCTGCGGCGCCGGTTCGGGCCGGTGGTGGCGCGGTTGGCGGAATCAAGTCGCCGACCGACGTGGCCAATGCGCTCGACCGCATCATCGAATACTATCAGAAATACGAACCTTCGAGCCCGCTTCCAATTCTTCTGAAGCGGGCAAAACGTCTGGTAAATGCCGATTTCCTTACTGTTATGAAGGACTTGGCCCCGGACGGGATGAGTAACGTCAACCTTATTGGCGGGCTCGACGACGATTAATTGCATGGCTGTGACATGGTTCACATACAGCAGCCGTAACCACTGACAGATTAGGGACATCAAGGGAGCACGACATGGCCGGAAGTTCACAGAAATTCATAGCGCGCAACAGAGCGCCTCGCGTACAGATCGAATACGATGTCGAGTTGTACGGCGCTGAGAAAAAAGTTCAGCTGCCTTTTGTCATGGGCGTCATGAGCGATCTTTCGGGCAAGTCCGAGGTGGAGCAGCCCGCGGTTGCCGACCGCAAGTTCCTTGAGATCGACGTCGACAATTTCGACGACCGGATGAAGTCGATTGCCCCCCGCGCCGCATTCACCGTGCCCAACACACTGACCGGCGAAGGCAACCTGGCCGTGGACATCACCTTTGAGAGCATGGACGATTTTTCGCCGGCCGCCATCGCCGCCAAGGTCGAACCGCTCAAGGAGCTGCTTGAGGCACGGACCCAGCTTAGCAACCTGATGACCTATATGGACGGCAAAACCGGGGCCGAGACGCTGATCAGCAAGATCATCCAGGACCCGAGCCTTTTGAAAACGCTTGCGGCGCAGCCTGCGCCCAAAGCTGACGACGAAGCGTAAGGGAGGCGATCATGGCTGAAGAACAAGCACAGGTCGAAGCAGGCGCAGGCGCAACGGCATTCGGCTCCTCGGAGTTCGAGAACCTCCTGCAAAAGGAATTCCGGCCAAAATCGGACCAGGCCAAGACGGCCGTTGAAAGCGCGGTCAAGACTCTGGCGCAGCAGGCGCTGGCCAATACCGCGCTGATCTCGGATGACGCGCTGCGCTCGATCGAGAGCATCGTCGCGGAGATCGACAAGAAGCTGACCGAACAGGTCAACCTGATCCTGCACCACGAAGAATTCCAGCAGATGGAAAGCGCGTGGCGCGGTCTGCATTACCTGGTGAACAACACCGAAACCGACGAGATGCTCAAGATCCGCGTGATGAACATCTCGAAGAAGGAAATGCACAAGACCCTCAAGAAGTTCAAAGGCACCGCCTGGGACCAGTCGCCGATCTTCAAGAAGATCTACGAAGAAGAATTCGGCCAGTTCGGGGGCGAACCCTATGGCTCGCTGGTGGCGGATTATCACTTCGACCACAGCCCGCAGGATGTCGAGTTGCTGGGCGAGATGTCCAAGATCGCCGCGTCGGCCCATGCGCCGCTGATCACCGGTGCCAAGCCGAGCCTGTTCCAGATGGACAGCTGGTCCGAGCTTGCCAATCCGCGCGATCTTACCAAGATCTTCCAGACGCCGGAATACGCGTCCTGGCGGTCACTGCGTGAGAGCGAGGACTCCAAGTATGTCGGCATGGCGATGCCGCGTTTCCTTGGTCGTCTGCCTTACGGTGCGAAAACCGATCCGGTTGAGGCCTTTGCCTTTGAAGAAGACACGGACGGGGCGGACAGCAGCAAGTATGGCTGGGTCAACGCGGCCTATGGCATGGCGGTCAACATCAACCGGTCCTTCAAGGAATACGGCTGGTGTTCGCGGATCCGCGGGATCGAATCCGGCGGTGCGCTGACCAACCTGCCTTCGCATACCTTTGCGACCGATGACGGTGGCGTGGATCAGAAATGCCCGACCGAGATCGCCATCGGCGACCGGCGCGAGGCGGAACTTGCCAAGAACGGCATGATGCCCCTGATCCACCGAAAAAATTCGGATCTTGCCGCATTCATCGGCGCCCAGTCGCTGCATAAACCGGCTGAGTATGACGATCCGGATGCGACTGCGAACGCCAACCTGGCAGCCCGCCTGCCGTACCTGTTCGCGACCTGCCGCTTTGCACATTACCTCAAGTGCATGGTGCGCGACAAAGTTGGTTCGTTCAAAAGCCAGCAGGATATGGCCAGCTGGCTGCAGAACTGGATCGATCAATACGTCGACTTCAACGCGGATGTCTCGTCCGAACGCGAAAAGGCGAGAAAACCGCTCGCCGCGGCAGAAGTCGTCGTCGAGGAAGTAGAGGGGAACCCCGGCTATTATTCGTCGAAGTTTTATCTCCGCCCTCACTATCAGCTCGAAGGGTTGTCAGTGTCCCTGAGACTGGTTTCGAAACTGCCTTCGGAAAAGGGAGCGTAATTCAGGGCTCCCGAAGGTTTGACCCCCCAGGAATAGGCGCGATGCGCCACCCCATGAAAGGATGCAGAAAATGGAAAATACTTTTATCAAGATCGGCGACATCGACGGCGAATGCACGGAGCATAACCACATCAAGTGGATCCCGGCAAAGACCCTGTCCTGGGAAGTTACCCGGACGCTGGACATGGACGATCTGGGCACCACGCAGCGCGGCTATGCAAACTCGAGCTTTGGCAAGGTCAGCGTGTCGACCGAGCTGAGCATCGCTTCGCCCAAGCTGATGCTGGCCGTGGCCGATGGCACCGTGCGCAAGGAAATCACCATCGAGATGTGCCGTTCGGGTGCCCAGTCGACCAAGGGCATGGAGCCGTATCTCACCTGGAAACTCTTCGACGTCGTGATCGACAAGTACGAAGTCTCTGGCGGTGAAGAGCAGGTGCCGGAAGAGAACTGGGACATGGCCTATCGCCGCATCGAACTGGTTTACAAGAAAGCCGACCCGAACTCGGGCGAGCTGGGCAAGGGCGGCGACTTCAGCTGGAACCTGCTGACCGGCCAGCAGACCTGAGCCTGACATGGCAACCCGGTCCGGTCCCTGAAATTCGGGGTCCGGACCATCTGCGTTTTTGAAAGGCGATTGGATTTGGCGGGCATGACACCGGAAGAACATCTCAAAGCGGGCGATCTCGACGCCACCCTTGCGACGCTTCAGGAAAAGGTCCGGTCTAACCCGGCCGATCCCAAGCTGCGCATCTTCCTGTTTCAGCTGCTTTGCGTTCTGGGGGACTGGAAACGCGCGATCACGCAGCTGAAGCTTTCGGCCGAGATGGACGAAGCGGCGACGATGATGGCGCGCACCTATCGCGAGGCGATCATCTGCGAGGTTTACCGCGAGAAGGTGTTTGCCGGTGAAAAGGAGCCGCTGATCTTTGGCGAGCCACAGGAGTGGCTGGCCCTGCTGATCGAGGCGCAGAAGGTTCTGGCGCGGGGCGATGCGCAAAAGGCGGCGGACCTGCGGGCGCGTGCTTTTGACGAAGCGCCCGCCACAAGCGGCGGTGCCGACGGTCAGGCGTTCGAATGGATCGCGGATGCGGACATGCGGCTTGGTCCCGTGCTTGAGGTGATCGTGAACGGGCGCTATTTTTGGTTACCGTTCAATGCGATAGGCGCGATGGAGATCGAAGCTCCGGGTGATCTGCGCGATGCGGTCTGGACGGCGTCCACGCTGACACTGATGAACGGCGGGCAGGTTCCTGCCCTGATCCCGACACGCTATGCGGGGACGACGCAATCGGGGGATGCGTCGTCCAAGCTGGCACGGTCGACCGAATGGCAGGACGTGGGGGCCGAAACATTCGTGGGGATTGGCCAGCGTCTGCTGACGACGGATCAGGGCGATCTGCCGCTGATGGATCTGCGGCTGTTGCGGATGGACGGGTTCGATCCGTCGGTTCTGGCCACCGAGGAAACCGGGGACGCCGAAGCCGATGGCTGACAAGACCCTGTCGGAAAGGCTTCAGCCGTCGCTTCTTGACCGGCTGACCGACGATGCGCCGGGAGAGCTGAAGGAAGCGCGGGAGTCGCGGGTGATCGATATTTCGCGGCTGCGCGAGATCATCCAGCGCGACCTGTCCTGGCTACTGAACACGGCCAACCTCGGGAATGAATTCGACGAGGAAAAATACCCGAACGTGGCGAGATCGGTGCTGAATTACGGGCTGAGCGAGGTATCGGGCGAGTATTCGACGGCGGACCGGGCCGAAATGATCCGCCGGTCGATCGCGCGGGCCATTTCGATCCACGAGCCGCGCATCGTGCCCGGTTCGATAGACGTGACGATCAACCCGGACGAAAAGAGCAGCAACATGACCGTGGCGCTGGTGATCCGGGCGGACATGTGGGCGCAGCCCCTGCCGATGGAACTGTACCTACGCAGCGAGGTCGATGTGACCACGGGCGAAGTGAAGATGGAACGGAGAAGCTAGGCGCATGGATACGCGGCTCATGAAGCATTACGAGGCCGAGCTCATGTACCTGCGGGACATGGGGGCCGAGTTTGCCGAAGCCTACCCCAAGATCGCTTCGCGCCTTGGCATGGAGGGGGTCGAGGTTCTTGACCCCTATGTGGAACGGCTGCTTGAGGGCGTTGCGTTCCTGTCGGCGCGGGTCCAGCTTGAGCTGGAACTGCAATACCCGGCCTTTACGAGTAACCTGCTGGAAATCGTCTATCCACATTACCTTGCGCCGACTCCGTCGATGATGATCGCCGCTTTTGAACCGGATATCACGAATTCAGCGGTCAAGTCGGGTTATGTGCTGCCGCGCCATACGGTGCTGCGCTCGCGCCTGTCCGAGGGCGAACATACCCCTTGTGAATTCCGAACCGCTGCCGACCTTTCGCTCTGGCTGATCGAGATTGCCGAGGCTGAGTATATCGACAGTCGGGGCGAGCTGGTCGCGGCGGGTGTCGCGGTGCATCCCGAGGCGCGGGCCGGAGTGCGTCTGCGGCTGCGGCGGACCGACGGGGAAACGATCTCGGCCCTGAAGATGGACGAGCTGGTCATCCACATGAACGGCGGATCGGGCAATAACTGGGCGCTGCTGGAGCTGTTCTGCACCCGCTCGGTCGGGTTGTGCGGGCGGTCGACGGATCGAAGGGCCGACTGGGCGCAACCTTTGAAAGGCGAGGTCGAGCCGCGCGGGTTCGAGCCGGAAGAGGCGCTGTTGCCGACACCGCGCCGGTCCTTCGATGGCTACCGGCTGTTGCAGGAATATTTCGCGATGCCCGAACGGTTCCTGTTCGTGGCGCTGAAAGGCCTGCGTCCGGCGCTTGAGCGGGCGACGGGCAGCGATGTGGACATCTACATTTTGCTGAACGAGCCGCGCCGCGATATCGGACCGATGGTGGTGCCCGAGGCCTTTACGCTGCATGCGGTGCCCGCGATCAACCTGTTTCCGAAACGTTGCGACCGCGTGCAGATCACCTCGCGCGATACGGAGCAACACGTTGTGCCGAACCGGACGGCGGCGATGGATTTCGAGATTCACACCGTTGAGCAGGTCAAGGGGATCAGCGGCGAAGGGAAGGATGACGTGGAATTCCGCCCGTTCTATTCGGCGACGGATTTCACGGCAGCGGGGGAGTCGCACCCGGCGTATTACTCGATCCGCCGGCGTATGCGGCAGCGGTCGGAAAAGGAACGTCTGCGCGGGGTGCGCACATCCTACCTTGGTTCCGAGGTCTACCTGTCGCTGGTCGACCGCAATCAGGCGCCCTATGGGGCGGATCTGGAGCAGCTTGCAGTGCGGGCGCTTTGTTCGAACCGCGATCTGCCGATGCTGCTGAGCACGGGCGACGCGGATGTCTTCCAGCTGCCCGAGGGCGGGCCGGTCAAGTCGATCCGTCTGCCGGTGTCGCCAACCCGGCCGCATCCGACGCTGGCGCAGGGCGATACGGCGTGGCGGCTGATCAGCCATCTGAGCTTGAATTACCTGTCCATCGTCGAGACCGGCAAGGGGAGCGGCGCCGAGGCACTGCGCGAGCTGATCGGGATCTACGCGCCGCTGGGCGACCGGGTGACCGAAAAGCAGCTTGAGGGCGTGGTGAGTGTAAACAGCCGCCCAATCGTGCGCCGGATGAGCGACGAAGTGATGTCGACGGCGGTGCGCGGACTCGAGGTGACAATCGGGTTTGACGAAAGTTTTTTCGAAGGGACGAGCGTGTTCGTGCTGGGGGCCGTTCTTGAGCGGTTTTTGCGCAAATACGCCACAATCAACAGTTTCACTGAGACTGTTCTGAAGACGCAGAAACGCGGGGAAATTGCGAGATGGCGACCGGAAAAGGGTCTCGGCCGGATGATCTGAGCCATCTGGAAAGGTTGGCTGCAGATCCTGAAAAACATCATGTTTTTCAGGCGCTACGTATTTTGGAAGCGGCATACCCTCAGTCTCCGCGACTGGGGGAGAGCCGTCGTCCGCGCGAAGACCGCATCCGCATCGGACAAGAAGCCGAGCTGGCTTTTCCGCCGTCGACCATCGCGGCTTTTACCCCGCCAGATGGCAAGCGGCCGGGGCGGCTGACCAACCGTTTCTTTGGCCTGTTCGGACCGAACGGGCCTTTGCCGCTCCAGATGACGGAATACGTGCGCGACCGGTATCGCAACCATCGCGACCGCACCATCGTCGCCTTTGTCGATATGCTCATCCACCGTATGGCGGGGCTCTTGTACAAGGCGTGGCGGCAGGGACAGCCGACGGCAAGTTTCGACCGCGGCGATGATCCGATGGCGCGCAAGGTGGCGGCGCTGGCCGGGTTTCACGGTGCGCATCTGCGCGACCGCGACGCGCTGCCCGACCTTGCCCGGCTGCACCATGTGGGCCAGTTCGCCCAGAGCGCGCGCAACCCCGAGGGGCTGGTCGCGATCCTGTCGAACTTTTTCCAGGCGCCGGTGCATCTGCAGCAGTTCGTGGGCAGCTGGCTTGAGCTGGAACCGGATGACCAGTGGCAGCTGGGGCGCCCGGCAAGGCTTGGGCAATCGACAAGCATCGGCCGGAAGGTCTGGACCCGGGGAGCCAAGTTCCGCATCCGGATCGGGCCACTCAGCCTTGAGGAATACCAGCGCCTGCTACCGGGCGAAGAGTCGCTCGACCGGCTGCAATCGGTGGTGCGGACCTATGTCGGCGATGCGCTGGACTGGGACGTGAACCTGATTTTGGCCGGAGACGACATTCCGCGTGCGAGCCTTGGAGGAAAGACGCGGCTGGGTCACACCAGCTGGATCGCCTCACGTCGTGACGATGACGAAACCCGCCCGGACGCAGAGGACCTGTTCCTGCATCCCGGCGCAATAGCAGAACAAGGCGGCCCTGCATCCGCCACCATTAGATTGGGAAGGTAATTTTATGACCGAAATCAGCCGGGTATCCCTTTTCGGGAAATTGAACAAATTGGGTTATCAGGCCGTGGAGGGGGCAACCACGTTTGCCAAATTGCGTGGCAATCCCACGGTAGAAATGGTCCACTGGTTTCACCAGATACTCAATGGCCAAGACAGCGATCTCCATCGGATCATAAGCCACTACGACCTCGATGTTAGTAAGATAGCTGCGGAGATGACATCGGCTTTGGATAGGCTTCCAAGAGGAACGTCGTCCGGTCTGAATCTGTCCGAAGAGTTAGATTTGGCAATGGAGCGCGCATGGGTGCAGTGCTCATTGCGCTACGAAAAGTCTAAAGTACGGACGGGTCACATCTTTCTTGCAATGTTAGAGAACAAGATGCTGCGGGCAACATTGTATGAGATGTCTGATGAGTTTCGTAAGGTTAAACTTGACGACTTAACCGAAGCGCTGCCGTCGATAATTGAAGAGTCTCCAGAGCAAAGTCTTTCTGACGGCTCGACCACCGGTGGCGGCGTTGAACCCGGCGAGGCGAGCGGCGCGCGGTCTGCGCAGATGGGCGGGACCGAGGCGCTGGACCAGTTCTGCACCGACCTGACCGAGCAGGCGCGTAATGGCGAAATCGACCCTATCGTGGGGCGTGACGAGGAAATCCGCCAGATCGTCGATGTGCTGATGCGGCGGCGGCAAAACAACCCGATCCTCACCGGCGAGGCGGGGGTGGGCAAGACGGCGGTGGTCGAAGGTTTCGCGTTGCGCATCGCGCGGGGCGACGTACCGCCGGCGCTGAAAGACGTGCGCCTGCTGGTACTGGACGTGGGCCTGTTGCAGGCCGGGGCGAGCATGAAAGGCGAATTCGAGAACCGGCTGCGGCAGGTCATAGACGAGGTTCAGGCCAGCCCGACGCCCATCGTGATGTTCGTGGACGAAACCCACACGCTGGTGGGCGCGGGCGGTGCGGCGGGGACCGGCGACGCGGCCAACCTGCTGAAACCGGCGCTGGCGCGCGGCACGTTGCGCACCATCGGCGCGACCACCTGGGCTGAATACAAGAAGTACATCGAGAAAGATCCAGCGCTGACCCGGCGCTTTCAGGTCGTGCAGGTGGATGAGCCGGACATTCCCAAGGCGATCCTGATGATGCGCGGCATCGCCTCGATGCTGGAAAAGCACCATCGCGTGCAGGTTTTGGACGAGGGGATCGAGGCGGCGGTCACGCTTTCGGCGCGCTATATCCCGGCGCGGCAGCTGCCCGACAAGTCGGTCAGCCTGCTGGATACGGCCTGCGCCCGCGTGGCGGTGTCGCAGCACGCGGTACCAGCCGAGGTGGATGACAGCCGCCGCCGGATCGAGGCGCTGGCGACCGAGCTGGAGATCATCGGCCGCGACGAGACCGCAGGCTATGACGTGGCCGACCGGCGCGAGGCGGTAACAGCCGCGAAAGAGAGCGAAGAGGCGCGGCTGGCCGAGCTGACAGGTCGCTGGGACAAGGAAAAGGCGGTGGTCGAGGCGATCCTCGATCTGCGGGCCAAGCTGCGCGAGGGCGCGCAGCCGGTGGATGTGGATCTGGCCGGGGGGGAACCGGCGGCCGAGGTGGCCGAAGCATCGGACTCGCCCGCCAGCCCGATCAGCGAAGAAGACCGCGCCAGCCTTATTGCAGAGCTGAAGGCGAAGAATGTCGAACTGGTCGAATTGCAGGGCGACAGCCCGCTGATCCTGCCAATCGTCGATCATCAGGCGGTGGCGAGCGTGGTCGGCGATTGGACCGGTATTCCGGTGGGCCGCATGGTCAAGGACGAGATCGAGACCATTCTCGAACTCGAGGACCATCTGGCCAAGCGCGTGATCGGTCAGGATCACGCGATGAAGATGATCGCCAAGCGCATCCAGACGTCGCGCGCGGGGCTGGACAACCCCAGTAAACCCATCGGTGTTTTCCTGCTGGCGGGCACCTCGGGCGTGGGTAAGACCGAAACCGCGCTGGCGCTGGCCGAGGTGCTTTATGGCGGGGAGCAGAACGTCATCACCATCAACATGTCCGAATATCAGGAGGCGCATTCCGTGTCCTCGCTGAAAGGCGCGCCTCCGGGATATGTCGGCTACGGCGAAGGCGGGGTGCTGACCGAGGCGGTGCGGCGCAAACCCTATTCGGTGGTGCTTTTGGACGAGGTCGAAAAGGCGCACCCGGATGTGCACGAGATCTTTTTCCAGGTCTTCGATAAGGGCGTGATGGAGGACGGCGAGGGCCGCAGCATCGATTTCAAGAACACGCTGATCCTGCTGACCTCGAACGCAGGGAGCGACATGATCATGGACATGTGCGCCGATCCCGAGCTGATGCCCGAACCCGAGGGCATCGCCAAGGCGCTGCGCGACCCGCTGCTGAAGATCTTCCCCGCCGCGCTGTTGGGTCGTCTGGTGACGATCCCCTATTACCCGCTCAGCCCGAACATGATCGCCGAGATCACCAAGCTGCAGCTGAACCGGATCAAGAAGCGCGTGGCCGAAAGCCATGGCGTGCCGTTCGAGTATTCCGACGCGGTGGTCGATACGATTGTCGAGCGTTGTCAGGAGCTTGAAAGCGGCGGGCGGATGATCGACGCGATTGTCACCAACACCATGCTGCCCGAAATCTCGGCAGAGTTCCTGCGCCGGATGATGGAAGGCAAGGAGATCAGGAAAGTCGCGATCGACGTGGCGGATGGCGATTTCACCTACAGTTTCGAATGACTTTGAAACGCCGGGGGGCGTGATCTGCGGCCCCCGGTGAAACGCCAACAGGCGACACGAACAGGCAGACGGCAAAAGCCGCGCAGAGAAGGTTAAGACAAGTGACCCTTAGCGAAGCAGAGGACGACAGGCAGATGAGCTTGCAGGACAAGGTGCGGAAACTGGTCGAAACCGACCGTTTCACGAACGCGGTGATGACCGTTATCATCATCAACGCGATCACCCTTGGTCTGTCGACCTCTGAATCGGTGATGAGCTCCATCGGTCCGATCATCGAGACCGTCGATGATATAGCGCTGGCGATCTTTGTGGTCGAGCTTGCGCTCAAGTTCTATGCCTACCGGCTGCGTTTCTTCAAAAGCGCGTGGAATATATTCGATCTCTGCGTGGTGACGGTTGGTCTCTTGCCCTCCGGCGGGGGCATGTCGGCGCTGCGGGGGCTGCGGGTGATCCGCGCCATGCGGCTTTTGTCGGTGATCCCGCAGATGCGGGCGGTGGTTCAGGCGCTGCTGGATGCGCTGCCCGGTATGGGCGCGGTGATCATCATGATTTCCATCGTGTTCTACGTCTTCGGCGTGATGGCGACGCTGATGTATGGCGACACTTTCCCGGAATGGTTCGGCACGCTGGGCCGATCGCTTTATTCGCTGTTCCAGATCATGACGCTTGAGTCCTGGTCGATGGGCATCGTGCGCCCGGTGATGGAGGTGCATCCCTCGGCCTGGGTGTTCTTTGTGCCGTTTATCGTGATCACGTCCTTTTCGGTGCTCAACCTGTTCATCGGTCTGTTGGTCAACACAATGCAGACGGCGGTGGAAGAGGAAACTGAAGCCGAGTTCGAGAAGCTGCGGGAACTGGTCAAGAGCGAGACCGATATCGTCGCCGACAACGTGAGCGAGCTTCACGCCGAGATAAAAGCGCTGCGCGCGGAACTGGCCGGGAAGAGGGGGACAGGCGATGTCCGATAACTCGCAGAAATTCATTGCGCGCAACCGTGCGCCGCGCGTCCAGATCGAATATGACGTCGAACTCTACGGTTCTGAAAAGAAGGTTCAGCTGCCCTTTGTCATGGGGGTGATGAGCGATCTCTCCGGCAAGTCCAAGGTCGAGCAGCCCTCGGTCTCGGAGCGGAAATTCCTGGAAATCGACGCGGATAATTTCGACGAGCGGATGAAAGCGATGCAGCCGAGGGCCGCGTTCAGCGTGCCGAACACGCTGACTGGCGACGGCAACCTGAGCGTCGATCTGACCTTTGAAAAAATGGACGATTTTTCGCCCGCCGCGATTGCCGCCAAGATCGAGCCGTTGCAGGCGCTGTTGCAGGCGCGGACCGAGCTTCGCAACCTCATGGCTTATATGGATGGCAAGACCGGGGCCGAGACGCTGATCGAAAAGATCCTTGCCGATCCATCGCTGCTCGCGGCTGTTTCGGGCGGCGGCGCTACGGCGCCAGACCAGCAGGCGGCGCTGGACAGTTTGCGCGATGCGATGCCGGTGGAAACAGCGGAAGACGATGGATCCGCGTCCGTGCTGGACGGGCTGAGGGCCGCAACCCCGCAAGACGCCGTACCGGATAGCTCGACCGAGGATGCGCTGGCTTCGCTGGCCGATCAGGCGGTTGAGTACATCGCAGAGGATGACGGTTCTGCCGCGCTGGAGGCTTTGCGGGCGTCGGCGACGGAAGCTAAGGCCGAGGATGATGGGGCCGCTGCACTGGATGCGTTACGCGCCGCAGCACCTAAGGACGCTGTAGAGGAGGATGCTTCGGCGTCTGTTCTGAACGCGATGCGCTCCGACACGCCTGCCGAGGCGGCTACGGATACTGCTGCCGAGGATGCGCTGGCTTCGCTGGCCGGGCGAACGGTTGAGGAAGTCGCTGAAGATGATGGAACCGCTGCGCTGGATGCTTTGCGGGCGGCGGAGACAGAGGACGTTGTAGAGGAGGATGCCTCGGCATCCGTGCTCGACGCGATGCGTTCTGGCGCGCCCGTCGAAGTGGTTCCGGATACTGCTGCCGAGGATGCGCTGGCTTCGCTGGCCGGGCGAACGATTGAGGAAGTTGCCGAGGATGATGGGGACGCTGCGCTGGATGCTCTGCGGGCGGTGGAGACCACGGCCGAGATCCATGATGACAGCTTGGCGACATTGGAGGCTTTGCGTGCTGTCGAGACATCCGATGACAGTGAAGATGAAAACGCTTCCTCTGTGCTGGACGCGATGCGCAGATCAAATCCGGCCGAGGAAACCCCGGATCGTTCTGTGGACGGTGCCCTGACTTCTCTGGCCGGTCAGCCGATTGAAGAGGCTGCCGAGGAGGATCCTTTGTCGGCCCTGGATGACCTGCGGGACATCGCACCACAGGATGAAACCGAAGCGGACGATGCCGCATCGGCGCTGGACGCCCTGCGGGAGGCGACGCCAGCCGAAAGCGCGCCAGACGGTGCGGTTGATGATGCGCTTGCCGGGCTTGCGGATCTGGGATCGGAGGAAGAGCCGGAGGAGGATGCTTCTGTTGCGGCTCTCGAACGCTTGGCGCAGGCTGAGGTGTCGGCACCGGAAGCGGACACTACGGATGACGCGCTTGCCGGTCTTGTCGGGTTGGGCGTGGAGGAAGCTCCTCAAGAGGACGGCTCGGTTGCGGCATTGGAAAGCCTGGCGCGTGTGGAGGTCTCCGAGCCCGAGGCGGATGATGGGCTCGATGATCTTCTGGGCGGGCTGGTGCCCGATCCCGATGTGGCGGATGAAGGCGATGCGCTGGACGACCTGCTCGGGGGCACTGACCCGGTGGCAGAGGATGCAAATGGTGTCGCTGACGATAGCCAAGACGATCTTGCCGATGCGGCCTTGAACAGTGAGGCGGGTGAGGGTCTGAACGACCTTATAGGTGAGATCTCCGGCAGCGCGGAAGACGGTGCACCCGATGAAGACGAGCTTGATGATCTGCTTGGGGAGGCGGAAGAGGCCGTTGCCGCCGAGGCGGAGTTGGACGGTTTAGACGATCTGCTCGGAGGACTGGAAGGCTCGGCGGAGACTGTCAAAGCTGACTTGTCGGCGCCGGAACCGGAGGCATCCGGGGGGGATATTGTTATCGCGTCGTCGGACGATCTGGACGATCTTTTGGGAGGCTTCGAGGAAGATTTCGCAACCAGCGATGCAGAGGAAACGATCGCCAGCCCGGCGAGTGAGGCGGAGGCTGATGCGGCAAGCGAAGACGCGCCCCAAACTGACGGCCTGCACGATTTTGTGGGTGGCGAAGACGGGCTGGCGTCGGAACCTGCCAGCGAAGACAGTCTCGATGATTTGCTCGGGCTGGATGATTTTCCAGAGCCGGATGCCACCGATGACGTGGGTGATCTGTCGGTCAGCGAGAGCGAGGCCGGAGTGGCTGAAACAGATGGTCTCGATGATCTGCTTGGCGGTCTGGAGGACGCGCCGGATCCGGCTGTGGGGGATGGTCTGGATGATCTTTTGAACGCAACCAGCGATGAGCCGGAAGCTGAGACGACAGGCCAAGTCATCAACGAGCCTGATGGTCTGGACAATTTGCTCGGCGGTTTGGACGATACGTCGGGCACCGTTGAGGTTGACGCGTTGCCAAGCGATGCCCGCGATGACGCAGTGGCCGAGCCGGACGGTTTCGCTGATCTTCTCGGGAGTGCCGAAAATAGTGTCGATGACGGGCTGGACGACCTGCTCGGCGGGTTGGATGACAACACCGCTGAGGCTGGCGAAGAAACATCCGAGGCGGAGGATCTCGACGATCTTCTCGGTTTGAGCGAAGAGGATGACGGCGACGATCTGGACGATCTGCTTGGCGGTCTTGGCGAGAATGATACGAGCGAGGAAGGACGCGACGACATCGCCGC
Source organism: Heliomarina baculiformis (assembly GCF_019966545.1). Classification (GTDB taxonomy): domain Bacteria; phylum Pseudomonadota; class Alphaproteobacteria; order Rhodobacterales; family Rhodobacteraceae; genus Heliomarina; species Heliomarina baculiformis. The sequence goes on along the minus strand of NZ_JAIMIC010000006.1, from coordinate 147,416 downwards.
TGCCGCTGAGAGCAGCGGCGGCGCGACCCTTGCGGAGCCGGAATTCGCCTACGGAATGATGAGCTCGGCACGGCCGGATGCCGAGGTTCTCAAGCGCAAGAGGTTCCGGATTGCCCTGTTCGGTGATTTCTCGGGCCGGGCCGCGCGGGGGGTGATTGAAACCGGTGACGGGTTGGCAAGCCGTGCGCCGATCATCCTCGATCCGGATACGGTCGAGGATGTGATCAAGCGGTTTGGCACAACGCTGGTGCTGCCCATCGGCAAGGATGGCGCCGGGGTCGAGGTAAAGCTGTCGGAACTGGACGACCTGCACCCGGATGAGCTTTATGAAAACGTCGAGCTGTTCTCGGAGCTGGTCGGGTTGCGCGCGCAGCTCGGCATGGGGGCGACGGCCGAGAACGCGGCAAAGCGTTTGCGGGAATGGGCCGAGACGCATGGTACCTATGCCGCGCCGCCAAAGACCCGCGCGGGTGGCAGCGCGGTGCGTGCCGACCTGAAGATGAGCGAGTTCCATAAGCTGATCGGAGATGCCTCGGGCAGTCTCACGCAGGCCTCGGAGCTCGAGGATCTGATGGCGCGTGTTGTCGGGCCGCATATCCGGGCGATTCCGGATGCGGATGCGGTGGCGATGCAGAAGGCGGTGGATGACTCGCTTTCAGCGGCGATGCGGCTGGTGCTGCACCACCCCGACTTCCAGTCGCTCGAGGCGCAGTGGCGCTCGCTCGACCTGATCGCGCGCAGCATCGAGGTGGACGATACGCTCGACGTGGTGCTTTACGACGTCTCGGCCGAGGAAATCGCCGTGGATCTGGCGAGCGCCGACGATCTTTCGGAAAGCGGGCTGGTGCGCTTGCTGACCGGCGAGCCGTTGGACGAGGAAAACGGGCGCGGTGGGTATTCGGCGATGTTCGGGCTTTACAGTTTCGAGGAAACCCCGCCGCATGCGGAATTGCTCGGCCGGATCGCTCGGGTTGCAGCCCATGTGGACGCGCCTTTCTTTGCTGCGATGACGCCCGGGTTCATGGATGTGGACAAGAAAGAGCGCCATCCGCTGGTGGCCGAGGCGTGGGATACGCTCCGCGGGATGGGCGAGGCGAAATACCTTGGCCTCGTTTCTCCGCGTTTCATGCTGCGTCGGCCCTATGGCGCGAAATCCGAACCGATCTACGAATTCGAGTTCGAGGAATTCACCATGCAGTCGGGCCTTGGCGGCATGCTCTGGGCGAATCCTGTCGTGCTGGTCGCGATCCTGATGGCCAAGTCGTTCAAGGAAAACGGGAAATCCATGGGGCTTGGGTCGATCATGTCGCTGGGCGACATCCCCTATCATTTCGTGAACGACCGCTATGGCGATCAGGTCCAGCTGCCCTGCACCGAGCGCAACCTGACTCAGGACAAGGTGGAAAAGGTGATGGCGCGGGGCTTTATGCCGGTGGTGTCGATCAAGGGGCGGGATGAAATCCGGCTTGCCTCGTTCCAGTCGGTCGGGGGCGGAGAGATCCTTGGGCCGTGGTCCGGCGAAGTGCCGCCCGAACCGTCGCCGCCCAAGGTGGTGCGGGCCGAACGCCCTGCACCCGCCGTGACAGAGGAACCGGCGGGAGAGGCAGGGGATGACGATCTGGATTCGCTGCTTGCCGGGTTCGAGGACCTTGGCGGCGGAGACGATACGGGAGACGTGGAGGCGGACCTGGCCGCATTGCTGGACGATCTGTGATCCAGTTCATTGAACGAACGCGCCACAGGGTATCTGGTGGTCAGCGTATTGAGAGGGAAGCCCTATGGCGGAAAGACATGTTAGACTAACGGGCAAGATCACCGACCTGATCCCGAAGACGGATGACAAGTGCTTTGTGACAGGTGCGATCGTGCGCGAAGGGCTGAGCCGCCTGACCGACATGACGGTCGAATTCGTAGCCCTCAAGTCTCTGAAATTACAGGATCTCGTCGGCCAGCTGATGGGAGTCGAAGTCGAGGATCACCTGTCTGACAAAGTGCGCAACTTTTCCGGTATCTGCGTTTCGGTGGAATGTATCGGCCAGCTCGAACATCCGGACGGCACGGCCTATCACTACGTGGCGCAGGTGCGGCACTGGCTCTGGATGCTGACGCGTGGAATGGACAATCGCATTTTCCAAGAAAAAACGACCGTTCAGATCATCGAGGAGGTTTTCGGCGATCTGGGTTTCTCGGACTTTAAGAAAAAACTGCGCGAAACCTACGAGACACGCCAGTACTGCGTGCAGTATCGCGAAACGAATTACGACTTCATCTGCCGCCTCATGGAAGAGGAAGGCATATATTTCTATTTCGACAACGCGCCGGGCACCGGGGTCACGAACCAGCTGATCCTCTGCGATGACAAGGCGGGATCGCATTCGACGAACCCGGTACTGAAAGAGCTGAAGTTCACCGGTTCCGGCGGAAAGCCGACGGACGCTGGCAATACGGTGACGGACTGGACACGCGGCGAAAACGTCGTCACCGGCAAGGTTACCCTGAACGATTTCGACATGCTGACACCCAAGCAGGATCTGAAACTGATCCAGAAGGGCACCGCCAAGACGTCGCATTCGCACGGCTCGTACGAGAAATATCACTACCCGGGCAAGTTCCGTAAAGACAAGGCGCGCGGGGAAAAGCTGGCCCGCGTGATGATGCAGGCCAACGAGGTTTCTTATCAGACGAAACGCGGTGCCTCCAATTCGCGGGCGATCTCGGTCGGCTATCGATTCAAACTGACCGATCTCGATGGAGAGAACGGCGAATACCTTGTGACCGACGCGGTTCACTACATCCGGCCGACGGATTCGATCCGCGTGGCGCCGGGCCGTCTGGACCGGGACCGGGCCGAGCTGCAATACCCGAAGGAAATGGAAGACACCGATTACGTCGTGACCTTTGGCGCGATCCCGAATGCGACGCAGTTTCGTGCGCCGCTGGTAACCGACTGGCCCGAGATTTCCGGCCTGCACACCGCGATGGTCGTGGGTAAGAAGGGCGAGGAAATCTGGACCGATGAGCACGGCCGTATCAAGGTGCAGTTCCACTGGGACCGGGTTGGCAAGTCGGATGAAAACTCATCCTGCTGGGTGCGTGTCGCGACCCCGTGGTCGGGCAAGGGCTGGGGCATGGTCGCCATCCCGCGCATCGGTCAGGAGGTCGTGATCCAGTTCGAGGAGGGCGATCCCGACCGGCCGATCTGTACCGGCTGCATGTTCAATCAGGAAACCAAGCCCGCGTTCAAATACCCTGACGATGCGACCCAGCTTGGCATCCGCACGAACTCCTCAAAAGGGGGCGGCGGCTATAACGAGCTGATGTTCGAAGACAAGAAGGACGCCGAGTTCATGCGCGTTCAGGCCCAGAAGGATCACCAGTTCCTGATCAAGAACAAGTCGGTGGTGACCATCGGTCAGGATGCGATTGATGCCGGTGCGCACGATGAAGAGGGCAGTCTTTCCGAAGTGATCCGCAACCACGTCACGCGGACCATTCAGGAAGGCAACCACTATCATACGATCACCAAGGGCGACGAGGAGTTTAAGATCGAGGCCGGCAGCCAGCTGATCGAGATCAAGACCGACAAGATCCAGAAGGTCGAGGGCAAGCATGAACAGACGATCACCGGCAATTACGACACCACGGTGAAGTCCGGCGATCAGGTGACCTCGATCGATTCAGGCGATCAGACGACCACGGTCAAATCCGGCGATCAGACCACGACGGTCAAGCTTGGCAATATCACGACAAAGGCCAGCGCGGGCAAGATCACCATGACCGCCGCCCAGAGCATCGAGCTGAAGGTGGGCGGGTCGTCGATCAAGATTGATCCCTCGGGGGTCACGATCAAGGGGCCGATGATCAAGGTGCAGGCAACGGCTATGGCCGAGGTCAAGGCGCCTCTGACCACGGTCAAGGCAGATGCGATGCTGACGCTCAAGGGCGGCATCACCATGATCAATTAAGGTGGGTGTGATGAGCGAACGATTTGACGGCATGGTCAAAGTCCCCAAGGATCCGGCGGCGCGGTTGCTGGCAGATGCGAATGTCTTGCTGAAGACACCGCTGGAGGCGCCTGCCAGCGCTCCGGCCGATGTGGTACTGGGCGAACTGGTGGAAAAAGAAGCATGGATCGACATTCTGATGCTGCTGGGGGTGATCCTGCCGCCGCGCGAAAGGGTGTGGTGGGCCTGTCTTGCCGCACGCGATTACATCGGCCCGAAATCGGAGCGCGATCCGGCGGCGCTCAGCGCGGCCGAAGCCTGGGTTTTCAAGCCGACCGATGAAAATCGCGAGGCGGCGCGGCAATCGCTGGACCACGCTTATGTCGATGATGAAACCGTGCATTGCGCCATGTGCGTGCTTTATTCCGATGGTACGCTTGGCCCCGGTGATCTGGCCAAGTTTCCGGCCCCGGCGGGGGCCTCGGAGACCTCGGCTTTTGCCATGAATATGGTGGCGCTGGGAGAGCTTTCTGATAAGTTTGAAGCACATACGCAGGTATTGATCGACCGTGCCGTCGATATTGCCCGTGGTGGCAATGGCCAGATGAAAAACGATGATAGCCTGGAAAAGGGAGAGGCCTGATGGGAATGCCCCGGATCGCAGAGGGCGCGATGCGCCTGTCTTGTCTGCCGGGATGCGGTTCAGGTCTCGTTTACCGTTTCCATGTCAATTCTGACCCCAAGGCCATTCGAATGCCATCTTTTGGCGCGGACAGGAGGATAAGCCCGACACTATGGCCGTGATGCTGAAATTCCAGTCTTCCGGGACCGTCCCGGGAAATGCCCGCCCTGTGCCGATGCAGGGCGGCAGTCTGACCGTGGGGCGTGGCCCCGCGAACGATCTTGTTCTGCCTGATCCCGACCGGTTGCTATCGAAAAGCCATTTCGTGATCGAGGATCACAATGGCAATGTGGTGATCGTCGATCTGTCGACGAACGGGACGTTCCTGAACTATTCCAAGATCCCGCTGGGCAATACGCCGACGCCGCTGAACAACGGCGATGTGCTGGCCCTTGGCAATTACGAACTGGTGGTCGAGATCACCGCCGACACGCCGGACATGAGCGATTTCATCGCGCCACCCTCGGCGCAGGAGGCCGCGTCGCATGGCGATGCGAACCGGGCACCCGATCCGTTCGATCTGCTGGATGATGCGAGCTCGGGCGATTTCCTCGACGATCTGCTGGGGCCGGAAAAACCGACCGGCCCGTCGCAGATCAACCCGGTCGATCCGATCGACGACCTGCTGCCGCCGATGGGCGAAGAGGACGATCCCTTCTTTCAGAAACCGAGTGACGGGCGCGAGGGCACGGGGGCGAGTTTTTCGTCGCATAACCCTTCGGCCAATGACAGTTTCCGCCCGCAGCAGAGTTCGTCCAGCAACATGATCCCCGATGACTGGGACGATCTGCTGGAAGGCATTGGCGAGGATAAGGGCGGTCCGGCGGATGATCCCTTTGCCGCGACGCCTGAGCCCGAAGCGCCGCGTCGCACGCCGCCGGTTTTGCCGCCCGAGGATCTGGGCGACGATGTGTTTGCGCCCGAACCCGAAGCGCCAGCCGCACCGGTTGAGCCTGCCGCACCGGTTCTACCCGCGCCCGCACAGCCGGTGGCGGCCGGGCAGGTCGACATGGCGCGCGCCTTCCTTGAAGGCGCCGGGGCCGAGGATCTTCGGATCGACGACGCCGATCTGCCGCAGACCATGGCGCGCATGGGGCGGGTGATGAAAACCCTGATCACCGGCCTGCGCGAAATCCTGATGACGCGGACCTCGATCAAGAGCGAATTCCGCATCGAACAGACGATGATCAGCGCCGGCGGTAACAACCCGCTCAAATTCTCGATCAGCCCGGAACAGGCGGTCGAGACGATGATCAAGCCCGCGACCAAGGGCTACCTTAGCCCCGAAAGCGCCGCCGAGCAGGCGTTGCAGGACATCAAGGCCCATGAGGTCGCGATGGTGACCGGTATGGAGGCCGCGCTGAAAGGCGTGCTGAAAAAGCTCGACCCCGAGCAACTGGCCGGGCAGATCGAGGTTTCGGGTGCCTTTGGCAGCCTGCTGCGCGGCAAGAAGGCGCGCTATTGGGAAGTTTACGAAAAGATCTACGCGGAAATATCAGATCAGGCCGAGAATGATTTTCACGACCTGTTCAGCAGGGAATTTGCGCGGGCCTACAAGGACCAGCTTGAAAAGCTGAAGCAATAGGCCCGCAGGAAGGGAGAATTACGTGTCCTGGGACAGCAAGGTGCTTTGGACCGAGGGGTTGTTTCTGCAACCTCATCATTTTCAGCAGGCGGACCGGTATACCGAGGCGCTTGTCAGCGGGCTTGCGCGCCGGATCCGCCCCTATGGCTGGGGGGTGAGTGCGCTCGAGATCGATGACGAGGTGCTCAAGGTCGGACAGTTCGCGCTCAAGAGCGTGTCGGGGCTCACCCATGACGGCACGGTGTTTCGCGTGCCGATGACGGACGATCATCCGCCCGCGCTCGAGGTGCCGACGACGGTGAAGGATTGCGTCGTCTACCTGACCGTGCCGCAGCGCCGTCAGGGCGCGACCGAGGTGGACATGTCCGGGGCCGAGATGTCGGCCAGCCGTTTGCGTCCGACCGAGATCGAAGTCACCGACACGATGGGGCAGGAAAAGAAGCCGGTTGTGCTGGGCGTCGGCAAGATGCGCCTGCAATTCGCGCTGGCAGTGGACGATCTGGCCGACAAGCTGGCGATCCCGGTGGCGCGTATCATCGAAGTGCGTCCCGACAAGGAGATCATCCTTGATCAGGCGTTCATTCCGTCCTGCCTCGACATCCGCGCGGCGCATCCGCTGGACGCTTTCGTGCGCGAGTTGGAGGGGCTGTTGTCGCACCGGATGCAGGCGCTTTCGGGCCGTCTGGCGGAATCCGGTTCGGCGCGGGGCGCGGCCGAGGTGCAGGATTTCATGCTGCTGTCGGTGGTGAACCGGTCACTGCCGCTGATCCGCCACCTGAGCCGGATCGAGAACCTGCATCCCGAGGATTTCTATCGCACCTGCGTGTCGCTGGCGGGCGAGCTTTCGGTATTCATGTCTGCCGACAAGGAGCCGCCGAATTTCCCTCCTTACGAGCATGATAACCTGAGCGGCAGCTTCAGCCCGGTGATCCGCACCCTGCGGCAATACCTGAGTTCGGTGCTGGAACAGACCGCCATCGCAATCAAGCTGGAAGAGCGCAAATACGGCATCAGCGTCGGTGTCATCGCCGATCGCAAGCTGCTTGGCAATGCCGGGTTCGTGCTGGCCGTGGACGCGGATATTCCGGCCGAGGACGTGCGGCGGCATTTCGCGGGGCAGGCCAAGATCGGCCCTGTCGAGGAAATCCGCCAGTTGGTGAACTCGGCCCTGCCGGGGATCACGCTTCGCCCGCTGCCGGTGGCGCCGCGCCAGATCCCGTATCACGCGGGCGTTGTTTATTTCGAGCTGGAACCGGAAAGCCCGTACTGGGCCAAGATGACCACCTCGGGCGGGATCGCGGTGCATGTGTCGGGGCAATACCCGGGGCTGAAGATGGAACTGTGGGCGATCCGCAATAACTGAGGAAAGGGGAAGCGGCATGTCTGACAACGATCCCTTTGCAGAGCCGGACGATACCGACAAGACGGTGATCCGCCCCAATCCTGGCGGGCGGCGTTCCAGTGGCGGCATGGCCACGCCGGCGCCCGCAGCCGTTCCCGATCCCGGCGGTTTCCCCGAGCCGGGGGCCGGTTCCGCCGGCGCTTATGGTGTGCCGCAGGGCGCAACGCCCCGACCTACGGCGAAATCGGCGGCTGCCTCGGTGTCGATGACCGGCATGAACCAGCTGACCGCCTGTGCCAGCACGCTGTTTTCCCTGATCTCGCGCATCCGCAACCGGGCGCAGCACATGGACCCCGACAAGCTGCGCCAGAGCGTCGTGAGCGAGGTGCGCGAATTCGAGAACCGTGCGTTGCAGGCCGGTATCCCGGCGCAGACCGTCAAGGTCGCGCGGTATGCCCTGTGCGCGACGCTGGATGACGTGGTGCTGAACACGCCGTGGGGCGGGCAATCGTCCTGGGGGATGCAGTCGATGGTGGGGACGTTCCACCGCGAGACCGTGGGCGGGGATCGTTTCTATGACCTGCTGGCGCGGCTGGAAAAGGATCCGGGCGCGAATATCGATATGCTCGAATTCCTGTACATGTGCATGTCGCTTGGGTTTGAAGGCCGTTTGCGCGTCGAACAGGGCGGGATGGAGAAGCACACCCAGATCCGCGCCTCGCTCGCCCGGATCATCCGCGCCCAGCGCGGGGCGCTGGAACATGATCTGTCGCCGAACTGGGAAGGTATCAAGAAACCGTTCAAGAAACTCTCGGCGTGGAAACTGGTCTGGATCGCGCTGGCGGTCACGGTGACCCTGCTGACCGCGCAGTTTCTTGGCCTGTCCTATGCGCTGTCGAACCAGACCGAGCGGGTGATCGGACAATTGTCGATCATCGATAGCGGTCCGGTTGCGCAGCTCTTGCGCCGGGCACCGCCACCGCCACCGCCGCCTCCGGCACCGACCGCCGAAGAGCAGTTGCAAAAGGTCGAAGGCTTTCTTCAGGAAGAGATTGATGACGGCATCATCGAGGTGTTTCAAAAGGGCAATACGCTGGTGATCCGTATCGCGGGGTCGAACATGTTCGGCTCGGGATCGGACGATCTGCAACCGCAGTTCGAAGGGCCGATCAACCGCGTGGCGCGCTCTCTGAACGAGGAACCCGGCCCGGTGATCATCGTCGGTCATTCCGACAACGTGCCGATCCGGTCGTCGCGATTCCCGTCGAACATGCACCTGTCGCTGGCGCGCGCGAAATCAGTGATGTCGGGCATCGCCAAGACATTCGACGACCCGTCCCGGCTGACCGCCGAAGGCCGGGCCGATAAAGAACCCATCGCCGATAACGGCACGCGCGAGGGGCGGGCCAAGAACCGGCGTATCGAAGTTGTGCTCGTCCGGGAGAGTGACCAATGATCAGATTGTTCCTGCGCATGTTCCGGTCGATTTACTTCGTGCTTCTGGCGCTGGCCGTCATCCTGTCGGTCGCGGCATGGTATTTCGCGCCCTATATCGGCAGGGACGACTGGCATCCCTTTGCGAGCCTGACGGCGCGCATCGTCACGATTGCCTGCATATCGGTGTTCTTCCTTGCGATCATGCTGACCGTATTTCTTGTGCGGCGGCGCCGGGCCAAGAAGATGACCGAGGAAATGGCGGAGGCCTCTGACCCGGTTGAAGATGACGTGGTCGGCGAGGAAATCGGCGAGTTGCGCGGTAAGTTCAAGGCCGCGATGGCCGAACTGCGCAAGTCAAAGAATGGTAAAAAGCACCTGAACGAGTTGCCGTGGTACGTGATGATCGGCCCGCCCGGCGCGGGCAAGACGACGGCGATTGTGAATTCCGGCCTGCAATTCCCGCTCGCCGACAAGATGGGAAAGGCCGCCGTGGGCGGTGTCGGCGGGACGCGCAATTGCGACTGGTGGTTCACGAACGAGGCCGTGCTGATCGATACGGCGGGCCGCTACACCACGCAGGAAAGCGATGCCGAGGTTGATAACGCCTCGTGGCTGGGTTTTCTTGGGCTGCTCAAGAAATACCGCAAGCGCCAGCCGATCAACGGTGCGATGATCGCGATTTCACTCTCGGACCTGTCGCTTCAGGATGAGGTCACGCAAAAGGCCCATGCGCAGGCGGTGCGTCGGCGTCTGAACGAATTGCGTGAAAAGCTGGGCGTACGATTTCCGGTTTACGTGCTCTTCACCAAGGCCGACCTGATCGCCGGGTTCAACGAGTTCTATGACGATCTTGGCAAGGAAGAGCGCGAACAGGTTTGGGGCTTTACCCTGCCACTTGAGAAAACCCGTGGCGAGGCGTCGCCGGTTTCGGCTTTCGACGAGGAATATGCCAAGCTGCTGGGCCAGCTGAACGCGCAGCTTCTGGAAAAGATGCAGCGCGAGACGGATCAGCAGAAACGTTCGCTGATTGCCGGGTTCCCGGCGCAGGTGGCCTCTATGCGTAATGTCGCGCGGGAATTCCTGACCGAGGTGTTTCAGGACAACCGGTACGAAAGCCGCCAGATGCTGCGCGGTGTCTACCTGACGTCCGGCACGCAGGAAGGCACGCCCATCGACCGTCTGATGCTCGGTATGGCGCAGACCTTTGGCATTGGCCGTCAGGCCATCGGTACAGGGCAGGGGTCCGGTCGGTCCTATTTCCTGACGCGGCTGTTCGAGACCGTCATGTTCAACGAGGCCGGACTGGTGTCGGCCGATGACAAGGTAGAACGGCGCTATCGCTGGACCCAGCGCGCGTTGATCGCCGCGACTGTCCTGATCGCGCTGGGCATGGGCGCGCTTTGGGTGCGCAGCTACATGGGCAACGTGGCATTGATCGACGAGGCGGCCGACAAGGTGCTCGCCTATCAGGAGGCCGCCGATACCCTGCCACCAAGCCCGGTGGGCGACACCGACCTTCCGCCCGTGGTAGCGGCGCTGAACAACCTGCGCGACATGCCGACCAATCCCGTGCTGTCCGATCCCGACCCGGAACGCCGCGTGCGCTATGGGCTGTATCAGGGCGAGGTCATCGGCACTCAGGCGGCCCAGACCTATCGCGCGGCGCTGAACAAACGCTATCTGCCCCGTCTTCTGCTGCGGCTCGAAGAGCAGATGATGGCGAATATGAACAACCCCGAACTGCTTTACGAGGCGCTCAAGATCTACCTGATGCTGGGACTTCAGGGGCCGATGAACCCGGATCTGGTCAAGGAATGGATGCAGGTCGATTGGGAGGTGTCCTATCCCGGCGTGGTGCGACAGGAGCTTCGCGACGATCTGCGCGATCACCTTGATGCTCTGCTGTCCCAGCCGATGCAGGAAATCGCACTGAACGGGCCGCTGGTCGAGCAGGTGCAGGGCATTCTTACCGAACTGCCGCTGGCCCAACGGGTCTATAACGGCATCATCAACAGTGCCGAAGCCACTGCGCTACCGAAATGGCGGATCACGGAAAAGGGCGGTCCGGCGGTGAGCCGGGTGCTGGTGCGGTCTTCGGGTAAGGCGCTAAACGACGGGATCGAGGGGATTTTCACCTATGACGGCTTCAACAACGTCTTCCTGCCCGAAGCGGTCAGCGTCGCCGAGCGTGTGCGCAGCGAAGCATGGGTGCTGGGTGAGCGCGGTGAATCCATCCAGACCGAAGGCGCCCTGCTGGCGCTGAGCCGCGACGTGCTTGATCTCTACTATAACGATTACATTTCGCGTTATGACGGCATTCTGGCAGATATCGACATCGTGCCGCTTGAATCGCTCAGTCATGCGGTCGAGGTGACGAACGTGCTGTCAGGACCGACCTCACCCATCGTGAACATCCTGACCGAGGTGGCCAAGGAAACCCGGCTGACGGAAAACCGCGATCTGGTAGATACATCAGAATTGACGAATGCCGGTGAGGCGATTGTCGGGCTCGAGTCGCGGCAGAACCTTGGCATTCAGGCGCAGATCCTGCTGGAAGCACTGCGAAAGTCCGCCTCGGCTACGCCCGGCGGCGAACCGGAGGAACCCGGCCAATATGTCGAGGACCGTTTTGCGTGGCTGCAACAACTCGTCGAGCGTCCCGAGGGCCAGCCCTCGCAGCTTGACCAGCTTATGGGTGTGCTGACGCAGGTCTATCAGGAGCTGCAAAAACTGTCATTCAGCGGCGTGACCACCGGTGGTGAAACCGGGCAGGCACTGCTGCAGTTTCAGCAAGCGGCGGGCCGGATCGACGGTCCTTTGGAACGCTGGGCCTCGCAGATATCGACCGGGTCCTCGGGGATCACTTCGGATAGCACCCGTGCCTCGATCAACGCGCGCTGGCAGGCGAACGTACTGCCCTTCTGCGAGCAGGCGCTTTCCAATCGCTACCCGTTCAACCGGCGGGCGGGGGCCGATGTGGCACTTGCCGATTTTGCCAAGCTGTTCGCGCCGAACGGGCTGATCGACAGTTTCTTTAACGAGAACCTGTTGAGACACGTCGATACGCGGACACGACCCTGGACCTTTAAGTCGGTGAACAACGTCGAACTGGGCATCAGTCAGGGCGTTTTGCAACAGATGCAGAACGCGGCGGAAATTCGCGACGCCTTTTTTGCCGGGGGGCCCAACCCGGCGGTGCAGTTCCAGATGACGCCGGAGGCGCTGGATCCCAAGGCCAAATCGGTCGTGCTCCAGATCGATGGGCAGGACGTGGGCTTTGCCCATCGCGGCGGACAGCCCAATCCGGTTGCCGTCACATGGCCGGGCAGCGTCGGCTTTGCGCAGATCCTGTTCCAACCGGATCGCAAGAATATCGAAAGCTCGCTGAAGCGTGACGGGCCATGGGGCTGGTTCCGGCTGCTGGACGCGGCCGAAGTGCGTCGGACCAATGTCTCGGACCGCAAGCGGGTCATCTTCAATGTAGGCGGACGCATCGCGATCTTCCAACTGCAATCGGGCTCGGTTCTGAACCCCTTTGCCCTTCCCGCGCTGGCCGAGTTCAGCTGCCCGAAATCGATGTGACGATGGCCGGGTTCGGGGCCTTTGGTAAAATGCCGTCCGTGGGTGATTTCTTTCGGATCACCATGCCACCGGGCTTTGTCAGCGCTTGGGACACATGGGTGCAGAATGCCCTGCTGAGCGGGCAGGAGATGCTGGGCGAGGTTTGGGATGCGCATTACATGTCGGCCCCGATTTGGCGGTTTTCCCTGTCGGCGGGGCTGGCCGGGCAGCAAAAGATGCTGGGCGTGATGATGCCGTCGGTCGACCGGGTCGGGCGGCGCTTTCCGCTGACCTTGGCGGCGGCGGTGACGACGCCGGGGCCGGCCTCGCTCGATCATTTCAACGAAGAGCCGCTGTTTGTGACGCTGGAAGATCTGGCGCTCGACGCGCTCGAAGACGGGATGACACGTGAGATGCTGGAACAGCGCCTTGCCGATATCCCAACCCCGGAGTTTCGCAGTGCCGCGCCCTTGCGGCGGGCCGGACGCAGCCTTGTTCTGACGCAGGCCGCGCCGGGCGGTATTTTGCCTGAACTCGCCTCGGGCCTGCTGGCTCGTGCCTATCCCGCGCCCAGTGTGTGGAGTACGGTTGTTAACGAAGTGCCCAGATTAATGATTTGCGATGGTTTGCCCGATGGTCCCGAAATTCAAGGTCTCTTTCACCTCAACGCCCCGGTCTGGAACGAGGCCCGCCCCGCATGAATGATTTCAACGCGTTCCGTTACAACGCCAAGACCCATGTCGGGCTCAAGCGCAAGGTAAACGAGGATTCCGTGCTGGCGCTGCCGGGCCATGATATCTGGGTCGTATCGGACGGGATGGGGGGCCATGAGGCGGGCGATTTCGCCAGCCGCCTGATCGCGGATTCCATCGCCACCATCCCGCAGGGGCTTGAGCCCGGTGACCGGATGCATGCGCTGCGCGATGCGATCCAGAAAGCGCACCGCATCATCGTGCAAGAGGCCGAGGATCGCGGGCGGGGGGTGATTGGGGCGACTGTCGCGGCGCTGATCATGGCGAACGGGCATTTCGTCGGGCTCTGGGCGGGCGACAGCCGGATCTATCGCCTGCGCGACGGTCATATCGAGATGCTGACGACCGATCATTCAGCGGTGGCGGAATTCGTTACTTCGGGCCGGATGACATGGGACGAGGCAGAGCAGCACCCGCAATCCAACGCGATCACCCGGGCCGTGGGCGTGGGGGACGATCTGGACCTCGACAAGGTGCGCGGCGAAACCCGCTCGGGTGACCGTTTCCTTCTGTGTTCCGACGGTCTTACGAAATACGCGACCTTCAGCATCCTCGAACGGACCCTGAAACGCTTCCCGCTGGAAACCGTATCCGATGAACTGGTGCAGATCGCGCTGACCGGCGGCGGGGCCGATAACATCTCGGTCATCGTGATAGACGTGATCTGATCAGGGCTGGGCTGTGGTCAGGATCTTGCTGTCGAGCGACAAGATGGTCTGTTCATTGTCATGGGCGAATTCACGTAGCGCCTCGGCGTAGCCTGAGGCGGATTCCGATGTCGGCCGCAGCCCGTTAAACAGCGGTTTCGTCGAGTGAAGCACGATGACCTTGCTTTTGCCGAGCGTGCTGTCATCGACACGGAAGGCGATGCGCCCGTTTTGTGCCGCTTCTTCAAGATCATAAGCCACGCGCACCGGCACCTCACCCGATTGCCCGTCGCGCAGGTCGGCAACGGCGTTATCCTCGCGGTTGAGGTTCGGCAAAAGGTGGAAGACGCTGCCCGACACATCGAGGATCGACACGGTCAGGAATCCGTCGGTCACATCCGCGGGCAGGACCACGTCGATCACCGGGTTCTCGCCCACGAAGAACCGTCCCGAAGGGTTGGGTTCGTCCCGGTCGCCCACCCGGAAAGCGACATCTATATCGCTGGGCGGCGCGTCCGGGAGGTGGCTTTCGATCAGGCAGAGCGTCGGGTTCAGGACCTCGACATCGATCACCACGTTGCGTTCACCGGCGATGGCGCGCAGGGCGTCAAAGAGTTGCACGCGCGTCGCGGTCTCGCTGACGCGCCCCGACACGGTGATCGGCGCATCCGGGCCAAAGCCGATCGGCGAGGAACCCGCAAGGGTCAAGGGCCCGCAATCCGAAAACTTTTCGAGCACCGGCATGATTTCATCTTCACTCAGGAAGGTCTGTTCAAAGGTAATACGCGCTCGGCCTTCAAGCGCGCCGGGCAGATCGTTTTCCATCGCCGCCATCAGACGCTGTTGCAAAGCCTCATCCGTGGTGGAGCCGGTGACCTGCGCGCGGTTGCCGCTGATCGACAGGCGCCAGTCGTCAAGCGCCCGAATCTGGTCGAGCGTGGCCATCACATCGTCGCCCCAACTGTCGGCGATGTCGCCCGAGGATAAGGTCAGGTCCGCATCGCCATTCGCCTCGCCGATAAGGGTGCTCAGCCGGTCGCGCATCGCCTCGGACGGGACATTGCCGACGGCATTTGGCGGTTCCTCGTCAGACTTCGCCACCAGCAGCGTATAGGGTTCGGCGATGGGGAATTGCGGCCCAAGCAGGCTGTCAAAGGCCCCCGCGAAATAACCGCCTGCACCGCCCATGGCGACCAGCAGCACCAAGAGAGCCACGATCAGCCCGCCGCGCCATTTACGATCATGCTTCGGGGCGGGCGCAGCCGAGGCCGGGGAAATTTGGGGCGTGCCAGGTGTCTGGCTTTCTGCCACGCTATCCCGGTCCAGCGGAGCCGCCGTAGCGGCACCCGGTCCTGCGCTTCTCTCAGGCCCGGCAGTCGGGGAGATATTACGGTCACGTGGTGGTGGCGAAATCACCGTAGCTTCAAGTTCGTCAAGGTCGCTGGTCTCGGGGTTGTCGAGAAAAGCCACCACCGCCGCCGCGCTTGAAAGGCGCGCATCCGGGTTCGGATCGGTCATCCTGTCGATCAGCGTCTTGAGCGGCTCGGGCACGCCGCTGGTATCGAGCCGCTCGCTCTTTTTCTGCACTACTTCCATCGGGTTGCGCCCGATATCCGGCGGCGCGCCACGGAAATTCGCCAGAAGCAGCGCGCCAAGCGAATAGATGTCTGACCGCGCATCGGTCTGCCCGTTAAGCTGTTCCGGTGCGGCATAGGCGTATTTGCCCGCGAATTCATTGCCGACGATGGTTTCGGCACCGGGATTGGTATCCTTGGCGATCCCGAAATCGATGATCACGGCCTTGGCCGGATCGCCGTCCTTCAGGATGATGTTGTCGGGCGACAGATCGCGATGTACGATATGGCGCGCATGGGCCGCGCTCAGCCCGCCCGCGACGCGGCGGCAGACCACCAGCAAATCCTCGGCCGACATCGGACCCTGCTTGAGCTTGCGGTCAAGCCCGGGGCCTTCGACGTAATCCATCATCAGGTAGACATGGCCGTCCTGCGTGCGGTTGCATTCGGAATAACGCACCACCGCATCGTGACGGATATCGCGGATTTCCTCTTCGCGCGTCAGCAGAACGAGGTAATCGTCGTTGCCGGAAAATTCCGACTTCAGCACCTTGAGCGCCATCAGACGGCCCGAAATCTCGCTCCGGGCCTTGTAGACATCCGATGTGCCGCCCCGGCCCAACAAAGCTTCGATCCGGTAGGTATTGTTCAAAAGCTCGCCGGGCTGAAAAGCATCGCCGGGGCGGGATTCGATCATGAGTTGTGCTCCGCCGGTGCTGTCCGGTCCGGGATGGTCAGGCGGTTAGCCCAGGGCCTGGAATTCGACGCGACGGTTCACATCCGCCGCCGGATCATTGGCGTCGAAGGGTGCAGATTCACCCATGCCAACCGCTTCCAGACGCTCGGCCGCAATGCCGCAGTCGCTTTCGAGATGGCGCTTGACCTCTTTCGCGCGCAAGAGCGACAGGCGTTCGTTATACTCGGCGCTGCCGGAACTGTCGGTGTGACCGATGATCTGGAATACCGAAACGTCGACGTTCTTCATCACTTCGCACAGGGTGGTCAGCTTGGCCTTCTGGTCGTCGGCCAGCGTGGCGCTGTCAAAACCAAAGGAAATCTGCACATTGACCTGATCCGCGCGGTCGACCTCGGAATAGGCGGCGGGCGTCGCAGGGGCCACACTGGTTGCCTCACTCGTCTCGGCCTGCTGTCCCGACGGAACGATGACAAGACCACGGGTCTTCTGCTTCTTGAAAGCTTCCGCAATCTGCTCGGCTGTCATTTCATCGGCAGATTGTGCAAATGTCGCGGCCGGCGCGGTCAGCGCGGTGGCGGCGGTCAGAGAACAGGCGATAAGGTTGCTTAAACGGACCATCGTTCGCTTTCCCCTTTTATCCATATGGGTTACGTAAAGACACTATACCGTTGATCATGGTACGACAACGTCTATTGCATCAGTGATCTCGGTCACTTTCGTTAAAAAAACTTCAATTCGGGTGCCATAAAATTGCGCCTGTATTAAGGCAGAAAGGAGATGGCAGACCATGCGCCTGCTCCCCGCAATCATCGTCGCGGTGGCGGTCATCCTCGCGCCCGTTCTCTGGGTCGGGCTGACCTGGTTCCTCTCCGAAGAAGACTTTCAGGGTTCTGCCGTTGACTCCGGCGCCCGCATCGAAATCGAGGTGCTGCGCCAGCAGGTCGAAGATCTCCAGAGCCGGATGGAGACCCTCGAAAACGAAGTGGCCCGCCTGCCTGCCGGTAACAGCGGCGGCGGGTTCACCTCAGACGCGGATGCCGAAGACGCGCTGCTGCGCGGCACCGGTCCCAATGACATCATCGACGCCTATGCCCAGGTCGTACTGATCGCCAACCGGACCGAGGTCAATCGCGGTCTCGAAGTCGCCGGTTCCGACTATCTCGAGGCGACACTGGGCCGTCCGCGCGACGTGCTCAGCGACACCTGCGAGCCGATGACGAACGAGAACCTGCGCCGCAAGCTTGTCCTGACCGAGGTCGGCCCGATCCGGGTCAATATGCTGCAACCGGCCGTCGACTCGCTGCGCCGCGTCTTTGCCAACGTGGAACGGGCCGACCCCGATCTCTATGCCCGCATCAATACCTCGGGTTCGCTCTGCGTGCGACGCATCCGCGGCACCACCAACCGTCTCTCCACCCATAGCTACGGCCTCGCCGTCGATCTCAACATCGACGGTCAACTCGACAATTTCACCGATGGCAAGACGCAACTCGGCCTGACTATTCTCGCTGATTTCTTCCATGCCGAAGGGTGGGTCTGGGGCGCGGGCTTCCGGCGCGAAGACAGCATGCATTTCGAAATCAGCCGCCGCCAGCTTGACGAATGGCTCGCCGAAGGTCTGCTCTGACACCCCCTGCTTCTTTGGGTCTTAAAATATCCCCGCCGGAGGCACAGCGCCGCTGAAAGCGGTGCCATAAAGGACTCTTGGCCGGAAGTTCCCGATAAAGCCTATTCGCTCAGCCCATAGGCAAGCCGGATGCTGCGCTGGGTGCCGGGGCCAAAATCGCCATCAATCGCGCCGGTGTAGAAATCGTATGATTTCAACTCGCGCTGCAGGGCGCGGCGGGTTTCCGGGGTGAACATGTTGGGCCGTTCGCTCAGCAGGTTGAGCACATCAGAACTGCCCGAACGCAGGGCCGCGTAGAGGTATTTCGCCGCGTCTTCCGGCCCCTTGCTGGCGATCAGGCCATCGTCGATCAGCGCGGCAAAATTGAACTGCGCCTGCGGATGGCGCAGGTCGGCGGCGCGCTCGAAGTAGCTCAGCGCGCGCTGGGGATCGGCGGGCAGGCCCAGCCCGCCCTGGTAATGCAGGAAACCAAGATCGTTGATCGCATCGGCGAAATCCTGTTCCGCTGCCAGACGGTAAAGTTCCAGCGCCCGTTTCTCGTCGCGGGGCACACCGGTGCCGCGCTCATAAAGCTTTGCCAGCTCGAACTGTGCCTCGGGTGACCCTGCGTTAGCCGCGCGTTCAAGGAATTTTACCGCTTCGGCCGGATCGAAACGCCCCTCATTCGGGTTCAGCCGCATATAGGCAAGGCCCAGCATCGAGCGGGTATCGCCCAGATCGGCCAGCGCTAGCAGCTGTTCTTCCTGATCCGGTTTGATGGCCGCCCAGGCATCCACGGCGTCGGAGCTGGCGATCTGGCTTTCGCCCTCGGCAGGTCCGGCAAGGTAAAAGGGAACACCAGTCAGCGAGCCGTAGGTATGCGGCTCCTGCAGGTTGCCGGTCTGTTCAAGCACACGGTCGCGCACCTGGCGGAACATCAGGCTGATTTCCAGCCCGGGTTCGACCATCTTTTCCATCAGCGCGCGGGCATAGGGGCTGTTACTGCCCGCCCCGTCCAGCGCCACCTGTCCGTCCTTGGCGGCAAAGGCCACCAGCGTACCACGGTCCGGGTCGGCCGCGGCCAGACCGCCGCCGCCCCGCGACTGCTGCCCGGAACGCTGGATGTTCCCGGACTGGTCAAGCTGGATCAGGTCGCCCAGCGGATTGTCGCGGCAGCTGTCAAGGATCACGATCCGCATCTTGCGGGCCCGTTCCACCGCGACCAGTAACTGCTTGAGCGACACCGACTGCCGCTGCACATCTCGGTTCGAGGTCACCTTGGCGTCGATGGGAATAAGGAAATTCTCGCCCTGAACCTCGATCCCGTGACCGGCATAGTAGATCAGCGCCAGATCGGCGGTTTCCGACTGAAAGGCAAAATCGTCGAGTAACTGGTAAAGCTGCTCCGAAGTCGCATCCTGCGCCAGCGTCACATCGAAGCCAATGTTCGACAGGGTTTCGGCCATGTCCGCAGAATCGTTAAGCGTGTTTTCCAGCGGATCGATGCTGCGATAGGCACCCATCCCGATGACAAGCGCAACCCGGTCGGATGCCGCCGTCGCAGCGCTTGACCAGAGCAGGACCAGAAGAATGGCAAGGGGGCGGATCACCGGGTACATCGCTGAAAACCTGTAGAATAAATTCAAACCATGCGCCTCAGTTTAACCAAAGCGCAGGTCCAGCGATACATTGGAATCGGCAAAAGTCTGTGAAGTAAATCGCTTGTGGGCGTTTCCGTCACGCGGGCGCGGACGACTCAGAGATGTTTGACGTTTGCGCGCAGCTTGCGCATCACCCTAAGAAAGGCTTCGTAATCCTTGGGATCGACGCCGTCGAGAAGCTCGATCTCGCGTTCCAGCGCCACTGCCATCATCCGCGCATGAAGATCGAAACCTGCCTCGGTCAGGGTCAGGTACTTGCGTCTTGGGTCGTTGGCAGCCGGGGTCGCGCTTAACAGACCCATCGTCTCAAGCCGCGTGATCGCCCGGCTGACTGCGCCCTTGTCGATGGCGATGCCATCGCAGATACGCGCTGCGCCGCATCCCGGTTCAGTCGCGATCCAGGACAGAACACGCCATTCGGTGACGCCAACACCGAATTCACTTTGGTAGAGCGCCGAGGCCCCCCGGGAAAGGGAACTGTTGATCGAGGCGAGGAAATAAGGCGCATAGACGTTGATGTCGATGACGCGCACGCCTTCATCGGTAATCCGCGTCGGAACGGGCAGGCCGGACGCTCGCGCTTTTTTTTTCGTTTTGGTCAAAAGCAGTTTCCGTTCAAATTGGCTGGCCGGGCAGATTTCTGTGCCGACGCTTGCTAATACAACGGATTTAAAGGTGGTTCCCTATCCGCGTCGGTCAATGAACTTTCAATATGGCAAGCCGACGTAGTTGTTGGCAAGCGCGTGTTGCGCTGCTTCGTTTTCCTGAAGGAAGGCGATTTCGGCTTGCTGCATTTTCAGATCAAAGGGGTTCTGATCCGGAAAACGATGCAGCAGCGATGTCATCCACCAGCTGAAACGTTCGACCTTCCAGACCCGCGCCAGAGCCTTTTGCGAATAGGTTTCGATGCCTTCGTTATCCTTATCGTTGTAATAACGGGCCAGCCCCTGGTGCAGGTAATAGACGTCGGACGCCGCCGAGTTGAGCCCCTTGGCCCCTGTCGGGGGAACGATATGGGCGGCGTCCCCGCAAAGGAACAGGCGGCCCCAGCGCATCGGTTCCGATACGAATGACCGCAGTGGCGCGATGGATTTCTCGATAGATGGTCCCGTCACCATGGTTTCGGCAACCTCTTGCGGGATGCGGCGGCGCAACTCGTCCCAGAACGCGTCATCGGACCAGTTCTCGACCTTGTCGCTCAGGTCGCACTGCACGTAGTAGCGGCTCAGATGGGCGTTGCGCATCGAGCAGAGCGCGAAACCGCGTGAGGAATTGGCATAGATCAACTCGTGATTGGCGGGCGGCGTTTCCGAAAGAATGCCCAGCCAGCCGAAGGGGTAGACCTTTTCGTATTCGGTCCGGACGTTTTCAGGTATGGAATTGCGGCTGACCCCGTGATACCCGTCGCAGCCGGCGATGAAGTCGCAATCGATCCGCTTGTCCTCCCCGTCGTGACGGAAGGTTACATAGGGGGCATCGCTGTCGAGCCCTTTTAGTTCCACCTCATCGACTTCGAACAGTGTTTCACCGCCCCAAGACTCGCGCGCGGCATAGAGATCCGCGGTAACTTCGGTCTGACCATACACGGTGACCGGGCGCCCGGCGTGCTTGGCAAGGTCGATCCGAACGATTTCGTCGTTGAAGGAAAGCACTGTGCCGTCGTGCTTGAACCCTTCGCGGTCAAGGCGTTCGGCGGTGCCTGCGGCTCGCATCATGTCCACGAGGCCCTGCTCAAGAACACCCGCGCGGATGCGGCTGAGCACATGCTCTTTCGTGCGGCGTTCGAGCACGATGGTATCGACGCCTTCCTTGTAGAGAAGCTGTGCCAGCAAGAGACCGGACGGGCCGCCGCCGATGATCGCCACCTGAGTTCGCATGCAACATTCCCTTCGCTGGTTCAAAAGATTCCGGGCAGGTATAACTTTTGCACCTTAAAGAGGTGGGCGAGTTGCTTTGTCAACTCATTTCGATCTGAATAAAGTATCCGTGATATTCATTAACGACTTCATCCGCCCGTGGGGCGGGCGGATTGAAGGGCTTTATTAAAAGGTTGCAGGCGCTGTTTCGCGCCGCTGAATCAGCTGAGACCGTTGTCGAGGAAGATCGCCCGGGCGATGTCGGAACGCTTGAGCCCGCGCTCTTCGAGTTCGGCGTCGGACAGGGCCGAAAGTGCTTCGAACTGGCGAACCTTGCCGAACGTGTCGAAAATTGAAGAAATCGCACTCTTGAGGTTGAAGAAAGTGCCGTGTGCGGTTTCGGGGGCGTGGAGTGTTGCGTAAGCCATGTTTAAATTCCTGTTTATTTGAAAGATCGACGGAAATCCTCCCGCGTGCCGCGACGAGTCCTATGCTCGGTCAGCGCGGCCTCACGCTGGTCGGAACGTCCGGATCAGATGTGAAAGCTGTTTGCGAAAACTGTTTTTACGATGTCGTCGCGCTTGAGACCACGCTTGGCCAGTTCTTCGTCGCTCATCGCCTGGAGAGCGGCAGCCTGGCGCATCTTGGGGTGGTTCTCGGCGATGCTGGTCATGCCGTTGAGTACGGCGTTGAAAAAGCGCGAAAACGCGCCGGGGACTGCAGAAACGTCTGCACCATGTGTCGAAGTATAAGCCATTGCTCGATATCCGTATCCGTTCATTAACCTCCCTTGGCATGCAAATTAGGCGGGTCGAGTTGATATAACAACCAACGTGAACAAATAGCCGCCTTGCTTTTCATGCAATGCTTGACCGGTGATAAGAGGAATTGCATCTAATTCGCGTCAGCTATAGACGGGTTGTCGCGAAGCGGGGGCATCGTATGGCAGGACAGACCGATCAGGTATTGAATGCGGTTCTATTTTCGATTGACCGGGGCACATTAAATCCCGGTGACATTATTGAAGAAGCGCCGTTGATGGAAACGTATGGGGTGTCCCGGACGCCTGTGCGCGAGTGTTTTATTCATCTCGAAGCGGCAGGGCTGATCCGGCGCCTGCCCCGAAAGGGCGCGGTGCTCTTCAAGCCGACGCTGGAAGAATTTCTGGCTATCGTCGAAGTTCACTCAAGACTTGAAGGGCAGGCCGCAGGGCTGGCCGCGCGACGGTTGGGACAGGCGGATGCCGCTGCGATCGAGGCGGCGGTGCAGGCCTGTGAAGAACATGCCGCCGAAAAACCGAATGCGGACGCAGACACCTATTACCAATTGAACATCCGTTTCCATCAGGCGGTTGCCGAGGCGGCTGGCAATCCCTTCCTGCTTGAAATGATCAAGGCGAACGCGCGCAAGCTGATGGCCTATTACCGTGTCGCTTACCGCTATCCCGGCGCGATCTCTCACTCCGCATCCGAACACCGCAGGATTGCGACGCTGATTCTGAACCACGACACTGAAGAGGCGTCGCGGCTCATGGAGCGGCATCTCTGCTTCGATCAGGTCACGGTTATGGATCTCCTTGCGGCGCTAGACTGACGCGCGAGCGACCAGCCTGTTGCCAAACTGTGCCGGATCGACAAGAAACCGGTCAGTTGACGCAGGATATGGCCATGTCGCCCGCAGGTGATAACAGCAAAGACGGTTTCGCGGAGGCAACGGATCATATCGTCGCCACCTGCCACGGGCTGCGCGTGCCCGGCTCGCCACTGATATCTGACGAGGATGCCCGCTGGATCGACAAAGAGGGCTATGAGGGCCATGAGATCCGGGGGGCGATGCATGTGACGGCTCCACGGGATCGGGTTCTGGAACTTGGCACCGGGCTTGGTATCGTCAGTGGTGCTGTCGCGCTTAATTGTCAGCCGCAGGCGGTGCTGAGCTATGAGGCGAACCCGGACCTGCTGCCGCATATTCGCGAACTGCACCGCGTCAACCGCCTTGAAGAGATCATCTTGGTGAAAAATGCCGTGCTTTGCGGTCCGGGACCGCGTCCGGCGCTGATAGATTTCAATATCGCGGGAAATTTCCGAAGTTCCTCACTGATGAAACGGGGAAAAGCGCCGGTTCAGACGATCAAAGTGCTGACCGACGGGTTCGCCGAAGTCGTTGCCGGGTTCCGGCCCACCGTTCTGCTGATGGATATCGAGGGCGGCGAGTTGTCGCTGTTGCGGGATGTGGATCTCTCGGCCTTTCACGCCGTAGTCGCCGAATTCCACCCCGGTGCTTATGGCGATGAAGGGATGGAGGAATGCAAAAACATCCTGGTTTCAGCGGGTTTGAAACCGCTTGAGGATCATTCCACGCGGCGCGTCTGGACTTGTACGCGCTGAACCCGGCATCGATGCTGGACTTTTAAAGTGACCTGATTTGCCATTTTCACGCATCTTTCTTGCCGCAACGTGTTGCCGAGCCTTTTCAGATGTGGAATAGAATTTCGCAGATCGGAATGTCTCGCAGAGCCTGTCCTTGCAAACCCGGGCTGTGACGTTAGGTTCCCGCATTGCGGGCACCGGAGGATTTGCGAGGCGCGCCGCGTGGAGGTTAAGAATCGCGGTGGGAGGAGAAGCGGTCAGATAAGCTCTGACAGCCCTTTCCCATGCGACGAAGAAGGAGATTCGGATGTCCGATGCAATTGCCTATGAACGGGTTGGCGATATCGCCGTGCTCAAGGCGCAGAACCCGCCGGTCAACGCCCTTGGATACGATGTACGCGTCGGTCTTGTCGAAGGAATCGAGCGGGCCGAAGCCGACGAAGGCGTGCGCGCCGTCCTGATCTATGGCGATGGCACCACGTGGTTCGCAGGCGCCGACATCAAGGAATTCGGCAAGACGCCGAAAGAGCCCTATCTGCCCGATGTCTGCAACCGCATCGAAGCCTGCCCGCTGATCGTCGTCTCGGCGATGCACGGCACGGCGCTGGGCGGCGGTCTCGAAATTGCGCTGTCGACGCATTACCGGGTCGCGGTGCCCAAGGCACGCATGGGGCTGCCCGAAGTGCATCTGGGCCTTATTCCCGGCGCGACCGGCACCCAGCGTCTGCCGCGCCTGACCGGCGTTCCGGCGGCGCTCGACATCGTCACCTCGGGCCGCCAGTTCGGCGCGAAAGAGGCGATGGATCTGGGTGTGATCGACAAGATCGAAGAGGGCGAGCCGCGCGAGATCGGCCTTGCCTACGCCAAGGAACTGCTGGAAAGCGGCGCGTCCCGCCGCGCGGTGAGCGAGCTTCCCGCCCCCGCAGCGATTGATTTCGATGCCGCTTATGAAACCGCGCTCAAGAAAAGCCGCGGTCAGCTTTCCCCGGCCTACGGCGTGCGCGCTGTGCAGGCCGCCTGCGAATTGCCATTCGCCGAAGGCGTCGCCAAGGAACGCGCCCTGTTCATGGAGCTGATGCAGACGGACCAGCGTCAGGGCATGATCCACGCCTTCTTTTCCGAACGTGCGGTCAGCAAGCTGCCGGAACTCAAGGGCGTCGAGCCGCGCGACGTTTCCGCCATTGGCGTCATCGGAGGCGGCACGATGGGCGCGGGCATCGCCACGGCGGCTCTGCTGGCCGGCCTTGATGTCGTTCTGATCGAGATGAGTGCCGAAGCGGCCGAGGCCGCAAGGGGCCGTATCGAAGGCAACCTGCAAGGCGCATTGAAACGCGGCAAGATCGATCAGGCCAAGTTCGAACACCTGACGCAAAAGGCACTGACACCGGCGACTGATTACGAGGCGCTTTCGGATGTTGATCTGGTGGTCGAGGCCGTTTTCGAAGAGATGGGCGTCAAGAAAGACGTCTTCACCAAGCTCGACAAGGTCTGCAAGAAAGGCGCGGTTCTGGCGTCGAACACGTCATATCTCGACGTGGATGAAATCGCCGCCTGCACCTCGCGCCCAGAGGATGTGATCGGGCTGCATTTCTTCTCGCCCGCCCATGTGATGAAGCTGCTTGAGGTTGTGGTTGCCGACAAGACCGCGCCCGAAGTGGTCGCGACTGGCTTTGCGCTGGGTAAAAAGCTCGGCAAGATCTCGGTCCGTGCCGGGGTCTGTGACGGGTTCATCGGCAACCGGATCCTAAAGACCTATCGCACCGCCGCCGAGCATATGGTGCTCGACGGGGCCAGGCCTTACCAGATCGACAAGGCGCTGACAGATTTCGGTTTCGCCATGGGGCCGTACGCGGTCGCTGACCTTGCGGGTCTTGATATCGGCTGGGCCACGCGCAAGCGGCTCGCGCCGACGCGCGACGCACGTGAACGCGTGCCGACCTATGCGGACAAGCTTTGCGAAGAGGGCAATTTCGGCCAGAAGACCGGCAAGGGCTATTACATCTACGAAGCTGGAAAGCGCGCCGGTGTGCCGAACCCCGAGGTGATGGAGCTGATCGAGGCCGAGCGCAAAGAACTTGGCATCACCCCGCGCGAGTTTTCCGACGAGGAAATCGTGCGTCGCTACATGGCGGCGATGGTCAATGAGGGCGCGAAGGTGCTGGAAGAAGGCATCGCGCGGCGTCCGCTCGACATCGATATGGTCTTTCTCTTTGGATACGGCTTCCCGCGCTATTATGGCGGCCCGATGAAATGGGCCGATATCGTGGGCCTGCCGGGCCTGCTGGACGATATCAAATCCTATGCAGAAGAGGACGACTATTTCTGGAAACCTGCGGCGCTGCTGGAAAAGCTGGTCGCCGAAGGCCGCACATTCGACGACATGAACAAGGCCGCAAGCTGAACGACCCAACATGATTGGAGCAAGACGATGGACCTGAACTATACAGAAGAAGAGATCGCCTTTCGCGACGAAGTACGCGCCTTTCTCGATGAAAAGCTGCCCAAGGAACTGTCCGATAAGGTCGCAGCGCGCGATCATTTGGGCAAAGAAGACATGGAGCGCTGGCATGCGATCCTGAACGAAAAGGGCTGGCTGGCACCGAATTGGCCCAAGAAATTCGGCGGCGCCGAATGGAACGCGGTTCAAAAGCACATCTTCGAGGAAGAAACCGCACGCGCCAATGCGCCGCGCATTGTGCCCTTTGGCCTGTCGATGCTGGCACCGGTGCTTCAGGCGTTCGGCTCGAAAGAGCAGCAGGATTATTACCTGCCGCGTATCCTGAATGGCGAGGACTGGTGGTGTCAGGGCTATTCCGAGCCGGGCGCCGGGTCGGACCTCGCGTCGCTGAAAACCCGCGCCGTGCGCGATGGCGACCACTATATCGTCAATGGTCAGAAAACATGGACCACGCTGGGCCAATACGCGAACAAGATCTTCTGCCTTGTGCGCACCGACCCGGACGTCAAGCAGCAGGAAGGCATTTCCTTCCTCCTCATCGACATGGACACCCCCGGTATCGAAGTGCGCCCGATCATCCTGCTCGACGGGGTGCATGAGGTGAACGAGGTGTTCTTTGACGACGTCAAAGTACCGGTCGAAAACCTTGTGGGTGAGGAAAACAAGGGCTGGACCTATGCCAAGTACCTGCTGACCCACGAACGCACCAATATCGCGGGCGTCGGCTATAGCCAGGCGGGTCTGGAATCGGTGAAGCGCATCGCCCGGGCCGAGCGCGCCAATGGCAAGCCGCTTATCGAGAACCCGCAGTTCGCGGCGCGTCTCGCCAATGTTGAGATCGACCTGATGGCGATGTCGACCTCGAACATGCGCATCATCTCCAAGGCCGCTGCCGGTCAGGCGCCGGGCGTGGAATCCTCGATGCTCAAGGTCAAAGGCACGATCATCCGCCAGGAGATTAATGATCTCGCGCGACGCGCGGTGGGCCCCTACGCGATGCCTTTCCCCTCGGAGACTGTCGAAGGCGACAACGACCCGATCGGACCGGATTACGCGGCACCCGTTTCGGCTGCCTATTTCAACAACCGCAAGCTGTCGATCTTTGGCGGCTCGAACGAGATCCAGCGCGGGATCATCGCCAAAGTGAAGATGGGAGGATAATTCCTTGAATTTCGACCTGACTGAAGAACGGCAGATGCTGCAGGACACCCTGCGCCGCTATCTGTCTGACAAATACGACACGGAAACCCGCAACAAGATCATCGACAGCGAAGAAGGCATGAGTGCCGAAATCTGGGCCGAACTGGCCGAGCTGGGCGTGATCGGTGCGCTGTTCACCGAAGAGCAGGGCGGTTTTGGCGGCTTTGGTTTCGACGTCTCGACCGTGTTCGAGGAATTGGGCCGCGCGGGCGTGGTTGAGCCTTTCCTCGATACCGCCGTGCTTGGCGGCGGCCTGATCGCCCGGCTGGGCGACGACAGCCAGAAGGAACTGTTCGAAGAAGTGATCGCTGGCTCTCTGCATCTGGCGCTGGCCCATGGCGAGCCTGTTTCGCGCTATGACCTGAGCTATGTCGAAAGCACGGCAAAGGCGAACGGCGACGAAATCGTGCTGAACGGGCGCAAATCGGTCGTGGTGAACGCCGAGGCGGCGGGCCAGCTTATCGTGTCGGCGCGGGAAAGCGGCGATGCGGCAGACCAGGATGGCATCTCGCTGTTCCTCGTGCCTGCGGATACCGCTGGTCTGACCATGCGCGGCTACCCCCTCTTTGCGGGCGGTCGTGCGGCCGAGGTCACGCTGGACGAGGTGAAGATTCCGGCAAGCGCCCGTCTGGGTGAGGCGGGCAAAGGCTTTGCCGCGCTGAGCGACGTGATCGCGGTTGCGGATGTGGCTCTGGCTGCCGAAGCGCTGGGCGCGATGGATACGGCGGTAGAACTGACCCGCGATTACCTGACCCAGCGCAAGCAGTTTGGGCGTCCGATTGGCAGCTTCCAGGCGCTGGCACATCGCTATTCCGACCTGCTGATCGAAATGGAGCAGGCCCGTTCCGCGGTTATCAATGCTGCTGGTCATCTGGAAACAGCCGATGCGGCGCGTCAGAACGCCTCGACCCGCAACCTGATTGGTCGCGTCGGTCGTCTGGTCGCCGAAGAGTCGATCCAGATGCATGGCGGTATCGCGATGACCAAGGAATACGAGCTTGCCCATATCGCGAAGCGGATCGTCATGTGCGACCACCGTTTCGGCGACATCGACTACCATCTGGAGCGGTTCATTGAGCTCAGCGCTGCCTGAAGTCACCGATGAAGGGCTGATCACCGGCGAAACCGGAGCGCAGCGTCTGATCGGATGGGTGGTCGATGTCGGCCAGCCGGACGGTCGCGCGCGTCTCACGCTCGAGGTCGGTGATCAGCATACGAACCGCCACAAGGTGCTGCACGGGGGGATCATCGCGATGCTCCTCGACAGCGCCTGTGGCTATACCGGCTCGCTCAGCCTTGACCGGGAAAAGCTGCCCCAGATGCTGACCCTGTCCTTTAACACCCAGTACCTTGCCCCGGCGGGACCGGGCAAGGTTGTGGCGACGGGCCGGGTGACCGGGGGCGGGCGCAAGACCATGTTCATCGAAGGCGAGCTTCACGATGCCAATGGTGTTCTGGTTGCCACCAGCACCGGCGTCTACAAGACAGTACGACAGGAGAGCTAGGTAATGACTCTGGCGCGGATAGACGACAAGGGCGACCGGCTGGTTGTCGTGAACATGAACGCGAAGCGACGCGGCGCAATCAGCCCCGAGCTTTACGCGGCCATTGTCGAGGCGACCAAGCAAGCCGATGATCCGCGTATCCGCGCTGTGATCCTGACGTCCGAGGGCGGGTATTTCTGCGCCGGCGGCGATCTCAACGTATTGATCGAACGGCGCAAGCTCTCCGAGCCTGAGCGGCGCGAAAAGATCGACGGGCTGCACACGATGATCCGGTCGATCCGCAATTGCCCGGTGCCGGTGATCGCTGCCGTCGAAGGTGGTGCCGCCGGGGCAGGGGCTTCGATTGCGCTGGCCTGCGATATGATCGTTGCCAGCGCCGGTACGCAGTTCATCGCCTCTTATGTAAGGGCCGGGCTGGTGCCCGACGGCGGGCTGACCTCGTCGCTGGCCAAGATGCTGCCGCGGCAGCTCGCGATGGAGATGTGCCTGCTGGCGCGCCCGGTTACCGCCGAACGCATGGCAGAGCTTGGCGTCGTGAGCGAGGTCGTGGAAGCCGGTCAGACAGACAGCGCCGCCGACAGGATCGTCGACCAGCTTGCCAAGGGTCCACGCGTGGCGCAGGGCGTGATCCGGGGATTGGTCGCCTCGGGGTATGACAACAGCGAAGACACCCAGCTTGACTTGGAACGCGACGCGATGGCGCGGGCGCAGGTCGGGGATGAAGCGAGCGAAGGTATATCGGCCTTCCTTGAAAAGCGGAAAGCGGAATTCAAGTAATGAACGGCAGATGGCACGATTACCTTGACGCGCAGATCGCTGCGCGTCCCACGGCGCTTGCGGTCACGGATTCCGTTGGCACGCATTGGGATTTTGCCGGTCTGGACGCGGCCTGCCGCGAGATCACTGATCTGCTGAGGTCCAAGGGTGTGCAGGCGGGCGACCGTGTCATGCTGGTGACGGAAAACAGCGGTGCGGGCATGGCCAGTGTCTTTGCCTGTTCCCGCATGGGGGTGATCGTCTCGCCGATCAACGCACGCCAGACGGCAGGCGAGCTGACCAAGCTGACGGAACACGCCCGCCCAGCCGCGATGCTGTTCGCCTCGGCGGTCTCGCCCGACGCCAAGGCCCATGCCGAACGGGTTGGAGCGGAACCGATCAGCGGCGCCTTTGGCGAAATGCACGTCTCGACGCCCTATGACAGCGATCCCGATGATCTGCCCGATGTTGCGGTGCTGCTTTATACCACCGGCACGACCGGCGCGCCCAAGGGCGTTATGCTGACCCACGGCAACCTGCGCTTTGGTGGGCAAAGCTCGGCCAACAGCCGGAATATCGTGGCGGGCGACAAGATCTATGGCGTGCTGCCAATGACCCATGTGTTCGGCCTGACCTCGATGATCACCGCCGCAACGGTCGCAGGCGCCCATATCCATTTCGAGGCCCGCTTTTCCGCCGCTCGTCTTTACGAGGCGCTGAACAACGGCGTCACCCTGTTTTCCGGTGTGCCGCAGATGCACGCGTTGCTGATGCAATACGCCCGCGAACAGGGGCATGAAAAACTGCCGGGCAAGACGCTGCGCTATGTCTCATCGGGGGCCGCACCGCTCGACCCCGCGTGGAAACGCAAGGCCGAGGCTTTCTACGGGCTGCCCCTGCAAAACGGCTTTGGCATGACCGAGACCACTGCCGGTGCTACCGTGACCCATAGCGAAATCGGCGATCCGGACACTTCTTGCGGACCCGCCCTGCCGGGGACGGAGTTGAAGATCGACGAAGACGTGCCCGGTGGCGGCGATGGTGTGGGCGAAGTCCTTTGCAAGGGCCCGAACATCATGAAGGGCTATTACAAGAATGCCCAGGCCACGGCTGCTGTGCTCGATCCCGAGGGATGGCTGCGCACCGGCGACCTTGGCAAAATCGACGACCAGAACCGGCTGCATATCGTGGGCCGCTCGAAAGAGCTGATCATCCATGGCGGTTTCAATGTCTACCCGCCCGAGGTCGAAGCCGCGATAAACGACCACCCCAAGGTCATCCAATGCGCGGTGATCGGACGCCGCAAGGGCGGGGACGAGGAAGTGCTGGCTTTCGTGCAGGCCGCGCCGGATGACATGCCGGATGTCGAGGAACTTCGCGCCTTTGCCGCCGAACGGCTGACCGGCTACAAGCGGCCCAAGCGGATCATCGTGGCCACCGAGCTGCCCGCCGCACCGACCGGCAAGATCCTGAAACACAAGCTGCTTGAGGCTTTCGCGGACAAGCTGGACTAAACGCGAGCCCGGCAAATGGCTTTAGCGCAGGGCGCTTATCAATGCCCCCGTGCGCGCGGCAGCTTCCAGCCGTATCGGACACTTGCAACCCGTAGCACGATCGCCAGCAACACCGCGCTGACCACCGCAGCCGTATCGGGAAGACCCAGCCAGAGACCGCAAACATAGGCGAAAGCGCCGGCAAGGGCGGCGAGCGCATAGACATCCTCGCGCAGCACACGCGGCACCTCGGCGGCCATGATGTCGCGGAGCATTCCACCGCCAATCGCCGTCATCATGCCCAACAGAACCGCGCCGGGCGTTTCCAACCCATAGGCCAGCGCTTTCTGGCACCCAGCCACCGCGAAAACCCCCAGCCCGATGGCATCAAGCAGCATCACGGGCCGGTTCATCCGGTCGATCAGCGGCCCGAAGAAAAACGCGCAGAGACCTGCCGCACCGGTCACCGCAAGGGGCCAGTAGGTCTGGAGTGCGGCAGGGGGCACATCGCCCAACAGCAGATCGCGGATGATCCCTCCTGCCACGCCGGTCGCCGCCGAAAGCACGAGGATTCCGAACAGATCGAGCCTGCTCCGGATCGCGACCATCGCCCCGCTGAGGCCAAAGGCAAAGGTGCCGAGAATGTCGAGCAGGGTGGAAAGGGTGGCCGCAAACATCTGATTTCCCTTTCTTCTTTTCACAGACCGACAGGATCGAACGCGAACAGGCGCAGCCGGAAACCGTTCCTTGGATGAAGCGAGCGAAAAACCGCAGCGACCGCATCCTCACACGGGTTTTACCGCAACGCTAGGAAAAGGCGCTATAAGTCAGCGTCCCCCGGATCAGCCGGAAACGCGGAGAGTCCCCCGTGTGGTTGCGATCAGACGTAAACGCCTTCGGCGGCGGCGCGAATGGCGCGGATGTTTTCGCCATAGGGGCCGGGGTTGCTGACAGAGCCGCCCTTGAACACGGCGGAACCCGCGACCAGTACATCGGCACCCGCCTGCGCAACCAGCGGTGCGGTGTTCACGTCCACGCCGCCATCGATCTCGATATGCACGGGGCGGTCACCGATCATCGCGCGCAGTTCTTTCACCTTGGCGCTCATATCGATGAACTTCTGCCCGCCAAAGCCGGGGTTTACCGTCATCACGCAGATCAGGTCGGTCAGGTCGAGCAGATGTGCAACCGCGCTTGCCGGTGTGCCGGGGTTCAGCGCGACACCGGCTTTGACCCCTGCACCGCGAATTGCCTGAAGCGTACGGTGAATATGCGGACCGGCCTCTACATGCGCGCTGATCACATCGGCTCCGGCCTGTGCGAAGGCGTCGATGTAGGGATCGACCGGGGCGATCATCAGATGCACGTCCATCACGCCCTTGATATGCGGGCGGATCGCGGCGCAGGTGGCCGGACCAAAGGTGAGGTTGGGTACAAAATGCCCGTCCATCACATCTACATGGACCCAATCCGCGCCCTGCGCTTCGATGGCTTCGCATTCCGCACCGAAATTGGCGAAATCCGAGGCGAGGATGGACGGGGCGATCTTGATCTTGCGGTCGAATGTCATGGCAGCACCTGTGCGGCAAAAGTTGATAGGCATATAAGCCCAGCCGGCGCGGGTCGATAGGGGCAACTTGTCGCTTTCGGCTCGCGCCGTGGACTCAGGCCTCCGGAAGTCCGGCCAGTCTGCGCCCCTCGTCAGTTTTCAGCGAGAAATCGGTGCCCCGGAAGGCGTCGCCACCTTCGGTCATCAGGAAAGCGATTCCCTGTGCCACCCATTCCGGCGGGATATGCGAAGAGAAATCGAGCTGGCTGACCGGGTTCACGCCCGAGGCCTTGATTTTTACCTGCATGTCAGTCGCCACGGTGCCCGGGCTCAGCCCCATGATGCGAATGCCCTTGTCGCGGTATTCCACGTCGCCGCATTTGGTCAGCGACAGAACGGCCGCCTTGGTCGCGCAGTAATGGCTCCAGCCTTCCAGCGCGCCGGTCGCGGCACCGGAACTGATGTTGATGATCGTGCCTTCGCCACGTTCAACCATGCTTGGCAGCACCGCGCGGAACCCGTAATAGACGCCCTTGACGTTGATATCGACGACCTTGCCCCATTCTTCGGGGTCGCTTTCGTCGATCCGCGCGATGGGGTCGATCACTCCGGCATTGTTGACCAGCACGTCCACCGGGCCGAACCGCTCTTCTGTCTTGGCCACCAGATCAGAGACTGAGGCCCAGTTGCTTACGTCGCAGGTCACGGCCAGCGCCTTGCCGCCCGCATCGTTGATTTCCTGCGCGATGGTTTCGATTGCGCCGCCGCTGCGCGCGGCCAGAACCACGTTATGCCCCAGATCGGCCAGATGGCGCGCCGTGGCTTCGCCGATGCCCCGGCTCGCCCCGGTGATGAGTACGGTTTTATTGGTGACAGTCATCGTATCCTCCTGTCATTTTCAGTGTTCATTTGCCCAGACGAAAGCGCCGGACCATGTGGAATTTGCCGTCGTCTGCCTCACCGACCAGCGCAACATCGCGGATCGGTACAGGCTGCGGCAAGAGCGGGGTCAGCCGTTCATGCAGCACCGTTTCGACGGGTTCAATCGCGTCGCGCGGCAGCGAACTGCTCAGCGTGATGTGAAAGCGGAACTCCTCCATCACATAGGGGTAGCCCCATTGCACGAGATTGGCCTCCTGCGCAGGGGGCAGCCCCTTGCCCCGGCGGCGCTTCAGTTCCTCTTCTGACGGTGGTGCGCGAAAGCTGTCGAGGTCCCTGACCAGCGTATCAGCCAGCGCGCGCATTCCCGTGTCAGACCCTTGGATGCGCAGGGCAATAAACCGGCCCAGTCGCGCCAGTTGCAGTGCATCCAGATCGAAGGGAGCGATGTGGGCGCACAACTCCTCGCACGCTTTTTCTAGACCTTCTGGCGTGGTGCCGTTGGTCAGTCGAAACGGTGGTTTCAGCGTTGCGTGCAGGCCATATTTCCGTGGCGCGCGGATGATTTCGGCATGATCCAGCGGCAGCGTCGGCATCTCGGGCGGGGCCACCACTTGCCCCTCGGTCATGTCCCATCCCAGCCACCGGGTGCAAAATCGCGCCCATTCGGCATCCTCGGGCGGCGCGTAGTAAAGCGCGTAGCGTTTGTATTCCACGGCCTAGCCCCTCACCGTCCGGCAAAACCGATTGGCGGAATTCAGGTGCGCCTGTTTGCTGTCGATGCGCATTCAGTTTTCCCCATCGTGGCGGTAGAAAAGATAGCGGTCCGGGGCGATCGTGTCTGGCCCTTTCAGGGCGGTGAAACCGACCAGAGGCTGTCCTGAAACAAGGATGCCACCGGGCGCCATCACCTTGGCGATTGCCGGGCTCAGCCGCGCGGCCTCGGCCACATCCTTATCCTTGACCCCAAAGCCGAAATCGTAATGCGCCAGCGCCAGCCTGACGCCCTTTTCCGCGAGCTGGTCCAGCATTGGCCCGGCCTCGCCCTCAAGAAAATCCGCCTTGGGCGGTACGCAGGACGGGTGGCAGTTCAGTGACCGGTCGATCACCCAGATCCGCCGGTCAGGCAGAATCTCGCGCAGGTGGTCATAGGTGCGGCCATTCCCCAGCCCAAGGTCGGCGACGTCGCCCGACAGGTCAGAGATCAACTCTGCCGCCCAGTTCAGCCCATCGCGTTGTGCCGCCAGACGGCGCAGCATCGAATCCAGTCGGCTCATCAGTTACTTTCCAGTTCGGTTGCGCGCCACGGTCGGACAGGTCCATCTGCCATCAGGCGCAGAAAGGTTTCGGTAAAATCCCAGATCGCCGGGTCATGTACAAGGTGATGGGTCAGCAGGCCAAAGGGCTCGCTATTGTCCGCGCGGCCCTCCCGCCGGTCTGCCAGCATGGCAACGGCCTGATCCAGCAGCTTATCCGGCGCCACGACCGAGCGCGTCCCGCGCCAGTCGATCGGGTCGAGATGGGTGTTGATTTCATTCGCGTACTTGCGCGGTCCGAATGTCGACAGCGCCCGGTATCCGATATCGTGTAAACCTTTGGCGACCTGGGGCGAAATCCGGTTCCACGGCGGCACGAAAAGCGGGGCAGGCGCGTGGCCGAGCAAACCGCCAAGCCGCGACCAGCCCTCGCGTGCATCCTCCAGCGCGGTTTCGACGGGCCGGGCAATGCCGAATTCCGCTTTCTTCCGTTCCGGAGGTTCGTGGTTGCGATGGGCCCAGCCATGAACCAGCGGCACGGCCAGACCGCGCGCGTTCAGCCACTGACCCAGCTCTTCGGTCGCCGGTTCCGGGATAACCGCAAGGTGCAGTGGCAGGTCCAGAGACGTGGCAATTCTGTAAAGCCGGTCCAGCGCCGCTGTCGGTTCGGTCGCGTCATCATCCCGCCACCAGAACGGCAGGGTCAGACCCTCCGCCTGCCATGTCCCCAGCTCAGCTTCCAGCGCGTTCCAGTTCATTTGCGCGCCTCCGCCATGGCACAGGCAATATCGACCGACCGGGTCGCCCCGTCAAAACGCGCGTGGGAACCGGAGCGTTTCGGTGCGGCCATGACATCGGTTACGACCTTGGCAAGGCGCTCCGGTGTCAGATCCGCCGATTTCAGCACTTCAAATCCGGGCAATCGCGCCAGCGCCTCGGCCCGAAGGCTCTGCTCGGTTTCCTTCCCCGCATCAAATGGCACAAGTACCGAAGGTGCCGCCGCCTGCATCAGGTCAAGCGCCGTGTTGTAGCCGCACATGCTGACCGAACCCGCCGCATGGCGCAGCATCTGGCGGAAATCCGGTCGCGCGGGCTCGACGAAAGCGTTGTCGGGGGCATTACCCTGCAAGCGCGCGATCGTCGCCGTTGCGTCTTCCCCGCCAACCAGCAGCCGCCAGCGGTATGACGGCAACAGCCGCGCAGCCCCAAGCGCCGCATCGAACAGGTTACCGCCAACACCGCCACCCCCGGCGCTCACCAGAACTTCGCCGTTGCCAGCCTGCTCGGGGTGATCGTCTGCTGGCGCGGGGGCCACGTAACCCGTGTAATGCAGACGCGTCCGCAGGCTGTCGCTCACCGGCCAGCTTGCGTCGAGCGGAGTCGTTTTTGGATCGGAATGCACCAGCACGCCATCGTAGAACCGGTCGACGATCTCATCCGTTTTGGCTGCGCGATCAGGTTTCGACGGCGGTGCAAGAATGTCGCGGATCGAACTCAGAATTACCGGCGGGGGTGCCATGTCACGCGCAGCGCCCAGCAGGTCGAGAAACTCGGCCCTAAGCACCCTGCGGCCAAAGGGGAAAAGCTCGGTAATCAAGATATCCGGTAAGATATCAGCCAAGGCGTTAACCAGTGATGTCCGGCGTGCGGCAAGATAGGCCTCACCCGCCTCGCTGCCCGTATCGTCCAGCAAACGGGTGAAATTCGTCCCGTCCGACCGAAGCGGCGACAGTTGCAGCAATGTGACGCCGGGCCTTTTCAGCCTTTCGATCGCGCCGCCGCCCGAGACAACCGTCACCTCGTGACCGGCTGCGTGAAAGGCCTCGCCCAGCACCATCGCCCGTGCCAGATGACCCGACCCGAGCAGGTGGGTGACCACGATCATCACCCTCATGCGCCCGCCTCGCGCGCAATCAGGCGAAGCGGTTCGGGATCGGCACTCAGACTTTCGTCCAGCGTCAGGATATAGAGCCGGTTGCGCTTGATCCGGAACGGCGCGGGGCCTGTAAAATCCCACCCATGCGCGCGCGCCAGCAGGACCCGCATCACCCCGATGTGGCAGACCGCAACCGCGTCGCGGGTCAGCCCGTCAAGCCAGGGATCCAGCCTTTCGCTGACCATCTTCGGGCTCTCTCCGTCGGGCGGGCAGTAATCCCAGCCCCAGTCCTCGATATGCCGGTAGCCGGTGTCGGGATCTTCGATCAGCTCGGCTCCCTTTTGCCCTTCAAAGCGGCCCCAGTTCATCTCGCTCAACGCGTCACTGATCTGCGGCATGCGTCCGGTCAGGCAGGTCGCCGTGTCGCGGGCGCGCGCCAGCGGGCTGGACCAGAGCTCCGCCTTCTCCCATGCGCCGGGCAGGCGTCGCGCGCCCAGATCCAGCCGCGCCTGATCGTCGAGCGCGATGTCGCTGCGCCCCTGAATACGCCCCATGCGGTTCCATTCCGTGGGACCATGGCGAAGCAAGGCAAGCCGGATCATGAGGCCCCCGCGATCAGGGGAGACAGAGCCCCGGTCAGAATGTCCCGCGCCGTCGTCAGCAGATGGTTTTCCGCAACAAAGGCGCGCGATTGCCTGCCCCGTTCCCTGCGCAACGCGGCATCGTTCAGCTGGCTGCGGATTGTCTCGGCCATGGCTTGCGGCCCATCCTCCGGCGCCGGGTGAGCGCCCGGTGCCAGCACGTCTCGCACACCGGGCCTGTCCTGCGCCACCACGGGCAGGCCCATCGCCTGCGCCTCGAGGTAAACCATCCCGTAGGCTTCGTTTACGCCCGGCCAGAAAAACAGCGATGCATTGCGATAGGCCCGCGCCATCTGTCCCGCATCCAGCCGTCCGAGAAAACGCACCTTGTCCCCGAACGGCGCCATGAGCTTTTCCACCTCGCGGCGCACCGGCCCGTCCCCGGCGATCCGCAGCCGCATCGGCTGGTCGTCCAGCAGGGCCAGCGTTTCCGCGACAAGTTCATAGGAAGCCAGCTTGTCACCTGCTCGCATCATGCCGGCGGCAAATATGTCCGGACTGTCGAGCGGAGAGGGGGCGGGCAGGTTTTCAAGCGGCAGGAAAGGCGGCAGGTGAACAAGCCTTTGTGAGTCCGGCCTGTCGCGTTCCAGCGTCTCATGATCATGGACGGTCATGTAGAACACGAGATCGGCTGCGTCGCAGGCCTCTTCGGCGACGCGGGCAAAACCGGCCCAAGGGCCGGAGAGGCGTTTGCGTGCCCGGCTGGTCTCTATCTGCACATAGGGAATGTTCAACGCCGCGCATACGGGCGGACCGATCAGATCCGGAGATTTGTAATAGTTGTGATAGCTCACCCAGATCGACGGCGGGTCTTGCGCGAATTCCTCGGTAAGCCGCGCAATTTCAGGCTTGGCCGCTTCCATCAGCGTCGATTGCTGCCACGGATCGCCCGCGCCATCATAGATGCGCATATCCGAGGCCAGATGGACCTTCGCTCCGGTTGCCCGCAACGCCGTCATGAGGTTGCGCGCCATTTCCCGGTCGCCCGAAGGTGTCTCATGGTCGGGCGCTTTCATCGGTGCGAAAAAGGCGATCCTTGCGTCTTTCATGTCGGTCCGCCGCAAAGTTCAGTGAGGCGTGCCGAGAGCTTTGCGATGCCCGGTTGCATCGT
Organism: Heliomarina baculiformis; assembly: GCF_019966545.1. Taxonomy (GTDB): domain Bacteria; phylum Pseudomonadota; class Alphaproteobacteria; order Rhodobacterales; family Rhodobacteraceae; genus Heliomarina; species Heliomarina baculiformis. The sequence continues at coordinate 108,979 of NZ_JAIMIC010000006.1, read as the reverse complement.
GAAAGCATTGTGCAGTCGGTCAAAGGCGGCCTCGGCCATCGCCTTGGCGGCGCGGGGTTCGGTCGCGACCTGCACCATCGCGTCGGCGAGGTCTTCGGGCTTGTCGCGGACCAGCAGACCATGGGTGCCCGAGGTGATGAATTCGGGGATTGCCGAGACCGAGGTCGAGAGGATCGGCAGCTTTTGCGATGCCGCCTCCATCAGCACGTTTGGCAACCCGTCGCGGTCGCCATCGTCGGCAATTCGGCTGGGCAGCACGAAAAGATCGGCCTGCCGCATCGCCTCGATCACGTCCGGCTGATCACAGGCGCCGCGCCACGTGATCCTTGCGTTCAGCCCGGCGGCCTCGGCGCGCTGCCACATCGCGTCTTTCAGCGTACCGCCGCCGATATGGGTCCAGTGCCAGTCGAGCCCCTCGGGCAAGAGCGCAAGCGCGTCGATTAGCCGGTCGAACCCTTTTTTCTCGACCAGCCGCCCGACGGATAGCATGTGAAACGGCGAATCCGCATGGCGGAGGGGCCGGGCGGGCGGTTCGGGGAAGCGTGCAAGGTCAAGACCGTGGTAGATCAATTCGATCCGGTCGGGATCGGCGGCCAGATCGCGCAGGTGACCGGCGCCAAAGTCTGTGCAAGTCGCACCAAAGGTCGCACCGGCCCGGTCGACCGAGAGTTTTTCGCGCAATTCCCAGTCTGGCGAGGTCCAGATGTCCTTGGCATGGGCTGAAAAGGACCACGGCAGGCCGCGCATCACCGCCGCATAGCGGGCGACGGATGACGGGGTGTGCAGGAAATGCGCATAGAGCGCCGGGGTGCCTTCGGGCATTTCGCTCGCCAGAACGCAGGCCTGCCCGAAACGCCGGGCGCGGTTGCTGCTGCGGTCCCGGGCGAAATCGGTGCGCCAGATCTGCCATGCACGCTGAAAGCCCGGCAGGCGGCGTGCGGCTTGAAATGCGTTGAAGACGCGCGCCTTTTCATCACCGAGGTATTCGGGCAGGTAATGCACCGGCGCCTTCAGCCGTTCGTGCAAAGGATGGGTCTTGGTGTCGGTGGGATGGCGCAGTGACCACAGTTCAAGCCTGTGACCCGCTTCTTCCAGCGCGACCAGTTCCTGAGCGATGAATGTTTCGGACAGGCGTGGCCAGCCCTTGACCACGACCGCAAGGGGTATTGTCATTCCGCGGCCTGGTCCGAACTCTGGTGCAGCAGGGCCCCGATCCGGTCGGTGACATAATCGAGACCGTCCATCAACCCGACTGGCATCACCTCGCTTGGCAGTTTCTGGCCCGGCAGCCCCCGAATCGCGCCGATCATCGACGCAACCGTCAGCCCGTCGCGGTATTCGTCGAGCATCCGGATCAGGCCAAGCTCTTCCGACCGGCTTGCCCGCAGCCACTGTTCCAGCCGGGGCACCGTGCGCGGCACAATCACCGCGCGCTTGTCGAAAGACAGGACTTCGCAAAAGGTGTTGTAGCCGCCCATGCAGACAACGCCCTGCGCCCCGGCGAAAAGCGTTTCGATATGAGTATCGAAGGTGACCGAGGTGACGCGCCCGTCCAGCGCGGCCACGCGCCGCTCGAACGCCTGCAGCGTCTCGCCGGAGAGAAACGGGCCGTAAACCAGCACGGCACGCGGCGACAGGGCGGGTTCACTTTCATAAGCGGCCAGCACGAGATCGACCAGAACCTCTCCATCGCCGCCTCCGCCGGGTGTGATCAGAATATAGGGCTGCTCGGGTGGCGTTTCGTCGGAAGTGTCACTGCGGCGCAGATATCCCGTCCAATGCATCCGCGACCGCGCCTCGTCGCTCAGGTCGAGCCCGGCGAGCGGGTCGTAGACGGCCTTGGTGCCGTAGATCCATGTTTCGTCGTAGTAGAGTTCGATGGCCTCGATGGCTTGCTTGCGCGCCCATTCGGCGGCCAGTACCTCGGGTTCGTCCAGCACGTCGCGCAGTCCGAGCACCAGCTTGGCACTGCCATTGCGATGCAACATCTCCAGCGTTGGCAGGAGCTCTCCATGAAACCCGGTCGGCTCCTTGTCGACGATCAGCACATCCGGCCGGAATTCTTCCGCCGTCGAACGGATCAGACCGGCCCGAAGGCTGGTGGTTTCCTCGATGTTCATGCTCATGGACTGGCTGACATAGCTGCCATCCTGACGCTTGGTGACGCCGGGGAGACGCACGTGATCGACACGCGCCGGGAAATCGAAGCGACCGGCAACAGGCGACCCGGTAAGGATCAATGCCGAGGACATCGGATAGGCAGAGGTGATCGCCTGTGCCAGCGCGCGCGAACGCCGGAGATGCCCCAGCCCGAAAGTGTCGTGGCTGTAAAGCATGATGCGTGGCGCATGAGACGCCCCTTGCATATCGTCGCGCATCATCGAGTCTCCGAAAACCCGGTTGGGGATGTGATCGCGTCAGACGCCCGCGCGGATTGGAACTGTCGCTTGATCGAGTCCATGCCTCGTCCTTCGTTCCGAATTGGTCAACGCGGTTTCCAATGCGGCCGCAGTCTGATTGCAGTTTTGGTGGCGCGGCCACCTGCTTTCTATGCCGTCTCTATGTCGATACGACGACGTTTCACAATTGCTATCAACAAATCTGGGGCATTTAAAACACGAATCCAACGGTGAAAGGTAAGAAATAAATACTTATGGTTGTGTTTTTCGATTTTCAACTCAACCTCATTGCGTGAAAAAAATCGCTCATGTACGGTTTCTTGAGGAATTTCAAGAATGTCGGTGGGATTTCAATATGCATTTTATCAGACTTTTGGCTCTTTCGCTCTGCTTTCTTTCCTTTGGGATTGCCCAATTATCGGCCCAGGCCGAGCAGACGGGAACCAGTAGCGAACCTGCCGCAACCGCGACAAGCGCGGAACTTGCCGAAGCGATACGACAGGCGGGCGAAAGCGGCGTGGATGTCATCGTCATCGACACCGCCGGTAATATCGTGAACCGGCAGACCGGCACCGATAATGCCAGTGCAGAACCAAGCGAAACCGGCATGGCGGGCGCCTCGGGCCTGATGCAGGCGCAGGCGGATATCCAGCAGTTTCGCAACACATTTTCTGAGCGAATAGACGCGCTGCCGAACTCGCTCGACCGGGTTGGAGAAATGCTCCGTGCCAAAAGTCCGGATGGTACGATCTGGGCATTTGTCCGAATATTTCTGATCTGTGGTGCCATGCTGATCATCGGCCGCATCGCTGCGACTGAAATCTACGGCAAACGCATGGTGCGGAAATTCGTCACCGGTCGGGTAAAGGAGAACCCGCAGGGCTATCTGGAAAAGATGCCTTTCCTCGCCTTCCGGTTTGTCATGGGCATAGGTGGCACGATTTTCAGCATGGTGGTCGCCTATGCGCTCGGCACACTGATATTCGGCATGACCGACAATATCACCGTCCAGTTTACCATTACGGCGATTTTTATCGCGTGGTTCGTCGGGCGTACGCTCTCAGATATCTGGCGGATGATTTTGTCGCCCTTTCTCAGCCAGTACCGCCTGACCCATTTCTCGGACAGTGACGCGAAAAAGCTTTATTACTGGGCGTCCACCCTTGCCGGGGTGAACGTCTTTGTCATCCTGCTCAGCACCTGGATTCATGACTTTGGCGTCGATTACAACGTCTACGCCGCGCTTTCGGGCGTGCTGGCGTCCATCGCCTTTGTCCTGAACCTCGCCATGATCCTCGCGAACCGGCGCGCGATCACCAATGCGATCCTTGTCGGTAAACCGACGTCGCAGGTGTCATGGTTGAAAAAGGTCATCGCCTACGGCTGGGCGCCGGTGCTGATCCTCTACCTCATCTTCGGGTGGTGCCGGTTGATCTTTGACCTCGTGATGAACCGTCCCGAGGCCACGCCGCTGGTGATCGGCGCCTATATCGTCTTCCTCGCGATGATGATCGTCTATGGCGCGATCAACTACCTGATCGAGCGCTATTTCGACCGGCGCATCACCGTGGATCGCATGAACACCGAACTCGCGGCCTCGGATGCAAGCGAAGACGCCACCGGCCCGATGAGCTTTACCGGGCCGACGATCACCACCTACGAGGCGCTGGCCCGAAGGGTGGCAGGTATCCTTGCCTTCGTGGCCGGGCTTTACGCATTGCTGCGGCTCTGGGACCCGGACAACGCAGTGCTGCAGGAATCTTTCATCAAGAACCTGCTCGACGTCATCACCATCATTTTCATCGGCTACATCGTCTATAATTTCCTGCGCATCTGGCTCGACAGCAAGATCGCCGAGGAAACATACGACACGCCGGACGATGCGGAGGCCGGTGACGAAGGCGGCGACAGCGCCACGACCCGGCTTGGCACGCTTTTGCCGCTGTTCCGCGGTGCGATCCTTGCGGTGATCGTCGTAACCATCGTTCTGATCGCCCTGCTTGAAATCGGGGTCAATGTTAGCCCGCTCTTTGCCGGTGCCGGGGTTGTCGGTCTGGCCGTCGGTTTCGGCGCGCAGACCCTCGTGCGCGACATCTTCTCGGGGGCCTTCTTCCTGATCGACGATGCCTTCCGCAAAGGCGAATATATCGACATTGAATCGGTGAAGGGGACGGTGGAAAAAATATCCGTGCGCTCTTTCCAGCTGCGCCACCACAAGGGCGCGCTGCACACGATCCCATTCGGTGAGATCCGGGTGCTGACCAACTATTCGCGCGACTGGGTCATCATGAAACTGCCGCTTCGCGTGACTTACGACACCGACGTGGAAAAGGTCCGCAAGCTGATCAAGAAACTCGGGCAGGACCTGCTCGAAGATCCGGTTATCGGTCCAACCTTCCTGCAGCCGCTGAAATCACAGGGCGTCATCGAAATGCAGGACAGTGCGATGATCATCCGGACCAAGTTCATGAGCAAGCCGGGCGACCAGTGGCTGATCCGCAAACGGGTCTACGAAGAAATCCGGATTCTTTTTGCGCGTGAAGGCATCAAGTTTGCGAACCGCGAGGTCACCGTCCGTCTGGCCGACGGTCACGTCGAAGACCTGACCGATGCCCAGCGCGAAGCAATTGCAGGTGCTGCGCGGGCCGCCGTCGACGACGGAGAGATGGATGACATGAAGGGAGTCGGCGACGATCGCTAGGATCGTCTTACCGATCAGCTTGCATAGTCGCGCTGGACAAGGCGACCGGTGTCGGCGACGACATTCGGCTTTCCGAACCGCGCCATGAGCGAGGCAAAGCTGTGACCCATCGAGGCGCAGGTGCAAAGCGACACGCCGGTGTCTTCGTTGACCAGTACCAGGCGACCATCTTCGAAACAAAGGCTGAAGCGACGGTCGGCCAGTTCCTTAATCAAGTTGTTCCAGTTGTCTGCATCGGTAAAGCAGCGCCCCAGATGACAGGCCAGGGAAATCGCGGTTTCGCTGTCAAGCGAGGTTTCCTTGGCACCGCGAACGCGTTCGCTCCACATCGTTGGCATCGGGCTGTTTTCAAAGGGAAGGGTCGTTTGGGGTTTAAGGGCACGCATTACATGTCTCACTTATAAAATGGTCTGAACAAAACCTAAGATCACTATGTGGGTTCCGCAGGGAATTCATAAGCTCATTCTGCGGCGTCTTTTGGGAACACGTCTGTGATCTCAGTTACCAAACATGCCTCAAGATCCGATTACTTACATAGCGATACATGCTGGCAGACCATGGATATCAATGGTTTTGGGTATCAATCCGTTTTGGAGTCAATGATTGTTTACTATCCGTTAACCTTGCCGCATTTCGTGGCAAAAATCTAGTCGTGATATGGATCGAGTGAGTCGCGCAGCCCGTCACCAAGGAAATTGAAGGCCAGAACCACGACGATGATCGGGATCATCGGGATCGCCGTCCACCAGTAGATCTCGACGTTCACGAGGTTCTGTGCGTCGTTCAGCATCACGCCCCAGCTTACCGCAGGCGCACGCAGGCCAAGGCCCAGATAGGACAGCGCGGTCTCGCCAAGGATCATCGCCGGTATCGACAGGGTGGCGCTGGCGATCAGGTGTGACATGAAATTCGGCAGCAGGTGTTTGCGGATCACCCGCCCCGAAGACGCCCCCATCATTTCGGCCGCGCGCACGTATTCTTCTTCGCGCAAGCTCAGAAACTTGGCCCGCACGGATCGTGCCAGCCCCGGCCAGTCAAGAATGCCAAGGATCACCGAGATGATGAAGAACACCGCCACGGGCCCCCAGTTCGACGGCACCGCCGCTGAGAGTGCGAGCCAGAGCGGCAGTTCCGGCAGGGACCGCAGGATTTCGATCATGCGGTTGATCACCCAGTCGAGCCCACCGCCGAAATACCCCGCGATGGAGCCAAAGAAGATGCCCAGCACAAAGGACACGGTGATGCCGATCAGCCCGACGGTTAGGGAAAGCTGCGCGCCGTAAAGGATGCGGCTGAACACGTCCCGGCCCAGCCGGTCGGCGCCCCAGAGGAAAATAGTCGCGCCTTCGGGCGCGCAGAACAGATGCGTGTCCGACGGAATTAGCCCGGCCAGCTTGTATTCGGAGCCTTCGCAAAAGAACCGCAGCGGCAGGGGGCGGGTCTCATCCGGCACGAACTCCCATTTGAAGGTTTCAAGATTGGCCTCTGAGGTCATCGGGTAGACGTAAGGCCCCAAGAATTGACCTTCGTGCCAGAAATTCACCGTCTGCGGCGGCGCATATATATGTTCCGAGTGGCGCTCATTCGCGCTGTAGGGCGCGATGAACCCGGCAAAGGGCAGCATCAGGTAGCAGAACAGCAGAAAGATGCCAGACACCAGCCCAAGCCGATGCCGCTTGAACTTGCGCCAGATCAGCACCCAGTTCGGCGCATCGAGATCGCGCCGCTCAAGCTGCTGAATGCTCAGTTGCGGATCATAAGGCGCGTCGTCGACGTAGCGGCCATCGGAAAGCTGTGTCATCCTGCTTTCCCCTCGTAGCGGATACGCGGGTCAAGCAGCACCAGAAGCACGTCCGAGATCATCGTGCCCAGCAATGTCAGCAGGGCCACGAACATCAGCACGAAACCGGCAAGGAACTGGTCCTGCGATTTCAGCGCGATCAGCAGGGTGGGGCCGATGGTCTGCAGGCCCAGGACGACCGACACCAGAACCGATCCCGAAACCATCGCGGGCAGCAGGTTGCCGATATCGGCGACAAACGGGTTAAAGGCCATTCGGAGCGGGTATTTCACCAGCATTCTCGGTGGCGACATTCCCTTGGCGATGGCGGTTTCCACATAGGGCTTGCCCAATTCGTCCAGCAGGTTGGCGCGCAGGCGCTGCATCATCGCCGCCGCCCCCGACGTGCCGATGACAAAGGTCGGCACAATCAGGTGCAGCAGGATTGAGCGCACCTTGTCCCAGCTCATCGGCTCGCCTTCATAGATCGGATCCATCAGACCGCCGATGGGCAGGTCGAACCAGCGGTTGCCGTAATAGAACAGGATCAGAGCGAGCAGAAAGTTCGGGGTCGCAAGGCCCAGGTAGCCCACAAAGGCCGAGGAATAATCGACCCAGGTCTTTGATTTCGCCGCCGCCAGAATACCCAGCGGTAAGGCCACCATATAGACAAAGAGAACCGCGGCGAGGTTCACCAGAACCGTCAGCCAAAGGGTATCGCCGACGATTTCCGAAACGGGGCGGTCGAATTCAAATGACCAGCCAAAATCGCCTTGGATCAGACCCGAAAATCCCTGCGGGCCGGGGATGAATCCGACCCAGATCAGGTATTGCTGCCACAGCGGCCGGTCGAGCGCATATTCGCGGCGCAGGAACTCTGCCTTCTGCACCCCGGCGGTCTGCCCGGTCGAGCGCAGCTCGGCAATCTGGTTCGACAGGTAATCCCCCGGAGGGAGGTTGATGATCAGGAAGATCAGGGCCGAGACGACGAGCAGCGTAAGCAGCATCGTCCCGAACCTGTAGAGCGCATAGCGCAGTACCAGCATTAATTCGTCCCGGTGCCGTCAAAATAGAACTCGTCCATCCGGTGAATCCCGAAATGTGCGCCCGGGTCCCATGCCCAGATCGCGCTTTGCGGGACGTTCTTCAGACGGTTTGACACGACCACCGGCTGCGGTGCCTCGGCAAGGATGCCGATGCCGAATACATTGTCGGCATGGATCTTCAGCATCTTTTCCCAAGCCGCGCTGCGCTCTTCGTCGGTGGTTGCGTGATCCCACTCACGCGACAGGGTCATCAGCTCTTCGGCGGCAGGCATGTCGGGCGCTTCGCCCACATCGCCCCCGGTCTGGTAGAACTGACCCCACTTTGGCCAAGCGAAGAATTCCTGGTAACGCGGGGCAAGATAATCGGGCGAGGTATAGGGCTGCGGAATGCCGTTATCCCAGCCATACCAGACGGCCGCCATCGTGGTGCCCGCGTAGATCCGGTTGCGCAGGATGTCCCGGTCGAGCGGGCGCAGGACCAGCTTGATGCCGATATCGGCCCAAGTGTCGGTCACGATCTGCATCGCGTTTTCAACTTCCTGACGTTCCCCGGCGGTTTCCACTACCAGCTCCATCTCGCGCCCGTCGGGCAGCAGGCGGATACCGTTCGGCCCGCGTTCTATCAGCCCGGCCTCGTCCAGCAGCGCATTGGCCTGCTCCGTGTCAAAGCTTGCCCATGCCTCGCGGTTCTCGGCCTTGTAGAACGGGCTTGAGGGCAGCACCGTCATCGCGCCGGGCTTGGCAAGGTTGAAGTAGAGCGCCCGGTTGATCGTGTCCCGGTCGATGCCAAGCGACAGAGCGCGGCGCACCCGCACATCGCGCAGCACCTCGCGCCAGACGTCATCGTTGTAGTTGAGGTTCGGGTAAATCGCGATCTGGCTTGCCGTGCCATTCGCCCAGAGATAGGTGCGGTAATCGCCGCTCTCTTCGCCCTTGCGCAGGATCGGAATGTCGCGAAAATCCAGTCCGCGTGCCTGAAGATCGGCCTCGCCCGCGTTGGATTTCGCTGCGATCAGACCGCCACTCACCACTTCCATCTCTACCCTGTCGATATAGGGAAGCTGCACGCCCTTGCTGTCGAAACGGTGGTAATAGGGGTTGCGCAGGAACTGGTGGCGGATCTTCTTGCCATCGCTGGCATTGATCCACGGCTGCAACGTGGGCAGGTCCGGGTTGTCGAAATTATACATGTTGTCGAGCTTGTTATGCAGCGCCGCCCAGCTGTTCACGCGGGCCTCCTGTACCTCGGCGTTCAGCTCCTCGGCATCGGCGTAATCGATGTGGTATTTCTTCATCACATGTGCGGGCCGATAGATAAACGGCGGGCGTGCCTGTGCCAGCGATTGCAGAAAGCTCGGGTTCGACTCGGCCCAGGTAAAGACCACTGTGGTCTCGTCGGGGTATGTCACCTCGGGCGCGTTGCCTTCGACCAGCAGGAAATCCGGCGGCCCGGACGGGCTGAGCGCTTCGTTATTTGCAACGTCTTCCCACCAGTATCGGAAGTCTTCCGAGGTGAAGGGCGCGCCGTCCGACCAGCGGTGACCGGGTCTCAGATGCAGGGTAAAGACCTTGTCGCCCTCATTCTCGAAACTCTCGAGGATGTCGGGCACCAGCTTGTAATCGGCATCAAAGCCGACAAGGCGGCCATAGCCGTAGACCACCATCATGCGGATGTCCTTGTCGCGCGAGACGAAGGTGGACAGGGTGCCGCCCTGCGTGCCGAAACTGCGGCCGCGCGCTTCGAGATCGACGAAGAGCGGCGTCTCGGGCGCACGTTCGGCCACGGCGGGCATGCTGCCCTCGCTGACCTGCTCGGACAGGAACGGGCTTTCCTGCAAGACCGGATCGGCCAGCACAGGCAGGGCAAGGCAAAGCCCGCCCGTCAGCAACAGAGATTTCAGAGGCTTAAACATTGCAGCGTACCTTATGGCCGGGTTCCATCAGCGTCAGCGACGGTATCACGGCAGATGAGAAACGAAAGGCTTCGGGCCAACTTTCCGGAGACCCGGCACCCTTTGCGACCAGATCGAGGTCGATCGGGTGGTTGATATCCGGGGTCGGCTGGGCCGCGATCAGCGCCTTTGTATAGGGATGGCGCGGATTGTGGAATAATACATCTGGCGGGGCCTGTTCGACCACAAGACCCTGTCGCATCACGGCGACGTCATCGGCTATCCGTGCCACGACGGCCAGGTCATGTGAAATGAACAGGTAGCTCAGGTTCATGCTGTCGCGGATGTCTTCCAGAAGGGTCAGGATCTGTTCCTGCACCGACACGTCCAGCGCCGAGGTCGGTTCGTCGCAGACCAGCAGCGACGGATCGAGCATCAGGGCGCGGGCAATGGAAAGCCGCTGGCGCTGACCGCCGGAAAAGGCATGCGGATAACGCTTCAGCATGTCGCCGTTCAGCCCGACCTGCTTCAACATGGCCTCCGCCCGGTCGCGGCGTTCCGATTTCGACCCGATGCCGTGAATGTCCAGCGGTTCGGTCAGGGCGTCCGAGATCCGCATTCTCGGCGACAGCGAGGAATACGGGTCCTGAAACACCATCTGCGCCTGTTTCTGAAACGCGATACGCTCTTCGCGGGTCATGTCATGCACGGTGATCGGTTCGGCGTGTGGTTCCGGCCAAAAGAGCACCTCGCCGCCCGGATCGGGCGCATCCGCGCCCAGGGCAATCCGTGCCGCCGTGGTCTTGCCCGACCCGCTTTCGCCGACGATGGCCAGCGTCCGCCCGCGCGGCAGCGCCAGATCGACCCCGCGGCAGGCGTGAACCAGTGCCTGCTCTTGCCAGGCAGTGTGGCCGCGAACCAGATACGTCTTGGAAACTTCTTTCATCTCGAGGATGAAATCCTGCCGCGACACATGCTCTTTTTCGGTGGAGTCCTCCGGCAGCGACGGCGCGGCGTTAATGAGCGCCTTTGTATAGGGATGCGCAGGGTCGCTCAGCAGCGGTGCGGCCGACCCGGATTCCATCACCCGGCCCTTGTGCATCACCACGACCTGCTCGGCCATGTTGGCGACGACGCCAAGGTCATGGGTCACCAGTATCATAGCCATGCCGGTTTCGCGCTGCAGGTCTTTCATCAGGCCCAGCACCTGCGCCTGCGTCGTCACGTCGAGCGCCGTCGTCGGTTCGTCCGCGATCAGCAGGTCCGGCTTGGCCACCATCGCCATCGCGATCATAGCTCGTTGCCGCATCCCGCCTGACATCTCGAAAGGGTAGGCGCGAAAGGCCCGCTCGGGATCGGGGAATCCGACGCGCTCAAAGGTTTCCAGAACCTGCGTCTTGGCATCGCCACGTGCCGCGCCCCTGTGCAGGCGCAGGACCTCGCCGACCTGATTTCCGATCCGATGCAGCGGCGACAGCGAGCGCATCGGCTCCTGAAAGATCATCGCGATCTCGTTGCCGCGGATTTCGCGCATCTGCCGTTCCCGGATCGAACTGAGCTCAACGGGTCCCTCGCGCCCGTTAAAGGTGATCCGGCCCGACCGGATCTTGGCGATACGGGGCAGAATGCGCAGTACGGCTCGGCAGGTGACCGTCTTGCCGGACCCGGATTCGCCAACCAGTGCAAGGGTTTCCCCTTTCTGCACGTCGAAACTCACGCCTTCGACCACGTTGTCGCCCCGGCCGAAACCGATACTCAGATTCTCTATACTCAGCAGAGGGGGCATTGTCGTCCGTTCGTCCTGTCAGATGCGGGGTAACCAAAGTTTCCAAGCTCGGTCACCTTCGCTTGCGCTTTACCAGCTAGTCAAACACCAATTGCATGTTCAGATGAGAGGAATGTGTCGCCAAGCCTACACATCCTTTAATGTTTTTGGCATGACTTGCGGGCAGGCCGGGAATTTCGGCCGTCCTTACAGGAGTGACCATCGAATGAGCCGCCTTGACCTGTTTATCGACCGGATGGTGTCCCAGCGCGCCTGTCTCGACTACGCGATTGCCGAAACGGAGCTGATGTCCGGGCCGGTGTACGAACTTGGTCTTGGCAACGGTCGCACCTATCACCACATGCGTGAACGGATCAAAGGCCGCGACATCTATGTCTTCGAACGCGCAATCGCCTCGCACCCGGATTCCACCCCGCCGGAATCCCTCACGATCCTCGGGGACGTGCATGAAACGCTGCCTGCCACGCTTGAGCGGTTCGGCCCGGTCGCTAGCCTGATCCACGCCGATCTCGGCGGGCATAACCGCGCCAAGAACGATATCTTCGCGCGCGAGATTTCACCGCTTGTCGAGCCGCTGCTGGCCGAGGGCGGCCTGATGGTGTCGAGCGACCGGATGTATTTCGAGAATCTGACGGAATTGCCGCTGCCGACCGGCGCAGTCGAAGGCCGCTGCTTTGTCTACCGCCGGTAATTCCGCTTCTGACCTGTCCACGAGGTGACATACGAGCGGCATATAAGTTGTGTACGGATGCTGTACGGGTTGTGCACGGCCATTTTCGCCCCTTGCGCCAATCCGGCCAGAATTCGCAATAGGAACGCAGAGCAATGAACGAGCCAGCCAAACGGGCCATGAAGAACACCCCCTATGATGCGCTGAGCGTCGGCATGGAAGCGGAACAGACCCGCGTGCTCAAGGCAGAGGATCTTTACGTCTTTGCCAATTCCTCGGGCAACATGAACCCGATGAACCTGCCCCGGGTGGACGGCGACGGGGACGGCAAGCCCGAGGCCATCGCCCCGGCCATGTGGATGGCATCGCTGATATCAGCCGTGCTTGGCTGCGACCTCCCCGGGCCGGGCACGACCTATCACAGCCAGACCCTGCGTTTCGTCAATCAGGCCCATGCGGGGGATACGCTCAGGATCAAGGTGCGTCTGACTGCCAAGGGCGAAGGCAGGCTTGTCAGCTTCGATACCTTGGTCGAAACTGAAGACGGACGCCCCATCGTCGAGGGCGAGGCACAGGTGGTCGCGCCCGAGAGGCCGCTGGATTTCACGGCGCTTGATGTGCCGGGGCTGACGGTGCGCAGCCACAAGCATTTCGACCGGCTGCTGGAACTGGCCGCGCCGCTCGATCCGATCCCGACCGCCGTTGTCGCGCCGGAAGAACCCGATGCGCTGGCCGGAGCATTACTGGCGGCGGAGCACACGCTGATCACCCCGATCCTGATCGGTGATCCCGAAAAGATCGTCGCGGCTGGCGAGGCAGCGGGCATGAGCCTTGCGGGCTACCAGATCATCGATGTGCCCGATCACAAGGCGGCTGCGGAACGGGCGGTCGCACTCGTGCACGAAGGGCAGGCGGCTGCCCTGATGAAGGGCCATCTGCACACGGACGTCTTCCTTGGGGCCATCGTCAAGCGCGAGACGGGTTTGCGCACCTCGCGCCGGTTGAGCCATGTCTTTGTCATGGATGTGCCGGGGCTTGAGCATCTGCTGATGGTAACGGATGCGGCGATAAACATCTCTCCGGACCTGCAGGCCAAGGCGGATATCATCCAGAACGCGATCTATCTTGCCCATTCCATCGGCATCGACGAGCCGAAGGTCGGCGTGTTGTCGGCGGTGGAAAAGGTCAACCCGGCGATCCCATCGACGCTGGATGCGGCGATCCTGTCGAAAATGGCGGATCGCGGCCAGATCACCGGCGGTCTGGTGGACGGGCCGCTGGCCATGGACAACGCGATCAACCTCGGGGCCGCGATGACCAAGGGCATCAAGTCGCTCGTGGCGGGCCGGGCCGAAATCCTGATGGCGCCGAACATGGAAGCTGGCAATATGCTGGCCAAGGAACTGACCTATCTTGCCCATGCCCAGTCAGCCGGAATCGTGATGGGGGCCAGATGCCCGGTCATCCTGACCAGCCGGGCAGATGACGACAAATCGCGCTTGGCTTCCTGCGCGGTCGCAGCGCTCCACGCAGCGCGGAGTACTGTCGAATGAGTGCGATCCTGACGCTGAACGCTGGAAGTTCTTCGATCAAATTCTCGGTTTACCTGACCGGCGATGGTGATCCCGAATTGTTGCATGTCGGTCAGGTGGAAAATATCGGCGGCGCGGCGGAGCTGAAGCTGGCCGGTAATAAGCCTGTTTCAATCGATGCGACAGATCACGAAACGGCGGTGCAGGCCATCCTGACCATGGTCGAACCGTTATTGGAAGGTCGAAAAGTAGCCGGTGTCGGGCACAGGATCGTGCATGGCGGGCCGGATTTTGGCGAACCGGCACGGCTCGATCCCGCTACGATGGAGGCGCTGGAAAGACTGGTGCCTCTGGCCCCGCTGCATCAGCCGCATAATCTCTCGGCGGTTCTGGCTGCGCAGGTTGCCTTTCCGCATGCGGTTCAGATTGGGTGTTTCGATACGGCGTTTCATCGCAGGAAGCCTTTCGTGAACGATGCCTACGGTCTGCCTCTGCACTATTACGAACAGGGCGTCCGGCGTTACGGGTTTCATGGCCTGTCCTACAACTACATCGCCGGGGAGTTGCGCCGCGTTCATCCCGACCTTGCCAAAGGCCGGGTGGTGGTTGCCCATCTAGGTAACGGAGCGTCGCTTTGCGGTCTGCTGGACGGGCAAAGTATCGCCACGACAATGGGGTTCTCGGCGCTGGATGGCCTGGTGATGGGGACACGTCCCGGACAGCTCGATCCCGGTGTGATGCTTTACCTGATGGATCAAGGCATGTCGTCAGCGGAGCTGACCCGGCTGCTATATCACGATAGCGGGCTGAAAGGATTGTCAGGGATCGGCAATGACATGCGCGAACTTCTAGCGAGTGAAGCGCCGGAGGCTTCGCTGGCGCTTCACTATTACCTGGCGAGGCTCAGGCGTGAAATCGGGTCGATGGCCGCCGCGCTGGGCGGTCTCGATGGGCTGGTGTTCAGCGGTGGCGTCGGCGAAAACGCAACCGATATACGCGAGCGGGTTGTCGAGGGGCTCGGGTTTCTGGGACTTTCTCTCGATCAAACGGCAAACCGGCAGAGAGAAACGAGGATCGGTAACGGGACTGCCGAGATTCTTGTCATTCCGACCAACGAGGAACTGGTGATCGCGCGCTCGGTCGCGGATCATATCTGACGACGCCGCCAAATTTTCGAGGAAAATTTAACAAGAAAATTAAATTTTCTTGCCCCCCGGCTGATTGTGCCGCGCAATTTGCCTGTTAAGGTCAGGGCTTGGGAGAGTTCTGGTCCGAACGGGCATTGCCCGGTTCCGACGGTGGGAGAGGATTTCATGATATTTTACGACTGTAGCACGGCCCCGAGCCCGCGTCGGGCACGCATGTTCATTGCCGAGAAAGGTTTGACGATTGAAACCCGTGAAATCTCGATCGGCACGGGCGAACAGCTTTCGCCGGAGTTTCTGAAGATCAATCCGCGCGCCACGGTCCCCGTGCTCATAACCGAGAACGGCAGCGCGCTGACGGAAAACCTAGGGATCGCCGCCTATCTCGAAGCGCTTCACCCCGAGCCGCCTTTGATGGGTCGTAACCCCGAGGAGAAGGGGCAGGTGCTGATGTGGAACGCGGTTGCCGAGATACAGGGCGGCCAGCCCATCGCCGAAGCCCTGCGCAATGGCAACCCCCGGATGAAAGGCAGGGCGTTGACCGGTCAGGAAAATGTCGAGCAGATCCCCGAGCTGGCCGAACGGGGCATGAAACGGGCCAAGTCGTTTTTCAACATGCTCGAGAACCGGCTGCGCGAAAGCCCCTTCCTTGCGACCGATCACCTGACGCTGGCGGATATCACCGCCTTTGTCTTTGTGGAATTTGCGCGAGTCATCAAGCTGAGCATTCCGGAAGATTTCACCGCGACGCAGGCATGGCACGAGAACATCAAGTCGAGACCCAGCGCGCAGCTGTAAGCCGGCAGGGCCGATAAACAGGGAGGAGAAAACAATGGGAGAAGCATTTATCGTCGCCGCCACGCGCACGGCGGGCGGTCGGCGCGACGGTCGGGTCAGCGGCTGGCATCCGGTCGATTTGGCCGCTGCCGTGCTGGACGAAGTCGTTGCGCGCGCCGGTGTCGCGCCGGATGCGGTGGATGACGTGATCATGGGATGTGTCAGTCAGGCAGGCGAGCAGGGGCTGCATTTCGGGCGCAATGCGGTTCTCGCCTCGAACCTGCCGCGCTCGGTGCCGGCGGTAACCATCGACCGGCAGTGCGGGTCCTCGCAGCAATCTATCCATTTTGCCGCGCAGGCGGTCATGTCCGGGGTACAGGATGTCGTCATCGCTGCCGGTGCGGAATCCATGAGTCGCGTGGCCATGGGATCTACCGGTCGCTGGTCGAAACATCCGCAGCCGGGCAGCCCATCAAGCCCGGGTATCGACCGGAATTATCCGAAGACCATCTTTTCACAATTCACCGGCGCGGAGATGATCGCGGACAAATGGCAGCACAGCCGCGAGGATTTGGACGCTTTCGCGCTCAAAAGCCACCAGCGCGCGGCGGCGGCGGCCGATAGCGGCGCGTTTGACGATGAAATCCTGCCGCTCAAGATCCGCACTGAAGATGGCAGCGAGATGCACACGCGGGACGAGGGGATTCGTCCCGATGCCACGATGGAGAGCATCGGCGGCCTGCGCACATTGGTCGAGGGCGGCAAGATCACCGCCGGGAACGCCAGCCAGATCTGCGACGGCGCTGCGGCCGTGATGGTCGTGTCTGAACGCGCGCTCAAGGAACACGGTCTGACGCCGCTCGCGCGGATACACGAGCTGACGGTGACGGCGGGCGATCCGGTGGTGATGCTGGAGGAACCGCTCTTTGCCACGGACAAGGCGTTGAAACGGGCCGGAATGAAGATCGAAGACATTGATCTTTACGAGGTCAACGAAGCCTTCGCGCCGGTGCCGCTCGCATGGCTTCAGCACACGGGCGCGGACCCTGACAAGCTGAACGTCAACGGCGGGGCCATTGCGCTTGGCCATCCGCTGGGCGGATCAGGCGCAAAGCTGATGACCACGCTGGTTCATGCGCTGCGGGCGCGCGGCAAACGCTATGGTCTCCAGACGATGTGCGAAGGCGGCGGTATCGCCAACGTCACCATTATCGAGGCGCTTTGACATAAGGCAATGGGCGGGCCGGGTTCCGGCCTGCCCGTTGCCAATTCACCCCCGTCGCAGATGTGTGTGAACGAACCCAAGCTTGTCCCGTACCGCCGGTTTCAGGACAAACGGATAAAGATCGGCAAGATCCATCGCCCGGTTTATATGGTTGACCGCCAGCGATGTGTCGATGGCCCAGGTCAGGATACGCTCGAAATCATCGTCCGCATAAGTGTCATACCCGTCGGGCGGGCCTTCGGGCAGGGAAAGCCGCGTTGCCGCGACGCTGTCGAGCAGATCGACAAGGTGCAAAAGATGCGCCGTTGTCTCGGCCCAGTCCTCATGCGGATGCGCGCTCGCATAGCTGGTGATGTACTGCTCTCCCGCTTCTTTCGGCTGATCGTAGTGCCGTTTGAGCGCTTGGCCGTAGTCCTCGCGCTCATCACCGAACACCGCGCGGAAACGGTCGGGAAACCCGTCTTCCTCGCTTAGCCGCAGATGCAGGAAATGCGCCATCTCGTGCCGCATATGGCCGAGCATGGTCCGGTAAAGCTCGCCCAGCTTTTCCTGTCTTTCGCTCAAGGTCGCGTCGCTCGCTTCGGAAACGTTGATGGTGATGACCCCGTTTCCATGACCCATGATGACGTCGGCTTCGCCTTTTGCCGTGTTTTCCGACAGCAACTTGAAAACCGGGCGCGCGCCTTTGTCCGACGGCGTGAACCAGCCCCAGCGGGAAAGGTTGGCCAGCATCCAGCGCTTGGCTGTTTCCGTTTCCAGCCAAAGCCGAAGGTTTTCGGGGTGGTCGGTATCCGGCACGGTTTCCGTCATTGCGCAAGACCGGCAATAGCCATTGGTCTCGGCGATCCAGTTGCACGAGATCTCTTCGCGATTGGCACAGGCCTTACCATCGGCAAGCATGACCTGTCGGTCAGGATCGAAAAACACCTGCTGGCCGCAGGCGCACTGGGTGTTTCTGAAGTAGAGGTTTTGTCCGCATTCCGGACAGGCGAAAATCTGCATGTGTCATGCCCCCAAGGCCGGTCTGGCCAGCCATAATGAACCATTTACCCCGCTTTCGGTTCCTTCGGAGGTTGTATTTAATATGCCCTGCATCCGGTGCGGATGATATTTCGGTACTACCGGTCGCTACCCCGCCAGCCGGGCCAGCAATCGGCGCAGGGTTGCAACGTCTTCAGCATCGAAACCAGACACCAGTTTGGCGTCGTATTCCTGCGCCACGTCGCGCAGATCGCGATAAGCGGCCAACCCCGCCTGCGTCAGTTCAAGCCGCTCCGAGCGGCGGTCGTTTTCGTCCTTCTTTCGGGTGAGGAACCGGCGATCGGCCAGCTTTTGCACGGCGCGGCTGACCTTTGTCTTGTGAATACGGGCGCGTTCACCGATCTCCTTGGCGGTCATCTCGCCATAGCGGCCGAGGTGGAAAAGAACCCGCCATTCGGTCCGCAGCATGCCATATCGATTCTTGTAATGGCGCTGAAAGGCGATGCTGGACTCCTCTGCCGCCTGGTTCAGCATGTAGGGCAGGAAATATTGCAGGTCGAAGTCATCTTTTTCACTCATCAGGTCTTCTTGCCGGTTGTTAGTTACAAAATCAACTATTACCTCATGCCCAGAACAAGGGGAGGAGTTCATATGAATCGGCCCAGCAACCCGCATAATATGGTGCAGGCGGCGCAATCCGCTGGCACGACCGAAGGCTACATGCCCGGTTTCGGCAATGATTTCGAAACCGAAGCGCTGCCCGGCGCCCTGCCGCAGGGCCAGAACAGCCCGCAAAAGGTTAATTACGGTCTGTACGGCGAACAGCTTTCCGGCACGGCATTCACCGCGCCGAGCCATCAGAACGAACGTACCTGGTGTTATCGCATCCGCCCCTCGGTCAAACATTCGCACCGCTACGAACGCATCGATCTGCCCTATTGGAAATCGGCGCCGCATGTGGTCGAAAACGTCACCTCGCTGGGCCAATACCGATGGGACGCGGTGCCCCATGCCGGCGAAAGCCTGACATGGCTGACTGGGATGCGCACCATGACCACGGCGGGCGATGTGAACACGCAGGTCGGCATGGCAAGCCATATCTACCTCGTGAATACCTCGATGGAGGACGCCTATTTCTATTCCGCCGACAGTGAATTGCTGGTGGTCCCGCAGGAGGGACGCCTGCGCTTTGCAACCGAGCTTGGCATCATCGACCTTGAGCCCAAGGAAATCGCCATCCTGCCGCGCGGGCTGCTCTACCGTGTCGAAGTGCTCGAAGGACCAGCGCGCGGTTTCGTCTGCGAGAATTACGGCCAGAAGTTCGACCTGCCCGGCCGTGGCCCGATCGGCGCGAACTGCATGGCGAACCGGCGCGATTTCAAAACGCCCGTTGCCGCCTTTGAGGACCGCGAAACCCCCTCGACCGTGACGATCAAGTGGTGCGGCCAGTTCCATGAGACCAGGATCGGTCATTCGCCGCTGGATGTGGTGGCATGGCACGGCAATTACGCGCCGGTGAAATACGACCTGCGCAATTACTGCCCCATCGGGTCGATCCTGTTCGACCATCCCGATCCGTCGATCTTTACCGTACTGACGGCGCCCAGCGGGGTCGAAGGCACAGCAAATATCGATTTCGTGCTGTTCCGCGAACGCTGGATGGTGATGGAGGATACTTTCCGCCCGCCCTGGTACCACAAGAACGTCATGTCCGAACTGATGGGCAATATCTATGGCCAGTACGATGCGAAACCGCAGGGCTTCGTCCCGGGCGGCATGAGCCTACACAACATGATGCTGCCGCACGGGCCCGACAAGGAGGCCTTTGAAAAGGCGTCCAACGCCAATCTCGGCCCCGACAAGCTGGATCAGACCATGTCATTCATGTTCGAAACCCGGTTCCCGCAGCACCTGACCCGCTTCGCCGCCGAGGAAGCGCCGCTGCAGGACGATTACATCGACTGCTGGAGCGATATCGAAAAGAAATTCGACGGGACACCCGGCAAGAAATGAACACTGCTCTGCTCGACCTGATCTTCTGGATCGTCATCTTCGCTGCGCTTTTCGTCGGTATCCGCTGGTTGCAGAGACGCAACCGCGACAAGGACTGATCGCGCCCGCCGCTCCGGCCCAAATCAAAAAGGACCACCATGCCCCTCAAGAAAAGCTGGATCGACAGCGCAAATGACCCGGCGCATCCGTTTCCTCTGAACAACCTGCCCTACGGAGTATTCTCCATCGGCGAGGATGAACCCCGCTGCGGCGTCGCCATCGGCGACATGATCCTCGACATGGCGGCGGCCGAGGAAACCGGTCTGATCGCGTTGGCCGATTATCCGCTGTTCGATGTCCCTTTCTGGAACGACCTGATGGCCGAAGGTCCCGCCGTCTGGGCCGCCCTGCGCGCGCGGCTGACCGACCTGCTGGCCGACGGCGCGGATGAGCGGGAAGCGGTCGAGGAACTGCTTGTCCCGATGGCGGATGCCACCCTGCACATGCCTTTCATGGTATCGGAATACACCGATTTCTACGCAGGCAAGCATCACGCCACCAATATCGGCACGATGTTCCGGGGCGCGGAAAACGCGCTGCCCCCCAACTGGCTGCACATCCCAATCGGCTATAACGGGCGCGCCTCCTCGGTCTATGTCAGCGGCACCGAGATCCGCCGCCCCTGGGGCCAGCTCAAGGGCCCGGATGACGACAAGCCCCGGTTCGCCCCCTGCGCCCGCTTCGATCTGGAACTGGAAATGGGGGCCATTGTCGGCACCGACAGCACCGGCCCGATAACTGTGCAGGAGGCCGATGACAATATCTTCGGCTACGTGCTGCTGAACGACTGGTCTGCTCGCGATATCCAGGCTTGGGAATATCAACCGCTCGGTCCCTTCCAGGCCAAGGCGACGGCCACCACCATCAGCCCGTGGATCGTGACCAAACCGGCGCTCGAACCCTTCCGTACGGATACGCCTGAGCGTGAAGTGGAACTGCTTGACCACCTCAAGGATTGCGGTCCGATGCTCTATGACATCGAACTCGAAGTCGCCCTCGCACCCGAAGGCAAATCCGAAACCACCATCATCGCGCGCACGAACTACAAGGAAATGTACTACTCCTCGGCCCAGCAGCTCGCGCATCACAGCACGGCGGGCAGCCCGATGTATGTCGGCGACCTGCTCGGCTCGGGTACCATCTCCGGCCCCGGCAAGACCGAACGCGGCTCGCTCATCGAACTGAGCTGGGGCGGCAAGGAACCCGTCACCCTCGACACCGGAGAGACCCGCAGCTTCCTTGAAGACAATGATACGCTGACCCTGCGCGGCGCCGCCCGTGGCGATGGCTACACGATTGGCTTCGGCGACTGCACCGGCAAACTCCTTCCGGCGCTCGACGATCCGTATAAACGCTGACCCCTTCTTTGGGTTCTTAAAATATCCCCGCCGGAGGCTCCCGAACCTGCCCCGGGCGCGACACTGAAAAGAAAGGCACCACCATGGCCAAGGCATTCGCTTCTCAGGGCGACATGAGCGAAAAGAACATCTCCTTCACCGAAGTGGGCGAGGGTCTCTGGGCCTTTACCGCCGAGGGAGATCCCAATTCCGGCGTGATCATCGGTGATGACAGCGTCATGATCGTCGAGGCGCAGGCGACCCCGCGCCTTGCCAACAAGGTGATCGAAAAGGTGCGTGAAGTCACCGACAAGCCGATCACCCATGTGGTGATGACCCATTACCATGCGGTCCGGGTCCTGGGCTGCTCCGCCTTCAACGCGCAAACCGTGATCATGGGCGAAAAAGCCCGGTCGATGGTGGCAGAGCGTGGTCAGGAGGACTGGGACAGCGAATTCCAGCGCTTCCCGCGCCTGTTCGAAGGCCATGAAAGCATCCCTGGCCTGACATGGCCGACGACCACCTTCAACGACCGCATGACCGTCTACCTCGGCAAGCGCCGGGTCGATCTGATGCACTTAGGCCGCGCGCATACCGCGGGCGATATCGTCGCCTATGTGCCGGATGCCAATACCATGTTCACCGGTGACATCGTCGAATACCACTCGGCCTGCTATTGCGGCGACGGGCATTTTCATGACTGGCCCAAGACGCTGAACAACATCCGCAATTTCGATCTCGACGCGATCGCGCCTGGGCGTGGCGATGCACTTGTCGGTCGCGACATGGTCAATGCGGCGCTCGATTCCACCGAGGATTTCGTGCGTTCCACCTATCGCCCGGCGGCACGTGTCGCGCTCAAGGGCGGCACGCTGAAAGAGGCATGGGACGCGGTGCGCGCCGAGTGTGATCCCAAGTTCAAGGATTACGCGATCTACGAGCATTGCCTGCCGTTTAACGTGGCCCGCGCCTATGACGAGGCGCTGGATATCGACACGCCGCGCATCTGGACCGCGCAGCGCGACGTCGAAATGTGGGAGGCCCTTCAGGGCTGATCTAAAACACGGCCCGGCAGATCGACTGCCGGGCCGCCTATTCATGCGGCGTCGGGGAGTTGGTGCGCCGCAATGGGATCAAGGGGAGGAGTTCCGATGGCCGGATACAAGTATGAGCCGTTCGACTACGTAAAGCCGCCAGAGCTTTCCGGCGCGGCGCCGGCTCTCTATCCGGTCGCAATCATTGGGGCCGGGCCCATCGGACTGGCGCTTGCCATCGACCTTGCCCAGCGCGGCATCAAGAGCGTGGTTCTGGACGACAACAACGTCGTGTCCGTCGGCAGCCGCGCCATCTGCTGGGCCAAGCGAACGCTGGAAATCTTCAACCGGCTCGGGGTCGGTGAACGGATGCTGGAAAAGGGCGTGACCTGGAAGATCGGGCGTAATTTCCACGGCGATCAGGAAATCTACAATTTCGACCTGCTGCCCGAGGATGGCCATAAGTACCCAGCCTTTATCAATCTCCAGCAATACTACGTCGAGCAGTATCTCGTCGAACGCGCCCGCGACTTCCCCGAGTTGATCGAGCTTCGTTTCAAGAACAGGGTGACCGGCCACAAGGATCACGGCGACCACGTGACATTGACCGTTGAAACGCCCGACGGCACCTATGAAATGGTCGCAGAATATTACATCGCCTGCGACGGGGCCAATTCCGCGACACGCGAACGCATGGGTCTGGATTTCACCGGCCAGACTTTTCAGGAACAGTTCCTGATCGCGGATATCGAAATGGAAGACAGTCCCTTTGGCGAAAATGCGGTGCCGGAACGCTGGTTCTGGTTCGACCCGCCCTTTCACGAAGGCAAGTCCGCCCTGCTGCATGCCCAGCCGGACAATATCTACCGGATCGACCTGCAACTGGATGTCGATGCCGATGGCAAAGCGGAATCCGCGCCGGAAAAAGTAATGCCCCGGATCAAGGCCATCGTCGGGGACAAGCCCTTCCGGCTCGACTGGGTAAGCGTCTACAAGTTCCGCTGTATCAAGCTCGACCGGTTCGTGCATAACCGCGTGATCTTTGTCGGAGACAGCGCCCATGTGGTCAGCCCCTTCGGCGCGCGGGGGGGCAATGGCGGCATTCAGGATGTCGACAATATCGGCTGGAAACTGGCGGCGGTGCTGAAAAGCGAGGCACCCGCAGAGTTGATCGAGACCTATCACGAGGAACGCAGCCATGGCTCGGCCGAGAACATCCTCAACTCAAGTCGCGCCACGAATTTCATGACGCCGAAGACCCCGGTTGAGGCCCTGTTCCGCGCCGAAGTGCTGAAGCTTGCCCATGACCAGCCATTCGCACGACGGCTGGTGAATTCGGGCCGCCTGTCTCAGCCCTGTTCGCTGGCGGGGATGCGGTTGCAAAGCCCGGGTGTCGCGCCTCTGGAACCGGGGCAGCCCCTGCTGGATGCGCCGCTCGACGGTGCCGAAGGTCCCACCTGGCTGCTCGACGTGGTGCCACCGCAATTCTGCCTGATCGGTTTTGGCGAGGTCGATCTGCCCGACGTTCCAGGCGTGGCCCGTATCGGCATTAACACGATCCGCGAATATCCCTGTTTCAACTCGCGCGATGGTTTTGCCACCAAACGTTACGGGCAGCAGGGCGTCTACCTGATACGTCCAGACGGTCACGTCTGTGCGGTCTTCAGCGAACCCGACCGGCATGACGTTGAACGCGCCTGCGCCCGGGCGCAGGGCAAAATGATGGAGCAGGCGGCATGAGCGACAATCTCGGTCTATATCAGGACGATTTCTACAATGCCCTGATGGATGCCCACGCGGGACTGAGCGAGTCGGCGAGCCACGCGCTGAACGCCCGGCTGGTGCTCATGCTAGCCAACCGCGTCGGTGACATCGAAACCCTGAAGGACATTCTGGAAAAAGCGCGGGAATACAACGATGAGTGACGTGGTTCTCTTCGATTTCTGGCGCTCGTCGGCCAGCTATCGTCTGCGCATCGCTTTGAACCTCGCCGGTATCACTTACAAATCGGTCCCCGTGGACCTGCCGACAAAGCAGCACAAGACGCCCGAACATCTGGAACGGAACCCGCAGGGATTCGTGCCGGTTCTCGACATTGATGGTCTGCGGATGACGCAATCGCTGGCGATTCTCGACTATCTGGACCAGACACGCGGCCTTGGTCTGCTGCCGCAGGAGCCTGCTGCACGTGCGAAAGCGACGGCGCTGGCCCATGCCATTGCTGTCGATATCCACCCCGTCTGCAATCTTCAGGTCGCCGCCTATGCGGTGGAAATCACCGGCCGTGAAGAGGCCCGCGCCGATTGGATGAAACGGTTCATCCGGCCCGGGATGGTGGCATTCGAAAAGCTGCTCGAAGGGTTTGAGCAAAACCCCTATTGCTGCGGAAACCAGCCGGGACTCTCCGATATCTGCCTGATGCCGCAGGTCTATAACGCCAACCGCTGGGGCGCGGAGATCGACGATCTGCCACGGGTAAGCGCGGTCGCCAAGGCCTGTGCCGAGCACCCGGCCTTTGCAGCTGCGCATCCCGATAAATGGCAACCCAAGGCCTGAGCTGACCGCTCGCTGCGCCGCAGCGCAAAAGGCAAGCTCTTGCGGTACTTTAAGGGGGCCGCCTCAAAAAGCTTGCCAGATCACGAATGTGTGTGAAACTCGGATCGCTTTCTGGTTGTGGAAATTCATTCTGCACCCAGTGACATATCTGGGAGGATACACATTGAAACTAAGGTACTTGGCAAGCGTCGCTTGCGTCGTTGGCTTGACTGCGGGGATGGTCAGCGCGCAGGACTGTGAAGAGTCGAAATGGGGGGCGGAGGATACCGCTGGGTCTGCAAACCTTGTCAGCCCCGAGCGGACACTCGAAGCCGCAAAGCTGATCAAGCAGGGCAAGTCCATGCCGCTTGGCATCGTCATCGATGCAGAGACACCGGCATTCTCGCCCCGGTCGCTGAACCTACAGGTGGTGCAGCCCAACCAGCAGGGTGGCCAAAAGCTGAGCCAGTTCGGCTACCCCGGCAATTACAACGACGATATCCTGCAAACCTGGGTCGGGATCGGCAGCCAGATCGACGGGCTAGGGCATCTGGGCGAAAAGGGTTACTATTACAACTGTCTGGACGAAAAAGAGATTTCGGTCATCACAGGTCTGACCAAGCTTGGCGTTCATGACATTCCGCCCCTTGTCGGGCGCGGTGTCATCATCGACATGGCAAGCCATGCGGGCAAGGACGTGATGGACGCAGGCGAAAACTTTGGGGAGGCCGAGATTAAGGCCGCAGCCGAAGCGCAGGGGGTGGAGATTCGCGAAGGCGACGTGGTCCTGTTCCACACCGGCTGGACCGAGGGGAAGCTGGAAAGCGAGCCCGAGGCATGGGTCTCGGGCGAGCCGGGTATCAACGTGGAAGGGGCGCGCTATATCGCGTCGTTGAACCCGATGGCGGTCGGAGCCGATACTTGGGGGCTGGAGCCGATCCCGCCAGCCGATGGGGATGGGGCGTTTTACGGCCATGTGGTGTTCCTCAAGGAGAACGGCATCTACATCCTCGAGACGATGAATACCGGTCCGCTGCTGCGCGAGGGCGTGAACGAGTTCATGTTCGTGCTCGGACAGGCGAGGATCCGGGGAACGGTGCAGATGATCATCAACCCGGTTGCTCTTTACTGACGGGTTTCGGATCGCTGCGCGATCCGACAGGGGGGGCGGGGGCTTCGCCCCGGCCCCTGCTTTAGCTACGGTGGCTTACCAGCGTTTCAGCCCGGTTTTTGACTGGCTGGGTGACAGAAAATCGGTTGGAAACATAGGAAAGCCCGACGCCCGGTTCGGCGGCGAGATTGCCAGGAAAAGCGGCAGCGAACGCTGAACCTCAAAATTACCGCCGGGCGGCGATCACCCGGCTGCTCGAATCCGCATCACGATAACGACCGGTTTGATCCACCCGAAGTTGTGATGCTGTATAGCTGCTTTCGGCGCCACCTGACATGAACGTGGTGAGCAAAGGATAGGAATTCCTGTCGGAGTCCGATCTGGTACATGACATGTCGTTGACGTGCATGCCCTTTCCCCTCTGCAGGGTCTGATCGGATTGGATGACCAGCCACAACAGGGAATGACAATTCAGGGAATTGCGCGGACCCGACTGGCCATCCGGGCTTTGCCACCGAACCAACTGACCGGACCCTATGCTTGACATCCATGACATGGTCCCGACAACTATTTGAATTATAAACAAGGAGGGCACGACCCTCCAAACAAGAAACGAACCAACCGAGAGGAAGAAGATGACATTTTTTACGCGAACCGGCAGACCGCTGCCAAAGTCGATTACGGAATCGGCGGGCAAGGTCGGCAATGATCCGGTCAATCGCCGGGAATTCCTGGCTCTGGCCAGCGCCTTCGGTGCCACGACTGCAACGGCTTACTCGATGCTTGGCATGGCCGCGCCAGCCTATGCTGAGAGCCACGCCCAGATGGGCGGCACTGTCCGCATCCAGCAGGAAGTGCGCGCCCTCAAGGATCCGCGCACCTATGACTGGAGCCAGATCGCCAACTTCTCGAACGGCTGGCTGGAATATCTTGTCGCCTGGGAGAACGATGGCACCTTTACACCGGTTCTTCTGGAGAGCTGGGAAATCAACGACGACGCGACCGAGTACACGCTGAACGTCCGTCAGGGCGTCAAATGGAACAATGGCGACGATTTCACCGCCGAAGACGTTGCACGCAACATCGCCGGCTGGTGCGAAAAGGGGCTGGAAGGCAACTCCATGGCCGGTCGTTTCGCCGTTTTGATCGACGACGAGACCGGTGAAGCGCTTGAGGACGCAATTGAAGTCGTCGACGACCACACCGTGAAACTGCACCTGCCGCGTCCCGATATCACGCTGATCGCAGGCATGGCCGACTATCCGGCTTCTATCGTGCACTCCAGCTTCAGCGCCGACTCGATGCTCGAAAACCCGATCGGTACCGGGCCCTACCTGCCGGAATCGCTCGAAGTGGGCGTCAAAGGCGTGCTGGTGCGTAACGAGGACCACACCTGGTGGAACGAGGGTAACGGCGCGTGGATGGACCGGGTCGAGTTCATCGACTACGGCACCGATCCCTCGGCATGGGTTGCGGCGGCGGAATCCGACGAGATCGACATGCTCTACTCGGTGGATGGCGATTACATCGACATCATCGGTTCCTTCGACGGTTGGGCGCAGCACGAGATCGTAACCGCCGCCACAGTTGTTGTCCGTCCGAACCAGATGGCCGAAGTCGATGGCATGAAGCCCTATGCGGACCTCAAGGTGCGCAAGGCGATCCAACTGGCAACCGACAACAGCGTCCTGCTTGAACTGGGTTACGGTGGTCGCGGGCAGGTGGCTGAAAACCACCACGTTGGCCCCATGCACCCGGAGTATGCCGAACTTCCGCCGCTCGAGCATGATCCGGAAGCCGCGCTGGAACTGCTGAAAGAGGCCGGTATGGCCGATTTCGAAATGGACATCGTTTCCATCGACGACGGTTACCGCAAGGACACCACCGACGCCGTTGCCGCGCAGCTGCGCGACGCCGGTTTCAACGTCAAGCGGACGGTTCTGCCCGGGTCGACCTTTTGGAACGACTGGACCAAGTATCCGTTCAGCTGCACCAACTGGAACGCCCGTCCGCTGGGCGTGCAGATCTGGGCGCTGGCCTACAAGTCGGGCGAGGCATGGAACGAATTCGGCTATAACAACCCCGAATTCGACGCGGTGCTGGAAAAGGCGCTGGCTACGGCCGACGTCGATGCCCGCCGCGAGCTGATGGCGAAGGGCGAAAAGATGCTGCAGGACGATGGCGTGACAATCCAGCCCTACTGGCGGTCGCTCTACAACCACACCAAGGACAATCTCGAAGGCGGGAACCACCATATCTCCTTCGTGATCCAGCCGTCCAAGCTGCGCTGGGTCTCCTGAACCGGACTGAATTGATCGAAAGGGCTGCCTTCGGGCGGCCCTTTCTTTTTGCCTTATGGTTATCTGGGGCAGGTGCTTGAAATCCGGGGCAAACCCGGGAACGATCAGGTCGCGGCAACTGGGAGAGAAGAATGGCAGGGCACGGCTATCAGGGCGGGCGGCTGAATCTGCCTTTCGTCGGAATCTGTACCTTCGGGAAATACCCTTACGTGTCCGATTGGGATGCGATCAGAGCCGATGTGGCGGTGATGGGCGCGCCCTTCGATGCCGGTACGCAATGGCGCTCGGGTGCGCGCATGGGGCCGCGCGGCGTGCGCGAGGCCTCGACGCTTTTCGCTTTTGGCCATGCCGGGGCCTACGATTTCGAGGATGACATCACCTATCTCGACCCGGCCAAGGTGAGCGTCGTCGATATCGGCGACGCCGATATCATCCACACGGATACAGAACAGAGCCACGCCAATATCGAATTCGGCGTGCGCAAGATGCTTGCCGCCGGTGCTCTCCCGGTTGTGATCGGTGGGGATCATTCGATCAATATCCCCTGCATCAATGCTTTTGACGATCAGGACCCGATCCATATCGTCCAGATCGACGCACATCTCGATTTCGTCGATGAACGCCACGGGGTCCGGTTCGGGCATGGCAACCCGATGCGTCGAGCGATTGAAAAATCCTATGTGACCGGGCTGACCCAGATCGGCATCCGCAACGTCTCTTCGACCGCGCGCGAAGGTTATATCGAGGCGCGCGCGATGGGCTCGGATATCCAGTCCGTTCGCCACCTGCGCCAGATGGGTGTGGCGGCGATGGTTGATCGTATCCCTGCCGACGCAAGGATCTACCTGACACTCGATATCGACGCGTTCGACCCTTCTATCGCGCCGGGCACGGGAACGCCCAGCCATGGCGGTTTCCTCTATTACGAGGTGCTGGAGCTGATCGACGCGATTGCGCGGCGCAATCCGGTGGTCGGGATCGATCTTGTCGAAGTGGCCCCCGATTACGATCTGACCGGCGGGACCAGTATCCTCGCCGCGCAGATTCTGCTGAACACCATCGGGCGGGTCCTGCATCATCGCGTATAGGCGCACAGGGTTTGTGCCACCTGCCGCGTTTCCCTAGCGCGACGGTAACGCCATATTCGACCAAAGGATCAATCCGCGACCGGTCAGTCAGAAGGAGGAGGAAATGAACAAGGACATCCACGGCTTTCACGCCCATGTCTATTATGACGCCGACACCATCGATATTGCCCGCGAGGTTTGCGAGGCGGCCCGCGACGAACTGCCTGTTGAAATGGGACGAATGCACGAAAAACCCGTCGGACCTCATCCGGCGTGGAGCTGCCAGCTTGCGTTCGGGCCAGAGGCATTTGCCGACGTGGTGACCTGGCTGGCGATGAACCGGCGCGGGCTGACGGTTTTCACCCATCTCGAAACCGGGGACGAACTGGTCGATCACCGCGACCACGCGATCTGGATGGGGTCCATGCCGGCGCTCAAGCTGGACATGTTCGAAAAGTAAGCGGAGGAAAGAATGAGAAAGATACAGGTTCAAGGCGTGCACCACATCACGCTGACCGGCGCGGATCGCCAGACGTCCATCGATTTCTGGGAGGGGTTGCTGGGCATGCCTTTCGTTTTCGATCAGCCCAATCTGGACAACCCGAAAGAGGGCCATCTCTATTTTGATCCAGGCGACGGGCGGCTCATCACGATCTTTACCAATGAATCGCGCCGACCCGACCCGCGCCGCACCCCGACCGAACCGGGCTGTGTTCATCACCTTGCGTTCAACGTCAGCAAGGCGGTGCATTCGCAGGTCATCGAGCGGTTGGATGAACGGGGGATCAAGCATTCCGGGATCAAGGACCGGGGCTTCATGGATTCGATCTATTTCAAGGACCCAATGGGGCTCTTGATCGAACTGGCCTGCTACCGGTTCGAGCCGCCGGAAGGCTGCCGCCATGCCGACGTGATGATCGAGGCGCACCGAATCCGGGTCGAACGCGGCGATAACCATATTCAGGAAGTGCATCTGGCCGATGCGATCCAGCTTTTGGTCGAACGCAGCCAGCAGACGCTGTCGCAAAACCGGGCGCCGCAAAACCCGTATTAACGGCCCGCCAGCCGCTGTGACGCGGCTGGCACTATTTTTCCCAATGTGAAAAATATTGCACAATATAGAAAGTATAGTTACTGTTATTGGAAGGAGCAGGACGCGATTCCCGGGGGAGGGGCATGGCGACAATTTCGACAATCGACATTCTTGGTGGGGGACCGGCCGGTCTTTATACGGCGATCCTTTTGCGACGCGCTTTGCCGGATGTCGCGGTGCGCGTGACCGAGGCGAACCCTCGCGATGTGACATGGGGGTTCGGCGTCGTTTTTTCCGATCAAGCGCTGGATTTCCTGAACGCGGATGATCCGGAAACCCATGATCTGATCGCCCCGGAAATGGAGCGCTGGCGCAACATGACGCTGAACCACCCGCAGGGCACCGTGGTGCTCGACGGGATCGGGTTCTCGGCCATTGGTCGCCTTCATCTCTTGCAGATCCTTCAGGCCCGGGCAGAAGCCCTTGGTGCCGAATTGCGGTTCGATCATCCGCTGACCGATCTGAATGACCTGACCGGCGATCTGGTCATCGGGGCGGACGGGCTGAACTCTCTCATCCGCAACGCCGATCCAGAGGCATTCGGCACGTCGATCTCCTATATGGAAAACCGTTTTGCCTGGTTCGGCGCGCGGCGTCCCTTTGAAACGCTCACCCAGACCTTCCGTGGCACCGACAAGGGTGCGATGAACGCGCATCATTATCGGTTCACCCCGGATATGAGCACCTTTATCGTCGAATGCGACAAGGATACCTTCTTTGGCGAAGGCTTCGACCAGATGGACGAGGTCGCGACCGCCAGCCGCTGCGAGGAGGTCTTTGCCGATGTGCTCGACGGTGCCCCGCTGGTGGCGAACCGGTCGATCTGGCGTCAGTTCCCCAAGCTCTGGTGCGAAAATTGGTATTCCGGAAACCGGGTGCTGCTGGGCGATGCGGTCCACACGGCGCATTTCTCCATCGGCTCCGGCACGCGTCTTGCGATGGAAGACGCCATCGCGCTTGTCGCCGCACTGAAGGACAGCCGCGACCCTGCCCTCGCGCTGCCCGCCTATCAGACGGCACGCCAGCCGATTGCGAAAAAAATCGTCGATGCGGCTAATACGTCCAGTGCATGGTACGAAGATTTCGCGTCCAAGATGGACAAGCCGCCGCTCGATTTCGCCTTTGACTATGTGACTCGCTCGGGCCGGATCGACATGGACCGGCTGCGCAAGCTGTCGCCGGAATTCATGGCCGAATACGAGGCCTACAAGAACCCAGAGGTTACCGACCCCGTGGGCGATACGCCCGGTGGCCGCGATATCGGTTTCGATCATGCCGCGCAAAAGAACTGCAGTGCGATCCTTTGGGACAACCTGCCGGACAACGCGGACAAGGCTGCGGTGATTGGCCCGGCCGGTACGCTGAGTTATGGCGAACTCTGTGCAAAGGCCGCACGCTGGGGCAATGCGCTGAAAGCAACCGGCCTGCGGAAAGGCGACCGCATTGCGCTTTTCATGGATGACACGCCCGAGTATCCGGCGGCTTTCTTCGGCGCGGTGCGCGCCGGTTTCGTGCCGGTCCTGCTCAATACGCTCACCACGCCCGACCTTCTGAACTTCTATCTCGCCGATACCGGGGCCGAGGTCGCGATCTGCGATGCGGAATTCGCTGAACGTTTCAGCGCCGATGTCACCAAGGGCACCCGTTTGCGCAAAACGGTCGTGGTCAACGGTGCCGGGCTCGCCGGTCAGACGACGGCAGAGGATTTCCTGCTAGATCAGTCTGAGACGCTTGGTTGCGCCGATACCGGGCCGGATGACATGGCTTTCTGGATGTATTCCTCGGGCAGCACCGGGCGGCCCAAGGGGATCGTGCACCTGCATCACGACATGGCCTATAGCCAGGAAAGTTTCGGGGCACATACGCTAAAGCTGAACGCCGATGACATCTGCTTTTCCGTGCCCAAGATGTTCTTTGCCTACGGATTCGGCAACTCGGTGACCTTTCCCTTTGCGGCTGGCGCTACAACCCTGCTGATGCCCGGCCGTCCCGACCCGGCGCGTATCCTCGAATTGATCGAGACCTACCGCCCCACGGTGTTCTTCGGACTGCCCACGCTTTACACGGCGCTATGCCGGAATGAGACAGCCAGGCAGCGCGATCTTTCCTCGCTGCGCCAGTGCATGTCGGCGGCGGAAATCCTGTCCGAGGACGTGTTCAACCAGTGGAAATCCCTAACCGGGCTGGCGCCGATCGAGGGGCTGGGTTCAACAGAGATGCTGCATGTCTACCTCTCGAACACCATCGAAGAACAACGGCTGGGCGCGGCGGGCAAGGCGGTGCCGGGTTATGAGATCAAGCTCTGCGATGCAGAGGGCAAACCGGTTGCGACCGGCGAGGATGGCATCATGTACGTGCGCGGGCATTCCTCGGCGCCATGCTACTGGAACCGGCCCGACAAGACGGCGGACACGATGCGCGACGACTGGATCTATACCGGCGACAGGTTCATCGAAGAGGACGGATTCTATTATTTCCAAGGCCGCGCCGACGACCTCGTAAAGGTCTCGGGGCAATGGGTCTGGCCACTTGAGGTTGAGCGTTGCCTGAACGAACACCCTGCGGTTCATGAATCCGCTGTGATCGCTCATGAAATGGGCGACCGCCGCACAACGCTCAGCGCGATGGTGGCCTTGCGGAAAGACACGCCTGAATGTGCGGATCTCACCCGTGATCTTCAGGATTTCGTGAAGAAGTCACTGCTTCCCCACAAATATCCCAGACACATCCTGTTCGCAGCCGATCTGCCGAAAACCGGAACCGGGAAGATCGACAGGCAAACCATTCTCAATTTGCTTAAAGCTTAAAGTATCATGTTGCTACATCATAGCGGATATGCACAAATGCACGGGAAGACCTCGAAAAACGGGGGGAAGAGCCGGCAACGCAACGGCATCATACCAAAGGGAGTTGAAATGCGAAAAGTTACAACACTGGCGCTGGCCGCCAGCCTTCTGAGCACGGCAGCCTTTGCCGAACCGGTCAAGATCGGTTTTGTCACCACGCTGACAACGGGCGCCGCCGTCATTGGTCAGGACATGACCAACGCGGTCGATCTTGCGATGGAACATCTTGGCGGCAAGGCCGGGGATACCGAACTTGAAGTCATCTACGCCGATGACGGGTTCGCCCCGGAAACCGGCAAGCAGGCCACCGACAAACTGGTCAAACAGGACGACGTTGATTTCGTCGCCGGGTACATCTGGTCCCACGTTCTGCTCGCCTCGCGCAAATCGGTACTGGACGCGGACAAGATCCTGATCTCGGCAAATGCGGGCCCCAGCCAGATGGCGGGCAAGCTTTGCGACAAGAACTTCTTCTCGACCTCTTGGCAGAACGACCAGACGCCGATGGCGATGGGTGACGTGCTGAACACGCAGGGCGTCAAGTCGCTCTACCTGATGGCGCCGAACTATGCCGCGGGCAAGGACATGACTGCCGGTGTCGAGCGGACTTTCAAGGGCGAAATCGCCGGCAAGGATCTGACCAAGTGGGGTGCGGATGCGCAGCTCGACTTCTCGGCGGAACTGGCCAAGGCCAAGGCCTCCGGCGCGGACGGGCTGTTCGTGTTCTATCCCGGCGCGGCTGGCGGTGCTTTCATCAAGCAGTACCAGCAGGCGGGCCTGAAAGACACGCTGCCGCTTTATTCGGTCTTCACGGTCGACGCGATCTCGCTGCCGAAACTGCAGCAGGCCGGTTTCACCGATGTGCTCGGCTCCAAGGTCACGCAGCAGTGGGACCCTTCGCTCGACAACGAGGCCAACAAGAAATTCGTCACCGATTTCAAGGCGAAGTACGGCCATTACCCGTCCTACTACGGTGCGCAGTCCTATGACGCGATCATGCTGATAGCCAGCGCGGTTGAAAAACTCGGTGGTGACCTGTCCGACAAGGATGCCCTGCGCGCCGCGCTTAAAGAAGCGGATTTCGACTCGGTCCGCGGCAAATTCAAGTTCGGCACCAACAACATGCCGGTCGAGGATTTCTTCCTGCGCGAAGTGGTCGAGGATGAAGACGGCGTCTGGACCACGAAAGTGGTCGAGACCGTGTATACTGACCACGTGGATACCTACGCGGCCGACTGCAAAATGAACTGAGACCTATCGGTCTCGATAACCGGCCGGGGCATCGCACCCGGCCGGTTTTTTAACGCGGAGAACAAACTTGGATACGTCCCTTCTCGTCATCCAGACATTGAACGGATTGCAGCTTGGCCTGCTGCTGTTCCTTGTGGCCTCCGGGCTTACGCTGGTCTTTGGCATTCTCGACTTCGTCAATCTGGCGCATGGCTCGCTTTACATGCTGGGCGCGTTCTTTTGCGCGACGCTGACGATCTGGTTTGGCAGTTTCATCCTCGCCCTGCTGATCTCGCTCCCGATTACCGCGCTGGTCGGCTATCTGGTTGAACGCTTCGTCGCCCGGCCGCTCTATTCCCGCGATCACCTCGACCATGTGCTTGCGACATTCGGGCTGATCCTTGTCATCGATACGCTGACCCACATGATCTGGGGTCCCGAAGGTCTAGCCGTGCCGCTGCCCGACTGGCTGCGCGGGCAGGTGACACTCTGGGGCGATACGGTCGTCCCGACCTTTCGGCTGATGATCATCGGCGCCGGTCTTGCCGCTGCCGGAGGATTGTTCTGGCTGGTCAACCACACCCGCCTTGGCATGTTGATCCGGGCGGGCGCGTCAAACCGGACAATGGTTTCCGCGCTGGGCATCGATATCGAGATGCTCTTTGGTCTTGTCTTTGCGCTGGGCGCAGCGCTTGCGGGTCTTGCAGGGATGCTGATCGCCCCGATCACCGAGGCCAACATTGGCATGGGCAACGGCATCATCATCACCGCTTTCGTGGTCATCATCGTCGGCGGTATCGGCTCGATCAAGGGCGCCTTCATCGCAGCCCTTCTCATCGGCCTGATCGACACGCTGGGCCGGTCGTTCCTTGACGATATCTTCACGCTCTTCATGTCGCCCACCGCTGCCGAGAACTCGGCGCCGGCGATTTCCGCGATGCTGATCTACATCATCATGGCCTGCGTTCTGGCCTTCCGCCCGCAAGGGCTGTTTCCCCCAAAGGTGCGCTGAATGACCCGTCGAACTGTCCTGACAATCGTGGTCATGGTGCTGGTCGGTCTGTTGCCGCCGCTGCTCTACTGGTCCGGAAACGCCTTTTACCTCGACCTCGCCACACGGCTCGTGATCCTTGCCATCGCGGCAACCAGCCTCAACCTGATCCTTGGCTATGGCGGAATGGTATCTTTCGGCCACGCGGCTTTCGTCGGGATCGGGGCCTATGCGGTCGGTATTCCCGCGCATCACTGGCTCTATGGCGGCATGGACGCTATCGCGACGACCTCGGGCTATGTGCAGATCGCGCTGGCGGTCGGTGTTGCGGGCTTCTTCGCCCTGCTGACAGGGCTGGTCTGCCTGCGCACCACGGGCGTTTATTTCATCATGATCACGATGGCCTTTGCCCAGATGGCTTACTACCTGATCCTCTCGATCGAGGAATACGGCGGAGATGACGGGCTGGTGATCGACACGCGTTCCGAATTTGCGTGGATCAGTCTTGACGACCCGATCCAGCTCTTCTTTCTTGCCTATGTCTCGCTTGTGATCGCGATGCTGATGGTGCGGATGATCGTGAATTCTCGGTTCGGCATGGTGGTTCAGGGCGCAAAGGGTAACCCCGAGCGCATGGCGACGCTGGGTTTCAACGTCTATGTCTTCCGCCTTGTCGCCTATGTCATTTCCGGCGCAATGGCGGGCTATGCGGGCGCGCTGCTTGGCAACTTTACCACCTTTATCAGCCCCGAGATGATGGACTGGTCCCGCTCGGGCGAGCTGATGTTCATGGTCATTCTTGGCGGCGCTTCGACTTCGGTGGGGCCGGTCATCGGCGCGGTGGTCTTTATCGTGCTCGAAGAATTCCTGTCCCATTTCACTGTGTACTGGCATCTCCCTTTCGGGCTGATGCTGATGGCGGTAGTCCTGTTCGCACGCGGCGGGTTCGTCGGCATGCTGACAAAGCGGAAGGGCCGGTAAGATGACCGATATTCTGCAAATTCAGTCTCTCAACAAAAGCTTTGGCGGCATCAAGGCAACCGACGATCTGAACCTCTCCGTGCAGACGGGTGAGTTGCACGCCATCATCGGCCCGAATGGCGCAGGCAAGACCACGTTGATCAGCCAGCTTTCCGGCGGGCAGAAACCTGATACCGGTAAAATCCTGTTCAAGGGTCGCAACATCGCCGGGCAACCGGCGCACAAGCGCGCCAGTCTCGGGATTACGCGTTCGTTCCAGATCACTTCGCTGATCATGGAGATGACCGTTCTCGACAATATCGCGCTGGCGGTGCAGGCGGGCGATGGGCATTCCTTCCGTTTCCTGCGGCCCGCGCGTTCGATCTCGCATCTGCGGGATCGCGCGCTTGAGCTGCTGAAACGGGTCGATCTCGCGGAAAAGGCGGATCATCAGACCGTTGCCCTTTCGCATGGTGAACACCGCCGGATGGAGCTGGCCATCGCGCTTGCCTCCGAGGCCGATCTGATGCTGCTGGATGAACCCATGGCCGGGCTTGGTACCCATGAAAGCCATCAGATGGTCGAGCTGCTGCGCGGCATCAAGGGCCGTCACACGATCCTGCTGATCGAACATGACATGGATGCGGTTTTTGCGCTGGCTGACCGGATCTCGGTGCTGGTCTATGGCCATATCATAGCCACCGGCACACCGGCCGAAATCCGCGATAACGAAGCCGTGCAACACGCCTATCTGGGCGAGGAATAAGCCATGCTCGAATTGAAAGACGTCACCGCGCATTACGGCACAAGCCAGGCGCTCTTCGGCATGAGCCTTGATCTTCAGGCCGGGCAGGTTGCGACGCTGCTGGGCCGCAACGGCATGGGCAAGACCACCACGATCAATTCGATCATGGGCATCGTGAAAGCCTCGGGCGGGTCGATCCGTTTCGACGGGCAGGAACTCGTGGGCCGCGCCAGCTTTCGTACCGCGAACCTTGGCATCGGACTGGTTCCCGAGGGCCGGCAGATCTTTCCCAACCTCACGATGATGGAAAACCTTGTCGCAACGGCCAGCAATCACCTTGGCGTCAGCGATCCATGGACGGTGGAAAAGGTCTTTGCGCTGTTTCCGGAACTGGAGACGCGCACATCCTCGATGGGCAACCTGCTCTCGGGCGGCGAACAGCAGATGCTGGCGATTGGCCGGGCGCTGATGACCAACCCCAAACTGCTGATCCTCGATGAGGCGACCGAGGGGCTCGCCCCGTTGGTGCGCCGCAAGATCTGGGACGCGCTCAGCGAAATCAGCAAGGCGGGTATGTCGATCCTTGTCGTGGACAAGAACCTTGCCGACCTGATGCGGATTTCCGACCGGCATTACATTGTGCAGCGCGGAGAGGTTGTCTGGTCCGGGTCGAGCGCGGAATTGCAGGCCGACGAAACCACCCGGCGGCGCTATCTCGAATTTTAAGGCGGTGCCTTAAAAGTTGACCTCGACGCCGGGCAGCTTCAGCTCTTTCATCATGTCGCGCAGTTCCTGCCGCGCGGCAACGTTCGAGATGTTGAGCTGCTTGACGCCGATATCCTTGAGATCGAGCAGTGTCAGCCCGCGGGGGAAAAGTTCACGGAAAACAACGCGCTCGGAAAAGCCTGGCACGATCCGGAAGCCGACACGATCGGCCAGCATCTTGACCGCGCGTTCCATCTTTTCCTTGTTGACCATGCGCTGGGTGCCGACGCGGTTGCGCATGACGACCCAGTCGATCGGCTTCAGTCCGGCCTGCGCGCGCAGCTGACGGGCGTTCCAGACCATTTCGGAATACACCGACGGCCCGGTGATCTTTTCGCCCTTGGCATCCGTATGGGCCAGCAGGTCGAAATCGATGAAACTGTCGTTGAGCGGTGTGATCAGCGTGTCCGCCAGCGAATGGGCCACCTGACTCAGACGTGTATGCGACCCGGGGCAGTCGATGAGGATGAAATCGCTCTGCGGCTCAAGCGACGCGACCGCGGCGGAAAGGCGGTGATCATAGATGTTTTCGCCGGGGCTGAGCGTCGAGGGGTCGATATCGGGCAGGTCGTGGCAATCCGCGCTGGGCAGGTCGAGCCCGGCCTTTGCGAGGAAGGTCTTCCGGTTCTCGGCGTAGCGGCCCATGGTACGCTGGCGCAGGTCCAGATCAAGCGTGCTGACCTTGTGCCCCATCCTTGCCAGTGCCGTTGCCACATGCATGGAAACAGTTGATTTTCCCGCGCCGCCCTTTTCGTTGCCGACGACAATGATATGCGCCATTCTTGGTCCCTCAGCCCTGCGGATCGTACCCATTCCGCTGTTTCATTCCACTATATGTTGTGTGTTGGGCGATGGAAAGCCGTGACCAGCTCTAGAGCAGGGATTTAGGGCATTGCGGACACAACTATGGCAGGATGTTTGCTGCCCTAAGCGCCACGCGAAGCGGGGCAAGCTGGGATTCATAGCGCCGCCAGCCCTGATCCGCCTCGTCATGGATCGGTTCACGCACCTGCGCGGCACTTGCCGTCAGGACGGACCTGCTGGAATTCTGGGGGGCAAGGCAGGCGTCGGACCATTCAAGGTCGCAGGCCGATATGATCCTGCGAATGGCGGGCTCCGGGTTCTGAACCAGCGCGCCGTAATCCACCGTGGTGACACGGCCGGGATAGAGCTGTTGCCAGTTGCTCACCAAGTCACGATGCAACACAAGGTAGGTGGCGATATCGGCGATGTCATAGGCGAAACCATTCCCCCCGCCGCTGAACTTGTGCCGATAGAGCGACCACGCGACGGCGAGCGGGTTGCGCTCAAGATGCAGTATCTTCGCCTCGGGGAAGGCGGCGCAGATCAGCCCGATCCACCGGAAGTTCAGCGGCATCTTGTCGATGAGTACGGGTGCGCCGTCCGAAAATTCCCGAAGCCCGTCCAGCACCTCGGTCCGGAAGGTCGCGAGCGTATCGGTGTCGATCCGGTTGTGTTTACCGATCTGCATGGCGCGCAGCACCCGTGCAGCGGCATTGGCGACGACCGCAAGCTCCCCACCCGCCTGCGTGCCCGGTGCCTGTGACAGGATCTGTTCGACAAGCGTTGTCCCGGATCTTGGCAGACCAGTCACAAAGATCGGTCGGATCGCCGCCGGGTCCGGGTTGTGCAAAACTGGCGCATCGGCCAGCAGCGCGCGGCAAAAAGAAAACCGCGCGGCATCCCGGCGTATGTCATAGGTAAACGCCTGCTTGCGCAGCCTGTTTCCAATTTCGAGATGGGCGAAAGCCGCGTCGTATTCGCCAAGATCATCCAGCGCCTTGAACATGGCGAAATGCAGCGGCGCGGCGTCGGTGTCATCCGGCGCGGCGTTCGATATCTGTGCGTGCAGGTTGGCCAGATGGGGTTCCTGCGCGTGATAGGTGATAACGCGTGACAGGTTGTGATGCAGGTCGGGCTGGTCCGGCGCTAGGACAAGCGCTTGACGATAGAATTCGGCGGCGGCGCGCCGTTCCCCCCGGGCCTGCGCCAGTATCCCGAGGTGATTGAGCGGCCCCGCGTCGATTACCCCGTTTCCCAGCGCTGCTTTATGGCAGGCTTCAGCCTCATCAGGGCGCCCGAGGTCACGCAGGGCGCGCCCCTTTATGTCGAGCGCCATCGCATGGTCCGGACGTATCGAAAGAACCGCCTCGCAAGCCTCAAGCGCCCGCGCTGGGCGTCCGAGTGTCAATCGGCACAGAGCAAGGCCAAGCCCGGCGCGCGCCTCTTTTCCGGATCGTTGGAAAGCCTGCTCCCACACACGTTCTGCCGAGTCATAGGCGCGGGTGCGTTCCAGCCACTCGGCCTCGGCCACGAGTTCGGCAACCGGCACATCGTCGATTTGTGCCAGCGCCTGCTGTGCCCGCCGGTTGGCCGGGAACCGTTGCAGTACCGCTGTGAGCACTGTCTTGGCTTCTTGGCGGTCGCCATTTTTCAGGGCGCGTCGGGCGCGTTTCAGGGATTGGTCGACAGAGAGGGCAGCAGGCATTGAAAATCCGTTGACGGGAACGGACAGAACATCCCCGCATTTGGTTTCGAATTCGTCACCTCAAAACGAAAAACGCCGCCCCGAAACGGGGCGGCGTTCGGAATTCGAATGGATCGGGCTATTAGAAGCCGAGACCTTCGTATTTCTTCTTGAACTTGGAAACACGACCGCCGGTATCCATCAGGCGGGTGCCGCCACCGGTCCATGCGGGGTGCACGGAGGGGTCGATATCAAGCGACAGCTGGTCGCCTTCCTTGCCCCAGGTGGATTTCATCTTGACCACGGTGCCATCGGTCATCTTGACGTCGATTAAGTGGTAATCGGGGTGGAGATCTTTTTTCATCGTCCAGCTCCTTACGCTTTTGCGCCACTGAGGGGCTTGTAGTTGGAAACCTCGGCGATCCGGGCAGATTTGCCACGGCGGGCGCGCAGGTAGTACAGCTTGGCGCGACGGACTTTACCGCGGCGTACCACTTCGATGCTGTCGATATTGGTCGAATAGAGCGGGAATACACGTTCCACGCCTTCACCAAAGGAAATCTTGCGAACGGTGAACGACCCGGCAATGCCCTTGCCGTTTTTACGGCTGATGCAGACGCCTTCGTAGTTCTGCACACGGGTGCGCGTACCTTCGGTCACCTTGTAACCGACGCGAATGGTGTCGCCGGCTTTAAAGTCGGGAATGGTCTTCCCAAGGTCGGAAATCTGTTCCGCCTCAAGTTGTGCGATAATGTCCATCGCATCTCTCCTACATGCTCGTGGTTTTTCCACGAAGATTTGCGCGGCCTCAGAGCTCTTGGTCTTCAACCGGGTCCCGCCTAAGCAGCCCGCCAGAGTTCAGGTCGTCGGTTCCTTGGTTTGCCGGTCCCTGTGGGAATGCCCTTGGCCGAAGAAAGCGGGGCGAAACACAGACCAGCCACCCGCGAACCGCCAAAGCGATTCCGGATCAGCGTTCCAATAGGGCAAAGCGGGTGCGCAATCAACCCCGCTTTGGGCAATCCGATTCGGCCCCGATTTCCGGGCCGGGCGTTTTCCAAATGCAAATGGCTTTTTACAAGGTCCCCGGCGAAAATTGAACCCGGCGGGCGGTGCAACGGGGCATTATTGCGGGCCCGCATTTGATTGATGTTTATGATTTAAAACAGGGGGTCAGGCCATGTGCGGGCTATGTGGATTAGGCGATGCGGGGTTTGCATCGGAGGCAAAGGGCAATCATTTCGCCGATTGGTCGCAAAGGGCGGCAGAGACGCTGGAAACCGGGCGGGGTGAGACGGAATTTGGCACCTTCTACGATATCCCGTCAGGGACGGGCACCTCGGTCGGGCTGAGCGTTGGGCAGAGGATCAACGCGCAGATCTCGGTGCAGGGCGACACTGACTGGTTCGGCATGCAGCTTGAGGCAGGCCAGACCTACCAGATCAGCCTGCGGGCGCTGTCCTCTGGTGGTCTCGCTGATCCAAAGGTCTATCTATTTGACGATACAGGAACTTTCCTGATCTCCGATGACGATAGGGGCGATGGCGACGACGCGCTGCTGACCTTCACTGCGACCAGAACCGGCGTCTATTTCGCGGGGGCCACCGGGTTTGGCAAGGATGAACAGACCATCGGCAATTACGAGATCACGCTGGGCGAGGCCAATTTCGACGACGACAAGGTCGGTGACCTGCCGCAGCTTGCGGGCAGCATCAGCGCCGGTGATACGGTCGAAGGCCGGATCGATTACAGCGACGACGAGGACTGGTACGCGATTACCGTTGAAAAGGGCAAAAGCTACTGGGTCACGCTTGAAACCAACCGGACCCAAAGCCCGATCTACTTTCCCGATGCCAGCCCGCTGGCGAATCCCCGTCTGTCGGTGGTGACCGAAAGCCTGAGCGAAATAGCCTTCAACGACGACAACGGCGTCACGCGGGATGCCGCCGTGACTTTCAAAGCGAAAAATGACGGGGTCTATTACATCAAGGCGCTGGGTGGTCCGGGCAATACCGGAGACTTTATCCTTAGAGCCGATGAGTTTTCACCGCCGGAACCGCCGTCGCCCATCGACGCGCTGGACTGGGGCGTCAAGTTTAACAAGACCGAGATCAGGGTCTATTTCGCCGCGCAGGCCGAGACCTTTGGCGGTGAGACGACCGACCAGCCGTGGAATACCTACGAAGCCGGACAAGCGATGGCAGCACTGGGCGAATACAGCCGTTTTTCACAGCTCAGTTTCACGCAGGTGAGCCATGCGTCCGACGCGGATTTCTTCATGGTCAAGAATTTCGAGGAAGGCTCGACCACGGGGCGCATGATCCCGCAGGATCCGAATTATTCCCCGGACGAAGGCGTCGGCTGGTTCAACACCAGCAACACGGTCTGGTCGCGCGACAAGGCAGGCGGGCTGCTGGAAAAAGGCGCCTATGGTTACTCCAATTTCATCCACGAATTCGGCCACGGGCTTGGACTGTCCCATCCCCACGACAACGGCGGCACTTCGGCCATCTTCGCCGGCGTGACCGGCAGCGGTGACAAGGGGGAAAACGATCTCAACCAAGAGGTTTTTACCGTCATGTCCTACAACAAGGGCTGGCAGACCGGGCCGAATGGCGGCTCGGGCACCAATGTCTTTGGGATCGCACGGACGCCGATGGCCTTCGATATCGCGCAGATCCAGAAGAAATACGGCGCGAACGACAGTTACGCCTCGGGCAAGGATTCCTATGCGCTCTGGACCGCGAACCAGACCGGGACGGGTTATGAAACGATCTGGGATACCGGTGGCAAGGACAGCATCGTCAACCCCGGCAATGACAGCGCCACCATCGACCTGAGGGCCGCCACGCTCAAGGCTGAACCGGGCGGCGGCGGGTACGTGTCCTTCGTGAGCGGGGTTTTCGGCGGCTACACAATTGCCAGCGGCGTCAAGATCGAGACCGCGATTGGGGGCGGCGCGGCGGATACGCTGATCGGCAACCGCTTTGCCAACCTGCTGGACGGCAGGGGCGGCAAGGACATCATGATCGGCGGCAAGGGCAACGATAAATACGTACTCAGCCAGTCCGATGACGTGGTGTCGGAATTCCGCAAGGGCGGCACGGACATGGTGATTGCCCGCGATTTCGATATCGACCTGAAAAACTACAAACAGGTCGAAAACGC
The DNA here is from genome assembly GCF_019966545.1 of Heliomarina baculiformis. GTDB lineage: Bacteria > Pseudomonadota > Alphaproteobacteria > Rhodobacterales > Rhodobacteraceae > Heliomarina > Heliomarina baculiformis. Next base: position 65,326 of record NZ_JAIMIC010000006.1, on the reverse strand, counting down.
GCGGATCAAGGGCAAGACCGACCTCGACCTGTCCGGCAGCAAGGGCGCGAACAAGCTCTTGGGTAATGGCGGCGATAACGTGATTTCCGGCAAGGGCGGTGGCGATGTGCTTGACGGCAAGAACGGTGCCGACCGGCTGGATGGGGCCGGAGGTCAGGATACGCTGAAAGGCAAAGGTGGCGATGACAGGCTGATCGGCGGCGGCAAGTCCGACACGCTCGACGGCGGCTCGGGCGACAATATCCTGACCGGCGGCAAGGGCCGCGATGTCTTTGTCTTCAAAGGCAAGCTTGGCAGCAATGACATCACCGACTTCGAGGCGGGACGTGACGCGCTGCACCTTTCGCAGAAGCTCTGGCAGGGGAAACTGAACAATGCCTCGGTGGTCGATGATTTCGCCGATCTGATCGGCGGCGAGGTTCTGTTCGATTTTGGCGGCGGCGCCCAGATCCACCTTGCCGGGGTTTCCTCACTGGACTGGCTGGCCGGAGACATCGTGCTTATCTGACGGCTCAGCCCTGCTTCGGCTTGTCCTGATGTGCCTGCCACAGGTCGGGGCGGCGTTCGCGCGTCAGGCGTTCTGACTGCGCGCGCCGCCACTTTGCGATTTCACCGTGATGGCCCGACATCAGCACATCGGGGATCTTGCGACCGTTCCATTCGGCGGGCCGGGTGTATTGGGGATGTTCCAGCAACCCGTTGGAAAAGCTCTCTTCCTTCGTCGAGGCCGCGTTGCCCAGTACGTTCGGTAACAGCCGCACCGTGGCGTCGATCAGGGCCTGCGCCGCGATCTCTCCGCCGGTCATGACGAAATCGCCAAGGCTGACTTCCTGAATGCCGTAATGCTCGATCACCCGCTCGTCGATGCCCTCAAAACGCCCGCAAAGCAGCGTCACGCCCGGACCCGAGGCCAGCTGCCGCATGAGGTTCTGCGTCATTGGGCGTCCGCGCGGCGATAGGTAGATCAATGGCCAGGGGCCGTGCGTGCCCTCCTGCGCCGCATCCAGCGCCGCGCCCAACACGTCGGGGCGCAGCACCATGCCCGCGCCACCGCCCGCCGGGGTGTCGTCGACATTGCGGTGCTTGCCCTCGCCGAACTGGCGCAGTTCGATCGTTTCAAGCTGCCAGCGCCCGTCCTGCAGCGCCTTGCCGGTCAGGCTTTCGCCCAGCACGCCGGGAAACGCCGCCGGAAACAAGGTGATGACCTTGGCCTTCCAGACCCCGGCCAGATCGGGCGTCGGGGTGATCAGCTCGCGCGGTTTCAGCGTCGGGCGGATGGTCTTGCGCCCGTGCGAGCGGGGCTTGGTTTCAGGCGTGTCGGACATGGGTGGGGCTTTCGATTGCGGGCCGCTCCAGCAGGGCGGCCTTGCGCGCGGTCAGGGTTTCGTCATCAAGGGCGCTGCGGTTCAGCGCCAGCAACTCGGGGGCCAGATCCAGAGCCGGTCCGATATTATGCGCGGGTTCCGGCGCGAGTTTCGCGCGAACCTCTTGCGGCAAGTCCAACTGGTCGATCAGCAGTTGCGCCGGGCCAAGCCGGGTCGCGGCACATTGTTCAAGCGCGACGGTGTGCAGGCTGGCCGGGGCGATGGAGGCTTCGATCTTGCCGAGCGTTTCTGGCATCGTGTCCAGCGGTGTGATTTCCGCGCGGAATTCCTCCATATCCTGCTGCAACCGGCTGACACGAAGGTTGTGCAGCCAGAGCGAATTCAGCCAGCTGTCCGGCGCACGGGTCAGGATACAAAAGCGGATATCGGCATCCGGCCCGAAATGCCCACGCAGGATCGCGACCAGCCGTTCCATCAGTTCGGGGGCACAGTCATAGCCTTTCTGACCATCCCGTCCGGGCATCCGTCCGGCGAGGTTCTCATGACTCAGCACCAGATCGCGTGCCGGGTCTATCGGCGCGAGTGTTTCGCGCATTTCCGCCGCGAATTCGTCAAGCAGTTGCCGCGTGCGGAAACGGGAATAGCGCATGGCCAGACGCGCCGCGCCCTTGCCAAGCCGGAACGGCAAAAGCAGTTGCACGCCGGGCGACAGCTCTTTGCGGTTGTTTCGCAGGAAACGCTGGATGGTGGTCGAGCCGGTCTTGTGAAAACCGGCATGTACGATGACCCTTGCAGCCATCAGGGCTTGCCTTGGAATAGCCCTTCGGGCGGATCGGCGACGATGCGCCCCGCCCCGAGATCGACGGTAGGGACATTGGCGAGCGTAAACGGCAGCAAAACCGTTTCACCGCCATTTTCCGGTTTGATCTCAAGCAGATCGCCAGCGCCGTGGTTCTGCACCATGATCACCTTGCCAAGCGTTTCGCCGCCGGTATCGATAACCGTCAGGCCGATCAGGTCGGCATGGTAGAATTCGTCATCCGGCAGCGAAGGCAGCCGGTCGCGCGGGGCGAAGAGCCTTGTGCCGCGCAAGGCATCGGCGTCTTCCTTGGTCTTCACGCCGCTCAGGATCGCGGCGAAACCGGTATTGATGGGTCGGTTGATCGTGACCGTGAAACTCTGGTTGCCGTTCTCGGTTGTGAGGGGCGAATAGGTTTCGATATCTTCGGGCTGGGCGCAAAAGCTTTTCAGCCGCACCTCGCCCCGGACGCCGAAAGCGCCAGCGATCACGCCGACACAGATCAGCTCTGAATTGTCATTCTCTGGCATCGGATGTTCCGCGACCCAAGGGAGAAGGGCAGGCGGCGCAGAGAACCCGCGCCGCCCGGACCTGTCTTATTCCGCCGATGCTTCTTCGGCAGGTGCGTTTGCTGCTTCGGCGGCTTCTGCTGCCTTGGCTGCTTTGGCGTCGGCCAGTTCCTGAGCTTTCTTGCCCGGGGTGCCTTTTTTCGGGTTGCTACGCTCGGTCTTGGCGCGGACGCCGGAGGCTTCGAGCATACGTGCAATCCGGTCGGTCGGCTGCGCGCCCTGGTCGAGCCAGTGCTGAACGCGCTCGACATCCATCTTCACGCGGTCTTCGCTGTCTTTCGGGAGCAGCGGGTTATAGGTGCCGAGCTTTTCGATAAAGCGGCCATCGCGGGGCATGCGGGAATCCGCTGCAACAATGCGGTAGAAGGGACGCTTTTTCGAGCCGCCGCGGGCGAGACGAATTTTCATGGCCATTTGAGTTTCTCCTTGTGAATGGCGTGATCCGGGGAATGCCCGGTTATTGCTGGTGTTTCTCGTGGTGGTGAATGACTTCCTGAATGATGAAATTCAGGAAAGCCTTGGCGAATTCAGGGTCGAGATCGGCCTTGAGCGCCAGGTCTTCTAGACGTGCGATCTGCTGCGCTTCGCGCGCGGGATCGGACGGGGGAAGGTCGTGCTCGGCCTTGAGACGGCCGACCGCCTGGGTGTGTTTGAACCGCTCGCCCAGCGTGTAGACGAGAATGGCATCGAGGCGGTCGATGCTTTCGCGGTGTTCTTTCAGAAGGCTGGCCGCGCGGCTGGTGTGGGTGTCGGTCATGAAAGCCTCCGGAAAAGGGAAATTCGGGGGGTGACAGCCGTACACAGGCCGTACACCTCCTGTACACCGCCGCAGCGCAGCATTTGCCGTTTTGCCGGTGTTCCGGCCGTGCGGGGGGTAAAAGGTAAACGATTAGTCAATGGCCCAGCCCTCCGGTTTGAAGAGCGGGTCGGCGTAATGGCCGATCTCCATCTCGATCCCGTGCGCGAGCTGCGTGCCCGAAAGCGCCGCCGGCGAGGGGTGGCGATAGACCACGTCATTGCCGTCGATGCTGGCGGCGGAATCGTCGCGCTGCGCGCCAAGCCGTTCGGCAAGGCGGATGCTGTCGAGGTTCTTGGGGTCGATATAGCTGACCGCCGTTTCCCAGTTCTGCTGCCGGTAGAAATAGCTGCGCGCCGCATGGGCCGCTTCGAGCGCGTAGCCGCGCCCGGCCTTGTCGGGCCAGATCACCCAGGCGATTTCGCGCTCGGGCCATTTCGCGGGCTGCCAGCCGCCGACCATGCCGTAGGTTTCATCGGTCACGCGATCATGCACCATCCACATACCAAAGCCGCGAATGTCCCAGTGGCCGATTTCGGCGGCATAGAGCATCCATGATTCATAGGCGTTCAGCGGCCCGCCCATGAACCGGGCGCGGTAGCTGGTGAAGGTCGCCTTGAAATCCGGGTAATCCTGCGGTTCGGGGCCGCGCAGGGAAAGACGGGTGGTCTCGATGGTGGGGATCTGGCTCATGCCGCGGCCTCCTCGGGGAGAGGATGGCGGTAGACATGGCAGGGACTATCAAAAAAGGTGATCTCGCGTTCGACTGTGGCGCCGAGCCGTTCGGCCAGCGCGACGGAGCGTGCGTTGTCCGGGTGAATGTAGCTGATCGGGCGCGGCAGATTCTGGTGGCGCGCGGCATGGGCGCGGGCGGCCAGCGCGGCCTCGTAGGCATAGCCCTTGCCCTCGAACCCGGTGAAAACGTGCCAGCCGAGTTCCGGTTCGTCCCAGCCATCGTTGAAGATCATGCCGACGCGGCCGGCGGTTTTGCCGCTGGCACGGTCCTCGAGCATCCACATGCCATAGCCGCGCAGCGCCCAGTGGCCATAGGTTGCGAGAAAGCCGCCCCATGAGCGGATACGCGGGTAAGGCCCACCGACAAATTGCGCGCGGTCCGAGGCACCGAATTCGGCAAAAGCCTCGAAGTCGCTTTCGCGGGGGCCGCGCAGGATCAGGTGTTCGGTATCGATGACCGGAATGGGGAAGGGAAAGCCGCTCATGCGTAGGCCTCCATCCCGCCCTCGGCGAGGTCTTCGGGGGAGGGGTGGCGCCAGACATGCATGAAGCCGTGGCGTTCATGGGTAAAATCGCCATCATGCCTGCAGCCGAGCCGTTCGGCTACCCGCGCCGACCCGGTATTGTCCGGTTTCACGAGGCTGATCGCGGTGGTCCAGCCGAGCGTATCATAGGCAAAGCTGCGCGCGGCGGCCCCGGCTTCGGTCGCGTAACCGCGGCCCTCGAAACCCTCGAAGAGATCCCAGCCGATTTCAGCTTCGGGCCAGCCTTCGGGGTTGAACAGGCCGATCAGGCCGACGGGCGTTTTGGTTTCGTTTTCCTCGACGATCCAGCGGCCATAGCCACGCAGGGTCCAATGGCCCGCCTCCATCGCCAGCATCCGCCAGGACGCCTCGCGCCCGAGCGGGCCGCCCACGAATTTCGACCTGTCGCTGGCGTAGAAAGCCACGAAAGGGGCGAAATCGCTTTCGACCGGGGCGCGCAGCGTCAGGCGCGGGGTATGGAGGGTGGGGATCAGCATCAGCCGCGCATCCTCGCGACCCGCAGTGCGGGCCGGGACCGGAGGAGCCTCCGGCGGGGATTATTGAGACCCAAAGAAGTCATGGTCATTTCTTCTTGCCGAAACCGCTGAGCCCGGGGGGAAGGGCGCCGCCCCCGAGTCCGGGGAGACCGCCGCCGCCCATGCCGCCGGGGAGCTTGCCGCCCATCTGCTTGGCTGCCGCTTCGAGCGCCTTGGTGTCCATCTGCGAGGGATCGGGCATGCCGCCCTTGCCGAACATGCCTTTCATGGCCTGTTTCATCATGCCGCCCTTGCCCATCTTGCCCATCTTTTTCATCATGTCGCCCATCTGGCGATGCATCTTGAGCAGCTTGTTGAGGTCGGAGACCTCCATCCCGGCACCGGCGGCGATGCGTTTCTTGCGGCTGGCCTGAAGCAGTTGCGGGGCGGCGCGTTCTTTCTTGGTCATCGACTGGATCAGGGCGATCTGCTGTCGCAGGATCCTGTCGTCGAAGCCGGCCTGTTCGACCTGCTTGGCCATTTTGCCCATGCCGGGCATCATCTGCATCATGCCCTCCATGCCGCCCATCTTGAGCATCTGTTCAAGCTGCATGCGCAGGTCGTTCATGTTGAACTGACCTTTCATCATGCGCTTCATCATCTTTTCGGCCTGTTCGGCCTCGATGGTTTCCTGCGCGCGTTCGACGAGGGAGACGATGTCGCCCATGCCGAGGATGCGGCCCGCGATCCGGTCGGGTTCGAAGGTTTCGATCGCGTCCATCTTTTCGCCGAGGCCGACGAAGCGGATCGGTTTGCCGGTGACGGCGCGCATCGAGAGGGCGGCGCCACCACGGCCGTCGCCGTCCATCCGAGTGAGGACGACGCCGGTGACGCCTATCTTGTCGTCGAATTCGGTGGCGACGTTCACCGCGTCCTGACCGGTGAGGCCATCGACCACCAGCAGGGTTTCGCGCGGGTTGGCCACGTCGCGCACGGCGGCGGCCTGGGCGATCAGCTCCTCGTCGATATGGAGGCGACCGGCGGTGTCGAGCATGTAGACGTCATAGCCCCCGAGCGCGGCCTGCGTTTTCGCGCGCTTGGCGATGGCGACCGGGTCTTCGCCCTTGACGATGGGCAGGGTGTCGACGCCGATCTGGGTCCCGAGGATCGCGAGCTGTTCCATCGCGGCGGGTCGGTTGGTGTCGAGCGAGGCCATCAGCACGCGCTTGCCGTCGCGGTCTTTCATCCGCTTGGCGAGTTTCGCTGTCGTGGTGGTCTTGCCCGAGCCCTGCAGGCCGACCATCAGGATCGGCGCGGGCGGGTTGTCGATTTTCAGCTGGCCGGGGTCGCCGTCGCCACGCAGCACGTCGACCAGCGCGTCATGCACGATCTTGACGACCTGCTGGCCGGGGGTGACGGATTTGGTGACCGCCTGACCGGTGGCCTGATCCTGTACTTTCTTGACGAAATCGCGGGCGACGGGGAGGGAAACGTCGGCCTCGAGCAGGGCGACACGAACCTCGCGCAGAGCGGTTTTGACGTCATCCTCGGAGAGAGCGCCCTGCTTGGTCAGCCGGTCGAAGACACCGGACAGGCGTTCGGAGAGATTTTCAAACATATGCCGGTTCCTTTTTGACCGTTGATATTTGACCCCTAACTTAGGAAGGGACCGCGAAATGCACAAACGCCCCCGTGGGCGCAACGCGCTGACGGAGGGCGATCCCGGCGCAATTAACCGGGACCGGATGGCAGGTGCTATCCGGTATTGGCGCTGCGATAGGGGTTTGGGGCGCGGGAGTCAAGCGTTGTGGGCTTTTGGGGGCTTGCTTGAACGCGAAACGGCGGACCGGAGTGGTCCGCCGTCTGGCTTGTGTTAATACGCCCGGATCAGGCGGCGAGGGCGCTGATCTCGGAATCGGCCTTGGCCATGCTGGCATCAGCGTCGATGGCGAGCTGGTCGGCGGCGACGATGGTCACATCGGTGATGCCGACGAAACCCAGAACCGTCTTGAGGTAGGTCGTCGCATGATCGACAGGCGAGCCGACCGGAACGCCGCCCGAGGCGACGGCGAGGATTGCCTTCTTGCCGGTCAGCAGGCCTTCGGGGCCATTTTCCGTGTAGCGGAAGGTGACGCCGACGCGGGCGATCAGGTCGATCCATGCCTTGAGCGAGGAGGGCACCGAGAAGTTGTAGATCGGAACACCGATCACCAGCGTGTCGGCGGCCTGAATCTCGGCCACCAGCGCATCGGAGAGGATGAGGCTGGCTTTTGCCGTTTCGTCGCGGTCTTCGGCAGGGGTAACGCGGGCGGCGACCCATGTCGGGTCGATATGGGGCAGCGGCTCGGCAGCAAGGTCGCGGATGGTGACGGTGTCTGGGGCGAGTTTCTCGATGACCTTGTCGGTCAGTTTGCGGGTAACGGAACCCGCGCCCGAGGCGGAGGAATCGATGCGCAGAATGGAAGTGGTCATGTCAGTGTCCTCGTGAGGAGAGTGTTTCTGTTCGGAAGGGCCTTTTGGGGGCTGGCCGTATACTGATTGATTTGGCTATTGCACTGGCGAACGCAACGGCCGATTATGAACAGGATATGTGAGTTTCTGCACAGAGCGAGCCATGAAAAATTACGCGGAAGAGCCGTTTGCGGCCAAGGCGGGCCAGACGATGGAGAACTGGGACGAGGTGCGCACGGCGTTTCAGGTCGCGCGGATGGGGACTGTGAGCGGCGCAGCGGATGTGCTGGGCGTGCACCATGCAACGGTGATCCGCCATATCGACGCGCTTGAAGGGCGGATCGGGGTCAAGCTGTTCCAGCGCCATGCGCGGGGCTATACGGCGACCGAAGCGGGCAGCGACCTGTTTCGGGTGGCGCAGGCGACCGAGGACCAGTTCAACCAGCTTGTCGCGCGGCTCAAGGGGCAGGGCGACGAGGTGGCGGGCGAGCTGGTCGTGACCTCGCTGTCGAGCATGGCGCCGGTACTGGTGCCGGTGATGGTCGATTTCCAGCGGATGCATCCGGGGCTGAACGTGCGCTACCTGACCAGCGGGCGGCTGTTGCGGCTGGAATACGGCGAGGCGCATGTGGCGATCCGGGCCGGGCGCTCTCCGGACCAGCCGGATAACGTGGTGCAGCCTTTCGTGAGCCAGAACATCGCGCTTTATGCGAGCGAGAGTTATCGTGACGCCTTCGGCCTGCCCGAAAGCGAGGCTGATTTCCCGCAACACTGGTTCGTGGGGCCGGAAGATCCGGACAGCCGGGCGCCTTTCTATCGCTGGCTGCGCGATGCGGTGACGCCGGATCGGATCAGTTTCCGAGTCACCAGCGAGCATTCCGCCCGCGAGGCGGTGATGGCCGGGGCCGGTATCGGGTTCATCGGGCAAAGCGAAGCCAAGCGGATTCCCGGCTTGATCGAGGTGATGCCGCCGCGCGAGGAATGGACCGCGCCGCTTTGGCTTGTGACTCATGTGGATCTGCACCGGACCAACAAGGTGCAGGCCTTTCTGACCTTCCTGAAGGAACGGGCGCAGGAATGGGTGTGCTGAACCGCGACGGAGAGGGGTTGTCCCCCGCCGCCAAGGGGCATCTGGCGATGCTGGCCTTTTCGGCGCTGGTGGCGGGATCCTTCTCGCTTGGGTCGATGGCGGCGAACGAGATCGCCCCGGCGGCGCTGAACGCGGTGCGGTTCGCGATTGCCGCCGTGGTGATCGGGGTGGCGGCTTTTGCCACGACGGGCGTGTCGCGAAGTGCGTTGCAGGCGCCGTGGCGCTATCTGGTGCTGGGCGGGCTGTTCGCGATCTATTTCGTGCTGATGTTCGAAGGGCTCAAGACCGCGCGCCCGGTGAGTGCGGCGGCGGTGTTCACACTGGTGCCGCTGATGGCGGCGGGGTTCGGCTGGCTGCTGATGCGGCAGGTCACGACGCCGCGCATGGCGCTGGCGCTGGCAATTGGCGGGGTCGGTGCGCTCTGGGTGGTGTTCCGCGCCGATTGGGCCGCGTTCCGAGCGTTCGAAATCGGGCGGGGCGAGGTGATCTATTTCTGGGGCTGTGTCGCCCATGCGGCCTATACGCCGATGGTGCGCAAGCTGAACCGGGGAGAGCCGGCGATTGTCTTTACCTTTGGCATGCTGCTGGCAGGGTTCGCCGTCCTGACCGCCTATGGATGGTCGGATATCCGGGCGACGGACTGGGGCAACCTGCCGGTGATCGTCTGGGTTGCCATCGGCTACACGGCGATTTTCGCCAGTGCGATGACATTCGTGCTGATGCAATTCGCGACGCTGCGCCTGCCCTCGGCCAAGGTCATGGCCTATACCTATCTGACGCCAAGCTGGGTGATCCTGTGGGAGATCGCCCTTGGCAACGGGGTGCCCGGTTTCATGGTATTAATCGGGATCGGCTTGACCATTCTGGCGCTGGCGCTGCTCCTGCGCGATGAAACAAAACCGATCGTGGAACTTTCTGCTGCTTTGGAGCGTTGATTTTAACTAAAATCAAAAAATGAGAGACAGTAGAATGCGTAACATCATCTATATCATCGGCTTGGTTGTAATCGTACTTTTGGTCCTGCGCTTTGCGTTCGGCGCCATCTAAGCAAAATGGCGTCAGTCCTGTTTCGGCATTTCTGACGCCAGAAACCGTTCGAACGCGTCGAGGTTGACGGGTTCGAACTGACCAAAGCCCTGCATCCAGACCGAGGCATCGCGCAGGGCATCAGGCTCCAGCTTGCACCATTTTACCCGGCCACGTTTTTCCTGACTGATCAGCCCCGCGCGGGTGAGGATCACGAGATGCTTGGAGATGGCCGCCAGCGACATCTCGAACGGCTCGGCCACATCGGTCACGGCCATATCATCCTCGAGCAGCATGCGGAGGATTTCGCGCCGTGTCGGATCGGCGAGCGCGGCAAAGACGGTGTCGAGCGTTTCGGACATGGCAAAGCCTTGGCGCAGCGGCGGATGTTCGTCAACCAGATGGTTAAATATGGGTTTTCGCCCGTTTTCGCGGAGTGACGGGCCGAGGAGCCGGGGTGCGGCTTTCCTGTGATTAAGATTTTCCTATATTTTACAGAGTGTTGCTGCGTCCGTCGTGCGGCGCAACAGGTAATTGACTCTGACCTTGGCATTGCCTAGCACCATGCCAACACTTGTGAGGAGTGAAACGGTGAGCGATGAGGACCAAAAGCAGCGCCTGGCGCAGCTTGAGGCGCGGATCGCGGCGGCGAAAAAGGCCGAGCCGGTGAAGTCTCACAACGACGAGCACTATTCTCAGGCGCATCTGGCCTGGCGGATGGTGATCGAGCTGGTTGCCGGTCTTGGGATCGGGTTTGGCATCGGGTACGGGCTGGATCGCCTGTTCGGGACGATCCCGATTTTCCTGCTGCTGTTTACAATGCTGGGGCTTGTGGCGGGGGTCAAAACCATGCTGCGCAGCGCCAGAGAGATACAGAACGACGCGCAGGCCGAAACGGTCGCGGATGACGAGAGGAACTGAACGCATGGCAACCGAGGCACATGGCGCTGAAGAGGGTGGTCTGGTCTTTCACCCGATGGACCAGTTCATCGTGAAACCCCTGTTCGGGGATGGCCCGGTCGCGTGGTACACGCCGACCAACGTCACCCTCTGGATGGCCATCACCATTCTTGCCGTGATCGCGCTTTTGGTGCTGTCGACGTCGCGCCGTTCCATCGTTCCGTCGCGCGGCCAGTCCGTCGCCGAGCTGGCCTATGGTTTTATCTACAAGATGGTCGAGGACGTGACCGGCAAAGAGGGGCTGAAGTATTTCCCCTATATCATGACCCTGTTCATGTTCATCGTGCTGGCGAATTTCCTTGGCCTGTTGCCGATGGCCTTTACCACCACCAGCCACATCGCGGTAACCGCGCTGCTGGCGATGGCGGTGTTCCTGACGGTGACAATCCTTGGCTTCGTGAAGAACGGCGCGTCCTTTCTGGGCCTTTTCTGGGTCAGCTCGGCGCCGCTGGCGCTGCGCCCGGTTCTCGCCGTGATCGAGATCATTTCCTACTTCGTGCGTCCGGTCAGCCACTCCATTCGTCTTGCCGGTAACATGATGGCCGGTCACGCCGTGATCAAGGTTTTCGCAGCCTTTGCTGCCATTGCAGCGATCTCGCCGCTGTCGGTTGTCGCGATCACCGCGATGTACGGGCTGGAAGTGCTGGTGGCCTTTATCCAGGCCTACGTGTTCACGATCCTCACCTGCGTGTATCTGAAAGACGCGCTGCATCCGCATCACTGAGGGGATTTCCCCCGGAGACTAATTGCCGGTGGGCAGGTTGCCCACCGTATCAACAACATCCAATTCCATCGTAAGGAGAGAAATCATGGAAGGCGATATCGTACAAATGGGCGCATTCATCGGCGCAGGTCTGGCATCGATCGGCATGGGCGGCGCGGCTGTCGGTGTGGGCAACGTTGCAGGCAACTACCTGGCCGGCGCTCTGCGCAACCCCTCTGCTGCTGCTTCGCAGACGGCAACTCTCTTCATCGGCATCGCGTTCGCAGAAGCTCTGGGGATCTTCTCGTTCCTCGTCGCTCTGCTGCTGATGTTTGCTGTCTGAACCCTACTGGACAATTTCCTTACGGTCGGGCGGTGCAGACGTACCGCCCGGTGTAACGGCGAGTTCCAAGGGAGAACGACATGGCAACTGAGACGCATGCAACCAATGGCGAAGGCCTGGCTGACGCGACTGGCGTAGCCTCGCACAGCGCCGACGCAGCGCCCGGCATGCCGCAGCTGGATTTCGGGACCTTCCCGAACCAGGTGTTCTGGCTGGTCGTGACGCTGGTGGTGATCTACCTGATCCTGTCCCGCGTGGCCCTGCCGCGCATTTCGGCAATCCTTGCCGAGCGTGCGGGCACGATCACCAATGACATCGCCGCGGCTGAAGACCTGAAAGCCAAGGCGCTGGAAGCGGAAGAAGCCTATAACAAGGCACTGGCGGACGCCCGCTCGGAAGCGCAGCGCATTGTTGCCGCGGCCAAGGCCGATATCCAGAGCGATCTGGATGTGGCTATCGAGAAGGCAGATGCCGAAATCGCGGCCAAGTCGGCTGAATCGGAAAAGGCGATTGCCGAGATCCGTGCCGGTGCGCTGGAAGCGATCGAGGAAGTGGCCAAGGAAACGGCTGCCGAGCTGGTCACCGCCATGGGCGGCAACGCCGACGCGGCGACGATCGACGGTGCGGTTTCCGCACGGGTGAAAGGATAAGCGCGATGAAGACCTCCCTTACCTTTCTTGCGGGCATCGTTATGGCGAGCCCGGCCTTTGCGGCCACCGGTCCTTTTGTATCGCTGCGCAACACGAACTTTATCGTGTTGCTGGCTTTCCTGCTGTTCATCGCGGTCCTGATCTATTTCAAGGTGCCAAGCCTGCTGATGGGCATGCTCGACAAGCGCGCCGACGGCATCAAGTCGGAACTGGACGAAGCACGCGCCCTGCGTGAAGAAGCCCAGACCGTGCTGGCCAGCTATGAGCGCAAGCAGCGCGAAGTGCAGGAACAGGCGAACCGTATCGTCGAGACCGCAAAGCACGAAGCGGAGCAGGCGGCGGAGCAGGCCAAGGTGGATCTGCAGAAATCGATCGAGCGCCGGATGGCGGCGGCCGAGGAGCAGATCGCATCGGCGCAGGACAAAGCTGTCCGCGACGTCCGCGACCGGGCGGTTGATATCGCCGTCGCAGTGGCCCGCGAAGTGCTGGCCAAGCAGATGACCGCGGCAAGTGCCAACGCGCTGATCAACGACTCGATCAAGCAGGTGGATGCCAAGCTGCACTGAGGTTTCGACCTTAGCGAGAACCGAATGAACCCGGCCCGGTGGCCGGGTTTTTTCATGTCCGGGTCTAGGGGTGGCGGCGTTCGCGGGCAAGGCGCTGTTCGGCGACTTCCGCGTTGTGACGCGCGCGGCGATCATCGCGCAGGGCCTGCTCCACATAGCCGAGATGCGCGCGCACGGCGGTGCTCGCGGCTTCGGCGTCGCGCGCCTGGATGGCGGCATTGATGGCGCGGTGCTGGTCGAGCAGGGCCGCGCGCGAGGTCTGCTGCGCGAACATGACCTGCCGGTTGTAAAACACGCCCTCGCGCAGCAGTTCGTACATGGAGCGCATCATGTGTAGCATCACGACGTTGTGGCTGGCCTCGATGATGGCACTGTGGAACTGCGCGTCGAGCCGGGCATTGCGTTCAGGGTCGCGCCGGTCATGGCTGGCCTCCATCTTGTCGAAAATTTCCTGAAGCACCGCGCGATCGGCATCGGTGGCAAGCCGGGCGGCGCGTTCGGCGGCCATCGCCTCGATGTCGCGGCGGAAGGCAACGTAGTCGAAGAGTGCTTCGTCATGGGTTGCGAAGAGCTGGCGCAGGGCCGGGGAAAAGGCAGAACCGAGCACCTCGGCCACGTAGATGCCGGAGCCGGGGCGGGCCGTCACAAGGCCGCGTTCCTGAAGGTCGGCGATGGCGTCGCGCAGTGAAGGGCGTGACACGCCGAGTTTCTCGGAGAGTTCGCGCTCCGAGGGAAGCCGTTCTCCGGGGCGCAGGATGCCGCGCAGGATCAACTGTTCGATCTGACGAATGACCGAGGTCGAGAGCTTTTCCGGTTCAACCCTGGTGAACGGCATGGGGCGCTTCCTGATTTTTGCTGGGATCATAAGCGGGTGGGGTGAAGCTCACAATGGTGGCCTGGCAGTGGGGTTGGGAAAGCGGGTGTTAACCATCAGTGGGCGAGAGTGGGTCGTGTGAACCATCTGCTACGGGGACAAATTTTTGAGAAGAATTTGGAAGAATTTTTCGAAAATTCTTCGGCGCCTGTGGTTGGGGGCGGGCTGCCTGCTGGCTCTTTTTGCCTGTGATACGGCGGGGACCCATTTCGAAAATGTCCCGGCTACCCGCGTTGCGGTTGACGGCTCCGTCTTCGACATCCGGGTCCGGGGGCGGCTGGCCGAGGCCGTGCGGATCAATCCGCAATATGCGCCGCGACTGGGGCCGATCCGGGCGCGGGCGGCGTTTGCCATGGCCGAGGTCAGCGGCTGCAAGGTGCGCGAGGTCCGTGGCGATCCGGCGCTGTTGACCGGGATCCTCGCCTGCAAGGGTCAGTCCGTGCCGCGTGCCCTGCCGCCTGTGCCGCTGTCTTACAGTTGTCTTGAACTCGCGGGGTGGGTCCGGGATGATGAGGGTTCACCCTACGTCGACTACGAATGTACGCCCTATTGATCGCGAAAATCCGCCCGTTTCCTCGATATCTTGTGGATAAGCACGACGAATACGCGAGATGATGGGTGAAATCGTTGACGGGAGCGGTTTGAGGATTCCACTCTGAACCCTCAGAGGAATCAGGAACCCGCGTTTTGCAATTCACCAAGCTTCGGCTGACAGGCTTCAAGAGTTTCGTTGATCCGACCGACCTGATCATCGCCAACGGGCTGACCGGGGTTGTCGGGCCGAACGGCTGTGGCAAGTCGAACCTGCTTGAGGCGCTGCGCTGGGTGATGGGGGAAAACCGGCCAACCGCGATGCGGGGCGGTGGCATGGAGGACGTGATCTTTGCCGGGGCGGCGACTCGCCCGGCGCGGAACTTTGCCGAAGTGTCCCTGTTGCTCGACAATGGCGACCGGCTGGCCCCGGCTGGGTTCAACGATTCCGACCAGCTGGAGATTGTGCGGCGGATCACCCGCGACGTGGGCAGCGCCTATAAGGCTAATTCCAAGGACGTGCGGGCGCGTGACGTGCAGATGCTGTTTGCCGATGCTTCGACCGGCTCGCATTCACCGGCGCTGGTGCGGCAGGGGCAGATTTCCGAGTTGATCAACGCCAAGCCGACCGCGCGGCGGCGTATTCTTGAGGAAGCGGCGGGCATTTCCGGGTTGTACCAGCGGCGGCATGAGGCGGAGCTGAAGCTGAACGGGGCCGAGGCGAACCTTGTGCGCGTCGATGACGTGATCGAGCAGCTGGCGGCGCAGCTTGCGCAGCTGGCGCGGCAGGCACGGCAGGCGGCGCGCTATCGCGAGATCGGGGAACAGCTGCGGCAGGCCGAGGGCATGTTGCTATATCGCCGCTGGAAAGAGGCCGATACGGCCAGCGCCGATGCGCAGGTCGCGCTGCGCGAGCGGATGCTCGCGACCTCGCAGGCCGAGCGGGCGACACAGGAGGCAATCAAGCACAGGACCGCCGCCGAAGAGGCGCTGCCTGCGCTGCGCGAGGAAGAGGCCATCGCGGCGGCGGTGGTGCAGCGGCTTATGGTGCAGCGCGATACGATCCGCGATCAGGAAGAGCGCGCGCGCCAGACCATCGAGACGCTGACCGGGCGGATTGAACAGCTTTCCCGCGATATCGACCGGGAATCGGGTCTGAACAAGGATGCGGGCGAGACGATTGAGCGGCTCGACTGGGAGGCGGCCGAACTTGCCAAGGCGGGCGACGGGCATGAGGGACGTCTGGCCGAGGCCTCGGATGCGGCGAAACAGGCTGCCTCGGTCCTGCAGGAGCGCGAGGCGTTGCTGAGCCAGGAGACGGAAGACGTGGCGCGGCTTGCGGCGCGCTACCAGTCCGGGCGGCGTCTGCTGGAAGACAGCCGCAAGACGTTGGATCGCGCCGAGAGCGAAGCGGAAAAAGCCCGCCGTGCGGTCGAAGAGGCGCGGGCGGCACTGGGCCGGTCCTCGGTCGATTTCGAAGCGGCGGGCAAGGCCGAGGCGGAGGCACAGGTGGCCGCTAAGGCCGCCGAACAGGCGGTGACGGCGGCGGAGGAGGCCCGGGCCGAAACCCAGACCCGCGAGGCCGAAGCCCGCGCCCAACGCTCAGAAGCCGAAGGCGAGCAGGGCGCGCTGCGGGCGGAGGTCACGGCGCTGGCCAAGCTGCTGGCACGGGACACGGCCGAGGGCGGTCAGGTTCTGGACGAGATGAAGGTCGCGCCGGGTTATGAAAAGGCACTGGGGGCGGCGATGGCCGATGATCTGCGTGCGCCGCTGGTGGATAAGGACGGCCCCTCGGGCTGGGTGACGGTGCCGGTGTACGAGCGCCATCAGCCGCTGCCGCAAGAGGCCGAGCCGCTTGCCGATCACGTGACCGGACCGGCAGCCCTGTCGCGCCGGATCGCGCAGATCGGGCTGGTCGATGCGGATGAGGGCGAACGGTTGCAATCGCATCTGCGTCCCGGACAGCGGCTGGTTTCGCTTGAGGGAGATCTCTGGCGCTGGGATGGCTACCGGGCATGGTCGGAGGATGCGCCAAGCGCGGCGGCGCTGCGGCTGGAGCAGTTGAACCGGCTTGAGGCACTGAAGCAGGAAATGGAACATGTGACCGCCCGCGCCGACGGGGCGCGGCAGGCGCATGAGACGCTGAGCCGGATGCTTGCCGAGCGGACGGAGGCAGACAAGGCGGCGCGGGATGCGCGGCGCAAGGCGGAACAGGCGGTTGCCGATGCGGCGCGGGCGCTGAGCCGGGCGGAATCGGAACGCAATCTTGCGCAGGGGCGGCTTGAGAACGTCTCGCTCGCGGTGACGCGGCATAATGAGGATGCGTTGGCGGCACGGACCCAGCTGCGCGAGGCCGAAGCGGCGCTGGAAGGGCTGAGCGATCTCGATACGGCGCGGGCGCAGATCGAGGAGATCAAACAGGGTGTCGAGGCCGCGCGGATCACCATGATGACCCGGCGGTCGTCGCATGACGAGATCCGCCGCGAGGGCGAGGCGCGGATTGCACGTTCGCAGCAGATCACCAAGGAAGTCTCGGGCTGGCGTCACCGGCTGGAGACGGCGGGCAAGCGCATCGCGGAACTGGTCGAGCGCAAGGAAGCGAGCGAGGGCGAGTTGGCCGAAGCCAGCGCGGCCCCGGATCGGCTGGCGCAGGAATGCGACGCGGTGTCGATCGAGATCGCCCGGGCGGAGAAGCGCAAGGCGGCGTCGAGCGAGGCGCTGTCCTTGGGCGAAGCGGCGCTGCGCGAGGCGGCGCAGGCGGAGCGGGACGCGGAACGGGCAGCCTCCGAGGCGCGCGAGGCGCGGGCGGCGGCAGAGGCACGTAGTGAGGCGGCGCGGGAAAGCGTGGCGCAGGCGGCGGAGCGCATTGCCGAGAGCCAGCAGATGACGCCGAACCAGTTGCTGACCCGGCTGGATGTGGCCCCGGACCAGATCCCGACGATTGATGCGCTGGAAAACGCGGTGAACCGCTGCAAGCGCCAGCGCGATGCGCTGGGGGCGGTGAACCTGCGGGCCGAGGAAGACGCGCGCGAGGTGCAGGAAGAGCATGACACGCTTTTGCACGAAAAGGCCGATCTGGAAGAGGCGATCAAGACGCTGCGGTCGGGCATTGCCAGCCTTAACCGCGAGGGGCGCGAACGGCTGCTGACGGCGTTCGAACAGGTGAACAGTAATTTCGCGATGCTCTTCAAGCATCTGTTCGGCGGTGGCGAGGCCAATCTGGTCATGGTCGAAAGCGACGATCCGCTGGAAGCCGGGCTGGAGATCATGTGCCAGCCGCCGGGCAAGAAGCTTTCGACCCTGTCGCTGTTGTCCGGGGGCGAGCAGACGCTGACGGCGATGGCACTGATCTTTGCTGTGTTCCTTGCGAACCCGGCGCCGATCTGCGTGCTCGACGAGGTGGACGCGCCGCTGGACGATGCCAACGTGACCCGGTTCTGCGACCTTTTGGATGAAATGTGCCGCCGGACCGAGACCCGGTTTCTGATCATCACGCACCACGCGGTGACGATGAGCCGGATGGACCGTCTGTTCGGGGTGACGATGCAGGAACAGGGTGTCAGCCAGCTTGTGTCGGTCGATCTGAAGAAAGCCGAACAGATGGTGGCCTGAGGCTGCCTAGCCCCTGATCGCCGCCTCGATGGTGGCGATGTCGATCTTGCCCATGTCCATCATCGCGTTAAAGGCGCGGGCAGCTGTTTCGCCCCCCTCGGCCATTGCCCGTGTCAGGACGCGCGGGGTAATCTGCCAGTTGACGCCCCATTTGTCCTTGCACCAGCCGCAGGCGCTTTCCTGACCGTCGTTTTCGGTGATTGCCCGCCAGTAATGATCGGTCTCTTCCTGCGTGTCGGTCGCGATCTGGAAAGAAAACGCCTCGGACTGGGTAAAAGCGGTGCCGCCGTTCAGCCCGAGGCAGGGAATGCCGCAGACAGTGAACAGCACGGTAAGGACCTGACCTTTCTGACCGCCGGGGAAATCGGCGGGGGCGGTCTGGACGGCCTGCACCTTGCTGTCGGGAAAGGTGTCGGCATAGAAATTGGCGGCCGCTTCCGCATCTTTTTCGTACCAGATGCAGATCGTGTTCTTTGGCGATTCCATGGCGGTAGCCCTCCTCGGCTGCTGGCGATGCTAGGCGAGAGGAGGGCGACCGGGCAACGGGGACTCTGGCCCCGTGGCAAGGATTGGCCGGGGGTGGTTTTACAGCCGGCCGAGAAGCGCCGGGGTGGGCCAGCCATCGCCCGGCAGGCCAAGGCGCGCCTGTTCCGCACGCACGGCGGCGCGGGTGTTTGCGCCGAGGATGCCATCGACCGAGCCGACGTCATGGCCGCGTGCCTGCAGCTTGGTTTGCAGTTGCTTCATCTGGCCGCCGCTGAGGCCCGGGTCGGGAGTGCCCGCGTCATAGACTGGCGCACCTTCGAGCCTTGTGGCGAAATAGGCGGCGGTCATCACGTAGGTAAAGCTTTGATTCCATTCAAAATAGACGCGGAAATTGGGGTAGGCGATAAAGGCGGGGCCTTTGTGCCCCTGTGGCAGCAGGATCGAAGCCTGCATGTTCGCATTGGGCAGTGACCCAGTGCGGGGCTGAACCCCCATCTGCGCCCATTGCTGCACCGTACGGCTTTCTTCCAGCCCGGTCAGCGACCAGTCCATGTTGGTCGGCAGCGTGACCTCTTGAATCCAGGGTTCACCCGCGCGCCAGCCGAGGGAAGACAGCATCTTGCCACCCGACATAAGCGCATCGGGGGCGGAGGTTTTCAGCATCACGTGCCCGTCGCCATCGCCATCGACGCCGTTTTCAAGGATATCCTCAGGCAGCATCTGGACCATGCCGATTTCGCCTGCCCATGCGCCGGTGGTGTTTCTCGGGTCGAAATCGCCGTGCTTGTAAAGTTCGAGCGCGGCAAAGATCTGCGGGCGGAAGAGTTCCGGGCGGCGGCAGTCATGCGAGAGCGTGACCAGCGCGTTCAGCGTGTTGAAATCGCCCTGAAACGCGCCGTAATCGGTTTCGAAAGCCCAGAAGGCGAGGAGCACGCCGCGGGACACGCCGTAGTCGCGTTCGATCTTGTCGAAAACCACATCGTATTTCTGCGCGTTGCTTTTGCCGCGATTGATCCGGTCCTGCGAGATCAGGCGGCGGGAAAATTCGATAAAGGGTTTCTGGAACACGCCCTGCGCGCGGTCGGCGCGCAACACCTTGTCGTCCTGCCGGGCGGAATCGAAAAACGCATTGACGGTCGCCGGGTCATGACCGCGCGAGATGGCCTCTTCCTCGAGTCCTTTGACAAAGCTGCTGAACGAGCCGCCGCATTGGGCAAAAAGCGGGGAGGCGGCCGTGATCGCGGCAAGGACGGTGGGCAAAAGGCGCATATATCTGATCCGGTTCAATGATTTGTTCTCAGGTCGTCAGTGACATCACACATGCGGCGAGGATGGTAAAGATCACCACAACGCGCCAGACCTTCCAGAGCATTTTCACGCTGTCGTCAACGTCGGGCGCGCCGATGTCGCGGCGACCCTCGCCGTTGACCCAAGGAAGGTCGCGCATCACGCCGTCATAGCTGCGCGGCCCGGCAAGGGCGACATTCAGTGCACGGGCCATCGCGGCTTCGGGCCAGCCTGCGTTGGGGGAACGGTGCTGGCGCGCATCGCGGGTGATGGCCGCCCAGTTGCCAAGACCGCCGGACAAGGCGGCGATGATAAAGCCGGTGAGGCGGGCAGGGATCCAGTTCATCAGATCGTCGAAGCGCGCGGCGGCCCAGCCAAAGGATTCATAGCGTTGATTGCGGTAGCCGATCATGCTGTCGGCGGTGTTCACGATCTTGTAGGCGAGCAGGCCGGGCAGGCCCGCGATCAGGAACCAGAAAGCGGGGGCGATGACCCCGTCCGAGAGGTTCTCGGCCCCGCTTTCGATGGCGGAGCGGGCGATGCGGGGCGCGTCCATGCCCGAGGTGTCGCGGCTGACGATGCGCGCCACCATGGAGCGGCCCTCGTCGAGTGAAATCCGCAGTCCACGGGCCACATCGGCCACATGGTCGCAAAGCGAGCGCTGGGCAAGCAGGATGGCGGCGATGAGAACGGTGATGACGTCGCCAAGCCCAGAGAGCGCGAGGCCAAGGAGGATTGCGCCGGTTACCAGCGCGGCGAGGGCGAGGACGCCCTTGGCCCGTTTGGCGCTGCCGCGGTTGAGGGTGCGGTCGAGCCAGCCAACGGCGCGCCCCATCAGCACGGCAGGGTGCGGCAGGCGGGACCAGAGCCATTGCGGCTCTCCCAATGCGCCGTCGAGCAGCAGCGCGAGCGACAGCAGGGCGGCGGTGCTCACAGGGCGTCTTGCAACTGCGCCCAGCCATCGCCGTCCGGCAGGCCAAGCCGCAGGAAATGCGGGGAATAGGGAAAGATCCGTGTCCAGATATAGGACCGCGCCAGCCGGTCCTGCCACTTGGCGGCATCATCGACCTTATAGAGGCGAAAGAGGTCGGTGCCGCCCGCGATCTCGGCCCCGCTGCCGGTCATCAGGCGATCAAGCCGTGAGGCGTCGCTGGCAAGCCGCTTGCGAGTGTCCTCGGCCCAGGCGGGGTTTTCGAGTGCATTGGCGCCGATGCGCAGCGCCGGACCGGAGACCGCCCATGGGCCGGTCAGATCGGAAAGGCGGGCGATGACCTCGGGGCGGGCGATGGCAAATCCCAGCCGCAGACCGGCGAGGCCCCAGAATTTGCCAAAGCTCTTGAGGATCACGGTGCCGGGGCGGTCGGCCAGTTTCACGAGGGTTTGCCCGGGCGTGACATCGCAAAAGCTCTCGTCGATGACGGTCAGGCTGGTGTCGAAGTCTGACGGGGACCAGAGGCGGCCATCGGGGTTGTTGGGGTGAACGACGACCTGCGCATCGGCAAGACCGGCATCGGTGACCTCCCAGCCCTGCGCGGCAAAGGCGGCGGCGTGTTCGTTATAGGTGGGCTGAGGGATGCGGACGCGGCCGGTGGGGGCGAGAGCGGGTATGCGGGCGATCAGCGCGGATGCGCCGGGCGCGGCAAGAACATCGGCCGTTTCGGGCACTTGCCAGAAACGCCGCGCGGCCTTTAGCAGCCGGGTTTGCGCATTATGATCGGGCAGGGCGGTCCAGTCACGCGCGGGAAAGCCGGATACCGGATAAGGGCGGGGATTGATGCCCGTGGAAAGGTCGAGCCAGTCGTCAAAGTCTCCCCCGTAGATCGCGCGCGACGCATCGATTCTGCCGCCGTGATCGCGCTGGGGCTTTCCGAGTGTCTTTATCGGACCACCCATGCTATCTTCCTTTTCGTGACCGGGAGAATGTCAAGTTTTGAAGCGGAAACCCGCCGGAATGACAAGACTTGGTTAAGAAAATTGCCCTATGCGTTCACCATTAAGCAATTGTTAACAGTATGGGCAGATCACCATTGGCGTGGCTTGAGCGCCACCACAACTGAACCAGACAGGTACATGATCCGGTTATGAAGGTTCTGATCGTCGAATCCAATGCCGAGCTTGGCAAGCTGTGGCGCGGTCACTTGGTCCGCCAAGGGGCGGAGGTGACATTGGTTCACAGTCAGGAGGATGCGATCCTCGAGTTACAGAAATCGGATTTCGACATCATGGTGCTGGACCTCGTGCTTGATAACGGCAGCGCGCTGGCGATTTCGGATTTCGCCAGCTACCGGCGACCGGAGGCACGGGTGATCTTTGTCACCAACACGAGCTTTTTCTCGGACGGGTCGATCTTTGCCCATAGCTGCAACGCCTGCGCCTATGTGCAGAGCGAAACGCCGCCAGAGGATCTGGCGGCGATGGTCGAGCATTACGCCTCGGAGCGTTAATCGCCCCGGCCGTGGGGTTCGTTGTAATCCAGAACCGGGTTGATCGGGATGATCCGGTTCGGGTTAATCGTGTCGTGGCTGTAGTGGTAGTGGCGCACGAAATGATCGAAGACCACGGTGTCTGACACCCCCGGCCACTGGTAAAGCTCGCGCGTGTAGGCCCAGAGGTTGGGATAATCGGTAACCCGGCGCCGGTTGCATTTGAAATGCAGGTGGTAGACCGGATCGAAACGAATCAGGGTCGGGAACAGCCGCCAGTCGGCCTCGGTGATCTTGTCGCCCATGAGGTAGCGGTTTTCGGACAGGCGCTCTTCGAGCCAGTCGAGACTGTCGAACAGTTCATGAACCGGCTTGTCGTAGGCCTCCTGCGTGGTGGCGAACCCGGCTTTGTAGACCCCGTTGTTTACCGTGTTGTAGATTCGATCGTTCACCGGTTCGATGGCCTCGCGCAGGTCCTCGGGCCAGTAGTCGTCGGTATTGCCGGTGACCTCGTTAAAGGCCGAGTTGAACATGCGGATGATTTCCGAGCTTTCGTTTGAAACGATCTGGCCGGTCTTCTTGTCCCAGAGCACCGGCACGGTTGCCCGGCCGTTCACGTCTGGCACGGCCTTGATGTAGACCTCGTGCAGGTAGTCGAGACCGAACTGCTTGTCGCCCGTCGCGCCGGGAAAATCGGTGGAAAAGGTCCAGCCCTTCTCGAGCATGTCCGGATGCACGACGGAAATGTCGATGTGGTCTTCAAGCTGTTTCAGCTTGCGGAAGATCAGTGTCCGGTGCGCCCACGGACAGGCGAAACTGACGTAGAGATGGTAGCGGCCCGATTCGGCCTTGAAGCCGCCCTCACCGGTTGGCCCGGCGCTGCCATCCGCGGTGACCCAGTTGCGAAAACTGGATTCTTCCCGTTTGAATTCGCCGCCATTGGATTCCGTATCGTACCATTTGTCCTGCCATTTTCCATCGACCAGAACGCCCATGTCTTCCTCCTTGAGATCAGCTTTGGCCAGATAAATAGAGCGTCCGGGCCAAAACCCCACTGTCGGTGAGCGCGCAGACAGGTTGCGCGCATGCACATGCGGGTCGGAAAACTCCGCGGTTGTCATGTTTCGGAAACAGACAATCGTTAAGTGAACAGTTGATTTATTCTAACTTCGGCGCATCCTTATAGCGTCGATCTGGGGAGTGTCGTGCCATGGAAAACTTTGTGCCAAAAACCATTCAGGACGAAATGAATGCCGCGCGCCTTGCCGGGATGCGCCGCAAATCGCGTCTGAGGGTGCACGTGGGGGAAAAGATCTACCCCGTGCTGCATCTCTGGCGCGACGGATTTTCGGTCGAAGAGGCGACGGTGCCGCCGCTGCGCGGGCTGGTCGACCTTTATGACGGGGCCGAGCATCTCTATCAGTGCCTGATTGTGGCCTCCGAGGCAGATCTGGGCGAAATGCGCTACGAGTTCAAACGCTCGACACTGGCGCATGATACCGCGCCGCTGGATTTCTACCGCGACCCCAAGACCCCGGTGGCGTATCTGCCGGGGGAATAGGGACGCGGCAGCCGTATCCTACTGAAGGTCGGCAAAGGCCTTTTTCAACCGCGTGCAGGCTTCCTCGATCCGCGCCCGCTGGGTGCCGATGTTGAAGCGCGCGCAGTTTTTACCGCCGGTGCCGAAGGTATCGCCGTGGTTCACTGCGATCTGTGCATCCTGTTCCACCCGGCGATAGAATTCCTCGGCGTTCATCCCGGTATCGGCGTAATCCACCCATGACAGGTAGGTCGCCTGCAGCGGCATGGATTTCAGCCCGGGAATGCTGTTGATCGTTTCGTCGAAGATTTTGCGGTTCTCGTCGAGATAGGCCATCTGCGCATCAACCCATTCAGCGCCCTTGGGCGAATAGGCAGCGGCCAGCGCGAAGTTGCCAAGCGAGTTGCCGGACAGGTTAATCGCCCGCATGCGTGCGGCAAAGGTGTCGCGCAGGGTTTCGTCCTGAATGATGACATTGCCGGTGTGCAGTCCCGCGACGTTGAACGTTTTCGAGGGCGCGGTCAGCATCAGAAGCCGGTCGATGACCGAAGGATCGGCCACGGGCATCGGCAGGTGCTTTTCGCCGGGATAGACCAGATCATGGTGGATTTCGTCCGAGACCAGCAGCAGGTCATGCCGTTTCGCGAAATCGCCCAGCTGGCAAAGCTCTTCGCGGGTCCAGACTGTGCCGCCCGGGTTATGGGGCGAACAGAGGATCACCATCTTTTCCGAGCCGTCCAGCAGGGCGTCATAGGCGGCGAAATCCATCTTGTGACGGCCATTTTCCTCAATCATCGGGAGTTCGACCACCCGACGCCCGGCCGCGTTGATGACCTTGGCAAAGGCATGGTAAACAGGCGTGAACAAGACGATCCCGTCGCCGGGGGCGGTAAAGGCGTCTAGGCACATGCCAACGGCATTCACGATCCCGGTCGTGGTAAAAATCCAGTCGGCCTCGACCTCCCAGCCGTGCCGGTTCTTCATCCACCACTGGATCGCGGCGTTGAATTCATCTGAATTGTCCGCATAGCCGAAGATCCCGTGGCTGACTGCCTTTTGCAGACGATCGATGACCACCTGCGGCGCGCGGAAATCGGTATCGGCCACCCACATAGGCAGGCCGGTATCGGTGGGCACGCCATAGACTTTCTCCATGCGGTCCCATTTGGCACTGTCAGTGCCGCGGCGTTCGATAATCTCGTCAAATACGGACGGGTCTTGAGTGGTCATGAAGGCTCCTTGGATTCGCGCGTAAAGCTATCCCGCCCTGCGCCAGACGCAAGGGGCGTTGCGAAGACCGGGGCAATCGCCTAAATCGCCTGCATGAAGCGAGATATCCTGATCCATCCCGATCCCCGCCTGAAAAAGGTCTGCGCCCCCGTCGAAGATATGTCAGACGAGTTGCGCAAGCTGGCGGATGACATGCTGGAAACCATGTATGACGCGCCGGGTATCGGGCTGGCCGCGCCGCAGATCGGCGTGCTTTCGCGCCTGATCGTGCTGGACTGCGTCAAGGAAGAGGGTGAAGCGCCGCGCCCGATGGTGATGTTCAACCCCGAGGTGACTGCCTCTTCCGAGGAAACCTCGGTTTACGAGGAAGGCTGCCTGTCTATTCCCGAGCAGTATGCCGAGGTGACCCGCCCCGCCGAGGTCGAGGTGAGTTGGCTGGATCGCGACGGCAAGCTGCAGAAGGCCGGGTTCGACGGTCTCTGGGCCACCTGCGTCCAGCATGAGATCGACCATTTGAACGGCAAGCTGTTCATCGACTACCTGAAACCGATGAAACGCCAGATGATCACCCGCAAGATGGTCAAGCTGAAGCGCGAAAAGGCTCGGGGCTGATGGGCGTGCGTGAGATCCGCCTCTGGCCCGACCCTGTCCTGTCGGAAACCTGCACCCCGGTCGGCGCGGATGAGGACCTCTCCGATCTGATCGCGGATATGTTCGAGACGATGTATGCCGCTCCGGGCCGCGGCCTCGCCGCGCCGCAGATCGGCGTGACGAAACGGCTTTTCGTGACCGATACAACGTGGAAGGAAGACAAGCCCACGCCGATGGCTTTTATCAACCCCGAAATCACCGATCACTCCGAGACGCTCTCCAGCGGGCAGGAGGGCTGCCTCTCGATCCCCGGCATCCTCGTCGAGGTTTCCCGCCCCGAATGGGTGGAACTGGCCTGGACCGATCCGGACGGCGCCGCACGGCAGCAGAGGTTCCAGGGCTTTGCCGCCGCCTGCGTGCAGCATGAACTTGACCACCTGAACG
Organism: Heliomarina baculiformis; assembly: GCF_019966545.1. Taxonomy (GTDB): domain Bacteria; phylum Pseudomonadota; class Alphaproteobacteria; order Rhodobacterales; family Rhodobacteraceae; genus Heliomarina; species Heliomarina baculiformis. The sequence goes on along the minus strand of NZ_JAIMIC010000006.1, from coordinate 39,295 downwards.
GAACGGTCACCTTCGACCGCCTGCCATACAGCGAAGCCGATCTCGCCCGCGCGGCTTACGAAAAGTCCCGCGCATGACCGCCCGCCGCTGCCTGCCCTGGCCAGACAAGCGCCTGCGCACCGCCGCAGAACCGGTCGAAGCCATCACCGATGAGATCCGCGCGATCTGGCAGGACATGATCGACACGATGGAGGCGATGCCCGGCGTCGGCCTTGCCGCGCCGCAGATCGGCGTGATGCTGCAACTCGCGGTGGTGGATACCTCTCGCGAACGCGGTCGCGCGATCCGCCTTGCCAACCCCGAGATCCTGCACCGCTCCGTCGAGCTGCGCGAACACGAAGAGGCAAGCCCCAACCTGCCCGGGGTTTCGGCCAAGATAATACGTCCCCGTGCGGTGACGGTCCGCTACATGGACGAAACCGGCGCCACGACTGAACGGGATTTCGTCGCGCTCGACGCCACCAGCGTCCAGCACCAGATCGACCATCTGCAGGGCCGGATGTATTTCGACAATCTCAGCAAGGTCAAATGCGACATGCTCTTGCGCAAAGCGCGCAAGCTCGGCTGAACACGCGACCTCCCCCTTCTTTGGGTCTCAAAATATCCCCGCCGGAGGCATGGGCCCCGCAGGGGCGCATTTCTTTTCCAACGGTAGCATCCGAACGCGCGCCCTGCTACATCCCGCCCCGAACAGGCAGGAGCTGGGACGATGCGGTTGATATTCATGGGTACACCCGATTTCTCGGTCCCGGTGCTCGATGCGCTGGTTGAGGCCGGCCACGACGTCGCCGCCGTCTATTGCCAGCCTCCGAGGCCCGCCGGTCGCGGCAAAAAAGACCGGCCCTCCCCGGTGCAGCAGCGCGCCGAGGAACTGGGGCTGACAGTACGCCATCCGGTTTTGCTGAAGTCAGCTGACGAACAGGACTCGCTTGCCGCGCTCGATGCCGAGATTGCCGTTGTCGTCGCCTATGGTTTGATCCTGCCGCAGGCGGTGCTGGACGCGCCCCGCCGCGGCTGTCTCAACATTCACGCCTCGCTCTTGCCGCGCTGGCGCGGGGCCGCGCCGATCCATCGGGCGATCATGGCGGGCGACGCCGAAACCGGAGTTTGCATCATGCAGATGGAAGCGGGGCTGGATACCGGTCCGGTGCTGCTCCGCGAGGCGACGGAAATCACCGCCAAGGATACCACCGCCACGCTGCATGACCGCCTCAGCGCGATGGGGGCCAGTCTGATACTGCGCGCGCTGGATGATATCGACAGTCTGACGCCCGTGCCGCAGCCGGAAGACGGCGTGACCTATGCGGCCAAGATCGACAAGGCCGAGGCGCGGGTCGACTGGAGTGGCGATGCGGTCGCAATCGACCGGCAGATCCGTGGTCTTTCACCCTTCCCCGGGGCCTGGTGCCTGATCGATGGCGAACGGGTCAAGCTGCTCGACTCCGAAGTCTTGTCGCAGGAACCTACCACAGGTGCGGGGACCGGTGAGGTCGTCGGGCCGGGTCTTACCGTCGCTTGCGGCACGGGACTTCTACACCTGAAACGCCTGCAACGCGCGGGCAAAGGCGCACAGGACGAAGAGACGTTTCTGCGCGGTCGTCCAGTTCCGGTGGGGAGCCAGTTGGGCGAGAGCTGATACTTGCCGTTATGGCCGAGCGTTCCCGACGGCGGCATTCGCCGCAGGGCAATATCTGATCTTCACTGTGATTTTCCCGAATTTTTGGGGCGGGATCAGTGAAGCCTTGAAAGATCTGAGAAAGCTCCGGAGTGTGCGGCGAAGCGGATTTGGCTGGTTTAGCCGCCGGAGATGCAAACAGCCTGCGTTGCTTCTGGCAGGGGCTGGCCAGGGTTTTGGCTGCCATAGTACAGGTTTCGTCGCTCCTCCTGAAACTGCCGCGCTCGAACGGTCGCTTAACTGGGAACCGGTTTGCGCCCATCATCCGTTCGCCGGAGCTTCCCCAAAAAAGCTCACCGCAAACCCGCAATTTGACTGGGTGACCCGGGTCACAGACAGTTGCGACCACTCATGATGTAATCGGGGTACAATTCAGACCCTTCCCAACCCACGAGAGGCTTGGACCGCTTTCCGGTTCATGAGAGCCATGAAACATTTTCTGATTGTTCTTTTCCTTCTGATCGTTCCTCTTTCCGCCGCGGCCTCCAAGGTGGCGCTGGTGATCGGCAATGCCGAGTACAGCGCGGTGGCGCGGCTGGATAATCCTCATAACGATGCCCGGGATGTGGCGCAGGCGCTGGCCCGCCAGGGGTTCGACGTGATCGCCGCCACCGACCTGACCCGGAACGAGATGCGCGATGCGCTGCGCGATTTTCGCCAGCGCGCGGATGCTGCCGAGATGGCGCTGGTCTATTACGCGGGGCACGGTATCGAGGTCGGCGGTCGCAACTACCTGATCCCGGTGGATGCCCGGCTTGAAGACGCTCGGGACGCGGATCTTGAGATGGTCGATCTTGACCTTGTGCTCGGCCAGATTTCCGGCGCGGGCAAGCTTCGGATGGTGGTGCTGGATGCTTGCCGCAACAATCCCTTTGTCACGCGGATGCAGTCTGCGACCGGGGGGCGCAGCGTCTCGAGCGGGCTTGGCCGGGTCGAGACGGCGCAGTCCGATACGCTGATCGCCTATGCGGCGGCGGCGGGCGGTATCACCCCGGATGGAGTCGCCGGAGAGAATTCTCCTTTTACCACTGCCTTTCTTGCCGCGATGCAGGAGCCGCCGACCGATGTGCGCCGCCTGCTGGGCCGGGTGCGGGACAAGATGCGCAAGTCGGTTCCCGATGCGGCGCCCTTTGTCTATGCCTCGCTTGGGGGAGGTGAGTTTGTCATCAACCCGAACAGCGATCGCGCACCGGTTCAGGCTGCGCCAGCCACGCCGGGCATCAGCGAGGATTTCGTCCGCATCGACCGGGACGGCACCTTTGAAAACTGGAACGATTTCCTCGTGCGCCATCAGGATCAGGCGGATCACCCGCTTTATGCCTTTGCACTGGAAAAGCGCGAGGCTCTGCGCGAGGCGGATGCCTATTTCACCCCAGCGACCGATCCCGACGAAGGCAGCGAGGTCGCAGCCCTGCCCGAACAGGAGGGCGAGTCTCGGACGCTGGTCATCGTGCCTGTTCAGTCCATCCTGAGCCGTGACGAGGCGGCGCGCCGGTTGCAGCGGCTGCTGGGTGACGCGGGCTGCTATCGCGGGGCAATCGACGGGATCATCGGGCGCGGATCGAAGGCGGCGATCGATCGCTTTATCGAGCAATCGGGTGTCGACGTGCCGCGCGATCCGGGGGTCAGCGAAGATGCCCTGAAAGAGGCGCTGGCCCGTGTCGAGGAAAACCCGGATGTGGACTGCCCGGCCCCCGTGGTGGTCCGGCACACCCCGCCGAGGACAACACCAAAGCCGCCGAAGCCGGAGCCGCTGGTGCAGGACCCGGCGCCGAGGACCTCGCCGCGCCAGCCGGCCCTCCCGGACGGCAGTATCGAGCCGCGCCGCACGAAGCTGCTGCCGGAAGCGGGCACCAACATGGCGGAATGCCGGAGCAACCGGGCCAAGTTCTACCAGTGCCCTTAAGGCAGTGGCTTACGATTTGAAGGGTTTCATTCCCGAGCGGGCCAGTTCATCGGCCCGCTCGTTTTCCGGGTGACCAGCATGGCCCTTGACCCATTTCCACGTGACCTTGTGCCGGGCCTGCGCGGTATCGAGCCTCTGCCACAACTCGGCATTGGCCACCGGCTTTTTCGCCGCGTTTTTCCAGCCATTCTTTTTCCAGCCGTGAATCCAGCTGGTGATGCCGTTCTTGACGTAGTTGCTGTCGGTCACGATGGTCAGCTGGCTGGGCCTTTCGAGCACCTCGAGCGCGTTGATCGCGGCCAACAGTTCCATGCGGTTGTTGGTGGTCGCGGCCTCGCCGCCCTTGAGCTCGCGCTCCTTGACGATCTGGTCACCCTCCATCGCGCGCATGAGAACGCCCCAGCCGCCCGGGCCGGGATTTCCGGAGCAGGCCCCGTCTGTATAGGCAAAGAGTTCAGGCATGGGCAGAGATCGCGATCCATCCGGCATAGGTTTCGTCAAGCCCCTTGGAGCGGCCCGCTTCGGAGGCGGTGCAGGTGAAACCCGCGAATTCCAGAAGCCCGGTCAGCTCGGGGCCGGTGAAATAGGTATAAAGACGATCGAGCCGGTCGCGTTTTGACTCGGTCCCAGTCTTGACGGCGATGTGAAAGCGCCCGCCGGGTTTCAGCGCGCGGTGGATGGCGGCGAGATGGCGCGGCATATCCTCACGCGGGGCGTGGAGCAGGCTGAAGTTCGCCCAGACGCCATCGTAGATGTCTTCGCCCGAGAGATCGTCGAAGGTTTCGCAGCGCGCCTCGACTCCGGGGTAGGCGCTAGCGAGTTCGACCATTTCCGGCACCGCGTCCACGGCGGTTACCTTGAAGCCCGCGCGCGCCATTGCCGCGGCTTCCTTGCCGGGGCCGCAGCCAATGTCGAGCACATGCCCGCCAGGGGGAAGGTCGGCCATGAAACCGGCAAGCTGCGGGGCCTCGTATTCATCGGTCATGGCGCTGTAATCGGATGCCTTGCGCGCATAGACGTCAAGGGTTCTCTGGTCGCTCATAGAAATACTCCAACAGCGAGGCAGGCGATGACGACGGCCGTAAGCAGCAGGCGCAGGGGCATCCACCAGCGCGGGGCCAGACCCCAGGAGGCAAAGGCCATGTCGAGCAGCAGCAACCCGGCAAAGCCGAAGATCAGGTTGAGGCCGGCGCTGACAGGGCCGCCGCCGGTCATGAAAAAGGCCCATAGTGCGGGGATCACCGACAGCACATAGCCAATGGCGGCACGGGCGCCGCTGGTCTTGGAGGCAAAGCCCCAGAGCACGCCGGACATGAAGCTGAGGATAACCGCGCCATAGGCCAGCTGGATGTAAGGCCCGACAAATCGCGGCCCCAGCGCCGAGGCGCCCCAGTTGGCAAGACCGGCATTAAGATAGGTCAGCGCGCCCCAGACAAAGGGGATCAGCCCGGCAAGGCCAAGTAGCAGGGCGGTCGTTGGGACGTTTCTCATGCCGGAACGCGGAGCACGCGGGGAACTTTGAATTCCACGTTTTCGACGGCGGTTTCAACCATTTCCACGGTTACGTCGAACCGGGTGCCGAGCGCGTCGATCACCTCGTTTACCAGGGTTTCGGGGGCCGAGGCGCCGGCGGTCAGGCCCAGGGTCGAGATTCCCTCGATGGCGCGCCAATCGATATCCGTGGCGCGCTGGACGAGCTGGGAATAGCCGCAGCCGTTGCGGGCGGCGACTTCGACCAGACGCTTGGAGTTGGAGGAGTTCGGGGCGCCGACCACCAGCATCGCCTCGGCACGCGGGGCGATGGCCTTGACCGCTTCCTGCCGGTTGGTTGTCGCGTAGCAGATGTCTTCCTTGTGCGGGCCGACGATGGCCGGAAACCGGGCCTTGAGCGCCGCCACGATTTCGGCGGTGTCGTCGATGCTGAGCGTGGTCTGGGTGACATAGGCGATCTGTTCGGGATCGCGCACTTCGACGCTGGCCACATCGCCCACCGTTTCAACAAGCAGCACGTCACCCGGGGGGAGCTGGCCCATGGTACCGATGGTTTCGGGGTGGCCTTCATGGCCAATCATGATCATCTGGAGTCCGTTTTCGGCGTGGCGCTGGGCCTCGATATGAACCTTGGAGACCAGTGGGCAGGTGGCATCCACGTAGATCATCTCGCGCCGGGCGGCTTCGGCCGGAACGGCCCTGGGGACGCCATGTGCGGAAAAGATCACCGGGCGGTCGTCGGGGCAGTCTTCGAGTTCCTCGACAAAAACCGCGCCTTTGGCCTTGAGATCGTCGACCACGTATTTGTTATGGACGATCTCGTGCCGGACGTAGACAGGCGCACCCCATTTGTCGATGGCCATCTCGACGATCTTGATCGCGCGGTCGACCCCGGCGCAAAAGCCACGGGGGGCAGCAAGATAGAGAGTGAGAGGCGGTTTCGTCATCGGGTTCTCCTTGGCAACAGGGGTAAACCGGCAGAGCGGCGTCGTCCACCACCTGCGTCGGAGAATAATTGGTGTCCCCAAAACCCGTTTCGCGTCGAACCGGGGTTCAACGCGAAACGCTGCCATTCTGGCTGCGACGGGCTATGGATATGGTTTGGCTTATCCGGTGCCAGGTGAGTTGCCGGTTCCGGGGTGGCCAGACCTTTATTTACTTTGCGCCTGCGGCTGCGACACGGGTCGCTTCTTCGGGCGTTTCGCGCGGCGGACGTCCTATGACATCGCGCAGCTCTTCAAGTTCGATGAAGTTGTCGGCCTGACGGCGCAGGTCATCGGATATCATCGGGGGCTGGCTGCGGATCGTGGAAACCACGGAGACGCGCACGCCCTGACGCTGGAGACTTTCTACCAGAGGGCGGAAATCGCCATCGCCGGAGAAGAGCACGATATGATCAACCCGCGGTGCGAGTTCCATCGCGTCGACTGCCAGTTCAATATCCATGTTGCCTTTGACCTTACGGCGGCCGAGGCTGTCGGTGTATTCCTTGGCCGGTTTTGTCACCATGGAAAAACCATTGTAATGCAACCAGTCGACAAGGGGGCGGATCGGGGAATATTCATCGTTCTCGAGCAGTGCGGTATAATAAAACGCACGCAGCATTTTGCCTCGCCGCATAAATTCCTGACGAAGCAATTTATAGTCGATATCAAAACCCAGAGCCTTGGCCGCTGCGTAAAGATTCGAACCATCGATGAACAGCGCGAGCCGTTCGTCTTTGTAAAACATCAAGTTGTCCTTCCGGTAATCCGCCCCACCTTGGAGTTCCGTGAGTGAGTGCTAAAATCGGCGAAGCGGTCCTAATAAAATAAGAAAACTATGTCTGACCGCAAGGGTAAAGACATCATGAACAGGTGACAGAAATGAACGGATTCCGGTCAGTTTCCTGCGTTGCACTCGGCGGCAACCTGCCATTTGGGGAAATGAATCCCGCGATGACGCTGGTCAGCGCGGTCGAGCGGCTGGCCAATCGCGGCGTAATGATTCGCGCAGTAAGCAGGTTTTTCGCGACGCCGTGTTTTCCGGCTGGCGCGGGGCCAGATTTTGTTAACGCTGTTATTCTTATTGAATCTAAGTTTCCGGCAGAAGGATTGTTGAATCAGTTACATGCGGTGGAAAACGACTTTCGTCGCGAAAGGCGTGACCGCTGGGGCGCTCGAACTGTCGACCTTGATCTGCTGTTCGTGGGGCAGAATGTCGCGCCTGACGTGAAATCGCATCAGGTGTGGCGGGAGCTCCCTTTGGAAATGCAGCAAAAAAACGCGCCTGATCAACTGATCCTGCCGCATCCAAGGATGCAGGACCGGGCCTTTGTCCTTGTTCCCATGATGGATCTCTGTCCGGACTGGCGCCATCCCATCCTCGACACAACCGTGCGCGAGATGGTGGCCGGCCTGCCGGAAGCGGATCGCGAGGCCGTCCGGCCCCTTTAAAACCAAGCGTGCGGGCAGCGGAGAACCCGCATTCGTGAAGCTTATCGCCTTGTGTTCCAGCGCGTTCCGTCCTAGATACGCTATCTCTGTACAGACAAATTGCGAAGCTGGAGATTATACAATGGCCCGCGTGACGGTTGAAGACTGCGTAGACAAAGTTCCGAACCGGTTCGAACTGGTGATGCTCGCAGCCCATCGGGCGCGTGAGATCTCGGCAGGGTCCGCCGTGACCGTGGATCGTGACAACGACAAGAACCCTGTCGTGTCCCTGCGTGAAATCGCGGATGAAACCCAGCGTGCCGACGACCTGCGCGAGCGCCTGATCGAAAGCAACCAGAGCCAGATCGAGGTCGACGAACCCGAAGAGGATTCGATGGCGTTGCTGATGGGGGCCGAGGCCGACAAGCCGGCGGACGATGACATGTCCGAAGAGAAACTGCTTCGGGCTCTTATGGAAGCGCAAGGCCAGGGCTGAGCGGCGTTAGGATGCGGGGCAGATGATTTCAGCAGACGATCTGATCGAGCTGGTCCGCAACTACAATCCCAAGACAAACGTACAACGGCTGCGGGACGCCTATGCCTATGGGGCGTCCATGCATGAAGGGCAGTTCCGGCATTCGGGCGAGCCCTATTTCAGCCATCCTGTTTCGGTTGCTGCGATCCTGACGGAGCAGCGGCTGGATGATGCGACGATCATCACTGCACTGCTTCACGACACGATCGAGGACACCAAGGCGTCCTATGGCGAGGTCGCGCAGAAATTCGGCGACGAGGTGGCCGGGCTGGTCGATGGCGTCACCAAGCTGACGAACCTGCAGCTTTCGAGCGTCGAGACCAAGCAGGCCGAGAATTTCCGCAAGCTTTTCATGGCGATGTCCAAGGACCTGCGGGTTATCCTCGTCAAGCTGGCCGACCGGTTGCACAACATGCGCACGATCAAGTCGATGCGCCCCGACAAGCAGCTGCAAAAAGCGCGCGAAACCATGGACATCTTTGCCCCGCTGGCCGGGCGCATGGGGATGCAGTGGATGCGCGAAGAGCTTGAGGACCTGTCGTTCCGGGTGCTGAACCCGGAAGGGCGGCAATCGATCATCCGGCGGTTCATTACCTTGCAGCGTGAATCCGGCGACGTAATTCCCCGTATCACCCGCGATATGCGCAACGAGTTGGAGAAAGCAGGGATCGAAGCCGAAGTGTTCGGTCGCGCGAAAAAGCCCTATTCGATCTGGCGCAAGATGCAGGAAAAGAAGCAGGGGTTTTCCCGGCTTTCCGACATTTACGGGTTCCGGATCATCACGCTGGACGAGGAAGACGCCTATCGCGCGCTGGGCGCGATCCATCAGCGCTGGCGCGCGGTGCCGGGGCGGTTCAAGGATTACATCAGCCAGCCGAAAAGCAACGGCTATCGCTCGATCCACACCACCGTGTCGGGCCGGGACGGCAAGCGGGTCGAGGTGCAGATCCGCACCCGACAGATGCATGACGTGGCCGAAACCGGGGTGGCGGCGCACTGGTCCTACCGTGACGGGGTCCGCAGCGAGAACCCCTTTGCCGTCGATCCGGCGCGCTGGATTTCGTCGCTGACCGAACAGTTCGATGCCGAGGAGAATCACGAGGATTTCCTCGAGGCGGTCAAGCTCGAGATGTATTCGGACCAGGTCTTTTGTTTCACGCCCAAGGGCGATGTCATCAAGCTGCCGCGCGGGGCGACGCCGATTGATTACGCCTATGCAATTCACACGCGCATCGGATCGGCCTGTGTCGGGGCCAAGGTGGATGGCATCCGGGTGCCGCTCTGGACAAGGCTCAAGAACGGGCAGTCGGTCGAGATCATCACCGCCGAGGGGCAGGTGCCGCAGGTCAGCTGGCTTGAGATCGCCACCACCGGCAAGGCGCGTACCGCCATTCGCCGTGCCTTGCGTGAGGTCGACCGCGACCGTTTCGTGAAGCTGGGCAAGGAACTGGCGCGCGCGGCTTTCGAACATGTGGGGCGCAAGGCGACGGACAAGGTGCTTGAGACCGCGTCGAAACACCTGCGCATCGACGGGCGGCGCGAGTTGCTGGCCCGGCTGGGCAGCGCCGAGTTGACCTCGCATGACGTGGTGCAGGCGGTTTATCCCGACCTGATACGCTCCGAGGATGATCAGATTTCGCCCCGCCGCGCGGTCGTCGGCCTTGAACCGGGGCAGTCGTTTGAACGCGCCACTTGCTGCCAGCCGCTGCCCGGCGAACGGATCGTGGGAATCACTTTTCGCGGTAGGGGTGTGGTCGTCCATGCGATTTACTGCGACAGGTTGAGCGAGTATGAAAACCAGCCGGAACGCTGGGTCGATCTGCAGTGGCAGGGCGGCACGCATCCGGCGGTTTATGGTGCGACCATTGATCTTACCATCGGCAATGATGCTGGTGTTTTGGGCCGCATCTGCACATTGATTGGGGAAAAGAAGGCAAATATCTCGAATCTTGTGTTTGTAGATCGAAAACCCGACTTTTATCGCCTTATGATCGATGTGGAATTAAGGGACGCTGAACAACTTCACTCCTTAATGCTGACACTCGAAGCGGATAGCGATGTCGCTGCGGTTGAACGCTACCGCGAAAAAGCCCAGGTACCGGCCAGGGCCGGATAATTTTAACTCGGGATCAAGAAGGACGTCCCCTTGGTATTCAGACGCCGTGACCGACGCTCCGTTCTGCGCGCGACCTCGGACTTTCTGTATCCGCGTGGGGGCTGGACCCGTGCCGCGCTCTACGTCAAGCACCGGGTCCGGCGTCTGCCCGACACGCCAGAGCGCATCGCAAGGGGCATCGGCGCGGGTGTATTCACGACCTTCACGCCGTTCTACGGGATGCATTTCGTCGTGGCTGCCATCGTGGCCAAGCTGTGCCGTGGCAACATTCTTGCCGCGCTCATGGGCACGTTTTTCGGCAACCCGCTGACCTATGTGCCGATTGGCCTGATCTCGCTGAAGATGGGGCATTTCATCCTTGGCACGAACTTTGACGACCGGGCGCATCGTTCCTTTGGCGGCAAGTTCGTCGACGCGGCGGATGACCTCAAGGACAACTTCTTTGCCCTGTTCACCGAGCGTACTGCCGACTGGCACGGGCTGAGCGTGTTTTACCACGAGGTGTTCTTTCCCTACCTGATCGGCGGGCTGTTGCCGGGGATTCTGGCCGGTCTGGTGGCGTCCTACCTGTCGCTGCCGTTGATCCGGGCCTACAAGAAGCGCCGCAAGGGCGCGATCAAGGCCAAGTTCGAGGCGATCAAGAAAAAGGCCGCCGCGCAGCACGATCCGCGCGGGCAGGGTGTCGAGTAAGCCGGTCCGCCTGTGCTTTCCGCGCTTGTGAAGAGGTGTTCACCTTCTGCGCATGACTCACTAGTTTGGCCGCAAAATGACCATGAAGGAGTCGGCCATGACGCGGGAAAAGCTGCGCCTCGGGGTGAACATTGACCATGTTGCGACAGTGCGGAATGCAAGGGGCGGGGCCTATCCTGATCCGCTGCGCGCGGCGCGTATCGCCGAGGCAGCCGGGGCCGACGGAATCACCGCACACCTGCGCGAGGACCGGCGTCACATCAGCGATGCGGATATTGACGGGCTGATGGACACGCTGAGCGTGCCGCTGAACTTTGAAATGGCCGCCACGCCCGAGATGCAGGCCATCGCGCTGCGCCACAAGCCGCACGCTGTTTGTATTGTGCCGGAAAAGCGCGAAGAGCGGACCACAGAGGGCGGACTGGAAGTCGCCCGTGAGGAAAACCGGCTGGCGCATTTCATCGCGCCGCTGCGCGAGGCCGGGTGCCGCGTGTCGATCTTTATCGCCGCTGATAAGCGCCAGATCGAGGCGGCGCACCGCATCGGGGCCGAGGTGATCGAACTGCATACCGGCGCCTATTGCGACGCGGATGCCGAGGGCCGGATCGAGCACCGCGACCGTGAGCTTGAGGCGCTGCGCGAGATGTCTGCCTTTGCGCACTCGTTGGGCCTTGAGGTGCATGCCGGGCATGGTCTGACTTATGACACCGTCAAACCGGTCGCCGCTTTCCCCGAGGTGCGCGAGCTGAACATCGGGCATTTCCTGATCGGCGAGGCGATTTTTCGCGGGCTGGAGCCCGCCATTACCGAGATGCGTCGCCTGATGGACGAAGCGCGCGATGGCTGACCCGGCGCTGATCCTGCCGCTTTCTGCGGTGTTGACCGGCTGGATGGTGGCGGGCGGCAGTCCCGGACCGGCAACACTGGCGATCTCGGGCACCTCCATGCAACTAGGCCGCCGGGCAGGGCTGACCATCGCGCTGGGCGTACTGATGGGCTCGGCCACCTGGGGCATCGCAGCGGCGCTCGGGTTTTCGGCGGTGATGGTCGCCAATGCGTGGTTTTTCGAAGTGCTGCGATATGCGGGGGCCGCGTATCTTATGTATCTGGCGGTGAAATCCTTGCGTTCGGCATGGCGCGGCGACCCGGTTGCGCCGGTGACGTCCGGGCGGCAGAAGTCTCTGTTCTATAAGGGGTTGCTGCTGCACCTGACCAATCCCAAGGCAATCCTGAGCTGGGGCGCGATCTATGCCATCGCGCTGGCACCGGAGGCGGGGACGGCCTCGGTCTGGCGGCTGTTCCTGTCGCTGGTTTCGGCCTCGTCGGTGGTGTTCCTTGGCTACGCGCTGGTCTTTTCATGGCGTCCGGTGGCTCTGGGCTATGCGCGGGCCAAACGCTGGTTCGAGCTGACATTCGCGGCGCTTTTCGGTGCGGCAAGCTTCAAGATCCTGACGGCGCGGCTGACATGATCATCGGAATCGGCACGGATCTTGCCAATATTGACCGGATCTCGGCCACGCTCGAGCGGTTCGGCGACCGGTTCCGCAACCGCGTCTTTACCGATATCGAGCAGGCCAAGGCGGAACGTCGCGCGGATACGCCCGGCACCTATGCGAAACGCTGGGCGGCGAAGGAAGCCTGTTCCAAGGCGCTGGGCACCGGGCTGCGGATGGGAATCGCGTGGAAGGACATGTCGGTCAAGAACCTGCGCACCGGCCAGCCGGTGATGGAGGTAACAGGTTGGGCCAAGTCGCGGCTTGAGGAACTGACCCCGCCGGGGCACGAGGCCATCATCCATGTCACTCTGACGGACGATCACCCTTGGGCGCAGGCGATGGTGGTGATCGAAGCAAGGCCCCTGCCGGAAAAGGCCGGGTCTTGAGCATACCTGTCCGCCTTGTCCCGGTTTACGCGGCGGACATCGGTAACCCTCCAGCATTTCCGGCCCGTTCCCGGCGCTACCATGTAACGCAGGGGCGGGCTTTGCCTTGACACCGGCGGGGCGCAGCCGCATGTAGCCCGCGAACCTTATCGAGCCCCGGAGAGCCGAATGGCCAGCAAAGAGAAGTCAGGAAATTCCGTCATCGAGACGATCAAGACCATCGTCTATGCGCTGCTCATTGCCGGGATTTTCCGTACCCTGTTCTTCCAGCCCTTCTGGATTCCGTCGGGGTCGATGAAAGAGACATTGCTGATCGGCGATTTCCTCTTCGTGAACAAGATGGCCTATGGCTATTCCTATGCCTCCTGTCCGAGTGTGAAGATCCCCCAGATCGGGATCAACATCGACGCCGAGGATATCTGCGGCTGGATGAAGGGCGACAATGACCGCATCTTCGGCGGCGAACCCGAACGGGGCGACGTGGTCGTGTTCCGTCACCCGGTCAACGGCAGCGATTTCATCAAGCGTCTGGTCGGGTTGCCCGGCGACCGGATCCAGGTGAAAGACGGTGTGCTGATTATCAACGACACCCCGGTCGAGCTGAAGGCTGACGGTGATTTCGAAGAGATCATGGAACGTCAGGGCCCCGAAGGCTCGCCCCCGCGCTGCGAAAACGCGCCGGTCGGCATGGGCGCCGTCTGCACCAAGTCGCGCCAGATCGAGACCCTGCCCAACGGTGTCAGCCACCCGATCCTGAATGTCGGCAACATGGGGCTGGACAACACCGGCGTCTATACGGTGCCCGAAGGCCATTACTTCTTCATGGGTGACAACCGTGACAACTCCACCGACAGCCGTGTGCCGCAGACAGCGGGAGGCGTCGGCTACGTGCCTTACGAAAATCTGATCGGCCGTGCCGACCGGATCATGTTCTCCTCTGCCGGACGGTCGATGCTGTTCTTCTGGACATGGCGGAGTGACCGGTTCTTCAAGGGGATCGAGTGAAAGTCTCGGCCGAACTGCGTGCCTTCGAGGGGCGGATCGGGCATCGGTTCGCCAAGCCAGACTTGCTGATACGGGCGCTGACCCATGGTTCGGTCTCTTCCCCCACGCGTGAGGATAACCAGCGTCTGGAATTCCTTGGCGACCGGGTGCTCGGACTGGTCATGGCCAGCGCCCTGCTCGAACATGACAAGGGCGCGAGCGAAGGCCAGCTGGCCCCGCGTTTCAACGCGCTGGTGCGCAAGGAAACCTGCGCCGATGTGGCGCGTGAGGTGGGCCTTGGCGAGGTGCTGAAACTGGGCCGTTCGGAGATGCTCTCCGGTGGTCGGCGCAAGCAGGCACTGCTGGGCGATGCCATCGAGGCGGTGATTGCGGCGGTCTATCGCGATGCGGGTTTCGATGCGGCACGGGACATGATCCTTCGGCTCTGGGGCAATCGCATCACAAATGTCGAGGAAGACGCCCGCGACGCCAAGACCTCCTTGCAGGAATGGGCACAGGCGCGGGGCGATACCCCGCCAACCTACACGCAGATCTCGCGCGATGGCCCCGATCACGCCCCGGTTTTCACGATTTCCGCGCGGCTTAGCGACGGCACCGAGGCCCGCGCCAGCGCCGGATCCAAGCGGCAGGCCGAGCAGGCCGCCGCCGCCGCATTGATGACCAAACTCGACAAGGGCTGAGCAAGGCTTGCCAGTGGCCGGAGAATGCGGGCAATCTGGGGTCAGCCGGATGTGCTGACCATCCCGATGGATTGCCCAAGGAAAGTATGTTGCGATGAACCAGATGTCCCCGCCCGATCTCGTCTCCGAGTCGCTGGCCGATGGTGTGCTGACACTGACGCTCGGGGGCGGCAAGGCCCACCCTCTGTCGCTCGGCATGATCGCCGCTCTGCACCGCAGCATCCACCGCGCCTCAGAGGACACGTCGGTCCGGGTGGTCGTGATCCACGGACCGGGTTCCATCTTCTGTGCCGGTCATGATCTCAAGGAAATCGCCCGCCACCGCGAGGATGGTGACAAGGGACGCGCCTATCTCGAACAGCTTTTCAACAGCTGCGGTGCGATGATGAAGGCCGTCACGCTCTGCCCGAAACCCACTATCGCGGCGGTCGAAGGTGTTGCGACGGCGGGCGGTTTGCAGCTGGTCGCGGCCTGCGACCTCGCCTTTGCCTCGGACGCCTCGCGTTACTGCCTGCCGGGCGTCAACAACGGCGGTTTTTGCACGACCCCGGCCGTGGCGGTCGCCCGGGTGATCGGGCGCAAGCAGGTGATGGAAATGGCGCTTTCGGGCGAGATGTTCGATGCCGACTGGGCCCGCGGCGCGGGGCTGATCAACCGTTCGATGCCGGCGGATGAGCTTCTCCCCTTTGTCAACGACTTCGCCGCCCGGCTCGCCACCCGCCATCAGCCCGCTATTGCGGCGGGCAAGCAGACGCTCTACCGCCAGCTCGAAATGCCGCTGGAACTGGCCTATGTGCATGCGACTTCGGTGATGATCGACCATTTCATGGATCCGGAACGGATCGAGAAGGAACCCAAGCGGTAGAAGGCGCTGGCGTAGCACGTGTTTCTCCGGTAACGCCGACGCTTCGAGAGAAAAGGATCACATGATGAGCACACGCGCGGGATTTGTCGCCCTGATCGGAGAGCCCAACGCGGGCAAGTCCACCCTGCTCAATCGCATGGTCGGGGCCAAGGTTTCCATTGTCACCCATAAGGTGCAGACGACCCGCGCGCGTATCCGCGGCGTCGCCATGGAAGGCGAGACGCAGATCGTGTTTGTCGACACGCCGGGGCTGTTCAAGCCGCGCCGCAGGCTCGACCGCGCGATGGTCGCCGCAGCCTGGGGTGGGGCCGCCGATGCCGACGTTATCGTGCTCATGGTCGAGGCACATCGCGGCATCACCGAGGGCGTCGAGAGTATTCTCGAAGGCCTTGCCGATATCGGCAAGGGCCGTACCGTCGCGCTTGCCATTAACAAGATCGACCGGGTGGCGTCCGAAACCCTGCTCGGTCTGACCAAGGAACTGAACGACCGCTACGCATTCGCCGAAACCTTCATGATCTCGGCGGAAAAGGGCCACGGCGTCGATGCCCTGCGCCAATGGCTCGCGCAGCAGCTTCCCGAAGGCCCGTGGCTCTACCCCGAAGACCAGATCGCCGATCTGCCCATGCGGATGATCGCCGCCGAAATGACCCGTGAAAAGCTCACCTTGCGCCTGCATCAGGAACTGCCCTACCAGATGACGGTGGAAACCGAGAACTGGGAAGACCGCAAGGACGGCAGCGCGAAAATCGATCAGGTCATTTACGTCGTCCGCGACGGCCACAAGGGCATCGTGCTCGGCCACAAGGGTGAAACCGTCAAATCCGTCGGCAAGGCCGCCCGTGAAGAGCTCGAGGAATTCCTGGGCCGCAAGGTTCACCTCTTCCTGCAGGTCAAGGTGCGCCCAAACTGGCTCGAGGAATCTGAACGCTACTCGGAAATGGGCCTCGATTTCAAAGACGGTGCCTGATCGGATGACGGGCCTTTTCCTCTTGCCGAAAATACTCCCGCCGGAGGCATCCGCGCCCTCGACGGGCGCAGGCGCAGCGAAGGCATGACACGACTTGCCGCCGAATTCTGGGTGCAGGCCTATCTCACACGGCTGCGCCTGAATGATATCCCCGCTTTCGTGGTGGCGCGGGGCGATGACACGGCGGGAGCCGTTCTCGTGAAACTCAATACGCTCGACGGGCAGGCCCGTGCGTTCCAGCGCAGCTTCGACCTGATGACCGGGGCGCGCAACTGGGCCATCCTTACCGAAGGGGACGAACCAGAGGTCGACGCGGCGATTGCCCGCCAACGGGGCTTCGATCCCGACCTCTGGGTGATCGAGGTCGAGGACCGGGCGGGCCGCCATCTGCTTGACGAACCGGGGCTTTCGGACTGAGATGGACTGGCGCGATCATGGCATACTCCTTGGCCAGCGCCGCCACGGCGAGACCTCTGCCATCATCGAAGTCTTCACCCGCGACCATGGCCGCCATGCGGGGATCGTGCGCGGCGGCACCAGCCGCAAGATCGCACCTATCCTGCAACCCGGCGCCCAGCTCGACGTGACCTGGCGCGCCCGGCTCGAAGATCACATGGGCAGCTTCACCGTCGAACCGATGCGCAGCCGCGCCGCCGCCGCCATGTCCGGACGGCTGGCGCTGGCAGGTCTCAATTCGGTCTGCGCGCTGCTGCGCTTTTGCCTGCCCGAACGCGAAGCGCATCATGCGCTGTACCAGCGCAGCGAGCAGCTTCTCGATCTTTTGGGGCAGGATGACGTCTGGCCGCTCGCCTATCTCAACTGGGAAATGGCTTTGCTCGAGGAAATGGGTTTCGGTCTCGATCTGAGCGCCTGCGCCGCGACCGGCACGAATGAGGAGCTGATCTATGTCTCGCCCCGCTCGGGCAAGGCCGTGTCACGGCAGGGGGCCGGGGAATGGGCTGACCGCATGCTGCCCCTGCCTGATTTCCTTGGCATGGGGGCGGACATCACCGATGCGGGCATCGCTGAAGGCTTTCGCATGACCGGCTATTTCCTCGAAAACAAACTCGCCCCGGCGCTGGGGAACAAGCCTTTGCCCGAGGCGCGCGCCCGTTTCACGGAATTATTCGGGCGGCTATCCAAGCTCTGACTCTCCACGGACCTGATGGGCACGCGCGTGCACCCATCAGGCATATCAGGGCGCGTTCTCAGTGCGCCATCATCTCGGCCGCGATTTCCTCGCCATCGCGGGCAGAGGGGTAATAGGTCGGCCAATTGGTGACCTCTTCGAGCAGCGCGGCGCGGTCATCGCCCCAATATAGGTGATAATGATCCGCTTTTGCCGGGGCGACGCGGTGATCGCTGAACTGGATGTAACCGGGGGCCGCTTCGTCGCCGGTCGTTTTCTCAAAGATAAAACGCACGCCGCGATTGCCCTTTTTATAGGTCAGGATCTCGTATCCGTCGGATTCGTAGACCCCCGTGACAACCTCATCGCCGCGATGGAAAACGACCGTGTCGCCCTTGATCTCGATGCGGTCCACGTCCGTTTCGTAACCGACCGAGTAATAGGCCTTGTATTCATCGGCACTCTTGCCCCCGTGTTCGGCCTTGTGGGTCATCACCTTGTCGAGCGTTCCATCCTGGAGCAGCGGAAAAACCGATTGCCAGTCGCCGCTCCAATCCGAAAGCGCGCGGTCTTCGATCTGATCGTCGTCGAAATATCCTTTGTAGATGTCGGGGTCGTGATCGTGGGAATGCGCGTGATCATGGGTGTGAGCGCTGGTGTCCTTGGCCGCCTGTTCGGCCTGCGCCTGTATCGGCGCAAGCAGGAAAGCGGCCGTGGTCGCGACAGCGAGGTGACTGACAATGGTTTTTTGCATCGGGGTGCCTTCTTTCATCCGTGATTTGTAATGTTATAACATTGCAAATTCCGACTAGAGGGTCCCGTGGGAAATGGCAAGAGCCTGCTGCCCTGTCGTTTGAGAGGGGTGGAAACGAAAACGGGCCACGCGAATGCGCAGCCCGGTTCACGAAAATTGGATAGGTTCAGGCCAGCAGGCGGCGCGCGATGACCTGTGCCTGAATCTCGGCGGCCCCTTCAAAGATATTCAGGATCCGGGCGTCGCAGAGCACGCGCGAGATCTTGTATTCGAGCGCAAAGCCGTTGCCGCCGTGGATCTGCAGCCCGTTATCCGCCGCCGCCCATGCGACGCGCGCACCGAGCAGCTTGGCCATCCCGGCCTCAAGATCGCAGCGCCGCCCGTGGTCCTTTTCCCACGCGGAGAAATAGGTGAGCTGGCGGGCGATCATGATTTCAACGGCCATCATCGCCAACTTGCCCGACACGCGGGGGAAATTGATCAGCGACTTGCCGAACTGTTTGCGGTCCTGCGCATATTGCATCGCGATATCCAGCGCCGATTGCGCCACGCCGATGGCACGGGCGGCGGTCTGGATGCGGGCGGATTCAAAGGTCTCCATGAGCTGCTTGAAGCCCTTGCCTTCCTCGCCACCCAGAAGGTTCTCGCCTTTGACGTGGAAATTGTCGAAGCCGAGTTCGTATTCCTTCATGCCGCGATAACCGAGTACCTCGATCTCTCCTCCGGTCATGCCTTCGGTCGGGAAGGGGGCTTCGTCCGTGCCGGGGGTCTTTTCGGCGAGGAACATCGACAGGCCCCGGTGATCGGTGGTGTCGGGGTCGGTGCGGGCCAGCAGGGTCATGACATGGGTCCGCGCCGCATGGGTAATCCATGTCTTGTTGCCGGTCACGCGGTAATCGTCGCCATCCTTGACCGCACGGGTCCGTAGCGAGCCGAGGTCCGACCCGGTGTTCGGTTCGGTAAAGACGGCGGTAGGGAGTATCTCTCCGCTGGCGATCTTGGGCAGCCACTGGGCCTTTTGATCGTCGGTGCCGCCGCAGAGGATCAGCTCGGCCGCGATCTCGGACCGGGTACCAAGCGAGCCGACGCCGATATAGCCGCGCGAGAGTTCCTCGGAGACAACGACCATCGACGCCTTGGAGAGGCCGAAACCGCCATGATCCTCGGGGATGGTCAGGCCAAAGACGCCCATTTCGGCCAGCTCGCCGATGACTTCCATCGGGATCAGCTCGTCCTTGAGGTGCCAGTCATGGGCGTGCGGTTCGACCTTGTCGACCACATAGCGGCGGAACTGTTCGCGGATCATCTCGAGCTCTTCATCAAGGCCCGAGGCGCCCATTGTGATGTTTGCCGATTGCTCCTGCATCAACTCGACCAGACGCGAGCGTGCAGCCTGCGTGTTGCCGGACTGGGTGAGGGTCATCACGGCATCGGACATCAGCCCGCGCATGTCGTCCTGCGACAGGCCGATATCCTGAAGCCGCAGGATTTCGCCCTGGCTCATCGGGATGCCGCCATAGATCTGCCAGAGGTATTCGCCGAATGCGATCTGGTGGATGATCTGTTCGATCTCGCCGAACTTGCCCTCGGCCGACAGCTTTTCTGCCCAGGCCTGCATCTGACGCAGGCTTTCAGTGTAGGTGGCAAGCCATGCCAGCCCGTGCGCGGCGGTCTGGTTCGCTTCGATCAGCTTGGCGGAAACCTTGCCATCCACGCTTACCACGTTCCGCAGCACGGCTTTCGCCCGCTCGAGAATGTCTTCGACAGGGGCGACCGCAGCGCCGGTAAGCGACAGAAGATCGGGAAGAAGAATATCGGCGGCGCTTGAAATGTCCTGGCCATCATGGGGCATGAATCGGCTCCTTTGCTGGTGTTGCTTGGTCCTAATCACTTTGCAGGTGCAGCGCAACAATAATACACCCACATACGCCTGCGTGTTCAAAAATTGCGCGCGCATTTTGGCCGTGCACTTAACTTGGCAAATGGTATGAGTGCGAAATGAACATAATTTTCGAATTGCTGACCCCTGCCAGCTTCGCTCTCGCCCTTGCCGTGGTGCTTGTGGCGGGCACTGTAAAGGGCATGGTGGGCTTTGCCATGCCGATGATCATGATCTCGGGTCTTGGTATTTTCCTGCCGCCCGAGATCGCGCTTGCCGGGCTGATCCTGCCAACGGTCGCGACGAACGGGTTTCAGGCGCTGCGCCATGGCCGGGCGGCGGCGGTGGAATCGGTCAAGCGGTTCCGGGTTTTCCTGCTGGTTGGCCTCGTGTTCCTTCTGGCCAGCGCTCAACTGGTCCGGTTTCTCGATCCGCAGACGATGCTTTTGATGCTGGGCGTGCCGGTGTCGATTTTTGCGCTGATCCAGCTTTTCGGGGTGCGCATGACGCTTGCCGAGCCAAGCCAGAAGATTGAGGCCGGGGTCGGGGCCTTTGCGGGGTTCATCGGTGGCATGTCCGGGGTCTGGGGGCCGCCCACGGTGCTGTACCTGACCGCGCTGAACACGCCCAAGGCCGACCAGATGCGGGTGCAGGGGGTGATTTACGGCATGGGGGCGGTTGCGCTTGTGATCGCGCATCTTGGCTCCGGCGTGCTTAACCGCGAGAGCATGCCGTTTTCGGCCCTTCTGATCTTGCCCGCGCTGATCGGCATGTGGATCGGCGGCAAATTGCAGGACCGGATCGACCAGACGACCTTTCGCAAGATTACCCTTGCGGTTTTGCTGGTTGCGGGGCTGAACCTCGTGCGCCGTGGTCTGGGTCTTTAATCAGGCGCCCATGTAGCCTTCGCAGCCGCCGGCGATCTGTGGGAGTTCTTCGGCCGGGACAACTTGAAACGGCACACGATAAAGCATTTCGCCGTTGTGATAGGCCGAGAGAATCCATTCGCCCGGCACCATCTCTTCCATCAGGTCAAAGCTGTAGGCGTTGATTGACGGGCCTTCGCCGCCTAGCACCGTTACGTATCGCTGGGCGTTCTGACCCGAGGCGGAAAAGGGCGGGTGGATCAGTTCAATGAGCACGGGCGACAGGACGTCATCGCTGTGCGTCTGCGTGCGCACGCCAAAGGAAATGCCTGGCGCGGCGGGGATTACCCGCGTTTCCCAACGGATCTCCGGCGTCTCGGGCAGAAGGTCGATCTTTTGGGCGTGGGTTTCGGGTGCGGGGACCTCGCCGACAGACATCAGCTTGCAGAATGCGCCGAACTTGATCGAGAGGACCTCGGAATCGAAACTCGGGCCGTCTTCGGCGGCTTGGGCAGGCAGGGCCAGCAGGATCAGGGCGGCGGCTAGAAAACGCATGCATTCACGTGACGCCCGCACCGAGGTGATGTCAAGCGCAGGGTGGATCACTTGAACGCAAAACGCCCCCCGTAAGGGAGGCGTCTGTCAATTCGAGGCAGGTCTTAGCCGATGGCGCAGGCTTTTACGTCATCGTCGATATAGGGCACGTATTGCTCGAAGTTGTCGGCAAACATCTGGACCAGCTTGGCGGCCTGCTTGTCGTACCCTTCGGGGTTGCCCCATGTGCGGCGCGGATCGAGCAGAACCTGCGGCACGCCCGGTACGTCGACAGGCACGTCAAAGCCGAAATTCGGATCCTTGCGGAATTCGGCGGTGGCGAGCGAACCGTCCAGCGCGGCGGTCAGCAGCGAACGGGTGGCCTTGATTGGCATCCGGTTGCCGGTGCCATAGGCGCCGCCGGTCCAGCCGGTGTTCACCAGCCAGCAGGTCGCGCCGTGCTGGGCGATCTTTTCGCGCAGCAGGTTGCCATAGACCTCGGGGCGGCGCGGCATGAAGGGCGCCCCGAAGCAGGTCGAGAAGGTCGGCTCGGGCTCGGTCACGCCGCGCTCGGTTCCGGCCACCTTGGAGGTGAAACCCGAGAGAAAGTGATACATCGCTTGCGCCGGGGTCAGCCGCGCAATCGGGGGCAGAACGCCGAAAGCGTCGCAGGTCAGCATGATTATATTCTTGGGGTGCCCGCCGAGCGCCGTCTTGGATGCGTTCGAGATATATTCGAGCGGGTAGGCGCAACGCATGTTCGCGGTCAGGCTGTCATCCTCGAAATCGAGCTCAAAGGTTTCCTCGTCGAAGATCATGTTTTCGATGACGGTGCCGAACTTGCTGGTGGTCGCGTAGATTTCGGGCTCCGCCTCGGGGCTGAGCGAAATCGTCTTGGCATAGCAGCCGCCCTCGAAGTTGAAGGTGCCGCGGTCGGACCAGCCGTGTTCGTCATCACCGATCAGCGTGCGGTCCGGGTCGGCCGAAAGCGTGGTCTTGCCGGTGCCGGAAAGGCCAAAGAAGACGGCGGTGTCGACCGGGTTGCCGGTCGCGTGGTTTGCCGAGCAGTGCATCGGCATGATGCCTTTTTCCGGCAGCAGGTAGTTGAGCAGCGTGAAAACCGATTTCTTGTTTTCGCCCGCGTATTCCGTGCCACCGATGAGGATCACCTTTTTGTCGAAGTTCATCGCGATCACGGTATCGGAGCGGCAGTTGTGCTTTTCCGGGTTCGCCTTGAAGCTCGGGCAGTTGATCACGGTGTAATCGGCGACGAATTCGTCAAGGTCGGCGCGGTCGGGCCGGCGCAGCATGTGGCGGATGAAGAGACCGTGCCATGCCAGTTCGGTGATCATCCGCACATCGATCGAGTTCGCCGGATCGGCGCCACCGACCAGATCCTGAACAAAGTAGTCCTTGCCCTTCATGTGTTCGAGCATGTCCGCGTAAAGCGCGTCGAACCCTTCGGGCGACATCTCGGCGTTGTTTTCCCACCAGATCTTGTCCACCACCGATTCGGTTTTTACGACATGTTTGTCCTTTGGGGAACGGCCGGTGAATTTGCCGGTGCTGACCAGAAAGGCGCCGCCGTTGCCAAGCGAACCTTCGCCGCGCTTGAGCGCGGCTTCGACAAGCGCAGGCTCCATCAGGTTGTAATAGACATTGCCGAGACCTTCGATACCTTGGTCTTCAAGCTGGAAATTCGGGTTTACCCGTCCTGATGTCATCGTGTTGTCTCCTTTGGCGGCACTGGCCCAATTCCGACACCAAACAACGTGTCGTAAAGGCCTCTTAACATGACGGTTTAATCCATGAACAGAAGGGTTTGGCTGAGTTAGCGCAACCAAGGCGAGGTTTAGCGCAACCAAGAATTTCGGTACCGACAATCATGCGCTATCTATGCGACAATTCAGCCAATCATAATGTTTTTTTGCACTAATCGCATTCAAAGGATGTGATGATTCGTAGTTAAGGATTGATTCGGTTGGGCAAAGCGGCAATGTATGCGGAAAAAAACAGTATATAATGGGCAGAATAGGGGCGCTTTATGTCTAAGATAGCATTGGTGGATGATGACAGGAATATCCTGACATCCGTGTCCATGACACTCGAAGCAGAAGGCTTCGAAGTCGAAACTTACAATGACGGTCAGGCGGCGCTGGATGCGTTCAACAAGAACCTGCCCGACATGGCCGTGCTCGACATCAAGATGCCGCGCATGGACGGGATGGATCTGCTGCAGCGCCTCCGCCAGAAAAGCCAGATGCCGGTCATCTTCCTGACCTCGAAAGACGACGAGATCGATGAGGTGCTCGGCCTCCGCATGGGCGCGGACGATTACGTCAAGAAACCCTTCTCGCAGCGCCTTCTGGTTGAACGTATCCGTGCGCTTCTGCGCCGCCAGGACGCGGTCGAAGGCGACGCAACCGGCACCGGCCCCGAGGCCAAGGTGATGGAGCGCGGACATCTGCGCATGGACCCGCTGCGCCATTCGGTGAGCTGGAAAGGCAAGGACGTCTCTCTCACGGTGACCGAGTTCCTGTTGCTGCAGGCACTGGCCCAGCGGCCCGGTTTCGTGAAATCCCGCGATCAGCTGATGGACGTGGCCTATGACGATCAGGTCTATGTCGACGACCGTACGATTGACAGCCATATCAAGCGCTTGCGTAAAAAGATGCGCAGTGCCGACGATGAGTTCTCGGCCATCGAGACTCTTTACGGCATCGGTTATCGCTACAACGAAGAATAAGCAGCTCGGATGAGCATCGCCGGAAGGACATTCGTGCGCGACGCAGGCACCACGCCGAACCATCGCAGGGGCGATGTTGTGCTGGGGGACGATTGGGTCGCCCCGAACAACAATGTTGCCGAAGAACTGCGGGTCAAGCGCGCCCGGCGTAACCTTCTGTCGTTGAAGGGGTCGCCCCTGACGCGTAAGATCGTAATGTTCAACCTGATCGCGTTAATCATCCTTGTCGCCGGCATTCTCTATCTCAACGAGACCCGCGAAAGTCTTATCGTGCAGCGCGCCAATGCGCTTGCCGGGGAAACCGGGCTTGTCGCGAATGTTTTCGAGGCCCGTATCGGGGAACTTGATCAGGCCTCTTTCGCGCGCCGCAACGATCCTGTGGTCCAGCAGACGCTGGAACTTCTCAGCCTTCGCAACGGGGTAGAGGTGCTGGTTTTCGATATCTCCGGTCGGCTGGTGGGCCGCACCAAGGGATCGGACCAGAGCGCAACGCTCACCGCGCTTACCCAGGAATCCTCTTCGCGGACGGTGCTGACGGACGGTCTGTCAAAACTCTGGAATGCGGCCACTTCGATTTTCGCACCGAACGAGGTTGCCGACATCCGCAGCCTTGAAGACCAGCTGCGCGAGGCGGTGCAGCCCACGGTAGAAAACGGCATGATGGTGGAAACCGGGCTCGATACGGTCGGCGGCACGGTTCTGTCCGCGATGGCGCCGATCATACATGAGGGCAGCGCCATTGGCGTCGTCGCGATGGCCAGCCGTTCAGGTGAAATCGACGCGCTTGTGCGCAGCGGACGCGAGCGTGTGCTGCAGATGTTCCTTATCGCGATCCTCGTTTCCATCGGTCTGAGCCTTGTGCTGGCGTCGACCATCGCGAACCCGCTTGCGGATCTGGCGGAGGCGGCCGAGCTTGACCGCGACCGCAATTCCCGCGCGATGTCGCCGGGCCGCGTGCGTATCCCCGATCTGTCGGAACGCCCGGATGAAATTGGGCGCCTGTCGCGGGCGCTGCGCGGCATGGTGTCGGCGCTTTACAACCGGATCGACGGCAACGAGCAGTTCGCGGCCGATGTGTCCCATGAAATCAAGAACCCGCTGGCAAGCCTGCAATCCGCCGTCGGCACGCTGCGCATGGTCAAGCGCGACGATCAGCGCGAAAAGCTACTGGATGTGATCGAACATGATGTGCGCCGGCTTGACCGGCTGGTCAGCGATATCTCCAACGCTTCCCGGCTTGATGCCGAACTGGTCAAGGAAGAAGAAGAGCCTTTCGATCTCCTGTCGATGCTCTCAAACCTCAACCAGTATCTAGGCGAGGATGCAAAGGCGAAGGGCGTCGATTACATCACCGACCTGCCGCCCGGCCCCATCGTCATACAGGGGCTTGAGGCGCGTCTGGCGCAGGTTTTCGTCAACCTGATCACCAATGCGATTTCTTTCTGCGAGGAAGGCGACGCGATCCGTGTCTGGGTGCGCAAACGCGAAAACCGGGTGCTGGTCGTGGTCGAGGATACCGGCCCCGGCATTCCCGATCAGGCGCTGAGCAAGGTTTTCAAACGGTTCTACTCGCAGCGGCCCGAAGAGCATTTCGGCAATAACTCTGGTCTTGGTCTGGCGATTTCGAAACAGATCGTCGAGGCACATGGCGGAGTAATCTGGGCCGAGAACATCCGGCCGACGCAGGCCGACATCACGTCTGACCCGCTGGGCGCACGCTTTGTCGTGGGCCTGCCGGTCTGATCCGCCCGCTCCGAGGTGGAGCACCCATCCGATATCATCATCCATGCGTCCTGCGTGTCCTGGCACGATCGGGCCTTGCTGATCCTCGGGGCGTCAGGTGCCGGTAAGTCGGGTCTTGCCCTGCAGTTGATGGCCTATGGTTGCAAGCTCGTCGCGGATGACCGGACGGCGCTTTCCTCTTCCCCGTCGGACCTGATCGCCTCTTGCCCTGACCCGATCCGCGGCCTGATTGAGGCACGGGGTGTCGGCATCTTGCATGCCGAGACCGTGGCGCAGGCCCAGGTTGCCTGGGCTGTCGATCTTGATCACGAAGAAACGGAACGCCTGCCTCACAATCGAAAAATTGATCTGCTGGGGCACTCTGTCCCCTTGCTTCACGCGGTGAAATCGCCTCACTTTGCCGCGTCCGTGCTGCAACTCCTCAAGGCCGGACGACAGGAAGATAAGCCATGCTGACGCAGCCGCAGCCATCGAAACTGGTTCTGGTCACCGGGCCCTCGGGTGCCGGACGGTCCACGTCCATAAACGTGCTCGAAGATCTGGGCTTCGAGGCCATCGACAACCTGCCGCTGGGCCTCGTGCCGCGCTTGCTCGAAGGTCCGGGGGCGGAACGTCCCTTGGCGCTGGGCATCGACGCGCGCAATCGTGATTTCTCGACCTCGGGTCTGCTGGATGTGATCGATGCGCTCGCCGCTCGGCGCGAGATCGATCTGACCGTTCTGTATCTCGACTGCCAGTCCGACGTGTTGCTGCGCCGGTTCTCGGAAACGCGGCGTCGTCACCCGCTGGCCCCGGCGGAAAGTCCCGATATTGGCGTTGCGCGGGAAATGGACCTGCTGGCACCGGTTCGCGAGCGGGCGGATACGCTTGTCGATACCTCCGAATTCAACGTGCATGAGCTGCGGGCGGAGATCGCCCGTCTCTTTGCACCGAACGAAAAGCGTGAACTGGCGCTATCCATCCATTCCTTTTCCTACAAGCGCGGCCTGCCGCGCGGGATCGATATGGTTTTCGACTGCCGGTTCCTGAACAATCCCTATTGGCAGCCCGATCTCCGCGGGCTCGATGGGCGATCCGCACGGGTTGCGGACTATATTGCGAATGACCCGAGGTTCGAACCCTTCTTTGAAAAGGTGCTGGACCTTACAAAAATGCTTCTCCCTGCCTATGTAGATGAAGGCAAATCGCATTTGTCGATTGCCTTTGGCTGCACGGGCGGGCAACACCGCTCTGTCGCCCTTGCGGAAAGCCTCGCCAAGGCTCTTGCAGAGGGGGGGCAGCAAGTGTCAATTAGGCATCGCGAGCTCGACCAGGGCCGCTTGGCGACTGAGAGTAAGGTTTGATCGGTATCGTAATCGTGGCGCATGGTGGGTTGGCCAAGGAGTATCTGGCCGCCATCGAGCATGTCGTAGGCAAGCAGCCCGGCATGATCGCTGTCTCTATCGAAGCGGACCACGACCGGGACGCCAAGCAGCAGGAAATCTGCGCTGCGGCGGATGCGGTGGACGTGGGTGACGGTGTCGTGATGGTCACCGATCTGTTCGGCGGCTCGCCCTCCAACCTGAGCCTGTTGGCCTGCCGCCCTGTCAATCGCCGGATCCTGTACGGCGCGAACCTGCCGATGCTGCTGAAACTGGCCAAAAGTCGCCAGTTGCCCGTTGGCGATGCGGTGCGTATCGCAATGGATGCCGGGCGCAAATACATCAACACGCAAAATGTCAGTCCCGAATAAAGGCTCCCGCAGAAGATGACGCAGCTGACCTTGAAGATCGTCAATGAAAAAGGGCTGCACGCGCGCGCATCGGCCAAACTCGTCGAAGTAGTGGAATCCTTCGATGCGCAGGCCGAGGTGTCGCGGGATGGCCTTGCTGCATCAGGTGACAGCATTATGGGCCTTTTGATGTTGGCAGCTTCCCGCGGAACGACTATTGACGTGGAAACATCCGGACCTGATGCTGAGGCACTTGCCAAGGCGATCGAGGCACTGGTGGCGGATAAGTTCGGCGAAGGTTTCTGACGCAGACCGGACGATTTTGTTGATACAGGGTGGGGATAGCCTGTGGTAGACAGTTTTCACAACACTTCACCTGCCGGTCGCGGCGTGGTGCCCAATGGCAGCGCTGGCGCAGAGGCGGAACAGACGGTTGATTTCAAGAAATACGACCGCAGCACGCTTTCCTATGCAACGACATTCGACGACCCGTGGAAAGCGAACCTGATCCGTGCGATTGAATTCTGTACCGGCAAACTGACCATCGTTCGGCTGATCCGCGAATTTGAACGGCGCGGTGCACCGCGGGGGCAGGAATTCTGGCGGGCCTGTCTTGATGTGATGGGCATCGACCTGACAACTCCGCAGCACCAACTTGAACGTATCCCGTCCGAAGGACCTGTCATTGTGGTGGCGAACCACCCGCATGGCATGGTCGACGGTATGATCTTTGCCGATCTGATCGGGCAGGTCCGGCCTGATTACCGCATCCTGACCCGCTCACTCTTGACGGCGATCGATGAGGAAGCCGGGAGTTACATGATCCCCGTGCCCTTCCCGCACGATCCGGAAGCGCAGCGCAAGGGTGTCGAGATGCGCGCCCGCGCAATGGCGCATCTCAAGGACGGTGGCGTTGTAGCGCTCTTCCCGTCGGGCGTCGTCGCGGCGTCAGAGACTTGGTTCGGCCCGGCCATCGAGGCCGAGTGGAACGTTTTTACCGCCAAGCTGATCCGCCGCTCAGGCGCGACGGTCGTGCCGATGAAGTTCCCCGGCGCCAACTCTCGCGCTTACCAGATCGCCAACAAGCTGTCGCCGATCCTGCGGCAGGGGCTGTTGCTGCATGAAATCGTCCATGCGCTCAACAAGCCGCAGGGGCCGATTGTTGGGCAGCCGCTGGATCAGGAAACCATTGACGGTTTCGCCGATGATCCGCGCGGCTTTATGGCCTGGCTGCGCAATCACACGCTTTCACTGACCGACTGACGCGCTTAGCGCGTCGGGACCGGGGTTTCGCCGCGATAATCGTAGAATCCACGCTGGGTCTTGCGGCCCAGCCATCCCGCTTCGACGTATTTCGTCAGCAGCGGGCAGGGGCGGTATTTCGTGTCGGCGAGCCCGTCGTGCAGCACGTTCATAATTGCAAGGCAGGTGTCGAGCCCGATGAAATCGGCCAGTTCGAGCGGGCCCATCGGGTGGTTCGCGCCCAGCTTGAGCGCCTCGTCAATGCTGTTCACATTACCGACGCCCTCGTAGAGCGTATAGACGGCTTCGTTGATCATCGGCATCAGGATGCGGTTAACGATGAAGGCGGGAAAATCTTCGGCCGAGGCAGCGGTCTTGCCCAGCCGTTCGACCACGCCAAGGCAGGCCTTGTAGGTCGGTTCGTCGGTGGCGATGCCCCGGATCAGTTCCACCAGTTGCATCACCGGCACCGGGTTCATGAAGTGGAACCCCATGAACCGTTCAGGCCGGTCTGTACGGCTTGCCAGACGGGTGATCGAGATTGACGAGGTGTTTGAGGTCAGGATCGTGTGGTCCTGAAGATGCGGCTGCAAATCGTCAAAGATCGCGCGCTTGACGCTTTCCCGTTCGGTCGCGGCCTCGATCACCAGATCGGACTGGCCAAGGTCCGCCAGTTGCAGAGTCGTCTTGATGCGGGAGAGCGAGGCTTCCATCACGCTCTCTTCCAGCTTGCCGCGCGACACCTGGCGACTAAGGTTGCCGCGAATGGTCTCCAGTGCCTTGTCGAGCGCCTGCTGCGACACGTCCGTCAGCAGCACATCGTACTCCGCGACGGCCATTACATGCGCGATTCCGTTGCCCATCTGGCCTGCGCCGATCACCCCGATTGTCTGAATAGCCATCGCATCTTTCCCTGATTTTGCTGACCGAGTTTAGCTGGGCGGGCGGGGCAGGGACAAGGGGCCACCGCCGGAGAAAAATATTTAGATCTGGTCTCTTAGGATTTTGGCAATCGCTTTGCTTCATACCTTGGACCGGGTGAAAGAAATTTTGGTGGGTGTTATGAGTTTTCAGACCTTTGGCGCAGATGCGCCCGGTGAAGAAGCGTGCCAATACGGGGCTTCCAGATTACAATGCCGCGGACCGGTGCGGCAGTTCGACACGCCGTATATGGTTGCGATGGGCGACAGCGAGACGTTCGGTAAATTCGTGAAATATCCGTTTGCCTCTCTGCTTGAAAAGTCGATCGGCATGCCTTGTGTCAATCTCGGGTCGCCGAATTCGGGGCTTGATGCGCTGTTGCAGGACCCGGACCTGATCCGCATCGCTAAACAGGCCGATCTTGCGATCATTCAGGCAATGGGCGCGCAGAACCTGACCAATCGGTTCTTCCGGGTTCATCCCCGGCGCAATGACCGGTTCCTCGAACCGACCCCCGTGTTGGCCGAACTCTTTCCCGAGGTCGATTTTACCGATTTCGCCTTTACCAACCACATGATGCACAGTCTTCAGCAGGTGTCGCCGCGCCGGTTCTCCCTGATTTCGCACGAGCTGAAACAGGCTTGGGTGAGTCGGATGCACCTCTTACTGCGTCAGTTCGCACGCAGGCCGATCCTGCTCTGGCTGCGTTATGAAACCGTGTCGGGGTTTGGTGAGGCCACGCATAACCCGTTTCTCGTGGACGGGGCGATGGTGGCCGAGCTCAAGCCGCACCTGCGGCAGGTGGTCGAGATTCCAGTTCAACCGGCCTCGGAGGCACAGGAAATGAACGCGATGATTTTCGCCATGGCCGAACAGGAAGCGGCGGCGAACATGATCGGGCAGGCGACGCACCATCGGATCGCCAAGGAACTGCGCCGGGTGCTCATATCCGGGGCACAAAGAAAAAGGCCCGCCTGAACGACGGGCCTTTCCACAATTCTTTAACGGGAACTTAAAGCTTTTCGATCAGCGCCGGAACGGCTTCGAAAAGGTCCGCGACCAGGCCGTAATCCGCAACCTGGAAGATTGGCGCTTCTTCGTCCTTGTTGATGGCCACGATGACTTTGGAGTCCTTCATGCCCGCAAGGTGCTGGATTGCGCCCGAAATGCCGACTGCGACATAAAGATCGGGGGCCACGACCTTACCGGTCTGGCCAACCTGCCAGTCGTTCGGGGCAAAGCCCGAGTCGACCGCTGCGCGCGACGCACCAACGGCGGCGCCGAGCTTGTCGGCCAGTTTCTCGATCAGGGCAAAGTCTTCTTCGGAGCCAACGCCCCGGCCGCCGGAGACGACAACGCCAGCCGAGGTCAGCTCGGGGCGGTCGCTTTCGGCAACCTTGTCTTCAACCCATTCGGACAAGCCGGGGTTCTCTGCCGCCGAGACGGTTTCGACCGAGGCGGAACCGCCTTCGCCAGCCGCGTCAAAGGTCGAGGTACGGAAAGTGATGACTTTTTTCGCATCCGCGGATTTGACCGTCTGGATCGCGTTACCGGCATAGATCGGGCGTTCAAAGGTCGATCCGTCAACTACCCCGGAAGCATCCGAGATCACCATCACGTCGAGCAAGGCTGCGACGCGGGGCATCACGTTCTTGGCGTCGGTGGTGGCGGGGGCGACGATGTGTTCGTAGTCATCGGCCAGCGACACGATCAGCGCTGCGGTGGTTTCGGCCATGCGGTGACCCAGCGACGGATCTTCGGCAACCAAAACCTTGGAAGCCCCGTCCAGCTTGGCGGCGGCTTCACCGGCTGCGGCAGCAGAGGCGCCACAGCAGAGAATGGTCACGTCACCCAGTTGCTTGGCAGCGGTCATCGCCTTGGCGGTGGCGTCCATCGCGAGTTCGCCATCGGTGACTTCTGCGAGAAGAAGAACAGCCATTACACGATTCCCTTTTCTTTGAGTTTGGCGACCAGCGTGTCGACATCAGGCACCATTTCGCCAGCGGCGCGGGCTTCGGGCTCGGTCGTTTTCACGATTTCAAGACGCGGGGAGATATCAACGCCGTAATCCTCGGGCGTCTTTTCATCCAGCGGCTTTTTCTTCGCCTTCATGATGTTCGGCAGCGACGCATAGCGCGGCTCGTTCAGACGCAGGTCGACCGAGATGATGGTCGGCATGTTGACCTTGATGGTCTGCAGACCGCCGTCCACTTCGCGGGTCACGACGGCCTTGTCGCCGTCGATGTCCAGCTCGGAGGCAAAAGTACCCTGCGACCAGCCGAGCAGTGCGGAAAGCATCTGGCCGGTGGCGTTCATGTCATTGTCGATCGCCTGCTTGCCGCAGAGAACGATACCGGGCTGCTCTTCCTCGACGACCTTGGCAAGGATCTTGGCAACGGAGAGCGGTTCGATGTCGTTATGCACGTCATCAGTCGCAACAACGAGTATCGCGCGGTCGGCACCCATCGCCAGAGCGGTCCGCAGGGTTTCCTGCGCCTGCTTTACACCGATGGAGACGGCGACGATTTCTTCTGCCTTGCCGGCTTCCTTGAGGCGGATGGCCTCTTCGACGGCAATCTCGTCGAACGGGTTCATGGACATCTTCACGTTCGCCAGATCGACGCCGCTGCCATCCGATTTCACTCGGACTTTCACGTTATAGTCGATCACGCGCTTGACAGGTACCAGTACCTTCATCTGCGGTTTTCTCCTTGGTCTTTCGAGCCGAGAAATCGGCCCCGATTTGAATCATCCCCGCAGTTGATAACGGGCGTTACGGGTCGGAAACAGTGCAAAATCGTCATGTTACAGCCAACGACGCCGCGTTTTCGCCGCTTTGGCGTCTTCTTGCAAGTATGGGAGCGCTATCTTTTGTTCGCTATGCGGAATTTTATTCCGCAATTTTCAGCGATTTGCGCCCGGCACCCACAACACATCCTTCTCCCCGTTGTCATTCACATGCCGCGCGGCCACGAAAAACCAATCGCTGAGCCGGTTCAGATAGCGGATCGCTGCCGGATTAACCTCTTCGCTGGCGGCAAGTTCCACGGCCAGCCGTTCGGCCCGGCGCGCGACGGTGCGGCAGACATGCAGATAGGCGGACAGGGCGGTGCCGCCGGGCAGGACAAAGCTGCGCAACGGGGCGAGGTCGGCATTCATTGCGTCGATTTCGGCCTCAAGCCTGTCGACCTGCGCATCCACCATCCGCAGGGGCGGGTATTCGGATTGCGCATCCAGCGCCATATCGGGGCGGCAAAGATCGGCGCCAAGGTCGAACAGGTCGTTCTGAATGCGCATCAGCGCCGCGTCGACGTCCCCATCGGCATGTAGACGTGCGACGCCAACCTGCGCGTTCAACTCGTCGCTGGTACCATAGGATTCGACCCGAAGCGCGTATTTGTCGACGCGCACATTGTTGCCAAGCGCCGTCTGCCCCTTGTCGCCGGTGCGGGTGTAGATCTTGTTCAGAACAACCATGAATTAGCCTCCGGACTGGCGCAGGTAGATGAACAGCAGGATGAGGAGCACCGCCACGAACTGGAGCAACAGGCGCAGACGCATCATCTTGTTAGAGTATTTCGCGTTGAATTTGCCGCCCTTGGCAAATCCGCCGATGCCGATGGCCAGAACGAGGACGACGGCACCAAGCATGACAAGGATAATTATATATAACGGAGACATCGCATCCTCTCGGTAGAACTTGTCAGGTGCCTATCCTGTTACCCGCCGGTTTGCGAATCCCAAATTGGCGCAGGCTACAGGCGCGAAATGACCCGGTCGCTCATCGAGGTGCTGAGCACACGCCGAAGATAGGCCGCGATATATGTCGCGGTCGTGACGTAGTATCTGGGGCGCGGTCGTGTCGCTTCAAGCGCGTGCACCAGTTTCGCCGTGACCGCCGAGGCGGGAAGCTCGAACCGGTCTGGACCCGATGGGTTATACATGCGCTTGACCAGTCCGGCCTCGTAGGCGTCGTGATGCGGCGAATTCTGCCAGTCGATGTAGGTCTCGAAATAGGGGATACCCTTTTCCCGAAAGGCGGTGGTGATCGGTCCCGGTTCGATCAGGATGACGTCGATACCCGAGTCGCGTAATTCGATCCGCATCACATCGCTCAGCCCTTCGAGCGCGTGTTTGGTCGCGGTGTAGGCCCCGCGCCATCGCATATAGGTCAGACCCAGCGCCGAGGAACATTGGACGATCCGCCCGTGTCCCTGCCGCCGCATGACCGGAATCACCCGCCGTGTCAGGTCGTGCCAGCCAAAGAAGTTCGATTCGAAGATATCGCGCAGCCCGTCGGTCGGCAGATCTTCGACCGCGCCGTTCAGCGCATGGGCGCCGTTGTTGAACAACGCATCCAACTGACCCGAGGTGGCGGTCAGCACGCTGTCCATGGCTTCGGCGATGCTTGCCGTATCGCAATAGTCAAGCCGCGGTGACTCGAAGCCCTTGGCGATCAGCGCGTCACAATCCGCCTGCTTCCGGCACGAGGCAAAGACCCGCCATCCCCTGTCGCGCAGGGTGTGCGCCGCGTCCAGACCGATGCCTGAGGAACACCCCGTAATCAAAATGGATTTCTGCATGTCCCGCCCACGATAATTCGCGCAAGTCATGCGTTGCAATACGGGCAGGCGCAATGGCCGGAAGTGATCGAAAAGGGGTTCGCCCGATACGCTTTCGCGTCAGTCCGCGGTCGAAACGAGCCGTGCAGCGATCCAGCCGACCCGGTCTTCGGGCAGGGCGCGCAGCCGCAGCCAGCCACGGCCGTTGTTCTCCAGCACTTCAACCGTGTGACCACGATCAAGCCGGTCGACAATATCATTGTCCGTGCCCGGCCCGGCGCGCATGTTCACGCGGGTCGCGACGATCTCGCGCAGGTCGGCTTCGGGCTTGGGGGCGGGGCGAACAGCCGCTTGCTCGACCATTGCGTCCGACGTGGCGCTTACCGCACGCAGCGAGGCAACATTGTACTGGCTCAGCGGTTCACCTTCGAACTGCGAAAGACCGCGCAGGCTGTTGGACGCTTCTTCGGAAACCTTCAGCGAAGCGGGCTGGATCATCGGGTTCCCGGCGGGCGCTGGCGT
This sequence comes from Heliomarina baculiformis, assembly GCF_019966545.1. Lineage (GTDB taxonomy): Bacteria > Pseudomonadota > Alphaproteobacteria > Rhodobacterales > Rhodobacteraceae > Heliomarina > Heliomarina baculiformis. The sequence continues at coordinate 4,457 of NZ_JAIMIC010000006.1, read as the reverse complement.
CTTGGCGATCGCGACCTTTTCGGTCTTGGCAGGCTGGGACGCCTGCAGTGCGCGCTCTTCGCGAACCTTTTTCAGTAAGGATTTCGTGGAGGGAGATGCCGTGGGGGCAGCAGTGGTTGTCTGAGCCTGTGCCATCAACGCCTCACCTGCATGTGGCGGCTTGAAATCGGCACCGCCGCTCAGCTCGTAGAAAACCCAGGCCATAAGGCCAAATGAGACAATGATAAACTTAGGCACTGAACACCCCCTAAAAACTAGTAACTTTGTGAAATACCCCGAAAAGCAGCATTCGGTTCCAATCAGCCTACTGCAAAACGACGATTCGGGACACGTTGTGCGGTATAAAAAACACAGGAGGGCTGTTTCGAAAGGATCGCCGCTTTCGCCTGTGGATAAGGTCAAGCACCGCCTTTACCCGGCTCATTTGCCATTGTACCACCCCATATATGAGTGATCCCGTCGATGACCCCAACATGAAGCAGCCCGACGACCGCGGGCAGGTATCCGAACCGCTGCGGCGCGCGATTGGCGAGCGTTACCTGACCTATGCGCTCTCGACGATCATGCACCGGGCGCTGCCGGATGCGCGGGACGGGCTCAAACCGGTGCACCGGCGAATCCTCTACGCGATGCGCGAGCTGCGCCTGACGAGCACCGGGGGGTTCCGTAAATCCGCCAAGATCAGCGGCGACGTGATGGGCAACTACCACCCGCATGGCGATAGCGCGATCTATGACGCGATGGCGCGACTGGCGCAGGATTTCAACGTCCGCTACCCGCTGGTCGACGGGCAGGGAAACTTTGGCAATATCGACGGCGACAACCCGGCCGCCAGCCGATACACCGAAGCGCGCCTTACCGTGGTGGCCGAGGCGCTGCTTGACGGGCTGAACGAGGATGCCGTCGATTTCCGCGAGAATTACGATGGCACGCTGACCGAACCGGTCGTGCTTCCGGCTGAATTTCCGCACCTGCTGGCGAACGGGTCGTCCGGCATCGCGGTTGGGATGGCGACGAATATTCCGCCGCATAACATTGCCGAACTCTGCGATGCCTGTCTGCACCTGATCCGCACGCCCAATGCGCAGGATGATACGCTGCTCAATTACGTGCCGGGGCCGGATTTCCCAACCGGTGGCGTGATCGTCGAACCGCCCGAGAGCATTGCACAGGCCTATCGCACCGGGCGCGGTTCGTTCCGGCTGCGCTGTACCTACGAGATCGAAGATCTGGGGCGCGGCCAGTGGCAGATCGTGGTCACCGAGATTCCCTATCAGGTTCAGAAATCCAAGCTGATCGAGCGCATTGCCGACCTGATTCAGACCAAGAAGATTCCGATTCTGGCCGATATTCGCGATGAATCCGCGGATGACATCCGCATGGTGCTCGAGCCCAAGTCAAAGAACGTCGATCCCGAGGTTCTGATGGGCATGCTTTACCGCAACTCGGAACTCGAAGTGCGGTTCTCGCTGAACATGAACGTGCTGATCGACGGCGTGACGCCCAAGGTCTGCTCGATGAAAGAGGTGCTGCGCGCCTTCCTCGATCACCGCCAGGAGGTTCTGCTGCGCCGGTCACGCCACCGGATGCGCAAGATCGATCACCGGCTCGAAGTGCTCTCGGGCCTGATCACCGCCTTCCTCAACCTCGACCGCGTGATCGACATCATCCGCTATGATGACGATCCCAAGGCCGCGCTGATGTACGAGGACTGGAGCCGTCCGCACCAGCAGACGATTGCCCGGGCGACATCTGAACGCGATTACGTGTCGCCTCTGCTTGGGGTCGATGTGTCCTCGCTGACCCTGGTGCAGGATCTCGAGGCCGCCGCGCCGGGCGTTCTGGCCGAAACCGCGCCCGAAGGCATTCCGCGAAGCTATGCTGGCCGTGAAAACGGGCTGTCCGACGTTCAGGCCGAAGCCATCCTCAACATGCGCCTGCGCAGCCTGCGCCGTCTCGAGGAAGAGGCGCTGGTGCGTGAACGCGATGCGCTGATGGCGGAACGCGCCGACCTTGAGGATCTGCTTGGCAGTGAAGAGCTGCAATGGGCCAAGATCGCCGATCAGATGCGCGCCACCAAAAAGCAGTTCGGCAAGGATTATCCCGGCGGTGCGCGCCGCACCCGTCTGGAAGAGGCCGGCGAGGTCGAGGAAGTTCCGCTTGAGGCGATGATCGACCGTGAACCGATCACGGTTGTCTGCTCGCAGATGGGTTGGATCCGCGCGATGACCGGCCATATCGACCTCGAACGCGAATTGAAGTTCAAGGATGGCGACGGGCCGCGTTTCATCTTCCATGCGGAGACCACGGATCGCCTGCTGGTCTTCGGCTCGAACGGGCGGTTCTACACGCTCAGCGCCTCGAACCTGCCCGGCGGGCGGGGGATGGGGGAACCGCTGCGCCTGATGGTCGACCTGCCCAATGAATCCGAGATCGTCGATCTGTTCATCCACGTGCCGGACCGCCGGTTGCTGGTGGCGTCATCGGCGGGCGATGGGTTCGTGGTGCCGGAATCCGAAGTGGTTGCTCAGACCCGGTCGGGCAAGCAGGTCCTGAACGTCAAGGGCGACGTCAAGGCCAAGGTCTGCACGCCGCTGACCGGCAATGCGATTGCCGTGGTCGGCGAGAACCGCAAGGTGCTTGTCTTCATGGCCGAGGAACTGCCCGAGATGGGCCGCGGCAAAGGCGTCCGCCTGCAAAAGTACAAGGATGGCGGTCTCAGCGATGCGACGAGCTTCCTGCTCGAGGCGGGGCTCAGCTGGCTCGACCCGGCGGGCCGGACCCGCACCCAGACCGAGCTGTCGGAATGGATCGGCAAGCGCGCCGGGACCGGCCGCATGGCGCCGCGCGGATTTCCCCGAGACAACCGGTTTACCGGGGGGTGACAACTGTACAGCACCTGTACACCATCTGTGCATCAGCCGTGCAGTTTCGGCGTCTTGATTTGCTTCGGTGGCCCCGGCGGGCTATCTGGCGCTGACAGTACAAATGCGAACCACCCCGAAAGAGACGTTCAATGCTTCGACTGATGACTCTGCTCTGCGCCCTGACGATGATCTCGGCCTGTGCGACCACAACTCCGCTGGCCAATGAACCGCTTGCCGATCTGGGCGCCTTCCGGCTTGGCCATAACGTCGTCATCGCCGACAAGGCGCGGACCGGCCCGGTCTCGCGCGCGGCCACCGGCGATGAATGGGTCGACGTGCTGAGACCGGCGGTCGCCCGGCGCTTTGGCCGTTACGAGGGAAACCAGCTGTATCACTTCGGCATCAGCGTCGAGGGCTTCATGCTGGCTCCTCCGGGGGTGCCGCTGATCTATTCGCCGAAATCGGCGCTGATCATCAATGTGACGGTCTGGGACGATGCGGCGAATGCCAAGCTGAACCCCGAGGTCAAGCAGTTCACGGTTCTGGAGACCACGACCGGGGAGTCCTTCCTTGTTGGATCGGGGCATCAACGCAGCAAGGAAGAGCAGATGCAGGGCCTTGCCGAGAACGCGGTGCGCCAGATCGAAGACTGGATGGTCGAGATGAAAGCCGAGCGCGGATGGTTCGAACCGCGCGCCGGTGCGGCAACTTCGGCCACCGTTCCGCGCGACGAACTCATACCGCAGAGCCAAGGTGTCGTTCCGCCGACGGTGCCCGCGGTTCAGGGCTGAACCGGGCCCGTCGAGGGCAGCGGTAACGACGCGCTTGATTTTCCTCTTTGAAGCGCATATTTGCCGCCCGCAGATAGGAAACCGTGGGTCGGCAGACCCCAAAACACAAAAGGGCGCCAAGCGATATGGGTAAGGCAAAGTTTGAACGCAACAAACCGCACGTAAACATCGGCACGATCGGTCACGTTGACCACGGCAAGACGACGCTGACGGCGGCGATCACGAAGTACTTTGGCGACTTCAAGGCCTATGACCAGATCGACGGCGCGCCCGAAGAGAAGGCCCGCGGGATCACCATCTCGACCGCCCACGTCGAGTACGAGACCGAAGCGCGTCACTACGCCCATGTCGACTGCCCCGGCCACGCCGACTACGTCAAGAACATGATCACCGGTGCGGCGCAGATGGACGGCGCGATCCTGGTTGTGAACGCGGCCGACGGCCCGATGCCCCAGACGCGCGAGCACATCCTGCTGGGCCGTCAGGTTGGCATCCCGACCATGGTTGTCTACATGAACAAGGTCGATCAGGTTGACGACGAAGAGCTGCTCGAGCTGGTCGAGATGGAGATCCGCGAACTGCTGTCCTCCTACGACTACCCCGGCGACGACATCCCCGTCATCCCCGGCTCGGCCCTGGCCGCGCTGGAAGACCGTGATCCGGAAATCGGCGAAGAATCCATCAAGAAGCTGATGGCCGCTGTCGACGAATGGATCCCGACCCCCGAGCGTGCGGTTGACCAGCCCTTCCTGATGCCGATCGAAGACGTGTTCTCGATCTCGGGTCGTGGTACGGTTGT
>NZ_JAIMIC010000005.1 GCF_019966545.1 Heliomarina baculiformis | reverse complement strand
TAATGCCACTTAGAAGACGGCGATCATCAACTCGGGGCTTGCCATGAGACTTCAGAAAGTAAGGGTCTAGACCTCCCATCTGTGCGGCGCTCAAACAGAAAAGATCAGACATGGTCACCACTCGTTTTCGAACGGTGAACCATGCACGCCCAACCAATCCAATGAGGCCTAAAACTAAGACGTGGCGCAACCGGTTTACCGGATCAAGGTTCGTCGACTTCCAAAACGAAAGCGCCGGGATCGATGCTGTTCCCAATGGCCTTCACTATGTCGCGGCGCAAAGCCGGATCATCGGGAGAGAACATGCCAGTCTGGCGCATGGCGCGTAACACACTGATATCCGTTCCAAGGAACTCGAGCGCAACGCGGGACGCGCCGGGTTTGCGGCCACGTCGGGTGGGGCCACCGGTCTGTATACCTAAGAGGTAATCCACGCGGCTTAGATAGCTGGGATACAGAGTCATTTGCGTCACGGAATTCATTTCCATCGTTTCGTATTCGAAGAGTTGAATGCGGTCTGCCAGCTGAAAAATAAGCCCTTCGTATTTGTTCGTACGGACCCAGTGCCGTGTGTCCGGGTCGCGCAGGATTTCCACATTCTTGAAATAGCCGCGACCGTCGCGGATTACGATCCGCGCAAGAGATCGGATGATGCAGCCCTTGTTGCCGAAAGAATAGAAATAGCGGAAGTAGTAGCCTTCATAACGATTCACCGGCATGCTGCGTGACAAAAGGGTCTCTAAGTGCTTCATCGGAAGATCGAGCTGTGGGGTCGCAACAGACTGACGGCGCAGTCCAATCACCCGGGCAAAACCTGTCTCATCCATCAACATCTCGGATTCCGTTACGCCAACAAAATCGCATATCCGGCGCATGTTGTGCCGCGAGGGGTAGACTTGACCGTTCAGATATTTGTTGAATTGTTGACGGTTGATCCGGATGCGACGGCACACTTCCGAAATTGATTTGTAATAGCTGCAAGCCAGGGTGAGGTTCTTAGCAAAATTTGACATAGACCTATCGCATAGTGACGCACTTATAGCGCAAAGTAGCGCACAGATGCGAAATTGCCATTCATAAACCCTTCGCTCATCCTTCAGGTTAATAAAGTGTTACAAATGCCTTCCGACGGCGCTTGCTAGAGCCGGGTCGAGGAAGGGAATCAACAGGAGCCAGACCTTGACATCCACAAAGACCACTCGGCGAACTTTCCTGACTTCGGCGGCCGCAATCGGTGCGGCAGGACTCTTTCCGGGCGGCGTCGGGATGCTGCGCGCGCAAGAAGGAAGCGTCCTGAATCTGCGATTGGACGGCGACAATTCAATTCTTGATCCGGGCTACATGGTTGGCGGAACCGAGGTCGAAGCGCAAAAGCAATGTCTTCCATTCCTTGCTGAATATGTACGTGACGGCGACACTTTCAGCTGGCAACCGACTGATTATGTCACCCGGTTGGAATACGTCGACGACACGCACATCGAATTCGAATTGGCTCCGGGACTGGTCTGGTCCGGTGGCAACGGCACGCTCAAGGCTTCTGACGTCGCCTACTCGTATGCCCGGATGAAAGACAGTGAATGGTCTGGCTATTTCGATGCGCTGGAAACTGTCGAAGTAACCGGTGAACTGACGGGTACGCTCGTTCTGAACAAGCCCTTCGCGCCCTTCATCATGGTCACCCTCTGCCACGGGCCCGGCGCCATCGTCTGTGAGGCGGCAACCGAAGCAGCCGGTGGCCGTTTCACCACGGAGTTCCCGGCAATTTGCGGTCCCTACACCTATTCCGCCACGCCGGGACAACGCGCTGTTTTCGAGAGAAACCCGGAATGGACCGGCCCCGCGCCGGGCTTTGACCGAGTAGTCTGCCATGTCATCACCGAGGTCCAGGCGGCTGAACTGGCCTACGAAGCAGGCGAAATCGACTGCACCGAGCTTGGCCCAGACAGTCTGGCCCGTTATTCGAAAGAGATGCCCGAAAATACGGCGATCACCACCGCGGGGCAGCTTCAGTACATGTGGATGGGCATGAACACGCAGCATCCCAAGCTGCAGGACATCAAGGTGCGTCAGGCGATACAGCACGCTGTAGATGTCGATAGCATCCTGGCAGGTGCCTTCGCGGGCACTTCAACCAAATCGCACGGTATCGTATGCCCCGGTCTGCTGGGCGCGCGCTCGGATCATGGCTATAGCTACGATCCCGCAAAGGCGCGCGAACTGATGGCTGAATCCGGTGTCACGGGGCTGGAGTTGACGCTGCGCACCCTGAACTGGCAGGAACGCTTGCTGACCGCGCAGATCATTCAGGCGAACCTTGCCGCCATCGGCATCACCGTGAATATCCTGCCGATGGAAAGCGGCCCGTTCTGGGAAATGGGCATGGAAGAGGCGGGTGACACTTGGGAAGACCTCGAACTCTGGATCATGCGCTTTGCGACGGTGCCCGACCCATACGAAGCGACCCAGTGGTTCGTGTCCGAGCAGGTTGGTGTTTGGAACTGGGAACGCTGGACAAGCGAAGAATTCGATAGCCTCTATGAAGAGGGTCTTTCGGAAACTGACGAAAGCAAACGCGAAGCGATCTATGTCCGTATGCAAGAGATCATGGATGAAACCGGCGCCTATGTCTGGATCAACCATGAACCTGAAACCTACGCGCACAGGACAGACATCGAGGTAGTCGCCGCACCATCCGGTGAACTGAACTACCACCGGTTCAAGCAGGTCTGATCTGTAGCGCCTCCGCGTTTGTCCTGCGGGGGCGTTCTATTCGAACCGGGAGCAATCCGGCATGACGATCTACCTATTCAAGAGGTTCGGTCTGGCGGCAGTCGTCGTCATGGCCGTTCTCTTGTTGCTCTTCTCGATGCTGCATATGATCCCGGGCAACCCCGCGATCCTGGCACTTGGAACACGAGCGACACCCGAAGCCATTGCGGAATACTCCGCAAGGATGCATCTGGATGAGCCTGTTCTGAAGCAGTTCGTTTACTTCCTTGGGAGCGCCGTGCAGGGCGATCTCGGTGAGGACGTGTTCTCGAACCGACCGGTCACCGCGATTATCGCGGAACGCATGGGCTTTTCGCTGGCTCTGATCTGTACCGGAATGGGCTGGGCCGTGTTGTTGGGCGTGCCGCTGGGTTGTCTCGCTGCCGTGCGTCCGGGATCCTGGCTTGATCGCGTTACAGGAATATTTTCGGTCGGCACAATCGCCGTGCCGTCATTTCTTGTTTCGATCTGGGCGCTGCTGCTTTTCTCGATCCAGTTACGCTGGCTGCCCGCCATCGGGGCAGGGGAGCCGGGTAACTTTGCCGATCAACTGAGCCATCTTGTTCTCCCGGCCTTCGCCATCGGGTTGGGATGGGTCGGCTATCTCGCGCGCATGGTCCGCGCATCAATGCTGGAAGTCATGGGAGAACCTTACATCCGTTCAGCGAGCGCCTTTGGCCTCAAACCAAGGCGCATCGTACTGGGCTATGCCCTGCGGGTCGCCATTTTGCCGACAATCACTCTGATCGGTATGGGGTTTGGCGGGCTTATTTCTTCTGCGGTCTTCGCCGAGATTATTTTTGCCCGGCCCGGTGTCGGCAAAATGATCTTCGACGCGGTGTCCGACCGCAATTTTCCCATCGTGCAGGGCGGTGTGCTGGTTGCCACTGGCTTCTACATCCTCGTTGTCCTGCTTTCCGACCTTCTCATTGCTTGGCTAGATCCCCGTGTCCGCTCTTCCCTCTGATACCAACACCGCTGCTCCTGTGCCCGAAGCCCGCGAAAGCGCCGGCCGCGAGCGGCGTGAAAAGCTCAAACGCTTTCTGACCGACTGGCAGGCGGTGACAGGGCTCTTGCTGGTCGTGCTATTCTTTGCTTCCGCCATCTTCGCGCCTTGGATCGCGCCTTATGACCCGAACGCGATGGACATTCCCGCGCGTATGTCCGGCCCGACCTGGGCCCATATTGCGGGCACGGACCAGCTTGGCCGGGATACGTTCTCTCGTATTCTGCATGGCGGACGTGTGGCCCTTTATATCGCCGCGATCGGGGTTTCGGCGTCGCTGGCGATCGGTTTGGTACTCGGCATGATCGCTGGCTACGGTCCGCGCTGGCTGGACAACCTGTTGTTGCTGGCCTTTGACGCCGTGCGATCTTTCCCTGCAGTTATTCTCGCTCTGGCCACCGTGGCGCTGACAGGTCCCAGTCTGACCGTGGTGCTAGCCATCGTGATCCTGACAACGATCCCCAGCTATGGCAGGGTTGCAAGGACGGCAACGCTGGCTTTGCGCCATACGGAATTCATTCTGGCAGAACGGTCTCTTGGCGCCTCGACGAATCGAATACTGTTCCAGCATGTGATGCCCAACGTGATCGGACCACTGTTGATCCTTGCCGCGATGGAAGTACCGGTGGTGGTATCGATCGAAGCAGGGCTTTCGTTCCTCGGCATCGGGGTGCTGCCGCCGCAGGCCAGCTGGGGCACGATCCTGAACGAAGGTTATCTTGTGATACGAGATGCGCCATGGATGGTGATCGCAGGTGGTATTCCACTAATCCTCACGACACTGGGTTTTACTTTTCTGGGGGAAGCATTGAGGGATATCTTCGATCCGCGCATGGGGAGAGGGCGATGAGAGATTTGGCCACTGACACCATGTTGGAAATCGACGGTCTTACCCTCAGCTTTCGTACCAACCGTGGCCGCGTAAAGGCGTTGCGTGAAATCACCTTTCCGGTACGCAAAGGCCGCATTCTAGGCATAGTGGGGGAAAGCGGTTCCGGTAAGAGCACAGTGCTGTGGTCGGTCCTTGGTCTATTGGCAGGCAATGCCGAAGTGACCGCGGGACGGGTCGAATACGGCGGCAAGAACCTACTGACTCTGAACGCAGAAGGGTTGCGCGCATTACGTGGCGAAGAGATCAGCGTGGTATTCCAGGACCCCATGACCTCGCAGATCCCGGTGCTTCCATACGCACAGCAGATGTCCGACATTCTGTACCGGCGGTCAATGTCCGAAGCTGACAAGCGCAAAGCCGCCATCGATATGCTCAGACGCGTTGGTATTCCCGATCCTGAAAGCCGGGTGGATGCCTATCCGCACCAATTCTCGGGCGGAATGCGCCAGCGCGCTGGCATCGCCATGTCGATGCTGACCGGGCCTAACCTGCTGCTCGCGGATGAGCCGACGACTGCGCTCGACGTCACGATGGAAGCCCAGATGATCGACCTCATGCGGGGGCTGCGCGATGATTTCGATACGACCATCGTAGTGGTATCGCACAATCTTGGTCTGATCGCCGAGATGTGCGACGACGTGGTGGTGATGTACGCGGGTGAAGTGGTTGAGACCGGCGAGGTCCATGACATTTTCCACAACGCACGTCATCCCTATACACGTGCGCTTCTTGAATGCGATCCGGCTAGGATCGCCGACGTGTCGCGCAGGCTACCTGTTATTCCCGGAGATATCCCCGATCTGACAGCTTCTTTGTCAGGCTGCATCTTTGCGAGCCGGTGCCAGAAAGCTCTGCCTGCCTGTTCCACGACCGCGCCACCACTTGTCGAACGGGGAACAGGCGTAGCCAAATGCCACCTGCTGGAAGGGCCATTTGCCGACCCGTCATGGCCTCCACCCGCTGATGTCACGACCGTCATGCGCGATACCGGCAAGAACTTGGATGCTTCCGTTACAGAGGCCAAGCCACTGCTTGAAGTTCGCGACCTGAATGTTCAATTTCGCACGATGGGCGCGATGAAAACCCGGTTGCGCGGTGTCGGGCGGCCATTTGTCGACGCAGTTCTGGACGTAAGCTTAGATATCCGTCCCGGCGAAACGCTGGCGTTGGTTGGTGAGAGCGGTTCGGGCAAGACGACACTTGGTCGGACGATCCTGAACCTTCAGGATGCCGCCGGCGGTTCGGTTCGTTTTGAGGGCAACGAAATCCGGAACATGTCCGAACGACGTTTCAAACCGTTGCGGCGCGATATGGCGATGATGTTTCAGGATCCGGTCGGGTCGCTTTCGCCGCGCAAGTCCGTGCGGGCGCTGATTACCGAACCTTTGCTGATCCACGGCGCCGAGGGCCGCAACCTCGATTCCGAAGCCGAGCGGCTCGCTGATATGGTGCGACTGCCTCGCGGGTTCCTCTCGCGTTATCCGCACGAATTGTCGGGTGGTCAGGCCCGCCGCGTTGGTGTGGCACGCGCCTTGGCTTTGAATCCAAAGCTGATCATTGCGGATGAACCGACAGCAGGTCTGGACGTGTCGGTTCAGGGAGAGATCCTGAACCTGATGGCTGATTTGCAGGCGGAACATGGTCTCAGCTACCTGATCATTACGCACAACCTGCCCGTTGTTCGCCACATCGCCGATCGCATCGCCATAATGTACCTCGGCCGCATCGTTGAAGAGGGGCCAGCAGCTGAGGTCTTTGCCCGTCCGGCCCATCCTTACACCCGCGCGCTGGTCGAGGGCGTTCCGCAGCCTGACCCGGACCGTCGCCGCCAAAAAACCGATGCCATTAAGGGCGAGGTGCCGAGCCTGCTGCGACGTCCCAAAGGGTGTGATTTCGCGACGCGTTGCCCGCTGGCCCACGATACCTGCCGGGAGTCCAAACCGCAACACCGGCAGATCGCGCCGGATCACAGGCATGCCTGCCTGTTTCCGCTTCGCTGAGCCGGTCGACCGATAACCTAATTTCACTGACAACAACGAGGACCCTATGAGCTACGGGATCTACATCGGCCGCCACTTGACCTCGGACGGACATGCTTGGCTTGCCGGATATGGCGACGAGCCCTCGAGCCACTGGCTCGAAATCATTGACCGGGCCGAGCACGGTTCGGATTCTACCATCACTGTGGGGGTTGGCCCTGATAGCGATATGCCTGGACATCGGACCGAAATTCCGCAGGCAGATGTGACCGCTAGACACATGCGGGTCAGCTATAGCTATTACCTTGGCGTACCCGCGCCGATCACGAATGGCGGTCTGAATGAATATGGGGTGGCGGTGCGCGACATCTGGTCGACCTCCTGTCAGGCTCTCATTGACATGACACCAAAAGATCAGACAGGCCCCAATTATTCTGACCTTGCCAGAATTGTGCTGGAGCGCGCGCATACGGCCCGCGAGGGCGTCGACATCATGGCTCGGCTTATCGCGGAGCATGGCTACTCCTGTTACGGCGGTAACTCTCACATCATCGCCGATCCGGATGAAGCGTGGGTGGTAATCCAGTTCTCGGGAGGCAAAGGTCTCTGGGTGGCTGAGCGTCTGGGGGCTGATGACATTCGCGCTTCCCGTCCTGGATACGTCGGTGTCGTCCCCACCGAACCTGACGAAAAATTCCTTTACCCAGACCATTTTATACAGACCGCGATCGATCTTGGCTGGTACGACCCGGCTTCAGATCAACCTTTTGACGTCAATTCCATTTATGGTGACGGCAAAGGCCCTTGGAAGGGGATGGCATGGGTTGAAGCAGAAATGCGCAAACGCGCCGACTCTGCGCCGATCACTTTTACAGATGTCTGCTGGGCCATCCAGACCGAGCGTCTGACCGGCGATACCGCAGGCTATGGTCAGGTGGTGCCCCTAGTGCACCCCCGGCATCCTGACCTCCGCATGATGTGGCATGCACCCGTCGGCCCAGTGACTGCGCCGCTAGTACCCGTCTTTCTCGGTCAAACCGAGGTGCCGGATGAATTCGCGCTGCACCGTTACCTGACCACGGGCGAGGCGCATCGTTTTCTCGACCGTCGGAAAGAGGCCACCGCTCCTGACACGGTCAGCCATGTCCCTCAGGGCGTCGAGGTCTCTGACAGTGCCGTCTACCAGTACAAACGCCTTATGCATCTGGCATTTCAGGATGAAGATCTGCTGAAAGAGGTTTGGGATCACTGGCGTCTGATGGAAGTACAGCTTGCAGAACAGTTGCCCTTGGTTTTGCGCAGCGCGCAACTCTTGCTACAGTCGGATGAGCAAGAGCTTGCCCGGCGGGTCTTGACGCGCGAGAGCCGAACTTGGCTTGGTCAGGGACTGGAAGATTGTCGCGCATTTGTCGCCGCAGGCCATGCGCGTCTCCGCCTCCAAGATGGGCTTAACCGAAGCCGGAAGCCATTGGCTCCGGAGCAATTCTGGTAAGTTCCAAGCCCCAGCTGATCGTTGAAATAACGGGTCGAGGTGAATGCTTTGGAGAGCACTTAGGCCTTCAACGAAAGAAAATTTCTTCGCACGGCGGGTTAAACGCCACTTTGGCTGGCAAACTTGCATTCGATGGCCGTTCGGAGAAAATGTTCGCGCCGCAGCTGTTCCGGATCGATGTGCGTCACAACGGAACGTGACTGTCGGAAAGTCGCGATCAGCCCATCTTGTTCCAGCCTGTGCAACGCTTCTTGCGCTGCGTCGTTAAAAAAGCGTCGAAGCCGCTGATCGGTCGCTTTTAGCGAGGGTACTGCTACATCTTTTTGCGACCTGCTACGCAGACGGACAAAGCCTGCAACTTTGATTTTCTCGAAACGGGGTTCGGGCGCACGGCCGGCGAACCCGACATCCTTTGATAGAGCAGCCATGAGCCACACATAAGTTCTGTCCGAAGACACCCGTCACCGTTTGTTGCGCGCCTCTATGGCCTCGCTTGCAACGCAGCTCTGCAAGCGCGGTCTGCACAACCAATTCATCCAACGCGTATCGATAATAGCGCCGCAAGAGTGGATATGGTCGGGCGGGCGTTTACGCTGCGGTATATTTCGGTACGGTAGAAACGTAGTGGTCTCGACGTTTCCCGCTACGCAGACCATCCGCAACGTCTCGCGGTGGAAATCTGTTTTCCCAGCCAGATACTGGTGATGGATGCGCGGCAAGACGCGCTTGCGGCCACGGCCGGGTCGATCCTAATGGCGAAATTGGCCGTAAGAGGATACGCCGGTGTCGTTTACGACGGAGGTTTTTGCGACGTCGGTGGGATTGGCGCTCTAAACACCGTCATATTGCGCCAGCCCCTCTGCGCCGACAAATCTCACGTTTCACGAGGCACTCGCGATAAATGTGCCCATAGCCTGCGGTGGCGCGCCTGTTTTCCCGGGTCATTTCATGGTCGGCGATCAGGATGGCATGATGGCCACTCCGGCCCATCTCGAAGACGAAATTTCCCAGGGCTGTGCAAAAATGGAGGACTTCGATGACTTTGTACTGGAGGAAGTCATTTTTGGAGCGCCTGTGATCTTTCTCCATCCCTGCACAACGCATGAGAACATGCGCAAATTCGAAGTATGGAAAACCAAACGTCAGGAAAAATGGAATCGCGTATCCAATCGGTGCAGGTAAGCATCAGGCCGAAATCAACAGTTTGATCGACTGATTTTTGCCGTCCTGATCGCGGCAACGCGGGCAACGGTTGTTATCAGGTGGCTAATCTTGTTATCGGACGCAAGGTTGGCCATAGTGTGCTGCAAGAGCCAATCCCTGCCAAATGCCTCTTTCGTCTTGAATTGGTTCGGATAGCCATTTCCACGATTTTTTTGCGGAGCCAACGCCTCTTGGGCTATAGTCACGATTTCACCGGTCTTACTGAAAAGGTCCAATGCACGGCGCCTGTTTTATGGCGACAGTTCGAAAACGTGCTTGCGGCCTACTGGGAAGCAACCGGCGAAGTGGAAGGGCAGGGGTTTTACGTCTCGGCCAACCCTCGCCTGAGTGTTTTCTTCTCTGATGTGAGTTCCATCAAGGTTCTCGGCAGCAAAGATAGCAGCCCCTTGGCGCGCGCGATTTACGTCCCGGCGGGGATGCAGTTGCGGACGTCCTTTACTGAAGCCGTCACGTTCTCACATCTCGATATCCATTTCGACTTCGCTTGGGCGGTCCAGTTTCTTTCGGCGAGCTTGCCGCGCTCCTCTGCGGTCACGCTCTTGGAGCGTCCGGCTGAATGCGACGACATTTCTGATCTTCAGGGTATCGCGCTCTTGCTCGCGGATGAATTGCGCATGCCAAAGCGAAATACGATTTACGCGGAAAGTATGGCGGCGAGTTTGTTGGCGGGCGTTCTTGATATCGATGCTGTTGACCAAGATCCGGTCAATGCCCGTCTTACAGCCTCGCAAATGCGAAAGGTGGTGGCGCGGTTTGAAGATGGCGGAGGAAAACGGCTGACCATTGCGCAGATGGCAGAGGCCGTTAGCCTTTCTGAAAGTTGGTTTTCACAGGTCTTCAAGAACACGACCGGGGTCACGCCACATCAATGGCAGTTGAACCGGCGCGTTGAAGAGGCGAGGGGACTACTTTCTAATTCAGAACTGTCTGTCGCCGACATAGCGGACCGACTTGGTTTCTCGGATCAGGCCCATCTGACCAAATCGTTTCGGCAACTCGTAGGAGAGACACCAGCTGCATGGCGTCGCAGTCATCGGACGCGTTGAAGCCGTCCTAAATTTACCTTCCACGCAAAGTAAAACCTCCCCATCCGCCCGATGAAAGACGGATGGGGACAAGTTGGCGTTACCATGTATGTCGCAGCGCGGCAGTGATGGTTCTGCCGTTATTGTAATAGTCCGCAGTCCCCCGGCCCACGACATACTGCTTGTCGAGCAGGTTACTAACATTCACTGTCAGCTCTGTATTCGGCGTGAAGGCATAGGAAAACGATGCGTCGATGTAGGTCTGCGACGGGCTCTCGCCGTTATTGTTGTAAACATTGTAGTAGTAGGATCCGACGTATCGTGCGCCTAAACCAACGCTCATGTCATTTCCGGGCAGATCATAATTCAGCCAGAGTGACGCTAGGTGGTTGGGAACAGCCGAGAATTCGTTTCCGTCAACGTTTACCCCCCGAACATCGCCACGCACGAATTCGGATTTCTGGTAGCTGTAGCCACCGATCAGGCTCAGATCTGCCGAGATTTCGGCTTTGCCTTCGAGTTCAAAGCCCCGTACGCGGGATTCTCCGATGGTCTGCCGTTCAATAACGCCGCTGGGAAGAACGACGGGAACAACGACGTTGTTCTTGGTCAGATCGTAAACAGAGGCCGTGAAGAGCGCGTTTATGTTCTCGGGCTGATATTTGACGCCGATTTCGTATTGCTCGCCACGTTCCGGCTGAGTTCCAATCGATGGCGGAGCGACGGATTCCACGTAGCTGAGGTAGGCCGAAACCTGATTGTTGATCTTGTAGGTCAAGGCGCCCCGATATGAGGACTCGGAAAAATCAGCCTGCGAGGTAGCTGCCGCAAGATTGTCCGTGTTGGTGATGTCAAGCCAGTCATGACGCGCACCGAAGGTTGCAATAACAGTGTCCGAGAAGGACAGGTTCTGCTGTATAAAGACCGATTTAGTCGTGAAATCGTTGGCCTGGACACTATAGGGGGCATACCCGGTCGGGGCACCAGTGTAGACGGGATTGTTCAGATCGATCTGCGTGTAGAGCCCATAAAACGCCGAACTTGTGTTTGAAGCGTCCCGGTATTCAAGCCCAGCAAGTGTGCTGCTGTCGATGCTGCCAAAGCTCGTATCGTACTGGAGAATGACGTTCCCGATGAGCTCTTCAGAGGTGCTGTCGGTCCCAAAATAGTAGCGATCGACCAATGATCCGACCCGCGCGGCATTATCTGACAGGTACACATAACCAAAATCGTCTTCCAGATCGCTGTAACGAAGATTGGCCCGCAGGCTCAGCCCGTTTTCGAATTCGTGCTGGAAGGCGGTTGAAATCGTCAGCCGGTCAACATCATGATAATTGAAATCGGGCTCACCGAAGAAAAGGCTCCGGTCATAAAGCTTGTCCAGCGGGTAGCCGCCGCTGTTTGGCGTACCCTCGCGTTTAAGGTAATCTACCGTGAATGTCAGCTTGGTATAATTTGTCGGTGCCCAGGTGATCGCACCAAGAAAGAACTGCTCATCGTCCTTCGATGTCGCGTATTCCAAGTCCGCATTCTGGACTTTGCCGACCACGCGGTAGGCAAGCGTTTCTTCCTCGTTCAGAACATCTCCGAAATCAAACCCGATTTCCGCGTGATTGTTCGTGCCGTAACTCGTGTAGACTTCACCAAACCGGTAGAACTTGGGCGATTTGGTGACGAAGTTGATTGTGCCGCCCGGGTCGGATGTACCAAAAAGGGTAGAGTTGCCACCTTTGATCACTTCAAGCCGTTCAAAAGCATAGGGTTCCTCGCGGACGCCGCGCATGCTGCCAAGTGTCAGCCCGTCACGGTAGGTCGACGCTTGAAAGCCGCGTACGAGGTAATAGTCGTTGCGGTCATCTGTCCCATAATAGTCAGTTACCACGCCCGGCGTGTATTCCAGAACATCTTCGACCTTGTCCGCATTGCGCTGGCTGATTTCCTTTTGGGTGATGACCGACACCGAGGCCGGCGTATCAAGGACGCTCGTGGCAACCTTGCCCCCTGTCCAGAGTTCTGAGGCCACGATCGATTCAGCATCGTCATCGGCTTCAGCGCCCATGTCCACGATGATCGGAGACAACCGGTAGGCACCGTTGGGGTTCAGATCATCCTGGGCGAAAGCGCTAAGCGGCAGGGTGACAAGTGCTGTGCAACCCAGAAGCAGGAAAGCCGATCGCCGCGCAGGTCGCGACAGTGAAGGACGGAAAGTTTTGGTCGGTGACCCCATGATGCGGTTCCACGGTTTGAGTTATCTTTGATGTTGGCTTGCTGTCCGGCCAAAGCGGCAGCTTGCTGTTCGCCATGATCCGAGCGGTTGGATCACTGACTGCGGTGGCATGAAAACTTCCTCATCACCTTTGATTTAGTCGTTTCCCACCGGAGACGCTCATAAGGCATCAGGAAACAGAAGTGTATTGTACAATCTGACTGTTTTTGTCAGAAACTTTGGAAACATGACATTTTTCATCCAATAATGGGCCCCCTTACAAGGCGTTTGCCTTGACGGAACTCCGTCATAGTGAAAAGCCGACAAAAATACTTGCCTATATCGAATCGAATGCGGAGGCGTCGAACCGCCCATGAAAAACCTGTTGAAAGCTGGTGCCGTCCTTGTCTCTCTCGCCTCTGCAGCCGGGATTTCCACAAGCACTTTCGCCCAAGAGTTCCCGGTGTCGGTTGATCATGCCTTTGGTACGACAGTGATCGTGTCGAAGCCGGAACGCGTCGCGACAGTGGCCTGGGCCAACCAGGAAGTGCCGCTTGCTTTGGGCATCGTGCCTGTCGGCTTTGCACGGGCGAATTTCGGAGATGCAGACGGGGATGGCGTTTTGCCTTGGGTATCCGAAAAGCTGAGTGAATTAGGCGCGGATACTCCGGTTCTTTTTGACGAAGGCGACGGCATAGATTTCGAGGCCGTCGCGGCCAGTCGCCCCGATATTATTCTGGCTGCATACTCCGGACTGTCCCGGTCGGAATACGACACTTTGAGCATGATCGCCCCGGTCATTGCATATCGGAAAGGTCCGTGGGCCACGGACTGGCGCGAGATGATCCGTCTGAATGCGGCAGGGCTTGGAATGTCCGAAGAAGGCGAGGATCTGATTGATGAGATCGACAAACAAATCACACAAGTGATTTCTGGATATCCTGAAATCTTGGGCAAAAGCGCGATGTTCATCACTCATCTTGATGTCCGTGATCTCAGTGTCATCCGATTTTACTCTGCCTATGACACACGGGTTCAATTCCTTAACGACCTTGGCCTGAAATCTCCGAAAAGCGTGATCGATGCAGCGGAACCCGGAAAATACTCTGGAGAGTTGAGCGCCGAGAAGATCGATGACCTGTCTGATGTCGATATCTTCATCACCTACGGTGGCGAGGCTCTTATCGACACGGTCAAGGCAAATCCCCTGACATCGCGAATGAAGGCCATTGATGATGGCGCGATTGTCCTCTTGGGTAACGATCCGGTCGGAACGGCTGCAAATCCCACGCCCTTGTCCCTGCCTTGGGTTCTTGAAGAATACGTCTCCCTGCTGGCCGAGGCGGCGCGCAAAGTGGAATGACCGCTAGTTCGTCGCCAGAATTTGTTGTCCGCACGTTGCGGCATTCCAGACGTCAATGGCTGGTCGTCGTCCTGTTTGCGCTCCTATGCGCGAGTGGATTGTCAGTGAGCTTGGGAACACGCGACGTCGTTTGGGCGGACATCTGGGCAGGTGCGACGGGGAATACAGAAACGATGGCGCAAGCCGTTGTGGCCGTCCGCGTTCCGCGCACTGTACTGGCGGTTCTGGCCGGAGCTGCGCTCGGGCTTGCCGGTGCCGTCATGCAGGGTATCACCCGAAATCCGCTTGCCGACCCCGGCATCCTCGGGGTGAATGCAGGGGCGGCAATGGCAGTCGCCATCGGCATCGCGTGGTTCGGTATGGATACGCTTGATGCCTATATATGGACGGCAATATCTGGGGCCGGTGTCGCGGCATGCTTCGTCTATACTATCGGATCGATGGGGCGTGGCGGCGCCACACCATTAAAAATGGCTTTGGCAGGCGCCGCGACAAGCATCGCTGCCGTCTCATTTACAATTGCAATTATCCTTCCAAGAAACGATATCGCCGGCGGAATTCGCATGTGGCAGGTCGGCGGTGTGGGCGGTGCCACTTTCGAGGCTATCTTGCCATGTCTCCCATTCCTGATTGCTGGTGTTACTCTCAGTCTGCTGTCAGCGCGAAGCCTCAATCTTCTTGCCCTCGGAGATGAAGCTGCGGCAGGCTTGGGCGCGCGGATCGCATGGGCGCGCGCAGCAGCCGCACTTGGCGCAATACTGCTTTGCGGCGCGACCACTGCTATCTGTGGCCCGATAGGGTTTGTCGGCCTCGTCGTGCCGCATGTCTGTCGCGTGCTCGTCGGAGTAGATCACCGCTGGCTATTGCCGTTTTCTGCGCTGACTGGCGCAATTCTACTGATCTGCGCCGATGTCGTAGGCAGGATCATTGCCCGTCCGTCTGAATTGGACGTGGGGATTGTGACGGCATTCATCGGGGCTCCGGTATTTATCTGGATTGTCCGCCAGCGCCGGGTGAAAGAGCTATGAGCACGGCATCTCAGACCACACTTGCGGATCAACTCGCGCAGATGCGTCAGCAACGCGCCAGGTCACGCAGTCGGGTCGTTACAACCATCTGTGGCGCCGTGTTGGCTGGGTTCGCCGTGACACTCTGCCTAGGGCAGTCGCTGACGCCGCCGATTGATGTGCTGCGCGTTTTGGCGGGAAGCGACGTGCCCGGAGCAAGTTTCACAGTTGGCACCCTGCGGTTGCCGCGTGCGATCGTGTCAATCATGGCGGGGATGAGCTTTGGCCTTGGCGGGGTGGTATTCCAGGCCATGCTACGCAACCCCTTGGCCAGCCCGGATATCATCGGCATCAGCACAGGGGCAAGCGCTGCGGCGGTTTTCGCCATCGTCATGCTCGGCTGGAGCGGTTTGGCTGTTTCGGTCGTCGCCGTTCTTGCAGGGTTCGGTGTCGCCCTGTTGATCTATCTGTTGGCCTGGCGTGACGGCGTCACGGGCACAAGACTGATCCTCGTCGGGATCGGACTGTCGGCCATGCTTGAAAGCTTTATCGCCTATGTTCTGTCCCGCGCACCAAGTTGGTCGTTACAGGACGCGTTGCGCTGGCTGACCGGCAGCGTGAATGGCGCGACATTGGGTCAGGCTTTCCCGGTGCTTGCATCACTGATCGTGTTCGGCAGCCTGTTGTTGACACGGCAACGTGCTATCGAAGCCATGCGCTTGGGCGACGACAGCGCTATCGCACTTGGCGTGCCCGTCGCACGGGATAGGGCGATTGTAATTCTTTCCGCCGTCGGCCTTATTGCTGTCGCGACGGCAGCATCGGGTCCAATCGCATTCGTTGCATTCCTTTCCGGGCCGATTGCTCTCCGGATCATCGGTTCCGGCAAGTCGCCGTTCATTGCGGCCGCTCTGATCGGCGCATTGCTTGTGTTGATTGGAGACTATGTCGGCCAGCATTTGCTCCCCGGACGTTATCCGGTCGGGATCGTGACCGGCGCATTGGGCGCGCCTTACCTTATCTACTTGATCGCCCGATCCAACAAATCCGGAGAGGGGAAATGACCAGATCGAACCTTGTCGCTGAACAACTTACAGCTGGGTACGATCACCGTGCCATTCTGAGGGGGCTCGACTTAAGCGTGCCGCCCGGTCAAGTCACCGCGATCGTCGGTGCAAACGCTTGCGGCAAGTCCACCCTGCTGCGCTGTCTGGCCCGATTGCTGCAACCGGAACATGGGAACGTGCAGTTGGATGGCCGCTCTATCCACCAAATCCAGACAAAAGAACTGGCGCGAAAGCTTGGCTTGCTTCCGCAATCGCCTCTTGCGCCAGACGGTATCACGGTCGCCGATCTGGTCAGCCACGGTCGTCACCCTCATCAGGGAATGTTTTCCCGCTGGAAGAAGTCGGATGACCTCGCCGTTGCAAAAGCATTGGAAGCGACAGGCAGCAGCGATTTGGCCGACCGGGCTGTCGATGAACTGTCTGGCGGTCAGCGCCAGCGCGTCTGGATCGCGATGGCGCTGGCTCAGGAAACGGATGTTCTCTTGCTGGATGAACCGACGACGTTTCTCGATATCTCTCACCAGATCGAAGTCCTCGACCTGCTGATCGATCTGAACCGGAACCGGGGGACCACCATCGTGATGGTCCTGCACGATTTGAACCTTGCGGCCCGCTACTCGGATTTTCTGGTCGCGATGCGAGAGGGACAAATTCACGCATCCGGGCCGCCCGACAAGGTTCTCACCGAAAGCCTTGTCGAAGACGTTTTCGGCCTGAGCAATGTCGTCATGATGGATCCGACCTCCGGAAAACCGATGATGTTGCCGCTTGGGCGCCACCGAATGATCTGTGACGAAAAGGGAATTGCACAATGACCTTTCCAGCAAAGGCCACAGCCAGGTACAGCGGCGAGATAGCTGGGGATCTATTGGTTCACATCGCGAACCATGTTCGAGAGGTCGATCTTCGGGTGCAGGAAACTGAATGCTCCTTGGTCGTCACACTTCCTCATGCAAGGGTCACCTTTGAGCGCGCGCAGAAAGTGTTGCAGGTGCGTATCGATGCTGCGGATAGGATCAACCTGCACAATATCCGCGAATATGTCCTCTACATCCTTGACCACGTCGCCCCCGGAATTGCCGCTGGGTCCGTCTGGGAGGGTGATATCTCCCATGGCAGCGCTCCGCCAAGTTTCACGACGGCAACAGTTGAAAAAATCTGGCGTGTCGCTCCGAACTTTCTGCGGATTGAAATGAGCTGTGACGACACGCGTCGTCTTGCCGATGGCAGGGGGATGCATTTCTCGCTTCTCTTGCCGCCTGAGGGAAATGCAGCGATCTGGCCCCGATTGGATGAGAATGGCAGAACTGTCTGGCCCAAGGGAAAAGACGCGCTCCACCGTGCGGTCTACACTTTCGTCAGTCTGGACGAAGTAGAAAACCGGTTCACTTTTGACCTGTTCGAGCACGAAGGGGGCAGGGCCACAGCTTGGGCACAAGCGGCCCGGCCCGGGGAAGTCGTTGGTATTATGGGGCCCGGCAGCGGTGATTTCCCGCCGGGACAGGACATGCTGATCGCCGGTGACGAAACAGCCCTTCCGGCCATACGTCGAATTCTCACTTGTTCCGCGCCTGACCGCCAGGGCAAGGTTCTGCTCGAGGTCGAAAGCGCGCGGGACATCTGTGATCTACCGCATCCGGATGCGATGGAAATCACGTGGATCCTGCGCGAAAAAGGCAGCGAACTCTGGGATCATCTCAAGAATGCCGATCTGCCCGCTTCACAAGATCGATACGTATGGATCGCCGCCGAAAAGGAACTGGTCCGAAAGGCAAAAAAGCGTTTTCGTGATCAACTGGGCCTTTGCCATGACAGGGGCTACTTCGCCTATTACTGGGCGTCCTGATTGGCGTTCGTAGGTCGCGGATGGATGTCGACCGCGTAGGATCTCGCCAGGGTTATCAATTAGATCCTAAATCCACCGGCTTTCCTCACGCGGGTAATTGCGTAGAGGCGCAGAGCACCATGCGCCAGCCGTTTCTGGCAGAAAACGGCAACTGAATCCGCACCCACGCCCTTATATTTACAACTTATGCGTGTTGCGACCCATCCGCCTATTCGATATCGTTGTGAGATATGATCTCAGGTTTTCAAGTCGTTTCAGTCTCAGGGGGCCTCCGTGAGCCGAATTATCCATATCTTTATACTGCTGATCCCTCTCTGTTTTTCGCTACAGTCCTCTTCTCTTTACGCTCAGGGCACGGCATCAGACGGCTTGGCAGACGAAACGCCAACGGCTGAAGAAGAAGCGCCGGCCGAGGACGCCGTCCCATCTTATCCAGCGGGTCTCGATAATCCCGAAATGGATATTGAAGAGTTTTCTATTCGCCTGATTCCACTCACAAAAGAAGAGCTATCCGAACTCGCGATCGTTTGGCAGCAGATCGCACGCGAACGAACGCAAGCGGTTGTCGAAAAACAGGTCGAACTGGAAAATTCCACAGACGAAAACGACAGTGCAACCCGTGAAGAATTGGTTGCCCTAACAGAAGAGCGCGGAGACGTATTCGATCATTATTCCGAAGTTGTCGATATGCTCGATAAAAAGGGCGGCGATGAGGCCGAGGTTGCCGATCTGCGATCCTATCGCAGCGCGATCATTGTTGAGGAGAAACAGCGCGCTGATTGGCGCACTCTTGCTCAAGAAGCTTTGAACTGGACCAGTTCCGAAGATGGCGGCATTCAACTGGCCAAGCGCGTAGGTGTCATTCTGATATCGCTGTTGGCACTTTTTATCGCCGCCCGGATCGTGCGTGGCTACGCGCATCGGTTGTTTCGTCGCGTACCAGACCTTTCAAAACTGCTACAGGCGTTCCTCGCAATGATGGTCTACTGGCTGACAATTGCCATCGGTTTGATGGTGGTTCTCTCGGCGCTCGGCGTCGATATAACGCCGCTATTTGCGATGATCGGTGGTGCATCCTTCATCATCGCCTTTGCGATGCAGGATACGCTCGGCAATCTGGCTTCGGGCCTGATGATCATGATAAATCGCCCGTTTGATGAAGGCGACTATGTCACGGTTGCGGGCACCGGAGGTACCGTGAAGTCGGTCTCGATCGTTTCGACGACCATCGTGACCCCTGACAATCAGGTAATCGTCATCCCGAATTCAAAGGTCTGGGGGGACGTAATCACGAATGTCACCGCCTCGGATACGCGACGTGTCGATCTCGTCTTTGGTATTGGATACGACGACTCGATTGAAGAAGCGCAGAAAACACTTGAAGAGACGGTATCGGCACATTCCCTAGTTCTTGCCGATCCTGCTCCGGTCATCCGCGTCAACGAGCTCGCCGATAGTTCCGTAAACTTCGTGGTACGCCCGTGGACCCGGGCCGCAGATTATTGGACGGTATACTGGGACCTCACACGCTCGGTGAAAGAAGCTTTTGATCGAAAGGGCATCTCGATCCCGTTCCCGCAGACCGATATGCATATCCGCGTTATGGGCGAAACGTCCCCGGCCGAGCTCACCGCAGGCTCTTCCGGTCGAGGTCGGCCCAAAGGCGCTCCGAATTTTCGAACAGGCGATGCTGGACCGGAAACGGCTGAAGAAATGGCTGGAAGCGAGCGTGACGGGTAGGTTCACTGCAAGATTTCGTGCAGCAGTGAATATGAACGAGACTTCAGAAGTGTGCGGAGCAGTAATGCTTTGCCTAAAGCTGCGATCCGATGGGAAGCACCGAAAGGATGCCCGCCTTGACTTGTTGCCAAAAGCTACCTGTCGGCTCCTGTCTGTAAACATGTCTCGCACCGTCTTCTCTGATTGTTTGCCAGGTGATCTGCCCGGTTTCATCCAGTCGAACCGCATAGGTATGATCCTGCAAAACGTCATCCAGCACGTCGGCCGCTCGCTGCGCAACTATCGGTGAATCGACGAGGACTCCCATTTCGGTATTTATGTTCACGGATCGTGGATCCCAGTTGAAAGATCCCACAAAGAGGTAGCGATCGTCGATGGTAAATGCTTTCGTGTGGAGACCCGAGCGGGACTGGCCCCAGTTCACACCGCGTTGATCGACCCGGTCGGCATCCGGTCTTAGCTCGTGCAATTCCACGCCACCTTCAAGCAAGGCGCGTCTTCTCTTGGCGTAGTGCGCATAAACTGGCGCGACGTCGTTCGATGCGAGCGAATTGGTAACGACCCTGACGTCGACACCTCGGTCTTCCAACTCGTTCAGCCATTCCACACCGTTCCTGCGCGGGACAAAGTAGGCAGACACGATGTTGACCGAGTCTTTGGCCGCCTCGAAATAGGGAACCAGTTTGGACGCGAGGATCGGCTGCGTAGTCGCATCTCCGGCGGCTTTTTCGGGCGGATCGGAATACAGGGTCGCGGGGACCCAATCGAGGTTCAGCGTGCGAAGTGTAAACTTGTCTTTTGCGGCCTTTCTCACTGCATCGGCATATCGTGTCTGACGCGCCTCGGTGACCAGCGCTCTCAGACGCTCCCGCGCATCATCCAACGCCACCTCCACCGGGTCGCCGATGACGACTTTGGCTGGAACGGCAAAGTCACTGTTCCAATAGGCGTCGAAATTGTCCGAGACCTGATTGACGACCGGCCCGGCGACCAGAATGTCGAGATCCGCATAGTTCATTTCTTCTTTCGCAAGGAAGTATTCGGCACCGATATTTCTGCCGCCAACAATCGAAATGGTGTTATCCGCAGTCATCGACTTATTGTGCATGCGCCGGTTGATGCGGTTGAAATCGGTAATACCGGCAAAGAGCAGGTTCTGGTCTCGCCAGAACGGATTAAAGAGCCGGATCTCAATATTCTCATGCGCGTCGAGCGCGGCTGTCATGGCGTCGTAGCCGGAAGTATCCATATCGTCGAGCAGGAGCCGAACACGCACGCCCCGGTCGGCGGCCTCAAGCAAGCTCCAGGCGAAAAGCTGTCCCGTCGGATCATTGTGCAAAAGATAGTACTGAGCATCCAGCGACACATCTGCCTCAGCGGCAAGCAACATGCGCGCGGCAAAGGCTTCTTCTCCATTGCTTATCAGTTTCACGCCCGATCGCCCATCCCGCGGATCGCCCAGCTTGCGCCGAACCTCCGCAAGCCTCGTGTCCGTCTGGGGTTTGGCTGCATAAGAAGGCGTTTTTGAGTATTCACGAGGTCCCGGCGAACAGGCGGTAAAAGACGCGCTTACAAGTACAAGAAAAAGGATTGTTCTCGCCATGATCTGACATCCGCACTTACTTCAGAAGTAGCCAAGCGCAACATCTTATTGCAACCTTAGCAAGTAATTTATTGTTCATCGCAGCCTCAGGGGGTGGGCCTGAAGGTCGGGGGCAAGCTTTGTGAGAATGGGGATTAGTAGCCAAATCGTGCGCCATCGTTCCCGGCTAACCATCCTTGTGGAAAATATCCGCTGCAGATGTTATAGAGATCCCAAAGCCAAGCATCGCGGGAGGACAAGATGCAACCAGAGCTTTTGACACGCCGGCGCGCAGTCCGCTTGACACTCGAACGCTACGACAAAGCTGACCGAGAGTGGCGTAATGCACTTGTGGAAATGAGAAGCTGGTTCCCGGTGTCTGCGGGGGCATTCACCGGTGCGATGGGAAATCCCGGGTCTCGCATCCGAAAAATCTACGACACCCGCGCCCGTGCACTTATGCAGTTCGAGGTTGCGCTGCGAAAACTCGAAAATGCCAGACAACGGCAATCCGAAAGTCACGCGAGCCGTAGGGTCCGGGTGACGATGTTGCACGGTAGCCAATATTTCTAGCCGGCGGTGTGATCCAAATATCGATCTGTAGCAGCGGCATAAGACGCAACCCTAAGCTAAACGGCTTAGGGCTTTTTCAGCTTGTTGGCGCTGATCTTTTTTGGGTCCACCCATGCGATGCTTCGGTTTCAATGAGGATCAACCATTCGCCGTTCTAAAGCCAATCTCTGCTCGGCACTCTCATGCTCCAAAAGACAGTTATGATGACTCGTTTGCTCGCACATGAACGGAGTGACCTAAGGGCACGCAGCAAGATACTTCCTTACTTTCAACCGCTTGCGCTCGGTGCAACCCGGCCTTGCAGTTAAATCTGTTACGTCTGCGCGGTGGGGCACCGATATAGCGGGAAACCAATCAAACCTGTTGCCTCCAATGTCCACGACCTTAGCCCAAGCGCTGCCAAAACCCGGATTGATCGAAGGAGGCCTCTCGCGCTGGCGCGAAGTTCTCGCAGACCACTACATGCGTCTGAGCGATCGGTCACGGCGTCTGCGTTTTCTTTCGCCTGTCAGCAAGCCTATCATTGAGTCGATGACGCAGAAAACTCGGCCAGCGGCGGTTCTTGGGATCGAGATTGACGGTAAGATGCGAGCTGTTCTCGAAATCTTCCATACAGAGGAAAACCATGCAGAGATCGGTCTCTCGGTCGAGGACGCGTATCAGGGTCGCGGTTTGGGGCGCCGATTGTTCGATGCTGGTCTGAACGTGGCTGCCGAACTTGGTATTGAAACGGCAGACTTCTTCTTTGACTCAGAGAACGTGAGAATTCGCTCCTTGGTCAAACGGGCGGGAGCAAAGATGCATTCCCTAGGCGGCGGAGAAGTCACGGCGGCGATCAACATCGATTCCGCTATGGCCGCGCGTGCTCCTAAGGTGAAACTCCAATAAAGCCATTCACTCGGTGGGTCTAACCAGAATTCCGTTCCTCAGCGCTGCTCGATACACGAGTAAACCGGGTCGTTTGATCTGGGTCAGTAAATCTGGGGCGTAATTCCTGCAAACTCATCAAAGCAGTTGTCTCACCGGATGATTTCGACCGGTGAAACCGCGCTGACTCATTTCTTCAAGGAGACCCCCGTTGAGCGCTTCATCCTATCCAGAACTGACACAAGGTATCTCAAAGCAAATTGCAAACCTCCGCAAAGACATCCCCGAAACCATGAAAGGGTTTTCGGAGATGGCAAAGGGCGCGTGTACCGCCAACGCGCTGGATGAGAAAAGCAAGGAACTCATTGCGATGGGCATCGCGATTGCTTTGCGCTGCGACGGCTGTATCGGTTTTCATACGAAGGCTTTGATCAAACTCGGTACGTCTCGCCATGAGTTCGAGGAAATGCTTGCCGTCACAATCTACATGGGCGGTGGGCCCTCGCTGATGTACGCCGCGCAAGCACTTGACGCATGGGAACAATTCGACGGGCCAGCGTCGTAGCGCAATCTGTAAAACTCTGATTATCAGGCATGGCGTGGACACCTGATACCTGGGCCGGCGCCATGTAGAATTTGCCGCAACGCGGCGGCCAGCGATCAGAGGTGTGACCCTCCAGAATTAATGCCGCCGACAAGAAACAGCGCCGAAAATCGCGCTCCCCTGGCCGTCGAAGTGTCTGTAAATCCATCGCAGAACCGTGAGAGACGGCGAGACCGGTTAATGATACAATAGCGATCATTAAGGCGACCGCTGTGAGTGCAGCAAGGGAGCTGCCTCGATTGTTTCGCCAACCGGTTGGAAACTTGATCGGAGGCTGTTCCATGGAAAATTCACCAACCAAAGACACGACAATAGGAAACCCGTTGTCCTGGACATTGCGTCAGCTGGGATTGACTGGAAGCCACGTTGCTTCCTCGGCAGAGCAGATCGGCGGAGAGCACGAGGTTTCCCATCCAAAGGTCCAGACCTTGGAGATGTCCGATCTGAGTGCGGCTTTGCGGGCGGGCTATCAGGATTTTCTGGCGAGCCGTTCCGACGCTGTTTTTGCCATATTGATCTACCCGCTAATGGGGCTCGTTCTGGTCGGCTTGGGCTTCCACATGAATTTTCTGCCATTGCTGTTCCCCTTGATCGCGGGGTTTGTCCTGATCGGTCCAATCGCAGCGGTTGGCCTCTATGAGATCAGTCGCCGCCGCGAAAAGGGTGAGGATGCGGGATGGCGTCACGTGTTAAGTGTCGTCAGCTCGCCTTCCTTCAGCGCGATCCTTGTCCTTGGACTGTATCTTTTCGTGCTGTTCCTGTTCTGGATGTTTTCGGCTCAGGAGATTTACAGGCTTACACTGGGGCCGGAAGCACCTGTTTCGCTCTCCGGTTTCCTTTCTGACGTTCTGACGACGCGGGCAGGGTGGGTCATGATAATCACGGGATTTGCGGTCGGGTTTGTTTTTGCTCTCGCAGCTCTCGCGATCAGCCTTGTGTCATTTCCCTTGCTTCTGGATCGACACGTTGGTGTGCCAGTGGCCGTGGTGACATCGGTAAATGTGTTTCTCAGGAATCCCCGCGTTGTACTCGCATGGGGCGCTGTCGTCGCGGCGGGACTTATTCTCGGGTCCCTCCCGTTCTTTCTAGGTCTGATGGTGACGATGCCGCTTCTGGGACACGCGACCTG
Organism: Heliomarina baculiformis; assembly: GCF_019966545.1. Lineage (GTDB taxonomy): Bacteria > Pseudomonadota > Alphaproteobacteria > Rhodobacterales > Rhodobacteraceae > Heliomarina > Heliomarina baculiformis. The sequence continues at coordinate 447,441 of NZ_JAIMIC010000005.1, read as the reverse complement.
GCACCTCTATCGCAGGGCAGTTCATTAATGCTTTCTGCGCCCGACACCCGAAGCAGATATGTTCGCTGTTAATCTGCGTCAGTGCAGCGCCAATTAGCTTTCCGTAGTACGATCAATTTGCAGCCGGCAACCTACTTTTCTTCACCGAAGGAAGCTATTAACCCAACAGCTCAAGCGGCCTGAAACGTTTTATCAAGAATCCGGCTTCCCGCTTATGCATTGGATTTCTGGCAGCTCGAATACGCCAGTTCTAGCACCGCATCTTGGCATATCCGGAAGCACCCAAATGTCCGTCCCGGCACGTTCACGGCGCACCTAGAGTGGCGCCAAGTAAGTGTCCAAAAGCCGATGGCACTCCTCGGGTTCGGGCATGCAGTCGGGACGTCGCTCCAAACCCATGCCTTGGTTCAGAGCATGCATGGCGCGATGCGCGAGCACTGGATGTCCGAAGAACGGGTGATCCCTAAGCTCGGTCTTCTTCTCGCCCTCCTGCGCTTCATAGATCACTTCGCCGTCCTTAATCGTGACCTGCACCTGAAGTTCGGCAAGCGTCTCTGGTTCGACTGCAGTCGGATCATCGGAAAGGATCACGAAATCCGCGATCTTGCCGGGTTCTATGGTTCCTTTCTGATCCTCTTCAAAATGCTGCCACGCCGGCCAGATCGTCAGGGCTTTCAACGCCTCCATCACACTCACGCGTTGCGCAGGCCCCAAGATATCGCCGGAACGAGTGCGCCGGGTCACGGTCGCCGATAGAATCCTCATACTATCGGGAAACGCCACCGGCGCGTCGTGGTGGCTGCCAAACATCATGCCTCGCTGACGCACCCAGCCGGTGGGCGAGATATTCTCGGCATTCACCGGCCCGACAGTATGGTCCCGGTGCCAGTCTCCCCAATAGTAGGTGTGCATGGGGAAGAGCGAAGGGAATATCCCCAGTTTCTGGATACTGTCGACCTGGTCTTCGCGCAGAAACTGGCCATGTATCAGCACCGGTCGATTGGTCGGCGGGCCATACTTCTCTTCTGCGGCCCCGATAGCTGCAATCAGCATGTCCGAGGCACCTTCGCCATTCGAGTGGACAAGAATCTGAAAGTTATTCTCAAAACACCAGTCTATCGAGTCGTTGATCTGTTGCTCTGTAACCGCCGCATAGCCCTTGTAGCCCGGCGGGTAGTCGCCAACCGGATCATAATAGGGCCGGTCCCGGAGCGCGGTAAAACCCTGTGGCGAGCCGTCGATCGTAAGCTTGCAGCCACCGACCCGTACACGCCCGTCGTAGTCCAATGAATGGGTTTCCTTGATGAAGTCCCGCGCCTCGATCACATCGGGAAAGGCAACCACATCGATGGGCAACTCGCCGGCCGCATCTACCGCTTTAAGGGCAACCACATTGCCAGCGCTCGACCGGCCTTCCTGCGCCGTAGTATATCCAAAACGAGCCCACAATTCGGCGCCGGCTTTGGCAAATTCCTCGAACCCTTCGGGACCAAGCTGGCTCAGCAGGGGAACAAGGGCGCCGAAGAATGCATATTCCTCAAGCACGCCATTGGGATTGCCGTCGTCATCACGGCGTATCACACCGCCCGGCGGATTTTCACTTTCGGTTGTAATGCTGGCAATTTCCAAAGCCTTGCTGTTGGCGACGCCGAGATGTCCGGACTGGTGAATGACCAGGATCGGAACATCTGCGGAAACCGCGTCCAGATCTTCGCGCGTCGGGTGACGAAGTTCCGCCAGTTGCGCATTGTCGTAACCAAAGCCGATAATCAGGTTGATCGCGTCCACGCTTTCTTGATTGGCCTCTATCCATTCGCGCAACCCCTGCTGCAGGCTGGCAATATCAGTCACCGGGCCATCGGGAGGGGCCAGCATGTTCGCCGAAAGCGCCTGAATGCCGCCAATCACCACATGACCATGACTATCGACGAAACCGGGCAGCATCGTTCGCCCGCCTAGCTCGAATATTTCGGTATTCTCACCTCTATGCGCCGAGACATCATCCATCGATCCGACGGCAAGGATCGTGCCTTTCTTCACGGCGACGGCTTCTGCCCGCGGTTGCACGTCGTTGATGGTCAGGATTGGCCCACCAAGATAGATCGCATCGGCAATTTCTTGCGCCTGGCAGGCTCCGAAGGTCACTCCTGTTCCCAGAATCAAAGCGATGCCATTCAAAATATTTCGCATCGAAGCATCCTTCCCACTCATCTTTTGAACTCAACTATAAGGCGAATATCTTTTTGGCGCTACCATATTATGGGTGGTCTCTAAGGTAGGGTTGGCCGGGTTAGCATGCGCGCAGATCTGGGGCCGCTGAACTTCATCACTCTCCAATAGCGTGTAAGCAACAATTCCGCAGTTTGGGTTTTCCGGTCTATTCTACTCTATGCGCTGGAGAATCCTTTTTGTTCTGGCAATCGCCCGCGCGTCGATGGCGCTTCAGTTCGCTTCCATCGGCGCCTTGGGCCCGTTGTACGAGGACGCCTTTCAGATCGATACCACCGATCTCGGCTTGTTGGTCGGCATCTATTTTCTGCCGAGCGTGTTCGGCGCGCTGCCAGCCGCAATGTGGTCGAACAAGTTCGGGGAAAGACGTGTCCTGTTATGTGGTCTCGCCTTGATGGTCATTGGCGCAATTGTCGTGGCGGCGAGCGATAGCTGGCTCGCGCAGGCGGTCGGGCGGATCGTGTCGGGGAAGGGTGCCGTCTTGCTGAACGTTGTTTCGGGAAAACTTGTGGCCGATTGGTTTTCGGGTCGTGAACACGCCACGGCCACGGCTATTTTCGTCCATTCGTGGTTCGCCGGTATCGCCGCAGCCTTGTTGATCATGCCGCCGATCGCGGAAAGCATCGGGCTCGCGGGTGCAGGCTGGGTTGTGGTGGCAATCGCTGTGTTCGCGTTGGTGAGCGTCGCCATTTGCGATCTGAAGTCGGATCACAGATTGCTCTCCAGTCTGGTAGCGCAGGTGTTGCCAGGTAGGCCCATGATCTTGCTCATTCTGCTCGCCGGAATGGCATGGGGAATGTACAACGGCGCTCTTGCCATCATCCTGAGCTTCGGCCCGGCAGACCTGGTCGGACGTGGCAGATCCCTGATAGAGGCAAGCGCCGTTACCAGCATTCTGATCTGGTGCGCCGTGGGGGCTGGTATTATGGGAGGTCTGATCGCCGATCTTTTCCATCGGCCGCTAACTGTTCTCTTCGTTTCAACGACGACCATGCTGGTCGCCATGGTATCCTTCCCATTAATGGATCGGGTCGTTCTGCCTCTGCTGTTCCTCGGGTTCGCCGCAGGTCTCCCATCAAGCCTTTTCCTCGCCTTGGCTGCAAGCGCGCTGCAACCTCAGGAAAGGTCTTTCGGACTCGGCCTCTTCTTTACGGCACATTTCCTCGTTTTCTCATCGGCCCCGGCACTGGCAGGAAAGGTGGTCAGCCTCTCCACCAATTCCGAGGCGTCATTTCTTTTCGGTGCTGCTTTGCTTTTCGTTGCAATGTTGCTGGCGTTTCTATGTCTCAAAATTCATCGAATAACCGCTGCGCGCAACGTACCGATTTGACCGGAAGCGGGCGCGTTAAAAGCCGCCATTCCTACCTTGATTGCTGGCATGGACGCGAAAATAAGCACTTTCAACGCTTTGTTGCACGTGTAGTTCGCTCCTGTAAGGCGACCGGGAAACGAAACGGTTTCCAAAGAAAGCGGCGTCATATCTGGCTGCAGCAAAGTTCTTTGTTAGATGGCCTATGATCAATCTAGTCAAAAGCGGCGCATCAAATTGGAGAGCAGGTTCTATAATGAATTTCCTGACCAGTCGGGCAGGGGCAATAAATCCCGCCTTCGCGTTTTCTTGGGTGCCAAGTCGGTTGTCACGTGCGCACCAGCAATAACGATGCCCTGCACGCCGGGCAGCTGTAAACCGTCTCATCAAAGTCAGGTTAGCAGCGGCGAAAGCGCCTACGCAACGTTTGCTCTCTCCGTTTCCAGCGATGCCTGCATATTGGTCGGCTTTCAGCCGCGCCTGCGACCCGGGACTAATACCGGAACAACGACGGTGTCATGATCCGTCTCTTTGTCTATGCTGGCATACACTTTTCTCGAAGTAACGAAGAACTTGAACAACGGTTCGTTGGGGGCTCCCTCGGGGGAGACACTCAATATGATGATCGACTTGGAAGACACGCCGGCCTCACTTGGACTTAGTTTTCCGTCATTTGTCTGGAACGGAACCGAAGCCAATCCTTGCAATGCCAGTAGTTTCGGCAAGTTCATCTTATCCAAACACAGCCGACGAATAGCTGCAGAGCCCCAGTCTTTGCCACAACCATCTGGGTGCTAAAGGTGGTTGCTTATTCACGCGAGCGTCGCGACAATTTTCTGCAAATCAGCGGAGGAAAACAGGCCTGTTCGCTCGCCAGAAACACCTGCGAAATCTGACGATTTCAGTACTTGCGCGCCACATGTGAACGCGCTAATTGAACGTCGCAAACCTGCCTGCAGACGGGCGCTTACGGTCGGACTGGCCGATATTCGGTAAAGTCTGCATCCCGGTCCGGTTTCGGTCAAACGCGCACAAAGGCGATGGGATCGAGCAGGGCAAGGAAGGCAGGCAGGAAAGAAAGTGGCCGCTGTAGCTCAGCTGGTAGAGCACGTCATTCGTAATGATGGGGTCGGGGGTTCGAGTCCCTTCAGCGGCACCACTTTCTTTGAAACTTTCCCTTTCTAGCCCTTAGACTTCTGTCTCGAGGGTTTATGCTCCAAGAGATCTTCCTGCACAAATCGGAACGAAATCTTATCCCACTCGGCTTATGATGCAGAAAAACATCGCCGGAACATTGCGACATAGCGGCCCGATTGCGCTCGGAACGAAGCGGGGGCAACCTGTCCGGTGACGCGCCAAACGGAAATCGGACACATGAGTTTCAAGCAGATCTGCACCGCCCTTTCATTCGGACTCGTTTCGGGCCTCGCTGCCTGTAGTCCAACGATGCAGTCCTCCACAGGCGGCACCTATGGGCCAGTTCCTGAAGAGGTCCGCGCGCTCGCCGCCAGCTATCAGGATGTGAATACAGCGCGCATTTTGCCGGAAGATGGCTGTTACTGGTACGAACACTCCGGCCCTGTCGAGACAACGCTCTTGCCGCTGCTCACAGCCGAGGGTCGCCCGATCTGCACATCGGCATCGGCATCGGCGGCCACGACCACCGGCTGACGGGGCCTAGCCCCGCTTCAGCCGATAAATGCTTCAAGATAGTTCAGGATTGTGCCGCCAACACGGTTTCTGCGGGGTGCAGAATGGCGCGGCTCCCGATCGTAACCTGATCATATAACCCGATGATATGCGCCATTACCATCCGGACGCATCCCGAGCTTGCCCGACCGCCAATCGAGCGCGGGTGGGGGGTGCCGTGAATCCGCAGATAGGTGTCGCGATTTCCCGTATAAAGATAGAGCGCGCGCGCACCCAGCGGATTGCTCGGCCCGCCATCCATACCATCCGCATGTTGCGCATATAGCTGGGGGTCGCGGGCGATCATGTCACCCGTTGGCGTCCAGCGCGGCCATTTCGCCTTGCGCCGAATCGAGTAGTTGCCCGGTTCGTAAAGGCGACCGCGCGCGATGGCGACGCCATAGCGCATCGCCGTTCCATCGTTCTGGATGTGGTAGAGATAGCGAGCAACCGCATCCACGTGGATATCACCGGGCGTCAGGTTCGATCTGGCCTCCACGCGCGTCGGCAGAAAACGCGGGTGGAACCCCCACGGGTTCGAAACAGAAGGTTCATATCCCGCTGGCGTGACCTGTGCGTCCCACCTTGCCCATTGCCCCGTTGTCGCGGCTTGGGCGGTTGAAGCAAGTGGAGCCGAGAACAGCGCAGCACTGGTTATCAGGAATTGTCTTTTTGTGAACATTTGCGACCTATCGTTGGCTTGGCGTAAACGGGCTAGCCGATAAAAACTATCGATACCTCATGTTTTATCTGGTTGCAGGATGAAACAAGTCAAATGCGAATGGTTGATGAATATACGCGGCATCCCGGCCACTATATCTGCGTGTAGAATTGATCCTTCGTCTCGCCCGCTGGGGTAAAATCGCTTCAAACGCCATGCCTGCAGCGGTTCCGACATGATGCCAGAATAATCAATAAAATTCTCACAATAACCAGATTTGCTGCATCACAGAGAAAGCTTGTTTCAGCCCTAGCTTTGACACGGTTTGCGCCAATCTACGCCGCTGAGAAGTCCCGTCTAAAGGCAATACGCAGTATGATTACAGTTCTTTCGTGCGTCGCGGTACAGCACGATATCAGTCTGGTTGTTCTGGCTGCAATTCTGTGCACCTTCGGAAGCTGGGTCACCTCGCGACTCTATCGCCATTCGCTGGACCGGTCATTCCGGCAGGCGATATCTTGGCATCTGTTGACGGCGCTGACCGCTGGGGTTTCGATCTGGTGCACGCATTTCGTGGCGATGCTCGGATTTCGCCCGGACGTGCCGGTCAATTTCGATCTCGGGCTCACTTTTGTCTCGCTGTTGATCGCGGTTCTGGGCAGCGCGATGGGTATTTTCATTTCCTCCGCGCTCAAGATGCGGTTCGCCCCGGTGATCGGCGGCGCAATTTTCGGTCTTGCGATCGCGGCCATGCACTATGCCGGTATGATCGCTTATCGTGTGCAGGGTATCGTCTACTGGCGCGAAGACTTCCTGATTGCCTCGATCATCCTGTCCGTCCTCTTTTCCTCGGTCGCGCTTTATCTGGGAAGCAAGCCGAGAAAGCAGGGCGAATATCAGATGGCGATCCTGCTGACGGTCGCCATCGTCAGCCTGCATTTTACCGGTATGACGGCGTTTCGCGTCGCGCCGCTCAGCATCTCGGGCGATTTCGTCAATCCCGAAGCTTTCAAAGTGCTCGCAATTGCCATCACGGGAACTGCGCTCATCATCGTCATGGGTGCGCTTTTCAGCTACGCGGTGGAAAACCGCACGCGCATGGAAAGCATTGCCGAACTGACGGCCGCCAGAAATGCCGCTGAAAGTGCAAGCCGCGCGAAATCGGAATTCATGAGCGTGCTAAGCCATGAACTGCGGACACCGCTGACGATCATACTGGGGTACTCCGGTATTCTGTCGCAGCTAAAGGTAATCAATGAACAGAAAAAGCCGCCCGCCGAGGGAACAGTCGACCTTGCCGCCGTGCAACTGGGCGAGCAGGTGGATCTTTACGGAAAGAAAATCTCGGTCGCGGCCAATCATCTTTTAACGCTCATCAACGAGATCCTCGATTACACCAGCATGGAACTAGGCGATGCGAAACTCATCCGGACGTCTTTCCCGGTGCAAGAGTTGCTGGCCGAGGCCGAAGACCAGTTTCAGGAACTCGCAAATCAGAAATCGATCACGCTCCATGTGGAAAGCGACGGTATCGTCGCCCATGCAGATCGCGGTCGTTGCCTGCAAATCCTGATCAACCTCATCGGCAACGCATTGAAATTCTCCAAGTCATCCGACGTGTTCATTCGCGGGAAGATCGAGGAAAACGGGTTCTCCATCGAAGTCGAGGACAACGGCTGCGGCATCAAGGAAGAAAACCTCGGTGTCATCTTCCATGCGTTTCAGCAGATCGAGGACGCGGACAACCGGTCCGAGGGCGGGACCGGTCTTGGCCTCGCCATTTGTCGAAAGCTTGCAATTGCACATGGGGGTGACATTTCGGTGGAAAGCGTTGTCGGCTCCGGCACGACCTTCAAGGTTACGATGCCCGCCTCCGCAGTTGAGGGCGTCGGGCCGGAGGCTGTGAAACGGTTGGAAATGAGCAACCTCCGCATGGCTGGCTGAACACTGGCCCCGACGCATAAATCAATCTGTTGCTGGGCCGCACGCTCGGCCGACCTGTGCGACAGAAGCACCGCAAGGGGCGCAGATCCCTCCCATGCGCCCTGGCAATTCAACGCGACGAAAGCGTCAGTTTTAGCTGTGCCATGCACCCGCCGTTCCGGAAAATGACGTTCAAAGGCTAATACTTTTGGAGTCTTGCCAAGTGAATGCATTTCGTTACGGTCAGACACTAGATCGACATCCCGGCGCGCAAGCGCCCCTCGAAAAAGGATGTGCGGTCGCTTTGGGAGGAGAAAATATGTCAAATAAACCAAGCCTTAACAGGCGTTCATTTCTGACGAAGTCAGCTCTGGCCGGGGGGGCAGCAGCGGGGAGCATGCTGGCCGCACCGGCGGTTCTGGCGCAGGCACCCATCGTCATCAAGATGCAGACCTCGTGGAATGACGCCAATATCTGGCAGGAATTCGCACGTGATTACGCAACCCGCGTGGAGGAGATGTCGGGTGGTCGTCTGAAGGTGGATGTGCTGCCCGCTGGCGCTGTGGTTGCGGCGTTCCAGGTGCTGGATGCGGTCAACGACGGCCTGATCGACGCGGCGCATTCCGTGCCCGTCTACTGGTATGGCAAGAACAAGGCCGCGTCGCTCTTTGGCACCGGGCCGGTTTTCGGCGGTTCCGCAACAACCATGCTGTCTTGGTTCTACGAAGGCGGCGGCAAAGAGCTATACGACGAACTTACCCAGGACATCATGGGCCTCGACATCGTCGGCTACATGGGCTTCCCGATGTTCGCGCAGCCCTTTGGCTGGTTCAAGGGTGAGGTCAATTCCGTCAGCGACCTGCAAGGGTTCAAGTACCGGACCGTCGGCCTGGCCGCAGACCTGATGGCCAAGCTCGGGATGTCCGTGGCGCAGTTGCCCGGCGGCGAAATCGTCCCGGCGATGGAACGCGGCGTTATCGATGCGTTTGAATTCAACAACCCGTCCTCGGACAAGGACTTCGGCGCTCAGGACGTGGCCAAGAACTATTACCTGTCGTCCTACCACCAGGCGTCCGAAAGCTTTGAGTTCCTGTTCTCGCGGACCTTCCTCGAAGATCTTGACCCGGATCTTCAGGCGATCCTGAAATACGCGGTCGAAGCGGCCTCAACCGCCAACACCGCAAAGGCGATGGACCGCTATTCGGCGGATCTTCAGTTCCTGCAGAACGATGCGGGCGTCACCGTGCACCGGACCTCGAAAGAGATCCTCGATGCGCAGCTCAAGGCATGGGACGAACTGATCCCCGAACTCGAAACCGATCCGTTCATGAAAAAGACACTCGACAGCCAGCGCGACTGGGTCAGCCGCGTGTCTTATTATGAACTGATGAACTCCCCGGATTACGGTCTGGCTTACGACCACTATTTCCCGGGCAAGATCAAACTCTGACACGGCCTGTTGATTGGTGAAACACACGGCCTCGGCACCTTGTGTGCCGGGGTCTCTGCGCGAGGCAAAGGGTCTTCATGGTTTCTTTCATTCGGTTCGCCGACAATCTTTCCGCATGGTTCGGCAAGGCCTTTGCCTGGCTGATCCTGCTCATGTCGCTGGGTACGGGCTACGAGGTTTTCGTGCGATACGTACTCAACAGCCCCACTGCCTGGGCGCTCGACGTGTCCTTTATCATGTATGGCACGCTGTTCATGATGGGCGGCGCCTACACCCTGTCCCGGGGCGGTCACGTGAGGGGGGACTTCCTCTATCGCCTGCTGCAGCCCAGAACGCAGGCCAAGATCGATATCGTCCTCTATCTGCTGTTCTTCTTTCCGGGCGTCACGGCGCTGATCCTCGCCGGTTGGAAATACGCGGCACGATCCTGGCAATACGGTGAAGTCTCGGTCAACAGCCCCGCAGGCGTACCGATCTACCAGTTCAAGACGGTGATCGTCGTCGCGGGAATCCTGCTGTTCATTCAAGGCATTGCGCAGGTCTGCCGATGCATACTCGCCATGCGCGATAATTACTGGCTCGAAGCGGAAGAGGATGTGTTCGAAACCGAAGACCTCATGATGCGCGAAGCCAACAAGGCCGAAAAGGGCCATCTGACATGACCGACCCTCAAATCGCCCTGATGATGCTTGGGCTTTTTATCGTTTTCGTTTTTCTCGGCTTTCCCATCGCTTTCACCCTGATGGCCATGGGCATCGGCTTTGGCTACTATGCTTATTTCGACGCGCGCCGGATGTGGCGCAGCTTTGACCGGCTGGACGAAACCACCGGCCAGTGGGAGCAATGGTCGACCTGGGCAGAAGGTTTCTTCAATAATCGAATATTCGACCTCTTCGTGAACCAGACCTTTACGGTGATGTCGAACGAAGTGCTGACAGCCGTGCCGCTGTTCCTCTTCATGGGATACATCGTGGAACGGTCAAATATCGTCGACCGGCTGTTCACCACATTGAACATCGCTTCTAAGAATATTCCCGGCTCGATGGGGGTTGCGGCGCTCATCACCTGCGCGCTCTTCGCGACAGCTACCGGGATAGTCGGTGCGGTTGTGACCCTTATGGGCCTGCTGGCGCTGCCCGCCATGCTCAAGGCGCGCTACAACCCTTCCTTCGCGTCGGGCATCATCTGTGCAGGCGGTACGCTTGGTATCCTTATCCCGCCCTCGATCATGCTGATCGTCTACGCAGCCGCGACCAATGTCTCCATCGTCCGGCTCTACGCGGCGGCGCTCTTTCCCGGTCTCACTCTCGTTGGTCTCTACCTGATCTACATCGTCGGCCGGTCGATCCTGCAACCGTCCTCAGCACCACGTCCCACCGATGACGAAGTGCCCGATATGCCGATGGGCAAGCTGCTGCTGATGATCGTCACGTCTTTCGTGCCGCTCGCCTTCCTGATCTTTGCGGTTCTCGGTTCGATCCTCTTCGGCTTGGCCACCCCGACCGAGGCTGCCTCCATCGGGGCACTCGGCGGCATCTTCCTCGCCTTCATCTACCGGGCGATGACATGGCAGCGCATGCGTGAAAGCGTCTACCTCACCGTGCGCACGACTGCGATGGTATGCTGGCTCTTCGTCGGCTCCTACACCTTCTCGGCGGTGTTCTCCTACCTCGGGGGTGAACATGTCATCTCGGAATTCGTCCAGTCGATGAACCTTTCCCCTATCATGTTCCTGATCCTTGCGCAGCTTATCATTTTCCTGCTCGGCTGGCCGCTCGAATGGTCCGAGATCATCATCATCTTCGTGCCGATCTTCCTGCCCTTGCTCGCGGTATTCGAGATTGATCCGCTGTTTTTCGGCATTCTCGTGGCACTGAACCTGCAGACCAGTTTCCTGACGCCCCCAATGGCCATGTCGGCCTATTACCTCAAGGGCATCGCACCGCCCGAGGTGCGCCTGACCCAGATCTTTGCCGGGGTCATGCCGTTCCTCTTCTGCGTTATCCTGTCGATGGTGCTGATGTATGTCTTCCCGTCGATCGTCTTCTACCTGCCGGATCTGTTCTATGGGCGCTGAAGCAAGACAAAAGGAAACCCGGATCGAGGCCCATGGCGTGACGCTCCTGCGCGACCGTCTCGCCTCGGGCGCGCTCGACGCGCTCGCGCTGGTCGAGTCCTATATCGCAAGGATCGAGGCGCGCGAGCCCGAGGTCGGCGCATGGGCATGGTTCGATCCCGACTTCGTGCGAAGTCAGGCACGCGCTTTGGATGCGCACCGACGGGCAGGGCGTCCGCTTGGCCGTCTCCACGGATTGCCGGTGGGCCTCAAGGATATCATCGATACTGCCCGCATCCCCACGGAAAACGGCTGTACGATGGACGCAGGCCGGGTGCCGCTCAAGGACGCCTACGTGGTCGAACGGCTCAAGAAAGAGGGCGCGATCATCATGGGCAAGACGGTAACCACCGAACTTGCGTTCATGCATCCGGGCAAGACCGCGAATCCTCACAACACGGCCCATACGCCCGGCGGTTCCTCGCAGGGCTCGGCGGCAGCCGTCGCGGATGGCATGGTCCCGTTGGCCATCGGCACCCAGACTGGCGGTTCCGTCATCAGACCGGCGTCCTTCTGTGGCGTGACGGGCTACAAACCCAGCTTTGGCGCCATCCCGCGTCGCGGTATCCTGACCCAATCCCCGTCCTTGGATACGGTCGGCGTTTTCGCCAGCGATCCCGCCGGGGCGGCGCTGCTGGCCGAGGTTCTTTTGGGTCACGACCAGGAAGACCCGGCATCCCACTTCGAACCGGCGCCGGCGCTCGCCGCTGCCGCCGCGACCAAGCCGAGGCTGAAACCTGTCTTTGGCTTCGTCCGCCCGCCGGGCTGGGAAAACGCCGACGATCAGCTAAAGGAAGCTTTTGGCGAACTGCTCGAGGCACTGGGCGAGCAGGTTTTCGAGTTGCCCTTGCCGGGCGTGTTCGACACGGCCAGTGAAAAGCGGTCCGTCATCAACATGGCCGAAATGTCCTATCACTATTACCGGTACGGTCGCGACGGGGCGGACCAGATTTCGGACGTGACACGCGAGGCGATAGAGCAGGGCAACGCGACCCTCGCCCGCGACTACCTTTCGGCTCTCGACTACCCGAAAGTTCTGAATGCTGCTCTGGGCGAGATCTTCACGCGTTGCGACGCGATCCTGTGTCCGTCTGCACCCGGCCCCGCGCCCAAAGGGCTGAACACAACAGGCGATCCCATCTTCAACGGGCTTTGGACACTTTGCGGCGTGCCCTGCATCAACCTGCCGCTGCTGACCTCGCAAGAAGGCCTGCCCATGGGCGTGCAGCTTGTCGGCGCGCGTGGGGACGACGCCCGCCTGATGCGCCATGCACAATGGCTATTCGATTGGTGCGCCCAAGACGCATCGGAAGGAGTTTGAAATGAACCGTTGGCTGGCGCTTATCGCCTTTCTCACCCTGACGGCCTTTCTGGCTATTCTCGCTTTCGAGGTACCAAGCCCAGACCTCATCATCGTGGTCCTCGTGACGCTGGCCTTCGTGGCCTATGACTTCTTCACCTCCAGCAAGAACAAAAAGTCCTGACATATGTCGAAACCTGTCATCTGGATCACCAGAACCCTGTCCGACGCGACGCTTGAACGGGCGCAGCGCGACTATGACGTCATCTGGGACGAAGCTGACCGTCCCGGAACGGCAGAAGACATCATCAGGATAAGCGCCAAAGTCGACGGCATGATCCCCTGTCATTCCGAGCATTTCTCGGCGGACGTCGTCGCCAAGCTGGACCCGCGGCTCAAGATCGTCGCCAACCATTCCGTCGGCGTGGATCATTGCGATCTCCCGGCGCTCAAGGACAAGGGGATCGTTGTAACAAACACGCCCGGCGTTCTGTCGGATGCCACCGCCGAGCTTGCCATGATGCTGATGCTGGCCGCAGCGCGAAATGCGGTGGCCGGAGACAGGGTCGTGCGTTCCGGTAACTGGGACTTCTGGTCGCCCGCCTTTATGGTCGGCAAGCAGGTGACCGGCGCGCGGCTCGGTATCATCGGCATGGGCGGGGTAGGCCGTGCCTTTGCCCGAAAGGCCCGCGGTTTTGACATGGAGATCCACTACCACAACCGCTCCCGCCTATCGTCCGAAGACGAGGCAGGTGCGACTTACCACGAAGATCTCGAAAGCCTGCTCGCGATCTCCGATTTTCTCTCCCTGCATTCTCCTGCGACGCCACAGACCACTGGCATCATCAATGCCGACACGCTGGCGCAGATGCCAAAGGGTAGCGTCCTTGTGAACACCGCGCGCGGCTCGCTTGTCGATGAGGCGGCATTGTTGGAAGCAATCGACAGCGGCCAGCTTGCCGCCGCTGGTCTCGACTGTTTTGTCACCGAACCCGGCGGGAACCCTGATTTCTCATCGCGGGACAATATCGTGATGATGCCCCATGTCGGCAGCGCGACGGTCAGCACTCGAGACGCCATGGGGTTCAAGGCACTGGACAATCTCGATGCGTTCTTCCGGGGTGACACTCCGCCGGATCAACTCTAGAAACCCGGGCTTACAATTGGCATCACCTCCGGGCATGACGTCGCCCCGTCGCTAGTGTTCTTCCAGAACGATTGCCGCGTGATAGGCCGGGTCCCCATAGGCCGCCATCTGCATGAGCGTTTCCCGCGCGATGGGGATCTCGTCCACGTCGGCAACCGTTTCGCCATCGTCCGGCTCGGCCCAAGGATCGTTGACTAGAAAGATGCCATCCTGCTCTGCATGGACGAGGATCCAATGCGGGGCGTGGTGATCATGAGTATGGCACTGGTCGATCAGTAAAAGTACCTGCGCCCCTTTGCCAACCACTTCTGACAGGGTCTGCTCAGTCATTGCCGTGTCCAGAACCAGCAGGGTCTCCTGCGCTTTTTCGCGAAACTCTGCCTGCACAAAGCGCATCAGATCCTTTTTCTCGTCCGTGTTGGCCCGGTCCAGCAGCACAGCCTCACCTGCATCGAACCATAGCGTAACATCGAACCCACGGCGCGCGGCGGCAAGGGCCAGCCCATAGGGATCGCAACCGCCCGGGCCGGTCAGACCGATCATTGTCGTGGCTTCTCGCCAGATCTCAACTTCAAGGCTGCGGTTCACATCGGCGGTCAAGGCCATCGCAAGCGAGACGGGTCCGCAGGTGAACCCTGTCGTCTGGGTGAACTGACCGGTGTCATGCGCGCTATCAATGGCCGTGCCAAGCCAACGCTGCGCATAGCCGCGGCCTGTGTCCGCCAGCGCCAGCGCGTCAATCGCACCGGTCAGCTCCGTGGCCGCGCGGATCAGGATGGCACCCCGATCCTTCGCCAAGGTTTCAACAGCCTGTGCCATTTCCTCTGCATCCGCCCGGTCGCATTCCCAGCCGATGATCATCACCATTGCAGCGGTACGCCGCTGCCGCATAACCGCGTAGCCGCGCGGGCTCGTGGGATCACCGATGCCCACGGCAAAGATATGCGCCGCCTCCGGTCGCGGGGAAGGGAATGCCCCGGCAGGCAAAGCTTCGGGGGACATATCAAAAGCGGAGTGTGGGAAATCTTCGGGCATCAGGCAACCTCGGTCGCTAGGTGGGCAAGGCAATCCCCGGGTTGAACCAGCCCGGGATGGCGCAGGCAAAACACGGTGCCTTCGCGGTGAAAACGCTGTTCCTGCGGCGCGTCGGCCAGATCGTCGGTACTCCAGACCGTGCCGCAGAGCGCGCCGCCATCGATCTTGTCGCCAAGGTCAACCGCAGGTTCGAACACACCGGCTCGGGTCGCGTAGACATAGTAGTCGCGCCCGGCGATGCGGTATTCGACCGCTGCGGGCAGGTCGGGCACCGGTTCCTCGATAATGCCCCAATGGGCCAGCAGCCGCCGCAACCCGCGCTCGACAAGATGCACGCCACTGCGCGACACCGATCCGCCGCCGCCGAACTCTCCGCCAAGCGACACGACCTTCTGCCGGTTGGCTTCCGATGTGGACAGTCTCGGGTCCGGCGAATAATCCCAGATCACGATCCGCTCCGCCCCAAAGGCCCGCGCTGCACCAAGCGCGGTATCGTCCAGCTCGCGCACGCCGCTGCGACGGGTCGACACGAATGGCAGGTATTGCAGCGAAGAACCGCCCGCATGGGTGTCATGGTAGTAATCGGCCATCGGCAGCAACACGCTCGAGACATAATGCGCGATGATCGCGGTCGGCCCGCCCGCCGGATCGCCGGGGTAGGAGCGGTTGAGATTGCCGCCATCTTCGGGCGAGGTCCGCAGGCCGGCGCGAAAGGCGGGGGCGTTCAGCATCGGAATGGCGATGATCCGGCCCTTTATCTGCTCTGGCGACAGCGAACTCAGCAGACGCCGGATCGCAACCGGGCCTTCATATTCGTCCCCATGGGTGCCACCGGTCAGCAGAACCGTCGGTCCCTGACCGTTGGACATGACCGCAACAGGAATGGTCAGAACGCCATAGGCCGAACGATGGACCGAATGCGGCAGGCAGAGATCACCGGTCTGATATCCTTCGGCCTCGAAATCTACGGTTGCCCAGATCGGGTTGGTCAATTGATGGTCTCCTCAAGGGGGTGCGTGCGGCGCGCAGCCGCCAAACGGTAAAGATCGAGCGCGGCCCGCATGCGTTCCGGCGGTGTGGTCTGGCGCGCCGCATAGTCGGGCAGGCTGTCTATATGCCAGCAGGCGGCGGCGTGGCCGGTCGCCTCCAGCGGGGGCTGCGCAGCGGCGCAACGCTCGGTCGCGTGGGGGCACCGGCTTCGGAACGTGCAGCCCGAGGGCAGGGCAAGCGGGCTTGGGATCTCGCCCTCAAGCTCAAGCCGTTTCGCGCCCGTGCCGGGAAGGGGTTCCGGCGTTGCCGAGATCAGCGCGCGGGTATAGGGGTGCAGCGGATTGGCAAAAACCTGTTGCGCCTCGCCCTGTTCTACGATCCGCCCCAGATACATGACAGCCAGACGGTGCGAGATATGGCGGACAAGCGACAGCCCGTGCGAGATGAACAAAAGACTGATGCCGGTCTCTTTCTGGATGTCCTGCAGTAGGTTGGCGATCTGCGCCTGAACCGATACATCCAGCGCCGACACCGCCTCGTCACAGACGATCAGCTCCGGTTCGGTTGCCAGCGCCCGTGCCAGCGCGACCCGCTGCCGCTGCCCGCCGGACAGCTCATGGGGAAACCGCTCCGCAAGCGCGCCGCGCAACCCTACCAGCCGCATCAACTCCTGCACCCGTTGCGGCGCATCGCGACGGCTTATCAACCCGTGCAGCGTTGCCGGTTCGGCAATCAGCGCGCCCACCGACATTTTCGGATTCAGCGACCCGAACGGGTCCTGAAACACGATCTGTATCTGGCGCGCCCGGGCCTTGCCCTTCAGCGCCGGTTTACCGTTGATCAGGATCTCGCCCGAACTCGGGCTTTGCAGCCCGGCCACGATCCGGCCCAGCGTGGACTTGCCACAGCCGGATTCTCCGACCAGCGACAGTGTCTCGCCGCGCGCGATCTCAAGGTCGATCCCGTCAAGCGCCCGCAACACCCGACGTCCGCCAAATAACCCGCCGCGCAGGTGAAAATCTCGGGTAATCTGCTTAAGCGTCAAAAGCGTCATGCCTGCCCCCCAAGCGTTTCCAGAAGCGGCGCGAAATGGCAGGCCGAGCGGCGACCCCGGTCAAGCGCCCGCAACCCCGGTCTTTCCTCGACGCAACGCGCCTGTGCAAAGGGACAGCGCGGGTGGAAATGGCATCCGCTCGGCATGCGCCGCAGGTCGGGCACTGTCCCGCTGATCGGCAGCATCGGCGCGCCCCGCTGGTTCAGCTGCGGCATCGAGCCGAGCAAACCGAGCGTATAGGGGTGCTCGGGACTGGTGAACAAATCGCTTGCCCGCGCGGTCTCGACCATGCGCCCCGCATAAAGAACCGCCACGCGGTCGGCCATCTCGGCCACCACGCCCATGTCATGTGTTATGAATATCGTCGCCGTGCCAGTTTCGCGGCCAAGGTCCCGGATCAGGTCAAGGATCTGCGCCTGAACCGTCACGTCCAGCGCCGTTGTCGGTTCATCCGCGATCAACAACCGGGGCCGGTGGATCAGGGCCATCGCGATCAGCGCCCGCTGTCTCATGCCGCCCGAAAGCTCGTGGGGATAGGCACGCGCCCTTATCTCGGGCGAGGGTATCCCGGTCGCGGCGAGCGCTTCGACCGCGCGAGTCTTTGCCGTGGCCTTGGGCATCGGCTCATGCAGCAGGATCGCTTCGACAAGCTGATCGCCGATGCGTTTCACCGGGTTCAGCGCGGTCGATGGCTCCTGAAAGATCATCGCCATTTCCTTGCCGCGCATGTCGCGCCGGGCGGTCTTGTCCAGCCCGGCCAGATCGCGCCCGTCATAGCGCATATGCCCAACGCTGACCTTTGCCGTTGGTGGCAGCAGCCCCATGATCGCAAGGGACAGAACCGACTTGCCGGATCCGCTTTCCCCGACCACCGCAAGGGTTTCGCCCGGATGGATCGAAAGGCTTACATCGTCGAGCGCCAGCAGCGGCCCGCTGTCGGTGGAAAAACTGACTGACAGGTTCTCGACCGAGAAAAGCGGCGCCGCGACACCCGCCTGTTTCGAAATCGTCATCTGTTTCATACCGATCTCCGGTCGCCCGCATCGCGCAGCGCATCGCCCAGAAGGTTAAAGGACAACACGATCACGAAGATCATCACCGAGGCCGCCGTCGACACATGCGGCGCAAGGAACAGAAACGAACGCCCCTCGGCGGCGATAGAGCCAAGCTCCGCCGTCGGCGGTTGCAGCCCCAGCCCGAGAAACCCGAGCGTTGCGGCCAGCAATACCGCGTCGCCAAAGGCCAGCGTCGTATAGGTGAGGATCGGCGGATAGGCATTGGCCAGAAGATACCCGCTCAGCAGCCGCCGGTCGGGCAGGCCGATGGCGCGACCGCTGTCCATGTAATCCTGAGCCATGATCGACAGCGCCGCGCCCCGTGAAATCCGCGCGATGCCGGGCATCACCGACAGCCCCACGGCAAAAATCAGACTATCAAGCCCGGGGCCAAGCATTGCTGCCAGCGACAGGCCGAACAGGATCGACGGAAACGAAAGAAAAACGTCGATGATCCGCATCAGCACGGAATCCAGCCGCCGGTAAAAGGCAGCGCACAACCCGATCGTACCGCCAAGCAGCGCCCCGAACCCGGTGCCGACAAGACCGATCAAAAGCGTGGTGCGCGCGCCGTACAGCAGCCGCGTCAGCAGATCGCGCCCCTGACTGTCGGTCCCGAGGATATGACCGTCGCCCGGTGGTTTCAGCCGCGCGCGGATGTTGGTCTCGTAGGGGTCGAAAGGTGTCAAAGCGGGCGCAAGGATGGCAGCCAGCGTGATCAGCACCAGCACGCCAAGCGCCAGCGTCATCATCGGGTTGCGACGCAGCCTGCGCCAGGTACGGCCGCGCGCGGCAAAGACGGTTGCGTCGGTCATGTCTTGGCTCCGATCCGCGGGTCCGCCAATTCGTTGAATATGTCCACGGTGATGTTCACGAGGATAAAGGCCGAGGCGAGGAACACGATGGCCCCCTGCGCCATGGGATAGTCACCGGCAATGATCGACCCGACGGCCAGCCGACCGACCCCGGGCCATGAAAAGATGGTCTCGGTCACAACCGCACCGCCCAGCAGGGTGCCGATCTGAAGCCCGATCAGCGTGATGATCGGCAACAGCGCGGTGCGCAGCGCATGGTGTATGATGACCCGCGCCTCGGACGCGCCCTTGGCGCGCGCCGTGCGCACATGATCCGCGTAAAGCGATTCCGACAGGGTGGTTCGCGTCATCCGCGCAATCGGTCCGACAAGGATCAGCCCAAGCGCAATCGCGGGCAGGATGATGTGGGACAACCCGTCAATCGTCCAGAGCGGTCCGCCGCGTCCCTGAACCGGAAAGGCACGGGTGCGGGCGGCAAACTGGATCATCAGCAAACCAACCCAAAATACCGGAATGGACACACCCATCACCGACACGGCCATCACCAGCCGGTCCACGATTCCGCCCCGGCGCAGGGCGGCAAGAATACCAAGCCCCAGCGCGGTCGGCACGGCCCAGAGCATCGCAACCGCCAGCAGCTCGATGGTCGGGCCCGCCGCCCGGAGAAGCTCTCCCGATACCGAGGCGTTGTTGATCACCGACCGGCCCATGTCGCCGGAAAGCACACGTTCGATATACCAGACGAATTGCAGCAGCACCGGCTGATCAAGCCCGAGATGTCGACGGATCGCGTCGATCTCTTCCTGCGTGCCTTGGGGACCCGCGATGGCCACTGCCGGGTCCGCAGGGATCACCTGCAGCATCAGGAACCCGATCAGCAAGACTCCGGTCAGCACGATCAGCGAGGTGACGCCTCTGTGGATCAGTCGTGAGAACATCAATAACGCTCCGAAAATTGCCACGGCCCCGTGAGGGGGCCGTGGCCGTGAGTGGTGGTCGTCATTGCAGTTCGAGGTTCAGGCCGGTCCCAAAGGCCGCACCCGAGATGCCCGCAGGTTCGAACGGAACCAGTCGCGGACCGATGGCAACCGTGGGCTTTTCAAGCAAAAGCGGTTTCCAAAGGATTGCCTCGTGCAGATGCTTGCCAAGCGCCATGAACGCCTCGGCGCGCGCGTCCGCGTTGACCGCGCTGTTGCCCGCTTCAAGCAGACGGTCGGTCTCTTCGTCTTCCCACATCATCCGGTTGGGCGAGGGCACCGAGGACGAGGCGAAATAGAGGTTCAGCGCGTCACCGGCGTTCAGATAGGGGTAGTCCATCTGGTAAAGATCATAGGTCTGCTCGCGCAGCTTCGCCCAGATCGCGGTCGAGTCATACAGTTCGACATTCAGATTGATCCCGGCCTTGCGCAGATCGCCCTGGACGGTTTCCGCCTGCTCGCGCGAGGTGTTGAACCCGTAATAGGTCAGCGTGAGCGGAGTGCCGTCCTTTTGCCAGAACCCGTCGTCGCCTTTGGTGAACCCGGCTTCGGTCAACAACGTTTCGGTCTTGGCAGGGTCATAGGCGAAAGGCGTTGTGTCGATGCTCGGGTCGTAATCCAGCGCTTCCTCGGCATAATAACTTTCGGTCGGTTCGACCGTGCCGAAAAAGATCGCATCGGCGATGGCCGACTGGTCGATGGCATGGCTGACCGCTTCACGCACGCGGATGTCCTTCATGAAATCGCGGGTGACTTTCATGCCAAGGTAATGGGTGCGGAAGGCCGCTTCGGGTTGCAGCAGGGTCACCGACGGGTCGGCCTCGAACTGGGCAATCGACCATGCCGGCAGGGAATAGGATGCGTCGATCTCTCCGGCCTGAAGGCTTGCGGCCAGCGTGGCCTCTTCGGGCACGATCTTCCAGACGACCTTGTCCACTTTCGCAGGTCCGGTATTGCCAAGCGCCGGGCTGCCCCAGCTGTACCCTTCATGCGCGCTCAGAACGACGCTGTCATTCGGGTTCCAGCTTTCAAAGCAGAACGGACCGGTGCCATTAAACGCCGTCACACCGAAATCATCGCCAAGGCTCTCCGCCTGTTCCGGGTCGATGATGATAAAGTTGAACTGCGCCATCTGGTACAACAGCCCGGAACTCGGCGCCTTGAGTTTGTAGACCACGGTCAGGTCATCGGGCGTGGTGACGCTGTCGACAATGCCCGCCTTCCACGTACTGACATAAGGACCGTCGGGCGTCAGCCAGCGTTCCATGCTGCCGACCACATCCTGCGCGGTGAATGCCCTGCCGTCGCAAAAGGTGACGCCGTCTTTAAGGTGAAACGTATAGGTCAGCCCGTCTTCCGAGATGTCCCAGCTTTCCGCTAGCGCAGGCTCGACCGTTTTCAGATCCGAGCTGAGCGTGACCAGCGTGTCGCCGATCATGTAAAGCACTTCGGCCGCGGCAAGCGCCGACGAGCGTTGCGGGTCATAGCGATCCGCATCCGAGGTGCGGCCAATGGTAACGGTTCCGGCATCCTGCGCGGCGGCAGCGCTGGCGCAGGCAATCGCGGCGGCGCTGGCAAAACCGGCAAGGCGGAAGGCGATACCCGGAAACGGGCGTTGGTCAGTCATTTTGGGTGCTCCTGTTGGGGCTATAGGGCGAATATCCTTGCCCTTTTTCCAGTCCCGCAGGTCATGAACGATTCGCGGGGCGTTTCGGATCAGGGCTTTGTTGTGCGGATTACGCTACGCTCATGCTGCATTGCGGCCAAACGATGATTCTGCGTGGATTCATTCCCCTGGGGAATGACCTTCAGGCGTGCCTGTTCCACCCCGCGGCTTCCACAAGGATCCATTCCCGGAACGCGGTCAGCGTGGACAGGTGGCGCTTTTTCTCAGGATGCACGAGGTAATAGGAACCGGCGTTGCGCATGCTTCGTACAAACGGGCGGTCCAGTTCCCCGGCATTGATATGCTCCTGCGCCATGAAACTCGGGATCAGCCCGACCCCCAGCCCATAGCGAGCGCCGCGAATGATCATGTCAAAGGTCTCGAACCGGCTGCCCCGAAAGGCATTTGCGCTGTTCAGCTCGCCCTGTTCCAACCAGTGCTGCCAGTCACGCGGGCGGGCGCGGTGATGCAGCAGCGGCAACATCTCGAGCGCCGCCACATCTTCCGGATCGATCAGGCCCGGACGGCAGACGGGAATCATGTCTTCGCCGAACAACAGATCCGACGGCCCGCCGGGCCAGGGGGCCTCCGCATAGAATATCGCGGCATCGATATTTTCCTGCACCATGTCAAACGGCCATTGGCGCGAGGTGACGTTCAGCGAGATTTCAGGGTGCTGCTTGGTAAAGCCGACGATGCGCGGCAACAGCCAGTGGTTGCCGAATGACGGCAGGGTCGCGATGTTCAGCGACAGACCACCGGGCCGGAAAGCCAGCGTCTCCATCGTCGCTTCTTCCATGATTTCTAGCGCTTCCCGGACACGGCTAAGGTAATGCTGCCCCGCCTCGGTCAGAACGATCCGTTGCCGAACCCGCTCGAAAAGTCGCGTGCCAAGCCAGTCCTCGAGCGCGGCGATGCGCTTGGACACGGCGGACTGGCTCATGTTCAGCTCTTCCGCCGCGCGGGTGAAACTCCCGTGCCGCGCCGAAGCCTCGAAAACAGTAAGCGAAGGGAGTGAGGGCAGAACACGGCGCATGGCGTTGATCTCAGGTGGTTTTATTCACCAGAGCACCAAGCCGCGCGGGCCGCAAGCGGGCTGTCACCGAATTCAAGCCAAAGCGCCTGACACAAACCACATCCGCCCTCAGAGCCAGGCACCGAAGCCAGCATCACTGCCTTTAACCGGATGAACGATCGCCCAACTCCCTGCGGTCCTTCTGCACAAGCGACGGGCTGATCCCGGTTTTCTTCCGATAGGCGGTCGCAAAGGCCGTCGCGGTTTCATATCCGGCCAGTTCGGCGGCTTTGCTGACGGGCATGCCCCGGCGCAGCGCCTCTGAGGCCTGATCGAACCGTGTCTCGCGCAGTCTTGCCAGAACCGATTGCTTATAGGCTTTCTGAAACAGCCGGCGCATCGAAGACACGCTCATGCCACCAACCGCCGCGATGGTGTCCAGCGCGGGCAGGGGGCCGGGACGGCTTGCAAAGCTCTCCATTCGCAGCAACCGGTCGCGTTCCTGCGGGCGCAACCCGTCTGTCTCAGTCAGCAGCGCCCCCAGAACATGCCGGATCACTGACATGGCAAGCGTTTCCCGTTCAATCAGGTCGAGCGCCTCCTGCGTGGGACTTGACGAGGCTCGCCCGCTGACAAAAGCACGTACACGGGCCACATCCGCAGGCGCGGCAACCCAGGAGTCAAGCCGATGCAGCTGGCCGCGCATCACTTCTGACGGATCTACCCCGCGCGCTTCCAGCCAGTCCCACGACAATATGATCGAGAGTTTTTGCATGGGCTCGCCACGCTCCAACCGCCGGCGGAATTCGGCAGGCCGTGCCAGCGCGCTCATCACGATGCGCACCGGCTCGTCCATCCGGCGTCCGAATTCCAGCACATCCGGCCCGATCATACCGCGAACATGTCCCTCCAGCACCATGTGCAGAATGACATTAGCCGGGCGTAACATACGGGTCTCGAAATCCGTCTCGACACGGGTGTTCTGGAAATTCACCGTCAGCCCCGAAGGTGTCCGCGTGCCAAACCGGCCGCCCCGCAGAACGATGTGATCTTCCGGCAGGGTCGCCCCGAAATCCTGAATCGCGGGCTGCGCATTCTGCCTGATCTGACCAACGCTGATCGGTGTCATTTAAGCCGTCCCCCAAAGAAACTGACGGTTTCAAGCATATCTCTGACCGTATCGAAAAGGTATTCGGCTGGTCTGTCCCGGTCCTACCTCTTATTTCTTGATAAAAATAGTAGGAATTCGAGGATACCATGACGCGCCGACTCCCGCATCGCTCAATCCGCCATGTTCTGATGGCAACCACCGTCATCGCCGGGCCCGCACTAGCACAGGACGTGATCGAACTTGACCCGATCACCGTGCTCGGGTCGAGCTATGAGACGGAAGGCACCAACAGCTACACCACCGATCTCATCTCGGTCGGCGAAAAAGCGGCGATGAGCCCGCGTGAAGTACCGCAGTCCACCACCGTTATCACCAGCAAGCAGATCAAGGATGGCGGTTACACCGCGCTCGAAGAGGCGCTGGCCGATACGCCCGGCATCATGATCCTGAACAATAACGTCGGTCGTTCCTCGATCTTCTCGCGCGGCTATGAATTCGACTATCTCTATTTCGATGGTCTGCCCGCGCCGGTCAGCTCGATCTACGGCACCCAGCCCGATCTCTCCATCGTCGACCACGTCGAAATCCTCAAGGGGCCTGCCGGTCTTTTCATCGGCACCGGCGAACCCGCAGGCTCGATCAACATGCGCCTGAAACAGGCCACCGCGACCGCCTTCCAAGGCTATGCCACGGCGTCGGTCGATTCCAACGGTCAGGCGCGGGTCGAATTCGATGTGTCCGACGCGCTGAACGCCGACGGCACCGTTCGTGGCCGTTTCGTCGCGGCCTATGGCGACGGCGACGGCTTTGTCGACGGGGTCGAGAACGGCGTTCAATCGCTCTATGGTGCGCTGGCATGGGACATCACGCCCGATACCACGCTGACCTTCTCGCTCAGCCAGATGAAACGCGACATCACGCCCTATAACGGTCTGCCCGCCTATGCGGACAATTCGCTAATCTGGACCGACGTGGAAACGACGACGGTTCTCGACTGGAACGATTTCGAGAACGAAACGCTCGATGCCGTGGTCGCGGCCGAACATCACTTTGACAATGGCGCGCGCATCAAGTTCTCGCTGCGCCATTCCCAGCAGGACGTTGATTTCCTGTATGGGTATTCCGGTTCCGCCGCAGCGGCGGATAACACGATCTCAAGCATTGCGTGGCTGGGCCGCGATTTCGATCAGGACAGCCTCGCGCTCGACCTGCATGCCGAAATCCCCTTCATGCTGGGCGGCTGGGACGGTAACGCCATCGTCGGTGCCGACTGGCAAAGGGTCGACAGCACCATGCTGCAGGCGCGCGGCAGCATCGCGGGCACATGGGATCTCGACACGTGGGATACCGGCGCCGTGCCCCGGCCGAATGCGGCCTACAGCACGCGAACCGATGCGGATTCCACGTCCAAAGGTCTCTACACGCAGGTCCGCCTGAAACCGATTGAACCGCTGACCCTGATCGGTGGCGCACGTCTAAGCTGGTACGAAGGCACATCCTCGACCACGACGCTTGCAACCGGGGCGGTTGCCTCCGACACCTTCGACGTCGACGCGCAGGTCACGCCCTTTGCAGGTGTCACCTATGATCTGAACCCGAGCACGACGCTCTACGCGAGCTATTCCGAAATCTTCATTCCCCAGTCCGAAGTCGACAGCGCCGGGGGCCTTCTCGATCCGGTCACCGGCGAGCAGTTCGAAATCGGTGTCAAGGCAACCCTTGGCTATGGTCTCGACGTCTCCGCCGCGCTCTTCGATCTGCGCGAGGTCAACCGTCCGGTGTCAGTGATCGGCACCAACTACTTTGTGGCCGAGGAAGAGGTCCGCTCGCGCGGGCTCGAACTGACACTCGCGGGCGAGGTGATGGACAACCTGCATCTTGCTGGGGGCTACACCTACACCGACACAGAATATCTGAACGGCACCAGCGCGGGTCAGGATTTCTCGACCTACACGCCCGAGCATATGTTCAAACTGGTCGGCAATTATGACGTGACCCAGGGTGCCATGGCGGGCTGGAGCTTTGGTGGACGTCTGACCCTGCTGTCCGGCTTTTCCTCGCGCGGTGTCGAGGCGCCCGGCTACGGCATCGTCGATCTGATGGCGGCCAGGGATCTGGGCAACGACGTTATGCTCCGCGTCGGTGTCGATAATGTGCTGGATCGCGACTATTACACCCGCGTCGGCAGCACGACGGTCTTCAACTTCCGGGGTGAGCCGCGCACGTTCAATCTGTCGCTGACGAAAACTTTCTGATGCGCAAACATATCGCCGCCATGGCCGCATCACTCGCAATGATGGGCCTCGCCACCGATATCTGCGCCCAGCAGATCCCGCGCGCCGAGGTTTTCGGCGCGCCTTGGCACCCCGCGCAGACAGCCGTTTTCGACATCGGCGAGGGGCTCTCTCAATTCCGGATCCTGCTCTCCATCCCCGATGCGCCGCCACCACCGGATGGCTACGGCATCATCTACGCCATCGACGCGGGCTGGACCTTTGGCACGCTCCGCGACACCGAAAGGATGCAGGCCAGTCGTTTCGCTGAATCCGCCGTGCAGCCCACCGTGATCGTCGGCATCGGTTGGCCCACGGACACGCTGATCGATTTCGACCGGCGCGGCACCGACCTCATCGGACCGGAAAAATCCGGGCCGGGCAGGGCGGCTACACTCGCCATAATCCGCGACCAGCTTATTCCACGGATCGAGGGCCGCCTCAGCATAGACCCGGATCACCGTATGATCCTTGGCCACAGCTTTGGCGGCGTCTTCGCGCTTCAGGCCCGCAATGCGCAGCCCGGATTGTTTTCCCATGTCGCGGCGGGCAGCCCCTCGATCTGGACCGATCCCGAGGCGTTGGAAAAAGCCGCAAAGGCCGATGGCGCCCCGGTCCTGATCACCGTGGGCGCGCTTGAAACGCCCGAGGCTGCGCTGGCGGCAGGCCAGCCTGCCGACCGGATCGCCCGCCTGCGCGAACGTGACATGGTCGGGCGCGCGCAGCGCATGTCCGACAAACTCAACGCGCCTTTCATGGAAATTCCCGGCGCGACCCATGGGGCATCTGTCACTGGTTTCCTCGTCCGCGCCGTCAGCTTTCTCTGGGAGACGCCAGTGAACTAGTCGCCGCTGCGCGACACCACGTGATCGCTGCCGATCCCGCCGAGCGAATGGAACAAGCCGCCCGTATTGTTGACGCCGAATTTCTTCAGCAGCTTCGCGCGGTAAACCTCGACCGTCCGGTGCGAAATATCCAGCCGCCGGGCGATTTCCTTGCTGGTCAACCCGTCCGACAGGTAGGAAATGATCTCTCGCTCACGCCGGCTCAGCGGTACATAGGGACGGGTGGCCGACAGGTCCGCAAAGCTCCAGACCGCCCGCATCAGTGGATCTTCGGGCGTAAAGGAATGCCCCCGCACGCGGCACCAGAACAGGGTGCCGCTCTTCTGGGCCATGATGCGCTCGTCCCAGTAGGTATTGTTCTCGCGCAACTGTCGAACGCCCCGGTCGCGGATGTTCACGAACTCCTCGTCGCTGGGGTAAAGCATTGCGAAAACCTGATTGCGCAACTCGTCCCGTTCATAGCCGAACATCTCGGCAAAGGCTTGATTACATTCGCGAATAACACGGTTTTCCGTAATCACCAACCCCACCGGCGCAAAGTCGAAAGCGATCCCGGCAAAGTCTCCGGATGCAAATGCCTCGTCGATACGTAGTTCCACTATATTGCTCCGGCGCGCGCCACGGGTGATCCTGCCACTCAAGGTAGCAGGTGAGAATATGGGTGCAATGCCCGTGCGCTACTGCCGAATGGGAGGATACCATGAATATCATCAAGCGACTCGTCGCAACATTTGCGGTGAGTGTTGCCGCAACCGCCGTTTACGCCGAAGATCCAATCAAGATTGCACTGATCCACGGATTGTCGGGGTCCAGCTTCGAGGCCTTCTCGAAACAGGCCCAGACCGGGTTCGAGATGGGCATCGAATACGGCACCGATGGCACCAATGAAATCAACGGGCGTCCGATCGAGCTGATCATCAAGGACACCCAGTTCAAGCCTGACGTCGCCCGCGCCGTTCTGGCCGAAGCCTATGGCGATGACGAAGTTCTGCTCGCCGTCGGGGCGACCTCTTCGGGTGTGACCGTTGGCATGCTGCCGATTGCTGAGGAATACGAAAAGATCCTGATCGTCGAACCTGCCGTTGCCGACAGCCTCACCGGGCCGGATAGCAACCGCTATGTCTTCAAGACCTCGCGTAACTCCTCGATGGATATGCAGGCGCAGGCGCTCGCCCTCCAGCCGGATGAAAACCTCGTAGTCGCCACGCTGGCCGAGGATTACGCCTTTGGCCATGACGGCATCGCCGCCTTCAAATCCGCGCTCGATGGCACCGGCGCGCAGGTCGTGGCCGAGGAATACGTCCCCCAAGGCGCCACCGATTTCACCGCCGTGGCCGAGCGCATGTTCAACGCACTCAAGGATAAAGAAGGCCGCAAGGTCATCCTGATCTACATCGCCGGTGGCGGCGACGCGCCGGGCAAGATCCAGGCTATGGACCCGTCCCGCTATGACATCGAAATCTCGATGGGCGGTCACATCCTGCCGGTTCTGCCGACCTACAAGCGTTTTCCCGGCATGGAAGGCGCGGTCTATTACTACTACGAGGCCTTCGAGAACCCGGTCAACGAATGGCTGGTGAAAGAGCATGAGGCACGTTTCGACACGCCGCCCGACTTCTTCACCGCCGGTGGCATGTCGGCCGCGCTCGCCGTGGTCAAGGCGCTGAAAGAGGCGCCCGACTATGAAACCGAGACGCTGATCGAAACCATGGAAGGCATGACCTGGGACACGCCCAAGGGTTCCATGACCTTCCGCCCCGAAGACCACCAGGCGCTGCAGGACATGCTGCACTTCAAGATCCGCGTGGATGAGGGCGTCGATTGGGCGATCCCGGAAAAGGTCCGGATCATCCCGGCTGACGAAATGGACATCCCGGTCGGTCGCGACAACAACGGCTGATCCAAGCGGCCCGGGCGCAATCCGCCCGGGCCACCCCGTACTCCGATACAAAAGAACAATCACATGAGCGATCCATCCCTCGTCACGCAGGACCTGACAATCCGGTTCGGCGGCCACGTCGCGGTCAACAGCGTCTCCTGCGCGTTTCGCCCGGGCGAACTGACCGTCATCGTCGGGCCGAACGGCGCTGGCAAGACCACCTATTTCAACCTGATCTCCGGCCAGCTTGCCGCGACATCGGGCAAGGTCATCAAGGATGGCACCGACATCACCGCACTCTCGCCCTCGGCTCGCGCACGCCACGGGATCGGCCGTGCCTTTCAGCTGACCAACCTGTTCCCGCAACTGAGCGTGTTTGAAAATATCCGCCTCGCGGTTCAGGCGCATTCCGGCGAGGGCTGGCGCATGCTGCGCCCGGTCAGCCATTTTCGCGCCCTCAGCGAAAAGGCCGAGCACTACCTCGAGGCGACCCGCCTGACCAAGCTCGCCCACCAGACCGCCGCCAACCTGCCACATGGCGACCAGCGCAAGCTCGAGGTCGCACTGCTCATGGCGATGGAGCCCGATATCTATATGTTCGACGAACCCACCGCAGGCATGTCGCTCGACCACGCGCCTGACGTGCTCGACCTGATCGCCGGCATCAAGGCCGACAAGACCAAGACGGTTCTGCTGGTCGAACACAAGATGGACGTGGTGCGCGCGCTCGCCGACCGCATCATCGTTCTCCATAACGGAGAGCTGCTCGCCGATGGCGCTCCGCAAGAGGTCATGTCGAGCCAGATCGTCCGCGATGTCTATCTCGGCACATCCGAGGGCGTCGCATGAGCCTGTTGACCCTCGACCATATGAAGACCGATATCGGTCAATACGCTGTGCTGCATGACGTCAGCCTTACAGTGCCAGAGGGCGGCGTTTTCGTTCTGCTGGGCCGCAACGGCGCGGGCAAAACGACCACGCTGCGCTCCATCATGGGGCTTTGGAACGCCTCGCCCGGTTCGGTCAAATTTCGCGGACAAGACATAACACAGCTCCATACGGCGGAAATCGCAAAGCTCGGCATCGCCTATGTGCCCGAGAACATGGGCATCTTCGGCACGCTCACCGTGGATGAAAATCTCGTCCTCGCCGCCGACAAGGGCCGGATCGACCCGGTGCGGCTCAAGCGGATCCACGAACTTTTCCCCGCGCTCGAACGCTTCCGCGACAAAAAGGCGTGGTCGCTGTCGGGCGGACAGAAACAGATGCTCTCGGTCGCTCGTGCCATCATGGAACCTCGCGAGCTGATCCTGATCGACGAGCCGACCAAGGGTCTTGCACCGGCGATCGTCGATTCAATGGGCGAGGCGTTTCGCGAAATCGGGCAGGACAGCACCATTCTGCTGGTCGAACAGAACTTCAACTTTGCCCGCAAGCTGGGCCGCGACATGGCCGTCATCGACGATGGCCGCGTCGTGCACCAAGGCAGCATGGAAGCCTTCGCAGCAGATACCGGTCTTCAGGACCGGCTGCTCGGACTGGCCATGTGAGGGAAAGAGTCAAATGGACAGAATATCGGAAATCTTGGGGCGCATGGGCGGGGTGAACCTGTTGCCCGTCGCGCTCGCGGCAGTGGCCTTCATCCTGATCGGCGCGCCCTCATCATGGGCCACGCTGACCGTCGCCGGGCTGGCGATGGGCATGATGGTCTTCCTCATGGCCTCGGGTCTCAGCCTTGTCTTCGGCCTGATGGACGTACTGAACTTCGGCCACTCGGCGTTCGTGAGCTTTGGCGCTTTCATCGCCGCCACCGTCCTCGCGGGCCTCAGCACATGGCTCGCCGCCGACAGCGTCGCGCTCAACAGCGCCGCGCTTGTCATGGCCTTTCTTGCCGCGATCCTCTTTGGCCTCGTCGCGGGCTGGTTCTTTGAAACCGTGATCATCCGACCCGTCTACAAGGACCACCTGCGCCAGATCCTGATCACCATGGGTGCGATGATCGTCGCCGAACAGACCATCCTCGCTTTCTGGGGAGGCACGCCCTTTACTGTGCTGCGTCCGCATTTCCTCGAAGGCTCCTGGATTATCGGCGATGTCAGCATCGAAATCTATCGCGGTTTTGCCTTCCTGCTGGGCCTCGCGGTCTTCGTTGGGCTGTACCTCGTGATGAACCGCACCCGCATCGGTCTCCTTGTCCGTGCCGGGGTGGAAAACCGCGAAATGGTCGAGGCGCTCGGCTTTCGGGTTGACCGTCTGTTTATCGCCGTCTTCATGCTCGGCTCGGGACTTGCTGCACTCGGCGGCGCGATGTGGGCGGGGTACGAGACCCTGATCACCCCCGCGCTCGGCTCCGAGCTGATGATCATCGTCTTCATCGTTGTCATCATCGGCGGCCTCGGCTCCATCGAGGGCACGCTGCTCGGCGCGATCCTTGTCGGTCTCATGTCGAACTACTTGGGCTTTCTCGCGCCCAAGATGGCGCTGGCCTCGAACATGATCCTGATGGTGGCGATCCTGCTCTGGCGGCCCAACGGCCTGAAACCGGCCGTGTGAGGGAGCGAATGATGAACCAGACCCAGACCACCGGCGCCCTTACGATCAAGCTGATCGTCCTCGCCATCGGCGCGCTTCTGCTCTTCGCGCCTTTCCTGTTTCAGGACGTGCGCTCCCTCGAAGTCGCCGCGCGCATCTGCATCTTCATCGTGCTGGTCGCGAGCTATGACCTGCTGATCGGCTATACCGGCATCGTCAGCTTTGCCCATACCATGTTCTTCGGCTTCGGGGCTTACGGCGCGGCGATCCTGCTCAAGGGCATGGGCCCGGGCTGGATCCCTGTCATCCTTGGCGCGCTGGCCGGGGTAGGCGTGTCGCTTGTCTTTGCCATCGCCATCGGCTTGCTCAGCCTGCGGGTCAAGGCGATCTTCTTCGCGATGATTACCCTTGCGGCGGCCTCGGTCGTGCTGGTTCTGGTCTCGCAGATGTCCGGCCTCACGGGTGGCGAGGACGGCATCACCTACAAGGCACCCGACCTCTTCAAACCGGCGACCAAGCTGCTGACCGATGACGAAGGCAAGGTCGTTCGCCTCTGGGATGTCCGGTTGAATGGCAAGCTCGCGGCCTATTACTTCGTATTCGCGACCTCGCTGATCCTGTTCCTGCTGATGCTGCGATTTACCACTTCGCCGCTCGGCACCGTGCTCAAGGCCATTCGTGAGAATGAGCAGCGCGCCGAGGCCATCGGCTATCGTGTCGTCGCCTATCGCACCTTCGTTTTCTGCCTCTCGGCCACCATGGCCTCGCTGGCGGGCACAATCTATGCGGTCTGGCTCAAGTACACCGGCCCCGACACGGCCCTGTCCTTCGCGATCATGATCGACATCCTGCTGATGGTGGTGATCGGCGGCATGGGCACCATGTGGGGCGCGGTCATCGGCGCGGTGCTGCTGGTGCTGGCGCAATATTACCTGCGCGACCTGATGGGCGCGGCCTCCGAGGCGATGGCCGGCATTCCCGTCCTGCCGAACCTGCTCGCCGCCGACCGCTGGCTGTTCTGGCTTGGGATCATCTTTATCCTGCTGGTCTATTTCTTTCCCAAGGGCATCGCGGGCACGGCAATGGACAAGGGCGCGGCCAAGTGATCCTGCCCCGGTTTACTCTTGTCCCGGTGATGGATCATGAAATCCACGTGACCGAATGGGGCGATCCATCCCATCCGGCGCTCGTCATGTGGCATGGTCTGGCCCGCACGGGCCGCGATTTCGACGAACTCGCCAGCGCCCTGTCTGATCGCTACTTCGTGCTCTGCCCTGATACAATCGGACGCGGGCTCTCAAGCTGGGCCAGCGACCCCGAGGCGGAATATTCCGTCGAATTCTACGCCGGGATCGCCGCCGACCTTCTGGATCACTACGGTATCCAGCGCACCGCCTGGCTTGGCACCTCGCTTGGCGGCATGATCGGGATGCGGCTTGCCTCCGGGCCCCATGCCGAGCGTCTGACCTGCCTGATCCTGAACGACATCGGCCCCGAAGTCCCCTCCGAGGCGATCCAGCGCATCACCACCTATGTCGGCGACCCGCCGGTGTTCAAATGGCTCAGCGAGGCCGAGACATGGCTGCGCGCGATCTATCGCCCCTTTGGCCCCGCCGGTGATGGCTTCTGGAGCCGCATGGCCCGCAATTCCGTGCGCCGTCGCGGCGACGGCCGGCTGACCCTGCATTACGACCCGGAGATCATCGTGCAGTTCACCGCCTCACGCGACGAACTCACAAGCTGGGACCGCTACGACCGGATCAGCACACCCTGCCACCTGTTCCGCGGACGCGACTCCGACATCCTGCCCACCGATATCGCGCACCGGATGCTGGATCGCGGCCCGGCACCGGCGCTGACGGAATTCGACTGCGGCCACGCGCCAAATCTCTCGACCCCTTACGACATTGCCATGGTGCGCCGGGTTCTTGCCGATCTCGCGTAGCGCGGTCTAAACCGCCACCACGATCTGTGACACCAGCTCGGCGGTGTTGTGCACGTTGAATTTCTTCATCAGCTTGGCGCGATGCACTTCGACCGTCCGGTGTGAAATGCCCAGTCGCTCGCCGATCTGTTTCGAGGTCATGCCGCTCCCAATCAGCGGTGCGATCTCCTTTTCCCGCGCCGTCAACCTTACCGAGCGATAGGGTTTTCCCTCGATCTTCTCGAAACTCCAGATCATCAGCTCATAGGGATCGTCCGGCGTCAGGGTCATCCCCTTGGCCCGCGCCCAGAAAACCTCGCCCCCGTTGGCCTGCATGAACCGTTCATCCTCGTAATAGCGGTTCTTGCCACCCCGCATGACCTCTTCGCACTGATCGCCGATCCGCATGAAGTCAGCGGTCGAGGGGTACAACTTTTGCACCGACCGTCCGATCAGATCGTCCCGCTCAAACCCGAAAAGGCCGGAAAGCGCGCGGTTGATCGTTACAATCCTACGATACCGCGTCATCAGCAGCGCCACTGGCGATTCCTCGAATGCCAGCGCCGCCGCCTTGGCCGGGGTAGAGGTGTCGAACATATGCGCATAAACCTACGTAGTGATACGTAGGTATCTACGTAGTTTCACGGATATTGCAATCGCTACCGCCATGCGATGATCCGCGCAGGAGGATTCACCATGGAAGATATCTCGATCATTGGCTCCGGCCATACCAAGTTCGGCCGTCTCGACGCGAGCCTCGAACAGATGATCACCGATGTCGTCAAGGAGGCTGTCGAGGAATCCGGCATCGCGCCCGAAGACATCGACGCCGTCTATCTGGGCCATTTCAACTCCGGTCTCGTGCCCGACGGCTTCGCTTCGTCGCTGATCTTTCAGGCCTATCCGGAACTGCGCTTCAAACCGGCGATGCGCGCGGAAAACGCCTGCGCCTCCGGCTCTGCTGCGATCCACGCTGGCATCAACGCCATTCAGGCGGGCAAGGCAAAAACCGTGCTGATCGTGGGTGCCGAAAAGATGACCCACCGCAGCACTGCCGACGTGACCACCGCGCTTGCCGGGGCAGGCTACCAGAACGACCCGCAGGAAGCCGGCCTCAGCTTTCCGCAGGTCTTCGGCATCGCGGCCAAGGGATATACCGAAAGCTACGGCAGCCCGCTCGACGCGATGGCCAAGATCTCGGTCAAGAACCACGCCAACGCGATGCAGAACCCGCTGGCTCAGATGCAAAAGGAATTCACCTTTGAAGAGGCAAGCCAGGTCACCAACAAGAACCCGGAAATCGCGCCGCCCCTGCGCCTGACAGATTGCTCGCTCGTCACCGACGGGGCCGCCGCGATCATCCTCACGACCGAAGAAAACGCCGCCAATTTCCCCAAGGCGGTTCGTTTCCGCGCCGCCGAGCATGTCAGCGATTTCCTCCCCATGTCGCGCCGCGATTTTCTCTCCTTCGAGGGACCGGAGCGCGCCTTTAACCGTGCCTATGAAAAGGCGGGCGTCACGGTGAAAGACATCGACTTTGCCGAGGTACACGACTGTTTCACAATCGCCGAACTTCTGACCTACGAGGCCATGGGTCTCGCTGACAAGGGGCAGGGGCAGCGTGCGCTCGACGAGGGCACCGTCTACCGCGACGGGGCGCTGCCGGTGAACCTCTCGGGCGGTCTTAAGGCCAAGGGTCATCCCGTGGGCGCCACCGGCGTTTCCATGCACGCGATCTCTTTCCGTCAGCTGACGGGGCAGGCGGGCGAGATGCAGAAACCGGGCGCGAATATCGGCGCGGTCTTCAACATGGGCGGGGCCGCCGTGGCCAACTATGTCTCGATCCTCGAGACGCAAAAGGCCTGAGCCCCGTGAACATCGCGACCTGGCTATACCAGACCGCGCGTGTCCGGCCGGACGCTCCGGCGATCCGGCTGGGCAACGATCTTTGCGCCACCTATGGCGATTTCGCCCGGTCCGCCGCCCGTATCGGCGCCTTCCTTCGCGACCATCACGGGATCGGTCCGGGCGACCGCATCGCGATCTTCGCCCGGAACGCGCCGGAATATCTCGAACTTCTCTACGGGGTGCTCTGGATCGGCGCGACCGTTGTGCCGGTCAATCACAAGCTGCACCCGAAAGAGGCCGCCTGGATCATCGCCAACGCCGAGGCCCGCATCGTTTTCACGGAGAGCAGCACGGTCTTTTCGTCCGACACGAACTTGCCTACGAACACGCGCGAACTCTCTACCAGTTCGGTGCCGCCCAATGAACCAGGCGCACCCGTTAACCCGCCCGCAAGCGTCAACGACGATGACACCGCGTGGCTCTTCTACACCTCGGGCACCACAGGGCGTCCAAAGGGGGTGATGATCACTCATCGCAACCTGCGCGTCATGGCCATGACCTACCCGCTGGACGTGGACCAGATATTTCCCACCGATCACCCGCTCTATGCCGCGCCGATGTCGCACGGGGCGGGGCTCTATAATTTCCACTACGTCCGGATCGGCGCCTGCCACGTCATCCCGCCCTCGCAGGGCTTTGACCCGGCTGAGATAGCTTCGCTCGCCAAGTCCCTCGGAAACCTCGTCTTTTTCGCGGCGCCCACGATGATCAAACGCCTGATCGCCCACGCGCAGCAAACCGATTGCGACGGCGACGGCATCCGCACGATCATCTACGGCGGCGGGCCCATGTACCTCGCCGATATCGACCATGCGCTCGACGTGTTCGGGCCGAGGTTCGCGCAGATCTACGGGCAGGGCGAATGCCCGATGACGATCACCGCGATGAACCGCGCCCTTGTCGCCGACACCACCCATCCCGACGCCGCGCAGCACCGCGCCTCGGTCGGACTGGCGCAGGCATGTGTCGAGATCCGCATCGCCGATGAAGACCTGAACGTTCTGCCCACCGGCGAGGTTGGCGAAGTCCTCGTGCGTGGCGATACCGTCATGGCGGGCTATTGGCGTAATCCCGAGGCAACCTCTGCCACCCTCGTCGACGGTTGGCTGCGCACCGGCGATCTCGGGCGGCTTGATGGCGACGGTTTCCTAACGCTCACCGACCGCAGCAAGGATGTGATCATCTCGGGCGGCACCAATATCTACCCGCGTGAGGTTGAAGAAGCGCTGCTAACCCACAAGGATGTCTATGAAATTGCAGTGATCGGCGCGCCCCACGCCGACTGGGGCGAAGAGGTCGTGGCCTTTGTCGTGCCCCGCGAGGGCACCAAACCAGATGCCGAAGCCCTGACCGATTGGTGCAAGACACAGATCGCGTCCTTCAAGAAACCATCCCGCTATGTTTTCGTGCCTGACCTGCCCAAGAACAGCTACGGCAAAATCCTGAAAACCCAACTGCGCGCGCAACTGAGCGAACAGTCCTGACCTGTCTCAGCCCTGCTGCTCAAGGTGCGACATGACGTGGTGAAACTTCTCGCCCTGAACCGCCACATGGTCGCGCAGCAGCTCTGCGGCGCGTTCGGGCGCCCCGGCTGAAATCGCCTCGACAATGGATTCGTGCTCATCCATCGACTGCTGCAACCGCCCGCGCAGGAACAATTGCATGCGGCGGTAGGGTTTCAGCCGCCGGTGCAGGCGCGACGCTTCCTGTTCTAAGAACCGGTTGCCCGACAGGGCATAGATCAGGTGATGGAACACGCCGTTCTTGAGGTAATATCGGTCGATATCCCCCGCATCGCAGGCCGCATGGCATTCCGCGTTCACCTCGCGCAGCTCTTCGATCGCGGCTTCCGTGGCCCGTTTCGCTGCAAGTCGCCCACAGACGGCTTCCAGCTCGGCCATGACTTCGAACATCTCGAGGATTTCCACCGGCGAGCTGATTCGCACGAAAACCCCACGTCGCGGCTGCTGCACCACCAGACCGGATTGCGCCAGCCGGTGAAAGGCTTCGCGGATCGGGGTGCGCGATACCTTGTGCTCTTCCGCAAGGCTGGCCTCGTCCAGCCGGGCGCCCGGCGAAAAGCGCCCGGTGAGGATCTGATCCTCCAGTATCTGTGCGATCTGGTCCGACCGGCTGCGCGGTTCGGCGGGCTCGATATCCAATGTCATGCTTCTTGTATACGAAAAGGTTGACAAGGTACGCAATAGCCTGCCTCATTAGCGGATCGGGTGCCAGGAGGAGAACGGCGCCCTGGGAGGAGATAACATGACCAGACGTTTTCTTGCGGCGAGCACCCTCGCCGTCATTGCCGCAATGGGCGCTGCCACCGGAGCCTTTGCGGAGAAATTGAAACTTTCGCATCAGTGGTCCGAAGGCGATGTCCGCCACAAGGTCGCGCAGATGGTGGCCGATGATGTGGCCGCCGCCGGTGTCGATCTGGAAATCCAGATTTTTCCGAACCAGACCCTGTTCAAGGCACGCGAGCAATATACACCGCTCAGCCGGGGCCAGCTCGACATGACGATTTTCCCGCTATCCTATGCGGGCGGCCAGCAACCGGCCTATAACCTCACCCTGATGCCCGGACTCGTGAAGAACCACGAACATGGCGCGCGTCTCTCGGCTTCTCCCTTCATGGAGCAGATCGAAGAAATCATGGCCGGCGATGACGTGAAAACGCTGGTGCACGGTTATCTGGCGGGGGGCTTTGGCTCCAATAAGGGCTGCATCACAAAACCCGCCGATGTGCAGGGCGTGACGATCCGCGCGGCGGGCAAATCGTTTGAGGAAATGCTTGCAGGGGCAGGGGCCTCGATCAGCTCGATGGCCTCGTCCGAGGTCTATTCCGCGCTTCAGACAGGCGTGCTTGACGCGGCCAACACTTCGTCCGAAAGCTTCCTCAGCTATCGTCTTTACGAGCAGCTGCAATGCTACACCCCGGCGGGCGATACCGCGCTCTGGTTCATGTACCAGCCGCTGCTGATCAACAAGACCACCTTTGACAACCTCTCCGCCGAACAGCAGACCGCGCTGACCGAAGCCTCGGCCAAGGCGGAAACCTGGTATCTCGAACAGGCCAAGGAAGGCGACGCGATCACCACCAAGGCCTTTGCCGATGCCGGTGTCGAAATCGCCGAGATGACCTCCGAGGATTTCGACGCATGGCGTGAACTGGCCAAGGAAACCTCGTACCCGTCCTTTGCAGGCTCGGTCGAAGGCGGTCAGGACCTGCTCGACATGGCGCTGTCCGTCGAATGACCAAGTCGCCTGCCGCCAATGTGCGCGCGGGCACGGAAACCGGTGCGCGGGATGGGCGCACCGGTGACCAGCCGCCGCCGGCCCTGCGCGCCATCGCCGCGCTTTCCACCTTTTTCGGCGTGCTCGCCGCCCTGATGATCCTCGCCTCGGTGCTGATCACCTGCCACATGATCTTCATGCGCGGAGTCATGGGCGTGTCGACGATCTGGCAGACCGAAGCGGTGATCTACCTGATGATCGGCGCCACCCTGCTGGGTCTGCCCTATGTCCAGAAGCTGCGCGGCCACGTGGGCGTCGACCTGCTGCCACAGATGCTGCCACCGCTGGGCCGCCGCATCCTAGCGGTGATCGTGATGCTGGCCACCATCGCCATGACGGGCGCAATGCTCTGGTATGGCTGGGAAATGTTCCACCTCGCATGGGCGCGCGGCTGGAAATCTGAATCGGTCTGGGCCTTCCCGCTCTGGATCACCTACCTGTCGGTTCCGCTCGGTTTTGGGCTCTATCTGCTGCAATTGCTGGCCGATCTCTGGTTCGCTGCCTTCGGCGCGCCACAGGCCCTCCCGGAACCTCATCCTGAACGGAGCCCCGACTGATGGAGCCTCTGACTCTCGGTCTTCTGGTGGCACTGGCCACCGTCATCGTCCTGTTTTCCGGCGTTTCAGTCGCAATTGGCCTGCTGATCGTCGCCACGTTGTTCCTGTGGATCTTCGACGGCCCGCGTTCGCTCACCGCGCTGCCGGAACTGTTTTACGCCGAACTCAACAGCTTTGCGCTGCTCTCGATTCCGATGTTCATCATCATGGGGGCGGCCATCGCCTCGACCCGTGCGGGCCCGGACCTCTACGAGGCGCTGGAGCGTTGGCTCACCAAGGTGCCCGGTGGTCTTGTCGTGTCGAACCTCGGCGCCTGCGCGCTGTTCGCCGCCATGTCCGGATCAAGCCCGGCCACCTGCGCCGCCATCGGCAAGATGGGCATCCCCGAGATGCGCCGCCGCGGCTATCCGCCCGAGGTCGCCGCCGGGTCCATCGCAGCGGGCGGCACGCTCGGCATCCTGATCCCGCCCTCGGTCACCATGATCGTCTACGGCATCGCCACCGAAACCTCGATCGGGCGGCTGTTCCTTGCAGGCGTCCTGCCGGGGCTGCTGCTGACGCTGCTCTTTATCCTCTGGGCGATCTTCGACACCTGGCGGCGCGGCGCGGCCAGCGCGGCGCTTGCCTCGGCCAGCTACACATGGCGTCAGCGGATCGAAATCCTGCCCCGCGTTCTGCCCTTCCTCGCGATCATCGCCGGCGTGCTCTACGCGCTCTACGGCGGCATCGCGACACCCTCGGAAACCGCCGCCGTCGGCGCGCTGCTCTGCATCTTTGCGGCGATCGTGATCTACCGGATGTTCAATGGGCGCGATCTCTGGATCGTCCTGCGCGACAGTACCCGCGAAAGCGTCATGATCCTGTTCATCATCGGCGCGGCGGGTGTGTTCAGCTTCATGCTGTCCTCGCTGTTCGTCACCCAGTCGGTGGCCCAGTGGATCGCGGCGCTCGAGGTCAATCGCTGGGTGCTGATGGGGGTCATTAACCTCTTCCTGCTGGTCGCCGGGTTTTTCCTGCCGCCGGTGGCCGTGATCCTGATGTCGGCCCCGATTCTGCTGCCGATCATCACCTCGGCCGGGTTCGACCCCTACTGGTTCGCGGTGATCGTGACGATCAACATGGAAATCGGGCTGATCACGCCGCCGGTCGGGCTCAATCTTTACGTCATCAACGGCATCGCCCCCGATATTTCGCTCAAACAGGTGCTCTGGGGGTCCATGCCCTTCGTCGGCTGCATGATCCTTGCTATCGTATTGATGTGTCTTTTCCCGGGTCTGGCCACCTGGCTGCCCGAAGCCGTCATGGGGGTAGCGCTGTGAGCCTTTTTTCCGATGTCCTGACTAGCGTGTTTTCCCGCAATACGAGGCGGCAGCTTCTTTCCAAAAACGACAGCCGCAGCACCGAGGCGTTGATCGCCGACCTCCTCTCGGGACATGGCGAGATATCGGGCATGACCACGGCGGCGCAGATCCTCGACCGCTACGGCGCGCTGGATGATGACGGCAAGCTGACCTTCTTCGACCATATCTCGGGCGCGCTCGGGGTCGACATTCCCCGCTTGCGCGCCGCGCTCGATGCCTTCGAATCCGAGCCGGATGCCAAAACCTACGGCGAATTCCTCAGATCGGCTGAGCCGACCCGTCAGGAACTGGCGCGCCGTCTCAACCGCGTGCCCGGGGCGACCACGCAGCTTGTCGAAATGCGCAGCGATCTCTTGCGGCTGATCCCGCGCAATGACCCCCGGGCCCGTATCGATCTGGATTTCCAGCATCTTTTCGCCTCGTGGTTCAACCGTGGTTTCCTTGTCCTGCGCCGGATCAACTGGGAAAGCCCGGCCCATATCCTTGAAAAAATCATCGAATACGAAGCCGTCCACGCGATCCATTCTTGGCAGGACCTGCGCCGACGCGTCGAACCCTCGGACCGGCGCTGTTTCGCGTTCTTCCACCCTGCCATGCCGGATGAGCCGCTGATCTTTGTCGAGGTCGCGCTGACCAAGGGCATCCCCGGTTCGGTCCAGCGCCTGCTGGCCGAGGACCGCGACGCGCTCGCCGCGGAAGAGGCCGACACTGCCGTGTTCTACTCGATATCCAATTGCCAGTCGGGCCTTGCCGGGATTTCCTTTGGCAACTCGTTGATCAAACAGGTGGCCGAGGATCTGGCGGCGGAACTGCCCAATATCACCACCTTTGTCACGCTCTCGCCGATCCCGACACTCAGCCGCTGGATGAAGGAGGAAGGCATCGACGCCGACAAGCTCGACGAGAGCGAATTGCAGGCGCTGGCCGCGCGTTTCCTGTTGACCGCCAAGCGACCCGATGGCATGCCCTATGACCCGGTGGCCCGGTTCCACCTTGGCAACGGGGCCTATGTCCATGCCGTCCATGCCGGGGCGGATACATCGGAAAAGGGGATGTCGGAAAGCCGGGGCGCCATGGTCAATTACCGCTACGAGGCCGAAAGCTTCGCCGAGAATCACGAACGTTTCGCCGCGCATAAGGAAGTCGTGGCAAGCAAGTCGGTCCGCGCGTTGGTCAAGACGGCCGCAGCGGCCTGAAGGGAGATAAGAGAATTGCCAAACCCATTATTCGACCGGCTCTTCGCCCCTCTGCAAGGGCGCGGGACGGCCTTCCTGACACTGGCCGACGGCCAGCAGATTTCGGGTGATGCCTTTCTGAAAATGGCCGCAAAACAGGCCAATGCGCTTGTGGGCGCAGGTCTGAAACCCGGCGATCGTCTTGCGGTTCAGGTTGAAAAGTCGCCCGAGGCGCTTGCGCTCTACGGGGCCTGCGTCATGGCCGGGGTCGTGTTTCTGCCGCTCAACACCGGCTACAAGGCGGACGAACTCGCCTATTTCATCTCCGACAGCGAAGCCGGCGCGGTGATCTGCGACCCCGCCGATCAGGCCGAGGTTCAGGGCATCGCCGGTGGCGTGCCGGTGCTGACGCTCGACGCCAAGGGTCAGGGCAGCCTGACCGATGCGGCCGCCACCCAAGCCGACAGTTTCGATCCTGTGGATCGCGCCGATGACGACCTAGCCGCGCTGCTTTACACCTCGGGCACCACGGGACGCTCCAAGGGCGCGATGCTCAGCCAGGACAACCTTCTTTCCAACGCGCTGATCCTGACGCAGGAATGGCGCTTTACGGCGGATGACGTGCTGCTGCACGCGCTGCCCATCTTTCATACCCACGGGCTTTTCGTAGCCTCGAACGTGATGCTGGCCGCGCAGGGCTCGATGATCTTCCTGCCGAAATTCGATCTCGATACGGTGCTGAAATTCCTGCCGCAGTCGACCTCGCTGATGGGCGTGCCGACCTTCTACACGCGGCTGCTCGGCGACGACCGGTTCGACCGCGATCTCTGCAAGGGCATGCGGCTCTTCACCTCCGGCTCGGCACCGCTTCTCGCGGAAACCCACCGCGCCTTCGAGGCCCGCACCGGTCACCGCATCCTCGAACGCTACGGGATGACGGAAACCAACATGAACACTTCGAACCCCTATGACGGCGACCGCCGCGCGGGGACGGTGGGCTTTCCGCTGCCGGGGGTCGAACTCAAGATCACCGACCCCGAAACCGGTGAAACACTGCCCGACGGCGAGGCCGGTATCATCGAGGTGCGCGGTCCCAACGTGTTTCAGGGTTACTGGCAGATGC
This sequence comes from Heliomarina baculiformis, assembly GCF_019966545.1. Classification (GTDB taxonomy): domain Bacteria; phylum Pseudomonadota; class Alphaproteobacteria; order Rhodobacterales; family Rhodobacteraceae; genus Heliomarina; species Heliomarina baculiformis. Next base: position 405,025 of record NZ_JAIMIC010000005.1, on the reverse strand, counting down.
CGGAAAAAACCGCCGCCGAACTGCGCGAGGATGGCTTCTTCATTACCGGCGATATCGGTCAGCTTGACGATGACGGCTATGTCCAAATCGTCGGTCGTGCCAAGGATCTGATTATCTCCGGCGGCTACAACATCTACCCGAAAGAGGTTGAACTGATCCTCGACGAACAGCCGGGCGTGCTGGAATCCGCCGTCATCGGCGTGCCGCATCCGGATTTCGGCGAAGGCGTCGTCGCCGTCCTCGTCGCGCAGCCGGGTGAAACGCCGGACGCGAATGCGATCCGCGCCGATCTGGGGGACCGTCTGGCCAAGTTCAAGCAGCCCAAGGTGATCGAACTGGTCGACGAATTGCCGCGTAACACGATGGGCAAGGTGCAAAAGAACCTGCTCCGCGACCGTTTCGCCGGGGCGTTCAAAGCCGGTTAGCCTTCAGGCCGTTTCGTCAAAAGGACACCCCTCTGATGTACGGGGGGTGTACAGAGGGTGTACAGGTTGTGCCCCCCGTTTTCCGCCTTTACGCAGCCCCGATCAGGGGCTTCACCACGGCGCGGGTCTGACGCAGCACCCGGTCTTTCAATTCATCCAAGGTAAAGGTTTCGTCGATTGAATACTCGGTGAACATGGCGTTCAGATTGTTGAAAATCACTTCGCCCATCGCGCGGGTATCCATGTCGGCGCTCAGACGGCCGTTCTCCTGCAAGACCTCCAGCAATCCGCAGACCTGCGCACACAACCCCTTGTCCAGCGCGCGGTACCGGATCGAAAACGGCGACTGGCCTTCCTGAATGGCCGCTGCCATCGCGGTGCGCCACATTTCCTTGCTCAGGTAGACAAGCGAGTGGTCATAATAAAGGCGGGTGAGCGCCATCAGCGCCTCGACCGGGTCCTCCGGTGGATCCTTCAGGATGGAATCACCTTGCTGAAGCACTTCCTCGACCTCCATGCTGACCGTCGACAGCAACAGGTCTGCTTTTGTTTTGAAGTAGTTATAGAAGGTGCCAACTGAAACTTCCGCGCATTCGGCGATCTGGTTGATATGAACTTCCTGATATCCGCTCTGCTTAAAAAGTAGGCTTGAGGCGGTGAGAATGCGTCTGCGACGATCAGCTTTCTGTTTTTCTCTCAACCCGGCCATAGGCTTGTCCTTGTGTTTGAAAATTAGCGTTGACTACAAAACTGAACCAGTTCAACTTTTTTCTTCAGTAAGCGCGTGTAAAGCGTTTCAAACAACCGGGAGCTGCCTAAATGTACCTCAAATCTACCACCGCCCTGACTGTCGCCGCGCTGACGCTGGCCGCCACGCCGTCGCTGGCCGCCGAGGATCTGAACGCGCTGATCTGGTGCGACCACGCCGATCCGAAACTTCTCGAACCCTTTGAAGAGGCACATGGAATCCGGGTCAACGTCAAGGAATACGAAGGCACCGCCGCCGGTCTTGCGCTGCTGGAACAAAGCCGTCCGGGCGACTGGGACGTGATGGTGATCGATGGTGTCGACGTGGGCCGTCTGGTCGAACGCGACCTTGCCGAACCCCTCCCGGTCGAAGAGATGCACACCGGCGATTACTTCCCGCAGATCGTGCTGGAAGACAACAACACCGTCGATGGTGTCACCTATGGGGTGACGGAGAAATTCGGTTATAATACAATCGCTTACAACAAGGCCAATGTCGATCCCGCCGATATGGAATCGATGAAGGCGCTGTGGTCGGGTAAGTATGACGGTCGCATTGCGATCTATGATTACTACCTGCCGGTCATTGGCCTCGTCGGCATGGCACAGGGCGTCGATACGGCCGATCTCAACGCCGACAACCTCGAAACGCTCCGTGAGCCGCTGATGAGCCTTAAGGCCGCGTCGCGTCAGGTCTCGGACGTTGTCGCCAGCCAGACTTCTCTCGCCACCGATGAGGTCGACATCCTCGTCGGCGGTGGCGAATGGCTGACCGCCGTGCTGAACGCCGACAATCCGGATCTCGACTGGACCATCCCCGAAGAGGGCGGCCTGCTCTGGAGCCAGTCTCTCGTCGTGCTGAAGGACAGCGAAAACAAGGAGATGGCCGTCGAGTTCGTGAAATACGTGACCTCGCCCGAAGGTCAGGCGCGTCTGGCGACTTCGGAATGCTACTGGGGGATGCCCGCCAACTCCAAGACCGCCGATGTCCTCAGCGACGACGAAAAGGCGGTTCTGCGCTGGGACGATCAGGCAACCTATCTCGAGCGCGCCCAGCTCTACCCGGTACTGGATGCCGATCTCGACTCGGCGATGCAGGACCTCTGGACCGATATGATCCAGAACTGATCCATGCGCATCGAAGCACATGAAAAGAAGGTGGGGGTCACGCTTGTGGCTCCCGCATTGCTTTGGACGCTGGCGTTCTTTCTCATCCCTTTCGCGGCGATGGTCTGGCTCAGCTTTTCCCATATGGAAGGGCGCGATATCGTGCCCGGTCCCGATTTCGGTAACTATATTAAGATCTTCACCGATGACTCGCTGTTTCGCGGCATTGTCGTTTCGCTTGAGATCACGCTGACCGTCACGGTGATTTCCGTTCTGCTCGCATGGCCGCTGGCGTGGATCATCGCCATGCGCGTGCCGAAACGCTGGCAACGGCTCGCGCTGATGCTCGCGGTGCTGCCGTTCTGGACCTCATACGTCGTGCGCTCCTACGCATGGGCGCTGGTGCTGGGGCAAAAGGGCGTGGTGATGGATTTCCTGACCGGCATCGGGCTGCTTGCCGAACCGATCCAGATCATGGCGACCCGGTCCGCCACAGTCATTGGTTTCGTGCATTTCTTCGTGATGCTGCTGACCCTGACGATCTACGCGAACCTCGTCCAGCTCTCGCCAAACTACATGCGCGCGGCGCAGGACCTTGGTGCCTCTGCATGGCAGACGATCCGTCTGGTCGTGATACCGCTGACCCTGCCGGGCGTCATCACCGGTGCCTTCCTGACCTTTGTCCTCTGCATCGGCGATTACATCACCCCGCAGATTCTTGGCGGCAATAACGAACTAACCATGCCGCAGCTCATCATGCTGCAACTAGGGCGTCGCGGCGATTTCCCGATGGCCTCGGCGCTGTCGGTAGTCCTTATGGCCATCGTGACGCTGGCCTATGCGGGCTGCGCACGCTGGCTCAGAATGGATCGTGTCTGATGCGCTATCTGTCGTGGATCTACCTTGTCGCCTGTTTCATCTTCATCCTGCTGCCCGTCGGCGTTCTGGTGGTTTTCTCCTTTCAGGACGGTCGTTTGCCCGTGCCGCCCTTCAATGGGCCGACGTTGAAATGGTACGCTGAAATCACCAGCGACCGCGATCTGATGGCGGCGCTGTTCAACTCGCTTCTGGTTGCGGCGATTTCCTCGCTGGTGGCGCTGTTGCTCGGGTTTCTCGCGGCCTCTGGACTGGCCCGGGTGGTCCTGCCGGGATCGACGCTGATGCGGGCGCTGCTGATCGCGCCAATGACTGTCAGCTACCTGATCATCGCGCTGGGGCTGTTGAACTATTTCAACAACATCGGCATCCGGCCTTCGCTGCTGGCAACAGGCATCGGCCATGTGGTCATCAACCTGCCGCTCTGCTTCGCGATCCTTTATGCGGCGATGGGCGAGCATCAGCGCAACGCCCTGCGGGCCGCGCGCGACCTTGGCGCAAAGGAGTGGCAGGTGCTGGCGCTGGTCTCGGCCCCGATGCTGGCCCCGGCGCTGGGGGCGGCCTTCTTCCTAGCCTTCACCTTCAGCTGGGATGAATTCATCATTGCCTTCCTGCTGACCCGGTTTGACGTGACCCTGCCGGTCGAAATCTGGTCGATGCTGCGCTCGGGGCTTTCGCCCGCGACAAATGCGGTCGGCTCGCTGGTCTTCCTTGTCTCGGTGGCCGTGGTCGTGCTGCTCGAACTCACCCTGTTCAGAAAGGTCGGAAAATGACGGCTGACGTATCCATCACCGGCGTGCGCCAGGAATTCGGCGATTTCACAGCGCTGCATGAAATCGACCTGAAGATCGAGGTCGGCGAATTCGTTGTGTTGCTTGGGCCTTCGGGCTGCGGCAAGACCACGCTTTTGTCGATCCTCGGCGGGTTTCTCAGCCCCACCGCCGGCGCCGTCAAAATCGGCGGCAAGGATATGGCCGGAGTCGTGCCGCGCGCCCGCCCGACGACCACGATGTTTCAGGACTATGCGCTGTTTCCGCATATGTCGCTGCTCGACAATGTCGCCTTCGGATTGCGGATGCGCGGTATGTCCCGCCGCGAGCGCAATGCGAAGGCGCGGGAAATGCTCGATATGGTTGGGCTGGCCGATCAGGCCAAACGCCGCCCGCATGAACTCTCTGGCGGCCAACGCCAGCGGGTCGCCCTGGCCCGCGCGCTGGCGGTTTCGCCCGATCTTCTGCTGCTCGACGAGCCGCTCGGCGCGCTCGACCTCAAACTGCGCCGCCAGATGCAGGATGAGCTCAAGGCGATCCAGCGCAAGGTCGGCACCACCTTTGTCCATGTCACACACGATCAGGAAGAGGCGATGGCCATCGCCGACCGGATCGTCGTGATGAACCAGGGCCGGATCGAACATTGCGGTACGCCGGAGGAGGTCTACCTGACGCCGCAAACCTTGTTCACCGCGAATTTCATGGGTGAAATCAACACGCTTCAGGTGCGCAAGGCCGGGCAGGGGGTCGACAGCCCGCTTGGGGCGCTGAAGCTTGAACCGACAAACGGTACGCTTTGTCTCCGCCCGGAAAACGTCGGCCTCTCCGGTCCGCTCGACCTTGGGCAGGCGGTGCTACAGGACATGGCGTTTTTCGGTTCGCATCTGCGCTGCCACTTCCGTCCCGTCACCGCCCCCGAGATGATCCTGACCGCCAATCTGCCGCAGGGCACCCGGCTACAAACCGGGGATCAGGTGCATCTTTTTGGCAATTCCCCCGTTCTGATCGCCGAGGAGGCCGCATGAACCGCGCACAACCGCAAGACTGGTACCGTCTGCAGACCAAGGGCGATGGCATCACCCTGATTGACGAGCCGCATATCGAGGAATTCTACCGCTGCAACATATGGCACGTCCGGGGCCGTGATGGCGATATGCTGGTCGACAGTGGCATGGGTGTGGTCAGCCTGCGCACATGGGTGCCGCTGGTCACCGAACGCCCGCTCGAAGCGGTCGCGAGCCACACCCATTTCGACCACATCGGCTGTCACCATGAATTCGACTGTCGCAGCTGTCACGAGGCCGAGGCCGCCATCCTTGCCGACCCGACGCGTGCCGCCACGCTCGCCGATCCTTATGTGACGGATGAGATTTTCACGACCCTCCCGCCGGAACCTTATGAAAGCGCCCGTTACGCGGTGAAATCCGCACCGGCGACGCGTATCCTGCAGGATCGCGACCGGGTCGATCTTGGCGATCGCAGCTTTGAGGTGATCCACACGCCCGGCCACAGCCCCGGCGGCATTGCGCTGTGGGAGGAAGCCTCGGGCATCCTGTTTTCCGGCGATATCGTCTATGACGGCCCGCTGATCGAGGACACCTACCACGCGAATGCCGAGGATTATGTCGCCTCGATGAAACGGCTGCTGGACCTGCCGGTTCGTGTTGTGCATGGCGGTCATTTCGCCTCATATGGCGGCGAACGCCACCGCGAGATCATCCGCAACTGGCTGGAAAGCAAGGGACTATGATGGATCATCTGAAATTCTATATCGACGGGGAATGGGTTTCGCCGGTCACCCCACGCCCGCATCCGGTTGAAAACCCCGCCACGGGCGAAGAGATCGCGACCATTAGCCTTGGCAGCGCCGCCGATGTTGACAATGCCGTCGCCGCTGCATCCCGGGCCTTTGAAAGCTGGTCGATGACCCCGGTTGCCGAACGCCGCGCGCTGGTCGAGAAATTCCTCGAGATCTACGACCGTCGCTTCGAGGAGATGGCCCAGACCATCACCGCCGAACTCGGCGCGCCCATCACCATGAGCCGCGAACAGCAGGCCGATACCGGCTCTGGCCACACACGCGGTTTCCTTGATGCGCTTGTCGAGGTCATCTGGGAAGAAAAGCTGACCAACGGCGATACGCTTAGCCGCGAACCCATCGGTGTCGTCGGGCTGATCACGCCATGGAACTGGCCGATGAACCAGATCGCGCTTAAGGTCATCCCGGCGCTGCTTACGGGCTGCACCTGCGTGCTGAAGCCTTCGGAAAACACGCCGCTGAACGCGCTGCTCTGGGCCGAAATGATGCATGAGGCCGGTTTTCCCCCCGGTGTATTCAACCTTGTGAACGGCGACGGCCCGGAGGTCGGCTCAGCCATGTCGAAACATCCCGATATCGCGATGATGTCCTTTACCGGCTCCACCCGCGCAGGCACGGCGGTAACGGTGGATGCCGCGCCGACAGTCAAGCGGGTGACGCTGGAACTGGGCGGCAAAAGCCCGAACATCATCTTTGCCGATTGCGACCTGGAAGATCGCGTCGCGGGCGGTGTGCTTGAAGTGATGAACAACACCGGCCAAAGCTGCGACGCCCCGACCCGGATGCTGGTCGAGCGCTCGGTCTATGACAAGGCGGTCAAGATCGCGGGCAAAACGGCAGCGGCAACCGAGGTTGGCGACCCGACGCAAGAGGGCGACCATATCGGCCCGCTGGTCTCGGCCCTGCAATGGGACCGGGTTCAGGCGCTGATCGAGGCGGGCATCGCCGAAGGCGCACGTCTGGTCACCGGCGGCGCGGGCAAGCCCGATGGCATGAATGCCGGGCACTGGGCGCGTCCGACGATCTTTGCCGATTGCACCCCGGAAATGCGCGTCTGGCGCGAGGAGATCTTTGGGCCCGTCATTTCGATGATGCCCTTCGATACCGAGGAAGAGGCCATTCAATTGGCCAATGACACCGATTACGGGCTGGCCGCCTATCTCCAGACCAATGACATGGTGCGCGCGCGCCGTGTGATGCGCCAGCTTCGCGCCGGCAATGTGCATCTGAACGGGGCGGGCGTGAACTACGGCAGCCCGTTCGGCGGCTTCAAGAGTTCGGGCAACGGGCGTGAAGGCGGCCTGCCTGGGCTGGAAGATTACCTTGAAATCAAAATGTTGCACGGCATCTGACAGGAAATCCGCTGCGTCCCCGACCACAAGGGGCGCGGCCTTACTGCGGTGCCGTTACCCGGCCGTGGATACGTTCGCGCAACCCTTGCATAAGCCGATAAAACACCGGGCCAAAGATGGTACCCGCGACCGCCGCCGCGATGGATCCGCCAAAGACCGCGATCCCCAGCGACACCCGGCTTGCCGCCCCGGCACCGCTTGCGATCACCAGCGGATAGACCCCGACCGCAAAGGCCAGAACCGTCATCATCACCGGACGGAACCGCAGCCGCGCAGCCTGCATGGCGGACTCATGCAGGCTCAGCCCGGCGCTTTCCCGCTGTTGCTTGGCGAATTCGACGATCAGGATCGCGGTCTTGGCGGCCAGCGCGATCAGCATCAGCAATCCGATCTGCCCGTACAGGCTCACCGGTTGCCCCGCGACCCGCAGCGCGATCAGCGCCCCGAGGATGGCGAACGGCACGGTCAGCAGCACCGCGATCGGCGTCAAAAAGCTTTCGTACAGCGCGGCGAGGAATAGGAAGGTAAAGATCAGCGACAGCCCCAGCGCGATGGGAATCGCATTGCCAGATTTGCGCTCTTCGAAGGAGGAATCCGTCCACTCGTACCGGAACCCGGGCGGCATCGCGCCTTGGGCGATCTCCTCCATCCGGTCCATCGCCGCGCCGCTGCTGAACCCGCCGCCGGTATTGGCGACCCCGGTGATCGTGGCCGAGTTGTAGGTGTTATAACGATAGAGAACATCTGGCCCGAATGACGGTTCCGCCGTCACGATGGTGCTGATCGGCACAAGTTCGCCATTGCGGTTGCGCAGGTACAAGAGATCCAGCGCGCGCTCATTCTGCCGGAATGGTGCGTCCGCCTGAAGCATCACACGATAAGATTTCCCGAACATATTGAAATCGTTCACGTAAAGGGCGCCCAGCTGGGTCTGCAGCGTCAGGAAGATATCCGAAATATTGACGCCCAGCGTCTTGGCCCTTTCCCGGTCCATCTGAAGGTTCATCTGCGGTGAATCCACCTTGAACGTCGAAAAGGCTCGAAGGATCTCGTCCGACGCATTCGCCGGGGCGAGCAGACCGCCAAGCGCCGCGTTCAACTCTTCGGGTCCGCGTCCCTGCGTGTCTTCCAGCACAAAGGAAAAGCCCTGCACGGTGCCCAGCCCCGGAATGGCGGGCGCGCCGAACACGATCACCTGCGCCTCGGGCATGGCCGCAAACATCTGCTGGTATTTCTGCTGCAGGAACAACTGGCTCTGTTCTGGGTCCTCGCGTTCTTCCCAAGGTTTCAGCTTTGCGATGATCATGCCGGTGTTCGACTGCAGGGCGGTGTTCAGGATCGAATAGCCGTTTACTGACAGCACGTTTTCGATGTTCTCATCCTCGCCAAGGATGTCGGTCAGCCGGTCCATTACCACTTCGGTCCGATTGAGCGACGCGCCTCCCGGCAATTGCACATCCACGATGAAAAATCCCTTGTCCTCCGTGGGGATGAAACTCGATGGCGCGGTGGTGAAAAGGTAATAGAGCGCCGCAAACAGCCCGGCCACGCAGAGCAGCGCGATCACGAGGTATCTGGTGAGGAAATCGACCAGCCCCACGTATTGCCGGGTGATCCAGTCAAAGCCGCGGTTGAACTGCCGGATGACGATATTGGGCTTCATCCCCGGTTTCATCAGCACCGAGGCCAGCGCGGGGCTGAGCGTCAGTGCGTTGACCATCGAAATCAGCACGGACACCGTCAGCGTGGCCCCGAATTGCGCGAACATGCGCCCGGTGATCCCCGGCAAGAGCAACGTGGGCCCGAACACCGCCACCAGTACCATGGAGGTCGCGACAATCGGACCGGCCACTTCATCCATCGCCATTTTCGTGGCTTCGGCCGGTGTCAGGTCAGGGTTTTCATGCAGGATACGCTCGACATTTTCCACCACGATAATCGCGTCATCGACCACGATGGCAATCGCGAGGATGAGCGCAAAGAGCGTCACGGTGTTGATCGTCATCCCGAAAGCGTAGAGCACCGCCAGCGTGCCGATAATCGACACCGGCACTGCAATCGTCGGAATAAGCGTCGCGCGGATCGTGCCGAGAAAAATATAGGTCACGAGGATCACCAGCCCGATGGTGAAAATCATCGTAATCACCGTTTCCTCGAGCGATGCCGAGATGAACAGCGTGGTGTCATGTCCAACGACATAATCCACGCCTTCGGGAAAATTGACCTTCAACTCCTCCATCCGCGATTTCACCGCTTCGGCCACGGCAAGCGAATTGGCCTCGCCCAACTTGTAGATCGCGAGCAGCACACCGGGGCCGTTGTTGAACTCGCCATAGCCCTTGTAGGCAAATGCCCCAAGCTCAATCCGCGCCACGTCGCGCAGCCGCACGATAGACCCTGACTCATCCGCGCGCAGCACGATATCGCCGAATTCTTCGGGATTCTGCACCCGTCCCCGCGCGGTCAGCACATATTGAAACTGGGTTTCCTCGGGCGCGGGGGCGGCGCCCAGCTGACCCACTGCCGCCTGCACGTTCTGTTCCTTGATCGCGGCAACGATGTCATTGACGGTCAGGTTGCGATTGGCCATCGCCACCGGATCAAGCCAGGCTCGCAACCCGTAATCCAGCGCACCGATGATCTCGGCGGCGCTGACGCCGGGCAGGCGGCCAAGGTCGCCAGCCACGTTGATCGAAGCATAGTTGGACAGGAAAACACCGTCATACCTGTCATCCGGCGACACGATATTCACCACCATAAGGATGTCGGGGTTTCTTTTTCGCACCTTTACGCCGCGTTGACGCACCTCGGCAGGCAGGCCCGGTTCGGCGAGCGCAACACGGTTCTGCACATCGACCTGCGCCAGATCCGCGTCCACGCCGACCTCGAACGTGACGGTCAGCGTATAGCTGCCATCGCTCGCGGATTTCGAAGACATATAGACCATGCCCTCGGCCCCGTTGACCTGATCCTCGATCGGCGCGCCGACCGTGTCGATCACCGTCTGGGCATCGGCACCGGGATAATTCGCCCGCACCACGACCTTGGGCGCGGTGATATCCGGGTATTGGTCAATCGGCATCACCTGCAGGGCAAGCAACCCAAAAAGGGTGATCAGCATCGAAATGACAAAGGCGAACTTGGGGCGGCGGATGAAAAAGGATGGTCCCATCTCGTGTCTTCCCTTTTCGCGCTGGTCAGCCTTCGAACGGTTTCGGCGTGACGACAAGACCCGGGCGCATATTTTGCAGCCCCTCGACGACAACCACATCGCCCTCTGACAGCCCCTTCTGCACCGTCCATGACGCCTCATGCCGGATACCTAGGGTCACGTTGCGCCGGGCAACACCGCCATCCGCGCCGACCACCCAAACGAAATGCCCGATCTGGTCGAAACTGACGGCCCGTTGCGGCACCAGCGGCGCGCTGATCGGATCTATCACGGCGCCCCGGATCGTCACGTTCTCACCGGGGAGCAACGTCCCGTCGGGATTGGGAAAGACGATGCGCGCCGAAATCGTACCGGTGCTGGCGGTGGCCGTGTTATCCCAGTTTTCAAACGTGCCGGTATGCAGATAGACCGAGCCGCCGGGCAGGATGATATGCAACTCGAGTGGTGGAATGCTTGCACCGCGTTCGGTCAGTTCCAGCCGTCTGGCAAGGAACTCAAAGTAGTTGGCCTGATCGACCGCACCCACCGCGTAGATCGGATCGAGCGAAACGATTTCGGCCAGCGGCGCGGGCAGGGTCGGGTCGGAAGGGCCGATGATATCGCCGACCGAATAGTTCGGGGCCGAGATCCGCCCGGCAAAAGGCGCGTTGATCCGGGTTTCTTTTAAATCGTTCTTTGCCCGTTCCAGCTTGGACTCGGCGATTGAGAGCTCGGCGTCGCTCACATCCGCCTGCGCCTCGACATACTCAAGCTCGCGCCTCGACACAGTATTGCTGGCCACCAGCCGTTGCGCCCGGTCCAGATCGAGCGAGACCTTTAGCGCATTGGCCTTGGTCTCCTTTAGATTGGCCTCTGCCTCGGCCACCGCGATGTCAAAATCTGTTGTATCCAGTTCCGCCAGCAGATCGCCTTTTCCGACGACTTCACCGGCGGTGAAATGGATCGCCGTGATGCGGGACCGGATAAAGGGGCGGACCGAATGGGTCTGGATCGCTTCGATGCGGGCAGGGTGCTGAAAGGTAGGGCGGATATCCTGCACGCTGACGGTTGTGGTCAGCACCACCGGGCCCTCGGCCTCCTGTGCGGTAGTCGCGACCGGGAATCCGGTGAGGCAGAAGAGGACAATCAGTCTTTGAAAACAGGTCTTCATCGGGATACCCCGTAGAAAGTGCTGTCAAAATAACTCTACCTTAAGTTGATTAGCCCACGGTATCAAATCCAGCGCATAAGCCAATCCATTTTGTTAGCCTTTTTTACCCGCCTTGTAATTCGGGGGCAGGAGGCCGGCCGTGTTGGTCAACCATGGCAGGCACACCGGACCTATGCCCAAAGCGCAGGAAAAGTCTGCTTATACACCAGTCTGACGACACGGTGCCACGTAAAGTTCGCGCGCCCAGCGAGACAGGCCTAGAAATGAATGGCCGATCACGGCCATCCGAAAGCATCATTTCAGGTTCGTAGTCCAATTGCTTTGCGCCTGTCAGGGTCTCACGGCATCGACGGTCTGATTGATCTCCCTCTCCGTGTTGAACGAATGCACGGACAGGCGAACCAAGGCCTCCAGACCATGCGCCTCGAAATCCGTCCGGGCCATCTCCACACGCGACACGGAGGCCATGATCCGTCGCTCGGCCAGGCGCGCCACGGTGGCATCCGCCGGTTCGAAAGTGCAGTGGAAGCTCACGATCCCGCACCTTCGATCCCCCGGATCGTGCAGCCTTACGCCCGACATTTCCGACAGGCGGGTGCGGAGGGTGTCGGCCAAACCCCCGATGCGCCGCGCGATGCGGTCAATGCCGACATCCCGGGCGTAGCGGATTGCTCTTCCAAGGCCGATCTGCCCCGCGACATGGCGTTCGAAGGTTTCGAAGCGGCGGGCGCCAGGCGCGAGGTCGTAGTGATCCGCGCCCGACCACCGCGCCGCGGCGAGATCGATCATCGGCGGATCGAGCGTTTCAGCAAAGTCGCGTTGGACATAGAGAAACCCGGTGCCGCGCGGACCGCGCAGGAATTTCCGGCCGGTCGCCGAGAGCATGTCGCACCCGATCCGCTGTACGTCGATGGGGATCTGCCCAACGGACTGGCAGGCATCCAGCAGGTAGGGAATGCCGTGGCGGCGGGCCACCGCGCCCACGGCCTCGGCCGGATTCACGAGGCCGCAATGGGTGGGCACATGGGTCAGCGCGATCAGCCGGGTGCGCGGGCCGATCATCGCCTCGAGCGCGGCAACATCCACCTGTCCCGTCTCGTCCGACGGGGCTTGATCCACGACGATCCCGAGCCGCTGCGCCACCTGCAAGAAAGCCAGCATGTTCGAGGCGTATTCGGCGGCCCCATGGGTGAGCACCCGGTCACCCTCCGCCCACGGCAGCGCATGGAAGGCCATGTCCCATGCGCGAGTCGCGTTCTCGACGAAGGCGATCTCGTCCGGAGCGGCGTTCAGAAGACCTGCGGTTTCGTCGTAAAAAGCCGCCAGCGCCTCGGCTGCGGTTTCGGCGGCAGCGTAGCCACCGATGCGGCGCTCGAGGTCGAGATGCGCGGTCACCGCCTGGTGCACGGGGTCCGGGCTGGGCGAAGCCCCGGCGTTGTTGAGATGGATCACGCCGGCGCAAGAGGGCGTGTCGGCGCGCAGGGCGCCGACGTCGATCTCGTTGGTCAAATCGGGGGTCATGCCGCTTCCTCCACTCGAACCTCTTTCAGACGCGCTGCGATCTGGTCGAGATGGGTGTCGCAAGTCCCGCAGCACCCGCCCCATATGTCCATCTTCGGAAAGCGCCGGGCTACATCCGCCATCTGCCGACCCAGTTCCTCCGGGTCGCCCTCCTCAAGATGGCCAAGCTTGCAGAGCGCGATCTTGTCCATCTTGGCGGCATTGGGCCGGATGCAGCGCAGCCGGTCCTGCCAGCCGCCGGGCGTGAGGGCGGGTTCGAACTCCATCGGATGCGAACAGTTCAGTGCGTAGAACGCCGGGTACCCGTCGCTGTCCCGTTCGATAGCCTCGATGGTCTCCGGCAGGCTCGCGCCGGTGGCCAGCCGGGAATCCGAACCCAGCGAAAAGGACAGCGCCAGCGGCATGTCGAGGGCGCGCGCCGCGCGGGTCACGCCGCGCGCCTCGGCCGGATTATTGAAAGTCACGGCCCAGGCAAGGTCGGCGCCAGCCCGCTTCAGCGTTTCGAGTTGCACCGCATGGTAATCCTCGGCCGCCGCCTCTGTCATCGTCCGGTTCAGGCTGTAGGCGTCGCCGCGGGGGCCGAGATAACCGACCAGCCGGGCATCCGCGATCTGGCCATCGTATTCCCGGGCCATCTGCCGCAGGAAGTCGATGGCCCCGATATTGGCGTCGGCCAGTCCTTCGGTCGAGTAGCCGAGCAGCGCGCCCCAATCGGCGCTGGCGCGGTAATCAAAGCCACCGATCAGCGCTGCCATGTCGTGGCGCGCGGCCACGTCGAGATACCGACGGTACATGCCACGTATCGTCTCGGCCGCCTTCGGGTCCTCAAGCAAAGGGAACATGGCGAACTGGGGCAGTTCGTAACCCCATTTGTACATGATCTCGGTCTCGATGCCGCCTTCGGTCAGCCAGGTCAGGCCCGGCACTCTCGGCGGGATGTCGTGGTATGTCATGGTAGTGCTCCTATCGGCGGATTCCGGCGACCGGCGCCTCATTGGAAAGGCCGATGTCGCGCAGAATATGGGGAGGAAGGTCGCGTCGCAGGCTCTCTTCGAGGCGTTGCTGCTGGCGATGCCGGCGCTCGGCCAGAAACCTGTCGATGAAACGTCGAACGGGTATGTCGCGGATCAGATGTATGGCGGTTTTCATGGGGTCTGTCCTTTCAGGTCCGGAAGGGCGCTACGCGCCGCTTGCGGAACGGCTATCTTGATCCGTGAATGACGCGGCCGTCGGGAGAGAAGGCGGCGGACCGCTCGTCCCGCAGGAGGTTGCGGCCTTCCGAGGCGTATTGACCCGAGGCCTGGAGTGCTGCGAAGACGCCAACGACCATCGCGGAAGGTGGGGCCAGATAGGAGCCGGGCAGGAAAAGAGGGGAAGTGTGGTGCATTGCATCGATCCTTGTGCAAAGCGTCGCCCCGGGGATCGAAGCGACTGGTCAAGGAATGGACCTTAGCGGCCCGCAAGGATAGAATTCCGGTGGTCCAGTCAGGCCATGGAAAAATTACAAATTAATTCAATGCGCTGCACCGCGGTCGTCTGGGCCCGAATTCTTTTGGACCGGCAAAACTGCACTTCTGGTGCAGTAGGATGTGGAGGACGAACATGGCGCAGACCAAGCCCAGCACGCGTGAGCGGCTGCTCGACATCGCCGAGGCGGGCGTTCTCGCCAAGGGCTTCGGCGCCACCTCGATCGAGGAAATCATCTCCGAGGCCGGCATTTCGAAGAACGGGTTTTTCTATCATTTCCGCGACAAGAATGAACTCGCGCGCGCGTTGCTGCAACGCTATCTCGACACCGAGGAGGCGCTGCTGGACGATATCTTCGGCCGTGCGCGCGAATTGCACGGTGACCCGCTGCATTCCTTCCTGATCGGGTTGAAGCTGCTGTCCGAGATGATGGCGGATCTGCCGAACGGGCATCCCGGGTGTCTGGTCGCGACCTTCACCTACTCTGAGCGCATGTTTGACCGCGACGTGCGGGAACTGAACAGGAATGCCGTCCTTATCTGGCGCGCGCGGTTTCTCAAGATGCTCGAAGAGATCGCGGCAACCTATCCGCCGCGCGATGATGTGGACCTGCGGTCCTTGGCCGACATGATCTCCAACACGGTCGAAGGCGGCATCGTGCTGTCAAAGGCCGTCGGGCAGCCGCAGATCCTTGCGGAACAGCTGCTGCTGCTTCGGTCCTATGTCCGGCTTCTTTTCGAACCGGTCCAAACGCAGGTGGCACCAGCCAACTGAACCACAGGTGCAGACAGGGCTGCGATGCGGCGACGGCCGGTGCTGGGCGGTGCGTTGTCTTCGCCATGCAAGCGCATGTTTATAAATGCGAAAATAGCTTTTATCGAAGTTCGGACCATGGGTGAAATATGTCTGCGCCGCGACTTCGGCGAGAAGTATGTCATGCCCCGGCCAATCGGACGGAGTACGAAACCGCCCGGCATCCGGGCCTCTTCCCGAACTGGAGATATACGTGAACTTCAAAACCATCATCGTCACCGCGGCCCTGTCCGTGACCCTTCTTGCCCACGCCGCCCCGGCCAGCGCACAGGAGACCGCCACCGAAGCCTTTGCCGAGATCGAACGTGCTTTCGGGTTCGTCCCGAGCTTCTTCAAGGTCTATCCCGAGCACGGGGTGGCTGCCGCCTGGAGGCTTACACGGGACCTCGAGATTTCGCAGACGACCGAGCTGTCGGCGCGAGAGAAGGCCCTGATCAACATCGCCGTCGCAGCGCAGATCCCCTGCCAGTTCTGTGTCTTTGCCGACACCCAGGCCGCGAAGGCCGCCGGTGCCACTGATGGCGAGATCCGCGAAGCAGTGGCGCAGGCCGCCCTGACCCGTCATTGGAGTACCATCATGAACGGTATGCAGGTGGACTTCGCCGACTTCCGTGAGGAATTCGGCGATTGAAAGGAGATCGAGGGGCCCGCGACTTTAGTCGCGGGTCCTCTGTCTCGCCAAAGATGGTGAGTCCGTTGCTTCGCCGTCCTTGCTGAAATGAGACCCCCTCGCACGTCGAGCGAACGTAAGCGACTTGCACGGCGCAATCTGACGATCTGCATTGCGACCACGGCTAGCACCGGGCGCGCAGCGTACGTCAGAAAAGTCCGCTGTGCGAACCACCACGATTTGCAAACATCCCCTTAATTTTCAGCCCTAAGTCTCTAGAGAAACACGCATAGCACCCCTTCTGACTTCGACATCCTTTTCCAACAACGGGTCGAACGTCGGCAAACCTCCGCTTGGGCAACCGCGGTCGTTCTGGCTTTTGAGATAATTATGAATAACCTCTGGTTGTGTTTAGCACGTCTGAATGAATTGAGATGGGTACCGGGTCCGCCATGCACTGAGGGAGACCCGAATGGATGGGAGACAGAGAATGATCCGCAGATTTCTGGCAGTCGGCTGCTGCCTTGGTCTTGTCGCCTGCAATGATTACGACGAGGCCACAACCTTTGCCACGCCCACCGAATTCGAAGCCATGCGTCAGCCCTGCATTGATCAGGCCGCCACGCTGACCTCGATCCCGGCCGACCAGATTACCGTCAGCAGTGAAATCGAAACCGGCGGCGGTCCCTTGCTCACCCTTGACGCGGCGGGCACCAGCTATTCCTGCCGCAAAGAGGCTGACGGTAGCGTCACGGTGTTCAGCGAATTCGCCAACTAGCCGCCGGAGTGCGCCCAGAACCGGGCTATTTCGTGCCACAGCGGCGCGTGCCACCGCATGACAAAACGCGGGCCGACAAGGGGTCGAACGCGCCCTGCGCCGCATTCCTGATCATGCGCTCCCTTATTCGCCTAAGCATGTGATCCGTCACGGAAACTGCGGCACGCCGTTCCAGCGGCATGACGCGGCTTGACGTCACTAGATTAATACTTAGGCGATCCTTCATTCTTACCGTGGTTTTGATTAAAAAAACAGCATATATCTTGACCAACGGGCGGATAGCCCGATGAATGGCGGCACCAAAAACGGCTTAGAAATAAAAAAAGTGCCGAACCGTCAATATACGACAGAGGAGTATAATTTATGAAAATCAAGACCTTGCTGGTCAATATGACCTGCGCGCTCGGGCTGGCTCTTGCCGGTTCGGCCTCGGCGCAGGAAGAGGGGGGCAACTTTGTCTACCTTGTTCAGCCCGAGCCGCCGTCGCTGGCGTCATTCCTGTCGACTTCGGGCCCGATCGGTCTTGTCGCGCCCAAGATCTACGAAGGTCTGCTCGACTATGACAACGATCTGAACATCGTTCCGGCGCTGGCCGAAAGCTACGAGGTCAGCGAAGACGGCAAGACCGTGACCTTCAAGATCCGCGAAGGCGTGACCTGGCATGACGGCGAGCCGTTTACCTCGGAAGACGTGGCTTTCTCGATCATGGAAATCCTGAAAAAGGTTCACCCGCGCGGCCCGGCGTCTTTTGCCGAGGTGACTTCGGTCGATACACCCGACGACACCACCGCGATTTTCAACCTCGAGAACCCGGCGCCCTATATGCTGCGCGCGCTTTCCGGTTATGAAAGCCCGATGGTGCCCAAGCACCTGCTTGAAGGCACCGACCCGCGTAATTCCGACCTTGCCACCAACCCGGTCGGCACCGGTCCCTACGTTTTCGAGGAATGGAAAAAGGGTCAGTACATCCTGCTGACCAAGAACGAAAACTACTGGAAAGAGGGTCTGCCTTACCTGGATCGTGTTGTCGCGCGTTTCGTGCCCGACGCCTCGACCCGGACCGCGGCGATGGAAAACGGCGAAGTGATGTACGGTGCCTATGGCGCGATCCCGAACATTGACGCGGTTCGCCTGCGTGAGATGGACGGCTTCTCGGTCTCGACCGACGGTTATGCCATGATCAACCCGATGGCGCTGGTCGAATTCAACAGCACCCGCGAACCCTTCGACAAACCCGAAGTGCGCAAGGCGATCTCGCTGGCCATCGACCGGAACTTCCTGATTGACAACATCTGGTTCGGTTACGGCAAAGCGGCCACCTCGGCGCTGTCGTCCAACTTCAGCGCGACCGGTCTCTACAAGGCCGAGCCCGAAGCCTATCCGGAAAGCCCCGATGTCGACGCGGCCATCGCGCTGCTCGATGAGGCAGGTGTGACCCCCGGTGACGACGGTGTCCGCATCAAGGCGACGCTTGACCTGATCCCCTATGGCGAAGACTGGCGCCGGGCGGGCGAATACATGAAACAGGCGCTGATGCCGCTGGGTATCGAAATCGAGCTGCGCTACGAAGACGTGCCCACATGGCTCAAGCGGGTCTATCAGGACTACGATTTCGACATGACGATGAACTACTTCTACCAGCTGCCTGACCCGGTGCTGGGCGTTCACCGTCACTATGCGACCAGCCAGATCCGGCAGGGCACGCATTTCGTGAACTCGAGCCAGTATTCCAACCCGGAACTGGACGAACTGCTCGCCGCCGCCACCACAGAGGCGGATGCGGACAAGCGGGCTGAGATCTACGGTCAGGTACAGGATATTCTTGCCGAGGACATGCCGGTCATGAACCTCTTCGAAATGGAATTCCTGAACGTCTTCAACGACAAGCTGCATGGGCATGACGCCTCGGCGCTTGGCGCGTACGGCTCCTTCGACCAGGTCTGGATCGAGAAATAATCCGACCCGGATAAGACCAGGCATCGGCCCCCTCAGGGGCTGATGCACCCAATAAAGGTACCCTAAAACATGAGCCAGTCGTCCAAGCGCATCCGGTATGTGCTCAAACGTCTCTTGCAGGCGATCCCGATCATCCTTGCCATCGTCGTGCTGAACTTCTTCCTGCTGCAATTGGCCGAAGGCGACGCCGTCGACGTGCTTGCAGGCGAGGCCGGATCGGCCACCCCCGAATACATGGCCGAGCTGCGCGCCAAGTTCGGACTCGATCAGCCGCTGATCGTCCAGCTTGGGGTCTACCTCAAGAACGTGGTGATGCTGGATCTTGGCTATTCCTTCCGCCATGAAATGCCGGTCAGCCAGCTGGTTTTCGACCGCTTCATCCCGACACTCATCCTGATGAGCTCGACCATCGTCATCGCCGTCGGCTTTGGTATCATCCTTGGCCTGATCGCTGCCACCGGTCTGAACACCTGGCGCGACACGGCGATTTCCGTCTTTGCCCTGATCACCTATGCGACCCCGCTGTTCTGGGTCGGTCTGATGTTGATCGTGGTGTTCTCGCTCAATCTCGGCTGGTTCCCGACCTCGGGGATGGAGAATTTCGCGATGTTCTATTCCGGTTGGGACCGGGTCGTGGATATCGCCCATCACCTCGTTCTGCCGACGATCACGCTCTCGCTGTTTTACCTCGCGCTCTACACCCGCCTGATGCGGGCCTCGGTGCTGGAACAGCAGGGCGAGGATTACGTCACAACAGCCCGCGCCAAGGGCTTGACCGAACGCCGCATCGTTTTTGTCCACGTGTTGCGCAACGCGCTCTTGCCGGTCGTGACCATGGCGGGCGTTCAGGTCGGCGCGCTGATCGGCGGATCGGTCATCGTGGAATCCGTTTTTGCCTGGCCGGGCCTGGGTATGCTGGCCTTCGAGGCGCTGTTCTCGCGCGATCTCAACCTGTTGCTTGGCATCTTCCTGCTCTCCGCCTCCCTCGTGGTGGCCGTAAACCTGGTGGTCGATATCATCTATTCGCTGCTTGACCCGCGTATCGAGGTCTCCTGACATGACATTCTGGAAACTCTTCGCCCGTAACCGCTCGGCGGTGATGGGGCTTGTCATCATCTTCCTGATCATCCTCATGGCTCTGACCGCGCCGCTGTTCTTTCCCGCCGACCCGTTCAGCCTTGCAGGCCAGCCCATGTCGCCGCCGGGCGAAAACGGGTTCCTGCTTGGCAGCGACAGTCTTGGCCGCGACGTGGCCGCCGGCATTGCGCATGGCGCGAAAACCTCGCTGCTGATCGGGCTGCTCGCCACGCTGGTCGCGGTTTTCGTCGGTGTCATCATGGGCGCGCTTGCAGGCTATTATGGCGGCTTCATCGACAACCTGCTGATGCGCGCAACCGAGATGTTCCAGACGATCCCGTCCTTCATCTTCGCGATCCTGCTGGTGGCGATCATGAAACCCTCGATCGAAAGCATCGTCATCGCCATCGCGGTGGTGTCATGGCCCGCTGTCGCGCGACTGGTGCGCGGTGAATTCCTGTCGCTGCGGGGGCGTGAATTCGTTCAGGCCTGCCATACCATCGGCATGAACGACATCCGCATCATGCTGGCCGAGATGCTGCCGAACTGCCTGTCACCGATCATCGTCATCGGTTCTCTCATGGTGGCGACCGCGATCCTGATCGAAAGCGGGCTGGCCTTCCTTGGCCTCGGCGATCCCAATATCATGAGCTGGGGCTTTCAGGTCGGCGCGGGCCGCACCCTCTTGCGCTCGGCATGGTGGGTCTGCACCTTCCCGGGCATCGCGATCCTGCTGACCGTGCTGGCGATCAACCTCGTGGGCGAAGGTCTGAACGACGCCCTGAACCCAAGACTGAGGGAGCGCACATGACACGGCTTCTCGATATCCGTGACCTTCACGTGGCCCTGCCTGCGGGCGGTCAGCGGGCCCATGCGGTCAAGGCCGCCGACCTGCATCTCGAAGAAAACGAAATCCTCTGCGTGGTGGGGGAATCCGGTTCCGGCAAATCGCTCACGGCCCGCGCGGTCATGGGGCTCTTGCCGAAGCCGCATGTGCATATCTCGCAGGGCGAGGTGATGTTCCAGGGCGAGGATCTGGCCAAGGCGAGCGAAGCGCGTCTGCGCCAGATCCGTGGCTCCGACATCTCTATGATCTTTCAGGAACCGATGACCGCGCTGAACCCGGTGATGACCATCGGCAACCAGATTGATGAGGTGTTTCGTTTCCACGAAAACATGCCCGGCAAGGAACGCCGTGCCCGCGCGCTCAAGCTGCTCGAAGACGTGCATCTGCCCGATCCGGAACAGACCCTCGATGCCTATCCGCACCAGCTTTCCGGCGGTCAGCGGCAGCGGGCGATGATCGCGATGGCGCTGGCGCTCGATCCGAAAATCCTGATTGCGGACGAACCGACCACCGCGCTCGACGTGACCACGCAGGCGCAGGTGCTCAAGCTGATCAAGGAGATGCAGGCCGAACATGGCACCGGCGTTCTGTTCATCACCCATGACTTTGGTGTGGTTGCCGATATCGCCGACCGCGTTGCCGTGATGCAGAACGGCCTGGTGGTCGAAACCGGCACCACCGACGAGGTGCTGCGCAACCCGCAGCACCCCTATACCCAAGGTCTCATGGCGGCGGTGCCAAGCCTTACGCCCCGTGCGGCCCGTGCGCGTTCAGAGGAATCCGTGCTGAGCGTCAACAAGCTGGTCAAGACCTACAGCAGCGGTGGCGGTCTGTTCGGCGGCAAGGCCCGCGTGGTCCACGCAGCCAAGGAAGTGACCTTTGACCTCGCCCGGGGCGAGACCCTTGGCATCGTCGGTGAATCTGGCTCGGGCAAATCCACCGTGGCCCGCTGTATCGTGCGCCTGAACGACGCTGAGGCCGGAGAGATCCTGCTGGGCGGTACCGATCTGCGCCCGCTGGGCCGTTCGGCCATGCGGGCACATCGCTCCAAGATCCAGATGGTGTTTCAGGACCCCTTCGCCTCGCTCAACCCGCGCACCAAGGTCGGCAAGATCATTGCGCAGGGGCCGCTGCTCTATGGTGCCTCAACCGAAGAAGCGCGGGAGAAGGCGCTCGAACTGCTCGAAATCGTCGGTCTGGACGACCGCGCCTATGACCGTTTCCCGCATGAATTCTCCGGCGGGCAACGTCAGCGGATCGGCATCGCCCGCGCCCTTGCGCTCGAACCGCAGATACTGGTGGCGGATGAACCCGTCTCGGCGCTCGACGTGTCGATCCAGGCGCAGATCCTCGAACTGCTCGACAGTATCCGTGACCGGATGAACCTGTCGATGATATTCATCACCCATGACCTGCGGGTGGCGGCACAGGTCTGTGACCGGATCGCAGTAATGCGGCGCGGTGAAGTGGTCGAGATCGGCGCGACCGAAGGTATCTTCGCCAATCCGCAGCACGAATATACCCGCGATCTGCTCTCGGCCGTGCCGGGCAAGGGATGGTTCGCCTCGGAAACCGCCGTCGCAAGTTAAGGGGCAGGGGCCGGGCACGCCCGGCCAGCCCCGTCAGCCGCTCTCAAGCGCAAGCAATTGCTCGACCTCGGCCCAGGCGGCATCCATCGCCTCGGCCAGAGCCTCTACCGGCAGGGAGATCTCATCCGGTCCATCCGGATCGATCACTGCCGTGCCGGCGCTTACGGTGATCTCCAGCACATCGCCGGATAGCCGGTGACGGTAGAGCACCGATTTGCCGTCGCATAGTTCCGTCGCCCCGTCGCGCAAGAGCGCGCGCGCGACCGCGTCGAAAATGTCACCGACAAGGATCAGCGCGTCCTGCGTCAGGAATTCCACCCCGCCATTCGCGCTCTCGATCCGTCCGGCACCCTTGCGCAGCTCGGCATCTTTCAGCAGGTCCGCGGCATAAAGCAATTGCCGATCCCCCTGCACAATCAGAACAGTCCGGTCAGCGATCTGTTCTTGCATGGTTCATTCGTGATTGAAGGGGAAAGCGTGGAAATGGTTCACCGGTCCATGGCCTTTACCGACTTCCAGCAGGCCGGAATGGGCGATGGCCCGGGCGGTATAGGTCTTGGCATTGCGCGCGGCCTCACCAAGCAGGCGTCCATGGCCCAGCTCGCAGGCCAGCGCCGATGACAGGGTGCATCCGGTACCATGCGTATTGCGCGTCACATGTCGCGGTCCGCCCAGATCAAGATGGATATCCGCCGACAGCAGCAGATCGGGTGACTCCGGCTGATCCAGATGCCCGCCCTTGAGCATCACCGCCCGTGGACCAAGCGCCAGCAGGTCCACCGCCTGCCGCCGCATGTCCTCAAGGTTCACCGCCTCGTCACAGCCCAGTAGGTCGGCGGCTTCGGGCAGGTTCGGGGTAATGACAGTGGCGCGTGGCAAGAGCCGGTCACGCAGCGCTGCGACCGCGTCGGCCTGCAGCAAGCGGTCGCCGCCCTTGGCCACCATCACAGGGTCAAGCACCACAGGGGCTTTAAGCCCCTCCAACGCCACAAGAACCGCCTCGATAATCGCGGCCGAGCCGAGCATGCCGATCTTGACCGCATCCACCCGGATGTCATCCCGGATCGCCTTGATCTGCGCGGCAACCATGGCGGGCGGCACCAGTTCGACGGCGCTGACCCCTTGGGTATTCTGCGCGGTCAGCCCGGTCAGCGCCGCCATCGCATAGCCACCGCGCGCCGAGATCGCCTTGATGTCGGCCTGAATACCGGCTCCGCCGGAGGGATCGGACCCGGCGATGGAAAGAATATTGGGGATCATAGTGCGCTCCATTCCTGCATCAGCTCCCGTGTTGCGGCCTCGGGGTCGGCGGCCCGCGTGACCGCGCTCACCACCGCCATGCCCACGGCACCGGCCTGTTTCAGTGCTGCCGCATCGCCTGTGCCAAGACCGCCGATGGCGACAACCGGGCAGGAGGCAAGGCCCACGATGTCCGCCAGCCCGTTAAACCCGATGGGCGGCGCATGGTCGGGTTTGCTGGGGGTCGTCCGAACCGGCCCTGCGCCGATGTAATCGAGCGCCAACCCGTCCAGCGCCGCGCACTGATCCGCGTTCTCGATGGAAAGACCCAAGATCATCTCAGGCCCGATCCGGTCTCGTATCCGCGCCGGATCGCCATCGCTCTGCCCGATATGCAGCCCGTCGACGCCAAGCGCGCAGGCAAGCTCGACCCGATCATTCAAGATCAGCTTCGTGCCGCTGCCAGAGAGAATTTCCGCCAGTTCCCGGGCCAGTTCGGCAAAGGCCGCATCGCTTGCGGTCTTGTCGCGCAGCTGCACGGCCCATGCGCCACCCCGCATAGCGGCCCGAGTCTGATCGGGAACCGAAATCGGCGCTCCCGTATCAGTCACTACGTAAACCGGCCCGATCATGCGCCGGTGATCCTTGCGCCCTTGGTGGCCTCTTCCGGGCTCAGCCCGTAAAGCGCGTCAAGAAAGGCGACCTGAAAACTGCCCGGTCCCTTTGCGCTCTGTCCTGCAATCTCTCCGGCGAGACCATAACAGGCCAGCGCCGCCGCCGTCGCCTCGAGCGCGGGCTGATCGACGCAAAAGGCCGCGATAACCCCGTTCAGCGAACAGCCCATGACGGTAATACGGCCCATCATTTCATGACCGTTGTCAATGCGATAGCCGCGCATCCCGTCCGTCACGTAGTCGACGGGGCCAGAAACGGCGACCACGCCGCCCGTGCGCCCCGCAAGCTGCCGCGCGGCCTCTTCGGCATCCGACACCGTATCCCCCGCATCGACGCCGCGCGCGGTACTCTCAAGGCCCGCCAGCGTCAGGATTTCAGAGGCATTGCCGCGGATCACGGTCGGTTTCAGACCGATCAGCCGGTTCGACAGATCCTGGCGAAACGTGGTCGCCGCTACGCCCACCGGGTCCATCACCCAGGGGCGGCCATTGTCGGCCATCACGGTGCCGGCCTCCTCCATCGCCGCGCCCCATTCCGGGTCGGCGGTGCCGATATTTACGGTCAGCGCCTGCGCCAGCCCGGCGAATTCGGCCACCTCTACGCGGGCATGCACCATCGCGGGCGACGCCCCGACGGCAAGCAGCACATTCGCCATGACATTCATGGCAACGAAATTGGTGATGTTATGGACCAGCGGCGCGGTCTCGCGCATCTGGGCAAGGTAAGCTCCGGTGTCGTGCATCGTCTCTCCTCGCCGGGGAGGAGATCAAAACCGCAACATCGATCCGAGAAACCGGCGGGCTGAGGTTTTGCAACTTCCTCCGCCGGCATGATCCGGTTCAGGTTCAAAGGGTGCTTCTCAGCCCGCAGATGCGGACGCCCCTGTCGCAGCCCCATGCATCGGGCAGAGACCCCTTTTTGTCAACCGGCGATCACGGCACCTGTTTCACCGCGCGCCGCCTTTACGAGATCCGAACTTGGCAGGCGTTGTCTTTCCCGTAGCCGGTCAGACATCTCCTGTGACGGACGCTTGTCGTGCCGTTTCGACTAGTGAATTCGGGCGCGGGGGTGCACAGGGGGTGTACAGATGTCATACGCTTTGTGCACGGGTGCGGCCACCTGAGGTTGTTAACTATAATGTTGAAACTGAACAGTTTTTGATCGGATTTAGCCAGCCTTGTAAAATGCAAGACAAAACCCGGGGCAAACCCCGAAAAAGCCATATTCCCTTCCCAAAATCGATGCAGTTGCAGCATTAACACGCATCATCGCAAGCCCGTGAGGACGGCAAGAAAAGGCAAATTTACCTTTGTCTGTTACCTCTCCGCGGCTTCACCCCGATCACCGTCACATCGGATGATCGCTGCCAGAATGGCGAAAAGCGAACGAAACAACGGCCGCGAGCGTCAGGCATCGTGGTACCTGAAACGATAACGGCTAAGTAACGATGAGCAGCAATCCGGAAGACGACACACCCCAGCTCAAGCAGGGCACTGCCGGCAATGATACGATCACCGGCGGCAATGCCGGCGACTCTCTGCACGGAGAGGCGGGCGACGACACCATTCACGGCAATGGCGGGGCCGACGCAGTGTTTGGGGGGGCCGGAAATGATACGGTCTATGGCGGCGAAGGCGGCGATGCGATCTATGGCCAATCCGGTGATGACACCCTTCACGGCGAAGGCGGCGATGATGGTATTTACGGAGGGTCGGGCAAGGACAAGATCTACGGCGGCGACGGTAACGATACGCTTTATGGTGAGAATGGCGACGACACGATCGATGGCGGTGCCGGAGATGACGTCATCTACGCGGGCGACGGAAATGATCAGGTCTACGGCGGCCTCGGGTATGACGTCATCTATGGCGGTGGCGACAATGACGTGCTCGACGGCGGCGACGATGGCGATACCATCATCATTTCTTTTGGTGAAACGACGACGAATTTCAATACAACAGTCAAGGGCGGCTCTGGCGGCGACGACAACGATACGCTCGATATCTCCAACCTGATCGAAGACGGTTGGAACATTACCGGCTGGGTGCAAAATCCGGAAAGCAACGGGATGGATGGCTATAACGGCCAGATCACCCTGCAGCGCGGCGACCAGTGGGCCAATATCAACTACGAGGATATCGAGAATTTCCAGACCGAGGTCGTCTGTTTCACGCCCGGCAGCCTGATTTCAACCACGCGGGGTCTGCGTCCGGTCGAAACCCTCGTGCCCGGCGATCTCGTCTATACCCGCGATAACGGTCCGCAACCGCTGCGCTGGATCGGTCAGCGTCAGCTCGGCGTGGCCGAGCTTCGGACCGCGCCCTCCTTCGCGCCGGTGATGATCCGCAAGGATGCTTTTGGCCCCAACTGTCCCGAGCGCGACATGATGGTCAGCCCCAACCACCGGATGCTGGTCGAATCCGGCGAGGCACAGCTGATGTTCGGCGAGGATGAGGTGCTGGTGCCCTCCAAGCACCTTGTCGGTGCACCGGGTGTATCTCGCCGGAACCCGGGCGCGCTCACCTATGTCCACCTGATGTTCGACAACCACGAAATCATCCGCTCTGACGGGGTGTGGAGCGAAAGTTTCCAGCCCGCCAGCCGCACCATGTCGGCGATGGGTCGCGATCAGCAGAACGAGATCGAAGCGTTGTTCCCCGAGCTTGCAACCGTTGCCGGTCTCGATGACTACCGCGCTGCACGTTTTTCACTGAAACGCCACGAGGCGGAACTGCTCCGCGCCTGCGCCTAACGGTCCGGGTTCTCGCGGCGCCACGCGGCCCAGTCCTCGGGCGTATCAAGATCGCGCCTCGCATGCTGACCCGGCAAGGGCACAAGGTTGATTGAATCCGCGTTCTGCGCAACGACTTCACGCCCGCCGCTGTCCCCCGTCAGGCGGGTCAGTTCGTGGAACAGCGGGGCAGCGAAGATGATGGGATGACCCTGTTTTCCGTCGTCGGTCATGCCACGAGTAATCCTGAATTTTCTATTTGAAACAGCAGCCTGTACGACGTCGTTAAGGTCGCCCTCGGTCAGCTCCGGCAGATCAGCCAACAAGACCATTGCCCTTTCCGTCCCGTCGGGTAGTGCTGCAAACCCCGCACGTATCGAAGCGTTCATTCCTTCTTCAGGATTTGGGACGATGATCTTTGTCACGTCCACTCCCTCCAATTCCGCATACCTGGCATGGGGCGGCGGTGGCAGGGTGACCAGAACAGGCCCCGTCGTTACCCGCCGCGCCATCTCTGCTTGCCGCCGCAGCAGGCTCACACCATCGACAAGTTCAAGCAGCTTGTCGCGCCCGCGCATCCGCGCAGCGGCCCCGGCAGCAAGTAGGATGATCGGCAGATCGGGTTTCATGGCTCGGGTGTAAGCGCCCCGTATATGACGGTCCAGCCCCTCAGCCGCGCATCCTTGCCCCGTCCGCATCGAAAAGCGGGGTGGTGATCAGGTTCGCAGGGCGCATCTGGCCAAGGATCTCGATTTCCACCGCCAGCCCTTCGGCAATCCGCTCCGTCGGCAGGAACCCGAGTGCGATGGATTTGCCCGCGAAATGCGAATACCCGCCCGAGGTGCAGAAGCCCTGAACCGAACCATCCAGCCAGATCGGTTCATAGCCCTGCACATCGGCATCCTCGGCCTCGACCTCAAAGGCGGCAAGCTGACGGGCCGCGCCATTCTCACGTTCTTCCTCTGCTGGCTTTCTACCAATAAAATCAGTATCTTTTTTGAAGGAGATAAAGCGATCCAACCCAGTCTCGGCGGCCGTATAATCCGGGGAAAACTCGCTGAGCCACGACCCAAAGAACTTGTCGAGCCGCAGCGACATCATCGCCCGCATCCCAAAGGGCACCATGCCGTGTTTCTGACCTTCGTTCCATAGCGTCGTCCAAAGCTGCCGCTGCGCCATCGGATTGCAATAGATCTCATAGCCGAGGTCGCCGGTATAGCTTACGCGCTGCACCAGACATTCGGTCATGCCAATTGTCATCGGGCGCACGTCAAGGAACTTGAAGTCAGAAATATCGGCCCGTGTGCAGGCCGCCAGCACATCCCGCGCCTTGGGACCGGCGATCTGGAAACCGTTCCGTTTATCCGAGATATTCTCGACGGTTACGCCATCGACCTTATGCTGCTTGAACCATCGGAAATGATAGGCCTGCGCGCCATAAGAGGCCGTCAGCTGGAACCGGTCCTCGGCGAGGCAAGAGACAGTGAAATCGCCGATCAGCCGGCCCTTGGGCGACAGCATCGGGGTCAGGCTGATCCTTCCCGGCTGCGGAATACGGCCCGCCATGATGCGGTTCAGCCAGTTCCGCGCGCCCGATCCGGTGACGAGGTATTTGCCAAAGTTGTGGACCTCGTTGATGCCGACACCGTTGCGCACGCCCATGACTTCGCGGGCCGTGGCTTCAAAGGCGTCCGAGCGGCGGAATGAGGGCGTTTCATAAGTAGGTTCAGTGCCTTGCGCGAAATAGTTCACCACTTCCAGTCCGAATTGCTGGCCCCAGACCGCGCCCATTTCGGTAAAGATGTCATACATCGGCGTAGTCCGGTTGGGCCGTGCGGCAGGCAATTCCTCGTTCGGATAAGATACCGAGAACCGTTTCTGGTAGTTCTCGATCACCTTGGGCCGTGTATAGCCGGGGCTGATCCAGTCGCCAAAGCGGGCCACGTCCATCGCAAAGGTATCGCGCTCGCATTCGCCCTCGATCATCCACTGGGCAAGCATCAGGCCGACACCGCCGCCTTGGCTGAACCCGGCCATGACGCCGCAGGCCGACCAGTAATTTTGCAGGCCCGGCACCGGCCCGACCAGCGGGTTGCCATCAGGGGCAAAGGTGAACGGACCGTGGATAACCGATTTGACTCCGGCGGTTTCCAGCACCGGAAAGCGCTTATAGGCGAAGGCGATGGAATCCTCGATCTTGTCAAAATCGTCCGGCAGCAACTCATGCCCGAAATTCCACGGTGTTCCGTCCACAGCCCAGGGGCGGCAGGGCTGCTCGTAGAACCCGATGCAAAGGCCGCGACCCTCCTGACGCAGATAGCTTTCACCCGCCGGGTCCATCACATGGGGATGTTCGCCGCCGGCATCGATCATCTCTGCGATCTGAGGGATTTCCTCGGTGACGAGATACTGGTGCTCCATCGGGTGCAGCGGCAGGTAAACCCCTGCCATCGCACCCACTTCGCGCGCCCAGAGCCCGCCTGCGTTGACCACGTGCTCCGCGTGGATCGTGCCCTTGTCGGTCACCACGTCCCATGTTCCATCGGGGCGCTGGTTGGTCTCATTCACCATGCAATGGGTTTCGATCGTCGCGCCCCCCATCCGCGCGGCCTTGGCATAGGCATGGGTGGTGCCCGAAGGATCAAGGTGCCCGTCAAGCGGATCATACAGCGCGCCGAGGATGCCATCGGTATTGGTGATGGGCGCGATCTTCTTGATTTCTTCTGGGGTGACGATTTCCGTCTCAAGCCCCATAAACCGGTGCTTGGCCCGTTCGGCCAGCAACATATCGAAGCGGTCACGGTTGTCGGCCAAGGTGATCCCGCCCACATGGTGCAGCCCGCAGGACATGCCGGTGATCTCTTCAAGCTCCTTGTAAAGACGGATTGTATAGCCTTGAAGCGCCGCCATGTTGGTGTCGCCGTTCAGCGTGTGAAACCCGCCCGCCGCGTGCCATGTGGACCCCGAGGTCAGATCGGAGCGTTCCAGCAGCATCACATCGGACCATCCGAGTTTGGTCAGGTGGTACAACACGGAACAGCCGACAACGCCGCCGCCGATCACGACAACTCGGGTGGTGGTTTTCATGGTCTACGCCTCATTCTTTCTTTGGGCTTAAACTCGCGACGGGGCTGGTGAACCGCTAGTCACTTTGCGACAAAATCCGTCGTCTTTGAATTTTCAATGGGCAAGAAGAGCCCTACAAAGATCCTGTCAGAAAGGGCGCTAATTTTCGTGCTGCCTTGTCTCACAGCGACGGGCAAAGTCGCTAAATGGCATATGTTCCGTAACTCAGCGCCTCATGTTGGGCGCAAACCGGCAATGAGGGCAGCATGATGAAGACCCACGCACAGGCAGTAGTTATCGGGGGCGGCGTGATCGGATGCTCCATTCTGTATCATCTCGCCAAGCTTGGATGGACTGATGTTGTCCTCTTGGAACGGGACGAGCTGACATCGGGGTCCACATGGCACGCGGCGGCGAATATTCACGGTCTGCACGACAACACCAATATCTCGCGGCTGCAGTATTACACCATGAACCTCTACGAGGAACTTGAGCGCGAAACCGGGCAGGGCTGTGGGGTGTACCGCTCGGGGTATCTGTACCTCGCGCAGACCGAGGCACGGGAACATCAGCTGAGGCTTCAAGCGGCCAAGGCCAAGAACTACGGGTTCGATTTCGCCGAGATTTCGCGGGACGAGGCCGAGCGCCTGCACCCGCTGGTCGATTTCAACGGCATCCGCTGTATCATGCTGGAACCCGAAGCAGGCAAGGTCGACCCGTCGGGCGTGACAATGGCCTATGCGGCCGGGGCGCGCCAGCGCGGTGCGGAAATCCACCGCCACACGCCTGTCACCTCGACCGAACAGCAACCGGACGGAAGCTGGATCGTGCGCACGACCAAGGGCGATATCCACACGCAATGGGTGGTGAATGCCGCCGGACTCTGGGGGCGCGAAGTTGCTGCACTGGCGGGTCTGACCCTGCCTTTGCAACCGACCGAGCATCAGTATTTCGTGACGGAACGCATCCCCGAGATCGCGGCGATGGGGCGGCTCTTGCCTTCGGTCGCGGATCGCGACGGCGAATACTATCTGCGGCACGAGGGCGACGGGCTGCTCATCGGCGCCTATGAAAAGGACATGCGGTTCTGGGCCGAAGACGGCACGCCGCAGGATTTCGGCCACGACCTGTTCCCCGACGATCTCGAACGTATCGAGCCGAACGTGATGCGCGCGATCGACCGTGTTCCGGTGGCGGGCACGGCGGGGATCAAGCGGGTCATCAACGGCCCGATGATATGGTCGCCGGATTCCAACGTGCTTTTTGGTCCGGTGCCTGAGTTGAGCAATTATTTCTGCTGCAACGGGATTATCCCGGGCTTCTCCCAGTCCGGCGGCATGGGACTGATGGCGGCGCAATGGATGATCGAGGGAGAGATGCAATATGATCTTTTCCCATGGGACATCGCGCGCTTTGGTTCTTGGGCGGACAAGGCATTTACAAAGGCAAAGGTGCAAGAGGTCTACACCACCCGTTTCGCGATCCATTTCCCGAACGAGGAACGCCCGGCCGGTCGGCCTGTACGCACCCGCCCCGTTTACGACATGCAAAAACAGATGGGGGCGGTATTCGGCCTGAACTACGGCTGGGAACACCCGCAATGGTTCGCCTCTGAACCGGGCGTGACGGAAACCGCAGGGTTCAAGCGTCAGAACTGGTGGGAACCGGTTGGCGCCGAGGCGCGGATGTTGCGGGAAAAGGCGGGGATCATCGATATCTCGAACTTTGCCAAGTATCGCTGCAAGGGCCCGGGGGCCGAGGTGTGGCTGAACGCGGTGTTTGCCAACAATATGCCGCGCGAGGTCGGTCGGTCCTGCCTTGCGCCGCTGATCGGCAAGCGCGGCGGAATCGCCGGGGATTTCACCGTGACCCGGCTGGGCGCGGAGGAGTTCTGGGTGATCGGCTCGGGCATGGCGGAACGGTTTCACCAGCGCTTTTTCAAGCAGGTGCCGCTGCCCGAGGGCACGGTGTTCGAGAGCCTGACCGAGGCGGTCTGCGGTTTCAATGTGGCCGGTCCCCTGTCGCGGGATCTGTTGCAAGGGTTGACCAACCAATCGCTTGCAACGGCGGATTTCCCGTTCATGCGCTCGGCGCGGATCACGCTGGCCGGGGTCGATTGCGTAGCCCTGCGGGTGTCCTTTACCGGCGATCTCGGGTGGGAGCTGCATTGCGCCGAAAGCGATCAGGTGAGGCTCTACGAGGCGCTGCTTGAAGCGGGGCGCGGCCTCGGGGCCGGGCCGGTCGGGGCACGTGCGCTGATGAGCCTTCGGCTGGAAAAGGGCTATGGGTCCTGGGGACGCGAGTACAGCCCCGAGTACTGGCCGCAGGAGGTCGGGCTGTCGCGGTTGTGTAAGATGGACAAGGATTTTCTGAATCGCGCCGCTCTGGTCGAGGTGATCGACATGCCCACGCGCGAGAGCCTCGTGATCCTTGCGCTGGATGAGGCGGATGTTGCGGCGTCAGGGGCCGACGCCACCGGCGGAGAACCGGTATTTCGCGCGGGCGTCGGGATCGGGCGGGTCAGCTCGGGCGGCTATGGCTACGGGGTAAACAGGTCCCTGGCGCTTGCCAGCCTGCGCGATCCGAAGCCCGGTGAGCAGGTCGAGGTGATGGTGCTGGGCCAGCCGCATCGCGCAACGGTGCTGGAACAGCCGCCTTTCGATCCCGATGGACTTCGCCTGCGGGCCTGAGGGAAGGGGGCCAGCCCCCTCTTGGCCCGTTCGGGCCAATTCACCCCCGGGATATTTTTAACCCAAAGAAGGGGATAGCCGGTTCAGGACGGCTTTGTGGTCGATGCCGGGCAGGGCGCCGGTGATCTGGCCGCGGTCGCGGTCGAGCCGGGTGGCAACATAGGCATCCGAGATCGCGGCGGGGGCGGTTCGGATCAGCGTCGCGGCGGCGAGCATCTGGGCGGTATCCTCGGCGAACCAGCGGGCGGTGGATTCCTCGGGGTGGGAGGCCCAGCGGGAAGTGTAGGTTTTCAGGGCCTTGTCGTATTGACTGTTCTGACCGGTTGCGCCCCGCAGTTCAGCGATCATCACGTCGCGGGCGAGCGGGTCGCGGTCGAGGCTGCGCAGGATGTCGAGACAGATCACGTTGCCGGAACCTTCCCAGATGCCGTTGAGCGGGGCCTCGCGGTAGTAGAGGGGCAGGGGCGTGTCTTCGACATAGCCCATGCCGCCCAGCGCCTCCATCGCCTCGTAGGTGACCTGCGGGCAGCGCTTGTTGCCGAGGAACTTGGCAAGCGCGACCGCGATACGGGCAAAGGCGCGGTCTTCAGGAGTGGTCCCGTCGAAAGCATGGGCGGTGCGCAGGCCGAGCGCGAGCGTGCCTTCGACATCGAGGGCGAGATCGGCCAGTACCGTGCGCATCAGCGGCTGGTCGATAAGACGACGCTGGAAGGCGCTGCGGTGGATGGCCCAGTGATGGGCCTCGGCGAGCGCACCGCGCATCAGGCCTGCGGGAGCCATGGCGGTGTCGAGCCGGGTATGGTGCACCATTTCGATGATAGTGCGCACGCCCTTGCCAGTCTCGCCCAGCTGGTAGGCGAGCGTGTCGGTGAATTCGATTTCCGAGGAGGCGTTGGACTTGTTGCCCAGCTTGTCCTTGAGGCGCTGGATGTTGATCGCATTGCGTTCGCCTTCAAGCCAGCGGGGGACGAGAAAGCAGGTCAGGCCGTCCGGCGTTTGAGCGAGCGTCAGGAACCCGTCGGACATCGGCGCGGAGCAGAACCACTTGTGGCCCGTCAGCCGCCAGTGATCGCCATCCTGCCGGGCCTGCGTGGTATTGGATCGGACATCCGATCCGCCCTGTTTCTCGGTCATCGCCATGCCAAGCGTCGCGCTTGTTTTCGCGCTGACGGGTTGTTGCGATGGGTCATAGGCGCGGGCGGTCAGTTTCGCTCGCCATTCGGCCGCAAGGTTTTCCGAGGCGGCGAGGGCCGGGGTGGCGGCATAGGTCATCGTCAAGGGGCAGCAATGGCCCGGTTCGACCTGGCTGGCGAGATAGACCATCGCGGCATGAGTGAGGTGACCGCCGGGTTTACCCTCCCAGGCGCAGGCGGCATAGCCGGCACTTTGACTGAGGGTCAGGAACCGATGATAGGCGGGGTGGAAATGGACCTCGTCGATGCGGCGGCCTCCGGCATCGAATTGCACCAGCTCGGGGGGATGACGGTTGGCGTCGCGGGCGGCGCGGCGCATTTCATCCGTGCCGAGCGCAGCGCCATAGGCGGCCAGCGGCGGTGTGCGTGCGCCGTAATGGGCGATTGCCTCGCGCAAGGGGAGGTCGCTGGTCCAGAGATCGACATCGCCCCGGGGGGAAGGCTGGTTCTGGACCTCGTGGGTACTCAGCGTGCTGCGCGGCTCGGAATATGTCATGGTGTCCTCCTTGCCCGGGATGCTAGCGCGGGCAGGGGGGCTGGCAAAGCGGATCGTCGCGTCAGAGCGGTCGGATACGCAGTTTCGTCACCCGGTTGCCGTCACGCTCCATCACTTCGAAGCGGAAGCCGTGGAAGGAGAAAACCTGCCCCACGGTCGGGATCATCTGCGCCTCGTGGATCACCAGACCGGCGACGGTATTGGCCTCTTCGTCGGGGAGGGTCCAGTCAGTGGCGCGGTTCAGGTCGCGGATCGTCATCGCGCCTTCGACCACGTAATGCCCGTCTTCATTGGCCTTGAGCGGGTGATCGGCATCGGGGTCGAATTCGTCGGTGATCTCGCCGACGATTTCCTCGAGGATGTCCTCGAGGGTGATCAGCCCCTGAAGCGAGCCATATTCATCCACCACCAGCGCGAAATGCGTCCTCATGCGAAGAAACTGGCGCATCTGGTCGTCCAGCGTCGTGGTTTCGGGGATGAAATAGGGTGGCATGGCCACATCGGTGATCCGAAAGCGTTTGAGCGCGTCGGGGTCGCTGTCAGGGCCGCTGACGGCCTTGTACATGGCGCGCAGCAGATCCTTGGCGTGGACCACGCCGATGATGTTCTCCTGATCCTGCCGAAAGACGGGGAGCCGGGTGTGGGGGCTGTCGAGACATTGCTGGAGGATATCCGAAGGCGGGTTGTCCGCATCGATCATCTCGATGCCCGAGCGGTGGAGCATGATCTCTTCGACCGCGCGGTCGCCAAGGTCGAGCGCGCCGAGAATCCGGTCGCGGTCCTCTTTTTCGACGACGCCTTCGGAATGGCCGAGGTTGAGTGCGCCTGCGATTTCCTCACGCACGGCAAGGATCTGGCTGTCGGGATCGACCCGCACACCAAAGAGACGCAACACGCCGCGTACAAAAAGCCGGACGGCCGAGACGATGGGCGACAGGACTCGCACCACGATGCTGATGACCGGGGCGACAGTGGCAGCGGCGGATTCAGAATAGATGATCGCGTAGGTCTTGGGCAACACCTCGGCAAAGACCAGCACCAGCACGGTCATGATCAGCGTCGCCAGTGCCACGCCGCTGTCGCCGAAGGCACGGGTAAAGAGCGAAGTCGCCAGCGAGGTTGCAAGGATATTGACGAGGTTGTTGCCCAGCAGGACGGATCCGATCAGGCGCTCGTTATCCTCGGTAATGACCAGCGCCTTTTCCGCGCCTTTCGAGCCCTTGTCGGCCTGCGCGCGCAGTTTGCCACGCGAGGCGGCGGTCAGGGCGGTTTCGGAACCGGAAAAAAAGGCAGAGAGAACAAGCAGCAGCAAAATTGCGGCACCAGTTATCCAGAATGCGTTGTCCAGCGCGGTTTCGGACAGTTCCATCAAAGGGGCTTTCTTAACTTCGTTGTTTCAGGTGTCATTTGGCGGCGGGTCTGCTGCCATGCTTTGCCGGTCGGATCATGCGAGGTTGTTCGCGCTATTCCTAGCCGTTCCGGTCAGGTTTCGAAAGCGGGTGGTGTTCGTGAACCAGTTCCGACAGGCGTTCGTCCAGCACATGTGTGTAGATTTCTGTTGTGGCAAGGTCTGCATGGCCCAGAAGTGTCTGGATCGAGCGCAGATCGGCGCCGTTGGCCAGCAGGTGCGTGGCAAAAGCATGACGCAGCGTATGCGGCGTGACCTTGGCCGGAGAGACCCCTGCGGCGACGGCGATTTCCTTGATCAGCAGGTAGAACCGGTGCCGGGTCAGGTGGCCGGATTTTCCGTGCGAGGGGAACAGGAAACGCGACGCGGCATGGCCGTTGCGGCTGCGAGAGTCTTCCTCTTCGTCGCGTGCGACCAGCCATTCGGCCAATGCGGTACGGGCCGGGGGGGATAGGGGGACCATGCGTTCCTTGCCGCCCTTGCCAAGCACCAGCAGCATGCGCGGATCGCCCCGCGCGGCGCTGACCGGCAAGCCGACCAGTTCGCTTACCCGCATGCCGGTGGCATAGAGCAATTCCATCAGGCAGGTATTGCGCAGCCGCTCCGAGGGAGTGCGCCCGGCGCTGCGCGCCGCGTCAAGCAGCCGATCGACCTCTGGCACGTCGAGCGTTTTGGGCAGGCGGTTCTCGCGCCCAGGGCCCTTGATCTGGATCGCCGGGTTGTCGCCGCGCCAGCCTTCCTCGAAGGCAAAGCGAAAGACCTGCTTGATCGCGGAAAGCCGTCGCGCCCGCGTCGATTTGGCCAGTCCTTGCGCGTCGCACCAGACAAGATAGGACTCGATCATCTCGCGGTCGGCCCCGGCAAGGTCGCTGTTCTTGCGCTCAAGCCAGTCCACGAAATCACGCAGGTCGCGCCCATAGGCGAGCTGGGTGTTCGTGGCAGCCCCAAGCTCGGCGGCCTGTGCCTCAAGAAAAGTCGAAATCCATTGAAAGGAACTGGAGGGGGCCGACATTCTACCCGTGTCCCAGCAGCAGGAGTTGCAGCGACGCCCGGCGCGCGGTGTCTTCAAGCCCAACGCGGCGCAACGTGGCGATGGCGGCGGCAAGGTCGTTGGGATTGCCCGTCGCGCCACGATCGAAATGTTCGATGGCCAGCAGGATGGTTTCGCCAAGCGCCCCGCGATCCAGAGCGTTCTGGATACGGCCGGGCAGCTCCACCGCATTGCTGAACCCGTCCGATATCGCCTGTGTCATCTGGTTCGGCGCTGCAACATCGCCGGGCGTGCCTCGTGTCAGGGCCACGAGAAACGCATCGGTGTCGGTTTCAGCGCTCACCGAATTGGCGACGGATTCGTAATCCGACGACAAAAGCCCCATGCGCCACGCGATCTGCGCGGCACGCGCATCCGTAAAGTCCAGACCACTTATCTGCGGTGCAAACAGTTCGGCAAAGGCAACCTCAAGCCCGACTTCCTGCATGGCGGTCCAGACCGGCGGCAGCGTCTTGGTCACCGCGTCCATGCTGTTCTGTTCAAGCGCGGTTTCGAACCGGCGCAGGGCGGTCACCCGGTCCCAGACCCCGCCCGAGGCGGCGGCGCGACGCTCGGTGTATAGGCCAAGCAAACGGTTGGGTTGCAACGCGCCAATACGTGTCAGCCTTTCGGCGGCTTCGATCTGGGCCTTCCAACCCGAGACATCTCGAAGGTCGGCATTGGCAAAGGCGCGCGGCAGCGACGCGGTTGGAAGCCGTTCGCCAATCGCCTCGAACAGGCGGAAGGTCAGCGGGTCTGGATGGTCGGGCATGGGCAGGTGCGGCGCGCCGTCGTAAATTTCCGGCGACAGAAAGCGGTCCATCAGGTCCAGCTCTGCCTGCGGCATCGCCTGTATCGCATGGGCAGCTTCGAGGATCAGCGCGGCGGTCTGCCAGTCGCCTTGTCGGGCAAGGCAGAATATCCGGGCGCGGTAATCGCGCGTCAGCCTTGAATCCAACGCCAGCGCCGCACAGGCCTTGTCCTCGCTGCCGTTCAGCAGCGTCGCATCGAACCAGCGCTGGAACAGCGCCGCGTTCTGCGCCGCACCGGCGCTTTCGGCAAGGGATTCGAGCGGATCGGTCGCGCCAAGCGACATTAGCCGGTCAAGCCGCGCCCGCATCAGCAGGTCCTGTGCTTCATCTCCGCCCGGCGCTCGGGTTTCGGACAGAAGCAGCGTATAGAGCAGGGTCTGCATCGCCGGGTTGCCATCCACCGGCACGGTATCGATCAAGTAGCGCAGCGTCGGCAATTCGCTGCCTTCCCACAGGTTGACCGGCAGGCCGGTAACATCGGAGGGCACGAGGCCCATCGGCTGGGCCTGAGGTTGCAGGGTTTCGACCGCGATTTCAGGCCGCAGCGCCGTCTGGGTCACCGGCGGTTCCCGCAGCGTCTGCGCCCCCAGTGTCGGACCTGATCGGATCTGCGGGGCGTTGCGGCCAAGCCAGTCGATTGCGGTCAGCGGCTCTTGCGCGCCAAGGCAGGCGGGCAGGGCGATCATGGCAATGGAAAGGGCGATCCCGTGTCTAGTCGGCATCCAGTTCCACCGGTTTGCGTATCTCTTGCTGCGGGGCCGAGAAATCCGACCCGAACCACGGCCCGAGATAAGCATACCCGACCACGGCTATGAACGCCAAGCACAGGAGATATACTACAAATTTGATGAGCCTGCCCATCGTGACCTCACTTACTGCTCGTTGTCTTGCACAAGTTATATATGGCCTTTTCGACAAGATCACGTCATTCACTGAAGAATGAGCGAAATTGAGCAAAGATCGAACAAAAAAGACAGGCCCCGCAAGGCGAAGAGGCTGAAAAAGACCGTTGTGATGGTGGGCATGATGGGCGCGGGCAAAACCGCTGTGGGCCGCGCGCTTGCCGAGCGTCTGGGCGTGCCTTTTCTTGATAGTGATGCGGAAATAGAGGCCGCCGCCAACATGACGGTGCCAGAGATTTTCAGCCGTGACGGCGAGGCGTTTTTCCGGCGCAAGGAAAGCCAGGTGATCGCCCGGCTACTGGTCGAAGAGCGTGGCGTGCTTTCAACAGGCGGCGGCGCGTTCCTCTCCGAGGAGAATCGCCGGTTGATTTCGGAAAAAGGCGCGTCGGTTTGGCTGGATGCAAGTTGCGACGTGCTCTGGCAGCGGGTCCGGCACCGCGATTCGCGCCCCTTGCTGCGCACCGAGAATCCGCGCGCCACCTTGCAGTCCCTGTTCGATCAGCGCCGTCAGTTTTACGAAAAAGCCGATCTGGCCGTGCCGTCCGACGGGCATGCCTCGATCGAGCAGATGGTTGACCGCGTGCTGGAGGCGCTTGCCACCCGTCCGGACGTGCTGGAGAGCGAATGATGCAGGAAAAGGTCCATGTCTCGCTGGGCGAGCGCAGCTATGACGTGATTATCGGCCCCGGCCTCATGGGCCGCGCGGGAGAGCTTATTTCTCCGCTGTTGCCCCGGCCGCGCCTGGTTGTCGTCAGTGATGAAACCGTTGCCGCGCTGCATCTTGAGACCTTGCGCACCGGATTGGCTGCGTCGGGCATCGCGATGGAAGCGATGACACTCCCCGCAGGCGAAGCGACCAAAAGCTGGGAAAGCCTGACCCGGACCTGCGACTGGCTGCTTGATCAGAAAGTTGAGCGCCGCGACATCGTGGTGGCGCTTGGTGGCGGGGTGATCGGCGATCTGGTCGGGTTTGCCGCGGCGGTGCTGCGCCGGGGCGTGCGGTTCGTGCAGATCCCGACCTCGCTTTTGGCGCAGGTCGACAGTTCGGTCGGTGGGAAAACCGGGATCAACGTCCGTCAGGGCAAGAACCTGATCGGTGCCTTTCATCAGCCCGCGCTGGTGCTGGCGGATACAGATTTGCTTGCGACACTGGCCGAGCGCGACTTCCTCGCCGGCTATGGCGAGGTGGTGAAATACGGGCTGCTGGGCGATGCGGCGTTCTTCGACTGGCTCGATG
Organism: Heliomarina baculiformis; assembly: GCF_019966545.1. Classification (GTDB taxonomy): domain Bacteria; phylum Pseudomonadota; class Alphaproteobacteria; order Rhodobacterales; family Rhodobacteraceae; genus Heliomarina; species Heliomarina baculiformis. The sequence goes on along the minus strand of NZ_JAIMIC010000005.1, from coordinate 365,470 downwards.
AAAACGGTCCCGCGCTGAAATCGGGTGACATGGCGGCCCGCATCGCGGCGGTGGCCAAGTCGGTCCAGATGAAAGCCGATATCGTATCCCGGGACGAAACAGAGCAGGGCGACCGGGCGCTGCTCAACCTCGGACATACCTTCTGCCATGCGCTCGAGGCGGCGACGGGCTACAGCAACCGGTTGTTGCACGGCGAGGGCGTGGCGATTGGCTGCGCGCTTGCCTTTGAGCTTTCGGCGCGTCTTGGCCTGTGCAGTCAGGAAGAACCAAGCCGCGTGCGCGAACACCTCAAGCGCATGGGAATGAAGACCGATCTGGCCGATATTCCCGGGGATCTGCCGGATGCGGATGCGCTGATCGATCTGATGGCACAGGACAAGAAGGTGCTGGATGGCAAGCTGCGCTTTATCCTCGCGCGTGGCATCGGTCAGGCCTTTGTGACCTCGGATGTGCCGCGCGATGCGCTTGCGGATGTCTTGCAAGCGGCCTTGAAAGAAAAAGCGCGGCAGAACTGATCTGCCGCGCTTTTCTGATTTCGTCTTTTTACCCTTTGATCAGGCGGTCACGCCATTCGGACGGCTGCGCAGCGCGTCAACGCTGATCGGTCCGGGACCGGAAAAGACAAGGTACAGGAAGAAGAAGCAGTAGAGGATCGCCGCGTCGCCGCCGTTCAGCGCCGGGAAAAAGCTTTGCGGCGCGTGGGCGATGAAATAGGCGCATGCCATCAGACCCGACATAACAAAGGCCACCGGACGGGTGAACAGGCCGATGACGAGCAGGGCGCCGCCCACCAGTTCAAGCAGACCGGCAATTCCGAACATCGTGAAGATCGGCGGGTTCATGTCAGAGGCGGGGAAGCCGAGAATTTTCTGGGTGCCATGCGCCATGAAGATGAGCGCGGCAACGATACGGACAACGCTGAGCATGACCGGCGCGTAATTGGTGAGTGTCTTGGACATAGGTGTTCCTTGGGCAAGATATCGATTTGCCTGATGACATACCGAGTTGGCGCGCAAAAAATATTCCTTACGTCTCAACTCCCTGTGTGCAGTTTTGCACACAGGTTTCCGTCACGGGTAAGTCGTTCTTATCAGAACGGGATCTCGTCATCCATATCGCGTGAGGAGGGGCCGCTGCCGCCGCCCTGACCGCCGCCAAAGCGGTCGTCCTGCGGGCCGCTGTCATAGCCGCCACCCTGATCGTAGCCGCCGCCATAGCCGCCACCACCGCCGCCGCCGCCCGAAGCGCCGTCGCGGCCGTCGAGCATGGTCAGCGTCGAGCCGAAGCCCTGAAGCACGACCTCGGTTGAATAGCGGTCCTGACCGGACTGGTCCTGCCATTTGCGGGTCTGAAGCTGGCCTTCGATATAGACCTTTGAGCCCTTGCGCAGATACTGCTCGGCCACGCGGACAAGCCCTTCGTTGAAGATCGCGACCGAATGCCATTCGGTCTTCTCGCGGCGCTCGCCGGTGTTGCGGTCTTTCCAGTTCTCAGAGGTGGCGATGCGCAGGTTGCAGACCTTGCCGCCATTCTGAAAGGTGCGCACTTCGGGGTCGCGCCCCAGATTTCCGATAAGAATGACCTTGTTGACCGAGCCTGCCATGGTGCTCCCCGTATATGTGTTTGAATGCTGTCCGGATTGATTCCCGGGATGGGTTCTGTCCGAGACTATACGTGTCATTGCAAGGATTAAACCAGAATGCAGGACGCGAAATGACGCTGCCTGTCAGGGCCGAAAGGTTTCAGTTCTGGAAATTCAGTGTGATCTGCTTATAGTACCGCCGGGGAATCGTTCTTTCTGCGGGACTATTTGTACATGGTTATCAAGCGTATGGGGCAGCTTGCTGTCGGTGCTTTCGTCATTTCTCTTTGTGCCGACGCGGCGCTTGCGGATTCTGTATCGACGCGCAGCCAGAGGAAACTGCTCAAATCCCAGCTTGCGGTTCTCGATAATCGCGCAGCCCAGCAGTACAAGAATTCGGTCAGGCTCCAGCCGCCGTCGATCTATACGCCAAGCAAGAACGGCAGCGGCGCCTATGCTGGCAAATACCGCGGCGAATTCCTCGTGATGGCCAAGGCCGCGGCACGGTTGCACAATGTGCCCGAGGATCTTTTTGCACGCCTGGTGCAGCAGGAATCGGGCTGGAACCCGGCAGCTGTTTCCCACAAGGGCGCGCTGGGTCTTGCCCAGCTGATGCCGCAGACCGCGCGTCTGCTGGGGGTCGACCCGACAGATCCGAAACAGAACCTCGAAGGCGGGGCGCGTTACCTTGCGCGGCAATACCGCAAATTCGGGTCGTGGCCGCTGGCACTTGCTGCCTATAACGCGGGCCCCGAAGCGGTCGTCAAACATGGTGGTGTGCCGCCCTATAAGGAAACCCGGAACTACGTGCGGGTCATCTGGGGAAGCTGACAGCTCCGGTCCAGCAACTATCTGCCGGGCCCCGCCTGCGCCGTTGACAGCTGCAAACTATCTGATCTGAAACGGAACCTTTTTACATCGAGCGGTGTTGAAAGCTCATAGCGCCTGCCGGGACACCTATCCGGGCCTGTGGTTGGCGAGTGTAAAAGGAGAGTAAAAATGAAATCCATGTTTGTCCGTACGATGGCCGCAAGTGCCGTAGCAGCAATTGTCGCAGGCGCCGGCTGGGCGCAGTCGCAAGATGGTGTCGTCAAGGAACTGACCGTCAATTCCGAATACACGGCACTGAAGGATTCCAACGCTCAGGAATACTTCCCGACGCTGGCAACCGACCTGATGACCTCGATCGCTGACAAGATCGCGATGACCACCGAGGAGGCCGGTTACGTTGTCGAAGTGAACCTGCAGGAAGTCCGCATGGGCGACAGCATGACGCTGCCCGAAAGCCGCGAATTCAACCAGATGGATGGTGTCGTGAGCATCACCAGCCCGCAGGCCGATGCCGGCACCGAAAGCTATCCGGTCAATATCATTGCGATGGACCCGGACGGAACCGTTCCGGAAGGCTACGTGGCAGTGGCCCCCAGCACCGAAGATTTTTATAAAGCGATGATCGAAGGCTATGCGAACGCCGTTGTCGACGTTCTGCCCGAAGACATCCCGAATTCGCTTTCCAAATAAGACTTTCCGTCTTCACGACGATCCGCCCCGCAGCGTTTTCACGCTGCGGGGTTTTTCTTTGCCGCTATTCGGCTGCGATCTGGATTACCGGCTCCATTCCGGCCAATTGTTCTTCGCTCAGGTGGCATTTGATCTGGTGATTTCCGTCGCGGAATTTCATCGGTGGCACCTCGGTTTCGCAAAGGTTGCCGGGCACCTCCGACTTCCAGCGGCACCGGGTCTGGAACGGACATCCCGGCGGCGGGTTCATCGCCGAAGGAATATCCCCCTCGAGCACGATGTGCTTTTTGGTGACTGAGGTGTCGGCAATCGGCACCGCCGACAACAGCGCCTCGGTATAGGGGTGATAGGGCGGCGAGAACACCTGCTCGGTGGTGCCCAGCTCCACCACATGCCCCAGATACATGACCATGACCCGGTCGCTGAGATAGCGCACGATAGAAAGGTCATGCGAAATGAACAGAAGCGTCGTCTTCTCTTCGCGCTGGATTTCCATCAGCAGATCCGTCACCGCCGCCTGGACCGATACGTCCAGCGCCGATACCGGCTCATCCGCTACGACAATCCGCGCGCCGCCGGAAAAGGCCCGGGCGATCCCGACCCGTTGCTTCTGCCCGCCGGACAGCTGCCGCGGCATCCGGTCAGCAAACTCGCGCGGCAGTTTGACAAGGTCGAGCAGGCTCAGCATCCGCTCCCGGCGCTCAGACTCGTTCTTGCCGATGCCAAAGACTTCCAGCGCACGGATAATCTGGCGGCCGACCTTCATCGACGGATTCAGCGTGTCGAAAGGGTTCTGGAACACCATCTGGATGTCCGAGATCGTCTTGGTGTCCCGCTTTTCGATGGGCACCGATTCGATATTACGATTGTCAAAGATGATCTGTCCGTCGGTGGCTGTTTCAAGCCCCATCAGCACCTTGGCAAAGGTCGACTTGCCACAGCCGGATTCCCCGACGATGGCCAGCGTCTCGGATTCCCGCGCTTCGAAAGACAGGGTTTCATTGGCCTTGACGACTTTGCGCTCGCCGCCGCCGAACAGCGCGTTGGCGGCGACCTCGTAATATTTCCGAAGATCGTCCATCTTCAGGATCACATCCCCGACGTTGCCCTTCTCCTTGACGATGGAATCGGCAATCGGGGCCTGCCAGTCGATCTCCTGAAAACGCAGGCAGCGCGTGTGATGCCGGTCATTCCCGGGCACCGATTCCATCGGGATCGGTCTGGCATCGCAGCGCCCGGCCTGGAAATAATCGCATCGCGGCCCAAAGTTGCAGCCCTTGGGCCGTTCATGGGGAAGGGGGAAGTTGCCCGGAATGGCGACCAGCGGCCGCGCGTTCTTGTCCGCACCCGGCAGCGGGATCGAGCGGAACAGCGCCTGCGTATAGGGATGCTGCATCTCGTCGAAAACGTCATGGATCGAGCCGCGCTCAACCGCTTCGCCGGAATACATCACGCAGATCCGGTCACAGGTCTCAAGCACCAGCCCGAGGTTATGGCTGATGAACAGCATCGACGTCCCGTATTTGCGCCCGAGATCCTTGACCAGCTCGACGATGGCCGCCTCGACCGTCACATCGAGCGCTGTGGTCGGCTCATCGAGGATCAACAGCGCAGGCTCGCTCATCAGCGCCATGGCGATCACGATACGCTGCTGCTGGCCGCCGGAAAGCTGATGCGGGAAACTGTTCAGGATCCGCTCGGGGTCGGGTAGTTTGACATCGGTCACCACCTGCAACGCCCGTGCATAGGCCTCTTTCTGAGACAGGCCCTGATGGATCATCGGCACTTCCATCAACTGCTTGCCGATCCGCATCGCCGGGTTCAGCGAGGCCATCGGCTCCTGATAGATCATCGCGATCTCGCTGCCCCGGATGTCGCGCAACTCTTCCGCGCTCATCTCGCCAAGGTCGCGCCCCTTGAACTTGATCGATCCGCCGACAATCCGGCCGTTGACGCCAAGATCCTGCATGACCCCCAGTGCCACGGTGGACTTGCCGCACCCCGATTCACCGACAAGCCCGACGGCTTCGCCGGGCTGTACCGAGACCGAGAAATCCATGACCGCCGGAATCTCCCGCAGCCGCGTGAAAAAGGAAATCGACAGCTTGTCGATTTCAAGGATCGGGCCGTCATAGTCCCATTTTGCCATGTTCGTCTCCCTGTTGGAGGCTGTTATCAAGCGGCGCGCCTTGCGGCGCATTCCTTTTGTTGTCTGGCACCCGGCCGCCACCGGTGCGAACCACCCGCGGCCGAATGCAAAGGGGGCGGAGCGAGCAGAAACATTCCCTTTTCCTCTTGCCCCAAATACTCAAATTCCGACCTCGCCCGGGGCGCCACGCCGGGCAAAGGCACAGTCGCTCAATCCCGCAGGCTTTCCTCGCGCAACCCATCGGCCAGCAGGTTCAGACCCAGAACAAGGCTCAGCAATGCCAGCGCGGGCGGCAGAGCCGGGTGCAGGTATATCGACAAGAGCTTGCGGCCCTCGTTGATCGTGCTGCCCCAGTCCGGGCTTTCCGGCGGCAGGCCGAGACCAAAGAACCCGAGCGTTCCCAGAAGGATCGTGGTGTAACCGATACGCAGGCAGAAATCGACGATCAGAGGCCCGCGTGCGTTGGGCAGGATCTCCCAGAGCATGATGTACCAAGGACCTTCGCCGCGGGTCTGGGCGGCCGCCACGTAATCGCGGGTCTTGATGTCCATTGCCAGCCCGCGAACGATCCGGAACACTGTGGGCGAGTTTACAAAGACCACCGACACGAAGACCACCAGAATACCGCCCGGAATATCGAAAAGATCGAGGAACCGCGGCAGCACCGCCACCTTGGTCCCTTGCTCCGAAATCAGCGACAGGTACAGCCAGATCATGATGCCCAGAACGATCACCAAAAGCGGCAGCCGGATATGCGGCTGCGTGTGATAGCGCGAATTCAGCAGCACGCCGACAAAGACAATCGGGAAGACGAAAAGCACCGTCGCCATGTAGCTGGGCACCCCGGTCGCCACGATCTCGGGCGTCACCAGCAGATAGAACAGCAGAATCACCGGAAAGGCGAGGATCAGGTTCGCGAGGAAGGACAGGAAGGTGTCCAGCCGCCCCCCGTAATAGCCCGCCGGAAGCCCCAGCGTGATGCCGACCATAAAGGCGAACATGGTCGCCAGCGGCGCGATCTGCACCACGACCCAGGCGCCTTCGATCATGCGCGAAAACACATCCCGCGCGAGGTTGTCGCCCCCCAGAAGGTACCAGGGGTAGTCGCCTTCGTCGCCCATCATGAGCGGCGTTCCAGGGACCTTGTTCTTCATCCCGGAAACCTGTGCCAGCGGGTCATGGGTGACGATCAGGTCAAGCTGGCCGAAAACGCCGGTAAAGACCCAGAACATTACCAGTCCAAAGCCGATCATGCCGATCACGCTGTCGAACAGCTTGCCATACAGCCCCAGCTTGCGCTTGAAGGTGATCGAGACGGCAAAGAGCGCGATCAGGGCGATCCAGACGGGGGTGAGCTGGGCGAGGATGCGCCAGATGATTTCGAATGTGCCGAGAGGTTCCATATTCTCTGCCCTCCCTTCAGGATATTCTGATGCGCGGGTTCAGGTAGACATAGCCGATATCCGATATCAGCTGCGTCATCAGAACCACGAAGACCGACACCACCGAAACGGCGAGCAGCAATTCGATGTCATTATTCCCGGCCGCCTGCACCAGCACCCAGCCGAAACCCTTGTAGTTAAAGAGCGTTTCCACGATGACGACGCCGTTCAGCAGCCAGGGCACCTGAAGCAGGATGACGGTAAAGGGCGCAATCAGCGCATTGCGCAGCGCATGCTTGAGCACGATGTTGGAGAACTTCACCCCCTTGAGTCGGGCGGTACGGATATATTGCGCCGTCATGACCTCTGTCATCGACGCGCGGGTCATCCGGGCGATATAGCCCATCCCGTAAAGCGAAATCGTCAGCACCGGCAAAAAGAAATTCTCGAAATTCGCGTCTTCCATCGCGCTGGTCGCGGTGCCCTTGAACCATTTCAGCCCGACCGCGGATGAGGCAAAGACGGCGATGAAGATCACGCCGGACACGTATTCCGGCGTCGCCGTGGTAATGATCGAGAAGGTCGAGAGCGTGCGGTCGGTTTTTGACCCTTCGCGCATCCCGGCCAGAACGCCGATGACAAGCGCCGAGGGCACCATCAGCACCATGACCCAGAACATCAGCTTTCCGGTCAGGCCCAGCCGGGTCGAGATGATGTCCGAAACTTCTTCTCGGAAAACGGTGGAATAGCCCCAGTCGCCCTGGAGGATGCCGCAGAAACTGGGGGCTTCGGCGGCAATTTCGGGCGTAACCGCACCGGTAAGGCAGCGGCCGGTGATGCCGTCCTTGGTTTCAAGCGTCCAGCCCGGCAGGACGCCCAGCCACTGGCCGTATTTGACAGGCAGCGGTTGAAGATAGCCTTCCTTGGTCAGCCAGCTCGTGACGGCCTCGTCCGACATCCGGAAGTTGCCCTGCGTCTTGGCGAGCTTTTCCAGGTTCGGATACAGGTTCGTCAGAAAGAAAACGATGAATGTCAGGCAAAGCGCCGTCAGGATCATGACGACGGATCTGCGCAGAATGAATAGTCCCATTTTATCCCCTGTTGGTCGGGTCGATCTGTTCCGTTGGCCGGAACAGTTTTGTTTTGCCGTCGTTTTCGACGTCTCGATTGGCCCCGTTCAGGGCGGATAAATCTGTTATTCTCCTGTGTGACAGTGTTGGGGCTTCACCAAAGCGGCAAGCTCGCTCCCGGCTGATAATGTGCGGAAAGCGACCTCGGGCGAACGGACCGGTACGGCAAGGTCGTGGACTTGGGATTTGACAAAGAACGTCAAACACCGCGCACCCGGTTCCGGCACCCCATCGCGGTCGTGAACCTCTTTACCACCATGCCGGTGGAGGTGACTACCTTGGCTTTGAAGGCTGAGTATCCCATCGCCTTATTCGGCACTAGAAGGGCGCTGTCGTCAATCATTGCGATGCCCTTTACGTGGAAAAGTTCTGCAAAGGTGAAGATCGGCGAAGACCAGCGATGTCGTTTTTGGCAGCTCCGCGTGGTTCACGCGACGCGTTTTTTGTTGTCGCGAAGCCCGCTGGGCGTATTGCCGGTATGCTGTTGAATGAACCGGGTAAAATAGGCCGCGCTGCTGAAGCCGAGATATTCGGCGATCTCGCGGATGGCGGCATCGGTATTGTTCAGCAGGCTGCGGGCGCTGTGCAGAATGCGTTCGTTCAGCAGGGCGGCTGCGGTTCGCCCGGTTTCCGCCCGGCAGACGCGGGTCAGGTGCGTCGGCGTAACGCCAAGCGCATTGGCGTGGTCAGCCATGGTCTCGCCGCTGGTGTGTTCCATTACAAGCCGTTGGCTATAGGCGCGCATCAGCCGTGCGGATGCGGTTTCCGGACCGATGTGGGGTGCGTTTTCGGCAAGTTGCCGCCGGAGCCAGATCATCGCCAGTTGCCCATAGGAATCCATCGAGCTGTGCCACAGCGGCCGTTCGGCATTCTGCTCGCGGCTCATCGCTTCGAAGATGGCAGTAAGTTCCGTCTGGGCGGAAACGTCGCGGGCGCGGATGTGTCGCGGGCCCTCGGGCATGGTCATCTCGATCCCCAGAGGCAGCAATATCGCTTGGCCGTAGCCCTGCCGTCCGACATCGAGAGAGACAAGTTGCCGGGCCGGAACGAAGAGGGCGTTATGTGCACCCAGCCCGTGGCGGCGTCCGTCGAACATCGCAACACCCTGTCCGCGCGTCATCCAGATCAGCATGGAATGTGGCCGGTCATGGGCCAACGCCAGTTGCCATGACCCAAGGGGGCAGAGCTGAGCCAGAGTCAGAATTCTGATGGTGCTCGGATCTGGCGGGTACTGGAGCATTTGTTCGGTAATTGCTTGGGTTATTCGGGTTACGTGTGGGTAACCTTTCAGAAATGTTGAGAATTATCAACGGTGTTCGGTTAACGATTTGGGTGGATTTTGGCCCATTGTTTCATTTTCGAGCGAAACCACGTGCGTTGGCGCTTTGCATATTGGCGTGTGGACTGCGTGGCCAGTTCCTTGGCCTCGGTCAGCGGGATTTCGCCATTCAGATGCGCCATAAGCTCGGGAACGCCGATGGCGCGAAATGCGGGGCGGCCGGGATCGTAGCGGTCCTGCATCCGGCGCGCTTCCTCGAGTGCGCCCTGTTCGAGCATCTGGTCAAAGCGTCTATTGATGCGCTGGTTTAGCCAGTCGGTCGGGTTCTCCATGACGAGCGGTACCGTGTCATTTAGCGCGAGGGCAGGGGGTGGTGTCTCCGCCTGCCAGGATCGTAGGGACCGGCCTGTGGCCTGTTCGACTTCCCACGCGCGCTGTACCCGGGCGCGATTGTTCAGATCGATTCCGGATGCTGTTTCCGGGTCGATGTCCTGCACCAGCCGTTCCAGCGTGAGCGTATCGGCTTCCTCCCTGATGGATTTCGGCGTCGCCGGAATATCGGCCATGCCGCGTGTCAGAGTCGAAAAGTAAAGCCCTGTGCCGCCCACGATGATCGGACGTTCCGGGCCGGTTAGAATGGCGCGGATGTCGCGCAGCCAATGCCCGGCGGAATAGGTTTGATCCCACGAGACATGACCATAAAGACGATGGCGCGCGCGGCCTTCTTCTTCGAGCGAGGGGCGCGCGGTTATGATGCGCCAGCAGTCGAAAACCTGGCTCGCGTCGGCATTTACGATCACGCCGCCATCGGTTTCGGCAATCTCCAGCGCCAGTCCCGATTTGCCCGACGCCGTGGGGCCCGCGATCAGGACAGGCCTCTCCGGTGGAATATCCACGGTGCCATCTACCCCCCTGATCCGCATTCTGACGTCCCGATTCCTGATGTCGCTAACAATTACGGGCAGGGTGCATTGAACCTGCCCGCAATTTCAGCCATTTTGCCGGAAATTAACCCCGTGGCCGAGCGGAGCGCAACATGACCCTATCCCAGACATCGAAACAAACGACGGGTGAAACGACCTATGGTCGCGTCATGCTGAAAATCTCGGGCGAGGCCCTGATGGGCGATCAGGGGTTCGGGCTGCATCCGCCAACCGTTCAGCGTATCGCCAAGGAAGTTCAGTCGGTTCAGGAACTGGGCGTCGAGATCTGCATGGTCATCGGCGGCGGCAATATCTTTCGCGGTCTCGCCGGATCGGCGCAGGGAATGGAGCGCACGACGGCGGACTACATGGGCATGCTTGCGACGGTGATGAACGCCCTCGCCATGCAATCGGCGCTTGAAGGGCTGGGCGTTTTCACAAGGGTCATCAGTGCGATCCGCATGGACGAGGTGGCCGAACCCTATATCCGTCGCCGTGCCGTGCGCCACCTTGAGAAGAAACGGGTGTGCATCTTTGCGGCCGGAACCGGCAACCCCTATTTTACCACCGATACGGCAGCCACGCTGCGCGCCAATGAAATGGCCTGCGAGGCGATCTTCAAAGGCACAAAGGTAGACGGCGTCTATGACATGGATCCGGTCAAGCATCCTGAGGCCAAGCGCTATGACGATGTGACCTATGATGACGTGCTGGCGAAACGGCTGGGCGTGATGGACGCCTCGGCGATTGCACTGGCGCGCGACAACAACCTGCCAATCATCGTTTTCAGCCTTGATGAGCCTGGCGGGTTCAAGGGCATCCTGGCCGGAGAAGGCACGTATACGAAAGTTCATAATTAAAGCGACCGGGAGAGGATCATTTCCGGAGACCCGGGCATATCCGGTCTCTATGATCAGTTTCGGCGCGGCCTATACATTCAGCGGCGACTGCGGATATAGAACGCCAGACACGATTTACAGGGAGGGTGCAGCCCATGTCCGACGATTTCATTCTTGATACAGACGATCTCCAGCGCCGCATGGATGGCGCGATGGCGAATCTGCGCACCGAATTTGCCAGCCTGCGCACCGGTCGCGCATCCGCATCGATGCTCGAGCCTGTTCAGGTCGATGCCTACGGCCAGATGACGCCCATCAACCAGGTCGGTACAGTGAACGTGCCCGAGCCGCGCATGGTCACCATTAACGTCTGGGACAAGGGTCTCGTCGGCAAGGTGGAAAAAGCGATCCGCGAATCCGGTCTGGGTATTAACCCGCAGCTGAACGGCACGATCATTATGTTGCCAATTCCGGAATTGAACGAGGAACGGCGCCGCGATCTGACCAAGGTGGCCGGTCAATATGCCGAAGGTGCCCGGGTTGCGGTGCGCAACGTGCGCCGCGACGGCATGGACCAGATCAAGAAGGCCAAGAGCGACGGCATGTCCGAGGATGACCAGAAGTTCTGGGAATCCGAGGTTCAGGATATGACCGACAAGATGATCAAGGCCGTCGACGACGCTCTTGAGAACAAGCAAGCAGAAATCATGCAGGTCTGAGCCATTCTCATGAACAAGTGCCCCGATATCGCAGATACAGGTGGCCCACGTCATGTCGCCATCATCATGGATGGCAATGGCCGCTGGGCGCAGGCGCGCGGTCGCCCGCGTCTGTTCGGCCACCATGCCGGGGCGCGCCGTGTACGCGAGGTTGTCGAGGCCTGCCCGGATCTTGGCGTCAAGTACCTGACGATCTTTGCCTTTTCGACCGAGAACTGGAAGCGAACCCAGGTCGAGGTCGCCGGGTTGATGAGCCTGTTCCGCCGCTACATCTCCAAGGAAACGCGGGCGCTTGATGCGCGTGGCGTGCGGGTCCGTTTCATCGGCGACCGGGTGCGGCTGGATGCCAAGCTGATCGACCTGATGGACCAGCTCGAGGTGCTCACCTCGCACAACGATGGTGTACACCTGACTATCGCGCTGAATTACGGCGGGCGGGATGAGGTGGCACGCGCCACCAAGCGGCTGGCGCAGGACGTGGCCAGCGGGGCGCTCAAACCCGCCGATGTGGATGAGCAGACCCTGCCGCGATATCTCGACACGCATGTCTTGCCGGATCCCGATCTGGTGATCCGCACCAGCGGAGAAGCGCGGATATCGAACTTTCTGCTCTGGCAGTCGGCCTATGCGGAATATGAATTCATCGATACGCTCTGGCCCGATTTCTCGGCCGAAGAGCTTAAACGCCTGTGCGAATCCTATGGCGCGCGGGACCGGCGTTACGGGGCTGTCCGGGCATGACGGCCACGAAATCGCCCTGGAGAGATCTGAGCACGCGTTTGGCCTCGGCCGCCGTCCTGATCGCGGTCACTCTGCTGGCGCTGGAATCCGGCCCGGTGGCATGGACCGTTTTTATCTTTGCCATCTACTGCACGATGATCTGGGAACTTGCGGGCCTGTGCGATCCGCTCTGGCCGATGGGGCGGCGGATTGCAATCGCGGCCCTGCCGATGATTTTTCCGGTCCTCGCGATTGTCGGATTGCTCTTTGCCGAACTGCCGCTGGTCGATGCCTCGTCCGGGGGACCACGCGGCCCAACACTTTTCTTCGCGGGCTACCTTGGTGCAGCCGCAGGACTTGTCGCGCCCTTGCTGGCCGGGTTGTTCTTTCCGTCGCAGGGCAGGCGGCTCTGGCTGTCTTACGGTCTGATCCTCGCTGCCGCCGCGCTATTCTTGGCCTATGCCTATGAAGCATTCGGTACGCGGGGGCTGACGATCCTTGTCAGCATCGTCGTCATCTCTGACACGGCGGGGTATTTCGCCGGCCGGGCGCTTGGTGGGCCCAAGTTCTGGCCGTCTGTGTCGCCGAAGAAGACGTGGTCAGGCACAATCGCTGGCTGGGTTTGCACCGCGATCTTCGGGGCGATCATGCTGCCAACGGCTGGCGTGCCGCCCGCCATTGGCGCGCTGATCGCCTTTGTGATTTGCTTTGCCGCGCAATTGGGTGATATCGCGGAAAGCGCAATGAAACGGCGCGCCGGGGTCAAGGACTCTTCGGCGCTGATCCCCGGACATGGCGGATTTCTCGACCGGATGGACGGTCTTGTCGCGGCAGCCTGCCTTGCCGGTATCATCACGCTTGCCACAGGAGGCTGAGCCATCCCGCGACGTATCTCGATCTTTGGCGCTACCGGTTCCATCGGTCAGAACACGATTGACCTGATCACACGCGCGCCCGAGGCTTATCAGGTTGTGGCGCTGAGCGGTGGACGCAATGTCGAACAGCTGGCCCGGGACGCGATCAAGCTGAAAGCTGAAATCGCCGTAACCGCTTTCGATGAGGAACTCGGAGCGCTGCAATCCGCGCTGGCGGGATCGGGGATTGAAGCCGCTGCCGGACAGCCAGCTTTGCTCGAAGCTGCGAGGCAACCGGCGGACTGGGTCATGTCGGCAATTGTGGGTGCGGCGGGGCTGGCCCCTGGTCTGGCTGCGCTGGAGCAGGGCGCTACACTGGCGCTTGCGAACAAGGAAACGCTGGTCTGTGCCGGCAAACTGGTTCTGGAAACGGCAGAGCGTCACGGCGCCGCGCTCCTCCCCGTCGACAGCGAGCATTCCGCCATCTTCCAAGCCTTGATCGGAGAAGATATCTCGGCCGTTGAAAGAATCGTGATCACCGCGAGCGGCGGTGCCTTTCGCGACTGGCCGATGGACAAACTGCGCGATGCGACCCTGGCCGAGGCCTCGTGTCATCCGAACTGGCAGATGGGGCAGCGCATCACCATCGATTCCGCCTCGATGTTCAACAAGGCGCTGGAAGTTATTGAAACGCGAGAGTTTTTTGGTGTTGAACCGGAACAGATCGAAGTGCTGGTGCACCCTGAATCCATGATCCACGCACTGGTCGGCTTCTGCGACGGGGCTCTCATGGCCCATGTGGGGCCGCCGGACATGCGCCATGCAATCGGGTTTGCGCTCCATCATCCTGAAAGACGCTCTCTGCCGGTCGAACGGCTTGATCTGGCGCGCATCGGCGCGCTTACGTTTCACGAGCCGGATCTTGCACGTTATCCTGCGCTGCGCCTTGCGCGGGACGTCATGCAGCGTGGCGGACTGGCTGGCTGCGTGTTTAACGCGGCGAAAGAACGCAGCCTCGATGCCTTTATCGAAGGCCGTATCGGCTTTCTCGAGATGGCGGCGGTCGTTGAAGACGTTCTGGAGCGTATCGAAGGCGAGCCGGGTCTAATCGATGCCTCGATGACACTTGATAACGTTTTGCAAACTGACCATCTCGCAAGATCATATGCAGACCGCGTTATGGCGGAAAGAGCAGGGTAGGGAATTTGGATATAATCGGCTTCATACCGCAGTTCGGCGGCTTGCTTTACACCTTGCTTGCCTTCGTGGTCGCGCTTTCGGTCATCGTCGCAGTGCACGAATACGGACATTACATTGTCGGTCGCTGGTCCGGGATCCATGCCGAGGTGTTTTCGCTCGGCTTTGGTCCGGTCCTCTTCTCGCGCGTGGACAAGCATGGCACTCGCTGGCAGATCGCAGCACTGCCCTTTGGCGGTTACGTGAAATTTCTGGGCGATTCCAATGCGGCCTCGGGGCGGGACGACGCGGCAATGAAGGAAGCGGCGGAAGACCCGGTCGCCCTGCGCCGAACGATGCACGGGGCGCCACTCTGGGCGCGGGCGGCGACTGTTGCGGCGGGGCCGGTGTTCAACTTTGTCCTCTCGATCCTCGTTTTTACCGGCATTTTCATGATCCGCGGCGTGGTCAGCGACCCGCTGACTGTTGGCGAGATCTATGACATGCCCAATGCGGGCTATGAGCTGCAGGTCGGCGACGAAGTGCTGTCGGTCGGGGGCGTCAGGCCGCCGGACATGGAAGAAGGACCTGACTGGGAGGAATTCCGCAGCCAGTTACCGGCACAGCCGACGCTGGACTATACAGTCCGGCGCGATGGGACCGAAATGACCGTTGATGGGCCGTTCCCTTATCCGCCCCTGATCAGTTCGATTTCGCCGCGTAGCGCTGCGATGGATATAGGTCTTGAAGCAGGCGATGTGATTACCGCGGTCGATGGCGAGCCGGTTTTCGCATTCGATCAACTGAAGAACGCGGTTGAGTCCTCGGACGGACGTGCGCTCCAGATCGATGTATGGCGCGATGGTGAGACGCTTGAATTTGCGCTGGCGCCGCGTCGGACGGACGAGCCGCAGGCCGATGGCGGGTTCGCGACGCACTGGCGGATCGGTGTCGTGAGCTCGATGGCATTCGACCCGGCGACCGAAGCGGCGGGGCCGGTTTCGGCGATACAGGGGGCCGTTTCGCAGACCTACGCGATTGTGACCGGTTCTCTCTCGGGGCTATGGCACATGATTACGGGGGCGATCAGCACCTGCAATATTTCTGGGCCAATCGGTATCGCCGAGACATCCGGCGCGATGGCCAGCCAAGGCGCTCAGAGCTTTATCTGGTTCATCGCGGTGCTTTCGACAGCGGTTGGTCTTCTGAACCTGTTCCCGATTCCGGCGCTGGACGGGGGGCATCTTGTCTTTTACGCCTATGAGGCCGTTGCAGGGAAACCGCCGAGCGACCGGGTCCTGCGTCTGCTGATGAGTCTTGGCATCGCGGCTATTCTTACCCTGATGGTATTCGCGCTGGGTAATGACCTTTTCTGCTGATCGGCGGATCGGTGAATTGCACAACTCTAACGCGTGATTGCCCAATTCTTGCCCCAATCCGGATCTAATTTTCCGGATAACACAGCAAGAGGGAGCAACCGATGCACACGCTAGAAAATTCCTATCGCGGACTATCCTTGGTCATGGCGCTGAACTGGGATCGTTTTCTGTTCATCGGTACGATCGCCTGCGCTCTGGCAGCAGGCGCCTACCTGGGCAGCCTGTAACCCAGACAGGGCCATGGCCCGAAATATGGTATTTTGAGCGGCATCCAGAAAAATCTGGTGCCGCTTTTTTTGTGGTTTTGACATCCAAGTTCAATCCCGATACTCAACATCTAGTGAGGTCGAGAAAAATAGGTTCGGGATATGGGTTTGCTTAAACAGGCGGGTAGATCCTGCGGGCAGGTGACGGTCAGCGGCAAAATGTTGTGGCATTGGTCACGCATTCCGTTTGCGTTTCTGTTGGTCGTTTTGCTTGGGATTTCTACCCTCGCCGAAGCGCAGAGTTACCGGTTCAGCCGGGTCGAAGTGCAGGGTAACCAACGTATCCAAAGCGGCACAATCGCCAACTATATCGGCATTCCGAGCGGAACCAACGTCAGCGCCGGTGCCCTGAACGACGCCTATCAGCGGGTCGTCGAAAGCGGGCTCTTCGAGAGCGTCGAAATCATTCCGCAGGGCAGCACGCTGGTCGTGCGCGTCGTCGAATATCCGACCATCAACCGTATCAACTTCGAGGGGAACCGCCGCATCAAGGACGATGCGCTGCGCGATTTCGTCGAATCAAAGCCGCGCCGCGTGTTTAGCCCGAGCCAGGCTGAAGCGGATGCAGCCACCATTGCGACCGCATATTCGCAGCAGGGCCGCATCGCCGCAACGGTCACCCCGCGCATCATTCGCCGCGACGACAACCGTGTCGATCTGGTCTTTGAGATTTCCGAAGGCGACACGATCGAGATCGAGCGGGTCAGCTTTGTCGGCAACCGCGTCTATTCCGATGGTCGTCTGCGCCGGGTTCTGGAATCCAAGCAGGCCGGTCTGCTGAGAGCTTTCATCCGGTCGGATACGCTTGTCGAAGAGCGCATTCAGTTCGATAAACAGGTTTTGCGCGATTTCTACTTGTCGCGCGGGTATGTCGATTTCCGTATCCTTGGAACGAATGTCGAGCTGACGCGTGAACAGGATGCCTTTTTCCTTGTCGTGAACGTTCAGGAAGGCCAGCAGTTCAAATTCGGCCAGATCAGCACGACCAGCCAGATGCGCGAAGCCAATGCGCAGGATTTCCAGAATACGCTGCGGATCAAGCCGGGCGTCGTTTACACCCCGACGCTGGTGGAACAGTCCATCGCGCGTATGGAACGTTTGGCCATCGACAAGGGCATCGACTTTCTGCGCGTCGAACCCCGCATCACGCGAGACGAACGCAACCGTGTACTGAACATCGAATTTGTTCTTGTGCGCGGTCCGCGGATATTTGTCGAACGGATCGATATCGAAGGTAACACAACGACGCTTGATCGCGTGATCCGTCAGCAGTTCCGAATTGTCGAAGGCGACCCGTTCAACCCGCGCGAAATCCGTCAGAGCGCCGAGCGTATCCGGGCCCTTGGATATTTTGCAAATGCGGATGTGGAAGCCCGTCAGGGATCGACCTCCGATCAGGTTATCGTCGGCGTGGATGTCGAGGAACAGCCGACAGGTTCGCTGACACTTGGTGGTAGTTATTCGGTCAACGACGGTTTCGGTGTGGCGCTAGGCCTGCGGGAAAACAACTTTCTTGGCCGGGGCCAGCGCCTGAGCTTTGCCGCATCGACCGCGCAGGATTCCGAGGAATACAGCATCGGGTTCACCGAACCCTACCTGCTGGGGCGTCAGCTTCGCTTTGACCTCGACCTTGGTGTCTCTGGAACGGATTCCTCCTATGCCTCGTACGATACCGAGCGCGTCTTTGTCTCTCCGGCACTGACTTTCCCGGTCAGCGAGAATGGCACGCTTGAAATCGCCTATGATTACGATGCGTCCGAGATGACGGTGCGGGACAATACCAACAACAGCAATGTTGTCGCTCGGGAAATCGGGTTCGGGCGCCGTACGTCGAGCTCCTTTGGCCTGACCTACAGCTACGATACCCGTCTGACCGGGTTGAACCCGAACGCCGGTTTCCTGATGGAAGTTGGCGCTGATTTCGCCGGTCTGGGCGGGGACAACGAATACATTCGTTCACGTGTCCGGATGATCGCGCAGACGCTGGTTCTGAACGAGGAAGTCACGTTGCGGGCGACGCTTGAGGGCGGTGCGATGAACTGGCGGGGTACGGATACAAGCCGCACCATCGACCGCTTTATTTTGTCGCCCAGCATCATGCGCGGCTTTGAACCCGGTGGCATCGGTCCGCGGGATCAGTCGAACGGTGTCGATGATGCGATCGGCGGTAACTTCTACGCCGTGGCGAAATTCGAGGCCGAGTTCCCGCTGGGACTTCCCGAAGAACTGGGTATTCGCGGTGGCATCTTCTATGACGTCGGCAACCTGTGGGATCTGAGCAACGTGGATACCACCGGTGGCAACATTGTCGGTGCAGACGGGTCCGCCCGTCATGTGATCGGTCTTTCCATCCTCTGGGATACCGGCTTCGGGCCGCTGCGCCTGAACTTCTCGGAGGCGCTCAAGAAAGAAACCTTCGACAAGGAGCAGAGTTTCGATCTGACCATTCAGGCGAGATTCTGAACTGAGAATGACAACCACTCTCCCGATACGGTTAGCGCGGGCAATCGCGCTGGCATCCGTGATCGGGGGAGTCTTTGGCTTTACGCCGTGGGCGGGCGCACAGCAGCTTGGCTTTGCCCAGACCGCGATCCTGACGATTTCCTCGGAACGGCTTTTCAACGATTCCGCATTCGGTAAACGGATCGACCGTGAGATCGAAACCGAGGGTGAAGCCCTTGCTGAGGAAAACAACCGCATCGCCGCTGAATTGACCGCCGAGGAACACGAGCTGACCGAAAAACGCGCCGATATGGATCCGGAAGCGTTTCGGGAGCTGGCCGATGCTTTTGACGAAAAGGTCCAGAAGATACGCGGCGAACAGGATCACAAGACCCGGGTGCTGGCCGAAAAGAACGACAAGGCGCGGGCTGTCTTTCTGAACGCCGTGCGCCCGATCCTTGCCGAAGTGATGCGCGAAAGCGGCGCCGGGGTCATCTTGGAACGCTCCAGCGTGTTCCTGAGCGCGAATGCGACGGACATCACCGACCTTGCAATTGAACGGATCGACGCGACCATTGGAGATGGCAGCGAACTCTCGCCGGCACCGGACCAATAGGGTCGCTTGCCCTGCTGGCTGGCGCTTGTTAGTCAGGAGCAGGATATCCAGCATCCGCCCCCTAACACCTAAGAACGGAAGACCAGATGAACGAGACTTTGCAAAGCGCTGATATTCAACTGATCCAGCGTATTTTGCCGCATCGGTATCCTTTTCTTCTTGTCGACAAGGTCGTCGAGATCGACGGGACGTCTTCTGCCAAGGGCATCAAAAACGTGACCATGAACGAGCCGCATTTTCAGGGGCATTTCCCAGGCGTGCCGATCATGCCGGGTGTGACCATTGTCGAGGCGATGGCTCAGACGGCGGGCGTGATGATCGGAACAGCGCTCGACATGGCCGACAGGGAATTGTTGATCTATTTCATGTCGATCGACAAATGCAAATTCCGCCGCAAGGTGATACCGGGTGACGTGCTCGAGATGCAGGTCTCGACGTTGCGCGGCAAACCCGGCGGCAAGGTCTGGCGGTTCGGAGGACAGGCGACGGTAGAAGGCGATCTGGCCGCCGAAGCGGAATTCACTGCAATGATTGATATGCCGAAAGGCTGAAAACATGTCGCAGATACATCCCTCGGCGGTTATTGAAGACGGCGCCAAGATCGGCGAAGGCTGCAAGATCGGGCCGTTCTGTCTGATCGGGTCGGAAGTTGAACTTGCGCCCGGAGTCGAGCTGAAAAGCCACGTTGTCGTCACGGGCAAGACCAGCATCGGCGAAGATACCGTGATCTTTCCGTTCGCGGTGATCGGAGAAATCCCTCAGGATCTCAAGTTTCGGGGCGAAGATACGTCGCTGGTCATCGGTGCGCGTAATCGCATCCGCGAGCATGTGACCATGAACGCTGGCACAGAGGGCGGCGGCGGTGTGACGCGGGTCGGCGATGACGGGCTATTCATGGCGGGCTGCCATGTCGCTCATGACGCGCAGATCGGCAACAAGGTCATCGTCGTGAACAACGCGGCGATTGCCGGGCACTGCGTGCTGGAAGATGACGTGATCGTCGGCGGACTCTCGGGCATTCATCAATGGGTGCGGATTGGAAAGGGTGCCATCATTGGTGCCGTTACCATGGTGACAAACGATGTCATTCCCTATGGGTTAGTTCAGGCGCCACGCGGTCATCTGGACGGGCTGAACCTCGTCGGTCTCAAACGGCGCGGCGTGAAACGGTCGGACATCACGGCCTTGCGCGCGGCCTTTCAGATGCTGGCGCAAGGCGAAGGAACGTTCCAGGACCGGGTGCATCGACTCGGCGATGAGACCGAAAGCGACTATGTCCGTGATATCGTGAAATTCGTACTCGGCGGCAGCGACCGGTCTTTCCTGACACCCGGGGGCTGAGCTGTGCTGGCGTTGATTGCCGGAATGGGGGCCTTACCCAAAGCTTTGTCTGCATCGCAGGCCGAAAAGCCGCTGGTCTGTTCGCTTGACGGGTTTCTTCCGGATGGGCTGTCGCCGGACGTAGTGTTTCGGCTTGAACAGCTGGGCACCTTCCTCATCGATCTGAAAGCGCGCGGTGTGCGCGAGGTTTGCTTTGCAGGCGCGATCCGGCGTCCTCAGATCGATTCTGCCGCCATCGATGCCGATACGATGCCGCTTGTCCCGATCATCAGCGAAGCCATCGGGAGCGGTGATGACGGCGCCTTGCGGGCGGTCATGTCCCTTTTCGAGGATCAGGGATTTACCATTCGATCGGCCGAAGAGCTTGCCCCGGATCTTTTGCCGGGGGCGGGAGTTCTGGGACGTCATCAGGTTCTCGAAGCATCAGAGGCCGATGCCGCACGGGCGGAACGGTTGATGGAGACGCTGTCGGAAGAAGATGTCGGACAAGCCTGTATCGTTGCCAACGGGCAGGTTCTGGCCATCGAAGCGGTTTTTGGCACCGACTGGATGCTGGCGTCGGTAAAGAACCGCCCTGATGGCAAGGGCGGCATTTTCTACAAATCGCCCAAGCTGGGGCAGGATCGCAGGGCGGACCTGCCGTTGATCGGTCCGGATACAGCAATGGCCTGTGCCGAGGCGGGTCTGGATGGAATCGTGATCGAAGCGGGTGGCGTGATGGTGCTGGATCAGGAGAGCTTGATCGCGCGCTGCGATGCGGCCGGACTGTTCCTCTGGGTACGCGAGCGGACGATCTGATGCGGGTGTTCCTGATCGCGGGAGAACCATCGGGAGACCGGCTTGGCGGCGCGTTGATGGCCGGTTTACGCTCCTTGCGCCCGGACGTGAGTTTCGCCGGGGTAGGCGGGCCCGAGATGGAGGCTCAGGGCCTGGAGAGCCAGTTCCCCATGGAAGAGCTAAGCGTCATGGGCCTTTCGGAAATCCTGCCGAAGTACTTTCACCTCAAACGCCGGATTTCCGAGACCGCCGATGCGGTGCTGAAAGCGCAACCCGATGTTCTGGTCACCATCGACAGCCCGGACTTTTGCCTGCGCGTGGCAAAGCTGGTCAAAGCGGGCGGCAGCACACGTTGTGTCCATTACGTGGCACCTACCGTCTGGGCGTGGCGGCCCGGCCGGGCTGCGAAGATGGCGCGGATGATCGATCAGGTCCTCGCGCTGTTTCCCTTTGAGCCGCAATATATGGAAGCGGCGGGGATGGATTGCGATTTCGTGGGACACCCGGTGGTGGCCGAACCGCAGGCTACGGATGAGGAAATCGCGGAATTCCGTCAGGAGATGGGTCTTAAAGAGGGACGTTGGTTGCTTGTTTTGCCCGGCTCGCGTCGGTCCGAGGTGACCCGGTTGTCCGGTGTGTTCGGTGAGGCGCTGAAGGCGTTCATCGCGCGACATCCGGACATGCGTGTCGTTCTGCCTGCAGCGCGACCGGTTGCGGGGCTTGTCGCGGAACTGACGGCCGACTGGCCCGGAAACCCCGTGGTCATCGATCCGCGCCAGCTTGACCTTGAGACGGCGGCACGACGAAAGCGCGCGGCCTTTCGGGGCGCGACGATGGCGCTTGCAGCGTCGGGCACGGTGTCACTGGAACTGGCTGCCGCCGACACGCCAATGGTTATCGCTTATGACATGAGCTGGGCAAGTCGCCGGATCATTCAGCGGATGCTGCGTGTCGACACGGTGACATTGGTCAACCTCGTGGCAGAAAGCCGGACGGTGCCGGAATTCATCGGTGCGGCATGTCAGCCTTCAATGATTGCCGATGGCCTTGAGGATGTTTTCAACGCGCCGGACGCACAGCGCGAGGCGATGGCACTGACCATGGAGCGGTTGGGCAAAGAAGGTGAAGCCCCCGGTCTGCGTGCAGCCAAGGCTGTTCTGGCGCGGTTATAGCGCCCGGGTGCCGGGTGTTGCCGGTCTTGGCAAGGCGAGATAAATACTGTCGCACCATTCGCCGTTGATACGGATCGTGCCCCTTGCTTCGTGGGTTTTGCGAAATCCCATGCGGTTCAACAGGCTGAGACTAGCTGAGTTGCGCGGGTCCACGTCCGCGGTGATCTTTTCGAGTGACATCTGCTGGAAGAAATGCGGGATGAGCGCTGAGAGCGCTTCGGCCATCAAACCTTTCCCCCAGAAGCGGGGGTGAAGCAGAAATCCAAGCTCAGGCGCGTCCCAGATACCGGCCTTGCCGATCACCGTGCCCTTGTGATCCAACACGAATTCAAGGGTTTGACCCGGCAGGCCAGCAAGGGAGTTGCGTACCCAGGTTTCGGTTTCGGCAAGCTCCGGGTGCGGATCACTGAAGTAACGCATGGCCTGCGGGTTGGAAAATACTTTATGCAGGGCAGGCGCGTCTCTGGCCTCAAGCGGCCGAAGTATCAGTCGATGGGTGCGTATCCGCTCAGTAGCCACGCCAGATCCAGCCGCCGCCGAAAATTCGGCTGCCGCCTGTCTCGTAGAATACGCAGGCCTGTCCTGGAGATACGCCTTCTTCGGGGGAGAGCAGTTCGACCTCGGCCGTTGTATCGCTGAGCGGGCGCAGGATCGCTTCGCGCGGGGGGCGTGTCGAGCGTACCTTGACCGAGACCTGCCATTCCTTGCGGGACGTGAATGGTTCATCACCCAGCCAGTTGATTTCGCGAACCGGCACGGTCCGCGTGGCCAGCATGGCCTTTGGACCCACAACTACCTGGCATTTGTCCACGTCAAGCCGCACCACGTAAAGCGGATCGGTCAGACCCCCTATGCCCAAGCCCCGGCGCTGGCCGATGGTGTAGTGAATGACCCCGTTATGGGTGCCAAGCACGTTGCCTTCGGTATCGACGATATCGCCGGGTTGGCCTGCTCCGGGACGCAATTTCTCGATGACCGAAGCATAATCGCCATTTGGCACAAAGCAGATGTCCTGACTGTCCGGCTTGTCAGCAACCGACAGACCGTATTCCGCCGCCAGTGCGCGCGTCGCATCCTTGGAGGGCAGGTGGCCCAGCGGGAAGCGAAGGAAATCGAGCTGTTCAGGCGTGGTAGAGAACAGGAAATAAGACTGGTCGCGGCTGGCGTCTGCCGCCGAGTGCAACTCGGCGCCGTTATCGCCCAGCTTGCGCTGGATATAGTGGCCGGTGGCCATGCAATCGGCTTCGAGTTCCTTGGCCGTTTTCAGAAGATCCTTGAATTTCACTCGCTCGTTGCAACGAATGCAGGGCACAGGCGTTGCGCCCCCGAGGTAACTGTCGGCGAATTCGTCGATGACGGCGTCTTTAAAGATATTCTCGTAATCGAGAACATAATGCGGAAAGCCTCGTTCCTCGGCGACACGACGAGCATCGTGTATGTCGATCCCGGCACAGCATGCACCCTTCTTGGCGAGAGCTGCGCCATGATCGTAAAGCTGGAGCGTAACGCCCACCACGTCGTATCCCTGATCCGCGAGCAGAGCGGCAACAACGGAACTGTCCACGCCGCCGGACATTGCCACCACGACCCGCGTTTCAGACGGGGGCTTGGCAAAACCCAGAGAGTTCAGCGGTTGAGTGTTGTCGAGCGCCATTGGATTGCTTTCAGATATGCGGACAGGATTGGCAGAATATAGGAAAATCCTACACACTCACAAGGGCGGGTTTCATCGCTCGTTAAGTGTGATCCGGCAAATTCGGCATCCGATGAACAAGGACAAGCCGATGTTTCTGAAGAAAGTTGTTGGTCCGCGGGCGGTAACGCTCCCGGACGGGACTGTTATGACCCGTGCGGATTTGCCGCCTGCAACCACGCGCCGATGGGTCGCTTCGCGCAAGGCTGCTGTCGTTCGGGGCGTGATTTACGGTTTGATATCTCAGGAAGATGCTTTGAAAACATATGCTTTGAGCGAAGAGGAATTCATTGGCTGGGTATCTGCGGTGGCCGAACATGGGGAGCAAGCGTTAAAAGCGACGGCGTTGAAAAAATTCAGACAACCCTAGGTGATCCCGTTAATGTGAGTAAAAGTAACCTGTGATTAACTATTTCCGTTATAGTTAATATTGGAGAGGCAAATAACGACATAGGCGGAGATTAAGATCATGCGAGTACTGTTGGTCGAAGATGACCCTACAACTTCCAAAAGCATAGAATTGATGCTCACGCATGCGAATCTTAATGTCTACGCCACAGATCTTGGCGAGGAGGGTATCGACCTTGCCAAACTGTATGACTACGATCTCATTCTACTCGACCTGAACCTGCCCGACATGAATGGCCATGAGGTCCTGCGCCAGTTGCGCATGTCACGGATCGAAACGCCGACTCTTATCCTGTCCGGCGCCGACGATACGGAAAACAAGATCAAGGGGTTTGGGTTTGGCGCTGATGACTACCTTACCAAGCCTTTTCATCGCGAAGAGCTTGTCGCGAGAATTCACGCAATTATCCGTCGGTCGAAAGGACATTCGCAGTCGGTAATTCATACTGGGAAAATTTCGGTAAATCTGGACGCTAAAACCGTCGATGTAGACGGTGAACCTGTTCATCTGACCGGTAAAGAATATCAGATGCTCGAGCTGCTGAGTTTGAGAAAAGGAACGACTCTGACAAAAGAGATGTTCTTGAATCATCTTTATGGCGGGATGGACGAGCCTGAATTGAAAATCATCGACGTTTTCATTTGCAAGTTAAGGAAGAAATTAAGCAAGGCGACGGGCGGGGAAAATTACATCGAAACCGTCTGGGGCCGAGGCTATGTTCTGCGCGACCCTCAAACCGACCGCGCGGGCAACACGCGGCTGGCGGTGGGCGCGTAATCTCCGAAGCTTTCCAGGCGCGGTTGTTTTCTCACATGGACAAGAGCATCTGGACCTGAGCACGGACGAACCCTATCACTTGTGGCGAACAAGTGCGGGGTGAAAGCGGTGAATTCTGAAATCGATGTGGATAAGCTGAGCCCGGAGCAGGCGGCCGAAGAACTGGCGCGGCTGGCCGAGATACTCGGTGCCGCTAATCAGGCGTATCACGCCGATGATGCGCCGACGATTTCGGATGCCGAGTATGACCGCCTGAAGCGCCGCAATGCCGAGATCGAAGAACGCTTTGCTGATCTCAAACTCGATGAAAGCCCGACAGATCAGGTTGGCGCACGCCCTTCCGAGGGATTCTCAAAAGTCGTTCACGCCGTACGGATGCTGTCGCTTGGCAATGCCTTCGATGAAGAGGATGTCGTAGCTTTCGACGCAAGCGTTCGCAAGTATTTGAACATCCAACCCGGCCAAGCGCTTACTTATACGGCTGAACCAAAGATCGACGGTCTTTCCTTGTCGTTGCGCTATGAGGGCGGTCGGTTGGTTCAGGCGGCAACGCGCGGGGACGGAGCGGTTGGTGAATACGTGACGGCAAACGCGGTGACCATCAATGACATCCCGACCGAACTAAAAAATGCACCGGACATCCTTGAGGTTCGGGGAGAAGTCTACATGTCGCATGAGGATTTCGCGGCATTGAATGACAGGCAGGCGGCAGCTGGCGAAAAAACTTTTGCAAATCCGCGTAATGCTGCCGCCGGTTCCCTGAGGCAACTGGACTCCAATATCACGCGCAAGCGCCCGCTCAGATTCTTTGCCTATGCCTGGGGTGAGGTTTCGGAGCCGCTGGGGGCCACTCAATTCGAGGCGGTAAAGAAACTTAAGGATTTTGGCTTTTCGGTAAATCCATTGACCGAACTTTGCGATGGACCGTCGGAGATGCTGTCTCATTACGCTTCCATCGAAGAGCAACGTGCCACCTTGGGCTATGATATCGACGGGGTGGTCTACAAGGTTAATGATCTTGCACTTCAGCACCGGTTGGGTTTCCGATCGACGACCCCCCGTTGGGCGATTGCCCATAAATTTCCGGCTGAGCTTGCTTGGACCTATCTGGAAGCCATCGACATTCAGGTCGGCCGAACCGGAGCGCTAAGTCCGGTTGCCCGGCTTGCGCCGGTAACCGTTGGTGGCGTTGTCGTTTCGAATGCGACATTGCACAATGAAGATTACATAGCCGGACGCGATGCCAAGGGCGGCGATATTCGTGGCGGCAAAGATATTCGCGTCGGCGACTGGGTGCAGATTTACCGCGCGGGCGATGTCATCCCGAAAGTCGCGGATGTGGATGTATCCAAGCGCCCGGCAGATGCCGAACCGTTCGAGTTTCCGCATTCATGCCCCGAATGCGGCTCCGAAGCCATTCGCGAAGAGGGCGACGCGGTACGACGTTGCACCGGCGGGATGATTTGTCCGGCGCAAATTGTTGAAAAACTGAAGCATTTCGTTTCGAGAGGGGCTTTTGATATCGACGGGCTTGGCTCGAAACAGGTTGAACAGTTCTATCTCGACGGATGGATCAAGGAACCGGCCGATATTTTCTTGCTGCGGGCACGGTATGGTTCAGGAATTCAGCAATTGAAAAACAAGGACGGCTGGGGAGAGAAATCTGCCACTAACCTGTTTGATGCGATTGACGAAAAACGGAAAATCCCGCTCGCACGCGTGATCTTTGCCCTTGGTATCCGGCACCTCGGAGAGGCGGCTTCGAACCTTTTTGCCAGACATTTCCTGACTTGGGACGCTTTTGTGGAGGCGGTTCGAGATGCTGCGCCGCTCGAAGGACCGGCTTGGGAGGAGATACTGGGGATAGACGGCGTCGGGACGGTCATGGCGACCTCGCTGGTTACGACTTTTGCGCAGGATCACGAAAGGGAATCGATTGAACGCCTTGTTGCGCAACTCGACATTCAAGCGGCGGAACGTCCCGATGTGTCTGGCAGCCCGGTCGCGGGCAAGACGGTGGTTTTCACGGGAACATTGGAAAAAATGACCCGTCAAGAAGCAAAGGCCCGAGCGGAAGCGCTTGGCGCGAAAGTGGCCGGTTCGGTCAGCGCAAAAACTGATATGCTTGTCGCGGGGCCCGGAGCCGGATCAAAAGCCAAGAAAGCTGAGGAACTTTCTATCGAGGTTCTGGACGAAGACGCATGGTTGCAGCTGATCGGTGACGGATGAAGGGACGTCCCGAAAAACTCTTTCCCCTGTTCGCTGGGTTGGGAACGCTGGATGGAATTGGACCGAAGACTGCTAGTCTTCTTTCACAGATCAATTTAGAGACGCCGCGTGACCTGTTGTTTTCGCTACCTTATTCTTTGATTGATCGACGGAGGCGAACGACGATACGGGGCGTCAATTTCCCGGATGTCGTCACCGTGGAGGTGACGATCGGATCACACAAGCCGCCGCGAACGAGATCGGGCGCTTATCGTATCGACGTAACGGATGCGGAAACCGAATTCCAGCTGGTCTACTTCCACGCCAAAAGCGATTTCCTGAACCGTATCGCCCCGGTTGGAGCGCACAGGCTGGTTTCCGGTCGTATTGAGGTTTTCGACGGGATTGCCCAGATGGTGCATCCTCATCACCTTTTGGCAGTGGAAGACGCAAACCAGATTCCGGAATTCGAGCCCGTTTATCATCTGACGCAGGGCGTTTCCCAGAAGGTGATGTTCAAGGCGGCCAATTCCGCTTTGGAGCGGCTGCCGGAGCTTACGGAATGGATTGACGCGGCGCAGAAAAAGAAAGCGGACTGGCCGGATTGGGCCGAGGCGGTACAGCGCGCGCATCATCCCGAGAGCCTTGAAGCGATAAGCCCGGATACGCCCGACCGGGAGAGGCTGGCCTACGACGAATTGTTCGCGCACCAGCTGACGCTCGCACTGGCACGCCGTCGGGAGCGGCGCGGGAAGGGAGCGAGAAGTACCGGAACGGGCGAATTGCAGCGCAAGGTGCTGGCAAGTTTGCCCTATCGACCCACGGGTGCCCAAATGCGGGCGGTTGCCGAGATTACCGAAGATATGGACTTGCCGCAGCGGATGAACCGTTTGCTGCAAGGTGATGTAGGCGCAGGAAAAACGCTCGTCGCTTTCATGGCGATGCTCATCGCTGTCGAGGCTGGTGGACAGGGCGTGATGATGGCGCCGACCGAAATTCTAGCGCGTCAGCATCTGGAAGGTCTGCGTCCGCTGGCGGAAGAAGCGGGCGTGGTGCTCGAAATCCTGACGGGACGCGACAAAGGCGCTGAGCGCCGCCAGAAGCTTGCCGCGTTGGCGGAAGGGAAGATCCAGATCCTTGTCGGAACGCATGCCGTATTTCAACCCGACGTCCATTTTCGTGATCTGCGCCTTGCAATCGTGGACGAACAGCACCGGTTTGGCGTCAGGCAACGTATGGAGCTTGGGGCAAAGGGCGAGAAAGCCGATGTGCTTGTCATGACCGCTACGCCCATTCCCCGCAGCCTTGCGCTGGCTCAGTACGGCGACATGGACGTTTCAATTCTGGATGAAAAGCCGCCGGGGCGAAAGCCGATCAAGACAGCGGTCGTCAATACAGAACGGATGGGCGAGGTTGTGGGACATCTTCAGCGGGCCATTCAGGAAGGGCGGCAATGCTATTGGGTGTGTCCGCTGGTCGATGAATCCGAGTTGGTCGATCTGACCGCCGCCGAGGAGCGTTTCAAGCGCTTGCGCGCCGTGCTGGGTGACGAGAATGTGGGTCTGGTTCACGGTCAGATGCCACCTGCCGAAAAAGATGCCGCCATGCGCGATTTTCAGGACGGGAAGACCAAGGTTCTTGTCGCGACGACGGTCATCGAGGTTGGTGTCAACGTGCCGAATGCGTCGATCATGGTGATTGAACGGGCTGAAATTTTTGGTCTGGCGCAGTTGCATCAGCTGAGAGGGAGGGTTGGTCGCGGTGAAGCGGAGTCGACCTGTCTCCTCTTATATCAACCGCCCCTGTCTGAAACCGGTCGACGGCGGCTTGATGTTCTGCGCTCGACCGAAGACGGTTTCGTGATCGCGGAAACCGACCTTGAGATGCGGGGCGCGGGCGACATGATCGGAACGGCGCAATCCGGTCTGCCGAGGTTTCGAATCGCGGATCTAGAGCGTCAGGCTGGCCTTATGGCCATCGCGCAAAGTGATGCCCGGACACTTTTGGAAACGGATCCAGGACTGGAAAGCGAGCGCGGGCAGGCGGCCCGTGTTCTTTTATGGCTTATGAAGCAGGATGAAGCTGTCCGTTTGATTTCAGTAGGTTAGCACGAATATTCTTATAAAGTTCACAAATGTTCCCATAAAGTTCTTTACTTTTGGCTCTTCGAATGAGAACAAAAGGTCAACGCTAGGTTAAATCCTGTTGAAGATCGGAGCTACGCAATGCTGAACGAATTCAAGTCCACCCTGTCCCGCAGCCGTCACACGCTGATCACCGACGTGGTCGGGGCGTCTGCGCTTGTCGTTATGCTGGTCGTCGGTCTCCACCTGCCTACGCTTATCTGAGCGGATTCTGCCTGCGCTCTCATGCGGCGTGTACGCGGCCAAGTCTTCCTGTACTGGCTGAATCGGAAATCTGCCTGTCCCTTCCGAGTACATCGCTGATCCCACGTGAGAATCGCATTACCTGCCGCCGCCATCCGCCCGGGATGTGCGGCGGTTTTTTTATGTTCAAGGGGGTCGGATCAGGCGCAGTAGGCTTGTTCAGCCTGTGCTGCCGCTTCGGCCGCTGCGTCAAGCGCAAGAAGGATCGACGCGTGTCGGTTCTTGTACTCACGCGCCGGCAGCAGCACCTCGAGACCGTCAAAGGGGGCATATGGCGCAGGACCGTCTGTCTTGAGCATAGCGCGGAGCTGGTCGCGGGCGGTTTCGATCTGTTCCCGTGTCGTGCCCACGATTGCGGCGCCGACAACCGAAGCCGAAGCCTGCCCAAGCGCGCAAGCCTTCACGTCCTGTCCGAACTTGGTAACCTTGCCCTGATCCATGCAAAGATCGACAGTCACGGTAGAGCCGCAAAGCGGCGAGCGCTTTTTGACACTGGCGTCCGGCGCATCAAGTCGTTCGGAATGCGGAATGTCAGCGGCTAGCGACAGTATCCTGGCAGAGTAGAGTTTGATCAGGTCGGTTTCGCCGGACATGGCTTTTCCTTCTTGGCTGTCCCCCATACATAGGCAGCGAAATCACCAATGCAAAAGGTTTTTGCCCATGCCCTTTGATCCAAACTCGCTCACCTATGATGAAAAAGGGTTGATTCCAGCGATCGCTCAGGATCCGGACGGCGAAATCCTGATGATGGCCTGGATGAATGCGGAGTCCGTTGCGGCGACGCTTGAAACCGGACGCGTTACATACTGGTCGCGGTCCCGGCAATCCTTTTGGATCAAGGGCGAAACCTCGGGCCACACGCAAGAACTTATTGAAATGCGGGTCGATTGCGACCGTGATTGCCTTTTGTTGATCGTGCGGCAGACGGGTCCGGCATGTCACACAAATCGGCGCAGTTGTTTCTACACGGCCGTTCGCGGCGGTGAAGAAGTCGAGCTGATGAAACCGGAAAGTTAAAGCCCGATCATTTCGCGTATGCCTGCCGGTGTCACGCCTTCTGACCGGTATTTTGAAAGCGCACGCGCATCATCGCGTTTGGCCAGACGTTTACCGTTCTCGTCGCGGATCAGAGAATGGTGGTGGTAGACGGGCGTCGGCAAACCCATAAGGTGCTGTAGTAATACATGGATTTTTGTGGCCTCGAAGAGGTCGAGGCCACGGGTCACATGAGTGATGTCCTGTGCGGAGTCATCTACGGTCACCGCCAGGTGGTAGGAGGTCAGCATGTCGCGGCGCGCCACCACGATATCGCCAACTTCGGTTACAAGTTCGGCGCCAGCGAATTGTATCGTTTCGCAATGCGTTGCGCCGGTCTCTTCGAACTCGAAAGTTGTTGGATGAGAGAGAGCCTGCAGGGCAAGCCGCATGTTCAACCGAAGATTTGCAGCCTTTGGCCTTGGTCCGGTTGGCGCATGAACCGGCCGGCAGGTGCCGGGATAAACGGGACCGTCCGGGCCAATGGATAAAATACCTTCCTGCGGCGCGGATATTGCATCCTGAATGTCACGGCGGCTACAGGTGCAGGGATAAAGCAGTCCTCGGTCCCAGAGATCGTCGAGAGCTTTGTCATAGGTAGCGAGTCGGTCGGACTGTCGCAGAACGGGCAGGGGCCATTCGAGCCCCAGCCAGTGCAGGTCATCATAGATTTGCTGTTCCCATTCAGGACGGGCGCGTGACCTGTCTATGTCTTCGATCCGCAGAAGGAACGTGCCGGAAAGTTCCTTTGCGAGGTCATAAGCGATAATTGCGGAATAGGCATGACCCAGATGAAGCGGGCCGGTCGGCGAAGGCGCAAAACGGCACCGCATAAGGGTTAGTCGCGGCGGGAAAAGTTGCGCAGCTTCCGATCCTGCCGGGCCTGATAGATCAAAATCCACGCGAGAACGATAAACATCGGATGGGTCAACCCGCCCGAAAAGATGATCGCCGGGATCCAGATGATGAAAACGATTATCGCAACGAACAGGCGTCCGGTCAGAAGGATCGACAGTGGCGGGAGGAAAAGTGCGAGAACATAGTTCATGAAGTTGCCGTCATTTCTGCATTTTCGAATTGGGAGAGCCAGTTCTGCCAGTCGGCCTTGGCCCGGTCCGTGTATGCCTTGTATCGGTCCTTGCGCCCGCGACGCCCGCCCCTGAGTCCATCGACTGGGGGGAACAGGCCAAAGTTGACGTTCATCGGCTGAAAGGTTTTTGCATCCGCACCGCCGGTGATGTGTGTAATCAAGGCGCCCATGGCGGTTGTGGGAGCCGGAGTTTTGACAGGACGTCCAAGGATCTCGCCTGCAGCCATGCGGCCTGCAAGCAGACCCATCGCAGCGCTTTCGACGTAACCTTCGACGCCCGTGATCTGACCGGCAAAGCGAAGATTGGGCTTTGACTTCAGGCGCATCTGGGAATCGAGCAGGGTCGGCGAGTTCAGGAAAGTGTTCCGGTGGATGCCGCCAAGTCGTGCGAAGCTTGCATTCTCTAACCCCGGAATCATCCGGAAAACATCAGTTTGCGCGCCATACTTCATCTTAGTCTGGAACCCGACGATGTTGTAAAGCGTGCCGAGCGCATTGTCGCGACGGAGCTGCACCACCGCGTGGGCTTTGACGTCGGGCTGATGCGGATTGGTGAGGCCTACGGGTTTCATCGGCCCGTGGCGCAGCGTTTCGCGGCCGCGTTCGGCCATCACCTCGATCGGCAGGCACCCGTCGAAATATCCGGCTGTCTCGCCTTCGTGGAATTCGGCCTTGTCAGCCGCCACCAAGGCGTCGATGAACGCCTCATACTGCTGGCGGTCCATGGGGCAGTTCAGGTAGGCGGTACGTTCCTCTTCGGTTTCGCCCTTGTCATAGCGCGACTGCATCCATGCGCGGGACATATCGATGCTTTCGAAATAGACGATAGGGGCGATGGCGTCGAAAAATGCCAGCGCCTCGGACCCTGTTTCGGACTGGATCGCTCGGCCAAGCGACGTAGATGTCAGCGGGCCGGTTGCAAAAATCCAGTTGCCGCTGTCGGGCAGGGAAGCGATTTCTTCGTAGCTGACGGAAATGCGCGGATGTGACATCAGGGTTTGAGTCACTGTCTCGGCAAAAGGGTCGCGGTCAACCGCCAAGGCGCCACCGGCGGGCAGACGGTGTTTGTCAGCGGTTGACATGATCAGGCCATTCGCCGCGCGCATTTCCCAGTGCAGCAGGCCGACCGCATTCTGTTCACTGTCATCCGAGCGGAAGGAATTGGAGCATACCATTTCCCCCAGGTTGCCGGTCTTGTGCGCAAAGGTTTCGACTTTGGGTCGCATTTCGTGGATGACGACATCAACGCCCATTTCGGCCGCCTGCCATGCAGCTTCGGACCCGGCCATGCCGCCGCCAACGATATGTAAGATCTTGCTCATGCGATGCCATGTAAGGCAGCAGGTACGTCAGAGCAATGGGGATGGCAAAAAGGTTATCCCTGGGGTCGCCGTGTCGGAACTGTCAACCGGAAAGACCCGGTCTGGAGGGACCGTCAGACGGTGGCGACCCGTAAAGGAATAAACAATTAACTTGTTCTCTTTTGCCATAAACCTTCCGAAATGGAAAGCTTATAGATGGAAACAATTGCCCGAAATGGCAGAAACTATTGGTTCCAAGAGGGGGGGCGCTTTTCCAGAAACGCAGCAATACCTTGTTCCGTGTCGGGATTGAGCATGTTTTCCACCATGACATTGCCTGTGAATTCATAGGCCTGCGATACAGACATCTGAATTTGCTCGTAGAAAGCTCTTTTCCCGATTTTGACGGCTGTTCCCAGTTTGGACGCAATTATTCCGGCCAGTTCATCTGTTTCATCGGCAAGTCGATCAAGAGGCACGGATTTATTGATCAGCCCTGCAGATTCTGCCGCATCGGCATTGAGAAAAGTGCCTGTGCTCAGCAACTCGAAAGCTTTCTTACGCGATATGTTGCGTGACAGCGCGACCATCGGTGTCGAGCAGAAAAGCCCAATATTCACGCCATTTACGCCGAACTTTGTATCTTGTGCTGCAATTGCCATGTCGCAGGTCGCAACAAGCTGGCATCCCGCCGCGGTTGCAATTCCATGAACCTGTGCGATGACGGGCTGGGGTAGGGTCGGTATTGTTTGCATGACCCGAGAGCAGCGTTCAAATAGATCCTTGAAATAGGCCGCCCCCCCGTCCTCGGACTGACGGCCTGCGGTCATTTCCTTGAGGTCGTGACCCGCGCAAAAGGCCTTGCCCGCGCCCGACAGAATGACAGCTCGAATGGATTTGTCTTCCCTCAACTCGTCGAGCGTATATTGAAGCGCTGCGAGCATTTCATCCGACAATGCGTTCAGACGCTCGGGCGCGTTCATCCGCAGGTGCGCGACCGCATCGATATCGTTACGTTCAAGAATTGCCATCTTGCCCTCTCCCCTTGTTCTGGCCAACTCTAGCTCGAAGCGAGGGAGAGGAAAAGAATGGCGCTGATCTTGAACAAGACGGAAGTGATGGAATTTCTGGATGAGGTCTTCCCTCAGGTCCGTAACAGTTTTTTTATCGATGAACTCGAAGAGAAATCGATCAAGATGCGTCTTCTGGTGAATGACTCTCACCTTCGGCCCGGCGGCACGGTTTCGGGGCCGTCCATGTTCAGTCTTGCAGACGTATCGGTCTATGCCATGGTGCTTGGCATGATCGGGCGGCAGGCGCTGACCGTCACAACCAACTGCTCTATCGATTTCATGCGGAAACCTAAGGCAGGAAAGGATCTGATTGCCACGGGAAAGTTGCTCAAACTCGGCAGGTTGCTGGCGGTAGGTGATGTATTGCTACAATCGGAGGGTGAAGAGGAAGTCGTTGCGCGGGCTACGCTGACTTACGCAATACCGTTGAAATAAAAAAAGGGCCGGGAGCATGTCCCGGCCAGTTCCGTTTTGAGCCAAAACGGGGAGATCATACCTGGTAGAAGCGCTTTCGCTGTTCTTTCAGCGCTTGGGACTCGGTGATGCCGATATCCTCCAGAAGATGTTTGTCCAAATGTTTGAGTTGCTGTCGGGTTCGGCTGCGACGGTCCCATTCGGTAACGACACTGGCTGCACGAATGAACACTGCTGCGATCAGCGGAAGGCGGTCCGCTGTGCTGAGCATGTACAGGTTATCTGCCGGTATCGTTCGTGCCATGGGATATTCCTTTCGAATTGTATTGACACAATCTAAATTGTAAGTAGTTATTTTGGTACAAAGGGTTCTGAGCCCTGTCCAAGGAAGAATTGTATTGAGTACAATTAAAGCCGAAAAGCTGCCGGCTAAGGGTCCGAAATACCTGTCCGTCGCCGATATAATCGCTGAATCGATACGGTCTGGGGATCTGGCCGCTGATAGCAAACTGCCGCCTGTGCGCGATCTCGCCTATCAGCTGGGCATCACGCCCGGGACAGTTGCGAGGGCGTACACGGTGCTGACGAATAAGGGACTTTTGCGGGCCGAAGTGGGACGCGGTACATTTGTTGCGCGCAACGACCAGCCTGAAATGCCTGACGATGGCGTTCCATTCGGACAAAACAGTCCTGTTTCGCCTATTGAGATTGATGTCGTGCCTCACGGCAATCATGGTACAATTGCTGAAAGCTGGCCCGTCAGCCTGTTTTCTCCGGGGCTTCCTAATCTTGGGCAGGCCGGGATCATTCGGAAACTTTTGGCCGAAGTGGCGCAGGATCCACCCTCTGGCCTGATGCACTACCCTTCCCACGCGTCTTCCGAGCAGGCCCGGATAGCCGTTTTGAACTGGCTGGATAATGTCAGGCTGGGACGTGTCGATGAGAATGACATCGTCCTGGCAAACGGCGGACAGAACGCAATTCTGATCATCCTACAGTCGATCCTGCGTGGGCCTCGGCCAAGTGTGCTTGTCGAAGAGCTGTCTTATCCCGGGTTTCGGCGAGCGGCTGATCTCTTGCGAGCACCCGTCGTTCCCGTGACAATGGACAAGGACGGATTGATCCCCGAGGCTTTGGAGGAAACGGCCAGAACGCATGGCGCACAAGTTATCTGCACCTCGCCAGACGTACAGAACCCCACCGGTATATTCACGCCAATTGAGCGGCGCGAAGCGATTGTTGAGGTTGCGCGCAGGTTGGATCTCCAGATTGTGGAGGATGCGTGCTATCAATCGTCGGGCATACCCGTACCAAGCTATCGCATGCTGGCGCCTGAACGCGGCTGGTATTTGTCCTCGCTATCAAAAACAATCACGCCTGGATTGCGAGTGGGTTATGCCGTAGCGCCCGAGGCTCAGTCGGCGAACCTGCGCCGTGCTGCGGACCACAGCTTTTTTGGACTTTCCGCTCCGCTTGTCGATCTGACCGCCAAACTTCTCGTACATCCCGAAACGATTGCACTTGAAGGCAAGGTTCGCAATGTTTTCGATCAGTACATTCGCTCAGCAGTTAACCATCTTGGCATTTACGAGCTTACATGGCGAGAGTCGGTCCCTTTCCTGTGGTTGGGGCTGCCAAAAGGATGGCGCGCTGCCTCGTTCTGTCAGGCTGCCGAGGCGCAAGGGGTTCAGATAAGATCGGCTGAGGAATTCGTTGCACGTGAAGCGCGGGCACCGCATGCAGTTCGAATTGCTGTCAACGCGATGATCCCGTTGGCTATCTTTGATGAAGCGATGTTAAGGCTGCGTCGGCTGCTGGACAATCCTCCGGAGCGGATCAGTGTGTAATTTGTGGGGTATTTTGATACCTATTTTTTAAGAGTCTGATTTTCCTGCATTTTATGGTGATTGCTGTGCTTGACTGACGTGCAATAGCTTATTAAACCCCGTCCATCGAATTCAGGCGCACGCCTCGAGTGTGCGCCCTTCATGTCAAACGGGACAAAGCTGATGAAAACTTTTTCTGCCACCCCAGCAGAGATCGACAAGAAGTGGATCCTCATCGATGCCGAAGGCGTCGTGCTGGGCCGTCTTGCATCGATCGTCGCCTCGCGTCTGCGTGGCAAGCACAAGGCAACTTTCACGCCGCATATGGACATGGGTGACAATGTCATCGTGATCAACGCGGACAAGATCCAGATGACCGGCAAGAAGCGCGAAGAGCACTTCTATTGGCACACCGGCCACCCCGGTGGGATCAAATCGCGTACCAAGCAGCAGATTCTCGACGGTGCTCACCCTGAGCGTGTCGTGTTCCAGGCTGTGAAGCGCATGCTTCCCGGCAACCGTCTGTCGCGTCAGCAAATGACCAACCTGCGCATCTATGCAGGTGGCGATCACCCTCACGAGGCGCAAAGCCCCGAAGTTCTGGATG
This sequence comes from Heliomarina baculiformis, assembly GCF_019966545.1. Classification (GTDB taxonomy): domain Bacteria; phylum Pseudomonadota; class Alphaproteobacteria; order Rhodobacterales; family Rhodobacteraceae; genus Heliomarina; species Heliomarina baculiformis. Next base: position 328,383 of record NZ_JAIMIC010000005.1, on the reverse strand, counting down.
TCAAATCCATGAACAAGAAAAACACCCGGAGCTGAATGAATGGCTGACCAGATCAATTCCCTCGAAGACCTCAAGGACGTCGTGACCGAGAATGTCGGCGCCGTTCAAGGGACCGAAACTGACCTTGCGCCGCGCGAACCCGTTCGCGACGAGCTGGGCCGTGCGTATGCCACCGGCAAACGTAAAGACGCCGTTGCGCGCGTCTGGATCAAGCCGGGCTCCGGCAAGGTGACCGTCAACGGTAAAGCGATCAACGAATACTTCGCTCGTCCCGTTCTGCAGATGATCCTTCGCCAGCCCTTCACCGTTTCGGGCACCGAAGATCAGTTCGACGTTGTTGCGACGGTAAAAGGCGGTGGCCTTTCGGGTCAGGCGGGCGCGGTCAAGCACGGTGTTTCCAAAGCACTGCAGCTGTACGATCCCTCGCTGCGTGGCGCACTGAAAGCCGCTGGCTTCCTGACCCGCGACAGCCGTGTTGTCGAACGTAAGAAGTACGGTAAGGCCAAAGCGCGTAAGAGCTTCCAGTTCTCCAAGCGCTAATACGACCCTACAAAAACGGAGAAAGGCCGCTCGTTGGAGCGGCCTTTTTTGCGTTTGTGAGGAGCAACTCTGATAACGGCGAAATGGTGTTAGCTCCTTATCTGAATTGAGTTTTTTCCTGTCTGATTGGTGTCGAAATTGCCCAAATCGGGTGGACTGTCACATCGAAAAAGCTAAATATTTCGCGTGTATAGAGTGCAAAGGGTGCTCGGTGACAACTTAGGGTGTAAACATGTTAAGAATTCTATCGACCGCAGGCGTGATTGCTATGCTTGCGGTTTCCTCCAGTGCTGCGACGCTGAAATATGAAACCGAACTGAGAGGGGCGAGCGTTGCGCCCGAAGCGGTTTCTACTGATGCACGCGGCAAGGCAAAGCTCAAGCTCAAGACCAAGAAGGAAATGATCAAGCTGAAGGTCCGTGTCCGAAATCTTGACTTGGATGATCTGCTTGACGATCCAGACCTTGGGCCAATTCAATTGTACGCAGGTGAGGCGGGCGAAGTCGGCGAAGTGATTGCACCGTTCTCGCTTGACGACTTCCGTTACAAAGAGACCAAGAAGGGTTTCAAACTTAAGATAAAAAAGATCGCTTTCGATGATATCAGCGTGGCTAGCGGGATGAGCTTTGACGATTTCGCGACGCTCGCGGCAGTTGGCGGTGTCTATGTTGATGTCGATACAAACGCGAATGAAAGTGGCGAATTGCGGGGGCAGTTCAACGGCAGCTCTAAGCCAATTTCGGCGGACCGGGTTCAGCCTGCGCCTGTGCCGCTGCCGGCGACCGGTTTGATGTTGATTGGGGGCCTCGGACTCTTGGTCGCTCGCCGTAAAACCAAAACAGCCTGAGCTGTCTCTTCTCGAAATCTGACGAAAGTGGCCGTGTTCGCAAGACATGGCCATTTTTTGATGTGTCGTCGCAGCATTGCTTGTGACGTAGAGACCAAGCGTGTAACTCCGTAGCAGATCGAAATATTCTGGCAGGTTTTTGGTGAAAACAGTAATTCTAGCCGGGGGGTTCGGGACGCGAATTAGCGAAGAATCCCATTTGCGGCCTAAACCCATGATTGAAGTCGGCGGCCGTCCGATGCTTTGGCATATCATGAAGCTGTACGGGGTTCACGGCATCACGGAATTCGTCGTATGCTGCGGCTATAAGGGCTATATGATCAAGGAGTATTTTGCCAATTACTTCCTTCATATGTCCGATGTGACCTTCGATCTGTCCAATAACAGCATGGAAGTGCACAATCAGAGCGCCGAGCCATGGAAGATTACTCTGGTAGATACAGGGGAAGCGACAATGACCGGCGGGCGTATCAAGCGCATTCGCGATTATGTCGATGGCACATTCTGTCTGACGTATGGGGACGGGGTGAGCGATGTCGACATAACCGGGCTTGTTGATTTCCATAAATCCGAAGGCTGCGAAGCGACGTTGACCGCAATTCTTCCCGCCGGGCGCTTTGGCGCATTGGGAATTGAAGGTAATCGCGTGACCCGCTTTCAGGAAAAGCCGAAAGGTGACAACCGCTGGGTGAATGGCGGTTTCATGGTTTGTGAGCCGTCGGTATTTGATCGGATCGAAGGGGATGATACGGTTTTCGAAACCGGGCCGTTGGAGGAGTTGGCGGATGACCGCCAGCTCGGTCTATGGAAACACGATGGGTTTTGGATGGCGATGGACACGATGCGTGACAAGGCCATGCTTGAGGAGATGTGGGCCTCCGGTTCTGCTCCGTGGCACACGTGGAAGTAAAATCGATGGCAGGATTCTGGCAGGGTAAATCGGTGTTGGTAACCGGTCATACTGGTTTCAAGGGAAGCTGGTTATCCCTTTGGTTGTCGGAGCTTGGCGCCAAGGTTTCAGGTATCGCTTTAGATCCTGAAACGGATCCGTCACTATTTGAACAATTGCATCTGGCCGACCGCGTGAACCACAAAATAGGCGATATTCGCAGTTATGAAACGGTTCGCCAGACGGTCATTGAGGCTGAACCGGACCTTCTCTTTCATCTGGCTGCCCAGCCGCTCGTTCTTGCGTCTTACGAAGACCCCCTGACCAACTGGGATACGAATGTAATGGGGACGGCGCATGTTTTGCAAGCGCTGCGTGAGGTTGCAAAACCCTGCGCCGCAGTAATGATCACCACCGATAAAGTGTATGAAAATCGCGAATGGATCTATCCATATCGCGAAGAAGATCGGCTTGGTGGCCACGATCCTTACAGTGCCAGTAAAGCGGCTTGTGAGTTGCTGATTGCAAGTTGGCGGAAATCCTTCTTTGGGGATCTAAAAGTACGTGTCGCTACGGCTCGGGCTGGTAATGTGATTGGCGGGGGGGATTGGGCCGCGAACAGAATTCTGCCCGACCTTGCTCGGGCGCTGTCTGAGGGGAAAACCCTAACGGTCCGAAACCCTGGATCATCCAGACCTTGGCAACACGTTCTGGAGCCGCTGTCCGGGTACATGCTGCTTGCCGAAGCGTTGTATGAAGGTGTCAAACTCTCCGACAGCTATAATTTCGGGCCGGAGTCGAGCGATGTACGCCCGGTGAGGGAATTGGTGAATACGGCTCTCGGTTCGTGGCCTGGAAACTGGGAAGATGCATCCCAATCAGGAGCCCCTCACGAAGCCGGACTTTTGAGCCTTGGAATTGAAAGAGCGCGCGACGAACTTGGTTATGCGCCACGCTGGAATTTCGAGAGGAGTGTTCGGGAAACCATGCTATGGTACAAAGCCGCTTCTGAGGGTCGCGATGTTCTACCGGTAACCTTAGCGCAAATCCGTGACTTCGAGATGTCAGGATGAAGTTCATTCCTCTCTCATTGTCAGGCGCTTATGAGGTACAGTTAGAACCGCGATCGGACGAGCGAGGGTTTTTTGCCCGCATGTATTGCGACGATGAGTTTGCTGCAAATGGTCTCAACACGAACTGGGCGCAGATCAACACGTCGCATAGCGTCGAGGTGGGAACTTTGCGGGGGATGCACTTTCAGCGGTCTCCGCATCGAGAAGTGAAGCTGGTACGATGCCTGCGTGGAACTGTTGCTGACGTTATAGTAGATTTGCGTTCAGAATCCGATACTTACGGCAAACATGTAACCATCGAATTGAGCGGTGATCTGCGAAATGCAATTTATATTCCTGAAGGTTTCGCCCACGGTTTCCAAACGTTGAAGTCGAATTCAGAGCTCCAGTATTTTCATTCCTCGCCTTACACTCCTTCATCGGAAGGTGGGGTTAATCCTCTAGATCCTGCGCTTGCAATTGACTGGCCGCTAGAGCCGCGCAATCTGTCTGAGCGCGATACCACACTTCCTAGATTAAAGGACGTACCTCCGCTGTGACCAATGAATGCCGCCACTGTAAGAGAGAGCTTACGCTCAAGTTTCTCGATCTCGGTCACGCACCGCCGTCGAACGCTTATTTGACCGATGAGGATTTATCCCGACCGGAGGTAACCTTTCCGTTGCGGCTCTGGGTTTGCTCATCGTGCCGGCTTGTACAGACGGAAGATTTTGCTGAAGCTGATCAATTGTTTACTGAGGACTACGCATATTTTTCCTCGACCTCGAAGAGCTGGCTGGCGCATGCGGCGGAATATGTCGACATGATAGTGGAACGTCTGTCCTTGAATTCCGAAAGTCATGTCATCGAGGTGGCGTCCAATGATGGCTACCTCCTGAAAAACTTCTTGGAGAGAGACATTCCCTGTCTGGGTGTTGAGCCCACAAAAAGCACAGCTGAAGCTGCCGAAGCGCTCGGAATTTCTGTGCTCCAAGAATTCTTTGGCGAGGAAATGGCAAAGGCACTGCCGCAAGCCGACTTGATCCTTGGTAATAATGTCTACGCGCATGTGCCTGATATTAATGATTTTACCTTGGGTCTTGCTGCTGCCTTGAAACCGCAAGGCGTGGTTACGCTGGAATTTCCGCATCTGATGCGATTGGTTGAATTCAACCAGTTCGACACAGTTTATCACGAACACTTTTCCTATCTGTCGCTGCTCAGCGTAACCAAGATCATGGCTTCTGCCGGCCTGAGAGTTTTCGACGTCGAAGAGCTGCCGACCCATGGGGGATCGCTGAGAGTTTACGCTTGCCTCGAGCAAGCCGATCATGCGTCCCGGTCCAGTGTCGCAGAACTACTGGCGGAGGAGCGTCGGCGCGGTATGGAGGAAGATAATTTTTATTCCGAGTTTCAGTCGAAGGCCGAAAGCGTCCGAAATGAGTTTCTGCGGTTCCTGCTAGACGCGCGTCGCGATGGGAAATCTGTGGCGGCATATGGCGCGGCGGCAAAAGGCAATACCCTGGCGAATTTCGCGGGAATAAAACCCGATCTTATCCCTTTTGTATGTGACGCAGCAGCGTCGAAGCAGGGCAAGTACTTGCCTGGAAGCCACATTCCAATTCGACCGCCTTCCGTGCTTGACTTGGAAAGGCCGGACTATCTTGTCGTATTTCCTTGGAACATCATGCCCGAAGTCAGAACCCAGCTTACTGAACTCTCGGGACTTGGCACGAAATTTGTCACTGCTGTACCAAGGATGAAAATCTCATGAGCCGCATTGCCTATACGCGTCCTTCAATAACCGATCTCGAAGTTGAATATGCGACGGACGCGGCCCGAAATGGGTGGGGGGCAAAGTGCTACGACTATATTCACCGGTTCGAGGCGGGGTTTCGCGAGTATCTGGGAGTAGATTACGCGATTGCCACCTCCAGCTGCACGGGCGCCATGCATATGGGGCTTGCGGCGCTTGGCGTATCCAGCGGTGACGAAGTAATCCTTGCCGACACGAACTGGATCGCCACTGCTGCGCCTATTGTGCATTTGGGCGCCACTCCGGTCTTTGTGGATGTGGATCCCGTATCCTGGTGCATCGATCCGGATAAAGTGGTCGCCGCCATCACGCCGAAAACGAAGGCAATTGTGGCTACTCATATCTACGGTAACCTTTGCGATATGGCAGCGTTGCAGGATATTGCGGAACGCCATGGACTAACGTTGATCGAGGACGCTGCGGAGGCATTGGGATCGCAATATCGGGGTCAGAGAGCAGGCTCCATGGGAAGATTTGGTACGTTTTCCTTCCACGGTACCAAGACGATGACTACGGGCGAAGGCGGGATGTTCGTTACCAGCGACCCAGGTCTATACGAAACAGTCCTTACGCTAAGCAACCACGGGCGGTCGCGGCACCAGACGAGACAGTTCTGGCCGGACATGGTTGGGTTCAAATACAAGATTTCGAACCTTCAGGCGGCCATTGGCTGTGCTCAAGTGGAACGGGCGGAAGAGCTTGCCTCGCGCAAGCGGGAGATTCTTGCCGCCTACAAGCAACGTCTCTTGCCAAGCAATAGTATCGCGATGAACCCCGAACCAGACCACGTGGTTAACGGAGCCTGGATGCCGACAATTGTCTTTGACAAGAAGACCGGCGTCACCAGAGACAAGGCAATTGCAGCGTTTCAATCGGCAGATATCGACGCACGCGTGTTCTTTAGCCCATTGTCCGAATTGGATTTCTTCGAAAACCGCTTTGCGACCCCAGTAGCCGAAGACATAGCAGAACGTGCGCTCAACCTGCCAAGCTATCATGATATGACCGATGACGACATTGACCGGGTGTGCGCGGTGATCCGAGGTCTTTTGGATGGATGAACGCCGTTTCGTTGTCTGGGGCAGCTCGGGACACGCCCGCGTTCTGCGAGATATGCTTGGACCAAACGACAGAATCGTTGGGTTGATCGATAATGATCGAAATGCTCGGACGATTCAGAACGGCGTTTCTCTTGTAGTTGGCATTAAAGGTTTCAGAGCTTTAATGGAGGAGTTTCGGGCAGAAAGTCTTAGCGGTCTGGTCGCGATCGGTGGAGGACGCGGCGCTGATCGGTTGGAGATCCTTGATCTTTTCGTGGCAAGCGGGCTCGAGACGCCCGAACTGATCCATCCCTTGGCATATTGTGCACCGTCTTCGACCGTCGGCAAAGGATCGCATGTAATGGCGCAGTCTGTGCTGGCCGCTGACGCACGGATCGGGCGTGGCGTAATTATCAATCACGGTGCAGTTGTCGACCACGAATGCATCCTTGCTGATGGCGTACATATTGCGCCCGGAGCAACGCTATGTGGTTGCGTGCATGTCGGCGAAAATGCGTTCATCGGGGCGGGAGCAACAGTGCTGCCGCGGCTTCACATCGGGGCAGGCTCTGTGGTAGGCGCAGGGGCGACAGTTACCTGCGACGTTCCAGAAAATACCGTCGTTACAGGCATCCCGGCACGACCGGTTTCAACGTGAAAAGAGAGAATTGACATGGATCCGATCAAGGAATTCGAGCAGGAACGGCAAGAGATCATCCGCGAGCTTGGTAAGGATCAGGATATCGCCGCCGCTTCCAATGAATGGATGCGGCTGGTTAATGCCAAGAAATATTCTTACACCTTCACCTCGCTTGGTCGTCCGATCATCCAGTACCCACAGGACATGGTCGCGATGCAGGAACTGATCTGGCAGATAAAGCCCGATCTCATCATCGAAACCGGTATTGCCCATGGGGGCTCTCTTATCATGTCTGCGGCCGCTCTTGCGATGCTCGACATGTGTGAAGCAATTGAAGCCGGTAAGAACATCGATCCATCGAAATCCGAACGGAAAGTTTTGGGAGTCGATATCGATATCCGAGCGCATAACAAGGCCGCTATCGAAGCGCATCCGATGGCCAGTCGTATTGAGATGATCCAGGGATCAAGCGTCGACAGCGAGATCATCGAAAAAGTCAAAATGATCGCAGGCAGGTATAAGCGTGTTCTAGTCTGCCTTGATAGCAATCACACACATGCACATGTGCTTGCGGAGCTTGAAGCTTATGCGCCGCTTGTTAGCAAAGACAGCTATTGCGTGGTTTTCGATACGGTCATTGAGGATCTTCCCGCAGATATGTTCGGCGATCGACCCTGGGCTCCCGGAGATAATCCGAAAACGGCGTTACACGCATATCTGAAGTCGCATCCTGAATTCGAAATTGACAAAAGCATCGACCATAAGTTGCTTGTTTCCGTGGCGCCAGATGGTTTTCTGAAACGCATCGGATAAAGGATATGCGCGTCAGCATCATTATCCCTACGCGTGAGCGTGCATTTTATCTCCGCCATTGTCTGCAGACAGTGCTGGACATTGATGATGACGATATCGAGATCATCGTCAGCAATAATGCGAGCACTGACGACACAGAAGAAGTTCTGGCCGAGATAAACGATCCGCGTCTCAAGGTTATCAACACCGGCACGCGTATCTCGATGCGGCAGAATTTCGAATTTTCACTGTCACATGCGACGGGCGATTACGTTATCTATATTGGAGACGATGACGCGTTTATTCCCCAACAGTTCTCGGTATTCAGGGAAGTTGTTGAACATTTTCAACCGGACTCGCTGAGCTGGTCTATCCCTACTTTTGGTTGGGTGACCGACAACTACTCGGGCAAGAACGGCGGCGTTCGGTTTGAAAAGAAGTTCCTTTTCGGTGCGCTCGAGCAAATTGATATGAAGTTAATGAAATCCAAACTGCTGCAGGCGGATTACGAGGATTTCCGTGCGCCGACGATTTACCACGGGGCGGCGTCCCGTGCTTTCATGGAAAAAAATCGCGCGCCCAACGGCGTTTTCTTCAACGGGACCAGTCCGGATCTTTATTTTACTGATCTTGCAATATTTCAGAATGCCCGGCACTTTGACCTGCGGCATCCGATTACGATAAGCGGCAAGAGCGCCGCCAGTACCGGCGCGGCCCACAATTCAAAGTCCATAAAGAAAGATGCCAGCAATCCGGCTGCAAGATTTGCCGCCGAAAATAATGCTGATCAAATGCGCGATGTAGCTGACTTCGGAACCAGCGTACGGGGTGCATTCTTTCAGGTCATGGAAACGGTTCGGCATATTCTGGAAGTCGAAGAGAAGCCCGACTATGGGGCTTGGTTTCGATTTGTACTGGCCGACCATAAAGGTCATGGGGTGGACGAACAGCAGGATGTTATTCAGCGTCTTCGTGAATATGCGGCCTTGAAGGGCGAAAGCGAAACCCTCGAGAAGTTGATTTCCGAAGGTGTTTCGAATGTCAGCCGAAAGCGTCTGGCTGCCCGCTGGGAAAAGGCGAAATCAAAGCTGCAAAGTTTTCGGATCAAAACCGAGTTGGAGGGTGAAAACACCGTTCTTACTGCGGCGAGGGTCGCCGATATTGTCCTTGGGAATGACTATTTCGCCACGGCTCAGAATGATCGGGATCGCTTGTGGAAAGAGGCCGTGAAACGGTCGAAACCGTTTCCGCGACAATTCTAGGTCCTCAGATACCAATCGTCGAAACGGGACACCTCGGGATAAACGTGGGTGTATCCCTTGGACTTGAGCAACTCCTGAATTTGTTCCCGCTGTGGTTCGAAGTTGTGTTCAACTGTCATGACGCGAAACGACCACCGGTCGAAATCAAGGGCATTCAGAATGTCGAATTCACTGCCTTCGGTATCGATCGAGATGTAGTCAATTTCTCCCGGTGCGTCGTGGCTTTCCAGAAGGTCGTTCAATGAGACCGTTTCGACCGTATAACTGTGTCCGCGCATCTTGCGGGAGGTTTTAACAAAGGTCGAAATGGACGAATTGATTGCGCTGGCGGTCTCGGTGAACTGAACTTCGTGCCCGCTTTCCTTCCAGACACAGCGTGTATCTATCTCAGCTTTGCGGTTTTGCCTCAGCGCGCTGTGCCAACCCTGCGCAGGTTCTGCGAGAATGCCGGACCAGCCAAACTCCTGCTCCATCAGGAGGGAATTCGAGAGTTCGACACCGTTGGTCGCTCCGAATTCGACAAAGAAGCCGTTCTTTTTGAAATCGAGCGCTGAAAGCGCGAATAGGTCCTGGCGCACTTGAGAATGCGATCGGTCCAGCATGTCGAGGCAGGCGCTGCGTGCAGTGTTGGGCAGGCATTTCAGGAATTGCAGGTCGTGATAGGCTCGCTCGCGATCCTTGAGCTCCCTCAGTCTGGAGCGGCGGATTAGGGTCGTGTCAGATAGTATTGGAGACAATGCAGCGGGCCTTCAAAAATACTGGGTGTTTCGCTGGATTTTATGATTTGCGCTGATACGGCGCAAGGCGGTTCAACCGTCTGGGTCGATCAAACCAAGACCTCGGAGGTAAACACCAATACCGGTTTCAAGGAGCTCATCAGCTGGAAACGGACTTTGAGTACCCGGAGAGTTGCGTGCAAATAGTTCGACGACGCCGTGGCTCAACGCCCAGATATGGGCCGAAAACATTGCCGCAGGAGGGCGTTTTTCCGGCGGAATCTTTTTGCTTAGATCGGTCGCGGCCCGTTCAAGCACCGATCGCGCCTTTTGAGAAATGACAGCGAGTTCTGGTGTCCGGTTTACCGAGATTCCGCTTTCGAACATCGCGATGTAATGCCCGGGATATTTTCGCGCGAAAGCCAGATAGGCGCGACCGGTGGCTTCGAACGCGGACAATGCTGAAGGCTGGCCCTTGTCATAGGCATATTGCATTAGTTCAGCGAAGATTTCGTATCCCTGTCGCGCCGCTTCTGCGATGAGATCTTCGCGCCCCTCGAAATGGCGATAGACGGCTGCAGGTGTTACGCCAGCCTGTTTGGCCGCTTCGGAAAGGGTGAATCCGGTCGGGCCTTTCTCCCGGATCAACTCAAGTGCGGAGTCGACGAGAGCCTGGCGCAGATTGCCGTGATGGTATCCGCGTTTAGGCATCCCAGATTTCCGGTGAACCGCAGATGTTATCGTCGATCTTTCCGATGGCTTTTTTGTCCTTGCCTGCATAGTCCACGCCATGCAGGACCGTACGAATTGCATTTAACCGGGCACGGCGCTTGTCGTCGGAACGGATGACTGTCCACGGGGTTATTTGGTTATGTGTGCGGTCAAGGGTTTCAGCAATCGCAGCTGAATACTCGTCCCATTTCCGAAGCCCTTCGACATCGATCTTGCTGAGTTTCCATTGCTTTAATGGATCCGATTCACGTTTCAGAAACCGCCGCAATTGCTCGGCTCGACCCACGTTCAGCCAGAATTTGAAAAGGTGAATGCCATCGCCGGCCAAAGCCGCTTCCAAGGGAGTTACCTGACGAAAAAACCGCTCCCGTTCTTCGTCTGTACAAAAGCCAAATACCTTTTCAACGACGCCGCGGTTGTACCAGCTTCTGTCGTAGAAACACATTTCACCGCTGGTTGGCAGATGAGAGATGTATCGCTGAAAATACCATTGGCCTTGTTCCGCTTCACTCGGTTTAGGAAGAGCAACAACACGGGCCGTGCGGGGATTAAGGTTTTCGCGAAACCTTTTGATCGTACCACCTTTACCAGCCGCATCGCGACCCTCGAAAAGAATGGCGATGCGTTGCCCGCTGCTTTGCATCGAAGCCTGCATCTTGGCGAGTTCGATTTGAAGTTTATCAAGATCTTTCTCGTAAGTCTTTCGGGACATCCGCTCGGAATGGGGATAGGCGGGATTGAGGATCTCATCCTTGTCGGCGCGTTTGATAGCCTTCCGAACCTCGTCGGGGGCTTCGTCGCTCAGAAATGCGCTGATCGCACCGTCAAAAGGCAGATCCATGATGGAGAATCCTTCTCGCTGTGGTCTGTGCAATATGGAATGTTAAAAGGCTTAACGCAAACCCGTGCATGACGTGCTGCGGCTTTCCAGGCTGGGAGCGAAGTACCTCAGGAATTTCCTATGTCGTTGATGTCGAACGGTGTCGACTGGTAGATCTGATTGATCCAGTTCCCGTAGAGCAGATGCGCATGGCTACGCCATCTGTTTTTAGGCGGCTGAGATGGATCATCGTCCGGGTAATAGTTAACGGGAACGTTGATCGCCGTGCCGGTTTCGACATCGCGGTCGTATTCCTGTTTCAACGTGTCCCGATCATATTCGAAATGATTGAATATATAGATCGCGCGATGGGCAGGATCCTCGACAAGACAGGGTCCGACTTCGTCGCTGCCCAAGAGCGTCGTCAGACCATCGACGGCAGCGATTTCATCCTGTTTCATCTCTGTCCAACGGCTGACAGGAATGATGAAATCGTCCGAGAAACCTCGGAGGTAGGGCGAGGCAGGCGCGAGGTTTCTATGCCGGAAACACCCGAATGCTTTGTGCTCGAGGATGTGTTTTTTGACGCCGTGCATATAGTTGATCATCGCCATCCCCCCCCAGCAGACGCCAAAGGTTGAATGCACGTTCGTCTGCGTCCAGTCAAAAACCTGCGTGATTTCGTCCCAATAGGTCACGTCCCCGAAATCGAGATGTTCGATCGGCGCGCCAGTGATGATCAAGCCATCAAACTTTTCGTCCCGGACATCGCTGAACGGGCGATAAAAGCTCTCCATATGCTCGGCCGCCGTGTTCCTGGTCTGATGTTCGCTCATCCGGATCAGGGACAGTTCGATCTGAAGCGGCGTCGCACCGATCAACCGGGCGAACTGGTTTTCCGTTTGGATCTTTTTGGGCATCAGGTTCAGGAGACCGATCCGAAGTGGTCGAATGTCCTGGCGGGCCGCCTGATCTTCGTCCATCACCATGACGCCCTCGCGGGTAAGTACGTCATAGGCGGGCAGACTGGCCGGGATTTTGATAGGCATATCGAAACTTTCGGATTTGGTGCGGCGATTAGATATGGGAGGGTTTTGCAATTGCCAAGACGCTAGCAAAACAGCTTTGCCCGGATGTTAATCCTTCGCCTCTATGGCTGCGGCGATCAGGTTCTCAAAATCCTGCTCGGTTTTGACCTGAGACACCTGATCGGCAGTCACAGTTACACCCCATTTTGCCATCACTTCATAGCGGGGCTGCCGGTGTGCCAAGGCCTTGGAATATGTCCACCTGATGAATGCATCGGGGTCGACCTCGTCAGGCGCGGCACTCTTTTCCCGTAGGTACTCTTCCCAAACCGAGGACAGAAACTCGGGTTGATAAGCCATCGGCTTGGGCGCTTTGTCGAAACGACGTATCAGCTCTTGGGTGTGAGCCTCGTCGCCTTTGATCCAGACCATCAGTGTCTGGCGGTTGAGTTCCTTGAGAATCAGATCGTTCGGGTCTTCGGCATCGACCCACTCGCAGATCGACCCGCCCGTATCGCAGATGAAATGCGGGTAGTTGTAAAGCCGACCGGCGCGTTCGATAAAATATTGGGTATCCATGAGCGCATGGATTTCCGACTGCCTGAACTGTTCCTGCCTTCTGCGATATTCATCCATCTCGAGCCCGCCTTTTGATGGATCGCCTGGCTTGCCAAGATAGGCGGAGACTGGTTTGAGATTTTCAAAGGTCAGGTTCGAACCGATGTAGATCGAATCCGAGAGCAGCATTTCCTTCAGGAAAGGCACCTTCATCGCTTCGGCTTTGGCGTTGTCAGCGATGTATTCGCCCATATAGCGCGTACCGATGCGGTAATCGATGGAGTAGTGAAACCAGTCTCCGGCGCTGCGCAGCATGTTCGACAGGAATGTCTTGCCGAGACCCGACATTCCGAAGAACAAGACACGTTTATGCGCCGCCGCGCGCCATTCGCTGGCTGTTGAGTACAGCATGGGTGACCCGATCCATTGTTTTGCCCTAGCTACTTAGGCGCGCCGGTGGGGTCAATCTTGAGCATGCGGGGAAGTTTCAATGTCTTGTTTAGGATAAGAAGGCCAAGCGCTAGAATCGCAAAACCGACATAGGCGCTGGGGCGCAGCTCTTCGCCAAGAACGATCGCACCCAGAACGATTGCGATGGGCGGCACGATCAGGGTGACTAGCATAAGGTTGCCGCTGCCCGCCATCCCAAGGATGCGATAGTAGAGAAGAAAAGCCCCAGCAGTCCCAAGGAGTGAGTAGTATGCGATGGCACCCCATGTGATGGGCATCAGCGAGAACTGAATCGGGCCATCGAAAATCAAGGCAAGAGGCAGCAGAACCAATGTTGAACCCGTCAACATCCCGGCGGCGGCTATTTGAGGGGGCAGGTGGCTCAGTCTCGCGCGGGCCCAGCAGCTTGCCAGACCGTAGCTGAGCGTTGCGCCGAGTACGGCCAACTGTGCGATGGAACGCAAATCAAAGCTGGCCAGAGACTCGATCCCGAGGGCAAAGGCGACCCCGATGAATCCGAGTAGTACGCCGATCACTCGATTTGCCGTAAGTCTTTCGTCCGCGAAAAAAATCGCCGCTAGAATGATGCCAAAGATAGCGGTGGTACCATTAAGGATCGATGCTAGGCCGGTCTCGATATGCAACTGACCCCAGGCCAAAAGCGCGAATGGGATGACATTATTCACTACGCCCATGACCAGAAAGGCCCACCACGTTCGAAGGTCACGCGGTAATGGCAAGCGCATGACAAAGACGACGCCCCAAAGCACAAGCATTGCCCAGCCTACGCGGTGAAGCACGAGCGTAAACACCGGAATTTCGTTGAGGGCGAGGCGTATGGAGAGGAAACTTGCGCCCCAGATCAGCCCGAGAAGGGCCATTTCCGCCCACGCACGTCCGGATATGTTCTTTTGCTCTATCATGCCCGTATCTGGCAGCAGAGCGACATATCAGGCGACCCGATTCCTGCGGGTTTCGTTCAGGATGTTCATGTAATTGGCGCCAAAGATCATTGCTGCACCGACAAGAACCCAGATATCGAGCGCCTCGTTGTAGAAAACCATTCCGACGATCGCGATCGTCGGCAGTCGCGCAAAGTCGAAAGGAATCACAACCGACGCCGGCGCGATGGACAGCGCATTTGTCAGGCAGAAATGCGCGGTGAGGCCACCGATTGCGATAACGATGACCATGGGAAGTTCGGCAAGGCCCGGTAGAGCAATCTCGCCATCATAGCCTGCCGCGACCAGTCCCATGACTAATTGCATCGCGGTCAGCCAAAGCATGATGCTTCCGGTCGTTTCGGTTCGAGTCAGACGCTTGGTCACGATGTTTGTCGTCGCAAAGAAAAGTGCGGCGGCGGCGGCGGCCAGAACACCTGGGTTGATCGTTTCCGGGCTGGGCCGCGCCACGACGAGAATTCCGAGAAACCCTACGAGGGCACACAGGCTGCGCATGCGTGTCAGTCTCTCGCCAAGCACCAGCGGCGACAGGACCAAGACCCAGAGCGGTGATGTGAACTCGAGTGCAAAAACCTGTGCAAGCGGAATGGCTGTTACCGCGAATAGCCACAGGTTCTGACCGGAAAAATGGGCGAGGTTCCGGATAAGGTGAGTCCCAAGCTTGTCCCGCTTGACCACGTGCCAGTTGGAAGTTGCTGTTAATACTAGGCAAACGACGATTAAGCCAATTAGGCTGCGATACATCATGATCTCGAATGTATCGAGCGCGTAAGCCACTTCGCGTCCGGCCACCGCCATTGAGGAAAAAGATACGATGGCGCCGATCATCCAAAGAGCGGCTTTGGTGGTACTGCTCATCGTATCTTTCCGGTCATTTCCTGTTTTGGTGGATCGATATCGAGCGGCTCACTCCCACTCGATCGTTCCGGGCGGTTTCGAGGTGATATCGTAGGTGCAGCGGTTTATGCCCTTTACCTCGTTGATGATACGAGTGGCCGTTTCACCAAGAAATTCATGACTGAAGGGATAATAATCCGCTGTCATGCCATCGACAGAAGTCACGGCTCGCAGTGCGCAAGCGTAATCATAGGTGCGCCCGTCGCCCATGACGCCGACGGTACGTACCGGCAGAATCGCTACGAACGCCTGCCAGATTTCGTCATACAGACCATGCTTTCGGATCTGGTCTATATAGACAGCGTCCGCCTTTCGCAGAATTTCCAACTTGTCGCGCGTGATTTCTCCGGGGCAACGGATCGCGAGACCGGGACCGGGGAAGGGATGGCGGCCGATAAAGCTGGTGGGGAGCCCCAACTCGCGGCCCAGTTCGCGAACTTCGTCCTTGAACAGTTCCCGCAGCGGTTCGACCAGTTTGAGCCCCATCTTTTCGGGCAGGCCGCCCACGTTGTGATGGCTTTTGATCGTAACCGAGGGGCCGCCAGAGAATGAAACGGATTCAATGACATCAGGATAAAGCGTACCCTGAGCCAGGTAACCCGCGCCTTCGATTTGGTCCGCGTATTTCTGGAAAACATCGATAAAGAGTTTGCCGATGATCTTGCGCTTGGTTTCCGGGTCGGACACGCCCTCCAGTTCACCTAGGAAAAGGTCCTGTTCCTGCGCGTGTATCACCTTGAGGTTCATGTGATCGCGGAACATGCCGACAACCTCGTCGGCTTCATTCAGACGCAGCAACCCATGATCGACAAAAACGCAGGTCAACTGCTCGCCAATGGCTTCGTGGATCAGAGCTGCAGCTACAGAGCTGTCTACGCCTCCCGACAAGGCGCAAATAACGTGTGAATCACCGACCTGCGCCCTGATCTTCTTGACCATTTCTTCGCGATAGGCGTCCATCGTCCAGTCACCTGAGAATCCAGCGTCGCGGACGAAGTTTTCGTAGATCGTCTTGCCGTTCGGCGTGTGGTGAACCTCGGGGTGGAATTGCACCGCGTAGAAGCGTCTTTCGAGATCGGCGGTAATTGCAAATGGGGCGCCGGGAGAAGTGCCATAAACCGCGAAGCCAGGAGCGATTTCACTCACATGGTCGCCATGACTCATCCAGACCTGTTCGCGTTCTTCCAGGAACCACCCAGCAAGAATATCGATTCTTTCTTCTGTAGGCTTTACGTAGGCGCGTCCGAACTCTGCGGTGTGACTTTCACCGGCTTCGACCTTGCCGCCAAGATCCTGCATCATGACTTGCTGACCGTAACAGATCCCAAGGATCGGCACCCCAAGATCGTAGACGGATTTCGGGGGGCGTGGCGAACCTTCGCGAACCACCGAGTCGGGACCCCCGGAAAAAATCACGGCTTTAGGTGCGAGTTCCTTGAGGAAGGCATCCGTGACATTCTGATACGGGTGGATTTCGCAATAGACATTCAGTTCGCGCAGGCGTCGCGCGATCAGCTGCGTCACCTGGCTGCCAAAGTCGATGATGAGAAGGCGTTCATGGGAAATCTGGCTCATGTTTGCTGATTAGGCGGCGCGGGGAGGAGAGGCAAGAGGCTTGCATAACCAACCCGGATTTCCTGTGCAGGCAGACCTTGGCAATGAAAGCCCTGCTTTACGATCATTTTGACTTGCTTCTGAATGCGAATGTCGCTTTTTCACTTCAAGCGACGCAATTCTGATCAGTTCTCTTAGTGGGCTACGGTATGGAAGCGTTCAAATTTCTTCATGGCGGAGGCCCGGCAAATGACAGAAGCAAGCGCAAGACGCAGAGGACGCGGCGGTGGCGGCGCGGCGCGCCGGGCAGAAAGAACTGCTGTTGTGATCGAAACCGCCAAGTACATCGAGCGGAATATTCCTAACTTCGAGATACTGTCCGAGGAAGCCCTTGAGGTGATCGAGACCAACGCTGAGACCGTTTTGGCGGAAATCGGCGTCAATTTTGTGAATAACCCGGCAGCTTTGGATCGTTGGCGCGATGCCGGTGCCGAAGTTGAAGGCGAAAGGGTGCGTATCCCGCGTGGTTTGGCGCGCAAACTGATATCGACCGCACCGTCCCAATTCACGCAACATGCGCGCAACAGCGAGAAAAGCGTTGTGATTGGCGGCAAGAATCTGGTGTGCGCGCCGGTCTACGGTCCTCCTTTTGTTCGCGACGCCAACGGCGGGCGCCGTTATGCGACGATGGATGATTTCCGGAAATTCGTGAAGCTTGGACACATGTCCAAATGGCTGCACCATTCCGGCGGTACGGTTTGCGAGCCTACCGACGTACCTGTGAACAAACGCCATCTGGATATGATCCATGCGCATATGACCCTGACGGACAAGCCGTTCATGGGCTCTGTCACCGATCCCAGCAGAGCGCAGGATTCCGTGGACATGTGCGGTATTCTGTTCGGTCAGGATTTCGTCCAAGAAAACACCGTGATGACTTCCTTGATCAACGTGAACTCTCCGTTGACCTTCGATGACGTCATGATGGGCGCGATGGAGGTCTACGCGGCGAATAACCAAGCCTGCATCCTGTCACCGTTCATCGTAGGCGGTGCCATGGCGCCAGTTTCGGTCGCCGGGACCCTGACGCAGGTTCTGGCCGAGGTTTTGGCGGGGGTTGCCTATAACCAGTTGGTTCGCCCGGGGGCTCCGGTTATCTTTGGCGCTTTCGTGACCTCAATCGATATGAATTCCGGTGCGCCGACCTTTGGAACACCGGAAGCTTCGCAGATTTTGTATGGCGCTGGCCAACTTGCGCGGCGTCTCAACCTCCCGTTCCGTTCGGGTGGCGGTCTTTGCGCATCCAAGCTGCCAGATGCTCAGGCTGCATATGAAACCGCGCATACGCTTAACGCGGCGTTGCTTGGCGGCGTCAACTTCATGCTCCATGCCTGTGGGTGGCTCGAAGGTGGTCTGGTATCCAGCTACGAAAAGTTCGTCATGGATGCCGATCAATTGGGCGTCCTTCATAAACTGGCTCAGGGTGTTAATGTAACTGAGGACGATCAGGCGATGGGGGCCATTGCAGAAGTCGGACCCGGCGGTCATTACCTCGGATGTGCTCATACACAGGCCAACTTCAAGACGGCGTTCTGGCGGACGAACCTGCTGGACTACAGGCCATTCGAAACTTGGCAGGAACAAGGCGCTCCGGATACGCAGGCACTCGCAACTGCTCGAGTTGCGCACCTTTTGGATACCTATCAGCAACCGTCACTGGACCCTGCGATTGAAGAAGCATTGAACAGTTACATCGCTGAAAAGAAAAGCAGTATGCCCGACGCATTCATGTAACCGTCAGTTGCGTTTGGATTTCGGCCCCGTTAACAGCCGGGCCGAAATCATTCCTGAGAAGCGTCGCTTCGACTGCACGACATCAACCGCGCTTCTCCCATTATCGCGATCAGAAAATCGATATGTTTCGGCAGCGAATACCCGGCGTCATCCAACCGCCGCTGGTCATCGAGGATCCTTTCCGCCTCAATCAACTGTATCAACACTGACGAGGCACGCGGTAAGGTATGATATCCCAATAATCGTTTGAGATGACGATCTCGATTGTATTCCTGTGCCCCCAAACGAGCGGCACGGACAAGTAGTCGCGGCCGGTGAAGCTGCTTTAGCATGCTTAGAATGTCTTGCATTCAAGTTCCTCCTGAGTCGATCGCGTACTTTGCGAGGAACCATTTCTTGCATGAGTTCAGTTGGTGTTGCTGAAAAGGTCAGTTGTGCGCACGGAGGTTTCACCGTTGTTTATGAAACAGTTACTCTAATGAGGTCATCCAATGTATTAACTAACATGTAACCATTTCCACCCAGAGTTGTGGTTAACAATCCGTGAAAACTCGCGAGCAATTACCATGATCTCAGGAACCGGGATATGACTAAGGACTTTCCCGAATTATCGCTCCCGCGATGGGTTCCGGATTATGCGGCACGATATCTCCAACATACAGAGAATGGGAAATCGATCCGGGATATTGCACGAGAGGAAGGCTGCCATGCTTCGACAATTCTTCGCCAGATACGGAGAACGGAGAGTCGCCGAGATGATCCTCTTGTGGATTCAGCCCTGTCATTGCTTGCGAGCACATACTGTTGCTCGGCGCCGGTCGCATCGACCGCTGGTGAATGGTGCGGATCAAGAACGAGGAATACGATCAAAATGCAAGCCAATCCAGTCAGTGCCACGAGTTTGCCAGATACGCGCAAACTACAAACAGAAGCGGTTCGTATCTTACGTCGCCTATGCGAAAGCGGTGCCGTTCTTGCGGTGGCGGAGAATATGGAAAAAGCGGTGGTCGTCCGAGATGATGACAGCGGCTCAAGTACGCGGACAGCTGTGGTGGATAATGGAATTGCTCAGGCCATGGCACTCAAGGACTGGATTGCGTGCGCTGCCCCAGGTCGGATCAGCCGATACTATATCACCGCCACAGGAAGGACAGCATTAAGCCAGATGTTGGCAGAGCAGGAAAACAGGGTACGGAGTGCGAGGGAGCTCGGTTTCCAGGACGAGCAACGACCATTTTCATATCGCGGGAGCCAATGGGACGAAACAGACGAAGAGGACAGCACCGGCCAACGACCCAAACGGGTTCGATACAATATGACGGAAAGCCCGCTTGTGGCGCTTGCGAGACGGCGGGACAGGAATGGAAAGCCATTCTTGAACGACAGTTTAGTGCGGGCAGGGGAAAGACTTCGTGAAGATTTTGAACTGGCTCAGATGGGACCAAAGCTGGGGCAGAACTGGGATAGTTTTCTTACCGGTGGCGCGAAGTCAGAGCTGATGGATAGTGGTGAGAGCTCAATGAGTACTGCATTGGCGCGCGAGCGCGTGGTTAAGGCGCTTTCCGATCTGGGTCCTGGACTGAGTGACGTCGCACTGCGTTGCTGCTGCTATCTGGAAGGCTTGGAAACAGCGGAGAAACGGCTTGGTTGGTCGGCAAGGTCGGGGAAGATCGTGCTACGGATCGCATTACAGAGACTACGTCGGCATTATGAAACGCAAAGCGGTCCGGATCAGATGATTGGGTAAGGCTATAAGGCAATCTTGCGCACCTTTCCGATATTGATTAGGTGAGATTATGGCTTTTACAATTCGTCAACTTACCTATTTCAAGGCACTGGCCGAGCAGCGCAACTTTGGTCGGGCTGCCGAGGCGTGCAATATTTCTCAACCTGCGCTCTCGGTTCAGATCAAGGCGCTCGAAAGCGAAATGGGCGGGGAGCTGGTCGAAAGGCGGGCTCGCGATGTTTTCTTGACACCTCTGGGCCGCGAAGTTCTCGCGTTAAGTCTGGAAGTTCTCGGAGCTACCGAGCAGTTGGAACGTATGTCCCGGGAGCGGAGCGGAAGCCGCCGATCCTTGTCGCTCGGTCTAATACCGACCATCGCGCCTTATTTGCTCCCCGGCGTGCTCGCCGCCTTGCGGGCGGGAGATCTTTCTTTGGCAGTTCAGGTTCGCGAAACTCGTACAGAACAACTTTTGATGTCTTTAATTGCGGGGGAGCTCGACGTTGCCGTTGTTGCTTTGCCGGTTGAAACGAGTGGGTTGATCGAAACGCCGCTGTTCCAAGACAGGTTCTTGCTAGCCGGTTCCCAGGCGCGGCTCTCACGTTTTGAAACAGACAGCCCTATGCTTAAACCGGAAACACTGGAGCCGTCTCAGCTGATGTTGTTGGAAGACGGTCATTGTCTGACGGATCAAGCGCTCGAAGTTTGCGGTAAGGATCGAAATAGCGCCGGGATCAACATGGGTGCTTCCTCCCTTGGCACCTTGTCCCGACTGGTCGCGGCAGGGTTTGGTTACACGTTAATGCCGGAACTTGCAGCGCGGGATGAATGTATCGCTGCGCCCGGCCTTTGCCTGCGGCGTTTCCCCGAAGATGAACCTTCTCGCACGATAGGACTCGTTCGTAGAGATTCGATGCCGGTAGACAGCTGGTTCGATGAACTCGCGGAACTTATTCGCGCCGAAGGAAATAAAATCGTCAACTCAAGCCGGCAATCGGAAAACGCGAGAATGGCAGTTTAGCCCTTTTCTGCTGCTTTAACGGCGGCAGTGGCCTTTTTCTTAACTTTCTCGACTTCAAGCTTAAATGCATTGATTGATTTTATCGTGTCTTCGATGTCTTTTTTGTTGGGAGACTTGTCAATTTCCTTGAACTGCTTCTTCTGCGCGTTCTGGAAATCATTGTTAAGTTTCGACAGGCTCGCAAGCATGGCGTCACCCTTGTCCATGTCAGTTCTCGCGAACTCAACATTGATCTTCGAGTCTTTTATTGCTTCTTCAAATGCGTTCATTGCGCTCCTATGAAGCGCTTTCGCATCCTTTGCCCCTTTCTTTCGGCCCGCATCTTCAAGAATTTTGGGAAGCACTGCAGGCGCGTTTTTCCCTGCTTCCTTCTTGATGATGACTTCCATGGTTTTTTCCTCTTTCGAGGCATAGAATAGCTCGGGCAATTTGAGCGTGCCGTAAATTGCGTTGATCTGCTCTAGCATCTTCATGTGATGCTGAGCATCACTCATTGCCGATTTTATATTCTTTTTTGCGGCTTCGGGTTCTTTGCTTTGTTTGACGCTTTTAGCGACAGCACCATACTGCTTCTTCAGATCTTCACAGTGTTTCATGGCACTGTCGGAATAGTTTTTAAGGGCTTTGACCCGGTCTTTATGCGCTGTCGTTGCTTTGACCCAACTTTTGTAAGCGGTCGAGAAATCTGGATCTTTCAACAGACTAGACAGTTTGTCGGCCTTGGCGCCGTTCTGCTGAGCTTTCTTGATGGCCTTGCGAACCAGTGTTTCCTCATCCCAAGCCTTGTTGAGATCCGCGATCAACTGTTTCTTTAGCTTTTCGCCCTCGGAAGGTTTAAGGGATTTCGTGCTTTGCTGGATTTTCTTGAAGCTCTTCTGGAAATCGTCCCATTCCTTGGCCATCAGTCGCCCTTCCATACAAAAATCGTCGCGCCCCGGCGACCAGATTACAGAATTTCCGCCATGCTCCTAGCATCTTTGTCTTAAAGTGACTGTGAAACAGGTCACTTATCGATTGTTGACCGCCGTGGGCACTGGCACTTCAAGCGATGGGGGACTATGTTGCAGTGAGATATTGGACTGAAACCCGAAGGAATTCGTTCCGTGCGCGATCTCAAGATACCTGCCCAGCGTCACCCGGAAAAAGCGCGTCGTCCCGATAACGCTCAGCCAAAGAAACCCAGCTGGATTCGTGTGAAGGCACCCGGCGGGAAGGGCTATGCGGATACCGCTCGAATCATGCGTGAAAACAAGCTGGTAACGGTTTGCGAAGAAGCGGGTTGCCCGAATGTCGGGGAATGCTGGTCGCAGGGCCATGCCACGATGATGATTATGGGCGAGGTCTGCACAAGAGCTTGTACCTTCTGCAACATCGCCACTGGCAAGCCGCCGGAAGATCTTGATGCGTTCGAGCCGGGCAGGGTCGCTCATGCCGTTGAGAAACTTGGGTTGAACCACGTCGTGATAACCTCGGTTGACCGTGACGACATCGAGGACGGCGGGGCAGAACATTTTGCCCAAACGATACGCGCTGTACGTCATCGCAGCCCGTCAACCACGATAGAAATTTTGACGCCTGACTTCATTCGTTGCGATGCGTCCGCGCTTGAAAAGGTCGTCGAAGCCCGACCAGATGTGTTCAATCACAATCTGGAAACTGTGCCGGGCCTGTACCCAGAGGTGCGGCCAGGCGCCCGCTACTTTCATTCACTGCGTTTGTTGCAGCGGGTCAAAGAACTGGACCCATCAATGTTTACCAAATCTGGTATCATGGTCGGCTTGGGGGAAGAAAAACAGGCTGTCATGCAGGTCATGGACGATATGCGCGCCGCGGATATCGATTTCTTGACGATCGGTCAGTACCTTCAACCTACGCCCAAACACCATGGCATTGATCGTTTCGTGACACCTGAAGAGTTCTCCGCATATGAAAAGGCGGCGATCGGCAAAGGATTTCTCATGGTGTCTGCGACGCCGCTGACGCGATCCAGCTACCATGCCGGCGAGGACTTTGCGCGACTGCGTGCGGCCCGAGAGGTTAAACTCGGACTAGCCTGAGGCCCGTTCGATGTTTCAGGGGATTGCCTTGATGTAAGCTGCAATCGCGGCGCGGTCCTCTTGTGAAAGTTGAGAGGTGTTCGCAATTACAGCCGCCATTTCGCCGCCGGCGCTGTCGTAGTCCGGGGTGAAACCGGTTTCGAGGTAATAGGCGATGTCGTCGGCTCCCCAATTTAGCTGGCCGGGCGCGAGACCGGGAATGCGCCCTTCGCCGGATGGATTTTCCGCGCCCTCGAGCCAGCGCGTATCATCCAACGCGCCGAAAATGTTCCGTGGTGTGTGACATTCTCCGCAGTGGCCAAGTGCCTCGACCAGGTAACGGCCTCGCTCCATTTGCTCGCCTTCGACCGAGACAATCCAGTCATCCGTCAAAAATAGGCGTTTCCATAAGCCGACAGAGCGACGTATCGTGACTGGAAACGGCAATTCATGAGGCTGGCTCTGGGTTTCAGATGAGGGCAGTGTGTCCAGAAAGGCCTTCAGGTCAACTACATCCTGCAAGGACATCTTAGTGTAATTCGCATATGGAAACGACGGATAATAATGGCTGCCAACCGGCGATAGCCCCCGGATAAGTGCGTTGGCCAGATCCAGATTCGACCAGCCGCCGATGCCATTCGCCGATGGTGAAATATTCGGAGAGATAAAAGTCCCGAACGGGCTGTTGATACGGTAGCCGCCTGCGAGCACCAGCTTTTCTTCGCCTTTGCTGTTTGGCGCCGCATGGCATGAAGAACACCCTCCGGCCCAGAATACATTCTCTCCTCGTGCCGGATCGCCGGTAAGTCCCGCGACGGCGTCAGCATTCAAGGGTTCAGTTCGGGATAGGAACCATGCGACTGCAGCAGCGATAACTGCAAAAAATACGAAGAAACGAAGCAATTTTCGCATGGTAACCTCTTACAGGAATGCCCGGGCAATCTGATTGCTGCTCGGGCAAAGTTTTTATTGATGCGGGTGTTCAGTCTTTCTGGCGATATAATTCATGGCAGCCGCCACACGCTTTGCCTACAGGTTGCATAGCTCCGCGCAATTCTTCGATTCCCGAGCCAGCGGCCGATTCCATTGCGGCAGTCGCGTCCACCAGTTCCTTGGCATGATCCATGACCTTGCTGTCAGCTTCCCAAATTGCGGGCAGGGCATCTGTTTCATCTCCAAGCGCATCGCGTCCGCTGCCCGGAATCCACATAGCCATCTGGTTCATCGAAGCGAGTGTGTGGAGATTCGTTGCTGCAGCTTGCGCAGATTCCGCATCATATTCGACTGCGCCTTTGGCCATCCCGCCAAGCAGACCAAGGTTGAAAGCGTATAGTTCCATAAGAGATTGACGGGCTTCAGCGGCTTTTTCTGCTGCTTCGTCAGCGTGAAGGACGCTTGAGGAAGCAATCATCGTTGCACCTGCAATACCGGCAATAAGAAAGTTTTTGAAAGTCATTCGGGGTCTCCTAAGCTTGATCACCTTGCGGGAGTATACACGCTTGTTCCGACGTTGAAATTGCACAGTCCTGTCAACGGGGTGCATTAACAACGCCCACCCAGTAAATCGACGTTATATGCGTTTTCTGAAATGTGACGGTAAGCTTGAGCTGCTTCCGGTATGGCCACCAAATAGGCGTTTGATCGCGAAACTTGAGTGACAAGTCGCTGAATAGTAGGGCTTTCACGTGAGTTACGGTCACGAGTTCTCGCGAAAGTGTGAAGGGAGCACCACAAGCGAGTTGGTCCTCATGACAATCATCATCCTGGCGTAAAGCTACTCGGTGAAGCGGACCTTACCGATATAAGGCAAATTCCTGTTCCGTTGAGCAAAGTCGATACCGTATCCGACGACGAACTCATCCGGTATTTCGAATCCGATCCAGTCGGCACGAAAATCAACCTCCCGACGGCTGGGCTTATCCAGGAGTGCGATAGATCTCAAATGCGCCGGTTTGCGGCTTTTGAGCAGGGCGATCACATGGTTGAGCGTGTGGCCGGTGTCAACGATATCCTCGACCACGAGTACATCGCGTCCTTCGATCGCGGCTCGCAAGTCTTTCAGGATGCGAACTTCCCGACTCGATTCCATCCCGTCGCCATATGAAGAGGCTTCGAGAAAGTCGACTTCAATGGGCAGATCGAGTTCCCGAACAAGGTCAGCAATAAAGATGAAGCTGCCGCGCAAGAGGCCGACAACAACAAGCTTATCCGTATTTCGGAACTCCCGGCGGATATCCCGGCAGAGGGATTCGATTCGAGCGGCGATGGCCTTGGCAGAGATCAACTCGTCGATGACATATGTCTTGTCCGGCATCGGTTTTTCCTTCGTGGTTCTGAACAATCTGCCAAAATGGTCCAGACTGTCATGCCAAATGAATTGGTTGCCAGCAACGTCGATTGAAAATTTGCAATTGTTACGGAATTGTGGCGTTGTTGCTGTATAAATGCCGTAATTGAACTAACTTTTTAACGCTATCCTTCAAAAGGTCAGATTCGTGACGCAAATCGCTGCAAACAATCTTGGTATCGATCCTTGGCGAGCCGTACTTGCCAGCGCTCCGGTACATGGTGCTGTACTTCAGCATGGCTCAGCTGAGATCACTGAACGGGCTTCGCGCGTAGCAGCACTTTCGGAAACTTCGCCAGATCATTCGGCTACCAAAAAGGTGTTAGCGATATCTCGGCCCACTCCCTTGGAGCGCACCGAAAACAACCGGCAAGCGCTTCGTGAAGCAGGCCGTGAAGAAGATGGTTACACGTTCAGCGACAAAGCTCTGGCACGTGACCTTGCGCTTTCCATTGACGGCCATATGCCGCTGCTGATGTTGCTTAGCGGAATGCGCGATTTTGCCGTCAAGCCACTTCTTCCGACGCCCACGGCCAGTCAGTGGCAAACAAAAGACAACGGCACCGAAGGCACTGTTTCGCCTGTTGGTCGTTTGGATCTACTCACCTGATTGTAACCTGATTTACCGCGACTGACTGATGCTTGGGTTGATCTTGGGCCTGTTTCATAGGAGAGACGGGAAAGTTCCGGAATACAGATCAAAGATAACATGCCCAGCCACGCCGAGACACGATTTCTCCCATATTCCAGCCAGCAGATGTACGATCTGGTCGCTGATGTGGGCCAGTACCCCGAGTTTCTACCTTGGTGCGCGGCTGCGCGTATCCGCGAAACGATACCAAAAGACGAAGCCACGATTCTTGAGGCCGACCTTGTTATCAGCTTCAAGGTCTTCCGCGAGAAGTTCGGAAGCCGCGTGACGTTGTGGCACGACAAGCGAAAGATCGATACGGAATATTTGGACGGGCCTTTTCGGTATCTCAAATCCGAGTGGCGGTTTGAAGACGTCGAGGGCGGTTGCAACGTTCACTTCAACGTGGATTTCGAGTTCAAGAACGCGATC
Source organism: Heliomarina baculiformis (assembly GCF_019966545.1). Classification (GTDB taxonomy): domain Bacteria; phylum Pseudomonadota; class Alphaproteobacteria; order Rhodobacterales; family Rhodobacteraceae; genus Heliomarina; species Heliomarina baculiformis. The sequence goes on along the minus strand of NZ_JAIMIC010000005.1, from coordinate 301,804 downwards.
CTGCAACGCGTCATTGGGCTCGTTTTCAACGAAGCCATGCAAAGGATCGTGCGCGCTTTCGAAAATCGCGCTGACGCCTTGTATGGGTGATATCGGCAGCTTTTGGCGCGTAAACCTTTAGTAATATCTGTGGTTCTAACGCTTCTTCGCTAGAGCGAGTTCTGTAAGTCGAGAATAGCTTTTTGCAGCAGTTCCAACGCATGATCTCGGGCTGCTTCTCTTACATTCGTTCGCCCCAATGCGCCAAACTCGACCGTTTCTGTGGAAGTCGTGTGGCCATCGACGGCCAGCCCAAAGCAGACGCGGCCCTCTGGTTTGTGCTCGGAGCCTCCAGGCCCGGCGATACCTGTGATTGATACGGATAGTTGTGCTTGAGAGGCTCTCAAAGCGCCGTCTGCCATTTCCCGCGCGACTTCTTGCGAGACCGCGCCGAATTGTTCGATTGTACTACCGCTAACTTGGAGCATATCCGCTTTGGCAGCATTCGAATACGTCACAAAACCCCGGTCGAATACCTCCGACGATCCGGGAAGATCTGTCAAGGCGGCCGCAACCAAACCGCCGGTACAGCTTTCCGCAGTAGCGATCATGATGTTTGACCGCCGCGCCAACTTTAGAACCTCCGCTGCGCTCATACACCGATCACTCCGTGTGCCAGACCAGCCAAAATTACAACACCTATGGCAGCGAGGATCCCGGCGATGACATCATCAAGCATGACGCCGAGAGGGTCATGGCGTCGGTCCGCCCAGCCAACCGGGCCCGGCTTCCAAATGTCGAAGAGACGGAACAACAGAAACGCGGCGATCCAGCCGGGCCACAAGGCCATGATCGGGATACCCATGGAACTGGCCGAGTAGGACAGCGGTAGCAGCGCGATCGCCTGTCCGACGAGTTCATCAATCACAACCTCTGAAGGGTCTGCATTATCCTGCGCCTCTGTGATCTGACGGGTCGCCCATAGTCCAATAACAAAAGATATGAGAATGCAGGCCAAAATGAGCGGAAAGCCACCAATCATGTGAAGAAGCCAGACCAACAAGAGAGTGAAAGCCGAGCCCCAAGTCCCGGGTGCGGGTTTCAGGTATCCAACACCAAAGACGGTGCCTATTGTTTGCGCAAGCTTGTTCATTTTGCCACCAGTGTTGCCGTTGCCATCGCGGCGATGCCTTCACCTCGACCTGTAAAGCCAAGCTGTTCCGACGTTGTCGCCTTGACCGACACGACATCTAGCGAAGTGTCCATGATCCGCGCCAGCGCATTGCGCATATCTTCGGCATGCGGGCCGATCTTTGGCTGCTCGCAGATAAGCGTGCAGTCAACGTTTCCTATTGCCCAGCCCAATTTGCCAGCAAGCTCAACCGCATGGCGAAGGAAAATGTCGCTGGAGGCACCTTTCCATTGCGGGTCACTTGGCGGGAAATGTTGGCCGATGTCGCCTTTCGCGAGCGCGCCATAGATCGCATCGGTAATGGCATGCATGCCAACATCAGCGTCCGAATGGCCCTGCAAGGAACGGTCGTGAGGAACACGCACACCACACAAGGTTACATGATCGCCGGGACCGAACCGATGTACGTCAAATCCGTTTCCTAACCTGACCATCCGCTGTGCTCCCAATATTCTTGCCGCTTTTTCGAAATCCTCCGGCATCGTCACTTTCAGATTGTCATCGTCGCCAGCAACTATCGCCACGTCGATATTTTCTGCCCGCGCCACGGTGACGTCATCCGGTGCCGTGCCATCGCCATGTGACTTATGCGCTTCGAGAATTCTGCAAAAGGAAAATCCCTGCGGCGTTTGCGCGCGATAAAGATCAGTTCGGTCTCGGGTCCCAGACACCAAACCCTCTTGCCCCGTCCAGAGGGCGTCAATGACTGGCAGGGCAGGCGCAGCACCTTCGTGCGTTTCGAGCGCATAGATAACACGGTCTATCAGCACGGATGACACACAAGGCCGGGCGGCATCGTGGATAAGCACCTTGTCAGGTTCAAAGGAGGTCAGTGCCTCAAGCCCGTTCCTGACCGAGATTGAACGCTCCGAACCACCCATTGCGACGATATATCCGGCATTTCTGTACCGTTCCGCCTTTTCGGTCTCTCCAGGGCTCAAGACCAATGCAATTCGGTCAATTTTAGGGTTCGCGTCAAACGCCTTCAAAGTGTGATCCAAAACCGATATCCCGGCGATCATCTGCCATTGCTTTGCGACTGAACCGCCAGCTCGCGTTCCGCGACCAGCGGCGACGATAAGAGCGGCAATGCGCATGAGATAACTCCGGATTTCCAAGAATATTCGTCAGACTATATGGTGTTTATGTCGGGATGCCACACGGCGCAATTGCCCGACGTCTTTTGATTAAAAAATAGGCGAACACGGAGCCGATCTCACTAAGATCGAGCGGTTTCGTTGTTCAACTGCAGTGATCTCGATAGAAACGGTCCAAGTGCACAAGGTTTAGGCATGTGACGTTCAAACTCGCAAATAAAACGCTTTCTTCTCCGGTCCTTCTGGCGCCTATGGCTGGAATCACCGACCGACCGTTCCGTGATTTGGTTACGAAATTCGGGGCCGGGATGGTGGTCAGTGAAATGGTGGCAAGCCAGGAAATGGTTCAATCCAAACCCGGTGTTCGCGAACGCGCCGAGCTGAGCGCGGACATCGAAAACACCGCTGTGCAACTTGCAGGTCGTGAGACCTATTGGATGGCAGAAGCTGCTCGGCAGGTGGCTGGTTTCGGCGCTAAAGTGATCGATATCAATATGGGCTGTCCCGCCAAGAAGGTTACCAGCGGTGAATCCGGTTCGGCATTGATGAAAACCCCGGACCATGCATTGCGGTTGATCGAAGCCGTCGTCGAAGCGGTGGATGTCCCCGTGACTTTAAAGACCCGACTTGGTTGGGATTCAAGTTCCCTGAACGCGGCGCATATTGCCAAACGGGCGCAGGATGCCGGCGTTGCCATGATCACGATACATGGCAGAACGAGGTGCCAGTTCTACAAGGGTACAGCCGACTGGACCGCTATACGTGACGTTGTGAATGCAGTGGATGTGCCTGTTGTTGCGAATGGAGATATCGTCGATTTCGGTTCAGCCAGAACGGCCTTGGCGAAATCCGGCGCGGATGGTGTGATGATCGGGAGGGGGGCGCAGGGCCGACCTTGGGTTCTGGCCGAAGTTACACATGCGCTTGGTAAGACCGCCGGCCCCGTGATTCCGACGGGAACAGATTTGGTCGATCTCGTTTCGGATCACTACCAATCCATGATGGGTTTCTACGGTCGCACCCTCGGTGTTCGCGTGGCAAGAAAGCATCTCGGCTGGTATATGGACCACGCTGGAACACGCACCGATCTGCGGCGAATGGTTCTGACCGAGCAGGATCCGGAGAGTGTCGTGAACTTGCTGGGCGATGCTCTGACAACACCAGCCAAGGTAGCTGCATGATACCGGAAAATGCGATCTGGGCCTCCTTGCCGGTGCCTGCCTTTGTTATCGATCAGAACAACAATATCCAGGATGTAAACAGCGCCGGAGAGGGGTTTCTTAACGCCTCGTCCAAAACCGTGACGGGGCAGTCAGTTTGGAGCCAGATAAGGGTTGATACCCCGATTGAAGAGGCGTTTGACAAGGCGCGTGATAAGAGCACCGCTCTTTTCGTGAATGATGTCGATGTAGGCTGCGGAAGCCGGGCGCCACTTCAATGTGCGCTGCAAATTGCGCCGCTGATTGGGCAAGAAGGGTGTATGATACTTATGATCACCCCGCGGGAACTTGCAGGACGGATGACACAAAGCCATTCGGTAAAGTCCGCCGCGCAATCGGCAATCGGGATGGCTGAGATGCTCGCGCATGAAATAAAGAACCCCTTGGCAGGCATTACCGGAGCTGCGCAGCTGCTCAGCATGAACTTGTCTTCGGAAGATCTTGAACTCACAGATCTTATCGTCGCAGAAAGCCGCAGGATCGTGAAACTGCTCGAGCAAGTTGAGCAGTTCGGCAATCTAAGCGAACCTGACCGAAAGCCGGTCAATATCCACGACGTTCTGGACCGTGCACGACGTTCCGCATTGCTCGGGTTCGGTGCGCATATGAAGATCATAGAAGATTACGATCCGTCCTTGCCGCTGGCCTATGGCGATCCGGATCAATTGCTGCAGGTTGTTCTGAACCTCCTGAAAAACGCGTCTGAAGCCGCCGATCCCAAAGGTGGGACTATCAGGATCCACTCTTATTTCGAGCACTCCTTTCGATTGCGGCGTAGCGATGGAAGCGGACAGTCGCTGCCGCTTCAGGTGGAAATTATCGATGATGGGCCCGGATTGCCGGAAAAGATCAAAGACGACGTCTTCGATCCTTTCGTATCCGGGCGCGAAAACGGCACCGGACTCGGTCTGGCGCTCGTCAGCAAAATCATATCGGACCACAATGGCTGGATCTCGGTGACGTCAGTCCCGGGACGCACTGTGTTCCGTCTTTCTCTCCCGCGCGTGCCGCGGGGAGCGTCAAACTAGGAGAGTAACCAATGGATGGCACAGTACTGGTAGCCGACGATGACCGCACGATCCGTACGGTTCTTACTCAGGCACTGACGCGGGCGGGATGCAAGGTCCACGCCACCAGTTCACTGACGACGCTTATGCGTTGGGTAGGCGAAGGCAAAGGCGACGTTGTTATTTCCGATGTGGTCATGCCCGACGGCAACGGTTTGGAAATGCTCCCCAAGATCGCGATAGACCGTCCCGGTCTGCCGGTAATTGTCATCTCCGCGCAGAATACGATTATGACAGCGATTCAGGCTGCCGAAGCGGAAGCATACGATTACCTGCCAAAGCCGTTCGACCTTCCTGACCTGATGAAACGGACGGCGCGCGCGCTTGAGCTCAAGAGGCATTCGGGTAGCAGCGCCATTCAAGCGCCGGAAGATGATCGGCCGGACGACCTGCCGTTGGTGGGACGTACAAAGGTAATGCAAGCCTTGTACCGGCTGGTCGCGCGCGTAATGAATACGGATCTACCGGTTCTCATCTCTGGTGAAAGCGGCACCGGAAAATCGCTTATCGCGCGGGCGATACATGATTTCTCGGATCGTCGCACTCTGCCGTTCATCACGATAACGGGCGCGGACCTGCAGGATATCGAGGGGCCGGCCCGTGTGCTCGCACGGGTCAAGGGCGGGACACTTCTGATCGACGAGATCGCCGATATAGACGATGAAATTCAGGCGCGGATCGTGCGTATGATGGATGCGCCGGGCGACCACCTTCCAAGGTTCATGGCAACCAGTCAGAACAACCTTAATTCTGCGATGGAAGCCGGTCAGGTACGTCAGGATCTTTATTATCGGTTGAGTGGGGCGACGATTCACGTGCCAAGTCTTCGCGAGCGTGTCGATGACGTTCCTTTGCTCGCTCAACATTTTCTCGCGCGCGCCGAACGGGAAGGTGCGCAGAAACGCTGGCTTTCGGCCGAATCCGAAGAATTGTTCCGCGCTTACAGCTGGCCGGGTAACGTGCGACAGCTTGAAAATGCGATTCGCCGACTGGTTCTGACAAGCCGCTCTGATGAGATTGCCCGGCAGGAAGTTGAACAGGTTCTCGGAAGCCAACCGGAAATGGAACCTGTGCTTGGTGGAGGAGATACCGAAAAACTGGCTTCCTCGGTTGCACGGCACCTCCGTCGTTATTTTGACCTGCACGGAAATATGCTTCCACCTCCGGGGCTTTACACGCGGATCCTAAAGGAAGTTGAGACGCCTCTGATCGAGATTGCTCTGGAGGCGACTGGCGGAAATCAGGCGAAATGTGCCGATTTGCTTGGCATCAACCGCAATACCCTGCGAAAGAAAATATCTGATTTAGATATACAGGTGACACGGCGCCGCAAATTGATGTAAAATCGTCACAGAAGCGTGGCATCCCGGTATATGCGCCGGGCGAGACTACGACATTTGGCGGTTCGTTGCGAAAGCGACACATCAGGTGAGGGCAGCGGGTGGTATCCCGGTCACAAAGATCTCCTTTAATGGCGCTCAACAGATGGCGTCGGACCAAGCGTGCCCAGAACATTGCCACGCTGGGCCTTGTTGTTCTTGGCCCGCTTCTTGCGTTTGTAACTTCGCTATCATTGGGGTCGATCGATCGCGGGCCGACGAATGATGCGCTGCGCGCGATTCTGCTGGCGGACCTCATCTATATTCTGGTCGTGGCCGCGCTTGTCCTTGGCCAGGTTGGGCGCATCATCGCAGCCCGTCGGGCAAAATCCGCGGGGTCGCGCCTTCATCTGAGATTGATCGGGGTGTTTGCGCTTCTCGCTCTGATTCCCACGGTTACTGTTGCTGTCTTTGCCGCGTTGACGATCAACATGGGGCTGGAAGGCTGGTTTTCCGACCGCGTGAGCCGCGTTGTCGGTTCGTCGCTTGCTGCCGCCCAAGCCTATGAGGAAGAGCAACGCGAAGATCTTCAACAGGACGCGCAGGCCTTGGGGCGCTTCCTGGATAACAGCCGCCGTCTGACAGTTTTCATGAGTGATGCGGAACTGCGACAGGTCCTAAGTCAGGCGCAGCCGCAGATTCAAAGGGGTCTGAAAGAGGCCTATGTCGTCGATGGAACCGGCGAAATACGTTCCCGGGGCGAAGGTTCGTATCTATTCAATTTCGAACAACCGACGGAAGAAGACATTCAGCAGGCGCGGGATACCGGGCTCAAGATTATTCAGGACTGGGACAACAACGAATTCCGGGCGCTCGTACGGTTGAACGGTTTTGTCGACCGTTTCCTCTATGTCAGCAGGGACGTCGACGGGCAGATTCTCAATTTATTGGATGAGACCAAGGAAACGATCAGGCTATATCAGCAACTCGAAAGCGAACGCGGCCGCGTGGTTTTCGAGTTCGGCGTCCTTTACCTTGGCTTTGCGGTCATCCTTATTCTTGCGGCCATTTGGCTTGGCCTATGGTTTGCAGAACGGCTTTCTCGCCCGGTCGGTCGTCTTACTATGGCAGCTCAACAGGTTGGGGCAGGGGATCTCGATATTCGCGTGATCGAAGACGAAAGCGATGACGAGATTGGAATGCTTGGCCGCTACTTCAATCAGATGACACGGCAGTTGAAAGGTCAGCGCGATACGCTTCTCGATAACAACCGGCAGATCGAACGGCGGAGAAGGCTGTTCGATTCAGTCCTATCCTCGGTGACTTCCGGTGTGGTTGGTCTGGACCCTGAGGGCCGAGTTACTTTTGTGAACCGGTCCGCAGAAAGGCTACTGGCATGGTCCGGTGAAGAACAGCTCGTCGCTCTCTCGGTCGGTGTGCCCGAATTTGGCGAGCTCTTTGATGCCCTCATCCAAAGCGGCCAGGAGGTCGTTCAGGGCGAGGTCAAAGTTTCGCGCGGCGGCCGCCTTGAAAACCTCCTTGTTCGCATGTCTACGCGGCGCAAGGATGATGGCAGCCTCGAAGGCTACGTGGTCGCGTTTGACGATGTAACGGATCTGGTGAGCGCCCAGAGGATGGCAGCCTGGGGCGACGTTGCCCGGCGCATTGCACATGAAATCAAAAATCCGCTGACGCCCATCCAACTGTCTGCCGAGCGCATTAAACGCAAGTTCTCGCCGCTGGTCGGGGACGATAGTGAGCGGCTCGAAGCGATGACGGACGTTATCGTTCGGCAGACTGGCGATTTGCGCCGCATCGTCGATGAATTCTCAAAATTCGCAAGGATGCCCGAACCGGAACGCAGGGCCGAGGATTTGACCGCCCTCGTCAGAGATGCAGTGTTGCTTCAGCATACAGGGCAACCAGACGTCAAGATCGACGCTGATCTTCCGTCGCAGCCTCTGATGGCGGAGATAGATTCTACGATGCTGTCGCAGGCGTTGACTAATCTTATCAAGAACGCGGGCGAAGCAATTGAAACCCGTATCGAAAAAATGGGTTCAGAAGGCATCGAGCCTGAGATACGGGTTGCGTTGTCTCAGGATGACCGCGGGATAGAAATTTCGGTGGCTGACAATGGTATTGGCTTGCCGGAGGACCGGGCCAAGCTCTTCGAACCCTACGTGACGACCCGGGATGCCGGGACCGGCCTTGGGTTGCCAATCGTCAAGAAGATCATCGAGGAGCACGGCGGCACACTTGCCTTGCAAGATGCCCCGGTTTTCGAGGGCCAGAACCATTACGGAGCAATGGCCGTTATCAGGCTGCCCAAGGGGGTAGTTGGAAATGAGGCGAATTCACCCGGTGCGCCGGGTGGGGCGGTAAATTAGAAAAAGAAGCAGGAATGACATGACAGATATTCTGATTGTTGACGACGAGCGCGATATTCGCGAACTGGTGTCGGATATTCTAGAAGACGAAGGATACGTGACGCGTCTGGCAGGCAACTCCGACGACTGTATGAACGCGATCAATACAGAACCGCCCGCACTTCTCATCCTCGATATCTGGCTGAAAGACAGCCGCATGGACGGGATCGATATTCTCAAGACCGTCAAACGGGACAATCCGGACGTGCCCGTGGTAATCATCTCCGGGCACGGCAATATCGAAATTGCGGTCGCCGCCATCAAGCAGGGCGCTTACGACTTTATCGAAAAGCCTTTCAACATCGATCAGTTGATGGTCGTCATCCGTCGGGCAATGGAAGCCTCGCGTCTCCGGCGCGAAAACAGTTCGCTGAAACGTCGCGAAGTGACCAACGCCGAAATGATCGGTCAAAGCGCGGCTTTCCGGACATTGATCAGCCAGTTGGACAAGGTCACAAAATCGAACGGGCGGGTGATGTTGACCGGTCCTGCCGGGGCGGGCAAGGAAATCGCCGCACGGTACGTTCACGCGCAATCAAACCGCGCGAACGGCCCGTTTGTCACGGTTAACTGTGCAGGCGTTGAACCTGATCGCGTGGAGGAAGTTCTTTTCGGTCGCGAGACGCCCGAGCGCGGCATCGAACCCGGCTTGCTCGAGGAAGCGCACGGCGGGGTGGTATATTTCGACGAAGTTAGCGACATGCCTGTTGGGACTCAGTCAAAGATCCTTCGGGTTCTGGTAGAACAACAGTTTCAGCGCGTGGGCGGCTCGGACAAGGTGCGCGTAGACCTTCGCGTGATTTCGAGCACGAACAAGGATCTGGAAGCCGAAATTCAGGCGGGCCGGTTCCGGCAGGAATTGTATCATCGTCTGAATGTTGTTCCGATAGCGGTCCCTTCACTGGCAGAGCGACGCGAAGACATCCCTGTATTGGCTGAGCACTTTATTGCAAATTGCAACGCGACACAGGGCTTGCCGTTACGACCTCTGACTGAAGAGTCGGTTGCGCTAATGCAGACGATGACGTGGCCGGGCAATGTGCGGCAGCTCAAAAACCTGATTGAACGCGTCTTGATCCTCGGCGAAGGCAGTGGTCCGATCGAAGCGCGCGAGCTGCCCAGCGAAGAGGAAAAAGGTGATGACGAAGGGCGCGTTGTGCTTTCAGGCTCTCTCGCCACCCTGCCATTGCGTGAAGCGAGGGAAGCTTTCGAACGTGAATATCTACTGACTCAGATTAACCGGTTCGGTGGAAACATCAGTCGAACCGCGTCGTTCGTTGGCATGGAACGGAGTGCGTTACACAGAAAACTGAAGTCGCTGGGCGTGGTCACGTCGAACAAGTCCGGGGCGCGTTTCGCTCACGTCGATGAAAACAGTGTTGAGGCTGCTGAATAGCAGCCTCACCTATTCCTGCCGAGAGGATATGGGCGTGACGATCTGAAACTGATCGTCATTGTACCGGATCATGCAACTGGCCTCGGTCAAGGCGGGCAGGCTCCTTGTGGCAGCCGGAGGTGTAGCATTCTGAACCGCCTGCGAGCAGCGGGGAATGCTGACCTGCTGGTAGCCCTTCCGTTGCATACATTGATCCAGAACTCGTTGCCGAAGTCCTGCGTTCACATCGACTGTATAGATATCACCACGCACCCAATAGCCAGGCCGTGTGTAACAACTGCCTGCCGAGTTGCAGTAACTTCTGGACGGAATGAATATCGGCGGATCACGCCGGATCTGATTGGCAACCGGGGCATCGCGAAGGGCGGAAACCTCGCAATTCGTGTGATCCGTATCCAACCGTGAAACGGCCACGCCCGGTTGGTAATACATTGAAACAGGACCGCATCCCGATAACACTGCACAGGCAGCTACCACTTTGAGCACATTCTTCATGTGTCTATAATGCCTCTCAAATTCATGTGTGACAATTGAATTGACCGTGTTTGGACCTTCTGTCATGCAAAGGTTTCTGTGACTGACCGGGCCAAAGGGCGATAGGGTATGAAAGTCATCATATGCGGGGCAGGGCAGGTTGGCTGGCAGATTGCGCGCCACCTCTCGGGCGAGCGCAACGATGTTACCGTTGTAGACAATAACCCGGATCTGGTCCGAAGAGCGACCGACACGCTTGATGTTCAGGGCATCGCAGGCTTTGCTAGCTACCCGGATGTCCTTGAACGGGCAGGGGCGCGGGATGCCGACATGATTATTGCGGCAACTCACTCTGACGAAGTCAACATGGTGACCTGCCAGGTTGCTCATTCGGTGTTTTCAATAAACCGAAAGATCGCTCGGCTTCGGGCGCAATCCTATCTCACAGCCATCTATTCCGATCTATACCGGCGGGACCACCTGCCCATTGATGTCGTGATTTCGCCGGAACGCGAAGTCGCGGCCGCCGCGATGCAACGACTGTCAGCACCGGCTGCGTTTGATACCGAAACCTTTATGGACGGAAAGGCGCAGCTTCTCGGGATTTCGATTCAGGAGGATTGCCCGGTCGTCAACACACCGCTGCGTCAGTTGACCGACCTTTTCTCAACCCTGCGCGCCATTGTCGTCGGCATTCGCCGTGACAAGCGGCTCTTTGCACCCGAGCCGAATGATCAGCTGTTTGTGGGGGATGAATGCTATGTCTTCGCCCAGGTAGACGATGTCTCTCGTACTCTGGAAGTGTTCGGCAAGAGTCAGAAGAAACAAGATCGTATCGTGATTGTAGGAGGCGGTAACGTCGGGCTTACTGTCGCGCGTGCGATGGAGGACAGGCAAGGTCGCGTACGCGCCAAGATGATTGAGAAGAACCGCGCAAATGCTGAACGCGCGGCCGAATCCTTGGAACGGACTATCGTTTTGCACGGCGATGGCATGGACCGGGCATTGCTAAGCGAAGCCGGGATCTCGAGGGCCGATGCTATGTTGGCCATTACCGACGACGACCGAACCAACATGCTTGCTGCTGTGCGCGCCAAAGCCGAAGGGTGTCCGTTCGTCATCGCATTGATCAACGACCCCACTCTTGTGCCATTGATGGGACCATTGGGTATTGATGCGTATATCAACCCGCGGGCCACGACGGTTAGCTCAATCCTCAGACATATTCGGCATGGCCGCGTGCGGCAGGTCTATTCCATCGGAGATGCCGAAGCCGAGGTCATCGAAGCCGAGGTCATGTCAACCTCTCCCATGGCTGGTCAGGCGATCCGGGACATCGATTTCCCGGAGGGCGTTCTATTGGGGGCCGTTTTGCGTGATGGCGAGTTGCGTCGCCCGACTGGCAATCTCCGCATCGAGGCGGGAGATGTCGTTTCGATTTTCGCCATGACCGCGGACGTGCCCGAAGTCGAGAGACTGCTTCAGGTCTCAATCGACTTCTTCTAGACGATGCGCACCCAGGCCGCCCCGAACGTTCTGTTGCGTCTGCCTCTATTCCTGCTGATCTGGGGAATCGCAGCCATTGCAATGTTCATCCCTGCCTCGCACGCGGTCGTGATGGACAATCATCCCGCATCGCGATCCTTCTTCTACGCGGGGCTACTTGGTCTGATTGCAGTCACTTTGATCGGTCTGGCCGTAGGCGGGAAAGAATCCCGTCACAGCCCGATTAGCCAGTTGTTGTCCTTGCTTGCGACTTTTGTACTGCTCCCGATCTATCTGGCAGTTCCGATGCATGATGCCCTCGGAACGGTAAGCTTCCTCGACGCCTACATGGACATGGTCAGTGCGCTGACGACGACGGGCGCGGAAATGTTCAACAGCCCCTTTGACCGTCTACCGTTTTCCGTTCATCTCTGGCGTGCCGAAGTCGGCTGGCTCGGAGGGCTACTTATGTGGATCGCGGCATCGGCGATCCTTGCTCCGCTCAGCCTTGGCGGATTCGAAGTGACTGCCCAAGGGGAGCCCGGCCGAGGTATCGGCCAGCGCGAGGTTTTGAGAGCAGAGCCCCGGCAACGTCTCGTAAGGGTGACACTGACCCTCGCCCCGATTTACGCTGGTTTGACGGCAGCCATATGGATTTTGTTGCTCACCTTGGGGGAAAGGTCACTGCCAGCCCTGTGTCACGCAATGTCCATAATGGCGACATCGGGTATTTCGCCGGTCGGTGGCATGGAAGGTGCACAGGCTGGCATCGCGGGCGAAATGATCCTTTTTCTGTTCATGTTCTTTGCTCTGTCGCGATTGACCTTTTCGGCTGATACGGTGCTTCGAGGATATGCCCGTCTGGACCGTGACCCGGAATTTCGTGTAGGCATGTTGATCGTGTTGGTCGTGCCGGTTCTGCTGTTTCTGCGTCACTGGTGGGGGGCGTTCGACAGCAACGCGGGGGAAGATACGGTCTCGGCTCTTGCCGCGTTCTGGGGCGCAATGTTCACCGTCATGAGTTACCTCACGACTACAGGGTTTGAATCGGCGAACTGGGAAGGTGCAAGAGCGTGGTCCGGACTTCCAACCCCGGGCTTGATTCTCATGGGGCTGGCCTTGGTCGGTGGCGGTGTCGCGACGACAGCTGGCGGCGTCAAACTGCTTAGAGTTTATGCACTCTATCTCAACGGTCTTCGCGAAATGGAACGTCTCGTTCACCCTCATTCAATCAGTCGCGAAAGGGGAAGCAGCAAGCGCATCCAGAAGGACGGCGCCTTCATTGCGTGGATTTTCTTCATGCTCTTTGCTTTGTCCTTCTCACTGATTCTCGTGATTTTGGCGGGGCTCGGGGTCGAATTTGAACAGGCTTTGGTGCTCAGCATCGCAACGCTTTCGACCACAGGTCCCTTGATTCAAAGTGCATCAGACGTGCCGATCAGCCTTATCAACTTGAATAACGGTGCAAAAGGCGTGCTTTGTGCGGCGATGGTCCTAGGTCGATTGGAAACGCTGGCAATCGTGGCGCTCCTGACCCCGGATTTGTGGCGCCGCTGAGCGCGACTTCGTAAGCAACTGACTTTTTGGGTGGAAACTCCCTTCGGCACCCTTCATAATTGAGCGAACGACGGGCGGGCCGATACGCAGCGCGCGATAAGAACAAGGGCGAGATTAACTTAATGGCTTCGGACAGACAGAACCTTCAGGATGCATTTCTGAACCACGTTCGCAAAACCAAGGTGCCAGTGACGATTTTTCTGATCAATGGCGTAAAACTTCAGGGGGTTATCACTTGGTTTGACAACTTCTGTGTCCTGCTGCGCCGGGATGGACAGTCGCAACTCGTCTATAAACATGCGATTTCAACCATCATGCCGGCCCAGCCGATCAGTCTTTACGAGGGCGAAGACGCCTCTTGATGGAGCATGATCGTGTCAGTACCCGTGCGTGGGTATTGCACCCGGATATAAAGTCCGATCCCGATCGCAGAGAGGCTCAACCTGCTCTCGACGAAGCCGTAGGTTTGGCCGTTGCACTTCCCGATCTCGAAGTTATCGGCAGCGAAGTTGTGCCTTTGCCAAAGGCGCACGCTGGTCTGCTGTTCGGTTCCGGAAAGATTGAAGAGCTGCGCCTGCGGTTCAGTGAAAACGAGATTGAACTGGTTCTAATCGACGGACCCGTCACGCCAGTCCAACAGCGCAATCTTGAGCGAAAGTGGAAGGTGAAAATTCTTGATCGCACAGGATTGATCCTTGAGATTTTTTCCGATCGAGCAAGAACACGTGAAGGCGTTCTGCAAGTTGAAATGGCGGCGCTCAGCTATCAACGAACGCGGCTGGTGCGAGCGTGGACGCACCTCGAACGTCAGCGTGGTGGGCTGGGGTTTGTCGGCGGACCGGGGGAAACTCAGATCGAAGCTGACCGTCGTGCCATCGATACTCAGATGGTGCGCCTGAAGAGACAACTGGACAAAGTCGTAAAGACACGCAGTCTACACCGGGCAGCGCGTGCAAAGGTGCCATACCCGATTGTTGCGCTGGTCGGTTACACAAACGCCGGAAAGTCGACGCTTTTCAATCACTTGACCGGCGCCAGTGTCATGGCCAAGGACATGCTTTTCGCAACGCTTGATCCGACGATGCGTAGGGTCGTGCTATCGAATGGCCTTGAAGTCATTTTGTCGGACACGGTTGGGTTTATCTCCGATCTGCCGACGGAACTGGTCGCGGCCTTCCGGGCGACGCTCGAAGAAGTCCTCGGCGCTGATCTCATCGTACATGTACGCGATATTGCGCATCCGGGCAGCGAAGAGCAGGCAAGGGACGTTCTGTCCATCTTGTCCACTCTTGGCGTCAGTTCTGAGCGGCCTTTGCTCGAGGTGTGGAACAAGATCGATCAGTTTGACGGCGATGAAAGAGACGCTTTGAGAGCGCGCGCCGCACGTGATGAAAAAATCTTTGCTGTTTCGGCGCTGACCGGGGAAGGCATCTCCGACCTTCTGGATCAGATCGCCGATCAGTTACAGAACGCCAGAACCGAAACTGTGTTGCATCTCAACTTTGAGGATGGACGTCGCCGGGCGTGGCTGTTTGAGCAAGACGTGGTTCAAGAAGAATCACAGACCGAGAACGGGTTCGAAATTCGGGTTCTGTGGTCGGATGTGCAAAAGGCCAGATACGACGCTCTTTGATCGGCGTTGGTTAAAACGATCTGCCTTACTGGCGGAGCAATGCCTCAAAGCCCAGCCATGAGAAACCGAGAGAAAAAGCTTTAAAAAGCGGTGCATCTTTGGAGCACAAAACTCTGCGTCGCTGCTGATCTTATCTGCTCATCGCGCCTGACTTAGCGGACGCAATTTGGTGTCCAAACATTTACGCATGGTCAGCAATAGCTTCGCCCCGGGCCATGATCGGAGCTTAGGCGACGCTTTGTCATGGTAACTAAGCTCAACGCAGATGTCCGTTCTCTAAACGCGTATCGTGGCCATAGAAATGTCTCACTGCTCAATGTCATCCTTGTACCGTGAGACGTTATCCAGCTCGACACCGTTCAGGTGGATCGACAGGAACGGCGCTTCTGAACTGAAGCGGCAGCCTTAGTCCTTGCTCAGAAAGGCGGCGAAGCCTTTGCAATATTCGACATACGGTTCGCATCCAACGCCGGGAGTAACGCGGATTTTCGCATGCTCGATGCTCAGGGAGGTTCCTCTGTCGCCAAAACGCTGGGTGATCTGGCTTGCCTCTTGGACCTGCCAATCGAAAACCTAGAGGAGACTATAGTTGCTATTCCAACATCAGGTCAGAACGTGGGCAGTCGGGACTTCTCTACCAAATGGCTTAAGCCTTTGTAATAGGGAACCCGGCTTACGGCCATTCTTCTCCTCACTCGGGAAGGGTTGCGCATCAAAGCCAAAG
The DNA here is from genome assembly GCF_019966545.1 of Heliomarina baculiformis. Taxonomy (GTDB): domain Bacteria; phylum Pseudomonadota; class Alphaproteobacteria; order Rhodobacterales; family Rhodobacteraceae; genus Heliomarina; species Heliomarina baculiformis. The sequence continues at coordinate 286,232 of NZ_JAIMIC010000005.1, read as the reverse complement.
GCAGAGTGTTCCACAAAGACGGAATGCTCTTCGACAATCTATTTGCCTAGGGCGGTCCAGCCGTCAGCGTATCTTGAGCTGACGCCTCAGGATAGCTTACCGACCACGGGTTTCTGAGCACATACGCTCTCGGTTACGCCGCAGTGGCAAGTATAGGCGCTTGCACCTTGTTCTCTCTCCTGCCAGTTTTCGCCGGAAGTTTCATTCGTTGGGAAGTAACCTTTCATGTCCAAGCTGATCTATGTCCTGAACGGCCCGAACCTCAACCTGTTGGGTAAACGTCAGCCCGAAATCTATGGGACTGAAACGCTTGCTGACGTCGAACAGAATTGCAAAAGTCTTTTAGCGGATAATTACGAGATTTTCATCGGGCAGTCGAACCACGAAGGCCAGCTTATCGATTGGATACATGAGGCCAGGGACAAGGCCTGCGGTATCGTTATCAACCCGGCTGCGTTTACCCATACCTCCGTGGCAATTCTCGACGCGTTAAACGCGTTCGAAGGCCCGGTGATCGAGGTCCACATTTCTAATGTTCATAAGCGTGAAAGTTTCCGGCATCATTCCTACGTGTCGCTTCGCGCCGATGGTGTGATTGCCGGATTGGGGACCGAGGGCTACGAGGCAGCCCTGCGCAGGATCATTAGTTTAACAAGATCGTAACTCGGCCGCACTCATCCCGGCGCAAACGGACTTGCCTGGCAAGACAACCCTTGCCGAACAATTCAGCAAGTCGCCGTCTTAGGCGCCCCAGCTGCGAACGGTACCACAGTCCATGTGGACAAAGTTGGACCGCGAATAACGGCCAACCCCGCCAGCCCGACAGGCCAGAGCGGCTTTTGCCATTTGGTTCACCGAACGCGACGCAAGACGCAGATCAGCGGCCTGACCTTTCATGTGGAGAGAATTTTTCGCAACGCCGCGCGACCGCGACCGCAACATGGCGTTCGTCTGGGGACTGCGGTAGCCCGACAGCAACATGTAGGGTTCGTTCACATCGAGAAGATTATGCGCTGCTGCGATGATGTCCACGGTCCGCAGGTCCATTCCGACGGTCTGATCGTTGCGCCAGTCACGCATGAAGTGGTTGATTTCGCGGCATGCATCTTTGATGTAGTCGCCGTCGATCCAGTACACCATATCCATACGTTCACCGGTGCGGCCCGAATACATCCGAACCCGGCGAATATCGCCGCCGCCACGAAGGAATCCCGCCGCTTTGGAGTAGGTTGGTGCTGCTACTAGAGTGGTTGCCGCGAACGCGCCGAGCAAGGCACGTCGGGTCAACCCCGATTGGTTTTCCTCAGTCATTTTACTGCTATGTCCCGTACGTTAGTCTGCCTGTGCACGATGTTACGTGCCTGTTTAAGTCATCCACCCCAGATGATGAGTGATTTATTGCACAGGTGTTCTTATCCGCCAACTCCGGAATAACGCGAAGTTTATACAGAGATGGTTTTCGGCGAATTCTTGCCCATGCCGCCTTTTGTTTGGAACCTGTTGGATAAATGATGCACTGCTGCACCGCCGGACCGAGATTTTAATGACCTGTTGAGAATGTGAATAGACAATTACCGGATGCTTTTGTCCTGTCATGTGCGGGAAACGATGCTAATTGAGACCTACAAGATATTGAGGACTATGAGAATGATCACTACTTGCCCTGCTAAATCATGTGGCGGCTTCGCGGTTCTTGCCGGTGCGGTCGCACTGTCGCTTGGTTTGCTGGTATCGCCCGTTAATGCTCAAGTTACAGCGTTCAAGCAGGCGGTAGCAGAAGCAGCTTATGATCAGTCCACGATCGCAAGTTTCTACCGTGAAGCGAATTATGCGCCGCTTTGGACTGGCGAGGGTGATGTCTTTGTTGAGCGTCGATCGGCTCTTTTCCAAGCGCTGACCAGCGTAGAAAACCATGGTCTGCCAGCCAGTCGCTACGACGTTGCGGGGCTTGTGCAGCAGATGAAAGATGCCCGAACCACCCGCGACATCGGTCTCGTCGAAGTGGCGTTGACCAACATGTTCCTTAAGTATGCGCGCGATGTTCAGACAGGCATTCTTGTTCCGTCGCGGATCGACAGCGGCATCGTGCGCCAAGTTCAGTACCGGGATCCCAAAACTCTGCTCGCGACCTTCTCCAATACGCAGCCCCGCGCCTTTTTGAATTCGCTGCCCCCCTCGACTGCAGAATACCGCAACCTTATGAAAGCGAAGATCCAGCTTGAAAGTGTGATCGCGGAAGGGTCCTGGGGTGCTAAGGTTTCCGCCGGCAAACTCGAACCCGGCGATCGTGGTCCTCAGGTCGTGGCCCTCCGCAATCGGCTGATTGCCATGGGGTATATGGAGCGCACCGCTTCAATGTCCTACGATGCCAAGCTTCAGCAAGCTGTCATCGTCTTTCAGTCAGCGCATGGACTTGCAGAAGACGGGGTGGCCGGTGCCGGAACCCTTGATGAAATCAATACCTCTGCCGAAGCACGTCTTCAGTCGGTCCTTGTCGCTCTGGAGCGTGAACGATGGACCAACATGGAACGTGGCGAGCGTCATGTACTGGTCAACCTCACCGACTTCTCAGCAAAAATCGTCGACCAAGGCGAAGTTGTGTTCAAAACAAAATCCGTAATCGGGCAGAATTCGAGCGATCGTCGCAGCCCGGAGTTTTCGGATGTGATGGAGCACATGATCGTCAACCCAAGCTGGCACGTCCCGCGGTCGATAATGACCAAGGAATACCTGCCTCAACTGCAGAAGAACCCGAACGCTGCTAGGCATCTCATTATCACCGACCGGCGCGGTCAGCGCGTCAATCGCGAAGCGATGGACTTCACCCAGTTCACAGCACGCAACTTCCCGTTTGATATGCGGCAGCCGCCGAGCAACAGCAACGCACTGGGGCTCGTGAAGTTTATGTTTCCCAATAGGTACAACATCTATCTCCATGATACGCCTCAGAAAAGCCTGTTCAAGCGCGAGACACGCGCGTTCTCTCATGGCTGTATCCGCCTAGCCGATCCGTTCGATTTCGCCTATGCTCTTCTGTCGCTTCAGGAAGACGACCCAAGAGGCTATTTTCAAAACGTTCTTCGCTCAGGAACCGAAACCAAAATCAATCTGGAAAAGCCTCTTCCGGTTCATTTGATCTATAGAACGGCAGTCATCTCCGACAAAGGTCGTGTGGAGTTTCGTCGGGATGTCTATGGGCGGGACGCGCGGATATGGGACGCGCTGAGCGAGGCGGGGGTAGCCTTGTCTTCTGTTCAGGGATAATGAACGGACCTGATTGCATCTGCAAAAAGGTCCGCAAATGTACACGGTCCAAGAAATCGCAGCGTCGCTCGGGGTTAATGCCGCAGGCGACGTCTCCCTCAAGGTAAAAGGCGCCGCAGAACCGGCTCTCGCAACCACCGATGACCTCGCTATGGCGATGTCTCCCGCATATGCGGAGCAGTTGAGTAAAGGTAGCGCTCGCGCGGCGGTGCTGTGGGAAGGGGCGGATTGGCAAGGACTTGGTCTAGACGCCGCCATCTTGGTCAGTCGACCGCGAATGGCGATGGCAGGGATCACGCGGATGCTGGATCCGGGACAGGGATTTCCGCCGGGTATTCATCCGACCGCCGTCGTAGATGAAACTGCTGAACTGGGCCGCGACGTAAACGTAGGTGCTTTCACGGTCATCGGTCCGCGGGTCGTCATCGGTGATGGCTCGGTTATTGGCCCTCAGTGCTTTATCGGGGCTGACACCAAGCTGGGGCGGAACGCTTTTCTTCGGGAAATGGTCAGCATCGGAGCGCGGGCCCAGATCGGCTCGGATTTCATCGCGCAACCGGGCGTCCGGATTGGCGGGGACGGTTTTTCATTTGTTACCCCCGAAATCTCTGGCGTCGAAAACGCTCGCAAATCACTTGGCGATCAAGGTGACGCACAACCCCAAGCTTGGCAGCGAATCCACTCACTAGGATCCGTAACCATTGGTGACAATGTCGAAATCGGGTCGAACTCGACTGTTGACAACGGGACGGTCCGAAACACAGAGATCGGTTCAGGCACCAAGCTCGATAGCCTTGTTCAGGTGGGGCACAATGTTCGTATAGGCCGCGACTGTCTGCTCTGTGCACAAGCGGGCGTCGCCGGTTCGGTGATCATCGGCGACAACGTCGTTCTTGGGGGCCAGAGCGGCGTCGCGGATAATATCACAGTGGGCGACAGAGTCGTTGCGGCTGGTGGAACCAAGCTCTTGTCCAACGTACCTGCCGGACGTGTGATGATGGGTTACCCAGCCGTAAAAATGGAAAGCTTTACAGAGCTTTACAAGGCACAGCGACGGCTGCCGCGGTTTCTTTCCGACCTTGCGGAACTTAAAAAGGCGGTTTTCAAAAGCGAGTCGAGCAAGTAAGTCAGCTAGGGATACATCAAGCCAGGAGCTCTCTTATGAGTATTCAGGATAGAGTCATCGAGATCATTGCGGAACAAGCCGTACTGGAACCCTCCGACGTTACGCCCGACAGTACACTCGAAGATCTTGGTATCGATAGTCTTGGTCTGGTCGAATGCATTTTCGCGATCGAGGAAGAATTCGATATTTCGGTTCCCTTCAACGCGAATGAACCGACAAAAAGCGATTTCGATATTTCCAACGTGAAATCCATCGTCAATGGCATCAAAGAATTGATGGTCGAAAAGACGTGACCCAAGGCGAAATGATCCCATGAAACGCGTGGTCATAACTGGCGCGGGTACGATCAATGCGCTTGGTCATTCCGTAGCCGAAACCATGCAGGCTATGAAAGACGGTCATTGCGGGATCGGGCCGTTGGATTTCAGAGACGTTGATCGCCTGTCGATCAAGATCGGCGGGCAGGTTATCGGGTTTGAGACCGAAGGGCTATTCAATCGCCAGCAGATGGCCCTTTATGACCGTTTCACGCAGTTTACGCTGATGGCAGCGAAAGAGGCCATTGATCAGGCTGGCATTGTCTTTTCTGGCGAACTTGCGGCCAGATCCGGGGTCGTTCTTGGGACTGCAGGTGGCGGCGTCAGCACCTGGGACGATAATTATCGTAGCGTTTACGAAGACGGCAAGAACAGGGTTCACCCATTTGTCGTACCGAAACTGATGAACAACGCAGCGGCAAGCCATGTATCGATGGAGTACAACCTGAAGGGGCCAAGCTTTACCGTGTCGACCGCCTGTGCGTCTTCAAACCATGCCATGGCCCAGGCTTTTACGATGGTGCAGTCAGGCATGGCACCCGCAATGGTTACGGGTGGTTCGGAATCCATGCTTTGCTTTGGTGGCGTCAAAGCTTGGGAAGGTCTTCGCGTCATGTCCAAAGACGCATGCAGGCCTTTCAGCCTCGGGCGCAACGGCATGGTGCAGGGCGAGGGCGCTGGCATCTTCGTCTTCGAGGAGTTTGAGCACGCCAAGAAACGTGGTGCGGAAATCCTGTGCGAAGTGATCGGATACGCGATGTCATCCGATGCTTCCGACATTGTCATGCCATCCAAGCAAGGGGCGGAACGTGCGATTGCCGGGGCCCTGCGCAACGCAAAGCTCAACTCCGACGAAGTGGGCTATATCAATGCCCACGGCACTGGTACCGCTGCGAATGACAAGACGGAATGTGCTGCGGTTGCGGGCGTTTTTGGGCCTCACGCTGACCGTCTGATGATCTCGTCGACCAAATCCATGCATGGCCATCTGATCGGCGGCACCGGTGCCGTCGAACTGCTGGCCTGCATCATGGCTGTCCGCGATGGCGTCATTGCGCCAACTATTGGGTACGAAGAGCCCGATCCCGAATGTGCGCTGGATGTCGTTCCGAACGAAGCGCGAGACGCAGACGTTTCCGTGGCCCTCAGCAATGCTTTCGCGTTTGGCGGTCTGAACGCCGTATTGGCAATTCGCAGGATATAAAAAATGGGCGCGCCGTTCGGCGCGCCCATTCGTGTCTACGATCCAGGGCGTTTACTGGGAAACCACGTCTACCGCATCATAACCGGCGGTAAAGCCTTTCAGAGACATTTCCAGTTCGACCACCTGATCCGGTGCAGGCGCCGGGCGCAGCGAAATTTTCGCGGTGCTGCCACGGCGGAACGCATCGACATCGGCCTGAGTCAGGCCGATTTGCGCAACGCACCCGATCGGATTGCAGAAGGAATAGTTGTACCGCTTACCCGGGTTGCTATCGACGGCAATGGTCAGCTGCGCCGGGAGCAGGGTTTCCAGCGGTACGATGACTGTCGCACCGGCGACGGCTTGCGACCCATTGCTGATCCGAAAAAGTGAAAACTCGGCCACTGGATTGCCGTTGTCATCTTCGAGGATCTGCAAGAGCGAACAGGGGTCCTTGTCCGCTTCGATTTTGATGCAGGCGAGCTCGAAGTCGTCGAAAGTCTCCTTTGAATAGCGCTGGCCCAGCTCGGGTTCGCCGGTCACCGTTTGCCCAAGGTCAAGCTGAGCTTCGCCAGACGTGGCGGGGCTTGTTCCGGTTTCGGATTGGGCTGGCTCTTCTTGCGCTTGCTCTGTCGGTGTCGTGGTCGTTTCACTCTGTTGCGCCCAAAGCGGCGTCGCGACGAGCGCCGTCATGGTAACAAGGGTGAGAGAAGAGAGATTTTTGAACATGGTGAACCTGTGTTTAAACTGCCTGACTGCCATTAGCATGTCTTCGCGCCACTGTCAGGGCCATAGGTCGCGCAAATGCCGCATTTCGGCTCTAGACTGGCGGGAGGTTCTAGGCTGACCCTCAAAAGAAATAAGGAGACCCGAAAGGATCTCCTTACTATTTGTGCTCCCCGTCGGACTGGCCGACTTAGTTATTGTCGGAACGTTACGAGAAGGCTTTGTTCCGGTCAACAGCCCAAGCTAAAAAACTATGTGATGCAGGGCCGTGTTACGATCACATGGCCCCATATGCTAAAAACCGGGCTTATGTCTTCCCAAAGGGGCTTTATGCCTTCTCCTGACAATCGCTCCGTGTGCTAACTCAAACAATTTCCGCTATCGCCCTAAGGAGTTAACTCTGTATGTTCCTGTGAAACGTGACGCGCATCAGAGACGGTGACTACCAATGGCAGAACAGATTTTCGTGGGCGGCGGCGGGATCGACTACGCCGAGCATCAAGGATTGGCGCTCAAATACGCCAACCGCCACGGGCTCGTGGCCGGGGCGACAGGAACTGGCAAGACGGTCACTTTGCAAATTCTGGCGGAAGGCTTCAGTGCCAAAGGAGTTCCCGTATTCCTCTCAGATGTAAAGGGGGACCTGTCCGGTCTCTCCAAGCCAGGATCCGCCGAAAGCAAGCTACACAAAGCTTTCATCAAACGAGCCGAAACGATTGGCTTTCAGGAATTTGGCTACAACGCCGTGCCGGTCACGTTCTGGGACCTCTATGGAGAAATGGGACATCCAGTCAGAACGACTGTCGCTGAAATGGGGCCTTTGTTGCTGGCCCGGCTGCTCGATCTGACCGAGGCGCAGGAGGGTATTCTGAACATCGCGTTCCGGGTGGCCGACGAAGACGGCCTGCCGCTGCTCGATCTTAAGGACCTTCAGGCGCTTCTGGTCTGGATCGGAGAAAACCGGGACAAACTTTCGCTGCGTTATGGGAATGTCTCCGTTTCGTCGATTGGCGCCATTCAACGTCGCCTGCTCGTGCTCGAAAACCAGGGCGGCACGAAACTCTTCGGCGAACCGGCTCTTGAACTGTCCGACCTTATGCGCTGCGACGCGTCGGGCAGGGGGATCGTAAATATCCTCGCCGCTGACAAACTGATGGCCGCCCCGGGCCTCTATGCCACCTTTCTCCTTTGGCTACTAAGCGAATTGTTCGAGGAATTGCCCGAAGTCGGCGACCCGGACAAACCCAAGCTGGTCTTTTTCTTCGACGAAGCGCACCTGTTGTTCGATGGAGCCCCAAAGGCGCTCGTCGACAAGGTGGAGCAGGTTGCCCGCCTGATCCGCTCCAAAGGCGTCGGAGTTTATTTCGTCACTCAAAGTCCTGCCGATATTCCGGAGGATATTCTTGGCCAACTTGGAAACCGCATTCAGCACGCCCTCCGGGCTTTCACGGCGCGCGACCAAAAGAACCTTCGCCTCGCAGCGGAAACCTATCGGTCAAATCCACGCTTCTCCACCGAGCAAGCTATTCGCGAAGTTGGTGTCGGCGAAGCCGTAACATCCATGCTCATGGACAAGGGCGTTCCCGGAATAGTCGAACGCACTTTGATCCGGCCACCGGGGTCTCAACTCGGTCCGATCAGCGACAGGGAACGCCGCGAAATACTTGCCGCTTCGGACATGGCGGGCAAATACGACACAACGCTCGACCGTCGGTCAGCTTTTGAAATGCTGGCTGCTCGCTCGGAAAAAGCGGCACAAGCCGCCGAGGAAGCCGAGCAGAAGGCAGAACAGGCCGAGCCCGCCGTCCGCGAATACAACGCCGGTCGCCGGTATAGCGGCACGCGAGTGACGCGATCCACGTCGCGCCGCAGCGGTGGGGATACCTTCGGATCCGCGATGACCGAGGCCGTCATCAAGGAACTCAAAGGGTCAACCGGTCGACGGATCGTACGTGGGATACTGGGTGGCTTGTTCAGGGGCCGTTAAGGGACATTAACGTCACGCCAGAAACTGGCCGGATCGTATGGAAGCTGCCCGACATAACCCTGAAACCGCTCGACAAGGTTGACGTTGTAATCTGAAAATATCTCGGCCGGTAGTTGGCCACCGGCGACGTTGCGCATCAGTTTCCCCTCCGGCGGTCCAACCCAGACCGCGGTGACGATTCCTTGGTCGGTGAAGCCGACAAACCACGCGTCGCGATTTTCCTGGCTCGTGCCTGTCTTGCCATAAGCCCGTCCGCCTTCGAACTGTGCGGTATCACCCGTCGCGCCGTCCGCCGTAACACCGGCCAAAAGCTGTTTCATCCGTTCTGCGGTGACCAGTGTCATCACGCGTTCGGGGGCCGTTGAATCGCGGTAAAGCACCTTGCCATACTGCCCCAACACCGCGCGTAGCACATGTGGTTCGTAGTGCTCTCCGCCATTGGACACTGCAAGATAAGCACCTGCGTTTCGGGCAAGGGTCGTTTCGGCAGCGCCCAGAACAATTGCCGATCCCGGCATCCGCGTTTGTGTAATCCCGATCCGCTCTGCCACCTCTGCCACGGCGTCGAACCCGACTTGTTCGGCAAGCCACATGGTGCAGACATTCCGGCTCTGGCTAATGCAATCACGCAATGGGATGTCCCCGACATAGCGCCGGTCCACGTTTCGGGGAACGAAATTAGCCTCGATGTCATCCGGGTTGTCTTTCAGCGTCGCATCGGGCCCCCAGCCAGATTCTATCGCGGCCACGTAAGTCGCGATCTTGGCTGTCGACGCGGCCTGACGCTCTGCCTGCAAAGCGAGGTTCCAGTTCGAGGCGCGGTAATCAAGCCCGCCGAGCATCGCCAGAACGCGACCTTTGCTGTCGACGGAAATCAGCCCGGCACGGGCGACTCCCTGATTGCGATAACCTTGTATATCCCGGGCAACCACACGCCGCGCCTGCTCCTGCGCAATTGGATCGATTGTCGTGATCGCGAAATGGAGCCCGTCGGGCAGAGACTCTGCAAGGTCGCGCAACTCTCGCATGACCTGATCTTCCAGATACCGGTCGCGACGGGGCAAACGCCCGATAGATCGGGGCAGGGCGGCGGCAAGTTTCACCGCCTCGGCATTATCGACAAAGCCTTCGGTCTCCATGCGCCGCAGGACGAGTTCGGCGCGTTGGGTCGAGGACTTCGGATTGTTGATAGGGTTATACAAGCTCGGTGCATTGATCATGCCGACAAGTATAGCCGCCTGGGCGACGTTCAGCCGTTCGGGCGCTATGTTGAAATAGGCATAGGCCGCGTCTCGCAACCCAAATATCGGCACTCCGTTCAACCGTCCGAAGTTCACCCGACTCAGGTAAAGGCGCAATATATCCTTTTTCTTGTAAGAAAGACTGATCCGGGTTGCGAAGAACAATTCGGCGTACTTACGCAGCGCACTGGGGGATGCCCCGTTCAGCGTGTTCTTCGCCAACTGCATCTCAAGCGTCGAACCACCCCGATTGCCGCCACTAAGCACGGCTTTACCGAAGCTTAGGAAATCGATGCCGAAATGTTGATAGAACCTGCGGTCTTCGGTTGCGATCAGGGCGTTGGCGACGCTGTCGGGTACTTCGTCAGGACGCAAGGTCGATCCGCAAATGCAAGAAATGAACTGCAATTGATCATCGGTCTTGCGGAAATTCACCAGCGGCTGCGTCAGAGCGGCTTTGAATACGCGTTTTTCCACGGGGAAGAGCACGAACAACCACCCGAGGATCAAAGCAAATACGACCGTCGCGATACCAACCCGGAAAAGCCGCTTCAGGCTTCGCCAGAAACCTGAGCGCCGTTCTTCCGGGGTAATCGACTGGATCGGACTTTCAGGCTCAGAAGACAATAAACAACTCTGACTGGACGGGCGACATCCTCCTGATTGACGTGTTTCCCGCGTAAATGTCAAACGGGTGCCGCGCCCGGCACTGATCCCCTATTTTTCGGGGATCAGTCCTCTTGGGCTAAATCGTAGGACCAGCAACAGAACCAGTCCCATCGTAAACAGCCGCATATGCGCTGCGCTCCCCATCAGGTGAGACTTGAGCGCAGAGCCTTCCGCCATTCCCGAAGTGATGGTCTGCATCAGGTAGACACCGATCGGTTCGACTTCTACCCACAGAAACCAGATCAGGAAACCGCCGAGTACGGCGCCAAAGTTGTTGCCCGATCCACCGACGATCACCATGACCCAGACCAGAAAGGTAAAGCGGAGCGGTTGGTATGTGCCGGGCGTTAGCTGCCCGTCCAGCGTTGTCAGCATGGCACCGGCAAGCCCGCAGACGGCACTGCCAAGCACAAAGATTTGCAGATGCCTACGGGTCACGTCCTTGCCCATTGCTTCGGCCGCGACTTCGTTGTCGCGGATAGCCCGCATCATACGGCCCCAAGGGCTCTTCAGAGCCATCTGCGCCATCCACAGGATAACCAGCAGGACGACAAGAAACAGCCCGGCGTAGGCCAGTTTGACGTAAAGCGTCGATGCTTCGACCGGGTCCAGCCCCCAATTGGCCGCGCTGGATACAAAGTCAGGATCGTTTTGCAGATCGATCTCGTAAGGCACGGGCCGTGGAATGCCGACCACGTTCTTCACACCCCGGCTCAGCCAATCCTCGTTCTTCAGCACGGCGATGATGATCTCGGCGATGCCCAGCGTCGCAATTGCAAGGTAATCTGACCGCAGGCCAAGCGCCGTCTTGCCAATAAGCCAGGCGACACCTCCGGCCAGTAAACCGCCAATGGGCCAAGAGAGGATAACAGGAAGCCCTAACCCGCCGAGGTAGCCGGACAGGGCAGGGTTCACGCTCTCAACGGCATCGACGCCCGGGTCCAGAACGCCACGAAAAATGAAAAATCCCCCGACAAGGATCGCAATTATGCCCACCGCCCGCAGCGGACCCTTCTTGACGCGGGAATAGACAAGGACCGCGCCAATGATCGTGGCAGCCCCAAGTGCGAGCCCGAGGAGCACACGCACCCCGCCGGCCTGCCAGGCATCCGGGTCAGGGGGCATGGAAACGAGAACAGCCGCCAGCCCGCCAAGCGCAACGAAACCCATCACGCCGACATTGAAAAGGCCGGCAAAGCCCCATTGCAGATTGACACCAATTGCCATGATGGCAGACACCAGACCCATGTTGAGGATCAGCAGCGCGGTGTTCCAGCTTTGCATGAAACCGGCAATGGCGATCAGCACGGCGACCACCAGGAAAAGCAGGGTGTTCTTGACGGGTTCGCTCATACCGATTTCCCCTTGAACAGGCCGGTTGGTTTGAAAAGCAGCACGATCAACAAGATGACAAAGGACACGGCGAACTTGTAATCGGTGCTCAGAAGCTGCACCAAACCGTCCGGTTCCAGCCCTTCGGGCATCAGGTAACCAAGTACCTTTTTCCAAGCATAGGTGATCGTGACTTCTGAAAAGGCGATCACAAAACCGCCGGCGATCGCCCCCACCGGGCTGCCGAGGCCGCCGACGATGGCAGCGGCAAAGATCGGCAAGAGAAGCTGGAAATAGGTGAACGGTTTGAATGACTTGTCCAGCCCATAAAGCACCCCTGCCACGGTCGTCAGGGCAGCGATGATCAGCCATGTATAGGTTACCACCCGTTCTGGATTGATCCCAGACAGCAGCGCAAGATCTTCGTTGTCTGAATAGGCCCGCATCGATTTCCCGGTCCGCGTCTTGTTAAGAAACCAGAAAAGCGCGACGACCACCACGACAGCGGTAATGACGGTGATCCCCTGCGACGTGCGCAAGGCCAGCCCTTCGTCCAGCCCTGACCATGCCTTGAAATCCCGGGCCGAAATGATGAACCGTTCTCCATCGGCAAAGTTCTGATCGTCAGGACCGATGATGAAACGCACGATCCCGTTCATGATGAACATCACGCCAAGGGAAACAATGACAAGGATCACCGGTTTCGCTTTTTGCTGCCTGTAGAACCGATAGACGACCCGGTCAGTCACCACCAGCAACACCATGGTCCCCAGGATCCCGAAAGGCAGCGCCAAAAGCGCTGTTGGCAGGACGCCAAAACTGATCCCCTGCGCCTGCATCCACCATGTCACAAGGATGGTGACCATGGCGCCAAAGGCCATCGTATCCCCATGGGCAAAATTTGAGAACCGGAGAATACCGTAGATCAGAGTCACCCCCAGCGCCCCAAGCGCCAGCTGACTTCCATAGGCGATACCGGGGATCAACACGTAGTTGGAAAGGGCGACGAACGCGTTCAGAAAATCCATGTCAGCACCCGTTTCCCTTGATCAACCGATCTTTTTCATGCGATTCCAATACGGGCTTCGCCACAGCGTGAACGATCTCGATTTTCATATCCGTATCACCCGCCCAGAAAACTTTTACGGACTTCCGGATCATCCAGCAGATCGCGGCCCGTACCGCTATAGGCATTGCGCCCCTGCACCAGGACAAATCCCTTGTCCGCGATCTCCAGCGCCTGACGCGCGTTCTGTTCGACCATCAGAATGGGAATACCGGTTCGCGCAACCTCGATGATCCTGTCAAAAAGCTCATCCATCACGATGGGGCTGACACCGGCGGTCGGTTCATCCAGCATCAAAACCTTCGGCTTCGTCATCAAAGCACGCCCGACGGCGACCTGCTGTCGCTGCCCACCCGATAGTTCCCCGGCCGGTTGGCGACGTTTCTCCTTGAGGATCGGGAAAAGATCATACACCTGCGCCATCGTCTCGCGAAAATCGTCGCGGCGTATGAATGCGCCCATCTCGAGGTTCTCCTCGACCGTCATCGAGGTGAATATATTGTTGGTCTGCGGCACGAACCCCATGCCCTGAACCACACGATCTTGCGGGCTGAGATCGCTAATATCCTGCCCGTCCAGCCGGACCGATCCCTTGCGCAGATCAAGCATGCCGAACACGGCTTTCATCGCCGTCGATTTCCCCGCGCCATTAGGCCCGACAATCACGGCAATCTCGCCTTGATTCACGGCGATAGTACAGTCGTGAAGAATATCGGGGCCCTTGCCATACCCGCCGGTCATCGCATCGCCGATCAGAAAGGCACCTCCGGTTTCAGACGGGCGGGCCTTACCGCTCTTACGATGCACGATTTCACCCCCGCCCTGCGGGTTGGCGATAGAGCGGTCCTTGTTTCCACGATCGTCCTGATAAGGATTACCGGCCACCGGCATACCCCCTTTTCCTTTTGCCGAAAATACTCCGGGGGGAGGTCATCGCCTCGGCGATGGCCCGGGGGGCTGGCCCCCCGTCTGCCGAGGCAAAATCTGCGCACACGCGATAGATGGTTTCCCGCTTCATCACGCGCCAACCTTGTTCTTGTTCTTCAGTCCGGTTCCCAGATAGGCTTCGATGACCTGCTCATTCGCCTTGATCTCATCCAGGGTGCCCTCTGCCAGCACCCGGCCTTCTGCCATGCAGATCACCGGATCGCAAAGACGTCCGATAAAATCCATATCATGTTCGATGACGACAAAGGTGTATCCGCGTTCATTGTTCAGTCGCAGAATTGCGTCGCCAATGGTATTGAGCAGCGTCCGGTTCACACCTGCGCCAACTTCGTCGAGAAAGACGATCCGCGCGTCGACCATCATCGTGCGTCCCAATTCCAGCAGTTTTTTCTGACCACCGGAAATCTGGCCGGCTTTCTGCTCGGCGAGGTGTTCGATTGTCAGGAACTCCAGTACCTCATCCGCTTTAGCCGCCAGCGCGCGTTCTTCATTTGCAATGCGCTTGCGCCCGAACCAGGTGTTCCAAAGCGACTCTCCCGACTGTCCTCCGGGCACCATCATGAGGTTCTCGCGACAGCTCATCGACGAAAATTCATGCGCAATCTGGAAGGTGCGCAACAGACCCATGTGGAATAAATCGTGCGGCGGCAGGCCGGTGATGTCTTCACCCCCCATCGTCACCTTGCCCGATGTCGGCGTCAGCACGCCTGCAATCACGTTGAAGAGGGTGGTTTTCCCGGCCCCGTTCGGACCGATCAGCCCAGTGATCGAGCCTTCCGCGATGGTCAGCGAGGCACCGTCGACCGCGTGAAAGCCCCCAAAATGCTTGTGCACGTCTTCTACGACGATCATTGGACCCCCCGAACCGCTTTGCCGCGGTCCCGTTGTTAGCGAACCGCTCTCTGGCGGTTCTTTTGTTAATTGGGTAACCCGGCCGAAGCCGGCCGGGCGCCAGTGTCACGTCACTTGATCAGCGGAATTTCACGGTAGTGTTCTCGCCACCCTGAACTTCGATCTCGCGATAGCTGCCCGCGCTCTCGCCCGGTCCAATCAGTTCGACAGCCGATGCACCGACGTAATCAACGTCACCGCCCTCTGCGATGATCTTAAGACCCTTGGCGAGATCGCCGGGATAGATTTTCTCGCCGGGCGCGTTTGCGACTTCCATGATCTTCGGACCATACTCTGCCGGATCGGTCGAACCTGCCGCCTGCATGGCGAACATGAACAGGGCCGCAGCGTCGTAGCTTTCCGGTGTATAGGGCGAGGTCGCGTCGAAATCATCGCCCGCCATGGATTTCAGCTTTTCGATCCCTTCGCCGCCCGAACCGGCAATCTGGCCGAATGAGCCATCAAGATCAGAACCAACGTTCTTGGGCAGGCTGTCACCGATCATACCGCCGGGCAGGCCAAATGTATCAAATGCACCCGAGTCGAGCGACGAGCGGATGATGCCCAGACCGCCCTGATCGAGGTAGCCGGCAACCACAAGGATGTCTCCCCCAGCCGAGGCAAGCGCGCCGACTTCAGCCGAGTAGTCAGCCTTGCCGTCTTCATGCGCGGTGACGATTGTTACTTCGCCGCCAGCCTTTTTGAACTCGCTCTCGATCGCGTCGGCCAGACCCTTGCCATAGTCGTTGTTGGTATAGGTAAGCGCGATGGACTCGATGCCGCGATCCATGAGGATTTCGGCCATGACCTGACCTTCACGCGCATCCGAGGGGGCCGTGCGGAAGAACAGATCGTTGTCTTCGACGGTCGACAGGCCCGGAGACGTTGCCGAAGGTGAGATCATGACCATGCCGTTCGGAATGGCCACGTTCTGCAGAACGGCGCCGGTCACACCGGAGCAGTCCGCACCGATCAGGGCGCTGATACCGTCGGCCAGCAGACGTTCGGCGTTGGACGTTGCCAGACCGTTGTCGATACAACCGGAATCAGCCCGCATCGGTGTGACCGTCGAACCGTCCATAAAGGCGCCGCTGTCGGAAACTTCCTTCATCGCAAGTTCGGCACCCTTGGCCATCGGTTCTGCCAGCGATTCAATCGGACCGGTAAAGCCGACCAGAATGCCGATCTTCACGTCTTCAGCGTATACGCCGCTCGCCGTCAGAATCGAGGCAGCGCTCGCCAAAAGCAGCTTTTTCATATTTAACTCCCTTGTTGGAACATGATGTTCACGAAAGACCCTAGGCAAGGCGAAATAAAAAGAAAAGTCTCTTGGCGCAGCGTCATCCGAAACGATTTGTTCCGGGATGCATGACCTTGCAAATGCGGATCAAAACAGCAATTAGCGCCACGATATTCTCAGATCGACAAGCGGGCCGCGTGGCTGCCACGTTCGCGGTAAGGCGTTGTATCGTAATGCGCACGGTAGCATTTGGAGAAATGCGACGGCGATGCAAAGCCACAGGCAAGCGCCACGTTGATCACACTCATATCCGTCTGCATCAACAAGTTGCGTGCCTTCTGTAGCCGTAACTCCATGTAATAGCGTTTGGGTGAGCGGTTCAGATAGCGTCGGAACAGCCGCTCAAGCTGACGTGTCGACATGCCGACTTCCTTGGCCAGCAGGGATGGGCTGATCGGTTCCTCGATATTGGCTTCCATCATCTGGATGACCTGGCTCAGTTTCGGATGGCGCACACCGATCCGCGTCGGCACCGAAAGACGCTGGGTATCCTGATCGGTCCGTATCGAGGAATAAATCAACTGATCGGCAACGGCATTGGCGAGATCCTCGCCGTGTTCGTCCGCAATAAGTTTTAGCATTAAGTCGATCGAAGATGTGCCGCCTGCCGTGGTCATCCGGTTGCCATCGATGACAAATACCGACTTGGTCAGGTTCACCTCGTCGAACTCCTCGGCAAAGCTGTCGGCGTTCTCCCAGTGAATCGTGGCCCGTTTCGAATCCAGCAAACCCGCCTTAGCAAGCGAAAAGGCGGCTGTGCACAGCCCGCCGACCATGCTGCCACGGCGCGACTCGCGCCGAATCCACCCAAGCAGACGTTTGGTTGTGGCGGCTTGAATATCCATACCACCGCACAGCAGGATCACCGCATCGCGTGTTAGATCGCCAAGATCGCCATCGACGTTGAACTCTGTATTCGACGAACTTTTGACCGGTCCGCCGGTCTCGCTTAAAAGCGTCCAGGTATAAAGCGGCTTGTCGGCCATCCTGTTGGCAATACGCAAACTTTCAATCGCTGAGGCAAAGCTCAGCATGGAAAATTTCTCCAGCAGCACGAATACAAACTGGCGGGGTTCGGTGTTCTCTGAGAGCACCTCGACAACTTGACGTTGTTCTTGCATGGCGCGGGTCCTTTGTTCGCTAGCGTCCGCTTGCCCAACAGCGACGAAACATCACAATGGGCAGAGCATAAAGCCAACGTCAAGAGGACGAAATTCATATATGGCCACCGGAGGTGTGGTTTTGTATATAGCCCGCCTAAGGATTGAGATGGGAGACCCGGATCATGGGCGATTGGCATAAAACGAACTGGCGCGCGAAACCGCGGGTACAGATGCCCGATTATACCGACGCGGCCGCGCTGTCCGCAACCGAGACCCAGCTTTCTAAATATCCACCGCTGGTCTTTGCCGGTGAAGCACGCCGTCTCAAGGCGCAGCTTGGCGAAGCTGCCAAAGGCAACGCATTTCTATTGCAGGGCGGCGATTGCGCCGAAAGCTTTGAACAATTCAGCGCGGACGGCATCCGCGACACGTTCAAGGTCATGCTGCAGATGGCAATGGTACTGACATACGGAGCCAAGGTGCCGGTGATCAAGCTCGGCCGCATGGCAGGCCAGTTCGCCAAACCGCGCAGCGCGCCGACTGAACAGGTGGATGGCGTCGAACTTCCAAGCTATCGCGGCGACATCATCAACGATCTCGCATTCACGGCAGAGAGCCGGATTCCCGATCCGCGCCGGATGCTGCAGGCCTATACCCAGGCTGCGGCGACCCTGAATCTCTTGCGCGCTTTTTCGACCGGTGGTTATGCCGACGTTCATCAGGTCCATTCCTGGACGCTTGGCTTTACCGAAGGGCGCAAGGCTGAGCGCTATCGCGAGATGGCGAACCGCATCACCGACACGCTCGATTTCATGAAAGCCGCTGGCGTCAATCAGGATACGGCGCACACCCTGCAATCGGTGGACTTCTACACCAGCCACGAAGGTCTGCTGCTGGAATACGAAGAGGCGCTGACCCGGCTCGATTCTACCTCTGGCAACTGGCTTGCAGGTTCGGGCCATATGCTCTGGATCGGTGACCGCACCCGTCAGCCTGACGGCGCACACGTGGAATTTCTGCGCGGCGTGTTGAACCCCATCGGTCTCAAATGCGGCCCGAGCATGACCAGCGAAGACCTCAAGCTGCTCCTCGCCAAGCTGAACCCTAACAACGAAGCGGGCCGTCTGACGCTGATTTCCCGCTTTGGTGCCGGGAAGGTTTCCGAGCATCTTCCGCGTCTGATCAAGACCGTGAAAGAAGTCGGAGCGAATGTTGTCTGGGTCTGCGACCCGATGCACGGCAACACGGTCAAATCGTCAAGCGGCTATAAGACGCGGCCGTTCGAATCCGTTCTGAGCGAAGTGCGAGAGTTCTTTTCTGTTCATGCCAGCGAAAACACCGTTCCGGGTGGGGTGCATTTTGAAATGACCGGTCAGGACGTGACCGAATGCACCGGCGGGGTCCATGCGGTTACCGACGAAAACCTTCAGGATCGCTATCACACGGCCTGCGATCCACGCCTGAATGCAAGCCAGTCGCTTGAGCTGGCATTCCTTGTGGCGGAAGAGCTGACAAATCTTCGCAACAGCCGGCTCAAGCAAGCCGTAGGCTGATCAGACAAAGGCGCGGAACGCTGGTTTCGCGCCTTTTCTCATTCACTCACCAACCGAAAACGTGACAGTCGTTTCGCTCTGTCGCTTCTTGGAATCACTTACCGTGAAACGCATCGCGTGCTGGCCAACCGGCAAAAGCGCGCCCGGCACGCTAACTCTCGAACCTTCAATATCGCCCTGCTTCAGCATCTTACGCGTGACATCCAGCCAGTTGTCACCAAGCCGATAGGCGATCCGGAATGTCGCCATGTCCACTGGTGCAGCGTCGCGCGGTGTAATGTCGATCTCAAAATTCAAAGGCGAGTTCAGCCGGTATCCAACAGGCGCTTTTACATCGATGTACGGACCTTCTTCAGTGACCATCTCCAGGTCACGCAACTTGTTTTGCGGCACCTCGAGATACAATTTTATCTGGTCATCAGTCAGCAGAGAGAATTCGCTGTAGTCGATCTTTGGGTAAAAGATGCCAACCATCACGCTGGTCAAGGCGACCAACGCAAGAATCCACAGCATTGCTATTTGCTTGGACATGCGACGATGATTCCAAATTCCTCCATCGTTGACAGGTTAACAGCTAGCGCCGCTGTGACGACTCTTTATTGACGTAACGTAAAGCTACACGTCACTTGTGATGTGTTTGTTTGGTTCTGCTGTCCGTCTTGACCAAACGCAGATAGGGAATCCGGCCTTTCATCGGCTCGGCAGGTTCGTTGAAACCGGGATTGGGTTTGGGCTCTGACCCGTTCCCATAGGAGTTTGAATTTTTCGCTGACAAATTGTCTTTTGAAACAGACGTGGCGGCTGGCTCGATGCCCGATGGCTCAACATGCGAAACCGCGCGAAAATTCGTGCCTGTTACGTCAAAGCGGATCGTATCCGAAACGTCGGTGGCATCGGAGACCATAACGCCAAGCGCGCGGCTGACGTCGCCGTAATCACTCATCAATGGCAAAAGGATCATCTGCGCGGAAAAAGTCGGCCCGCCAAAGCGATCTTCGCTGTGCAGCGTCAGATCGACGATAGACGGTGTATCGAAAACCTGCTCAAGCGCGGCGCCGACATTCGGACGGGAACGCGATGTGAACAGTGCCGACATGGGCATGCCGCGCACCTCCATCCCGATCAATTGTGTCAAATGTTGGCCGGCTAGTCGGAACCGCGCAATGCCCGGCGCGATTCTTTCGATGATAAACGCATATTCCAGCAGGTTCTCAAGGCCACGCGGATCGATCTGCGTCCGTCTCGGGATGCTGTTTCCGTCCCGAAGCGCCGTCCAATAAGCTTCGGCCTGGCGCAGGGCAGGCGCGCTTTTTACGCTCCGAAACCGTTGGAAGTTAATCACTTTGTCAGAGTTGCTCCGCTTTGCATTCTGGTCGGAAATCACAGGCCTCATCTCCAGGGACGGAGGTGTGGGTGCCACCTGAGAGGTCTGAGAGCACAACACACCGATTAATAATGAAGTAATAGTTACTAGAACCTTAACATGCCACACATATGCTACATTTTGGACATATTCCTTGCCGCTTGGTTAACAGACCGTGCTCTGGACCCGGGGCTCAAGAGCCGGTCTTCGGGGTTGTGCAAGAGGGCCCTATGGCTTTAGGTCACGGAAACTTTTGACATAGCGCCCGGAGGAACATGGCCAAGTCTTTGCATTCGATGACCGGGTTTTCCTCAGCACGGGGAGAGATGGCGCCATTCAGCTGGGCGTGGGAGCTGCGCAGCGTCAATGCCAAGGGATTAAGCCTTAACCTGAGGATACCGGACTGGCTGGAAGGGCTCGAAGCCGGCCTGCGCACAGAGCTTGGCAAGGTACTCACGCGCGGTTCGGTGACGCTGAGTCTGCGGATCGGCAGGGACGAGGAAAAAACCGCGCTGGTCCTTAACAAAAGCGCAATGAACAACGTGCTGGACGCTCTCGTCACTCTCGAAAACGAAGCGTTGGAGCGTGGCGTCACGCTCGCTCCCTCCCGCGCCAGTGACCTTCTGGCCCTGCGCGGTGTCATGGAAACGGGGGCAGGGGATCGTGATCCGGCTCCGCTGGTGGCAAAGCTCAAGCAGGACTTTCCGTCTTTGCTCGACGGTTTCCTAGACATGCGCCGCAACGAAGGGGCGCAGCTTGTTTCGGTTCTCTCGGCTCAACTCGACGAAATCGAAAAACTCACAGCCCGGGCATCGCAACTGGCCGGGGAAAGGCGCGAAGCGGTTGCCCGCGCTCTTTCCGAGAACCTCGCGCGTGTCATGGAACATGCCCGCGAGGCCGATCCCGACAGGGTTGCGCAGGAATTGGCCTTGATCGCGGTCAAGGCCGATGTGACGGAAGAAATCGACAGGCTGGGCGCGCACATAAAAGCAAGCCGGGATCTGATTGCCGCGGGCGGACCTGTGGGGCGTAAACTCGATTTCCTGACGCAGGAATTCAATCGCGAGGTCAATACCATCTGTTCAAAGTCGCAGTCAGTGGATCTGACCACCGTCGGTCTCGACATGAAAGCGGTGATTGACCAGCTGCGCGAGCAAGTCCAGAACGTCGAATAAATCATAAGGAAGATTTGCGTCATGGCGGACCGTCGCGGCCTCTTGATCATTCTCAGCTCACCCTCGGGGGCGGGCAAATCAACGCTGGCCCGGCGTATGCGTGACTGGGATCCCGGAATCGCATTCTCGGTCAGCTCGACGACCCGCGCCCCGCGCCCCGGCGAAGTTGACGGCAAGGATTACCATTTCGTCACTGAACCCGAGTTCAAGGCGCAGGTGTCCAGTGGCGACATGCTGGAACACGCCCATGTCTTCGGAAACTTTTACGGCTCGCCTCGTGGCCCGGTTCAGCACGCCATCGATCAGGGTCGCGATGTGCTCTTTGACATCGACTGGCAGGGAGCCCAGCAAATCCGCAATTCGGCGCTCGGTCAGCATACGCTCTCGATCTTCCTGCTGCCGCCTTCTATCCCCGAGCTGCGCAAGCGGCTTGAGGGGCGTGGTCAGGATGATGCCGCGACGATTGCACGCCGGATGCAACGCAGCTGGGACGAAATCAGCCATTGGGACGGGTATGACTTCGTTCTGGTCAATGATGATCTGGATGCAACCGAAACGCAGATCAAGACCATCGTTGCGGCCACCCGCCTGCGGCGGTTGCAGCAGCCCGAACTGACGGAACATGTTCGAAAACTTCAATCGGAATTCGAGGAACTGGCATGACAATTTACGCGCTCGGTGATCTCACGCCGCAAATCCACCCGGATACATGGGTAGCCCCAGACGCCAACCTGATCGGGCAAGTCGTGATGGAAGAGGGCTCTTCCGTCTGGTTCGGCACCACGATCCGCGCTGACCACGAGATCATCCTGATTGGCGAGGGCAGCAATGTGCAGGAAAACTGCGTCATGCATATCGACGCCGGTTTCCCGCTCACCATAGGCAAGAACTGCACGATCGGTCATAAGGTGATGCTGCATGGCTGTACCATCGGGGACAATACGCTGGTTGGCATGAATGCGACGATCCTGAATGGCGCCAGGATCGGCAAAAACTGCCTCATCGGGGCAGGGGCGCTGATCACCGAGAACAAGGAGATCCCCGACAATTCACTGGTGATGGGATCGCCGGGCAAGGTCGTGCGCGAAATCGACGAAAAAGCACGCCAGCGAATGATCGCCGGCACCATGCACTACCAGGACAACATGCGTCGTTTCCGCGACGAACTCAGGGTCATCACCACATGAAGAACTTCCGAGGATCGCTGATCCGCCCCGTAGGCTTGCCAGACAGCGCCAGCCACCCTGTCGTGACCCCGTTGTCGCCCTCTGTTGTCTACGCCAGCGAAACCCCGGATGCGCTGGACGACCAGTACGAAGGACGCGTGCACGGCTATACTTATTCGCGCGAAGGCCACCCCAATGCGGATGTGATCGCCAAACGGCTCGACGCGATGGAAGGTGCCTCGGGAGGAATCGTGACAGGCTCGGGCATGGGCGTGGTCAGTGCGGTGCTTCTGGGACTGCTCAACACCGGCGACCATGTCGTCGGCGGCAATCAGTTGTACGGGCGATCCCTGCGCATGATGAAAGAGGACCTGCCGCGCCTTGGCATTACGACCTCGCTGGCCGATCCCTGCGATATCGACTTTATGCGCGCGGCGATCCGGCCCGAAACAAGGATGATTTTGGTCGAGGTCGTCTCGAACCCGACGCTGCGTGTCGCCGATATCAAGGGCATTGCAGAGCTCTGCCGCGAAAAAGGGCTGCTCTTCGTCGTCGACAACACCTTTACCACGCCGCGTGGTTTTAAACCTTTCGACCATGGCGCCGATATCGTCATCCATTCGATCACCAAGCTGCTGGCCGGTCATTCGGACGTCATGCTGGGCTACGTGGTCGCCCGTGATCCGGCGCTCAACGAAAAACTCCGCGTGTTTTCCATCACCACTGGCATGACTCCCAGCCCCTTCGATTGCTGGCTGGCCGAACGCGGTCTTCTGACATTTGAGCTTCGGTTCGACAGAGCGCAGGAAACCGCGAAACGTCTGGCGGACAAGCTTGCGGAATTGCCCGGCGTCGCGCGTGTTCTCTATCCGCTGCAATCCGGTCATCCTGACCTGACTCGCGCCAAGAATCTGCTCGGCGTGCAGGGCTGCAACATGGTCAGTTTTGAGTTGAAAGGTGGCAGGGCCGCGGCCAATGCCTTTACCCGGGCGGCAGCACAGCTCAATTTCGCGCCGACCCTTGGCGATGTCGGCACCACCCTCTCACATCCCGCGTCGTCGTCGCACCGCGCCCTCACGCCCGAAGAACGGGCCGCGCTCGGCCTTTCCGAAGGGTTCTTCCGCGTGTCTGTCGGCCTAGAAGACCCGGAGGCACTCCTGTCGATCTTTACCGACGCGGTGGCCCAGGCCGTGCCAGACGCAATCTAGCCCGACCGGAAGGCGCTGGACTATGCAGGACACGACCATCGCCAACCTGATGTCGGCCATCCCGCTGCCTGCATTGGTCGTTGATCGAAATGAACGCATCGCCACGGCCAACGCCGATGCGCTGACGCTGCTTGGCCAACAGATCATCGGACGACATTTCACGACGATCCTGCGCCAGCCGGACCTTGCAGAAGCCATCGAAAACACCCTGCGCGACAGGCGCCCGCGAACGGTGCGCTACCTCTCCAACGACGGGGCACAGGACACAAGTTTTGACGTGATGTGTCGCAACATCGAACAGACGCCCAACGTGATGCTGACCTTTCAGGACGTCACTCATCTCGAACAGGCCGGACAGATGCGCCGGGATTTCGTCGCCAATGTCAGCCACGAATTGCGCACACCGCTGACAGCCCTGATGGGATTCATCGAAACCTTGCGCGGCGCGGCAAGCGATGACCCAGTCGCACGTGACCGTTTCCTCGCGATCATGGAGGACGAGGCCGGACGCATGAACCGCCTCGTGGGCGATCTGCTTTCGCTCAGCCGTGTCGAAAGCGAAGAGCGCATGCGCCCTCGCGAACAGGTCGATTTGTCAGCCCAGATTTCCTCGGTCCTGAACTCGCTGCGCCCGCTTGGCGATTCCGCCAATGTCGCTTTCAGCTATGCACCGCCCGATACTGCGATCCTTGTGCCGGGCGATCCCGACCAGCTCCGGCAGGTCTTTACCAACCTGATCGAGAATGCGGTAAAATACGGCGGTTCCGGCGGAGAGGTGCAGATAACGCTCGCAACATCGTCGCGTGACCCGGCCTTGCGGGCGCCGGCCGTCCGGATCCAGGTCATCGACAAGGGATCGGGCATCGACCCGATGCATCTGCCGCGCCTGACCGAACGCTTCTACCGGGCCGACAGCCATCGCAGCCGCATGCTCGGCGGCACCGGTCTCGGGCTGGCAATCGTGAAGCATATCGTGAACCGGCACCGGGGACGTCTTCGCGTCGAAAGCGAACTGGGCAAAGGGTCGACTTTCACGGTGATTCTGCCCCTCTGAGCCTTCTTTTCGTTACAAATACGGAAATCCCGCTTGGCCAAGCTGTGGCCGGTTTCTTCTGTTCCGAAACGCCCGTCCGATCTAACCGCCTGAAGGCCCGCGTAAAATTGACCGGCAGCGACTCTCTTTACCCGACGTTCCGCCCCAATTCTTTCGAAAACTTCGTCATTGTCATATAGCTGTTACATAGCTGTCACAAAAGCATCGCGCGCAGCCGATAGCTGCACGGCAAGATCATCATGGGGGTGATCAGACATTCCTAACCAGGAGAAATCCATGTCGTTTGCAAAAATGACCGTATCCGGGCTGGCCATCGTAGCGATGTCGGCGACTGTAGCTGCCGCACGTGATCAGGTTCAGGTTGCCGGTTCCAGCACCGTGCTTCCCTACGCTTCGATCGTTGCCGAAGCCTTTGGCGAAAACTTCGACTTCCCGACACCGGTCGTGGAATCGGGTGGCTCGTCGGCCGGTCTCAAGCGCTTCTGCGAAGGCGTCGGTGAAAACACCATCGATATCGCGAACGCGTCGCGCAAGATCAAGGACTCGGAAATCGAAGCCTGCGCCGCTGCTGGCGTTACCGACATCATCGAAGTCCGCATCGGCTATGACGGCATCGTCTTTGCCTCAGACATCAACGGCAACGTATTCGCCTTTACCCCGGTTCAGTGGTACAAAGCTCTGTCCGACAAGGTTGTTGTTGACGGCGAACTCGTTGCCAACCCCTACAACACCTGGGCCGAAGTCGACTCGAGCCTGCCCGATCAGCCGATCCAGGCCTTTATCCCGGGCACCAAGCACGGCACCCGCGAAGTCTTTGAAGACAACGTGATCCTCGCCGGTTGCGAAGAATCCGGTGACTTCGAAGTCATCAAGGCAGCCAATGGCGACGACAAGAAAGCCGCCGAAAAAGCCTGCATCAGCCTGCGCACCGACGGCAAGTCGGTCGACATCGATGGTGACTACACCGAGACACTGGCGCGTATCGAAAGCAACAGGGACGGCATCGGCGTCTTTGGTCTGGCGTTCTACGAGAACAACACCGACAAGCTTCAGGTTGCAACCATGTCCGGCATCGAGCCCACGACGGAAACCATCTCGACCGGCGAATACCCTGTTTCGCGCCCGCTGTTCTTCTATGTGAAGAAAGCGCACATCGGCGTGATCCCGGGTCTGAAGGAATACGCCGAATTCTTCGTCGCTGACGAAGTTGCAGGCCCCGACGGCCCGCTCGCCGAGTACGGCCTCGTTGCAGACCCGGAACTGGCAACCACACAGGAAGCCGTTGCAAACGAAGAAACCATGGGCAGCAATTCCTGATTGCTGACTTCGAACCGGGGCGCTTCGGCGTCCCGGTTTCACCTCCCGGCACTACATTCCTGACGGAGCATCTGCCATGCCTGTCCTCTGGCTTTTCCTAATAATTGTTGCCCTTTCCGCGTTTGGCTTCATCGCCGGCCGGGCCCGGGCCTACCAATCGGCCGGAGGAGATGTACGCAATCTTCATTCCCTGCCGGGCTATTACGGCTATAACGTCGCGCTGACCGCACTGGTGCCCGCGCTTGCCGTTCTGGCTGTCTGGCTGCTCGCGCAACCGATGCTGATCGAAAACTCCGTATCCAAGATGATCCCGGATGAGATCATCGCCGAAGGCTCCAACCGCAGCCTCGTGATGAGCGACGTTCGCCGCGTCGCCAACGGTCTTGATCTCGCCGTCAGTAGCGGCGCCATGACGAATGACGAGGTCAACGCGCTCTCAACCGATACTTCCGACATCCGCGCGACACTTGGCAGCATCGGCGTCGCCCTTGGGTCCGACGTTTCGCCCGAAGTACTGGCCGCGGCCCAGTCTTACCGCAGCAAGAGCTACACCGGTACGCTGGTAATGACCGTGGTGGTCCTGCTTCTCGCCATTGGCGGCCTCGCGCTTGCCTATACCCGGACCCACAAGGATTTCCGCGCCCGTAACGTGGTCGAACGCGGCGTCCTTGGTCTGCTGATCATCGCCGCCAGCCTCGCCATTCTCACGACAATCGGCATCGTTCTTTCGATGCTGTTCGAGACGATGAACTTCTTTCGGCTGCATCCCTGGACGGATTTCTTCTTTGGCGGCACGTGGTCTCCGAACTTCCGGGGCGACAGCGACCTGTCGATCCTGCCACTCCTCTGGGGGACGCTGTACATTTCGTTCATCGCCCTACTGGTGGCCGTACCCATCGGGCTATTCGCTGCAATCTACCTCTCGGAATATGCCAGCAATGCGGTGCGCTCCATCGCCAAGCCGCTGCTTGAAATCCTCGCGGGCATCCCGACTATCGTTTACGGTCTCTTTGCATTGCTTACCGTCGGGCCCATGCTGGTCAACGTCTTTGGACGCGGCGATCAGGGCCTGCTGGGCGTCGAATGGATGAGTGGCGCGACATCGGTTCTGACCGCGGGTGTCGTCATGGGCATCATGCTCATTCCATTCGTCTCCTCACTCTCCGATGACATCATCAACTCGGTGCCGCAAGCGATGCGCGACGGCTCGCTCGGTCTTGGCGCAACCAAGTCCGAAACCGTCCGTCAGGTCATCATGCCCGCCGCGCTGCCGGGGATCGTCGGTGCCATCCTTCTTGCCGCCTCACGCGCCATCGGCGAGACCATGATCGTGGTCATGGGGGCAGG
The DNA here is from genome assembly GCF_019966545.1 of Heliomarina baculiformis. Classification (GTDB taxonomy): domain Bacteria; phylum Pseudomonadota; class Alphaproteobacteria; order Rhodobacterales; family Rhodobacteraceae; genus Heliomarina; species Heliomarina baculiformis. The sequence goes on along the minus strand of NZ_JAIMIC010000005.1, from coordinate 258,896 downwards.
GGCGATTGCCAAGTTCTCGCTCAACCCGCTTGAATCGATGACGACCATCACGACCCGGATCGTCAGCCAGCTGACCGGTGACACCGATTTCGCAAGTCCAGAGACGCTCGTCGCCTTCGCCCTTGGCCTGACGCTCTTCGTCCTGACGCTCGGCCTGAATATCCTGGCACTCTACATCGTGCGCAAATACCGGGAGCAGTACGAATGACTGACCTCACCAATTCACCTGCGGCCGGCGTACCTCGCCCGAAACACGGGACCTTGCTCACGCAGGACGCCCGTACCGCCAAGCGTAACGCGGCCGAGAAACGGTTTCAGATGTACGGCATGATAGCCATCGGCATCGGCCTGCTCATGCTGCTGGTTCTCGTTTTCACCATCGTGCGCAACGGCGCTGGCGCGTTTCAGCAAACCTTCATCACGCTCGATGTACAGCTCCTCGAAGACAAGCTCGACAAGAACGGTAACCGTGATATCGAAGAGATTTCCAAGGTCTCTACCTTCGGATACTCACCACTGATCTCGCAGGCTCTGGAAGACAAGATCGCCTCGGCCAACGTTCAGACCGAACTGTCGGGCAAGCAACTGGGCGACATCCTCTCCAAGAGTGCGGCCGCAACCCTGCGTGACTTTGTGCTGCAGAACCCTGAACTGATCGGAACATCGGTCAGCTTTGAATTTCTCGCCAGCAGCCGGGTCGACGGTTATCTCAAGGGCCGCGTAACGCGCGACTCTATCGCCAATGACAAGAACATCTCGGTCGAACAGCTCGACGTGGTCGATCAGCTTGTCGAAAGCGGGTCCATCAAGAAAACGTTCAACCTCAGCTTCATCACCGGCGCGGATGCGTCCGACCAAAGACCGGAATCTGCCGGGATCGGCGTGGCAATGGTGGGGTCTCTCTTCATGATGCTGGTGGTGCTGGCGCTGGCGCTGCCCATCGGTGTCGCGGCCTCGATCTATCTCGAGGAATTTGCGCCGAAGAACTGGATCACCGATATCATCGAAGTGAATATCTCGAACCTCGCCGCTGTTCCGTCCATCGTCTTCGGCATTCTCGGTCTCGCCGTGTTCATCAACTACATGCACCTGCCTATGTCCGCACCGCTTGTCGGCGGACTTGTGTTAACCCTGATGACACTGCCGACCATCATCATTTCGACACGGGCCTCGCTCAAAGCAGTGCCGCCGTCGATCCGTGACGCAGCGCTTGGCGTTGGTGCGTCGAAAATGCAGTCGGTGTTTCACCACGTACTGCCGCTCGCAGCACCTGGCATCCTGACGGGCACCATCATCGGACTGGCGCAGGCACTTGGCGAAACGGCCCCGCTGCTGCTGATCGGTATGGTGGGCTTTATCGCCTCGAACGCGCCCGACAGCGTCGCAAGCGGCCTGCTGTCGCCGAACTCGGCCATGCCTGCGCAGATCTACGAATGGGCGAAACGCGCAGACCCGGCCTTTTATGAACGCGCCTGGGGTGGCATCATCATCCTGCTGCTGTTCCTGATTACAATGAATACAGTGGCCGTGATCCTGCGCCGCCGCTTTGAACGCCGCTGGTAAGGGGAGAAAACACCATGAACCAGATGACCTCTGTGGAGAAAAACGTGAACACCCAGGATATTAAGATCTCGGCCAGCGGGGTTCAGGTCTACTACGGCGACACTCACGCGATCAAGGATGTGGATGTCGAGATCGAGGACAAGACCGTCACGGCGTTTATCGGACCGTCCGGTTGTGGCAAGTCGACTTTCCTGCGCTGCCTGAACCGGATGAACGACACCATCGATGTCTGCCGGGTCGAAGGCACGATCCTTCTCGACAACGAAGACATCTATGATCGCAAGGTCGATCCGGTGCAGCTTCGCGCCAAGGTGGGGATGGTATTCCAGAAACCGAACCCGTTCCCGAAATCGATCTATGACAACGTCGCTTATGGCCCGCGGATTCACGGCCTGTTCAAGAACAAGGCGGATCTGGACAATATCGTGGAAAGCGCCCTGCGTCGCGCCGCGATCTGGAACGAGGTCAAGGATCGCCTGAACGCGCCAGGCACCGGTCTGTCAGGCGGTCAGCAGCAACGTCTTTGCATTGCGCGCGCCGTTGCGACCGAACCCGAAGTGCTGCTCATGGACGAACCCTGTTCCGCGCTCGACCCGATCGCCACGGCCCAGGTCGAGGAACTGATCGACGAACTGCGTACCAACTATTCGGTAGTCATCGTGACCCACTCGATGCAGCAGGCCGCCCGCGTCAGCCAGAAAACCGCCTTTTTCCACCTCGGTAATCTCGTCGAATTCGGCGAGACGGGTCAAATCTTTACCAATCCCGAAGATCCGCGCACGGAAAGCTACATTACCGGCCGTATCGGCTGAAAAGGAGTCCTGTATCATGCAAGACCAACACATCGCCTCCGCCTTCGACCGCGACCTCGAAGCCATTCAGGCGCGGATCATGAAAATGGGTGGCATGGTCGAAGCCGCCATCCGCAATTCGGCGCTCTCCCTCGAAACCCGGGATGAGGAACTGGCCGAGCAGGTGCGCCTTGGCGACAAGGCCATCGACGGCCTCGAGGAACTGATCAACGAAGACACCGCACGCCTTATCGCCCTGCGCGCCCCCACGGCCGTTGACCTTCGGGTGGTTCTCTCGGTGCTCAAGATCAGCGGCAACCTCGAACGTGTTGGGGACTACGCCAAGAACATCGCCAAGCGTACAGGTATCCTGACGCAGATGCCGTCGGTGACGGGTAGCCCTGCCGCTCTGCGCCGCATGGCCCGCGAAGTCGAGATGATGCTCAAGAACGCGCTCGATGCCTACATCCACCGCGACGCCGAAGTGGCCGCCGACGTGATCCAGCAAGACCGCGAAGTCGACCAGATGTATAACGCGCTGTTCCGAGAATTCCTGACCTTCATGATGGAAGACCCGCGCAACATCACGCCCTGCATGCACCTGCACTTCATCGCCAAGAACATCGAGCGGATGGGGGACCATGCGACATCCATTGCCGAGCAGGTTGTTTACCTGGTTTCCGGCGAACGGCCCGAGGAAGACCGCCCCAAGGCGGACACGACGTCGGAAACCGCAATTTAGGAACCGTAAGCCATGACTGCCAACCAACCCACAGTTCTGGTCGTCGAGGACGAACCTGCGCAGCGCGAAGTGCTGGCCTACAATCTCGAAGCTGAAGGGTTCCGGGTGATACGGGCCGCCAGTGGCGATGAGGCGCTGCTGCTTGTCGACGAGGACATGCCCGACATCATTGTGCTGGACTGGATGATGCCAACGCTCAGCGGCATCGAAGTCTGCCGCCGGCTCAAAATTCGTCCGGAAACCCGCGGTATTCCGGTCATCATGCTCTCGGCCCGTTCCGAAGAGGTCGACCGCGTGCGGGGGCTCGAAACCGGTGCCGACGATTACGTGGTGAAACCCTATTCCGTGATCGAGCTGATGGCGCGGGTCCGCTCGCAGCTGCGCCGTGTTCGCCCCGCGACCGTCGGACTGCGGCTCGAGTTCGACGACATCGTACTCGACGCCGAGACCCACAAGGTCAGCCGTTCGGAAAAACCGCTCAAGCTTGGCCCAACTGAGTTTCGCCTTCTCTCTACCTTCATGGAAAAGCCGGGCCGCGTCTGGAGCCGCGAACAACTGCTGGACCGTGTCTGGGGTCGCGACATTTACGTCGATACCCGCACCGTCGACGTGCACATCGGCCGTCTTCGCAAATCACTGACCCAGCATGGCGGTCCGGACCCGGTCCGCACCGTACGCGGGGCAGGTTACGCCCTTGGCTGAAGAATCAATTGGCAGTTCAATAAAACGAAAGACGTGGCCACAAACGGCCACGTCTTTTTGCTTGGATCATTCGGGCGAACTGTGATGAATGCCGTCACACGCGCCGACAATCTCGTAATGCTGGCCGGCAGCAACGCGTAAGGTCAGGTTCCAACGCCCTGCTTGACGGTGAGACGTTCACGGCCCCTCAATTCGTTATGGTGTCCTACCCACCTCGGACAACTGCCCGACAAGATCCGCGATACTGGCTGCCACGTTTTCCTGCTGTCGTGCCGCTGCCGAGATCCTTCCGAGCGCATCGCTTGTCTTATCCACGCCTTCAAGGATCGCTTCGAAAGCGGTCTTTGCGGCTTGCGAATGGTCGGTGCCTGTCTGCACCCGCTCTGCGGATCCTGAGATCAACCTCGTGATGTCTTGGGCCGCAGTGGAACTGCGCTCGGCCAGTTTGCGAACTTCGTCGGCGACAACCGAAAATCCGATCCCGTGCTCGCCCGCGCGCGCGGCTTCTATGGCGGCGTTGAAGGCCAGAAGATTGGTCTGGTTGGCAATCTCGGAAATAGTCGACACGATGTCCGAGATCTCGCTTGAGGATCGCTGGATCAGCTCGATCGACGCAATCGCGTTGGTCAAGGCATCAAGTCCCGTATCAGCACTGTTCCGCGCGTCTTTGGTCAGATCAAATGCGTCGGAGGTCGATGTTGCCATCTGGTCGTTGAACTGACCCAGTTCGCCGAACATCTCGCCCAGTTTTGAGGCCTTCGCCGTAATCTTCTGTTCCAACTCGACCTGGTCGGTCACGTCATAGCCGAACATCACGATGCCGACCGGTTCACCGTCATGATTCAGTATCGGTGCATAGACCGACTGCAGATAAACATCGTGACCGAATTTACCGGCATAGTGACCCTTCTCGAATTGGAATTTTCCGGCTCGAAGTTCAATCCAGAAATCTCGATATGCCTGTGAACGGACGCGGTCAGCCGGGCACAGGATCGAATGGTGCTGGCCGATCAGTTCTACCTGCGAATGTCCCGTTACGCGCTCGAAATTGGTGTTCACACTCAATACCTTGCCCGTCAGGTCAAGGCGGGCCATCACCTCGGCCCGGTCAATGGCGGCCAGTTGGCTGGCTTGGTCCGCCGCCAGTGCTGTCTCTGCGGAGATATCGGACACGATTGCCAAGATCTTCTCGAGCCTGCCTTTCAAGTCCAGCACGGGAATATGCACGGCCCGTGTCAGAATTTCCTCGCCGCCCTTGGCCTGGATCCGAATTTCGCCATTTTCCACCGGACCCTGTCTCAGGCAAGACCACGATTCGATACTGTTTCTGTCCTTGGACTCAGCTTGTAGATAACTCTTACCGACCGCGCTCGCCTGATCCGGGTAGCCTGTAAGTTCCAAATACCGCTCGTTAGCGGCCGTCACAATGCCCTCCGGGTCCACCTCGGCGACGGCATGAACCCGCTTCAGTCCTTCGTTGATGCATTCAAAGGCGATAGCCGATCTCTGCAGGCAGGTCTTATCGATCACAATCACTCTGACCGACGAAACGGCGCCAGCCGCATCCAGTCTAGGAAGGAAGATTGCGTCCACCCAGAACAATGTCCCGCCGTCACCTGTCAGAAAAAAACTGCGCGAAAATACCTTACCCCGCAGGATATCCTCATTTGCGGTTGCCAGATCTTTTTGCGTATTCTCTGCAAACAGATCGTCCAGTGACAGGCACGTCGCACCTGCCTCATTATATCCTGTCAGCGCGAGGAATTGCTCATTCGCGCTCAATACTCGCATTTCTTGATCCAGCTGTACCGTAGGGAACGCGTCGCCAAATGCTGAAATCTCGCCTGTCAGGTCTTCGACAAGGGAACGCGTCGCTGTAACATCGGTCGCACAGCATAGCACGCTCTCGGGTTCTCCATTCGCTCCGACAATCGGCACAAAAGACGCCCGCAGCCAGATCACCTCACCGTCGCGACGGACATGCAGGTATTCACCGGATTTCGACTGACCCGAAGCAAGATCCAACCAGAACTGGCGATACTCCTTCGTCTTTGTTAGCGTCTTGTCGCACAACAGCCTATGCGATTGGCCAAGGATATCGTCGATATCGTAATCGATCAGATCCAGAAAACGGCTATTGGCGTGGATAACCCGGCCCTTGAGGTCGTATTCAATCTGCGGGCAGCAAAGGTCCAAAGCTTTCAACCGGCGAGCCTGTCGCTCCGCTTTGCCGGTGTCATCCATCGCAGAAATGCAGAGCAACACCCGGTCTGAATGCAATTCTCCACCATTCAGCCGCCGGTAAAAAGCCTCGGCCTGCCTTGTTTCGCCATCAGGGGATGACATGGCGAGAACGGATTTCGCGGAACCGGTCCGGGACAGCTCCGCCCACGTCTTGCGACACTGCGTACCGGTATCCGGGTCATTGGCCCAAAGCGCTTCATGCGAAGCTCCGATCAACTCATCGTGGTCGCGCCCCGCAAGCAGGCAAAGCGGGCCATTAGCCTCGATAATCCTCCCATCCACGTCCAGTTCCGCAATGGCCCGACCATGTTCCAGCGCCGCGATCCGCTGCTGCGCAAGCGGCGAGCCAGTCGGTTCCTCTTGCGCGACCAATATCAGATTGCCCAGCGGATCCTTGTGCAGCACTCCCGTAAGAACACGGGTCGGATCATCGACGAGGGGCAGGCGGACCTTGACCACAGAATCCTGCGTCATCACGGCCAGTGTTTTTTCCCAAGCGCCTTCCGGGCCGATGAGATCCATCACCATCGCCCCTTCCGCACGTCCGGTCGGTGCAAGGGTGTCGGCCATCGCGTTACATTCCAGAATGCAGCCGCTCTTTGGGTCAATACGAAGGAGGTACATCTGGTCCGAAATCGCCCCGACCAGAGCGATGGTGTCGTCAGGCGATAGGGTGATCGGCATAAACTGGGCGGTCCTTCTGGATGGCACGACTTCGTTTGCGCGCGTCTCTGGCTGGATACCCAAACGTCGTTAACGAATACTTTCCATTGGCCCCCAAGAAGCGACGATCAGACCATCGCAAAAAAAACGCGCTTCTTTCGAAGCGCGTTTCCTGGCACTCTTTCACGCCAGAGAATTCAGGCGGTGCTGGCTTTTTCTTTCCGTCTGGAGCCCATCGAAGCGATGCGGCTGACCACCACGAAAAAGACCGGCACGAACAGGATGTTCAGCACGGTACCGGTAATCGTACCGCCAAGAACGCCGGTACCGATCGCGGTCCGCCCGCCTGCACCGGCCCCCGAGCTGAGTACCAGCGGCAGTACCCCAAGCGAGAAAGCCATGGAGGTCATGATGATCGGGCGGAAACGCAGCCTTGCCGCATGGGTCGCTGCATCCCAGAAGTTTTCGCCGCTCTCGTAACGGTCACGGGCGAATTCCACGATCATGATGGCGTTCTTGCCGGTAAGACCGATCACCGTCAGCAACCCGACTTGAAAGAACACACCGTTGTCGAAACCGCCAAGCCAAGCGCTGCCGACCGCACCAAGCACGCCGATCGGCATCGCAAGCATGACCGCCACGGGAATGGCCCAGCTTTCGTAAAGCGCGGCGAGGGCGAGGAACACGGCCGCCAGAGCAAGCGCATAAAGGAACGGAGCCTGCGAACCGGATTCGCGTTCTTCCAGCGACAAGCCGGTCCAGGCGACGGCGTAGCCGGGGGGCAGTTGCTGGGCGAGGCGCTCGATCTCGGCCATGGCTTCGCCCGAGCTCACGCCGGGTGCAGGAGATCCCTGGAGCTGCATCGAAGGAACGCCGTTGTAGCGGATCACACCCTGTGGGCCGTAGGTCCAGTTGCCGGTCGCAAAGTTTGAAAAGGGCACAAGACTGCCACTTGCGTTGCGTACCCGCCATTTCGCGATGTCCGAGGGCGCGGTCCGTGAATCCGCCTGACCCTGAACATAAACTTTCTTGATCCGTCCCCGGTCGAGGAAGTCATTCACATAACTTCCGGCCCAGGCAATATTCAGCAAATTGCCAACACTGGTTGCGGAAACCCCCATTGCACCGGCTTTGCGCCAGTCGATATCAAGATTGTACTGTGCCGCATCCTCAAGGCCGTTCGGCCGCATAGATGCAATCAGCGGGCTTTGCGCCGCCATGCCGAGCATCTGGTTGCGCGCCGTCAGCAATTGTTCATGCGTCTGACCGCCCCGCGCCTGAAGGTAAAAGTCAAAGCCCGAAACGTTGCCAAGTTCGATCACCGAAGGCGGCACGATCGGGAACACCATGGCATCCCGGATACCCTGAAAGGCACCAAATGCACGACCTGCGACCGACTGGACGCTCAACGACGGATCTTCCCGTTCGCTCCAGTCTTTTAGCCGGACGAATGCGAGCCCCATGTTCTGCCCTTGCCCGGCAAAGCTGAAACCGACCACGCCGAACATGGATTCGACCGCATCGCCCTCCTGATCGAGGAAATAGTCCTCAGCCTGTTTGACGACATCCAGCGTGCGTTCCGCGGTCGCGCCGGTCGGACCCTGTACTAGCGTGAACAGGATGCCTTGATCCTCGTCAGGCAGGAACCCGGTCGGCGTGCGCATGAAAAGAAAGACCACCGCAGCGCCCAGCATCAGGTAAATCACGCCCACGCGGAACGGGCGCCGGACCAGCCAGCCCACGGATCCGCTATAGCCTCGTGTCAGCCAATCAAAGAACCGGTTGAACGGGCGGAAAAGACGTCCAGAACCATGCGCCTTGGGCTTGAGGATCGCGGCACAGAGTGCGGGGGTTAGCGTGAGTGCAACGAACACCGATAGCGCCATCGCCGAAACGATGGTGATCGCGAATTGCTTGTAGATCACGCCGGTCGAACCGCCAAAAAAGGCCATCGGCACGAAAACGGCTGAAACCACCACGGCGATGCCGATCAACGCGCCGGTGATCTGGTCCATCGACTTGCGCGTTGCTTCCAGCGGTGACAGCCCTTCCTCTTCCATGATCCGTTCGACGTTTTCGACAACGACGATGGCATCATCAACAAGCAGACCAATCGCCAGCACCATCGCCAGCATGGTCAGCGTGTTGATGCTGAACCCCAAGACAGCCATGATACCAAGCGTCCCCAAAAGAACGACGGGAACGGCGAGTGTCGGGATAAGCGTCGCGCGGAAGTTCTGAAGGAACAGGAACATTACTAGGAATACGAGCACGATCGCTTCGATCAACGTATGCAGCACGGCCTCGATCGAAATTTCGATGAACGGCGTGGTGTCGAAAGGAATGACGTAATCCATGCCTTCCGGGAAGAACTGCGAGAATTCCTCGACCCGTTCCTTGATCATTTCCGCCGTATCAAGCGCGTTTGCGCCGGGGGCAAGGTTGATCGCCATCCCTGAAGCCGGTCCGCGATTGTAGCGCGCGATGGTCGCATAGTTTTCGGCGCCAATCTCAACCTCAGCCACGTCCTGAAGCAGCACGAGTCCGCCGTCAGTTTCGGCCCGCAGGACAATCTGGCGGAAGTCTTCCGGTGTCTGCAGCAGCGACTGCGCGGTGATGGTTGCGTTAAGTTGTTGGCCATCGACTGTCGGCAAGGTGCCGAATGCGCCAGCCGAGATCTGCGCATTCTCCGCCGAAACGGCTGCAACCACGTCAGACGGGGTAAGTTCGTAGGCCGCCAGCTTGGAGGGGTCGAGCCAGATCCGCATGGCGTATTGGGCGCCAAAAACCTGTACATTGCCAACGCCTTCGATCCGGCTCAGGTCGTCGACCATGGTCGAGACGAGATAGTCCGAGAGGTCTTCCTGCTGGAACGTTCCATCGGGCGAAATAAGCCCGATCACCATCAGGAAGCCTGACGACGACTTGCTGACCGAAACCCCCAGACGCTGCACCTGTTCGGGCAGCGAAGAGGTGGCCTGCGCCATCTTGTTTTGAACCTGAACCTGCGCGATATCGGCATCGGTTCCGGTTTCAAAGGTCAGCGTGATCGTCGCGGTCCCGGCAGAGGTCGAGCTCGAAGAAATGTAGCGAAGCCCATCCAGCCCCGTCATCTGCTGTTCGATCACCTGCGTGACCGTGTTGGCGACGGTTTCCGCCGAAGCACCGGGATAATTCGCGTTGATCGACACCGAAGGGGGCGCGATCTCGGGATACTGTGCGACCGGGAGTGTCACCATCGACAAGAGACCAATCCCCATGACGATGATCGAAAGGACCCAAGCAAAAATCGGGCGGTCTATGAAAAAGCGGGCCATGGTGGTCTCCGGTCAGTCAGGCAACAGGTGGGATCAGTGATTGTCGGCTGATGCCCGTTCAATTTTTGTTATTCTGTTTCCGCAGGGGTTTCGCGCTCTTCGGCATTGACCGTTGCACCCGGTGCCACGATCTGCAGGCCTTCGACGATCACGCGGTCGCCGGTTTCCAGACCCGAAGCGACAACCCAGTCAGAGCCCCGATCTTGCAGGATTTCGAGATTGCGCAGCTCGACCACGTTTTCGCTGTTGACCACAAGCGCCGTCGGACGACCGCGGCGATCCCGACTGACCGCTTCCTGTGGGGTCAGTATGACATCCCGGGCAACGGTCGTGGGCATGTTAACCTGGACGTACATGCCTGGAAGCAAAAGCTTGTCAGGATTCGCAAAGCTCATGCGCAGCAGAACGACGCCGGTCTGCTCGTCCACATGCGGCTCGGCAGCGGTGAGGCGTCCGGCGTGTTCGTACTCCGTCCCATCGGCAAGGATCAGGGTGACATCTGCTGCGCCACTGGACTCCGTCACTTCGCTCTTTTGTTGACGCCGCCAGGCCAGCAGATCGGCAGCGGACTGGGTCACGTCGACGAACACCGGGTCGATCACCCGGATAACGGTCAAGGGATCGGCCTGCCCATTGGTCACCAGCGCGCCCCGGCTTGTCATCGACAGCCCGATTTCGCCTGAGAGGCGCGCGTGGATCGTCGTCTTGTCCAGTTCGATCTGCGAACTCTGAAGCTGCGCGCGGGCGACTTCCAGTTGGGCACGAGCGGAATCGCGGGCCGTGATGGAGTCGTCAAGCGCCTGCTGGCTGCTGACGTTCCGCGCTGCCAGCGCTTCGATCCGCTGCTCGTCACGCTCGGCCGCATCAAGCTGTGCCTGTGCCGCATTGACCGACGCCTTGGCCTGCGCAACCGCAGCCTCGTAGGTGGCCGGGTCAATCTTGTAGAGAGGGTCACCCGCTTCGACGGTTTCGCCTTCTTTGAAGAGTTGTTCTGTGATGATACCCACGACCTGCGGTCTGACTTCGGATTGCTCGGACGCCTTGACGCGACCGGGCAGGGTGGTCGTCAAAGTCACGTCTTCAGTCGTAAGGGTCACCACGGTCACGGTCGGCGCGGCATTCTGGGCCAGTGCATCGCCGGCGGCCAGAAGGCTGCCAAGCGCGAAAGACGCAGCCAAGGCCCTAAAGGTCGTATTTCTGATCATAAGGAAAAAGCCTCTGAAACGGTGTACAGATCGTGCATACATTGTGCATCGATGGTGCACTGCGATTTTTGGTATTCTTTCAGCAATACAGCAAAGTCAACACTTGCATCCTGATAGATATTATTGCTCAAATTTGCACAGGGCCTCGATGCCGAAAATTGCGGCAGATGACCCTAAGAATTTCCGGCGAACATGGATGGGTTTGACCGGTTGACATAACGATCCTTTGTGGTCATAAGCGCCGAACTTGGCCGAACCGTTCGCGCCGGGTTTGTTATTCATTCGCCCATTCATAGGGCGCGCTGTCCGAGGTGATCGCTGATTTCCATCAGGGATCGAAAACACCCTAGCGGGGACCACAGGATGCGGCAACGAAAAGGAAAGACGCATGTTTGCGGTCATCAAGACCGGCGGCAAGCAGTACAAGGTTCAGGCGGGTGATATGCTCCGCGTTGAACGTCTGGCTGCAGACGCTGGCGAAAAAGTCCAGTTCAACGAAATACTGATGCTGGGCGGTGACAGCCCCGTTGTCGGTTCTCCGCTCGTCGCGGATGCCGGTGTACAGGCTGAGATCATCGATCAGATCAAGGGTGACAAGGTCATCCACTTTGTAAAGCGCCGTCGTAAGCATTCGTCCAAGCGCACCAAAGGCCACCGTCAGAAGCTGACTCTCGTCAAGATCACTGACATCCTGGCATCGGGCGCGGAAAAATCGGACGTCAAAGCTGCCATCGGCACCGGTTCCGTAAGCGTTTCGGCTCCTGCCGCTGCACCGGCTCCTAAAAAGGAAAAGGCCAAGCCCGCGAAAGCAGCTGCAAAATCCGGCGCAGACGACTTGAAAAAGCTCTCCGGTGTTGGACCGGCGCTTGAAAAAAAGCTGCTCGAAGCTGGCATCACGACCTTTGCACAGATTGCTGCATGGACGGACGCAGATGTAGCTGATATGGACGAGAAACTGTCGTTCAAAGGCCGTATCGAGCGTGAAGGCTGGATCGAACAGGCCAAAGAACTGGCTAAAGGCTAAGGAGCGAAAGCATGGCACATAAAAAAGCAGGCGGTTCCTCCCGTAACGGTCGCGACTCTGCCGGTCGCCGCCTTGGTGTGAAACTCTACGGTGGCCAGTCGGCTATCGCAGGCAACATCATCGTGCGTCAGCGCGGCACCAAGTTCTGGCCGGGCGAGGGTGTTGGTCTGGGCAAGGATCACACGATCTTTGCAACGACTGACGGCGCTGTGACCTTTCACAAGGGTCTCAAGGGACGCACCTTTATTTCGGTTCTCCCAGTGGCGGAGGCCGCTGAGTAAGCCGTACCCCGAATTGGGAAAATTCAAGGGATCGGCGAAAACGCCGGTCCCTTTTCCCGTTTTAATCCGGCGGTGTAATAGGGGGAAAGATTTGTTACGCGGCCGCGATATGTGACCCGGAGGAGGATCACAAAATGAAATTGGATCAGATAATAAATCAACCGGTTATTGAAACGGAACGGTTCGACCTGCGCCCGCTGCGCCGCTCAGATCAGGGTCTCATCGAACTCTATGCAAGCGACAAGCGTATCGCGACGATGACCACGTCGATCCCGCATCCTCTGCCGCCGGGCAGTACCGAGGCTTTCGTAGCGCGTGGCATGGCGGATAACCGGGACGAGGATATCTGGGCCATGGACGCGACCAAATCCGGCGGGGCCGAGGTGATGGGTCTGATCGCGCTGAAACGGATGGACCGCAACCAGTCAGAAGTCGGCTACTGGGTCGCGCCGATCTACTGGAATACCGGTCTGGCCTCTGAAGCCGTGCAGGCGCTGATCGAGGCGAATCCAATGCAGAATTCGACCATGTTCGCCAGCGTGTTTCAGGACAATCCGGCTTCGGCTCAGGTCCTGACCCATTGCGGGTTCAAGTATCTCGGCGATGCCGAAAGTTATTCCGTGTCCCGGGGCGCGACCGTCGCGACCTGGACCTATAGCCGAACCCTGAAAGGATAGACCGGGCAGCGGGATAGACGTCGCATGCCGGTCCTGCAAAAACGGATAAATGGTCTGCCCCCTCAGCACAGCTTGAGTACGGCAGGCCGATCCGATAAATCCGCCTCGAACGCGGAAGAAATGGACGATACGCGATGAAATTTCTTGATCTCGCAAAGGTCTATATCCGCTCTGGTGGCGGCGGGGGCGGTTGCGTCAGCTTTCGCCGCGAAAAGTACATCGAATATGGCGGCCCCGATGGCGGCGATGGCGGCAAGGGCGGTTCGGTGTGGGCCGAATCGGTCGACGGCCTCAATACGCTGATCGATTTCCGCTACCAGCAGCATTTTTTCGCCAAATCAGGTCAACCCGGCATGGGACGGCAGCGCACCGGCAAGGACGGCGACGACATCGTGCTGCGCGTTCCGGTTGGCACGGAAATTCTTGACGAAGACGAAGAAACCGTCATCGCCGACCTGACCGAGGTCGGTCAGCGTGTCGAACTGGCGCGCGGCGGTAACGGTGGCTGGGGCAATCTCCATTTCAAATCCTCGACCAACCAGGCTCCGCGCCGCGCTAATCCCGGGCAGGAAGGTGTCGAGCGTACCCTGTGGCTGCGCCTGAAACTGATCGCCGATGTCGGTTTGCTCGGTCTTCCGAATGCCGGCAAATCGACTTTCCTTGCGGCAACGTCCAACGCCAAGCCCAAGATCGCGGATTACCCCTTTACCACGCTGCACCCCAATCTCGGCGTTGTCGGCGTGGACAATGTCGAATTCGTGGTGGCGGATATCCCGGGGCTGATTGCCGGTGCGCACGAAGGCCGCGGCATTGGTGACCGCTTTCTCGGCCACGTGGAACGCTGTTCGGTGCTGTTGCATCTTGTCGATGGAACATCCGAGGATATCGCGGGCGATTACCAGACGATCATCGACGAACTCGAAGCCTATGGCGGTGACCTGGCCTACAAGCCGCGCATCACCGCGCTTAACAAGATTGACTCGCTGGACGACGAAGAGCGCATAGCCGCGCGCGACGCACTGGCAGCGGCCTGCGGTTCAACGCCGATGATGATGTCGGGTGTCAGTCGCGAAGGCGTCACCGAAGTCCTGCGCGCCCTTCGTGCGGAAATTGACGAGGACCGCTTGCGCCAGAACCCCGAACCGGAGGAAACCGAGTGGCGTCCCTGATCCCGGCGACGCGCGTAGTCGTCAAGATAGGCTCCGCCCTTTTGGTTGACCGTGCGAGTGGTGATTTGCGTTCCGACTGGTTGCATGCGCTTGCCGATGACGTGGCATGGCTGCGCGGGCAGGGTGTGGATGTCTTGATCGTCTCCTCAGGTTCCATTGCTCTGGGACGCGGCGTGCTGAAACTCGGTCTCAACACGCTGGCACTGGAACAGTCACAGGCCGCTGCCGCCGTCGGACAGATCCGGCTTGCGCGCGCCTACGAAGAGGCGCTCACACCTCATGGAATCACTGCGGCCCAGGTGCTCGTTACTCTCGAGGACAGCGCAGACAGACGCCGCTATCTCAACACACGGGCCACGCTGGGCACGCTTCTGGGTCTGAACGTCGTTCCCATCGTCAATGAAAATGACACCATAGCAACGGATGAAATCCGCTACGGCGACAATGACAGGCTGGCAGCGCAGGTTGCCGTAACGGTCGGTGCCGATAGGTTGGTTCTTCTCTCCGATGTCGACGGTTTCTATTCGGCCAATCCGCTTCAGGATCCCGATGCAAAGCGCTTTGACCGGATCGACAAGATCACCCCCGAAATCGAGGCGATGGCGGGCGACGCCGGCTCGGGCCTCTCCAAGGGCGGCATGAAGACCAAGATCATGGCAGCCAAGGTGGCAACAGCGGGTGGCTGCGATATGGCCATTACCAATGGCTTCGCGCGCAATCCGCTGCGCCTGCTGCAGGACGGGGCGCCCTCGACCTGGTTCGCAGCGCAGGATGACCCGCGCACTGCGCGCAAACGCTGGATCGCGGCGATGAAACCGCGCGGCGAAATCGTGATCGATGCTGGCGCAGGCAAAGCGCTGGACGAAGGAAAAAGCCTGCTGCCTGCTGGCGTGACCGGCGTTTCCGGCAGGTTTGGACGCGGCGACCCGGTTCTTATCCTCGATGCGTCGCGTCAGCCCCTCGGTCAGGGACTGGCACGCTATACCAATGTCGAAGCCGACCGTATCAAGGGTTGCCGTTCCGCGGATATCGAGGAATTGCTTGGTTATCCCGCCCGCGCGGCGCTGATTCACCGCGATGATATGGCGCTATGACCCTTCTTTGGGTTAAAAATATCCCCGCCGGAGGCATGAAATCCTTCCCAGACAAAACCATGAGGCCCGCACCATGAAAGATCTTGAAAACATCTCAGCCCTCATGCGGGACATCGGGCGTCGCGCCAAGGCCGCGTCACAAGAACTGGCGTTCGCCTCGGCGGAACAAAAATCCACAGCGCTTGAAATGGCGGCCGATGCGATCTGGTCCCGGCGTGCCAAGATCATCGACGCCAATGCCAAGGACATGGCTTTCGGAGAGGAACGAAGCCTCTCTGCGGCCATGATGGATCGGCTCATGTTGGACGAGCCGCGCATCAAGGCCATGGCCGACGGTCTGCGCTCCGTCGCCGCCCAAAAAGATCCGGTAGGGTCGGTTCTGAGCGAATGGGACATGCCTTCCGGGCTTCACATCCAGCGTGTGAGAACACCTCTGGGGGTGATCGGTGTCATATACGAAAGCCGTCCCAACGTGACGGCGGATGCCGGCGCGCTTTGCCTTAAGTCCGGCAATGCCGCGATCCTGCGCGGAGGGTCGGAAAGCTTTCATTCGGCGCAAGCGATCTACGGCTGTCTTGTCGAGGGGCTGAAACACGCCGGATTGCCCGTTGACGCGATCCAACTTGTCCCCACGCGGGACCGGGCGGCCGTATCCGAAATGCTCACTATGACCGATACGATCGACGTCATCGTCCCCAGGGGCGGCAAGGGACTTGTCGGGCTCGTGCAGCGCGAGGCGCGGGTGCCGGTCTTTGCCCATCTCGAAGGGATCGTTCACATATACATCGACAAGTCAGCGGATCCGGTGAAAGCCGTTGAGATCGTTTTGAATGCCAAGACGCGGCGCACCGGGATTTGCGGCGCAGCTGAATGCCTGCTGGTGCACCGTGATGTCGTCGATACCATTGGCAAGGACGTAATCTCCGCGCTGATCGCCAAGGGTGTCGAGGTTCATGCCGAAGGTGAGCTGGGAAAAGCCGCCGGGGCAATCCCTGCAAGCGACGAAGATTGGGGCAAGGAATACCTCGACATGACTATCGCGGCCCGTGCCGTCGATGACGTGGATGGGGCCATCGCTCATATCCGGAAATACGGCTCGAACCATACGGATTGCATCATCGCCGAAGACGCGGATACGGTCGCGCGCTTTTTCCAACGGCTCGACAGTGCGATCCTGATGCATAACGCATCCACGCAATTCGCGGATGGAGGAGAGTTCGGCATGGGCGCCGAGATCGGAATCGCCACCGGCAAGATGCATGCCCGTGGGCCGGTTGGCGCGGAGCAGCTGACCAGCTTCAAATACCTTGTGACCGGAAACGGAACGCTGCGCGCCTGAGGATTAATACTGGATTTCGACACGCTCCGAATCGTGAACAAATTCGACCTTGCGGCCAAGTTTTGTCGCCATCTCGGCGAGCAGGGGAAATTGAACCGTTGCAGATGATGCGTTTCCGGAAACGGGTGCCTCGCCAAGCGTATTCCACAGGACGGGGTCCAGACTGACCGTGCTACCTGTACCAATGATTTTCCATTGGTCGTCTTCCTGATCGACCCGGATAGCCCCGCCCTGCGGCAGGGCGGTTTCGCAGCAAAGCAGGGCGAGAAAGGCAAGACGAACCATCGGGCGAGGATGCGGATCGGATGGCACCCAGGACATTTCGATGCGACCAGTCTTGCTGAAATCCTTGAGGACCGACATGATCTCGGTCCGTCCCATCAACTGTTCACCCGCCGCCCCGAAGGCGATGCGAAAGAACCTAATGCGGGCATTGGCATTACGGACGCTGGTGGATATCAGCTCCATTTCCGGACCGGGCGTCGCACCGGTCAATTCGAGCAGCTCAAGCCCGTTCGCAATCGCACCGATTGGACTGATCAGGTCATGGCAGATACGTGATCCGACAAGAACCGATATATCCAGGTTGTGATCGGTCATAGAGTCACCTACTTATCAGTCACACCATGTCAGACATGAACGCCATACTCGCGCCAGGTATGCTGGTCCGCCACCCTGACCAACCCGATTGGGGCATCGGGCAGGTGCAATCAAACATCGGCGGGAAAATCACAGTCAATTTCCAGAACCATGGCAAGGTCGTCATCGATGGGTACAACATTGAACTCGTACCGATATTTGATGCGTGAAACTGGTTTAATATTCCTTAACACAACTTGGGCGGGCTGTAGAGAGCATTGTATTTGAATGCCAAAGCAGGGTATCTGCCTTCCGACTTAACCGGCGAGAGAGTCCATGCCTGACAGCGGACCTTCTTTTTCTGTCTTCCTCGCAGAGAGCGAACGCGACTTGCTGGAAGCGCAGTCTTTGCGTTACGAGGTGTTCGTGCGTGAACTGGGCGCGACGGGCGAAGGCGTGGATCACCAGGCGCGGATCGAGAAGGACCGGTTCGATCAATTTTCCGACCACCTGCTTCTGCGCGACGATACAAAGGGAATGGTGGTCGGTGTCTATCGTCTTTTGCGCGAGGACCAAGCCGAACGGGCAGGGTGCTTTTACACAGAGAGCGAATTCGATTTGAGCAAGCTCAAGGTAGGCGGTCGACGGCTGCTGGAACTGGGCCGGTCCTGCCTTCATCGCGACTACAGAGGTGGGATCGCGATGTTTCACCTCTGGAACGCGCTGACGGACTATGTCACGTCGCACGGGATCGAGGTGCTTTTTGGAACGGCCTCATTTCACGGAACGGACGCGGAGAAGTTGGCCGAACCGTTATCGATGCTCTACCACAACCATCTCGCGCCCGAAGCGCTGCGCGTGCACGCGCTTTCCGACCACTACCAGACGATGTCTCTGCGCTGTCCGGAAGATATCGACCGGAAATCAGCGATGAAACAAGTCCCGGCGCTGATCAAAGCTTATCTGCGCCTTGGCGGCACCGTCGGCGATGGCGCCTATGTCGATCACGCTTTCAACACGACCGATGTGTGCCTGATCCTTGATACCCGCGCGATCAGCGCGCGACAGCAACGCATGTATTCAGGTCTGCGCCAGACATGACCACGTGGAAAAGTGACGCCAATCCCGACCCGGTGCATGTGTCGCCATTGGGCTGGATGCTGGTCATCCTGCGAGGCTTGCCGCTTGGTCTGCTCGTTTTCGGGGGGCTTCTGGTACTGCTGACGATCCGGCTGGTCGAGCGTCCTCTCTTTGGGCTCCATCGGCCTGTCACGCCCTACATTACGCAGTTCGTGTGCCGCAACGCGCTCCGCATCATGGGCATTGGATTTTACGTGCATGGCGACCTGATGAAAAGACAGGGGGCAGTTGTCGCCAATCATGTTTCATGGCTCGACATTTTCTCATTGAACGCGCGAAAACGAGTCTACTTCGTTTCCAAGGCTGAAGTGGCCGGATGGCCGGGAATTGGCTGGCTCGCACAGGCCACTGGCACCGTTTTCATCGAAAGAGACCGTCGCAAGGCGCGCGATCACACCCGGTTGTTCGAAGATCGTCTGTCTGCCGGTCACAAGCTATTGTTCTTTCCAGAAGGAACATCGACCGACGGGCTAAGGCTCCTGCCGTTCAAGACGACCTTGTTTGAACCCTTCTTTTCCGAACGGCTGCACGATGCGATGCAGATTCAGCCTGTTTCCGTTGTCTATCACGCGCCCCTGGGTATGCCAGACCGGTTTTACGGTTGGTGGGGCGACATGGATTTCGGCAGTCACCTACTCAAGACGCTCTCAAACCCGCGGCAAGGGCGGGTCGAACTGTTTTACCACCCCCCCTTGAAAGTGGCGCATTTCGCCAATCGCAAGGCGCTTGCTGCGGCTTGCGAAAAAGCCGTGCGCAACGGATTGGAGAGCGGACTGGCTATTGCGCCAAATGGGCTATAGCGGCCTCCAGGCGGTCGTCTCCCCAGAATAATTCATCGCCTGCAATAAAGCTTGGCGCCCCGAAGATACCAAGCGACATGGCCCTTTCGACGTTATCCTTGAGCGCCTGTTTGGATTGTGGTTCCGAGGCTTTCTCTACCAGATCATCCGGCAGCCCGCTTTCCACTAGTATCTCACGCAGTCCGTCAGGGTTCGAGATGCCTTTGCCTTCGCCGAATTCAGACCTGTATATCGCCCGGCAGAATTCAGGGCCCTTGTCGCTCTCAAGAGCAAGGATAGCTGTACGCGCCGCGAGTACGCTATTTTGCGGAAAGGGATCCGGGCGAGCAAAGGGCAGGCCGCGCGCGGCACAAAGCCGCTCCATGTCGCGCCACATATACTGTCCTTTGACCGGGTAAAGATTGAAAGGTGAACTGTCCCAGCCCTGTGCTTTGAATATCGGTCCGAGCCAGAAGGGATGCCAGGATACCGCCACGCCGGCCTTGTCTGCCATTTCTTCGATCCGCATCGCAGAGAGGTAGGAGTAGGTCGAAGCGAATTCGAACCAGAACTGAAGCACCGGACGTGTCATGACTAATATGCCTTTGCAGATCAAAATCCCGCAAACCTTGCATCGGGCACAGCTTCTGTCAAACAGGACTTGCACCCATCACCCGCATGGCCTATACGCGCGCCATTCAAAACCCGCAGGCGGGGTTTGGGCCGATGGGGGAGACATCCCCAAAGGTCCGCCGGTTGGAGCACACGCTCTCAATACCCCCGCCGAGGCGAAACCGGAAAGGTAAACAAGCATGGCTCTTCCTGAGTTCACCATGCGTCAGCTGCTCGAAGCTGGCGTTCACTTTGGTCACCAGACACAGCGCTGGAACCCCCGCATGGCGCCGTACATCTACGGTGACCGCAACGGCATCCACATCATGGACCTCACGCAGACTGTTCCGATGCTGGACCAGGCGCTGCAAGTCATCCGTGAAACCGTTGCGAAAAACGGCCGGATCCTTTTTGTCGGCACTAAGCGTCAGGCGCAAAAGCCGATCGCAGATGCTGCCGAGAAATCCGCACAGTATTATATGAACCACCGCTGGCTGGGTGGCACGCTCACCAACTGGAAAACCGTTTCCCAGTCGATCAACCGCCTGAAGCAGATCGACGAGCAGATGGAAACAGGTTTCGAAGGCCTGACCAAGAAAGAACGTCTTGGCATGGAACGCGACCAAGCCAAGCTGACCGCTTCGCTGGGTGGTATCCGCGAAATGGGCGGCACGCCCGACCTGCTTTTCGTGATTGACGTCAAGAAAGAGCAACTTGCGATCGCAGAAGCCAACAAACTGGGCATCCCGGTTGTTGCTGTTGTCGACACTAACTGCTCGCCCGACGGCATCGATTACGTGATCCCCGGCAACGATGACGCGGCTCGCGCAATCGCTCTCTACTGCGATCTGGTTTCCCGCGCAGCTCTCGACGGCATGAGCGCACAGCTCGGCGCAGCCGGTGTTGACATCGGTTCGTTTGAAGAAGCACCTGAGGAAGAAACCCTTGCCGATGGCGGCGTCGAAATCGGCAACGTCTCCTCCGAGACCGTGCATAACGACGCGATGAGCAAGGACGCTCCGC
The DNA here is from genome assembly GCF_019966545.1 of Heliomarina baculiformis. Classification (GTDB taxonomy): domain Bacteria; phylum Pseudomonadota; class Alphaproteobacteria; order Rhodobacterales; family Rhodobacteraceae; genus Heliomarina; species Heliomarina baculiformis. The sequence goes on along the minus strand of NZ_JAIMIC010000005.1, from coordinate 237,952 downwards.
TGGACATCGAATCCAAGCAGGAGACTGTCGAGAAAGCCAACGGCTGATCGCATCTGTCACGACACTGACATACGGGGCAGGCTAGACCTGCCCCGATCCCGGCATGATTTGAGGAGAGCCCGAAATGGCAATCACAGCAGCAATGGTTAAAGAACTGCGCGAAAGCACCGGCGCAGGCATGATGGACGCGAAAAAAGCGCTGACCGAAAATGACGGTGACATGGAAGCCGCCGTAGACTGGCTGCGCACAAAGGGCCTCGCGAAAGCGGCCAAGAAATCCGGTCGTACCGCAGCCGAAGGGCTCGTCGGTGTGGTTGTCGAAGGTGGCAAAGGCGTTGCCGTTGAAGTCAACTCCGAGACCGATTTCGTTGCCAAGAACAGCGAATTCCAGGAAATGGTGAGCGGTATCGCTCAGGCGGCAATGGGTGTTTCGGACGTCGAAGCGCTCAAGAAGGCCGATCTGAACGGAAAGCCGGTCGAAACAGTTCTGACCGACGCCATCGCCAAGATTGGTGAAAACATGAGCCTGCGTCGCATGGCCAGCATCGAAGGCGGCAGCGTCGTTTCCTACGTGCACAACGCGGCAGCGCCCGGTATGGGCAAAATCGGCGTTCTGGTCGCGATGGACGGCGGTGACGAAGCATTCGGCAAGCAGGTCGCAATGCATATCGCAGCCGTGAACCCGGCCTCGCTCAGCGAAGCGGATCTTGATCCGGCCGTTGTCGAAAAAGAGAAGAACGTCCAGATGGATATTGCCCGTGAAAGCGGCAAGCCCGAGCAGGTCATCGAAAAAATGATTGTCGGCCGCATGAAAAAATTCATGGCGGAAGTCACGCTGCTCAACCAGCAGTTCGTGGTCAACCCCGACCTGACCGTTGGTGCGGCTGCTGAAGAAGCTGGCGCGACCATTACCGGTTTCATTCGCCTCGAAGTTGGCGAAGGCATCGAGAAAAAAGAAGAAGACTTTGCAGCAGAAGTTGCAAAAACGGCAGCCGGCGGCTGAACCTGCTTTCTTTGCAAGACAGATGAGGCGGGGGGGACCCCGCCTTTTTCTTTGCCTGCGTGCAAGGCGGGCAGGGACTGTAAGCAGTTTTTCGGGAAATAACCGAAACCGGGGGAAAACTCCCCGGTTTCGGCCCTTCCAGACGGTCCATTTGGGGATGGGCGGGACCGTTCAAGAGAGCTCCGGCCCTGGCGTGGAAGAATACACGTTCGGACCGGACAGGTCAGAGAGCCTTGTAATTGCAAGGTTCATTTCCCGATGTTCCCAGGCTAAAGCCACCACTCACGGAACATGGATAGATTGCGTCTTATTCGAACTTAACGAAAGTCATGTATTCCTTACCTTAGGTAAGGACATGACGTTTTCTTGACGCTATCCGCCATTAACTGTTTGGAAAGGGGCGTTTTTCCGGAATAACCTTGCTGTCGGAAGTTTATCAGGCTTCCAGAACGAACATCTGGTTGTGCAATGCCGCCTTCAACACGGCCTGCGCTGTTGTTTCAACAGAAAGCGACTCGCGTGCGAGCCGGAGATGTTTTTCGACCGTCGCCGAGGTAAGCCCCATCAAGAGCGCGATGTCCTGCGTCGTCTTGCCATCACCGACCCATTCCAATGCTTCACGCTGCCGCTTTGTCAGTCCGCGATTGGGCGGCGAATAGGGCAGGGTAAGGATTTTTAGATGAGCAAAGTTGTTCATTAAGTGGATATCACGTCCGTGCTCTTCCCACACCGCATCTACATCCTCCTGGGTCATGCCGACCTTGGCCGCCAAGGATATTGCGCCTTTTGAACGCGCAGAAACCGACTTGAAACTGATCGTATAGCCGGCGGTGACCTGCATCTTTAGATTGAACTCGATAACCTTGAGCTCTTCAGGTGTCAGTTCGCCGACATTGAACTTTTCGCCAAGATGGCGCCAGCTTCCTGCGCCTTCGTTCTTCAGCGCCCAATGCAGCATCGGGGCATGAAAATAGAGCCCCTGAGTCATGAAACCTTCGACGTATTCCGGCGAATGGTTTGTCAGAACGACAAAATCTTCAGGATCGCCAAGAGAGTTTTCCGTACGAAATCGGGTGAAGCCGTAAAGCAGCCGGTCAAACCCATAAGAGGCCATCTGCGTTGTATGCGCCGACCACAGATCCTCGAGCGTTTGAACGTTAGACAGGTGGTACAGATACTGTCGTAGTTTCATTGCGGAAAAGCCCTACAAACATTGGCGTATCTTACGGATAGGCCGCCAATATAACTGATAAGGTGTCCGCAGCAAGACCTTGGATACGTCAATGAGGCCGTGCCCCGACAAGCGGGGCACAGAAATTTCCTAAAGCACGGTAAACCGACGGTCAGTTCGCCTCGAATACTGCCAGCCCCAACCATTCAGCGACAAGAGCAGGCGTCTCCTGACCATCGATTTCGATGGTCAGCATGGTTGTTCGGAGCAGGTCTGTTTCCGAGCGTTTCTTGACTTCGTGCATGACAAATCGTCCGCGAACACGCGCACCCGCCTTTACAGGGGACAGAAAGCGAAGCTTGTTAAACCCGTAGTTGATTCCCATCACCTGACCATCATACCGACCGAGGCATTCATACCCGAACTTGCTGGCCAGCGAGAGGGTCAAAAATCCATGAGCGATCGTCCCACCAAATGGCGTTTCCTTCGCGGCCCTTTCAGGGTCAATGTGGATCCATTGATGATCATATGTGGTTTCGGCAAACGCATCGATTGTCGCCTGATCAATCGTCACCCATTCGGAAACCCCGATTTCCGATCCAACCTGTGAATTTGCTTCGGCGAATGCCGCATCGATAGCTTTCATTTTCAATCCTCGACCTTCTATTGTACGCCTTCCGGATCCGGTCCGACACGAACCATCCGTTTGCCCTTGTTTTCGCCGGCCAAGAGACCGATCAGCGCAGAGGGGGCGTTTTCCAGCCCCTCGACGATATCTTCGAATACCTTGATCTGACCATTTTCGACCCAAGTTTGCAGCGCTCTGAGCGCGGTCGCATCGCGATCTGCAAAATCCATCACGATGAACCCTTCCATGCGCAGCCGTTTGACGACGACCAGACCCGGCAGGTTGCGCGGTCCCGAAGGTGCATCTGTCGTGTCATATTGGCTGACGGCGCCGCAGCAAACGACGCGTCCTTTGGTATTCATAGCAAAAAGGGCAGCTTCGAGAACCTTACCGCCGACATTATCGAAATAGACGTCAACTCCGTTAGGGCAGGCCTGACGAAGCGCCTTGCCCATGCCAGGCTCGCGGTAATCGATACAGGCATCAAACCCAAGCTCATCGGTCACCCATTTGCATTTTTGCGCGCCCCCGGCGATGCCAACAACATGGCATCCCAACGCTTTTGCAATCTGCCCTACTATTGAGCCGACAGAACCAGCAGCAGCAGACACCAGGACCGTTTCGCCCGTGACGGGCTGTCCTACGCCGATCAGGCCGTGAAACGCCGTCTTTCCGGCAATGCCATAAACAGACATCAGGTTCGACAGCGGCCGCATGGTGGGAAGCTTTACGCATTTATGCGCCGGACGAACCACATACTCTGACCAAACCGATTCACAGGCTACCACGTCACCTGTTGCGAGGCGCGGGCTTTTGCTCTCGACCACTTCGCTGATTGCATAGGTCGGCATCGGGTCACCCGCATGAACCGCATCTCGATAGGTTGCCCCTTGCATCCAGCTTCGATTGGCCGCGTCTATCGACATAAGAACGGTGCGGAGGAGAACGTCACCGTCGCTTGGGCTGGGTATCTCCGTCTCATTCAGTTTGAAATGATCCGGCGTCAGGTTGCCCGTTGGCAATTCTGCAATCGTAATCTGTCGGTTTGTCATGTTCATGTCCCTTGATTTCGGTTTCGCTGTCCGCGCGTGTCTGCGATCCGGCGTGTTGTCATCGGTGAGCCGATATGGGTAGGTGGGCGCAATTCATCACGGCAGACGGCAAGGAGAGCACTTCATGACGAAAGAATATCATCAGAGCGATTACCTGCCGCCCCAAGGTGCTGCCGATCTTCTCTTGATCCGGCATGGCCGAACGGAGGCCTCGCGGCCCGGTGAAAGTTTTCCCATGATCGATGGTCATGGCGATCCGGCACTTCATCCAATGGGTGAAGAGCAAGCCATACTTGTTGGCGAACGTCTTAAAGATGACGCAATTTCCGCAATTTACGTGACCACGTTGAGACGAACGCATCAGACCGCCGCGCCTTTGGCGCGCCACTTGAAACTGACACCACAAGTCGAACCGGACCTGAGAGAAATCAGGCTTGGTGACTGGGATGGCGGCGAATATCGCATCAAGGCCGCCGAAAAGGCGCCGGAGTTCATGCGCGCGATCGAGCGCGAGGAATGGGGTGAAATTCCGAATGCGGAAACGACGCAGCAGCTTCATGACCGGGTGCGTGCGGGACTTTTGCGGATCGCTGCTGCGCATGCCGACGAACGGGTCGCCGTAGTCGTTCATGGCGGCGTGATTGGTGCCGCCATGTCCATTGCCAGCGGTGCCCGCCCGTTTCATTTCAACGGGGCGAACAATGGTTCCATCAGCCGACTTGTGATCCTCGGCGAAACCATGTGGGTAAAAGGCTTTAACGACTGTACGCATCTGGGGTGATCCCGGGCGTCAGTCCGTCGTCACCACCACTTTTCCCATGACCTTTCGATCCTGCATCATCGTGAGCGCATCGGCTGCTTTTTCCAGCGGGAACGACGCAGAGATGCGGGGCTTGATCTTGCCCTTGGAATACATGTCGAACAATTCGGCGACATTCTCTGCATGTCCCTTGGGGTCGCGTCTGGTGGAATCGCCCCAGAACACGCCAACGATCTGGCACCCTTTGAGCAAGGCAAGGTTCAACGGAATCTTGGGAATGCCAGCAGGGAAGCCAACGACAAGAAAACGCCCTTCCCACGCCAGCGCACGAATGGCTGGTTCAGCATAGGCACCGCCAACCGCATCATAGACGATATCGACGCCGTCCTTGCCGACGATATCCTTGATCTGGGCGGAAAACGCTTTCTGGCCTTCTTTTTCAAGCGCGCGGTCATAAACGATGGCCTCATCCGCACCGAGTTCCTTGCAGAAATCGGCCTTTTCCTGAGAAGAGACAGCTGCGATCACCTTGGCGCCAGCTGCCTTCCCGAGTTCGATTGCCGCTGCACCAACACCGCCCGCAGCCCCGAGGATCAGCAGGGAATCGCCTGCCTTGATATGCGCGCGGTCCTTCAGCGCGTGATGCGATGTACCATAAGTGAAAATGAAGCAGGCCGCGTCTTCGAAAGGCATGTCATCGGGGATTTTGATAATGCGGGCAGCTTCGGCGATTGTATGGGTCGCGAAACCACCGTGACCGGTGAGCGCAAGAACGCGATCACCGGGCGCGACATCCGTCACACCTTCTCCGACCGTTTCGACCGTACCGGCAATTTCACCGCCGGGTGCAAATGGACGCTCCGGTTTGAATTGGTAAAGATCACGGATCATCAAGGTATCGGGAAAGTTGACCCCCGAGGCGCGTGTTCGAATCAAAACCTGCCCTTTTCCAGGCGTCGGTGTTTCGATTTCTTTAAGCTCCAGGCTCTCCGGTCCGCCAACGGCGGTGCTCAACAAGGCTTTCATGGTGTTCCTCCCCACGCAAATGCAAGTGTTGTCCTCGGCAACACGTTGGGTCAGACTCTTGGTGTGCGATCCGGTGTTGTCAATCCGTTTTTGAAATGCAATTCTGCACAGCGAAACAGAAGCGCAATGGGGAGGAGACATGGCGCAGATGGCACAGGACCAGTCCGCGTTCCGTATGGAACTGCGTTCTTGGCTGGAGGCGAATTGCCCAGCCGAGATGCGTGATGGAAATTCAAGCAGAGACCATACCTGCTGGGGCGGCCGCAATTGGGTTTTCGAATCCGAAGCTCAGGAGACATGGCTGAACCGTTGTATTGAAAAGGGATTTACGGTTCCGACATGGCCAAAGGCCTATGGCGGCGCGGGCATGAACCGCGCCGAAGAGAAGATCTGGCACGAAGAGCTCGCTCGGATTGAAGCGCGTCGGCCGCTCGACAGCTTTGGCATCTGGATGCTTGGCCCGGCGCTTTTGCATTTCGGCACCGAGGAGCAAAAGAAAAAATATCTGCTGCCGATCGCTCGCGGCGAAATTCGCTGGTGCCAAGGATATTCCGAGCCCGGCGCAGGTTCCGATCTCGCCAGCGTACAGACAAAATGCGAGGACAAAGGCGACCACTGGTTGGTGAATGGTCAGAAGATCTGGACCTCTTACGCGGACAAGGCAGATGCGATTTTCGCGCTGGTCAGATCGGATCGTGAGGCCAAGAAACACCTCGGGATTACGTTCCTTCTGATCGATATGGAAACGCCAGGCGTATCGACGCGTCCGATCAAACTGATCTCGGGAATGTCGCCATTTTGCGAAACCTTCTTCGATAATGTTGAAGTGCCGAAAGAAGATGAAGACGGTATTTCTTCCGTAGTCGGTACCATCAACCGCGGGTGGGACGTCGCCAAATACCTGCTAACGCATGAACGTTCCATGATCTCGGCCATCGGGTCGGGAACTGGCGGCATGCGACCGCTGGCACAGGTTTTGACGGATGACGGCGCCGAGCTTGATCCGATCCTGCGCGCCGCCGCCATCAAGGCTGAGATCGACTCGCTGGCAACAGGGCTGACGCTCGAACGCTACAAGGACATGGCCGAAGCCGGGCAGGGCGTCGGCGATGCCTCTGCGATGCTCAAATACGTTGGCACCGAGCTGAACAAGGACCGCCACGAATTGATGATGGCCGCAAGTGGCAGCGACGCGCTCGAATGGGACGGGCCATACGGATCGCGCCCGGCGGACTGGCTTCGCACCAAAGCAAATTCCATCGAAGGCGGAACCTCCGAGGTGATGCTGAGCATCGTTTCGCGCCGGGTTCTGGGACTTCCGGGGTAAGACAATGACGACATTGGTAATGACTGAAGAAGAAACCATGCTGGCGGATTCCGCACGCGGGTTTCTAGATGAGAACGCGCCGGTGAAACAGCTTCGCGACTTGCGCGACGCGGGAAAAACGTTTGATAGGGCGCTCTGGCAGGAAATGGCCAAGATGGGTTGGGCTGGCATTCTAGTGCCCGAAGATCATGGCGGATCCGATATGGGCCACGCAGCTGCGGGCATCCTTGCGCGCGAGATGGGAAAGACGCTGGTCGCCAGCCCGTTTCTTTCCAGCGCCGTTATAGCCGCGACAGCACTGCGTCAGGTATCGGACAGCCGCGCCCAAGAAGCGCTGAGCGCGATTGCGTCCGGTGAAGTGACATATGCGCTGGCTGTTGATGAGGGGCCAAAGTTTTCACCGGAAAAAACCGAGATGTCGGCGACGCGCGACGGCAACAGCTTTCGTCTGAACGGCGAAAAGACGTTTGTGGTCGACGGGGCGCTGGCTGACCGGCTGCTGGTTCTTGCAAAGACGGATGCTGGACTGACCCTGTTCGATCTGCCGGCCGGTCGGAACGGCATCACCCGGAATCATAAAGGAATGATCGACAGTCGTGACGCCGCCAGAATCACGTTCGACAATGTTGAGGCGACCGGCGAAGACGTGCTTGGAAATGTCGATCAGGCGATGAAAGTGCTGCAACCGGCGCTCGAAGCCGGGCAGGCCGCGCTGGCCGCCGAAATGAGCGGCGTGGCAGCCGGGGCCTTTGGTATGACCGTGGGATACCTGAAAGAACGAAAGCAGTTTGGCGTATTGATCGGACAGTTTCAGGCGCTTCAGCACCGTGCCGCCGATCTTTGGTGTCACACGGAAGTTACGGCTTCGGCGGTTGCACATGCGGGGCGGATGCTGGACGAAGATCCGGAAAATGCCAGCCTCGCCGTTTCGCTGGCCAAAGCGCGTGCAACAGACACCGCCAAGCGCGCCGTGATCGAAGGAGTCCAGATGCATGGCGGCATCGGCATGACCGACGATTTCGACATGGGTTTTTACATGAAACGGGCCCGCGTCGCCGCCGAATGGCTTGGCGACTACGGATATCATGCTGAAAAGATTGCAAAGATCAGGGGGCTTTGATGGATTTAACAAGCTTGTTTGGGTTGTCCGGCAAGACGGCCTTGGTGACCGGTGGGGCGACCGGTATCGGACGCATGGCGGCAGAAGCACTGGTACAGGCTGGTGCGCGAGTCTTGATCGCCTCGCGCAAAGGCGATGCCTGCGAAGCCGTCGCCGCCCAGTTGAACGACATGGGTGCGCCAGGTTCCGCAGAGGGTTTCGCCGGTGACGTCAGTACCGAAGAGGGCGTGATGGCCCTGGTGCAAGAGGTCAAGAACCGCACCGACAAACTTGATATCCTGATGAACAATGCCGGGAGAAGCTGGGGCGCACCGCTTGATGAATTCCCATATGATGCGTGGGACAAGGTGATGACCCTTAACGTGACGGGTTTGTTTCACCTGACACAACAACTCCTTCCGATGCTGCGGGAATCCGCGACCGAGGATGATCCGGCCCGCGTGGTAAACGTCGGCTCTGTCATGGGCGAGGTGCCGATGGGCGACGGCGCCTACAGCTATTCCGCGTCCAAAGCGGCCGTCATACACCTAACCAAGATCATGGCCAAGGAACTGGCTGGCGATTTCATTACCGTCAACGCGCTGGCACCGGGACCGTTCGTGTCCAAGATGACTGCCTTCGCGACCGCTGACGAAGAAATGCGCGAAAAGGTCGGTAAAGACGTGCCGCTCAAACGCGTCGGGCGTGAGGAAGACATTGCCGGCTGCATGCTGTTCCTCTGCGGACGCGGCGGCGCTTACATCACTGGCGGGGTGCTGCCAGTGTCCGGTGGGATCAACGTCGTGACCTCCGGAAATATCTTCGAACAGGCATCGCATTAGACGGGAAAGTTGACCCATGACGATAAGATTTGATGATCGGGTTGCCATCGTGACTGGCGCAGGCGCAGGACTTGGCCGAAGCCATGCGTTGCAGCTTGCAAATCGCGGCGCAAAGGTGGTGGTAAACGATCTCGGCGCTTCGGTCGATGGTTCCGGCGCATCCGAAAGCGCGGCGCAGAAGGTCGTAGACGAGATCACCGCAGCAGGCGGCGAGGCCATGGCGCATGGCGCGGATGTTTCCAACGAGGAACAGGTTGCAGACCTTGTATCGCGCACGATGGATAAATGGGGCCGCATCGACATTCTCGTCAACAATGCCGGTATCCTGCGGGACAAGACGTTTGCCAAGATGACCATGGCCGATTTCCGCAAGGTAGTCGATGTGCACCTGTTGGGAACCGCCTGCATGACGCACGCGGTCTGGCCGATCATGCGCGAAGCAAAATACGGTCGGATCGTTCTGACCTCTTCCGCGTCGGGACTCTACGGCAATTTCGGCCAAGCCAACTACGGCGCGGCCAAGGCTGCGATGATGGGTCTGATGAACGTGCTGCATCTGGAGGGCGCACGCGACGACATTCGCGTCAACACGCTGGCACCCACTGCCGCCACCCGGATGACCGAAGAGCTGATCCCTGAGGATGCTCTTGCGCTTTTGAAACCAGAAACCATCACCCCCGGTCTGTTGTATCTTGTCAGCGAGGATGCCCCGAGCCGGGTGATCCTTGGCGCTGGGGCCGGATCCTTTGCCGTCACTAAAGTATATGAAACACAAGGCGTTACCCTTGTTGATGATGATCTCACGCCCGAGGGCGTGGCATCCGCCTTTGACCGGATCAGCGACACCGAGGGTCAGGAAGAACTGACTCAAGCTTTTCACCAGACCGGCAAATACGCGGAAAATGCAGCCAAGGCCCGAGGCATCGATCTCGGCCAGTCAAAGAAGTAATCTCGAGAGGAACTACCATGCGCGACGCAGTAATCGTATCCACGGCACGGACGCCGATCGGCAAAGCCTATCGCGGTGCCTTTAACGCTACCACGCCTCAGCATCTATCTGGCCATGCCATTTCCAACGCGGTCAGCCGCGCGGGCATCGATCCGGCCGAGGTGGCCGATGTTGTCTGGGGCGCCGCCCTGCAACAGGGCTTTCAGGCGGGCAACATCGCGCGTCAGGCGGCGATGCGGGCCGGGCTGCCGGTGACAACCGCTGGCATGTCGCTGGATCGTCAATGTGCCAGCGGCATGATGGCGATTGCCACGGCTGCCAAACAGGTTGTTCATGACGGCATGGATGTCGTTGTTGGGGGCGGGGTCGACAGTATCTCTACCGTTCAGACCCAAGAGATGCGCGTGAACCGCGACCCTTGGCTCAAGGAAAACCTTCCCGCGATTTACATGAGTATGCTGGAAACGGCAGAAACCGTTTCCGAACGCTATGGCATCAGCCGCGAAGCACAGGACGAGTATTCCGCGCGCAGCCAGGCCCGGACTCATGCCGCCCAGCAAGCGGGCAAATTCGATGATGAAATCGTGCCTCTCACGACCATCATGAAGATGCAGGACAAGGAAACCAAGGCGATCTCGGAACACGAGGTCACGCTGGAAAAAGACGAAGGCAACCGGCCCTCGACGACGGCCGAAAGCCTTGCGGGGCTGAAACCTGTCTTCAAGGACGGGTTGGTGATTTCCGAAGGGAAATACATCACTGCCGGTAACGCCAGCCAGCTTTCCGACGGTGCATCGGGTTCGGTCATCATGGAAGCCAAGGTTGCAGAGAAAAAGGGGCTTGAACCGCTCGGCCGTTATGTCGGCGTTATGGCTGCAGGTTGTGAACCGGACGAGATGGGCATTGGTCCCGTTTTCGCGGTTCCGAAACTGCTTGAGGCGCACGGTCTGAAAATGGACGACATCGGCCTTTGGGAATTGAACGAAGCGTTCGCCTGTCAGGTGATCTATTCGCGCGACAAGCTTGGAATCCCTGACGAATTGCTGAACGTTAACGGCGGCGCAATCTCGATCGGGCACCCCTATGGCATGTCCGGTGCGCGGATGGTCGGCCACGCATTGATCGAAGGCAAGCGTCGCGGCGCCAAGTATGTCGTCTGCACCATGTGTGTCGGCGGCGGCATGGGCGCAGCCGGCCTCTTCGAGGTTCTGTAAGCACTTCTATGGCAGAGCTTTTTGTCGTTCGTCATGGTCAGGCGTCTTTCGGGGCGGATGATTATGACATCCTCTCAGAGGTGGGACATGAACAGTCCCGCCTCGCAGGCGAAGCGCTGCGGAACATGGGGTGGACCCCAGATCGTTGCATCACAGGTACGCTCAGACGTCAGAAAGAAACGCTGGATGCGATGGGGTTCGATCAACCACGCGAAGAGCATCCCGGTTTCAACGAATACGACTTTCACAACCTGCTGCATCACCGGTTTGACGGCGCAGTGCCGGCTGCGGTCAGGGGAGAGAGAAAGACGCATTTCCGCACGCTCAAGGATACCATTCTGCAATGGCAGACCGATGGAATCGTTGGCGCCGCTGAAAGCTGGCAGGATTTCGAAAACAGAACTTCGGACGCGCTGCGCTTTGCGACGGATACCAAGGCTCGCCGCGTTCTTGTCGTGAGTTCCGGCGGCGTTATCGGACAGCTGGTTGCCCGCGCGCTGCAGGCCCCGGAAGCGATGATGATGGAGGTCAACCTGCAGGTCAAAAACACGGCGATCAACAAGTTCGTCTTTTCTGGCCCGCGCTTCTTCCTGCATGAATTCAATTCGACGCCACATCTCTCCGGCCCTGACCGGAAAAATCTTCTGACCTACAGCTGAGGACTCGACATGGCTGATACCCAAACGCTGGATCTTGCGGCTGTGACCGCCTATCTTAAAGAAAACCTGAAAGGTTTCGAAGGACCGATAGAGGCGGAGAAATTCGATATTGGTCAGTCGAATCCGACATTTCTGCTGAAAACGCCAAGCAAGAAATACGTTCTGCGACGTAAACCCCCGGGCGTATTGCTGAAATCAGCCCATGCGGTCGACCGTGAATTCCGCGTTCAAAGCGCGCTTGCCGATACAAAGGTTCCCGTCGCCAAGATGCATCTGCTCTGCGAGGATGACTCGGTGATCGGGTCGGCCTTTTACATCATGGACCACGTCGACGGGCGAAATTTTAGACAGCCCACGATGGAAGGTGAGGGCCTGTCCAACGCTGAACGCGGCGCCGTAATCGACGACATGAACCGGGTGCTGGCGGAACTGCACATGGTGAATATCGACGCTGTCGGACTTTCTGACTATGGCCCGCCGGGCAACTATTTCGAACGTCAGGTCGGGCGCTGGTCAAAACAGTACCGGGCATCGGAAACCACCAAGATTCCGGCCATGGACAAGCTCATGGAGGAACTTCAGCGGCAGATGCCCGAAGACGACGGGCAGAGAACGCTGGTCCATGGCGATTACCGCATCGACAACATGATGTTCGAGAAGAATGGCACCAATTGCCTTGCTGTGCTGGACTGGGAATTGTCGACCATTGGTCATCCCTATGCCGACTTGGCGTCTGTCATCATGCAGTGGCAGATGCCCGCCGGGTCCGAAGGCCGCGGCCTCGCCGGTGTCGACCGCAAGGCGCTGGGTCTGCCATCGGACGAGGAATTCATCGCAAGCTATTGCGAGCGACGCGGTTTGCCGGAAATTGAGAACTTTGGCTTCTACCTTTCGTTCTGTTTTTTCCGTATGGCCGGTATCATTCAAGGCGTTTTGAAACGGGCGCTGGATGGCAACGCCTCGAACCCGGAACGCGCCATGAAAGTTGGGGAGCATGTGCCAGCTTTCGCTGAAAAAGGCCTGGAAGCCTTGCAGAACTGATGCAAAACGCTTGAAAGGTCGCTCTTATGGCGGATGCTGAATTCACCCCTCATTCCGAAGATCCCAAAGATCGCAATTTCGTAACCGCTCTTGCCCGTGGACTGGACGTTCTGCGCTGCTTTGGCCCGAATGAAACAGAGTTGACCAACACGGACTTTGCCGAGCGTACCGGGCTGCCGAAACCGACGGTATCGCGGCTCACGTACACGCTGTGCAAGCTCGACTATCTTATCGCAGATCCGCGTAAGGGAACGTACCGGTTGGGGGCAGGGGTCCTGCATCTTGGCTTTGGCGTGCTGGCTGGCATGGAGGTGAGCGAACGCGCAACCGAAGTCATGCGCGACCTGCGAGACGGCCCAAATTCTTACATCACGGTCGCGCTTGGCGAAAGGCACCGGCTTGAAGTCGTTTATCTTGCGGTCCAAAGCTCACGCGAAAACGTGTCCTTGACCATGCACGTCGGATCTCGCTTGCCTCTCTTCTTTTCGGCCATCGGGCGCGCCATTCTCGTGGGCATGGGACAGTGGGAACGGGAGGCCGTCTTTGACCTCGTCCGGCAGGAAACCCCTGACCAGCTGGAAGCCTATACGGAAAGCCTCAACCGGGCTCTGGAAGAATACCGGGACTGTGGCTATTGCCGCGGGTACGGTGAATGGCGTGGTGATGTGAATGGTATCGCCGTTCCCGTCACATCTCTGAACGGCGCACGGGTTTATGGCCTGAACACCGGCGGGCCTTCCTTTCACGTTCACAAGGAAGAACTCGAAGGCCAATATGCTGATCGTCTGAAGAATGCTGCCCAAGTACTAGGGTTTCACTCGAAAAGCACTTAGCGCAACTTTATTGCGCGAAAGAATCACATTTCGCTGTGGAAGGGTTTTTTGCTCTGCGGAATGGCCGATAACGGAAAATCCGGACTGTGACCGCGAACTACTAGTATTTGGACGATTGAAATATACCGTCAAAATACCTCGCTCAACAAACAATTTTGAAGCGAACCTGTTCAGATTTTTGGTGGATAATGTTTGTAATCGGGCCGCAGCCATTTCTTACATTAATGCGTGGTATCATTTTTTTAATATATTCTTTTCAGTGCCTTACAACTCAAACCTCATTCGAAGAAGCAATACTGTAGGGCCGCAAAAGTTGCACCCATCCCGTCGGCTGGATTTTTTATTTGCCATCGAAGTATCACGTGGCCAGAGCCCCCAGTTTCTCCGGTAACATTTGGTAAGGTTCGGATGCTTGACTTTGAACGGCGATATGCAAGGCTCTTTATGCGGGACCGAATAATCGCCTCGAAAGCGACCGGTCTCATGTTAGGGAGGAAAACTAATGCGCATACCTACTAAGTTCGGCGTCACCGCCGCGCTTGCACTGTCTGTCAGTGCAACAGCCGCTTTCGCGGAGAATATCAAGATTGCATTCATCGATCCGCTGTCGGGGCCGTTTGCCACGACAGGGACCAACGGTCTGGCCGAATTCCAGTTCGCAGCGGAGGAGCTCGTGAACAAGAAGGGTGGCGTGCTGGACGGTGACATGTTCGAAGTCATCGGTCTCGACAACAAAATGGACGGGAAGGAGTCGCTCATCAACCTTCAGGTCGCGATCGACCAGGGTGCCCATTACGTAGTGCAGGGGAACTCGTCGGGGATTGCGCATGCTCTCACCGAAGCGGTTAACAAGCACAATCGCCGCAATCCCGATAGCCAGGTCCTGTTTCTGAACTATTCGGCAGTTGATCCGGCGCTGACCAATGAAAAATGCAACTTCTGGCATTTCCGCTTCGATGCGAACGCCGACATCAAGATGGATGCGTTGACTGATGCCATCGTTCAAAACGATGAGATCAGTAAGGTTTACTTGATCGGTCAGGACTACTCCTTCGGCAAGGCCGTGGCCGAGGCGGCTCAGCGCGATCTGGGTGCCAAGAAGGACAGCATCGAAATCGTCGGGAACGAGCTTCACCCGATCGGCAAGGTCAAGGACTTTACGCCCTATGCACGCAAAATCGTGTCTTCGGGCGCGGATGCCGTCATCACCGGTAACTGGGGCTCCGATATGGTTGGACTTGGTAAGGCAATCATCGAAGCAGGGTTTACAGGACCGATTTATACCTACTATGCGGCATCCAATGGTATCACCCGTACCTTTGGCGAAGCTGGGGTGGGCAAGATCAACCTTGTTGGCGAAGGTGCACTGAACCCGGCCGGCTCGCCCGAAGTCGATGAATATGTCGATGCTTTCGAAGCGAAGTATCCTGACCATGACATCTCCCAGCCGCGTATCGCTAACGTGGTCCGCATGCTGGCCATGGCCATTGAAGAAGCTGGAACAGCCACCGACGTGGTCGAGGTCGCCAAGGCCTTGGAAGGCATGGAAACCGATAATTTCTGGGGCGGCAAAATCAAGATGCGCGCCGAAGATCACCAAGCGATCCAAGACGTCTACGTGATGGAACAGGCCAGCGGCCTCAAGCATTTGCTGGACAACTCTGACTATGGTCTCGAGACAGCGGTCAAGGTCGAAATGGCCTCGGCTGATATTCCCACCACCTGCGAAATGGAACGCCCCGAGTAATCGGCGACTTTTCCGCGAGGCTGCCCCGCGCCAAAGCGTACGGGGCAGCCCCTTCGCAAAAACTGCAACAAGACCTGAATTTCGACCAAGGAGTGGTGGCCGATGGATTTGGTTATTATCAACCTTATCGACGGGCTGTTTTATGGATTGCTGTTGTTCATGCTTTCCAGCGGACTGACCCTGATCTTCTCGATGATGGGCGTTCTGAACTTTGCGCATGCCAGCTTTTACATGCTTGGCGCGTATTTCGCCTATCAGATCAGTATGTACCTCGGATTCTGGATGGGGCTGCTGATCGCACCTCTTCTCGTGGGTGTTGTCGGCGCGCTCGTCGAACGCTACGGGTTGCGTCGCGTACACCAATACGGCCATGTACCCGAACTGATCTTTACCTTTGGGCTGGCGCTTCTGATCGAGGAAGTCATCAAGTTCTTCTGGGGCAACAACCTGATGGCCTATCAGGAACCCGAGATTTTGAAGTTCGCGCTTTTCTCCATCGGAAACAACGCGGTACCTGCCTACAAGGTCTTCATGATCTTTACCTCGGTGGCGATCTTTATCGGCCTTCTTTACATCCTCACACGCACACGCATCGGTATGATAATTCAGGCCGCGCTGTCCTATCCGCGTACGGTCGAAGCGCTGGGGCATAACGTGCCGCTGATCTTCATGGGCGTATTTGGTGTGGGCACCGCATTGGCGGGCGTTGCAGGTGTGCTGGCAGGACCTGTCCTTGGTACATTCCCGGGTATGGCCTTCGTGCTCGGATCGATCGTCTTCGTGACCATCGTGATCGGCGGACTCGGGTCACTCTGGGGCGCACTGGTGGCGTCGCTGCTTCTGGGATGGCTTACAACCTTCGCCGCATCTTCGAGCTTTCCCTTTGCGTCGATCCTTGAATCCTTTGGCATGCAACGGCCGGAATCGCTGAGCGACAGCTACCTACGGGATCTCTGGACACTTACCTTGCCGCAGATCGGACCGATCCTGCCTTACATCCTGATGGTCCTGATCCTTGTCTTCCGTCCGCACGGACTCTTTGGAAAGCGTGACGTATGACCGATGCATCTCAAAAAACCGCAACGATAACCCGCGCCCCGGCACTCAGCCTTGGGCAGGTCCTGCCTTGGGTGATCAGCGTGATATTTCTTGTAGCGATGCCGACGATCTTTCAGTCAAACAGCGCGATCACCATCATGAACCAGATGATGATCACCATCGTCTTTGCCCTGAGCTACAACATGCTCTTGGGGCAGGGCGGTATGCTGAGCTTTGGCCACGCCGTTTACATGGGTGTCGGCGGATTTTTCTGCATGCACCTGATGAACATCGTGGAGACGAACGAGTTGCCGATTCCGCTGCCGGTCCTGCCGATCTTTGGCGGTCTCTTCGGGTTGGGTCTGGCCACGATCGTCGGTTCTTTCTCAACAAGAAAAGCAGGCACCGTTTTTGCCATGATTTCGCTGGGCATTGGCGAACTCATTGCGGCCTGTTCCGTCATCATCACCGCTTTCTTCGGCGGTGAAGAAGGCATGCCGGGTGATCGCACATATTTCATGCCGTTCTTTGGCATCGAATTCCTGCAACAGATCGAGGTCTACTATCTCATCGCTTTCTGGACAGTCCTGTCGACGCTGTTGATGTACCTGTTCTCTCGCACGCCTGTGGGCCGGATGGCTAATGCCGTCAGAGACAATCCCGAAAGAGCAGAATTCCTCGGTTATTCAGCGCGTTGGGTTCGGTTCTTCTCCTTCTCCGCGGCTGGATTCTTTGCCGGGATCGCGGGCGCGCTTTTCGCGATCAACTACGAAATCCTCACCGAAACCAACCTTTCGACCACCCAGTCCGGCGTGATCCTTCTGATCGCGTTCCTTGGCGGCGTCGGGTTCTTTTTCGGGCCGATAATCGGGGCGATCGTCTTTACCCTTCTGCAATCGGTTCTCAGCCTGCAGAGCGAAATCTGGCAGCTCTACGTAGGTGCATTGTTCTTGGCGACGGTGATGTATTTCCCCGGCGGTCTAGCCGGTGTCCTGATGATGCATGTGCCGGCGGCTAAGTTCGGAAAACTAGGCACTCTGGTCGTGCCCTACATCAAAACCTTGGTTCCGGCGATCATCGCCATCTTTGGCCTTGCCGCGCTGATGGAACTGCTCTTCCACGTCCGCCATGCCTCGGCCGGTGATGATGAAATGACGCTCTTCTGGACGACTTTTGATAGCCATAGCGTGCTGCCATGGATCATCGCATGTGTTGCGACGGTTGGCGGTTTCTGGCTGGCGCGCCTGTCCGCGCCTTCACTCAGGGAAGCTTGGCATCGGGCCAATACACCAAAAGGGAGACCCGCATGATGGCCGCTCTTGAAATCACCGACCTGAAGAAGAGTTTCGGAAAAGCCGAAATCATCCGTGGTGTGAACCTGTCAATCGCCAAAGGGGAACGCCATGCGATCATCGGGCCAAACGGGGCGGGAAAGTCCACGCTGTTCAACCTGATTACCGGACGGTTTCCCCAGACAAGCGGGTCAATCAAGCTTCACGGGCATGACCTGCGCGGCAAGGCTCCGTTCGAAATCAATCGCATGGGGCTCAGCCGTTCGTTCCAGATCACCAACATCTTTCCGAAGATGACGGTGTTCGAAAACGTGCGCTGTTCGCTGCTCTGGTCGCATGGATACAAGTACTCGTTCTGGAACATGGTGAGCCGGTCGCAGGACCTTACTGATGGCGCTTTGGAAATACTTGATCAGATCAACCTCTTGCAGCGCGCCGAATTGCCTGCGGGCCTCCTGTCTTACGCGGAACAGCGTGCGCTTGAGATCGGGATCACGATTGCCGGCGGTGCTGATGTTATCATGCTGGATGAACCGACCGCAGGCATGAGCCATTCGGAAACCGATTACATCGTCGAGCTGATCCGCAAGGTCACGCAGAACAAGACTTTGGTGATGGTAGAGCATGACATGGGCGTGGTCTTCGGCCTCGCGGACCAGATTTCCGTTCTGGTCTATGGCGAGATCATCGCCACGGGACATCCCGAAGACGTCCGTTCCAACCCCAAAGTTCAAGAAGCTTATCTGGGCGCTGCATTGGAGGCAGAGCATTAAGATGCTGGAAGTCAGAGACATGCATGCCTACTACGGCAAATCCCATATTCTTCAGGGGGTGAACCTCAACATCCAAGAGGGCGAGATCGTCGCGCTATTGGGCCGCAACGGGGTTGGACGGTCGACAACCTGCAAGGCCGTTATGGGGGAGGTGTCGCCTGTCGGGTCGGTCGTGTTCAAGGGACAGGAGATTGCCGGGAAAAAAGCGTTTGAGATCGCCAACCTTGGCGTCGGCTACGTGCCTGAAAACCGGGATATCTTTCCCGGGCTAACCACCCGGCAGAACCTGATCCTTGGTCTTAAGCCCGGACAAAAGGATGGCGCCGGACGCTGGTCGATGCAGGACATGTTCAACCTGTTTTCGAACCTCGACAATCGGGCCGATGTCGAAGCCTCAGTGCTCTCCGGCGGCGAACAGCAGATGCTGACCATGTGCCGGACGCTCATGGGCGATCCAGATCTTGTCATGATCGACGAACCGACCGAAGGGCTTTCGCCCCAGATGGTTCAGCGAGTGGCCGAACTTTTGCAGGAAATCGCCAAACGCGGGATCTCGACCCTGCTGGTGGAACAGAAACTTTCCATCGCGCTGGACATCGCTCACCGGGTCTATGTGATGGGCCATGGCAAAGTCGTTTTCGAAGGCACGCCGCAGGAATTGAAAGCCCGCGAGGATGTGCGCAAGGAATGGCTCGAAGTCTGAGCCTTAGCAAAACGAAAGGCCCCGAATTCCGGGGCCTTTTCATTTCAAAGCGATGCGGCCTTTTGAAAGGCGGGACGCGCCTTGAGACGGTCGATATACGGCTTGAGATTAGGCTTGTCCGAAAGGTCGGCCCCAAGACGGTCAGAAACGATGACGGCCTGACCGCACATGATATCCGCGCCCGAGAATTCACCCGCCAGATACTCTTTGCCTTCAAGCGCTGCATCAACGGCTTTCAGCATGTTGTTCAAAAGCTTGGTCGCCCGTTTGACGTTAGTCTCGTTGCGACGTTCGGGCGGAAGGAACACAGTTTCCACCATGATCACGTTGATCTGCGGCATAATCATGCCCTCGGCATAGTGCAGCCATTGCAGATACTCGGCGAATTCCGGGCTCTCCTGCGCAGGGATGAGCCGCCCATTCCCATATCGCGCAAGGACGTATTCGACGATGGCGCCGGATTCGTGAATCGTCACATCGCCATCGACGATGGTTGGCACACGACCGTTCGGATTGACCGCAAGGTAATCCGGTTCGCGCATGGACTTGTCGCCCAATGTGAACGGGACGAGTTCATAGTCCATTCCAAGCTCTTCGAAAAGCCAGGCAATCCGGATCGCCCGCGTATTTGCGGCAAAGTATAGTTTCATAAATCCCCCTGTTTTCGCTTTAACCCGAGTGGCTTGCATGGCAAGTTCAGCTCGTGCACGGTGCTCGTGATATGTACCGTTAACATGTAAAGCCGTCAATTCCGGACCACTATGCGCCCGATGCGCAACGCACGGAAATGCCCGGCCGAGGGGAGTGTAACATGCAAACTGCCGGGTTCGACAAAGAACGTCTGGATCGTATCGCCGACTGGATGGAACGCTATGTTTCGGAACGCAAGTTTCCGGGCAGTTCGGTCCTGATAAAGCGGCATGGCGAAGAGGTTTACTTTAACGCCGCCGGCAAAAGAAACGTCGAGGACGATCTACCGTTCGAACGGGATACGGTGGCGCGCATCTATTCGATGACCAAGCCGATCACCTCTGTCGCAATTATGATGCTCGCCGAGAAAGGGCTGTTTCATCTTGATGCGCCCGTTTCGGAATTCATCCCTGCATTCAGTGGCATGCAAGCGCTGGTTGAAGGCGCGAAAACACTTGAACAGACCGAACCCTCGCCCAGCCCGACACTGCACCATCTACTGACCCACACCAGCGGGCTGAGCTATCCGTTCAACCCGGGCTTGCTGGGTAAGGCGATGGATGAACACAAGATCCTATTCCGGGCGAATGATAGCAGCCTAGAGGAAATGACGGATCGAACAGCGGCACTACCACTTGCGTTCAAGCCCGGACGCCATTGGGAATACTCGGTTTCCATCGATATCCTGGGCCGGGTGGTCGAGGTCGTTTCCGGCAAGTCGCTCGATGCGTTCTTTAAAACCGAAATTTTCGACCTGCTCGGCATGAACGAAACCGCTTTCACTGTTCCCGCTCATGTCGGCGATCGTTTCGCGTCTCTCTATACCCCGCTCGAAGGCAACGGTATGGCGCTCAACGCGGCAAAGGGCGAAGGTAATACGCTGCGTCGGGTTGACCGCGCAGGCAAATCGCCGTTTGAAAGCACCACCTGTTTCTCCGGCGGTGGCGGTCTGGTCGGAACACTCGACGACTACATGGCATTCATCGAAATGCTTCGTCGCGGAGGCAGTTGCGAGGGTGGTCGCCTGCTCAGCCCGCATACCTTGTCGTTCATGATGCGCAACCATCTGCCCGGCGACATCGCCTCGATGGGCCCGAAGAGCTTTGCCGAACAGCCGATGGAAGGCATGGGCTTCGGTCTCGGCGGATCGGTTGTCCTTGATCCCGGCCGGGTCCGCGTTCCAGGCAATGTCGGTGACTTCAGCTGGGGCGGCATGGCCTCGACCATGTTCTGGGTCGATCCGGTCCTTGATCTCAGCTGCGTCTTCTTCACCCAGCTGACGCCTTCCAGCTCTTATCCCTGTCGGGCAGAATTGAAAGCGCTGGTCCATGGAGCGATCACGGAATGACCACCGAACGTCCAATCCTCTGGACCCCTTCGCCCGAGCGCGCCGAGGCCAGCACGATGGCCCATTTCATCCGCTGGATCGAACAGGAATATGGCCTGACATTCGATGATTACGATGCACTTTGGCGATGGAGCACGAGCGATCTCGACAATTTCTGGCGCGCGATCTGGACCTATTTCGAAATCGGAAGCGCCGATGAAGTGGATGAGGTCATCACCGATCGCAAAATGCCCGGGGCCAAGTGGTTTCCCGGCGTCAAAACGAACTTTGCCGAAGTAACACTCCGGCAGGCCCGGAAAACGCCGGACAAACCCGCCCTGATCGTTCATTCGGAAACCTTCGAGCGTAAGGAGTTAAGCTGGAAAGAACTCGAGCGGCAGGTCGCCAGCGTTGCAAAGCATCTGTCAGATATGGGGGTCGGGCAGGGCGACCGGGTGGTTGCCGTCCTCCCCAATACCGAAACCGCGATCATTGCCTGTCTTGCCACTGTCAGCCTTGGAGGCATCTGGTCGCTCTGTGCGCCCGATATGGGTGGCGTCGCTATTCTGGACCGGTTCCGGCAGATCGAGCCGAAAGTCCTCATCGCGCAGGACGGTTATGTTCATAACAACAAGCGTATCGACCGGGGAGAGCTGATCGCCACGACAGCCAAGGGCCTGCCAACCTTGGAACATCTGGTGATGCTTCCGGTGATTGGCGACCTTCCAGAAGGCGCGATTTCCTGGGGCACTCTGACCGGGGAAGATGTTGAATTTTCTCCCGTTCCGGTCGATTTCGAACATCCGCTCTGGGTAGTCTATTCCTCCGGGACAACAGGCAATCCAAAGCCGATCGTACACGGCCACGGCGGCATACTGCTCGAGTCGTCCAAGCAAAGCCTGCATCAGGACCTAAGTGACAAAGACAGGTTCTGCTGGCTGACTTCTTCTGGCTGGATCATGTGGAATTCGCAGTTCACCGCCCTTGGTCTTGGCGCGACGGTAGCTCTGTTTGATGCAGCGCCGAATAACCCTGATATGCTGGCGCTCTGGCGTTTCGCGGCAGAGGAAGATCTTACCTATCTTGGCGCAGGGGCCGCGTTTTATGCAGGCTGTCTTAAGGCGGGAATCCGGCCAAGGGACAGCGTCGACCTGAGCGCGCTGCGCTCGCTGGGCTCAACGGGCTCACCACTGTCCGATGACGCCTATCGCTGGATCTACGACGCGGTGAAGCCGGATGTCTGGCTGGCGCCAATCTCGGGCGGCACCGACCTTGCCGGTGCCTTTGTCGGGGGCAATCCGATGATGCCCGTCCGGATGGGTGAAATGCAATGCCGTCTGCTTGGCAACGCCGTCCGCGCATTCGATGAAAGCGGCGATGAAATCAACGGACAGGTAGGCGAACTTGTCTGCACGGAACCGCTCCCTTCGATGCCACTGTTCTTTTGGGGGGATACGGACGGCTCGCGTCTGCATGAAAGTTACTTCGATACCTATCCGGGGGTCTGGCGTCACGGCGACTGGATCGAGTTCACCGATACCGGTGGATCGGTGATTTACGGCCGCTCTGACGCTACAATCAATCGGCGCGGTCTGCGCATGGGCAGCGCGGAAATCTATCAGGCCGTCGAAGGCCTCCCCGAAGTGATGGACTCGCTGGTCGTCGATCTTGAATTCCTCGGTCGCGACAGCTTTATGCCGCTGTTTGTCGTCCCCGCGGAGGGTGTCACGCTAGATGACGCCCTGAAAACTAAGATCGGCGATGCCATTCGTGCCGCCGTATCCGCACGGTTCGTCCCAAACGAAATGATCGAAATTGCCGAAGTTCCGCGCACTCTTTCGGGCAAGAAGCTGGAAGTTCCGGTGAAGAAGCTTCTGCTTGGCGGCGACCCGGATAAAATCGTCAATCGGGATTCGATGGCCAACCCGGAAAGTTTCGACACCTTTATCGTTTATGCGAAAACTTTGAACGACAACATGAAGAAAGAAAACTAGATGTCTGATCCCTCAGCGGAAATACAGAACCTGCTCGATATTGAACGACTGGAAGTCGATCTGTTTCGCGGCATCGGCTCGGGGGGAGAGACCGAAATCCGCATCTTTGGCGGGCACGTTATCGCACAGGCACTGATGGCCGCCTATCTGACAGTGCCCGACCGGACCTGCCATTCGCTTCACGCCTATTTCATCCGGCCCGGCGATCCGAAAATACCCGTTATCTACGAAGTCGATCGGGCACGCGACGGCGGCAGCTTTACCACCCGACGCGTCATCGCCATTCAGCATGGCAAGCAAATCCTGAACCTCTCGGCCTCGTTCCACGAACCGGAAGAGGGCTGGGAATATCAGCACAAGATGCCCGATGTACCCGCTCCCGACGGGCTGCCCAGCATGGCAGAGCTTCGCGCCAAGGATGCCGAGAAACTCGACCCAAAACAGGCCAAGTTCTTTGCGCGCCCGCGTCCCATCGAAGTACGCGAAGTCAATCCGCAGAACATGCTGGAACCAGCGCCGATGGACGATGAAAACTGCATGTGGTTCCGGATGCCGGCGGCAGAAGGGCACGATGCCAAGCTTCAGCATTGCTATCTCGCCTATGCCTCCGACATGAACTTGCTTGGGTCGTCTTTGCGTCCTCACGGACTAAGCTGGCTCAAGGGCGGCGTCGTCCCGGCAAGCCTTGACCACGCCATGTGGTTTCACGCGCCGATCCATTTCGACCAATGGCACCTTTATGCGATGGATGCGCCCTTTACCGGTGGCGGTCGCGGCTTTAACCGCGGCAAGATATTCGATCAGAACGGCAAGCTGGTCGCCAGCGTAGCTCAGGAAGGGCTGGTGCGCCGGTACAAGCCAGCGGAAGCGCGCAAGTGAACGCGGGCGGGCGCTATCCCGGATGGCGCCCGGGAATCGAACTGCGTGACGAGTGGCTCGCACTGACGCGGGAAGAGATCATCGATCCGGATCGCCAAATCGTCGATCCGCATCATCATCTCTGGGTGCACGGGACAAAGGATAATCCGGCGGTTTATGAAACTGAACAGCTGCTCCGTGATACCAGTGCAGGACATAACGTTGTTCAAACCGTCTATATCGAATGCCGCTCTTACTGGGACGTCACCGCGCCGGAGCATCTGCAATCGGTGGCTGAAACCGCGAACGTCGCACGGATGGCGTCCGAGATGCCACAAGGAGGAGCACAGATCGCGGGTATCGTCGCGCATGTCGATCTGACCTTGCCGACAGAGAAACTGGACGAGGCACTGGATGCGCATGAAAAGGCCGGGCAGGGGCTCTTGAAAGGCATCCGCCATTCCGGCGCCCGCGACGAAGATCGCGCCAGCCTGATGATCCCGGGGAGAGGCGCAAAGGGTCAGTACAGCGATCCCGCCTTTCGGCGCGGCCTGTCGCATCTGGGCAAACGCGGCCTGACCTACGATACGTGGCACTACCATCATCAGAACCGCGACTTCCTCGATATGGTCCGCGCGGTACCCGAGACGACGATCATCCTCGACCATTTTGGCACGCCATTGGGTGTAGGTCGCTTCACCGGCAAGCACGACGAGATTTTCGATCTGTGGCAGGAAGATATGGCCGAACTTGCAGATTGCCCGAACCTGCGCGCAAAACTCGGCGGGCTGGCGATGCCCGACAACGGGTTTGGCTTTATGGACCGTACCAAGCCCCCCGGATCCGATGAATTGCTCGACCTGCAAGGGCGGTGGTACCGACACATGATCGCTGATTTCGGCCCAGAACGCTGCATGTTTGAAAGCAATTTCCCGGTCGACCGCGTATCAGTCAGCTATGCTGTACTGTGGAATTTTTTCAAGAAACTGGCGGCTGAGCTTGATGCAGAGTCTCAGGATTTACTATTTGCCGGGACAGCCCGCGCCACATATGGCCTGCCGCCCGCCTGAAGCGGACGGCCGATAGGTCATTTCAGCTTGCCGTACTGACGGTTCAGCTTGCGCATCCCGCCGATCCAACGGTCGTAGTTCTCGGTTTTCTTGCGCATATAGGCCAGAACTTCCTGATGAGGCAGAACAAGGAATGTCTCCTCGCGGATGGTCCGCACGCAGGCTTCGGCCACGGGCTCCGGCTCCAGCATGCCATCCATTGAGGCCACGCCGTCTTCTCGGCCACGGGTCATTTCGCTCCGGACCGCCTGCGGGCAGAGCACCGAAACCTTGATCCCGTTATCGCCGTGGGTCAGCGCAAGCCATTCCGCAAGGCCCACAGCCGCGTGCTTGGTCACACCATAGGGGGCCGAGCCGACCTGGTTCAGCAGACCCGCGGCCGATGCCGTATTCAGCAAGTAACCGCCGCCGCGCTCGATCATCCTAGGGACAAGATGACGTGCGGCCCAGACATGCGCCATCACGTTCACCTCCCAGATCCGCTGCCAGTCTTCGTTGGCAACTTCCATACCGCCGACGGTAAGGATGCCCGCGTTGGAACAGAACAGGTCGATGGGGCCGATCTCGGCTTCGACCTTTTCAATCAGGCCCGAGATTTCTGCCTCGCGCGCCACGTTGACCTCAAAAGCGATGCCGTTGATTTCACTGGCTGTTGCCTCGGCACCGGCAAGATTGAGATCGGCGCAGATTACCTGCTTTGCGCCCTCGGCGGCAAAGCGGATGGCCATCGCCTTGCCGATTCCGCTGGCGGCCCCGGTGACGACGATAATTTTATCTTTTAGTTCCATTGCTTAAGTCCACATGTTAGAGCCGCCACAAACGGTGAGCGCCTGACCGGTCATATAACGACTGGCATCCGACGCGAGGTAGACCGCGATACCCGCGAAATCCTCTGGCTCACCCAGCCGGCGCAGCGGAATGCTCTTGTTTATACGGGCCTCGACCTCGGGATTATCCCAGAGTTCGCGGGCAAAATCAGTTTTCACCAGCCCCGGACAGATTGCGTTGAACCGGATGCCGTCGGGGCCAAACTCTGCCGCGAGGTTCCTCACAAGCCCTATCAGCGCCAGTTTCGACATGCCATAGGTGCCCAGCGTTTCCGACGGTTTGAACGCCCCGATGGAAGAGGTGAACATCATCGACCCAGTGCCTTTGGACACCATGTCCGACACCACCATCTTGGCCAGCCAAAGATTGGCCTGTACATTGGCGCGCATTGTTTTTTCATACGCTTCATCAGGTATTTCCGAGGTTTTCCCGTAGTAAGGGTTCACCCCGGCATTCCCAACGACGATGTCAATCGGGCCAGCCTTTTCCCGCGCCCCGGCAACCAGCGCTTCAAGCTGCTCTTTGTAGCCAACGTTACAGGCGATCCCGACGGCGCGATCCGCGCCGACGGTTTCGTTGATCCTGGCGGCAGCCTCGTCAAGCTGGTCCTGCTTGCGCGCAGAGATCACCACCTTGGCGCCGTGATCGGCAAGGGCCGTCGCCATGACAAGCCCCATGCCCTTGGACGCGCCCGTCAACAGCGCGACGCGTCCCGTAAGATCGAAAAGTTCGCGCATTTCTTACGGCCCCTCGAACATGCGGCCACCGACCGAGCGCGCGACACGGGCCTTGCGGTCGTTGGAATCCTGATAACCCTGCACTTCGGCACGGGCGACGACGTGGTGGTGCACCTCGTCCGGACCATCGGCAAAACGCAGCGTCCGCTGGCCGACATACATCTCGGACAGAGGGAACCATTGCGACAGACCTGCGGCACCATGCACCTGCATCGCCTGATCGATGATCTGACAGGCTTTCTCAGGCACCAGCGCCTTGACCGCCGAAACCCAGATTCGGGCTTCCTTGTTGCCCAGCACGTCCATCGCCTTGGCGCCTTTCAGAACCATCATCCGCATCGCCTCGATATCGATACGCGCGCGAGAAATAGTTTCCATGTTCTTGCCAAGATCGACGATGCGCTTGCCAAACGCCTTCCGGTTCAGCGACCGATCCAGCATCATGTCCAGCGCCTTTTCCGCCGATCCGATCGAGCGCATGCAGTGGTGAATCCGTCCCGGCCCAAGGCGTAGCTGGGAAATCTCGAAACCGCGCCCTTCACCCAACAGGATGTTATCCTTGGGAACACGCACGTTTTCGAACTTGATATGCATATGGCCATGTGGCGCATCGTCATGGCCAAACACGCGCATCGGACCAACGATGGTTACGCCGGGCGTATCGATGGGCACGAGGATCTGACTTTGCTGCTTGAAGGTTTCCGCCTCGGGCGAGGTTTTCACCATAGTTATCA
This sequence comes from Heliomarina baculiformis, assembly GCF_019966545.1. Lineage (GTDB taxonomy): Bacteria > Pseudomonadota > Alphaproteobacteria > Rhodobacterales > Rhodobacteraceae > Heliomarina > Heliomarina baculiformis. The sequence goes on along the minus strand of NZ_JAIMIC010000005.1, from coordinate 210,557 downwards.
TGATCTTGCAGCGCGGATCTCCGGCACCGGAGATATAGAATTTCTCGCCGTTGATAACCCATTCATCGCCCTCAAGCACCGCGCTCGTCGCGATATTCTTGGCGTCCGAAGAAGCCACATCCGGTTCCGTCATCGCATAGGCAGAGCGGATTTCACCGGCGAGCAGGGGCTTCAGCCACTTTTCCTTCTGCTCGGGCGTGCCAACACGTTCCAGCACTTCCATGTTGCCGGTGTCAGGCGCAGAACAGTTCAGCGTCTCCGAGGCCAGCGGGTTTTTACCCAATTCCGCCGCGATGTAAGCATAGTCGAGATTGCTCAGGCCTTCGCCGGTTTCCGAATTCGGCAGGAAGAAATTCCAAAGACCGCTTTCCCGTGCTTTCTTCTTGGCTGTTTCGAGCAGCTCGAGCTGGCCCGGCGCATAAGACCAGCGATCTTCACGCCCCTCACCCAGACGATAGAATTCCTCGGTAATCGGATCGACGTTTTCGGCGATATGCTTGATGACCGCCTCAAGCAGCGGGCGCGCCTTTTCGGACATGCGCAGGTCGTTCATCTCCGGGGGATGTTTTGCCAATGACATACTGAATTGTTCCTTTCGCTGACTTAGCGGTTTTTCCATTCGGGTTTGCGTTTTTCGACAAAGGCCTGGACGCCTTCCTTGAAGTCTTCGGTCTTGGCCAGATCGGCCTGAACCTCACGCGAATATTGCAGGCTTTCGGGAAGACCATCGGCCACGGCCATGCTGTTCAGGATACGCTTGGTCGCCTTGATCGAAGACGGCGACACGGTGCAAAGCTGTTCGGCAACTTCCATCGCGCGCTCCATCACCCTTTCATGGGCCACAACCTCGTTGCAGCATCCAAGCTTAAGCGCTTCTTGCGCGTCGATTGTGCGGCCGGTAAACATCATCTCCTGCGCGGCAAGGCGCCCGATATAGCGCGACAAACGCTGAACTCCCGAGGCGGAGGCAAAGAAGCCGACTTTGACTTCGGGCAGGGCGAACTTGGCGTTTTCCGAGGCCACGATAATATCGCAGGAAAGCGCGGTTTCGAAACCGCCGCCCATGGCGAACCCGTTGACCGCTGCTACCAAGGGTTTCTCAAGATCAAAGCGCGAGGACAAACCGGCGAAACCGCTGTCGGGCAGACCTTTCTTACTTCCGCCCTCATTGGTCGCCTTGAGATCGTTACCGGCGGTAAAGGCCTTGTCGCCTGCGCCGGTCAGAACCGCGACCCAAAGGTCTTCATCCGCCGCAAATTCATCCCAGCAATCCGACATCTCGTGATGCATCTCGGAGTGGACGGCATTGTAAACCTCGGGTCGGTTCATGGTCACGACTAGAATGTGACCTTTCTTCTCGGTCTTGATGAATTCATATGCCATGGATTTATGCCCCCTTGTCGGTTTTCAGACCGCCTGTATCGATATCGGTGAACTTGCCACCTTCGGCGGCCAGCTTCTTGAGTGTTTCCGCCGGCGCGAATTCCGGATCATCGGCGGCGAGCTTTTCCATTCGGTCCAGAACGGCCTGCGCGCCGACCATATCGCCGTAAAACATCGGGCCGCCCTTGTCGGCGGGCCAGCCATAGCCATTCAGCCAGACAACATCGATATCCGATGGCCGCTGCGCCTTGTTCTCTTCAAGGATCTTCACGGCCTCGTTGATCATCGGATAGATGCAGATTTCTATGATCTCATCCTGCGCCATTGTGCTGGGCTCGGCCCCGGTGATGTCATGGATGATCTTGGCGGTCACATCCGACGGGATCGGCGTGCGCGCGTCATCATAATCGTAATAACCCGCCTTGGTCTTTTGCCCGCGGCGATCCATCTCGCACAGTGCGTCCCGGATCGGGTTCGCAGTCTTGGCGCCCTTCGACCAACCGATATCCAGTCCCGCCAGATCCGACATCTGGAAAGGCCCCATGCGGAACCCGAACGCGTTCAGCGCGGCATCCACGTCCCAAGGCATGACGCCCTGATACACCAGCTTGTTCGCCTGCTTCTGCCGTGCAAAGAGAATGCGGTTTCCAACGAACCCCGGGCATACACCGACCAGAACGGCGATCTTGTTGATCGTCTTCGCCAGATCCATACAAGTGGCGACCACGTCATCCGCAGTTTTCTCGGCACGAACGATTTCCAGCAATTTCATAACGTTAGCGGGCGAAAAGAAGTGCAGCCCAATAACGTCTTCGGGCCGCTTCGTCATCCCGGCGATCTCGTCGATATCCAGCGCCGAGGTGTTCGTGGCAAGGATCGCGCCGGGCTTCATCACTCGGTCAAGCTCAGTAAAGATCTTGCGCTTGAGCTCCATGTCCTCGAACACAGCCTCGATGACCAGATCGCAATCAGCTAGCGCTTCGATCGACAGTTTCCCGTCAAAACGGGCCATACGGGTGTCGACCTCATCTTGCGGAAACCGGCCCTTGTCTGCACTGCGCTGATAGTTTGCGTGCACGACACTTAATCCGCGATCCAACGCTTCCTGCTTGGTTTCCACAATCGTAACGTCAAAGCCCGCCGTCGCGAAATTCATCGAAATGCCGCCGCCCATGGTCCCGGCGCCGATGACACCGACAGTGCGGATTTCACGCCGCGGCGTCGAGGCATCGATACCCGGCACGTTCCAGGCAGCTTTTCCAGCTTCGGCAGTATAGCTTCCGATCTCTTCCTGTGTTGGTTCGTTCATGCAAGCTCCGTTTTTTCATTGAGTTCGTTTAGGCAGATCCGACGCAATTCGCGCCGATCCAGCTTATCCGTCGTGCCGCGGGGCAGGGCGGTGTCAAAGGTCCATATCCTCTCGGGTATCTTGAACTTTGAAATATGCGGGGCAAGAAAGGCGGCTAGTTCGCCAATTTCTAATCGAGCCCCAGGGCGCAAACGCAACCCGGCGCCGACCACCTCACCCAGCCGTTCATCCGGTATCGAGAACGCGCAGGCTTCGACCACGTCGGGATGCCTGTGCAATGCGCCCTCTACGTCGAGGCAGGCGATATTCTCGCCCCCGCGTATGATGATGTTTTTCTTTCTATCTACGATGGTTATGATGCCATCTTCATCCATCATACCCAGATCGCCGGACTTCAGCCATCCTTCCGTGAGGATTTCAGCGGTCGCTTCGGGTTTGTTCAGATAGCACCGCATGTTACAGGGGCTTTTGACAGTGATTTCCCCGACTTCGCCTTGCGGAACCTCATTGCCCAGATCGTCGAGCAGTTTCATATCCTGGACAGGTGGATAAAGACGACCCGTCGCGCCGGGATGAGACAGGTATTCTTCTCCGGCAAAACCGACTCCGTTTGCATTTGTTTCGGTCATGCCCCAGCCGGTAGCAATCTGAGCCTCGGGAAATGCCTCGGCCAGCCCGTCGACCTGTGCCGCAGGACGCTTTGCGCCGCCAGCGCCCAGATATTGGAGCGTCGGAAAAGACAGACCCTCACGCCGTGCAACGGCAAGAAGATCCGCCGATTGCGTGGGAACCCCCAGAAAACGCGTAACTTTTTCCGAAACTATAAGCTCGGCGGCTTTCTCGGCGTTCCATTTCTCCATCAGGATGACACGGCCACCGGCGGCAAGACTGAGCAAAAACATCGGATGCGTAGCGGTCACGTGGAACAAGGGCGTCACGATAAGGGCGCATGGGCGAGGGGGCTCATCCACCGGCTCCAGAGGTGGCGTCAAGATCGCTGCGATTTCGGGCTGCATCAGCCACGTATATACTGCGTTAAGTGCGCCCCGATGCGTCTGCACCACGCCTTTGGGCTGACCAGTCGTCCCCGAGGAATACATGATCGCCATGTCATCGTCGGTATCGATTTCCCGTTCGGACCAATCCGCCGACCCAACGCCATCCTTCAGCGCCGCATAGCTTTTCTCATCGCCGGCATCGCCATCGCGAACGCCAACCAGAGTGAGATCAAACTTATCCAGCAAAGGTCTGATACGATTACATCTTTCACCGTCGGCAAAGACAATTTTTGCACCGCTGTCCTCAATCGCATAGGAAAGTTCTTCGGTCGTCCACCAGCCATTGAGGAAAACGATGACACCGCCGACAGAGGTAATCGCCATCATAAGGATCAGCATCTCGGGGCAATTACGCATGGCAACGGCAACCGGCTGTCCTTTGGCTATCTTGATGTCCTTTTCCAGAACCAGTGCCATCGCCTTGATGTCATTACAGAACTCATCAAAGGTCCAGGTTTCGCCGTTAAACGTGATATAGTTGGCCGAGCCATCGTCGAACAGCGGCCGCACGCGTTGCAGAAAATCGCGCATGTGCCGCGGAATGGATTTGAATACCCGGTAGGTGACGCCACGGATCTCGGCTTCTTCAACCGCGTACTGCGGGTTGTTTGTCACGACCTGACGTGCAGCTTCCTGAAAACTCAAAGCTGAAGTCATAAGGCGTTTTCGCTGCGACACTCGGCAGCGAGCGCGACATCTGCTAGCATTCGATTTCCTCCCATGCGCAGCGCAATCAATCACTCGGGGGATTGCAGGCTGCGACTCTCCTCGAAAAAATGGTAACCATCTTTTCAGAGACTGCAATACCGCTTGTCGGAATTGTATTCCGCAATACGTACACCCGCGGTTTACATAACACCAATTATACGATGTACTGGTGGGGATGCGCGTTGGCCTTCTCCCGGAATAAATGCCCCCCAAAGAAAACAAAGGCCGGTGCATCACACCGGCCTTCGCAAATATCGATCCCTGTTTCGATAGGATCAGAAGAATGCCTGCAATCCGGTCTGAGCTCGCCCAAGGATCAAGGCATGGACATCATGCGTCCCCTCATAGGTGTTCACGGTCTCAAGGTTCATCATGTGCCGGATAACCTGGAACTCGAGGCTGATGCCGTTGCCGCCGTGCATGTCACGCGACATGCGCGCAATATCCAGCGCCTTGCCGCAGTTGTTGCGCTTGACGATCGAAATCATTTCCGGCGCGGCATTCGCCTCGTCCATCAGACGTCCCACCCGCAGCGATGATTGCAGGCCCAGCGAAATCTCGGTCATCATGTCTGCCAGCTTGCGCTGGAAAAGCTGCGTCTGCGCCAGCGGACGGTTAAACTGGTGACGGTCCAGACCGTACTGCCGCGCCGCATGCCAGCAAGCTTCGGCCGCGCCCATCGCGCCCCAGCTGATCCCGTAACGCGCGCGGTTCAGACAGCCGAACGGTCCTTTCAGACCCTCCACATGCGGCAGCAGCGCATCTTCGCCGACTTCAACATTGTCGAGCACGATCTCGCCGGTCACCGACGCCCGCAGCGACATCTTGTTCTCGATCTTCGGCGCCGACAGCCCCTTCATACCTTTTTCAAGGACAAAGCCACGGATTTTACCGCCGTGGGCTTCGGATTTTGCCCAGACAACAAAGACATCCGCGATCGGCGCGTTCGAGATCCACATCTTGGAGCCGTTAAGCCGATAACCCGAGTCGGTCTTGACGGCGCGGGTTTTCATACCCGCCGGGTCGCTGCCTGCGTCGGGTTCGGTCAAACCGAAACAGCCGATGTATTCACCGCTGGACAGTTTCGGCAGATACTTCTCACGCTGCTCTTCCGACCCATAAGCATAGATCGGGTACATGACGAGCGAGGACTGAACCGACATCATGGATCGATAACCGGAATCGACCCGCTCAACTTCGCGCGCGACAAGACCGTAACTCACATAGCCCGCGCCGATACCGCCATATTGCTCGGGCACTGTAACGCCCAGCAGCCCCATTTCGCCCATTTCGCGAAAGATTTCCGGCTCAACGGTTTCGTTTTCATAGGCGGCGGTCACACGCGGTTGCAGCTTTTCCTGCGCATAAGCGCGCGCGCTGGCCGCGATCATCCGCTCGTCTTCGGTCAGCTGGTCTTCAAGCCGCAGAGGATCGGTCCAGTCGAACCGACCAAGATCGGGCGCGTCTTTTGGTTTCAGCGATGGCGTCGGCGCGTTCATGTGCTTTCCTTCCGAAATCTGGTTTTGCGCATCATAAGTGTTTCATCACCGGAAAAACAGCAAGACTTCCGCATGTAAGTATGAATAAAATGAATACATGCTGACACCCCGACGTTTCCTGCCTTCCATTTCTTCCCTGCGTGCACTTGAAGCGCTTGATCGCCTTGGCAGCGCCTCTGCAGTCGCACAGGAGCTTTCTCTTACCCAAAGCGCGGTAAGCCGGCAGTTGCAGGCTTTGGAAAAACAGATGGGCACGGAAATGGTCCAGCGGGATCAGAAACGGCTTACCTTGACGGCCGCTGCCAAGGATTATGCGGCCGAGATCCGGCAGGCCCTCACGCAGATAACTAGTGCCTCGATGCGGCTTCAAGTCCAGCCAACCGGCGGCACGCTCAATCTCGCAATATTGCCAACGTTCGGTATGCGATGGCTGATGCCCCGCCTGCCCGAGTTCGCGCGCCTGCACCCCGACGTCACTCTGAACATGGCGACGCGACTTGAACCGTTCAATTTCGCAACGGAACCTCTTGATGCGGCGATATATTTCGGTACAGATGATTGGCCCGGCACAGACCGGCTCCTGTTAAAGCATGAATCCGTCATCGCCGTTGCCGCGCCCTCACTCGTGCCCGATGGTGCACTGGCAAATCCGCAGGACATTCTTGCCCTGCCCCTCCTGCACATCAAAACGCGCCCCAAGGCCTGGGCAGAATGGTTCAACGCCCAAGGCGCACCCCTTGGCAAAGCGGTGCCGGGAATGATCTATGACCAATTCTCAACCATTACCCAAGCCGCGCTTCATGGTATCGGCGTGGCTTTGATGCCCGATTACCTTGTCGAACAGGAAATCGCGACGGGCAAGCTTGTCCCGGTGTACGGCGGCCCGGTGGAAATGCGGGGGGCCTATTACCTCGTCTGGCCACGCGCGCGCGCCAACAATCCGGCGGTCGTTGCATTTCGGGAATGGTTGACGGGTAAAGCGGAACCCGAAGATCCCCTGCCCCGATAAGCCCCAGACACCACGGTTAACTTCCGGTTAGGACCTGCGCGTTTAACAAGGGCCCTCGAAGTCCCGCTCTGGTCCTTCGCGAGAGCACCGGTATGACCGACGATCAGAAAGATCACGAAGCCAGCCACGCATACGGCATTCTGCGTGTCGGAGGCACGCTCGTCGCTTTGTCCTCAGATTTCCTGCGCGAAGTCGTGCCTCGACCGGCGCATCTCAGCCAACTCCCCTATGGCGGATCTGGTCTTATGGGGACTATGATCCTGCGCGACGACACCATTCCCTTAGTCGATCTGCGCCTTGTTCTGGGGCTAAATCAGAACGACACGCCGCAAGATGATGTCGCGGTCATTATCTCTCACGAGGATCGGCTTGTTGCACTGCTCGTCGATTCCATCCACGGGATCGCCAATGTCTATCCATCGGACATGCGGGCGTGCAAAAACGCGCCGCATGTCGACGAGAAAATGGTGTTTACCTTCGACAATTCAGTCGTTTCGCTGCTGTCGCCGAACGATCTGTTCGGCGCACTGGGCCTGCCCTCCATCAGCGTCCCACCAAGAGAGCAGATGGCCGAGAGACAAAAAAGCCATGAGACGTATCTGCTGTGCAGTTGCGCAGGTCATGACCTTGCCTTTCGCGCCGACGAGGTCGAGGCGACGCATCCGCGATCGGTCTTGTCGCCCTCGCCGGTCGCGGTCGGATTTTGCGACGGGGTTGTCCATTATCACGGGCGTGATGTGCCCATGATTGATACGCTCAGCGCCCTTGGGCTTGGACGCCGCATGTCTCCCCAACAATCCGCCGGTGTCATTATCCGCTTTCCCGATGACGGGTTCATCGCCTTCGAAATTGAAACGTTTCACAACGTGGTCAAACTCGGAAGCGACCAGATTACCGATTGCCCATCCGTGATCTCTGGCAAGCCGCAGTTCTTTGAAAGAGCTCATATCGATGAAACGGGTCGCTCATTCCTGATTGTCGATGTCAAGGCCTGCCGCAAAGACCCCGCCCTTCTCAACCTTTCCCGAACAGCAATCGCGGAGAGTGCCGTTGCCCGGACAGACAGCGCGGGAACCAGTGCCCAACAGCTTTACCTCGTGTTCTTCGCCGGGATGAGAACCTGTTGTCCTATCCTGCAAGCCTCTGAAATCATTAGAATACCCGAAAATATCCTTTCGTCATCCCCGTCGCATAGCGGATACATGGGAACAATCACGAGGCACGGCCAAATCGTACCCATCTATTGCGCGGCCCGGCTTTTCGGTCGCGAAGGACATATGCTGGCCAAGGACTCTGCCATACTCATCGTGCGTCGCGGCCCGGGCATGTTCGGTTTCACCATCGAAAGATGCGAGGAAATCGCCAAGGCCCACGTGGTCGAAAGTAACGATCAGGGTCAGGCTCTGGTAGCCCGACGCCGACGCGATGGCACCCTCCTCCCGATCACCGACTTCGCCCGGATGATCGAAGGTATTGATCCCGGGCCAAAGCGCTCAACCGATCAGGAAAACTGCACGCCAGATGCGCGGGAGCAGCAGGACATGTTCGCCATGTGAAGCGAGCCATTCGATCACAAGCGCTTGACCCAGCCATCGCGATCCAAATCAATCCGCCCCGACGACTGACCTTTCACAGGCAATTCTCACCGGTCGATTGGCTGGAATTCTCTTCTGCCACTAAACTTGACTATTTTTATCAATATTACTAGGCAGGGCGAAAATCGCACCGTAGCATGAGCGAAACCGTGGGCAAACGCGCCGCAACAGCAGAACGCCCCGCTCACCGCAACCGCTGTCAAGAAGGGATGCTGGCACCGTGAAAACCCGATTTGTGAGAGGCCCCGCCCTGCTTGTCTTCCTGATCTCTCTGTCGCCCCTGTCGGCGATGGCGCAGTCAACGGCGCCCGAGGTCACGACCGAGACGCCCGGCCTGCAAAGCCCGGCACCGGCAGACAATGTTCAGCGTCCGCAAACCGGAGGAACAGTCACCGCACCGCCGTCGCTTGATGCAACCACAGATCCAGTTACCATGGAATCGCAAGCGGCCAGCGAACATTCCACAGCCACTCCCTCGATAGAAACGGCTGGCGCAGACGAAGCCGTGGCCACGCCGCAGGCGGACACACTTGTCGGTGCAGTCGATCGTGCGCGCAGCTTTCTGATAGATGGCGGGCCGTCGATTTGGGCAATTGCCGCGCTGTCAGTGATTACTGTCGCGCTTATCCTATGGAAAATCTGGCGGTTTATCCTCGCCGGTGCGTGGTCCAGGCGCATGTCGAACCGCGCAGTAACCGCCTGGGAATCCGGCGATACCCGCATCGCTCTCGACATCATCCGCACGCGTCGCGGCATCCGCAGCCGCCTTGCCCGCGCGGCGATGCAGGCGCGGATCCATCACGAAGACTCCGCCGCCCGCGAGGATGTGGCCCGTGTTGCCAAGAACCTGATCGCGAAACAGGAAAACGGTCTGCGCGCGCTGGAACTCATCGCGACGATTGCCCCCCTGCTCGGGCTCCTCGGCACGGTCATGGGCATGATCTCGGCTTTCCAAGCGCTACAGGAAGCGGGCAGTTCCGCCGATCCCTCGCTTCTGGCAGGTGGTATCTGGGAGGCACTCCTGACCACGGCTGCCGGTATGGCCGTTGCAATCCCCGCCTCTGCCGCGCTCACATGGTGCGAGGCAACCATCGACAGCATCCGTCGTGATATCGAGGATCTCGCGGCCCGCATCTTTATCGCCCCCCTGCCCGTCACCGTCGCTGAATCGAGCCGGAAGCTCGCCGCTGAATGACCCTCTCGCTTGCCAAGAGCCGTCCAAGGCGCAAGCCCAGCCTGACGCCGATGATCGACGTCGTGTTCCTGTTGCTGGTGTTCTTCATGCTTGCCTCTCGGTTTGGCGTCGATCAGGTGCTGCCCCTGCCGCTGGCCTCCGGCGGATCGGGCTATTCCGGGCCGCCACGCCTTGTCAATATCCAGCCCGACGCCCTTCAACTGAACGGGCGCGAGGTTTCCGTCCAATTGTTGATCGCGGCGCTGAAGGACATGACCAAAAGACCTGACGACCTGATCATCCTGCGCGGCGGTGACGAAACCGATCTGCAACGGCTTGTCACCATTGCGGCACAGCTGAGGAGCGCCGGGTTTTCCCGGCTGACGCTGGTCGAATGAGCTTTGATCTCGGCCCTGCCCCAAGACGTCCGCGTGCGGAATCCATCGTGCCGATGATCAATGTGGTGTTTCTTTTGCTGGTGTTCTTCCTGATGACCTCGCGGCTCAGCCAGCCCGAACCGTTCCCGGTGACCCCGCCGACGGCCGAACAGGGCAGCGACACAGAAACAAGCCCGATCATGTACTTGTCGGCCGAAGGTGAGATAGCGTTTCAAGAGTTGCGCGGCGAGGAAGCCATCGATGCGCTTTCGCAAGCCTCAGAGGATGGTATGCCCGCCCCGCAACTTCGTGCCGATGCCGGGGCCAAGGCAAGCGATGTCGCCCGGCTCCTTCGCAATCTCTCCGCCGCCGGGCTGCGGGATGTGTCGCTGGTGGTCGCTCAGCCATGACGCGGTATTTTGAGATCACCGGTTTCGTCGCCTTGTCCGTCGCCTTGCACCTCGTGCTCGTGATGGAAATCGACGAGCAGGATGGCGCCAATGCCAGTGGCGAAGGCGGGGCCGAGATGGTCAGCCTTGTCGCGGCCAACGCCAGCGTTGAAACCATGGTCGAGCAGTGGGAGGCCCAGCCGCCCGTGGTCACGCAGGTGGCTCAACCCAGTCCCGAAAACGTCGAACCGGACGTCACCCCTGACCGGCCACAGACTCAGTTCGACCTTGCGCCCGATCGCAGCGCCGCAATCAGCCTGCCCTCGGCGGAGCAGGACCTCCCTGATATGCCGCAGGTCGACATGAACTCACCGGAGCCGCCAAGGCCATCAGAGCCCAAGCCGGAGGTCGCGGAGCCCGAACCTGTACCGGAACCGGTGGAAGAGATTGCCGAGCCAGAACCGCAGGAGCCGGCGGAGGTCGTCGAAGAGCCGGATATCGAAGAACGACCTCCCGAAACCGCCACGGCAACCAGCCGTAGACCCAAGCAACGGCCAGAAAATATCGAGCAGGCGCAGCCGGAACCGAAACCTAGCAAGGCCGCCAAACCCGCGCCCGTCGCAAAACCGGAATCGGCGGGATCGAATGCCCAGAAATCCGCCGGTACAGGTGGAACCAGTCAGGCGGGTAATTCCGGTAGTGCCAAGGTTGCGACGCTCAGCAATGCACAGAAAGCCAGTCTTGAGGCGACATGGGGCGGGCAAATCCGCACCCGAATTGAGCGGCGGAAAAGATCGCCGCGCGGCGCGCGGGGCGAAGGCCGTGTGGTGCTCAACATCACCGTCGCGCGGTCAGGGCAGGTTCTGCGAGTGGCCGTCGCCCGTTCCTCGGGCAACCCGCTTTTCGATCAGGCCGCGCTGCAGGCCGTGTCGCGATCCGGCAAGATGCCCTCTGCTCCGGCCGGGCTGACCAATGCCAGCTACGGGTTCATGCTGCCGATGGATTTCCGTTGAATTCCGGTTGCCCGCCAGCAGACCTCAAAGTTAAACTTCAATTGCCCCGGCCAACCTCAAGGGCTGTCCGGGGTTTTATCAAAACGTCTTCGACACGGTGAATTTCAGGTTCCGCCCCATGGCCGTCCGGGTTGCCAGCGCCGGGGTGTATTCCCGGTCGAAAAGATTCTCGATACCGACACGAAATTCCGTACCTTTAAGCACCCCCGAGTCGGGCCGGTAAGTGGCGCGCAGATTATGCACGCCGTAGCCCGTTGAAGGCGTCGCACTTCGATCCATGCCACGGTCCGCCACCACCTCCCAGCTCAGGTCCAGCCAACGGTCCCATTTTCTGCCAAGCGTCAGCCGGATTTCATCGGCCGGCGTTCCCTCCCAGTATGAGGTCGATCCCGGCGTGGTGTTCTCCGAGCGGGCGATATTGGCATTCATATCGACGTAATATCCCGCCATTGTCGAATAGGCCGCCTCGAGTTCCAACCCCTCATGTTCGACATCGGTCAGGTTGATGTAAGAGGTGATATCCCAGACTCGCGTCTGGTATACGACGGCTTTGATCGCCAGCGCATCTCCATCGGCGAAAATGTCGTAACTGTTATGGCTTACGCCAAGTTCATAAGTTACGGCCTTTTCTGGCTGGGTCATGTACAGCGGTGTACCGAGATCATCGATGATCGGCATGCTTTCACCGTAAAACGCGCCTCCGAATACGGCAATTCCCGAGGCAAATTCGTACCGCGCGGAAATCCCCCCCATCAGTGCCGTGTTGTCATAGAACCCATAAAGGTCGCCGCCGATTTCCTGAGATTCAAACCTGACCTGCGGCGTTATGGTCAGGGCGTCATTCAGGTCGATATCGTCCACCGCAAACAGCGCAATCCGGCGATCCGTTCCGCCGGGCGCCGAGGACGCATCCAGTCGCTCACGCTCTGACAGGTCGAGACCAAAGCGCAGGTCATGCTGCAGATCGCCCGTGGCGAAGAAGGCGTTGTTCTTGATCAAAAGTTTCACCGTTTCATATCGGTGGTCCGCATTTACGGTCGAAACCAGCAACGGAAAGCTCGACGTGCCCTCCAGCGGAGAAGACCCGGGCACATATTCCTGATCGATCTGTTGATCGGAATAGGACAGATCCACCTCAAGATTGATCCATTCGGTGTTTGGCGCATCAAACCGGTAACGCAGCACTGCCGTCTTGTCGTCGGTTTGCCGGTCCACGTTGCCGAAACTGTCAGCCGTCACCCCGAAACTGTCATAGGGCACATCCTTTTCGTCGGTCTGTGTACGCGACAGCAGCAGGCCGATGGAATGCTGGCGCGCGTCGCCAAACGTATAGCGGGTGTTGACCAGCCAGGACGGTAGTTCATACCCCTCGTCCGAACGCGGATTGCCTGCCCCGTCCTCGGTCACCCCTTCTTCGCGCCAGACATAGTTGAACAGAACCTCAATATCCTCGTTCACCTGCCACGCGCCAATTGTCGAACTCGTCAGCCCATCCCCGTTCGAGGAGAACTGGAGCGTCTGCCGCAACCTCAACCCCGGCTCGCCTAGGGTGAAATCGCTGGCCTGCAACGGCTCGAGCCGGATTAAGCCGCCAAAATAGCCCGATCCATATTCAAACGTGCCGCCCATACCGCGCAACACGACCGCTTCGCGGTACAGCGCGGGGTCCGTAAAAAGCTGGGTGCCGACACGGTAAATCTCCTCGCTGCCTTTACTGGCGCCACCGATCTGAATGCCGACTTTCTGATCTGTCCCAAAGGTTCCATTGGCACCGAAACCGCGAATATTGATCCCCGAGCCCACCGGCGAGCCACCGTTGACAAGGTTCACCCCCGGCACACTGTCGACCAGTTCAGCGATCGTGCCTGCTTGCCGATCCTCGATCTCTTCGTAATCAACGGTGGTTTCCGAGGTCGCCTTGTCCGTGGCCACATCGCGTTTGCTCTCCACTTCAATCGGCGCCAGTTCGATAAGATTCTGCGCAAATACGGAACTGCCGTGAACGAAGGCCACTGTGCCCAGCAATAATGCCCGGACGGTTGGTTTCATCACCATTACTTTCCTGTCCATTCTCTTTTCTCAAGCTGGCAAGAAAGCTGGCTGCATCACCTTGGCATCGAAAATTGAGTTTTTTTCAATGCCTCGCGGCAACCGGTTAAATTACCCTAGTAATTCTGTCAAGAATGCGTTAACCGCCGGGTGTCACGATCCAGCAGAGCCTGCCTCCCTCGGTTTCAAGGTCAGCAAGACATGTGGCTTTTCTTCATATCGAAAGGATCAAGAATGGCCGACAGCCCGTCCACTGACATTGCCGAAAGACCCAGCCCCGAAGCCATTCGCGACGCGGTGAAGGGTGCAACCCTGCGCGCGCGCGATCTAGCCGACAGCCTCAACGTGAGCGAGGCACAGCTCCTTGCAGCGCAGTCGGGTCAGGGCGTGACCCGGATTGACCCGAACCCTGACCGTCTGATTGCGGCAATTCCCGAACTTGGACGGGTCATGGCGCTTACCCGCAATGAAAGCGTCGTAAGCGAACGCCATGGCACCTATCGGGATTATCGCGGTGGCGAGCACGCCTCGATGGTACTGGGGCCCGAGATCGATTTGCGCATCTTTCCCCAATACTGGCAGCACGGATTCGCCGTCGAGGCTGAGACCAAGACAGGTATCCGCCGGTCCTTTCAAATCTTCGACTCCGCCGGAGATGCGGTTCACAAGATCTACCTGCCTGAGGATGCCGACTCTTCGAGCTGGAACGCGCTGCGCGATACATTGACCGTACAGAACCAGTCCGACTCCATGCAGGTAAGCGCCCGAGAACCGGTAGAGGATGCCATCGTCAAACCGGAACGCGCCAGCCGTCTGCGTGAGGAATGGGACAAGATGACCGACACCCATCAGTTCCTGATGATGGTCCGTCGGCTCAAGATCAACCGGCTGGGGGCGAACCGCATGGCAGGCGCGCCCTATGCCCGTCCGCTGGCACCGGGTGCCGTGGCATCCATGCTCGACGCGCTCGCCGAACGTCAGATTTCACACATGATGTTCGTCGGCAATCGCGGTTGTATCCAGATCCAGTCCGGAAGGATTTCGCCGATCAAACCGGTTGGGCCGTGGCTCAACGTGCTGGACCCGGATTTCAATTTGCACCTGCGCGGTGACCACATCGCCGAAGTTTGGGCAGTAAACAAGCCGACCCGCCGTGGTCCGGCGATTTCCGTAGAAGCCTTTGACAGCCAGGGCGGTCTCATCATGCAGTTCTTTGGCCATCGGAGCGAAACCGAAGATCATTATCCCGAATGGACAGAAGTCGTCGACAGCCTGCCCGAGCTGGAGCCTGCCCTATGATCCGCCTGTCGCTTGGCTCCATTTTCAGCCTGTTCGCCATCTTCCTCGCCGCGCCCCACGCGGATGAGCAACCGTCGCGTATTGTATCGCTTGGCGGCAGCGTGACAGAGATCGTTTATGCGCTCGGCCAAGAGGATCGGCTCGTGGCGCGCGATACAACCTCGAACTACCCGCCAGAGGCGAATGACCTGCCGGATGTCGGTTATATCCGCCGCCTCTCGGCCGAGGGTGTGCTCTCGGTCAGTCCCGACCTGATCCTTGCCGAAGAAGGCGCGGGCCCGCCCGAAGTCGTCGCGCAGCTGCATCAGGCAGGCGTTCCGATGGTCGATGTGGTTGAGACGCCAACCGTTGAAGCGATCCGCCAAAAGATCCTGACCGTCGGCAAGGCGCTGGGCACCGAACCGGCTGCCAAAGCCCTTGCCGATAAGGTCATGCAAGACCTTGAGAGGGCGCTTGAAACCCCTGTTTCGACAGAGAAGAGCGTGCTCTTCATCCTGTCGATGCAGGGCGGACGTATCATGGCCTCGGGTCTGGATACCGCGGCCGATGGCATGATCAGGCTGGTCGGGGCGACCAATGCGATGGAGGGGTTTTCCGGCTACAAGACGGTAACCGGAGAAGCCGTGATCGCGGCCGCGCCCGACGTGATCCTGATGATGGACCGCAGTGGCGATCACGCGATGGCAGATGACGATCTGTTTGCCCACCCGGCCATTGCCACGACCCCCGCCGGGCAAAACCGAGCGGTGATCCGGATGGACGGCATGCGCCTGCTGGGTTTTTCGGTGCGCACCCCCGAGGCCGCGCAGGAACTTATTGCAGCGCTGAACGGGCTCGGCTCCTGATCCATGGTGGCGATGTCGGAGATCAGGGCTGTTTCGCCAATGGACCGACCGGGCGACCGCAGCAACCGGGCCCGCGTCCTAGGACTCTGTCTGGCGGTCTTGCTGGCACTGGTCGTGGTGTTCAGCCTGACGACAGGCGCCTCCGGCATCGATACGGCTGAGATTATCGCGGGCTGGCTGCGCGGTGAACCGATGGCAAGTCGTGACGCTGTCATCCTCTGGCATATCCGTGTCCCACGCACCCTGACCGGCATCGCCGTGGGCGCATCGCTGGCGGTGTCCGGGGCGTTGATGCAGGGGTTGTTCCGCAACCCTCTGGCCGATCCGGGCATCATCGGTGTCAGCGCCGGTGCAGGTCTTGGCGCGATCGGTGCCATCGTGCTTGGTGGCATGCTGCCAGTATTGCTGCGCGATGCAGCCAGCATCTATCTTGTTCCGATCGCAGCCTTTTTCGGCGCGTGGCTCAGCATGCTGCTGCTCTATCGCATTGCGACCCGGCAGGGCCGGACCTCGGTCGCGATGATGCTTTTGGCCGGTATTGCGCTGGCAGCGCTAGCCGGTGCCTTTTCGGGCATGATGATCTTTATCGCTGATGATGCGCAGCTGCGCGACCTCACCTTTTGGGGGCTTGGCTCGCTCGGCGGTGCCACATGGCCCAAGGTCGCCACGGCTTACGTCATCATGACCCCTGCCCTCGTCTGCGCCCTGTTTCTGACCCGCGGGTTAAACGGCCTTGCGCTGGGCGAAGCCGGCGCGTTTCACATCGGCATCCCTGTGCAACGGGTTAAAATCCTTGCCATTCTCTGCGTCGGCGCGGCCACCGGGGCCGCCGTTGCCGTTTCCGGCGGGATCGGATTTGTCGGGATCGTGGTGCCGCATCTTTTGCGGCTAATAAGCGGCCCGGATCATCGGTTTCTGATCCCCAATGCCGCGCTTCTTGGGGCGTCATTACTGCTGGTCGCGGATGTGATCTCCCGGGTCATCATGGCCCCGGCTGAACTGCCGATCGGGATAATCACGGCAGTGCTTGGC
This sequence comes from Heliomarina baculiformis, assembly GCF_019966545.1. Classification (GTDB taxonomy): domain Bacteria; phylum Pseudomonadota; class Alphaproteobacteria; order Rhodobacterales; family Rhodobacteraceae; genus Heliomarina; species Heliomarina baculiformis. Next base: position 193,818 of record NZ_JAIMIC010000005.1, on the reverse strand, counting down.
GGGCCGTTCTTCCTCTGGATCCTGCTGCGCCAGCGCGGCGTGTTGGATATGTAAGCGATGATAAAAGCACGCAATATCACCGTCCACCTTGGCAAGCGACAGATCCTGAAAGAGATCGGTTTCATTGCCAGACCCGGTCAGGTCTCCTCGGTGGTCGGGCCGAACGGATCGGGGAAAACAACGCTTCTCCGGGCGCTTACAGGTGAAATCGAATGCAATGGAGAAATAACCGTTAACGGGCGCGTATTGCGCCAGATCCCGCATTGGCAACTGGCGGGCATGCGTGCCGTGCTCCCGCAATCCACCGCACTTGCTTTTCCCTTCAACGTGATCGAGGTGATCCATCTGGGGCTGCCAGCCAGGCGATCCTATCCGCTCGCGCTCGAGGCGCTTTCACGTGTCGGGTTGGCGGGCTACGAACAACGTCCCTATCAGGAACTGTCGGGCGGTGAAAAACAGCGGGTGCAGCTGGCCCGTGTGCTCGCGCAGATCTCCGGTCCGACGGATCAGACCGGGCCGCGTTGGCTGTTCCTTGATGAACCGGTCTCGGCGCTTGATATCGGGCACCAATTACAGATCATGCGACTGGCGCGGGAGTTCGCGAACGCAGGGGGCGGTGTGGTTGCCATCATGCATGACCTGAACCTGACGGCGATGTTCTCGGACCAGATCACCCTGCTCAAGGATGGGGCCGTTCTGGGGTCGGGACGCCCCGAAGACACGCTGACCGACAGCTTGCTGAGTCGCGCTTATGATTGTCCGCTACGGGTTGGTTTCACGCCGCCACAGGTCCCTTTCGTGCTGCCCCAGAGTGCCGGAAAAAGCCTCTGAACGGTGTGCACAACCCGTACACCCCCTGTACACCCCCCGTACATCAGCCGGGCACCATTCTGGCAAAATTCACCTTCAAGCGGGACATGCTGCGCCGAATTTCCTGATTTTCGGTTAATCGGACAGAGACGGTCAGTCGACGGCGGGCGGCAGCAGGTCACTGCCGTCATTTTGGCCCAGCAGCTCGGATCGCATGGTCTGGAGCCCCAGCGAGTCGGGGTTTCGAGCGATGGCCTCGTCGAGGATATCGAGCGCCTCGCGTTGCTGACCCTGAACCGCGGCGATACGGGCGCGCATACTCCAGGCGTCGACCAGTTGCGGATCGAGCGTGGTCGCGGCGGCAAAGGCGCCGGACGCCGCTGAAAGGTTCCGTCGGACAAGAGCGAGACCGGCGATTTGCAGATGCGTTTCAGGATAGTCCAGACGATTGCCCACTGAAGAGCGCCACTCAGCAGCGACAGATTGCATCCGTTTTGCATATTTGTCCGGAAGATGAGCGATTTTCGTGTTCGATAGCTCCATAAATGCCGCCATACGGACGGATTTCGATGGATCGTTCAGCATTTCAATCAGGCGGATGCCCCTGTCCGTCATCGGCGCCATGCGCTGGACACGAACGGCCGCGGCACGTACCAGCGGGTCGGGATCGTCCAGCGTGGCGGCGACAGCATCGGCCGGTCCGCCTTCGCCGGTCTGGGCAAGCAGCCAGAGCGCGGTGGCGCGGACGAGGCCCGGCTCGGCCCGGTTCAGCGACAGGGTAACGAGATCTTGCGCCGCACCTGCGGGATCACGTCGTCCATGGGCAAGGATCTCCCCGTAGTGCGGACCGCGATGGCTGCTGTCGGGAAACCACTCGGCGATCTGACCTGCTGCCCATTCGGGTTTGCGCCCTTCGTGACAGGTAGTGCAGGCATCGGGCGCACCGGTTGTTTCCGCAAGATCGGGCCGGGGAATGCGGAAGGAATGATCGGCGCGCCAGTCGTTGCCCATATAGACGCGTTCGACCATGTGACAGTTCTTGCACTGGGCGCCGGGGGTTCCGGGTTCATGTCGGTGATGCTCCGGACTGTCGTAGTTCGCCTTCACAAGCGTCGGAAATACCGGATTACCCGCCGGGTTGTGACACTGAGTGCAGACGGCGTTGCCCTCGGCAACGAGATCGGCTTCGTGCGGCAAGTGACAGTTCGAGCAGGAGACACCCTTGGCGTACATCTTCGACTGCAGGAAGGAACCATAGACATAGACCTCATCCAATATCTGGCCGTCGGCTTCGTAGAGACCGGGCCGCAGGATCGCGAGATTATAGGCATCGTCGAAATCTGTGCCCGGCATCGGGTTCCCATCGAAAAACGCCTCGCGTCGGGAATGGCATCCGGCACATTGCTGGATCGCGTCTTCGGCGTCGGAGAAATCGACCGTGAACCCGTAATTCTTTGGTGGGGTCTGGGTGGTTTCCATGGCCTCGGCCCAGCTGACGTGATCGGAACCCGGACCATGACAGGCCTCGCAGCCGACGCCGATTTCGACCTGCGTCGAGGCAAAGCTTTGCGCAACTGAATCGTAATTGGTGGCATAGCCGGTCGCGTGACAGGTGGCGCAACGGCTGTTCCAGGTTTTGTAAGGACCACTCCAGTGCAGCCCGTTATCCGGTGCGTAATCGCTGTCGGGATAAAGATGAAACCAGTCGCCCTGTTCCGTATCCCAGACCACGTCAAAACTTTGCAGGCGTCCGGGTTCGGTTTCGAGTAGGTATTGCTGGAGCGGTTCGATGCCGACAACGGAATGCACCGGATAATCGGTGGTCTCGCCATCTTTTTCCGTGACTTCGATGCGGGGATTGCCATTCTCGTCGCGGTGGAACAGTACGTTGAAATCGCCTTGGGCAAAGCGTGTGTCATTGAAATCGGCAAGGATGTTGGTGTCTTCTGCCGGGGTCCATGCCAGCGCGTGATGCGACCCCTCCCATGCCTCGAACGCGTCCTGATGGCAGGCGGTGCAGCGGTCCGAGCCGATGTAATCCTGCGCCGAGACGGGCGCGGCAATCAGAAAAGCGAAAGCGATCAGCCAGCGCATGGCACGCCCTTGTCGACTTGCCCTGTCGAAGGGCTTGAACCGGGGCGGATCAAAGACGTATGGCGGTAAAACGGCACGAAAATCACCCAAAGAAGCTAATAATATGGGCGCTTACCCCCTGCTGATCTTTACGGATCAAAAAAGGTTAATCAATTAAAAGTTGAAAAATATTCGTGATGCTGTCGCCAGAGTGCGCGTCGGCCGTTGCGGCGCCGTCCCGCCGGGCGCAGCCGGCGGGACGGAAAAGGATCGCAATCAGAGGTCGATTTCGCGCGCGTTGATCGTATAGGCGAAGCTGGCGTGGTCGAGCGCGTCAAGCGGCGCACCGTCGATTTCCGCCTCGGGGTACATGAGGAAGCTGACCGGACCGGAGGCCGCGCCGGGCAAGGCGAGGTCATGGGCGAAATTATAGGCGACCCAGTTGCCTTCCCATGCGCCAAACAGACCGGCACGAACATCAGCAACCTTGGGATCATCGAGCGAGAGGTTCTTTGGCGGTTCTTCAAGCATGACCTTGCGCACGTCGGCCGGGTCGACCGCTGTCCAGCCGATACCGTCAAGGAAAACCTCTGCCCGGCAGTGCTGCGCCTTGGTCACATCGCTCGATCCGGCACCGAGGCTTTTGTAGCCAAAGCGGGACGGTGCGACGCGCAGCCCGTAAACATCGCGCGCGGGCAGACCGGCGGCACGGGCCAGACCGACGAAAAGCGTGTTCAGGTCGGCGCATTTGCCAGTGAGATCGTTCATTTCCAGCATGGAGGCCACGTCGCCCAGGCCGCAGCCACGGGTTTCGGGATTACGGGTGGTGTTCAGCACGATCCAGTCGTAGATCAGTCGCGCCTTTTCCAGATCGCCGGTCGCGTCGCCGATGATGGAGTCGGCGGTTTCCTTGACGATCCCGTCGGTCGGCACGAGCGCTGTGGGTGCCGTGTAATAGGCCCGGTCCTCTGCCGACAGCGGGGCCGCGCCGGTATCGGAAAGATCGGCGTTGCGGTCCTGTGCTTCTGCCGTCGCGACGAGTTCGAGCTTGGCCGGGGCGTTGCCTGCGTCCCAGGCCGCATGCAGGAAACGCGCCCCGTTTTCCGGATCGGTCACAAGCTCGGCCCGGTCGGCGTTGGTAGTCCAGTCCGCCTGCCCTGCCCGCGCCCAGTTCTCTTCGGTGACGGCTGGAACCGGCACCCAGAGGTCGACCGGCGCGCCATCGCGGGCGATCTCGACACTGGTGGTCAGCTCGAACCGCCGCCAACCCGAGGGCATCGGCGCGAAACCCGCCGAAGCGCCCCGCGGCAGAAGGGAAATGGCGGCGCTGGCACTGAGGGCTTGCATGAAAGTACGTCTGTCGAAGGTCATGAAAGGGTTCCTGAATAGAGGGTGTCGGCGGGATATGCCGGGCTTCCCGCAAGGGCAAGCGGGTTGTCATTTGCGCAGGCCACGAAGAGACCCAGAGGATGGCGCGGCTAACCGTATAAAAGCCCTGAGTTGTCTCTACGTCACCCATTCAACTCAGGGGTGCTTTGCGCTAACAGCGCGCCTACTCACAAACGCCAAGTAAAGGCGCCTCTCCACCACTCACGACCGACATTCGGCAGAGGCCGCCACCGTCCCGACCGGACGCGAGAATTAGCTCGCGCGACCGGTCGGGCAAGTTTAACCGCTACAATCGCTGAACTGCTGACGTGAGGCTGGAAGGTGGCTTTCACACTGGGCATTTTAATTTTTCTTACAGGGTGTTGAGCCAGAAAGGCGGGCCGGCAGCGGGCCCTATCTGCGTTCAACCACCGATAGCGTTTCCGTCTGCCTGACGCGGCTTTGTATTGCCGCGCGGCCGCAGGGTGATGCGGGTCAGTTCGGACGGAACGCCAAGGCGCAGGGCGAATCCCGGCCAGAGCGCGGTACCATTGCTGACATAGAGATGCATGTCATCGACCGCGTAATGCCCTGAGATGAAGCCTTCGTTAAATCGGGCAATCAGTGAGGCGAGCCCCACGACCATACCGCCATGGGTATGCCCGGAAAGGTGCAGGTCGACCCCCGCTGCAGCCATCATCCGCGCCTGTATGGGCTGGTGATTGAGGAGAACCACCGGCGCATCTTGGGGCGCGCCGTCCAGCGCCCGGCGGATATCCGGCGCGGGAAAGCCGAACCGCGTGGCCGCGAGATCGGTCAGTCCCGCGACCACTACAGTTCCCCCTGCCCGCTCGATCCGTGCATGGGCATTGGCAAGCGGACGCATCCCGAGGTCCTTATAAACCGCCCACCATGTGTCGTAATCGAAGTAGTATTCGTGGTTGCCGGGACTGACATAAACCCCATCCCGCGCCGAAAGCGCCGCCAGAGGCGCCACATCGTCACGCCGCGCATCAAGATACCCATCTATCAGGTCACCGCTGATCAGGATGATGTCGGGGTCAAGCGCATTCACCCGCGCCACAAGCGTTTCCGCAAAGGGACGCTGAAACAACCGGCTGAGGTGAAGGTCAGTCAAGTGGACAATGGAATATCCATCGAACCCGGCAGGCAGGCCTTCGATGTCAAAGGCGATGTCTTTCTGCGCGGGCTGGCGAATGGCGTTGACCACGCCAAGGCTGGAAAACGCGATGCCGAGGGCCAGCGCCGCAAAGCTCCAGCCCGGGGCAAGCGGTCGCCATTGCCAGATTACCAGCGAGCGCAGGAGCATGAAGATATCAAGTAACGCGTAGAGAGCGGCGGTAATGATGATGGCCCCGAAACCGAGGTTTACCGCGATCACGACAGCGCGCGGCAACTCCAGCGAGAACATGTTGCCATAGGCCAGTTTGGTCAGAAGATGGTTCTGTGCCAGTAGGAAGATCACGAGGGCGACCAGAATCTTGCACCAAAGCGGCATGCCCAGCGGAACAAGCGTGCGCAGCGCGACATAGGCACCAACGATCCCGACGATAATGGCAAACATGAAATGGCTCTCCTGCTCGTGGACCGGCCTGTGCGGTCACCGCAAGCTAGTTGGCGGCAGCTGGAATGTCGCGCGCGTTCTGCTGAAAAAACTTGTGAACGAGAGACATAAATAGCCTCTGTACGCTTTGTTGTCAGGTTAAGTTCGAATTTCAGGTTTTGTTCGGGTTTTATGCACCGAGAGCAGCGCTTTCAGAATGGCACGAACTGAACCTTACCAACGGAGGTTGAATATCCGTGCTTCAGGCAAAGCTTGATAAGTCTTGCCTGAGCGCCGATCGATCAAAGCTTAGCAGGTGTTCGCCCGGTCATCGAAAGCTGACCTGCGGTGCATGAGGGAGCCAGACCGCCTCTGGTCTCACGCCTGCGACAATCAGGGTAATGCGCCCCGAAAGATATTGGTACCCAAGGCCGGACTCGAACCGGCACGTCCGTTAGGACGGGGGATTTTGAATTCGGTCGAAACCAATTTATCTCAAATAGTTGAGCCGATTTACGTCAGAGCGACAAAACGTGAACAAAAGGTGACTGTGTGAGCGGTTGGTCTGACCTACCGCCCGGCCAACTTATCGGCCTTTACGGCACCTCTTGCGCCCATAGGCATAGGCGCTCCGGTTGTCGTATCGATACGGGTTTGAGCCTCAGCTTCAGAATTGATTTCAGCACCAGTCAGGATCAGAACGGAAGAAATCCAAAGCCACATGAGCAAAATTATCACTCCTGCCAGCGCTCCAAAGGTTTCCTGGTAACTTCCGAAGTTTTTGACATAGAGCGCGAAGCTCGCTGAAGCCGCTATCCACAGGACCGTCGCGATGAGTGCACCCGGGATGAGCCAGCGATAACGGGCGGGCTGGCGACATGGCGCCACCCTGTAAAGAAGGCTGATGCCTAAGACAGTGAGCACGGTGAGCGTGATCCAGCGAAAAATGCCTATCAGGAATTCAGTTGTTGGACCGAGCGCGAGCAATTGAAGTATCGATGGAAGAACTATCGTTGCAAAGAGACCGCCGATCATCCCAACTATCAGTACCAGCGTCAAAGCCAACCTGGTCAAGTACAGCCGGATCATGCCACGTTCTTCGGTCTCGTCATAGGCAACGTTAATGCCTTCAATCAAACTGCCAACCCCGGCCGAGGCTGACCAGAGCGCGAGGGCAAAACCAACAACCGCTGCAACTCCAAGCCCGCCGTTTTGACTTCCGGCAACAGCGGCCGCCTGTCCTATGATGATATCTGCAGCAGCCTGCGGCACAAACGCAGTAAGGTTATTAATTTGATCCGTGACCTGACTTGGTTCAAGTACCAGTCCGGCAACGGCCATAAGGGCTGTGATCCCCGGGAAAAGCGCGAGAAGCCCGTAAAATGCCACGCCTGCTGAGATAAGCATGACGTGGTCTTTTGAAATCTGCCCGACGACACGCTTGAGAATAGCCAACCACCCGCGCCAAGAAATCTGGCGCGGGAGAGCGGCCATATGGCCTAGATTTTCGGGTTCGCTCACGAGCTTGAACTACCGAGTTTTTGCTTCTCGGCTTCCTCTCGGCTTGCGTCTGCAACTTTCGAGACGCCAGTGCGAACCTCATCTGCGATATGTTCGGCCGCAGACTTGTCACCCGGCGCCTGATCGTCGATTTTTGCGCGCTCTTCCTCAAGAACCTCCTGAGCAGTTTCAGCAGCGCGATCGGCGACTTTCAGAGCCTTCTGGCGCTCGTCCGCCAACATCCGCTCTGCCTTGTCATAGTATCTGTCCGACCGCTCGCCGAACCAATCGTCTTCCTGTCTCGTGCGGGGCAGTGTTCCGGCAAGTATAGCACCGGCGGCAAGTGCAAGCCCCCCGACGACAAGAGGATTCTGTTCAAAAAAGCGCTGAGCCTGATCGGTGCCCGTCTGAGCACGTCGAGCAACGGATCTGCGTGCCCGTACAGCCGCCCATCTCGCCGAAATCACGCGCTCCCGCGCTTCTTCGCTCAGCGTATCTGTCCCATGGGAAAGGCGCCGGCGAATGCGTTTCGCACGTGCGGAAACGGAATCTCTGGCACTGGCCACACTGTCCGCAGCACTCTGCCCTGCAGAGCGGACGCTGTCGCCAGTCTTCTGAGCTTTGTCCCGGGCGCTATCGGCGGCACGGGACGCGCCGTCCGAGACGCGGTCATAGAGCCCGGGACCATCATCATGATCGTCCTGATCGTAGTCATCCCAGAAATCATCATCGTCGGCATAGAGCCAATCCTGAGCGACACGCCGGTTGCCATGAGCACTAGCGAGGCCAGCCTCACCGAGGGAATGGGTTGCGGGACCAGTAGGCGCGGTTCGATGATCGCCTTGCGAGGCGCGGGGTTCTGTACCAGAGCCGCTATAATCGAGCCGGGATTTTGCCGGTGTCGCGCGGTCGCTTTTGGAAGAATCCGGAACCAGACGTTCCTTATCTTTTTCCCACGACCGACCGCTGACCAGCCATGCCAAACCTATTCCGGTTAAAGCCAGTGCAACAGGATTACGTTTGACTGATTGGGTAATTGCCTCGCCAATGTCCTGTCCATGATCGGATAATCCGCGACCCACTTCTCGCAGGATGCCCTCGGGTGAAAGCCGGTTCTGCAGTTCGTCGACTTTACTGCCGAGCTGGGACCTCTCTCGCTCGATATCACGTTCGATTTCGTCCGGTGTGCGATTGTCAGCCATTGGTCCGACCTCCTTGAATTGCATTCGCGTCGCGCTTGATGTTTTCAACAGTTCTGGTCGGCGCAAGGCTCGAAAGCTTTAGATCCTTGCTCCCCTTGGCAATCAACGCTGCGGCGATCAATCCAAGCACGACACCAACGATGAGCGCGGCCCATACTGCGTCTACTCCGGCTTCGGTGAGCCCCGTTACAACGGCAGCTGCCATGACATTCAATGCCACGAGTGCCGCGACTACTGCTGCAACCAGCATGCCAATAGCGGACAGAGCCCGCCGCAGGTTTTGGTCGACTTCGGCCCGGGCCAGATCAACTTCGCTACGGACGAGGGAAGATACGTGCGTGATCGCTTCGCTGAAGAGCGAACCCGTGCTTTCGGTGCGGTCATGATCGGTCGAGGTCATAGTTCTTCTCCTTTAACGGCCGGATTAGTCCCAACAGGCGCCGCTTTCGCTTTGAGATCTGCTGCCTCAGCTGGGGTGCCCGGCCGTCGTGTGATTTCGTGGCCTAAGAGGTCGTCATCATCGTCGCTTCCGAGTACCTCAGAGAGATCGACGGAGCGCTCGCGATGCCGTTCGGAGGCGCGTGCGATACGCGTGCCTGCAAATCCCAAAAGGGCGGCGCCGCCCAGAAATGCTAGCGGATTACTACGGGCGAACTGCGAAAGGTTGCCGGCCATTTCACCGAAGTCCTTGTCGCGCACGCTGTCAGACACGTCCGCAAGAGCTGACGCCATCTGCCCGAATGTCCGTTCTTGTGGCGAGCCACCTCTGAGTTCGTCCGCTGCGCGGCGCAGTGCGTCGCCCATATTCGAAATCTCGTCGGCGACACCGTCCTTGACGGCATCGCCGCGCTTCGAGGCTTCTTCCGTAGCCCGGTTCTTCAAGTTGTCTGCAGCCTCTCTGGCTTCAGCGCCCAACTCTTTCACTGTATCTCCGGCAGTCTCGGTGCTATCCCGTGTCTGCGTTGGGATTTGTCGTTGTGGCATAATCGTTCCTTTCTGAGCGTTCGCAGCGGTCAGGCGACGGCATTCAGGAAGGCGACGATAATCGGAAGCCCGAGCAAATGGCCTATGCTGCACATCTGAATTCCCCCCGCGGCATTACTGAACCGCATCAATGTGTTGAAATGACGCATTGCGACAGAATTGGTTCCATTGCGTATTTTATGAACCTGAGAATGTTATTGCCGCCCTTGCGCTATCGACGCCCGACGGGCTTGTTCAATTTGCCACTTCGGGCGGAGCGGTTCCAAAGGCACCATATCTGTCGGGGTGCTCATTCTGCTTTGAGACTCGGAAAATGTCGGACCAATGATTGCCAGCCCAAGTTCCGGGCATCTCTAAAGCTCTCAGTAGCGTGCGAACCCAACCCAGCAATCAAGGAGGGTTGCCTATCTTACCGCAAACGACAGAAATGCGGGGCAAAGCAGACAGTGACTTTTCACAAGCCGATGTCCGCTATCGACTTATTCAGGTTATTTGAGTTTAAGCGCCGGACGAAACCTGTGAAACGCGGGCACAATATTATACCGCTCCGAGAATTCTGACTACGCTCATCTGGAGACTCTTGTTGACTTCAAATATCCTGACTTTCGCCGCGATCTCAGTCAGTATCTACTTTGCTATTGCCCTAGCTCTTATAGTCTCCCAACGTCCCAAAGCACTCCAATCGCGTGATGGGCTGAATTTCACCGAAGTCATCGCGTCAGGTGCTTTTGTCCCACCGGAAACACCCGAATTCACCCGCAAGACCTATCACGCGCGTGATGGCGCGGAGCTTTCATATACCCACGTAAAGGCGGGAGGCAGCGAAAGCTTACCTCTGATCATTATGGTTCATGGCTCAGGATGGTTTGGCGGACAATTTGACCGACTGGCATGGGCGCTCAGGGATGTCGCCGAGGTCAAGGCAGTCACGCTTCGAGGCCACGGTGACAGACCTGTGCGACGTGGTGATGTGGATTACATCGGACAATTCGAGGACGATATCACAGACCTGATGGCAGACGATCCGCGCGAGCCTATCCTGCTGGGCCACTCTTCCGGTGGCGGGATCGTGGTGCGTTTTGCAGGAGGCGAAAATAGCGGAAAACTCGGTGGCACCATTCTTCTGGCGCCGTTTCTCAAGCACAATGCCCCTACGACAAGGCCCAATTCAGGGGGCTGGGCGCATGTATTGACCCGCCGCATTATCGGATTGTCGATGCTCAACAACGTTGGCATCCATTGGCTTGACCAACTCGACATGATCCAGTTCAACATGCCTAAAGCAATTTTGGATGGTCCACTTGGCCACTACGCGACCACGTCTTATAGCTGGCGGCTCAACACATCCTTCGCACCTCGAAGTAAATACCTTGCGGATGTCGCCGAACTCCCGCCGTTTCTCTTGATCGCAGGCGCACAGGACGAAGCGATGGTTGCGGAAGCATACGAATCCCTTTTGAGCGATGTGACAGACAAGGGACGTTACCATGTCGTGGAGGGCGCCGGGCATCTTGATATCGTCGATGCCCCTGAAACCGAAGCGTTGATACGAGACTACTTGGGTAAGTTCTGAAAGGCACCGGCCGGAACCGACATCCGATATTCCTCTCGAAACCGTATCCGACTAAAATCTGACGTCGAACCGCACGTGTATCTTCGATTCCCCAGCGGCACGCGAAAAGCTTTCATCTAAATGTATTGCAGCATTAATCGAATTGGGCTCGAACCTTACCTTCACCGCGCATAGCGCGAAGGTCGGGTGTGCAGACAAAGCCACCGAAGCGTTGCGATCAAGAACGGCGGATCGTAGAGGTTGCGACCCCCATTGCCACAAGTGCACCGCCTCCCAGCCTAGTCAAAAATGGAAGCACGGACGGACGAACGATTTTCTGGCGCAGCTTGTCAGCGAGCAGGGCATAGGCAAGTGCATTGATCGCTGCGAAGCCAACGAAGGTAGCAACAAGCAGCCCGAACTGCGGTGCCAAAGCTGTGTTCGGATTGATGAACTGCGGGACGAAAGCGATGAAGAAAACAATGGATGAGGGCCGTGACCGCAGCAGTATGAGCACAGACCTTGCGGGGGGACGTGGCGGGCGCATCGTCCAGCATCTCCAAGGAAGCATCTGGGGCGCTCCGAAACAACTTAATCCCGAGATACACGAGATAGATGGCCCCGATCCACTTCAAAAGAATAAACAGCTTGGAAGAAGCCAGAACCAGCGCGCCTAGTCCTGCCAAAGACGCTGACATGGCAACCAGATCGCCTAGCGCGACGCCCGCAACCGTCGCCAGTGCAACCCGACGGCCTTGGCTAATGGCATAGCTCAAAATCAAAAGCACGGTCGGCCCCGGTATCAACAGCAGAGCGATTGAAGCGGACGCGAACGCGAGCCAGACGTGAAATTCCATAATTTTACCTTCTAACAAATTCGTGCCCGTCGAGCCGGCTATAGATACCAGATCAAGTAAAGTGCTTTTTTTCAGGAAGTGGCATGCCAGCACATGCACCACTGAAACCCACGAACCCTTGGCTGGTAATCGCCACAATAGCTGGGGCGATCATCATCTTGTATATAATCGCCGGCTGGATTGCCTAAACAGTCAATATCGGTGCTTTGAAACACTCCAATTGCAAAGTCACCGGCGCGTTCATTTTTGAAGCGTGCTTCTATTTTCAGCGCCACCTACGATGTCCCGCCAGAAACGGTGCCATCGCCGTCAGCGATCTGCACGGTCAACGTCGTTGCGGTGATCGAAACCGTGATATCCTTGGCGCTGTTTCCCGCCGCAGTCACAGCGTCAAATGCGCCTGAGATACTATCAACATTCATTTTGACGTAGGTGCCGTTTGCAACTCCGGTGATGTCCAGATGCAGCGTGCCGCCGTTGATCACGACCGCGCTAGGCAAATCAGGCTCGATGACTTTATCTGTTTTGAAGTCGTCAAAACCTTTGATGCCGGTGACGACTTCGGAAACAGAACCATCGAACCAGACTTCAGGCGCGTGCTCGCCATAGTCCAGGCGCGCGTAATCAGTCTTTTCGCCCTGATCATCGTCGAGACCTCGGATCACGACCCCCGACACGTTTTCAGCATTCGCCGGGACATATTGAATATCATCAAGGATAGCCATGAAATCATCTTCGATCCGTGGCTGGAATTCGCGAACAGTTCCGATCGTCCCGCCGCTGCCGGTCATTTCATGGCCCGGCTTTGGCAAGAAATAACTGGGCCCGTTTTCCTGACACCAGATCCGAAGCGTCGGCTTGAATGAAACGGTCGATCCCGGTTGGATTGTGAGCGTCCGCGTCGTCGCGCTGACCCCATCGAAACCAACATTCGACATCCCATAGATGGTCAGACTGTTCCCGCTCGACAGGGTGAAATCACCGTCATCCATGACCAGGGCAACATCGCTATTTGCCCGCGCCGTGATATCGACATTCCCCTGAACGTCGCCGGTGTTCATGAACATGCCGTCATAGCAATCAACGGCGAGCTTGTCCGATCCGCTATAGCCACCAATCCCAAAGATGGTGCCCATAGAAGGATTGACCCGGCTATCGCCAATGACCGTCACCGGATCGGACGCAATAAGTGCGCCCTGCGTGACCTCCATCAGGATCCGCCGAAGCGTCAGGCCCTCAAAGTCAAACTTCGGATCGAGGTTCCAGTTCATGTAGGGCGCGCCGTAGGTGTCGACGCTGTCGCCCTCGACGTCACCGGGGAGGCCCTCTAGGCCGTCAGCCGACCAATCGAGCTCGATGCACGACATGAAGCCCGGCGTGTATTGCCAGGCGTTCGGCTTGAACTGCATGGTTTTGGGTGTGGTTCTGCGCGTGACGTTATTGCCCATGCGACCCCGGAACCAATCTGAGATCTCCCGGCGCTCTTCCCACGGCGCCTCAGAGGCGCGCATGCGATTGTGGAAATCGTAATGCGTTTTGCCAGAGGAACCCGTCTTCTGATCCTCGTAAGCCTCGAGCGTGGTGCCGTCCTTGATCAGCTGCGAAATGCCATCAACCCGGTAATCAGGTGTCGCCGCATCCCAATTGCAGAACTGAACATCGTATTGCTCCGGGTCCGGTTGCTGGTTGTTGTCGACCTGATCCAAGATAGCCGTGGTCTGGCTGAACGCCCGCGTGTTCGACCCATAGCCGGGGATGTACTCGACACACGGCCCAATGGTTTCCGGGCCGGTTAGATCCACGAGACCGGGTCGGTTCGGATCGTGATCGATCACAAGGACATGGCGCAGCCCGACGTAGAGATCCTGCAAGCTGATGCCATAGCAGAGATGCTGGTCGCGGTTAGGACCGGCCGGAATGAGATTGCCTTGGGTGTCGTAGGACGCATCCCGCCAATGCCGGTGGAACCCGCCTTTCATAACCACGGCGTCATAGACCAGCGACCACGTATTTGCGTTCCCCAGAGCGAAGCCACTGCTTTGCCCCGGATAATTTGGCATCCCCAAGTCGTCGCTTGGGTTCCTGACGTACTCACCGTTCCCGATCGAAAATCCGGAATTCGCCTCGATGACCAGCAACCCAAGAACAATACCGCCCGCACGGAATTGCGCGCCACTCATCGAAGAGCGGGAAAGCAACATGTTCCTGAACATCGCGTTCTTGTAGTTGCCCTGCGCATAAATCAAGTGGCTGAAGACTGTCGGTGTTTGGAGAAAATATAGCCCTGAGTCGGGATCGAATTAGGTGAAGTCCGCCCGGTAGCCTTCCGCATAACCGGCAGTATCCATGTAGATATCTTCGAGCAGCAGGCCATCAACAGCCGAGAAATAGCTTGTCCCGGTTCGATCCTTCCGGTCCGTGTCCCATCCGTTCGGACCGTTGTTCCCGCCAGGGCGCGGCGCATGTTCATAACCATCGGTAATATGAAGCCGGCGCATCGCGATTTTGCCGAGCCGTTGGAGAGCTCTCAAGCTTGATCGTGTCAGCGATGCCATTCCCACGGATACCGTCGAGGATCATGTTTGACGCGCCAGCATCCCACGGGATGATTTCCTCAATAGTCGCGTCCTGCCAGATGATGTTTCGAGCAACGCGGCCAATGAACGGGATGTTCGTGAAGTTCGGTTTTCCTGAACCCCAGGCGCTGATCAGCATCGGGTGACTGGCGCTGTGCGCTCTTAGCCAGATCCATTTCGAGTTCGGGCTGGCAACGTCCGCGTTATAGTCTTGACCGCCGGCGAACATCAGATGTGGCGCGTGCTCATTTTCTTCGGGCTTGAAATAATACCCGTAGAGAGACAGGGCGAGATCAAGCTTTATGGGCTTGTCCCTATGTTCCCCATATTTGACGTAGATCTGACCGCCACCGCCATCCGAAACAGGAATGCTGGACTCATTGTTCAGGATTCAATTCAGGACTTGCCCCGTGCTCGAAACCCCCGGCTCTTTCGACACGATACTGCCGTAGCCGTCACCATTTTCTTCATCGATGAAAATGCGCTTGGTGTTGCGGCGCGGCCGAGCGATCAGGCGGTTTTGAGAGTCCGCTCTTGGCCGGTAAAAGATACCGCTTCCCCAGCCGCCTTTCTTGCGAGCGTTTGCAACATCCACCGCCGCATCGACCAGTGTGATGACGCCGCCCTTGGTTTTTGGATACTGAAAGGCGACCTCTCCCGCCGGATCGTATTCACGCAGATCGAGCGTGATCGTGCCGTCCGGACGTACCGCCGCCTTGCCGACCGCCGGCTGCTGCGTGATCTCGATGCTCTCCGGTTCTTCGGCATCTATAAATCGGCCGATGTTTCAGGACCGAAACTTCCATGATGGCATCAGAGATGCCGAGCTTGAGGAGCTAGACGCGCTGCAAACCCGCCGCGCCGGCAACTTCACTGACGCGCAGCGCGAAACCAGCGGGATCTTCGTGCTGGTCGATCACAATGGTAGCCTCAAAATCGAAGGCGCCTATCGAGAAAGGGAAACCTCCGAGAAAGAAACCAGCTCGCACGGTCCCGGCAACAACGCGGCACCAGCCAAGCCGGATCTGACGCAATCCGGCAAAGAGGACCTGCACCGCATTGCCCTGCTCGCGCTGCAAACCGCGATGATCGAGAAAACCGAGCTGCTGCTGGATCTGGACCAAGACGACGAGCCCCGCGCGACTTTTACGAAGTTGAAGAAAGGCCAGAAAGCGAAAGAACTCGAAGGCCTGTTTGCCGATGCATCGGTGCAGGAAGCGCTTGGTCTGAGCCGTGCTCAGATCGCAAAGATCGACGCGTGGCTGCCGCCGGAGATCCGCGCGACTGAAGCGCAGAACCGCTGATTTAAACAGCGATCATATCTGTTGCGACAAGCACACCGATGGTGAGGAGAACTGCAATGAGGCTCAGCAGAATTGAAAATCTTAGCATTCAGTACTCACTAAGCTTGTTGATTAAGTTCGCGGCGGGCGATCGGTAGCACATCTGACCTAAGCGTCAACTTGAAAACTTAGAGTTCTCACTTTCCGAAGCGAAATGGACAAACATTGAAGCATTTCTCACCCATATGCGTTCGCGCCACCAGCGCGGCTCATATGCTCGACTTGAGCAGCAGGGAGTTCCGCGACCTAGTTGCGCAAGGGGCGTTGCCGCCCCCTGTACGCGTGGGCGAGCATGATCGCTGGCGGGTGAAAGACCTTGAGGCTATCGTAAGCGGTCTTGCCGCACTCGGAAACGAGCACATCGAGATTTGAAGCCTCCCAAACCACGGATAGCTAAACCTCGTCTGGTCTGGAAATACGACCAACGGAAAGGCGTCTGGGAGCCGTATCATCGGATCAGCTGGCGGGATGGAAGCAGACAGCGTCAGAAAACCGTCAAGCTCAACTGGAAAGGTGACCCGGCCCGGTTGGACGAACTCTATTGGCAGTGTCAAAGCGGCAGCCACGAACGTCAGCAAGTGCCATCGAAGTATAGCTGGGGCGAACTAATCATCGTTTGGAGGTCAGATCCGCGTATTCAAGGAAGACTGGCCGACAGCACCAAGCGCTCTTATCGCCGCACGATGGACGCGATCATGGAAAGGAACCTGAAAAAGGATGTCCGCAAGACCACGCGCCAGGGCGTCCGTGCAATTCACGACAGCTTGGCTGAGACGCCCCGGAAAGCGGATTGGTATGTCCAGACCATCAGCCTGTTATGGAACTACGCGAAGAACAAACGCGACTGGCCGCTTGGAGAGAATCCGGCGTCAGGAATCGACCTGTTCGGGAAACAGCGCGAGTTCTTGCCATGGCCAGAGTGGTTAGTGAACAAGCTCGACACTGCCCTTGAGAATGTTCGCGCAGATGCTGAATTGATCCGTGCGACCGGACAGAGACCGAACGCCGCCATTAGGATGTGGTTCGATCATTTTCATTGTGAGACAATGATGGTGCTGGATGAGAAGGCAGGCGAGATGATCGAAGTCTTTTGTCCGATAGAGCTGCGCCAGTTCATCGCAGATCGGTCACGCGTCGGCGCGCATGTATTGGCGAAGAATCTGACCGAACCCTTGGGTTACGACGCGATCGAAAAGGCCTTTAGAGCGTGGCGCAAGGGACTTGGCGAGAAAGCCCAACAGTTCACTTTGCACGGCTTGCGCAAGCTTGCCATCGTTCAATTAGCTGAAGCTGGATGCACAGGTGCAGAGATCCAAGCGGTTACAAATCAATCAGCCGAAATGGTCGCTTATTACCGTTCCAGAGCAAATCGCGTGCGCCTATCAAAGGCCGCTCAGGAGCAGAGAACATGAACAGAACAAGAACAGACGGTGTGAGTCACGGGTGTGAGTCGCACCAGATCTGAATATTGTTACACTCAGCTAAGCCCTTGGTACCCAAGGCCGGACTCGAACCGGCACGTCCGTTAGGACGGGGGATTTTGAATCCCCTGCGTCTACCATTCCGCCACTTGGGCCTACGCGGGCAGACATAACCGCGGCATTCGGCGACGTCCAGTATGAAAAGTGTCGTGATCGCGCTTGTCGGCAGTTGACGGAATTTCCGCTGCATGGTTAGCCGGTTAACAAAGGTTCGCAGCGGCGGACACATGGGATTGTCGGATCATGCTGCAAGGCCTTTATGAACGTACCATGCAACTGGCTGACCACCGCCATGCCCTCTGGTGGCTGGCGGCGGTGTCTTTCATTGAAAGCTCCTTCTTTCCGATCCCGCCCGATGTGCTGATGATCCCGATGATTCTGGCGCGGCCCTCGCGGGCTTGGCTGATCGCGCTTGTCGCGCTTGTGGCCTCGGTCCTTGGCGGGCTTTTGGGTTATGCGATAGGGGCCTTTGCGTTTGAAAGCATCGGTCAGCCGATCCTGATGTCGATGGGCAAGGCCGATGCGATGGCCGAGTTCAACACCCGCTTTAACGATTTCGGGTTCTGGGCGGTGCTGGTCGCGGGGGTCACACCTTTTCCCTACAAGGTCATCACCATCATGTCCGGCTGGACCTCGATGCCGCTGGGTACATTTGTCGCGACCTCGATCCTTGCCCGCGCGCTGCGCTTCTTTATCGTGGCGGCGCTATTGTGGAAGTTCGGACCGCCCGTGCGTGAGTTCATCGAAAAGCGGCTGGGCCTCATGTTCACCCTGTTCATGATCTTCCTGATCGGCGGTTTTGTGGTGGTTAAATATCTCTGATGCGTAGAATTCTTGTTTTGATTGCCGCCGGCGGGTCCGCCGCGCTGTTGCTGGGCGCCTTTGGGTCGCAGTATCTGGGCGGGCTCGCGCCCTGCAAGCTGTGCCTCTGGCAGCGCTGGCCGCATGGGGCGGCGGTGGTTATCGGCGTGCTGGCGTTTTTTGTGCCGGCTCCTGCCCTGATCTGGCTTGGCGCACTGGCCGCAGCGACGACATCGGGAATTGGATTCTATCATGCCGGGGTTGAACAGGGCTGGTGGGAAGGTCCGACAACCTGCACCTCGGGCCCCATCGGGGGCTTGAGTTCCGAACAACTCATGGAGCAGATCATGAACGCGCCGCTGGTGCGTTGCGACGACATTCCGTGGGAGCTTTTCAATATCTCGATGGCCGGCTGGAACGCGCTTATTTCGCTGGCACTGGCGCTGATGTGGGTCGCGGCGGCACGGGCGAAATCGTAAGCCGCGCTTGACGCGACATGGGGTTTGGCTAGCGTTCGACGGTCACCATTAAAGGCCCGTCACGATGCGCAATCTCGATCCCGTCAACTATACCTCTGCCGATATTCACGCCCGCGATGTGAAGTCGATCTTTTCTACTACATGGCAGCTGATCGGACCGGCGTCGCGTCTGGAAAAACGCGGCGATTACATCGCGGTGGAGATCGCTGGACAGAAGGTTTTCGTGGTGCGCGCAAAGGACGGGCTGCGCGCCTTTCGCAACGTCTGCCGGCATCGCGGGGCACGGCTGCTGCCGGAGGGGACCGGGCGGTGCAGTACGATACGTTGTCCCTATCACCAATGGGTCTGGGGCGAGGACGGATCGCTTTTGAACGTGCCTTGGTGGGGTGAAGATCCGGATTTCGAAAAGAGCGACTGGGAACTGGACAAGGTGTCGTTCGACATTTGGCGCGGGCTGCTCTTTGTCGCCATCGCGCCATCGTCCCCGCTTGAGGCGCAGCTGGGCGGGCTGATCAATGAGGTCGCGGATGAGCCGGTCGAGCGCTACACGTGGATGCAGGAAGAGCGTCTGGTCTTTGACGCCAACTGGAAGATCTACACGGACAATTTTGTCGAAGGCTATCATATCCCCGGCATTCACCCGGCCTTTCATCAGGCGATTGAATTCGACCGTTTTGAAACGGTTGCGCTGGACCAGATGGTGCGGATGACAGCGCCGCCGCGTGAGGGGTTGTTCTATCGCGGGAAATGGATGTGGATGTGGCCGAACTGGACGCTGTCGCTGTTCAATGGCGGCATGAATACGTCACGTATCAACCCGATTGACCATCGCCGGACCGAATTGATTTACAACTTTTACTTTGAGGATACCTCACCCGGGATGGAAGCGGCGCGGCAGAAGACGATCGCCGATAATCTGCAGGTGGTGCGCGAGGATTTTGAGGTCTGTCTGGAAACGCAGAAGAACTATGAAAGCGGCGGGTACCGGGCCGGGCCGCTGTCGCCCCGTCATGAACAGGGCGTGGCCTATTTCCAGAAGAAACTGACGGCAGCGTTGGACGCCTAGCGCGCCGCCTTTTTCGTGTTGAGCAGCAGGTTGGTTTCGGAATGGGCGATGCCGTCGAACCGGCGGATCTGCGCCAGCACCGTATCGAATTCCTCGAGCGTCTCGGCGCCAATCGCGACGATCAGGTCCCAGCGGCCATTGGTTGAGTGAACCGCGCGCACCTGAGGAAGGGCGATCAGCTGGCGGGTGATACGGTCGGTGCCCCTGCCCTCGATCCCGATCATCATGAGGCCGCGCACCGGCTGGCTGGCCACGTCGCGTTTCAACACGACGCTAAAGCCGAGAATGTCACCGCTGGCTTGTAACCGTTCCATCCGGGTGCGCACGGTTGCGCGCGAGAGATTGAGCGACGCGGCCAAGTCCGAGATCGACGCACGGCCGTCTTCTTTCAGCGCGGCAATCAGGCGTTCGTCCGTTTTGTCCATTCAGCTTGGCCATATTGATCAATTTAGGACCAATTTGAGCAAAATTTACACTGGCTTGCAACGCGTTTTGGCGGATATTGGGAGAAATTCGAAAAGGAGCGGATGAGATGACACAGTATAGCTGCATATTGCTGGGCTGCCCGGTAGATAGCGGGAAACGGCGGACCGGGTGCCTTATGGGACCGGATGCCTATCGCACTGCCGGTCTGGGCGAGGCGTTGCAGGCGCTGGGTCACAAGGTTGAAGATCGCGGCAACCTGTCACCTGCCCCCTTTGAGCCTGCACAGCCGGGTGGCAAGTTGCATGCGCTGGGCGAAACCATTGCCTGGACACAATCGCTGGCGGAGGCCGCGGAACGGGCGATGCAGGACGGTTTGCCGATATTTCTCGGCGGCGATCACAGCCTGTCGCTTGGAACGGTTGCCGGTGTCGCGGCCCATGCGGCAGCGCAGGACCGCCCGCAATTCGTGCTGTGGCTGGATGCACATAGCGATTACCACACGCCCCAGACCTCGGATTCCGGCAATCTGCACGGCACGCCGCTGGGTTACGTCACGGGCCGAGATGGGTTTGAAGGCTTTCCCACGGTTGCGCACCCAGTGCCGCAGGAAAACATCTGCATCATCGGGCTGCGTTCGGTCGATGCGGCGGAACGTGCCGCACTTGAGGAAACCGAAATTCACCGCCATGACATGCGCGAAATCGACGAAACCGGCATCGCCAAGCCACTTGCCGCCTTCCTTGAACGGGTCGAAGCGGCCAACGGAATGCTGCATGTCTCGCTCGACGTGGATTTCCTTGACCCGAGCATCGCGCCTGCGGTCGGCACCACCGTTCCGGGGGGCGCGACATTTCGCGAGGGGCATCTGGTTATGGAGATGATCAGTGACAGCGGGCTTTTGACCTCGCTCGACCTTGTGGAACTGAACCCGTTTCTCGATGAGCGCGGCCGAACGGCACAGGTGATGGTCGATCTGGCAGCCTCGGCGCTGGGCCGTCGCGTATTCGACCGCCCGACCCGCGCGCATTCGTAAAGGAGCCGATGATGAGCAAACCTTCTGACAAGGCGCTGGTGCCTTTCGTTTCCGTCGACAACATGATGCGGCTGATCCACCATATCGGCGTCGAAAAGATGCTGCGCGGATTGGCCGATTACGTCGAGGCGGATTTCAAACGCTGGGAATTGTTCGACAAGACGCCGCGCGTGGCCTCTCATTCCGCCGAAGGGGTAATCGAACTCATGCCGACCTCGGATGGCGAGGTCTACGGGTTCAAATACGTGAACGGCCACCCCAAGAATACCCGCGACGGCTTGCAGACGGTAACCGCCTTTGGCTTACTGGCAGATGTAGGCACCGGCTATCCAGTCCTGTTGTCGGAAATGACGGTGCTGACGGCGATGCGTACGGCTGCGACCTCGGCCATGGTGGCCAAGCACCTCGCCCCGAAAAACGCCAAGGTCATGGCGATGATCGGCAATGGCGCGCAGTCGGAATTCCAGAGCCTTGCGATGAAAGCGATCTGTGGCATCGACACCGTTCGGCTTTATGATACCGACAGTGCGGCCACAGAGAAATGCGCTCGCAACCTTGCCGGGAGCGGGTTGAAGATTGTGAAATGCAATTCGCCCGAAGAAAGCATCGAAGGCGCGCAGATCATCACAACCTGCACCGCAGACAAGCAATATGCCACGATCCTGACGGATAACATGGTTGGCAGCGGTGTGCATATCAACGCGATCGGCGGTGACTGCCCCGGCAAGACAGAGCTGGCCCCGGCGATTCTGAACCGATCGGACATCTTCGTGGAATTCCCCGAGCAGACACGGATTGAAGGGGAAATCCAGCAATTGGACCCAGATCACCCGGTGACGGAACTGTGGCAGGTCATCGCCGGAACTACCCCCGGGCGAACGTCGGACGATCAGATCACCCTGTTCGACAGCGTGGGTTTTGCGATCGAGGATTTCAGCGCCCTGCGCTATGTGCGCGACCGGCTTTCCGGCAGCGATCTGTATCTCGATCTGGACCTGTTAGCCGACCCAGATGATCCGCGCGATCTGTTCGGCATGTTATTGCGCGCCGCGAGCGACACAGCCTAAGCGGGAACGATTCCGGTTTCCTCGCGTTAATCTTTCAAATACAGGTGCGCTCAATGTATATATCTAGCTTTGGAAAAGTGATGGATTTCGATCCCACAGAACGTGATGACGTGACCGCTCTGTATAATCAGGCGCTGTACGACGCGTATATGGTCGAAATGCAGGGTGTGCAGTTTTTTGAAGATCTGGCGGCCCGTTCCTCTTCTCCTGCTCTTCAGGATCTTTTGTACGCTTCGATCGACGAACGTCGTCAGAACATTGACCGGCTGGTTGATGTTATCTCCAGAATTGACGTTGACCCTTCGCGTGCCGATAGCCAACTTTCAGCAGACGCAACGTCTCCACTCGTGCTTCCGCGCGCTTTCAAAAGCAGCCGGGTCGCCGATATCGCCGTTATAATAGCCGTACGAGAGTTTCTTATCGGTCAGCATGTGCGTTTGCTGGCGATGAAGGATCTAGGGACGGGTCTTGGCAAGAAAGTGTGTCTTGCCAAGGCAATCAAAGAGATCGAGGAACTCGACGCCAAGTTGATTAAGCTTCAGGCAAGTGTCTGACCGATGAGCACCGATCTTGGCTGTTACGCCTCAAGCTCAGCATCCCAATAAAGAAAATCCATCCAGCTTTCATGCAGGTGATTGGGCGGGAACTTACGACCCATGTTGCGCAGCTCTTCGGCCCCGGGCTGGCGCGGTGGCTTGCGCAGTGACATACCTGCGCGGTGCAGCGGCTTGGACCCTTTCTTGAGATTGCAGGGCGAACAGGCCGCAACCACGTTCTGCCAGCTGGTCACGCCGCCGCTGGCCCTGGGGACCACATGATCGAAAGTCAGCTCTCCCTTGGCGCCGCAATACTGGCAGCGGAATTCGTCCCTCAGAAATAAATTAAAGCGCGTGAAGGCCACGCGCTTTTGAGGTTTTACATAGTCTTTCAGGACAACCACCGACGGGATCCTGATTTCGGTACTCGGGCTTCGGACGACCTCGTCATATTCGGCCACGATGTCCACCCTGTCGAGCCAAGCGGCCTTGATCGCATCTTGCCAAGGCCACAGGGAAAGGGGGTAGTAGGACAAGGGCCGATAATCCGCGTTCAACACCAAAGCGGGATGTTGTCGCAAGGCGCCGGGGGAGCGCACGAACTCCGTTCTGAAATCACCGTCCATTCGTAAACTCACCCTTCCCGGTTCCAACCCCTGGGCCTGAGAGCAACTGATTCCGCCGCCGCTCTGGCCCGGTTTCGAAATGACTATATATCGTGTTTGACAACTGACAAGCCTGTATCATCCACAACATGTCGCCGGTGAGGTAACCTGATTACGTGACAAGCAGATGACGTTATCCACAAGCGTGACACAATGCGACCGCTTGGCAACCCGGGCTTTCCATTTCCGACTGCTTTGGCTAGCACCGGCCCATGTCCACGCTGATCCGTTTCAACAAACCTTATGACGTGCTGCCACAGTTCACCGATCCGTCGGGGCGGTCGGTTCTGACCGATTACATCGACTTGAAAGGGGTCTATCCGGCTGGACGTCTGGACCGGGACAGCGAAGGTCTGATGCTGCTGACCGATGATGGTCGGCAACAGGCGCGGATCGCCGATCCAAAGTACAAGATGGCCAAGATCTACTGGGTCCAGGTCGAGGGAATTCCGGATGCAGCCGCACTTGCCCGGCTGGCCAAGGGTGTCGAGCTGAAGGATGGTATGACGCGACCGGCTAAAGCCCGCCGGATCGACGAACCAGCGGCCCTCTGGCCGAGGGTGCCACCGATCCGGGTGCGCAAGACGGTGCCCGACTGCTGGATCGAGCTGACCATCCGCGAGGGTCGCAACCGCCAGGTGCGCCGCATGACGGCGGCGGTTGGTCATCCGACCCTGCGGCTGATACGTTATGGGATCGGGCAATGGACGTTGGACGGGCTCCCCAGCGGCGCATGGGACCGCATCACCTGACATTTGGCGTTGGGGCACTAGAGTCCGTGGTATGAACGATCTACCCCAAGCCCCTGCCCCGCGTGCGCTGCTCGAAGCGGCGCTTTACATGCAAGACCTCGACGCAGCCGAGGCGTTTTATGGTGACTTACTGGGCTTACGGGTATTTCAGCGGGTCAAAGGACGGCATGTGTTCTTCGATCTGGGCTCAGCAGTGCTGCTGGTATTCAACCCTGAAGCCACCGAAAACGCAAGCAAGACCGGACGGATTCCGGTGCCGCCGCATGGGGCGCGCGGGTCGGGACATGTCTGCTTTGCGATGCCCCGGGATGAGATCGACGCCATGCGAAGCCGTCTGCTGGCCGCGGGCGTCGAGGTAGACAGCGAGTTCGACTGGCCCAACGGGGCGCGCTCGCTTTACGTGCGCGACCCGGGTGGCAATTCGGTGGAATTTGCCGAACCCTGGCTTTGGGATGAGCTGAAGGCCGAAGCCAAGTAGTCAGAGTTTGGTGAACGGGCCCGGTTCGAACAAGTTGATATCGCGCGCGATAACCCCGATCTCTTTCAGCTTCTCCCGATAAGTCGCCATGTGGTCGGATTCTGCATGGGATTTCAGGTAGTCCATATCCTGCCATTCCTCGTAAACGCGGAATTCGGATGGATCTTCGACGTTCTGCCAGAAGGCGTATGTAATGCAGCCCCGCTCTTTGCGGGTTTCGCGCGACATGGTTTCTGCGGCGGTCTTCATGGCGTCAATGCCCGACTCTTCGACTTTCATGGTGCCAGATACGATCAGCATTTCTTGTTCTCCGATCCGGGTCACGATGGCCCGGCAAGGTTTCCGGCTCTGCACCCCCGCGCAAGCCACATACAGGCAAATAGTTGGCGGAACCTTTCCCGCAATATCTTTTCAGAGATTCAGCTTGTCGCGCATGAAGGCAAGCGCGACGCTCAGCCCGTCTGGCGCGATCCCGTGGGCGGTGCCCTTCATGATATGGGCAAAGACGTCCTGAAAACCGGCCTCTTGCAGCGCTTCGGCGGCGGCGGGCAGCGATTGCGGCGGCACCACGTCGTCCTGATCGCCATGAACCAAAAGGACTGGCGGGCGCACGACGACTTCGTCCGCTAGGGTTTCGGGGCTGAGCAACCGGCCGGAGAAGGCCACGACGCCCGCCACAGCGTCTTCGCGGCGCGGGGCCACGTGGAGCGCCATCATGCTGCCTTGGGAAAAGCCAAAGAGAACGACCTGTTCGGGCAGCACATCCTCATCCACCATGAGTGCGTCGAGAAAGGCGTTCAGATCGTCGATCGCCGCGGCCATGCCACGTTCGGCGGCCTCTTCGCTCGACCCGTCAATCCAGGGGATCGGGAACCACTGGTAGCCGTTCGGCATGCCGGGAATCGTCTCGGGCGCGTCGGGAGCGACAAAGAGTGTATCGGGCAGGTGGTCGCCCAGCGGATCGGCAAGGCCCAGCAGATCGGCGCCATTCGCGCCGTAGCCGTGCAAAAACACCACGACAGACCGGGTCTCCCCCGATTTCGGTTCGACCCGACCTGCTTGCAAAACCCGTGTCATGAAATTCCTTCCCTGTTCTTTTCAACGCGGTAATAGGCCCAGAGCAGGCGCGCCGCAACCGATCGCCACGGAGCCCAGCTTTCGGCCATTTGCCGGAATGCCTTTTCCTTGGGGCGGTCCGGCAGATCAAACAGCACGCGGGCGGATTCTTGCAAGGCCAGATCGCCCGGCGCAAAGACATCGGCCCGTCCAAGCGAAAACATCGCGTAGATTTCCGCCGTCCAGATGCCGATGCCGGGTACCCGTGTTAGGGTCTTTATGACGTCGTCCGTCGTCGCGGTCCGCAAGGCGTCGTAATCGATCCCGGCTTCGGCCAGCGCGTAGGAATACCGGATTTTTTGGCGCGAAAGACCGATTGCGCGCAGTTCGTCTTCGCGGGCCTCGAGGATATTCTCGGGGCGGTCGAGCCCCGCTGCGATCATGCGCGCCCAGATCGCCCGTGCCGAGGCGACACTGACCTGCTGGCTGACGATGGCGCTGAGCAGCTCCGCGAAACCGTCGGCACGCAGACGCAGCGGCAAAGGGCCGGTCAGGGTCAGAGCCTGGGCAAAACGCGGATCATGTTCGGCCAGCCACGCCGCCCCCTCGGCCACGCAGGCATCGCCGATGATAATCCGTCCCGTGCTCATAGCGCGTCTATCCAATCCAACGCGGCGGCAACATCGGGCAGAAGCGTCGCTTCGGGCTGGGAGGGGCGGTCGATCAGGATAACCGGCAGGCCAAGCGCCCGCGCGGCATCAAGCTTGGTTCGGCTGACCGCGCCGCCACTGTTCTTTGCGACCAGGACGTCAATCGAGAGACTTTTGAAAGTCGCGATTTCCTGTTCGACCGAGAACGGCCCCTGCCCACGGATAAATTCTACATTGCGGTATTGCCGGGATGGCGCCCTGTCCGTCAGCTTGCGCACCTTGAATTCCGCAAGACTATCCCCAACGAGCGCGCCTAAGCTTGCCTGACCGGTGGTGGCAAAGACCTTTTGGCCAGGCAGGAGCATGGTCGAGGCTTCGGCCTCATCCCTCGCGAAACGCCAGTTGTCGCCCGGTTCCGAAGTCCATTCCGGGCGCAGCAGCCGGGCATGCGGCAGCGACAGTTCATGGCAGATCCGTGCGGTACGCGCGGCGATGCGTGTGGAAAACGGATGGGTCGCATCCAGAACCGCGCCGATCCCCTCCACGGCCAGAAAGACCCGGAATCCGTCATCTCCGCCGAAACCGCCGAAACGGGTTGGCACCGGCAGATCGGGGTGCACGCGCGCGGGATAAAGCAATGAGGCCGTCACGCGCATTGCGCTTTTCTCGGCCAGGGCCGCCGCGATGTGGCGCGCCTCGCCCGAGCCGCCGAGTAGCAAAAGATGCGTCGCAGAGATGCCGAGATCATTCATCGCCGGAACCATATGCTGCAATTGCGGCGACGCAAGGTGCTTGTGCCGCCGACGGTTCAGAACTACCAAGCTGCACATGACAAGTATTTCCGAAATCGAGTCTCAGTCCGACGATCATCAGCGTGCAAAGCGCAATGTCGTGGTTCTGGTTCTGGCGCAGGCGCTGCTGGGCGCCCAGATGCCGATGATCTTTACCATTGGCGGTCTGGCGGGGCAGTCGCTTGCAACGAACCCCTGCCTTGCGACCCTGCCGATTTCCATGATCGTCCTGGGCTCGATGCTGACGGCCACACCGCTATCAGCGGTAATGCAGAAATACGGACGCCGCGCCGGATTCTTTGTAGGCGCTGCTGGCGGTACGCTTGGTGGTGTCATCGGCGCCTATGGCCTGTTCACCGGGTCTTTTGCGCTTTTCCTTCTGGGCAGCCTTTTCACCGGTATTTATATGAGCGCGCACGGGTTTTACCGGTTCGCCGCTGCCGATACCGCATCGGATGCGTTCCGCCCCAAGGCTATTTCCTACGTGATGGCGGGTGGTCTTGCCTCGGCCATTATCGGGCCGCAGGTGGTCAAGCTGACCGCAGATGCCTATGTGATCCCCTTTATTGGCACCTACGCCGCGGTGATCGCCGTGAACGTGATCGGGGCCGCCCTGTTCCTGTTCCTGGATATTCCAAAACCTCCGCCGCCCGCCGAGGGTGCCAGCAAGGGCCGCAGCCGCTGGGAGCTGATCACGACGCCGAAAATTGCCGTGGCCGTGATTTGCGCGACCGTGTCCTACGGACTTATGAACCTCGTGATGACCTCGACACCGCTGGCCGTGGTCGGCTGTGGGTTCACCCGCAATTCGGCCGCCGATGTAGTGACGGCGCATGTGCTGGCCATGTTTATCCCTTCGTTTTTCACCGGTCACCTGATCGCGCGGTTCGGCGTGGAAAAGATCATGGGCACCGGGCTGGCCATTCTTGCCGGGGCTGGGCTTGTCGCGCTTCAGGGCGTGGAGCTGGGCAATTTCTTTATCGCGCTGGTGCTGCTTGGGATTGGCTGGAACTTTGGCTTCATCGGGGCGACCTCGATGCTTGCCGGGGCGCATGAGCCTTCCGAACGTGGGCGGATGCAGGGCCTGAACGACCTGATCGTGTTCGGCGGCGTCACGATTGCCTCGCTTTCATCGGGCGGTCTGATGAACTGCTCGGGCGGCACCGCGACCGAAGGCTGGACGGCCGTGAACCTTGCAATGGCACCGGCGCTGGTTCTGGCGGGCAGTGCGCTGATCTGGCTGGTGATGCAATCGCGTGGTTCGGCGAGGAGCTGAATCACCAGCGCCCGCGCGCGACCCGCAGCATGAGCGCCAGCCGATCGCGCGTATCGATTCCGCCAAGCCGCCCCTCAACCACACGGGACGGGTCCGCGATGACCTGACGCAACAGACGCGACGCTTGCCAGCCGCTGAACAGCGCCTGCCGCGCCTCGGGCGAGATTTTTGCCCGCTGCGACCGCGCTTTTTGCAGCCGTTCGAGCGCTTTCTGCGCCAGATTACGTACACCTTCGCCGGTCCCGTCAATGAGCGGCACACGGCGGCGCGCCTCAAGCTCGGGCACGGCGCAAAGCCAATTCGCGATCCCGACCCCATAGGCGAAATCTCGCAGCACCGTTTCATCAGCCTGGCCCAGCGATAGCGCCGCAGCCGAGACCACATGGCCCGAAGTGGCATCGATGTAGCGCTCGAAATGCGCCTCATCCTCGAACGGGTCTCGGTAGATGTCCCAGCGCCGCGCCGCCACCATTTCATCCAACCGCGCGGCCAACGCCGGCGCCAGCACCTGCGAAAGCGGCGTCACCACCTCATGCCGCCGCACGATCCCCCCGGCAGAAATCTCCGACAGCGCATCGCGCCACCATTGCAGCCGCATCTCGGCAATCATGCTTTCCTCGGTCACCCAAGGGGCGCGGGCCACCTCGATATTCAACGCAAATATCGGGAACAGCACGCGGCGCGCAGGCACGGGCACCGCCATCACCGCAAGAAATCGTGCCGGATCGGCCTTTTCCACAAGGGCCGCGCAGGCCGTCAGATCGGTATCGAATGCCACGTCAGCCCGTCACGCCTTACCGTCGCGCACAAGCTTCCACCGGATCGCATCCAGCAGCGCCTCGAAACTGGCATCCACTATATTCGGCGACACACCCACCGTTGACCAACGCCGTTTCTGCGCATCCTGAAAATCGATGATTACACGTGTCACGGCCTCGGTTCCGCCATTGGTGATACGCACCTTGAAATCGGTCAGACGCATGTCGTCGATCCTGTCCTGATAGGGCCCAAGATCGGTCTTCAGCGCCTGCCAGAGCGCGTTGACCGGCCCGTCATCATGCAGATCCTGCGGATGTTCGTTCTTGAAATACCCGGTGCGCTTGGACCCGTCACGGAATTGTACCGTCACCACCGCTTCGGATTCGACGACCACCTGCCCCTTGGCGTTGCGGCGACGCTCGGAAATCACACGGTAGCGTTCGACGTCGAAAAAGCTCTCCATCCGGCCAAGCGCCTCGCGCGCGACCAGCTCGAAACTGGCCTGCGCCGTGTCATAGGAATAGCCCGCGTCCTCGCGTTCCTTGATCGTGTTCAGGATAGTGCCAAGCGCCTGATCGTCCTTTTCGACCTCAAGCCCCGCTTCGGACAGACGGCGACGCAGGTTCGATTGCCCTGCCTGGTTCGACATCGGGATGATGCGTTCGTTACCCACCAGTTCCGGATCAATATGTTCGTAGGTGTCCGGATTCTTCAGGATCGCGCTGGCATGCAGCCCCGCCTTGTGGGCAAAGGCCGAAGCGCCGACATAAGGCGCCTGACGCATCGGCACCCGGTTCAGGATATCGTCCAGCATCCGGCTGATCCGTGTCATGCCCACCAGCGCCTCGCGGCTGATCCCGGTATCAAATTGGCTGGCAAAGGGCTCTTTCAGCAAAAGCGTCGGGATGATCGAAACCAGATTGGCATTGCCACAGCGTTCGCCCAGCCCGTTCAGCGTGCCCTGTATCTGGCGCGCCCCGGCCAGAACCGCCGCCAGCGATCCAGCTACTGCCGCCTCGGTATCGTTATGGGTATGAATGCCAAGGTGATCCCCGGAAATGCCCGCCGCGATGACCTCGGTCACGATGCGCGCGATCTCCTCCGGCAATGTCCCGCCGTTCGTATCACAGAGAACGATCCAGCGCGCCCCGGCATCATAGGCGGCCCGGCAGGCTTCAAGCGCATAGCCCGGGTTGGCCTTGTAACCGTCAAAGAAATGCTCGGCATCGAAAAGCGCCTCGCGCCCCTGCGCCACGATATGCGCGACGGACGCCCGGATATTCTCGATATTTTCCTCAAGCGTGATCCCAAGCGCCGCTTCCACATGGTAATCATGGCTCTTGCCAACCAGACAAACCGAACCGGTGCCCGCATTCATCACCGCCGCCAGCACATCGTCATTCTCGGCCGAGCGTCCCGCCCGCTTGGTCATGCCAAAGGCCACCATCTGCGCCCGTGTCTTCGGTGCCGCCTCGAAAAAAGCCGAATCCGTCGGGTTCGCCCCGGGCCAGCCGCCCTCGATGTAATCGATGCCAAGCCCGTCCAGCGCTGTCGCGATCTGCACCTTGTCGGCGGTCGAAAACTGCACCCCTTGCGTCTGTTGCCCGTCCCGCAGGGTGGTGTCGTAAAGATAAAGCCGTTCTGTCATAGCACCGCTCCCCCTTCAGAAACCACAAGCTTCTTTGGGTCAAAAATATCCTCGGGGGGAGTCCCGGACCACGTCCGGGACGGGGGGCAGACAGCCCCCTTCACCGCTTCAAACGCGCATGTCGCACTCATTTCAGCCCCTCCAGTTTTTCCGCGTCAAAGCCCGGCCCCGGCAGCAATTCCACCCCCGCTTTGCTCATCCGAACCTCGACACCCGCCGCCGTCAGCGCGGATTTCATCGCATCGACCGATGAGAAATCCTTGATTTCCATGGCGGCCTGCCGCAGATCGGCAAGACGATCCGCGTAGGGAGAAAGGTCCACAGACGGTGCCGCGGCCCACTCAGGCACGGCTTCTCCGACCAAACCGAGAAACTGCATGGAGGCGCGCAGGCCGCCCCCTTCATCCGCATGCGAAAGCTGATGCAATACGGTCAACGCCCCGGCCGTGTTCAGATCGTCCGCCAGCGCATTGATCAAAGCGTGGGGGACATCACCGTCTTCACTTGCCGCGTCGATCTGGCCGTACCATTTCCGAAGGGTTTTCTCCGCTTCCACGGCCTTGGCCTCGGTCCAGTCCATCGGTTTGCGATAGTGCGTGCTCAGGAACACGAAACGGATCACGTCACCCGGGATGCCCTGATCCAGCAGATCGCGCACGGTAAAGAAATTGCCCAGCGACTTGGACATCTTCTTGCCTTCGATCTGCAGCATCTCGTTATGCATCCAGACATGGGCGAAATCGCCTTCTGGATGGGCGCAGCAGCTCTGGGCGATCTCGTTTTCATGATGCGGGAACATCAAGTCATTGCCGCCGCCGTGGATGTCGAAGCTTTCTCCCAGCAGCTCAAAGGCCATGGCC
The DNA here is from genome assembly GCF_019966545.1 of Heliomarina baculiformis. Taxonomy (GTDB): domain Bacteria; phylum Pseudomonadota; class Alphaproteobacteria; order Rhodobacterales; family Rhodobacteraceae; genus Heliomarina; species Heliomarina baculiformis. Next base: position 162,165 of record NZ_JAIMIC010000005.1, on the reverse strand, counting down.
GAGCATTCGATATGCCAGCCCGGGCGGCCCCGACCCCAGGGGCTCTCCCAGCCCGGCAAATCCGCGTCGGACGGCTTCCACAGAACGAAATCCATCGGGTTCTTCTTGTAGGGCGCGACCTCGACCCTTGCCCCGGCGATCATGTCATCCACGCTGCGCCCGGACAGCTGGCCGTATTTCTCTTTCCAGCTGTCAACGGCGAAAAGCACGTGGCCTTCCGCCTCATAGGCGTGCCCCTTGGCGATCAGCTCTTCGATCATCGCCACCATCTGCGGGATGTACTGGGTCGCGCGCGGCATATGGTCCGGCTCCAACGCGCCAAGCGCCGCCATGTCATCGAGGAACCATTGCGTGGTTTCGGCGGTGATCTCGGAGATGTCGCGCCCGCTTTCGGCAGCGCGGGCGTTAATCTTGTCGTCGACGTCGGTGAAATTGCGCACGTAGGTCACGTGATCCGCGCCGTAGACATGGCGCAGAAGCCGGTTCAACACATCGAACACCACAACAGGCCGCGCATTGCCAAGATGCGCCCGGTCATAGACCGTCGGGCCGCAGACATACATCCGTACGTTGTCAGGGTCGATCGGCGTGAAATCCTCTTTCGCGCGCATCTTGGTGTTGTGCAGCCTGATCTTTGTCATCTCGTCGCGTCCTCACGTGGGGTGAGACAAAATGCCAAACGGGCACAGTGCCTCCGGCGCGGGCATGGCAACTTGGTTCAGGGATGTAAACGAAGAAAACCGGCCCGCTTTCGTATCAGCAGGTAATAATGCAGCAGATAATGATGCAATTCCGGTTCATGGCGGTTTAATACCCGGCTCACGCGGCGGGATCAAGAGCCATGCAACGCAGATATGCCCGGACTACGATTGACAATCCGGCCCGGCTCTGCCCCAAACGGCGCGAAGATATTACGGAGTCTGCTTATGAAACTGTCGCATCGGATCACCCATATCAACGAAGGCGGTTCAGACGGCTGGGAGGTCTTTGACCGCGCCAAGCGCATGATCGCGGACGGGATCGCGGTGACCCAGCTGACCATCGGCGAGCATGACATCCGCACCGACCCGACGATCCTTGCCGCGATGAATGCCTCGGCAACCGGCGGGCATACAGGCTATGCCTCTGTCCCCGGCATCCCATCCTTGCGCGACGCGGTCGCGGCGCGGCTCAGCGAGAGAACCGGTGTCCCGACGCGGCGTGAAAACGTGCTGATCACCCCCGGCGGACAGGCGGGGCTGTTCATGGCCCATAACGCGGTCTGCAATCCCGGAGATGTGGCTCTTTTCGTCGACCCTTATTACGCGACCTATCCCGGCACGATCCGTGCCGCTGGTGCGGTTGCGCGCCCGCTGCGCACCCATGCGAAAGACGCGTTTTTGCCGCAGGCGCAGGAGCTTGAACAGTTGGCCGAGGGTGCGGTCTCGCTCTTGATCAATTCACCGAACAACCCCACCGGCGTGGTCTATGGCCGCGAAACGCTGGAGGGCATCGCCGGGGTCTGCCGCGAACAGGATCTCTGGCTGATCTCGGACGAGGTTTATGACACGCAGGTCTGGAAAGGCGACCATATCTCGCCGCGCGCCCTGCCCGGCATGGCCGAGCGCACGCTGGTCATTGGCTCCATGTCGAAAAGCCACGCGATGACCGGGTCGCGCTGCGGCTGGATCGTCGGCCCCGAAGAGGCGATTGCCGCGCTTGCCGATCTGGCCGTCACCACCACCTATGGCGTTGCCGGTTTCGTTCAGGACGCCGCCCTTTTCGCGCTGAACGCTGGGAAGGAATTCGAGGAACAGATCGCAGCCCCCTTCCGCCGCCGCCGCCTACTGGCACAGAAAGTGCTTGGCAATCAGCAAGTTGTTGGTCTTCTGCCCTCGGATGGCGCAATGTACCTGATGCTGGACATCCGCAGCACCGGGATGAGCGGCGAAGCTTTTGCCCATGCCCTGCTGGAAGAAGAACACATTGCGGTCATGCCCGGCGAAAGTTTTGGCATCGCCGCCGCCGGTCATATCCGCGTCGCCATGACCATCGCTGATGCGGAGTTCGAACAGGCGCTGAAGCGGCTCTGCGATTTCGCCGCCGCGATCTCGGGGCGCGAAAGCAAGCGCGCCTGATTTTGGATGATAAAAGCGGTATGAAAAAGGGAGCCCCATTTCCATTTCGTGCGGGGGCTTGGAAAGGCTGCTAGAGCCAATTTGAGACACTCAGGGCAAAGTGGCGAACGGCAGCAGGTGCCGTTTGGGCCGACTATCGGTGCGCGCAAAAATCAAGATTTATGCACGTCTTTCCAAACTACGCGCCAAGCTTCAGGGGTTTCTGTGCGAGCCTTGTCCCTCGTAGCGAAGCGTGTCGGGTGTTCTTGGCTGAACTCCCGTAGACAAATACGCACCAACTCGGACAATGAACGTCCATACATCTTTGCACTGGCTTGAAGCCATTCGTCGATGTCAGGATCGACCGTGATAGTAATCCTGTGCTTACTCATCGCTTGTGCGCCTTAGATCACTTATTGCGGCAGCCGCAACTGCGATCCCAAAAACGATTCCCATCTCGGCCACTGTGCTGCCACCAAGTGGTAGAAAGTGGAATAGGTCTGGGAAGAGACCTTTGACGACTGCAAGCAAGAGCAGTGCGACACCACCAAGAGTAATGAACTTCATAAACGCCTCCATCTGACCGCCCTTGATGATAGCAGGTAAACCTTAAGAAAAAGTTGCTACTGCATCACATTGAGCCACTGAATGGTCGTCCTGTCTGGGCATCAACTATCGCACGCGACTGATGCTCGTCTTTAGCTGTTGAACTGATTAGTAGCTTTAAAGCGTGCAAAAATCACGATTTCTGTTCGGCTACCCCGGAAGCGGCCAATGGGTGAAGGTCCGAAACGTCCGCGCAACCGACCAACGTCCAGCTCGAACACACACAAGAAAAAACGGAGCGCCGAAGCGCTCCGTATAAGTTTCGCCGTTCAGGCTCATCTAGTTTACCGCCCGGTGTTTTTTGCCTGCGGCCTGAACGTCGTCAGGGGCGAGCGCACCCGCCCCGTGGAAAGGTGGGCAAGGACAATAGTCCGCCCCCACCCTATGTCGTCGGGCCAGAAGTGAGGCCCGTCCGTGAGCTGAAGCTGCCCTCTGCAAAGGCCGCTTCGGTGGTTTCGTCGGGGTCCGGTCAGCGAGTGGCAGCCCGCAACCCCTGCGCGCCTGTTGGGGCGCGGTTCTTTTAGCCTTTAGGAGGGTAAGGATCGTTTCCATATGTATTCCTATCTCGAATACGTCCATCCCGTCCCTTAAGGATTGCTTCGCCATCATTTTGCTTGGCAAAATTCTTGGAAGCATCCCAAGCTTCGGCTTGAGTAGCAGTCACTTTTGATGCGCGTTCAGCTCCTTCTCGCTTTGATTCCCAACGCCCATCAGGCCTTTTTTGAGTCCAATAGTTGTCTTTGTTTGGCATCGCGATGCCCTCCTAAGTGCCAGAGCACCCAATTTCATGAGGTTAAGTCTTGGGATAAACTCTGTATTACTCAGCACGCTATTGATCCCCAAATCGTCCTTTGTCATTCCTTTCGTCACGACCCTTCGAGGGCCGATTGGTTTCTCCCGCAGCATGCTTAGCTCTTGCGGGATGAGCCTGGGGTTGGCGTTGCACCGCTGACCCCAACCTCTGAATTCCTTCAGCTACACCCCGACGTCCCGCCGCAGGTGTTGCATTTCATGCAGGTGCCGTTACGCACCAGCGTGTAGTTGCCGCATTCACCACAGGGGTCGCCCTCGTAGCCCTGCATCTTGGCCTTGACCCGCGCGTCCATCGACACGGTGCCGCTTGCGACGGCGGTGGTGGTCGATGTTGCGATTGTGGTGGTATCGGAGGTCATTGCCGCCATCGGTGCTGACGGTTCTGCAAAGCCCGCCAACGCGCCGGGCATCTGGCCGCCGTTCAGCACGACAAGTTCCTGCGGCAGACGCTTGCGCAGATAGCCGGTGGAGCTGATCTGTTTCAGCACTTCCAGAGAGCGGCTGGCAGCGTTCTCGCTCATCTCCGAGATATTCGACACGCCTTCTTCCTCGCCGCGACCAACATCGTCAAAGGAAGCGCCCTGCGGTTTCACATGGGCCAGATCGGTCCGGTCGAGGTAAGACACGGCCAGTTCGCGGAACACGTAATCGAGGATCGAGGTCGCGTTCTTGATGCTGTCGTTGCCCTGCACCATCCCGGCGGGTTCGAATTTCGTAAAGGTAAAGGCGTCTACGAATTCCTCGAGCGGTACCCCGTATTGCAGGCCGACCGACACGGCGATGGCAAAGTTGTTCATCATCGCCCGGAAGCCAGCGCCTTCCTTGTGCATGTCGATGAAGATCTCGCCAAGGTTGCCGTCTTCGTATTCGCCGGTGCGCAGATAGACCTTGTGCCCGCCAACAACCGCCTTTTGGGTGTAGCCCTTGCGGCGCTGGGGCATCTTTTCGCGGTGCGAGCGGATGATTTCCTTGACCACGACCTTTTCGACGATCTTTTCGGCCAGAACGGCGGCTTTTTCCTGCTGCGAGCCGGATTCAAGCACTTCGGCGGCGTCTTCGTCGTCTTCGACCAGCGCCGAGGCGAGCGGCTGGGACAGTTTCGAGCCGTCGCGGTACAGCGCGTTGGCCTTGACGCCAAGCGACCAGGACAGTTCGTAGGCCTTCTGGCAATCTTCGATCGTAGCATCGTTCGGCATGTTGATCGTCTTGGAGATCGCGCCCGAGATGAAGGACTGCGCAGCGGCCATCATGTGGATGTGGCTGTCGACGCTCAGGTAGCGGGTGCCTTTCTTGCCGCAGGGATTGGCACAGTCAAAGATCGCGTAATGCTCTTCCTTGAGGTGCGGTGCGCCCTCTAAGGTCATGGTGCCGCAGACATGGTCATTGGCAGCCTCAATGTCCTTGCGGGAATAGCCCAGGTGGCGCAGAAGATCGAAAGACGGATCGTTCAGTTTCGCGGCGGGAATGCCGAGCACATTGGTGCAGAACTCTTCGCCCAGCGTCCACTGGTTGAAGACAAAGCGGATGTCGAAAGCACTGGCAAGGGAGGCCTCGACCTTGGCGAGCTCGTTCTCACCGAAACCATGACCAGCCAGCGACGTGTGATTGATCGCGGGCGCATTGCCTATGGAGCCGTGGCCAACCGCGTAAGAGATGATCTCTTCGATCTCGGCCGAGCCGTAGCCCAGCTTTTCAAGCGCGGCCGGAACCGAGCGGTTGATGATCTTGAAGTAGCCGCCACCGGCAAGCTTCTTGAACTTGACCAGTGCGAAATCAGGTTCGATGCCGGTGGTGTCGCAGTCCATGACAAGGCCGATGGTGCCGGTGGGCGCGATCACGGTGGCCTGCGCATTGCGGTAGCCGTGCTTTTCACCCAGCGCCAGCGCCTCGTCCCAGACCGTGTGGGCCAGTTCAAGCAGCTTGGTATCGGGGCAGTTCTTGTGATCGAGTGCGACCGGCGTGACCGCGAGGTCTTCGTAGCCGGTGGTCTTGCCATAGGCAGCATTGCGGTGGTTGCGGATCACGCGGAGCATGTGGTTGGCGTTGCGCTCATATCCGGCAAAGGCGCCGAGCTCCGAGGCGATTTCCGCCGAGGTCGCATAGGCCACGCCGGTCATGATCGCGGTCAGCGCACCGCAGAGCGCGCGGCCTTCGTCGCTGTCATAGCTGTGGCCCATGTTCATCAGCAAACCGCCGATATTGGCATAGCCCAGACCCAGCGTGCGGAAGTCGTAGGACAGCTGCGCGATCTCTTTCGACGGAAACTGGGCCATCATTACCGAGACTTCGAGCGTCAGGGTCCAGAGACGCGAGGCGTGCATGTAATCCGCCGCCTGGAATTCGCCGTCCTTGAGGAACGTCAGCAGGTTCATCGAGGCAAGGTTACAGGCCGTGTCGTCGAGGAACATGTATTCCGAACAGGGGTTTGAGCCTCGGATCTCACCGTCTTCCGGGCAGGTGTGCCATTCGTTAACCGTGTCGTGGTACTGGATGCCCGGATCGGCGCAGGCCCATGCGGCATGGCCGACCTGTTCCCACAGATCGCGCGCCTTGACGGTCTTGGAAACGGAGCCGTCGGTGCGGTTGATCAGCTCCCAGTCGGCGTCTTTCTTGACTGCGGTCAGGAAGGCGTTGGTGACGCGGATCGAGTTGTTCGAGTTCTGGCCGGAAACAGAGTTATAGGCCTCGGAATCCCAGTCCGTGTCATAGGTCGGGAATTCGATGCCGGTATGGCCCTGCTTGGCGTAATCCAGGACGCGCTTGATATACGTTTCAGGGATCGCGACTTTCTTGGCCTCACGGATCGCTTCTTTCAACGTGTTGTTGACCTTGGGATCATAGGCTTCTTCTTCGAGCCCGTCCCATGTGCCAATGGCCGCGAAAATACCGTTCAGCTTGGCCTCGTGCATCTTGGAGCCAGCCACGATGCTCGCGACCTTTTGTTCTTCGAGCACCTTCCAGTTGATAAAATCCTCGATATCCGGGTGATCCGCATCGACGATGACCATCTTGGCCGCGCGGCGGGTGGTGCCACCGGATTTGATCGCACCGGCTGCGCGATCGCCGATCTTGAGAAAGCCCATCAGGCCCGAGGACTTGCCACCACCAGAGAGCTTTTCGCCCTCGCCACGCAGATGGCTGAAGTTGGTGCCAGTGCCAGAGCCGTATTTGAACAGGCGCGCTTCACGCACCCAAAGATCCATGATGCCGCCGTCGTTCACCAAATCGTCCTGCACGCCCTGAATAAAGCAGGCATGCGGCTGCGGGTGTTCATAGGAGGATTGCGATTTGGTCAGCTTGCCGGTCTTGTGGTCGACATAATAGTGGCCCTGCGCGGGACCGTCGATGCCATAGGCCCAGTGCAGGCCGGTGTTGAACCACTGAGGGCTGTTAGGCGCGGCCTTTTGCGTGGCCAGCATATAGCGCATCTCGTCGTAGTAGGCGCGCGCGTCTTCCTCGGTTGTGAAGTAACCGCCCTTCCAGCCCCAGTAGGTCCATGCCCCGGCGAGACGGTCGAAAACTTGCTTTGACGAGGATTCTCCGCCCATTTCAGCGCCCTCTTCGGGGACCGAGCGCCAGAGGAATTCGGGAACGCCCTTTTCCTTGACCTTTTTCAGCGCCGAGGGAACGCCGGCCTTGCGGAAGTATTTCTGTGCGATGACATCGCTGGCAACCTGGCTCCAGCTTGCGGGAATCTCGATATCATCCTGACGAAAGACGGTCGTACCGTCCGGGTTGCGAATTTCAGACGTGGCGTGAATGAAATCGAGGCTCGCGTAGGCGTCCTGACCGGCTTTGGTAAATCGTCTTTCAATTTTCATATCGCTGCCTCTGTTCTCAGCTTTGCCCCAATATCAAAGGCCGGTAATCGGCCCCGCAAACGCCCTGTCGTTGCAGGCCGCCCGCATGCCACGGAGGGGAACGGCAAAATCTTTCCATGCTGCCGCAGCAGTTACTTTTCGGCGCGAAGCCAGATTAGAAAGAATTTCAATTTGTCCCTTCCTGAGCAGCGACCCTCTGGTTATTGCCACCAGATTTAGTGGTCACCGCCCCGGCCAGCACAACTTGACGTAGGTTCCCGGCTAAAGCAAACGATTTTTGATTCTTTTTTGCCTTGACGCAGATCGATACAAGCGTCCTTTTGCACGGTCCGTGATTCATGCACAGGGCGGGCCGAATCTGATTGGTTAAAGGCGGATAAAACCCTGCCGGTTTTTGCCAGCAATTCAGTAGGTTTCGGCAGGATTCCAAACCAGCACCTAAATTTATCCACAACTTATCCGGTAGATTATCCCACGACTCTTGCGCGTGATGAGCTTAGGCTGATTTCGCGGATTCGCGGCAAATCCACAGCGGGAAATTTCTTATGCGCCCTTGGAACTTACTAACTGTAGTATTTTTAAGCGCCTGTGCCACACAAGATGTAGCGCAAATCTCACATCGCGCGCGGTTCGCGGAGTATCCGGAGAATCTTTTGGAATCAGTCGAATCCGCCTGTTCGGAGCCATCGGACAGTTTCAGCCGCCCCGATGATCAGACAATCGAGTGCCGGACTTTCCTCAATCCGCAAGAAACGGCCGTCGCCATAATGACCTATGAAGGGATTCTGGACGATCTTCCCCGGCTGGTTCTGCAATTCCATGTCGAGCCGGACGAACCGGGTTACCTCGTGCAGTTCGACAGCTATTTGAACGTTCCGCAGAAAACAGGTGCGCCGCTTCGGGTGTTTTACCGGAATCCGACGGTAACAAAGACAGTCAACAAGATCATGCGCGTGGCGGGCGGGAAACCCGAGCCTATTCCTGTGCCGGGCAATGCGGCCGGAAAACCGGCCGAGTGACCAGAAAATACTGATTTTTGGAAAATGGTCGGGGCGAGAAGATTCGAACTTCCGACCCCCTGTACCCAAAACAGGTGCGCTACCAGGCTGCGCCACGCCCCGAACCATGCGGCTGTCTAGACGGGACTGAAGGAATTGAAAACCCCTAACAGGGCCATACGGGGTTTGCAGAGGAAAAAACCGGATGTTGCATCTGGCTGCCCGGCTCGATTCCATAGCGTTCGGCAAGTCCGCCGTTGATTTCGAGCACGACGCGGACGTTTTCGCCCCCGTCAATCGCGGTCAGATCTCCGGGAATCGCTTCGTGATGCACATGAGTTACCAACCCGTCAGAATCGACAAAGATCATATCGAGCGGAATCAGCGTGTTCTTCATCCAGAAGGTCGCCCGGATCGGATCGGGATAGATAAAGAGCATCCCCTTGTTCCGGCCCATCCGTTCAACGAACATCAGCCCCTTGGCGCGTTCGGCATTGTCATCGGCGATGTCGACGGTAAATGAAAGCTCACCCCAGTCGCCTCGCAGGGCAACGCGATCTTCACGACATTCCGCGTGGAGCGACGACGCCAGCGTGCAGGCCAGAACCAGCCCGCCCCAAAGTCGAGGCATCCTAGTCTCCGGTCTTTGGATTTGCGACTTCCCAGGCGTGGACCTCGGCGGCCATGCGGCCCCTTTTGCCATCGATCACTCGGATGGCGAGAGCCTCGCCCGGTTGCAGATCGGACAGGCCCGACTGGCGCAGAACTTCTATGTGCAGAAAGATATCCTCGGGGTGACCGAAGATGTTCGCAAAGCCAAACCCCTTGCCCTTGTCGAACCATTTTACGCGGGCGGGCTCCAGCGGCCGTTGCTTCAGATCCTGCGGATCCATGTTCACAAAGTCGGTCAGAACCGGGGTGTCGTCCCGTTCGGGCGGTGTGATCGAAATGATCTCGACAGCCTGAACCCCGCGTTCGGTGCGGTGGGTAACCACCTCGATCCGTGCGCCGTCCGCGACCGAGCTTTGCCCGAAATTTCGCAAGACGTTGACATGCAATAGGATATCGGGCCCGCCCTCGTCCGACACGACAAAGCCGAATCCTTTGGTGGGGTCAAACCACTTCACCTGCCCGCGCACGTGATACATGCTGTTCAAGTCTTCCGCCAAAGGGGTCCTGCCATCTACACTATCACATTGCATTAAACACCTAACTGTCGGTTTTTGACAGAATTATTCAAGATAAAAAAAGTCATTTATCTAAAAGTTCCAATATTTATATCATAAAGTCATCATGGGTTCAGCCGATTTATCACCCAATCTGCCTCAGGATCACTGCGACGCCAGCAAAAACGGTCATGAAGGCGGAATTGACCATCAGCCCAGAATTCAATTTCTACGGGAACAAGCCTGTATCCGCCCCAGAATGGCGGACGCGAAGGATTCGGTCCCTGCTGTGCAGTGACCTTAGCGACCTCGGCCATGAGGGTCGCGCGGCTTGCCAGCGGACGCGACTGGCGCGACGCCCAAGCGCCAAGGCGGCTCTTGAGCGAGCGCGATTTATAATAGGCGTCGGCCTGCGGACCGTCCTCGCGTGTGATCGTCCCGCGCACCCGGACTTGCCGGCGCAGCGATTTCCAGTGCATCACGAAAGCGGCCTTGCCAGCGCTGTCCAGCTCCTGCGCCTTCTGGCTTTCGTAATTGGTGTAAAAAACGAAAGCGCCGGGCTCGACATCCTTGAGAAGAACCATACGCGCATTGGGCAGACCGTCACTATCGACTGTGGATAGCGCGATGGCGTTATGGTCGTTGATCTCGCTTTCCTCGGCCTCTGCCATCCAGCGTTTCACGATCTCGAACGGGTCGTCACCCGCAAAGATTCCGTCGCGATCACTCATCCTTATCCACCCTTTCCCCGGCACAGTGCTGATGGTGCCTCAGGGGCACCCGACTGTTTCATGTACTCTTGAAGCCTGTTTCGCCTTCGCCTAAAGGTCAGTCAATTGCGAAAATCAGGATGGAGTTCCTCATGTCAAATCAATTGATGGTCGGCAAGCGCGGCCTGATCATGGGGCTCGCCAACGACAAGTCGATCGCCTGGGGAATTGCCAAGGCGCTGGCCGATGCCGGGGCCGAGCTTGCGTTTTCCTACCAGGGCGATGCGCTGAAAAAGCGTGTCGATCCGCTTGCTGAAAAAGTGGGCAGCAAGATTGTCCTGCCCTGCGATGTCAGCAGCGAAGAGTCCATCGACGCGCTGTTTGCCGGTCTGGCCGAGCATTGGGACAACATCGATTTCGTCGTTCACGCCATCGGTTTTTCCGACAAGAACGAGCTGCGCGGTCGCTATGTCGACACCTCGCGCGCCAATTTCCAGATGAGCATGGATATCTCGGTCTTCAGTTTTACCGCCGTCGTGAACCGCGCGGAAAAGATGATGAACGAAGGTGGTTCCTGCCTGACGCTGACTTATTACGGTGCCGAAAAGGTCATGCCGCATTACAATGTGATGGGTGTCGCCAAGGCAGCGCTCGAAGCTTCGGTGCGTTACCTAGCCGAGGATCTTGGCAAGGACGGCATCCGCGTCAACGCGATTTCTGCGGGGCCGATCAAGACGCTCGCCGCCAGCGGTATCGGCGATTTCCGCTATATCATGAAATGGAACGAGTATAACTCGCCGCTGCGTCGCAACGTGACCATCGACGATGTCGGGGGCTCGGCGCTTTACCTGCTCTCGGATCTCGGGGCCGGTGTCAGCGGCGAAGTTCTGCATGTGGATGCGGGCTATCACGCGGTCGGGATGAAAGCCGTCGATGCGCCGGATATTTCGACCGTCTGATCCTTGGGGGTTAATTCAGTCGCGCGCGGACCTGATCAAGTTCACCCGTGAGACCGGCCAGCCCCTTCTCCATCGCCCAGCGATGACCCTCTACGACCGTCGGCCACATAAGCGGTGCGATTCTGCCGAGGATGGGTCGGTTCAACGATATGTCCGACTCAATCCGCACGTCCGCGATGGCACCGTTTTGCTTAAGGCTCCACTCAACTTTGCCATTGATATCACCGCTGGCCTTGATCTGGCAGCTGCAGGGAGAGTTGACCTTTATTATCTCGGCCTCCCACAGGAACGTCAGGGGCAACCGGCTACGAGTCAGAAAACGCGCGCGACGTCCAACGCCGCTTTTATCCCCTTTTTCAATAACTTGAGCATCTAGAAACACCGTACCCCACCATTCGGGCAAGCGATCAAACGCAATGATCACCTCTGCCACATGCTCGATCCGAGCGGACAGTTTCCAATTGGTTATGAGCAGGCGTGGCTTCATTGATATCACGGGTTACTCGTCAGAACAGCTGGCTTTAATTGAACGTGATGCTGGGCTATCAAGTTCCGCACAAAGAAGGAGCGCGAGATGAACGACCAGTTGCCGCATGAAAAAGGGTTCCATGTCAGCTGGGACCAGATACACCGTGATTCCCGCGCCCTTGCATGGCGCCTTGACGGCAAAGGCCCCGAGAACGGCAGCTGGCGCGCAGTCGTCGCCATTACCCGCGGAGGCATGGCCCCGGCGATGATCGTCTCGCGCGAGCTGGATATCCGAACGGTCGACACGATCAGCGTCAAATCCTATGACCACCAGTCGCGCTCTGAAGCCAAGGTGCTGAAGCACCCGGATGCCGAGATGATGGGCGATGGCGACGGCATCCTGATCGTCGATGACCTTGTCGACAGCGGCAAGACGCTGGAACTGGTCCGCGAGCTTTATCCCAAAGCGCATTTCGCTACAGTGTACGCCAAACCCTCGGGCGAGCCGATGGTCGATACTTTCGTCACTGGCGTCAGTCAGGATACCTGGATCTTCTTTCCGTGGGATATGGCCCTGCAATATGTCGAGCCTTATCGCGGCAAGGACTGATATCGCCCGACTTATCCCAAGATGACCGCCCGGCCCCGTTCGCGTAGATGCACGGGGACCGTTCAGGAGTACCCCCAGATGACAATCACCCGGACCCGCGCCACTTTTGCGCCCCCAATTACCGAAGCGCGCCGCTGGCTGGACGGGAAGAGCTTTCCACCAGAGCGCCCGCTGATCAATGTGAGCCAGGCCGCCCCGGTGGCCGCGCCGCCCATGGAACTGCGCCAGCATATGGCGGATCTGGCGCTCAACAACGACGAGGTGCATCTTTACGGTCCCGACCTTGGACTGCCCGCCCTGCGCGAGGAACTGGCCCGAAAATGGTCGCTGTCCTATGGTGGTGAGATTTCAACCGAACAGGTTGCGATTACCTCGGGCTGCAACCAGGCATTTGCCGCAGCCATCGCCGCTCTGACCGGCGAAGAGGACGAGGTGATCCTGCCGACCCCATGGTATTTCAATCACAAGATGTGGCTGGATCAGAGCGGCGTCAAAACTGTGCCGCTTGCGGTAGGTGACGACATGCTGCCCGATCCCGAGGCAGCGGCGCAGCTGATCACCGACAGGACCCGCGCCATCGCGCTGGTGTCGCCGAACAACCCTGCCGGGGTGGAATATCCGGCCAAGCTGCTGCGGGCGTTTTTCGAGCTGGCGCGCGACCATGACATCGCGCTGATACTTGACGAAACCTATCGCGATTTCGACAGCCGCAGCGGCGCGCCGCATGATCTCTTTGCAGATCCCGAATGGGACAAGACACTGATTCACCTCTATTCTTTTTCCAAGGCCTTCCGGCTGACCGGGCATCGCATCGGCGCGCTGATGAGTTCACGCGAGATGATGGGAGAGATCGAGAAGTTTGTCGATACGGTCACCATCTGCCCCAACCAGATCGGCCAGCACGCCGCGTTATACGGGCTGAAGAACCTCGATCAATGGCTGGCGGGTGAGCGGGATGAAATCCTTGATCGCCGGGCCGCCATTGTCGATGGGTTCGCTGCGCTGGCCGACAAGGGCTGGCAATTGAAAGGCGTCGGGGCCTATTTCGCATATGTCGCCCATCCGTTCGGAATGCCCGCCGACGAACTGGCCAAGGCCCTGGTCGGCGAGGCCGGAGTTTTGCTGCTACCCGCGACCATGTTCGTCCCCGAGGGCGACGCAAGCGGCGCCAGCCACCTTCGCATCGCTTTTGCCAATCTGGACCGCAGCGGAATCGGACAGATGTTCAAGCGGCTGGCCTCAGTTTCCTTCTGACCTTGCCCCTGTCTGGCACCCACAGTAGACAGAGCCGCAAGGAAAAGCAGACCCACGCCGTCAGGGAGGCATCATGGCCGTACGCGTCAAGAACTTGTCAAAGACTTTCGTCTGGATCATCGTCGGCCTATTGCTGATTGGTCTGATGGGCTTTGGCGCGACGAATTTCAGCGGCACTGTTCGCACCATCGGCAGCGTCGGCGACCAGAACATCAGTGTCGACGCCTTTGCCCGCGAATTGCAGCGTGAAATGCGTGCCATTCAGGCCCAGACCGGCCAGCCGATGACCATCGCGGATGCGCGGTCTTACGGTCTGGATCAATCGGTCGTGGCTCGGCTGACCCAGCTTGCCGCGCTCGACCACGAAGCCGAGCAGCTTGGCCTGTCGGTTGGCGATGAAAATCTGCAGCGTGAAATCGTCCGCATCCCGGCATTTCAGGGGATCGATGGCAAGTTCGACCGGGAAACCTATCGCTTTGCGCTGGAACAGGCGAACTTGAACGAGACCGTGTTCGAAGACGATCTGCGCGCCGAAAGCGCTCGGACGCTGGTGCAATCCGCCATCGTTTCCGGGGTCGAGATGCCAGATACGATGGCCGATACGCTGACGGATTACATCGCCGCGCGGCGCAGCTTTACTTGGGCTTCGCTGGGCGAAGACTCCCTGTCCGAACCGCTGCCCGAGCCGACCGAGGCCGAATTGCAGGCCTATTACGACGAGAATGGCGCGGCCTTTACCCTGCCCGAAACCAAAAAGATTACCTATGTCCTGCTGACTCCGGCGGATGTGCTGGATGACGTTGCCGTGGATGAAGATTCAGTGCGCCGACTGTACGACGAACGGATCAGCGAATTTTCCCAGCCCGAGCGACGTCTTGTCGAGCGTCTGGTCTACCCGAACGAGGAAGCGGCCAGCAACGCGCTTGCGCAGATCGAGGTCGGCGGCGCGACCTTTGAATCGCTCGTGCAGGATCGTGGTCTTGAACTTGACGATATCGACATGGGCGACGTGATCGCCAGCGATCTGGGCGATGCGGCAGACGAGGTCTTTTCCGCCGATGTGGGCGATGTTGTCGGCCCCCTGCCCTCGGATCTTGGCCCCGCGCTGTTCCGCGTGAACGGCAAGCTCGATGCCCGCACAACCACCTTTGAGGATGTCGAGGACCAGCTGCGTGATGAGCTCGCCGGCGATCAGGCCCGTCGCCAGATCGAAGCCCGCGCGGAACCGATCGAGGATATCCTTGCCGGTGGCGCAACGCTTGAAGAAGCGGCAGAGGAAACCGAACTTACCATCGGGACGCTGCAATGGACACCCGACAGTGCCGAAGGCCCCGCCGCCTATGCGACGTTCAACGAGGCCGCCGCGAATGTGACCAGCGAAGATTTCCCCCAGATCGACTTCCTTGATGATGGCGGTATTTTCGCGCTGAGACTGGATGAAACCCTTCCCGAACGCCCGGAGCCTTTTGATTCTGCCCGGGACAAGGTGGCGGAAGCCTGGCGTCAGGACGCGCTGGTTGCGGCGCTGGCGGCCCGTGCCGAGGAATTTGTGGCAACCCTGAACGAAAGCGGCGATTTCGCCGAAACCGGGCTGTCCTTCAAGGTCGAGAACGGCCTGACCCGCACGGCCTATATCGATCAGACACCCGCCGATTTCATGAACCAGGTGTTCGAGATGGAAACCGGTGAATACCGCGTTATCACTGGTGAGGCCGGCGTCATCATCGTACGTCTGGAAGAAGTCCTGCCACCTGCCGATACAGCCGATGTGCGCGATCTGCGCCAGTCCCTGACCACCCAGCTTGATCAGTCGCTCTCACAGGCGCTGTTCGCGGCCTACGCCCGCGATGCCCAGCTGCGTGCCCGGGCCCGGATCGACCAACGCTCGGTCGAAGCCGTTCTTGGCAGCTTCAACTAAAAGGCAAAATCAATGGCCTTGACGCCCGACTATCAAACCTTCGCCCGTGCCTACGAAGCGGGTGAAAACCAGGTGGTATATACTCGGCTTGCCGCGGATCTGGACACGCCCGTCTCGCTGATGCTCAAGCTCACGGGGGCGCAGAAAGACGCGTTCATGCTCGAATCCGTGACCGGCGGCGAAGTACGCGGGCGTTATTCTATCATCGGCATGAAGCCCGACCTGATCTGGCGGTGTCGGGGCGAAACATCCGAACTCAACCGCGAGGCGCGCTATGACGCCGACGCCTTCGAGGCTCAGGAAGGCAATCCGCTGGACAACCTCCGTAGCCTGATCGCCGAGAGCCGGATCGAACTGCCCAACGATCTGCCGCAAGCGGCGTCGGGTCTGTTCGGATATCTTGGCTATGACATGGTTCGCCTTGTCGAACACCTGCCCAACATTAACCCCGACCCAATCGGAGCACCGGATGCCGTGATGCTGCGCCCCTCGGTGGTGGCGGTGCTGGACGGGGTCAAGGGCGAGGTCACCGTGGTATCGCCCGCCTGGGTCAGTGCGGGGCAATCGGCGCGTGCGGCCTATGCGCAGGCGGCTGAACGGGTGATGGATGCAGTCCGTGATCTGGATCGCGCGATGCCCGCCGAAACGCGCCATCTGGGCGATGAAGAAGAGATCGGGCCACCCCAATCCAACTTTACCGCCGAGGCCTATCGTTCAGCCGTTGAAAAGGCCAAGGAATACATCCGCGCAGGCGACATCTTTCAGGTGGTGCCTTCACAGCGCTGGACTCAGGACTTTCGCGATCCGCCATTCGCGCTTTATCGAAGCCTGCGGCGCACGAACCCGTCGCCATTCATGTTCTACTTTAACTTTGGCGAATTTCAGGTGATCGGCGCATCGCCCGAGATCTTGGTGCGCGTTTTTGGGCGTGAGGTGACCATCAGGCCAATCGCCGGGACACGCCCCCGTGGGGCGACGCCCGAACAGGATCGCGCGCTTGAGGCGGACCTGCTGGCCGATGAAAAGGAACTGGCAGAACACCTGATGCTGCTGGACCTTGGTCGCAACGATACCGGGCGCGTGTCCAAGATCGGGACGGTTCGGCCGACTGAAAAATTCATCATCGAACGCTATAGCCACGTCATGCATCTTGTGTCGAACGTCGTCGGCGAACTGGCCGAGGACAAGGACGCGCTGGATGCGTTTTTTGCCGGCATGCCCGCCGGTACGGTTTCTGGTGCTCCCAAGGTGCGCGCGATGGAGATCATCGACGAGCTAGAGCCGGAAAAGCGCGGGCTTTACGGTGGCGGCGTCGGCTATTTCAGCGCCGGTGGCGACATGGACATGTGTATCGCCCTGCGCTCGGCCGTTGTGCAGAACGGCAAGCTTTACATTCAGGCAGGCGGCGGCGTGGTCTATGACAGCGATCCCGAGGCTGAGTTTCAGGAAACTGTCCACAAATCCAATGCGATACGCCGTGCTGCGGCCGATGCGGCGCGGTTCCGGGGCAATGGTAATCAATAGGTGATGACCTGCTCTTGCTAAGGGTTTGTTAATCCTGTTGCGCGAGTCACTGCGATACGCCTTAATGGCGGGAACACTCCGGCAACAGGAGATCGAGCAGTGCAGCCTCTAATGAGTATTTCCCGCGTTACAGCCGTCGCGGCCCTTTTGTTCGGACTGGTCGGATGCGGGTCGCGTCCCGAACCGACGACACAGGTCGTTGTGCCCAACAGCATGGCCTTCATGGCCTCACCAAGGTTCGATGATCTCGACCCGCATGACTGGGTCGACACCCATCCGGTGAACTACCCGGTGCATGGCATCGACGTGGCCCGGTATCAGGGCGAAATCGATTGGCACCAAGCACGCGCGTCAGGTGTGGCTTTCGCCTATATCAAGGCGACCGAAGGCGGTGATTACGTCGATCCGATGTTCGAGAACCATCGCAAGGGCGCGCGTCGCGCCGGGGTTCGTCAGGGCGCCTATCACTATTACTATTTCTGCCGTCCCGCCGAGGAACAGGCGCGGTGGTTCATCGAGAACGTACCGCGGGAGTGGAACTCTCTGCCGCATGTGCTTGATATGGAATGGAATCACCGTTCGCCGACCTGCCGGTTGCGTCCCGATGGTCGCACAGTTCGTTCCGAGGCGTCCAAATTCCTCCGCATCCTCGAAAATCACTACGGCAAGCGTCCGATCGTTTACACGACGCCGGATTTTTACCGGGATACGGATATCGGATGGTTGTCTGGCACGCAGTTCTGGCTGCGGTCGGTCGCCGGTCATCCGCGAGAGGTCTACCCCGGCCAGCGATGGGCGTTCTGGCAGTATACCGGCACCGGTGTCGTGCCGGGCATCAGCGGTCCCGTGGATATCAACGTTTTTGCAGGAAGCGTCGATGCCTGGCACAGCTGGGCGAACTGACCCCCACCTTTCCTATTGGGCGGTGTGCGTCGCGGCCTTCAGCACCGCTGACACCGGTACGAGAGAAACGCTGCTGGCGCGATCCTGCAGCGCCCAGATCAGCAGCGCCGAGATCGTATCGGGCCGGACACGGCCCAACATGATTACGCCACCTTCCTGCCGGGCGCGAAACGCGGCCTGATCGAGGAACCGACGCATGACGGTCGGCGTCTGACCGCTACTGTCGAAATCGCGGAAAACCGGCAGAGCGGGCACACCATCGCGCAGCGCCAGCTTTTGCATTGTATTCAATCCGTCGCCCTGGGTTATAAGACCGCGCCCGGTGGTCGCGATAAAGTCCGTCACCTGACTGGACAGCGGACGATTGCCCTGAACGCCCTCACCAGTTCCCTCAAGAAGCGCGACAGTCTGGTCCAGCCGATCAAAACTGGCCGAGAGCATCACCTCGGCATCGCGGGCCGTTGCAGCGCCCGGTAAATCGACCATGGCCACGACTTCGAAACCGGCAGCACGGTGGCGCAACATCTTTTCGACGGCCCCCGGCGAAGTCGGATCTATGGCGAACGTCAACGGGTAAGGGAAATCCTGCAATGCTTCGACTCCGACCGACTGCGCGTCGTCGATCAGGACAATGGCCATCAGCGGCTTGTCCTCCTCGATCTCCGCCGCTTCGGAATAGAGATCAAGCGGCCTGCCGGTTTCCGCTGTCATGGGGTCAGCCTGCCCGTCGCGATCAACAAGGTTGCCCGCGCTTCTTCTTTCGGTCAGAGGCGCGACCCGTTCACCGATCCTTGGGCTGAGCGCAGCCTGTTCGCGGGTTTCCGGAGCGTCGTCAGAGGGTCGCGCCTCTGCAATCTCGTCAGCAGGCTCTGTGGAAGGGGTTTCGATGAAAGGCAGCGGCGGCCGCTGCAACGGGACAGCAGGTGAATCATTAGATGTCAGATCATTAGGGATCTTATTTTGGGCATCGCTTGAAGTCGTTAAAGCATCACTTGAGGTGTCATCCGTAGAGGGTGTTTGGTCCGGCGCAGGTTCAGGCAAGCTTGCCACGGCACCGACGCCTTCCGGCGCAACGTCCTGAGAACTATCGATTTCCGGAGTTTCATCGACACTGGTTTCCGGTTGCAGCAGTTCGTTTTCGGTTACCTGCGGTACCGGGCGCTCCGCAGTTGGGGACGCTGCCGGCGCGGTATCATTTGTCAGCGGCGCCGCGGGTTGCGGAAGGATTTCAGGTGTCTCCACAGGCTGTTCTGGCGCGATCGGGTCAGCTTCGGGGATCTCTGCCTCTGCGACCGAAGGTGTCTCTGGCGTGCCACTTTCGACATCGGGACGACGCGCGACATCGGTTGAGAACGCATCGGGATCAGCCCCTCCATCGCCCGGCTCAGTCAGTTCTTTCGGCTGCTGCGGCGGCGTTGTAGCCGGGGAATCTTGGCCCAACGGCGCCGCTACAGGTTCAGCCACGGACTCCACAGGCGCATCTGGAACGTCGGGCTGTCCTGCAACAGGTGGCTCTTGCGTCGGTTCTGGATCGATCTGGGCCACGTCGTCCTGATCCGAGACTTCCGGCGGGTTCACCGGCGCCGGATCGGCCACGACCGTGTCATTTTCGCCCGCAGCGACAATCGGAGGATTGCCTTCGACAGGTGGTTGAGGCTGTGACGACGTTGTCTCGCTTTCGACTACAGGGGCCGGTGCTGGTGGCGGGTTCAGAACGGCAAGCCCCGCAAGGCCAAGCACGGCTACTCCGGTGCCCCAGACAATACCGCCGATGAATCCACGCATAGCTGCTCTGCCTTCTCTTACTGCGTGCCCGGGTCCCTTCTTGACGGGGACAGGTGCAACCGGAAAACTCGGCCAACCGCCCTTGACGCTGACCCGCTTCCCTGAACATGTTGTCGCCGACTCCTATAACCGGAAGGGGCGGCGTGCCTCTACCCATTATCGACCGAATACCTGTATGCTGCTGCTGATCGACAACTATGACAGTTTTACCTACAACCTCGTTCACTTTCTAGGGGAATTGGGCGCCGAGGTTGTGGTCAAGCGCAACGATGCGCTCGATGTGCAGAGCGCGATGGCGATGCGTCCCGAGGCGATCCTGCTGTCACCCGGCCCCTGTGATCCGGATCAGGCCGGCATCTGCCTTGCGCTGACCGAAGCAGCGGCCGAAACCCGCATCCCCCTTATGGGTGTCTGTCTTGGCCATCAGACCATCGGTCAGGCATTCGGTGGCAAGGTCGTTCGGGCAGATCAGATCGTTCACGGCAAAATGGGCGAAATCCATCACGAAAACAAAGGCGTATTTGCCGGTCTTCCGTCGCCTTTCGCGGCCACGCGGTACCATTCGCTTGTAGTCGAACGCGAGAGCCTGCCCGATTGTCTCGAAGTAACCGCCGCGCTGGATGACGGGACGATCATGGGCCTGGCCCATCGCGAGCTTCCCATCCAAGGCGTTCAGTTTCACCCCGAGTCGATTGCCTCGGAACACGGGCACGCGCTGCTGCAGAATTTCCTGAATATGATGAAAGTCCCCGCATGAGCGACGAACTCAAGCCCTTGATCGGCGCCGCGGCGGATCGCGCCCTGACACGTGAGGAAGCGGAACAAGCCTTTGGCATTCTCTTCGCAGGGGAAGCAACGCCCAGCCAGATCGGCGGGCTGCTGATGGCTCTGCGCACGCGCGGGGAAACAGTGGATGAATACGCCGCTGCCGCCGCCGTAATGCGTGCAAAATGCAACCCGGTTTCCGCCCCGGCGGGCGCGATGGACATTGTTGGCACCGGCGGCGATGGCAAAGGCACCCTGAACATTTCGACCGCGACGGCCTTTGTCGTTGCAGGTGCCGGCGTTGTTGTCGCCAAGCACGGCAACCGCAACCTGTCGTCCAAATCAGGTTCTGCCGATGCGCTGAGCGAGATGGGCATCAAGGTGATGATCGGCCCGCAGCTGATTGAAAAGTCTCTGAAAGAGGCCGGTATAGGATTTATGATGGCACCGATGCACCATCCGGCGATGGCTCATGTCGGACCGGTTCGCGCGGAGCTTGGCACGCGCACCATGTTCAACATCCTTGGCCCGCTGACAAATCCGGCCGGTGTCAAACGACAGCTGACCGGAACCTTCTCACGCGACCTGATCCGCCCGATGGCCGAAGTTCTGGGACAGCTGGGGTCCGAAAAGGCGTGGCTGGTCCACGGCTCGGACGGTACAGATGAACTAAGCATCGCCGGTGTGAGTTGGGTTGCACAGCTTGACGATGGCGCCATCACCGAGATCGAACTGCACCCCGAGGATGCCGGGCTTCCCGAGCATGATTTCAATGATATTATCGGCGGCACGCCTGCCGAGAATGCTACCGCGCTGCGCGACCTGCTGGATGGCGCGCCCTCGGCCTATCGCGACGCCGTGCTTCTTAACTCGGCCGCCGCACTGGTGGTTGCGGATGCGGTCGGCGATCTGAAAGAAGGGGTGGAAAAGGCCGCCGAGAGCATCGACAGCGGTGCTGCCAAGGCCAAAATCGCGGCTGTGGCCCGCATTACCCAAGGTTAAGAATATGCCAACCATCCTCGACAAGATCAAAGCCTACAAACTGGAGGAAATCGCCGCTGACAAAGCAGAGACGCCTCTGGAAGAAGTAGAGGCGCTGGCGCGGTCCGCCGATCCGGTGCGTCCCTTTGCCGACGCGCTGAGCCAGGCGATCAACGAATCCTACGGTTTGATCGCCGAGATCAAGAAGGCCAGCCCGTCCAAAGGGTTGATCCGCCCCGACTTCGATCCCGCCGCACTTGCTCAAGCCTATGAAAATGGCGGCGCCACCTGTCTTTCCGTCCTGACCGACACGCCTTCCTTTCAAGGCGACAAGAGCTTTCTCACGCAGGCCCGCAGCGCCTGCTCCCTGCCCGTCCTGCGCAAGGACTTCCTGTACGACCCCTATCAGGTGGTCGAAGCGCGCAGCCTTGGGGCGGATTGCATCCTGATCATCATGGCAAGTGTAAGCGACGCACAAGCGCTTGAGCTTGAGAAGACTGCCTTGGAATGGGGTATGGACGTGCTCATCGAAGTGCATGACGCCAAAGAGCTTGAACGCGCCGCCCTGTTGGAAAGCCGGATGATCGGCATAAACAACCGCGACCTGAACACCTTCGAGACCTCGCTTGACGTAACGCGTAAACTTGCCAAACACGTGCCTGCCGACAGGATGATCGTGAGCGAAAGCGGACTGAATACGCCCGACGATCTTGCAGAAATGGCGCGCTACGGCGTTCGGACCTTCCTGATCGGCGAGAGCCTGATGCGTCAGGAGGACGTCGAAGTCGCGACAACCGCCCTGCTTGCCAACCCGCTCACTGCCGGGGCGTTCTGATGTCCCTGACCCATTTCGACGCCAAGGGCGACGCGCATATGGTCGATGTGTCGGATAAACCGTCGACCGCGCGTGTCGCGACGGCCGAAGGATGGGTGAAAATGGCCCGCGAAACCTTTGAAATCATCTCCGAAGGTCGGGCCAAGAAAGGCGATGTTCTGGGCGTCGCCCGGCTCGCGGGTATTATGGGGGCGAAGAAGACACCCGAGCTTGTTCCGCTTTGCCACCCTCTGCCGATCACCAAGGTCAGTATCGACCTTGAACTGGATGCGGATCTGCCGGGTGTGCGCATAACCGCCACTGTCAAAACAACCGGCCAGACCGGTGTGGAAATGGAGGCGTTGACGGCGGTCAGCACCTCTGCCCTCACCGTCTATGACATGGCCAAAGCCGTGGACAAGGCAATGGAAATCGGCGGCATCCGTGTGGTGCTGAAGGACGGCGGCAAATCAGGGCGTTACGAAGCCAAATGATCTCGGTCGAAGAAGCCCGGTCGCTGCTGTTCAAACTGGTTTCTCCGCTGGATGTCGAAGACATTCCCTTGTCCCGGGCCAACGGCCGCGTCCTTGCCCGCGAGATCGTGGCGCGCCGCAATCAGCCGCCTTTCGATGCGTCATCGATGGATGGCTATGCGGTCAGAGCGGACGAGGTTGAACGTCACGCGATGTTTCAGGTCATTGGAGAAGCCGCCGCCGGTCATGCCTTTGACGGCAGCGTCGGCCCGGGCCAGGCCGTGCGCATCTTCACCGGCGCGCCGGTCCCTGAGGGAGCCGATTTCGTCGTGATTCAAGAAGATGTCAGCGCCAAGGATCGGCTGATCACCATCACCGACGACCCCGGCACCAAGACCAACATCCGCCCGCAAGGTGCTGATTTCTCCACCGGAACGACGATAGAAGCGCCGCGCCGCCTGCGCCCGCAAGAAATCGCTCTACTGGCGTCGATGAATGTGCCGGTTGTCCCGGTTACCCGCCGCCCCATTGTCGCGCTGATCTCTACTGGCGATGAACTTGTCATGCCCGGCGAAGAGCCGACGGCGGATCAGATCATTGTTTCAAATACCTTTGGCCTCAGGGCGATGCTTCAAGAACTGGGGGCCGAGGTACGTGTCCTGCCGATTGCCAGCGATACGCCGGCCTCGTTAAAGACTACATTCGGCCTGGCCCGCGACGCGGATCTCGTGGTGACCATCGGCGGTGCCTCATTCGGTGATCACGATCTCGTCGCGCAGGTGGCGGCAGAGCTTGGTATGGACCGGTCATTTTACAAGATCGCGATGCGGCCTGGCAAACCCCTGATGGCCGGACGGCTTGGCAAGGCGGCGATGGTCGGCCTTCCCGGCAACCCGGTCTCTGCGATGGTCTGCGGCTATCTGTTTGTCGCGCCGATGATCCGAGCCATGCTTGGCTTGGGCATCGAGATGCCCCGCACGCTGCGCGCGCGGATCGCTGAATCGATCGGGCCGAACGGCCCTCGCGAACATTACATGCGAGCCGTTGTCGAGAGCGGTGAAATCACGGCTTTTGACAATCAGGACAGTTCCTTACTCACCGTTCTTGCAGCAGCGAATGCATTGTTGCTCCGTCCTCCGCACGACCCTGCCCGCGCCGCTGGTGAAGAGATCGCCTACCTCCCCCTCTGATGACCTATTGATCCTTGTAGTCGCGCAAATCGTTGACACAAAACAAGAACAAGGATAGAACAAACGTAAACAAATGGTGTAGAGGGCGTACGATGCTAACAAAAAAGCAATTGGATTTGCTCGAATTTATCCACAAACGGATGCAAAAAGATGGCGTTCCGCCAAGCTTTGACGAGATGAAGCTGGCGCTTGATCTGCGATCCAAATCCGGCATCCACCGCCTGATCACGGCGCTTGAGGAACGTGGCTTTATCCGGCGGCTGGCGCATCGGGCCCGCGCGATCGAGATCGTGAAGCTGCCGGAAAGCCTTGGCGGCGAAAGCAGCTCTGGCTTTACCCCGAGGGTCATTGACGGGGACAAACCTGACGTGTCACGCCCAGCCAATGCGGAACCCGTGATAGCCAGCGCGACAGACCTGCCTGTGATGGGCCGTATTGCCGCGGGTGTACCTATCGCCGCGATCAGCGAAGTATCGCATCAGGTATCTGTGCCAAATTCGATGCTGGCTTCTTCGGGCGAACACTATGCTCTTGAAGTCAAAGGCGATTCCATGATCGAGGCCGGGATCAACGATGGCGACGTGGTCGTTATCCGCGAAACGTCCTCGGCCGATAATGGCGATATCGTCGTTGCCCTGATCGAGGATCAGGAAGCGACCCTGAAACGGTTCAAGCGCAGCGGCCGCTCCATCGCACTCGAAGCGGCAAACCCGGCTTACGAAACCCGCGTCTACCCGGAAGACATGGTCAAGGTTCAAGGAAAGCTTGTCGGTCTGATCCGCACCTATTGAGCTATCGCGAAGCGGGAGGCGTGTTCCAGATGCGCCTTCCGCTGACCTCACGCGCCGAGGTGATCTTGTTGCCGCTTATGGCGAGGCTGCCTGTTTCTTCGAGATGATCCGGGTCGTAAATCCTGCACCCACCGTCGATCTGCAGCTTTACCGAGGAAATCACGATCTGATCCGGGCGGCACGACTTGAACTCGGCCGCCGCTCTTTTGCCGTTCACATGGACGATTTCACCGTTCTGGAAAGCGATGGATCGAACCCAACTATCCTGCACCGGCCATCGTTCGGCGGCCTTTGCCTGATCCGCGCCATCACCATCATTCTCAAGCCAGTTCAAAGCGATGAATCCCGACCCGCGCGGCTTGCTAAGCGCGCGGCCCTCGCTTGTCATCACCCCCACGATTGATCCCGTATCGGCAACCAGAACAGCCGGGCGCTCGGCCTGCCCCCAGATCATCAATGCCAGGCCGGCCGGCGCAAACCCCACAAGCCGCAATCGCCCTTGCCAAAGGATCACGAAAAGCAGACCAAGCACCAGCATCGGTAGAACAACCGGGTCCGGGCGCGGCACAAAGCTTTGCGCTCCGGACAGCGCCGATACCCAATGCGCGACGCCAAGAATCCAATCGAGGCCGACCCCCATCACCCATAGCCCGATCCAGTCGAGGCCAAGAGGCGTTAGAAGAAATGCGAGAACCGCTGCCGGAACGACAAGCGCCCCCATCACCGGAACCGAGACCAGATTGGCGATAAGCCCATAATGCGAGAGGCTGTTGAAATGCGCAGCCCCGATTGGCGCGGTCGCGGCACCGGCAATGGCGGATGACAGCATCACGCCGATCACGGGCCGCGCCCAAGTTGGCAAGCGAGGCAGATTGGCGTCTCGGATCGCGCCAAAGACCCCGACCAGCGCAGTGGTGGCTGCGAAGGACATCTGGAAACCGGGCCCCAAGAGCGCCTCTGGACGCAGCGTAAGCACGATCAACGCGGCCAGAGCCACCGCGCGCAGGGAAAAAGCGCGCCGGTCAACAAGCACCGCAAACAGGATGACCGCCGCCATCACATAAGCGCGTTCCGTGGCAACATTGCCCCCCGAGAGTGCCAGATATCCGGTCGCCGCAATCAGCGCGCCAATAGCCGCGATCTTGCGGACAGGCCAGCGCAGGGCAAGCGGAGGTATCGCTGCAAGCCCAAGCCGCAAGCTGCCGAAAACAAAGCCCGAGAGCAGCCCCATATGAAGACCGGAAATCGCCAGAAGATGCGCAAGGTTGCTGGTCCGCAGGGCATCGAGGGTGGCTTGATGTACGCCGCTGCGGTCGCCGGTCGTGACCGCCGCCGCAAAGCCACCGGTATCGCCCGCCAATACCTGTCGGACATGGCTGGAAATGGCCATGCGCAACGCAAAGATCCGAAGCCCCGCGATCCCTTCCTCGGGCGGCGCGATGGTCAGAACCGGCACACGGGTATAGCCGACCCCACCCAGACGCTGAAACCACGCATGACGCCTGAAATCGAAACCGCCGGGTTCCACCGGGCCTTGTGGCGGAGACATATGTGCCGTCGTCATGATCCGCAGACCCGGCCGCAAATCGGCATCTGGACCGTGCAGCGAAAGCCGCAGACGTTCCGGTAGGGCTTTAATCGGAAAATTCTCAAGCCGAACGTCGTCAAGCGTGACCCGAACCGCATCTGACGCCGACCGGTCCAGCGCCACGACGCGGCCCTCGACCGCGCCGTAATAGCGCCATTTCATGACCGGTGCTGAAACCATGTGCGCACGCGCACCTGCGATGCAGAACCCCAGCGCGATCAGGCAGATGCCCCAGCCGAAAGGCGACCAGCTGCCCGGAAAGCGCCACGTGAGAGACCCGATAAACACCGTGAGCATGCCGATGATCGGATAGCTTGCCAGCGCGGGTTCGCTTTGCAATCCAAAATAGGTGCCGATGCCAATTGCCATTGCCACCGGGACCCAGGGGAACAGATGGCCGCGTTGCTTGAAGAGAGCGGTATCGATCCGGACCAGCGCCCGCATCAAGGTGCGCATGCTTGCCCCCCGCCTTTCTGGCCGCTAGACAGGCGCCAACAGTAGAACTCCCTTGCTTACCAAAAGGTAAATCCTCCTTATGTCCGACACGGTTGTCACCCGTTTTGCCCCTTCTCCTACAGGCTTTCTGCATATCGGCGGCGCCCGCACGGCGCTTTTCAACTGGCTTTATGCCCGTGGACGTGGCGGCAAGTTCCTCTTGAGGATCGAAGATACAGACCGGGCGCGTTCGACACCCGAAGCGACGGCTGCGATCCTTCAGGGCATGGCTTGGCTCGGACTCGATCATGATGGCGAGGTGGTCAGCCAGTTCGAACAGGCCGGTCGCCATGCCGAGGTCGCGCTTCAGCTTCTGGATCAAGGCAAGGCCTACAAGTGCTTTTCCACGCAGGAAGAAATCGCAGAATTCCGCGAAAGCGCCAAGGCCAAGGGCCGTTCGACCCTGTTCCGGTCGCCCTGGCGCGACGCGTCACCCGATACGCACCCTGAGGCGCCATACGTCGTGCGGATCAAGGCGCCGCTCGACGGGACAACCGTCATCAGGGACGAAGTTCAGGGCGATGTCACGATCCGTAACGACCAGCTTGACGACATGGTGCTTTTGCGCAGCGATGGAACGCCTGTCTATATGCTCGCCGTGGTGGTGGACGACCATGACATGGGTGTGACCCATGTAATCCGGGGCGACGACCACCTCAACAATGCCGCGCGCCAGATGATGATTTACCAAGCGATGGGATGGGAGCCACCAGTCTGGGCGCATATCCCGCTGATCCACGGCCCGGACGGCAAGAAACTGTCCAAACGACACGGCGCCCTCGGCGCGCAGGAATACCAGGCCATGGGCTACCCGGCCTCGGGCATGCGCAACTACCTTGCGCGGCTTGGCTGGAGCCATGGCGACGACGAATTCTTTACCGATGAACAGGCAAAAGAGTGGTTCGATCTGGGCGGCATCGGCAAGAGCCCGGCCCGTTTCGACGTCAAGAAACTGGAAAATCTCTGCGGCCAGCATATTGCCATCGAAGAGGATGCCGCACTGCGGCAGGAAATCCAAGAATACCTCGCGGCCGCCGAGCTTTCGCCGCTAACTGACGCGCAGGCAGACGGGCTTGAGCGCGCCATGTACTGCCTGAAAGACCGTGCCAAAACCTTTCCGGAACTTCTTGAAAAGGCTCATTTTGTTCTCGCTTCCCGGCCGCTGGAGATGGATGACAAGGCGCAAAAGGCGCTGGCAGGCGCGCCCGAGGGCATGCTGACAGAATTGACGCCGCAATTGCAAAGTGTTAGCTGGGAGCGTGACGATTTAGAGGCGGTGCTGAACAGCTTTGCAGAGGCGCGGGAGACCAAATTCGGGAAACTCGCCGGACCGCTTCGGGCGGCGCTTGCAGGCCGGGCCGTTACGCCCTCTGTCTTCGACATGATGCTGGTTCTGGGCCGGGACGAGGTGCTCGCCAGATTTAGCGACGCGGCCGCCGACGCCTGATGTTCACACTTGGGTAACACGCCGCAGATACGAACTGAGCCGATTGCAGCGCTCAGCAATGTCCGGGCAGGCCGCATATGCGGTTCTGCATACGTAAGAGGAAGTTAGAAAACATGACCGACCAAAAGAAAACTGCCCAGCTGAGTCTGAATGGTCAGACTTACGATCTGCCAATTTTGTCGCCAACGGCCGGCCCCGACGTTCTGGACATCCGTAAGCTTTATTCCCAAGCCGGTGTATTCACCTACGATCCCGGTTTCACCTCGACCGCCAGCTGCGACAGCACCATCACCTTCATCGATGGCGACAAGGGCGAGCTGCTTCACCGTGGCTATCCCATCGACCAGCTGGCCGAGAAATCCCATTACCTCGAGGTCTGCTACCTGCTGCTTTACGGTGAACTGCCCTCGCCCGCCGCGTTGGAAGATTTCGAACAGCGCGTGACCATGCACACGATGCTGCACGAGCAGATGCATTACCTGTTCCGTGGTTTCCGTCGTGACGCGCACCCGATGGCGATCATGGTCGGCGTTGTCGGTGCGATGTCCGCCTTCTATCACGACAGTACCGACATCAACGATCCGTGGCAGCGCGAGGTCGCCTCGATCCGCATGATCGCCAAGATGCCGACAATCGCTGCGATGGCCTACAAGTATACGATCGGTCAGCCCTTTGTGTCGCCGCGCAACGACATCGACTATGCGTCGAACTTCCTGCGCATGTGCTTTGCCGTTCCTGCCGAGGAATACGAAGTCAATCCGATCCTTTCCCGCGCGATGGACCGGATCTTTACCCTGCATGCCGATCACGAGCAGAACGCCTCCACCTCGACCGTGCGTCTGGCTTCGTCCTCGGGCGCAAACCCGTTCGCCTGTATCGCTGCCGGTATCGCCTGTCTCTGGGGCCCGGCCCATGGTGGGGCAAACCAGGCCGCGCTGGAAAGCCTCAAGGAAATCGGCACCCCGGACCGCATCCCCGAGTTCCTCGCCCGTGCCAAGGACAAGGACGATCCGTTCCGCCTGATGGGCTTTGGCCACCGCGTCTATAAGAACTTCGACCCGCGTGCGAAGGTGATGAAGCAGTCTGCGGACGAAGTGCTCGACCTCTTGGGCGTTGAAAACAACCCGATCCTCGCCGTCGCGAAAGAGCTCGAGAAGCAGGCGCTGGCAGACGACTACTTTGTCGACCGCAAACTCTTCCCGAACGTCGATTTCTACTCCGGGATCATCCTCGAAGCGATGGGTTTCCCGACCTCGATGTTCACGCCGATCTTTGCGCTGTCGCGCACCGTGGGCTGGATTTCCCAGTGGAAGGAAATGATCGGCGATCCCCAAAACAAGATCGGTCGCCCGCGCCAGCTGTACCTGGGCGAGACCGAGCGGAACTACACCGATATCGAAAGCCGCTGATCCACAGCCTTTCCAAGACAAAGCCCCGCAGCCAAACTGCGGGGCTTTTTTCCGTCCGGACTCTGCCCGTTAACCATTTCACAATGTTTAACTTCCCGGATTGGTTAAAATGCCGTTAACCTGAAAGGATATTTCTTACCAGTTTTCGGAAAGTTGTGATGATTGAACTAATCCTACTAGGCGGTACCGGGCTTATCGGCCTTTGCGCCATTCACTGCGGCTTCGGGCGACAAGAACCTCTTGACCCCGCAAGGAAAAAATTCGGACCTTGCGCCCTGATCGCCTGGATACGCGCGAAAAGAGCGACACGTTCCGAATAGATGCCTTTGGCGATCCTCTGAAATTCCCGCGCAACTGACTGGAAAGCGCTGCGCTTTTGCCAGACGTAAACGGATGCGACAATGACGATCCCGCTTTTCAAGACACCGACGGTATCGATGCCCTGAACTTCGGTAGCTCTGTTACCGGCCTTCGAACTTTGCGGGGCGTTTTTCCATAAAGGCGACGACGCCTTCCTGAAAATCACGGCTCTTGCCACATTGCCCCTGAAGATGCGCTTCGGTGGCAAGCTGATCGGGCAGATCGCTTTCAAAGCTGCCCCGGATCGCCTGTTTAACGGCGCGGTAGGCCTGCGTCGGTCCGTTCGCCAGATGCGCAGCCCGCTTGCGCCAATGCGCGTCGAACTCCTCATCGGCGACCGCCTCCCAGATCATGCCCCAGTCGTCGGCTTGGCGGGCAGAAATCTTGTCGGCAAACAAGGCCGCGCCCATTGCCTTGGCCATACCCATCTGGCGCGGCATAAACCACGTGCCCCCCGCATCTGGCAACAAGCCGATCCGCGTAAAGGCCTGAAGGAAATAGGCGCTTTCCGTCGCAATCACCACGTCGGCTGTCAGTGCGAGACTCGCACCAGCCCCCGCTGCCGGTCCGTTAACGGCGGCAATCGTTGGCAGTTTGCAATCGTAGATCGCCTCGAGCATCGGGCCGTATTCATCCCGCAGTGTCCGTTCCAGATCCAGATTGGTTGCATCGCCGGTATCGCCAAGGTCCTGCCCAGTGCAAAAGGCACGTCCCGAACCGGTGATCACGATGACCCGCGCGTTCTCTTCGGCGGCCTTGATCGCATGGGGCAGTTCAGCCCGCATCTGGCCGTTCATCGCGTTCATCTTGTCCGGCCGGTTCAGCGAGATGATGGCAACGCCATCGGTCGTTTCAACTGTGATTGTCTGATAGTCCATGCGGCTCCCCTTTTCGCGTCAGTCGCGTCGCCAGTAAACTGCCGTAAGGTCCCGGCAGAGAAAAGCGAAACCGCGCGTTACTTGTCGAGAATTTCGCGCAGACGCGCTTCTTCACTGGCGGTCAGGGCGTTGTCCGGCGCTTCGATTTTTGCCCGGCCTCTCAGGTAGACAACCGCGACACCGCCCGCGAGGATCAGCATCAGCGGCCCCGCCGCCCATAGCAGCCAGTTGGAGCCGTTGACCGTCGGCTGCAAGAGCACGTATTCTCCGAACCTGTCGACGATGTAATCGATGGCCTCGGCGTCGGAATCGCCTGCAACAAGCCGTTCGCGAAGCAACAGGCGCAGGTCGCGGGCAAGGTCTGCGTTGCTTTCATCGATACTTTCATTGCGGCAGACAAGGCATCGCAGCCCCTTAGACAATTCCCGGGCGCGCGCCTCGAGCGCCGGATCGTCGAGCACCTCGTCCGGCTGTACCGCTGCCACCGGCAGCGCCATCAGCATGGCGAGAGCCGCACCGGCGATTATGCGCGCGAGCCGTCTCATTCAGCCGCCACCGCACGTGCCTGACGCCGCGCGCCCGCCGCGACCCTGAAACGTCTGTCGGTCAGCGAAAGGAAGCCGCCAAAGCCCATCATCAGAATGCCGCCCCAGATCCAGTTGGCGAAGGGCTTGATATAGGTACGGATCACCCACCCACCGTTATCCTGCTGATCACCGATAACGACATAGACGTCGCGCAGAAAACGGTAATCGATCGCGGCTTCGGTGGTGGGCATCTGCGCCACCGGGTAGACCCGTTTTTCCGGGTGCAATTCCGCAAGCAGCCGCCCGTTTTGCGAAAGATCGACTGTGCCTTGCGTCGTAAAGTAGTTCGGCCCGCGGCCTTCCTCGACCTTTTGCAGCGTCAACTGGAAGGCACCGACATCGAAACTGTCGCCAAGCTGGGCCACGCGGATGTCTTCCTGTTCCCACGCTATAAGACCAGCGATGGCAAAGATGGTGACGCCAAGCCCCGCATGCGCGACGCCCCGGCCCCAGTCAGCCCGCGGCAGGCGCAAAAGACGCGCTGGGGTGCGACCGGCCCGGATCCAGAGATCGACCAAAGCGCCCCCTACAACCCAAGCCCCGAGGAAAAGCCCGATTGGACCCAGCAGCGACCGTCCGCTTTGCAGCGTCCAGACCAGCCCGGCCAGCAGGACCGCGGCCGCGAAGACATAGCGCAAGGAATACAATGTCCGCTTGATCCGCGCGCGCTTCCACGGAAGCAGCGCGCCAACCGGCAAAATCAGGCCAAGCACCACCATGAAGGGCGTGAAGGCCAATTCGAAAAACGGCGGCCCGACCGAGAGTTTACGGTCGAACAGCATCTCGGCCACCATCGGCCAGAGTGTCCCGACAAACACCACGAAACAGCCGACTGCCAGCATGATGTTATTCGCGACCAGTGCGCTTTCCCGGCTGAGCATGGCGAATACGCCCTTGGCCTCCATCGCGTTGGCACGCGCCGCAAAGAGCGTCAGCGCACCGCCCGTAAAGAAGGCCAGGATGATCAGGATAAAGACGCCACGTTCAGGGTCATTGGCAAAAGCATGAACGCTGGTCAGCAGCCCGGAGCGAACGATAAAGGTGCCGATCAAGGAAAAGCCAAAGGCAAGGATCGCCAAGAGGATCGTCCAGCTTTTCAGGCTTTCCCGTTTCTCGACAACGATGGCGGAATGCAGCAGCGCAGCGGCAAGCAGCCACGGCATGAAAGAAGCATTCTCCACCGGGTCCCAGAACCAGAAACCGCCCCAGCCGAGTTCGTAATAGGCCCACCAGGATCCAAGGCCGATCCCGATGGTCAGGAAGATCCACGCCGCCAGCGTCCATGGCCGCACCCAGCGGGCCCATGCCGCATCGACCCGGCCTTCGATCAGCGCAGCCACGGCAAAGGAATAGGCCATGCTCAGCCCGACATAGCCGAGGTAGAGGAAGGGGGGATGAAAGGCGAGCCCCGGGTCCTGCAACAGCGGGTTCAGATCCTGACCGTCGAACGGCGGCACCGCCAAGCGGATGAACGGGTTCGACGTGAAGAGGATAAAGGCAAAGAAGGCAACCGCGATGGCCGCCTGAATGGAAAGCACCCGCGCGCGCAGAGTTGGCGGCAGGTTGCCCCCGAACCACGCCGCCGTGGCGCCGAACAGCGTGACGATCAGCACCCAGAGCAGCATCGAACCTTCGTGGTTCCCCCATGTACCGCTGATCTTGTAGATCATCGGTTTGGCGGAATGGCTGTTCTCGACCACCAGCCGGAGTGAAAAGTCCGAGGTGATAAAGGCATGCATCAGCGCGCCAAAGGCAAAGGCGGTCATCAGGAACTGGATATTCGCCGCCGGTTCGGCCACGGCCATCCACCCGGACCAGCGCCGCTGCGCACCGATCATCGGAACCACCATCTGCACGATGGCAACAACAAAGGCGAGGATCAGGGCAAAGTGCCCGAGTTCAGTAACCATGCCCCTCTATAATCCCGCGACCGGGCGCGGCCAATGGTTAACCGTCGCCCAAGCGGATCACATTGTCGCGGCCCTTGGTTCCCTTCAGGTCTGTCGCAGGGCGCGCCAGCTTTCCAAGGCGGGGTTGTCTCCCGGGTGAACCGACGCGATCGACAGCTGCGCATCAGACCCGGTATCCGCAACGCCGGGCGTTTCGGCCCGCATTTCCTTCAGTTCGGCGATATTGCGCATGACGTCGGGCACACGGGCCATGGTCACGGCTATTTCACGCTGGAAACTCTGGTTCTTCACCTGGTGCCGGGCACCGAAATAGAATGAAACGATCACCCCCAGAAGCCACCACATAGGTTCAGGCACCAGGGCGATTCCCTGCATTCTGGCCGCGAACCAAAGCGGATCAACCATAGCGACGACAAAAAGCCCCAGCGTACCAAGGGCAAGCGCCGGGCGCGGGATGCGATTGACCCCGTCCATGAACCGGTCGAACCCGCCGCTGTTTGGCCGGGCGAATTCGGCACCGAATTCGGCCATCGCCTGTTCCTGTATCCCGGCACTGCGGATCGCGCGGGCCTCGGCATTTTCACGGAACACTTCAACCGTGTCCCGCACCGCATTGCTGCCGCCGCCGAAAAGCAGGTTGGTCAGCCCGTTGATTAAGCCCATGCCGAGATCCTTTCGCTGAATTCACTGTCGCTCATGTGGTAGCAGGCCGAGATGAATTCCTCGGCCCGCTTGATCCAGCCGCCCTTGCCGCCCGCGCGGGTGCGGGCGTATTTGCGGCTGGCCACGCGCGCATCGGCGAGACGGAAGTAATAGTTGCGACGCGCCACCCCATAGGCATCGCGAAGCACGATCGCATCCGGGCTTGCCGCGTGCAGAACGGCGGCAAGCGTCTGCGGACCAATCGCCCCGTCGACAGTGACCTGATAGCCCATATCCCTCAGCAGCCGTTGCAGGATTTTCACCGCATTCGCTCCGGCATTCACGTACATGTCGAAAAGACTGGGCTGCAGTTCGACCGGCATTTCGGCGATGCGCGGTCGCTCAAAGTAATGCTTGATAAAGATGTCGACCGCCTGATCGCGAGTGAGCGCACGCACATCCTGCACACCGACGATCCCATCCCCGGTCAGGTCAAGGCCAAGCCTGCGCATCGTATGGATCGTGACACCGTGGTTGGTCGCCCCGCCGGGATCGTCCGGATCGTTCACGAATCCGCCTTCCCGGTCGACAATAGCCTCGGCAATTTCTCGGACTGTCTGCATGGCGTTTCCCTCGCAAATTCAGCGGGGAAACTGCGCGCGATCTGGTTAACAGCCGCAAACCAGATCGCGCGTTCCATTTTCACGGGAAGCCTTAGCCGTCGTTCGGATCCTTGTAGACGCCCTGCTCTTTAAGTGCGTCGACAACCTCTTTGGGCATGTAGGTTTCATCGTGTTTGGCAAGAATCTCAGAGGCTTCAAAGATACCATTGACGTAACGTCCGGTACCCACCATGCCTTGGTTCTCGGCAAAAAGGTCCGGCAGTACACCGGCAAAGACCACTGGCACCGAGGCACCGCCATCGGTCACGACAAAGCGGATCTCTTCACCCTGCCCGCGCTGGATCGAGCCTTCTTCGACAAGCCCGCCAATCCGGAAAACTTCGCCCGGTTCGGGCGGTTCGGCGATCACCTGACTCGGCGCGCGGAAAAAGTTGATGCCGTCGCGCATCGCATAGCCGATCAGCCCCGTGCTCAACACCAGGGCCACCGCCGCCACGGCGATGACCTGAATCCGACGCTGTTTCTTGAGGCTTTTCATGCGCTTCTCACGGGAAAAGCGGCGCCATCATCAGCCCCGCTGTCTCCTCTTCACCTAACATCAGATTGGCGTTTTGCAACGCCTGACCGCTGCTACCTTTTGTCAGGTTATCCAGCGCCACAATCACCATGGCGCGGCCTTCGATCCGGTCACCGGTCACACCGATATGAACAAAGTTCGAGCCGCGCACGTGATGGGTGCTGGGCGCTGTCCCAAAGGGCAGCATTTCGATAAAGGGTTCATCCGCATAGGCCTCGCTCAGCGCTTTGTAGATCGCCTGTGCATCGCCCTTGACGTAAGTTGTCGCAAGGATACCCCGGTTCGCGGGCATAAGGTGCGGTGTGAACTGAACCTGCACGGGCCGTCCGGCGATCTTGGAGAACTCCTGATCGAATTCCCCCTGATGCCGGTGTGTGCCGCCGATGGCATAGGCGTTATAACCTTCGCTCAGCTCGGCATGGAGCAGGTTTTCCTTGA
This sequence comes from Heliomarina baculiformis, assembly GCF_019966545.1. GTDB lineage: Bacteria > Pseudomonadota > Alphaproteobacteria > Rhodobacterales > Rhodobacteraceae > Heliomarina > Heliomarina baculiformis. The sequence goes on along the minus strand of NZ_JAIMIC010000005.1, from coordinate 126,566 downwards.
GCGACCGCCCTGCGCCGGAAACCGCGCATTTCATGTCGAGGATGATCTCGTCGAGGTCGATAACACCGGCGGAAATGAGGGGCCTCAGCGCGAACTGGCCCGTTGCCGCGTTACACCCGGTGCCCGCGACCAGCCGTGCCCCTTTGATCTCATCGCGATAGAACTCGGACAGCCCGTAGACCGCCTCGCCCTGTTGCTCCAAGGCGGCGTGATCGTTGCCATACCACTTCTTGTAGGCTTCGGGATCACGCAGCCGGAAATCCGCTGAAAGATCAACGATCTTAAGCGTTTTAGGGAGGTCCCGGATCACTTCCTGACTGGTCTTGTGCGGCAGGGCGCAGAAGCAGAAATCAACATTCGAAAAATCGATTTCCTCGATCTTGCAAAGAACGGGAAGATCCATGTGGCGGAGGTGCGGAAACACCTCGGCCATGTCCATGCCGGCCTTACGCTCGCCCGACAGCGCAACGATTTCCATGTTGGGATGACCGGCGATCAGCCGGATCAGTTCGGCACCGGTGTATCCGGACGCCCCGAGAATTGCGATTTTATGGGTCATGTCAGACCTTTTCATTCTATAGTTCAACTGGGTTCGGCGTCACCGCCGGAAAGACGCTGGCGGTCAGGCCGCCTCAAACCGGATCTGTCGTCGGAGAAACTGTGTCGCCCGATCGCTCACCTTTGTCGGCTTCCCGGTCGTCACGAACCCCGGCGCACCGCTTCCCAGCATGTCGGGATGGCGGGTCAGGTAATCGGCAAGGCTTTCGGCCACCAGATTGGCCTGACTGTAGACTGCCACATCCTCGCCAAGAGCTTTTTGGAACACCGATTGCAGCAAGGGGTAATGGGTGCAGCCCAGAACCGCCGCTTCGGGCCTCGGCATCTTGCGTTTCAACGCGTCAACATGGCTGCGCACCAGCGCCTCGGCAAGGATCATGTCACCATCTTCAATGGCATCCACGACGCCGCCGCAAGCCTGCGCCTCGACGTCGACACCGATGGCCCGAAAAGCGAGTTCACGCTGGAAAGCCCGGCTTGCAACGGTCGCAGGGGTCGCGAACAGCGCCACGTGCTGCACTGCGACTTCGCGCGGGGGCGAATTATCGCCCCACTGGCGCTCTGTCATCGCCTCGATCAGCGGCACGAACACGCCAAGCACCCTTTTGCCCGGCGGCAGACCACCCTCCTGCATCCGGCGCAGCGCCGCCGCACTCGCCGTATTACAGGCGAGAATCACAAGATCGCAGCCAAGCGCCCACATGCGTTCGACTGCGGCGACCGTCAGGTTGTAGATATCGTCAGATTCCCGCACCCCGTATGGCGCGTTGGCACTGTCCGCATAATAAAGGAAATCAACGTCCGGCAGTCGCTTCTGCACGGCGTCAAAGACGGTAAGACCGCCCAGTCCGGAATCAAAAATGCCAATTGCCATCTATGCGCGGGCGCGATGCCGTTCCTCGAACTCGAATCCAATTTCATCCGCTCTCAGCGGCGTTGGAGACAGGTCATACGTGGCTTTTCGAAGGAAATCCATCATCGCTTTTGAATCACGCGCAAGCGGGTCCAGAACGTCACGGTCGATGGGGTCGCCGATCACGATGTTTACAGGCGTATCGACGCGTTTCCTGAATTCTTTGATGAGCAAACCCATGCGCAAGGTCACGTGCAGATGGCTTGCGATCTGGAACAGGCGCGACGTGTGACCGTCGAAAAATACCGGCACGACTACCGCGTCCGACTTGGCAACCATGCGGGCTGTAAAACTGCGCCAGCCCGGGTCCATCGGTTTGGAAAACGGTTTGGCACTGGTGCTGACGGTCCCGCCGGGAAAGATGCCAATGGCGCCGCCGCGCCCCAGATAGCTTAGCGCGTCTTTGCGGGTCTCGATATTCTGCGCGGTGCCTTCCTTGGTGCCGTCGAAATTGATCGGAAGAATGACGCGGTTCAGATCCTCGGCCTTGCGGAACACCTGATGCGCCAGAATTCGAAAATCGCCGCGCGTCTCGCTTAAGATATGGCCCATCATCAGACCGTCGAGGATGCCGTAGGGATGGTTCGCGATCAGGATCAGCGGCCGATCCCGGGGAATCGCGGCGAGAGAGCCGCGGATAACGTTCAGCGTGAGACCGTAGCGCTCGGCCATCACCGACCAGAAACTGCGGCCAGCTGCCACATCCCGTTCATATCCGTTCGCGCGGCGGATCAGTTTGATCCGCCCGGTGGAGTTTTCCATCAATCTTATCAATACCCTGCCGCTCTTACTTTCAGCGGAGTGGGCATAGCTGATGTCACGGGCGATATGGCGGGTCTGCTGCATCTGAAACTCCGGCAAAAGACCAAAGCAACGGCCTTTGCGGTGTTTTGCATCAGTTCTGTTACGGGCGTGTGACAGTTATTCGGCCGCCCGCGAAAGATTTTTGCCCCCCTGCTTGATCGCGATCAGCAATTCCTCACGCCGTTTTGCGGCCTTGGCTTCGTTGGCCATTTTCACCGGGCCAAAGCCGCGGATATCAAGCGGCAAACGCGCCAGCGCAACCAGCGCATCCATGGTTTCCGGATCTTCGTGACGCAGGAAATCTTTCATATCCGCTTCGTATTGACGGATCAGGGCGCGTTCCATGCGCCGCTCGCCGGAATAGCCAAAGATATCCAGCGGCGTACCGCGCAGGCCCTTGAACTTGGTCATCACTTTCAACGGGAAACGCATCCATTCGCCAAATTCGCGTTTCTTGGGACGGCCATTCGCATCCTTCCCGCCAAGGATCGGCGGGGCAAGGTGATACGTCATCTTGAAATCGCCGTCGAATTCCTGCCGCGCCTTGTCATCGCTTTCAAGCAGCAGCCGTGCGACCTCGTATTCATCCTTGTAAGACAATAGCTTGTGATAGCCGAGCGCGACCGCCTCTTTCAGCTTGGGATCATTGATTCCTTCAAGCAGCTTGAGATAGCGTTTCGCCAGACGTTTGCCCTGATACTGAGTCAGGTACTCTGCGCGGAAGGCGATCCGGTCTTCAACGGTTTTCGGCATCTCGACCACGTTCGGCGTAAGCAAACGTTCAACCTCTTCCGGGAAGAGCACAGCCCAGCGACCGATTTCAAAGGCCCGCAGGTTCCGCTCGACCGCCGCGCCGTTCAGTTCGATCGCGCCCTTGATCGACTCGTAGCTCAACGGAATAAGCCCCATCTGCCAGGCCCCGCCAAAGACCATCATGTTCGAGAATATCGAATCTCCAAGGGTGGTTTTTGCCAGATCCGAGGCATCGAACAGAGCCAAACGATCCTTCATCCGCGCCTGAAGAGCGAGCGACAAACGGTCGGAGGGCAAGGCAAATTCGGTGTTGCGGGTAAAGTCGCCGGTGATGATTTCATGGCTGTTGACTACTGCGCCGGTTTGCCCCGACTTGGTGAGCCCAAGGGTTTTGGGCCCGGCCGAGACCACCAGATCACCACCGATGAGCGCATGCGCCTCGCCCGTTGCCACGCGGATCGCGCTGATATCCTCGGGCCGTTCGGCGATCCGGCAATGGATATGCACGGCACCTCCCTTTTGAGCGAGGCCCGCCATCTCCATCATGCCCGCGCCCTTGCCGTCGATCTGCGCGGCCTGTGCCAGCACCGCGCCGATGGTCACGACGCCCGTGCCGCCAACGCCGGTAATCACGACATTATGCGTGCCGTCGATCGCGGGCAGATCCGGCTCCGGCAGATCGGGCAGCTTGAGTTCAGTCGTTGCCTCTTTCTTTACCTTTGCCCCTTCCAGCGTCACGAAAGACGGGCAAAACCCTTTCAGACATGAGAAATCTTTGTTGCAGGAGGACTGGTCAATCATCCGCTTGCGGCCAAGCTCGGTCTCTTTCGGCACGATCGAGACGCAGTTCGACTGCACCCCGCAATCGCCGCAGCCTTCGCAGACATCGGTGTTGATGAACACGCGCTTGTCCGGATCGGGGAATTGCCCGCGCTTGCGACGGCGGCGTTTCTCGGCGGCACAGGTCTGGACATAGATGATGGCGGAAACACCTTCGATCTCGCGGAATTCCTTTTGCACCTTGTCCATTTCGGCGCGTTCGTGCCATTCGAGATTCTTCGGGAAACCGTCGCGCGCCGGTTCTTCCTTTTCATCATAAACGACGGCTACCCTTTTGATTCCCATCGCTTTCAGCTCTTGCGCGATGCGCGGCGCGTCAAGATCGCCCTCGTTATGCTGGCCGCCCGTCATGGCCACCGCGTCATTATAGAGGATCTTGTAGGTGATATTGGTTTTCGCGGCGATGGCGGCCCGGATCGCCTGCACACCAGAGTGGTTATAGGTGCCGTCGCCAAGGTTCTGAAACACGTGGTTCGTTTTCGAAAACGGCGCCTCGCCAATCCAGTTCGCACCTTCACCGCCCATATGGGTGAAGCCGGTGGTCGAGCGGTCCATCCACTGCGCCATGTAGTGACAGCCAATCCCGGCATAGGCACGAGACCCTTCGGGCACCTTGGTCGAGGTGTTATGCGGACAGCCCGAGCAGAAATAGGGCAGACGCGCCGCGATATCCTCGGCATTGTCGTTGCGACGCGCGTCAGATAGGTTCTGCATACCCGCCTTGATCGCATCGGTATCGCGACCTTCCTCGATCAGGATGCCGCCCAGTTTTTCCGCGATCATGATCGGATCGAGCGCGCCGCGCGTGGGGAACAGCTCGTCCCGGTGCATCCCGCCAGCGCCACCCTTGTACCAGCCATAGACCCGGCGGCCGCGCCGTTCGTCAAAGAGCGCTTCCTTGATCTGGACCTCGATCAGCTTGCGCTTTTCCTCGACGACCACAATCAAATCAAGACCTTCGGCCCATTCATTGAAGCTGGTCATATCCAGTGGGAAGGTCTGGCCGATCTTGTAGGTCGTGATCCCCAGCCGTTCGGCATCATCCTCGGTTATGTTCAAGAGCGACATGGCATGGACCAGATCCAGCCAGTTCTTGCCCGCCGCGACGAACCCGATCTTGGCACCGGGTTTGCCCCACATTCGCTTGTCGATACGGTTTGCACGAGCGAACGCCTCGGCCGCGAAACGCTTGTGATCGATAACACGTTCTTCCTGAAGATGCGGCGTGTCGACCAGACGGATGTTCAGCCCGCCTTCGGGCATCGGGAAATCCGGCGTGACAAGCTGCATCCGGTCTGGGCGGCCATCGACGACAGACGTCGCCTCGACCGTGTCCTTCATCGTTTTCAGTCCGACCCAGAGCCCGCAGAACCGCGACAAAGCGTAGCCATAAATCCCGTAATCGAGGATTTCCTGCACCCCGGCGGGCGAGACGATAGGCATATAGGCATCCATCAGCGCCCATTCCGACTGGTGCAGCACGGTCGAGGATTCACCGGTGTGATCGTCGCCCATCGCCATCAGCACACCGCCAAGCGCGCTGGCGCCGGCCATATTCGCGTGGCGCACGACGTCGCCGGACCGGTCCACGCCCGGCCCCTTGCCATACCAGAGCCCGAACACACCATCGAACTTGCCTTCGCCGCGCAATTCGGCCTGCTGTGCGCCCCAAAGCGCCGTTGCCGCGAGGTCTTCGTTCAGGCCCCATTGAAAGGTGATGTCATTTTCCGCCAGTGGCTTGGCGGCCTTGTTCATCTGCATGTCGACCGCGCCCAAGGGCGACCCGCGATAGCCGGTGACCAGACCCGCTGTGTTATGTCCCGCTTCCCGGTCGCGCTCCTTCTGCATCAGTATCAGGCGCACCAGCGCCTGAGTGCCATTGAGCAGCACCGGGCTTTTGCTCAGGTCGAAACGATCATTTAGCGAGATGTTCTGAACTGTCATTCGGCGCCTCCCGACGTCGGTACTGCTCAAGTTCTGGTCAATATTAGGTCACAATTTATGACCTGTATAGACGAAAACCCGGATTTCCGTAAACGCAACAACAATTGCTGTATGTTTTGTTAGTTCTCAATATATAGGCGCGTGAGCATAGAATGACAGCCTTGTAAGAAGTGGTCGGATCGTCAATGGATTGGGATAAACTCAGAATTTTTCACGCGGTAGCCGACGCGGGAAGCCTGACTCATGCGGGCGACCGCCTCAATCTTTCGCAATCCGCGGTCAGCCGACAGATTCGCGGTCTCGAAGAAGCGTTGAACACAACCCTGTTTCATCGGCATGCCCGCGGGCTGATCCTTACCGAACAGGGTGAGTTGCTGTTCGACGCGACGCGCTCAATGAGCAAGCGGCTCGACGCGGCCTCGGCCCGCATTCGCGACAGCGAGGACGAGGTCTTTGGCGAACTCCGCGTCACCACCACATTCGGCTTCGGCACGCTCTGGCTGGTGCCGCGCCTGCCCAAGCTATACGAACGCTACCCCGGTCTGAAGATCGACCTGATGCTCGAAGAGCGGGTGCTTGACCTGCCCATGCGTGAGGCCGATGTCGCCATACGCATGAAAGAACCCAGCCAGGCCGACCTGATCCGCAAGCGTCTGATGACCGTTCAGATGCTCCTTTACGCATCGAAAGAATACATCGACCGCAACGGCATGCCCACCGAACCCGAGGATATCTCGAACCACCGTCTGATCTGCCAGCACGCAGGATCGGCGCAGGTGGCTGCGGGGGCGTGGCTGGTGCAGCACCTGATGTCGATGAACCCCGGATCGCTTTTGACGGTGAATAACTACTTCGGCGTTCTTCAGGGCGTTCTCAACAATCTGGGTATCGGAATCCTGCCGGATTACCTTGTCGAAGAGTTCCCCGAGCTGGTCCGTGTGCTGCCCAACATCGAATCGGCGGATGTACCTGTTTTCCTCGCCTATCCCGAGGAGCTGCGACAATCGCAAAGGATCTCTGTTTTCCGCGATTTCGTGCAAGAGGAAATTATTGCACATCGCAAGCATCTGAGGCAGATGGGAAAAATATAGCTATGCCGAAATTGCATAGCAGGAATGCCGGAGACCCCCTATCTTCGCCCTTGATCGGACAAAGTGTGGCGCATAAATGGACATCAGAAGATGAAGGCGCCTAGTTGCGCGTCATTTTCTACCTCCCTGTTGGACTTTGGCCGAGCTTAGTGCTCGGCCTTTTTTTTGGCGTAACCGCGCCGCGCGCTAATGATGCGTATCGCGGGAAATCAGCCCGCAAAATCGGATCCGGCCATACAACAAGGGGCTTTGCCCTTTTCCCGAACGCGGCCATGCCCTACAAGCGCATCGAAACGAGCTCCGAGGGAATTCACTAAAGATGCAAGACCCAGCCATCACGCCTGAACTTATAGCCGCTCATGGTCTGAAACCGGATGAATACGACCGGATTCTCGAAATCATCGGGCGCGAGCCGAGCTTTACGGAGCTGGGTATCTTTTCAGCCATGTGGAACGAGCATTGTTCCTACAAATCCTCGAAAAAATGGCTGCGCACCCTGCCGACCGAAGGCCCGCAAGTGATCTGCGGTCCGGGTGAAAACGCGGGCGTGGTGGATATTGGCGACGGGCAGGCCGTGGTCTTCAAGATGGAGAGCCACAACCACCCCTCTTACATTGAACCCTATCAGGGCGCGGCGACGGGCGTGGGTGGCATTCTGCGCGACGTGTTCACCATGGGCGCGCGTCCCATTGCGGCAATGAACTCGCTGTCTTTCGGTGAACCAAGCCATCCCAAGACAAAACAGCTCGTGAACGGCGTGGTGGCCGGTGTCGGCGGGTATGGCAACTGTTTCGGCGTGCCGACCGTGGGCGGCGAAGTGCGTTTCCACGCGGCCTATAATGGCAATTGTCTCGTCAATGCCTTTGCCGCCGGTCTGGCCGATGCGGACAAGATCTTTTACTCGGCCGCGTCAGGCTTGGGCATGCCGGTTGTCTACCTTGGGGCCAAGACGGGTCGCGACGGGGTTGGCGGTGCGACCATGGCCTCGGCCGAGTTCGACGACACGATTGAAGAAAAGCGCCCCACTGTTCAGGTTGGCGACCCCTTTACCGAGAAGCGCCTGATGGAGGCCACGCTCGAGCTGATGCAGACCGGGGCGGTGATCTCGATTCAGGATATGGGGGCTGCTGGCCTCACCTGTTCCGCCGTGGAAATGGGCGACAAGGGCGGTCTTGGCGTGCGGCTCGATCTGGAAAAGGTTCCGGTGCGCGAAGAGAACATGACCGCCTATGAAATGATGCTCTCTGAATCGCAGGAACGTATGCTGATGGTGCTGCGTCCCGAGAAAGAAGCCGAAGCCAAGGCCGTGTTCGACAAGTGGGATCTGGATTTTGCCATCGTTGGTGAGACCATTGCAGAAGACCGTTTCCTCATCATGCTGGATGGCGAGGTCAAAGCCGATCTGCCGCTTTCGAAACTATCGAGCACCGCGCCCGAATACGACCGCCCCTGGGTTGAGACCCCGGCAGCGGAACCGCTGGCGGATGTGCCGCAGGTCGATCCCATCGATGCGCTCAAGATCCTGCTGGAATCCCCGAATTACGCGGCGAAGAACTGGGTTTACGAGCAGTATGATACGATGGTCATGGCCGACAGCGCCCGCACGCCGGGTCTTGGCGCCGGGATCATCCGGGTGCATGGCACGGACAAGGCGCTGGCCTTTACCAGCGACGTGACCCCGCGCTACGTCAAGGCCAACCCGGTTGAGGGCGGCAAACAGGCGGTGGCCGAAGCCTATCGCAATCTCACAGCCGTGGGCGCCAAGCCTTTGGCAACAACCGACAACATGAACTTTGGCAACCCGGAAAAACCCGAGATCATGGGCCAGTTCGTCGGCGCGATCAAAGGCATCGGCGCGGCCTGTCTGGCCCTTGATATGCCAATCGTCTCAGGCAACGTCTCGCTTTACAATGAAACCGATGGCACCGGCATTCTGCCGACCCCGACCATCGGCGCGGTGGGCATTATCAACTCTCCAAACGACATCATCGGCTGCGAGGTGCGTGACGGCCATGTGGCGCTGCTGATCGGCGAGAGTGCCGGTCATCTTGGTCAGTCCGCGCTGCTGGCCGAAGTGTTTTCCCGCGAGGAAGGCGATGCGCCTGCGGTCGATCTGGATGCCGAGAAGAAGAACGGCGATTTCATCCGCGCAAACCGGGAACACATCAAAGCCTGCACCGACCTGTCGGACGGCGGGCTGGCGATGGCCGCGTTCGAACTGGCCGAACGGGCCGGCGTTGGCGTGCATCTCGACAGTGATCAGACGCCCGACTTGTTCGGCGAGGATCAGGCGCGCTATCTGATCGCCTGCAATTTCGATCAGGCCGAATGGTTGATGACCGAGGCGGGCAAGGCCGGTGTCACCATCACGACGGTGGGCAAGTTCACCGGCGATACGGTGCGGTTCGGGTCGAGCGAAGCAAGCCTTGAAGAGCTGACCTCGCTCTATCACACGGGCTTTGCCGCTGCAGTGGCCTGAGGCCAGTCAGAACGCGAAAATTGAAACGCCCGGTAGCCGCAAACCGCCGGGCGTTTTTACGTCTGACAGGGGGATGATTTCCGTACATAAGCTGTACACCCCCTGTACAGCGGCACCGTGCGCCCGGCATGACCGGCGTTAACCGGCCATGCAATAGACGCAGATCATCCTAAATATAATCTGAACGCTGGAGACCGTATTTCGCCATCTTCTCGTTCAGGGTGCGGCGCGGCAGGCAGAGTTCGTCCATCACGCTGGCGATGGATCCACGGTGACGCCGCATGGTGTTATCGATCAGCATCCGCTCGAACGCCTCGACGTATTCCTTGAGCGGCTTGCCTTCGGTCGTCATCACCGGCTGCATGTCCTCGTGATCGGACATCAGAAGCGAGGCAATGGTGCCAGAGCCTCGACGCGATTGCAGAACGGCGCGTTCCGCGATGTTGATGAGCTGGCGCACGTTGCCCGGCCAAGGGGCCTGCAAGAGCTGTGCAGCCTCCTGCGCAGAGACCTGCGGCGCTTCGCAGCCGTATTCCTCGGCGAATTGCTCAGAAAGGCGGGTGAAGAGGGTCAGTATATCTTCGCCCCGTGTCCGCAGTGGCGGCAGGGTGATGCGCAGCGCGGCCAAGCGGTAAAACAGGTCCGAGCGCAGCGCGTCTTCGCAGGTGCGACCGGCTTCCTGAAGGTTCGAGATCGCGATGATGCGGGTTTCGGCGGGCGTGCCCTGTTCGTTGATGACGCTCAGCAGACGGGCCTGCATCGTATCGGTCAGCGCCTCGATATCCTCGAGCACGAGCGTCCCGCCGCGCGCCTCTTCAATCGCCGGGAGCTGGCCATCCTCGGGCAACATCGGGCCAAAGAGCCGCTTCGACAGCGCTTCTTCCTCGAAGGCGTTACAGCTCACGAGAACGAATTTCTTGCCCGCCCGGCTGCCGACTGCGTGCAGCGCGTGTGCGACCAGCGTCTTGCCGGTGCCGGTTTCGCCGTCGATCAGAACATGGCCATCTGCCTGACCGAGATCGAGAATGTCCTCTTTCAGGCGCATCATGACGGGGCTGGCACCGATCAGCTTGTTCATCAGCTGCGAGCCATCGCTCAGCTCTCGGCGCAGGGCGCGGCTGTCCATCACCAGACGGCGGGCGCCGGTGGCACGTTTCGCCAGATCCGACATCCGGTCGGGGTTGAAGGGCTTTTCAAGGAAATCAAAGGCCCCGACGCGCATCGCCTCGACCGCCATCGGCACATCGCCATGGCCGGTGATCATGATGACCGGCAGCGCGCTGTCATTGCCCATCAGCTTCTTGAGAAACTGCATGCCGTCCATGCCGGGCATCTTGATGTCCGAGATCACGATACCGGGATATTCGGGGCCCAGCACCCGCAGCGCATCCTCGGCGCTGGAAAAGGTTTCGGTGTCATATCCCGAGAGTGCCAGCCATTGGCTGATCGACTGGCGCATGTCCTGTTCATCGTCGACAATCGCAATCTTCATCGCCTGAGCCATATTCATCATCACCTTGTTCTGAGCGGGGATCGCATCAGTAGCTTAAGTTAATTTCTTCGTTACGTGTTACAACGTTTTCAGCGCGGGTTATTCGGCCGCTTCCAGATCGTCATTCAGGATCGGCAGTTGCATCTCGAAGACCGCGCCGCCTTTGCGACCGTTGCGGGCCGTGAGCCTGCCGCCGAGGTCGTTCACGATCCCCGAGGAAATGGCAAGCCCCAGCCCGACACCGTCGCCGGGCTGCTTGGTCGTGTAGAAGGGTTCGAACAGTGAATCCAGATCCTTGATCCCGTAGCCATTGTCGCGCACCGTAAGCGTCGCGGTTTCCCCTGCGGCAAGAATGATTTCGACCTCGGGGTCGTCGACGGACTTGGTGGCATCAAGCGCGTTGCGCAAGAGGTTGACCATCACCTGTTCAATGCGCATCCGGTCGCCCATCACCCTAACCGGTTGATCCGGAAGGACTCGGGTGATCTGAACTTGCCTGTGTTTGAGCTGCGGCTCCATCATCGAAAGCGAAGACGCCAGCGCATCGCCCATGTTTACCGGGGCGAGATTCTCGCCGCCCTTGCGGGCGTAGGACTTGAGCTGGCGGGTAATCGCGCCCATCCGTTCGATCAGGTCATCGATGCGCCCAAAAGAGGAAAGCGCCTCTTCGGGGCGGTTGCGTTTCAGCAGCAGACGCGCCCCGGCAAGGTAGGTTTTCATTGCCGCAAGTGGCTGGTTCAGCTCGTGACTTACGGCTGCCGACATCTCACCCAGGGCCGCCAGTTTGGAGCTTTGGGCAAGGGTCTGCTCGGTCACGGCGAGGGTCTCCTGCACCCTTTCTCGCTCGGCAATTTCCCGCTGCAGGCGCATGTTCAATGCGCGAAGCTCTGCCGATTCACGCTGAAAAAGCGCCATGCGTAACGCCGTTTTCCGGCTGAGTGCATAGAAGGCGAGCGCGAGGAGAATCGCGAATCCCATGATCTCGAGCGCGAGCACACCGTTCACACGCTCGCGGATGGAACTGTAGGTTGTGAAAGAGGTCATCCTCCAGCCCCGAAAGGGAATTCTGGATTCCGTCCGCATCACAGCCTCGCCTTGAATGTAGGCGTCGGGCGGCAAAGCAGACCAGTCCGTCGTCGCGCGCAGGGCCTTTTCGATGGCGTTCTGAGGGGTCTGGCGGCGCAGCGCGTCCTCCTCGGTCAAGCCCCGCCAGCGCGGTTCTGTCGAAAGCACGATGGTGCCGGTGCTGTCCATGACCAGCACGGCGTCGGAAATCCCGGCCCAGGCGCGTTCGAATTTCTGCAGATCGACCTCGACCACGATGGCGCCCAGCACGTCGGGGCCGTTTTCGATGCGGCGGGAATAGGTAAAGCTGTAACCGCCCGCCTCACGCGGGATCACCGAGAACACCGTCGCGTTCGAACGTACGGCATCCACGAAATATGCCTCGGTGCGATGGGTGGCGCCCAGACGGTTACGGTCGGTGGCGGCAACGGTGCGCCCGTCCCGGTCGAGCAGCATCAGCGAGGCCGCGCCGATTTCCTCTACAAAGGAGATGAGCCGCTGGGTCGACTGGCTGAAATCGTTAGAATTCAGCGCGCCGATCAGGTTCGGGTCGCGCGCCAGCAACTGCGGCACGATGGCGTTCCGGCGCAACTCACTCTGCAGGTTCCCGCTGTAGAGCGCGAGACGCAGTTCGGCCCGGTTGCGCGTGCTTTCGGTAAAGCGGTCGGTCAGGAGGTGGTTGGTGATCCAGACCGTGGTGGCGGCGACGATGAGCAGAACGAACAGGGCAACCCGCACCCGCCAGCTAATCGTGTCAGTGCGCGGAAAGATCAGGTTGCCGGAAATAGTATTCTGCGGGTTCGCCATGATGACAGGCTACGCCCCCTTGGGGCGCTGCTCAAGTCAGGCCGGAGCCAAAGCGCCGGTAAGTGCGCGGAACAACGCCGCACCGTCAGTGCCGCCATGGCCGGAATCGGCTGCCCGTTCCGGGTGCGGCATCATGCCCAGAACGCGACGGTTCTCCGAAAGGATTCCAGCGATATCGCTGATCGAGCCGTTCGGGTTGTCGGTATAGGTGAAGGCCACGCGATCCTCACCCTTGAGCCGCGCGACGGTCTCTGCGTCGGCAAAATAGTTGCCGTCATGGTGAGCAATCGGAATATTGACGGTATCGCCCGCGTTATAGCCTTCGGTGAAGGCGCTGGAGGAGGTTTCGACCTTTAGGCCGACGGTCTTGCAGATGTACTTGAGCCCGGCGTTGCGCAGCAAGGCGCCGGGCAGGACGCCGGTTTCTGTCAGAACCTGAAAACCATTGCAGATCCCCATGGCGTAACCGCCCCGATCCGCATGGGCGACAACCGCCTGACAGATCGGCGAGCGCGCCGCGATGGCCCCGCAGCGCAGGTAGTCACCAAAAGAGAAACCGCCGGGAATACCAACAATATCAACGCCTTGAGGCAAGGTGCTGTCTTTGTGCCAGACCATTGTCACATCCGCGCCGGCGGACTCGAAGGCAACGGCGAGATCTCGGTCGCAATTGCTTCCGGGGAAAACGATGACGGCAGCTTTCATGGGGTCTCTCCGCAGCGGCAGATGTTAAAGTTCTGCATTAACTTTGCCCGCCAAATTGTGGCTGGCGGGCAAAGTATCAAATCATCTCGATCTGGTAGCTTTCGATCACCGTATTCGCGAGCAACTTTTCGCACATCTCGCCAACCTGCGCCTCGGTGGCGCTGTCGTCGAGATCAAGTTCGATCACCTTGCCCTGACGCACACCCTGCACGCCGTCGAACCCCATGGAACCGAGCGCGTGGTGCACCGCCTCACCCTGAGGATCGAGGACTCCGTTTTTCAGCATCACATGTATGCGGGCTTTCATCCTGTCGTCCTTCTTTCGGCTTAGTTGATCAGGGTCGGCTTGGTCATCTGCGTGGCGTTCTGGGGCATGACACCCAGACGGCGCGCGACTTCGGAATAGGCGTCTGTAAGGTTACCCAGATCGCGGCGGAACACGTCCTTGTCGAGTTTCTGACCGGTCTCGATATCCCAGAGGCGGCAGCTGTCGGGGCTGATTTCATCCGCGACCACGAGACGCTGGAAATCGCCGTCGAAGACGCGGCCGATTTCGATCTTGAAATCGACGAGGCGGATGCCGACGCCCAGCATCAGGCCGGACATGAAATCATTGACCCGGAGCGACAGCGACAGGATATCGTCCATGTCCTGCTGGCTGGCCCAGCCAAAGGCGGCGATATGTTCCTCGGTGACAAGCGGGTCGCCCAGCTTGTCGTCCTTGTAGCAATATTCGACGATGGGACGCGGCAGCTGCGTGCCCTCTTCGATGCCCAGCCGCGTTGACAGCGAGCCGGCGGCATAGTTGCGCACGATGATTTCCAGCGGAATAATTTCACAGCTGCGGACCAGCTGTTCGCGCATGTTCAGGCGTCGGATAAAGTGAGTCGGCACGCCGATCGTGTTCAACCCGGTCATGAAAAATTCGCTGAGCCGGTTGTTCAACACGCCCTTGCCGTCGATCACGTCCTTTTTCTGGGCGTTGAACGCAGTGGCATCATCCTTGAAATACTGAACGATCGTATTGGGCTCGGGGCCTTCGTACAGAATCTTGGCCTTGCCTTCGTAGATCTTTTTGCGACGCGCCATAAACTACCTTTCGGAATCGCCCCCAAGGATGAGTCCCCGACAGCGTTTAACGCCGCTATAGTGCAAGGGCAGCATTCTCGCAAGCAGCGCGCGCGTGCTCTTGCGTCGCGAGGGCTGCGACTGCATATCAGGGATGAACAACGATTAACAGAGAGGCTTGGGGCCATGAACACTTTCAACGATCGCGAAGCGGCATTCGAAAACAAGTATGCGCATGACGAGGAAATGCTCTTTAAGGCCGTCGCGCGCCGCAACAAGCTGCTGGGCCTGTGGGCGGCCGAGCTGATGGGCAAGTCGGGCGACGAAGCCACGGAATACGCCAAGTCCGTCGTTTTGGCCGATTTCGAGGAAGCCGGACATGAGGACGTCGTGCGCAAGGTTTCCGCCGATCTGGGCGACAAGGCCGACGATGCGACGATCCGCGCCAAGATGGACGAGCTGATCGTGGTCGCAAAAGGCCAGATCATGACCGAGCTGGACTAAGCCGGTCTGCCCCGCCCGCGCGGCGGGGCAACCATAGACAATTAAGGGCGAATTGCGCGCTTCACCCTTTGGTAATGCCGGCCTGCGAGAGCTGTGCCGGATTACCGAAGGAAGGCCATGCCCGCGTTTCTTTCCCTTGCCATACGGACGGTTTCCGGGCTTGTCCGGGTTATTGTACCGATTGCCATCGCCGGAGCGTGCCTTTGGCTTGTATCGCTGCGACTGGAGGGGTTCAGTTTCGCGCTGTTCCTTCGCGAAGCGAAGACCGTGCCGCCGATCTGCTGGGCCGGGGCGCTGGCGGCCACCTACCTGAGCTTCTGGGCGCTTGGCCGCTATGATGCGCTGGCGCATCGCCATTTCGAGACCAATGTGCCAGTGGCGCGCGCGCGTTTTGCCGGATCGTCTGCCGTCGCAATCTCGCAGACGCTGGGGTTCGGGCTGTTCACAGGCACGCTGGTGCGCTGGCGGCTGATCCCGGGGCTGAGCCTTGGCGCGGCGCTGCGGATCACCAGTTTCGCTGCGGTAACTTTTCTTTTCGGTCTCGCGGCTGAGCTGAGCCTGACCGCGCTGGTCCTGCCCGGCAGCGGCATCAGTGCCTGGGTTGGCGCGCTTGGGCTTTGTGTCGTGGCCGCCGGGCTGGCGGTGGTCTTTCTGCACCCGACGCTGGATTTCGCCCGTTGGCATATCCGCCTGCCCAGCCTGCCGGCGCTTTCGGCCATCGGGTTCTGGACTGTTCTTGACACCGTGGCTGCCGCGCTTGCGCTGTTCATCCTGATGCCAGCGAGCAGCGACATTACCTTTCTCCAGCTTTTCCCGGCCTACCTCGCGGCGCTGGGGGTAGCGTTGATTTCCGGCACGCCGGGCGGTATCGGGCCTTTCGAACTTATGCTGCTGACGTTGCTGCCCACGGGTGACGCGGCGCAGGTGCTGTCAGGTATCATTGCGTTCCGGCTTGTCTATTTCGCGATGCCTGCCCTTTTTGCTGGATCTGCACTGCTGCGACGACCGCACAAGACCTTTCGCAGGCGACGGGCAGATCTGCGCCCGCCTGCGGCGCTGCCCCATGAGCGCAGCCGGTCCGAAACCGCGGTGCTACGCCAGAGCGATGGCAAGATCCTGTTCGACCGGGGCGATTCAATCGCGCTGATCGAAACCGCGCAGGTTTCGGTCGGGCTGTTCGATCCGCTCACGGGGCGTTTCGACCGGTCGCTTCAGATGCTGACCGACCGCGCCCGCGCCACCAACCGTGTCGCCTGTCTTTACAAGTGTGGCCCGCGCAGCGCGGTCAGGGCGCGCCAGTTTGGCTGGCAGGTTCAGCGCATCGCCCGCGAAGCCATCCTCTCTCCGGCGCGGTTCGATCTGAATGGCAGCGCCTGTCGGCAATTGCGGCGCAAGCTACGCCACGCGGAAAAGGCGGGCATCGACGGCGTTGAGGTAGCACATGGCCTGCCCTTTGACCTGATGGAGCGCCTCGATCTGGAATGGCAGCAAAGCCACGGGCGTCCGCAAGGGCTGACCATGGGACGGTACGATCCGGGCTATGTCTCGACCCAGCGGGTGTTTCTGGCTTGGCAGGGCGAACGCCTGGTCGGTTTCATCACCTTTCACGTCAGCGATCGGGAATGGTGTCTGGATCTCATGCGCGTCCCGCACGAAGCACCCGACGGCACCGCGCATCTACTTGTCTGCAAGGCGGTTGAGGCCGCAAGGGCGAATGGCATCCCGCGCCTGTCTCTTGCCGCCCTGCCCGATCATGCGCTCTGCCGCTGGCTTAAACCCGGATTGCGCCAGTTCAAGACCGCCTTTGCGCCCTATTGGGAACCGCTTTACCTTGCCGCGCCCGATGCAGGATCGCTGGCGCTGGCTGCGGC
Source organism: Heliomarina baculiformis (assembly GCF_019966545.1). GTDB lineage: Bacteria > Pseudomonadota > Alphaproteobacteria > Rhodobacterales > Rhodobacteraceae > Heliomarina > Heliomarina baculiformis. Next base: position 109,672 of record NZ_JAIMIC010000005.1, on the reverse strand, counting down.
CGACATTGCCCGGGCGGTGCATGCGCCGGGCGAAGTGCCGATGCTCTCGGCAAGTCCGCGTGCCGAGGTGGCCGTAGACCAGAATGAATTTGCCTTGCCCCGCGCCTTGTGAGAAGGAAAAGCCAAGCGCCGGAAAACCTCCGGGACACCACGATTGCGGGAAATACGACCGATGACAGACGCTCTCTCACAAATGATGGAAACCCATGACGTGCTGTTGGCCGACGGGGCGACCGGCACCAACCTGTTCAACATGGGGCTGCAGTCGGGTGACGCGCCCGAGCTGTGGAACACGGATGAGCCCGCCAAGATCATGGCGCTCTACCAAGGGTCTGTCGATGCGGGCAGCGATCTTTTCCTGACCAACACGTTCGGCGGCACGGCCGCGCGGCTCAAGCTGCATAACGCGCAGAACCGGGTGCGTGAGCTGTCGCGCGTTGGGGCGGAACTGGGTCGCGAGGTCGCCGACAAGGCGGGCCGCAAGATTGTGGTCGCCGGATCGGTCGGTCCGACGGGCGAGATCATGGAGCCGGTCGGCCCGCTGTCTCATGCGCTCGCGGTCGAGATGTTCCACGAACAGGCCGACGGTCTGAAGGAAGGCGGCGTTGACGTGCTCTGGCTCGAGACGATTTCGGCCCCCGAAGAATACCGCGCCGCCGCCGAGGCATTCGCGCTTGTCGGCCTGCCGTGGTGCGGCACGATGAGCTTTGACACCGCTGGCCGGACGATGATGGGCATGACCTCGGAAGCGATGGCGAAGATGGTCGAAGAGATCGACCCGGCCCCGCTTGCCTATGGCGCCAATTGCGGCACCGGCGCGTCGGACCTGCTGCGCACCGTGCAGGGCTTTGCCGCGCAGAACACAGGCCGCCCGATCATTGCCAAGGGCAATGCGGGCATCCCGAAATATGTCGACGGCCATATCCATTACGATGGCACGCCAGAGCTGATGGGTGAATACGCGGTGATGGCGCGCGATTGCGGCGCCAAGATCATCGGTGGCTGCTGCGGCACCATGCCCGATCACCTGCGCCAGATGCGTGCAGCGCTGGATGAACGTCCGCGCGGCGAGATGCCGACGCTTGAGCAGATCGCGGCGGTGCTGGGCGATTTCTCATCGACCTCGGACGGGACCGGCGACGATGCGGCCCCCGAGCGCAAGGCGCGCGGCAACCGCCGTCGGCGCAGCTGATCAAGTCCAGGCGCATTGTCGAACATGAAAAAGGCGGCCCCTTACAGGCCGCCTTTTCTTTTGGGATTTGGTGACGATCAGGCGCGGCGACGCAGACGCAACGCGCCGAGACCGGCAAAACCACCCATCAGGAGCACCATCGACGCGGGCAGCGGTACTTCGGACACCGGCGGCACGTAGGTCGTGGGCTGAATGTGCATCTGGCCATGCGCAATGACGCTGTCGGCGTAAAGCGTGCCTTCGACATCGTTGTGATAGGTCACTTCGGCACCGCTGGCGAGGATCGTGCCCCACATGGACACGCCGAAATAGAGCTCGTCAAAGCCGACGAAGTTCCAGATCACGTCCTTGGAGACGTCTTTGCTGCCCCGGAAGCCCTGGGTCAGGTCGAAATCGCCGGAACCGATCACGTTGATGACGATATTGTCGGCACCGTTCAGCAACAGGTCAATGTTGCGCCCGTCCAGATCGCTCTGGCTGATGTTGTAGACCGAGGTCCCGCCGGTGGATGCTTCGTCAAAGATCGCGACATTGGTGAATGTCGTTGTGTCTACCGTTGCGTTCGTCGCAAGCTTCTTGAGATCTGTCGAGAATGCGTCGAGAATGGCCGCGTAGTTGTCGGGCATGACAGCCGGGCTGCTGGAGACGCCGCCGCCGTTCATATCCATCTGCGTCGGCGTGCCGTTGAAGCTTGCCGAACCGCCACCAAGAACGCGCGCCTTCGTGTCGCTGGTCGCGTTGCCAATGATCAGTTCGTCGTAGTCGGAAGCGATGATCCCGTCGACGCCGTCATTGTTCACTTCTGCCATATCACCGCTCAGCGTGCCACCGATCAGCGCACGGCCGTGAATGTGTAGGCCGCCCTTGTTGACGACGTCACCGGTAGTGATGACGTTGAACTGCTGAAGCAGTTCGGTTGCAGTGAGTTGCGCCGCTTGTGCCCCCACGGCAGGCGCAATGGCTATAACAGCCGATATTGCCAATTTCTTAAACATTATTTTGTCCCCTTGGATTCGAAGTCGAGCCTAACTTCGCTGGAGCTATAGTTAACACCTTACCTATCGGTAAACTAAGCTTTCTAAGAGTTACGCTACGTAAGTACCGGTTTTTTAATGACAATATTAAGCCTAGAAAGGGAATTGGATCGAACTTGGAAACGACCACCGTAAAAGCGCGTTAGTATACAGAAGTATACAATCTTTCGCACGAGACCATTCTGCGCTAGAGAGCAAGACATCCCGACTCACCCTTAACGAAAGGTCCTCCCGTCGTGACTAAGATCAAGGTAGACAACCCGGTCGTCGAACTGGACGGCGATGAAATGACCCGGATCATGTGGGACTTCATCAAGAAGAAACTGATCCTTCCCTATCTCGACATCGACCTGAAATACTACGACCTCGGCATTCAGGCACGGGACGACACCAACGACCAGATCACCATCGACAGTGCCCATGCGATCAAGAAATACGGCGTGGGCGTCAAATGCGCAACGATCACCCCTGATGAGGCCCGTGTCGAGGAATTCGGGCTTAAGGAAATGTGGCGTTCGCCCAACGGCACCATCCGCAACATCCTTGGCGGCGTAATCTTTCGCGAGCCGATCATCTGCTCGAACGTGCCGCGGCTTGTGCCGGGCTGGACCAAGCCGATTGTCGTCGGCCGTCACGCCTTTGGCGACCAATACCGCGCCACCGATTTCAAATTCCCCGGCAAGGGCAAGCTGACCATCAAGTTCGTCGGCGAAGACGGCACCGAGATCGAGAAAGAGGTGTTTGACGCGCCCGATGCCGGTGTTGTCATGGCGATGTACAACCTGGACAAGTCGATCATCGATTTTGCCCGTGCCTCGATGAATTATGGCCTGACCAAGGGCTGGCCGGTGTATCTGTCGACCAAGAACACGATCCTCAAGCAATATGACGGTCGTTTCCTTGAGTTGTTCCAGCACATCTATGAGACCGAATTCAAAGACAAGTTCGAAGAAGCCGGCATCACTTATGAGCACCGCCTGATCGACGACATGGTGGCCTGTGCGATGAAATGGAACGGCGGCTATGTCTGGGCCTGCAAGAACTACGATGGCGACGTGCAGTCCGACACCGTGGCGCAGGGCTTTGGCTCACTTGGTCTGATGACATCCGTTCTGATGACGCCCGACGGTCAGACGGTCGAAGCCGAAGCGGCGCATGGCACGGTGACCCGTCACTATCGCCAGCACCAGAAGGGTCAGGAAACCTCGACCAACTCGATCGCCTCGATCTACGCCTGGACCGGTGGGCTCAAGCACCGCGCCAAGCTGGACGAGAACGCGGCCCTTCTGAACTTTGCGGAGACGCTGGAAAAAGTCGTGGTCGCCACGGTCGAGTCCGGTTTCATGACCAAGGATCTCGCGCTGCTGGTCGGCCCCGAGCAGAAATGGCTCACCACCATGGGCTTTCTCGAAAAGGTCGACGAGAACCTGAACAAGGCGCTGGTGGGTTAAGACCAGCCTGCAGGAGCGTGGAGTGGAGGACATTCGGTCGGGCTCTTCGCTGTAAGTCATGCAGTCTGGGCTGGCTGGCTTCGAAGCAAATCGAAATGAACGGTCAACATCCGAAGCTATTTTCGGATGTTTACTGAAGTTGATGGCATGATTGAGGGATAAAGACGCACGCCTTTCGGAAACCGGAGGAAAACCGGCGCATTTCCGATGACGCCTTCAAAGTTTTTGCGTGGCGAGCGTCTGCGGGATGCGACGCACATATGCCAAGCAGAGCCGAAAAGGCGATGAGAGCCTGCGCGACCAAGCTCAAACTCCTAGCCTTCAGGTGCTCGGAGAAAAGCGCAAGAACGGCAATGGTGGCGACAAGTTATCTGGCAGAATTTAAGCAATCCAGCACTCGCGCAACGCCGATTCCAGATAACAGAATACCGCTAAAAAAGAGGTTGCGGCGGTTACCTTTGCAAGTGTCACGTCGCTTGCCGGTGCTTGGCTCGCTGGTAAAAAAGATGTGCCAAGGTGAGGACCAGAACGAGGGATACCGCTCCGAGATAGCGTTCGTAGATCCCATCGACATCCGTGGGCAGAAAGAAGAACACCGGGGCCGAAATCACCCAGACAATGCCGGTGGCGATCAGGATCGTGCGGTAGCGGGGGCTGGCCCGGGCGGCACCGCGCGCCAGTGCAAAGCAGGCGACGGCCATCGCGAGACCCAGCGCATAGACCAGATAGGTGTGGATGACCCAGCCGTCACTGTCGTTATCGCCGTATTCATTGCGTGCCCCGATCAGGAATACCAACAGGCCGAAGGTAACGAGGGCAATGATCCCCACGCTCCAGTCCCACGCGCCAAGGTGAACGTGAGCGGCCACAACAGCGAGACCGATCAAGGCCGCCGAAAATGCGTAGAGGCCAATATCGACGATGAACTCGTAGCGTCCTGCGCCAAGGTCGCTGATTGTATCGGCGATCCAGTCGTGATCGGGAACGACAAAATCCGCGATCAAGATTGAGGACGCCAAGGCCAGGCAACCAGAGACGGCAAGCCAAACTAAGGCAAGGATCAGGACCGGTTGCTCGGTGACTTCGGCGGGCATTTGGCGAGAGGTCTCAGCGGTCGGTGACATCCAAGCTCCTTGAGGCTGATACCTAAACACCCTTGAGGACGATTGGTTCATTCTTATCGAAGAAGTTTGCTCGGCATACATGGCAGCCTGCGTCACGAATGATCATTTCCTTGGCAGTGGCCGCCGCGCTAAGGGAACGCTGCGTTCCAAGTCCCTGTCCGACATGGACTTTGCCCCGAACGCCGCCTACCGCTGGAACATGGAAACCAGTTCAAGCGATCCCAGCCGGCATACGCTGGTCGAAGATGTTCAGGGTCTTGGCCTTGGCATTTTCCTCTGCAGTTTCGGCGTACATATCCTGACGACGGCGGGGCTTTTGACCGGGCAGACGGCGGGGCTTGCGGTGATCATCGCTTATCTCAGCGGATTCTCCTTTGGCGCGGTGTTCTTCGTGATCAACCTGCCGTTTTACCTGCTGGCCTATCGCAGGCTGGGTCTGGAATTTACCATCAAGTCGTTGATTTCCGTAACCTTGATGTCGGTGCTGACCGAGGTCATCCCTTTTGGCATCACCATTTCCAGTCTCGATCCCGCGCTGGCCGCGGTGACATTCGGCAGCATGGTGGGGCTGGGGCTGCTGGCGCTGTTCCGTCACAAGGGGTCTATGGGGGGGCTGGGCGTGGTAGCCCTGCTGGTGCAGGACACGACCGGGTTCAAGGCGGGCTATGTTCAATTGATTACCGACGCGGTGATTTTTGGCGTCGCCTTCTTCCTGTTCCCGCTGGAGGTGGTGCTTTATTCGCTGCTGGGGGCCGTGGTTCTGAACCTCGTGATCACCTTTAATCACCGGCGCGACCGTTACATCGCGACCTGATGGCAGTTTCTTGCACTCTACCGCCCTTATTTTGCATCAGTTCGGTTGCGGGCACCGCGTTTTACCAAAGAGCAGGCTCTCGCCTGCAAAGCGATGCTCGAAACCCTGTGCTGTTGCAGGTCTTTACCCCCCGTCATTTTCCCGTGTAGAGACGAGGCAGGCTGCCCTGACGCTGCCGAAAACATCCTCCCTGCCCTATTCCGAGGTCGCCCATGCCGCTGCACTACGTCTATCTCATCATGGCCGTTCTCGCGGAAACGGTCGGGACCTCGGCCTTGCAGGCGAGCCAGCAATTCACACGGTTCTGGCCGTCGCTGATTGTTGTCATCAGCTATGCGATTTCCTTCTTTCTGCTCTCGATGACGCTGCGGGTCATGCCGGTGGGAGTGGTCTACGCGATCTGGTCGGGGCTGGGCATTCTGTTCATCGCGATCATCGGCTGGGTGCTGTTTCGACAGTCGCTTGATCTGCCTGCGGTGATTGGGTTGTGCATGATCATTGGCGGTATTTGCATTATCCAGCTGTTTTCCTCATCAACCACGCATTAGGGCCTAGCCTTCTGCGGTGCGGCGCGGTATGGCGCGCCAACTCCGAAAAAAGGTATAACTCATGGACCTGCGCAATATTGCGATCATCGCCCACGTCGACCATGGCAAGACGACGCTGGTGGATGAGCTTCTGAAACAATCCGGTACCTACCGGGAAAACCAGGCGACGACCGAACGGGCGATGGACAGTAATGACCTCGAACGCGAACGGGGCATCACCATCCTTGCCAAGGCGACCTCGGTCGAATGGAAGGGCACGCGGATCAATATCGTCGACACCCCCGGCCACGCCGATTTCGGCGGCGAGGTCGAGCGTATCCTGTCGATGGTCGATGGCGTGGTGCTGCTGGTGGACGCGGCCGAAGGCCCGATGCCGCAGACCAAGTTCGTGACCTCCAAGGCGCTGGCGCTGGGGCTGAAGCCCATCGTGGTGCTGAACAAGGTCGACAAGCCCGATGCCGAGCCTGACCGCGCGCTGGACGAATGTTTCGATCTTTTCGCAAACCTTGGCGCCGATGACGAGCAGCTCGACTTTCCGGCGATGTATGCCTCGGGCCGGTCCGGTTGGGCCGATATGGAGCTGGACGGGCCGCGCAAGGATCTCTCGGCGCTGTTCGACCTGATCGTGAGCCACGTGGAACCGCCGAAGCAGATCGCCAAGAAAGACGAACCCTTCCGCATGCTCGCAGTGACGCTAGGCAGCGACCCCTTCCTTGGTCGCATACTGACGGGCCGTGTCGAATCCGGCACGCTGAAAACCGGCGAAACCGTCAAGGCGCTGTCGCGGGATGGCACCCAGATCGAGAGCTTCCGCGCGACCAAGATCATGGCCTTCCGCGGTCTCAGCCAACAGCCCATCGATGTGGCCGAAGCCGGCGATATCGTGAGCCTTGCGGGGATGGCGAAGGCTACCGTGGCCGATACGATCTGCGCGCCGCAGGTGGACGAAGCGATTCCGGCCCAGCCGATCGATCCGCCGACCATCACCGTCACCTTTGGCATCAACGACAGCCCGCTGGCGGGCCGCGATGGCAAAAAGGTGCAGTCGCGCGTGATCCGTGACCGTCTGATGAAAGAGGCCGAATCCAACGTGGCGATCCACATCTCGGACACGCCAGGCGGCGAAGCCTTTGAAGTGGCCGGTCGTGGCGAACTCCAGATGGGTGTTCTGATCGAGAACATGCGCCGCGAAGGGTTCGAGCTGTCGATCTCGCGTCCGCAGGTTCTGTTTCAGGAACAGGACGGCCAGCGGCTTGAGCCGATCGAAGAAGTCACCATCGACGTGGATGACGAATATTCCGGCGCGGTGATCGAAAAGATCACCGGCACCCGCAAGGGCGAGCTGGTCGAGATGAAACCCGCCGGTGCGGGCAAGACCCGGATCATCGCCCATGTGCCTTCGCGCGGGCTGATCGGCTATCACGGTGAATTCCTGACCGACACGCGCGGCACCGGGGTTCTGAACCGGGTGTTCCACACCTGGGCGCCGCACAAGGGTCCGATCCCGGGACGGCGCGCGGGCGTGCTGATCTCGATGGAGAACGGCCAGTCGGTCGCCTATGCGCTCTGGAACCTCGAAGAGCGCGGCAAGATGTTCATCGGCGCGCAGGCGGATGTCTACACCGGCATGATCATCGGCGAGCATTCCCGCGACAACGATCTGGAAGTGAACCCGCTCAAGGGCAAGAAGCTGACCAACGTGCGTGCTTCGGGCACGGACGAGGCAGTGCGCCTGACCACGCCGGTCACGCTGTCGCTGGAAGAGGCGATTGCCTATATCGACGACGACGAGCTGGTGGAAGTGACGCCGAATTCGATCCGGCTGCGCAAGCGTTTCCTTGATCCGCATGAGCGCAAGCGGGCCGCCAAGAGCGCCTGATCGCTTTGAGTGGATCTGAATTTGCGGCGTCCCTTTTGGGGCGCCGTTTTTTATTGCCCCTTCGGGACTGTTAATAATTTCGGCCCTCCGGGCCGGGCCTCCGGCGGGGATATTTTGAGACCCAAAGAAGCAGGGGATTGGCTTTGGGGTAAGGCGGGGTTTTGACGGGAGGTTGAGAGGCACGCCGAGGAGGCTGTTCGACGTTCAGAACGGTCCGCGGAAGATGAACCATGCGCCAAGCGCGATGAAACTGAACCCGACAGCGTGGTTGAGGGTCAGCGGTTCCTCGAGGATAAGCACGGAAAAGCCTGCAAAGACGATGAGGGTGATTACCTCTTGCAGGGTTTTGAGCTGGGCGGCGGAATAGACCGCGTGGCCGATCCGGTTGGCGGGTACCGCGAGACAATATTCGACAAAGGCAATGCCCCAGCTGACAAGGATGACCAGCCAGAGCGCCTTGGTCGGATATTTCAGATGCCCGTACCAGGCCACTGTCATAAAGACATTGGAGGCGAAGAGCATGAAAACAGGCGCGAGATGCGCCGTGCTCATGCAAGGTTACTCGCTGGTTTCGACGACCAGCAGCTCTCGCTCCGAGGCGCCTTTGGCGTGGCTCAGCGCCTCCTGGTATTCGGGCGAGTTGTAGCAATCGACGGCGGCCTCGACGCTGGGGAAACGGGCGACCACGTTGCGGGGGCGATCCTTGCCTTCGAGCTGGACGTATTTGCCGCCGCGCGCGATGAAGCTGCCGCCATGCGCCGCGATCGCCGGGCCGGCCAGTTTCGCATATTTGCCATAGGCCTCTTCGTCGGTGACGGTGACATGGGCAATCCAGAGTGCGGGCATTGTCTTATCCTTCCAGAACGGTTTCTGCGGCCTTGATCGCGGCCTCGGCATTGTTGGCGCTGGCGCCACCGCCCTGCGCCATGTCGGGACGACCACCGCCGCCCTTGCCGCCCAATTCAGCCACGGCGGCGCGGACCAGATCGACGGCCGAGACCTTGCCGGTCAGATCGTCCGTCACCCCGGCGGCGACGGCGGCCTTGCCACCGGTATCGGCGATCAGCAGGACAACGCCCGAGCCGATGCGGGTCTTGTGTTCGTCGATCAGCGCCGGGAGATCCTTGCCGGAAATGCCCGAAAGCACCTGCCCGTGGAAATTGGTGCCGTTGATCTGACGGACTTCGGTTGTTTCGCCCTGTCCCGGACCGCCAGCCATCGCCAGTTCGCGGCGCAGCTGCGCGACCTCGTTGGCAAGCGCCTTGCGCTCGTCGAGCAGCGCCTTGACGCGGGCGGGCGCATCGGCTGGCTGGCTTTTCAGAGCGAGCGCGACCTCGTTCAGGCGCATGTCCTGTCCGCGCAGGTAGTCCATTGCGGGCTGACCGGTCAGCGCCTCGATCCGGCGCACCCCGGCGCTGGAGGCGCTGTCCCCGAGCAGCACGAAGGCCCCGATATCGCCGGTGCTGTTCACATGGGTGCCGCCACAAAGCTCGATCGAATAGGTATTGCCGTTGGCCCCTTTGCCGGTATCGGCCATGCCCATCGACACGACGCGGACCTCGTCGCCGTATTTCTCGCCGAACAGCGCCTGCGCGCCGATGGCGCGGGCGTCGTCGGGCGTCATGATACGGGTCACCACTGGCGCGTTCTGCCGGATGAACCGGTTCACGTCCTGTTCGACCTGCGTGATTTCTTCGGGGCTTAACGCCTTGGCATGGCTGAAGTCGAACCGCAGGCGATCCTCGGCATTTAGCGAGCCGCGCTGGGCCACGTGGGGCCCGAGCGCTTCGCGCAGCGCTTCGTGCAGCAGGTGCGTGGCCGAGTGATTGGCGCGGATCGCGGTGCGGCGGGTGTGATCGACCTCGAGCATGGCGGCCTGCGCCTTTGAGATCTCACCCTCGACCACTTTCGCGAAATGGATGAAGACACCGGCCGATTTGCGGGTATCGGTCACTTCGGCAACACCGGTTTCGGTGCGGATCACACCCGTATCGCCAACCTGACCACCGGATTCCGCGTAGAACGGCGTCTGGTTCAGGGCAATCTGCACGTCGGTTCCCTTGGCGGCGTTGTCGGTCAGCGCGCCATCCACCACCAGCGCGGCGATCTGGCCCTCGGCGGTTTCCGTGTCATAGCCGAGGAAATCGGTCGCACCCTGTTCATCGGCCACGTCGAACCAGACCGCCAGGTCGGCAGCCTCGCCAGTGCCGGACCATGCGGCGCGGGCCTGCGCCTTTTGCGCGGCCATCGCGGTGTCGAACCCTTCGGTATCGACCGAGAGGTTCTTTTCGCGCAGCGCGTCCTGCGTCAGGTCGAGCGGGAAGCCATAGGTGTCATAGAGCTTGAACGCGGCCTCGCCGGGCAGCGCGTCGCCTTCGCCCAGACCGCTGATTTCATCGTCAAGCAGTTTCAGACCGCGTTCCAGCGTCTGCTTGAACCGGGTCTCTTCGAGTTTCAACGTTTCCTCGATCAGCGGCTGGGCGCGGCCAAGTTCGGGATAGGCGGCGCCCATCTGGTGCACCAGCGCAGGCACCAGACGGTGCATCAGCGGATCCTTGGCGCCCAGCAGATGCGCATGGCGCATGGCGCGGCGCATGATCCGGCGCAGCACATAGCCGCGTCCGTCGTTGCTTGGCATGACGCCATCGGCCAGCAGGAAAGAAGTCGAGCGCAAGTGGTCGGCGATGACCCGGTGATGGGTGGCGCCGGGGCCGTCCGGGTCGGTGCTGGTCGCGTTGGCGCTCGCCTCGATCAGGTAGCGCATCAGGTCGGTGGCGTAGTTGTCATTGGTGCCCTGCAAAAGCGCCGCGACCCGTTCGATGCCCATGCCGGTGTCGATGCTCTGCGCTTCGAGTTCGCGGCGGGTGCCATCCTCGAACTGCTCGTATTGCATGAAAACGAGGTTCCAGATTTCAACGAAACGGTCGCCGTCTTCCTCAGGTGAGCCCGGCGGGCCACCCCAGATGTGGTCGCCGTGGTCGTAGAAGATTTCCGAACAGGGACCGCAGGGGCCGGTCGGACCCATCATCCAGAAATTGTCGTTGGTGGCGATGCGGATGATGCGCTCATCCGGCAGGCCCGCGACTTTCTTCCAGAGATCAGCCGCCTCGTCATCGGTGTGATAGACAGTGACCAGCAGTTTGTCCTTGTCGATACCCAGTTCCTTGGTCACCATTTCCCAGGCAAAGGGGATCGCCTGTTCCTTGAAATAGTCGCCAAAGGAGAAATTCCCCATCATCTCGAAAAAGGTGTGGTGACGCGCGGTATAGCCGACATTGTCGAGATCGTTGTGCTTGCCGCCAGCGCGGACGCATTTCTGCGCCGTGGTCGCGCGGGTATAGTCGCGGGTTTCGACCCCGGTGAACAGGTTCTTGAACTGCACCATGCCCGAGTTCGCAAACATCAGCGTAGGGTCGTTGCGCGGTACCAGCGGGCTGCTCTCGACGACCTCATGGCCGTTCTTGGCGAAGTAGCTTAAAAAGGAGGATCGGATATCGTTCAGCGTGCGCATATGGATCGGGCCTTTGGTCGGGTTTGCGACGGTTTAGCCGCCCCTTTCCCCACTGTCCACAGGGCGCGCGCCCTGAACGAAACAGGGCAGGCCCGATGACCTGCCCCGTTCCGGATATTCTCGGCTCCCCTACGGCAGGAACCGGGGGCTTTCCGCAGTGCCCGTCTGCACCCTTGTGTCGGGGTCAGGCTTCGAGGATGTCCTCGTCCCCGCCGCCGTCTTCGCGCCCCTTCATGTCGAATTCCAGACCGTGCGAGGCACGGACCTTATCCTCGATATCGAGTGCGATCTGGGGATTGTCGCGCAGGAACTGCTTGGCGTTCTCACGCCCCTGCCCGATCCGTTCATCGCCATAGCTGAACCAGGCACCGGATTTGTTGACCACGCCCGCGATCACGCCAAGATCAAGCAGCTCACCCATTTTGGAGATGCCTTCGCCGTAGATGATGTCGAATTCCACCTGCTTGAACGGCGGGGCGACCTTGTTCTTGACGATCTTGACGCGGGTGGCGTTGCCGATCACCTCGTCGCGGTCTTTGACGGTGCCGATGCGGCGGATGTCGAGACGCACGGAGGAATAGAATTTCAGCGCGTTGCCGCCGGTCGTGGTTTCGGGCGAGCCGAACATGACGCCGATTTTCATCCGGATCTGGTTGATGAAGATCACCATGCAGTTCGAACGGCTGATCGAACCGGTCAGCTTGCGCATCGCCTGGCTCATCAGGCGGGCCTGCACGCCGACGCTCGAATCGCCCATATCGCCTTCGAGTTCCGACTTCGGGGTCAGCGCGGCAACCGAATCGACGATCACCATGTTGACCGCGCCCGAGCGCACCAGCGTATCAGTGATTTCAAGCGCCTGTTCGCCGGTATCGGGCTGCGAAATAAGCAGCTCGTCGATATCGACACCCAGCTTGCGGGCATATTGCGGGTCGAGCGCGTGTTCCGCATCGACAAAGGCACAGATCCCGCCGCGTTTCTGCTGTTCGGCGACGCAATGCAGGGTCAGCGTGGTTTTACCCGAACTTTCAGGGCCGTAGATCTCGATGATCCGACCCATGGGCAGCCCGCCGATCCCCAGCGCGATATCAAGGCCGAGCGAGCCGGTCGAGCTGGCCTCGATTTCCTGCACCGCACCCTCGGCGCCGAGCTTCATGATCGATCCCTTGCCGAACTGACGTTCGATCTGTGCCAAAGCGCTGTCGAGTGCCTTTTGCTTGTCTGCGCTCTTCTTGTTGTCCATTGATAAAAGGTCCGCCATTTCCTGTTCCCTTATCTTATTGTCACACCCTGTCCCGGGCGGCAATCGCTGCTTTGTTCACCTCTTGTTCCAATTAGGACCAAAACAGGAACATTGCAAATAAAATTTTCTAATCCCTTTTTTGGGCGAGGAAGGTTAAAGAGTTGTTTACTGCGGAAAAGACCCGGCGGGATTAAAGGGAAATATTGGTAAATGCTTGTTTTCGTAAAAGAAAGACTGGCCTTTTTAGCGGTCCCAAAGACGGGCACAACCGCCTATCACGCGGCGCTGGCGCCAAGGGCCGACATGGTCGTTTCCAACCCGCCCGAGCTGAAACACGCGCCGCTTTACCGCTATAACCGGTTTTTTCGCCCCATGTTCGAAAAAACATGCAACGCAGAACTGGAAACGCTGGCGGTGATGCGCGAACCGATCAGCTGGCTTGGCAGCTGGTACCGCTATCGCCAGCGCCCCTATCTTGATGGTAAACCGGCTTCGACCCGCGACATCAGCTTTGACGAATTCGTCGAGGCCTATATGCGCGGCGTCAAACCTCCTTTCGCCAATGTCGGCAGCCAGGCCCGGTTCCTTGCGCCAAGGCCAAACGGCACGTCGATCACGCATCTTTTCCGTTACGAGGATCCGGCCCCTTTAAACCTGTTTCTGACCGAGAGGCTGAAAATGGATCTCGAGTTGCACCAGCACAATATCTCGCCCCGCGCCGAACTGCCGCTTTCCCCCAAGGTGGAACAGAAGTTTCGGCGCAAATTCGCTGCCGAATTCGAACTTTACGAGAGCATCGGGGCCTGAGCTGTCAACTTAGCTGCTGATGCACCGTGTCTGTCAGCTGACTGAGAGAGAAGGGTTTCGGCAAAAACACCGAGTTGGGCACCGCCGGGCGGGAATCGTCAAAGGCGGCTTCGGCATAGCCCGAGACAAAGATCACCCGCACGTCTGGACGGGATTTGAGCGCCTCGCGTACCCAGGTCGGGCCATCCATGCCGGGCATCACCACGTCTGTCACGAAGATATCAACCAAGAGGTCCGGGTCCTCGAGGGTGCGCAAGGCATCCTCGGCGCAATCGGCTTCGAGCACGGTATAGCCGCGCAGCCGCAGCGCGCGCGAGGCAAAGGCACGCACCGGCGCTTCGTCCTCGACCAGCAGCACCACGCCATCGCCATGCTGTGGGACGCTCGGCTTGACGGGCTGGGGCGTGGCGGTCGCCGCGCCCTCGGCCAGTTCGTAGACCGGGAAATACAGTGTGAACACGCTGCCCTCGCCGACAACACTGTCGACAAAGATGAATCCGCCGGTCTGCTTGACGATGCCGTAAACGGTTGAAAGCCCAAGCCCCGTCCCCTCGCCCGTATGCTTGGTGGTATAAAAGGGCTCGAAAACCTTGGGCAGCTTGTCCGCAGAAATGCCGCAACCTTCGTCAATCACCTTTACCGTTACGTATTCACCCACGGGCACCGTGGCACGGTCACGGGTTATCGGCGAGGTCACTACGGCAACCTCGGTTTCGATCCGGATCTCGCCCCCGTCGGGCATGGCGTCGCGCGCATTCACAACAAGGTTCATCAGCACCTGTTCAAGCTGGCGCTTGTCGGCCCGGATCGAATGCAGAACGGTGTCATGTGACAGGGTCAGCGTGACCTTTTCCCCCACCAGCCGGTTCAGCAGATGGGTCAGGTCAGAGAGCGTGTCCCGCAGGTCGAGCACTTCGGGCCGAAGCGTCTGCTTGCGCGAAAAGGCGAGAAGCTGGCTGACCAACGCCGCCGCCCGATTGGCATTCTGGTTGATCTGGACGAGGTCACCGTAATCCTGATCTCCCTGATCGTGGCGCAGCAACAAAAGATCGCAATGGCCTGAGATCGCGGTCAGCAGATTGTTGAAATCATGCGCCACGCCCCCGGCAAGCTGCCCGATCGCCTGCATCTTCTGGCTTTGTACGAACTGCGCCTCGAGCGTCTTTAGCTCGGTTGCGTCATTCAGGACCGCGATCAGCAGCTTTTCCCCGTTTTCGCAGACCCGGCTCAGCGAGACCTGCACGAAAATCTCCCTGTCCTCGCGTTTCAGCCGCAAGAATTCCGAGGCCTGCGCCGACTTCCCGCTGATCGTTTCACGCAGCCAGTCCGAGATCGGGCGTCCCAGCCCCTCCATCACGTGGGACAGCGTGACATCCTTGCCCAGATCCATGCCGATCAGGCTGGCCGCTAAACGGTTGGCGACAAGGATTTCGCCGTTCTCCGCCATTTTGATCATCGGCACCGGCAGGGTTTCGAAGACCGACACCGGACCGGCCGCCGCATCCTCGGGAACCGGCATGAAATAAAGATCGCGGCGCCCGGCCATCCCGGTTGCCTCGCTGACCACAACGCTGATCTCTCCGTCCGGCGTTGTAATCCTGTTGACCTCACCGGGGTGTACCGGAAGGCTCGCGAACAGGCCGTCGATGGTTTTGACCCGCTCGCCACAGATCTCGCGTGCGGTGTCGTTCATGAACAGTACAGTGCCGGAACTCGCGACGGTAATCATCGCGAGTGGCAGATTTTCCACGCGACTGTCGTCAACCGCAGCTACAGGCAGGTCCTCCACCCGCCAAAGGTACCGGTCCGGCGCAACCCAATGGACCATCAGACGAAGGCGACCGTCGCGCGTCGAGATTTCCTCCATAGCCGCACCGTCCAGCCTGGCCTGGCATTGCAGCCGGTAGAGGGCTGCCGAAGGATTGGCAAAATATCCGCGAAATAGCGCGTCGAGCGTCATGTCCGCGTCGCGCCCGACCATCTCATGCGCCGCCTTGTTGCGCAGCAAGACAGCCCCGTCCTCATCGGTGAAAAATCCCGGCGCCGGGTCGTTTTCGATCAGACGGAAAACATCGGCTTCAACTGATGCATGGGACGACCGCTGCCCGAGATCGACAATCGTCATACTGATGGCGACCAGCACAAGCGTCAGCGCCGACACCACCATCAACCGCGCCGCCAGTTCGGAAAACCCGGTGAACCACGCGCCGCTGACCAGCAGGAGCGCGAGACCAAGCACCACCGCAACACGAAGATTCCTGCCTCGATAGCGCAGGAAAGCACGGCGGGAGGCTTGGCGTGTGTACACGAACGATCGCTCCGGCAAACAGAAGACGCCCCACAGTTGGCTACAATAGTTAACCCAAGATTAACCCCTTGAAGCTGTTATTTGCAAACGCCGGGAGTCCCCCAAGGCAACTGCCTCAGTCGCGGGTGAGATGCGCCGAAAAGAACCCGTCTGTTCCCCCCGTCACCGGCCATGATTTTTGGAACGTACAATGCCAGCCGGAGTTGCGGAACAGAAAGGCCTCGATCTGCGCCTCATTCTCCACCGAGAGCAGCGAACAGGTGGCATAGGCCACAATTCCCCCCGGCGCGACTAACGGCATCACATCGTCCAATATGCCCGCCTGAACCGCGCGCAATTCCTCAAGCCGCTCTGGCGTCAGCCTCCATTTCCCGTCCGGTGCGCGCCGCCAAGCCCCGCTGCCCGAACAGGGCACGTCACACAAAACGACGTCAAAGGGCCCGCTTTGGGCGACGTCATCACCCGACAGGATCTCCACCGATGCCCCGGCCCGTGCGGCCCGCTCGTCAAGGTCGCGCAACCGTTCCGGCGCGGCGTCATGGGCAAACACCTCGACCCCCGGCTGCGCCGCCAGCGCAAGGCTCTTGCCGCCGCCTCCGGCACAATAGTCCAGCACCCGCATCCCCGCATCAAGCGGCAGTGCCATGACAACCGCCTGCGAGGCCGCATCCTGCAACTCCACAAGCCCGGTGAGATAGGCTTCCGACTGGCGCAGCTTCCGGGCACCGTCGCGAATTTCCAACGCATGAGGGCTGCCCGCATGCGGGCAGGTTTCGATCCCATCGTTACGAAGAGCCTCCATCGCTGCCTCCGGCGTGCTGCGGGCGGCGTTCACCCGCAGATGCACCGGCGCCCGATGACGCAGGGCCGCTGCGCTCGCCTTGGCTTCATCACCAAGTGCAGCGACAAACAGGGGCCAGATCCAGTCGGGAACATCGCCCTCCTCGGCCCCGGGATCAGGGTCCCGTCCCGCGTCCAGTTCCGCATCGGTCAGGCTGGCGGGTCCGTACCCATCCCCAGTAAACATCGTCTCCGGTGCGATCCCGGCAGATCTAAGAGCCCCAAGCATCAAGCCGCGCCCGGTTTCTGCCCCGCCAAGCGCCGCAAAAGACCGGCGGCAGCGCAGCGCGTCAAAAACATGATCCCGAACCGCGGCCCGATCCTTCGACCCGGCAAACCGGGATCGGCGCGCCCATCCGGTAAGAACCTGCTCGGCCGCCTGTCCCGCAAGGATCAGGTCGAGACATTCAATCGCCGCCTGTACCCGAGCCGCCGGGGTCACTCTCTCCGCCTCCGGCACGTTTTCAGTGCTACTTGAAGAAATTCAAAACGCTCGCCCATCCGGTACCTTTCCCGAAGATCCCCGCCACATCAGGGGCCGGGTCTATACCCGCAAGCCAGATGAGAAAAGCCACATTGTCCCATCAAAACCACCACGCACCGCTACCAAATTCTTTGGGTCAAAAAATATTTCGGGGGTGAATTGGCCCTCAAGGGCCAAGAGGGGGCTGGCCCCCTCTTTCACTTGCAAGCCTGAGGAACGTCTGTAAAAAAAACGAACGTTCCCGGGCCGGCGGAAGCAGATTACTCGCCGCGATGCTCGAAGACACCACAGGCAATCCGGTCACCCGCGTCGCCCGATGGCTGCGATGTGTAATCATCCGTGCCTGCGTGGATCACGAATGCAGAACCATCATCGTCCAGCAGATAGGTTTCGACGTCGAACTCTGGCAGGAAATGCTCGACCATACCGCTGCCGTCAGCCGAGACATGCAGGTTCGGCAGGTCACCCGGATGCGGTCCCGCGGCGCTGTCGATGCCATGATCCGCATCGCTCGCAATATGCCCCCCGGCAGAGGAGAAGTCATCGGAGGAGCAATCGCCTGTTTCATGCAGGTGAACGGCCACGGTGCCCTCCGGCAGACCGGTAAGTTCAAGAACTGCATGCGCCATGCCCGATTCCGTGTCGGTGACTGTGACTGTTCCGTGCGATTGGCCGTCGGCTCCCGTGACTTCGGCCACGACCTCGGCGGCCTGCGCCGCGCTGCCCATCATCCCAACCGCGATAACTGAAACGAAAATCGATTTCATCATGTCTCCTTCCCGGGTCCTCCCGGCATAAGCATTCAAATCCCCGCCGGTCCCGGCCGGGCCGCCGCGCCATGCTCCGCACAAAGACAGGCACTGGCGGCATCAGCGGCCAAGGGCCGGCAGGTCAAGCCCAACGCCGCGGGCCGCAACCTGTTCCGCTCTTGTCCGGAGATCCGCGGTTTCTTGCCGGGAACGAAATTCAAAGCAAGGACGTTGAAAAGATACAGACGCTTTCAACTTTCACCTTGCCGAACAGGAGACACGCAAATGCCCGCCTCTTCTTCCAACCGCACAGTTGACCACGGCGCGGCCCGAACGACCCGGGTCCGTTCAATCAAATTCAACGATCTTTACCTGCACACCAGCATCTGGATTGTCATCGCCACGGCAATGGTGTCCGCGAACTGGACCTTCTGAGACTTTGCCCCGATGGCTTTTCCGTTCTGACCACACCGAACGGGATTTACAAAAGGAGTGACCGACTTGCTGTCCACCAAGGCCGGACCTTCCTCGCCCTCTCTGTCGAAAGCTCGCCCCAACAGATGGCGGGGGTGGCGTCGTAAGCGTCGCAGCCGCGGCCCCGAGGCCATGCCGGAACTCGTGGACCGTCTCTACGACCTCGCAGACGGACGCGACTGCGTGAGCATCGAAACGCTAGTTCGGACAATCGGCGCACAGGGACACGCGCCGCTGCTGCTTATCGCCGGGCTTTTCATGATCCTTCCCATCGGCATGATCCCGGGAGTAGGCGGTGCGCTTGGTTTGATTGTCGCCATCATCGGGTTGCAGATGCTGCTGGACCGCAACGGTGTCACCATTCCCCGCTTTTTTGGCAAGCGAGAAATCTCTGCGGATCGTATCACCAATCTCGCAGAGCGCATTCGCCCCGTCTTTGAATGGCTACGCCGTCGCCTGAAAGTCCGAATGGAGTACCTTTCAACGGGCAAAATCTCACTCTCGATCATCGCCGTCATCCTGATCGTCACCGGCGGGTCACTGCTCGTTCTGGGCGCAATCCCGGTGGTTGTCCCGATGATGGGTCTGCCGATCATCCTTTTTGCCTTCGGCCTGTTCGCCCGTGATGGGGCCGTGGTTGCCGCAGGGTATGTGCTGATCCTGATCGCCTGTGTGACGATCTTCCTGCTGCACCGCAATCTCGCAGGATGAGCCACTCGACATCAGCACCCGGTCAGGGCTGCAACCGACTGAAATAGGCCGCCAGGGCCTCAATGTCTTCCTCTGTCAACTCGCGCGCTGCCGCATGCATCAGCGGATCGGCGTCGTAGATGCCATCATGCCATAGCTCCATCTGAACCTTCAGGAACGCTTCGGGCTGGCCAGCGATCGCCGGTCCACGCCGATTGGCGGCGTCTCCGCCATGGCAAGCGAGGCAGGTCGGGATATCGCGCGTTCCCCTGCGGGCCAGTTCTTCTCCCCGCCCAAGCAGCACAGGGTCTACGTCCGCGACGTCCCTGTCTGTGGCGCGGCCCGAAAATCCTGTTGTCAGCGCCGCCATTTCCCCGGTCGGCACGAGACTTGCCGCCTGTGCCATGATCCCGCTGGGTCGGGTGCCATCACGATACTCTCTCAGCTTTTCCGCGATATAATCCGGCTCGAGGATATCCAGCCTTGGAACACGCCCGCCCATTCGTTCATGACAGGCGGTGCAGTAGCTTTTGGTATCGCCCGTTACGTCAGGCAGCGTCGGCGCATTTTCCACCTTGACCGCGGCCAGATAGGCCACGACCGACCACACCTCATCGTCCCGTTCCTTTGCGGGCCAAGCGGGCATACCGCTCATCTTGATGCCGTTCTCGACGATCCAGTGCATCTCGTTCGGCTTCCAATGAGCAACGGCCTCGTCAATGTGAGGCGGCGCAGGCACCATCGCCTGCATCGTCGCGCTGCGCTGTTCCCCCGGCGCCGCATGGCAGGGCGTGCAGGCTGTCGCGTAATGACTGGCCCCAAGCGCGATCAGATCCGGATCGCTCAGATCAGGCGCGTCCTCCATCGAGGGTGCGCGCAGCGCGACGGAATTCCGAAACGTCGTATGCAGCACCCATGACACGCCGGGCCAGTGGCCCACCTGCGCCGAGACATTGTAAAGCCCGAGCCCCACAACAGCGACCGCCCCGGCAAAACCAAAACCCGCCAATACCGCAAGTGTCAGGAACACGCGTCTCATGTGACTCTCCTGTCGCGCAGGGACAGGCCGGTCAGTACCAGCCCTGCGATGAGGTACACAGGCGTTCCTATCGCCAGCATCAGCATCCCGCCGATCTGTTGTCCTGAAAGATCGGGCGCCGAGCCGCACCAGTCGGCGTAAAGGTCACGCGGCGCAAGCGTCAGGATCGCGCCTAGAAGAGTCATGTGCATCGAGGTCAGCAGCAGTCCGCCCGCCCCGGCCAGCGGCTGATCGGCGCGCAGGCACCCGGCCCAGACCAGCAGGCCGACGACAAGAAAGCTTGCCTGTTCGGCAACAAAGCCCATAGCCACTGTCCGACCGAGCCCATGTGCCGCAGGCAAGTGCCAGGCCCAGACCACCGCGAATTCCGCCGCCGCCGCGATCAGCGACGGTACGGGAACGCGGCGCATCAGATCAGGCAGCCCCAGCACGATCAGCGGCGCGGCGAGTGCGACCAGCGTCATGTGCCGCAGCATATGAGCGGGGAATACAGGCATCAGGCCTTCCAGCGGCACCAGCCAGATCAGCGCCAGCAGCCCAAGCCCGGGAATCAGCAGCGGCAGCCTCATCCGCAGCCCTCCAGCAGCAGCAACGGAAGCGAGACGAACACCACCCCGATAAACGAGATGATCGACAACAGGAACGCCGCATGACCCAGAAACCGGTGCCGGTCTTCGGCCTTGCCCTGCTGGTTCAGGTAATCGCCGGTCTCGCGCACATCCCATTGCCGCCAGGCCCGCCAGCCGATCCACCCGATCAGGGCAAGCACCACGACGCTGAAAACGATCAGGCCCTGCCGCACCGATTCGACCGGCAGACCCTTGGCGCAGCTCAGCGCCACCAGACCGTAACAGATCACGAAATGCGCGGCCCAGGCGAGCGGCGACAGCGTGATGCGCCAGAGGCTCGCCTGCTCTTCGGCGAATTCCTCGACCTCTCCGTCGCGGGTTTTCTGGCGGTCTTCGCTCATAACACCCCCGGGGCAAAACCCATCACCGCGCAGGCGACCACCGCCGAGAGCACGTGGAAATGCCAGAACAGCGAGACGTTCCAGATATCGGCGTCATAGCGCGGGGTCATCTTCCCGAATATCGATCCGGCAAGGCAGTAGACCTGCATGATCACCCCTACACCTGTATGCACCACCACCCAGATTGCCAGCGCCCAGAGGATCGCCGGGTAGACATGGCTTGTCGGCTCAAGCGTCCACACCGAACCGATCAATCCTATGCCACCGACCCCGGCCAGCAGCGGCGCCGCGACAAGCGCTCCCCGCGCCAGAGACACAGCCCCCCGCCGGTTCGCCCCCCGCGCCCAAAGCGTCAGAGCCCATGAGGCGGCCATCGCGCCCGCTGCAATCGCGACAAGCAAGGGTTCCGCATGGGCCGCGCCGTCGGGCGGGAAATCGGGCCGTGCAGTCCAGTAGAAAAAGAACCCGAAAATGACCGAGGCAAAGGCCGTTGCATCGCCCAGCATGGTGATCCACATGGCCCACCAGCCGGCCGAGGCCGGCCCCGAGGCATAGGTCGGCAGTCGCAGACCCAGCCCCACGTCCTTGCTGTCCGCCTCGGGTGGCCGTGCGGTCGAGGTCCACAGCCAGTAGAGAATGCAAGCCACCGCCAGCACCCCGCAGACAATCGCGGGCGGATAAACGTGGAAGGTCGGAAAGATGAACGTCCCGCCGGTAAAGATCGCTGCCGCATGGGTGATCCACGCCGGCCCTGTCACCCGCTGCACCTGCAACGGCTCCGCATCGATGACCGAGGTAATCAGCGTCTCGCGTTTGCCTTCCTCGGCATCCGGGAGGTAATAGCGCCCCGCATCCATCCGCTCGACGATCTGCGGCTGATCCCAGAGCGGATAGCGAGAGGTCACATGCGGGATCGACCGAACGCCCCATGCCTCTTCGGGGATCTCATGGCTCCATTCCAGCGTGCCCGCCTGCCACGGGTTTCGCGCGACCTGCCCCTGCCCGCGTTTGGGCCGGAACAGATCCCAGACGAATACCGCGAAACCGGCGGCAATCACGAAAGCCCCAATGGTCGAGATCATATTCAGCCAGTCCCAACCGATTCCTTCGGGATAGGTATAGATCCGGCGCGGCATCCCCTTGAGCCCGGTCAGGTGCATCGGCAGGAAAGTCACGTTGAACCCGACAAAGATCAGCCAGAAGGACCAACGGCCCAGCCGCTCCGACAGCTTCTTTTTCCGGATAAACGGGTAGAAATAATACACCCCCGCGATCACCGGAAAGATCATGCCGCCGAACAGCGTGTAATGCAGGTGTGCGACCACAAAATAACTGTCGTGGGCCTGGAAATCGAAAGGCGCCATCGCCAGCATCACGCCGGTCAGCCCGCCCATGGTGAACACCGCCAGCGCCCCGGCGATCCAGAGCATCGGCAAGGTCATCGTGACCCGCCCGATCATCAGCGTCGCCAGAAAGGCGAACAGCTGGATACCGGTCGGGATTACCACCGCCTCGGACGCCGCCGAGAAGAACCCGAGCGAAATCGACGGCAAGCCCGTGGTGAACATATGATGCACCCAGAGCCCAAAGCTCAGGAACCCGGTGCCCACTGCCGACAGCACGATCCAGGAATATCCCACGATCGGGCGGCGCGCGACGGTTGGGATTATCATCGCCGCAATCGCAATCGACGGGAGGAAAACGATGTAAACTTCGGGATGCCCGAAGATCCAGAACAGGTGCTGCCAGAGCATCGGGTCGCCGCCCCTTTCGGGGTCAAAGAACGGCCAGTCGAAACTGCGCTCCAGCTCGAACAGGAAATCCCCGGCGATCAGCGGCGGAAAGGCAAACAGGATCATGCCGCCCACGACCATCACGTACCACGCATAAAGCGGCATGATATTGACGCGCATCCCCGGCGGGCGACATTTCAGCGTGCCTACGATCAGCTCAACCGCTGCGGCAATCGAGGCGATCTCGATAAAGCTCAGCCCCAGCAGCCAGATGTCGCTGCCCACGCCCTCGGCCTTGGTGGCCAGCGGCGGATACATGAACCATCCCGAATTAGGCGCCGCGTCGAACAGGATCGAGCCGATCACGAACACCCCGCCAATCAGGAAGGACCAGTAGCCAAAAGCCGAGAGACGCGGAAACGGCATGTCGCGTGCGCCAAGCAGCGCAGGCAGGATGATGATCGAGATCGCCTCGAACATCGGCACGGCAAAAAGGAACATCATCGCCGAGCCGTGCATAGTGAAAAGCTGGTTGAACCGGTCCGCCGGGATCAGGTCGTTCTCCGGCACCGCCAGTTGCAACCGGATCAACAGCGCCATCACCCCGGCGGCGAGCATAAAGAACAGCGCCGTGGTGGAATACCAGACCCCGACCTCGCTGTTGTTCACCGCCGACCAATAGCGCCAGCCTTTCGGCGTCGCCCAGGCCTTGCGCAACCGCTCCTGCTGAACACGCTGCACCTCGTCAGGCACAGGCTCGGCAAGCATCGCCTCACTGGGCGGAAAGGTCCCGCTCGGGCGCGGCATCACTGGCTTCTGATCGCGATCCCTGCTCATTTCAGTCCCACGAGATATTGCGCCAGATCATCAAGCTCTTCGGTGCTCAGAAAATCATAGCTCGGCATCTGCACCTCCGGCTTCAACGCCTCGGTATGGCCGATCCAGCGGGTGAAACCGGCCGTTGAGACGCCCATGCGCCCGGCCCCTAGCGACAAGCGCCCGCCAACATGGGTCAGATCCGGCCCCACCTGTCCCACGGCCTCGGTCCCCCGTATCGTGTGACAGGCGCCGCAGCCCTGCGAAAGGAACAGTGCCGCGCCCCGCGTGGCGGCGCCCTCCACCGGCATCAGCGCATCCCCGGCTTCCGCCTCCAGCCAGGCGTCGAACGTATCAGGCTCCATAACGACCGTCTCGAATGCCATCCACGCATGGCTCGCCCCGCAGAATTCGGCGCATTGACCGCGAAACACACCGGTTCTCTCAGCCCGCAGGCTGACCCGTGTCTCGCGCCCCGGAAACATATCCATCTTGCCCCCCAGCGCGGGGATCCAGAAGGAATGGATGACCTTGTCCGCCCCCAGCAGGAATTCCACGCGCTCCCCCACCGGCATTCGGATCTCGTTGGCCGTGACCACAGGGGCCTCGGCGCCTTCAGGCCAGTACTCCACCCGCCACCACCATTGCTCACCGGTCACCTTGATGCGCAGCCCGTCTCCCGGCGCGCGCTGATCCGGCAACAACCCAAGCCCCCACACCAAAAGCGCCGCAAGCAACACGGTCGGCAAAAGGATACCACCGCCAATCAACAGCGGTTGCACATAACGATCCGGAAATTGCCCGGGTCGGATCCGCGACAGGAAAAAAAACAGCCCGTTCATCGCGACCCAGAGGAGGCAGGCCGCCCCGAACATCACCCAGAACAACAGGCTGATGGCAGCCGCATCCTCGCCCGCCACGTCCAGCGCCGATTGCCGTCCGCTGCAGGCAGAGAGAAAAAGCGGAAGGCCCAACACAAAAAACGGCGCGCCGATACCATCGACCCGCCGCAAGGAACCATACTCACCCGACCTCGCGCCCATTTACCTCAACGCCACGCAGCCTCGCTAGTTCCGAAAAATCTACGACACCCGATCATCCAATCGCGCCACCGCGACCCCAGGGCACGCCATTCTTCTTTGGGTTGAAAATATCCCGGGGAGTCGCCTGCAAAGGCGACGGGGCAGAGCCCCGCCCCGTTTGCCTCGGAACGGCAACAGCCGGAAAAGGACGCCGATCAGCCGATCCGGTAATTCGGCGACTCGCGGGTGATGGTCACGTCATGCACATGGCTTTCCTTCAGCCCGGCACCGGTGATCTTCACGAATTCGCAGTTCCTGCGCATCTCCTCGACCGTGGCGCAGCCGGTATAGCCCATGGCCGCGCGCAACCCGCCCACCAGCTGGTGGATCACCGCATTGGCGCTGCCCTTGTAGGGCACCTGCCCCTCGATCCCTTCGGGCACCAGCTTGTCGCTTGCCGCATCTTTCTGAAAATAGCGATCCGCCGAGCCGCGAGCCATCGCACCGAGAGATCCCATACCGCGATAGGATTTGAAGCTGCGGCCCTGGTAGAGGATTACCTCGCCCGGCGATTCATCGGTCCCCGCGATCATCGAGCCCACCATGGCGCAGGACGCACCGGCGGCGATAGCCTTTGCGAAATCGCCCGAGAACTTGATGCCGCCATCGGCGATCACCGGTACGTCTCCGGCCGCGGCGGCGCATTCCATGACAGCCGTCAGCTGCGGCACGCCGACACCGGCAACCATACGCGTGGTGCAGATCGAGCCCGGCCCGATACCGACCTTGACCGCATCCGCGCCCGCATCGATCAGCGCCCTGGTCGCCTCGCCGGTTGCCACGTTACCGGCAATAACCTGTACGTGGTTCGAAAGTTTCTTGGCACGGGTGACCGCTTCGATCACGCCCTGCGAATGGCCATGCGCCGTATCGACCACAACGATGTCGACACCCGCATCGACCAGCGCTTCGGTGCGCTCGAAACCGCTTTCGCCGACCGAGGTCGCGGCGGCAACGCGCAAACGGCCCAGCTCATCCTTGCAGGCTGTGGGGTTCAGCACCGCTTTTTCCGTATCCTTGAGCGTCAGCAATCCGGTCAGCTTGCCGGTCTTGTCGGTAATCAGCAGTTTTTCGATCCGGCGCGACCGCATCAGGCTGATCGCCTCTTCCCGATCGGCGGGTTCGGTCATGATCGCGAGGTTTTCCGAGGTCATCATCACCCGGACGGGGGTTTCGTCCTTCTGGGCAAAGCGCATGTCTCGGTTGGTCACGATCCCGACCACGCGCTTGTTCTCATCGACCACCGGGAAACCGGAGAAGCCGTAGCGTTCCGTAAGTTCCTTGGCATCGGCGAGCGTCTGGTCCGCGGTCAGGGTCACCGGGTTGTAGACGATACCGGATTCGAACCGCTTTACGCGGCGCACTTCCTGCGACTGGGCATGAACATCGAGGTTCTTGTGGATCACCCCGATGCCACCCGCCTGTGCCATGGCGATCGCCATGCGCGCCTCGGTCACCGTATCCATCGCGCTCGACAGCAGTGGAATGTTCATGGAAATCGACTTGGTCACCCAGGTCCGCGTATCGGCCGTGGACGGCAGCACCGAACTGGCGGCCGGAACAAGAAGAACATCGTCAAAGGTGAGTGCCTCACGAATCTGCATCATAAATCCCCATGCATACCCCGTTTGACGGCCACCCTATCGCATGGTTTTCCGGAAGGGGAAAGAGGCGATCAACCAATTGCGTCGGGCTTGGTGCGCATACCCGCCATGTTGCGATCTTGTGCAGAGCTGGTCGGGGCTCTGCCCCGTCGCCCATGCGGGCGACTCCCCGGGATATTTGAAACCCAAAGAAGCAGGATGTTCTGCCGGGACGGTAGGGAGTTCGATATCCGAATTGGTCGCGGCGGGGCTAAAAAGCGGCGCGATGGCTCTTTCGCTTCACGCGCATTCGCCTATTTTGGCGCGACAAGTCTTGAAAGGTTCCGATCCCATGAGCAGCGATCCCCTGGTTGTCTTCACCCCGTCGGGGAAACGGGGCCGGTTTCCTGTCGGCACGCCGGTCCTGACGGCGGCCCGCCAGCTTGGAGTCGATCTCGATTCGGTCTGTGGCGGGCGCGGCATCTGTTCGCGCTGCCAGATCACGCCATCCTATGGCGAATTCTCCAAGCACGGGGTTGTCGTTCATGACGACGCCCTGTCGGCGTGGAATGCGGTCGAGGAACGTTACAAGTCCAAGCGCGGGCTGAAAGAGGGCCGGCGACTGGGCTGTCAGGCGAAGATCGAGCGTGACGTGGTGATTGACGTTCCCGCGGAAAGCCAGGTCCACCGGCAGGTGGTACGCAAGCGCGCCGAGGCGCGGGAGATCGTCATGAACCCGGCGGTGAAACTGTTTTACGTCGAGGTTGCCGAACCGGACATGCACGACCCCTCGGGCGATCTGCAACGGCTGCGGAGCGCGCTTGAAGCGCAATGGTCGCTGAGCGGGTTGCAGATCGACCTTGCGATCCTGCAGAAGCTGCAACCGGCGCTGCGCAAGGGCGGCTGGAAAGTGACCTGCGCGGTACATCTGGGCACAGCAGACATCCGGCCGCGTATCATCGAGGTCTGGCACGGCTTCCATGAGGCACCGATCTATGGGCTGGCCGTGGACTTGGGCTCGACCACCATCGCGGCGCATCTCTGCGATTTGCAGACCGGCGAGGTTGTCGCCTCGTCCGGGATCATGAACCCGCAGATCCGGTTCGGCGAGGACCTGATGAGCCGGGTAAGCTATTCGATGATGAACGCGGGCGGCGCCGAGGAAATGACGCGGGCGGTGCGCGAGGGGATGAACACGCTGTTCGAGCAGATCAGCGGCGAGGCCGGGATCGGCACCGCCGACATCCTTGACGCTGTCTTTGTCTGTAACCCGGTAATGCACCACCTGTTTCTCGGCATCGATCCGTTCGAGCTGGGCCAAGCGCCCTTTGCGCTGGCGACCTCCGATGCGCTGAACCTGACCGCCGCAGAAATGGGGCTGGAGATGCACCCCTCGGCGCGGATCTACCTGCTGCCCTGTATCGCGGGGCATGTGGGCGCGGACGCCGCCGCCGTTGCCTTGTCCGAGGCACCCGACAAGTCCGAAGACCTTGTCCTGATCGTCGATGTGGGCACCAATGCCGAGATCCTGCTTGGCAACAAGGACAAGGTGCTGGCCTGTTCCTCCCCAACCGGACCCGCTTTTGAAGGCGCGCAGATCTCCTCGGGTCAGCGGGCCGCCCCGGGCGCTATAGAGCGGGTCGAGATTGATCCGGTGACGAAAGAGCCGCGTTTTCGTGTCATCGGCTCGGATCTCTGGTCAGATGAGCCGGGCTTTGACGAGGCCGTTGGCCCGGGCGGGATTACAGGCATATGTGGCTCGGGCATCATCGAGATGGTCGCCGAAATGCGCATGGCGGGCATCGTCGACGCCCCGGGCCTGATCGGCAATCCCGAGCAGACCGGCACCGAACGCTGCATCATGGAGGGGCGCACCTATTCCTACCTGGTATGGGACGGCAGCGATAAAGGCGGACCGAAGATCACCGTCACAAACCGCGATATCCGCGAGATCCAGATGGCCAAGGCGGCGCTTTATTCCGGCGCGCGGCTGCTAATGGACAAGTTCGGAGTCGATCACGTGGATCGGATCGTGCTGGCCGGGGCCTTTGGGGCCCATATCAGCCCGAAGCACGCGATGGTGCTGGGCATGATCCCCGATGCGCCGCTGGACAAGGTCACCTCGGCAGGCAACGCGGCGGGTACCGGAGCCCGCATCGCGCTTTTGAACACCGAGGCGCGGTCCCTGATCGAACAGACCGTGCGCGATATCCACAAGGTCGAGACCGCGATCGAGCCGCGCTTCCAAGAGCATTTCGTGAACGCCTCGAACATTCCCAACGCAGTCGAGCCCTTTCCGATACTGCGCAGCATCGTCACCCTGCCCGAGGCCACTTTCAACACCGGCGACAGTGGCGGCGAAGGCGGGCGGCGGCGACGCGGCAGACGCGGCTGAACACGGGGCGCGATCCGTTCAGCATTACGCTTTTCCTTGCTGCTATCCTTGGGCTGGCCCTACACTCCTCCCGGTTTCAGCAAGGAATTTTCAATGTCGCGCAGGATTGTCATCTGTTTCGACGGCACCGGCAATGAGGTCGGCGACCGCGAAAGCAATATGCTCAAGCTTTACAAGGGCCTGACTCAGGGCGAAGACCAGATCACCCATTACGTGCCGGGGGTGGGCACGATGGACGGTCCCCGGCTTTTCGGCTCGAAACTGATCAACAAGACACGCTCGCTGCTAGGGCTGGCATTCGGCATGGGGCTTGAGGATGACGTGCTCGATGCCTACCGATTTCTCTGCCGCACCTACCAGGGCCGCGACGCGAAACAGGCCGCTCATCGGGCGCGGCGCGAGCGGCTGGAACAGGATGCGCGGGATCTGGGCGTGACGGTGCCTGACATCGCCGAGGGCGACATCGACCCGGACCGGATCTATATCTTTGGCTTTTCCCGCGGTGCCTATGCGGCGCGCATCCTTGCCGGCTTCGTTCACAACTTTGGCCTTGTCGCGCCGGACAAGCTGCACCTGATCACCGGGGCCTATCGCGCCTACCGGCTGGTGACGGACATGGATCGCGGCCAGCCCGATGAGGTGGTTTTCAAGAAACTCAGGCAGTTTCACGACGTGCTGTCCCCCGATCCGGACGTGCCGATCCGCGCGCTGGGCCTGTTCGACACGGTGGCATCGATGGCGCGGTTCTCGCGACCCTTGCGCAACCTCGCCCGCTGGCGCAGCCCGATGGAGCTTGCCACCCACGCCAATGTCATGCGCAACCGCTCGGTCCGGATCGTGCTGCATGCGCAGGCTGTGGATGAAAGACGCTCCATGTTCCGCGCCCTGCCCTGGGTGCCGTCGTCCTATTATGGCAATCGCTTCAAGCAGCCCGCGGCGAAACGCTGGCAATATGTCCAACAGCGCTGGTTTCCAGGGTTTCACGGCGACATCGGCGGCACCAATCGCGAATATTACAGCGGCATCGGCAAGATCTCTCTGCTCTGGATGCTCGACCAGCTTGCCGAATTCGAGGCGCAGGCCGATGCCGAGGACGGCCGTGCGCCGCTTTCCGGCCTGAGCTTTCACAAGGGCTACCGGGACGATTTCCTGAGGGGCGGCGATACCAAGGCCCGCACCCGCGCCGGGGATATCTATGCCAAGCCAGATGCGATGGCGCCGATCCATTCCTCGATGGGGCCCGGCTGGTGGCCGCTCGAGATCCTGCCAAAGACGACTAAGCGCCGCGAATGGCCCTCGAAACGCGGCTTTGGCTGGTATATCCCGTGGTCGGAACCTCGCGCGATTCCCGGCGATCACCACATAGACGACAGCGTCTACGAACGCATGCAGCGCTGGCGTTTCTATCGGCCGGTCAACGTGCCTGAAAAAGACGATATGAACATCCGCCCCCCGTCGAACTACTTGACGGCGAACAGGTGAACAGCTACCTCAGCGCCGAGCGGCGGGTATGGTGAAAAGGTATCACGAAAGCTTCCCAAGCTTCAGTTACGGGTTCGATTCCCGTTACCCGCTCCAAGGTTTCTTTCCGACAAAACGCCGTTGCTTTTATTGAAGCCCCCCGACCTTTCCGGCACAGCTCCGAGAATAGCGTTTGAAACGGCCAGAAACCGGGGCTACACCCGATCAAACCTGACATGACCGTAATTCGGAGCCCCTGAATGGGTGACCTCATCCTCCATATCGGATCTCACAAGACCGGTACCACATCGATCCAGAAAGCGCTGCGCACCGCGTTGAAGCAAACAGATCGCAATGACCCCGTTTACATCAACGTCCGCCAGAACGGACGGATGACAAACACGGCTGATGAAGGTCCGGCATTTCGAGGCGTCCTGCGCGTGAAACACGCGGAAAATGTTCTGACCCCGCAAAAGGCAACGGCCATTACCTCAGATGAGGGCATGTTCTGGCTGAACGATTCCGAAGATATCCGGGCACTCCGCGATATCGTCGTCCCGAGGTTCGGCCACGTCAAAATCCTTTGCTACCTGCGCCGCCAGGACCTGCTGGCCAGTTCCCACCGTCGGCAAGTGATCGGAAACAAACCTGCGAGCCGGTTCTACGGGGTGAATGATACGCCCCTGCCCGTCTATCAACCGCATTTCCAGAGCTACTTCGACTACGCCGCCAAGCTGAACCTTTGAGCCGACGCCTTCGGCAAGGAAAACGTGACCGTGGTGCCGTTTGAAACCGCCTCCCTGAGAGACGGAGATGTCGTGGCGGATTTCGCCCATCGGACCGGAGCGAAATTCGCGAGCGCCGAGTGGAAAAATACCTCATATGACGGCAATGCCACCTATCTCGGCCTGAAACTCTCGGGCCTCGGACTCAAGGACGCGCGGATCGACCGTATCCTCAGCCGCGTCGAAGGCAGCTCGCCCTTCCTTCCGACAAAGGACGAAGCGCGCGCCTTTCTCGCTCATTTCGCGGATGCCAACGAAAGGCTCGCGCGGGACTGGGGACTGGAATTCGACATGTCATTCGACCGCTACCCGGAATCTGCGGATCACCGCTGGTCTAACGCGGATGTGGACGCGATGCTCAACGCACTTCTGGCCGAGCTGAAAAAGAACAAGAACCCGTCCTGAAGCGATCCTGTAGCGGTTATCCGCAAAACATGTGGGTCCGCTATGCAAGACGAAGCTGGGTTCTGTTCTGGATCCCTATTGGCTTCGACCATGAGTATTCACGCACCCTTGGCGCAGCAGGCGTCCAGCTTAGCCTAAATGAACATTTTCGGAAGGTGCGTACAGATCTCGTCAAGTCTTCCGAAGCAAAACAACTAAATCCTCAAATCTGAAATATGTGAACAGACACTTGCTTGACAGGATCCGACCGTTCCCCCAGACCTACTTAGGGACCTAAGACTGATGTTCATTTAGTCGTTTCGGGATTGATAAATTCTATGTGGGTGGGGAAATTATTATGGCGTTTCTTGTTGGTAATGCGAACGACGACACACTAATCGGCACGAAGAAGGACGATCTGATCGTAGGCAAAGGTGGTCTGGACTTTCTGCGAGGGCGAGGAGGCAAAGACATCTTAACCGGCTTCGGCGAGATTCATGGCGATGGTGGTAGGGATCAGTATCACGCAGTCGGCATGGGGCGGAATGACCAACGGGATCTCTTAGATACTTCCATCGATCTTGGGAATGGCAGCGACTCTCTTTTTCTGAATCACCACGATGCAAGAGAGGAGTCGACTTTTGGATTGTCCGGGGAAACTGATCTCGGCAAGGGCAACGACAAGGTTGTCGTTTCGGGAAAACTGCATGACTACTTCATATTGTCGGAAGGGAACGACCAAGCTTTTGTGATGTCGCAGGCCGGTTTTACGGATTTCGTCGGTGTTCACGTCTTTGGAAGCATTGGAAAAATTCAAAGCGTCGACCCTGACCAAGGCACTGACACGCTGCATTTTGATCTGTCCGGATCGATGGAATTTTCGGTGTTTGGCGAAAATGACAGAATCAAACTTTATGGGACTGATCTTGATCTGTCAGACATAAAGGCCCGGACTGTTTTCGATGATGATCGTTTGCAGACCAATCTGAAGATCGTGTTTGACGGCGGTGTGGAATTGCATGTCAGCAAGTCCTGGAGTGGCCACCTCACTGCCGATAACATTTCCACAACAACTAAGAACCTGAAGGTCGTTAAAGAAGTTTACATCGGCGCTGAAGAGACACCTGTATCGGCGGTCTTTAGATCCGGCGCGGACGAAAATGTTGCCGCCAAGGGACGCGCACAGTTTATGGGGTCTGGCGATGATGTCGCTCGCGGAAACCGTAAAGATGACCGGCTTTGGGGAGAAGCGGGTAACGACACCCTGAAAGGGAAGAAAGGTGATGACATCCTTAACGGTGGCAGCGGTGACGATCATCTGATTGGCGGCAAAGGCAGCGACACGCTAATTGCCGGCGCAGGGAGCGACCTGATGCTTGGCGGCGGCGGATCGGACACTTTTCTGTTCGACTGGGAGTATTCCGGCGATTTCAACCTTGCCAAAGGTGGCGGTGGATCCGACATTTTTGTTTTTCAGAATGCCGGCGAAACGCGGATTACCGGCGGAGGCGGTGTCGATCGTTTTGTTTTCAATGCGGACTGTTACGCAACCATCATATTAGATGACTTCAAAGCTGCGAAGGAGACATTCGATGTCTCTGCTTGGCTGGAGGCCAGCGAAAATCCGAATTACGTACTCTCGCATACCGTCACGACGCTGAATGGATCAGACAACCGATTTGGTGTCGAAGGCACACTCGTTCAGTTATCCTATGGTTACGACGGCGCTTGGATCTATCTTGAGGGGGTTGATGCAGACGCGTTCAACTTTAACGACAACGTTTTATTCTAGCATTGTTCAACTCGCCCCTTCCACCTTGAGTTTCGCTTTAGTTGCGCAGCCACTTCTGACGGGAAAAATACGCAGCTACTTTTCCAATAACGCTCATTGCCAATTTTAGGAGGGCGCTTTCCCAACCTCCGCCGCGCTTTGCCCGAAAGGTCCGGCTTGAAGCACATAACCCACCAACACGGTTTGCGCCCCCCCGACCTAAAACACAGACCGCCCCGCCCGGCGTAACCCGGACGGGGCGGTTTCGCTTTAACTCGGCCTTATATCAGGCGCTCAGAACGTCGTTGAACTGGTCGCGCAGATTACGCTTGAGCACTTTACCGGTGGCGTTCAGCGGCAGCGCGTCGATAAAGACCACCATATCGGGAATCTGCCACTTGGCGATCTTGTCCTCGAAATAGGCCAGCAGCTCTTCCTTGCTCGGCTCTTCGCCCTCGGCCTTGACCGCAACCAGCAACGGACGCTCGTCCCATTTGGGATGCGGCACACCGATCACCGCCGCGTTGGCCAGCTTGGGATGCGACATGGCGATGTTTTCAAGCTCGACCGAGCTGATCCACTCACCGCCCGACTTGATGATATCCTTCGACCGGTCGCGGATCGTCATATAGCCATCCGGGTCCAGCGTGGCCACATCGCCCGTGGCGAACCAGCCGTCATCCAGCAGGTCCTCGTCTTCCTGACGGAAATAGCTGTCGAGCACCCAGTAGCCGCGCACCATCAGGTCGCCCTGCGTCTTGCCGTCATTGGGCAGTTGCTTGCCATTGTCGTCGACGATCTTAAGCTCGACACCATAGGGCGGACGGCCCTGATTTTCGCGAAGCTTGCGCTGCGCCTCGACCGATAGCTTGGCATGTTTCGCCAGCGGCTGGTTGGTCGACCCAAGCGGGCTCATCTCGCTCATGCCCCAGGCATGGATCGTGTCGACGCCGTATTTGTCGCGGAAGGTGTCGATCATCGACGGCGGACAGGCCGAACCACCGATCACGGTGCGTTCCAGCGAGTCCAGCTTGGATCCGGACTTGGCCGCATAGCCCAGCAGGCCCAGCCAGATCGTCGGCACCCCAAGCGCCAGCGTGATGTCATAGCTGTCGATCAGTTTGACAAGGCTTTCGCCATCCAGACCCGGTCCGGGCATCACCATCCGCGATCCCGACATGGCGCAGGAATAAGGCGCGCCCCATGCATTGACGTGGAACATCGGCACAACCGGCATCACCACGTCGCGCGCCGAGAAGCCGATGCAGTCGATGGAATTGGCCGCAAAAGCATGCAGCACGGTCGAACGGTGCGAATAGAGCACGCCCTTGGGATTGCCCGTGGTGCCCGAGGTATAGCACAGGCTCGACGCGGTATTCTCATCGAATTCGGGCCAGGCGAAATCCGCGTCGCCCTCTGCGATCATCTCGTCATAGAAGGTCACATTCGGCACCTTCTCGGCGACTTCCTCGTCGCGCGGGCCCATGTAGACCAGATGCTTCAGCTTTTCGGCCTTGTCCGCCAAGAGCGCGGCCAGCGGCACGAATGTCTTGTCAAAGAACAGGACCTCGTCCTCGGCATGGTTGGCGATGAACACGAGCTGTTCCGGGAACAGACGCGGGTTGATCGTGTGGCACACGAAACCGGCGCCTGACACGCCATAGTAAATCTCGAGATGGCGACGGTTGTTCCACCCCAGAGTCGCACA
Organism: Heliomarina baculiformis; assembly: GCF_019966545.1. Taxonomy (GTDB): domain Bacteria; phylum Pseudomonadota; class Alphaproteobacteria; order Rhodobacterales; family Rhodobacteraceae; genus Heliomarina; species Heliomarina baculiformis. Next base: position 74,797 of record NZ_JAIMIC010000005.1, on the reverse strand, counting down.
GCGCGCCTGTTCGGACAGGCCCAGTTTGCTCAGCACCGACCCCAGCCGATGCGCATTGGCGGCGACGCTGCCCCATGTGGCGGTCTCGACGCCGCCGGTTGTTTCTACCGAAAAGATCTCTGTATCCGCATGATAGGTCTCCGCGTGATCGATCAGCGAAGATATCAGCAGCGGTTTGTTCATCATCTGGCCCAGCATGGCAGGCTCCTCTTCTTCCATGTCCGGAAGACTTCCTCTCCCGGCATTGTCCAAAATTTTCTGAAAACACGGGCGAAAGCGGCCGTTTCGCACCAATCCCTCCCCGATGTCTCTCCGCCGATCAAACTGACAATGATTTCGAGGCTTTGCAAGAATGACCTTGCGACGAAAGTCGCACTGGACTAGCCCATTCAACATGGAGCTTCGCTATCACACACCGCTCAGTGCAGAAGAGCAGATCGCACATGGCGTAACCACGCCGCAGCGCATGGCAATTGCCGATAAAGTCCGCTTTTCCGAGCTGGATTCGCAAAACCACGTCAATAACAAGGCCTATATCAGCTGGCTGGAATCCGCCCGCGTGGCCTATTCCGACGCCTACTGCCTGTCCTTCTTTGACCAGCGTCCCCGGTTCATGGTCCACAGTATTACGCTGCGTTACATTCGCGAAATGGTGATCAAGGAAAGCTATATAGCCACCTGTCAGGTCACCGCGTTCCGCAATTCCTCCTATACGCTCGACCAGCAGGTCTGGTCCGGGGACATGCGCGCGCGGATGCAGGCAGTGATCGTGCTCGACAAACCCGATGGCTCTGGCCGCTACCCGCTTCCCGAGGGGCTGCGCGAACAGTTCATGTCACTCGACGGCGCCCGGGACGAACGTTAGGGCGACCATCAAGGCCGCCCCAACCAGGGGGTGTTGGGCCTTCCCCCTGTCGCGACAGGCAACGTGCCGGTCGCCTAGCCCGATTTCAACGCCTCGCGGTGGTTGCTATCGGACCAGTGTCCCTCGACATAGGCTATCATCCCGGCCAGCACGCTCGGCTGCCCGCCAAAGCCCTTCCACGGCTCAAAATGGTGATGGTGCAGGTATGTCGTCCTGTCCCGCTTGAGCAGGTTCGCAAAGACCGAAGCAACGATCAGCCCCCCAACGCCCGTCAGCTTACCATTGCCATGCTGCTCTGCCTCCTGAAGGCAGTAGAACCATAGCGGCGTCTTGGCAAAACCCGCCTGTTTAAGCACATCCGGCACCGCGACTTCCTCTTCGCCAAGAAAAGCGGCCATCTGCTGCCCCGAGGCAAGCTGATAGGTATAGCGGTCGCGGATCATGTTGCGCAGGGCGAGGTTTTTCGACTGCCCAAGGGTCATCGTCAGCTCGATATCGCTCAACTCGATCTCGTCCTTTACGAAAGGCAGCTCCAGAAGTGTGCGCCCCAGTCCCGGCCCAACCGGCCGTGCCTTTTGCACGCTCGGCCCGTCCTTCATCTCGAAGAACATCGCCATATCCATATCGGACTCTACCGGGCGCTTGCCAAACCCGAGGAACTTGAACAGGTGATCCTGATCGCCATCCGCCGTCAGCCTATACCCCGCCTGCGTCGTCGCATGGCCAAAGCGATAGGCCGCGCCGCTGAATTCCACCGGCATCACCGGCGCGTTCCAGCTGAACACATCCGTCGCCATCGCCCGGTCCAGACAGGCCTGATCGACAAAGGACGGCAGGAATTCATTCCAGACGCACCATTGGTAATGCAGCCGAATAAACCGCCGCACTTCCTCGAAATTCTCCAGGTTGGGATGGACGTAGTCGTGCCAGACATGCGGCTCCAGCCCGCCATGGGCGCATTCGCAGATCTCCTCGGCCATGTCATTTCCGTCGTCGATCTTGCTCATTAGCGTGTTGTGAAGACGGATAAACATGCCCTGAATCTGTGACACGATGACGTTCTCGTCATTGCGCGGGTCGCCGATCAGCGCCTTCTCCGCCGAGGTCCGCGCCAGATCCCTTTCGTTATGGGCCGTGCCGAACATCAGGTAATGCTCCGCCTCGTCCTTGCCATAAAGATGCGGCGAGGCGTCGGGTCCCGCGCCATAGACGCAATCCAGATCGAGCGCGGGCGAGCGGACATTGACAATCGTCGCCGGGTCGATCCGGGTCCCAAGCGCGCTGGTCGCGTCCATCGTGATGTCGTGATCCACGAACTGACCCAGAAAGGTCATGCCCGCATCCGCCGGACCGTCCTCATTGTCGTCGCGCGCCATCGTCTGGGACAGCTCATCGAGCTTGTCGATGACATCCTTGTGGGTAATGTTCTTGATGAATACCGGATTGGGAGGTCTCAGACGGCCAAAGACACTCGCAAAGGGCTTGTCCGGACCTTCCTGCTGAAGACACACCTTGACCAGCTGGTCCAGCCGCGAAAGGCCGTGATACATACCTGACATGATAATCGTACTCCAAAAAAATGAATTATAAAAAATCAAAGAAAAAGCGCCCGACGAAATAATCGGACGCTTTTGGGTAGCATTATTTTCCGAAAATTACAACCTATGAGGACCACACAAGAGACCGACCTAGACCACAAGTTGCAACGAAACGATTACTTGCGATGTGTTTTCACATACTCCACGAGCGCCCGCGTTGAGCCATCCTTGGAAGCAGCGCTCTCGGTGCCGTCAACGATCGGCCCCAGCGATGTCGCCAGTTCCTTGCCAAGCTCGACGCCCCATTGATCATAGGAATTGATCCCGAGGATCACACCCTCGACAAAGACCCGATGCTCGTAAAGCGCGATGATCTGGCCCAGCACGAACGGCGTCAGCTTGGGATAGATCAGCGTGACCGACGGCCGGTTGCCCGGGAACACCCGGTGCGCCGCCTGCCGTTCAAGCTCCGCCCCCTCGAATTTGCCCGCCACTTTTTCCCGCGCCTCGTCAAGATTGCGCCCGCGCATCAGCGCTTCGGATTGGGCAAGGCAATTAGCGACCAGTAGCCGGTGATGATGCGCAAGCTCCGGTTCGTGCCCTTCGGCGGCGACCATGAACTCGCAGGGAATGACCGCCGTACCCTGATGGATCAGCTGGTAAAACGCGTGCTGTCCGTTCGTGCCCGGTTCTCCCCAGACGACCGGACCGGACGCGTAATCAAGCGTCGAGCCATCCATCGCCACGGACTTGCCATTGCTCTCCATCTCAAGCTGCTGAAAATAGGCGGGCAGCCGCGCCAGCCGCTGGTCATAGGGCAGAACCGCGCGGGTGGCGTAACCGCAGACCTGATGGTGCCAGATCCCGACGAGCGAGAGCAGCACCGGCAGGTTCTTTTCCCACTCGGTTTTGCAAAAATGCCGGTCCATCGCCTGCGCACCCCGCAGGAAGTCATCGAAATTCGCAGGACCAATGGCAATCATCAGGCTCAGCCCGATGGGCCCCCAGACGGAATAGCGCCCGCCGACCCAGTCTTCGAATCCGAAAACATGGGCCGGATCGATACCGAATTCCGCCGTTTTTTCCTGCGCGGTGGACAGTGCCGCGAACTGGCGCGCGGGGTCACCTCCGCCCTGCTCCATCCAGTCCCGGGCTGTCGTCGCATTGGTCATGGTCTCGATGGTCGTGAACGTCTTGGAGGCGACAATCACCAGCGTCGTTTTTGGGTCCAGTCCCTTTAGCGTGTCCGAAACATCCGCCCCGTCCACGTTGGACACGAAATGACAACGTGGCCCGTCATGATAAGGCGCCAGCGCCAGAACCGCCATCGCAGGTCCCAGATCGGAACCGCCGATGCCGATGTTGACCACATCGGTAATCTCGCCGCCGGCCCCGATCAGCGCACCGTAGCGCACCGAATTGGCAAAGTCCCGCATACGTTCCAGCGTTTCCAGAACGCCCGGCATCACGTCCTGCCCGTCGACCATCACCGGGTCACCGTCGAGATTGCGCAGGGCCGTATGCAGAACCGCGCGCCCCTCGGTCTCATTAATCGCCGCACCCGAGAACATAGCGTCACGGCGCGCGGCCAGGTTGCTGGTCTCACAGAGCTTGATCAACGCGGCTCGGGTATCAGGGTCTATATTGGTCTTGGAATAATCCAGCCGCATCTCTTCCGCATCGGCGCTGAAATTATCCGCCCGCCCCGCATCAGTGTCGAACAGATCAAGAATGTGACGTGACGCTGCCGCATCTCGGTTGTAATCCAAATACTTAAAGTTCTGCATATATTACTCTGCCCAGTGAACTGTTATTTCTGATAAAACTGCGCCAATGGGCGCTTCTTCCGGTGGCAAGCCGCGTGCCTTCTCCAAAGCTTCACGCTTGTCCGCTCCGGTAATCACCAGATGCTTGGACATTGCCCCGTCCAGCACCGGTGCGGTCAGGCTGATCCGGGTCTCCGGCTGGGTTTCCGGCCGCATCACCGCAACCGGCCCCGCCTTGCGACCCAGCGCCGCCTCAAGCCCCGGCGCCTTGGGAAAGAGCGAAGCCGTATGCATGTCACCCCCCATTCCGAGCACCAGAAGCGACAAGGGAAGCTTGGGCGTCAATGTCTCGGCGATGGCCTCCAGAGCCTCCTCCGGCTCCGATCCTTCCCGATAAAGTGAAATATAACGGGCTTTTGCAGCCCGATCCGAAAGCAATCTCTCACGTATCAGGCGCGCGTTAGAGCGCTCGTGACCTTCGGGCACCCAGCGTTCGTCCGTGGGCAACACATGCACGCGCGACCAGTCCAGATCGACACCGCAAAGCGCGTCAAAGATCGGCCCAGGCGTTGTGCCACCCGGCACGGCAAAAGACGCGAAATCATGATTGAACAGACAGGATTCCAGCTCGCTCGCCAGCGTGTCGGCCACCCCGATCGCCATCATATCCCGGTCTGCATATTCCTTGATTTTCAAGGCGTTATCCCCCGCCATTCACGTTTATCGCGAAGCAATAGAAGCTCCGCATCGCGCGGGCCTGTGCTGCCGCTGTCATAGGGTTTGGGCACATCGCCCCGCGCTTCCCAACCTGCGATGATAGGATCAGTCCAGGCCCAGGCGGCCTCGACCTCATCGCCGCGCATGAACAGGGTCTGGTTACCACGGATCACGTCCATGATCAGCCGCTCATACGCATCCGGCGGATCGCCGCCTTCTTCGCCGAGAGCTTCGGCAAAGGTCATGTCCAGTGGCACGTCAATCAGGCGCATACCGCCCGGTCCCGGTTCCTTGATTGTCACCTGCAAAGTGATGCCCTCGTTCGGCTGCAAACGGATCGACAACACGTTGGCATGGCGCCCGGCTTCCTCGCCGAAAATCGAATGCGGCGTGTCCTTGAACATCACGTTGATCACCGAGGATCGCGCCTTGAGCCGCTTGCCGGTGCGCAGATAAAACGGCGTCCCGGCCCATCTCCAGTTATTGATATGGGTTTTAAGCGCCACGTAACTCTCTGTTTTGGAACGTGGATTATCAACAGCCTCCCGATAGCTCGGATGATCCGCATCGGCATCGTACTGCCCGCGGACAAGGTGATGCGGCAGCACATCGCCAAGCGCACGGATCACCTTTAGCTTTTCGTCGCGTACCGCATCCGGTTCGAACCGCGCGGGCGGCTCCATCGCGATCAGGCATAACAGTTGCATCAGGTGGTTCTGCATCATGTCCCGCATCGCGCCGGACTTGTCGTAATATTCGCCCCGGCCGCCAACACCGACCGTCTCTGCCACCGTGATCTGGATGTGGTCGACATATTGCGAATTCCACAGCGGCTCGAAGAGCATATTGCCAAAACGCACTGCCATCAGGTTCTGTACCGTTTCCTTCCCGAGGTAATGGTCGATCCGGTAAATCTGGCCTTCGTCGAAATGCGTGGCAAGCGTGGCGTTCAGTTCCCTGGCGGTCGCAAGGTCGTTCCCGAATGGTTTTTCAACGACGATCCGCGCCTCGGGCGTGGCCATGCCATGGGCGTGGATCTTGTCCGCCAGCGCGCCAAACAGCCCGGGTCCGACCGAGAAATAGAATGCCCGCACCCGGTCTTCGGTCATTTTTGAGGCCAACTCTTCCCAGCCGTCCTCCCCCATCGCGTCGATGGTCACATAGTCAAGCCGCGACAGGAAACCTTCCAGCGTGCCATCCTCGCATCCACGCCCCGGCGAAAACTCCCGGATACTCTCGGCGGCAAATTCACGATATTCCTCAGCATCATGTTCCGAGCGCGCCGCCCCGATGATCCGCGCGCCTTCGGGCATCTGACCTGCACAATAGCGTCTGAACAGCGCCGGAATGACCTTGCGCTTTGCAAGATCGCCAGTGCCGCCAAAGATCACCAGATCAAAGGGATCGACGGGGATAACGCGTGAAACCATGATCTTCGGTCCTTTCAGTCCGCGACAAATGCCGCATCTTCTCGTGGCACCTAGCCCGATTGCCAAGCCATTCCACCGATTAGCAAGTTAGCGCAAACATCATATCATTTCCGTGACGCATCACAACTCTGTAAACCGGCTTTTACTTTGCCCCAGCCATAGGATAATTTGGCCAAAGTTTCTAGCTTTCGGACAGGTATATGAAAGATCTCGATCATCGGGGCGCAAATTCGGGCAAGTTCGTCGATCCCCGCATCACAGCCGACGGGTCTGAACGGGCCTCTGTCGCGCTCTCCCATCCTGAAACGCTCTGGTTCAACACAGGCACGCTTTGCAATATTACCTGTGCGAATTGCTATATCGAAAGCAGCCCTACCAATGATGCGCTGGTCTATCTCACCGCTGACGAGGTGACCGACTATCTCGATCAGATCGAAACGCGCAACTGGCCGATCCGTGAAATCGGGTTTACCGGCGGCGAGCCTTTCATGAACCCGCAGATGCTCGACATGGCCCGAGCCGCCCTGACGCGCGGGTACGAGGTTCTGATCCTGACCAACGCGATGCAGCCGATGCTGCGCCCGCGCATCCGCGCCGGGCTGGCGGATCTTCAAAAGGACTTTGGCGAACGGATCACCCTGCGCATCTCGCTCGATCACTTCGACGCCGCCCATCATGACGAGGAACGCGGAAAAGGCGCTTTTGCCAAGACCATCGAGGGCATGATCTGGCTGCGCGACACCGGGTTGCGCATGGCTGTCGCGGGCCGCATGCGATGGGCCGAATCCGAACCCGATGCGCGCGCCGGTTTCGACGCGCTGTTCGAACACTACGGGTTCGACATCGACGCGCACGACCCGGCGATGACCGTTCTATTCCCCGAAATGGACGAAACCGCCGAAGTGCCGGAAATCACCACCGCCTGCTGGGGCATTCTCGACAAATCCCCTGACGCGGTCATGTGCGCCTCGTCCCGGATGGTGGTGAAACGCAAGGGCGCCGAAAAACCGGCCGTTCTGGCCTGCACCCTGCTGCCCTATGCACCGGAATTCGAACTGGGCGAAACCTTGGCCGAAGCGGAGCGCGACGTGAACCTCAACCATCCCCATTGCGCGAAGTTCTGCGTTCTCGGCGGGGCAAGCTGTTCCTGAACAGCGACTTGCCCGAAACACATTCCCGAGCCTACTTCGGTCGTGTCCTTTTATATAGTGAGACCCGGCAGACGCTTCCGGTTTCCCGAATTCGGGTTGGATCTCATCCCGTCAGCTAGCGGCATTCACCATGCCAAGCCCCCGTTCAGAATTCATGATTGATTAACCACAAACGCCCGCAAAACACTGTCAGGGGCGTTTTCGTGCCTGAATGTCATACACGGGGTGTACAGGGGGTGCACGCTTTGTGCACCGCCCGCTATCGCCTTTTGTTAATGAAGCGTGAACTCTCCGGTGACATTGCGCCATTCGCCCGAGCTCAGCAACTTGCGATGCGTGAATCGCACCGAATGCAGCGGCCCGTCGATTTCCTTGTTCCAGAACTCCACGAATTCGAACAGTTTCGGATGGTCCGGCGCAAGGTCGTATTCCTGCCAGACAAAGCTGTTCAGCACGTTCCGGTAATCCGGCATCCGGTAGTAGAATTCCGCCGTCGTCAGACCATAGCCCCGCAGCATCATTTCCGTTTCGCTCATTCCCATCTTGAACCCTCTTACACTTGCCTGTAGGTCCATCTTGAAATCAAAATCTTTAAAATCAACAAAAACAATCTGTTAGCAGTTATTCCCGGTGGCTGCCAAAGCAGCGGGTCACGAGGCATTGCACCTCATATGACGGTTCTGCTAAGGTCGCTCCACAATATATAGTCTCGACCAAAGAACGGGCAGCCGACTTGACTGATACGCCAGAACCCCCTGAAAACATGGATGAAATGCCACCCGAGCGGCCAGCCTACTCGGGACCGTCCGTGTCCATCGAATCCGAGATGCGTACATCCTATCTGGATTACGCCATGTCGGTCATCGTCAGCCGGGCGATTCCGGATCTTCGCGACGGCCTAAAACCTGTGCATCGCCGCATTCTTTACGCGATGCATGAAACCAACAATGCGCATGACAAGCCCTATCGCAAGTCCGCGCGTCCCGTTGGCGACGTAATGGGTAAATACCACCCCCATGGCGACAGCGCGATCTACGACGCGCTGGTGCGTATGGCACAGCCCTTCTCCATGTCGCTGCCGCTTCTGGACGGTCAGGGCAACTTTGGTTCGATGGACGGCGACAACGCCGCGGCCATGCGCTACACCGAAGTGAGGATGGACAAGCCCGCCGCCTACCTCCTTGCCGATATCGACAAGGAAACCGTTGATTTCCAAGACAATTACGACGGCAAAGACCGCGAACCCACGGTTCTGCCCGCGCGTTTCCCGAACATGCTGGTCAATGGCGCCGGCGGTATCGCCGTCGGTATGGCGACGAATATTCCGCCCCACAACCTTGGCGAAGTCATCGATGCCTGCCTTGCGCTGATCGAAGATCCGGACCTCACCTCCGAGCAGTTGATCGACTATATCCCCGGCCCCGATTTCCCCACCGGCGGTATCATGCTCGGCCGATCCGGCGCCCGCAAAGCCTATCTCGAAGGCCGCGGCAGCGTCATCATCCGCGCCAAGACCCGGATCGAGGAGATCCGCAAGGATCGCTGGGCCATCGTCATCGACGAGATTCCCTATCAGGTGAACAAGGCCTCGATGATCGAAAAGATTGCCGAAGCCGCTCGCGAAAAACGTCTCGAAGGCATCGCCCACGTGCAGGACGAATCCGACCGGAACGGTGTTCGCGTTGTCGTCGAGCTGAAACGCGACGCCACGGCCGAGGTCGTTCTGAACCAGCTGTTCCGCTTCACCCCGATGCAAACATCCTTTGGCTGCAACATGTTGGCGCTGAACGGCGGCCGTCCCGAAACGCTCACTCTGCGGCGTTTCCTGACCTCCTTCATCGATTTCCGCGAGGATGTCGTCGCCCGCCGTACCGCCTATGAATTGCGCAAGGCCCGCGAGCGTAGCCACATCCTCTGCGGTCTGGCCGTCGCCGTTTCCAACGTGGACGAGGTCGTCGCCACGATCCGCGCCTCCGCCGATGCGGCCGAGGCCCGCGAAAAGCTGATGACGCGCCGCTGGCCCGCCGCCGAAATCGCCGGATACATCCGCCTGATCGACGACCCGAGCCACACCATGAACGAGGACGGGACCTATAACCTGTCCGAGATCCAGGCCCGTGCGATCCTCGAACTCCGCCTGCAGCGCCTGACCCAGCTCGGCGTAAAAGAAGTCACCGACGAGCTCGAGGAACTGGCAGGCAAGATCAAGGAATACCTCGAAATTCTCGGCTCGCGCGACCGGATCATGGGGATCATCTCGGACGAGCTGAAAGAGGTCCGCGACCTGTTTGCCGTGCCTCGACGCACCGAGATCGTCGATTGGTCCGGTGATATGGAAGACGAGGACCTGATCGAACGCGCTGACATGGTCGTGACGGTCACCTCGGGCGGATATATCAAGCGTACGCCGCTGGCCGATTTCCGCGCCCAGAAACGCGGCGGCAAGGGTGTCTCCGGCGGCGGGCTGAAAGAAGATGACGTGGTGACGACACTCTTTGTCGCCAACACACATACGCAGCTTCTGTTCTTCACAACCGAAGGCATGGTCTACAAGCTCAAGACCTGGCGCCTGCCGCAAGGCGGTCGCACCTCCAAGGGCAAGGCCATCGTCAATATCCTGCCGATCCCGACCGGGGTTTCCATTGCCGCGATCATGCCGGTCGACCGGGATGAGAAAGAATGGGACGATCTGCAGATCATGTTTGCCACTTCGGCGGGCGATGTGCGCCGTAACGCCTTGTCGGACTTCACCAATGTGATGCGGAACGGCAAGATCGCGATGGATCTGCCCGAAGGGGTCGAACTGGTAAATGCCCGCATCGCCTCGGAAGATGACGATGTGATGCTGGTGACTGACTCCGGCCGCGCGATCCGTTTCCGCTCCACCGATGTCCGCGTCTTCAAAGGCCGAAAATCCACCGGTGTGCGCGGCATCCGCCTCACCAATGGCGACCGGGTCGTGTCGATGTCGATCATCCGCCATTTCGAAGCGACACCGGACGAACGCGCCTCCTATCTCAAGATGCGCCGCCTGATGGCCGGGGTGACCGAAAACGATTCCGAATCCGACGAGGATGGCGGCAACGAGGACAGCACCCTGCCGCAGGAACGCTATGCTGAGATGTCGGCGGCGGAAAACCTGATCCTGACGATCACCGCCAAGGGTTCCGGCAAACTGTCCTCCAGCCATGACTACCCGCTGCGCGGACGCGGCGGCATGGGCGTCATGGCGATGGACAAGGCAATGCGCGGTGGCGATCTCGTGGCCTCCTTCCCGGTCGATCTCGAGGACCAGATCATGCTTGCCACCTCGCGCGGCCAGTCGATCCGGGTGCCGGTCAAAGGCATCTCCTTCCGCTCGCGCAGCGCCGGGGGTGTCCGTGTCTTCAATACCGCCAAGGGCGAAGAGGTCGTAAGCGTCGCCTGGATTGCAGAAAGCGAAGAAGAAGACGCGACAGACGAAGGCACGCTCACCGGCGGCGAGGAATAAGATCGACGGGCGGGTGCCGGATATCGGTTCCCGCCCCGATCCTCTTAACAGGCCGGTAACCCATTTGCGCCAAACTCCCCGAAAACCGGCGGAGTGATGCTGAATGAACCTTTATTGCGCGACCATCGATCTCAGGGACGATGCCAAGGCTCTGGCCTTTGCCAAGGCCGTGGATGAATGGATGAGCTTCCTGCAAGGCCGCGGCGTCATCGGAAGCTGGCGCCTCTTGCGACGCAAACTCAACCTCGCTGCGGATTGCTATCGCGATTTCCTGCTCGAGGTCGAAGTCGCCGACATGACACAGCTCGATCAGGCATTTCGCCTGTCCGGCCAGCAAAGCGAAGAGGTTGAAACCCTGCATCAGGCGGTCAGTGCGCTGGTCCATGCAGCCGATTTCTCACTCTACCGGCCCTTCCCAGACCCGGAACGCTCAGAACGCATGGCGCTGATCTAATTCCCCGGCTTCTTTGGGTCAAAAATATCCCGGGGAGTCGCCCCTTGGGGCGACGGGGCAGCGCCCCTTTGCCACTTCGGCAAGTGTCCCCCTCAAGCGGTTACATCCGCGCCATATATCCACTCAAAGCGGGGCGCGATCCTCTCGCCGCCAAGCCGCAGCGCGATCTGGCCGATTTCGCGAAACGGGCTTGGCGCATGAAACTTCCATGTATTACCCCGCGCCGCCGCCACCACGCGCCGGGCCCGGTCGATCCGCATCGCTTCGTACTGCGCCAGTCCGCCCTCTGTCAGCGACTGCGCCAGCACCCAGCCGTCCTCGATGGCAAGACAGGCCCCTTGCGCCATGAAAGGCAGCGTCGGATGGGCCGCGTCTCCCAGAACTGCCACCTGCCCGCGATACCAGCTCCCGGCAACCGGATGCAGGTGCAGCCCCCAGATATGCACCTTGTCCACGCGCTGCAGCAATGCGCCCACTTCACCGCCGAAATCGCCGAAACGCGCTTGGAACTCGGCCAAGTCACCTTCCGCGCGCCAGCTTTCCTGCCGCCAGTCGAGACGATCCTCCACTGCCACGATATTCATCCACGCGCCGTCGCGCAGCGGATAGGTCACCACATGGCGGCCGGGCGCCATGGTCAGGAGCGCCCGGATGGTTTCCCCGCCAGTCGCCGGAACGACCGCGCGCCATGCGGCCTGTCCCGAGAACCGCGCCTCCTGCTGCCCACAGACATAAGCGCGCGACACGCCGCGCACCCCGTCCGCGCCGATGACCAGCGGGCTTTCGATGCTGCCGCCATCCGCAAGCTTCACAGTCACCGCTTTGCCGGCCTGTTCCAGCCCGACCACCTGCTGCCCCAGCTCGATCCTTACACCGGCCCCCAGCGCAGCTGTCTCAAGACTGGCCAACAGATCGGCGCGATGAAAATACCATGTCGGGCCAGCCTTTGGCGGTGGCAGGCGAGTCACCATGCGCCCCGCCCTGAAATCCCGCAGCTCCACCCCGTCCGAGCGCACCGCCCCGGCGGGGATAGCGCCAAAGACATCAAGCGCGCGCAGGACTACCATGCCATTCTGGCTGATCTGGATCCCGGCCCCCACCTCTGCCAGCTTGGCCGCCTGTTCCAGCACACATACCTGCGCACCCCGTCGCGCCAGCGCCAGCGCTGCCGTCAACCCGCCGATACCGGCGCCCAGCACGGTGATCTCGCGCCCCTTCAGTTCCATCAGTCTCTCGTTCGTCATAAACAAAAACGCCGGGGCAACCCGCCCCGGCGCAGCAATTCATTGGCTGACCGGTCAGGCCAACCGAAATCAGTCGTCGCGGTGGACTTTTTCGCGGCGCTCGTGGCGTTCCTGCGCCTCGAGGCTCATCGTCGCGATCGGGCGCGCATCGAGGCGTTTCAGGGAAATCGGCTCACCGGTCACTTCACAGTATCCGTATTCGCCTTCTTCAATGCGGCGCAGCGCGGCGTCGATCTTGGAGACCAGCTTGCGCTGACGGTCGCGGGTGCGCAGTTCAAGGGCGCGGTCGGTTTCTTCGCTGGCACGGTCGGCCACGTCGGGGATATTGCGTGTCCCGTCCTGTAGACCTTCGATCGTGTCGCGGCTTCCCGCCAGTAGTTCCTGTTTCCAGTTCAGCAGCTTGCGTCGGAAATATTCAACCTGCTTATCATTCATAAACGGTTCATCTTCGGCCGGACGATAATCATCCGGCAGGAAAACATCCTGCTTCATATCTGCTCCCTCTGTCTGGCCAAAAACGTCCTGCATCACTGTTCCCTAGACATCCGGCTCCCCATGTCGCAGCGTTTAGACGAGCCGTCCGAGAATGTCACTACACAATCACGCCGCGCTCGGGTTAAAAGGCATAAACTGAAACGCAATAGCCATGGGAACGGCAAAGGATTGAGTAAACATGAAGTTTGAAGGTACCAAGGATTACGTGGCAACCGATGACCTGACCATTGCGGTCAACGCGGCGGTCTCGCTCGAGCGCCCCCTGCTGGTCAAAGGCGAACCCGGCACCGGCAAGACCGAGCTGGCCCGTCAGGTGGCCGATGCCCTTGGCCTGAAGATGATCGAATGGAACATCAAGTCCACCACCCGCGCCCAGCAAGGTCTTTATGAATACGACGCGGTCAGCCGGCTGCGCGACAGCCAGCTTGGCGACGAGCGCGTTCATGACGTGAAGAACTACATCAGGAAGGGCAAGCTCTGGCAGGCCTTCGAGGCGGATGAAAAGGTCGTCCTGCTGATCGACGAGATCGACAAGGCCGATATCGAGTTCCCGAACGACCTCTTGCAGGAACTCGACAAGATGGAGTTCTACGTCTACGAGACCGGCGAAACCATCAAGGCGACACAGCGCCCGGTGGTGATCATCACCTCTAATAATGAAAAGGAACTGCCGGACGCGTTTTTGCGCCGTTGCTTCTTTCACTACATCCGCTTCCCGGACGAAGCGACCATGCGCAAGATCGTCGAAGTGCACCACCCCGGCATCAAGGAAAGCCTGCTGACCACCGCGCTGACCCAGTTCTATGAACTCCGCGAAACCTCGGGGCTCAAGAAAAAGCCGTCCACATCCGAAGTGCTGGACTGGCTCAAGCTGCTGCTGGCCGAGGATATGACAGCCGAAGATCTCAAGCGCGACGGGGCCAATGCCCTGCCCAAGCTGCATGGCGCGCTGCTCAAGAACGAACAGGATGTCCATCTCTTTGAACGTCTCGCCTTCATGGCACGCGGGCAGAACCGCTAGCCTGGCCCGACCCGTCAGGGGCGCGGGTCCAAGGAATTTCACTTGAGCGATGCCCCGCGCTCTGACACCTTGCGGCCATGAACAAACCAGATACCTTCCTGATCCGTCCTCTGCGCCCCGACGACCGGGAATGCTGGGCCGCGCTCTGGACCGCCTATCTCGAGTTCTACGAGACATCGGTCGAGCCCGAAATTTACGATTCCACTTTTGCGCGGCTTATTGGCGATGACCCACAGGATTTCAGCTGTTTTGTGGCCGAGAGCGGCAACAAGCTGATCGGGCTGACGCACTTCCTGTTTCATCGTCACGGCTGGAAGGTGGAGAATGTCTGTTATCTGCAGGATCTATATGCGACGCCGGAAAGCCGCGGCACCGGCGTTGGGCGCGCGCTGATCGAAGCGGTCTATGCCGCCGCTGACACCGCAGGTGCGCCATCGGTCTACTGGCTCACGCAGGATTTCAATGAGACCGCGCGCAAGCTCTATGACCGGATCGGCGTCAAGACACCCTTTATCAAGTACAGCCGACCATGATCCGCCTTGCCCTGATCCTTGTTGCGACCATTCTGGCAGCCTGCTCGGACCGGGGCGCCTCGGACACGCCAACCCGCGCGAGGATCGCGGACAGCACCCTGCCGCCGGTCAAGACCTTTGGCCCGACGATGGTGCGTGCTCCTGTGGCATCCAACGCCAACATCGCCGCCGATTTCCTTTCTCTGCATTTCGAATTGGAAAGCGGTCGGCCGCTGCCGATCCTTACCCGTTTCGAAGGCCCGATTTCGGTGCGCGTCACCGGCAATGCAGCGCCCAGCCTGCGCCCGGATCTGACCGCGCTGGTGGGCCGGTTGCAGCGCGAGGCCGGGATCGACATCCGTCAGGTCGGCGAAGCGCAGGATGCCAATATCACGATCCAGTCCGTCAGCCGGGAAGATATCCGCAAAGCCTTGCCGCAGGCGGCCTGTTTCGTCGTTCCCAATGTGGAAAGCCTTGCGGAATTCAAACGTAAGCGTCGACAGCCCGCGACCAACTGGTCGCTGCTGCGCGAACGCTACAAGATGGGCATCTTTGTGCCCCAAGACGCGCCGCCACAGGAAATCCGCGACTGCCTGCATGAGGAGCTCGCGCAGGCGATCGGTCCGCTGAACGATCTCTATCGGTTGCAGGATTCCGTTTTCAACGACGACAACGTCCACACGGTGCTGACTGGCTATGACATGCTGATCCTGCGCGCGACCTATGCGCCCGAATTGCATTCAGGCATGTCGAAAGCCGAAGTCGCCGCGCGGCTGCCGTCGATCCTGACGCGGCTCAACCCACGTGGCGACAGCGAGCCATCCCATGCAATTTCGGTCACCCCGCGCAGCTGGATCGGCGATGTGCAGATCGCGCTTGGCCCGGGGTCGAGCAACAACGCCCGACGCTCGGCGGCGGCCAGTGCCGCGCGGACGGCGCAGGATCTGGGCTGGATGGATCACCGCCGCGCTTTCAGTCATTACATGCTGGGCAGGATGATCCAGAACGACGACCCCCGCCTTGCCCAGCAGCACTATGAAAGCGCAATGGGCTATCTTTCGGCCACGCCGGGCACCGAATTGCATCGCGCCTTTGTCGTGACCCAAACCGCCGCCTTTGCGATTTCGCAAGGCAGGGGCGCCAGCGCGCTGGAACAGGTCGATCCCTATATACCGGTCGCCGCACGGGCCGAGAACGCGGCGCTCATGTCTACGCTCATGCTCCTCAAGGCCGAAGCGCTCGACCTGATGGGACAAACCGACGAGGCGCGTTCTGTCAGGCTGGACAGTCTGGGATGGGCGCGATACGGGTTCGGCTCTGACGCGGCGGTCAAGGCAAAGATGCGCGAAATCTCGGATCTCTCGCCCCTGCCCCGCGGCTGACTAAAAGCGAGGAATTCACATGCTGGTCATCGGGGGCGCCGTACTTGGCGCGGCTCTTGGAGCGATTACCGCCCGGCGCAAGGGCGGCAACAGGCTGGACATGCTCCAGTATGCCGCTGCCTGCGCCATCGCGCTTGCCATTGTCGGTCTGTTCGCCACGGTTTTCATTCACCGCGCCTCGATCTAGGGCCGCACTGGCATCCCGGCGCGAGAGCCGTTAACCTGCACGCAACAAAACGCAATCAGGGGCCAGTTTCATGTTTCTCCCGTTCTTCGAGAATCTCCGCAAATCCGGTATCCCGGTCTCCCTGCGTGAATTCCTGAGCTTTCTGGAAGCCATGAAAAAGGGCCTCGCGACCTATGATGTCGAGGCGTTCTATTATCTCGCTCGCGTGTCGATGGTGAAGGACGAACGCAACCTCGACAAGTTCGACCAGGCCTTTGCCGCCAGCTTCAAGGGGTTGGAAAACATCAGCTTCGAGCAGGTTCTCGAGGCCGTGGACATTCCTGCCGACTGGCTCGAGAAAATGGCCGAAAGGCACCTAAGCCCCGAGGAAAAGGCCGAGATCGAAGCGCTTGTCGGGTTCGAAAAGCTGATGGAAACCCTGCGCGAACGGCTCAAGGAACAGGAAGGCCGCCATCAGGGCGGTAACAAGTGGATCGGCACCGCCGGCACTTCGCCCTTTGGCGCCTACGGCTACAACCCCGAAGGCGTGCGCATCGGCCAGAAAGAAAGCCGCCACCAGCGCGCGGTCAAGGTCTGGGACAAGCGCGAATTCAAGAACCTCGACGACACGGTGGAGTTGGGCACGCGCAACATCAAGGTGGCGCTCAAACGGCTGCGTCGATGGGCGCGCGAGGGCGCCGCGGACGAGCTTGATCTGGATGGCACGATCCGATCCACCGCCGAACATGGCTATCTCGACGTGAAAACTCGCCCAGAACGGCGCAACGCGGTCAAGGTTTTGCTGTTTCTCGACGTGGGCGGCTCCATGGACCCGCACATCAAGGTGGTCGAAGAACTGTTCTCGGCCGCACGGTCCGAATTCAAGCACATGGAGTATTTCTACTTCCACAACTGCCTCTACGAAGGAGTCTGGCGCGACAACCGGCGGCGCTGGGATGCGCAGACACCGACCCACGAAGTGCTGCGCACCTACGGGCCGGATTACAAGGCAATCTTTGTCGGCGATGCCTCGATGAGCCCCTATGAAATCGCCTATCCGGGTGGCGCGAACGAGCACTGGAACCCCGAATCCGGGCAGACTTGGCTGCAGCGGGCGCGCGACCACTGGCAGTCGAACCTCTGGATCAACCCGGTCCCCGAGAAATACTGGGCGTATACCCACTCCATCAAGATGATCCAGGAAATCTTTGAAGATCAGATGGTTCCGATGACTCTCGCCGGACTTGGCAAAGGCATGCGCGAACTTACGCGCTGACGGAAAGGCTCTTTTTAGAAACCGTTTTGTAATAGCCCCCTTGCATGTTAACGTTGGGTTAATTTTATGACGAACTCACCGGGGGTATTATGCTCAGACTTGGACTTGCCGCCTTTGCGGCAGCATTCACATTCGTTGCAGGCAGTACGCAGGCAGCAGTGATCTTTCAGGACACGTTCTCGGACGACGATCAGGGCGGCGGAGGTTTTACGACCGTCACCGATCTGACGAACTGGGACATTGTGCAGGGTAATGTCGATATCCTGAACGCGGGCGGATCTTATGCCTGCCCGACCACCTGTATCGACCTTGACGGCACCGGATCGTCCGCTCCGGCCATCCTGCGCTCGAAAACGCTCTACGATTTCTACGCCAACGAGCAATATACGCTCACGATCGATATGCCGCGCGGCACCCAGCCGGATTCCTTGATTTTCGGCATCGATGTGCTAGGCGTTGGCGTTACATCCGAGACGGCGGTCAACTACACCTTTCCGTCGACCTACGTGATGAACTTCAGCAGCCCGACGGATATATCGGCCTATCTCTATCTCGAGATGCTGGCGCCGCCGAATAACCTTGGTCCCTACCTGAACACTTATACGCTCGAAGGACCGCTGCGCACGTCACAACCGCCAGCCATACCGCTTCCTGCGACGGGCATGTTGCTGGTGGGTGCGCTGGGACTGCTCGCGGCAAGACGTCGGCGGGCGACCTGATCTCGCGCGAATGGAACACGACCGGGGGTGGCATCTGCTGCCCCCGATTTCGTTCGAGCGAACGGCCTTTGATCGATGTTGCGACCAAGCGAATTTGATCTCTGACGCCTTGTTTCCCATCTCTCGCCGCGCCATATCTGGGTGATGCTGCGCTTTACCCCGATCCTGCTGGCCATACTCTATGCGATTGTCATGTATCGCTTTTCCGTTTGGCGTACCCAAAAGGAACTGAGCGCGAAATCGACGGAGCTGGCCGATCCACGCCTGAAAAAGCTGACCGACCGTCTGGCGGCCAGTCTCGAAGTGGCGCGCATCCCCGTCTACATCTACGAAATCGACCCCGTGAACGGGCTTGCCGCGCCGGACGGGCGAATATTCATCACGCGCGGTTTCTATCGCAAATTCCAGAACGGCGAAGTTACCGGCGAGGAACTGTCGAGCGTCATTGCCCATGAACTGGGCCATGTGGCACTGGGCCATGCGCGGCGCCGGATGATCGACTTTTCCGGGCAGAACGCCCTGCGCACGGCACTGATGATGATGCTTGGGCGGTTCATTCCCTTTATCGGACCATGGATCGCGGGCGCGCTGACCTCGCTATTGGCCGCGCGCCTGTCGCGTCAGGATGAATACGAGGCCGACGCCTATGCCGCCGCCTTGCTGACCAAGGCCGGGATCGGCGTCTCGGCGCAGAAATCGCTGTTTAACAAGCTGGACGCTCTGACGGAAAACCGCGCCGGTGTTGCTCCCGCGTGGCTGATGAGCCACCCGAAAACGCAGGAACGTATCGCCGCGCTGGAGCGGCTGGAAAGCGACTGGGGCGTCTGAGCCGGTTCACCCAAGCGCCTTTGCCAGTCGCGGCAAGCGCGCTTTCTTGAGCAGCGCGCGCATCTCCCACCCCTTGTCCGACAGGCGACGGGCTTCCTCGAGAACGGCGTTGGCCGCATCCGCGACATCATTTGGATGCTCTTGCCAGATGCCATGCAGGAAACCATCGGCATCGACGCGGGCCAGACCTTCCTCCTCAAGAATATTGCGCGGGAAATCCTTGGCGTTCAGGGTCATGATCGCATCTGCCGAGGCAGCGACAGCCACGGCCAGTACATGCAGGTCCGCCGGATCCGGCAGCCAGAGCCGCGCCTCGATCCCCGGTGCAGCCGCCTGTTCGGCATCGGGCCAGCGCGACCGCAAAAGCGCGATTTCAGACCGCGCCTGCATTTCGCCCTGCGGACCCAACTTGATCGCGGCCCGCGCCCATTCCTCGAGAATACGTGCCGACCAGATCGGCGTGAAATGGCCCTTCGCCGCGGCGGCCAGCACCATTTCCCGCATCACCGTCGGGTAAAGCACGCAGGTGTCGATGACGATTTTCACAGCCGGAAGAACACCGCTTTGAGATAGCCGCTTTCTGCAAGCTGCGGCAGCTGCGGGTGGTCCGGTCCCGCCGCGCCGGTATAGAGAAGCTGTGCCTGACGGCCCGCGCGTCCGATTCCACGCAGGCTCGCCTCGCGGAACTTGGCCAGATCGGCGGCGTGCGAACAGGAACATAGACCCAGATAGCCGCCCTCGGCGACCAACGGCGCAGCCAGCTTGGCAATCCGCTCATAGGCGCGCAGCCCGGCATCCAGCGCCTGTTTGTTTGGTGCAAAAGCTGGCGGGTCGCAGATCACGACGTCGAATTGCGCACCTTCCTGACCAAGCGCTGTCAGCGCCTCGAACGCATCGCCCTGTCGCGTGGTAAAGCGGTCTGCCACGCCACCGGCCTCGGCTCCTTTTTCTGCCAGTTCAAGTGCCGGGGCCGACCCGTCGACCGCCAGCGCCGAGGCTGCGCCGCCTGCCAGCGTGGCAAGCGCAAAGCCCCCCACATGCGAAAAGACATCCAATACCCGCGCGTCCTTGGCCAGACCGGCTGCAAAGGCGTGATTGGGGCGCTGGTCATAGAACAGACCGGTCTTTTGCCCGCCGGTCAGATCCGCCATATAGGTCGCCCCGTTCATCGGCACCGGCAGCGGTTTGGTCGGGGCTTCGCCCAGCAGAACCGAGGATTGATCGTCCAGCCCTTCAAGGGCGCGGGTCCGGCCACTGGCGTTCTTGAGGATCGTGGTCACACCGGTCACCTGCGCCAGCGCCTCGGCCAGTTGATCGATCCGCGCCTCTGCCCAGGCGGCGTTGGGTTGCACAACACAGGTATCGCCGAACCGGTCAATCACGACGCCGGGCATCCCGTCCGCCTCGGCATGGACCAACCGGTAATAAGGCGCGTCATAGAGCCGTTCGCGCAGGGCAAGCGCGCGTTCGAACCGTGTGGCGAACCAACCGGTGTCGACAGTCGCATTCAGGTCGGTGTCGAGCACCCGGCAGATGATCTTGGAGGTTGGATTGACCGCCACCAGCGAGATCGGGTTGCGCTCGCTATCCTCAAGCACCGCCAGCGCGCCGGGCGTGATTGCACGGGTGCGCCGGTCGGTCACCAGATCGTTGTCGTAAACCCATGGAAAGCCCCGGCGCATACCGCGCGCATTGGCTTTGGGTTTCAGGCGCACGCGCGGCAGGTCGGGGGTGGTTGGGTTCTCTGTCATGGCGGTCTCATACGCGGGTGCGCGGCGAGGCGAAAGGGTCAGTTGCGCGGACGCGAACGCCAGCCGCCCCGTCGGCGCGGCGTCGTCAGCGTGGTTTTGCCTTCGGCCAGCACGGCGGTCATCGGATGATCCGGATGATCCGGGCCGTAATGGCCTGACAGACGCTCGATCGCCGGGGCGGTATCCGCGTCGGCAGGCAGGCTCAACGCCCAGTCGAGAAAGATCGAGCGGCATTCGGCAAGGGTGATCCCGTCGATCCGATAGGCTTCGCGGATAAGCCCTTTGGGGTCGTCTTCATTCTTCATCGCATGATACCCCCTCAAGCGCCGCGTCTATCCGGGCCGCGGTTTCCGAATAGGACGCAACCAGCCCGTCCTGCAAGCTTTCGAGATCCTCGGCTTTGGCCGTCCGGCACAGGAAGGTTGCGCCGCCCTCGCCAATGCGGGCGCTGTCAAGCGGACCACCGGTGAGCAGCCGTGCTGCCGTGCGCACGGCCCAGAGCCTGTCGTAAACGGCACCAAGTGCGCCGGCATCCGCCTCCGACAGCCATCCTGCCGTCGCCGCCGCCCTGAGCCCCTTCCCAACGCCGCCGACTGGTTCGCCCGCCAGCAGCGCGCCGGCCTGCGCGACCAGTTCAATATC
The DNA here is from genome assembly GCF_019966545.1 of Heliomarina baculiformis. Taxonomy (GTDB): domain Bacteria; phylum Pseudomonadota; class Alphaproteobacteria; order Rhodobacterales; family Rhodobacteraceae; genus Heliomarina; species Heliomarina baculiformis. Next base: position 53,350 of record NZ_JAIMIC010000005.1, on the reverse strand, counting down.
CTGCATACGCCCCGGCCCGGTCTTGGCATCCCACGGCCCGTCGGGGGATTTCGCGGCCATGAGCCTGTCGCGCATCTCGGCCACCTCGCGCAGGACTTTTTCGCGTTCCTGCGGCTGCCCCAGAAGCTTCGCCCGGAAGGCTTCGATTTCCTGCCCAAGGCCTGTGCCGCTCTCGGTGATGACCCTTGCCCGGGTCAGGGCCAGATGTTCCCAGACCCATGCCTCGTTCTGCTGGTAGTCGCGGAAGCTGGTCCAGCTTGTGGCGACCGGCCCCTGATTGCCCGAGGGGCGCAGGCGCATATCCACCTCGTAAAGCCGCCCTTCGGCCATCGGCGCGGTCAGCGCCGTGATCAGCGCCTGCGTCAGCCGCGCGTAATAGGGACGGGCGGCAAGCGGGCGTTTCCCATCAGAGCTTTCCTGATCCTCGGGGTCGTAGATCACGATCAGATCGAGATCGGAGGCCGCGTTCAGCGCCCGCGCGCCAAGCGAGCCCATGCCCAGCACTGCCGCCCCGCGGCCCGGCGGCGCCCCGTGCTTTTCCGCGAATTGCGTGACGACCACCGGGAATAGCGCCTTGATCACACTGTCGGCGAGATCGGCATATTGCGCGCCCGCCTCATCCGCGCTTATCAGGCCGCGCAGATGGTGCACCCCGATACGGAACCGCCATTCCTTGGCCCATCGCCGTGCGGCGTCGAGCTTGCTTTCATAATCCGGCTCGCGGGCCAGCGCATTGATCGCCCCCTTGGTCAACGCTTCCTCGCCCGGCCAGTCGGCAAAGAAATCGCCACCGATCACCGCGTCGAAAACCGAGGCGTTGCGCGACAGGTAGCCCGCCAGCGCGGGCGAGGTGCCGACAATATCCACCAGCAAGTCGATTAGCTGCGGATTTGCCTCGAAGAGCGAAAAGAGCTGCACCCCGGCGGGCAGACCGGCAAGAAACCCGTCAAGTGCCAGAAGCGCTTCCTGTGGCTCGCTGGTGCGCGACAGGCGGTTGAGAAGCTCTGGGCGCAGCCGTTCAAAAATGCGCCGCGCCCGTTCGGATCGTAGCGCCGGATAGCTTGGCCAGCGGCGACAGACCGAAATGTCGATCTCGGGCGGCGGATCTTCCTGTGGGGTGCCGTTGGTGTCGGGGGCGAAAAAGCCTTCGGTCAGCTCATGCACCGCGCTCAGCCGTTCTGCCAGTTCGGCGATCAGAGCCGCGCTGTCCTTGTCCATGAGGCAGGCGACGCGGGCCATTTCCTCGGGGTTGACCGGCACCTTGTGGGTCTGGGCGTCATGCACCATCTGGATGCGATGTTCGACTTCGCGATGGGTGCGGTAATAGTCGATCAGGCGATTGCTTATGTCCGAGGGGAGCCAGTTACGCGCGGCCAGCGCCTCCAAACCCGGTACCGTGCCGCGCAGACGCAGGCTTTCGTCGCGCCCGCCTGCGATAAGCTGTCGGGTCTGGGTGAAGAATTCGATCTCGCGGATACCGCCGCGCCCAAGTTTCATGTCATGGCCCGGCACCGTGATCGCGCCGCCAAGCCCCTTGGTCTGCCGGATGCGCAGGCGCATGTCATGAGCGTCCTGTATCGCGGCGAAGTCGAGATGCCGCCGCCAGATGAAGGGGCGCAGGGTCTTGATGAACCGCGCCCCCGCCTTGAGATCGCCCGCCACGGGGTTGGCCTTGATATAGGCCGCGCGTTCCCATGTGCGGCCAAGGCTTTCGTAGTAGGTTTCGGCCGCCGCCATCGACATGCAGACCGGTGTGACAGAAGGATCCGGGCGAAGCCGCAGATCGGTGCGAAAGACATAGCCGTCGCCGGTCCTGTCGCTGAGCGTCGCGCACATGTTGCGGGTCGCCCGGACAAGACCCTGCCGAGCGTCATGAAAATCATCCGCGTCATAGCGAATTTCATCGAACAGCACGATCAGGTCGATATCCGAGGAATAGTTCAGCTCGCCCGCGCCCATCTTGCCCATCGCCAGCACCACAAGGCCCGCCGCCTCGGCGATGTCATCTTCGCCCTGCCCCGGCAGTTTCCCGCGCCGTACAAGCTGTGCGATCTCTGCCTTGATCGCCACATCGCAGGCCAACGCCGCGAATTCGCTGAGCGCGCCGGTCACGCGTTCAAGCGGCCAGACCCCGGCCAGATCGGCGAGTCCGGCGATCAGCGCGACCCGCTGCTTGGCCCGCCGCAGCACGGGTTTCAGCTCATCCGGCTTTGGCAGGTCTTCGCGCTTTGCCGCGACGTCATCGAACAGTGCCGCAAGGGCCGCGTCCGCATCCTCGAGCGCGGGAACCAGCCAGTCCTTCTGGCGTTCGGCCAGTTCCTTGAGATAGGGGCTGCTGCCCGCCGCGCCCCGGATCAGCTCGGCCAGATCGCCGCTGAGACCGGGCATACGGTCAAGACAATCCTGCCCCAGTTCGGGATCATAGGCGCGGGGCAGACGGGTGATTTGACGGACGAATTCCATGGTCTGACGCAATCATGACGCGCGCGGCGGCGCAAGGGTTCAAGGAGCCTCGACCGGCGTATCCTGCGAGAAGAGGTTGTGCCATCCCTGCCCATGACGCTCCCAGAGAGAGGAAACATACATGTCATGCCAGTCCTGCCCGCGCCGGAACCGCGCGCGGTATGACAGCATGGCCAGATCCGGCGCATAGACCTGAATGCGCGTTTCGCTCAGCGCGTATTCGGCAATGCTCGGCCCCGCATCTAGCTGGGAAACATGGCCTTCTCGGTCGGAGAACCCGCTTGGATAGACGCCAAGGAAATCGGGTGAAAGGGCCGCGCGATCGGCCTCGGTATCGCCCCGGGCCAGCGCCTCCCAGACCGAGGTTTCCAGCGCCAGCATCTCGGGAAGGTCCGGGGGTGGATTTTCGCTTTGTAACATGGTTTTCAACATGCACGCCCGTCCAGCCGCGTCAATTGAGAGAAAGAAGAATGAGCAAGAGCCTGAAACGCGTCCGCGCCGCCCTTGAAGCCGCAGGCGAAACCCCGGACATTCGCGAAACCGCATTGGCCCGCACGGCACAGGATGCCGCCGATGCGCTGGGCTGCGGGGTCGATCAGATTGCCAAGTCGATCATCTTTCGCGGAACGGGGAGCAATGAGGCGCTGCTTTTCGTGACGGCGGGTGGTAATCGCGTCGATGCGGACAAGGCGACCGCGCTGGCGGGTGAACCGCTCGACAAGGCGGATGCCGCCCTGATCCGGGCACAGACCGCATTTGCCATTGGCGGCGTGTCACCGGTGGGCCATCTCAACCCGATCCGCAGCTTCCTTGATCCGCGCCTGATGGATTTCGAGGTTATCTGGGCCGCAGCCGGTACGCCGCACCATGTATTTGCCATCGCGCCGAAGCGCTTATCCGTTCTGACCGGCGCCGAATTAGTCGAGTTCACCGAATAGCGGCTGCCCCGGCCCGGTCAGACGCATTAATGTAAATTCTTTTCACATCACCCCTTGCAGAGGGCCCGGTGGCTTCCCATCTGTCGTAATGTGAAAGACATTCACATCCACATGATCCAACACCGGAGACTGACGACGATGCAAACACTGACCAGCACTGCCCACGCCCCATCGCCGATGGGCTGGCTTTCCAAGGCCGAACACTGGCTCGACACACGCGGTAAAGGCGCGTGGATCGCCGTGATGGTACTCGGTTTTGTCTTCTTCTGGCCTGTAGGTCTTGCCCTTCTTGCCTATATGATCTGGAGTAAACGCATGTTCAAATCTTCCTGCAAACGCCGCTCGGCGTGGAATTCGACGCAATTCAGCATGTCCTCGACCACCGGGAACAGCGCCTTTGACGCCTACAAGGCCGATACCCTGAAACGGCTTGAGCAGGAGCAGCATGATTTCGAGGCATTCCTCGAGCGACTGCGCGAAGCCAAGGACAAGGCCGAGTTCGACCAGTTCATCGACGAACGTGCCCGCAAGAACGAAGATAACGGCACCGAATCGACACTTTGACCGATATTTATGCAATCCCTGCGACCGGCAGGGATTGCCGCTTATTGCTAAACAAAGGACCCTAGCGACCATGTCAGCCCTGCCCGATGCGGATCGACAGCCGCAATTTTACGAAAACGTACCGGCCAAGCGTCTCATCGCCTGGATTGTCGACACGATCCTGATCGTGTTGCTCTCTCTGGTCGTGGTCGTGCTGACCGCCTTTGTCGGGCTCTTCGTCTGGCCCATCCTCTACCTGACAATTGGTTTTATTTACCGGACAGTAACCATCGCAAACGGCTCTGCCACTTGGGGCATGCGCTTTGTCGGGCTGGAGTTGCGCGACATCAACGGACGGCCTTTCGACCTTTCGCTGGCTTTTCTGCACACCTTTGGCTATACGCTCAGCATGGCCGTGCCGATCCTTCAGGTCATCTCGGTAATCATGATGATGACCGGGTCGCGGGCGCAGGGCCTCACGGATTCCCTACTCGGTTCGGTCGCGCTCAATCGCCGCGCATCGGCCGTGAGTTAACTTCGCCACTTGGCGGGGCCGTATCGCGTTGTTATCATCATTGAAACAGTACGATGAATGATTAATGCGCCACACTTTGCCAATAGCTCCGCAGTTCTATGTAACTGCGCCTCAGCCCTGCCCTTACCTCGAGGGCAGGATGGAGCGTAAGCTGTTCACGGCACTGCAGGGCGAAAACTCGGACAAGCTGAACAACTCTCTCTCGCAGCAGGGCTTCCGCCGGTCGCAAAACGTGTTGTACCGCCCGTCCTGCGCGGAATGTTCCGCTTGCCTATCAGCGCGGATCGACGTGTCGCGGTTCAAGGCCTCGCGCAACCAACGCAAAGTGATTTCGCGAAATGCCGAAATCCACCGCAAGGCCACCTCCCCCTGGGCGACCGAAGACCAGTACGATCTGTTTCGCCGTTATCTCGATTCACGTCACGCGGACGGCGGCATGGCCGATATGGACGTCTTCGAATTCGCCGCGATGATCGAGGAAACCCCGATCCGCAGCCGGGTGATCGAATATTCCGATCCCGAAGAAAACGAGATGATCGGTGTCAGCCTGACGGACGTGCTCGATGACGGGCTGAGCATGGTCTATTCCTTTTACACCCCCGACCGTCCCCGTGCGAGCCTGGGCACCTACATGATCCTCGATCACGTACAGATTGCCCGCGATGCGGGGCTACCTTACGTCTATCTCGGATACTGGGTGCCGGGCAGCCAGAAAATGGATTACAAGTCCAAGTTCTCGGGGCTTGAGGTCTACCTGGGGGGCGAATGGCAGCAGATGCGCGACCCTGCGGCCTATTCCTCTGACCTTCATCCCTTGTCGACCGATCCGATTGCCGAACAGGTCGCCAACATCAACCTTCCCGACCGCCGCCCGACCAGCGGCTGACGCCGTCTGTTGGCCTCGTTATGACGGCGGATATCTGCCGGTTTCTCCTGCGTGGGACACGTGCCTCTCCCCCCTCACTGCAGCTTTCTTGATTTGCCACGCCCCCGTGCCCACCTCGGTTACAACCGTATTTGTACAGGGAGATTTACGATGGATATCAACAGGCTGCTGGACAGTTTTCTGGGCTCGGGTCAGTCCGGTCAGGGCGGGTCGAAACAGGGAACATCTGTCAGCGACCGGATGTCGAACCTGCCTGGCGGGCTTGGCGGCGGTGCCGCAGCCGGTGGCATGATCGCGCTGCTGCTCGGCACCAAGAAGGGCCGCAAGCTGGGCGGCAAGGCGCTGAAATACGGCGGGCTCGCCGCTGTCGGCGGGCTGGCCTACAAGGCCTATCGCGACTGGCAGACGAACCAGAGCTCGGGCACCGAGGAAGCTCCGCTGAACCTACCGAAGCCGCCCGCGAACAGCGGGTTTGATATCGAGAACGATCAGGATGCCAGCGGTCAGGATTTCCGCCTGTCGCTGATGCGCGCGATGATTTCGGCCGCCAAATCTGACGATCACATAGATCAGGACGAACACATGCGTATCCGCGAGCAGATCGAGCAGCTGGGCCTTGGCGCCGAAGAGAAAGCCGCCCTGTTCGACTGTTTCTCGGCCCCTGCAGATTCCTCGGCCACCGCGCGACTTGCCCGGACGGATGAGCAGCGCGCCGAGATCTATCTGGCCTCGGTTCTTGCGGTCGATCCCGATACGCCCGAGGAAAAGGCCTATCTCGACGATCTGGCGCGCCACCTCGCCATGCCCGACGGTCTGCGCGGGCATCTTGATCTCGAGGCCAGCGCCGCGCGCAAGCAGGTTCTGGAATAAACCCGACCGACAGCCTGAAACGACAAAACCGCGCCCCGGAAGAGGCGCGGTTTTTTTTATTTAACGAGAAGCAGTTACCGGGATCAGTAACCACCGAGTATCTGCGGCACGATCGTCACGATGGCAGGGAACAGCCAGAGCAGCCCCAGACCCGCGACTTGGATCAGCACGAAGGGCAGGATACCGCGATAGATATGTCCGGTTGTCACCTCTGGTGGGGCAACGCCGCGCAGATAGAAGAGCGCGAACCCGAAAGGCGGCGTCAGGAAGGACGTCTGCAGGTTCACCGCGATCATGATCGTCACCCATTTCGGATCAAAGCTGCCCCCGTAGATGACGGGGCCGACGATTGGCACGACGATGTAAATGATCTCGAGGAAATCGAGCACAAAGCCCAGCACGAACAGCACCAGCATAACGATCAGGAAAACTTTGAATTCGTTGTCAAAGCTCATCAGGAACTGCTGGATGTAATGCTCGCCCCCAAAAGAGATCACCACGAGGTTCAGCAGTTGCGACCCGATCAGGATGGTGAACACCATCGAGGTGACCTTGGCTGTTTCGCGCACAACCGGCCGCAGAACGCCGGTGCGGTAAAGCACCCAGCAGGAATAGGCCAGACCGAAAGCCGCAACCATGTAGCTTGCATAGGCAAGGAAGAACGCGACCCAGCCTTCAAACGTCACATTCGCCTGATTGATCCGCAGGTCAAAGTTCATCCCAAGCAGGATCATCACGACAACGGCCAGCGTGGCCATGATGATGATCTTGCCCGATCCGCCCTCGTCCTTGAGCTTGCGATAGGCGGCGAGCATGATGGCCCCTGCCGCGCCAAGCGCCGCTGCCGGTGTCGGGTTAGTGATCCCGCCAAGTATCGACCCCAGCACCGCCACGATCAGGACCAGCGGCGGAAAGACGACACGGATCAGGTCGTTTTGCGCCAGCCGTGCGGCCGCGTGCCGACAGGACCAGAGCGTGATCGCCAGCGGGATCGCCAGCAACAGCACCGTGGCACCCGACGAAGTCAGCGGACCGATCAGCAGCAGATCGACGATCAGAACGAGGACAAGCCCAAGCGCACCCACCAGCAACGGAACCGGTGACGCCATCGGCGCAACGCCGCGCGCCGTGGTGAGGACCAGACCCAGCAGAACCACGATGGTGGCAACGCCGGTGCCGATCGGTGCGGCATTCATGACCGGCACAGCATCGGCCGGTGTTTCAAGACCGTCTGCTTCGGCGGCGTCTTCCGCTGCCTGTGCTTCGGCCTCGGCCACGGCAGCCGCCCCCGACGCACGCAGTGCTACGGATTCATCCCATTTTTCCTGCCCGTGCAGCTCGATCATCGAGGCCTGGCACTGTTCGCTGACATTCGTGCGCAGGATCGAAACGTTTTCGGCACTGCTACTGGTGTCGAGATGCCGGTCCTGTGCACCGATCACGCCGATTTCGGCAAGCAAGACCGCGCCACCGATCAGCAGAACCGGCGCGGCGATGAACCAGCCAAGACGTTCGTTACGGGTCAGCGGGTTGCCGACCCGCGCAGCAAGCGTAACGGCAGGTGCACGTGACGGGTTCAGCAGCGCATAAACAAAGGCGTAGCCTGCGTAGAGGATTGCCAGCAGAATGCCGGGCAGCATGGCCGACTGGAACAGCGTGCCCACGGAAACAACCGCCGGACGGCCCAGATAGGTCAGCGCGTCGGAACAACCCGCCGCCTGCGCCCGCGCCTCTTGCGCGGTGGAATAGAGATCACCCGCGAGCGTGCCCAGCAGAACGATCACGATGGACGGCGGAATGATCTGCCCCAACGTTCCCGAGGCCGCGATGACACCAGTCGAAATCTCGGGTGAATAGCCGTTGCGCAGCATGGTCGGAAGGGAGAGCAGCCCCATGGTCACCACGGTCGCGCCGACGATCCCAGTCGAGGCGGCAAGGAAGGCGCCCACGACGACAACCGAAACGGCCAGACCGCCCGGCAAGGGGCCAAAGACACGCGCCATCGTGGTCAGAAGATCTTCGGCAATTTTCGAGCGTTCGAGCACGATGCCCATCATCACGAACATCAGAACCGCAAGCAGCGTCTCGATGGACTGACCGGCAAAGACACGGTCGTTCATACGGTTGACGATAAAGGAAAGGTTGCGGTTCAGCGCCTGTTCCCAACCACCGTCGAACACCGGCGTTTCGTAGCGTGGTAGCTCGGGGTATCGGAAGACCGATATGGCATCCCTGTGAACTCCGGAATTAACAAGCTGCTGATAGGCGTCCGACCCGGTGTCGATCGCCTGATGGATCAGCAATCCGGCACTGTCGAGCCCGGCGATGATGCCAAAGGAAATGGCACCGGCACCGGAAATGGCGAATGCCACCGGAAAGCCCGAAAGAATACCTGCGAAGAGGCAGAGCAGAACGATGATCAGGCCGATCTCGACGCCGTCTAAACCCAAAAACATATGTCGTTCCCTTAGTGTGTGCCTTCGTAGGCTTCTTCGCCCGCGCCCAGCGTGTCACGGTCGAGATACTTGTTCTCGCTCTCTTCGCCCTCGCGGAATTCCAGCAGCGAGCGATAGAAGAACGCGATCGCATGGATCAGCACCATGCCGGTGAAGATGACCATCAGGATCTTGAAGAGGAAATAGCCGTTGAATCCGTTCGGCGAGAAGCCGATGGTTTCGACGTTCCATTTGACGATCTGCGCCTTGCGCAGCATCAGGTCGAGCTTGTCGGTCGCCGACACTTTTGGCGTGATCATGTTCCGCCACAGGAAGAACCACGCATAGAGCCATGTCAGCACCGCCGCGGGCACCATGAAGAAGATAGACCCGAACATGTCGATGATCTTCTTGGTGCGGAATTTCACGACCGAATAGACAAGGTCGACGCGCACATGACCGCCTTGCACGAAAGTGTAGGTGACGCAAAGCGCAACGACCATCGCGTTGTAAAGCTTGAGTTCTTCAGTGAACCATCCAACCGACTGGGTGAAACCGAAGCCAACCGGTGAAATGGTAAGTTCGCCGAGGCGGAAGATCGATTGCAGGAAAACGATCATCACCTGCTGCAGGACCATAAGCAGACCGACCCAGGCCGCCGTGCGCCCAACCGTGTTGGCGAACCCTTCAAGCACGCGCACGCAGCCCCACATAAAGGCCGGGCGGATCAACCCGATGATGGTGATCACCAGAACGATGTCGAAGACGGCAAAGAAGAGTTCGACCGAGGCGCCGTAATAGATGAACCGGATCAACGCCTGCTTGTCGGACCAGTCCAGCCAGAGGGCGGGATGGGAGAGGGCATAGAATATGTTGTAAAAGCCAAGCGCAATATTCTGCACCAGCCAGATCAAAGCGTCGCCCATTCGGATTTGCCCCTAGGTCTGAAAAGGTCGCGCGCGGAGACCGCGCGCGACCGGTTTATAACACGTTTGAAGCAGATTACATCGACGCAAGAACGCGGTTGCGCTCGCGCGAGTAGAAGCTGTCGGACACCGAGAGCCAGCCCGAGGAGGCGCGCATCGACGCCTGCGCGGAATCGTGGATCTTCTTGAAGGTGTCATCGCTGGTGTAGCCGTTAAGCAGTTCCACCGAAGCCGCACCGAAGGCATCCCAGACATCGCTGGAGAATTCGTGGATCTGCGTGCCGCCCGATTTCAGACGCTCGAGCGCGGGGCCGTTGTTCGCGATGAACTGTGCATAGTTGGCCTGGTGCGCTTCACCGGAAACCACCTCGATGGCTTTCTGCTGCGCCGGGGTCAGGCTGTTGAACACTTCAAGGTTGACCGCAACCGACAGGGCCGCACCGGGCTCGTGGAAACCGGCCGGGTAGTAGTGCGGACAAACTTCCTGCAAACCCAGCTTTTCGTCCGACCACGGGCCGATCCATTCGGTCGCGTCCAGAGCACCGGTCGACAGCGCCTGGTAGATTTCGCCGCCCGGCAGAACCTGAACCGAAGCGCCCAGTTTCGACAGGGCTTCGCCGCCCAGACCGGGCATACGGAACTTGAGCCCCTTGAAATCGTCTGCCGAGGTAACCGGGTTGCGGAACCAGCCACCACCCTGCGCGCCTGTCTGACCTGCGAGGAAGGAACGGATACCAAAGATTTCACCCAGTTCGTGGTGCAGCGCCATGCCGTCCTGACCATAGTACCAGGTCATGATTTCCGGCGCGGTCATGCCAAAGGGAACTGCGGTAAAATAAGCGAAGGCCGGGTGCTGACCGACAAAGTAGTAATCCGCACCGTGGTACATGTCGGCCTGACCTGCAGTCACGGCGTCGAACACTTCCAGCGCGCCGACGAGTTCGCCCGCGGCCTTGGCTTCAACCGTCACCTGCCCATCGGTGATTTCGGTGATGCCCTGCGCGACGCGCTCGACCGAATCCCAGACACCGGCAAGGCCGCGCGGCCATGTGGTCACCATCGTAAGGGTCCGCTTGCCCTGCGCATAAGCTGGTGCGGCCAGGGTTGTGGCGGCAGCTGCAGTGCCACCCATTGCCGAAGTCTTCAGAAAAGAACGACGATCCATAGAGTACTCCTCCCATGAACTTTTTTGTTATGCCCATGCTCTTGCGACAGGGCGGTTCGTTAAAGTGTAGCTACACTACTGAAAGGGGCTTCAAAGGGAATACCCCTAACGCTCGGTAAGCGCACAGATTTTCAGCCGCGCCCGATTTTTTTTGCCCAAATGTCGCACAACCCTTATCCAAACCTTGCACAAATGTTGCGGGCCTCCCCAGCGGGCTCTGCCAGATGTTGTCAGCGGCCAGCTTTCTGAGAAATGATTCGCCACTCGGATGGCCGCCCACGGTCGCGACGGCATGCCCGTCTCAGCCAAAATACAGACGAAAGCACCGACCGCGCCGCAGACCTGCTGGCGTTTGACACGTAAATTCCTAACAGAGGACCACGCTTATTACCGAAAATGTCGCATTACGCGCGCCTTGCGCAATAAAACGTCAAAAAATGCGCATCCAGCATCACTTTTTCTTCTCGATTGCCTGTTGACGCCCCTGCATCACACCCATAAAGTCCGCCCAGCACAAAGGAGTCTCTAGGAATGAAAAGCCTAGTCGTCATCGTAGGAAGCATGCGCATGGGCCGGTAACGGTAAACCATATTAAGACCCATGCGCCTCCGACACCCTCGGGGGCTTTTTTGTGTTCAAGGACAGGTTTGGAAAACCGGTGATGTCGCGGATGGAGCTAGACAGATGAAACGAGAAATGACCGGCGCAAAGATGGTCGTACAGGCGCTCAAGGATCAGGGCGTCGATACGATCTTTGGCTACCCGGGTGGGGCCGCTCTGCCCATTTATGACGAGATCTTTCAACAGAATGACATTCGCCACATCCTGGTGCGTCATGAACAGGGTGCCGTGCACGCTGCCGAAGGCTATGCCCGCTCGACCGGCAAGGTCGGCGTCGTCCTCGTTACCTCGGGGCCCGGGGCCACGAACACCGTGACCGGCCTGACGGACGCGCTGCTCGACTCCATTCCGATTCTCGTGATCACCGCGCAGGTGCCGACCTTCCTGATCGGCTCGGACGCGTTTCAAGAGGCCGATACCGTCGGCATCACGCGCCCCTGTACGAAACACAACTGGCTGGTCAAGGATACCAACGCGCTTTCAGGTGTCATTCACGAGGCATTCCACGTGGCGACCCACGGGCGCCCCGGTCCGGTCTTGATCGACCTGCCCAAGGACGTCCAGTTCGCCACCGGCACCTATGAGGCGCCGAAACCCTCGACCTCGCATTACCAGCCGCGCGTCAAGGGCGACATGGAAGAGATCACCGAACTGGTGGCCGCCATCGAAAAAGCCAAGCGCCCGGTCTTTTATACCGGCGGCGGCGTCATCAACTCGGGCCCGGCGGCAAGCCAGCTTTTGACCGAACTGGTGGATGCGACGAACATCCCGGTGACCTCGACCCTGATGGGTTTGGGCGCCTACCCGGCGAGCGGCAAGAACTGGCTCGGGATGCTGGGTATGCACGGCCTATACGAGGCCAACCTCGCCATGCATGGCTGCGACCTGATGATCAACATCGGCGCACGCTTCGACGACCGGATTACCGGACGCATCGATGCTTTCAGCCCGAAATCGATCAAGGCGCATATCGATATCGATCCTTCCTCGATCAACAAGGTGATCAAGGCCGATATTCCCATCGTCGGTGACGTGGGCCATGTGCTTGAGGACATCCTCAAGGTCTGGAAATCGCGCGGCCGCAAGACAGATACTGAGGCGCTGGTGAAATGGCACCGCCAGATCGACGAATGGCGCAAGGTGAATTGTCTTGCCTACACGGCTTCGGAGACCTCGATCAAACCGCAATACGCGCTGCAACGGCTCGAGGCGCTGACCAAGGATCGCAAGGACCGTTTCATCACGACCGAGGTCGGCCAGCACCAGATGTGGGCGGCACAGTTCCTTGGCTTTGAACAGCCTAACCACTGGATGACCTCCGGGGGACTTGGCACAATGGGTTATGGCTTCCCCGCGTCGATCGGCGTTCAGATGGGCCATCCTGATGCGCTCGTCATCAACGTCGCGGGCGAGGCTTCGTGGCTGATGAACATGCAGGAAATGGGCACCGCCGTGCAGTACCGTCTGCCCGTCAAACAGTTCATCCTGAACAATGAACGGCTTGGCATGGTGCGCCAATGGCAGGAACTGCTGCATGGCGAGCGCTACTCGCAAAGCTGGTCCGAGGCCCTGCCCGATTTCGTCAAGCTCGCCGAAGCCTTTGGCGCCAAAGGCATTCTTTGCAAGGACCCCAAGGATCTGGACGACGCGATCATGGAGATGATCAATCACGACGGTCCAGTGATCTTTGATTGCCTTGTCGAAAAGCACGAAAACTGTCTGCCGATGATCCCGTCGGGCAAGGCTCACAACGAGATCCTGCTTGGCAATGCCCAGACGCAAGACATCATCGACACCAAGGGGTCGGTTCTGGTCTGATGCGGGGTCTGCGCCATCTTGCACTGGCCTTTGGCACGTTCCTTGGCCTGACCTTTCCCGGTCAGGCGCAGGAATTCGCCGGGCTTGACGTGGGACAACCGTTTGCCAATTCGGCGCGGCTGGGCATTCCGGCCGGACAGCAAAAGCATCTTGGCTATGACGTCAAACGCTGGATGCGCCCGAACGGGATCGACCTGTCGGTCACCGGCGTGCCCGGCGGACCGATTGTCTACATGGAAAGCTTCCCCCGCCCCGAGGCCCCGGCCATTCCGGGCGAGGGTCTGCGTTTCAAGGTGACGACACTTGGCAAGGCGCTCGAAATGCTGGGCGCACCTGGGTTCTATTATACCGGTCGAGGGCAGATGGCGACGTTCGGGCCCAACGACGTATGGTTCCATTCCTACGCGCTGCACGACCGGCACGACGTCATCGTGACCTTTGCCTTTGCGGCTCCAACCCAGAACCGTCGATATAACCCCGACGGCACGGTGATCGAAAACACGAACGCGCTGCTCGATAGCATGATCATCGCCGATTACGGCTATCAGCTGCGCATCTGGGGAGGCGAGGCCATCGCCCGCCCCGGTTATCAACGCATCAACCTGAATTACCAATAACGGGCACCGCCCCATTCTCGCCGCCCCGCGGGACACAAGACGAAAGGTTCACCGATGAACGCCCTACAGATCAAGAAAGGCGCGACCAAACATTCCGCCTATAACCTGCGTCCAACCTTCTCCGAAATCGAGGAACGCCACACGCTCGCCGTGCTCGTCGAGAACGAACCCGGGGTGCTGGCCCGCGTGATCGGACTATTTTCCGGGCGCGGCTACAACATCGAAAGCCTCACCGTGGCCGAAGTCGACCACACCGGACACCTGTCGCGCATCACCATCGTGACCAAGGGCACGCCGCAAGTGATCGAACAGATCAAGGCGCAGCTGGGTCGCATCATCCCGGTGCACGAGGTGCATGACCTCACGGTCGAAGGCCCCTCGGTCGAGCGCGAATTGGCGATGATGAAGGTAGTCTGCGATGGCGACAAACGGGTCGAGGCACTTCGGCTCGCCGACATCTTCCGTGCCAATGTCGTCGATACCACGCTGCACAGCTTTATTTTCGAACTGACAGGCGCCCCGGAAAAAATCGACGCCTTTGCCGATCTCATGCGTCCGTTGGGTCTATCCGAACTGGCCCGGACCGGCGTTGCCGCCCTGTCACGCGGCGAATAAGACAAAGTTACGGGCGTCCGTGCGAACCGGGCGCCTTTGTCTAATACTACTGTTCGAAGATTAAGCCTTCAGATCTGCCATCTCGGCAAATTCGATGATCTTGGCGCCGCCGTGATCGACCGGTACTTTGTCGGCGTTGGCGCGGTTCAGCGCCCGAGCGAGACAATCGGCCAGCGGATTAACACCACCCTCGACGACCAGTCGCGGGTTATGCGCATAGCGTTGCTGCGCGTTCTGGGTGATATCGAACTGCACCCAGTCACCGGCATGGATACTGCCCGCACCATGCTCTGCGGTCTGGCGACAATAGGCCAGATCACCCTGATCCTCACACCAGATTACTGCCTGACGCTCGCTCCTGTCGCTCCAAAGCACAATTCCGTACATATCCGGCCTTTCGTCCTAAATTAGACGTTGTGACATATGTTTACAGGTTCACATTGAGTTAAAATGCGCCTTCTCAACAAGTGTAATTGGAAAACTTTAACTTGAAATTTGTGTCACATTTGAGCACATATGACGTTAGTTAGCCACAATTATGACACTATTTGGCGTCAGAGCTTGAACAAGGAAAATTGTTTGGTGTTAGACTGACTTGGCCTTATTCTTTAAGAGCTTTTTCGAGAGCGGCTTAGGACAGAGATGAACCAGATATCCAGATCCCCGGCTGATCTTCGCGACATGTTCGGCGCGAACCTGCGCCGATTGTCCAAGCGCTATAGCTCAATCTCAGAACTTTCCCGCCAACTGGGCATCAACCGGACACAATTTAACCGGTACTTGTCCGGCGAAAGCTTTCCTAGACCGGATGTGCTAGACAGAATCTGTCGGTTTTTCGGCGTCGACGCCCGGATCCTCCTCGAACCCGTTGAATCGCTCACCACCAACAACCACGTCATCAGCGGTCCGTTCCTGTCGGATTTCCTCGCCAATGGAACGCGCAACATCCCCGAAGAATTTTTTCCCTCCGGTTTTTACTGTTTCTACCGTCGCAGTTTCCTGAACACTTCTCTGTTCCTGCGCGGTCTCGTGCATGTGTCTCGCTCTGACCAGATCACCCATGTGCGCGGCTTCGAGGCACGTGAGGCGATGCGCAGCCAGGGGCTGTCCGAAGATCTTCCGTCGCGCGAATTCCGCGGCTATGTCGCGCGTACCGAAGACGGCGTGACCATGATGATCTCGCGCCGTCACGCACTCAGCTCCACCTTCAATTACCTGTCTCGCATATCGTCGTTCGAGAACAACTTCTGGTCCGGCTACGTGTCGCGCTCGATGCGCGAAAGCCCGGGTGGCATTCGTGTCACGCGGATGATCTATGAATATCTGGGCAAAGGCTGCGCCAAGGCGCTGCCGACCGCCAGAAACTGCGGCTTCATTCAGGAAAGCGACCTGCTGCCATTTCACCGGCGCCTTCTGCAGCCAGATGAACCTTTCGCCTGAAACGACCCGATTTGTCGCCATGAGACAGGTGCAGGTCGTGAATTAATCGGACAAGAAGGCATTTCCTGCAGAAACTGACCCCGTCAAAAGGGGAAAAATGCCATGTCCAGTGAACCGACAAATCTCTCCGCCGTCCGTCGGCCGATCGAAACGGCCAATGGTCTCCCGAACGCCCATTACACCGATCCGGTCGTTTTTGCCGAAGAGACCCAAGCGCTTCTGGCCAGCCAGTGGGCCGGGCTTGCCGTGGCGGGAGATGTGCCGGAGCCGGGCGATGCGGTGCCGCTGGAATTCTTTGGCATGCCGCTGTTGTTGATCCGTGACCGCGATGGCGCGGTGCGCGTGTTCCAAAACATCTGCCGCCACCGGGGCATGATCCTTGTAGATGCGCCCCGCAAGATCGAAGGCGCGATCCGCTGCCCCTATCACAGCTGGTGCTATTCAACGCAAGGCAGGCTCGTTTCAACGCCGCATGTGGGTGGCCCCGGGCAAAACAAGCACGAAGGTATCGACCGCGCGACTCTTGGCCTGATCGAGGTATCCTCGCATGTATGGCGCGACATCGTCTGGATCAACCTGTCAGGCACCGCCCTGCCCTTTGAGCAGGCCATGCACAAGATGATCGACCGCTGGGCGGAATTCGACCAACCGCTCTTTCACGGCGGCGACGACAGCCGTTTCGACCTCTCCGTCAACTGCAACTGGAAACTTGCGGTCGAAAACTACTGCGAGAGCTATCATTTGCCTTGGGTACACCCTGGGCTGAACAGCTATTCCCGTCTGGAAGATCACTATCACATCGAGGAAACCGGTGAATATTCCGGTCAGGGAACGCTCGTGTATCGCCAGATCCGATCAGAAAAGGATGGCAGCGTGTTTCCCGATTTTGACGGACTCAGCAGCAAGTGGAATGAGGCGGCCGAATATATATCGGCCTTTCCCAATGTCCTGCTGGGCGTACACCGCGATCATGCCTTTGCGATCATACTGACCCCGGAAACCTATGATCGCACCACGGAACATGTGCATATTTACTATGCGACCCCGGATACCGACCCCGATCTGCGCGCCCGCAATACGCACCAGTGGAAGCAGGTGTTCGAAGAGGATATCTTTGTCGTCGAAGGCATGCAGAAAGGCCGCCACAGTCCGGGTTTCGACGGCGGGCGGTTCTCACCTGTGATGGACGGACCGACCCACCTATTCCACGACTGGGTCGCGCTCAAGATGGATCAGCATCGAAACGGCTCACAGGGTATCCGGGCCGCAGAATGACTGCGCCGACCGGCTCGCTCGAAACGCGCCTTCTCGAAGCTCATGCGCAGGACGACCGCACGGCCTTGGTCGCCCTTTATGCCGAGGCTGCCGATACGGCGAACAACCCGACAGCCTCGGGCTTTTACCTGACGCATGCTTATGTCTACGCGCTTGAGACGGCGCATCCTCTGGCGGAAAAGTTGCATTCCCGGCTTGTCGCCGAAGGGCGGGATACCTGATCAGTCGGGATCTGGCCCGTAGCTCAGTAGGCTGTAGAAATGCCAAGTCGCATGCCCCAAGAGCGGCAGAACAAGGAACAACCCGATGAAATAGGGCAACAACGCCCAAAAGGTTATGATCGCGATCAGGAAAGCCCAGCCGAACATGACAAGCGGGTTGGCCAGAACGTATTGAAACGACGCGATCATCGCGGTCACGAAATCCACCTCGCGATCCAATAGCATCGGCAGGGACAGCACCGTGATCATGTAAAGCAGCGCGGCAAACCCAGCCCCGACAAAGCTGCCGACCAGCAACATCACCAGCCCGTTCGCGCTGAAGAAGACCTCGTAGGAAGACGACACGTTCGTCATGACCGACAGGCCCATAAACAACGCAAAGATCATATGCCCAAGAAAGAACCAGAACAAAAATACCACGACAATGATGGCGCAGATCGACGGAAGCTGTCGGCGGCTTTGCTGAAACACGACGCCAAAAATTTCGGACGCCCGTAGGGGCTCGCCGGTTTCGAGCCTCCGTGAGACCTCGTAAAGACCAACCGCAGCAAAGGGGCCAATCAGGGGAAAGCCGATTGCCGCAAGCACCAGCCAGAAAGTCGTGCCGGTTGCATAGGTCACGGCAAGCATGGCCCAGCCGCCCAGCACATAGAACCCGGCAAAGCCCAGCCCGTAGAGCGGCGCGCGTGTCAGATCGGACAGGGCTCGCCCCAGAATGGTCTTGATGTCCTGCCATTCGGCCCGGCGCATTTCCGGTGTACCGAAATCATACTCTTTGTGTACAGGTATCACCCCCCATTTTCCTCCCCTTTTCGTGGCTAGAACGCCGGACGCTTGCCGGGCCAGCCTGTCGCTTCGTGATAGGTCTCACCCATGCCCAAAATCTTGAGGTCGCTGTCCCGTGGACCAAAGATCTGGATACCCGCAGGCAATCCGCTCTCTCCAAACCCAGCGGGCATGGCGAGAGCGGGCAGTCCCAGCAGGCTTACCGGCGTTACCACCTGCATCCAGCGGTGATAGGTATCCATCGCGATACCGTTGATCTCGGTCGGATAAGGCTTGTTCACGTCAAAAGGCCAGACCTGTGCGGTTGGCAGAACCAGCGCGTCATACTGCTCGAACAGGGTCGCAGCGACCTTGAACCAGTCCGAGCGGATGACGCTAGCGCGATGCACCTCCATCGCACTCATCGAGAGTCCGCGGTCAAGTTCCCAGATGGCCGTATCCTTGAGCACCTCGCGTTCGAGGAGCTGAAGCCCGGCCGCAACCGACCATGACCGCAGATTGATCCAGCTTTCCCAAAGCGCGTCCGCGGAAAACGGCGGTGCAACATCCTCGACAGTTGCACCGAGTTTTTCATAAACGCCAAGCGCTTTGCGAGACAGATCGAGGATGCCGGGCTCTGTCGGAAAGGCGCCACCCCAGTCGCCTAGCCAGCCGATCCGCATCCCCTTGATATCCAAGGGTTTCAATGGCGCAGCAGGTGTATTGTCGGCCCGATGCGGCAGGCGAGGATCGGGTCCGGACATGACATCGAGCAGTATAGCGATATCGGCGGGGCTGCGCGCCATCGGGCCAAGGGTTGCAAGCTGGTGCAGGAAGTTATCGCCTATGGGTTCGCTCGGCACCCTTCCGAAACTGGGCCGGAAGCCGTAGACGTTGCACCAGCCTGCCGGGTTGCGCAGGCTGCCCATCATGTCTGACCCGTCCGCCAGCGCCAGCATGCCCGTCGCCAGTGCCGCTGCGGCACCGCCAGACGACCCGCCACAGGAAAGCTCTGGGGCATAAGGGTTGCCCGTCGCCCCGTAGACCGGGTTGAAGGTATGCGATCCAAGGCCGAATTCGGGCGTGTTGGTCTTGCCAATCAGGATTGCCCCGGCCGCGCGCATACGCGCTGCGACAAGATCATCCTTTTCTGGCACGAAATTCGCGAACTTGGGAGAGCCATGCGAGGAAACGATGCCTTTGACGTCCATCAGATCCTTGATGGCAATCGGCAAGCCGTGCAGCGGGCCCCTGCTCTCTGCCGCATCGGCCCTTCGCGCTTCGGCCAGCAGATCATCGGCCTCGCGCAGCGCGACGATGGCATTGACCTTGGGGTTCACCTCGGCAATTCGCGCGAGCGTTTCCTGCATCAAGGTCTCGGCGCTCAGGGCGCCCGAGCGGAGATCTGAAAGAAGTGATGCAGCGGAAACGGGGGAGAGATTCATCGGCAGGCCTTAGATAGTTCTACGCAAGCCTATCCTCTGGTTTTTCCGCTGAAAAGCAGTAGTGACATGTCCGGCGGTTCAAACCGCCGATCACGGACATGCCTTTTCGGGCGGACGCATGATCGGGGATGCGACCGCTATCGATGGAAAAGAGCGGAGGTCTGGTTTAGCCCTGTGCTTCGGCCCGGCTTTTGCCTGAAACGTCGAGTGCGAGGGTCGCGGCCATGAAACCGTCAAGGTCGCCATCGAGCACGCCCTTGGTATCCGAGGTTTCGTGGTTGGTCCGCAGATCCTTGACCATCTGGTAGGGCTGAAGGACGTAAGAGCGGATCTGATTGCCCCAGCCAGCGTCGCCCTTGGCTTCGTGCGCTTCGTTGATCGCGGCGTTACGGCGATCAAGCTCCATCTGGTAAAGCCTTGATTTCAGCGCTTTCATGGCGATGTCGCGGTTCTGGTGCTGTGACTTTTCAGAGCTGGTCACCACGATGCCCGTCGGCGCGTGGGTGATCCGGACCGCCGAGTCCGTCGTGTTCACGTGCTGACCGCCTGCGCCCGAAGACCTGTAAGTATCGATACGGATATCCGCCGGGTTCACTTCGATCTCAATATTATCGTCCACCACCGGATAGACCCAGACAGAGCTGAAAGAGGTGTGCCTCTTGGCCGCCGAGTCAAAGGGGGAAATGCGCACTAGCCGGTGCACGCCGGATTCCGACTTGAGCCAGCCATAGGCGTTCGGTCCGGAAATCTTGTAGGTGGCGGATTTGATCCCCGCCTCTTCGCCTGCGCTTTCAGCCTGAAGTTCGACCTTGTAGCCCTTTTTCTCGGCCCACCGGACATACATCCGCGCCAGCATCGATGCCCAGTCGCAGGACTCGGTTCCGCCCGCGCCCGAGTTGATTTCAAGGAAAGTGTCGTTGCCGTCGGCCTCGCCGTCGAGCAGCGCTTCGAGTTCCTTTTCAGCGGCCTTTTTCGACAGGGTTTTCAGCGCCTCTTCGGCGTCCGAGACGACCTCGGCATCGTCTTCCATTTCACCCAACTCGATAAGCTCGAGATTATCGGCCAGATCCTGCTTGATGCTTTGATAGGTATCCATCGCATCGACCAGCATCTGCCGATCCCGCATCAGCTTCTGCGCAGCTTCGGGATCGTTCCAGAGGTTCGGGTCCTCGACGCGGGCGTTGAATTCCTCAAGCCGGTGCGGCGCGGTTTCCACATCCATCCGCTGGGCCAGCAGGTCCAGTGATTTTTCGATCTCGGCCACGGTGTTCTGGGTCTCGGCGCGCATGAATATCCTGCCATCGGGGTTGGTGTTCGGGGGTGATACAGCAGGCCCGTGGACCGGGCAAGGGCAGCCGGTCAACTAGCTGCCCTGCACCTCTTTTAATAAAGCCCGCCCGAGCTGACGGTGCCGAAATCCGCCTTTGGCCCTACGACCGCAGTTTCCCCGGTCGATGTGGTAACCTGTCGACCGGTCTGCCCGACTTCTTCAAACATCGGCAGGTTCGATCCCATCGCAAAGCCACCGTCGAAGGCGAGACCAAAAGTCGGCTCCCACCCGTCGCGGAAATACTCGGCGACGACATAAGGCCCGCTCGCATCATCCGGCAGACGCATACCGGTGTAACGGTCGATCTTGATAAAGTGGCCACCGGGCGGCACGTCGAACGGGCCACCGCCAAATTTTTTCACCGCTTCGGTCATGAATTCCTGAAACACAGGGCCGCACATGGAAGACCCGTAGGCACTGCGACCCAAGGGACGCGGCCGGTCATAGCCGATATAGCAGCCAGCGACGATGTTGCTGGAAAAACCGATAAACCACACATCTCGCGCGTCGTTGGTCGTACCGGTCTTGCCCGCAATCGGCACCGGCAGGTTCACGGCGCCCGACGCAGTGCCGCGATCAACCACGCCTTTCATCATCGATGTCAGCTGATAGGCGGTCACCGCATCCATCACCCGGTTGCGATTGCTGACGATGCGCGGGGCCTGCCCGGTCATCAAGTTTGTGGAGTCGCAATCGACGCAGTCGCGTTTGTCATGACGATAAATGGTCTTGCCATAGCGGTCCTGAACCCGGTCGACGAGCGTTGGTTCGACGCGTTCGCCGCCGTTGGCAAACATCGCATAGGCCGCGACCATCTTGTAAAGCGTGGTTTCCTCGGACCCGAGCGAGTTGGCGAGGAATGTGCCCATGTGATCGTATACGCCGAAACGTTCCGCGTAGCCGGCCACGACCTCCATCCCGATTTCCTGCGCCAAACGGATGGTCATCAGGTTCCGGGATTGTTCGATCCCTGTGCGAAGCGGCGTCGGCCCGTAATACTTGTTGGATGAGTTGCGCGGACGCCAGAGTCCCTGGGGCGTGTTGATTTCGATCGGGGCGTCGACCACAATGGTTGCCGGGCTGTAGCCACTGTCGAGCGCGGCGGCATACACGAAGGGCTTGAATGAGGACCCCGGCTGGCGCTGCGCCTGCGTAGCGCGGTTAAAGACCGAATCCTGATAGGAGAAACCGCCCTGCATGGCGATGACGCGACCGGTGTTTACGTCCATTGCCATGAACCCGCCCTGAACGTCCGAAACCTGACGGAGCGTCCAGCGGATGAACGACCCATCGCTGTCGTCGGTCATCGCACGGACCAGAACGACGTCGCCCACCGAAAGGATATCGCCGGCGGTGCTGGCCTTTTTCGCCAGCGTGCCGTCCGCGTTGCGCTTGCGCGCCCATTGCACATCCTTTGCGGTGATCCAGTGGCCGTCTTCGTCCTCTTCGACGCCTTCAATGCCGATGCGGGCGTCGCTGTCGCCGACACGCAAAACCACTGCCGGGTGCCAGACACCATCGAGTTCCACGTCGCGCGGAACGGAGGCATTCGACAGCGCCTCGCGCCAGGATGCCTCATCGCTCAGCTGGTCCTCGGCAACCTTGTCGTAGGTGCCGTGCCAGATGCCCCTGCCCCGGTCGTATTTCTCAAGCTGGCGCTGAAGCGCGGCCTCGGCCACGACCTGCATTTCCTCGTCGATCGTCGCGCGGACCGTAAAGCCGCCGGTAAAGAATTCGCCCTCGCCAAAGTCCTCGCTCAGTTGGCGCCGGATCTCATCGGTAAAGTAGCTACGCGGCGGCAAGGCGGTACGGAAACCTTCGAAATCGCCGTTCTGGACCGAACGAACGGGCTGGGCGACTTCTTCTTCATAGACAGCTTGAGTGATATAGCCGTTCTCTCGCATTTCACGCAGAACATAATCCCGGCGCTGCTGGAGCCGTTCCTTATTGCGCACCGGATGGAAATCCGACGGTGCCTTGGGAAGCGATGCAAGGAACGCGGCCTCATGCGGTTCGAGCTGGCCAAGCGTCTTGTTGAAATAGGTCTGGGCCGCGGCAGCGACACCATAGGAGTTCTGCCCGAGGAAGATCTCGTTCAGGTAAAGTTCGAGGATCTTGTCCTTGTCGAGCGTTTCTTCGATCCGCGTTGCAAGGATGATCTCCTTGATCTTGCGCTCGGCCCGACGGTCGCCAGAGAGCAGGAAGTTCTTCATCACCTGCTGCGTGATCGTCGAAGCACCGCGCACGTTGTCGCCACGCGACCGAACCGCTTCGATCGCAGCCGCAGCGATGCCGCGCAAATCATAGCCGTGGTGGTTGTAGAAATTCTTGTCTTCGGCAGAGATGAAGGCTTCTTTCACCAGTTCTGGGATTTCATCCGATGGCACGAATAGACGTCGTTCGCGGGCGAATTCGTCGATCATCTTGCCTTCGCCCGAATAGATCCGGCTGATCGTCGGGGGCTTGTACTGGGCAAGGGATTCATGGCTGGGCAGGTCACGACCGTACATCCAGAATACGCCGCCAACGCTGAGCGCGACCATGGCGATGCCTAGCGTCAGCGCGGTAAAGATTGCGCCGAAAAAGGATAAAATGAACCTGATCACGTGCCTGTCCTAACTCGTCAATTGGGCCCTATATAAGCCTGTGCCCCAACAGGGTCAAAACACGATGCGGTTTGCCAGCGGCCAATTCACGCCCATCGGGCATACAATCCGTTCCCGCTCCTGCGTATTACTGACGCACCAGCGGGCGCACCGCCTCGTCCGCCTCGCGCCAGCGGATAAGGCCGTTTCGAATTCCCCGCGCCATTTTCTGCCGCCATTCCCGATTCTGCAGATTTTCGAGATCACGCGCCGAAGAGATAAAGCCGATCTCGATCAGAACCGATGGGATATCGGCCGCCTTGAGGACAGAGAACGCGGCCGAGCGCAAGGGGCGGCTGTTCATCGGCGCGCCGGTTTCGGCAATCCCGTCAACGAGCGACCGGGCCAGCGTCCGGGTACGCGGAGAGGTTTCCTGTCGGGCGAGGTCAAGCAGCACATCCGTCACCACATCATCCGCCGAACTGAGATCGACGCCGGACAGTAATTCGTCCCTGTCGTGACGCTCTGCCAGTTTGGCGCTCGCCGCATCCGAGGCGTCGCGGGAAAGGAAATGCACCGTTGCCCCGTGGGCCTGCCCTTCGGCGAGGGAATCTGCATGAAGCGAAACGAAAACATCGGCCCGGGCCTGATGCGCGATGGCCACCCGACGTTCGAGTGAAACAAATCGATCATCCTCGCGCGTCAGAACGACCTCGAACCCGCCAGCCCGCAGAAGTTCCTCGCGCAGCTCGCGCGCGAAGGTCAGCATAAGGTTCTTTTCGTCGAGCGTTTCGGTTTCCGCGCCCGGATCTATGCCCCCATGGCCGGGATCGAGCACCACAAGCAACGGCGCATCAGGTCCGCGCCGCGCGGCGGGAGCGACATTTTCCGGCGGAGGAAGATCCCAACCCGCCGTTTTTGGGGCGCCGGTCTGGGCGGCAAAAGCCTCTTCGGTAGTCGGAAAAAGGCGCACGATCAGGTGAGCCGCCTGGCTTTGGCTGTCGACGGTCATGGCAACCCGGGAAACCTTCATCGGCTGCGCCAGTTCAGCCACAAGCCGCGACCATCCCGGCACGTAACCGCCGAACTGAACCTGTTTGATATGTTCGCCAGTTAGAAGTTCATCCGATCTCACCCCGCTCCAGTCGATCTCTTGGAAATCCAGCACAAGGCGCGGCGGGCCGTCGAGGGTAAAGACGCGATATGGGACCCCAAGATTCAGAAACAGGTCGATGCGCGCACCTTCGCCCTCGTCGGCGATACGGCTGCGTTCCGTGTCGACGCGGGTCAACGCGTTGAAAGATTGTGCAGCAAGGGAGCCAGCATATAAAAGTGCGACCGCCAGCGCTGCGATTAATCTGCTCATTCCGCCAATTCCATTTCGGGGCCTGTATCCCGCCCTTTTCGGTCACCCTAGCCCAAACGCATCGCGTATGGAATGTCTCAGCCGCCTTGACGCTGGGCCATGAAGCGCTTCAGGCGCGCGAGCCCCTCGCGGATGTCGTCGGTGCTGCGGGCATAGGAAAGACGTAAAGTTGTCGCACCGCGCATTGGGTCGAAATCGAGCCCCGGCGTGACAGCCACCCCTGCCTGATTGAGAATCTCTGCCGCGAAGGCACGGCTGTCATTCGTATGCGCGCTAACGTCCGCATAGACATAAAACGCTCCGTCAGGCGGTGCGATGTCCGTAAATCCCGCTGCGGGCAGACCTTCGAGCATGAGGCGTCGATTCTCCGCGTAGACCGCGAGGTTCGCCTGCAGCTCCTCCTCGCAATCCATCGCGGCGAGCGCCGCGATCTGGCTGGCGTGAGGCGCGCAGATGAACATGTTCTGCGCCAGTCTTTCCAGCACGCGCACGTGATCCTCGGGGACGACCATCCAGCCGACCCGCCAGCCGGTCATGGAGAAGTACTTGGAGAAGGAATTGATTACATAGGCATCATCGCTGATCTCCAGCGCGGTGACGGCTTTCGCCTCGTATTCGACGCCGTGATAGATTTCGTCAGAGATGAAATGCGCCCCCTGCGCCGCCGTCGCGTCGATCAAGGTGGAGAGGGCCGAACGGTCGAGCATCGTCCCGCTCGGGTTGGCCGGAGAGGCGACCATAAGCCCCTTGAGGTTCAGATCCGCAACATCCTCGGCCACTGGTTGAAGACGGTTTTCTGCGGAGGTCGGAAAATCGACCGGCTCAAGATCGAGCGCGCGCA
Organism: Heliomarina baculiformis; assembly: GCF_019966545.1. Taxonomy (GTDB): domain Bacteria; phylum Pseudomonadota; class Alphaproteobacteria; order Rhodobacterales; family Rhodobacteraceae; genus Heliomarina; species Heliomarina baculiformis. The sequence goes on along the minus strand of NZ_JAIMIC010000005.1, from coordinate 27,650 downwards.
GGATCTGCCGATAGGACGGGTAGCCGGGCGCGCCAATACCTACCCGGTCGCCGGTATCGAACAGGGCGGTGAAGGCGAGGATGAAACCACCCGACGAACCGGGCGTGATCACCACTCTCTCGGGGTTGAGGTCGACATCGTACCAGTCGCCATACAGCCGCGCGATCCGCTGGCGTAAGGCAGGCAGACCAAGCGCCACTGTGTATCCCAGTGAGCTTTCGCGAAGCACATTCGACAAGGCATCTATCGCACCTGAAGGCGCACCGGTCCCCGGTTGTCCGACCTCCATGTGGATGATGCTTTTCCCCGCATCCTCCGCACGGCGGGCGGCATCCATCACATCCATCACGATAAAGGGATCAACTTGCGAGCGTTTGCTAACCATCTGTCTTCCTGAAGAGTCTGCGTCGCCCCGGACCGACGGTTCGGGGAGGTCCCTCTGTCATAAGTTGCCCCAACCGGTTGAACAAATCGAAAATAACAATCCGTCTGGTCAGGCTGAGTGACACGAAAAACCCTTTAAAATTCTCAATTTCCGCCTCTGAAAAGCTGATTTTGAACGCGAATACTGCTGAATAACAACCATTCAGGAACGCAGCTCGGCAGTCGGGACCAATCACAAATCGGGGAAAAGATTGCGGTCGGGTTGAGTTTCTTTCCCGCGTCTTTCATGGTGCCTCATCGGCGCTTGCCCTGATCGTTCCGCTGATCCGATCTGTGCAGACCAGCCGCCATTAGGCAGAAACGAAAAGGTAAACCCATGATCCGCAAAGCTGCAAAGGCCTTGCTCGCAACCACCACCGCTCTTGTCCTGAGCGTACAGGCCGCTTTTGCCTTTGACCCGGCAAACATGACTGAACAGGAACGGACGGCTTTCGACGCCGCGGTGCGGTCCTACCTGCTGGAAAACCCCGAGGTCATCGTCGAGGCGATCAATCTCATGGAACAGCGCAATGCCGAACAGCAGGCGGCTGCAGATGACGAATTGGTCGCAGCCTATTCAGACGAGCTGTTCAATGACAGTCACTCTTGGGTGACCGGCAATCTCGATGGCGATATCGTTCTTGTTGAATTCATGGATTATCGCTGCGGCTATTGCCGCCGGGCTGTGCCCGAAGTTAATGCATTGCTTGAGGATGACGGCAATATCAAGCTGATCATCAAGGAGTTCCCGATCCTTGGCGAGGCTTCCGTGATCTCTTCGCGCTTTGCGATTGCAACGCTGCAGGTCGCGGGCGACGACGCCTATGGGCTTGTTCACAATGCGCTTCTCGAGCTCAACGGCGAGATCAACGGCGTGACCCTGCGCCGCCTTGGCGAAGAGCTTGGCCTTGATGTGGATGCCATCATGGATCACATGGACAGCGACGAGGTAACGTCGGTCATCGTCACCAACCGTCAGCTGGCACAGGCACTCAAGATCAACGGGACCCCGACATTCATCCTCGTCGATGAAATGCTGCGCGGCTATCTTCCTGCCGACCAGATGGCCGAGATCATCGCCGAAAAACGCAGTTGATCAATCGCTTAGCTGCTCGACGAAAATCTTTCCGCTAATACCGACGCGGGCCCGCCAATGGCTGGCCTGCGTTACTTTTTCAACCTGCCTCGGCCGATAGCAGACGAAATTCCAGCCGCCCGGATCTCTCTGGCTGTCATAGCTGATCCCGGTGCCACCGCTGGCGCGGACCTGTTCACCAAAGACCTGACCAGCCATGTAACTGTCCGGGTCATGCAGATCGGGAGCGGCGCCACGGATGTCAATGAACATGCCGTCCAGACTGGCTGAGTAAGCCCGGTATTCTTCCGTTTTCTCTTCTAGCCCCGACAGTGCAACTTCCTGCCGTAAGCCGTTCAGCACTTCGATCAAAGCGGTTTCGACATGCGCCGCCGCATACCACGCCCCAAGATCAGACCCCGCAAAACGAGTTCCGGACGGGCTGCCATGCAGAAAAGCCGCCATCACGACGCTCGCATTTGAGCGCCCATAGACCCACTCGGAAGGATCCAAACGATGCAGCCTGTGAGAGACGATCCGGTCGTTGGTCCATCCTTCCAGCTCCATGGCCGATTCAAGGTCTCCTGCCTGCGTCACGGTATCAAATGCATCGATAGGCGGAAACCGGCTGGGGATCACGCGATAGGTGGTGTCCGGCGCCGAAACCTTTGGGAAATCGTCCTGTCCAGTCAATGGATCAACCAAAGACGACGGTGTCGCGCGTCACAGGTTCGATGACCTGACCTTTTACCGGCATGCTCGCGCTTCCGCCGCGCCAGGCATCGAGGTAGCGGCGCACCAGCATAAGCCCGTCCTGCGTTCCTGACCTCATGAGGTCGACCGGCGCCTGCCCCGAAAAAGGTAGCCCACGATGGGGGCCACTGAGCCAAACGAGCGCCTGATCCTGTTTCTGAAACAGAATGCTCAGGGCCTTGTGAATTCCCAGCACGGCGGAGATCCGCAGCAGCATGTCGAGGCTCAGCGAGATATCATCTCCATCCTGCGCCTTGCGAACCCAGTTGTAATAGGCAGATCGCGACGGATGGCCCAGAACGGCAAGTCGATCTTTTTCGCTCAGCTTCCACTGATCGGCGATCACAAGAAAGCTGCGCAGTCCCGGACCGCTCAGCCGTTTTCGGTGAGCCGGTCCCATATCCTGCGGCGAAACTACATCGACGGGATGATCGTGTTTCTTGATCGCGGGTTCGGCCATATCAAAGCCTCCATGTCTGCAAACAAACATAGCGTCCAAATATGGATATTTCAAGTGTTACTCGGCAGCCTCGGCCATTGCGTCAAGCTCGGCGGCCTTCTTTTCCACCTGTTCGACGATGTGATCGATCATCGCATCATTGCCCATTTTGTGGCTTTGCTTGCCCGCCAGATAGACCATGCCCGACCCCGCACCACCGCCGGTAAAACCGACATCCGTCATCAATGCCTCGCCCGGCCCGTTTACGACGCAGCCAATGATGGAAAGGCTCATCGGCGTCTTGATATGCTCAAGTCGTTTCTCAAGCGCCTCGACCGTCTTGATGACATCGAACCCCTGTCTCGCGCAGGAGGGGCACGAGATGATGTTCACCCCGCGATGACGAAGTCCGAGCGATTTCAGAATTTCGAAACCGACCTTGACCTCTTCGACCGGATCAGCGGAAAGGCTGACCCGAATGGTATCGCCGATGCCCATCCACAGCAGATTCCCCAAACCTATTGCAGATTTGATGGTACCAGACATCAATCCACCGGCTTCGGTAATGCCCAAATGCAAAGGCGCGTCCGTTGCTTCGGCTAGCTGCTGGTAAGCGGCTGCCGACATGAAGACATCGGAGGCTTTGACGCTGATCTTGAATTCGTGGAAATCGTGATCTTGCAAGATCCGGATATGCTCGAGACCGGACTCCACCATCGCGTCCGGGCAAGGCTCCCCATATTTTTCGAGCAGGTGTTTTTCGAGGCTCCCAGCATTCACACCGATGCGGATGGAACAGCCATGGTCTCGCGCGGCAGAGACGACTTCGGCCACGCGGGTCTTGTCACCGATGTTACCGGGGTTGATCCGCAGGCAGGATGCGCCCGCCTCGGCAGCCTCGATCCCGCGTTTGTAATGAAAATGAATATCGGCCACGATCGGTACGGGGCTTTCCGCCACGATTTCCTTGAGCGCCTTGGACGAGGCCTGATCCGGTACAGAGACCCGTACGATGTCAGCGCCTGCCTCGGCCGCGGCCTGAACCTGAGCGATGGTTGCCGCGACATCCGTCGTCAGCGTGTTCGTCATGGTTTGCACGGCAATCGGCGCGTCACCGCCAACTGGTACATTGCCAACCATGATCTGACGGGATTTGCGGCGGTAAATGTCCCGCCATGGGCGGATACTGTTCAACGACATGGGATCTGGGCCTTTGCAATAGCGATGCGGCGCACCGTTCCAACTTGGCGTAGAGATAACTCTCTCAGCCCCTGGCTGCAACGGCAGCTTGTTTCAGGCAAGTGGATTCGTCAGTCGCTTACCGGCGTTGCAGCCAGACCAAGCGCCTCGGCATAGCGGATCAAACCTTCGTCCCGCTGCATATCGGCAGGGAGATAGGTTTCCTGCAAACTGGCGATCGACAGCGGCAGATTTGATGTGACAGCGCCGGCCTCACCAACCGGCCCGTAGAACTTCTCGCCCATCGCAAAGTAAATCGCGCCGCTTTCGCCGGTCCGAAGTGTCGGAGGTTCCTCTGTCAGAGGTGCTTCCCATGTTTCGCCGGGCTGCATTGTCTTTTCGAAGATAACGGTGCCATCAGCCGATCTTACGCGCACCCAAGACGGGCGTACCGCGACGACCTGCAAGGCTGGCGCAACAGGTTCAACAACTTGCGGGACATTCTCAGTCACGTTCCGAGCTTGCTGCGGCTCAAGGCTCGCGATGATCATGTCGACGTTTTCCGAAAGATCGACAACTTCAGGCAGGCTGGGCTGGTTTAGCATACCCACGTTGCGCGGATCGAGAGTAGAGATCGGACCGTCGCGCGCCACAAGCACCGGAACATCCAGCGCCTGCGGGCGATATAGCCGGTCAAATGCATCTGCGTCGGGCACGTTGATGGCTGTAGAATCGGTTTCACTTTCCGAAAGCGCCGGGCGCGTAGCTTCGGCAAGCGGATCGAGATCGGCCAGAACGACAGGCGCCTGTTCAACGGGAGCGAACTGGACCTGCTGGACTTCTTTCAGAACCGCCCATCCACCATAACCGATGCCGCCGATCAGCGCCAACAGCACCAGCGTCGACCCTACGGCGCGCGGTTCAATCTGGCTGAAAAAGGAATCGGCACCCGGAACAAAGGGCGTGTTCGGCGCGGTAAAAGGATCACGAGGGGCAGCGACAGACTTGATGCCTTCTTCCTTGCCGCTTTTCTTTACGACAGAAGCCTCGGCGGACATGCCATGCGCAACCGCGAACCCGCTTTCCTGACAGAAGTTATGGAAGGCCTCGTCCGGGTTCATGCCCAGATAGCGCGCATAAGACCGCACGTAACCGGCAATGAAACCGGGCGTGTCAAAGGCAGAAGGATCGGAATTTTCAATGGCAGCTATATAGGACGCCTTGATGCGCAATTCTCGCTGCACATCCAGAAGGCTTTTGCCCATCGTTGCGCGTTCACCGCGCATCGTGTCACCAAGACGCAATTCAAAGTCGTCAAACCCTTTGGGCTTGACGACACTCAGGTCATCTTCTGATTTGCGCTGTACTTTGCGCCCAATCATGCCTGCCGCCCCATCTGCTCTTAATGCCCTAGTCGCAGCGTTTTGGAATCGTCCCATCGATTCGTCTACGCTTTTTGTTGCTAAGACTTTAACACACGGCCTTTAGCTTGGATACAAAAGGCGGCAATTATCCGGCAAGATCGGCGCGATTAAGCGCACAATGAGACCAAAGCGCATCCATTGCGCGCACAAGGCGATCCATTTCCTTGGGTCCGTGCACCGGCGACGGCGTGAAACGAAGCCGCTCTGTGCCGCGCGGAACAGTCGGGAAATTGATCGGCTGCACATAGATACCGTGGTCCTGCAACAGCATGTCGCTTAGTATCTTGGTGTGGACCGGATTACCGACCATGACGGGCACGATATGCGAACCGTGGTCGATGATCGGAAGTCCCATCGCCTTGAGACGCGTCTTGAGGATGCGCGCCTGTGTCTGATGCTGTTCACGGATCTCGGGCGTCTTCTTGAGATAGGCGACCGACGCTGCCGCGCCGGCTGCAACCGCCGGCGGAAGCGAAGTTGTAAAGATGAATCCAGGCGCATAAGACCTTATGGCATCACACATTTTTGCGCTTGCTGCGATATAGCCGCCCATCACGCCATAGGCTTTGGCAAGGGTTCCGTTGATGATATCGAGGCGATGCATCAGGCGATCACGCTCGGCCACGCCACCACCGCGAGGTCCGTACATGCCGACCGCGTGAACCTCATCAATATAGGTAAGCGCGCCGAATTCATCGGCGAGATCGCAGATCGCCTCGATCGGGCCAAAGTCGCCATCCATCGAATAAATGGATTCGAAAGCGATGAGTTTCGGGGCATCCGGGTCGTCGGCTTCGAGCAGTTCGCGAAGGTGATCCAGATCATTATGCCGGAAGATGCGCTTGGCCCCGCCATTACGGCGTACGCCTTCGATCATCGACGCATGATTTAATGCATCAGAATAAATGATCAGGCCGGGGAAAAGTTTGGGGAGTGTCGAAAGTGTCGCATCATTCGCAATATAGGCAGAGGTAAAGAGCAGCGCCGATTCCTTGCCGTGCAAATCGGCCAGTTCCGCCTCTAGTCGCTTATGATAGACAGTCGTACCTGAAATGTTCCGCGTTCCGCCGGAACCGGCGCCGGTTGCTTCAAGCGCCTCGTGCATCGCGGCCAGAACGACCGGGTTCTGTCCCATGCCAAGGTAATCATTGCCGCACCAGACCGTGATATCGCTTTCACCGCCATCGGGGCGCGTCCATACCGCATGCGGGAAGTTGCCGTTACGGCGTTCGATGTCGATAAATGTCCGATAGCGACCTTCATCATGCAAACGCTGGATCGCGTCATCTAATTTAGCGGTGTAATCCAACCGGCTGCTCCTTCACTTCTGGCTGATCCCGTCGGCAATATTCAGATCATCGCCACGCATTCGCATCGCGGTGTACTTAGAGGACCTATTCTTCTCGATCAACCAAATACGCCCGGGCAGCATGTCGCAGCCTTGATATGGATCAACTGATTTCGCCATGCCGGACCCATTTCGCCAAGTATTGAATTCCAGACTGTGCCAAGTCTGTCGAATAAGGCATTCTGCTCCTTGTTAGCGAGTAGTGTATTTCACGATCAAGTTCTTAGTAGGTAACATTATATTTGTTAAATTCGTTAGGAACATTGCTTCTTAAGTACTGATTGCAGTTGCTGCACGCTGTTTCGTGCTGCGGAGAACCATCGTTGTCGCCACGCTGCCCTCCTCCTCCTCGGCACGCCTGAACTGCGGTGGTTCTCTTTCTCGCGCCCGAACTGCAAAGCCGGGGCTCTGGACACCGGATTTGCGACTGGTAGTTTGGCGCCAGAAACTGATGAAAAGGCTGCGTCACATGTCTCTTGACGATGTTCTCTCCCGTATCGATGCGGATCTGCCCGCCGCGACCGACCGATTGCTGGAACTGCTGCGAATTCCTTCGATTTCGACCGATCCCGCGTTTAAGGCAGACTGCGACCGGGCGGCAGACTGGCTGGTCGCGGATCTCAACAGCCTCGGGATCGCAACCGAAAAACGCCAGACGCCCGGGCATCCGATGGTTGTCGGACACCTGGACGGTGAAGGTCCTCACCTGTTGTTCTACGGACATTACGACGTGCAGCCCGTCGATCCACTGGAGCTCTGGGACCGTGATCCCTTTGATCCGGAAGTGCAGGATACCCCCAAGGGCAAAGTCATCCGTGCGCGCGGTGCGGCGGATGACAAGGGTCAGCTCATGACCTTTATCGAGGCCTGCCGTGCGTGGAAAGAAATCAACGGCTCCCTGCCCTGCAAGCTGACGTTCTTTCTCGAAGGCGAGGAAGAGTCCGGCTCACCTTCGCTTGTGCCGTTCATGAAAGAGAACGCAGATGAGTTGAAATCGGACATTGCGCTGATCTGTGACACCGGTCTTTTTGAGAGCCGGGTTCCGGCCATCACCACGATGCTGCGCGGCCTTCTGGGCGAAGAGCTGACGATCACCGGACCGTCCCGCGACCTGCATTCCGGCATGTACGGCGGTGTTTCTATGAATCCCATCCGTGTATTGTCGCGCATCATCGCGTCCCTGCATGACGAAACCGGCCGGATCACTGTGCCCGGCTTCTATGATGGCGTGCCGGAACTTCCGGATGAGATGCGCCAGCAGTGGCAGGGGCTCGCGTTCGATCACCAGTCTTTCCTTGGCGATGTCGGCCTTTCCGAGCCGGCCGGCGAACAGGACCGGACACCGCTGGAAATGATCTGGGCACGTCCGACCTGCGAAGTGAACGGAATCTGGGGCGGCTATACCGGTGCCGGGTTCAAGACCGTGCTGCCATCGGAAGCCCATGCCAAGATCAGCTTCCGGCTTGTCGGCACGCAGGACCCGCTGAAGATCCGCGAAAGTTTTCGCAAGATGGTGCAGGATATGCTGCCACCCGATTGCTCGGTTGAGTTCAAGGCACATGGCGCGTCTCAGGCAGGTGCATTCGACACGTCGGATCCGGTGTTCGAGCAGGCCCGTCAGGCGCTCTCCGACGAATGGCCGGATGAGGCCGCATTGATCGGCTGCGGCGGGTCGATTCCGATTGCGGGACATTTCGACCGCATTCTTGGCACAACGCCGATGTTGATCGGGTTTGGCAAGGACGACGACCAGATTCATTCGCCCAATGAGAAATACGACATGGAAAGCTTCCACAAGGGCATCAGAAGCTGGGCGCGTGTGCTCGCGGCATTGACCAAGTCGAACTGAAAACAGGTGGTGCGGTCAGCCTGAATGCTGGCCGCATCGTTTTTTTCCTAGCTGCCATATCGTAGATGACGACGACAGTTTGCAAAGCGATCAGGCCTTCATTCTGCTTCATGCCTGCATCATTACCAAACTGAGCCGTCCTAAACCAATCCGATGAACCGATCTGGCAGAATATAGCGCTGCTTTGGTTCCGTTCGGTCAAATTCGTAATAGCCGGTATCTCCTCTCGGTTTCCATGTCTCGCGCATGGATTGCCGATAGGGCGACATGTCGAACTCTTCCTGCAAGGGCAGTTCGGCAAAGCTTTCAAACAGGGCGCGATCTTCGCCGCGGGTTTGCGGGAACCAATGTCGACCGATTGAGGCTTCTTTGATCGAGGCACCCGTTTCTACCGTAACCGCGTTGCGGCGATCCATCGCTTCGGAATAGGCGTCGATGTCACAGAATTTAAGATGCAATAGGTAGAGATGTTCGGGCAGATGTAGCTTGGGATACTGCGTAAAATGCCCACCGCGAGCGATCTTTGTGCCGGCCGAGATAACGCAGGGTTTAGAATAATGGGGCGCGGGCCGGACCTGCCGTCGTGGACCTATGACATGATCTTTAATCGGTTCAGCTTCGGTTTCGATGTCATGGACAACTTCGAGCCCGACGGGTGTCAGTACCCGATTGGCTGGCACATTGCGCAGCAACTGAGGCAGGCTTAAGCCCGAAGCCGGATCAAGCACCACCAGTTCGTCCACATCCCCGACGATCACGTGATCGTAATAGCAGCGCAGTCCCATGACAAAATTGTTGAGCATGCGCCAGCGCTTCATATCGAAGTTCTTGTGAGCGTCACCAGGTATGCCGATGATGTTGCACCCCTCGGCCAGTGAGGCCACGTCTTTGCCCCGGCCATGATTGATGACGTAACAGTTTTCCCGCCCAAACAGGGTGCCATAGTGGCGCAGCCACGCGCTCAGAAAAAACGCATCGTCACGCACCATCGTAAGCGCCGCCGCTGTCTGCATGTCCTGCCCTGTCCTCGCCGAGTTACGCCTTACTCTTATCCAAGATAAAGTTATAAGAGAATCCAGTATTTGAACGCAGGCTCTACAGGGAAAGGAAAGTCAGCTGCTTTCTTCTGAATTTACCCGGACCGGCATTCATGTGGAACACTCAGGCGTCGTTCCATCACGCTTTCAGGTTCTGGGCGAACGGTCCTCGGGCACAAATTTCGTCAAAAGGTTGCTGGGGCGGAATACGTCGCTTACGCCAAGCGAAGAACTCGGTTGGAAGCACGGGTTTCCCTCGGCATTGGCAATCCCCTTGGAACTGGTCGTCATCTGCGTTGTTCGAAGTGCCGACGATTGGGCAAGATCGATGCATGCCAAACCATGGCACGCCACCCCTGCCCTGCAAGCGTTCGGGTTTTCGGACTTCATCCGCAGCCCGTGGCTATCGGTGGTCGATCGGGCAAAATATTTTAAAGACAGCGAGACCTTCGTTGGCCAGCCGCTTCAGGCGGATCGACATCCGCTTACCGGCGATGTGTTCGAAAACCTATTCGCACTGCGACAGGCAAAGCTTCAGGCGTTGATGAGTTACCTGAACAGGGACTGCACATGCGTTTTTCTTCGCATGGAAGAGGTTCAGGAAAATCCGCAAGCCGCTCTGAAGCAAATCGTAGAACGTCTGGCTCTTCCCACCAGCGATGCTGCGTTCCGGCCGGTTCACAAGCGCCTCGGGTCGAAGTTCAAACCAGCCGTGGATGATCGACCAAAGACCCCCGACACATTCTCCGAGCGTGACCGTGCTTTTCTGCTGAATGCCATCGATCCCAATCAGGAAGCCGCACTTGGCTATCGCTACTGATCAAAAGTCGAATGAATGACTGAGGGGGAAAGTGGCGCGGTTGACGGGGCTCGAACCCGCGACCCCCGGCGTGACAGGCCGGTACTCTAACCAACTGAGCTACAACCGCGCGTGAGGTCGGGGGATAAGGTAAGCGGCAGAGACCGTCAAGCGACTTTTGTCGAGTTTGTGAAAGGTTTTCCTGCGCTGATTTCAAATCGCCGGAAAACGGCAGAACGCGCCGTGCCAGAGGCAAACGTCGTTAAAAAAAGTTATGGGAGAAAGTGGCGCGGTTGACGGGGCTCGAACCCGCGACCCCCGGCGTGACAGGCCGGTACTCTAACCAACTGAGCTACAACCGCGCGTGGGGTGGGAATTAGGATAAGCGCCGGGAAGGGTCAAGCGGCTTTTATGCAAAAAAGAGACCGTAGGCCAGAAATCCGCCAGGTCCGGCAGATGGTATCGTCTCCGGCCACTGGCACGGCGTTGTCCAAAGGGTTGACGTTTCAAGGATGCTGCGACCAGATTGGTCTTTCAACTTGTCCGGAGAGCGGCGTGGCGTTCAAATTCATTCATACCGCCGACATCCATCTGGACTCGCCTCTCAAAAGCCTTGCGATGAGGGACAAGGGTCTGGCCGAGCTTGTGGGCAATGCAACGCGGACGGTCCTGAGTCGCCTGATCGATCTTTGCATAGCCGAACAGGTCCACGCCCTGCTGATCGCAGGCGATCTTTACGATGGCGCGCAGACATCCATGAAGACCGCCCGCTTTCTTGCACAGGAACTGGAACGGCTGTCGGCGGCAGGAATCCCTGTGTTGATGATCCGGGGCAACCACGACTCTCTGTCAAAAATCACCCGCGAACTGGTTTTGCCGAAAAGCGTGCATGTATTTGGCGACAAGGCCTCTGTTCATGAAATACCCTTGAATGGCCATGACGTGGCTATTCACGGGATCTCTTTCCGCCAGCCACATGCACCCGACAGCCTACTGGAGCAGTTTCACCCTCCGCTGCCCGGCGCATTCAACATCGGCATGCTTCATACCAGCCTTGGGGGCGTCGTCGGCCACGATTCCTATGCGCCCTGCAGTCTGATCGATTTACAGAAAACCGGATTCGATTATTGGGCCCTTGGCCATATCCATAAGCGGTCTGTTCATGCGGGGCGCCCGACGATCACGATGCCGGGCATCCCGCAAGGCAGGGACATTGGCGAATCTGGCACTAAATCAGTCACGCACGTGTCTGTGAGCGACGACGGTACGGTTGATACCACCGAGCGCAATATCTCGGTCGCGCAATTCGAGCTTATCGAGATAGATTGCACCGGCCTTTCCGAGTGGGACGAACTTATCACCCATATCAGCGACCACGTTTCCGAGACGCGGCGCCATTTCGATGGGGAGCACCTGATAATCAGGCTCAGGCTTACGGGGGCATCACCGATGGCCTGGCGCGCTTTGCGCGATGAGGACCTGATACTAGCCCAAACGCAGAATGTGGCGGCGAGTATAGGTACGCTCTGGATCGACAAGATAGAAATACAGCTTACCGATGCCGCAAATGACACGGCCCATGGCCCGATTGCCGAAATCTCGGACCTGATAAACGAAATCGACTTCCGGCCTGACGAAAAGCGGATTCAAGAAGAGGTCAAACGGTTGATGTCTAAACTGCCACCGGAATTGCGGGGCATCTTCGGCGAGAGTGAGACACAGGTAGACAGCTTTCTGCAGAAAGAAATGCAACTTGGCGCGCGCGAAATACTGACCCGCCTGGACGGATCCGAAGAGCTCTGAATGCGACTGAATCGCCTTGACCTGACACGCTATGGCAAGTTCACCGAAACTGCCCTGTCTTTTCCGAAACCCGCCCCCGGCGCGCCAGATATTCATATCATCTACGGCCCGAACGAAGCGGGAAAGTCCAGTTTTCTTTCTGCATGGCTCGACTTCCTGTTTCAGATTCCTACCCGCAGCCCGATGAATTTCCTGCACAGCTACGGAGCCATGCAGATCGGCGCGGAGGTCGAGGTTGATAGTGTCGGTCACGACCTCACCCGCATCAAGAAGCGGGACAATTCCTTGCTTGACCAGCAAGGGAGTTCGGTCGCGGAATCCGTTCTACAAAACGGGCTGCGGGGTCTGGACAGGGCCGCCTACAGCGCGATGTTTTCTCTCAACGGCGAGACGCTGGCGGCCGGTGGCGAGAGCATACTGCGGTCCGAAGGCGATCTCGGCCAACTGCTGTTTTCGGCAAGCGCCGGGTTGAACGACCTTGATACCAAGTTGGCGCAGTTGCGTACTGAGAGCGAAGCATATCTATCAGATTCGGGGCGTAAGGGACGGTTGCTGGAGCTCAATGCCGAACGCGACCAGATAGCTGCCCGGATACGCGAGCTGGACGTGCTGGCCAATGACTACAGGCGTATGCGCGACGAAAGGGAGTCGTCCCAAAAATCATGGGAAGCCGCCGAGAAAGCCGTTCTGGAGACGCGTACACAGCTGAACGATCAGCAAAGAATGCTGGGCGCCCTGCCCCTGCGCAGTCGGGTTTTGTCGTTGAAGGCCCAGATATCTGCCTTTGGCGCGTTGCCTCATCCATCCGAAGAATGGATGAGCAATCTCTCCGTACTTGATCGCGAACAGACCGAATCTGCCTTGCGCCTGTCGCAGGCAAAGCAAGAGCTGTCGAAGCTGCGAGAGGAGCTGGGGAATACGAAACCGGATCACGGGGTTCTGCAGCTCGCGCAGGCCATTGCAGATACGGAAAAGCTGAAAGCCTCCCATGACACCGCAGCCGAAGATCTTCCGAAACGGAGAAACGAACGCGACATCGAATCCGGTGTAATTCTTGATTGCCTCGCGCGGCTGGATCGCAAAGGTACTGATCCCAAAGAACTGCGGCTTGCCTCAAGGACCGTTGGGCAGCTGACCGACCTCATCGAAACCCGATCCGGTATTCAGACGGCTCTTTCAAACGCGCGCCGGGAGTTGGAAGAGGCGAATGCCGACCTCAAACGGCTTCGAGGTAAGCTGCCTGCTGAATCCGACAAAGCAACCGACCCACCCATACTTTCTGCCCTGATAGCCAGACTTCGCCGTGAAGACCTGAGCGGCAAGATTGCGAACGCAGCGGATATACGCTCACAAGCTGAGCGGGACATGAAAGCGGCGCTAGCAGCGCTCGCCATCGGGGCAAAGAGGCCGGAAGACATCACCGATATCCTTGCACCAGAGCGCGCTTGGCTCGAAAGGACGCAAAACGGTTTACGTGAAGCGGAACGTCAATTCGAGCAGCTGACCAATGAACAATACAAGCTTGCAAACGAAATCGCTCGTTATGAAGCGCGCCAAACTGCTGACGATGCCTCAACCATTGTGACGCTGGTCCAAGCAGCTGAAATACGACAAGAGCGCGAACAGCTTTGGTCAGAGCACCGCGCCAAACTTGACGGTCCGAGCGCTGATGCATTCGAAAAAGCCCTACGGCTTGACGATCAGGCATCGGCTGCATTGACCGATCAGCACGCCAGACTGGCGGCAGAGGCAGAAGCTGCGCGGGCCATATCTGACCTACGAGCTGACCTGGTCGCGAAAGATCTGGAACTCTCCCGCATCAAGACCACGCAAGAGCTGTATAAGCAGGAACTCCGCGAAAGCATTTCGTTGGTTTCACCACAGTTGAACCAAGCGATGTTGATCGAAGAATTCATCGAATGGCTTAATCGGCTGACATTCGCAAAGTCCAAGGCGGAGGAATTCGAGAAAGCGAGCCACACGGTGGCGATTATTCAGAAACAGACAGACGATGCCAGACAAGAGCTTGTCGACGCGATTCTTGCCAGCGGCGGCCGTGCGACTTTGAAAACCAGCTATGATATGCTGCTGGATAAGGCCCAGTCGATCAATGATCGCGCAAGTCAGATGCAGTCCCTTCGAGAGCGGCTTGAAGAAGCACAACTGCAGGCGGAAAGACGAGAACGGGCGCTAGAGCAAGCTCAGCAAGCAGAGGAAAATTGGCAAAACGCATGGAAATCTGCCTGCCAAGATAGCTGGCTGGCCGGAACGGAACCAGACCCGGCCGGAATGCGCGCCATTCTCGACACGCTTCAAAAACTTGAGACAACAGCCGAAACGCGTGCGCGGCTGGACAATCGCATCCATCAGATGGAACAAAACCAGATCCGTTTCTCGGAGGCGGTGCGTTCGCTGTCTTCCTCTCTTTCTCTTCCCAATGATGGTGATCCAGTCGCACAGTGGAGAAACATTAACCAACGATACGCGCAGGCTTTGAAACTGAAAGACAAGCGAACTGAATTGAGCGGACGCATCGAAACAGCAGAAGAACACCTGCGAAAGGTAGAAAGCGAAGCAGCCGTTAGCCAGCAAAGACTGACCGAAATCCTAAAATTCTTTGCAGCCCCCGACTGGACCACGGCCCGCGAGGCAATAAACAAAGCACGCGAACGACATGCGCTTATGGGTAAACATAATGAAGCGGTCGCCGATCTTTACGAAAGGCTCAACACGACAGACGCAGAGGCCGCTGTCACCCGCCTCGAAGAGTTGGATCCTTCGGTGCTGGAGGCACAGATTGCCGCTCTGGAAACCGAGTTAAAGGAAAAAGAAACGGATGTGCAGGAAGCCTATGCCCGGATGAGCCATGCCCGCGACGCACTTCGGGCTGTTGATGCCGATGGCACCGTCGCACAGCTTGAAGAGGAACGCGCGACGCTATTGCTTGAAATCGCGGATGGCGCGCAGCACCACCTGCGGCGCAAACTGGGGCTGACTGCTGTAGAAGAAGCCCTGCGCCGTTACCGTGATACGCATCGCAGCGGCATGCTGAATCGCGCCTCGCAGGCTTTTTCCAGACTTACCGGTGGCACCTATCGAGAACTGGCAGTTCAGCCGGATGGCGCGCGCGACCTTCTGGTCGCGCTGGCTCAGGATGGCGGATCAAAAAGGGCCGAAGACATGTCCGACGGCACAAGAGCCCAGCTATACCTGTCGCTCAGAATTGCCGGATATCGTGAGTTTACAGAGGCTTACGGCCCTGTGCCGTTTGTAGCCGATGACATCATGGAAAGCTTTGATGATGATCGAGCGGAACAAGCCTTTGGACTTCTGGCGGAAATCGGCCAGATTGGGCAAGTCATTTACCTGACTCATCATGCTCATGTCCTCGATCTCGCAAAAACAGCCTGCGAAACCACATTAATTCAGACCCTTTCAATTCCGTAGCCCTCACTATTCAGGAAAACAAAAAATTGCGCGAGCCTTACCGCTGCGCCAACAAGTAATTTATAAACAACAGCTTACAAGGCCGCCTTAAAAAACTGCGCGTATAGCTCAGAAAGAAATCAGGTAAAAATCTACATCACCCGACGTCAAGGATTTCTATGACACATTGCCTTCGCGATAATGAATCCGCAAGATCTCCACGGGAAAAACAACTGTAGATCCTGCAACACAGCCATACTTCCAAATGTCAGACAATCGATCTGACGCTTTATCATGATCCTGTTGTTAAATATGTTACCGTAGAATGTTCCGAGCAATTGTAGATAGTGCTGTCGCGAGTATCCTGGTCATTGATGGCTCGGGCACTGTTCAGTTCTGCAACAAGGCTGGCCTGAAGCTCTTCCACCGGGAGGATGCGTCGATCGAAGGCGGCTGCATCACCGATTTCCTGCCAAATTCTGAAGTGATTGATGGAGAGCTTGTCGTCCACGGCATCCGCCATGCATTCGGCTTCGCCCTCATTACACTCACAACGCCAAACGGAGATAGGCGCGACTTCAATGTCCGGCATGACCTCGATCTGAACGAAGAGAATGAGAAGCTCAACATCCTTCGCATGACCGATGTCACCGAAGCGGTGGCGACGCAAAAAGCTCTGTCCGCGCAAAAGGAACGCTGGGATCTCGCCCTGAAAGGCAGCCAGATCGGCATCTTCGAATCCGATCTGCGAACTAACGAGGGTTCGGCGACAAATACCTGGTTCCACCTCTTTGGTGTCGAAGACCCGGCTGATCTGGACTCGGACAAGTTTTGGCACGAACGCGTCCATCCGGACGACCTGCAGGGCGTTCTGGATAGCGATGCGAGCTGTATCTACGGCGACAAGGAGCGCTCCGATACCAAGTACAGGGTGCTGCACGAGAATGGCCAGTGGCACTGGATGCACTCGGTTCTGTTGGTCGCGGAAAGGGATGCTTCGGGCAAAGCCATCAGGCTGCTTGGAACGATGACTGATATCACCGAACTTCGGCAGGCAATGGAACTTGCAAAAGAACGGGAAAAACAACTCAGACGCTTGATCGCCAGCGCTCCGGTTCCGATGGCCGTTCTTTCAACGGATGGACGGTTCCAGATCACCAATGAGGCCTGTCAGACTTTCCTTGGTTACTCTGCCGATGACCTTATGGAAAGCTCGCTTTGGTCGTTGGGGGATCGCCAGATGCTCGCCGATCTGCAGGACGAGATCAAACCGCTGCTGGACGGTTCGATAGATGTCTACGCGGGAGAGAAAACCTTCCAGCGGCCCGACGGTGCCGAGATAGAATTCGCGATCAGGTTCTCCAAGCTTGATGGTGAAAGCGGCAGTTACCGCAGCCTGATCGTGCAGTTCATCGATATTACTGAACAGAATCGGGTGGCGCGACTTAAGGACAACTTCATCGCCACGGTCAGCCACGAATTGCGAACGCCGCTGGCCTCGATCAGCGGCGCGCTTGGACTTATGCAGGCGATGAGCGCAGAACGTCTCGACGAAAAGGCGCTGAACCTGCTGACGATCGCGTCTCGAAACGGGCAACGGCTCAAGGAATTGGTCGATGATCTGCTCGATTTCCAGCACCTGAGTTCCGGTGCCCTGTCCCTGAAAATCGCACCAGTCAATATCATCGCGGTCGTGGATCAGGCCGTCGAAGAAATACAGCCATTCGCCCACAAGCTGGATGTCGGATTAAGCTTCAAGCACCAACCGCAACAGCTGACTGGAAACCTCGATCCGGTTCGCTTCAAGCAGATCATTGTGAACCTGCTCTCGAACGCCATAAAATTCTCAACCACGGGTGAGAAAGTTGATGTGCAGGTCGCTCAGTCGCAAGGTTTTTGCCGCGTTGACGTGACCAATAAAGGCATCGGGATCGCACCGGAATTTCGTGAGCATATATTTCGCCCGTTCTCGCAACAGGCCGACCCGGCGACCCGCGACCGGGAAGGGTCCGGTTTGGGACTGGCAATCAGCAAGGGCCTGATCGAACGGATGCGCGGGTCTATCGGATACGAATCCGTTCCGAACGGTCAGACGACTTTCTGGATCCAGCTTCCACTTGAGGACATTCCTGATCCAATTGCCGAAAAGGCTCTCTGAAAGCGCGCGAGTCAATGCACATCCCGAGTTGGTGATAAAGACTCAAATTCTAGCCATCCTCGGCTTCATTGCCACCACCTCCGTGGCATGACTTTGGCTTTCAAGCGCTATTCTCTCCTAAGTGTTGAGCACATTAAACACTGGATCCACTAGAAACAGACGATGTTGCAAACATTTTCTGCCCCACCTCGCCGCCAAAGATTGTTATCATGCTAACGACCCCAAAAAGTCAGATTTCTGATCCAGGAACGGTCGAAAATCGATTGAGAAGATTCGAAGATGAAGAGCTACCCCACTCCTTTCAACGAAACGCTACGTCAGAATGCCGTAGAGAAACTTCGCTGGATCGAGCCAGGAGAAGATCCCGTTCTCGAAGAGGTTGTGGCGACCGTCACGAAAATTTTTGATGTACCAACCGCTTTGGTCAGTCTCGTCGACCAAGACAGGCAGTGGTTTCCTGCTCGGGCCCAATTTCCATCTGCCGAAACGTCCCGAGACTATTCGATCTGCGCACATGCGATTCTTCAGCACACGCCCCTGATCTTACCTGATACATTGGCGGAGCCTCGGTTTGCCGAACACCCTGTCGTCGTAAATGCACCCTACGTCCGTTTCTATGCGGGAGCACCGATTGTTCTCAGTTCTGGATTAAGGGTCGGTAGCCTGTGTGCCTTGGACTATGTTGCCAGAGCCCACCCCACACCGGAACAGGTGGAGTTACTTACGCATCTTTCACGTATTGTCGCATCTACTCTCGAGCGTCGTGCGTCCGAGCAGAACCAGCTCCCCGCTAACGCCAATCAAGATTCTATCCGAAGAGACCTTCTCGCACTCATCGGTCATGAACTGCGTACGCCGTTGACATCCGTATTGGGATTCAGCCGCATTCTGGAGGCTCGACTGACTGGCCCTGAGAAAGAAATGGCCAAAGCATCGACGACTGCCGCCTTACATCTCTCCGAGATCATAGATCACCTCATCACTTACGCTGATCTGAGAACAGGGGAAGTCCTCCTTAGCGAAACCGATATAGAACCAAACGTACTCGTATCCGAGATTTTAACTGTTCTCGAACCGCTTTTCTCTGAAGTCGAAACAGACCTGAGCGTGAGCATCGACCCGTCACTCGAGTCGCTTAGCCTTGACCCCGCGCATTTTAAGTCGGCCTTGACCTGCCTGCTCATGAATGCCGCAGTTCACGGAGGTAGCGACGCAGCACTTTCAATATATGCCACAGACTCGCAAGAGGTCGTTTTCGAGGTGGCTGACAATGGAAATGGCTTCACAGATTCCGCTGCAAAGTGTCTCCAACCTTTTCAGGTTGGAGCCGATATCGATACGCGCACTTCAGGCGGCATAGGTCTCGGGTTGCCTCTGGCCCAGCAGTTGGTAGAGCTTCATGGCGGAGAACTGAGTATAGTCTCGATGAAAGATGGCGTCCGAGCAGCAATAAAGTTGCCAAAGTCGCGCGCCACTTTCACCGAGCTGCCCCCGTTACAAGCCAGCGTTGCCAGCTAATTACGATTGCCCCGCTGAATACGGCTTTTCTCCGCTTTGAAAAGGTGAACGCCACTCAGGCGCGTTAAGACATCCGCAATTGCCAGAGAGGCGAGGTACTTCTGGCTTACTAAGTCTTAGACCCTTTGATTTCGACGCTAAAAGGTCCTTCGCAGGTGGCGCGGAGAAGGTCGGGGCCCATCCCATGTTGAAGAATGCTGCGCGCTGGTGAAATGACCTCAATGCGCAGGAACTGACTTTGGCAAAGCTTGGGCGCTCAGCATGAGCCCGGGTGCGTGACCGGCTCTTTACGCCAAACACAGCGGATGATCGGCTCCTAGCCTTCCGAAACATTCACAGTTCGCAACGTGGGGAATCCAGATCAGCTTTCGCAGCTTGTGAAATAGCTTCAGTGATGCATCAGCCTCAGCGCATTTAACCCCGCGTTAAGGAAACCATCTGAATGTCCGGTCGGGCTGGAAAGCTTATGGGCTGAACGCCCACAGCCTGCTTGACCTGGAGCCTTCGGATGTACCGCAACTTCACCACCGCGTCTTTCGGCACACGACTTGTCGTGCTTTTCATGGGTCTCGCGCTGGCGCTGGCGGGCGGGCTGAGCGCGTTGCAGCTTTTGTCTCTAAGGTCCGAACTTATTGACCGAGCAAAGGCTGAATTGACCAACGCGGCGCGCGTCTCGGCGGTGCAGGTTATCGACCGGGTCGAGGACATGCGGAAAGACGCCCGGCTTGTTGCGGCAATGCCCCAGGCAGAGCGGCTTCTGCGCGACGTGACGTCCGGCACGGCCGGTGCCGACATCACTGAGCGCCGGACCGCCCTGGAGCAGGTTCTGACTGGTGTCCTGCAGGCGCGGTCGCCCTACGCACAGGTTCGGCTGATCGGTCTCGCCGACGACGGGCTCGAACTAGCTCGGGTGGATGCCGGGCCGGAGGGACCACGGGCGGTGCCAGTGGACGCGCTGCAGGCAAAGAGCGCGGAACCCTATATGCAGCCGCTGCTGACCGGGACGCCCCCCACCGAAGGTTATGTCGGGCGCGTAAGCCTGAACCGCGAGAATGGTCGCGTCGCACCGGATGCTCCTGCCATGCTGCGCTACGTGCTGCCGATGGCCGGACCGGGCGGGCAGATCGAGGCGGCTGTGGTCATCAATGCCTTTGCCGAGCGCCTCTTTGCGGCGACGGTCACGGACCTTGCGCCCGGTGACCGAATGAACGTGGTAAGCCTGAGCGGGAGCTACCTGAGCTATGCGCCCGGGGAGCAGACCCCAACCATGCACTTGCCGGAGATGCGGGACTTCGCGCCGGTCGCCTTTGCTGGAGGGATGCCGCAGGAGGGCTTTTCACTGGACCCCGAAGAGGGACATGGCGTGGTGCGGGTCGCACTTCCTGGGCCGAATGGGCCGTTTTCTTTGTACTTCGTGGCTTCCCGAGAGCGCGACGCGCTATTTGCACCGGTGCGGCGAGCGATTTGGCGCGCGGCTGGCGTGTCCCTCCTCGCCTGCCTGCTGACCGTAGTTCTGGCGGCGACACTGACCCGACGGTTCCTACGCCCGCTATCCGAACTCTCGGCGCACGCCAGCGCTCAACGCGCCCCGCTGAAGCGCGTACGGTTCAGCTATGATCGCGACGACGAGATCGGCAGCTTAGCGCGCAGTTTCGAGGCGCTGGTCGATCGCCTCATCGTCGAGGCGCATCACCACGAGGCTGTCTGGATCAACTGCGCCGAAGGGCTACTGACCGCAGATCAGGATGGCATCATCCTCCATGCCAACCCGGCGGTCGAGGCGCTCTTTGGCTATCCCGAGGGCGAGTTGCTAGGCAAGTCGGTGGACTGTCTTATGCCCGCCGCCGCCCGTGCCCGCCATGGGGCGTTTGTAAATGACATGGACAAGGCGTCGGCCCGTCGGATGGCGCAGGACCGGATGGTCTATGGGCTGCACAGGGACGGCAGCACCCTCCCGCTTGAGATCCACATCTCGCGCTTCGCCACCGATGGCCGAGACCAGTTTCTTGCGGTGATCCGCGATATCAGCGCCGAGCGTGCGCAAAAGGCAGAGCTGGAGGTTGCCGTGGAACGTCTACGCCGGTCCAACGCGGAATTGGACCAGTTCGCCTATGTCGCCTCGCATGACCTGCGCGCGCCGCTGCGGGTGATCCGCAACGCGTCGCGCTGGATCGAGGAAGACTTGGGCGATCAACTCGACGATGAGACGGTGGAGAACATCAACCTGATGCGCAGCCGGATCGACCGCATGGACCAGCTGTTGACCGACCTTCTGGCACATTCGCGCATCGGGCGCGAAGCCAATGACGACCGGACCATTACCGGCGACGAGATGCTGGAAGAGATTGTAGAGTTGATTGACGCGCCCGATGGTTTCACCATTACCGCCAGCGAAGGCTTCACCGGAATGGTTATGCAGAAAATCCCCCTGCAGACCGTGTTGCTGAACCTGGTATCAAATGCGGTCAAACACCACGACCAACCCATGGGAACAGTCGTCATGGATCTCGGTTGGACGGACGATGGGGTGGCCCGTTTCTCGGTAACGGACGACGGTCCCGGCATCGCGAAGGAATTTCACGAACGTATCTTCGGCATGTTCCAGACTTTGCGCGCCCGTGACGAGGTCGAAGGATCAGGGATGGGGCTGGCCTTCGTCAATAAGATCGTCGCAATCGCGGGCGGCAAGATCGACCTGAAATCCACCCCCGGAGAGGGCAGCAGCTTTGCCTTCACATGGCCCGTCCCGTCACCATAGCCCGAAGCTGCCCAATCGAAAGTGCCCCGTAAAACGAGGATTAAAGAAATGCCCTTAACGTGGAACAAAGAGGATCTGAAAACCCTCACCATCTTGCTGTTGGAGGATGACGATGGCGAGGCCAAGGCCGTGCTGCGCGCCTTCCGAAAATCGCGTATTCTCAACCACATCGTCCGCGTTAAGGATGGGCTCGAGGGGCTTGAAATGCTGCGTAAGAGGCTGGCTGAGGACATCCGCGAGCCGGTCGTGGCACTGGTCGACATCAACATGCCCCGGATGAACGGGCACGAGTTTGTCGAGGCAATCCGCGCGGACAGCGACTTGCACGAGCTGACCGTGTTCATGCTGACCACCTCCGAAGACAGTCACGACATCGAACGGGCTTACGACAGCCACGTGGCTGGCTACATCGTCAAGGAGCGCGCGGGCGAAGATTTCCTCCTCCTTGTCAACACACTCGAGAGCTACTGGCGTGTTGTGGAGCTTCCACACATCGGAACAGCAGCGAGCTGACGGTGGGACGACATGTTAAAAGATGAAAACATGCCGCAAGGCCGCATTACGGTCCTCGTGATCGACGATGAAATTGGTGATCGCCGGCTGGTCCGCAGATCCCTGACCGACAGCGGATTGGATTTCGACCTCTTGGAAGCGACCGCACTGTCCGGTGCCGAAGACCATCATGGTCAGCATGTCGACCTGATCGTGCTCGACAACCAACTCCCTGACGGCGACGGCATTGGCAACATTGGCACGCTCCGGGAAACTTTTCCCGAAGCTGCAATTATCGTGGCGACCGGCAGCGGAGACGAGCAAGTCGCCGTCTCGGCCATCCACGGCGGATCCGAGGATTACATCAGCAAGGCGCGCATCACGGGTCAGGCCCTGCGCCGCAGTGCCTTGAACGCGATCCGTGTCAGGCGCCTGCGTCGCAAGGTGGACGCCCAGAACGGCGAAATGCAGGTTTTCGCGCACATGCTGGTGCATGACTTCAAGGCCCCGATCCGGAACATATCGTGGCTGGCCAAAGCCGCTGAAGATGATCTCGGAGCAGTGCCCGAGGCTGAAACCAGGACGTCCCTGCGGGACATCCAGACCTGCGCCCTCCGTCAGATGAAACTGATCGAGGCGTTGACCGCGCACATTGGGTTCGGCGAAACCGCGGCCTTCGAACGGCAAGAGATGGCAGAGCTCGTGCGAGACGTGGTGCGCTCTCTTGGCCCTATCGTGGCGGAACGTGACGCAAAGATAGACATTAAAGCAATGCCGCAGGCCATGTGCAGCGGGGCCGAGATCCGCCAGTTGCTTCAGAACCTCATTGCAAATGCAATCAAGTTCTGTCCGGAGGCACCAGTAATTCGCGTCGGCTTCGAAACCGGCAGTGATGGATCAACGATTTTCACGGTGACCGACAACGGCATCGGGATTCCCGAGGCACTTCAGACGGAGGTTTTCCTGCCTTTCAGACGCTTACACACGCATGACGAAGTTCCCGGATCCGGACTGGGGCTGGCCACCTGCGCCAAGATCGTGACCCGGCACGGGGGCAAGATCTGGTGCGAGACTGCTCCCGGCGGCGGTCTGCGGGTCTGCTTCACGCTTGGTAGTCCAAGCGCGATGGTATTCCCTCTCCTCGGACAACCTGCGCAGGCATCCTAGAGATGTGGTAAACAGGGATCCATGCCGCATGCTTTCAGCGTCGCCGACTAGGGTCAAGACCCATTGATTTCCGCTTATTTGCGTGAGTTAGGGTTCGAGAACCGAACGGTGAAAATGTCTGATTTTTCCTTTTGAGTTGGATTATGCGGGTGTCTCTAACGTTGCCGACGGCGTCCTTTGATAAAGATAACAGCTGAAAGCCGCATTCCATCATGCAAGCGACAGCTGCCCTGTTCCGACAAGTAAGAGTACACTCGAAACCCACTACCGTTTTTCGGCCACATGCCGTAGATCAATTAGATACTTAAGAACAAGATAAACGACCAAGGCAATGATACCTGGAACCACTTGTCCGTCGTTGGTTCCCCTATATTTGTTTCCCGGTCTAAAATGGCCAGATGATGTTCAAAAGAAACATCACTACAAGGATCGCCAAGAAAAGCGGCCAACTCCACAGCGGGCCGCCATCTTTGTGGCGCACATAATAGCCGGCTTTTTGCATGCCGATTATAGTGGGAGGATCACCGCACCGGAGACGAGAGCGTGGGCTAGGTCATATTGCATGTTTCCAAGTCCTATTTTTTCAGTATCGGTTCCCGCGTCAGCGTCCGACATAAAAAGTTCAAGATGACAACGTTTATAAGCGGTGCGAGCACGGCCATAATCGGGCGAAATGTGTCGGAAGTATCGTGGGTCCAAAGTATCCACGGAAGACCGAGCGGCAGGAGAAATACGCCAGAAAGGGGGTCCTCCTCCTGACCGAACAATCCGAAAGTACCAATGATCAGGATGATGACTGCCATACCCCAGAGAGCCACGTAGATCGCCACCACCCACCTGCAAAGGCGTGCCACGGACCTTGCGTCAGCAGTCTTCAGACGGAAGCTCCGTTATATCGGAGTACCGACCTTCCGATGTGGTCACGCGCGCGCACGCGCCAGTCGATCGGTTGAACCAGTAAGTCGTCAGTCCTTCGCTGCGGATCGCTTCATAGCCCAAGGCACGGATACCCCCTTCGGCCTGACCTGCACGGGCACCTTCGAACGCTGAAAGATCGGAGGCGCTGCCTACAGCAGGTGTGCCCACGCCGGATGCTACCTCGTCGCCCGTATCTTCGATGCAACCGCTGAGAGCAAGGGCGGCGATAGCGCTGACCGCGAGTGTGGTTTTCTTCATGTTATTCCCCCTTTGTGCCAATGAAATGAGCTTCACTGGATACTGAAAATCGCGTTGAAAGACTGTGCGCCATTATCGCGATTTATGACCTCGATGACATGATCGCCCGACTGCCAGAATTGCCCTCGGTATTCACGACTGGACGCCGTTTGTTCCAAGAGGAATGTCCCGTCGGGATTGAATATCTGATAGGATATTAGCGGACCGTTGGCTAAGAGCCTGAAATAAAGGCTCTGCCCATTCTGGGCGCCGAGCACGTAACGCTTCGACGCTCCGGGCAGAAGTTGGTCGGTGTATTCGGCACCAGATGAGCCCGGCGCGAAACGGACCCGTTCCTCTGACGTTGCGGGCTCGCGGCTTTCGTTGATCGAGCCACCAAGATAGCGCGCCGCGACCCAACCTCTTTCGCGCATGTCGGTCATCATCTCGATCTCACACCATTCGGTCGATCCCGACATCTGACAGCCAAGACGTCGGACGCTATCTCCATTGGCGAGTTGCCCCGTAACAGAGTTGCCAGTGCCGGGCCCCGCCCGCACGTTCAGCAAGTCCGTCCCTTGCAGACCGGACACAACGACCATGTCACCCATTGCGATAGAGGCGCCCGCTGATCCGGTATCAGTGCCGCCGGGCGGAATCAAAACGTCAATCGAATAACCCACGGTCTTCCCCGTGTCGCGGTCATTGCCCATCAGGTAGACGCGGATTGCCCACTCGCCGCTTTCGGAAAGCACGACTTCAGCCCGATTGTCGTCGTCGTTATCGCCAGCATAGATCGCCGGGTAGTCCTGACCCGCAGGCACGATGTTGAACATCGCCGTGCCATTCCCGTTTGTGCCAATCACGCTCAGGTCGGCAACAAGGGTCTGGCCGGCCCGTGCGGTGAGTACATAGTCGATGTACTCGTTGCCGATGATCGAGCCATTGATCGTCGTTCCACTCGCGCCCGGTGGGAACTCGATGGGTACGCTGTCCTGTGCCTTGGCCGGTCCGCACAGTGCCAACGTCGCGGCAACGATTCTCGCAAAATTCACGAGGCGGAAGGCAG
Organism: Heliomarina baculiformis; assembly: GCF_019966545.1. Lineage (GTDB taxonomy): Bacteria > Pseudomonadota > Alphaproteobacteria > Rhodobacterales > Rhodobacteraceae > Heliomarina > Heliomarina baculiformis. The sequence goes on along the minus strand of NZ_JAIMIC010000005.1, from coordinate 1,778 downwards.
AAAAAGAGTTCTTCATGAATTCCCCCCCCCCCGAACTTACATACAAGCAGTAGCGAGAATAACTAACGCCTAAGTTGAGTCGAGTCTTTTCCTTTGTTTGTAAATGTACGCATTGAGAGAACCAGACTGCCTTGGAACCGCCGACGCGGCATCTTTCGCTTGCATTCAGGCTCCGGCTTGGCCCAGAGCGGCCATCCGTTGCACCTTCGATCAACATCTGCTCAGCATGGATTTTTAGGCCATAAACCTCCGATCGCAGCTACAATTTTTCGCATTTTTGCATTGATTTCAAAACCAAGTCCAAAGCTGCCGAGACGACGGCGCCACTTGCAACTCTCTTGGCATTTCGCGGCAACCAACCTTGATGTTGCTCGGTTAGAGCAATCGGATACTCAATAGCCTGCGTCAGGCAAATGGTCCGCGTGTCGCTTTTCAGTGAGTGCCAGCGCCATGATCGCGCTGGCCAGCAGGCTGAGCGGGATCATTAGTAGAGCGGTACCGAACACACCGTCGGTCATGTCGATTGTAAGTCCGGTAAGTGGTTGGAAGATAAGCGCTCCTCCGATGCCAATCATGTTGGTGAATGCGATCACAGTTCCGCTGACGTCTTTTCCTTGACCTTCCTTCCATAGCGAAGGTGAGCATTTGAGCTCCCCCCATCAGACCACCCATGAAGAGCATTGTTGATATGAAAATGGGGGATACGCTATCAGAGTAGATGGCTGCGCTGTAGAAAACGGCTGCGAGGACGGCATTTGATACGACAATCCACTTCCGGTTCCCCAGCCGGTCGGACACCCAGCCCGCAGCCATCGACCCAGCCGCCATACCCCAGAAAATCATGGACACAGCGGTCTCCGCATTCACCGCTGTCGGGTTGTGATCAGTTGTAAGTTCGGCTTCGCCCCACAACCCTCCAAACACATTCACTGGCATGTAGTAAAGGGCACCGAGGATCGCGATTCACCAGACACGCATTTCCCGAACGACGCATTTGAGTGGCGCCAAAAAAGGCTGAGTTTCCGCTGCTAATTCTTCAGCATCCCGCAAAAGAAAAACTGCCGCGAAGAACAGGACGACTCCGACCGTAGCACTTAGGTTGCGCCAACCCGCTGCTTCGATGATGCCTGTGAGGACGACAGCCCCAATCGCCGTTCCAAACATTCCGATTGCATTCAATGCGCCAGACAGCAGGGCAAAGCGAGATGGCGCAAACCAGTGGTTTACGACATACAAGATACAAGGAACTCAAAAACGCAAAGGATGCACCTAGGCCGGTAAGCAGCCGTCCTATGCCGGCAAGTAATGGGTTCGACGTCGCAGCGAAGAGCGCGACACCCGCCGACAACACCAAGATCGCGGGAAAGACAAATCGGCGAGGCCCTTAGCGATCAAGGACCATCCCGACGACGAGCTGCATCGGAGCATAGATCAAGAAGAAGACGCTCGATAACGTGCCGAAACCGCCATTGGTCAAACCGAACCACTCGGCGATTTCACCAGATGCCAGCGAAGGCTTAATCCGAGCAACGAACTCGTAAAGAAAGAAAATGGAGACAACGGCGAACACGCTCCGCGCACCTGGCCTCATCGCCTTTTTTGAGCCGGAAGCCGGAGCAAGCTTATCTGTCATGCGGAATGCTTCATTACGCCGTCGAACGGCTTCGGGAGCAGCGTTACTCGCGCCTAAATCCAATGATATTGGACCTGTCCCGTTTTTGTGCCGCCCCCGGCGCTCGTTTAGGCCACCTTCCGCTCGAAAGCGACTGGGCTTTTCC
>NZ_JAIMIC010000004.1 GCF_019966545.1 Heliomarina baculiformis | reverse complement strand
CGTTGCGATCCCGTCCGTCTCCGTCCGTACCGCCCGTCTGGCGCCCCGTCAGCGCCTCAGCGCCGCCGGTGAAGGGGGTTCTAGTGTTACTACGCAGAACCCGCAAGCGGTTTTTTCAGGTTTTCATACTTTTTCTCAAAAAATCTGTTTTCCCATTTAAAAACAGCCAGTTAATTCGTCACATTTTTTGGCGTGAAATGCTTTTTGGTTCTTTGACCAAATGGAATCCCAGACGCCAAGCGACTCGAAACCACCACATATTGGGTTACCCACAGGCTTATCCCCAAGAGTCCGGCAAATCAGGTCGAGTCACCCGGGTGAATCGGCGCCGATTCACCTCGAATCCGCGACTCGCCCTCCCCTGCCCTGCGGAATCAGAACCGGGGCGCGATATGAATCGGCGCCCCGGCTCAGATGTTCAGAGGATTTCGCCCGGCACAGACGGTACACAAACCGTACACCCCCTGTCGGACATCCGTCATACCTATCAGGCGAAGTCGAACCAGCCGCCGCGCAGGTCGGACAGGGTCAGCCCTTCGATAAGCAGCGCGTTCTGTCCGTCATCGCCCATGTCATAGAGAACGCCATCGGCGGTGTCGGTGCTGTGGTTGCTGAACGCTTTGAAGGAACTGGCCTCGCCGCCCCCAGCCTTGAACAGGATGCTGTCGCCATTCTTGCCGCCGCCGGAAAAGTCGGTGATGCGGTCCGAGCCAAATCCCTTGCCAAAGATAAAGACGTCGCCCCCCTTGCCGCCGGTCAGAACGTCATCGCCCTTGCCCCCGTCCAGCTTGTCATTGCCGCCGCCGCCGTTCAGCGTATCGCGCCCGCCGCCGCCCTTGAGCGTATCCGCGCCCTTGTCGCCGCGGATATCATCATGGCCACCACCTGCGAGGATCTTGTCCTTGCCCCCACCGCCGCTGATCTCGTCATCGCCGCCCCGGCCCTTGATTACGTCGGACCCGCCCTTGCCGACAATCACGTCATCCTTGCCGGTGCCTACCAGCTTATCGGCCTTGCCGGTGCCGGTGATGGTCTTGGACCCGCCAGTCGACCCGCCGCCGCTTGCGGCCTCGAGCCCGTTCTTGGTGACATTGAAGAGCGCACCGACCAGCGAGCTGCCGTTTTCAGTGGCATCCGAATAGGCAAGAAGAATCTGGCCGTTCTCCGTCAGCGTTGCATCGCTCAGCGTTTGCGATCCATCCAGCGATTGGTGAACGACCACATTCCCGCCCACGGGATCGAAATCGGAATCATAGACCTGCGCCATGACGTTGTTACCGGTGCCATACCGTTCATCTTCGGTGTCATAGATATTGCCCGTGGCATCGGTCCAGAACACGACCACCCCGCCTTCGGGCAAAGCAACCATCGAAGGCTGGGCGCCATAATAGAAGTAGGTCGCCTCGGACACGGTGATCTCGCCGGTGATCTTGACATCGCGATTGGGAAATTCTGGGTTCGGCTGCAAAACATGCAGAACGATAGGCTCGGCTGAGCCTTCTTCCTGAATACCGGCCATAGCATAATAGTTGTCGGCCAGCGGAATGACCTCGCGCGGATCGCGTCCAGACAGGCCAGGATACTGCGTGGCGCGCTGAGAACCATCCGTATAGGTGTAGCCATCCACGTTATAAGCATGCGGGTCAGTGCCCACAAAACGGATCTGCCCGTCAGTCAGCCGCATCAGCACGTTCGCGTCGTCGCGGTACGCCGTCACCGCATCCAGCGTCGCAGGTTCGTTCAGTGCGTCTCCGTTGGCATCGAACGTTTGCTGCTCCCAGCGTCCGTATAGAATGCTGGTGTCGTTCTCCATGAAGATCGTGAAACCGCCGTGGTCCTCGGCAATGATATGGGTTTCATCGTCGAAATCCGTCTCTTCCTCACCAAGGATAATTTCCTTGGTCCGGGCCTTACCGTTTTCCTCGAAAATCCGAACCCGTGCGTTCTCATCGCCCAGGAAATCCCATGTGACCGCAAAGCCGCCATCCTTCAGCACGGCGACCTGATGATCGGCCGGGGTGAAACCGGCGGTCTTCTGGATCGAGAAAGCGTCGCCCATGGGCTTGCCATTCGCATCAAGGATCTGGCCCGCGAGGTGATTGTACCCATCGCTTGCCGGAAAGTCCGCCTGATCATAGCCAAACGCTGACATTATGTAGGTCTGAAGAATAGTGCCGTTGGAGAGCGGCGTCAGTTTGTATTCGGCAAAACTGGAAGTGGGAGTGTCGAGAGAAAATACGGCTGTCTTGATCGTATCGAACATATGCTACTCTTTCGAAATTCGGGATCGTTGAAATACCGGCTTGGAAAAGGCCGGGGAATGAAGCGATCAGCCATCGAAATTCTTCACAAGTCAACAAACACTTGTCAGCCACCCACACTTTGCAGCTTGCGGGTGCCATTGGCGAAACACCGTCAACTTATTGGTTAACACTCCGCCGCCCCTCAGTTAGTCCGGCAGCGCCGCCTGCCCCTTTGGCGTCAGCTGGTAAATCCCCTTAGCGACCCTTTCAAACCAGCCGTAATGGTCATCGCGCATGATCGTTGTCGCCCGCGCAACACCGGTGGCACTTGCCACGACCGCGCCCTTGCTAGGCCCGGCATCGGCCAGATGCTTGGCGCAGCGCATCGCATCCAAGCGATAGGCGGTGATAAGCGTCACCCGGTTCGAGCCACCGATATTGGGGTCACCGACGCGACGCGAGAACTCACGCAGCAGCCTGTCGCGCCGGACCTTTATCTTTCGCGGCGCAAAAGGTGCGGGATCACAATGAACCTCGACATGCCCATCCTTGGCCCGGACCGTGATAAGGCCAAGCCCTAGCCGACGACAAAGGCCCAGATGTCGGCCGAGCGTCTTGCGCCCCTTGATGGTCGGAACAGCGAGGTAGACCCAGTCGCTAATCGACTGCCGCACGATCCCCTGCTGCACTAGCGACAGGGAAAAAGCCGTCTTCATCTCGACAATAACCGGATCGGGATCGTCACCGCGCAAGGCCACCACATCGGCACCGGCCACCTCGGATTTGACCGAATAGCCCTGAGCCTCAAGGTGGCGCTTGATCGGCGCGTATAGAGCGGTTTCCTGCAACGAAGCCTGCCGTATCCGTTTTCTCCCCTTTTAGACCAGAACCACCCGAACGCCAATTGCATCAAAAACACCCGTCGCCCCGTTTAATTCGCAGGCCCCCATCAGAAACCAAGATTTCTAAACAGTTTGTACGCTTTGGGCTTGCGATCTTCGGCGAGTGTTGCAAAATTAACTGACAGAAATATTCAGGTATGCGAGTTTTCGAATGTCATTCCGGCCCAGCATAAAGTCCGTGCTGTCCAATATTCGCCCGATCGCGCCGCTGATCTACGCAGCGACGCAAGGACTGGTGGCCGATCTCTGGACGGTAGAAGCTCACGCGGGCGCGCGCGGTCAGCATATCGCCCGGGACCCGCGTTTCGTGATCGTGCTGGGCAGTGAGCCCTCGCCCCTGTCGCTTCACGACAGGACGGGCGAAGAGGCGCAGACGGTGCGCGCCGTCTATATTCCCGGCTCGGTCCCGATAACGTCGCAGATCGCGGGGCCAACCAAGTTCGAACACCTCGATCTGCATTTCAATGCGCGTTATCTCGCCTCGTGCCTGACAGAGATGGGCGAGCCGTCGCATCTGCTGGATCAGCCAGTCTATCTCACCGAGGACAGCGGCGTTCTCGCCATCGCCGAAACACTTGCCGAAGATATCCGCCGGGGCACCGCCGGAGCCGTCCTGCTGGATTGCCTCGCGCTAGGCATCGTTGCCAAGATGCTCGCCTCCCGGAGCAGCGTCCAGAGCGATGAACCGCTGCGCGGCGGGCTGACACAGGATCAGCTGACTCAGGTCGACCGGTTGATGCGCACCGAGATGCACCGCCGCCTGCCGGTTTCCGAGATGGCGGAACGCGCGGGGCTGTCGGAAAGCTGGTTCGCCCATGCCTATCGGAAGACGCGCGGAGAAACCCCGCACCGCGCCCTTCAGGCGATCCGTGTCGACACCGCGCAGCGGCTCTTGGAAGAAAACCGCTATTCCATCGCCGATGTGGCCGTGATGGTCGGCTTTGCAGATCAGGCCCATCTGACCCGCGCCTTCCGCACTGTCACCGGCGAAACGCCCGGACAATGGCGCAGAAAATCGATCTCGGAACAGGATCGCACAATATCCGACAGTTTCAGTCAAGACAACGTCGGGTGAGTCCCCTAGGAAGCGCTAAATCCCGGCCCAAGCCATGCTTTCGGCCGCAATAACACTTCCGCCAAGGGGACCGATTACATAAAGACACGCCTGACACGGCCCGCGCTGCTGGCGGGCACCACCCTGCTTGCCGGTGGCTTTGCCCTGCAAGCCGCCGCCCAGGACGAATTTATCGAACTCGATCCGATCACCTTCGATCCCGAAGGCGCCGATCCGGTTCATGGCCGGCTGATCCCGAACACCCTATCGGGCATGAAGACCGCCACCACCATCACCAAAGTGCCCCAATCGGTCAGCGTCATCCCCCGCGAAACTTGTGAAAAGAAATCGCCCCGCAAGGTCGACGAGGCGCTTCGCAATATCGCGAGGGTGCAAAAACTAGCTCCACAGCTATGACAGCGACACCAACTGGTTCTACATCCGTGGTTTCAACGCTTTCGACAGCGGCGCCTTTATGGACGGGCTGTCGCTCTTCTCTTACGGGTTCGGCTCTTTTCATCAACTATGTCTCGAAAATGCCAGACGGCACCACTGGCACAAGGCTCAGCTTGGGCGCCGGCAGCGAGGGCCGCACCTCGGCTAGCGGAGAGCGGTCCGGCGTGATAGGTAATGACCTGTCCTATCGTTACGGGCTGAAGGCGCCCCGGCAGGATGGGCATGGCATGCTCGAGGACGGATTCGAAGGCATCGCCTATGGCGATGCAACCACGGCCTTTGCCGATGGCAGCCTGCTGATCCTGCACCTCTCCTACACATATATGGACGAAGACCATGTCGGCAGTTCCTGCCCTATTTCGGCACCGAACAGGCGGCGCCGTTCGGGTTCTTCGAAGATTGCTATAACGGCGGCAAACCGGATGCGGATGACTTCGAACGCGAACAGCTGATCGTCACCGGCATCTACCGCCGCGACATCGGTGCTTGGGAGATGACCGATACTTTCCGCATCGGAAAGGCGAACCTGAAAGAGCTCTACGTCTACCACAACGGGTTTACGACCGGTCAGATCCCGACCGCGACCGCCGAGGTCAACCGTTTTGTCTTCGCCCATGACAGCGAGGCGACCACCATCCAGAACGACCCGCGCTTTAGCCGACGCTTCGCGACCGGCGCGGCCTCCACGTCCGCCGATACCGGCTCGATGAAAAGCAATCCTTTGCCCTCGGCACCCCGCTCGAACCGGTGCCCCCTCGAATACAGCACTCCCCAGCCAGCTGTCGGCGCGCCCTATATCGACGGTGTCCGCGTGCAGGAACAGATCGGCATCTACGCACAGGACCAGATCCGTTTCGGCGATGGCTGGATCGCAACCCTGAATGGACGCTGCGACAAGGTCTCGTCATCCTTCGACAACCGTATCGACGCCAATCTCGACCGCGAAGACGATGCCTTCTCCTGGCGTCTCGCCCTGATGCGTCAGATCAGCGATGTCACCCCCTACGTGACCGCCGGGACCTACCCGCAGGCGCTCGATGCCTCGACCCTCACCTCGCAACCGGAGACCGGCCAGCAGATCGAGGTGGACTTGTAGTGGCAGCCAAACGACGTAACGCCGGTCACCATCTCGGCCTTCGACATCCGCCGTCAAGACGTGGCCCAGTCCTTCGTCAACGGCCGCACCTCCGACAGCCGCACCCTCGGCGAGGCCCGCTCGCGCGGCTTCGAACTCGAAGCCGACATGCGCCTGACCGACAGCCTCGCCCTGCGCGCCGCCTTCACCGATCTCGATGTGGAAATCACCGAATTCGCCTCGGATCCCGGCTTTGTCGGCAAGACCCCGCAATCGGTGGTCGAACGCTTCGCCTTGCTGGAACCCACCCATATACCGATCGCCATGCCGGAGCTGGAGCTGCGCCTCGGCGCGAGCTACCAAGGCGACAGCTAGGCCGACGACGCCAACACCTTGCCGGCGCAAAGCGCCTGGCTGATGGATGCGGGCACCAGCTGGGATTTCGCCCCAAAATGGACGGCGAACCTCAACGTCACCAACCTGACGGACGAAGCCTATACGGCAAGCTGCCAGACCTCTTTCGGCACCTCCGACTGCTGGCAGGGCGAAGGCCGGGTGATCACCTTCAACCTGAGCACGTCCTTCTAGGAAATCACCAAACCCGAAAGCAAAAGGCGCGCCCCGCAAGCGCGCCCTTTTTTGATGCCAGTCAGCCCTCTAGGCAAACAAGGCCCAATTGCCGCCTGAACATCCTCGGTGCCAAAGCGCCCCCTGCTTCTTTGGGTCATAAAGTATCCCCGCCGGAGGCGGCGCAGGTCCCCTGCGCCTCACTGCCCATTCACCTGCCACAAGACCGGACGGCGGGCATGCCACGCCCGGAACTCAGGCCGCGTTCAGCCGCGCGTAGCGCCCGCCAAGGCGGACCAGCTCCTCGTGATCGCCCACTTCGACGATCCGCCCCGCGTCCATCACCACAATCCGGTCCGCATCGCGGACGGTGCCAAGCCGGTGGGCAATGACAAGGGTCGTGCGGCCTTGCGAAAGGTCGTGCAACGCCCGCTGTACCTGCCGCTCGGTCTCCGTATCCAGTGCCGAGGTCGCCTCGTCGAGGATCAGGACCGGCGGGTTGCGCAGGAAGATCCGGGCGATGGCCACCCGTTGCTTCTGCCCGCCGGAAAGCGTCACGCCGCGTTCGCCGACGACGGTATCCAGCCCGAGCGGCAGCGCTTCGATCATGTCGCTCAGCCGCGCCTGCTCCGCCGCCTGCTGGATTTCTTCCTCGCTCGCGTCCAGCCGCCCATAGGCGATGTTTTCCCGCAGCGTCCCGCCGAACAGGAACACGTCCTGGCTGACGATACCGATCTGGCGGCGCAACGACTGCAGGGTCAGGTCCTTCACGTCGATCCCGTCGATGGTGATCCGGCCCGCGTCCGGCTCATAGAATCGCGGCACCAACGCCAAAAGCGAGGTCTTGCCCGCTCCCGACGGTCCGACGAAGGCCACCGTTTGCCCGGCCCCGACCTCAAGGGAAATGTCGCGCAGAATTGCGCGGTTCTCGGCATAGCCAAAGGTCACGCCTTCGAAACGTACCTCGCCGCGCAGCGCCGGCGCGGGGCGTGCATCGGGCTTGTCGATCACGTCAGGTTCGATCTCGAGCAGTTCGAGATAACGGCGGAAACCGGCGATGCCACGGGGGTACAGTTCGATGACGGCCGCGATCTTTTCCAGCGGTCGGAAAAACAGGCCGATCAGCAGCAGGAAGGCCACGTATCCGCCTGTGGTGAGCGATCCGTTCAGCACAAAGACCGCCCCGACCACCATGACCACCACCTGCACAAAGCGCATGCCCATGTAGTTCAGCGTCGAAGAGGCCGCCATGACCCTGTAGGCCGACAGCTTGGTATCGCGATACCGGGCGTTGTCCTTTGAAAACAGGCGTTTTTCATGGTCTTCATTGGCAAAGGCCTGCACCACGCGGATACCGCCCACATTTTCTTCAAGACGGACGTTGAAATCGGCCACCCGGGCGTAGATCTCGCGCCATGTCTTGGTCATGCGCCCGCCAAATACCATGACGATCACCATGCAGGCGGGCACGATCGTCGCGGTGATCAGTGCCAGTTTCACATCGATGGCCAGCATCATCACAAAGGCGCCGACAAAGGTCATCACCGCCACGAAAAGATCCTCGGGCCCGTGATGCGCCACCTCGCCGATCTCTTCCAGATCGCGCGTCACCCGCGAGACAAGCTTGCCGGTACGCACCTTGTCGAAATAGGAAAATGACAGTCGTTGCAGCTGGTCAAAGGCCTTGCGGCGCATCTCGGTTTCGATGTTGATGCCAAGCTTGTGCCCCCAGTAGATCACGATCGCCATCAGGCCGGAGTTGATCGCGTAGATCGCGGTCAGACCGACAGCGGCAAGGATGGTGAGCAGCACATCGCCCTTCGGCAGCAGCACGTCGATGAAGAGCTTGATCGCTAGCGGAAAGCCAAGTTCGAGCAGGCCCGACAATACGGCACTGCCGAAATCGAGCCAGAAAAGCGCTTTCCACGGGCGGTAATATTCGGCGAATTCACGTATCATTTCGAGGTCAGCGGTTAGCATGGGACCGGAACATTCGCCAGCGCGCAAATGCCCCCTCGGGGCAGGGTGACGGCACAATCGCGAGAGGCCGACAGCCGCCTCGCATCCCTGCTTAAAGATGCGGCGCAAGGGCGCAAAACGGCGGGCACCACCTGTACACCCTCTGTACACCCCCTGTGCATCGGAAGGGTGCCTTTTGCCCTGTTCAGGCCCTTATTCCCGGCTCATAGGCGGGCGGCGAGGGCCAGACCGTCGACCACGGCGGTGAAAGCCTCAGACCGCAGGACCTGCGCATTAGGACAGAGCGCGCTCGCCTCTTCCGAGACAAAGCGCATCAGGCTCGAGCCGCCGACCAGCACGATACGGCCGATCTCATCCGGGCCGACTCCGGCCATGCGCAGGGTCTCGGCGGCGGCGTCGCGCAGCAGCGCACGGTTGTCACTCAGCGCGGAATCGAGGCTTTGCGGTGTGATCTCCTGCGACAGATTTGGCGTGATGAACCCCATGCCGATCTGCGCCGCGCCGGTACCGCCATTGGCGGCGATCTTGCCGCGTTCGACCGCAAAGGCCAGCTCGTGACCCAGTTCTTCCTCCAACACCGTCAGCAGCCGCCCCATGCGCTCGGGATCGACAGCCAGCCGGACCATGTCGGCGACCATGCGCCGGGTCTCGGGCGTGTAGAGGAAGGGGATCTTGGCCCATGTCGCAAGATCCACATAGGGCGCGCGCGGCACCGGCAAGAGCCCCTGCCCCATCTCGCGGCGCAGCTCGCCGCCCAGGCCCAGTGCGGGCATCGCGTGCAGAAGCGAAACCGCGTGGTCGAAATCCGTCCCGCCCAGCCGGATGCCGTGGTTGGCAAGGATCTCGGGGCCGTCCTCTCCGCTGCGGAACACCGAGAAATCCGAGGTACCGCCGCCGATATCGACGATCAGCCCGGTCTGCTCTGCCTCACCCAGCCCGTGGCTGGCAATCGCCGCCGCCTCGGGTTCGGCCAGAAAGCGGACCTCGCTGAACCCGGCGGCAAGGTAGCAGGCGCGCAGATCGGTCTCGGCCTGCGCGTCCTTGGCGGGATCGTTGCTGTGGAAATGCACCGGTCGGCCCGACAGCGCCTTGGTAAAAGTCAGCCCCGTCGCGGTCTCAGAGCGCTGGCGCAGCTCGGTCAGGAACTCGGTGATGATGCCCGACAGCGTGCGCCGCTTGCCGCCGATCAGGCGCTTTTCGTGCAAGAGCGGCAGGCCAAGCACCGATTTCAGCGCCCGCATATAGCGCCCGTCCTCGCCCGCGATCAGCGCATCCGCAGCCGAGGCGCCAATGCGCATCCGGCCCGTGTCGGTCGGGAAAAAGACAGCCGTGGGCAGGGTTTCGGCACCCCGCTCGATCGGAATGCGAAAGATGCCGCCCTCATAGGCCACGGCGGCCGCAGAATTCGAGGTTCCGAAATCGATGGCAAGGGTATTTGTCTGCATGGCGTCACCTCTGGAAGGCCGCGATCGCTAATGGATGTCGCCTGCGGGGGCAAGGTGGTTTTTCAGATCATGCAGGGGTTTCGTTCATCGCCCAGGAATGGACGTCCACGCAGGACGGAGCCATGCTTTGGGCAACTGTCCTCGCGGCCCCGCGTTCTCACGCAAAGCGATGTGGATCGTAAGGTTTTACATCCAGATCGCTGGGCTGGTCTGTCACCATGTCCGCGATGATTTCGCCGGTCGCGGGGGCCATCATCAGCCCGTAATGCGAATGGCCGAAGGCTGCGATCAGTCCAGGCGGCACGCCTTGCAGCGGTCCCAGCGCCGGAAGGCTGTCGGGCAGCGAGGGGCGGCGGCCCATCCAGAGCTCGCCCTTGCTGTCATCGAGCGAGGGGCAGATGCGACGGGCCTGTCCGCGCAGCAGGGCCTCGCGCTTGGGATCGGGGGGCGCATCGAGGCTGCCGAATTCGGCCCCGCCCGCGACCCGCATCCCGTCGGTCATGGAGCTGGCGACGATCTTGGCGTCGACATCCATGATGGAATTGTTGAGCCGTATGCCGGGGTCGCGGAACTGCATGTGATAGCCGCGCTCGGCCATAAGGGGAATGTCGATGCCCAGCGGACGCAAGAGCACCGCCGACCAAGCGCCTGCCGAGAGGATGACTTTTGCCGCAGAAAAACTCTGCCCCTTCGTCTGGACGGTCCAGCCGTTATCGCCGGGGGCCAGCGCCGTGACGGCGGCGGTTTCGATGGCAACGCCACGCTGGCGCAGGTTTTCGGCCAGCGCCGCGCCGAGCCGTCCGGGCGACAGGGCGCGGGCCTGATCATGGATCATCACCGCCGAGCGGAAGGCCGGGCCAAGATCGGGTTCGATCTCGTGCAGCTCATCCGCGTTCAGCCGTTCGAGGCGCGCGCCCGCTTCGGCCCGGACGCGGTATTCGAGACCGTTCAGATCAGCGCCGTCATCGCGGCGGTAGGCGTGGATATAGCAGCTGTCCTCAACCAGCGCCTCATTGATGCCGGCCGCTTGCAAATGGCGCCGGTAGAGGGTGATCGACGGGCCGCAAAGTGGGATCATCGCGCGCGAGCCTGCGCGGAACTTGGCCTCTCCGCTGTAGGACAAGAGCCGCCTCCCCCAGCGGATCATCTGCGGCCATGTCTCGGGGCGCACGCGAAGCGGGCGTTCGCGCGAGGTCAGCAACCCAGGGATGGACTTCCACAACCCAGGCGAGGCCTGTGGCGCGATGGACCAGGGCGAGATCACCCCGGCATTTCCATATGAGGTCGCCTGCCCCGGTGCGTCGCGGTCGATGAGCCGCACGGTTTTGCCGCGCCGGGCCAACGACACGGCACAGCAGATGCCGACAAGGCCCGCGCCCACGATGATCACGTCGTCTGTCATATATCAGGCTCCGGCCAGTTTTTCCTGTCGCGCCCCGGTAATCTGCAAGAGCAGGACCGGGGCACAGATCGCCAGCGCCACCAGATCGGCCATCGGGGATGGCGCGATGAACACGATCCCCGCGAGGGCCAGCAGCCACCGGCCCCATGCCGGCACGCGCACGATAAAGGTGCCGACAACGGCGGTGGACAGCGCGACGACCCCGGCGATGGCCGAACTGGCGGTGTAGAGGAATTCGCCGAAGTTGAAGCCGCCCTCGGAGACAAAGAGGAGGACAGGCGCGTAGACGAAAGCCATCGGCGCGACGACCTTGCCGAGGCCGAGCGTGAAGGCCGAGACGCCGGTGCGGAACGGATTGGAATTGGCAATCGCCGAGGCCGCATAGGCCGAGGTACAGACCGGAGGTGTGATCTCGGCCACGACTCCGTAATACAGCACGAACATGTGGCTTGCGATGGGCGGGATGCCAAGCTGGGCCAGCGCAGGCTGGGCGACCGAGACCAGCATGATGTAAAGCGCCGTGGTCGGGATGCCCGCCCCCATCAGGATGCAGGCGAGCGCGATCAGCACGAGCGAGAGGAACAGCGTGAGATCGGCGGTGGAAAGCAGTTCGAGCGTGCCGAAGCTCAGGAGGTCATGCAGCCCCTGCGCCATCGTCGCCGCGCCCGAGGTGACCATGAACCCGAGCCGGAAGCCGATGCCGGTGGTGTTGATGACCCCGACCACTATGCCAACCGCCGCCGAGGCCGCGCCCACGGCGAGCGCGTATTTCACGCCGGTTTCCAGCGTGCGCGACATCTCGGGCAGGCGAATGCGTTCCTGCGGGTTCAGAACAGAGAGCGCCGTCGAGACCAGCAGGATCGCGGTCACATCCGTGCCGAACCCGTCGCCGATATATTTCCAGATGGTAAAGGCCGCGAAGGCGATCGGGTAGATCAGCGTATGGGGCGCGTGGATACGTGCCATGCCAGCGATCAGCGCGAGGGATATGCCGCAGAAGGCTGCCATGTAAGGCGTATAGCCGGAGAAGAGCACGTAGAGCATGCCGATCAGCGGCAGGATATTGGCCCAGCCGTCCTTCCAGACCTCGACGAAGCGGGGCAGAGCGTCCTTGGCCATGCCTTCGAGACCCAGCTTGCGGGCCATCAGGTGAACGACGGTAAAGACACCCACGTAATGCAGCAGCGCGGGGAAGATCGCAGCGATGACTATGGTGGTATAGGGAAGCTCGAGAAACTCGGCCATGATAAAGGCGGCGGCACCCATGATCGGCGGGGTGATCTGCCCCCCGGCGCTGGCAGCGGCCTCGACCCCGCCCGCGAAATGGCCCGGATAGCCCAGACGTTTCATGTTGGGAATGGTGAGCGAGCCGGTGGAGACCGTGTTGGCCACGGAGGACCCGGAAATCGTGCCGAAAAACGCCGAGGAGACGACCGAGACCTTGGCCGGTCCGCCACGATAACGCCCGGCGAGGATGGTGGCATTGTCGATGAACAGCGCGCCAAGGCCGGTGCGTTGTGCGACGACGCCAAAGAGGACAAAGTGGAAAACGATGGTGGAGGTGACCCAGAGGGTGACGCCAAAGATGCCCTCTTGCGGGAAGTACATAGACGAAACGAAAGTGCGGAATTTCACGCCGGGATGTTGCAGGATACCCGGGAAATAGGGGCCAAAGAGTGCGTAGCTCATGAAGACGCAGATGATGAGAGGCAGGATCCAGCCCAGCGTGCGCCGCGCGATGTCGAGCACCAGCAGGATCAGGATGCAGCCAAAGACCATGTCATAGGTGTTGGGATTGCCCATGCGGAACATCTGTTCCTCGATCCCGAGCGCGGGCACGCCGCGCCATGCAAAGCCGAGGTAGAGGGCGCTGGCGACCCCGAGTACCATCAACACCAGATCGAAGATCGGCACGTTGCCGATGCGCCAGCGCGAGACCTGCATCTCATAGGCGCCCTTGCTGCCGCGCAGGGGGTAGAAGGCGTAGATCAGGATGAACAGCCCGGCGAGGTGCCAGCCCATGTGCCAGTGATCGGCGGGCAAGCCGAAACCTGCGGTAATGAAGTGATAGACCGCAAAGGCAAGGGCGACGGCCCGCAGAAATAGGGCCATGGCTCCGCCAACGGCGCGGGTCGCGGCGCCTTCGTCGTATTTGCGTTCGATTTCGGCCAGTTCTTCGGCGCTCAGGACGTCATTGTCGGTGCTGTCATGAGAGGTCTGGGTCATGGGATGCCTTTGCTGCGCGCCGGGCCGCAGGACCTGCGATCACCCGGGTAGAAATGTATCAGGCGGCGCGGGGCCGCCCGATACCTGTTTGAGGGGTGCTTAGTCGAGCATACCGATTTCGCGGTAGAACTTCTCGGCACCGGGGTGCAGCGGCACATCCAGCGAGTCGATCCCGTCCAGCGCGGTTTCGAGTGTCACCTGCTTGCCCTTGGCATGGCCGTTGTCGAGCAGCTTGCGGCTGTTTTCGTTCCACATCGCCTTGGTGATCCCATAGACGAGTTCTTCGTCCAGATCGGCGGACATCACCAGCAGCGCGGACACGGCAGGTGTCTTGATTTCGGTGTCGATGCCTTCATAGACGCCGGCGGGGATGGTCGAGGGAATATAGGCCGGCACCAGATCGTTGATCTTTTTCAGATCCTCATCGGTAAAGGAATGCAGCGCCATGCCCTTGGTCGAGGCAAGCTGGACCATCGCGGCAACCGGCCAGCCCGCGGCGTAGAAATAGGCGTCAAGCTGACCGTCGGCGAGACGTTCAGCGGATTGCGAATTGTTCAGCTCGGCCTCTTCGATGTTGTCGCGGGTGATGCCCCAGCCTTCCATCATCGTCAGCACGGCGACCTGCGTGCCCGAACCGGCCTGCGCGATGCCGACGCGTTTGCCTTCGAGATCGGCAAAGGACTCGATGGTCGTGCCTGCGGGCATGACCAGATGCAGGTCCTCGGGGTAGAGGTTGGCGACGACGCGCAGTTTCTCATGCGCCTTGCCTTCGAATTTGCCGGTGCCGTGATAGCTGTCATGCACGATGTCGGCGGCGGCAAGACCGGCTTCAAGCTCGCCGTTCTGGACGGCGGCCACGTTGAAGACCGAGGCGGTGGTCGATTGCGCGATGGCGATCAGGTTGGGCACGCCGCACTGGCCGCCTTCGTCGCAGGGGCGCGAGCCGGGAGGGGCCGAGATGGCATTGGCGATGGTGCCGCCGATCGGAAAATAGGTGCCCCCTGCCCCGCCGGTGCCGATACGGAAAAAGGTGGGCGTCTGCGCGGCGAGTGCGCCGCCCAGGACGGCAAGGGTCGCGGCCCCTGCAAGGGTTCTGAGAATCGTCATCGAAAGCTCCCTGAATTGGTTCTTGTTGTTTACGATGACGGGAAGCTTGCAAATCTCGAGATATAAAAACAAATTTGAAATTGTTTTAGTTCGATAAGTTCAGCAAATGTGAAGCCATGAATATTTCCCAGTTGATCGCCTTTCGCGAGGTGATGAAATCGGCCTCGCTCAGCCAGGCGGCGCGCAATCTGAACCGGACCCAGCCAGCGGTTTCGCTGGCGATCAAGGCGCTGGAAGAGAGCCTTGGGATTGAACTCTTCCGGCGCGAGGGGCGGCAGATGGTGCCGGTACCAGAGGCACATTATCTATTTGATGAGTCAGAAGAAATCATCAGCCGGTTGAACCGGCTGAACGGCACGATGAAGCGGCTTTCCAAGGCCGAGGTGGGACAGTTGACGCTGGCGACCATGCCGGGGCCGGCGACCTATCTGATGCCGAATTTCCTGAGCCGGGTGATCGCGCCGGATCACGATATCACGCTGTCGCTGCTCACCCGGACCACGCCGCAGATTCGCCAGTTGGCCGGGAGCCAGTCGATCGATTTCGGGTTTGGCGATCATCTGCCCGGCGATGCGAATGCTCAAATTGTGCGCGAAGAGGTCATCGAGACCCGCTGTCTTTGCGCGATTCCGACGCGGCACCGGCTGGCAGAACGGTCGGTCGTTTCGATTGCCGATCTGGATTCGGAGCCGATGGGCGGGCTGACCCGCGATCATCCCCATAACCATAGCGTGCAGGCCGCTTTCGGTCAGGTGGGCGCGCGGTTCCGGCTGGAGGTGCAGTGCCAGTTCTTTCTGCCGCTGATGCATTTCATCGCGGCGGGGCGTTGCTGTGCGATTGTCGATCCGCTGTCTGCGGTGACCGAGCAACTTGTGGGCATCGCGGGAGACGGGGTCACCTTTCGGCCGATGGCCGAGACGGTGCCCTATGCCTATACGCTTTACACGCCGGTGCACCGGCCGCTCTCGCGGCTTGCCGAGCGGGTTAAATCTGGCTGGCGGGAGGAGCTTACGCGCCTGCTGGAGACGGTCGAGGGTCCTGCGGCTGTCTCAAACGGTTGACGGGTTGAGCGGCGGCAGGGCGGTTGGTTTTTGCTGGTCCCTGCCCTTCCCGGCTTGCGTCACGGCCTTTTTGAGGGTGGACCAGTCGCTGTCGGGCACAGGTTGCGGATCGGTGCCGTAGAGCTTGCCAGCGATGGTAGTGAGTGCCGCGCGGATGGGGCGCATATCGGTCGCGGTTGTGCGCGGCGAACGGTTTTGCCATTCGTCGAGGGCGCGGCGTGTGGCGGGATAATCCTGCCGGTCGATGGCTTGGATCATCAGCTTTTCAGCGTGGGCCTTGCTGGCAAGACGCGCGGCGCGGTGGCTGGCGGCGCGGGCCGAGGCGCGCGGCCATGCCCAGCGCAGGATGAGGGCGCAGACAAGGACCACCGCGAGACCCAACGCGGCCATGCGCCAGATCGGGCCGGTATCGCGCAAAGGCTCGGCCACCGGCGCATCGACGGAGATGTCCGCGCCGGGAAGGCTGGCTGTTTCGACCGCGCCCGTCGAGAGGTTGTACCAGCGCAGCGTGACCTCGGGCAGCGCACCGCTGCCGCCGGATTGCGCCATGTAGGTCACGCTTTCGATGCGCGTACCGGACAGGTCGCCCCCGTCGGCAACCTCGCTGACCTGCGGCGCATCCGGGTAGGTGCGGATGCCGGGAATGTCGACCGGGGACAACATCGGTGGCAGGACGATGGGCGATGCGCCTTCGATGCTGGCCGTGACCACGCGTTTAACCGCTTCGCCCGGTTGCAGATCGGTGGTCTTGCCGGGCATCTCCTGAGACAGTGTCAGGCCAGAGGCGGCGATGAACGGGTCGAGATCCTCGGCCCCATTTGGCAGGATGCCGGTGAGCAGGAGGGCGGGCGTGGACAGCGTAGCCTCGAGCGGGTCGGTCTGGCCCGGCTGCGCGTAGCGGACCAGCAGGGTCTGGGCGGGAATTGCGAATTGCCCCGGCACCATTGGCGACAAGAGATAGCGCCGCGCCACGCCGGACCATGTTTCGCCGTTTACGCGGCGGCTGATCGGGCCAGTGGATTCCGGTGGCAGGCGTACCCGGAGGTTGGGCATCTCGAAGGAGGGAAAGTCGACCGGGCCTGCCATCCATGTCGGCACGAGCACCGCGATGCGCAGGGTCGTGTACTGGCCGGGGATCACCTCGTTCACTTCGAGTTCGGCACTGGCGGTGGGCTGCGCGTCCTGCGCCGAGAGCGGCACAGCGAACAAGAAAAGCATCACGACGATGGCAGCAAGGCGTCTCATCGCGAGGCCTCGCCAGTCTGCTGCGCCGCCTCGATGGCGAAACGCTGGCGCAGGAAATCGCCGGTGTTGGTATCGACCGTGTTCATCCACTGATCCGTGGTGAGAAGTGCATCGCCCGACTCCTCACCAGCCTCCATCTCGGTATCCGCGCCGCGTTCGTCTTCGTTGTCAAAGACCACCTCATCCGCGCCGATGCCTTCGTCTTCGCCGGTATCCGACTGTTCGCGGGCGGTTTCAACATAGTCGAGAATTTCGCGTGCGAGGGCGAGATTTTCGGCGGCACCGGGATAATTCGGATCGCGTTCCAGCGTGGTTTCATAGGCGTCGATGCCATCGCGATAGGCGCGATTGCGGATATGGGAAAGACCTTCGGCAAAGGAAGCCTCGGGCGTTTCGATGCGGTGAAAGACCTTGGCGGCCTCATCATACTGGCCGTCGCGCATGAGCGCCCAGCCGCGCCACATTGGGTCCTGAAACAGTTCAGCGGCGCGTTCGTAATCCTTGCGGTCATAGGCAAGACGGCCCTGCTGGTCGGGGGTAAAGAACCAGTCGGTGATACTGTCGGCGCGCGCCTGCGGGACCGGGACCAGAAGGAAAGCGGCGAGCCAGAGATGCGCCCAGCGCATGGTCCAGCCGCGCCGGAACCAGAGCAGTGCCAGCAACATCGCGGGCCATGCCAGCATCCAGCCCCTGTCGTCCCATGGCTGGTTGCCGCTTTCGGTGAGGGCGCGCTGGTAGGCGGCGTTGAGCTGCCTGTCGAGTTGCCGGATGTCGCTGTCATCCACGCTGGCCTCGATCACCGGGATATCGACCGCGTCGAGCCCCGGATCGTTGGTGCCGGAGGGCAGCATGGAGAGCACTGCGAGGCTCGTTCCCTCGGTCCCTGCCATACGGCGCGCCTGTGCGCTGTCCAGCGCATCGGCAACAAGGAGAATGCCGCCGGGCGTCGGTTCTTTTGCGAGGATCGTTTCGGCAAGCGCAATGGCGGCGAGCGCATCGGCCCCTTCGGCCGGCATCACGTCCGGGGACAGCCCGTCGAGATAAGGATAGAGGACATTCGCGTCTTCGGTCATCGGCACGACCGCATGAGCTGACCCGGCGTAGGCGACAAGGGCGGTGCGGGCCCCGGCGCGCAGATCGAGCAGGTCGCGGATCTTTTGCTTGGCGCGTTCGAGGCGGGAGGGCGCGAGATCGTCGGACTCCATCGAGGGGGTGACCTTGAGCGCGATGACGACAGGGGCGGTCTGGGCGACGAAAGGGTCCGGTACGCGCGACCACGTCGGACCGGCAGCGCCAAGGCAGGCCAGTGCCAGCAGGAGCGCGACTCCGTCGATGGGTTCGATCCGGCGATGGCCACGGTCCCCCACCGTGAGCGCCTTGCGCAGATGCGGCGCGATCCGGTCGAGAAGCTGGGCGGGCTTGCGGTTCTGACGCCGCGCCATCCACCAGGCGATCACGATCAACGGCAGAAGCAAAAGCCAGAGCGGGCGCAGGAAATGAAACACTTCGATGGCGAGGGAGAAGTTCATGGATGCGCCCTCTGCCGTGTGGTCAGGACGAGATAAGCAGTCACCCCAAGTCCAAGCGCCGCGATCAGCGCAAGCGGTATCCAGGCCAGCGACCGTCGTGGCCGGTAGGAAAGCGTTTCGGTTTCGCGCGGGGCCAGCGCGTCGATCCGGTCATAGACCTGTTGCAGCCCGTCCTGATCCTGCGCAAAGAAATACTGTCCCCGGGTGCGCGCGGCGATCTGTTTCAGGGTCTCGAGATCGACCTTGTCCTCGCCCGAGGCCTGTGGGTTGCCGACGCCGATGGTAAAGATTTCGATCCCCTTGTTGCGGGCGATTTCGGCAGCGTTCACCGGGCTCATCCGGCTGACCGTATCGGTGCCGTCCGAGAGCAGGATGAGCAGGCGCTGGTCGATTTCGCTGGCTTCAAAGGTGCGGATCGCCAGCCCGATGGAGTCACCCAACGCGGTATGCGGACCGGCCATGCCGACGGTGGTCTGGTCGAGCAGGTCGCCGATGGTTTGCAGATCCTGCGTGAGCGGCGATTGCACATAAGCCCTTGAGCCAAAGACGATCAGCGCTATGCGGTCGCCTTCGCGCCCTTCGATAAAGCTGCTGACCACGTTCTTGACCCCTTGCAGCCGTTGCAGGGTTTCGCCCGCCGGTGTCTGGAAATCGCGCGCATCCATCGAACCGGAGATGTCGATGGCCAGCACCACGTCGCGAGCGGATTTGCTGAGCTCGATGGGCTGGCCGACTTTCTCGGGCCGGGCCAGCGCGAGGATCAGCAGGCACCAGATCAGGATGCCGGTGGCGGTTTGCAAAAGGCTTCGGCCCAGCACCACCGATCCCGGTCCCGGTTCGCTGCCGGCCGTTTCGACGACACGGCGAAAGAACGGGATGCGCAGGGCGGGCACCCGTTCGCGATGGTCGGGGACGAGGTAATGGACCAGCAGTGGCAGCGGCAGAAGTAAAAGCGCCCAGGGAAAGCCGAGGGAGATCACGAGACCTCTCCGGGCCATGCCATGTGGCGGCGCCTGCGCGTGCCGCGGTGCGGTTGATGGGTGCGGACCCAACGGATAGCGATGGGGGCCAGATCGGGCGCAGGTTCGGAGGGGCGATAGGGGGCACCGGCCACGCAGCGCCCGACGCCCTTGGAAAACAGGGTGGAGTCGGAGGTCGCGTCGAGAAACGCCAGCCAGTCCTCACCCGAGAGGGCCGCGACCTCGGTCCGGGGATAGGCGGCCAGCGCGGTCTGCCGCAGGATCAGCGCGATTTCTGCCGGGTCGCCCCCGGCGCGTTCGATGGCCTGTTCTGCTTCGCGGCGATAGGCATTGGCGCGATGGCGGCGCAGCCAGACCCGGACGCCCCATGCGAGCAGCAGGATGAGCAGAACGGCCAGCCCGGCCCAGCCCCAAGTTTCAGGGCGCATGGAGACGGGCACCGGTTCTTCGGGACGGATCAGCCGATCGAGAAGGTCGATGAGGTTCGCGGGGGTGGTTTCAGGTTCCATCAGCGCGCCTGCCCCGCCAGCCCCATGAGGCGGCGCATCTGGCGCAGGCTGTCCTCGGCCGAGCTGACCGGCAGGACGGGGATGCCGAAACGTCTTTGCCAGTCGAGCACCTGCGCGAGCCGCCCCTTGGCCATTTCATCGAGACGCCGGTGCGCGGCGCGGTCGGCGGTGTCGATTTCCGCCTGCAGCTCGCCATCGGAGACCACGATTTTCAGTCCCGACGGCATGTCATCGGAGAAAGGGTCCGAGACCAGCCCCAGCACCAGATCGTTCTTTCGCGCCAGCCCGGCGACAAGTTTCTCGGTGGTGGCGTCGACCTCGTCGAAATCGCTGAAGACGAGGATGAGGTGGTGGCGCGGGGCGATGCGGGCGACCGATTGCAGCATTCGGTTCATCGGCATCGGGGACACTGGAGGGGTTTCCGCGTGCAAGAGCCCGTTGGCCGCGGCGAGCGAAGACAGGAAGGCCATGAGCGACGACCGCGAGCGCGCGGGTCGGATTTCGGCGATATCGGCATCGCCGAAGACGATGCCACCGACACGGTCGCCCTGGTCGGCGATGCGAAAGGCGGCCAGCGCCGCACATTCCGCTGCCGTCACGGATTTCATGTTGAGCACCGAGCCGAAGAACATCGACATGCGCTGGTCGACGACGATGAGCGCCGGGCGGTCCCGTTCCTCGGTATAGACGCGCACATGGGGCTTGCCGGTACGGGCGGTCACTTTCCAGTCGATGGTGCGCACGTCATCCGACGGCAGGTAGTCGCGCAGTTCTTCGAAGTTCAGCCCGCGTCCGCGCAGGCGCGAGGCATGGCGGCCGTTCAGCACGCTGCGCGCGGGCTGGCGCGGCAGGAAGCTGATCCGCCTTGCCTGCGCCTCGAGACGGCGCAGATGCGCGAGATCGACCGAAATGCGCGTATCCGTCCCGGAAGGTGGCGCGGGCGGAGTGAGTCCGGTTCTTATGCGGGCGGCGCGATCCTGCATGGCGTCAGGTCAACGCGACCTGTTTGAGAATCTCGGACACCACCCGGTCGGGGGTGACGCCCTCGCCCTGCGCCTCGAAGGTCAGCCCAAGACGGTGACGCAGCACGTCCGGCGCGATGGCGCGGATATCCTCGGGGTCGACATAGTCACGGCCCGCGAGCCATGCATGGGTGCGCCCGCATTTGTCGAGCGCGAGCGAGGCGCGGGGCGAGGCGCCGATCTCGATCCAGCGCGGCAGATCATCGCCGAACTCGGACGGGATACGCGTCGCGTTCACCAAATCGGCCATGTAGCGTTCGATGGCATCCGAGACATGGATCGCGCCGATTTCAGCCCGTGCATCGAAGACGGCCTGCTGTGGGATCGCGGCGGGTTTTTCGGCGGGCGCCTTACCCGCGCCCTGCCCTGCCATCGCGGCAATTTCCTCGCCCCGGACAAGGCGGATCACCTCGACCTCGTCCTCGACCGGGGGATAGGTGATGAGCACATGCATAAGGAAACGGTCCATCTGGGCCTCGGGGAGCGGATAGGTGCCCTCTTGCTCGACCGGGTTCTGGGTGGCCATCACCATAAAGAGCGGCTCCATCGGGTGGGTGGTGCCCGCGACCGTCACCTGCCTTTCCTCCATCGCTTCGAGCAGGGCCGCCTGCACCTTGGCCGGGGCGCGGTTGATTTCATCGGCCAGCACGATATTGGCAAAGATCGGCCCCGGCTCGAACCGGAATTCGGACTTGTCACCGGACTGGTAATAAACCTCGGTCCCGGTCACGTCCGAGGGAAGCAGGTCGGGCGTGAACTGGATGCGGCTGAAATCGGCCTCGAGGTTTCTGGCCAGCGCCTTGATCGCGCGGGTCTTGGCGAGGCCCGGGAGCCCCTCGACCAGCAGGTTGCCATTGGCGAGAAGCCCGATCAGCAGCCGTTCGATCACGTCGCGCTGTCCGATGATCGACTGGCCCATGCGGCTGCGCAGGTCTTCGATTTGATCGCGTGCCGTCATCTGGAGCCGGTCCATATCCTTGACCAGTCCTCTGCCATGTCGATCACCGTCCAGCCGCGCTCGGCGGCTTCGTCCAGACCGCGATTCAGAACGCCGGTATGGCCGTCGCGGTCATAGGCGAATTCGCGGTCGCCGTCGGTGTGGTGCAGCAGCATCCCGAAACGCGGACCTTCCCCGGCAGTGGTCCATTCGAGCATGGCGAAATCACCGTCCGAATTACCGGCGGCAAGGATCGGGCGCTTGCCGATATGCCGCATGATGCCGACGGGTTTGCCCTCTTTGTCGTCGATGAAGGTGACGCCGCCGTCCTTCGTGATAGTCGGTGTACCGCTGTCGGCGGAGTATGAGGTGTTGCCCTCGGTCCCGACCACCTGCCACGGCGGGATGCCATAGGCCTCATCCGCGAAGGAGCGGATGAAATCGATGCCGCCGCCCGAGACGATATAGGTGGCAAAGCCTTCGTCACGCAGGTAGCGCAGGAGTTCGACCATCGGCTGATAGGTCATCCCGGCATAGGCCATGCCCGTCGTTGGATGCTTGGCGGTGGCGAGCCATTCGGAGGCGGAGGTTTCGAAATCCGCCGGGGTGATCGCCGCGTGCGAGACATTGAGGATCTCGATCAGACCCTCGACACCTCCCGCCATCATACCTTCCATGTCTCCGTCATTGGCGGCCTTGAGCACATCGGAGCTGAGGATGCCGGGATCGGCCTGCGCCTTTTCGCGAAGGATGTCGATTGCATAGAAAAGCTGAAAATAGGCGGGCTGTTCGGCCCAGAGGGTCCCGTCATTGTCGAACACGGCGATCCGGTCCTCGGGGATGACGTAAGTGTCGAGCCCCGGAGTGGTGACGTTGTCGACGAATTCGATGATCGCGCTCTTGGTCTCGGTGTCATTCCACGAGGGAAGCGGATCGGCATGGGCGGCGCTGCAGGCCATGACAAAGGCGGCGGCGCAGGCGAGCTTGAGCATATCGGAAGTTCCTGAAGAATTGGGCTGGACGTGCCGCGCATGATGCGCCGGGCATGATCCGGAATAGCAACCGGGACGTTTCGGTCAGACGCCTGGACCTGAATCAACCCGGTCGGTGCAAACTGAAAAGCCGGGGCGCGAGAGTGTTCGCGCCCCGGCCGGAGTCTTTACTGACCGCCCATCGCATTGAGGCTGGCGTTCAGCTCTTCCTGGATCTGGTCGATCGAGAAGCTGTCCGGACGCTGGGCCGGCGGATATTCCTCGAAGGTGGCAAGGAACTCACCGACGACGGCCTGCGCCGGGGCCAGAAGATATACGTGGTCCATCAGCCAGTCATAGTAGGTGTTCGAGGTGATGTCGGCCCGTTCATAGGGATCCGCACGCAGATCGAAGAGCTTTGGGACACGCAACGATGTGAAAGGTTCGGCCCAGATGTTCAACGTTCCCTTCGCGCGCTGCTCTTTGAATACAACTTTCCAGTTGTAATAGCGCAGAGCCACAACTTCGCCGTCATCGTTGAAATAGAAGAACCGGTCACGTGCGCCCTCGTCGGTTTCGCCAGTCAGGTAGGGCAGCTGGTTGTAACCGTCGAGGTGGTTCTTGTATTCCTTGCCGTTGATCGTCGTACCTTCAAGCAGACGTTCCTTGATGTCGGTGTCGCCCACGGCCGCCAGAAGTGTCGGGAACCAGTCAAGCCCCGAGAACATCTCGTTTGCGACGGAACCCGGTTCGATCCGGCCCGGCCATTTCAGCATCGCAGGGACGCGGTAGGCACCTTCCCAGTTGGTGTTTTTCTCGGAACGGAAAGGCGTCGTGCCCGCATCAGGCCAGGAGTTCTGGTGCGGACCGTTGTCGGTCGCGTACATGACAATTGTATTGTCCGCGATACCGAGCTCATCGAGCTTGTCGAGCAGGTTACCCACGATGCCGTCATGCTCGATCATGCCATCGGCATATTCGGTCAGGGCGGTCAGCCCCGGTGCGCTGCGGTTCTCTTCCTTGACGTGGGTCCGGAAGTGCATCCGGGTGGCGTTCATCCAGACAAAGAACGGTGTTCCGGATTCGACCTGCCGTTCCATAAAGTCGATGGCGGCGGCCGAAGTTTCCTCGTCGATTGTTTCCATCCGCTTCTTGGTCAGCGGACCGGTATCCTCGATCTCGCCATCGGCAGAGGCACGGATCACGCCGCGCGGGCCAAAGCGTTCGCGGAATTCTTCATCCTGCGGATAGTTGAAGTTTTCAGGCTCTTCCTCGGCATTCAGGTGATAGAGGTTGCCGAAGAATTCGTCAAAGCCATGTTCGGTGGGCAGATGTTCGTCGCGGTCGCCGAGGTGGTTCTTTCCGAACTGCCCTGTCGCATAGCCGTGATCTTTCAGGGCCGAAGCGATCGTGACATCGACCTCTTGCATTCCGGCTTGCGCGCCGGGCAGACCGACCTTGGACAGACCGGTGCGCAACGTTGTCTGCCCGGTGATAAAGGTCGAACGACCGGCCGTGCAGCTTTGTTCGGCGTAGTAGTCGGTGAAGATGATGCCATCATTGGCGATGCTGTCGATGTTCGGCGTGGTATAGCCCATCAGGCCCATGGTATAGGCCGAGATATTGGCCTGTCCGATATCGTCGCCCCAGATGACGAGGATATTCGGTTTGTCTGCGTCGGCGCTCTCTTGCGCCGCTGCCGTGCTTGCGGCTGCGACGGCAGCCAGAACGACAAGTCGTTTGAAGAAGGTCACTGTGGGTCTCCCCCTGAAATGAATACATATTGGTCGTCGAGCCTTGGAAATCGGAAATACGAGTTCTGATTGCCCCTTACGGGGGTACTGCTGGTCGGCCTGCCTAATTCACGGGTCCTCGCCGGTGGCGCTCCTTGCTTCCGAAATCACCCTGTTAACAAGAATCAATCACTGTTTACTCTACCTAAGAGGTTGCACCGTCTGGGCTTATCCGATCAACCAAAAATTAATTTTTTTATGAGTCACGCACGTTTTAGCTGTATTCAGCCTGAGTCCCGCGGATTGTTCTTCAGGCCTATGAAACCTGTGTGACGGGGAGTGGAGCGGCTTGCTTATATGCCGCCCTGCTTGACTTGCGATGGCACATGCGCCCCCATGCGGGCAAAGGTCCGGGCGGTCATAGATATGCGAAACCCGGCGATATTGCGTGATTACCGGAAATAGGTGTGAATTATAGAGGACAGGTTCGACAGCGCCGAAGGGGCCGGTATGCAGGTGCCGAAAATCCGCGTTGAGCGCGACATTGCCGTGCCGGACGGGTTGCGCGTTTCACGGGCATTGAGCGCGCCGCATCTGGGACCGCAGATCCTGTTCTTCAGCGGCGGCAGTGCGCTGAACGATATCTCGCGCCAGCTGAAACGCTATACGTACAATTCGATCCACCTGATCACGCCCTTTGACAGCGGTGGGAGTTCGCAAGTGCTGCGCCGGGCCTTTGACATGCCTGCCGTCGGCGATCTGCGCAGCAGGCTGATGGCACTCGCGGATGAGACCGTGCTGGGCCAGCCGGATATCTATGCGTTGTTCTCGCGTCGTCTGGACAAGGACGGGTCGCAGAAAGATCTGCGCGCCGAGGTCGCGGCGATGAGCGCGGGAAAACATCCGCTGATCCGGGCGATTGCACGCCCCATGCGCAGCCTGATCCAGACGTTCCTGCAAGACTTTGAAGCCCATGCGCCCGAGGATTTCGACTACCGCAATGCAAGTATTGGCAACCTGATCATCGCAGGCGGCTATCTGGGCCATGACCGCGCGCTTGAACCGGTCCTTTTCCTGATGTCCAAAATGGTCGATGTGCGCGGCACGGTGCGTTCGGTCGTGGATGCCAACCTGCAACTGGAGGCGGAACTGGCAAATGGCCAGCGCCTGACCGGGCAGCGCGAGATAACCGGCAAGGAGGTCGCGCCGCCGGAGAGCCGGATCGCGCGGCTGTTTTTGAGTGACGGGCAAAAGGAGATCGCAACGGGAGAGATCGCCCTGCCCAAGCGCAATCGCAGGCTCATCGGTCAAGCCGAGGTAATCTGCTGCCCGCCCGGCAGTCTTTATTCCAGCGTGGTCGTTAACCTGATGCCTGCCGGGGTGGGCAAGGCGATTGCCGCGCGCCACGTGCCCAAGATCTACCTCCCGAGCCTTGGCCCCGACCCCGAGGCGCTTGGCCATGATCTGGCCGATCAGGTGGAGGCGATACTGGCGCCGCTGCGGGCGGATGCCGGGGGCGATGTACCGACCGAAGCGCTGATGACCCATGTGGTCTGCGACCTGTCCCATGACATGGCGGCCTGCGCCGACGTCACCAACCGGTTCGGCATTCCCTGCGTCCGCCTGCTCCTGAGCGGTGATGACCCGAAAAGGTACGATCCGCAGAAGGTCTGCGAGATGCTTGTCTCGACCGGATAGCTTCGGCCCGGAAAAATCGCAAAGCGACACTTGCATGGGCGCATAAGCTTCACCGTTACGTCATGTACTGGAAATATGCGGGATAAGAGGTATTTGGGCGCGTTTGGGTGGTGCTCGACATGGCCTCTCCTTATAGATGAAGCTCGTGGCGATCCGACGGCACGAGAATGCAGAAAGGCTTGGGTTATATTGCTCGCAACACTCGGACATCTTCGGCCAGCGCTTGTATCCACGGCGCTTTCCAAGAAGCTTGTCGGCGCAAAGATCGGCGATGCGCGGCTTGTCCGCGAAGGGGAAGACGATCAGAAAGCCTTTACGCTGATCGATAGCTTTGACAACCAGATCGGCGCGGCGGATATGGCGCTGATCGCGACAAAAAACGATCTTGTACTGATTGCTCCGGATACCGCCGTAGCAAGACAGGACTTTGCAGCGCCCGATTTCGTCGACCACATGCCGGAGGGTCCGGTCACGGCCAAGCTGGGCAAGATCGTCAATCCGCTGCGGCGTTTGCTGGTCCGGGCGGAGGGGACGGTTTCCTGCCAGATGTTGAAGATGGTCGATGACCTCGACAAGACCGTCGCACGCTGCCGGGTGCACAGCTTTGTGCCCGAGAGTGGCACCGCCGCCTGCATGATCGAATTCATGCCGCTGCGCGGGTATGACGAGGAAATGGATCAGCTTACCGCCTTTGTGGCATCGCTGGGCGAGCCGCTGGGGACGGTGGGCGATATTGCCCGCGCGCTTCGTGGGCCGGGGGCGGATTACACCAGCAAGCCGGTGATCGCGATGACGCCGGACCAAACATCGTTTCACGTGGCGACCGATATCATCCGGGCGCAGATTGCCGTGGCGCGGGCGAATGAACCCGGTGTCATCGAGGATATCGACAGCGAATTCCTGCATGACTACCGCGTCGCGTTGCGCCGTACCCGGTCGGTGATTTCGCTGTTCAAAGGCGTCTTCACCGAAGATCAGACACAACAGTTTAAGGACAGGTTCGGCAGCCTGATGGCCCGGACCGGACAGCTGCGCGATCTTGACGTGCATTTGCTTGACCGGCAGGCCTATCTGGAGTTGGTGCCGCCTGCCCTGCAGCCGGGGATCGACAAGCTGTTCGACAGTCTTGCGGCGGATCGCGGGGCGGCCCATGCCAAGCTGGCGCGGTTCTTTAACGGTCAGGCCTATCTGCGCGAGATGGACAAGCTTGAAAAACTCTTTGCCGCGCCGAAGCGGATTACCAAGGGCCCCGAGGCTGAACGCCCGGCGCTGGCATTTGCACAAGCGCTGATCTGGAAACGATACGTGAAGGTCTGCAAGATCGCCGGTTTGATCGACGACGGGACCGCCGATGAACAGGTTCACGATCTGCGCATTCACTGCAAGAAACTGCGCTACCTGATCGAATTCTTTGCCCCCCTGTTTGGCAAAAAAGACACCAAAGTTATACTCAAGTCACTGAAAACGCTGCAGGATAACCTTGGGGCGTTCAATGACTACTCCGTGCAGCAGGAGGCGCTGGCCGGGATGCTGGACAGGCTGTGCGCCGGGAACTCCAAGGATGCCATCGAAATCGCCACGAGCATTGGCGCGCTTGTGACTGTGCTTCACCAGAAACAGACAGAGGAACGGGCCAGGGTCGTCGCCAGTTTCACAGCCTTCAACTCCGAGAAGACCAGCGCCCGTTTCCGTAAAAGCTTTAAGCCCGGAAAGACAGCAGCATGACGGTCATCGCGAGCTATTCGAACAAGGGCGGTGTCGGGAAAACCGCGAGCGCGGTCAACATCGCCTATTGCCTGGCCAAGGAAGGTCACCGTGTGCTTCTGTGCGATCTCGATCCGCAGGGGGCGTCGAGCTTTTACTTTCGCGTCAAACCGTCGAAAAAGCTGAAGGGTGACCGGTTCTTTACGGATGTGAAACGGTTCACCGATGCGATCCGGGGCAGCGATTTCGACAATCTCGACATTCTGCCCGCCAATACCGAATTCCGCGATTTCGACGTGTTTCTCGCGCGGATGAAACGCAGCCAGTCTCGGCTGAAAAAGGCGTTGAAGAGCGTGGGCAACGACTATGACTTTATCGTGCTGGACTGCCCGCCGAATATCTCGACCCTGTCCGAAAACGTGTTCAAGGCGTCGGATGCGATAGTTGTGCCGGTGATCCCGACCACGCTGTCAGAACGGACGTTTGAGCAACTCGTCGACTTCTTCAAAGAGCACAGACTGGAGCGCAAGAAGATACTCGCCTTCTTTTCGATGGCGCAGGCAACCAAGAAACTGCATGGCGAGACCATGCGGCGCATGCGCAAACAACATGCCAAGCGCTTTCTGGACGTCACCATTCCCTTTTCGACCGATGTAGAGAAAATGGGCATACACCGCGCGCCGGTTGGCAGTTTCTCGGCCTCGCACGAGGCGGCGTCGGCCTATCGGAAACTCAGCAAGGAAGTGGCGAAGAAAGCGTGATGGCGACAGGAACCGAAATCGAGCGCAAGTTTCTGGTGGCAGAGATGCCCGATCTGGCGGCCGCAAAGGCGGTCGAGATCCGGCAGGGCTATGTTACCCGGCCCGAGGATTCCATCGAGGTGCGCCTGCGCCAGAAGGGCGAGAACTATTTTCTGACGGTCAAATCCGGCTCGGGCATGGTGCGCGGCGAACATGAAAGCGAGATATCGCGGGACGCTTTCGAGACGCTCTGGCCCGCGGCATCGGCCACCGTAGACAAAGTGCGATGGACCGGATCGCTGGACGATGGTTCGGTCTTTGAACTGGATGTGTTTTCCGGCGATCTTGCCCCGCTGGTGGTGGTCGAGGTCGAGTTCGACAGCATCGAGGCGGCGCATGCCTTTGTACCGCCTGCTTGGTTTGGTCGCGACGTGAGCGGCGACAAGGCCTATAGTAACAAGGTCATGGCCTTTCGCGATCGCCCGGCGGAATAGACCGGCGCGGCCCGAGGGGCGTTACAGTTCCATCACGATACGACCGTCGATGGCGCCTTTCTTCATCCGGTCAAAGATGCTGTTCACATCGTCCAGCGACTCGGTCGAGTAATGCGCGGCGACCTTGCCTTCGGCGGCGAATTGCAGGGCCTCGGCCAGATCGTTGCGGGTGCCGACGATGGAACCCCGGATCGTCTTGGCGTTCAGAACCGTGTCGAAGATTTCCAGCGGAAAGCTTTCCGGCGGCAGGCCCACAAGGCTCATCGTGCCGCCGCGTGCCAGCATGCGGACACCCTGTTCGAACGATTTGCCCGCGACTGCCGTGACCAGCACGCCCTCGGCCCCGCCGCCGGCCTGCACTTCGGCGACCGGATCGGTTTCGAGCGCGTTGATGGTCTGGTCGGCACCGAGGCTTTTTGCCAGATCCAGCTTGTCCTTGGCGATATCCACCGCGATCACGTGAAGGCCCATCGCCTTGGCGTACTGCACCGCCATATGGCCAAGACCGCCGATACCCGAGATCACCACGGTCTGGCCGGGCCGGGTGTCGGTTTCTTTCAGCCCCTTGTAGACGGTGACCCCGGCGCAGAGCACCGGCGCGGCAGGGGCAAATTCCACCGCATCCGGCAGGTGGCCGACATAATTCGGATCGGCAAGCACGTAGTCCGCGAAACCGCCATTCACGCTGTAGCCGGTATTCTGCTGGTCGGTGCAGAGCGTTTCCCATCCGCCCATGCAATGACGGCAGTGGCCGCAGGCGGTGTAGAGCCACGGGATGCCGACGCGGTCGCCTTCCTTGACGCCTTTGACGTTGCGCCCGACCTCGGCAACGGTGCCGACACCTTCATGGCCGGGGATGAAAGGCGGGCTTGGCTTGACCGGCCAGTCCCCCTGCGCCGCGTGCAGATCGGTATGGCAAACGCCGCTTGCCGCGATCTTGACGATGATCCCGGAGTCGGTGAGCGACGGGCGTTCGACCTCGCATATATCGAGCGGCTTTCCGAATTCCCGAACGACGGCTGCTTTCATCATGGGTCTCTCCTTTTCGGCACGGACATGGGGACTCGCAACGTCCAGCGCCGACAGGGTAAGCGAGAATCACGAAAACGATGCGAAACGGATTAGCGGGATCGTCATGCGGGCAGAATTTTGCTGCCCGGGCGGGCGCGGTTGCCCGAAAGCATGTCGATTTGCGAGAGGGAGATGCGCCGGCAGCCGGGGAAGTTTGACAAGCGCCTGCAAACTGCGTTTGACCGGCGAATAGGGGTTTACGACTCTGACGATCGCTGCTGTTTTGACGCCGAGAAAAGCCATCTGGCCGCCCTATCGCCGTGGAGCATCGACATGACCGACGCATCGCTCGACAGGCCCAGGGGCCGGAACGAGGGCGACTGGCCGACGCTGACCGAGGCGACGCGTGTCTGGGCGCGGGTGGCGATCCTGTCCTTTGGCGGACCCGCCGGGCAAATCGCGGTGATGCACCGGATCACGGTCGAGGAGAAGCGCTGGATCGGGGACGATCGTTTCCTACATGCGCTGAACTTTTGCATGTTGCTGCCCGGGCCCGAGGCGCAGCAGCTTGCCACCTATATCGGCTGGCTCATGCATGGAACGCGCGGCGCGATCATCGCGGGCGGGCTGTTCATCCTGCCCGGCTTGCTTTCGATCATGGCGCTTAGCTGGATCTACGTGATCTTTGGCGAGGTTGACCTTGTTTCGGGCCTCTTCTTCGGGCTGAAGGCGGCAGTGCTTGCCATTGTTCTGCAAGCGCTGGTCCGGATCGCCGGAAAAGCGCTGAAGAACAACGCGATGCGGGCCATCGCGCTGGGGTCGTTCCTTGCGATCTTTGCCTTTCAGGTGCCGTTTCCTCTGATCATCGCGGCAGCGGCGCTGATCGGGTACGCGGGCGCGCGGGGCGGGCTGGCCGCTTTTGCGCCCGGTGGCGGACAAGGCGCGCAGGGCGGCACCCATGTCGCTGAGGCCGAGACTCTGCTTGGCGATGAAACCGTCGAGATGCCGGTGACGGCGCGGCGCAAAGCGCTGATGGCGGGGATGGCCGCCCTCGCCCTCTGGCTGGTGCCGGTTGGGATGTTTTTTGTCACGCTGGGGCGGGGCAATGTATTCACTGAAATTGCGCTTTTCTTTTCAAAGATGGCCGTTGTCACCTTTGGCGGGGCCTATGCGGTACTGGCCTATGTGGCGCAGGAGGCGGTTGGCACCTATGGCTGGCTGACGGCGGGGCAGATGCTGGACGGGCTTGGCATGGCCGAAACGACGCCGGGACCGCTGATCATGGTGCTGCAATTCGTCGGCTTCCTTGGCGCGTGGAGCGCGGAAGGCACCGTTTGGGCGGCGACGCTGGGCGCGCTGCTGGCGACCTATGTGACCTTTGCGCCGTGTTTCGCATGGATCCTGTTGGGTGCGCCATGGATGGAGCGCCTGCGCCGCAACCGCGCACTTGCCGCCGCGCTGACCGCAGTGACGGCGGCGGTGGTCGGCGTGATCCTGAACCTTGCGATCTGGTTCGCCATGCACGTGATCTTTGACGCGGTCGCTGTCTGGCGCGCCGGACCGCTGACGGTCGAGCTTCCCCGGCTGGCATCGGTCGATTGGGCGGCGGCGCTCCTGACGGCGCTGGCGGTGATTGCAGTGTTCCGGCTGAAGTTCGGGATGATGACGGTGCTGGCAGGGTCCGCGATTGCCGGGGCGGCCCTGACCATGCTGGGCTGATCGGGCAAAGCTCAGAAATGCTTTGCCCATCTGGGGTGGCGGTCATCGATCACCAGCGGATGGCTGTGGCGTC
The DNA here is from genome assembly GCF_019966545.1 of Heliomarina baculiformis. Taxonomy (GTDB): domain Bacteria; phylum Pseudomonadota; class Alphaproteobacteria; order Rhodobacterales; family Rhodobacteraceae; genus Heliomarina; species Heliomarina baculiformis. The sequence goes on along the minus strand of NZ_JAIMIC010000004.1, from coordinate 454,989 downwards.
TTTCGCCGTTAAGATGCGGATCGTCCGGCGCGAGGTTGTCATGAATATGCTCGACCTCTGCCACTTCGCCAGCGGGCCAGAGGCGCAGGGCGGCAATAATGCCGATGAGACCTGCCCCTGCCAGTACGATAAGTGCCGGGATGGCACCGAAGCGTGTCATCAGCCAGCCTGACAACGGATAACACACCAGCCAACAGGCATGGGACAGGGCGAACTGCGCCGCGAAAATGGCGGGCCTGTCTTCGGGATGGGCCGAGCGCCGCAGCAGCCGCCCAGAGGGTGTCAGAACAGCGGAAAAACCGACCCCGTTCAAGAACCAGGCGCAGAGCAGCATACCCCAGTTCAGGCCGGTGAGGCCGATGCCACCGGCAAGGCAGACCAGTGTCGCCACCGTCAGCACCGCCCCCGCCAGCATGACTGGTCGATCCGGCAGCCGGTCCAGCAGTCGCGGCAACGACAGTGCCGCGCTCATCGAACCCGCACCAAAGGCGAACATCGTCCAGCCGAGCGCACTGTCGGAGAGGCCCAGCATCCCGCGCACGAGAACGACGGAATTTACCAGCACCATGGCGCTTGCCGCCGCAACCGAGACGTTGAGCGCGAGAAGCCCGCGCAGCCGGGGCGTGGCAAGGTAGATGCGGATGCCCCGGGTGGTGCGATCATAGATCCCGCGCGTGGCGGGTGCAGCCGGGCTTGGCAGCATCACCGAAACCACCAGAAGGGCCGAGCCGATGAAACCGGCGACGGTGCCGAGGAAAAGCGTGTTGTAGCCCATCACTGTCAACAGCAGAGCGGCGAGCATCGGGCTGACGATGTTTTCAAGATCATAGGCAAGGCGCGAGAGTGACAGGGCGCGGGTGTACCGATCTTCCTCGGGCAACACGTCGGGGATGGTCGCCTGAAAGGTCGGTGTAAACCCGGCCGAGGCCGATTGCAGCAGGAAGATCAGCACGTAGACCTGCCAGACCTCGGTCACGAAGGGCAGCGCCAGCGCACATAGAGCCCGGACGAGATCGAGCGCCACCAGCAGCACCCGCCTGTTCAAGCGATCCGCAAAGGCACCGGCGACCGGGGCCACGCCGACGTAGGCCACCATCTTGATCGTGAAAACCGTGCCCAGCACCATCGCCGCGTCGTTCCCGGCAAGATCATAGGCCAGCAGCCCGAGCGCCACGGTCGCAAGGCCGGTGCCCAGAAGCGCAACGACCTGCGCGAGAAAGAGATGGCGATAGGTACGGTCGGCTAGAACGTTCAACATCGCGGCCTCGACGGGGAAATGATCACCGGTAGCTCGATCATAACAATGAAAGCGCCGACAGCATCAGAAGATCTTTGACTGGCTGCAACCGGTCGTACGCGCGGCCGCTGCGGTTGTTTGCATTGTTGCCTCTGCTTGAGGGCGCCTAGGTCAGTTGCAGACGGTGCAGCCACCGGCCGGCGCCCTTCGATCGCGCGCGTTTTATTGAGCGCCTCGATTATCAAAGTGCGCCTCAGTAGCGACGCCGTCGCCGGGCACAATTCTTCTGCTGGATTTTGCGAACAAAACGCAATCACATCACCCCGAACATTTCGAGTAACCGCAATTGGCGCAGGTGGCACAGCCCTCGATCATGTGCATGTCATACTGACCGCAAGAGGGGCAGGCAGGACCGCGCGGTTTGGCTGAGTTGCCGTTGGCGGCGTGAGGATCGGCTTTCAGGCCCAGCCCTTCTCCGTCGATGAAACCGATCGCGATCAGGTGCTTTTCAATCACCCCGCCAATGGCGGCAAGGATCGAAGGAACGTATTTGCCCTGCATCCAAGCGCCCCCCCTCGGATCGAAAACAGCTTTCAGCTCTTCGACGACAAAAGATACGTCACCGCCGCGACGGAACACCGCCGAAATCATGCGCGTCAGGGCCACCGTCCAGGCGAAATGCTCCATGTTCTTGGAATTGATGAAGACTTCGAAAGGCCGTCGGCGCCCGTCGATCTCGATATCGTTGATGGTGATATAGATTGCGTGCTCGCTGTCGGGCCATTTCAGCTTGTATGTGTTGCCTTCAAGCTCGGGCGGGCGGTTCAGGGGTTCAGCCAGGTAAGAGGTTTCGGGCGCACTGTCGGATACAGCCGGAATCGCCGAGGTCGTAAGGGCCGTATTCCCCGACACCAGCCAGTCGGCCGTGACGTTCAAGACGGTGGCAAGTTTCTTGGCGGCAGATCGGGACAGGTCCTTACTGCCGGTCGCGATATTATCGAGGAGAGAGACCGAAAGCCCGGATTTCTCTGAAAGCGTCTCGCGATCTTCAAGGCCCGCATCGCTCATCGCACGGGCAATGCGTTTCGCTGCGCTGTCTTCCTCTGCAGGCTGTGATACCGCCAGGACCGACCCGCTCACCTCGTTCGGCCGATAGGTCGTGCAGCCCTTGCAGCCGGTATCCCAGGCCAGCATGTAGACGTCCTTGAACGCCTCGAAAGAGATATCCTCGGGGCAGTTGATGGTCTTGGAAATAGAGGAATCCACCCATCGCTGCGCGGCGGCCTGCATGCGGACGTGATCCTCGGGGGCAAGGGTCTGCGCGGTCACGAAACTTTCCGGCAGTTCCGCCTCGCCGAACCGTTCGCGCCACATCTGCACGGCGTAATCCACCACCTCTTCGGCGCGTCTCGACCCGTCGCGTTGCAGGACCTGCCTTGTGTAGGAAAAGGCGAAAATCGGCTCGATCCCGGAACTGACGTTTCCAGCATAAAGCGAGATCGTCCCCGTCGGTGCAATCGACGTCAGAAGCGCGTTGCGGATGCCATGTTCGGCGATAGCGGCGCGCACGTCCTCATCCATCGCGCGCATGTTGCCCGAGTTCAGGTAGCCATCCGCGTCGAACAGCGGAAAGCTCCCCTTCTCCCTCGCCAGATCCACCGAGGCCAGATACGCGGCGCGGGCGATCCGGTGCATCCAGCGCTCGGTCAGACGCGCCGCCTCCTCTGCGCCATAGCTCACCCCCATCATCGCCAGCGCATCGGCCAGACCGGTGACACCCAGCCCGATGCGCCGCTTGGCGCGGGCTTCCTCGGCTTGTGCGACCAGCGGGAATTTCGAGGCGTCGATCACGTTGTCCATCATCCGGACGGCAATGGTGACCAGATCGTCCAGTTGCTCCTCATCAAGACCGGCATCTTCGTCGAACAGGCTGGCGATCAGCCGCGCAAGGTTGATCGAGCCAAGCAGGCAGGCGCCATAGGGCGGCAGGGGCTGCTCGCCACAGGGGTTCGTGGCGGCAATCGTCTCGCAGTAGTTAAGGTTATTGGCCGCGTTGATCCGGTCGATAAAGATCACGCCCGGCTCGGCGTAATCATAGGTGGATTGCATGATCTGGTTCCAGAGCGCGCGAGCGGGCAAGCGGCTATAAACCCGATCTCCGAAAACAAGCTCCCATTCGGTGTCGTCCTTGACCGCCTGCATGAAGGCATCGGTGACCAGCACCGACAGGTTGAACATGCGCAGGCGCGCCGGGTCTGCCTTGGCCGAGATGAAGTCCTGAATATCCGGATGGTCGCAGCGCATGGTGGCCATCATCGCGCCGCGCCGCGCCCCGGCGGACATGATCGTCCGGCACATAGCGTCCCAGACGTCCATGAAGGTCAGCGGCCCCGAGGCATCGGCAGAGACGCCGGACACGGCAGCACCCTTGGGCCGGATGGTCGAGAAATCATAGCCGATCCCCCCACCCTGCTGCATGGTAAGGGCCGCTTCCTTCAGCATGTCGAAAATACCATCGATACTGTCGGGGACCGTCCCCATGACGAAACAGTTGAACAGCGTGACCTGTCGCCCCGTCCCGGCGCCTGCCACGATCCGACCGGCGGGCAGGAACTTGAACCCGTCGAGCGCGTCGTAGAACCGGTCTTCCCAGACCTCTGGTTCGGACTCGCGACTGGCCAGATCCTTTGCGATTCTGCGCCAGGTGTCTTCGACGGTTTCGTCGATGGCCGTTCCGTCCGCCTCTTTCAGGCGGTATTTCATATCCCAGATCTGTTCGGCGATCGGCGTCGTGAATTGCGTCATCTTGAAACCGGCCCTCAGGTTGCTGACTTCAGTTCAGGATATATGGCCCGTTCAGGCAAGGACCAATCGGGCAGAACCGTCAAATCGCGGGCCATCTTCGTGCCAACACTTAAAGGAAATCTGTTCCAATCACAGAAAACACCCCCCATAATTTGCAGTCATCCTTGATGATGCTACTATATGGATGGTGGAATGGGGACGACTCTGTGGATAAATTTACACATCTCATCAAACTCTCTGTCGGAACGGAAACAGTCGATGACCTGCTCCGCTGGCAGAAACTGCGCCGCGTTCAGACGTCGGACGGGTTACCGCGGCATGTCACCCGCATGTGGCCCAAGCGCGAGGCCGAGATCCTTGAAGGCGGATCGATCTACTGGGTGATCAAGGGGCTGATCCAGTGCCGTCAGCGCATTCTCCGGCTTGACGAAGTCAACGGCGGCGACGGAATCCGGCGCTGCGCCATCGTGCTTGAGCCCGAAGTTCACCGCACCCAGAGCGTCCAGAAGAGACCCTTTCAGGGCTGGCGTTACCTTGCGCCTTCGGATGCGCCGCCGGACCTGCCCGCGAGCCGCCAGAATGACGAGGCATTGCCGGTCGAACTCAATCAGGCGCTGGCGGAAATCGGCGTTATCTGATCCCTTGAACGCCTAGACGGCAAACAAAAACGGCGGTGCATTCCTGCACCGCCGTTTTCTGTTTCACGCCTGATGACGTTTAGTCGATCATCGGTAGCAGTTTGTCGAGCGACGCCTTGGCGTCACCATAGAACATCCGCGTGTTGTCCTTGAAGAAAAGCGGGTTCTCGATACCCGAATAGCCGGTGCCCTGCCCGCGCTTGGAAACGAACACCTGCTTGGCCTTCCAGCATTCCAGAACCGGCATCCCCGCGATGGGGGAGTTCGGATCTTCCTGCGCCGCCGGGTTCACGATATCGTTCGAACCGATGACGATGGCCACATCCGTGTCCGGGAAGTCCTCGTTGATCTCGTCCATTTCAAGCACGATATCGTAGGGGACCTTGGCTTCGGCCAGCAGCACGTTCATGTGGCCGGGCAAACGACCGGCAACAGGGTGGATGGCGAAACGGACGTTCTTGCCCGCCGCACGCAGTTTCTTGGTCAGGTCGCTGACCGCGTTCTGCGCCTGTGCCACCGCCATGCCATAGCCGGGGATGATGATGATGCTGTCGGCTTCGTTCAGCGCCGCGGCCACACCGTCGGCCTCGATGGCGACCTGTTCGCCTTCGACTTCCATTGCCGGACCGGCAGAGCCGCCAAAGCCGCCAAGGATCACCGAAACAAACGACCGGTTCATCGCCTTGCACATGATGTAGGACAGGATTGCACCCGAGGAACCGACCAGCGCACCAACCACGATCAGCAGGTCGTTGCCAAGGCTGAAGCCGATGGCCGCCGCCGCCCAGCCGGAATAGCTGTTCAGCATCGAGACCACGACAGGCATATCCGCGCCGCCGATACCCATGATCAAGTGGTAGCCGATAAACAGCGCCGCCAGCGTCATGATCAGCAGCGGCAGGAAGCCACCCGAAGCCATGTACCAGAACAGGCAGAGCAGCGAGATGATAGCTGCCGCGAGGTTGAGCATATGCCCGCCCGGCAGTTTCGTCGCCGCCGAGCTGACCTTGCCCGCCAGCTTGCCAAAGGCAATGACCGATCCGGTAAAGGTGATCGCACCGATAAAGACGCCAAGGAACAATTCAACCCGCAGGATGCTTTGCTCGACGCTGGTTTTATGGGCCAGAACGGCCGCGAACCCTTCGAGCGACAGGCGCTGTTCGGGGGTCATGGCGAGCACGTTGTTCAGTTCGATATGGGCGTTATAGCCGACGAAAACCGCCGCGAGACCGACGAGAGAGTGCATCGCCGCAACAAGCTGCGGCATCTCGGTCATCTGGACCCGCTTGGCCACGATCACGCCGATGACGCCACCGGCCGCGATCAGCAGAACCGACAACAGCCACAGGCCCGAGCCCGGTCCGATGAGCGTGGCGAATACCGCCAGAGCCATACCGGCGATGCCATACCAGACCGCGCGCTTGGCGCTTTCCTGGCCGGAAAGGCCGCCAAGGCTCAGGATGAAGAGGACGGCTGCAACGACATATGCCGCCGTGGTAAATCCGAATTCCATAATCCTCTACTCCTTACGATTTCTGGAACATGGCGAGCATGCGCCGGGTCACGAGGAAGCCACCAAAGATGTTGATACCGGCCATAAAGACCGACAGGGCGGCAAGCAGGATCACAAGGAAAGACCCCGAGCCGATCTGCATCAGGGCACCAAGGATGATGATGGACGAAATCGCGTTGGTCACGGCCATCAGCGGTGTGTGCAGCGAATGCGCCACGCCCCAGATCACCTGGAAGCCGACAAAAACGGCCAGAACGAACACGATGAAGTGCTGCATGAAGCTTGCCGGGGCCACGAGGCCAAGCAGAAGCAGAAGCACAGCACCGACGGCGATCAGGGTCACCTGGCTTTTGGTCTGTTTCTTGAACGCTTCGATTTCCTGTTCGCGCTTTTCCGCCGGGGTCAGTTCTTTGACTTTTTCCTTGGGCTTTTGCGCAGCAATCGCCTTCACCTTTGGCGGCGGTGGCGGGAAGGTGACTTCTTTCGCATGGGTAATCGTCGCCCCACGGATCACGTCATCGTCCATGTTGTGATTGACCATGCCGTCCTTTTCGGGCGTCAGGTCCGTCATCATGTGGCGTACGTTGGTGGCATAGAGCGTCGAGGACTGGGTGGCCATGCGCGACGGGAAGTCGGTGTAACCGATGATGGTGACACCGTTATCCGTGACGATCTTTTCGTCCGGTACGGTCAGCTTGCAGTTGCCACCACGCTCGGCGGCGAGGTCGACGATGACCGAGCCCGGTTTCATCGCCTTGACCATATCCTCGGTCCAGAGTTCGGGCGCTTCGCGGTTCGGGATCAGCGCCGTGGTGATGACGATGTCCATTTCCGGGGCCAGTTCGCGGAACTTCGCCAGCTGCGCCTCGCGGAATTCCGGAGAAGAAACAGAGGCATAGCCGCCGGTTGCGGAACCATCGGTCTGCTCTTCCTCGAAATCGAGATAGACGAATTCGGCCCCCATGGATTCGACCTGCTCGGCCACTTCGGGGCGCACGTCAAAGGCATAGGTCATCGCACCAAGCGAGGTCGAGGTGCCGATCGCGGCAAGACCGGCAACACCGGCACCGACGATCAGAACCTTGGCCGGGGGCACCTTGCCCGCCGCCGTCACCTGACCGGTAAAGAAACGGCCAAAGTTGTTGCCTGCCTCGATGACCGCGCGGTAGCCAGCGATATTGGCCATCGAACTCAGCGCGTCCATCTTCTGGGCGCGGCTGATCCGTGGCACCATGTCCATCGCGATGACAGAGGCGCCAGTTTCGGCGGCCTTTTGCATCAGCTCTTCGTTGGAGCCGGGATAAAAGAACGAAATCAGCGTCTTGTTGGAATTGAGACGTTTGATTTCAGTCTCGCTGGGCGGACGCACCTTGGCGATGATGTCCGCCGCCTTGTAAAGAGCGGCCCCGGTTTTGGCGATCTCGACCCCGGCCTCGGCATAGGCCTCGTCGTTGAAACCAGCCCGGCCGCCTGCCCCGGCCTCGATCACGCATTCATATCCGAGTTTTTGCAAGGCGCGCGCGCTGTCTGGCGTCATCGCAACCCTGTTTTCACCGTCGAAAACTTCTTTGGGCGTCCCTATCTTCACCGATTACTCCCTCATCTCTGTGCCGATATAGCCCCGGCATGATAGTTCCGAGATTCACTACCCTGCGTGTCATGGATGCGCAAGCAAAGCCCGTGTTTCGCTCCGCAATTATCGCAAAAGATACCGTTGTCGCGCGCATCTTTTGTTCGTGAACGCTAACATGAAGCCCTGACATGGGATCCAACGACATTTCGTTCCAAATTGACAACTGAAACTGAGAAATCGTTCTTTGGGAGATGATCGTTTTAAGGGCACAAAGGCACGATCAGCCCTGTGGCGGGGCGGAAATAACCACCCCGGGCAGACGAGCACAAGCCGCTGGACAGAACCAAAGGAAGCGGATACGACCGAATTACTTCAAGCATAAAACAACTGCGAGTGTCGGGAACATGACGGATTTTGCGGCGATCAAAGCGCGTTTTCACCTGCCGGAGGGTCTTCTCTACCTTGATGGCAATTCGCTCGGCCCCCTGCCGAAAGCAGCCCCGGATCGCATTGCAGCCATGATGCGCGACGAATGGGGCGACATGCTGATCACCGGCTGGAACAAAGCCGGCTGGATGGCGCAGCCCATGGCCATCGGCGACCGGATCGCACGTCTGATCGGCGCAGAGGCGGGCAGCGTCGCAACCGGCGACACCCTGTCGATCAAGGTCTATCAGGCGCTGGCCTCGGCGCTGGCCATGCGGCCCGAGCGCAAGGTCATCCTGTCGGACAACGGCAACTTTCCCTCGGATCTCTACATCGCCCAAGGTCTGCTCAAGACATTGGGGCCGGCGTACGAGCTGCGCGTCGTGAATCCGGAAGACGTCGAATCCGAGTTCTCGGAAGAGATCGCCGTGATGATGCTGACCGAGGTCGATTACCGGACCGGCCGGTTGCATGACATGAAGGCGCTGACGGAAAAAGCGCATGCGGTCGGTGCTCTGGCCGTTTGGGACCTTGCGCATACGGCAGGTGCCCTGCCCGTCCGGCTGGCGGAAGCAGACGCCGATTTCGCGGTCGGCTGCAGCTACAAATATCTGAACGGCGGCCCCGGCGCCCCGGCCTTTATCTATGTTGCGCCGAAACATGCGGATCAGACCCTGCCTGCCCTGTCCGGCTGGCTTGGGCATGACGCGCCTTTCGATTTCGATCTCGATTACCGGGCCGGTGCGGGGGTATCGCGGATGCGCGTGGGAACGCCGCCGGTCATCCAGATGACATCGCTCGAATGCGCGCTCGACATCTGGGACATGGTCGACATGGACGACTTGCGCGCCCGCTCCATCGAACTTAGCGAGCTCTTCATCGCCGAAGTCGAAGCCGCCTGTCCGATGCTTTCGCTTGCCAGCCCGCGCAATCCGCAGGAACGCGGCAGCCAGGTTTCGTTCAGGTTCGAGCAGGGTTATGCCGCGATGCAGGCGCTGATCGCAAACGGGGTGATCGGCGATTTCCGGTCGCCCGACATCATGCGGTTCGGCATCACGCCGCTTTATCTGGACGAAGACGACATTCGCGGCGCGGCCAAAGTGATCTCGGATGTCATGAACAAGAAACTGTGGGACAACGATGCCTACAAGACGCGGAACGCGGTGACCTGAGCCATGAGTGAACCATACAATCCGGAGACCGAAGGCGCGCAGATGTCTTTTGACGGACGCATGTCCTACGGCGACTACCTGCAGCTTTCAAAGATCCTGAGCGCGCAGTCACCTCTGTCCGATGCGCATGACGAAATGCTGTTTATCGTCCAGCACCAGACCTCGGAGCTTTGGATGCGGCTGGCGATACATGAGCTGACGGCTGCGCGAGAGGCGCTTGCCCAGCCCGACATGCGCCCGGCGTTCAAGATGCTGAGCCGTGTGAGCCGGATCTTCGAACAGCTCAACAGCGCATGGGATGTGCTGCGCACGATGACGCCCTCGGATTACACGAGCTTCCGGGAAACGCTTGGCCAGAGTTCCGGGTTTCAGTCGCACCAGTACCGGCAGATCGAGTTCATCCTCGGCAACCGGAACCCGGCCATGCTGCGCCCGCACGAACACCGCCCAGAGGTGCTGCAACTCCTTACGGAAGAACTGGAACGGCCCTCGCTTTATGATGTGGCGATGCGTGCCCTCTCCGAGGCATTCCCCCTGCCCGAAGGGGTTACCGGGCGCGACACGACGAAGAAACACGCGCCGGACCCGGCTGTCGCCGCCGCTTGGAGCAACGTGTACAAGCAGCCGGAAACCTACTGGGCGCTCTACGAGCTGGCAGAAAAGCTGGTGGACCTTGAGGACTACTTCAGACGCTGGCGGTTCAACCATGTCACCACGGTCGAACGGGTCATCGGCTTCAAGCGGGGAACAGGTGGCACCGGCGGCGTGAGCTACCTGAAGCGGATGCTGGAAACGGAGCTGTTCCCGGAACTCTGGCATCTGCGCACGGATCTCTGATCACGCCGCAGCCAAATTTCTGAAAGAAATTTACCAAGAATTCTCAAAAATTCTTGGCGCAAACGGGAGGGCGGTTCCGACAGGAGCCGCCGCTACCCCAGCCGGTCCAGAATTTCCTGCATTGCCCGCTGGTCCGCGTCATCGCACTCTGCGACACGGCTGCGCCAGAGCGTCGCCTGGCTCTTCAGGACCAGACCGTCAGACAGCAATTTCAGATGGTTGGCGCGCAGGGTATCGCCTGTTGAGGTGATATCCGCCACTGCCTCTGCGGTTTCGTTTTTGACTGTGCCTTCGGTCGCCCCCTGGCTATCGACAAGCGCGTAATCGGCAACACCGGCCTCGCGCAGGAAATCCCGCACCAGCCGGTGATACTTCGTGGCGATCCGCATCCGGTACCCGTGGCGCGCCCGGAAGGCTGCCGCCGCCGCATCCAGATCTTCGAGCGTATCCACATCCACCCAGCATTGCGGAACGGCCAGAACCAGATCCGCATGGCCAAAGCCGAGCGGTTCGATCTCTTGTACCTGGCTTTCCCATCTCGCCAGTTTCTCGTGAACGAGATCCGTGCCCGTCACGCCAAGATGGATGCGTCCTGCCGCGAGTTCGCGGGGGATCTCACCGGCAGAGAGCAGCACGAGCCCCACCCCGTCGATGCCCTCGACCGTGCCCGCATATTCACGGTCGGACCCCGTGCGGGACAGACGAATGCCGTGCTTTTCGAACCAGGCAAAGGTCTTCTCCATCAACCGCCCCTTGGAGGGCACACCCAGTTTCAGCATCACATGCGCTCCAGTTGCAGGATCAGGCCGGGGCGCAGAACGCCACCCACCGCCGGTATCTCGGCACCGCGTCCAAGGTGCCGGGTCAACGCGTCATAGCGCCCGCCGGTTGCGATGGGCGGAAGATCAGGTGCCTGCTCTGCGTAGAAACCAAAGACGAAGCCGTCGTAATATTCCATTGAGGTCCGTCCGAAACTCGCTTCGAAGTCAAGGTTGGCCACATCCACGTTACGGGCCGCCAGCGCCTCGGTCCGGGCTTCCAGCCGGTCGAGTGCCGGGGTGATCGACGGCAGATCCACCGCGATATCGCGCAGTTGCTCCAAGGCGAAAGGCAGCGTTTCGCGCACCTTCAGCAGCGCTTCGATTCCGGCCATCTCCTGCGCCGCGATGGGCGCCGCTGCCGCGTCTTCGCGGAGCGCATCGATCCGCGCGGCAATCTCTGCCTTGTCGCGCACACCGTTGAACGGCCCTGCCCCTTCGAAGGGATCGCCTGCCGCGAGCAGGGCCTGCCTGCGCGGGCTCGGGGCCACGCGCCCGGCATAGCGGTTCAAAAGGCTGCGAAAACGGCGCGGTCGCCAGATATGGCGCATCAGCGCGGCGCGGCGTGCCTCGGTCGTCGAGAGCCCTCGCACGGCTGCCATGAGAATGCCGATATCGCCCGTGGCCGCGTGAAGCTGCAATCCGGCCACTGCTTCTTTGATCTGGGCAAACACCTCTGCATCCGCAGCCGCGACATCGTTCCGGTCGAAGACCTCATAGCCTACCTGAAGGTATTCGTTCGCCCGGTCCTCGTCGAGTTCCTGACGGCGGAACACCTCGCCCGAGTAGGTATAGCGCGCCGGTTCCGCCCCTTGGGTCATGTGCATCTGCACGACCGGAACGGTGAAATCCGGGCGCAGCATCTGCTCGCCCCGAAGTGCATCCGAGGTGACATAGGCACGGGCACGGATGTCCTCGCCGTAGAGGTCCAGCAGAACCTCGGCCGGTTGCAGTATCGGGGTTTCCACGACCTGCGCGCCGAGATCCTCGAAACGCTTGCGCAACGCGGCGGCCCGCGCCAGTGCATCTGCCCGGTCGGGCATCACGCCTGCTCCCCGGCCTGATCGGCCAGAATTTCTCGGACTTTGGCCACGAGATCCGAACGGGAAATCTCGTACTGGCTGGGCCGTTCCTTCCATTCCTCAAGCGTCGCGCTTTCGGCGATCTTCGCACCAAGGATCAGATCCTTGATCTGCACCACACCGCGCTCTTTCTCCTCGCCGCCTTCGATGACGGCGACCGGGCTGCCGCGGCGGTCCGCGTATTTAAGCTGATTGCCAAAATTCTTGGGATTGCCAAGGTAGACCTCGGCCCGGATACCAGACCCGCGCAGCTCGGAAACCATGGCCTGGTAATCCGCCATCCTGTCGCGATCCATGACCGTCACGATGACCGGACCCGCCGCGTCCTTGCTGACACGCCCCTTGGCATGCAGCGCCGCCAGCAACCGGTCGACCCCGATCGAGACACCCGTGGCCGGGACCGACTGGCCGGTGAACCGCTTGACAAGATCGTCATAGCGCCCCCCGCCGGCGACCGACCCGAACTGCCGCTTGCGCCCCTTTTCGTCGAGGATGTCAAAGGTCAACTCGGCCTCGTAAACCGGGCCGGTGTAATATCCCAGACCGCGCACCACCGAAGGATCGATGACGATCCGGTCCGGCCCATAGCCTTGCGCGTTCAGAATGGCGGCGATTTCCTCAAGCTCATCCACGCCTTCGGCCCCGCTGGCGCTTTCACCGACGGCTAAGCGCAAGTTGGCAAGCGTTTCGCCTGCATCCGCCCCTTTCGACGTCAGAAAAGCCAGCACCGGTGCGGCCTGCGCCTCGGTCAGGCCGACCCCGTCAATGAAGGCACCGGAATCGTCAAGCCGTCCTTTGCCCAGAAGCTCGCGAACACCGGACTCGCCAACCTTGTCGAACTTGTCGATGGTGCGCAGAACCGCATCCCGTTGGCCGTCATCCTCGACGCCGGTCGCCTCGAGCACGCCGTTCAGAACCTTGCGATTGTTCACCCGGATCAGGTAGTCGCCCCGCGCGATCCCGACCGCTTCCAGCGTGTCGGCCAGAAGCGCGCAGATCTCGGCGTCGGAGGCCATCGAGCCCGACCCGACCGTATCCGCATCGCATTGATAAAACTGCCGGAAACGACCCGGCCCCGGCTTTTCATTGCGCCAGACCGGTCCCATCGCATAGCGGCGATAGGGCACCGGCAGGTCATTGCGATGCTGCGCAAACACCCGTGCAAGCGGCGCCGTCATGTCATAGCGCAGGGCCAGCCAGTCGCCCTTGTCCGCGTCGTCCGCTTCCTGCCAGGCGAAAACGCCCTCATTGGGACGGTCGACGTCGGGAAGAAACTTGCCAAGCGCCTCGACCGTTTCAACCGCGCTGGTTTCAAGGGCATCGAAACCATAGAGATGATACACTTGGGCGATCTTGCGCAGCATTTCGCTGCGCTGAGTGACCTCGGCACCAAAGTAATCTCTGAACCCCTTCGGCGTCTCCGCCTTCGGGCGCGGCTGTTTCTTGACCTTGGCCATGTCGATGTCCTTCAAGGATCCATTCGCGGCGCGGTCTATCCCAAGCCCCCGACGGGGGCAAGCAGCCCCGCCACCGGCCGTCCAGCCAACGTTCTTGCAGGCGACGGCAGCGGCCGGGCACAAAGACCGCCCCTTGGCCCCGGCTGACCCGCCTTCTATGGTTGCCCAAGCCGGAAAGGATCTCACATGCAACAGATCGAAGAACACCTCGCCCATCTCGATCGCACGGTCGAAGAGCTGAACGCGATCGTCACCGCCCAGCAAAAGGACATCGACCGCCTGACCCGGCACGTGCACATGCTGATGGAACGCGAGGCCCAGCGCGAGGCCGAAGGCTCGGGAGGCGTGGTCCTAGGCGACGAACGCCCGCCGCACTACTAGGTGACCGCGACCGGTTCCGATGCTAGGCAGGTCGCCATGAACAACTACCAGGAAGTCATATGAAACTCGTCAGATACGGCGCCCCCGGGCAGGAAAAACCGGGCCTTATCGATGCAAATGGCCAACTTCGCGATCTTTCCAGCCATGTGGATGACATCACCGGACCGACCCTTTCCGGCCAGACTCTCGCCCGGTTGCAGGCGCTGGATCCGGAAGGCCTGCCCCCGGTTTCGGGCAACCAGCGGATGGGCCCTTGCGTCGGCAATATCGGCAAGTTCATGTGCATCGGTCTCAACTACTCCGATCACGCGGCGGAAACCGGCGCCGACATCCCCGAACATCCGATCCTCTTTCTCAAAGCCAATTCGGCGATTTCCGGACCGGATGACGCGGTAATCATCCCGCGCAACGCCACCACCGTCGATTACGAAGTCGAACTTGGCGTGGTCATCGGATCGACCGCGAAATATGTCTCCGAGGCAGCGGCACTGAAACACGTGGCGGGCTACTGCATTGTGAACGATGTCTCGGAACGGACCTTCCAGTCAAAACTGACCGGCCAGTGGACCAAGGGCAAATCCTGCGACACCTTCGGACCCGTCGGCCCCTGGCTGGTCACTGCCGATGAGATCCCCGATCCGCAGAAGCTCGACATGACGCTCGAAGTGAATGGCGAACGACGCCAGACCGGCAATACCGCGACGATGATCTTCACCGTCGCGCAGATCATCTCCCATCTCAGCCAGCTCTTCACGCTGCACCCGGGCGATGTGATCGCCACCGGCACACCGCCGGGCGTCGCCCTCGGCATGAAGCCGGAACCGGTCTTCCTGCGGCCCGGCGACCGCATGACCCTTGCCATTGAAGGTCTCGGCCGGCAAACCCAAGTCCTGGAGGCAGACACATGAGCAAACCCGCCCTTCTTCTGATCGGTGAAATCACGCCCCGCATGCGCGAGCGGATCGAGAGCGACTTCGAGGTCATTCCCCTGCCGCGCGATGAAACCGACACGCTGGCCGATGACACCGCAAAGAAAATCACGGCAGCCATCACCTTTGGCGGCGCGGGTCTGACGCCGGAGCTGATGGACCGGCTGCCGAACCTGAAAATCGTTTCGAATTACGGGGTCGGCTATGACGGCATCGACATGGGGCGTGCGGTCGAGCGTGGCATTCTCGTGTCCCACACCCCGGACGTGCTGAACGACGAAGTGGCGAATACCGCGATCCTGCTCTGGCTCGCGACCGCCCGCAAACTGCCCGCCTATGACACCTATGTGCGCGCCGGACGGTGGGAGAAGGACGGCAACCCGCCCCTCACGCGCGGCACGCAGAACCGTACCGTCGGCATTCTCGGGCTTGGCCGGATCGGCCTCGCCATCGCCGACCGCCTGCCCCCGTTCGGCGCAAGAATCGTCTACCATTCGCGCAGCAGGAAAGACGTGCCCCACGAGTATTTCGAAAACCTGACCGATATGGCCCGCACCTGCGACGTGCTGATCTGCATTACCCCCGGCGGCGCAGAGACCCATCACATCGTCAATGCCGAGGTGATCGAGGCGCTCGGCCCCGACGGAATCCTCGTGAATGTCGCGCGCGGTCCGGTGGTCGATGAAACCGCGCTGATCGAGGCGCTCGAACACAAACGGCTCGGCGGGGCGGGTCTCGATGTTTTCGAAAACGAACCCCACGTCCCGACCGCCCTGCGCGCGATGGATAACGTGACCCTGCAACCGCATGTGGGCAGCGCCACTGTCGAAACCCGTGCCGCGATGGGCGATCTGACCTGCGACAACCTCAGCCAGTGGCTGAAAGACGGAACGGTGCTCACGCCAGTTCCGGAATGTGCGGACCTGCAGTAACGACTACCAAAAACGGGACGGTCCCGGAATTTACCGCGACCGCCCCTTCTTTGGGTCTTAAAATATCCCCGCCGGAGGCTGCGACGTCCCCGCAACAGGCGCGACGCCTCGGATCGGGCGGCTAGAGCTCCTCGACGTCCATCACCCCTTCAAGGCTCTTCAACGCGCCTTTGATCTCGGGGTTGATCGCGAAATCCTGACCGAGGTCCATCTCGACCTCGCCCGGCAGCCCGGGATCCATCAGGTAGAGCTGCACAGGTCCTTTCGCCGCTGTCTTTACGACTTTCTGCGCGTCTTCCAGAACCGTAGCGACCGTATTGATCGCAATCGCATTTTCAACGAACACCCGCAGCCCCGCACTGCCGGCCTGCGCCACCGCGACGTCGACGGGCGCCACACCGCGACCCAAGAGCTTCAGCTGATCGCTTTCCATCGTCGCTTCGACCGTCACCACGACCTTCGCACCGGTTTCGAGAAACTCGCGCGATTTTTCCAGCGTTTCGGAAAACAGCGTCACCTCGTAGGCGCCGGTCGTGTCGCTCATCTGTGCAAAGGCAAACCGGTTGCCGCGCGCGGATTTCCGCTCCTGCCGCCCCGCGACGACACCGGCCAGCTTGGCCACCATCGGCGATTTCGCCGCCTTTGCCCGAACTTCATCGAGCGTCATCACGCCCTTGCGCTTGAGCGGTGCCATGTAATCGTCCAGCGGATGGCCCGAAAGATAGAAACCGACCGCCTTGAATTCCTCGCTCAATCGCTCCGCAGGCATCCAGTCCGGCGCGCTTGAAAGACGCGGCTCCGGGAGGTCGTCACCCGCCTCACCGAATAGCGACACCTGATTCGAGGCCTTCTGTTCGTGGATCGCACCGGAATAGGCAACCAGCGCATCCAGACTGTCGAACACCCGACGCCGGTTGGAATCGAGCTCGTCAAAGGCACCAGCCCGCGCCAGCATCTCCATCGGGCGTTTGCCCACCCGTTTCAGATCGGCCCGGCGGGCAAGGTCGAACAGGGTCTTGAAGGGCTTGTCGACCCCATCCTTGCAGCGGGCCTCGGTGATGATTTTCATCGCCTCGACACCCACGTTCTTGAGCGCGCCCAGCGCATAGACAAGCTGGCCGTCCTGCACATCGAACAGGGCCTGGGACCGGTTGACGCAAGGCGGCACCCAGGGCAGGCCCAGCCCCTTGCGCACTTCCTCGAAATAGATCGCGAGCTTGTCGGTCAGGTGGATATCGCAGTTCATGACCCCCGCCATGAACTCGACCGGATGGTTCGCCTTGAGCCACGCGGTCTGGTAGGACACCACCGCATAAGCGGCCGCGTGCGACTTGTTGAACCCGTAGTTGGCGAATTTTTCCAGAAGGTCGAAAACCTCGGTCGCCTTTTTCTTGTCGACCCCGTTCTCCGCCGCGCCCTTTTCGAACTTGGGTCGCTCGGCGTCCATCGCCTCCTTGATCTTCTTACCCATCGCACGGCGCAGCAGGTCGGCGCCGCCAAGCGAATAACCCGCCATGACCTGTGCGATCTGCATCACCTGTTCCTGATAAACGATGATACCCTGCGTTTCGGCAAGGATATGGTCGATCGAGGGATGGACCGAGGTGATCTCTTTCACCCCGTTCTTGACCTCACAATAAACAGGGATGTTCTCCATCGGACCCGGGCGATACAGTGCCACAAGCGCGACGATATCCTCGATACAGGTCGGCTTCATGCGCTTGAGCGCATCCATCATCCCCGAGCTTTCAACCTGGAACACGGCAACCGTCTTGGCCGCGGAATACAGCTTGTAGGTTTTCTCGTCATCCAGCGGGATGAGGTTCATCTGGTTCTCACCACCCTCCGCTGGCTGGTAAAGCTCATGCCCATCGGCGGTGACATGGATGGGCCGTCCGGATTTCAGGATAAGATCCACAGCGTTCTGGATGACGGTCAGGGTTTTCAGCCCCAGAAAATCGAACTTCACCAGCCCCGCCTGTTCGACCCATTTCATGTTGAACTGGGTCGCCGGCATGTCGGAACGCGGATCCTGATAAAGCGGCACCAGCGCATCCAGCGGCCGATCCCCGATCACCACACCCGCCGCGTGGGTCGAGGCGTTGCGCAGCAGACCTTCCACCTGCTGACCATATGTCAGCAGACGATCCACCACTTCCTCGTTGCGCGCTTCCTCGGCCAGGCGCGGTTCGTCTTTCAGCGCCTTTTCGATGGACACCGGTTTCACGCCTTCGACCGGGATCATTTTCGAGAGCCGGTCTACCTGCCCGTAGGGCATCTGCAGAACACGACCGACGTCGCGTACCGCCGCCTTGGACAAGAGCGCCCCAAAGGTGATGATCTGCCCCACCTTGTCACGCCCGTATTTCTCTTGCACGTAGCGTATCACCTCTTCGCGGCGGTCCATGCAAAAGTCGATGTCAAAGTCGGGCATCGACACACGTTCCGGGTTGAGGAAGCGTTCGAAAAGCAGCGAATAGCGCAACGGATCGAGGTCGGTGATCGTCAGCGCATAGGCGACAAGCGACCCGGCCCCGGACCCCCGCCCCGGCCCGACCGGAATGTCGTGATCCTTGGCCCATTGGATAAAGTCGGCAACGATCAGGAAGTAGCCCGGAAAGCCCATCCCCTCGATGATTCCAAGCTCGAAATCCAGCCGTTTCTGGTACTCCTCGACGCTGACCGCATGGGGGATGACCGCCAGACGCGCCTGCAAACCCTCATTCGCCATGCGCCGCAGTTCGGCGACCTCGTCATCGGCGAATTTTGGCAGGATCGGATCGCGACGATAGGCCATGAAGGCGCAGCGCTGTGCGATCTCGACCGTGTTTTCCAGCGCTTCGGGCAGATCCGCGAAGAGAACGGCCATTTCCTGCGGGGACTTGAAGTAGTGCTGCGGGGTCAGCCGCCGCCGGGCCTGCTGCTGGTCGACATAAGCCCCTTCGGATATGCAAATCAGCGCGTCATGCGCCTCGTACATGTCGGATTTCGGGAAATAGACATCATTTGTCGCGACAAGCGGAATGTGGCGCGCATAGGCCATTTCCACGTGGCCGCGTTCGCTCATCCGTTCCGCCTCGGGCTGGCTGCCGTCCTCTCCCGGGTGCCGCTGAAGTTCGATGTAGAACCGGTCGGCAAAAGCTTCGTGCAGGCGTTGCACCAGTTCCTCGGCCGCGGGCCGTTGTCCCGCGCGCAGCAGCCGTCCGACCGGCCCATCGGGGCCGCCACTCAGACAGATCACGCCCTCGGAATGAGAAACCAACTCGTCCAGCGATACCTGCGGTTCCTGCCCGCCCTTGTCGATGTAGAGACAAGAGTTCAGCTTCATCAGGTTTTCATAACCGCGTTCGTTCTGGGCCAGCAGAACCACACCCGCCGGGTCCTTTGGCTTTTCGCCGGGCTGGCTTTCCAGATAGGTCAGATCGACCTGACAGCCGATGATCGGCTGCACGCCCGCCCCCGCCGCCGTGACCGAAAACTCCAGCGCGGAGAACATGTTGTTGGTGTCGGTCACGGCAACGGCAGGCATGCCTGCCGCCTCACAAAGACCGGGCAGTTTCTTGAGACGCACCGCCCCCTCAAGCAGGGAGTATTCGGTGTGCACGCGCAGATGGATGAATCGGGGGGAATTGATCATGCCGCGATCCTATGGCGCGCCGCATGGGGGAGCAATCCTAACCCGGATCGCAGGGGCAGTTTTCCGGCAGATATCGGGACTACGCCGGGAAGGGTGCAATCTGCAGAACTTGAGACGGGTTTTGGCTGATACCTGTGTCGGCCCGAACGCATTTGGACAAGCCGGCAGCCTTCCACGCAGCCAGGCATGTAGATTTGCCTGAAAATAGAGCATCATTATCTTGGTTTTCTATAAACTGTTTCAACCGGCAACGGCCGGGTGACCCAAGGTCTGCGCCGGTTCCGCTGCATATATTAGCGGCCCCAGCGCCTTAACTGCCCATTTTCCAAGATCCTGCAGCACGTTGCCTTCAAGCTTTTGCTTGCCAGAGCGTGCCGCACCTTTCTAACCTCTGAGCTAACAATCAAAGGGCCAACGCTATTTCTACGTCGCATCGGAATCGCGTGCCATTGGTCAAAACAGGGTAAGGCGACGGGTTTAACATATGAACATCACGTTTCTTCTGAACGGAGAGACTGTTGAACTGGCGGACGCGGACGCGACGACCACCTTGCTTGACTGGCTGCGCGAGGAACGCGGCCTCAAAGGCACCAAGGAAGGTTGCAACGAAGGCGATTGCGGTGCCTGCACGGTGATGGTGAGCGACGAGAACGGGTCGCGCGCGCTCAACGCCTGCATCCTGTTCCTGCCTCAACTGAACGGCAAGTCGCTGCGCACTGTCGAAGGCATCGCCGCGCCTGATGGCAGGCTGCACCCGGTGCAACAGGCGATGATCGACGATCACGGCAGCCAGTGCGGCTTTTGCACACCCGGTTTCATCGTGTCGATGGCGACGGCCCATCGGAACGGGGCGCGCGATTTTGATGACCAGCTTGCGGGCAACCTGTGCCGCTGCACCGGGTATGCGCCGATCATTCGGGCCACCCGGTCGGCAGCCGATCAGCCAGTCCCCGACTGGATCACCGATGCGCCGGTGACTGCGACGGCGAACCGGTTCATGCCAGACTCTTCCGACGCGCTGGCGAAACTCTACGAGGCCAACCCCGACGCGACCCTTGTCGCCGGGGCCACCGATGTTGGGCTTTGGGTCACGAAAGGACTTCGCGATATCGACCCGGTCATCTTTCTGGCAGGCTGCTCGGATCTGAAACAGGTATCCATCGACGATGAAACCCTGCGTTTCGGAGCGATGGCGGACATGAATACCGTGCGGGCGGCAATTGCTGACCTGCATCCCTCATACGCCGAAATGATCCGGCGCTACGGGTCCGTTCAGGTGCGCAACGCGGCAACCATCGGTGGCAATATCGCCAATGGTTCGCCTATCGGGGACAACCCGCCCGCGCTGATCGCGCTTGGCGCGACCCTGCACTTGCGCAAGGGCGATCAACGGCGCGATCTGCCGCTTGAGGCGTTTTTCCTTGACTATGGCAAGCAGGACAGGCGGCCCGGGGAATTTGTCGAGGCGGTGAGCTTTTCCCGGCAAACAGACCGGCTGAAATGCTACAAGATTTCCAAACGCTTCGATCAGGATATTTCGGCGGTCTGCGGCTGTTTCAACATCACGGTGGCCGATGGTGTCGTCAGCGAGGCACGGATTGCCTTCGGCGGCATGGCCGGAATCCCCAAGCGGGCGACTTCCGTTGAAAATGCCCTGATCGGAAAGCCGTGGTCCGACGACACGGTGGATACTGCACGCGCAGGCTTTGACGAGGATTTCGCGCCGCTCAGCGACATGCGCGCCTCGGCCACCTATCGTCTGGAAACGGCACGGGCCCTTCTCTCGCGCTATTTCGCCGAGGATCGGGGCGTGGCTGGTTCGGTGCTTGAGGTGCAGCCATGAGCGTCGCAAAGCCCCTGCCTCATGACGCGGCGCATCTGCATGTGACCGGCGCGGCGCGTTACGTGGATGATATTCCGACGCCCGCCAACTGCCTTCACCTTGCCTTTGGCCTGAGCGAAATCGCCTTTGGCACGATCACCGACATGAATCTGGATGACGTCCGATCCGCTCCCGGCGTGGTGACGGTGATTACCGCAGATGACATGCCGTTCGAGAATGACGTGTCGCCGTCGAACCATGACGAACCGCTGCTGACGTCGGGCGAGGTCAATTATGTCGGGCAGCCGATTTTTTGTGTTGTCGCGACCTCGCACAAGGCGGCGCGGAAAGCCGCGCGCAAGTCCCGGATTACCTATGACGAAAAGCAGGCGATCCTGAGCATCGAGGATGCTCTGGCGGCGGACAGCCGTTTCGAGGAAGGCCCGCGGGTCTACAAGAAAGGCGATGCGGCATCGGCGATTGGGTCAGCCACGCATGTGATCGAAGGCGCTATCGATATCGGCGGGCAGGAGCATTTCTATCTCGAAGGACAAGCCGCGCTGGCGCAGCCGCAGGAAAACGGGGACATGGTCGTGATGTCGTCGACCCAGCACCCGACCGAAATCCAGCACAAGGTTGCCGAAGCACTTGGCGTGCCGATGCACGCGGTCAGGGTCGAAACCCGGCGCATGGGCGGCGGTTTCGGCGGAAAAGAGAGCCAGGGCAACCACCTCGCGGTGGCCTGCGCTCTTGCCGCCCGCGCCACGGGGCGCACTTGCAAGATGCGCTATGACCGGGACGACGATATGGTCATCACCGGCAAGCGGCATGATTTCCGCATCACCTACCGTGCAGGGTTCGATGACACGGGCCGGATCAAGGGCGTGGAATTCGTGCAATATGCGCGTTGCGGCTGGTCTCAGGACTTGTCGATCCCGGTCGCGGACCGGGCCATGCTGCATGCGGACAATGCCTATGACCTGCCCGCCGCACGGATCGAAAGCCATCGCCTGAAGACCAACACGCAGAGCGCCACCGCGTTTCGCGGTTTCGGTGGCCCACAGGGGATGGTCGGCATCGAACGGGTGATGGATCATGCCGCGCATGTTCTTGACATGGATCCGGTCGCGATCCGGCAATGCAATTACTATGCCGATGCCGAGGACGGGGGGCTGTCTGCCCCCCGGAAGCCGGCGGCTTCTCCCCCCGAGGATATTTTGGACCCAAAGAAGGGCGAGGATCTTGCCTCGCGCGGGGCCGCGACGGAAGTCCGGCAGAAGCCAGGCGACAGCGGGGCTGAGGGGCAGACCACGCCCTATGGCATGGCGGTTACGGATTTCATCCTGGGGCGGATGACCGGGACACTGCTGAAGACCAGCGGGTATGCCGCGAGGCGCGACGAGATTGCCGCATGGAATGCGGAGAACCCGGTGATCAGGCGCGGGATCGCCTTTTCGCCGGTCAAGTTCGGGATCTCTTTCACGCTGACGCATCTAAACCAGGCCGGTGCACTGGTGCATGTCTATCAGGACGGGTCGATCCATCTGAACCATGGCGGCACGGAAATGGGACAGGGGCTGTTCCAGAAGGTTGCGCAAGTGGCGGCGGCGCGTTTCGGCGTCGGGCTGGAGGCGGTCCGCATCACGGCGACGGACACCGGCAAAGTGCCCAACACCTCGGCGACAGCGGCATCTTCGGGCAGCGATCTGAACGGCATGGCGGTGAAGGCGGCCTGCGACACGATCCGCGACCGGATGGCGGCGCATCTCGCCGAGCGGCATCAAGCCGACCCTGCCACCGTGCGCTTTGCCGATGGCCGGGTGCACGTGGGCGAGGAGAGCTATTCCTTCGCCGAAGCGGCCGAATACGCCTATGTCGGACGGGTGAGCCTGTCGGCGACGGGTTATTACCGCACGCCGGATCTGTCGTGGGACCGGATACGCGGGGCAGGTCGACCGTTTTTCTATTTCGCTTACGGGGCGGCGGTGACCGAGGTGGCCGTGGATACGCTGACTGGCGAGAACCGGATCCTGCGGGCAGATATCCTGCATGACGCAGGCGCTTCGTTGAACCCGGCACTGGATATCGGGCAGATCGAAGGCGGCTATGTCCAGGGGGCGGGCTGGCTGACCACCGAGGAGCTGGTCTGGGACGATAGCGGGCGGCTGCGGACCCATGCCCCCTCGACCTACAAGATTCCCGCCTGTTCCGACCGTCCGGATGTTTTCAACGTGGCGCTCTGGGAGGGGGAGAATCCGGCGGAGACGATCTATCGCTCCAAGGCCGTGGGCGAGCCGCCCTTCATGCTTGGAATCTCGGCCTTTCTTGCCCTGTCGGATGCGGTGGCGGGATGCGGGACCCAGTACCCAGCGCTGAATGCTCCAGCCACGGCCGAAGAGGTCTGGCGCGCGATTGGCCGGGCACGGGGGCAGGTCCGGTCATGAGTTTCGATCTGGAGGATCTGCGCCGGGCGGTGGCGGCACATGGAACAGTGGTGCGCGTGGTGATTGCGGCGACGCGGGGGTCGACACCCCGCGAAACCGGAGCGGCAATGCTGGTCTGGCAAGGCGGGCAATCGGGCACCATCGGTGGCGGCGCGCTTGAGTTCGAGGCAGCGAAGACCGCGCCGGGGCTGGAGACAGACCGGCTGAGCCAGCATCCGCTGGGACCGGGTCTTGGCCAGTGCTGCGGCGGCATGGTGACGTTATTCTTTGAAATCTTCGACAGTGCGAAGGTAGCAGAGCTGGACGAGAACGTGATCGCGCGACCCGCCGGTTCGACCGGGCCGATGCCGCTCGGCGTGCGCAACCTGCTGAAACGTGCACGGGGCGAAGGCACCCGGCCCGTGCCGCAGCTTTGCGATGGATGGATGATCGAACCGGTGCGAAAGCCTTCGCGGGACCTCTGGATCTGGGGCGCCGGGCATGTGGGCCGGGCGCTTGTGCAGGTTCTGGCGCCGCTGCCCGAGTTTGAGATCACCTGGACCGATACGGATTTGAGCCGGTATCCGGAGGTGCGGCCGGATGGCGTGCGGATTTTGCCCGCGACACGTCCCGCCGATCTGGTCCGGCATGCGCCATTACACGCGGAGCACCTGATCCTGACCTATTCGCACAGTCTCGACCTCGAGCTGTGCCACAATCTGCTGAACCACGGGTTCGGGTTTGCCGGGCTGATCGGGTCGGACACCAAATGGGCGCGCTTTCGCAGCAGGCTGGCCGATCTCGGACATGCGCCGGAGAAGATTGCAACACTCACCTGCCCTATTGGCGAGCCCTCTCTTGGCAAACACCCCCAGGCTATCGCATTGGGTGTCGGGACGGCGCTGCTGCGGCACGGTGAGGGTGCATTGGCGGGCAAGCTAAAGGGGAAACGCGCATGAGCGACATACTTCTCAGCCTCAGGGGCCTGACCAAGGCCTATCCCGGCGTGGTCGCCAATGACAATGTTTCCTTCGATATCGGGACCGGTGAGGTCCATGCGCTGCTGGGCGAGAACGGGGCCGGGAAATCGACGCTGGTCAAGATGATCTACGGTCTGGTCAAGCCCGACAGCGGCACGATGACCCTGCGCGGCAAAGCCTTTACACCGGCTGAACCACGGGCGGCGCGCGCCGACGGGATTGCCATGGTGTTCCAGCATTTCTCGCTTTTCGACGCGCTGAACGTGGCGGAGAACATCGCGCTTGGCATGGAGAACCCACCGCCGATGCGCGATCTGGCCGCGCGTATCCGCGAGGTCAGCGAAACCTATGGTCTGCCGCTTGATCCCTATCGCACGGTTGGCGACCTTTCCGCCGGTGAACGCCAGCGGGTCGAGATCATCCGCTGCCTCTTGCAGGACCCCAAGCTGCTGATCATGGATGAGCCGACCAGCGTGCTGACCCCGCAGGAGGTGGAGATCCTGTTCAAGACGCTGCGCAAGCTGAGCGAAGAAGGCACGGCGATTCTTTATATTTCGCACAAGCTCGAAGAGATCCGCGCCCTGTGCGATCACGCGACGGTTCTGCGGCTTGGCAAGAATGTCGGTGAATGCGTCCCGTCAGAGACCTCTGCACGGGACATGGCGGAATTGATGGTCGGGACCGCGCTGAAGACCCCTACCCGCGCCGGGCGCGACATGGGCGATGTGGCGTTGGAGATCGTTGCGCTGGACGCGAAATCGCCCTCGGCCTTTGGCACGTCACTGAAATCGGTCAGCCTCTCGGTGCGAAAGGGCGAAGTACTCGGCATCGGCGGTGTCGCCGGGAATGGACAGGACGAATTGCTGGCGGTGCTGTCGGGAGAGATCCTGACGGCGGCCGGATCGGTCAAGCTGCATGGTCGCCCTATCGGTCAGACCGGCCCGACGGCGCGGCGCGCAATCGGGCTTTTGACCGCGCCGGAAGAGCGGCTTGGCCATGCAGCGGCCCCGGACATGAGCCTGACCGAGAACGCGATGCTGACGGGCTCGGTCCGCGAAAACCTCGAATCGCGGGGGTTTCTGAAATGGCGCGCGGCACAGGGATTCGCCGAAAAGATCATCGAGGCTTTCGATGTGCGCACGCCGGGACCAAATAACGCGGCACGCTCGCTTTCCGGCGGGAACCTGCAGAAATTCGTGATCGGCCGGGAAGTTCTGCAACGTCCCGAAGTGCTTGTGGTGAACCAGCCCACATGGGGCGTCGATGCCTCGGCGGCGGCGGCGATCCGTCAGGCGATCCTTGATCTTGTCGCCAAGGGCTCGGCGGTGATCTGCATCAGTCAGGACCTTGATGAGCTGATGGAAATTTCCGATCGGTTTGCCGCCCTGAACGAGGGGCGGCTTTCGGAGCCGCGCCCGACCACCGGACTAACCGTGGAGGAAATCGGGCTGATGATGGGTGGCGCGCATGGCATGGAGGTTGCACATGTCTGATATGCCATGCAGGAATTTCCCGCCTCCGGCGGCCGTATTTGACACGAGAAGAAGCAAAGGGGCGCGTTCATGATCGTGCTGGAGAAACGGCCACAGGCCTCGCAGCTCTGGTCGCTTGCGACGCCCGTCGTGGCAGTGCTGGCCACGATGGTGTTTGGCGGGTTGCTTTTCGCGCTTTTGGGCACGCAGCCGGTTGAGGCGATCCGTACGATCTTTTGGGATCCGCTGTTCGGGGAGTTCGCGTTCTATTACCGGCCCCAGCTGCTGGTGAAGGGCGCACCGCTGGTGCTGATCGCCATCGGTCTGTCGCTCGGGTTCAAGGCCGGGATCTGGAACATCGGCGCCGAAGGGCAGTATATTATCGGGGCGCTGACGGGGGCCGGTGTCGGGCTTGCCTTTTACCCGCTGGAAGCCTGGTACATCTTTCCGCTGATGGTGATCGCCGGGGCGCTTGGCGGATGGGCCTGGGCGATGATTCCAGGGGTTCTGAAAGTCCGTTTCGGCACCAACGAGATCCTCGTTTCGCTGATGCTGGTCTATGTGGCCGAGCAATTGCTGGCCTCGATGTCGCTGGGTCTTTTGAAGAACCCGCAAGGTTTCGGATTTCCGGGGAGCCGGAATCTGAACGAGTATGAATCGGCCAATAGCTGGATCAACCAGAATGCGGGTCTGCACTGGGGCGTGGTTGCCGCAACCATCGCGGTGATCTTTGCCTATGTACTGCTGAACCGGCACATGCTTGGCTTTCACATCCGCCTGACCGGGGATGCGCCCCGTGCGGCCCGGTTCGCCGGTGTTTCGCCGGGGCGGCTTGTGTTGTTCTGTCTCGGGGCTTCCGGCATGCTCGCCGGTCTTGCCGGGCTGTTCGAAGTCGCCGGCCCTGCCGGGCAGGTGAGTATCGATTTCAACACCGGTTACGGCTTTACCGCGATTATCGTGGCCTTTCTGGGCCGGTTGCACCCGATCGGTATCCTGCTGGCCGGACTGCTGATGGCGCTGACCTATATTGGCGGGGAAATCGCGCAGAGCCAGATGGGCCTGCCCGCCGCCGCGATTCAGGTTTTCCAGGGGATGCTTCTGTTCTTCCTACTGGCGCTGGACCTGCTGACCAATTACCGCATCCGACTGAAAAGCCGCGAGGTCGCCTGATGGATCTGTCCCAGATCAACCCGATACTGCTTGTCGCCTCGCTGATGGTGGCGGCGACACCGATCCTTCTGGCCGCCATCGGAGAGCTGGTCGTCGAACGTGCCGGGGTGCTGAACCTTGGCGTAGAGGGCATGATGATCACCGGCGCCATCTGCGGCTTTGCCGTCGCGGTGGAAACCGGCTCGCCCTGGCTTGGATTTCTGGCCGCGGCAATTGGCGGGGCGGCGCTGTCGTTTCTATTTGTCATCCTGACCCAGTTCGCGCTGGCCAATCAGGTGGCTTCGGGTCTGGCGCTGACGCTTTTCGGGCTTGGGCTGTCGTCTCTGCTGGGACAGTCCTACGTAGGGATCAAACCGCCGCCGACGCCGGACCTGCATATTCCCCTGCTCAGCGATATTCCGATCCTGGGTCCGGTGGTGTTCAGCCATGACCTGATCCTTTATCTCGGCATCGCCATCGTGGCCGGTGTCTGGGCTTTGCTGAAGTTCACCCGGGCGGGACTGATCCTGCGCGCCGTTGGCGAAAACCACGATGCGGCCCATGCGCTTGGCTACAAGGTGGTGCGCATCCGGGTTATGGCCATCCTGTTTGGCGGTGCCTGCGCCGGTCTGGGCGGCGCCTATATCAGCCTTGTGCGGGTACCGCAGTGGACGGAAGGCATGACCGCCGGTGTCGGCTGGATCGCGCTGGCGCTGGTTGTCTTTGCAAGCTGGAAGCCGTGGCGTGTTCTGCTGGGGGCTTATCTTTTTGGTGGCATTACCGTGTTGCAGCTGAACCTGCAGGCGGCGGGTGTCGCCATCCCGGTCGAGTACCTCGCCATGTCGCCCTATGTGATCACCATCGTCGTGCTGGTCATCCTGTCGGCGGACAAGAGCCGGGCACCGGGTTCGTTGGGGCGGATATTCCATGCGACCAGTTAAGGCGACCTGCAAAAACACTGCCTTGCCCGGTGTAACCCGCCACGCAGTCGACGCGCGGGAAAGCCTAAATTTTAGGCTTTCCGGGCGTTTCATCTCTTTCCGTGACAACGGAGAACGGGGCCTGCCGCTGGGGCGGCCCTTGAACAGCGGGAGGCGATCATGGATGGTCTCCCTGACAGAAAAACACCACCAATAGGGGATTACTCGTAATGACGATACTTCGCAGAACGCTGCTGGCCGGGGCGGCCGCCGTGACGGCACTGGGCATGGCCACCGCGGCCGGCGCACAGGATGACAAGACCAAGGTCGGCTTTGTCTTTGTTGGGCCCGTCGGCGATGGCGGCTGGACCTATGAACACAACCAGGGCCGTCTGGCCGTCGAGGAAGAATTCGGCGATCAGGTCGAGACCGTGTTCGTCGAGAACGTGGCCGAAGGTCCGGATTCCGAACGCGTGATGACGCAGATGGCGCTGAACGGCGCGGACCTGATCTTTACCACGTCCTTCGGTTACATGGATCCGACGATCAACGTCGCCAAAAAATTCCCGAACGTGAAGTTCGAGCATGCAACGGGTTACAAAACCGCCGAGAATGTGTCGACCTATTCCGCGCGTTTCTACGAGGGCCGCGCCATTCAGGGTCTGATCGCGGGCAGCATGACCGAAAGCAACATCATCGGCTACATCGGGTCCTTCCCGATCCCCGAAGTGATCCGCGGCATCAACTCGGCCTATATTCAGGCCAAGAAGGTCAACCCGGATGTGCAGTTCAAAATCGTCTGGGTCTACACCTGGTTTGACCCGGCGAAAGAGGCCGATGCAGCCAAGGTGCTGATCGAACAGGGCGCTGACGTCGTGCTTCAGCACACCGATTCTACCGCGCCTCAGGCCGCGGCTCAGAACGCCGGTGGCGTCTATACCTTTGGTCAGGCTTCGGACATGTACGAATACGCGCCCGAGCCGCGCATTTCCTCGATCATCGACAACTGGGCGCCCTACTACATCGAGCGCACCAAGGCTGTCATGGACGGAACATGGGAATCGGTCAGCCGTTGGGACGGTATCGGCGCGGGCATGGTCGGCATCGGCGAGATCACCTCGGCCGTTCCGGATGACGTGAAAGCCGCCGCGCTGGAAATGAAGGAAAAGATCGCGTCGGGCGAGATGCATCCCTTTACCGGCCCGCTCAAGAAGCAGGATGGTTCCGACTGGCTGGCCGAGGGCGAGACCGCCGATGACGGCACGCTGGCGGGCATGAATTTCTACGTCGAAGGCATCGAAGGCGAGATTCCGCAGTAAGCCAATCGGACCGTTTGTGTCTGACGACCCGCGCCCTTGTCGGCGCGGGTTTTTCTTTTTGCGGGACTCGTCTGGCGTGGCAATTGGCGCATTTGCCTCCGGCGGGGATATTTTAAGACCCAAAGAAGCAGGGGATTCTTGAGGGAGGCCGGTGTGGCGTCCTGTCGAAACGGGGCTTTCCCTGTGCCCGAAGCCGTGCCAGAACGCAGGGTATGACAGAGCTTAAAACACTTGCCGGGCAGCCGATTTCCCGATTTGCCTTTGGCACCATGCAGTTTGGCGGGCGGGCCGATGCGTCGCAGAGCCGCGCCATGTTCGACGCCTGCCGTGCAGCCGGTATCACGCATTTCGATACGGCTTTTGCCTATACGGATGGGAACTCCGAGACCCTGCTGGGCGAGATGGTCCGGGCTGAGCGCGACAGGCTGCTGGTTGCGACAAAGGTCGGCTATATCGGCGGCGCCGGTGCGCAGAATATCCGCGAACAGTTCGATAGATCGCGTCAGCGGCTGGATCTGGACATGGTGGATCTGCTGTACCTGCACCGGTTCGATCCGGACACCGATCTGTCGGAAACGATGGAGGCTTTTGCCCGGCTGCGCGATGCGGGAAAGATCAGGTATATTGGCCTGTCGAATTTCGCGGCGTGGCAGGTGATGAAGGCACAGGCTGTCGCTGAGCGTTTCGACATCCGGGTCGATGCCTTGCAGCCGATGTACAATCTGGCCAAGCGGCAGGCCGAGGTCGAGATCCTGCCCATGTGCGCTGACCAGCAGATCGCGGTCTGTGCCTATTCGCCGCTGGGCGGCGGGTTGCTGACCGGCAAATACCTTACCGGGGGCAGCGGCCGATTGAGCGAGGACGACCGCTATGGTGCCCGCTACGGACAGGGCTGGATGCAGGAAACCGCCGCCGGTCTGGTCGAGATCGCGGGGGAACTGGCGGTGGATCCGGCAGTTCTGGCCGTGGCCTGGGTCGCGGCCCATCGGGACCGGCCTATCCCGATCATCTCGGCACGTGATGCAGCGCAGCTTGAACCGTCGCTTGCCGCGATGGATTTCGACATGGACGAGGCGCTTTACACACGGCTTGCAGCACTTAGCCCTGCCCCGCCGCCGGCCACGGACCGGCTTGAAGAACAGACGCTTGGGGCGCCCGGGACATGAGGGAATTGGCTGTGGTTGGTACCGTCAATCCTGCTGAAATTTCGACGGTAAGTTTACTGTCCGCTCGAATCGCCCCTGCCCCCATGAATATTTTCGACCGCGCCCCCGTGATTGAGGTTTGTCCACCATGCCCAAACGCCTGATCCCCTCTGCCGAAGGCTATGCGGAACCGGACACCGACGGTTTTCTCCACGCCCCTGCCGCCGCTCGAAACGCCGAGGCGATCCGGAACCTGTTGAAGTCACATGCCAGCTCTCCGGGTCACGCGCTTGAGCTGGCGAGCGGTACGGGCCAGCATGTGGTTGAACTTGCCCGTGCCCTGCCGCATCTTCAATGGCAACCCTCCGAAGTTGACGAAAAACGGGCCGCTGCCATCGACGCGCGTGTCCTGCGGGCAGATCTTCCCAATCTCTCAAAGGTCTGCCGTGTGGATGCGACGGCGCCCGGATGGGGGAAGGAAAACACAGGTCAGACCCTGATTCTTCTGGTGAATCTGCTGCATCTGGTCAGCGATGAGGAAGCGAAAGTGCTGGTCGCCGAAGCGGCACTCGCCTTGGAACAGGGGGGTCTCTTCGTGATCTACGGCCCCTTCAAACGCGCTGGCAAACTCACGAGCGAGGGCGACGCGGATTTCCATGCGATGCTGCAGGCGCAGGACAGCGCCGTGGGGTACAAGGACGATACCTGGATAGTGGAACTGTTGCAGAGTGCAGGTCTCGAGCTAGTCGATACCGTCGAGATGCCCGCCAACAACCTTGCCCTGATTGCACGCCAGCCTTAGCCGCAAGGCCTCAGGCGTAGAACGGCAGGTAGTCCACGTCGGTCATGATCGGGAAGCTTGCAGACGGAAAGCTGTCGGGCGCGGCACGCAACCCGGGGAAGCATTCATCCAGCTCTTCGCGGATTTCACCGGCGAGCGCGGCAATCGCGGCGGCATCCGGCAGAAAGCTTTCGACCGGCAAGCCATTTGCCGCGAGCACCTGATGTTCTTCGAAAACGAGCTGGTAGTAGGTGATGCTCTCCATCGAGCTGTCGGCAAAGATCGCATCGCTTGAACCGGCGATCTTGCGGGCCTCGGTCAGGACGGATTTGTCATCGGCGACACCGCCCAGCCGGAAACCGGGAATCAGCAGGCGGTGATCGGGAGCCACGAGCAGATCGCGCTGCGGCATCATCGGGCCGATCGCGCGCGGACGTAGTCGAACGGGCGCCAGTGCAGGCTGCGCCAGCATCTGTTCTTTCGTAACGCGGCGTTTCCAGACCATCTGAACCGGCTTTAGCCCGTTCCGCGTCACGATCAGGTCACCGGCACGCACGATTTCGATTCGACGCAAACCGCAGGGGGTGCGCAGGTTCGCCCCCTCCGCGATACCTCCGGTAAAGCGATGCGGGACAAGCTCCGGGACGGCGATTTTGGCTTGAAAGCTCACGATGATCTTTTCCTGACTGCCTGCAATTGATTTAACCACTCTACACCGAACTAAGGCGGAAATTGGGACGCGCTATGCCGGTTCCCGGACAAAACCGGGGCAGCAACCTGTCCCGTTTCTGAAACCGCATCAAAACTGTGCACCAAACGGATTGCCAATTTTCCTGTCGCGACCCGTCATAGTGTCCGGATTTTTCCGAAAATGAAAAATGGGCCGCCTCTGTCGTTTGCCAAGAAAAAGGCCCGGCGCAAATGGCCGGGCCTTGTCTTGTCGCATCGCGAAACTAATCGGGCGTGCTTGTGACCGTCGTCGTGACCCGATTTTGCCAGCGCCGTTCGGCAACAAGTGACAACAGGAGGGCGGTTTCCCGTAACCTCTTTGAATTACGGCGATTGCTGCGCGCGTCCCCGTTTCGGCATATGACCGTGAAGCGCAGATCCGGCCTATGCAGATCGCCCCGATGGCCATATCGGGTATGCCTCCCTCACCTCCGACCCGGATGAACGGGGGCAAAAGGCGCTACGAATACCGGTTGCGCTTTCATTAAAAGAATAGCCGAGGCGCGGCAAAACGGATGAAGGTGTTAACCTATCGCCGACAGCTTATCGCAAACTGGCAAAAGATTTCTGACGCAAACAAGCATTGGCCCCGGCTTCTGGCTTGTGCAGAGCGTCCGGGGCCAGGCTTTCACGCGGTCTTAGGCGTCTTTGCGGATGACGGCATTCGACGGGTCATAGGGGCTGTCCTCGACGATTTCCGCGTCCCAGAGCTGATCGAACATCTTGACCTTCAGCTTGGTGCCGACAGTGGCCAGATCGGGCTTTACATAACCCATGCCGATGGACTTGCCGAAGGCCACGGAATACCCGCCCGAGGTCAGGCGGCCAACCTTGGTGTCGCCATCATAAAGCGCCTCGCGACCCCAAGGATCGGCATCTTCGGGTCCGTCGATCAGAAGGGTGACGCATTTCGACCGGATGCCCAGCGCCTGCATCGCTTCCTTGCCACGGAAGTCCTTGGAGAGATCCACAAAGCGCGGCAGGTCGGCCTCAAGCGGGGTCGCGTCGCGGCCAAGTTCGTTGCCGAAGGCACGATAGGATTTTTCCTGCCGCAGCCAGTTCTGCGCCCGTGCACCGACAAGTTTCAACCCGTGCTTTTCACCGGCCGCCATCAGCTGATCCCAGAGATAGTTTTGCATCTCGATCGGGTGATGCAATTCCCAGCCAAGCTCGCCCGTGTAGGCCACGCGGATCGCGCGGACCGGGCACATGCCCAGCTCGATATTGCGGCAGGACAGCCACGGGAAACGCTTGTTCGACAAGGCAGTCGCCGGATCGGCGTCCTTGATGATCTCGTTCAGCACATCACGGGATTTCGGCCCGGCGATGGCAAAGACACCCCATTGCGTGGTCACGTCCTGAATTTCGATATAGCCGAACGCGCCTGCTTTATCCTCGGCGGATTTGCGCAGGTAATCGGCATCGTAGGCTGTCCAGGCACCGGCGGAGACGAGGTAATAGGCATCCTCGGCGATCCGCACGATGGTATATTCCGTCCGGGTCGTGCCCGCATCGGTCAGCGCATAGGTCAGGTTGATGCGCCCCACCTTGGGCAACTTATTGCAGGTGAACCAATCAAGGAACTGAGTCGCGCCCGGTCCTTTGACCACATGCTTGGTAAAGGCGGTCGCATCGACAAGGCCGACGCCTTCGCGGATCGCCTTGGCCTCTTCCACTGCATGTTCCCACCAGCCACCACGACGGAAGCTGCGCGAGGCATGATCGTCAAATCCGACCGGCGCGTAATAGTTCGGGCGCTCCCATCCGTTCACATGGCCGAACTGCGCGCCCAGCGCCTTTTGCCGGTCGTAGGCCGGGGCGGTGCGCAACGGACGCGCCGCTTCGCGCTCTTCATCCGGGTGGTGCAGGATGAAGACATGCGCATAGCTTTCCTCGTTCTTCTGCACCGCGTACTCGGTTGTCATCCACGACCCGTAGCGTTTGGGGTCAAGCGAGGCCATGTCGATCTCGGCCTCTCCCTCGACCATTATCTGGGCAAGGTAATAGCCGGTGCCGCCCGCCGCCGTGATCCCGAACGAAAACCCTTCGGCAAGCCACATATTACGCAGGCCCGGCGCCGGGCCGACCAGCGGGTTGCCATCGGGCGTATAGCAGATCGGGCCGTTGAAATCGTCCTTGAGCCCCACGGTTTCCGAAGTCGGAATCCGGTGGATCATCGACATGTATTCCTCTTCGATCCGGTCCAGATCGAGCGGGAAGAGATCGGCGCGGAAGGTCTCGGGCACTTCGTACTTGAATCGCGCGGGCGCGCCTTCCTCATAGGGTCCAAGAATCCAGCCGCCGCGTTCCTCGCGCACGTACCACTTGGCATCCGCATCACGCAGAACCGGGTGTTCGCCATGGGTCTTGCGATATTCGACCAGCGCCGGATCGGGTTCGGTCACGACGAACTGGTGCTCGACCGGGATCGCCGGGATCTTGATGCCCAGCAGCTTGGCGGTGCGCTGCGCATGGTTGCCGGTCGCGGTGACCACGTGCTCGGCCTGAATGACGATCTGCTCGTCCGAGGTGACAAGGTTACCGCCCTTTTCGACCATCTTGGTGCAGGTCACGTTCCAGTGGCTGCCGGTCCATTCATAGCCGTCGACCTGCCACTTGCGCTCGATCAACACGCCCCGCTGCCGCGCACCCTTGGCCATCGCCATGGTCACGTCCGCCGGGTTGATATAGCCATCGGTCGGGTGGAAAATCGCGCCCTTCAGGTCTTCGGTGCGCACCAGCGGCCAGCGCTCCTTGATCTGGTCGGGGGTCATCCATTCATAGGGGACGCCGGCGGTTTCGGCGGTCGAGGCATAAAGCATGTATTCGTCCATGCGGTCCTGCGTCTGCGCCATGCGAAGGTTGCCCACCACGGAAAAGCCCGCGTTCAGACCGGTCTCCGCTTCGAGCGATTTGTAGAAATCGACCGAGTACTTGTGGATATGCGTCGTCGCGTAGGACATGTTGAACAGCGGCAAAAGCCCTGCCGCGTGCCAGGTCGAACCGGACGTCAGCTCGTCCCGTTCCAGCAGCATGACATCCGACCAGCCGGCTCGGGCAAGATGATAGGCGATCGAGGTACCGACGGCACCACCGCCGACGACAAGGGCTTTGACCTGGGTTTTCATGGAAGGCGACTCCGTTCGATTTCGCCTCCTCAATAGCGTCAAATGAATCGGGCGTAGAAGCGCCCCCGACACGTCACGGCTGGAATGCGACATGTGCAATCTAATGCACCGGCCAAAGCCATCGAAATTCTTAGATTTGGGTGCGAATACGTTTCAATTCCGCCTGTTTTACAGGCGGATGCGGTCGCTTTCCCGCGCGACCATCCATGTCGCAAATCGCAACTCAGAGCGGGGCGAAACGTCTAGGGATTGACCTTGCAAAAGGTGCCCGCACCGCAGTTCTGGTTCAGCCGCTGGCTCAGCGACGGGCGTTTCGATGTGGTCGGCTCATCGATCATCTGCTGCACAGCGACATCTCTCTGCGAGGTCAGAGAGGTCACCCCGCTGCCACCGATCAGCGATCTTTCAAGCTGGCTCGGCTGAAACGCCTTGTCCATCGCCAGCTGCGCCGCCTTGCGCTGGCCCGGTGCGGCCCGTTTCAGCGCCTCGGCATATTGCGCCGAGATGAACTGCGCCTGCGCCGCGCTCAGCGGCACGGCATCCGATCCGACACCGACCAACGGCTTATCCAGCATCGCGTTCAGCGCGTCGTAATCGATGGTCTCAAGCACCGCGCGGACCGAGTCATCCTGCGCCTTGGCCAAGACTTTCAGCGTGATGGAATCACCCATCTTCGCCTCGAAAACCGCCCGTTGGGGATCGCCGCCCTCTTCTTGCGTCCACAAGGATGTCCGGCGCAGGAATGTAACGCCCCCGATCACGTCAAAGCCGCTGTACGAGGACATGTTCTGAAGGTTCGTCGCCAATAGTTTCATTGCCGCATTGGAGCGCTGATTCATCCGGGCGGGTTGCGCATAATGCGCCGAAACAAAGATCAGCTCATCGCCGCGTGCATAGATCCGCGTGGACTCGAGTCTTTCCTTGGCACGCGCCTCTTCATTCCCGCCGACCAGCGCCTTGATCTTGGGATCGTCAAGGAGTTCCTTCTCGAACTTCTGCATCTCGCGCGGCGGCTTCATCCGAGCCTCAAGCTCTTCGCTCCACGCCAGCATTTCCCAGCCCTCGGGCGCGGCGCCCAGATGATCGGCGGGGTTGGCCCGCTGACGGGCGCCCTGTTTCGCATCGGGCAGGATCCGTTCCTTGAAATGGGCCATCTTTCCGGCAATCTCGCTGGTGTCGAGATCGGCGGCCGCCATCCATTTCCCCAGATAGGCACCCGGCGTGTAATCGCCCCCGTGCTTCTTTTGCTCGGCAAGGTAGTCCGTTCCCATAAACGCCAGCCCTGCGAGGGCCCCGAAGACAATAAGATATCCCTTGCTCATTTCCGGCAATTCCTCGGCTCAAATGCTTTGGTTAATTTAGCCGCCCAATGCGGGCAGGAATGCGGCACATTCCGCTCGATTGAATGAAACCTCCCCGGCTTTCGGGAAATACGCGCGGAGAGCCTGTAAGCCGGATTTTGTTCCGGGGTTGCCCCCTTCGATGACCATTCATCTACGGTACATGTTGCCATGCACCTTTAGCTGCCAACCCGACCCCTCTCGGCAAAAGCGAGCCTAGCGGCGGTATCCCCAAGGGGACCAGCCCGCGCGGGGGTCCTATTTGGCATTGCTCCCGGTGGGGCTTGCCATGCCGCCCCTGTTGCCAGCGGCGCGGTGGGCTCTTACCCCACCGTTTCACCCTGACCCCGACCTGCGGGGCCGTCTGTTCTCTGTGGCGCTATCCGTCGGGTTGCCCCGCCCGGGCGTTACCCGGCACCGTTGCTTCTTGGAGTCCGGACTTTCCTCGGAGCGTACCGCCCCGCGGCCATCCGGCTCTCCGCGCAAGGCGCATGTGGCAGCAAGCGTCGCGCCGGTCAAGCCCCAAGCCCGCCGGGCAAAGGCCCGCGCAACGCGTCCAGATCCGCCTCGCAGAGCGCTCCCTGCCCCCATGGGCGGAACCGCAGGCGCACGGCTTCAAGCAGGTCTGCGTCGCTGACCTCCGCCGTGAACCCCGCCGCCCGCGCGAGATCGTGGAACGTCTCGCCTGCTGCACAGGGCGGTCCCAGCGCCAATCCCTGTCGCGCCAGCCGCGCCCAGTCGAACTTCGCCCCGGGATCGGATTTGCGCCCCGGCGCCATGCAGGAATGCCCGATCACCCCCTCCGGGCTAATCGACCATCGTTCCATGATTCCGGCCAAAAGCTCTTCGAGCACCGTCATCTGCGGCTCGGCAAAAGGATGCGTCCCGCGATTATCGAGTTCGATCCCGACAGAGCGCGAATTGATATCGCTCAGCCCGGCCCATTCCCCCGCCCCGGCATGCCATGCCCGCTGGGATTCCTCGACCATCTGCCAAAGCTGACCATCTCCGCCGATCAGGTAATGCGCGGAAACCTCGGCCTCGGGATCGCAGAGGCGTTCAAGCGCCGCCTCGGCGCTCTTCATGGCGGTGTAATGGATCACCACCAGCGACGGCACCAGCCCGTCACGCCGTGCCGTGAAATTCGGCGAAGGCTGCCAGATCGGCGAAATCAGTTCTGGACCGCCGCTCGGAACGGCGCCGGGTTCCATGCACAGGCATACCCGTCGCCATCCGGGTCAAGCCCCCGGCGGTCGCGCTCGGGTCCGCCACTGGCGAGGAATTCGATCTGCGCCTGATCGGGCGAGGCAAACCCCGCGCAGGCCCGCTGCGCCCGCGCGGCAAGGTTGATTCCGCTGCGTGAATAAAGCCGGGTCCCCCGGGGATGGCTGGTCTGCAGCGCGTAATTCACGATATTCGGATCCGCCGAACCGCTGCGGCTCGGCAGCGCCGTCGGCTCGATCACCTGATAATTCTCGCGCAGCGCCTGTGTCCGCGCCGCGTCGCTCTGGATCGTACGCTCGGCGGACACCGCGGAAAAATCGTTCTCGTCCGAAATGCCCGGATTATCGAGACCGATCTGGGGCGTGCTGACCGGTGGCTGCGCCGTCGCCCCGGCAACAGGCGCGGCGGATGCATTCGGCGAGGTCGCCTGAAGCGCCGCCGCCGTTTCGGCCGCGATATCCGCGGAATTCGCGCTGCTCGACGATCCGGCCGTAGCAACCGGCGGCACCGGCTCAAAGCCATTGTTCGTCGTCGCCGACAGAGGCTCGTCGGAAATCGCGACCGGCGGCACGAACCCGCCACCGGCGCCGGTCAGCGCCAGATCCCTTGCCCGCTGCGCATCTTCCGAATTGTCGAAACCCGTCCCGCCGCTGTCGGGAATCTGCGGCGCGCAGGCGCCAAGAAAACCGGTGACGGCAAGGGTAAGAACAATGGGGAATACACGCATACTACAGCCTCATGGCGTTGTTTACAGGGCTAACCGCCTACCACCATTTCGCCGGTTTGGCCACAAAGCCCGCCGCGGATTCCAGCGCATAGGCCGTATTCAGCAGCTCGCCTTCTTCCCATGGGCGACCGATGAGCTGCAAGCCAAGCGGCAGACCCTGACGATCAGTCCCGGTCGGCACCGCGATGCCGGGCAGCCCGGCGAGGTTTACCGTCACGGTGAAGATATCGTTCAGGTACATCTGTACCGGATCGGCATCCGCCATCTCGCCCAGACCAAAAGCCGCCGACGGCGTCGCAGGTGTCAGGATTGCATCGATCCCATCTGCGAAAACCTGTTCGAAATCGCGCTTGATCAGCGTCCGTACCCGGCGAGCCCGATTGTAATACGCATCGTAGAAACCCGCCGACAGCACATAGGTCCCGATCATGATCCGGCGCTGCACCTCGTCGCCAAAGCCTTCGGCGCGGGTCTTCTCATACATCTCGGTGATCCCGTCGCCCTGGCTCAGCTTGGCACGATGGCCATAGCGCACCCCGTCATACCGGGCAAGGTTCGACGACGCCTCGGCAGGCGCGATCACGTAATATGCGGGCAGCGCGTATTTCGTATGCGGCAAAGAGATATCGACAATCTCCGCCCCGGCATCGCGCAGCATGGCGGTGCCATCGGACCAGAGCGTCTCGATCTCCTCCGGCATGCCTTCCATACGGTATTCGGTCGGGATACCGATCTTCTTGCCCTTGATATCCCCCGTCAGCATCGCTTCGAAATTCGGCACCGGCAGATCGATCGAGGTGGAATCCTTGGGATCGGTGGAACACATGGCTTCCAGCATGATCGCCGCATCGCGGACCGACTTGGTCATCGGACCGGCCTGATCCAGCGAGGAGGCGAATGCGATGATCCCCCAGCGCGAGCAGCGCCCGTAGGTCGGCTTGATCCCTACCGTGCCGGTAAAGGCGGCCGGCTGGCGGATCGACCCGCCCGTATCGGTGCCGGTCGCGGCAAGGCAAAGGTCTGCCGCCACGGCCGAGGCAGACCCACCCGAGGATCCACCAGGCGTCAGGGCCGCTTCGTCATTGCCGCGCCGCCAGGGGTTGATCGCATTACCATAGGTCGACGTCTCGTTGCTCGAGCCCATGGCGAATTCATCCATGTTCAGCTTGCCCAGCATCACCGCCCCGGCATCGCGCAGGTTCTGGCTCACGGTGGATTCGTACTGCGGTTTGAACCCTTCGAGAATCCGGCTCGCCGCCTGGCTCGGCACACCCTCGGTGCAGAACAGATCCTTGATCCCGATTGGCAAACCGCACATGGCCGGCGCATCGCCATCCGCAAGACGTGCATCGGCCGCTTTGGCCCGCTCCAGCGCAATCTCCGGTGTCTTGTGTACGAAAGCATTCAGCGCCTCCGCCGCGTCGATCGCACCCAGGCAGGCTTCGGTCAGCTCGACAGAGGTGGTCTCGCCCTTGCGCAGCAGGTCACGGGCCTCGGCCAGCCCCAGCGTGTTCAGATCAGTCATTATTCCACCACCTTCGGCACGGCAAAAAAGCCTTCGCGGGCATCCGGCGCATTGGCCAGAACCTTTTGCTGCTGGTTGCCGTCCGTCACCACATCGTCGCGACGCTTCAACCGCACAGGCGTGACCGAGGTCATCGGCTCGACGCCCTCCACATCCACCTCGTTCAATTGCTCGATGAACCCGAGAATCCGGTTGAAATCGCTTGCCAGCGCCGGCAGCGCTTCATCCTCGACCTTGATACGGGCCAGCTTTGCCACGCGGGCAGCGGTATTTTCGTCAATCGACATCAGAACCCTCTTTCTCCGTCATCCGCGCATTTACCCCTCCTGTGCCCCGCTCGCAAGTCCGCGCCTCTTTGCAAAGGTTTTCCCGACCACGCCCTTCGCGCAGAAGACCAGTTTTTCCTCTTGCAGGAAGTACTCCGGGGGCCGCGCAGCGCGCGGCGGGGCAGAGCCCCTCCCGAACCATCGGCAAAACTCGGGGCTTGGAAAACGCGGCTTCCACACTAGGCTCGACAGAAGCAGTGAAACCCAACGGAGCGATACATGAAACTCACCTGGCTCGGACACGGCAGCTTCCGCCTTGAAAGCAATGAAACCATCATCCTCATCGACCCGTGGCTCAACGGCAATCCGATGCTCCCCGAGGATCAGCATGAAGCAGCCACCAAGGGCGCGACCCATATCCTGCTCACGCATGCGCATTTCGACCATGCGGCAGATGTGGTGGATCTTGCGCGGAAAATGGACATCCCCATGGTCGGACAGTTCGACCTGATGTCCTACTGGGCCGACAGCGAAAAGATCGAAACCGTGGGCTTCAACAAGGGCGGGACGGTCGATGTCGGCGGCATCTCCGTTTCGATGGTACGCGCGGACCATTCCTCCACCTTAGCCTCCGACGATGGCCCCAAGGCGGCCGGTTCCGAGGTCGGCTACATGATTCGCGCAGAAGGCCGCGTGATCTATTTCAGCGGCGACACGGATATCATGGCGGATATGGAGTGGTTCGGCGAATATTACCAGCCCGACATCGGCATCCTGAGTGCCGGGGGGCATTTCACCATGGACATGAAAGCCGCCGCCTGGTCCGCAAAGAAATACTTTGATTTCAAAACGGTCATCCCGATGCATTACCGCACTTTCCCGCTTCTTGCGCAGGATGCGAAAGACTTGCGCGCGGGTCTGCCGGGGGTCGATGTGATCGAGCCAGAGGTGATGTCCGCCATCGAAATATAGCAGCGTCGTTCTTTCGCGCCGGTGTCTCGACGGGGGCTCTGCCCCCGCCGGACAAAATCGATGATTTTGCCCGCCCCCGGGATATTTGAAACCCAAAGAAGAACAGAGCGGCTCAACCGGTGCGGCGCGCCGCGAAAAAGGTTTTGAGAAGTTCTTCGGAGTCGGCGGCGGCGAGACCGTCGTAGATTTCGGGGATGTGATGGGTCTGTGCGCGGGTGAAGACTTTAGCGCCATGCGCGACGCCCCCGGATTTCGGATCCGCCGCGCCGTAGTAGAGCCGTCCGATACGGGCTGCGGCAATGGCGGCGGCGCACATGGCGCAGGGTTCAAGTGTCACGTAGAGACGGTGACCCGTCAGCCGCTCGGACCCGGCGGCGGCGCAGGCCTCGCGAATCGCGAGGATTTCCGCATGGGCCGTCGGATCGCTCAGCTCTCGCGTTCGGTTCCCAGCCGCGCTGAGCACCGCACCGTCGGGCGAGACCAAAACCGCACCGACCGGCACTTCGCCGCGTTCACTGGCGGCACGGGCCTCGGCAAGGGCCTGATCCATATGCGATGTGAAGCTCATATGCCTTACTGGACCGCAACTGCGTCTTTCGCAAGCGCACGATATGGTCTAACGCTCGGGCATGAGTAACTCTGCCCCACCCCCCGGCGACCGGATCGCCAAGGTTCTGGCCCGTGCCGGTCTCGCCTCTCGCCGCGAGGCTGAACGGATGATCGAAGCCGGACGGGTACAGGTGAACGGCAAGAAGATCGACAGCCCGGCACTGAACGTCACCGCCTCTGACCGCATTCTCGTGGACGGACAACCGCTGAAAGAGCCGGAACCGGCCCGGCTCTGGCTCTATCACAAGCCACCGGGACTAGTGACCAGCAACCGCGACGAACAGGGGCGGCAGACGATTTTCGACGCTCTGCCCGAGGACTTGCCGCGGGTCATGAGCATCGGCAGGCTCGACCTCAATTCCGAGGGGCTGCTGTTGCTGACCAATGACGGCGGGATCAAGCGGCAGCTCGAACTGCCGAGCACCGGCTGGCTGCGCCGATATCGGGTGCGCATCAACGGCCGCCCCAAGGACGAGGATTTCGAACCGCTGCGCAAGGGGCTCACCGTTGAGGGAGAGCGATTCCTGCCGATGGTGGTGACGCTTGATCGCCAGCAGGGCGCGAACGCCTGGGTGACCGTGGGACTGCGCGAAGGCAAGAATCGCGAAATTCGCCGGGCAATGGAAG
Source organism: Heliomarina baculiformis (assembly GCF_019966545.1). GTDB lineage: Bacteria > Pseudomonadota > Alphaproteobacteria > Rhodobacterales > Rhodobacteraceae > Heliomarina > Heliomarina baculiformis. Next base: position 412,394 of record NZ_JAIMIC010000004.1, on the reverse strand, counting down.
ACCTTGGTTTCGCGGTGAACCGGCTGATCCGGATTTCCTACGGACCGTTCCAGCTGGGTCAAATCAAGGCGGGCGAGGTCGAAGAGATACGCCGGCGCGTGATGCGCGAACAGCTCGGTCTGGAGGCAGAGGTGCCGGAAGGCACTGCCAAACGGAAAACCCCGGCCCGTCGCCGCAGCACCGCGGGCAAACCCGGCCCCGGCCGACCGGGCCTGCCGAAAGCGGCCCCCGAGAAACCATCCGGCACAGGGCGCAAACCGGGTGGACGCCCTTCCCCGGCTCGTGGTGGCGGGAAACCGGACCGGCCGCGGCGCAAGTAACGGCGACCGAGAAACCGCCCTGCCACAAGCTTGAGATGTCCCCGCTTCGGCAGGCTTCAACGCAAGGGGTGGATCGCCCCTTTTATGCGCGCCTCGAATGGCTTATCTGTAGCTAAAGATTTCGGGAGACTTATCATGTTGCGGCTCCTCATGGTGGCTGCGGCGATCACCGTGTTCATTTTTGCCGTTGTCCTGCTGACGTCGGCGTTGACTAGAACCGCAGGGCGCGCCGTTGAAAGGGCCGATATGGGCGGCAAGACGTTCAGCAAACTGGCTTATGTCGCGTTGATCCTGCTTTTGTTCGGGGTTGGCACCGGCTGGCTTGGAGGGCTCTAGCCCATGGCCCAGCGTTTCGGCGGCAAGTACAGCCCAAAAGGTGATCCTGGCAAGGATCCGGATGACTTCAGGAATGCCGATGTCGAACCGGCGGCCTTTCGGGTCAACCTGCTCTTCGTGCCGCCCGCCATTCTTCTGATCCTGTCGCTCGGCAAGGGCGCGCTGGCGCTCACAGCCGGGGCGGCCGGAGCTGCGGCGCTGCTTCTGGCGGCGTGGCTGCTGCGCGAAGGGTTGCGGGCGCAGGCCGCCTATAACGCGCGCAAAGTGGCCCGGCGGCCCGCATTCCCGCGCAAACTGGCGGCAAGCCTTCTGACCGGCGTCGGCGTTGCGCTGGCGGCATGGTCGAACGAGCCGGGATTTCTTGCGCCGGTGCTTTATGGTGTGGTGGCTGGTGGATTACACCTCGGCGCCTTTGGTCTAGATCCGTTCAAGAACAAGGGGATGGAAGGCATCGACACCTTCCAGCGCGACCGGGTTGCCCGCGCGGTGGGCGAGGCCGAGGCCTATCTTGTCGACATGACCTCAACGATCCGCCGCACCAAGGATCGTCAGCTTGAAAACCGCGTGGCGCGGTTTCAGGCCACCGCCCGCGACCTGTTCCGCACGGTCGAGGAGGATCCGCGTGACCTTACCGCCGCACGGAAATACCTGACCGTCTACCTGATGGGCGCGCGCGACGCGACGGTCAAGTTCGCCGATATCTACGCGCGCAATCCCGATACCGAGGCGCGCGCCGATTATCTCTCGCTGCTCGATGATCTCGAACAGAACTTCGATGCCCGAACCCAGAAGATGCTGCTCGACGAGCGCAGCGACCTTACCGTTGAAATCGACGTGCTGCGCGACAGGTTGCAGCGCGAAGGGGTGCGCCCGGAATGAGCCGGTCCGCCAGAGTGTCCACTGCCGTTAAGGAACTTGCCCATGTCTGAAATGCTGCGCCAAAAGGCCAAGGATTCCCAAGAGCTTGTCAAGGAAGCGACGGCCGTGACCCTTCCCGAGCCCCGCGCCGAGGTCACCCCCCTCGAACAGGCCGACGCCCCGATGAGCGAGGCGATCCGCACCCGCATGGCCGAAATCGATATTGACGACACCAATTCCATCGTTTCCTTCGGGTCGCGGGCGCAGGCGGAACTTCAGGAAATCAGTCAAGCGATGCTGCAGGACGTCCGCAACAAGGATGTCGGTCCCGCCGGCGATTCCCTGCGCGACATCGTCACCACCATCCGCGGTTTTTCGGTGAACGAGCTGGACGTGCGCCGCAAGCGCAGCTGGTGGGAAAAGCTCCTGGGCCGCGCCGCGCCCTTTGCCAAGTTCACCGCCCAGTTCGAAGAGGTGCAGGGCCAGATCGACCGGATCACCGATCAGCTGCTGGGTCATGAGCATACGCTGCTCAAGGACATCAAGTCGCTCGACATGCTCTATGAGAAAACGCTCGATTTCTATGACGAGCTGGCCCTTTACATCGCGGCCGGTGAGGCCAAGCTCAAGGAACTCGACGACACTAAGATCCCCGCCAAGGCTGCCGAGGTCGATGCCGCGCCCGAGGATGCGCAGGTGATGAAGGCGCAGGAGCTGCGCGACATGCGCGCCGCGCGCGACGATCTGGAGCGCCGGGTTCACGATCTCAAGCTGACGCGACAGGTCACGATGCAATCCCTGCCCTCGATCCGGCTTGTGCAGGAAAACGACAAGTCGCTGGTGACCAAGATCAACTCGACGCTGGTCAACACCGTGCCGCTCTGGGAAACCCAGCTGGCGCAGGCGGTCACCATCCAGCGCAGTGCCGAAGCGGCAGGCGCGGTGCGCGAGGCCAATGACCTCACCAACGAGCTGCTGACCTCGAACGCCAAGAACCTGCGCGACAGCAACAAGGCGATCCGGACCGAGATGGAACGCGGCGTGTTTGACATCGAGGCGGTCAAGGCCGCCAATGCCGACTTGATCGGCACCATTCAGGAGAGCCTCCAGATCGCGGATGAAGGCAAGGCGCGCCGCGCCGCCGCCGAGGAAGAGCTGCAAAAGATGGAAGCCGAACTGCGCGAAACGCTGGCCGCCGCCCGCGCGCGCAAGGATGGCATGGGCGATACCGCGTCGGGCGCGGTGCCGGTCTGAGATACAAGTCAACGATGCCGGGCCACCCGGCGCCGGGGTCGAAAGAGTTCCAAGGGTTCAGGGATACGGACAGCAATATGATCGGTCGTTTGCAACTGGCGCTGATTCTGGGCGCGGCTTTGGCATTGTCCGCGTGCGAACAGGGCGGCCCGCGCACCTCCCTGCCGCCACAGGCCCGGCCCGAACGTGTCGCCGTTCAGGCCAAACCCTATGAGCCGTCGCAGCGCAGCATCGACCTCGCCCGCTATTACGTGGCGGTGCAGAACGATCTGCTGACCCAAGGCCTTTTGCGCACCGATGGCGGCGGACCGGACACGCCCTTTACCGTCGACGACCTGATCGAGGATTTCGAGACTATCGTCTTTTATCAGGAATACAGCCGCTCCGGCGGTATCAACTATCGCAGTGACGGCACCAGTGTTGCCCTCAGCCGCTGGACCGTGCCAGTGCGCCTTGGCGTCGAATTCGGCGACAGCGTTCCCGAGGACAAGCGCAAGATCGATCAGGCGGGTATCGACAATTACGCCCAGCGCCTTGCCCGGATCACCGGACATTCCATCTTTACCACGCGGACCAACCCCAATTTCCACGTCTTCGTCGCCGGGGAAGACGATCGAACTTTCGTGCAGGACCGTCTGCGCAGCCTGATCCCCTCGATCAGCCAGAGCGAGCTTGAGCTTTTCGGCAACCTGCCGCGGTCTTTCTACTGTCTCGTGGTTTCCGTGGCGGGCCGGTCGCAGCCCTACAATTACGCCCATGCGGTCGCGCTGATCCGCGCCGAACACCCCGACCTCGTCCGGCTCAGCTGCATTCACGAGGAAATCGCCCAAGGCCTCGGCATGCCGAATGACAGCCCGCACGCGCGACCCTCGATCTTTAACGACGATGACGAATTCGCGCTGCTCACCAGCCACGACGAGCTTCTGCTCAAGATGCTTTACGACCCAAGACTGCAACCCGGCATGTCACTGGAAGAAGCCCGCCCCATCATCCGCACCATCGCGACCGAGCTGATGGGCGAGGAACTGTAATTACGGCAGGATCGCAACAAAGGATTTGAGCCATGAGTATTTTCGATTTTCTTTCCGGACAGTTCATCGACGTCATTCACTGGACCGATGACACCCGCGACACGATGGTCTGGCGGTTCGAACGCCACGGCCATGAAATCAAATACGGCGCCAAGCTGACGGTGCGCGAAGGTCAGGCGGCGGTTTTTGTCCACGAAGGCCAGCTCGCCGATGTCTTTACCCCCGGTCTCTACATGCTCGAGACCAACAACATGCCGATCATGACGACGCTCCAGCACTGGGATCACGGGTTCCAGTCGCCCTTCAAATCCGAGATCTATTTCGTCAACACGACCCGGTTCAACGATCTGAAATGGGGCACCAAGAACCCGATCATCGCCCGCGACCCCGAATTCGGCCCGGTGCGGCTGCGCGCCTATGGCACCTATTCCGTCCGCGTGACCGACCCGGCGCGCTTCCTGCAGGAAATCGTCGGCACCGATGGTGAATTCACCATGGATGAGATCTCGTTCCAGATCCGCAACATCATCGTGCAGGAATTCTCGCGCGTGCTGGCCAGCTCCGGTATCCCGGTTCTGGATATGGCTGCGAATACCGCCGACCTGGGCAAGCTGGTAGCCTCCGCCATTGCCGAGCCGGTCGCCGCCTATGGCCTCGCGATCCCCGAGCTATACATCGAGAACATCTCGCTCCCGCCCGCGGTCGAAGCCGCGCTCGACAAGCGCACGTCGATGGGGCTGGCGGGCGATCTGGGCAAGTTCACCCAGTATTCCGCCGCCGAGGCGATGACCGCAGCCGCCAACAACCCCGCCGGGGGTGGCATGGCCGCCGGTCTGGGCGCGGGCATGGGTATGGCGATGGCCAACCAGATGGCGCAACAGGGGCGCAGCGGCCCCTGGGGCGCGGCCCCCTCTGCCCCTGCCGCGCCGCCCCCGCCGCCCAGCCCCGAAAAGGTCTGGCACCTTGCCGAGAACGGCGAAACATCCGGTCCCTTCTCGCGCGCCTCGCTGGGCCGCATGGTCTCGCAAGGAAAACTGACACGCGAAACCTATGTCTGGACCGAAGGTCAGGACGGCTGGTCCCGCGCCGGCGACGTGACCGAACTGGCGCGGCTCTTCACGGTGATGCCGCCGCCCCCGCCCGGTGCCTGATCGCACGCCAAGACAAGACACCAAGATGACCCAAGCGCCCGCCCCCGCCGCCTCGGCCGAACACCGCTTTCCCTGCGATCAATGCGGGGCCGATCTCCGCTTTGATCCGGCGGCCAATGCCCTAGTCTGCGCCCATTGCGGCCACAGCCAAGACATCGGCGCAGGCCCTTGGGGCGGCACCGCGCTGAAAGAACTCGACTTTCGCACCGCCATCGCGAAACAGCTCCCGCAGGCCGAGATGGAGGAAACCCGCACGGTTTCCTGCACCAATTGCGGCGCGACCATAGAATTCGACCCCGACACCCACGCGACCGAATGCCCGTTCTGCGCTAGCCCCGTCGTCACCGACACCGGCACGAACCGGCATATCAAGCCCCGTGGCGTGCTGCCCTTTGCCTATGACGAGAAAAGCGCCCATGACGCGATGGGCAACTGGCTGGGGCGGCTCTGGTTCGCGCCCAACGGGCTCAAGCAATACGCGCGCAAAGGCCGCCGGATGGAGGGCATCTATGTCCCCTACTGGACTTTTGATGCCCATACCGCCTCAAGCTACACGGGCGAACGGGGCACGGTCTATTACGTCACCCAGACCGTCGTTCAGAATGGCAAGCGCGTCCAGCGGCAGGTGCCCAAGGTCCGCTGGAACCCCGCCCGGGGCCAGGTCGCGCGGTTTTTCGACGATGTTCTTGTGCTTGCCTCCACCGGGCTGCCGAAATCCTACACAGACGCCCTGCAACCCTGGGATCTGTCGAGGCTCGAAACCTACCAGCCGCAATACCTCGCCGGTTTCAGGGCCGAGGCCTACTCCGTCGAACTCGAAAGCGGCTTTACCGAGGCACGCCAATACATGGACCGCGTGATCGAACGCGATGTGCGTTTCGACATCGGCGGCGACCAGCAGCGTGTGCACAGTATCGACACCTCCCTGTCGGACGTGACTTTCAAACATATCCTGCTGCCGGTCTGGCTTGCCGCCTACAAGTACCGGGGCGAGACCTACCGTTTCGTCGTCAACGGCCAGACCGGCCGGGTGCAGGGCGAACGCCCCTATTCCGCCGTCAAGATCGCCATAGCCGTGATCTTTGGCCTGATCCTTGCCGCCGCCTTCGGCTATATTGCCAACCAGTCCGGCTGATCCAGAAAGGACACCCCATGCGCCGCGTTCACTATCTTGAAGATTCCCGCGCCCACCGCATCCTCTGGCTGCTCGAGGAACTCGGGCTCGACTATGACATCAAAACATACAAGCGCGGCCCCGACATGCGCGCCCCGCGTGAACTGAAAAACATCCACCCTCTTGGCAAATCCCCCGTGCTGGAAGAAGACAACGCGGTCTATGCGGAAAGCGGCGCGATCACCGGCTACCTGATCGACCGCTACGATACATCGGGCGCGTTCAAACCCGCCCCCGGCACGGAAAACGCTGAGCGTTATCGCTACTGGATGCACTATGCCGAAGGCTCGGCGATGCCGCTCCTGCTGCAAAAGCTGCTGTTTACCATGCTGCCGAAACGCGCCCCCGCCCTGATCCGCCCCGTCGCACGCAAGATCTCGGACACCGCGCTCGACAAGATGGTCGACCCGCAACTGGCCGATCACCTCGCCTTTTGGGAATCGGAACTGGGCCGCGACGGGTACTTCGCCGGGCCCGACTTTTCCGCCGCCGACATCATGATGAGCTTCCCGGTTGAAGCTGCCGCCGACCGCGCCATGGAAAACGGCCCCGGCCCCGCCACCGCCGCCTATCTCAAGGAAATCCGCGCGCGCCCGGCCTATCAGAAAGCCGTCGAAAAAGGGGCATATCGCTACTCTGGCAGTTGATCCTTGCCCTTGACCCGGGGTCACTCCATGCTGCGCCAAAGTTAAGGCACGCAAGGAAAGATCATGACAGTCGACCCCGGTTCCCTCGATACGCTGATGGCAAACCGCTACTCCTGCCGAGGCTTTCTGCCTGGTCCGGTGCCGCGCGAAACAATCGAACAGATCGTCGCCACCGCGCGCCGCGTGCCCTCATGGTGCAACGCCCAGCCGTGGCAGGTCGCGATCACCAGCGGCGATGAAACAGACCGGTTTCGCGAGGCGCTGAAACAAGAGGTCATGCAGGCCAAGCACAGCAGTGACCTGCCCTTCCCCGACAGCTATTCCGGCGTTTATCAGGACCGACGCCGCACGTGCGGCTGGGCGCTTTACGATGCGGTCGGCGTGACCAAGGGCGACCGCGAAGGCTCACGCCAGCAGATGCTGCGCAATTTCGATCTCTTCGATGCGCCCCATTGTGCGATCGTGTCCTCTCCGGTCGAACTCGGGGCCTATGGCGCGCTCGACAGCGGCGGTTTCGTCACCGCCTTTACCCTTGCCGCGCAGGCCGCCGGAGTAGCGACCATCGCGCAGGCCGCGCTGGCAGGCTACAGCCCCTTACTGCACCGTTATTTCGACATTCCCGAAGACCGGCTTGTGCTCTGCGCGATTTCCTTCGGCTATGCCGATCCCGATCACCCGGCCAACCAGTTCCGGACCGAACGGGCCGATCTCGACCAGATCATCGACTGGCGGGGCTGACATGCGGGTTCTGATCCAGCGCGTGACCGAGGCGTCGGTTGCCGTCAACAACACCATCATCGGCGAAATCGGCCCCGGCCTGATGCTGCTGGTCTGCGCGATGCAGGGCGATGGCGAGGCCGAGGCCGACAGGCTGGCCGCCAAGATCGCCAAGCTGCGCATCTTTCGCGACGAAGAAGGACGCATGAACCGCTCCCTCCTCGACGTGAAAGGCAGCGCGCTGGTGGTCAGCCAGTTCACCCTTGCCGCCGATACCTCGCGCGGCAATCGCCCCGGCTTTTCCACCGCCGCCCCGCCGGACGAGGGCGAAAGGCTGTATGAATACTTCGCCCGCGCCCTCATGGAACAGGGCATCCCCGTCGGCACAGGCCGGTTCGGCGCGGATATGGCCGTTTCGCTGGTCAATGACGGGCCGGTCACGATCTGGATGGAGTCATGAGCGTGCGGCAGCGGACCCGCGAAGACGCCCGCGCCATCTGGCAGGCCGGGGTCGATGCGGTCGGCGGCTATAACGCCGTGACCCGCGCGCTGAAAGAAGGCTCCACACAGAGGCCCGACCAGATTATCGCCGTGGGCAAGGCCGCTGCCGCCATGACCCGCGCCGCGCTTGATCATTTCGGCGCCCTCCCCGCGCTGGTCGTGACCAAGGACGGGCACGGCGACGGTCTCCCGACCGAAGTCACCCTGATCGAATCCGCCCATCCCGTCCCCGACGAACGCAGCCTCAAGGCTGGCCGCGCCCTGCGCGAATGCGTCGCCGGGATGGCTGCCGACAGTCACCTGCTGTTGCTCGTCTCCGGCGGGGCCTCTGCCCTTGCCGAGGATCTGACCGAGGGCCACACCCTCAAAGACCTCGCGACGCTCAACCGCTCGCTGCTCGCCAGTGGCAAGGACATTACCGAGATGAATGTCGAGCGCCGCCAGATCAGCCGGATCAAGGGCGGCGGGCTGCTCTCGGCCTTTGCCGGTGCCACGGCGCAGGTACTCGCGATCTCCGACGTGCCGGGCGACGATATCGCCGTAATCGGTTCGGGTATCGGCGCGCTGCCTCCCACACCGAACTTTGCGGCCACCACCCGCATCGTCGCCTCCAACACTCACGCCCGCGACGCCGCGCTGGCTGAAGCAGAACGGCGGGGATACGGTATCCTGAAAACGGGCGAAGAGCTGCACGACGATCTCGACACGCTGGCCCACCAGTGGGGTCCGCGCCTCAGCCACATGGAAAAAGGTGCGATCATCCTTGGCGGCGAACCCACGGTTCGCCTGCCCGACAACCCCGGTCGAGGCGGGCGCAATCAGGCCCTCGCGCTTGCCCTGTCGCGCCATATCAAGGGGCGCGACGATATTGTCCTGATCGTCGGCGGCACCGATGGAAACGACGGCCCGACCGATGCGGCAGGCGGCATTGTCGATGGTTCAACCTGGACTGACAGCGCGCAGGACGCGCTCAACCATGCAGACAGCGGCACCTATCTTTCTGATAACAAGGCCCTTCTCACCACCGGTCCGACCGGTACAAATGTCATGGACCTATTGATCGCGCTCCGCTGTTGACATGCGGACGCCATTGCGTTGAAAGCATGCCCATGTCCACAAATACTCTCCGCGAGATCGAAGAGCTGCCCGATCTGGGCATCACGCTTTCCGATGGCTGCCGTCTTTCCGCCCGCGTCTGGCGTCCTCTCGATGCTGCTGACGACCCGGTGCCGGTCATCCTCGAATACCTGCCCTACCGCAAACGCGACGGCACCTGCGCCCGCGATGCGCTGACCCATCCCTATTTTGCCAAGCGCGGCTATGCCTGCCTGCGCGTCGACATGCGCGGCAATGGCGACAGCGAAGGTCTGATGGAGGATGAATACACCGCACAGGAACAGGCCGATGCGGTCGAGGTCATCAACTGGGTCGCCGCGCAGGACTGGTGCAACGGCAATGTCGGCATGATGGGCATCAGCTGGGGCGGCTTCAACTCGCTTCAGGTCGCCGCCCATCAGCCCGATCCGCTCAAGGCGATCATCACGCTCTGCTCGACCGTGGATCGCTTTGCCGATGACATTCACTACAAGGGCGGTTGCCTCTTGAACGAAAACCTCGGCTGGGGAGCGACCATGTGGGCCTATTCCAGCCGCTCGCCCGACCCGGCCCTGCGCGATGACTGGCGCGAACTCTGGCTGAAACGGCTTGAAAACGAACCCTTCCTCGCGACCCGCTGGCTCTCGCACCAGCGCCGCGACGCCTATTGGCAGCATGGCTCCGTCTGCGAGGACTATTCAGCGCTCAAGGCCAAGGTACTGGCCGTCGGCGGCTGGGGCGACAGCTACAAGAACGCGGTGCCGCAGCTTGTGGAAAACCTGCCCGGTGCCAAGGGTATCGTCGGCCCATGGGTCCACAAATATCCGCATTTCGCCGTGCCCGAACCGCGCATCGGCTTTCTGCAAGAAGCCCTGCGCTGGTGGGATCACTGGCTCAAAGGCATCGACACCGGCGTCGAGGATGACCCCGATTACCGAGCCTACCTGATGGACGGGGTCCGCCCGGCCACTTGGTACACTGAGCGCGACGGGCGCTGGATCACCGAATCCGAAGGTGCCTCAAGCCACCTGCCCATCGAAACATGGCACCTGACCGATGACGGTCTTTCCCCCGATACCGGCCCGCTTTCACAATCCGTCAACTCGCCCGCCCATTGCGGCGCGGCCTCGGGCGAATATTGCGCCATCTGGCTGGGGCCGGAAATGCCCGGCGACCAGCGCGGCGACGATGCGTTTTCCGCCTGTTTCGACAGCGCCCCCGCGAGCGAAGACATGAATATCGTCGGCGCCCCCCGCGTCACGCTGACCCTTGCGGCGGACAAGCCGCAGGCGCAGATGGCGTTGCGGCTCTGCCATATCCACCCGGATGGTGCCTCGACCCGGATCACCTATGGCGTGCTGAACCTCAGCCACCGCAATAGCGCGGCCAACCCCGAACCGATGACCCCCGGCAAGGCTGAGGAGATCACGCTCGATCTCGACCACATCGCCTATCGTCTGCCCAAGGGCCACCGCCTGCGGGTCGCGATCTCCTCGGCCTACTGGCCGCTGATCTGGCCCGCGCCGGAAATGGCGACACTTTCCCTTACCGACGGCCGACTCGCCCTTCCGGTGCGCAAGACGGCGGACAAGGACGAATGGACCTTCCCGCCCCCCGACGCGGAAACCCCGTGGCAGATCACCACCCTGCGCGAAGGCTCCAACACCCGCGTGAGCGAGACCGACCATAACAGCGGCGATATCCACCTCGTGATCACCGACGATTTCGGCAAGGTTCAGGACGATGTTCACGGGCTGATCTCGGGCGGCATCGCCCGCGAACGCTGGTCGATTCATCCCGACGATCCGCTTTCGGCGCGTGGCACCTGCCACTGGACGACCGAATTGGAGCGGGATGATATTATTCTGCGCACAGAGACATTTAGCGAAATGTGGTCTGACCAGACCCGGTTCTATCTCAAAGGCCGGATCGAAGCGTATGAAAACGACGTGCTGATTTACGCGCGTGATGAAAACGACGCCATCGAAAGGGATCACCTTTAACGCCACCGTTACATCAGCCCCCAATAAGACTTGCGGGAGGCAGGTAAATACGCAACCATTGACTCATCAATCAAGAAAAACTGCACAACAGATGCAGCGTTCTCAAACGGGAGATTCCTATGAACGACGACCAACTCAAGTATTACGCAAGCCGTGTGACGGCCCTCAAGATGGGCCGACGTGAATTCATCGGCCGCGCCACCGCGCTTGGCCTGACCACGACACTCGCAAGCGGCCTCTACACGACATCGGCCCGCGCTGCTGGCCCGCAGACCGGCGGCACCATCCGCGTAGGCATCCAGGGCGGCGCCTCTTCCGACAGCCTCGACCCGGCAGTGGCCGCCAACGCCACGGCAACCTCCGTATCCCGTCTCTGGGGCGAACCCCTGCTCGAGCTGCACCCCGAGGGCGGTCTGGAAATGAAAGTCGCCGAGAGCTATGAAAGCTCACCGGACGCCAAGGTCTGGATGTTCAAGATCCGCCCCGGTGTCACCTTCTCGAACGGCAAGACCGTCACCGCCGAAGACGTGCTCGCCACGATGGAACGCCACTCGGGCGAAGATACCAAGTCGGGCGCGCTCGGCATCATGCGCGGCATTGCCAACATGCGCACCGAAGGCGACACCTTCATCGTCGAACTGGAACAGCCCAACGCCGACCTTCCCTACCTGCTGACCGACTATCACCTGATCATCCAGCCCAATGGCGGCAAGGACGATCCGACCGCCGCCATCGGCACCGGTCCCTATGTCCTGCAAGAGGTCGACATGGGCGTGCGCTTTGTCGCGACCAAGCGTGACGATTACTGGGGCGACCTCGGCTATGCCGATACCATCGAATACGTGGTCATCAACGACGACACCGCCCGTATGGCGGCGCTGCAGTCCGGCCAGGTCGACATGGTCAACCGCGTTCCCCCGCGTACCGCCGCTCTTGTCGGCCGCGCGCCTAACATCGACGTGCGCACCACCTCCGGTCCGGGCCATTACGTGTTCATCATGCACTGCAACACGTCGCCGTTTGACAACAACGACCTGCGTCTGGCGCTGAAATACGCGATCAACCGCGAGGAAATGGTCGAAAAGATCCTCTTCGGTTACGGCTCCGTCGGCAACGACACCCCGATCAACTCGTCCTACCCGCTCTACACCGAGCTGGAGCAGCGCAGCTACGATCCGGACAAGGCCCGTTTCCACTACGAGAAATCCGGTCATGACGGCCCGATCATCCTGCGCACCTCGGACAACTCCTTCCCGGGCGCGCCCGACGCCTCCGCGCTGTACCAGCAATCCGCTGCCGCAGCCGGTATCCCGCTGGAAATCAAGCGTGAACCCAACGACGGTTACTGGTCCGAAGTCTGGAACGCCCAGCCCTTCTGCACCAGCTACTGGGGTGGCCGTCCGACTCAGGACGCGATGTTCTCCACGGCCTATCTCTCGAGCGCGGACTGGAACGACACCCGTTTCAACAACGAGCGTTTCGACGAGCTGCTGTTCAAGGCCCGCGCCGAACTGGACGAAGCCAAGCGCAAAGAGATGTATCACGAGATGTCGCTGCTCGTGCACGACGAAGGCGGCCTGATCTGCCCGATGTTCAACGACTTTGTCGACGGCGTCTCGCAGCGCGTGACCGGATGGGAAGAACCCAAGGTCGGCTTCGAGCTGATGAACTTCTACGCACCGCAGAAGATGTGGGTCGCCGCCTGATATGGGGCCCATCGCAAAACTGCTGGCCCAGCGCATCGCGCTGGGCCTGCTTCTCCTCTTTCTCGTGTCGATCCTGATCTTCGCGGGAACCCAGATCCTGCCCGGCGACGTCGCGCAGTCGATCCTCGGCCAGTCGGCCACGCCCGAAGCACTTGCCAACCTTCGCGCCGAACTGGGCCTCAACGAACCTGCCGTCAGCCGCTATTTCGCTTGGCTGGGAGGCGCCATCACCGGAGACCTGGGCACCGCCCTCACATCCGGTCAGGACATCGCCAGCCAGCTCGGCTCGCGCATGTCGAATACTCTGCTTCTCGCCTTCTGGGCCGCCGTCATCTCGGTGCCGCTGGCCATCTTTCTCGGCCTCCTCGCGGTCCGCTACCGCGACCGCTGGCCCGACAAGCTGATCTCGGCCGTGACGCTGGCCTCGATCTCGGTGCCCGAATTCCTGATCGGTTATGTGCTGATGTATATCATCGGCGTGAAACTCGGCTGGGCACCTTCCGTATCCACAATCTACCCCGGCATGAGCCTCGGCGCCAAGCTGAACGCCATTGCCCTGCCCGTCACCGTTCTGACACTGGTGGTGCTCGCGCATATGATGCGCATGACCCGCGCCGCGATCCTCAACGTGATGCAGTCGGCCTATATCGAAACGGCCGAACTCAAGGGCCTCACGATGTTCAAGATCATCTGGAGACACGCCTTCCCGAACTCGATCGCCCCGATCGTCAACGTGGTCATGCTGAACCTTGCATATCTCGTGGTGGGCGTCGTCGTGATCGAGGTGGTATTCACCTATCCTGGCATGGGCCAGTACCTTGTCGATCACGTCTCCAAGCGCGACGTTCCCGTCGTACAGGCCTGCGGCCTTGTCTTTGCCGCCGTCTATATCGGCCTGAACATGGTCGCGGATATCGTTTCGATCATTTCCAATCCCCGGTTGAGGCACCCGAAATGAGCGTCGTCACGACGCTCGTTTCGCCCGCGGCATCCGCCGCGCCTCCCCTTCAACCGGCAACAATAAATAAGACCGCCCCCCGACAGGAGGCACGAAAATGAAAAACATACCCCTATCGGCCCTGATCGGGCTGGCGCTGACAGGCGCCTATTTTCTCGCCGCGATCTTCGCGCCACTGATCGCGCCCTACGGCATGGCGCAGATCGTCGGCGGCGTGTGGGAGCCGTCCTCGTCTGAGTTTCTGCTTGGCACCGACAACATCGGCCGCGACCTGCTCAGCCGCATGATCTACGGCGGGCGCACCACGATCTTCATCGCCACCGCCGCAACGCTGCTCAGCTTCATCACCGGCTCGGTGCTCGGCTTTCTCGCCGCTGTGCTCGGCGGCATCTGGGATCACATCCTCGCCCGTTTCGTCGACCTGCTCATGTCGGTACCGACGCTGATCTTTGCGCTGGTCGTGCTCTCGGTCATGCCCGTCACCGTCCCGGTCCTGATCCTCGTTATGGGGCTGCTCGACGCCACCCGCGTCTTCCGCCTTGCGCGCGCCGTCGCCGTGGACATCAACGTGATGGAATTCGTCGAAGCTGCCCGCCTGCGCGGCGAAGGCAACATCTGGGTGATCTTCCGGGAAATCCTGCCAAATGCCCTGTCACCGCTTGTCGCGGAAATGGGCATGCGCTTCATCTTCATGGTTCTCTTCGTCTCGACCCTCTCCTTCCTCGGCCTCGGCGTCCAGCCGCCCGCCGCTGACTGGGGCGGCATCGTGAAAGAAAACAAGGACGGGATCGTTTACGGCATCCCGGCAGCACTGGTCCCGGCCATCGCCATCGCGACGCTGGCCATTTCGGTCAACCTCGTCGCCGACTGGATCCTGAACCGAACCACCAGCCTCAAGGGAGGGCGCGGATAATGAGCGATCCCCTGGTCAAAGTACGCGATCTGAAAATCGGCGCCACGGTCTACCCACCGGGCGAAAAACCCCGCGACATCGAAATCGTCCATGGTGTCTCCTTCGATCTCGAAAAGGGCAAGGTGCTGGGCCTCATCGGGGAATCCGGTGCCGGCAAATCCACCATCGGCCTGTCCACCCTGGGCTATGGCCGGGGTGGCGTCGAACTCACCGGCGGTGAGGTCTGGGTCAACGGGCGCGACATCCTCAAGATGAAGCTCAAGGGCCTGCGCGCTCTGCGCGGGGCCGAGGTCACCTATGTCTCGCAATCCGCCGCAGCCTCGTTCAACCCGGCCAAGAAGATCATGGAACAGGTGATCGAGGCCGCCATCGCCCACGGTCGCTGCACCAAGGCCGAGGCGGAATCCCGCGCGATCGACCTGTTCCACAAGCTGGGTCTGCCCAATCCCGACACCATCGGCAACCGCTACCCGCACCAGGTATCAGGCGGTCAACTTCAGCGCTGCATGACCGTGCTGGCGCTTTGTCCGCAGCCCGATATCGTGGTGTTCGACGAACCCACGACCGCTCTGGACGTGACCACCCAGATCGACGTTCTCGCGGCGATCAAGGATGCCATCGAACTGACCGGCGTGGCCGCGCTCTATATCACCCACGACCTTGCCGTGGTGGCTCAGGTTTCCGATCACATCATGGTGCTGCGACAGGGAGAGATGGTCGAATACGGCGAAACCGACCAGATCATCAACAACCCGCAGGAAGACTACACCAAGGCGCTTGTCTCGGTGCGTTCCATCGAACACGAGGAAAAGATCCCGTCCGACAAACCTGTGCTCAGCGTCAAGAATATCACAGCCCGCTATCGCGGTACGAACTTCGACGTGCTGAAAAAGGTCAAGGTCGACATGCACCCGGGCCAGACCCTTGCGGTTGTGGGTGAATCCGGGTCCGGCAAATCGACGCTGGCGCGCGTTATCACCGGGCTCTTGCCGCCGACCAGCGGCACGATCGAATTTGCCGGGCGCACGCTTAGCCCCGATCTCAAAAGCCGTAGCAAGGAAGACCTGCGCGAGTTGCAGATGATCTACCAGATGGCCGACACCGCGATGAACCCGCGCCAGACCGTCGGCACCATCATCGGGCGTCCGCTGGAATTCTACTTTGGTCTCAAGGGCAAGGCCAAGCGCGACCGGATTCAGGAGTTGCTGGACGAGATCGAGC
Source organism: Heliomarina baculiformis (assembly GCF_019966545.1). Classification (GTDB taxonomy): domain Bacteria; phylum Pseudomonadota; class Alphaproteobacteria; order Rhodobacterales; family Rhodobacteraceae; genus Heliomarina; species Heliomarina baculiformis. The sequence goes on along the minus strand of NZ_JAIMIC010000004.1, from coordinate 396,509 downwards.
TTGGCACCGGTTTCATCGACCGCTACCCGGCGGAACTCTCTGGCGGGCAGAAACAGCGTGTCTGTATCGCGCGCGCTCTTGCCGCGAAACCCAAGCTGATCATCTGCGACGAGGTCACCTCGGCGCTCGACCCGCTGGTGGCGGACGGTATCCTCAAGCTATTGCTGAACCTGCAAAAAATCGAGGATGTGGCCTATCTTTTCATCACCCACGACATCGCCACGGTCCGCGCCATCGCGGATTCCATCGCGGTGATGTATCAGGGCAAGGTGGTGCGCTACGGGCCGAAATCGCAGGTGCTCTCGCCGCCCTTCGACGACTACACCGACCTGCTGCTCTCCTCGGTCCCCGAGATGAAGCTCGGCTGGCTCGAAGAGGTCATCGAACACCGCAAGATGGAAAGCGCCGGGAACTGATCCCTGCCCCGCCGATCACTGGAGACGCGCCGCCTCACCCGCGGCGCGTTTTTTTTACGGGGGGAGTGTTCGCAAACTGTTTTGGTCAGTTAAGCGGACTTATCGGACGCTCTCAATAATAGGCATTTCGGTAAACGAACTCATTCTCGAGAGAGACGCTCTGCCGTAGTCCCGAAGTTGCCAAGTTGGTAGACCGCGATGCCCTCGGCGCCAAATGCGAACGGCTCGAATGGTTCGGTCTCTCGCGCCTCAACGCAAGCGATCGGACCTACACCCGTGGTGACATGTGGGTTAAACTTCTCGCCTGACTGGCCGGCAACGAATGTATCTACGTAGGTGAACAGCAGCGGATCGAAGGGCGCCCCCGATGGGTCAGGTACAAACGCTTCTTCTCCGGCAGCCGGCTTGCGATACGGCTCGACCGCTTCGATAATCGCATCTTGAAGCGCCCGTAGGTCCTGCGAAGGCTCGATCACGATACCCTGCAAGCCGATGTCACTGGAAGGAACGTGATAAAGACCGGTTGCCGTCATCTGGAGAGCCTCAAGATCGAATTGGCGGCTGACTTCCGCAACAGTCGCGAGAATAGCGTCCAAATCATTCCGCAAAACGAAGGTCTGCAACAGTGTGACGTGAGGCGCATGTGCCTCATCAAGCTCGAAGCCTTGCGGAAATTCGTCGCGCAGTCGAGCGTTCCACTCTTCCGCTTGTTCCATCATCGTCTCGTCGGGTTCGATCAGAACGTCAATCGCAATGACGCCCGACTGGGCAAAGACGGATAACGGCATGATCGCAAAGGCAAGAATGTATTTTAGCATGATAATGTGCTCTCCGAATATGCGATGCCGTAACTCGAAAGGTGCTCTAGATCATACCCTTCTCAGCGCAATCAAGCTATGTTTTTTGTCCAACCGAGAAGAGCTTTCAAATGTCTTGGAAGGGCAAAAAGCCGACGTGTAATGCTTGTGGCCCGAGACGACTTTCGGACACCCCATTTTCTTACTTCACGAAGTCACGCCGGTAGTTTGAACTGGCAGGACCCGCAGGCGCCCAGCGGCGACTGCCCCAGCAGCTGGCTCAGCACCGCGTTCAGCGCCGCCATCGCCTCGAGCAGCGGCAGCGCGGCTAGGGTCGGCGGTTTCATCGACATCGACGCTGACATCACCGGCGCCGCCGCCTTTGCCGTCGCCGCGCCCAGTCGCACATTCTCAAGATCCGGCAGGTCGCCAAGCTGCGACATCAAAAGGGTCGCCGGGTTCGGCAGCGCGATCCGCAGGCTTGCCACATAGGCCAGCATCGCGTTAACCCGCGCCACGCCCGCCGGGGTCAGCGCATCCATGCCGAAGGCCTCGTGTATCACGCCGATACTGTCCAGCTTGGCCGCCGCATCCAACAACCCCAGCGCATCGAGCGCCATCATCGGCAGGGCCGCGACCGCCTTGATCATGTTCACGGCCATCTTCATGAAATCCGGTTCTGTGACGGGCGGCAGCCCCATCGCCGCCGGCGCCGAGGCCAGCGGCGCAAAGGCTGCCATGCTCATCGCAAGGTTCAGCTTTGCGGGCGGCAGCGCAAAAGGCTGCATCGCCAAGGGCTGCGCCTGGAGCGAGGCCGAGAACCGCGCCGCCTGCTGCAAGCGCACACCCGGATCGCCGAGGCTCAACGCCGCGGAAAAGCTCGGATCGACCCGCGCCAGTGCCATCGGGCACAGGCCTTGCGCGCGCAGTTGCAGCGTCAGCCGGGCCGCCAGCGTCATGTTCTGCAATTGCATCGGCGGGATCGCCTGAAACGGCGCTAGCGCCTGCATCGTCTCTGCCATCAGGCTGGCCACCGCCTGCTTGATCTGGAGGATCAGCTTTTTCGGGTCAAGCAACGGAAAGATCATCCCCGCCGCTGCCAGCCGCATCACGAGGCTCAGCACCGGCCCGCCCGAGAGCGGCAGCGGCGCGCCCAGCGTCGCGTTCATCCATGCGGCACCGGTCATATCCGGCAGGGCCGCGTTCATCTTCATATCCGCCCGCATCGCGACCGGACCGCTGGCCGCCATCGCTTCCAGCCCCAGCAGATCCGCCAGCATTGCCAGCTGCGGCGGCACCGGGGCCACGGCGCTCAGGCTGACCTTGGGCGCCATCGCTGGCAGCCGCATCATGTTGGTGGCACAGAAACAGGGCATCGCGTTACCTATGAAACGGGGTCAGCCCCCGATCATCACCGTCGGCGCGCCCGCAACGATCGAACCGCCATGCGCAGTCATATCGCCGATCCGGACGGCGGGTTTTTTGCAGACCATCACCGTCATCGATCCCTTGACGATCACATCGGGCGGGCCGACGCAGACGCAGTTATCTGTCACCACCGATTGCGGCAGTTTGCAGGTCAGCACGGTCGGCGCGCTGACCCCGATGATCGGGCCGCCCACATGCGGCACCGGCACCGGCGCGGGCGTAACCATCGGACAGACATGCATGTCGGTGATACGAGAGGCGAGCATTGGCAAAATCCCCAAACGGGCTGAAAACAACTCTGCTCAATAGACACCCCGCCCCCCGGTCTGACAAGCAATCTGGATCACATATCCCCGAATAAATTTCGGGTCTTGCGCGAGATCCCCGCCAGAAAGCTGCCTCTCTGATGTACAGGGGGTGTACAGAAGGTGCACAGATGTCACCCCCGGATTTGCCGCCTCAAATCCGGTTGCAACCGGGGCTCAAGCGTCCTTAGATGCGCGCCATAAAGCCTAAACATCGGCCCGGCAAACGGAGCGCGCCCATGCAGAACAAACTTCTCCTGATCATTCTCGACGGCGTTCCGTGGCGCAACTGGAGGCGGCTCTTCGGCAATCTCGAAGGCTGGGTCACCGCTGGAGAGGCCCGGGTCTGGAAGCACCGCGCGGTCCTCCCCTCGATCTCGGCAAGCTGTTATGCCTCGATCCACACAGGCGTCACCCCGCAGGAACATGGCTGCACAGGAAACGGCAATGTCTTCCGCCTGAGCCAGCCCGACGTCTTCAGCCAGGTCCGCGCGGCGGGCGGTGTCACCGGGGCCGTCGCCCATTCCTTCTGGTCGTCCTTCTTCAACCGTCATCCCTTCGATCTGGTGCGGGATATTGAATATGACGAACCCGAGAGCGACACCATCAACCACGGCCGGTTCCACACGATGACGGGCTATGGTCTGGTCAACCAGATGACGCCCTCCGACGTCGATCTCTTTGCCTCGCTGACCAATCTTTGTATGCGTTTTTGCTTGAATTACGGGATGTTACATACCTGCACGCTCGACAGCATGGGGCACCGTTTCTTCCACGATTGTCAGGAAATGGACCACGCCTGCGCGGTCATGGACGAAATGCTCGCCCCGTTCATCCACAAATGGCGCGCCGCCGGGTACGAAATCATCGTGACAGCCGATCACGGTCAGGACGAACGCGGTCATCACGGTGGCCACAGCGCCCTGCAACAGGAATCTGCGCTCTATTACTTCGGTCCCGCCGAAGGCCCGGACGCCGGTGCGGTGATCGATCAGCTACAGCTCGCGCCGACCATCCTGTCGCGGCTTGGTGCCCCCGTGCCGGACACGATGAAGGCCGGCAGCTTTCTGATGTGATCCCCCAATCTGTTCCACCGAAACCCGGATCGTACTCTGGGTAAAGCACCGGTTTACCTGTCACGGGTAAACCACCTCCACGCCACGCTGTCTCATCAAAAAGACCCTATTCCCATGCCGCAGCTTAGAAACGGGTCAGGGGCAGCGTGACGGTCCCTACCGACCCGTTGCGCGGCGCTTTTCCTTGCCAAGGTCGATCTGAGTGGGCTTGTCGCATTTGGTGGCCTGCGCTGGAAACAGGCTGATCGCCCCCTCGGTCCGGCGCGCGACGACCGGAGCCTCCTCGGCCTCATATCCAACTTCGATGTTCGCGCCATCGCACGAAAAGACCGCCTTCAGCCGCATAGTCCCCCCATTCTGCAACCGGCCCCATGCGCGGTTTGCAGGGGCTCCAAAGCATGACTATGCGACAGAACCATGAATAGAGGGGAAGAAAACTTTTGATTATTCCTGTTTTTCCAGCGATTCTTGCCTTCGCGCCACGGCAGCATCGAACTCGCGCTGCTGAGCTTCGCCCCATGCGGCAACGGTAAATCTCTTTACAACCGAGCGAAGAGTTTTCATCCGGTGACGGCGCTCTTCCTCGGGCATGTCCAGCGCCGACAGAATCGCACTGTCCATCGATCGATACGAGAACGGATTGGTGATGACAGCGGAATGTAACTCGACCGCGGCACCCGCGAACTCGGACAGGACCAGCACCCCGTCCCCATCCACGCGGGCAGCACAAAATTCCTTGCAGACAAGGTTCATGCCATCAACAAGCGGCGTGATCCAGGCCACGTCAGCGGCCAGATAATACTTGATCAGATCGTCAAACGGGATCGCCCGCGAGATCAGCGCAATCGGTTGCCAGCGCAGCGTCCCGTAGCGGCCATTGATCCGCCCTGCGGTTTCCTCGATACCGGTCTGCACCGGGGCATAGGCCGACATGTTGCGATCTGCGCTGACCGAAACGTGCATCAGCTTGACCTTGCCGCGCAATTCCGGGTGTTCGGCGAGCACACGTTCGAAACTCTCAAGCTGGTCGACCCCGCCCTTGGTGTAGTCGGTGCGTCCGACAGACAGAATCAACTTGCAATCGCCCATGTCCTCGCGGATTTCGCGGGCGTTTTTCTGAACCTCCGGGTCGTTCGCGCGGGCTTCGATGAAATCCGGGTTCACCCCCACATTCGCCGAGCTGATCGCCACCTTGCGCGCCTCGTAGGACAAAAGCTTGGGATAGCTGCGCTCGCTAAGCGCGGTCCCGTCCGAAACCATCTCGGGGTCGACCTTGTGCCGTTCCAACACATCCACGTCGAAAAGGCTTTGTGCGACAGAAACGAAGTTCGACGCATAGCGCGCGATGTGGAAACCGACGATATCACAGGCCAGCAGGCTGCCGACGATCTCGCGCCGCCACGGCAGCACGTTGAACATATCCGCTGCCGGGAAAGGCGTGTGGTGAAAGAAGGAAATCGTCACATCCGAACGCAGGGTGCGCAGATAGCCGGGCACCAGCCATAGATTATAGTCATGGATCCAGACCCTCGCGCCCTGCGCGGCCTCGCGGGCGGCGGCCTCGGCAAAGGCCCAGTTCACCTCACGGAAGGTCGGCCAGTCGACCGGATCGTAATTGAACTTTTCCTTGAAGCTGTGAAGGATCGGCCAGAACGCCTCTTTCGAGGAAACGTGATAAAAGCTGCTCACCTGCTCATAGGTCAGCGGCAGGCGCGACACGTTATATTTGCCATATTGGTCGTCAATTTCCACGACCTTCTCGAAATCCGGATTGGCCGGATCATCGGCCAGCTTCCAAGCGATCCAGGATGCTTTTTCGGCGGTTGCAAAAAAGCTCTTCAGCGTCGGAACAATGCCGTTCGGGCTCTTGTTCTCGCGAAACTTTATGACGCCGTTTTCTTCAACCTCTTCATAGGGTTGACGGTGATAGACGATGACCAGATCAGACGACATTTTTCAGAATTTCTTTGCTGCCGGGATGAAGGTTGAACTGGGTCATGGCCTCGGCGATTCCGGCGGCGCCGATGGCTTTCGCCCGGTGAATTTTTTCGTCCTGCGGCAGCGCCTGCAACAGCGGCTGCTCGGACCCGCCGACCGCCACCGCATAGGTGCCCGCGATCAGCATCGAAAGGTCGTTCAGCGTATCGCCCGAGGCCAGCACCCGCCCCTGCGGCACCCCTAGATGGTCAAGCAGGCGCAAGAGCGATGGCCCCTTGCTGACCCCCGGCGGCAGGACGTCGAAAAAGCGGTTGTCCGAAATCAGGACATCCAGTCCCATGTCGCCGATCAGATCGGCAGCGGCAGGGTCATAGCTTGCAGGGTCATAGTGATAACTGACCCTATAGCGAAACGGGGTTTCCTGCAAACGCAGCCCGGCTGCATCGGCCAGTGCCGTGCGCACCCTGTCGCCGCTGTCGCTCCACCGGCCCGAGATATCCTGTTCCAGCGCTTCGATTGGGCGAATATCGCCGTCTTCTACCTTGGCGATGGTCGTACCCACATCTCCGATCACGTATTCGGGCCAAGGCAGATCGCCGCTCGAACAGGTTTCAACCATGAACTCCGGGTCCCGTCCGCTGACAAAGATCAAACCCACGGTATCGCGGTTATCCTCGATCCAGTCGTAAAGCTGGCGCCGGTCCTCATCGGTGCCGCCAAGAAACGTGCCGTCAAGGTCAGTGGCCAGAACGAACTGGCGCTCGTGAAAATCGGGCAGGCTCATGCCGCACCTCCGTCAAGGCGCGTACCGCTGGTCATCGCCGGGTTGTTCATTTCAATCGCCAGCGCGCGCGGTTCGGATTCGATGGGCCGCGTCCAGAGATCGGCAAAGGCACGCGACATGCCCACCTCGCCGGTCAGGATGCTGTGCACGGTTTCGCAGATCGGCATGGTGACATTCACGCGCCGCGCCAGATCGACGACCGAGGCGGCATTCGCCTCACCCTCGACCACAACGGGTTTGCCGTCAAAGCATTGATCGCGCGGTATTCCCTGCCCAAGCTGAACGCCAAGCGACATGTTCCGTGAGGTCTGGCTGGAGCAGGTCAGAGTCAGATCCCCTGCCCCGGCAAGCCCGGTCACCGTTTCACGTCGCCCGCCCAGCGCCTCGGCCAGTTGCTTCATCTCATCCATGCCGCGGGTAATCAGCGCCGCTCGGGTATTCTCTGCATATCCCGCGCCGGTCATCATCCCGCAGCCGATGGCGATCACGTTCTTGATCGCGCCGCCGATTTCGACGCCAACCAGATCGTCCGAGATATAGGTTTTGAAAAACCCGGTGCTCATCGATAGCGCCAGCTGCGCCGCCGGGCTCGCATAGGGATCAAGCCGGTCCTGATGCGAGAAATCAAAGGCCACGGTCGCCGCCGTCGGATGACCCAGCGCGGTTTCGCGGGCGAATGTCGGGCCCGAGATCGTGCCCACGGGAACGTGCCGGATTTCCTCGGCCACCACCTGCGACATGAGCGCGCCAGTCGACGGTTCGATCCCCTTGGTGCAGACCGCAACAGGTGTGCCGTCCATGATCAGGTCACGCAGCTGCGCCGCTGTTTGCCGTACCGCGCCCGAGGGCACCACGAGCAAAACGGCGTCCGCACCGGTCACCGCTTCGGCCAGATGATGCGTGGCCTTCAGCGTCTCGGGCAGTGCGATATCGCCCAGATAGCGCGGATTGCGGTGCTCGTTATTGATGGCGTCAACAGTGGCCTCATCCCGCGCATAGATCCGCACCTGCCGGCCAGCCCTTGCTGCGACGCTTGCAAGGGCGGTGCCCCAGGCGCCGCCGCCGACCACGGCGATACGGGAATACGGGGTGCTTTGCGAAGTCGGGGATATGAGCGTTGATGTCATTTCTCTGGTTTGCGATCTGCACGTTTATTACGGGTTCAAAGGGCATTTCCGCCCGCGTGATCCGGGCGCGGCCATTCAGTTTTATCGAAACATGGCGCGCCGCCTCTGTTGCTTAACGAGCTATACTGTGCACCTGCGGTATCAAGGCGGTATAGTCCAAAAAAGCCATACAGACCCTCAACCGTTTCCAAATCGCCTAGCTTTTAAGCAGAATTGACCTGCGCAAAATCTGGCCTTCCAGCGGCAAAAATCCCCGATCCGTCACATTTCGGCCCTCTAGGCCTTTGATTTCACTAATTTTCCGAAAATTCGCCGTTTTACAGCCCGAGACTCATCCGATCTTGCGCGTCAGAAAACTGATCCGGCGACCGCAATTTTAGCGGTGTCGTTTTTTGACATTCCGGGTGTGAAACCTAAAGTAAAACCATTCGCTGCAATGCGGCATGACGATCAGAGGATTAACAATGACCAAAACTGTAAGAACTGCGATTTTCCCAGTTGCCGGGATGGGTACCCGCTTTCTGCCTGCTACCAAGGCGATCCCGAAAGAGTTGCTTCCGGTTCTTGATACGCCCCTGATCCAGTATGCCATCGACGAGGCCCGCGAGGCCGGTGTCGAGAAGATGATCTTTGTAAACCACCCGTCGAAATCCGCCATCGAACAGCATGTGCTGCACGACGCCAAGCTGAACGCGACGCTGTGCGAGCGTGGCAAAGGCAAGCTGGCGGCTGAACTCGAAGCTGCCGCGCTGAACGAAAAAGACATCGAAGTCGTGTTCACCCATCAGGAGGAACCGCTTGGCCTTGGCCACGCGATCCTCTGCGCGCGGGAAGAGGCGCTGCCCGGTGCGGTGGCGGTGGTCCTCCCCGACGATCTGATCCTTGGTCGCCCGGGTGCGCTTGGCCAGATGATCTCGGCTTATGAAAATGGCGACGTCGACCACATGCTCGCCACGATGGAAGTGCCGCGTGAAAACGTGTCGTCCTATGGTGTGCTTTCAGTTTCGCGCCGCGACGGTCCCTTTGCGATCTGTGACGGTCTGGTCGAAAAGCCGGATGCGGACGTTGCGCCCTCGACCACAGCCGTGGTCGGCCGTTACGTGCTGGACAACTCCATCTTCGAGGCCCTGGCAACGCAGGAACCCGGCGCGGGCGGTGAAATCCAGTTGACCGACGCGATTGCCAGCGCCATCGGCGACAAGACCGTCGCGGGCTACCGCTTTGCCGGGCACCGATTCGACTGTGGCTCGAAAGAAGGAATGCTAAGCGCCCAGCTTTTCCTTGCCGCGCAAAACCCCGCCTATGACGCGGTGATCTCGGAATTCCTCGGCACTAGCGCACAGGCCGAGGTGGCCTGAGCAAGCTTTCTCTGACATAGAGACACGAACACGCGTTGCCCCCTACGGGGCCGCGCGATCAGAAGACCAGGACGCAGCCATGAGCGATTTTGCACAAACCGCCACCGAAACCGACAAGGACTGGTGGCGCGGCTGCACGATTTACCAGATCTACCCGCGCAGCTTTCAGGACAGCAATGACGACGGGATCGGCGATCTGATCGGCATTGTCGAGCGGATGCCCTACATCGCCAGCCTTGGCGTGGACGCCATCTGGATCTCGCCCTTCTTTACATCGCCGATGAAGGATTTCGGCTATGACGTCAGCGATTACTGCGACGTCGATCCGATTTTCGGCACGCTGGCCGATTTCGACATGCTGATCGACGCGGCCCATGGGCACGGTCTGAAGGTCATCATCGACCTCGTGCTGTCCCATACCTCGGACCAGCACCCGTGGTTCCAGAAAAGCCGTGTTTCGCGCGAAGGCCCGATGGCCGACTGGTATGTCTGGTCGGATGCGAAACCAGACGGTACGCCGCCCAACAACTGGCTCTCCTTCTTCGGCGGCAGCGCATGGCACTGGGATCCCCGACGCGAGCAGTATTACCTGCACAACTTTCTCGCCTCCCAACCCGATCTGAACCTGCACAGCGAGGCGGTGCAAAGCGCCCTGCTGGGCGTCACCCGGTTCTGGCTGGATCGCGGCGTCGATGGTTTCCGGCTCGATACGGTAAACTTCTACTTTGCCGACAAAGAGCTGCGCGACAACCCGGCGCTGCCGCCCGAGGGCCGTAATGCCATCCACGCCCCACGCGTGAACCCCTATAACTATCAGGAACATCTCTATTCCAAAAACCGGCCCGAGAATTTCGAATTTCTCCGCCGAATGCGCGTGCTGCTCGATGAATACCCTGCCGCGACAACTTTGGGCGAGGTCGGCGATGCCCAGCACGGGCTTGAGCTGCTCGGCCAGTATACGTCTGGCGATGACTATCTGCACATGTGCTATGCTTTCGAATTCCTCGCGCAGGAACCGCTGACCGCGGCCCGCATTGCCGAGGTACTCTATAAGGTGCATCAGGTCGCGAATGACGGCTGGGCCGCATGGGCGTTTTCGAACCACGACGTGATGCGCCATACCTCGCGCTGGGAGCTTTCGCCCGCCGCGCAGCGCCTTTATGCGACGCTCCTTTTGTGCCTGCCCGGATCGGCCTGTCTGTATCAGGGCGAGGAACTTGGACTGGAAGAGGCCGACGTGCCCTTTGAGGACATACAGGACCCCTACGGCGTTGAATTCTGGCCGGAATACAAGGGCCGCGACGGCGCGCGAACGCCGATGGTCTGGGAAACCCACGAACGCAACGCCGGTTTCAGCGAGGGCGAACCGTGGTTACCGATCAGCCATGAACATGCCCGTCGCGCTGTGGACGTGCAGGAACACGAACCCGGCGCGATACTGCATCATTATCGCCGCGCGCTGGCCTTTCGCAAAAAGCACCCCGCATTGGTTTTAGGGATGCAGGACGGGGTCTACGCCTTCGGCGACGTGCTGCATTTTCGCTGTGTCCATGACGAAGAAACGCTGTTCTGCGCCTTTAACATGTCGGACACACCTTCGGTCCACGCCCTGCCCGGCGGCGACTGGGAAACCATCGGGCAAGGGGTCGGCGGCGCGAACAAGAGCCCTGACGGCAGGCTCCACATGGGCCCGTGGCAGGTCTGTATCGCGCGCCTGATTGACTAGACGGACATCGTCGCCTTGACCGCGCGCTTCCACGCCGCGTATTTGCGGTCGCGCTCTTCGTCCGACATCTTCGGCTCAAAGGTCTGATCCAGCGCCCATGTCTCGGCAAAGCCCTGCATGTCCGGGTAAACCCCGGCCCGCTGTCCGGCCAGCCATGCGGCACCCAAGGCCGTTGTCTCGAGCACCTTGGGCCGATCCACCGCCGCGCCAAGGATGTCTGACAGGAACTGCATCGACCAGTCGCTCGCGCTCATCCCGCCATCGACGCGCAGGGTCGCCCCGGCGGCATCGCTCTGCCAGTCCGCATGCATCGCCTCAAGCAGATCGCGGGTCTGATAACCCACCGATTCAAGCGCCGCCTTGGCAAATTCCGCCGGTCCCGAATTGCGGGTCAGGCCATAGACGGCGCCTCGGCAATCCGCATCCCAATAGGGCGCACCCAGCCCGACAAAGGCCGGCACAAGGATCACGTCCTGATTCTCATCGGCCTTTTCCGCAAGCGGCTGGGTTTCGGGCGCGTCGCGGATCATCTTGAGCCCGTCGCGCAACCACTGCACCACCGCCCCGGCGACAAAGATCGATCCCTCAAGCGCATAGGTCGGCTTGCCATCGAACTGGTAGGCGATGGTCGTCAGAAGCCGGTTCTTCGACGTCACCGCCTCGGACCCCGTGTTCAGCAGGGCAAAACAGCCGGTGCCATAGGTCGATTTCAGCATCCCCGGTTCAAAGCAGGCCTGACCGATGGTCGCCGCCTGCTGATCGCCCGCCACGCCGAGAATAGGCAGCGGCGAGCCAAAGAGATCGGCGCGGGTCATGCCAAAATCGGCGGCGCTGTCCTTGACCTCGGGCAGCATCTCCATCGGAATGTCGAAGAGGTCGCAGATCGTGCTGCTCCACCGCCCCTTATGGATGTCGTAAAGCATCGTGCGCGCGGCGTTGGTTGCGTCGGTGACATGGGATTCACCGCCCGTGAGCTTCCAGATCAGGTAACTGTCGACGGTTCCGAACAGCAGCTCCCCCTTGGCGGCCCGCTCGCGCGATCCATCAACATGGTCGAGGATCCATTTCAGCTTGGTCCCCGAGAAGTAGGGATCGGCCAACAGACCGGTGCGTTCGGTGATCTGCGTATCCTTGCCAGACTTGCGCAGGCCTCGGCAGAATTCGGCGGTGCGCCGGTCCTGCCAGACAATCGCGTTATAGATAGGCTTGGCGGTGGTCTTGTCCCAGACGAGCGTCGTCTCGCGCTGGTTGGTGATCCCGATGGCCGCAATGTCACCGGGGCGCAGCCCGGCGCGTTCGATCACCGCGCGGCAGGTGCCCGCGGTCGTCGACCAGAGATCGTCTGGATCATGCTCGACCCAGCCGCTGTCGGGAAAGTGCTGCGGGAATTCTTCCTGCGACACGGCCTTTACCTGCATATCCGCGTCGAAAATGATAGCCCTCGACGACGTGGTGCCCTGATCGATTGCAAGAATATGGCTCATCTGCCCCCTCCCCATGAGATGCGTTTCTGGTTATCCCACCTTGTGCCAAGAATTTTTGTGCAGGTCACGGGGGTTTGCGGCAAGCGGCCGCCGAAAGCGGAGGTTACGCGGCGCTGGAAGACTTGTCGCTGCGCTGAGAGGCCATCCATTTATCGAGACGCGCGACATCATCGGGTTTCATGCGCAGGCCCAGCTTGCTGCGCCGCCAGATCACGTCCTCGGCGGTCCGCGCAAATTCCCGGTCCATCAGCCATTTGACCTCCCGCTCGGTCAGGGTAGCGCCAAAGAGCTGCCCCAGATCCTCTTCGCTCTCGGCCTCGCCGATGATTTCGAAAGTATCGGTTCCATAGGCCCGCGCCATGCGTCGCGCCCAGAAATCGCTTAGATAGGGATAGGTCCGGATCACCCGGTTCACCAACTGCTCGGCCTTGTCCACATCGAACTTGCCACCCGGCAGAGGCGCGTCGGCGGTCCAGCTCTCTCCGACGCCGGAGAAGTAGGGCGATATCTTTGCCAGCGAATCCTCGGCGAGTTTGCGGTAGGTCGTGATCTTACCGCCAAAGATGTTCAGGATCGGCGCGCCGCCCGTATCGTCGACCTTGAGCGTATAGTCCCGCGTCGCCGCCGTGGCACTACTGGCCCCGTCATCGTACAGCGGGCGAACGCCCGAATAGGTCCAGACGATATCCTTGGCCGTGATCTGTTTCTTGAAATACTGGTTCGCGAAGTCGATCAGGTAATCGCGTTCGGCCGGCGTGCATTCCGGTTTTTGATCCGGGTCCTCCTGCTCGGCATCCGTGGTGCCGATCAACGTGAAATCGGATTCGTAAGGAATGGCAAAGATGATCCGCCCGTCCGTGCCTTGGAAGAAATAGCATTTGTCATGGTCGTAAAGCCGCTTGGTCACGATATGGCTGCCGCGCACAAGGCGGACGCCCTCGGTTGACTCGACCTCGACCTTGCCGTGGATGATATCGCCGACCCAGGGGCCACCGGCATTGACCAGCATCCGGGCGGTCGCCTCGAACTCCCGTTCGGTTTCCTCGTCGCGCAGGGTGATCAGCCAGTGATCCGTGACCCGCTCGGCCCGGATCATCTTGGTCCGGGTCATGATCCGCGCGCCCCGGTCCTCGGCATCGCGGGCATTCAGCACCACAAGCCGGGAATCCTCGACCCAGCAATCGGAATATTCAAACGCCTTCTCGAACTTGTCCTTGAGCGGCGCGCCCTCGGGCGTGTCGCGCAAATTGAGGTTCTTGCTGGGCGGCAATATCTCGCGCCCGCCAAGGCTGTCGTACAGCGACAAGCCCAGCCGGATCATCCATGACGGTCGGCGTCCGCGTGTCCATGGCATGAAGATACCCAGCAGGCGCGACACAGGCGTTTCCGTCTCGAACCGCATCTCTTCATGGTAGGGCAGCACGAAACGCATCGGCCAGCTAATATGCGGCATGTTGCGCAGCAGGACTTCACGCTCGGCCAGCGCATGTTTGACCAGCCGGATCTCGAAATATTCGAGATAGCGCAGCCCGCCATGAAACAGCTTGGTCGAGGCCGAAGAGGTTGCCGAGGCAAGGTCGTTCATCTCGGCCAGCCCGACGCGAAGCCCGCGTCCGGCGGCATCCCGCGCGATGCCGCAGCCGTTGATACCGCCCCCGATGACAAAGAGATCGTAATGTTCGGGGGTGGTCGTGGCCTCTGGCACCTGGCTTTCCTCGTCCCGTGTCCTTGGTTGAGACCGAGGGATAGGGGGCGGATGTGGCGCAGGCAAGGCAATTCTTGGACCTGTCGCGATCTGCGCCGCCCGATGCCTGCCGACAGGCGAAACGGCCTGAAAACAAGGCGAATTGCGCCGGTCGATCCGCCCCGATCCGGCGAATTTCTGCCCAGCTTTCTCGGCGAATGTGGCAAACCGGCCCGTCCCCGCCCTGCGGCCACAAGGCGCAAAGGTTGACACGAATTAGGCATGTACTTTCCCAATCCAGAGCGTTAGGGAGGCTCTTCTTCGGCGCGCCGAAACCCTATCGGGCGTGCCCGCCACCTCTTTCACGAAACGACACTTCCATGATCCAGACGATTGCCGATGCGTTGGCCGAACGCGGCTATGACACCCTCACCTCGGTTCAAGAGGCCGTCACCGCCCCCGAATTGCAGGACCGCGACCTGCTGGTTTCGGCGCAGACCGGATCGGGCAAGACCGTCGGGTTCGGCCTTGCCATTGCGCGGACGCTGATGGGCGATGCCGAAACGCTTGGCCCCGCCGCCGCGCCGCTGGCGCTGATCGTCGCGCCGACCCGCGAACTGGCGCTGCAGGTGATGCGCGAACTCGGCTGGCTTTACGCCCAGGCCGGGGCGCGGGTTGTCTCTTGCGTCGGCGGCATGGACATGCGCGACGAACGCCGCGCGCTGGAACGCGGCGCGCATATCGTCGTCGGCACGCCCGGCCGTCTGCGCGACCATATCCAGCGCGGCTCCTTCGACATGTCCGCCCTGCGCGCGATCGTTTTGGACGAAGCGGACGAGATGCTTGATCTCGGCTTCCGCGAAGATCTCGAATTCATGCTGGCCGAAGCGCCGGAAGACCGCCGCACCCTGCTGTTCTCGGCCACCGTTTCGCCAATGATCGCCAAGCTGGCCGAGCAGTACCAGCGCGATGCCGAACGTGTCAGCACCATAAGCAGTGCCAGCCAGCACGCCGACATCACGTATCAGGCGCTGCGCGTGGCGCAGAACGACGCGGAAAACGCGATCATCAACGTGTTGCGGTATCACGATGCCCAGAACGCGCTGGTCTTTGCCAACACCCGCGCGGCGGTGAACCGCCTTGCCGCCCGTTTTGCCAACCGGGGCTTCTCGGTGGTGAGCCTTTCGGGCGAACTCAGCCAGGCCGAACGCACCCATGCGCTTCAGGCGATGCGCGACGGGCGCGCCCGCGTCTGCGTGGCCACCGACGTGGCCGCGCGCGGCATCGACCTGCCCAATCTCGAACTGGTCATCCATGCCGACCTGCCCTCGAACACCGAGGCGCTGCTGCACCGCTCGGGCCGTACGGGCCGCGCCGGTCGCAAGGGGATCTCGGCGCTGATCGTCACGCCCAAGATCGTCAAGAAAGCCGAACGTCTTCTGAAATTCGCCAAGATCCAGGCTGAATGGACGGTACCGCCTTCGGCGGATGACATTCGCCGCAGCGACGAGGAACGCCTGCTGGCCGATCCGGTCTGGAGCGACGAAAACACCGCCTTTGAACAGGAATTCGCGGGAAAACTGCTGGCCCTGCACGCCCCCGAGAAAATCGCCGCCGCCTATTTCCGTCTGTACCAGACACGCCAGTCCGCGCCCGAGGATCTGTCGCCGCCCGATGCCGCCCCGGCTCCGCGCGAACGCAAGCCCTTTGGTCCGAGCACATGGATCAGCCTTTCGGTTGGGCGCGATGACCGGGCCGAGGCGCGCTGGCTTCTGCCGCTTCTGCTGCGGGCGGGCGATCTCCAAAAGGACGACATCGGCGCGATCCGCGTTCAACAGAACGAAACGCTGGTCGAACTGACCGAAACCAGCGCCGCGCCATTTATCGAACGCATCGGCGAAGGCGGCGAGCTTGAGGCAGGCGTCAAGATGCGCCGCGCCGATGGTCCGCCCCCGGCGCAGGGCAAACCCGGCAATGATCGCCCGCCCCAACGCAAAGGTCCGTCGGACAAGCCGCGCCGCAGCTTTGACAAGGCCCCAAAGGATCGTGCCCCGGCCGAAGAAAAGCCAATAAACCACACAATTTCGAAACCCTCCAAGCGCAAGCCCGATGCCGACCGGCACGACGCGCCGGCAGGCAGGCCGGATAACAAGCACAAGGGCAAGCCAGCCGGAAAGCCCGGTGCCAAGCCCGGCGGAAAACCAGGTGGCAAGCCCGGTTTCGGCAAACCGGCGGGCAAACCCGGCGGCAAGTTCACTGCCCGCCCCGCGCGCGACAAGGCCGATCAGGGCGATAGCAAGAGCGCCGAGCGCAAACCGCGCTTTGACGCCTCGGACACCTCGAAACGCATGCCCCGTCCGGATGGCAAACCCGGCCGCGCCCGGCCCGGTGCCGGAAAGCCCGGCGGTTCCAAACCCGGCAAGCGGGCCCGCCCGAACGACCGGGGCAGCACCCCGCCGCGCCGACCCTGACCGGGGCGCCTGCAAACCGGCAGGGAACCTCTTGCAACCGCAATAAGTTGACTCTTCGATACAAAGGAGAGTCAAAATGCATAACATCATTTATCTGGTTGGTCTTGTCGTCGTCGTTCTGGCCATTGTGGGCTTTGTATTCTGATCCGGGCCCATTCGGACGAGCAAGTCTCGAACCGCAGGGTAGCAAGGACATGATATGCCCCCTCCGCCAAATGCCGGCTTTCCGATCCGCCTGAGTTTCCGGGAATGGACGCGCCTCGGCTGGCGGATCAAGGACAAGATCATTGATGACCAGATCGGGCTATTGGCGGCAGGTGTCGCCTTTTACGCCCTTCTCGCGCTGTTCCCGGCGATCACGGCGATGATGGCGATTAGCGGGCTGGTCGTCGATCCGACCGAGATCGTTACCCAGATCGACCATCTCGAAGGACTGATGCCGGATCAGGCGGTCGAAATCATCACCGATCAGGCAACTTCCGTTGCGGGCAGCCGTCAAAGCGGGCTTGGTCTGACGGCGATACTCGGCATTCTGTTGGCGATCTATTCGGCCTCGCGCGGAATGGGCAGCCTGATCAAAGGCATGAATGTCGCCTATAACCAGCGGGAAAAGCGCGGGCTTATCGTGCTGACGCTGATCAATCTCGTGCTGACGGTCTTCCTGATCATCGGCATACTTCTTGGACTGCTGGCAACAACGGCTATTCCCGCATTTCTGTCTTTCATGGACTTCGGTCCGGGCTGGTCACTACTGATTTCCATACTGACGCTCGTCACAATTTTCTTCATGACGATCTTCGGGCTTTCCCTTCTCTATCGGTTCGGGCCGTCCCGACGTCGCCCGCAATGGTCATGGGCCTCTGTCGGTGCTGTTGTGGGGTGCTCCCTGTGGATCATCGCATCGGCCGGGTTCGCTTTCTACGTCAGCAATTTCGGATCTTACAACGAAAGTTTCGGCGCATTGGGCGGCATCGTGGTCCTGCTGATGTGGCTCTGGATTTCAGCGTTCATCGTGCTGCTCGGGGCTGAACTGAACGCCGAGATCGAAACCATCCGGGCGCAGAAACGGGCCGACGCCGCGGAACCGGAACCCAAAGGGTCCCCGGCGCGTAAGGTCACCACAGGTGAGACGGCCTGAACCGATCCCGGACCGGGAGACATAGCCAAACGGAAGGCATTACATGGAAAGCAAGCCACCGAGCCAGCCTTCCCCCGAGTTTCAGGGACCGGTGCGTCCCTCAACTCATGGTCTGAAATGGCCCGTCAGGGGCATCTTCCTCATACTGCTTCTGCACACGCTGGTCTGGGCCAGCGATTTCCTCATCCCTGTCACAGCAGCCTTTCTTGGCTATCTGGTTCTCAACAGGCCGCGCCGCCTGCTTGCGCGGATCGGTGTGCCCTCTCCCATTTCGGCCGCGCTTTTCACCGGGTTGATGGGGGTCGGCCTGGCCGTGGTGGCGTTCCAGCTCAGCACGCCCGCTGCCGAGATGATGCGCGACCTGCCGGAGATGGTGAAACAGATCAACGAAAAGGTTAACGCTACGGGCGGCCCGATCGAAGCACTGAACGAGGCCACCAAGGCTGCCAAGGATATCGTCGACGAGGACGAGGAAAAGCCGGTGGAGGTCACTGTCGTCTCCGACGCTGGCGTTGTCGGCACAATCATGAGCATGGCACCGTCGTTTGCCAGCCAGGTGCTGATGGCGCTGATCCTGCTATTCTTTCTTGTCGCCTCTGGCGATCTCTTTCTGACGAAAACGGTGCAAAGCCTTCGTCGCTTTCGCGACAAGCGAAAGGCTGTTGCCGTGCTCCATACCATCGAAGACCGGCTTGGCCACTACCTCGGGGGTATCGCTCTGATCAACGCAGGGCTTGGCGTCTCCATCGGCATCGCCATGATGTTGTGGAACATGCCCGGCGCGATCCTTTTCGGCCTGATGGGGTTCGCGCTGAACTTCGTGCCTTACCTTGGCGGTCTGCTCGGCGCCTGTATCGCCGCCGCGGTCGCATTCATAAGCCTTGATGGGCTCTGGCCCACGGCGGGCGTGTTCATCACCTACATCCTTCTGACCTCGATCGAAGGCCAGTTCGTGACGCCAATGGTGATCTCGCGCCGGATGCGGCTCAACACCACCGTCGTGTTCCTTACGGTGGCCTTTTTCGCGTGGATCTGGTCGGTCATTGGCATGATCGTGGCCCTGCCCGTTCTGATCGTGATAAAGATTGCCTGCGACGAAATGGAAAACATGCAGACGCTCGCGCGATTCTTGGGTGATTTCGCCTCCGAACCGGTGCATGACGAAAGCGAAAAGCAACCGCGTGAATCCACACCGACCTGACGCCTCGTAGTGTCCGTCCACTTCAGCCCCGACAGGAGCATCCATGTCATCCAACTCAGAACATTCCGAAACGTCGAGCGACACCAGCGGTCCCGCCCGACGGCTATCGGTGAGTGTGGACCTCGCATATGACGTGGCACAGGCAGCGGATATCTTGTTGCAAATCGGCGTCGGCGACTTCGACCGCCAGACGATGATTGATCATGCCTATTACTCCGACACGCAGCTAACGATCCGCGATGCGCCGTCTAACCTTGTCTGGGCGCATGTCGCGCAGAACTTTTCCTGCCGCTATACGGCGCTGATCGATGTGACGCGGCCCAATACCGATATACGGGCGTTTCCGACCATGTTGCTGCGCAATCTGCCCGAGGAAGTGATGCCCTACCTCGTGCCGTCCCGCTATTGCCCGTCAGATCTTTTCCAGAAATTCGCCGAGGACAATTTTGGCGCGAGCAGTGGCGGTCAGCGCGTTCTCGATATTCTGGACTGGGTGCGCAACAACCTGACCTACGTGATCGGCACCAGCGACGCACAGACCACCGCGCTGGAGACTTTCGTCGCCCGGCAGGGGGTCTGCCGTGATTTTGCTCATCTTGTAATCACGCTGGTTCGGGCCTCGACGATCCCTGCACGCATGGTATCGGGCTATGGACTGGGTGTTAAACCGCAGGATTTTCACGCGCTGGCAGAAGTTTACCTTGGCGGCGCATGGCACCTGATCGACGCCACCGGCATGACCGAGCCGAACGGAATTGCCAAGATATCGGTGGGCCGCGACGCGGCGGACATCGCTTTCATGACGATCTACGGCGGTGCTGCAAGCCTTGTGAACCAATCGGTATTAGTGACCGAGGTTTAGGACCGAAGAGCAGAAACGTACAAAAAGGATCTTTTCCGCCGTTTACTAATCCTCGACAAGCTCTAGTTTCCGCCGGATTGGGTTCAGATGACTTGCGGTCGGCAGGTCCTGTACCCTATTGCTAGTGAAATCAGATGCCTCAACCGTCAGGCACCCAGCCCGGGAAAACCAGTACGAATGACCTCCGATATCTCTGAGCTACCCAAGAGCCTGAGCGAATACTTTGAAAAATCCCGCGTAGCACTCGCCCTGTCCCGGCAGAATGAAGATGTACCGCTTGTAATGGTGAACAAGGCGTTCTGCGACCTGACCGGTTACGAACCGGATGATGTCATCGGCAAGAACTGCCGTCTTCTTCAGGGGCCCGACACCAAGGCCAGCGCAATCGACGCGCTGCATGAATTCATTCACGACGACAGCGTCGACAGCGGCAGATTCCCGATCCTCAATTACCGCAAGGACGGCTCGACCTTTCACAATTTCGTTTTCATGAGCCGCCTGCGCGACCGCCGCGCCCAGACCCAGTTCATCCTCGCTTCGCAGTTCAATCTCGGATCGGCGATGATGCGATCGGAAATCGAAAGAAACGACCGGAATTTGCGCAAGAGCATCACCGATGTGGAATCCGTGGGCCGGGACTTTGGCCTTGCAATGATGGGCTCTGCTGAAATCCTCGCGGATTCTATTGCCACGGTTGCAAAACTCTCGCTGAACGAAGAAAACTAATAAGAAACCAAAGTTAAACAAGAGACCCGCGTAGAATGAATGACCCAGTCGACGAGGACGATCGTCGCCTTTGTATCGTCGGAATCGGGGCATCTGCGGGCGGGCTTGAAGCAATCCGCGAGATGCTGGCCTCCGCCAATCCCGAAACCAACCTCGCATACGTCGTGATCCAGCATCTCGACCCGAACCACGAAAGCCTTCTGGCCGAGCTTCTCGGCCGGCAGACGGCGCTTGACGCGCAACAGGTATCGGGCGGTGAAAAGGTAGAGGCTGGCAAGGTCTATATCATTCCGCCGGGGCACGGGCTTACGATCCATGAGGGCGTGCTGGAGCTGACGGAATTCGCCCAGCCGCGCGGGCTGCGCCGTCCGATCGACGACTTTTTCGAAAGCCTCGCGCTGGATCAGGGGCGCTATGCCGCCTGCGTTATCCTGTCCGGCACCGGGGCAGACGGCAGTTCGGGCCTGCGCGCGATCAAGGAACACGGCGGGCTGTGCATTGCCCAGACGCCGGAAACGGCGCGCTATGACGGCATGCCCAACGCGGCCAAGGCGACACGCATGGTAGACTTCGTGCGTCGCCCCGATCAGATCGTCGATACGATCACGCAGTTCTATGCTCACAAATCGCTGGCGCAGGGCGACCCTGTCCTGTCGCGCACGGTTGCGGAATGTATCAGCGATATCTGCGATCAGCTCTACAAGGTCGTCGGCCACGATTTCACCGATTACAAACCCTCAACCCTTGTGCGCCGGATCGAACGGCGCATCCAGGTACTCGACCTTCAGGATGGCAACGAATATCTCGAACGCCTCAAAACGGATCAGGAAGAATGCGAGACGTTGTTCCGCGAACTCCTGATCAACGTCACCCGCTTTTTCCGCGATAGCGAACATTTCGAAGTCCTGAGAAACGAGGTGATTGAACCTCTGGTACGTGACAATAAGGGCGAGGAAATCCGCGTCTGGGTGCCCGGCTGTTCCAGCGGCGAGGAAGCCTATTCCATCGCGATGCTGTTCTCCGAGGAAGTCCGGCTTCAGCAAAAATCCATCTCGATCCAGATTTTCGCCACCGACATTGACGAACAGATGCTGACAATTGCTCGGCAGGGACTTTACCCAATCGCGGCACTTGCGGATATTCCGGAGGAGATGCGAGAACTCTACACGATTGCCCGCGAAGGCAAGTTCCAGATCAATTCGCGCATCCGGGACATGATCCGCTTTTCGCTGCACTCGGTGGTGCGCGACCCCCCGCTTTCGAACATCGACCTGCTTTCGTGCCGCAACCTGCTGATCTATTTCGGTGACAAGCTGCAATCCAATGCGTTGCCCGTCTTTCACTACGCGATCCGGCCCGGCGGCACCCTGTTCCTTGGCCCGTCCGAAACCATCGGCCGGTTCGACTCTGCCTTTGCAACGCTCGATCAGAGCGCACGGCTCTTCCGTCGCAAGGATGGCGATTCCGATTATCCGCTGCATCTGCGTGGCAAACGTAGTTCAGACAATGACTACCGTGATTCCGCTCGTGACGACCGGGAAGCGACGCGCGTGACATGGCAGCGTGGCATCGCTGCAGACCGCATCCTGCAGGCGTACGCACCGGCGACTGTGCACGTCACCGCCGCGGGCAAGATCCTTGGTTCCACCGGCCGCCTCAGCAAGTATCTCGCCCTCGAACCCGGCTCGGAATCCGCCCAGCACATCCAGTCGCTGGCCCGCCCCGGCCTGCGCGAGGCCGTCTCGGCCCTGATCCGGCGCGGCCCGGAACCCGGCAAGCGCGCCGTCACCCGCGATCTCAGCGCCCGCTCCGAATTCGGCCAGCAGCAGCTTGACCTGATTGCCGAGGGCCTGAGCGATGGCACCACGCTGCTGATCTTTCAGGACCGCGAGAAATTCGAAGCGATCGACGACGCCGATATCGAGGAACTGAACCCGTCGGACAGCCATGTTCAGAGCCTCGAGGAAGATCTGCGCTCGACCCGCGCCCGCCTGCATATCACGGTCGAGGAACTCGAGACCGCAAATGAAGAGCTGAAAAGCTCGAACGAAGAAATGATGTCGATGAACGAAGAGCTTCAATCGACAAACGAGGAACTCGCCACCGTCAACGACGAGCTGAAATCAAAGGTCGATCAGCTTTCTGTCGCCAATGCCGACCTGCACAACTTCTTTTCCTCCACAGCGCTGCCGCTGGTGGTGGTGGACAGCAACCTGCACATCCGCAACTACACCGAGGCGATCCTTGAAATTTATCCGTTCCGCCGCGGCGACCGGGGGCGGCCGCTGAACGAAGTCAGCAGCGTTGTTCTGGAAAACGGCGAAATCATTCAGGCCACGACCGACGTGATCAACGGCGGCGAGGCCAAGTCCCTGCACGTCCGCGACATGACCGGCGGCACCACATGGTCATTGCTGGTCACGCCCTACAAGGGCTCTGACGATAGTATCGACGGTGCCACTCTGGTGTTCACGAACCTGACGCAGGAACTCCGGCTCGAACAGGCCCTTGCCGAGGAAGGCGACCGCCTGCGGCTTGCGCTCGAAGTCACCGAGCTTGGCGTCTGGGAGTTCATACCCTCAACGCAGATGCTGCGCCTTGACGAGACCAGCAAGGCCCTGCTCGGCCTGCCGGAAAAATCGCCAGAGGACCTTCCCCTGGAAGAGGCGGCCAAGTCGCTCGACAAGGAAAATCAGAAGATTTTGTCCGACGCCTTCGAGGATATCTCGCAGCAGGACGAACTCGATGTGACCGTCACCCTGCAGGAAGCCGACGGCCAGAGCCGCGAAATCCGGCTCTACGGTCGCGCCGATGGACCGCGCCGAGTGTTCCGTTTGCTCGGGGTGATCTCGGATGTCACCGCACAGAACGAAGCGGCGCGTATTCGCGAGCTGATGCTGCGCGAGATGAACCATCGCGTGAAGAACATGTTCTCGATAATCTCGGGCATGCTGCGGCTTGTGGGCCGCTCCGCGACCACGGTGGGCGAAGTTGTCGAAGGCGTGGAAACCCGTGTGGCCGCGCTGGCGCGGTCGCACAATCTCAGCCAGCAGCAAAGCGGTGCCCCTGTCAGCCTGAGGGATGTGATCGAGGCAACACTGTCACCCTATGCCGGCGAAGACCGCTACGACATGAAGGGTCCGAATGTCACAGTAGACAGCGGCGATTTGTCACCTCTGTCGCTTATTCTGCATGAATGGGCTACAAATGCAGCGAAATACGGCGTCCTTGGGCCGATTGAAGGCATTCTGCATGTGTCCTGGGAAGCACCCGTTAAAGGGAAATTAGAGATATTATGGAACGAATCCTATTCCGACGAATTTGAACATGGAGAGCAAAAAGCAGGGTTCGGTTCAATGCTGGTCCAGATTGCTGCGGATCAACTTGACGGAAGCGTCTCCGTAGACGCCTCACCGAACGGAAGAGAAATGAGATTGAATTATGGCACATGACATTCAGATGGCAAAAGAAGACAAAATAAAAGTTCTCATCTGCGAAGACGAAATCATCGTCTCGATGGACATCATGTTCATGATGGAGGATCTTGGCTACGACGTCGTCGGCCAGTGCGCGAGCGTGCGTGATGGTCTCAAAATCCTTGAAAACGAACGGCCTGACGCAGCGATACTTGATGTGCGCGTTAAAGACGGTGAGGTATTCCCTCTGGCCCGCGAACTCGAAAAGCGCGGCACGCAGATCATCTTCCATTCGGGTCATGCGCTTGAAGACCAGATTTCGGCCTCCTTCCCGGATGCGGCCTTTTGCCCGAAGCCGACCAATGGCCGTCAGCTTGGCAACTGCCTCATGGAACTGCTCGCCAAGAACGCGGACGAAAACGCCGAGCGTTCTCACTAGCTCTCAAGATTCATTATTCATCGGATCGCGATGAAAACGAAAAGCTCAGGAAAACTCCTGAGCTTTTCGTTTTTACAACCACCGTTTGCCGTCCGGCGTCCATCGAACCGCCGCGTCACGCATCCCGCTCTAATTAGGCTGCCCTGTCAGATCGGCGATGGTCCGTGCCAGATCTTCCTGAGCCATCGGCTTTTGCACGATCCGGGCAGCTTCCGGCATACCGGGCAAACCGTCCACCACCTCATACCCGGTGGAATAGATGATCGGGACGCCGTTGCGGGCCAGCTTCTCGGCCAGAGGGAGCGAGGATTCACCGCTGAGATTAAGGTCAAGGATCGCTATATCCGGACGTCCTTGCGAAATTTTCGCAAGCGCCCCGTCCAGCGAAGACGCGACGCCGAACACGCGATGTCCCATCTCGCCCACCATCTCTTCGAGATCGAAGGCGACGATGATTTCATCCTCGACGATCAACACCGATTTCTCGCCGCCATATCCCTTTTGCTTGGGCTCGCCGCTCGACATCGTCGCGCCCAGCCGCGAAGCGCTGTCTGCCGGGATCGACAAGCGATAGCGCAATACGCCCGGCGCCGCGTGGCGGTCGAGCTTTCCGCCCATCTGCCGCTCGGCGACCCGGTTCAACAGGACCGATCCGAAACCCGGCGCGCTGTCCAAGACAGCGCTGGGGTCAAAGCCCGGGCAATTCTCTTCCCACGAAAACATCAGCGATCCTTCGGCGTCTATCTCCCAGCCAATGGTTAACTGCCCGTCCAGCCGTGACAGCGCACCATACTTGGCTGCGTTGGTTGTAAGTTCATGCACCATCAGAGAAATGGTCTGCGCATCCTGCGCGTTCAACCGGATACTTGGCCCCTTGACGCAGATGCGTTTCGCCTTGTCCGCGCCATAGGGCGCCAGCTCTTGCGAGATCAGATCCATCAGTTCGATCTCGGTCCAGTTCGACGCCGCCAGCATCGAATGCACCCGCGCCAGCGCCGTCAGCCGGTCGTTGACCTGCGCCCGGAACGTCGGCACGTCCTTGGCCGTGGTCTGGCGCACGACGGAACGGACGATCGCCAGCAGGTTCTTGGCCCGGTGATCCACTTCGCGCTTGATGGTTTCTTCGCGCTCGATTGCAATCGCGAGTTCGACGAATTTGTCAGACACCTCGAGGCACTTTTCCAGCGCCGCCTCGTCGAAGGCGTTCCAGTGGCACGTGGTCGAACAATGCGCGAAAAGAACTGCCCGCACGATTCCCCCTCGAACAAGCGGCACAGCCAGAAAGCCGCCCGTCCGAAACCGCTCGGGCATGTCAAAACTCGCGAACGCGCTCTCGCTGGCAACGTCATGCAGCACCAGCGCCCGACCGTCCAGAAAGTCTCGTTTCGCCCAGGCCCAGAGTTCGTCGGGCATCGGGTATTCGACCCCCGGCTCTGCCGCCAGAACCTCGCCCTGCCCCTTGCTGTCGAACAGACAAAGCCCGATCTCGACCGGCGCCAGCATCTTTTGAAGCATCCGCATCATGTGCCGGCGGATTTCGACCGGCTCGGACAGCGTTGCAAGCTGTTCCTCAAGATGCAGCACGAATTGCATCTGCCGCTGGATCAGTACATCGCGCGTCGTTTCCATGCCCGAGTTAAAGACCCCGCCAATGCCGCCATCCTCTTCGTGAATCGGAGTGAAGCTGTAGCTCCAGTAGGTCTCTTCGGGATAACCGAAGCGTTCCATCGGCAGCAACTGGTCGGAAAGCGAGAGGCCGGCCCCTTTTTCAATGACCTGCGAGAACTGCGGCTCGATGATATGCCAGATATCCGACCAGACTTCCTTGGCCGGTTGCCCTAAGGCCGCCGGATGGCGCGGGCCCGGAATATGCGACCAGGCATCGTTGTAGATCAGCCTAAGCTCTGATCCCCAGTAGATTGCTGTCGGAAAAGCCGAGTGCAGACAGATACCAACGGCCGAGCGCAGGGATTGTGGCCAGGTTTCAGGCCGTCCGAAGGGATGGTCCGCCCAGTTGAATTCGCGGATGCGGCGCGCCATTTCACCGGACCCCGCAAGAAAACTAAGTGGATCCCTGTGATCCGGTTGACGCCTTAACATCTACGTCGCGACTTCCCCACGCAAGCTAAAGGAAACTTTCACGCTTCCAGGAATGGAAACCGAAATCCGATGTCAGGTGATACAGCGCAATTGATACAAAAATAAAGCAACTTTATTCTTGCCACTGGATTATCCCGTGCTCTCCGGTCTCCGGACCCGATGAACCGCCAGATAAAGGGCCGGAACAAAGACAAGCGTAACGATTGTCCCCGCGATGATCCCTCCCATCATGGCATAGGCCATCGGTCCCCAGAATATTTGCCGGGATATGGGGATCAAAGCAAGGCTTGCCGCGGCGGCAGTCAGCAATATAGGCCGCGCGCGGCTGTCAGAGGCGTTGAAAACCGCATCCCATGCCGACAGCCCGTGTTCCCGCTGGATGTCAATTTCATGCACGAGAATGATCGAATTCCGGATCAGGATACCGATCAGGGCCAGCACGCCAAGGATCGCGACAAAGCCCAGCGGCGCACCCGATGGCAAAAGCGCGGCGACAACGCCGATCAGTCCCAGAGGCGCGGCAGCAAAGACCACCAGCGCGTTGCGAAAGCTCTGCATCTGCATCATCACCAGCGCGGCCATGATCAGCAGCATCAGTGGCACCACCGCGGCAATCGGGGCCTGACTTTCGGCGCTGGATTCAACCGTCCCGCCAACCGTGACCTCGTAGCGGAAAGGCAGCCCCTCGTTGAACTCGGCCACCTTGGGGGCCAGCGCATCGACGATGGTCGCGGGCTGGTCCTTGGTCGAAATGGCCGCCTGCACGATGATCGTCGGCATCCGGTTTTCCTGCCGGATCACCGGCTGCTCCGTGTCATACCGGAACACCGCGACCGAAGAGAGCGGGATCGCCACGCCATTGCTGGCGCCAAGCTGAAGGTTCGTCAGCGCATCGATAGAGGAGCGCGTCTCGGGTCCGCCCCGCGCGATCAGATCGACAAGATAGGTGCCATCCCGGATCTCGGTGACGCCGATCCCGTCATAGATCGCACTAAGCGAGGTCGCCACATCCTGCGAGGTCAGCCCCAATAGCCGCAGCCGGTCCTGAAGGATATCGACCCGAACCACCCGTGACGGTTCGTTCCAGTCCATCACCACGTTGGCCGTCCGTGCATCCGACGCCACCAGCGCCGCCAGATCGCGCGCATGATCGCGCAGCACATCGATCTCAGGGCCGGTGATGCGGAACTGAACCGGACGTCCGACGGGCGGGCCGATCTCCAGCAGCTTCACGAATATGTCGACGCCGGGAAATTGCGTTTCGGTCAATTCGACCAGTTCCGCGCGCAAACGGTCGCGCGCTTCGACGCCCGGTGTCTGGATCACGATCTGCCCAATATTCGGACCTGCTGTCAGGACCTCGTAAGACAGGATGAAACGCGGCGCGCTGCGCCCCACGTAAGAAGACCAGAACAGCACGTCCTCATGCCCCTTAAGCGCCTCTTCGAACCGGTCCATCTCGGCCCTCGTTTCGATGATCGACGCATTCTGCGGCAGGGTGAAATCGACCAGCAGTTCGGGCCGGTCAGAGGACGGGAAAAACTGGTTCTCGACGAATTGCATCGCCCAGACCGACGCGCCGAACGCGGCCAGCGTGATGGCGATAGTCACCCAGCGGAACCGCATCGCCGTACGCAGCACCCGGTGGAACAGGCGCCGCACCCGCCCCGGTCCTGCCTCGTGATGTTTCATCTTCGACGGCAACAGCGTCACGCCCAGCAGCGGCGCAAACAAAACCGCCACGATCCAGCTGACCAGCAGCGACACGGCAATCACCACGAAAAGCGAAAAGGTGAATTCCCCCGCCGCAGAGTTGTTCAAACCGATCGGGATGAAACCGGCCACCGTCACCAACGTGCCCGAGAGCATCGGGAAGGCAATCGAGGTCCACGCGAAACTCGCCGCCTTGGTGAGCGACTCGCCGATTTCAAGCCGTGAGATCATCGTCTCAATCGCGATCATCGCGTCATCCACCAGCAACCCCAGCGCGATAATAAGCGCCCCGAGCGAAATCCGCTGCAGGGTGAAGCCGGCGTAATGCATCACCACAAAGGTAATCGCGAGCACAAGAGGAATGGTCAGCGTCACAACTAGACCGGCCCGCAAGCCAAGGCTCACGAAACTCACGGCCAGTACGATCACAACCGCCTCGACCAGCGCCTGAATGAAATGGCCGACCGCCTCGTCCACCACTTCGGGCTGATCCGCGATATGGTCGATCTGGATACCGATGGGTAGATTGGCCTCGACCTCTTCCATCACTACGCTCAGCTCTTCGCCGAAATCGACAATATTGGCGCCTTCGCGCATGCCGATAGCCAGCCCTATGGCCTCCTTGCCGTTGAAACGGAACAGTTCGGCGGGCGGGTCTTCGTAATCGAGACGGATATCGGCCACGTCGGTCAGGCGAAAGAACTGGTCATCGACACGCAGGTTTACGTCCAGCACGCTTTGTGCCGAATTGAACGCACCGCCGACCCGCACCATGATCCGTTCCGATCCGGCGTCGATCTCGCCCGAGGGTAAAATCGCGTTCTGCGCGGCAAGCGTCTGCTGCACCTGCGCCTGGCTCAACCCCAGAGCCGCCAGCCGCTCGGGCGAGAATTCGAGATACACCACCTGATCGCGCGTGCCATAGATTTCGACCTTGCCGGAATCCGGCAGCGCCTGCACCGCGCGGCGCACTTCCTCGACGTAGTCGCGCACCTCGCGGGGGGTGAAGCCATCCGAGGTAAAGGCGTAAAGATTGCCGAACACGTCGCCGAACCGGTCGTTGAACTGGAAGCCCGCGAATTCGGCCGGAAATTCTCCCCGGATATCGGCCATCATGTTGCGCACACGCTGCCAGATTTCCGGAAGGTCCTTGGCCCGGGTCGTGTCGAGCAGTTCGACATAGACCACCGCCTGCCCCGGCCGGGTGATGGACCGCGTCTTGTCCAGCTCGTCCAGATCCTCGAGCTTTTTCTCAATCCGGTCCGTGACCTGATTCAGCGTCTCGACGACTGATGCCCCCGGCAGCGCCGCCGAAACGACCATCGTCTTGATCGCAAAATTCGGATCTTCCTCTCGGCCGATCTGCACATAGGCCATGGCCCCGGCGACAAGGCTCACGATCATCAGGAACCACACGAATGACCGGTGCTTGAGCGCCCAGTCCGACAGGTTGAAATCGCTCATTGTGTCCCTCCGGGAATGGTCCTTGGCGCGATGCGCCGCCCCGCTACATGTCCGGGTTCAAGCAGGTTCACGCCCCGGATCACGATTTCATCGCCCGTCTCCACGCCAGAGAGGATCACGACACGCCCGCCCGCCACCGGGCCGGTTTTGACGCTCACCTGTTCGACTTCGCGGCTGTCCGGATGGACGCGCCAGACCGTCGGCGGTTCGCTTCCCGCTATCAGCGCGCGCGTCGGCAGGGTGGTGACCGCCGCCTGATGCGTCGACAGGGTCACCGTCGCCAGCGTACCCAGCCGAAACGCCTCGGGCGCTTCGGGGTCAAGTGTCAGATGAGCGCTGCGGGTGCGGCTGGCGCGTTGGGTGACCGGATCGATCCGATCCAGCACTGCCCTGGACCGCACGTCCGGATTGGCCAAAAGCCGCACGGAAAAGGCCGCGCTCTCCGCCATGCCCGCAGCATCCTCTTCGCTAAGCGAAATCACCACCTCGCGCCCGCCCGTGGCGGCAATCGTCATCAGCGCCTGCCCAGCATCCAGCGTCGCCCCCGGTTCGGCCCTGACCGTTGTCACCACACCATCAATCGGCGCGCGCAGGTTGGCATAGTCGCGCGCGTCCTCGGCGCGGGCCGCTTCGGCGCGGGCCTGATCCAGCGCCGCGCGCGCGGCAGACAGATCGTTCTGCGTGTCCTCCAGCGCCGAGGCGCTTGTCACGCCCCGGTCCGCCAATGTCTTGACCCGCTCATAGGCATCGGTCGCAGTGTGGAGATTGGCCTCGGCGATGCTTACCCCGGCCTGCGCCGCCTGAAGCTGCGCCTGCAGGTCGCTCGCGTCGAGCCGGGCAAGCACGTCGCCCTTTGAAACCGTGTCGCCCACATCGACGACGCGTTCGGCCAGCGTGCCAAGCCGCAGGAAACCAAGGTCGATCTCGCTTGGCGCTGTGACCGTTCCCACCCAGTTCGAAGCCAGCCCCGACTGCGGCGAAACGATTTCCGTGACCACCGGGCGGGGGGCATGGGCCTCCTGGGCCACAGCCGCGCCGGACAGCAGCAACAGGAGCAGTGAAAGAACCCGCATCAGAGATCCTCCTGCGGGGCGACGATCCGGCCCGGATAAAGCAGTTGCGCGCCCTTGCTCACCACCAGTTCGCCCTCCTCCACACCGCTTTCCAGCAGGACGGAATCGCTGGTGTAGCGTTTCACCTCGATACCGCGCAGCGAAACGGCGCTGGTCGCCGGGTCGATCACCCAGACTGCGGTCCCTTCGTCATTCGCGGTCACTGTAGACCAAGGCAAAACGACGCTGCGGCCTTCCAGCGGCTGGCTCGTCCCGCGCACGGTGTCGCCATAGCTTAGACCCGGCAGCGGTTCCTCCAGCCCGACGGTGACCTGAACCGTGCCCGTCGCCGGATCGACCAAAGGAGAGATTTCACGCACGATACCGGGCACTTGCACGTTGGGCCGGTCGATCGGGGAAAGAATTATGGTCGGCCTCTCAGCTTCCGATGTGCCAAGCATTTTTTGCTCGGGCACATTGAAGATCGCATCAAGCCCCTCCCCCAGCGCAAGTTCAAGTACAGGCTGCGCCGCGCCGACAACCTGTCCCGGCTCGGCCAGCTTGCGGATCACGGTGGCATCGTTCTGCGCGTGGATGACGGTGTCCTCAAGCGCGTCGCGGGCCTGCTGCAATTCGGCCTCGGCCTGCGCCCGTCGCGCTACTGCCGCCGCAAAGCGATCAGCCGCCGCGTTGCGTGCCGCCCGGGTCGTCGCGCCGCGTTCCAACAGCGCGGTCTGGCGGCGATCCGCATCCTGAGCCGCGTCATATTCGGCACGCGTCGCCGCCAGCTGGGCCTCGGCGGCGCGCAGCGATTGCTCTTGCTGCACCTTCTCGATCCGCGCCAGCACCTCTCCCGCCTTCACCCGATCGCCATCTTCCACGGCAATCTCGGCGATACGGCCACCGGTCGGAAAGGCCGTCTGCACCATCTCACGCGCAGAAATCTCCCCTGTAAGGGACAGGTGCTGCCGGGTCTCGACCTGCTCGGCGCGCATCGCCTGCACAACCAGAGGGTCCTCGGCCAGCGCCATGCAGGGCGAAAGACTCACAAGCGCAAGCGCAAGTACCCCGGTTCGAAACTGATAAGGTATGCGTGACATAACTGGAAACCTCTGTATCCGACCCGGCCAGCTTGCCCCGGAAAAGGTTTCGCCGCCAACCATGAAACAAGTACTGATCGTCAACTTCGGCTACTAAACAGAACCGTTCAGTTCGATCAAGACCTGATTTATCGCCCACAACTATCGCGAGCACCTTCGTTTTCAAAGACCTTCGGTCTCACCAAGTATGTCGCAGCAAAGCAAAAAGCCCGGCGCAGCGCACCGGGCTTTTCTTTATTTATACTGTCGCACGGGGCTCAAAGGCCCAGATCACCTGCGGCAAGGTCGATGGCCTCGGCCGTGCCGTCGACCATCTCGTCGACCTGCTCCTTGGTGATTATCAGCGGCGGGCAGAAGGCGACCGCATCCATGATCGGACGGGAAATCACGCCGGTTTCCAGCATGCGCGCGGCAACGGCCGCGCCCATCGCACCGGGTTTTTCCAGCGCGACCTTGGCGTCCTTGTCGGTAACCAGCTCCAGCGCGGCGATCAGACCGATGCCGCGATGCTCGCCCACCAGACGGTGTTCGCCCAGTTCGGCGAGCCGTTTCTGCATATGTGCGCCCACCTCGGCCGCGTTCTCGACGAGGTTACGCTCTTCGATGATCTTGATGTTTTCCAGCGCAACCGCCGCCGCGACAGGGTGACCGCCACCGGTATACCCATGACCAAAGGCGCCGATCTTGTTGCTTTCGTCCGCGATGGGCCCAAACATCTTTTCGCTGATCATCAGGGCCGAGATCGGCTGATAAGACGACGACAGCTGCTTGGACATCACGAGGATATCCGGCTTGAGATCATAGGTTTCAGTCGCGAACATCTTGCCGGTCCGGCCAAAGCCGCAGATCACTTCGTCTGCGATCATCATGATGTCGTACTTCTCAAGCACTGCCTTGATCGCGGGCCAGTAGCCCTTAGGCGGCACGATCACGCCCCCTGCCCCCATCACCGGCTCGGCGATGAAAGCTGCGATGGTTTCCGGACCTTCCTCAAGGATCATCGCTTCGAGTTCCGCCGCCCGTCGGGCCGAGAAATCCTCTTCGCTTTCGCCCGGCTGGGCCTCGCGCCAGAAATGCGGGCTCCCGGTGTGCAGGAAGCCCGGCAGCGGCAGGCCAAAGGACATGTGGTTCATCGGCAGACCGGTCATGCTGGCGGCCACGGCGGTGATGCCGTGGTAGCCACGTACGCGGCTGATAATCTTGCGTTTTTCCGGCTGGCCGATGGCGTTGGCGCGATACCAGAGCATCTTGACGGCGGTGTCGTTCGCCTCGGAACCCGAGTTGGTAAAGAACACCTTGCTCATCGGCACCGGCGACATCTCGATCAGCTTTTCCGCCAGTTCGACGGCAGGCTGATGCGAGCGCATCGAAAAGACGTGGTAATAAGGCAGCTTCAGCATCTGCTCATGAGCGACCTTGGCCAGACGTTTTTCCGAGAATCCGACGGCAACGCTCCAGAGACCGGCCATCGCCTCGATGTACTTCTTGCCGCTTGTGTCAAAGACATGGATGCCTTCGCCGTGATCCATCACCAACGGGCCGGATTCCTGCAGGGCGCGGGCGTTTGTATAGGGGTGCATGTGAACGCGCGCATCCCGCGCTTCGATCGAGTTAGGGATATCGTCCATCATGGGGCACCTCTTGCTATTCAGGAAATCATGAGCAACTCGTTGCACCAGCCCGCAGGGGCAGTCAATTCCGCAACCAATAATTTGATCATTTTTTCCCGCGCCTGCCAGATTAAAGGCAAAACTTGGCTTTCGGCCCCGGTGCACAGGGGGTATACAGGTGCTGCACGGCTTGTGTACGGGTTGTGCCCCACCTCTTCGGCCCTAGCGGACCCCGCGAAGATCACCAGAATCCAGCACTGGCGAGGCATCGATATCAGAGGCGTCAAGCATGCCCGCGACCCGCTCCAGCACCGCGTTCACCATCAACTGTTCCCAAGGCTCCATCGACTCGAAGGCGCGAACGTATCGCTGTTGCAGCGGGTCGGGCGCATCATTGACCTTGTCACGCCCCAGATCGGTGATCAGCAGATCCATCTGCCTCTTGTCGACCTCGGATCTGTGCCGGGTCAGAAGCTGTTTCTTCTCCAGCTTGTCGATAAGCGCGGTCATCGTCGCCTGCGTCACTCCCATGCGGGTCGCCAGATGCTTGGCCGTACTCGACCCCGTTTCAGCAATGATCTGAAGCACCCGCAACTGAACCGCCGTCAGGCCTGCCTCTGCGGCGAGTTTGCGCCCGTAAAGCTCGGTCGATCGAAGAATACGACGGAGTGAAATCAGGCTTTCATCGGTACGGCTCATCGGTGTCTCGTTCGAAATTACCATCATACGCTAAAGTTCAGTGGCACTTTTGCAACCCAATAATACAAGTCGATACTAAGCCTTGCGCAGTAAGTTTAAGGCCAAAATCGCCAGAAAACAAAAGGGTTCTCCCTACGGGAGGAACCTTTTCGCCGGTTTATAGTTTATTTAACGATGGTGTTGATTATTTCAGCGCCGCACATATACTAAGCCTTGCGAAATAAATGTAACAACGGATAATGACGGACATGGCTGCAAAAGATGAAATCACACTTCGCGAACCTGTAGGCGAAGATGGATCGGCAGTGTGGGAGTTGGTCAAGGATTGCAAACCGCTGGATGAAAATTCCATGTACTGCAACCTGATCCAATGCGATCACTTCGCCGAAACCTGCGTGCTTGCCGAGATCGATGGCGAAGCCGTGGGCTGGATTTCTGCCTATATCCGTCCCGATGACCCGGACACCCTGTTTGTCTGGCAGGTCGCCGTTTCCGCAAAGGCGCGCGGTGCCGGGCTTGGCACACGCATGCTTGAACATATCCTCGACCGCGAGGTCTGTGCAGATGTGACCCAGATGCAAACGACCATCACCAAGGACAACGATGCGTCCTGGGCGCTGTTCTCCCGATTTGCCGACCGTCAGGACGGCGACATGGATAGCGAACCGCATTTCAAGCGCGAAGAACACTTCGATGGCGCGCACGCGACCGAACATATGGTCACCATCGAATTCCCCGTCGAGGAATTCAAGAAAGCGGCCTGAACCGCGCCGCATATCCCCTATTAGTTATAGACCTGGAGGTCTCCTATGCCGACTGAAAATTCAGCCGATAAACAAGTTTTTGCCCGACGTGAGTCGGAGGTGCGCAGTTACTGTCGCAGCTTCGATACCGTTTTCACCTCTGCCAGTGGGTCGGAAATGACCGATGCCAATGGCAAGACCTACATCGACTTTCTGGCCGGTTGTTCCTCGCTGAACTACGGCCATAACGACCCCGACATGAAGGCCGCGCTGATCGAGCATATCCAGAACGATGGCATTGCCCACGGTCTGGACATGTATACGGACGCCAAAGCGGCCTTTCTTGAGAGCTTCGAGAAGCACATTCTCGAGCCGCGCGGCATGGACCACAAGGTCATGATGGTCGGCCCAACCGGCACGAACGCCGTCGAAGCCGCGCTGAAGCTGGCCCGTAAGGTCACCGGTCGCACGAACGTCATCGCTTTCACAAACGGTTTCCACGGGATGACGCTGGGCGCCCTATCGCTGACCGGTAATGCCGGCAAGCGTGATGGTGGCGGCGTCAGCCTCGGCGACGTGACCCACCTGCCCTATGAGGGGTCCATGGGTGACGTGGATACGCTAAAGTTGGCCGAAGAAATGCTCGACAACCCGTCGAGCGGCATCGACGCCCCGGCCGCATTCATCTTTGAGCCGGTGCAGGGCGAAGGCGGGCTGAACGCGGCGTCTAAGGAATGGATGCAGGGCATTGCGAAGCTCGCGAAAAAGCATGGCGCCAAGCTCATCTTGGATGACATTCAGGCCGGCCTTGGCCGTACAGGCACCTTCTTTTCCTTTGAGGAATACGATGTCGAACCCGATATGATCCCGCTGGCAAAATCGCTGTCGGGCATGGGGCTGCCGTTCGCGGCGCTGCTCCTCAAGCCGGAACTCGACGTGTGGAGCCCTGCCGAGCATAACGGCACCTTCCGTGGCAACACCCACGCCTTCGTCACGGCACGGGTCGCTATCGAGAAGTTCTGGACCGACGATGCGTTCAAGAACGAGATCGCCGAAAAGGCACAGATCCTCGAGGATCATCTGACAACGCTGGCGGGCATGGTCCCCGGCGCCAAGCTCAAGGGCCGCGGCATGATGCGCGGCGTCGATGTGGGCACAGGTGAACTGGCTGGCGATATCTGCGCCCGCGCCTTTGAAAAGGGCCTGATCATCGAAACATCCGGCGCCAATGACGAAGTCGTCAAGGTGCTCGCCCCCCTCACCACGCCCAAGCAGACCTTTGTGAAGGGCCTCAACATCCTGCTGGACGCCGCACAGGACGTGCTTGGCGCCACCAACAAAATCGCAGCGGAGTAAAACAATGATTGTACGCGACCTAAACAAGCTGAAAGACACCGACCGTTCTGTATCCGACGCCCAGTGGACATCCGTCCGGATGCTGCTTGCCGACGACGGCATGGGCTTCAGCTTTCACATCACCTATCTGCAAGCCGGTTCCGAACACACCTTCGAATACAAGAACCATTTTGAGTCGGTTTTCTGCATGCAGGGCAAAGGCTCGATCACGGATATCGCCACCGGCGAGACCCATGAGATCACGCCCGGCGTCATGTACGCGCTGAACAAGCACGACCGCCACATCCTGCGCGCCGAAGAAGAGCTGGTCATGGCCTGCTGCTTCAATCCGCCGGTCACCGGCAACGAAGTGCACCGCGAAGACGGCTCTTACGCATTGGCAGATGCCTGACAAAAGGAGAGCCCGGGGCAACCCGGGCTGATACATATGAACTTTCCCGAGCATACAGTCGAAAAGATCGGCGGCACGTCGATGTCCCGCGCGCGTGAACTGGTGGACACCCTGTTCATCGGCGACCGCAAGGATGTCTACAATCGCATCTTCGTCGTTTCCGCGTTTGGCGGCATCACCAACCTGCTGCTGGAAGACAAGAAAACCGGCGAGCCGGGCGTTTACGGCCTGTTCGCCAGCGGCGACCAAAGCCATGCTTGGCTCGATAAGCTGACCGAGGTTGCGAACGCGATGCGCGAGGCGCATCGGGCCTTGCTTGACCATCCGGGCGACCTCAAGGAAGCGGATGATTTCGTTCGCGACCGGATCGAAGGCGCGCGCAGCTGTCTCCTCGACCTGCAACGCCTGTGTTCCTATGGCCATTTCCGCCTGTCCGAACATATGCGCATCATTCGCGAGCTGCTGTCCGGTCTGGGTGAGGCGCATTCAGCGCTGTCCTCGGCCCTGATGCTGCGCCGCGCGGGTGTCGAAGCACGGACCATCGACCTGTCGGGCTGGCGCGATGAACGCGAGATGTCTCTGAAAGAGCGCATCGAATCGGGCCTTCAGGACGCCGACCCGTCGCGCGAGATCCTGATCGTGACCGGCTATGCGCAGTGCCGCGAAGGTCTGATGAAGGAATACGATCGTGGTTATTCCGAGGTCACTTTCTCGCGGATTGCGGCTATGACCGGCGCGCGCGAAGCGATCATTCACAAGGAATTCCACCTGTCCTCGGCCGATCCGAAACTGGTTGGCATGGAGAACGTACGAAAGCTGGGTCACACCAACTATGACGTAGCCGACCAGTTGTCGAACATGGGCATGGAAGCGATCCACCCGAAAGCGGCCCGAACCCTGCGCCAGGCGCAGGTCCCGCTTCGCGTCACCAATGCGTTCGAGCCGAAAGATCCCGGCACGCTGATCGACGACCAGCCGACCGACACGCCGGCGGCGGAGATCGTGTGCGGTCTGGATATCTACGCGCTGGACCTGTTCGAGCAGGACATGCTTGGGGTCAAAGGATATGACAGCACGATCCTTGAGATCCTGCGCCGTCACAATGTGAACATCGTGTCGAAGACGTCGAATGCGAATACGATCACGCATTTCCTCGACGCGTCTTTCAAGGCGATCCGCCGAGTGGAACGTGACCTGATCGAGACTTATCCCAATGCGGACGTGTCGGTGCGGGCACTGTCGCTGGCATCGGTGATCGGGCGCGACCTTTCGGGTCTCGGCGTTCTGGGTCGCGGCATGAACGCGCTCGACGAAAAGGGCATCGAAGTCGTGGCCGCACAGCAGCCGCCGCGGCTGGTGGACGTGCAGTTCATTGTCCCGAGAGATCAGCTCGACGATACGATCTGCACGATGCACGATCTGTTCTTTGGTAAGGCCAGCAAGGCCGTTGAGAAAAAAGCCGCCTGATCGGTCGACATTTTATCGCAATATTAGGGGCGTGCCGCTGGCGCGCCCCTTTTCTTATCTAGGAGCCGCCGCTGATGACGATTGACTGGAACTCAATTCCCGTAATCCGCCGAATTTCAAAAACCATTTCTCAATACAGGCCAACTATATTTGATTGACGAAAGCATCCTTTTGCCAGCCGTGTTTGCGTCAAAATTTCGCCTAATCATCATTTTAGATCGATTTACCAACATCGGGAAAAGCCTCCGCCGGGGCATAACTATCAGGGCGGCTGAAAATGAAAAAAAACATCTGGGGCGGCGTGTCGCGAACCTATCTGCTTCTGGCATTCTGCACGGCAGTGCTTTGCATCGGGGCGGGTTATGCGATCATCAAGAAAGATCAGTCGATCTACCTGAACGAAAAACACGCGGAGCTTCAGAGAGACCTGAGTCACGTGGCCGATTCCCTCGCGGCCAAGCTGTTCGGCATGGAACTTGTGGCCAACCGTCTGGCAAGCTTCGTTTCCCTCTCCCCCGATCTAACCGATGAAGCTGTCGCACAGGCCGCCGATCAACTGCTCGACCGGTATCCCGGCATCCTCAACGTCGCCATCGCGCCCGACCTGAGGGTGACACATGTGTCGCCGCTTAAGGGCAACGAATCCGTCATCGGGCTTGAATACGCCTATGTACCGACGCAACTGGCAAGCGTCGCACGCGCCTATCGCCAGAGCGCGGCGGTATTCGACGGGCCGATCAACCTTGTTCAGGGCGGACGCGGCTACGTGCTGCGCTACCCAGTCATCACCCCACATCTGAATGGACGGACGGAAAGCTTTTGGGGTGTCATTTCGATCGTCATTTCCGAGGAGGGGCTGTTTCGTGGCGACGAAGGGCTGGCCCATATCATCGACAGCCTTCAGCTATCTCTGCGGGAAGTGTCGCCAACGGGAAAACTGATCAAACATCTCTACGGCGCGCCCGAGCTTTTCACTTCGGATCGTTCAACCAAGACCCTGACCGCCTTTGGTCGCAGCTGGGAACTCGCGGCGTCGCCGCATGAAGACTGGGCACCTTATTCCCCGAACATGTGGAAATTCCTCGCGACGACAATTCTATCGCTGGTGACACTCGTCGGGTCCATCCTGCTGATCCGCCGCTTTGCGATGCGCAGCCAGAACGCGCACAGCATCCTCCAACATGCGGTAGAATCGCTCGACGCCGGGTTTTCGCTTTTCGACCACAACGGCAGGCTTCTCATGGCCAACGACGCCTATGCCGATATCCTGCATCTGGACAAGGACAAGCTGAAACCGGGCCTTTCGATCGGAGACATCCTCTACATGTCGATCCGACAAGGCCATGTGCCCGAAGCCGTGGGCCGCGAAGACGCATGGGTCAAATCCCAGCTTAAGAACTATGACCGCAACGCGACGAGAATCGAACATCTGCCAGATGGGCGCTGGCTTAGCATTTCACTGTCGAAAACGCCCGAAGAGTACACGGTTGTCATCTGCGCGGATGTCACGGCCCAGAAAGAAGCGCAGATTGCCGCAGAGGCCGCGAACAAGCAGAAATCGGAATTCCTTGGCAATGTCACGCATGAGCTGCGCACACCGCTGACCGTGATTTCCGGATACGCCTCTTTCCTGCGTCAAAGCCAGAGCATGCCAGCGGCACGGGAAATCAATACCTTGCTGGATCAGCCCGACAGTGACGACAAGGTGGACTGTGCCAAGATGCGCGGCCTGATTACCAAGCAGGCGGATGCCATCTCGGCCCAGAGCGAAAAGATCCTTGGCGCGTCGAAACACATGCTGAACATGGTGAATGACCTGCTCGACTGGGCCAAGGCGGAAGGTGGCGACCTCAAGATCGCACCGGAAACCGTATCTGTTGCAAACTCGGTCCAGACGATCATCGACGATCTGAACCCGCAGGCCGAAAAGAAAGGCATCAAGCTGGTCGGCCAGATCGAGGATGTCATGATCGAAGCTGACCCGCTGCGGCTCAAGCAGGTGCTATATAATCTTGTCGGCAATGCGCTGAAGTTTACCAACGAAGGCTCGATCACCATTTCCGTGCATCCCGACGGTACCCGTACGCGCATCGCGGTCGAGGACACTGGCTGCGGCATCCCCGCCAAGGACCACGGGCTGATCTTCCAGCGGTTCCAGCAGGCGGACGGGTCGGACACCCGCGCGCACGGTGGCTTTGGGCTTGGTCTCACCATTGCCCGGCAGATCGTGAAACTGCATGGCGGCGACCTGGGTGTGACCAGCGAACCGGGCGTCGGCAGCCGTTTCGAGTTTGATATGCCCAGCGCAAATGTCACGCCGATCTCGCAACCGCGCAAATCCCGGCGGGCATCGACCACACAACGGGCACAACTGCGGTCGGCCGGATAATCCGGCGGCCAACGGGCAGCAATTCGCTTGCCGCGACCAAACGGAGACGATAAACGACACCCGTGATGTGGGAGAACCGGCAAAAGCCGGTGCCGAAGGAGCAACCGCCCCGGAAACTCTCAGGCGCAAGGACCGCATCCGCCAAGACGACTCTGGAGAGAGCCCGGCCACGACCGGGACGCCGAAGGGATAACGATCTCAGGCAAAAGGACAGAGGGGGCATCACACTCGCAGGCAATCGCCTGCGAAATTTGGGATGCCGCATGATTTCCTTGAGAATCACGCTGGTCTTGGACTTGGATCGGGTATGACGGATTTACTGAGAACCCCTTTGCACGCGCTGCACCTTGAGTTGGGCGGCAAGATGGTCGGCTTTGCAGGCTATGACATGCCCGTGCAGTTTCCCGCCGGCATCATGGCCGAACACACCCATACACGCCAAAAGGCAGGGCTTTTCGATGTCAGCCACATGGGTCAGGTCGTGATCTCGGGCGCGGACTGGGAGGCGCTGGCGACTGCCTTTGAAACTCTCGTGCCGATGGATGTGCTCGGGCTCAAGGAAGGCCGGCAACGCTATGGTCTTTTCACGGATGAAACCGGCGGCATCACCGACGACCTGATGTTCGCCAACCGGGGCGACCACCTGTTCGTCGTGGTTAACGCCGCTTGCAAGGATCAGGATATCGCCCATATGAAATCGGCGCTGGAACCAGCGCTGGATGTGGCCCCCGTGACCGACCGCGCGCTGCTGGCGCTTCAGGGCCCCGCTGCCGAAAACGTGTTGTCTAAACTGGCACCTGAAGCGGCCGGGATGAAGTTCATGGACGTGAAAACTCTGATGCTCGACGGAGCTGAATGCTGGGTTTCACGCTCGGGTTACACGGGCGAAGACGGCTATGAAATTTCGGTCCCGTCGGAACATGCCGAGTCGCTGGCGCGTTGTCTTCTGGATCATGACGATGTCCTGCCCATTGGGCTTGGCGCGCGGGATTCCCTGCGGCTCGAGGCGGGGCTTTGTCTGTACGGGCATGATATCGACACCACCACCCTGCCGGCCGAAGCATCGCTGACATGGGCGATCCAGAAGGCCCGGCGGCAGGGCGGCGCGCGCGAGGGCGGTTTCCCCGGTGCCGAAGCGGTCCTGAGTCAGATGCAGGACGGACCGGCACGCAAACGCGTCGGGTTGCGTCCCGAGGGCCGTGCGCCGATGCGCGAA
This sequence comes from Heliomarina baculiformis, assembly GCF_019966545.1. GTDB lineage: Bacteria > Pseudomonadota > Alphaproteobacteria > Rhodobacterales > Rhodobacteraceae > Heliomarina > Heliomarina baculiformis. The sequence continues at coordinate 354,833 of NZ_JAIMIC010000004.1, read as the reverse complement.
GGTGTCGAACTCTTCGCCGAGGACGCGGGCGGTGAACCTGTCGGCACCATCACCTCGGGCGGGTTCGGCCCCACGGTCGGCGGCCCCGTCGCGATGGGCTATGTCCCCGCCGACAAGGCCGAACCGGGCACCGTTCTTTACGGCGAGCTGCGCGGCAAGCGCCTGCCGGTCACCGTTTCCGCGATGCCCTTTGTCGCGGCCAATTTCAAACGATAGTCAACAGGGAAGAGACCTCCATGAAATACACCGAAGAGCATGAATGGCTGCTGGAAGAAGACGGCCTGATCGTGGTCGGCATCACCGCCTATGCGGCGGAGCAGATGGGCGACGTGGTCTTTGTCGAACTGCCCGAAGAAGGCACCGAAATCACCAAGGACGACGAAGTCGTGGTGATCGAAAGCGTCAAGGCCGCCTCGGACATCCTCGCGCCACTGGATGGCGAAATCGTCGAAGTGAACTCGACCCTTGCCGACAACCCCGCGCTGGTCAACGACGACCCCACCGGCGATGCATGGTTCTTCAAAATGAAGCCGTCGGATCTTTCGCCGATGGACGATTACATGGACGAAGCCGCCTACAAGGAATTCATCGGAGACTGATCCTTGGCCGTAAGACGCATCGTCAGCAATATCCGCTCGGATGACCCGACGGCGCTGGCGGCCTTTTACAGCGAGGTCTTCGACCTTGATATCGTGATGGACATGGGCTGGATCGCGACGCTTGCCGCGCAGGACAGCTCTGCGACACAACTCTCGTTCGCGCGTCATGGTGGATCGGACACCGATCTGCCAGCGCTGTCCATTGAGGTCGATGATCTGGACGACATACTGGATCGCCTGGAAAGCCGGGGGATCCGGCCCGAATACGGACCGACAAACGAAGACTGGGGTGTGCGGCGTTTCTACTTTCGCGACCCCGCCGGGACATTGATCAATGTCCTGACCCATATTGCGCCTTAACCCGAGGAGCCTTTCTCATGGCCTACGAGCCTATCGACTACCTGCCCTACGATTTCGCCAACCGCCGTCACATCGGCCCTTCCCCGACAGAGATGAGCGACATGCTCGAAACCCTTGGTGTGGCGTCGCTTGAGCAGTTGATCGATGAAACCGTGCCCAAGGCGATCCGGCAGGACAAACCGCTGGATTTCGGCAAGCCGAAATCGGAACGCGAGCTGCTGCATCACATGCGCCAGACTGCCAAAAAGAACAAGGTGATGACCTCGCTTATCGGTCAGGGGTATCACGGCACGGTCACGCCTCCCGCCATCCAGCGCAACATTCTTGAGAACCCGGCGTGGTACACGGCTTATACCCCCTATCAGCCGGAGATCTCGCAGGGGCGGCTTGAGGCGCTGCTGAACTTTCAGACCATGGTCAGCGACCTGACCGGGCTTGAAATTGCCAATGCCTCGCTGCTGGACGAAGCAACCGCCTGCGCCGAGGCGATGACGATGGCGCAGCGGGTCGCCAAGTCGAAATCAAAGGCGTTCTTTGTCGATGAAAATTGCCATCCGCAGAATATCGCGGTGATCCGGACCCGCGCCGCGCCGCTGGGGATCGAGGTCATCGTGGGTGCGCCCGAGGATATGGACGCAACCGCCGTATTTGGCGCGATCTTCCAGTATCCCGGCACCTATGGCGATCTGCGCGACTTTTCGGCCCCGATTGCTGCACTGCACGAAAACAACGCCGTGGCGATCATGTCCGCCGATATCCTTGCCCTGACACTGCTGAAAGAGCCGGGCGCGATGGGGGCCGATATAGCTGTCGGCAATACGCAGCGTTTCGGCGTGCCGCTGGGCTATGGCGGGCCGCACGCGGCCTATATGGCCACCAAGCAGCAATACGCGCGCAACATGCCCGGACGCCTGGTCGGGGTCAGCGTCGACAGCCATGGCAACCGTGCCTATCGTCTTTCGCTGCAAACGCGCGAGCAGCATATCCGCCGCGAAAAGGCGACATCCAACGTCTGCACCGCGCAGGCGCTTCTTGCGGTGATGGCCGGTTTCTACGCGGTCTTCCACGGCCCAGACGGATTGCGTGCGATTGCCCAGCGCGTGCACCGCAAGACCGTTCGGCTGGTGCGAGGTCTGGAAGAGGCCGGCTTTACGGTCGAACCCAAGACCTATTTCGACACGATCACCGTCGATGTGGGCCTGCTTCAGCGTGGCGTCTTGCAAGCCGCCGAGCGCGAGGGCGTAAACCTCCGCCGGGTCGGCAAGACACGTGTCGGCATCACGCTTGACGAATGCACCCGCCCCGCAACCATCGAGAAAGTCTGGCGCGCTTTCGGTATCATCCGGGAAGACGCTGACCTCAGCCCGGAATACCGCCTGCCCGAAGATCTGATCCGTCAGTCCGGCTACCTTGAACATCCGATTTTCCACATGAACCGGGCCGAGACCGAGATGATGCGTTATATGCGTCGTCTTGCGGATCGAGATCTCGCGCTCGACCGCGCGATGATCCCGCTGGGGTCCTGCACGATGAAGCTGAACTCAGCCGCCGAGATGATGCCGATCAGCTGGGCCGAGTTTGCCCATCTGCACCCCTTTGCCCCGGCCGATCAGGCGCAGGGCTATCGGATGATGATCGACGACCTGTCGGCCAAGCTCTGCGAGATTACCGGTTACGCCGCGATTTCGATGCAGCCGAATTCGGGCGCACAGGGCGAATATGCCGGCCTTCTGACCATCGCCGCGTGGCACCGGGCGCAAGGGAACGAGAACCGCAATGTCTGCCTGATCCCGACGAGCGCGCATGGCACCAACCCGGCCAGCGCCCAGATGGTGGGCTGGAAGGTCGTGCCGGTGAAATCCTCCGAAAACGGCGACATCGACCTCGACGATTTCCGTGCCAAGGCCGAGAAATACGCCGATCAGCTTGCCGCCTGCATGATCACCTACCCCTCGACCCATGGCGTGTTCGAGGAAACCGTGCGCGATGTCTGCCAGATCACCCATGAGCATGGCGGGCAGGTCTATATCGACGGTGCCAACATGAACGCGATGGTTGGCCTGTCGCGTCCCGGCGATCTGGGCGGCGACGTGAGCCACCTGAACCTGCACAAGACCTTCTGCATTCCGCATGGCGGCGGCGGACCCGGCATGGGACCGATCGGCGTCAAGGAACATCTGGTGCCGCACCTGCCCGGCCACCCCTCGACCGGCGGGGTCGAAGGCCCGGTATCCGCCGCGCCCTATGGTTCGCCCTCCTTGCTGCCGATTTCATGGGCCTACACGCTGATGATGGGGGGCGAAGGGCTCACACAGGCAACCCGCGTCGCGATCCTGAACGCCAACTACATCGCGCAGCGGCTCGAAGGCGCTTACAAGGTGCTTTATCGCGGCAAGCAGGGGCGCGTGGCGCATGAGTGCATCATCGACACCCGACCCTTTGCCGATAGCGCCGGGGTCACGGTGGATGACATCGCGAAACGTCTGGTCGACAGCGGGTTCCACGCCCCGACGATGAGCTGGCCCGTCGCGGGCACGCTGATGATTGAACCGACCGAGAGCGAAACCAAGGCCGAGCTTGACCGGTTCTGCGATGCAATGCTGGCGATCCGCGAGGAAATCCGTGCCATCGAGGAAGAAAAGATCGACCGCGAGAACAACCCGCTCAAGAACGCGCCGCACACGATGGAAGACCTCGTGCGCGACTGGGACCGGCCTTATAGCCGCGAACAGGGCTGTTTCCCTCCCGGTGCCTTCCGTGTCGATAAATATTGGCCGCCGGTCAATCGCGTCGACAACGTCTATGGCGACCGTAACCTCGTCTGCTCTTGCCCGCCGATGGAGGATTATGCCGAGGCGGCCGAGTAATCCGCGCCTTCTGGACCTTGATGCGAGGCGCACTGCGCGCCTCGCCATTCCTATTATCAGCGGCGTTATTGATCTGGTCGCTGAACCAGTCGCCGTTCACCCGGCCCTTTGTCGAAGCCGCCCCGGCTCAGATCGAACGCAGTCTGCAACGGGCGATGGCACGGCAGGTTTCAGCGGACTGGCTTGCAGCCGAACTTGGCCACGCGCTCGAGACGCGCGATCTTGACCGGATCGAAACGCTGGTTCTGGTGGCAGAGGATCACGGGCTGTCCCCCCTCCCCGAACAGCAGGAGGAAATCGAGGCGCTGCGTGCGGACTCCTCGGGTTTCTGGGCGACCACACAGAATTGTGCGCTCTGCATGGCCGATATAGAAAGCTGCCCTTCGCTGGCCCTGATGGGTAGCTGTTCCATTCCCTTTGAACTGACCCCGCTTGGCGATGCCAATGCGCTGCGCCGTGCCGGTCTGGCCGCCTGGGAAGGCGAACCGGTGGACAAGCTTGACGTGTCGCTCGCCTTGGTAGGCTTGAGTGCGACAACGGCAGTCGTCGTCACCGGGGGCAGCAGCGTGACCGTCAAGGCCGGTGCAACGGTCCTGCGGCTTGCCCGGCGCATGGGGACACTGACGCCCTCTTTCATGCGCACCCTCGCCCGGCTCAGCGACATCAGCCTGCGCGGTGACCTTATTCTGCCTTACATGCGCGGCAGCGTCCCTGCCTCGCGCGTTGTGGATACCGCGCGGCTAAGTGCCCTTGGCGAGGTCGCCACCGACCTCTCGCGGGTTGCCGCGAACACCTCCGTTACAGATACAGTCCGGCTTATGCGGCATGTGGATGACACTGCGGACGCGCGCCGTCTCGCAAGGGTTTCCGAAGTGACCGGGCCGCGCACGGCGGCGGTGTTTGACGTGCTTGGCAAGCAACGTGTATTCCGCGCCCTTGTGCGGCTGTCCGATGCGGCCATTGCCGCCGCTGCCCTGATCTATTTGACATTGCTACAGATTTTCCTGTACATCGCCGGCCGTGCTGGACTGGCCCTGTATCGTGTGGCGATCCGAAGATTGCCGCGCTGACAGCCTCTGCCACAGCATTCTATTGCGCGCGCCCAACCCTTGGGTCATGATCCGCACCTGTAAGGGAGACCTGAAATGCGCAAGTTCCTTGTGGTTCTCGATGACAGCCGCGAATGCCTGAACGCGATGCGTTTTGCCGCCATGCGGGCGGCCCATACCGGGGGCGGCGTCAGTGTGCTCTCGGTCATTCCGCCGGACGAGTTCAACCACTGGATCGGCGTGGGCGAGGTCATGCGCGAAGAGGCGCGCGAACGCATTCATGCCCATTTCGAAGTTTTTGCGAAATGGATGCGCGACCGGCAGGGTGTCGACCCCGAGCTGGTGATCCGCGAAGGCGATCCGGTACAGCAAATTATCGAGCATATCGGGGAAGACCCGGAAATCGGCGTGGTCGTGCTCGGTGCAGGCACCGACAAGAAAGGCCCCGGGCCGCTGGTGACGCATATGTCGCGCTCCGCCGGGTCGCTGCCTGTGCCGATCACGATTGTGCCGGGCGACCTATCCAAGGAAAAGCTTGAAGCGATTACCTGACGTTCCGGTTCCGGGCAAAATTAGAATCGTTCCAATTCTTGACGATCCGCCCGCGGAAGCGCATATATGAAGCAACCGAGAAAAGGTGCACATCAGATGTTTATTCAGACCGAATCCACGCCGAACCCGGCAACGCTGAAGTTTCTCCCCGGCCAGTCCGTTCTGGAAATGGGCACTGCCGATTTTCCAAGCGCCGAGTCTGCGGGCAAGTCGCCGCTGGCCAGCCGCATTTTCGCGGTCGACGGGGTCGAGGGTGTCTTTTTCGGCAATGATTTCGTGACGGTCACCAAGGCCGACAGCGTCGACTGGGACCATATCAAACCCGCCATCCTCGGCGCTGTGATGGAGCATTACCAGTCCGGCCAGCCGGTCATGAACGAAGGCCAGACGACGGCGTCGGGCCATGCGGAACATTCCGGCGACGATTCGGAAGTCGTGGGCCAGATCAAGGAACTGCTCGACAGCCGCGTGCGTCCCGCCGTTGCTCAGGACGGTGGCGACATCACTTTTCATGGCTTTGAGCGCGGCGTTGTCTACCTGCATATGCAAGGGGCCTGCGCCGGTTGCCCGTCGTCGACCCTGACGCTCAAGATGGGGATCGAGAACCTGCTGCGTCACTATATTCCCGAAGTGACCGAAGTCCGTCCCGTCGCGGTCTGATCCGGCAGCTTCACTCGCACCATTGAAAAGGCGTCCGGACGGGCGCCTTTTTCTTTATCATAACGGTACTGGTGGAACCGGGCGATTGCATCCCCGGTCCAAGCCCGGCATAGCTGAAGAACCTGAAACGCAGCAGATGCCCGACCGGATGACCTCAGCCCCCAAACACGCGGGAACGACACTCGCCTTTGACACCTCGGCCGGTCATTGCGCAGCGGCGGTTTTGCGCGATGGTGAAATCGTGATCGCGAGGGGCGAGGACATGACGCGCGGACAGGCGGAACGTCTGGTGCCGCTGCTCGAAGAGGTTCTGGACGAGGCAGGATTGGCGTGGTCCGACATCGAACGGATCGGCGTTGGCGTCGGTCCCGGCAATTTCACCGGCATCCGCATATCGGTTGCCACGGCGCGTGGACTGGCGCTTGGTCTGGGCGTGCCGGCGATTGGCGTCACGACATTCGACGCCATCGCGAGCACCACGCCCGGCGACACGGCGGTACCCGCACCTCGCGACCAAGTGTATCTGAGCCGCGTAGGCCAAGCACCGGAACTGGTGCCAAAAGATCAGGCGGGCTCAGCCACGCCGCCCCCGCCCCCGCCAGAGCTTGCCGCAGCCATCGCGCGATGCGCCGCTGCGGCTGATCCAACCGAATGTCCGGCCCCCGCCCCCTTTTACTTGCGACCAGCAGATGCGGCCCCGTCCCGCGATCTGCCACCCGCGCTGCTCGATTGATGACCCCGGAAACGCTCGCCCTTGTTCACAAGGCGGCCTATGCGCCGGACAGGCCGTGGTCGGTCGAAGAATTTGCCGTGCTGCTTGACCAGCCCGGTATTGTCGTCACGGGGGACGAACGCGGTTTTGCCCTTGCCCGGGTGCTTTTCCACGAGGCCGAGTTGCTGACCATCGCAACCCATCCCGATCACCGCAGGCAGGGGATCGGCTACGAGGTGATGCAGGCATGGCAAAGCATCAGCGCCCAAAAAGGGGCTGCGCGCGCTTTCCTTGAAGTCGCCGCCGACAACAGCGCCGCGCGCGCACTTTATGCACGCTGCGGATACGAGCAGATTGGCCAGCGCAAGGGCTATTACGCGCGAGCAGATGCACCGGCTGTCGACGCAATAGTCATGTCCCTGCCCCTGACCTGACGGCAGATTGCCGAATCCGGCTGGAGCGGACAAAAAGCGGTTGACCGTCGCCGCGCCTGCGTCCTTATTTGAACTATCTCAGCATGACCGCATGTTGGATCGGGCGGAGAGACAAAACCCTGCCGCCCCAAACACATAAACCGGGAGAACAACTATGACCCTCATGAAATCCCTGATGGGCGCCGCTGCAGGCCTCGCGCTTTGTGCCGGGGCGGCTATGGCCGAGCCCGCGGTGATCTACGATCTGGGTGGGAAATTCGACAAATCCTTCAACGAAGCCGCCTTTGCCGGTGCCCAGCGCTGGGCAGATGAAACCGGCGAGAGCTTTCGCGACATCGAACTGCAATCCGAAGCTCAGCGTGAACAGGCGCTGCGTCGCTTTGCCGAAAGCGGCTCCAATCCCATCGTGATGGTTGGCTTTGCCTTTGCCGATGCGCTGGGTCAGGTTGCCGCCGATTATCCGGATACGAAATTCGTCATCATCGACATGGTCGTCGAGGCACCGAACGTGCGTTCCGTCGTCTTCAACGAACACGAAGGTTCGTATCTTGTAGGCATGATGGCCGCGATGGCATCTGAATCGGACACGGTCGGCTTTATCGGCGGCATGGACATTCCGCTGATCCGCAAATTCGCCTGCGGCTATGCGCAAGGCGTCAAGGCTGCCAAGCCGGATGCCACCGTAATCTCGAACATGACTGGCACGACCCCTGCGGCTTGGAATGACCCGGTCAAAGGGTCCGAGCTGACCAAGGCGCAGATCAGCCAAGGCGCAGACGTGGTCTATGCCGCAGCTGGCGGCACCGGCGTTGGCGTGCTGCAAACCGCGGCCGACGAAGACATCCTGTCGATCGGCGTGGACAGCAACCAGAACTACCTGCACCCGGGCAAGGTCCTGACATCGATGACGAAACGTGTCGACAACGCGGTCTATGACGCGCTGACGGACGGAGCCGACATGGAAACCGGTTTCGAAGTCATGGGTCTGGCCAATGGCGGCGTCGGCTATGCGATGGACGAATACAACAAGGATCTCGTCAGCGCTGACATGCAGTCCGCCATCGACGAAGCCGCTGAAAAGATCGCCAGCGGCGAGATCGAAGTTCACGACTATATGTCTGACGACAGCTGCCCGGCTCTGAGCTTCTGAGCATGGCAATGAACGACCAGACGGAGCGGCAGGACACTGCCGCTCCGGCGATTGAACTGAAGGGTATTTCCAAGTCCTTTGGCCCGGTGCAGGCCAACAAGGACATCTCCATTTCGGTGCGGCCCGGCACCATTCACGGCATAATCGGCGAAAATGGCGCCGGAAAATCGACCCTGATGAGCATTCTCTACGGCTTTTACAAAGCCGACCGGGGCGAGATCTTTATCAATGGAAAAAAGACTGAAATTCCCGACAGTCAGGCGGCAATTGCGGCCGGGATCGGCATGGTCTTTCAGCATTTCAAACTGGTGGAAAACTTCACCGTCCTCGAAAACATCATTCTCGGCGCCGAAGACGGCGGCCTGCTGAAACCCTCGCTCGCCAAGGCGCGCAAGTCGCTGATCGAGCTTGAGCGGGAATACGGGCTGAACGTGGACCCGGATGCGGTTATTCAGGATATTGGCGTCGGCAAGCAGCAGCGGGTCGAAATCCTCAAGGCGCTCTATCGTCAGGCCGAGGTTCTGATCCTCGACGAACCGACAGGCGTGTTGACGCCGGCCGAGGCCGATCAGCTTTTCCGCATCCTCGGACGGCTGCGCGACGAAGGAAAAACCATCATCCTGATCACCCACAAGCTGCGCGAGATCATGGATATCACCGACACGGTCAGCGTGATGCGACGGGGCGAGATGACCGCGACGGTCAAGACCTCGGAAACCAGCCCCGAGCAACTGGCCGAGCTGATGGTCGGACGCAAGGTTCTGCTTCGCGTGGACAAGGTGCCGGCCAAACCCGGCAAGCCGGTGCTTGAAATCGAAAACCTCAAGGTGACCGACGAAAAGGGTGTCGCGCGGCTCAAGGGGATCGACCTGACCGTGCGCGCCGGAGAGATCCTTGGCATTGCGGGCGTGGCCGGGAACGGTCAGTCGGAACTGCTCGAGGTGCTGGGCGGCATGCGGCGGGGCGAAGGCACGATCCGGCTGAACGGGGAACCGCTTGCTTTGGACGGACCAAATTCCGACGGTCGCGCACGGCGGACGCAGGGCGTCGCCCATGTGCCCGAAGACCGCCAGCGCGAAGGTCTGATCATGGATTTCCACGCTTGGGAAAACGTGGCCTTTGGCTATCATCTGGATGCGAGCTATCGCCGGGGTCCGTTCATGGACAATACCGCCCTGCGCCGCGATACCGAAGCCAAGATGAAGAAGTTCGACGTACGCCCGCCCGACCCTTGGCTCACGGCCAAGAATTTCTCGGGCGGGAACCAGCAGAAAATCGTCGTCGCGCGTGAAATCGAACGTAATCCCGACCTGCTTCTCGTCGGTCAACCGACGCGCGGCGTCGACATTGGCGCGATCGAATTCATCCATAACGAGATCGTCGCCCTGCGCGATCAGGGCAAGGCGATCCTGCTGGTCTCGGTCGAGCTGGAAGAAATCTTTTCCCTTGCGGACCGGATCGCCGTGATGTTCGACGGTCATATCATGGGCGAACGCTTGCCCAATGAAACAGACGAAAAAGAACTGGGCATGCTGATGGCCGGCATGTCAGGAGAAGCGGCGTGAATACCTACCTGCCAAACATGAAACGGGGGCCTTTCTGACATGGATGTCATGCCGAAATGGGCCGAAGTCGTCCTTGTCCCTCTTATTTCCCTCCTTCTGGCGGCGATCCTGTCCGCACTAGTCATCCTTGCCATTGGCGAAGACCCGATTGCGGCGGTCCAACTCATGGTGCAAGGCGCGCTGGGGTCGACCTATGGCTGGGGCTATACGCTTTACTACGCGACGAATTTCATGTTCACCGGGCTCGCCGTCGCGGTCGCCTTCCATGCCAAGATGTTCAACATCGGCGGTGAAGGTCAGGCGATGCTGGGCGGGCTTGGTGTCGCGCTCGCCTGTCTCTACTTTCCATGGCCACACTGGTCGCTGGCGCTGATCGCGGCCACTGTGGGCGCCGCGCTGTTCGGCGCGGCTTGGGCGGCGTTCCCGGCCTATCTGCAGGCGAAACGCGGCAGCCATATCGTGATCACCACGATCATGTTCAATTTCATCGCGGCTGCTGTGCTGAACTACATGCTGGTCAACGTGTTGCGGCCCGAAGGGTCGATGGACCCGGCGACCGAGCGGTTCTCTCCAACGGTACATCTGCCGACCCTGCATGAGATCCTCGCTCCCTTTGGCATCCAGTTTTCCAAGGCCGCCCCTGCCAATTTCTCGCTGCTCGTGGCGATTGCGGCCTGCATTCTGGTCTGGGCGCTGATCTGGCGCACGCGGCTTGGATATGAGATCCGCGCCTATGGTTTCTCCGAACCGGGCGCGCGGTATGCTGGTATCTCGCCCACACGTATCATCATGATTTCCATGTTGATTTCCGGCGGTCTTGCCGGTCTGATGGCGATCAACAACGTGATGGGCGAAGCCGAGCGGCTGGTGCTCAACGCAACCGAGGGCGCGGGTTTTATCGGGATTGCTGTGGCGCTGATGGGCCGGTCGCACCCGCTTGGCGTTTTCCTTGCCGCGATCCTGTTCGGGTTCCTCTATCAGGGCGGCGCCGAGCTTGCGCTTTGGACATCGATCCCGCGCGAGTTGATCGTCGTCATTCAGGCGCTGGTCATTCTCTTTACCGGCGCACTGGACAACATGGTGCGAATGCCGCTTGAAAGCCTCTTCCTGCGCTATCGGAAAGGTCGGTCGTGATGGATTTTCTGACGATCATCCAAATCCTAGATTCGACGATCCGACTGGCGACACCGCTGCTGCTGGCCTGCCTCGCCGGGCTCTTTTCGGAACGGGCGGGCATCTTCGACATCGGGCTTGAAGGCAAGATGCTCGCGGCGGCCTTTTTCTCGGCGGCCACGGCAGCCATCACCGGGTCAGTCTGGCTTGGCCTGCTGGCCGGGACACTCGCCTCGATGGTGCTTTCGGCGCTGCACGGGCTGGCCTCGATCACCTTCCGTGGCAACCAGCTTATCTCGGGTGTGGCGATCAACTTCCTTGCTGCCGGGATGACGGTGCTAATCGCACAGGACTGGTTCCAGCAAGGCGGTCGGACCCCATCGCTGATCGGACAGGGCCGGTTCAACGCCGTCACCCTGCCCTTTGCCGATGCGCTGGCCGATGTCCCGGTTCTTGGCCCCATCTACAGCGAATTGATCTCGGGCCATTCGATCCTTGTCTACCTCGCGTTCCTTTGTGTGCCGGCGACTTGGTGGCTTCTGTTCCGAACCCGGTTTGGTCTGCGCCTGCGCGCGGTGGGCGAAAACCCGGCAGCCGTCGATACGGCGGGCATTTCGGTAATCGGCATGCGCTACGCAGCGGTTGCGATCTGCGGTCTGCTCTGCGGTATCGCCGGCGCCTACCTCGCGACGGCCTTGCAGGCCGGCTTCGTCAAGGACATGACTGCCGGACGCGGCTATATCGCGCTGGCGGCCCTGATCTTTGCCAAATGGCGCCCCTGGCATGCGATGTTTTCCTGCCTGCTGTTCGGTTTCCTGCAAGCCGTCGCCCTACGCTATCAGAACATCCATATCGGTGACTTCGTCATCCCGGTTCAGGCGATGGACGCGCTGCCCTATATCCTCACCGTAGTGATTCTCGCCGGCTTCGTCGGCAAGGCGATCCCCCCCCGCGCGGGCGGCGAACCCTACGTGAAAGAACGATAAAAACCTGCCCGTTTCCAACGGGCGGGATTGCGAGTATGCCCGATCAAGCGCGGCGGCGGATCAATTTCAAGCCAGCCGGATTGATTTGTCAGTCGGGGACGGTTTAGGAAACGCCATGCAAATCTACCTCCCCATCGCCGAGGTATCGGTAAACGCTTTCCTGCTTCTGGGCCTTGGGGGTCTTGTAGGCATCCTTTCAGGCATGTTCGGTGTTGGGGGCGGGTTCCTGATCACGCCGCTCTTGTTCTTTGTCGGCATTCCCCCTGCGGTGGCCGTTGCAACATCCGCGAACCAGATCGTCGCCTCGTCTTTCTCGGGCGTGCTTGCGCATTTCCAGCGAAAGACGGTCGATCTCAAGATGGGGACGGTGACCTTATGCGGCGGCCTTGTCGGGGCTGCGCTTGGCGTTTTCGCGTTCAACTACCTGAAATCCATAGGTCAGGTCGATCTGATGGTCAGGCTCTGCTATGTCCTGTTCCTTGGGATCGTCGGCGCACTGATGTTCGTCGAAAGCCTGAACGCCCTGCGCAGGACGCGCAAGGCCGCCACTTCGGGCCGACCGACCCCGACCAAACGCAACAAGCACAACTGGGTACATGCCCTGCCCTTCAAGATGCGATTCCGCACCTCGGGCCTCTACATCTCGGTCATTCCGCCACTTCTCGTAGGCCTGACCGTCGGGGTACTGGCCGCTGTCATGGGTGTGGGCGGCGGGTTCATCATGGTGCCCGCGATGATCTATATCCTTGGCATGCCGACCAAGGTCGTGATCGGAACCTCGCTGTTCCAGATCATCTTTGTCGCGGCCTTTACCACGATGCTGCATGCCACCACGAACTACACGGTCGACGTGGTTCTGGCGCTTTTGCTGCTAATCGGCGGGGTGATCGGTGCCCAGTTTGGCACCCAGATCGGGCTGCGCATGAAGGCGGAGCAACTGCGCGTTCTGCTGGCGCTCTTGGTGCTGCTGGTGTGTTTCAAGTTGGCGCTGGATTTGCTGATCGAACCGCATGAGCTTTACTCGCTCACACCGCTGGAGCCTCGCTGAACCATGCGGTTTCTGCTCCTCATCCTGCTCATCCTTCCGATCGGTGCTGCCGCGGAAAGTGTCGTCCTCGGTCTGTCGCGTGACCGGATCAACATCACGGCGAATTTCGATGGCTCCGAAATCCTTGTCTTTGGCGCAGTGAAACGCGAAGTGCCGATCTCGGACGAGGAACCGCTGGAAGTCATCGTGACCGTCGCAGGCCCGTCGACGCCCGTCGTGGTGCGGCGAAAGGACAAGCGATATGGCATCTGGGTCAACAATGCCGCCGTCGAAGTCGATGCCGCGCCCAGCTTTTACGCCGTGGCCACCTCCGGCCCGCTTGAGGATGTGCTGCTGCGGGTCGAGGACCTGCGCCACAAGATCACGACCACTCGCGCGATCAGGTCGGTCGGCGCACCGGACAACATCCGCGATTCAAGCAAGTTCACCGATGCGCTGATCCGTGTCCGGCAGCAGAACGGGCTGTATCAACTGCTGGAAGGCGTCGTGTCTTTCGACCAGCAGACGCTTTTTAACACCTCGATCCGCCTGCCCGCCAACCTGACCGAAGGCGGATATACCACCCGGATTTTCCTGACCCGCGGCGGCGCTGTCGTTTCGGATTATGAAGCGACGATCTTTGTCGGCAAGGTCGGGCTGGAACGCTGGCTCTACGCCCTCTCGCGCGCCCAGCCGATGGTGTATGGGATCATGTCGATCACCATCGCGGTGCTGGCCGGATGGGGCGCTTCGGCCGCCTTCAGACTGCTGCGCCACTCCTGAGCCTTGGGTCATCCCCGCCCGATATAGGGCATCTTGGTCGCCATCACCGTCATGAACTGAACGTTCGCGCTGAGCGGCAGATCTGCCATGTGCAGCACCGAACGGGCCGCATCATTGACTTCCATCGTGGGCGGCACATCGATCCCTTCGGCCAGCGCCTTGGACTTGAGGTTTGCCACCATCGGCGTTTCCGCATTGCCAATATCGATCTGACCGCAGGCGATGTCATAGGGGCGACCGTCCAGCGACAGCGATTTGGTAAGGCCGGTGATCGCGTGCTTGGTGGTCGTATAGGTGACCGATCCCGGACGGGGCACATGGGCAGAAATCGATCCGTTGTTGATGATCCTCCCGCCCTGCGGGTTTTGTCCACGCATGATGGAAAAGGCGAACCGGGCCGCAAGGAACATGCCGTTCAGGTTCACCGCCACGGAATCGAACCAATGCTCGATCGGGATTTCATCGATCGGACCGGCGGGCGTGAACATGCCCGCGTTGTTGAACAGGACATCAAGCCTTCCGGCCTTGCCGACAAAGCTGTCGAAGGCAGCCTGCAGCGCGTCCATATCGGTCACATCCGCGATCAGGGGCACAGCGTTCTCATGTTGCGCCGCGATCTCTTCCAACAGGTCGCCGCGCCGCGCCAGAATTCCAACGCGCCAGCCTTCGTTCAGGAAAAGCTCTGCCGTGGCCCGACCAATGCCCGAACTCGCCCCGGTGATCAGGATGGATTTCATGTTTCTTCTCCTTCAAGCGTCAACGCCACAGCGGGCGCGCGCAGGTCATCGACCCTCAACTCATGTTGCGGTTTGGACAGGCGATTGCGCACGACCCAGATCAGTCTTTCCTGCGCCCGCGTGATCGCCACATAGGCGAGCCTTTTCCACAGCGGTTGGCCCGCCTCCATTCGGCCCATCCGGGCGGCGACAAAAAGGTCCGGCGCAAAGACCTGCACCGTGTCCCATTGCGACCCCTGCGCCTTGTGAATGGTGCAGGCTGCGCCATGAAGGAAAGTCGCGCCCATGCCCGCGGCGAAGGGAATAAAGGGCTCCTCCTCGTCCGGCTTTTCAATCTTCACGATCGAGGCCGCGCTGATCTGCGGATCTTCGGCCCCCATCACGTGCAGCCGCGAAAATCCGGGTTTGCGACCGGGCCCCAGATACACAACCTGCGCGCCCTTGATGAGACCCCGCGCTTCGAGGTCGAGACGCTTCTTGCGGTGTTTCAGCGGCAATTCCAGCCCGTCGCAGATCAGCGGTTCGCCCGCCAAAAGCGCGTCCTCCGGTGCCTGGTACACCGTGCGAAATGCATTGATCAGCCGGATCCGCGTGGCATTTCGCCAGACCAGAACAGGGCTGCGCGCCATAAGGTCGACCTCGACCCGTTGGCCCCAGACGATCCGATCATCGCTCTTGGCCAGTTCCTCGACCATGCGTTCGAAATCGTGAAATTCCATCTGCGGGTCGGCCAGTGCATGGGCCAGATCAAGGATCGGGTTGTCGGCTTCTTGCCGATGCACGCGGCTCAGTTCAAGTTTGCGCGGCTCGGGCAACCCGTCAAAAACCATCGCGCCTGATTGGTTCACCGGCGCCAGCTGGGCCGGATCGCCAAAGAGCAGAAGGTTGGGAAAGATCTCCTGAAGGTCGTTAAATTGCCGGTCGTCCAGCATCGAAGCTTCATCGACGAACCCGATATCAAGCGGTTCTTCCCGCCGCTTCCAGCCCGTGATGAAATCCGATCCGCGCAGACCGGCAGCGGCCAGCGCGCCGGGGATCGATTTGTTGTTGGCATAGAATGCGGCCGCACGATCCAACGCCTCTTCGCTCATGCCGTCGATGTCGGGGCGCTCACCCTCGCCCGCCAGCCATTCGGCGATGCGCTCATATTCCGGATCGTAGACCGGCGTATAAAGAATGCGGTGGATCGTGGTGGCAGGAACCCCTCGCAGCCTCAAAACACTGGCCGCCTTGTTGGTCGGGGCAAGGATGGCCAGCGACCGTTTGTCCTTGCGTTTACGGCTTTCGTAATCGCCGGAAACGATCTCGACGCCCGCCTGTTCAAGCGCTTTGTACAGCTCTGCCAGCAAAAGAGTTTTGCCCGATCCGGCCTTGCCGATCACGGCAAGCACGCCCTTGCCCGAACCGACGGGCGGTTTCAGCAGGCTGTCGTCGAGATCGACCCCCGCTTCGCGCAGCATGGCGGCAACACTGTCAAAGGCGCTGGCCTGATCTTCGGAAAATTGTACGGGCGTCAGAGTCATGGCGCGACCCTACAGTCGCGCCTGACCAATGCCCAGATGCCAAAATGATTAAGCCGTCATGCGAATTTGATCCGTGTGCGCCATGCCAAACGACCGGTCGAACCAAAGCCGCGAGAGCTCGCAGGATATGCCCGCACGACGGGCGACGCGTAATTTTGCATCCTGACTGAAAGACCAGAGGCCAAGGCTTACCTTGTTGCGGCCAGTGCCCTCGGACCCGAGAATTTCAGGCGATGCCCCGATCACCCTGTAGATCCGCTCCATCCGCAGATCGAAAACGCCGAGGAAATGCTTGATCCCAAAGCGGCTCATGATCTCGCCGCCGGCAAGCATCAGGGCTGCCGCAACCCTCGGTTCGGCGTCACGGGACAGGCAAAATCGCGTGCATTCCCATATCAACGGGCTCGAAATCGGGCTACCGCCTGTCAGGTGTCCGAAAACTTCATTGGCCATCACCCGGCCGGTTGTTGGCAGAAAGCGCATTGATCCACCGTGACGACCGTTTGCGTTTTCCCAGATAACATAAAGCGGGTTCAGCTCGTCGTAACCGTCGCGTTCCTCACCCTGCTCATCCACATCCACATCCCATTCAAGGCGCGTGCGAAACTGGTCCGCACGGTCCTGAAACATGCTGTGAGCAAGCTTCTGGTACTTGTGAAGATCATGTCCGTAAATATAGCGCAGCATTGTTAAGTCCCCTGTCTGGCTGTCCGATGCCGAAAGGGTAACGAAACCTTGGTTAATGCCCGCTGGCCGAAACGTGCGTTTTGTTAATCATGCGCCTTTTCAAATCCGCCGACGTATCACATCGGCGGATCCGGTTGATGAAATAGCCAAAGAATTCAGACGACAATAAGTCCGCAACCAATGGCCCTTGCTACAGCGTGAGTGGTGTTCATTGCCCCAAGTTTGAAACGGGCACTTTCGATGTAGACCCTCAGCGTGTGTTCCGAAATCGAGAGCGCATGCGCCACCTGCGGTCGGCTGTACCCCATGGCGAGCAATGTCATCGCGTCGATTTCCCGCGGAGACAAGGCACGTGACTGCTCCAACTTCCTGTCCGCTTCGAATTCAAGTGCCTTCCTGTTAAAGTAATGCGCGATCAGAATAAGATCTCGCCCGTTCTGCTCGATAAATTCCGCCCAGGTCCCGTCATCGCAGGTATGGCTTGCCGTAAAGAGCGCAAATTGCCCCTGTGGCCCCCTCACCGGTATCGAGTACCCCTGATTGCCTACTCCGAAAGTTTGCGCGTCCGCAAAAAATTGCCTTGCTTGTTTCGAAGACCAGTCGAGCCTCTTCCAGTCGACCGGGTGAAAGCGCTGGTAACACCCGATGATAACCGGATCGACCCTGAGATAGTTTTTCTCCGCGTAGTGGTCGATCCATTTGAGTGGATAGGTCCCGCACCCATACTGCTCTCCGGCGCTGTCGACCCAGTGATAAACCATATGATCGATGCCAAAGACCCGTCGGAGCGAGACGATGGCTTTCTGCAGCCCCTCAAGCTCTTCTGTTTTCTCCAGACCGGCGAGAATCTGGTCCAATTCGGCTCGGTTCACCATTGATGTGTACGCGCGTCTCTTTTTCCTTCGACGCCAGTTCGGACGCGGCAATCATTGTCGTGTCGTCAAGCTGTTCAGCCAGAGCCGCCAATTCGTTCGCTACCGCAAATGTTTTGAGGTCCGCCAGTACGTCGAGTATCCATTCATTCTGCATCTTCAACCTCGCCTTTGGGGAGTTAACAAAAGATTAAACTGAATATAGCACTTCCAAATTTCTCAGAAAATTCGCCGATTCCAGTTCCCCATAAATAGCGAGGTCCGGATTTATAAACCGTTGATGCAACTTGTGCGTGTTCTCTTGAAAAAGTTGCGCCCGCGAATCACGTGGATCCGGCGGGCGCATGGATTGTTCTTCGTCGGGCAGGAATCAGGCCTTGTGGTCAAGAACCTCTTCCAAAGTGCGCAGACCTGTCCTTGGTGACTGGACCAGAACAGACATGTTCCCCGGTTTATGCTCGTTGCGCATCATCTTCATATGCGCCTGCGGCAGGTCCGCCCAAGTAAAGACTTCGGACATACAGGGATCTAGGCGACGCTCGAGCATCAGCTTGTTGGCCGCGCTCGCCTGCTTGAGATGCGCAAAGTGGCTACCCTGAAGACGTTTCTGGTGCATCCACATGTAGCGCACGTCGAATGTCAGGTTGAACCCCGAGGTGCCGGCGCAGATCACGACCATTCCGCCTTTTTTCACCACGAAGGTGGACACAGGGAAGGTCGCTTCGCCCGGATGCTCGAACACCATATCGACATTAATGCCCTTGCCGGTGATGTCCCAGATCGCCTTTCCGAAACGGCGCGCTTCCTTGAACCACTCTGCATATTCGGGCGTGTTCACCGTCGGAAGCTGACCCCAGCAGTTGAAATCCTTGCGGTTGATGACACCCTTGGCACCGATATCCAGCACGAACTGGCGCTTGGATTCATCCGAGATCACGCCAATGGCATTGGCACCAGCCGTGTTGATCAGCTGGATGGCATAAGAGCCAAGACCACCCGACGCACCCCAGACCAGAACATTCTGACCTGGCTTGAGATCGTGCGGTTCGTGACCAAAGAGCATACGGTAGGCGGTGGCCAGGGTCAGCGTGTAGCAGGCCGACTCTTCCCATGTCAGATGCTTGGGACGTGGCATAAGCTGCTGTGACTGCACACGGGTGAACTGGGCAAAGGAACCGTCCGGTGTTTCATAGCCCCAAATCCGCTGGCTGGGCGAATACATCGGATCGCCGCCGTTGCATTCCTCGTCATCGCCGTCGTCCTGGTTGCAATGGATAACAACCTCGTCGCCAACCTTCCAGCGCGTAACCTTGTCGCCCACAGCCCACACGATGCCCGAGGCATCGGAACCCGCGATATGAAAGGGCTGCTTGTGGCCGTCAAAGGGGCTGATCGGCTTGCCAAGCGCCGCCCAGACGCCGTTATAGTTCACGCCCGCGGCCATCACGAGCACGAGCACATCGTGGCTGTCGAGCTGCGGTACATCCACGACTTCTTCCAGCATGGCCGTATCCGGCTCGCCGTGCCGCTCTTTGCGGATCGCCCAAGCGTACATTTGCTTGGGGACATAGCCGAGCGGAGGGATTTCACCCATTTCGTACAGGTCTTTTTCTGGCGCTTCATAGGGCGCGATATCGGCGTGGGTATCCAATGCCATGTCGTCCTCCGTACATATCGAGCTTGCCGCGATGCGGAATCGGCGGCGTCTCACAGTCGAATATGATCTACCGCGCAATATTGCAATATGTTTGCGCCATATATTGAAACTTTATGACCCAGCGGGTGCAGAAATTTACTTTGCGCCCGCAGAATAATCGAGAGCTTCCAAAGGCATGAGATGACCGATGGAGTTCGCGTAAAACTGCAACAGATCCTCTTGTCCGGCGCGCACACTGTATTCCCCGTCATCGTTCAGGGTCAGAATTTTGCGCCGGGTTAGGTTGTCGAGGCCGGCTTCGGCCGCGTAGCCGCGATTGTCCCGGGGCAGATGAAGGTTTGACCGTCCGAGAACGCGCGCGACATCACCCATTGCGATTTCGAGCCCGGGGCGGGTGATGCTGCCCTTTTCCCGGATGATCCAGCAGATCAACGGCACCGGTAGAACCGGGACGATGGCACCGATCCTTTGCATCAACTCCTCGGCCAGCGCTTCAAGGCCGATCAATTCCGCCTCGCCTGCAAAACTGCGCAACGACAGAGGTTCCCCGAAACTGACCGCCGCCGAGCCGAAACGGCGATACCGCCCGGTCAACCGCAGCCAGACTTGCCGCAGCACGTTCCGCATCGCCACCCAAAGACCGGCGCGGAACCGGTGCCCTTTGCGATTTGCCGCCGCGATAAGGGTCCGGTCTTCCAGAACACGGTCGTAATTCAGCGAGACGGGGACAAAAACCACGTCCCTGCTCTCGGGTCCGAAGCCATCGGTGATATACTTGAGCAACCCAAGCTTTGGCGCGGACAGCGCACCGGTTCGCGAAAGCCCGCCCTCCGGGAACATCGCCTGTGTCACGCCCGCCGACGTTGCAAGCTGGACATAGCGGGCCAGAATCGTTCGATAGAGGTCATTGCTGGAAGCGCGGCGAATAAAATACGCCCCCATCGCCCGGATAAGCCAGGAAAGCGGCCAGATCCGCGCCCATTCCCCGACCGCGTAGGACAGCGCCGACCGCTCGGCCGCAAGGTAGGTAACCAGCACATAATCCATGTTCGAGCGATGGTTCATCACAAAAACCACCGTCGCATCCGGGTCGATATCCCGAAGAGGGCCGGCTTTGTAATGGCCCAGGCGGACGTGAAACAGAGCGTTGCTCAGCCAGCGCGCCGCGCGGATCGCAAAGCCGAAATAGGCTGTTGCTGAAAAGGCTGGCACGATTTCACGCGCATATCTGCGGGCCTTTTCAGCGGCGACATTCTCGGGAATGCCCTCTTCTGCCGCATGGGCCGTGACCGCGCGCAATACATCGGGATCGTAAGTCAGGCGCTGAATCATGTCATAGCGGCGTGCGAGCTTGAATGGCTGGATCGGTCTTTCCAGCCGTTGGTTCAAACGCGCCACCGCTCTTTCCAGTCGTAACCGGAAAAACCATCGCACCGAGGGAAACAGAAAATGCGATGCAAACGTCACCGCCGCAAAGAGCAGGATCAGGATGAACAGCCAAAGCGGCAAACTGACGGTGGTAGACATAGGAAACTCTTGCCGTCCCACTTCGCATCGGTAAACAGATTTTAGTTTAAGGAAACGGATTAGCCGGGCGTCAGATGCCGTTGCGACACGCGCCCAAGGGCCAAAAGGCAGGCAATCAGGAATTTCCTTGAGCCGGTGCGAGGAAATTCAACTAACGCAGGAATACACTTGCCAATTTCAATGGATACTGCGGGTTCATTTTTGCAGTCTCCATCCGGCGCCCTATCTTCCAGCACAGCTTTTGAAGTCGAACCAATCGACGGGATGCCGCAGCGCGGCGAATTGACATAAGTCGAAGATTTCTGTTTAGACGGTTTTGACGCAACATTATTACCCACCCGACTCGCGAGGCACTTCATGACCCAGACTGAAAAAGACCGTCCTTGGCTGATCCGGACATATGCGGGCCACTCCACCGCCAAAGCATCGAACGCCCTTTACCGCGGTAATCTCGCAAAGGGACAGACCGGCCTGTCAGTTGCTTTCGACCTTCCGACGCAGACGGGCTATGACAGCGATCATGTTCTTGCCCGAGGCGAAGTGGGTAAAGTGGGCGTTCCCGTCGCGCATCTTGGCGACATGCGCACGCTTTTCGATTCCATTCCTCTGGAACAAATGAACACCTCGATGACAATCAATGCCACCGCCCCGTGGCTGCTGGCGCTGTATATTGCCGTGGCAGAGGAACAAGGCGCGGATATCTCC
The DNA here is from genome assembly GCF_019966545.1 of Heliomarina baculiformis. Lineage (GTDB taxonomy): Bacteria > Pseudomonadota > Alphaproteobacteria > Rhodobacterales > Rhodobacteraceae > Heliomarina > Heliomarina baculiformis. Next base: position 333,268 of record NZ_JAIMIC010000004.1, on the reverse strand, counting down.
AAGCTGCAGGGAACCGTGCAGAACGATATCATCAAGGAATATCTGTCGCGCGGCACTTACATATGCCCGCCGAAACCGTCGCTGAAACTGATTACCGATGTCGCGGCCTATTGTTATCGGAATGTTCCGAAATGGAATCCGATGAACGTTTGTTCTTATCACCTGCAAGAGGCAGGCGCGACGCCGGAACAGGAATTGGCCTTTGCGCTGGCCACCGCACAGGCCGTTCTTGACGGAATGAGGGAAATCGTTCCCGAAGAAGATTTCCCTACGGTTGTCGGCCGCATTTCGTTTTTCGTGAATGCCGGGATTCGGTTCGTCACCGAAATGTGCAAGATGCGAGCTTTCGTGGACCTCTGGGATGAAATCTGCCTGACGCGATATGGCGTCACGAATCCCAAACTGCGGCGCTTCCGATACGGGGTTCAAGTTAATTCGCTCGGGTTGACGGAACAACAACCAGAAAACAACGTCTATCGAATACTGATCGAAATGCTTGCGGTGACATTGTCCAAAAACGCGCGCGCCCGCGCGGTGCAATTGCCAGCGTGGAACGAAGCATTAGGTCTGCCGCGTCCTTGGGACCAGCAGTGGTCTATGCGAATGCAGCAAATTCTCGCCTATGAGACAGATCTTCTCGAATACGACGATTTATTCGACAATAACCCCGCAATTGATGCGAAAGTTGCCGAATTGAAGAAGAACGCTCGTGCTGAATTGGACAATCTCGAAGGCATGGGCGGCGCGATCTCTTCGATCGAATACATGAAATCGCGTCTCGTCGACTCCAACTCGGACCGGCTGAACCGGATCGAATCCGGCATGACAACGGTCGTTGGCGTCAACAAGTTCACCACAAGCGAGCCTTCCCCGCTCATGAGCGAGGACGGCGGGATCATGACCGTCGATCCCGCCACCGAACAGGACCAGATCGATCGCCTGAATGAATGGCGTGAAACCCGTGACGAGAACGCCGTGAAGAGCGCTCTGGAAGGACTCAGGGCGGCTGCGACATCAGGCGCGAATATCATGGAACCCTCTATTATTGCAGCCAAAGCTGGCGTTACCACTGGCGAATGGGCGGAAGAGATGCGCCGGGCTTTTGGCACCTACCGCGGACCCACTGGGGTCTCTGCCTCGCCCTCCAACAAGACCGAAGGGCTGGACGAAATCCGCGCGGCCGTGGATGCGATCAGCGACACGCTCGGGCGCCGTCTCAAATTCCTTGTGGGCAAACCCGGCCTCGACGGACATTCAAACGGCGCCGAGCAAATCGCCGTTCGAGCCCGCGACAGTGGCATGGATATAACTTATGACGGCATCAGAATGACGCCGGAGGAAATAGTTGACGCGGCGTCAAAACAAGATGCGCATGTAATTGGCTTATCAATTTTGTCAGGAAGCCATCTTCCTTTGGTTGAGGATGTAATTGAGCGGCTCAAAGCCAAAAAAATGAGCCACATTCCTGTGATCGTGGGCGGCATTATTCCCGATGAGGATGCCGAGAAACTTATCAAAATGGGAGTTTCGAAAGTTTATACGCCCAAGAATTTCGAGCTTAATACAATCATGATGGATATTGTTGGCTTGGTTAACCATTCGTTAATAGCGGCATAATATTTCTTAGATCGTAAAAAAAAGACGTGTATCCCGCGATTGAACGTTATATTAACGTCATATGTGTCAAGTATTGACGCCAATTAGCGTCAATGCAGAGTTAAGGATGGTTACATGGCTATTGATCTAACGACGATGTCGCGCAAGGAACTTCTGAAATTGCGCGATGATGTCGAGAAGGAATTGACGCTTGTTGAAGAGCGCGAACGCAAAGAGGCACTGAAAGCAGCCCAGGATGTGGCAGCTCAATACGGCTATTCCCTTTCGGAACTCGCCGAAGCGGCTGGCAAAAAAGGCCGCGGCAAAGGCAAACGTTCCAAAACCGGGCCGAAATACCGCAACCCGGATGATGCCGAACAGACATGGTCGGGACTAGGCCGGAAACCGCAATGGTTCCATGATGCGCTTGCAAATGGTGTCGACATGAAAGACCTTGAAATCTGATAATAATATTCGGATTTCGAAATGACGATACACATCGGCGCTCAACCGGGCGATATTGCACAGACAGTGCTGTTGCCCGGCGATCCTTTCAGGGCCAAATGGGCAGCCAGCACGTTTCTTGACGATGCGCGCCTGGTAAATGATGTGCGGGGTATGCTGGGTTATACCGGCACCTGGAAAGGGAACCCCGTCACCATACAGGGAAGCGGCATGGGCATGCCTTCCCTGTCAATCTACGTAAATGAACTCATCCGCGACTATGACGCTAAGACCCTGATCAGGATCGGGTCCTGCGGCGCAATGCAGAATTCGGTGAAGGTTCGCGATGTCATTATCGCAATGACGGCCAGCACGATAAGCACGCCGTCACGCGGAATCTTCCGCGAATTGCAGTTCGCACCCTGCGCTGACTGGTTCCTGCTGTCATCCGCCGCCAAGGCTGCCGAGGCCAAGGGCACCCGCACCCATGTAGGCGGCATTTATTCTTCTGACACATTTTACGACGAGAGACCGGACCTGAACGAGGAAATGACCCGCCACGGTATTCTCGGCGTCGAAATGGAAGCGGCGGAGCTATACACGCTTGCAGCGCGCTACGGACGGCGCGCCTTGGCGGTGCTTACCGTTTCTGACCATCTTCTGACCGGTGACGCGCTGCCCTCGGATCAGCGTGAGACCAGCTTTGGCGATATGGTCGAGATCGCCCTGCAATCAGCCTTTGAATAGAAAACAGCGACCCAAATGGGTCGCTGTCATCACGGGCATTTAATGCCGATCAGGATTTCGACTTGCGGCGCCGCATCGCTGCCAAACCGCCGAAACCAGCCAGCATCAGCCAACCAGCCGCCGGAAGCGGTACCTGAGCACCCGGGTTCGGGTTGCCCGGGCTTTCGCCCGCCGTCGTGATCACCGACTTGGCAAGGGTCACGATCCAGCCAGCGGTCAGCACGTCGATATCCATCCAGAGTTTCAGACCGGTCTCAACATCGTCGAAAAGAGCCGTATCAAGGGTAAACTCGGTGAAGGAATAGGCGTTATCCTGACCGGTCAGCGCCCCGATCAGCAGCCACTCGCCAGCTCCGCCATTGCCCGCAGCGTCATACCCAAAGATATTGTCGACTTCACAGGCACCACTGCCGCAAGCGTCATCAACGTCGTAATTCGACACGTTCAGTTTGATTTCACTCGAGGAACTGGCCCCTGGAATGGCATCATGCATCCAGCCCCAGTCTTCACTTGAGCCCCGGTAATAGGGGCTGTCCGTCGGCGAATTGCCGGGCGGGATGAAATAGTTGGAGTTCGAACTCGACCCACCGAAGTCGACCAGAGCGGCCGCGTCCGTGTAGTCGTAAGTATCGACTGCGGCGCTTGCCATGCCTGCCGACAATGTCGTGGCCAGGAGGGCAGCTAGAGTTACTTTTAACTTCATCATATTAAAACTCCGAAAACGTACAATATTAGGTCACATGCACGTACAGCTTGCCTTATTTTTGCCTGAATTCAAAATAGTTTCCCGCATTTGGACATGGGGCAGAGCGTCCGCACAACCCTGAAAGAAAAATAAAAACAATGATTTCAAACTGTTGATGGAAAATGAGGTAATAAGTTTTTTCTTGCCCCCGCTCAGACCTGCCCTCGCGAAGCTAACAATTCAAAGCAAATTTGAATCAGAACCGGGTTTAAGGACCAAATGTGGGCGCTAACTGATTCCGTGGCTGCCCTTATAGGCGCTTGGCGCAGGTTGCTCCCAACCAGCCAAGTCATTGGCAGCCGGAGCAAATATCTCGACATGCAGAGGATGGCACGCTGCCGAGTCGCTTGAATGTTCTGCGCTGCAATCTCCGCCGGGACAGGCGCTGAGCGATCCGATCAGATCAATCTCAGCAAAGAATTCCAGGTAATCGCCGGGCCGCACCGGGCTGGCTTTCATGAAGTACTGGCCGGTATCCCGGGTGAACCCCGTACACATGAAAACGTTCAGCACATCGTGCACGTGGGTCTCGGCGACCTCCGGGGGCATATCCAGAAAGGCGGACAGACTGCGCGTCAGGTTCGAATGGCAGCAGTGATGATAGGAGCTCCCGGACAGCAGTGCGCCGGTATAGGGGTCGCAACGCGTTCCGATCACATCATGAACAGAACCACCGAACTCATCGATACCGTACCAGTCCAGCGTGTCCTCGATGATCGTCGCCATCGGCCGCATATGCGGAAAGCTCGACCAAAGACGATCCCCGGTGCTGACATGCGTGCCGTGCAGCGCGCGGGTCTTGCCGGAATAGAACCTTTCGGAAAGGTCATTCGCGTTCCAGAGGTTGAGATCGCCAACCTGCGGCCCCTCCACCGAAGAGATCCGAAAGAAATGCCCGGCAGGAACCCGAAAGCAGCGCGCATCCCGGGGCGGCACCAGAACCTCGCCCGTCGACACAGCCCCTGCCCTTGCCGCGCTGTAAAGCGCGAGGTCGGGCTTCGGCAGGGTCTCGGTCGGGTAACAGATCACCGGCGCAATCGCGCGGCGGGCCTCTGCGTCATCAGGTATATCATTCATGCCAGCACGTTGCGTTGAAACAGCCAGCACCGCAAGCCCGTCACGTTTTCAGACAGGTTTGCGGCGGTTTGCCCGTGTCGCTCATGACTTCGGCACCGCATGCCGCGCAGCGGAAAAAGCTTTGCTCTTCCGTATCGCGCCGTTTGTCCATACGCCACCGGCAACCGCGGGTTTCGGGGCGCGAATAAATCATGATCAAAACAAGGGCGACAATAAAGATGATGGGATAGATCATATCCTTTCCCTATCCCCTTTCCTGCCCGAATTGCAAAACCCGGATCAGGCAACTTCGGCGTAATCGAAAAGGTCGGGCTCGCGTGTTTCAGCCTCGGCTTTCTCGACCGGGGTGAAATAGCCCCAGGCGTCTTCAAGCAACGCGAGCGCACGTTGGGCGGGGGTTTGGTTCTGATCGTCTTCCAGCATGGGAGTCTCTCCTGGACGTATGTTCCCCCCTGCCCCCGATGTAATCCTACAGCGAGCGAATGACCTCCGATGATACCGAAAACACGCCATGCAACTGGCGCAAAGCTTACCCGAGGTTAGTTCAGCCGCCAGACCTGCAAGGTCTCTGTATCCACCACCCAATCCACCGTCAGCGTTGGACAACAGCGCGGATCATTTGGACCCGGCATCGTCGCCTTGAGCCGCACCTGACCGGGGTAGAAATTCGCCTCGCGCGGGTTCGATCCATATACCTCGACCGGGCCGATAGAATGCCAACCATCGGGTTTGCGCTTGAACAGCCCGACATTCAGCATCAGAGCGTTACCGCCCCCGCGATTGTCAAAGTAATGAAAGATCACTGCGGTTTCCGCGACGCCGGGATCGGGATTATCCGAAAACAGGATCGGGGCGCTGTCGCCGGGCCGGACATCCAGCACCTGTGCGGTCAGCGGAGAGATGAAGCTCCAGTCCTGCGCGAGGGCAGAACCGGAAAAAAGGGAGAACGCCAGCAAAAGTCCTGCCAGCGTTCCCCGCGTCAACATCAGACGGCGCGCTCCACCATCATCTTTTTGATCTCTGCGATCGCCTTGGCCGGGTTCAGCCCCTTGGGGCAGGTCTTGGCGCAGTTCATGATCGTGTGGCAACGATACAGCTTGAACGGGTCTTCCAGCCCGTCCAGACGCTCGCCCGTGGCCTCATCGCGGCTGTCGATGATCCAGCGATAGGCGTGCAGCAGCGCTGCTGGCCCAAGGAAACGGTCGCCATTCCACCAGTAGCTCGGGCAGGCGGTCGAGCACGAGGCGCACATCACGCATTCATACAACCCGTCGAGCTTCTTACGGTCCTCGATGGACTGCCGCCACTCTTTCGCGGGGCGGTTCGTCTTTGTTTCGAGCCACGGCATGATGCTGGCGTGCTGGGCATAGAAATGCGTCAAGTCCGGGATCAGGTCGCGCACCACCGGCATATGCGGCAGCGGATAGATCTTTACGTCGCCTTTCACCTCGTCCAATCCGTAGATACAGGCCAGCGTGTTGATCCCGTCGATGTTCATCGCGCAGGAGCCGCAGATACCTTCGCGGCAGGACCGGCGGAAGGTCAGCGTCGGGTCGATCTCGTTCTTGATCTTGATGAGCGCGTCCAGAACCATCGGACCGCACTTGTCCATATCAAGGAAATAGGTGTCGACCCGGGGGTTTTCCCCGTCATCGGGCGACCAGCGATAGATGTCGAACTTGCGCACGTTCGTCGCGCCCTGAGGCTTGGGCCATGTCTTGCCCTTTTTCATGCGCGAATTCTTGGGAAGTGTCAGTTGTACCATGTCCTACAAACCTTTCGCACGTACGCAGGCGTTGGCTTTATCCGCCTGAGCCTGTGTCACCGTGTCCGACGCTTCAACCTCTGCCGAGAGGGCGCCAGCGCTGTTCCTCACCAGATTGGTGGTAACCGGGCCGCTGATGCCCGCCTCGGCAACGCAGGCACGGAATGCGGCTGCTTTCGCTTCGCTTTCCGGCGAAGAGCCACAGGCCGAAACCATACCAGCCAGCACGAATGCGCCAAGAAGAGAAACGCGTTTTGTATCAAGAACCAGAGATTGGATCTTCATCAGAATGTCCTTTCTTTGGGTGCGATCTTTTTCAGCGAGATGCCGCCTTCGGCCTCTGTGCTGAGCGGATCCTTGATCACGTCGCGGTAAGTCAGCTTGACGTTTTTGCCGTCGAGATGCGCAATCGTGTGCACCCGCCAGTTTTCGTCGTCGCGGGCTGAGAAATCCTCGTGCGCATGGGCGCCGCGGCTTTCCTTGCGGGCCTCGGCCCCGGCGATGGTCGCCAGCGCGTTTGGCATCAGGTTGGTCAGCTCCAGCGTTTCCATCAGGTCCGAGTTCCAGACGAGGCTACGGTCCGTGACCTTTATATCGCTCAGCTTGGCCGCGATGGCATCCATCTTCTCGACGCCTTCGGACAGCGTTTTCGACGTCCGGAAAACCGCCGCATCCGCTTGCATCGTCCGCTGCATCTCAAGCCGCAGCTCTGCCGTCGGCACGGCGCCATCGGCGTTGCGGAAATGATCAAACCGATCAAAGGCCGCATCCACGCTCGCTTGGTTCAGCACCGGGTTCTTGCTTGACGGATCGACAACCTTACCGGCCCGGATCGCAGCCGCGCGGCCGAACACCACGAGGTCGATCAGCGAGTTCGAGCCCAGACGGTTCGCGCCATGCACGCTGGCACATCCCGCCTCACCCACGGCCATCAGACCCGGCACAATGGCGTTCTTGTCACTTTCGGTCGGGTTCAGCACTTCGCCCCAGTAGTTGGTTGGAATGCCGCCCATGTTATAGTGCACGGTCGGCAAAACCGGGATCGGTTCCTTGGTCACATCGACACCGGCAAAGATCTTGGCCGATTCCGAGATACCCGGCAGCCGTTCCGCCAGCGCTTCGGCAGGCAGGTGGCTCAGGTTCAGGTGGATGTGGTCGCCATGTTCGCCAACGCCACGGCCTTCACGGATCTCCATCGTCATAGAACGCGAGACGTAATCGCGCGGCGCGAGATCCTTGTAGGTCGGCGCATAGCGTTCCATGAAACGCTCGCCTTCCGAGTTGGTGAGATAGCCGCCTTCGCCACGTGCGCCCTCAGTAATCAGGCAGCCCGAACCGTAGATGCCGGTCGGGTGGAACTGCACGAATTCCATGTCCTGCAGCGCAAGACCGGCGCGCGCCACCATACCGCCACCGTCACCGGTGCAGGTATGGGCCGAGGTCGCGCTGAAATAGGCACGACCGTAACCGCCGGTCGCCAGCACCACCATCTTGGCGTTGAAGACATGCATGGTGCCATCGTCGAGCTTCCAGCAGACGACGCCCTGACACTGCCCGTCCTTGGACATGATCAGGTCGATCGCGAAATACTCGACGTAGAATTCCGCTTTTTGCTTCAGGCTCTGGCCGTAAAGCGTGTGCAGGATCGCGTGGCCGGTCCGGTCTGCCGCCGCACAGGTCCGTTGCACCGGGGGGCCTTCGCCGAATTCGGTGGTGTGGCCGCCGAACGGGCGCTGGTAGATCTTGCCTTCTTCGGTACGCGAGAACGGCACACCGTAATGTTCCAGTTCATACACCGCCTTGGGCGCTTCGCGGGCGAGGTATTCCATCGCATCCGTGTCGCCCAGCCAGTCCGAGCCCTTGACGGTGTCATACATGTGCCACTGCCAGTTGTCCGGACCCATGTTGGACAGCGAAGCGGCGATCCCGCCCTGCGCCGCAACCGTGTGCGAACGCGTCGGGAAAACCTTGGTCACGCAGGCGGTGCGCAGCCCCTGCTCGGCCATGCCGAGCGTCGCACGCAAGCCCGCGCCACCGGCGCCGACAACTACGACGTCATATTCATGCGTCTCGTATTCGTATGCGGCCATTTTAGTCTCCTTACAGGGCGAGCTTGATCAGCGCATAGACGGACACTGCGATGATGGCATAGGCCACGCAGGTAACGGCGATGATCGTAATGCGGCCCGTGAAGCCGTGAACATAGTCCTCGATCGCCGTCTGGGCGCCGGACTTAAAGTGAAGCATCCCGACCCAGATCGTCAGCGCGGCGACGATGGCGGGGAACGGACGGCTGTAATAGGCAGTGACCTCTTCATAGGTGCCGCCCAGCGCCGAGCCAAAGGTAAAGACGAACAGCGGCACCAGAACGATCAGCGCGATAGAGCTGATCTGCATATGCCAGTGATGGCTGGTTCCGGATTTGGCCGAACCAAGGCCAACGGCGCGCTTGCGGTCGGTAATATAACGCATCTGGGCCTCCTTAAACGATGATGACGGTCAAGAGCGTCAGGACAACGGATCCGCCGATGACGACCCAGCCCAGCTTGTCGGCGGTTTCCATCTCGAGGCACAGCCCCTGATCCCAGATCAGGTGCCGGACGCCCGCCAGCGAGTGGTACCAAAGCCCCAGCACAGAGAAGAACATGATGACATCGCCGATAAACGACGTGACGAACCAGTCAGCGCGGTTGAAAGCGGTCTCGGACGTGGCGGCGGCGATCAGCCACCAGGCGATCATCAGCGCGGCCACGATCATCGCGTTTCCGGTGATACGGGTCAGGATGGAAGTGACAGAGTTGAGCTGAGGCCTGTAGTATTTCCCCAACATAAAGGGTGACAGCGGGCGATTGCCCCGATTGACATCGGCCATCTTGGCTCCTTTCAGGTTGGCTGCCCCCGTTAATAATGGATTTTTGCGCCGTGTCACGCGGATGCATCCATAAAAGGCGCGGTTTTTTGGCGCGGTCGGCAATGTTTCCACAGTTTGTGATCACGAAGTTTTCCGCTGTGATCACACTAGAGCGAATTGCGCCCGTTTCGAGGCGACTCGCTAAATTCTTACTGAAAATCTGAGAATTACACAGAATGATGGAACATATTCAGTTGCAGGCATCGCCTTGGCTGCCCCCGTAACTACCACCGATCAGAGCGCATCCAGCTGCTCCATCGGCGCCCAGCCTGCCTCGACCGCGCGGATTTCGGGATCGAACCTGTACCAGTTGCCGCCACCCTGCTGATCGTGGCCCCGACTGATCGGTTTCCCGGCCAGCGCGCACCATAAAAGCGTCCCCACCGCCCCATGCCCAACAAAGACAAGACGCTCCTCGGGGACCATGCGCACGACCTCATCCACTTCGCGCAGAACACGCTTTTGCGCCGCCTCGGCGGTTTCCCAGCCGCGCATAGACTCTCCGGGCCAGGCAAAGAATTGATCCGCAACCTGCTCGAATTCCTCGCGCGGGAGGTACCCTGTCGACGACCGGTCGTTTTCGTGCATGTCCGGGCGCGTGATAACAGGCTTACCGCTCCGAACAGCCAGCGGTGCGGCGGTTTCCAGCGCCTTTCGCTCGGCGCTCGAAACCACCTGCGCACCACAGAGGCCCTGCAATCGGGTAGCAAGCGTCTCGGCCCGCGCCAGACCAACGGCGGAAAGAGACCAGTCAGTCACCTCTCGCGCCGGGTCGATGTCGACTTCCGGGTGGCTCAGATAGATCGCCCGGAACCCTTTGCTCACAGCGGCATCAACGCCCAGTAGTCGAGATCAAGCAGCACCTCGGGCAGGTATTTGCCATCCTCACCTTTCAGCTTGAACGGCGCGCCGCCTTTGGTCGCGACCAGACGCAACCGGATCGCACCGACACCCGGCGCGCCTGTCTCGGCCTTGTCCAGAACTTCGGACCACGCCTTTACCGTATCGCCCGCGAAACACGGATTGGCATGGGCGCCGCCGTTCAGCCCGACGATCATCTGCGCATTGGCCAGCCCGTTAAAGGACAGTGCCCGCGCCATCGAAATCACATGCCCGCCATAAATCAGCCGCTGCCCGTCGGGCCGGAAGGTCGCGTCGAAATGCACCTTGGCCGTGTTCTGCCACAACCGCGTGGCGATCATGTGCTCGGCTTCCTCGATGGTCACCCCGTCCACGTGGTCGATGGTCTCTCCGATCTCGTAATCGCCCCAACGGTGCGGTTCACCCGCCAGCGCAAAATCATAGCCGCTGAAATCCAGCCCCTCGGGGATCACCAGATCCTCCGGTGCCACCACCTTGCTCAAATCCGGCACCACCGTCTCGGGCGCGGGCGCGTCGAGGTCGTTCTTGCGCACCATCACCCAGCGTACGTATTCCATGACGGTCTCGTCCCGCTGGTTCACACCGCGAGAGCGCACGTAAACCACCCCGGTCTTGCCGTTGGAGTTCTGCTTGAGCCCGATTACCTCGGATTCCGAACGCAGCGTATCCCCCGCCCAGACCGGTTTCAGCCAGCGCCCCTCGGCATAGCCCAGGTTCGCCACCGCGTTCAGCGACACATCCGGCACGGTTTTGCCGAACACGACGTGAAACGCGGCCAGATCGTCGATGGGGCTTGCCGGAAGACCACTGGCGCGGGCGAATTCATCCGAAGAATAAAGCGCATGCCGCGCCGGATAGAGCGCATGATACAACGCGCGCTCGCCTCCCGAAACAGTACGCGGCACCGCGTGGGTCAGCACCTGACCAAGCTGGTAATCCTCAAAGAAACGGCCCGGATTGGTCTTGGCCATCACTGCTCTCCCAACTTGATGTCCGGCGTATAGGTCCCGTCCACCTCTTTCGTCACCGCCTGACCGCAACGCATCGACCCCGTTGCCGCATCATGCGCATAGGTCGGGGAGCCGTAGAGCTCCCACCCCTTGTTCAAGGCGTCAGTAACCTTGTGGCAAAAGGCCGACGTGTCGTTTTCGCTGAGAAAGCGGTAAAGTTTCATTCAGATCTCCTGATTTCGGGTCACCCGAAAGGGTTATAGCCAAGCAACATGTGGATCACGGCGACGACGGCAAAGACCACCACACCGCCCACGATGGCCATGATTTCCTTGCGGTTCGGTGCAGGTTCCGGCGGTGTCCACGCGGGTTCGGTGCGGTTGATAAGGACCATTGTCACAATCGCCCATGCCAGCAGCCCGCCCCAGAGAACGAAAGACGGCGTGTCCCCGTTGACCAGCAAATGCCCCACGCACCAGAGCGAAAAGCCAATGAGCTGCGGATGCCGCGTCAGGCGCGTAACGCGCGTTTTCATGCCCGAGGCCGCGAAAAGGTAGAACGCCACCAGAACCAGCAGGTTGTTGATGCCGGTCATCGCCGGGCTGCGCCCCCAATAGAAGGCGCCATCCGCGGCGCGATACCCAATCACCATTAGCACGACCGACAGGAGCAGCGCGATTGCAATCGGACCCTTGCCCTTTTCCCCCATGCGCGCCCGCGCCTCAGGCGCGATGAACTTGAACAGATGTGCTAGCGCCCAGAGAAGGACACCGAGAATGAGGATGAGCATGGCTTACTCCGTAAAGCGGCTGGGAAAATGTGAATCTATTTCACATAGCCCTTATTGCGCCATCGCCGCAATAGCCTCGGCTTTGGCCAGTGTCTTTTGAGCGGTTTCCACGTGCAGGTTCTCGACAATTCTTCCGTCGACCACGGCAACGCCCTGCCCCGACTTGTGCGTTTCCTCATAGGCCGAGATCTGACGCCGGGCGAGGTCGACCTCTTCTTCCGAAGGCGCAAAGGTCCGGTTGGTCACATCGACCTGCGCCGGATGGATCAGGGTCTTGCCGTCAAAGCCCATGTCGCGGCCCTGGATACATTCTTCTTCCAGCCCGTTTTCGTCGAGATAGGCATTGAACACGCCATCCACGATGATCAGCCCTTCGGCCTTGGCCGCCAGCAGGCAAAGCCCCAGCGCCGTAATCATCGGTTCACGGTCGGCCCGGAACCGCGTCTGCAATTCCTTTGCAAGGTCATTGGTGCCCATCACCATGCCTTGCAATTTCGGATGTGCGGCAATTTCACCTGCGCGCAGCATCCCGCGCGGCGTCTCCATCATTGCCCAGATCGGCAGATCGCCGGTGATCTCCGCCAAAGCGTCCAGATCGGCAGCGCTGTTCACTTTGGGCAGCAAAACCGCGTCGACATCCATTTCACGTACCGCTTCTGCATCCGCCTTGCCCCAGGGCGTGTCGAGCCCGTTGATCCGCACGATCCGCGCCCGGTTCCCGTACCCGCCGTCCGCAATTGCCTTGGCCAGAACCGCGCGCGAGGCGTCTTTTTCCTCGGGTGTAACCGCGTCCTCGAGATCGAAGATGATCGCGTCCACCGCCAGACCCCGCGCCTTGTCCAGCGCGCGCTCTTTTGACGCCGGAATATAAAGAACGGAACGATAGGGGCGGTTCATCGGGTCCATACTGGCCTCCAAAGGTCATAATATTGCGTGGAAAGGGACATTTTTTTACGGAAAGTTCAAGGTGTAATGCGCCGCGACGCAGCAATTGAACCAAATTCTTCCTATTTGAAGGCGTCCGGCCGGCGGGAATTCAAAAGAACGGGCGCTCGATTAACCATTTCTCAGCCCGACTCGCCCTAGATTTTCTTATCGGATCCGGAAATTCGGCATCGGCTGACCTGCCCCCTTTCAACAGGCACCGGATTCAAAAGCATACAAACTGGGCTTTTCCGCCCGGCACACCGGGCGACCGGCGTGCCAGTCCGGATCGGCACGACTCATGGATAGGTATAGAAGATGAAAAACGCATTCTTCCCGCTGGCGATCACCGCCATCACCTTGGCGTCGGCGGCCGAAACCGCCCAGGCGCAACAAACCCGTAATTGCGCACCGCGTGAGGTTGTCGTGGGCCGCCTTGCAGGTGGGTATGGCGAAACCCGCCAAAGCATGGGACTCGCCGCGCGCGGTTCCGTGGTCGAAGTTTTTGCCTCGGACGAGACCGGCACGTGGACGATTACCGTGACCAACCCCGCCGGCGTGACCTGCCTCGTCGCCTCCGGCCAGTCATTCGAGGCTTTGGCCGAGGCGCTGCCCCCGAAAGGCAATGACGCCTGAAACAGGCGTTCCTTCCGGCTGGCGCGGCTCTGGCGCGCCGCCAGCGGAACTCAACACGACACCCCACGCTGAAAGTTCAGTCCACACAGGCTTTCCGAAAGAGGACTTTCAGGTAAGCCCCTCCCAGATCAGCTTTGCACCGGTCACGACCAGCAGCACATAGGTCAGACCGAAAAAGAGCCGTTCAGGTACGATCCGGTGCGCCTTTACCCCGATCAGAGCCCCCACTATCGCGACTGGCGCAAGCGCCAGATTGGCAAGCGCGGTTTCGGCCGTGAACAGGCCCAGATACGCGTAGGGCACGAACTTTACGATATTGATGACCCAGAAGACCAGCACTGTCGTGCCCTGAAAGCTTGTCTTGTCGAGCTTCCGCGACAACAGGTAGACGGCGGCAGGCGGTCCGCCCGCATGGCTCACGAAACTGGTGAACCCCGCGACCAGACCGGCGAGGCCCCCGACCCAGCCTGACAGACGGGTGCCCCCGGCCCGGATCAGCCCCATGCGCCGCCCCGCCTGCCAAAAGACAAAGGCAAGCGAAATTCCCCCGATCAGCACCCGGAACACATCCGGCTCGGCAACCTTGTACAGCAACGCGCCTAGAACCACCCCGGGCACGGCACCAAGGATCAACAGCCGCGCATCCGGCCAGCTCCATGTCTTCCAATAGGGGCGCAGCGTCGTCGCATCGATCAGCATCAGCAGCGGCAGCATGACCCCAAGCGCCTGTCCCGGCGTCAGAAAAAGCGCCAGAATCGTCGAAGAGGCAAAGGCTGCCCCGGACCCGAATCCGCCCTTGGAGATGCCCGCAAACAAGACCGCGGGCACCGCCACCGCGAAAAAAGCGCCGTTCAACTCAAGCATTAGCCACCCCCTAAGCACCTCGTTTGCCTAGGGATTAACCGATCGTCAATCTTTCCGGCAGACCGTCCCGCGACGTTTGGAGTTGCACTGAACACGTGCAGGACTCTTGCACAACCGCGTGTTACGCACTACGCAACCCGCAAATTCACAAGGACCGGAGAACTTTCCAATGGCCAGACCCAAAATCGCCCTGATCGGGGCAGGTCAGATCGGCGGCACGCTCGCCCATCTCGCCGCGATCAAAGAACTTGGCGACGTCATCCTTTTCGATATCGCCGAAGGCACGCCCGAAGGCAAAGCGCTCGACATCGCGGAATCCGGCCCGTCCGAAGGGTTCGACGCATCGCTGAAGGGCACGCAGTCCTATGCCGATATCGCAGGTGCCGACGTCTGCATCGTCACCGCCGGTGTGCCGCGCAAGCCGGGTATGAGCCGCGACGACCTGCTGGGCATCAACCTCAAGGTCATGAAATCCGTAGGCGAAGGCATCCGCGACCACGCGCCCGACGCCTTTGTCATCTGCATTACCAACCCGCTCGACGCGATGGTCTGGGCGCTGCGCGAATTCTCCGGCCTTCCGCATGAGAAAGTCTGCGGCATGGCAGGCGTGCTCGACTCGGCCCGCTTCCGTCACTTCCTTAGTCTCGAATTCGGCGTGTCGATGAAAGACGTCACCGCTTTCGTTCTGGGCGGTCACGGCGACACGATGGTGCCGCTGGCCCGTTACTCCACCGTCGCCGGTATCCCGCTCCCCGATCTGGTGAGCATGGGCTGGACCACGCAGGACAAGCTCGACAGCATCATCCAGCGCACCCGTGACGGCGGCGCCGAGATCGTCGGCCTGTTGAAAACCGGCTCTGCCTTCTACGCGCCCGCGACCTCTGCCATCGAAATGGCCGAAGCCTATCTCAAGGACCAGAAGCGCGTCCTGCCCTGCGCCGCCTATGTGGACGGCGCTCTCGGTCTCAAGGGCATGTATGTCGGCGTTCCGACCGTGATCGGTGCCGGTGGCGTCGAAAAGGTCATCGACATCCAGATGACCAAGGACGAACAGGCCATGTTCGACAACTCGGTCAACGCCGTTAAGGGCCTCGTCGAAGCCTGCAAAGGAATCGACAACTCGCTCGCCTGATCGGGCCAGTTTTAGACCTTTTGCGCCGCTCCGGAGACACCGGGGCGGCGTCTTTCGTGGCGCGACGCGCTTTCGCAAGGGTCAAACCGCCAAAGCCGCACACAACCCTTTGCTGTTTTCCGCCTAATTCTCCCGCACAACCGGCGTTTGTGATCACAGCTTTTTGGCCTGTGATCACAAATGTCGTTTTTTTTGTCAAAACCTGTGGCCACACCCCATTTTTGGGTTAACCCGTTATCAAGACAGGGCGTATAGCCCCGAGCAAACGCAAGCAGACGGGAACGACTTTCATGAACATCCACGAATATCAGGCCAAGGCCCTTCTTCGCAGCTACGGTGCCCCGGTGTCCGACGGCAAGGTCATCCTCCGCGCGGAAGACGCGAAAAACGCGGCTGGCGAACTTGATGGACCGCTCTGGGTCGTCAAGGCTCAAATCCACGCCGGTGGCCGCGGCAAGGGCTCGTTCAAGGAAGCCGAAGCAGGCGAAAAAGGCGGTGTGCGCCTCGCCAAATCGGTCGAGGAAGCCGCCGAGGAAGCCAAGAAGATGCTTGGAAAGACCCTCGTAACCCACCAGACCGGCCCGGCGGGCAAGCAGGTCAACCGCATCTATATCGAAGACGGCTCGGACATCGAGCGTGAGCTTTATCTCGCCCTTCTGGTCGATCGCGTTTCCAGCCGCGTTTCTTTCGTCTGCTCGACCGAAGGCGGCATGGACATCGAAGAGGTCGCCGCCTCGACCCCGGAGAAGATCCTCAGCTTCAGCGTCGATCCCGCAACCGGTTACCAGCCGTTCCACGGTCGCCGCGTCGCTTTCGCGCTGGGTCTCGAAGGCCCCGCCGTCAAGCAATGCGTTCAGCTCATGGGCATCCTTTACAAGGCCTTCATCGAGAAGGACATGGAGATGCTGGAAATCAACCCGCTGATCCTGATGCCCGGCGGTCAGCTCAAGGTGCTCGACGCCAAGCTCGGTTTTGACGGCAACGCCATGTATCGCCAGCCCGAGGTCTCCGAACTGCGCGACACGACCGAGGAAGACCCCAAGGAACTCGAAGCCTCCAAGTATGACCTGAACTACATCGCGCTCGACGGTGAGATCGGCTGCATGGTGAACGGTGCGGGTCTTGCGATGGCCACGATGGACATCATCAAGCTCTACGGTGCGGAACCCGCCAACTTCCTCGATGTGGGCGGCGGCGCGACCAAGGAGAAAGTGACCGAAGCGTTCAAGATCATCACCTCGGACGAGCAGGTCAAAGGCATTCTCGTCAACATCTTCGGCGGCATCATGCGCTGCGACGTCATCGCCGAAGGCGTGGTCGCCGCGGTGAAAGAAGTTGGCCTAAAGGTGCCGCTGGTTGTCCGTCTCGAAGGCACCAATGTCGAGGAAGGCAAGAAGATCATCAACGAAAGCGGTTTGGACGTCATCGCCGCCGATGATCTGAAGGACGGCGCGGAAAAGATCGTGAAAGCGGTCAAAGGCTGATCCATGTTTCCCGTCCGTCAGGTCTGGCAGAGGTTAAAGCACACCGTCGGGGAACCGACGGTGGTTTTGGCCGTTGAACTGCAACAGGACAAAAATGGACGGAACAATGGATTTATCTGGCAAGGACTACTTGGACAACGACAGGGTCACACCGATTGCAGTGGGCGTTGGCCTTCTCGCCGTCGGGGCTCTCTTGTGGAAAACCAAGCCAGCATTGCTCGACATGCCCGACCCTCTGCCGCTGGGCAAGGAACCGGACGACAGCTTTTCTCGCCGCGCCCTGCGCAAGACCCGCGACGGGGTGAGCCATGTGGCTCCCAGCAATCTCAGCGTCTCTCTGGGCCGTTCTATGGTCATCGGCGGGCTGGCCCTGGTGCTGACACGCATTCTGGACGAGCTCACCGGCACCAACGACTGACGGCTGCAATTGCCATCGGCCTTCTCGCACTCTCGGCTGGGCCGCTGGCTGCGCAGAGCATCGGAACGCTGAAGGCAACCGACGCCTTGCGCCAATGCCTGCAATCCGCCGGCTCAGTACGCGGGCCTGAACGCGCCGCGGATCTGGCGCACGCTGTTTCCTCCTCCCCTGATTTCGGCTGGCAACCGCAAGAGGTTGCCCCCGGCTTGTGGCAATTGCACAGTAAAGATCAGGCGTTCGGTCTTACGGTTGAAATCAAGCTGATCGACAGCAGCGGCAACGGCCATTGCATCGTGTATGGCCCCGCGCTTGCAACCGGCGATGCCGAGGCGGCCGCCGAACGCTTTGCCGAAGACGGGCGTCTCATGCAGATGCAGATGGCCGATCCCGGATCAACCCTTACACGTCGCTACTCCGCGACCGGCCTGCCTTTTGCAGCCGAGATGCTTTCCTATGGCGCAGACGGCGTCGGCCCCGTTGTCGGCCTCGTCTTTGCCGGTGTTGATCCCGCGTCGGTCAGCCCTTTGGGTGGCAGCGCACAAACAACAACTTCGACCGACTCGGCTTCAGCGCGTACACATTTCGCCAACGCTGTGCGATTCTGCATTCAGCCCGGTATGTCGCCAGAGACCCGCGCCAACATGTTTCGGCAGGCCGGTTTCGTTACCCGTTCGGGTGACTACAGCGATAACGGCGACACGACGCTGGTATTCGCGACACCTGACGGCTCGACCGAGGTCGAATTCTATTATGGCCAGATGCCTGAACACTGCTTTGGCAGTTCCAAATCTCTCGGCGTCACCGAAGCATCCGAAGTTCTCGATCAGGTCGTTCCACAACTTTATCCCGGGTATACACGCCACGTTGAATACGGTGTCGATAACCCTAATACCGGCAAAACGCCCACCTGCGTCCGTTACGAAGACCCAACGACACCAATCGGATACGTGGTCGCTGTAACGGCAGGCGAAAATTCCAACCGATGTTCGGAAGTTGGCTCAAGCAGCTTCTATCACTCATCTCGCGTCTAATAATAAAGGGACCATCATGGCCGTACTTATCGACGAAAACACCAAGGTGATCTGCCAGGGCCTGACCGGCTCGCAGGGGACCTTCCACACGGAACAGGCCATTGCCTACGGCACCAAGATGGTCGGCGGCGTCACCCCCGGCAAAGGCGGCCAGACCCACCTCGACCTGCCTGTCTTCAACTCGGTCCACGAAGCCAAGGCCAAGACCGAAGCGAACGCGACCGTAATCTACGTGCCGCCCCCCTTCGCGGCGGATTCGATCATGGAAGCCATCGACGCCGAGATGGAAGTCATTGTCTGCATCACCGAAGGTATCCCGGTACTCGACATGATGAAGGTCAAGCGCGCGCTGGAAGGCTCCAAATCGCGCCTGATCGGGCCGAACTGCCCGGGCGTCATTACCCCCGACGCCTGCAAGATCGGTATCATGCCCGGCCACATCCACAAGCGCGGCTCCTGCGGCGTGGTTTCGCGCTCGGGCACCCTGACCTACGAGGCGGTCAAGCAGACCACCGATGTCGGCATCGGCCAGTCCACCTGCGTCGGCATCGGCGGTGACCCGATCAAGGGAACCGAGCACCTCGACGTGCTGGAATGGTTCCTCGCGGATGACGAAACCGAAAGCATCATCATGATCGGTGAAATCGGCGGTTCCGCCGAAGAAGAAGCCGCGCAGTTCCTCGCCGACGAAAAGAAGAAAGGCCGCTGGAAGCCGACCGCCGGTTTCATCGCGGGCCGCACCGCGCCTCCGGGCCGCCGCATGGGCCATGCGGGTGCTATCGTCGCCGGTGGCAAGGGCGGCGCCGAGGACAAGATCGAAGCGATGAAATCAGCAGGCATCGTCGTGGCCGACAGCCCCGCCCAACTGGGCGAAGCCGTGCTGAAAGCGATCGGCTAAGCCATGCAGGCCGGTCACCTCATAACTGCAGGCGCTGTGGCGGCTTTGGCCGGGTGTGTTGAACCCGCGCCCGACACCGATCAGCCCGCGCAAGAGGTGACCGCTTCTGACCTGACATCAAGAGAGCTCGGCGAGGACGTCGCCGGGCTTTCCAAATACACGGATTTCACGCGGGGTTTCCTTGTTGTTCAATATAACCGGCCCGAACCCAAGGTGACGCTCGTCGGCAGCGAAGACGCAAATCTGCCGCGCAAAACGCGGGCCGATTTGCAACAGATGGGACTGGTGATGTGCAAGGAATTGGGCACCCCCTCGCAAAATATCGGCATCAGCGACATCGTCGATGAAACGCGACGAACCATCCTGACCTTCATCAAATGCCAGTAAGGACAGGCCCCCGGATGACAATTGCCACAACCGTGAACGTTGAACGCATTTCCTCGATTGCAGCTTCCGCAGGTTCAGCATACGAGGCCGCCGCACAGACTCCCGGTCAATCCGGGAACGACTTTGGAATCAAAGGCTAACCCAATGACCCGACAGGGCAGAGAACAGGACGGACAAGCGGCGCAAATCGCCCTGCGCCCCCGTGCCGCGGCCCCTCTGGCGGGAGGTACCGCATGACCTTCAAGGAAGCCGTCAGCACCTGTTTCTCAAAGTACGTCACCTTCTCGGGCCGCGCTTCGCGCTCGGAATACTGGTACTTCGTGCTCTTCGTAATCCTTGGCAGCATCGCCTGCAGCATCCTCGACACAATCTTTTTCGGCTCGGCAATGGTTGAAACCGGCCCCGGCGAATTCAGTGCCAGCACCTCGAGCAATGGCCCGATCAACGCGATCTTTTCGCTTGCCACCCTGCTGCCCTCGCTCTCGGCAGGCTGGCGTCGCATGCACGATACCGGCCGTTCGGGCTTTTTCCTGCTTTACCCGCTGATCGTCATGATCGGCATCTTTACCTTTGTCGGGTTCCTGTCCGGCTTCCCGGCCCTGATGGCCGGCGATTTCAGCGGCATCATCGGCGGTACAAGCTCCGTCATCCTGTTCATCGCCGTCATCGTCCTCATCATCTCTCCGCTCCTGGTCCTTTGGTGGCTGACCCGCCCCTCCCAGCCCGGCACGAACACATTTGGTCCAAACCCTCACGAGGTAACCCCATGACCGACCAATCCTCAAACGCGCAGTTTCACGCCTCCTCTTTCATGCAGGGGCATAATGCCGAGTATCTCGAACAGCTCTACGCGCAATACGCCGGTGACCCTTCAGCCGTAGACACGGCATGGGCCGAATTCTTCAAGGCTCTGGGCGACAACGGTCAGGATGTCCGGGCCGAGGCACAGGGACCAAGCTGGGCGCGCCCCGACTGGCCGCCGATGCCTGACGACGACCTGACCGGCGCGATGACGGGCGAATGGGCGCCCGCCCCCGCCGAAGCCAAGGCCGCCAAGGAAAAAATCGAAAGCAAGGCGAAAGAGGTTGGCGCCGAGGTCACCGACGACCAGATCAAACGCGCCGTGCTGGATTCGATCCGCGCCCTCATGCTGATCCGCGCCTACCGGATCCGCGGCCACCTTGTTGCCGATCTCGACCCGCTGGGCATGCGCGATCAGACCCCGCACCCCGAGCTTGATCCGAAGAGCTATGGCTTCAACGAAGAGGACATGGACCGTCCGATCTTTATCGACAACGTGCTCGGCCTTCAGGTCGCGCCGATGCGCCAGATCGTCGATATCGTCCAACGCACCTATTGTGGCACCTTCGCGCTGCAATACATGCACATTTCCAACCCCGAAGAGGCCGGCTGGCTCAAAGAGCGGATCGAAGGCTTCGACAAGGAAATCAAATTCACCCGCGAAGGCCGCAAGGCCATCCTCAACAAGATGGTCGAGGCCGAGGGCTTCGAGAAATTCCTCCATGTGAAATACATGGGCACCAAGCGTTTCGGTCTGGACGGCGGTGAAAGCCTGATCCCCGCGATGGAACAGATCATCAAGCGCGGCGGTGCGCTTGGGGTCGAGGACATCATCATCGGGATGCCCCACCGCGGCCGTCTTTCGGTGCTCGCCAATGTGATGCAGAAACCCTATCGCGCGATTTTCAACGAATTCCAGGGCGGCAGCTTCAAGCCCGAGGATGTCGATGGTTCCGGCGACGTGAAATACCACCTCGGCGCGTCTTCCGACCGCGAGTTTGACAGCAATTCCGTACACCTGTCGCTGACCGCGAACCCCTCGCATCTCGAGGCGGTGAATCCGGTGGTGCTGGGCAAGGCCCGCGCGAAACAGGATCAGGCGCATGATCACGACCGCTCCAAGGTGCTGCCGATTTTGCTGCACGGCGATGCGGCCTTTGCCGGTCAGGGCGTCGTGGCCGAAGGTTTCGGTCTCTCCGGGCTGAAAGGTCACCGCACCGGCGGCACCATGCATATCGTGGTGAACAACCAGATCGGCTTCACCACCGCGCCGCACTTCTCGCGTTCGTCGCCCTACCCGACTGACATCGCGCTGATGGTCGAGGCACCGATCTTCCACGTCAATGGCGACGATCCCGAGGCCGTGGTGCACGCCGCCAAGGTCGCCACCGAATTCCGGCAGAAGTTCCACAAGGACGTGGTGATCGACATCTTCTGCTACCGCCGCTTTGGTCACAACGAGGGCGACGAGCCCATGTTTACCAATCCGGTCATGTACAAGCGGATCAAGACCCACAAGACCACGCTCTCGCTCTATACCGAGCGGCTGGTCAAGGATGGCCTGATCCCCGAGGGCGAGATCGAGGATATGAAGGCGGCGTTCCAGGCCAAGATGAACGAAGAGTTCGAGGCCGGTAAGGAATACAAGCCCAACAAGGCCGACTGGCTCGACGGGCGCTGGTCGCACCTTGACCACAACAAGGAAGACTACGTGCGCGGCACCACCGAAATCGCGCCGGAAACGCTCGAGGAAATCGGCAAGGCGCTGACCACCGCGCCCGATGGCTTCCCGCTGCACCGCACCGTCCAGCGTCTGCTGGATGCCAAGAAGGAAATGTTCGAAACCGGCAAGGGCTTTGACTGGGCCACCGGTGAGGCACTGGCCTTTGGCTCGCTCCTGACCGAGGGCTATCCCGTCCGCCTCTCCGGGCAGGACTCCACCCGCGGCACCTTCTCGCAGCGCCACTCGGCCTTCATCAACCAAGAGACGGAAGAGCGTTACTTCCCGCTGAACCATGTCCGCGACGGTCAGGCCCAGTACGAAGTCATCGACTCCATGCTCTCGGAATATGCGGTGCTCGGGTTCGAATACGGCTACTCGCTGGCCGAGCCCAACGCCCTCGTCATGTGGGAGGCGCAGTTTGGCGATTTCGCCAACGGCGCGCAGATCATGTTCGACCAGTTCATCTCTTCGGGTGAATCCAAATGGCTGCGCATGTCGGGTCTCGTCTGCCTGCTGCCTCACGGCTACGAGGGTCAGGGCCCCGAGCACTCCTCGGCCCGTCTGGAACGCTTCCTGACCATGTGCGGTCAGGACAACTGGATCGTCGCCAACTGCACCACCCCGGCGAACTACTTCCACATCCTGCGCCGCCAGATCCACCGGTCTTTCCGCAAGCCGCTCATCCTGATGACGCCGAAATCGCTGCTGCGTCACAAGCTGGCGATTTCCACGGCCGAGGATTTCACCACCGGATCCAGCTTCCACCGCGTGCTCTGGGACGATGCGGAAAAGGGCAACTCGGACACCAAGCTGGCCGCCGACGACAAGATCAAGCGCGTCGTCATGTGCTCGGGCAAGGTGTATTACGACCTGCTCGAGGAACGCGATGCCCGCGGGATCGACGATGTCTACCTGCTCCGTATCGAACAGTTCTATCCCTTCCCGGCGATCAGCCTCGTCAAGGAACTGGAACGGTTCAAAGGCGCGGAAATGGTCTGGTGCCAGGAAGAGCCCAAGAACCAGGGCGGCTGGTCCTTTATCGAACCCAATATCGAATGGGTGCTGAACCGCATCGGCGCCAAGCACCAGCGACCCGTCTATGTGGGACGCGCCACCGCCGCCTCGCCCGCGACCGGGCTTGCCAGCCAACACAAAGCCCAACAAGCCGCCCTCGTGAACGAGGCGCTGACCATCGAAGGAAACTAACCCATGACCACCGAAGTACGCGTCCCGACGCTGGGCGAATCCGTGACCGAAGCGACCGTGGCGACCTGGTTCAAGAAACCGGGCGACTCGGTTGCGGTCGATGAAATGCTCTGCGAGTTGGAAACCGACAAGGTAACGGTCGAGGTTCCCAGCCCGATCGCCGGCGTCCTCGCCGATATCGTCGCCAACGAAGGCGACACCGTGGGCGTCGATGCGCTCCTAGCGAATATCGCCGCCTCGGGCGAAGCAGGCTCCGAAACCATCGAGGAACGCCCCTCGCAGAAAAAGGCCGATGCTGAAAAGAATGCGCCATCCGAGGAAGAGGCCCAGACCGTCGACGTGATGGTGCCGACGCTTGGTGAATCGGTCAGCGAGGCCACCGTCTCCACATGGTTCAAGAAAGCCGGTGACAGCGTCGAAGCGGACGAGATGCTCTGCGAGCTGGAAACCGACAAGGTCTCGGTCGAGGTGCCCGCCCCCGCCGCAGGTGTCCTTCAGGAAATCCTCAAGGGCGAAGGCGAAACCGTCGAAGCGGGCGGCAAGCTCGCCGTGATGACCCGCGGCGGACAAGGTCAGCCCTCCTCGACACCTGCCGGTACTCCGGAAAACACCGAACAGCCCGGTGGCCGCAAAGGGGCCGACACCGAGGGTAAAGACGTTGAAAACGCGCCCTCCGCGCAAAAGGCAATGGCCGAGGCCGGTCTCAGCGCCGATCAGGTCACCGGCACGGGTCGCGATGGCCGTATCATGAAGGAAGACGTTCAAAAGGCGCTTGCCGCAGGCACCAGCGCCGCATCCGCGCCCGCCCCGGCGGCTCAGGCCCCGCGCGCGCCTTCCCCGGCAGCCGATGCCGACCGCGAGGAACGGGTCAAGATGACCCGCCTGCGCCAGACCATCGCCCGCCGCCTGAAAGAGGCGCAGAACACCGCCGCCATGCTCACCACCTATAACGAGGTGGACATGACCGAGGTCATGGCGCTTCGGAACGAATACAAGGACCTGTTCGAGAAAAAGCATGGCGTGCGTCTCGGCTTCATGTCCTTCTTCACCAAGGCCTGCTGCCACGCGCTGAAGGAAGTACCCGAGGTCAACGCCGAAATCGACGGCACCGACGTGGTCTACAAGAACTTCGTCCACATGGGCATTGCCGCCGGCACCCCCACCGGGCTCGTCGTGCCGGTCATCCGCGACGCGGATTCCATGTCCTTCGCAGAAATCGAGAAAGCAATCGCCGAAAAAGGCAAACGCGCCCGCGACGGCAAACTCTCCATGGCGGAAATGCAGGGCGGCACCTTCACCATCTCCAACGGTGGCGTCTATGGCTCGCTGATGTCCTCGCCGATCCTGAACCCGCCGCAGTCCGGCATCCTCGGCATGCACAAGATCCAGGACCGTCCGATGGTCATCAACGGCGAAATCAAGATCCGCCCGATGATGTACCTCGCGCTCTCCTACGATCACCGCATCGTCGACGGCAAAGGCGCCGTAACCTTCCTCGTCCGCGTCAAGGAAGCACTGGAGGATCCCCGTCGCCTGCTGATGGATCTTTAAGAACCGCAATGGACGAAGAACTTACACGCATCTTGAAAAACCATGATGAGTACGAGGAATTCGTCTCTGGACTGCGTCACGAAACGAAACGTGGTGCAGTCCTTGTTGCCCACTGTGTCTTGGACGATCTGTTGGATCGATTGGTAACCATGCGCCTTGATAAGGATAACATGGATAGCGACCAGATAAGTGCACTTAGGCAAAGCCTCAAAAACTTCGCTAGCAAGACAGCGTTGTCACAGGGAATGGGCTTAACGGGCAAAGTGGAAGCTAAAGCTCTATTGAACATCAACAAAGTCAGAAATTGGATTGCACATGATTGGCGCGCGTCATTCCAAGACGCCAAGATTATTGAAAAGTGCCAAAAGCTTCCGATAGTTTTCTTGGACGAAAATCAGAAAGCACCAGAAGAAGATGCATTTGACCGATTTCGCTATCAAACAGACACGTTAATCAGGCAACTCATTGAGAGGATAAGTCACTTCGAGGCTCACGCGGACGTACTAGCTTTCACCGAGATTCAAAAAATCAACCGAGAGTATATTAAGGTATGGTGACCTGATGACCACAGAACTCACCGTCCTGACCCTCGCGGCACTGCTCCAGTTCGTGCAGTTCCTGATCTACTCGGTTCTTGCCAACAAGCAGGTCGGGCCGAAGAAGGCGATGGGGCCACGCGATACCAAGATCGAACTGTCAGGCTATGCGGGCCGCGCCCAGCGCGCGCTGAACAACCATTTCGAGGGTCTGATCCTCTTCACCATCGCGGTCCTCGTCGTCACCCTTGGCGGTCAGTCCACCGGATTCACCCAAGGCTGCGCCTGGGTCTACCTGGTTGCGCGCGTCTTCTATGTACCCACTTATCTCATGGGTCTTACACCCTGGCGCTCGGTCATCTGGACCTTCGGCCTTGGTGCGACGGTGCTGATGCTGTTGGCGGCGCTGGTCTGATGCGCGCCCCCGTACCCGATCCAATCCCGGCCGCTGTACGGCCGGTGTACACATGCTGCACAGCCTGTGTACGGAAATCACCCCCCCATTTCCGGCCACGTCTCGGATAAAGGAGAACACATGTCCAGCTACGACGTCATCATCATCGGCTCCGGCCCCGGCGGCTATGTCTGCGCCATTCGCTGCGCGCAACTGGGGCTCAAGGTGGCCTGTGTCGAAGGTCGTGAAACGCTTGGCGGCACCTGCCTGAACGTGGGCTGCATCCCCTCCAAGGCCCTGCTTCACGCCAGCCACATGCTGCACGAGGCCGAGCATAATTTCGCCGCGATGGGCCTCAAGGGCAAATCCCCCTCGGTCGACTGGAAACAGATGCTCTCCTACAAGCAGGACACCATCGACACCAACACCAAGGGCATCGAATTCCTGTTCAAAAAGAACAAGGTAGACTGGATCAAGGGCTGGGCCAGCATCCCCGAGGCGGGCAAGGTCAAGGTCGGCGACGACGTGCACGACGCCAAGAACATCATCATCGCCTCGGGGTCCGAGGTCTCTCCGCTCAAGGGTGTCGAGGTCGACGAGAAGGTCGTCGTAACCTCCACCGGCGCGCTGGAACTGACCAAGGTGCCGAAAAAGATGGTGGTGATCGGCGCGGGTGTCATCGGGCTGGAACTCGGCTCGGTCTACAAACGGCTGGGCGCCGAGGTAACGGTTATTGAATACCTTGATGCGATCACCCCCGGCATGGACGGCGAGGTGCAAAAGTCCTTCCAGCGCCTGCTGAAAAAGCAGGGCATGGAATTCGTCATGGGCGCCGCTGTGCAAAAGACCGAAGCGACCAAAACCAAGGCCAAGGTGACCTACAAGCTCAAGAAGGACGACAGCGAACACGAAATCGACGCGGACGTGGTGCTGCTGGCCACCGGCCGTCGCCCCTATACCGAAGGTCTCGGCCTCGACACGCTGGGCGTAGAGATGTCCGAGCGTGGCCAGATCAAGGTCGGCAAGGACTGGCAGACCAACGTCAAGGGTATCTATGCCATCGGTGACTGTATCGACGGCCCGATGCTGGCCCACAAGGCCGAAGACGAAGGCATGGCCGCCGCCGAACAGGTCGCGGGCAAGCACGGCCACGTAAATTACGGCGTGATCCCGGGCGTGATCTACACCCACCCCGAGGTCGCCAATGTCGGCGAAACCGAGGAGACGCTGAAGAAAGAGGGACGCGCCTACAAGGTCGGCAAGTTCTCCTTCATGGGCAACGGCCGCGCCAAGGCGAATTTCGCCGCCGACGGGTTCGTCAAGATCATCGCCGACAAGGAAACCGACCGCATCCTTGGTGCCCATATCATCGGGCCAAGCGCGGGCGACCTGATCCACGAAATCTGCGTCGCAATGGAATTCGGCGCAAGTGCCGAGGATCTGGCGCTCACCTGCCACGCGCACCCGACCTATTCCGAGGCCGTGCGCGAAGCCGCACTTGCCTGTGGCGACGGGCCGATCCATTCCTGACGGCCCGCAAGCGCAGATTGCCAAGACAGTCAGAACCCCGGTATCACAGCCGGGGTTTTGCATTTCAAAGGGAGATTGATGTCCGGTACCGGCATCGCGAAAAGCCTGCTGGCCATCTGGGCCGGGGTCTATGCGGCCTCGGTGCTGCAATTCCTGTTCCTTGAGCCCAGCGGCGAGGGGTTCACCCGCGGCCTCAACCAGATCATGGCCTTCCTGTCATGGCAGATGCTGGCCGCGATCATCGGCTGCACCGCGTGGTTCATCGGGCGGAAACATAACCCTGCGCGCGGCCTGCGCATTCTGCTTAGGTTGCCGCTGATACTGGCCGGACTTCTCTTTGGCGGGCTGATCCTGCTGATAGCCTATGCCCGGCTGGCGCCACCGCCCGAGCGCCCGGTTCAGCCGCCCGAACAGCCCGCAAAGACCGCAAAGCCCTGAACTACCAGAGCGTTTCCGCCGCCCGCTTGGGCCATGCCTGATCATAAGGCGCCCCGCCCTCTTCGCCTTCCGTCATCTCGGCAAGGATGTCCCCGGCGCTTGGCAGGTCTTCGGCCGCGGGCTCACCGGACCAGAGTCCTGAACGCAGCAGGGCGCGCGCACACTGGGTGTAAATCTCGGCAATGGAAATCACGATCACCGTCGCAGGCAGCCGCCCTTTTTTCTCGAACCGCTGCCGCAGGTCCGCGTCCGCGGAGAGCCGCGCGGTTCCGTTCACCCGCACCACGGTGTTCGACCCGGGTACCATGAACATCAGCGACACCCGCCCGTCCGTCACGATATTCCGAAGGGAATCCAGACGGTTGTTCCCGCGCCAATCGGGCATCGCAAGGGTGCCGGGGTACAGCTCCATCACGCAGGGGCCATCGTCTCCACGGGGGCTGCCGTCAGTGCCGCCTTCGCCCACCGTGGTCAGCACGCATAGCTTCGAAGACATGATCCACTTGCGATAAAGGGGCGTCATCTGCCGCGCCACCTTGCGGATCGCCGCACTTGGCGGCGTGCCATACAGCGCCTCCAGCGACGCGATATCGTCAATCCAGTTCATTGAGACCAAACCCCGCTTCTTTCATCAATGCGTTCGAGCGTGTCTCGACACGATTTTCCAGCTCGGCCATGAACTCGGCGCGTGGCATGCCCGGCGCGATCGGATCGAGAAACTCGACCACCGCCAGCCCCGGATAGCGCATGATACCCTTGCGCGGCCAGAACAGGCCGACATTGGTCGCCGCCGGATAGCAGGGCTCTTCCAGCCCGTCATAGAGCAGCGCCGCCCCGACCTTGTACGGCAGCCGCGCGCCGGGCGTGACCCGTGTGCCCTGCGGATAGATCACCAGCTGACCGGGATCGACGAATTCGGCGGCCACATCCTTGACCAGCTGCGCAATAGCCCGGCCACGTTTGTTGCGATCCACCGGGATACAGCCGATCCGCTTGGCATAAAGCCCGATGACCGGTGTCCAGAGCAGCTCGCGTTTCATGATGAACTTGGCCTGTGGAACCGCCTGAAAGATCAGGATGATATCAAGGAACGACTGGTGCTTGGCCGCGATGATCACTTCGCCCGTGGGCACCGTGCCGCGCACCTCGCTGCGGATACCGACCAGCACCCGTGCCAGCCAGCGGGCCCAGACGCAAAACAACTTGCAAGCGCGCCGCGCGGCCTTGCGCGAAAACAGCGCGAAAGGCGCGAATACCAGCCCCAGCACCGCCATCCCCGCATAGGTCAGGGTGATGAACATCACCGAGCGGAGCCAGCGGAACGCATGGGACATCAGCTTATCTCCTCAAGCCGGCGCCGGGCCGCGAACCACGTAGCGGCAAAGGCCACCAGCGCGCCAAGGATCGGGATCAGCAGCGGTGCGAACCAACCCGCCCCCTGAAAGCCAAGCCCGGTCAGGAACCCGCCCGCATCCGACGCTTCGGGCAACAGAAGGACACCGGCCATGCCAAAGGCCACCCCCGCCGCCGCCCCGAGCAAGGCCCGGATGGTGAAACGGCGCACGAAAGCCTGCGCGATATAGCTGTCGCGCGCACCGACCAGCCGCAGCACAAGGATCACCTGCGCATTTGCCGCCAGCGCCGCATTCGCCGCCAGCGTGATCATCGCCGCCGTTGCCCCCCCGATCAGCAGGATCGAGAACACACCAAGACGGCGCAGGCTGTTCGCCGCCTCGACCAGCGGACGCCGCCAGCGTGTATGATCGTCAAGCACCGCACCGGGCACTTCGGCGGCAAGACGCAGGCGCAGACCTTCGGCGTCATAGCCTTCGTCATCCTCGATCACTTCGATGAGCTGCGGCACCGGCAGGCTGTCGAGCGGCAGATCGGCCCCGAACCACGGGGCCAGCAGGGCCGCCTGTTCCTCGTCACTCAGCGCACGTGCGCTGGCGATGCCCGGCGTCTGTTCCAGCACCGCGAGAGCGGCATTTGTCTGGGCCGCTTTCTGATCCGCCGGCGCGCTGATGCGCAGCGTCGCGCTGCGGGCCAGCTCATCCGACCAGCGATCCGCCAGCCGCCCCGCCGCCAGCGACAGGGCCAGCGCGAAAACCGCAAGAAAGGCCATCGCGGCCGAGGCAAAAAGCGTCAGATGCGCGGTAAAACCCGAAGGCGGCACGACCCGGTCGGCCTGCGCATCACCGAGCAAAAGAGAACGGATACGGCCATTGCTCACAGGTCCGACCCCGCCAGTTGCAGCCTGCGGTTGGAAATCCGCAGCACCCGCGCCTGAACCTGGCTCTTGGCGGCCCGGATCAGCGCCAGATCGTGGCTCGCGATCAGCACGGTCTTGCCCATCTTGTTCAACTCCACCAGCAGATGCAGCAGGCGTTGCGACATCTCCCAGTCCACGTTCCCGGTCGGCTCGTCCGCCAGCACCACGTCGGGCGACATGATGACCGCCCGCGCCAGTGCCGCGCGCTGCCTTTCGCCCCCCGACAGCTCCGGCGGCAGGGCATCGGCGCGCCCGGCCAACCCGACCCATCTCATCAATTCGGCAAGGTTCTCGCTTTCGGCACGCTTGTCGCGGCCCGAAACGGTCAGCGGGAGCGCGATATTGTCGGCAACCGGCAGATGGTCGAGAAACTTGCAATCCTGATGTACGACACCGATCCGGCGGCGCATCAGCGCCGTCTGGTCGCGATCAAGGCGGCGCATGTCCGCGTCGAACACCTTGACGGTGCCGTGGGTCGGCAAAAGCGCCCCGTAACACAGTTTCATGAGGGTGGTCTTGCCCGCGCCCGAGGGGCCGGTCAGAAAATGAAACGACCCGGGCATCAGACGCACGGATACCTCGCTCAGCAGCTCGCCACCGCCATAGCTGTAGCCCACATTTTCCAGCTCGATCACGTAAGACCCCCTGTACGCCCCGGGTCTTTTGCCTGACTGTCCCGGCAGATTCAATGCCGATTGGTCACGGTCGATTCATCGCTCTGGTTTCGTTGAGAATTCGACTTTGCGCAGCGACTCAACACGGCCTATGATAGCGAAAACGAAAAATCGGCAGGCATTTCCCAAGGAGCTGAGCGCCATATGCGAATAATTTGCCCCAATTGCGGCGCGCAATATGAGGTGCCCGATGAGGTCATCCCTCTCGACGGGCGCGACGTGCAATGCTCCAATTGCGGCGATACCTGGTACCAGACCCATCCCGACGCCATGCTCGATCAGGAGCTCGCAGGCGATGACAGCGACGGGCTGCCCGAAGCGGCACCCGAGTCCATGCCCCCGCCGCCCCAGTTCGAAACGGAAACCGAGATCGAGGAAGAGCTCGACATGGAATCCGACATCGACGAAGTGCCCGATGTCCTGCGCGAACGTGCGGGCCAGCCGCGCCGCGAACTGAGCCCGGATGTTGCCGACATCCTCCGCGCCGAAGCAGAACACGAAGCGCGTCTGCGCGAGGCCGAGAGCAGCGTTTTCGAAAGCCAGGGAGAATTGGGACTGGAAGAAGCCCCGGCCACGGACACGGTCCGCCGGGTACGCGAAGCCCGCGAGCGCATGGCGCTGATGCGCGGCAAAACCCCCGATGCCCAGCCCACGCTGACACCGGACGAAGCGCCGTCACGCAAGCAGTTTCTGCCCGACATAGACGAGCTGAACTCGAGCCTGCGGGCCGAAGGGCCCGGTGGCAAGACCGCAGATCTGCCGGTGCGCCACCAGTCCAGCGAAAAATCGAGACGCGGTTTCGGGCGCGGCTTTACGTTGATGCTGCTGCTGGCCGCGATCCTCGTGCTGGTCTACGTGAATGCCGACCGCATCGCGACAAACCTGCCGGCGCTGCGCCCCACGCTCGACACCTATGTGGCATTCATCAACGATGCTCGGATCTGGCTAGACAACCAGATCCGGCAGCTGACGCCCTGATCGGACGCCCCGGCCCTCAGAACCGGTCCAGCAACCTTTCAAGGTAATCGAGTTCCATCTGCGGACGCTCGCCTTCGCCGGTGCGGCGTCGGATCTCGTCCAGCAATTCACGCGCGCGGCGATAGACATCCTCGCCCTGCAACAGGTTCTCGTCCGTCCCGATCGACCCGTTGGACCCCGCGTTGCGGCCAAGCGGGTCACGGTTGCGGGCGCGTTCCTGCCCCTCGGCCATGCCCTGCCCGGGCTGCGATTGCTGCTCCTGCTGGGCCATCGCCTCGCCAAGGGCCCGCATGCCTTCACGCAGAGCCTCCATCGCTTCGGACTGCTGATCGATGGCTTCGGCCAGATCGTCGCGGCGCAGAGAGTCCTCGGCTCCCTCCATTGCACGGCCCGCCCGGTCCAGCGCATCCCGCGCGGCCTGACCTTCCTCGGTGCCGCCGCCGGGAAGATTACCCTGCTGGCGGCGCAGTTCATCGCGCAACTCACGCTGGCGCTGTGCAAGGTTCTCGGCCATGCCGCCCTGCCCCTGCTGATCGCCCTGCGCCTGTCCTTGGCCTTGGTTCTGACCCGGATTTTGACCTTGGCCCTGACCCTGGTTTTCGCCGGGGTTCTGGCCGTTCTGACCCTGATGGCTCTGGCCCCGGCCCTGACCGCCGCTCTGGCCTTCGTTATTCTCGCTCTGTCCGCTCTGGGCGTTCGGGTTGAACTGTTCCTGAAGATCGCGGAACGCCTGATCCGACAGACCCTGCTGCTCGCGCAGCGTCTCTGACAGCCCCTGCATCGCCTGCTCGCCCGGCGACTGACCGCCCTGACCTTGCGTGACGCGCATATTCTCCATCATCTGCTGCAATTCCTGCAGCGCCTGCTGGGCTTCGGCCATGCGACCCTGTTCCATCAGCTCCTGAATACGGTCCATCATCCGTTGCAGATCGTCCTGCGACATCTGCATGGAATTCTCCGACATCTGCTGCTGTTCGCCCTCTTCGCCATTCTGTTGCTGCTGCTGGGCAAGCTGGCGCATGTATTCATCGGTGGCGCGGCGCAGTTCATCCATCAGCTCGGCGATTTCCTCGTCCGAGGCGCCGTTCTTCATCGCCTCGGCCAGCCGTTCCTGCGCCCGGCGCAGACGTTCCAGCGCGTCGCTCAAATCGCCCTCTTCCAGCAGGATGGCTAGATCCCACATCGCCTGCGACAGCTCAGCCTGCTGTTCGGCCTTCAGACCATAATCCATCATCGTTTCAAGACGACGCAGGATGGTGCGGAACCGCAGGTAAGCGGTTTCCGAGCGGAACACCTCGTCCGGGCGGTGCGACACGGCACGCATGATCTGCGAAATGCGCGGCGCGTTTTCCCGCGTCCAGAGCAGGTCGCGGCGCATCTCGATCACCGCCGCCGCCATCGGATCAAAGAACCGACGACCGGGCAGAACCGCCTTGAACTCGGCAGGGGCCGATTTCTGGCCCGCCGCATCCTCCACCACCAGCGAGAAGGTCACCGGCAGGTTGGCCCATGCGTGCTGCGAAAAATCCTCGATCAGGTTCTCGTCGAATGCGGCCCGGTCGCCCGCAATCGGCATCGGCAGTGGCACTGCGATATCGTCGCGCGGCTGCGGCTCGCTGCTCAGCCCATAGCGACGATCCACCGCCCCAAGGTCCAGAGTTATCACCGCTTCGCCAGCGACGACCCCATAATCGTCATGCGCCGAATAGGGCAGCGTCATCTGCCCCAGTGCCTCGGCATCGGGCGGGCCGGTCACTTCGACACCGGGCAGTTCGTCCTCGATCAGGGCAATGGCCCACTCGGCCCCACCGCTGCCTTCGATGCGCAACTCGCCATCCTGATTGACGTCGAATTCGTGCATCTGGTCCGCCGCCGGTGGCAGCTCACCCACACGGCCGGAAACGGATTCGACCAGCGACAGCTCGCCGGGCTGACCATAGAGCCGCAAGGTGATCCGGCTGCCCTGAAGCACTTCGATCACATCGGAATCCATATCGGCAAGGTAGAGTGTCGGCTTGCCGGTATAGCGTGGCGGTTCGATCCAGCCTTCCCATGTCGGGCCGACCGCCGCCTGCGCCGCACCCGGAGTCATTTCGGTCACGGAACTGACCCGCCAGATTGAGCCGAAGACCAGCGCCACCGCCAGTGCCAGCATCGCCACGTAACGCAGCGCAAAGGGATCGCGCCGGGCAATCCGCAGATCGGGACGCGCCGGTTGCGCCCGCGAGGCACGGTCTGCCATGCGCTGCTGATGCGCGGCCCAGACCGCCGCCGAGGCGGAATCGCCCGCGCCGACCGCCTGTTCGTCCAGCAGCGCCTGAATCGGTCGCCCCGGCAGGGTTTTGTCCAAACGCACCAGCGCCTCGTCCCGGCTTGGCCAGTGGAAGCGCCGTATACCGATATAAAGCGTCGCGAGAAGGGCCAGCGCGAAAATTGCCCCCGCGGCCCAGACAAGTTCGACCCCGACATAATCCTGAACGCCCAGCATCAGCAGAGCGGCCCCCAGCATCAGAACCGACCCGGCGGGCCAGAACGCGCGCAGGGTACGCTCGGCAACCAGACCGCACTGGGTCAGGAGTACGGGCAGGCGCAGTTTCAGAAGGGCGGTTTCAATGCCATGTCGTTGGGCCATAAAGCTCTCCAGTCGGCAATGACCGCTGGTTCACGTCAAAGCCACTCGGGGATCGTATCGCGATTTATCATATCTTCAAAGCTCGGACGTTGGCGGATAACCGCGAATTGATTGTCTTTGACCAGAACCTCGGGAATCAGCGGTCTCGTATTGTACTCGCTGGACATTACCGCGCCGTAAGCCCCCGCACTGCGAAATGCGACCAGATCGCCCGAGGCAAGCGGCGGCAGGTTGCGCTGCTTGGCAAAGGTATCGCCGGATTCGCAGACCGGGCCGACCACGTCATAGGGCTGCTGCTCCACGCCCGGCGCCGGTTCGACGACCGGCACGATGTCATGCCATGCATCGTACATGGCCGGACGGATCAGGTCGTTCATCGCCGCGTCGAGGATCAGGAAATCGCGCCCCTCGCCGGATTTGACAAAAATCACCGAAGAAACCAGCAGACCGGCGTTCCCGGCGATCAGGCGACCGGGCTCGATTTCGATCTCACAGCCCAGATGTCCCAGTGTTTTCTTGATCAAGGCCCCGTATTCGGTGGGCAGCGGCGGCGCGGTGTTTGACCGCTCATAGGGAATGCCCAAGCCCCCGCCAAGATCCAGCCGCCGGATGTCATGGCCATCCGCGCGCAGCGTCTCGGTCAGTTCGGCCACCTTGTTATAGGCAAGCTCGAACGGTTCCAGCTCCGTCAATTGGCTGCCGATATGCACGTCGACCCCGATCACTTCGAGCCCCGGCAGCGCGGCGGCCGTCGCATAGACCTCGCGCGCGCGGGAGATCGGAATGCCGAACTTGTTCTCGGATTTGCCGGTGGCGATCTTGGCATGGGTCTTGGCGTCCACGTCCGGATTGACCCGCACGGTGATCGGCACAACCTTGCCCAGAGATTGGGCAACCGCGCTCAGCAGCTCCATCTCGGGCTCGGATTCGACGTTGAACTGGCGAATCCCCCCTTCGACAGCAATGCGCATTTCCTCAACGGTCTTGCCCACGCCCGAGAACACGATCTTGTCGCCCGGCACCCCCGCCGCCTTGGCGCGCAGGTATTCCCCGATGGATACGACATCCATGCCTGCGCCCGCCTCGGCCAGCGTCTTGAGGATCGCCTGGTTGCTGGCGGCCTTCATCGCGTAGCAGACGAGATGATCCATACCCTCAAGCGCCTCGTCGAACAGACGGAAATGGCGCAGCAGCGTGGCGGCGGAATACACGTAGAACGGCGTGCCGACCTCGGCCGCGATATCGGCAAGGGGCACATCCTCGGCGTGCAAGGCGCCGTTTTTGTAAAGAAAATGATCCATGCCGCGCTTTAGACGGAAACGGCGGCACAGATCAATTGATTTCCCTTTTCCCCGGGCGGCCTCGCGCCCTGCCCGGGATCTCGATCAGGCGCGTTTCTTGGTCCGCCGGATTTCCTTGGTGCGGGCCTTTTCCAGCGCCCGGCGTCCTTCCAGCAGTTCCTTGGAATAGGCCGAAACCCGGTCGAAAATCGGCATGAAATCCGGGTTGTTGATGCCCCGGCAATGGGAAAGCTGGTAGAGCGTATGGAACGGGTTGGCGTTATGCTCGATGATCATCGGGCCATCGGGGCCGATCGCCACATCCCAGCCGACGATGCCGAACTCGGGCACCACTGCATGGGCCTCACAGACCATTTCTCGCACACGGTCCCACATGGGAAGCTGCTTGCCGGTGATCTTCGCGCCGGAAACCGGGTGAACGTCGATGTTTCGCGCGTCGAGCCCGGTGCCGATCCGCGCCTGCCCGACCTTGCCGGTCATCGCATCGACCGGCGCAATCATGCTGCCGCTCTGCCAGAAATTGTCCGACATCGCGTCGGGCGCGGGGATTTTCCACGCCGAGTAAAGAACCTGTGGCCGGTTGCTGTCGCGCACCGTGACCACGCGCAGGCTGCCCACCGCCTTGCCGGTCACCGCGACCATCTCGGGGTGCTGCACCAGCGCGCTTTGTAGCAAATAGCCAGAGCCGTATTGATCGATGATCTCCTTGCAGAA
This sequence comes from Heliomarina baculiformis, assembly GCF_019966545.1. Classification (GTDB taxonomy): domain Bacteria; phylum Pseudomonadota; class Alphaproteobacteria; order Rhodobacterales; family Rhodobacteraceae; genus Heliomarina; species Heliomarina baculiformis. Next base: position 296,837 of record NZ_JAIMIC010000004.1, on the reverse strand, counting down.
CCCGTCCAGCGCCACACGCTTGCCATTGCCCAACAGTAGCATCTCGCCCTCGACGCCAAGCAGCAGGGCCGAGCCGTAGCTGCCGCTGAAGCTCTGCGGCTTGCCAAACAGCGGGTATTGCGCCTTTTCGGTGAGGAAGCTGCGCAGTTGCTCGACGGTTTCCAGCGTCGGGATCGAACCGAACCGCGAAACCGCCGAAACCACGGCCTGCGTCTGCGTCGTGCCAAAGCCCAGTTGGCGGATCAGCGAAGTGAACAGGACCTTGTCGGCAGCAAAACTGCGCATGGTGACAAGCCCCTTGGCGCCCAGCCGCGTGTTCAACTTGTAGCTGGCGCGCAGCCCGACATACTGGCGTTTTTCCTCGGCACTGATTTCGGGATCATATAGCCCGGCCGTGTAATATTCATGCAGGTGAAACCGCTGTTTTCCCATCGCAAGGCCAAAACTTTCACGCATCTGGCGCAGCGGGCTGACCCCGTATTTGCGGGCCACCTCGACCATCATCGCCGCAGGCGGTGAAGGCGGACGTTCCGGAACGGCAAGCAGGGCCTTGTCTTGAACCTCATCAATCACTGCGGTCGTCATGTCGGGTCTCCTGGCAGGATCAGCGTTGGACAGGGTCAGCATGGCCGGGGCCATGTCGGTTTTCTGTCCTGACAGGTAACAATGAAAAACGGCTGAAATGGGGCGCGATTGTTTCCCAAAACGGTCAAATCAACCGTTTCAGGCAGGGCTTGTCGATAACCTTACGGCAGGTGGCTCAAAGCCCCAGAAAGACCGAAAACGGCCCGCGGTTCAGGCCCACGCCACCGGTGGCATGAACCCCGCTGCGCGACACCGAGACCCCGCCGCTGACCGTCGGCTGCACCGGTTCCCCATCCGCGCCGCAGGCGGCAAGGATGCTCAGGGACAGCAGGACAGCGAGTATCCGTTTCATTTCAGCGCTTTCTTCCACCGTTCGACCTGCTGGCGCACGCCCGAAGGGGCGGTGCCACCATAGGATGTACGCGAGTTTACCGAATTTTCGACGCCGAGAACAGCAAAGACATCTTCCGTGATATCCGCATGGACCGATTTCATGTCCTCAAGTGTCAGATCCGGCAGGTCGCAGCCCTTTCTCTCGGCCAGTGCGACAAGTGAACCGGTGACGTGATGGGCATCGCGGAACGGCAGCCCGAGCACCCGCACCAACCAGTCCGCCAGATCGGTCGCGGTCGAGAACCCTGCCCCGGCGGCGGCGGCCAGCGCCTCGCGGTTGGCGCTCATGTCGCTGACCATGCCGGTCATCGCGGCCAGCGCCAGCATCCAGTTGTCGGCGGCGTCGAACACCTGTTCCTTGTCTTCCTGCATGTCCTTGGAATAGGCCAGCGGCAGCCCTTTCATGACCATCATCAGCGCGGTATTCGCGCCAAATATCCGGCCCACCTTGGCGCGGATCAGTTCTGCCGCATCGGGGTTCTTCTTTTGTGGCATGATGCTCGACCCGGTCGAGAACCGATCGGAAAGCATTACGAACCGGAACTGGGCCGAGGACCAGATCACCAGCTCTTCGGCGAACCGGCTCAGGTGCATGGCGCAGATGCTTGCGCAGTTCAGGAAATCCAGCGCGAAATCGCGGTCGCTCACGGCGTCCAGCGAATTGGCCGAGGGCCGATCAAAACCCAGCGCCTTGGCGGTCATATGCCGGTCGATGGGGAAAGAGGTCCCGGCCAGCGCCGCCGCGCCCAACGGGCATTCGTTCATCCGCGCCCGCGCATCCCGCACACGGGACAGGTCACGGCCGAACATTTCCACATAGGCCAGCATGTGATGGCCCCAGGTGACGGGCTGCGCGGTCTGCAAATGGGTGAAACCGGGCATGACCCAGTCGGCGCCTGCCTCGGCCTGTTCCAGCAGCGCACCGATCAGCGCCAACAGCCCAGTTTCCGCCGCGTCCAGCTGATCCCGCACCCAGAGTTTGAAATCCGTCGCCACCTGATCGTTGCGCGACCGGCCCGTATGCAGCCGCCCGGCAGGTTCGCCGATGATCTCTTTCAGCCGAGCCTCGACATTCATGTGAATGTCTTCCAGCGCTGTCGAAAACGCGAACTCGCCGCTTTCGATTTCTGACAAAACGGTGAGCAGCCCTTCCCTGATGGCCTCGGCATCGCTATCGCTTATGACGCCCGTTTCGGCCAGCATGGCGGCATGGGCGCGCGAACCGGCGATATCCTGAGCTGCCATCCGCTTGTCGAACCCGATGGATGCATTAATTGCCTCCATGATGGCGTCCGGTCCGGCGGCGAAACGGCCACCCCACATCTGGTTTGCGCTTTTATCGGTCATCTTGCCAACCCTTGGAGAAATCATGCGTCGCGTTCATTTCCTGCTCCTTTATATGGCCCTCGCGCTGGGTGCAAACACCGCCATGGCCGAGCTTGCCGAAGTCGCCGAACTGCGTGATGGCGACATGAAAAAGCTGACGCTGCACGAAGAACCCAAACCGGTTTCCGACATCGCCTTTACCACGCCCGACGGTGGCTCCATGACGCTGGCCGACCTGCAGGGCGGCTATGTTCTGCTGAATTTCTGGGCGACATGGTGCGCTCCCTGCCGCGAGGAAATGCCAACCCTCGCCGCGCTTCAGAATGAATTCGGCGGCGACGGCTTTCAGGTTGTGACCTTGGCGACAGGTCGCAATTCGCCGCAGGGCATCCAGAAATTCTTCAGCGAAAACAATATCTCGAACCTGCCGCAATACCGCGATGAAAAACAGGCCGTAGCGCGCGACATGGGCATTCTCGGCCTGCCGATCACGGTTCTGATAGACCCCGAAGGGCAGGAAGTCGCCCGGTTGATCGGCGATGCGGACTGGCATTCCGACAGCGCCCGCGCGATCATCGGCGCATTGGTTTCCGGCGGCAGCTGACGCACCGCAATCCATTTCTAGGCGGAGCCTGATGCTTCTGCCGCCCGGCGCGGGAACCCGCCCGGGCAACCACACGTTTTAAACAAGAGTTTACCCAGAACCAGATTTCGTCATGCCATGCACCTACGCGCTCTACCCTGATCTCGCGACCCTGCACTGCCGCTTCAGCGGCCGGTTCAACATGCGGGACGCGCTTAACATGATCGAGCGCGCAGGCGCCGAACCCAGGCATGAGGACGGCACCAACGTGATCGCCGACTTTCTCGACGTCACCCGTTTTGACATCGACATCAACTCGCAATGGCGCATGTTCCGCTATCTAGCGGCGCTCGAGGACTGGCCCGGCCTGCCCCGAAGCTGCGCGCTGATCGCCGATGGAGAGCCAGTCTGGGCGATGGCCGGTACAATCGTCGATCAGACCACGCTTGAATCGCCACTTGTTTTTGAACGCTTCCGCGCCCCTTCGCCCGCCCTACGTTTTGTCGGTCTCGACCCGAACCGCCACGGGGGCCGCTTTGGCTATGGGCCCGTGCATTAAGCGCGAAGGCCCGGCAACACGCCCATCATAAAGCATCGAATGCGCCGAAGGCGCTCCTTTAAAGACGGGCTTACTCTAACCGCGCGACTTTCCCATTTCCGCCACAGGCCCGTGCCGGTGACAGCTGACGATATGGTCATTGACCATGCCCACCGCCTCCATGAAAGCATAGACGATAGTCGGCCCGCAGAATCGGAAACCCGCCTTTTTCAGATCTTTCGAGATCTGCTCTGACAGCGCCGTCTGTGTCGGCACTTCCCGCTGCGTGGTCCATGCATTCTGGATCGGCTCGCCGCCGACATAATCCCACAGAAAGCGGTCAAAGCCCTGCCGCGCTTCTATTTCCTGCCACGCCCGGGCATTGGTGATCGTCGCTTCGATCTTGCCGCGATGGCGGATGATACCGGGGTTCTGCAACAGCTTTGCCACCTCCGGCTCGCCCCATCCCGCCACCACGTTCGGATTGAACCCGGCAAAAGCCTCGCGGAAATTCTCGCGCTTGCGCAGGATCGTGATCCAGCTCAGCCCGGCCTGGAACCCGTCGAGGATCAGCTTTTCCCAAAGCGCCCTGCTGCCATATTCCGGCACGCCCCATTCGGTGTCGTGATAGGCCACGTAAAGCGGGTCATCCCCCGGCCAGCCACATCGTTCCATCATCCGTCCCCTTCTCGCGTCCGCTCGAAGGTCTAGCGGCAAACCGCCCCGGCCAGCAAGCTCGGGGCCGCGCCCGAGCAGAGTTGCAGCCCCCCGCGCAAAGCATTAGGTTCACCCTCGGAGGACGTAAGGTTAAGACGCATGCCCGTTCGGACAGGCGTTTTTTCTTGCCACCCGCATCTTGGCAAAGGACAGACAGTCATGACCAACGTAGTAATTGCATCCGCCGCGCGTACGGCGGTCGGCAGCTTTGGCGGCTCATTCGCAAACACCCCCGCGCATGACCTTGGCACAGCGGTTCTCGAGGCGATCGTGGAACGCGCCGGAATCGACAAGGCCGATGTGAACGAAACCATCCTCGGTCAGGTGCTGACCGCCGCGCAGGGCCAGAACCCGGCCCGTCAGGCCCATATCAATGCCGGCCTGCCGATCGAAAGCGCGGCCTGGGGCATCAACCAGGTCTGCGGTTCGGGCCTGCGCGCCGTAGCGCTTGGCGCCCAGCACATCCAGCTTGGCGATGCCGAAATCGTCGCCGCAGGCGGTCAGGAAAACATGTCGATGAGTCCCCATGCCGCGAACCTGCGTCAGGGCCACAAGATGGGCGACATGTCCTATATCGACACCATGATCCGTGACGGTCTGTGGGATGCGTTCAACGGCTACCACATGGGCCAGACCGCCGAGAACGTTGCCGAGAAATGGCAGATCAACCGTGAATCGCAGGACGAATTCGCGGTCGCCAGCCAGAACAAGGCCGAAGCCGCGCAAAAGGCCGGCAAGTTCAAGGACGAGATCACCCCCTTCACGGTCAAGACCCGCAAGGGCGAGAACGTGGTCGACTCCGACGAATACATCCGCCACGGCGCGACCATCGAAGCGATGCAGAAACTCCGCCCCGCCTTTACCAAGGACGGCTCGGTCACTGCGGCCAACGCCTCGGGCCTCAACGACGGTGCCGCCGCCGTTCTGCTGATGAGCGCGGATAACGCCGAGAAACGCGGCATCACGCCGCTGGCGCGCATCGTCTCCTACGCCACGGTCGGGCTCGACCCGTCGATCATGGGCGCAGGTCCGATCTATGCCTCGCGCAAGGCGCTGGAAAAAGCCGGCTGGAAACCCGAGGATCTCGACCTTGTCGAGGCGAACGAAGCCTTTGCCGCGCAGGCCTGCGCCGTGAACAAGGACATGGGCTGGGATCCGTCCATCGTGAACGTGAACGGTGGCGCCATCGCCATCGGCCACCCCATCGGTGCCTCGGGCTGCCGCATCCTCAACACCCTGCTGTTTGAAATGCAGCGCCGCGACGCCAAGAAAGGTCTCGCCACGCTCTGCATCGGCGGCGGCATGGGCGTTGCCATGTGCGTCGAACGGCCCTGACCGTTTCTGGAGGGGCGGCGTCAACGCCGCCCCTCGCCACCGGACGCGGCCCGGCAGCGCCGCCACAAATTCAGGCACCTCCCGGCAATCTCATGCCGATCAGGGCGAAACCCCTGCCAGCACCTGAAATTCGCTTTATAATCAGAACTATGGCACACTCGACCCGGTCGTGATCCGTCGGGCGATTCTGCCATCGATGACGCGACCCCGGTCCAAGGGAGGAACGACCGGAACGGCACATCGTGCCGCAAGATGAAGGGAGGTGCCCGGTTTCGTGAAATTTTTACGAATTGAGCGCGCAACATTCTTGCGCACATGCCATCGTTAACGTAACAACGTTTCAATAGGATACTGGAGGAAAACATTAATGTCACGCGTCGCCCTTGTAACAGGAGGCTCCCGGGGAATCGGGGCTGCAATTTCAAAAGCACTCAAGGACGCCGGGTATTCCGTCGCCGCCACCTATGCCGGTAACGATCAGGCCGCGTCGGATTTTACCGATGAGACCGGGATCAAGACCTATAAGTGGAACGCGGCGGACTATGAGCAAAGCAAGGAAGGACTGGCCAAGGTCGAAGCCGATCTCGGCCCTATCGACGTGGTTGTCGCCAATGCGGGCATCACCCGTGACGCCCCCTTCCACAAGATGACCCCGGAGCAGTGGAAAGAGGTGGTCGACACCAACCTCACAGGTGTTTTCAACACTGTCCACCCGGTCTGGCCCGGCATGCGCGAGCGCAAGTTCGGCCGCGTCATCGTCATCAGCTCGATCAACGGCCAGAAGGGCCAGTTCGCGCAGGTGAACTATGCCGCGACCAAGGCGGGCGATCTGGGCATCGTCAAATCGCTGGCACAGGAAGGCGCCCGCGCCGGCATCACCGCCAACGCGATCTGCCCCGGTTACATCGCCACCGACATGGTAATGGCAGTGCCGGAAAAGGTGCGTGAATCAATCATCGCACAGATCCCGACCGGACGCCTGGGCGAGCCCGAGGAAATTGCACGCTGCGTGGTCTTCCTTGCCTCGGACGACGCCGGGTTCATCAACGGCTCGACGATTTCCGCGAATGGCGGACAGTTCTTCGTCTGATCCCGGAACAGGTGAACAAAAAAACAGGTCGGTCCGATCGGACCGACCTTTTCTTTTTGCGCATGATCGCCCGTCGTCATCACGGGGCGTATCACCGCGCGCGGCGCTATTGGCCGCAGGTATATGGCGCAAGGACAAAGCCCCTTACGCACTTGCGTGTCCGCCGGATGATCCGGTCAACCCGCCAGTTTCTTCGAATGTGATCAGGATATGATTGCTCGGAAAGCAAAAGAGCGGGTCACGCAGACAGGCGCTCGATTTCTTCCTTTAGCTTCAGCTTCTGCTTTTTCATTGCGGCCAGTTCGAGCCCGTCGATGCTTGGCGCGCGCTGCGCCTGTTCGACTTCGTAACTCAAATTCTGGTGCTTCTTTTTCAGTTCCGTAAGATGCGAGCTCAAGCTCATGGCAATCCTCCTCTGAATAAGTTGCATTTTCAGTTCAGCACATTCCAAAGCGTCTGTCACGTAACGTTAACCTTGGTCGGCTATCATCGGCAGAGAAGCGTGAAGTTTCTCTTAATTTCTGGGCTATGCAGGCCAGACCAATTCGGCTGCTTTTCGCAAAATCCCGTCAATTTCGGTCCGGTAGCTCTCGCCATCGCGCTGGTGAATGGCTCCTTCATGCAGAATCAGCGGCGCATGCAGGCGGAACGCGGCCCGCCCGCCCTTGCGCATCCGCAGGATCACCCGGTCCGCTTCGCGCCCCTCCCGCGCGGCCAGTGGAAGCACTTCGACAGACCCCAGCCGCCCTTCTGCCGCAATCAGAAGATCGGGCAGACGCTCGGCATTCTGGATCACGTGGAGATAGCCCTTGGGCGCCAGACGGCGCGCCGCCACCTCGACCCAGAGCGACAGCGGCGTGATCTCTCCCAGCGCCACCTGACGCCCCGCGTCGCGTGCAGCACTATGCGCGCCCGCCCGATAATAGGGCGGGTTCATCATCACATGGTCGAATCGTCGCTGCCGCAGCTCTGCGGGCAGCTGCGCGAGGTCCGCTTCGACCACTTCTAGCGGCTTCACATTGTCGCGGGCGTTGCGCTCTGCAAGGGCGGCATACTCGGCCTGCAGTTCGACCCCCGTCAGCATCAGGTCGGGCACCCGCGCGGCAAGACACAAGCTCGCCGCCCCTGCCCCGCAGCCCAGCTCAAGCACACTCTGACCGGGCCGCGCCGGCACCGCCGCCGCCAGCATCACAGGGTCAATACCCGCGCGATATCCGGCCCTTGGCTGCCAGATCCGCAACCGCCCGCCCAGAAAGGCGTCGCAGCTCAGCGCGTCATCCTTGAACCGGCTCATCACCTCAGCGGGATTTCATTATCGGTCATCACCCGCACCGCGCGGTCGTAATCGTGCTCGCGCACCATCATCCGGCGCGGGAAAATTCCGATGCCGCCTTCGAGGATGCTCATGTTTACGTCCATTTGAAAGCAGTCTATATCCTCGCCTTGCAAAAGAGCCGAAGCAAAGGCCAGGATCGTCGGGTCGGTACTACGCAGAAGCTCTTTCATAACGTTGGATGTAAGAGCAAGCTCGACCCCTTGTCGAGCCTTGTTGCAGGAGAGTGATGGACATCGCCACCAATCCCAAACCGCAGGACCGCCTGGCCGAACTTCTGGCCGATGAAATGGCTGCGGTGAATGCCCTGATCCGTGAACGAATGGTCTCTGAACACGCCCCGCGCATCCCCGAGGTGACGGCGCATCTGATCGAGGCCGGCGGCAAGCGACTGCGCCCGATGCTCACGCTCGCGGCGGCGCGGATTTGTGGCTACGAGGGAAGCGATCACGTCAAGCTCGCCGCGACGGTGGAATTCATCCACACCGCAACCCTGCTGCATGACGATGTGGTGGACGAAAGCGAGCAGCGGCGCGGCAGACCCACCGCCAACCTGCTTTGGGACAATTCCTCAAGCGTGCTGGTCGGCGACTACCTTCTGGCGCGCGCCTTCCTGATGATGGTCGAAACGGAATCGCTGCGGGTGCTCAGCATCCTCGCCGGCGCTTCTGCCACGATCGCCGAAGGCGAAGTGCTGCAACTCAGCGCAGCCAGCAACCTTTCGACCAATGAATCCGTCTATCTCAAGGTGGTGCGCGGCAAGACGGCGGCGCTCTTCTCGGCGGCAACGCAGGTGGGCGGCGTGATCTCCGGCGCGGACGAAAGCCACATTCAGGCGCTCTACGATTACGGCGACGCGCTCGGGATCGCCTTTCAGATCGCCGATGACCTGCTGGATTATCAGGGCGACAGTTCCGCAACCGGCAAGAACATCGGCGACGATTTCCGCGAACGCAAGCTGACCCTGCCGGTCATCAAGGCGGTCGCCCTTGCCGATGCGGACGAACGCGCCTTCTGGCAGCGCACCATCGAGAAGGGCCAGCAAAAGCCCGAGGATCTCGACACCGCGCTGGAAATCATGACCCGTCACGACACGTTCGAGGCGACGCGTCAGGACGCGCTGTCATGGGCCGACAAGGCGAGAGAGTCGCTCGCCCCACTCCCCGAGGGAGAGCTGCGCGACCTGCTTGCCGATCTCGCGGATTTCGTCGTCGCCCGTCTCAACTGACCAGCGACAGGACTACCCGTCAAAACTCCGACAGGCGCGGACCCACCAACCCGGCCGGGCCGCCGCGATGCGTTCAGCCGACGTCTTGGCCGTATTCGCATCCGGGTAGAGACCAAAACAGGTCGCGCCCGAACCGGACATCCGCGCCACAAGCGCGTCGTCCAGCGCGGCAAGCGCCTCGGCAATCACCGGCGCCACGCTGATCGCGGCTTCTTGGAGGTCGTTGCGCTGATCGCCCAGCCAGCCGACGAAATCATCCGCCATCGGTGTCATGGCTGCGTTATCCCGCCGCTCCAGCGCCCGGAACACGGCCGGGGTCGGCACATGCACGGCCGGATTGACCAGCACCAGATGGCACTCCGGCACCGCAACCGGGTCAAGCTGCTCTCCGATCCCGCGCATCCGCTGAGGGGTTTGCGATAGGCAGACCGGCACATCCGCACCAAGGTCCAGCGCATGTTCCCCCGCCCCGGCCCAGCGCAGAACCGCAGCCGCGTCAGATGACCCGCCCCCGATCCCGGCCCCATGCGGCAGGTTCTTTTCAAGCCGGATCGAAAGTACCCGCCCGGCCCGCTCGGCGGCCTGCCAGACAAGATTGCGCCCGTCCTCTGGCACGCCTTCGGCAAAAGGTCCGGTGACAGACAGCGACATCTCATCTGCGCCGCTCAGCCACAGCCGGTCGCAGATATCCGCGAAGACCACCAGCGAATCCAGCAGGTGATAGCCGTCATCCCGACGGCCCGTCACATGCAGTGAGAGATTGATCTTGGCCGGTGCCAGAACCGGAGTGTCAGCCACGAATTACTCGCCGGCGACCTTCAGCGGTTCGGCACCTTCCTCGGCCAGCACCTGATCCAGCCCGACTTCAAGCTTGCGGCGGATACGGTCGGGATCAGCCTCGCTGTTTTCATCTTCGGGGTCGACAAAGGACAGCGCCCGACGCCACTGGAACTCCGCCTCGCGATAGCGCCCGACCGCCCAGTAGACATCGCCAAGGTGGTCATTCACCACCGCATCCACGGCCATCAGTTCGACCGCTTTTTCCATGTGCTCGACGGCCTCGTCATAGCGGCCCATGCGGTAAAGCACCCAGCCGAGCGAATCCACGATATAGCCGCTGTCAGGGCGTGCCGCGACGGCGCGTTCGATCATCGACAGCGCCTCTTCAAGGTTTTCCTGCCGCTCGACCAGCGAATAGCCAAGATAGTTCAGCACCTGCGGCTGTTCCGGGTTCAGCTCCAGCGCCTGACGGAAATCCGCCTCGGCCTCTTCCCACTCCTTGAGACGCTCGTGCGAAATGCCCCGCGCATATAGAAGGAACCACGTCGCCTGCGCGCCCTCTTCGGTCAGCTCGATGGCGCGGTCATAGGCTTTCACCGCTTCTTTGTATTCCTCTTCCTGACGGCGCAGATCACCCAGCGAGGAATAGATCATCGGCATGTCAGGATAGGACTTGGCGAGGTTTTCCAGCGCCTCGATCGCGGCATCAGGTTTGGCCGCACGGCGCAGCGCCTCAGCCCGCCCCAGTTCGGCGGCGGAATATTCAGGGCTGTCCTGCGGCACCTGCTTGTAGGTCGAAACCGCCAGATCGTACTGCCCGAGGTTGTCGAGCAGTTCCGCGTTCAGCAGGATCGCGTCAACATGGTCGGGGCGCAGGAAACTCGCGACGCGGGCATAAACCAGCACGTAATCGTCCGAGGCTTCGCTCTTGAGCGCGAGCGCGATGGAAAAAAACACCTCGGCCAACCCGTCCTGCGGATTGCGGACCTGTTGCAAGGGCAGGGTTTCCCCGGCCTCCAGCCGGTCCGCTAGTTCAAGCAGCGCCGGATCGACGGTCGCGCCGAACGCATCTGACAGGCTTTCCAGCGCATCTTCGTTGCGGCCAAGCTGCGACAGGATCTCGACCCGCGCAATCGCAGCGCGGCGACTGATCCGCGACAGTACGCCCTGATCGGCGGCAAATATCTCGGCCGCGTCCTCAAGTTCGCCCATCGAGGCAAGCGCCAACGCCTTGTGGTACAACCCGAACGCCCGCAGCCCGTTTTCCTCGCTCAGTCGGTCAAAGGCCGCCAGTGCATCGTCACGCTCGCCCAGACCCACCAGCGCCCAGCCACGGACAAGCCCGTCGACCAGCGGCCCGACACCATGAGTTTCCGGATCCCGCGCGGCCAGAGCCTCGTAATCTTCCTGCACGATCAGGTTTGCCACCACGACCATATGGGCGGTCTGGCTCGATAGCTCCAGCTCTTCCATCGTACGGGCGACTGGCAGGGCCCGTTCAATCCGGCCCAGCGCCAGCTGCGCCAGCACCGCGTTTTCCATCAGTTTGGGGTTCTTGCGATCGTAATTCAGCGCCATGCCGTAATACTTGGCGGCGGCGTCAAAGTCGCTGGTGAACAACGCCTGCCGTCCCGCAAGATAAGCGCCGGCCCCGGTCTGAGCCGTCAGCCCCGTCGGAAGAATGAGCGATGCGACGACAGCAGCAACTGCCAGTTTTGGAAAGACTGAAGACACGAGCGATCCCTGTTTGCCGAGAATGGTGCATCTCAAGCTAGGCCTGTGGCGCAAGGATCGCAATGGGGCGCGCCCGGTCAGGCGGGGAAGTGCCGCATATTTTATACAAGAAGCGCCGCATTTTTGCGGCGCTTCCTCGTTTTTGTAACGGATCACATGTTCGGATAGTTCGGACCGTCCCCGCCCTGCGGGGTGGTCCAGACGATGTTCTGTGCCGGATCCTTGATGTCGCAGGTCTTGCAGTGCACACAGTTCTGGAAGTTGATCACGAACTTTGGCTTGCCCGCGTCATCCTCGACGAACTCGTAAACCCCCGCCGGGCAATAGCGCGACGACGGCCCCGCGTATTGGGCGTAATCGACTTTTACCGGCACCTCCGGGTCTTTCAGCGTCAGGTGCGGCGGCTGGCTTTCTTCGTGGTTCGTCATCGAGAAGGACACGTTGGTCAGCCGGTCAAAGGACAGCTTGCCATCCGGTTTCGGATAATCGAACGGTTCGTGCTTGCTCGCCTCTTCGGTGGCGGCCGCATCGGTTTTTCCGTGGCCTTGCGTGCCGAATAGCGAGAATCCGAATGTGTTGGTCCACATGTCGAGACCACCAAGCATCAGGCTCGCCGTGAGCCCATACTTCGACCAGAAGGGTTTGACGTTGCGCACTTTTTTCAGGTCCGCCCCAATGGCGCCCTCGCGCACGTCGACCTCGTAATCGCTCAGCTCATCGGCGCTGCGGCCTTCCTGTATCGCGGCGTAGGCTGCCTCGGCTGCGGCCTTGCCCGAGAGCATCGCATTATGATTGCCCTTGATGCGCGGCACGTTGACCATGCCTGCCGAGCAGCCCAGCAGCGCCACGCCCGGCGCGACCAGTTTCGGCATCGACTGCCAGCCGCCCTCGGTGATCGCCCGCGCGCCATAGGCCACGCGCTTACCGCCTTCAAGCAGGTCGGCAACCATCGGGTGGTGCTTGAACCGCTGGAATTCCATGTAGGGGAACAGGTAGGGGTTCTTGTAGTTCAGGTGGACCACGAAGCCCACGTAAACCTGATTGTTATCAAGGTGGTAGATGAACGAACCGCCGCCCGCGTTCTTGCCCAGCGGCCAGCCCATCGTATGGGTCACGGTACCTTCCTTGTGCTTGGCCGGGTCGATCTCCCAGATCTCCTTCATGCCAAGTCCGTATTTCTGCGGCTCCTTGCCTTCGCCCAGCTTGAACTTTTCGATCACCTGCTTGGAGAGTGAACCACGCACGCCTTCGCCAAGGAAGACATACTTGCCGTGCAGTTCCATGCCCGGCTCATAGCTGGCGCCATGGCTGCCATCGGCTTCCTTGCCGAATTCACCGGCGACCACGCCTTTGACTTCGCCGTTTTCGCCATAGACCAGTTCGGAACAGGCCATGCCAGGGAAGACCTCGACCCCCAGCTCCTCGGCCTGCTCGGCCATCCAGCGGCATACATTGCCCATCGAAACGATGTAATTACCGTGGTTATTCATCAGCGGCGGCATCGGGAAGTTCGGCACCCGCACCTGCCCCGATTCGCCCAGCATGTAGAAATTGTCCTTTTTCACCGGAACGGTGATCGGGGCGCCTTTTTCTTTCCAGTCCGGGATCAGCGCGTCAATGCCGCAGGGGTCAAGAACCGCCCCCGACAGGATATGGGCGCCCACTTCCGAGCCTTTTTCCAAAACGACGACATTGATGTCCGCATCCAGCTGCTTGAGCCGGATCGCCGCAGAGAGCCCGGCCGGCCCTGCCCCGACGATGACAACATCGTATTCCATCGCTTCGCGTTCAACTTCGGCCATGCCTGGCTCCTCATCTGTCTTGCTGGCGCATTCCGCGCGCAATTATATTTCGTGGCTGAGTACCTTTTGGCACCTGCTTCGGTCAATCGCAACTCTGCGTCATTGCGACGTTATATAGGTCCAAACGCGCTCAGGTTCGATTCGTTGCTTTTGAATCGGACATCATGTCGCTCAGGGCCCCATCTCGCACCGCTTCGCGCGCGTAATTGAAAGAGCCCTGTTCAAGCACTTCCTCGGCGGCGCGCATCAGCGCGCCATAGGCCGCGCGGGCAAATGACCCGCCGACACTGATCCGCTTGACCCCGGCCTCGGCAAGGTTGGCGACGGAAATCGACGGCCCGACAAGCCCCATCACCACGTTCACCGGACGGTCGAGCTCGGCACATAAGGTACGGATATCGTTAAGATCCGTCAGGCCGGGCGCGTACAGTACATCGGCCCCCGCCGCCGAGTAGGCCTGAAGCCGACGGATCGTATCATCCAGATCGTGCCGATCCCAAAGGTAGTTCTCGGCCCGAGCGGTCAGCAGGAACGGCTTGTCCCGCTTGGCCTCGGCAGCCGCGACGATCCGGTCCACCGCCAGCGCCTGTTCGTAGATCGGGGCATCCGCATGGCCGGTCGCATCCTCAATCGATCCGCCGACCAGACCCGCCGCGATCGCAAGAATCACCGTCTCGGCACAGGTCTCGGGCATGATGCCGAACCCGTCTTCGAGGTCGGCGGTCACCGGCAGATGCGTCGCCGCCGCGATTTCACGCGCATTGTCGAGAATCTCCTGACGGCTGAGACCGGCAAAGGAATCACGCTTGCCCACGGAAAAGGCATATCCCGCGCTCGTGGTCGCCAGCGCCTGAAACCCCATCTGCGTCAGCACCCGCGCGGTGCCCGCATCCCATGGGTTCGGTACGATGAACGCGCCCTCACCCCGGTGCAGCGCCGCGAAGCGGTCGTATTTTTCCTGCTGTGTCTCGCTCATCCCTCACCCCGATTTTATACCCTTGAAACCTCTTTTTCAGAACTCGTCCGATCTGTCACCCATCAGGTATCTTGGTCCCTCGCCGCGTGTGGCAGCTTTGTCATGCGGATTGTAAAGCGCGCAGCGGTCAAGCGAGAGGCATCCGCAGCCAATGCAGCCGTCCAGTTTCCCGCGTAACAGGGTCAGCCCCTCGATGCGGGAATCGATCTCTTGCCGGAACCCTTCCGCCAGCCGCGCCCAGTCGGCACGGGTCGGATTGCGCCCCTGCGGCAGATCGTCCAGCGCGGCGCGGATATCGGCCAGCGCGAACCCCAGACGCTGTGCAATCAGCACAAAAGACAACCGCCGGATATCGCCACGCTGAAACACCCGCCGACCTCCCCGGTCACGGCCCGGCTGCACCAGCCCCTCTTCCTCGTAGTAACGGATCGCCGAAACCGCCAACCCTGTGCGCCGAGCGACATAGCCGATGCTCAACCCTTTGTGCATTAAACGTAGCCTTATGATTTTGTTAATTTCTTTCCGCTTGACCTCAACCTTACTTGATATCGGAGCTTTGGGACATGGAAAATCAGACTGGAAAGGAAATCACCATGTCACAACAGACTGCAACTGCACGGCTTGAACATGCAAATATCACTGTCTCCGACGCCCATGCCACGGCGCGCTGGATGAACGACATCTTTGGCTGGAAAATTCGCTGGGAAGGGCCGGCGATGCAGACTGGCTATACGGTTCACGTCGGCACCGATGACAGCTACATCGCGCTGTTTTCCTACGGCGACGAAGCTGAGGCCAAGGGCGACAGCTATCGCACCGTCGGCGGGCTGAATCACATTGCCGCATTCACCGATGACATCGACGCGGCCGAGAAGGCAGTGAAACGCGCAGGCTTCAAACCGGTGAATCATTCGGACTACGCGCCGGGTCGCCGGTTTTATTTTCACGATACAGACGGAATCGAATGGGAGGTCGCGAGTCACCAGAGTTAACGCCTCCTTAACCCCGGCGTACGTTGGAGGTGCACAGGGGGTGTACGGGACGTGCACCGAAAATGCACAGGTTGTGCACGCCATTTTGTGGCTCTTCCATAAAGGCTTGGTCTCGGTTAGGCTTTGATCCGAACTCTCGCCCCGGCGCAGCTTGCGGCGGGGCGCTGACATTTTTGATGGAACGAAGAAATGGACAAAATACCGATGACACCGGCTGGGAACAGTGCGCTGAACAGCGAACTGAAACAGCTGAAATCCGTCGAACGCCCGGCCATCATCAAGGCGATTGCCGAAGCGCGTGAGCATGGCGACCTGTCCGAGAATGCGGAATACCATTCGGCCCGTGAAAAGCAGTCTTTCATCGAAGGCCGGATCAAGGAAATCGAAGGCGTTCTGAGCCTTGCCGAGGTTATCGACCCGGCCAAGCTGAGCGGCCCGATCAAGTTCGGCGCCAAGGTCACGCTGGTGGACGAGGACACGGACGAGGAAAAGACCTGGCAAATCGTGGGCGAGCACGAGGCCAATATCGAAAAGGGTCTGCTCAACATCAAATCCCCCATCGCCCGTGCCCTCATCGGCAAGGACGAAGGCGACAGCGTCGAGGTGCGAACGCCCGGCGGAGAGAAATCCTACGAAGTGCTGAAAATCGTCTATTCCTGACGGAGCGCCGCCCATGTCCTCCCCCAGCCGCGAGCCTCAGGACAGCCATGCAACGCCGCTCGGGATCTACGATCGGCCGCAGTATCAAGCGATTACCGGGATCGAGGTCACGGCAATCGCCTTTACCGTGCTGTGGCTGATCGCGGCGCTGGTTTTCTTTGTTTTCGTGCCGGGCGACGAACAGTCCGGCATCGACGGCAACAGTTTCCTGCTGACGCTGATGGGGATTTTCATGCCCATCGCGATGATCTGGGTTGCGGCCACCGCGGCCCGGTCGAACCGGGTGATGCGCGAGGAAAGCGCAAGGCTTCAGGCTGCCATCGACGGGATCCGGCAATCCTATGTGTCGCTGCAGCAGCGCGGCAACATGTCGAGCGATAGCACGGTGGCGCGCAAGCTCGATGAAATCGCCGCCGCCGCGAAAAAGACGGAAACGGCGCTGGCGACTTTTTCGACCCGGCGCGATCCGGCGAACCCGCGCAAGAACTCCACCGTTTCCGTGCCGGACACCGGCGATCAGGGCTCGCTCGCGCTTGGCACACCGGCCGAGGAACTCGCCCCGCCGCTGCCGAGCGAGGAATTCATCCGCGCCCTGAACTTCCCGGAAACCGCCGAGGATCAGGCCGGTTTCGTCGCCCTGCGCCGCGCACTGCGCGACCGCAAGACCGCGCAGATCATTCAGGCAAGCCAGGACGTGCTGACCCTGCTTAGCCAGGACGGGATCTACATGGACGATCTGCGCCCTGATCGGGCCCGTCCCGAAATCTGGCGCCAGTTCGCGCAGGGCGCGCGCGGACGTGCCGTTGCCCCGCTTGGCGGCGTGCGGGACCGGACATCGCTCGCGCTGACCGCCGGGCGCATGAAACAGGACCCGATCTTTCGCGACGCCGCGCACCACTTTCTGCGGCTCTTCGACCGGATGTTCGCCGAGTTCGAGAAAACCGCGAGCGATGCAGACATCTCCGCGCTTGCCGACACCCGCACGGCGCGGGCCTTTATGCTGGTCGGCCGGGTGGCCGGCACATTCGATTGATACCGGGCCGGGAACCTTCGGGAGCCGGTAAAGTTCTGTGATTGCGGCATTCTTAGACCGTGAAAGGAAATTATGTTGGGCTCCTCCAGCAGCAAGACCAAGCAACGTACCTTTGCCATTATAGGGCTTGGCAATTTCGGCAGTACCGTCGCCAAGGACCTGACCCAGTACGGCAACTACGTGATCGGTCTCGACACCAGCGAAAAGCGGGTTTCGGACCATGCCGAGATCCTGACACAGGCAATGATCGTGGATGCCAAGGACGACCTTGCCCTGCGCGAAGCCGGAGTCGCGGAATGCGACGCTGCGCTTGTGGCGATGGGCTCGGACCTCGAGGCCAGCATCCTTGCGGCGATCAATCTGAAGACCCTCGGCGTGCCGTTGGTCTGGGCCAAGGCCACGACCAAGACGCACCACCGTATCCTCTCCAAGCTCAAGGTCGACCGGATCATCCACCCTGAGGTCGAGGTCGGCCAGCATATTGCACAGGTTCTCCACAATCCGCTGGTGCGAGATTACGTGAGCCTTGGCAACGGCTTCCACGTGGTGAACTTTCGCATTCCCGAAAGCCTCGAGGGCAAATCGCTCGACACGCTGGCCCATGCGGAAAACTACGACCTGCGCTGTATCGGCGTGATGCGCGGCACCGACTTCCTTGGCCATGATGGTTCGACCTGCGTGCTGCAAAAGGATGACCTGCTGTTGCTGCTGGGACGTCGAAGCGACCTGCGCGATTTCGCGGCAAGCCTCTGACGCCAATGCGCCCTGTCCTGTTTCTGCGCCTGATCCAGCTGCCGCCCCCGGCGGCACTGGCGCTCCTGTACCTCGTCTTCATCATCATCGGCGCGATCCTCCTGCGCCTGCCTGTCGCGCATGACGGGTCGGTTGGCGCTTGGGAGGCGCTGTTCACTTCGACCTCAGCGGTCACCGTGACCGGCCTTGCCGTGGTGGACACAGGCTCGGCCTATACGCTGTTCGGGCAGGTGGTCATCGCCCTGCTGATCCAGTTGGGCGGGCTTGGGCTCATGACCTTTGCTGTGCTTTTGCTGCTGGCGCTCAACATTCCGATCGGCATGCCGCACCGGTTGATCCTGCGCGAGGACCTGAACCAGACCAGCATTTCCAACGTCACCACGCTGGTAAAGGTCATCCTGTACGTGGCCGTGCTTTGCGAGCTGGTTGGCACGCTCGCCCTATCGCTGGTTTTCGTACCCGAATTCGGCTGGCACACAGGGCTATGGCACGCCTTTTTCCATAGCGTCTCCGCCTTTAACAACGCGGGGTTCGCGCTCTACCCCGACAGCCTGTCGCAATGGGTAGACAACCCGATCGTGAACCTCGTCGTGCCTGCGCTGTTCATCCTTGGCGGGCTGGGATTCATCGTCGTCGGCGACATTTACGAAAAGCGCAACTGGCGCAAACTGACCCTGCACAGCAAGCTGATGATCACGGGCACCATCGCGCTCATTCTCTGGGCCTGGATCTGTTTCGCGCTGTTGGAATGGAACAACCCCGGCACGCTGGGCGGTCTGGACGGAACCGCCGCACGGCTCTGGGCTAGCTGGTTTCAGGCCGTGACACCCCGTACCGCCGGGTTCAACACGCTGGACACGGGCGCGATGCACAATTCCTCTTCGCTGATGACCATGACGCTGATGCTGGTCGGCGCGGGCAGCACCTCGACCGCGGGCGGGATCAAGGTGACGACCTTGTTCGTGATGCTGCTGTCGACCGTTGCCTTTTTCCGGCGCCAGAAACAGATCAATATCTTTGGCCGCAGTCTGGGGCTTGAAGAGGTAATGAAAGCGATGGCGCTGACCACGATTTCCATGCTGCTGGTGTTCAGCGGCATCTTTTTTACCTCGATCACCAACCACGTCGATTTCATCGACCTCGCCTTCGAGGTCACCTCGGCCTTTGGCACCGTAGGACTGTCACGCGGTCTGACACCCCAACTCGACGGCTATGGCGAGGCGATGCTGATGCTGATCATGTTCCTTGGTCGGGTCGGCCCGCTGACGCTCGGGTTCTTTCTTGCAACCCGAACCGTGCCCCGGGTCAAATACCCGGGCGGTCAGATATATCTAGGCTAAACGAAAAACGGCGGGAAAGATCCCCGCCGTTTCGCCGATTCAACAAAGGCTTATTCGTACCAGGCGCCCAGCTTGACCTCGACACCTTCAACGAGGCTCGCGAATTCCTCGGGGTCCTGCGTGCCACCATCGCGACCGCGATAATGATAGGGATAGACGTAGGTCGGCTGGAATTCGGACACCGCCGACGCCGCCGCGTTCACATCCATGGTGAACGGCAGGTTCATGCAGACAAAGGCAAGGTCGATATCGTCAAGCTCGCGCATCTCGGGGATGTCTTCGGTATCGCCAGAGATATAGACGCGAAAGCCGTCAAAGCTCAGCACATAGCCATTGTCGCGGCCCTGCGGGTGAAAGTTCAGGCGCTCTTCGGTCGTGTTATAAGCAGGGATCGCGTCGATCTGGACGCCTTCCATCTGCGACATTTCCCCGTTGGCGATCTGCATGGTCTTACCTTGCAGGTCTTCGGGCATCATCTCGTAGACGGCAGGGTTGGAGATCAGCTGCGTCTCTTCCCCGACCAGCGCGGCTAAGGTTTCCGCGTTGTAATGGTCACCATGTTCATGGGTGATCAGGATCAGGTCGGGTTCGGGGAAATCGCCATAGGCCGAGGCCTCGCCGACCGGGTCGACATAGATCACGCCTACCGGTGTCTCCATCACGAAGGACGCATGAGAGACCGGGTGTACGGTAATCGTGCCACCGGGGGTCTTGAACTCGTTCGCGAGATGACCGGCAGCCATCGCAGCATAAGGCAGCAATGTAACCGTACCGGCAGCGCCGGCGGTAGAAATCAAGAACTGGCGTCGGGACTGCATGGAAAATCCTCCTGTTTCGCGTCATTAGGGGACTTAGACCGGTGTCAGATCAATTCAATTTCCCGTGCAGGCCTGTGCGCGATCAAAGCGCAAAACTGCCGAAGGGGATGTAGCGCACCGGGTCTCCGGGGCGGATGTGGCGTTCGCCATCCTCCAGTTCGACCAGCCCGTCGGCCCAGCTCAGCCCGCTGATACGGCCCGATCCTTCCGAGGCAAACACCTCGGCGCGGCCTTCGCGGATGCGCGCTCTGAGGTACTCGCGCCGCCCCGGTTTCTTGCGTTTCTCAAAGGCCGCCGGAAGGGTGAAGCCCTGCGGTTCCTGCCAGCCCTCGCCCGCCAGCAGGCAAAGCGCGGGACGCGCAAAGACCAGCGTGCAAACCATCGCCGCGACCGGGTTGCCCGGCAGACCGAAAACCGGTTTCCCCGCCCAGAAGCCCAGCGCCAGCGGGCGGCCCGGCTTGACGGCGATCCGCCATTCCTGCATCGCGCCCGCTTCACGCAGCAGCGCGCTCACATGGTCTTCGTCCCCCGCCGAAGCCCCGCCGCTCGTCAGGATCACATCAGCCTGCTCTGCCGCCGCATCGAGCCGCGCGCGCAGCGCCTGCCGGTCGTCGGGCAAGATGCCCATATCGACCGGCTCAAAGGCAAAGCGGGCAAGCATCGCAAGCAGCATGGGGCGGTTCGCGTCGTGGATCTGGCCGGGGTTCAACTGCGTGCCCGGTTCGGCCAGCTCGTCCCCTGTCGAAATCACCGCCACCCGAAGCGCCCGCCGCAGATCGACCCTTGCAGGGCCAACTGCCGAAAGAAGTGCCAGATCCGCCGGTGTCAGGCGCCGCCCGGCAGGCAGGACCACATCGCCTGCCGCCACGTCCTCCCCGGCCTTGCGGGCATTGGCGCCGCGTTTCAGCGGGCCGCGAAAAGCGATCTGGCCATCGGCAACCGTGACGTCTTCTTCTAGGATCACCGTGTCGACACCCACGGGCAGTGGCGCGCCGGTGAGGATGCGTATGGCGCGGCCTGCGGGCACTTTCCCACCATAGGGCGCACCTGCGGCGGCTCGTCCCTCTACCAGTTGCAGCCGGTGCTTGCCCTCGGATGCACCGCCAGCGAACCCATAGCCATCGACGGCAGAATTGGCCGCAGGCGGGTTCGACCTTTCGGCGATCACATCGCTCGCCAGAACCCGGCCAAGCGCGGATCGGACCGATGATTTCTCGGCCCCGGCGATGGGATTCAGCCGGGTTTTCAGAAGGTCGAGCGCCTGATCGACGGGTGTCCAGTTCACGCCCGCAGGCAGGGCAAAACAATCGTTGCGCAGTGGTGGCGGCTCTGGCCCTTCGCCCGCGTCGTGCCCCCCAAGCGCCAACTCGCTCAGGCGCGCGACATGCCCTGCCCCCAGTATCCAGCCTTCCTCGCGGGCCTCTTGCGGCGGGGCGGCCATCAGGTCTGCCAGTTCGTCATGAGGCAGCCGCGACAGCGCCCGCGCGAGGAGGCGAACCTGAACCAGGTCGCGGATTTCCCCGGGGGCCTGCGCCTTGACCTCTTTGACCGCCGGTTCGATAAGCCCCGGCCAGATCTCGGCGAGCACGACTGGTGCATTTGAGGTATCCTCGAATGGCCATACCGCCACCCCGTCAAGCCGGCGCAGCCGGGAAAGCACCGGCACGCCCATCAGCACTTGCCCACCCACCGTAGGCGGAAAGGCCAGCTGAAAACAGCTCGACGATGCCTTGCCCGCCAGATCGCAATGGCGCTTCTCGGCCACCTCGTCAAAGACGATCCCGGCTTTGCGGTACGGAATCTCCGGCCAGTCCCTTTCGTTCGGCTTGCCCCAGAAGGGGCCGGGACCGTCGAAAAAGCCATTCATTTCCGAGGCCACATCATAGCGGTTGTTCGCCCCGTCCGGCAGATCGCTGATGCGCTCTTCCAGCCATGACCACAGGGCAAACACATCATCCCTTCCCGTGATCTTTCGGGCGAGGCCCTTGGGGTACCCGAACGGGAAATCGAAGCCGATCATCATGCGCCGCCCCGCACCGCGCTCGGACACGATCAACGCGGCCAAATGGGCTTCGGCATCCTGACGGGACCGGCAATAGACCGGTTCATCATCGCCCGTCCCGCGCGATATCCCGATCCAGATCGAATCCTTCGATGGTCGGGCGGGCGCGCGCTTGCCGGCCGACCAATCGACCACCACATGGGTGTCGAACTTCACAGGCCCACCTCGGCAAGCACGAAATCCGCAATCGCCTTGGTGTCGTTCAGATCGAACACGGGCCGGTCCAGATCGAGCGGCGTGTCGCTGGCCACGGCGCGAATGGTCGGATCGTCCGGCGCGATCAGCGGGTTACCGGTTTCCACGCGATGCGCTTCGATCTTGGGGTGCTGGTCGCGCTTGTAACCTTCGATCAACACCAGATCGACGGGCGAGAGCCGCGGCAGCAGGTCATCGAGGCTTGGTTCATGTTCCTGCCGCAGCTCATGCATTAGCGCAAAGCGATTGCGCGAGGCCAGCAGCACCTCGGTCGCCCCCGCCTGCCGGTGGCGAAAGCTGTCCTTTCCTTCGTGATCCACGTCAAAGCTGTGATGGGCATGCTTGATGGTCGAGACGCTGATCCCGCGCGAAGTGATCTCGGTCACGAGCCGTTCCATCAATCCGGTCTTGCCCGCGTTCTTCCATCCGACAACGCCGTATATTCTCACGCGGTCCCCGCCAGTATTTCTTCGGCCCGGGTAAGGTCTTCAGGCGTATTTACGTTGAAAAACGGATCGAACACCGGCGCGGGAAAAACCGCCTCGCGGCCCTTATGACGATCTGTCCATTGCACCACCTTGCGCAAACCACCCTGCAAGGCCGTGCGCAGGTCGTCCCGCAGGTACACCGGCCACAGGCCGAACGTCGGGTGGCGACGCACCTGCCCGTCCGCATCCGGCGTTGCAGCAAGGACGAGCGGATTCTCCATGTCCTCACCCGCAAGCAAAAGCTGCGGAACGAGGTCACAGGGGAAAAACGGCGTGTCACCCGCCGCGGTGACCAGCGTGTCGGCCCCCTGCGCCGCGGCCCAATCGAGCCCTGCAAGCACCCCGGCCAAAGGACCGGCGAACCCCTCGATGCTGTCGGCAATCACGGGCAGACCGTAGTGCGAGAACCGTTCGGCATCTCCATTTGCGTTTAACGCGAGCGCCTCGACCTGCGGTTCGAGCCGTTCGATCACATGATCCAAAAGGTTTTGCCCGCCAAGATCAAGCAGCGGCTTGTCACCGCCGCCCATGCGGCGCGCCAGCCCGCCCGCGAGAATAACGCCGACCGGTTGTTTCATTGGCAAAGCATCCCACATCGGAGCCCAAGAAAATTTGAATGGTCTTGGAAATTTTCTGGCCAGAAAATTGCCGCCCGGTTCATACCTCTGCTCCTTTGCGGATCGCACGGCGCTCTTCGGCCTGCGCCGAGGACAGGTCCGCATCGCGGATAAGGCGCTCTTCGCCCGCCAGGCAGACGAACCGCTGGCCGCGCAACCGTCCGATCAGCGTCAATCCCACCTGCCGCGCGATATCGACTCCCCATGCGGTAAACCCGGAGCGCGAGGCCAGCACCGGTATCCCCATATGGGCGGTCTTGATGACCATTTCCGAAGTCAGCCGGCCGGTGGTGTAGAGGATCTTGTCCGACGCGCCTTCGCCATGCTTCAGCATCCATCCCGCCACCTTGTCGACGGCGTTATGGCGCCCGACATCTTCCATGTAGACCAGCGGTTGGTCCTGTCGGCAAAGCACCGTGCCGTGGATCGCCCCGGCCTCCAGATAAAGCGACGGCATCCGGTTGATCTGCGCCGACAATGCGTAGAGCCACGAGCTGCGCACTTCGGCTGCGGGCAGGTGCAAACCCTCCAGACCCTCCATCATATCGCCGAAAACCGTTCCCACCGCGCAGCCGCTGGTGCGGGTCTTTTTCTTCAGCTTTTCTTCGTAAGAGGTCTCTCGCCCAGTCCGGACAACGACCGTTTCAAGTTCATCGTCGTAATCGACGCCCAGAAGCTCCTCATCGTCGCGCAGCATGCCCTGGTTACGCAAAAAACCCAGCGCGAGATATTCCGGGTAATCCCCGATCGTCATCGCGGTGACGATCTCCTGGCTGTTCAGAAAAATCGTGAGCGGGCGCTCTTCGACGACCGGAATCTCGGTTTCGGCACCGGTGTGATCCGTGCCGCGAATTTTCCGTGTCAGGCCCGGCGCCTGCGCGTCCGGCGCGATCAGCAATGCGTCGTCATTCATGCGCGTCACCAATTGCAACCCCTCCCCATCACCGATAGTGCAGTTTCGGTCAGTCTAGGGTCAAGCAATGCCACGTACCACCGCGAAATCGTACTTTTGGAAAGGATGCCGGAACAGCCTGCCCTTCATCTTCGTCGCTGGCCCCTTCTCGCTTCTATTCGGGGTACTCGCAACCGAAGCAGGGCTCAAGCTCTACGAAATGCTGACTTTTTCCGCCTCGGTCTATGCGGGATCGGCCCAGTTCACCGCGCTGCAACTGCTGCGCGAAGATGCCCCGACGATGATCATTCTTGCCTCATCGCTCGCCGTGAACCTGCGGGTCGGCATGTATTCCGCCTCGCTGACCCCCTACCTCGGCGCAGCCCCGCTCTGGACGCGGGCCATCGTCGCCTATTTCACGGTGGACCAGTCCTATTCCCTGTCCGTGGCCCAATACGAACTGGCGCCGGAAATGACGCTGTCCGAGCGGCTTGCCTATTTCTTCGGGACAAACGCCATCATCGCGCCGCTCTGGTATACCGGCACGCTGGTCGGTGCGATCCTCGGCACCGGCATCCCTGAGAGTTTTGCGCTCGATTTCGCGCTGCCCATCGCTTTTCTAGCCATGGTCGGCCCGATGCTGCGCACCCCCGCCCATATCGCCGCAGCCTTTGTGTCGATCGTCGTCGCTCTTCTTTGTGTTTCGATCCCCTATAACCTTGGCCTGCTGGTGGCCGGCACGGCCGGCATGATGGCCGGGGCGCGGGCAGAACAGTTTCTCATAAGCCGGGGGGTCAAGATATGAACGACGTTGCAACATCGGCCACCGGTTTCGAAACCTCGACCCTCTGGATCGTGATCCTTGGCCTTGCGCTGGGAAGCTTTGCCCTGCGGTTCTTTTTCATCGGGATCGTGGGGGACCGGCCCCTGCCGGAATGGCTCTTGCGCCATCTGCGTTACACCGCTGTCGCGATGCTGCCCGCGCTGGTCGCTCCGCTGGTCGTCTGGCCCAGCGCAACAGGTGGCGAGCCCGACCTGCCACGCATGGCGGCCGCCGCCGTGACGCTGGCCGTCGGCTACGTCACCAAGAATGTGCTGATGGCCATCGGCAGCGGCGCGGTCACGCTTTACGCGCTGCTCTACCTAGTTGGTGTTTAGCGCTTCGTTGCCCTTGCGCAGACCTTCCTGAAGATCGGCACTGTCGTATTCGTAATAGGTGTCCGTGACGACGCCGGGCAGCTTGGCGAATTGCTCCTGCAGCTTGACCGGATAAAAGGTGGTCTGGACGTTTTCGAAACCAGGGATCTGCTGCACCAGCTGAGAGGTGGCATTGGCACAGAAAGCGCCCGCAACCGGTCCGTTGGCAAGGGCCAGCCGATAGGCGGTTTCGGCCTGCTCGGCGGTCAGCGGCACGTGCTGGCGCACGACATGGAAGGTTTCCCGTGCGTGGGCGCCCTTGTAGGCTTCCTCGATCTTGGGGGAGATGCCGAACAGCACATCGTCCTGCTCAGGCACGACATCCGCATAGAACGACCCTGCCGGATCGAAGATCACGGTTTCCGAGGCGTTGATCAGCAGGGAGGAATGCGCCCCCTTGCCGGAGCGATTGTTGATCATCGTGTAAAGCGTCATGCGCGGCGGTTCGCTACTGCGATAGCGCGCCGCTTCCACAACTGAATCTTCGGAATAGTGCCCTCCCGTGACGCAACCGGCCAGCAGAGGCAGCAGCGCCAGCAGGCACAGGATACGCATATTCAAGGAAAGGCTCCGATTGGGATCAGGTGATGAAGATGGCCATCAGGATGAGCAGCACGATGATGATGCCCGCGGCCCATGTGACAAAGCTCATGAAGCCTTCGAAAGTTTCGGTTTGCGATTTGATATCCATCTCGCCGTGCTTGTGTTCAGCCATAAGTCTGATCCTGTTCGTGACTCTTGCAGGGGGAAGTACCGGATTCGAAAGACGGTGTCACGCGGTCAATACCGCGCAGCCGTCACTCAGGGGTGTCCTATCCATCGGTGTGGCCAAGAAAATTCAATTTTCTTGGGAAAATTCTTCGCAGAATTTTCACGGTGTCTCAGGCTCTTCGATATCCCGGACCAGCCTGAACCCGATACGATGCGCGGGCTCTTCGGGCTGCGGCTTTGCGATAGCGCGCAGCATCACGTTCAACTGGGTGACATGCTGGATCAACTGGGTCTTCGAGCCACGGCCATCGCTGCCGTAAAAAGTGACGATATCCGGGTCGAAATAGCCCATACCCTCGATGCGCAAAACACCTGCATCGCCCCCGGTCAATCCGACTGCGACTTCATGCTCGCCATCAAGCTGCGCTTCGAAATTGCGGATATAGACAATCAGCCGCTCATAAGCCCATTGCGCGGCGCTTTTGTTTTTCAGCGGCTGCTTCAGGCTGTCCGGCACCGGTGCCTTTTCGGCGCGCGCGGGGTCGGTATGGATTTCCTTCATGCGCGGCAGCACATCCGCCTCGGCGGCTTCTGCCGTCGTCCTGATCTCGTCGCTCATCCCTGGCCTTTCGCCTGATAGACCCATGCGCCATCCGCGCGTCTTTCGCGCGTGACCTCACCTCTCAGGTAGAGATGATTGACATGGGCCACGGATTCAACCAGCGCCAGCCCATATTCCCCGGCGCCGATGTTACGCTTGAACAGAACCGAGAAGCATTCCGCCGCGCTATGCGGTTCGGCCAGATGCTTTATCAGCCGACGCAGCGCGCCGTGATGATTGTCGATCAACTGCCGCAGACGCACCGGCAACCCGGTGAAAGGCAGCTTGTGCCCGCCCAAAACCAGATGATCGGGGCGTGCCAGCGGCAGGAAACGCTCGCAGGCCTCTAGCCATCCCTCAAGCGGATCGGCCTCTGGTTCGGTCACGTAAACGCCGATGTTCGGACTGATAGAGGGCAGGATCTGGTCGCCAGAGATCACCAGATTGTCATCGCGGCTCCAGAAAGTCGCGTGTTCCGGCGCGTGGCCGTTGCCGATGTGGATGTCCCACGTGCGCCCGCCCATCTCGATCACGTCGCCCTGCTTTATCCGCTTGAACCCAAGCGGCATGGGCACGGCGATATCGGCGTAGTTGAACGGTTTTTCCTGCGCCCGCTGGTCCAGGATTTCGGGATCCATCCCCGCGCTTTTCCAGAAAGCCAGCGTTTCCGAGGGCGGTCTCTCCTGCGCGTCAAGATGCAGCATCCGTGCAAAGAGCCATGAGGTGCGGGTCGACACCAACTCGGCCCCGTGTTCGGTCTGGAACCAGCCCACGTTGCCCATGTGATCCGGGTGATGATGGGTCATGATCACCCGCTTCACCGGCTTGCCCGCCATCGGCCCGTTCAGCACTTCGGTCCAGATTTCACGCGTCTTGCGTGATCCGAACCCGGTGTCGATCACCGTCCAGCCGTCTCCGTCATCCAATGCGTAGAGGTTGACGTGATCCAGCTTCATCGGCAGCGGCATACGGATCCAGAGGATCCCGGGGGCGACCTCGATCGCGCCCCCGTGTTCCGGTGGTGTATCCCAAGGGTAATTCAGCACCATCGGTCTTTCCGTATCCATATCAGGCCACCAGGTCTTCGAGGCTCATCTCGTAGAGATCCTTCGCTCCGGCCTGCGCATGGGCGAGAAGACCGGCATGTTCGGGCAGCAAGCAGGTGATATAGAACCGGGCAAGTGTTTCGCGTGCCGATCCCGGTTCCGCCAGTGCGGCGGAGAGGTGGAAATGCGCCCCGAGCACCCGCGCAAATCCGCGCAGGTAAGGCACCGCGCCCGCGAACCGGTCGTTCATGTCGCTCTGACCGTTCAGCCATTCGGTCGCCTCGCGCAGGGTTTCCGCCGCCTGCCAGACCGCGTCGGCCATGTCCGGGAAGGTCGCCTTGGCCTGTTCCGCCTGCGTCTCGATTTCATCAAGCAGGTGCATCGCGGCCTCGCCGCCGTCCATCATCTTGCGCGCGACAAGATCCATCGCCTGGATCCCGTTCGTGCCCTCGTAGATCGCGGTAACCCGGCTGTCGCGATAGTACTGCGCCGCGCCGGTTTCTTCGATAAAGCCCATGCCGCCGTGCACCTGAACGCCCATTTCAGAGACGTCGATCCCGGTGTCCGTCCCGAAGGCCTTGGCAATCGGTGTCAGCAGAGCCGCACGGGCGGCCCAGTCCGCCTCCCCGGTGGCGTTCTGCATGTCGATGGCAACCGCGCAGGACAGAATGATGGCGCGGGCGGCGAACAGCTCGGCCTTCATCGTCATCAGCATGCGGCGCACATCCGCATGTTCCGCGATGGTGCCCGAGGAGCCTTCGGCGGTACGGCCCTGCTTGCGCTCCATCGCATAGGCCAGCGCGTGCTGGTAGGCGCCCTCGCCCGAACCGACGCCCTGACCGCCAACGCCAAGCCGCGCGTTATTCATCATGGTGAACATCGCCGCCATGCCGCCGTTTTCCTTGCCGATCAACCAGCCCTTGGCGCCGTCATATTGCATGACGCAGGTCGGCGAACCGTGCAGGCCCATCTTATGCTCAAGCGAGACCACTTTGAGTTGGTTCGCCACGCCCGGCGCGCCGTTTTCATCGGGGATGTTCTTGGGCACGAGAAACAGGCTGATCCCCTTGGTGCCCGCCACGCCATCGGGCAGGCGTGCAAGGACAAGGTGGCAAACATTCTCGGTGAAATCGTTGTCGCCCCAGGAGATATAGATCTTTTGCCCGGTGATGGCATAGGTGCCGTCATCCAGCGGCTCGGCCTTGGTCGACAGCGCCCCCACGTCCGATCCCGCCTGCGGTTCAGTCAGGTTCATGGTGCCGGACCATTCGCCCGAGATCAGCTTGGGAAGGTAAAGCTCCTTGATCTCATCGCTGGCATGATGCTCCAGCGCTTCGATCTGGCCCATGCTCATGAGCGGGGCCAGTTCCAGCGAAAGGCAGGCGCTCGACATCATTTCGTTGACCGAGGTCAGCAACGTTACAGGCAGGCCCATGCCGCCATGTTCCTCGGGCGCACTGATCCCGATCCAGCCGCCTTCGGCGATCGCTTTCCAGCCCTCGGCAAATCCGGGCGAGGTGCGCACGACGCCGTTTTCCAGCCGTGCCGGGTTAAGATCGCCATTGCGTTGCAGCGGGGCCATGACCTCTTCGCACATCTTTCCCGCTTCGTTCAGAATCGCCGAAACCACGTCGCTGCTGGCTTCCGAATAACGCTCGGTTCCAGAGACGCGGTCAAAACCGACGACGTGACGCAGCATGAATTCATAATCGGATACGGGGGCACGATAAGGCATTGCTTACTCCTCGCTGGTCAATGGCTTAAGACTATGGACGGGCTTGGATTCTGCCCGAGCCGCCTTTATGGGACAGCAGTCCCCGGCATTCCAGAGCAGTCTGCCGATCCACGCAACTGAAACGCCGCGTCACGCCTAATGAACTCTTCGTCAACCCTCATGCTCGGGCCCTCGGCCACGGACCTCGCCCGGGCCGCCGATCTGCTGCGGCAAGGCGCCTGCGTCGCTTTCCCCACCGAAACCGTCTATGGGCTGGGGGCTGATGCGACCAACGGGCGGGCGGTGGCCGGCATCTACGAGGCCAAGGGACGGCCGAGCTTCAATCCGCTGATCGTCCATGCTGCCGATGTGGCCACGGCGCAGCGGTACGTGGGCTGGTCCGATGAGGCGGAAACGCTGGCCCGCGCCTTTTGGCCCGGACCTCTTACGCTGGTACTGCCGCTGCGCGCCGATGCGGATGTGTCGCCCCTTGTTACCGCCGGTCTTGATACGCTGGCGATCCGCGTTCCAGCGCACCCGACCGCACGGGCGTTGCTCAAAGAGTTTGGCGGCGTGGTGGCCGCGCCCTCGGCCAACCCCTCGGGGCGGATCAGCGCCACGACAGCGGACCATGTCAGGGACGGGCTGGGCGGACGTATCGCCGCCATTGTCGATGACGGCCGCTGCGAGGTTGGGCTGGAATCGACGATCCTCGGTTTCGGTGATGATCGTAAACCGGTCCTGCTGCGGCCCGGTGGGCTGGCGGTGGAAGAGATCGAAGGCGTATTGGGCGGCCCCGTGCAGCGGCGCGCGCCCTCTGCCACGCTAAACGCGCCGGGGCAGATGCTGTCGCATTACGCGCCGAAGGCCGCGATCCGCCTTAATGCACCGTCTGCGGAGCGAGGTGAAATCCTGATCGGGTTCGGAGAGATGCCCTGTGACCTGAACCTGTCGCCCGAGGGCGATTTGGCCGAGGCGGCGGCGAACCTGTTCGGCCACCTGCATCTTGCCGACCGAGACGGTCGTCCTATCGCCATCGCTCCGATCCCGAAGACCGGTCTGGGCCTTGCCATCAATGACAGGTTGGCCCGCGCGGCGGCACCGCGCGACTAGAACCGCGCTTCAGGCGTTGCCTGAACTGGCGGAAAGCGTCAGCGGGTCGACCCCGATCTCGGCCAGCGCAGCACCCCATTTCGCGTCATTGTCGAGATCGTAGATGATCTGCTCATTGACCTCGGCGGTGAGCCAGCCGTTATGGGCGATTTCCTGTTCCAGCTGCCCCGGCCCCCAGCCCGCATAGCCCAATACCATCAGGAATTTCGATGGTCCGGTGCCGCTGGCGATATCCTCAAGTATATCGAGCGTCGCCGTCATCCGCAGCGTATCGCTGATCCGCAGGGTCTGAAGCGGCGACTCGTAATCATTGCTGTGCAGCAGGAACCCGCGGGCGCCCTCCACAGGGCCGCCGAAATGCACGGGCAGATCCCTGCCCGCGGCATCCTTGCGGCCTTCGATTTCAAGCTGGGCGAGCAGATCCGAGAGGTGAACATCCTCGGCGGGCTTGTTGATGATCAGCCCCATGGCCCCGTCATCATCGTGAGAGCACATCAGGATCACGGATCGTTCGAACCTAAGGTCGCCCATGCCCGGCATTGCGATCAGTAGCTTTCCGGTCAGGTCCATGTAGCGTTACTTCCTTTAATTCCGAACGCTCCGATCCGGCAGCGGTTCCATGACAGCATGGCCCTCGCTGCCGGGAAGGGCAAGGGACACATCCCTTTTGCTTGACCTGACCGCAACGTGACTTGGCATTTCATCGTTTTGCGGCCATCTAGTATCGATGATCAGACTGATAGCCATTATCGCCACGCTTGGCCTATTGCAGACGCCTGCGCCCCTCACCGCTCAGGGTTCGCTGGAAGAGATCGTGCGCGTCGACGTGCTTGATGGCGGGCGAATGGCCGACGGCAAGGTACAGGCGGCGCTGAAACTCACGCTTGCGCCCGGCTGGAAAACCTATTGGCGCGCCCCCGGAGATGCGGGCATTCCACCCGAGTTCGACTGGAGCGGGTCGAGCAATATCACCGCCGCCGCGCTGGTCTGGCCAACGCCCGAGGTATTTCACCTCGGTGGGTTGCGCAGCATCGGCTACAAGCATGAGCTTGTGCTCCCGGTTATCGTCACGCCAAAAGTGCCGGGCCAGCCCATCCGTCTTTCAGGGAGAATCGATTTCGGCGTCTGCAGCGATGTCTGCATCCCGGCGTCGCTCAGCTTTGACAGCGCGCTGAAACCGGGCGCAAAGCGCAACCCGGCAATTGCCGCGGCGATGGCCGCGCGTCCGCTTTCCGCGAACGAGGCCGGTGCCGGAAAAGCCAAATGCGCCCTGAAACCGACGGCGAACGGCATGGAAGTCACCGCCGAGATCGACCTGCCCCCGACCGGCGGCACCGAAGTCGCCGTGATCGAAACCGGCAATCCGAAACTCTGGGCCTCCGAACCGGTCGTGACCCGGTCCGGCAACCGGCTGCGGGCAACGAGCGAACTGGTTCATGTCGAAGGCAAGCCCTATGCGCTCGACCGGTCGGCGCTGCGCCTGACGGTGCTTGGCAGCAGCCGCGCGGTTGACATCCGAGGGTGCGAGTCCCGATAACGGGGCATGACAAAATCCCCCATCCTAGGAACCATTGCCGTCATCCTGCATCAGGACCGAGTGCTGTTGGTGCGGCGGATCAAACAGCCCGACGCAGGGCTGTGGGGGTTTCCCGGTGGCCACGTCGAATGGGGGGAGACCGCGCTCGACGCGGCGGCGCGCGAAGCGCAGGAAGAAACCGGCGTCATCGCGAAACCGCAGGAATACCTGACGAATGTGGACGTGATCCTGCCCGATGCCCGGGGCGGCACAGCGGTACATTTCCTGCTGACAGCGGTGCGCTGCGCCTATGTCTCGGGCACGCCGGTTGCGGCCGATGACGTGAGCGACGCGGACTGGTTTCCGGTGGACGACGTCCTGTCGCGCAAGATCGAAATGAGCGAGTCGGTAGATGAGATGGTCCGGCTGGCGCAGGCACGTATCTAGGCCCGGCGCATCCGGCCAGAGCGCCGGAAGAACATGACCGCAACCGGATAGGCCACCAGAAGCACTGCCAGCGCGCCTGCAACAAAAAGCGTCAGCGCGGCCTGCAAAGGTGCGGTCGCCGCGAATCCCGGCATCAGGGCCGCAAGCGGTGGCGCGAGCGCCCCAGTTACCAGCACCCCCCCCATCGTCGTCGCCAGCCATGCCAGCAACACGAACGCCATACCGCCTGCAACGCCCCGCATCGCCCCGCTACGCGGGCCGAGAGCGCGGCGAAAAGAGGCAAGCGGGCGGATGAAATCGGCCTGTATGGCAATCAGCGCAGGCACCACGAGCAAAACGAGAACCATGCCAAAGCCAAGCCCATAGACCAGCGTGATCACCGTGGGCTTGAGGAACTGGGCCTGGGTGGATTGCTCGTAGAGCAGCGGCGCCAGACCGAGCACCGTCGTCAGCGTGGTCAAGAGAACAGGTCGCAGCCGGTCCGCCGCGCCTGCGATGATCGAGGGTACAAGCCCCCTGTCACGCGCGTATTCGTCGATGGTCGTGACCAGCACGATGGAGTCGTTGATAATGATTCCGGTCATCCCCAGAAGCCCGACAACCGTGAACATCGATAGGGGTGTCTCCCAAAGCGCGTGACCCCAGATTGTCCCGACCAGACCGAAGGGAATGATCGCCATCACCACCAGCGGACGGGTCCAGCTTGCAAAGACCCAGGCCAGCGTCAGGTAGATACCCGTCAAAACGAGGATCAGCCCGGTCATGGCGTCGCTGAGAAATTCGTCCTCCTGCTCGCTGAGACCGGCCAGATACCATTCCACTTGCAGCACGCTGGCAATCCTTGGCAAGATTTCGGTTTCCAGCTCGGTGTTGATCTCGGCGGCGCGTTCCGGGTCATCCTCGGAAATGTCCCCGGTCACGCTGATGACCCTCACCCCGTTTTCACGACGAACCGATGAAAATCCGGTGCGCTGCTCGACGCTCACTATATCGGCAAGCGGCACGTAACCACCGCCCGGCATGCGCATCTGGGTGCGCTCGAGAAAGTCCGCCGTCAGTTCGGATTCGGGCAGTTCCACACGGATCTTGGCACTGCGCGGCCCGTCGGGATAGGTCGCGGCCTCGATCCCGTTCAGCCGCGAGCGCAGCGCCGGCGCAAGGGCTTCGATGGTAAATCCGACGGCCTGCCCCTGCGGGGTCAGGTCAAGCACCAGCTCTTCCTTGTCATAGGCAAGGTTGTCCTCGATCCCCGAAACCTCGGGGAACCGGGCCAATTCTGTCTTTAGCGCCTCGCTCGCGGCCTTGAGCGTCTGGACATCCGCCCCGTAGAACTGGACCGAAAGTGCGTCGCCCCCCGGTCCGGACCGCCAGCTTCTAAAGGACACGGTTTCGGCCATCGGGTGATTGACGACCTTTTCCTGAATGTCCTTGACGAAGGCCGATGCGGAATAGGGCCGCAGGTCTGCATCGATCAGCTCAATGCTGATCGCGCCAAGCTGGTCCGGATCCTTGTTGTCGGCACCGTTCAGTCCGGGCCATGCGTTGCCGCCAAGCTCGGCGATCACGTAATCCAGCGGGCTGATGCCATATTCGGCCTCATATTCAGCGGCGACCTCGTCCGTGGCGCGCTGCAATTCCCGCATCATCGCGATGGAATCGGCGCGGGTCGCACCCTCGGCCATCATGAAGTTGCCGGTCACCGAGCCGCGCTCGGGGCCGCTGAAGAACCGCCACTGGATATCTCCGCGAATGAAGATCGCGACCTGGCTTGCCAGCAGGGCCACTGCTCCGGCCAGCACCACGTAGCGCGCTTTCACGACCCCGCGCATCAGCGGCGTAAACAGGTTCTCACGCACCCAGACAAAGCCCCGGTTCACGTATCGGTTCGGCAGGTCATACCAGTGCTGGCGCGCCGAATGGGTTACCGCGTGGCTCATGTGATTTGGCAGGATCAGGAAGCATTCGACCAGCGAGGCGATCAGCACGACGATCACCGTAAAGGGAATGTCCTTAATCATGTCGCCGAACCGGCCGCCGATGGAGGTCAGGCCGAAAAAGGCGATGACCGTCGTGACCGTTGCGGCAAAGACCGGCATCGCCATGCGCCGGGCCGCATTTTCCGCCGCGACGACACCCGGCTCGCCCATCCGTCGGGCGCGGAAATCCACGTGCTCGCCCACGACAATTGCGTCGTCGACCACGATGCCCAGTGTCAGGATCAGCCCGAAGAGACTGATCATGTTGAAGGTCAGCCCAAAGGCGTACATCAGCGCGATCGCCGCGAACATGGCAACGGGAATCCCGGCGGCCACCCAGAATGCGATGCGCGCGTTGAGGAACAGGAACAGCAGGCCCACAACCAACGCCAGCCCCATCAGCCCGTTATCGACAAGCAGGTTGAGACGACCGGTAATGGCCTCGGCCCGGGTGCGGATCAGATCGATCTTGACCCCTTCGGGCGCGGTGGTCTGCATCCGCGCCACGACCTCTTCGACCGTATGCTGGATGCCCACGGCGTCGCCCTGATCGGAACGATCCACACGGATCGAAACCGCCGGGTTGTCGCCAACGAAATAGGTGCGCGACCGGTCGGTTCCCTCGACACGAATGGTGGCGACATCGCCAATGGTCAGGGTAGAGCCATCAGCGTTCGACCGCAGGACGATGTTCGCAAGATCATCGGGTGTGCGTTTTTCGGTCCCGGCCCGTACCCGCGCATTGGCGCCCTCTACATCGCCCGCGGGGTTGGCCGAAACCTCGGCCCGCACCGCCGTCGCGATCTCCGACATGGTCACGTCATAGCCCACCAGCCGTGACGACGGCACCTCGATCACCGTATTGGGCGCGGCCACCCCGCGCAGCGTCGTCCGCGTCACGCCGCTGGCAAAGAGCCGCGCGACAAGTTCGTCGGCCAGCAGGGCAAGTTGCTGCGCATCGAGCGGGCCGCTGATGACCACATCGGTCACCCGGTCACGCCAGACAGCCCTTTGTATCGTTGGCTCTTCGGCCTCGTCCGGAAAGGTCGAAATACCGTCGATGACGCTCTGGATGTCCTCGACCGCGCGTCCTGAATCCCAGCCCGGCTCGAACTCGACAGTGACCTGCCCCCACCCTTCGTGCGAAACGGCATAGGTGTTTTCGACACCCTCGACCGACAGCAGGGCCGGGTCTAGCGCCTGTATGATGGCGCTGTCCACGTCCTCGGGACCCGCGCCCTCCCAGACCAAGTTCACGTTGATGTTGCTCGATACCACGTCCGGAAAAAACTGGGTGCGCATGTTAGGCATCGCCGCTACGCCCAGGACCAAGAGCAGCACCAGCAAGAGATTCGCCGCCGTCCGGTGCCTGGTAAAGTAGGACAGCAACCCGCCCGCCGAGCGCGGAATATTCCGGGCCATGGCCCTAGCCCCCGATCCGGGATTCGATGCGGGCCACAAGCCCTGCCGGCACCTTATCGCTGCTGAGCTGCGCCAGCATGCGCGCCTTCATCTCGGCCGGCATGCCTTCGTTCGCTTCGACAAAGGCCACAAGCTTGCTACGCCTTTCCTGGCTGAGTTCCAGTAAATCCGAAGGCGGCTCATCGTCGGACGGCGGCAGGTTCAGCGGGCGCACCCGGATCCCCGGGCCCAGAACCGGCGTGCGGTCAACCACGACCAGCTGACCGGCCAGACCTTCGCCCCGCACCAGCACGTCATCGCCCTGACGGCGCACAAGTTCGACCGACAGCGACTGCAACCGGTCGCCATCCTCCAGAACCAGCACCGTATTGCTTGAATCCAGCGCCGATGCAGGCAAGAGCGCGACCTCCGCCAGCGGCGGTTCGTCCACCTTGACGATCACGAAGTCATCCGGTTTGAAACCGGGTGCAGGATCGAGCTGCGCATAGAGCATACGGCCAAGCTGGCCCTCTCCGGCGCGGGCATTGTCGCGGCTGATCTGACCTTCGGCCTGCAGGTCGGCGCCATTGGCATCCAGCGTCACCCGCACCGGCGCCTTGATCAGCGACCCGTCGCGCCCGAGCAGCCGCGCGTATTGCGAAGTCGAGACGCGAAACGACACTTCGAGCGCGGAGCCGTCGACAATATTGCCGAGCATTTCGTTGACCGAAACCAGACCGCCTTCGACGACATTTACATCGCTGAGCGTACCGGCGAATTCCGCCGTGATCACCGTATCCTCGAGATCTCGCTGCGCGTCCTGTACGGCAAGCTGCATCCGGGAAAGATCGGTATTAGCCTGATCGATGCGCAGCTCTGCCTGTGCCAGCGACAGGCGGCTGGCCAGCACGGCTTGCCGGGACGAGGCCGCCGCAAGCTCGGCGCTTTCCACCGTCGCCGATGTCGCCACGCCACGCGTTTCCAGATCAATTTGCCGCTGGTAGGCACGTTCCTGAAGCTCCGCCTGTTCCTCGGCGGCGGCCAGCGTATCGCGGGCAAGGTCAA
The DNA here is from genome assembly GCF_019966545.1 of Heliomarina baculiformis. Classification (GTDB taxonomy): domain Bacteria; phylum Pseudomonadota; class Alphaproteobacteria; order Rhodobacterales; family Rhodobacteraceae; genus Heliomarina; species Heliomarina baculiformis. The sequence goes on along the minus strand of NZ_JAIMIC010000004.1, from coordinate 259,780 downwards.
GCGAGCGCTCGGCATCGCGCAGCTCTGTCTCTGCGTCCTGAAGATTGCTGCGGGCCGTTTCCAGCGCCGACTGTGCGTCCTTGGGGTCGATCCGCAAAAGCATGTCGTCCTGTTCGACCACGCCGCCTTCTTCAAAGGACGCGGCGAGTTCGACGACACGACCGGCCACGGGCGAGCGGATTTCAAGGGTGCGACGGCTCTGTACCTGACCGAAAACTTCCAGCTCTGGGACAACGGTTTCCAGCCGGGCCTCTTGCAGGTTCACTGCAAAGACCCGTTCGTTCGGGGGCATCTCGCGCCCCTCCTGAGACATCCTGTCCTGCACCGCGAGGAAAACGCTCTGCACGGCATAGATCACCAATGCCAGCGCGAGCGCCGACAGAAACAGGCCGATCAGTGTTTGACGCAGGAATCTCATGCTTGATCAACGTACCCTTATTCCACCGCAACCCGGCCTGTCCGGCACAAGAATACCGGCTGCCGCTTGCGCGGCACAGACAGGGTCACATTCCCTTATACGCCGGGAACGCCTATTTCCGTCGCTGATTTTCCGTTAGGCGCGGAAAAATCTCGACAAAATTGCAGGGTTTGTGACGGTAGTCGAGCTGATGGCACAGAATTTCGTCCCATGCATCCTTGCAGGCACCCGGGCTCCCGGGCAGCGCAAAGAGGTAGGTTCCGCCTGCCACGCCACCCGTGGCGCGTGACTGAACCGCGCTGGTGCCGATCTTTTTCATCGACACGATGGTGAAGACAGTGCCAAAGGCATCGATCTCTTTTTCATAGACGTCGCGATGCGCTTCTACCGTCACGTCGCGCCCGGTGAGACCGGTGCCGCCCGTGGAAATCACCACGTCGACATCGGGGTTGGCAATCCAGTCGCGCAGATGGGCGGCGATGGAAGCGCGGTCATCCTCGACGATCCGCCGGTCGGCCAACACGTGCCCCGCCGCGGAAAGCCTGTCCACAAGCACCTGCCCCGACCGGTCATCTTCCATGCTGCGGGAATCCGAAACGGTCAGCACGGCAATCCGCACCGGCATGAACTCCCTGACCTGCGCGCTCTCGGGCATCTTGCGTCTCCTTGGTGATAGTTGTGGGTCAGTCCGGAATTTCGAACCAGTTCGGCATCGGGCCAAGGTTCACCACGGGCGTCTCGCCTATTTGGCCCGTTTCCCCCCAACTGTCGTGGATGTGACCGCAGACGGCCAGCCGGGGCTGAATTCGCCGGATCGCGTCACGGATCGCCACGGACCCGACAGAATGACCGCTAGAGGTCGAATCCGCTACGCCCTTTGGCGGGGAATGCAGGATCAGGATGTCCGCCGCTTCGCATTCCTTCAGCATGCCGGCTGCCGTGTCTTCGTCGAGATCGCAGGACCAGCCGCCGAACGGGGTCTCGGGCACCCCATAGCCAAGCCCGAAGAGCCGCAGGCCCGAGATCGTCATGCCCTGACCGTGCAGCACCGCAAAACCCTCGGGCACCGCCGCGCGCAACTCGTCCGCGCTCTCGGCATTGCCGGGCACAAGGACAGTGGGGCGGCGTATCTCGCCCAGCATGTCCATCGCAAGATCAAGACCCTGCCGCATGTTACAGAAATCGCCGGCACCGATGACCAGGTCCGCGCTGTTACCCGCTTCGACCAGTTCGGCGGCCCGCGCCGTATCGAGGTGCAGATCGGAAAAGGCCAGAATTCTCATGATGTACTCCGTTTCAGCCGGGCGTTGAGTTCCAGCAGGTCTGCCCATGCCATTTTTTTGTCTCTCGGCCGACCGAGAAGCTGCGCTGGATGCAGCATCGGCAGCACCGGACGGCCCCATGTCTCGGCCCAGTGGCCGCGCAACCGCGAGATCCCCCGTTTGCCCAGCACCGCGTCGCAGGCCGTGTTTCCCATCAGGATGAGGAACTCGGGTGCCGCCAGCGAGACATGACGTTCAAGGAAGGGACGCAGCATCGCAAGCTGGTCAGGCCGTGGTTCATGATTCTGCGGCAGACGCCATGGCAGCGCCGTGGTGACGTAAACATTCTCGGCGCGGCTGAGGCCAATGGCCGCCAGCATCGCATCGAGCAATTCCCCCGGCTTGCCGACAAAAGGACGTCCGGCGCGATCCTCGTCGCGGTCCGGCGCGTCTCCGATGATCATGACACGGGCGCCCGGCGTACCGTCACCAAACACAAGACTGCGCGCGCCTTTTTTGAGATCGCAATGCTCAAACGCGGCCAGCGCGGCGTGCAGGGCGTCCAGCGAAGCGGCACCCTTTGCCGCCGCGCGCGCTTCGGCCACGGCATCCAACTCGACGTCCTCGACCTGGGCCACCGCCTGCGAGACGCCGGAGGGTTGCGCCGGTTTCGGCAAAGCGTCTGGCAGGCTGTAGCGATCGATGGGTGCATCGCAGATCGCCTCGGTCGCGCCAAGTTCGATCTGCCATTCCAGCATCGCCCGCGCTGCTTCGAATTCCTGATATGATTCCATTCCCAGCACCCTATGATCTGGACAATTCAGGTTCCAGTGCCAAGTGATACAAGATGTCCCCCGCGTTCCGATCCAGCCTGTCCCGATGGTTTCGCAACCTGCATCTAGGCGCGTTGCTGGTGCTTTTCAGTGCTGTATTTCTGGCCGAATATGCCGGGGCGCAGGGCAGCCTGCTTGACCCGCCCGCCGGAAGCCTGAGACAGCAGCGTCCCCCGGGCAGCCTCAACCCGCTGCCCCCCTCGAACGGCATGACCCGTTCGGGACGCATCCCGCCAATTCCCGAACCCGCCTTGCCCGACCTCTCGGGCGGGCTGAAACCTTTTCCTCGGATCGAACCTCCCCAATTGAACCTTCCCGACCGGCGCTGCCTGCCCGGTGAATCCGGAGGTCTGGCATCGAATTGCATTCCCGGGGCAGAGATCTGCCCGAACGGCCTGACCTGCGCGCCGGGTAGCCGTTGTTCCATCGGCGGCGGGTGCATTCCGGCCAACGCGACGGATTGCGGACAGGGGCGGTATTGCCCGGCCAACAGCCTATGTCTCGGGGAAGGAGGATGTTCGGCTATCGGCGCGACCCGCTGCACCGAGGGCAGGATCTGCGCGCCCGGCACACAGTGCAACGGCACCGGCAGCTGTACGCCCACGCGGCGCCCGCCGATCCGCCCCGGCTCGCGCTGAGCCCTTAATCCCGGTTGATGCATCCCCGTGCAGATGCAATAAGCAGATGATCACAAGACAGCGAGGCCCACATGACCTTTTCCCACCGACATCTTCTGGGAATAGAGCATCTGGCCCCGTCGGACATCACGGCCGTGCTGGACCTTGCCGACACCTATGCCGATCTGAACCGACAGCCACAGAAACATGGCGATGCGCTGGCTGGCATGACACAGATCAACATGTTCTTCGAAAACTCGACGCGTACGCAGGCCAGTTTCGAACTGGCCGGGATGCGGCTTGGCGCCGATGTCATGAACATGTCGATGCAGACCTCCTCGGTCAAAAAGGGTGAAACCCTCATTGATACGGCGATGACGCTGAACGCGATGCACCCCGATTTGCTGGTGGTGCGGCACCCGTCGTCGGGGGCCGTCGATCTGCTTGCGCAAAAGGTCAATTGCGCGGTGCTGAACGCCGGTGACGGACGTCATGAACACCCGACGCAGGCGCTGCTCGACGCGCTTACGATCCGCCGCGCCAAGGGTCGGCTGCACCGTCTGAACATCGCGATCTGCGGTGATATCGCCCATTCGCGCGTGGCACGTTCCAACATCCTCTTGCTCGGCAAGATGGAGAACCGCATCCGCCTGATTGGTCCCCCGACGCTGATGCCCTCGGGCATCGGCGAATTCGGTGTCGAAGTCTTCGAGGACATGAACGAGGGCCTGCGCGACGTGGATGTCGTGATGATGCTGCGGCTTCAAAAAGAACGCATGGATGGCGGCTTTATCCCGTCGGAGCGCGAATATTACTTCCGCTACGGGCTCGACAGCGAAAAGCTTGGCATGGCCAAGGAAGACGCCATCGTCATGCACCCCGGTCCGATGAACCGGGGCGTGGAAATCGACGGCACGCTGGCGGATGACATCAACCGATCCGTCATTCAGGATCAGGTCGAGATGGGCGTCGCCGTGCGGATGGCCGCAATGGACCTGCTTGCCCGTAACCTGCGACAGAGAACCGCCGCATGAGTGAAACGATTTCAGTCCCGGCAGGCGAGCGCCGCGTCGTTCGGGTTTTTGCACTGGACATGCGCCCGGAACAGGTGCGGTTCCTGCGCGAAGAACCCGGCGCGATAGCCGATGCTCTTGGCGATGGTGATCTGGACCCGGACCACGTGGTCATACTCAAGATCTCCGATCTGGAGGAGGTCGGGCTTGCCGGTTACCTCACCGAAGGCAGCGGCGTCGAAGCCGCCGAGGTCGAAGCCGCACGCGAAAGGCTCGACGCGCTTTACGGGCATGTTCTGATCCTGCACTCCCGTGCCTTTCATGACCGCCCCGCCGAGTTGCATCCCGCGTCGCGCCTTAGGCTTGTCGCCACCTTCGGGCGCCCGGCGACGGACTGGAGCGGCCCGCCGATTGAAACCGAAAGCGCGAAGCCACAGGCACGACCGCCCTCGCCCAGAGAGGCGCGTGGGCAAGCCCGCCGCATCGGTGCGATCGTCTTTGCCGTCTTCGTGGCGCTGATCCTGCTCACCTTCGCGATGGTGCTATGGTAACAGCGGCCCCCCTTCGTTTCCGCGTTGATCGGGCGGCCTATTTCCACAGCCAGACCAAGGTCGCGGCGCTGGCGATGGGTGGCGCGATGGGCGTGCTCTGGCTGCTGGACGATCCCAACGTCTGGGTTGGCGCGGTCGCCGGTCTGGCCGCCATCGCCTTTCGTGGCTGGTTCCTCGCCTCCGAGGAACTTCCCGTCGTCTGGGAGGTACGCGGTTCGCGCCTGATCGGTCCCGGCGGGCGCGAGGTAAAACTCGACGAAATCAGCAAATTCAGGACGATGGGCAGCTTTGTCCAGATCGTCACCGTGACCGGGGAAAAGCATCTGATCAAGTATCAGGCCGATCCCGCCGCCACCATCGCCGCGCTGCGCCGCGCCCAGTCCGTCTGCGGATCAGATACGCCAGCGCCCCGGAGGACCTGACAGTATGACAACCCTTTTTAAAAACGCCCGGCTGATCGACCCCGAGGCCGGCAGCGACGAACACGGCGCGCTTCTGGTCCGGGATGGAAAGATTCTTGCCTATGGCGAGGAATCGGAGATCCTTAAAGACATCGACCGTGCAGGGTTGGACATCGTCGAGTGCAATGGCAAATGCCTCGCGCCCGGGATCGTCGATATCGGCGTTAAGGTCTGCGAACCGGGCGAGCGGCACAAGGAAAGCTATCGCTCGGCAGGGCTGGCGGCAGCAGCGGGCGGGGTCACCACGATGGTCACCCGCCCCGATACGACTCCCGCCATCGACACGCCCGAGGTTCTGGAATTCGTCCGTCGCCGCGCGAACGAGGCCGCGCCCGTCAACGTGCTGCCGATGGCCGCGCTGACCAAGGCCCGCGAAGGGCGGGAGATGACCGAGATTTCCTTTCTGATGGATGCCGGGGCGGTCGCCTTTACCGATTGCGACAACGTGATCCGCGATACCAAGGTGTTCAGCCGTGCGCTGACCTATGCCCGGTCCTGCGGCGCGCTGGTCATCGCTCACCCGCAGGAACCGGGCCTAAGCAAAGGCGCCGCCGCGACCTCGGGCAAGTTCGCCAGCCTTCGCGGCCTGCCCACCGTGTCCCCTATGGCGGAACGCATGGGGCTGGACCGCGACATCGCACTGATCGAGATGACCGGCGCCCGCTACCACGCGGATCAGATCACCACCGCCCGTGCGCTCCCCGCGCTGGAACGTGCCAAGAAGAATGGGCTCGACATCACCGCCGGTGTGTCGATCCACCATCTGACACTGAACGAGCTGGACGTCGCCGATTACCGGACCTTTTTCAAGATCAAGCCGCCGTTGCGCGCCGAGGACGACCGGCTGGCGGTGATCGAGGCTGTGGCCTCCGGCCTGATCGACATCATCTCGTCCATGCACACCCCGCAGGATGAGGAATCCAAACGTCGCCCGTTTGAAGAGGCCGCCAGCGGCGCGGTTGCGTTGGAAACGCTGTTACCCGCTGCACTGAGGCTGTACCACTCGGGCCAGCTAAGCCTGCCGCAACTGTTCCGAGCCATGTCGCTGAACCCGGCGCGTCGGCTGGGGCTGGACTCGGGTCGCCTGTCGCAGGGCGCTCCGGCCGATCTGGTGCTGTTCGACGCGAACGTACCCTTTGTGCTGGACCGCTACACGCTGCATTCGAAATCGCAGAATACGCCCTTTGACGGGGCACGGCTTCAGGGCCGGGTGCTGGCCACCTATGTGGCGGGCCAGCCCGTTTACCGGAGAGACTGATGCCCGTTCTGGATACCGCGCCGATTCTACTGCTGCTTTGCGCCGTGATGGGCTATCTGCTTGGGTCGATCGCCTCGGGAATGATCCTCGCCCGCGTCATGAACCTTGGCGATCTGCGCAGCATCGGTTCAGGCAATATCGGCGCCACGAATGTTCTGCGCACCGGCAACAAGCTCGCGGCGGCGCTGACGCTGCTGTTCGACGGCGCGAAAGGCGCAGTTGCCGTTCTGATCGCGCGTCAGATCGGTGGAGAGGACGCGGCACAGATCGCCGGCCTCGCCGCCTTCATCGGTCATTGCTACCCGGTCTGGCTTGGGTTCAAAGGCGGCAAGGGCGTTGCCACGTTCCTTGGCCTGTGGCTGGCGCTCGCATGGCCCGTCGGGCTCGCCTGTTGCGCCATCTGGCTGCTGACCGCGCTGATTACGCGCATCTCGTCGCTGTCCGCGCTGGTTGCTGCCGCAAGCGCTATGGTCTGGGCGATAGTCTTCGACCGCTCTGAAACGCTATTGCTAGGCGCACTTGTGGTGGCGCTGGTCTTCTGGCGCCATCGCAGCAATATCGCCCGGCTCATGAACGGCACCGAACCCCGGATCGGCAGCAAATAATTTGCGACGGAAGAGCCGGGCACATGCGTTCAACCTTTCGTAACGAGTGAAAGGTTCGCCCTTGCCCGACGTCATCGCCGCCTTCCAAGCGCTGCCGTCAGGCACACATACCGGGAAGTATCAGGGCGCGCGGTACGTCTTTTCAAAGACGAGCTTTGCAAATGGCAAAAGCTGGAAACTGGTGGCCGAGCAACTGGACGGGCCCGATTACATCAGCCTCAACCTGTACGCATTGCAGGACCGGACCATGATCCGACCCTGCGAAATGTCGCTATCCAAGGTCTGCGATTTCATTCTGGGTCTGCGCCCGGAACCCGAAGATCAATAGCTGTATTCGCCGTAGATCCGGCTGAGATCACCGTTCCAGTCGCCGTTGTAATGCTCAAGCAATTCATCGGCGGGCACCTTGCCGCTTTCGACGCTTTCCTTCAGCGCGTTCAGGAAATGAGTCTCATCCGGCACCATGCCGCCCGCACCCTTGCGGCCCCGTGCCTTTAACCCGCTTTCGGAAATTGCCACTACTTCGCGGGCCAGTTCGTGCATGTCGATCCCGTCGACCTTGGCCTGAAGCCCCTGATCGGCTGCCGCCACGCGGAGCGCTTCACGGGTGGGCGCATCCCAGCCCTTGACCAGATCCCAAGCCGCGTCGAGCGCCGTCTGATCATAGGTCAACCCCACCCAAAAGGCCGGGAGCGCACAAAGCCGCCGCCACGGGCCACCATCGGCACCGCGCATCTCGATGAATTTCTTGATCCGCGCCTCGGGGAACAGGGTCGTCAGGTGATCGGCCCAATCCGAAAGCGTCGGCGTCTCACCCGGCAGCGCGGGCAGTTCGCCATTCAGGAAGTCGCGGAACGACTGGCCCAGCGCGTTGATGTACTGCCCGTTGCGATAGACGAAATACATCGGCACATCGAGCGCATATTCCACCCAGGATTCGAACCCGAACCCTTCGTCGAAAACAAACGGCACCATCCCGGTGCGATCCGCATCCAGATCGCGCCAGACCCGCGAGCGCCATGATTTCAGCCCGTTCGGCTTGCCCTCGAAAAACGGCGAGTTCGCAAAGAGCGCCGTTGCAACCGGTTGCAACGCAATCGCGACGCGCAGTTTCTGCACCATGTCCGCCTCGGAGGAGAAATCAAGGTTGACCTGAACCGTGCAGGTGCGACGCATCATGGTCCGGCCCATCGTGCCGACCTTTTGCATATAGCCGTCCATCAGCTTGTAGCGGCCCTTGGGCATCAGCGGCATATCTTCGTGCTTCCACTCAGGCGCCGCGCCAAGACCGATGAAACCGACGCCGACCTTGTCCGCGACATCCTTGACCTCGCGCAGGTGGTCGTTCACCTCATCGCAGGTTTCATGGATGGTCTCGACCGGCGCGCCGGAAAGCTCCAGCTGCCCACCGGGCTCAAGCGAGACATTGGCGCCGTTCTTTTCAAGCCCGATCAGCTTGCCCTGTTCCGTGACCGGCGCCCAGCCATGCACATCGCGCAGACCTTCCAGAACCGCGCGTACAGAGCGTTCACCTTCATAGGGAATCGGCTTGTGCGTATCCTTGCAATACCCGAACTTTTCATGCTCGGTTCCGATCCGCCAATCGGCCTTGGGTTTGCAGCCATCGGCCAGGTATTGGGCCAGTTGTTCGTGCCGCTCGATCGGGCCACCGCCGGATTGGGGAATGGACATGAGAGATAGGTTCCGTTCTCGTTGTACCGTAGCGGCCAGAAGTGGGACGAATTCGCCGGGGTGTCAATGCAGCCTTTGGTTCACCGGCCGAAGCGGCACCCGTTCCCAGATCACCACAGGGTGAAGGGTTTTGCCCTGAAGATGGCTTAGCATGCGTTCCGTCCGGATACCGGGAAGCGCTGAAAACGCATCAAAAAGCGCCTCTGACCCGGCGGCGTTTACCGGGATGTTCAGGGCGGGCTGTTCCTTTTGGCTAAGCACCCAATGCGGCGGGCGGGCCGTCGGATCAAGCGTCAGGCGTTCGATATCGCCAAGCGCCACGGCACCGCCGGTCAGCGGCCCGAAATAGGCAATCTGGCCTTCATCCACCGTCACCACACCCGGGCCATCCTCGGTCTTGCGGAACCGGGCCCGCTGCGCACCGATCACGACCAAGGCGATACCGATGGCGATGGCAACCCAGCCGACAAGGCCCAGCAGCCCGCGCGGGCCAAGCACCCATGACAGACCGACCAGGGCGACGGCAAGGCCGGTCAGCACTTCGCGCCAGCGCCAGATCGCATCGCGCGCCTCGGGCCGGATAAAACTCATCTCCAATCCCCCATGTGATACTGCCAGAGCGTGATCGCTGCGGCCGCAGCTGTATCCGCCCGCAGGATGCGCGGGCCCAAGCTTAGCGTGCGGGCAAATGGCTTTGATGACAAGCGCGCCCGTTCTGTCTCGGAAAACCCGCCTTCTGGTCCGATCAGGATCGCGGCGGGCCCGGTTTCATCGGCAAAACCGCTGGGTGTACCGGCTTGCGCCTCGTCACAGAAATAGAGCGTCCGTTCCCCCGGCCAGTCGGCCAGCAGCCGGTCTAGCTTGTGCAGATCGGCGACTTCGGGCACCACCGTCGCGCCGCATTGCTCCGCCGCCTCGACCGCATGGGCCTGCAACCTGTCTTGCCGGATTCGCTCGGAGTTGGTGAATTCCGTCTGTACCGGGACGATGCGCGCCGCGCCCAGTTCCACCGCCTTTTCGACGATGAAATCAGTGCGCGCCTTCTTGATCGGCGCGAAGAGCAGCCAGAGATCGGGCGGTTCCTGCAGCGGCGCGGTCTGCTCGAGAATATTCAGCAATCCGCCGCGCTTGCCGGCCTCGGCCACCTCGGCCAGCCATTCGCCGTCATGCCCGTTGAACAGCAGGATCTGCGCCCCCTGCCCCAGCCGCATGACCCCGAACAGGTAATGCGCCTGATCGCGTTCCAAAGGAACCGTTTGCCCCTGCCCCAGCGGGTGATCTACATACAGTCTGATTTTCGCACTCATGGAATGGATATATGCAAGGCAACGCCCCGACACCAGATGGACAGGTTGCGGATGCGGCACGCGGCAACTGGGTCGATCTTTACGCTCCGGCAGCGGCGCGCCCCTATCTGCGACTTTCGCGCGCCGACCGGCCCATCGGCACATGGCTCTTGCTGCTGCCCTGCTGGTGGGGACTGACGCTGGCCATGCTGGCCGGGCAGGATGCGCGCTGGGAAGATCTCTGGATCTTTGTCGGCTGCGGTATCGGTGCTTGGCTGATGCGCGGCGCGGGCTGTACTTGGAACGACATCACGGATCGAGACATCGACGACAAGGTGGCGCGTACCCGGTCGCGTCCAATCCCGGCGGGCGCGGTGACGGTGAAACAGGCACTGACCTATCTGGTCGCCCAGTCGCTGGTTGCCTTTTGCATCCTGCTGACCTTCAACACCGCCGCGATTGCGCTCGGGATTCTCAGCCTGTTGCCTGTTGCGATCTATCCCTTTGCCAAGCGATTCACTTGGTGGCCGCAGGTCTTTCTGGGTCTGGCCTTCAACTGGGGTGCCCTGCTGGCCTGGACCGCCCATAGCGGATCGCTGGGCTGGCCTGCGATCACGCTCTACCTCGCCGGGATCGCCTGGACGCTTTTTTATGATACGATCTATGCCCATCAGGATACCGAAGACGACGCGCTGATCGGTGTGAAATCCACCGCGCGCCTGTTCGGGGCCGACTCGCCGCGCTACCTGAAATATTTTCTCGTGATCTCTGTCACCCTGATGGGGCTGGCGATCATACAAGCGCTTCTGGGTCAGGTTTCGGTGCTTGCACTGGTCCTCGCGCTTGCAGGACCCTGGGCAATGGGATGGCATATGGCGTGGCAATTGCGCGGGTTCGACCCCGAGGACAATGCGAAGATGCTTCGACTGTTTCACGCAAATCGCGATACCGGCCTTATTCCGCTTATCTTCTTCGCATTTGCCCTGTGCGTTTGATTGATCCCATAGGCCCGTGCCGTTATGAATTCGCCAGTTTCACAAGAAGGAAGGCAAACCGAGTTCAATGCGTTTATCGGTTCTCTTCATCAGCGGTCTGACCTTTGTAGCAGCTGCTGGAATTAGCCTCGCCGCTTCGGGTTTCATTGCAACGGCCGTCGAAGAATCCTCGGAAATCGCGGTACGCGGGGCGCTCGATTCGCACGGGCATGACTGGACCGAGGTCGAAGCCGATGGTCTGCGTGTCATCCTGACCGGAACGGCCCCGGACGAAGCCACCCGGTTCAACGCCGTCACCACGGTGGCAGAGGTTGTGGATACCACCCGGATCGTCGACCAGATGGATGTCGAGGCCAGCAAGGCGCTTGCGCCGCCGCGTTTCTCTGTCGAAATCCTGCGCAACGCGAGCGGGATCTCGATGATCGGCCTGATCCCTGCCGCCACCGATCGCGATGCGCTCGTGGAACGGCTTGAGGATATCGCCAAACCCGCACCGGTCAGCGACCTGATGGAAGTTGCCGACTACCCCCTACCGGACGGCTGGGAAGACGCGATGGCCTATACGCTGTCCGCCTTGTCGCAGCTGCCGCGTTCAAAAGTGTCCATCGGTGTCGGGCAGGTCACGATCAACGCCGTGGTCGACAGCCCCGAGGCGCGCAAGAAACTCGAAGATACCCTGAACCGCGCAGCACATCCCGGTCTCAATGTCCGACTGGAAATCTCGGCCCCGCGCCCGGTCATCACACCCTTTACGCTTAGGTATATTATCGATGACGAAGGCGGCCGGTTCGATGCCTGCTCTGCCGATACCGAGGAGGCGCGCGAAAGGATTCTCGTGGCCGCCGAGGCCGCCGGGAACACGACAGGCGCGCGCTGCGTCATCGGTCTGGGTGTGCCTTCGCCGAACTGGGCCGAAGCTGCTGTTCAGGCCCTGAACGCGGTGGGCGAACTTGGTGCGGGCTCGGTCACTTTCGCCGATGCGGACGTGACACTCGTGGCGCAGCAAGGTACCGATCCCGCCCTGTTCGACAAGGTCGTGGGCGAGCTGGAGGCCGACCTGCCGTCGGTCTTCGTGCTGCATGCGGTGCTGCCGGAGCCCGAGTCGAAAGACGAAAACATCACGCCGGAATTCACTGCCACGCTCAGCCCCGAAGGCCTTGTTCAGCTGCGCGGGCGTCTCAACGACGAAAACCTTCAGCGCATGGCCGACAGCTATGCCAAGGCTCGGTTCGGCTCTGCCAGCGTCTATTCCGCTGCCCGGACTGCCGAGGGGCTGCCCGGCGACTGGCCCGTGCGGGTGCTTTCGGGCATCGAGGCGCTTTCGCGTCTTGTTCAGGGTGTCGTGGTCGTGACGCCGGAAAGCCTCAAGCTGCGCGGTATCGCCAATGACGAAAACGCCAGCGCTGAGATTTCTGGCTTGCTGGCTGAACGTCTGGGCGAAAATGAGACCTACGATCTCGAAGTCGCTTATCAGCCGCCGCCTCCCCCGGCGGACGAGCCTAAGACACCCGAGATGTGCGAAGCGGATATTGCCGAGGTTCAGCGGTCGACCGGCAAGATCACCTTTGAACCGGGCTCTGCCACCATCGCCGCAGAATCGCTGGATACGATGAACGCGATTGCCGACATCCTTGCGAAATGCGGCGACCTGCGGATCGAAATTCAGGGCCACACGGACAGCCAGGGACGAGAATCGATGAACCAGCGTCTCAGCCAAGACCGCGCGCAATCGGTGCTGAATGAATTGCGCGCCCGCAGGATCCTGACGTCAAGCTACACTGCAAAAGGCTATGGCGAAGCAAACCCCATCGCGGATAATGGCACCGAGGCCGGGCGCGAAAATAACCGGCGGATCGAATTCCGCCTGATCCTTCCCGAACCGACACAAGAGACTCCGTCAACGCTCGACGCCGTCGCGCGAGAGGCCGCTGCGGAGCATGGTGCGACGGAAGAAGACAGTTCGGTCGATGACGCTGCGGACACGGCGGAAACCACGCCCGACGCCGAAACGGAGGAAAAGGCGGAATCGCCCGAAGAAGGATCAGAAAGTGAATAGAATAGAATTCATCATCCCGACGGCCATCGTCCTGTTCGTCGCCTTCGCGACGGGCTGGTTCGCGAACTGGCTGGTGCACCGTTTTACGCGCGTCAGCCCGCAGGATGTGAATGAGCTGGACCGCATGAGCCAAGAGTTGCACGAGGCTGAAGAGACCCGGGATCAGGCAATTGCATACCTGCAGCAACGCGAATCCGAACTGTCGAACCAGCTGAGCCAGACCGAGGCCGAGCTGCGCGCCGCGATGGACGGGCTTCGCGAGGCCCGGCACGAGGCCGAAGAGATGCGCCGTTACGTCGAGCATATTCAGGCGCAGCAGACCAAGGTCTGAGCCTGCACGCTACCCGGTAGCGAGCGGCGCCTGCTCAAGCGGATGCCGCGTTGTCCAGACGATGTAGACCGCCAGCGTCAGCACAACCAGCGGCCCGCCGATCCACATGGCTGGCCCCGGGGCTTCTCCGATGCCGTAATAGACCCAGACCGGGCCAAGCATCGTTTCAAGAAGAATAATCAGGCTGACGTTTGCGGCCTGAGTCAGCCGGGACGCTGCCGACATCGCAAAGAAGGAAAACGGCAGGATAAGCAGACCGCAGACAAGGATCGGCCAGAGGTGTCCATCTGCCATGCCCTCTGGCCCTGCACTAATGATACCCCAGAATCCGGCTAGTGCGGCGCCACTGCCGACGCTCAGCAGGATCGGGAGGTCAGGACGCAAGCGGAACACCACGAAACTCAGCGCAAGCATGGCCGCCACAAGCAATCCGCAGCCCGCACCAAGGATGATTTCGGTTCTGCCGCTGATGTCGAACCCGTCCCCCACCGCGGCGATGACGATACCGACCAACACAAGCGCCGTGGCCACCCAGGTCGCCCGGCGGGTATGTTCGCCGATGATGACGCGGCTGAAAAAGGCGGCCCAGATCGGCACGGTGGCCACCGCGATCAACACGACCGAGACTGGCGCAAGCGCCACGCCGGTCGAAAAACCCCATGCATTCAGCGACTGCGCGAGTATGGCGGTGATCCCCGGCAGGCTGAACAAAAGCCGCGTGTCGGCGCGGCGGTCGCGGCTGGTGATGGCCCATATCAACAGGAAGACCGCCGCCATCAGCGATCCGCGCCAACCCACCATTGCGGGTCCGGAAAACTCGGACCATCGCATGAACAACGTATCGGGTGTCAGGACGAGCACGCCGACAAGTGCCACCAGCTTGCCTTTGAAAGAGGGATTCATTTCCAGCGGTTCAACGCGGTTTCGTCATCTTCGCGGGCCTCGACCCACTCGGCCCCGTCGCGCGTGATTTCCTTTTTCCAGAAAGGCGCGCGGGATTTCAGGTAATCCATCAGGAATTCCGCCGCCTCAAAGGCATCTCCGCGATGCGGCGCGGCGGTGGCGACCATCATAATCTGCTCGCCCACGGCAAGCCGTCCATGGCGATGAATGACCAGCGCATCAGCCAGCGACCAGCGTTCTATCGCTTCTTCGGCAATGGCGGTCAGGGCGGATTGGGTCATGCCTGGGTAATGCTCGATCTCCATCGCCTCCAGCCCGCCGGAAACATCTCGGACGATTCCGGTAAAGGTGACCACCGCGCCTGCCCCGTCGAGGTCTTGGGCAAAGGCCGCCGCTTCGGACGCAAAATCAAAGCTGTCTGACTGGACCGCCACCCGCACGGGATCAGCCCCCGGTCATAGGCGGGAAAAAGGCGACCTCGCGCACGCCGGCCAGCGGCGCGTCGAAATCCGAAAGTTCCTGATCCACAGCCACCCTTAGAGCGCTCAGATCGGCGAAAGCGGCCTCATAACGGGGCTCACGCGCCCGCAGTTCATCGACCAGCTCCGTAACGGTCGCTGCATTTGTCTCGATCTTGTCCTTCGGCGCGCCGATCCGCTCACGGACCCATGCGAAGTAGAGTACATCCATCAATTCACCTCCCGCAGAAATGGCAATGCCTTGCGCAGGTAGTCGAACCCGGTGATGAGCGTCAGCCCGGCCGCGACCCACAAGAGCCAAAGACCGATGCGGCCCGCCCAGACTTCGCCAGCCGATTTCCAAAGCAACCCGTTCGTGTCACGAACGTCGCCCGCGAAGACCCCGTTGATGGTTTCCTGTTCCATACCGGTCAGGGAAATCACCAGAAAATGCTCGAAAATCCCCTGCGAGAACAGCACCGCGATGGCGATCATCTGCGCGGTAGTTTTCCATTTGGCAAGCGCGGTCACTTTCAGCGTGCCCGCCGTATCCCCAAGGAACTCACGCAAGCCCGATACGAACACTTCGCGGAACAGGATGACCGTTGCAGGCAACACAAGCCAGGGCGACATCGAGGAATACCCGACTATGACCATCAGCGCGATGACTACCATCGCCTTATCGGCAATCGGGTCCAGCATCGCGCCCAGTTTCGTCACCTGTTTCCGGCTTCGCGCCAGATAGCCGTCGAACCAGTCCGTGACGGCCGCACTGATAAACAGGATAAGCGCGATCCAGTCCGCATAGGGGCGTTCGAAATAAAGGAACATGACGGCAAGGCAGGGTGCCGCCAAAAGACGTAGCGTGGTCAGGATATTAGGCAGCGTCCATTTCATATGTTTCACCTACAGGGAAGGCACGGCATTGAAAAGCACTACCCTGCCTCAACCGCGATCGTGAAAGAAATCATAGATCGTTTCCGCAAGCGTGTCGGAAATTCCATCGACTGCCTTGAGATCGGCAAGATTTGCGCGGGATACCGCCTTGGCCGATCCGAAATGCGCCAGCAGCGCCCGTTTGCGCGTGGCCCCGACACCGGGCACATCGTCCAGCGGCGTCGCGCCGATAGCTTTGGCGCGCTTGGCGCGATGGGTGCCGATGGCAAAGCGGTGCGCCTCGTCCCGCATGCGCTGCACGAAATATAGCACCGGGTCATTACGGCGGAGCGCAAAGGGGCGCTGGCCCACCCGGTGGAATTCTTCCTTGCCCTGATCGCGGTCGATCCCCTTGGCGACGCCGACCATCGGGATATCCTCGACGCCGTGCTCACGCATGATCTCGGCCACAGCGCTGACCTGCCCCGCACCACCGTCGATGAGCAGAAGATCGGGCCACATGCCCTTGTCACGGTCCGGGTCTTCCTTGATCAGGCGCGAGAAACGCCGGTTCAGCACCTCTTTCATCATGCCAAAGTCGTCACCCGGCGTCAGGTCATCCCCGCGGATGTTGAACTTGCGATAGCTGTTCTTCATGAACCCTTCAGGCCCGGCGACGATCATCGCCCCGACGGCATTCGTGCCCTGAATGTGGCTGTTGTCATAAACCTCGATGCGCTGCGGCGGCCCTTCGAGCCCAAAGGCCTCGGCCAGACCGCTCAGCAATTTGCCCTGTGTCGCGCTTTCCGCCATTCGGCGGGCAAGCGATTCCCGCGCGTTGCGGAGCGCACCCGAGACCAGTTCCGCCTTTTCGCCCCGCTGCGGCAAGAGGATCTCGACCTTGCGACCGGCCTTGTCACTCAGGGCCTGCACCATCAGGTCTTCGTTCTCGATTCCGTCGGACAGGATCAACTGACGGGGCGGTTCCTTGTTGTCATAGAACTGACCAAGAAACGCCTCCATGACTTCGGCTGGGGCGACATCCGGACCGACTCGCGGGTAAAAGTCCTTGTTGCCCCAGTTCTGGTTGGCACGGATAAAGAAGACCTGAACACAGGCCTGCCCGCCTTCCATGTGGAGCGCGATCACGTCGGCCTCGGTCACGCCCCTCGGATTGATCCCTTGGCTTGTCTGAACCTGCGTCAAGGCCCGGATACGATCACGCAACCCGGCAGCGCGCTCGAACTCCATCGCTTCCGAGGCAGCGGCCATCTGGCTGGCAAGGTCTTCCTGCACGCGGGTCGAACGGCCACTCAGGAATTTTTCGGCATCCGCGACCGAGGCCGCATAATCCTCGGCCGAGATGTAATCGACGCAGGGCGCCGAGCAGCGTTTGATTTGGTACAGCAAGCAGGGGCGCGTGCGGGAGTCGAACATGGAATCCGAGCAATTACGCAGCAGGAACGCCTTTTGCAGCTGGTTCAGCGTCCGGTTCACCGCCCCGGCGCTGGCGAACGGGCCGAAATAGGCCCCCTTCTCCTTCTTGGCGCCGCGGTGCTTCTTGATCTGGGGATAGGGATGATCCTTGGCGACAAGGATATTCGGGAAACTTTTGTCGTCCCGCAGCAGCACGTTGTACTTGGGCTTGAGCTGTTTGATCAGGTTCTGCTCAAGCAGCAGCGCCTCGGTTTCCGTCCGCGTCGTCAGGAACATCATCGCAGCCGTGTCGCGGATCATCCGCTCGATCCGCGGCGAATGCCCGCCGGGGCGCGCATAGTTCGACACCCGCGCCCGCAGGTTCCGCGCCTTACCGACGTAGAGAACCCGCGCCTGCGAATCCAGCATCCGGTAGACGCCGGGAGAAGAGTCGATTGTCTTCAGATAGCCCTGAATGCAGGCATAACCGGTCACATCGTCTCGCGTATCGGGATCGGGCATTTCACTCATGCTCCACAGATATGATTCCCGCGCGCTGGCTGCAATCTTGAGCGCGCGGGATCAACCCGAAACAAATCCACGGTTTCTGTGGATAACTACGATGATAACTTTGGGGCATACGGAAATTTTCATTAGTTTCGGGCGGGTTCGCTGATTTGCCCAATATTTGTGCGCGGCGACAATTTACTGATTTTAGGGCATTCTTTTTCTGCTAGCGCCCAAAACGATGATATCAAACGATAAATTTTTAAACTTTTGTAACGACTTGGCTCTGCGTGCAAAACTTTTTGCGAATTCGCTATTCAGGGCCCTGCACATCCGGCGTCTGCCAGGCCAGATGCTGCCCGCCATCGACGCAAAGCATCTGTCCGGTAACCCCCGGCGCGTCCAGAAAGTAGCCCAGCGCCGCGGTGATATCCTCGGGATTCGAACCGCGTTTCAGCACTGTACGCGATCTTTGCTCCGCGAATCCTTCCGCGCTTTGCCGTTCGCCCTGAAGGGTCGGGCCGGGACCGATTCCATTGACCCGGATCGCCGGGGCAAGTGCCCGCGCCGTGGTCTGTGTCAGCGTCCAGAGGGCAGATTTCGCGAGGGTGTAGCTCATGAAATCCGGCGTGAGCTTTCTAACCCTCTGGTCGATCATGTTCAGGATCAGCCCGACGGCGATCGGTTCACCAGTGGCGTCCGTTTCGGGTTGCAGGCCTTGCGCGGCCATCGCCTGGGTCAGAACGAAAGGCGCCCGCAGGTTGCTTTCAAAATGACGGTCCCAACTCTCGCGACTAGCCGAGGCAACATCGTCCTGCTCGAAAATGGAGGCGTTATTGACGAGACAGGTGATTGCACCGCCCAGCCCTTTGACAGCTTGGGGGAACAATTGCGCGACTGTGTCTTCGTTCAGAAAGTCTGCCTGCAGCGCGACGGCGTTGCGCCCCATTTTCTCGATCTCGGCAACAACCTCCTGCGCCCCTTCGCGAGAGCCTGCGTAGTGAACCGCTACGTCGAAACCCCGACCCGCGAGATAAAGCGCCATCTCGCGTCCCAGTCGTTTTCCGCCACCGGTGACCAGCGCCCGTTTCATGCCGTGACTCCGTATTAGGTAAGGACGATGACAAGATAGGCCGCGTAAAGGCCGGTCAATACAACGCCCCATCGACGGGTGAGATCACGCCCGAAAAAGACAAAGGGGATCAGCACCAGCGAGGCACCGAGCATCACCCAAAGATCGAAATACAGGAACTCCGGGTCGACCGGGATGCGTCCGAAGAATGTCGCGATGCCGATGATGGCCAGCAGGTTGAAGACGTTCGACCCGATCACATTGCCCAGCGCCACATCGGCCTGCCGCCGGAGGGCGGCCATGACCGTCGTTGCCAGCTCTGGCAAGGACGTCCCGATCGCCACGAGTGTCAGACCGATCGCGGTCTCGCTCACGCCATAGGCACGCGCTATCACACTGGCGTTTTCGACAAGCAGATTGGCACCCAGCGGCAGGCCAATCAGGCCCAGCGCTAGATAAAGACAGATCCGCCAGTACGGCATGTTCGGATCTGCCTCTTCCGGAAGATCATCTTCGTCGTCCTTACAGGCCCGACGGTGGGCCCTTGCATCGCGAAACTGATCGAAAAGCACCAGCGCTATCCCGACCAGCAGGATCAGACCGGACCAGACCGTGAAGGTGCCGAAGAACGCCAGCCCGATGAAAAGGACAGTCCCCATGAGCATGAAGACATAGGTCTTGCGCGTGTCGCATTCGCTCGTGTGCATCCGCGCGAGAATCGCCGGGATGCCAAGCACCATCAAAACGTTCGCCGTATTCGACCCGACCACATTGCCCAACGCGATGCCCGGCAGGTTGTCCCGGATCGCACTGATCGAGATGAGAAGTTCCGGCGCGGAGGTGCCGAAGGCGACGATTGTCAGGCTGACGATCAGAGCCGGGATACCCAGCCGCAACGACAGGTTCACCGCACCGCGCACAAGCGCATCGCCAGCCAGAAGCAGGATGACCAGCCCCAGCGCCGTCAGGATCCAAGGCATGATCAACGTTTCTTACTCCCTCCGCAGGCGCATGGCCCCTTGCCGATCCTGTAGCGCCCGCATGCTGGGCATTTCGCATCACTCAGTCGTTTCGCGCCCGGCAGTCTCAACCGCCCGAACATCGCAAGCACGCCCATCGCGATAAGAAAAAGAAGTACAATCTTGAGGATCACGTCAAAGGCCAAAACGGGCGAATTCCGCCCGCTCCTCGATGCTGCCGATGGCGTCCTGCGCCAGTGACGCGCCAAAGCGCGACAGGAAGGGACGCTTCATCGCATAGCGGCGGAATTTGGTCTTTTCGCCAAACCGGGCCAGCATCTTGGGTTTCAGATGTCCGATCCCGTCGATCAGGCCAAGTTCGGCGGCGCGCCGCGCCAGCCAGATTTCCCCGGTGAAAAGATCATGCTTGGTATCAAGCTTCTCGCCCCGGCGCGATTTAACGTAGGAAATGAAGTTGCCATGCATGTCGTCCAGTAGGGTCTTGAGACGCGCCACGTCTTCGGGATTTTCAGGGCTGAACGGGTCGAGCATGGATTTCGATTTGCCAGCCGTGTAGACGCGTCGTTCAACCCCCTGCCGGGCAAGGAATACATGCGCGCCGAACCCGGACGATATTACCCCGATGGATCCGAGCACAGAACAATCATCGCCATAGATTTCATCCGCCGCCGCGGCAAGCCAGTAGCCGCCAGACGCAGCAACATCCTCTACAAAGGCGAATACCGGAATGTCGTTTTCCTCGGACAGGCGGCGGATGCGCGCGCCGATCAGCGAGGATTGCACCGGCGATCCGCCGGGCGAATTGATTTCAAGAGCCACAGCGACGGGTTTGCCGCGCTTGAATGCTTTTTCAAGGATCGGGGCCAATGCCGCATCGGTCAGCGAGGCACGCCCCGCCATCCCGATAGTTCCGCTCATCCGCACGACCGATACAATCGGCGGTTTTTTGATAAAGGGCAGCCGTAACATCATGAAGACGGATGTAGATTGGCGACTGCCCCTAAACAAGGTGTGGGGCCAACTTGACTTGCGGGCAAGGCACGAATTCAGGCCTCGCCAGCAAAAATATCACTCAGGATCAGCTCCGGATGCGCCAGCCGGTACGGAAGATCAGCCAGATCACGCCAAGGCACAGCCCGGTAAATAAGGCGATTGCTAGCAGGCTGATACCAATCGGCACATCCGCCATGTCGAAGAACGCCCAGCGAAACCCCGAGATCAAATACAGAACCGGGTTGAAATGCGTGACGGTCTGCCAAACCGGCGGCAACATCGACACCGAATAGAACGACCCGCCCAGAAAGATCAGCGGCGTGACGATCAGCAAAGGCACCAGTTGCAGTTGCTCGAAATTCTTCGCCCAGATTCCGATGATGAACCCGAAAAGCGCAAAGCTGAGGCAGGTCATCACCAGAAACGCCACCATCGCCAGCGGGTGGGCGATATTCAGATCGACGAAGAAATTCGCGGTGATCAAGATCACCACGCCGATGAACAGCGCCTTGGTGGCCGCCGCCCCCACATAGCCTAGCACGATCTCGAAAAAACTGATCGGCGCGGACAGATGTTCATAGATCGTGCCGATAAACTTGGGGAAATAGATACCGAAGGCCGCATTGGAAATCGACTGGGTGATGACCGACAGCATGATCAGCCCCGGCACGATGAAAGCCCCATAGCTGACTCCTTCGACCTGATCGATCCGGCTGCCGATGGCCGCACCGAAGACCACAAAATAGAGCGAGGTCGAGATCACCGGCGAGACAAAGCTTTGCATGATCGTCCGAAAGAAGCGCGACATCTCGAACCGGTAGATGGCGGCGATAGCGATCCAGTTCATTACGCGTCCTCCTCGACCAGATTGACAAAGATATCCTCAAGGCTGCTCTGCCGCGTCTGAACATCGCGCAGCGTCAGCCCAGCGTCGGAAATGGCGTTCAACAGCTTGGTGATGCCGGTGCGTTCCGCATGGGTATCGTAGGAATAGATCAGCGTCTCGCCCCCCTGCCCGATTTCAAGACCGAAATCCGCAAGGCTCGCGGGAAGCGTTTCAATCGGCGCGGTCAGCTGCACCTCAAGCTGTTTGCGCCCCATCTGCCGCATCAGTTCGGCTTTCTCCTGCACGAGCAGAAGCTCTCCGCGGGTGATGACACCAATACGGTCGGCGATGGCTTCGGCCTCTTCGATGTAATGGGTCGTCAGGATGATGGTCACGCCATCGGCCTTCATCTCGGCAACGATGTCCCACATGTCCTTGCGCAACGCCACGTCTACACCGGCGGTCGGCTCATCAAGGAACAGCACACGCGGCTCATGCGCCAGCGCCTTGGCGATCAGCACGCGGCGTTTCATGCCGCCCGAGAGTTCCTTGATCTGGTTGTCACGCTTGTCCCAGAGCGAGAGCTTGCGCAGAATTTCCTCGACCAGCGCATCGTTGCGGGGTTTGCCGAAAAGACCACGGCTCAGGCGGACGGTGTTGCGGACGGTCTCGAACTGCTCCACGACGACTTCCTGCGGCACCAGCCCTATCAGTGACCGCGCGGCCCTGTAGTCACGCAGGATGTCATGCCCGCCCACCGTCACCGACCCCGAAGACGGGGTCACCAACCCGCAGACCGCGGAAATAAGAGTCGTTTTCCCGGCACCGTTCGGTCCGAGAAGAGCAAGGATTTCACCCTCTTCGATGTCGAGCGAAACGCCTTTAAGCGCCTCGAACCCGCCATCATAAACTTTGCGCAGATCTTTTACGCTGAGAATTGCGGCCATCTCTGCCTCCTTTTTCAGCAGCGATCTATGCCGATCCGGGGCAGAGGCCAATATATTTTGCCGCACAGGTACCTGTGCGGCCTGTTTTCAAGGCGATGGCGAGGCTCAGGTCTTGCTGAACCAGCCCTTTTTCGCAGGCGCTTCTTCGGCCACGGGCTCGCCTTCTTCAGCGGGGCCTTCGATCTGCTCGACAAAGTTGGAAAAGAACTGATCGGCCATCTTCTTGGCGAAGCCGTCGATCAGCCGGCTGCCCAACTGCGCGAGTTTGCCGCCGACCTTGGCCTCGACATCATAGCTGAGCAACGTGCCACCGGTGTCGGTTGGCTCTAACGTGACCACCGCCCCACCCTTGGCAAATCCTGCCGCACCGCCCTTGCCTTCGCCGGTGATGGTCATCTTTTCGTTTTCGACCATGTCGGTAATCGTGACCTGACCTTTGAACGTCGCTTTGACAGGCCCGACCTTCTGGACGACCGTTGCCTCGTAGCCGTCCTGCGGATTGCCGGTGACTTCCTGCGCGCCGGGCACGCAGTTCTTCAGCATATCGGGATCAAGAAGGGCTGCATAAACCGTTGCGGGGTCTGCCTTGATCTCGCGCTGATCGCTCATCTGCATGGGGGTGGCTCCTCTTGATGAATACCCGTGGCCTTGATTTCTAAACGAGAACTTGCCGTTGCGCCAATACGAACTCTGCAAGGAAATGTCGGAAACAGACCTTGCAGCAAATACCGACCATGGTAGCACAGTCGCGTACCGGTCGTGGCGACGCGCCGGAGAGAAGACGAAGGAACCCCATGAAACTGATGCCGACAAACCATGCTGCCTCGGGCATCTTTTTCATTCTTGCGGGCGTTCTTGCGATGTCCATCAACGATCTGCTGATCAAATCGCTGTCCGGCGGCTATCCCCTGCATCAGATCGTGTTCATCCGTTCCGCGATCGGCATCGGTTTCAGCCTGTTACTCGTGCAGCTTGAAGGCGGCTGGTCGATCCTCAAGCCCAAGGCGCCCTGGTTACAGCTTTGCCGGGCCTTGTTGGTTGTCGTATCGAACATGGCCTATTTCGTTGCCATCGCGGCACTGCCACTGGCCAATGCCACCGCGCTGTTCTTTGTCGCACCGCTGTTCATCACGGTGCTGTCGATCCCACTGCTGGGCGAGAAAGTCGGCCCGCTTAGGATGGGGGCTGTGCTCGTCGGCTTTATCGGCGTCGTCATCATGCAGCGCCCCTGGGCGTCGGCCGGATCGCTTGAGGTCAGCCGCATCATTCTGCTCCTGCCGGTGTTCGCCGCCCTGACCTATGCACTGATGCAGCTTTTGACCCGCAGACTGGGCGCCACCAGCAAGGCCTCGGCCCTTTCCGTGTATATTCAGGGGACGTTCCTGATCGTCTCGATAGGATTTTACCTCGTCGCAGGCGACGGGCACTTCGTCGAAGGCGTGGACAATCCAAGTCTTCTCTTCCTGCTGCGCGCCTGGGTCTGGCCGCAAGATGGCGACTGGGGGCCGCTGATTGGGCTA
This sequence comes from Heliomarina baculiformis, assembly GCF_019966545.1. Lineage (GTDB taxonomy): Bacteria > Pseudomonadota > Alphaproteobacteria > Rhodobacterales > Rhodobacteraceae > Heliomarina > Heliomarina baculiformis. The sequence continues at coordinate 235,904 of NZ_JAIMIC010000004.1, read as the reverse complement.
GGCCTCAACGCGGCGATCATCGGCTATTGCGTAAGCCAGGCCTACCGCATGACCGACGCGGCGACGCTTGCCCCGTTCGAATATGCGGGCCTGCCGCTAGCCGTGTTGTGGGGCTGGCTCTTCTGGTCGGACCTGCCGGATCTGACCATCTGGATCGGCATGGCGCTTATCATCGGGTCGGGTCTTTTCGTATTCCTGCGCGAAAAGCAAAAGTCGCGCGCCATTGCCAGATCCGTCAGGATCAGAACCCGCGCCTGACGTCCGTTTCATACGAACGGCATGCCGCCAAACCACTTTAGGTTGCGACGCCGCGCGCTGCCGTCTAACCTTTTGACTGAAAGCCCGGCATTCGACCGGGCCACCGACCAGCATGGGGCCCAATCGTTTGAAAACAGACAGGAAATACAAGCCTAAGAAACAGGCATGCCGGCCCGTCCGACAGACGGCGGGATATCCCCAGCACTGTCTCCTGTTGTCGAAACAAAGAATCCCACTATGGTTAAGTCATGGTTGGTGAAAACAAATTTTTCGACGAGATGAGCGGCCACAACGGCACTGTCCGTGATGCCTATGCGGCCTACCACGACTGGTTCGCTGAGCAGGACGCCGAACGTCTCGCAAAGAAATCGCAGGACGCCGAGACATTCTTCCGGCGGACCGGCATTACCTTTAACGTCTATGGCCAGAGCGAGGCGCAGGAGCGTCTGATCCCCTTTGATCTGGTGCCGCGTATCCTTGCCCAACGGGAATGGACCAAGCTGGCAAAAGGCATCGAGCAGCGGGTCGCAGCCATCAACGCCTTTCTGCATGACATCTATAACCGTCAGGAAATCCTGCGCGCCGGACGCGTCCCCAAACATCTGATCGTCGGGAACGAAGCCTTCCTGCCGCAAATGCTGGGTTTCAGCCCGCCGGGCCAAGTTTATACCCACATCGTCGGCACTGACATCGTGCGCACCGGCGAAGGCGATTTCTTTGTTCTTGAAGACAACGCGCGGACGCCCTCGGGCGTGTCCTACATGCTCGAAAACCGCGAGACGATGCTCCAGATGTTCCCGGAGCTGTTCTCAAAGATCAAGGTTCAACCGGTCAGCGACTACCCCAAGAACCTGCGTCGCTCGCTGGCCGCCTGCGCGCCGAGTTCGGCCGGATCGAAGCCGACCATCGCCGTGCTGACACCGGGCATCTACAACTCGGCCTATTTCGAACATTCCTTCCTCGCCGACCAGATGGGCGCGGAACTGGTCGAGGGCCACGACCTGCGCGTGGTCGATGGCCATATCGCGATGCGCACGACCCAAGGATACAAGCGGATCGACGTGATCTATCGCCGGATCGACGACGATTTTCTCGACCCGCTGACCTTTAATCCGGAATCGATGCTGGGCGTACCCGGCATTATGGATGTCTACCGCGCGGGGAACATCACCATCGCCAACGCGCCCGGCGCAGGCATCGCGGATGACAAGGCGATCTATTCCTACATGCCGGATATCGTCGAGTTTTACACCGGCGAAAAAGCCATCCTGAAGAATGTCGAGACATGGCGCTGCGGTGAACCCGGCGCGCTTCAATACGTGCTCGACAACCTCAAGGATCTGGTGGTCAAAGAGGTGCACGGCTCGGGCGGCTACGGTATGCTCGTCGGCCCCGCCGCCAGCAAGAAAGAGCTCGCCACCTTCGCCGAAAAGCTCAAAGCTAAGCCGGGCAATTACATCGCTCAGCCCACGCTTTCGCTCTCCACGGTCCCGATCTTTACGGAATCGGAACTGGCGCCGCGCCACGTCGATTTGCGGCCCTTCGTGCTGGTGTCGCCACAGGGCATCAATATCGTCCCCGGCGGCCTGACCCGCGTCGCGCTGGCCAAAGGATCGCTTGTCGTCAACTCGAGCCAGGGCGGCGGCACCAAGGACACCTGGGTGCTGGAGGACTGAAGAATATGCTAGGAAAGACAGCAGGCGGCCTCTACTGGATGTTCCGCTACCTTGAGCGCACGGAAAATATCGCGCGCCTGATCGAAGCCGGTTTCCGCATTGCGCTGACCCGATCAACAGACGCCGAATCCGAATGGAAATCGGTCGTGACGACCTCGGGCGTTTCTGCCGGATACGCGGCGAAATACGACAATTACACCGCGACCAACGTGGTCGACTACCTTTTGCGCGACACATCCAACCCCTCGAGCGTGACCTCGGTCACCGGGGCAGCGCGCGACAACGCGCGGCTGGTGCGCACCGCCCTGACCACCGAAGTCTGGGAAGCCGTCAACGAAACTTGGATGACGCTGACAGAGCTGCTGGCAAATCCGGTTCGCGAAACCGAACTGCCTTCGGTGCTGAACACGATCCGCCAGCAAAGCGCGCTGGTTCGTGGCGCACTTCACGGCACGATGCTGCGCAATGACATCTACGATTTCTCACGCATCGGCACCTTTATCGAACGGGCGGACAACACCGCGCGGATCATCGACGTCAAGTATTACACCCTCCTGCCAAACACGAGTTTTGTCGGATCATCGCTCGATAACGTACAGTGGGAAACCGTGCTCCGCTCGGTCTCGGCGCACCGCTCGTTCCGATGGCTCGGCGAAAGCGAAATGACCGCTTCTGGCATTGCCGATTTCCTGATCCTAGACCGCCGCCTGCCCCGTTCGCTTTCCTTCTGCATCAGCCAGATCGTCAGCAATCTTGACTATCTGGCCGAGGATTACGGCGAACGTCATGCCTGCAACGACATGGCTGAAAAGATTCAGTCCCGGCTCAAAAACCGTGACATCGAGTCGATTTTCGACGAAGGTCTGCATGAATTCATCACCGCTTTCATTCGGGATATCAATTCGCTCGGCCAGCAGATCGAAAGCGATTTCCGGTTTGGCGGCTAGAACGGAACCGACGTTTTGCATCTGACCATCACCCACACAACGCGTTACAGCTACGAAACTCCGGTCCATTACGCGCTTCAGAAAATTCGGCTGATTCCGCGCGACACACCGCAGCAGCGCATCAATGACTGGAAGGTGCAGATCACCGGCGGCAACCGCGAAGTGATCTACCACGACCAGCACGGCAACGTGACCGAGCTGATGCAGATCGACCCCGGCGCGTCCGAGGTCTCAATCACTGCCTCCGGCCGGGTGGAAACACGAGATACCGCCGGGATTCTCGGCAAGGTCTACGGCTCCATCCCGCTGTGGCTTTACCTTCAGCACAGCAAACTGACGAAACCCGGCGACGGCATCCGCGAAATCGCGGCCACGCTCGAAGCGGCGCAGGACAAGCTGACAGGGCTGCACGACATGTCCGCACGGATCGCCGAGGCGGTTAAATACGGATCAGGCCAAACCTATGCCGGAACCACCGCCGAAGAGGCTCTGAAAGGCGGCAAGGGCGTCTGTCAGGACCACGCGCAGATCTTCATCTCAGCCGCGCGCGCGGCAGGTATCCCGGCCCGCTATGTCAGCGGCTACCTGATGATGAAGGACCGGGTCGAGCAAAGCGCGACCCACGCATGGGCCGAGGCGCATCTGGATACACTCGGCTGGATCGGGTTCGACGTCTCCAACGCCCAATCCCCCGACGAGCACTACGTCAACGTAGCCACCGGGCGGGATTATCTGGACGCGGCGCCGATTTCAGGATTGCGCCAGGGCTCTGGCGATGAATCAATGATTGTGTCGCTGCAAGTCCAACAGTAATAAACGGTCCACGCGCCTCCTAATCCTTGTCGGAAATTTCATGACATACTGCGTTGGCCTCAGCCTTGATCGGGGACTTGTTTTCATGTCCGACACCCGCACTAACGCGGGCGTCGATAACTTTTCCGTAACGCGCAAGATGTTCACCTTCGAGGTCCCGGGCGAGCGGTTCATCACGATCATGACCGCCGGAAACCTTGCAACGACGCAGGCGCTGATTAGCCTGCTCGAGGAACGCTCCAAAGCGGCCTCGGATCGCGACCCGACGATCCTCAAGGTGCCGTCGATGTTTCAGGTCGCCCGGCTGATCGGCGCGACGCTCAAGGAAGTCATCAGCGACAGCACCAGCGAAGGCCAGACCTCCGATGCCGGGTTCCGCGCCACGCTGATAGTCGGCGGCCAGATCGAAGGCGGCCCGCCCCGGCTGTTCCTGATCTATCCCGAGGGCAATTTCGTCGAAGCGACCGAAGACACGCCGTTTTTCCAGATCGGTGAAACAAAGTACGGCAAGCCGATCCTTGTGCGGACCTATGACCCCAGCATGAGCTTCAACGACGCCGCAAAACTGTTGCTCGTCTCGTTCGATTCAACGGTAAAGGCAAACCTTTCCGTGGGCCTGCCCTTCGACCTGATCACCTATGAAAAGGACACTTTTCAAGTTCACAAGAAGATCCGGATCGAGCAGGACGACCCGATGTACCATTCGATTTCCACCGGCTGGGGCGATGCTCTCCGCGCGGCCTTCGATCTCCTGCCCTCCTACGAACTTTAAATCTCGGGAACTCACATTTTTTTGGAACCCAGCGCCGGGTTCAGGAGTTATGTGAAGTGCCAATGTTATCGGTGGCTAAAAAGCGGCTCCCCTCGCAAAATTTCGGCCTCTGGCTAATTGACTGTCTTAAATGGATTTTGACCGCTTGATGGACAACGAAATTTCTCCGACTATCGAAAATCCAATCACAGAAAAAACCAGCTTGCTGCGCACCCCTGTCCGCGAAAGTTCGGCACTCATCCGGGTCGCCGTCATTCTTGTTTCGCTCGTCATTGTCTTTGCCGTACTGGATTATGCTCAGAATTTTTTTGGCCCCGTGCTGGCCGCCTTTGTTCTGGGCATCGTCCTTTCGCCGGTCTCACGTCTCTGGATGCGGCTGAACCTTCGTCCGGCGCTTGCTGCACTTGCGACGCTGGTCATCGTACTCCTTGCGCTTGCCACGATCGTGCTGGTCCTTGAACCCTACGTCAGTCAGGCACTGGACCGCGCGCCCATGATCTGGCGCGAGTTCCGAGAAGCCATCGAAGGCGCCCGCCAGATGCTGCAGGGGCTGGACGAGATATCCAAGGATGTTGCCGCCTCGGTCGATCCCGAAACCCCGCGCGAGGCCGCCTCGGAAGGCTCGATGAACATGCCCAGCGCCTCGGATGCGCTTTTCTACGCGCCGCAGGTTCTGGGTCAGGTGATGATCTTCGCCGGGACGCTCTATTTCTTCCTGCTCGTCCGGGTCGAGGTCTATTCCTGGATCGGCGCGTCGCTGAAAAAGCTGACCGAGCATGACTTTGAATTCGCGGAACAGCAGGTCGCCCGTTACGTGCTGACCATCACCTCGGTAAACCTTGTTTTCGGCTGCTTTGTCGCGGGGGCCATGCAGTTGTTCGGCATGCCTGCCCCAATCTTTTGGGGGATGCTCGCCTTTCTGCTGAACTTTATCCTCTACCTTGGCCCCATCGTCATGGGTTTTACCCTGCTGGTGACAGGTCTCGTGGTATTCGACGGGCCGATCAGCGTTGCGCCCGCCGCGCTCTACATGTGCATGAACATGATGGAGGGCCAGTTCGTCACCCCAGCCTTTGTCGGTCAGCAGATGAAAGTCAGCCCCCTGCTCGTCTTTCTGTCACTGGTGTTCTGGCTGTGGCTCTGGGGACCGCTCGGCGGCATCATTGCACTGCCTCTGATGATCTGGATGATTACCATCGCCGAGGCCTCTCTGGGTCAGACCATTTCTTCGGGGATCCCCGGCAAGGAATGACCGAACCGCCGCGCCGGGGCCGAGGTATAGGGCACGATGAACCCCTTGCGATCCTCGGGCTTGGCGCGCGCGTTCTCGCGGGCACGGTTGCGCCATGCTTCGACCGCCTGATCCGGATCAAAGAAAGATTCGTTTACGCCCTCGACCAGCCAGTGCTCGAAACATTTCTTCTTCAGATGCGAGATGTGCTCGGGTTCAGATATTCTCACGCCCGCCTCGGTATCCCATTTCAGTGATCGACCGTTCAGGTTTGCCGAGGAAACGACAGCTTCACGGTGGTCGAAGATCGACACCTTCGCATGCACGTAGATGATCGGTGCCCCGTAAATCCGGCTTCGGTCGGGTGTGTCGCTGGGCACGGGTCGCGCCGGGGACCCGATGAAAATCCTTTCGCCAAAAGCCTCGCGCAGAATCTTGACGCTTTTGGCCTGCAGATATTCTCCGTAGCGAGCGTCCCCCGCTGATGACTGTTCAAAGGCGACGTCGTCCGGGGCCGCTGGGAGAATCAGTATGAGCTTCAATGCCGGGTTTTTCTTGGCCGCCTTGGCAAAACTCTTGGCCAATTTCACATCCCGAAAAAACTGACTTTCGAGGTAAATCAGGTTCTCCGACCGCGCGACGGCAGCGTGATGAAAATCCGACAATTCCGTTACGCAGACGCTCGGCGAAAGCCGGAACAGGTTGAGTTTCGGTTTGCGAGACAGTGTCCGCATCAGGTTTGGCAACTTGGGCGGGTCAATCTGGCGCAGAGTGACATCTTCGAAGGTCTCCAGATGTCGCAACGCATCTTCGACTTCGGGGCCTTTAACGCTGACCTGTATGTCATGCCACGTTTCGTCGGCCGGTCTTTCATGGGCCGGCGTATCGTAGCGCCTGTCGTTCAGATCCAGCCCGCCGATGTACAAAAGGTCCCGGTCGAAAACCGCGAGCTTTTGGTGATGCGTAACAGGCACAAGGAAAGGCAGCGGCAGCAGCCGCGCGCCCAGCTTGTCCTTGAAGCGGCGAAGGTTGCGCCTCAGAAACGGCACTTCGGACATGAAACGATCAATATGCGCATGATCGTCGGTGTTGATCTTCGAAACCGTCTTTCGGATTTCGAGATAGGTGCGCGGCCAAAGCGCAAGGCGCGTGATCGCCCCGACCCGCGCCGGATGCATCGACGCATGGACCCGCAGCAGATCCGGGTTCGTAGACAGTTCACCAGCGGCGGCAATCGCACGAATCGAAGACCATGTGCCACGATGCAGGTCCGGACGCAGCACAGGATCGAAATCGGTGATGGTCAGGTCGATGGACACACCGCGGCTTAGGGTGTGCGCGATCAGGTCCATCCAGGTGTCGCCAATTTCAAGCGCCTCTGGCGAATGCAGCTTTGTCCAGGGGTCGAAGATCCGGAACGCCAGCGTGACGCTCTCGCGCGCATTCAGAAACATGCGTTCGAATTCGGGGTAGGCCTCGCCGGCGGTTATAAAAACCTGAAAATCCCGAGAGGCCGCAGTTTGCGGGACCGGTCTCATCAGTAGCTTTCCGCCTGCGCTATGAAATCCGCCGCATCGAACGTCACGGTAAGGGCATACTCGTCGGGCTGATCTTCGACGTCCAGCTTGGCGTCAAGCTGAATAGCAAAGGCCTTGATCAATTTGGTGCCCATGCCCGTGCCCTGCATGGCAGGCTCATCGCCCACGCAGTTTGACAGATGAAACACACGAGTCTTGCCCTCGCCTGCAACGAACGACACCTTGATCCAGCGGTCACCACCGTTGGCTGCACCGACATACTTCATTGCATTGGTCGCAGCTTCAGCCGCCAAAAGCGACATCGGCACCGCCTGATCCGGGTAAAGCATGATATCCTCGATATCGGATTCAATCTGAACCGGCTTACTCTGGTCCGAGCCTATGTGGACGCTTTTCTCGATGACCTCGTTGATGAGGTTCCCGACATTCACCAGCCCGGCCGAGTTGGACTGGTAAAGATCGCGGTGAATGGTTGCGAGGCTCAGGACGCGATCCTGCACCCGCCGAAGGATCTCTTTTGCCTCCGGGCTCTCTACATTCCGGATCTGCATGTTCACGATCGACGAAATGAGCTGGAGGTTGTTCTTCACCCGATGGTGAATTTCTCGGATCAGCACGTTTTTCTCACGCACTGCATCTTCGAGATTAGCCTCGTCCTGCATGATTGAATAAGCCATGGTACTGAAACTTGTTTGGATCTCTCTCAGTTCCGTCGGCATTTCATTTACTGTCTTCGGCTCCTGCAAAGCACGGTCGCGCGCAAAGCGGACCATCTGGCGACGCAGGCTGCGCACATGGCGCAAAACAAGGTGATGGATGGCCCCGATAACAACGGCAAGGCTAACCAGCCACATAAGGATCGGAAAGATAAGCTGTGGATAGCGCCCGACGATCTGTTCGGCGAGCCCCGACTGCGCATCCCATATCCCCAACACGAACAGTTGGCCGTTCTGTATCGGTACGACGCTATAAATACGGTCCTGTCCCAGACGGTTCAGGCTTGAAAACGCGTTCGAGGTATCTGTCGTCAGGGCCGCAAGGTTCAGACCCGCCGGAAGCCGTTCGGGGCGGAACTCCTCCCCCCCGCGAAACGACAGAACATCGCCCTTGCTGTTGAAAGTAACGATGTCCTTCAAGGCCATCGCCGCTTCCTTGTCGTCTTGCTCGGGCGGCGAAAGCGTATGGTGCGGGATCGAAATCAGCACATGCCCGTCAAGCTGATCTCCGCTCAGGATGGGCACCGCAACCGAAATGACCGGAGAGCGCGTGACCGACGGGCGGGATACGACGCTGATCGAGGGTTCGCGAGAGCCGAGAAAACCGTAGTAGTTTTCGCTCTCCTTGACATTCATCTGGGTACCGGTCGAAGAGCATTCCATGTTACCTTCGGTGTCTACAATGCCGATGAAACTGAAGCGTTGAGAGCGTTCCGCGATGCCTGCAAGTTGCGCCGTGCACTGATCTACATCGCCCTCGATTTCCGGTGCAATCTCGGCGATCCCATCGGCAACGCCGAACGCCCGCTGGATCACCAGCCGCTCCTGCAACGCCGACTGCTCGACCATCGCCAGCAGCGCAAGCTCGGCATTACGCCGCGCCTTTTCGGTTACGTTTCGCGTTTGGAGAATAGCCATCAGCCCAACAGGCAGAAGCGCCAGGGAGATCATTACGATCAACCTGGCGCGAAGACTATTCCACCAACGATGCTCTTTGGGCACTTCTGAACTCATCTAGTGGTGGAACCGGCGCCAGCAACGACAGCCATCGTCGCCTGATCGGTCAGTTCCATCGGTCCATCATCTTCCAATTGCAGTATTTCAGCCAGCTTGGCCCGGCCCCGGTTGGCTCGGCTTTTAATCGTGCCGACGGCCACCTTACACATAGACGCGGCTTCCTCGTAGGAAAAACCCGAGGCCCCGACCAGAATCAGCGCCTCGCGCTGTTCGTCCGGCAGGGTCTCGAATGCCTTCTTGAAGTCCGTCAGCTGCATGCGACCGTCGTGGTCGGGCTTCACGGACAGTGTCGACGTGAACGCACCGTCGACATCGGCGACTTCGCGGTTCAGCTTGCGACGGCTCGAATAGTAAGTGTTGCGAAGGATAGTGAACAGCCAGGCACGCATGTTGGTGCCTTCCTTGAACTTGTCTATGTTGGTCCAGGCCTTGACCACGGTATCCTGCACCATGTCGTCCGCCGTGGCACCGTTCCGGGTCAAGCTGAGCGCAAAGGCACGAAGCGCAGGAAGATGGTCGACCAAACCGTCGCGAGGATCAGTTTTGTTCATTTCTTGGACTTCTCTTCCGCTTCCTGAGCTTTCAGTACTGCGAGCAAATCCTTGAACCTGTCCGGCAGGTCTTCTTGCACGAGATCCGAATAGACCAGCTTCAGATTTTGATCGATTATCGCTGCAACCCGATCCGATCCTTTATTGTTCTCTGTCGCCATCATAATTCTCTGCTATTCCCACTGCCGTTCAAAAAACCTATGCTACATCAGGAACCAAACGCAATGATCAGACGTTCGGTTCCGACTGATATGAAAAAAAGGCGAAATAATATGTCAGATGGTGACACGACACCTGACCTCTCCGACCAGATAGCCGGGGAGCTTCCATATCTGAGAAGATATGCACGTGCTCTGACGGGCGCTCAATCGAGCGGTGACAAATATGCGGTTGCGACGCTCGAAACGATTCTACAGGATCGTTCCGTCTTTACCGACGACGTTTCCGTCCGGGTCGGACTGTTCAAATGCTTCCATGCCATCTGGTCGAGCAGCGGTGCTCCCATGGCCGAGATCGAGCAGGAATCCACTTTCGCAAAGGCTCAGGCCTATCTTGGCAATCTTGAGAAAAACACGCGCGAGGCGCTGCTGCTTTCGACCGTTGAGGAGTTTTCCATCGCGGACATCAGCACGATCATGCAGATCAGCCGTGACGAGGTGCGTCACCTGATCAACGTGGCCCGTATGGACATGCAGAGTGCGATCTCCGGACGGGTTCTCGTCATCGAGGATGAACCGATCATCGCAGCGGATATCAGCGCCATCGTGACCGATCTTGGCCACGAGGTCACCGGCGTCGGTCGCACCCGGACAAGCGCTGTTGAACTGGGCAAGCAAACAAAGCCGGACCTGATCCTCGCGGACATCCAGCTCGCTGACAATTCCTCTGGAATCGACGCGGTGAACGACCTGCTCAAGGCAATCGGTGATGTTCCTGTTATCTTCATCACCGCATTCCCGGAGCGTCTGCTTACCGGCGAACGTCCCGAACCGGCCTTCCTGATTTCCAAACCCTACAAGGAAGATCAGGTTAAATCGGCGGTCAGCCAGGCAATGTTCTTTGCCTCGACCGAAACGCTGAAAAACGCGTGAATTAACCGGCAAAACGCTTTCGAGAAACCCGGCTCCTCCAGCCGGGTTTTTCATTTCAATCCCTAGCCGATGCCCTTCAAAACATGTGGATGAAATGCATGTTTCAATTTTTCTGGTCAGCTTGCTTAATGATTGCGAAACTTTAATCCAGTCGGCGCGTTAGCCCACCAAGCTCCCACAGAAATTCCTTAAAGGAGACCGAAATGGCCAATACTACGACGAAACTGAACCCCGGCGCTTCCGATAGCACTCAGCAGAAAACTGTCGACGAACTCAGCGCGCAGATTGAAACGCTCCGCAAAGACCTGTCGTCGCTGACGGAAACGATCACCGAAATCGGCCGCGAAAAGAAATCCGAGCTGACGAACACCGCTCGCCGCAAGAAAGCCGAAGCCGAAGATTATATTTCGACCCAAGCACGCGACGCGCGCGATCAGGCGACAGAGTTCGTATCGGCGCAACCCGCCACCGCCCTCGGCATCGCCGCCGGTATCGGCTTTCTTATCGGTTGCCTGACCAGCCGCCGCTAATATGCTTAATGGTGTAAAGCAAGCGGCGGCAGATGCCGCCCGAACAGCAGCCCTGCTTTCTGTGGGACTGCTGATTTTACTCATTGGCCTAGGCTTTTTAACGCTCGCGGCCTGGATCTATCTTTCCATCACATATGACGCGCTTACGGCTTCGCTGATCATCGGATGCTGTTACGCTGGCGTAGGCCTGATATTCATCGCGGTCGCGCTGATGAGCAACGGCAGCAGTCGACGTCACGCAGTGCGTCAGCAACAACGGGTTCAGGCAGCAGCCTCATCCTTGCCACCGAAATCTCCGCCGCTTGTGCAGGCGTTTCTCTATGGAATGCAGGCTGGGCTCAACGCCGGGGCGCGCCGAGATTGACGATCGCGCTCGAGATCATGTCTGTTGTGAATGGCCGTTGAACAAGGATCGAGTTCGGAACGGCGAGGTTATTGTACTCTGGCTGTTCGGCCACCACGACAGTGCGCTCCGAAAGAACGTGCAGGGTTTCCTTCACCCGCGGGCTACGTAGCTCCGACGAGGGAACGCTGACAATGGTAAGCCATGGCTTGGCGATGCGCACCAACGCGTCATGTGCATCTGCAATCGACGAAAAAACATGTACGACGCCGTCGGGCACAAACTCTGCGAGCGCTTCGGACAGGTCCAAAGCGATCACAGGGTCAGGATCGACTACGAAAAGATTTGGCATCGAGGAAAAGCTCCGTATTTTAGGAGACATTTAACGACGCTGCGAATTCTTCGCATTAAACTATGACATACAAGGTTAAGACCGCAGCATGCCAATCAAGTGTCAAAGATGCCCCCTGCGAAACAAGGACGCCTACATCGATCTCACCCCGGAGGAGATCAAGTTCATGGAGCGTTTCAAGGTTGGCGAACTCACCGTCGACGCCGGCGCGCCCATCCTCATGGAAGGCTCGAACAGTCCGCAGCTCTTTACGGTGCTGCGCGGCCTTGGCCTGCGCTACAAAACCACCGAAGACGGCAGACGACAGGTTATAAACTTTATTTTTCCCGGTGATTTCATAGGCTTGCAGGCAGGCATCATGCGGGAAATGGGCCATTCCGTCGAAGCGACCACGAAAATGACCCTGTGCGTCTTTGATCGCTCAGGTATATGGACACTTTTCAAATCTCAACCAGAGCGCGCATTCGATCTGACCTGGCTCGCCGCTGTCGAGGAGCATTTCCTTGGTGAAACATTGCTTTCTCTCGGCCAGCGCTCGGCCTCACAGGCCATCGCATGGGCGCTTCTCAAAATTTTTCTTCGTGGAAAAACCCTTGGTCTGGTGGAAAACAGGGCGATGGATCTCCCTTATCGCCAGCAAGATCTCGCCGATGCGCTGGGGCTGTCGCTCGTTCACACGAATAAGACGCTGGCGAAATTGCGGGCGAGTCAGCTGGCCAACTGGTCGAACGACAGCCTCAAGGTCTATGACCTCGAAAAGCTCGCCGAGATGGCCAGATCGGAAGCATCGCTGCCCAAGCCGCGCCCCTTGCTTTAGAAACGAAAAACGGGCCCGATGGCCCGTTTTCCTTGTCTCGTCACGCGATCTTCTGTCCCGATCTCGGCCCGGCGACAAGCCAGATGATAAAGCCGATGACAGGCAGGATCAGCACGAGCAGAACCCACAATACTTTTTTACCCGTGCTTGCGGCCGACCCGATGATCGAGATGATCGCCCAGATGTCCAGCACGAGAATAATTAGTCCGCCAAGTCCTTCCAGCATTTCAACGCTCCTTGTTTTGGCAATTTACTTGTCCCGTTCCGATACGTTCTAACCGTTGCGGGGCGTCTGCCAATTAACGCCTGAAGACGTCTCAGGTTCCCGAATCGTGCCTTTGCATTTGCTTTGCGCCCCACGTGGCTTAAGTCTGGGACGGGGCAAAACCGGGCTGCCCTCAATATCTGGAAAGGGCAAGATTTTGGATTCAGGCGCAAAAATCGCCAAACTGCTTCAGGACATCCGGGCCAGCTACTGGTTTCTTCCAACCTCGCTGGTTCTGCTGTCGGTCCTGTTGGCGCTCGCAACGCTTTATGTCGATCGGCACATGGATGACATGCCGTTCTCCCTGCCCGAGACATTCTCGAACACCCAGGTCGACGGTGCGCGCTCGCTGATGAGCATCATTTCCCAGTCTGCATTCGGGGTCGCCGGCGTCATGTTCTCCATGACGATGGTCGCCGTGTCCTTTGCGTCGGGCAATTTCGGCCCGCGCCTGATCGGAAATTTCATGCGCGACCGGGGCAACCAACTCAGCCTCGGCATTTTGATTGCCACTTTCGTCTTTGCCGTAATGGTCGCCCGCGCCATTCAGGACCCGGCCGATGCGGGCGGCGAAGATCCGATCGAGGCCTATGTGCCGCATCTGTCGATCATGGTTTCCATGGGCTTGATGGGCGTCTCGGTCTTTACCGTGATCTTTTTTGTCCATCACATTCCCGAAACCATCAACGTGGGCAACATCACGGCGGATCTCGGCAACAAGCTGGTCGCTGCTATCAAGAGCCTTATCGAAGACGATGAAAAGGATGACGATAAAGACCACGACTGGCCCGAGCGAGACCCGGATACCATCCTGTATCTCGGCACCAGCGGCTATGTTCAGGCCTTCGACAAGTCGCTGATGACAGAAATTTCAAAGAAAAATGATCTATTGATCTACGTGGTCGCCCCGCCCGGCGATTTTGTGAGTGAAGAGACCCCCGCCCTTCACATCTGGGGCGAAAAACCTGACGAGGAAACCTCTGGCAAACTGCGCGGCTGTTTTGCCATCGGCCACAGCCGCACCGAGGATCAGAACCTCCTGTTCCTCGTCGATGAACTGGTCGAAATGTCGGCCCGTGCTCTCTCGCCGGGAGTGAATGACCCGTTCACCGCGATCAACTGCCTGAACTGGATGTTCGCTGCCAGCCTGACCGCCGCGAATTACAAATCAGGTCTGCGCGAGGATCGAAGCGGCCGTGTGAGAACTGGCAGTCTCACCTTTCTTGACGTGCTGGAACAGGGTTTTGGCAACTCGCGGCCCTATACGGAAACGGATGCGCTTTGCGACGCACATGTTCACAAACTCCTGAGCCGGATGCAGAAAGATCTCGAGAATGAACAAGACCGCGAAACGCTCCGTCAATTCCATTCAAGGCTCGACAGCACGCCGCGTAACCTGCGCACATAAAAAATGGCCCGCCTGAAGGGCGGGCCAAAGTTTGGAGTGTACTCGGTTACGAATTAATCTTCGTATTCGGGCAGCGACTCGAGTTGTTCCTTCGTCATGTTGACGCGGACACGGATGTCGTCGCCATCGTTCTGACGCTGAATGTTCAGCTCGTCCGATGCCAGGGCAACCGGCTTTTCGCCAATGCCGAGGAAGCCGCCTACGTCAACAACCGCACGGTCAATCTTCGACGAACCGTCCAACAGCAGCTCGGAAACTTCACCGATCCACTGATCGGTCGAGTCATAAACGCGCGCGCCGGTCAGGTCGTCCGCAGTGAGTTCGTCAGCACGAACCATCGTGTAACCTTCGTCGGCAACCATCTCGTTGGTCGCGGCGTCGCTATTGGCCATCTCCGAGTCGGAGTTCATGGTCTCGTTTGCGGCCATGCCAGTCGCGGCACCGGTTGCAGCCGGATTGGCAGCTTCGTCGCTTGCGACGTCATCGGTCATCGGCTGAAGCTCGCCCTGAGCGTTATCGATCGCTTCGTCGGTTTCCTGTGCAGCGTTTTCAGCGGTGTTCTCGATCGCATCGCCGGTTTCTTCCGCAGCGTTCTCCATCTTGTCGCCTGCATTGTCAGCAGCAACGACAACGTCGTCGGCGGTGTTTTCGGCAGCGTTCTCAGCGTCGTTCATAGCCATTTCAGCGTCGTTCTCGGCGCGGTCCCAGCTATATTCGGGCGCTTCTTCAAGGTTCGCACGGCTGGCATTTATCACGAGGAAGAAATCGCCCTCGTCTTCGGCAGTCGCGTCATCGGAAACGAACTTGATGGCGTTCATGTCGACGGAAATCTGGCGCTCGCCAATACCGAGGAACCCGCCGATATCGACCAGAACGGCGTCTACGCTGCCATCACGGTTCAGCACCACGTCGTTGATCTCACCGATGTCTTCCCAGTTGTCCTGAAGACCTTCGTAGCCTTCCTGGTCAACTTCGTTTTCGCTGGTGTAGACACGCATGCCGATAAAGTTCGACGCGTGGATTTCCATCGGGCCCGGTTCGCTGCGGAACATGCTGTCGGAACCGTTATGCATCGGTGCGGCAGCGTCGGATTCAGCAGCGGCTTCGGTGTTGGTCTGGGCGTATACACCGGTTGCGCTCGCCGCAATCAGGGCAGTAGTCATCAAAAGGCGTTTCATCATTTCTCTCCTACCAATTACTCGGCCAGAGTTTCCGTCTGGCTCTCGGATATCAAACAGCCTAGCGGGGCTTCCGGTTCCTTTAGGTTTGCGAAAGTCGCGAAATTTTTTGGCGCTCGGCCAAGTGCCGCCGATACGATTATTGCGCTAATAGCGGTCATTGCAGGGGGCTTTGGGCACAGGAAATCCCGGCAAAGGGATGGTTGATCGGCCGCGAATCCCGTAGGTGTCACCCAGAATTCGCAAGAAAAGGACCCGACATGCTGAAGAACGATCAACTGGATCAATGGGATAGAGAAAACTTTTTTCACCCCTCGACTCATCTTGCCCAGCACGCGCGCGGGGAAAGCGCCAACCGGGTGATCCGGACGGCATCGGGTGTCCATATCGAAGATCGCGACGGCACGAAGCTGCTCGACGCCTTTGCCGGGCTTTACTGCGTGAACGTCGGCTACGGCCGTCAGGAAATTGCTCAGGCCATTTCCGATCAGGCGAGCGAACTGGCCTATTACCATTCATACGTCGGCCACGGCACCGAAGCGTCGATCACCCTCTCCAAGATGATCCTCGATCGCGCGCCCGATAACATGTCCAAAGTCTATTTCGGCCTCGGCGGGTCGGATGCGAACGAAACCAACGTCAAGCTGGTCTGGTACTACAACAACATCCGCGGCCTGCCGAAAAAGAAAAAGATCATCTCGCGCTGGCGCGGTTATCACGGCTCGGGGCTGGTGACCGGCTCGCTGACCGGACTGGAACTGTTCCACAAGAAATTCGACCTGCCGGTCGAACAGGTCACCCATACCATCGCCCCGGACTATTTCCGCCGCGAAGACCTCAGCCAGAGCGAATCCGAATTCGTCGCCCATTGCGCGTCTGAGCTCGAAGCGCTGATCGAGCGTGAAGGCGCGGACACCATCGCCGCCTTCATCGGTGAACCGGTCCTTGGCACCGGCGGCATCGTTCCGCCCCCCGCCGGGTATTGGGAAGCCATTCAGGCTGTTCTGAACAAGCATGACATCCTGCTCATCGCGGATGAGGTCGTGACCGGTTTCGGTCGACTCGGCTCCATGTTTGGCTCCGATCATTACGGTCTGAAACCCGATCTCATAACCATCGCCAAGGGTCTCACCTCGGCCTACGCGCCGCTCTCCGGCTCTATCGTCGGTGAAAAGATGTGGAAGGTTCTGGAACAGGGCACCGACGAAAACGGCCCCATCGGCCACGGCTGGACCTATTCCGCCCACCCGATCGGCGCGGCTGCGGGCGTGGCCAACCTCAACCTGCTCGACAAGCTGGGTCTGGTGGCGAACGCGGGCAATGTCGGCACCTACCTGAACCAGCAGATGAAGGCCGCGCTTGGCGATCACCCCAATGTCGGCGACATCCGGGGCGAAGGTATGCTCTGCGCCGTGGAATTCGTCGAAGACCGCGACGGGCGCAAATTCTTCGATCCCGCCAAGAAGATCGGCCCGCAGGTGTCGACCAAGATGCTGGAACAGGACCGGGTCATCGCCCGCGCCATGCCGCAGGGCGACATCATCGGCTTTGCTCCGCCCTTCTGCCTGACCCGCGAAGAGGCGGACAAGATCGTCGGTGCGACCCAGCGCGCGGTCGAAGCCGTCCTCAGCTGATAAAGACCTTCGCCGTGCCCGCAAATACGGGCACGGCACCCCGGTGAACGGCGCAATCCGCCGCGCCGTTTTCCCGCGCATCCGACCCGCAAGCCGAGGCCGTGCCAAGCCCGCTTCGGGCCTTTCCCTTTACATGTGATCGCAAACCGTCTTTGCTGCATCGCAGCTTTCCAAGAAGGAAAAGACAGTTACATGGCAATCACCGCAAGCATCCGTCACCTGACCCATTACAAGTACGACCGGCCCGTGACGCTGGGCCCGCAGGTCATCCGGCTGCGGCCCGCACCGCACAGCCGGACAAGGGTGATTTCGCATTCGCTCAAGGTCAGCCCGGAAAACCACTTCGTCAATCACCAGCAAGATCCCTACGGCAACTGGCTGTCGCGCTTTGTCTTTCCCGAACCCGTCACCGAATTCCGCATCGAGGTCGATCTCGTCGCGGATATGACCGTCTACAACCCGTTCGATTTCTTCGTCGATGAAACCGCGCAAGAGTGGCCCTTCGACTACCCCGCCGAACTCGTTGAAGACCTTTCGATCTACCGCAAGACCGAAACGCCCGGGCCACTGCTGGCGGATTTCATGAAATCGATCCCCCGCGACAAGACCGGCACCGTCGACTTCCTCGTCGGTCTGAACGCGCGGCTCTCGAATGAAATCAACTATGTCATCCGGATGGAGCCGGGCGTGCAAACGCCCGAGGAAACTCTTGGCACCGTACGCGGCTCCTGCCGAGATACAAGCTGGCTGCTGGTACAGATCCTGCGCAACCTCGGCTTTGCCGCGCGTTTTGTCTCGGGCTACCTGATCCAGCTGAAACCCGATCTGGTCGCGCTTGACGGCCCTGCTGGCACCGATCACGACTTCACCGATCTCCACGCCTGGTGCGAAGTTTACCTGCCCGGCGCAGGCTGGATCGGGCTTGACCCGACCTCGGGCCTTCTGACCGGGGAAAGCCATATACCGCTCGCCGCGACCCCGCATTACTCTAACGCCGCACCCATCGTCGGCGGTTTTTCCTCCGCAGGCGCGCCTCAGGTCGATTTTGATTTCGACATGACCGTCACGCGCACCGCCGAACACCCGCGCATCACCAAACCCTTCTCGGATGAGGCATGGGAGGCGCTGGACGAGCTCGGCCACAACGTCGACGCGGTGCTCAAGGAAGAAGACGTACGCCTGACAATGGGCGGCGAGCCGACATTCGTCTCTATCGACGATTTCGAATCCCCCGAATGGAACACCGCCGCCGTCGGGCCAATGAAACGCGGCCTTGCCGACGACCTGATCCGACGCCTGCGCGAGCGTTTCGCGCCCGGCGGATTTTTGCATTACGGTCAGGGTAAATGGTACCCGGGCGAAACCCTGCCGCGCTGGACCTTCTCGCTCTACTGGCGCAAGGACGGCAAGCCGATCTGGAAAGACGACGCCCTGATCGCACGCGAAGGCGCCAAAACCGGTGCCAGCAAGGAAGACGCCAGCAAGCTGCTTGGCGAAATCGCCAGCGGTCTCGGCATCGAGCCCGACTACGTGGTGCCGGCCTATGAGGATCCAGCCGAATGGATCATCAAGGAAGGCAACCTGCCCGAAAACGTCACCCCTGAAAACTCCAAGCTGAAAGACCCCGAGGAACGCCACCGCATTGCCCGCGTCTTTGAGCGCGGGCTGACCGAACCCTCGGGGTATATCCTGCCGGTGCAGGCATGGCAGTCCAAGGCCAGCGGTCACCGCTGGCGGTCGGAGAAATGGAAGCTCCGGCGCGGCCACGTCTACCTTGTGCCTGGCGACAGCCCGGTCGGCTACCGCATCCCGCTCGGCACGCTGCCTTATGTGCCGCCTGCTCAATTCCCCTATACCTACCCGACCGATCCCACAGAGCCGCGCGGCCCTCTGCCCGAATTCGCCGAGGAAGCCTCCGATTTCGGGGGACCCGAAGCCACCGAAGGCCGCAGCCAGCCGGTCAGCGCGCCAAATGCGACCGGCGCCACGCAAGATCTGATCCCGCAAGAACTGCACGCGGTCGGCGGCGCCGTGCGTACCGCGCTCTCGGTTGAACCCCGCGACGGGCGGCTTTGCGTCTTCATGCCACCGGTTGAATCGCTCGAGCAATATCTCGATCTGATCCATGTCGCCGAAGCAGCGGCCAAGAAACTAGACCTCCCCGTCCACATCGAAGGCTACGCCCCGCCACACGACCCCCGCATGAACGTGATCCGCGTCGCGCCCGACCCGGGCGTGATCGAGGTGAACATCCATCCTGCCGACAACTGGGACGATTGCGTCGCCACCACTAAGGCCGTCTACGAAGAAGCCAAGCTCTGCCGCCTCGGGGCCGACAAGTTCATGATCGACGGCAAACACACCGGCACCGGCGGCGGCAACCACGTGGTTGTCGGCGGCGAGACCCCGAATGACTCGCCGTTCCTGCGCCGACCCGACCTGATGCGCTCGCTGGTGCTTTACTGGCTGCGCCACCCCTCGCTCTCCTACCTGTTCTCCGGCCTCTTCATCGGCCCCACCAGCCAGGCACCACGCGTCGACGAGGCTCGCCATGACAGCCTCTACGAACTTGAAATCGCACTGAACCAGATCCACGCGCCGGGCGAAGGCACGCCCCCCGCGCCATGGCTCACCGACCGCCTGCTGCGCAACATCCTCGTCGACGTCACCGGTAACACCCACCGGGCCGAGATCTGCATCGACAAGATGTTCTCGCCCGATGGCCCGACCGGCCGACTTGGCCTTGTCGAATTCCGAGGCTTCGAGATGCCGCCCGACGCCCAGATGAGCCTTGCCCAGCAGGTACTGATCCGCGCCCTGATTGCCCGGTTCTGGAAATCGCCCGTGAAAGGCAAACCGGTGCGCTGGGGCACGACGCTCCACGACCGTTTCATGCTGCCGCATTTCGTCTGGGAGGACCTGATGGACGTGCTGCGCGATCTGGGTGATCACGGGTTCACCTTCCGGCCCGAATGGTTCGAGGCGCAGGCTGAGTTTCGCTTCCCCTTCTGCGGCGAGGTAGAATACGAAGGCGTTCATCTCGAACTGCGTCAGGCGCTCGAACCTTGGCATGTGATGGGCGAACGCGGCGCGATCGGCGGCACAGTGCGCTACACTGACAGCTCAGTGGAACGGATGCAGGTCAAGCTCTCGGGCGGCGATCCGTCCAGATATATCGTGACCTGCAACAAGCGCGCCGTGCCCCTCACGGCGACCGGCACAAACGGTGTCAGCGTCGCGGGCGTGCGTTTCAAGGCATGGCAGGCGGCGGAGTCCATGCATCCGGTGCTGCCGGTCAACGCGCCCCTGACCTTTGACATCTTCGACACCTGGACAGGCCATGCGCTTGGCGGCTGCACCTATCACGTGGCCCACCCGGGCGGTCGGAATTACGAAACCTTCCCGGTCAACGGCAACGAGGCCGAAGCACGCCGCCTTGCGCGGTTCGAAAAGATGGGGCACACCCCCGGCAGCTACTGGCCCGAGCCGGAACATCCCCATCCTGAATTCCCCCTGACCCTCGACCTCAGGCGGCCTCCCGGACTTTGATGCATGAACAACGCCGCCCATTCCCGCAAGACAGGAGATCTCCTCGCCGGGTATCACCCGCAAGACGGCATCGCCGATGAGCTGATGCAGGCCGATGGCCGGATTCGTCCGGTCTGGGAACCATTCATCAATTTCCTTGCCGGGCTTGGGCCACAGGATCTTGCGCGGCGTTTTGCGCGGGGCGATCAGTATCTTCAGGATGCGGGCGTCTATTTCCGTCAATACACCGATACCGGCTCGACCGAACGCAACTGGCCGCTCAGCCATATCCCGGTGGTCATCGGCCCCGACGAATGGAAAACCCTGAGCGAAGGCATCGTGCAGCGCGCCGAGCTGCTCGAACGGGTGATGGCCGATCTTTATGGCCCCGGCGAACTGGTCAGCTCCGGCCTCCTGCCGCCCGAGCTGATCACCCGCAATCCAGAATGGCTCCGCCCCGTCGTCGGCACCAAACCCCGCTCAGGACATTTTCTACACCTGCTCGCCTTTGAAATCGGCCGCTCGCCCGATGGCAGCTGGTTCGTCCTCGGCGACCGCGCACAGGCGCCCTCCGGCCCCGGCTTCGCGTTGGAAAACCGGATGGCCACCAGTCGGGTCTTCTTCGATCACTTCCCGACCGCGAACGTGGCCCGCCTCGCCAGTTTCTTCCGGGGTTTCCGCGACGCGCTGAATGAGTTGCGCGGCACCAGCGAAGGTCGCGTCGCGATCCTCACCCCCGGCCAGCACACTGACACGTACTTCGAACACGCCTACATCGCCCGTTATCTCGGCCTCATGCTGCTCGAAAGCGAGGATCTTCGCGTCGAAAAAGGCGAGCTGATGGTGCGCACGATCCACGGTCCCCAACCGGTAAGCGTGATCTGGCGGCGGCTCGACAGCCGGTTCTCCGATCCGCTCGAACTCGATGAAGGTTCGGCGCTCGGCACGCCGGGCATGGTCGCCGCGCTCCGGAACGAGGCGCTGACCATGCTGAACTGCCTCGGCTCCGGCGTGCTCGAGGCACGCGCGCTGATGGCCTTTCTGCCCCGTATCGCCCGCACCTGGACGGGCGAGCCGCTCAAGCTGCCCAATATCGCGACCTGGTGGTGCGGGCAGCCGAACGAGCTGAACCACGTGCGTAACAACCTCTCGGACATGATGATCGGCCGGGCGCTCTCGACCAGCCTGCCCTTCGACATGGATGCCGCCACGGCACTGGGCGGATCGTTCCGCGACGGCGCGCAGGGGCCGGTCGAGGACTGGCTGAAAGAGGACGCCGCAAATCTCGTCGGGCAAGAGGCCGTGTCGCTCTCGACCACGCCCGCGATGATCGACGGCCAGCTTGTCCCGCGCCCGATGGTGGTGCGCGTCTTTGCCGCCCGCACGGCCGATGGCTGGACGGTGATGCCTGGCGGCTATGCCCGGATCGGCCGCACCGAGGATCCGACCGCGCTCGCCATGCAAAGCGGCGGATCGGTGGCAGATGTCTGGGTCATCGGCGACGAACCCGTGGTCGCCGACAGCCTGACCAAGCAGGCCGCAGGCCCCTTTGTGCGCCGCACCCCGGGAGAGCTGCCGACCCGCGCCGCCGACAACCTGTTCTGGCTTGGCCGCTATGTGGAACGCGCCGAAAGCCAGGTCCGCAAGCTGCGCGCCTATCACCTGCGGCTCGAAGACGCCGGCGACAAGACAAACCCGCTGGTGGCTTACCTTGGCGATTTCATCGGACGGCAGGGCCTGGATGTGGATCACCCCGTTCCGCGTCAGTTGCTAAGCCTGTTCCAGCTTGCGCGCGGCTGCGCGGGCAAGGTGCGCGACCGGTTCTCGACCGATGGCTGGCACGCCGTCGCCGATCTCGAAACCTCGGTGCGCGAGATGAGCGATCTGCAACAGGCGGGCGACGAGACCGTCCGCGCCATGACAGTATTGCTGCGCAAGCTCGCCGGATTCTCGGGACTCGTGCATGAAAACATGTTCCGCTCTGCCGGATGGCGTTTTCTCACCATGGGCCGCGCCATCGAACGGGCCGAGAATATCGCCGCTCTCCTGATAGATTTCGCCGACGCCCGCGCCCCGGCGGGCAGTTTCGACATCGCGGTCGAGGTTGGCGACAGCACCATGACCCATCGCCGCCGCTATTCGGTCAGTTCGAACCGGAATACGGTGATCGACATGATGGTGCTCGACAAGGCCAACCCCCGCTCAATACTTGCCCAGCTGGAACAGCTCTGCGAGCAAGAGGCCGAGGTCCGCGCGCCCGACAACACCGATCAGATGACCACCCTATCACGCCGCATCCTGCGGCTGCATACGGAAATCACCACCGCCATCCCCGAGGAAATCGACCGCAAGAGACTTGAAGCCATCCGCAAGAAAATCATCGGCATTTCCGACGCGATGACCACAGAGTACCTGAACTAGATGAGCACCCTTTACGACATCAAGCTCAAGATCAGCTACCGCTACGAATACCCCGCCGCCGCGGGCCGCAGCCTGCTGCGCATCATGCCGCTGAACCTGCCCGACCAGCAGCTGATCTCAGGCGCCGTTTCCTGCGATCCGCCCAGCGATTTCCGCCGAGATTCCGCCGATTTCTTTGGCAACCGCACGACCGAACTTGCCCATGACCGGTCACTCTCGCGGATCACCTTCCGCTTTGACGGGCGGGTGCGGCGCAGCGCCGATCTGGTCTCTTTCGATCTGTCGCGCGGGCTTTCGGCGATCCGGCAGGAAACCGACGCGATCCGCTCGATCCAACCGACCTCGCCGCATCATTTCCTCGGGGCGAGCGAACGGGTCACCCCCGGCGCCGAGATTTCCGATTTCGCCCGCGACACCGTGCGTTCCGACATGTCGACGCTGGCCGCCGTGCAGGCCATTTCCCATGCCCTGCATCGCACGATGACATTCGACCCGGAGTCGACCGAGGTCTCGACCAACCCGCTCGATGCCTTCCGAAAACGGCGCGGCGTCTGTCAGGATTTCACCCATATCATGATCGCCGCCCTTCGCGCTGTCGATATTCCGGCGGGCTATGTCAGCGGCTTCATCCGGACAATCCCGCCCGAGGGCAAGGAACGACTCGAAGGGGCAGATGCTATGCACGCCTGGGTCAGGGCATGGTGCGGCGCCGACGCGGGCTGGGTCCAGATCGACCCCACCAATAACATGATGGCAGGCAACGACCACGTGATTGTCGCCATCGGACGCGACTATGCCGATGTCTCGCCGGTCAAGGGCTCGATGCGCGCCTTTGGCCGACAGACCACCCGGCACGAGGTCGACATGGTCTCGGTCAGCCCGGCGCCCGCACCCTAGGCGTCTTCCTTGTTGCGCTGCGCCACGACGCTCAGCAGCGCCAGCAGCCCGGACCCGATCATCAGGAACACCGACACCGCGTTCAGCACCGGGGTCGAGCCGACCTTGACCATGCGGTCATACATGGTGATCGTGAGCGGCGCATCCGACCCCACCAGCATCAGCGTCGTGTTGAAGTTCTCGAAAGATACAAGGAACGCGACCACAAATGCCGAGAACAACGCCGGCACCAGATAGGGCAACGTCACCGTGGCCAGCACCCGCCCCCGGCTCGCCCCAAGGTTCAGCGCCGCCTCTTCCAGCGATTCATCAAATTTCTGAAGCCGCGCGGCAATGACCAGCGAAGTGATCGTCGTCAAAAAGGAAAACTGTCCCAGAACGATCAGCGGAATACCGGGGCGCAGCCACGTCGGGTTGAAATCGAACACGTTGTCGATCCCGTTCGCGATCATGCTCGCAAAGACAAGGATCGCGATGCCGACGATCACGCCGGGGATCACCAGCGGCACCACCATCAGCACGTACAGCGCGTTCTTGAACGGAAACTCCTTGCGTACGAACAGAAACGCATTGCAGGTCCCCGCAAGCACCGCCAGCGCCGACACGATCACCCCGATGTAAAGCGAATTACCCAATCCCCGCATCAGCCGGTCATCGTGAAACATGCCCAGCTTCGGCTCGGTATCGTTAAAGAACCAGTCGAGCGTAAATCCCTGCCACGGCAGCGACGGGAACATGGAGTCGTTGAAGGCAAAGACACCCGCCGCCAGCAGCGGCGCGACCAGATAGATGAAAAAGATCACCACATAGGCACGATACACGAACCCAAGGAATGGAGAGCGGTTGCCAGAATTCATCGCGCCTACTCCTTTGCCACGGTGGTCGCGAGGCTTTGCCCCGTCAGGCGCAGCCCGGCCCAGACCACGAATGAGGTAAACAAGAGCAGAAGCACGCCAAATGTCGCGCCCGCCTCCCAGTTATAGCGGGTGATGAACTGGTTATAGATCTGCTCGGTGAACCAGCTCGAATTCTTGCCGCCCAGCAGTATCGGCGTCAGGTAGCTCCCCGCCGTCAGCATGAAGGTGATGATGCAGCCCGACACGATCCCCGGCATGGCGTATGGCACGATGATCCGGCGGAACACGGTGAACCGGCTGCCGCCAAGGTTATACCCGGCCTCAAGCAGCGCATCGTCCATCCCGTCCAGCGTCGACACCAGCGGAACGATCATGAACAGTACAACCGTATAGACCAGCCCGATGATCACCGTCATGTCGTTATAAAGCAGCTCGACCGGTTCGCCGATGATGCCCAGCCATTGCAACGCGCCGGAGATGATACCGGTCTCGCGCAGCAGCACGATCCATCCAAAGGCGCGCACAAGGTCGCTCACCCACAAAGGGATCAGGCATAATAGGAACAGCCCTGCCCGCGATTGTTTCTTGGCGATCTTGGCGATGTAATAGGCAACCGGAAACCCGATCAGCAGCGCAAGGATCGTCACCAAAATGGACATCCACGCGGTGCGAAGCAGCGTGTTCCAGTAGATCGGCTCGCCCAGGAAATCCATGTAGTTCTTGAAGCCGAACTCGTACTGGCGCGGCCCAACCTTTTCCTGAAGCGAGACATAGCCGATCCCCGCCTGCGGCAGGATGATCAGCAGCACGATCCACAACGCGAATGGCGTCATCAACAGGATCAGCGACAGCTTGCCTGTATCGCTGCGCATCAGGCCGCCTCGCCGGGAAAGGCCAGCGCGCGTTTCGGATCCCAATGGATCTGCACCTCGTCCCCTTCGGCAAGCGTGCTCGCACCCGACGGATCCGCCACTTCGACAAGCTTCCCGGACGGCGTCTTTACCAGCACCCGGCTGTTCGCCCCGTTGAACAGCAGGCTGTCCACCTTGCCGCTCAGAGTCGATCCCTCGGGGCCCGCGCCGATCTTGATGACCTCGGGGCGCACGAAAACCTCGACCGAGCTGCCATCTCCGGCACCCTCCGAAGTGGCGACGACCACATCGCCGCCCTCAAGCTGCACCCGCGCCATACCATCCGACACCCGGTCGATCCGCCCCGCCCAGCGGTTCGCATCGCCCACGAACCCGGCAACGAATCCGGACACCGGCCGGTCATACAGTTCTTTCGGAGAGCCGATCTGTTCGAACCGGCCCGCATTCATCACCGCCACGTTGTCGGACATGACAAGCGCCTCGGACTGGTCGTGGGTGATGTAAAGGAATGTCGTCTCGAACTGGTGCTGCAATTGCTTCAGCTCGATCTTCATATGCTCGCGCAGCTTCAGGTCCAGTGCGCCAAGCGGTTCGTCCAGCAAGAGCACATCCGGCTCAAGCACCATGCAGCGCGCAATCGCGATCCGCTGTTTCTGCCCGCCCGACAACTGCGACACCTGCTTTTCCTCGACCCCCGGCAGGCCGACGCGATCCAGCACCGCCTTCACCTTGTCCCCGATCGAGGATTTTGCGTCGCCCCGGCAGCGCAGCCCATAGGCGATGTTCTCGCCCACGTTCATCATCGGGAACAGCGCGAGATGCTGGAAAACCATTTTGACGTTACGCTTGTTCGGCGCGTCATTCAGCACGGAACGATCCTTGATCAGGATGTCACCCTCGCTCGGGTTCTCGAATCCCGCGATCATGCGCATCAGCGTGGTCTTGCCGCAGCCCGACGGCCCGAGGATCGAAAAGAACGACCCGCTCGGCACCCCGAATGACACCGAATCCACCGCGGTGAAACTGCCGAACCGCTTGGTTACGCTTTTGCTCTCAAGATCGTACACGCTCTGCCCCCAGTACACTTGTTTTCTTGGGCAGGGCCGTGTCGTGCACGCCCCTGCCTTTGTCTCTGCTCGGTCAACCTGCCAAGGCGAGAGTGCCTATTCGGTTGCGGCCTTGATCCGCTCGAGCGCCAGACCTTCCATGTCTTCCAGACCCGGCGGGATGTTGGCAAAGAACTTCAGGTTGTCCAGATCGCTCTGGTCGAACGCCGCCTGTACGGCCGAACGCTTGTCGTCGGGCAGCAGCTCGATGCCGTTCGGCACGGCAGCAATCGCACCGGTCGACGCGGACATGATCGTCACGTTCTCGGGGCGCAGCACAAAGTTGATCCACTTGTAAGCAGCGTCATCCGCCTCGCCGCCCTTCGGGATGGCAAAGGTGTCGATCCACGCGAGCGCGCCGGTTTCTGGCGGCACAAACACGATGTCCGGGTTCTCGTTATAGAGCTTATACGCGGTCGAATCCCATGTTTCCGACAGCACGACTTCGCCCGACAGCATCAGGCCCGACAGGTCGTCGCCGCCGCTCCAATAGGTCTTGATGTTGGATTTGCACTCGATCAGCTTGGCGGTCACCTTATCCAGCATATCCTGATAGGCGTCCTTGTCGGCATAAAGCTCGAACGGGTTCATCCCCATGCCAAAGGCGGTACCCAGCAGGATCGTACGGCGCAGACGCATCGAGGTCTTGCCCTGATAGGCCGGGTCGCAAAGATCGGCCCAGCCGCTGGCATCGGGCGCTTCCTTGATATTGGCCATGATGCCCGAGGTGCCCCACTGGTGCGGCACGGCATAGACTTCTCCGTCGATGGTGGTGTTTGCCTTGACGCCATCCAGCAGGTTCGCCGACATCGCATCGGTGTTGATCTGGCTCAGATCGAGCGGCTTGTAGATGTCGTATTCAAGCTGCGCCGCGTAGATACGGTCATGGCTCGGCTGGGCGAGATCATAGCCCGACCCGCCGGTGGCGCGCAACTTGGCGATCATTTCCTCGTTGTTGGAAAAGGTCACTTCGACGTCGATGTCTGGGTATTCTTCCTCGAACTTCTGGATCAGCTCATCGGGCGCGTAGCTGCCCCATGTGAGCAGGCGCAGCGTTTCCGCCGAGGCCATCGAGCCCGCGGTCAGGCCCATCGCCGTGCCCGCAAGCATCAGTTTCAACGAAGTTTTCATGTGTCGTCTCCCTTGGGTGAATTTATTCTTGCTCTGTTATGTTTGTTTTATGGCAGTTCGATTACAACCCTCATTTGGTTTGCCAGAAAGGTCCATTTCCGTACGAATAGAAAGCCAATTAGGGCCCAATCACAGGCCCATGCGGTCTTTCATACGATAAAACTCAACCGCTGCGGGCAAAAACCACGGCTTGCCCCGGTACATCGGACGCGTGCTGAAATCCCCGTGCTCCAGCCCCGTGGCCGAGCCCGCATCGCCGATCACCCGCAGGCCGGTTTTCATGCCAAGATAGCTCGCCATGCCAACGCCCGAACCGCAATAGCCCATCGCGTGATGCACCCGGTCGCGCTGCCCGGTATGGGCCAGCTGGTTGAACGTATAGCCGACGAAACCCATCCACGAATGGCTGACTTTATGGCCTTCGATCTGAGGAAAGATCCGCACCAGATCCTCGTAAAGCCGTTTGGCGCTAAAGGTCGTGTCCGTTTCACCCGCGCTGACCCGACCGCCGAACAGGATGCGCTTCCGGTCGGGCGAGGTGCGATAATAATAAACCACCTTGCGGCTGTCCGACGCGATCCGGTCGGTCGGGAACAGCTCGTCCATCAGCGCCTCGGGCAATTCCTCGGTCGCGATGATATAGCTGCCGATGGGAATGATCCGCCGCTGGTGCCAAGGCGAGGCCGCATCCGTGTAGCCATTCGTCGCCATCACCACGTCGCGACACTTAATTGTCCCGCGCGAGGTCTTCACCGTCGCCCCGTTCGCATCTGAACTGATCCCTGTCGCGCGCGTCTGCGGCACCAGCACCGCCCCCGCCTCGCGCACCAGCTTCAGCAGTCCCGCATGATACCTCCCCGGATCAAGCACCGCGTGATCCTCGAAAACAGCACCGCCATGATAGAAATCCGATCCCAGCTCGCTCCGTTGCTCGGACCGTGGCACGATCCGCACCGGCACTTCCAACCCGGCCGGCTGGTTGGCCGCATCGTGCTCCAGCTCGGCAAAAGCCTTGTCGCTATGGGCCGCGTGGAACCGTCCACTGACCCGGAAATCGCATTCCATCCCCTCGGTGCGGACGAAATCCTCGACATACGCGCGCGAGGCATGACCATCGCCCAGAATACGCTGTGCGATGTCCGTGCCGTATTTGCGCACCAGTGCATCAAATCCCGGCTTGATCGACTGGCTGACCTGCCCGCCATTCTTGGTCGAGCATCCCTGCCCCAGCGCTCCGGCCTCGACCACCACGACCGAACGTCCGCCACGCGCGATCCGCAGCGCCGCGTGCAACCCGGTATAGCCCGCGCCGATCACCACCGCATCGGCCTTGGCCGGAAGATCGGGCACCGGATCGTCCGCCAGAGGTGAGCGATCCCACCAGTAGGATGCCGCTTTGAAATCCGTCGTGAAGATGTCGCTCATGGTCTTATGATCCGTGGTCTTTCAGATCAGCGGTCGATCTCGCTGATCTGGTATATTGATTTTGCCAGCCATTCGGGATTGACCTCGACACCCCATCCCGGCGCATCGGTCACTTCGGCCTGACCGTCGGTGATGGTATAAGGGTCGTTCACGAACAGATCGCGCTGCCACGGATAGTAGTCATCTCCTTCGATGGCGAATTCAAGATATTTGCCCGCATTCGGGATCGCACGCAGCACATGCATCGTGAAAAGCGTCACCAGCGAAAGATTCGCGCAATGCGGCGTCACCGGAAGCCCGGCCGCCTCGGCCAGCCGCGCCACTTCCATCGTGCGTCCGATGCCCCCCATGTACATCACGTCGGGCTGCACGATATCGACCGCGCGTATGTCGATCATTCGCTTCCAGATCGGAATCTGGCAATCCTGCTCGCCGCCGGTCACGTCGATATCCAGCGCCTCGGTAACCTCCCGGGTTTGCTCCAGCTCCCAATAGGGGCAAGGCTCTTCGTAATGGCTGATCCCGTTCGCCTCGAGCATCCGCCCGACCTCGATCGCCTGCTGCGGCGCATAGCAGGAATTGGCATCGACCAGCAGCGCCACATCCTCCGATTTGAAGGCGTTGGCAATGGTCGGCACGATCTCTTCGGTGCGACCCTCCCATTCGTCCTTGCCGCGCCCGGCCTCAGACCCGATACGGAACTTGAACGCGTCAAACCCGAACTCACCACGCAGCTTGCGGAACCGCTCGGCCTCGTCCTTGGGGGTGATGTCGCGCTTCATCGAGGACGCATAGGCGCGGATCTTGCCGGGTGTCCCGCCCAGCAGCTCGACCACCGGCTTGCCCGCCAGCTTGCCCCGCATGTCCCAGACCGCGGTTTCAAGTCCCCCCATCGCGCGACAGACGTAAGAGCCGGGGAATTTATGCTCGCGCTCCTGAATGAAATTCAGGTGATCGTCCATGTCCTCGATCTCGCGCCCCAGCGTCCAGGGTGCCACCTGCCGGTGCAGCACCTGCGCGGTGATATCCGAATGATAGGTCGACATCTGCCCCCACCCCTGTGCGCCGGAGTCGTCCGTAATGCGGACGAACCCGACAAAGGCATTGCTGAAGGTTTCGATGCTTCTGAGTTTCATGCGCGCGGCGCCCCTGATCCGTGAGTGTTTGGGATAAAAGTGATTGCAAAGTGGTCCGTTGATAAGGTCCACTATGTTATGTCTGGCAGACCAATCAACGGAGTCGCGGAATTTGACCAAATATGCGGGCGGCGCTCTGATCCCGACGCTCAGTATCGACCGCAAGGACAGCGCCACCATCACTGTCCAGCTTGTTACATCCTTACGCGAATTGATCCTGTCGGGACAGTTGCGCGCCGGCGAACGCCTGCCTGCCTCGCGCACGCTGGCGCAGGATCAGGCGGTGTCACGCACCACCGCGATCAACGCCTATGAACAACTCACCGCCGAGGGTCTGATCCACAGTCAGGTCGGCTCCGGCACCTATGTGAGTGAAACCGTCCCCATCCCCGCCCCAACCCCGCCAGAGCCGCGCGAGGACGTGCCGATGCCGCGCCTTGCGAACCTCTCCAGCAGCGCCTCGGACCAGTATTTCACACGTCTCGCCCACCCGGACGCGCCCCGCGCCTTTGTCACCGGAATGCCCGCGTTCGACGTCTTTCCGATGGCGCTCTGGTCGCGGCTCGCCGCGCGCCACTGGCGCAATTCGCGCGCCGATGTGATGCGCTATCCCGACCCCTCGGGCCTGCTCGAACTGCGCCAGGCCGTCGCGCAACACCTGCGCGCCAACCGGGGCCTGCGCTGCACCGCGGACGAGGTTTTCATCTTCAACGGCGCGCAGGATGCCTTCAACCGGATCGGCGCCACACTGATCGACCCGGGCAACCTCGTATGGTTCGAAAACCCCGGCGCCATCGGCGCGCGCAACAGCCTGATTTCCAGCGGCGCGAAACTCGTGCCCGTCCCGGTCGACGCCCAGGGCATGGACGTGCAGGCCGGGTTGAACCGCGCCCCCGATTTCCGGCTCGCCTTCGTCACGCCCGCGCACCAGCACCCGCTCGGCACGACCATGAGCGTCTCGCGCCGTTTCGACCTTTTGCAGGCAGCCGAGAACGCCAGCGCCTGGATCATCGAAGACGATTACGTGGGCGAATTCCACTATGGCGCCCACGCCCCGCCGCCGCTCAAGAGCATGGATACCTCGGGCCGCGTGATCTATGTCGGCACCTTCTCGAAATCCATGTTTCCTGCCCTGCGGCTTGGCTATGTCGTCGCGCCGCCGAAACTCGCGCCCATGTTCCACCGCATCGCCGGGGCCACCATGCAGGGCGCGCCGACCTCAATGCAGGCGATCATGGCGGATTTCATCAACGAGGGCCACTTCGCCGCCCATATCCGCCGGATGCGCGATGTCTATACCGAACGGCGCGACTGCCTGATGAGTGAATCCGCGCGCCATCTCGACGGGCTGCTTGCCGTTGAACCCACCGATACCGGGTTTCACACGGTGGCAGACCTGCTGAACCCGGACCTGAAAGACACCACGCTTGCACTTGCGGCCAAGGCGGCGGGCATCGCCACCGAACCGCTCAGCCGTTTCACCATCGACCCGGTCCAGCGGCAGGCCATCACCCTCGGCTTCAGCGCCGTTCCCCCGGCACAGATCTCGCGCAGCGTCGCAGCGCTCGCCGAGTGCATCAGGTCGATCTAGGCCTTCGCATCCTCAAGGATCATGTCCGAGGCTTTCTCTCCCACCATCATCACTGGCGCGTTGAGATTGCCCGAGGTGATACGCGGAAAAATCGAAGCATCCACGACGCGCAGCCCCTCGACCCCTTTGACCCTCAGCCGCTCATCGACCACGGCGCTGTCCTCCGGCCCCATCGCGCAGGTGCCGCAAGCGTGGAAGATCGTACCGCAACGCTTTCGCATATCTTCGCGCAGCGCATCGCGATCCGTCACCGCCGCCCCCGGCAAGACCTCGCGCTTGACCGACGAGGCAATCGGCTCTTGCGCCATGATATCGCGCAGGATCTGCACCCCGTCGACCAGTTCCTCAAGGTCCTCCGGCGCGCTCAGATAGCCCGGATGGATCTCCGGCGTGTCCATCGGATCGCCCGAGCGCAGCTCGATATGGCCCCGGCTCTTGGGGTGGCAGTTCGACAACCCGATCAGCACACCGGGGAAGGTGTCCGGCGACATCAGCCGCCGTTTTCCGGGTGTCGCCTTGGTATAGCTCATCGGCGAGAAATAAAGCTGCAGGTTCGGCCGGTCGCGCTCGGGCGAGGTGCGGATGAACCCGCCGCCCTGATTGACGCTCAGCGACAGCGGCCCCTTGCGGGTCATCGCATAGGTCATCCCCAGCCGGATCCGGCTCATCCACGGCCCCAGCACGTTGTTCAGCGTCGGGCAGGTGGTCTCATAAATCAAATCCCAGCCGATATGGTCCTGAAGGTTGCGCCCCACTTCGGGTGCGTCATGCAGCACCTCGATCCCCTTGTCGCGCAGCATCGCCCCGTCGCCGATCCCCGACAGTTGCAGGATCTGCGGTGAATTCACCGCCCCCGCCGACAGGATCACCTCACGCTTCGCCATCATCCGCTTGAGAGCGCCGCCCTGACGGTATTCCACGCCCACCGCACGACGGCCCTCAAAGATCAGCCGGATCACCTGCGCGTTCCTGTGCAGCTCAAGGTTCGGCCGGTTCATCGCCGGGTTCAGATAGCCCGTCGCTGCCGAACAGCGGAAACCGTTACGCGTATTGATCTGGTAAAGCCCCACGCCTTCCTGCGTCGCCCCGTTGAAATCCGGGTTAGCCGGCCAGCCCGCCGCCACGGCAGATTTGACATAGTCATGGCTTAACGGATGCACCCCGTCATCAATCCGCGACACGGTGATCGGCCCGCCCGTCCCGCGCCATTCATCCGCCCCGGCAAGGTTGTTCTCCAGCTTCTTGAAATAGGGCAGCAGATCGTCATGCGACCAGCCCGCGTTGCCCATTGCCGCCCAGCCGTCGTAATCCTCTTTCTGCCCGCGGATAAATACCATCGCGTTGATCGAGCTTGACCCGCCCACCACCTTCCCGCGCGGCCAGTAATGAGCCCGGCCGGTTCCGGCATCGATCTCTGACTGGTAGCGCCAGTTCAGACGCGGGTGGTAGAACGCCCCGCCATAGCCAATCGGCATCCGCACCCAAAAGTTGAAATCCGATCCCCCGGCCTCAAGCACGGCCACCTTGTTGCGCGCATCCGCCGAAAGGCGATTGGCCAGCACGCAGCCCGCCGATCCGGCCCCGATGATGATATAATCCGCTGTCGCGCCCTGCATGTCTGCCACCGATAAAATCTTGTTTTGTAGCGGCCCATCTAAAACAGGTTTACGGCCTTTGCACGGGTCCATTCTTTCCGAAATGTGATACCATTATGACAGGCGGTTGTGGCAGGTTCCGGCGAAAACCGGTTAGCATGCAAAACAGTGTAACACCCGCCGAGGCCCCCATGATCACCCCCCTGCCAGACGAGTCCCTGATCCTCGAAACCGACCGCCTGCGGCTCCTCCCCTTTTCCCCGGCAGATGCCGACATCGCCCACCGGCTTCTCGAAGACCCCGAGGTCATGCGCTATGTCGGTGACCCGATCACCGCTCAAGAGGTTGAGGATCACATGGCCAACGCCACCCGCCGCGGCGCGGGCGGGCGCATCGGCATCTGGTGCGTCATCCGCAAGGACACCGGCGAAAAGATCGGCGATTGCGTTCTGACCCCGCTGCCCATCGAGTCGGATCAGGTCGACTGGGATCAACTCACCCCCGACAGCTACCCGAGCGACGAAATCGAAGTCGGCTATCTACTGGTGCCCGCCGCCTGGGGACAGGGCTTTGCCACCGAACTCTGCGCCCGCCTGTTGCGCTTTGCCTTCGAGGAAACCACCCTCCCCCGTATCACCGCCGTTACCGACCCCGACAACGCCAACTCCCAGCATGTCCTGCAAAAATGCGGCCTTCGCTCCACCGGCCCCCGCCGCGCCTATGCCGAGGATAATTGCAGCGGTTTCGAAATCACGCGCGAGGAATGGGTTGCGCGGTTTGGGAATGCTGCGTGATCCAGACCGCACCCTCGATCAGGGCCATATCGACCAGAAATAACCAGCATACCCGGCAACAAGCACTGCCCCCTCCCAACGCGCGATCCGAAACCCGGTTGCAGCGAACAGGACAAGGAGCAGGGAAACGCCCACCATCACCGGCGCATCAAACCGCGCGATTTCATCCGGCACCTGCGATGGCGCGATAAGCGCCGTGGCGCCCCCGATGCCGAGAATGTTGTAGATGTTGGACCCGATGACATTGCCGAATGCCACGTCCCCCTGCCGCTTCACCGCGGCAACCACCGAGGTAACAAGCTCGGGCATGGATGTACCCACAGCGACAATCGTCAGGCCGATGATCGTTTCCGAAATACCAAAACCCCGCGCCAGCGCCACAGCCCCGCTGACCAGCAAGGAGCCTCCCGCGATCACAAGCGCCAGACCGGCAAGGGCTATGAGAAAAGGAATGGCGATATGCCGGTGACCGTGCGGCTGGGAAAGCGCAGGGTCAACCTCTGCAAGGGCAAGACTCTTGTCATGCAAGGCACCTGTAGCCCCGGCGTTTCGCTCCTGCCGGATCACGAACAGGATATAGCCGATCAGCAAGGCAAGAAATCCAACGCCCACGGCCTGCCCCATCGGTACGAACATCGCCATCAGGGCAAACATCACCGCGACCGACAACATCACCGCAGCATCCCGGCGCAGCGCCGACCGGGCCACGACAACGGGGCAGATCAGCGCCGAGACTCCGGCGATCAACAGGATATTGGCAATGTTCGACCCGACGACATTACCATATGCGATCCCCGGCGACCCCTTGAGCCCCGCCTGAACCGAGGTGACAAGCTCGGGCATCGAAGTGCCGAACCCCACAAGGGTCAGACCAATCACCAGGGGCGAAACCCCAAGTCTTTCGGCCGCCTCAACCGACCCGCGCACCAGCAATTCGCCCCCTGCCACCAGCAGGATCAGGCCACCCAAAAGCGGCAACCATGTTTCGATCATGAAAGATACTCCTCGCGCGCTGCATCCAGCGCGTCAGAGGAGAAGTGGCGTGGCCAAGCCGTCTCTACAAGCGGCACGGACGGGAATATTTCGCCCGATGCCATCGCGCGCATCACCGCTGAACACCCCACAAACAAAAAAGGCGGCCCGCAGGCCGCCTTTCTCAGCGTCACCCTTTTTCGGGTTCCAGCTTGTCCTGCGTCTTGGTCTCGAAATCTCCCGCATCGTGGCGTTCGTGCAGTTGGAACTTCGCATCGCCAAAGGTCCGGTTGACCATGCGGCCGCGCTTGACGGGTTCGCGCGCGTCGATTTCCTTGGCCCAGCGCTGCACGTTCTCATAGCTTTCCACGTCAAGGAACTCGCCCGCCTCGTACAGACGGCCCAACGCAAGCTGGCCGTACCACGCCCAGTTCGCCATATCGGCAATCGTGTATTCCTCGCCCACGAGGTAGGTGTTCTCGGACAGGCGACGGTCCAGCACGTCAAGCTGGCGCTTCACCTCCATTGCGAAACGGTCGATCGGGTATTCCCATTTCTCCGGCGCATAGGCGTAGAAATGGCCGAACCCGCCGCCCAGATAGGGCGCGCTGCCCATCTGCCAGAACAGCCACGACAGCATCTCGGGCCGGGCGCTGGCATCGGTGGGCAGGAAAGATCCGAACTTTTCCGCGAGGTACAACAGGATCGCCCCGGATTCGAACACCCGCGTCGGCGCGCCGGTCGAATGGTCCATCAGCGCCGGGATCTTCGAATTCGGGTTCACATCGACAAACCCGCTGCCGAACTGGTCGCCCTCGCCGATGTTGATCAGCCAGGCGTCGTATTCCGCGTCCGGATGACCGGCGGCCAGAAGCTCTTCAAACAGCACCGTGACCTTTACGCCGTTGGGCGTGGCCAGCGAATAAAGCTGGTGCGGATGCTTGCCGACCGGCAGGTCCTTGTCATGGGACGGACCGGCGATGGGGCGGTTGATGCTGGCGAACTTGCCCCCGCTTTCCTTGTTCCATGTCCATTTCTTCGGCGGCGTATAGGTATCGGTCATAGGCTCTCTCTTTGTGCTGAGGCCGCGCACCCAATGGTCACGCGTTGCCGCTCAAGCTATGCGCCCTGCCGCCGCCGTCAACCCGTCGCGCTTCACTGCAGTGCGAGCGCGATGCCTCCCGCCTCACGCGCCGACCGGAACCAAGCGGCGATCTTGTCGCGCTCTTCTTCGGTGATAAAGGACACGTTCGCAGGCGGCATTGCCGAGGATATCCCTGCCTGCACATAGATCATCCGTGCGTGCGCCGTGATGTCCGCGTCAGTCTCAAGGTAAACATGTTTCGGTGCCCAGAGCATGCCTTCCCAAAAGGGTTCGCGCGAATGGCACATGGAACAGCGCCCCAGCACGATATCTCGCACGTCGTCATAGCCCTCGGCGCTGGCAAAGACCTGCTGGCTCTGGCTCAGCGCCGCCTCCTCTTCGGGCACTTCGCGGGTGTAGCCCGCGCTCGACAGCCAGATGATCCCGATAAAGAGCAGCGCGGTCACGCACCACGTCCAGTGCGGTGCCGGTTTGCGCGCATGCGTCGTGTTGAAATAATGCCGGATCGTCACCCCCATCAGGAACACCAGCGCCGCGATCAGCCAGTTGTACTGGGTGCCAAAGGCCAGCGGATAGTGGTTCGACAGCATCAGGAAGATGACCGGCAAGGTCAGGTAGTTGTTATGGGTCGACCGCAGCTTGGCGATCTTGCCGTACTTCGGATCGGGCGTGCGCCCGGCCTTGAGGTCCGCCACAACGATGCGCTGGTTCGGCATGATGATGAAGAACACGTTCGCCGTCATGATCGTCGCCGTAAACGCGCCAAGGTGCAGCATCATCGCGCGGCCGGTAAAGATCTGGTTATACCCCCAGCCCATCACCACCAGCAGCACGAACAACAGCACCATCAGCACGGTGGGCCGTTCGCCCAGCGGCGATTTGCACAAGGCGTCGTAAACCAGCCAGCCAATGCTCAGCGACGCGGCCGAGATCAGCACCCCCTGCCAGAGCGCCAGATCCGCCTTGGTCGCGTCGATCAGGTAAAGCTCTCCGCCGACCCAGTAGACAATCATCAGCATCGCCGCGCCCGAGAGCCACGTGGCATAGCTCTCCCATTTGAACCATGTGAGGTGCTCGGGCATCATCTCAGGCGCGACGAGGTATTTCTGGATGTGGTAGAATCCGCCCCCGTGTACCTGCCATTCCTCCCCATGTGCGCCCTTGGGCAGATGCGGTGCCTTTTGCAGCCCCAGATCCAGCGCGATGAAATAGAAAGAAGACCCGATCCACGCGATGGCCGTGATCACATGCAGCCAGCGTACGGCAAAGGCGATCCACTCCCAGGTAATGGCTAGGTCAAGCATGTGTTTCTCCGCTCGGGTGCTGTTCCGCGCCACCCTATCGCGCCGTCCCGCATTTCATCCATCGAGAAAATCCCCCGGCAGTTTCAAAAATCCCCAGACAATCACCCACACCCAAGGCGCGCGCCGCCCGGCGAACAGCCGCCACAATCCGGCAAATGCGTTTGCAAACAACAAGATACCAAAGATATTTGCTTGATGAAATAATCCTGTGGACAGCCCTGATTTGTCACCGGCCTGTCACAGAACCCATACAGTTTGCGAGAATCGCATAGCCATGCCTATGCTTAATAATTCAGCAGAATGTGAATCGGAGATGAACATGACAATCAGAACCCTTCTGGGCGGTGCGGCGCTGTCGCTGGCACTTGGCACAAGCGCTTACGCGCAAACGGAAATCCAGTTCTGGCATGCCTTTACCGGACGCCTTGGCGAACTCGTTGCCGAGCAGGTCGAAACCTTCAATGGTTCCCAGTCAGACTACACCGTTGTCGCCACGCACAAGGGCAACTACTCTGAAACGCTGAACGCCGGGATCGCCGCATTCCGGGCCGGTGAACAACCCGACATCCTGATGGTCTTCGAGGTCGGCACCGCCACGATGATGGCCGCCAAGGGCGCGATCAAGCCGGTCTACGAAGTTATGGCCGACGCGGGCGCCGATTTTGACGCCGATGCCTTCATCGGCGCGGTCAAAGGCTATTACACCACAACCGAGGGCGAGATGCTCTCGATGCCCTTTAACTCTTCGACCCCGGTGCTCTGGGTCAACCGCGACGCGCTGTCCGAGGCCGGCATCGACCCCGACACAGATCTTTCCACCTGGCAGAACGTCGGTGACGTGCTCGACCAGCTGAAAGATGCCGGCAATGAATGCCCGCTGACCACTGCTTGGCAAAGCTGGATCCATCTCGAGAACCTCTCGGCCTATCACAATGTGCCCTTCGCGACGCAGGACAACGGCTTTGCCGGTTTTGACACCGAACTGGCGCTGAACGGCCCGGTGCAGGTCAAGCATATCGAAACCATGGGTGAATGGGCCAAGGACGGCAAATTCATCTATGCCGGGCGCCGCAACGAAGGCGGCGCCAACTTCCGCGCCGGTGAATGCGCGCTCTTCACCGAAAGCTCTGCCGGCTACGCGGGCATCAAGTCCGAAGCCAGCTTTGAATTCGATGTGCGCCCGCTGCCCTATTGGGAAGGTGTCGAAGGCGCTCCGCAGAACACCATAATCGGTGGCGCGTCGCTCTGGGTCATGGAAGGCCAGTCGGACGAGGAATACAAAGGCGTCGCCGAATTCCTGAACTTCCTGTCATCGCCGGAAATCCAGGCGAAATGGCACCAGGACACCGGCTATCTGCCGATCACCGCCGCCGCCGGTGAACTGACCCGCGAACAGGGTTTCTACGAAGAAAACCCGGGCACCGACGTGGCCGTCAAGCAGATGACCACCAACGAGCCGACCGCCAACTCCAAGGGTCTGCGCCTTGGCTCCTTCGACCAGATCCGCGGCATCATCGACGAAGAGCTCGAAGCCGTATGGTCCGGTGACAAATCGGCCCAGGCCGCGCTCGACAGCGCGAAAGAGCGGGGCGACCAGTTGCTGCGCCGCTTCGAAGCCGCGAACTAAGACTGAAAGACCAAGGCCGGGAGCCTAGGCTGCCGGCCGCCTTGTTTCATGGAAAAACGCGTCACGTTCAAAGGCTGGCTGCTGCCGATGCTGCTCCTGCTGCCGCAGGTCTTCATCACGGCTGCCTTTTTCTTTTACCCCGCCGGACAGGCGATCTACCAGTCGCTGTTCATCCCGGACCCGTTCGGGCTCTCGATGCAATATGTCGGGCTTGGCAATTTCGAATATCTCGCCAAGGACCCGTATTACCGCGCCTCCTTCGTCACCACCGCCGTTTTCTCCGGCCTTGTCACCGTGGTCTCGATGGGCATGGCGCTGTATCTCGCCGTCCTCGCCGACCGACTGATCAAGGGCTCGGGCACCTATCGCACCCTGCTGATCTGGCCCTACGCGGTTGCCCCCGCCGTGGCCGGCGTGCTCTGGCTCTTCATGTTCAACACCCGCGTCGGCGTGATCTCGTGGTACCTCGGCCTCTTGGGCTATGACTGGAACCACGTGCTGAACGAAACCGAGGCGATGGGGCTCGTCGTGGTCGCGTCAAGCTGGGGCCGCGTCAGCTACAACTTTCTGTTTTTCCTCGCCGGGCTTCAGGCGATCCCGCGATCGGTGATCGAAGCCGCCGCCATCGACGGCGCCCGGTTCTGGACCCGTTTCCGCACCATCGTCTTCCCGCTGCTCTCGCCCACCACCTTCTTTCTGCTGGTGGTGAACATCGTCTACGCCTTTTTTGAAACCTTTGGCGTGATCCACACGATCACCTCGGGCGGCCCGCAGCAGGCCACCACGATCCTCGTCTACAAGGTCTACAAGGACGGCTTTGTCGGGCAGGACCTCGGCAGCTCCGCCGCCCAGTCGGTCGTGCTCCTGCTGGTCGTCGGCCTGCTCACCGTCATCCAGTTCAAATACATCGAACGGAGGGTGCACTATTGACCGCCCGTGACGCGCTCGCCGCTGAAACCGCCCCGGTGAATTCTGCCCGTATTCCCGCCGAGGGTATGGTCGAGAAACGCGGCATCGGCCTCTGGTTCACCCATGCCGGACTGATCCTCGGCGTGATCGTGATTTTCTTTCCGATCTGGCTCGCCTTTGTCGCCTCCACGGTCAGCCAGCCCGAAATCGTGCGCCCGCCGATGCCCCTGCTGCCCGGCGACCAGTTTCTCGAGAACTATACCAAGGCACTGTTTTCCGGCGTCAATGCGCCGGTCGCCTGGATGCTCTTCAACTCGCTGGTCATGGCGCTTGGCATTTCCCTCGGCAAGAT
This sequence comes from Heliomarina baculiformis, assembly GCF_019966545.1. Taxonomy (GTDB): domain Bacteria; phylum Pseudomonadota; class Alphaproteobacteria; order Rhodobacterales; family Rhodobacteraceae; genus Heliomarina; species Heliomarina baculiformis. The sequence goes on along the minus strand of NZ_JAIMIC010000004.1, from coordinate 195,145 downwards.
CGTGATCTCGCTGCTCTCGGCCTTTGCCATCGTCTATTTCCGCTTCCCGGGGCGCAAGCTGTTCTTCTGGCTGATCTTCCTCACCCTGATGCTCCCGGTCGAGGTGCGCATCGTTCCCACCTACGAGGTCATCGCCAGTTTCGGCATGCTCAACAGCTATTCCGGCCTGATCTTTCCCCTGATCGCCTCGGCCACCGCCACCTTCCTGTTCCGCCAGTTCTTCATGACCGTGCCGGACGAACTGGCCGAGGCCGCCCGCGTCGACGGCGCCCGCCCGATGCGGTTTTTCTGGGACATCCTTCTGCCGATGAGCCGCACCAACATGGCCGCGCTCTTCGTCATCCTCTTCATCTACGGCTGGAACCAATATCTCTGGCCGCTGCTGATCACCACCGACCCGTCGATGAACACCATCGTCATGGGGCTGAAACAGATGTTCCCCAGCGGCGACGACATCGCCGACTGGCCGGTGATCATGGCCACCTCGATCCTCGCGATGATTCCCCCGGTGATCGTGGTCATCTCGATGCAGAAACTCTTCATCCGCGGCCTCGTGGACAGCGAGAAATAATGCCCCGCACCCTCCCTGCTCCGACCGATCCGCAAACCATCAGACTTCAAGAATGTGAACCGACCCAATGGCAACCCTGACCCTGAACCAGATCCGCAAGACCTTCGGCAAGACAGAGGTCATCCACGGGGTCGATATCGACGTGAGGGACGGTGAATTCATCGTCATCGTCGGCCCCTCGGGCTGCGGCAAATCCACCTTGCTGCGCATGGTCGCCGGTCTGGAAACTGTCACCTCGGGCGAAATCCTGATCGATGACCGCCGGGTCAACGAAGAGGAACCGATGGACCGCGACATCGCGATGGTGTTCCAGAACTACGCGCTCTACCCGCATATGACCGTCTTCGACAACATGGCCTACGGTCTTAAGATCGCCAAAACACCAAAATCCGAAATCGAGGACCGCGTCGCCACCGCCGCGAAAATGCTCCAGCTCGAACCCTACCTCGCCCGCAAGCCGCGCGAACTCTCCGGCGGCCAGCGCCAGCGCGTCGCCATGGGCCGCGCCATCGTGCGCAAACCAAGCCTGTTCCTCTTCGACGAACCGCTCTCCAACCTCGATGCCAAGCTGCGCGTGCAGATGCGGCTCGAAATCAAGGACCTGCAGAAACAGCTCGGCATCACCTCGCTCTACGTCACCCACGATCAGGTCGAGGCGATGACCCTCGCCGACCGCATGATCGTGATGAACGGCGGCGTCGCCGACCAGATCGGCGCCCCACTCGAGGTCTACGAAAACCCGGCCACCGAATTCGTCGCGGGCTTCATCGGCTCACCGGCCACGAACTTCCTGCCCGCGCGCCTGTTCTCCCCCCGCGACGCCCGCATCAAGACCATCGGCATCCGCCCCGAACACGCCACTCTCACGACAGCAGGCAGCGGCCGCCTCCCGGCCAAAATCGTCTTTACCGAGGCGCTCGGCGCCGAAACCCTGCTCCACCTGCGCCTCGACACTGGCGAAAGCTTCACCATCCGGCAGGACGGCACTGCCCCGGTCCCAACTGAGGGCACCGCCTGCGGTATCGACTGGCCCGACAGCCGCGAACTCGACTTCGACGAGGCCGGCAAACGCCTCTGACCAGCCCCACCAGCCACCCCACCTCAAAAGCGCCGCCGCCCCTTTTCCTCTTGCCCAAAATACTCCGGGGGAGTCGGCCCAAAGGCCGACGGGGGCAGCGCCCCTAAAACCCCATAAACCCCAATCACCCGACCAGCGCCGCCAGCCCGTCCCGCTGCAACTTCCCCTTCACACCTATACAGACCAGTCCCATTGCCCCGCGTCCCGGCGTCACCGCCCAGCGCTGGCCCACCACGTGGAGAAGCTGCCCGCCAACCCAACCCTTGGCCCGCACAACCCCATAGCTGCCGGTGGCGATCGCCTCGGCAAGAGCCGCCGCATCGACCTCCGCCGATACCTCCAGCACGATGCTCTCGAACAAACCGTCCGCATGCCCCACCGCGGAACCACCCCCTCGGGTCCCGCCGACACCCAGCACTAGATCGACCGGCGCGGCGCCGCCGGTGACCGGCAGCAGCGCCGCGCCCGGCCATCCACCCGCCACCCAGTCCACCAAGCCTCCCCGCGCCGCCTCCGACACAAGGTCCATCTTGTTCAAAACGATGATATCCGCCCCCGCCACCTGCGCGCGCACCGTATCGCCCACGTATGGATCGTCGAGACTGCCCCGCAGACCGACCGCATCCGCCAGGATCACCACCCCATCCGCGCGATACCCCGCCAGCAGCGACACGCTCGACAGGATCGCCCCCGGTATCGCCACGCCCGAGGCTTCGATCACCACGTGATCGGGACGCGGCTCCAGCGCCGCCAGCCGCAGCAGCGCCGCCGTCAGATCGCTGCCAAAGGAACAGCAGACGCAACCGCCCGAGATTGAAATCAGCTCTTCCCCCTCGGCCTCGATCAGGTCCGTATCGATGGGCAATTCGCCGAATTCATTGACCAGCACCGCAAGCCGCCGCCCCTCTGCATGGCGCAGCAGATGGTTCACCAGCGTCGTCTTGCCTGCCCCAAGGTAACCACCGATGACCGTGACGGGCAGCGCCGCGCTCACAGATCCCCCGCGGCAAAGACGCGACCGCCCTGCACCGTCCCCCAGACCGACACATCCTTCAGCGCCATGGCATCCACAGTGGTCGGGTCCTCCTCCAACACCGCGAAATCCGCCCGCTTGCCGGTTTCGATCGACCCGATCTCTCCATCCAGATGCAGCGTATAGGCCGCGCCCAAAGTCACCGCGTAAAGCGCCTCGCTCACGGAAATCCGCTCTGCCTCTCCCTGCACCCGGCCCGAGGCGGTCAACCGGTTCACCGCGCACCAGGCGGTAAACAGCGGCGCAAGCGGGGTGATCGGCGCATCCGAATGCATCGCCATCGGCACGCCGGACGCCAGCGCCGTGCGGCAGGCGTTCATCCGCTCCGCCCGTTCCGGCCCGACCGTCAGATTGAAATGCGCGTCCCCCCAGTAGAAATGATGGTTCGCAAACAGGTTCACGCACATGCCCAGCGCCGCGATCTTGCGGAACTGCGCAGCATCCGCAAGCTGACAATGCTGCAGCGTAAACCGGTGATCGCGACGGGGATGGCGCGCCAGCGCCGCCTCCATCTTCTCCAGCGCAAGTTCCGTCGCCTGATCGCCATTGGTATGGGTGTGGATCTGCACCCCGGCTTCCAGCGCGCGCTCGTAAATCTCTTCCATCTGCTCGGGCGCGATGTACCACATGCCGTTGGGCGCGCCGTTGTAATAGCCCGGCCAGCGCATCCGCGCCGAGAACCCTTGGATCGAGCCATCGGCCACCACCTTGATCCGCCCCATCCGCAGCCGGTCCGTGGACATGTCGCGCAGCCGAACCACTTCGGCCACCAGATCGGCGGGCGACAGCCCCATGAAATAACGCAAGGGCACCACCCGCGCCGGAAAGCGCGCCTCTCCGGTGACCCGCAGCATCATCTCGACCGACTCCGGCGACAACCCGGCGGCCAGATCGGTCACCGTCGTCACCCCCTGCCGCACGCAAAGCTTCGCAAAGGCGTGCAAGCCCGGTTCGTCGCAATCGGTCAGCGCCTGCGCATACCCTACATGCGCCCCGACCTGCCCCATCACCTCGGGCCCCTTCAGCTCACCTGTGGGATAGCCGTCCTCGCCCAGCGGAATGCCGGGATGCTCGATGCCCTGCCGCATCAGCCCGGCCAGTTCCAGCGCGCGGGTGTTCACGTTCATGATATGGACCGAGGCATGCAGCACGCCAATGGGGCGCGTCGCCGATACCGCATCCAGCTGTGCGCGATTGACCCGCTGGTTGTCCATGTAGATCGGATCGAACTGCCACGCCGACAGGGGCGCATCCGGATCGCTCAGCGCCGCCTCGGCCTCGGTCAGCCGCGCCAAAACCGCGTCGATGGATGTCAGCCCCGGCCAGACCGTGCCATCCGGGTCCATCCGGTCGAAATAGCCCACGTAGACGTTGCCCCAGAGCGTGCCCTCCATCGTATGCGCATGCCCCTCGACCATGCCGGGCATCAGCACCTTGTCGGCAAAGCGCGCGTCAAGCTCATAAGCGCCCCAGCCCTCCAGCTCTTCCAGCGTGCCCGCACCAAGGATGCGCCCGTCACGCACGGCCACGTGGCTCACCTCCGGCCGCGCGGGGTTCATCGTGATGATCTTGCGCGCCGGATAGATGGTGATGTCTGACATGCGCCTGTCCTTTCAGGTATTCATTCGCGCCGAACCTAGGCGAAATCCTCCCGCACTGGAAACCGCAAAGGCACCGGCGCTGCGCGGAAAACAGACACATGCCGTCCCGTTGATTACCGCGGCGGCGACAGCTTTGCCCCGTTCGCACAGGAAACCTTTCGTCAACCTTTTCCCGGCATATTGCCCGGTTGCCCGCAAGCCCTGCCCGCCGCGCTCCGGAACGATTTTCCCGCGGAGATGCACGCTCCGATGCACGGGGGGTGTACAGGGGGTGTACAGCCTGTGCCTCCCCTGTGGACTGACCTCAATCGCACCAAAAATGGACGCAAGCTAATGGAAATAAAGGATATAAAATCCACCGAGTCACCGCCCGCCACGCAAAGATAACATAACTCCTCTGAAAAAATCGCAGCACTGCGAACCGCAGTACAACCGCAGCCCGCACCGCCCGCGCGACCGGCTCTCAAAACGGCAAAAGGGGAACTTTTCCCCCCATTACACGTAAACGAATGGTGAACCGGGTATCAATGAAAGCAACAATATGAAAACCGACCACCCCGCCCTGCGCATCGCGGTCATCGGCGCAGGCCCTCGCAGCCTTGGCGCACTCGAAGCCCTTGCCGCCGACCTGCGCGAGGAACAGCGCGCGGTGCAGATCGACACGTTCGACCCATTCCCGGCCAATGCCGCCGGCCCGAATTTCGACCCCGAGGAAAGCCCGCTCTGCCTGCTAAACACGGCCATGCGCGACATCGACATCCGCGCGCCGCGAAGCTCCAAATGTGGCGCATTCGCCGACTGGCTCGCCCATGATCCCGACCTTGACAGCTTTCCGCTCCGTGCCGATCTGGGGCGCTATCTCGAAGCGCGACACACCGATCTCGCCGCACAGGGCCACCCGACGATCACCCGGGTCTTTGGCCGGGCGGACGACCTGCGCCCTAATGGCGACGGATGGGAAATCAGTCTTCACGGCCAATGGCTTGGCCCCTATGATGAGGTTCTGCTGACGCCCGGACAACCCGCCAGCACCCCCGACGACCAGCTCTCCCACTGGCAGAACCACGCCGCACGAAGCGGGGCGATCCTCGCCAATGCCTACCCCGCCCGCAACCTTGCCCGCGCGGCCGAACAATGGGGCGACAAAACCGTCGCGATCCGGGGCATGGGCCTTTCGGTCTTCGACGTTCTGCGGGTGCTGACACTCGGACTCGGTGGGCGTTTCGAGCATGGTAAATACATCGCCTCGGGTCGTGAACCGGCCCGCATCCTGCTGTTTTCACTCGACGGGAAACCGCCCTTCCCCAAGCCCGAAACAGGCGAGCTCGACGCGCCCTTCACCCCGCCGAAAGCGGATACCGAAGCCTTCTGCAAGGCGATGGCACAAGCTTCATGCTCCGCCCCCGACAAGGCGAGAGAACTGCTCAACGCGGCGATCATCCCCGCCGTCCGGCACGTCCTCGAGCACCACGCCGTGACGGTATCCGACAAGGACATCGCCGACTGGCTCGACAAGGAATGGGACGTCCCCGGGTCGCAATCTTCGGACGGCCCGCGTGAGACCCTTCAGGCGGGCATAGAGCTCGCCTCGGGCCAGCGCGCCCCCGATATCGGCTTTGCCTTCGGGCAGATCTGGCGCAAGTGGCAGGACGAGATCCGCGCCGCCTACAACCCCGTTGAAACGCCCCCCGACACGGCCGAGCAAATCGTCGGTTTCGACGAAGGACTCAAACGCTATTCCTACGGTCAGCCGATCAGCTCGGCCCGCGAAATGGAGGCGCTGATCGAGGCCGGAATCGTCGATCTTGGCCATGCGGCCGACCCGCAGCTCGACCTCACCCCGTCGGGATGGCAGCTCACGTCGGGTAACCGGCAAACCGAGGTCTTGGTCATGGTGGACTCTGTCCTGCCCTCGCCCAATCTGTCGATCACCACCGATCCGCTAATCTGCGGACTCATGGAAAATGGCAAGCTGACTGAAATCACCAAGGGCATGGGCGCCCGCACCGCACCCGACGGCACCGTGATCGACGTCGACGGCACCCCCATCCCGCATCTCTGCCTTCTGGGCCGGATGTCGCTGGGCAGCGTAATCGCAGCGGATTCCCTGCACGACTGCTTTGGCGAGGCCGCCAACCGCTGGGCCAGAGGCGTAGCCGAGCGATTGAAACAGAAATCGGACAAAGAACCGGCATGAAAAAACCGGGCCGCGACAGGCGCGGCCAGGTCCGTCATTCTATAAATGGCTTACTCGCCCGCGGCAGCCTTTGCCGTCTCAAGCCAACCCTCATAGGTCTCGCGGTTCTCTTCGATCCAGGTGGCGGCGATGCGCTCGATGGCACGGTCGGAATTGTCTTCCTTCATTGCGCCTTCCCAGTTCGACCACGTCTGAAGCGGCCACTGAACGGTGGAAACCAGCGTTTCGACAACTGGGTTTTCGGCAAGGAATTCACGGTTCGCGGCGATCTCCCAGTTCCACGAGCCGGTCGCCATGCGGCAGGACGGCGCGTCCCCGGCACAGCCAACAACACCCTCGACCACGTGGCCGTTCGGCACGCTCACGCTATCGGGCGCGGAGTCGCGCGGGATCGGCAGCCAGACCACGTCTTCGCCCGGCACCAGAACCTGCGTCACGAAAGACGGGCTCCACGTGTAGAACAGGATCGGCTCGCCCTGACGATAGCGGCTGAAGGTCTCGGCCAGCAGCGGTTCGTACTTGGCGCGCACCGACTGGACCGTGTCCATCAGGCCGAAATCTTCAAGCTGGTAGTCCACCACATCGCCGCAGCTCCAGCCCGGGTCGCAGTTCATGAGGTTCGCCTTGCCGTCGCCATCCGAGTCGAACAGCGCCGCGATTTCGGGATCTTTCAACTGGCCGACATCGGTAATGCCGTATTCCTCGGCGGTCGCCTTGTCGATCATGTAGCCGTTGATGCCACCACCCTCGATGGTGCCTTCTCCCAGAAGCGCGACATCGTCCTCGACGGTGACATATTGCAGCTGGCGCTGCGGCATGTTCACATCGCCCGAGACATCAAGATCTCCCTGCATCGCCGCCTGAAGGAAGGCGGCCGTGCCGACAGTGGTCAGTTCGACGTCGTATCCAAGATCGGTCAGCGCCTGCATCAGGATCGCGTCCTGAATGTATTGCGCGCCAAGGCTGTCACTGCGCGAAAAGCGTACCGTGGTGCCTTCGCCCGGCAGGGACTGGCCAAGGACAGGTGCAGCAGCCATGCAGGCGGCGCCAAGGGATAAGAGGAATTTCCGTTTCATTTCATGGTTCTCCTTCTGTTGGTTCGATGCGGCCATGGAGGGACGCGGCCGCTTTTCTTCCCTGCCGCCGATGCGGCAGGGCATTTGGTTTTCCGTTAGTTCTTGCTGTCGGCAGGCGTGGCTGTCGCGGTGTCCGCACCCCGGGACCTGCCGCCCATGACCATCCGCCCGGCCCCGGCAAGGCGGGCAAAGGGCGAGGCTTTCTTGGGATCACGCTCGGCCACGGCCTGTGTCAGCCGGTCGAGGATGATCGCCATCAGCACGATGCCGATGCCCCCGATAGCGGCGCGGCCCACGTCAAGCCGGCCGAGCCCCTGAAGCACCACTAGCCCCAGACCTTCGGCCCCGATCATCGCAACGATCACCGACATCACCATCGCCATCAGAACCGTCTGGTTAAGACCGCCAAGGATGGTCGGCAGCGCCTGCGGCAACTGGATCTCCCACAACAACTGCCGGTCCGTCGCGCCAAAGGCGATCCCTGCCTCGATCAGCTCACGGTCGACGCCGCGGATGCCGATATTGGTGAACCGGATCAGCGGCGGCACGGCAACCACGATCACCGCCACTGCGCCCGGCACGGTGCCAACGCCGAACAGCATCACCACCGGGATCAGGTAGACAAAGCTGGGCGTGGTCTGCATCACGTCAAGGATCGGTCGTACAATGCGCCATGCCTTGTCGCTTCGGGCACAAAGGATCCCGATGGGAATACCGATGATCACGCAGATCACGATGGCCGTCGCGATCAGTGCCAGCGTCGTCATCGTCGGCTCCCAGATGCCAAGCAGCAGGATCACGAAGAGAGCGACGACAGTGAAAATCCCGGTACGTCGCCCCGCCAGCCACAGCGAGAGCAGCGCAAAGATCAGGATGAACAGCAGCGGCGGCGTTGCCTGCAAGCCGCCTTCGATCAGATTTAGAAGCTCGTCAATCGGCCAGCGCACGGTGCGAAAGGCCGGACGGAAATGCAGCGCGATCCATTCGATGGCGGTCTGAATCCACCGGTCGAGCGGGATGTAAACGGTGTCGGCATCAAGCATGAGCGCGGCCCTTATTCTGGGGTTCCGACGTACCGGCGATCCCCGCAAGCAACGCGGATTCCGTGATTTTTCCTTGGAAACGGCCGCTATCGTCGACGACGGCCACCGGGCCTTTGCGACCTGCCGCCTTGGCCGCGATGTCCAGCAGCACCGTGTCCGGGCTGACGCTGATGAAATCCGGTGACGGCGGATCGCTCTCGGCCCCGCGCCAGCCCGTCACCCGCCCGTCACCGTCGATGACGAAACCGGCCCCGCCCGGATGATCGACAGGCTCCGCCGTCATCACCGAACTTGCATCGAAGAGCCTTGCCCGATCGACATTGCGGGTAAAGGCGGCCACGTATTCATGCTGCGGATCAAGCACGATCTCCTGCGGGGTGCCGTCACGGATCACCGCGCCATCGGCCATGATCGCGATCTTGCTTCCCAGCCGCAGCGCTTCCTGAAAATCATGGGTGATGAAAAGCACCGTCTTGTGCAGCGAATGCTGAAGCCGCAGCAGTTCGTCCTGCATGTCAGTACGGATCAGCGGATCGAGCGCGCTGAACGCTTCGTCCATGATCAGCACATCCGCCTCGGTCGCCAGCGCCCGGGCCAGCCCGACCCGCTGGCGCATCCCCCCCGAAAGCTCTCCCGGCAGGTGCGACGCCCAGGACGACAGCCCGACGGTTTCGAGCATCTCTCCCGCTTTTCTGTAACGCTCGGCCTGCGGCACCTTGCGCAGCTTGAGTCCAAAGGACACGTTGTCGATCACCGTCTGGTTGGGCAGCAGGCCAAAGTTCTGGAACACCATCGACATGCGCCGACGACGGATTTCGCGCAGCGTGCTCTGGTCGCATTTGGTGATATCCTCGCCATCCAGCAGGACGTGGCCCGCATCGGGTTCGAGGATACGATTGACGCAACGCGCCAGCGTCGATTTGCCGGACCCGGACAGGCCCATGATCACCGAGATCGACCCCTTGGGGATGCTCAGCGATACGTTGTTTACTCCAAGAACCGCACCGGCTTCCTCAAGTATCTCGGCCTTGCTTTTGCCCTCGCGGACCAGCTTGAGCGCCTCTTGCGGATGGCTGCCGAAGATCTTGTACAGATCCCTGATTTCGATCCTGTTGGTCACGCTGCATTAACCCCTGTCAGTTCAGTTCATCGCGGATACTGCATTTGATTAATGCGAGGTGCGTCTTTTCTGTCTTCCTATGTTTCGAAGGAAAGCCGGTTGGTATTCTCCGGCTTTTTGCACCATGATCGGCGTAGAATGCGCCGGTAGCGAGAACAGATGACAACACCCCCCACCCCCCTACCCCCGCTGCCTGATCCCGCCCTGATCGTGGTGGATATGCAGAACGATTTCGTCCATCCCGGTGCGCCGATGGAGGTCGCCGGTGCCCGCGATATCCTGCCCGGTCTTGGCCGGTTGATTGCCGCCTTTCGCGCCGCACGCAGGCCCGTTGTTTTCCTGCGTTACATGGGGAACCGGCGCTATGATCACCTGGCCGAAAAATTCGGCTGGATCACCACAATGGCGCCCCCTGTGCGGGCCTGCGAACCCGGTCATCTCCGCCGCTTTGCCGACGGGGTGGAACGCGAAGGGTTTGCCATCGTCGAAAACCTTACCCCGGCGGCGGGCGAGATTGTGATCGACAAGACCTATTACAGCGGCTTTCACGAAACCGACCTGCACACACGTTTGCAGAAAGCCGGTGTTCAATCCTTGTGCATCACCGGCCTTATCACCGAGATGTGCGTCGAGGACACCGCCCGCCACGCGGTCCATCACGGCTATCCGACGGCGATCCTGAAAGACCTTGTCGCCAGCAGCGATCCTCAGGCCGCGACTGCCACGCTGGCGGCGTTCGACAAGAACTTCGGCTGGGTCGCGAGGGCGGATGACATGAAGAACAAGTTGCAAACGCCCGTTGCCGGGGAATGACAGGATGACCGAGAGTCTACAGTCCGACAGCGAAATGATGCAGGGGCTCGACCGGTTCCGCCAGATCTCGGAAATCTCGAAACTGATCAACGAAGGCATCGACCTCAATGACTTGCTGACCCGCCTGACCGAGGCCGTCTGCCGCCATTCCGACTGGTCGATCAGTAGTGTTCTGGTGATGGACGAGGCGCGGCAGATGTCGGTCTCGGCGGCGCGCTACGATCCGCTTTTGACCTTCAAGCGCCAAGGCGCGGGATTCGAATGGGATCTGATGGGCAGCCCCATTATCGAGATCGTCTCCAAGGGGCGGCCGATGATCATGCCGGATGCGTCAGAGCAGGATAAATATCCGGCCTTCCAGAAAGACGCTCGGCTGCGCGGCTATCGGACCGTTGTCCTCGTGCCCCTGCGGTTTCCCGACGAACAGGGGCGCCCCATCGTGTTCTGCGTGCTGGCGGACGAGGTGGTGGAAGTCTCGGAAACCGAGCTGAGCTTTCTGCAATGTCTCGCCGATCTCGCCGATATCGCGGTGCGCCGAATGCAGATCCTGCGGCACGAAACGGCCGAGGCGGAGCGGCTGCGCGAGATCACCGTAAGCCTCACCTCGGCTCTGACCACCACGCTCGACCCGGACCATGCCAGCGATCTTTATGGCGGTTTATCGCGACTGTTCACGACCGGCTGGTTCGCCATCGACCTAACCACCGGGCAGATGCTGTTCGACCGTGCCGGGGCATCGCCCCTGCTGAAAAAGATGTATGACCGCCTGCCCGAATCCGTGGTGCGCACGGCGATGAGGGCCGACGCTGCGCGGGGCGATCAGACCGTACGCCTGCTGGTCGAGGACGAAACCGTCTCGGCCCTGATGCGCCCGCTGGTGATCGACGGCACCCGCGTCGGAGCGCTGTTCCTGCTGAACGTGGAAAGACTCGCCGCGAGCGAACAGGTCGCCGCCGATGCCGGGCGGCTGGCGCTGTCGTCACTCATCTTGCGTAACTACATGGCCTTCAAGACCCGCGAACATGCCTCGCGCCGGTTGATAGGGCAGCTCTGCCAGGGTGACCTTCGGGATCTGGGAGAGCTGCGCGAAGAAGCCCGCCTTCTTGGCTTTGACCTCGACCGTCCGATGTACCTGATCGGCCTGCGCAGCCTCGGCGAGGCTCCTGTAGAAGAGGATTCGCACAGTTTCGTGCAGCGCAGTGCGCAAACGCTTTTCGGACAGGTGCTGTCCTACAAGGACGGGCGCGAGGTCTATCTGCTGGTGCTGGATGACGACGCGATCCGCGATGGCAAGCTCCGCGACCGGTTCCTGCAACGTATCCGCCCGATCATGCCGGAGACCGTGGCTGTCATGTCCGACCGGATCGACCGCCTGCAAGACGTCGCCCCTGCCCGCGAAGCCTGCCGCTGGAACCTGCAGGTGGCCGAGGCGATGGGGGCACGGGACTGGGTAACCCGGCGCACGGTGGGATCGTTTCCGTCGCTCATGGCCTCGGTCAGCCACCGGGTCGCGGACCAGTTCCTGAACGACACCATTGCCCGTGTGGCCGAAACCGGGTCCGGCAAGGGCGACACGGTGCTGGAAACGCTCGAAGCCTATCTTGCCACCGGGCGGCGACCGCAGGAAACGGCGGATGTTCTGGGCATCCATGTCTCTACCCTGCGCTATCGGCTGGGCCGCATCGCCGAGAAATCAGGCATCGACCTGAACGATCCGGACGAATGTTTCGAGCTGGAACTGGCCCTGCGCATCCACAAGTTCAGAATTTCCTATCAAAAGTAGGAAACATTTCCTGCGGCCTCGCAGCTTTCACGGGAGGACCGGCCGAGGCGACCGCCCCTAAGGTCGATCCATGTCCAATGTGCAATCAGACCGAAGGTCCCCCGTGAGCCCCATCGACGCCGTCCCTTTCGACCCAAAGGCCCTGCGCGCCGCCTTTGGCAGCTTTGCCACCGGGGTCACGGTTGTGACCACCTATGATAAATCGGGCCGGGCGGTCGGTTTCACGGCCAATTCCTTCACCTCCGTCTCACTCGACCCGGCGATCCTGCTGGTCTGCCTTGGCAAAACGTCATCGAATTACGAGACATTCACCTCCGCCGACCGGTTCGGGGTGAATATCCTGTCGTCCGATCAGACCGATATCTCGACCCGTTTCGCGACCCGGGGTCTCAAGGACCGCTTTGCCGGGATCGACTGGCAGGCCGCGCCGGACGGCGCGCCGCTGATCGAAGGCTGCGCGGCGCGGTTCGACTGTAGCGTGCACGAATGTATCGACGCCGGCGATCACGTGATCCTGATGGGCCGGATCGAACGGTTCGACAGCCACGAACGCCACCCGCTGATCTTCGCCGAGGGGCGCTATCTCGCGCCGATTGACCTCGATACACCGCAGGTGCGCGGCTCGGTCCGGTTGGGCGCGATCATCACCCATGATGAAGAGATCCTGCTGCGGTCCGACGGCAAAGGAAACTGGCACCTACCTCTTTCCGGCGCGAAACCGGGCCTGCGCAGCGCACGGGCCGACCTTGACGGGTTCTTCGCCGCCGGAGGGGCCAGCGTCGATTGGGGTTTCCTGTTTGCGATCTTCGATGGCGACAGCGACGCGGTGCCGGGCGATGCCGATACGCTCGCCTTTTTCCACGGCGCACTCGAGGCAGGCGAAGAGCTTCCAAGCCAGTGCCGCCTGTTTCCGATGGATGAGCTGCCGATGGAGGACGTCCCGATCTCGGCCCATCGCGCCATGCTGCGCCGCTATGTCGATGAACACCGGCAGCAACGTTTCGGGATCTACGTCGATTCCCCCGGCCCCCGTGGCACCGTGCAGCCGCTTGCGCTGCGCCCTGCCCCCTATGCCCGCAATATTCAGGACAAGGAAATCGTACAATGACGCAGTTCACCCCCGAGGCGCTGGAAAACACCTGCCTTCCGATCTTTATCGACAACGAATTTGTCGTCTCTCAGGGCAAGCCGTTTGCCAGCTACGATCCGGCGACCGGCCAGCAATGGTCGGAAATCGCGGACGCCACCAGCGATGAGGTCGACCGTGCCGTGCGTTCCTCCCGCCGCGCGATGGAAAACCCGGCATGGCGCAACATGTCCCAAAGCGACCGGGGAGCGCTTCTGTACAAGCTCTCGGAACTGGTCCAGCGCGACACGGATCGCCTGTCGCGGCTTGAAACCCGCGACAACGGCAAGCTACTCAAGGAAATGACGGCGCTCACGCAGGCTGTTGCGACGGGGATGCGCTATTTCGCGGGCATGGCCGACAAGATCGAGGGCACCACGATCCCGGTCAACAAGCCCGATATGCTCAATTTCACCCTGCGCGAACCGATCGGCGTGATCGCTGCCATCGTGCCATGGAACTCGCCTCTGTTGCTGCTGAACCGCGCCTTTTCCCCGGCCATCGCGGCAGGCAATGCGATGGTGGTCAAGCCGTCGGAACACGCCTCGGCCTCGCTTCTGGCCTTTGCCGAACTGGTGGCCGAAGCGGGTTTTCCCGCCGGCGTCTTCAACGTGGTCACCGGGCACGGTCAAAGCGTCGGCGACGCGCTGGTGCGTCATCCCGACGTCGACAAGATCGACTTTACCGGCGGGCCGGAGACGGGCCGCATCATCGCCGGAAGCGCTGCGGCGAACCTGACGCCCTCGATCCTCGAGCTTGGGGGGAAATCGCCCAATATCATATGCGCCGATGCCGATCTTGATCGCGCCGTGACCGGGGTGATTTCGGGCATTTTCGCCGCCGGGGGCCAGACCTGCGTGGCAGGCTCACGCTGCCTTGTACATGACAGCATCTATGACGAGGTGATCGACCGTCTTGTCGCCCGCACCGCCGAAATCCGGATCGGCGCGCCGGACGAAGACGCGACCCAGCTTGGGCCGCTTGCGCTCTGGTCGCAGGTCGAAAAGGTCGGCCGCTTCGTTGAAGGCGCCAAGACCGGCGGCGCAGAGCTGCTGGCGGGCGGTGACAGGGTGCCCGGCATGGGAGACGGCTGGTACGTGCAGCCGACGATTTTCGGCAATGTCACCAACGAAATGGACATCGCACGCAACGAAATCTTTGGCCCCGTTCTCGGTGTGATGCGCTACAGCGACGACGAGGACATGATCGCCAAGGCCAATGACACCCGCTATGGGCTGGCCGCCGGTCTCTGGACCAATGACATGGAGCGCGCAATGCGCTTCATGGGTCGGATCAATGCCGGGATGGTCTGGGTCAACACCTATCGCAGCCCCTCGGTCATGGCCCCTTCGGGCGGCTACAAGGACTCGGGCTATGGCAAGCACAACGGCTTTGCCGCGATCAATGAATTTACCCGGATCAAGACCGTGGTGATCGACTACTCCGGCAAGACCCACGATCCTTTCGTGATGCGGGTCCAGAAGTGATCAGTCGGACAGGTACAGAATTTCAGGACAGGAGCAGGTGATGAGGTTTTCCATCGCAGTGAACATGGGTCGACTCGACCCGACGACGGATATGCGCCAGATCGCGGACGAAGCGCTGGAACTGGTGAAGATCGCCGATCAGGGCGGGTTCGACATCGTCTGGACCGCCGAACACCACACGATAGAGCTGACCGTTTCGCCCAACCCGTTCCAGTTGCTCAGCCACTGGGGCGCGCATACCAAGAACATCCGCCTCGGCACGGCCGTTGTCGCCGCGCCCTACTGGAACCCGATCCGGCTGGCCGGTGAGGCCGCGCTTTGCGACATCCTGACGGACGGCCGCCTTGAGCTGGGGCTTGGCCGTGGCGCTTATCAGTATGAATTCGACCGGATGGCGGGCGGCATGCCGCAGCAGGAAGGCGGCAAGCACCTGCGCGAGATCATCCCCGTGGTTAAAGCCCTCTGGGCTGGGGAATACGCGCATGAGGGCGAGCTGTGGAATTTCCCGGCCACCACGAGCGTACCGAAACCGCTTCAGAAATCAGTGCCCATGTGGATCGCCGCGCGGGATGAAAATACCTTCCAGTTCGCCGCCGACAATGGCTGCAACATCATGTCCACCGCGCTGCGCAAACCCTTTGCCGAGGTCGTGGACCTGCAACGCAAGTTCGACGCGGTGACCAAGGATCTGCCCAAGGGCCAGTTGCAGCACGCGACCCTGCGCAGCACCTGCCTCTTCGAGGACAAGGCCGGTGAGGATACTGCCTATGAATCCGTCATCAACTATGGCCGCGCTTTCGAGAACCTCTTCAAGGGCATCGGCGAGGTCAAGGACGGCTATCCCGAGGCGGTGGATTTTGAAACGGTTGCCAACCGCGACGAGTACGACCGCGAGAACCTGTTGGAAAACATGATGCTGGGCAGCCCGGATCAGGTGATCGAAAAGCTCGAACGCTACAAGGCGGCGGGTGTCGATCAGTTCATCTACGGCGCGTCTTTCTTCGTGCCGCACCAGAATGCGCGCCGCTCGCTGGAGCTGTTCTGCGACAAGGTGATCCCGCACTTCCGCAAGCAAGAAAATGTCGCCAGCCCCGAAATGGCAGGCGCGAAATAAAAGGCAGACGGGCCGGAGCCGTGAGGCCCCGGCCTTTGCCCTGACAAGGAGACAAGGGTGCGGACAACCGACGACCTGATACATTACACGCGCGAAGGCACTGGCGATCCGCTGGTGCTTGTTCATGGCGTGGGGGCCAATCTGGCAAGCTGGGACGGGGTTGCCGAAAGGCTGAGGGGTGAGTTCGACATCCTGCGGTCCGACCTGCGCGGGCACGGAGACTCCGCCCGCATCGACAGCCCGATCACCATCGATACCTTTGCCGAAGACATTCTGCGGGTGATGGACGAACAGGGTGTCGAGAGCGCGCATCTCGCCGGATTTTCCCTGGGCGGGCTGATCGCGCAAAGGCTGGCCGTGGGCTGGCCCGACCGGTTCCGGCGGATCGTGATCCTTTCGGCGGTCGCGGGCCGCACGCCCGAGGAACGCGCCAAGGTGACCGACCGGCTCGGCATGATCCGCGACGGCGGCATGAAAGCGATCACCGGCGCCGCGCGCGAACGCTGGTTCACCGAAGAATTCGCCCGCGACAATCCCGATCTCATCACCCGCCGTATCGCCGAGATGGAGGCCGCCCATGTGCCCTCATACCTCGAAGCATACCGCGTGTTCGGGCAGACCGAACTGGTCGATACCCTGCACCGGATCACACATCCGGCGCTTATCATGACCGGGGAATTCGATCAGGGCTCGAACCCGCGCATGGCGCGGACCATGCACGAATTGATCGACGGATCAGAGCTTGAGATCTTGCCTGGGCTCAAACACAGCGTATTGCTCGAAGCCTCCGACCTGATCGCGGAACGCATTGTCGCGTTCCTCAATAAACCACTCTGACACAAGAAAGGAACGCCAATGGACAAGGCGCTCTACGACAAGGGACTGGCACAGCGAAAGGCCACGCTTGGGGCAGAATACGTGGAAAAGTCGCTGAACAACGCGACCGAGTTCTCCAAGGATTTCCAAAGCTTCATCACCGAATACTGCTGGGGTGCGGGCTGGGGCGATGAAACCCTGCCGCCCAAGACACGGAGCATGCTGAACATCGTTATGATCGCGGCGCTGAACCGGATGCACGAATGGGAGCTGCACTTCCGTGGCGCGCTGCGCAATGGCGTGACGCTGGATGAAATGAAGGCGATGATCACCCAGATCACCATCTATTGCGGTGTGCCCGTGGGCGTCGAATGTCACCGCATCGCCAACCGCGTGCTTGCCGAGCAGGGCGACGAAATATGAGTGACGTCCATATCCGCAAGATCGTCGACTATACCGAAGACACACTGATTGAAGGCGGCCGCGAAGTCGAGACCCCGATCCGCATGGCCGCTTGTGCCGCGATCATCCGTAACCCGTGGGGCAACGAATATGTCGAGGATCTTCAGACGCAGATCATGGCACATGCGGTCGCACTTGCCGATGCGCTGGTGCCGCGCCTGATCGCGCTGATGGGCGGACCCGACCGGATCGAGGCCTTCGGCAAGGCCGCCGTCACCGGCACCTCGGGCGAGGTGGAACACGCCGCCGGTCTGATCCACACGCTGCATTTCGGCAATGCCTACCGAATCGCTGCCGAAGCGGATTCCTTCCTCCCCTTTACCAACAAGCGCGCCGGGGCGGGCACGGCCATCACCCTCCCGATGACCCATAAGTCGCTGGAAAACAAAGGTGCCAGAACGCATTTCGTGACGCTGGAATTCTCGATCCCCGATGCGCCCGCCCATGACGAAATCGTCGTGGCGCTCGGGGCGTCGAGCGGCGGTCGCCCGCATCCCCGCATCGGCGACCGTTTTCAGGACATGAAACTCATGGGAGTCGATCAGGCGGGCCGCCCCCTTTCTGCCTGATCCCCTGCCCGGCGCTGACAGTCCCATGAGGCGCCGGGCGACAGTTCTTTGATCAAGACGGACCAGCGATAGCGTCGCGCACCCGTTTCGGTATCGCACCTGACCTCGACAGCGGATCGACTATCTCGGAACGCGTTGGTTAGACGCATCCGAATAACAGAACCTTACAGTCCCATCTCGCTCAATGACGGGTGGTCGTTCGGACGCCTGCCCTGCGGCCAGCGAAACAGACGATCGTTCTCGCTGATCAGCTGGTCATTGATGCTGGCGTGGCGCTCGGCCATCAGCCCGTCGTTGTCGAACCTCCAGTTCTCATTGCCGTGCGACCGGAACCACTGCCCCGCCGTATCATGCCATTCATAGGCAAAACGGACAGCGATGCGGTCCCCTGAAAAGGCCCATAACTCCTTGACGAGCAGGTAGTCGTGTTCGCGATCCCATTTCGCGGTAAGAAAGGCGACGATGGCTTCACGCCCGGTGAGAAAGCTGTCGCGGTTACGCCAGCGGCTGTCGGGCGTGTAGGCCAGCGAGACGGCGCGCGGATCGCGGGAATTCCAGCCGTCCTCGGCCTTGCGGACCTTGAGCGCGGCGGTGTCGGCGGTGAATGGGGGAAGCGGCGGTCGGGTCATATCGATCTCCTTGAGAGGGTGCAGCGGCAGCCCGGGGCCGCCGCCGCGATTGGCTGAATCAGGCCGCGACATCTGTCGCGACGGGGAAATCGATTTCTGTCCGAGCGACCTCGTTGAGGTAGTTCGTGTAAACGTTCAGTGCGATATGCTGAACGATCTCGACGATCTGCCCATCGTCATAGCCAGCCTCACGTACAGCGGCGAAATCGGCGTCACCCACGCGCCCACGCAGCTGCGCGACTTTCAGCGCGAAAGCCACCGCGGCATCGGCCTTTGCATCGGTCGAGCGACCGCTGCGATTGGCGGCGATTTCTTCCGGAGAAAGCTTGGCAAGATTTGCCGCAATGTAGCTATGGGCGGAAAGACAGTAGCCGCAGCCATTGTATTCGGCGATCGCCAGCGCGATGCGTTCCCGCGTTGCGGCAGGCAACCGGCCCTTGGCAAGCGCGCCGGACAGGCCAAGATGCCCTTCAAGCGCGGCGGCGCTTTGCGCTTCGAGCCGGAACATGTTGGGGACGCTGCCCAATTGCTTGGAAACCCGCTCCAGCAGCGGTCTCGATGCTTCGGGGGCGTCGTTGATGGTGGCGGGGGTCGGGATACGGGACATGGTGTTCTCCTTTGAAGTTGTGTTGAACCCCAAAGCTAGGAACGCTCAATTCCGGAAAGGATACCCTCAATAAGAGAGCTACCCTCTCACGATTTGAGAGGGCGGGCGGAACAACGAAGCGTTTGGATTGACAATGGAAGCACGCTGCCATCCGAAACCATCTGTTGGCGCAGGACCGGCGGCAGGGCCATTGGCGATGCGGTCATGCATTTACTCTCTCCGCCGCCTGACTCGGCCATTCCGCACCACGCTGTCCGGAGTTCAGACCATGCGGGCTTTATATGCAGGTGGATACAGGTTGCCGCCGCCCAGCAATTCAGCAACGATCAGCCGGTGGCAAGCTTGCGCTGCCCTTTGTCTTGGGCAGCCAGTCGTAAGAAAGGTAGCGCATGGGCATTCGATTGTTTTCAACGAAGAACCGGGAGATGCACCTTGGGCCCTACCCGTTGGAACGCCTGTCGCGGATCGACGCGCTGCCGGATCTGAGCAGGGTAGAACCGGATGCCCCGCTGGATTTCCGAAATCTCGAAACGCCGCATTCCCTCGTCAACGCGATGGGCGAATATCAGGCCATGCTCGACGTGATCCGCGACGGGCTGGTGAACCCGGCCCTGTCCGGGGCGCCGACCGACCCGGAAGAACGGGCGCGGCACATGAAGGCCTTTGGCTATTTTCAGGACGCGTCGATGATGGGGGCCTGTCGGTTGCCCAGCGCCGCCTTGCTGGCGGAACCACGCCGGAACCCCGATATCGACCGGCTGGCTGATGACATCCGCAACAAGCAAACCAAGACGCTGGCCTCGGGCATTGATGAAATCATGGCGGGCCTGAAGGATTCCATCGAGCGGCCCTCTGGTTCGCTCAAAGGACACAGCCATGCGATCGTCGTGCTGGTGGAACACAACCGGCCGCCAAGGGCGGATGAACCGGGCGCGGAGTGGATCACGGACGCGCAGGACCACCGGGTGGCCCTGCGCGCGGCAGAGACCGCCGTAATCCTGAGCAACTACCTGCAATTGCTGGGCTTTCAGGCGCGCGCGCATACCGCGACCTCTTCTGACGTCGATCTCAACCGGCTGGCCGTCGCAGCCGGACTGGCCACGATGGAAGACGATGGGGTGATTGCTCCTTGGTTGGGGGCAGGTTTTGGCCTTGCTGCGATCAGCACCGACATGGAAATCGCGCCGGACAGGCCACTGGCCGCCCTGCGCGACCAACCTTGGTTTCGCACCAACGGGCCCGCGTGGTGGCTCGGCAAGGGCACCGTCAAAAGCGCGATGAACCGCGACCCTTATGCGCGGCGCAACTATGCCGACGGTGCCCTGCCGTTTGAGAAATTGAAACGTGTCGAGGAACCGACAACCTTCATCGACGAGGCGCGGGTTGCCCGCGTACCCAAGCGGACGGACATGTTCGCACGGTCCCAGTTCGGCGATCTTGGCAAAAAGGTCCAATCTCAGGCCGCTGGCGGCTGGTACGCCCGCAAGAGCGCCCATTCCTTTGCGCAGCGGCGGGTGCTTGGCGCGTTTGTCCTGCTTCAGGACGGTGACCCTGCTGCGAATGCGCCTCGCCCGTCAGAGGCCGAGCGCAATGCCGCCAACGTCAAGGCGGCCTCGTATTTCCTTGGCGTCGATGCGGTCGGCATTTCCCGTTGCCCGGACTGGACATGGTACAGCCACGACGCGACCGGGGCCGAGATCGTCCCGCCGCACGATCAGGCGATTTCGATGATCATCGATCAGGGCTACGAGACGATGGAAGGCGCGAGCGGCGACGACTGGATCGCCGTATCCCAATCGATGCGGGCCTACCTGCGGTTTTCCCTGCTCGGCGGGGTCATCGCCAAGCAGATCCGCAACCTCGGCTATTCCGCCAAGGCGCATAGCGTGCTGGATGGCGAAGTGCTGCAACCGCCGCTTCTTCTCCTGTCGGGGCTGGGCGAGGTCAGCCGCATCGGTGAGGTGATCCTTAACCCTCTTCTCGGGCCGCGCCTGAAATCCGGCGTGGTAACCACCGACATGCCGCTGGCCCATGACAAGCCCATCGATTTCGGCCTGCAGAACTTCTGCGAGAACTGCAACAAATGCGCGCGTGAATGCCCGGCGGGCGCGATCACCGCCGGGCCCAAGCGTATGTTCAACGGTTACGAGATCTGGAAATCCGACAGCCAGAAATGCACCACTTACCGGGTCACCACCGAGAACGGTGCCATGTGCGGTCGCTGCATGAAAACCTGCCCGTGGAACCTCGAAGGGCTGTTCGCCGAGAAACCCTTTCGCTGGGTGGCTTCCAACGTACCTGCCGCCGCCCCCGCGCTGGCGCGGCTGGACGACATGGTCGGGAATGGCGGGCTGAATGATACGAAAAAATGGTGGTGGGATCTCGAGCTGAAACCCGACGGCGGCTATCGCGCGCCGGAACAGCCTGTGAACCGGCGCGATCTGCAACGTGATCTCGATCTGAAATACGAGGATCAGACGCTTGCCGTCTACCCAGCGAACCTTGCGCCCTGGCCATGGCCCTATCCCTTTCCGATGGACCGCGAGGCCGGAATCAAAGCCTATCGCGAGATGATCTCTGCATCAGAATACCGCGACCGGCTGGCACGCGGCGAGACGGATGGTCTGGCCCATGAACGGCAGGAATTCCCCGACGCGCCCGTGATCATGGCGCGGGTATCGCGGGTCGAGCAGATGTCGGCGGGCGTGACGAAATACGAATTCACCGCATGGGACGGCAGCCCGCTGCCAGGCTGGACGGCGGGGGCGCATCTGGATGTCGTGGTCACACCTGAATACCTGCGCCAGTATTCCATGTCAGGCGATCCGGAGAATACCGACAGCTACCAGATCGGCGTGCTGCGCGAAGACACGGGGCGCGGCGGATCGCGGATGCTGCACCGGATCTTCAGCGAAGGCCGCCGGGTTTTTATTTCGAAACCGATCAATCACTTCGACCTTGTCGAAGAGGCGGAAAAGACCTTTCTGATGGGCGGTGGGATCGGGGTCACGCCGATGATCGCCTTTGCCCACCGGTTGCACGCCTTGGGCCGCGACTTTGAACTGCATTACTCGGCCAGCCGAAAGGCCGATGCCGGTTTCCTTAGCGATCTGCGAGAAGTCCCCTGGTCTGCCCGGGTCAGCACCTATTTCTCGGATGAGGGCAACCGCGCGGACCTTGCGACGATCCTCGGACCCTACCGCACGGGACGGCACGTCTATGCCTGTGGCCCGGTCCGCTATATGGACAACGTGATGGAGGCCGCGACGCATCTGGGTTTCCCCGACGCTGCCCGGCATCTGGAATATTTCTCGGTCCCCGAAGAGCCGGAGTACGTGAACCACGACTTTACCGCGCGACTGGCACGTACGGGACGCGAAATCGCGGTTCCCGCCCAGCAGAGCCTGTCCGACGCGCTTCAGGACGCCGGTGTGAAGCTCGACGTCAAATGCTCGGACGGGATCTGCGGGGTGTGCAAATGCGGGCTGCTCGAGGGTGAGGTCGAGCATCGCGATTTCGTCCTGTCAAAAGCCCAGCGCGCGCATGAAATCGTGACCTGCAAGTCCCGCGCCGCCGCGCCGAACGGCGTCATCGTGCTGGACCTTTGACAGGCTGGTTGTGTCTGAAAACTGGCGATCCCGGGAGGACTCGAACCCCCAACATCCTGATTAGAAGTCAGGTGCTCTATCCAGTTGAGCTACGGGACCGCTGGGCCTGTTCTTGCGCGGTTTGGCCCCGGGTTCAAGAGCCAAGCGCATCTGAATTCGGCCGGATCGCCTAGTGGGTCCAGGCACCACGGCGGTTGGTCGCGAAATTTTCGCCGTAACCGCCCTTGCGGATATTGGGTTTGCGGGTCTTCGGCTCGATCACCAGCACCTCGAGGCCATGATCCTCGGCATAATCAAGCGCCGCTTCCTTGGTGTCAAAGCGCAGCTTGACCTGACTCTGCGTGTCGCCGGAGGACGTCCAGCCCATCAGGGGATCGACCGAACGGGCGCTGTCGGGCGCGAATTCAAGCACCCAGTTGCGGGTTCTGGCGGTTCCCGACTGCATCGCGTTTCGGGCAGGTTTGTAGATGCGTGCGCGCATTGCATGACTCCGTCTGATCGCTGGCTTTATCGTGGATTTCACGCGCCGGGGCAAGCTCTTGCTCGGCCCGGGCGGCGCCATGACGCGGGCATCTGCGTAAATGCGTGGCGCAGGGCGCTGGCCGGGGAAAGATTTGATCGCCCTGCCCCGGCCGATCCTGAAACGGCCATTGAAGCCGCGCCGCGGCTGTCCCACATTATGCGGACGTCAAGACGACAGGAGCAGCTATATGTCCTTCGGGGCCAACGCCTTTCAGCATGTCCCATCACTTCGGGACCGGATCATGCCACCAGAAACCTCGCCGATGCGATTCAGCTATGACCGCTTTGCAGAGCTGGACGAACAGGCGCGGATCGAAGCCTGGCCACCGGGCTGGCGGATGAGCCACGAGGACCGCGAGGCGAACCGGCGCGAAGTGCTCAAAGACCGGCTGGACCAGGATCTCTGGGTGTTTGCCTATGGCTCGCTGATCTGGAACCCGGCGGTCTATTTCGATGAAATCCGACGGGCGACGCTGATCGGGTGGTCGCGCCGGTTCTGTATGAACCTGACAAGCGGACGCGGCACCTATGACTGCCCCGGCCTGATGGCGGCGCTGGACGAAGGCGGACGCTGCGACGCGCTTGCTTTTCGTATCCCTGCCCGGCTGGTCGATCAGGAAACCGAGCTGATGTGGATGCGCGAGATGTTCTCGGGCTCTTATTGCCCGGTGTTCCTCGACGTATCGACGCCGCAGGGCGATATCGAGGCGCTGACCTTCGTGATGGACCGCGACAACGAACGCTACTGTCCCTCGCTCGGGCTGCAGGAAGCTGCAAAACGGATTGCCACCGCCGAGGGCAATCTAGGGCCCAATTTCGAATATCTCGAATCGCTGATGGAGCATCTCGACGAGCTGGGCATCAGGGATGTCGGGCTGGAGGCGCTTTACCGACAGGCCTGCGAGGTCAGGGAGAGCAGCAAGAAAAGCTGAGACATGCCATGATCCGGGGTTGAAACCCGGACAAAAGAGAACAAATCTGGAACTCTGCCCCTCAGAGCGAGCTGCCGCGATGCCCTTTGCAAATTCCGACAAATCCATGCCGTTGATGAACACGCCGCAGGCCGACGTGCGGCGGCGTGAAAAGCTTGAAGGCGGCAAGAAGATCGTCATGCACAGCGAATTCGCACCGGCGGGCGACCAGCCGACCGCGATTGCGGAGCTGACGCAGGGGATCAAATCAGGCGAAAAGGACCAGGTTCTTCTGGGCGCCACGGGCACCGGCAAGACCTACACGATGGCCAAGATCATCGAGGAAACCCAGCGCCCGGCGATCATCCTTGCCCCGAACAAGACGCTCGCCGCGCAGCTTTACGGGGAGTTCAAAGGGTTCTTCCCCGAGAACTCGGTCGAATATTTCGTGTCCTTCTACGACTACTACCAGCCCGAGGCCTATGTGCCGCGCAGCGACACCTATATCGAGAAGGAAAGCCAGATAAACGACCAGATCGACCGGATGCGCCACTCGGCCACGCGGGCGCTTTTGGAGCGGGACGATGTGATCATCGTCGCCTCGGTGTCCTGCATCTATGGTATCGGCTCGGTCGAGACCTACGGCGCGATGACACAGGATCTCAAGGTCGGCTCGAATTACGACCAGCGGCAGGTGATGGCCGATCTGGTGACCCAGCAGTACAAGCGCAACGATCAGGCGTTCCAGCGCGGGTCGTTCCGGGTGCGCGGCGACAGTCTTGAAATCTTTCCCGCCCACCTTGAAGACCGTGCATGGAAGCTGTCGTTCTTTGGCGAAGAGCTTGAGGCGATTACCGAATTCGATCCCCTGACCGGGGAGAAGACCGGTAATTTCGACCAGATCCGGGTTTACGCTAATTCGCACTACGTGACACCCAAGCCCACGCTTCAGCAGGCGATTGTCGAGATCAAGAAGGAACTGCGCCAGCGGCTGGATCAGCTTGTCGGCGAAGGCAAACTGCTCGAGGCGCAGCGGCTGGAACAGCGCACCAATTTCGACATGGAGATGCTTGAGGCGACCGGCGTCTGCAACGGGATCGAGAACTATTCGCGCTATCTGACGGGCCGCGCGCCGGGCGAGCCGCCCCCAACCCTGTTCGAATTCATTCCCGACAACGCGATCGTCTTTGCCGATGAATCCCATGTCTCGGTGCCGCAGATCGGCGGCATGTACCGGGGCGACTATCGCCGCAAGTTCACGCTGGCCGAACACGGGTTCCGCCTGCCCTCGTGCATGGATAACCGTCCGCTCAAGTTCGAGGAATGGGACGCGATGCGGCCGCAGTCGGTCTTTGTTTCGGCCACCCCGTCGAAATGGGAGATCGAACAGACCGGTGGTGTATTCACGGAACAGGTGATCCGCCCGACCGGTCTTTTGGATCCGCAGGTCGAAATCCGGCCCGTTGAAACGCAGGTTGACGATCTGCTCGACGAAATCCGCAAGGTGACGGAACGGGGTTATCGCACGCTGGTAACCACGCTGACCAAGCGCATGGCAGAGGATCTGACCGAATACCTGCACGAACAGGGCATAAAGGTCCGCTACATGCATTCGGATATCGACACCCTTGAGCGGATCGAAATCCTGCGTGACCTGCGCCTGGGTGCTTTCGACGTGCTGATCGGGATCAACCTTTTGCGCGAGGGGCTCGATATCCCAGAATGCGGGCTGGTTGCCATTCTCGATGCCGACAAGGAAGGGTTCCTGCGCTCGGAAACCTCGCTGATCCAGACCATCGGCCGGGCGGCGCGGAATGCCGACGGGCGCGTCATCATGTATGCCGACCGCATTACCGGTTCGATGGAACGGGCGCTGTCTGAAACCGATCGCCGCCGCGCCAAGCAGATCGCCTATAACGAGGAACACGGGATCACGCCGGAAACCGTGCGCAAGAATGTCGATGACATCATGGCCGGTCTCTATCAGGGCGATGTGGACATGAACCGCGTCACCACCAAGATCGACAACAAGCTCGCAGGTGGCAATCTTCAGGCGGTTCTCGACGGTCTTCGCACGGACATGCGCAAGGCGGCCGAAAATCTCGAATTCGAAGAAGCCGCGCGGCTGCGGGACGAGGTCAAGCGGCTTGAAGCTGTCGACCTCGCCGTGCATGACGATCCGCTGGCCCGGCAATCCGCCGTGGAACAGGCCAGCGAGGCTGCGGTAAAGAGCAAGGGCCGTTCCACCGCCGGCCGGCCCGGCCAGCACGGCGGCAATGTCAAACGGCGCAAGCGCTAGGCCGGGTCAGCGAAAGATCATCTTGCCGAGCACCAACAGGATAATCGCGCCCAGCACCGCCACCGCGATGATGGCGAGCAGCCCACCAGTTGCAAGGATCGTAACGCCCAGTGCTGCCAGAATGAATGGCAACAGCACTGCGCCCGCAACGCCAAGCGCCATATAGGCGCCCGTGTTGCGCCCGGCCAGCCGTCCGGCGATCCAGCCCGCCACCAACCCGATGATCGCGAGGATGATCAATGTCATCGCGCCGACCGTATCAAGGAAACCTTCCATCTTGCCCTCTCGTCCGGACGAACCGGTATAGCTGCTTCATTTGATGGACAATCTAGCGCAGTTTCGGGCCAAGTCATTAGGGAACAAGGAATATCACCTTTATGCCTTGGCCCGGTCATCTGTGTGACCTAGTTCATTGTTCTGACCGAGCTGGGTGATAGAGTGGCCCTCTAATTCTTCTTGCTTCGGAAACTGAGACGTCAAATGCGGTTGTTGTTTTCTCTTGTTCTCGCGCTAGTTGTCGCGACGCCGATGAACGTTCTTGCATGGGGTGCCGGCGGCCAGACCTTCGGCGCCAACAAGGGTTTTTCACGGTCAACCACATCGCAAGCCGTGCGCAACCTGACCGAAGGTGTCGCGACCTGCCATAAGCTTGGATGGGCCTATCGCTATGACTGCTACAGCAAGACTTACGGCAATGTGGCCCGTGATCTTGATCGAAATTCGGCCTATGCAGACGCAGCACAGGCGCTGCGAGACGTCGAAACCCGTTTGAACGAAACCATCGACCGCAACGTGGACAGCTCGAAACCGCAGATTCGCCAGCAGGGTCAGACCTATCGCGCGATCCGCAAGGAGTCGGTTGCGCAGGCGAAGCGGGAATTCCTCTCGGCGCTGGACGATGCCGAAACCAAGCTGCTCAGGTCGCCCGATGACGGGGACGCGCATTTCGCCCGCATTGCGCAGGCGATAAACACCAACAAGGTGCTGTTGCGTTCTGCCCTGCTTGGCGCGCCGCAAGCGTTCCGGGTCGCGGGTGCCATGATCTATAAGCAGATTGCCGTACTGGCGCGGAGTTAGTCAGGCTCCTGCGCCCAGTTTACCCCGATCCGTTTCAGCCGGGAATCCACGAATTCACGCTCTTCCTCGCTTAGCTGCTGGTGACGCGGGTAACGCGGTGCTGCCCGATCGTCATAGATCGGCGTGTCCCAGCCCGAGGTGGTCTCAAAGAACCGGTCAGCCCCGTCAGGCCCGAATACCTTCAGATAGCCCTGTACCACCACGTCGATATAGCTAAGCCAGATCGGAAACCGGTCGGCTGATTTCGACTGTCGGTCATCCGGCACCGCATAGACCGAAATTTCGGCAACATCCGTGACCTCATGGGTGACGGAATCGCTGGCGTCGACCCGATCATAGGCCCATTCGCGTTCGTCCAGCGCCTCCCAGTCGCTACCGGGCACGCGGGCGATCAGCCCCTCGATCTCGCAGTCCGGATCGGACACCGCTGTAAGAAACGCCACCTTGCGCAGCTCCGTTTGCCCCCATGCGCGCCGCCAGCCTTTCAGACGTGCCGGGGCGGGATGGGGGTAGTCATGCGTCGCACAGTTCACGAGACTGCCGTAACCAAAGAAATAGGGGTCTGCACCTGCCATAAATTCCTGCCTGTCCTGTTCTCAATTGATGCATGTCAAATAATGTTTTCGCCCGATGTGCAACCATGAGCCGTATTGGAGAAAGGTTGAATCACGTGCGTATTACAAAAAGAACCAATATCGCCATGCGCGTCTTGATGCATTGCGCGGCTAATCCGGGACGCCTTGTAACGAAACACGAAACGGCCTCTTGCTGCCACGTGTCCGAAAACCATCTGGCGCAGATCGTCAACCAGCTGAGCCAGCTTGATTTTCTGGATACCCGGCGCGGGCGCAATGGGGGCTTTACGCTGTCGCGTGACCCGGACGAGATCACCGTGGGCGAGGTGTTTCGCCAGATTGAGGGCGAAAGCTCACCGATGGTGTGCCTTGCGGGTCAGGATGAGAATTGCCCGTTGTTCGATGCTTGCTGGCTGAGAACCGCCCTGCGGGACGCGACTGAGGCGTTCTTTTCCCACCTCGATACGATAAAGCTCAGCCAGCTGATCGATGGGAACGCGCCCTTGCAGGACATGCTGCGTCCGCTTGAGCATCTTTCCGAGCGGCGACAGGCCTGCCCGGTCTGAGGCAGGTCATTCGCGCGCGCGAAGCACTTGTGCCGGGCGGGCGGCAAGCGGTCGCCATGCAAACAAGAGCCCGGCCAGCAATGTTGCTAGCACGCCGCCAAGAATGACGCCCAGTGCCGAGCCCCAGATCACCGTATAGCCCGTGTCAAAGATGAACCGGCTGACAGCCCAGCCTCCGATGATCCCGGCGGCCAGCGCCACCACCCCCGCCGCCAGACCGAGCAGGGCCGAGCGCAAGGCGAAGCTGGCCATGATCCGCGACCGGCCTGCCCCCAATGTCTTGAGCACTGCGGCCTCGTAGGTACGGGCGGTTTCACCCGCCGCCGCCGCACCGATCAGCACGAGGAAACCGGTCAGCAGAGTCGCACCCGCGCCATAGGATGTTGCAGCGGCGAGACTGCCCAGCACTTCGGAGACACGCGTGATTGCATCGCGCACCCGGATCGCGGTGATGTTGGGATAGGCGGTGGCAAGGTCGCGCAGGATCTGCGCTTCGGCTTCTTCCTCGGCATAGACGGTAGAGATGAAAGTATGCGGCGCTCCGGCAACGGCACCGGGGTTCATCGTCAGCACAAAGCCCATGCCCGCGTTCGAGAAATCGACCTCGCGAAAGCTGGTGATCGTCGCGGTGATGTCCCGGCCAAGAATGTTGACCGTCAGGGTATCGCCAAGGTTCAGACCGATCTCGGCCGCCTCTTCGGCGGCAAAGCTGATCTGCGGCGGTCCGTCATAATCGCCACCCCACCAAGTGCCCTCCGTGACACGGGTCCGGTCGGGCAGTTCACCGGCATAGGTGATACCGCGATCCCCCCGCACGACCCAGTGTGATCCGGCGACTTCGCTTGCGGGACGGCCATTGATCTGGGTGATGACGCCCCGCATCATCGGTGCCGTATCGATCCGCGACACCGCCGGGTCGGATTCCAGCCGCTCCATAAAGCCGGGCATCTGGTCCTGCTGGATATCGACAAAGAAATAGGACGGCGCGATATCCGGCAATTCGCCCGAGATCGCGTTGCGCAGATTGCCGTCGATCTGGCCAATGGCCGCGAGCACCGAAAGACCGAGCCCAAGGGAGAGCACGACCGAAACCGCTCCTTCGCGGGTGCCGGAAATCGCCGAAAGCGCCCAGCGCAGGGCGGGTCTGCCCCGGGCCAGCCCGCTTGCGTTACGAGCCAGAAAGCGGATCAACAGCGCGGCGCAGGTCAGCAGCATCAGCGCTCCGACTAGCCCGCCCGCCGTCCAGAGCGTCAGAAATGCCGTGCCGCTGAACCAGATCGCGACACCGATGAGCGCCGCTATACCCAGCAGGATCGCGATCAGGTAGCGCATCGGCGGCAAGAGCCGGGCCGAGGATAACGCATCGCGAAACAGGGTTGCGGCGCGGATCTCCTCGGCACGGGCGAGCGGCCAGAGGGTAAAAATAAGTGCGGTCAAAAGACCATAGATCGCGGCCTCGATCAGCGGTCTGGGGTAAATCGCGAATTCCACGGGAACCGGCAGCTGCGCCTCGACCAGTGGGCCAAGCAAAAGCGGCACCATCGATCCGAGCGCAAGCCCGAGGCCGATGCCGATCAGCGACAGCACGCCGATCTGGATGAAATACGTCAGGAAGATCGTGGAGCGTTCCGCGCCCAGCGTCCGCAAGGTCGCGATCACGCTGGTCTTGCCGTTGAGATAGGCCCGAACCGCCGAGGCCACGCCGACCCCGCCCACGGCCAGCCCCGAAAGACCGACCAGCACGAGGAAGGCCCCCATGCGTTCGACGAAACGCGCGGTACCGGGTGCACCGTTGCGGGAATCCCGCCAGCGCAAACCGGTTTCACCAAACCGGGATTGGGCATCGCTGGCGATAGCGGTCAGATCCGTATCCGGCGGCAGGTCAAGGCGATAGTTGGTCTCATAAAGGGTGCCCGGCGCCAGAAGCCCGGATGCGTCAAGCGCGCGGGTCGCCACAATGGTACGCGGCCCAAGACCGAAACCGGCCGAGGCATTGTCGGGCTCGCGCACAATCAGGGCCGAGAGGATGAATTCCTGCTCCCCCAGCCTGAACCGGTCTCCGGCGGAGAGTCCGAGCCGGTCGGCCAAGACACGTTCCATGACGCCGCCGGGCGTCCCATTTTCTCCGGCCAGCGCCTGCTCCACCGGCATGTCGGGGGTCAGTTCCAGCGTGCCGATCAAGGGATAGGCATCATCGACTGCCTTGACCTGCGTCAGCGCGCGTTCGGTGTTATCGCCTTCGCCAACCACGGCCATCGACCGGAAATCGACGACTTGCGAGATTGCGAGCGCGTTCTGCTCCATCCACGCCATTTCGGCGTCGGACGCAAAGCGGTAGGTGAATTCCATCTCGGCATCGCCGCCGAGCAGCGCCGCGCCTTCGCGTTTCAGGCCACCTTCGATGCTCGACCGCACGGTGCCGACCGCCGCGATGGCGGCCACGCCAAGGGCGAGACAGGCAAGAAAGATGCGAAACCCGTGCAGACCGCCGCGCAGCTCTCGCCGGGCGAAGACCCGCGCCGTCCGCAGGCTCATTCCGCGGCGTCCTGCTGGTGTTCTGGCGCGATCTGACCGTCACGAAGACGGATGACACGGTCGCAACGGCGGGCAAGGTCGCCTGAATGGGTGACAAGGACCAGCGTCGCGCCGTGGCGGTCGCGCAGACCAAAGAGCATCTCCATGATCGCCGCCCCGTTGGTTTCGTCGAGGTTTCCAGTAGGCTCATCGGCCAGAAGGATGTCGGGACGCGGCGCCGAAGCGCGCGCAAGCGCCACGCGCTGCTGTTCGCCACCGGACATCTGCGCCGGGTAATGATCGGCGCGATGCGCCAGCCCCACGGCCTCAAGCTCGGCCTTGGCGCGGTCGAAAGCGTCGCGCTTGCCGGCGAGTTCCAGAGGCGTTGCCACGTTTTCCAGCGCGGTCATCGTGGGGATCAGGTGAAATGACTGGAACACGACGCCCATGTGATCGCGGCGGAACCGTGCCAGCGCGTCCTCGTTCATCGAGGTCAGGTCCCGGCCCAGCGCGGTGATTGTCCCGCCGGTCGCCTGTTCCAGACCGCCCATCAACATCAAGAGCGAGGACTTGCCCGAGCCGGACGGACCAATCAGGCCCAGCGTTTCGCCACGAAGAACATCAAGGGTTATACCATGCAGGATATCCACCCGACCGGCATTGCCATTCAGCGACAAAGCCGCATCTTGGAGGGAAAGGACTGCTTCGGTCATGAGCCTCGGATCGATTCAAGTCGGTTCCAATTGATATGGAGTGGATAGCGCGATGCACAAGATACTGCTGAGCATTGTTTTTATTTGCCACGCCCTACTCGCCCGTGCCGAGCCGGTCACAATCGCGGCATTGGGCGACAGCCTGACGCAAGGCTATGGGCTGGCGCAGGGCGACGGGCTTGTGCCCCAGCTTGAGAAATGGCTTGCCGATCAGGGCGCCGAGGTGAAGCTGATCAACGCGGGCGTTTCGGGCGATACAAGCGCGGGCGGGGCCGCGCGGGTAAACTGGACCCTCACGCCGGAAGTGGATGGCATGATCGTCACACTTGGCGGCAACGACCTCTTACGCGGGATCGATCCAGCAGTGACACGCGGCAACCTCGAGACCATCCTTCAGGCGGCCGACGAGGCGCGGGTCGAGGTGCTTTTGATCGGGATGGAAGCGCCGGGCAATTTCGGCGCCGCCTACAAGGAGCAATTCGAGAGCAATTACGCAGAGCTGGCAGACGCCTATGGTACGCTTTTTATACCGAGTTTTTTAGGCGGCCTGGCGGGTAAGGGTGCCGATCCGGCAAGCCTTGGCGCCTATATGCAGACCGATGGGATTCACCCGAATGCCCAAGGCGTTTCACGTATCGTGGCGGCCATTGGACCCGAAGTTCTCCAGCTGATCGAACGCATCAGTACGGATTGACCGAGTCCAAATAAAAAAAGCCGGACATTTGTGCCCGGCTTTCAACGCTCTTTTGAAGAGCAAATTTCTTGAGTCTGGCTTAGTCGGCCAGCGCGATATTAACCGCAGCTTCGCGGCCGTCGCGACCGGGTTCGACATCAAAAGTCACTTTCTGATTGTCGGCCAGTCCGGTCAGACCCGCGCGTTCGACCGCGGAAATATGGACGAAAACGTCCTTGCTGCCGCCATCGGGGGCGATGAAGCCGAAGCCTTTGGTGGTGTTGAACCACTTGACGGTGCCAGTAGCCATCGTCG
This sequence comes from Heliomarina baculiformis, assembly GCF_019966545.1. Classification (GTDB taxonomy): domain Bacteria; phylum Pseudomonadota; class Alphaproteobacteria; order Rhodobacterales; family Rhodobacteraceae; genus Heliomarina; species Heliomarina baculiformis. The sequence goes on along the minus strand of NZ_JAIMIC010000004.1, from coordinate 162,247 downwards.
TTTCTCCTATAGTCAGTCTGCCCACGGTATGTGGCAGGTCGGCAAAGTCACCAGATCGAGAACTGAGCCGTATTAAGGAGCAGTGAGGTCGATAGCATAACGTCGCACCCTCAGTAAAAAGCGAAACCCGTTTTTAATGCAAGGGATTCGTATTGCCCATTACGGTCGCGCCTCAAGTTTCACAAGTTCTTCATATGTATAGGATTCCGCGATCAAACCATCGTCACCCGGGCGGAAATCGGGATCCTGCGGCAGACAACCGATGCCGCAGAGCTGCCGGGCCGTTCCGGCGCGCGAGTCGATATACCAGAGACGTCCGCCCGGCGTAGCCACGTAGCCGTTCACGTTTTCGATCCGGTCGCTGTCCATATCCAGCACGGTCGGAAACTCGGCAGGGACATCTTTCGAATAGGCGCCATGGGTATGCATCGACGCGATTGGAAAGGAATCTCCCATGGGCAGGTAGGGCGTGCATCCGTCGTAACCGCCCTGGATCATTTCGGTGAAGCCAAGCTCGCCATTGCGGTATTGCATGAGATACCCGCAATATTCGCGGTCTGTCTCGAATGATCGGAGCTGCGGCTGGGCGAAAGCGGCGAGGACGCGCGCCAGTTCATCGGGGTCAGGGTCGACCGGACGCCTGTCGGGATAGTCGATCATACCGACCGCCATAAGTGCCAGCATGACCAGCACCATCAGACCTACGCCCGCGAACCGGATTTGATCGAGACGTCGTTTTGCAGAGATATCGCCCACATCAAAGCACCGTGACCACGGTTCCGATCGGCACCCGATTATATAGATCCACCACGTGTTCGTTCAGCATGCGGATACAGCCGTTGGAAACAGCGTGCCCGATGGTCGATGGCTGGGTTGTGCCGTGGATCCGGAAATAGGTATCGGCGCCATTCTGGAACAGGTAGAGCGCGCGGGCACCCAGCGGATTGTCGGGACCACCCGGCTGCACATAGTCGTTATCCGCAAACTTCGCGTATTCGCGCGGGCTGCGTTCGATCATTTCCTGCGTCGGTCGCCAGGTCGGCCATTCCTTCTTGACCTGAATTACGGCGGTGCCGGTGAATTCAAGCCCGGCCTTGCCGACACCGACGCCGTACCTGATTGCCTTTCGCTCCTCGGTCACCAGGTAGAGATAAAAGGACCTCGGCAGCACCAGTAATTGCCCCGGTACATAAAGCTTCTTGATGCGGACCTCTTGCGGTGTCGGATCAAACGCTTCTCCGGTTTGTGCCTGAATGGCGTGAGGCGCGGCGGCAGTGGCTGCGAGAGCGGACAGGAAGGTGCGTCTTGAAAACATCGCGGGTCCCATTAATCGCCATACCTTAACAATCATTATTGTTGCGGCGGCCCGGCCAAGCGGTCAATCGCCTCGCAAAAATGTGAGTGTGGGTCAGGGTCCTGCGAAGTCTTTCCACGAATGCGAAAGATTTCCCGACGCTGAGGGTCGGTCACGAACATATTGGGCGAAAGCGATGGGAACGGCACGGTAGAAACAGCTGTTCGACGTGCAGATCAGGGGGCAGACACTGTAACGGTCCGCAGCTACGCAAGTTTGCGTAGGTGCCGGGCGTGCAATGCACACGCCCGGCAGATATATCTTAGGCCAGTGCCAGGTTGGTCGCGCTCTCGCGACCGTCGCGGCCTGCTTCGATATCGAAGGTAACCTTCTGGTCGTCCTTCAGGCCGGTCAGGCCAGCGCGCTCAACGGCAGAAATGTGGACGAAAACGTCCTTGCTGCCGCCATCGGGTGCGATGAAGCCGAAGCCTTTAGTGGTGTTGAACCATTTCACGGTGCCAGTAGCCATATCCGTGTCTCCTTTTGATATGCTGCCCGCTTGATGCGGCAACTCGGCGTAGTCGGTCTGGATCGAAGACTGAAAACCGAATTAGGGGAGACAGTGGGTCGATATAGAAAAACGTTAGCGGCCCGCATATGGCAGAGCCGTTGATTTCTGGCAAGTTATTTTTCGAAAAGCCATTCTTATAGCGAACTACAGCCGATTTGGTGGATGATAAGCACAGTCCTGTGTCCGAGTTCACAGATCGGACGGCTCAGAACCGGCATATCCCGGAGAGAAGTCAGAGCGGGAAGCTCTAATGTCTTCCCCATCTGCTCGCCGCCGCAAAAGGTCAACTTCCTGTCCAATTCCGGCCCCTTTTCCCGGGCACATGGTTAACAGAATTGAGAAATCCCGCCGCGAAAGCACGTCGGGACCACAGGAGCCTTGGGCAAAAGAATGCGTATTCTCGCAGTTGATGACGATCCGATCATCCACGACCTGCTCAGGGACGGGCTGGCGTCACAGAGTAACATCGATCTGACCTGCGTCGAGAGCGCCGAAGATGCGCTTGAGGTACTGCAGGGCGCCGAAAAGCCTTTTGACACATTCCTACTTGATATTCTGCTACCGGGCACCGACGGCATCGAGCTTTGCCGCGATATTCGGGCGCTTGATGAACATCGCACGACGCCGATCATCATGATCACCGCAAGCCGTCAGCCGGAACAGATGCAACGCGCTTTTGATGCCGGTGCCACGGATTACGTGACCAAGCCCTTCGACAGTCTTGAACTGAGCACGCGGGTGAAGCTCGCGGCGATGCTGAACGAGACAATGCAGCGCGACAAGCGCAGCCAGCGTCAGCTTGAGGAACTCAACCGCCTGACCCGGATCGAGTTCGAGGATCGGCTCGCGCTTGGAAATGTCGACGGTTTCCTCGACATGCTGGAAATCGAGAACCAGCTGCTGCGCAGTACCGGTGCATGCTATGCCATGAGCCTGATCGCGGTCGAAATGACCGGCGCGCAGATCCACTTCAATTCGGTCAGCCCGGCGCAGTTCCGGCATGACATCCAGTCTGTCGGCAGCGCCCTTGTCGAGAGCATGCCGGCGGATCGTACCCGCATCGCCTATGCCGGTCGCGGCGTATTTATCGCTATCCAGCACGGCCGCAAACGAGTCGACGTAAAGGCGCTCGAAACCGAGATTGCCCGCAACCTTGAGACTATCTGGCATCCGCTCAGTGACACGGCGCGCGGCGCGCCGCATCTGCGCACGGTCGAGATATCGACGAACCGTCTCTGGTCGGGTCTGGCCGCAAGCGACACGCTCAAGGCCTATCTCGACAAGCGGAAAAGGGTACCAACAGTCGATCATGCCGAAGAGGCGAACCTGTTTGCGGCGATGCGAAAGCGCATGTTCCTGCCGGGCTGAGTGAAAAATTAACCTATCTTTAACTATCAACATGGACGATTCTAGTGATGATGCAGCTTACGCGCCCCTCCCCCGCCGGTAAAACGGCCTCCCTGACGTTCACCTTGCGGGGCGACGCTGGCTTCACACTGACCGACAAGTATGACGCGCTGCGCGCAGCCATCCGCTTTACCGGGCAGAAAATGCCATTTTATTCAGATGCTTGCGTTGCGCTGCCCGATCAATTGCTCTGCGTCTGGACCTTGCCCGCTGATGACAGCAATTTTGCGATCCGCTGGCAGACCATCAAGAACCGCTTTGCCTCGGCCGTTCTGGATATCGAGACCGAGACACGAAACATCTGGACTCCGGGCGCTAACATGCAGGAACTCACCAGCATCGTCGATTATGCCGATGCCGTGCGTCGTTGCTGGTTTGCACCAGTTGAGCGGGATCTTGCCGTCACACCCGAGGGTTGGGCGTATTCCTCCATCCACCGCGAAGATGCCGAAGCGCAGATGGCGGCCTGAAACGGGGCCGCGTTCTCAGGCGGCTTTCCGGTCCGGTTCGATTTCGCCTTTGGACGCCAACCAGCTTGCCAGCATAAGCCAGGCAAGCGCCCAGCCTGCGCCAGCGGCCCACCCGGCAAGCACGTCGGAGGGCCAGTGCACCCCCAGATAGACGCGGCTGCATCCGACCGCCGCAGTGAGGCACACGGCCAGCGCCACGTAGAGCACCTTGATCCTGGGTCGGGGTTCCACCCGCGCCAACATCACGGCCAGCGTCAGATAGGTCACTGCCGCCATCATCGAATGGCCCGATGGGAAGGAAGCGGTCGCGACCTCGACCCCGTGAGGCACCAGATCGGGACGCGGGCGGCTGAACAGCATCTTTGACAGATGTGACAACCCCTGACCGCCAGCGATCGCTACCGCGACGATACCGGCTGAACGCCGGTTGCCCTTGAGCGCCAGAAACAGGATGACGGAGATCGTGAGGATGCTGAGCACGGTGATGCCGCCGAGCGCGGTCAGATCGCGCATCATCACCTCGACCGCGCGAGGGCCGATGGGATCGGACAGATCAGCAGGGTTGCGCAACGCGACCAGTATCGTGCGGTCGAACGCTTCGAGGTCGCCCTCGATCATTTCGGATGCCAGTGCGCCAAAGGCCCAGATGGCGCCAGCGATGATCACAAGGGAAGCAAGAGTGACGGCTTCGAAGCGGTGGAAAATGTCGCGCAAAAAAGAAATCAATGAAAAGAACCTCTGGATTGGGCTGCGCGGCGGGCCGACCAGCGCTCAGCCCTCCAGTTAGGGCGGGACGGCGTTTCCGCCATCCCGCATTCGCTTTATCGGGCGAATTTCTTATGTTTGAGACGCTTGGGTTCCAGCGCGTCATCGCCAAGGCGGCGCTTCTTGTCTTCTTCATAATCTTCGAAGTTGCCTTCGAACCATTCCACATGCGCTTCGCCTTCGAAGGCGAGGATGTGGGTACAGATACGGTCGAGGAAGAAACGGTCGTGCGAAATGACCACCGCGCACCCGGCGAAATCGACCAGCGCGTCTTCGAGTGCGCGGAGCGTTTCGACGTCGAGGTCGTTGGTCGGTTCGTCAAGGAGCAGAACGTTGCCGCCTTCTTTTAGAAGCCGCGCCATGTGCACACGGTTGCGCTCCCCCCCCGAAAGCTGGCCGACCTTTTTCTGCTGGTCGCCGCCCTTGAAGTTGAACGAGGAACAATAGGCGCGCGAGTTCACCGAAGCATCGCCCAGTTCGATCACTTCGGCCCCGCCCGAGATGGCCTCCCAGACGGTATCGGTCGCGTTCAGGTCATCGCGCGACTGATCGACATAGGACAGGTCGACCGTATCGCCGTATTCGATGCTCCCCGCATCCGGCTTTTCCTGCCCGGTCAGCATCTTGAAGAAGGTCGACTTACCGGCACCGTTCGGGCCGATCACACCGACGATCCCGCCGGGCGGCAGGGCAAGGCTCAGATCCTCGATAAGAAGCTTGTCGCCCATCGCTTTTTTGAGCCCTTCAATCTCGATCACCTTGCTGCCAAGGCGCGGACCGTTCGGGATGACAATCTGAGCGCGCGTCAGTTTTTCGCGCTCTGACTGATCGGCGAGTTCGTTATAGGCCTGGATACGCGCCTTGGATTTCGCCTGACGAGCCTTTTGACCCTGACGCATCCATTCCAGTTCGCGTTCCAGGGTTTTCTGCTTCGACTTGTCCTCGCGGGCTTCCTGTTCCAGCCGCTTGGCTTTCTGTTCGAGCCAAGCGGAGTAGTTGCCCTCGTAGGGAATGCCGCGTCCCCGGTCGAGTTCGAGGATCCAGCCGGTGATATCGTCAAGGAAATACCGGTCGTGGGTGACGATCAGGATCGTCCCCTTATAGTCGATCAGGTGCTGTTGCAGCCACGCGATGGTTTCGGCGTCGAGGTGGTTGGTCGGTTCGTCGAGCAGCAGCATGTCAGGCGCTTCAAGGAGCAGCTTGCAGAGCGCCACACGACGACGTTCACCGCCCGAGAGCGATTTCACATCCGCGTCGTCCGGCGGGCAGCGCAGCGCTTCGAGAGAAACGTCGATCTGGGCGTCGAGATCCCAGAGGTTCTCGGCGTCGATCTTGTCCTGCAGCTCTGCCATTTCCTCGGCGGTCTCGTCCGAGTAGTTCATCGCCAGTTCGTTGTAACGCTCGAGGATGTCTTTCTTTTCCTTGACGCCCAGCATGACGTTTTCGCGCACGTTCAGGCTCTCGTCGAGCTGAGGTTCCTGCGGCAGGTAGCCGACCTTGGCGCCCTTGGCGGCCCAGGCTTCGCCGGTGAAATCCTTGTCAATCCCGGCCATGATCTTCATCAGGGTGGACTTACCGGCGCCGTTGACGCCGACAACACCGATCTTGACGCCCGGAAGGAAGCTCAGATGGATGTTTTCAAAACACTTTTTCCCACCCGGATAGGTCTTTGATACGCCTTCCATGTGGTAGACATATTGATAGGCTGCCATGACTGGATTCCGTTCGTTTGAATGAGGTTTCGCGCGCTTCTAGTGGATATCGTGCGCCCCTGCAACGCGGCTTGCTACGGGGTCTTCCACTTGGCGCGGGTGCTTTCGGTGATCGGCCAGACTGCTTTGCTGTTGTCAAAGTGGTGACACCGCGCCCCTTCGGAATTGCGCCCTGCACTGTGGTTGAGACAAGTCGCCAGCGCCGCGACGATATCAGGATCCGTATTTGCTGCCAGATCGACTTCGTTTCCCTCGATATGCCGGCTGAGCGCCGAGAAATCCGCGCTTTTGTTTAGCAGGGCGACGAACTTTTCCTTGTTCTTTTCCTGTTTCAGGATGTCGAGCTGTTCGCGCAATTTCTCGTTCTTGGCGAGATAGGCGTTGTCCTTGCCGCGTCGCAGATGGCTTTGCCAGTTGGTGTACAGGGCTTGAACCTGTTGCGGCTTGCTGCGCTGGCCCGACAGAATGGTGATAGGTTCGCCGAAATGCGCCGAGACCTCTGTAAGGATGTTCAGGATCTTACGGTCTATGCCAGAGGTTTTGCCCGCCACCTGCCCGGCAAAGGCGGTTTCGGCCTCGGGTTCGGGCGTCGGCGCGGGTTCCGAGGAGATCGCGAATTTCTTTCGCGCCTGTTTGCCGACCATCTTGGATATCTTGGCGCTTGCGACCTCGGCGGGTTCGTTCTTTTTCTGGCTGGCATCGAAATAGCGCGCAAAGAGTTCTTTTACGAAAGGTGCGATTTCAGCGGTGGTCGCATCGGACGCCGCAGCCTCGTCCTCCAGCCTGGCGATCAGGTCATCGCAGGCGGAATCTCGTATCGCGAGGGCGGCGGAATTGTCGGCTGCAGTGTCCATTTCGGGCTCCGGTCTGGGCGGTCTCGCGCCACACTCATTGCGTACCGGGAGTTTACCGGGATCATGGCGAGGCGTCAAAACCCCAAATTCAGCCGCTGGAAGCGTTTCGGAATTTTGCCGGGCGGTAGCAATACCGCTTTCAACCCATTGACAATCCTACGCGCCACGCCAGAACAAGGGACGTTCATCCGGGGAACGCCGTGTCCACATCGATACCTTTCGCGAGACCGGGCCAGACCATCGGCCTGTTCGGCGGATCTTTTGATCCGCCGCACGAAGGCCATGTGCATATCACGCGGCAGGCCCTGACGCGCTTTGGGCTGGATCGGGTCTGGTGGCTTGTCTCGCCGGGCAACCCTCTCAAGCCGCGCGGTCCTGCACCGCTGGATCGCAGAATGGCCGCCTGTCGGGCGATCATGAAACACCCCCGCGTCGATATCACCGATATCGAAGCAAAGCTGGGCACCCGCGCAACCGCCGAGACCGTGACCGCCCTGCGCAGCCAGTATCGGGGCGTGCGCTTTGTCTGGCTGATGGGGGCGGATAATCTGGCGCAGTTTCACCTTTGGCAGGATTGGCGGCAGATCATGGATACGGTGCCAGTGGGTGTGCTCGCCCGACCCGGTGACCGGATTTCGGCCCGGATGTCGCCCGCCGCGCGCATCTATGCGCAGTATCGGATCAGCCCGGCGGCAAGCCATTTGCTTGCCCATTCGCTGCCGCCAGCCTGGTGTTTCGTGAACGTGCCGATGATGGCGCTTAGTTCCAGCGCGATCCGTGCAAGAGGCGACTGGTCGTCGGCATCTTAGCCTTTAGTGATTTGGAATTTAAGCTTTTCGCGTCAATAGTTTAAAGCTTTGAGGCAAGCTGGATGTCAGGACGTTTACCCACAGCGCTCGGCGGTGGCGATGACCGCGGGTCACAGCCGTTAAAAAAGCAAACATATCCTGCTTGTCCCGGAACAAATGGTGAGGTTAAGTATCGGCATGCTGAGGAATATTTCGCGTCGATCCCTTCTTGCCGGTCTTGGCGCCGTGGCAGCGACCGGACAGGCTTTTGCCGGTGCCCCGGCGCGCTCGCTTCGCCCGCATCTGCGCGGTCAGAAAGATCGGCTGCCCTATTTCGAACGCCCCGAGGATTTGCTGGAAACCGCTGGGATCAGCGGCGATCTGGCGTGGTCCGTTGCGGATGTGAAAAGCGGTTTGATCCTTGAATCGGTGCAGGGCAGCACCGGGTTGCCGCCAGCCAGCGTCGCCAAGGCGCTGACGACACTTTACGCGCTGGAAACGCTTGGCCCCGAATATCGGTTCAAAACGCAGGTTCTCGCCCGGGGCAGGCTTGAGAACGGCGTTCTGGCCGGTGATCTGGTGCTGCGCGGCGGCGGTGATCCGACATTGACGACCGATGCGCTGGCCCGTCTTGCGGCCGATCTCAAAAAGCTGGGGCTGCGCGAGGTACGGGGCGAGTTCATCGTCGATGACGCCGCCCTGCCCTATACACGCAGCATAGACGAAGGACAGCCCGATCAGGTGGGGTACAGCCCTGCCGTGTCGGGGATCGCACTGAATTTCAACCGGGTGCATTTCGAATGGAAAGCGGTGTCGGGCGGATACAACGTCACGATGGATGCCCGAACCGAGCGCTATCGTCCCGATGTTCAGATGGCGGTCATGAAAGTGGTCGACCGTTCCATTCCTGTTTACACCTATGCCGACAGCGGCGGCAAAGACAGCTGGACCGTAGCGCGCGGGGCGCTTGGCAACGGCGGTGCGCGCTGGCTGCCGGTTCGTCGACCGGGCGCCTATGCCGGGGATGTGTTCCGCACACTCGCCCGCGCCAATGGCATTGTCCTGCCACCTGCGCGGATCGCGGGAATCGGCTTGGAAGGCACGGAAGTTCTGGCCGAGAACAGCAGCGCCCCCCTGCCGCTGTTGCTGCGCAACATGCTCAAGTATTCCAACAATCTGACCGCCGAAATGATCGGGATGACGACGAGTGCGCAGTTACTGGGCAAACCGCCTGCCTCGATGAAAGCTTCTGCCGAGAAGATGAGCCGATGGGCCTCTGAGCGTTTCGGCATGAAGAACACGATGCTCGAGGATCATTCGGGCCTGGGTGACGATTCACGCATGACGCCCGAGGATCTTGTTGCCGCTTTGGTCGAGGCGCGGCGCACGGGGATTCTGCTTCCGCTGCTGAAGTCGATACCGGTGCTCGATTCCAAGGGGCGGCTGGTCAAATCCTCCCCGATCAAGGTGCAGGCCAAGACCGGCACACTGAACTTCGTCTCGGGACTGGGCGGGTTCATTACCGCGGCTGACGGCACCGAGCTGGCATTCGCAATCTTTGCCGCAGACAGCAAGATACGTGCGAGTCTGTCGCGGGAAGAGCGTGAAAGGCCCAGAGGCGCGCGCCATTGGAACGGTCGCGCGCGCATGTTCCAGCAAAAGCTGATCGCCCGCTGGGGCGCTCTCTACGGGAGCAGCTGACTTTAGGTCAGGTGACGGGCACGCGCACCGCGTTCGATGGCCGCCGCGTGCAGCCGATCGATATTGAGTTCATAACGCATTTCCTCAAGCAGGCGCAGTTCCGGTTCAGCAAGGGTGCCGTCTGCCGCCGCCACATCGCAAGCCAGCGCGTAACCGGTTTCGAACAGGCGTTCCGGCAGGTTGTCGCGGATCAGGCCAAACAGGGCATCAAGCCCGTCTTCCTGCTCGAAGAGGTCAAAGACGATCTGGGTGATCGAATTGATCCGGTCATCGTCATAGCCCGAAAAGACCGGCAAGAGGTTCACCGCAGACTGGATTTTGACCAGTTCTGCCGTTCTAATGTTCCCGTCCGACGCTGAGACTGCGATCATCAGGGCGAGCAGACAGTCCTGCGAACTGAGCGGGTGGTTTTCAGAATTGTCCACGATGATGCATTCCTTGTTACGCGGTTTTCGCTGTGATGCAGAATATTGACGCCATTGGTCCAGCACAATAGGTAGCGGCGTCAGGTCGCGCGGGGTGTGCGACCGCAGAACCCGGAGAGCACCATGTCTGAGACACGCGACGCGGCACTTGCCTCGAAAGCCTGGCCTTTTGAAGAGGCACGCCGGGTGCTCAAACGGTATGAAAAAGCGCCACCCGAAAAGGGCTATGTGCTTTTTGAAACAGGCTATGGCCCAAGCGGTCTGCCCCATATCGGCACCTTTGGCGAAGTCGCGCGGACGACAATGATCAAGCGCGCCTTTGAAGAGATTTCCGACATCCCGACCAAGCTGATCTGTTTTTCCGACGACCTCGACGGGATGCGCAAGGTGCCGGGCAACGTGCCCAATCAGGAAAAGCTGAAGGAACACCTGCAGGAACCCCTGACCACGGTCCCCGATCCGTTCGGCGAATACGAAAGCTTTGGCCATCATAACAACGCGATGCTGCGGCGGTTCCTCGATACTTTCGGGTTCGAATACGAATTCATTTCAGCCACCGAATTCTATCGCTCTGGTCAGTTCGACGAGGTGCTGCTGCTTGCGGCAGAGCGCTATGAAGACCTGATGAAAATCATGCTGAAGTCGCTGCGCGAGGAGCGTCAGCAGACCTATTCGATCTTCCTGCCGATCCATCCGGAAACCGGCCGGGTGCTTTACGTGCCGATGAAAGAGGTGAACGCCAAGAACGGCACGATCACCTTTGACGACGAGGAAGGGCGCGAATGGACCCTGCCCGTCACTGGCGGCAATGTGAAACTGCAATGGAAGCCGGATTTCGGTGCCCGATGGGCCGCGCTTGGCGTCGATTTCGAGATGTATGGCAAGGATCACTCGACCAATACGCCGATCTATGATGGCATCTGCCGGACGCTGGGCGCTAAGGCACCTGAGCATTTCACTTACGAGCTGTTCCTTGACGAAAACGGCCAGAAGATTTCGAAGTCTTCGGGCAACGGCGTCAGCATCGACGAATGGCTGACCTACGCGAGCACGGAATCCCTGTCCTATTTCATGTACCAAAAGCCCAAGACGGCCAAGCGCATGTATTTCGACGTGATCCCGAAAGCGGTGGACGAATATCACCAGCAGTTGCGGGCCTACCCGACGCAGGATCTTAAGGCGCAGTTGAATAACCCGGTCTGGCACATCCATGGCGGTAATGTCCCGGAATCGACGCTGGTCGTGCCGTTTGCCATGCTGCTTAACCTTGCTTCGGTTTCCGGGGCGCAGGACAAGGCTCAGCTCTGGGGCTTTATCAACCGCTATGCGCCTGAGGCCTCCGCCGAAAGCCATCCGGATCTGGATAATGCCGCCGGATTTGCCATTCGCTATTTCAATGACTTCGTAAAACCCACGCGCAAGTACCGCGCGCCGACAGATCAGGAACGCGAGGCGCTTGAAGCGCTTCGGTCCGAACTGGCCGCCTACGAAGGTCCGCAGGATGACGAGGCGCTGCAGTCGATCGTCTATGCCGTCGGTCGCGAGAGGTTCGATCCGATGCGCGGCTGGTTCACGGCGCTTTACGAAGTACTGTTGGGTGCGAGCCAGGGACCGCGCTTTGGCGGTTTCATCGCGCTGTACGGTGTCGATGAAACCATCGCGCTGATCGACAAGGCACTGGCTGGCGAATTGGCCTGATCTGGCAAAGGTACCGGCGGCATCGCGCATCGGATTCTGATCCATGTTCTGCCGCCGGACGTACCCTCCTTACCGACAAGGAGGACAATATGCGCTATTTCCTGATACTGATAGGGTTTGTCATCGGGCTTGCCAGCCCCCTGGCCGCCCAGAGCAAGGACATCGAGGCCACCATCGGTGCCCAGCTCGATGCCTTCAAGGCCGATGATTTCAACAGGGCTTTTTCCTATGCCAGCCCCGGCATCCAAGACATCTTTCGCACGCCCGAGAATTTTGGCCGCATGGTCACCAACGGTTATCCGATGGTGCATCGACCGGCCGATATCCGCTTCCTTGATCTGCACGAAGAAAACGGTGCGCTTTGGCAGAGGGTTCAGGTGAGAGATGGTGAAGGCCGCCTGCATATGCTGGACTACCAGATGATCCAGCAGGAAAACGGCTGGAAGATCAACGCGGTAGAACTTGTGAAACTGCCCCAAGCCAGTGCCTGAGACTGCGGTACCGTAACGGTGCTGTGAACCGCCTTTAATTCTTTTTCCCTAGGTCCGGTCCCGCAATCGGAACCGGCCTGCATGCCACATGGCAATGACCATGATCCCGGGGCCGACTCTTTCGGGAAAGGGAACTCGATGAACAAGGCGATTACCGACGGCGTTCTGCTCACGCCGCCAGCTTTCGAGAGCGGGCTGGATGTCTGGTCCAGCGGCAACGGCACACCAAGTTCGGACACCTATGACAACGATGCAAACGCGGCATTTGTCCCGTCGGATCCGGATTTCGCCGGTTGTCTTGAATTGGTCAAAACCAATGCGACGCAAAAGCTGCGCTATATGGGGGAAACCCCGCTGTTGCCAGGCTGCTATCTGGAAATCCGGGCGCGGGTAAAAGCGATCAGCGGGAACCTTCCCAACGTGCGGATCGCCGCCTGGGCAGGTGGTGCGGGCGGCAATCACGTCAACGGCCTGACCGAAACAGGAAATTCGGCAAACCTGACCACCTACGGGAGCGTGGTCGAAGTCCGCGCCATCGTCGGTGCCGGGGAACGGGGCGGTGTCGATATGCCATGGGGAACCGAGGCGCTCTACGGTCACTTCGGTATCGATCTGACCGGCCCGAATGGCGGCGTCGTGCGGATCGATGACATCCAGATCGAGGATGTGACGTCATATTTCATTCGCGACATGCTGAGCCTTGTGGATGTGCGCGACTTCGGTGCGGTGGGTGACGGGATCACCGACGATTCGCCTGCCTTCGCCGCTGCGAACGACGCCGCTGCCGGGCGCAGGGTGCTGGTGCCATCCGGTACTTACCGACTTGAGGACGACGTGACTTTTGACGTGCCTGTGCATTTCGAAGGCACTGTGACCATGCCGAACGGTCGACAGCTACTGCTGACAAAGAACTACGATCTGCCAAGCTATATCGCGGCCTTCGGCGACGAGGACCTGGCTTTTCGCAAAGCGTTTCAGGCGCTGCTGAACAATGCAGACCATGACTCGCTCGACCTTGGCGGGCGAAAGGTTAACATCGATGGCCCGATCGACATGCAGGGCGCTGTCCCGAACAAGTCGAGCTATGCCACCCGCCGCGTCATTCGAAATGGTCAGCTCAACGCCCATGGGTCTTCGGCATGGGATACTGACACGGTGACATCGCAGGCCCATTACGATTCGAACAACCCGACGAAACTGACCAATGTCACCAATATCGCCAATATTCCGGTGGGCGCGCTGGTCGAGGGCAACGGGGTCGGGCGCGAAATCTATGTCAAGGACAAGAACATCGGCGCCGAAGAGGTTACCTTAAGCGCGCAACTCTATGCGGCCGAAGGAACTCAAACATATAGTTTTCATGATTTCAAATACATACTCGATTTTTCCCGGTTCGAGAAACTGAGCAAGTTCGAGCTTTCGGAACTCGAACTTCAATGTAACGGGCTTGCCAGCGGTATCCGGCTTGCGCCCAGCGGTACTGCTTTCTTGATCCATAACAGCTTTGTCACCCGTCCCAAGGATCGGGGGATCACATCAATTGGCGACGGGTGTCAGGGAATGCTGATCGACAATTGCCAATTCCTGTCGGATGAGGATTCCAAGGATGTCGAAGATCGGGTTTCCATCGCACTTAACGGCAATTCCAACGATATCAAGCTGCGGAACAACAGGGCCACGCGTTTCCGCCATTTCGCCGTATTCGGCGGTTCGAACCATATCATCTCGGGCAATCACTTCTTTCAGGGTGACACCGTGGCGAACGGCGTCCGCAGCGCCGGAATCGTGCTTACCAGCGGCTACAACAGCAGCACGATCACCGCGAATTACATCGATAACTGTTCGATAGAATGGACCAACGAGCATGATGCCAAGCCGAATTTCGTCAGCGGCTTTTCCTTCAGCGCGCTGAGCATCACGGACAATATCTGCCTTTGCAGCGATACAGCGAGCTGGTTCAGCTATATTGTCGTGAAACCCTGCGGCAGCGGGCATTTCCTGAACGGCGTGACGATAACCGGCAACAAGTTCCGTTCGATCAACGGCACGATAGAGCGGGCCGAACGGGTCGATGACAGCTTTGCGCCGCTCGACCTCAGCCGGAACAAGAACGTCACATTCACCGGTAATACCTATCATCAAGTCTCGAAACAGGTATCCAACCCGATGCCGATACTGCACAGCGAGAATTCCACCAGTCAAAGCTGGCGAGTCGATCTGGGTGGAGAACTGGTGTTTTCTGGCGAGGCGCGACAGGTCGATTCCATCGTCGCGGTCGGACCGATCAAGAACGGCAGCAATCAGACCGTTTATGGCATGCCTTATGTGAAAACCCGGCAGGGTGGCAACAATGACCGGATCGACCTGTTCTGGGCAGAAGACGTGAAGGGCGACGTGCTTTTGTCTGTGCGCATCGACGAGTGATCTTGCAGGTCGCGGGGATCGTTTATTGGCGTCTGTGACCTGACTGTCAGAACCTGCGCCATAAGCCCACGGTCAACGCGTAACTCGGCTCGCGCAGTTGTTTGCGCTCCACCCCCACGAGCCATGTCGTGCCGTTCTTGCTGTCGATCAGCATGTTTGCCGATACCGACCAGATCAGCGGCTGGCCAGTGATTTTCGTCGTGTTCAGTTTCACCATGGGCCTGATGACTGGAGCGTGCCCTCCTCTGCCTGTCGATTGCCCGACCGTTGCATCCAGTTTCCAGACCATGGACGAAATCCCCAGCCGCTTTTCGACAGTGTTTTCAACGCTGAGCCATCCATTTGCCTCGCCCCAGGCAAGGTTGCGCCCATAGGACACGGTCAGCTTAACCAAGCCGTTAACCATATCTGGCGCCCACCATGCGCCGATGCCAGTTTCCACCGACCACTTGTTTTCGGCCCCCTGATCGCCCAGCGGAAAGCGCAAGAATACAGTCGCGTTGCCAGCCTGCCGCCCCGATGAAAAGATACTGAAGCCAAGGGAAAGGTTCGGGGTCAGCCCGTAGTCACCGTAGCTGTCGGTCTCAAGCGCGGTGCCAAGCGCGTCACGTCGCAGATTGGTCTGCACAGACACGAATCCGGTCCCCTTCTCTCTTAGCCACGCGCCAGCACTCGCCGGGGTCGGCGCAAGCATGATGCCAATCAAGACCAGTTCGACACGCACATTGGCACTCCTTTTGCGCCACCCAAACTGGTTAATCATGGTTAAGGCGACGTTACCGCCGCTCTGCTCCGTTCTTAATTCTCCGTTGTAATGGGATACGCGCCTGCTATGCTGCATTGCAGCGAGGCAGGGGACCTGAATGGGACACGTCATCAGCATAGCGCAGCAAAAGGGTGGCGCCGGTAAAACGACGTTGGCCGTCAACCTGGCAATCGGTTTTGCAAAAGCGGGGAAATCAGTTGCCCTTATGGACACCGATCCGCAGGGCAGCGCGGGTCGATGGTTCATGACCAGAGTCGAGGCGCTGGAAGACCCGGGCATCGATTTTTCAACCGCTTCGGCTTGGGGTGTTCCCTATGAATGCCGCAAGCTGTCAGACAACCACGACATCGTCATCATCGACACGCCGCCCAAAGCCGACAGCGATCTGCGTCCGGCCTTGCGCGCGGCGGATCTCGTCCTCATTCCCGTGGCGACCTCTCATCTCGACTTGTGGGCGGTCGAGGTCGTGCTCTACCTTGCAGACCGGGAAAGCAAACCGACGATGATGGTGATGACCCGTGCCCGCGCCGGAACGCGGTTGGCGCAGGATGTGGCCGAAAAAGTCGCTGAAATGGACGCGGCCGTTGCCAAGACCACGATGGCCAACCGGATCGTCTATGCGGAAACGCTTGGTCAGGGCAAAGCCGCAATCGAGGCGCGGAAGGGCCCCGCGCATAAGGAAGTTGCCGACCTCGTTGAAGAAATCCAGGCGGCGCTTGACGCGCTATAGCGTTAAACCTCTTGCCGAGCCGGTAATTTGCGTCATTTAATCGGATGGCGTCAGGGAACGGCGTGATCTGAATCAAGGCGGGCCTGATGCACCCACGGCAAGATCGCCGTGAAGATCAGGAAAGGTAGGTCGCCCATGTATCACAATATTCTTGTTCCGATCGCTTTCGACACCGACCATGACACGACCGCGCCATTGAAACTGGCCCGGATGCTTGCGACACCCGACGCTCGGATAACGCTGTTGCATGTGATCGAACATGTCCCAGCCTATGCGATTTCCTATATGCCCCCCGATTACGCCAACGAAACGCGCAGGGCGATCGAGGCGCAATTGAACGAGATGGCCGCCGCCTTGCCAAACGCGGTTGGCGAAGTGATCGAGGGTCACTCGGGGCGCAGCATTCTTGACTGGACCAGCGAGCACAACCCTGATCTGATCATCATCGCATCGCACCGTCCCGGTATGCAGGAAGTCATCATGGGATCGACGGCTACGCAGGTCGTGCGCCACGCCTCCTGCGCGGTGCACGTCGTTCGTTAGCGGCCCCGAACCACCTGCAAAAGCGGCATGAGCGCTGCCATTTCAGGCCCGCGTTCCTGCCCTGTCAGCGCCTTGCGCAGCGGCATGAACAGCCCCTTGCCCTTGCGCCCGGTGGCATCCTTGACCGTCCCGGTCCAAGTGCTCCAGCTGGATTCATCGAATGGCATTGCGGGCAGCATCGACATGGCCTGCGCCACGAATTCCTCGTCCTCCGGCGCGATTAGCGGTTCCGCCCCGTCTTGGCACAGCGCCCACCAACCGCCGAGGTCTTCCAGCGTGGTGATATTGTCCCGCGCCATCAGCCAGAAGGGCTCGGCCAGTTCTGCGGGTACGCCGAGCGCATCGACGCGATCACGCACCGACTCGAGCGGCAGCGACTGCAGGTAATGTGCCGTCAGCGGATAGAGATCCGCCTCGTCGAACTTGGTTGGTGCCGCGCCAAAGCGCGAGATGTCGAAACCATCGATCAACTGCGCCATCTGGGTCTGCAATTCGACCGGATCGGCAGAGCCGAGACGCGCCATCAGGCTTAGCAGTGCCATCGGCTCGACGCCCTTGGCCCGGAGATCACGAAGCGACAAGGTTCCGAGCCGCTTGGACAGGGATTCCCCCTGCGGCCCGGTCAGCAGTGAGTGATGCGCAAATTCGGGGACGTTGCCGTCCAGCGCATTGATGATCTGGATCTGCGTGGCGGTGTTGGTTACGTGGTCCGAGCCGCGCACCACATTGGTCACACCCATCTCCGTGTCATCGACAACGGACGCAAGCGTGTAAAGCACCTGACCGTCACCCCGGATCAGCACCGGGTCGGACACGCTTGCAGCATCGATGGAAATATCGCCTAGGATGCCGTCTTTCCACTCGATCCGTTCCTGATCGAGTTTGAAACGCCAGACCCCGTCGCCCCGTTCGGCACGCAGGGCATCCCTTTCTGCATCGCTCAGGCTCAGCGCGGCACGGTCGTAGACCGGCGGCTTGCCCATGTTCAGCTGCTTCTTGCGCTTCAGGTCCAGTTCGGTCGGCGTCTCGAACGCCTCGTAGAACCGTCCCATATCGCGCAACTTGTCGGCAGCCTCGGCATAGCGGTCAAGCCGCAGCGACTGACGCTCGATCCGGTCCCAGCGCAGGCCCAGCCATGTCAGGTCTTCCTTGATCGCCTCGACATATTCCTCCTTGGAGCGCACCGGGTCGGTGTCGTCGATCCGCAGGATGAATTCTCCACCCGACTGTCGCGCGATGAGAAAGTTCATCAGCGCCGTGCGCAGGTTGCCAATATGGATATAGCCCGTGGGCGACGGTGCAAAACGGGTGGTGGTCATAAGCGTCTCCAGTCAGGGCGCTGACTTGTCACACAAGATACGCTTTGTCCAGTTGGAGAAGCCCCGAGACGGGCTCAATAACCGCTGTCGAGGGTGATTTTGCTGCCATCGCTGAACCGGCTCAGGCGGAAGTCGCTTGGATCGACAACCGGTGTCCGACCGGTGACCAGATCGGCCATCAACCGCCCTGCCCCCGGACCGATACCAAAGCCATGACCGGAAAAGCCGGTCGCGATGTGAAAACCCGGGATGGCGTCCACTGGCGAAATCACCGGAACGGCATCTGGCGTCACGTCGATCATACCTGCCCAGCTTTGCACGATATCGGCCTTTTCGAATACCGGGAAAAGACGCTGCGCATCGGCCCATGCCTTGCGTAAAAGGCGCTGGGACGGGGCCGGATCAAGCACGCGACATTCTTCGAAAGCGGTCTGCTGATCCGGCCGCCAACGCCGCAACTGCGCCGACTCTGTCCGCCAGCGATCTGACAGGCGAAAGCGCAGAGACCGCCATTCGGCGCGGAAGGCGGGCAGGAACGCCCAGGCCAGCCGAAAACTGTCTGGCACAAGATCGACAACGTTCTGCGTGCCGGTGGCAATCGTATACCCGCCGTCAACCCGTTTGCGCATCGACACGCTGTCTGTCCAGAGCGATGTCGTCGGCCCGTCCACCACCGTCGTACGAAGCACGGTGTTCAGAACCTTGAGCTGCGGCAGACCGACCCCGGCATTGCCAGCAAAGAGCCGCGACCAGGCGCCCCCGGCCAGCACCACGGCACCGCATTTGACTCGGCCCTTTTCGGTAATCACACCGGCGACTTTTCCGGCTTCGAGATCGAGGCTGCGCACCACGCAGCTCGTTATGACAGTCGCGCCCGCTGCACGCGCCCCTTCGGCGATCGCAGGAGCCGCCCATTGCGGCTCGGCCCGCCCGTCCGTCGGCGTGTACAGCGCGCCTTTCAGCTTCATGCGATGGCCGGGCAGCATGTCATCCAGCTCCCGACCGGATACCAACCGGTGCTCGAAGTCGTAACTGTCGAGATGCTTGGCCCAGTTTTCGTTTGCCGCCATGCTTTTGGCCGAAGACGAAGTGAACAAGATACCGGATTTTGTATAGCCGGTCTTGTCCTTCAGCCGGGTCTCGAAGCTCTCCCACTGGCGAATCGCCTCGAGCATGAGTGGAATTTCGCGCCGGTCACGCTGGGCCATGCGCACCCAGCCCCAGTTGCGGCTGGATTGTTCTCCGCCGATCTGACCCTTTTCGCACAAGAGAACGGAGACCCCGCTCTCGGCAAGTTCAAGGGCAGTCGACGCGCCAACTATGCCGCCGCCAATAACGACGACATCAACCCTTTCGGGCAGGCGATGATCACTTTCAAACGGGGGCAGCGTAGGACCGGGCATGCGCGTATCTAGACAACGCATTCATACCCGGTCCAGTGAGGAAAGCCCTTAAATGAAACGTCGCGGGAAACCACGACATTTCGCACACACTTGACCGATCAGGCGGCCAGTTTGGCGGCCATCTCCACAAGGCGCTTGGCTTGGTGCTGAATGGCTTTTTCCTCGGCATCTTTGATGTCGCCACCGGTCGGCGCAATGCCGTAGGGCATACCGGTTTCGAACATGATCTCACCAGTGTAACCCGGCGCAACAAGAACCGAACCCCAGTGCATCGCCATAACGTACATCGCCTGCAACGTGGTCTCACGCCCGCCGTGCATCGTGCTGGTCGAGGTCATCGCGCTGAAAGCTTTGTTTGCGAGATCACCGTTTTGCCAAAGCGGCCCAAGGGTGTCGATAAACGCCGCCGCCTGGCTTGGCATATTGCCATAACGCGTGGGCACGGAGATCAGATAGGCGTTCGCCCATTTCATGTCGTCATGAGACACTTCGGGAATGCCCTGCATCTTTTCAAGCTGCTCTTTCCACGCATCCTGACCGTTAACCACCTCGTCAGGCGCGGTTTCAGCGAAGCGACGCAGCCGGGTTTCGGCGCCAGCTTCTTTTGCGGCTTCCTCTGCGATCTGCGCCATCTGATGGTTAGTGCCGTAGGTCGTATAGAACGGGATGACAAGTTTCACGGTGCTCATAGGATGCTCCTTTTCAAAGACACTCAACCCATGATGTGGGGCATAGGTTTCATCCCGCCATGCCGAGGAAAGCACATGAATCCTGCGCCGATGCACAGACAAATGATTTGCCGTCAACGAGTCGTCGGCACAGCAAGGCACCAATCGCAGCGCATAACGGCAGAACAACAGTTTTATAAGAGATTTTCTGGAGCGGGCGGCGGGAATCGAACCCGCGTCATTAGCTTGGAAGGCTAAGGTCTTACCACTACACAACGCCCGCTCTGCGCTGCCCGAGATATTCCAATGAGGTTTGGGGGTCAAGCTCGAAGTCAAATTCACCGGGCAAGCGCGCCTTGGCTATTTGCGAGTGTCTACGATGTAGGCTCGCCTTTACCGCCAATCTCCCAAGCACGAAGTATGCCATTTTTCGTTCGTTTGCGCTTTGGATTTACGCTGCCATGGAACACAGAGTTTGCCGTTTGATGCCTACCAATGTCATCGGCTGCAAGAAGGTGTTGCCAGCGATATTGCTATGACAATTGCGGACCGAGCGGCGCTTGCGATTCCAACGGGCTGCAAACGCGGCCAATAGCGCCAGCCGTGCAACGCGGATCCGTAATCATCTCTGGGCGTCCGCCCTCGTCAGGCTGTGCATGAACCGGTTCTTGCCGTTCTGAATATTATCCCGAAGAGTATATCAGGCGTCGTCTAGTGATCTTGCGCAATCATCTCGATGATCTGCTGGTGCCCGTGACACGAGCGTTCCAGAACCTGTTCGCCTTGAGCAAATCGCGCAACGCCGCGAAGCGACGTCGAGCAAACGATCGTTGCAATAGATATGCGCACCTTATCGCGACCAGCATGGCCGCCGAAAAGGGGACTTGGCCGCCTGCTTCACTGGCGGGCAGTGCTCGAATTCATGTTCGGGCGTGGCTGCCGCTGCCCTTATTGTCCGAAGGTCTTTCTTTTAGCCATCTCGCTCTTGGCAATCGCCACCTACCAGCCGGGAATCCTGACAAATTCAAGCTCTTACTCCGAAAGATGATTTCGCATCATATCGACGAAGCTTTACACCTAGCTGATGGTAATTAACCTGCTATCAGTCAGTTGGACCGCTGGAAGCAAGTCGGAAAACTCTTGCAGCCGATCAATGAGAGTGCACCATGTTTCTCGTGACTCCTGAATTCGGCTTTACTCACCGCTTTGCCCCCTATGTCATCTGTCTCTATGACGGCTACGCACTTGCGACCGGCGTTGCCGAGCAGATATTCCGCGATCCGCAAAAAAGAGAAAACTTGCGCCTTTATAGCGCGTTTCTCCGAATTCTCTTTTTTAAATACCTCTTAGAAAGGGACAATAATGACTTCCGCTTCCAGCGCACAGGCCTATGACGGCGATCCCCGCAATGACGATGTGCTTGTCTATGTGAACGGCGATTTCGTGCACCGTGACAAGGCCAGCGTCTCCGTCTTCGATGCCGGCTTTGTGCTTGGTGACGGCATCTGGGAAGGTGTCCGGCTGGTCAACGGCAAGCTGCTGTCCATCGACCTGCATATGGACCGGCTCTTCGAAGGCGCCAAGGCAATATCTATGGAAATCGGCATGACCCGCGAAGAGGTCATACAGGCAATTATGGATACCTGCGCCAAGAACGGGTTCACCGACAACACACATATCCGCCTGATGATCACGCGCGGCCGCAAGACCACGCCCAATCAGGACCCGCGTTTCATGGCCTCATCCGCAACGGTGGTGATCGTGGCCGAGCTCAAGAAGCCACGCGCAAGCTTTGCAGAAACCGGGTTGTCGCTGTTCACCTCGACCTATCGGTGCTCGACACCCGACGTGTTCGATCTGCGTCTTAACTCGCACAGCCGTCTGAACCTAATTCAGGCGCTGATACAGGCCATTGCTGCGGGCGCGGACGAAGCACTGATGCTCGACCAACGCGGCATGGTGGCAAGCTGCAACTCCACCAACTTCTTCATCATCCGCAAGGGCGAACTCTGGACCTCGCCGGGACTCTATTCCTTCAACGGTATCACGCGTCAGCATGTTTTCGACCTCTGGGGCGAAAAGATCGGGGCGGCCCATATGAAGGATTTTCCGCTGGCGCAAACCTATTCCGCAGATGAGGCTTTTGTGACCGGCACGCTTGGCGGGATTACCCCTGTGACCAAAATCGACGGGCATGTGATCGGGGATGGTAAACCCGGCCCGCTGACGAAACGCGCCGCGCAAACTTATTGGGACTGGGTCCGTGACAGTTGCGCTTAGGATACCGGCTAGGGGCCTTTGCACTTGGCAGAGGATGGGCGGAGTACGTACTGTTTGCCCCGAAAAGACGCGTTCTCGCATGGTAAAGACAGAACTGGTGGTCCCGTCAGCTCAGGATGAAGAACACCTTGCGGACATGGGTCAGGTTTTCCCATGTCCCCGAGAACCCGGCAGCCACGACAAAGCTGTCTCCCGGTCCGAATTCCTCAGATTGACCGTCGGCATCCGTCAGACGAACCTTCCCTTCGAGGATGTGACACATCTCGTCATAGTCGCAGGTGCAGCGTTCCAGATGTGGGCCGGCCTGCCAGATGCCGCTGATCGCTCCCTTTTCCGTCGCCTCGAAACAGCGCCAGCTCTTGCTGGTATAGGGTGTATCGACGGCTGCCGGGTCGTCGGTAACGGTTTCGCGCGGGTCGGTGGTCGTGTCAAATGCGATTACGTGGGCGGGCATGGTGTTGAGGTTTCCTTATGAATCAAAGCCGATGCCAAAGGCATCAAATCCGCGCAGCAGTAGGGCGCGCTTGCCGGTCGCGTCTTCCTTGGCCAGCCGCTTTTGCATCATGCTGACCGCAAGACTACGGAACGGCTCGGGCGGGAAAGGTACGGGCATCCGGCGATGCAACGAGAGGCTGGTACGTTCGGTTTCCTGACCGTCGAGCATATCCAGCATGGTCAGACCTGCGAAACGGCTCGCGGATACGCCCTGCCCGGTGAAGCCAAGCGCATAGGCCACGCGACCGCTACAGGCCGTACCGGTGAAAAAGGTCGACCGGGCCGAAGTGTCGATGATGCCGCCCCATGCATAGTCGAATTTCACGTCAGACAGGGAGGGGAAAGCCTCGGCAAACTGATGCGCCAAAAGGTCAAACGTCTTTTCCCGGTTCAACAGGTTTCTTTCACGGCTGCTGCCATAGTGATAAATGGCATCGAACCCTGCCCAGAGCATCCGGTTATCCGCCGTCTTGCGCAGGTAGTGAAATTGGTTGCCGCTGTCGGCAACGCCATAGCGGCCGGTCCAGCCGATCCCAGCCAGCTGAGCGTTGCTCAGCGGTTCGGTCACCAGCGAGTAATCAAAAATCGGGATGATCGTCGGTCGCAGACGCCGGATAAGCGGCACGGCTGCGTTCGTGGCGAGAATGACCTTCGAGGCACGGATCTGCCCACCTGCGGTTTGCAGGCTGATCCCGCCGCTCTCCTGTTTCAGGGCTGTCACCGGCGTATCTTCGTGAAGCATTACGCCCCGGTTGATACAGCAATCGCGCAGCCCCGCGACCAACCTGGCCGGGTTCACCAGCGCGTAGTTCGGCTCGAAAAGGCCCGTGCTATAGACAGGGCTGTCAAATTTCTCACGCAGGGCGTCGCCTTCGAGCAGACTGCACTCAATCCCGAACCGGTCATAGTTCCGGGCCACGGATTTCAGCCCGTCCGCCTGCCAGGGCGTAGCCGCGATGTTCAGCTTACCGCTGCGTTCGAACCCGCCATCGATGTGATAGTCATCCAGATCACGGGCCAGTTCGTCGAGATTTTCCTGTCCGAGCCGGATCAGCCGGTCGGCTTCGTCGGGCCAGCGATTGAGCGCGTTGGACACACCATGCGATATTGACGGAGCGCAAAAGCCACCGTTGCGTCCCGACGCCTCACCACCGCAGCGCGCGGCTTCAACAAGGACTATACGCGCACCCGGATCGCGTTCCCGGGCCTTGAGCGCGCTCCACAACCCGGTAAAGCCGCCGCCGATGACGGCCAGATCGCAGTCAACGCTGCCGGTCAGCGCCGGGCAGGCCGGGCCTTGCTCGACCGTGGACAGCCAGAAGGGTGTCGTGGCCGCTCCTGCAAGTTTCTCTTTTACTTCCATGACGTTGTCACCGGGCGGCCTCAAAACGATTTTCAAGCTCGGCCAGTTCTTCGGGCGAGTTCACGCCCGCGACCTCGTCGGGCTGAGTTTCAACGACGGCGATGCCGTGCGATGCCGCTCGCGCCAGGGCAACGATGTCGGTGAGGTAATATTCGCCTTTGGCATTGTCGTTACCAACTTGCGTCAGCAAGGGAAACAACAACTCCGCCCGTGCGGCCAAGATGCCGGAATTGCAAAGATCGATGGCCTTCTCTTCGGGGCTTGCGTCCGCGTGTTCAACGATCCGCTCAAGCCGTCCGTTCGCATCTGTGACCAAGCGACCGTAACTGCGAGTATCTTCCGGTCGGAAACCAAGCACGGCAAGCGCGTCGCTGCCTTGGACGCCCTCGGCCAGCCGACGCATTGTTGTCGCGCTGACCAGCGGGACGTCACCGTACAGGACAAGAACGACACCAGCGAAGCCATCAAGTGCCGGTTCAGACATGCGCACTGCGTGCCCGGTTCCCAGTTGCGGCTCCTGCACCACGGTTTCGAGATCGGGAAAGGCGGCGCGGATCTGTTCGCGCCCAGCCCCGACGACCAGAACTGATCGTGTAGCGCCCAGCGCGTCGAGGCTTTCAAGCAGATGTGCCAGCATAGGGCGCCCGGCCAGCGGATGCAGAACCTTGTGAAGATCGGATTTCATCCGCGTGCCCTTGCCCGCCGCCAGAACGACGGCGGCAATCGGTTGTTCCTGCGTCATTCGGCAGATTCCGGCTCTATGTACCAGCCCCAGCTTTCGGTATGGTCAAAGCGGGTAATCTGTTTGGTTTCGCGGAAGGCAGCGAAACCGGCTGTGCCCAATTCGCGCCCGATGCCAGAGGATTTGTACCCGCCCCATGGCACCTGCGTGAACGTCGGCTGTGAGCAGTTGATCCAGATGATCCCCGCCCGCAGCTTGGCCGCGACGCGTTCGCAGCGATCGAGATCATCCGACATCACAGCTCCGGCAAGGCCATAGGCACTTTCATTGGCTAGTTTCAGCGCTTCGTCTTCGGTATCAAAGGCGTTGATGCAGACAACCGGGCCAAAGATTTCTTCGCGCCAGATCTCAGCATCGGTCGGCACATCGGCAAAGATCGTTGGCGCGATAAAGTAGCCCGTGTTCATCCCTTCGGGACGACCGCCTCCGGTTACCAGCTTTGCACCGCTGGACTTGCCGGACTCGATTGCTGCCATGACCTTGTCGTATTGCAGCTTGTTCACGATCGGTCCCAGCTTGACGCCCTCCTCGTCGCCTGCGCCGATCTTGATTGCTTCCGTGACTTCGGTCAGGCGCGTTAACAACTGCGGGTAGAGATTCTTTTGGACGAGAATGCGGGACGTGGCCGAGCAGACCTCGCCCTTGTTCCAGAATATCCCGAAAACGATCCATTCGACCGCCTTGTCGATGTCACAGTCGTCAAAAACGATAAAGGGCGATTTACCGCCAAGTTCCAGCGATACGGTACGGATGCCCTCTGCCGCTGCTGTCATCACCTTGCGACCGGTGGCAACCGAACCAGTAAAGGCCAGCTTGTCCACAAGTGGATGATCCGTCAACGCCTGTCCGGCTTCTGGGCCCGTCCCTGTGATCAGGTTGAAAACACCTGCCGGAAGTTCTGCGGCATCGATAATTTCTGCAAGGATCGCGCAGGTCACGGAGCAATGTTCGGACGGTTTCAGAACAATGCAGCAGCCCGCCGCGAGCGCGGGCGCGACTTTCCAGACCGCCATAAGCAGCGGGAAATTCCACGGAGTGATTGCGCCCACGACCCCGAGCGGTTCGGTGCTGACGGTGCTTTTGAACCGCGCATCGCCTACGTCGACTAGAGTCGGGCCGTTGGCCGCGTCGGTCTCAGCGAGATCGGCGTAATATTCGAATACGAAAGCCGCATCGCCGATGTCCCATTCCGCCTCGGGGAGCGGCTTGCCGTTGTCGGCTGTCTCCAAAGCGGAAATCTCGGCAAGGCGATCCGATATGCCCTTCGAGATCCGCCGCAGCGCCGAGGCACGCTCGGCTGCAGACATACGCGGCCATGGTCCTTCGTCGAAAGCGCGCCGCGCGGCACGCACGGCCTTGTCGACGTCCTCCGCCTGCCCTGACGCGATATGCGCAAAGACCTTTTCGGTTGCGGGGTTCACGGCCTCAAAACTGCCGCCGGCGACAGGCGCGGCAAAGGAACCGTCGATATAAAGCTCTGTGATCTTCATGGTCTGACCTCTCTTACGACGGCTTCCGCCCGCCAGCTTCCAGGAACCAGTCGTCCGGATACGGATACCACCAGTCCTGACGCACCGGCTTATGATCCATGATGACCATCTTGGACCGGCGGAAAGCGTCGAGCCCCTGCCGCCCAAGCTCACGCCCTATACCGGAGCTCTTCCAGCCGCCAAAGGGCAATGCGTCATTGTCGATCATCGGGTTGTTAATCCAGACCATGCCCGAATCGAGCCTTTCATGCGCTTCGTGTGCTTCCTCCAGCGAGGTCGTGAAGACCGAAGCGCCGAGTCCAAATTCTGAGTTGTTCGCGCCATTGATGGCCGCGTCGAAATCGGGCACGCGGACGATGGCAGCAACCGGTCCAAAACATTCCTCGTGCAGGATATCCATGTCCTCGGTGCACTCGGTCAGGATGGTGGGTTCGTAGTACCAGCCTTTCGTCTGGACCGGGGGAATGCGACCGCCGCAAACCACACTCGCGCCTTTGGCGACAGCATCGGCGACGAGGCGTTCGACCTTGTCACGGGCTGCCTTGCTGACCAGCGGACCGATTTCGGATTTGTCCAACCCGTTACCTATCCTCAGCCGGGCCGTTTCGACAGCAAAGGCTTTGACAAAGTCGTCATGGACGCTGTCGACCACATACATGCGTTCGGTCGAGGTGCAGACTTGCCCGGACATGTGGAACGCACCAGTGACGGCGCCGGCAGCGGCAACTTCGATGGGTGCGTGCGCGGTGATAATCATCGGGTCGGATCCGCCCGCCTCGATGACCGCCGGTTTCATCTTGGCGGCGGCAGCGGCGGCCACGGCCTGCCCGGCCCTGACCGAACCGGTAAAGGCCACCGCATGGGTCATCGGACTCTCCACCAGTGCTTTGCCAACCTCGGCACCGCCCGGAAGACAGGCGACGAGACCTTCGGGCAGCCCCTCGAAGACTTTCATGAATTCCAGCGTCGACAGGGTTGTCGCTTCGGCCGGTTTGATAACGCAGCCGTTGCCGGCTGCAAGCGATGCGGCAACGGTCCAGCACATCAGCAGGACAGGGAAATTGAACGGCATGATATGGACCGAAACGCCAAGCGGTTCGTACTTGGCAAACTGGAACGAGCCCAGCTGCGTGGTTCCAGCGACCTTGCCTGCCTCGTCCCGCGCCATTTCGGCGTAATAGCGGAAGATGGGCGCGCAATTGGCCAGTTCCCCGATGGCTTCGGGATAGGGCTTGCCCATTTCACGGCTCATGATGATCGAACATTCGGTAAGGTCGGCATTCTCGATCCGGTTGGCCAGATCGTGAAGATGCTTGGCCCGCGATTTCGCATCGACCATTTTCCATCCAACCTGCGCTTTGGTGACAGCCTCGAGAACCGTTTGCATTTCGTCACCCGTCACCTCTACGCGGGTGCCAACGGGTTCCAACGTCGCGGGGTCGATCACTTCATGCGTACTGCCCCGGCTCTCATGGAATCCGGGCAAAAGAAAGTAACGGGCGATGTTCAGATCAGACATCTGGTATCCTTAGGTATGCTTGGCAATCGCCGCACCGGCATCGCGCCATTCGGGGATTGTCTTGTCGATAAGTTCTTTTATTTCGTGCAGCTGTGCCGCAGCGAAAGCCGCCTGCATCTGGCGCAGGACGCGCGGCATGAAAGTGAGATAACCGGGCTTTCCGTCACGCTTTGCGAGTCGCATGAACACTCCGGCGATCCGCGTGTGACGCTGCGCGCCCAGCAAATGATAGCGATGGGCTATCGCGTCAGCGCCACCCGCGTGTTCCGGAGCACATTCGATGTAATGCGCCAGCATTTTCGCTTCGAGCCCATCTGAAAGATCGCGGCGTGCGTCCTGCAAGAGGGAAACCAGATCGTATTCCGCTGGGCCAAGCACCGCATCCTGAAAGTCGAGCAGACCGCAGCGTTGAATACCTCCGCGCCCTTCAAGTTCCATCAGGTTATCCACGTGAAAATCACGCAAAACGAGGGTTTGCGGAGCGTTTTTCAGCGGCTCGAGCGCTTTGGCCCAGAGCGTCCGAAATTCTTGATCGAAACCAGCCACGTCCTCATCCGGCCTTAGCGCCCCAAGAAACCATTGGGAAAAGATAGAAAGCTCGTCCAGCAGGGTCGCCAGATCGTATTCAGGTGCGGTAACATCGGCGGCTAAAGGGTGCCCGTGCAGATGCAGAAGCGCATCCGTGGCAAGACGATAGAGCTTTTCCTCGTCAACGCCGCGCGCCAGTTGGGCGCTGTAGGTCGTCAGGCCGAAATCCTCGATCAGGGCAAGACCGACTGCCGGGTCCGCCCCGATCACGCGCGGAGCGCTTAGACCCAGCGTATTCAGATGCCGCGCGATGCGCAGGAAGGCCGCGAAGCCGACTGGATCGGTGCGATCTTCCATAAGCAGTAGCTCGGCCCCTTCAAGCCGCAGATAGCGGCGCGCCGAGGCATCACCCGGCAGCGCAGCAATGCTTGCCCGGGCATGTCCGTGCCGCGCCAGAAAAGTCGCCACAGGCGGTTCCAGCTGTAAAGGGGCCAGAGCGAGGTTCATCGGATCATGTAGACCTTTTTGACGGTCTCATGGACCGTGCAGACGCCCTTCCAGTCCTGCGGGAAAAAGGCCGCAGTATCCGGCGTGATCTCGATAACGTCGCCACTTTCATGCACATAAGTACAACGTCCTTCGAGGAAATGGCAGAATTCGTCCTTGGTGACGTGGCATTCCCATTTTCCCGGCGTGCAGATCCACAGGCCGCACTCCGACTGGCCGTCCGGCCCTTTGTGCAGAACCTTGCCGCTGGTGCGGGATTCACCTTCGATCATCGTCGGGATCACGCCCCAGTCGACCGTATCCGTCACCTCGAGAGGTTTGTTCATCACAGGCGTTTTCATCACATCGCTTCCTTAGCTGAGCATGTAAATATTGCGGATGGTCTCGAAGATCTCGGCTTCGCCTTCCCAACCGGCCGTAAAGAGGACGCAGGTGCCCGGCGTCACATCGATCACCTCGCCATCGTCAGAGCGGTATTGGGCCCGCCCCGAAACGAAATGGCAGAATTCGTCACGCGGGACAGAGATGCGCCAGCGACCGGGCGTGCAGACCCAGATCCCGGATTCCGGGCTGTTGTTCGGTCCCTTGTGCAAAAGTCGGCCAGTGGAGTGTGACGCGCCGTCAAGCGCGTCGGGCTGGGGGCCCCAATCCACGAGGTCGTCATAGGTGCAGGCCTGATGAATATGAGGGGCCGAGGCGTTCAAGTCTGTCATTTGTCACCGTCCAGCAGGCCGGTCAGCAGGCGTGCGGCCTTAACCGGGCCTTCGCACCCTTGCATATGGGTCGAGATCTTTTCGAGCCGCGCCTGCATGTCCGCATCGGTCAGGCAGGTTTCGATCTTGGCGATCAGTTCCTCGTCTTCCCAGTCATAGCGGTGCGATTTGAAACCATAGCCAGTTTCCTGCACGCGCATCGCGTTGTCATGGCCGTCCCAGACATAAGGCATGATGATCGCGGGCTTGCCGAAGTAGAGGCATTCCGTGAACGAGTTGTTGCCACCATGATGGATGACGGCATCGACCTGCGGGATGACTGAGGGCTGCGGATACCAGCTGTCTATGATGACGTTGGGCGGAATATCCGAATATTCTTCCTTGTAATCGCCAACGTTCACAAGTGCCCGGTAACGGGTCTTGCCGATCAGGGTGATCAACCGCTTGAGCAGGTCGGTATCGCCCGAACCGAGGGAGCCGAAGGACACGTAGAGCAGCGGGCCGTCATTGTTGGCTTTGAACTCTGGCACCTCATAAGGCGCATCTTCGCGCACGCAGCCTTCGAGGTACTGGAAACGCGCCGGGTCGAGCGGGTTGTCCCGCTTGTAGGTCAGCGGCTCCGGATAGAGCATCAGGTTCAGGTAGGGCGAAGCCTCGAAGAACTCACCGATCTTGTAGGCATCTTCGCCGCATTCGGCGAGGAAGGCGTTAAAATCGTCGTGGATTGGCTTGATGACTTCTTCGAAACGGGCACGGAACGCCGCGTGGCCTTCGGTGTCGTTCTCGGCCATGCCCGACAGGTGCGGCGGAATGGCGGGGTCTTCGATTTCATTCTCGGAGCAGGAAATAATCCGCACCCATGGAACACCGTATTGCTTGATTGCCGGAAAGAGGATGACGTTATCTACCGCAATCAGGTCCGGCTTGATCTTGTCGAGGACGCCCGGCAGGTCTTTTTGCGCCCACTTGGCGCTGTCGACGATCGCTTCCCAGCATTCCTTGACGTAGTTGTCGATCTGGTCGATCGGCTCCTTGCGGAAGTTGGGGATGTGCCCGTTGATAAAGTCTTCCCAGAACTTGGCCATCTGCTCGGGCGGCATCGGCTCGGAGAGCGCAACAGGATACGCTTCAAAACCGTAGCCTTCGTAGACTTCGACGAAACCCGGGTCCGACAGGAATACCACCTTGTGACCCATCGCGGTCAGGGCCTGAGCGATACCAACAGAGTTGAGCGCCGGTCCAAAGGCGGCTTCGGGGAAAAGGGCGAAAGTCTTCTGTTCCATGTGTTCTCCTGTTGGAAAGGCGCCGTTTGCGGCGCTGTGTTTTATGCAGGGAAAATGCGCGTGTCGCGGGCAGACCAACCCAGCGTGATCGTCTGCCCGACTTCGGGCGCAAGCCGTTCGGCAACGTCCGCCGTCAGACGTGAAATGACTGGCGTTTCGGCAAGGGGCGTTTTGACATGCAAAAGCAGATCCAGCCCGTGATAGGCGATATCCGTAATCTCGCCCGCAAGGCTGTTTTCGCCTTGGGTTTCGACCCCCAGACGTTCCGAACGAATGGCGGCGACAGCCGCGCTTCCCGCGGCCAGTTCGGGTGCGTCGGCGGCGCGGATCAGCGGCCCCTCCTTGCCCTGATACCCACCGGATGCCACCGACACCGGCAGGAAGTTCATGACCCCGATAAAATCTGCCGCAAAGCGGGTTTCGGGGTATTCGTAAATCTCACGCGGCGTCCCGACCTGAAGCAGCGCCCCATCCTTCATGATGGCGACGCGGTCGGCCATGACCAGCGCTTCTTCCTGGTCATGCGTCACGACAATAAAGGTAATGCCGAACTCGTGCTGAAGCCGCTTCAGTTCAAGCTGCATCTCGCTGCGCAGCTTCTTGTCCAGCGCACCGAGCGGTTCGTCGAGCAGCAGGACCTTGGGCCGTTTCACCAGCGCGCGCGCAAGGGCCACCCGCTGACGTTGCCCGCCGGAAAGCTGATCAGGTTTGCGCCCGCCCAGATGGCCCAGCTGGATAACCTCAAGAATTTCCGATACGCGGGATTTAATCTCGGCCTTGGCAAGCCGATCCATTTCCAGCCCATAGGCGATGTTCTGCGCTACGGTCATATGTGGGAAAAGCGCATAGGACTGGAACATCAGATTCACCGGTCGCTTGTTCGGTGGCATCGCGGCGATCGACGAGCCTTCAAGCAGAATATCACCGCCGCTTGGTGCCTCGAAACCGGCCAGCATGCGCAAAAGGGTCGTCTTGCCGCTGCCAGATGCGCCAAGAAGCGCAAAGAACTCGTTGCGATGGATGTCCATCGTGACCCCGGCCACCGCCTGCGCCGAGCCGAAGTTTTTCTTGATATCCCGAAGTGAAAGAAGGGGAGTGGTCATTGTCCCGGCAGACCTCCGCGGTTGAGCCGTTGCGACAGGGCCAGCGCGACAACGGAAACCGCCATCACCACTGTTGCCAGCGCATTGATTTCAGGGGTCACGCCAAATCGGATCATCGAAAAGATCTGCATCGGGAGCGTGATCGAAGACCGCCCTGCCCCGGCTGTGAAAAAGGCGATGATGAATTCATCGACCGACAGGGTGAAGGCGAGAAGCGCACCCGCAAGGATCGCAGGCATCAACACCGGCAGAACAACCCGACGCATCGTCGTCGCGGTCGTCGCGCCAAGATCATTGGACGCCTCGACAATGGACCAGTCGAAGCTTTTCAACCGGGCGCGGACCACCGCGCTGACAAACGCAAGGTTGAACACCACGTGGCTCACGATGATTGTATGCAGCCCCATCTTTACGCCAAGCAGTGAGAAAAAACTGAGCAACGCGATGGCAAGCACAATGTCGGGGATGATCATCGGCGCGAAAATCATAGTTTCCAGCCATTTGCCGTTGCGGCGGCGTATCTCGACGCCGACGGCCAGCAAGCTGCCAAGGATCGTTGACAGGAGGGTCGAAAAAATTGCCACGATCAAGGTGTTACCGGCGGCCCGAAGGATGTCCTTGTTGGCCAGCAACTCGCCATACCATTTCACCGAAAAGCCGGTCCATGCGGTTGGCAGACCACCTTCGTTGAAGGAAAGTCCGACCAGCACCGAGATCGGCAGGTAGAGAAAGGCAAAAACCAGTCCGAGGATCAGCAGCATCAGGCGAAAGGTGTTCCGGTCAGCCATTGTCGCCTGCCTTTCCGCCCGAGGCACGGTCAGCAACCGTCGCCTGTGCCATCAAAAGCCCTAGCATGACCATTATCAGAACCATCGAAAGCGCGGCGCCAAAGGGCCAGTCGTTCGCGGTCAGGAACTGCGCGTAGACGAGATTACCGATCATCTGGAACTGGCCTCCGCCCAGTAGCGCCGGGGTGACGAAATTCCCGATCGACAGAACGAAGACAAAGACGAAACCCGTTGCGATGCCCGGCACGGTCATCGGCAGCACGACGCGTCGGAACGTGGTCCAGCCCGAAGCGCCAAGATCGCGCGAAGCCTCGGAAATTTCCGGGTTCAGCCGGGACAGAGGTGCGTAGCAGCTAAGGATCACGAACGGCAGGTAGTTATAGATCAAACCGATCACCACGGCCTGTTCGGTATAGAGCATGCTAGGCAATTCACCTTCGAACCCGACCCATCGGGCAAGGTTGACGATCAATCCTTCGCGGTTCAGCAGTACGATCCACGCGTAGGTCCGCACAAGATAGTTGGACCAGAATGGCAGTACGGCGAAGAACAGCAGGGCCGACTGACGATGGCGCGGCATAGCCGCGATGGCATAGGCAGCCGCGTATCCGAGGATAGAGGCGATCCCGGCGGCCAGTCCGGCGATCCACGCGGATTTCAGGAAGATCTGGGCATAGAGCGGGTCGAAAACCAGCGCAATGTTTTCGAGCGTAAAGGTATATTCGATACCGCCGTACATCCCGCGCCGGAAGAAGGCGAGCACGAGGATTAGCAGGCAGGGCACCACCATCAGGCCGAACAGCCACAGCAGGGCCGGGGACATCAGCAATATGGGTCTTCGGTCTGTGGTCATGGGTCCTGTCATTCCCGGGTGCGCCCGGTTCTGCGGTCAGTTCGAATTGGAGGGGATGGCTCCCCCGGCACGATACGGCCGGGGGAGTGAAAGGCTTAGTTGGCAGCCTTGATTTCGGACACGACGCGCGAGTAGTCACGCTGGGCTTCGCCCACGTCGCGCAGCTGTTCGTATTCCATCATGTCGGCAGGTTTCATGCCCATGTTGGGGAATGTTTCGATCAGGCTGGCGTCGAGACCTTCCATCGCCGCCTGATTGGGCACTTTGTAGAGAATATTCTCGGCGGCCCAGCGATGGTTGTCCGCGTCGAGGATGTAATCGACAAAGGCATAGGCCGCATCCTTGTTCTCGGACGCTTTCATGATGACCATCGTATCGACCCAAAGGTCCGAACCCTCTTTGGGCACCGTGTACTTGATCTCGGCATTTTCGGCGATGCCATAGTTGCACCAGCCGTCCCATGCCTGCACCAATTCGGCCTCGCCGGAAACCAGCTTCGCGTAGAAGGTTGTGTCATCATAGGCGAGCAGCGTGCCCTTAGCGTCGATGAGAAGATCGCGCACCTCGGCCATCTTGTCGGCATCGGTTTCGTTCACCGAATAACCAAGCGCAAGCTGACCCGCAGCAAGCAACCAGCGGTCGGTTGCCAGCATGGTCGTCTTGCCGGAAACGTCGTCAGACGGTTTCAGTAGATCATTCCAGGACGTCGGCTCAGAAACGAGATCGGAACGATAGCAAAGCCCCGTAGTGCCCCATGCGTAAGGCACCGAGAACGTGTTGCCCGGATCATGCGGCAGTTCGGTTGCCTCGGTGTAAAGGTTCGAAAGGTTGGGCAGCTTGGAATGGTCAAGCTCTTCGGCAAGGCCCAGCTTGTTAAGCACTTCGGCGAAAGGCGAGGATACGAAGACCACATCATATCCCTCACCGCCCGAGGCGATCAGCTTGCCCATGATCTCTTCGTTGGTGGCGTGCAGAACCAGTTCAGCTTCGTTTCCGGTTGCCTCGTTAAAATTGTCGATGGCGTCCGCTGCCATGTAGCCATCCCAGTTCGAAACCGTCAGCGGCTCGGCAAATGCGGTAGAGCCGAGCGTGGCCAGCGCGGCGCTCAGGCACAGGCTGGCACCGATAATACGTTGTGTCATAAACAGACCTCCATGTCGTTTTATTGTCAGCGCCGGTTCCTGATGGTCCGGCCGATTTCGTCTTGCGATTCTTACTGATCGCGGTAGGGTCAGTATTAATACGTCCAAAAAAACGTCAATTTGTATTTGCTGTCCTTTTACAAATGGATGCCGGATGAACCGAAATTGCTTATGAAATCCCCGGACAAGAGACCAAGCCATGCCCCGGACCCGCAGCAACACGAGACGCAACCACCTGCTGCTTGCCCGTCAGATTATTGAGGTCGCTCTTGAAAAGGGTATGAGTGCGGGCGATCACCTGCCGGAAAAGGTGTTCTCCGAGGCCTGCGGCGTTTCTCGAACGCCCATCCGGTCAGCCCTCAAGATACTAGAAGAAAAAGAAATTGTCACAAGACGCGAGGAAGAAGGTTTCTTTCTTGTTGTAGGCCCAGAACAGGGGCTTGCGGAACAACCGTCGCGGATTGGAGAGGTCGAAGATTCTCTGGCGGCAAGAATACTGTCTGATCGGGCAGAACGCCGCATCGGAGATGTTCAATCTGTCAGCGCTTTCGTGCGGCGCTATTCGGCTCCGCGCTCAGCGGTACTAAATGCGCTAAAAATACTGACTTCGGAGGGGGTAGTTGCACAATTGCCTGGTCGGACATGGGCTTTCCAGCCGATGCTTGATACCCCCAATGCAATCGGCGAAAGTCTCGACTTCCGGCTGATGCTGGAACCGCAGGCCATCCTGGCTCCGGGATTTTCGATGGACAGCCAGAAGGTCGGACTTGTGCGCCAAAAGATGCAGGATTTCCTTGATCGGCCCAACGGTCGGATGAGTTCGGCAGGCTTTCTGAAGCTCGATTGCGACTTTCACGCGTTTATCGCGGAAAGTTCTGGGAACAGGTTCGTTCGCGGCGCGCTTCTGGCGCATCAAAGACTTCGCCAGACGACGCAAAAAGACATGGCCCTGCCGGAATACCGCCTGCGTCAGTCACTAGAAGAACACCTCGACATTCTGGACAGTCTTGAGCGGATGCAACTGGATCTTGCTGCCGATCAGATGGTGTTACACCTGCGCCGATCCCAGATCCGTCGGCCCAAAGCGGCCAATAGGGGTATCATGCCTTTGGGACGCGGAGCGCTGAGATGACGGAAGCGCCGGTAATCGCCTTTTTCCCCGAAGCAAGCTTTGGCTCTGCGTTGAATTGCGTCGGCATCGCGCAACAGTTGCAGCGATCAGGTGCCGTGCCGGTGTTCATCTGTCACCCGGGTTTCACCGGTGTTTTTGCCGAATACGGGTTCAAGGAATACCACCTGACGCAGGGCGCGGCGACGAGCCAGCAGACCGAAGAAACCTGGCAATCCTTCGTGACGACCCACCTGGAGCACTTCGATCTCGACCCTAAGGCGCAGTTGACGACCTACGTCGCTCCAACTTGGGAAGCGATTGTCGACACCGCGATTCAGGCCGAAGACGGGCTGCAAAGACTGCTGAAGCGCATCCAGCCCGATGGCATCGTGCTTGACAATGTCATCATGTTCCCAGCCATCGCGAACGCGGGCGTGCCTTGGATCAGGGTTGTATCCTGCGCTGAAACAGAATTGCCAGACGTCAATGTGCCGCCCTACCTGTCCGGCCTGACCGCCAGCGATCCGGCCTGCGCGCCATTTCACGAAGAATATCTGAGAGCCACGGCGGCGGCGCATCGGCGATATAATAGTTTCCGAAAGAAACGTGGCCTGCCAGCTGTCGAGGACGGGCTGTTTCTTGAAACCTCGCCCTATCTGAACCTGCTTCTTTCGCCATCGGCAGTGAGGTACGACCGCGCAAATCCGCTGCCCGATGACCTCTTCGTTTTCCTCGAAGGCTGCGTCAGAGAAGAAGCGCGCTTTGACACGCCGCCCCTGCCAGTCAACGACGGCCCGCTTGTCTATGTCAGCTTCGGAAGCCTCGGCGCAATTGACACCGATCTGATAAGCCGCATGATTTCGGTCTTTTCTGCGATCCCGGCCCGGTTCTTCGTGAATGTCGGCGGATTTCTTGAATATTACACCAAAGTGCCCGACAACGTGTACCTCGGCAGCTGGTTCCCGCAGCCTTCGATTGTCGAGCAGGCCGATCTCTTTATCCATCACGGCGGCAACAACAGCTTCTGCGAGGCGCTGTACTTTGGCGTTCCTTCGCTGGTCATGCCCTATTGCTGGGATGGTCACGATAACGCGGCTCGGGCCGCCGAAACCGCGGCGGGCATCCATATGAACCGCTCGAAATGGGACGATGCGGAATTGTCGACCGCCATGACTAAGCTCTTTTCGGATCAGGAAATGCACGCCCGCCTTGCCGCTATCTCGTCCCGAATGAAATCGGATCTTGGCACGGAAAAAGCCGCGGATCATATCATGCGCGTACTGCGCCCAGCGAGCTGATCGGAACGACGGCATCGGCTCAATTCTCCGCACGCCAGCGCACCCCTTCGAAGATCACCGCACTTAGAGACTTCAATCTAAGGTTGTGCTAACCTTTTGACACGAATCGAATTTCCCGAGCTTTAATACGCGGGCCGATGACGGAGTGAACCCTACCGTGTCGCCATTTCGACTCTTTACAGTGATCATCAGTGTCTTTCTTGCACAGGCCACTTCGGCGCAGACCGAGGTGGATGAAACGGTACCGCCGATAGAGCCGCAGGCGGTGGAGCTTTTGACTAATGCCGCCGACTTCCTTGCAGCGCAGCCCGCGTTTTCCTTTGACTGGTTCGTATCCTACGACGACGTGATCGACGGAAGGGAAAAGCTGACTTTCACGCGAAGCGGTTCCAACCTGATATTGCGTGACGAAGGGTTCTATTCTTTCTCACAGACCGGAGAGGACACGCGCGAATATTACTTTGACGGGTCAAAGTTGGTGATCGCCGATGTCGAAGAGGATGCCTATGTCATGGCACCATTTGACGGTGGTTTCGACGCGCTGGTCGACCGTATCGCGCTGGAATACGATCTGCACTTGCCGATCTGGGAAATCATGAGCCGAGATCCGGGCGCGGCATTGCTTCGCGATGCAAGCACCGCAGCCTATCTGGGCACAACTTCGATTGCGGGTCACCCCGCTCACCATCTTGCGTTTGCGAGCTACGACAGGGACTGGCAGATCTGGATATCAACCGACCCGGAACTGCCCGTTTTGATGATGATCGTCGGCACCGACCCTTACGCGCAGGGTTGGCCGCAGTACCGGGCCTATTTCATGGACTGGAACTTTGCGCCCGAGGTGGAAGCCGAGAGTTTCCAATATTTGCCGGGTGAAAACAGTGACCGCATGGTCTGGCCCAAAATCAACAGTGAGATTCTTGGTGAGGCCGACAGCCTGCCATCGGATGATCCCGACGCGGACCCAAATCGGGGAGATCAGTGATGAGACGGTTTATCGTGGGGCTGCTGTCATTCCAATTGGCGTTCATGACCTCTCCGGATGCCGTCATCCGGTTCGACTTCAGCCTTGATCGCGCCGAGGCGAGGGGCAATGGCCGAGCGGGCGGATTTCATGGCGCGCCGAAAAGGGGCGGAGGCGCGAAAACCCGCCCCGCGAGAGCCGGCGCAAGTGCGCCCCGACCTCGCCCGTCTGTACAACGTCCTGCCAGCAAACCAGCGATCAAGCTCCCCAACCGGCCCTCGACACGACCAGCATCGAAACCTGCCACGCGGCCCGCAATCGCGCCTGGCGGCAACCTTGCGCGCCCCGCGAACAAGCCGCAGGGGCTGAAGCCACCCGGGAACCGTCCGCCGATTGCCAAACCGCCGGGCAACCGTCCGATTGCCTCGAACCGGCCCGGCAACCGGCCGCCGGTTACACGCCCGGGCGGCAACCGCCCACCGATAGCCGCACGTCCGCCGGGCAACCGCCCTCCTGGTGCGCGCCCACGTCCTCCCGGCAACCGACCTCCCATCGCCAACCGTCCGCGTCCGCCGGGCTGGCACCCACCGCATCACCATCCGCCCGGCTGGCGGCCGCCCTATGTGAAACCGCCCTACTACCGACCGCCGCATAACTACTGGGGCGACTATCATTACAACGATGGCTGGGGATGGTTCTTTACCGCCGCGATGGTGGGCGGAACGATGGCCTTTGTCTCATCGCTGCCGGATGACGACTGCAACAAGGTCTCGGACAGTGGCGAGACGCTCTATGAATGCGACGGCAAGCTCTACCGCTCGACCTACTACAAGGATGAACAGGTATACGAGATCGTTTCCGATCCCCCCGGTGAGACAGCAGCCCCTACGGAACCCCAGAGTGTGATCGGGCTTGCCCTGACTTCGCCGATGACGCGCGGCGAAGTCGTGCGCGACCTGCAATTGCTGCTCACCGACTATGGGTATGACACGGGCGGCGCAGACGGGATTTTTGGCAGCGGGACGGAAACGGCGCTGCAATGGTTCCAGTACGATAACGGGCTGGACACGACTGGCTTTGTCGATCCGGCAACCGCCGCCGCTCTGGGATACAGCTCTCCGGCAGCCCCCACCAACGTCCCGGCAGCATCGCCTGAAGCTGCTGAAACCACGCCTCCTGTCGAGGCGATGCAAGAGGCACCCGCTGCCGATAGCGATCAAACTTCTGCAGCCCCTCCGGCCAGGCAGCCATCGACCGAGGATGCCAATCCGCTACCGGTGCCCGTGCCGCCTCCCAGCGACTGAAAGGAAAGCCCCGCGCAATGCAAGCAAAGCGCGCGGCTTTCGCAGGTTATCCACGCTGAATGGCGCTTGGCACTTGCTGTTCGATCCGCCGGAAGAAAAAGGCAATGATCCCGGCAATCACAAGATAGACCAGCGCCAGCAACAGCAGCGGTTCGTAGACGATCAGCGTATCGGCCCTGACACGGGAAGAAACTGCGTAGATGTCGATGACGGTGATCGTGGCCACCAGCGGTGTCGCCTTGAGCTGCAGTATCGTTTCGCCCCCCAGCGTAGGCAACACGTTGCGAATGGCCTGCGGCAGCCAGATGCGCCGGAACACGGCAAACGGACGCATGCCATAGGATTTGGCCGCCTCAAGCTGTCCCTTGCCGACGCCGGAAAAGGCACCCCGCATCACTTCGCCTTCGTAACCGGCATAGGACAGCGTCAGCGCCAGAACCGCATAGGGCCAAGCCTGCCGCAGATAAGGCCAGAGTTCGCTCTGCCGGATCGCCGGGAATTGCGGAAAGAGCGACCCCAGTCCGTAATACAGCAGCCAGATTTGCAAAAGCAGCGGTGTGCCACGGATCACGGTACAAAAGACGCGGGCCGGTGCCGCCAGATACCAAGGCCCGACCGCCTGCGCCAAACCCAGCGGAATCGCGAGGAGAAACCCCAGTATCGTTGTAACGACCAACAGCCAGATGGTACGCCACAACCCTTCCAGTGCGAGCGGCGCATACTTTGGCAGCCAGTCCCAGCGCAGCGACAAAGCGCACCAAACGACAAAGGCCAGAAACAGAAGGATCAGCACGATCCGATGCGGTTTGAGAAGATCACGCAGCCCGATCATCGTGGTCCCCCTCTGAGCGAGGGTTGCCCGCGTCTTGCCCAGCGCTCGATACGGCCAAAAATGACCTGTGAAAACAGCGTCACGATGAGGTAAAGCGCACCCGCCGCGAGGAAAAAGGTGAAATAGGCCCGCGTACTTGCCGCGGCCTGACGGGTTTCAAGCGTCAATTCGCTAAAGCCGACGATAGCCAGCAGAGCCGTATCCTTGGTCGCGATCAGCCAGAGATTGGCCAGACCCGGCGTCGCAAAGGACATCATGGCCGGAATGGTCACCCGCCGCATCAGCATCAGCGGGGGCATCCCAAAGGCGCGCGCGGCCTCAATCTGCCCAGGCGGCACCGCCTGAATGGCACCGCGTAAAACTTCGATGGAATAGGCGCCCTGAACGACGCCCAGCACCCAGATCCCCGCAACGACCCCGGAAATCTCGACACGGCCATAGCCCATCGCCTCCGAGACCTTGTTGATCAGGTCGCTCCCCAGATAATAAAGGATCAGGATCAGCACCAACTCCGGAACGGCCCGGATCACGGTTGTATATACGGCAAGCAGATCGCGAAGGATCGGCCCGCCGTACAGTTTTCCATAGGCCCCGAACAGCCCGATCACCAGCCCCATGCCAAAGGCGCCAAAGGCGATCTGGAGGGAATTTAGCAGACCGCGTAGCAGATTGCCGCCCCAGCCCGGCGGAGACAACGAAAGCAGCTCCGCACTCTGGGCCAGACCAAGCATGTTCAGGAGATCAGACACGTATCAGCCGCCGTAGATGCTCGTGGAGAAGTACTTG
Source organism: Heliomarina baculiformis (assembly GCF_019966545.1). Classification (GTDB taxonomy): domain Bacteria; phylum Pseudomonadota; class Alphaproteobacteria; order Rhodobacterales; family Rhodobacteraceae; genus Heliomarina; species Heliomarina baculiformis. The sequence continues at coordinate 121,117 of NZ_JAIMIC010000004.1, read as the reverse complement.
GAGGTGATTTCCTCATGCGTCCCGTCTTCGAGGATTTTGGCGATCCCCGCGTTCAGCTTTTCACGCAGTTCGTCTTCGCCCTTGCGCACACCCGCGCCGACGCCGAGACCAAGGATCGACGGATCATCAGCCACCGCACCCTTGATTTCGCAGCACGCACCAGCATCGGATTCGATGAATGCGCTCATCGCGATGCTGTCAGCCTGAGTTGCGTCGATACGGCCCGAAACGAGATCCTGGTTGGCTTCATCCTGCGTCTGGTAGATGCGGATTTCGGCTGCGTCGGTGAAATACTTCTGCGCATAGTTCTGGTGGATGGTCGATGCCTGGACACCAAGGATCTTGCCGGCCAGCGATTCAGGCGTCGGTTCGATATCCATCGACTTGTCGGCCACGATCACGGTCGGCGTGTTGTAATACGGGTCCGAAAAATCGATCGTTTTCTGGCGCTCTTCGGTGATGGACATTGAGGTCATGATCACGTCGATCTGCTTGCCGGTCAGTGCGGGAATGATCCCGTCCCACGCGGTGGGCGTGATTTCGCATTCGAGCTCGGCCGCATCACAGACTGCTTTGATGATTTCGATCTCCCAGCCTTCCCATTCACCGGCGCTGTTGACCGAAGAAAACGGTGGGTAGGGTTCAGCCGCAACGCCGACCTTGATCGGGTCAGCCGCAACAGCACCGGCGGTCAGCAGCGCCGCAGCCGCAGTTGCGGCGAGGGTTTTCAGGAATGTCATCGGTAGTCTCCCTTAGTTGGTTAGTTGATTGACATGAGAAATTGTTGAAGCCGTTCGGACTTGGGCGCGTCAAAAATCTGCTCCGGCGCACCCTGTTCCTCAATACGGCCTTGGTAGAGATAAACCACGTGGTCGGCCACCTCGCGGGCAAATTTCATCTCGTGTGTAACCAGCAGCATGGTACGCCCTTCGGCGGCAAGGTCGCGGATTACGGTCAAAACCTCACCGACCAGTTCAGGGTCAAGCGCACTTGTTGGTTCGTCGAAAAGCATGACATCTGGGTCAACCGCCAGCGCACGGGCAATTGCGGCGCGCTGCTGTTGTCCGCCCGACAGATAGGCTGGATAGACATCGGCCTTGTCCCCCAGCCCGACACGCTTCAGCAGGCTCTGCGCCTTTTCGATTGCCTCGGCGCGGGGTTGCTTGAGCACGTGCACCGGCACTTCGATCACGTTTTCCAGCAGCGTCCGGTGCGTCCATAGATTGAAAGACTGGAAAACCATGCCCAGACGGGTGCGGATACGTTCAAGCTGGCGGCGGTTCGACGGCGTGCCGTCGTCCCGCATCGCGATATGCTCGCCGCCAACATAAATCCGGCCGGAGGTTGGTGCCTCGAGGAAGTTGATACACCGCAGCATCGTGGACTTGCCCGACCCGCTGCCGCCGATGATCGCGACCACGTCCCCCTTGCGCGCCGTTAGGTTCACGCCCTTGAGTACTTCCAGCTCTCCGAAAGACTTGTGCAGTTCTTCGATGCGAACGGCTTCCTTATCGCGCCCCGAAGACGCAGAAGCCGGATCACCCCCTGAAAAAGAATCCATTCTTTCCCTGTCCGATTTTTCTTGTAGTAGGCACACAGTCCAGTAATTATTCAAGCGTATAATTATTTTCGCCGCGAGCTGCCACCATGTCTTCCCCTCCCCGCCGAAAATTCAGGCGTGAAACTGCGTCGCAGCGCAAGGACGATCTTATTGCGGCCACCTTGCAGGTGATTTCCGAATCGGGCGTCAGGGCGGCGACCGTGCGCACCATCGCCGAAAGGGCCGAGGTGACGCAGGGGCTGATCCGCCATTACTTCTCGAGCAAGGAAGACCTGATCGCCGCGGCCTATGAACATCACATGACGCAGATGACCGATGCGGTCGCGACAGCCAAGGATGTCACGGCAGGCACTGCCCGCGACAGGCTAGCCGGTTTCGTCATGGCGTCGCTCTCGCCCCCTGTGGTGAACCCGGGCTGGGTTGCGCTCTGGTCCGGTTTTTTGAACGAGGCACTGCATGATGCCGATCTCAACAAGATCCACCAGCGCACCTACCACCACTTCCGCGACCAGCTTGAGGCGCTGATTGCAGAAGCGCTGCGCGAGACAGATCAGCCCGCGCCCCCGGAACGCCTGCGCCAACTTGCTATAGCGAGCAACGGGGTGATCGACGGACTCTGGCTGGAAGGCGGCGCGCTGCCACAGGAATTCGCAACCGGCGAACTCGCAAAAATAGGACTCGATTCGGTTGCAGCCTTGACGGGGCTGGACCTGCACAGAAAGGCGATAGACACATGAAATACGCAGCGATCAACGACCGGCTCGCCAACCTTGGCGGTGCGAAATGGGCCATTCACCGGCAGGCCCGCGCCCGCGTGACCAAAGGCGAGGATATTGTCGAGCTTTGCATCGGCGAACCGGACGTGCCGGTTGCGGATGACATGATAGAAGAAGCCGTGCGGTCGATGCGGTCCGGTCGCTACACCTATTCGAACGGTCGCGGCGAACCGGGCCTGACGGCAGCACTGGCCGAAAGATATTCCCGCACCTCCGGACGCAAAATCACGCCCGATCAAATGATCTGCCTGCCCGGCACCCAGACCGCTCTTTACCTTGCGCTGCTCGGACTGGCGCAGGAAGGCGACGAGGTGCTGGTCGGCGATCCCTACTATGCCACCTATGAAGGAGTCATCCGCTCCAGCGGCGCCGACCTGGTGAAAGTTCCATTGCTGGCTGAAAACGGCTTTCGCCTGCAAGCCAGCGATATCGAGACGCGCATCACCCCGCGCTCCCGCGTCATCCTGCTGAACACGCCGCACAATCCGACGGGTGCGATCCTGACCGCCGCGGACATCGCCGCCATTGGCGAGGTCGCCCGCGCGCATGATCTCTGGATCATATCGGACGAAGTTTATGAAGATCTGGTCTTTGACGATGCCACCTTCTGCTCGCCACTCTCGCTCCTGGAACTGGCAGAACGCGTGATCGTCGTATCCTCGATCTCGAAAAGCCACGCCGCGCCCGGTTTTCGGAGCGGCTGGTGCGTAGGGTCCCCGGAATTCGTCGAAACCCTGCTTCCGCTTGCCGAAACGATGCTGTTTGGCAGCCAGCCATTCATTGCCGACATGACAGAACTTGGCATCCGTCAGGGTTCCACCGTGGCCGAAGGCATGCGCAATCGCTATGCCTCACGCGCCCGCACGCTTGCAAGCCGTCTTTCGGATGAAACCGCACTCTGGGCACATCCACCACAGGCCGGAATGTTCATCATGGTCAATATCGCCGCCACCGGCATTCCCAGCGATGTTTTTGCCCAGCGCCTGCTGGACGAGGCCGGGCTGGCCGTCATGCCCGGAAGCTCCTTTGGTGACACCGTCCGTGACTGGATCCGCATCGCACTGACCGTTGAGGATGAGCGTTTCTACGAAGGCGTCGAAAGACTGATCGCCTTTGCCCGGCAATTCGAGGCCGTCAGCGCCTGACGCCTTTCCCTAGAACCCAGCAAGAGTACATACCGTATGCTAAGCCCTTCGACCGAATTTACCCACGCCATCACCCGCCGTCCCGCGCAAAGCGTTGTGAACGGTCTGCGCGCCGAAGACACCGGCACGCCCGATCTCGAAAACATGCTCGCGGCCCATGCCGACTATGTAGCGACGCTGAAATCCACCGGTGCAACCGTAATCGAACTCGGTGCGCTGAAGGACTACCCCGATGCACTGTTCGTCGAGGACACTGCCCTTTGCCTGCCGCAGGGCGCGATCCTGATGCGGCCCGGCGCGCCATCGCGCATGGGCGAAGTGTCCGAAATGGCCCCCACCCTGCGCGACCTCTACTCCGACATCCGCGAAATCAAGGGTCCGGGGCATATCGAAGGTGGCGACATCCTCGTCACCGGACGCGAAGTGCTCGTAGGACGCTCGGCCCGAACCGATGCCGAAGGCGTTGCCGAACTGCGCGCGATCCTGTCGGACTGGGGCCATTCCCTGCGGGAAGTCTTCACGCCCGAAGGCGTACTCCACTTCAAAACCGACTGCTCCCTGCTCGACGCAGAAACTGTGCTGGCAACCCGGCGGCTGGCGGACTCCGGCTGCTTTGAGGGCTATAGCGTCATTTACGTTGCCGAAGGCGAAGAAGCCGCTGCCAATGCGATCCGGTTCAACGACCTAGTTGTCATGCCCGCAGGCTTCCCGCGCACGGCAGAAACTGTCCGCGAGGCTGGCTACAAAGTCCGGGAAATTGCCAACAGCGAGTGCGCCAAGATCGACGGCGGCATGTCCTGCCTGTCTCTGCGTTTTACCCCGAGTTAACCCGTCAAGGGATCGTTCGGCGCGAGGTTTTCCAGCGCCGAACGGCGCATTTCGGTCGCTTCGCGCACCATTTCCTCGGCTTGCTCGACCGTAGCAGCCCGGAACCTGACAGCCTTGCCCGAAGGCGTTTGGACCAGACGACCCAGATCGGCGCTGGCAACGGTGGCGATCTTTGGGAAGCCGCCGGTTGTCTGTCGATCCGCCATCAACACGATCAACCGGCCAGATGGCGGCACCTGTATCGATCCCATAAGCGTTCCGTCAGACACGATATCATGACCACCGGCGGCGTGAATTTCCGGCCCGTCGAGCATCATCGCCATCCGGTCCCGCTGTTGCGAAACCTGGAACTCTCGACCGAAGAGGCACGAAAAAGCGTCTTCGTCGAAATGATCGTCCTGCGGCCCCGGAACCAGCGAGATCGGTCCGCCCCGCAGCCTTATCGGTTTGATTAGCTTTTTCGGCTCGGCCCCGGTGTCGGAGCCAAGCGGCAAGACATCACCGGTTCGCAAGACCCGCCCCTCAAGGCCGCCAACACCGCTGCGCAGATGAGTAGAACGGCTCCCCATGACGGGCGGGCAGGTCACGCCTCCACCTATGGCGATATAGCCCCAGACCCCACTGCGCATCGCACCGATCTCAAGTTCGCTTCCCGCAGGCGCGCGCCATGAAGACCAAGGTGAGATCGGCTTGCCATTCAGCGCAACCGGCACGTCGCCTCCGGTAACCGCGATCAAGCATTCATCAGCTAAAGATAACCGGCCGCCGATCAAAGCGAATTCCACCCCGGCTGCATCGGGCACATTTCCGACAAGCGCATTTGCGGCCTCGAAGGCGTCGCGGTCCATCGGCCCAGATCCGGACACGCCGAAACGCAAGAAACCGCGTCGGCCACCATCCTGAACCGTCATCATGGGACCCGCGTTCAAGATGCGCATGGTCCTGCTCATACGGTGGTCTCCCGGATCACGTCCGGGCTCTCTCCCCGGGACACCCGGGCGCTCAGATCTTCGAACTCGACCTCGTCTATGCGGCGAAACCAGAGACTGTCGCCCGCGTCCAGCAGAAAGGGGTCCGATCGCCGAGGGTCAAAGAGCCGAAGCGGCGTCTGGCCAATAAAATGCCACGCGCTCGGTCCGGCAACCGAATTGACACTTGCTTGTTCGCCACCAATTCCGATGGCCCCTGCCGGAACGAGTTGGCGGGGCACCGGCTTGCGCGGCATTGCAAGCTGCTGGGGCAAGCCGCCGAGATAGGCGAACCCCGGGGCGAAGCCGATCATGTAAACTCGATATTCAACCGACATATGCAGTGCGATCAGTTCTTCGCGATCCATACCCTTGGTCTTGACCAGGTCGTCCAGATCTAGGCAAGCATCGCCACCGTAATAGACCGGTATTTCGATCCTGCGTCCCAGTTGATCCGAGGGTCTGATCCGGGTCAGACAAGTCCGAATATGAGCGGTCATCTCCCGCGCAGAGGTCACAAGCGGATCATAGGCCACCAGCACCGAACGATATGTCGGCAGCGCCTCCTGCATTCCTTCCGGCGGCTCGGCATCCAAGGCCGATGCGAGCGCCAGCGCGACTGTGTTCGCCCGCTCATCCACATCGCGTGAGAACTCGACACAAATCGCGCTGTCGCCACAGTTCAAGAACCGGGCATCGCGCAGCATATCCGAAATCAATAACAGCTCCTTTTAGCTTTGCCCAAAACGTTCCCCGGTTTCATTTCAGTCTTGCGCTGCCCTCAGATCCGCTAAAGGCGCGCAGCGACCATCAGAAAAACGTCTTGAGGTGTCAGCCGCAACCAATGTTTAAGCACCTGGGCAAAGAATTGGCTCCTAGGCACCCTAAAACCTTGAAACCAGCCGGATACCATTGGTATACCAAGATCGAAACCATGTCACCCCCGGTGATGTCCCACGCCTTGCCAGCGGCAGGAGAGATTATGCCTTCACTGTTTCACCTCGCCTATCACGTAACGGATCTGGATGCTGCCCGCCGGTTTTACGGCGACATCCTGGGATGCACCGAGGGCCGCAGCACCGAGACATGGGTCGATTTCGACTTTTTCGGGCACCAGATTTCCCTACATCTCGGGGAGCCGTTCAAAACGACCCGCACCGGCAAAGTCGGCGATCACATGGTGATGATGCCCCATCTCGGGCTCGTCCTGCCGCTGGACGAATGGAAAGCTGTCGCTGACCGACTTGGCGCGGCAGGCATCGAATTCGACATTCCTCCGGTCATTCGTTTCGAAGGTGAACCCGGCGAACAGCGCACCATGTTCTTTTTCGACCCTTCGGGAAACCCTATTGAAATCAAGGGATTTGCGGATTTCGACTCCGTTTTTGCCAAGTGAACTCAGGGCCTCAAGACACGGTACCCCCGATGAAATGCCTCGTCACGCAGCCCATTCATGAATCCGGCCTGGCAAAGCTGCGATTGGCAGGGATCGAACCGATTGTTGCCCGCACAACCCAAGCCGAGGCGCTGCGCGACCTGATCGCCGATTGCGATGGTGTCATCACCCGGAACTTTGGCCTTCCTGCCAACCTTATAAGCGCGGCGCCACGCCTGCGCGTCATCTCTGTGCATGGCGCCGGGCACGAACAGGTGGACAAACCCGCCGCCGACAAGGCTGGCATCATTGTCTGCAATGCCCCGGGTGCCAACGCACGGTCGGTCAGCGAATTAACAATTGGGCTGGCTCTCGCAGCTGCGCGACTGATCCTGCCCGCAGATCGGGCCGCCCGCCTGCATGACGAAGGCTTCAGGGATCGGTCCCTGACCCGCGAACTCTTTGGCAAGAACGCCCTTGTCGTTGGCTGGGGCGCTACTGGCAAAGGGGTCGGTAAGATCCTGCGGGACAGTTTTGACATGGCGGTCACCGTCTACTCTCCCCGCTCCCCCGAGATTGAATCGGGTTTTCACCGCGGCACCGACCTCGGCAAAGCCGCGGCCCAGGCCGATCTCATCTCTCTGCACACCAATCTACGTCCGGAAACGCGGCACCTGGTCTCAACCGAAATCCTAGACTGTGTGAAACCAGGCGCGATTTTCGTCAACGTCGCCCGTGCCGGTCTTGTCGATGAAGAGGCATTGGTTCAGGCATTGCAGACAGGCAAGCTCCACAGCGCGGCCCTTGATGTTTATTCAGATATGGCGCCTGAAGGTCCGCTTGGCCAGATGGACAACGTGATACTGACCCCGCACCTCGGCGGCGCCACCGAAGAATCGATGATCCGTGTCGCCGACATGGCGGTCGAGAACTTGCTTGACGTGCTGTGCCGCAACCAACGCCCGGAAGCGACCGTTAACAATCCCGGAAGCACACAGGAATGACGGATTCCGTCAGCGATATGATTGCTCGCGTGCTGGACCGGGTGAACCGGATCGGCGCGTCAAACCCCGGCTGGACCCGCCCGAGCTACAGCGCTGGAGAAACGCAGGCCCACGACGTTATCGCCGATGAAGCCGACCGCCTCGGCCTACATGTTTTCCGCGATGCTGGCGGAAACCTCTTCGCCCGCCTGCCCGGCGCTAAAAAGAGACTGCCTGACCTGTACAGCGGTTCCCATCTAGACACGGTCCCAAGCGGAGGCGCCTTTGACGGTGTCGCCGGAGTGGCCGGAGCGATGGCGCTTGCCGCCCATTTCGTGGAACGCGGCAAAACCCTCCCTTTCGATCTGGTCGTATCGGTCATAAGGGCCGAAGAAAGCGTCTGGTTCCCGGCCTCCTACATAGGATCGCGCGCGGCGCTTGCGCGACTTGAGAAGCCCGAGCTCTCCATTTGCCGGGCCGATAGCGGCCGTACGCTTGCGGACCACATGCGCGAACAGGGGGGCGACCCAGACGCCGTGATCGGCCATCGCGGCCTTAAGCCTGCGCGATTCCTCGAGATGCACATCGAACAGGGTCCGGTCCTTCACGAAGCCGGTCAGGCCTTTGCCACTGTCGACGGAATTCGCGGCAGCCTCCGCTACCGCTTTGCCCGGATCGAAGGTGCGTGGGGCCATTCAGGAGGCGTCCCGCGTCACCTCAGATCGGACACGGTCTTTGCGCTTGCCGACCTCATCGGAATGCTGGACAGGGAATGGGCCGACATTGAAGCAGAAGGCAGAGATCTCGCCATCACCGTAGGTCGCATAGATGCCGCCACCCCCGACCACGCCTTTGCAAAGGTCCCCGGACAGGTCGAGTTCTGTCTTGACCTGAGAAGCGATTCGACCGCGCTACTTGAACACATGGACGCCAGACTAAAGGGCTTCGCCGCGCAGATCACACAGGAAAGAGGCGTGCGCTTCGATTTCGGCCCGCAGTCGCGCAGCCGCCCTGCGCGGCTGGACGGCGAAATGCGCGATGCGTTTCATGCTCAGGCCAAAGCCCGTGGCCTGGATGTCCCGACGCTGGCCTCGGGCGGCGGGCATGATGCCGCCGCTTTCGCCGATGCCGGATGGCAATCCGCCATGGTTTTCCTGCGCAACTGGAACGGCAGCCATACGCCTGACGAAGGCATGGATCCGAAAGATCTTGCCGAAGCCGTGCGCTGTATCGCCGCGACCCTTACTGAAAACCCGATGTTTATCAGTCCGAGCAACGTTGAGGCCACCCCGACCTGACAGGTCAACGGATGTGAAACGGCCCGATTGTCACGCCTTCACATTCAAGCGCATCTCGCAGGCGCGCAGCGATCTGAACCGCCGTAGGCGTATCTCCGTGAATGCAAAGCGTATCCGGCTTCACCGATAGCTTCTTGCCGCCGGTCGTCGGAATATATCCGTCCACCACCATGTGCAGAACTTGTTTCAGGCTTTCCTCCGGATCGTGGATGACGGCGCCGGGCTGGCTGCGGGGCGTCAGGTGCCCCTGATCCGTATAGCTGCGGTCCGCGTAGATTTCGCAGGCCACGGACAGCCCCACCTCTTCCGCGGCCCGCATGGTTTCGCTGTAGGGTAAAGCCACGAAGAACAAGGACGGGTCGACGGATTCGACCGCGTCTACACAAACGCGTGCCAGTTCGATATCTTCGGCCGCCATGTTGCCCAGCGCGCCATGGGTTTTGACATGGGTCATCTTGGCCCCGGCGGCTTCGGCCATCGTCTTGACCGCTCCGATCTGATAGATCAGCTGCGCCCTGAGCGCTTGCGGCGTGTCCCCGGTGATCCGACGCCTGCCAAATCCATAAAGGTCCATAAAGGAAGGGTGCGCGCCAATCGCGACGCCGCGTGCCTGCGCGGCCTCGATGGTCCGCGCGATCACGTCCGGGTCGCCCGCATGAAAGCCGCAGGCGATATTTGCAGAGCTCACCAGATCCAACATCGCCGCGTCGTCGCCCATCGTCCAGGCACCGAAGCTTTCCCCCATGTCGCAATTGAGATCGATACGATGGCTCATCCTGTCGCTCCTGTCGGTTCATTAAGGCCAGATCTGGGCCAAGCCTGTTTTCAAGGCAAACCACCTTGAAACATCGAAGTCCAGCCGCCTTGGTTATTGGGGTTCAGCATTGTGCCTGTTATGTATACCAGCGACACACCCAAGGAATACAACAATACCGGGCGGGTTAGGGAGAGACACAATCATGTTGAAAACGTCCGAAGAGCGGCTGGCGCTCAACGCCTATGAACAGATCCTCCAGATGGTCCTGTCGGGCGAAGCGGCGCACGGTCAGATGATAAATGAACGCCGCCTTGCCGACATGCTCGGCATTTCCCGCACGCCTGTCCGTGATGCCCTGCTCATGCTCGAAGCCGAAGGACTTCTTGTACGGCAGGGAACGCGCGGCCTCCAGATTCGCCAGATGCGGATCGAAGAGTACATGGATGCGCTGCACATCCGCCAGATTCTCGAACCCGAAGTGGCCCGACTGGCTCAGGGTCGAATCAGCCGCGAGGACCTGCAAGCAATCCGCGATCAGCTTGTCGAACTGGTCGCCTCCAGGCCCTCGACCGGCGAACGTCCTGACCGCGAAAAGGTGCGCGCAGTGGATGACCTTTTGCACGGAAGCCTCGCCGAGGCCGCAGGCAACCCGCAACTGGCTGATATCATTAGGACGGTCCGCCGCCGCACGCAGATATTCGATCTGCGCTCAATCCCTCAACGGTTCGACGAAACCTGTGCCGAGCATCTTGCAATTATCGATGCGCTGATGGAGGGCGATGCCCAGAAAGCCTCCGAGGCGATGCGGAATCACCTCGACAACGTTCAGGGCAGCATCTTGCAGACATTGGCGTCCCGCTGATTTTTTTGGCCACTCGATCCAACTGCCACCCTGAAACCGTTTTCAAACTAATCATTTCAAATCAACACCTCGCTGCTATGGCGAAGTCATTCTTCCTGCAGCGGCCGAATCTACTCCGATAAATCCCGCCTGAAATTTACGCAGCGTTCGGTCCAGCTCCGAACCAACTATATGCTTTGGGTTGACCTTTGGCATACCAACGCCATACCAATTCCATATCACTGCCATCTGGTTGGTTCGGCGTCTGTATCCCCAAGTTGGTCTCAACGCGCTCAACCATGAAGGAACCACTGCCCCCAACCCCGCCAATGGCGGGACAGAACGGAACCGGAATGAACACGACCAATCGCGATCTGCTCGTCACGAACCTCGAGAAATCCTTCGGCGATTTCCGCGCAATCAACAGCATCTCGCTGACGATCCGGGCAGGTGAGTTCCTGACGATCCTCGGCCCTTCGGGTTCGGGAAAGACGACCTTTCTGAACTTGGTTGCCGGGTTCTTGGACTGCGATGGTGGCACCATGACCCTGGGTGATCGCGACATAACCCACCTGCCACCGGAAACCCGCGACTTTGGCATGGTCTTTCAGGGATACGCCCTGTTCCCGCACCTGTCGGTTTTCGACAACGTCGCTTTTCCGCTAAAAGTACGCAAATGGTCGTCGGACAAGATCGCCCGGCACGTAGAAGAAGCGCTCGACCTGGTGCAGCTTGGCAACCTGCGCGACCGGATGCCGAAACAGCTTTCGGGCGGCCAGCAGCAGCGCGTCGCCCTTGCCCGCGCCATGGTATTCCGCCCCAACCTGCTGCTGCTCGACGAACCCCTCAGCGCGCTGGACAAGAAGCTGCGCGCGGAGATGCAGGAAGAGCTGAAACGTCTGCACCGTAAGGTTGGCCTCACCTTCATCTACATCACACACGATCAGGACGAAGCCCTGTCAATGTCGGACCGGGTCGTAGTCATGCGCAACGGTGTCATTGTGCAGGAGGGCCGCCCCGATGAGCTCTACAAGACCCCGCGCACCAGTTTCGTTGCCGGTTTCCTTGGCCGGAGCAATTTCCTGCGCGGCGACGTCATCTCTCGTGAGGGCGAAGAGCTTACGATCAGGAATGGTGACATTACGCTGCGCCAACATGCAGGCGCGGCCACGCTTGAACCCGGCAACACGGTGCTCATCGCGCTGCGCCCCGAGGCTGTCAGCCTGATCGAAGGCGATGTGCAGGCCGATAATGTGATCGAGGCGACCGTCAGCGATTCAAACTACTTCGGATCGAATTTCTCCATCACGGCCAAAACCGATCACTTCGGCACGTTCGAACTCACGAAGCCCGCCGCCCAGCTTTCTCATGACCTCGCTGCCGGCAGCAGGATCCGCCTTGGCTGGTCCGCCTCGGCGGGCGTGATCGTGGAAGACGATGAATAAACAACAACTGCAACAGGAAGGAAGAAAAGTGACACAAAGTTTCGAAGAAGACTGCGCCGATCTGATCGGCATCGAAGAAAAGAAAGGCATGTCCCGCCGGGACCTGCTGAAATTCGCAGCCAGCATCGGCATCCCGATGGCACTTGTTCCGGGTATGACCCGCAAGGCCCTTGCGGCCGACGCGAAAGAAGTCGTGCTTTGCAACTGGGGCGGTGTGGCACTCGAAGTATTCGAGAAAGCCTTTGCCGAACCCTACGAGGCGAAGGGCGGCAGAATGGTTATCGACGGTTCCGGCCCGGGCACCGGCAAGATCCTCAACATGGTCATGGCCAATAACGTCACCTGGGACATCGTCGACTCCGGTATCGTCGGACTGACCCAACTTGGGCCGCAGGGCGCGCTGGAAGAAATCGACTATTCCATCGTCGACAAATCCAAGGTCATCCCTGAGTTTGCTTATGACTATGGCGTTGTGAACTACATGTTCTCCAGCGTTCTAGCATGGGACAGCGAAAAGGTCGACGGCACGCCGACACTGGCAGACTTCTTCGATCTAGAGAAATACCCGGGTCGCCGCCTGCTCCGCAAGGATGCGCAGGCAATGCTGGAACTGACCCTGCTCGCCGATGGCGTCGCGATCGAGGATCTCTACCCGCTCGACGTCGAACGCGCGTTGGCCAAGCTGGCCACGATCAAGGACGAGTTGCTGTTCTGGGGCTCCGGCTCGGAAAGCCAGAGCCTCCTGCGCGAAGGCGAATGCGTCATGGGCATGATCTGGAACACGCGCGCCAACGTGCTGGAAAAGGAAACCGACGGCCGCATCAAGTACACGTTTGAGGGTGGCCTGCTCCAGCCCGGTCTCTGGGCCGTTCCAAAAGGCAACCCCGCCGGAAAGCAGACCGCGATGGAAGCTATCGCTTCGATGCAGGCGCCCGAAGGTCAGGTCATGGTTCTCGAAGCCATGGGCAACGGCCCGGCAAACCCAGCCGCTTCGGAACTCGTTCCCGAAGGCCTGGCCGCGTCCAACCCGGCTTCGGCTGAAAACGTCTCTAAGCAAGCCCGTATCTCGGCCGACTGGTACGCCGAACACTATGCGGATGCGATGCAGGAATACCTGGATTTCATCACCTCCTGACACTCCCCCGTCGGGCGCTTCCCGGTGCCCGGCTCTACCTTCACCCCCTTAACCGGGGGTGCTTTTCTTTTCCGGCAGAACCCGGCCTCAACACAGGATACCGCTTGACGATGGCAACGACCGGCACCTCGGCGGCACATGCGCAAAATTCCCCCGGCAGGCTGACTGTTAACAGCATAATGGGAAGCGAAGGCCGCTATTGGCTGTTGATTGCACCTGCCGTCCTTCTGATGCTCGGGTTCTACTTCTATCCGCTCGCCCGCGTCCTCTGGATGAGCTTCACCTTTCCAACCCCCGGCCTTGGCAATTACGAGGACCTGATCGACAATGCCTCGGTGCACCGGACCCTGATCACCACCGCACGCATCGGCGTGATCACCACCGGCCTGACGTTGATATTCGCCTATCTGATCAGCTACGTGCTGGTACATGCCAAGCCCAAGGTCGAACGCATCATGTTCCTTGGCGTGCTGATCCCGCTTTGGATCTCGGCACTGGTGCGCGGCTTTTCATGGTTCATCCTGCTGCGCCGAGAAGGCACCATCAACGATGTGCTGATCGGTACCGGCATCATCGACACGCCGCTTGACCTGATCTGGAACGAGTTGGGCGTGGTCATCGGAATGGTCCACTACATGCTGCCGCTCGGCGTGCTGCCGATCTACGCGAATATGCGCAATATCGACACGCGCTGCGTCGCCGCCGCCCGGGGCCTGGGTGCCTCGCGTGGCGTGGCCTTCCGCAAGGTCTTCCTGCCCCTCTCCATGCCCGGCGTCATCGGCGCAGGGATCCTCGTATTCATCTATTCGCTCGGCTTTTACGTCACGCCTGCCCTGCTTGGCGGCGGTAAGACACTGATGATCGCCGAATACATCCAGCTTCAGATCATGGACCTCGTGAACTGGGGACGCGGCGCGATGCTCGCCACCACGTTGCTTGTCACGATCCTGCTGCTGCTTGGCGTGATGAGCCGCATCATCGACCTGCGCGGTCTGTTCGGAGGCAAATGAGATGGACGGTTTCAGCTCTCAACCGATCTCACCGGCAACCCGTACGACCGCATGGGCCATCATCGCCTTTCTGGTCCTACCGATCACCATCGTCTTTGCCGTCGCCGTTACCGACCGCGACTACCTCGCCATGCCGGTCGACGAGATCTCTTTTCAACACTACGCCAACCTGTTCACCTCGCCCGAATGGCTCCACAGCATCTGGCAAAGCTTTGTCATCGCCTTTGTATCGACCGCCATCGCCGGTCTGCTCGGCACGCTCTGCGCCATCGGATGCTGGCGCATTTCCAACCGGCTGAGTGAACTGGTCCGGGTTTTCATGCTGCTGCCGGTCATGGTGCCCACCATCGTCTATGCGCTTGGCATCTATCAGTTCTTTGCCGAACTGCGCCTGCTCGACACCTATCTCGGGCTGATCATCGCCCATGCCGTCACCGGCCTTCCTTATGTGGTGATCACGGTTTCCACCTCGCTCGCCGGATTCGACGGCAAGCTCGAACGCGCCGCTCTTGGCCTTGGGGCCAGTATGGGCCAGACCCTGCGCCTCGTAATCCTGCCCAACATCATGCCCGGCGTCGTTTCGGGGCTGATCTTTGCCTTCATCCACAGCTGGGACGAACTGGTCATCACGCTTTTCATTGCCGGGCGCGCCGTGTTTACCCTGCCCCGCCGCATGTGGGACGGCATCAACGAAGCGCTCGACCCCACGATGGCCGCCGTCGCCGCAGTTCTGGTCGTGATCACCGTCGCCCTGCTGACGCTGGAATTGCTCCTGCGTGGCCGGGCCAAGAAGTAACTGACAGGAAAGACCCCGATGTCCATGGATACGCCGCAGAAACAGACAGCCGTCGACTGGGTAGAAGAAAACACACCCCAGCTGTCACAGGATCACAAGACGATCTTTGATTTTCACGAACCGTCTTGGCGCGAATACAAATCCGCCAAATGGTACGTGGAACGCCTGCGCGCCGAGGGTTTCACGGTCGAGGAAGGTTCAGGCGGGATGCCCACCGCCTTTTGCGCGGAATGGTCCAATGGAGAAGGCCCGACCATCGGGGGCTACGCTGAATATGACGCGGTGCCCGGCATGTCGCAGGACGCGGTCCCCTATCGCGCGCCGCGTCCCGGCACCAACCGCTATGCGGCAGGCCATACCGATCCGCACTCCGGCCTTGGCATCGGGTCGTTCGCGGGTTTCCTCGCGGCCAAGCATGCGATGGAAAAGCACGACATCAAGGGCCGCCTGAAGTTCTTCGGCGAACCGGCGGAAAAGATGTGCGGCTCGAAACCGGTCCACGCGACCAAGGGCTATTACAACGATCTCGACGCCGCGATCAGCTTTCACCCCCACAGCTTTGCCAACATGGGCAACAGCTGCTTCTGGGACACCCACAGCGCCCCCTATTGGAGCCGCATCTACACCTTCCGCTGCGACGAGCCGGAAACATGGCAATCCAGCAAGGCCGACGGTGGGCTTGCGCATAAACACTTCACTGCCCGAGCCCCCGGCGCCATCGACGCGGTTTGCATGATGTACACCTCCGGCAAGTACATGAAGGAATCCATGCTTCCCCACCAAGGCAGCTGGAGCCTTAACGAATTCATCGTCCAAGCCGGTCAGGCCACCGCCGACAACATCGCGCCGGGCTTTTCGCAGATCCAGTATTCGTTGCGCGCGCCGCTACTCGACATGTGCGAAAGCGTTTTCGAAGTGCTCGACCGCAATGCCGAGCATTGCGCCGCGATGGCACATTGCACCGTCGAAAAGGCATGGGTAACCCGGACCCGTGCCGGTCTTCCCAACCATGCGATGGCCAGCGTCACATGGGAAAACCTGCAAAAGGTCGGCGCGCCACAATGGAACGAAAAGGCCCGTGACTTTGCCCGCGAGATCCTGTCGGGCCTTGGCTATGAAAACGTCGAAGACCCCTTCGTCCCCGAGATCCAGAAACTCACCAGCCCGCAGGATGGCGAGGCCGTCTTCCGCAAGCAGCTTCCATCGTGGCAGATGCATCTCGCAGCGGACGATTACGTCGACTACACATGGCACGCGCCAACCGTCCGCCTTTACATCGGTCGCCCGACGCTTCAGATGCCCGATGGTGCGCGCTGCCCGGAATGGGCGCGGCTTGCGATGGGCGGGGTTGCCGATTGCATCGACCCGATGTGGATCACCGCCGGCAAGGTGATCGGTGCCACCATCATCGACCTGCTCACCGACGGTGAAACACTCGACAAGGCGCAGGCCGAATTCCGCGAGCGCACCGGAGGCGGGATCGGCGGCGACAAATGGGTCGCGCCCCTGCTGCCCGCCGATTACGAACCGCCGGTCTTCTACAAATGGCCCGAATACGTCGAAACAGTTCGCGGCGAGGAATGGTCCATTCCCTACACTTTCAGCTGACCCCTAGACACGCACGGAGACACACATGTCGATCATCACCGAACACGAGTATCGGTATAACAACCTGATCAAGGAATTCGGATCAAAGGCCGAACCGGCCTTTGAAAGCGAAGAGGAACAGGTCAACGTCTGGGGCCGCCGCTGGGGCTGCAACAACGATGTCGGCCAGCTTCGCATGGTGCTCATGCACCGCCCGGGCGACGAGATGAACATCGTCGACCCGTCGAAGAAACTGAATGACATCGGCGCGTGGGGCGACGTCAAGGCGGGCTGGTACTGGCGCGGGCCGGAACTTCCCGATTTCGACGAAATGCGCTCCCAGCATGACGAATACGTCAAGGTGCTGCGCGAGGAAGGCGCCGAGGTCGTCTATCTCGATAAATGCGCCGAGGGTAAGATGAAGTCGGTCTATTGCCGCGACAGCGTGATTGCCGTCGATGGCGGCGCGATCGTCACCCGCATGGGCCCGCCGATCCGCCGGGGCGAAGAACTGCCCGTCACGCGGACGCTCGCCAATCTCGGCATGCCGATCCTGCGCACCATATCCGGCACCGGCCTGATGGAAGGCGGCAGCTTTGCCTTCCTCAATCCAACCAATGCGGTTGTCGGCATCTCCTCGCGCGTTAACGAGGAAGGCGCGCGGCAGGTCGAGGAAATACTCGCCCCGCAGGGCGTAACCCTGCACCGAGTCCAACTGACCGGTTACCGTCTGCACATCGATGGTAATTTCGTCATGGTCGACACGCATACAGCTTTCCTGAACCCCACGCTGCTGCCCTTTACCTTTCTCGAAACGCTGGAAGAACTGGGCATCAAAATGGTCGATGTCAGCCCCGACGATCACCCTGGTGTTCTGAACGTGTTGGCAACCCGCCCCGGCCGCGTGATCGTCGGTCACGGCATTTCCGAGCGCACGCAGGAAAAGCTGGAAAAGGCAGGTATTTCGACCCGTTACGTCGAATACGACAAGGTCGCCCAAGGCGGCGGCGGTCTGCACTGCTCGACCGGCCCGCTGATCCGCGATCCCCTCTGAACACTAGCGGGTGGCGCTTACGGCGCCACTTCGCCCATATCAAAGGCCACCGCGTCGCTCAGGACAATCTCTTTCAGATGATCCCGAAACGCGACAGCCGCTGGCGCCAGATAGGCGCCGCGCTTTTGCAGCAAACCGATATCCCGCCAAATCGCACCCTCCGCGCCATGAAACGGTAGGCTGGTCAGCCCCGTTTCCAGCGATACCGCCAGTTCCGGCAGGATCGTCACGCCGATCCCCTGTCTCACCAGCGCGATCAGCGATGTCATGTTCCGAACCATCAATCGGGCGCCGGTACGGGCCGCCAAAAGATCACTGCCCGGAATGACGGCCGTGGACCCGTTCGCGATCACCGTTTCGTGCTTTAGATCCGCGACGGTTATAGGCTTGTACAACTCGGCCAGCCTGTGCCTCTCACCGCACAGAACCACGAACCGATCCGAAATCAGCCTCTCGAACTCTACCTGCGCCCCCTGACGCGGTCGTCCGCCCACTCCAAAATCGATGGCCCCGGTTTCAACCAGCGACACGACACTTTTCGTATCTCCATCCATCAGGTCCAGTTCAACCTCGGGGCGCGTTTCCAGAAAACTGGAGATTGCCAGCGGCATGATCCGGTAGCCAATGGACGGCACCGTGGCAAGGTTCACGCGACCTAACTCGTTACGCGCAAAGGCCCGGATAGACTCCGTCGCCCGCTCGAAAGAGTCGATCTCGGCACGCGCGATGGCATAGACGTGTTCCCCCAGATTGCTCAGCTTTGCCTTGCGGTCGCCGTCGAACAGGGTACCGCCGATGTTCTCTTCAAGCTGCTTCAGGCTCATGGAAACCGCCGCCGGGGAACGACCGCGCCGCTCTGCCGCGTGCAGGATATTGCCCGCCTCGGCCACCGCGACGAACATTTTAAGCGCTTCGTGCTTGATCATGGCCAGCCATATCCACTTCAATTTCCCTGAAACAAATGCCAGAAGTTTCGATTTGCCTCAAGTAAACCCATGGCGTCAACTGAGGACGCAACCTTTGTCATCCCGGGACGCGATCATGCAGGACACAGCCGAAACTCCATCGCTTCTGATCGACGGGCTTCAATATTGCGACTGGTCCGAAGACGTATTTCGAGAGATGGTGGAAACCGGCATGACCGCGATCCACGCCACTGTCACCTACCACGGCAATTTCCAGATGTTTGTGCAGGACGTGATCGACTGGAACCGGCTATTCGAAACCTATCCGCAATACATCATCAAAGGCCGCAGCGCCGCAGACATCCTCACGGCCAAGGCCTCTGGCAAAACGGCCGTCTTTCTCGGGTCGCAGAACCCGTCGCCAATGGAGGACAACCTTGGGCTTTTCGAGGTTGCCCATGACATGGGTCTGCGCGTCATGCAGCTGACCTACAACACGCAAAGCGCATATGGCTCTGGCTGTTTCGAACCCACCGATAACGGCATCTCTCTCATGGGTCGCGAAGCCATCGCCGAAATGAACCGGCTCGGGATGCTGATCGACATGAGCCACAGCGGCCCGATCTCGACCCTGCAGGCCATCGACCTATCGCAGCGCCCTATTTCTATCACCCATGCCAATCCCTTGTTCTGGCGCGACTCCGCTCGTGGCAAGAGCAATGACATCCTGCGCGCGCTCGGACAGACTGGCGGCATGCTTGGATTGTCTCTCTACGCCCACCACCTGCGCAACGGCGCCGATTGCACGCTTAGCGATTTCTGCGAAATGGTCGCGAAAACCGCCGAGATCATAGGCCCTGAAAACATCGGCATCGGCAGCGATCTCTGTCAGAACCGCCCCGATAACGCAGTGGCCTGGATGCGCAACGGCATGTGGCGCAAGGACAGGCAGCCGGTCGCCTTCCCCGAACAGCCGGCATGGTTCAGCAGGATCAGCGACTTTCCCGGCATCGCCGACGGGCTGCGCAACGCCGGGTTTTCCGATGCCGAAACGAACGGTATAATGGGTGGCAATTGGATGAGGTTCTTCGAGCGTGCCTTCCAACCCGCCGTATCACAGGGGTAGCGGACGCATGGACAGCGCAAGTCCAGCATTGAAACGGCGCACCCCTGATGAGGTCATGACCTTCAGAACGCTCGGCGCGATGTTTCCCACACGCCTCAGCTTCATGCGGCTCCTGCTGCGCTGCATGGCCCGCGAAAAATGGAAGATGGATCCGCCCCGGCTTTCTCTTGATGCGCAGGGTTACGGCACGGCGATCTACACCATCCGGACACCTCAACGCGCCTATAGCCTCGTAGCATTCTCTCAAGAAATCCCCGATGAGCGTCGTACCGATCGGGTCATCGCCGAGGTCTGGGACACTACCTATGTGCTCTACGACGGCATTCCCGATCAGGCCGAAATGGACCGGCTGTCAAACTGCGTCCCGCTGCAAGAGGCAGGCCGTTTCACGCCACGCGAACTGGTTCTGTCGCGCGCCAACAAAAGTCTCCGGATGTTCGATCACGTTGCGAATAAACTCGCCAGCGGGCAACAACCCGCGCTCGCTGATCTGCGCCGCGTGGGCTATCTGATGCGAACCACCGCCGTTTACGGCAATGGTAAGTTCGGCATCGCAGATCGCAGCCGGATCGCGGATCGCGCGGAATTTCAGGCCCCCTTTCAGGCGGAAATGCTGACCGTCTGGCTGATCCGTCTCTTCACGCTCGACCTTGTCGAACATGTCGCGCGGCATCGCGGTGGCGCATCGGCGGTGCCCCTTGCCATACGTATCCGCCGGTTCATCGGGATCGGAAATGCAACCGGGCTGGGTATGGCGCCCTTCCTCATCAATCACCCTGAACTGATCGGTCGCTGGATCGAAGCGCGCGAAACCGCCATCGCACGGGTCCGCGGCATCGCCAAACCCACGCGAACCGAGATCGGGACGTTCCTTCGATGCGCCGAACGCGCCCTGTCGTATCTTGGCGAATGGCCGGTCGAGGATAGCGGATACGCCTTTCGCATCCGAACCACGATCCATGAAATCGAAGGCATGATCACTTGGCTAAGATCGATCACCGATCCGACCTACCTGTGGGATCAAATCGCATGCCATGCCTTGGCCAAATTCTCACCCGACGGCGCAGAAATGACGCTGAGCCTGATCCTCGAACCCTACGGCGATCTGATCGACGATCTGGAAGAGAGCATGTCGTTACACGATGGCACCCCGATCCGTGCAGATCAGACCCTCTCGGACCTGCGCCGCCGTCTCGTGGCGACCTACGGCTGGGCGTTGGGGCCAGACTTGTCGCAAGAGCGGCGGCGTCACTTCTGGTATGTCTCCGCCGCCAAGCAGGAACCCCGTCTTGGTGAAATCGGAGAGGACGAAGGCGACGACAAGGCCTTTGCCTTCGACTACGCGTTTCAGGCCCGATCTCTGCTGGCGGCCATCGACAGCCTTCCACCGGATGCGGATCTGGGCAGCCTGATCCTGCACCACCCGGAGCTGCTCGACCTTATCGAAAGGCTGGAGATTCAGCAGTCCAAGCCGTTTGCCGAAATTCGCGAAAACCTTGTGGGTCCGGATCTTGTGCCGCTTGCACTGCTACGCTGCAAGCTGGCCTTTTTCGGCGCCGCCAAGTTTGACCCGCTTTCCGACAAATGGCTCCGCGTGACGCTGTTTCAGGGGGCACCCAGTTCCATCGCCGACCTGCAAGAGACACCTGACGACTGGATCTTTGCGCATATCGGGCAAGAGCACTGATGGAGCTCGCCCATTCGGAATTCGCCGCCCTGCTAACCAAGGCCGCGCGCGGCGTGGGGCTTCCGGACGGCCTCGCCCGACAGAACGCCGCTCTCGTCGCCCCCCTTCTCACCGCCGGTCTTCCAGCTGCGGAAATTGCCGCCCATGTTCTCACGAGTTTTGCGACCGGAGCTTCTGTAAAAGCAGATCACAGGATCGTTGGAAAGACCCTGTTCTTGGCTGCTGACAAGCCGCTTTCGACTTTTGCCTCCGGTATAGGCGCGGCGTATTGGCTTGCCGGAGGCGACGGGCGACGCATCGAAGGTAGCACGCCCGATGACGCCCGCTGGCTGCTCGCGGCGATCGCGTATTGTACCCGTGCCAGCGGCAAGATCTATGCGATAAGGCAGCCAGATGGTCAGGTGATCGGTACGACGTGTGACGGCGCTGTCATCATGAAAAACTCCGAGGCCGACATGCAGCCCGACAAATTTGTTATCGAAAGCCAAAGTGTTTCGGCACACCCAACAAGCAAAATACCCGCTTATGGAACCGTGCAGATCTCACCCGAGACGGCCACCAACCTGACAACACTGGCCAGTTTTACCCTAGTAGCCGACTCCGAGCGCTCATGCTTGAAGGGAGCAGGGCCTGGAAATTGATCTACCTGAAATTGCCAATTCTTGGGGAAAAAACTTTTCCTTTGATATTGAATATATAGCCATGAATCTCCGCCTAGAACAAAAAACTGCACGAGTTAATGGTTGACAGAATAACTCGCCGCTCAATAGCATAAAACAGGCAAACTCAACTGAGATGAAAGCCACTCACAAAGGACTCGCCGGGACCAATCGACTTGCGAACCAATCACGCGCTATTTGGGGTTAGCCGTGAAATTATAATGGGTTAGCAGGATTTCATTGCGAAGTTCAGCGCGAGAAAGCAGTCGAGCAGAAACGAAACCGCCCGACATAATTGTCGGGCGGTATTTTTTCGACAACATGCCTGAAATCACGACGGATCGCGCCACTGGTTCGCGATCGGATAGCGCCGGTCGAGCCAGAAAGCCCCCTTGGTCAACCGGGCCCCGGGAGCGGACTGGAACCGCTTGTATTCACTGATATAAATCAGTTTTTCGACCTTTCTCGCGACCTCGCGCTGAAAGCCCGCCGCAACGACATCTGCGATCGATCCATTCTGATCCACAAGGATTTCAAGAATAGCATCAAGTTCCGGGTAATCGGGCAGGCTGTCGCTGTCCTTCTGGTCGGCGCGAAGCTCGGCCGAAGGCGGTTTCTCGATCACGCGGACAGGTATGACCTCGCCTTCGGGCCCCATCATCCAGTCGCGATGATTGGCGTTGCGCCAGCGACAAGTCTCAAAGACCCGCGTCTTGTAGAGATCCTTGATCGGATTATAGCCCCCCGCCATGTCGCCATAGATCGTGGCATAGCCCACGGCGACCTCGGACTTGTTGCCGGTGGTGAGAAGCATCTCGCCGAACTTGTTCGACATCGCCATCAGCAACAGCCCCCGCAAGCGCGACTGGATGTTCTCTTCGGTCAGATCGGGTTCTCGCCCCTCAAACAGCGGCGCGAGCGTTTCGGTGATCGCCGCCCTGCCCTTGCTGATCGGCACATAATCGTAATGGCAGCCCAACGCCTTGGCGACCGCCTCGGCATCTTCCAAGGACTCCGGCGAAGTATATTCCGAGGGCAGCATCACGCAGCGCACGTTTTCCGGACCCAGCGCATCCGACGCAATCGCGGCAACAATCGCAGAATCCACGCCGCCAGACAGGCCCAGCAGAACCTTCTTGAAACCCGTTTTCCCCATATAATCGCGCAGTGACTGCACCATGACACGGTAATCCTGTTCGTAATCGTCCGGGTGCGGGTGTTCCTTGCCCTCGACAATGCGCCAACCCTCAGATCCGCGCTCAAGATCGACATGCGTGATTTCTTCATCGAAGAGAGGCATCTGGAACGCGAGCCGACCGCCGGGATTGAGACCAAAGGTGCCGCCGTCAAAGACTTGGTCGTCCTGCCCACCAACCATGTTCAGATAGATGAGCGGCAGGCCGGTCTCGACCACACGCGCCACCATCTTGTTCAGTCGTGTTTCGAATTTGCCCCGGTAATAGGGCGACCCGTTCGGCACGAGCAGGAACTCGGCCCCGGTTTCCGCCAGTGTTTCGGCCACGTCCTCGTGCCACGCATCTTCACAAATTGGCGAGCCGATACGGGTATTTCCGACCGAATAGGGACCGCCGAGAGGGCCGGAGTCGAAAATCCGAACCTCGTCGAACACCGTCTCATTGGGCAGGTGATGCTTCAGAACCGTGCTGGCGATCTTGCCGCCCTTGAGGATGAAATAGGCATTGTAGAGCTCGGTGCCCTCAACCCAAGGCCCGCCAACGGCCAGCGCCGGGCCTTCCGCGCAATCCACTGCCAACTTTCGAACTTCTTCGATGGCCGCGGTATAAAAGGCAGGTTTACGCACCAGATCCTGCGCGTTGTAGCCGGTAATGAACATCTCGGTCATCGCCACAAGGTCGGCCCCGGCCTCTCGCCCTTTTTCCCATGCGTCGCGCGTCATCGCGGCATTGCCCGCCAGATCGCCGACGGTCGGATTGAGTTGCGCCAAGGTTATGCGGAAACGGTCGCTCATACGGCCCCCTGCCATTTCAGTGCTTTGACGTCTTTACCAGATCACCCGCCGGGGAAAAGCGCTTTGCGGCAAAAGACATTGCCCCAAGGGACCACCTCGCCTAATTTCACCTGTGACCGCACTGAATACCGGCGGCACAACGGGCTGACAGGACAAATTATGAAACGAACCAGATTATCACTCGCCACGGTCGTAGCGATTTCTCTGGCAGGCGCGCTCAACGCTCAATCCTCCGAGGTCATGGTGACCCAGGACGA
This sequence comes from Heliomarina baculiformis, assembly GCF_019966545.1. Classification (GTDB taxonomy): domain Bacteria; phylum Pseudomonadota; class Alphaproteobacteria; order Rhodobacterales; family Rhodobacteraceae; genus Heliomarina; species Heliomarina baculiformis. The sequence goes on along the minus strand of NZ_JAIMIC010000004.1, from coordinate 96,934 downwards.
TATAGGCGGGGTCTACGAAGGCACGTTCCGCAACGGTTTGCAGCACGGCACCGGTACCTACACGCTTCCCAACGGTTATGAATACACCGGCGAATGGGTCGATGGCGAAATGAAGGGCGTCGGCACGGCCCATTTTCCCAACGGGTCCGTCTATGAAGGCGAATTCGCCAAGGGCAAGCCCGAGGGGATCGGCAAGATCATCCTCTCGGACGGCGGCACCTACGAGGGCGAATGGAAAGATGGCAAGATCAACGGGAAGGGCATTGCGATCTATGCCAACGGCGTGCGCTACGAGGGCGATTTCGTCGATGCCCAGCACCACGGCACCGGCACCATGCAAAGCCCCGGCGGCTATGAATACAAGGGCGGCTGGGACAAGGGACAGAAACAGGGCGAAGGCACCATCACCTACCCCGATGGCGCGGTCTATGAGGGCGAGGTAAGTGAAGGCGAGCGCAACGGTCAGGGCAAGCTGACCCTGCCCGACGGTCTCACCTACGTCGGATCGTGGAAAGACGGCCAGATCGACGGCACCGGCACGCTGACCCAGCCCAACGGCGATGTCTACACAGGCGAACTGGTTGCCGGCCGCCGTCAGGGCAAGGGCCGCGTCGAATATGCCAACGGCGATGTGTACGAGGGCGAATTCGTTGATGACCGTCGCAACGGTCAGGGGACGTTCACCGGCACCGATGGCTATGTTTACACCGGCTCATGGGTAGCCGGTCAGATCGAAGGAGACGGCAAGGTCACCTACCCCGACGGTTCCGTCTATGAAGGCCAGTTCCGCTCGGACCTCGCCGACGGAAAGGGCAAGATCACCTATCCCGATGGCTCGACCTACGAGGGCGACTGGGTTGCCGGCGTGATCGAGGGCGAAGGCATCGCGCATTTCGCCAATGGAACGGTCTACGAAGGCGAATTCAAGAACGCTCGCAACCACGGACAGGGCGTCATGACCTACCCCGACGGTTATCGCTACGAAGGCGAATGGCAGGACGGGCAGCGGCACGGTCAGGGAACCGCTACCTATGTCGATGGCTCGGTCTACACCGGCCAATTCGTGAACGGCAAACGTCAGGGCGAAGGCTCGATCACCATGACGGGTGGTTTTGTCTACCGAGGCAACTGGGAAGACGGCGAAATCAACGGCGAAGGCGTCGCGACCTACGCCAATGGCGATGTCTACGAAGGCGCCTTTGTCGACGGCAAGCGGCAGGGTCAGGGAACGATGCGCTATTCCTCGGGACAGGAAGCATCGGGCACATGGGAAAATGGCGCGCTGAGCAAGCAGGACGGCTGAAGCGGTAAGCATCTGCCACGGCCAAGGAGCGTACTGACCTGGCCGGGGCAGTGGCGTCACATCACCCGTCGGGCGGCCATCAAGCCCTGCTCTCCGACTGGACCCAGCCCAACACCGTTAAATCAGAACAGGAAGACGCGGAACACGATTCTGAACGGCTACTTCGCCGCCAGTGGCAACGTCACCGTGAAGGTCGTCCCTTCGCCCAGCACGCTTTCGTATGAAAGTCTGCCGGAATGGCGTTGGACGATGCGGCGGCTGATATGCATGCCAATCCCCGAACCGCCGCCCATGCGCGTATCCGAGGAATCTAGCTGGGTGAACATGCCAAAGACCTGCTCTTCGGACCCTTCGGGAATGCCATGACCATTATCGCTCACACGGATCCGGGCATTGTCCTCGTCGCTGTCCAGCGTGACGACGATCTTTACAGGGTCCCCCGAAAACTTGATCGAATTGGAAAGGATGTTTTCCACAACCTGTTCCAGCGCTTGCTTTTCACCTTCTACAGCCAGCGGCAGATCGGGCAGATGCGTTTCGATCGTGACAGTCTTGCTGCGGCGTTCTTGCTTCACCCGGTCGGCCACGCGTTTGACCAGATCGTCCAGAACGATCCGGTCGAATTTCATGTCCTCTTCGGAATTCTCGAACCTCTGAACCGCGAGCAAGTCGTTCACCAGCCGCGACAGGGTCTCGGCGTTGGTTTCAGCGAGAGTCAGGAGGCGCTCAAAACTTTCAACGTCCCCCTTGTCCTTGATCCGGGACATCAGCTGGACCGATCCCTTGATTACTGTCAGAGGCGTCCGCAATTCATGCGTGATGGTCGAAAGAAATTGGCTCTTGGCAAGATCGGCCGCCCTCGTCCTCGCAGCCGCCTCTTCACGTGCGGTCACGTCCATCAGGGTCAGAAGCCAGCCAAAGCGCTTGCCCACATGCGGCAGCACCAGCGGGTTCACACGTGGCGCAAATTTCCGCCCGCCGGCCTCGATGATGCGCATATCGCCATCATCCCCGTTTTCGCCAAGCTGTGACACCATTGTGCCAAGCTGCGGATGATTGACGACACTCTGACTGCCAGACAGGCCCTCAAGGTGGAAAACCCGTTTTGCATCGGGGTTCGCATCCAAAAGCTTGCCTTCATCGGTGATGAACAGTATCGGATCGCGGGAATTGAGATAAAGATAATCCCGCCCGATGGATTTCATGTCCATCCAGCGTTTGTCCAGCATCAGCCAGATGACCACGCCGGCCGATAGCGAAATAAGCATCGGTGTGGGATCAAGCCCCAGGATCGTCACGTCCGACGTGAGGTAAACAGCGTTCCCCAGCCAGGGAAATGCCGTCGCGATCAGCAATTTCTCTACGAAACGCCGCACAACGACCGGTGCTTTTAGCGCGGCGCGTACCGCAAGGAACAACGACGCAAACAACACGGCATTGATGAAAACCATGAAAAAGTAGAAAACTGCCCCATGGCCGAATTCATAGCCACGCTCGGCACCGGATTGGATCGGGCGAACATACGTATAGAAATGCTCCGCCGACGGAGAAACACTCGCGGCGACGAACACCACAACTGGCGTGATCAAGATACATTTCACCCAGACCAGCAAAGGCACGGATTTGCGCGTCGCGTATTCGTAGATAAAGAAAGACCAGGCCGAAATGGTCACGACGATGGGCGGCCAAGCCGCTTCGCCCCAGAACCGGGCGCATTCGGCGGTGTGGCTCGACGCTTCGAACATCGGGCAGATCAGCCAGAAAAAGCAGCCGTAAAGCGCCAGCCTGGCCCATTTATGCCCGCGCGTGTTCGGATAGCGGTTGAGCGCGACCAACACCCAGGCGACAAAACCGCAGGTCACCAAAAGGACAATAACCGCCGGGTCGCTGACGTTCAGCTGCAGGCAAGACTGTCTCAATTCAATTGAACCTTAGTACCCATTACCGACTGCCCCGGGCATTTTTTGCCCGGAGTGACCGGGAACAGTACCCTGATTTTTGGATTGGGTACTTTAACGAATATAAAGAATCCACCCGTGCGCGAAGAAAATCAGAAAAGAAGAATGTTAATGTCTCACTTTTAGCGCAGGTATTGAGGCCTTCAGAATATATTTTGTAACTAAAATTACTTCGCCGTTCCCTGACCGAATGCGGCAAGCGGGAAAATCTACTACTCTTAAAGGATTATCGAAAGTCCCGTTGGCACTGATCTTAGCCTCTCAAGGCTCTGCAGTTCCCGCCAAAAGTAAGTGCACAGGGAAATTCAGGGGTTTCCATTTACCAAGATGGCGATATAAATCGCAGCCATGACACGCCACGCACATATCGCGACCCTGTCCGCTTCATGCGGCGCCGTCCTGCGTGGACTACTGATCCTAACCCGCCTCTGAGCGTGCCATCCGGCGCGCCCGCTCAGAGGAGGCAGCCCGCGCGCCATTGGCTTTAGGACAGATACGGAAAGAAACCCAAATGACATATGCAACTGACAAAGATCGCGTTCTGATCTTCGACACGACCCTTCGTGACGGCGAGCAATCGCCCGGCGCGACCATGACCCACGCCGAAAAGCTCGAAATTGCCGGGCTGCTGGATGAAATGGGCGTCGACATTATCGAGGCCGGGTTTCCCATCGCCTCCGAAGGCGACTTCAAGGCAGTCAGCGAAATCGCGCAGAACTCCAAGAACAGCGTGATCTGCGGCCTTGCCCGCGCCCAGTTCCCTGACATCGACCGCTGCTGGGAGGCCGTCAAGCACGCCGCCCAACCGCGCATCCACACCTTCATCGGCACCTCGCCGCTGCATCGCGCCATCCCGAACCTCACGCAGGACCAGATGGCCGAGCGCATCCATGAAACCGTGAGCCATGCGCGCAACCTCTGCGACAACGTGCAATGGTCACCGATGGATGCCACCCGGACCGAATGGGATTACCTTGCCCGCGTTGTGGAAATCGCGATCAAGGCCGGGGCGACCACGATCAACATTCCCGACACCGTCGGTTACACGGCGCCCGCCGAATCCGCCGATCTGATCAAGCGCCTGATTGCCGAAGTCCCCGGGGCCGAAGACGTTGTCTTTGCCACGCACTGCCACAATGACCTTGGCATGGCGACGGCGAACTCGCTGGCCGCAGTTGCGGGCGGCGCGCGCCAGATCGAATGCACCATCAACGGCCTTGGCGAACGCGCAGGCAACACCGCGCTCGAAGAAGTCGTGATGGCGCTCAAGGTCCGCCATGACATCATGCCGTGGACCACTGGCGTCGATACCACCAAGATCATGAACATCTCGCGCCGGGTCGCGACCGTGTCGGGCTTTCCGGTGCAGTTCAACAAGGCCATCGTCGGCAAGAACGCCTTTGCGCATGAATCCGGCATCCATCAGGACGGCATGCTCAAGAACGTCGAAACCTTCGAGATCATGCGCCCGGCCGATGTAGGCCTGACGGAATCCAACCTCGTCATGGGCAAGCACTCGGGCCGAGCCGCGCTGCGCGATAAACTCAAGAACCTCGGGTTCGAGGTCGGGGACAACCAGCTCAAGGACGTCTTCGTCCGGTTCAAGGAACTCGCCGACCGCAAGAAAGAGGTCTATGACGAAGACCTCATCGCACTGATGCGCGTAGGCGAAGACCCCGAGAACGACCGCCTCAAGGTCACCGACCTCAAGGTCGTCTGCGGCATGCACGGTCCTCAGACAGCCGAGCTGACCATGATCATCGACGGCGCGCCGCAATCCACAACCCAATCCGGTGACGGCCCGGTGGATGCGACATTCAACGCGGTCAAGGCGCTCTTCCCGCATTCCGCGCGGCTGCAGCTCTATCAGGTGCACGCCGTGACCGAAGGCACCGACGCGCAGGCAACGGTCTCTGTCCGCATGGAGGAAGACGGCCGCGTCGTCACCGGCCAGTCGGCGGATACCGACACCGTTGTCGCTTCGGCCAAGGCCTATGTGAACGCGCTCAACCGCCTCATCGTCCGGCGCGAAAAATCCGCCCCCGGCGAGGACAAGCGCGAAATCAGCTACAAGGACGTGTCCTGAGACGAAAGGGGCGCGGTCGGCTGATCGCGCCCCGAAAATCGCTGGTGCGGCATCAAACGACCGCTTCCCAAGTCAAATGAATATCTCTAGACTCGCCTTATGACCCGCTTGCTTCGACGCAGGTTCACAGCGTGGAAATAGGCACACCGGCTAAGCAGACCCCGCAAATTTGGCGGATTGGCGCTAGGTAGCGCTGAAACGACCCTTTCACACATCGTTCACCAAGCCTATAACAACCACGCCTGTCGTCTCACACGAGTCGAGGGCCAATAGGCAGTAGATTTTTACAGGATCCAGACTTCATGGGAATCTTTGACATATTCGGTGGCCTGTTCACGTCGGACATGGCAATCGACCTCGGCACTGCGAATACGCTCGTATATGTCAAAGGCAGGGGGGTCATCCTAAGCGAGCCCTCCGTGGTCGCCTATCACGTCAAGGACGGTGTAAAAAAGGTTCTGGCCGTAGGCGAGGACGCCAAGCTGATGCTTGGTCGCACCCCCGGTTCCATCGAAGCGATCCGCCCCATGCGCGAAGGCGTCATCGCCGATTTCGACACCGCCGAAGAGATGATCAAGCACTTCATCCGCAAGGTGCATAAGCGCTCGACCTTCTCCAAACCCAAGATCATCGTCTGTGTGCCCCACGGCGCGACCCCGGTTGAAAAGCGCGCGATCCGCCAGTCGGTTCTGTCGGCAGGTGCGCGCCGCGCCGGCCTGATTGCCGAGCCCATCGCCGCCGCCATCGGCGCGGGGATGCCGATCACCGACCCGACCGGCAACATGGTTGTGGATATCGGTGGCGGGACCACCGAAGTGGCGGTCCTTTCGCTCGGCGATATCGTTTACGCCCGATCGGTCCGCGTCGGCGGCGACCGCATGGACGAGGCGATCATCTCTTACCTGCGCCGCCAGCAGAACCTGCTTGTCGGTGAATCGACCGCCGAGCGCATCAAAACCTCGATCGGCACGGCGCGCATGCCCGATGACGGGCGCGGCAGCTCGATCCAGATCCGGGGGCGCGACCTGCTCAACGGCGTGCCGAAGGAAATCGAAATCAGCCAGGCCCAGGTAGCCGAAGCGCTGGCCGAACCGGTACAGCAGATCTGCGAGGCAGTGATGGCCGCGCTCGAGGCAACGCCGCCCGATCTCGCCGCCGACATCGTCGACAGGGGCGTGATGCTCACCGGTGGTGGTGCACTGCTCGGCGATCTCGACCTGGCGCTGCGCGAGCAGACCGGGCTGGCGGTTTCCATAGCAGATGAATCGCTGAACTGCGTGGCGCTTGGCACCGGCAAGGCACTGGAATACGAAAAACAGCTGCGTCACGCGATCGATTACGACAGCTGACACCGTCTGACATCCCGGCCCCGCCGGTTGTCAGTGAAAGATCAGGATCGCATCTCAGGGGCGCCAAGACGTCCCCGATCCATTGACCAGAGGGCATTCCCCTGCCCCGGCTCACAGGCAAAGGGGTCGCTTGCCCCGGCGCAACCGACACGAAGGGCGAGACTTGGCCAAGGACCGGTCACAACGCGATGACTACGTAGGCCCGCTGCGGCGCATGCTGCTCGGCGTTGTCTGCCTGTGCCTGCTCGCGATCTTCCTCGTCTGGCGCATCGACAGCCCGCGCGTCGAACGTTTTCGCGCACAGGTAACGGAAATGGTGGTGCCCAACATGGAATGGGCGATGGTTCCGGTCACCGGCACGATCAACCTGTTCCGCAATTTCCAAAGCTACCGGCGTCTTGCCGAACAGAACCGCGAATTGCGCAGCGAGCTCCGTCAGATGCAGGCATGGAAAGAGGCGGCGCTTCAGCTTGAACAGGAAAACGCCCGCCTGCTCGATCTCAACAACGTCCGTCTCGACCCGCGCCTGACCTACGTGACCGGCGTCGTGATGGCCGATTCCGGCTCGCCTTTCCGTCAGTCGGTTCTGCTGAACGTCGGCGCGCGCGACGGCATCATGGATGGCTGGGCGGCAATGGACGGCATTGGCCTCGTCGGTCGCATTTCCGGCACCGGCGACACAACCAGCCGGGTGATCCTTCTGACCGACGCGGCAAGCTCGATCCCGGCCGTAATCCAGCCCTCGGGCCAGACCGCGCTCATCCGCGGCGACAACACGGTCGCGCCCGTTGTTGATTTTCTTGAGAACCCCGATCTCGTACGGCCCGGCGACCGGGTGGTAAGCTCGGGCGATGGTGGCGTCTTTCCCGCCGGGCTCCTGATCGGACAGGTCGCCGCTGCCCCGTCGGGCCGGCTGCGCGTGCGCCTTGCCGCCGATTACGAACGTCTCGAATTCCTGCGTGTCCTGCGCCATCACGGCACCGAACGTGTCGAGAACCCCGGCGACGTGGTTGCACCAATGCTCTCGACCGATACGAACCCACTCATGCTGCCCGAGCCGAGAAACCCCGCCGATGGCTGAGCGGAACACTCCCCATATCTGGACGATGCGGATTGCCTATGTGGCGCTGGCGCTGGTGATCATCTTCTTTCACCTGCTGCCGCTCGATACCCAGCCGCGCCGCTGGGCGCCGCCGGACTTGTTGCTGGCCTTTACCTATGCATGGGCGCTGCGCCGCCCGGATTACGTGCCGTTGCTGCTGATGGCGGGCGTAATGCTGATGGCCGACCTTATGTTCCAGCGCCCGCCGGGTCTGTTTGCGCTACTCGTCGTGCTGGGGGGTGAATATCTGAAATACCGGACGCAGGTCCTCAGCGATGCCAGTTTCCTCGGCGAATGGGCCGCGGTCTGCATCGTCGTGGTGGGCGTGACGCTGCTCAACCGCCTGATCCTCGGGCTGGTGCTGGTGCCGCCACCGGCATTGACCCCCAGCCTGATACAGATGATCTTAACCGTGATGATCTATCCGCTCATCGTTCTCGTTTCCCAATTCCTTCTGGGCGTGCGGCGACCGGCCCCGAATGATGCGGGAACGCTAGGGGGCCGCGCATGAAACGCAAAGTCAAGGATCAGGGCCATTCGCAGGGCAAGCTGACCCGCCGCACGGCGGTAATGGGCGGCTTGCAGCTGGCCTTTGTCGGCGCGCTCGGCCTGCGGATGCGGCACCTCCAGGTGGATCAGGCGGATCAGTTCCGTCTGCTCGCCGAGGAAAACCGCATCAACATCCGCCTGATCGCCCCGACGCGCGGCGAACTGTTCGATCGCAACGGCAAGGTACTGGCCCGCAACGTCCAGAGCTACCGGCTCATCATCGTACGCGAGGATGCAGGCGACGTGGATCAGGTCATCGCCAACCTGTCCAAGCTTGTCCGGCTTGACCCGGGCGAGCTGGAACAGGCGATGGTGGAAATGCGGCGCAGCCCGCCCTTCCTGCCCATAACCCTCGCCGACCGCGTCACGTGGGAGGATCTGAGCCGCGTCGCGGTCAACGCCCCCGCCCTGCCCGGCATCACGCCCGAGGTCGGCCTGACCCGTGTCTACCCGCGCGGCCCCGACCTCGCGCATGTGGTCGGCTACGTCGGCCCGGTCAGCGATTACGATCTCGAAAAGATCGAGGATCCGGAACCGGTCCTGCGCATCCCCCGATTTCACATCGGCAAGGTCGGTCTCGAAGCCAAGCAAGAGGACCTCTTGCGCGGGAAGGCGGGCGCCAAAAGGGTCGAGGTTAATGCCACGGGCCGCGTCATGCGCGAACTCGATCGGCAAGAAGGTCAAGAAGGCGCCGATATCCAGCTGACGATCGACGCTGAACTACAGGCCTATACGCAGGCCCGGCTCAAGGGTGAAAGCGCCAGCGCCGTGGTCATTGACTGCGAGACAGGCGACCTGCGGGCCATCGTGTCTTCGCCCAGTTTCGATCCGAACCTCTTCGTTCAGGGTATCTCGGTCGCCGATTACAGTCGCCTGCGCGATGACAAGTATCGCCCGCTCGCCAATAAATCGGTGCAGGGCGTCTATCCGCCCGGCTCGACCTTCAAGATGGTTACCGCCCTTGCCGCGCTCGAAGCGGGCTCGGTTTCCCCAAACGATACGGTCTGGTGCCCCGGTCACATGGAAATCTCGGGCCGCCGGTTCCACTGCTGGAAACGGGGCGGGCACGGTCACATGGACCTGCTGAACTCGCTCAAGCAAAGCTGCGACGTCTATTATTACGACGTGGCAATCAAGGTCGGCATCGACCGCATCGCCGAAATGGCCCGCAAGCTGGGCATCGGCGTGCGCCATGATATCCCCATGTCCGCCGTGGCGCGCGGTCTCGCCGCCGACAAGGCGTGGAAACAGGAAACCTACGGCCAAAACTGGCAGATCGGCGACACCGCCAACGCCTCTATCGGGCAGGGCTATATCCTCGCCTCGCCGCTGCAACTAGCGGTCATGTCTGCCCGCATCGCGACCGGGCGCAAGGTTACGCCACGGCTGGTCAAATCCATCGACGGGGTCGAACAACCCAACCTCTCGACAGAACCGCTCGGCCTGAATGAAAACAACCTGCGTCAGGTGCGCAAGGGCATGTTCGCCGTAGCCAATGACCGGCGCGGCACCGGCTATCGCTCGCGCATCATCGAGGAAACCATGCGCATGGCCGGTAAATCCGGCACCAGCCAGGTTCGCAACATCACCAAGGCCGAACGCGCTGCCGGTGTCATCAGCAACGCCGACCTCCCGTGGGAGCGGCGCGACCATGCGCTCTATGTCGCCTACGCCCCGGCAGACAACCCGAAATACGCGGTTGCCGTTGTCGTCGAACATGGCGGCGGCGGTTCATCCGCGGCAGCGCCCATCGTTCGCGACGTGATGCTTCAGGCGCTTTACGACGGCACGCCCCCGCTCGAAGCCTATCCCACGGGCGACCGCGACCGCATTCAGGCCCAGCAGGAGGAGCTTCAGCGCGACCAGGATGAACGTGAGATCAGCCAGAGTGACCGCGCATGAGCTATCTTGAGTATAACGTCAAATCGACGCCCACCGGGCTGCGCAAGATTCTGTATCTGAACTGGCCGCTGACGCTTCTGCTGATCACCGTCGCCAGCGTCGGCTTCCTGCAACTCTACTCGGTGGCCGGCGGGTCGCTCTCGCCATGGGCCGAACCGCAGATGAAACGTTTTGCGCTCGGCATGACCGCGATGCTTGTCGTCGCGATGGTCCCGATCTGGTTCTGGCGCAACATGTCCGTGGTCGCCTACCTGCTGTCAGTGGTGCTGCTGATCGCGGTGGAACTCGTCGGGATCGAGGGCAAGGGCGCCCAGCGATGGATCGATATCGGTTTCATGCGCCTGCAGCCCTCTGAGTTGATGAAAATCACGCTGATCATGCTGCTCGCCGCCTATTACGACTGGCTGCCCGCCCGTCGCACCTCGCATCCCTTCTGGGTGCTGGTGCCGGTAATGATGATCCTTTTTCCAACCTACCTCGTGCTGCGTCAGCCCGATCTCGGCACCTCGATCCTGCTGGTCACCGCAGGCGGCGGGCTGATGTTCCTCGCCGGTGTGCACTGGGCCTATTTCGCCGCCGTCATCGCCTCGGGCGTCGGCCTCGTCACCGCCGTTTTCGAAAGCCGCGGCACCCCTTGGCAGCTGATCAAGGACTACCAGTACCGACGGATCGACACTTTCCTCGACCCGGCATCGGACCCGCTCGGCGCAGGCTATCACATCACGCAGTCCAAGATCGCGCTCGGTTCGGGCGGCTGGACCGGGCGCGGCTTCATGCAGGGCACCCAAAGCCGGCTGAACTTCTTGCCCGAAAAACATACCGATTTCATCTTCACCACCTTGGCCGAGGAATTCGGCTTTGTCGGCGGCATCTCGCTGCTGTCGGTCTATGCGCTGATCATCCTCTTCTGCGTGGCCAGCGCGCTTGCCACCCGCGACCGCTTTTCCTCGCTGCTCACGCTGGGCGTCGCGATCACCTTTTTCCTGTTCTTCGCCGTCAACATGTCCATGGTCATGGGGCTTGCCCCCGTGGTCGGCGTGCCTCTGCCCATGGTCAGCTATGGCGGCTCCGCCATGCTGGTCCTCATGGTCGCCTTCGGCCTAGTCCAAAGCGCCCATATCCACCGTCCCCGAGGGAGATCCCGTTAAAAAATGCCCGTCAATATCCTCTACGCCGCCACGCCCGGTAAATGGGAAACCTACCAGCCGACCTTGAAGAAAGCCCTGCAAGCCACTGGTCTCGATTTCGACCTGCGCAATGAATTCGAACCCGAAGCCGTCGATTACATCGTCTATGCCTCCAACAGTCCGCTGCAGGACTTCACCCCCTACAAGAACCTCAAGGCAGTGCTGAACCTCTGGGCCGGGGTCGAAGGCATCGTCGGCAATAAATCTCTCACCGTCCCGCTCGCGCGCATGGTCGACACCGGCATGACCAGCGGCATGGTCGAATGGGTCACCGGCCACACCCTGCGCCACCACCTCGGCATGGACAGGCACATCCTCGCCAAACCGGGCGAATGGCACCCCGTTGCCCCGCCGCTCGCAAAGAACCGCCGCGTCACCGTGCTGGGCCTTGGCGCGCTCGGCTCGGCCTGCGCCAAGACGCTCGCGTCCTTGGGCTTCGACGTCGCAGGGTGGAGCCGGAGCGCCAAATCCATCCCTGGCGTCACCTGCCACCACGGCCCCGAGGGCCTCAAGGAAGCCCTCGCACATGGCGAAATCACCATCCTGCTGATGCCGAACACGCCGGAAACCGAAAACACACTGAACGCGGATACCATCGCCCAACTGCCCCGCGGTGCCATCATCCTGAACCCCGGCCGCGGCCCGCTGATCGATGACGCCGCCCTGCTTTCGGCCCTCGATACCGGGCAAGTGGGCCACGCAACGCTCGACGTCTTCCGGGTCGAACCGCTGCCCGCCGATCACGCCTACTGGACTCACCCAAAGGTCACGGTCACCCCGCATATCGCCTCGGAAACCCGGCCCGACACCGCCAGCGAAGTCATCGCGGAAAACATCCGGCGCGGCGAGGCGGGCGAGCCTTTCCTGCATCTGGTCGACCGCAGCCGCGGCTACTGAAACAAGAGAAGGCCCGGCAACACACCGGGCCTTCTCTAAATCCGGCAATCCGCCCTTCTTTGGGTCTTAAAATATCCCCGCCGGAGGCATGCGCCAAAGGCGCATTCAAGTCACGCCGCCAGACCGCGCCCTTTCAAAAGCGCCTCAACCCCCGGCAGCCGCCCACGGAACGCCACGTAAAGCTCCGCCGCATCGCGCGACCCGCCGGTGGACAGGATATTCTCTTCTAGTGCCTTCGCCTGCGCCGCATCAAACGCATCGCCCGCCTCTTCAAAGGCTTCGAACGCATCAGCATCCATCACTTCCGACCACATATAGCTGTAATAGCCCGAGCTATAGCCGTCCTCCGAGAACACATGCGCGAAATGCGGTGTCGCATGGCGCATCCCGATAGCATGGGGCATTCCGAGCCCTTTCAGAATCTCTTCCTGCCGCGCCATCGGATCCGCCGGTGCCGCCCCATCGTGGAACTCCAGATCGACAAACGCCGAGGCGACATATTCCACCGTCTGGAACCCCTGGTCGAAATTCGCGGCTTCCAGCACCTTGTCCAGCATCGCCTTGGGCATCGGCGCGCCGGTTTCCGCATGGGTCGCGAACTCCTGCAACACGCTCGGCACTTCCAGCCAGTGTTCGTAAAGCTGGCTCGGCAATTCCACGAAATCCCGCGCGACCGATGTACCCGACACCGATTCATAGGTAACGTCCGACAGCATCTGGTGCAGCGCATGACCGAATTCATGGAACAGGGTGCGCGCGTCGTCATAAGACAAAAGCGCCGGATCACCCTTGGCGAAATTGCACACGTTGATGACCACCGGGCGCTGTTCTTCCGGGAATTTCGCCTGTGACCGCATCGCCGAACACCAGGCGCCCGACCGCTTCGACCCGCGCGCAAAGTAATCCCCGATGAACACCGCGATGTGCTTCCCTTCGCGTGTCACCTCCCAGGCCCGGCAATCCGGATGGTACAGAGGGAGGTCCAGCGGCTTGAACTCCAGCCCGAACAACCGGTTGGCACAGGCAAATGCGGCTTCGATCATCCGCTCAAGCTGCAGATAGGGCTTCAACGCCGCTTCATCGAGATCATGCTCGGCCTTGCGTCGCTTCTCCGCGTAATAGCGCCAGTCCCAAGGCTCCAGCGCTCCGTTCACGCCATCCGCACGCATCATCGCCGTCAGCATTTCCGCATCCGCCTCGGCCTGCGCCTTGGCCGGCCCCCAGACCGCCATCAGCAGCTCTCGCACCTTTTCCGGCGTCTTCGCCATTTCCGTTTCCAGCTTGTAGGCGGCGAAATTCTCATAGCCGAGCAGCTTGGCCCGTTCTTCCCGAAGATTCAGGATTTCCGCCGCAATTGCCCGGTTATCGGTCTTGCCCCCGTTCGCCCCGCGCGCGGCCCATGCGGCATAGGCTTTTTCACGCAGATCCCGGCGCGGCGAGAATTGCAGGAACGGCGTGATGATCGACCGTGACAGCGTCACGACCGGCCCCTTCGCACCCTTCTCTTCGCCCGCGCTACGCGCCGCATCCACGACGAATCGCGGCAGACCTTCAAGATCGGCCTCAGCCAATTCCATGTACCACTCGCGCTCATCCGCAAGCAGGTTCTGCGTAAACTCTGTCCCCAAACTCGCCAGCCGGGACTTGATCTCTTTCATACGTGCCTCTTCCGCCCCCTCGAGGGCCGCGCCGGACCGCACGAACCCGCGATGGGTCAGCATCAACACCCGCGCCTGCTCATCGCTCAGCCCCAGATCGTCGCGTTTATCCCACAGCTCCGCCACCCGCCGGAACAACGCCTTGTTCGACGAAATTTCGGAAAAATGCGCGGACAGCTTGGGCGAGAATTCCCGTTGCAACTCCTCACGCTTCGGATTGCTATCCGCACCGGCCACGGTAAAAAACACCGACAGCACCTTGTCGAGCGCCTCACCCGCCGCTTCCAGCGCCTCGATCGTATTGGCGAAAGACGGTGCCGCGTCATTCCCGGCAATAGAGGCAATCTCGGCCTCATGCGCCGCCAGTGCCTCGTCCAGCGCGGGGGCGAAATCCTCGTCCGAAATTGCATCGAACGGGGCCAGCTCAAACGGGGTATTCCAATCGCTTAGAAGGGTGTTGGTCATTCAGGATCTCCTTTAGGTGCGACCTAATTACGCCCGCGACCCGGTTCAATCTCTCGACAGGTTAGGCCAGGTCGGAAGCCCCGCATATGGGACAATCCGCGCGCTTTTTCAGCGCGATCTTACGGTTCTCGCCGTAGAGCGCGTCATAGATGAGCATCTCGCCGCGGAGCACCTGTCCGGCCCCGGTGATCTGCTTGACGGCCTCAACCGCCATCATCGACCCGACAACCCCCGGCAACGGCCCGACAACCCCCGCCTCGGCGCAAGACGGCGCAAGCCCCGGCGCCGGTGCCTTGGGGAAAATGCATTGGTAGCACGGCCCGCCCGCCTTGGGATGAAACACGCTCAGTTGTCCTTCCCATTGCGACAGGGCCCCGGAGATCAGCGGCTTGCCCTGAGCAACTGCCACCCGGTTCGCAAGGTACCGCGTATCGAAATTGTCGCTGCCCTCAAGGATCACGTCATAATCGGCGAACAGGTCGGCCGCGATCCCCTCTTCCAGCCGCCGGTGGTAGGGTCGCACCTCTATCGCAGGGTTCTGCGCTTTCATCGCCGCCTCTGCCGAGAATACCTTGGGCATCCCGATATCCGCGTCGCAATGGATCACCTGCCGTTGCAGGTTGGCGTTCTCCACCACGTCATCGTCGATTACGCCAATCGTGCCCACGCCCGCCGCCGCCAGATATTGCAGGGCCGACGCGCCCAATCCCCCGGCACCGATCACCAGCACCCGCGCCTGTTTCAGGCGTTTCTGCCCCGGCCCGCCAAGCTCACGCAGCACGATATGGCGCGCGTAACGCTCAAGCTCTGTCTCGCTAAAGGTTCTACCCGACGGAACCATCTCGGCAGGCTCGTCCAGCGCCGCACGCCGCTTGAGCATCTGCACCAACCGTCCATAGCCTGCCGCGATCACAAGGAAGCCGCCCAAGATCAGCCAGAGCGCCGGAGACCCGCCCGTGGTTTCACGCAGAGGATGACCATCTGGCAGTATCAATTGCACAGCCAATACGCCCGCGAAAAGCACGCCAAGCATAAGCAGCCGTCGCGATTTCGGCGCGCCGGCTACGGCCCCGATCCCCCAGAGCGCCCCGGCAAGGATCAGCACGAAAAGCATCAGCCGCGCCCGGTCGACCCGAAACCACCCGATCCACGGTCGGTTTCATCAAGCGTTTCGACAAGATCGAACTGCGCCACAACAACCGGCGCCACGACCATCTGCGCGATGCGATCCCCATGCGCGATGGTGAAAGGCTCCTGCCCCGCGTTCATCACGATCACGCCTAAAGGCCCGCGATAATCGCTGTCGATGGTGCCGGGGCTGTTCGGCAGAGTAATCCCATGCTTCAGCGCAAGGCCCGAGCGTGGCCTGATCTGGATCTCATACCCCTCGGGAATCCCAACCCGCAGGCCCGTCGGTACCAGCACCCGTTCCCCCGGCGCCAGCACAACCTCACCCCGCGTAGGAAAGTTCGCGCGTAAGTCCGCGCCCGCCGATCCGGCGGTTTCATAGCTGGGCAAAGCGACCGTTTCATCGAAATCCGGATCGCGCGTTACCTGAATCTGAACCAATGCGTTATTCCTTATCCTGAGTGCCTAGGGCATCCGCGATCCGCGCCGCCAGACGTGTGGCGACCTCGGCCTTGCCCAGTCGCGGCCACTCCTCTGCCCCATCATCCGAAATCAGGATGACCGCATTCTCGCTGCCCCCCATGATCCCCGTCGCCGGGCTTACGTCATTCGCCACGATCCAGTCACAGCCTTTGCGCGCCCGTTTCGCGGTGGCATGTTCGACCACATCGTCGGTTTCCGCCGCAAAGCCCACGACGAGCCCGGGGCGGCCATTAGTCATCTTCGACACCCGCGCAAGGATGTCGGGGTTTTCAGTAAATTCCAGCGTCGGCATCCCGTCGCGCGTCTTCTTCAGCTTGCGATCCGAGGCTGAGGCCACCCGCCAGTCGGCCACCGCCGCCGCAAAGACGCCCGCATCGACGGGCAGCGCCGCGTCCACCGCGTCTGACATTTGCTGCGCGGTTTCGACCCGTACCAGTTCCACCCCTTCCGGCGGCGGCACATCGGCAGGACCTGAGACAAATACAACTTCGGCCCCCAGCGCCACCAGCGCCCGGGCAATCGCCGTTCCCTGCGCACCGGAGGACCGGTTCGCGATATAGCGCACCGGATCAATCGGCTCATGCGTCGGCCCCGAGGTCACCAGCACCCGTTTGCCTTTCAGCGGACCATCCGACAGCCGCGCTTCGATTGCGTCAATGATGTCAGGTACTTCCGACATGCGCCCCAGCCCGTATTCACCGCAAGCCATGCCGCCCTCATCCGGGCCTACAACCGCAATACCATCCGCTTTCAATTGCGCCAGATTGCGCTGCATCGCCGGGTGATGCCACATGCGGACGTTCATCGCGGGTGCGATCAGAACCGGCGTATCCGTCGCCATAAGCAGGGTCGAGGCCAGATCGTTCGCCAGTCCCGCGACCATCTTGGCCACCATATCCGCCGTTGCCGGTGCGACCACGACCAGATCGGCAGAGCGCGAGAGTTGAATATGGCCCATCTCGGCCTCGTCCGTCAGATCGAACAGGTCCCGATAGACCTTGCGTCCGGCCAGCGCCGAAACCGAAAGCGGTGTCACGAACTCCTCGCTCGCCTTGGTCAGCACTGGCGTCACGCTGGCGCCGCGATCCTGCAACCGCCTGATGAGATCGAGCGTCTTATAGGCCGCGATCCCGCCGCCGATGATGAGAAGGATATTTTTCGAGGCCAGCATGGGCGTGCCCTTTGTTCCGATCCGTCCCGACCATAAGCGTCCGGCGCAGGATCTGCCATAGCGGAATAGTTGTTACCCGACAGCGCCTTACTTGAACTCGGCGCAGGGGTCGCTGCGGTCTACGGGCTCTGCAGACACGACCGCGTCGAAATTGCCCGAAAGATTGTCGGCTTCGGCCTGTCCCAGCGACCACACATGCAGATCGGGCCGGGCCAGCGCAATCAGGCTCGGCGCGCCCCAGTCCAGCCGCGCATGGCCATTGCCGGTGATGACAGCAACCTTGCCGCCGGTCTGCATCACCGCGTCGACCGCCGCCCGAGCCAGAACCGCATCCCGCAACCGCTGGAGGTCGACCATGACTGGCAGCATGTCTTCGGGCATCGCATCGCAATGGGCGGCCATTTGCAGGGCTTCGCGCGCCTCCTGCTGATCACCGGCAAGCGGCGCGGCCAGCCCGTATAATTCCGCCCCGGCACCAAAACTCTCGGCAATGCCGGTCTCCATCGCCGCCCGCGCACGATCGCGCGGAACCGCCGCGCCGATCACAACCGCATCGGGTGCGGCGGCAAAGATCGGGTAATACATCGCAAAATCCGGCCAACCGGACTCGGACCAGCCCAGCGCCGCATCAAGTTCTGCCTGCGTCTGTCGATTTTCCGGGGTCACCGCTGCTGCCTGCTCCGGCGTCAGCATTTCGAAAACCAGCGCATCGGGCGCGATCTGAGCAACAAGCGTGGCCTGCACCTCGTGATGGCGGGGATTATCGTGGACCTCACCAAGAAAAACCACATCCGCCGAGGCCGGGGGATGCGGTAAAATCTCCTGCGCGTTCGCCGTCCCGGCGCAGAGCAGGACCATCATCAGCAAATGTTTCATCAAGAAGGTCTTGGACCGGCTCAGTTGAGAAACTCAAACACTTCCTGACTTTGCGTGGACAGCGTCTTGCGCATCTTCTGGAACGCTGCCGCCTCGAGCTGGCGCACCCGCTCCTTGGACAGGTGCAACTCATCTCCAAGGCTTTCCAGCGTCCGGGACGAAGGTTTCAGTTTGCGCTCTGTAACGATAAAGCGTTCGCGATCGTTCAGCGCATTCATCGCGATCAGCAACCATTCCCGCAACTGCGCTGTGTCCAGACGATCCTCAACCGTTTCAGACGCCTGCGCACTGTCGTCTTCCAGCGCATCAATCCACTCGCGCCCATCCTCATCCGCAGACTGCACCGCGTTCAGAGAGAAATCGGACCCCGACAGACGGCCCTCCATCATTTCAACGTCATGAATTGGCACACCCATTTCACCTGCGATCAGCTGGTGCATCTCATGACGCGGCAGGGTTTCGCCCCGCGCCGATGCCTCACGCTCCAGCCGTGCCTGAATACGGCGCATGTTGAAAAACAGCGATTTCTGGGAAGAGGTCGAGCCGGTGCGAACCATCGACCAGTTGCGCATCACGAAATCCTGGATAGAGGCCTTGATCCACCAGACCGCGTAGGTCGAAAACCGAACCCCGCGATCCGGGTCGAATTTCTCTGCCGCTTTCATCAGTCCCAGCCCGGCTTCCTGGATCAGATCGTTCATCGGGGCGCCGTAACGACGGAACTTGGACGCCATCGAGATCGCCAGACGCATATAGGCGTTAATTAATCGGTGAAGCGCCTCTTCGTCCCGTTGGTCCCGCCAGGCATAGGCCAGTCTCAGTTCGGTTTCCGCGTCCAAAAGCTCTGCTTTCATAGCGCGGCGTGACATCGCTCGGTCGTTCGAGATATCCAACGGCATGTGAATTTTCCCCTGAAAAATTACATTTGCCCAACGAAGCAACCCCAGTGAAAGACTTGTAAGGCGGGCTTGTATTAAATACGCAGCAACCGGCGATTTGGTTTCCTCAAAGGGTTAAAAAAATGTTGTCAGGAAACACTCTCGTGCTAGGAGGCGCCGCTTCCGGAAAATCATCGCATGCAGAAACCCTTTTAAATCAATGCCCTGAAGAACTAATCTATTTGGCATCGGCTGAATGCTACGATGACGAGATGCGCGAGAAGGTTAACATTCACATCGCCCGGCGCGGCCCGCGCTGGACCACGATCGAGGAACCTCTGGCCGCTGCCGACGTCATCGCCGAGCTTGAGCCGGGCCAGACCTGCCTGTTCGACTGCGCCACCCTCTGGCTCAGCAACCACATACTTGCCGACAACGACATCGCGCTTGAACAGGAAAGACTGCTGGCCGCCCTCAAAACCTCCCCCGTGCCGGTCGTCATCGTCAGCAATGAGGTTGGACAGGGCATCGTCCCCGAAACCCCGCTTGGCCGTCGCTTTCGCGAGGCTCAGGGGCGGCTGAACATCGCCCTCGCGGCGCAGGCCGCCCGGGTCATCCACGTGGTTGCGGGCATCCCCCGCACAATTAAAGGCGACGCCCTGTGACACGCTTGTTTCTGGTCCGGCACGGCCCGACCCATGCCAAATCGATGGTGGGATGGTCCGACCTGCCCGCCGATCTCAGCGATCTGGCCCAGATTGACCGTCTGTCCGGCTACCTGCCAGACGACGCGCTTGTCGTTTCCTCCGATCTGCTGCGCTCCACCGCGACGGCAGATGCCATTCAGGGCGGTCGCGAACGGCTGAATCACCGCCCGGAACTACGCGAAATCCATTTCGGCCAATGGGAGTTGCGCAGCGCCGCTGAGATCGAAGCCGAAGATGCCGCGCTCGCCCGCGCCTATTGGGAAACCCCCGGCGATATCCGACCGCCTGGCGGCGAAAGCTGGAATGACGCGCGTGCGCGCATAGACCCGGGCATCGACCGCCTCATCGCCGAACATACGGGCCGCGATCTTGTTGTCGTAGTCCATTTCGGCGTTATCCTGACCCAGCTTCAGCGGGCAAATGGCATCTCGGCCTACGAGGTGCTCGGCCAGCGCATTGACAACCTGTCCGTCACCGAAATCGCCCGTCACGACGGGCAATGGTCCGTAGGCGCGATCAATCACCTGCCGTGATGCCCCCGGACACAAAAGGTCGCTTTACTGGATTTCCCGGATCCGCATAGCTTCACCGACATGACATATGACCTTTATATTGGCGACCGTTCCTTTTCCAGCTGGTCTCTGCGCGGCTGGCTGATGTTCGACAAGTTCGCAATCCCCGTCCACCCGCATATGATCGGGCTTTATTCCGGCACCATGGCACAGGACATGGCCCCGCTTGCCCCCGCGCGGCTCGTCCCAGCAATGCGCACCCCCGATGGCACAGTGGTCGGCGAAAGCCTCGCGATGGCCGAAACCCTGGCCGAGCGCCACCCGGACGCCGGTCTCTGGCCGACCGATCCTGCCCAGCGCGCCACGGCCCGCTGGCTCTGCGCCGAGATGGTGGGCGGATTCTCCGCCCTGCGCGGCGATTGCCCGATGCAGCTTTTGCGCCGCTATCAGGGGTTCCAGCCATCGGACAAGGTGCTTGCCGATCTGTCTCGGATCGAGACCCTGTGGGACCACGCGCGGACAGTTTCGGGTGCTAAGACCGGCTGGCTCGTTGGCACCTATTCGCTCGCAGATGTGTTCTACACGCCGGTAGCCGCGCGCATCCTTGGCTATGGCCTGCCTGTCAGCGCCGCTGCAAACGCCTATTGCGAGGCGCTGGTCGGCGACGATTCCGTGCATAGGTGGTGTACAGAAGGTGCACAGGTATCATACGACCCTGAACCCTATAAGCTCGATCTGCCAAGCAGCCCCTTCCTGACGGAAGCTTCGGCAAGTTAACACTTCCTAAACCGGTGCGCCGTTAGCCATGAGTTGTTAACCAATCCGGGACAAACTCATGGTGGCGCAAGCCTATTCGGTCGCATTTCAGGGCATCGACGCCAAACTGGTCGAGGTTCAGTGCGCTGTCGTGCCCGGCTTGCCCGCCTTTTCCATTGTCGGCCTGCCGGACAAGGCAATCTCAGAGGCGCGCGACCGCGTCCGCAGCGCGCTCAGTGCAATGGCCATCGCCCTGCCGTCCAAGCGTATCACGGTAAACCTGTCGCCCGCCGATCTGCCAAAGGAAGGCAGCCATTTCGACCTGCCCATCGCGCTGGCCCTGCTGGTTGCCCTGCAGATCCTGCCCGCCGATGCGGTCGAAGATATCGTGGCCCTAGGAGAGCTGTCACTCGATGCGACGCTGGTGCCGGTTATAGGCGCCCTGCCTGCGGCGCTCACCGCCGCCGAGGAAAACCGCACCCTGCTGTGCCCCCGCGCCTCAGGAGCCGAAGCAGCATGGGTAAGCGCGACCCGCGTCATCGCCGCCGATAGTCTTGGTGAGGTCGTGCGCCATCTGACCGGTCAGCGCCCGCTCGACCCTGCCGAGCCGGGCGAAGTATCGCAGACCGCCGTTGGGCCTGACCTGAAAGAGGTGAAAGGCCAGGAACGTGCCAAACGTGCGCTCGAAATCGCCGCCGCCGGGCGTCACCACCTTATTATGGTCGGCACACCCGGATCGGGGAAATCGATGCTGGCGGCAAGGATACCCGGCATCCTGCCTCCGCTTACCCCGGGCGAAGCGCTGGAAACCTCAATGATCCAGTCGCTCTGCGGCATGCTGGACGCGGGCGGTATCAACCGCGCCCGCCCTTTCCGCGATCCGCATCACACCGCCTCGATGGCCGCAATTGTCGGCGGCGGCCGCAATGCGCGGCCCGGCGAAATCAGCCTTGCTCATAACGGCGTGCTGTTCATGGACGAGTTCCCCGAATTCCCCCGGTCCGTGCTGGAAACCCTGCGCCAGCCGATCGAGACCGGAGAGGTGATCGTCTCGCGCGCCAACGCCCATGTGAAGTACCCCTGCAAATTCATGCTGGTCGCCGCCGCGAACCCCTGCAAATGCGGCTATCTGAGCGATCCCGAGCGCGCTTGTTCGCGTGTGCCGCAATGTGGCGAAGACTATCTTGGCCGGATTTCCGGACCGCTGATGGACCGCTTCGATCTTCGGGTCGAGGTGCCGCCGGTGCGTTTCACCGACCTCGACCTGCCTGCCAACGGTGAAAGTTCTGCGACTGTCGCCGCTCGCGTAAAGGCGGCGCGGGAAATTCAGGGCCAGCGCTATGCCGATCACCCCACAATCCGCCAGAACGCGGATATACAGGGCGATCTGCTGGAGAGCGTGGCAACACCCGATGCCGAGGGCCGCGCGCTTTTAACCCGCGTGGCCGAACGTTTCGGCCTGTCAGCGCGCGGCTATCACCGGGTTCTGCGTACGGCCAGAACGATCGCCGACCTTGCGCAAGAGCCCGAAGTGAAACGTGACCACGTCGCCGAAGCCATCAGTTTTCGGCTCTCCACAAAAACCTAGGCGCAGCGCGCCTCGATAGCTTCCCAAATCGTGGCGGCCACATTGATCCCGTCGAACCTTTCCAGTTCCTGAATTCCGGTCGGCGAGGTCACATTGATCTCGGTCAGGTAATTGCCGATCACGTCGATTCCGACGAAAATCTGCCCCTTCTCGCGCAAAAGCGGTCCGATCGCCGCGCAGATTTCACGCTCGCGGTCGCTCAGCGCGATCTTTTCCGGACGTCCACCCACATGCATGTTCGACCTTGTCTCGCCCTTGGCGGGTACCCGATTGATCGCGCCCACCGGCTCACCGTCCACAAGGATAACGCGCTTGTCGCCATTGCTTACATCGGGCAGGAATTTCTGCACGATCAAAGGTTCGCGTGAAAAGCCGGTGAACAGCTCGTGCAGCGACGACAGGTTACGATCATTCTCGTCCAGCCGGAACACCCCGGCGCCACCGTTGCCGTAGAGCGGCTTTAGGATGATGTCCCCGTGTTTCGCCTTGAATGCCTTGATGACTTCAAGATCCCGCGCGATGGTCGTCGGCGGCGTAAGGTCGGGGAAATCCAGCACCAGCAGCTTTTCGGGATAGTTGCGCACCCAGAACGGGTCATTCACCACCAGCGTTTCGCCCTTCAGCCGATCCAGCAGATGGGTCGCGGTGATGTAATGCATGTCAAAAGGCGGATCCTGACGCAGCCAGACCACGTCGAAATCGCCCAGATCCACGGTCCGGCGCTCGCCCAGCACAGCCGGGTCGCCTTCGACCCGCTGCACGGTCATGTCATGGCCCCGGGCGGTTACCCGGCCCTCTTCGAACGCGAGGTGATCGGGGCTGTAGTAAAAAAGCTCATGCCCGCGCGCCTGTGCCTCTTCGGCAAGGCGAAAACTGCTGTCGGCGTTGATGTTGACCTCGGTGATCGGGTCCATCTGGAACGCGATTTTCATGGGCACTTCCCCTGTTAGACTGCTCCGAATACATGGCGCGTCTCAGCAGGAGGTGCAATGGCGTTCAGAACGCGCCAAAGGCGTTTTCGATGATTTCAAACTGACCCTGCGCATCTACAAGCGCCACGTCAAAGCGCGACGGCGTCAGCTGCCCGAGAGGCTGGGTGCCGAGAAACTGCGCCGCGCTGGCATAGATCCGTTCCATCTGGCGGCGGCTGAGCCGCTCGGCGGCACGGGCAATCGTGCAGGATTTCTTGACTTCGACAAAGATGATTTCATCGCCACGCTGCGCGATCAGGTCGATTTCGCCGGCCTTGCCGCGCCAGCGGCGCCGGGCGAGCGCGAAACCACGGCGCTCGTAATCCTGCGCGATCCTGTTTTCCGCTGATACCCCCGCGGCATGAGCGACCTGTCCCCGAATCTGCAACTGGTTCATGTCACTTCTTTCCCATGTTGAGCGCCATCTGGTAGACCTTGCGACGCGGGACATCGTGCAATCGGGCCACCAGATCCGCCGCGTCGCGGACCGAATGTTCTCCGAGCGCCCTTTGCAGATCCTCTTCTATGTCAGTTTCACTAATTTTCTCCGAACGCGCCCGGTCCACCAGCAGAACCACCTCGCCTTTCAGGCTTGCCCCGGCCAGTTCGGTCGCGAGTTCGCCGAGGGTGGCGCGGCGCACTTCCTCGAATTTCTTGGTCAATTCCCGGCACATGGCGGCCGGTCGTTCGCTGCCGAGTTCTTCGACCATGTCGGCAAGGCTTGCCGAAACCCGCTTGGGCGATTCATAAAACACCAGCGTGCCGGGGATATTCTTCAGCGCTTCGAGCCGTTTCTTCCGGGCCGTAGAGCTATTGGGCAGGAAACCGCCAAAGAAGAAAGCATCCGTCGGCAGGCCACCAAGCGTCAGCGCGCTCAGCAATGCCGATGGCCCCGGTGCGGTCGTCACAAGGTGCCCGGCTTCGGCGGCGGCCCGGCTCAACTCGTAGCCGGGATCGGCGATCAATGGCATGCCCGCCTCCGAGGAATAGGCAAGCGACCGGCCCTCGGCCAGCTCGCTCAAGAGCCGCTCCTCCACGCCTTTGCCGCTGTGATCGTGATAGGCGATGATCCGGCGCCCGTTCAGCGGCACGCCGTGGATTTCCATCAGATGACGCAGGCTGCGGGTGTCTTCGGCGGCGATCACATCGGCCGAGGCCAGCACGTCCAGCGCCCGCAGCGTGATGTCGCGGGCCGTGCCGATGGGGGTGGCGACAAAATACAACCCTGGCGCCAAACTGATCGTTCTGTAATTCAACTCTGGACCCGCCTTGGATGAAGTCTATTATCCCCACCAAGTGAGGTGCGGAGCCAATCCGCCGTTTCGAGGGAGAGACAAGACCATGTTCGCCGTTTTTGCCGGGGCCCGCAAGGCAGCCCTTCTTTGTGTAACCTTGGCTGCCGGCCTTGTTCTTTCCGCTTGTGACACCGCCGGTGTCGGCTCTGGCGGTCCGCGGATCGATACCTCGGCCCCGGTGCCCGTCGCGCTGCTCGTGCCGCGCGGGTCGGCCCAGTCGGGCGATGCGATCCTTGCGCAAAGCCTTGAAAACGCGGCACGTCTTGCGATTTCGGACCTGAACGGCGTGCAGGTTGACCTGCGGGTCTATGATACCGCCGGAAATGCGGCGACCGCGGCGAATGTCGCCAATCAGGCGGTGGACGACGGCGCCAAGATCATCCTCGGGCCGGTCTATGCGGAATCCGCCAACGCGGTTGGTCTTGCGGTTGCCAATCGCGACGTCAACGTGCTCAGCTTTTCGAACAACCCGACAATCGCGGGCGGCAACGTGTTCATCCTCGGGCCGACCTTCGACAACACGGCCTCGCGGCTGGCCAATTACGCGGCCCGTCAGGGTAAGCGCAACGTGCTTGTGGTGCATGGCAGCGACCTTGCCGAGCAGGCCGGGCGTGACGCGGTACAAAGAGCGCTTTCGCGGTCGGCCGCGTCCTCGGTCGGCACCGTTGCCTACGAACAGTCGCAGCAGGGCGTGATTGCGGCGATCCCGCGCATCAAGAGCGAGATCGAGAGCACCGGCGCGGATGCGATGTTTCTAACGGCCAATACCGCGGGGGCGTTGCCGCTTCTGACGCAGCTTCTGCCCGAGGCAGGCGTCTCCAGCCCAGCGACCCAGTTCATCGGTCTGACCCGCTGGGATATTCCATCGCAGACGCTGGAACTGCCCGGTGTGCAGGGGGGCTGGTTCGCGCTGCCCGATCCGGTGAAATCCGATCAGTTCCGCGCCCGCTATACGTCCTCTTTCGGCAATGCTCCGCACCCGATCGGCAGCCTTGCCTATGACGGGATCGCCGCCATCGGTGCGCTCGTCGGTTCCGGCAACCCGAATGCGCTGAGCGGTGCAAGCCTGACACAGGGCGCGGGTTTCCAAGGTGTTGGCGGTATCTTCAGACTATTGCCTGATGGTACGAACCAGCGCGGCCTGGCGGTCGCGACGATTCAGAACAGACAGGTTGTTGTAGTTGACCCAGCCCCGGCAAGTTTCTCAGGCGCTGGCCTCTAGCGCCGCGCAGGTCGCAAATTCGGCCCCCGTTGAAACCGGGGCGCTGATCTGCGACCCCAAGAATATCTTCGACAGAGACAGCATCATTGCCCGCATCGACAAGATCGCGGGCAATGGTCTTGAGCCGGGCAAATTCCGTAACGAGGTTGTGCGTATCCTGCGTGACGCGAATGAAACCGGCCGCGCCGCCATCGCCACCGCTTTCGAGGCCAGCCCGTTCGAGGCGCGCCCCCTCACCCGATCCTATTCCCATCTGACCGACGGTCTGGTGACTACGGCGCTCTACGTGGCGCAGACCCATCTGCATCCGATCTCCAACCCGACCTCGGGCGAAAAGATCGCGCTGATCGGAGTCGGCGGCTATGGACGGGGCGAAATGGCGCCGTTCTCGGATGTCGACCTGCTCTTCCTGACGCCCTACAAGATCACCGCCTGGGCCGAGAGCGTCATTGAATCGATGCTCTATATCCTCTGGGATCTCAAGCTGAAGGTCGGTCATTCCAGCCGCACGATCCGCGACTGCATCCGCCTCGGCTCCGATGATTTCACCATCCGCACGGCGCTGCTCGAACATCGCTTCCTTGCGGGAGACCGGGCGCTTTACGACAATCTCGACCGTCGGCTGAAAAAAGACCTGTTTTCCTCAGGAGAGCGGGAATTCACCGAAGCCAAGCTGGAAGAGCGCGACAGGCGCCACCTGCGGCAGGGTGAACGCTATATGGTCGAACCCAATGTCAAAGAGGGCAAGGGCGGGCTGCGCGACCTGCAATCGCTGTTTTGGATCGCCAAGTACCTCCACAATGTGGAACGCAGTTCAGATTTGGTTTCTCTCGGCATGTTCCGCCCCAGCGAATATGACCGTTTCATCCGGGCGGAAGATTTCCTCTGGGCAGTGCGCTCGCATATGCATCTGGTGACCGGGCGCGCGACCGAGCAGCTTACCTTTGACCTTCAGGTCGATGTGGCCGAGCGGATGGGCTACAAGGACAAGGCCGGGCGGCGCGGTGTCGAAATTTTCATGCAGGAATATTTCCGCCATGCCACGGCTGTGGGCGACCTGACCCGCATCTTCCTGACCAAGCTCGAGGCGCTGCACGTCAAGTCCGAACCCCTGCTCGAGCGGATCTTCCGGCGCAAGCGCAAGGTCAAGCCCGGCTATGTGATGATCAACAACCGGCTGGCGGTCGAAGACCCGGATGAATTCCTGACCGACAAGTTGAACCTGCTGCGTCTGTTCGAGGAAGCGCTGCGCACCGGCATGCTGATCCATCCGGACGCGATGCGGCTGGTGACGGCCAATCTCGACCTGATTGACGACGAGATGCGCAACAACAAGGAAGCGCGGCAGATCTTTTTGGGCCTGCTTCTGCGCCACGGAAATCCGGAGCGCGCGCTGCGCCGGATGAACGAACTTGGCGTGCTCTCTGCTTTCCTCCCCGAATTTGAACCCATCGTCGCGATGATGCAGTTCAACATGTATCACAGCTATACAGTGGACGAGCATACCATCCAGTGCATCGCCAACCTTGCCCAGATCGAAAAGGGCGAGCTGGTCGAAAGCCTGCCGATCGTCACCGGCATTCTCAAGGACGGGGTGAACCGCAAGATCCTCTATACGGCTCTGCTGCTGCATGACATCGGCAAGGGCCGCCCCGAGGATCATTCGATCCTTGGCGCGCAGATTGCGCGCAAGGTCGCGCCGCGACTGGGGCTAAACAAGCAGGACAGTGAAACGGTGGAATGGCTTGTGCGCTATCACCTGCTGATGTCGGACATGGCCCAGAAACGCGATATCGCCGACCCGCGCACGGTGCGCGACTTCGCGAAGGCGGTGCAGACCGTCAAACGGCTCGACCTGCTGACCGTGCTCACGGTCTGCGATATCAGGGGCGTCGGGCCGAACGTCTGGAACAACTGGAAAGCGACGCTGATCCGCAGCCTCTATCGCCAGACCCGCCGCGCGCTGGAAACCGGGATGGAGGATCTCAACCGCGAGAACCGCGGTGCCGAGGCGCGCAAGGCGCTGCGCGAGGCCCTGCCCGACTGGTCGAAATCGGCGCTCAAACTGGCAACCAGCCGTCACTACCCGCCCTACTGGCAGGGGCTGCATACGACGGCGCATGTGGATTTCGCGCGTATGCTGCGCGAACTGGAATCGCTGCACGATCCGAGCAAAATCCTCATCAACCTGCACCCGGACGAAGATCGCGATGCGACCCGGGCCTGTTTCGTGATGGCCGATCACCCGGGCATCTTCGCCCGGCTGGCCGGGGCGCTGGCACTGGTCGGGGCCAACGTGGTCGATGCGCGCAGCTATACGACCAAGGACGGTTACGTCACCGATGCCTACTGGATACAGGACAGCGACGGCAAACCCTATGAGACATCGCGCCTGCCGCGCCTGACCCAGATGATCGAAAAGACCCTGCGCGGCGAGGTTCTCGCCCGCGAAGCGCTCAAGTCCAAGGACAAGATCAAAAAGCGTGAAAAGGCCTTTGACGTGCCGACCCATATCACCTTCGACAACGAGGGCTCGGATATCTATACGATCATCGAGGTCGACACCCGCGACCGGCCAGGCCTGCTCTACGATCTGGCGCGTACGCTGGCCGGGGCGAATGTCTATATCGCCAATGCGGTCATCGCGACCTTTGGTGAGCAGGTGGTGGACACCTTCTATGTCAAGGACATGTTTGGCCTGAAATACCATTCTGAATCCAAGCAGCGTTCGCTTGAGGCCAAGCTGCGCCATGCGATCATCGAAGGCGTCGAACGGGCCGACAAGTAACGCAGCCCTTACGAGAGACCGGCTTTCCCTGAGTCCGGAAAGCCGGTAATCTGGCCCGAACAGACTCCGCAAGGGGCGCCCTTTTCTACAGGCAAACCATGAAACCGATCCGCTTGATGTCCGGCTTTCTGACCGTCGGCGTCTGGACCCTGCTCAGCCGTATCCTCGGCTTTGTGCGCGATGCGATGATCCTTGCCTTTCTGGGCACGGGACCGCTCTATGAGGCCTATGTGGTGGCCTTTCGCCTGCCCAACATGTTCCGCCGCTTCTTTGCCGAGGGCGCGTTCAACATGGCCTTTGTGCCGATGTTCTCCAAGCGGCTGGAGTCGGGCGGCGACGCGCAGGATTTCGCAGAGCAGGCCCTGGCCGGTCTAGCCAGCGTTCTGATCGTACTGACGCTGATCGCCCAAGCAGCGATGCCTTGGCTGATCCTTGCGCTGGCCAGCGGCTTTGCCGGAGAGGAAACCTTTGATCTGTCGGTGGAATTCGCGCGGATCACCTTTCCCTACATCCTGTTCGTCTCGATCGCCGCGCTGCTCTCGGGCGTGCTGAACGCCACCGGGCGCTTCGCTGCCGCTGCCGCCGCGCCGGTGCTGCTGAATGTCATCCTCATCACCGCCATGGCCCTGACCGCATGGGCCGGGGCCGATGTGGCCCGCGCCCTGATCTGGGGTATTCCCGTCGCGGGCGTCGCGCAGATGGTGCTGGTCTGGGTCGCCGCCCGCCGCGCCGGTTTTCCGCTGCGCCTGCGCCGGCCGCGCCTCTCGCCCGAGCTGGGACGGCTGGTGCGGGTCGCCGTGCCAGCCGCGCTGGCCGGGGGCGTCGTGCAAGTGAACCTGCTCGTCGGACAACAGGTGGCCAGCTATTTCGACCGGGCCGTGGGCTGGCTGTATGCGGCGGACAGGCTCTACCAGCTGCCACTGGGCGTGGTGGGCATTGCCATCGGCGTGGTGCTTTTGCCCGACCTTTCCCGCCGCCTTGCCGCCAAGGACGATGCCGGCGGGCGGGCCGCGCTCAGCCGGGCTGCCGAAGTGTCGCTGGCGCTCACCATCCCCTCGGCCGTGGCGCTGATTGTGATCCCGCTGCCGCTCGTGTCGGTCCTGTTCCAGCGGGGCGAGGCGACCTATGCGGACAGCGTCGCCATTGCCAGCGCGGTTGCGATCTATGGTCTGGGCCTTCCCGCTTTCGTTCTGCAAAAGATCCTGCAACCGCTCTATTTCGCGCGCGAAGATACCCGCTCGCCTTTTCGCTATGCCGTTGTTTCTATGGTGATAAACGCGGTGGCAGCTCTTGGGCTGGCGCCGGTTGTCGGCTGGCTGGCGCCTGCCATTGCCACGACGCTGGCGGGCTGGGCGATGGTTGTGCTCCTGATGCGAGGCGCGCGAGACATGGGTGACGTGGCGCGGTTCGACGCACGGTTTCACACGCGGCTCTGGCGGATCTGCCTTGCTGCCGCGCTGATGGGCGCGGCGCTTTGGGGCGGGGCCGAACTGCTGGAACCCTATCTGTTCGCCGCTGGCTGGCGCTATCTCGCGCTGGCGGGGCTGGTGGTGTTTGGCATCATCCTGTTCTTTGCCATCGCACAGGCAATTGGCGGCGTGAAACTCTCGGATTTCAAGCGAACGCTTACAAGACGCTAATGCGCTGGAACCTTTTTGATCACGCGGGCGTTAGTGGTCAAATCATGGCTGCGGCGACACACCTGCCCGGCCCCAAAAGGAGAGATTACATGCGTTCCATCATCTATATCGTCGGGCTTGTCGTCGTAGTTCTGGCCATTTTGTCCTTTATCGGACTGGCCTGATCTGGCTCGGATACCAATAGTTTAGTACCCCTCGAGTTATCATACGCTCAAGTTAATCAGTTCGCCGCCGCTTCCTCCTGGAATGCGGCGGTTTTACTTTTCCTGCCGCAGTTTCGCGAGGATCTTTGCCCAGCCGCCGGGCACCAGCAGGAAGGACAGCATGAAGCCCGTGGCAAAGCCCGCCAGATCGGCGACCCAATCCTTGGAAACCTCGAAGACCAGGGCGAAGATCAACTGGATTCCCATCAGAAACCCGATCAGCGTAAAGGCCCGGAACTGGTTTTCCCCGACCAGCGACATCTTGCGCCAGAGCAGCCATGTAAAGGCCCCGATTAGCCCGTAAACCGGCGGAAACGACCCGATCAGCGGCAGCGCCCCGTCGGTCAGCACGGCATAGGCCAGCGCGCCGACGATGGCCGAAATGAAATAGACCGCGAGAAAGGCAACGGGGCCAAAGACTTCGGCGACCATCTTGCCCATCGCCAGCATCATGACCCCGGCAAAGATCGTCTGCGTGAAACTCACATGGATGAAGGGGTAGCTGATAAAGCGGATCAGGTGTTCCGCAGGCCATTGTCCGGTGTCCCACATCCAGCGCAGGATTTCGCCCGAGAACCCATAGCGTTGCAGCGCGGTCAGCCGCCAGCCAACGGCCGAGGGTCCGCCGGCCAGCCCGTTGCTCCCGGCCTGAAAATACAGCTCGATTGCCAGAAGGATGAGGAACAGCGCAACCACGACCGGTGGCAGCGGATTGACCGCATTGTTGGGATTGGATGGGGTCATGGGTAAGGCTCCTGTCCGGCTTCTTGACGCCGCTTTGGTGCATGGGTAAGCGAGGCAGGCCGAGTTTTCCAGCCGGGAGTGTCAAAGACATGAGCGAAACGACCTTTACGCCACGGGTTTTCTCCGGGATCCAGCCATCGGGCAACCTGCATCTGGGCAATTATCTGGGCGCGCTCAAGCGGTTCGTCGATACCCAGAACGCAGGCAGCGCCGAGACGGTTTATTGCATGGTCGATCTGCACGCAATCACGGTCTGGCAATCCCCGGCGGATCTCAAGCGTCAGACGCGTGAGCTTTGCGCCGGTTTCATCGCCGCCGGGATCGACCCGACGAAATCCATCCTCATCAACCAGAGCCAAGTGCCGGAGCATGCTCAGCTTGCGTGGATCTTCAACTGTGTCGCGCGGATGGGCTGGATGGGCCGCATGACCCAGTGGAAAGACAAGGCGGGCAAGAATGCCGAGGCGGCCTCGCTTGGGCTGTTCGCCTACCCCGCGCTGATGGCAGCGGACATCCTGATCTACCACGCGACCCATGTGCCGGTCGGCGAGGACCAGAAACAGCATATCGAGCTGACCCGCGACATCGCCACCAAGTTCAACCATGACTATGAGGTGGACTTCTTCCCGATCACCGAGCCGGTCATCGAAGGCGCTGCGACGCGGGTCATGTCCCTCCGCGACGGCACCAAGAAGATGAGCAAATCGGACCCGTCGGACGCCAGCCGGATCAACCTGACCGACGATGCGGACACCATCGCCAAGAAGATCCGCAAGGCCAAGACCGACCCCGAGGTGCTGCCCTCCGAGGCAGCGGGGCTGGAGAACCGCCCGGATGCGCGCAACCTCGTGAACATCTATGCGGGCCTGTCCGATCAGAGCGTCGATCAGGTGCTGGCCGAGGTTGGCGGGATGCAGTTCGGCACCTTCAAACCGATGCTGGCGGAACTGGCCGTGGCGCGGCTTTCGCCGATCACGACCGAGATGTCGCGGCTGATGGACGACCAGTCCGAGATCGACCGCATCCTTGCCCAGGGGGCCGAGCGGGCGCGGGCGATTGCCAGCCCGATCCTGCAGAAAACCTATGACATCGTGGGTATGGTCGGCGCCTGACGCACGACCGTATCGTCCTGTCAAACCGAAAGCTTTTAACTGGTTAACGCGGTGGTTTCGACCACGCGCGGCCACCCGCTTGCGTTGCATTACACAACCATAAGTAGCCAAAATTTCGCCACATTTCAGGTTTTCGCCACATTTGGGCGGAGAGAATCACCTGTCCAAAAACCGGGAAAATCCGGAGTTTACGCCACGTTTGTTTCTATTTCGTCAATTATAACGCAAAGCAAAGAGTTGTTCACAGTATTTAGAAACAATTTAAACGTGTTAGCCACCGTTGTATTGCAGGAAAAGTGGCAAAATCTTGGCGAATAGGCGGTTTTTTGCGATAAAATCGTTGAAGCGCCCCTGCCTAATTTGTTAACAGAGTACGACGATCTGCGCTGTGTTGTATCTGGTAGGTCGGGTAACAAGGAAATGGGAAAATAGATATGATCGAAAAAATTAAAATGCTGGGCCTCGCCACAGCTTTCGCCGTTGCGGCGCCCCTCGCGGCATCCGCAGCGACTATTTCGGGCCAAATCGATATCGGCGGCACCGTGAACCTCGACAACTCTGACTTCATGGCCGGCGATGCTGGCGTTGCAGACGTCGACCTGAACGACCCGGGTTTCGTCGTAATCGGCACCGAGTCCTTTGCTGGCCTGACCCTTGGCCAGTCGGTTTCGCTGTTTGACATCGACTTCGATGCACCCGGCGTGATCTGGGAAGTGGCAAACTTTGTCTTCACGGCAACCTCCTTTGCCATCGACACGGCTGAAAACGCTTTCACCGCTGTTGGCACCATCTCGGACACCGATGGTGTGCTGGAAGACGGTGCTGGCTTCATGCAGTTCACCACGCAGAACGGTCAAACTCTCGTATCGTTCTCCTCGACCACGACCACTCCGGTCCCGGTTCCGGCCGCTGGCCTGATGCTGATCACCGGTCTGGGCGGTCTGGCAGCTGCACGTCGTCGTCGCAAAGCCGCCTGATCTTTCCGATCAGACAAGAATTTCTGAAAGAGCCCCGTTTTCGGGGCTCTTTCTTTTTGCGCCATCGGTCTGGCCCCGCGCTCTGGACCTTGCCCCCGCTTCGCCCGTACAGTCCGGCCAAAGCAGACGGGAGAGAGCAAGATGGCCACCGGCAAGAACATCCGCACCTATTTCAACGGCACATGGCATGACGGGAACGCGCCGATCATGCGCGCGGCGGATCATGGCGCCTGGCTTGGCTCTTCGGTCTTTGACGGCGCGCGTTACGTCAATGGGCTGACCCCCGATCTTGAACCCCATTGCGCGCGGGTGAACCGCTCAGCCGAGGCGCTGATGCTGACCCCGAGTGTCTCGGTCGAGGAGATGATGGCGATCACCCACGAGGGTCTTGCCGCCTATGACAAGGGCAGCGCTGTCTATATCCGCCCGATGTACTGGGGCATCGACGGGGACGAGACCGCGATCATCCCGCAGGGCGAAACGGGCTTTGCGCTCTGCCTCGAAGAGATCCCGATGGCCCCCGAGACCGCCAGTGCCACCCTGACCCGGACCCGGTTCCGCCGCCCTGTGCAAGAGGACGCGGTGGTCAATGCAAAGGCGGGCTGCCTTTACCCGAACAACGCCCGGATGCTGGCCGAAGCGCGGCGCAAGGGGTTCAGCAACGCGCTGGTGGCCGATGCGATGGGCAATGTCGCGGAAACCGCCACGGCCAATGTCTTCATGGCGCGGGATGGAGAGGTTTTCACTCCGATTGCGAATGGCACATTTCTGGCCGGGATCACCCGTGCGCGGCATATGTCGAACATGCGGGCCGAGGGGATGGTGGTGCATGAAACCGTGCTGACATTCGAAGATTTCGACACGGCGGACGAGGTTTTCCTTTCCGGCAACATGAACAAGGTCACGCCGGTCAGCGCCTTTGACGATCGCCAGTACCAGATCGGACCGATCACACGAAAAGTGCGCGAGATGTACTGGGACTGGGCGAACTCGGAAAAGTGAGACGCAGATTTCGGCGCGCGGAGGGTCTATCGCGCGTCGGTTAATTTGGGATTTCCTTGGCGTGCGGGCTGGGGCCGCAAGCCGGATACGTACCATCTAACGTGCTGTTATTTAACCGTATTGCAGCCAGCCACGTCTATTGAATAGGCTTCCGGAAAGCAATGCGAACCTTGCGGCAGGCGGGGCATCATGCCCCTGCGGCGGCATTCCTAAACAGCAATGACCCGCCGAAAACGGGGGGCACCTGCTGTACACCCCCTGTACACCCCCCGTGCATCGGATGGGCACCGCCCGAGGGGATTACGCTCAGGCGACCAACGCGGGATAGCTGCGAATCACCTTGATATTGTCGCTCGTAACCCTCGCCCCGGCGCGCGCCATCGTGGCAAAGATCGCGGCGGCGTCGGCCATCGGCTTGTGCGCCGAGCTGCCCGTGGCCGCCATCGGCTGGTAGGCGGCAAAGGCCTCTCCAAGGCGGTCGAGGTAATCGTTGATCTCGAGCTGCTTGTCGAGAATCCGCTGCACATCGTCCGGGATCTGCGGCACCGGCGCGTTATCATCCTGAGGATCGTCGCTCGCGGCTTTTTCGCGGGCAGCCTTGAAGGCCGAGGTGTCATCCCAGCCGGGGTTCTGCGCAATTACCCCGAGCAGCCGGTCGATAGCCGGGGTTGCAAGGCTGCCTTCGGCGAGCGGCGGCTGGGCTGACTTGGCGGCAGCGGCCTTGAAGCTGGTCCAGACGGAGAGATCGAGCGCCGGATCGCCGGGAGCCCATTTGTTGTCTTTCTTGTATTCGACGGCCATGACCACCGGATCGTCGGCGAGTTCGTTTTCGAGATAGGCGACGAGACGGACGCAGATGTCCTGGTCGTTCTGGATCGCGGCGACGGTCAGACCGGTTGCCTTGATCGCCTGTTTCGCGGCGGTATCGTTCATCATGGCCGCACCATAGGCGATGCAGCACTTGGCCAGAGTCGAGTTCAGCCGCAGCGCCTTGCGGGCCTTTTTGCGGTTGCCGGGATTGGAACGGGCCTCTTTATAGACCTTCCAGCCGTTCTTGATGTCGGCCTCTTTCTGCATCTTGTAGCCGTAGTTCACCACGGCCGAGGCCATGCTGGCACCGGCAGACACACCGGCGGCTGTCCCGGTCGGGTCGAACATCTTGGCCACTTCGGCAGAGGCCTTGAGTGCCGAGAGAATCGCGACAATCGCTGCCTGCGAAAGATGGATGCGGGCATTGCGCACGGCATTATGGATCGCCGCCGCCGCCCCGCCCTGCCCGGCCATCGCCACATCCATGCTGTCGCACCATGTGTTGTGAACCTCGACACATTTAACGAGGAGATAGATGTCACGGGCGAGCGCCTGCGCGGATGCGGCGGCGCTTGCCCCTGGCACGAGGGCAGAGATAACACCAGCCGCGCCGCCCGACAGGCTGTTGATCAGCGCGACCTTGGCCCGGAGCGCGGCCGTGTTGGCCATCGCCCGGTCGATTGCGGCCTGTGCCTCGATCACCTCTTCGGGAGTACGGTCGGTCAGGCCCGGATCGGGGAAGGCCTTGGAATACTGGGCCTCGAAATCGCCCATCGCGCCGTCGATATCCTCCATCATCGCCTTGATGACTTCGGGGTCCATTGCCTTTTCAAGCTCTTCCTCGGCCTGTTTCTGCTGCGCGCCTTCGACCTCGGTGCTGATCATGCTTTCCAGCAGTTTCTGGCTTTCCTCGCTCATCGGCGGGACCTTGGCCTTCATCTGGCCGATAGCGACGCCTTCGGTGGAGCCGATGGATTTCTGCAGCGCCTCGAGCGCGGCCGCAGATCCCTTGTCCTGACCCGACTCCTGATTGCTGCCGGTGGTTTCCGTATGGGAGCCGACGACCGGGGCCTCCTCGCTTGCGCGGCGAGCGCCTTCGAGGCTGTCCACGTCTTCGCGGACCGCGTCATAGATGACCTCTGAGGTGGTACCAAAGACGGTGGCGACGGCCATGCCGCCAAGCAGCATCCCGACTGTTTTCATGTCGCCGCGCTTGACTGCCTCGTAGATCGCAACACCGTTACCCGCCTGCGAAATCGCCAGTTTCAACGCGCTGGCAAGCTGCGCGAATTCGGCCTTGGCATCCGTGTCGGCCTGTTTCTGAGCTTTCTGCTCCTCTTCGCTGGCGTTCTTGTCGACCGTGTTGATCTGCGAGGCCGCGGCGGTAATAGAGCTGGCAACGCAGGTGGCAAGGTCCCCGACCGCCTTCGCAATCATCAGGGCGCGTTTGGCCTCGTCCGGTTCTTTCCAGATCGCGTGTACCGCCGGCACCAGACGCGCGGCGGTGAATCCGGCCTGAAGCGAACAGGTGACGCAGGTGATCAGACCAGCCTCGGACTTGCCGTTATCGCTGGAACCGGCGAGGATCGAGGTGGAGGCAGCCGAAATCGCCATGCCCTGCGCGATTTCCAGCCCCTTGCCTACTGTCTTGGTCCATTTTGTCCAGTTGTCCTGATCCTTGGGAGCGTAGTGGTGTTCGACCCCAAGTTCGACGAGGGAGATACCGCCGTTCAACAGCGCGGTGCCCGCGTCGATGTATTTAGGGATGTTCTGCAATTCACGGACCTGCTGGTCCTTGGCGTCGATCTGGGTCTGGAGCGCCGAGGTATCGGCGTTGGGATCCGCCTTGAGCAGCTGTTCTTTTTCCAGCTTGAGATCGTTCATTTCCTGTTGCTTGCCAGCGACTTCGACGGAATTGGCCATGGTAAAAGACCCGGAGACGATAGCGCCGGTCACGGTTACGGTTTCCTTGGCGATGCGCAGGCCAAAGGCCCAGGCGTCCTGGGTCTTGGTGTGAGTCTTGCTATAGGCGTCGATCCGGTCGGCATAGAGTTTTTGCGCACCCTTGAAGGCAATCGCATGTTCCGAGAAATCGTCGGGCACCATGTTGTCGGGGATCAGCCCCGAGCGGACCATCGGCGTCCAGAGTTCGTTGCGGATCTCCTCGTCAGAGAAAAGCCGTTCGCCGTTTTCATCCAGTTGCATCTGCATGGATTTCTGAAGGTTCAGGATCTGGGTAAAGCTGTCGTGTAGCTTTTTCAGCTGGCCCGGGTCGATGTTCAGGACGGAGTCGTCGATATCGTCGACCGTATCGACCTCGACATCGGCGCGGAGTTCGTATTTCGACAGGATGCTCTTGTTCGTATCCTCGTCAGTGGCCCGCCAGATCAGATCCTGCGTGTTGCTGGTGCCCGCGATCTTGCGCCAGAGCGCCTTGACCGCGTTGGGATCGTCCTGTTGCTGGATGACAATCTTTTGCGCCTCGTCGATGTCGTCATGCAGGTCGCCCAGCGCTTTGCGGATCGTGTCGTTCAGGATCGCCTGCTTTTTCTCGTCCTGTACCGCCTGTGCGGATACGGTATTTGCGTCGATCTTCTTGCCTGCGACCCAACCTACCCATTCGATCTGCTGTTCACTCAAAGCCATCTGTTTTCCTCGCTTAACTGGTTGTCGCCCGGGTCGATCAGACCGGCTTGAGTTTCGTCAGGACCATCACGTCAAAGCTGTGCATCGCCCCAAGGAAGGGAGCCCAGCTCTTGATGGAGAAGGGATTGTTGCGATAGACGCCCAGCGCGGGGTGGCTGTCTATCTGCTGGCGGATACGCCTGATTTCAGCGAGCGCCTTTTCGCGTACCGTGGCCAGCGCCGCCTTGCGGGCGGCGGCATCATCCGTGATCCGCAGAGCATTGGTGGCCTCTTGCGGGAGGCTGGTGTCGAGCGTCAGGATCTGGTCGAAATTGCCCGTGGTGATGAGATCGAGCGTCTTGGCGGCGGCCTCGGCGGCGTCGCGTATTTCGGTCGTCTGGCGGTCGGCCTCAGTCTGATCCATCCCGTCTTGGGGTTCGACCGTAGTCTCGGCCGCCTTTTTGCGGATTTCGGCCGCGACGGCGGCGGCCTCTTTGCTGACATCGGCAAATTTCGATTTCAGCGCGCTTTCCCACTTGGCGAAATCGACCCCTTCGCCCTTGCCGGCCGCGATATTGCTAAGGTTGCTTACCTCTTCCTTAAGCTGGGCGGCCTGCACCTTGAGCTGGCGGAGCTGGTCGGCGGCATCGACGGGATCCTTGTTCTTTTTCAGTACGTCGAGCTGGGATTTCAGCGCCTTTTCCACATCCATGTATTCTTCATAGGTGGCCAGCGTGCGCTTGCTGTCCTTGAGGATCTTTTTCACCTTGTCCAGATCGTCGTCGATTGCCTTGGTGTCGGTCTCGACAGCTGTCTTGGCGGTGGTGATCTTGTCCTGTCCCGCGCCTTCGCTCTTGAGGAAAGCGGCGAGTTTCTTGATGGCTTCCTTGCTGTCGAGCTTGCCCAGTTCGGTCAGCTTGTCCTGCATATCCTGCTTGATCTTGGTCACATCGGCGCGTGCGCCTTCGATCCCGGTGCCGGATTTGGTTTCCAGCTTGGCACGGGCGGTCTTGATGCGGTCCTTGAACAGACCTTCGAGCCCGTCCTTTTTCAGCGCGGGCGAGATCTTGTCGAGGTTGGTCTTCATCTCCGCGATCAGCGGGGCAAGTTCGGCCGTATCCCCCGGCGCGGCAACATAGGTCCCCTGAAGCGAGCCGGGTGCGCCGTCGACGATTTCCTGAAGTTTCTGGACGAGGTTCGGCTTGTCGCCCCGGCGGCCGTTGCGCAGGGTCGATTCCACTTGTTCTACGAGCTTCTCGACCTCTTCAAAGTCCTTCTTGAGCTTTTCCGCGCTGGTTTTGTGATTGGTCAGATCGGTGTGGAAAATATCAACCCGGCGCTTTGCCTCGGCGGGCAGAAGATCGCGTTTGTAGCTGTCCTTGAAACTGTCGAACTTGGTGCGGGTATCAAAGAAACCGTCGGGAATCCACGTGGCGAAAAGCTTGTCGGCGATCAGCGTATCGCATTTGATGACCGTCTTTCTGACGTGCTCGTAGTCCTCGCTGCCCGCCGAGATTGCGGCGAAATCGGCCTCGGCCTTGGCGGTTGCATCGTTGATTGCCTCGACGCAATCGGGCGCCGAACTGTTTGCTAGCATTTCCAGCATGTTGGCCTGTTGCAGCAGGTTTTCCATCGCCTCGCGTGGGATCTTGTGGTCGCCGCGCCGGTCCACAGTGCCATCATGCTTGGTCTGGATTTCGTAGTAATGGGTCGTGCCGTCCTTTTCGAGGATCAGCAGCTTGTCCTCGGGGACGGAATCGAGCTGGGATTCCTGCAGTTCCTTGGTGTTATAGACGTCGAGCAGACCGCCGATCAGCTTGTTGCGGGTATCCTTGGCCTTGTCCCGTGTGAGCATGTCGCCGACCTGCGGGTTGAAGGCGGAAATCTCTGCGTTCAGTTTCTTTTCATAGGCATCGACCGCTTCGCCGATACGGGTGAAATCGCGCAGCGGCGCGTCCTTGGCCAGTTCCTTGTCATAAACTCCCTGCACCCGGTTCAGCAGCGTGCGCAGCGCGTTGTCCGCATCGCCGCCCTGCCCCCAGAAACGGTCGAGTTTCACGGATAGCTCGGTGAGACGCCGCGCGATCTTTTCCTCGTCCGAGGGGACCTTGGCGACGGGTTCGGGCAGCGCGGAGCGGGCGGCATTGTCAATCTTGGCATGCAGCGCGACGGTGCGGTCGATCGCATATTGCGCCTTGTCCAGTGCCCCGGCGCGGGCGAATTTCTCGGCCTCGTCGAGCATCGCCTTGAGCGTCACATGCTGGGTTTCGTTCAGATAGGTAAGATCGGTTTCATTCGGGAACAGCTTGGCGTCGAGGCGCAGGCGATGGCGTTCGTTGTCGTATTGCGCGCGCAGGTTGTCGATCTGGCCCGGCAGCATCTTGGTGGGGTCATTCTTGTCCTTGCCACCAAGGATCAGAATCTCGCTCGGGTCGCGCGACAGGTCTGTCAGCGGGTTTGGCATGTTGTCCTGCATGGCCTGCGC
Source organism: Heliomarina baculiformis (assembly GCF_019966545.1). Taxonomy (GTDB): domain Bacteria; phylum Pseudomonadota; class Alphaproteobacteria; order Rhodobacterales; family Rhodobacteraceae; genus Heliomarina; species Heliomarina baculiformis. The sequence goes on along the minus strand of NZ_JAIMIC010000004.1, from coordinate 56,505 downwards.
GGGATCGTCGGACCATACCAGAAGCTCGCTTCGGGCCTCGTCGATCTTGGCGGTGCGCAGAACAAGCTGGTCTTCGTAGGCCTTCAGCTGGCTCTTGCGGGTTTCGAGCTGCTCCATCCGCTCTTTGACTTCACGGTATTCCTTGGCGGCCTTGCGCTTGGCCGAGGGGGTCTCGGCGTTTGCATGCGCGTCTTTCAGTTCGTCCACCTTGACCTTGAGCGCGGTGAGCAGCGTGTCGAGCCGGGCGGTGCTGTCGGTGATGATGTTGAGACGCTCGACCTCGCGCTTGGCGATGTCGTCATTGCCGGTGACGAGTTCGGACAGCTTTTCGCGGGCGCTCCCGCCAATGACCGCGAGCAGGTCTTTTTCGATATCGCCCAGATCGTTACGCAGATCGGACACGATGGCATCGGAGCGGTCCACATACGTCGCGCTGTTGCCCGCGTTTTCCGGCTTTTTGGCTTCGGTCAGCAGGTCGTCAAGCTGGGTCATCGCGGACTTGCAGGCATCGCCATGCTGCTTAAGGAGGTTGATGCGTTTCTGGTCCTCGCCATCATCGGGCAGAGGCATCTTGACCACCTTGTCATTCAGCATGCCCGCGCTTTTGAACTGCGACAGCGCGCCGATGTCGCGCTTGCGGGTAAAAAGCACGCCGACCGCGCCGCTTTGCAAGCTGGGCGGGGTGTCGGGCACACGTTTTTTCAGCTGGTTCAGATTGAAAATCAGGACATCGAGCGCGTTGCGTCCGGTGACAAAACCCGGGTTGTTCGCATCGGCGCTGACCACGGTCACGTTGATCTGCACGCATTCGCGGTTATAGGCGTCATATTCCTTGCCCGCCCGCGAGACCCGGTCGAAGAACAGCTTGGCCGCGTCGGTCAGCCCGTCCTTGGGAGAGCTGCGCTGAAGCTGGCGGGAAGTCTCGAGGCTGGCGGCGATTTCTGCCAGAAGAGCATCGGCCTCGGCCTTCTTTTCGAGATAGGCCTCGTATTCGGCCGTGACCCGGTTGTTGTAATCGATTTCCTTCTTTTTCTTGCCTTTGAAAATCTTTGGATTAGGTACCACGTGCAGGTAGGTGGCCAGAAATTTGAGCTGCACCAAAGACAGATCCGACATACCAACAGTCCTCCCGCGGTCTTAAAAAGGCTTGATAAGGCGGAAAAATTGACGCGCCGCCGTATCCGCGCGCAGTCTTTCCGCGACGGAAGGGTGAGTCAACTTGCATATCTGCCGCGCGGCATTTTTTCCCCGAATGCGTGTTTTCGGGGTTTTGTACTGTCCCTAAATACCTTGCTCCACAAGGAAATCCTGGATCGCGTTCATGCAGACCCCCCAGGCCGGTTCATAGTCCACAAGCACATGATTGCGGCTTTCCAGCGTGACAAAGCGGGCGTCGGGAATGTCCGAGGCCATGGCGCGGCCGACCTCGTAGGGGATGCGCTGGTCGTGGCGCGAGTGCAACACGATGGTCGGGGCCTGCACCTTGGAGAGCTGGTGACGCACGTCGATATAGCCAAAGGCATCTTGGAACCGCGCGGCATTTTCCGCCGAGGTGGTGCGACGCTGAAAGTCGTCGAACCATGCGAGATCCTCGGGGTGGGCGTCAGGCATGAAGGTCTGCGAAAAGATGTGTCGGTAGGCGGGGTTATCCGTCCCCCAGCCGACCTCGGTCAGGCTGCGCACTGCCTCTCGGCGGGCCTGTTCCTCGGGGCTGGAAAGATGGCGCCAGCCGGCCGCGTAGCCGCCGACAAGGATAAGGCCCGAAACCCGTTCAGGATGGCGCACCGCGTATTCGATACAGACGGCGGCCCCCTGCGAGATTCCGAGCAGCGGAAAGCGCTCAAGTGACAGCTTGTCGGCGACGGTCTCGAGATCTTCGACAAAGGCGTCAAAGCTGAGATCTTCGACCTCCCAGTCCGAGAGGCCGCAGCCGCGTTCATCATAACGGATGAAACTACGCGAGCGGGCCAGTTCGCCGAAACACATGCCCCAGATCGGGGTGCCCCAGTCGAATTCCAGGTGGGTCAGCCAGTTCGCGGCCTTGAGCAGGGGCGGACCCTCGCCCAATGTCGCAAAGGCGATTTTCGTCCCGTCCGGTACGTTGCAAAAGCCGATCCGCTGGGTTCGCAGGGCCTTGGTCTCGGGGGGTTCCGGAGCGCGGGCCAGTGGCGCGGGCGTATCCGTATCACCCTGCCCGGCCTCGTAATTCTCGGCGCCTTCGGGGTCGATCTCGTGCCAGAGGCGGAGCCATTTGCGGGCGGAAATCCCTGCTTCGGGATGGGTGGCAAGCTGCCGAAGCACATTGGCCTGAAGGGCCAGCATATCTTCACGCTCTGCGATCAGCCACGAGGTAAATGCCTCGTCCCCGGCGCTGTCGAGTCCGTCGAGAAAGACCGCGTTGAGCTGGCGTGCCATGGTTTCGAGATCGGCAAGCGGGATGGCGCACTGCGAGTCGCGCATCCGGGCGCTCAGTCGGTGGACATCGACATCCATACCGGAGGTATCGATAGAGACCCTTTCCCGGTCGGCGATGATCCGGGGGTGACCGGCGCTGTCGACCACCTTGCGCAGCTTGCTGAGCGACCAGCGCAACGCCGCCTTTGGGTCGTCGGGCAGATCCCAGAACAGCTCGCACAGCCGCTCGCGACGGTGGGGACGTTGGGTGGTAATCAGAAAGGCAAGAAGCGCGCGCGCCTTGCGCGACGACGGCAGAGCCATCTCCTGCCCGTCCCGCACCACCTTCAGCTCACCCAGAAGCGTTATTTCAATTCCGTCGATCATCTTGTCGCCGCAGGTCGGAGAACCCGGTCTGCTAAAAACCATATCGATTACCCCTGACAGTTTCACTCGGCCATGGAGGAAAGCCATGCCGTTTGAGTTCGTTTTCGGTTTCAAGGCGGTCCGGCAGCACAAATTCTGTGCTCTCCAACCGAGCCAGGGAATGCGGCCTTGAGGTGAGTCGTTCCGCGCCTTCCCCTAGGTCAATTCTGCTGCCTGTGCGAGAGCAAGAATGCGGAAACCACGGCAAAAGAGTACGAATACAACACTCGTTACCACGCTTGTCACAACGAGAAGGCGCGAAAAAGGGCGGTATCCCGAAGCATCGGGGAACAAGACAGTCGATCGAAAGCCCGCGCCATGACCGAACAAGTTACCCCGAGCCCCCGTGCCCCCGTGCAAATCGACACTGACATCTTCGGCGGTGATCCGCATGGCGTATTGGCTGGATTGCGGAAAGACCATGCGGCGGTTCAGACGGCACCGCGCCAGTATCTTGTGCTGCGCGGAGAGGATGTTGTTTCCCTGCTGGGCGATCCGTCGATCCTGCAATGCCCGGGTCCGGATTATGTCGAGATGAAAAGGGTGCCCGAGGGTTTTACCGCCCGGCTGCTGCGCGATTTCTTCCTGCTGTCGAACGGCGAGGTGCATCGCCAGAAACGTGGCATGTTCGCGCGCAGCTTTGGCCATCGGCTGATGCAGCAATCGCGGCCGATCGTGCGTGACGTGGCGAACAGGATCGTGGCCGATCTCCCCCGGGGCGAGACATTCGATTTTGTCGAACACATGGCCTCGCTGGTGCCGGCGCATATGATCGCGGCGATCCTTGGCCTGCCGCGTGTCGATACCCGGTATTTCACGCGCTGCGTCTATGACATTTCGCAAGCGGTCGATCCTGTCTATCCGCATCATCTGCATGACAGGATCGAGAATGCGACGGGCGAACTGTTCGACTATGTCGATGACCAGTTGAAAGCGCGTTTGACCCGTCCGCGCGAGGATCTGCTGTCGATGCTTGTATCGAACTGGCAGGAAGAGCCGAAGCTGAACTTTGAGAGCCTGATCTTTCAGGTGCTCGGGATGATCGTCGCGGCCAGCGATACGACACGGTCGGGGTTCGCGATGCTGGTGGCACTGCTGCTTGAGAGCGGGGACTGGTCAGAGGTGCGGGCCGATCCCGCACTGATCCCCGGCGCGGTCAACGAGTCGCTGCGGTATGAACCGGCGGTCGGGTCGATTCCGCGTTTCGCCTCGGTCCCGGTGACCATCGGGGACTCGGTTCTGCCTACCGGGTCCATGCTGCGGCTGTCGACCATGTCAGCGATGCGCGACCCGGCAATCTATCGCGATCCGACCCGGTTCGATATCCGCCGGAACGACCACCCGAAATTGCACATGGTGTTCGGGCGCGGCCCGCATCGCTGCATCGGCGAGATGCTGGCCCGGATCGAAATGGAAGAGGGGCTGGCCGCCCTTCTGGACGCGGCGCCGACCCTTCGGTTGGAAAAGATGCCGGAGCTGGTCGGCTATGGCGGACTGCGACGGGTAACACCAATGCCCACAACAATAATTTAATTTGAACATTTTTTTGAACCAAGACCGCCATTCCGGCGACCAAGTCATATCCATTATCGAAAGGACTTTAGCTGTGCATGTAACAAGTATCGCCCATGATGATCAGTTGTTTGTTACGATTGAGGGCAAGATAAACTCCAGTTCGTCCGGCCTTTTGTTCGACACGCTTGTCGAGCAGGTCCGGGCGGGCTGGCAACATATCACGCTGGATCTGACCGGCCTGCAGGGACTGACCCGCGCCGGGTGCCGAGGCATCATCGTCGCCGGAAAGCTGCTGCAACAGACGGGCGGCGAGTTGTGTGTCGTCGGGGCCAATGCCACCTGCGAGACCTTTCTCAAATCGCTTGGATACCGCCACCTGCTGCATATCCGTCCGTTGGGAACGACCGTCGAAGAGACACGTCCGGTAGTGGAGCAGCAGCTTGTTGCCATGTCCGATCCGATGGCTGTTTCGCTGGTGGAATTCCTGACTAGGACGGCCTGGAAACAGGGTGTAGCACCCGCGTCGCGGCGCTGCGGGAAGCCCAAGGCCAAACATGTGATGGCCCTTGCCATGACCGGATGAACGGAAATTTCAACACCCGTTCGGCGCCATGAATATTTATTCAGACCACCTATTCAAATTGACCAGTACCCTTTTATTCGAGGAATTCATTAAATGTTTACTGATAGTTTCTTTCGGGCAATCATTGAAATGCCCAGCATCATTCGCCTTCCCGCCAGCCGCGGTGTTGATCAGGTCCGCAAGGAGCGTAACCGCTTTAGCCCGGTTGGACGCCGACGCAACAGGGACTACCAGATCCTGCCCGATCATCTTCGGCAGGATGTGGGGCTTAGCCATGACTCCGCCCGCTCTGAATACAAGAGACGGCGGCGCTCGGAGGCGCATAGTATTCTTTTTGATTAATATGAAGGGCCGGATATTTTCCGGCCCTTCGTTTGCGTGGCCTAGTCTGCGGCCAGAACGATATTGCCGAAATCATCCACGCGGGCGGTCTGCCCCAACTCGACGATGATGGTCGTATCGAGTTGTTCGAGGATGGCGGGCCCGGCGACAACGCTGCCGACGGCGAGCGCGAGCCGGTCATAGACCGGCGTGTCATGCCAGCCGCCGTCGGCATACATCTGGCGGCGCGAGGCGATGGCGTCTTCGGGTTTGGTGTCGGTCGTGGGGGCCAGCACCCGGAGATCGAATTTCGGCCGCCGCCCGATGGCCGAGACCCGCAGGTTCAGCACCCGGATCGCGACGTTTTCGAGGTGGCTGCCAAAGGCGGTGTCATAGGTCGCCTCGAAGGCGGCCTTGATCTGGTCACGGTCCGACAGCGCGTCAAGCGCGACGGGAACGGCGACCGTGTGGGTCTGGCCGAGATAGGACATGTCGAGTTCGACCAGCAGATCGCGCCCGGTAAAGCTGATGCCGCCATCGCCGAGCAGGGCAAGACCTTCGTCGCCTATGGCGCGGGCCTGTGCGGCGAGCGCGTCTGTATCGAGCGCGCCGAGGATACCGTTGACCGTGCGCACCTGATCATGGCGCATGTCGGCGATCACACAGCCCAGCGCCGAGGCGACACCGGGATAACGCGGGACAAGAGCGCTTTTCAGACCAACCTCGCCGATCAGAGCGCCCGCATGCAGCGCGCCGCCGCCGCCGAAGGGCAGTGCCGAGAAATCGCGCGGGTCATAGCCGCGTTCGATGGAGACGAGACGCAGAGCACCGGCAAGCCGCGCATTGGCGACCTTGAGGATCGCGGCGGCAGCTTCGATTGCATCGAGGCCGAGCGGTTCGCCGACATGTTTCAGGATTGCGGCCTTGGCGGCCTCGACATCCAGCCGGTCGAGCTTGCCGCCGATGGGGCGGTCGGCGTTGATCCGGCCCAGTACCACGTTGGCGTCAGTCACGGTGGGACGGTCATTACCCTGCCCATAAGCAACCGGGCCGGGGATCGAGCCCGCGCTTTCAGGACCGATCTGAAGGATACCCGCATCGTCGACCCAGGCGATGGAACCGCCACCCGCGCCGATGGTCGAGATCTCGATCATCGGCGAGCGCACCACCATGCCAAAGTCAATGGAGGTCTGCGCGGCGAGGTGGGTTTCGCCGCCCGCGATCAGGGAGACGTCAAAGGACGTACCGCCCATGTCGCAGGTAATCACGTTTTCAAAGCCAGCGGCAGCAGCGATTTCGGCCGAGGCAATCACCCCGGCGGCAGGGCCGGAGAGCGCGGTGCGCACGGGCAGCTGACGCGCCGTGTCCACGGTCATCACGCCGCCGTTCGACTGCACGATCAGGAGATCGCCGCCAAAGCCCTCTTCGCCCAGGCGGGTGTTGAGTCGGTCGAGATAGGAGGCCACGACCGGTTGCAGATAGCCGTTCAGCGCGGCGGTGGAGGTCCGTTCAAACTCGCGGATTTCCGGAAGCAGGCGCGTGGCGGCGGTCAGGTGTTCGTTCGGCCAGATTTCGGCTAATACCTTCAACGCCTCTTCCTCATGCGCGGTATTCGCATAGGCGTTCACAAAGGCCACGACGACCGCCTCGGCCCCCTGATCGAGCAGGGTTTGCGCGGCGGCGCGGAGCGCGTCGTGATCGAGCGGGGTGTCGATGGTGCCATCAGCGAGGATGCGTTCGGGCACCTCCATGCGCATGTCGCGCGGGATCACGGGCGTATATTCGCCGCGCAGCCCCCATGTGGCGGGGCGGTCGCGGCGCCGCATTTCGAGCACGTCGCGGAAACCTTCGCTGGTGATGAGCCCGCACTTCGCGCCCTTGCGTTCAAGAAGCGCATTGGTGCCGACCGTGGTGCCGTGCACGATCGTGCCGACCTCGGCCAGTTTTGTGTTGTTGCGCGACAGCCCGTCGAGGAAACCGTCAGCCTCGCGGCCGCGGGTCGAAGGCACCTTGACCACGTCGATGGCACCGGTGGATTCGTCGAGGAAAAAGAGATCGGTGAACGTGCCGCCGACATCGACGCCGATTACGGTCGATTTATCCGTCATGATTGTTACGCCTTATCTTTCGTCTCGACATAGCCCAGCCGCTGATCCTGCTCGGTCAGGGCGGGCGCGCGTTTGCCTGGGTCGCCCCAGCCGCCGCCGCCGGGCGTCTCTAAGCGGACCCGCTGGCCTTTGGTGAGTTTCAGCCCGGTCATCTTGGAAGTCATCGGCGGTTCGGCCCAGCCGCCCTGCCCGTCGGGGAAGGTGAAGCGGTTGCGCAGGGCTGCGCCGCCGCCGTTGACGCCCGGGGGCGGGGTGCGGCCGCGTTCGCCAAACAGGAACGCCTGCGCGTCATCGGCCAGCAGCTCGATTTCATAGATCGCGCCGAGACCGCCACGATATTCTCCCTCGCCGCCGGAATTGGGGCGCAGCGCCCATTGGGTGAATTTCACCGGGTAGGCGGATTCGAGGATTTCCAGCGGCGGGATGGTCGCGGTGGAGATCGGCGCGTTGCCGTGGTTCAGACCGTCGCCGTCGCTATGGCCGCCGTGACCACCGCCGAAGAAGGAGAACATGACCCAGCGCTGACCGCCGGGGTTATGCCCCGAGATCGAGAGCGCGTTGATCGTACCATAGGCGGGGGCCGGTGCGATTTCCGGCGTGGCCTGCGCAAAGCACTGAAACACAACGTCGATCAGGCGCAGGATGGTTTCCGTATAGCCGCCGACGGGGCGCGGGGCCTTGGCGCAGAGCAGGCTTTCCTCGGGCAGGTCGATCTGCACCGGTTCGAGCACGCCGCCATTGGCGGGAACGTCTGGGAAGACATGTTTCAGCGCCACGTAACAGGCGGCCTCGGCCGTCGAGCGCGAGATGTTGAGCGGGCCCATGCATTGCGCGGAGGTGCCGGTGAAATCGAGGGTCAGTTCCTCGTCCTTGACCGTGACCTTGAGCGTGATTTGCATCTGCTCGTCGGTTATGCCGTCGTTGTCGAGGTAATCGGTCGCGCTCCACGTGCCATCTGGCAGGCCCGCGATCCGGGCGCGCATCAGCACCGCGCCACGGTCGCGCAGGGTGGTGAGCGCCTGCTGCACCGTGGGTCCTGAGTATTCATCAAGCAGCGCGTCGAGGCGGCGGATGCCCAGTTGCAGCGCGTTCACCTGCCCATTCATGTCGCCATAGACGCTGCGCGGCAGGCGGCTGTTGGCGCTGAGGATGGTCACGATATCGGGGTTCAGCTTGCCGCCCGAGTAGAGCTTGACCGGCGGGATCAGCATCCCCTCCTGGAAGCTCTCGGTGGCGACGGGGTTGTAGTTGCCGGGCACGTTACCGCCCACGTCATGCCAGTGACCGACCGAGGCGATCCAACAGAACAGCTCTCCGTCGCGGAAATAGGGGCGGATCAGCTTGAAATCCGACAAGTGCGTGCCGCCGTCATAAGGATCGTTGAAGATATATACGTCGCCGTCCGACAGGTTGCCGTCTTCGCGGGCCTTGTCGATGACGGCCTTGGTGGCATAGGCCATCGCGCCGACAAAGATCGGCAGGCCGGATTTGCCCTGGATGAGGGTCTCGCCGGTTTCGGCATGGTAGAGACCGTGGCTGGCGTCATGTGCCTCGGCGATGATCGGGTTGAAGGCCGAGCGGAACAGGGTGGCGTCCATCTCGTCGGCGATCTGTTCGAGGCGGCCCTTGAGAACCGCCAGCGTGATCGGGTCCATATCGCTCATGCGTAGATCCTATTCGTCATAGCTGTGGCCGCGCGCGATGAAACCGGGCGTGCCAAGCACATCGTTCAGCGAGTTGAAATCGTGCATCCGGTCGGCGAAAGGCCGGGTGGTGCCGTTGTCGCGCAGGGATTTGAAGAATTCCTGCCCCATCCACGCCAGCGCGCGCACGAAGGCGCCGGGGAAGATCACCATCGAATAGCCCAGGGCCTGAAGATCGGCGGCCGAGGAGAGCGGTGTCTTGCCGCCTTCGACCATATTGGCCATGAGCGGGATGCGGCTCCCCAGTTTCTCGCCCACTTCGCGCAGGGCGTCGGTTGTTGGCGGGGCTTCGACAAAGAGCATGTCTGCCCCGGCTTCGACATAGGCCTCGGCCCGGTCGAGCGCGGCAGAGAGACCTTCGACCGCGACCGCGTCGGTGCGGGCGATCACCAGCATGTTTTCGTCCCGGCGCGCATCGACGGCGGCGCGTATCTTGCCTGCCATCGCATCGGTCGAGATCAGCGTCTTGCTATCAAGATGCCCGCAGCGTTTCGGGAATGTCTGGTCTTCGAGCTGGATCGCCGAGGCCCCGGCATCGCCATAGGCATGCACGGTGCGCTGGACGTTGAGCGCGTTCCCGAAACCGGTGTCACCGTCGACGATCAGCGGCAGGGTGATACGTTGCGACAGCGCGCGCACCGTATCGGCCATTTCCGACATGCCGACGAGGCCGATATCGGGGAGGCCAAAGCGGGTGTAGGAGACCGAAGCGCCCGAGACATAGGCCGCCTCGAACCCGGCCTGCTCGATCAGCATGGCCGACAGCCCGTCATAACACCCCGGAGCCACGAGGATTTCCGGCTGTTGCAGCCGTTCGCGCAGGTTCATGTAATCCTCGTCTTTTCTAGATAGGGGATAAGGCCACCGGCGGCGACCATGTCCATCAGCCGTTCCGGGATCGGTTCGCAGTAGTGGACGCGGCCGCCTTCTTCGGTGGCTGTGCCGGCCAGCGGATCGACAGTCAGCCGGGTGCCGGGGGCGATTTCATGGGCAGTGGGGCAGACCATGACCGGCAGGCCAAGGTTCAGCGCATTGCGATAGAAGATCCGCGCGAAGGACCGGGCCAGAACGCAGCCGATGCCGTTCAGGATCAGGCAGCTTGCGGCCTGTTCGCGCGACGATCCGGTGCCGAATTCGAAACCGGCGGTCACGATGTCGCCCGGTTCGGCGCGGTTGGTGAAATCGGGGTCGACCGCTTCGAGACAGTGTTTCGCCATCTCGTTGATCGGGCCCTTCATATAGGCGCCGGGCGACAGCAGGTCGGTGTCGATCTTGTCGCCGAAGGCGTGGGTTTTGCCGTCGATCTTCATGTCAGCATGTCCCGTGGGTCTGCGATTTCTCCGGCGACGGCGGCAGCGGCCACCGTATAGGGCGAGGCGAGCCAGACTTCGGCATTGGCCGAGCCCATGCGGCCCTGAAAGTTGCGCGAGGTCGAGGCGATGCAAACCTCGCCATCGGCAAGGATGCCCGCACCCATACCGGCGCAGGCGCCGCAGCCCGAAGGCAAAAGGATCGCCCCCGCCTCGGTCAGGATTTCGAGAGTGCCGTCGCGGGTTGCCTCGGCGGTGATCTTGGTGGAGGCTGGGGCGAGCAGCAAGCGCACGTCGTCGGCGACCTTGCGACCCTTGAGCACGCGCGCGGCCATGTGAAGGTCGTTCAACTTGGCCCCGGTGCAGGCTCCGATATAGGCCTGCGATACCCGCGTGCCGATACTGTCGGTGACATCATGGGTGTTCGCAGGGGAATGCGGCGCGGCCACCTGCGGGGCGAGGTTGGGCGTATCGATCACCACTTCGCTTTCGATCTCGGCGTCAGGGTCGCCTTGCAGCTCGCGCTCTCCGACACCAGCGCCGACCCGTTCCAGCCATTCATGGGTGGTGGAATCGGGGGCAATGATCCCGGTCTTGGCCCCGAGTTCGGCGGACATGTTGCAGAGCGTCATGCGTTCGGACATTTCCATCGCCTCGACCGCCGGGCCGGCATATTCCGCAACCCGGTAGTTCATCGAAACCGGATCAACTGTGGCGCAGAGGTGCAGCATGATGTCCTTTGCGCTGACGCCGGGCGGCAGGCTCCCGGTGCAGGAATAGCGCACGGTCGAAGGCACACGCAGCCAGATTTCGCCCGTGACGAGGACGCCGAGCATGTCGGTCGCGCCGATGCCGACCATGACCGCGCCCCATGCGCCGCCGGTGCAGGAATGGCTGTCGCCGCCGACCGCCATCATACCGGGCTGGATCAGCCCGTTTTCCGGCAGGACGACATGGCAGATGCCCTTCATGTCAAAGAACCGGCGCACTTGGGTTTCGCGCGCCCATTTGCGCGTCAGATCAAGGATTTGCGCGCTTTCCACATCGACGGCTGGCACGAAGTGATCGGAAACGACCACGACCTTTTCCGGGTCCCAGACCGTTGCCCCGAGCTGTTCGAGCATCGGTTTCACCCGGCGCGGTCCACCGGAATCGTGGATCATCGCAAGATCGACGTCCACCGTGACGATCTCTCCGGCGCTGACGCGATCCTTGCCGGCGGCGCGGGCCATGATCTTTTCGGTGAGGGTGGCGGGAGCGGTCATTTGGTACCTTGCTTGTCTTAAATGTTATATTGATATGTCATTCATACAATTGTCAAGCACCGGCCTCGCTTTCCACCATGTCGAGCGCTTCGGCGCAGGTCTTCACGGGGCTGACGGTGGAAAGGGAGGCAATGGTTACGTCATGGGTTTCGCGCTTGAACGCGCCGCAGCCATCGCTGAGCAGAATCGTTTCGAAATCGCGCACATGGGCGTCGCGAAGCGTGGCCGCTACTCCGCCATTGGTGACGATGCCGCAGACGATCAGCCGTTTGAGACCGGCGCGGTTCAGCACCAGTTCGAGCCGCGACATGTAAAAGGCCGAATAGGCGACCTTTTCCACCGCGAAATCCGCCGGTTGCAGGGTGTCGACAAGGGCGTTGCCCCAGCTGCCCGGTTCAAAATCGCCCGCGCCGAGGAAGGGGCGCAATTTCTTGAGATGCGGCGCGATGAGCGGCTCGCCATGGCGGCCGGGAACAAGGGTGAATTGGGTTGAAACGACCGAGCCACCGGCGGCGCGCAGCGCCTTGGCAAGCGGCGCGATACGCTCGGGGAGCGCGGCGATGTCTGCGCTCGACTGACCGGCGCGGCCATAGGCACCATCGGGGTGGATGAAGTCGTTTTGCAGATCGACGATCAGCAGGGCGGTTTCAGCGAGGGAAGCCGACATGTGAGGTTCCTTTGTCTTGGCGGGCGCGGGTTGGCCCGGTCGTGCTGTTCCGGGGCGCGGCCCGGGTCAATTTTCGGTCGTGGACCAGGATTGCGCGGCACCTTCGGCCTCGCCATCCATTGTCATGCGGTACTGGTAGCGGTCGGTGCGATAGAGGATGCGCAGGTATTCGACCGGGCGGTCGGCGTCGTCACGCACGACGCGGTTGATCGCGAGAAGCGGCGTGCCGACGACGACATCCAGCGCGGCGCTGGTCTGGGGATCGGCGAGCGCGGCGGAAAAGCTTTGCTCGGCACTCCCGACGCGGACACCGGCCATGCGCAAAAGCTCCATCATGGAATGACGGCCCATCGCCTTTTCGTCGAATTGCGCGCCGATCTCTTCGGGCAGGAAAGAGGTGAGATAGGAAAAGGGTTCGTCCTTGAAGCTCCGCACCCGGACGGCGCGCTGCACCTTTGTGTCGGCGGCAATGTCGAGCGCGGCCTGCACATCGGGCGCGGGGGAGACAAAGCCGTATTCGAGCACCTTGACCTGGGTACGGCTGCCCATGTCGTTGAGGCTTTGCAGCAGGTCGCCGATCCCGGCCACGACAGGGCGGTTCAGGGCGCTGCCGATGACCCGCGTGCCGGCACCGCGGCGCCGTTCGACCAGTCCGGCTTGCGCCAGATCGTTGATCGCGCGGGAAACGGTGATGCGCGAGACGTTGAATTCCCCGGCAAGTTCAAGCTCGGACGGGATGCGGCCCCCTGCCCCGTAAAAGCCCGCCTCGATCCGCTGGCGCAGGATCAGGGTGATCTGGTGATAGAGCGGCGTGACGACATCGTTTACCATTAATATGTCTCCCAGATCCTAGTCTTGATCCGGCCCCCGTGGGGGCCGGAAGCGCGTGCCTGTTCAGGCTGCCGGTACGTCGAGCTTGAGAACCTTGATGGCGGTTTCGCCCATCAGGTTTTCCATTGCGGCAGGCGGAATATCCAGCTTGCGCAACTCTTTGAGCGACTGGGTGATGGTCTGCACCGGCCAGTCCGTGCCCCACATCACCTTTTTGTCGCCATCCATCGTGGCAAAGCCGCGACCGGCGCAGTAGTCGATGAAGTGCTGGGTCCATGTGCTGGGCGGATGAGCGTCAGCGATGATGTAGACGTTTTCGTGACACATGGCGGCGCTTGTCATTTCAAAGTCGTAAGGCACGCCGATGTGGAGACCGATCAGGGTCAGTTCCGGGAAATCGAAAGCCGCATCCTCGATCCATTCGGGCCGCGCGCAGAGTTTACCGCCGGAGCGGGGCGACTGGCGGCCCACCTGAAGTGTGATCGGCACGTCGAGCTCGCAGCATTTCGCATAGATCGGCCAGTAGGTGCGGTCATTGATCGGTACGCCGAACCAGTGCGGGTAGACGTGGACGCCTTTGAAGCCAAGCTCCTTGACCGCGTATTCGATGTAGCGCAGCGTCTCCATCCCGCCGAGCGGGTTGATCCCGACCCAGCCGAAGAACCGGTCGGGGTATTTCTGCAGCACCGGATAGACCTCATCCGCGTGGGTCATCAGCAGCTCGCCCTTGACGCCGTTCTGCACCGTGTTCGAGATGATACCCGTCATCGAAACGCCGTTTTGGTCCATCTCGGCGATGTAGGCCTCGGGGTCGATGGCCTTGGCGTTTTCCTTGTCGATGCCTAGCACGTCATAAAGTTTCAGCTCGGTATGCGGTTTGAAATTGGTGCTGATGTCGATGATGCGGCCCATGAATGTGGTCCTTTCCTGAGTGTATTTCCTTGATCGGCAGTCTGGGTGGATCAGTCGCGGGTCGAGGTGACGGCTTCGTGCCACGGGGTGACGAAGCGGCGCAGCATGACGACGAAGAAGTAGAGAACAAGACCGAGGATGGTCAGCAGGAAGATCACGCCGAACATCGAGGTCACGTCAAAGGCGTTGAGCGTGGCAACGGCCATGTAACCAAGCCCCTGACTGCCGCCGAGATATTCGCCGACGATCGCGCCGATGGTGGCAAGCACGATGCCAACTTCCATGCCGGTAAGGATGAAGGGCAGCGCGTTCTGTAGCTCGACCTCTTTGAAGGTCTGCCAGCGCGAGGCGTTCAGGGCGAGCATCACGTCGCGATGGCCGGTTTCAACGGATTTCATGCCAAGGATCGTATTGGTCATGATCGGGAAGAAGGAGATCACCGCCGCAAGGACGACCTTGGAGGTGGGGCCAAAACCGAACCAGACGATAAACAGCGGGATCAGCGCCACTTTGGGCATGACCTGAAGCCCGACGATCAGCGGGTTGAGGGTACGCTCGAGCCAGCGGATCTTGCCGAGCAGCCCGCCAAAGACGATGCCGATGATAACCGCTATGAGGAAACCGGCGACGGTTTCATAAACGGTGATCGCGATATGTGAATAGGTCTTGGGTTCCGAGAGCAGTTCCACCGTCGCGTGCCAGACGGCGAGCGGGGGCGGCAGGATGAAAGGCGAGACCTCGAAAACGACAACGTAGAACTGCCAGATCAGGACCAGCAGGGCGAGAACCAGAGGGGTGGCGACCCAGGCGGCGTATTTTCCCATCTTATCGGCTCCTTGCGGGATCAGGCGAAGGAATCCAGGCGCTGACGGAGGCTGAGCTCGTAGTCCTGGAAGCCTTGGGTGGATTGAACATAGGTGTCGCGGGGGCGTTCGATCTCGATATCGGTGATCGTGTCCATGCGGCCCGGTCGCGGCGACAAAAGGAGGATGCGGTCGGCGAGGAAGACCGCTTCGCGGATCGAGTGGGTGACCAGCACGATGGTGCAGCCGCTTTCCATCCAGATGCGCTGAAGCTCGAGGTTCATCGCGTCGCGGGTCATCGCGTCGAGCGCACCAAAGGGTTCGTCCATCAAAAGGATCTGCGGTTTGGTTGAAAGCGCACGGGCGATGGCGGCGCGCTGGCGCATACCGCCCGAAAGCTGACGCGGCCAGCGTTTCTCAAAACCTTCAATGCCGACCATCTTGCAGAGCTCAGCCGCACGGGCGCGGCGTTCTGCCTTGGGCACGCCGCGCAGTTTCAGCGGCAGCGCGATATTGTCCTCGATGGTCATCCACGGGAACATGTTCGCTTCCTGAAAGACGACACCGAGTTCGTCCATCGCGTCATCGTTGCGGGCCTTCTTGTTCCAGAGCGGCTTGTTGTCGATCTCGACCGTGCCGGAGGTGGATTGCAGCAGCCCGGCGATGATGCGGAGCAGGGTTGTCTTGCCGCAGCCCGATGGCCCCAGCAGCACGAGAAACTCACCCTTGCCGATGTTCAGGTTCACGTCCGTCAGGGCTAGAACATCGTGGTCTTTCGTCTTGTAACGCTGCTCGACGCCGGTAAGGCGGATCATCGCGTCTTTTGCGGCCGACACCGACAGGTCGGCCGGTTGATGCTCTGGCGCCGGGTTCATTTCGGCCTTGGCTGGGGTCATTACATTCATCCTTTCAGAAGCGTCAGGGCGTCATCCACGCTGAGTTCCTTGGCAAAACCAAACTGCATCGCGGCAAGGGACGCCTCGTGCACCTTGGTGTCGAAATCGGCGCAGGCATCGGTGAGCACAAAGGTCTGATAGTCGCGCTGGCCGATATCGCGCACGGTGCTTTCGACGCACATCGAGGTCGTGACTCCGCCGACAATCACCGTATTGATGCCGCGGTCTTTCAGAACCTGTTCCAATCCGGTGTTGATGAGCGCGGAGAACCGGGGCTTGTCTATGATTACGTCCTCTGGCGCCGGGGAGACCAGCATCGACAGTTCCTCGTCTCCGCTGCCGCGTTCCAGCGCGCCGATCTTTACGAGATTGGGACGGATGCGGTTGGTCAGCTCTCCGCCATCGGTGTAGCCGGGGGCAAAAACCATGCGGGTCCAGATGATGGTGGCTCCGGCGGCGCGGGCGCGGTCGGCGACCAGCACACATTGCGTCACGGCAAGTTGCAGGGGCGCTAGATCGCGCCCCTGCCTGTCCATGGACCCGCCCGGATCGCAGAACGACACCTGAGGGTCGATCACGATCAGAGCGGTCTTATGGGGGTCGATTGTCACGAGAAGGCAAGCTGACGAACGGAGTCGTCAAAGAAGTCGCGGTCTTCGAGTTCCTCGATCAGACCAGCCTTGACCATCAGCTTATAGGCGCTGTCCCAGCTTTCCTGTTCCGAGGCCATTTTCTCGTCATAGGCACGCTGGTAGTTCGGCATACCGAATTCAAGCACGGCCAGACCGCCATCGGGGCGTCCTTTTTCGGCGAGGTCGTACTTGGCACCCATCGAATTGATGATTTCCATCTTGTCCTGAGTTTCGAGCATGACGCCGAGACATTCCTGAATACCCGAGAGGAAGGCTGCGAGTTCTTCCTTGCTTTCCTCGAGCTGTGCCTTGGAGGTCATGTAAACCTGACCCGGGCAAAGCGCGACGTCGTCGGTCGACCAGGAAACGATCGGTTCACCTGCCTGACGGAGCTGGAAATCGGTATCGCTAGTGGCGATGAAGGCAGAGATCCGACCTTGTTTCACCAGCTCAAAGGCGGCAGGCGCGTTACCAACGACTTCACGGCTGACCGCGTCGGCGGGGATATCCTTGGCGGCGAGCATCATGTCGAGGATGTTTTCCGTCGCGCCCGAGGGAGAGACGATGCCGATGGTCTTGCCTTCCATGTCTTCGGGCGAATTGATAGCGCCATCTTCGGCGCTGATGACGTAGAAAAGATCGCGTTCGTAGATTTCGGCAATCGCAACGACCGAAGGATCCTTGGCATAGGCCTTGATCAGGTCGGTACCGCCGGTCCGCGAGACCAGTGCGCGGCCTGCGGTCACCTGCTGAACCGCCATCGAGGAACCGCGACCGCCTTCGACGGTGACGTTGAGGCCGTGCTTTTCAAAGATGCCGCTGGTGTCGCCGTACATAGCGGCGGCAAAGTTGATCAGGTAGCCGAAGGGCGTCAGGTAGGTGACATTCTTGAGGTCCTGTGCATTACCGAGACGCGGCAGACCGGTAAGCGCGGTCCCGAGCGCGAGACCCTGCATACCGGCAACGAAAGACCGGCGGTTCATGATTAGTTTCGACATTGTATCTTCCCTATTTGCGTTTTGCTGGATGCCTGCGTTTCCCGTCGCAGGTTCTGGGTGATCTTCCGTGCCCGGTGTCTCTTATGGATTCTCGCCGAGTCGGTTAGGCTATTTGTCATATCAATATAACATTAGATCTAAGTTTGCCTGTCGATCAATAGATTCTTGCGACAATCCTCTCATGCCCTTGCCGATTGATCATTTTGCGAGCTTTACAGGCAGCCATAGACGAGGCGCCGCAGCAGGCTGATGAATTCGCGCCGGTTGGTCGGGGACTGCATGAGAAACGCGCAGGAGAGGTCCCGTTCGGGATCGACCCAGGCATAGGTCCCCGAGAGGCCAGACCATGAAAAATCGCCGGGCGTTCCCGGCAGGCATGCCAGTCCCGGCGCGGTGCGCACGAGCACACCAAGACCGAAGCCGTTACCCTGATACGGATAAGGGGCCATCGGACCGAGCAGGTCGCAATCGGGATCGAAATGCACACCCGGGGGCAGATGGTTCGAGGTCATCCAGTCAAAGATCGCCGGGGAGAGGATGCGCGCCTGACCATGACTGCCCCGCCCGGCGAGAATCGCCATGAAGCGTTTCATATCCCCGGCAGTGACAAAGAGGCCGTGGCCGCCGGAGAGCCACCCGGCCTCGTAAAAATTGCGCGACCCCAGCACCGGGATCTCACCGGTTTCGGGGTCGGGTTGAGGCTGGGCGATATGACCGATCCGGTCGGGCGCGGGGCGAAAGGCGGCCTCCTCCATGCCCAGCGGCGCGAAGAGGCGGGCGCGAAAGATGTCCTCGAGCGATTTGTCTTCGATTTCCTCGAGTATCCAGCCGAGCACATCCGTCGACATGCCATAGGCAAATGTCGTGCCGGGGTGATGGGCGAGCGGCAGCGTCGCCAGTTTGGCAATGATGTCGTCGCGGCTCTGGTCGTGATCTGACATGCCCGCCGCGCGGTAAGCGGCCTGCACCGGCGAATCGGAAAACTGGCCGTAGGTGAGACCCGAGGTATGGCGGAACAGGTCATGCACCAGCATCGGGCGTTCGGGGTCGACAAGGTTGATCGCCCGCTCGCCGCTGATGGTTTCGCGTTCGATGGCCACCTTCATATCGGCAAGCGCGGGAAAATAGTGTGAGACTTCATCGGAGAGGTCCAGACGCCCCTCCTGCACATAGGTCAGCGCGACAACCGAAGTCATGATCTTGGACAGCGAGGCGAGCCGGTAAATCGTGTCGGCGGTCAGCGGATCGCCTGACTGACGGTCGCGAAAACCGCCCATCCAGTCAAAGTTTTCGCCCCGGTGCGAGATAAGAAGATGCGCGCCAGGTATTTCGCCCCTCTCGACTGCTGCGCTCAGGGCGCTGAAGACAGGGGCGAAACGGGTCATCAGGTCAGGCCGCATCCTGAGGCAATTGCGCGGCGAGTTCGGTCTTGAGTATCTTGCCGGCGCTGTTGCGGGGCATGTCGTCGATACCGATAAAGGCGACCGGACACTTATAGGGCGCGAGTTTTTCTTTGCACCATGCGGTCAGCGCGTCCTCGTCCAGCGGGTTTGCCGTGACGAAGGCCACGACTTCTTCGCCGAGGCGTTTGGAGGGACGACCGAGCACGGCGGCTTCGGAAACCGAAGGGTGTTCGCGCAGGATCGTTTCGATCTCGCCGGGGTGTATGTTTACACCGCCTCGGATGATCAGATCCTTGGTGCGGCCACGCAGGTGGATATGACCGCCTTCGTCGATCTCGGCCAAATCGCCGGGATAGAACCAGCCGTCGCGGAAGGCGTCCGCGCTGGCGGCGTCATCCTTGTAATAGCTGTCTGCGACACCGGGCCCGCGATAGCGGAACCGTCCGACAGAACCGGCAGGCAAAGGAGTGTGATCTTCATCAACGACCTGCACTTCGACCGCGAATACCGGACGGCCCACGGAATCAGGCGCGCGCAGGCGGGTTTCGGGTGTGGAAATGGATACGCCGCCGCCTTCGGTCGAGGCGTAATATTCGATGAAATTCGCGCAGACGCGGCTGCAGAGACTGATGCGCTCATCCGGGTCAAGTGGGGCGCCGCTGGAAATCAGCGTGCGCAAGTTGCGGGCCGGCGCGAGCGCGGCGTCGTCCATCTCCATCAGCTTGCGCAGTTGGGTCGGGACAAGGAAGGTGCTGGTTGCATCCACCCGCGCGATTTCATCGACCAACTGGTCTGGCTTGAACGGCGGCGGAAAGAGGATAACCGTGCCGCCCGCAAAGAGGACGGACATCGCAAAAGTCCGACCGCCGCCGAAATAGAGCGGCGTGGCCGAAACATAGCGATCCGAGGCGTTCAGGCCGAGATTGATCCAATGCGTCCAGAACCGGCGCAGCATGTGATCGTGCGTGATACAGGGGCCTTTGGGCCGCCCGGTGGTGCCTGAGGACAGCGACAACAAAAGCCCGGCCGCGCCACCCGGCGCGATGGCCGGTGCATCGTCTGTCGAGAGGGTTTCGGCAACCGTGGCCGTGATACCCGACGACAGCGTGGCGGCGTCATGCTCGATCAGGACGAGCCGGGTGCCGAAATGTTCGGCGAGCCGTTCCTTTTCTTCCTGCGTCCAACGGCAATCCATCGGCAGCAGAATCGCGCCCAGCCGGACCACGGCGTAATTCGCAGCGAGATGGTCGATCGTATCCTTGAGACAGACACCGACGAGATCACCCGTCACAATGCCCTGAGCGGCCAGCCCTGCCGCGAGGGCGCGGACATGGGCGGCGAATTCGGCGTGGGTCAGCACCGTGTCGCCGGAAATGACAGCCGGGTGGTCGGGCCGTGCGACGGCATGGATTTCCAGCGACTCGGCGAGGTTCATGTCAGCCCTCCAGCCCGTAGATCCGCAGCACGTTGTCGCGCAGGAACTTGCGTTCGGGACCGGGGCGCAGGTTGAGATCGTCGATCTCGCGCATGGTGCGTTCGAAATCCAGAACCGGGAAATCGGTGCCGAAGATGACTTTGTCCTGCCCGTAGGAGTTGATGTATTTCACAAAGGCTTCGGGCCAGTATTTCGGGGAATGCGCGTCAGAGCCGATAAAGACGTTTTCGTGTTTCCACGCCATCGCGATCATCTCATCCGTCCAGGGGATGCCGACATGGATGCCGATCAGCTTCAACTCGGGCAGGTCGCAGGCCACCGCGTCGAGCGTGATCGGGCGGCCTACGCTGCGACGGGGGTAACTTTTGTCATAGACCATCGACTGGCCCACTTGCAGCTGGATCGGCACGTCGAGTTCGATGCACTTGGCGTAGAACGGGTAGTTGCGGGCGTGATCGGGGGCCAGTTCGAACCAGTGCGGGTAGAGATGCGCGCCGATGAAACCGTCATCGCGCACCGCCGATTCCAGCGCACGGACGCCGTTCATCCCCTCGGTCGGATCGATGCCCGCGAGGCCAAGAAAACGGTCGGGGTATTTCTGCACCGCGTCGACCACCAGCTTGTAAGGCACATGGTAGCAGGAGCGGTGCAAACGGGGCCCGACCTTGGCAGCAATGAGAAAGGCCTTTTCGATCCCGGCCCTGTCCATGCGGCCCAGCATTTCCTCGAGGGAGATGCCCTCAAAGGTCTGCTGATCGACCTTCATCTTGCCAGTGTAGAAATCCTCGCGGTCGGGCCGCCCGGCGAGTGCCTCGGCGGTCCAGATATTCGCAACTGCGTCGATTGCGCCATAGTCTCTTTGGGTCACTGTCCGGCCATCCGATTTAGTATAATGCTATATCAATATGTCATATTGATTGCCCGCAGGCAAGGTCATTTGGCGCGGCCTGTCTCTACCAGCGTTTGCGCCGGGCTGCGGTTGACCTGCAGTTGCAGTATTTCAGGCCGGGAGGAGTGTCCGGCAGTATCGGCGAGCACCTTGGAGCGATAGATATCGTCCAGTTCGACATCCGCGTGGATGATCGCCTGGGTCGCGCCTTTGTGTGGGCCGGCAAGAACAGCGCCGGAGGGCGCATAGATCGCGGAACAGCCGCCGCCTGCCGTGATTTCGGCTTGCGGTCCAAGCTCCTCTTCCATCACGTCGAGATATTGTTGGGTTACGAAGTTTTCGGCGAGGATGACAAAGCACTGACCGGTGATGGCGTGCGAGCGCATGAGAATTTCGACGGTTTCGTCATAGGTGCCACCGCGTTTTGCGAGAGTTGCAAAGGTAGGCCAGCTGGCGCAGTGGATCTGCATCCGGTCGGAAATCAGCGCCTGCCGGGCAAGGTTCATCATGTGTTCGTAACAGATCAGCCCGCCAACCCGGCCCACGGGCATTTCCGCAACGATCAGCCCGGCGCCATCGCCCTGCCCCCAGAGCATACGTTCCGCAAAGGTGGGCTGCAGCTTGCGATGCACCCCAAGCAGAGCGCCTTCGGGCCCGATGAAGGCCTGTGCATTATATATAGTTCCGCCGTCGCGTTCGCTGATGCCGAGCACGACCGAGACCCCCGCCTTGCCTGCCGCCGCACAAACAGGATCGAGATCGCCCGTCGCGATATCGACAGACTGCGCGAGGTATTTCAGGTGGACGCCATGTTGGTTCCCCGGCGGGTAGAGGTTGATCCAGTAGGGGAACCCCGGCACGAAGGTTTCCGGAAAGCAAAGCAGTTCGACGCCTTTGCTCCCCGCCTCTTCGATCATGTCACAGGCGAGCGCGATGGACGCGGCCTTGTCGAGCAGGATGGAGGCCGCATGTGCGGCAGCGATGCGATGGACAGCCATTGAGCGCTCCGTTTCGCGCAGCCGGGGCGGCGCAGGGTTTGATCTATTGATATAGCAATACGCAAAGATGCCCGAAGGTAAACCCCGGGCCGGAAGGAACGCGATCAACCGGCATTGAATGCCTGCCGTTTGATCAGACCGGGAGGATCAGTTTTCGGTGGTGGACCATGTATTCGCGCCATTCTCGCCCGCCGCGTCGAGCGTCATCTGATATTGATAACGATCCGTGCGGTAGAGAATCTTGAGGAACTCCACGCCGCGGCCACTGTCATCGCGGATGACCCTGTCGATTGCCAGCAGAGGCGTTCCCACGACCACGTCGAGCGCGGCGCCGGTTTGCGGGTCCGCCAGGGCAGCCGAAAAGCTTTGTTCGGCGCTGCCGACATTGATACCCGCGCGCTTTAAGAGATCCATGATGGGGTGCTTTCCCATGTCCTCCGCATCGAACTGGCTGCCTATGTCATCCGGCAGGAAAGATGTGAGGTGGGAAAACGGCTCTTTCTTGTAGCTGCGCACGCGAACGGCTCGCTGCACTCGCGCATCGGCGTCCAGCTCCAGCGCCGCCCGCACTTCTGGGGATGGGGCCGTGAATCCGAATTCCAGAACCTTGACCTGAGTGCGGCTGCCCATGTCGTTAAGACTTTGCAACAGCGACCCGATGCCCGCGGTCACAGGGCGGCTTAGCGCGCCGCCAACAACTCGGGTGCCCGCACCGCGACGTCGTTCGACCAGACCGGCCTGCGCGAGATCGTTGATCGCGCGGGCCACGGTAATACGGGAGACATTGAATTCGCGGGCGAGGTCCTGCTCGGACGGGATCCGGCCGTCGGGACCGTAATAGCCCGCCTCGATGCGCTGCCGGAGCACCAGCGTGATCTGGTGGTAGAGCGGCGTGACGATATCCTGTGTCGGCGTCATATGACATTCCCTGCTGCGGATGCATCATTTTTCGCCCGTTGAGCAGATGACGCAACCCCGGAGCGAATTTTTTCATCTCCGCTGTGCGGCAGAATGACGCCCGGAAACATCAATCACGATTGCATCGCACACGTCCTTTAAGGGCTCCGCGTTCGAATTCAATAGGCGCTCACGCGAAAATTTATGTTTTATAGTAAATGCTTGGGCAAATTTATGTGAACATGAAATGTGAAACTTTTGCTACTGGAATCCGTTCATTTCCTGCCAGCGGGGCTGATGCAGCACACGCTGGCAGACGAATTGAAAGGAAACGAAGATGAAACCGAATCTGAAAATTGCCGCCCTCGCAGGTATCACTGCAATCGCAGCGTCGACCGGTATCGTACAGGCAGACGCTATCGCGGAACATTCGCGTTACAATGCTGGTGATCCGGCTGCAGCTGGGCAGAGCCACGATCAGGACCGCTCGTACGAAAGTGACAGCGCTATGCGGAATTCGATCGAAGATGCGACCCGGGTGCAAGTTCCCGAATCCCAGCAGCCGTTCCGTCGCGGGCTCGACCAGTCCGACTCCGCTCTGGAGATCGACACCACCCGTAACCCCGTGGAATACGGCCCCCGGTAATTGCGGCCCCATCCACAGGCATGCACATAGCCCCTACGGGCTGTGTGCATAATTTTTTCAATTATTGAAAAGGAAGTGCAGGACGTCGCCGTCCTTGACGGTATATCCCTTGCCTTCAGCGCGCATCTTGCCCGCTTCTTTTGCGGGCTGTTCCCCACCGAGCGAGACGAAATCGTCATAGGCAATGGTCTCGGCCCGGATGAAACCCTTTTCGAAATCCCCGTGGATCACACCGGCAGCCTGCGGCGCCATGGTTCCCTTGCGGATCGTCCAGGCGCGCGCCTCTTTCGGACCGACGGTGAAATATGTCTCAAGGTGCAGGAGCTCGTAGCCCGCGCGGATCAGGCGGTCGAGCCCGGCCTCCTCGAGCCCCATCTCTTCGAGGAACATCTGCGCTTCCTCGTCTTCGAGCTGGCTGATCTCTTCCTCGATCCGGGCCGAAATAACCACGTGCGAGTTGCCCTGTGCCGCTGCCATTTCGGCAACGCGGGCGGAATGTTCGTTGCCTTCGGCGGCTTCTTCCTCGGAGACGTTACAGACGTAGAGCACCGGCTTGGCGGTCAGAAGCTGCAGCATTTTCCAGGCCTTGGCGTCTTCTTCGTCGACCGCGACAGTGCGCGCGGGCTTGCCTTCTTCGAGCGCGGCCTTGGCGGCTTCCATCAGGCGCTGCTGCTGAACGGCTTCCTTGTCGCCGCCGCGCACCTTGCGCACGATGTTCTGCAACCGCTTTTCGATGGATTCCAGATCGGCCAGCATCAGTTCGGTTTCGATGGTCTCGGCATCGGCGACCGGATCGACACGGCCTTCGACATGGGTAACGTCACCGTCTTCGAAACAACGCAGCACATGCGCGATGGCGTCGGTTTCGCGGATGTTCGCGAGAAACTGGTTGCCGAGCCCTTCGCCCTTGGACGCGCCTTTCACCAGACCGGCGATGTCGACAAAGGTCATCCGCGTCGGGATAATCGATTTCGACTTGGCAATCTCCGCGAGCTTGTCGAGCCGCGCATCCGGTACGGCGACCTCGCCCACGTTCGGCTCGATCGTGCAAAACGGGAAGTTCGCCGCCTGCGCCGCCGCCGTCCGCGTCAGCGCATTGAACAACGTGGATTTGCCGACATTCGGCAATCCGACGATACCCATCTTGAATCCCATTGACGTTCTCCTGTCAGATTTGCGCCGCTTCTAGCAGCCCAAGCCGCAAGCGCAAGCAGGGCTGCGCGAAAGACGAGATTGAACCAATTGGTTCGTTACCGCGTTAAGAGTTTTGGAAGCGCCGGTGATAGCCGTCAGATGCAAGATCGGAGCTCTTTCACCGCAACACTCAAATTGAAGTCAAGAAAATGAAGAACGTTCTGAGAGTATCCGGCCTTGCTTTGCCGGTCATGATCCTTTTTGCCCCGATGGCCAGCGCCCAATCCTTGACATTCGGTCTAGGCTATTCGGATTTCAGCAATGAAATCTCGAGAGATACGGCAACCGTCGATCTCGAATACCACCACACCCCGTTTTACGAAGGTGAAGTCGCCAGCTATTCATGGGGTGGCAACGCCCGGATTACGGGTGCGGGCGATTTCTTTGTCGGGGCGGGGATCGTCGCCAACTGGTCGCTGGCGAACGACTGGTTCATCGAAGGCAGCCTTATGCCGGGGTACTATGACGAGGACATGCCGGTGAACCAGCTTGGCGGGCATTTCTTTTTCCGCTCGCTTATCGGTGTCGGCAAACGGTTCGAGTCAGGCAACAGCATGTCCCTTGGGCTGTCGCATATCTCCAATGCCTCGATCCGCGATTTCAACCCCGGTGTGAATACGCTTAGCCTGCGCTACACGGTTGCATTCTGACGCGGCGGTGTCGGACGGGGACATGGTGCATTGATTTCCCCCTGCAGTTTTGGCATGGCAGACCGACAGATAAAGGAACGCGCCCATGACCCGTATCGACGCCAAATTCGCCACGCTCCGCGACACGGGGAAGAAAGCATTCGTGGCCTATGTGATGGCGGGCGATCCGGACTTTGAAACCTCGCTGGAGATCGTGAAGGGCCTGCCGGGTGCCGGTGTGGACATCATCGAGCTGGGCCTGCCCTTTACCGACCCGATGGCGGACGGCCCGACAATCCAGCTTGCCGGGCAGCGCGCGCTTGAAGGCGGCATGACACTCAATCGAACTCTTGAGCTTGCCCGCAAATTTCGGGAAGACGATGACACGACCCCGATCGTGATGATGGGCTATTACAACCCGATCTATTCGCGCGGCGTGAGCACCTTTCTGGAACAGGCCAAAGAGGCAGGGATCGACGGGCTGATCATCGTGGACCTGCCGCCCGAGGAAGATGACGAGCTGTGCCTGCCCGCGCAGAAGGCCGGTCTCAACTTTATCCGGCTTGCCACGCCAACCACCGATGATGCACGCCTGCCCAAGGTGCTCGAGAACACATCGGGGTTTGTCTATTACGTGTCGATTACCGGGATCACCGGCTCGGCCGAGGCGCAGTCCGCCGATGTCGGACCAGAAGTCGCACGGATCAAGGCGGGGACCAACCTGCCGGTCATAGTGGGTTTCGGGATCAAGACACCGGAACAATCGCGAGCGATTGCCGAAGTGGCCGATGGCTCGGTCGTGGGGTCGGCCATCGTCGACCAGATCGAAAAGGGCAAGCCCGTTAACGAAGTGCTGGCTTTTGTTAAGTCCTTGGCCGACGGGGCCCATTCGGCCTGAATATTGCCCTGAAATTACCCGCTTAGGGTCAACGGTAAGCCATTCGGCCCCGGCACTGTTGCGGAAACTTGCACAGTTTCCGGATCGGAATGCCTATGTTCAAAGTTGCCTGGCTTGTCGGATTGCTCACCCTTGCGGGGCTTGCCCCGGCTTCGGCCCAGACCCGCACCTATTTCGGTGAAGAGGCACAGGCCCTGCAATGCGCGGCCTATTTTTCCTATACGTCGCTAGTGCTTGAAAGGCGCGGGCTGATCACGCAACGCCGCGCTCAAGAAGGCGCGTTACAGGCCACGACGATCCTTGGGCGGCACGTGAGCGGCACCTATTCGCAAAAGCGCAAAGCCTTTGTGGCGGTGCTGTCGCAACTGCCGCGCGCCGAGGGCGAGCTGATCGAGGAATCGATCCGATATTATAACTGGTGCAGCGAGCGTTTTCTGGGCTGAGCCCTAACTGCGCCGCTTGAGCATATGGGTCGAATGATAGGACGAGACCAGATCGTCGTTCTGGTTGAGAATATTGTACTGCACGTCGACGAACCCCCGGTCGGGCTTTGACTTGGACGCTTTCGACGCGGTGACTTCGGCCTCGACCCGCAGGGTATCGCCCGCGTAGACGGGTTTGATCCAGCGCACTTCGGACATACCGGGCGACCCCATAGAGCTTTCCGACCAGTCGCTTGCCTCGAGCGTCAGGTTGAAGGCCGTGAGTATCGTGTGGAAACCGCTGGCGATCAGACCGCCATAGACCGATTTCTTCGCAGCCTCTTCATCAACATGGAAGGGCTGGTTGTCCCATTGCTTCGCGAATTCGATGATTTCCTCGGCCGTGAGCGTTTTGGATCCAGTGGTGTAACGTTTGCCCAGCGGCATATCGTCGAAGAACATCTGACTCTCCTGCTTCCTGTTCTGCGCGACTATGGCGCAGTGCGCATCGTTCGACCAGTTCGTTTGGCAGCTTGAGTAAGCCCCGGCGCGTTGCTACTGCTTCCGAGTGCTTAGCAAGGAGGGCGCGAAAATGCCGGTCATTACGAATATTCAGGATCTGAAGCGGATCTATGAACGCCGGGTTCCGCGGATGTTCTTTGACTACACCGAAAGCGGCAGCTGGACCGAGCAGACTTTCCGCGAGAATTCCTCGGACTTTGAGCAGATCCGGCTGCGCCAGAAAGTCGCCGTGGACATGTCGAACCGGTCGACAGCCGGCACGGTGATTGGCCAGAAGATGACCATGCCGGTGGCGCTTGCGCCGGTTGGACTGACGGGCATGCAGCACGCCGATGGCGAGATGAAGGCGGCCCGGGCGGCGCAGAAATTCGGCGTGCCCTATACGCTGTCGACCATGTCGATCAATTCGATCGAGGACGTGGCCGAGCATATCTCGGGGCCCTTCTGGTTTCAGCTTTATACGATGAAGGACACGGATTACACCTCGCGCCTGATCCAGCGGGCCAAGGACGCGGGTTGTTCCGCGCTCGTCATCACGCTGGACCTGCAGTTATTGGGGCAACGGCACAAAGATCTCAAGAACGGTCTGTCCGCCCCGCCGAAACTGACGCCGAGGACAATTGCCAACCTTGCGACGAAATGGGGCTGGGGAATCGAGATGCTGAGCGCCAAACGGCGTTCCTTTGGGAATATCGTCGGCCATGTGGACGGCATCGACGATCCGGCCTCGCTGGGGGCGTGGACCGCTGAACAGTTCGATCTGACGCTTGATTGGGACAAGATCAGCAAGCTGATGGAGCAATGGGGCGGCAAGGTCATCCTCAAGGGCATTCTCGATCCCGAAGATGCCAAGATGGCGGTCAAAGTGGGTGCCGATGCCATCGTGGTGTCCAACCACGGCGGGCGGCAGCTTGACGGCGCGCTGAGTTCGATCCGGATGCTGACGCCGATCCTCGACGCGGTCGGCGGTGATATCGAAGTGATCCTCGACAGCGGTATCCGGTCAGGTCAGGACGTGCTCAAGGCGCTCGCGATGGGGGCAAACGGCACGATGATCGGGCGGTCGTATATCTACGGCCTTGGCGCGATGGGGCAAAAGGGCGTGACCACGGCGCTTGAGATCATCCGGAAGGAACTGGACATGACCATGGCGCTCTGCGGTGAAACCAATGTCGCCAATCTGGGCCGCCATAACCTGCTTATTCCGGAAGGGTTCGAAGGGCGCTGGCAGGACTGATCCGTTGCTGGTCTTCTCGCCTCAGTCGCTGGCTTTCATCGCGGTGCCGAAAACCGGCACCACGGCGATTGAGATGGCGCTGAAGCCGAAGGCCGACATCATCTTTACCAAGCGGCGCAAGCATATCTCGGCGCAGCGGTTCCATGCGCGGATCGCACCGTTTCTCGAGACCGAATTCGGCATGCGCCCGGACCGGTTCGCGGTCATCCGCGAGCCGGAGGAGCAGATCCGAAGCTGGTATCGCTATCGCGCTCGACAGGCGAAGAAGGGCAGCGCATTCAGCACGGAGGGGATCAGCTTTGACCAGTTCGTGCGCGAGGTGATTTCGGACGATCCGCCCGAATATGCTGGGATTGGCAGCCAGTTCGCGATGCTGACCTCGCTGAAGGGTCGCGTGTTGATCACCGATCTCTTTGCCCATGAAAAGCCGGTCGGGTTGTTGAACTTTCTCGCCGAGCGGTTCGGCGAACCGGTAAAGCCGGGCGTCAAGAACGTCTCGCCCGACGTACCGGCGGAGCTAGAAGAGGCCACACGGCGTAAACTACGTGCCGCGCGGGCGGCGGAGTTCGACCTTTACGCGCGGGTCATGGATGCGGGTGGGCACCTGAAGAGCGCCCTGCCCTGAGCCGCCGGTTCATCACCGGGACCAGCACGGCAGCGACCAGCAAAAGCATTATCGCCAGCAGCAGGAAAGAGGCGCGAAGACCGTAGAGATCTGCGGTCAGCCCCATCATGCTGGGACCGAAGAGAAACGCGCCATAGCCGACGACCGAGGCCCGGCCAATCGCGGCCACCCGGTCGGATTGCGGGACGACCCGCCCGATGAGCGCCATGGAGATCGGCACGACCACCGAGACGCCAAGACCGAGGATCGAAAAGCCGATATAGGCGACGATGAGCGTCGGCGCGAGCGCCGCCGTCGCGGTTCCGATGGCCGCAATGGTGCAGGCGGCGGCGATGATCACCGTTTCCGACAGACGCGCCGCCACGGATTGGCCGATGATCCGACCGATCCCCATCGTCACGCCCAGTACGGCCGGTCCAAGCGCCCCTTGCGCGGCTCCGCCGCCCAGCGTGCGTTCAAGATGCAGCGCAGACCAGCCCTCGACCGCCTGTTCGGCCATGAAACCGACAAGGAAGACCAGACCCGCAAGCCAGACGATCACCCGGCCCGCTGCCGCCGACAGCGCGGGTTCTCCGGCGGTGTGGCGATGCGGCGCGACCATCAGGAAGCACAGGCTCCAGATCACGGCGGCGACGATGCAGAAAACCTGCACGGGCGTGAAACCCGCCTCTCGCGCCATGCCGGTTACCAGCGCGGCCCCGGCAAAGGAAAAGGAATAGACCGCGTGGTTGAGATTCATCAGCGGTCGCCCGCGCTGTGCCTCTGATTCGGCGATGCGCGTGTTCAGCAGGATATCGGCAATCCCCGAGGCGGCGGCGGTCAGGAACATGCCGAAAGTGAAGACCGCGATCAGGCTGCTGAAGGACACGAACAGCATGCAGGCGATCATCGCCGCGCTGCTGAGCGCGAGAGAAAGGGCACCCAACCGGCGATCCACCAGCGGCGCCAGCCACATGGCGCTGATCGCGCCGATGCTGGAGACAAGAAAAGAAGCACCATAGGCAGCGTCGCTCGCCCCGATCTGGGCCTTGATCACCGGCACCTGCGCTGCGAAACAGCCCCAGACCAGCGCCATTGCCACAAATCCAAGCGCGGGCGCGCGGCTGATCCGGATATCTTCTACAAGTCCCATGTTCTGCCACTTGTCACGCGGCTCGGCGCGGCGCAAGGAAAAGCTCTTTTCAAGACAGCGACTCTGGTCTATACGCGCGGCTTCACGCGGGGTGACAGCCTTGGAGGCACCCTGCCCTTACAAATTGGAGAATTGATATGGCTGGAGAGATTCCTGATCTCGTAGCCCAGGAACGGACGGGGACAGGCAAGGGCGCCGCTCGTCAGGCACGCCGTGATGGCATGGTTCCCGGGATTGTATTCGGTGGCGACAACGACCCGCTTCCCATCAACATTCCTTTCAACGAGCTGTTTCACAAGCTCAAAGCCGGACGTTTCAAGGCGACCCTGTTCAACATGAAAGTTGAAGGCCATGACGACGTTCGCGTCATCTGCCGCGACGTTCAGCGGGACATCGTCAAAGACCTGCCGACACATGTCGATTTCATGCGTCTGCGCCGGACCACCAAGATCAACCTGTTCATCCCGGTTGAAGTTGTGGGCGAAGAGAACTGCCCCGGACTGCGCAAGGGCGGCGTTCTTTCGCTGGTCCGCCCCGAAGTCGAACTGGTCGTGACCGCGGGCGATATCCCGGATCACATCACCATCGACGTCTCCGGGCTCAACATCGGCGACTCGATCACCATCTCTTCGGTCGACCTGCCGCAAGGCGCGAAGCCGACCATCGACCGTGACTTTGTGATTGCAAACATCTCGGCACCATCGGGCCTGCGCGCCGCGGATGACGAAGAAGAAGAAGTTGCAGCAGACGAAGTCGAAGCGATCGAAGTCAACGACGATTGATCCTTTCGAGGGACAGTAAGGACGATCACGGGGCTCCCATCGGGGGCCCCTTTTTCATTTAGACGCATGGTAGACTTTGACCCAATGGCTGGAACATCCGGGCAATTCCGGGCATTAACTGGTCGTGGAACGTCAACGGAGACAGCGATGAAACTGATCGTGGGGCTGGGCAATCCCGGCGCGAAATACGCTCGCAACCGCCATAACATCGGGTTCATGGCCGTTGACCGGATTGCCGAGGATCAGGGGTTTTCTCCGTGGAAGCCCAAATTTCAGGGCGCAATCGCCGAAGGTCGGCTGGGCAGCGACAAGGCTCTGCTTCTCAAGCCCGAAACATACATGAACAATTCGGGCCAGTCGGTCGGAGAGGCGATGCGTTTTTTCAAGCTGACGCCTGACGATGTGATCGTCTTGCATGACGAGATCGACCTTGCCCCGGCAAAGGTGCGGGTCAAGCAGGGCGGTGGCCATGCGGGCCACAACGGGTTGCGGTCGATCCATGCCCATATTGGCGCCGAATACGCGCGGGTCAGGCTTGGCGTAGGCCACCCGGGCCGCAAGGAACTTGTGCCCGCCTATGTGCTGCAAGACTTTGCCAAGGCCGATGAAGACTGGCTCGACGATGTTCTGCGCGGAATCTCGGATGGCGCGGCGTCGCTGGCGGACGGAGATTTCGGCAAGTTCATGAACGCGGTTTCCCTACGGGTCGCACCGCCCCGGTCATCCAAGAGTGCCACGCCAAAGGTCGAATCCGCGCCCCCCAAGAAAGCACCCGAACCCGAGGATACGACGCCCGAGAAAACGCCGTTGCAGAAGCTTATGGAAAAATTCAGGTGAGGATGCCTGCGGCACTGCGCGCGCAGGCCCGGTCCTGCCATGCGCTGGGGTCGGTTTTCATGGGTCGGATGCTGGTCCTGCTTGCCGATAACTGGCCCAATCAGAGGAAGATCGCCGAGCTTTGTGAGAGGTGGCCGGATGATCTTGGACCGAATGCTGCCTCGCTGCCGCTGCGGCTTGCGGGCGGTCTGCATGCGCTGGTGCTGACCTCGGCAGATGACGCCTTGCGCGCTGCCTATCCGCCTAACAATGTATCCGACCAGGCGCTGCTGGACGCAGTGCTTTCCGCGATGAAACGGCACGAGGGTTTTCTCATCGATTGGATGCAGAGCGCGCCCCAGACCAACGAAGTTCGCCGCTCAGCCGCAATAATTGCCGCCGCGCATTGGGTGGCAGGCAAACACCCCCTGCCCCTGATGACAAGCGAGCTGGGCGCAAGCGCGGGGCTGAACCTGATGTGGGATCACTATGCGCTCGAGGTGACGGAAGGGCGGCTTGGGCCTGTCGAATCTGCGCTGACGCTATCACCCGACTGGAACGGAGACCTTCCCGCAGCCGCGAATATCGAGGTTACGGATCGCGCGGGCGTCGATCTCAATCCGCTTGATGTAAAGGACCCCGAGCAGGTGACACGGTTGCTGGCCTATCTCTGGCCGGACCAGCCGCACCGCGCCGAATTTACCCGCGCCGCCATTGGCGTGCAGTCGGGGACCGTTGCTCGTGGCGATGCGATTGACTGGCTGAGCGACCGGCTGGATGCCCAGCCGGAGGGGTGTCTCCACCTGATTTACCACACGGTGGCTTGGCAGTATTTCCCGGCAGCGGCTCAGGCGCGGGGTCGCGCGATGATCGAGGCGGCGGGTGCAGTCGCAACCGAGTCGAAACCGCTCGCATGGTTTCGAATGGAGAGTGACAGTGATCCGGAAGGGCGTGGTGGTGCGTTGCTGTCGCTTCGCCTCTGGCCAGGCGACAAGCACCTCACCCTTGGGCGCGCCGATTTTCACGGGCGCTGGATTGACTGGGATCCGATTGAAACCTGACTTTATACCAATAGATCGGCAAAACTTGGCCGCACTATTATTAATGTTTCGAAATAAGCCCTAATTGATTCTTTCTCTCGCTCGGCGGGGCGGCTTTAAGAAGCCACTTAATGCTGGTATTATGATGTCTCGGTACGAGCTGCATTGTTTCATTGAGAGGGTGGCGGAAATGGAACCGGACGAGAAACTGAACGTATTGGGCGAGGCTCTTACGCCATGTTCCTTCAAGCCAGTGACCGGTTTCTTTCGGGACGGGCATTGCAATACATGTGCGGAAGATCAGGGGATTCATACGGTCTGCGCCGAGATGACCGAGGAATTTCTCGCCTATTCCAAATATGTTGGCAACGACCTGTCCACACCACGTCCGGAATTCCGTTTCGAGGGGCTTAAACCCGGAGATCAGTGGTGTCTTTGCGCCGGGCGCTTCCTGCAAGCGGCCGACGAAGGCTGCGCACCAAATGTGAATCTGTCGGCCACGCACAAGCGTACGCTGGAGGTTGTTTCAATGGAAGTGCTGGAAATGCACAGTTCCGAAAAATCTAAATAACAGGATTCATTACTGGGGAATTTGTGCGCAATCCAATTGATCAGCGCGGGAAAATACCCTCTCCCCGATAACCGCCCGCTGGCCGCATAATGACATCTTGCAACCGCCATCCACGTCAATCAGGCGCAATCCGCTTTCGGGCGTCACGGTAATTTCAATCCGGCATTGCGCGCCCTGAAAATCTTCCTGGTAAACCCAGCCGCCGGGCATCGGACCAACCGGACCGAGCGCCCCACAGAAATGACCGTTTGCGCCAAGGCTGTCGAATTCGAACTCGCCATGTCCCGCATTATCGACGCGAAGCCGGAGCGAGGCGTTGTCCGTAACATAGCAATACCCGGTCAGGGCACCGCCTGACGGGGCAGAAGCGGCGGTGCAGGGTATTTGCGACAGACGCCATCCCGGTCCCTCGATATCGTCGATCTTCCAGAAACCATCCTCGGGGATAAAGTCATAGACGATCTCGGCCGGTGTTCCGAAATTGCTGAACTGAGCCGTCACGCTTAGAGCCTGGTCATCACCCTCGGCCGTGGTTTGGAGAGTGCGGGCGATTTCGGCCGCGTCGAAATCATTGCCGGGAATCTCGGGCGCGAAATCGATACAGGCGCTGGCGAGATCGTCGCCGTATGTATCGTTCGCATTGAACAGGGTGACCATGCGATTGGTCATGTACTGCGCGCGTCGCTCAGGTGCCCGGATATACGCCAGCCCTTTCTGATCAGCCGGTCCCGACTGGGATAGCGAGGTATAGATCCAGCGGACGGTATCCACGGGGCTTTGCGCGGCGACAGATCCGGCAGCAATAACCGTTGCCCAGAGAAACAGAATGAAAACATTGAAACGCATGGTTCGCCTCCCGCTGTCGGGGTCAGGTTAACCGGCCTTCACTTCCTCTGCCAAATGCAATTCGAGGGCGAGTCTGGCTTTTCCCTACGTGCGAAGCAAGTGGCACGAACAACAAAGCCCGGCAACAGGCGTGCCGGGCTATAAATTGCTCAGGAACAGGACTTGGGTATCAGTCCTTTTCTTCCATCTCGAAACCAAGCGCGGCAGCGACGGTAAAGATGTCCTTGTCGCCACGACCGCACATGTTCATCACGATGACATGGTCAGCAGGCAGATCCGGTGCGATCTTGGTCACGTGGGCCAGCGCATGGCTGGGTTCCAGCGCGGGAATGATGCCTTCGAGCGTGCAGCAAAGCTGGAACGCCTCAAGCGCTTCCTTGTCAGTGATCGAGACGTATTGCGCGCGCCCTACATCATGCAGCCAAGAGTGCTCGGGGCCGATACCGGGATAGTCGAGCCCCGCAGAGATCGAAAAGCCTTCGAGGATCTGGCCATCGTCGTCCTGCAAGAGGTAAGTACGGTTGCCGTGAAGCACGCCGGGACGCCCGCCGGTCAGCGAGGCGCAATGCTCCATCTTGTCGTTCACGCCTTTACCACCGGCTTCGACACCGATGATATTGACCTCGTCATCGTCGAGAAACGGATAGAACAGGCCCATCGCGTTGGAGCCACCGCCAATCGCGGCGACAACCGTATCGGGCAGTCGGCCTTCTCCCTCGGCCTCGGCCAGTTGCCAGCGAACTTCCTTGCCGATAATCGACTGGAAATCGCGGACCATCGCCGGATAGGGGTGCGGACCGGCCACGGTGCCGATGCAATAAAAGGTATCGCGCACATTGGTCACCCAGTCGCGCAGCGCGTCGTTCATCGCGTCCTTGAGCGTGCCGCGGCCGGATGTGACCGGGATCACTTCGGCGCCCAACAGACGCATGCGGAAGACGTTGGGCTTTTGCCGTTCCACGTCATGCGCACCCATGTAGACCACGCATTTCAGACCGAACTTGGCGCAGACGGTCGCGGTCGCGACGCCATGCTGACCTGCGCCGGTTTCAGCGATGATCCGGGTCTTTCCCATGCGGCGGGCAAGGATGATCTGCCCCAGCACATTGTTGATTTTGTGCGCGCCGGTATGATTCAGCTCGTCCCGCTTCATATAGATCTTGGCGCCGCCCAGATGTTCGGTCAGGCGCTCGGCGTGATAGAGCGGGCTGGGACGCCCGACATAATGGGTCCAGAGGTCGTCCATCTCGTCCCAGAACGACTGGTCCGTCTTGGCTTTTTCGTATTCCGCTTCAAGGCTCAGGATAAGCGGCATCAGGGTTTCCGAGACGAAACGGCCACCGAACTTGCCGAAACGGCCATTTTCGTCAGGGCCGGTCATGAAGGAATTGAAAAGATCGTCAGGCATTTGCGGACCCTCATTTCTATGCTTTGTTCCACATAAACGCCGTGCCCCGGCATTGCCAGCGGGAATCGGCCGTTCAAGCTGTGCGGACGGCTTCTGCAAAGGACTGCATCAGGACGGAATCCTTGATGCCCGGGGCGGTTTCGATGCCCGAAGAAACATCGACCTGACGCGCCCCGGTCAGACGCATCGCCTCGGCGACATTTGCGTCGGTCAGCCCTCCGGCCAGCATCCACGGCACCGGCCAGCGGCGGCCAGCAATTAGACGCCAGTCGAAAGCAAGCCCGTTGCCACCTGGCAGCGTCGCGTCTTTGGGTGGTTTGGCATCCACGAGAACCTGATCGGCGACACGGAGGTAGGTGTCGAGCTTTTCAAGGTCTTCAGGACCTGCGACGCCCACGGCCTTCATCACCGGCAGGCCATAGCGCTGCTTGATCTCGGCGAGACGCTTGGGCGTCTCTTTGCCGTGCAGTTGCAACATATCGATGGGCACGGTTTCGGTGATCTGGTCCAGCAGCTCGTCATCCGCGTTAACCACAAGCGCCACCTTGGCAATCCCTTCGGGAACCTGCGCCGCAATCGGTGCTGCATCCTCGGGCTTCAGATAGCGCGGAGACGGCGGGAAAAAGACAAAGCCGACGTAAGCGGCCCCGGCCTCGACGGCCGCGCTGACGTCGGCGGGCGTGCGCAGCCCGCAGAATTTCATTCGGGTATTCATGATACGTGCTTATCCGCGCCGGGCGGGATTTGAAAGCGGTCGAAAGGCGCTATTCCAGCAGGGCCAGAACTTCGTCCTTTTCCTTGTGCTTGTCTTTCTTGAGCCGGTCGACCTCGCGCGCCAGCTTCTGGGCTTCGCGCGATTTCACGCTTGCCTCGCGGCGATGCTTGTGCTCGCGCAGCCATTCCCAGATGAAACCGATGACCAGACCGGCCACCACACCGCCAAGAACGACGACGAACAGCGGCAGCGTGATCGACCATTCGAGACCAAGGAAGGTCGCGAGTTCGTCGGGCACGAGTTTCAACTCGACCAGCCCGCGGTTGGCGAGGGAAACAGAAATCAGAAGAATCGCAATCGCGGCAAGCACGATATAGCGGACGTAACGCATTTATTTACTTTCCGTTCAGACGGTCGCGAAGCAACTTGCCCGTTTTGAAAAAGGGCACGTGCTTCTCTTCTACATGAACCGTTTCGCCTGTTCTCGGGTTGCGGCCAACCCTTGAATCCCGTTTTTTGACAGAAAATGCGCCAAAACCGCGAAGTTCCACCCGATCGCCCCGGGCCATCGCCTCGGTGACCTCTTCGAAGACCGTGTTCACAATCCGCTCCACGTCGCGCTGATAGAGGTGCGGATTCTCATCAGCGATTTTCTGTATCAATTCTGACCGGATCATTTTTGCGCCCCTCCCAAGGCATCTTTTTCGAGCAGTCGGATTCGCAAGATCTATTGGAGCATTGAATATGTATTTAGACCAGAACTATCAGAATATGAAAGAAATTTTCGGCGGGTTAACACCAATGGATGCCTGCGGAGGCTGGTCCGTCGACCGATTCCGCACAGGTTGTTCTGAAATTTCAGCGTTTCCACGAACCATGTTCAGACGATTCGGCAGCGGCGATACTTGACCCAGTTAACCAATTTACACCTTTCCGATCCGGAAAGGACGGCAGGCGCGCAAAGAAAAACCCCGCCACCTTTCGGCAGCGGGGTTCGATTTTGTCAGCGAAAGCTTGTGCTTTCGTGTGAGGCTTACTCGTCGCCCTTGAGCGCTGCGCCGAGAATGTCGCCGAGCGACGCGCCGGAGTCGGACGAACCGTACTGTTCGACGGCTTCTTTCTCTTCCGCGATCTCGCGTGCCTTGATCGACAGGCCCAGACGACGGGTCTTGCTGTCCACGTTGGTCACGCGCACATCGACCTTGTCGCCAACCGAGAAACGCTCGGGGCGTTGTTCGGCACGGTCACGGGACAGGTCGGAGCGGCGGATGAAGGATTTCATGCCTTCATATTCCACTTCGATGCCACCGTCTTCGATCGAGGTGACGTTCACGGTCACGATCGAGCCACGCTTTACGCCGCCAACCGCTTCGGCGAACTTGTCACCGCCGAGGTTCTTGATCGAGAGCGAGATACGCTCTTTCTCAACGTCGACTTCGGAGACAACGGCCTGAACCATGTCGCCCTTGCGGTAGTTCTGGATCGCGTCTTCGCCACGCTCGTCCCAGGACAGGTCGGAGAGGTGAACCATGCCGTCGATGTCGCCTTCGAGGCCGATGAACAGACCAAATTCGGTGATGTTCTTGACTTCGCCTTCGACTTCGGTGCCCTCGGGATGGGTCTCTGCAAACACTTCCCACGGGTTGCGCATGGTCTGCTTGAGACCAAGGCTGACACGGCGCTTGGACGGATCGATTTCCAGAACCATGACCTCAACCTCTTGCGAGGTGGACACGATTTTGCCCGGATGGACGTTCTTCTTGGTCCAGGACATTTCGGAAACGTGGACCAGACCTTCGACGCCCGGCTCCAGTTCGACGAACGCACCGTAATCGGTGATGTTCGTGACGCGGCCCATGTGGACAGAGGACAGCGGGTACTTGGCGCCGACCAGATCCCACGGATCTTCCTGAAGCTGCTTCATGCCGAGGCTGATGCGGTGCGTGTCCTTGTTGATCTTGATGACCTGAACCTTGACGGTTTCGCCGATCTGCAGGATCTCGGAAGGATGGTTCACACGGCGCCATGCCATGTCGGTCACGTGCAGCAGGCCGTCTACGCCGCCAAGGTCAACAAACGCACCGTATTCGGTGATGTTCTTGACCACGCCGTCGACTGCCTGACCCTCGGTGAGGTTGCCGATGACTTCGGCGCGCTGTTCGGCACGGGACTCTTCGAGGATCGCGCGGCGCGACACAACGATGTTGCCACGGCGACGGTCCATCTTGAGAACCTGGAACGGCTGCTTGAGACCCATCAGCGGGCCAGCGTCGCGCACGGGGCGCACATCGACCTGCGAACCGGGCAGGAATGCAACGGCACCACCCAGATCGACGGTGAAACCGCCTTTGACGCGGCCAAAGATCGCACCTTCGACACGCTCTTCGTTTGCATAGGCTTTTTCGAGACGATCCCAGGCTTCTTCGCGGCGGGCCATTTCGCGGCTGATGACCGCTTCGCCCTTGGCGTTTTCGACCTGACGCAGGAAGACTTCGACTTCGTCGCCTACGCTGATGTCGGGTGCTTCACCGGGATTTGCGAATTCTTTGAGTTCGACGCGGCCTTCCATCTTGTAGCCTACGTCGATGATGGCTTGGCCCGCTTCGATCGCGATGACCTTGCCTTTGACAACCGAACCCTCGTCCGGCGTGTCCATTTCGAAGCTTTCGTTAAGGAGGGCTTCGAATTCCTCCATCGATGTATCTTGAGCCATGTGGTCTCAGGTTTCCTTTTCTTCGGTTTTGACTGGCCGCGCGGTTGTCTCCGCCGGTCTTGGGATTGGTCGGACGGTCCACAAAGAGAAATAGGGCCGGTAGTCTCCGACCCTGCCTGTATTTCTGCTCTGCGGCGTGATTTCGCCTTTTGTGACCCGCGCGCTATACAGGATGCTAGCGGGTTTTGGCAAGGGCCAGCTGCATGCGGCCCCCTTATCGGCGAAAACTGCCGGAGAATTTGCGTTTGGTCAGGTCAAACGCGTCAGAGACGCTGTTCCACCTGCGCTGCCGCTGCTGCGACTGCATCCTCGATGCTGAGCGTACTGGTATCGATCAAAAGCGCATCTGCGGCGGGTTTCAGAGGCGCCTCGGCGCGGTTCATGTCCCGCTCATCGCGGGCCTTCACATCCGCGAGGACCTGTTCATAGGTCGTTTCGCTGCCGCCATCCTGCAATTCCGCGAAACGCCGCTGCGCCCGTACCTCGGCACTTGCGGTGACAAAAAGCTTCACCTCGGCTTCGGGGCAGATCACGGTGCCGATATCCCGCCCGTCCAGAACAGCGCCACCTTCGCGCCGCGCGAAATCGCGCTGGAACTGGGTTAGCGCCGAGCGGACGTCGGCAATGACCGCGACCCTGCTGGCCGCTTGCGCGACCTCGGCGGTCCGCAGGTTGCTGGCCTGCAGATCATCGGGTTGCAATTTCTCCGCTGCCTCCACGGCGCCGAAACCGCGAAGCGTGCGCGCGCCTACTGCTCGGTACAACAGCCCTGTGTCCAGATGCGCCAGTCCGAAACGTGCGGCAATTGCCTTTGAGATCGTGCCCTTGCCCGCGGCGGCGGGGCCATCGATTGCGACGGTAAAGATCATGCCGCATCCTTATTTACACGGTGGATCGACGCGCCAAGGTCCGACATCAGCGGCTCGAAAATCGGGAAGGACGTGGCAATCGGCGCGCCGTCATCGACCGAAACCGCAGCTTTTGCGGCCATGCCGAGAACAAGAAAGGACATGGCGATCCGGTGATCCAGATGGCTCTGGCAGGTTGCGCCACCGGTGACCATGCCCGGCCCCATTCCGGTGACCGACCACCAATCGTCGCCCTCTTCGACATCGACTCCGCAGTCCCGCAACCCCGTCGCCATCGCGTCGATCCGGTCGCTTTCCTTGACTCGCAATTCCTTTACGCCCCGCATCATGGTGATACCGCTGGCATTGGCCGCAACAACGGAAAGGATCGGGTATTCGTCGATCATGCTGGCGGCCCGTTCCGGCGGGACGTCGATCCCCTTCATTTCGGGCGAAAAACGCGCGCGGAGATCGGCAACCGGCTCGCCGCCTTCTTCGCGTTCGTTTTCATAGGTCAGGTTTGCCCCCATTTCGCGCAAGGTGGTGAACAGCCCGGCGCGGGTCGGGTTCAGACCGATACCGGGGACCAGCACGTCAGAGCCGGGAACGATCAGCGCCGCACAGACCGGGAAGGCGGCGCTCGACGGGTCGCGAGGCACGACAATGGTCTGGGGCTTTAGTTCCGGCTGACCGGTGAGGGTGATCACGCGGCCTTCTTCTGTTTCCTCGGTGGTTACCTCTGCGCCGAAACCGGCCAGCATCCGTTCCGTATGGTCTCGGGTTGCTTCCTTTTCAATGACAACCGTTTTGCCCGGGGCGTTCAGACCGGCTAGAAGCACGGCCGATTTCACCTGGGCTGAGGGCATCGGCACGGTGTAATTCACCGGTACGGGGTCCGCCGCGCCGACGATCGTCATCGGCAACCGCCCCCCTGCCCGGCCGACGGATTGCGCACCGAACAGCGAGATCGGATCTGTGATGCGGGCCATAGGCCTCTTGTTCAAGCTCGCGTCGCCGGTGAAGGTCGCCGAAATAGGAGAGGTCGCCATGGCGCCCATGATCAGCCGGACACCGGTGCCCGAATTGCCGCAGTCGATGACCTGATCCGGTTCGGCAAAACCACCTACACCCACGCCGAACACGCTCCAGCTGCCATCGTCGTGGCGGGTCACCTCGGCACCGAAGGCCCGCATGGCCTTGGCCGTGTCGAGCACATCTTCGCCTTCGAGAAGGCCGGTGATCTTCGTTTCACCAACCGCCATTGCGCCAAGGATCAATGACCGGTGTGAGATCGACTTGTCGCCCGGCACATCAGCCGTGCCAGCCAGCGGACCGCAGGGGATCGATGTCATGGGAATGGGGGTGCCGTGTGCGGACATGCCTACCTCGCCTGTTTTGTCGGCGCGGTTGTAAACCACCCTTGATCCA
Organism: Heliomarina baculiformis; assembly: GCF_019966545.1. GTDB lineage: Bacteria > Pseudomonadota > Alphaproteobacteria > Rhodobacterales > Rhodobacteraceae > Heliomarina > Heliomarina baculiformis. The sequence goes on along the minus strand of NZ_JAIMIC010000004.1, from coordinate 15,047 downwards.
GCGTCCATCGCTGGAAGTCAGGGATGTTAGGAGACCGAAATCTGAGTTTGACCCAGATGACCGGTACGTCCGGAAAAGCGACGGCGCTCAGGTTTTGCGGAAGGTCAGATAATGCGGCGTCCGGCCTTCGCGCAGGGCTTTTTGTTCGTACCGCGTGGAATGCCAATCCGTCCAAGGGTTTCGCCAGTCGCCCGGCGATTCCGCCAGCCATTCGAACCCGGCCTGCGGTACTTCCTCGAGTGTCTGGCGCACGTAATCGGGGATATCGGTCGCCACCCTGAATTCCGCGCCGGGCTTGAGTACGCGCGCAAGCGGGACAAGATGTTCCTGCGTGACAAAGCGACGGCGATGATGCCGTGCCTTGGGCCAGGGGTCGGGATAAAGAAGGAACGCCTTGGAGATGCTCTGATCCGGCAAGACATCGAAAAGGTCGCGCACATCACCGGGATGCACGGCAAGATTTTCGACACCTGCGCGGCGAATTTTGCCCAAGAGCATCGCGACACCGTTGATATAAGGTTCTGCCCCGATGATCCCGATATCGCAATTTTCGCTGGCCTGATGGACGAGGTGTTCGCCACCGCCAAAGCCGACCTCGAGCCAGACGGGTTTGCCATTGAAAAGCGCTGAAAGATCAAGGTTGTCCCGCGACGGGTTCTCATCCCATCCAACCGACCCGGGTGACAGGGCAGAGAGGTCTTCGTCCAGATAGGACTTTTGACTCTTCTTGAGAGACTTGCCTTTCAGGCGACCATAAAAGTTTCGGCGGGGGCGATCGGGATGCGTCATGCGCGCTGCTCTAGCCGAGGTGCAGGCGCAGGGCAATGACGGGTTATTCGGTCAGAACACCGGCCTCGAGCAGTTCCGCCCGGTAGGGGCGCCACATTTCAGCCTGCGGGTTGCGGATGGTTTCAATGGCAAAGGCCGGGTCCACCCCGCGCGAGGTGATGTATTTGAGATGCGCGTACATCTCATCCTGCGTGTCGAGATACATCCAGGCCGCGAAATCATAGGGCGTGGCCCAGCCTTGCTCGCCCCTTTCGCGGTCGTAGTAAGAAGCGATGTTCTCGGCCGACCAGAAAATCTGGTGAAAGCCGATCCGCGATCCGCGCGACATGGTCCGGTTTTTGCCGGCAAGAAAGATCGTAACACAGGAACTGTCGCAATCGCCGTGAACATGCGTATCGAGGCCGAAATCGATGATGATGTCGCTGATCTGCTGCGCCGCATAGACCGACCCGCCAGAGGAATTGATCTGCAAACGGCGGATGGATTCATCTGAACGCAGGATCTTGAGGAGGGTCTCTACGTCATCCGAGGTGATGCCTGCAGGCTCATCCGCGCCTGTGGATTCGGTATCATAAACAAGCGTTACGTCGGAGAGCGTGAATTTGGACGGGAAACTTGGTTCTGCCTGTTCCGCCAACACGGGATGCGCGCCAAGCCAGAGCGCGAAGACCGTGACCGCGATTTGCGCGAGGTACAACATGGCGAAAACCTCAGAGGAGGTTCGGGCAGATCTCCCGCCCGAACCTTTTTATCAATGTCAGATCGCACTCTTGAGAGCGTCGACCAGATCGGTTTTCTCCCAAGAGAAACCGCCATCCGCATCCGGTTCGCGGCCAAAGTGACCATATGCGGCGGTGCGCTGGTAGATCGGCTTGTTAAGCTGCAGCTTTTCGCGAATGCCGCGCGGCGTCAGGCTCATGACCTTACGGACGGCTTTTTCGATATCCGCCGGAGCAACCTCACCCGTACCATGCGTTTCCGCGTAGATCGAAAGCGGTTCGGAAACCCCGATCGCGTAGGAAAGCTGGATCGTGCATTTGTCGGCCATGCCTGCGGCGACGACGTTCTTGGCGAGATAACGCGCGGCATAAGCGGCGGATCGGTCCACCTTGGTCGGATCCTTGCCGGAGAACGCACCGCCACCATGCGGCGCAGCGCCGCCATAGGTGTCGACGATGATCTTGCGCCCTGTCAGACCGGCGTCGCCATCGGGACCGCCGATCACGAACTTGCCCGTCGGATTGACATGCCAGATCGTTTCATCGGTCAGCCAGCCATCGGGCAGGACTTCGGTGATGTAGGGTTCGACAATCGCGCGGATGTCGTCAGAGTTCAGGTCGGGATCCAGATGCTGGGTCGACAGAACGAGAGAATGAATGCCAACCGGCTTGCCGTTTTCGTAGCGAACGGACAACTGGCTTTTGGCGTCGGGGCCAAGCGCCGGTTCGGTGCCGTTCTTGCGGACCTCGGCCAGCCGGCGCAAAATCGCGTGGCTGAACTGGATCGGCGCGGGCATGAGAGCATCGGTCTCATTGGTCGCGAACCCGAACATGATGCCCTGGTCGCCAGCACCTTCGTCCTTGTTGTCGGACGCATCGACGCCCTGCGCGATATGCGCGGACTGCTCATGCAAAAGGTTGGTGATTTCGCAGGTTTCCCAGTGGAACTTGTCCTGCTCGTAGCCGATGTCCTTGATACAGTCGCGGGCGATGCCCTCGATCCGTTCCATGTAGTCCTTGAGCTTGTCCTGATCGGACAGCCCCACTTCGCCACCGATCACGACCCGGTTCGTGGTGGCAAAAGTTTCGGCCGCGACTCTCGCTTCGGCCTCCTCGGAGAGGAATGCGTCGAGCACCGCATCGGAGATACGGTCACAAACCTTGTCAGGGTGTCCCTCGGAAACGGATTCCGAAGTGAAAATATAGTTATCGCGTGCCATGAAAGCGCTCCATTGATCATTCACCATCACGTCAGGAAGCCGTTGTGATGGGCTTTGAGAGGGTTACGCGGCTGCGAGCGCGCGGTCAATCTTTCTTGAGCGCTTTTATAAAGACACTTCGTATAGAAACCCCGACAATCCCCAAAAGCGTCACAAAAAGCGCCAGTAAGTCTCCGGTCCTGCTGTAAAAACTGGGCTGAAGAGGGTTTGGAAGCGGCAGGTCGATGTAACCGGCTGTTCCCAGTGGGAGGCTTCCGATTATCCTTCCGTAGGGGTCGATCATGGCAGAAACGCCGGTATTGGCCACACGGATCATCGGCAAACCCTGTTCGGCGGCCCGCATGCGCGCCTGCGCGAGATGCTGATAAGGACCGGATCCGGACCCGAACCACGCGTCATTCGTGACCTGCAAAAGGAAACTCGCCCTGCCCTCTGCGCGGTTCACGTCTTGGGGAAATACTGCTTCGTAGCAGATCAGGGGGAGCGCTTTGCCCAAGCTGCCGAAATCGAGCAGTTCGGGACCCGGGCCCGACTTCATGCCGCCAGCCGAGATGTCGGCAATGGCCTGAATCCCGAGACCGTCAAGCAGCCCGCCGAACGGTATATATTCCCCGAATGGCACCAGATGATGCTTGTCATACACCTGCGTAATGTCGCCGGCCTGATCGAAGTAGGCCAGCGAATTGTAGAACCCCACCTCGTCCGGCCGCAACAGCCCGATGGCAAGCGGCACACCCGCCGCTGCCTGTTCGAGTTCGGCAAGCGGATCTTCGACACCATAGACATAACTGCTTAGCGATGCCTCGGGCCAGACGATCAGATCGGGGCGAGGCCTAGCAGCGGTGTATTCAATCTGCCGGTTGAAAAACACCGGCATGAAGTCGGGATCCCATTTCTGGTCCTGCGGCGCATTCGGCTGCACAAGACGCACGGTCTTGCCGGTCATTTTGGTTTCCTGCGGCGGCGCGACGATCAAGGTCGCAACCAGCAGGGCCAGACCGGGCAGCAACCCGAGGAAGCGTCGCGGCCCCGGTGCGGCAATCAGGCTTAACGACAGCGCAACGAACAGCGTGATTAGCGTAAGACCCTGTGGACCGGTCCAAGCCAGCAGCGGCAGCACGGGTGTGCTTACCCAGATTTGCGCGGGTGCGGCCCATGGAAACCCGGTTAGGACATAGCCGCGCGCCATTTCTGCCAGTGTCCAGAACAGGATCAACAAGACTGTCCGGGTCGGCCCGCGACCCGAGAAAAGCTGCGCAAGGCCGAAAGCGAGCGCCCAGAACAAAGAAAGCCCCCCAGCCATGGAAATCAGCGCGAAAGGGGCGAGCCATGCGTCACGGGCCGCATCTACAAAGAATGGCTCGACAATCCACGAAAGCGCGAGCGCGAAGTAGCCTGTGCCGTAGGCCCAGCCGATCCAAGCTGCGCGCCAGAATCCAGCGCTGTGATGAATCAGGAGCGGCACCGCAGCGAGAGAAACAAGCGTCAGGGGCCAGATTTCATAGGGTGCAAGCCCCAGCGCCGCGACGAGACCGAGCATCGCCGCCAAAGCCATGCGCAGCAGCAGAGGCGACGATTTCAGAATTGTCATGCAGTCTTGCCGGGCAACCGTACTCGGAGACGCTTGATACGGCGCGGGTCAGCGTCGACCACTTCGAACTCGGGACCGTCGGGATGCGACACGACTTCGCCCCGCGTCGGCACACGACCCGAGAGCATGAATACGAGACCGCCAAGCGTATCGATCTCTTCCTCGTCCACCTCTTCGTGATCGGTCAGCGACTGGCCTATCTCGGCCTCGAATTCCTCAAGCGGAGTCTTGGCAAGCGCGATGTACTGACCGGGCTTTTCCTTGACCCAGGTCTTGTCTTCATCGGTATCGTGCTCATCCTCGATCTCGCCAACGACCTGTTCGATCAGGTCTTCGATGGTGACGAGCCCATCCACACCGCCATATTCGTCGATCACAAGCGCCATGTGGCGCCGTTCCGTCTGCATCTTGGTCAGAAGGACGCCAATAGGCATTGAGGGAGGCACAAAGAGCAGAGGCCGCAGCATGGAGTCGAGATCGAACTCTGTCGTCCCGCCGTTAAAGCCGTGGATCAAGGCAAAGTCCTTGAGATGGACGAAACCGGTCGGTGTATCCAGCGTGCCTTCATAGACCGGGATCCGTGTCATGCCGGTATCGCGAAAGATGCTGACCAGATCGTCCTTGGATATGGTATTCGGCACGGCAACGATTTCAGCCGTTGGGATAGCCACATCCTCGACGCGCATCCGGCGGAGATTCATCAGCCCGCGTGGCGCCTCGGAAAGCGGTCCTCGCCCTGCAAGAAGCAGGGACTCCTCTTCTTCGGATGGTGAAAAAACCTCGAGAATACGACCGAAAAATCCTGTCCGTTCCTCGGGCTGGTCCTCGGTGTGGTGGTCTTCATCTGTCTCGGGAAGCGCGCGTTGCGCCGCGTTAGAACTGCCTTCTATGTCGCCCATCTGTCCTTATCCGAAAAAGGCCGTAAAAGCCCAATTAATCGCTATATGGGTCATCCAACCCCAATCTGCCAAGTATAGTTGTTTCGAGGCCTTCCATCAACGTGGCATCCCCGTCACGGATGTGATCATAGCCCAACAAATGCAAAAGTCCGTGAAGAACCAGATGCGTACTGTGGTCATTCAGCGATTTTCCGCTTTCCGCAGCCTCGCGCGCACAAGTTTCATAGGCAATCGCGATGTCGCCGAGCGCCAGCTCCCCCATAATGTCAGGATCGGGCAAATCAGGTTTTTCACCCTCGCGCTCGGGTGCCAGTTCCGCATTCGGCCAACTCAACACGTTGGTCGGCTGGCCCTTGTCGCGAAAATCGGCATTTAGCACGGCGATGCGCGCATCGTTGCAAGCCAGCAGCGTGATGTCGCAGATATCCGGGTCGAGGCCCAGATACGCCAGCGCCTCGGCGCTCACTTTCTCCGCAATATCCTCCAGACCGAGATCATCCCAACGCGAATCTTCCGTCACCACCTCTACCGGCATCCAAACCCTTTCACGTCCGACCGTGATGTGCAGCTAGGCAGGGAAGGCCCCGGTTGCAAGGGCAGGATCAACTCGGTCCGGGATCGGATTCGTAGGCTTCGATGATCGCGGCAACCAGCGGGTGACGCACCACATCCTTGGAGGTGAAATAGTTGAAGCTGATGTTCGGAATGGATTTCAACAACCGCTCGGCATCCGCAAGACCCGATGCGGTTCCACGCGGAAGGTCGATCTGGGTCCGGTCGCCTGTGATAACCATGCGCGATCCTTCACCCAGACGGGTCAGGAACATCTTCATCTGCATGGTGGTCGCGTTCTGCGCCTCGTCCAGAACAACAAAAGCGTTGGAAAGCGTCCGGCCCCGCATGAATGCCAGTGGCGCAATCTCGACGGTCTTTTCCTCTCGCAGCTTGGCAAGCTGTTTCCCCGGAAGAAAATCGTTCAGCGCATCATAGAGAGGCTGCATGTAAGGATCGACCTTGTCCTCCATCGCGCCGGGAAGAAAGCCAAGCTTTTCACCGGCTTCGACTGCGGGGCGCGACAGGATGATCTTGTCGACCAGCCCGTTGATGAACATGTTCACCCCAACCGCGACTGCAAGATACGTTTTACCCGTACCTGCGGGACCAATGCCGAAAGCCAGCTCATTTTCAAAGAGCGACTGGACATAGGCTTTTTGCGCATCGGTGCGCGGTTCGATCATCTTCTTGCGGGTCTTGATCTCGACTTTGCCACCTCGGAACATCTCGAGCTGCGTTCCGGTAGAGGCATCTGCCTCCGGAGGACTCATCCGCAGTTCGCGGTCGATGTCGCCCGGTTCGACCTGTCGGCCGGCTTCAAGCCTGGAGTAAAGAGACTGCAATACGTCGACGGCCTGACGGCGCATCTCGTCTTCACCAAGCACGGCGAGCTGGTTGCCACGCCTCAGGATCTGTACGCTCAGCTTCTTTTCAATCTCGGCAAGGTTCCGGTCGTATTCACCACACAAATCGATGAGCAACCGGTTGTCGGGAAATTCAATCAACGCCTCATGAGCTGCGTTGGTTGTCTGCGGTGGGTTCAGGGCACCTATGGCCAATCCGCTCTCCTGTATTGGACGTCTGGTTCAAGGGTGCCAACTTCGCCACGACCGCGCAAGCGCAGATCAAGCGATTTCGTAAATTTGAATCAAAAAGGCTGACCGCATACCCTGGCGACGCACGCCTCGTAGGCTGGCGCGTATCAGATCGTGTCGGGAATGGCCGTACCTGCCTTGAAGGGGCCGACAGCCGTATTCGGCGGCGCGATACCCGAACAGACCGGACGCCCATAGGGGTCGAGTCGCTGGCTCAGATAGCCTTCGAGACCGTCATCGATGATCCAGTGATCGCACCCCGTAGGATCGACCCATACACCCGCCTGCAAAGTCCCGAGACCTTTGGAATCGATGCCACGGTCCGCGCCCATTTCGCCGAGGTTGGCGCCGCATGCGGTTAAGCTCGCGGTCGCTAGCAATGCGAGGGCAACTCTTGCGTATTTCATGATCGCATTCCTATTGCAGGCAAATGATTTCGACGCGCCGGTTCTGCGCCTTGCCCTTGGCCGTGTCGTTGCTTGCCCTTGGCTGCCGTTCGCCATAGCCCCGTACGTCGTTGATGCGCACGCCGACCGCCTTTGCAACGCGTGCGACCGAGGCGGCGCGACGCTCGCTCAACCGCATGTTGTATTCGTCCGAAGCGCGGTTATCCGTATGCCCGGTGATGATAAATCCCGATGGCGCGCTGGCTTTCGCAAAGAACTCTTTCAGGCGCTGCTGACCTGCGCGGCTGATGGCGTATTGGTCAGTTGCAAAGAACTGATCGGTCGGCATGATGCCGCAGACCTTGCCGCGCCGACAGATCGGATGACCCTCGCGATTGACATGCGGCGTCATGTATCCTTCAGCGCCATCGTCCATGACCCAGTGCTCACATCCATCGGGGTCGACCCAGATCGAAGGGATGTAGCGTTCACCCTTGCTTTGACTTTGAGCGAAAGCCGCGACCGGGGTCAGGGTCACGACGATTGCGGCGAAGAGAGCCCCCATAAAGCCCGCAGCCGACCTTGCATTGAATTTCACTTCCGAACCCTTCCTTCATCCCGACTTCTCCGGGCACACGAGATGCCGCCGACTTGGCGCGACAGCCCGCAGACGCGACCCTAGGCGATCAGAATCCAAATGGGGCAAAATTGCGGCAAATCGCGTGCAAGCCGCGACAGACCAGACACAGTCATCGCGCGCAAGCGGCATTGCCCCTGAATTGGAAACGAACTGCCGTTAACTCAATTTGCAAGCACTCGCCAGCAGCAGCGAATCGCTTTCAATTGATTTAATTTGGCTACGATTAACGAAGTGTTTAATCGACGCGGACGCCGGCAAGGGAGTTCGCACCGGACTCCACGATCCGGATCGGGGCCATTTCACCGATATCGAGCCCAGCGTCCTTGACGTGCACAGCATGCAGATACTCGGACTTCCCCGCCATCTGCCCCGGAATGCGCCCTTCCCTCTCGAACAGCACGTTCACGACACGACCGACCATCTCGTCCTGAATTTCGCGTTGCTGGCGAGAGATCAGTCCCTGCAGTCGCTGCAAGCGTTCATTCTTGGTATCTTCGTCAAGCTGCGCGCGCTCAGCGGCGGGCGTCCCCGGGCGGGTCGAATACTTGAAAGAATAAGCATAACCGTACCGCACCTCTTCGATCAGATCGAGCGTGGCCTGAAAATCCTCTTCGGTCTCTTCGGGAAAACCGACGATGAAATCGCCCGACATCAGGATATCGGGACGTGCGGCGCGAATACGCTCGATCAGGCGCAGGTAGCTCTCTGCCGTGTGGCTACGGTTCATCCGTTTCAGGATCTTGTCCGATCCGGACTGCACCGGCAGATGAAGGTAGGGCATCAGCTTGGCGCATTCGCCATGGGCCTCGATCAGGTCCTCGCCCATGTCGTTGGGGTGCGAGGTGGTGAAACGAATGCGCTCCAGACCGTCGATCTTGTCCAGCGCCCAGATCAGTTTTGCCAGCGTCCAGTCGCCATCTGCCGCCTCGCCGTGATAGGCGTTGACGTTTTGACCCAACAAGGTGATTTCCCGCACGCCCCGCTCAACCAGATCGCGCGCTTCGGTCAGGATGCGATCAACCGGACGGCTGACTTCGGCGCCGCGCGTATAGGGAACCACGCAGAAGGCGCAGAACTTGTCGCAGCCTTCCTGCACGGTGAGAAATGCGGTCGGCCCGCGCTTGGCCTTGGGACGCGATTTGAGCTTTTCGAACTTGTCCTCTTCGGGGAAATCCGTGTCGAGCGCCCGCTCGCCGCCGCGCACCTTTGCTTCCATCTCGGGAAGCCGGTGATAGCTTTGCGGACCGACCACCAGATCGACCAGCGGCTGTCGGCGCATGATCTCGGCCCCCTCGGCCTGAGCGACACAGCCTGCGACACCGATCTTGAGATCTGGCTTGTCCGCTTTCAGCCCCCGGAAACGGCCCAGTTCTGAATAGACTTTCTCGGCCGCCTTTTCCCGGATGTGACAGGTGTTCAGCAGGATCATATCTGCGTCTTCCGGTCGGTCCGTTTCGACATAGCCTTCGCCGCCCAGCGCTTCGGCCATGCGTTCGCTGTCATAGACATTCATCTGACAGCCATAGGTCTTGAGAAACAGCTTTTTCGGCTCAGTCATGTCGGGCCTCCGGATTCGCGGTAAACGCCATCATCTAGACGCATCGCTGATGGCTTGCAATGTTGGGGCGATTAGCGGATTCTGCGCAAAGTTGCCAGCAGAGGGAAAGCATGAACGGGGCGGAGCGCAGATATCCCTCTCTCGACGCGTATCTCGGGAGCGGCAGCAAACCCGCCGGTCCCATTGCTGCGATCTTTGTCGAGGACACGGTCGAAATCGACACGACCCTCCGTCATCATCTGGAATGCGGGTTCGAAACCGTTCTGGCACTGATGCCAGAGACCTTTCTTCTTGCACCGGATGTCGCGTCGCGCGTGCAACGGATCGATTTTGACCCTCTGCCCGCCATGGCGGTCATCGACGCCATGAACCACCTGATCGCCGCCGCACCCGAGCAATGGCTCTACTACTGCTTCAACTCGGAATACCTGTTTTATCCGTTCTGTGAAACGCGTTCGGTCAATGAGATGCTGCGGTTTCACCGCGAGGAGCGCCGCGAGGCGATGTTGACCTACGTAATCGACCTTTACGCGGGCGATCTCACGACCAGCCCGGGCGCGGTCTCTCTGGATCATGCATATCTGGACAAGTCCGGTTATTACGCGCTGGCCCGCACGAATCCGGACACCGGCAAACCCTTTGACCGCCAACTGGACTTTTTTGGCGGGCTGCGATGGCGGTTCGAGGAACACGTTCCGGCCGGCAAGCGCCGCATCGACCGCATCGGCCTGTTCCGGGCGAAACCGGGGCTGACGCTACGGGCGGATCACACGCTCAGCGAAGAAGAGTTCAATACCTACGCCTGTCCGTGGCACAACAACCTGACGGCAGCGATCTGTTCATTCCGCACCGCCAAGGCGCTGAAGCGCAATCCGGGCTCTTCCTTCGATATCAGCACCTTCAACTGGCGCAATTCGATCGAATTCGAATGGCATTCCCGGCAATTGCTGGAACTGGGATTAATTGAACCCGGACAGTGGTTCTGAGCGGGCGCAACGCGCTTTTCCGGAACCCAGATATCTGAGGCGAGAGAGATCGAGCCTCAGATGCGAGGCGTATAGCGGCCCCGCGCCAGTGAACACGGAACCACTGTTTGGATCGTTCAGGTGCGATAGGTCGGGTCAATCGCCTCGATGCTGCGCAGATGGGCCTGCCATTCGAGATTAAGACCAGCAGAGTCGGAGCCTTGCGAATATTGACCTACAGTGTGGTCGCAGACAGCTTTGGGTATCTCCTGAATTTTTCGACCTGCCGACAGCGCGGACATCTGAATTTCGCAGGAACGTTCCAGATAAAACATGTTGCTGTACATTTCGGCAGCGCTGCCGCCGACGGTCAGCAGACCGTGGTTTCTGAGGATCAGCACAGGATTGTCGCCAAGGTCTTCGACAATGCTGTCCCGTTCGGCCAGATCCAGTGCGATGCCTTGAAAATCATGGTAACCCACGCGACCGTAAAACTGCAGCGCGATCTGGTTCAGCGGCAGCAGCCCCTCCTCAAGACAGGAAACAGCGACGCCGGCGCGCGTATGCGTATGCATCACCCAAGATGCATCGTGGCGGGCGCGGTGAACGGCTGAATGGATGGTGAAACCGGCCGGATTGACGTCATGGGGGCTGTCGTCCAGCTTGTTCCCGTCTGTATCGATCTTGACGAGCGAAGACGCTGTGATCTCTTCCCAGCGCCAGCCATAGGGGTTGATCAGAAAGGCATCATCCTCGTCAGGGACCCGTGCCGTGATATGGGTATAGATCAGGTCGGTCATGCGGTGCAGCGCAGCAAGGCGGTAGCAAGCCGCCAGATCCTGACGCGTCTTCCACTCGATCTCTGTCATGTGGTCGGGGCGAATGTCTTTCTTCATATCCTATCCTAGCTCTCTTGAAGCGGCAGCACTGACGTTTTCCTCGGCCCGCCGCTGCGACGCCGTGAGAAGCGTCGCGTCGGGTACTTACCACAAATACCCGTGCGCGGGCAGTGTCGACCGCAAACAGTGCAGGTTCTGGATGCGCCCTATCGAGGGAGGATTGCAACCACCCGCTGGGCATTACCGGTGTCCACCTTTACCGTGGCGCTGATTGAGCGTCATGAACGCAGGCTGTTCGATGAAATTTCAGCAAATGCTCAGAAATTCATCGGGCGCATCTTTGTCTCTTTGAAGTTGCGGCCTGTGAACCACTTGGTAGGTTCCTACCGCAGAACTACCCCGCCAAAGGCGAATCACTGTGGAACTGTGGATACCTGCCGACCTAACGGCGGCGGAGACGGATCACCACATCAACTGAAGCGATTTCGGCACCTTCGGGCGCATCGGGCACCCGTGAGATGACAAGCTGATCCGAGGGCGCGTCAGTCAGGTGACCTTCGTCTTCCCAGAAGAAATGCGGGTGATCTATCGTATTCGTGTCGAAATAGCTCTTCGATCCGTCCACGGTAACTTCCTGTAGCAAACCCGCGTCACAAAAGGCCCGCAGCGTGTTGTACACGGTCGCCAAGGATACCGGTGCCTCGGATGCGCGTGCGGATTCAAAGAGGCTTTCGGCGGTCACATGGCGATGCTTGCCGTCGCCAATCAGCAACTCGGCCAGCGCCACGCGCTGCCGCGTCGGTCTCAGACCTGCGGTGCCCAACCATTTGGTTGCGGTTTCCGTAACGTCCGGTGTCATCCCAATCCTCGTCTCACAGATTTACATGATATATAAGGGTCGCAGAGGTGAACATTCAAACAAAATTCCTTGCAACCGCCGTTTGCGACCCGGCCAGAGGCGACTATGCCGCAGGCTTGCAGGACCGGCGGGACGGGTGCTAGAGGGTTCACCATACAAGGAGCAGGAGACGCGCCAGAATGGCCCAATACCCAAGCAGCTTTGACAAAGAAGGCTTACTGAAATGCGCCCGTGGCGAACTCTTCGGCCCCGGGAACGCTCAATTGCCGCTTCCGCCGATGCTGATGATGGACCGGATTACCGAGATCAGCGATGATGGCGGCAGTGCGGGTAAAGGCCATGTGATCGCCGAATTCGACATCACCCCGGACCTCTGGTTCTTTGACTGCCATTTCCCCGGCAACCCGATCATGCCCGGTTGTCTTGGCCTCGATGGCCTGTGGCAGCTCACCGGGTTCAACCTTGGCTGGCGCGGCATGCAGGGTCAGGGCATGGCGCTTGGTGTCGGTGAGGTCAAGCTGACCGGCATGGTCAAGCCCGATCGCAAGATGCTGACATATTACGTGGATATGACCCGCGTCATCGACCGCAAGCTCAAGATTGGCGTCGCCAATGGACGGGTTGTCGCGGACGGGGAAGAGATTTATTCCGTAACAGATATGAAGGTGGGTCTGGCGACAGCCCAGGCCTGAGTTCCTGTACGGGACATCACCAAAAAGGAGACCGCCAATGCGCCGCGTCGTCGTCACAGGGCTGGGCATCGTCTCGTCCATCGGAAACAATCGGGACGAGGTTCTCGCCGCCCTGAAATCCGGGAAAAGCGGGATCGAATCCAGTGCGGAAATGGCCGAACATGGCTTTCGCAGCCAGATCGCCGGGACGCTGAAAATCGATGTGTCCGAACATGTGGACAAGCGTACATTGCGTTTCATGGGGCCGGGTGCCGCCTATGCGCATATAGCGATGGCCGAGGCCATTGCCGACGCGGGACTGGAAGAAGGCGACATCGTCAATCCGCGCACGGGCCTTATCGCAGGCTCTGGCGGGCCGAGCACTTCGGCCATGCTGAGCGCGCACCAGACCGTGCTGAAATCCGGCGCGACCAAGCGCATTGGTCCCTTCGCCGTGCCGAAATGCATGTCCTCAACGATCAGCGCCAATCTGTCGACGGCCTACAAGATCAAGGGCATTAACTACTCGATCACCTCCGCCTGCTCGACCTCGCTGCATTGCATTGGCAGCGCGTCTGAACAGATCATGATGGGCAAGCAAGACGTCATGTTTGCTGGTGGCGGCGAAGAACTCGACTGGACCCTGTCCTGCCTGTTCGACGCAATGGGCGCGATGTCTTCCAAGTTCAACGACACACCTGAAAAGGCCTCGCGCGCTTTCGATGCAAATCGCGACGGTTTCGTGATTACCGGCGGCGGTGGCATCGTCGTTCTGGAAGAGCTCGAACATGCCAAGGCGCGTGGCGCCAAGATCTATGCCGAAGTGACCGGTTTCGCGGCAACCAGCGACGGGCACGACATGGTGGCACCCTCGGGTGAAGGCGGCGAACGGGCCATGCGTCTTGCGTTGCAAACGCTCCCGGAGGACCGGAAAGTCGGCTACATCAATGCCCACGGCACCTCGACCCCGGTCGGCGACGTCGGCGAAGTCGAAGCGGTGCGACGTGTGTTTGGCGAAGGCACCACGCCCCCGATCAGCTCGACCAAGTCGATGACGGGCCACGCACAGGGCGCCGCCGGGGCTCTTGAAGCGATTTTCAGCCTGCTTATGCTGGAAAATGACTTTATTGCCCGCTCGATCAATGTCGAAACGCTCGATCCCAAGCTGAATGCCCGGGAAATCGCGACGGAACTGGTGGAAAATGCCGGCTTGGACAGCGTGATGACCAACTCATTCGGGTTCGGCGGCACGAACGGGTCGATGATCCTCTCCAGGTACAATGGATAAAAAACGATAAACGGTTGGGTGAGCTGAGAATGTCAAAGCAATTGTCGGGAAAACGCGGTCTGGTCATGGGGGTCGCTAATGACCGCTCAATCGCTTGGGGCATCGCAAAGGCCATGGCCGAAGCAGGCGCTGAACTGGCCTTTTCCTATCAGGGAGAGGCATTCGGCAAACGGCTGGAACCACTGGCGCAAAGCGTCGGCTCGGACTTTATGGTCGATGTCGATGTGACCGATGACGCTTCGCTTGATGCGGCCTTTGAACAGCTTGCCAGCAAATGGCCGACCATTGACTTTCTTGTCCACGCTATCGCCTTCTCCGACAAGTCGGAGCTGACCGGGCGGTTCCTCAACACCAGCCGCGCTAACTTCAAGAATTCGATGGATATCTCGGCCTATTCCTTCATCGAGGTTGCGCGCCGCGCCTATCCTCTCATGAAGGACAATGGCGGCACGCTGATGACCCTGACCTACCAAGGGTCGAACCGCGTCGTCCCGAACTATAACGTGATGGGGGTCGCCAAGGCCGCTCTTGAGGCGGCGACACGTTATCTCGCGAACGATCTCGGCCCAGAAGGCATTCGCGTCAACGCCATCAGCCCCGGCCCGATGAAAACTCTCGCCGGCGCCGCCATTGGCGGGGCGCGCAAGACCTACAAGCATACTGATCAGAATGCCCCCCTGCGCAGCAACGCAACGCTCGAGGCCGTCGGCGGTACCGCAGTCTATCTGGCTTCCGATGCAGGTGCCTGCACGACAGGCGAGATTATCCGCGTGGACGGCGGGTATCACATCCTTGGCATGCCCCAACCGGATTTCCTGTAGCACGCCTAGATTCGCGATTTTCCAAGCTTTTTTCACCGATCCGCCTTTGCGCCGCCACAGTTAATCGGCAAAAATTTAAAGCGTTTCTAAATTAACTTGAGGCATACCCGGCAGCCTTGAAGTAGTTCCAGCATTCGGTTGGATCATAGAGTT
>NZ_JAIMIC010000003.1:361379-583827 GCF_019966545.1 Heliomarina baculiformis | reverse complement strand
CGTTTCAGTCCCATAGTCAGTCTCCTTTGTTGCAGTAAATGCTATCAAAGGAGCGGCATCAAACCGCGACAGGTCCATATCGCCTTCGGAATTCAAGGTGCAACGGAATCGCAGGCCGTCTGCGTCCACCTCATTATTTTTGAGTACCAAAGATGTCCGTGTTAACTGGACGGGCTACCGTCTCATCAAATCCCACAGACATCGTGGCGACAGCGCGTTCTCGTCAGGAATAGGCCGAGGGAACTTCGATCAAGGCTGTAGTTTCGGCTTCTGTGCAACCAACAAGTACTGCGGGAAGACCGAGCAGAGCAAAGCATCGCATTACGGGAACACCGGTTAATCGACGGTTTATGCAAAAACGTTCGCAGAAAATGCCACCCGTTGCCATGAATTTCACAGAGCAATCTATTTGAAGAACGGTAGGCATGGCAGCCCAAACCAACGTTGGCACTCATCAAGAAGCTATGTCGCTACCTATTCGAGGCCCTTGAAGCCTTTTCGGGTTTCAGACGGGATAAAAGGCAAGTCTGGGTCTTAAGTTCCTGATGGAGGAGAGTTTCTGCTGTTCTCCAGACTGCCATCAGTCTATTGGCCAACATGATGACCGATACGTTACCACCCTGCCCCGAATGCTCCTCGACTTTCGTCTATCAGGTCGATGCCTTATTGATTTGCCCAGAATGCGGATACGAATGGGTACCGGATGAGCGAGCCGACACAGCGCCAGAGGTTCGCGACAGCGTCGGGAATGTCCTTGTGGACGGCGACACAGTCATCGTGATCAAGGACTTGAAAGTCAAAGGTTCTTCGTCGGTGGTTAAGGTTGGGACCAAGGTTCGCGGCATTAGGTTGGTCGATGGCGATCACGACATAGATTGCAAGGTTCCGGGAATTGGTCAGATGAGCTTGAAATCTCAATTTGTGAAGAAAGTATCGGATTAATCCGCCGGGATTGCGATGGGCGTTGTCCAGTTTTACTTTTAAGACCAGTTTTCAAGACCAAGGTTTCGTGCCTCTTGGCCACGGCACGGCCTAATTCGCAGTTCGTTGGATTTCGACCATGACCAGTTCACGAATGGCCAGCGGTTCCGCGGGTTCAACCTGATCGATGACGTCACTAAAGAGCGCCTCGCGGCGGTCCCATTCATGCTCGGGTGCGTGTCAAAAAGCGACGCCAGACACGCGATTGCACAACAGATGAACACTGGATCGATGCTGCTTCTTGCCGAATTCGGGAAACAGACGGCGGAACGCACCGCGACGAATTTGTTATACCAAGGAATTATGGTGGGTGATGAGAGACTCGAACTCCCGACATCTTCGGTGTAAACGAAGCGCTCTACCAACTGAGCTAATCACCCGTGCGACGCGGACTTAACGGAGGTTGCGCAACTGCGCAAGAGGATTTCCCGTCAAAACTAGGGAAAAGCCTCGCTTCGTCATCCGTCATCATCCAGAGCACCGTAATCGCCATTGCGGATCGCATAGACGATGCCCTGCCCGCCGTTCAGTTGGGCAAAACATGAAGGATCCAGATCCAGCGCGACACAGCGGAGAACCCGGCTCGTGATACCGTGGGTGACAATCACCGCAGGTGTCGTGAGCGACAACAGGAAATCACGCGCACGCTCGGCGACGGCCTCGATGCTCTCGCTTCCCGGCGCTTGCCCGTAGTAAGACAGAGGGGCTGCTCCTTCCTCGAAAAGATCCGGTCGCACCTGTCCGATTTCGTGCCGGGTCATACCGGTCCAATCCCCCATCCCTATCTCTTTCAAACGGATATCCTGTTGAATGTGCCGACCATTTGGCGCAGCGATCTGAGCAGTATTGAATGCGCGACCTTGCGGAGAGGAAAACCATGCGCATGCGTCGGTCACCACCTGCGAGAGCAACCGCCCCTGCTTCCGGGCTTGTTCACGTCCCAGTACGGTCAGCGGGCTATCCAGATGCCCTTGCATTCGCCCCGCAAGATTCCATTCCGTTTCGCCGTGCCGAAGGATAAAAAGATCGGGATATCTGGTCAAAATTGTCTCACTGCATTTGGGCTCTTCGCTCATAGGTTCCCATTTGCCGATGCGCAACTGGGTCGAACCTTTCCGAGTGTTCCGAATTAGTTATTAGGGCATTGCGTCCCTGTTTGGCGATCGAGACAGCTCGTTTGCGGTCCTTTCCAGATCCATTTTCCAACAGCTTGAGATTTTCGATTTCTTCCGCTCATAGCACGGCAGTGTTCAAACAAATTCTTAAAATTGTCCCGTCGGCTTTCGATGAGATCCCTATCATTTGAGGCAATATTCAAGGTGGCATAAGAAGCACTGACGTCTGCGGTTTTCAAATTGCAAAGGGTCAACCGACTGTTACCAAGCGTCTATATTCTTCCAAAATCATCGCCCTATATTCTCGGTTGGCATGGAGTATATAGCTTGTGGGCTGCTTGCCATCGGCATCGAGCCGACCAATATCGCGCGTAAAACTTTCATCCGTCACGAATCCGTGCCTGATGATTTCCCCAGGTTGAGGAAGAACTGTACCCCCTCTACAGACTCGAAAATGTTGCGATTTGCCTGATCCAGCAGCGTAGCCCGCTAGTTTCCAACGGCCTGTTAATGAAACGCTTGAAGCGCTGAAACTCTCGAGTGCTCTTGAGGTCCGCTTTGGATGGGCAAGGTTGTGGCGCAATCACTAAGGGCATGTCGCAGACCCTACAAATTTTATCCAGAATGTCATGGCTAGGATCTTCGCAAATCCTTGCCGTGAGAGTGGCCAAGATTGCGGGTTCAGACAAATATGGGACGCCGGATCGTGTGTGGGCCCCCGGCCAGCTAAAGATCCAATGGTCCGTGACCATGCCTATGATTGCAAAACCGTCGCGGACATATCGACATACAAAGCTATCAAATTCCCTCTGCTTACGTATCTCAGGCATGTCGTGCCGTCGGAGTACCCGGCGATGTTCTCGCCAAGCCTCAAGGGTTTCAGAGCCGCACAAACGGATGACTTCCTGTCCACGTCCTAGCTTGGCAAAGAACATCTACTCCAGATTGGGTAACTTGTCGGGCAGGCTGGCGCGCATGATCATGGAAACATGCGAATTGCGAATGACACGCAGCTTCATCGCCAGGAATATACTTCAAACATGGCCTCTTACCAGTGTTCGTCGGCAGATCGCTTGCGCCGAGCACGTCAGCATTTTGGACATTTCGATGCCCCCCAGTGAAACCCTATGGGCTTAAAAACACCCTCATGACAGGGTCCACCGCGTCTGTCTGACGGAACGCAAGTTTAGCTCGACCCCTCTAGCGCCGAACGGCAAACCCGCGACGAGTTCAAAGGCAGAGAAATAATCGACACCCGGATCGGTCGCGGCAGGTTTGCCTGCAACGGCGCGCAGAACCGACTTGGAATAGGTCGTAAGGGACAAAAAATTTTAGCCCGCTTGCAGTGGCCGTCAGCGAAACCGGAGAAACACTCAGGATGAAGCGAAGCGCTGGATTCACGAGCCGCATAAATTGGATAACCTCCTCTAGGACATTCAGCACTTCTTCAAATAATGGTTGTGAAACTGATGAATGGCCGGATCAAATTCGCCCGTAATCACGCCCGGCACGACAGGATATATCTGTCCGGTCTCCCAGTGCTCTCAGATCTCGGTCAAACCAAGCGTAAAGATAAACACTGCAATAGTGGAATCCATCGCTGCCACACGATCAAGGTGGATTGAGCGATGTGCAAGCACTTCGTCGACGCGTTTAAGACCGAATGGTCCGACGGCCGGAGGAAGTGCATCAAAATAACGTTCATCCTTTTTCACACCACTTGTTCATCGAAGGGGCTAAAATATGCGCTCCTGAACCGGTTGGAGCAACTGTCACGAACTAGTAATGTTGCCATGGGGCGCCGAATACAAACCGTATTCGAACTGACGCGCCATCCTTGGAGCTATACACCGCGGGACGGGTAACATTTGTTGGAATCGCAAGGATGCGCCCTGTAGATAAAGCGAAATATTCTGGGCGAAACAGCTGCCCGCCGTTGCGATGAGGTCGTCAAAACCGATTTCGAGTTTTGGGCCATGCATTTAACTCGAGCGAAAGTCGGAGTGTTCGCAGCACGCTCTCCAGAAGGCACTGGCTTCGAGACTTCGATATGGCGCTGGTCAGTTGCGTCCACCTCGGACCTCCCGGACAATACCGACCAGAGGTGAAGATGAATTGAACCGGCGATGCAATCTGCTGACCCGGTGCCTCGCCCGATATGCTCGCGCCCCTCGTTCTCAGCTGAGGTCAACAGGCAGGCAGGCATACCCACGAAAACGCATCCTGCCGCCTCCCGCCCGTCCCTTCAAAATCCGGTACTCTGGATAACGGCTCAGAAACCGCGAAATTGCAATGCGCCCCTCCATCCGTGCAAGTGTCAGGCCGACACAGACGTGCGGCCCACCGGCGAAGGCAAGATGGCGGTTTGGTTTGCGGGTAATGTCCGGCTTTTGCGGATTTTCGAAGACTTCAGGGTCGCGGTTAGCAGCCCCGATGCAAAGGTGAAGGTTCGTACCGGGCGCAATCGTCAACCCACCGATCTCGACCTCTGCGGTGGTTTCCCGGTTGCCCAGCTGGTTGGGCGAGCGAAATCGCAGGAATTCCTCTATAGCGGGCGCAATCACGTCCGGTTCCTCCAGCAGCTTTCGTCTTTGATCGGGATAGTCGTTCAAAATCGCCAGACCGTTCCCGATCAGGTTCGTCGTCGTTTCATGCCCCGCATTCAGAATGAAAATACAGTTCTGGATAAGCTCGGTCTCACTCAACGTGCCTTCGGCCCCGTCACCATTGATCAACCTAGTCAGCACGTCAGTTTCCGGATCGCCCGGAGAGCGCCTGCGCCGTGCGATCAGATCTTCGAGATAGGTTTTGAATTCGACGACGGCACGATTGCCCAGATCAAGCTGATCCTTGGACAGAGAGGGTTCAAGAGCGCCAAGGATTGCCAGCGACCAGTCGCGCAGCGGGCCCCGTTCCGACATCGGCACGTCCAGCAGGTTACCAATGATCTGGATTGGAATGGCCGAGGCAAAATTTTCGATGATGTCGGTTTCTTCTTTCCCGGACATCTCATCCAAAAGCACATCCACCGTATCGACCAGACCGGGTTCCATCCGCTGCAAAGCACGCGGTGTCAAAGCAGACGTCATGATCCGCCGAACCCGTGTGTGCAAGGGCGGATCCGAGAATACGAGCGATGTCGTGTGGTGTTCGTACAAGGCGGAATCCGAACCGAATTTCGGAGCGAAAGCAACTTTCTTATCGGAGGAATAGAGGGTCGTATCCTTGTAGATCCGTTCAAGATCCGCATGGCGCGAAAGGAGCACCGAGCCGTCCGGTTGACGTAAAACCGGGGCATGGGCAAGCAGCGCGTCGTAGATCTCAAAGGGATCGTCGACAAAGCCCGGCGGCGGCGATGCAAGGTCAAAGCTTGTGGCAATTGCCTTGCCATCGCTCATCGTATTCGTTGTCATTCGATCCTCCCGCGCGGATCATCCTGCACAGGCGTCAGGGTGTCAACGAGTGACCAGCAGCCTGAACTTAAAGCAGGAAATCGCCTTCGCGCAGCTCAAAGACCTGAGAAAGAAAGATCGACAGGTTCGAATGCTCGTCTCCGTCCCGATCGACTTCGATCCGGGTCCCGTCTGTCTCTTGGACTGAGATGACAGTTGCCATGGAAACGGCGAAAATGCCGTTCAGTTTCAATTCCAGATCAAACTCAGAAACACCGGTCAGATCGATCTTGTCCTTGCCTGTGGTGAAATCTCGGATCGTATTCTCGCCACCACGCCCCAACGCATCAAAGGCAAAGGTATCGCGCCCACTACCGCCGGTCAGCTGATCGGAGCCCGCCCCTCCGTTGATGGTGTCTCGTCCGCGCCCACCGAATAGCAGATCATCACCATCGTCGCCATTCAGAACGTCAGCGCCTTTGCCTCCCTTCAAGCGGTCGTCACCGATACCGCCGTAAAGCTCATCCCAGCCGCCGTTCCCCTTGAGCCGGTCGCGACCATTCTCTCCAAAAAGGAGATCCTCGCCCTTACCGCCAAAGATCCTGTCGTTCCCCTCATTTCCTGACAGCATATTGTCAGCATTATTACCGCGGATCCGATCGTTTCCGGCCCCGCCCAACGCGTTTTCGATCAGGGCACGTTCATCGCCATCAACCAGTCTGGCGTTGGCAAGATTTCCCCGCGCCATAAAGGCCAGATCGTCGTCAAAGCGATTCAGATCAGCCAGTTGCGTGGATGAAAAAGTCGAGAACTTTCCCGGTCTCAGGTCGAGAGACAGGTTGGTGGCATAATTCCCAAGATCGTAGGTGTCATTCCCGTTACCATCCCAGATGGTGCGAAAGATCCGGTTGCCGGCGACATCGCCCTGCCCGTGATTGTTGATCGACATCTCACCCGTCTGCGGGTCAAAACCATAGATCGTATCCCCGCTCCACCCAAAGCCGCTTTCAGCGTAATTCGCACCGTAGAGGAACTGCAAAGCTGCAATGTCGAACTGCATATAACTTTGCGCCCAGTCGATATTGCCGCTGTCGTAGGACGAGATATCCGTATCCCCGACATAATCGGCATAGGTCATGATCGAGAACTCTTGCGAGTTGTAATCCGAGCGCGCGAAGCGCTTGTAGATATGGCCATGTTCCAGCCCAAGCGTATGGCCGATCTCATGTATGAAATAGAGATAAGATTCGTTTCCCGGAGTGGGGTCATCAGTGTTGGGACCAAAAAACGCGTCGCCACCGGAACCGTCGGCCGATGGAAAGAACGCGCTGGCGCCATAAGCCTTGCGATCCGTTATGTAGCGGAGGGTCGGCGCTTTGCTTTCTTCGAACCCGAGCAAGGTAAAGCTGGAGATGTCTGGCAATATCCCACACACGGCATCTTGCTGGCTGTCGGAAAGGGCCCGCAGCTGGTTCACCGGAAAGCCGGGAAAGTGCGTGCCATCCTGCGGAAAACCAAAGGTCAGAACCGGATCAGCCCAGTGCTGGTAGTGAAGCCAGGCGTTGAAAGGTTCTTTGCTGACCGGCGTTGCCTGAACGCTGCTCACGCCGATATCTCCCAGCCGGAAACTCGCGAGATTATTGATGCGTAAAAGACAAAAACCATGAACAGAACCTGAAGTATGCAACTGACAAACAACTTAGGGTAGCCCCCAGATCGGAACCGGGTCCGCAATCAGCACGTTGTCAGATCATAGATAGCGGAGTTTACGACGATGCAACAAGGATTCTCAGAGGAAGAAAACCGAACCGGCGCGGATCATGCCCTGGGCGACGTTGTCCTGCATCCGGATTTCATCGAACTGGAAAAGCTTGAACGAATTGCACACCGTATGGATACGTTTTTCAGGCTTCCCATCGTCAACATGCGTGTGGGCTTGGATTCAATTCTCGGCCTAATCCCCGGCGTTGGCGACACGGCGGCTCTTCTTCCTGCCGCATATATCGTCTACCGCGGCCACCGTATGGGCGTACCGACCAGCATGAAATTCCGTATGGGGGTCAATACTGTAATTGACTGGGTGATTGGTGCAGTACCACTGGTTGGCGACCTGTTCGACGTCGGTTTCAAAGCCAACAGGCGCAACGTGGCACTGATCCGAAGCCATCTCGAGCAGCGTCACGCTGAACAGAACAATTTATCAAAGCGATACGGTAAGAAAAAAGGCGCGCCCGCAGGCACGCCTTTGAAAAGATCAAATTTCGTCTGATCAACCGACCAGTTCAAGACCCGAAAAGAAGTAAGCGATTTCGACGGCGGCGGTTTCAGGCGCATCGGAACCGTGCACCGAGTTTTCGCCAACGCTTTCAGCGAATTCCGCGCGGATTGTACCCGGAGCAGCATCGGCCGGGTTGGTGGCGCCCATGATTTCACGGTTCTTAGTGATTGCGTCTTCGCCTTCGAGAACCTGAACGACAACCGGCTCGGAAGACATGAACTCGCAGAGTTCCTGATAGAACGGGCGTTCAGCATGAACCGCGTAGAATACGCCAGCCTGAGCGGCGGTCATGTGAATCCGCTTTTGCGCAACGATTCGCAGACCCGCCTCTTCGAACTTGGCATTGATCTTGCCGGTCAGGTTGCGGCGGGTTGCGTCGGGCTTGATGATCGAGAAAGTGCGTTCCAATGCCATCGTGGCGTCTCCATAGCTGCGGCCCCGGCGTTGCGCCCGGGCTGAATTTGCGTCGGCGCCCGACTAACACGGCTCAATTCTCTTGGAAAGGTCTAGAAACAGGCGCAATCGCGGCAGCGATCCGCAATCTTCTCAAAGCGACTGATCGAACGCACGACTCCGCTTTCACCGCGTCGAAGCCTCTGCTAAAGCGCCGCGCATGCTCAGTATCAACGATATCACCTATGCCGTAGAAGGCCGCCCCCTGTTCGACGGGGCCACTGCCATTATCCCCGAAGGACACAAGGTTGGCCTTGTCGGTCGCAATGGCAGCGGGAAAACCACGCTTTTCCGCCTAATCCGCAATGAACTGGCACTCGAAGGGGGATCCATTTCACTGCCGCTCAAGGCGCGCATAGGCGGGATCGCACAAGAAGTCCCCTCCTCTGAGGTATCGCTGATCGATACAGTGCTTGCCGCCGATACCGAGCGCGCGGCGCTCATGGCCGAAGCGGAAACCGCAACCGACGGGACACGAATTGCCGAGATCCAGACACGTCTGGTCGATATCGACGCATGGTCCGCCGAGTCGCGCGCGGCCTCGATTCTGAAAGGGCTTGGTTTTGACGACGAAGACCAGCTTCGGCCCTGTTCGGCCTATTCCGGTGGCTGGCGGATGCGTGTGGCGCTGGCCGGCGTGCTTTTCGCCCAGCCCGATCTTTTGCTGCTCGACGAACCGACCAACTACCTCGATCTCGAAGGTGCGCTCTGGCTCGAAAACTACCTGAGCCGATATCCCCATACGGTCATCATCATCAGCCACGACCGCGGCCTGCTGAACCGCGCCGTGAACGGGATCTTGCACCTTGAAGATCGCAAGCTGACCTACTGGACCGGTCCCTATGACCAGTTCGTCCGCCAGCGGGCAGAACAGCGCGCGGTACAGGCTTCGATGGCCAAGAAACAGCAGGCCCGTAAGGATCACCTGCAAAAGTTCGTCGATCGTTTCAAAGCCAAGGCGTCCAAGGCAAAGCAGGCTCAGGCCCGGATCAAGATGATCGAGAAGATGGACATGATCACGGCCCCCGAAGAGGCCGCCAAGCTCGTGTTCACCTTCCCTCAGCCTGACGAGCTCTCGCCACCGATTATCAATATCGAAAATGGCAGTACCGGCTATGGCGACACGACCGTTCTAAGCCGCCTGAACCTGCGCATCGATCAGGATGATCGCATTGCGCTCCTCGGCAAGAACGGTCAGGGCAAATCCACTTTATCCAAGATGCTGGCCGACCGCCTTGCGGTGCAGGCTGGCACGATGACCCGTTCCACCAAGCTGCGCATCGGTTATTTCGCGCAGCATCAGGTGGACGAGCTGCACGTCGATGAAACCCCGCTGGACCATCTGCGCCGCCTGCGCCCTTCCGAAGGGCCCGGCCGCTGGCGGGCCCGCCTTGCGGGTTTCGGCCTCACCGCCGATCAGGCCGACACGCTCGTCGGCAGGCTCTCGGGCGGCCAGAAGGCCCGGCTTTCCCTACTGATCGCGACGATCGACGCACCGCATATGCTGATCCTAGACGAACCGACCAACCACCTCGATATCGAATCCCGCGAGGCGCTGGTCGAGGCTCTGACCAATTACAGCGGCGCCGTCATTCTCGTGAGCCACGATATGCACCTACTGTCACTGGTTGCCGACCGGCTCTGGCTGGTGTCGGATGGAACGGTCAAACCCTACGAGGATGACCTTGAAGGGTATCGCACCCTTCTGCTGTCACGCGACAAACCGGTGAAGAAATCCGCGAAGCAGGAAAAAACCGAAGCCAAAAAACCGTCTCGCGAGGCCATCCAGTCCATGCGCAGCGACGTGCGCAAAGGCGAGGAACGCGTAGCCAAGCTTAACGAAATGCGAGACCGGCTTGCCAAGAAACTCGCCGACCCGGAACTCTATGAAACGTCCAAGCGTGGCGAAATGGAAGTATGGCAGAAGAAATACGCCGAGGTCATGGAAGGGCTTGAACGGGCGGAAACGCTCTGGATGACAGCGCTCGAAAAACTCGAAGCCGCTCAGGCAAAATAAATCAATTGAATCAATGATTAAACCAACTGACAGACTCTCCTGAAGTCGCTGAGGGCATTAATATCCGCCGACCGAGTTGTTAATAGTTCGTTAACTATTAACATGCACCCATGAATGGGTGGCTAGAAACGGTGGAGTAAGGGGAAAACATCCCCTTAGTGGTTGATGTATATTAATACAGTCTTAAAGAACCGATTTGCCTGGGAATCACTGGTCACAACTCATTTATCCAAGACTCTTGCAGTTATTGCAGGTGCAATTGCCTTTCTGAACCTCCTCCTCGGCTGGGGGCTGGGGGTGGGTTTTCTGGTCCGCGTTCTTCCCGAATACCCCGCCATGGTTCCCGAGACTGCCCTTGCGGTTCTGTTCGGCGCGATAGGCGTCTTCGGCAATTCCTTTTCCCCAGCCGGTCAGGCTATACGGGCAAACTCGCTGATCTGTGCCGCTGCGATCTACCTTCTCATGGCACAGTCCCGTCTGATGCCGCTGCTGCATTCGGACATGCTCTCCGACGACGAAATGTCGGTATTTACCCTAATTTGCTGTGGCACTGTAGCCACCTGCCTGCTTTTGTCCACGGTCGAGCTACAGTGGGTGCGGCGCTTGAAATTCTCGCTGCTATCCATCGGGATTTGCATCTGCGCCCTGCCCCTGCTGGGCTATCTGTTCAACGCAACCCTGCTGTTTTCAGATGAGAATTTCACAAGCATGGCGATCCATACCGCCATCAGCTTCGAGCTTTTGATGTTTGCGCATCTGCTGAAGTTCAAGAAATTCGGATGGCTACGAATCCTGCTATCATCCGAAAACGGCAGCGTCATGCTACGCCGAATTCTTCCGATACTTGTAATCGTGCCCTTGGTCTTTAGTGGGGCAGCACTTGCCATTGGGCTTATTTCCAGCATTTCCCTCAACCTGAAACTGGCCGGGCTCGCTTTCTTCATGATCATCTTCACCAGCGCGGCCAGCATCTATTTTGCCGATCGGGTCAATGCGCTGGAAAACCGGGCCGCCGCTGCTGAGAGAAAGGTATTGGCCAGCGAACGCAAGAAAGTCGTCACCGATAGCGCAGTTGCCCACGCACAGAAAATGACGGCGTTAAGCCAGCTTGTCGGCGGCGTAGCACATGATTTCAATAATACGATGACCGTCATTCTTGGAAACCTCGAATTGATCGAGACGTCCGACCTGGATTCGCGACAACGCAGTGAATTGAAACAAGCGATTAACGCGTCGAACCACGCTGTCCACGTCACTCGACAATTATTGGCCTATGGCCGTAAATCGCGGCTCGATGCGCATCTCGTGGAAATCGACAAATTGGTGGGGTCGTTTCTGACGACACTTTACATTCTCCGGGTCTCCAACGTCATTCTCGAAACCGATCTGGAATCTCCCGGTGCCCATGTCCGCATTGACGAAGCGCATTTCAATCAATGCTTTGTCAATCTGTTCAACAATGCCTGCGACGCCATGCCCCAAGGTGGCGTCGTCGCAATCGCCACTCATGTCGTGCACCTGATCGGCAAAGAGGTCACAGGCTTTGGCGGCAGCGAAACACTGGCGGACGGAAACTATGTCGCGGTCAGCATCGCGGACGATGGTAAGGGCATGTCCGAAGAGGTGCTGCGTCAGGCGACCGAGCCTTTCTTTACCACCAAACCCGTGGGCAAGGGGGACGGGCTTGGGCTTTCGGTCGCGTCCGGTTTCTGTCGGCAATGCGGTGGCGGTCTTGACCTGCAAAGCACCGTAGGAAGTGGAACTGTCGCAACCATGCTGTTCCCGCTGATCCCTCGTCCCAAGCCCGATCACGCCTGATTTGCCTTGAACCTCGACAATGATTGCCTGGGAATCTAGGTTCCCGCCAACTGTCTCTTCATCTGGCACGGCAAGCTTTCTTGGATACCGCGTTTTTGATCACGGCCTTCGTCACGATGTTCGTGGTGATCGACCCCCTTGGCCTCGCACCCCTTTTCGTCGCTCTGACGCAGGGGATGAGCGATCGTGCGCGTCGTTCCATCGGGATACGGGCCTGTGTCATTGCAGCCGTAATCCTTTCCCTTTTCGCACTGATTGGAGAGCAGCTCCTCGGCTTCATCGGCATTTCCATGCCAGCCTTCCGCGTCGCCGGTGGTGTGCTACTATTTCTGACGGCGCTCGACATGCTGTTCGAACGGCGGACAAGACGCCGTGAGGATAAGACCGATGAAGACCTCGAAGATCCCTCTGTCTTCCCCCTCGCCATCCCCCTCATCAGCGGCCCAGGTGCCATCGCTTCGATCATCCTGCTGGCGGGCCAGCGTGAAGGTATTGAAGGGCCCTTGCTTGCAATCGCTGTAACGATCTGCGTGATTTTCATCGCGTTCCTTCTTTTTCTCGTCAGCGGCCTTCTCGAACGCGCACTTGGCCGCGTCGGCATTACCGTGGTGACGCGGCTTCTTGGTATGTTGCTTGCCGCGCTGTCGGTGCAATTCGTGCTCGACGGGCTGCGCGCCTTTGGCTTCGCCGCCTAGAAACGCTTTTGCTCCGACCTATATCTGTCTGAACTGAACTTGAGCAGGTGAGCTGTGACCCCCGACCAGATAGCAAGGCTAGTTTTCCTGAGCCTTTTGGGCGCCGTGATCCTTTTCTGGATGTTCCGGGGCAGCCGTCAGTCGCTGAACCGTATCCTTCAGCAAGTCGTTGTCTGGGCGCTGCTCTTTGTTGGTGTGGTCGCGGGATTCGGCCTCTGGAAAGATATCGAACGCAGCGGGACATTCCGTCAGAACGTCAGCAGCCAAACTGGCGAAATCACTTCCCCGCGCGCGCCGGACGGCCATTATTACCTGACGCTCGAAGTCAATGGCGAACCGGTCCGGTTCGTTGTAGATACAGGCGCAAGTGACATGGTTCTGACACGGCAGGACGCGGAAACAGCCGGCATCGATATCGAAAACGCGCCCTTTTACCGTCGCGCTCAAACGGCAAACGGGGTGGTTCGCGTTGCACCGGTCACGATCGAAACAGTTGCGATTGGGCCGTTCATTGACAGCAACATCAGCGCCTCGATCAACGATGGCGAGATGGAGACATCCCTGCTTGGCATGACCTACCTGCACAGGTTTCAAAAGATCGAAATCTCAGGCGGTGAGATGATCCTGACGCGGTAAATTACCGAGACAAAGGATCAATTCGACTCTGCCTTTTTTTCCCAGTGACCGGCGGCCTCGGACCAGTATTGCGCGCTGCACCCTTCCGAGGTGAGGTGTTTCCACTGGCCCCGCGCCACCTGCACCGCTTCGGGATCGTTTCCGTCGAACAGGATGCAGACCCGTTCCATCTTTCGCACCTCGTCCGGCGAAACCGGGGCGCCGTCCACCGCCATCAGACATGCCGGATCATTGCCCAGTTCCGATGTCGTCAAAAGGATCGGCTGCTCTGCATCGTGGGCACCCCCAGCCAGACCGTGCGCCATGAAATCGGTCTCGGGCCCATGCCAAAGGCGGTCATCCAGATAGGCCATACGCGCCGCTTCCACCCCGCGCACCGCAACACGCCACCCTGCCCCGCGCGCCTTGCCAAGCAACACAGGCAGCGTGTGCTCAAGCGGCGCACGGGTCAGGTGATAGAAATAGGCAGCGCCCATCGATCAGCTTTCGAACATATCCGAAACTAGACGGTTCAGCGCGGCAACCCCCCAGCCCGTCGCACCCTTGGGCGCGTAATCGGATTCGGACTTAAGCGAGGCAACCCCGGCAATGTCCAAATGAATCCAAGGAGTTTCATCCTTGACGAACCGCTTGAGAAACTGAGCCGCAGTGATCGAACCACCCGGCCTGCCGCCGACGTTTTTCATATCGGCAATCCGCGATTTCAAAAGGTCGTCATAGCCCTGTCCCAGCGGCATCCGCCACGCGCCCTCGCCTTCGGCTTCGGCTGCTTTCAGGAAGGCATTGCAAAGCCGATCGTCATTCGAGAACACCCCGGCATTATCGTGGCCGAGACCAACGATGATCGCGCCGGTCAGCGTGGCCAGATCGATCATACCAGCCGGCTTGAACCGATCCTGCGCGTACCACATCACATCACAAAGGACGAGCCGCCCTTCCGCATCGGTATTGATGATTTCGACGGTATCGCCCTTCATGGATTTCACCACATCGCCCGGACGTGTCGCGTTGCCGGAGGGCATATTTTCCACAAGCCCGACCAGACCAACCACGTTCGCCTTGGCCCCGCGCAGCGCCAACGCCCGCATGACGCCGGAAACGACGCCAGCGCCGCCCATATCCATCGTCATATCTTCCATGCCGCCCGCAGGCTTCAGCGAAATGCCACCGGTGTCGAACACGACACCCTTCCCGACCAGCGCGAGCGGCGCCGCCCCCTTTTCACCGCCATTCCACTCCATAACGACGACCTTGGAGGGGCTGTCCGACCCCTGCCCGACGCTCAGCAATGTCCGCATCCCGAGCTTCTCGAGATCCTTCTCCTCCAGAACCTCGATCTTGAGCCCCAGCGACTTCATTTCTTCCAACCGGTTCGCGAATTCGGTCGTGGTCAGCACATTAGCCGGTTCATTGACCAGATCACGGGTGAAATGCGCGCCTTCCGCAACCGCCAGCAGGGGCTTGGCGGCAGCCTGAATATCTTCGGGCACATTATGGTAGATCGTCACTTCTCCGATCGCCGCGTCAGCCTTCTCCGACGTCTTGTGAGTATTGAAGCTGTAATCACGAAGCGCGATCCCGAGCGCCAGTTCAGCGGCGCCCTTTAGGTTGCCCGCCATGACGTTGAGCGGCTTGTCGCCTTTTAGCTTCGCAAGCTTGGCCCCAGCCTTGCGGATTTCGACCGCTCCCGCGTTACGCTCGATGATCAGGATATCCAACGCTTCGGCCGCCATTCCTGCGGGCCAGCCAAGCGATACGACCTGCCCGGATTTGACCTTGTCGAACCCCTCACTCTCGACGAAACGCGCGACCGCCCCCTTGGACAACCGATTGGCCCGACGCGCCGCCTGATCGAGCTTGCCATCCGGTGTCACCATGACCACCAGACGGCCATTCGCCTCAGCCATCGCGTCAAGATCGGTTTCCAGGAATTTGATTGGGGTCGGCATGCTCATTCTCAGCTCCAGTTTTCTGCTCATCAAGACCTAGCGCGCCAGTCAGGCCTTGACCAGATAGCAGTTTTCCCCGATCTGCATTTCCACTAAGATCGCGTAAAACCAAAGCAGTCGGTACAGGAGCAGAGAGGATAATCGTGTCACGTTACGACAGATATGTCCTTTCCCAATACCTTCTGTTCTTTGGATTCTTTGCCCTGATCCTTGTCGCTGTCTTCTGGATCAACCGGGCTGTTGTCCTGTTCGACCGATTGATCGGCGACGGCCAGTCAGCGATGGTTTTCTTCGAATTCTCTGCACTTACCCTGCCCAACCTGATCCGCATGGTTCTGCCCATGGCAGCATTCGCAGCCACCGTCTATGTCACCAACCGGCTGAATTCGGAAAGCGAATTGACAGTGATGCAGGCCACCGGCACCGGCCCCTGGCGGCTGGCCCGCCCCGCACTGGTTTTCGGCCTGATCGCGATGCTGATGATGAGTGTGCTGACCCACGTACTTCTTCCTGCCTCCATCAAGCAGCTCGCCCAGAGAGAGGTCGAAATCGCGCGCAACCTGACCGCCCGGCTGCTGACCGAGGGCAGTTTCCTGCATCCATCGCCCGGTGTGACCTTTTACATCCGCCAGATCGACCCGGATGGTACGCTCAACGATGTATTTCTCTCTGACCGCCGCGATCCGACGGTAAACGCGACCTACACCGGTACACGTGCCTTTCTGGTGCGCGACGCGGGCCGGACCGATCTGATCATGGTCGATGGTATGGCCCAGCGTCTGAACACGGAAACGCAAGAACTTTCGACCACGCTTTTCGCCGATTTCACGTATGACATCAGCAAGCTGATCAAGATCGAGGACCGCACAACCCGTAGCATCCGTGCCATATCCACTCCCGATCTGATGACGCAGGCGAGCGAAATTTCCGAGAACGAAGGTTTCACCCGCGGTCAGCTTGCCGAGGAATTGCACCTGCGCTTTTCCCGTGCCACCGTCTGTATCGCGGTCGCACTGATCGGCTATTCCACGCTCATGCTGGGCAGCTTTTCGCGTTTCGGTGTCTGGAGACAGGCTCTGTTCGCCTTCCTGCTGCTGATCCTTCTTGAAGCGATGCGCGGTGTGATTTCCGACCCGGTGCTTGAAAACGCCTCTAGGTGGCCGCTGCTCTACCTGCCGACCCTTCTGGGCATTGCCATATCGGCCCTGTTCCTGCGGTTCGCAGGTCGACCACTGCGGTTTCGTCCCCGTCGGCAAACACCTCCATTGGAGGGCGCCACATGATACTCGACAGATATTTCGCGCGCCGTTTCCTGCAGAGTTTCCTGATGATCGGTGGGGTTTTCCTGACGCTGATTATGCTCATCGATCTGATCGAGCAATTGCGCCGGTTTGAAGGACTCGACATCAGCTTTGCACAGATGCTCGCGCTTACCATGCTGAACGCGCCTACTGCGATCAAGGAAGTGCTGCCGCTCTTGATGATCATGTCGACCATCGTGCTCTTCATCGGTCTCGCGCGCAGCAGCGAACTTGTTGTCACCCGTGCGACGGGCCGGTCAGGCATCCGCGCCCTCGCCGCACCAGCCACCGTCGCTTTCATAATCGGTGTGCTGGCGGTCAGCACGCTGAACCCGATCGCTGCGGCCACATCGAACAGGGCGCAGCAGCTTTCCGACAATTACCGCTCCGGCGGCCCTTCCACCCTGTCGATCAGCGGTGAAGGGCTCTGGCTTCGGCAGGGCAGCACTCAAGGGCAATCTGTTATCCATGCCACCGGCTACGGCGGCGTGAACGAAGTCATCCTGTTTGACGTGACCTTCCTGTCTTATGCCCCCGAAGGCGGTCCAGTGCGGCGCATCGACGCCAGGAGCGCACGGCTCGAACCCAACGAATGGCTGTTGTCCGATGCCAAGGTGTGGGAGCTTCGATCTGGCCAAAATCCGGAGAGCACAGCCACTCACCATGAGGAACTGCAGGTCCCCACGACCCTGACGCAGGACCGCGTGCGCGAAAGCCTTGGAAGACCCGCCGGCATTTCGATCTATGACCTGCCGGACACGATCCGCGCGTTGCGACTGGCAGGGTTTTCGACCAAGCGGCACGAGGTCTGGTACCAGGTCGAACTGGCCCGCCCCCTGTTTCTCATGGCGATGGTTCTGGTCGGCGCGTCCTTTACCATGCGCCACGCCCGTTTCGGCGGCACCGGGATCGCCGTAATCTCAGCGGTCCTTCTCGGTTTCGCGCTCTATTTCATTCGTAACTTTGCGCAGATCCTCGGAGAGAACGGCCAGATCCCGGTTCTGCTCGCGGCTTGGGGCCCGCCGATTGCCTCGATCCTCTTGACACTCGGCCTCTTGCTTCACGTGGAGGACGGATGAGCCTGCCCTACTTGCGCGCCGCGCTCCTCTCTTTCGCTCTGGTATCCTCCGCCGCGGTGCCGGCCGTCCAGGCCCAGCAGACGGCGGCCCGGCCGCCTGCGGTGCTGGTCGCCGACGATGTCTACGTCACGCCCGACCGCACGCTGGTCGCTGAAGGCAATGTCGAGGCATTTCAAGACAATATCCGCATGCGCGCGAAACGCATCACCTTCGATCAGGATAGCGAGACGCTGACGGTCGAGGGCCCGATCCGCATTGACCAGGGCGGCGAGATCACCGTTTTCGCTGATTTTGCCGAACTCGACAGAGGTCTGCAAAACGGTCTTCTGACCGGTGCCCGCATGGTTCTGAACCAGCAGGTCCAGATGGCCTCGCTGCAAATGGCCCGCGTCAACGGGCGCTACACCCAGCTTTACAAAACGGCCGTTACCTCTTGCGAGGTTTGCGGCGACGGCCGACCGCCGCTCTGGCAGATCCGCGCGCGCAAAATCACGCACGACCAGCAGGAACAGCAACTTTACTTCGAAGAGGCGCAGTTCCTCGTCTACGACGTGCCGATCTTCTACTTGCCGGGCATGCGGCTCCCCGACCCCAGTCTTGAACGCGCGAACGGATTCCTGATCCCTTCCGTGCGCACGACATCCACTCTTGGTACAGGAGTCCGCGTTCCCTACTTTTTCATGCTGGGCGACCACGCGGACCTGACGCTCGCCCCGTATGTTTCCTCCAGTACCCGCACGCTGGGGTATCGCTATCGACAGGCTTTCCGAAATGGCCGGATAGAACTGGAAGGCGCCTATACAAAGGATGACCTGATCGTCGGCACCTCGCGCGGATACCTCTTTGGCAACGGGCATTTCGATCTGCCCCGCGGTTATGACCTCGACTTCCAGATCCAGACGACCTCAGACAATGCCTATCTCGTCGATTACGGGCTGCCCGATCTTGACCGGCTTCAAAGCGAAATCTCCGTCAGCCGCTACAAGGTCCGCAGTGCCTTTCGGGCGCGCCTCATAAACTATGACTCTTTGCGCGATACCGACGATGAATCGCTATTGCCCACTATCGTGCTGAAGGCGGGACTCGAAAGACGCTTTTTTCCGGACGCGATCGGCGGTGAACTGCGGGTCGGCTTTGACGTCACCGGCCTGCACCGAACATCTAATGATGATGTATTCGGCCGGGACATGAACCGCGCCACCGTCGACATGAGCTGGCAGCGCAGCTGGATTCTGCGCGGCGGGGTGCGGGCGGATTGGGAAATTGGTCTTGCCGGCGACGCCTACGAAGTCATTCAGGACAGCACCTTTGACAACCGGATCGACCGGGTGACTCCACATTCGGCGCTCAAGCTGTCCCTGCCGATGACCCGTGGCACCGCCAATGGCGGGAACCAATTTCTTGAACCCCTCGTTCAGATCGGCTGGAGCAACGTGATCGGGCCCACGGTACCGAACGAAGAAAGCACCTACGCCGAATTCGATCAAGGCAACCTGCTTGAACTCTCCCGCTTTCCCGGGCTCGACCGGCGCGAAGACGGGCTTGCCATCGCCTACGGGTTCAACTGGTCAAATTATGCGCGCGGCGGATGGGAAACCTATGCGACTTTCGGGCAGGTAATCCGCGAAGAGGCGCAACCCGATTTCACGCAGTCTTCCGGCCTGACCGGCACCAGTTCCGATCTGCTGCTCGCCGGTCAGCTCAAGATGGGTAACAAATTGGCCGTAAGCGCGCGCACCCTGCTGAACGAATCTTTTGGCGTCACCAAGGCCGAATTGCGCGGCGACTGGCTCGGAGAGACGGCCCAGCTCAGTGGTACATACCTTTGGCTGGACGAAGATGCCCAGGAGAACCGCACCGACGCCCTCTCCGAAGTCTGGCTGAGTGGCGGTTACGAAATCGGGACGGGATGGACTGCGAATGCCAATCTCCGTTATGATATCTCGGATGCACGGGCAACACGGGCGGGGCTTGGATTCGTCTACCGTAACGAATGTGTTACGGTCGATTTGGCGGTTAACCGGCGCTATACATCCTCGACAAGTATTGAGCCCACGACAGATTTCGGGTTTACCATCGAGTTGAACGGGTTCTCCGTCCAAGGTGAAAAAGAGAAGTACAGGCGGTCATGCAGTTGAATTTCGGATTTTCGGTCGGACGGGGTTTGTCCAGATGGATGAAATGCGCGCTGGCATCGCTGGCACTGGTCTCGGCACCAGTCGCCGGTACAGCGCAGAACCTTTTTGCCCCGGCAATCATCGTGAATGACGATGTCATCACCAATTACGAACTGGGCCAGCGCGCCCGGTTCATGGCATTGCTCCGCGCACCCGGCAATCCCGAGGAAGAAGCCCGCGAGGCCCTGATCGAAGACCGCCTGCGCGCACAGATCCTTGAAGAGTTCGATGTGGTCGTCACGCCGGAACAGCTCGAACAGGGAATGAGCGACTTCGCCGCCCGCACGCAGATGACCACGCAGGAATTCCTCGGCACCCTCGCACAGGGCGGGGTCGAGCCGGAAACCCTGCGCGAATTCGTACGAATCAATCTGGGTTGGCGGGAATATATCCGTGGCCGCTATGGCGAGCAGGCCCGCCCGAGCCAGGCCGAGATAGATCGCGCTCTCGCCAATAATCCCTCATCAGGCAGCGTCAGCGTTCTGCTTTCTGAAGTCATCATCCCCTTCACCCCCGATAACCTGCCGCAGGTCGAACAGCTGGCGAATGAAATCGCGGGGCTGAACAGCTACGATGCGTTTTCGCAGGCCGCCAGCCAATATTCCGCGTCGGAAACCCGCAATTCCGGCGGTCGGCTCGACTGGCTGCCCATCAACAATCTGCCAGAGCAGCTTCGCCCCGTCATCATGGAACTCAACCCTGGCGAGACCACGCAACCCATTCCGCTTCCGAACGCCGTGGCCATATTCCAGATGCGCGGAATTCAGGAGATAACGGGCGGCACGCCAAGTTATTCGAGCATCGATTACGCCACCTACATGGTTCCCGGCGGACGCTCGGCCGAGGCACAGGCAGCCGCAGCTTCGGTTCTGGCACAGGTCGACCGTTGCGACGACTTCTACGGTCTTCCCGGCATCGAAACGCCGGGCGTATTCCAGCGTCAGAGCCAGGCGCCGGGTGCGATTCCCCGAGACATCGCTCTTGAACTGGCGAAGCTGGACCAAAACGAAACCTCGACCGCGCTGACACGTTCGAACGGACAGACACTTGTGGTTCTGATGCTCTGCGGACGTACCGCCGCCGTGAACAAAGACGCAACCCGCGATGACATCGGCAATTTTCTGACGCAGCAACGACTGCAATCCTATGCAGACAGCGCCCTGGCTCAGCGACGCGCGGATGCACTGATCGTCGAGAAATGACCGACGCGCCGATCGCGCTGAGCTGTGGTGAACCTGCGGGTATCGGCCCGGAACTCGCGGCAAAAGCTTGGCATGTGCTTCGGGAGGACTGTCCGTTCTTCTGGATCGGCGACCCGCGCCATTTGCCGGAAAACACCACCTTCGAGATCATCGGAAACCCTTCGCAAGCGCGATTGGTTGCGGCCTCTGCCCTGCCTGTTCTCGATCATCCCTTCGCGGATGAAACGGTACCGGGCATTCCGAATCCCGCCAACGCCTCTGGGGTGATGAGCGCCATCGAGCGCGGGGTCGACCTGGTCCGGTCCGGAGACGCATCGGCGCTTTGCACTGCCCCCATCCACAAGAAAGCGCTGATTGACGGCGCGGGATTTGCATATCCCGGTCATACCGAATTTCTCGCCGCACTGGCTGGCGTCGACGAGGTTGTCATGATGCTTGCCAGCGACCAGTTGCGCGTGGTTCCTGCAACGATTCACATCGCCTTGTCCGACGTTCCCAAAGCTCTCTCACCAACCGGACTGCGCCGCACGATCGAGATCACTCATGAAGGGCTCAAATCCCGGTTTGGCCTCTCCAATCCCAGAATTGCCATCGCAGGGCTGAACCCGCATGCTGGCGAAGGCGGCGCAATGGGCCGGGAAGAACTGGACTGGATCGTGCCCCTCATCCGTACGATGACAGAGGAAGGTTATGGGCTGACCGGACCGCATCCTGCGGACACGCTTTTTCACGCAGCCGCCCGCACTCGCTATGACGCGGTGATCGCCATGTATCACGATCAGGCGCTTATCCCGATCAAGACGCTTGATTTCGACATGGGGGTGAATGTAACGCTGGGCCTTCCCTTTGTGCGCACCTCCCCGGATCACGGCACGGCTTTCGATATCGCAGGAAAGGGGCTGGCGAATCCCTCCAGCCTGATCGAAGCGCTGAAGCTTGCCCGGCGGATGGCGACCCCATGAGGCATGTCAACGAAGGCCGGAACCCTTCGCCACTGCCGGATGCCTCCGGCGGGGATATTTTAGAACCCAAAGAAGGGGCGAGCAGATGAGCGCGATCGACGAACTCCCGCCTCTGCGGTCTGTTATTGCCGAGCATCAATTGTCGGCCCGAAAGTCGCTCGGCCAGAATTTCCTGCTGGATCTGAACCTGACTGCGAAAATCGCCCGGCAGGCAGGGGATCTATCCCGATGCGATGTGCTTGAGATCGGGCCCGGCCCCGGAGGGCTGACACGTGGACTTCTGTCCGAAGGCGCGCGGCGAGTTCTTGCGGTTGAGAAGGACAGTCGTTGCATTCCTGCGCTCGCTCAGATCGCAAAGGCTTATCCGGGCAAGCTCCAGGTCATCGAGGGCGACGCGCTTGAAATCGACCCATTGGTGCATTTGACACCGCCAATCCGAATTGCGGCAAATCTTCCGTACAATATCGGGACTGAGCTGTTGGTGCGCTGGCTTACACCAAAAGAATGGCCGCCCTTCTGGGAAAGCCTGACGCTGATGTTCCAGCGCGAGGTTGCCGAGAGGATCGTGGCACAGCCCGGCGGCAAGGCCTATGGCCGACTTGCCATTCTTGCGCAATGGCGGGCAGAGGCACGTATCGCCATGTCGCTGCCTCCCGGTGCCTTTACGCCGCCGCCAAAAGTCGCCAGTGCCGTCGTCCATCTGACGGCACTGCCCGAACCGCGCTTTCCGGCGGATGCTGCGGTACTGTCCCGCGTCGTGGCGCAGGCCTTCAATCAAAGGCGCAAGATGCTGCGCGCCTCGCTCAAAGGACTCTCGCCTCATATCGAGAACATGCTGCGCGCGGCCGGGTTGAACCCGACCGACCGGGCGGAGCAGATTTCCTTGGAAGGTTTCTGTGCTCTCGCCCGCGAAATAGAGAAAAACAGCAGGGACTGAGCGGCTTATTCAGCCGCTTCGGGCGCGTTGCCGTCCTTGGGCGCGTCTTCCAGGCCTTTGTCAGAAGCAGGCGCCTCTTTGGATTTGGCGCTGCGCGTACGGGGCTTGCGCGGTGCAGGAGCCTCGGCTTCGCCCTCTGCTGCAGGGGTATCCGCGTCAGCCGCAGGTTTGCGTGCACGCGGCTTGCGCGCCGGTTTCTTGGGTTTGCTTTCGGGCGTTTCGACCAATCCGCTGTCTTCGTCGGAGTCCGCCGTTTCCGCAGTTTCGAGAACATCGGGCTGCGGCGTCTGAGACAGGTCATCAGAGCGAGTTTGGTTCCCCTGCTGCCCGTGGTTCTGTGCCGGTGCCTGCTTTTGCCCGTCCTGATCGCCACGATCCTGACGTTCGCGGTCCCGTTCGGCCTGACGTTCGCGGTTCTGGCGTTCCTGCTCTTCGCGGCGCTGGTCCATTTCCTTCTGGGCCGAGCTCAGCAGGCGCAGGTAGTGCTCCGCATGCTGCTGGAAATTCTCGGTTGCAACGCGGTCGTTACCCAGCTGCGCGTCACGGGCGAGCTGGTTGTACTTGTCAATAATCTGCTGCGGCGTACCACGCACCTTGCCTTCGGGCCCCGAGCTGTCGAATACCCGATTGACCACATTGCCGCCGCCGTTGGATGACCCTCGGTTGCGGTTCGATTTGGAACGCGAACGTGATTTAGAAGATCTCATGTACTTTTTGTCAGCCTTGTCTGCTTTGACGTATGATCCGTTTCACGCCTCTTGCGTTCTGTAATACGCCGGATCATCGACTTTTTGGGCTTGCGTTGCATGGGAGCCGCCATAGCATCTACCGAAGCAACAAGAATGAAAAAACACGTTCTGGGCCGCCAGACAAGTCCTTGTACGCATTTTTCGTTAGAATTGTTCCTTTTTTGACGGCGAATTGCTGCTGCCAAGGGGGAATTCCCAAGTAAATTCAGGTGCGACGGGCAGAAACGACGCGATCGCGCCCATCCAGATCCTGGATCACGGAGATCTCATTCAGCCCCGCCTGCCCGAGCATCTCCGATACGGCGGCGCCCTGCGTCGGGCCGATTTCAAGCAGGACGCGCCCCCGCGGCATCAGGTGCTGACCGACGCCTCGCGCAATCTCACGATAAGCCCCCAGACCGTCGCCCCCATCGGTCAGTGCCATTTCGGGCTCGTGCTCGCGCACCCCCGCGTCAAGCCCGTCCCACTCGTCGAGCGCAATATAGGGCGGATTTGATACGATAAGATCGAACTGTCCGTTAACCGATTGAAACCAGTCTGATTTCAGAATCTGCGCCCGATGCGCGACCCGGTGCAACACTGCGTTGGCGCTGGCCTGCAGGCAGGCAGCCTCGGATATATCGATCCCCACCCCTTGGGCATGCGGTTGTTCGGCAAGCAGGGTTACGAGGATACAACCGGAACCGACCCCAAGATCAAGGAGATTTCGAAACGGTTCGGACAGGGCCGCTTCGATGAGGGTCTCGGTTTCGGGGCGCGGATCCAGCACGTCACGGCTCACCTTGAAACGGCGCCCATAAAAGGCTCTCTCACCAATCAGTTGCGATACCGGCACGCGGATTGAGCGTAACGCTATCAGTTGTTCGAATCGCTCCTCGATTTCAGGGGCAAGATCTTCCGGTGCGATCAGCGTCACACGGCTCGCCTCGACCCGGGCTGCATGCGCGAGAAGGATTCGCGCATCACGCGCCGGATCGGGAATGCCGGCCGCCCGCAACCGGGCCGCGGCATTTGCCATCGCCTCACCGGCAGTCATGCGCCCATCTCGGCAAGGAGACGCGCCTGATCATCGGCCGTCAGGGCATCGACGATATCGTCAAGATCGCCCGCCATGATCTGGTCGAGCTTGTAAAGTGTCAGGCCGATCCGGTGATCGGTCATCCGCCCCTGCGGAAAATTGTAGGTTCGGATGCGTTCGGATCTGTCACCGCTGCCGACCTGTGCCGCGCGGCTGGCAGAACGCTCACTGTCCACCCGCTGACGTTCCATATCAAAAAGGCGCGTCTTGAGGACCTGCATGGCAATTTCGCGGTTACGGTGCTGTGATTTTTCCGAGCTGGTCACAACGATTCCGCTCGGTATGTGGGTGATACGCACTGCCGAATCCGTGGTGTTGACGTGCTGCCCGCCCGCCCCTGAAGATCGCATCGTGTCGATCCGTATATCATTGGGATCTATTACGATATCGACGTCTTCGGCCTCGGGCAGAACCGCTACCGTCGCAGCGGAGGTATGGATGCGACCGCCGCTTTCGGTTGTCGGAACCCGCTGAACCCGGTGAACACCGCTTTCATACTTGAGACGCGCGAATACGTTTTCGCCCTTGATATGCGCAACCACCTCCTTGATACCGCCAAGCTCGGTCAGCTGCTGTTCGATGATGTCAAAGTTCCAGCCACGTTCCTCGGCATAGCGCTGGTACATGCGCAGCAGATCACCGGCGAAAAGCGCCGCTTCGTCACCGCCGGTACCAGGACGGATTTCAAGCATCGCAGGACGTACGTCGGCTTCGTCACGCGGTAAGAGGGCAAGTTGCAGGGCGTGCTCCACCTCGGGCAATTTTTCCTGCAAATCGCCCAGCTCTTCTTCGGCCAGATCCTTCATGTCTGGGTCGCTTAGCATCGCCTTCGCGTCCTCGATCCCGTCGCGGATCTGTCGCCAATGGGAGATCTGTTCGACCACCGGTTTAAGCGATGAATACTCCTTGGCCAGTTTCGCGATATCACCTCTTCCATCGGACATCGCCGCCTCCAGATACTGGAAACGCTGGTCAATCTGGATGAGGCGATCTTCTGGGACCATTGGCGGGGTGTCCGATATCAATTCTGTTTGGTCAAGGCCAAGGTTATGGTAACTTCGGCCACATGAAACGTATATTTCTCATCTGCATGCTCGCGGCAACGCCCCTTTCAGCCGATGTGATCGGCCCCGGCGGAAAGGTTCAGGATTGCTACTGCACCGACACCGGCGGCAATCGCATCGAACTGGGCGAAACCATCTGCCTGCATGTGGACGGTCGCATGTTCATGGCCCAATGCCAGATGTCTCTGAATGTGCCTATGTGGCGTGAGATCACCGAGGGCTGCGTTTCATCGCGTCTGCAAAGCACTCAGCCAGCCATCGACACGATTTCGGTTCACGCCAAGGTCTGACCGTCCGAAACGCAAGCGTCCAAAAATCCTGATCTGCCCATCCGTCAACTCCACGGTCGTGTAATCCGGAAAGCCGAAAACAGCACTGCGGGTTACATAGGTAAGATGCGCATCATCAACACTTCCAGCCAGAACCTTTGTTCTGGGCGTTTGCCGTATGATACTGTCGAGCCGCGCCAGATCGGCTGGCGAACCTTCGATCACGCGTTCAACGCCACCCGCCAATTCCTTGTTTTCAATAAACTTGAGAGGCTTGTGCCATACCTTGGGGTCACTTGGCGCCAAGCGGACATAACCGTCGGCAACCACAACCACGCAAAGCAGAATCCACAAGCCTGTCAAGATCTTAACCATTACGTCCAGCCGCTTCTGTCCCTTGAGCCAGCATGCAGCGTTTGAAGGTAGTTGTCAGTGCGGCGTAACGCCCGGTTCCCGCACCGACAATGAAAGCATTCAGCTCGCGGCAACGCCCGGCAGGATGCAAAGCATCTCGTAGATCAGGTTCGCTGCTGTAAGCGCCGTGTTACCCGACGTATCATAGGGTGGCGAAACCTCGACAAGATCACAACCGACAATCGACGCTCCGCGCAGTGCCCGGATCAGCTGAAGCGCCTGCGGCGTGGTGAGGCCACCGATCTCCGGCGTCCCGGTGCCCGGCGCGTATGCCGGATCAAGGCTGTCGATATCATAGGTGATGTAGACAGGCCGATCGCCGATATCCCGGCGGATCTCGGCTCCTAACTGATCAAGCGACCGTCCCCAAAGCTCATGCGCCTGAAAGATCTGAAAGCCCCACCCCTGCGCTTCGGTGAAATCGGTCGCGGCATAGCCCGTACCGCGCAGGCCGATCTGGTATACTTTGTCCGCTTGAAGCAGACCTTCCTCATAGGCGCGACGAAACACCGTGCCATGGGCCTCTTTTTCGCCGAACATCTCGTCATTCACATCCGCATGGGCATCCACATGCACCAGCGCGACAGGACCGTGTTTCTTAGCGATGGAACGCAAGATCGGAAGGGTCATCGTGTGATCGCCGCCCATCGCAACCGGGATAAGGTCATTAGAGAGCATCGAATCGTAAGTCTCTGTAATAATGCGAATAGTATCTGAAAGAGAGAACGTATTGATGGCCAGATCGCCAATGTCTGCAATCTGCAGATGCTCAAACGGCGCCGCGCCGGTCGCCATGTTGTAGGGACGGATCATGGCGCTTTCCGCGCGAATCTGTTTCGGCCCGAAACGGGTGCCCGAACGCCAGGAGGTTCCGATATCCATCGGAATGCCCAGCAGGGCGACGTCAAGCCCGCTCAGCCCGCCAGCCTGCGGCAGTCTCATGAACGTGTTCGGCCCCGAGAACCGGGCGAGATCATTTCCGCTGAGCGGTTGGTTAAATTCGGTCATTTCCGCATATTCCATCCCAGAAGTGAGAGTAGTTCGACAGCCACATGTGCGCCGGCGATGGCTGTGGCCCCTGTCGTGTCAAAGGGCGGCGAGACCTCTACCACATCGCCACCAACAATGTTGATGCCTGCCAATCCGCGCAACATCGCTGCCGCCTGCGCACTGGTCAACCCGCCCCACACCGGCGTTCCCGTCCCCGGAGCATAGGCCGGATCCAGGGCATCGATGTCAAACGTCAGGTAAACCGGGTGATCCTTGACCACTGACTTGATTTGTTCGACGACCGCTTCGGCACCCATTTTGTGTACAGATGGTGCATCGATTGTGCACACCCCCAACGGGTCCTCGTTATAGGTTCGGATCCCCACCTGTATCGACCGCGAAGGATCGACAATGCCGGTTTTGACCGCCTTGTAGAACATGGTGCCGTGATCGACACGCGACATGTCATCGTCCTGCCAGGTGTCACTATGCGCATCGAAGTGCACCAGCGACATCGGGCCGTGTTTCTCGGCCATCGCCTTGAGGATCGGGAAGGAAATATAGTGGTCTCCCCCCAATGTGACCGGCGCCACGTTAGCCGCAAGGATGGTTCGGATATGATCCGTCAACCGGTCAGGAAACGCAGGGACATTCGCATAGTCGAACGCGAGATCTCCGTAGTCGATGATATCGAAATCCGCCATCACGTCGAAGGGCCACCCATACGGTGGGTCAAAAGCCTGCAGGGCGCTCGCCTCGCGGATGGCACGCGGCCCAAGGCGTGTCCCGGGCCGGTT
This sequence comes from Heliomarina baculiformis, assembly GCF_019966545.1. Classification (GTDB taxonomy): domain Bacteria; phylum Pseudomonadota; class Alphaproteobacteria; order Rhodobacterales; family Rhodobacteraceae; genus Heliomarina; species Heliomarina baculiformis. The sequence continues at coordinate 555,474 of NZ_JAIMIC010000003.1, read as the reverse complement.
CGTGACGGCCTGATCGAACGGCACCCCCGTTACAGCAATATCCACGCCGGTGAGATCCTTGGTGTAGCGACGACGCAGAAACGATGTCGCGCCACCAAAGGTGTTTTCAAAGCTGCCTCCGCGCAAACTTTCGCGAGTAAACGCCTGATCTACCTGGTTTTTAGCGTCTTCAAGCCCCATAACTTACCTCGCGGCCGCCGGCTGGGCGCGTTCCACCAGCCGGGCGAAAAAGGATGCACCGACCGGCGCGATCTCATCGTTGAAATTGTACTGCGGGTGGTGCAGCCCGGCGGTATGCCCCTGACCGATGAATAGGTAGGCACCCGGTCGCTCATTCAGCATAAAGGCAAAATCTTCAGCGCCCATTTCGCGCTCCGCGTTATCCTGAACCCGGGCGTCACCAGCGACCTCACGGGCGATTTCTGCTGCGAATGCGGTCTTGGCCGGATCATTCACCGTGGCAGGATAGCCTTTCACATAGTTCAGTTCGGCATCCACACCGTAGCTTGCAGCCTGACCCGCCGTGATCATCTCCATGCGCTCTATAACCATCTCCTGAACCGATGGCCGAAAGCTTCGCACCGTGCCGTTCAGGTAGGCTGTATCGGGGATAACGTTGTCTATGGAACCTGTATGAATCTGTGTGAGCGACACAACCAGATCATCCAAAGCAAAATGATTACGGCTTACTATGCTTTGAATCGCCTGAGCGATCGATACAGCCGCCATGACCGGGTCGCGGGTGTTATGCGGCATTGCCGCATGTCCGCCTACGCCCCTGATATTGATGTGGAACGTATCAACCGCGGCCATGATCGGCCCCGGTGTTGTGCGAAAGCTGCCAGCTTCCGTTCCCGGCGCATTATGCAACGCGTACACTTGGGAAATTTCGAACCGGTCCATGATTACTTCTTCGACCATGACTTCGGCGCCACCGCCGGTTTCCTCGGCAGGCTGGAAAATCAGCGCGACCCGACCGGAAAAGTTTCGCGTTTCAGCGAGATAGCGCGCGGCGCCCAGCAGCATGGTCGTGTGCCCATCATGGCCACAGGCATGCATCTTGCCCGGTTTCTGACTGGCATAATCCAGCCCGGTGGCCTCGACAATCGGCAGAGCATCCATGTCTGCACGCAGACCAATCGTAGGACCGTTCCCCTGCCCGTTTATAATCGCCACGATACCCGTTTTCGCGAAACCGCGGTGAATCTCGTCCACGCCGAATTCCTTCAGTCGCTCGGCGACGAAATCCGCGGTTTCGTGACATTCTTGGCCAAGCTCCGGGATTGTATGCAGGTGCTTTCGCCACTCTGACATATCCTTGGAAAACTCGGCAATTCGGTTGACAACGGGCATTCGATGCAAATCCTTGGGTAGGCACAGACGATGCTATCTGACACTGAACCAAAGGCCGCTGCAATGCCCGATGACGCCCTGATTCACGACCGCGACGCGGGGTTAGAACGGCTTCTTGAGATTATGCGGCGCCTGCGGGATCCGGAAACCGGCTGTCCCTGGGATATCGAGCAGGATTTCAGCTCGATCGCACCATATACGATCGAAGAAGCCTATGAAGTCGCTGATGCCATCGAACGCGAATCTTGGTCTGAGCTTGAAGGCGAGTTGGGGGACCTCTTGCTGCAAACCGTGTATCACGCCCAGATGGGAGAGGAGGAAAATCTTTTTTCCTTCCAATCCGTTGTACGCAATATCTCAGACAAGATGGTCGCGCGGCATCCCCATGTTTTCGGACACGAATCCCGCGAGAAGTCAGCAGAACAGCAGACTCGCGACTGGGAAAGCATCAAGGCCGCAGAACGCAAGGACAAGAAGCAGACGGGCGCGTTGGACGGTGTTGCCCCGAACCTTCCCGCCCTTCTTCGGGCCGTGAAACTCCAGAAACGGGCGGCACGCGTAGGATTTGACTGGCCTGAGACGGAACAGGTGTTGGACAAGCTGCTGGAGGAAACCCGCGAGCTGGTCGAAGCACGCGAAACCCTGGACGCTGACCATGTAGAAGAAGAATTCGGTGACCTGCTCTTCGTCATGGCCAATCTCGCCCGCCACTTGAAGATCGACCCAGAAGCCGCGCTGCGCCGTACCAATGCCAAATTCACAAGACGTTTTCAGGCAATTGAGGACCGGCTTGCCCAATCGGGCAAGCGGCCTCAGGACAGCGACCTGGCAGAAATGGACCGGCTTTGGGATGAGGTGAAAGCCGAAGAAAAGCTAAAGAGAAACGGTAAGGTCGGAACTTGATTTCTCATCATCACAAGACCCTTTTCGTTCACATTCCGAAATGTGGCGGTCAAAGCATCGAGACGGCCTTTCTCCACGATCTCGATCTGACATGGGAAACGCGGGCACCCCTTTTATTGCGGCGCAATGAAGACCCGCGACTAGGCCCGCCCCTGCTCGGGCACCTCACGCTGCGCGAATACCTGCGCTACAGATACCTCACCGAAGAGCAGCTTGAGAGTTACTTCAGCTTTGCCGTCGTTCGGAACCCCTTCGCGCGGGTGACCTCGCTTTTCAACTACCTGAAATTCGCCGACCACCTATCCGATTTCGTGCAAATCTGGCTGCGCAAACAGTTTTCTTATGCAAGCAGTTACGAACAGGAAAATCATGGCTACAAGGGCCGCTTCCACTTTGTGCGGCCACAGCGGGATTTCGTTATCGACGCCGACGGTGAAATTGCAGTGAAACTGATTCTGCCGCTCGAAGAAATAGCCGCCGATTTCCCGAAGGTTCGCGCGGCCACGGGGCTTTCCTCGGCGCTGCCGCATGTAAATGCCTCCCCCAAGCGCAAGGCTACGACCAAAGATCTGGATGATGCCAGCATCGCTGCGATTCATGACCTCTACCAAGCGGATTTCGAAGCTTTCGGCTATCCGGCCAAACCCTAGCCCGCTTGCGGCTGGACATTACGGACCCGGATTGACACTGTCCGGCCTCGCAAGAACCGGAGAATGTCATGCCCGCAAGAAAAATCATAATCGACACAGACCCAGGGCAGGACGATGCGGTTGCCATCCTTCTTGCCTTGTCGAGCCCGGAAGAGATCGAGGTTCTCGGTCTCACGACCGTGGCGGGCAATGTGCCTCTGGACCTGACCACGCGCAACGCGCGGATTGTCTGCGAACTCGCCGGGCGGACGGATATCGGCGTCTATGCGGGCTGCGACAGGCCGCTGGGCCGCAATCTGGTTACTGCGGAACATGTGCATGGCAAGACTGGGCTGGACGGGCCAAAGCTTCCTGAACCGACCATGGAGATCGCGCCCGAACACGCCGTCGAATTCATTATCGAAACCCTGCGGGAACAACCGGCAGGGACCGTCACTCTGTGCCCGCTGGGGCCATTGACAAACATCGCGACAGCGCTGCAAAAAGCCCCGGATATAGCGGAAAAGTTGCAGGAAATCGTTCTGATGGGCGGCGCCTATTTTGAGGTCGGCAACATCACACCCACGGCCGAGTTCAACATTTACGTCGACCCCGAAGCCGCTGACATCGTGTTTAAATCCGGTATCAAGATCACGGTCATGCCGCTTGATGTCACGCATAAGGCGTTGGTCACCAAGGAACGGAATGACGCTTTCCGGGCACTTGGCACCCCGGTCGGCGTCGCTGTTGCCGAGATGACGGATTTCTTCGAACGGTTCGACAAGGAAAAATACGGCTCGGCCGGGGCCCCTCTGCATGATCCCTGCGTAACGGCATATCTCTTGAAGCCTGAGCTTTTCAGCGGCCGGCACATCAATGTCGAAATTGAAACCACCTCGGAACTGACGCTCGGCATGACCGTCGCCGACTGGTGGGTGGTGACCGACCGCAAGCCGAATGCGACCTTTATCGGCGACATCGATGCGGAGGGTTTCTTTGCCCTCCTGACCGAAAGGCTGGCCCGATTGTGACCGCTATTCACCTTGCCAAGCCTGAGGATTTCGACCGGCTCGACGCCTTGGTCGCCGCCTTCCACCAAGAGGAAGGGATCGAACTATCGCCCGATCAAAGACAGAGCGGGCTGCTTCCCCTGCTGGAGGGTATTCCGCACGGGGTAGCCTATCTGATCGGGCCAGCGCGGGCACCGATTGGCTATATCGTTCTGACCTTCACCTGGTCAGTTGAATACGGTGGCCTCGACGGGTTCATCGACGAGATATACCTGAGGCCAGCCGTCCGTGGTCGTGGGATCGCCAGTGAGGTCATGCAAACACTGCCCGCCAAACTGGCCGAAGCCGGATTGAACACGATCCATCTCGAAGTTGATCGCGACAATACCCGCGCGATCAAACTGTACGAACGCATCGGTTTTCGCCCACGCGAAAGCTATGTGATAATGTCCAAGCGGTTGCGGTCCTAAAGCGGCGCGCTACCGACCGATGTCAGCAAATTCTTGCTGGCAGAAGAGTTCCATCAATACTTTTCAGGAACACATGACGGGCCTTCGCGTTAATGCGTGCCGGCCAAGGATAACGCTTGGCTAAAAGGGTCTGGCAATTGCCGGACCAAAGACAAAGGACAAGGAGTCTCCAATATGAAATCGTGGATCATTGGCGCATTGGGCGCGACATCCCTGCTGGTATCGGCTTGTGGCGACATGCAACTCACAGATGATCAGCGCACAGTCGCAGGCGTCGCTGGCGGTGCTGCGGCCGGTTTGATCGCAGCGGATGCACTCAAAGCCGACGATGACTGGAAACTGATTGCTGCACTCGGCGGAGCCGCTGCCGGTACAGTTGTCGCACAGAACTCTGCAGCGCAAAGCTGCGCATATGCACGCGGCGACGGTACCTACTACACGGCGCCCTGCTCTTAATCAGACACCGCAACAAAAACCCCACGGCTTTGAAACCGTGGGGTTTTTCTTTTCATTCTACATCAGCCCTTGAGTATGCTTGCGCCAGCGTATTCCGCCGTCTCGCCAAGCGCCTCTTCGATGCGGATCAGCTGGTTGTACTTGGCAAGCCGGTCGGAGCGGGCAAGCGAACCGGTCTTGATCTGACCGCAATTTGTCGCCACCGCGAGATCGGCAATTGTAGCGTCTTCGGTTTCGCCCGACCGGTGGCTCATAACGTTCGTATAACGTGCGCGGTGCGCCATATCGACAGCCTTGAGCGTTTCCGAGAGCGTGCCGATCTGGTTCACCTTAACCAGCATGGAGTTCGCGCATCCCTTGGCAATGCCTTCCGCCAGACGAGCCGGATTGGTCACGAACAGGTCGTCCCCGACAAGCTGAACCTTGTCACCGAGAGCGTCGGTCAGAGCTTTCCAGCCGTCCCAGTCATCTTCGCTCATCCCGTCTTCGATCGAGACGATCGGATAGTCGTTTACCAACGCCTGCAGATAGGCGACGTTCTCATCCGGGCTAAGCGTTTTGCCTTCTCCAGCAAAGACGTAATTGCCATCCTTGAAGTATTCCGTCGCCGCGCAATCGAGCGCGAGGTAGATATCCTCACCCGGCTTGTAACCGGCCTTCTCGATGGATTTCAGGATGAAATCCAGCGCCTCGCGAGTCGAGCCGAGTTCTGGTGCAAATCCGCCCTCATCGCCCAGACCGGTCGACATGCCAGCGCTCGAAAGTTCCTTTTTCAAGGTATGGAACACTTCAGAACCCATACGCACCGCATCACGGATATTTTCTGCCGCGACCGGCATGATCATGAATTCCTGGATGTCGATTGGGTTGTCCGCATGCTCACCGCCATTGATGATATTCATCATCGGCACCGGCAGCATCCGCGCCGAGGTGCCGCCAACATAGCGGAACAGCGGCTGTGCGGTGAAATCCGCTGCTGCCTTGGCCGTAGCCAGCGAAACACCAAGAATAGCATTTGCGCCCAGACGGCCCTTGTTATCGGTGCCGTCCAACTCGATCATCGCCGCATCGATGCCTTCCTGTTCGGTCGCATCGAAGCCGATAAGGAGATCGGAAATCTCACCGTTAACCGCGGCGACGGCCTCGAGCACACCCTTGCCCATGTACCGGGCCTTGTCGCCATCGCGCTTTTCGACGGCCTCGTATGCGCCGGTGGAGGCGCCGGAGGGCACAGCGGCACGGCCCATCGTGCCGTCCTCAAGGATCACGTCGACCTCGACCGTGGGATTCCCGCGGCTGTCGAGGATCTCGCGCGCGTGAATGTCGATGATGGTGCTCATGGCAAATCTAACCCTGTCTGAAAAACTTTACTGCGTCTTACCGGGCGCTGGCCCGCAGGAAAAGACCCGTCACGCCCGAATGCGCAATTTGCGTTCGCGAAGAACAGTATAGATGCCCGATGCTACGATGATCGCCGCCCCCAAAAGCATCAGCCCGTCAGGACGTTCGCCGAACACAAAGAAACCGACGAGAAGCGCGAATAGCATTCGCGAGTAGCGAAATGGCGTCACAAAGGACACCTCACCGATCCGCATTGCCGCCACGATCGCGTAATAAGACAGCGCCGCGAACACGATTGAACCGACGATCAGAGCCCAAAGCATCTTGTCCGGCACCACAGGCGTATCTTGCGTGACAAAACCAAGTATCAGAGATGTCGGGATCAACGTCAGAAAGGCCAGAAAACTGAGCTGGTAGGTGGAAACCTGACCATGAACGCCCCTTGTCGAAATGTCCCGCAGCGCAAGACCAATCACACCGATCACGGCAAATAGCGACAGCGCGTTAAACCCTTCCATGCCCGGTCGCACAACCAGCAGGACACCGAGGAAACCAATGAAAATCGCGCTCCATCGCCGCCAACCGACGGGTTCCCGCATAAAGACTGCCGCGGCCAGCGTCACCGCAAGCGGTGTCGCCTGCAGGATCGCCGAGGCCGAAGAGATCGGTGTATAGGCAAGCGCCGTGACGAACCCGGTGGTGCCGATCAGTTCGCCGAGGCACCGCATGAACACCGGAAAAGAAAGGTATCCGCGCGTGAACAGGGACTGACCGCGCAAAAGGATCAGCACCGCGTAGATCGCCGATCCGCCCAGCCCAAGCGACAGGACGATCTGCCAGGTCGGCATCGCGCCAGCCATGAGTTTGATGAACATGTCTTCAAGCGCGAACAGGAACATGGCAACCGTCATGAGCACCGCTCCACGCAGATTGTCCATGATCTCTACCTTCTCTGTGCCAGTTCCTTCATCGCCCTGCACGAAAGCCGGACACCTTGCAAGCGCTTTGAATTGCAGGCCGCTATACCGGGTGGTAAAGCCCGGATCATGCAGCCAAATTCAGTTCCGCCGCCGTTACGGGTGTCTCTTTTTTCGCTGGGTATCGGCGCCATCGGGGCGGGTCTGGCATGGTTGCTTTCCATGCCCGCGCCGATCATCGTCGGGCCCGCGCTGCTGGTGAGTATTGTCGGCATTGCCGGCGTCCGCGTTCATGTCGACGATCGTATCCGCAACGTCTGTTTCGTGCTGCTTGGTGTCGGTATCGGAGCCGGGTTCGACCCCAACGCAAGCGCCGCGATTCTCCACTGGCCCTTGGCCTTTGTGACACTGGCGGCCGGGCTTTTCGCTACGATGTTGATCTCACGAATAACACTTACCCGCATCTTTGGATTCGATCACCGGTCCGCTGTGCTCGCCGCCGCGCCCGGTCACCTGAGCTTCGTGATGAGCCTTGCCGAAACGACCGGCACGGATATCGGCAAAATCGCTCTTGCACAAAGCACGCGACTGCTTGCGCTGACGCTCATAGTTCCCTTCGTGGCGCAGGCGATGGGATACCCCCTGCGCAATATCGGCGCGATGGGAGGGCCGCCTATGATGCTATGGGAACTTGTGGTACTATCAGCGGGGGGCGTAGCCGTCGGGCTGGTTTTCCAAAGGCTGAAGGTGCCTGCCCCGCTCTTGATGGGATGCATGGCTGTCTCCGGTCTTACCCATGTGACCGCGCAGATCGACGGGGGTGTGCCGTCCTGGATTTTGACCCCGGCTTTCATGACGCTTGGCACGGTGATTGGTACACGGTTTTCCGGGATGACGCGCGCGGACGCTAAAGGCGCTCTTCTAGCCGGGGTGACGATAACGGTGATCGCGGCCATCGTGGCCGTGCTGACCGCCGCTCCGGTCGCGTACATGCTGGGTATGCCGGTCGCCCATGTGTTGGTTGCTTTCGCGCCCGGCGGGCTTGAAACCATGATCGCATTGGGCGCCGTACTCAAGGCGGATCCGGGTTTTGTCGCGGCCTGTCATATCATGCGGTTGGTCATCCTGATCGGACTGATCCCGCTAATGCTTGGGCGGCAACCCTAGGCGGATCGGGATCAGGATTTCTTGCGACGCACCCCGTACAATTCAAGCCGATGCCCGCGCAGATCATAGCCAAGTTTGGCGGCGATTTTTTCCTGCAGGGCTTCGATTTCGGGGTCGACGAATTCGATCACGTCACCGGTCTGAACGTCGATAAGATGGTCGTGGTGTTCGCGTGTCGCGTCCTCGTAGCGGGCGCGGCCATCGCCAAATTCCAGACGCTCCAGAATGCCGGATTCCTCGAACAACTTGACCGTACGATAGACCGTTGCCAGCGATATGCCGCTGTCGACCGCACTGGCCCGCGCGTAAAGTTCTTCGACATCGGGGTGATCGCTGCTGTCCTCCAGCACCTGGGCAATCACGCGGCGCTGGCCCGTTATACGAAGGCCCTTGGCCTCGCAACGGTCGATGATTGTCTGCGTCATGGCAGTTCCCGTCTTCTGTCCTGAACTATGGTGTACCCAATGCAACGGTTTCGATCCACCGGGTTTTCTGCCTCTGCAAAGGTTGACTTTAAGGGAGCGAAGGTCCATTTGCGCTTCAACCGCCGTCTTCTGCCGCGTGAGCAGACGCATGGGCCATATGCCCCTGCTGCCCTGAATGGGCCTCTGACCAAGACAGCGATTAAACCGTGTTCCCAAAATCACGCGTGGGGCCAAAGCGCCAATCCGGCCTGTCTGCGGCATTCTGCCCGGCGGCCCGAGGAAAGGCGTCCCCAACGGCCACCTGTACGGTGGCGAAACAGGTGCGTGTGGCGCAAGGGCGTCGTCGTACCGAAAGGATATGACTTGAGCGATTTTGATATGATGGATCTGCCGGCCAAGCTGGTTGCCCGCCTTGCAGAGATGGGCATCACCGAGCCGACCCCGATCCAGAAACAGGCCATCCCCCACGCCCTGAACGGGCGCGATGTTCTTGGTCTGGCCCAGACCGGCACCGGCAAAACCGCCGCCTTTGGCGTGCCCATCGTCAAACAGATGCTGGAATTCGGCAAGAAGCCGGAGAAATACACCGTGCGTGGTCTCGTCCTCGCACCGACTCGCGAACTGGCTACCCAGATCGCCACACACCTGCGCGGTCTGACCGAAAATACGCCTCTGAAAGTTGGCGTTGTCGTCGGCGGCCAGTCGATAAATGCGCAGATGAAGCGCCTTGAACGCGGCACCGACCTCTTGGTGGCGACGCCGGGCCGTCTGCTCGACCTACTCGACCGCCGCGCTGTCGAGCTGCAGACCTGCACCTTCCTCGTTCTGGACGAAGCGGACCAGATGCTTGACCTCGGCTTTATCCATGCCCTGCGCAAGATCGCGGCGCTGCTGCCCGAAGAACGTCAGACCATGCTGTTTTCGGCCACCATGCCCAAGCAGATGAACGAATTGGCGCAGAGCTATCTGAAAAGCCCGATCCGGGTCGAAGTCACCCCCCCGGGCAAGGCCGCCGACAAGGTCACGCAAGAAGTGCATTTTATCGCCAAAGCGGAAAAGACCAACCTGCTGATCGAACTGCTCGACAAGCATCGCGAGGAACGCGCCCTCGTATTCGGGCGCACGAAGCATGGGTCGGAAAAGCTGATGAAAACGCTGGAAAAACGTGGCTTTGCCGCCATGTCGATCCACGGCAACAAGAGTCAGGGTCAGCGCGACCGGGCCATCGCGGCTTTCAAATCCGGTGATGTCCGGGTTCTGGTCGCGACAGACGTTGCCGCCCGCGGTCTGGATATCCCGGACGTCAAACACGTCTACAACTACGACCTTCCCAACGTACCGGACAACTACGTGCACCGGATCGGACGCACCGCGCGCGCGGGCAAAGACGGTGCCGCCGTTGCATTCTGCGCACCGGATGAGATGGACGAATTGAAGGCGATCCAGAAAACCATGGGGATCAGCATCCCCGTCGCTTCGGGTCGTCCCTGGTCGCCCATGGAAGCGCCGGATAAGCCCAAGGGCAAAGGCCGTGGTCAGCGTCGTCGCAGCGGTGGCAGTGGCAATAATGGCGGCGGCAATGGCGGAGGGGGTAACGCCCCCGGCAAAAGCCAGTCGCGCCGTCGCCGTCGGCCCGCCAGCAACAACCGCGCCGCAGCCTGAACCATCAATCTTGGCGACGTAGAGACACGTCGGCAAGGTGCTCTCTCTGATTGGCAAAAGTTCCCTGCCAGTCAGAGTCGCCACTCCCTTGGTTCACAACGAGAATCCCACCAACCCCGGTAGACCCAAGCCCCAGACATTCGGCGCTTGACTTGGTTCGGGGCTACGGCTCCTTTGGCCGCATGGAAGAAAAGCGTGCCATTGACGGATTCGGGGCAGCGGCCCTGATCGGGTTCGCGACACTCCTCGCATTCAACCAGGTCGTCATCAAGATCACCGGCGGAGGTTTTGCCCCTGCTTTCCAGGCAGGGCTGCGCTCGGTCGGCGCGGCGATTGTGCTCTTGATCTGGATGAAATGGCGCGGCACCTCGCTACACATCCCGCGCTCAGCCTGGACCTGGGGTATCATCTCTGGCGGGTTATTCGCGCTTGAATTCCTCTGCTTGTTCACCGCCCTCGATCATACCACCGTTTCGCGCTCGTCGATCATCTTCTACACAATGCCGGTCTGGCTGGCCCTCGTGAGCCATTTCGCCCTTCCCGGCGAAAAGCTAAGCGGTCTTCGCATTCTCGGCATGGCCCTCGCAGTCACCGGTGTCGTTCTGGCGCTCTCCGACCGCTCCAACGGTCAGGCGTCACTCCTCGGAGATATTCTGGCACTTATGGCGTCCTTTATCTGGGCCAGTATACCGCTTGTCGTGCGCATGACCCCGCTGGTACATGTTCCGCCGGCCACGCAATTGCTGTTTCAGGTGGCTATATCCGCGCCGATCCTGCTGCTGGCCGCACCGTTCTATGGAGAATTCCTGCGCGATCCCCAGCCCATCCACTGGGCCGGTCTGGCATTTCAGGCGATCTGCGTGGCAAGCCTTGGCTTCCTTGTGTGGTTCTGGTTGCTCACCATCTATCGCGCCAGTGCCGTCGCCTCTTTCAGTTTCCTGTCGCCGGTTCTCGCGGTGCTCTTCGGATGGCTCATCCTTGGCGAAAGGATCGGGCCAGCCGTGTTCGTCGCACTCGTCCTTGTTGCCGCAGGGATATTCCTGATTAACCGCCGCTAGGTCCCGCAGAAGGTCGCGGGAACGACCTCCTCGGGCGTCGGCACACGGCGCAGATCCGCATGATCGGGTTGATCCTCATACGGATTAGACAGCACCGAGTTCAGCCGGTGAAACGGCGCGTAATCGCCTTTCACAGCCGCCTCGATCATCTGCTCAACACGGTGGTTACGGGGAATAAAGGCAGGATTGGACGCGCGCATAAGCGCCTCGGGGTCCGGCTCACACTCCAACCGCGCCTTCCACCCGTCGGCCCACTGATCGAAAGCACCCGGGTCGGTGAACTGGTCACGCGCCTTGTCTGTTCCAAGCGAACGGAAGGTATTGGTGAAATCCGCCTGCTGATGCGCCATCCGGGTCAACAGATCCGCGACCAGCGCAGCATCTTCCTCGCGAACATCGCTGATGCCCAGCTTGGCTGCAAACCGCCGCAGCCATTCCTGTCGCATCAATTCCGGCATGGCGTGAACAATTTCGGTCGCCTCTTCCACCGCCGCCTCGCGATCCTCCATCTGCTGGATCAGGGCCGTTGCAAGCTGGGCAAGGTTCCAGACCGCGATATCGGGCTGGTTCGCATAGGCATAGCGCCCCATCTGGTCGATGGAACTGAAAACCGTATTCGGATGGTACACGTCCATAAAGGCGCACGGGCCATAGTCGATGGTTTCCCCGGCGATCGACGCATTATCCGTGTTCATCACCCCATGGATGAAACCCACGGCCATCCAGGCCGGGATAAGCCGCGCCTGCGCATCGCGCACCGCACGCAACAGCCCCATGGGTCCTTCCGCTTCGGGATAATGCCGGTCAATCGCATATTGCGTAAGCGTCTTGAGGTTCTCTGTCTCTCCGCGCGCAGCATAAACCTGAAAGCTTCCGACACGCAGATGGCTCTTGGCAACCCGGGTCAGAACCGCGCCTGGCAGCATCCCGTCGCGCAGAACAACCTCTCCGGTCTCAACTGCGGCCAAGGCCCGTGTCGTCGGAATGCCAAGGGCGTGCATCGCTTCGGAAACCACGTATTCGCGCAGAACCGGACCAAGCCATGCCCTGCCGTCGCCCATGCGACTGAACGCGGTGCGACCCGCCCCTTTAAGTTGGATATCCCGTCGTATGCCATCTTCACCGACAACTTCGCCCAGCAGTATCGCGCGGCCATCGCCAAGCTGAGGGTTATACTGCCCGAATTGATGACCGGAATAGAGCTGGGCCAAAGGTTCCGCGCCGTCCGGCACCCGGTTTCCGGCAAAAATCTCCGCGAATTCCGGCAGCTCCTTTTCCGGAAGCCCCAGAACCCGCGCCAAGTCACTGTTGTAAGCCACCAGCTTCGGTTCCCGCACCGGCACGGGATCCTGCCGCGCGTAGAAACCGCCTGTCAGGCGAGCGAAACTGTTGTCGAAAGATATCTGCATGCTCATGCCCGCAAACATAAGTGCATCGCGCAAGAATACCATAGCGCACCGCCAAACCAGCCCCTATCCTTGCGCCATGACAGCTGATCAGATCATCACCCGACTGAACCTCTCGCCCCATCCCGAAGGCGGACATTATCGCCAGACCTGGATCGCCGGTAATGACGGAAGGCCAACCGGTACCTGCATCTATTTCCTGCTCAAATCAGGCGAGGCTAGCCACTGGCACAAGGTGGATGCCACCGAGATCTGGCTCTATCATTCAGGTGCGCCATTGGTCCTTTCTATCGCCGAAAAGCAAACCGGCCCGGCGATCGACCACCTCCTGACCCCCGATCTAAGCGAGGGCGAGCCACAGCTGATAGTGCCGGAACATCATTGGCAGGCCGCACGCAGCACCGGCGATTTCACGCTCGTCAGCTGTACGGTCAGCCCCGGCTTCGACTTTGCCGGCTTCACGCTCGCCGAACCCGAATTGGATATTCCCCGCAGTTAGACGCCGCATCCCTCTTCTTTGGGTCAAAAAATATCCAAAGAGCGACGCGACCTGCCCGCCTAAAGGGTGGTTATGTCACGCCAATATGGGTGTCCAACGCCTGAGCAAAAGACTCCTTCGACCTATGCGCCCGGAAAAGATACGACGCCGCCCCCGACCAGTGCCCGCACGCCTGTGGTTCCGGGGCAGGATGTCGGCAAGCCCCTTGCGACACGCACCGCGAGATAGGCAAAAGCCTGCGCCTCAAGCATGTCGCCATCTAAGCCCACCTCCTCGACTGGGTCCACCGGACAGTCGAGCCCGACCCGCAGCATTTCCATAAGCACCGGATTAAGCCGCCCTCCCCCCGTGACAAGGACACGCGCAGGCGGACGTGGGCAGTGTTCAAGGCCCTGAACCACGGCTGCAGCCGCCATGCCGGTCAGGGTTGCCGCGGCATCCGAATCTCCCAGCTCACCAACCAGCTTGATCATCTCGGCGAAATCGTTCCGATCCAGCGATTTTGGAGGCATACGGGCGAAATACGGCTCGGCCAGGAACAATTCCAAAGCACCCTCTTCCACGTCCCCTCCGCGGGCGATCTCGCCGTCCCGGTCCATCTCAAGCCCGAGGCGGGCCTGCAGCAAGTCGTTGACGGGCGCATTCGCTGGCCCCGTATCAAAGGCCAAGAGCGCCCCGACCTCCTCCGGCCGGACGAAACCCGGATCGACATAGGTGAGGTTTCCAACCCCGCCAAGGTTCAGGAAACACAAAGGCTCCTTTGCGCCGATCCACTTGGCACAGGCAAAATGAAAAAACGGCGCAAGCGGGGCGCCTTCGCCGCCCATCCGCACATCATCACTGCGAAAGTCCCAGACAACGGGTCGGTTCAGCGCCTCCGCAAGACCGGCGCCGTCCCCCACCTGCAAAGTTCCCCGTCCGCGCGGCTCATGGGCAAGCGTCTGGCCATGAAACCCGACGATGTCCACGTCCTTAAAACCGCTCAGCAATTCGTAATGCGCGACATCAACCACGTCACCGGCAAGCTCCACTGGCTCACCGGTCCAGACACCCAGCCCGGCCCGCAAAATCCTGCGTTCATCGCTCGAATAGCCGCGATACCCATGCTCTCCGAAACCGGTGATCCGATGCCCGTCTGTCTCTACTATTGCCGCATCCACACCGTCTAGCGATGTGCCGCTCATCGCCCCCAGCGCCCGAAGCACGCCGCCCTGCCGAATGGCCGAATTCATGGCCTTTTCCTTCACTGCCCAGCCCCCTATACACTCACCCTGAATTGAAACCGGAGGCAAGACATGACCTACCACCCCAAATCGGATTTCATCGCCATCATGATGGAACGTGGCTATCTCGCCGATTGCACCGATTATCAGGGTCTCGACGAGGCTTTGATGGTGCCTGGTCAGCCTGCCTATATCGGTTATGACGCGACCGCCAAGTCGTTGCATGTGGGGCATCTGCTCAACATCATGATGCTGCGCTGGTTCCAGAAGACCGGGCACAAGCCGATCACCCTCATGGGCGGCGGCACCACTAAGGTGGGCGACCCGTCTTTCCGTTCGGACGAACGCCCCCTGCTCACCCCCGAGGCGATCGACGACAACATTGCCAGCATGAAAAACGTCTTTGCCAAGTACCTCAGCTATGGCGAAGGCTCGGCAGATGCCATCATGCTCAACAACGCCGAATGGCTCGACGATCTGAACTATCTCGAGTTCCTGCGCGATATCGGTCGCCATTTCTCGGTGAACCGTATGCTGTCTTTTGAGTCGGTGAAATCGCGGCTGGATCGCGAACAGTCGCTGTCCTTCCTCGAATTCAACTACATGATCCTGCAAGCTTATGATTTTCTTGAGCTTAACCGCCGCTATGGTTGCATCCTGCAGATGGGCGGGTCGGACCAGTGGGGCAATATCGTGAACGGCATCGACCTCACCCGCCGGGTGCTCGATCACGAAATCTATGGACTGACGTCACCGCTGCTGACCACGTCGGACGGGCGCAAGATGGGCAAGAGCCAAGGAGGTGCGATGTGGCTGAATGCCGATATGCTCAGCCCCTACGAGTTCTGGCAATTCTGGCGCAATACAACCGATGCGGACGTCGGGCGCTTCCTCAAGCTCTACACCGAAATGCCGGTGGATGAGTGCGAAAGACTGGGGGCCCTGGCTGGATCCGAGATCAACGAGGCAAAGATCATCCTTGCGGATCAGGTCACGACCCTTTGCCACGGAGCCGAGGCAGCGCAGACCGCTCAGGCCACCGCCCGCGAAGTCTTTGAAAAAGGTGGCGTCGGCGATGATCTTCCGACGCTTGGCCTGACCCGCGCGGAAATCGGTGATGGTATTTCCATCGTGCAGGTGATCGTCCGCTCCGGTCTCGCCAAGTCGGGCAAGGAAGCCAAGCGCCTGATCGCCGAGAACGGCGCCCGTCTGGACGATGCTCCGTTGACGGATGCCGGAATGATGCTCGACGCGAGCGCCCTCGCCTCGCCCGTCAAGATCAGCGCCGGGCGCAAACGCCATGCGCTGGTGCAACTCAACGACTAGAGCAGCCAGTCGATAGCGGTCAGGATCAGAAAGACCGGTATCGACAGTCCAATCGCCAAGAGCAAAGTCCCGGCCCGTGTTGGGCGAGCCGGGGCCGCAATTTTGGCGCTGGGGGTGCGCCGCAAGGTGTCTTTCTGCTTCATACGGCCATTAACGCGCTTTTAGGTTAATGGCGCGTAAATAGCGGGCATGTTCGATTCTTCTGACCGTGCGCTACCTCAGCCGCTTCAACAGCATGCCAACTATGCCAGAACGCTTCGCGCGATCGGGCAAAACCACCTCTTTTTCGAAGGCAATACGCCCCTGTTGATGCTGCGTCGCCGCTTCTCCATAGGATTCGCGGTCAACCTGTTGTCACGCGTCGACCTGAGGTCGCGTGACCTCTCGCAGTTCCGCAACAGCAAAGGGGTTCGCCGGTCGCTCATGCTGATCACGCCCGACCATCCCTCTCCGGAACTTGAAGATATGGGTGCCGTGCCGATTCTCACGCCTGCCAGCGTCGCCGAATGGCATCTGGATCAGGATCTGCTTGGCGTCATGCACCAGAAATGGCGAAATCGGTTGCGCCATGCCGAGGCTCAAGAGTTGCGGGTTACCCGCCAGATCATGCCGCAATCCAGTGATCACTGGCTCTTGCAGGCTGATCTTGCCCAGCGACAGGCACGCGGCTATCGAAGCTGGCCAATCGCGCTCACGCTTGCATACTGTCGCGCCAATCCCGGCGCTGGTAAACTTTTCACCGCGCAAGAGGGCAAAGTTCCCGTCGCCGGAATACTGGTGCTGTGCCACGGTACGGCCGCGACCTACCACATCGGCTATACGACCCCGAGGGGGAAATCCTTGTCGGCGCATAACCTTTTGCTGCACAACGCCGCTAAATGGCTGAAATCAAAAGGATACGAAAGATTCGACCTAGGGCTGATCGATTCCGTTCACGCCCCCGGACTTGCCCGTTTCAAGCTTGAATGCGGCGCCAGATGCCGCCGACTTGGCGGCACATGGGCATGGTTTCCGCCGCTGGGCACTGCACTGCGTCCTCTCGCGCGGCTCGACAGGCAGAGCTTTCTCACCTGACCTCGCCTCTCTGGACACCCGCCCGTGCCCGTGATTATTCAAGGCGAAGTTCTTCAAGGGGAGTATGAAGCATGAAACTGTCCACTACCGCTGCGGTCATCACCGGCGGCGCTTCCGGACTGGGCGAAGCGACCGCCCGCTATTTCGCCTCGCAGGGCGCGCAGGTCACCATTCTGGATCGTGACGCGGAACGCGGCGAAGCCGTTGCCAAGGAACTGAAAGGTTACTTTGCCAAGACAGACGTCACCGACCAAGAGTCGGTGCAGGCGGCCATCGATCTTGCGATGGAAAAAATGGGCAAGATCACCGCGACGGTAAACTGCGCCGGTATCGCCTTTGGCATTAAGACATCCGGCAAGGACGGTCCGCACCCCCTTGATAAGTTCAAGCAAACGCTCGACGTGAACCTTGTCGGCACGTTCAACGTCTCGCGGCTCGCCTCGGTTGCCATGGCCAAGAACGAACCCGAAAGCGATGGCGCACGCGGTGTCATCATCTCGACCGCGTCCGTTGCTGCCTTTGAGGGGCAAAAGGGTCAGGTCGCTTATTCCGCCTCCAAGGGCGGCGTCGTGGGCATGACCGTCCCAATGGCGCGTGATCTGGCCTCCGTCGGCATCCGCGTGATGACCATTGCACCCGGCATTTTCATGACCCCGATGCTGGCCGGCCTGCCGGAAGATGTGCAAAAGCAACTCGCCGCCGATGTGCCGAACCCGCCGCGTCTTGGCGATCCGTCGGAATATGGCCGTCTGGCCGGGTTCATTGTCGAATGCGGCTATCTCAACGGCGAAACCATCCGTATCGACGGCGCGCTGCGTATGCGCTGATCGCGTCGGGTCCAGCGCGGATCAACCTGCTTCCGCGCTGGCCTTATCCTCAAGCAACAGCCATTCTTCCTCGGCGGCGGACAGCTTTTCCTGCCGTTCGACCAACGCCTCGGTCGCTTTTTTGAATTTCAGCGGTTCGCGACTGTAAAGCTCCGGATCTGCCATAAGCTGTTCCAGCTTGGCGATCTCAGCCTCAAGCCTTTCGATCTCCGACGGCAATGCTTCCAGCCGGTGCCTCTCGGTAAAGGACAGCCCTTTCTTCTTTTCACCGGACTGCTTTACCTTCACCTCAGAGGGCTTTGATTTCTCTTCCACCTTTGGCGCGCGTTCTCCACGCTGGCGCACGTAGTCGCTCCACCCGCCCGGATAGACGACAGCCTGGCCGTTGCCTTCCATCGCCACGGTGGCCGAGGCAACACGGTCAAGGAAATCGCGGTCGTGGCTGACCAGCAGAACGGTCCCGTCATAGTCGTCGAGAACCTCCTGAAGCAGGTCGAGCGTTTCAACATCCAGATCGTTGGTCGGCTCGTCAAGCACCAGCACGTTGCTCTGCCGCGCCATCAACCGCGCCAGCAAAAGCCGCGCTTTTTCGCCGCCTGACAGGGCGCGCACCGGTGCCCGCGCCTGCGACTCGTCAAAGAGGAAATCCTTGAGATAACTGACCACGTGGCGCGGATTGCCCCGCACCATCACCTGATCCGCCTGACCTGACACGCGCATATCGCTGTCGCCGGTCAGCGATTCCCAAAGCGACATATCGGGATCAAGCTGCGCACGCGCCTGATCGAAGACCGCAATTTCCAGATTCGTGCCGTGCCGGATCTCACCGCTGTCGGGCTTTTCCTGTCCCAGCAGCACCTTGAGCAGGGTCGTCTTGCCTACGCCATTCGGCCCGACAAAGGCCACGCGGTCGCCACGCTGAATGCTCAGGCTGAAATCAGTCACGATCTTCTTGTCGCCGAATGACTTCGAGACATCAAAGGCCTCGATGACCTTCTTGCCGGATTTCGGTCCCGAATCGAGGTTGAGATCCGCCGTGCCCTGCCGTCGGATCTGGTTCGCCCGTTCGGCCCGCAGATCGGCAAGGGCGCGCACCCGGCCCTGATTGCGCTTACGCCGCGCACTGATGCCCTCGACCGCCCAACGCGCCTCGGACTTGATGAGGCGGTTCAGCTTGTGGCGCTGCATGTCCTCTTCTTCCCAGACCTGATCGCGCCAGGCCTCGAATGCCTCGAACCCTTTTTCCAGCCGACGCACGCTGCCCCTATCGATCCAGAGCGTCGCGCGCGACAATTCACGCAGAAAGGCACGGTCGTGGCTGATCATGACGAAAGCGGCGCGGGTCGATTTCAACTCGCGCTCAAGCCATTGCACCGCCTCGATATCAAGATGGTTGGTCGGCTCGTCCAGCAGCATCAGATCAGGCGCCCGGGCCATCAGCCCGGCCAGCGCAGCACGCCGCCGCTCCCCGCCCGAGGCGGTCGAAACCAGCCGGTCGGGGTCGAACTTCAACCCTTCGGCGGCACGCTCGACCTTGTAAAGCTCGCCCGGATCAAGATCGCGGGTCGCGAATTCCCCCAGCGTATTGCAGCCCGCCATGTCCGGGTCTTGCTCCATGTACCCCACGGTCCGGCCCGGCGGGACCACAATCGTGCCGCTGTCCGGTTCCACCAGCCCGGCCATGACTTTCATCAGGGTCGACTTGCCCGATCCGTTACGCCCGACCAGCGCCACCCGGTCGCCCGGCTGAACGACCAGATCGAGCGCGTCGAACAACGGGTCGCCGCCAAAGGTCAAGGAAATATCGGAGAGCTGTAAAAGGGGGATCTGGGCCATTTCGCTGCGCTATGACATAGGCGCAGAACTGTCAACGAGTCGCCGATATCGCCCGTGCCCTATTGCGCAACGGCGCGCAGCAACCGCTTGCGGGCCGGTGGAATTGCCGAGATTTCGACACCGGTGAAAACATGCAGCGTATTCATCTGCCGGTCGACCACCGCATGATCGCTGACCCAGCCGCCCATCGACAGATAAGTGCGCAGCAGCGGCGGCATGCCCGACATCGCTTTCTTCAGATCCGGCTTGCGCCGCAACCGCGCGGCGTAACGAAAAACTTCGGCAGCCTTGATCCTTGGCCACCATCGCTTCGGCGCCAGATGCCGCGCCTTGAGCATGGCAAAAGCGTCCAGATAGTCACCGGTTTCAGTTCCGGCAAAGGAAGAACACCCAAACAGCATATCGACTCGGTTCGCATCGACAAAAGCCGTCATCGCGCCCCAGGCTAGCCGCAGGATGTCTGGGTCATGCCAGTCCGGATGAATACAGAATCGCCCCATCTCGACCATTCGACCGGTAAAGTTCTGCAAAGCGGACAACTCATAGAACTGGGCCGAGTAACTGCGGAAAACGTCCCGACCGTCTTCCAACAGAAGCATCCGAAAACAGCAGACCAGCGTCCAACTTTGCTTCTCCCGCACCAGAACATGCGCGCAAGACGCGTCATAGTCGTCGCGATCAACACCGCCTGAACCAAAAGCTAGCCCTCTCAAGACCTGCGCCTCGGCGATATCTTCGCGCGTTTGCGCCACGTAAACGCGATAGTTTCCGCGGGTCATTGGGGGCATGACAGGATGCATCGGGGCCTCGCGCTGACGGTACCTGAAACGGTAGTCCCGACCCCGGCTATCCACAAGATGTATCAGTGCCGTGAAGAATAAGCAGATATGCCGTTTATTCTTCGGGAACCAGCGATCCCGGTCCGATGCGACCAAGGTTCCCAAGCAGCTGACGCAGGAAGGTACTGTCGGATTCGCCATTATCTGTGACCCGACGTTCCAGCGGAATCACGCGCCCGTCTTCAAGGTCGTAGCGCGAGATGTTTCGAACAACACCACGCTGATCAAAGCTGATCGCGACGAGATTGCGGGAAACCGGCGTTGGGGCGAACCCGCCGTAATGGCGCATCCGGGTCGCAACATAGTAATAGCCACTGCTGTCGAGCACACCGCTCGCACCTGGCGTTCCAATTGCCTCGGTCACGGTGTCACGTGTATCGACGCCAACCCGGATGGCAGCAAGGTCATCAGCCGTGGGGACATACCCGTGATTGCGATAGATCGAAGCGCAGGCCGTACAGGTCAAGGCGACGATTCCTGCCAATACCGCTTGCCGTACATACTTTCCGTGTACTGGTATCATACGCTTGTCACCCTCTTGCCTTGACCACTTATGGCTTCTATGTCGCATAACGGCTTCGCGCCACCGGTTCAAGAAACGAAAGCGCCGATATGACCAGACCTTCTGCCCTACGGGTTGCCGACCTTTCCCAGAACACGCCGACTCCCTTCGAGCTTCGGCCCAATTCCGCGCAACTGGACGCACTGGCACAAGAGCTTGATCTCCTTGCCCTGCGCAAGCTTTCTTTCGTCGGTGAAATTGCGGCCGAAGGCAAACGCGACTGGGTTCTGACCGGCAAACTCGGCGCCACCGTCGTTCAGCCCTGCGTCGTGACACTGGAACCGGTCACGACCAGGATCGACGTGCCCGTCCGTCGCACCTACCTTGCGAACATGCCCGAACCCGAAGGGGACGAAGTCGAGATGCCCGAGGATGAAACCCTCGAACCACTTGGCAGTGTCATCGATCCTGCCGTTGTCATGGCCGAGGCGCTGGCCCTCTCCCTGCCGCTCTACCCGCGGAAAGAAAATGCGGAACCCGGCGATGCAACCTTTGCCGCGCCCGGTACGACGCCGCTCAGCGACGAGGACGTAAAGCCCTTTGCCGGGCTTGCCGGGTTGCGGGACGCGCTGAAAAAGGATAGCTGAGCGCCAGCTGCCGATCATGTTCCGCAGGGTCGCGTGAAAAAGAACTTGCACTATGCAGATTTCGACGTATTTTCGCGCCTTCATCGGATTTATGGTTGGACATTGCTGGGGTACCGCCCTAAACGCACGTCACGCCGCTTCACACTGCTGAAGAATTGAAACAGAGGTCGCCGGGATCGCCCGCGACGTAACATGAGATAAAGGTTGAGACATGGCCGTCCAACAGAACAAAGTATCGAAATCGCGCCGCAACAACCGCCGCGCACATGACGCACTGGTCGCGGCGAACCCCAACGAATGCCCGAACTGCGGCGAGTTGAAGCGTCCTCACCACGTTTGTGCCGCCTGCGGCCACTATGACGACAAGGAAATTGTCGCACAAGTCGACGAAATCGACCTGGACGAAGACGCGGCTTGAGCAAAGGCGGCGGGCAATTGAATGACAGCCCAGCCTGATCAAACCAATAGTTCTGACCGGCGCACCACGATCTCCGTGGATGCGATGGGTGGGGATGCGGGCGCACAAGCTGTTGTCGCCGGCATCGCCGAATCTGCCAAGAAGAACCCGGAGATCCGGTTTATTCTGCACGGCCCCAAGTCAGAGCTTGAACCGCTGGTCGCGCGTCGGCGCGGCCTCTCTGAACGTGTAACCTTCCGCGATGCCGCCGATGTCGTCACGATGGAGGACAAGCCAAGCCAGGTCGTCCGAAATGGCAAAGGCACCTCCATGTGGTCCGCCATCGAATCGGTGCGCGAAGGCGAAGCTGCGGCTGCCGTCTCCTGCGGCAATACCGGGGCGCTCATGGCGCTGTCGACCATCCGCCTGCGCCGCTTGCCCGGCGTCAATCGCCCCGCCATTGCCATCATGTGGCCGTCCCGCAATCCGCAGGCGTTCAACGTCATGCTAGATGTCGGAGCCGACGTGCGTGCCGATGCCCGCGACCTCCTGCAATTCGCTCTTATGGGCGCCTCCTACGCGCGCAACGGGCTTAACCTGTCGCGCCCCCGGATCGGCCTGCTCAATGTCGGCACCGAGGAACATAAGGGCCGCACCGAGCTGAAGGAAGCGCACGGCCTGATCTCTCAGGTTGCCGACGATAACGGGTTCGATTTTGTCGGATTCGTCGAAGGCTCCGACATCCCCGGAGATGTCGCAGATGTGATTGTCACCGACGGCTTCACCGGCAATGTCGCCATCAAGACCGGCGAAGGCACGGCCAGCCTGATCGGAGACCTGCTGCGCGAGGCCTTCAAGTATTCTCCAATGTCGCGTCTTGCCTCGGTTCTGGCGATAACCTCCTTGCGGCGCTTGAAAAAACGCATCGATCCCCGGCGGGTGAACGGCGGCGTTTTCCTCGGTCTGAACGGTACTATTGTCAAATCGCACGGCAGCGCCGATGCGACCGGCGTTTCCTCTGCAATCAAACTTGCCTTTCAACTCGCCCAGTCCGGCTTCTCGGAAAAACTGGCGGCTCGGGTTGCATCTGTCGGCAAGCTTTCCCATGATGGTCAGGCTCCGTCCGAAAAGCCGACGGAAGAAAGAAAAGAAGGACGGGCATGACACGCAGAGCGGTTGTGACGGGGGTTGGCCACTACCTCCCCGAGAGAGTAGTGCCCAACGCCGAATTCGAAGCCACGCTAGACACAACCGACGAATGGATTCGCTCCCGTTCCGGTATCGAGCGACGCCATTTCGCCGCCGAAGGCGAAGGCACCTCGGACCTTGCGACCAAGGCCGCGCAGGCCGCTCTGAAAGACGCAGGAATCGAGATTGATTCCGTCGATGCGATCATTCTCGCGACCTCGACTGCCGATCTCACCTTTCCGTCCGCCGCGACAATGGTTCAGGCCGCTCTTGGCATGACGCGCGGCTTTGCCTTTGACGTTCAGGCTGTCTGCGCCGGGTTCGTCTATGCGCTGGCCAATGCGAACGCGCTGATCGCCTCGGGCCAGTGCGACCGGATTCTCGTTATCGGGGCCGAAACCTTCAGCCGGATCATGGACTGGACGGACCGGTCCACCTGCGTGCTCTTCGGTGACGGCGCCGGCGCACTCATCCTCGAAACGAAAGAGGGTCAGGGCACGTCCGATGATCGCGGCATCCTTTCCGTGGATCTGCATTCCGACGGTCGCTACCGCGACCTCCTCTACGTCGATGGCGGAGTTTCCACCAAAACCACCGGTTACCTGCGCATGCAGGGCAACCAAGTGTTCCGACACGCGGTCGAGAAGCTGGCCGCCACCGCCGAGGCAGCTCTTGATAAAGCTTCCTTAACCAGTTCCGATGTTGACTGGATCGTGCCGCATCAGGCAAACATTCGCATCATCCAAGGCACGGCCAAGAAGATGGCCCTGCCCATGTCCCAGGTCGTGGTCACGGTTCAGGATCACGGAAACACTTCTGCCGCATCGATTCCGCTGGCCATGTCGGTTGGAAAGCAGCGCGGGCAGATCAAAGAGGGCGACCTGCTTGTCACCGAAGCGATCGGCGGCGGGCTGGCATGGGGCGCCGTTGTCCTGCGCTGGTAACGCCAAAGCTTTGCATTAAATAGCAATTCCAAGCCCTTACAACTCATTGATGTTGACTCGCAAATTGTGCAGCCCCTATGCTGGATAAAACCACAGGGGGATCACAATGGGCGACAAGACTCTGACTCGTATGGATCTGAGCGAGGCCGTGTTCCGTGAAGTCGGCCTCTCTCGCAATGAAAGCGCACAACTCGTCGAAAGCATGCTCGAATACATGTCCGACGCTCTGGTACGTGGTGAACAGGTCAAGATCTCTTCTTTCGGTACGTTCAGCGTGCGTGAGAAATCGGCGCGGGTCGGGCGTAATCCCAAGACCGGCGAAGAAGTACCAATCCAGCCGCGGCGCGTCCTGACCTTCCGCCCGTCGCATCTAATGAAAGATCGTGTTGCAGACGGTAACAAATCCTGAACTGGGCACTGAAAGATGAGCAAGTCCCCCGATGCATTTCGCACCATTAGCGAGGTCGCGGACTGGCTTGACCTTCAGCCTCATGTCCTGCGTTTCTGGGAAAGCAAGTTCGCACAGATCAAGCCGGTGAAACGCGCGGGCGGCCGCCGTTACTATCGCCCCGCCGACATGCAGCTTCTCGGCGGTATCAAACAGCTCTTGCACGAAGACGGGATGACCATCAAAGGCGCCCAAAAGATCATTCGTGAACAAGGGGTTGCACATGTCTGCAACCTCTCGCAACCACTCGACTCCTTCGACGGTTCGACTGCTCCCGAAACGCCCGATGCAACTGCGGCTTCAGCAACAACCGGCGCTGGCGCGGGTACCGTCCTACCATTCAAATCCCGTCCGGATCCAGAGCCGGCAGCGGAACAGAGCAATGCCACGAAGCACAATGGGGAGGATTTCACCTCGCCCGAACTGCCGATGGACATGCCCCAGCACCGGCAGGCAGAAAATTCCGCTGCGCCACAGTCGCCCGCCGATGAAGCAAGAACGGAAGCAACCCGCGCAGATACCGCCGCGCCAGTCGAAACCGACGAATCCTTTTCTTCGGATGCTGCGGAATTTGACGCTCCCGAGCCAACGCAGCCCCCCGACCCGGCACCATCCACCATGTTCGGTTTGGAAGACAACGCAGGATTGGAACCCGCAACCGCCGATGCCGCCACGACATCGCTCGGCGAGAACGAAATGCATTCCCCGGCTACGGACGAACCCGCGAATCTCCAACAAGATGCAGCCCTCCCCGGGTCGGAGCCTTCCGGTGATTCTATCGAGAACCTGCGCCCGGAAATCGTCGATGTACCTGAGGTCGCGGATGAAAGCGCCCTGCCCGTTTCCGCCGGAACCCTATCTCTGCTGTCCCGCACGAATGCTATTCCGAAAGAAAACCGGAGCGAGGTCGCCGCGCTGACACAGGAATTGCGGCGCTGGCTGGATCGGGCTGCGGGTACGCGCATCTCCTGAGGATATTGTGGTGATTTGCTCTTGTCCCCCGCTTCAAAACGGGTATGTAACGCCCATCGTCGGGCTATGGCGCAGCCTGGTAGCGCGTCCGTCTGGGGGACGGAAGGTCGCAGGTTCGAGTCCTGCTAGCCCGACCAAAATCTACCGACGATATCAACGCCCCTCTCCCCCTCGTGGGCGGGAGTGTGTGCATTGACCGGCGTTTGCCCAAACCAGACTATCGAGACGATGATCGCCACGGGTGCCATCAAGGCCGATCCGCCGGTGATCCCCGCGCAGGTTCAGCCGGCCAGCCTCGACCTGAGGCTTGGCACGGTCGCCTATCGCGTCCGAGCCTCTTTTCTGGCCGGGCGTGGCAAGAGCGTGACCGAGCGTCTTGAAGAGTTCGAGATGCACCGGATCGACCTCAGCGACGGCGCCGTTCTGGAAAAGGGCTGCGTCTATCTTGTCCCGCTGATGGAATCGCTGGCTCTGTCCGACGATATTCAGGCGGTCGCCAACGCCAAGAGCTCGACCGGACGGCTCGACCTGCTCACACGCACGATCACCGATGGCGGAACCGAGTTCGACCGGATTCCCTCCGGCTACAACGGTCCGCTTTACGCCGAAATCTGCCCGCGCTCCTTCTCGGTTCTGGTCCGTCCCGGGATGCGCCTGAACCAGATCCGGTTCCGCTCGGGTCAGGCGGTGCTCAGCGATTCCGAACTGACCGCGCTCCATGAAAAGACACCGCTCGTGGATGGGCCTGCCGTCATCAAGGAAGGACTCGGCTTTTCCGTCGATCTCGCGCTTAAGGACACGACGCTCGTTGGCTACCGTGCCAAACCGCATACCGGCGTTATCGATCTGGACCGTATCGGTGAATATGACCCGCGCGAATACTGGGAAGAAGTGCACACCGACAAGGGCCGTATCATCCTCGACCCGGGTGCCTTTTACATTCTTGTCAGCCGCGAAGCCGTTCATATCCCGCCGGAATATGCCGCCG
This sequence comes from Heliomarina baculiformis, assembly GCF_019966545.1. Classification (GTDB taxonomy): domain Bacteria; phylum Pseudomonadota; class Alphaproteobacteria; order Rhodobacterales; family Rhodobacteraceae; genus Heliomarina; species Heliomarina baculiformis. Next base: position 528,967 of record NZ_JAIMIC010000003.1, on the reverse strand, counting down.
AGATGGCGCCATATCTTGCGATGGTAGGCGAGTTCCGTGTGCATTACGCCGGATTCTTCGATCCGGGCTTCGGCCATGACGCCGCCGGAGGCTCAGGCTCACGCGGCGTGCTCGAAGTGCGCTGTCACGAGGCACCGTTTGTACTTGAACACGGTCAGGTGGTCGGCCGCCTCGTCTACGAACGTATGGCCGACCTGCCAACCCAGCTCTACGGCGCGGGTATTGCCTCGAACTACCAGGGTCAGGGCCTGAAGCTTAGCAAACATTTCAAAAGCACCTGAACGGCAAATCAGCCGTTGTTGTTCTCACGCGCAGCCCGCCGTGCCTGTCGTACAGCGCGTCGCGCTTCACGGCGGCGTTGCTCTTCCAGTTCTTCCGCAGATTTGGGCGCGTTTCCCGGCTGCATCGGACTGGGACGGATATCGCTTTCCTGCTCATCTGCCAGATAGCGGTCCTGATGCCCGCGCCCGCGCTGGCGCATCTTGCCGCTGGCCGCATCCATACCGGCCTTGACGCCCGTGCCAACCAGCCTCCGAACGACGGTTTTGACGATCATGTCGAGGATCTGGTTTGCATTCATGGCGGTTTCCCTTGCTTTCGCGCGTAACCTAATCCGCAATTTTGCAGATTTTAGGGTAAAATCCCGATTAATCCTCGAAAAGTTCGGACTGACCGGTGGTTGCCTCGTCCTCTTCTTCCTCTTCGGCAACCGAGAATGCGCCCGGTGGCGGACGGTTTTCTAGCAACCCGGCCGAGCGCAATTCCTTGAGCCCTGGCAGATCACGGGCATTTTCCAGCCCGAAATGATCGAGGAAGCTGGGCGTGACCACAAAAGTCACCGGGCGGCCCGGCGTCATCTTGCGACGGCCAAATCGGATCCATTCCATTTCAAGCAACTGGTCGATGGTCCCGCGAGACACGGAAACCCCCCGAATTTCCTCGATCTCGGCCCGGGTGGCGGGCTGGTGATAGGCGATGATCGCAAGGGTCTCGATCGCGGCACGCGACAGTTTCCTCGTCTCTACCGTTTCCTTCTGCATCAGGTAGCCCAGGTCCGGTGCCGTACGCATGGCCCAGGCGTCGTCGATCTTGACCACCCGCACGCCTCGCCCTTCATAGCGCTTGCGCAGCCGCACCAATGCTTCGGCCGCGTCGCACCCATGCGGCATCCGCGCTTCCAGCTCGCGCACGGTGATCGGCTCGGTGCTCGCGAACAGGACCGCTTCGACCATGCGTTCCTGCTCGGCCATGACCGGCGCTTCGAACAGCGTATCTTCCTGCGGTTCAGTCTCGTCGCTCACGGCCATTAGGTCCTCTTGCGCAATTCTATCGGGGCAAAGACCTCGCTCTGGCGGATCTCAAGATGCCCTTCCTTTACCAATTCAAGCGAGGCCGCGAAAGTTGCCGCCGTGGCCGAACGCCGGCGTACCGGGTCCATCTCCCACCCTTCAGGCAGATAGCTGGAAATCTCGGTCCAGTCGGCGGCATAGCCGATCAGGCCCCGCATCCGGTCAAGCGCCTGCTCCATGGTAAAGACATTGTCCCGGTCCATGACAAAGGGGCGGAATTCATCGCGGGTTCGGATGCGGGCATACCCCTGCGTCAGGTCCAGCAGGGTCGCCGTGTATTTCACGCTGCGCACACGGGCGACAACTTCGGTCTGTCCACGCGCAAAGAAATCGCGCCCCAGCCTGTCCCGCGCCATCAGACGGGCAGCGGCATCGCGCATCGCCTGCAACCGCTCGAGCTGGAAAGCGAGGTGTGCGGCAAGCTCCTCGCCCGAGGGGCCTTCATCCGCCGGATCGGGTGGCAACAGCAGGCGCGACTTCAGGAACGCCAGCCAGGCCGCCATGACAAGATAATCCGCGGCCAGCTCCAGACGCAGCTGCTTGGCCCGGTCCACGAAGGCAAGGTATTGCCGCGCCAGATCGAGCACCGAGATCTTGCGCAGATCGACCTTCTGCGTCCGCGACAGCATCAAGAGCGCGTCGAGCGGCCCTTCGAAGCCGTCTACATCGACGATCAGCGCCTCGGCGGCCAGCCGGTCGCTGACTGAAAGCTTTTCTTCGGTGAACTCGTCCTCAGCCATAAACCTTTCCGCCCATCAGGCGGTCAAGCTCGGCCTCCAGCGCCTCTATGTCAATGCTGTCCGGCTCATGGCGCGCGGCGACCGCTGCCTCAGCGCGGCTCTGCGCCACGTCGCCCATCACGCCGGCAGCCTCGGCCACCTGCTTACGCTCGTCCAGCGTGCCGTTGCAATGCAGGATCACATCGCAGCCTGCCTCAATGGCCGACTTCGACAACTCTCCCAGATCGCCCTTAAGCGCTTTCATAGAAATATCGTCGGTCATGATCAGCCCGTCAAAGCCCATCTGCTCGCGGATCACCCCCATCATCTTGGGCGATACCGTCGCGGGCAGGCTGTCGATCTCGTCATAGACTAGATGCGCCGTCATCCCCATCGGGAGATCATTCAGCGCCCGGAACGGGGTGAAATCGGTAATGTCGAGCAGCGCCGGATCGGCACTGACATGCGGCAGGTCATAATGGCTGTCGAGCGTTGCGCGCCCGTGCCCCGGAATATGCTTGAGCACCGGCAGAACGCCCCCGTCCAACATGCCCTGCGCAACCGCTCTGCCAAGTCGGCTTACGGTTTCGGGGTCGTAGCCATAGCACCGGTTTTTCAGGAAATCATGGGTTTCGCTGACCGCGACATCGACCATCGGCGCACAGTTGCTGTCGATCCCCAGCGCCCGCAATTCATGCGCGATCAACCTGTAACGCAGGTACATCGCCCGCTCGGCGTGGTCTCCGGCCTGCTCCACATGGGTCAGTGGCGGCATCCATTCGCGCCAGATCGGAGCACGCAGACGTTGCACCCGTCCGCCTTCCTGATCGATAGTAATCGGCGCCTCGCGTCCGACGGTTTCGCGGAAGTCATCGCACAGCGCGCGGATCTGGTCCGGCGTCTCGATATTCCTCGCGAACAGGATAAAACCAAAGGGGTTCACATCGCGAAAGAACGCCTTTTCCTCGGAAGACAGCCGCGTACCCTCGGCATCAAGGATCGTCGCGCCGAAATTCATCGCGTGGTCACCGGAATGCAGTCCGCGTTTTCCGCCACAAGTACCGAACAGAACCGACGCGCATCGTTCAGATCGTCGAAACCCATCGCGCGCAGCCGGTAAAATGTGCGACCGCCGCTCTCGGCCTTCTGGATCACGCGGTCCTTGTCCTCGAGGTAATCCTCGAACTTGACGTTCAACCGCGCCCATTCCTCGCGCGCAACTTCCGGGCTTTCAAACGCCCCGAGCTGGGCAAGCCGCGTCCCCGCCGGAAGCGTATCGGCCGTGACTTCTGTCGTTTCAGAGGCGACTGCCGGCGCTGGGGCCGTCCGGCGTTCTGTCCGCGCAGGTCGCACCATCGGGCGCAGCGACTGAGGCAAACCCGGTCCTGTCATGACCGCCGGCTCAGCCTCGATCAGGTTATCCGCATCCACAGCGGCAAGCGGTTCAGGCTGGACGATCTCGGCGCCGTCCGCCTCATCGTTTAAAACACCATCAATCGGGGTCGCATCCTTTACGAGTTTCGCGACCAGATGATCCACGCTTTCGCTCGTCTCAGCCGATTTGCTCTGGGCCGAGGCCTTGATCAACTCGCCCATCGGCTTGTCTTCATCGCTCAGGGAAACCGGTTTAGGTGCCAGCATCAGCCGCTCGGCCGGTTTTGCCGCCGTGCCTTGCGCGGCAACCGCGTTGACCGCCAGTCCCTGATGGTCTGCCTGCCGCCCGCCCGGATCCTCGGGCTGGATCCGCATCGGTCCTTCCAAGGCCCGCACCACCGGCACACCGCTGACGTCCCGCATCAAGAGCTTGTAGCCCCAGACACCGACACCCGCGACCAGTGCAATGGACGCCAGCCCGCCGGCAATATTCACCAGCCGGCCGAATCCGCCACCTTGTGCATGTTCAGAACCCTGCGCGTCATACGCGCCGGAATACTCGATATCCGCCATGTCGCCTCGCTGCCCGAATTGCGTGCCAAGCGCACGCTCCGGTTTTCTTGCTTCTGCCTCAGCCCGGCGCTCTGGGCGATTTTGTTACCGCATCTCCTGCGCCGGTGTGACGCCAAGAATACCAAGACCTGCGGAAATAACAACGGAAACAGCCCGTGCCAGAGCCATTTTTGACTGACTTGCCGCGCTATCACCCTCTTGGATAAAGCGCAGCTCGGTCGCGTCGTTGCCCCGGTTCCACAGGGCGTGGAAATCGGCGGCCAGCTCGTTAAGGTAAAAGGCAACGCGATGCGGCTCGTTGGTCCGCGCCGCGATTTCGACCAGCCGGGGCCACTCCGCCAGCTTCTTGGCAACGTTGATCTCGGCCTCGTGGGTCAACCCCGCAAGGTCCGCGGCCCTGAGTGTCGCGTCATCGGCGACAATCCCGGCATCGGCCGCCTTGCGCAATACGCTCATCACCCGAGCATTGGCGTATTGCACGTAGAACACCGGGTTCTCGCGGCTCTGTTCCAGCACCTTGTCAAAATCGAAATCAAGCGGCGCGTCGTTCTTGCGGGTCAGCATCACAAAGCGGGTTACATCCGGCCCAACCTGATCGACCACATCGCGAAGCGTGACGAAATTACCCGCCCGTTTCGACATCTTGAACGGCTCGCCGTTCTTGAAGAGCCGCACCAGCTGCGTCAGCTTGATATCCAGCGGCACCGATCCGCCCGAAAGTGCGGACACCGCCGCTTTCATCCGTTTGACATAACCGCCGTGATCCGCACCAAACACATCAATCAGTGCGTCGAAGCCCCGGGAAACCTTGTCGTAATGATACGCGATGTCCGGCGCGAAATAGGTCCAGCCGCCGTCGGATTTCTTGACCGGCCGATCCACGTCATCGCCGTGTTCGGTCGATTTGAACAGCGTCTGCTCGCGCGGCTCCCAGTCTTCCGGCGTCTTGCCTTTCGGCGGCTCAAGCACGCCCTCATAGATCAGCCCCTTGGCTTCAAGATCGGCCAGCGCCGCCTCGATCCGCCCGGTGCCGTACAGTGATTTCTCCGAAAAGAACACGTCCATCTCGACGCCAAGCGCGGCCAGATCCTCGCGGATCAGCGCCATCATCGCGTCGGTGGCATAGTCCCGCAATTCTTCAAGCCAGACATCCTCGGGCTGATCGACCCAGGCGTCGCCCTTTTCTTTAGCCAGCGCCTCACCGACCGGGATCAGGTAGTCGCCCGGATAGGTCCCGTCTTCAAAAGCAACTTCCTGCCCCAGCGCCTCAAGGTATCTGAGGTAAACCGACCTCGCCAGCACATCGACCTGCGCACCACCGTCATTGATATAATATTCGCGCGTCACATCGTGGCCCGCATAGGCCAGCAGGCTGGCCAGCGCGTCGCCAAATACCGCGCCCCGCGTATGGCCTACGTGCAGCGGACCCGTGGGGTTCGCGCTCACGTATTCCACGTTGACCTTCTTGCCCTGCCCCATGTCAGAGCGGCCATAGGCTGTGCCTTCGCTCAGCGCCGTCGCCACGACTTCCTGCCAGACAACCGGCGACAAGCGCAGGTTCAGGAAGCCCGGCCCCGCGACCTCGGCACCCTCAATCCGCTCATCTGCCTCAAGATGGCGCGCCAGCGCCTCGGCAATATCGCGGGGCTTCAGCCCGGCTGGCTTGGCCAGCACCATTGCCGCATTGGTCGCCATATCACCATGCGCCGCATCTCGCGGCGGCTCAACCGTGACATTGTCGTAAGACAGCCCCTCGGGCAGCGCGCCTTCGCGCACGAGGGTTTCAAGACTGTCCAGAACAAGCGTACGGATATTGGCAAAGAGGTTCATGTCGGCTTCCTGTAAAGATGCGCGGGGTTTAGCACGCGCACCCTCAAGGTCAACGCCTCACGCGCCCTGCTCTTCCTGGCCTGCGGCAAGAGGCGACAGTTTCTCCTGCGTTTTTTTGTCTTCGGGCAGTTTTTGCGACATGTGCACGATCTGCGCCCCCTTGCCCCCGGCGACATCGGTATCCGGTCCTGGAAAGCGCAATGTGCCATCCGGGTAAACGATCATCATGATGATTGCATCCGGCCGCTGCCCGCGCCAGTCAAGGTAGGTGAACTCTTCGGAAAGCTTCGTCACGCGGAATTCCCATCCCGCACGGAAATTGGTTTCCAGTTCCTCATAGGTCTTACCTTGTGCGAATATCCTGCCCCCAAGGGACGCCGGCAGAGAATTTCGCGTTGCCTCCGCGTTCTCGCGCTGAAGCTGAAAGACATTGTCTCGCCCGTATTCCGGGCCCAGATCGGTGGCCACCAGCGTGTTATAGGCATCATTGTCGGAAACGGCCACCAAACGCGCGTAATGCGCGTTCTCTATCTTTTGCTCCGCGGTTTCGGACAGGACATCGCCAAAGAATGTCTCGATCCCAAGGCTACGGGCTTTACGCAGATGCGAGCGGTTTCGGTCGCTGATCAGCACCGGCACCTCGGTCCGCTTCACTGCCTCGGCAAAGGCCGTACTCCAGGGCGAGCCGCCAACCAAAAGGATACCGGGTTGCTCGGCCCCCCTCAGCCCCAGCAACCGTGCCAGCGGCGCCAGCGAGAACCCATGTACGACAACTGTGGCGGCCACCAAAGCAAAGGCAAGCGGTGCGATCAGCGCCCCATCCTCGATCCCTGTCTGGACCAGCCGGTCGCCGAACAACCCTGCCACCGCCACGAGCACAACGCCGCGCGGCCCGGTCAGGGCCACAAGCGTGCGTTCGCGCCAGCTCACATCGCTTTTCACCAGTGACAGGTAAACCGTCAGCGGCCGCACGATCAGGATCACAACCGCCACAAAGATAGCGGCCCGCCAAGTGAGCTGTTCTAGGCTCGAGAAATCGAGCGAAGCCGCGAGAATGATGAACACCCCCGAAACCAGCAGGATCGTCGCGTGCTCCTTGAACCGCCGCATCTCGTCATATGATGGCAGGTTCGCATTGGCGAGGATCACCCCCATCGCCGTCACCGCGAGCAATCCGCTTTCGTGCAGCAACGCATTACAAAGCGCAAAGACCCCCAGCAGGAAAACGACGATGAAAGGCACCTTCATGTATTCCGGCACCTTGCCGCGCCGGAATGCCCAGGACAGGAACAGGCCCGCCGCACACCCCGCAAGGATGGACACCAGAACGCCACCACCGACGTGAAAAATCGCCTCGCTCGTCGTATCGACGTCGAGGTTAAGAAGCGCGACCACTTCAAACGCCAGAACCGCCGCCATCGCGCCAATCGGGTCGTTCAGAATCGCTTCCCATTGCAAAAGCGCGCTTGGACGGCGCGAGAGGCGCGCCTGCCGCAGCAGCGGCGCGATCACCGTCGGCCCCGTCACCACCATGATACCGCCGAACACCGCCGAACTTTCCCAGCTCAGCCCTGCCGCGTAATGCAGGGCCAGCGTCGAAAGCAGCCACCCCAACGGCGCGCCGATGACCACAAGGCGCATAACTCCCTGCTGCACCTCGCGCAGCGTATGAAGCGATAGCGTCAGCCCGCCTTCGAACAGAATTATCGCAACGGCAATGGAGATGATGGGCTGCGTCAGATCGCCAAAGACTTCATTTGGACGGAAAATCCCGAAGACCGGGCCAATCAGCACCCCGGCCATCAACATCAGGACGATTGCAGGTAGCTTGAGACGCCAAGCCAGCCATTGTGCGCCGACCCCCATTGAGCCGGCAAGCGCGATGGCCATCACCGGTGTTATCGCCCCATCAGCAACGGCCATTCTGTCATCCTTTTCAAGCCCCTAGAGAGGGGAACGGTTTGGGTCTAATTCGGTTCCCAGCAAACGCGCGTGTTCCTGCAATGCGAAACGGTCGGTCATGCCAGCGACATAGTCCATCACGATCCGGGCAAGTTCGGTTTCGCCCTGTGCTTCCTCGACATCCTTGCGCCATTGCTTGGGCAAAAGCTCGGGATGCGCCATGAAATGAGGGAACAAATCACGGACCACCTGCGTCACCTGGGCCCGAACTTCCACAACGCTTGGAGCACGATACATGCGCTGGAACAGAAAGTCGCGGATCTCTTTGAGATCGGTAAACACCTCGTCGGAAAAGCGGATGATCGTGCGCCCTGCCCCGCGCACATCCTCGACCGATTGCGGATTGATCTCGTCCAGACGAATGCGCGCGAAATTAATCACGTCCTCGACCAGCACCCCGAAAAAGCGCCGCAGTGCCTCGTGCCTGCGCCGGTAATAGTTCAACCCCGGATAAAGCCGGTCCACCTCGGCAAAATTCCTGTCGAGGATCGGCAGCTCGGCAAGTTCGTCGGTCGAAAACAGCTCGGCCCGCAGCCCGTCATGCAGATCGTGGTGGTTATAGGCCACGTCATCGGCAATCGCCGCCACCTGCGCCTCGGCACTCGCATAGCTGTCGAGTTCCAGGTCATGCTTTTCCGCATAGGCCGCCAGTGCCCACGGCAATTCTCCGGTCACCGGGCCGTTATGCTTGGCCAGCCCTTCCAGTGTTTCCCATGACAGGTTCAACCCGTCGAAATCGGCGTAATGTCGTTCCAGATGGGTCACGATACGGATCGCTTGGGCGTTGTGGTCGAACCCGCCATAGGGGCGCATCAGCTCTTCCAGGGCATCCTCGCCCGTGTGACCGAACGGCGGATGCCCCAGATCATGGGCCAGCGCGACCGCCTCGGTCAGCTCGGCATTCAGCCCCAGCGCCCCGGAAATCGTCCGCGCCACCTGAGCCACCTCGATGGAATGGGTCAGCCGCGTGCGAAAGTAATCGCCTTCGTGTTCGATAAAGACCTGTGTCTTATGCTTCAGCCGCCGAAAGGCGCTGGCATGAATGATCCGGTCCCGGTCGCGCTGGAAACACGATCGGAAACTGCTTTCCTCTTCCGGTATCAACCGTCCCCTGGTTTTTGCCGGATCCGAGGCATAAGGCGCCCACATTGTTACTCATCCTTGTCGCCTGTCGTCTGAGTTTCTATATTGTAGACCAGAAGATAAGGAAACCGCTGCCGGAGCCCGGAAATGCAACTGCCCCCGAAAGTCACAGATCGCGCGTTCGAACGCCTCGCCGAAATCGGCGCAGCCACGCAAGGCAAGGCGCTGCGTGTTGCGGTAGAGGGTGGCGGATGTTCTGGATTCCAGTATGAAATCGCGCTTGATCAACCGGCCGAGGATGATCTCGTTCTCGAAGGTCACGGTCAGAAAGTCGTTGTCGACAACATCTCCCTGCCCTTCCTGTCCAACGCGGTCATCGACTTTACCGAGGAATTGATCGGCGCGCGTTTCGTGATCGACAATCCCAACGCAACCTCGTCCTGCGGCTGCGGCACGTCCTTTTCGATGTGATCTATCGGCTCATCGGCGGGGCGACACCGCCGGCTGGGCTTTGATATCTACCGTCGCCGGCACGAATTGATCCCAGATCAGGAACAGCCCCGACCCGATCACGATCGCGACCCCAAGATAGGTCTCGGCTCCCGGCATTTCGCCGAAAAAGAGTGCGCCCAGCAGGACCATCCAGACAAACTGCAGGTTCATCATCGGCGTTACCGCATAGGCAGCGAGCAACCGCAAGGCGACGACCAGCAGCCAGCGCGCGCCGAACAGGATCGCCGCATAGGCCGCAACCCACCCCAGATCGGCAATCGGCATCGGTTTCCAGACCAGAGGCAGCACCACGGCCATCGACACGAAGATCGCGAGGTTGGGATAGAACACCTGCGCCAGCGCATTGCTTTCCCAGCGCCCGATATAACGGGCCAGCACGATAGAGAATGTCCCGAAACAGGTCGCGGCAAAGGCAAAGGCATGCCCCCATTGCATCGCGCGGATCCCTTCCGGAAACAGGCAAAGTACGCCCGTGAAACAAGCCATCAGCGCAATCCATGCACCCGGACGTACCTTTTCGCCAAGAATCAGCCCTGACATCAGCCCCGCCATGACTGGCATGAGGCCGATGAAAATGAACACGTCGGCAAAGGGCAGCAATTTGAAGGCGTAAAAGAACGATAGAGCGGCAAGCACGGTCGCAACTGAGCGCAGCCCCATCGCGCGCGGGCAAACCGTCAGCAACCCTCGAACCCTCGTGCCCGAAAAGCGGTTCGCGCCAAGGCACATCATCACGACGAGAAACCCGGAAATCGCGTAAAGCTGCGGTGCCGCATATCCGCCCGCAATCAGCTTGGTGATCGCATCAGCGCAGGAAATCAAAACCGTGTAGAACGCCGCGAGCATGGCCCCCATAAGGGCTTTCTGCGCCCCGCTCACAGCACGGTCTCCCGCACGATGGCATCCTGCTGGCTGGCTCGGGCAAACTGTGCAAAAAAGGCGTCGAACCGGGGGGAACTCGACTGCGCCTCTTTAAGGATGGCATAGCCTTCTTCGGAAAGGCAGTTCTCGACCAGCGGGCGCATCAGGTACCAGTCATCGCTTCGGGACTCCCTCAGGTGGAAGAGATATTCCGAGATCTGGCGCAGTGGCGCTGCCGCTTGGACGGGTCGATGAAAGGAAAGGCGCCCCGGCGCCACGTCCTGAGTGAAAATCTGGTCTCCGCACTGGCCCATCGCCCAATTGCCCACGAAATAGGTATGGTAATCGTCTGCCGCCCGCGCATTCTGACCTGTCTCGATTAAGAATTGGTGGGTATCGCGGGCAAGCCATCCCTCCCATATCGCCGACGGTTCCACGCCAGCATAGCGCAAGGCGATGCAGATTTCAGCCAGCAGATCGGCGTCCTGATCGAGAAAAGCCAGAAGTCCAGCGAATTCAAGACTTTCCTTCGACGCTTCTGTGATCTCGGGGTCACGACGACCGTATTCGCTCAGGTAAAAGACGATATGGGTCAGCTCGTAACATGCTTTCTTGTTGGGAATCGCAAATGTCCGCGTGCGCTCCATGAACTCATGCAGCCGGTTTACCAGCGCCGCATCGTCACGCGCATCCCATGCACCGCGGCGTTGCAGCAACCGGCGCGCCTCGGCGCGTTGCAGATCCGACAGCTCGGCCCCGACAAGTTCTTCGCGTGCCACCCAGGCGGCAAGCGCCTCGCCCTTGTCGCCCGGCATGCCCAGATCTTCGAGATCAAGGCAGATCGACAGCAGAAAGCGGTAATACTGTGGGAAAAAACTTACCCGGCGCTCGACGGAAGCATAGAACCCTTCATGCGGCGCCAGCCTCTCGGCGCCGACATGGGTGCCCGTACATTCAAGGATGTTCAGCAGCTCGGCATTTTCCTTAAGCCAGAAAACATCATCGGGAACGCGACGCTGACTGGCAAAGTTCGAGATCAGCGCGCCAAGTCGCTGATCTCGTGTTTGGCGATGGGCGGCCAGGTTCAGGTGGATGACATTCGACATATTCTAGTACCTTTCAAATGGCGTCCACGAACGCCGTTCCCACGCTATCGACCCGAATGGCCCCTCAGCTCGCCGAGGAGAACATCCCCGTCAGCGCGCCGCCGGTGGCTGAAACGTCCCCGCAAGGCGTCGATGCCGAGGAGAAAAGCGCGGTCGCATCACCACGGATCGCATCCCCTGCCTTGCTGGGCAAAGACGCCGAGGAATACATCTCTGTCGCGTCGCCACCGAACATGCTCGCAGTGGGTGCAAGAGAAAAATTGACGGTTTCGTAAGTTTTTTGAAGTGCAGTCATCTGGAAATCTCCTCGTTTCGAAGTTGGTGGATCACCTCCTCAGGTTTGCAGTTTGACGCCGAGTTACTAAGAGTTTTTTCTGGTGCGCTCCCCAAAGGGACCCAGTTATCCACATCAAAATTGCTAAGCAAAACGATGACGCTAAAGCGTTCCGTCAAGAATCTGGTCAGCGCAAAAATTCTTATCCACAGTCCGCAACTGTCTCCGGACGTGAAGCGCATCCGAGTCCGTCTGTTAATCTTCTAGTGCGGATGCGCGGCAGACCTGACGCGCGTCAGGGTCGAAATTGAGTTGTGAAAATGCAACACCAGTTTCTGACAGGCGAATCACCTGCTACGCCTTGTCCCGGGCCTCCGGCTGGGTCATAGATCGGGCATCGGAACCAGATCGGGACGGGGTAATCACCATGAAAGTGGCCACCTTCAACATCAACGGGATCAAGGCGCGTGCCGCCGCGCTTCCGGCATGGCTGGATGACGCCCAGCCCGACGTTGTTCTCCTGCAGGAAATCAAATCCGTCGACGAAGCCTTTCCCCGCGACCTCTTCGAAGACCGTGGCTATCAGGTCGAAACTCATGGCCAGAAATCGTTCAACGGCGTCGCCATCCTGTCAAAGTTCCCCCTCGAAGACGTGCGGCGCGGGCTCCCCGGAGATGACGATGACGATCAGGCGCGCTGGATCGAGGCAACCGTCGTGAACAAGGAAGCGCTGCGTATCTGTGGTCTCTACCTGCCCAACGGTAATCCGGCGCCGGGGCCAAAATATGACTACAAGCTCGCATGGATGGAACGTCTGCGCGCTCGTGCGCAAGAATTGCTCGAGGGTGAGGAAGTTGCTCTCATGGCAGGCGATTACAACATCATTCCGCAGGCCGAGGATGCCAAACGCCCCGATGCATGGCGCGAAGATGCGCTTTTCCTGCCCGAAAGCCGCAGCGCTTTCCGTCGCATCCTGAATCTCGGCTTCACCGAAGCCTTCCGCGCGCGGGTGCAGGGGCCCGGTCACTATTCCTTCTGGGACTATCAGGCCGGTGCCTGGAACAAGAACGACGGAATCCGCATCGACCACTTTCTGCTGACCCCGCAATGCGCCGACCGGTTGACAGATACCGGCATCGATTCCGAAATCCGTGGCCACGAAAAACCGTCAGACCATGTCCCGGTCTGGGTCAACCTCGACGTCTGATGCACCGCTGCTGACCAACCGGCTTGCAGATCCGGGCAATCCCGATCTAATAGCCACGCTCTGCCCTCGCCTTGTGTCCGCGCGTCAGGCATCCTACATCTGAATTTCACAAAGGAGTCCGCCAGTATGGCAATGCAAGCCCATGACATCGAAGCCCTGATCCGAGAGAGCTTTCCCGATGCCAGCATCACCATCACCGATCTGGCCGGCGACGGTAATCACTACGCGGCCGAGGTGATCGACGAAAGCTTTCGCGGCAAGAACCGCGTACAGCAGCAGCGCGCCGTCTACGCCGCTCTGAAAGGCAAGATGGACGGCCCTGCCGGAGAGCTGCACGCGCTTGCCCTGACCACCAAGGCGCCCGCCTGATCCACGCAAACCCGGCCCCCCGTAGACCATGGCCGCCGGAACACCTATATTGGCGTCAACGCCACGGCCAAGCCGACCACGGCCGCGCCACGATGAGCAAAGGAACATGCAAATGACCGAAACCACGGACATCGCCAGCCAGATCCAGCAAACGATCACCGCCAATGACGTTGTGCTCTACATGAAGGGCACCAAAGAAATGCCGCAATGCGGGTTCTCCAGCCGTGTCGCAGGCGTGCTGAACTACATGGGCGTCAATTTCGCCGATGTGAACGTGCTGGCCGATGACTCGATCCGTCAGGGCATCAAGGATTTCTCCGACTGGCCGACCGTCCCGCAGCTTTACGTCAAAGGCGAATTTGTGGGCGGTTGCGACATCATCACCGAGATGACCCTGTCCGGCGAACTCGATACCCTGTTCGACGAAAACGGCGTCGCCTATGACAAAGACGCCGCGAACAAGATCCGCGAAGCCAACGGCTGATCTTGCGGACATTCGAGACCTATGAAAACCCGCCCTCACCGGCGGGTTTTTCTTTTTAGGGTCAAGCCTGTGCTTGCCGACGCTATCCGCGTTGCCGATCCGGGCAGGCGCAGGCTTCCAACCAACTTTGAGCTCATCACTCCAATTCTCCGACTCGAGAATTGGTCCCTCAGTTTTGCTTAATTGGATATATCGACCAAACCAATCTCTTCATAGCGTTCTGCCTACGGCCTCGCGCACCCCCCGACAACCAAAAGCGCGCAGAACCCTGTGAAAGGACTCGATATGCAAGTGCTCGACCGCGTCGAACTCTACCTCGTCAAGACGCCGCTGCCTGCCCCGCACGCCCCCTCCTGGATACCCGGCACGATCAGAACGCAGGTTTCCATGTGTATTGTCCGCTTCATCACCGATGACGGCGTCGAAGGCTGGAGCGGCTTTCCGGCGGCAGGACGCGAGCGCGCCGGTCTCGGCGATCTGCTGGCAGGCCTCTTCCTTGGTCAGGACGCAAGCGATATCGAAACCCTCTCCGAGCGCATCCAGATCATGGCCGCCGGTGGCAATTTCAATTGGTGGCTCGAACCGGCCTTCTGGGACATCAAAGCTAAGACCGCCGGTCTGCCGCTTTACAAATATCTCGGCGGCACGGACGATCGCCTCCCGCTCTATGCCTCTGCGGGCGAGTTGAAAGACCCGCAGGCCCGGCGCGACGAAGCCGAAGAGCGACTCTCCGAAGGCTTCAAGATCATGAAGATCCGGGTTCATGATTTCGATGAAGCCGTTGATATCGAACATATTTCGGACATCGCGACCTATATGCAGGGACGGATGAAAATTTCGGTCGACTGCAATCAGGCCTTTCGGCTGACCCAGAACGGCGACGCGCCGCTGTGGTCACTCGACCGCGCCAAACGCTTCGTCGATGCCGCCGCCGATGTCGGCCTTGCCTGGGTCGAGGAACCTCTCTTTGGCGAATGGCACGAGGAAATCTCCCGGCTCACCGCCTATTCCCGCGTCCCCGTTGCCGGGGGCGAACTACACCTGATGGGATACCGGGAGCTCGCGCGGATGCTGAAAATGGGCTGTTACAACATCTACCAACCGGACGCGATGTGGGCCGGAGGCATCGCGCAAAGCCTGAAAATAGCCAGGCTATGCCGCGAACAAGGGCTGAAGTTCACCCCGCATTGCTGGTCGAACGGCTTCGGCTTCATCGCCAATGCGCATGTCTTTGCAGCCAGTGGCTTTGCGGGCGAGGCGCTGTTCGAATACCCGGTCTCGCCGCCTGGTTGGACGCCAGAAGGCCGCGACATGATCTTTACCCAGCCCTTCCTGCACGACCACGGCTGGTTCAACATGCCACAGACCCCCGGTCTCGGCTTTGAAATCGATCAGGCAAATCTGAAAAAATATGGGCGCTGCTTTTTCAAGGCGAGCCGCAAGGAAGTCCACTGGATGCCTGAGGCACTGTCGGACTTCTGACACGCGACCCGCAAAGGCGGCCGATTACTCGGCCGTCTGCTCCTCGACGCTGGTGGCAACCGCCTCGGCCTGCGCGGCAATTTCCGCCAGCGCGTCAAGCACTGTCGGCGGCACGATCGGCACTTCGATGCGTTCCGGCTCGGGCGCGGGCATCTCGCGCAACTGTTCAAGCTCGGCGTCCTTTTCTGCCAGCTTGGTTTCCATGTCGCGGATCTTGTCCTCGAACGACGCCGTCTTGTCCGCCAGCATCAGCCCCGCCATCAGCAGCATCCGCGCCTCGGGCATGCGCCCGATCTGGTCCGACAGGATCTGCGCCTCGTCGTCCAGCATCTTGGCGGCGGAATGCAGATAGCTTTCCTCGCCTTCCTGACAGGAAACCTCAAAGGACCGGCCACCGATATTGATCGTAACCTCGGGCATCATGTGAGCTCCCCTTCCGATTGCGCGCTTGCCTTCAGCAGCGGTTCAAGCCGGGCAAGTACCGCGCCCGCCTCGGACATGTCCAGCGCGCGGGCGGCGCGCAGGCTTTCCAGTTCGGCAAGCATCGCCTTGTTGATCAGATCGGGTTCGCCCACCCCGGCTTCATTCGCCTCGCGCAGCGCCGCGTTCGACTTGCGCAGCGCATCATTGGCATGGCGCACGCGCTGCATGTCGCCGTCCAGCTTGGCCAGCGCCTCGGCCTGCGCCGTCATCTGGGCGCGCAGCTCTGCGATCAGATCCTGATCCGCTCCGGTCTCCGGAACCGCCGCACGCGCCTCGTTCAGCTGCGCCTTGAGCGACTCGGTCTCTTCGATGTGTTTCAGGTTCAGCTGCCGCAGCCGTTCCTTGATCTGGGCCACGGTCTGCTGTTCCTCGGCCAGCGCGCGGGCCAGATCCGGATCCGGCTCGGCGCTCGCGCTCCGTTGCGCCAGCGTTTCAACGCCCGAGCCGATACGGGCCAAGGCGACCGAAATCCGGCCCTGCAATTCTTCGATACTACTCATGCCCTCAACCCCGTTTCTTTTGCGGCGCTCTGCGTCTTCCGGTCGATCCCTGATGCCGACCCGGTCGGGACGAATCAATGAAAGCGCCCAATTATTGCCACTTTACCCAATGCGATTGCAAATTTCCTCCCTTTAGATTTCAGAGGCTTGCCCGCCTGTCCTTATGTGATGCTGAACCTTGCCGGGCGCTATACCTTGATCTTTGGCCCTCTCTTGATATTCAGCGGCAAAGATTTCTCTTTTCTAAAGGACAACGCGCCGTGGATCTCAACGCATTACGCAGCAAAAACCCCGACCACTGGAGCAAGGCGGCGGCGATCCGCGCATTGACGCTCGATGCCGTTCACGCAGCTAGCTCCGGGCACTCCGGCATGCCGATGGGGATGGCCGATGTCGCCACGGTCCTGTTCGAAAAGCATCTCAAGTTCGATGCCGCCGCTCCGAACTGGCCCGACCGCGACCGTTTCATCCTGTCGGCCGGGCACGGCTCGATGCTGCTCTACTCGCTGCTCTACCTCACCGGTTACAGCGAAATCACCCTCGAGGAGATCAAGAATTTCCGTCAATGGGGCGCCAAGACCGCGGGTCACCCGGAAAACTTCCTCGCCGAAGCGATCGAAACCACGACCGGCCCGCTCGGTCAGGGCATCGCCAATTCCGTCGGCTTCGCCATTGCCGAGGAAGTCCAGCGCGCCCAGTATGGCCGCAAGGTTGTCGATCACCACACTTATGCCATCGCCGGCGATGGCTGCCTGATGGAGGGTGTCAGCCAAGAGGCGATCACCCTCGCCGGTCGTCTGGAACTCGGCAAACTGATCGTTTTCTGGGATAACAACAACATCACCATCGACGGCACCGTGGACATTGCCGATGCCACCGACCAGCCCGCACGTTTCAAGGCGTCCGGCTGGCAGGTCATCGAAATCGACGGTCACGACCCCGAGGCCATCGACGCCGCGATCACCAAGGCGAAATCCTCGCGCAAGCCGAGCATGATCGCCTGCAAGACCCATATCGCCCTTGGCCACGCCGCGCAGGACACCTCCAAGGGTCACGGCGCGCTGACCGACGGCGAACAGATGGCCGCCGCGAAATCCGCCTATGGCTGGACGACCGGCCCGTTCGAAGTGCCTGCGGAAACCAAATCCGCATGGGAAGAAATCGGCAAGCGCGGCGCGTCGGCCCATGCCGAGTGGAAAGAGCGTTTCTCCGCCCTCTCCGAGCGCAAGCAGAACGAATTCAACCGCGTCTATGCGGGCGAAGCGCCGAAAAAGCTCTCGGCGACGATCAAGGCGCTGAAAAAGCAGACTTCGGAAACCGCTCCCAAGGTCGCCACCCGCGCCAGCTCCGAACATGTACTCGAGGTCGTGAACCCGATCATGTCCGAAACGCTGGGCGGCTCGGCTGACCTGACCGGCTCCAACAATACCAAGACCGGCGATCTGGGCATCTTCCTGCCCGAGAACCGCAAGGGCCGCTACATTCACTACGGCATCCGCGAACACGGCATGGCCTCGGCGATGAACGGTATGGCGCTGCATGGTGGGATCCGCCCCTATGGCGGCACCTTCATGTGCTTCACAGACTACGCCCGTCCCGCCATGCGCCTTGCCGCGCTTATGAAAGTGCCGACTGTCTTCGTTATGACCCACGATTCCATCGGTCTCGGCGAAGACGGCCCGACCCACCAGCCGGTCGAGCATCTCGCGATTTCGCGTGCGACACCGAACACATGGGTCTTCCGCCCCGCCGACACGGTCGAAACTGCCGAAGCTTGGGAACTGGCGCTGACCTCGACAAAGACGCCGTCGGTGCTGTCACTGACCCGTCAGGGCCTGCCGACCGTGCGCCTTGAGCACAAGCAAAAGAACCTCACCGCACAGGGCGCCTATGTGCTGGCCGAAGCCACCGGCAAGCGTCAGGTCATCCTGATCGCAACGGGCTCCGAGGTCTCCGTCGCTCTCGAAGCCCGCGAGACGCTCGAAGAGCAAGGGATCGGCACCCGCGTCGTTTCCATGCCTTGCATGGAGCTTTTCGCCGAGCAGGATGAATCCTATCGCCGCCGTGTCCTGCCCGCCGGCCCGATCCGCATCGGCATCGAAGCCGCCGTGCGTCAGGGCTGGGACCGCTGGCTGCTGGGCGAACGCGGCCGCGAGCAAAAAGCCGGGTTCATCGGTATGGACAGCTTCGGCGCCTCCGCCCCGGCAGATGTTCTGTTCGAGAAATTCGGCATCACCGCCGAGGCGACTGTGGCGAAAGCCAAGGAACTACTTGGTTAAAATCTGCGCCGACTGGCTGAAAATCCGAAAACGCGTCGCCTCGGCGGCGCGTTTTTGCATTTCATAACAACCCATAAGCCTCCCAGCCCCGGTATGCTCAGCCCCTTCAGCCGGACCGCTTTTCCTGCAATCTCCCGTTGCCGCGCCACCATCGCGCAGCCCGACAACCGGGCACACGGCGCCCCACTGGATAAATTTGCCCAGATTTCGCCACATTTTGCACGACCTGTAATACCAGCGTTACATCGCCAAACCACAGACAGCGGGACTGCGCCGGAAAAGGTGCAAGCACTTGTTACAGCGGAGTACGCAATGTCCCGAAATACCCTTCTGACCACAACCGCCCTGCTCGCCCTGTCGCTACCGGGTCTTGCGCAGGCCGCCAGCTGCACGTCAGCGATCAGCGGTGGCAACCCCGTCCTGATCTGCTACACCCCCGCCTCGGACACGGTCAGCGACGCCAGCGATAACCTGACCGTCTTCGTGACGGCAACCGGTTCGGTCGAAAGCAGCGACCGTGACGACGCTCCGCTGGAACTGGACGGCACCAACGTCACGGTCGAGAACATGGGCACCATCAGCATCAGCGATGACCGCAAGAATGCCAATGCGATCACCAGCGTCGGCGAAAACCTGACCGTCAACAACACCGGCACCATCTCCAGCGGTGACCGGGCAATCCACGCGCTCGACGGTTTCGAAGGCGGCCTGACCGTGCATAACAGCGGGACCATTACCTCCCGCCGACAAACCATCCGCACCGAAGAGGCAGCGCCGGGAAGCTATATCGAAAACGACGGGCTGATCTCCTCGCTTGAAGGCCGCGCCATTCAGGTCCGCGGTCAGGGCTCAACTGTGATCAACCGCGGCACCATCGAAGGCGGCGAGGAAGTCATCGAGGCGCGCGACGATTTCACCCTGTACAACTACGGCTCGATCCGCCTGCGCGACGATATCGAAGACGAGGACGGCACACAGCTCGCTTCGGGTCAGGTTTATAACTATGGCCTGATTCAGGGCAGCGACGATGGCGTCGACATCGACGAAGGCGAAATCTTCAACTACGCCACTGGCCGGATCATCTCGACCGGTCCCGAAGGCGCAGGCATCGACGTCGACAGCGAATTCGACAACAGCCGCGATGCGCCCCGCCCGGCCAAGCCGCTGCTCATCGAAAACGCGGGGTATATCGAGGGCCGCTATGCCATCGGCGCCGATGAGGCCGCGACGTCCGAAATCACCGTGATCAACTCCGGTACGCTCTATGGCCGCAGCGGCCGCGCCGTCGATCTGGCCCCCGGTCAGGGCAATAGCGCGATCGAGCTGACCGGGAACAGCGCGGTCATCGGCGATATTCTTTATGGCGCGGGCGATGACCTGCTGACCATCGACAGCCTTACCTCCGGTACGATCAGCACCGGCGTGATCGACGGCAGCGACGGGTTCGACACGGTCGAGCTTGCCAGCTATCTTATGACCGATCTGCTCAGCTTTGAACTCGACGGTGACCTTGTCGACCTGACGCTTCAGACCAGCAATGGCGTCGTCGCGGGCCAGTTCCTGAACTTCGAATTCTGGTCCTTTGGCGATGGGAGCGAATACACCACAGCCGGTCTCGCGAGCCTCTATTCGGTATCGCAGGTCCCGCTGCCCGCTGGCCTGCCGCTGCTTGTGACTGCCTTTGGCGGCCTGTTCATCGCGCGCCGCCGCAAGGGCTAAGCCACACACCAAGGCGTCCCACCGCAAGAAAGAACCCCCCGCCGGACTTGGCGGGGGGTTTCCATTTTCGCCGGGCCTCAAGCGCCGCGAGTGGTGTCAGAAACGAAACCCAACCGCCACGCCCGCGACCACGGAGGTTTCCCCGTCCACCCAGTCAAGATTGACTTCGGGTTTCAGCGCATAGCCGCCCTGCATCTCGAATTCATAACCAAGCCCGGTGCGGAACAGGAACTCCTGTTCGTCGCCAACCAGCTCGGCCCCCGGCATCAGCGTCACCTGCCACGGGGTCTCGCCAAGATTGACCACGACGGGAACTCCGACCACCCAGGCATCAAGCGAGTTAGTCGCGTATTCGGCCAGAACACCAACCGAAACACCGCGTTTGATCTCATAGCCATACTGCACGCCGACCGAAAAGGCATGCTCGCTTTCGCCGTGGTGATCAGCATAGGTCGTGCCAAGAAACACTTCGAGAACATGCGGTCCCTTGCTTTCCTGCGCCGCCAGACTCACCGGCATCGCTGCAGCAGCGCAAATAAACAGATACTTGACCAGACAACACATTGATTCGCCTCCCCAACGCGCAAAAATTGCACCGGCGGATGGCACTGATTATGCATTACTTAAGCGATTTTCACACCACTAAATTCAACCTATGAGTGTCTAATCAGTAATTATTCAGTTGCACCCCGAAAATTGATCACGTCCACCGGGCAAAAGAAGTTCTCAATGCCCCTCGGCAGGTGATTTACCGGTGACCTTCGTCCAGACCGGCACGATGACATTGGTGGCTAGCGGAATCAGCAGCATTCCCAGTGCAAGGCCAAACACCCCGTCCATCGCAGCCTTGGCTGTCCATTCCACCGCGCCCTCATAGGCGACAGGCACCTGATGGGCGAGGTAAGCCGCCGCGTCGTGAATATGGTGGCCCAGCCATCCAAAGCCCAGCTCCTCCATCCCGTGAATGACAATCGAACCGCCCACCCAAAGCATGGCCGCCGTCCCGACGATGGTCAGCAGTTTCATGAGCCACGGCATCACCTTCACGATCCCGCGCCCCAGCGACCGGGTCAGACCAAGATTACCTTTCTCGGCCAGAAACAGCCCCACGTCATCCGCTTTGACGATCAGCGCAACGGCCCCATAGACGACCACGGTGATCATCACCCCGACCGTGGCCAGCGTCGCCGCCTCCATCCAGAAATTGCTCGGCGGAATCGCGGCCAGCGCGATGGTCATGATTTCGGCGGACAGGATGAAATCGGTTTTGATCGCGCCCTGGGCCTTTTCCTCTTCAAGATGCGCGGGGTCGCCGGGCTTGTCCTCGGGGAAAACCTCGTGGTGTTTAGACGGGAACAGCCAGTGCCATATCTTCTCGGCCCCTTCGAAACAAAGGTACGCGCCCCCCAGCATCAGCAGCGGCGAAATGAGCCATGGCGCAAAGGCACTCAGCAAAAGCCCCACGGGCAGCAGGTATAACAGCTTGTTCTTGAGCGACCCCTTCGCGATCCGCCAGATGATCGGCAATTCGCGCGATGCTGCAAAGCCATGAACATATTTCGGCGTGACGGCGGCGTCGTCAATCAGCGCGCCCGCCGCCTTGGACCCGGCCTTGACCGCCTGGCTCGCCACATCATCCACCGAGGCCGCCGCGATCTTGGCAATTCCTGCAACGTCGTCCAACAATGCCAAAAGGCCGCTCATGCCCAGCTCCTGCTTCAATTTGTTTCGCCCAGAGCCTAGCGCAAAAGCACCACAGGGCAAGCGTGAGCGCAAACATCCGAAGTTTGCGCTAACACAATGAAAAACTTCTATTTTTTCTCTTTAGCCTTTAGCAAGCCCTGTCTATATCCACGTTAACGGAATCTTTTCGGCGGAGCTTTTCATGACGATTAATGTTGGTATCAACGGATTTGGGCGGATTGGCCGCTGCACCCTATCCCACATCGCGTCCAGCGGGCGCAACGACATTCGCGTGGTCAAGGCCAATGCCACCGGGCCGCTTGATACCGCCGCGCATCTTCTGCGCTACGATAGCATCCACGGCCGCTTTGGTCATGACATCCGCGTCGGCGACCGCACCCTCGATCTGGGCCGGGGCGAGATCGAGATGTTCTCGACCTACGATCCCAATGAACTCGACTGGTCCGGTTGCGATGTCGTCCTCGAATGTACCGGCAATTTCAACGACGGCGAAAAGGCCGGTGTCCACCTCGATCAGGGTGCGAAATCGGTTCTCATCTCCGCTCCCGCCAAGAATGTTCAGAAAACCGTCGTCTTCGGTGTGAACGATAACACCCTGACCGGCGATGACCGCATGGTCTCCAACGGCTCCTGCACCACCAACTGTCTCGCCCCGCTCGCCAAGGTTCTGGATGAGGCATTCGGCATCGAACACGGTCTGATGACGACGATCCACTCCTATACCGGCGACCAGCCGACGCTCGACCGCCGTCACAGCGATCTCTACCGCGCCCGCGCCGCCGCGATGGCGATGATCCCGACCTCGACCGGTGCCGCCAAAGCACTTGGCGAAGTGCTGCCAAGCATGAAGGGCCGTCTCGACGGCTCCGCCATCCGCGTCCCCACCCCCAACGTAAGCGCCGTGGACCTGACCTTCCGCGCCGGTCGCGACGTGACCGCAGACGAGGTGAACGAAGCCGTGGCTGCCGCCGCCAAGGGCGCGATGGGCAAGGTCATGGCCTATGACCCTGAACCCAAAGTCTCTATCGACTTCAACCATACCGAGGAAAGCTCGATCTTCGCCCCCGACCAGACCCGCGTCATCGGCGACCGCATGGTGCGCGTGCTGGCCTGGTACGACAACGAATGGGGCTTCTCGGTCCGCATGGCCGACGTCGCCGTGGTCATGGGCCGCCTGCACAGCTAAGCCATTCCCACAGCTTGAGCTTTCGGGTCCCGTCAGGCATATCTGGCGGGACTTTTGCTTTTGGGCCCGTGGAACCGTATGACCAATCAGATCGCGCTTGTGCTGGCCATCCTCATCCTAGCGGCGGTCGGCATAGACATGCTGATCTTCGGGACCGAACACATGGTCTATCTGGGAAAGAAGGTCTATGCCCTGCTCGACTGGATCGCCTTCTGGCGCTAGCCCCCGCCGGCAGGAAGGCGCAGTTAACCGGGTCGACCCAACACAGCTCGCCAAAACTAAATTAATAATGGAATGCGTGCGCAGCACGCGCCGCCAGGTCGCCGTGCCTTGGATTACTTCTTTTTCATCCGTTCGATCAGAGCGTCATTGACCATCGGCGTCACGAACTTCGAAACATCACCGTCCAGACGCGCGATCTCTTTCACAAGCTTCGACGCAATCGCCTGACGCTTGGCATCGGCCATCAGGAACACCGTCTCGATTTCCTTGTTCAGCGCCCGGTTCATGCCAACCATCTGGAATTCGTACTCGAAATCCGCCACGGCACGCAGCCCGCGCACGATGATCCCCGCACCGACATCCTCGGCGCATTTGATCAGCAGGTTTTCAAAGGGATGGGCAACGATCTCGACCCCCGTCTCATGTGAAAGGGTCACGCATTCCGCCTCAATCATCGCAACACGCTCTTCAAGCGAAAACAGTGGTCCCTTGTCGCGATTGATTGCAACCCCGATGACCAGCTTGTCTACAAGAGCGGAGGCCCGGCGAATAATGTCGATATGACCCAATGTGATCGGATCGAAAGTACCCGGATACAATCCAATGCGCATGGCATCTCCCCCCTGCCCTGGTCGTCATGCCGCACCTGCAAATACCATTGCAGCCCAAGATGCAAGGGGAAGTCGCTTTCAATGACCCATGATCATGCCTTCAAGGGCCTGTTTTTCCATCGCAAGTTCAGAAAGCTGCGCCTTGACCACGTCACCGATCGTCACCAGCCCGATCAGCTTGCCATCCTCCACGACAGGCATGTGACGGAAACGGCCCTCTGTCATCTGGCTCAGCAGTTCCTGCGCAGATGTCTGGCTCGTACAGGTGACGACCTTGGTCGTCATGTAATTCTTGGTGGGCGCATCAAGGCAGTCCTTGCCATGTGCCGCCAGTTCGCGAACGATATCGCGCTCCGACAGGATTCCAGCCGCCGTCTTGCCCCCATCCGCCGACACGACCACCGACCCGATACGATTATCCGCAAGGACTTTCGCCGCCTCGGAAACCTTCGCATCCGGGCTGACGGTCAACACGCCGGTCGTGGCCTTTGAATTGAGTATCTGCTGGACAAGCATCGATGGGCACCTCCTCATTGCCGGTTCTACAACTCAAGCTTGCGCCCGTAGGGCTGCAAGTCAAGTAAGGCTTTCGAGTCGGGCGACTTCGCTGCGCATCCCGTCCAGCAGCAACGCCGAGAACCGGTTCAGCCGGTCGCTCTTCTGGTCGCCCTGATGCCGGACAAGGTAAAAGCTGCGCGTCATGCTGATTTCATCTTCCAGCACCTTGCGCAGGCCCTTGTGAAACGGCAGGGCGAAATCATGCGCCACGCAAAGCCCCGAGCCTTCGGCCACGAGGTTCAGCTGCACCGGAACGGAATTCGACGCCAGCGGCACCCGCGCCACGTTCAGCTCGGCCAGGTAGTCCAGCTCGGAATCGAAAATCATATCAGGGATATAGCCGATCACCGGATGCCCCTTGAGGTCGGCGACCGTGGCAAATGGCGCCTGCTCGCGCAGGTAAGACCGGGCCGCCACCAGATGGAGGTGATAATCCGTGATCTTCTGCACCAGAAGCTGCCCCGCCGTGGGGGCGCTGACAGTGATCGCCATATCCGCCTCGCGCCGCGACAGGTTGATGACGCGTGGCAGCGCAACGATATGGATGTCGAGATCGGGGTGTTCGCGGGCAATCCCCGCGCAGATTCTCGGCAGCAGGTAGTTAGCGCACCCATCCGGCGCGCCCAGCCGGATCTGGCCGGTCAGCCGCCCGCTGCTGGTTCCGGTCAGCGATTCCACGCCCATGCGCAACGCCCGTTCGGCGGATTCCCCGTGCCGCATCAGCTGCTCTCCGGCGGCGCTCAACCGGTAGCCCTGCGGCGATTTCACGAAAAGCGGCATCTCGACCGCCGCTTCCAGCCGGGCGATCCGACGCCCGATAGTGGCCGGATCAAGCCGTAAAATGCGTCCCGCGCCGGAAAGGCTTTCTTCACGCGCAACGGCGAGAAATATCCTGAGATCATCCCATTGCGGGTCGGCCATGCGGGTAAACCTTGCAAAAACGCAAAACGCTTTTGAAATCTTGCCACTTTCCATTGGATTTTTGCAAGCCTATCGTGCGCCCAAATGTAACTTGGAGGATTCTGAACATGCAGGAACTGACCCATTATATCGGCGGCGAGCACATCAAAGGCACGTCCGGCCGTTTTGCCGACGTCATGAACCCCGCGACCGGCGAAGTGCAGGCCAAGGTGCCGCTCGCCTCTGCGGACGAACTCGACAAGGCTGTTCAGATCGCAGCCGAGGCCCAGCCCGCATGGGCCGCCACCAACCCTCAGCGCCGCGCCCGCGTGCTGATGAAATTCGTCGACCTGCTGAACCGCGACATGGACAAATTGGCCGAAGCGCTGAGCCGCGAGCATGGCAAGACCCTGCCCGACGCCGCCGGTGACGTGCAGCGTGGCCTCGAGGTTGTCGAATACTGCATCGGCGCGCCGCAGATGCTGAAAGGCGAATATACCGACAATGCCGGCCCCGGCATCGACATGTACTCCATGCGCCAAGCGCTCGGGGTGACGGCGGGCATCACGCCGTTCAACTTCCCGGCCATGATCCCGATGTGGATGTTCGCGCCCGCCATCGCCTGCGGCAACGCCTTTATCCTCAAGCCCTCCGAGCGTGACCCTTCGGTGCCGCTGATGCTCGCCGAGCTGATGGAAGAAGCCGGTCTGCCCAAGGGCATCCTGCAAGTCGTCAATGGCGACAAGGAAGCCGTGGACGCTATCCTTTACCATGATGTGATCCAGTCGATCGGCTTTGTCGGCTCGACCCCGATTGCCGAATACATCTATGGCACCGGCTGTTCGCAGGGCAAACGCGTCCAGTGCTTTGGCGGCGCCAAGAACCACATGATCGTCATGCCCGACGCCGATATGGATCAGGCCGCAGATGCGCTGATCGGTGCAGGTTACGGCGCGGCAGGCGAACGCTGCATGGCGATTTCCGTTGCCGTTCCCGTCGGTGACGAAACCGCCGACCGCCTTATCGAGAAACTGGTACCCCGGATCGAAAAGCTGAAGGTTGGCCCCTATACTGCCGGGTCGGACGTGGATTACGGCCCCGTCGTCACCGCAGCCGCCAAGGAAAACATCCTGCGGCTGGTGCAGACCGGTGTCGATCAGGGCGCGAAACTGGTGGTCGACGGCCGCGATTTCTCGCTGCAGGGCTATGAGGATGGCTATTTCGTCGGGGCACACCTGTTCGACAATGTCACCAAGGACATGGACATCTACAAGACCGAGATTTTTGGACCGGTCCTGTCCACCGTGCGCGCCAAGACCTATGAAGAGGCGCTGTCGCTCGCGATGGACCACGAATATGGCAATGGCACCGCGATCTTTACCCGCGACGGTGACACGGCCCGCGATTTCGCCAACCGGATCAATATCGGCATGGTCGGCATCAACGTCCCGATCCCGGTGCCGCTGGCCTATCACACCTTTGGTGGCTGGAAGAAATCGGTATTCGGCGATCTCAACCAGCACGGGCCGGATGCGTTCAAGTTCTACACGCGCACCAAGACCGTGACCGCCCGCTGGCCCTCCGGCCTCAAGGAAGGCGGCGAGTTCCACTTCAAACCGATGGATTGATCCAAACCATCAAGTGAATTTCAAAGGCCCGGGTGTTGCGCCCGGGCCTTTTTGTTGCGCATGACGGGGGCCAGCCCCCTCTTGCCCTGCGGGCAATTCACCCCCGGGATATTTTGGAACCCAAAGAAGGTGGATAAGTCCGGTGCCTGCGGCGAAGCGGCAGCGTGACCCACGGCGCAAAAGCTGCGATAACGGCACCGTACCGCTTTTTTCAATGAGGTAATGATGGCCCGCTCGCTCAACCAGATCGTGGAAAGCCAGATCAGCAAGGCCATTGCCGAGGGCCAGTTCGAAACGCTCGATGGTGCGGGACAGCCGCTGCCGGACCGGTCGGGCATGGCCTATACGGATATGGCGACACAGGTGGCTGTGCGGATCATGGCCGAGTCCGGCACCCTGCCCGAGGAATTTCAGATCAAGAAACTGCTGGAGCCCGCGCGAGAAGCCTATCGCAATGCCCGCAGCGAAGAGGAAAAGCGGGTTGCCATGGCGCTGATCGCCGAGCTTGACCAGCGCTACAACACGGCGGTCGAGGCACGTCGGCGATTCATGCGCGGGTGAGTGTCAGGCGGGATGCCGGAGATCGCGTTCAGCGATCGCAAGCACATGAGGCGAACCGTTTGGATGCACCCAGGCCCCCAGCGTTTATGTGGAGGCCTTGCGAGATAACCTGTAGGATCTGGCTCAGGCCTTGCGGCGCCGCTTGAGCGCGAGGCAGCCAAGTCCGCCCAAGAGCATCAGTCCGGGCGCGGGCAGCGGCACCGGTGCCACCTCCGGCGGTGTTTCGGGACGGCCCACGCTTGGCGGGTTCGGGTTGCCGCCGGTCTCGATCGAGGGCACGAAAGGCGGCACCACGCCTGGCTTGCCCGGATCGACCGGCAGCGGCGTATAACCCGGGGTCGGGCTGGACACGCGGATCCCCGGCGCGGTGGGTTTCACCGGTGTCGTCGGATAGCTCAACGCGAAGACCGAAGGGGTCGGCACGATGCGTGTCGGGTCATCGGCGCCCACGACAGGCGGCATGACGATGGCCGCCAGCTGCGCCTCTCCGATACCGCAATGACCGATATCGAAATTGGGCGAAGCGATGCAGGCCCCCAGCACGCGCACCGGCTTGGACAGGACAGGTTCGGCACGCGCGAGGCAGATACCGGTTTCCACCGGCGATGGGATACAGGCCACCAGTACGAGGTTGGGATCGCGCCCGCGCCGCGTGGTTTCCTTAGCCTCTTCCTCGGTTTCGGCTTCGATCACCGTGCCCGGCATTTCATTGAAATAATTGGCCGACCCGGCATCGACAATCGATCGCGCCGAGATCTGGCCGGTCGGAGAGGTCAGGAAAAGGGCGCACAGGATCGTGGCGATAAAGGCAGGCCGCTTGTACATCTCAACACTCGATACATTACCAAACTTCAACCAGTCGGGTCGGCTCTCGGCAGGTGGTTCCGACAGCAAGGTCATAGGTCGACCCCGGTTTCGCCATATTTCTGACACAGACGGCATCCGTGCAAGATTCATCGCCAAAACCGAGGAAAAGCGCCGAATAACGGCGACAGTCCAACAGGACATCTTTCATTGTTTCCGGAGATAGAGGGAATGAGGGCGCTGAGCACCCGGGCAGTTGGGGGGCCTTCTGGCCGTCAAAGTAGAATCATCTGCCCCGGCGCTCGCCTGAAACCCTTGTTACCAACGCCCGTTTATCTCAAGCCAAAGCGTCTGTCACAAAAAAAGCGGCCCGTGGGCCGCTCTCTTGCGCAAGTAAAAGCCTGGTTGATCAGGCTTTCTTGCGTCGTTTCATGGCTGCAAAACCGCCCATGCCAGCAATCAGAAGCCAGCCCGCTGCGGGAACCGGAACCGATGTCAGCGACTCGGGCGCGGTCCAGAACGAGATGTGCGAGAAACCCGGCTGTTGGCCGCCGTTGTTCAGGATACCCAGAGTCGAGAACGACCCGGAGTTCACGAAACCTACGTCGTACAGCGCAAAGGAATTTGCCGCCTTCACGGTGATATAAGCGATATTGACGAGATTATCGAGCACGTCCCAGTTGCCCGAGGTCGACCCGGTGATCGAGAACAGGCCGGCGTTGTCGTCGCTTTTACCATAAAGCGAGATGTCAACGGCCGTGCCGGTTGCGCCCAGGATTGCCGCTTCGACCGAAGCTTCGTCATCGCCGCCGCCAGCGTTGGAGTAGATTCCATCGCCGCCGTTGGGATAACCCTTAGCCGTTCCGGAAATGCAGCCGTCCGCCGCCAGATCGATACCGCCATCGCTGCAATAGTAAACCGGGGCAGCCGAAGCGGCGTTCAACGTCCCGATCAAGAGTGTTGCGGCAGCTGCCGCGACATACATTAACTTCTTCAAATTAACCCCCTCGTGGGACTTGCCCACAACAAGAAACAGACTGATACAATTTCGACAGTCCCGCTTTATTTACCATAAAACCACTTACTTCCAAAGGTTTTATACAGTCATACCCATTGTTTACGGCTTTGTTTCCGCACACACGTAATACGTGTATCCAGCAGGATTACGTCGACAGCTTGCAGCAGATGACGCCAAACAGGAGCAGGCTGACCGGTCAGGATCTTCAGGTTAAAAAGATAGAACTTTATGTAAATATTCATTTTTTCAACGAAGCCCTCGCGGTCGCAGGATCGCTTCCCAACTCTCATAGCCGATCTCTCGCCGCCGTAAAACGCAACCGAAAATTGCAAAAATAACTTCCGGAACGCACCGTCTATCAGGCCGACGAAACGTTAGCCCCGAAAGTCACCAATCTGTTACCGCCCCCTGCCACCAAATTTCCACATTTCAGCCCGCGCCCCGACAGAATCAGTCAATCCTCAACCGGACCGCCCTCCCCGCGTTTCTGCAAACCCGCTTTGCAAGCTACCACCTTGAACGCCCCGCGCATGCAGAGTACCCAAGAAGCGACTGTTATATCACGATATCCAAGTCTGGGAGGGATCATGGATTTTGCGCTGAACGAAGAACAGGTGGCCATCTTCGATATGGCCCACGATTTCGGCCAGAAAAAGATCGCCCCCAACGCCCGGAAATGGGAAGCGGAAGGCACGATCCCCAAGTCTCTCTGGCCGGAAATCGGCGCGCTTGGTTTCGGTGGTCTGTACGTGGATGAGGATTCCGGCGGCTCAGGTCTCTCGCGGCTCGATGCGACGCTGGTATTTGAGGCGCTGAGCATGGCCTGCCCCTCGGTGGCGGCCTTTCTCTCGATCCATAACATGTGTGCGCGCATGATCGACAGTTTCGGCAGTGACGAGCTGAAATCGCGTGTCCTGCCCCGCGCCCTCCCGATGGAACTGGTGCTCTCTTATTGTCTCACCGAACCCGGGTCGGGTTCTGACGCCGCCGCACTCAAGACCCGCGCAGAGCGGAGCAATGACGGGTACACGGTCAACGGCACCAAGGCGTTTATCTCCGGCGGCGGATACTCTGACGCCTACGTCTGCATGGTCCGCACCGGCGATGACGGGTTCAAGGGTGTCTCGACGCTCTATGTCGAAGACGGCACACCCGGGCTCAGCTTTGGTGCGCTCGAGGACAAGATGGGATGGCGCAGCCAGCCCACCGCGCAGGTGCAATTCGACGATTGCAAGGTTCCGGCCGAAAACCTCGTCGGCACCGAGGGCGAAGGATTCAAATACGCGATGATGGGGCTGGACGGTGGACGCCTCAATATCGCCGCCTGTTCGCTCGGCGCGGCCCAGACCGCCTTGAACCAGACGCTTGTCTACATGTCCGAGCGCAAGGCATTCGGCCAGAGCATCGACCAGTTCCAAGGCCTCCAGTTCCGCCTCGCGGATATGGAGATTGAATTGCAGGCCGCCCGCACCTTCCTGCGGCAGGCAGCGTGGAAGCTGGACCAGAAAGCGCCCGACGCCACCAAGTTCTGCGCCATGGCCAAGAAATTCGTGACCGAGGCGGGCTCGAAGATCGTCAACCAGTGCCTCCAACTGCACGGCGGCTACGGCTACCTCGCCGATTACGGGATCGAGAAACTGGTGCGCGACCTGCGCGTTCACGAAATCCTCGAAGGGACCAATGAAATCATGCGCGTTATCGTTGCCCGACAAATGCTGGCCTCGAAATGAGCGATATCGACATCCGGATCGAGAACAAGACCGGTCATATCACGCTCAACCGGCCCAAGGCGCTGAACGCGCTGACTTATGACATGTGTCTCGCCATCGACCGGGCGCTGATCGACTGGGCCGGGGCCAGCGGCGTGAAACAGGTTCTGATCGACGCCAAGGGCGGCAAGGCCTTCTGCGCCGGCGGCGACATCGCCGAACTCTACCGCACCGGGACCGAAGGCGATTACGCCTATGGCCGCCAGTTCTGGCGCGACGAATACCGGATGAACGCGCGTATTGCCAATCACCCCAAGCCGGTGATCAGCTTTCTGCAGGGCTTTACCATGGGCGGCGGCGTCGGCGTCGGCTGTCACGGCTCGACCCGCATCGTCGGCGAAACCAGCCAGATCTCCATGCCCGAATGCGGCATCGGGCTTGTACCGGACGTGGGCGGCAGCCAGCTGCTTGCACAAATGAACGGTCTCCGCCCCGGCCTTGGCACATGGGTCGGTCTGACCGGGCACCGGCTGCAATCAAGCGATGCGATCCTCGGTTTCGGCGCGGTGTTCCAGCCCGAAGTCACCTGGGAGGCGCTCAAGACGCAGATGATCGCAGACAGTGCCGTCCAGCTTGTCGAACTCGACGCGCCCCACGCCCCGATTTCCGAACATCTCGACGAGATGGCGCGGCATTTCAATCAGGTCACCCCCGCCGCCATGCTCGACTCGCTCGAAGGCGACAGCTCGGATCTTGCGCAGGCCGCTGCCAAAGCCCTGCGCCGCGCCAGCCCCCTCGCGGTCGCCTGCCACCATGAGATCCTGCGCCGTCTCGATTTCGACAGCACCATCGAGGACGCGCTGAAACTCGAATACCGCTTTACATGGCGCGCGATGGAACATGGCGATTTCCTCGAAGGCATCCGCGCCCAGATCATCGACAAGGACCGCAACCCCAAGTGGAAGCACAGCAGCCTCGACGACGTCACCAACGACGAAGTCCAGGACATGCTGGCGCCGCTGGGCGCGGACGAGCTGACTTTCGACGCTTGAGGAGAGGCGACATGAACATCGGATTTATCGGACTTGGCAATATGGGTGGCCCGATGGCGGCCAATCTCGCGAAGGCCGGGCACAACGTCACCGGCTTTGACACGGCCAAGGTCAGCATCAACGGCGTCGACATCGCCGAGAGTGCCATCGCCGCGGTCGAAGGTGCCGACGTGGTCATCACCATGCTGCCCAACGGCGACATCCTGCGCAGCGTCGCCGATCAGATCATTCCCGCCATGCGCCACGGCGCAACCCTCGTCGATTGCTCAACCGTCGATGTGGACAGCGCCCGCGCCGTCGCGGCGCAGGCCGAAGAGGCCGGGATGCTGGCAGTCGACGCGCCCGTGTCGGGCGGTGTCGGCGGCGCCACCAACGGCACGCTGACCTTCATGGCAGGCGGTTCTGATGCTGCGTTCGCCCGGGCCGAGCCGCTTTTCGACATCATGGGCCAAAAGGCCGTGCATTGCGGTGCCGCCGGTGCGGGGCAATCCGCCAAGATTTGCAACAACATGATCCTTGGCGTCACCATGATCGCCACCTGCGAGGCCTTCGCCCTTGCCGACAAGCTGGGCCTCGATCGGCAAAAGATGTTCGACGTGGTGTCGACCTCATCGGGCTATAGCTGGTCGATGAACGCCTATTGCCCTGCCCCCGGCATCGGGCCGGAAAGCCCTGCCGATAACGACTATAAGCCCGGATTTGCTGCCGATCTGATGCTCAAGGACCTGCGCCTCTCGCAGCAGGCCGCCGAAAGCGCCGATGCGGATACGCCCATGGGGCAGCTTGCACAGGCCCTCTATGCGCGCTTTGTCGAAGAAGAAGACGGCAAGGGCCGCGACTTCAGCGCGATGCTCCCCCGGTTCGAAAAGCGCAACCGCGAGGGTTAATAAAATTATTCTTGCCGTTCGTGGAAACGGCAGGGAACCAGAATGGCGCGGCGAACGTTGGTCGTCAATTACAGCTGACGAGCCGCGCCAATGAACCTCTCCCACACCATCATCCTGAGCATTCTTGTATCGCTCATGACCTATGTACCGGCTCAGGCCAGTGCTCGGATCATGACCGCTGAGGATGAGGTTGGAACGGGAAGCTGTATCTCCGAAGCCATCGCATCGGCCTGCGCGCTCCCCCTTTTGATCGCGCCCACCGCAGCGGATGAGATCGAAGACAGCTTTGACCGGATCGATCAGGACGACGCGGGTTTCGACGACGCTTTCAACCATTTCGAAGATCGCAATGGACGTCGCCCCTTGGCTAAACCGCTGCTGCGTACCGAACCGATCTACGCGCCAATTTTCGAGACGCTGCGCCCGACGGTCACGCAATAATCCTCTGTATATTCTTCAAAAATACTGATGCCGCTCTGGAAACCGGAGGGCCGATGAAAGTTGCGCGCGCGCCCTCCTGAACCGTGCTCACACGAGCAGTTCAGAAGCAATTGGACGCAATAAGCGGACTACCGGCGAAGCAAGCGGATTCTTGCTCTGGGCGCATTAACCGGGAACCCCTCGCCGCGGAACGGTGTTAGTCCAGCAACAGAAAGGATTTAACGATGAAACCTTTGAACTTTGTCATGCCCCTTTGCGCCGCAGTTGCGCTGACCCTTCCCGGTATCGCCCTCGCCAACAACGGCAAACCGAACAAAGCAAACGCACAACAGGTCGCGTCGAGCTGTCCGCCGGGTCTAGCCAAAAAGAACCCGCCCTGCGTTCCCCCCGGTCAGGCGAAAAAGCAGCTCGATCCAATTTACGAAAATGACCAGTACGACGATCATTATGAATATCGCATCGGAGAACGCGTCGACAGCGATTATGTGGTCATCGAGCGTCCCCAGCGCTACGGCCTTGACCCGAACGCCACCTACTACCGCGTCGGCGATGGCGTCTATCAGGTCGACCGCGAAACCAGCGAAATTCTTGCAGTGATCGGGCTTGCCAACCGCCTCCTCAACTGACCCAGTCGTAGGTTAATAAGTAAGTTTTTAAAGAAACCGCCGTCCCGCTCGGGTCGGCGGTTTTCTTATTCCGCCGCGACCTTCTTTGCCGTCAGCATGGGCTTCAGATAGCGGCCGGTGTGGCTCTCATCCACTTCGGCCACCTCCTCCGGCGTGCCTTCAGCAACGATCCGGCCACCGCCATCGCCGCCTTCGGGGCCGATGTCGATCAGGTGATCCGCGGTCTTGATGACATCAAGATTGTGCTCGATCACCACCACCGAGTTGCCCTGATCCACAAGCTCATGCAGCACCTCAAGAAGCTTGCGCACATCCTCGAAATGCAACCCCGTTGTCGGCTCGTCGAGGATATAGAGCGTCCTGCCCGTCGAGCGTTTCGACAGCTCCTTCGACAGCTTCACCCGCTGCGCTTCACCACCAGACAGGGTCGTGGCCTGCTGACCGACCTTGATATAACCAAGCCCGACGCGCATCAGCGCATCCATCTTTTCACGGATGCTCGGCACCGCCTTAAAGAACTCCTGCGCGTCTTCAACTGTCATATCAAGAACGTCGGCTATACTTTTGCCTTTGAACTGAATTTCCAGTGTCTCGCGGTTGTATCGCGCACCTTTGCAGGTCTCGCATTCGACATAGACATCCGGCAGGAAGTGCATCTCGATCTTGATGACACCATCGCCCTGACAGGCCTCGCAGCGGCCGCCCTTGACGTTGAAGGAAAACCGCCCGGGCTTGTAGCCCCGAGCCTTGGCTTCGGGCAAGCCGGCGAACCAGTCCCGGATCGGGGTAAACGCACCGGTATAGGTCGCCGGGTTCGACCGGGGAGTCCGACCGATGGGCCGCTGGTCGATATCGATCACCTTGTCCAGATGCTCCAGCCCCTTGATCGTCTCGCAGGGCGCAGGTGTCTGTCGCGCTCCGTTCAGCCGCATCGAGGCGGTCTTGAACAGCGTTTCAATCGTCAGCGTCGACTTCCCGCCACCGGACACCCCGGTGACACAGACAAACTTGCCCAGCGGGAAAGCGGCCGTCACCTCCTTGAGGTTGTTCCCAGTGGCCTTCACCACAGTCACCGCCTTATTCTTCTTGCCCTTGCGCCGCTCGGCAGGCACCGAGATTTCGCGCGTCCCGGCAAGGTACTGCCCGGTGACCGATTGCGTATCGGCAGCAATCTCGGCCGGCGTGCCGTGGCTCACGACCTGACCGCCATGCACCCCGGCACCGGGGCCGATATCGAAGACGTAATCCGCCTCGCGGATCGCCTCTTCGTCGTGTTCAACGACGATCACCGTGTTTCCCTGATCGCGCAGGTTCTTGAGCGTCGTCAAAAGCCGGTCGTTGTCGCGCTGGTGCAAGCCAATCGAAGGTTCATCCAGAACATAAAGAACGCCCTGCAAACCCGACCCGATCTGGCTCGCCAGTCGGATCCGCTGGCTCTCGCCGCCACTTAACGTACCGCTTGAACGCGACAGTGTAAGATACTCAAGACCAACATTATTCAGGAAACCAAGCCGCTCACGGATCTCCTTGAAAATGGCCCGCGCAATTTCATTCTTCTGCTTGCCCAGACTTTCCGGCGCATGCGTCACCCAGTCGAGCGCCTCGCGGATCGACATTTCGACCACCTGACCCACGTGCAGATCGGCGATCTTAACCGCAAGCGCTTCAGGCCGCAGCCGATAACCGTGGCATGTGCCACAAGGCCGGTTGTTCTGATAGCGTTCGAATTCTTCGCGGACCCAGTTGCTGTCGGTCTCGCGATAGCGCCGCTCCATGTTGGGAATCACGCCCTCGAAGACGCGCGACACCTGATACACACGCCCGCCCTCATCATAGCGGAACTGGATCTCTTCCTTGCCCGACCCGTAGAGGAACACGTTCTGCACCTTCTCGGGCAGATCTTTCCACTTGGCGTTCTTGTCGAACCCGTAATGCTTGGCGATGGCCTCGATGGTCTGGAGGAAATAGGGCGATTTGCCCTTACGCCACGGCGCCAGCGCCCCGTCATAGACCTTGAGGTTCTGATCCGGCACTACCAGCCGTTCGTCGAAAAACAGTTCAACCCCAAGCCCGTCGCAATCCGGACAGGCCCCGACCGGCGCGTTGAACGAGAACAGGCGCGGTTCAATCTCAGGGATGGTAAACCCGCTCACCGGACAGGCGAATTTCTCGCTGAAGGTGATGCGCTCTGGCTCGTCCGTTGCCGTCTCCATAATGACGATCCCGTCCGCCAGATCCAGCGCGGTGCGCAAGCTATCCGCCAGCCGCGTCTCAAGACCTTCGCGCACCACGATGCGGTCGACGACCACGTCGATCTCGTGACGGAATTTCTTGTCGAGCGTCGGCGGCTCGTCAAGTTCGTGAAACTCGCCGTTTACCTTGACGCGCTGAAAGCCCTGTTTGCGAAGCTCAAGGAATTCCTTGCGATATTCGCCTTTCCGGTCACGCACGATGGGCGCCAGCAGATAGGCCCGCGTGCCCTCCTCCATGTCCATGATCCGGTCGACCATATCCTGCACCTGCTGCGCCTCGATGGGCTTGCCGGTGGCGGGGCTATAGGGCGTCCCCGCCCGCGCGAACAGCAGACGCAGGTAGTCGTAAATCTCGGTCACGGTGCCCACGGTCGACCGCGGGTTCTTCGATGTCGTCTTTTGTTCGATCGAAATCGCCGGGGACAGACCACTGATATGATCCACGTCGGGCTTTTCCATCATGTCGAGGAACTGCCGCGCATAGGCCGACAGGGATTCGACATAGCGGCGCTGCCCCTCGGCATAGATCGTATCAAAGGCGAGAGAGGACTTACCCGATCCGGACAGCCCGGTGATCACCACCAGCTGGTCCCGCGGAATGTCCACGTCGATGCCTTTGAGATTGTGTTCGCGCGCGCCGCGCACTTCGATATATTTCAGCTCGGCCATGATGCCCCCGGGTTGTCACGTCAGACATAGGACGGACCTCGTGAGTCTCCAATAGCATTTTCAGAACATTATAGGAACATTCAATCGGTATTCCGGGCCCGCAGCCGTGAAAGCAGCAGATGGATGCCGAATCCGCAGGCAAAAACCGTTCCGGCAAAGATCATGAAACCGCCGCGCCCCTGTCCGGCCACCAGCAGGGCAAGAACCGGTGTCCCCAGCGTATTGCCCAGATTGCCCATCTGCGCCAGCGCGCCATTGGCCATCGCCTGCCCCTGCGGTGTGGGGTTCAGCTGCGGGATCGCGGTAAAGCTTGCGCCCTGCACCAGCCCCAGCGACATTGCCAGCATCAGGTAGGACCACCCCGCGCCAGTCAACCAGATCAAAACGCTGGCGGTGAAGCTCAACGCAAAACCGGCCATGATCACCCGGACAGCGGGCAAACGCCGCAGCAACCACACCCCAAGCGTCATCGAGGTCGCGATCCCGGCCAAAGGCATCGTCCCCACGATCATTGCACGGCTTTCCTCGGGCATGAACAGCGGCATGATGGTCAGCGTCGCGACCCAGGCCGCCGCGTAACAGACCCACCCCAGTGCAGGCGCGCTCAACCTGGGAGAGGAGTAG
Organism: Heliomarina baculiformis; assembly: GCF_019966545.1. GTDB lineage: Bacteria > Pseudomonadota > Alphaproteobacteria > Rhodobacterales > Rhodobacteraceae > Heliomarina > Heliomarina baculiformis. Next base: position 491,348 of record NZ_JAIMIC010000003.1, on the reverse strand, counting down.
ATCCGCCCGTGGTCCCGCAGAACCGAGCCAAGACTTAGCGGCAAATCGCGCGGACCGATCACATCGCGCGGCAGCGCCACGGCGATCAGAACGGCCATCACGGCCATATAGATCGCATGGGCGCCGAACAGCGCCCCCACCCCATGTTGCCGGGCAAGCGGTTCACCGACCAGCACGAGAAAGGCAAAGGCCACGCCAAAAAATGTCGACCACAGCGACAGGGTGAACCCCCGATGTTGCGGCACGCTTATCTGTGCAATCAGCGTCGGCGCGGCGACCACGATGGCAAGATGCGACGCCCCTTCAAGCGCCCGGCTCACAAGGAACAGCGGCAGTGCCGGCAGGCTCGCCTGATAGGCGGACATCACCACACCCAGCCCCAGCGCAGCCAGCAGCGCCCGGCGATAGCCGACGCGCGCCACGATCAACCCCGCCGTCACACCAAAGATCACGCCGACGAAGCCGACAAGCGACACCGCAAACCCCAGCGCTGCCCCGGTCGAACCGTAATGTTCCGCCAAGAGCGGGTAGCTGACCGAAACCTTGCCGAACTGCGCGGCAGCCCCCAACCCCGCGGCCCATAACCCCAGAACGCGGCCGAATGACGTTGTTTCCATAAATCAGGTCTTTCTTGCCAGGGCCCAGGCGCAGATCGGCATATCCGGTTCATTCAGCAGGCTGTCGCTTTTGCGGTCATAGGCGGGCGGCCAGCCGGGCTCAAGGTTGCGTTTGGCCGCTGCGCGATTGCCCCATTGATCGACCTCGATCGCGTTCTCGTCGAAACCGGCCTCGATCAGCAGGTTCTTTAGCCCCCGCGCCGTCCACCGGGAACAATCCACCGGTGCCGCGTGGAAGGGCACAAAAAACGGCACGGCCAGCCAGAAATGCCCGCCAGGGCGCAGCATCTCACGCACGTGGCGCGTCGCGGCATAGGGTTTGTCGAGATGTTCCCAGACCTGATTGGCAAGGATCAGGTCGAACTGGCGGGGTTGCCCGGCATCATCCAGAAAGGGGCCAAGGCAGATATCATGCTTGGGAAAGTGAAACCGCTCGTAGCAGCCAAAACCAAACTGCTGGCCCCATTTGCCCGAAATTTCGGCCACGTGAAGCCCCTCGGGACCAAGCGCGCGGATCATCGCGCGGCTGGCTTTCATCATCTTTACCCGGTTCAGACTAGGCATCGCGCGTTTTCCCGCCGTCGGCCCCCGCTCGACGCCCCAGTCCTAGTCAGCACTTGCTCAAAATGAAAGAAAATTCCGGGCCTGCGCCCACGCCGCTGAATGCGCAAATACCGCCAGAGTCCGACACCGCGATGCACAGGGGGTGTACAGGTGGTGTACAGCTTGTGCATCGCGATTTTCGGCCAATTTGAGCTCACATATGGATCACGCGATCAAAGGCATCGAGCACGGATTCATGCATCATCTCGCTCAGTGTGGGGTGCGGGAAGACCGTGTTCATCAGGTCCTCTTCGGTGGTTTCAAGCTGACGACCGACCACATACCCCTGGATCAGTTCCGTCACTTCGGCCCCGACCATATGCGCGCCCAGAAGTTCGCCGGTCTTTTCGTCAAAGATCGTCTTGATCATGCCCTCGGGCTCCCCGAGCGCAATCGCTTTGCCGTTGCCGATAAAGGGAAACTTGCCGACCTTGATCTTGTAGCCAAGCTCCTTGGCCTTGGCCTCGGTATAGCCGACGCTGGCGACCTGCGGCTGGCAATAAGTGCAGCCCGCTATGGCTTCGGGTTTGACGGGATGCGGATGCTTGCCCGCGATCAGCTCGGCAACCATGACGCCTTCGTGGCTGGCCTTGTGCGCCAGCCAGGGCGCGCCCGCGATATCGCCGATAGCATACAGCCCCTCGACCCCGGTGCGGCAGTATTCATCCACCACTACATGGGTCCGGTCAATCTTCACACCAAGCTCTTCCAGCCCAAGGTTTTCCACGTTGCCGACGATACCAACCGCCGAGATAACCGTGTCGAATTCCTCGGTCTCGGTCTTGCCACCGATCTCGATATGCGCCGTCACCTTGCCCTTGGCACGATCGAGTTTCTTGACCGTCGCCTTTTCCTTGATGACCATACCCTGCTTGGTGAACTGCTTCTTGGCGAAGGCGCTGATCTCTGCGTCTTCGACCGGCAGAATCCGGTCCATCACCTCGACCACCGTCGCCTTGGCGCCCATCGTGTGATAAAAACTTGCAAATTCAATGCCGATCGCGCCCGAGCCAATCACCAGCAACTTTTTAGGCATGCGTTTGGGGGCGAGCGCGTCCTTGTAGGTCCAGACCAGATCGCCATCGCCCTCAAGCCCAGGCAATTGCCGTGCGCGAGCACCGGTTGCCAGAACGATGTTCTTGGCGGTCAGATCCTCGGTTCCCTTATCGGTCTTGACCGCGACCTTACCCTTGCCGGTCAGCTTGGCCTCACCCATTACGGTCGTAATCTTGTTCTTCTTCATCAGATGGCCGATGCCACCCGAAAGCTGCCCCGCCACCTGGCGCGAGCGCTTGACCACCGCGTCCAGATCGAACCCGATCTTGTCGGCGCTCAGGCCAAATTCCTTGGCCCGTTCCATGAGGTGATACACCTCGGAGGTGCGCAGCAGCGCCTTGGTCGGGATACAGCCCCAGTTGAGGCAAATGCCGCCCATATGCTCGCGTTCGACAATCGCGACATTCAGGCCAAGCTGCGCTGCACGGATCGCGGCCACATAGCCGCCCGGCCCCGCCCCAATTACGATCAGATCAAAGGATTTGGCTGCCATGTCAGGTCCCCGGGAAAGGTATGAAAATTAGTTCACCATTAAACCACTTCCGGCAGTGCATCAATGCCGGGCTGACACCGCATGGGCGAAACGGGTTAACGCGCGGATTTCATGCCCGCTGCGACCAGCTCACCCAACAGACGCGACCCCATGCGGGAAGGATGCACATGGTCGATGAAAAAGTGGCTTTGATCGCTCGGGTCGATCACCTTGCGACCGTCCACGTAAAAGACGCCCGGCGTCGCATTGGCAAAGCGCTGCTGCCGTTCGGCGAGCTGGTCAAAGTTGTACCCGCAGGCATCAAAGGAATTCGGACGCTCGCTACTATTGTAATAGCCCATGATCATGACCTTGTGCCCGTCCTCGGCGATGGGGCGCAAAAAGGCAGGCATGGACCCGCTGGTCCCGCTTTCCGAGATCATCGCGTCCAGTGTATCTTCGCACTGCTTGCAGCCGCATTCTCCCATCAGATCGTTGGCCCCTCCATTGAACAGAACCCACTCCCAATCGCCGGGTACATATTGAGCCCGCACGTCATAGCCTTCTGCAACCTGTTCGGGATTCGCGTTGCTGAACTTGGCACCGGACACCGCGAGATTCCGCGTTCTGAGCCCGGTGATTTCCTGGACCACGTCCGGCACGGCCGCCCCTTGCCGCCCGTTCCACGCCATGACGCTGTCGCCTATGGCAATGATCTGGGTGTCGGGGCCGGGTTGTTGGACTTGGGTGCAAGCAGACAGGAAGACGATCAGAAACGCTATGAGACTCTTAAACTTAAATACCATTCAAACGTCCTGTCTCAGTCAACGCCGCAGGCTGGTGGAACGACATACCCCTCTCAGGGCAGAGCCGCTCCGGCCACAGGATTTATCCAGCCTGCTTGCGGAATTTTAACGTACCCCGCCGCAGACGGGTTCCTGAAATTCCTGATGCAACCCCGCGTAGAACGCGCGCGGCCCGAAAGGAGAGCCGCGTAAGTTACGGAAAAACAACTACTCTGCGGCCTGAAGCTCGCGCACGGTCTGTCCGTATCCGCCGGCAGACACATATTCTGTTTCGGAACCAGTTGGCGCGCGATCCAGCGCTTTGTTTCGATGTGGGAAACGACCAAACTTCCGTATCACCTGACGATGCGCCCGGGCATGCAGCAGATTCGACGCCCCTGTTTCGGGCATACGCTCGCACAACAAACGCACGCACCGGTCCTGATCGCTCAGGTTTTCGGAATGCATGAGAGGCAGGTAAAAGAACTGTCGCGCAGGCTCGTCGATCCTGAGATCCCAGTTCTTGGAAATCGACACTTTCGCCGCTGCCAGCGCCCATTTGTCGGTTGCAAAGGCAAGGTGCGAATTGCGGAACATGTTGCGGGGGAACTGATCGAGCAACACAATATAGGCCAAGGCGCCGCTGGGGTACGTGAGCCAGAGAGAGTATTTCCCCTCACCCGCGCCTTCCCACATGGATTTGAACTTTTCTGTAATGCGCGCGTCGAGGTCTTCGTCGACCTCGTACCATCCTTTTGGGCCTACATCGTCCAACCAGAAACTCAATACATCTTCAGGGCCAAGCATGGGTCCACTCCAGATCTGTTAAAACACCCTAATTCAATTCTGAGAGTATCGACTGTTTACACGAGTGTTACAGTAACAATTTGCGACAAGCACGACATAAATCCCAGCTTAAGAAGGGTTTTGTTCCTCTGTTTCGGTATCAATGGTGAATTCCTGCGCAATCTCGACGGCCATGGCGGTCGAGGCAGGCCACATCGGTGCGACGTTGCCAGCTTCTTCGACAGAGACAGAGGGCCGGACCGTGTTCCGGTAGAGCGCATAGAGCGCCAGCGCCGCCAGCAGGACCACAAGAAGCAGGAAATACCCTGCCGGTCCAAATATACGGTCCTCCATCAGCCAGCCGGTGATCAGCGGGCCAGAGATCGCGCCGACCCCGTTGATAAAGACCAGCCCACCCGAGGCCGCGGCCATGTCCTCATGCTCGAGGAAGTCGTTGGTATGGGCGATCAGCAACGAGTAGAGCGGGTTTGTGGTGCCGCCGATGACAAATGCGGCCACCAGAAGAAAGATGAATACGCCGCCGAATACCATGCCCAGCAGAGAGGCAACGGCCCCAAGAGCCGCAACGATAAAGATCAGAAAACGACGATCCATCCGGTCCGACAGCCATCCCAACGGGTACTGCATCAGCAGCGCGCCCACATAGAATGTCCCGACAAAGATCGAGATCTGCGGCACTGTAAGACCGGCCTTAGCCCCGTAAACCGCGCTCATCCCGAACTGGGCCGCAAAGACGCCGCCAAGCAGGAACATGCCGACACAGCCAAGAGGAGAGATACGCATGATCTCGGCCAGTGACTTAGGCTTGGTGGATTCGAAAGCCGGCGTCGGGCTGATCGACAGCAAAATCGGCGCGAAGGAAATCGAGATCAGCACCGAGGCGATGATGAAGGTTTCAAACCCCGACGGGTCGGCCACGATCATCAGTGCCTGCGACAGCACCACGCCAAGCATCATCACGATCATGTAAAGCGACAGTGCCTTGCCACGGTTGTCGTTATCGGCTGCGTTGTTGAGCCAGCTTTCAGCAGTCACATACACGCCCGAAAAACAGAACCCGATGACGATGCGGCCCAGCACCCAGTAGATCGGATGCGTAAGCAGCGGATAAAGAATCATCACGCAGGAAATCAGCGAGGCCAGCGCCGCAAAAACGCGGACGTGTCCAACGCGACGGATCATGTCGGGCGCCATACGCGACCCGCCGAGGAAGCCGACGAAATAGGCAGACATCACGAAGGAAAGCTCGAGTGTCGAAAAGCCCTCGATATCGCCGCGCACGCCCAGCAACGTACCCTGCAGGCCGTTGCCGATCATCAGGAGCCCAAGCCCCAGCAATAGCGCCCATGCGCTCGACAATACCTGAAACATCACACACCTCTGCTACACGCGGGGCTTCCAGTGCCCCTTGTCCGACTCATCCGCGGGGAAATCCCCTTTGGCCGCGACATACCAAGTCACAGTAGCGCCGCAACCCCAGAACTGACCGCGCGGTTTCACCCTGCACAACGGCGCGGGCGACGGTCAGCGCGGGATCAAAAGCGAGGAGTCGCCATAGGAGAAAAACCTGTATCCGGTTTTGACCGCATGGTCGTAGATAACGCGCATTTCTTCATAACCGATCAACGCGGATACAAGCATGAGAAGCGTGGATTTCGGCAGGTGGAAATTCGTCATCAGCGCGTCTGTCACGTGGAATTCGAAACCCGGGTAGATAAAGATATCGGTCTCGCCCCGCCACGGCGCGATTTCGCCACCGCGCGCCGCGCTTTCGATAAGGCGCAGCGCCGTCGTGCCGACGGGTATCACGCGCCCGCCACTCGCGCGCGTCGCGGCGATTTCGGCAGCGGCCTGTTCGCTGACCTCGCCCCATTCGGCGTGCATCTTGTGGGTGGTCACATCCTCGACCTTGACCGGCAGGAAAGTGCCCGCCCCCACGTGCAGCGTCACATGCGTGAATTCCACGCCGCGCTCTTTCAGTTGCGCCAGCAAGGCGTCGTCGAAATGCAGCGATGCGGTCGGCGCGGCCACCGCTCCGGGGACACGCGCGAATACTGTCTGGTAATCGGTCTTGTCCTGTGCATCCGCTGGCCGTTGCGAGGCGATATAGGGCGGCAGCGGCATCTGCCCGGCCTCTTCGAGCGCGGCGTCGAAATCGCCACCGGCAAGATTGAACCGCACGATGCCCTGTCCCTCTTCGACCCCGACCAGCTCGGCCGAAAGCGCGTCGGTGAAATGGATCGTCTCGCCGGGCCGTATCTTCTTCAGCGGTTTGATTAACCCCGTCCAGCAACCATCGGCGCGCGGTTCGAGCAGCGTCAGTTCGATCCGCGCTGCCGTATCACCCTGGGCGCCGCTGCGACGTCGCTGACCGGTGAGCCGTGCAGGGATTACCTGCGTATCGTTCAACACCAGCCGGTCTCCCGAGCACAGCCAGTCCGGCAGGTCGTGGACATGGGCGTCGTTGATTGTCCCGCGATCAGCCACCAAAAGGCGCGCCGAGCTGCGCGGCACAGCGGGGCGCAGGGCGATACGGTCATTCGGCAGGTCGAAATCGAAATCAGAAAGCTTCATGACGCCGCGCTATAGGCCCTGTCGCGGCGATTGACCACTGTCTCTTATCGCCCGCCCCCGGCCCCTTCGCCAAATCCGCCTGCCGGCGGTTTCGCAGTCGGCGCGTTCCTTGTCGCCGGGGTGGTACCGTCGGGCCTAGTCGGTGCAGGTGCGCGAAAGATCTCGCGGATCGCACCGGGGGCCAGTGCCGACAGAGGGTTGACCCCGACCTTCGGGTCCGCCGCCGGTCCCGTCAGGGTAAAGTTAAAGCCAAGCAGGCCTTCGCCCTTGCGTGTTAGCACCGATCCGATGGAGTTCAGCAGATAAACGGGCGAGATCACCCCCTGCATGTTCAGCAGCGCATTGCGCACATCGAATGTCCCGTCCATCGAGATACCAATCGACGGACCCACCGCGCTGGACGAATAAAGCGTGAGCTGCGACGGCCCGAGAAGAAACCGGGCATCGACTTCGGAGAATTGGATCCCCTGCCCGGTCATCTCGTCGAGGAGACCAATGACGCTGATCGAATTGAGCAGCGCGGCAATCGCCGGGGCGTCCTCGACCCGCGTGTTCTCGACCCTTAGCTGGCCGTCGAAATAGCCAGGCTGATCGGCTGGCACGAGGGTTAGTTCGAAACTGCCGTCACGCCCCTGTTTCAGAATACCGGCGGAGCGAAACACACCGCCCGCGTCTTGCGACAAGAGCCGGAAAGCGCTGCGCCCTTTTTGCGGCACCACGCGCCCGGTCACCGCAGTGCCGTCGTTCACCCGTCCCCGGAATTCGCCGTTCAGCCCGCCCGTCGTGGTGAAACTGCCGGAAAAGCCGGTCAGCGCCATGGTATCGGTGATCTGCAACCGGTCGAGCGACACCTCCATTGGGCTGGAGGCCCCGCCGCCACCGCCGCCGCCAGAGCCGAACTGGGCGCTGCGCATATCAAGCGTGCCGCCGTAGACGCGCAAAATCGGCGGGGCCTCTCCGCGTCCGACGAGATCGGCGCGCACGTTCAGCCAGCCACCCATCCGGACAGAGCCAAAACTGACCCGTTCAAGATCACCGTCACCGGTCAGGCTGACCGCTCCCTGCGCCGAGAGACCGGCGCCCTCGATGGACAGGCTTTCGACCTTGGGCGGCTGGCTCAGCGTTGCAGACAGGGTCAGCTTCCCGGCCGTGTCCGGCCCCTTGCGCCAACCGATCTGCGGCACGCGCAGATCCACCCCGACAAGTTCGGATTCGATGTTCAGCGCGGGCGGCGTGTCCGGCGCAAAGTCGATCGTGAAACCGGCATCGCCCTGCCCCGAAACGCTGCCCTTAGGCAATGCGATCCGGAACGTATCAAGCAGTTCTTGGGAAAGTTCGATATTGCCTTCGACTCGGCTTGCCTTGGGTGCCCCCTTGCCAATGGGCTGACGCCAGGCGACCGTCGCGGGCACGCCGTCAATCGCGCCATCGCCGGAAATGATGACCTGCCCCTGATCGCCGCGAATACGGAGCTTGTCCGCATTCACAACATGCTCGGGCACCAGAACCGAGCTTTCGACCTGTTCGATATTGCCGTCGAAATGGAATTCGACCTTTTCGAAAGGCGTGCCCTTCTTGAGCGGAGTCGCCAGTGTTCCGGTCAGCTCGATATTACCCTTGGCAAGGTCCACCGGAAGGGACGTCTTGTCCATCACCGAAAGCGGCGGCCGGTTCAGGAGCGACAGGGCGGCGGTGATCGGTCCGCTGCCCCGGAACCGAACGATGCCCGGCGCCGCCTCACGGATTCCGATGTCCGGAATGATAAAGGACGTCCCCGAGACATCCACCGCGCCGCCCTCGTCGGCGGTCACAATGCCGGAGCTCGCGGTCGCGACAAACCGGTTCTCTGCCAGCGTCGCCTGCCCCGAAGCGCCGGTCATCGTCGGCATGTGACGCTGGAACTTGACCTCGGCATCCTCAAAATCGAAATCGACGTAAACTTCCGGCTTCTGCTTTGGCTCGATCCGCAACGCGAGGTTCACGTCGCGCAACAGGCCGCTACGGACATTATCCGTGACCCATTTTCGCGGTTTGGCGGCGGCACCGTCGGGCCAGATCTCGATTAGCCTTTCGGGCGTCATTTCGTTCAGATGGGCGTCCATGGCGATCTGCCAGCCCTTGCTGCCCGCCGACATATGGCCCGACATATTCAACTCGCTCTCATCGTCGCCGATCAGCAATTCGCCCAGTTGCAGGCGGAACGGGTCGAGTTCGAGACGGAAATCGGCGCTGGCGCTGTCGATTTCAAGCGGCTTTTCATAAAGGTCAGCCGGTTGCAGCACCAGTTCGCTGAACCGGAATTGCCCCACCATTTCCTTGAGCACCTCGCCCTCGGCATTGCCCAAATAAGCGCGACCCTCGGCAAACCCCGAGCCCCAGGCGCTCGAAATCGAAAGTTCGTCGAATTGCAGCACCTGCCCCGCCGGATCATAGGTGAAATAGCTGCGGGCACCGTCAAAGGGGATCGGGCGCGCGTTGGGATTGGGCTGCACTGCCCCGGCCCCAATCTGAAGCGTCGCCGATAGGGGGCCGAGCTTGCCCCTCTCATCAACCTGCCCGCGAAGCGACCCCGAGATCGGCGCCCGCAGAACGCCCAGCCAGCCAAGCGCGACGCTTTGCGCGGCAATGTCGGGCGCCGCGATATCCCGGATCGAAATGCCGAAACGCGCGGCGACGTCACCGATGCGGCTGGTAAAATTCGCCTCGACCAGACCGGCCAGATCGCTGCCGCCCAGCAGGCCCGCGCTAGAGGATATCTGCAATTCGTCGCCGTCGCGGTCCATCGACAACTGCCCGCCATCAAGTGTCCATGCGCGGCCCTGAAACAGATCCTCGTAGCGCAGCGTGACCCCGTCGACGGAAACCGATGTCAGGGCGCTCAGCTTTGGCTGGCGCAGGGTCTGGGCCCATGAATCGAGAAGCTGCGGCAGGTTGGCCGCGCTGCGAAACGGCGTCGCGCCATCCCCGAAGAGCAGCGCCATCTTGCCATCGGCATCTCGGCGCAGGGTTGCTAGCACGCCCGACAGGTAGATCCGTTTCGGCTGGACACTACCCTTGAGCAAGGGCCGCATGGCAAGGCTGGCCCCCATTCGGTTCAGCCGGACGATCTCGCGCCCGCTGCCGTCGCTGATAGCGGTGTTTTGCAACCGGATTCGTGGCCTCCAGCCGGTGCCGAGCACGAATTCAAGCTCGTCGAACTCGATCTGAAGCGGCGCGAAATCCGCCTCGAAACGGTCCTCGATACGCTCCTGCACCCAAAACGGCGCGCTCATCGTCCGGCCGATCATCATGTAAACGCCACCGGCGGCGACCGCCCCGAGCAGGACAATGAAGACAAGCGATATCAGACAGGCTTTAAGGGCCAGTCTTCGCTTGCGCCGGGCGCCGCGCGGTGGCGGCTCCGGTGCATTCTGATCGCCCTCAGTCACGATAGCGCAACCCGTTCATTTCCGCCTGCACGCCTTTATTGTCGCCGATAACGCGTTATTATGAAATTCACATTTGTCCCAACTCGCGGAGCCATTCAATGCCCGACATCAACGATACCGCCCCTGATTTCACCCTGCCGAGGGATGGCGGCGGAACGGTCACACTGTCCGAGCTGCGCGGCTCGCCTGTTGTGCTGTTCTTCTATCCCAAGGACAACACCCCGGGCTGCACCAAGGAATCGATCGGCTTTTCAAGCGAAATGCCCGCCTTCGAAGCCGCAGGCGCGAAGGTGTTCGGCATCTCGAAGGACAGCGTGAAAAAGCACGACAACTTTGTCGAAAAACATTCGCTGACGACCCCTCTTTTGTCCGATGCCGAGGGCACGACCTGCGAGGATTACGGCGTCTGGAAAGAAAAGAAGATGTACGGCAAGACTTTCTGGGGGATTGAACGCTCGACGATCCTCATCGGGGCGGACGGCATGATCAAAGAGATCTGGCCCAAGGTGAAGGTCGACGGCCATGTCGACGAAGTGCTTGCGGCTGTGCGCGCCCTCTAGGTAATTACGTTGGATTGCACGTTGCGGCGGTTAAAGCTTCTTTAGTCTCAACGTTACACCTTGCCATGCGGACATACTCGCATGGCAAGAATAGCGGTCGATGGCCAACTAGACCGCTCATAGGCGATTGGCGCCGCCAGCGACGGCACAAAACTAGCGAAAGACTTGGGTTACTGACCAAAACAATTCGAACCCCGCCTGCCGAATTGGCGGGTAACCTCTCATGAGTTGGCTATTCGGGCGCGAACTTGCCCATCGCGGATGGAATTGATCTTATTTCGCGATCGATCGGATCAATTGAAGACAAAGCCTGACGAGCAATTCGTTTAAATGGCGCATGTCTTCCGCATCAATTGTAAGTAACAATTCATTAAAGCCGAATAATTCATTTAGTCCGCGTCGTTTCCGGCAGTTTCGACACCATCGCCGTGAATGGTAAACCACGCCGCGAAAAGCCGCTGAAGCACTTCGGTGGTTAACATGACATTAAAACTCATGTCCTTGCATCTCGGCGGTTTTTTGCCAATTTGCTCAAATTCCGCGCTTACCTGCCGGTGTTGCGGGATGGCCGCTTGCTCAACGGGTATCACGACGATATGCAATGGTCCGTGGTGCAAGCATTGGGGAATGCGCGCCAACTTGGGTGGGATGGGACAAGGAGCACAGCGTGCGGACACGGCTGGCAATCAAGATACACACAACGTTGGAAAGACTCTTTCCTGAACGACGTATCTTCCTCAAATCCGACTCTGATACGCGTTTTATCCGCCTCAAACCCGAAATTCAGCTTGTTGCCTATGCTGGCGTGACCGCAATCGTCGGCTGGACCATTGTCGCCACGGCCATCGTCGTTATGGACACGATCGGCGCGAGCAACTTCCGCGATCAGGCAAAGCTCGACCAGCAGCTGTTTCAGGACCGGCTGAACGCGATCAGCAGCGAGCGCGACATGCGCGCCGCCGAAGCCGTAGCTGCGCAGGAACGGTTCAACACAGCGCTGGCGCAGATTTCGCGCATGCAGTCCGAACTGCTGGCATCCGAAACCCGCCGTGATGAACTGGCCACCGGCATTGACGTGATCCAGTCCACCCTGCGCGACACGATGCAGGACCGCGAAGCCGCCCGCGAAGCGCTGGCCGCGCTGCAAGAGGAAACATCCGAAGAAACCAGCCGCGTCGCCAGCAGCTCACCCGAGCCGCTGAATTTCATGTCCGAGGCATTGGAAGAGACCGCGGTAGAACGCGACCGGATCTATGCCGACGCGCGTAACGCCATCGAGCAGCGCAACGAGATGGAACTGGAGCTGCGGCTGCTCGAAGAAAAGAACGATCAGATCTTTGGCCAGCTCGAAGACGCGATGGCCGTTTCCATCGTACCGCTGGACGAGATGTTCAAGAGCGCGGGTCTCTCGACGGACCGTCTGCTCGACCAGGTGCGCCGCGGGTACAGTGGCCAGGGCGGCCCCCTCACGCCGCTGACCTTCTCGACACGGGGCGAAGAACCCTCGGCCGATGAAATGCGCGCCAACAAACTGCTGACGCAGATGGATCTGCTGAACATGTATCGCATCGCAGCCAAGAAAGCGCCCTTTGCCAGCCCGATCCGCGACGCCGTTCGCTATACCAGCGGTTTCGGCTACCGGCGCGACCCCAAGACCGGCGGACGCCGCATGCATAACGGGTCGGATTTCGCGGGTCCGATGGGCACCAATATCTATGCCACGGCCGACGGTGTCGTGTCGCATGCGGGCTGGATGTCGGGCTTTGGCCGACTGATCAAGATCAAGCACGCCTTCGGGATCGAAACCTATTACGCTCACAACTCAAAGCTTCGTGTGAAGGTCGGACAAAGGGTCTCGCGCGGGGATCACATCAGTGATATGGGTAATACCGGTCGGGTCACCGGCACCCATCTGCACTACGAAGTGCGTGTGGACGGAACGCCCGTTAACCCCATGATCTACATCAAGGCTGCGAACAATGTTTTCAAAGAGCAAAATCAACGAGCCCGGCTCCAAGAGCGCTGACGAGTCCCACGCGTCCCCTGCCCCGTCCACGTCGACTGGTGCTCCTTCCGCAAGTGACTACAAGACCAGCTCGCCCAAGGCGAAACCGCCCGCGTCGACCCTGTCTGCCGATCTGCACATCACCGGCAACATCAAGACCAGCGGCGACATCCAGGTCGAAGGAACTGTCGAAGGAGACATTCGCGCGCACCTGCTGACCATCGGCGAATCCGCCACCATCAAGGGCGAAGTGACGGCAGACGATGTCGTCGTGAACGGCCGTATCGTGGGCCGTGTCCGTGGTCTCAAGGTTCGTCTCACCTCGACCGCCCGTGTCGAAGGCGACATCATCCACAAGACCATCGCCATTGAAAGCGGCGCGCATTTCGAAGGTTCCGTGCAGCGTCAGGACGACCCGCTGAACCCCAGCCGCTCGGGTGCCAAGCAGACCGGCAACCCGGCAGCAGCCGCAGCACCGCAACCCGCTGCCGCCGCGCCAAAATCGAACGCATCCTGATCGGCTAAGTAAACTGGGCTGCTGCTTGAACGAAGGTAGCCGTAATACGGATAAAAAGATGGCTGGTCCGCCCGCAAGGCGGCCGGCCTTTTTCGTTTGGGGACGTTTTGACACCGTTTTGGTCAGTAACCTGCACTAATTTCGGTCCTGCAAATGCCTGAAGCAACGAGCTACTCTTAGCGCGGGTTGTCGATGTTGAAGATGCCTTAACGCATTGCTCAAAACCGATGATCCGTCTTGAGCTCTGGCAGCCGGATCATTGACAGCGCGCAAATCGACCGCGAAACTTGCCCAAAGGGTGCTGGCAACCGTTAACCGGGACCATACGCGGGAAGCACTGCAGGAAAGCCATCGCGCGATTTAAGCCTCGCGGCTGTGCTCAGCAATCAGTCTTGATGCCGGTACGCATTCAAAGCAGGCAAGCCGGACACCTGAACTTTGAGCGTAATGCGCCGGAACCCCGCCCCGGCGCAAAAATTTTCATTCGGTAACGGTTACCTTGACCATGCGGTCCGGCTCACCGATCACGGCCCCGTTGGGGCCTTTGCCGCGCTTGATCGCATCGACAACATCCATGCCGTCGGTCACCCGACCCACGACCGTGTACTGACCGTTCAGGCTCGGGTAATCATTGAACATGATGAAGAACTGCGAATTGGCGCTATCCGGGTTCTGCGACCGGGCCATGCCGACGATACCGCGTTCGTAAGGAATGTCCGAGAATTCAGCTGGCAGGTCCGGGCGATCCGATCCGCCGGTGCCTGCTCGGCGCATGTCATCGCCAAGCTTGCCGAACTCCACGTCACCCGTCTGGGCCATGAAACCGTCGATCACGCGGTGGAACACCACGCCATCATAGGCCCCTGCCTCGGCCAGAGCGGTGATCTGCTCCACGTGCTGAGGCGCGACATCTTCCAGCAGGTCGATGGTGATCGTGCCCGAGTTTTCGCCCGCGACTTCGATCTCAAGGCCTGTGGCCAGCGCGGGCCCGGCGGCCAGCAGCACCGCAGCGGTCAGCGCAGGCTTAAACATCTGCGGCCACCTTGACGCTGATCATACGGTCAGGATCCGCTGGCGGCTCGCCCCGGGTGATCGCATCCACATGTTCCATGCCAGAAATGACGCGGCCATAAACCGTGTACTGACCGTTCAGGAAATGGTTGTCCTTGAAGTTGATGAAGAACTGCGAGTTGGCCGAATTCGGGTTCTGCGACCGGGCCGCGCCAAGGGTGCCACGGTCATGGGGCAGCTTAGAGAATTCGGCGGGCAGATCCGGGTGCTCGGAGCCGCCGGTACCAGCCATGCGGATGTTGAACCCGTCCTCCATATCGCCGTGCTGAACGTCGCCGGTCTGGGCCATGAAGCCTTCGATCACGCGGTGAAAGCAGACGTTGTCATATTCACCGGCGCGGGCCAGTTCCTTCATCCGCTCGGCATGTTTGGGGGCCACATCGGGCATGAGTTCGATCGTGACGGTGCCGTCTTTCAGCTCCATCAGGATCGTGTTTTCCGGGTCTTTGATCTCGGCCATCGGGCTCTCCTGTCTTTTAACCTTTGGCGGATTACCTAAGGCTCGCGGGCGGGAAAGCCAAGTGAACCATTGACCCGTGCCGCAAATGCAGGAAAAACCTTGCTGACACCAAAGGAAAGGGAGCGATATGGGCTGGAACACGCTGGACGATATGGATCTGAACGGCAAACGTGTGCTGGTGAGGGTTGATATCAACGTTCCGATGGAAGACGGGCGAGTCACCGACGATACCCGCATCCAGCGCATTGTCCCGACGCTTAAGGACATTCTGAAAGCGGGTGGCAAACCGATCCTGCTGGCGCATTTCGGACGTCCCAAGGGCAAACATGTCCCCGAGATGTCGCTGCGTCCGCTGGTCGAACCGATTGCCGCCGCGCTTGAGGCGCCGGTCATGTTCTGCGCCGATTGCCGGGGCGATGCCGCCCGCGCTGCTGTCGGTGCCCTGCCCGAGGGTTCTGTTCTGCTTTTGGAGAACACGCGCTTTCAGCCCGGCGAGGAAAAGAACGATGCCGAACTGGCGGCGGAATTCGCCGAGCTTGGTGATGTCTATTGCAACGATGCCTTTTCCGCCGCGCACCGGGCACACGCCTCGACCGAAGGCGTCGCACAACTGCTGCCCTCCTGCGCCGGTCGGCTGATGGAGGCCGAGCTTTCCGCGCTCGAATCCGCACTTGGCGACCCGGAACGTCCCGTTGTCGCCGTCGTCGGCGGCGCCAAGGTGTCGACCAAGCTCGATCTCCTCTCGAACCTGATTGAAAAGGTCGATGTGCTGGTGATCGGCGGTGGTATGGCCAATACCTTTCTTGCCGCCAGCGGCATCGACGTAGGCAAATCGCTTTGCGAGCACGACCTTGCCGATACCGCCCGCGAAATCGCGGCCAAGGCGGCCAAAACCGGGTGCGAGCTTCTCTTGCCGCGCGACGCGGTCGTTGCGCGCGAGTTTGCGGAAAACGCTCCGAGTGAGACCGTCAAGACCGAGGACGTGCCGGACGACGCGATGATCCTCGACGCTGGGCCGGATTCGGTATCGCATATCCTTCAGGTGTTCGAGCGCGCCAAAACCGTCATCTGGAACGGACCTCTGGGCGCCTTTGAGATCGCTCCATTTGACGCTGCCACCAATGCGGCCGCCAAGGCGGCGGCGGACCTGACCCGCGCGGGCAAACTGATTACCGTCGCCGGTGGCGGTGACACCGTGGCCGCACTGAACAAGGCCGGCGCGTCGGATGATTTCACATATATCTCGACCGCAGGGGGTGCGTTTCTTGAATGGATGGAGGGCAAAACCCTGCCCGGAGTCGCCGCACTGAAAGCGTGACGGAGGCAGTTAGCGCCACCAGCATTGAATCAAGGTCAGGCATTGCCTAAGACCTTGTGAACGATGGATTCCGGCCAAGAACGGCCTGCCCCGAAATGCGAGTGAAAAACATTATGTCCAATTCCGAACAGACGCAAAAGATGACCTCTGGCAAAGGCTTTATCGCGGCGCTCGATCAAAGCGGCGGGTCAAGCCCCAAGGCGCTGCGCCTCTATGGGATCGAGGAAGACGAATACAGCTCCGAAGCGGAGATGTTCGACCTGATCCATGCGATGCGTTCGCGGATCGTGACCTCTTCGGCCTTTACCGGAGAGCGGGTTATCGGTGCGATCCTGTTCGAAATGACCATGGATCGCGAAATCGGCGGCAAGCCGTCGGCTCAGTACCTCTGGGAAGACTGCGGCGTGGTGCCGTTTCTCAAGATCGACAAGGGCCTTGCAGACGAAGAAGACGGCGTTCAGTTGATGAAGCCGATGCCCGGCCTCGATGAACTGCTCAGCCGCGCCAAGGAGGCAGGGATTTTTGGCACCAAGATGCGTTCGGTGATCAACGCAGCCTCGGCGGAAGGCATCCGAAAGGTCGTCGATCAGCAGTTCGACATCGGCGAGCAGGTGCTCAAGCACGATCTGGTGCCGATCATCGAACCCGAGGTGACCATCAGCATCGCCGACAAGAAAGAAGCCGAAGGCATCCTGCTCGACCAGTTGCTGCGCCGTCTCGACGAGCTGCCGGAAAGCTTCAAGGTCATGCTCAAGCTGACCCTGCCCGAAACCGAGAATCTGTATCAGCCGTTGGTCAACCATAACCGGGTGATGCGGGTTGTGGCACTCTCGGGCGGGTACAGCCGTGAAGAAGCCAACGAGCGGCTCTCCAAGAACACCGGCGTCATCGCTTCTTTCTCGCGGGCGCTGACCGAAGGGCTCGACGCCAAGCAGAGCGACGAAGATTTCGACGCCACGCTGGATGAGACCATCGAAGGCATCTACACGGCCTCAAACGCAGGCTGATCGGCCCATCTGCGAAAAGCGGGGCGTAGGCGAAAAATGACGCCTGCGCCCTCATTTTTGGAAACAGGGGATTCACTTGGCGAATCACCTGTGTCATAGTGGATCAAGCGTTTACAAAAAGAGCGCATGAGAGGCAGCAGTTGACCCGTTCCACACGTCCCGGCTTAGGCGGTATCTTCTTTTTCGCACTGGCTTTTGCGCTGAGCGCCTATTTCACCTTTGCGGCCGTGCAGGGCAATTATGGGCTGTTCCGACGCGTGGAAATCGCCGCCGAGGCCGACACGCTCAGCCGCGATCTCGCCGCGCTCCAGTCGGATATCAAGGTGATGGAAAACCTCACCAAGCGGCTCTCCGACAACTACCTCGATCTGGATCTGCTCGACCAGCAGGCGCGCGACGTGCTTGGCCTGCTGCGCGCTGATGAGATCGTCATCCGCTGAACGCCCCCTCGCCTCTCTGTTTCGTAACAATTTTTCCAAATATCTGCCGGTCTTGCCGTGCGGGGTTTAAATTGCTCGCAACGCTCTATAATCTGCCCTATAGAATAGTTTAACACTAAACTATGTTTCCAGATGGGGAGTTCAGAGATATGGCCGCCCGAAAAACCACGAAGAAATCCGAGGTCTCCCCCGAGGAGATGTTATCCTATTATCGCGACATGCTGCTGATCCGCCGTTTCGAGGAGAAGGCCGGCCAGCTTTATGGCATGGGCCTGATCGGCGGCTTCTGTCACCTTTACATCGGACAGGAGGCCGTTGTTGTCGGACTCGAGGCCGCTGCCGAGGAAGGCGACAAGCGGATCACCTCCTATCGTGACCACGGGCATATGCTGGCCTGCGGCATGGACCCAAAGGGCGTCATGGCCGAACTGACGGGCCGCGAAGGCGGTTACTCAAAGGGCAAGGGCGGCTCGATGCACATGTTCTCGAAAGAGAAGAACTTTTACGGCGGGCATGGCATCGTGGGCGCGCAGGTGCCGCTTGGCGCCGGTCTGGCCTTTGCCGATCGCTACAAGGAAAACGGCCGCGTAACATTCACCTATTTCGGGGACGGCGCCGCGAACCAGGGACAGGTTTACGAAAGCTTCAACATGGCCGCCCTCTGGAAGCTGCCGGTGATCTTTGTGATCGAGAACAACCAGTATGCGATGGGCACGTCACAGAAACGCTCGACCTCAACCGATGAAATCCACAAGCGCGGTGAACCCTTTGGTATCCCCGGCGAGATGGTCGACGGGATGGACGTGATCTCTGTAAAAGAGGCCGGAGAGCGCGCGGTGGCCCACTGCCGCAAAGGCGACGGTCCCTACATCCTCGAAATCAAGACCTATCGCTACCGCGGTCACTCCATGTCGGACCCGGCCAAGTACCGGACCCGCGAAGAAGTGCAAAAAATGCGCGAGGAACGCGACCCCATTGAACAGGTCCGCGCCAAGCTGTTGAGCGGCAAGTCCATCACCGAGGACAAGCTGAAAGAAATCGACAAGGAAATCAAAGAGATCGTCAACGCCTCGGCTGAGTTTGCCAAGGAAAGCCCCGAACCTGCCGTCGAGGAGCTGTGGACCGACATCTATGCCACCGAAATTCCACAGGAGGTGAACTGAGATGGCAACCGAAATTCTGATGCCGGCCCTGTCACCAACAATGGAAGAGGGCACTCTGGCGAAATGGCTCGTCAAAGAGGGCGATACGGTTTCCTCGGGCGATATCCTCGCAGAGATCGAGACCGACAAAGCCACGATGGAATTCGAAGCAGTCGATGAAGGTATCGTCGGCAAGATCCTGATTGAGGAAGGCACCGAGGGCGTCAAGGTGAACACCCCCATCGCCGTAATGGTCGAAGAAGGCGAAAGCGCCGACGATATCGAGGTTTCCTCGGCACCTAAGGAAGAAGCCAAGCCCGACAACCCGGAGGAGAAGCCGGCAGCCGAGGCGCCTAAGTCGAAACCAGCGGACACGTCGCCCGACTGGCCGGAAGGCACCGAAATGAAGAAGCAGACGGTCCGCGAAGCGCTACGCGACGCGATGGCCGAAGAGATGCGCCGTGACGAGGACGTCTACCTGATGGGCGAGGAAGTCGCCGAGTATCAAGGGGCCTACAAGATCAGCCAGGGACTCTTGGACGAATTCGGCCCCAAACGTGTGATCGACACGCCGATTACCGAGCACGGTTTTGCCGGTGTCGCGGTTGGGGCGGCCTTTGGCGGGCTGAAACCCATCGTCGAGTTCATGACCTTCAACTTCGCGATGCAGGCGATGGACCAGATCATCAACTCTGCCGCCAAGACGCTGTACATGTCGGGCGGTCAGATGGGGGCGCCAATGGTCTTCCGTGGCCCGAACGGGGCAGCCGCCCGCGTGGCGGCGCAGCACAGCCAGGACTATGCCGCCTGGTTCATGCAGATCCCGGGCCTGAAAGTGGCGATGCCCTATTCGGCCTCGGACTATAAGGGGCTGATGAAAACCGCGATCCGCGATGCAAACCCGGTGATCTTCCTCGAAAACGAGATCCTTTACGGTCGCACTTTCGAGGTGCCGGATATCGACGATTATACCGTGCCGTTTGGCAAGGCCCGGATCTGGCGTGAGGGCGATGACGTGACGATCGTCAGCTTTGGCATCGGGATGCAATACGCGCTCGAAGCCGCCGACAAGCTGGCCGAGGACGGGATCAATGCCGAGGTGCTTGACCTGCGGACCCTGCGCCCGATGGATACGGATGCGATCATCCGGTCGGTCAAAAAGACCAACCGTTGCGTCACCGTCGAAGAAGGTTGGCCGCAGGGCTCGGTCGGCAGCTACATCAGCTCGGTCATCATGCAAGAGGCGTTTGACTATCTCGATGCGCCGGTGATCAACTGTACCGGCAAGGACGTCCCGATGCCCTATGCGGCAAACCTCGAGAAACTGGCGCTGGTGACCACCGACGAGGTGATCGAGGCGGTCCATAAAGTCACCTACCGGTAAGGAGCGCGCGAGATGCCTACGGAAATCCTGATGCCCGCCCTGTCCCCGACCATGGAAGAGGGCACGCTGGCGAAATGGCTGGTCAAGGAGGGCGATACCGTATCCTCGGGCGACCTGCTGGCTGAGATCGAGACCGACAAGGCGACGATGGAATTCGAGGCGGTGGACGAAGGCACCGTCGGCAAGATCCTCGTCGCCGAGGGCACCGAAGGGGTAAAGGTGAACACGCCCATCGCCGTGCTGCTGGAAGAGGGTGAAAGCGCCGATGATATCGGTGAGACCTCGGCTCCCGAAAAATCGGAAACCGCCGAGAAACCGGCCGAAAAGCCGGTACCGAAAGAGGCGCAAGCCGAACCGGAAAAGCCCGCCGCAAAGGCGCCCCCTGCCCCGGACAAGGATGGCGAGCGCATCTTTGCGTCGCCTCTCGCGCGTCGGATCGCTGCGGACAAGGGGTTGGATCTTGGCTCGATCAAGGGATCGGGTCCGCATGGGCGGATCGTGAAGGCAGACGTGGAATCCGCGAAACCGGGTGAGGCACCTGCACCGGCGGCCGAAAAAGCCGCTCCGGCAGCGGCGGCGGCCCCCGCCGCGATGGCGCAGGGCCCATCCACCGAAGCCGTGACCAAGATGTACGAAGGCCGCGACTACGAAGAGGTCAAGCTTGACGGGATGCGCAAAACCATCGCTGCGCGCCTGACCGAGGCCAAGCAGTCGATCCCGCATTTCTACCTGCGGCGCGACATCAAGCTGGACGCGCTGATGAAGTTCCGCGCTGATCTGAACAAGCAGCTTGAAGGTCGCGGTGTAAAGCTGTCGGTCAACGACTTTATCATCAAGGCCTGCGCTCTGGCGCTGCAATCGGTGCCGGATGCCAATGCGGTCTGGGCAGGCGACCGGATGCTAAAGCTGAAACCTTCGGACGTGGCGGTTGCAGTCGCCATCGAAGGCGGTCTGTTCACCCCGGTTCTGAAGGACGCAGAGATGAAATCGCTCTCGGCGCTGTCCGCCGAGATGAAAGACTTTGCCACCCGTGCCCGCGACCGCAAGCTTGCGCCGCATGAATATCAGGGCGGCAGCTTTGCCATCTCCAACCTTGGCATGTTCGGGATCGATAACTTTGACGCGGTGATCAACCCGCCTCATGGTGCGATTCTTGCGGTCGGGGCCGGTGTGAAAAAGCCGGTGATCGGAAAAGACGGCGAAGTGACCGTGGCAACGGTGATGTCCGTCACCCTGTCGGTCGACCACCGGGTCATAGACGGCGCGCTCGGCGCGCAGCTCTTGCAGGCCATTGTCGAGAACCTTGAAAACCCGATGGTCATGCTCGCCTGACCGGCACGACAGAACAGAAATCACCCCGGCCTTCCCGTCAGGCGGCCGGGGTTTTTCGTTTCCGCCCATGAGCCATGCAAAAGTCTCATGCCGCCCATGCACCGGGCACGCTTGCGATAGCGCCAACATTCTTTAGGTTCGAAATTGCTGCGCTGCGGAAATCCGCGACGGGCCTGCTTTCTAACCCCGGGGTTTCCGATGTCTCATTTCGACCGTCAGGCGCGGCTGACGATCCTGTCTCTTGCGATTGGTGCTTTTGCCGTTGGTGTCGCCGAATTCGCCGCGATGGGTCTTTTGCCCTATTACGCGCTTGATCTCGGAGTGAGCGAACCTGCTGCCGGACATGCGGTCAGCGCCTACGCCATCGGAGTTGTCATCGGCGCGCCGATTTTGGCCGTTCTGGGCGCATGGTTGGATCGCAAGACGCTGGTCCTCTTGCTCGTCGCTTTTTACGGGGTTGCAAATCTGACCTCGGCATTTGCGCCCAATCTGGATCTTCTCGTCGCGTCCCGGTTCCTGTCCGGTCTGCCCCATGGGACGCTGCTTGGGGTATCCATGTTGTTTGCCGCGCAGCTTTCCCCGAAGGGACGCGGCGCGGCCGCGATTGCGCAGGTTCTGACCGGGCTGACCATTGCCAACGTCATCGGCGTGCCCGCCGCGGGTGCAATCGGACAAAGCTTTGGCTGGCGCTGGTGCTTTGTGATCGTCGGCGCCGTGACAGTAATCTCGGCGCTGATGCTGTTCCGTGTCGCGCCCTCAGTGCCGCGCGACAAGACGTTGAACCCGCTGAGCGAGTTGAGCGCGCTGGCAAATCGCGACGTGCTGCTGACCCTGCTGGTCGCTGCAATCGGGTTCGGCGCGGTATTCGCCGTCTATGCTTACCTGTCTGCCGCGATGATCGATTCTGCGAATGCGCCGGTGTGGAGCATCCCGCTTGCCCTTTCCGCCTTTGGCATCGGCGCGACGCTGGGGAATTTTCTCGCCGGACGGCTTGCGAACTGGTCCCATTTCGGAGGCGCGCTTGTGCTGCTGATCGGCATGATCCTCGCCGCGCTTTTCTACACCGCTGTCGTGGGCAACTGGATGCTGATGACGCTGGCGATCCTGATCATGGGGATGACCGCCGGGCTGGTCATGCCCATCCAGATGCGGCTGATGGAGGTTGCCGGAACCGCACAGACACTCGCCGCCGCCATGAACCACGCGGCGTTTAACGCGGGCAATGCGCTGGGGCCGTGTCTTGCCGGTCAGGCGCTGGCGGCGGGTTATGGCTGGGGAGTTACCGGTCAGGTTGGTGCCGCTCTCGCTCTTGGCGGGATCGCGATGCTTGGGATAGCTTGGTACGCGGCAAAGCGCAATCCAAGGCTTGGTTTGCCGATAGAGGCGTGAACCTACCACGCGCTGGCATGAAAAAGGCCGCCCCGTAAGGCGGCCTTTTCAACGTTCAGTCAGAACAATCGCAGCCTTTAAGGCTTTGGTTCATGTTGGTCGCAGGCTGGTCGCAACCTGCGTCGCCCACGATCTTGGCTGGTACCCCGGCGACCGTCTTGCAAGCCGGCACATCGGCCAGAACAACCGAACCCGCGGCCACCCGGCTGCAATGACCGACGCGGATATTGCCAAGCACCTTGGCCCCCGCGCCAATAAGCACGCCATCGTCGATCTTGGGGTGACGATCTTCTTCTTCCTTGCCAGTCCCGCCAAGGGTCACCGAATGCAGCATCGATACGTTATCACCAACAACCGCAGTTTCGCCGATCACAATGGAATGGGCATGGTCAATCATTATCCCCTTGCCGATCCGGGCGTTTGGATGAATATCGACGCCAAATATTTCGGAAATGCGCATCTGGAAGAAATAGGCCAGATCGCGCTGCCCCTGCATCCAGAGCCAATGACCGACGCGGTAAGCTTGCACCGCCTGATAGCCCTTGAAGTAGAGCACCGGCTGCAGAAGCCTGTGGCAGGCTGGATCACGCTCATAGATGGCAACAAGGTCCGCTCGCGCGGCCTGAATTAACTCGGGCGTTTCCGAAAATGCCTGATCCGCGATTTCGCGCAGGATCGCCATCGACATTTCATTCGAGGACAGCTTGGCCGAGATTCGATACGAAAGGGCCTTGTCCAATGTCTTGTGATGAAGAATGCAGGCATGGATAAGCCCGCCCATCAAAGGTTCATTCTGAACCGCTTCGCGTGCTTCGCTTGTGATGCGATCCCAGACAGGGTCGACGCTTGCCAGTTTGGTACGGGTCTCAGCCATAGGTGAATCCTTGTTTTCCGAGATTCCGGTCAGATGAATACAGGTTCATCTTAGCCAGTATTCGCTCTTATGCCCAAACGCAAATCTGTGATGGCCTTAATTCCGGAACCGAATGGTCAATCGGTTTGGTAAAAAACAGGGATTCTTCGCTGATGCAGATTTAGGGGTTTGACCGCTGATCCTTCAGGAGAGCCAGCTTAAGTTGCTCAAGAACGGTCTGAAAACACTCGATGAATTCGACATTGTCGAAACCGGGTTCACTGGCCAGCCGGTACTTTCGCGCCGCCATCATGAGAGATCCGTTCCCCCATTCGGGATGAAGGCGTCCTGTTCGCTGAACATGCCGGTCCGCCAGTTCCGCCTCTCGCACCATCTGCTGGCACAGCGCCTGACGGCGCCCGGGTGCGCTCGCCAGCAGCGCCCGGGCGGCATTCGAGACATCTCCGTGTAGCAGTGGACGCATTTCCCTACCCGGCTACCGTGATCCTGCGGAACAGGCCGGGACCGTAGCGCGCGGATACCTGCGCGACTTCGACATCGAAGTCTGTGTCGGCCTGCAATCCGTCTGCGGCCTGAGCACCTGTCGAGTAAGTCCACGCCGGTAGCGAGACCTCGATTTGCCTTAGCAGATCGCCGGATTGCCAGACACGTATGAGGTAAAGCTCTTGCTCTTCGCCCAGCGGCACCTCGGGCGTATTCCAGTCGTCTCCGTCGATACGGGTCCGGCGGATCCAGGTCAGGCTTATCGCGCCGCCACTTACTTTCTTGGCAAGCACATGCGCAGGCGCATATGGGCGGAGACCGTTACCGTCGAATGACGCAACGATATGTTCATAGGACGGGTCATCCACAGGGCGCCGCGCCGGTCCGATCCGGTAGTGCCGCGCGATGCGACGTTTGGTGCTGGCAAGGTCGATCTGCGGTGCGGTCCCGTCCAGCAGAACGAACCAGCTGCCGACCGGCCAAGGATCAGCTGCCAAGGGGTCGCTTCCCGCCTGCCCGCGCAGGAAACCACTTAGCCAATATGTATCGGGTGAGATCAGTTCGGCGTCGCGAAACTGGATAAGTTCCCAGTTGCCGGGCGCACCATCGCCGATGGCGGCAACATTGGCGCCGTTAAGCACGGCATCCTCGGGTCGGCTTTCGAGTGCGCCGTAAATGAGTTTGACCTGCAGATGCGCCCCATTCTGCCACAACCCGGGGCGCGCCCAGCGCAAGGGCGTTTCGATAGTTCCTATTACAGAGCGCGCCGCAATGATTTCATCCAGAACGAAATTATCATCGCTTTCCGAACTGTACACGGCGACCGTTCCCGGCCAGGGCTGTGACGTTACAGCTAGATGGGGCGCGTGCGGCACCTCGTCGCCGCGCATAAGCGATAGATCCATGAACAAGGGCAGTACCGGTGTCGGCGCCGCAAAGGCGCGTTGTCCGGCCAGTTTTCCTGCAATCTCCGGCAGTTCGTAAACCGAAGGCTCGATGCGTACCGCATCGATCAATTGCAATTCCATGTGTTCGACCCGGTCTATGCGGTACAAGGCGTCGCCTTCCAGTTGGTCCCCTGCCACTGAAACGATGTCCCCGGCGCCGAGGTCCAGCCGAGAGGGCGGAAGGGCAAAACGGATGGTGTCTCGCGCCAGCTGCGCCTCGCTCAGCCAGCGTTCGGCGACCTGACGGCCCTCGGCACGGGTCATGGCAATGGGCAGATCGCTGGCGGAAACTGCGTGCGTTGCCTGATCTGGCAACACGGCCTCTTCGGCAACGATGTCATGATCCCCGCCGGACTGGATGAAACGGATACGGATACGTCCCGTGGTTTCCGCCTCGGCCGCGCGGAGCTGCTCGAAAGAGCCGTCCATCTCCGACGTTAACGCAAGGCGTTCGGCTTCAAGCACAATGGGGTTCTTGCCATCCCGCAGCCGAAACTCCAAGACCCCGTCCTTCTCGATCACATCGAAGCCATACCGCAGCATGAGAGGCTGCAGCGCCGCGCGGGCGTTGCTGACCCGATCGACCGTATATCCACGAACGACACCGTACAGCCTCTCTGCATTCACGGCGTTAATCCCGGAGCGCGAACAGAGTTCTTCGACAACGGAGCGCAGAGTGCGTGCGCCGACCCGGCCATTCAACCAGTGACCGCGCAGGTAATTCTCTCCATCCGCCCAGAGTTCCTGATTGTTAGGAAAGGCCGGATAGGGCCGCACGTCCCACGCCCAGACAAAGGCATGGCCGAGATCTATCATCGGGCCATCGTAAATATCGGAAATCGGGTTGTTTGCAGCTTCTCCCCAATGGCCGAGGATCGCCCTCAGATACTGGCCTTGGATAAAGTCGTCACGCTGACCGTTTGAGTACTTGGGCAATCGCGATTCTGACGACTTGGGATCGACGAACTTGTTCGGTTGGTTGGTTCCCTTGTCCACGGCGGCACAGCCGAGTTCGGTAAACCAGATCGGTTTTGAACGCGGCTCCCAATCGGTCGGCGTGGATTGGCGCACTCCGCCGATGCGCTCGTGATGACTGTTCTGCCACCAGCTCCTGAGATCCTTGTACCGCCAGATCCACGGTTCCCCATGCGCTTGATCCATGATCTCGGTCCGAATCTGGCCAGCTTCCGCCTCGGATGAGTGATAGTACCAGTCGAACCCTTCGCCGCCTTCGACATTGGCGCGCAGGTAGTCCAGATCGTAAATACTCTCCCAGCCCGCTTGCCTGTCCAGATGGGTATCCCCGTCCCGCCAGTCGGAAAGCGGCATGTAGTTATCGATCCCGATGAAATCGATGTTATCATCCGCCCAAAGGGGATCGAGGTGAAAGTACCTGTCACCGCTTCCATCTTGCGGCTGATATCCGAAATACTCGGACCAGTCGGCGGCGTAGCTGATCCGGGTATCCGCTCCGAGGATGACACGCACATCCGCCGCCAGCTGCCGTAATGCCTGAACGGCCGGGAAGCCCAGCGTGCCGCGGATTTGGGTCAACCCGCGCATTTCGGAGCCGATGCAAAAGGACGACACGCCACCGGCCGCAGCGCAAAGAGCCGCGTAGTGCAGGATGAACCGACGGAGTCCCCAATTCTCGGCCCCGGAATAGGTGACCACGCCATCGCCAATCGAGAAATCCGCAACCTGAGCTGACCCGAAAAACGCCGCGACTTCGTCATCTGCTGTCGCCGTGCCATCCGGACTGCCGGGCTGGCCCGGTGCCTGTGACAGCGTGATGCGGCCCCGCCATGGGAGATGCGGTTGCTCCTCTGCGCCAGACCAGGGATCCGGCAATGTATTGCCCTGTTTCTGATCCATAAGTATGAACGGATAGAACAGCACGTCGATACCGTTTGCGTTCATGTGACGGATCGCTTCCACCACAGAGGCATCCGCCGGCGTGCCGCCGTATATAGGACGATCATCCACGCGCGCGATGGTCTCTGCCGTGGCTCTGGTCAGGCCAGAAACGCGCCATGGCATATTACCACCGTCGAATTCGGCACGTTCGACCTTTGGTACTATCGGGCAGGAAACACAGCGGAGATCACCCCCAAACCATGAGACAACCAGAGAGCCGGCCCTACAATTGGGCAATTCTTCCGACAGCGACTGGATAGAGGTCTCGAAGTCGCTGAGGCCAGAGGGTGTATGTACATTGGCTGTCCACTTGCTGCCCGGCCCCCCATCATAATGAACGGCTGTCGTCGCAAGCGAATATTCTCCGGTGCCCGGGATCAGTGCAACGCCCCGCACAATCTGCGCAAGGTCCTGCACATATGTGTCTGCGTTCTTCTGTTCCTGCCGAACAACTTCGAAAGAAAACTGGGGGACCCTGTTTCCAAACCGCTCCAGCGCAATATTATCCATGACAACGTAGGCGGTACCGCGGTAGGCGGGCACCTGCCCAGCGCCCTCGGTAGCCTCGATCACCGGGTCCGGCAACTGGTCTGACGTGCCTTTGTAGATGCGCATATTGAGATCCTCGCGCGAAACCTCTTCCCCATCCGCCCAGATGCGACCGACGCTTGCGATCTCCCCTTCACACAGTGCGATGGCCAGCGATACGTTGTAGCTGTAACGAGTAGTCTTCGGCGCGTTTGGCGCGCCCTTTCCGCCGCCTCCGGTCGTCATTGAGGTTTCGCGGAATTGAGACGCCCAGATCACCTGCCCGCCAACCCGCATGCGACCGTAAACCTGCGCTATCGCTTCCCCTTCGCTGGCCTGGGTCAATCGGAACCGTTCGACCCGGCCTGTTTCGACAGGCTCCGATCCCTGCCCAAGCAGCCGTTGGTCGATGACCTTCCCGACAGTCGCGCCAACCGCACGGCCCAATACGGCAGATGACAGGCCCGCTACGGCGCCCCCAACCGACCCACCGATGGCCGCGCCTGCGGCGGATAAAAGAATTGTCGCCATTACCCGACCTCCCTAGGGAATTCAAAGCTCGCGACCACACGGCGACGCCAAGGCGCGCTAAGCATGCTCTCGACAACACCATGGCCGCTATAGGCATGAACAAAGGTCGGATAAGGGGTAAGCTGCACCAGAATGCCAAGATGCTTGGCAACGGCCCGCTTGCGCATCCGAAAAAGGATCAGATCGCCCGGAAATACAACGCCAGCTTCTTTCTCGGACAAATGCCGGGCGGCTGCCGCCCAGAGCCGCTCCTTTCCCTGAACCTCAGACCAATCGTAGCTGTAGGCAGGCACAATTTCCGGTTCGCGTCCATAGAGCGTCCTCCACACACCCCGAACAAGACCAAGGCAGTCTGCCCCCGCCCCGAGGACAGAGGCCTGGTGCCGATAGGGCGTACCGATCCAGTCTCTGGCCGTCTGAACGATCTGATCCGCCAACACCGTCATCTGCGGCTCCCCCCTGTATTCACGCCCGATTGACGGGGAACCGACATGACCCAGTCCTCGCCGGGAATGTCCGGAAAACCCTGAAAATTCAGAAGATTATTGAACTTGAGCTGGCAGGTCTCGAATAGCTTGTCGCATCCGGCTTCTAGCCGGATCATATCGCCCGACAAGACCTGACCGCGAAGAGGCCGCCACAGTTGAACCTGTCTCGCCTCTCCCAGTTTCCGGTCCTTCTTGACTGCTCCCCAAAGACCGGTCGCTTTGCCCGTCAGGACGGAAAATCGACCCCGCGAGAACCAACCGTCTTCAAAGCCTTCGATCAATTTCCAATCGAACTGTTGCGCATCGCTGACGCGCTCGACCTCGATATCCAACGCATAACCCGGCTGCGTCAAATCGAAGGTGCAGGACGCATCCCCCAGTACCGCTGTACAGGGCTTCTGGTAGACTCGCCCGATCAGCACGTTGAGCTTTTCGGTCAATCCGCGCAGCTCGGCCCGGAATGCGCCAGCGCCCCGTTTGATCTCACCGATGTTGCCCCGAAACTGAAGCCAGCGCGAAGATGTGTTCGACCAGTTGACCAACCATGCGCGCACTTCGGCGTCATCGAACCGGCCAGCCTCGATGTCATCCTCGCGGATCGCGGCATCGCTCAGGGCGCCCAGCGCCTCGCTGTTATCGACGGACAGGCCTGTGCTCTGCTGCAGCGCCATTGCGGAAAGCCCTGTATTGGCCATGAACGTGACACCGTCAAAAACCAGATCGCAATCGTGATCGGTAAACCCGTATATCTCGCCATCGGCCCTCGTGATCGACCAGCAACGGCAGAGCGTTGTGACACCCGACGCCAAATGCGCCTGCAAATCCGCACCTAAACCTCCCATCAGACACGGACCTCGACAACCGGCACGTTCGGCACGTCACCCGCCTGAAAACTCGCGACGCTTGTATGTATCCGGTCGGCGTCAAATCGGACTGGTACATCAAATTCGAAGCCGGCAGTGATACGGGCCGATTCCACCGGAGGCGAGGAAAACGTCACGACACCGGTGGCAAAATCGACATTGTAATCGATAGCTTCCTGCATCTCATCCTGCTCAACCCCGATGCGCACCGTGCCTGAAACCGGTTTGTTGATCGGACGCTTGTACTCGTAGCTTCCCGAGCGATAGGTCTTGGCCAATTGGAATGAGACGGTATCGCCATCCGCAATAGCAATCACCTGATCTTGAAATGTCGGTTCGACAGTTGCGCGGCTCGATTTGAAATCGGACCAGTCCTTCCAGCGGAACCCGTACATCTGTCCACGCCGCGCCTCGAAAAACGAGATTAGTGTTTCGATATCATCCAGCGACCGCATCCCAAGCCCGGCGTCATAGCGGCGACGCGAATGGGCCCATGGCGTGTTGCGTTCTTCGAACCCGTTGGCAAGAGTGACGACATCCGTGCGTCGTTCAGGTCCCCCGATGGACCCGAAACTCAGACTAGCGGGAAACCTGACCTCGTGAAAATTCATGCCTCATCTCCCTAAGTTTCAGCGGTTCCGGTTTCCGCGCCCCAGCGCCCGGCCCATCTGTGCCGCGATCTGTCCCTGGCTGCGCTGAAAGCCCTGTACATCGGGCGTGGTGATATTCATGACGACATTCACCGAGCTACCGCCGCCCTTTACGCCCAGTTTTCCGTCAGCACCCCGCGCAAGCGGCATGATCGCCTCAGGACCGGATTCCCCCATGAGTCCGATCCCGCCGCGCATCGGAAATGTCGTTGCTCCCGAAATGATGCCCCCAAGGGCAAAAGGCATGACCCTGCCCTGACTGAAAGCGGCTCCATTCTCGAATGGAAGAAGACCCTCGACGATTGAATTTACCCCCTTGGCCATCAGCCCGCCGAAATGGTTGGTCACCGGGCGCATCGCAGCGGAATACGAGGTCTGGACCATCGAGCGCGCCATCGTCTCCAGAGCGTCGCTCAGCTTCATTCCGTCAAAGACCACGCCGTCGAAAGCCCGCCGCAGCCCTTTGGACAGTCCTCGCTCGAGAACGGCGACATCTGCACCGGTGGCGGCGAGTGACTCCCTCATCCGTTGCAATTCGCTATCAAAGCCTGCCGCCATATTGGCAGCCGCGCTCAGGCTATCTTCCAGTGCCTCGGCGCGATCATCGAGCTCATCAATTCCGTCTCGGTCAGCCATTTTACTCTCCTGTTACCTCGTCCGGAAAAGCATTCAGCAATCGATCAAGACCTTTGCGGTCCATCGCGCCTGTCATTCCACCCTGCCCAAGCATCAGCCGAAGTTCGGCGGGTGTAAGTTTCCAGAACTGTTCCGGTGTCAGGCGCAGCCCGTAAAGCCCGGCGCGCATCAATGCAGGCCAATCGAGGGTTGTCATGCCTCGCCCGGCACCATGAAAGCGCGGGCGAGCAATTTGGCCGCAACCCGCGCCGCCGCCATCGGTCCACCCTCTATATCCGCCGTCAGCAGCGCCTGGGCATCCAGTGCAGATCCTCCACCTCGCAACCCGGCAAGAATCAGGGCCAGAACATCGGAGCTGGAATAAGCACCGCTTTCGAACCGCTGAACCATGTCGACCAGCGAGCCCGCCTTCATTGAAGCCTCCAGCTCTGCCAGGGCGCCCAGCGTCAGCTTGAGCACATGCTCCTGGCCGTCGATCACAAGGCTGACTTCGCCCGAATAAGGGTTGGCCATCTTGTTCACAGCGCGCTGAAGGTCAGCGCACCGGCGCTTGCCAGTGACATCTCATAGGTCGCCTCACCGTTGTGGCTTCCGGCATATTCTATCGAGGTCACCTGAAACGGGCCTTCGACGATGCCGAAATCGGGTATAACGATCTGGAAATCTGGTGTTTCCCCGTCAAAGAAGAGTTGACGCGCACGTTCATCGGTTCCCTCGTCGCGGAAAATGCCCGAACCCGAAATCGCCGCCGATTTCACCCCCGCGCCGGACAACAGCTCCCGCCATCCTCCCTGGCTCTCCAGACTGGTGACATCCACGGTTTCCGCGTTGAAACTGACCCGCGTCGCGCGCAGACCGGCGATGGATTGAAACTGGCCGCTGCCAGTCATGTCGACTTTGACCAAAAGGTCTTTCCCGTTCTGAGCGCCCATTGTGCCTCTCCAGATTTATGAATTTAGTAATCTTCGACGCGTGCGCGAAACCGAAGATCTATGCGACGGGCGCTTCCTGCCGTGCCGCTGCGCCTTGCAGTTGCCCGTTCGAACCAGAGACCAACAAGACGGCCACGGCTGAGCGTCAGATCCGCATCCACAAGCGTATCGCTGATCGCAGCCGCAACGGCCTTGGCGCCCGCATATCCCGAAGCTTCGGTGACCACCGATACGCGAAACCGGTGGATGGCACCGTGCCCCGTCACATCCGACCTATCTCGGACGTCTTCCTCGCCTAAAGCGATATAGGTCTGGGGTATCGTACCGCTTGGCAGGGCATCATAAACCGCGCTGCCGACAAGCGATTGTATCTCCGGGTCGGAGCTGAGTTTTTGATAGACCGCCGCCTGAAGCGCATCTCCCTCGCCATAGCTCATGTGACGATCTCCTCATCCGCAAAACAGGTCAGGTATCTTCCGTTATCATCGCGCTCGGCCACGGCCCGTATTAGGAACAACCGCGGACCTTCCCGAAACCGCTGGTCCGGCTTCGGCCGCGAAGGCGCCCCATGGGGTGATCCCCGCACGACGATCTTGTAGCTCATCGCGGAAACCGGCACGCCCGCTTCGGACCTTTCCCGACCCGTACGGGCACTGACATTGGCCCAGAGATGGCCAAGCGGCACCCAGACCTCGGCGTAACCGCCACCACCGTCCGGCACACGTTCAAGCGTTTCCAGCATCAGCAGCCGGTTCAGGTTGGGCAAGGTCATTGGCCATACCCCGGCGTCACCCGCAATGGCCGGTAACGCTGGACAAGGCTTGCCACACCAAAAGGCATGCAACCGTCGCTCAGAACCGTTTCGTTTCGGTATTCATAGTAATGTGCTGCAAGCAGCAGCACGGCTTGTGCAAGATCTGCCGGCAAGGCGTCCCAGACCTCGGCAAATCCGGCAATAAACCTGATCCGCACCGACCCACCAAGCGACACCATCGGAAGCACGCCACCGACAGGGCGGATGCGCGGTCTCTGACTATCCTGCTCAAGCCGGAACTGGCTGAGCGGAACATCCGTCTCCTGACCCAACGCGTTGATTAGCGTCACCTGCGTGATGGCGTTGACCGGCGCGACAGGCAAGGTTTGCCCGGACCGGTCGCGCCAACCGGATCGCGTCCAGAGGAAGGCGCGCGAAATCAAGACTTTACCCGTGCGCGCTTCGATGGCGGCAATGGCCGCACGCAAGAACCCCTTGATAACAGCATCCTGCAAACCGTCTTCGGCAAAGCCGCTTCCCTGACGTAGATGTGCTTTGAACTGATCAACCGGCAGAGCCGTATCAGGCAAAGTTGCCTCTTCGATCAACATCATGAATTCACTCCGTAAATTCCGCCTATCCGATACGGCCCTCGTGAATTGCACGGGCTGATTATCCGACATTGCTCGACGAGGATCGCCCAGCAGGACAACTTGGAACGGCTTTTGGTGAGACGCCCCCGGCATGAGGCCGGCGATCCGGCCTCATCTTGGGCGGAAGGTTCAGACGACGCCGAACTTCAACAGCTTGATGGCGGCGAAATCCGAAACGTCTCCGCCGACGCGTTTGGTCGCGTAGAAAAGTACATGCGGCTTCGCGCTGAACGGGTCGCGCAGCACACGCAGGTCAGGACGCTCGGCAATCGTATACCCGGCATTGAAATCGCCGAATGCGATCGAGAAACTGTCACTCTCGGCGTCAGGCATGTCTTCGGCCACGACAACCGCGTACCCCATCAGGCGGGCGGGCTCGGCCTGAGCCATGCCGTCAGACCACAGGAACCGACCGTCCGCATCCTTCAGCTTCCGCACCATGCCGGCCGTTCGGGAATTCATCACAAAGGTCGCATTGGCCCGATACTGCGCGCCCAGCGCATAGATCAAATCGACGATCGCGTCGGCATCGCCGATTTCGCCATCGACCCCGGTTGCGACATAACCGATGTTCCCCCATGACCAGGACCCGTTATCGACCTTGGTGTGATCCAAAATGCCGCGCGGCTTGTCTATGCCGTCGCCGTCGATAAATGCGGCCGCCTCGGCACGGGCGAATTTATCGGCAATACGCCCCGCCAGCCAGCCTTCGACGTCAAAAGCACTGTCGTCAAGCAGCCGCTGCGACGCCTTTGGCAAAGCGCAGAGTTCATGCAGGGGGATTGAAATCCGGTCCAGCTGCGGACTCGCGGTTTCCGCGACAGCAGAAGTCTCGCTTGCCCATCCCGCACCAATCTGGGCGTGATCCACAAGCACGTCGTATGTCGTCGCTTCGACGTTGACCACAGAGGCAATCGATCGGATGGAAGCGGTCGAATACAGCACGGACTGAACACGTTCGGATGTCTGCGGGTCGACAAGGTAGCCACCATCGCTGTTGACTACGGTGGACAATCCCTTGCTTTCGATTTCAAGCCCGCGCAATGCGTCGTCATCGCCGGACCGCAGATAAGCGTTGAAAGCCTTGCAATGCGGAGCCCCATGATCGGTAGACCCGGCAAGATGCGGACGCGCCGCCAATTGTGATTTTCGATCCAGCATTGTCAGTCGCTCTTCCGTTTGTTTCAGTTTCGCTTCCATGGCGGATTGGAAACCGCCGAAGTCTTCGATGAATCCGGTCACCGCCCGTTTCAGCGCCAGAACCGGTGACAGATCTTCCCCGGCCCGAGCCTTCGTCTCGGTCTTGTTCATGCGAACATCCTCTGTTTCAATTTTCGGAAAGCAGCCTTACCGGCCTGCCAGTTCCAGTCGCGCCGCCTCGAAAGCAGCTGCCAGTTCACGCAGGCTGTCATCCGCGGCGGGGTCTTCCCCCTTGCAGGCGACACGCGCGCTGGACAGCATCGGGAAAGTCACAAGCGAAACTTCCCAAAGCTCCAGTTCGGTCAGAAGCCTCTGGCCCCTGTCATCCTTCGTCGATCTGATCGTTCTGTATCCGATAGACAATCCATCGATCGCCCCGGCTTCGATAAGGGCGGCGGCTTCGCGTCCGCGCTGCGTACAGTCAAGCAAGCGCCCCTTGACCCAAAGACCGCGCCCGTCTTCCCGCACTTCGTCCCATACACCGATCGGCTGCAAGGGATCGTGCTGCCATAACATTTTTACCCGGTCTTCGGCCGCGCAGATCTTGCGGATGGTTTCGCTATAAGCGCCTTTCTGCACGATATCGCCACTCTGATCGGGCTCTCCGAACAGGCTGGCATATCCTTCGATCACCGACTTGTCGCGAATTCGGATGCCGCCTCCGAACTTCTGGAATTTGTGCTCCAGTCCATACTCACTCTCCATGACGCCTTCCTCATTCTGTATTTTCGTGAACTGTCTCACTGAGACGAGACGATGACAGATTGAAACGCCTGGGCGAGGATGACGGCAGCCACCCCGTATACCGCCAACCAAAGACGTCTTTCGAGTCGCTCAATCAGTTCTTCCAGTCGATCCAGCCGCTTATCGATGTTATCCTGATGGATCTGGCAAACCTTCTCATGCGCTGCCAATTTCAGCCCCGGCGCACATTCGAATGGCTCGTATTTCCTCCAGTTTTCACTCATCCTTCTCCCCTTCAGGCAAAGCCGGCAGACCAAGCAATGCGCGTTTTTCGCCATCGGTCAGGAAATCCGCATTGCTGACCCGTGCCCATTGCGCATCGCGTTCGGCGGCCAGCGCCGACACCTGATCGAGATCCGGTTTCAGATCGAGGTTTTCGGACGTGAATTCCGACAACCAGTTGGACAAGGCACTGCTGACACGTGTCACCAGCGGCAGCACAGTCAGACGGAAGAACGCCCGGTTGGCTTCTTGGTAGTTCGCATAGGTGGCATCCCCCTGAATACCGAGCAACATCGGCGGCACCCCGAAAGCCAGCGCTATCTCGCGCGCCGCTGCTTCCTTGGTTTTCTGAAATTCCATGTCACTGGGGCTGAATCCCATCGGCTTCCAGTCCAGCCCCCCTTCAAGCACCATCGGACGGCCCGCATTCCGCGCCCCCTGATAATTTGCCTCGATCTCTTCCGACAGGCGCTGGAACTGATCTTCTGCCATCGACCCGTAGCCATCCGTACTGCGATAGACCAAAGCCCCGCTCGGACGTGCCGCGTTATCAAGAAGCGACTTGGACCAGCGCGAGGCGCTGTTGTGCACGTCAATTGCCATCGCTGCTGCCTGCATCGGCGACAAACCATAATGATCATCCTGCGGATGAAAGCTCTTTACATGGCAGATTGCAGAACCCGCCGCGCCCACGTCGAACCTGTGTTTGCGCCCGGCCACAGAATACTCGTAAGCGATGGGCCAGCCATCCGGCCCCGGCACCACACGCATGCGATCGGATCTCAGCACATGCAGCTCGAGCGGAAGACCCTCTTCCCCCAGAACGGCTTCAACATAGGCATTCCCGCTCAGCAGCAACTGACAGAACAGGGCTTCGAAAAGCTCGGCCCGGCCTTGCCCTAGGTTCGGCCGACGTACGAGATCCAATACCGGGTGGGTATCGTAACGCTGCGTGCAATCCTGAAGCACGAGCGGAATGGCCGAGGCCGCTTCGGCAATCAGCTTGATCGACCGGAAACCGACAGGGTTCCCGGCAAATCCGGTCCGGGTCAGCGAAACGGTATCCCGCGCGCTCCATGCGACGCGGCCGCTCGACTGGAACGCGACAACCGGCCCCGTGGCGCTGGCCTTTTGTTCCAGCGCGTCGCGCTCGCTTGCCTTCCGCAGGAAATCCAAAACCATCTCTGATGCTCCTTGGCTCAATCTCCGGCAGCCCCGCAAAGGCCGCTCCGGTCGCTTGGCATACTGAATAGCCGCCAAGTGCTAACGCCCGAAAAAGTGACCGTACGGTGGGGTTCAAAGGATCCTGACCCGTGGACGGCGGTATTGGTTGGCAGGCGCGATCAGCAGCTCATGCACCGCCCAGACAAGCGCATCCACCCGATCCGGAGAGCCTTCTCCCTCATAGCCGCGCGATGTCATGAGACCCATCTGTTCTTCAAGCTCGCTCAGACCTTCGACGTGTCGCACGCGCCCCTGCTCATACAATGCCGCGACTGGCTCGGCCCGCACGACCTTACCGCGTGTCGCGTGAACGCCCTTGTAGGGAACCAGCGGATCGACTTGCCGGATCACCTCTTCGACCAACTGTCCGCCCTGATTGACCTCGGCGATCAGCTTTTCCGCCCCATGGGCATCCATCGCCGCAATCGCTGCACAGGCCCATCCGACCGGCCCCACGCCCTTGATCGTGCAATCGGCAAGGATATAGGCCCGCCAGTCCTCCGGCGGCCCCTGAACCTGCGCACCGGCAACGATGATTCCGCAGGCATCCGCTTTGGAACCTGACGAGACCGCCGGATCGACGGCAACGACAACACGGTCAAGCGGCGGCACCGACAGGCAGCGCGCCCTGTCAAGCATTTCCCCGGTCCACCACGCGCCCTCGGTATCCGCGACGAGTACTCCGTCAAGCTCCTGCCGTCCCAGTCGCGTCCCGGCATAGCGTTCCCGCACCTCGGCAAGAAAGCTCTTGGCGAGATTGGCCTGGTTCGCTTCGGTCGCCGCCTGCGTTGTCACGGTTGACTTCAGCGCCATCAGATCCTTGAGAACGGGAACGTTTCTTGGCGTAGTGGTGACACAAACCCTCGGGTCCGACCCTAGCCGCAAAGCGAATTGCAGCATATCCCACGTGGCCTGAGCCTTCTTCCACTTGGCAAGTTCGTCGGCCCATGCTGCATCGAACTGCGGTCCGCGAAGCCCATCCGGATCATGCGCTGAAAAGAATTGAGCCTCAGCGCCGTTGGGCCAGACCAGCTTACGCTCGCTCGCCCGCCATTCCGGTCTGCGATCCGGCGGCGAACAGGCCAGAATGCCACTGTCTCCCATGACCATGACTTCGCGCACCTGATCATAGGTCTCTCCCAAAAGGGCAATGCGCGACGCCTTGCCTTTGTCGGCAGGACGCGCTCCTTCGACCTGGCTGCGCACCCATTCAGCACCGGCGCGGGTCTTGCCAGCACCGCGCCCGCCCAGTACCAGCCAAGAGCGCCACTTACCCTCTGGCGCTCTCTGATGGGGCAAGGCCCAGAAATCAAATAGGTATGGCAGTGCGCAGATTTCCTGCTCGCTCAGTTCATTCAGGAAGGTCTCCCACACCTCTTTCGGCATAGATGCGAGCGAGTCTGCTCTCAACTTCTGCCCGGGCATCTTCGAGGTTGAGGAAATTCCCGGTTCGTTGGCCTCCTGCGTCCTTTTCCAAATGCTCGACAAGGCTGATCTCCGTTTTCTGACAGATACGGATCAATCCTTCGATTGCCACGATCTGTTCTCTCATTCGTTCAAGACTCGAGAATTCCCCTTCCTGTAAGTTTTCCATGAGTATTTCTGCCTGTTGACGGACCCTACACACCGAGTCCCGAAGCGAGCGCAGTATTTGCGTCGCTTCAGACAGTCGTTTTTCTGAGGTCTTGTCGGTCATTTCGGCCTTTTATCCTTACACCCAAGGTTCTGAAGCAGCATGACGGAAAAAAAAATCAGCCTCCGGGCGCTTGCCCGTGGCTGACTTTTCTTCTCCGATCATAGGAAAAACCTACATAAGACCGGTCGGTATGTCAAGTTAATTTAGGTTAACAAAGACCTGTAACACCGTGCGATCATTACGGAATTCTCATTAACGCCGCACGGTGGCCAGTAACGCTATCTTAATTGTTCGCCCGCTCCGCTTCGATCTGGCGCCATTTCGCCACGTTGCGATTATGGTCCTCAAGCGTCGTCGCAAACGCGTGCCCCCCGCTGCCGTCAGCAACAAAGAACACGTAATCTGTCGCCGTCGGAGACGCTGCTGCATCAAGGCTCGCCTGACCCGGGTTTGCAATCGGCGTCGGGGGAAGCCCTTCGATTACATAGGTATTCCACGGTGTAGCACGGCGAAGCTCGCTTTGCCGCAGGCCGCGCCCCAGAACGCCTTGGCCCTTCGTGATACCATAGATGACCGTCGGGTCGGTCTGAAGACGCATACCCGCATTCAGCCGGTTGACGAAGACACTGGCAACCTCCCCGCGCTCACTCGGCACGCCGGTTTCCTTTTCGACGATGGACGCGAGGATCAGCAGATCCTGCGGCGTCTCAAGCGGCAGATCCGGTTCCCGCGCTTCCCAAGCGGCAGCCAGCCGGGCCGACTGGGTCGCTTTCATGCGCTCCAGAACAGAGTCACGCGTGGCGCCTTCGCTAATCTCGTAGCTGTCAGGCGCAAGCGTTCCTTCCGCCGGCACCTCTGCCACCTCGCCTTCAAGCATGTCCATCGCCTTGAGCGCTTCGACCACCTGCCAGCTCGTCACGCCCTCGGCCAGAGCCACCCGATAGCGTGTATCGGACTCCGCACGGCGCGCGGTGAAAACCTCTGGCACCTCTTCGCCAGCAGGATCGAAAGCTGCCCGTTCCACGAATTCGTTCGTGGTTGGATCAAGTTCGCGCACACGCGCCTCGATGCTGGTCACACCGACGCGATAGACGATCTCGGTGCCACAGGTGCTCGCACCGCCACGGGTGACGCTATCCACGATCTCCTGCATCGAGGCGCCTTCCTCGATCAGAAAGCTGCCAGCCTTCAACTGGCTGGATTTTTCCGTGTAATCCGCTCCGATACGAAAGATCGCGGGATTGGTGACCGCACCCTGATCAGCCAGTTGCCGGCTGACCTCGGACATGTTCGATCCGCTCTTGACCCGCAGGCAGATCGCATCGCTCAGCGGACCAGAGGACGTGTATTGCGACTGTCCCCAGATCACGATTCCACCGATCAGGAACAGCCCCACAACCAGAAAGGTCAGCATGTTCGAGGCAAGGCTGCGCCACATCAGCCCATCTTTCCAAAAATGACGCTGGCGTTGGTACCGCCAAAGCCAAAGGAATTCGACAGGGCGACGTCGATCTTACGCTCACGCTTTGCATTCGGCGCGAGGTCGACCGGGGTTTCCACCGCCGGATTATCAAGGTTGATCGTCGGCGGTGCGACCTGATCGCGGATCGCAAGGATCGAGAAAATGGCTTCGATCGCCCCGGCCGCGCCCAGCAGGTGCCCGGTCGCCGATTTGGTCGAGGACATGGTCACTTTGTCCGCCGCATCGCCCATCAGACGTTCGACCGCGCCAAGTTCGATCGTGTCGGCCATCGTGCTGGTGCCATGCGCGTTGATATAATCGATATCGCTTGCTTCCAGCTTGGCATTCTTCAGTGCGGCCCGCATGGACCGTTCCGCACCGTTGCCATCCTCGGAAGGGGCCGTGATGTGATAAGCGTCGCCCGACATTCCATATCCAAGCACTTCTGCATAGATCTTGGCACCACGCGCCTTGGCGTGTTCATATTCTTCCAATACCACGATCCCGGCACCTTCGCCCATCACGAAGCCGTCACGATCCGCATCATAGGGGCGGCTTGCCTTGGTGGGATCATCCGCGCGCTTGGTCGACAGCGCCTTGCAGGCGTTGAACCCGGCGATACCGATCCGGCAGATTGCTGCCTCGGCACCCCCGGCAACCATCACATCCGCATCGCCAAGGGCGATAATGCGGCTGGCGTCGCCGATGGCATGGGCACCGGTCGAACAGGCCGTAACGACCGAATGGTTCGGCCCCTTGAAGCCGTACTCGATGCTCACCTGACCCGAGATCAGGTTAATCAGCGCCCCCGGGACAAAGAAAGGACTAACCCGGCGCGGACCTTTCTCTTCCATCATTACAGCCGTATTCGCAATTGAGTTCAGACCACCGATGCCGGAACCAATCAGCACACCGGTACGATAAAGGTCTTCCTCTTCGGTTGGCATCCAGCCGGAATCCTCGACTGCCTGCTTGGCCGCTGCAATCCCGAACATGATGAAGGTATCGACCTTGCGCTGTTCCTTGGGGGCCATGTACTTGTCGGCATTGAACGTCCCGTTCTCGCCGTCACCGCGCGGCACTTCGCAGGCATAGGTCGTGGCCAGCCCTTCCGTGTCGAACTGCGTGATCGGTCCTGCCCCTGACTGCCCGTCAAGAATCCGCGACCAGCTTTGCTCGACGCCATCTGCCAGAGGAGTTACCAACCCCAGCCCCGTTACGACAACTCTGCGCATGAACTGCCCTTCTGCCTGTTGAATTACTGCTATATCGTTTCCAATCGCGAACCGCTCATACCCTGCACAGGGGCTCAGGGGCAAGAGTGCAAGCCCCGGACACTCCGCGCAAATGCGCCTACCGGCTCAACAATGAGGTAATTTTCGCGTCAGGACCACTAGATAAAGGCTGCAACCCGTTCGGTCCCGGGCCGCGCCACGGCAAGAGCCTCACCAAGATCGATAGTCTTGCGAAACAACGCTCGCCCGACCAGTGCGCCGGAAATGTTCCCTACGTACTTGAGCCGGGAAATGTCATCCTCCGTCCGCACCACGCCGCTGGCAATAATCGGAGTACGTGAAATCTGCGCCAACCCCGAAATCAGACCAAGCTGCGCTTCGACCTGCACGATGTCGCTTGCCACGTCGGTCACGATGATCGCGGCCAACGGCACATCGGCAAAAGCCTCGATCACCTGCTCGGGGCTGAAGGCGCTGGACCGGCGCCAGCCTTCCGTCATCACTCTGCCCTCGAACACGTCAAGCGCGACGACAATCTGGTCCGGATGATACTTGGCCAGAACACGCACCAGCTCGGGATCCTGTACGGCAAGCGTGCCAATGACGATTCGTCCCGCACCTTTGTCGATCCAGCGCTCGACAGCCTCCCGGCTGCGAAAACCACCTCCAAGCTGAACGGGTATCCCTGCAGACCGGATCACCTGCTCGACGAGGGC
Organism: Heliomarina baculiformis; assembly: GCF_019966545.1. Classification (GTDB taxonomy): domain Bacteria; phylum Pseudomonadota; class Alphaproteobacteria; order Rhodobacterales; family Rhodobacteraceae; genus Heliomarina; species Heliomarina baculiformis. The sequence continues at coordinate 449,686 of NZ_JAIMIC010000003.1, read as the reverse complement.
GGTGTTGCGGTCACTCCCCATGACCCCGTCCAGATCGGTCAGATGCATCCACTCTGCCCCGGCTGCCGCGAACTCCTCCGCCAGTTTCACCGGGTCTACGTGCCAGATGGACGGTTGCTCAAGGTCGCCCTTGTCCAGCGTCACGCACTGGCCATTCAGCATTTCGATGGTGGGATAAATCAACATGGCTGTCCTCCACAGTCTTAGCGATCTTCCGATCACTCTACCATAAAGTGAGCTTACGTCGCGCCAATTCGCATAATTGCCGCACAAGACCTGTCGAGTTTATCGCGTCGTCGGCGGACCATTGCGCCGCATCAGGATCACGGGATCGTCGCCTTCACCGGTCCGTCTTATCTCTCCGTACCCCAACTGGTCGGCCATGCGCAGGGACGGCGTGTTACGCAGATTGATGCGGATCACAAGGGCACCGGGAATGACCCGGTCATGCCAATCATGCGCCGCATTGGCCGCTTCGATGGCAAGCCCCTTACCCTGCGCTTCGGGCACCAGCAGCCAGTCCGCCTCGGGAAAGGAATCGAAATCTTCACCAACCGGCTCAGTGCCGTAAAAGAACCCCACGTGGCCGATCATGCGCCGCGTCGCCAGTTCTGTCACCGCCCATTGACCGAACCCGGTCATCTGCCAGTGCCCGGCATTACGCAGAAAGGCTTCCCAGGCCCGACGACGCCCCCACGCCGGTCCGCTCAGGTTGCGCAAAGTCTCGGGCAAAGTTGCGATTTCAGCGTAATGGTCGAAATCCTCGGGACGCATCGCCCGCAATGCCAGCCGTGACGTGTTTATGTTCGGAATGGATCGGATCATTTGGCGCCCGTCCTTTCTGCCTGCCTCGTTCAGACCAATGGACAATTCCCGCCCGACAAGCGCAAGAGGCAACTCGGCGCTGAAACGAAAAACGGCGCCTCCTTGCCGGGAGACGCCGTTTAAAAGAGTATCCTGAAAGGCTTAGGATGCTTCTTTGATGAATTTCACTGCATCGCCGAAAGTCTGGATGGTTTCGGCCGCATCATCGGGGATCTCGATCCCGAACTCTTCTTCGAACGCCATGACCAGCTCAACAGTGTCAAGGCTGTCCGCGCCAAGATCGTCGATGAACGACGCGTTCTCGGTCACTTTCTCTTCTTCAACACCCAGGTGTTCCACAACGATCTTCTTAACGCGGTCTGCGACGTCGCTCATGTCCGTTCCTCATTCTTTGCCGGGCTATTTGCCCTATTCTGCCCTTACCCGCTTGGGATGGGTTCCGTTTCACCCCGTAACGGAGCGGCTATTTCCCGGATTATCCGGGGACGACAAAAAGGGGCCGATTGGCTCCACCTGCCGGAATCTGCGCCGCCTATAGCATACGCAGCGACAATGGCAAACGCTTTCCCTGCGCCCCCTTCCCCGCCTAGAACATGGCCATACCGCCATTAACATGCAAGGTACTTCCAGTGACATAGGCCGCTTCGGGGCTGGCAAGATACAACACTGCCGCCGCGATTTCCGACGCGTCACCCATGCGCCCTGCGGGCACCTGGGTCAGAATCCCTGACTTTTGCTCATCCGTCAGCTTGTCGGTCATCGCCGTGGTGATGAATCCGGGCGCCACCGCGTTCACGGTTATCCCGCGGCTTGCCACTTCATAGGCCAGCGATTTCGACATGCCGATTACGCCCGCCTTGGACGCCGCGTAATTTCCCTGGCCCGGGTTCCCGGTCGCACCGACGACCGAGCTGATGTTGATGATCCGGCCCCAGCGCGCCTTCATCATGCCCCGCAGCGCGCTTTTACACAGCTTAAAGGTAGCGGTCAGGTTCACGTCGATGACGCTCTGCCATTCCTCGTCCGACATGCGCATGAACAGGTTGTCCCGCGTGATGCCCGCATTGTTCACAAGAATATCGACCGACCCCATCGCCTCTACGGCCTGCTTGACCAGACCCGAAACCGCGTCGGCATCGCTGAGGTTACAGGGCAGGACGAACGCCCTGTCGCCCAATTCGGCAGCCAGCGCTTCCAGCGGCTCCACGCGTGTGCCCGAAAGGCCGACCACGGCCCCTGCCGCGTGCAGGGTTTTCGCGATTTCACCGCCAATACCACCCGAAGCACCGGTGACCAGCGCGCATTTCCCCGTCAGATCAAACATGCAAAACTCCCGTTTGAGGCGATTTGGCCCTAAAAATTCCCAATTCGCGGTCTATCCCCGGTGCGTATTGCACCGCCAAACATTGATTTCAAGGATATCGAACCGATGTGGAAGACCGTCGAAGCCCGGGATACCGGCATCGATCTGCCCGGCACCAGCCTGCTTGGCCAGTTGCCGCTGGCAGAGATCATTATCCTCGTCGTTGCCATGACCTGCGCTGCCATCGCGATACGAAATCTATTTCAACGCAGGCGGTCGAAATACCCTTCAGGCAAGTCCGGCTATAAATCGCGCTATCCGCGCAAACGGTCTTCCTATTCAGCAGCTTTCAACGCCATTCAGGCCCGCAAGAAGAAATCGGCGGAGCCTGCCAGACCGGCCCTGCATGACCCAGTCCAGCAACTCGCGGTCATCAACAAGGCCAAGTTTCAAAAGGTGCGCCTTCTGAACAAGGAAGAGGCGCGAATTTTGCCCATCGTGGAAAACTATTGCCGCGAACTCGGCCAGGGACACCGTGTCATGGCACAAACGAGCCTCGGCGAATTGCTGCGCACCACTGCCGACAAGAAAACCGATGCGGATGCGGCCTTTGCCTGCATCAATTCAAAGCGGCTCGACATCGCGATTATAGATCGCAGCGGTTTCATTGCCGCCGCGATCGAATACCAGGGCTCCGGCCATTTCCAGAACGGCGCTTTCATGCGCGATGCGGTCAAGAGAGAAGCCCTGCGCCGCGCCGGCGTTACGATGATCGAAATCATGCCGGACGATTCTGCTCCCTATATCAGGCAGCAGATCGCCCGCCAGATCGGCACAGCGGTCGACCTCCCCGAAATCGCCTGACCTCAGCCGCCGACGATGACCGAGCGGACATCGTCCGGCGTGCCGACCGCCTTGCAGGAAATCGACCGTTCGATGCGGCGGATCATGCCCGACAGGGCCTTGCCCGAACCGATTTCCCAGACTTCGTCCACGCCTGCCGCCGCCATCGCGGCCACGCTCTCGCGCCAGCGGACCGCCCCGGTGACCTGTTCGACCAGAAGACGGCGAATCTCGGCCGGGTCACTGACCGGTGCCGCGATCACGTTCGCGACCAGAGGCACGACAGGCTCCTTGATTTCCACCGCGTCCAGCGCCTCGGCCATGACCTCGGCCGCCGGGGCCATCAGCGCACAATGGAACGGGGCGCTCACCGGCAAGAGCATCGCGCGCTTGGCGCCTTTTGCCTTGGCAATCTCGACCGCCCGTTCGACAGCCGCCCGATGCCCCGAAACCACAACCTGAGCCGGGTCATTGTCATTGGCAGCTTCGCAGACTTCGCCTTGGGCCGCTTCGGCTGCGACCTCGCGGACCGCCTCCAGATCAAGGCCCAGAATGGCAGCCATCGCGCCGACACCGACCGGCACGGCCTCTTGCATGGCGCGTCCGCGTGTCCGCAGCAGCCTCGCGGCATCGGCCACGCTCAGGCTGCCTGCCGCCGCAAGCGCGGAATACTCCCCCAGCGAATGCCCTGCAACAAAGGCCGCTTTTTGAACCGAGACACCCTCGGCCTGCAGCGCCCGCAGGGCGGCAATGGATGTCGCCATCAGGGCGGGCTGCGCGTTTTGAGTGAGGGTCAGCTCTTCGATTTCGCCGTCCCAGATCAGCTTGCTCAGCGGTTCGCCAAGCGCATCGTCCACTTCGTCGAATACCGCCTGAGCCGCAGGATAGGCCTCAGCCAGCGCCTGCCCCATGCCAATCGCCTGCGCCCCCTGCCCGGGGAATACCAGTGCCTTGCTCATGAAAAACATCCTCATCCATTTTTGCGTGGCATATAGCGCGCAGCAAACCAACGCAACGTATGGGGATAGAAACAAACTGGGCCGGCCCCCGGAGGCCGGCCCGATACTCGTTAACACACAACTCTGCCCGGTCGCCTTCAGGCGTCCGGTTTTGCCAGACCGCCCAACTGGGCGCGCAGGCTGTTGCGAACCAGATCATCGCCAGTGGCAAGCCGCATCAGCAGGCTTCCGTCCAGGTCAAAGACCTCGACCGCATCTGGAAAGAACTCGACACCGCCAATGCTGTCATAGCTGCGGCGTAGGATCGTCCGGGGCCGTCCGCTGTCGTCCTTCTGGAGCACGCGGATTTCCTGGCGGATCGGATCGAAATAGGCATCGGGTTGGTTATCGACGTGGTTACGCATCAAGAGCGCAAGCCCACATAGAAAGAAGAAAAGCGAGGTGCCCAGCTTGAACATAACCATCTGCCCATCTGCGACCTGATCAACGAACAGCCAGATGCCGGCCGCGCTCAGGACAAGCGCCGTTCCCGCAACACGGAATAATACGATGCGCAGCGGCCAGTTGGCGGCAAAGGTCAGCATCACCGGCGGGTGATCGTCAAAGCCTGCGCTTTCCAGCCCTCGTCGCTGCGTCATTTGCACTGCACCCGTTCCACCACCCGCCGGGCACCGCTGGGGCTCCGGCTGTTGTTTGACATCTATCGTTAACAAAACGACTAGATTGCGGCGCGGGCGGGGAAATCTACGGGCACCGGAAAAAGAGCATTACCCAACCCACAGGTGGCGCGCAGAAACACAGGCTTGCCCTGAGCGGTAAAGCGTGTATATGAGCCCTTCCTTTTGCGAAAACATATGAACCGCGCAGTCTCTCGTGGTGGGGCCGCAAAAGGCTAAGGCCCCTCCTTTGAAATGCGCCTTGATATAAACAGGAGTACGCATGCCACTCTATGAGCATGTCATGATTGCGCGTCAGGATCTGTCCAACACGCAAGCCGAAGGCCTCATCGAACACTTTGGCTCGGTCCTCAGCGACAACGGCGGCAACCTCGTTGATCACGAGTACTGGGGCGTCAAGACGATGGCCTATAAGATCAACAAGAACCGCAAAGGCCACTACGCCTTTCTGCGTTCCGACGCGCCTGCAACCGCCGTTCAGGAAATGGAACGTCTGATGCGCCTGCACGACGACGTGATGCGCGTCCTGACCATCAAGGTCGACGAGCACAAGGAAGGCCCGTCGGTCCAGATGCAGAAACGCGATGACCGCGACCGTGGCGACCGCCGCGAACGCCGCTGATCCGAACGCTTGAGAAAAGGACGCTAAATCATGGCTACCAAACCATTTTTCCGCCGTCGCAAAGTTTGCCCCTTCTCGGGCGACAATGCTCCCGCGATTGACTACAAGGACACCCGTCTTCTGCAGCGCTACATTTCCGAGCGTGGCAAGATCGTGCCCAGCCGTATCACCGCCGTTTCGGCCAAGAAGCAACGCGAACTGGCCCGCGCCATCAAGCGCGCCCGCTTCCTCGCCCTGCTTCCCTACGCCGTGAAGTAAGGAGAGAGACATGCAAGTTATCCTTCTGGAACGTGTGGCCAAACTTGGCCAGATGGGCGACGTCGTCGACGTTAAGCCCGGATATGCACGCAACTACCTCCTGCTGCAGGGCAAGGCTCTGACCGCATCCAAGGCGAACATCGAAGCCTTCGAAGCACAGAAAGCCCAGTACGAAGCCAACAACCTCGAGACCCGCAAAGAAGCTGAGTCTCTGGGCGAAAAGCTGAATGGTCAGCAGTTCGTCGTGATTCGTCAGGCCTCCGATGGCGGCAACCTCTACGGCTCCGTCACCACCCGTGACGCGTCGGATACCGCAACCGAAGCCGGCTACAAGATCGACCGCAAGCAGGTCATTATCCGTACGCCGATCAAGGAACTGGGTCTGCACGAAGTCGAAGTGCACCTGCACCCCGAAGTCATGGTCACCATCGAGCTGAACGTTGCCCGTTCGCCCGAAGAGGCCGAGCTCCAGGCTTCCGGCAAGTCCATTCAGGAACTGGCCGCCGAGGAAGAAGCAGCAGCTGAATTCGAGATCCAGGAACTGTTCGACGATATCGGCAGCGCCGCTTCCGACGACGACGATCTGGCGGAAACTGCCGGTGTCGCGGAAACGCCCTCCGAGGACGACGAGAACACCGCTTCCTGATCACGGAACCTGTCGTATTGAATTAAAGCCGCGCGGTTTCGCGCGGCTTTTTTGTTTTTAAGGCTTTGCCAGTCCATGCCAGCCTTAATCTTTCGCGCCGTTGCAGTCCCTTCAGTGCGCACGTAACGGCACTTCTCACTTGCAAGAATCCGCAAGTAAGCCATTGATTACATTGCCTGAACCTGAAACCGAAACACTCAGTCCGGCACTTTGGAACGGCCCGAGAGCTTTTAACACTCCACATCGGCAAAACCGGAAAAGTGATCCTTCTCAAGGCCACTCGGGCTTCGGCAAAGCACAGCCTATGGAATTTTTAACGACTTGCCAGATAATCCCGGTTGGCTAAATTGCCTTCGCAACATTCAGGATGGATAAATGCAGGTATTTTCGCGTCGCCGTTTTCTGGGCCGAACTGTAGCCATTGCAGCGCTGCCCCTCGTCTCTCCCCTCGCCGCGTGCAGCGGCACTGGCAACGATACGGTCACACGCGCAGGCCCGCCGCTTTATCCCAACGAAACACCCGAGCTGCGCCGCCTGATCAACCAATACGCCGATCTTTATGAAATCCCGCGCCCCTTGGTGCACCGTCTCGCGATCCGTGAAAGCACGCATCGCCCCGAGGCGATCAACCGGCCCTATTACGGCTTGCTCCAGATCCTGCCCGCAACGGCCCGGTCGATGGGCTTCCAGGGCGAACCGATGGATTTGCTCGACGCGGAAACAAACCTCAAATACGCGGGTAAGTACCTGCGCGGGGCATGGTTGCTGGCTGACGGCAGCTTTGACAACGCGGTGAAACATTACTCGCGCGGCTATTATTACGAAGCCAAACGGCGCGGCATGCTGGAAGAAACCGGCATTGGCTAATCTGTTTCGTTAGCGGATCGGGCCGGGGCTACCGGCCCGACAAGCGGTTCAGGCCGTCGCCTTGAGCCGCGCAGGTTCCATCACCGTCCAGATCGCCGCCCCCAGCGCGGCACCCGCCAGCGGGGCTACCCAGAACAGCCAGAGCTGGTTCAGTGCCGCCGTTTCGGCAAAGAGCGCCACGCCGGTTGATCGCGCCGGGTTCACCGATGTGTTGGTGACCGGGATCGAGATCAGGTGGATCAGCGTCAGCGCAAGACCGATGGCCACCCCGGCGAAACCGACCGGCGCATTGCCCGAGGTCGCCCCAAGGATCACCAGCACGAAGAACGCCGTCAGCACGACCTCTGTGATGAGAGCGGCGCTCATCGAATAGCCCATTGGCGACAGTTCACCATAGCCGTTAGTCGCAAAGCCACCCGTCCCCGTGAACCCGGCCGCGCCAGAGGCGATCAGGAACAGGACAAACGCGGCGACAATCGAGCCGACCACCTGCGCGCCCCAGTAGGGCAGCACCTGCCCCATCGGATGACGCCCTGCAAGCGCGAGCCCAAGCGTGACCGCCGGGTTGAAATGCGCGCCCGAGATATGCCCGAGCGCAAAGACCATCGTCAGCACTGTCAGACCAAAAGCCAGTGCCACGCCAAGCCACGTAATCCCGACATCCGGCACGCCAGCCGCCAGCACCGCGCTGCCGCAGCCCCCAAGGACCAACCAGAAGGTCCCGAAAAATTCCGCCAAAAGTTTATTTTTCATCTAAAAGCCCCCGATTGAAATATCATCAAGATAACTCAACCTAAGGTAGATTTCTATAAATTATTCAGAGCAGTACCGGATATCTTCGCCGCTTTCCTGAATCGACCGTACCGCTTCGCTTTGGATGCCGGGGTTGGAACAGTTAAACTTCGGGGTTTCACAGACGCAAAGAAAAAGGGCCGCCCGGAGGGGCAGCCCTTTGAAAATCACAAAAGCGCAAGGCTTATTCTTCTTCAAGCGCCTCGACAGCTTTCTGAAGCTCGTCCTTGTCGATCTCTTTCTCGCTGACCTCGGCCAGTTCAAAGACATAGTCGACAACCTTGTCTTCAAAGATCGGCGCGCGCAGCTGCTGCTGCATCTGCGGGTTTTGCTGAACGAATTCAAAGAACTGGCGTTCTTGACCCGGGTACTGACGGGCCTGGTTCATGACGGCCTGGCTCATCTCGGCATCGGTCACTTCGACCTCGGCCTTTTGACCCAACTCGGCCAGCAGCAGGCCCAGACGGACGCGGCGCTCGGCCAGTTTCTTGTGCTCGTCGGTGGTCTCGATCTCGGGGTGATCGTGGCCCTGCACGTCGGGGTTTTCCTCGTGCCACAGCTGGTGCGCAATCTGACCGGCTTCTGCGTCAACAAGGCTCGGCGGCAGATCAAAGCTGACCATACCGTCAAGCGCGTCGAGCAGCGCACGCTTTTGAACCGCGCGGGCAGCACCGGCATATTCGGCTTCCAGACGCTCGGAGATCTGGGTCTTGAGCGCGGCGAGATCTTCGGCGCCGAATTTCTTGGCCAGATCGTCGTTGATTTCAGCGGCTTTCGCGGCTTTCACTTCCTTGACGGTGCAGTCGAACACGGCCTCTTTACCGGCCAGATGCTCAGCTTGGTATTCCTCGGGGAAGGTCACGGTTACGGCTTTTTCGTCACCGGCTTTCACGCCGACCAGCTGCTCTTCGAAGCCGGGGATGAAGCTGCCCGAGCCCAGAACCAGCGGGTAATCCTCGGCGCTGCCACCTTCGAAAGCTTCGCCGTCAACCTTGCCGACGAAATCGAACACGACCTGGTCGCCATCTTCGGCCGCGCCGTCTTTGGCCTCAAAGTCCTGTGCGTTTTTCGCAAGGTTCTCAAGGGCTTCGTCGATGTCTTCGTCCTTGGCCTTGACCACCAGCTTTTCCAGCTTGACCGATTTCAGGTCGAGCTCGGGGATCTCGGGCAGTGCTTCGTAGGACATTTCGACCTGCACGTCGTCGCCTTCTTTCCAGTCCTCGTTGGTCATCTTGACCTCGGGCTGCATGGCGGGACGGTCGCCGCTGTCTTCAAAGTGCTTGTTCATCGCACCGTCGATGGTTTCCTGCATCGCTTCGCCCAACAGGCGCTGGCCGAACTGCTTCTTCAGCAGCGGCATCGGCACCTTGCCCTTGCGAAAGCCCTTCATCTCGACTTCGGGCTGGGCTTCGGCCAGCTTTTCATTGACCTTGTCGTCAAGCTCGCTCGCACTGACGGTGATCGCGTAGCCGCGTTTCAGACCTTCGTTCAGGGTCTCGGTGACTTGCATGTGCATCCTCGCATATACTGACAGGCCGCCAAGGGGCAGCCTGATGAAATTTGCGTCTTACTAGTGGGAGCAAAGGGGAGGATCAACCCGGAATCGCCTGCCGCGATGCGGCGAATGGGCAGAGGGCTGCCAGGGGCGAAAAGGGCTGTGCACAAGCCGTACAGCATCTGTACACCCCCTGTACATCAACCGTGCAGCATTACGGTTTCTTCGGCGCGGCTCAGCCCTGCGCGATCCGGCGCGAGGTAGCGCGGGCGAGGATCAGGCGCCGCAGGAAAGCCAGCACGAAGATACCCGTCAGGATCAGCACGATGGTCGCCGCCGGGGCGCTGTCGAGATAAAAGCTGGCATAGGTACCGGCCAGCATCGAGAACAGGCAGATGATCAGAGACACGACCATCATCGCGCCAAAGCTGCGCACCAGCAGAAACGCCACCGCGCCCGGTGTCACCAGCAGCGCCACCGCAAGGATCAGCCCGACGGAACTGAGCGTCGCGACGATGGTGAGCGAGAGCGCGCAGAGCAGCCCGTAGTGCAGCCAGTTTGTCCGCAATCCCGAGGCCTGAGCCTGCGCCGGGTCGAAGGCATGAAGCAGCAGGTCTTTCCATTTCAGCACCAGCAGCGCAGAAACCACCAGCGCGATCAGACCGGATGTCCAGAGATCCTGCGGTCCGACGCCCAGCATATTGCCGAATAGCACGTGGTCGAGGTGCTCGTTGGTCTGGATCGAGGTGTAGAGGATGATGCCAAGGCCGAACATGCCGGAAAACACCACGCCCATCACCGTGTCCTGTTTGACCCGGCTGTTGTAGGAAAGGTATCCCGTCGCCAGCGCGCAGGACATGCCCGCGACAAAGGCCCCGACGATCAGCGGTAGGCCCAGCATCCAGGCCAGCACCACGCCGGGCAGCGTGGCGTGGCTGACCGCGTCGCCCATCAGCGCCCATCCCTTGAGCACAAGGAAACAGGACAAGAGCGCCGTTGGCGGTGCCACCAGCAGCGCGATCCAGAAGGCGTTCTGCATGAAGGGAAACTGAAAGGGGAACAGCATACTTTCGATCACGGGCGCAGCTCCCGTGTTTCGAGCGGGGACCGATCCAGCGCGGCGCTCGCCTTGCGGCGGGCGGCCAATATCCCGTGTTTCGGCGCAAAGACAAAGGCCACGAGAAAGAGCAGCGTTTGCAGGCAGACGATGACGCCGCCGGTGGCCCCGTCGAGGAAGTAACTGAGATAGGCGCCAAGGAAACTGGTCAGCGTGCCGATCAGGACCGAGACCGCGATAAGGCGCGGAAAACGGTCGCATAAAAGGTAGGCCGTCGCCCCCGGTGTCACCACCATCGCGATGACGAGAAATGCACCCACTGTCACCATCGCCGCAACGATCGCGGCAGAGAGCAGCATGAAGAAAACAACGCGCAGCAGGTCGGGCTTGAGACCGATGGTGCGGGCATGGTTTTCGTCAAAGAACACGACCATCAGGTCTTTCCACTTGGCCAGCAGCACTACAAGGCAAACCACCCCGATGATCGCGAGTTGCAGTGTATCGCCCGGGGTGATGGCAAGGATATTTCCCATTATGATGGTCTGGATGCTGACCGACATGGGCGCGAGCGAGACCATGAACAGGCCCAGCCCGAAGAAAGAGGTAAAGATGATGCCGATGATCACGTCGATCTTTAGCCCGGAGCGCCCGGAGAGAAACAGCATCGCCCCGGCGGCCAGCCCGCCCGAGATGAACGCGCCAAGCGCAAAAGGCAGACCGAGAATATAGGCCCCGGCAACCCCCGGCACCACGGAATGGGAAAGCGCATCGCCGATCAGTGACCAGCCTTTCAGCATCAGATAGGCAGAGAGAAAGGCGCAGACACCGCCCACCAGCGCCGACACCCACATGGCGTTGAACATGTAGCCGTAACTGAAGGGTTCGAGCAGGAAAGCGATCATTCGGCGCTTTCCTTGGTGCCGTCCTTGGAGACGGTCTTTTTGACACTCTTCGACTTGCGCTGGCTGTATTGCACAAAGGGACGTTCGTCATCGGTGATGATGCGCAGCTCACGCGGGTCGTCGTCGTCGTGGAGCGCATCGCCGCCAAGGGTAAAGTGGCGCAGCACGCCGCCGAACGCCTTTTCGAGGTTGTCCCGGGTAAAGATGTCTTCGGTCTCGCCATAGGCCAGCACCGTGCCCTTGACCAGAACCGTGCGATCGCAGAATTCAGGCACCGATCCGAGGTTATGGGTGGACACAAGCATCACCCGCCCCTCGTCGCGAAGTTCGCGCAGCAGGGCCACGATCTGGTCCTCGGTCTTCACGTCGACCCCGGTAAAGGGTTCGTCGAGCAGGATCACCTGCCCTTCCTGTGCCAGCGACCGGGCAAGGAAAACGCGTTTGCGCTGCCCGCCGGACAGCTCTCCGATCTGGCGGTGGCGGTAGTCGAGCATATTCACGCGCCTCAGAGCCTGATCCACCGCGTCGCGGTCAGCCTGACGCGGGCGGCGCAGAAAGCCCATATGGCCGTAGCGCCCCATCATCACCACGTCTTCGACCAGCACCGGAAAGGACCAGTCAACCTCTTCGGACTGGGGCACATAGGCGACGAGATTTTCGCGCAGCGCCTGCTTGACGGTTTTGCCAAGCAGGGTGATTTCGCCCCGCGCCGCCGGGACAAAACCCATGATCGCCTTGAACAACGTGGACTTGCCCGCCCCGTTCACGCCAACAAGCGCGGTGATGGTGCCGCGCGGGATTTCGAAACTGGCATCATGCAGTGCCGTATGGCCGTTGCGATAGGTTACGGTCACATCGCGGACGGTGATGCCGTCCATCGTGCCCAAAGCGGGCTGCGTGGTTTCGGCGGGCTGGTCGAGCATCGGGGGTCCTTACCGGGTCACACCCTGTTGGTGTCTGGAAAACTTTAGCTCAGTTCGCGGCGGGTGCCAGCGCATTCGCGATGGTTTCCGCATCGATCCGCAGAAGATCGAGATAGGTGGGCACCGGTCCGTCTGCGGCACTTAGACTGTCGACATACAGCATCCCGCCATAGCTCGCGCCGGTTTCCCGCGCGACCTGCTGGGCGGGCGACTGGTTCACGGTGCTTTCGCAGAAGACCGCCGGTATGTCGTTGTCACGCACGGTGTCGATGACACGGCGCACCTGTTGCGGCGTGCCGGTCTGATCGGCGTTGATCGGCCAGAGATAGGCCTCTTTCAGGTCGAAATCGCGGGTCAGGTAGCTGAACGCGCCTTCGCAGGTAACGAGCCAGCGGCGGTTTTCCGGCAGCGCCTTGATCCGATCGCGCAGCGGGCCGACGGTGTCGGTGATCTGCTGTTTGTAGGTTTCAGCATTGGCGGCATAGGTTTCGGCATTGTCCGGATCGTGTTCGGAAAGGGCGTCGCGGATGTTGTCGACGTAGACCATGGCGTTATCGACACCCATCCAGCCATGCGGGTTGGGCAGACCTTCGTAGTCGCCCTCGGCAATGGAGACCGGATCGACTCCGTCGGAGAGCACCGCCGAAGGCATGTCACCGAGATTGGCGATGAACTGTTCGAACCAACGTTCGAGGTTCATGCCGTTCCAGAGGATGAGGTCCGCCCCGCTGGCGCGCACGATGTCCTGCGGCGTCGGCTGGTAGCCGTGAATTTCCGCCCCCGGCTTGGTGATGGAAACGACCTCGGCCGCGTCGCCCGCCACGTTCTGCACCATGTCCGCAAGGATGGTGAAGGTAGTGACGACCTTGAACTGATCGGCCTGCGCGCCCGTTGCAAGGGCAAGCGTCGTCGCCGCGCCAAGGGCCAGTCGTTTCAATATGGTCTGTGCCATTCAAGGCTCCGCTGAGTTTTAAGGGCTTGTCATTACGTAAATGCGACGCAGTCGCAGAAGTCAAGTAATGCAAATGAGAATTATTCGCAATACTGTAGTGCACCGATCTTTTGACGAGGAGATGAACCTGTTGTTTGGGTTTAACAGTCGTCGAAAGGAAAGCGTGCCGAGGAAACTCCCCGGCACGCGGATTTCACCCCTGCGTAAGGTGCCGCAGCTTGGAGAGGACGCGGTCGGGGTCTTCCTGATAGCCGACAGGTTCGTAGAACCGGCCATCTTCGTCAAAGAGCAGAACACTGGCGGAATGGTCCATCGTATAGCCACCGTCTTCGAGCGGCACCTTGGAGGCATAGATGCGGAAGGCCCGGATCGCCTTGTCGATCTCTTCCCGCGGACCGGACACACCCTGCACGCCCGGCACCCATGACACGTAGTCGCGCAGCGCATCGACACTGTCACGCTCTGGATCGACAGTGATGAAGAAGACGCGCAGGGGGCTGCCCTCTTCTCCCAGTTCCTCTTGCCAGGTCAGGATGTCGCCGAGCGTCGTGGGGCAGACATCGGGGCAATGGGTAAAGCCGAAGAAGACGGCCGAAGGCGCGCCCGCAAGGCTGTCTTGGGTAAAGGTATCGCCCTCGGTGGTGGTCAGGGTATAATCCCCCTGCCCCAGCGTGTCTCCGACCGTTTGCGTCATGCGCGGCTCTAGCACGCGGACCCAGAGAAACGCGCCGAGGGCGACAATCGCCGCCCCCCAGAGCAAAAGGATTAAAAGGTTTTTACGGGCCATGATTACTCCTTGGCCATGCCGGAATGGCCGCTGTGATCGCCATGACCGCCGCTGCGCGCGTTCGGTGCGCCGATGGCAAGCGGCACGGTCACCTCGCCCGCTTTTTCAAAGGTCAGGGTCGCGTTGACGGTTTCACCTTCGACAAAAGGCTCTTCGATCTGCATGAACATGATGTGGTAGCCGCCCGGTTGCAGCTTTACCGTTGCCCCCGCCGGGATCGGCAGACCATCGGCCAGTTCGCGCATCTTCATCACGTCGTTTTCCATCTTCATCTCGTGGATCTCGGTCCGGCCCGATGCCGGGGACGAGGCCGCGACAAGCCGGTCGTCGCCGTCGCCATTGTTCACGATGGTCATGAAACCGCCCGCGACAGGGGCGTTGGGCAGCGTGGCGCGAGAGAAACCGCCCGACAGCGTCAGGTCGCCAAGGGTGATTTCACCCGCTTTATCCCCGTGACCGCCATGACCGTGACCGGCGTGCATTTCAGCGGCCGTGACGGTCAGCTTGGGGGCCGGGTTGGGCACGTCGTGCGACCCGGAGGTATCGGTCCAGTCAGCCGTGCCATCGGCGCAGATCTGCACAGCGGGAAAGTACAGAACCGTATCGGGAGCCACGTCGCGGCCCACAGTACCGCGCACGGTGAATTCATCGTACCAGCCGTCTTCGAGATTGCCGCCCGACCACGTCACCTTTTGCACGCCTTCGGTCATAGTGTGACCGTGCATTTCGTATGGCGTGGCGTATTCCGCGGTTTCGGTTTCGAGCGTCCAGCCCGCCTTGGGCATGGGCTTGGCCGCGTAAAACCCGTCGGGCAGGCGCAGCTCTACGGTATGAGTCGCCTGCCCGTTGCAGCCATGCGGCACACGCAGGGTGATCTTGGTGGTCGCACCAGCCGCAACCTCGGCCTGTTCCAACGTGGAATGCGCGATGGCGGAGGTGGCGAGCGCCGTCAGGAGGCCTGCGGCAATAAGGGATTTGGTCATCTGTATCTCCAGTAGCCCCGCAGGCGGTTCTTTTGCCGGATACGGGGAAATTGCGCGGCCCTAGGGCCGGTTGATCGGATTTGCCCGGATACCGGGCGTGGGGATCAGATCAGCGCCGGGGGCGCGCGCGCGGAGATATTCGGATTGCCCGTCTGGGCGGTAGCTGTCAGGTCTGAAAGCTGCGCCAGATCGGTCGAATAGCGCAGCTGACCCTCGGCCAGTTCGGGGCGCATATCCGGCGCCTCGGGCAGCAATCGGCAGAACGGGCAGCGATGGTCATGGGCTGCCTCAAGGTCACCACAGATGTCATCGTAGCTGAGCCCAAGGCTGAGAGCGGCCATCTCACGCGCAGGTTCGTCTCGGTCGGGCGCCATCAGGTGGGCAGACATGACACTGACCAGCGCGATCAGGAGCGCGGCAAGGCTGGTCAGCAGGAGATGGGCCGGTCTGCGGGTCATGCTGCCGATGTAGCGCGGATTCCCGCCGCAGGGGAAGAGGGCTTGATGCGGTGCATTGGCGCGGCTGCTCCCGGCGCAACACGCCCTAAATTTGGTCAACCGATCCTGCCTGTCGCAATTGGGCGATTTGGGAGTTGCCTTTAGCGACGGGCTTGGGCATTTTCGTGGGGCAGCCCTTTTGCCGGACTTTTACCGCGCCCCTGACGCGACGCGTCCAAGATCGCCCGCCCAGACTGAGCGACCATCACATGGCAGTCACCTTTCTCCGTCATAATGAAAAAAATCGCCCCAGCGGCCGCCTCTAGATATTGACACACCGCCCGCCCCTGACACAATATGCTGTAGCTTTGGTGCTCACGAGGTGACTCGTCAGCAAAGAGGGAAACCGGTGAGAATCCGGCACTGCCCCCGCAACTGTAAGCGGCGAGCCAAGGCCCGAAACCACTGGAATTCACGTTCCGGGAAGGCGGGCCAAGGCGATTGAGCCGCGAAGTCAGGAGACCTGCCAAAGCGGCGAAGATGACGACCACGGACGGTGGGTCCGGGAGGGAAGACAGGGGCAAAAGCGCCTCTCTTCGGGTCCCGACTCAGACGGCTCTGAAAATTGGCAAGGGACCAGACAATGACGATCACAGTGTATTCCAAACCGGCATGCGTACAATGCACCGCAACCACTCGCGCGCTGGATGCACGCGGGCTGAACTACGACGTGGTCGACCTGACTCAGGACGCCGCCGCTATGGAACGGGTTCAGGAAATGGGCTATCGTCAGGCTCCGGTCGTGATCGCCGGGGACGAGCACTGGGCCGGGTTCCGTCCGGACATGATCGGACGTCTTTCGTAAATTTTCCGGATGGGGATTCTAAGCCATGGGCGGGCTTGTCTTTTTCTCTTCGCGATCGGGCAATACCCGGCGCTTTATGGAAAAGCTTGACCTCGCGGCGGACCGAATCCCCATTGACGAGACCGAGGCTTTCCCGGATATCCGCGCGCCTTACGTTCTGATCTGCCCGACATATGCGGATGCGCATGGGCGGGGCGCGGTGCACCGGCAGGTGATCCGCTTTCTGAACGCTCCTGAACGTCGCGCCCTGCTGCGCGGCGTAATTGCCGGGGGAAACCGGAATTTCGGCGCGACCTTCGCGCAGGCGGGCGACGTCATCGCCCGCAAATGCAATGTGCCGGTGCTCTACCGTTTCGAGCTTGCCGGAACCGATACCGATATCGCCCGCGTCCAGGCCGGGCTTGAGACATTTTGGGGACAAGAATGCTCGATTCCAGCCTAACCGCGAACCTCGACTTTCACGCGCTGAACGCGATGCTGAACCTCTATGACGAGGACGGCAAGATTCAGTTCGACGCCGATCGCAAGGCGGCGCGCCAGTATTTCCTTCAGCATGTGAACCAGAACACCGTGTTCTTTCACTCGCTCGAGGAAAAGCTCGGTTATCTCGTCGAGGAAGGTTACTACGAATGCGCTGTGCTGGATCAGTACGAGCCGACCTTCCTGCGCAAGATCTGGGATGCGGCATGGGCCAAGAAGTTCCGCTTTCCCGCCTTTCTCGGCGCTTACAAGTATTACACCTCTTACACGCTGAAAACATGGGACGGGCAGCGGTATCTTGAGCGTTTCGAGGATCGCGTCGTCATGGTCGCGTTGACTTTGGCGCGGGGCGACGAAACGCTCGCGCTCAAGATCATGGAAGAGATCATCGACGGGCGTTTCCAGCCCGCGACGCCGACTTTCCTCAACGCCGGGAAAAAGGCACGGGGCGAATTCGTGTCCTGTTTCCTGCTGCGTCTGGAAGACAACATGGAAAGCATCGGGCGCGGGATCAATTCGGCGCTGCAGCTGTCCAAGCGCGGCGGTGGCGTGGCGCTGATGCTGACCAACATCCGCGAGCATGGCGCACCGATCAAGGGGATCGAAAACCAGTCTTCGGGCGTGATCCCGGTGATGAAGCTGCTGGAGGATAGCTTTAGCTATGCCAACCAGCTGGGCGCCCGTCAGGGGGCCGGCGCGGTCTATCTGAACGCGCACCACCCCGACATCCTGCGGTTCCTCGATACCAAGCGCGAGAATGCCGACGAAAAGATCCGCATCAAGACGCTGAGCCTTGGCGTTGTGATCCCGGACATCACGTTTGAGCTCGCCAAGAAAAACGAGGACATGTACCTGTTCTCGCCGCATGACGTGGAAAAGGTCTATGGCTGCGCATTCTCGGAAATCTCGGTCACCGAGAAATATCACGAGCTGGTCGATAATCCGCGGATCCACAAGAAAAAGATCAACGCGCGCAAGTTCTTTCAGACCATCGCTGAGATCCAGTTTGAGTCGGGGTACCCCTATATCCTGTTCGAGGATACCGCGAACGAGGCTAATCCCGTCGCGGGCCGGATCAACATGTCGAACCTCTGCTCGGAAATCCTGCAGGTGAACGAGGCCTCCGAGTTCAACGACGACCTCGGCTATGCCCATATGGGCAGCGACATCTCCTGCAACCTCGGATCGCTCAACATCGCCAAGACGATGGATGGCGGCGATCTGGGCAAGACGGTCGAAACCTCGATCCGCGCCCTGAATGCGGTGAGCGAGATGAGCAGCATCGATTCCGTGCCGTCGATCCGCCACGGCAATGCGCAGAGTCATGCGATCGGTCTTGGTCAGATGAACCTGCACGGCTACCTCGCCCGCGAGCGCATCCATTACGGATCGCCCGAGGGGGTCGATTTCACCAATATCTATTTCTGCACCGTTCTGTTCCACTGCCTGCGGGCGTCGAATGCGCTGGCGGTCGAAAAAGGCGAGAAATTCAAAGGGTTCGAGGACTCCAAATACGCCGACGGCAGCTTCTTTGACCGCTATGTCTCGCAAGACTGGCTGCCCGAGACCGACAAGGTGCGCGGGTTGTTCGAAGCCGCCGGGATCGAGATCCCGAGCCGCGAGGACTGGGCCGCGCTGCGCGACAGGGTGATGGAAGGCGGGCTTTACAACCGCAACCTTCAGGCTGTGCCGCCGACCGGATCGATCAGCTATATCAACAACTCGACCTCTTCTATTCACCCGATCACCTCGAAGATCGAGATCCGCAAGGAAGGCAAGATCGGCCGGGTCTATTACCCGGCGCCCTACATGACCAACGACAACCTTGAGTACTACAAGGATGCCTATGAGATCGGCCCCGAAGCGATCATCGACACCTATGCGGCGGCAACCCAGCACGTCGACCAAGGCCTGTCACTGACCCTGTTCTTCCCGGCCGAAGCCTCGACCCGCGACATCAACAAGGCGCAGATCTATGCCTGGAAGAAGGGTATCAAGACGATCTACTACATCCGCCTGCGTCAGATGGCGCTGGAAGGGACCGAGGTAGAAGGTTGCGTCTCCTGCTCGCTCTAGGCATCCCTGCCCCATGATTCCCGTCCCGGTGTTGCATCCCCGGGCCGCCTGCCCCCGAACCTGCCTGCCATAAGGTGCCCCGCATGAAAGATACT
Organism: Heliomarina baculiformis; assembly: GCF_019966545.1. Lineage (GTDB taxonomy): Bacteria > Pseudomonadota > Alphaproteobacteria > Rhodobacterales > Rhodobacteraceae > Heliomarina > Heliomarina baculiformis. Next base: position 430,842 of record NZ_JAIMIC010000003.1, on the reverse strand, counting down.
GTCGCGACCCGAGCCGTGCCCCGTGCCGTCAACTGGAACCGTCTGGAAGACGACAAGGATCTCGAGATCTGGAACCGCCTGACAGTCAATTTCTGGCTGCCGGAAAAAGTGCCGCTGTCCAATGACATCCAAAGCTGGTCGCAGCTGACGCCGCAGGAACAGACGCTGACGATCCGCGTCTTTACCGGCCTGACCCTGCTTGACACGATCCAGAACACGGTCGGCGCGCCGACCCTGATGGCGGATGCGATCACGCCCCACGAAGAGGCGGTGCTGAGCAATATCTCCTTTATGGAAGCGGTGCATGCGCGCAGTTATTCTTCGGTCTTTTCAACGCTCTGCCAGACCGATCAGGTGGACGAGGCGTTCCGCTGGTCTTCGGAGAACGAGCATCTTCAGGCCAAATCGCGCCTGATCCTCGACGAATATGACGCGACCTCGAGCCCGCTGCGCAAAAAGGTCGCCAGCGTCTTCCTTGAAAGCTTCCTGTTCTATTCCGGTTTCTACCTGCCAATGCACTGGTCGAGCCGTGCACGCCTGACCAACACCGCCGACCTGATCCGTCTGATCATCCGCGACGAGGCAATCCACGGCTATTACATCGGGTACAAGTTCCAGCGCGGCATGGAGCGGCTGAGCGAGGCCGAGCGTCAGGAGATCAAGGATTTCGCCTTCTCGCTGATCTTCGATCTCTACGACATCGAGGCGCGCTATACCGAGCAGCTTTACGATCCGCTGGGCCTGACCGAGGACGTCAAGAATTTCCTCCATTACAATGCGAACAAGGCGCTGCAAAACCTTGGCTTCGAAGGGCTTTTCCCGGACGAAGCCTGCCGCGTGAACCCGGCAATCATGGCCGCTCTCTCGCCGAACTCGGACGAAAACCACGACTTCTTCTCGGGCTCCGGCTCTTCCTATGTGATCGGCAAGGCCGTCGCGACCGAGGACGAAGACTGGGACTTCTAATCGAACATCAAGGATAATTGGAACCGCTACCGGATTTCGGTGGCGGTTTTTTTTTGCATTCCTCATCGCATTTGAGGTTTCGTTCCAGATGTCCACAAACGGCCCACGTATGACCGGTTGACGGCAACGGCTCGTCTCTGGACAAGCTGTTGAATGCGATTTTCGGTTTGGATATTCTGCGTCATCGGGTTTCTTGGGACGATCCCGGGACCTCTGCTTGCATGTCGGATCGAGACACCGATCAATATCCAAGATATCGAGCTGGCAGACTTGATCGTCATAGGCACGGTAAAAAAATACGCGATTGTTTTGAACGCTAACGCAAACGAACGCCGTCAGGAAAAGATTCAGCGTTTGGCGGATGACGCAAACCCACAGATCAATAAAATTCTAAAATCCCAGATAGCGTATCCGAGTGATTACGCCCGCTTCGAAATCCATGTTGAGCAAGTCTTAAAAGGTGACAGCTCAGACGAAGTTACGGCGGTTTGGGACAATTCTACGTTTGCCGAACCTGACCGGTTGAAAGGCGAGACGTACCTGATTGCCCTTGTTGCGCCCACGTCTCCCAGATCACCGCTGCGGGGCCCAAGCACAACGCTCCTTCCGCATCCCGATGGAGAGAGCTTTTCCGTCCTTCAAGCTCCTTGCTCGACCCCATTTTTGTTCGAGGCTGACTCATCAGCCGCAAATGAAGTCCGCATCAAACTTGGCGCGGGAGTCCAATGAGTACACGCCCGCGTCGTCCAGCGATTTGCATCTTTTGTCTGGCAGAGACGAATGACGGCTTCGCGCAGAGGTTCACCGATGCTGCGCGATGCCCGAATGTCGGCTTAGAGCGTTGGCACCCATTCCATCGCCCAGTCTCCGAGTGGTTCTAAATGCGCGAACAACTCCCGTCCGGTGGCGGTCAGTTCGTAACCGCCCTCACCGTTTTTTATCAGGCCAACCTCACGAAGCTCTTTCAGGCGGGTGTTCAAGACACTGGGGGATGCTAACCCGCACCGGGCTTGAAGATCTCGGAAAGTTCGCGGCTCGCTGGCGAGATTCCACAAGATGCCCATCGCCCAACGGCGGCTGAGAAGGTCAAACAGAACCATAATTGGTTGCCCGGTTGTGGACCCGCGGACTGGAACCCCGCCCTTCACGACTGATCTTCGGTTAATATCCGTCATATTTCTCTTGCTACTGTTTTGAAAGCGCTCTATCGCTACGTTTATCGTAGCAGTAGCTGTTGGTCACCTCATGCGCAAGCAAAACTCGCTCAATATAACTCTCTGGTTCTTACTCGCAGCAATGTGGAGTTCGTCCTATGCGGTAATAAAAATCGGAGTTTCCAACCTAGACCCTTCAGTCCTTGTTCTGGGGCGCCTGTTTGTTGGCAGCGTTGTCATCTATGCCGTATTGAAGCTCCGCAAAATGGTGCTCTCCAAGGACATACGAGACTGGGTTTCATACACAATTACAGGTCTGCTCGGCTCGGCGCTGCCTTTCTTGCTGATCACCTTTGGTGAGCAAACAGTCGACAGCGCTCTTGCCTCGATCCTGATAGGTGTCGCGCCAATGGCCACTTTGGTGCTTGCGGCGGCGATCGTCCCGGAGGAAACATTGACGCTTCGGACAACGCTTGGCGTCTTGGGAGGGTTATGCGGTGTAGTCATTCTCGTGGGGCCTACAGCGCTCGCCGGCATAGGCGAACACCTGATCGGGCAGCTTGCGATTGTTGGAGCGACCCTGTGCTACGCCGCTTCCACCGTATACATCCGCCGATTTGTCAAACGCCCTGCCTTGGAAATGGCCACCGGTTCCATGATTGTCGGAACTCTTTTCATGACCGGGTTCGTTATCCTTTCGGACGCAGACATAGGAGCAATTGAACCAACTATGGGTTCACTTGGCGCTATTCTATATCTTGGTCTGTTTTCAACGGCCTGCGCAAATCTGATTTATTTTTTTCTTGTGCCCCGGCTCGGCGCTACACGTATGTCTCAGGTAAACTTTGCCGTTCCGGTGGGTGGCGCACTCCTTGGCGTGTTACTGCTGAATGAGGCGATGACCATCCAACGTTTCGCAGCACTCGCGATCATCATCTCGTCTGTCTATCTCGGCACGACGAATGGCAGAAGAGGTTAGACAAAGGCTGGATGAACGGACATTCGAACCGATACTCTCAACGTCCGCTTTCTGCCGCAAAGCGTACAACCATTTGCAAGCAACAAATTAAGTTCTAGAAGCCGCATGCTCCGATAGGTTGCAACGGGACATACCTGCCGTTCGCATCTCCACCTCCGCGTCTGATTGGACTCAGAACGGAGCCCGCGTAACGCTTCATTGGTATCCTCCGACATACTGCCGAGAGTGGTTGGCGGGTTACCTTTTGAAAGAATAATTATTACTCGATACATGTATAGATTGTATTTTAACTTAGCGACAGAATTTGATTCAAAGATTGCGTAGGCAAGCATATGACCCAGCAATTTTATTTCAGTCGCGCGCTTAAAGGAGGTGCTGTCCTCCTGCTCATTGCGTCAGCAACGGCAGTATGGGCACAAGATGCACCGCGCGACGGCTCCATCTTGCCGTTGCCGCCTGCGCCTTTCGAAGGCGTTATCACGGAAACCTTCGAAGGCTCGACCTAGGATCACCCCTAGCCGGTGACGCCGCCCGAAGGATCACCCAACGTCCTTGTTATCCTGATTGACGACCTCGGCTATGGCCAGCCGGGTACGTTCGGGGAGCCAGTTCCTACCCCGGTTATGGATGCCCTTGCAGAAGATGGACTGCGTTTCACACCGTTTCACACCACTGCTATATGCTTACCGACACGCGCGGGTCATTTCGGTGATCCTGTCGGCCACGGGCGCGCCTATCGAATACAACCGTGGTCGATGGGTTTTCTCTGCCGTCGAACTGTTTTTCGGCGCGCGGCACGCATCGGCCGTAAACAGATCGGCTGGCTTTGGATCTTAGGCTGGCGGGCTTTCTCAACCTAAATACAAAATTTAAGCAATGACTTATAAGGAGCTTTCGAGGTTTAGAATTAAGCTTGGATGTCGCTTGAGTATGAGCAACGAGCGCGTTCCGATTTCTTAGAAATCCGTATTGTTCTGTTTGATCTGATCCCGAGCACCGCGGTGTCATTGCACCCTGAAACTGGGCTATTAATCTGGCCAAGGAAGCGAACCCGGGTCGCACTAAAACTCGTCCATTTTCATTGCGGTTCAACTTTTAAGCCCTCTACATCACCCCCCAAAATTTGCGGGAACCGCTTTCTCTCCAAACTGCCGCGCGCAAGGCTACGCCAAAACTTCGGGAGCGGTTTTCAGCAGCACGCGTTAGAATACTCCCATGATGAGAGGGCACAATTCAGGAAATGTGGCGGGGGGGCACGTCCGTCTTAACTACGAGGATGGCTTCACACGTGTCGCGTACCGCAGTACTTCCGCTACCTCCAAAGGGCGCCGTGCCAGATTTGTCTGCGATGAAGGAATTTCTGCCAGACCAATGGCAGAAATGGGAGGACCTCAAAAGGCAGCAACCCGATGCGCGCGGACGGCCCCGTACGACTCCCGGTGGTCGTCGTTGGCCCGAAGCAGAGCTTAGGCACATCTCCTCAATCAAAATGCGGCGGCAGGCAACCGCAAGAACAGCCAATAGCGCTTGAAACGATCTCAAGCGTGCTCTGTTCGACCGGCTCATGTCTGGCGATCTCATCGCATACGCGACGCCGGGGTCACCTGACAATCCTCATTTTCAGGTTCTTCGTTCGCTTTGGCAATAACTTCGGCTCGTTACCGTGCGCGATAGGTTGGTTGCAGGAATGCGAACGCGCGCAGGGTAGAGGCCAAAGTCATGAATCGTCATCATCGTTCACGGCTCTACCTACCAGTTGGTAGATAACTCGCCACAGCGCGCACGCTGGCGCAGGCTCATGGCTATTGTGGCCTGAATTTCAGGGACATGGCGGCGAAGGTCGGCACCAGGGCCCCAGCCTTGATCACTATTTCTCAGCAAGGCTGCTGTTGGCTCCGCCGTGGTCAGACGGAATTGCGAGAATCTGAAGGCGGCCCATGAGCCGGTTGCCCGGACCAATGATGTACCAGCGGCCTGCTTGCTTGCCTATTCGGGGATCTTTCGAAAAGGCTCTGGACGACGACAGTCGCATTTGTCTCGCAAGTTTTTTTTGTCAGCCCAGATCGATGATGTGCCGGACGAGCAGCGCGGGAAGATTCGCGCATTCGTCGACATCAACCTGACATGGCTTGCCTAGCATCTGTCCACGTCCGAGCCCGATGATGGGCCATGCGCCGCGCCAATGCCATTTAGGCGGCGGTGGCAGGAGCATAATTGACAGCGCGCTTCGGGCGGATTGCGCCGGTATGATGTGCTCCTAGCAACCTATCGGAACGCTGTTCTTTTCTCAGCCTGATCCAGTCCAATGCGAACTTTGTGACCGCGTGTCTGCGGTGAAACCCGCACAACGATGCCCCGCTGCGCTCCAGCGAATGCCCACGTATCTATTTTCGATAGGCACTCTCCGTTCCATTTCCTAATAGGACCAGATTTTTACCACATCCTGCATGATGAAATGCCCCGTCATTGGCGACACTCCCCCCTCACATCCCGCCAAACCCCTCGCGCCCGACGCTGTCATAGGCCACGAACCCGGCGTTGCGGGCATCCTCGGGTGTGTAGATGTTGCGCAGATCGCCGAGGCGGGGGTCGTTCATCGTCTTCGCCAGCGCCCTGAGGTCCAGCGCGCGGAACTCGTTCCATTCGGTCAGGATCACCAGCAGGTCGGCCTCTTTCGCCGCCTTGTAGGGGTCCTCGATCCAGGTCACGCCGGGCAGCAGCGCCTCGCCCTCGCGTTTGCCCTGCGGGTCGCAGACGCGCACGCGCGCGCCGCCGCCGACCAGGGCCGGCACGATGGTCAGGCTTGGCGCGTCGCGCATGTCGTCGGTGTTCGGCTTGAAGGTCACGCCCAGCACCGCCACGGTCTTGCCGTTGAAACTGCCGCCGCAGAGATCGCGCAGCTTGTCGATCATCCGCCGCTTGATGTCCTCGTTCACCTGGATCACCGTTTCGGTGATATGCATGGTCGCCGCGTAATCCTGCCCGATCCGCGCCAGCGCCTTGGTATCCTTGGGAAAACACGACCCGCCATAGCCCGGCCCCGCATGCAGGAACTTGTTGCCGATGCGGTTGTCGAGCCCCATGCCCTTGGCCACTTCCTTGACGTCCGCGCCGGTCTTTTCGCAGAGCGCGGCGATCTCGTTGATGAAGGTGATCTTGACCGCGAGAAAGGCATTGGCGGCGTATTTGATGGTTTCCGCCGATTCCAGATCGGTCGCGATGATCGAGAAATCGCGCAGGTAGAGCGGGCGGTAGATCTCGTTCATCACCTCGGCGGCGCGGTCGTTCTCAACCCCGACGACGACGCGGTCGGGCTTCATGAAATCGTCGATCGCCGCCCCTTCGCGCAGGAATTCCGGGTTCGAGGCCACGTCGAAATCGAGATCGGGATTGGCCTTTGCGATGACCTCCTTCACCTGCCGGTTGGTGCCCACCGGGACGGTCGATTTGGTCACCACGACCATGTAGTGATCGGCGGTGCGCGCGATCTCCTCGGCCGCGGCCATCACATAGGTCAGATCGGCATGGTTGTCGCCGCGCCGGGTCGGGGTGCCGACCGCGATGAACACCGCCTGCGCGCCTTCAAGCGCGGCGGCGAGATCGAGCGTGAAGGAGAGCCGCCCGGCCTCGACGTTCTTCGCCATCAAGGTATCAAGCCCCGGTTCGTAGATCGGCACGCGCCCCTGTTCGAGCATCTCGATCTTGCGCGGATCCTTGTCGACGCAGACCACCTCATGCCCGAAATCGGAAAAACACACGCCCGAGACAAGGCCGACATAGCCGGTGCCGATCATCGCAATCTTCATGAACAAATCTCCTGTGCCGGCGCGTCATAACCTGCGGAAACGCCCGGGTAAATCTCCTCCCCGAACTGTCGGCTCCGCGCGCCGAGGATGCAAGATGGTTGAGGAGGACGGGGGCGGGAAAAGAGCAGGGATCGAAACGCGCGCTCCCCTAGAAAAATGCCACGTCCGGTTCGAGACATTTCAGACAAGCCGGGGCCGAGCCGTTTCCGGCCCGGCCCGTCTGCAAAGGCTTACAGCCCCGGCAGCATGTCCAGCAGACCGCGCTGGCCAAAGGTCGCGCCACGCTCGGCGCCGAAATCCAGCCGGAAGCCGAGACCGACATAGGCCTCCGAGCCGTTCAGGCCGAATGCACTGATGTCGAGGCTGCCGACTTCGGCGTAGAAATTGCCATACTCGCCGGTGTTGTATTCCGCGCCGATGCTGAAACGCGTAAGATCCGTGCCAAGATCGTAATTCGCGCGATCCAGTCCGGCGTTCAATTTTACCCGGTCCGAGATGTCATACCCCAGATCGAATCCGAACATTGTCCCGTCGGCCCCGGCGTTGTCACCTGTCGACGCATAGACTTCTGCGGCGAAAGCCTCGGACACGTCGAAACCGGCTTCGATACCGATCTGGTCGGCGCTGCCATTGAAGATATCGTCCCGCGCGTAGAAGACGCCAAAGGAGGTCTCCCCGTTCAGGTGATAGATACCGTGCAGCGTGAAATTGGTACCTGTTTCGTCAACAAGGCCAAAGTTATAGCTGCCCAGATCCAGTTGCGCGGCCAGATTGCGATTGAATCCCACCTCTGCCTGACCCTTGATGGCGGTACGGTTGAGATCTGTCTGGTCGTTGAAGGCCGAATAGCCGATTTCCAGCGATCCGCCGGTCAGCTCCATCGCCTGCAGACCCGTTCCACACACCATCAGGGCGCAGATCGCGCCCATTGCCTGATAATTCATATGTCCTGCTCCATCACACGGCGTCAGTTTGCCTGACGCTCAGTGGCATCAGGCTTATCCGCTGCGAATCGAAAGGCAAATCCACAACCGCATGTAATCAGCCCCTGTTGCTGGCAAACCACCAGTGGGGTCACGTTGCTAAAATTAACATAACTTACATTATCAGCGTGACAGATGGCGCCACCCCGAAGGATGTCTCCCCTTCGAAAACAAAGCGTTATAAACTGGCCCGACAGCCGCCCGGGTCAGATCCGCAGCTTCTTGAAGATCGCCTCGGGGATCGAGGTGATGATCGCCATGATCAGCCACCAGATCTTTCGCACGTAGATGACGTTGCGCCCCTTGCTCAGCGCCTTCACGATCGCCTCGGCCACTTCTTCGGGTTCGGCGGTCAGGCGTGGCGGCAGGTCCATGCCCTCGGTCATGCGGGTGGCGACGAAACCGGGCAGCACCGTCAGCACATGCACGTTGCGCTTGGCGAACCGGTTGCGCAGCCCCGACAGAAAGGCGGTGAACCCGGCCTTGGCCGAGCCATAAACGTAATTCGTCGCCCGCCCCCGTAGCCCCGCGACGGAACTGATCCCGACGATCTGTCCCGACCCGCGCGCATCGAAACGGTTGGCCAGCAGCGCAAGGATCGTGGCCGGACCCTCGTAATTGCTGCGCATCACCTGCGCCGCCGCCGCCATGTCCTGTTCGTTCTCGACCTGCTCGCCCATCATCCCCACCGCGCAGATCGCGATCTCGGGCAGCGCTGGCAGGGTTTCGATGAAAGCCGGATGGCTGCCCGTGTCCAGCACGTCAAAGGCGTGCAGGCTCACCGGCACGCTGTGGCGCAGTTCCAGATCGGCCTTGAGCTTTTCCAGCGCCTCGGGACGGCGCGCGGCCAGTTGCAGCGGGTGGCCAAGGGCGGCATAGGACCGCGCCACCGCCTGCGCCATGTCGGAGGTCGCACCGAGGATCAGGACAGGGCCTTTGGTCATAGGGAGAGCCTTTCAGACTGTCGGGATTGAAACGGGGCCCGAAGGCCCTCGCTGTCACGGTAGGCGGCATAGTCGGCCGCGCGCGGATCGGAGCGATGCAGCGTCTCGGCGCTCATCTGGCTGTCCTTGGCAAGGTAGAACCGCCCGCCGTGATCCAGCGTGATCCGGTCGAGCTCTTCCATCAGCGCCAGCGTCTTGGCGTTCACCGGAAAATCCAGCGCCAGCGTATAGCCCAGCATCGGGAAGGAGAACGGGCTTTCCTGTTCGCCAAAGCGTTTGAGCACCGCGAGGAAAGATCCGGCCCCGGCTTCGGACGTCGCCTCGAGCAGGGCGCGCAGCCCCTCGGGCGAGCTCTCCAGCGGCAGGGCGCACTGGAACTGCATGAACCCCTTGCGCCCGTAGATCCTGTTCCAGCCGAGAATCGCGTCGAGCGGGTAGAAATAGGTGTCCCAGTCGACCAGCGACTCGCCGCTCTGACGGGCGCCCTTCCAGTAGTAAAGCGCGTTGAAGGCGCGCACCGTGTATTGGCTCAGCACCCCCTGCGGCAGATCGAAGGGCACGGTCTTCTTGTTCTTGCGCGGCGTCTCGAACGGGTAGCGGACCTTGTCCTCGCTCAGCTCTGCCGCCGTGGCATGTTCGCCCAGCATCAGAAGCGACCGGCCCAGCCTGTCGCCCTGGCTCAGACAGTCGATCCAGGCCACCGAATAGGTCGCCGCATCCGCCGCCTCAAAGGCCTCGAGCGCCGCGTCGAGATTTTCCAGCGGCTGCATGGTCTGGCGGATCCAGGCGCTTTCCACCGGGCGCAGCCGGATCGCGCAGCGCAGGATCACCCCGGTCAGCCCCATGCCACCGATGGTGCGGCGGAACAGCTCGTCATTGCTCCGGGGCGAGCAGCGCCGCAGGGTGCCATCCGGCCCGATCAGCTCGATCCAGTCGATGAAATTGCCGAAACTGCCGTCCTTGTGGTGGTTCTTGCCATGCACATCCGCCGCGATCATGCCGCCGAGGGTGACGAATTTCGTCCCCGGCGTGACTGCGGGAAACCAGCCGCGCGGCAGAAAGGCCGAGATCACATCGCCAAGAATGACCCCGGCCTCGGCCACCAGCACCCCGGTTTTCTCATCAAAAGACAGCATATGGTTGAAATAGCGCATCGACACAGTCTGCCGGGCCCCCACGGCACTGTCGCCATAGGCCCGCCCGTTGCCCCGCGCGATAGCGCGGCCCTCCGCCACGCGGGCGGTAATGGCCCCTTCGCTGCGCGGGGCCGCCAGTTGCGTCTTGTGTCTGGGGAACCGCCCCCAGCCCGAAAGCTCACTCATTACAGGGATATATCTCCAGACTGGGTCCGTTTGGCAAGGCATCTGAAAAAGCCTCGAGCGCGCTGCGCATCTCTGCCTCGCGGCCCGGGTCCAGCAGATAAAAGGCGACTTCTCCGCTGGCCGCGGCCACCTTGATCGTGTCGAGCTGGGCAATCCGGCACCATTCCGGCGGCACGCCCTCGAGGAACCAGATATCGTAGATCATCGCGTAGACGATGTCGTTGCGCTCGGTGATCTCGCGCATGAACTCCGCGTTGCGCCCGTTGCTGACCACGGCACGCCGGGCATCCTCCGACCCCAGCCCCCAGAGATCCAGCACATAAAGATCGTTGCGATAGGTCACCCAGCCCAGATCGTTGACCGCGACGCGTTCGGGAAAGAACTCGGTGGCGAAACGATGCATCTGGTACTGCTGTTCATAGATATTGCGCGAGGCAGCCGGCACCCGGAAGGTCAGCTCGACATATTCCATCGCCGCGATGGTGATCAGAAGGCAGGGGATGACCAGCACCCGCTGGGCGACTGTCCCGTTCAGAAAGAAATGCCCGTAATAGACCGCGATCCCAAGGCACAGCCCGGTGAGCGCATAGATCTCGTAACGCCCGAACCAGCCAAAATTGCCGAACGCCAGATGCGCCGCCAGCAGAGCGCAAAGCGCGATCGCCGGCACCGCGTAACGGGTTTTCAAAAAGCAGAACGGCAGCAGCAGGCTGCCCCCGACGGCGATCAGGGCGCCGGCCTTGCTGCTCAGGGCATAGCGCACCGCGAAATAGACATCGGCCAGCGCGCTCACCATCGACCGGTCATAGGCCGTGGAGGTCACCCGCGACTTCACCAGCACCGAACTTGGCAGCAGCGGCAGGCCCGTCCATTTCGCGAACAGCACGTAGCAGACCGTCAGCGCGAGCAGCAGCGCCCCGATCAGCAGCCCCGCCCGCCAGCGCGGGGTGAACAGCAGCGCCAGAATCGCGGCAACCGAGAAAGCGAACCCCTCAAACCGGATCAGCGGCCCCAGCAGGATCCCGATGCCAAGCCCGATCGACACTTTTCCCGTCTCGGCGTAATCGACCAGCCCGCACAGGATCAGCACGACGGCCAGCACATGCAGCGGATGCTCCATCCCGGTCAGCGGCAGCACGAAAGCGTTGAGCGCCAGCAGGAAGAGCGGCGGCATCACCACGAAAAGCACCCCTGCCCCGGGACGTGTTCCGATACAGGTCCGGAACAGCAGCGGCGCCAGCAGCAGGATCGACAACACGGTCGCGCCGAGCCCCAGCAAAAGCGGCCCCCACTCGCCAAAACCCAGAAGCAGGGTCAGGCTCAGCAGGAACGGGTAAAGAATAGAGGAGGAAGGCGAGGAGACTTCCGGAAAATTGACCCCGTACCCGCCCCTCAGGATATTCTCGGCCACGGCGAGATGGATATAGGGATCGTCCAGCACATAGATCAGCCGCCCGCCGGTCTCCTGCATCGAGACCAGCACAAGAACAAGGGACAGCACAAGAAAGAGCAGCACGAAATAGGCGGTAAAGGACCGTGCCGACATCATGATGCCGCCTCGCGCGCCGGGGGCGAGAACACGAACCGCCGGTCGAGGTTGTATTTCACCACATAGCCCACGGCGAGCCCCAGCACCGCGCCGAGCTCGCGCATCGCATCGGTGTGCCAGATCAGCCAGAACGCGGTCTCGGTGCCCCAGAAGATCGCCGTCGTGACCAGCCCCATGATGGTATAGAGCGTGAACTTGCGGCTATGGGCCTGCAGCCCGGTCGAGACGTCGGCAAAGATCCAGCGCTTGTCCAACAGGTATTTGATCACCAGCCCGACCAGCGTGCCCATGAACACCGCCAGCGCGAAACCGACCGCGCTCTCGTCCCAGGCCAGGACAAGACGCTGGGTGCCGAGATTGGCGATGGTCGCGATCACTGCAAAGGCCGCATAGCGGAAAACCAGCGTGCCAAGACTCACAATACCGCCCCCGCAAAGGCAAAACCCGCCATCAGCAGGGCACAGACCTGGCTGTTGCGGTCGCGCGCCGCAAAGACCACCGGATCGTCATGCATGTGACCGCGATGGGTCAGCATCACGATCCGCGAAATCCAGTAGAGCAGCACGCAGCAGATCCCGCTCAGCACCATCGGCGAGGAATAGAGGATCACCACGTCCTCGGAGGTGATGAACAGTGTCATCACCAGCACCGAAACGAACCCGGCCCCGATCGCCATCATCGAGATGACCGGCAGGTCCTCCACGTGATAGCCCCGCCCCGACGCCTTGAGCTTGCCGCGGGCAAGGTTGTCGATCAGCTCGGCCTGCCGCTTGATCGCGGCGAGCGAGAAAAAGAAGAAGATCGAGAAGGCCAGCAGCCAGATCGACAGCATGATTCCCGTGGCCGCGGCCCCGGCGATGATCCGCATCGTGTACAGCCCGGCAAGGGTGCAGATATCGATCACCACCCGCCGCTTGAGCGTCAGCGAATAGGCCGTGGTGATGACGTAATAGGCCAGCAGGGCGACAAAGAACGCCGGCCCGAGGAACAGCGCGATCACCGCGCCGATGGCGATCAGCCCGATGAACAGGAAACTGCCATGGGCGATCGGGATCGCCCCCGCCGCCAGCGGCCGGTTGCATTTGCGCGGATGCGCCCTGTCGGCCTTGAGGTCGAGCAGATCGTTGACGAGATAGACGCTCGAGGCGATCAGCGAAAAGGCGATGAAGGCGACAAGGCTCTGCCAGAAGGTCGCCAGCGTGAACTGGTGCGCGGCCAGCATCGGCAGAAAGATCAGCACGTTCTTGAGCCACTGGTGCGGGCGCAGCGCCTTGATATAGGCGGCGCTCGGGTTGCCCGTTGTATTCAGGTGTTCGGTCTCGGGGCCCATTTTGTCGACCTGCCCCCGCAGGCTGTTCGGCACATTGACCGTGACGATGCGCCCCGCGTCTTTCCAGACCGGAATATCGGCATTGGCATCGCCCATATAGGCATAGCCCCCTGCCCCGAAACGCTGCTTGAGAAACGCGGCCTTGGCCGGCCCCTTGAGATTGCGCTCTCCGTCCGAGCCATGCACCTCGTCGAAAATGCCGAGATGTCCGGCGATCCGTTCGCCAAGGCCCTGATCGCTGGCCGTCACCAGCGCCGCACGCCCTCCCCTGTCGCGCCATGCCCTGATGTACTCGATCACGGCCGCATCGTAAGGCAGGGTGCTCACATCGATGTCCGCCGCCCCGGCCAGCCGCCGCTTGAGCGCGCTGCGGCCCCCCGACAATGCCCCCATGGCGCGAAACGGTGTTGTCCAATCTTTACTGAAAGCCGACCAGAAGCTCTCGTAGAGCATGTCGGAACGCAGCAGAGTGCCATCGAGATCCACGGCAAGGACGGGCGCCGCGATTTCCCCTTGTTCTCTGTTCATAATTGATTGCTTTCGTTATAAAACTAAAATCTTTCAAAACGTAAATCACTACTTTGAATTGAATATGCAGATCCGGTAACCGGCAAGAAATTTTCCGGACAACCGCCCCAATTTTCGACGGAACTTGGCCTGCAGGCGAAAATACTCCGATATTTTGACAAAATATTCAGCCCCGACACTCGGCAAACGCCTCCTGACATGTATTCATTCCGTGAAACCGGCCCCCGGGCCGCCTCCACGGTCCAGAATCCAAGCCATGTTCACATCCAAACTCTCCCCTGTCTGGCTCTTTGCGCTTCTCGTTCTGCTGGGGCTGGGCCTTGCCGCCCTGGTGCTGCCGGCAGAGCTGCTCACGCGCATGTCCCATCTCGAAGGCGCGGTCGCCGACCGGTTCTGGGTGATGCGCGGCTTTGGCCTGGGGCTCTTCGCCCTCGCGCTGGCCATGGTTCTCGACCGCAGGGCCGGTCCCGCCGGACCCGCCGCCGGTGGCCTTGTCGTCCTGTCGCTGCTGCTGGGGACGACCTTCCTGATGTTCTGCCAGCAGATGAGCGGCTGGTGGATCGACGATTCTGGCATCACTTTCTCCTATAGCCGCTCGCTTGCGGAAACCGGCCGCGTCACCTTCCGTCACGACGCCGCCCCGACCGAAGGCTATTCCAGCTCGCTCTGGATGCTGACCCTCGCGCTGGTCCACTTTCTGGGCGGGGACATCCCGCTTGCCGCCAAGGCGCTCGGCACCGCCTTTGGCGCCCTGCTTCTTCTGACCTGCCTCGTCCTCGTCTGGCGGCAGACCCGCAGCGCCCTTGCGGTCGCCCTGACCGGTATTGCCGTTTCCACGAGCCCCTTCGTCGTCTGGTCCTCCTCGGGACAGGAACATGCGCTGCAGGCCCTGTTGCTGACCCTGACGGTGCTTGCCGCTGCTACGCTGCAGTCATGGCGCCCCGTCGTGGCCCTTCTCTTGTCGCTGCTGGTCCTCACCCGCCCGGAAACGCCGATCATCGTCATCGCCGTATTCGCGGGCGCGCTCTGGCGCTCGCGGGTGCGGACCGGTTTGTTTGAGCTGCCCGCCAACCTGGTGCTGGCCGCCCTGCCCTTTGCCGCCTTCGTGGCGTTGATGACATGGCGGATGCTCTATTTCGGCGACCCGATGCCCAACCCCTATTACGCCAAGGCCTCCGCCAGCAGCGTCTCGGGACTATTCAACCCCTTTGGCGGCGGCTGGCAATACGTACTTGCGGGACTGCGCGATTCCGGCCTGATCCTGCTGCTGCCGCTCGCCTTTCTCGCCGCCCCGCAAGGTGATCGGCCCGACCGCATGGTGCTTCTCACGGTGCTTGCCGGTCATATGTTCTTCGTGATCTGGGCCAAGGGCGACTGGATGGGCGAATACCGCTTCCTGATGCCCGCGACCGGGCTGTTCGTTCTGGCCGCGACCCTGTCCCTGCCGGGAACGAAACGCTTTCCCAGCCGGCAGGGCCTCTGCGCCGTGGTCTCTGTCATCCTGCTCACCTCGACCGTCATCCAGCTCGACCGGTTCCGGGCCCATCCCACCACCCCGCTGGCCGTGGTCTCCGAGATCGGCTGGAATTTCGCCCGCCTCTCGCGCCAGCTCGACATCGAATCCCCGGTGCTTGCCCATCACGACGCCGGCGGCATCAGCTATGACCGGAGCATCGGGCTGGTGGATCTCGGCGGGCTGGTGGATCGCAACATCGCCAAGCACATGCAGGACAGGGCCTTTCTCGAAACCTATATCTTCGAAGAGAAGAAACCCGACTATATCTTCGGCGCGATCAATTTCGCCGCCGCCTCGGGGTTTACCGACGCGCCCGCCTTTGAACGCGATTACGTGCCCCTCTCCTTTCCGGACCTGCCGATCATGGAGAGCAGCCTTTCGCATATCCGCCGCGACCGCATCCGCGAGGCCCCGGGGATTCGCCTCGAACGCGACACCGACGGCCGCGTGACAAAGGTCATCGTCGAACAGCTCGGCACCTGAAGCCCGGGATGCGCGGCACCGCCGCCCCACGGGTCGTGACCCGGGACGCCGCCCGATAACCAGGCACCCGTGACGGGGGCCTCAAGCGCGGCACCGCACGATTCCCGCCCGGAAATCACCACTTTTGCCGATGGATCGGCGGGGCGTAGCCAAGAACAGGCAAGAAAACGACCACTGCCCAAAAAACAGAATACCCCGATCGGTCCCGATCGGCGGTGGCACGCTGCCCGTCCAGCATTTTTTCGCCGCTCAAAAAATTTATCAAGCAGCTGATTTTCAAATGCTTTAGCCCCGACGCCACCGAATTTGGGCAGGAATAAGAACACCGTGCCGATTTACGCCACATCGAAACATAATCCTGCCCGACGCAGCGCCAAAAATCACCACAGAGCATGGATAGCAAAGATTCCGGGGTACGGGACATGTCTGCACGTCAGACCAGCAGTAACGAGGTCACAAAATTTCTTTTCTTCGGGTAATCGACGATGCAGTCTGCGCGGATGATGTCATTCTCCGCTCCACGCAAAAAGAAACAAGCGCCCTTCAGCAGGGGCGGATTTAAGATGGCGATCGCGTTCTCAGGAGCCCTGTCCGCCGCCGTCCTCGCCGATCCGCTAGGCAACACCAGCGCCGAGGCGCAGAAAGTCTCTTCCGGCAGCACCGCCGCCGAAAGTCAGGCCATTTCGATCGGTGACCCGATCGAAAGCTCCGCGATCGAAGGACGGGTCACCACCCTGACCATCGACGAAGACGACATCGCCAGCATCGAGGTGCTCACCAAGGGCGAGCATGGCAATGTCACCGTCAATCCGGACAATACGCTGGCCCTGGTGCTGACCAAGTCCGGGTCGGATGCGGATATCAACTTTGACATCCGGGTCACCTATGCAAACGGCGAGATCGAGGACCGCACGGTCAACGTGGATGTCACCGAAGGCGAACAGGGTGCGGGCTGGGGCGTCGGCAACTATTACAAGCTGGAAACCGACGTAAACGACCGGACGGTCGTCGAACATGGCGATAACCATCGCAAGGTACATGTCTCGGGCTCGGAAGACGCGCTGACGCTGCAGGACATCGCCGATATCGAGGGCGTGGCGCTCTGGAAGGTCAACAGCGCCTTTCTGATCGAACACGAGGAATACGGCTCGTCGCCGGAGATGGCACTGGCGGTGGATGCCGCCAAGACCCTGTGGACCGGGCTGCTCAACGAGGAAGGCGGATCGTCCGACTGGCTGCTTTTCGAACGCGGCTATGAATATGACGATCTCAGCCATTCGATCCTGATCAACAATGCCAACGGGGAATCCGAACTCAATCCTCTCTATGTAGGGGCCTATGGTGAAGGCGACCGTCCGGTCATCAACTCGGTGCTCGTTTCCTTCAAGAGCGGCAGCGACAATGTCGTCATCCAGGATCTGCATTTCACCGGCGGCGCCCTGCTCTACGCGGGCAACAACCTGCTGTTCGAGAATGTCGAGTTCACCAAGAAGGACATGATCGTCCAAGGCATCGGCACGACGATGAGCGGGATCACCCTGCGCAATTCCAGCATCTATGACGTGCATCTGGAAGAGCCGAACGACGGGCGCGAGGACTGGGCCGCGATCCCGGACCGGATCGCGGGCATATACGTGTCCAGCACCAAGGATGCCCTGATCGAAAACACCTTTTTCGATCATGCCGGATGGGTCGATGGCTATGAGACCAATGGCGAACAGCCGCCCAGCATGGCCAGCCACAACATCTACATCCAGACGAACAACAATGGCATCAACCTACGCGACAACATCATCATGCGGGGCGCCGGGAATGATGCCCAGATCCGCTCGGGCGGGTATATCGAAGACAACCTGTTCCTGGACAGCAACGCCGGCGTCATGTTCGCCGGTGGCGGGGTAAACAGCGAAACCGGCCTCGAACAGGCCGGGAACTACACCCTGTTCAGCAACAACGTGCTGACCTCCGGCGCCCACCGCGTCGCCGAGGGCCAATCGGCCGCCGTGACCCTCGGGGTCAACAACCTCGGCTATATGGCGACGCTTGTGAACAACATCGTAACGCATCTGGCCAACCCGAATGACCCCGACGAGCTGGCCGCCAAGACGATCACCCATACCGCGCTGGCCCATGGCCGGGACGATCCCTATTACAACGACACGATCGTCTATAACTGGGCCGGCGGCACCCGCGATCCCGATTTCCAGAACCAGAACACCGACGGTCTGGATTTCGCCGCGCTGAACGAGACGACGATCCAGAACTTCACCGCCCAGCTTCTGGGCACGAAAACCGCGAGCATTGCCGATCTGGCCAACTTCCTGCGCAGCCAGGTACAGGGCGAGCTGGACACTGTCGTGGATGCCGACCTGATAAACGCCTTCTTCCAGACCGCTTTCGGCCTGTCCACCGAACTGCGCAGCGAGGCTGTCACCCTGCGTTTCGTCCCGGACGAACTGGGCGATGGGGTGCGTTGGGACAACCGGCTGAACTGGGATACCGAAGACCTCCCCGGCACGCAGGACGGCGATTCCGTCGATCTGGCCGGCAACTGGGTGAATTTCGGCGGCACAACCGTGCTCGAAAATCTGGCCTTCGGGGCCGACGGGCGCCTCAGCGTCAAGAGCGGCCGCCTCGAGTTGACCGGCGAACTCCAGGTCGAGAAGGAAGGCGGCGAACTCAGCATCGATTCCGCCGGCCAGGTATGGATCAACGGCTATACTGACACCGACCGCCTGAGCATCAATGCCGATGGCGGCCGTTTCGCCAATACTGGGATCTTCACCGGCAGCGCCGATCTCAGGGTGACGGACAACGCACAGGTCATCCTCGCCTCGGACGACGCGGCCTACGTGCTGGGCGACAGGAACAAGATCGTCGTCACCGGCGGCGATTCCAAGGTCGGCTTTGACGGCGACAAAGGCGATACGGCGGTCTTCCTCCTCTCCGAAGACTCCAAGCTCAAGTTCAAGTCGGAAAACGGCGAGATCGGCACCATCTCGGAATTCCACTCGGGCCGGTTCGACGAAGACGGAAACGGCGTACGGTCCGGGGTCAACCTCGGCGATGCGACCCTGATCGTGGACGTATCGGCGATCTCGGCTCTGGGACAGGCGAAATACGATCTTATCCGAGTGGATGAGCTGATCGGGAAATTCGGTGCCGTCGAGATCACCGGACTTGCCAGCGATCAGAACGTCAAGATCCTGATCGACTACGATACCGACAAGGTCACCCTGCTGCTTGGCGCGGTGGGCTCCGGCAGCGGCGTCCTGACCGAACAGACCATCGGCGACGAAAACAGCGCCCAGTCGGATGCGGGCCTGTTCGAAGCGCTGACCACCGACTACCTGAAGGTGGTCGAAGTCACCGAGCCGGAAGAACCGGAAACGCCCGAGGTCCCCGAACCGACAGCTCCGGAGGTAGACGAGCCGGAAGCGCCCGAGGACGTCACCGAGGTCACGGACCCCGAAGAACCGGAAGACGTCACCGAGGTGACCGACCCCGAAGAACCGGAAGACATCACCGAGGTGACCGACCCCGAAGAGCCCGAGACCCCGGGTCCCGGCCCTGCCCCGGGCCCCGGCAATTCGGCCCGCGCGGTTCTTGAAATCGGCCAGCTTCTGGATGGCACCGGCTATCGCAAGGTCAAGGTCGGCGGTCCGGATGGCGACGACACCAAGGGCGTCAAGATCAAGGCAATCAACTCGGACTCCGCCCTCGCCGGTGAGCTTGGCCTGGATGACGATCACGGCAACCCGTCCTACCGCGTCGAAGCCCGTCAGGGCGCGAACGACCAGATGGCAAAAAGCCTCGCCGATATCGCGCTCTCCGATACCAGCGGCCTGAGCCGCTCGGCGCTCAATGGCGACGTCGTGGACCGGGTGCTGAAAAGCAGTGCCATCGTGACCAATGTCAACAAGATCATTGCCACCGAAGGCGACGATGTCTTTGTCGGGGTCGGCGGTAACGAAACCGTCAAGGCGGGTGCCGGGAATGACGTCATGCGCGGCAAGGCCGGCAATGACAAACTCTATGGCAATGCAGACAACGACATCCTGCGAGGTCACAAGGGTGTAGACCTGCTGTTCGGCGGCCATGGCGATGACATTCTTTATGGCGGCAAGGGCAATGACACCCTGACCGGTGGCCGAGGCGACGACGAGCTCAGCGGACGCAAAGGTCAGGATACTTTCGTCTTTGGCCGCGATCACGGCGACGATACGATCACCGATTTCAACATCGGCCGCGACGTGATCGAATTCAGCTTCAAGAGCGCATCGATGAACCGGATGAGCATCGAGGCCTCGGGCGATGACACCCTCGTCACTACCGGCCACGGTACCATCACCCTGCTCGACGTCGACTTTGCTGAACTGAACGCCACCAGCTTCCTTTTCTGATCCCCACCCTGCCCGGCATCGCCGGGCGGGGTCCCCCAGAGCGGACCATACTCACGGCGTCGGCTCTTTGTACTCTCCCCCAGCACAATACATCTTCACATCTTCGATTTCCGACAGGCATGATGACACATTTCGTTTGGCGGGCACGTTCTACCGGATATATCGCCTTCATGCCTGCATAAAATCTCGCCAGAAATATGCTCTCCCGAGACCTTTCAGCGCTTCATACGAACCTTGAGCCTTTCGAAACGTCTGCATACAGTCACAGGAGAAGACAACGGCTCAACAGGCAGTAAGGAACCCCATCTAGGGAGCCTCACGCCGCCATTGAGACGTCATTGAGATCGTTTTCACACTCCGTATAGCGCCACTAAATCCTCGCCCCTTGTGGCGGGAAAAATAGTGCATTTTTACATAAATACTATTTTACAAACTTACATTAATACACGAGAACATAAGAGCATTTTTACAAAAACACACTGAGACCTAGGCGCACATCGACACTATTGCACTTTTACATTTTTTCACGTTTACACATCGACACGTGTTCACTTATACATTTCAGCATCTTTACACTTTTACTTGCCATACTGGCTTCGGGGACATCCACAGCATGCGCGTCATCACTTTGATCAACCAGAAGGGCGGCGCCGGGAAATCGACGATTGCCCGCGGTCTGCTAAGCGCCGCCGAGGCGCGCGGCATCAACGCCGGGTTTCTCGATACCGATAAGACCGAGAACCTTGTGCAATGGGCGGGCAGGGCGGCTGAGGCCGATAACTGGGCCGAGGATATCGCCGGTTTCAAGACGCTGAACCCGGAAGAGGCCCGCGATATCGTGCTGGATCTCGACGAAGAAGGCGATATCGACCTGTTCATCGTCGACACGCCCGGCGATGCCTCGGAGCTGCACGATCTTCTGGCCACGGTTTCCGATCTGGTGCTTTGTCCGATCCAGCCCTCGACCAGTGATCTCTCGACCGCCATTGGCACGGCCAACTGGATGTACCGGATGCGCGCCCGGGTCGATGATCCGTCGCAACTCCCGGCCTTTCGCGCCGCGATCAACCGGGTGGGCAGCAAACCCACCAAGACCGAAGCGCGGGTG
This sequence comes from Heliomarina baculiformis, assembly GCF_019966545.1. Taxonomy (GTDB): domain Bacteria; phylum Pseudomonadota; class Alphaproteobacteria; order Rhodobacterales; family Rhodobacteraceae; genus Heliomarina; species Heliomarina baculiformis. The sequence goes on along the minus strand of NZ_JAIMIC010000003.1, from coordinate 409,771 downwards.
ATGCTGTATGCACGCGCCAACAAGCTGGTGGGGGACGGGGCCGCGCCGCCGGAGGAAAAGCTGCGCATCCTTCCCCGTTATATCCAGCAGCGCGATGCCTATCGGCGTATGGATGAAGAGGGGCTGCTGGGCCGGATGATCTCTTCGGACCAGCGTCGCAAGGAACAATTCTTCAAGAACCCAAAGCATCTGCGTGATGCGCTCGCCGAGATGGACGAGTTCCTGTCGCTCTGTCTCGCCATCGTGGAGGAAGAGAAATGACCCGCAGAAAGCGTGTTCCGCTGCAACTCAAGGGCTCGGACGAGCAATATTTTCGCACTCGGGAAATCCAGACCAAACCTGATCCAGTGCCAGAAGCCCCTATATTAGGGCCTGATACACCATCGGTTGGCGTGGAAAAAGTGCCTGAACCGGCTGTCTCCACCCCGAAACCGCGGAAAAAGCCCGGGCCCAGGAAAGCCGTAGCCAAGCCCGAGGAACCCGCCCCGGAGGAGGCAGAAATCGTGAGCCGGATCGTGCATCTGGGCAAACCCCTGTCGAAACGGGTTCAGGACCTTGCCGAAGAGTTGGGGGTAAGCGTCGACGATTTGCTCTATGCCGCGCGCAAGAAGGCGATGGCCCGGTTCAAGGTGCAGATCGGGGGCAAATCAAAGCCCAGCATTCCCGAACCGGTCAAAGGTGGAGAGACCCTACGCATTGCTCTCAAGATCAGTGGCGAGGAAATGGCTCGACTGAAAGGCTGGTATGATCCCCTTGATATCGGTCTTGCGACCAAGGTGATTTCTCCGCTTCTGGGTGAGGCTCTCCGGATCGAGGTCAAGGTGATGTGTGACGCCTCAAACTGAGCTTTCAGCTCTTTTCTAAGCCAATCCTGCCCTTGGCGATGCACAGGGGGTGTACAGCTTGTGTACGGATCGTGCCCTCTTTGGTGTGTTAAAATTTGTTAAGTATGTGTTACGCCCATTCCTATTTAATTAAGTAATTGGCAACAAACGATTTATGTTTTCAGCTCGTGTGTAGAGTCACGAAAGATCGTGGGTGGAGTCACAAGCAAACGTGGGTGAAATCACGAAACTGTTGGGGCGTGGGTGAAATCACGAAAAGCTTGACCTTGTGTGTGGAATCACGAAAGACTGCCAAGTGTGGGTGAAATCACGAAAGAGCAGGGGCAGGACGTGACCGAGATACTACCCGCAGAGCGCTCGCCGCTTTTGCCGGATCGCCAAGAGCAGGCGGATTTCTTTGTCTGCGATATCTTCGATGCCGCGCCCAAGGGCGACATGGCGTCGATGGCGCATCCTATCTTTTCGCTATCGACCAAGCCTGACCGTCGCGTGCGGCGCTATGAGGACAAGACTGGCAAGAACTACCTTGAGGTACGTCCGTCGAGCGAGGGTTTGGCGACGATCCATGACAGGGATGTGCTGATCTATTGCATCAGCCAGATCATTGCCGCGCTGAACGAGGGGCAGAAGGTTTCCCGCACCATCAAGCTCAAGGCCTATGACTTGCTCAAGGCGACCAACAGGGTAACGGACGGGCGCGGATACGAGGCTCTGAAAAGCGCTTTGGTGCGATTGCAGGGCACCCAGATCGAAACCAATATTGTTACGGGGGGCACCGAACAGCTTGATCTGTTCTCGATCATCGACCGGGCCCGGATCGTACGCGAAACCCGCGACGGGCGGATGCAGGAGATCGAGATCCAGCTTTCGGACTGGGTGTTCAATGCGATCGAGGCGCGCGAGGTGCTGACCCTGCACCGCAATTACTTTCGCCTGCGCAAGCCGCTGGAACGGCGCATCTATGAAATCGCGCGCAAGCATTGCGGCCGCCAGAAGGAATGGAAGATCTCGCTCGAGATGTTGCAGCGCAAATGCGGGTCCTCCTCGACGGGGCGGGAATTCAAACGACTGGTGGCGGCGATTGTCGATCAGGATGAAAGCCACGATCACATGCCCGATTACGCGGTGCGGCTCGAGGGAAACTTCGTGCTCTTCCGAAACCGCAACACCATGCCGCGCGAGGTTGTCCCGGAAGAGGCGGTGCGGATGGTGCGCCTGTCCTCGAACGCCCATGCCAAGGCACGAGAGGTGGCGCCGGGATGGGACGTCTATCATCTGGAACAGGAATGGCGGTCGTGGATGTCCGAGGGCGGACTTGATGCGCCGAAAAGCCCGGACAAAGCCTTTGTCGGCTTTTGCCGGAAATGGTTCGAGCGGCGCGGCCGGCCCTGACTGCCTGAAAGCGATGCGTTGAAACCACGTCCCCCGTCGCAGGGGCTTAAATCAGTGGAGTGGGGCAGGGCGATCCAGTAGAGGAAGTGAGGGGTTTTTGCCTCATATAACGATTTGAATTTCTATGACGGGCAGGGAAGATACATAAAATGACCAAGACAGGTATTCCGTCCGATTTACTGCGCAAGCGGCGTCAGGCCGAAGGGTATCTTGCCGGCAGCAAGGCCGGGGAGGGGATCGCCCGCCTGTCGGCGCGTTTTTCGGCCCAGCCCACCCGCCACATGCTGCTGATCAGCGACGGGGGGGCCTATACCAGCGAAGAGCAATTCGCCCCGCTGCGGCGCTTTCGCCGGCAGATCGCCTCGGCGACCGGTCTCCATTTTTCCTTTATGAGCGTGGCGGATGCCGCGGATCTGACCCGCACCGATCTCGAAGGATATCACGCGGTCGGGCTGAAGCTGGTTTTCAGGACCCCGGCGGAAGAGGCGGGTGCGCTGGCGCGTCATATCTTTGGCCTGGCGCGAGAGGTCGGGGCAAGGGCTGTGGTCTTTGACGGGGATGACGATCAGTCCGTGCTCTGGAACGAGGTGATCGCCCTGTCGGATGCTTACATCAAGAAACATCATTACAGCGATCTGGCCATGTACGGGCAGAAGATGGTCGGGAAATCCAACCTGACCGATTACGCCAGCCGTGTGTATGGCGTGTCTTTCGAAGATAACATCATTCCCCATTCCGGGGAGCTGGCAGAGAGCGAGCGGCATAAGATCTTGCTGGGGTGGAGCATCGCGCTGGACGACAAGATCTTTTACCTCGCGCAGGATCTGCCCGAAGACCCCCCTGAGGCGCGCGCCTTCGATATCCTGTGCCGGGCCAGCGTGCCGGAACATTTCTGGACTTTCGAGATGCGCGATGCGGCGGTACAGGCGATCGACGCGCTGGCAGACCGCTTTCGGGTGCATGCGCCGACGGACCGGGTGCCGCCATCGGAATATTACGGCGAGATGCTGCGCAGCCGGATCTGCGTCAGCCCCTATGGCTATGGCGAGCTGTGCTGGCGGGATTTCGAGGCCATCCTTTGTGGCTGCCTGTTGATAAAGCCGGATATGTCGCATGTAACGACCGCCCCCGATCTTTTCGTGCCGGGCGAGACCTATCTGCCGGTGGCTTGGGACTATTCCGACCTGGAAGAGGTAGTAACGCCTTATCTGGCCGATGAAAGCGCCCGCCGCCGCATCGCGGACACCGCCCGCCAGAGGCTGCGCGAGGCGCTGAGCGAAGACTGGTTCATTGCCCGTTTCCAAAAGGTGATGGGGCAGGCCGGGGTGCTCTGAGCTATTGGTCTGCGACAGCCACCACGGGCGGGACCGGTGAGGATGGCTCGAGCCGGTACTCGACGAACTGGGTGAGTTCTTTCTTGCTGCCGTTATTGTCGGAGACAAGGGTCATTCGAAGGCCTGTCTCGTCATACCAGATCGAGATGCCTTCGATATTGTTGTATTCGCCCAGCCCCCCGGTCCAGAGGATCTCGTCGCGGGAGAGATCCTGCGGATCGACGCGCCGGATCCGGTTCTGCCACCAGAGGCCGAGGAACAGCTTGCGTTCCAGCAGGTAGAGCTGCCCCGTCGCGTCGAAATCTGCGCCGACAATGGCAAACCCGTTCCGTTTCGGCAGGCGGCCCGCGATACTCCATGTCTCTCCATCCAGCCGGTAGAGCGGAAAACCCTTCTTGAAGGGCTGCTCGGGCAGGGTGAAAAGCGTGCCGTCGGGATGCAGGGCAAGGGCTTCGAGCTGGCGGTTGTGGCGCTGCTTGTAAAAGCTCGGGTGGTCGCGGATCCACTGGGCGGGCTGGTCCGGTGCCGTGTAGCGGGCCACACGCGCCCAGCGTTCGAAAGAGATCCAGTAGGTGCCGTCGGGGGCCAGCGCCAGCCCCTCGGCATCGGACCAGTCGCCGAGGCGGCGGGCCGCAACCGGGAGATTGTCCTGACCGAGAATGGGCAGAAGCCGGTCGAGGAGAACCCCTGATATCCGGTCTTCCTCGCGTTCGAACCGGCCGCTCATGAACCAGCCACGGTCGCTAATGGCAAGGAAACCGGCCCCGTCATCGGTGATTTCAAGACCGGAGAGGCCGGTAAAGGACGGGCTGTCCCAATTAAAGGTACCGATATGAACCAGCCTGTCCCCGGGCGCGGAAGAACAGCCGCCGAAAGCCAAGAGAGCCAGTGCGAGGATCTTCTTGCTCAAGGGGATGCTTTCCGTTCGTGGGGATCAGGTCGTATCTGCCCAGAAAGGCCATGCGGGTTCGGGATTGTCCAGACCGAAAGGGCCTGCCCGCCCCGTCGCCCGGCGTGAAATCCGAAAGCGTTGTCCCGGGGGCATGAAGCGGGCGCACATGAATCGGGCAGCCGGGGGCGGGCGGGCCATGTGCCTAATTTCCTTTTACAAATATCTTTCAGAACCCGTTTTCTATTGTAGCCTGTCATCAAGATCATTTTGAGCAGGGTATATTCTTGGTGCCGGAATTTTCTGAAAAGCTGTCCAGACGGATATTCATCATCTGTGCGGTGATTATGGTGCTGGGGGCGGCTTTCCTCTACGGCGTGATTGCGCAGGCCCTGAACCTGTTCCCGGCGGCCCAGCTGCGAACTGCCTATGAAACCTTTACCACGATCTCGGAATCCGGGCTGAGCGACGATCCGGTCGGGGAGCATCTGCAGCCGACCCGCGGTCAGGGAGAGGGGGTGACGGTCAATACCCTGCCGGAGGACGACGCGCTTGTCTTCATGGCGGGCTTCTTTGATGGAGAAAACCAGATCCGCCTGATCCGGCGGGACGGCACCTTGGTGCGCAAATGGTCGCTGGATTATACTGAGCACTTCCCTGATGCCGAAACCCGCCCCTGTCGGCGTGCCACGCCGCTGCGGGTGGATGTGCACGGCGCGCTTGCGACCCCGTCGGGCGAGGTCATCTTCAATTACGAATATTGCGGGACCGTCAAGCTCGATGCCTGCGGTGCGCTGATCTGGCGGATCGAGAAGCCGACCCACCATTCGCTGGTGCCGGCGCGGGGCGGCGGCTACTGGCTTTTGGGGCGCTATTTCTGGGGCACGGACAGAAACCCCGACCGTTTCCCCCCGTTTTCCATGTCGCGGCACAACAGGATCATGCTGGAGGATACGCTGCTCAGGATCGGGGAGGATGGCAGGGTGATCGAGGAGAACTCGATCCCGGTGATGATGCGGGACAGCGGGCTCGAGGCCCTGCTGACTGCAACGGGCGAGCGTTTCGAACCGGACAGTCCGGGCCGGAACGAGCTGGTGCATGCCAACAAGGTTGCCGAACTGTTGCCCGAGATCGCGGATGCCTATCCCCTGTTCGAGGCGGGGGATCTGGCGATCTCCATGCGCAAGCTCAATCTGGTGATGGTGGTCGACCCCGAGACCAAGCGGGTGAAATGGCATCAGACCGGACCATGGCTGCGTCCGCACGACCCCGAGTTCCGCCCCGACGGGCGGATTTCGGTCTTTAACAACAATGCCTACAGAACCGCCTATCCCGACGCCAAGGTGGATCTGAACAGCCCGTTCAGCACGAATATCATGGTGGTGGACCCGGTCAGCCGGGAGACCGAGGTGATATTCGGAGAGCGCCCGGGGCAGGAAATGCTGTCGGTCATCCGCGGCCAGCATGAACTGCTCGATGAAGATGGCCTGCTGATCACCGAATTCGACGCGGGCCGTGTACTGCAGGTGACGGCAGAGGGCGAGATCGTCTGGGAATACGTTAACCGTTACGACGACGAGTTTGTCGGCGAGATCACCAATGCCATGATCTACCCCGAGGATTATTTCGAGGGCGGTCTGCCGACCTGTTCGCCGTAGCGCTCACCGCCCCGAAAGGCGGTGAAGCCGTTCCTGTTTGCCCGCCGTTCCGGGCGGGGCGCAGGAGTCAGATGTCCGCGCCGGGAATGAAACGGGGCAGAATGGGCATAACAGATTCGACCATGTCATCGAGTCGGGCGGCCGCGTCGTCATCGCTTTCATTCTCGGCGATGAGCGTCGTCAGGCGCACGATGGCCCCGTCTTTGCGACCGGTGGTCACCCCGTCATACATCAGCAGCAGCTTGGCGCCGAAATCCCATGCGACCTTGCGGCCTTTCTGTTCGAACCAGTAATAGACCATCATCCGGACTTCGCCCTTCTGGATGATGGCCTTGTTGATGTTGAAAGGCGTCGCGAAATTCATCTGCTCCGCGATATCCGTCCGCTCCAGCCAGGCGATTTCCCAGCCGCTGCCGGGCAGGCAGACTTCGGGAGAGTGAATGCCCCCGGCGCTCTGATCCGCGTACCAGGCAGAAAAGAAGCTGACGGTCTTGCCGGTGTCCTGATTGACGAAATGTGCCGAGCGGTAATCGTCGGCCTGCAACTCGCGCTCGACATCGGCGCTGAGGATTTCGGCCATGCCGTGCTGTTTCCACTCGTCGATCTGGCGCGGGAAGAAGGTGAAGGTTTCCCGCTGGATATGCATCGTGTCGCGCTGGGGCAGGGCGAACCAGCCCAGGGCAATCACGGCGGTCAGAAGCGCGGCCGTGATCATGGCGGGAGAGGGGTAGACATAGCGCAGCCGCAGGAACTGGGGCATGAGCCCGTCCGTATCGAGATCGAGCGCATCCACGAGCTTGGGTTTTTGCGGGTGGAACAGCAGCATGATCCGGGCGAGCAGGAACAGCAGTACGACGCAGATCAGGAAGATCACCCAGCCTTCGAAGAAATGGCTGAAGCCTTCAAGCCATTCGACGCCAAGTTCCTGTACCAGCAGGCCACCCACGGCGATCCGGACCGAGTTCATGAAGACGGTGATCGGCGCGGCCGAGATCAGCAGCACCGCCTTGTGCCACACCGGTCCCTTGTAGAGGACAGCGAAGATATAGGAGAAGCTCAGGATCGGGAACAGGTAGCGCAGCCCCGAGCAGGCCTCGGCGACGTGCAGCTTCATGATACCGAGATCGATGATATTGCCGTCCAGGAAGACCGGGACATTGAGCAGCTGCAGGAAATAGACGCCGAGTTCGGAAGAGATGAACTGCAGGTAGGTCGAGACCTTGTAATAAAGCACGTCGGGCAGCGGCAGCATGTAGACCAGGTGCAGCACGGGCGGCCAGAAATGCTTGCCGGTTTTCCAGCCGAAGCTGATCAGCAGGATCGCCCCGACCCAGACGATCGTGGCATAGGCGACGATATCGGAGATATTGGCCAGCTTGCCGAGCGCGCCGAGGAAAATGGCGAGCAAAAGCACGGCGACCCCGGCCCAGCGGTCCCGTTTCGGACCGGGCTCAATGGGCACTTCCTTGAGTTGGCGCAGGAACAGCAGGCCGGAGAGAATCGGAATCAGCGGTCCGTGGCTGTATTCGGGTTTCTGCCAGGCAATCAGCAGGGCATCGACCCCGTCGATGAAGAACAGCACAGCGGCAAGCGTTGCGACTGCGAGCCAGAACATGCCCCAGTTAAAAATGAGACTGGGAGACCGTGTCTCTTGGATCATCGACATCTACAAAAAAACCACTCTGATAGTAATGCAACCATGCAAAAGGATCGTAATCCGGACACAGCTATCATGCCCGTTCTGTTAAACCTGTCGCATTTTTTTTCCAAGTCCGGTAGGCCGAGACGGCAGAACTGTCCCGGTTTTTGCAACACATTTTCGTTTCCTGCATGAATGTTACGGTGATTTGAACATTATGGACGACCCAAGACGCCGCCGAGTTCTTGTCATCGCCGAAGCCGCCAATCCCGAATGGGTCAGTGTGCCGCTGGTCGGCTGGTCCCTGGCCACGGCGCTCCGGGCGGTGGCGGATGTGCATATCGTGACGCAAATCCGGAACCGCGATGCCTTTTTGCGGGCGGGGCTCGGCGAGGGCGAGGATTTCACCGCGATCAATTCCGAGGCCGTCGCGCGGCCGCTGCACAAGACGGCCAGTTTCCTGCGGATGGGCAGCGGCAAGGGATGGACCATGACGACGGCGATCAACGCGCTGTCCTACCCTTATTTCGAACGGCTTGTCTGGCAGGTTTTCGGCGCACAGATCCGCGCGGGTGCGTTTGATCTGGTGCATCGGGTCACCCCGCTCAGCCCGACGATCCAGTCGCCGATTGCGGGCAAGTGCAGGTCCGCCGGCGTGCCTTTCGTGATGGGGCCGCTGAACGGGGGCGTGCCCTGGCCACCCGGTTTCGACGCCGAGCGGCGGCGCGAGCGGGAATGGCTTTCCTATGTGCGGGGGGCCTATCGCTATATGCCCTGGCGCGGCAGCACGCTGGCGGCGGCCTCGGCGATCATCTGCGGCTCGCGGCACACCCAGAGTGAAATACCGCCCGCCTATGCGGACAAGACCGTCTGGCTGCCGGAAAATGCCATCGATCCCGCCCGTTTCAACCTTGTCGCCGCGCAGGATCCGGCGATGCCGCTCAGGGGCTGCTTTATCGGGCGGCTGGTGCCCTACAAGGGGCCGGACATGCTGCTCGAGGCGGCGGCGCCGCTGTTGCGTGATGGCCGGCTGGTGCTGGACATCATCGGTGACGGCCCGATGCGCGGCGCGCTCGAGGCACAGGCCGATGCGCTGGGGGTGGCCGGGGCGGTCACCTTTCACGGCAACCTGCCCCATGCCGAGGTACAGGGCGTGGCGGTACAGGCAAACCTGCTGACCTTCCCCTCGATACGCGAATTCGGCGGCGGGGTGGTGCTCGAGGCGATGGCGCTGGGGGTGGTGCCGCTGATCGTCGATTATGCCGGGCCGGGAGAGCTGGTTTCCGAGGAGACAGGGTTCAAGGTACCGATCGGCAATCGGGAAGACGTGATCCGCGCCTTCGGTGCCAAGCTCGAGGCGATTGCAGAGGATCCGGCGGCGCTGCCCGGCATGTCGGCCAATGCCCGTGCCCGCGTCCGCGAGCATTTCACCTGGCCGGCCAAGGCCCGGCAGGTCGCAGAAGTTTACGACTGGGTGCTGGGCGATGGATCCGCGCCGGCACCGGCGCTTTTGTAAAGCCCCGGCCGCCCTCTTGCCGACAGGTTTTCCGACATATGCGCCCGTGCCGGGCAAAGCGGTCCGAAAGGGCCGCATGATGAGGCAAGGCCTTGAAGAACATGTCGCTTCGCGGCAACAGGGGATTCCGGTGGCTATCCTTTCCTTTTCCTCTTGCTATATGTTCCGCACCTGCGCCGCCCGGATGGATCGCTGCCTGTAATGTTATTTTCGCAACTTGATTTCTGGTATTTCTTCGCGGTCGTCTTCCTTTTGTACCTGGTGTTGCCGTTCCGATGGCAGAACCGGATGCTGCTGGTTGCAAGCTATGTGTTCTACGGGGCCTGGGACTGGCGCTTTCTCGGGCTGATCGCCTTTTCTACCGTGGTCGATTACCTGGTCGGGCTCAGCCTTGCCCGGACCTCGGACGAGACCCGCCGCCGGCATCTTCTGACGATTTCGATGGTGACCAACCTCGGGCTGCTGGGGGTCTTCAAATATTTCAACTTCTTCATCGGCAGTTTCGTGGCGCTGGCCGACGGGATGGGCATGTCGGTCTCGATCCCGGTGCTCTATATCGTGCTGCCGGTCGGGATTTCTTTCTACACCTTCCAGACGATGAGCTACACGATCGACGTCTATCGCCGCGAGCTGGAACCGGCGAAGAACTTCTTTGATTTCGCGCTCTTCGTGGCTTTCTTTCCGCAGCTGGTGGCGGGGCCGATCGAAAGGGCAAGCAACCTGCTGCCCGAGATCATGCGCCCGCGCACGGTTACCTGGGAGGGGATTTCGCGCGGGGCGGTGCTCTGCCTGATCGGCCTGATTAAGAAAGTGGTGGTGGCGGATGCCATCAGCCCGACGGTGGACACGGTCTATGGCATGGAAAACCCCACCGGCGCGGCGGTGGCTGTCGGCACATGGCTTTTTGCGCTGCAGATCTACTGCGACTTTTCCGGGTATACGGATATCGCGCGCGGGGTGGCCAAGATGATGGGCTTCGGGCTGATGCGCAATTTCGCCCAGCCCTATTTCGCCACCAATCCACAGGAGTTCTGGCGCCGCTGGCATATCTCGCTATCCACCTGGCTGCGCGACTATCTCTATATCTCGCTGGGCGGCAACCGGCAGGGCAAGCGACGCACACAGGTCAACCTGATGGCGACCATGGTGCTGGGCGGGTTGTGGCACGGGGCGGCATGGAATTTCGTGCTCTGGGGCGGGTACCAGGGCGCCTTGCTGGTGTTGCATCGCCAGTTCTTCGGCCGCAGGCGCGGCTCGGGCGAGGGCGAGCGGCGGCGGTTGCTGCACTGGGGGGGGCGGTTGCTGCTGATCCTCGCCTATTTCCAGGTCACCTGCTACGGCTGGCTGCTGTTCCGGGCCCAGTCCTGGGAGCAGATCGCCGATTTCACGGCGCGTCTTGCCACGATCCGGCTGTCGGATTTTGCGAACCTGCCCCTGCCGGGCCTGCCCTTCCCGGCGATCACGGGTATCCTGCTGGTGCTGTTCTGGGACATCGCCACCGAGGCCAGCGGCAAGGTGCGTTTCTACGAAAGCTGGCCCGCCCCGGTGCGCGGCCTGCTCTGGGCGGTGCTGATCTATGCGTTTGCCTTCGGGGCGACGACCACGCCAAGCGCTTTCATCTATTTCCAGTTCTGAGGGGCCATGAAAAACGCGCTGAAAACGATTGCCTGCACGCTGGTGGCCCTGATCGTGCTTGATGTGCTGGCGGCGCTGGTTCTGGTGGGTCCGGCACCGGCCTCGCTCAAGACCTTTTTCAACTATGGCCGCTCGGTGCCCGGCAAGATCGCCCAGTGGAAAGCCAATCCGGATCTGCGTGGTAACCTGCTTAACGTGTCGTGGCTGCCGGACCTGATGGATTTGTCCGCAGAACAGGCGGCGGCACGCCCGGCCGGGGATGAGCCGGTGGTGCATACCTATGGCATGTCCTTCGTGGTGCGTATCACCGATGCGGCGCAGAAGGCGCGCCCGGATCTGCAGCTTGCCCATCGCGGCGGGCCGGGGGCACCGCCGAATTTCACCTATGCGGCCTTTCTGAAGGACCGCGAGAACCGGCGACCGGGCGATGTGGCGGTGCTGGGAATCCTGTCCTACTCCGTCGGGGCGATGGGGTCTTTCAGCAACCGGACATGGGTTTTCGAACAGCCCTCGCCCTTTACCTACCCGATCTTCCTGCCCGACGGCGACGGCGGGCTCAGGGAGATCGAGCCGGTGGTAGAGACCCTTGAGCAGGAAATGTCGCTTGAGGATGATCCGGATCTGGCGGGGCGATGGTACGATCAGTTGCGCGACCAGGACCGGGTCTTTGCCCCCGCCGCCTTTGACCTGTCATGGCTGGATATTTCGCCCTTTGCGCGGCTGGTACGCCGTTCCCTGGCCCAGGGGGATATCGCCGGGCGCAAGGCGGAGATCATCGCCCGTCCCGAAGACGGCACCATGCCCTATGCAGAGGTCTTGCGCCGGATGATCACCTCGTTCAACGCCATCGCGCGGGAAGACGGGCAGATCCCCATTGTCCTGCTGGTACAGGGGCGCGATCCGGTCGATCCGGACCTGAAGGCTCTGCTCAAGCCCTGGCTCGAGGAGGAGGGCTATCCCTATCTCGCCACCGCCGATCACCAGAGCCCGCGCGATCCGCGCGCCTTTCTGCCCGACGGGCATTACCAGCCCGACATCGATGCAAGGTTCGGGCAGGCGTTTCTCGAGGTGCTCGACAGGGCAAGGCAGGAAACGCCCCCCGCCAGATAGAGAGTGCCACGTTCCGGAATGGGTACAATTTCGGGAGGCGGGCCCCACTGTTGCGCAGTTTTAGCACCGCATCCGCCCGGAGGTCTTCGAAATCGTATCGCAGGATTGCCAAGCCCGCTTCGGCCCTGCACAACAGCGGCACCCGGTTTTTACAAGGATCCTTTTTCATGCCCGAGCCCCGCACGTATGTCCTGATCTCGCCTTGTCGGAACGAGGCTGACTATATGCGGCGCACCCTGGACAGCGTCGTGGCGCAAAGCCTGCAGCCGACGCTCTGGGTGATCGTGGATGACGGCTCGACCGACGAGACACCGCAGATCCTGGCGGATTATGCCGCCAAGCATGACTGGATCCGGATCGTGCAAAAGCCCGACCGTGGCCATCGTGCCGTGGGCCCCGGCGTGGTCGAGGCGTTTTATGTCGGCTACCAGAGCATCGATCCGGCCGATTTCACCTATTCCTGCAAGCTGGATCTCGATCTGGACCTGCCGCCACGCTATTTCGAAACCCTGATCGAGCGGATGGAAGCCGATCCGCGGATCGGCACCTGTTCCGGTAAACCCTATATCCGGCAGAACAACACACTGGTGTCCGAGCGCCGTGGCGACGAGATGTCGGTCGGCATGACCAAGTTCTACCGCCGCACCTGTTTCGAGGATATCGGCGGCTATGTGCACGAGGTGATGTGGGATGCCATCGATTGCCACAAGGCCCGGCAGCGGGGCTGGAAGGCGGTGAGCTGGGATCACCCGGACCTGAACTTTGAACACCTGCGCCCGATGGGATCTTCGCAGACCTCGATCTGGACCGGCAAACGGCGGCACGGGTTCGGGCAGTATTTCATGGGCTCCGACCTGTTTTTCTACGCGGCGACCTGTGTCTTCCGGATGGCCGAGAAACCCTATGTGCTGGGGGGGCTGGCGATGATGCAGGGCTATCTCGCGGCCTGGATGCGCGGCGACCGGCAGCTTGACGACCCGGAATTGCGCGCCTTTATTCGCGCCTATCAGCGTCAGGCCCTGTTCAAGGGCAAAAGCCGCGCAGTGGCCGAGATAGAGGCAGAGCGGGCCGCGCTCTTTGCAACCACCCCCTGAATTGGCCAAAGAGGCTTGGCAGCCCTGACCGGCTGTTTCATCCTTTGACGAGCCCGTGCGGTTGCGTCCGGCTTCGAATAAAATTCCGATATTTCATACGAGTGATCCTTACATGAAGTCCCACAGCTCTCTTCCGATCTGGATCCGCGATGCGAATGGCATGGCGTTTTCGGATATTCCTGTCACCCCCGGCGGGCGCATGCCCGATTTCTGTATCATCGGGGCGGCCAAGGGGGGCACGACGGCGCTGAACGCGATGCTGGATGCCCAGCCCTTTGTCTTCATGAATCCGCTCAAGGAGCCGCATTACTTTTCCACACCGGAACTGCTTGAACGCGGCGACGACTGGTATCGGGGGCTTTATGCCGGGGCCAGCGAGGACCAGATCCTCGGCGAGGCCTCGACATCTTACACGCGGTATCCGCTTGTTGCCGGAACGGCCGAGCGGATGGCCGCCGCGAACCCGCAGATGAAGCTGATCTATGTGCTGCGCAACCCGGTTGCACGGGCGCAGTCCGAATGCCTGCAGACGATGAAATACGCCCACCGGGTGCTGAAGGAAGATCACACGCACAAGTCTCTCGATGATTTCTTTCGCGAGATCGAGCAGCCGGAACATCCCTATTATGCCGGTGTCGTCGCGGCGAGCACCTATATCGACCAGATTGACGCCTTCAGAAAAGTCTTTGATCTGGAGAATATCCTGATCCTGATGCAGGAGGATATCCGGACCGATCCGAAAGGCACCCTGTCCCGGATCTGCGATTTTCTCGGGGTTGATTCCTCGAAACTGGTCGATACGGACCTGAGGGCGAATGTCACGGCGGAATGGCAGGAGGCCCTTTCCTATGAACGGGTCGAAACACGTTTCAGCAAGATCCCCTTTTACAGGACATTGAAGGCAATCGCGCCCGCGTGGCTAAAATCCTACCTGCTGCGCAAGTCCTCGGCGAAGACGATGCCGACAAGCCAGAAATTCAGCCCGGCCCTGAAAGCGGAGCTGGCCGACATCTTCCGGGAGCCCAACCGGCGGCTCTCTGCCCTGATCGGCCCGCTGCCGGAGGACTGGCCGCAATAGGGCCGTCAGCTCAGGCGAGAACCCTGTAGGCCTGTCCCAGGATGCCAAAGGGCATCAGGGGCATGATATGGCCGATCGACCAGATGAAATGGCTGAGCAGCAGGGGAATGTAATACCGGTTGTCGGGCTGGCGCTCTATTTTCAGCTTTCCCGCAAGGAGCAGGGCGAGAACCAGGAAGACCGCCGAGGAAAAGTGAAAGTTCAGCCAGCGCCCCCAGTCGATTCCAAGTACGAAGAGCGGTAGGAAGGGTATGGCCGAAAGCAGGTAGAGCGCCGTCAGCTTGCGCGGTGCATCGGTATGGCGCGCGAAGAACAGGAAACCGACCGAAGACAGGACATAGGCCACCGAGAGTACGGCGATTTTCCCGGCGGTGATTGTCCCTCCGACGATCTCGGAGCTGCTGTGGGTGTCGAATTGCAGCCATTTGATCGAGCCTTGGCAGATCTCGTCGCTCAGGCCGCGTTCCAGCAGGGGCTGGCAGATCTGCTGGAAATCCGCAACCGAGGGATGCGCCTGCGCATACAGGATGGAGCCGAGCGCGGCGACAAGCGCAAGGGCGAGCGGGAGGTAGATGAGCGTCGGGGACAGGGCGGTCTTTCTGACCAGCAGCCACAGGCAGATGGCATAGGACGGAAAGAAGAGCGCCATGCCCTCGTGTCCGATGACGCCCATCGTGAAAAGAAACGTGGATAGCACGATCAGGAAACGCGCCCTGCCGGGGGAGCTGAAGGCGATCAGCAGGCACAGGAAGGCGACATAGATGATCAGTTCCTTGCGGATGCTGGCCCGGGGATCCGCCGCCCAGAAAAACACGAAGAAGGCGGGCGACAGCAGAATGATCCAGATGATCGGCGTGGCCCCGGTGGCCCTGACCGACATCAGGAGAAAGACGAAGAGGGCGATGAGCAGGATCACCTGAATGATCCAGGTGACGAAGAGAGGGCTGGTGCCGAGGATGTCCGAGAGGTGCAGGATCAGATCGCCGATAAAGGCGCGCCGGACGGGTACCAGTTCAGAGTTTATGAGCCAGTCGCCCTGTTTCCATAAGTCGCCGCCATCCTGATAGTTCTGAATGCTCTGCTGCAGGATATAGAGCGCAGCGAGAAGCAGGGATCCGAGGCAGAAAACCGTGAGCGCGCGGGACATGTCGGATTTTTTACCAAGTGCAATCACGGAACGACCCTGTTTCAGTCAAAAGTGGAGAGAGCCGGAGGATTGCTTGGTCTGCATTCCGTGGCTCTCGTTCGAAATATGCGGCAGCAATTCCGGCTATAAGGCACGTTTGGAAATTACCGGGCAAGAGCCTGCCGGGTGTTGGGTGGTTTTGCCCCCGGGACTGCATGTTAATGCGCCATGTCGTCCCGCGTGGCGCTGATCCGGGAAACCGCCTTCGGGGCAGGCTTGAGATTGAGGAAGAAGCGTTCGAAGGTGCGAAAGCTGATATCCGCGATGACGATCGACATCAGGACGAACAGCGGGGTGACGACATAGGGTTCGATCGCGGGGGGCAGACTGAGCCAGGTCGCGATTTCGCTCGCGAAGTGCAGCGCGATCAGGTGATAGAGATAAATCCCGTAGCTGATCTCTCCGACGCGGGAAATGGACCGTTTGCCGAGGATACCTGCCAGCAGGTGATCTTCGCGGATCACCAGCGTGATCAGGCAGAGCGCCATCGTCGAATGCACCAGCAGGTTCGGAAACCCCGTCAGCCGGCCCGGGGTAAGGCTGATCACCAGGACCAGCGCCGCGAAGGCCAAGACAGGCGCAAGCCGCGTGCCGCAGAACCTGTAGAGCATTCTGAAGCCGGCGGCATGGTGCAGGGTAAGAGCCGAGAGCGAGCCGATCAGGATGGCGCTGTAACCGGTTGCGGGCAGGGCCCAGACCGCATGGTCGGTCCGCACCGGTTTCAGGCCGAGCGGCGCGAGAAGCCCGGCGGCAGAGGCCACGCAGAGCGCGATCAGGGCAATCAGGGCGGGGGTGCGCCAGTGCCGGGGCAGAACCAGCAACAGCAGCGGCCACATCAGGTAATACTGCTCTTCGACGGCGAGCGACCATGTCACCGACAGAAGCGGGATATCACCGATCAGGAAATTCGACAGGAAGAGGTAATAATAGGGGACGAGCGGGGCGAGGTGGTCGAGCCCCTTGTACCAGACCCAGTAGGCCGACATGCAGGTCACGATCAGGAAATAGACCGGGATGATGCGGAGGATCCGCCGCAAGTAGAAGCCCCTGAGCGAGAATGTCCCGTCCCTTACCTCTTCTCTCAGGAGCAGCGTGGTGATCAGGAACCCGCTCAGCACGAAAAAGAAATCGACGCCGAGAAATCCGCGGCCCAGCAGTTTGACCGGTTCGTCGAGGCTGCGCAGGATCGGGCTGTGATGCCACAGGACCATGCCGATGCAAAGGAAACGCAACCCGTTCAGGGACCCGAAGAATCTGACTTTCCGGTAGCGTTCATATGCAGCCTGAGGCGTTTCCGGCGGGGCTGTACCCAGATCGACCATTATTACAGTTACCCTACCTCGGTACCGGCTGCAGACTGACAGGCTTGATGTAACGGCCCGTGCGCAAACAACCTGACCGGACAGAGGGTTTCCGCCTGTCCCGGCCCATTATCACGGCTTTCGCCGACAGGTAAACACAGAGCGTGTCCTGAAGAGGGCTTGATGATGTCAACCTGTGGCCAACTGTTCATCATAGGTGCATCAAGTGAAATCCTGCAGCGCGACGGCAAGGGCATCGGCGCTGCGGCTGGCGCCAAAGTGATCCACGATCCGGCTGCGCCCGCAGTGCGACAGGGCAGAGCGCAGTTCACCGTCGCTCATGATGCTGATCATCGCCCCGGCGAGGGCCTCCGGATCTTCGGGCGGCACGAGAAGCCCGTCGCGGCCGCTTTCGATCAGTTCGGGGACACCGCCCGCCGCCGTGCCGACGGTGGGCAGCCCACAGGCCATGGCTTCCATATAGGCAACCCCCAAGGGTTCCGCCCGGCTTGCCAGAACGAAACCGTCGGCCCTGTGAAGCTGCTGCAGGACATCCTTTTGCGTGGTCGCGCCAAGCAGGGTGACCTGCTCTTCCAGTCCCAGTTCGGCCCTCAGCTTTTCCAGCTCGAGCCGGTAGCCCTGTCCGCCCTGCTCATCCTCGCCTGCAATGAAAAGGGAGAGGTCGAGTTCGGGGTGGGTCTGGCGGATATGGGCGAGCGCCCTGAGCAGGACATCGTAGCCCTTGACCCAGTTCAGGCGGGCGCAGCAGAACCATCGGAACGGAGCACTGTCGTCTGAGGAGAGGTCTTCGGGCGGGCTGAAATGATCCGTATCGACCCCCATGGGCACGATCCGGCTGCGCGGGACCGTGTCGGGCATCCGTTCCGCCATTTCCTGTGCCAGCTTGTCGGTGATGATAAAGGCGAAGAGGGCCCGCCGCCACTTGAAATCCTGATAGGGGCCGTAATCGCGCAAGGGCCCATGCAGGACGATACTGTAGGGCAGGTCGTAAAGCAGGTGGCAGAAAGCCGCGATCAGAGCCGAGTTGCCGCAGGAATGGACATGCAGGTGGGATATGCCATTGTCCCGGCAGAGCTGCCCCAGACGGATGGCCATCAGCAGGAACGGCCAGACTCCGGGCGTCAGCAAAAGCCTGCGCGCATCCGGTCTGGACAGGACACGGTGCCCCCGGCTCAGCAATCCCCAGAGCAAGCGCGGCCAGCTGGCCGGAGAGGGCGGGAAAAGATAGGTCGCCTCGGCTTCAGTCGCCCATTCATGCATGACTTTCTGCGACGGTCTGCGCGTCGAGAATATCTGTGTGCGATAGCCGTGGCGGTTCTCCAGCGCCTGTATCTCGCGCCAGAAGAAGGAATGGGTCTGGCTGGGGAATTCGGGGATGAGATAGCCGATCCTGTTTTCGGTTCCCGCCATCGCCGGTTTTCCTTTTCCGTCTGAATACCGGCAGCGATCTGCACCGTCATCCGGGGGAACCTAGGTGGCTGTGAAACGACTGTCTAGCCCCGCCGATTCCATTGCCCTCCGCCTGCGCTTTGCGTGCTTCTCCGGAGGGTGCCTTTGCCTTTTTTCCCGACAGCGGGCCGGGGCCTTCGGGGGGGCGGCAGGCCGTGGAACCGGGTGCATAAAGCCCCAGCATTGACTCGAATCGAGGCGCCGTGAACCCTGAGCCCATTGGAACTGGGGGGTTCGAAAGTGATACGTTTCTTACTTGTGGTGCTGATGGCGCTGCCGTTTTTTACAACAGATGGAAAAGCCGCATCGCTGAGTCTGCTGGCCAGGGCAGAGCTTCAATCAGTTTCCTTTGGTCATGTGCGCTGGGTGACGAATACGGGTCCCCCGATATATGGTGATGAAGGAAAGATTACCGTCACCAGCAATACCAAGCCATTCGGTCTTGATCACGCGCTGCTGGCTCTCTTCGATGTGCCCAACCTGCTGTTTTCATTTGAAGTCGAAACAGATGATACGGATCGTGTCACAAGCTTTGACACCTGCTTGATAGGACAGATCAGCTGCAGACGCTTCGGTGACGGGACGGCCGAAGAAAATGAAGATTACATATTGTTCTCCTGGCTCAATGTATATGCGGACAGCATTATGATGGGGTTCAATTACAACTCAGGAACCGGGGTTCTGGAAACATATCTGGATGCTCCTGTATACAGCAATTACAATGGGTTAACGACAAATGCCCTTGGAGTCGGTGCCAAGTACACTCTGACGGCCCTGCCAGTCCCGGTCCCAGCGAGCTGGCTGCTTCTTCTGTCCACTGTCGCAGGTCTGGCAGGCATCACGATGTCCCGCCGGTCACGGTCCCGTCTCCGTCTTCGACCATGACGGTGACCGCCGTTTCGCTGATCGAAATCGTCAGGTCCTTGGCACCGTTCCCCGCGGCTGTCACTGCGTCAAAGCTGCCCGACACGCTGTCTGCGGCAATCAACGTATAGGTCGCATTGGAAAGCGCCGTCACGTCGAGGTGAAGGGTGCCGCCAAGGACAACCGCACTCGGCAGATCCGGCTCTATCAACCGGTAGGTATTCCCGTCGTCGAAACCGTTCATGCCCGAGACGAATTCGGCAATGCCGCTGAACAGGATTTCGGGGGCGTGCTCGCCGTAATCCACCCGGGCATAGTTCGTCTGAATGCCCTGATGCTCGTCATGCTGGCGGATGCAGTCGCCCGACAGGTCCTCGTTATCGGCGGGCACGCGCTGGATGTCGTCGAGGATCACCATGAAATCGTTTTCGATCCGGTGCTGGGCCTCGCGCACGGTCCCGATGGGGCCATTGGTGCCGCTGAGAACCGTGCCGACCTTCGGAAGGTAATAGCTGGCATAATCCTGCGCCCAGAGCCTGAGGCTTGGCTTGAAGGATGTGGTTGACCCGGCGGCGAGCGTGATCGTCCGCGTCGTCGTGCTGGCCCCGTCAAAGCCCACGTTTGCCCCGCCGTAGACGGTCAGGCTGTTGCCGCTGGCCAGTGTGAAATCGCCCTCGTCGAACACCAGTGCCACGTCGCTGTTCGCGCGCGCCGCAATATCCACGTTTCCGGTGACGACGCCCCTGTTGATGAAACACCCGTCGAACGCGTCGACGCTCAGCCTGTCGTCGCCTGCATAGCCGGGGATCGCGAAGATGCCCGCCTGACAGGGGTGAACCCGGCAATCCCCGATCAGTGTCAGCGTACCGGTCGCCTCGAGAATGCCCGAGGGGATTTCCATCAGGACCTTGCGAAGCGTGACATCGACGAGATCGTTCTGCGGAGTATGGTTCCAGACCATGAACGGTGCGCCGTAGCTATCGACGCTGTCGCCGGCAACATCCCCGGGCAGCCCGTCAAGACCGTCCGCGCTCCAGTCGAGTTCGATATAGGACATGAAGCCCGGCGTGTATTGCCAGTCGTTCGGCCTGAACTGCATTGTCCTGGGCGTTGTGCGCCGGGCGACGTTATTGCCAAGACGCCCCCTGAACCAATCGTTGATTTCCCTGCGTTCTTCCCAGGGCGCGGGCGCGGCCCGCAGACGGGCATGGAAATCGTAGTGGGTCAGGCCCGAGGCGCCTTGTCTGGCGTTCTCGTAAGCCGCGATCGTCGTGCCGTCCAGAATACCTTGGCCAATCCCGTCCACCCGGTAATCGGGGGTGGAACTGTCCCAGTTCGCGAATTGCACGTCGTACTGGGCCGGATCCGGCTGCTGGTTGTTATCCGGGGCTGTGCTCAGGGAACCTGCCTGGCTGAAGGCGCGGGAAACGCTGCCGTTGCCGGGGCTGTAATTGGTGCAGGGCCCGATCGTGTCAGGTCCGGTGAAGCTTGTCGTCAGGCCGGGCCTGTTCGGTTCATGGTTCACGACCGCCACGCGACGCAGGCCGACCCAGATGTCCTGAAGGCTGATGCCATAGCACAGATGCTGGCTCGGCGCGGGCTGCGCTGGAATGAGCGTTCCGTCGGCGTAATATTCGAGCTGCCAGTACTGGTGAAAGCCCCCCATCGTGCAGACGACATCATCCACCATCGACCAGGAATTGGCATTCCCGAGGGCATAGCCGTTACTCTTTCCGGGGTAATAAGGCATGCCCAGATCATCTGACGGATTGCGCAGGTTCTCTCCGTTGCCGATCGAGAACATCGAATTGTTTTCGATTAGCAGCAGGCCCTGAATGATCCCGCCGGACCGGAACTGGGCGCCGCTGAACGCGCCGCGGGAGGCGATGATGTTTCTGAAGTGGGCGTATTGGTAATTGCCCTGCGCATAGATGCAGTGGCTGAAAATGCTCGGGGTCTGCGGATAGTAGAGCCCCGAGACCTCGTCATGGTAGACAAAATCCGCATGATAGCCCTCGTTCCAGCCGGCCATGTCGAGATAGCAGTCCTCCATCAGGAATTCCGTCACCGCTGAGATGTAGTTCGGACCGGTCCTGTCGTTCTGCGCCCGGTCCCAGTTGTTGAGACCGCTGCGCGGGGCGTGCTCGAACCCGTCCGTCAGCTTCATCCGCCGGAAAGTGATGCTGCGCGCGATCGGGTTGGCCTCGACCTGCACCGAGTCGGGTACGCCCCCCGCGTTATACCCGTCGAGCACCATGTAAGTCGCGCCAAAGTCCCACTTCAGAGCCTCTGCGCCCGAGCAATCCTGCAGGACGATGTTGCGCGGACAGCGGCCGATAAAGGGGAGGTTGGCAAAGACCGGATCGGTCCCCTCGCCATAGGCACCGATCAGCATGGGATGCGAGGCGCTGTGTCCCCGCAGCCAGATCCATTTTTGCGCGGGGCTGCCGAGGTCGGCGTCATAGGTCTGCCCGCGCCGGAACATCAGGTGGGGGGACTGTTCGTTTTCCTCCGGCTTGAAGTAATAGCCGTAGAGGGACAGGCCAAAGTCCTCTTTGACGGCGATATCGGGGTGTTCGCCGTATTTGGCGTAAAAGGTGTTCCCCTCGCTGTCGGTCAGCGGGACGGTGGCATTGTTGTTCACGGCCCAGCCCAGTGCCTGCCCGGTCGTGATCCCTTCCTGAGAGGCGATCATCCCGTAGCCATAGCCATTTTCATTGTCGATGAAGATACGCCTCGTGGAGCCATTCGGGCGGACGATGATCCTGTTGTCAGAGTCTGTGCGGGGCTTGTAGAACGCCCCCTTGCCCCAGCCGGCCTTCTTGCGGGCGTTCGCAACATCCACCGCCGCATCGACAAGGCTCAGAACCCCGCCGACGGATTTCTGATACTGAAAGGTGATTTCGCCATTGGGGTCGTATTCCCGCAGATCGAGCGTGATCTTTCCGTCCGGTCGCGCCGCCGCCGTGCCGACAGCGGGCTGCTGCGTGATCACGACATTTTCCGGGGCATCAGCATCTGCGAATACGCCGACCCTGCGCCCGATCATGGAAAATGCCTCCGGGGCGGGCATGACACCGATATTGAAAAAGGCACGTGATTTGGGGCCGACAGAGATCGTGCCGGTCAAGCCGTCGAGTCCAACGAAAGGCATTATGCGATCTCCAGAAGCTGTACGATGGCCGACCACGAATTGGCGGCGTCAATGTTATCCAGGGACATGGCGCGGGGGGCTTCGCCAGTGACGGGTTCGGCCTTGAACAGGGTCGATAACTGGGTGCCGTCCGCAGATGTGGCGAGGGGGCCGTTTTCAACAGCAAGGCCGGTCAGGCTCGCGCCCGCGCCGCCTGCCGGGTTCTGCAGATTGCGCATGATCCCGAGGATGATGCTTCCCGGGGTGCTGTCGGCCGAAAGGTCCAACGCGCCGGTTGCCTTGTTGGTCGCGCCGCTGGCCACCGCGCTGATCGAGCTGTGCCCGGAGACAAGAAAGACCCAACGGGTAAAGCCCGCCCATTCATTTCCCGCCGGTATGACATCCAGATTGACGGAGCCTCCTGCCGAGGCGTCGTAAACCACGCCATAGAGCATCTTGAACCTGTTTTGGGCGGTTCCGTCATTCCCGTAAAACAGCGGCGTCTGGCTTACGCCGTCTATCTTGAGGTCGAGCGGATATTCTCCGCTCCCGTCGATCAGCCGGGCGCCATAGGCATAAAGGATCAGAAGCTCGTCTCCCGGACCCGCCCCTGCGGCATCCAGATCGAGGGTGATAACGTTGTTTCCGGGTCCGATATGGGTGTTGTTGACATGGTTGATCTGCGTCAGCGTGATGGCCTGAGCCGCACCGGGGATGGCGATCGCCGGGGTCTCTGCCGTGGTCGTGCTGCTGCCGTCATTTCCGGTGACGGCGCAGGTCACGTCGCTGCCCTGTTCCGAGGCAGCAATCTCGAAGCTGCTGCCCGTGGCCCCGTCGATATCGGTCCCGTCGGAGCGCCACTGGTAGGAAAAACTCAGCGCCGTGCCGGTCGGGGTATGCCAGAGCCCCTCGTCCACCGTCAGCGTATCGCCGGGTCCGGTCGTGCCGCTGATCATCGGCAGGCCTGCCGCGCCGGCGACGCCAAAGTTGTAGGGGCCCCCCCGGATATCGCCGGCGGTTATGCCGGTATAGGTCGCGTCATAGACACTGCCCACCTCGATGACGATATCGCCAAGGCTTTCGTCATCCGGCACCATCGGGTTGATGTCGATATCGACTTCGCCCCCGGCGGTGGCCTCGATCCGCAGCTTGTAGGCCACTGTGACCGGATCTGCGACGAAGACCCCTGTATTGCCTGCGCTATCCGTGACGGTGACGCTAAAGCCTGCGGTCTCGCCCTCGGCAAGGACGGTCGAGGCATCCGCCGCATCGCCGGAAAAGCTCACCTCGACCGTCGCGATACCGCCCTGCGACGAGGCAAAATTGCCCGGGGACACCATTGCCGCGTAATCGGGAAGATCTGACAGCGACTGCCCTTCGAACAGAGGCTGCACGAGCGGCGTGAGCGTACAGGAGATGCTGGCCCCCGGCGTGATAAGAGAGGGGGCGTTCACCCCGGACAGGACGCAGCCGATTGCGAGACCTGACATCAGAACATCGCCACGATGCCGGTTGCAGACGTACCGGAACTCCATATCCGTTGCACCCGAACCGGAAAGGCGATCCCGGCGGCAAGAAAGAGCGTCTCCGTATCTCCTCCGACGGTTGTCACCCGGACCGTTCCGGACTGGGCGACGTTCAACGCCCGCGACGCATTGGGCAGATCAGCACCGTCATCAGGCGTCACGCCGAAGATATTTTCGGGAGGGCTGTTGATGCTGCTTACATGAGAGCTGAACTTGTCGGCCATTTTACGTCCTCTTCAAGCTTCAGGCGCACGGAAGCGCGCAGACCTGGCGGCCCCGTTCCGTGCTCGATGTCTGGAAAAATTCCGAATGTCGTGAAGCGGACAGTTTTCGACAAAGGTCTTGAAAGCCGGTGAAACCGGCGTGCTTTGCCTTTTCAGGATGCTGAATTGACAGCGCGTGCCGGTTACCGGCCCTTAAGGGCCAAGGTCAGGCAGGCGGAAGGCCTCGGCAGGCTCAGGGATTGGCGGCCAGGCGCACCTGCAGTGCGGCCTCGATCTCCCGGGCGATCCGGGCACCGAAACGCTGTTCGCCCTCGGGCGACCAGTGATCCGTATCCGACCAGAAGAGCCTCTCGCAGTCATAGAAATCCCGACCGAGATCGAGCGAGATAAGGCTCTGTTCCGAAAGATAGGAAATCCCGGCCGCGTCCGCTTCGGCGGCCAGGTAGCTGTCCAGTTCCTGAAAGGCCTCGACCTGTTCGGCGGGCAGGTGGAGACTTTCCGGCCCCTGCGTGCATTCCACCCCCAGCAGAGTGTCCAGCGGGATATGCGGTTCGAGCCGCGGCCCCAGCCAGAGCAAGGGAATCTGCCCGGCAAAGCGGGTCAGCACCGAAAAGGCGCGATCGACTGCCGCCGGGTTGATATGCGCGTCGATCTCTCCGCCATAATCGAAATGGTGCCGGTCGCGGGGCAGGCCATCCTTGTCGAGGAACAGCCAGAACCCGGCCTGCGCATAAACCGCCAGCGCGATACGGTCCGATTGCTCTTCGAGGAACCGCGGCAGCGGCGTGCCGCTGCAGTCGGCACCCAGGATATGGGGCCGGCAATCGCCCTGGCCGAAATGCAGGATGAACGGGTAATCCATATTGGCCAGCAAGCCGTTATAGACATCTCCCGAATGGGAATCCCCGAAGATCACCAGCGCCTTGCCGTGTTGTCCGGCACAGGTTTCGAATTGGCTCTGCATCCCGGTGTCGTAATCGACGGCGGCAAAACGGCAGCTGCCGGGCTCTGAAATCGGTTCATGCGACATTTCCGAGAACCGGGAGATCCGGGCCAGAAGCTCGAGGTTCTGCGGGCTCAGCCGGGACCGGAAGTAATCCCCGTGCAGGCTGGAGGTGCTGAGAAAGGCCCCTGCCGCGAAGACGGCCATCGATCCGACGGCGGCGCCGGTCACAACTTTCCACGCGGCGCCCGGCATATGCCGGACGGGTTGCTCCACGAAACGCCAGCTGAGCCAGGCCAGCGGCAGGGACATGAGGCCAAGCACCACCATGAACCAGACCGGCGGCGTCATCGGGTCCCGGATCCGGGCCAGGGCCAGCAGCGGCTGGTGCCAGAGATAGGCGCTGTAGCTGATCAGCCCGATGCCCACCATCACCCGCGTGGACAACAGCCGCGCCACGGTGGTGCCACCGGAACAGACAAGGATCAGCGCGGTGCCCGCGACCGGAAAGATCGCCCAGAGCGAGGGAAAGGGCGTCTGCTTGTCGAACAGGAAGATGCTGACCATCAGAAGCCCCAGCCCCAGCCAGGCCAGCGCGCTGTTGGGTTTCTCGCCGAAACGCAGAACCGATACCGCGCAGAGCGATCCCACCATCAGCTCCCATGCCCGGCTGGGCAGCAGGTAGAAATTCGCCTCCGGGGCCTGACGCCACAGGATCTCGCTGGTCACCAAGCTGAGCACGAGGATCGCGCAGAGCAGCATGACCGTCCCGCGCGCCGTCCGGCGCCAGAACAGCATCAGCAGCAGCGGGAAAAAGAGGTAATACTGCTCTTCCACGGCCAGGCTCCAGGTGTGCAGCATGGGCTTGGCCTCGGCGGCGGCCGCGAAATAGCCGCTCTCGAGCCAGAACAGGAAATTCGACGAGAACAGGCTGACCGCGGCAAGGCTCTGGGCATAATCCTTGAATTCCGAGGGCAGCATCCATGCCCAGGCAAAGGGCGTGGTCACCGCCATGATCAGCAGCAGGGCAGGCAGGATTCGTCGCGCGCGGCGGGCGTAGAAATCGAGCAGCGAGAATCCCGGTCCGTTCAGCCGCTCGAGAATGATCGTCGTGATCAGGTAACCCGAGATCACAAAGAAGATATCGACCCCGACGAAACCGCCTGAAAAAAAACCGAGCCCGGCATGGAACAAAATGACGGGGACAACGGCGACAGAGCGCAGCCCATCAATTTCAGGACGATATTTCATTCAGACCCGCGCCTCTTGCACCAATTTTTACTCTGGAAATAGTTTCATCACGGCAAACTTGTCGATACCCGGATCTCATATTCCATCACCTGAAAACATCGCCTTATACTACTTCGCTTCCCGCTGCTGCGCCAATACAACAGCCGCTTCCCCCGGTCCGGTCGATGTCCCCGGCCCGCTTTCGCGCCAATTTGCGGCAAATGCGAAACGTCTCGGAGATGTGCAATCTTCTCGGTCCCTGTGTCTTCTGATACCTACCTGGTAAAATTATGCCTCATGGTCGTTCCAAAGCTGGCGCGCAGCGCGTAACTGTCATCAAGATCGTCATCGCGATTTCAGAAACAGGTGAATACAGAATCCGATGTCAATGTACTGGCCCGGCAATCTCACGGAACAAGGCGGCTCAGGCCCTTCTGCGGTGACCGTCAACGTCCCCTCGGAACAGGCCCTGCTCAGCGACCTGCGCGACCGGATGGAACAGGGCCGCGGCTTCAGCATCGCCACGCTCAACCTCGATCATATCGTCAAGCTGACCCGGCAGGACGATTTCGCCCGGGCTTATGCAGAGCACACCCATGTGACGGCGGATGGCAATCCGATCGTATGGCTTTCGCGACTGGCCGGAGACCGGATCGCGCTGCTGCCCGGCTCGGACCTGATCGATCCGATCGCAAAGCTCGCGGCCGAACTCGGCGTTTCCGTGGCCCTTTTCGGGTCGACCACAGAGGCCCTCGACGCCGCAGCGCAGGGCCTGCAAAAGAACCACCCCGGCCTGACCGTCGCGACCACCCTTGCCCCGCCGATGGGTTTCGATCCCACGGGGGAAGAGGCCGATGCCTTCATCGAGGCGCTGAACGCCTCCGGCGCCGGGCTCTGCTTCTTGGCGCTCGGGGCGCCCAAACAGGAAATCTTTGCCGCCCATGCACAGGCCCGCCTGCCGCATATGGGTTTCATGTCGATCGGGGCGGGGCTGGATTTCATCGCCGGGCACCAGCGTCGCGCCCCGAAGATCGTCCGCCGTTTCGCGGCCGAATGGCTCTGGCGGCTGTCGCTCGACCCTGGCCGTCTTTTCAAACGCTACGCGGCCTGTATCGCGGTCCTGCCCGGCCTCTGCGTCACCGCCCTCCAGGTCCGCCTCGGTAGGGGCAGGCAGCGATGACCGGTCGGGGTTCACAGCCGCGCAACGGGACAGAACCCGCATGATCCCGCCGTTAACCGTCGTTCTGGCATGGCCGCTGATCGCCATCTCCTTCTTCCGCTCGATGAGCCTGCCCGTGGCCGTGAGCTGGTGTTTCATCGGCGGCTATCTCTTCCTGCCCGAGCGCGGATCGATCGACCTGCCTGGCCTGCCGGAAATCGGCAAGGATTCGATGCCCAGCCTGGTCGCCGTCGCGGCCATCCTGATCCTCCAGCCCCTTATCTCGAAGAAGGGCGGCAATACGGTGCTCGGCGGCTGGCTGCCGGGCAACAGGCTGATCGCGGTTCTGCTCATCGGGCTGCTTGTCAGCTCCATGCTGACGGTGGTGTTCAACCAGGACCCCATCGTGGCAGAGAACGTCTTTCTGCCGGCGCTGAGCCTTTATGACAGCCTCTCGACGCTGCTCAATGCCTGCATCGCGGTCCTGCCCTTTCTTGTCGCCCGCCGCCATCTGGCAGCACCGGAACAGCACAGGGACCTGCTGCGCGTCCTGTGCACCGCCGGGTTGATCTATACCCTGCCGATCATCTTCGAAATCATCATGTCGCCCAAGCTCAGCCTGATGATCTACGGGTTCTTTCCGCACAGTTTTCTTCAACATGTCCGCGCCGGTGGCTACCGCCCCGTCGTGTTCCTGCATCACGGCCTGTGGCTTGCCATTTTCATGGCCGGTACCGTGCTTGCCGCCTTCGCCCTCTACCGGGCCCAGAAAGATGTGCGCAAGGGAACCTATTTCCTCGCCGCGCTCTGGCTGCTTTTCATCCTGTTCATGTGCCGGTCGCTGGGCGCCTTCGCGATCACGCTGATCATCCTGCCCGTCATCCTGTTCTGCAACTCGCGCATCCAGGTTGTCTTTGCCGCCGTCATCGCCGGTGTCATCCTCTTGTACCCGTCCCTGCGGGGGGCAGGTATCATCCCGGTCGATCAGGTGAACAATCTTGCCGCCTCGATCAGCGAAGAACGCTCGGCTTCCTTCCGCTATCGTCTCACCAACGAGGAAATCCTGCTGGAAAAGGCGAACAAGCGTCCCTTCTTCGGCTGGGGGGGCTGGGGCCGCAGCCTGATCTACGATGAAGAAGGAAGAATGACGAGCACGGCGGACGGGATGTGGGTGATCGTCATCGGCCGGGACGGCTGGGTCGGTTACATATGCCGGTTCGGACTGTTCTGCGCCCCGATCATCCTTCTGGCCCTGCGACGAAGGAAATATACCCTGCATCCCGAAACCGCCGGGCTGGGGCTGATCATGGTCGCCTATATGATCGACCTGATCCCGAATGCGAGCCTGACGCCAATGACATGGCTGATTGCAGGGGCCCTTGCGGGGCGGCTTGAACTGACCAACAGCGATCTCGCCTCGGCCCCAACAGAGGATGGCGAGGAAGAGAATGTGGAAAGGGTGCGCTATTCCCGCTTCCCACCAAAAGCCGCCACGGTCGGTCACGTGCGCCAGCGGGAGCAAGCGGTGCAGCATTCCCGCACCCAGCCGAGAGAAAGCCGGCATGGTTCCTGAAACCGGGACGGAGAGCGGCAGGCAGGAAACCGGCCTGTCCATTGGCGTGGTCATCATCGGCCGCAACGAAGGCCAGCGCCTGCTGGACGGGCTGGCGGCGCTGCCGCCCGGCCTTTCCCCGGTCGTCTACGTGGATTCGGGCTCGACCGATGGCAGTCCCGAGGCCGCCCGCGCCGCCGGGGCCGAGGTCGTCTCGCTAGACATGAGCATCCCCTTCACGGCCGCACGGGCGCGCAACAGCGGGCTCGAGCAGCTCGCCGGACGCGCCGACCCGCCCGATCTCGTGCAGTTCATCGACGGGGATTGCAGCCTGCGCGAGGGCTGGATCGAGACTGCCCGCGATTTTCTGTTCGACCAACCCCGGGTTGCCGCCGTCTGCGGGCGGCGACGCGAACGCTTCCCCGAGGCCTCTCTCTACAACCGTCTCACCGATCTCGAATGGGACACCCCCGTGGGCGAGGCCCGCTCTTGCGGTGGCGATGTCCTGATGCGTTTCGATGCCGTCGAGGCGGTCGGGCGCTACAACCCGGACCTGATCGCGGGCGAAGAGCCGGAACTCTGCGTGCGCCTGCGCCAGGCCGGCTGGAAGATATGGCGGCTGGATGCCGAGATGACATGGCACGATGCGGCGATGACCCGGTTCGGCCAGTGGTGGAAACGGACGCGCCGGGCAGGCCATGCCTTTGCCGAGGGCGCCGCGATGCATGGCGCGCGCCCCGAACGCCACAACGTCGCTGCGCTGCGCCGAGCGCTGATCTGGGGCGCGGCCCTGCCGCTTGCCCTGCTGCTCGGGGCGATGATCACCCCCTGGGCATTGCTGTTGGCGCTGCTCTGGCCGCTCAAGATCCTGCGCCTGATCGCGCGCGGCCACGATGCGCAGCACGCGTTCTTCCTGACGCTGGGCAACATCCCCGAGGCAATCGGGGCCTTCACCTATGGCTGGAGACGACTCGCCGGCGAACGGTCACGGCTGATCGAATACAAGTGACCGGCGCGGCGTCGTTCAGCTGCCTTCCCTGTCCAGCACGGCAAGCAGGCGATCCGTCGCATCCTCCCAGCGATTCTGCGAAGCGGTCCGAAAAGCCGCGTCCGACCACGTCTTCCATGTCTCCGGGTCCATCTCCATGAAATCGAGCATCGCCCGGCAAAAGGCCTCGGGCCTGTGGTCAAGGATCAGCCCGTTCAGCCCATCGATCAGGTCGGGCGCGGCCCCGGCATCGGTGGCAAGCACCGGCGTCCGGCAGGCCATGGCCTCGAGGATCGGCAGGCCGAACCCCTCCGTACGGGTCGGGAAAAGCCACAGGTCGCAGGCCGCGTAAAGCGCGGGAATATCCGCCTGATCGGGGGCTTCGTGATAGGAAATCCAGTCCGGCAGCGGCAGGGCCCCGGACACGGGAAGCGCGCCAAAGGCCAGAACCTTGAAATCCTCTCTTTCCGCCCGCAGCTGTTTCAGCGCCTCGACCGCCAGCGCGATGTTCTTCCGCTCGGCCGCCGTATAGAGGAAACCAATGGTAAAAGTCTGGTTGCGCGCCCGCTCCGGCACCCGGAA
Organism: Heliomarina baculiformis; assembly: GCF_019966545.1. Classification (GTDB taxonomy): domain Bacteria; phylum Pseudomonadota; class Alphaproteobacteria; order Rhodobacterales; family Rhodobacteraceae; genus Heliomarina; species Heliomarina baculiformis. Next base: position 379,423 of record NZ_JAIMIC010000003.1, on the reverse strand, counting down.
ATGCTCCAGATCCACCGCGTTGGGCACCACCTCGATCTCGCCGTGTACCTCATGGTTCTGCCGTATCGCATCCCGGATATAGCTCGATACGGCGATCTTTTGCAGATCCATCGCAAAAGTGGCGGCCACACGCGCGCGGGGCTGGTTCTCGAAGACCTCGTAATCCTGCAACAGATAGAATTTCCGGCCTTTCGACGGCGGCAGGGCGTTCACCCATTCCGCCGTTTCCCACCATGTCGCGATGACCACGTCCCCGTCCGGCACATCCGCGACACCAATCTGCTCCAAAGGCGTCACCACGTGGCGCTCTCCGAGAAAGTCCAGCAGCGGCGTCTGGGCGGGCGGCTCCCACCTGCGCCTGCGCCCCAGCAACACCCTGAGATGGTACATGAGCCCGCGGGGCGCCTGCGCGGCGGTAGAGATCACCGTCACTTCGTGGCCGCGCTCATGCAGGGCACGGGCATAGGTCGCCACCACCCGCACCCCCCCGGTCAGACCCGCGAAAGGCAAAACAAAGGTCACGCGCATCGGTTCTGGCTCCCCGCTCAAACCTTGGTCACCCGGTCCAGCGGCAGGTTGCGCCGGGCCATGGCGTTCCTCGTATCGACGATCGGACAGTCGAGCCCGGTCAGGGCCGCGTAATCTATCGCGTCGTGATCGGTCGCGATCAGCACCGCCGCAAAGCGCCCAGGCGCAAGGGTCGCCGGATCGGTGGCGGCCCGGTCTTCGTACTGGCCGTATTCGCGCATCGGCGGGATCACCGGCACATGCGGGTCTATAAAGGCTACTTTCGCCCCCGCCTCATCAAGCAGCTGCATCAGTCTCATCGCCGGGCTTTCGCGCATGTCGCCCACGTTCTTCTTGTAGGCCACCCCCACCAGCAAAATCTCGGCCCCGTTCAGCCCGCGACCGCTGTCCCGGTCGACGACCGCCCGCAGCCGGTCGATGACGTGATGCGGCATCTGCGTATTGATCTCGCCCGCCAGTTCGATGAACCGGGTCGGCACGTCGAAACCACGTGCTTTCCACGAAAGATAGAAGGGATCGATCGGGATACAGTGCCCGCCCAGACCCGGACCGGGATAGAAGGGCATGTAGCCAAAGGGTTTCGTCGCCGCCCCATCGATCACCTCCCAGATATCGATGCCCATCGCGTCGTAGACAAGCTTCAGCTCGTTCACGAGGGCGATATTGACCGATCGGAATATGTTCTCGGTGATCTTCACCGCCTCGGCGACACGGGTGCCGGACACCCGCACCACCTTGTCCACCACCCGCCCATAGAACGCCTCGGCCAGCGCGCCCGCTTCGGGGCTCGCCCCGGCCACGATCTTGGGGATCGAGCGGGTGTTGAAAGCGGTATTTCCCGGATCCTCACGCTCGGGCGAAAAGGCGATGAAAAGCTCGTCGCCGGGGATCAGCCCGCTGGTGGCGAGGATCGGCGCCAGTACCTCTTCGGTGGTGCCGGGATAGGTGGTGGATTCCAGCACCACTAGCGTACCGGGACGAATATGGCGGGCAATCGTCTCGGCGGTGGATTCCACATAGGACAGGTCCGGGGCTCGGTGTTCGTCCAGCGGCGTCGGCACGCAGATCACGATGACCTGGCAGTCGGAGAGCCGGGTGAAATCTCGTGTCGCCGTCACCCCGGACTCGACCAGCGCCGCATCCGGGACCGCATCGATATAGCTGCGCCCCGCCTCGATTTTCTCGATCTTGGAGGGATCGACATCGAACCCCGTCACCGGAAAGCCGCCCCGCGCCGCCGCCACCGCCAATGGCAGCCCGACATAGCCAAGGCCGATCACCCCCACCCGGGCTGCCCCTGTCTCGATTGCCTCTTTCAGCCTCATCTGCCGCCCTTCCATATCACTTCCTGCCCGGTGCGCCCGCCACCTGTCTAGAACAGCCTCAAGATATCCGCCCAGTGCCACCAGCAGGCCAGCCCGTTCAGCACCATGCCAAGGCTGAACAGGATCGCGTCCCCCTTTGGGTCCCAGCTTTCATAACGGTTCAGGAAATAGGCCTGCAGCGGGATGACCAGGAAATTGGCCAAGAATGTCGCCAGCAGCACCCCGGCAATACCCAGCCAGAGCACCCCCAGCACCATCAGACCGGTCTGCAGCAGCGCCGTGCTGGTCATCGTCGTGAAATGCGCCCGTGAATCTCCCGCCGCCAAAAGCGCGGCACCGCTGCCCAGCATGATCAGCCGCGGCACGAGACAGACATTGAGCAGCACGATGATCGGGCCGGCCAGCGCATAGCGGCTGTCGTAAAGCAGGTCGATCAGCGCGATCCCGGCACAGGCCAGGAAAAAGCTGCAGGACAACGCCCCGAGGGTCACGATCCGCCGGGCCCGGAAGATCTTTGTCCGGTTCGCGGCGTTCCCGGCAATCGGGTTGCTGCGGTAAAGCGGCATCATGATCGCGCCGCTGACCGCCACGCCAAGCAGGATCGGCAGCGATCCGAACATGTAGCCGATGCTGTAAACACCCAGTTCTGCGGTAGAAATCTGCGCGCCAAGGATGATGCGGTCGCTCTGGTCGATCAGAAAGCTGAACCCGGTGGCCAGCAGGATGAACTTGCCGAAAGTGATCAGCTCGCGCCCCGCCTCGCGTTCCCAGGCAAACCAGTTGCCCCGCCCGGGCAGGGCGATGAAACGCGCGCCCACCGTGATGAAAATGCCGATCAGCCCGCCGATGACCAGTGCCCAGACCGAAGGCCAGACCCAGGCGATGGCCACGGTGATCAGGATCTGGATGAACTGGGTCGACAGATTGATCCAGGTGACACGCCCCAGCAGCAGGTGCCGGTTGGCGGTCGCGACCTTGGTTGGAGAAAAACCGTCGATCAATACGCTGAGCGCCGCCACCGGCAGGATCATCATCAGCGCGGGTTCATCGTAGATCAGCGCCGCTGGCCAGGCCAGCAGGCAGGCCGCAAGCCAGATCACGAACCCCCGCCCGATCTGCAGCGTCCAGGCCGTATCCAGGTAGATGTCCTCGTCCCCGCGCGGGCTGCGCACGATCGAGGTCTTCACGCCCGTGTCGGAAAACATCTTCAGGCCGATCAGGAACACGTTCGCCAGCGCCATCAGACCGAATATTTCCGGCGTCAGCAGACGCGCGAGCACGAGGTTGGAGGCCAGCCGCAGGCCATTGGTGCCCACAGTGGCAATAACGGTCATCCCGGTGCCGCGCAGCGCGCGCGCCTTCATGCCCTGGCCGGTCAGCCACGAAGGGGTCCGCATCACGATCCCACCCCGTAATATGCCCCGGCCACGCCTTGCGGCCCATGCTCAACAGTCATTCTCACGGCTCTTGCGCAGCCTCTTGGCGCGGGGATGGGCGCACCCCGGTCCCCGGTCCCTCGGCGAACAGCCGCGCCAGCCGGGCGGCTTCGGTGGTGATATCGAAATCCGCCGCCACCCGGTCCGGTCCCGCCGCGCCCATGCGCGCGCAGAGCGCCGGATCACCGGCGAGCCGGCGAATGGCCTCCGAAAGCCGCTGCATGTCGCCGGGCGGGACGATAAAGCCGTTGACCCCGTCTTCGACCAGCTCACCGACGCCCGCCACCTGCGTGGCGATAACCGGCTTGCCACTCGCCTGCGCCTCCATCAGCACCACCGGCACGCCCTCGGCAAAGCTCGGGAGCACGAAGGCATCGGTCGACTGCATGGCACGGGCGACCTCGGCCTGCGACAGGTACCCGGTAAAGGTCACGCGATCGCCGAAGGGTGCGGCCAGTTTTTCCAGCTTGGCCCGGTCGGGACCATCGCCAACCAGCACCAGCCGCAGGTTCGGCAGCGCTGGGGCCAGTTTTCCGAAAGCCTCCAACAGGATGCGCAGCCCCTTGACCGGGGCCAGGCGGCCCACGAAAAGCAGGCGGAATTCTCCGTCTTTTCTGGCCGGCAGCGCCTCTCCCGCCGCCTCGCGGTAAAGCGCGGGTTCGACGCCGCAATGGATGATGCGGATCTTGTCCCAATGGGCGGGATCGGAAAAGAACATGATCTGGCTGCGCGCGTAATGACTGATCGCCGCCACGAACCGCGCCCGGGCGGTCTTTTCATCGATGCGCCAGCGATAGGGTTCCAGCAGGTCGGCCGGCCCGTGCAGGGTAAAGCTGAACGGGATGTCGATAAGTTTTGAGACCAACATGGCCACCGTGGCGCTGCCAAAGGTGAAATGATTGTGCAGATGCTGCACCCCCTCGCGGCTCAGATGGCGCGCAAGCACCGTGGCCTCGGTAAAGAAGATCAGCTGGTAAAGCAGCGACTTGATCCCGGGCGAGCGCATTTTCAGCGCCAAGGCCAGCGCCCCGAAATAGCGCCCCGGATGGCGCAGCAGCGCCAGCTGCGCGCCGATCAGGCGCAGCGGATTGCGCACTGCTTCCAGCACGTGAAAGGTGGTGCGCGCGGCTTCCTTCTCGGCCGGGCCGGGATGTTGTTCGGGCGGCGTGCGGCGGATCGAACAGGTGCGCACATCCATGCCAAGCGCCCGCAGCGCCTCGACCTCGCGCAGGATGAAGGTCAGCGAGACCTCGGGATATTGCCCGGTCAGATAGGCGACTCGGGGCAGGGCGGGACTTTGGGGCATGGGATTCTTCGTCATCAGGTCTCAGCCGCGGCGCGCCAAGAGAAGCCCGGCCAACAGGGAAGGCCGGCGCAGGTTCTTGTAATCGGGCCCCGCACGGCGGGTCCGTTCGGGAAGCGGCAGCGGGTCAAAGCGGGTTGTCAGTTTTTGGCTGGCACCATCGGGTCCGGCGCCCTGTATGGCAAGCGTCAGCTCGGTCAGGTGCAGGGTGAAATCGGGGGCGGGAAAATGCGCCCGGTCCTGTTCGATGGCCTCAGCCAGCTCGGCAAGGCCGATACATTTGTCCTGCTGGCCGCGCTGTGCCTTACGCATCCGGGCGATCCAGTATTTCGGCGACAGCCAGCTGCCTTGCGGGCGATGGATCCTGTCTGCGCCGGGGGCCGGGCTTTCGGCCAGCGGCACGCGCCGCCCGCCCACGCCGAACAGCCCCTGCAGGAAAGAGCTTTCCCGCACCATCAGAAGATTGCGCGCCTTCAGCGCGACGGAATTGAACGGCTCCAGATAGACCGGGCAATGATAGTCGCGATAGGTATCGGCACTGACCACGCCCTCGTTGCCGATCACCCGCATCCGGTGATCGGTCGGCCCGGCGATGGAACAGGTGATACGCCCGACCACGCCGCTTTCGAAATCGAGACAGGCCACCGAAAAGTCCGGCGTATCGGCGGGCGAAAGCGGCTCGTCCGTCTTGTCGGGCAGGGTCGCCTTGGAAAAGGCGGTGACCGAGCGGACCGGCCCGAAGATCGCGCACATCCATGTCAGGTGATAACCCACATGCTCCCATGTGCAGCCCATTTCGTATTCATGCAGATAGGGCCATGGCGCGCCCGAGCGCGAGATCCATGTCTCGGGCTTCAGCAGGTAGACCGGGTTGTCGTCGAATTCCGCATAGACCATGCGCACATCGCCCACCGCCCTGTCGCGGATCGCCTTCCACAGGGTCTGCACCGTGGGGCTGAGCGCGTTCGAGGGCGCACAGGAAAGCCGCAGCCCCTTTTTCGCGGCCAGATCGGCCAGGGCATGGGCGGCCTCCATATCGGTGACCAGCGGCTTTTCCGAATAGACATGCTTGCCCGCCTCGAGCGCCGCACGGCTGACCGCGTCATGGCTTTCGATCGAGGTGAAATTGGCGACGATTTCAATTTCGGGATCGGCCAGCAGGGCGGCGCTGTCGGGATAGACGTGCAGCCCGTAATAGGCCCCCACCTGCGCCGCGCGCTCTTGGTTGCGGTCGGCAACCCCAGCGATTTCCAGCCCGGGATGCTGGGCCAGTGTGGTCATGTAATGATCAAAAACATAACCGCAGCCGATCACACCGATTTTCATGAGCGCGCCTCCGGTGCCCAGAGCGCCCGGGCGCGGTCCATCAGTTCTACAAGAGCGATACTGTCATCCAGTGTCATGCGCGGTTCCTCGGTCAGCCTCTTGGCGACCGCCTGCATCACCGCCTGTGCCTCATAATGATAGCCATTGCCCGCCACCGGGGCGCTGACCCGGGTGCCGCTGCGCCGCACCAGTTTCCTGATCTGCCCAAGCCGGTGCGAGATCCGCTGCCCCGCATGGCTTTCGCGGAACGCCTCGAGCCGCCTTGGCGCGCCTGGCGCCCCGGCGGCGGTAACCGGCTGCAACAGCGCTCCGGTCGGACGCCAGATCGGCCCCTCGATATGCAGCGTGCCCGCCGTACCCCAGAGCGTCGCGCCCTCGGGGCCAGCCGCGCGCAGGCTGGCGCGCAGGGTGGACAGCGCGCCGCTCTCATGGCGCAGGATCAGGACGCTGTCCTCGTCGACCCCCGCCTCGCCAAGCCGTGCCATGCTCTGCATCTCGGCCACCGGACCCAGCAGGAAATGCGCCATCGACAGCGGGTAGATACCGCGATGGATCAGCGCGCCGCCCTGCTCGGGGTCAAACAGGCTCACCCCGGAATCGGGCCGGTTGGCACCCATGAAACGGGCATCGAAACCCCGGATTTCACCCAGTTTCCCGCTTGCGACAAGCGACCGGATTTCCCCGGCCAGTGGCTGGAACCGGGTCCAGAGCGCCTCCATGCAGAAAACCCCCTGCGCCCGGGCCTCGGCGGCGATCCGACGGGCGGCTCCCGCATCCGAGGCAAAGGGTTTTTCGACCAGCACCGCCTTGCCCGCCCGGATACCCATCAGCGCATGAGGTTCATGCAGGGCAGGGGGCGTCGCGATATAGAGCGCATCCACATCGGCCACGGCGGCCGCTTCGTAATCCGCCACCGGCGCGCCGCCGAAAGTATCCGCGAAACGGCGTGCGTTTTCAGGGCCGCGGGATGCCACGCAGGCGATCTCCGCCGCGCCGCCAAGCTGGCGCAGATCGAGAGCAAATTTGCGGGAGACGCTGCCGGTGCCCAGGATGGCCCAACGAAAAGGTCCGGAGCGGTAATCAGTCATTAAGAGTCCACTATGCCGGGGCCAGGAAACGCGTTCTCTTTCCCATATCCGAATACCGGTGAGTGTCAAAGACGCTCCGGTGAATATTACGCGGGCTTTGGCAGGTAAAAGAGCAAAACCATTTGGTTAGATGCTTGTGAAAGCACATTGCACCGCAGTATTGGTAGGCCTGTTTGCACATACGATTTCCAAGCCGATCGAGAGAAGACCCCACATGAACGAAAGTTCCCAAGGCCGCCTGGTCGTCATCATCGTCAATTACGGCACCTCGGCCCTGGTTCTGGATGCGCTTCCCGCCCTGCTCTCGGAATTGTCCGGCTTTGCCGAAAGCCAGATTTTCATCGTCGACAATGCCTCGCCCGGCAACGATGCCGATGCCCTGGCCGAGGGCCTGCGCGCCTTTCCCGAGGCGCAGGGCGAAACGGCCCGCCTCCGGCTGTTGCGCAGCCCGGTGAATGGCGGTTTTGCCGCCGGCAACAATGTCGCTTTCGCCGAATTGCCGGGGCTCGGATGGCGTCCCGATGCGGTCTTGCTGCTGAACCCCGATGCCGAGGTGCTGCCCGGCGCGCTGGCCGAGATGATGCGGGTCATGAACGGCAATGACAAAATCGGCTTTGTCGGTCCCCGGATCGAAAACCCCGATGGCAGCAGCTGGGTCGCCGCCTTCAACTTTCCCTCGATGGGGGGCGAGGTGTTTGGCGCGCTCGGTATCGATTTCTTCGCCCGCCACTTCCGCTCGACCATCCCCGACAGCACCGCCCCGGTGCGCGCAGACTGGGTCACCGGCACCGCCCTGCTGATCCGGACCGACACCCTCGAGGCGCTTGGCAACATGGATGACGGCTATTTCCTCTATTACGAAGAGGTCGATTACATGCGCAGCGGCGCGGCCCTCGGCTGGCAGAGCTGGCACGCCCCCGACGCCCGTGTCCGCCATATCGCCGGGGCCGCCACCGGGATCGTCGGCAAGAACGTCGCCCGGGGCCGCATGCCCGCCTACTGGTTCCAGGCCTGGGCGCGGTATTTCTCCAAGAACCACGGCGCGTTCTATACCCGGGTGACGGCGCTGCTGAAAATCGCGGCGCACTGGATTGGCGACCTGCAGCGCCGCCTGCGCGGCCGCGCCACCTCGCGTCCCGAACACTATCTCGGCGATCTCGCCTCGGCCACGCTGCTGGCCCGCCTGTCGCCCCCGCCCGCCGCGGAAACCGCCACCACGCCCGATCCCCGGGCGAAGAGGTAACAGTTGGCTCCTCAGAACCCTCCGGCCCCTCGACAGAGTTGATGAAGAAGGTCCCGTGGAGTACATCCCCCCGAGAAGGAATTTGTTAATGGTTTGCCAGGGGATGTGCGTATGACTCACGAATCAGAGGCATACAGGAAAGCCGAAGCGGAAATGGGTATTCCCCCCGTCACCGAACGCGGCCGCAAGAACGAGAACCCCCCGGATATCGGGTTCTGGGCCTTGGTCGCCGAAGATTTCCGCACCCATGAGCGCAAACTGTTCGAACAGGGGTTCTGGGCGCTTTTCGTACACCGTTTCGGCAACTGGCGGATGGGCCAGCCCAAGATCATTCGCGCGCCCTGCACGCTGCTCTACCGCGTCCTGTTCAAGCTGATCGAATGGATGACCGGTATTTCGCTCTGGTACACCGTCAAGATCGGCCGCCGGGTCCGGCTCTGGCACCATTCCGGCATGATCGTCGGGGCCCGTGCCATCGGCGACGATGTGCATCTGCGCCAGAACACGACAATCGGGGTCGGCCAGACCTGGCGCAACGCCGATCTTCCGATCATCGCCAAGGGCGTCGACATCGGGGCAGGGGCCTGCATCGCCGGGGCGATCCATATCGGCGAAGGCGCCAAGATCGGGGGCAATGCACTGGTCATCACCGATGTGCCCGCCGGGGCCACGGTCATGGGCAACCCCGCACAGGTCTACAGCATCGCCCGCAGCCCGGCCAAAACCGAGGAAGAGCCCGCCCCGCAGCCCGCAGCCTCCGCGACAGTCGCGACAGCCGATCCCGTTGCAACCACGGACCCTGCCGAAACCGCCGGGCTCGAGGAAACCATTCTGCAGGAACCCCGCGAGCTGGGCACCATCGCGCTGCTCGGTTCCGCCAATCTCGACTATCTCGCGATGAACTTCACCGAGGAAGGCGAGGCAACCGGACTGAAGATCACCCCCCATGTCCCGCCCTTCGGTCAGGCCCGCATGGAACTTCTGCAAGAGGACTCCCCCCTGCTGAGCGCCGGTGGCGACGGTCCGATGGCCACGCTTATCGTGGAACGGGCCGAAGATCTGCTGCACGAGGTCTTCAACGCCCCGCTCTCGCTGACCGAAGCAGACCGTGACACCTATCTGAACGATGCCCTGCAGCCGATGATGGAGCTGATCAGGGGTGCCCGCAGCAAGCTGCGCGGTCCGGTCTTCGTGACCGCGCTCGCCCCGCTCGAACGCTCCTCGCTCGGGCTTGCCGATGCGGCGAGTCCCCGCGGGATCACAGCCCTGCTGGCACGCGCCAATGCGCTGCTGGCCGAGGAAATCGCGAAGCATTCCGACATCTACCTGCTCGATACCGCCGACATGATCAGCGAAGTCGGCCGCGCCGCCGCCGACCCCGGCACCTTCTGGCACATGGGGCGCGTCCCCTTCAGCACCGCTTTCGGCGCGCATCTGGCCCGCCGCGTCATGGGCGGCCTCCTGTCCTTGCGCGGACAGAGCGCACGCATCCTGATCCTCGATCTCGACAATACCCTCTGGGGCGGCGTGCTGGGCGAGGACGGAATGGAAGGTCTCGACATCGGCGGCGCCTATCCCGGCTCGGCCTACCAGGCCTTCCAGCAGGCGCTGAAGGCGCTGACCCAGCGCGGCATTGCCCTTGCCGTCGCCAGCAAGAACGACGAGGATCTCGCCCTCACCATGATCTCGGAACATCCCGAGATGGTCCTGCGCCCCGACGATATCGTGGCCCATCGCATCGGCTGGACCGAAAAGGCCATGGGCATTCAGGAGATGTTGGATGAAATCGGCCTCGGCACCGCCAATGCCATGTTCATCGACGACAACCCGGTCGAGCGTGAGAAAGTCCGCAAGAACATTCCCGGCATCATCGTGCCGCCCTTCCCGGACAAGCCCGAAGACCTGGCCGGCTGGCTGCTGACCAACCCCTTCCTCGAATGTGTCGAACTGACCGAAAGCGATCTCAAGCGCACCCGCCAGTACAGCACCCGTGCCAAGATCACCGCCGCCAAGCGCGAATTCCAGAATATCGAGGATTTCTACAGCGATCTCGACATGCGGCTGACCTTCGAACCCTATGGGCCGGGCAACCAGAAACGCGTGCTGCAGCTGTTTGCCAAGACCAACCAGTTCAACGCGACCCTGCGCCGCCACGATGCCGGTGCCCTCGCGCAGATTCAGGAAGAGGGCGGCGAGATCTTCGCCATCGGCCTCTCCGACCGGTACTCCCCCTATGAACTCATGGGCGTCATCGTGCTGCGGCCCGGCGCGGCCATGGCTGCGGCCTATCCGCAGGACACCGCCGTCACCGAACATGCCGAGGACGGCCCCTGGTGGGTCGACAGCCTGTTGCTGAGCTGCCGGGTGCTCGGGCGCACCGTGGAGCAGGCCATCGTGGCCTGGGCAGCGGCGCATGTGGCTCAGAAAGACGCCCCGGCGCTGATCGGGCAGGTGATCGAAGCCCCGCGCAACACGCCGGTGCGCGATGTCTTCTCCAAATCCGGCCTTGCCCCCGTGACCAGCCCGGTCGAGCAGGGCGCCGGCGGCCTCTACCGGCAGGATCTCGGCGAAACCGTCCCCGAGGTACCCGCCTATTTCACCGTGACCGAAGGCGAGGCACCGCCCCCGGCCGAGGTCGAGGACCCCGCCCCGAAACCCGCGCCCAAGCGCAACGGCAGCAGCAAACCCGCCCCCCGTCCTATGCCTGCACCGATGTCTCCGGACAAACCGGTGCCCGCGTCGACCGCCGGGGCCGAGCTTGCCCCGGAGATGCAAATCCGGCTCGAAACCCTGTTCCGCAAGATGTTCAAGCTGGACCCTGAGGCAGATCTCTCGCAGGCCAGCATGGATACGGTCGAACACTGGGACAGTCTTGGCCACCTGAAACTGGCGATGGAAATCGACCAGACTCTCAAGGTCAAGCTTCCCGGCGACCGGCTCGGCTCGATCCAGACCTTTCCCGAACTGAAAGCCGCCGTCGCCCATTACCACGCCTGACGGCAGACCCGATGGCGCCGGGGGCCTTCGTCCGGGCCCGCCGGAGATGCGTCCGATTTTCATTCAACCGGCAAACCAGAGCCGGGAAATTACCTCTTAAGTCTTTGTAAACCCCCCGGAACACCCTACCTTTTTCAAGCATTTCGCGTTCATTCAGGATGTCTGCCATGAAACGATTCACGCCACTGGCATCCAAGATCATGAGCAGGATCCTTGGCCATCCCGCGATGGCGCAGGCCGCCTCCAGCACCGAGATGCTCGCCCCCGAGGAAATCATCCCGATCCCGCCCGTAAAGATGGACGACAGCCAGCGCGAAAAGGTCACCCGGACCGAAGAACGCACCAGCTTTGCCGCCGAATGGGCCAAGATCGACGGCCGCCCCGATGCCCGGCACCAGCCCACCATGCGCTACGAATTCGAGCATGTGCTGGCCACGCCGGACGGGTTTTTCTCGTCCACCTTCGGCTACAATGCCTGGGGCAGGCTGGATCTCGCCCCGCTGATGAAAAGCCGCATCGCCGAGGTCGACCACGGCTTTCACGGGCTGCGCGCCATCGGCACGCGCTATTTCGGGCACTGGCTGATGGACTGCCTGCCCACCACCCGGCTGCGCCGCCCCGGCGAGGCGCTGTTCTTTCCCACCCCAAAGACCTGGCCCCATGCGCGCTCCTATCACGAGCTCTTCGGGCTGGACCCGCTCGAACATGACTATGTCTATTTCGACAGGCTGACCTTCTGCGACGATATCGGAAAGAATTCCCACCTTGGCGCGCGCCTGCTCGACATGCGCCGCGAGGTGCAGCAAGCCAGCGGCAATGACCGGCGCAGGCTGGTCTATTTCAGGCGCGGCGATACCGGCATCGCCCGGACCATCACCAACGAGGATGCCCTGAGCAACGCGCTTGCCGCGCGCGGCTTCGAGATCGTCGATGCCCGAGCGGATCTGGATGTCATCCTGCGGGCCTGCAGCAAGGCGGAAATGATCGTCTCGATGGAAGGCAGCCATTTCGCGAATTGCATATTGCCCGCCGACACCGACACCCGGTTCGTGATCATCAACCCCGCCGACCGGTTCTGCAATATCTGGTCAGACTACCTTGGCCTGCTTGGCGGCAGGATGGGCACCGTGGTCGCGGAAAAGGACGGCGACGGCTATCGCGTCGATATTCCGCATCTGCTCGATTTCGCGGATCGCATGATGCAGGGCTGACCCGCCACCCGGTCTCAGAGCGAGTCCATCAGCCAGGGCACGAGATAGCGGGCCCCCGCCTCCGAAAGATGATCGTCATCGCGATAGAGCAGCTCTCCGTCCCGCTCGATCGCGCAGCGCTCCGCGCAGAGAACAGGCGCCGGATCGCTCAGAACCACCCCCGCCAGCCGGGCCATGCGGTCGAGGAAATCCCGGGTCTCCGCCATGCGCTCCCGGTGAAGGGTTTCCGTCAACGGCGAGACAAGCGCCTTCCCCCGAAGCGCGGCCATGACCATCGCCTGCGGTACATCCGCGCCGATCTCGGGCACGGTTTCGATGATCACCACCCGATGCCCGCTCTTGCCCAACCGGGTGACAAGGTCCTCGAACAGTCGATCGAACAGCGCTGTCTGGTCCAGATCCGCCAGCGCCGCGTCCACCGGACGGAGGACAAACGGATCGCCGCTTTCCCCCGGGGTGCGAAGACCGGACCTTATGAAGCGCCAGCGCGCCACCAGCACCACGGTCTTCGGCGCGCTGGTCTCCAGCATCGCCAGCATGCCCTCGTTCAGCGAGATACAGTCCTCGACCTCCCGCGGCGTTCCCGAGCGGATGATCCCCGGCAGCGGCGGACATCCCCCGTGCACCTGCGCGCGCGCCTTAAGCCCGCGCTCGCCCAGCCAGCCGTGAAACCCCGGCAAAAGCGCCATCGCGTGGGAATCGCCCCAAATGACGAAATCCGACATGTCCCCGGCAGGCCCGGCCCCGATCCAGCAGGCTTCGCCGCGCCGGCCCTGCGCCTGGCAGTCTTCCGCCAGCAGCTGCGGGCTGACGGCTCTTGCGTAGACTTCCCCGACCTGTGGCGGAAGCCGCCCGGGAAATCCGTTCGACAGGTGGATCACACCCCCCAGGACCAGAAGAGCGCCCCCGACAGAGGCGCTCAGCCCGACCACCAGCCGGTTGGAGACCGCGCGCCGGTTCCGCAGCGGCGTTTCCACCCAGCGCCAGCTGACCCAGGCCGCGAATACCGCGCCGGCGATGCAGAGCAGGGCGAGCGGAAGCGGCAGGATCGTGCTTGACACCCAGAGCCGCGCCAGAACCAGCGGCGGCCAGTGCCAGAGATAGAGCGAATAGGAAATCAGCCCGATTCCGACCAGCGGCGGAATCCCCAGCCCCCGCGAGACCCCCGTTTCGCGGCCTGCCGCCCCTCCCGTCCAAAGGATCAGGACCGTCCCGAGACAGACCGGCAAGGCCGCCACACCGGGGAAGGGCGTCGTCGCAGTCAGGAACACCATCGAGGCGAGGATTGCGCAGAGACCGGCAAGGGCCCAGAGCGATGCGGCCCGCCCCCCCGGCGCAGCGCCGAAAGCACCAAGCGCCAGCAGGGCGCCAAGCCCCAGTTCCCAGGCCCGCGTCGGCAGCCAGAAGAAACTCCACAGCGGCGCGGCAGGCTCTGTAAACGCGGTGCCCACCCCCCAGACGGACAGGGCGAACGACCCCGCCACCAGCCCCCAGAGGGCCAGGATCCGCAGGTTCTTCCAGCGCCAGAGCGCCATGAGGATCAGGGGAAAGACCACGTAATACTGCTCTTCCACGCCCAGCGACCAGGTGTGCAGCAGCGGTTCCAGCTTGGCCCCGAGGGCAAAGTAATCGCCGGTCGCATGCCAGAACCAGATGTTCGAGCTGAAAACCAGCGTCGCGACCGCCGACTTGCCGAAGGCCGCGTAGACATCGGGCGGGAAAAGCGCCCAGCCGATCCCGCCCCAGACGATCAGCAGGAAGAAAAGCGCCGGCAGGATGCGGCGCGCCCGGCGCTCGTAAAAGGCCGCCAGCGAAAAGCGGCCCTGATCGAGTTCCCGGGCGATGATCGAGGTGATCAGGAAACCGGACAGCACAAAAAAGATATCGACGCCGACAAAACCGCCCGGCAGGACATGCGGCAGGGCATGGTCGATCACCACCGCACCAACCGCAAGCGCGCGTAACCCGTCGATATCGCGCCTGTGCTGCATAACCTCACCTGAATCAGAAAACCGTGTATATATAGGGAGATTTCATGTGAGCCCGTACCACCTCTCACAAGATCTATTTTTCACTGCATCGCCTTATCGGCGCAGGATGCTGCTCTTTCAAACACACTTGTCCGTGAATCGGGCCAATGCCGCCCTCTGAGCCGGCACCCCCGATCTCCCCGGCGCGCCGGTTTCAGCCCGGGCAGGGCCGGAAATTAGATCAATAAACTGACGCTATCGCTCCTCTGTCACATGCACCCCGGGCTGCGGATCAATAATCGCGCTCCCTCTCTTGCCTCAGTCCGGGCGATGGGACAACGTCCCGGAAAAAGTACATATTGGACCCGAATTATGTTGATGAGCCTGAAGAAAGCCGCCGCTCCTTTCATCCTGCGGTATGCGGCCAGCACCCTGCGCAGTTCCGGGACAAGCGCGGACAGCAAGGACCGGCTCTGGCGGCTGGTCCAGCGCCACGCCACCTTCCTCGACATCGCGACGCGAGCAACGATCGTGAACGGGATGAAGATGCAGGTCTCCTCCCGGCCCCGTGTCGAGCAGGAGATTTTCCTGTTCGGAGAATGGGAACCCCTGTTCACCCGCTACCTGCGCAGCATCTCGGCCCCCGAGGGAATTTTTCTCGATGTAGGCTCTAACATCGGCTATTTCTCCCTGATCGCCAGTTCGGCCTTCCGCGAGGTCCACGCGATCGAGGCCTCCCCCTCCACGAGCAACCGCCTGAAGGCCATCATCGCCGATAACGGTATCGACAACATCACGGTCCATAACATGGCCGTCGGCGCCCACGAGGGCGAGATCGATTTCTTCAAGGACAAGGAACAGAGCGGCGGCTCCTCGACGATCAAGACCGACAAGAACGTGTTCGAGGCCCGTGTTCCCGTCGCGCCGCTCGAAAAGATCCTGCGCGATATCGACTGGGGCAGGGTGCGTTTCGTAAAGGTCGATGTCGAAGGTCTCGAAGCGCCCGTCCTCGACAGCCTGCTGGCCCTGCACGAGAGCCTCCACCCCGAGGTCGAGATCTTTGTCGAATACGATCCCCTGCGCGTCGATACATGGTCGAGAATCGAGTCCTTCATGGCCAACGGCTTCACGGCCCTCATGATGCAGGGGCCCTATGACCGGCGCGATTACCTGGAAACCGATCGCCTCAGCGATCTGCAACCAATCGAGGGGCAGCCAGAGGTCTTCTGCGATCTGCTGCTGCGCCGCGCCGCACCCTGATCGGACCGGGCGCGGGAAGGCCCCCATTTTTGCACCACCGCCTCCCGCCTCCCAATTCAGCGCAAACATCCGCCCCTCCGGCGCATTCATTCTTGCGGCAGGGAAAAAAATCAGGGTTACATTGCCCCGGGCCGACCGGCCTGTCCTGTATTTGAACCCACGACCGGCCTTCTTGTCCCGGAACAAGCAGACCCTACGGGAAGAGTAGTTTAAGTGCCTGTGCTATATACGCTTACGATAAATTCCGCCCTTTCCGCTCCCGCTTTCCACCCGCTTTCCCTGGCCCGTGGGAATGGGACAGTTTTCCCGTGACGGCACAGAGCGCGTACCGCCCCGAGATCGACGGGCTGCGATCCATCGCGGTTGTCCCCGTCACCCTCTTCCATGCCGGTTTTGGCCTGTTCAGCGGCGGCTTTGTCGGCGTCGACATCTTCTTCGTGATCAGCGGCTTCCTGATCACCTCGATCATCGCCCGGGAAATGCAGGCCGGACGCTTCAGCCTGCTCAGCTTTTACGAACGCCGGGCGCGCCGCATCCTGCCGGCCCTGTTCCTGATCATGCTGCTCTGCCTGCCGGTCGCCTGGCAGATCCTCGTGCCGCGCGACCTTAAGGATTTCGCCCAGAGCCTTGTCGCGGTCTCCACCTTCACCTCGAATATCCTGTTCTGGCGCGAGACCGGGTATTTCGGCACCGAGGCCGAGCTGAAACCGTTGCTGCACACCTGGAGCCTCGCGGTCGAAGAGCAATTCTACATCTTCTTCCCGCTGCTGCTGATGGCGCTCTGGCGCTTCGGCCGCCGCCTCCTCATCGCGGTGTTCGTGCTGATCTTCGTGGCCAGCCTGATCCACTCCGAAGCAAGCGCCCATGCCTCACCCGCCACTGCCTTCTATCTTCTGCCCAGCCGGGCATGGGAATTGCTCATCGGCTCCGCCGGGGCGCTCTGGATTCTCTGGTCCGGCTACGATCCCAAGGCCCCGGCCACCCCCGTCGCCCGCCTCCTGAGCCTTGCGGGGATGCTCCTGATCCTCGGCAGCATCTTCACCTTGGGCAAGTTCACCCCTTTCCCGGGGCTCTACGCGATCCCCTCGACCCTCGGCACGCTGCTCATCCTGCTCTTTGCCCGCCCCGGCAGCGAGGTCTATCGCCTTCTGGCGCACCCCCTGCCGGTCGGGATCGGGCTGATCAGCTACAGCGCCTATCTCTGGCACCAGCCAATCTTTGCCTTCGTGCGCTATGAAAGCCTCAGCGAGCCGTCCCCGCTCCTGATGGGTGCCCTCTGCCTTGCGGTCTTCCCGCTGGCCTGGCTCAGCTGGCGTTTCGTCGAAACCCCGTTCCGGGTCCGCCGACGCATCGGGCGCGGCACGATCTTCAGCCTCACCGCCGCGGGGCTGGCCGCCTTTATCGCGGTCGGGCTCACCGGCCATGTCAAAAACGGTTTCGACGACCGCCTCGTGCGCAGCAGCCTCGTCTCCGAGGGGGAAATCGGCCATCAGGCCTTCTACCGGCTGATCACCGACCGCTACAGCCGCTGCACCCCCGAGATCATGGCCGAAACCGCCCCCATGCAAGAGGAATTCCTGCGCTGCCTCCAGTCCAGCCCGGACCCGAGGATCGATATCGCGATCATCGGCGATTCCCTTGCCGAACACCTGTTCCTGGGTCTGGCAGAGGGGCTGCCGGACCAGAACGTGGTCTTCTACGTCAATTTCTCGATGCCCCTGCTCAGCCAGGAACCGTCAGCGCTGGCCTTCCGGACCGTTCTGGACAATCCCGATATCCATACGGTCGTAATGACCATGTCCTACGAGGCCAAGATCCCGCAGCTTCTCGAACAGGGCCGCGACCCGGCGGCGGATCTCGATGAAACCCTGCAGAGCCTCAAAGCGGCGGGCAAGAAGGTCGTCCTCATCGGGGCCTTCCCGAGTTTCTGGTTCGACCCCTATCGCTGCGCCTATTCCCTGAATTCGGACAAGCCGGGGAAATGCGAGATGAACGCCGAGGTCTTCGACCGAAACGAGGAAATCTACGCCGACAGCTTCCGCGAGATCGCCCGGCGCAACGATACCGATTACATCGACATGCGGGCGCTTTTCTGCAGCGACGGCCAGTGCAGCATGCGCCACGGTAATACGCTGCTGTTCCGCGACGGATACCACCTCAATATCCCCGGCTCGCGCCGGGCCGGGGGCTATGTGATCGAGCAGTCGGAAATCCTCTCGACGCTCCGCCCCGACAGCTGACCCTGACCGTCAGTGTGATGCGGGCCGGGGGATTACCGGGTCCCCCCTCACATCCCGCCAAACCCCTCGCGCCCGACGCTGTCATAGGCCACGAACCCGGCGTTGCGGGCATCCTCG
>NZ_JAIMIC010000003.1:0-361279 GCF_019966545.1 Heliomarina baculiformis | reverse complement strand
AACGCCCGGGTAAATCTCCTCCCCGAACTGTCGGCTCCGCGCGCCGAGGATGCAAGATGGTTGAGGAGGACGGGGGCCAAGGGAGAGGCTTGTAGGGAAGTTTTGCCCAAGCAGGCAGCGCGGCCGTACAGGCGCGGTTTTTCGGCGACGCGGATAAGAGACGCCGCTCTGGACTTCTTTCCGATGGCTGTCTGCGCAGAGCATGCGAATACCGTGCCTTGTTTTTTCACAATGCCGTGCGGATCGTTTATTGTCGTGGCCAGCGACCCATCTATCATTTGAATCCATATGTCGCGGAGGTCGCAAGGATGCGACCGGTGGCCTTGCCTTGCAGGCAAGATGCCGCTTCGCCCAGACACGAAGGGAGACAGAGATGACCCCGTACCGCCCCACCCGCCGTGCCCTTGTCCTGACCGGTGCCGCCGCAGCCGCGGCCGTAACAACCGGCGGCGGGCTGGTGACACCCGCCCGCGCCGCAGGCGTTGCGCCGACCCCATCGATGCGCGGCGGCGCAAACAACTACCTGCCAGGCGCGCCAATCGTCGAGCGGATTGGCGGCGGCGGGTTCTGGATGTCTGGCACCGTGCGTCGTGCCGGGGACGGTGCGCCGCTGGAAGGCGTGCGCATCCAGATCTGGGCCCACACCACCGAGGGGCACGAGCGTGATCCGCACAGCCATGGCGCGACACTGACCCGGGCGGATGGGGCATTCCGGCTGGAGATGCCGCAGATCATTCCCGCCTTTGGACAGGCGCATGGCCATCTGGCTTATGACGACCCGGCGTTCGAGACGGTCTTTCTGAGGCCTGTCATGAGCAGCCCGAATGACACGAGTCTCAGTGCGGATTTCGTGCTCAAACCCGCCTGACTCAGGGTGCCCTTACGTCCTTTCCTGATCTGGCTCGCGCTTGTCGTCGCGATCGTCGGGCCGCTCGCCATCGCTGCGTCCAGCCCGCTGCTGGCATGGCGGCAACCGGTCTATATCATCGGCGGTTTCGCCGGGGTCTGCGGCTTGGCGATGCTGCTCCTGCAACCGCTACTTGCCTCGGGTCGCCTGCCGGGCCTCACCCTGCCCGTCTCGCGACGGATACACCGGTTTCTGGGTGCCCTACTGGTGGCGGTGGTGATCGTCCATGTCGCTGGACTGTGGGTGACCAGCCCGCCCGATGTGATCGACGCGCTGACCTTTGCCTCACCCACGCCGTTCTCTGCATGGGGCGTCATTGCCATGTGGACGATTTTCCTGACCGGTCTGATCGCAGCGCTGCGCCGTCGGCTGCGTCTTTCGCCACGACAATGGCAGTGGATCCACATGGCACTGGCCGTAGTGATCGTGGTGAGCACCATCGTCCACGCGCTGCTGATCGACGGCACCATGGGCACCCTGTCCAAGGCCATGCTCTGCGCGCTGGTGGCGGGTTCGGCGCTTTGGGTCATGATCGACATGAAACGCCGTCGAAGCGGGAAGCGACGCAGCCGGTAGACCGCGCCTTTGGGTTTCTTCACGGTTTGGAATGGGCGGCGAGTTCCGCTTCGAGCTGTGCGATCCTCTCCTCCCGTTGCATCAGCGCCGCGCGCACGTCTTCTGCCTCGAAGCGCTGGGGTATGTGCTGGCGGCAGTTCACGTCCCATGTGCCGATGTCGAACAGGATTGCCCGTTCGGGACGGCCCCTGCCGTTTTCCGACACCAGGCGTCCCAGCAAGCCGGGATCATCCTCGACCACGCGCGCCCTGCCCCAGAGTTTGATCCGGCGACGCTGTGTGTAGTCGATGAGGAACAGGAAAGCCTGCGGATTCTCGGAGAGGTTGCCGAGCGTGATATACTGCCGGTTGCCCGCCAGATCGGCAAACCCAATCTGATAATCGTCGAGCACCTTAAGAAACCCGGCCGGGCCGCCGCGGTGCTGGATATAGGGCTGCCCTGGAGCGCTTGCGGTGCCGAGAAACACGCTGGTCTGGGCCGCGATGAAATCTGCCAGATCGGGCGTAATCTGGTCCGGCCAAGGGTTCTGGGCATCGCCGCCGGCAAAGAGATCGCGCGAACCCTTGGCCTCTTGCTGCGCCTTGACGGACGGTGAAAAGGCAATGTCGCTGGGTGTATGATGGGTCATGGTGTGGTCCCTCTGCCTTTCAATGCGCTTTTATCCTTCGCCGGGTTATGGACGGTCGGCTGGTTCCTGTCGCAGGCGCTCATACTCACTTGTGGCTTGTTCCCGAGAACCGTTTGTCCGGCCAGACTTGCACCTTCCACATTTCGAAAACAGATCGTAAGATTGCAAGGCACCCTTCCGGAAAGTGGGAATATGGCGGACCGTCTCGATTCCATGTCCATCCTTGTTGCAGCCGTCGATGCCGGAAGCCTGTCTGCGGGCGCGCGCCAACTCGGCCTGCCGCTTGCCACGGTCAGCCGCCGGATCGCCGATCTGGAGTACAGTCTGGGCACGCAGCTGATGCACCGGTCGGCCAGGGGAGTGAAACTGACTGACCCCGGTGCGGCCTATGGCGCTGCCTGTCGGCGCATTCTCGAAGAGGTCTCGGAAGCGGAACGCATTGCTTCTGGTGAATTCTCAGTGCCGCGCGGGGTGCTGACGCTGTCGACGCCCATCGTCTTCGGGCGGTTGCATGTGCTGCCCTGTGCGGTTGGTTTCCTGCAAGCCTATCCGGAAGTGGAGCTGCGGCTGGAACAGACCGACCGTCCGATCAGCCTGAGCGAAGAACACGTGGATGCGGCGATCCGGATCGGCCATCTGCCCGACAGCAGCCTGCGGGCAAGGCGGGTGGGCGCGGTCCGGCAGGTGGTCTGTGCCAGCCCGGCCTACCTGAAAAAAAGAGGCCGTCCGGAGAAGCCCGACGACCTGAGCGCGCATGATTGCATCGTTTTCGAAAACCTCATGAGCAATGAGCGCTGGTCATTCGGCGAAGGGACCGACAAACGCGCGGTGCCGATCCGCTCGCGGTTGACCGTGAATACGGCAGAGGCCGCCATCGATGCCGCTGTTGACGGTTTGGGCGTGACCCGCGTGCTGTCTTATCAGGTCGCGGGCGCCGTGGCCTCGGGGCAGCTTGAGATCCTGCTGGAAAAGTACGAGCCTTCACCCTGGCCGGTCAGCATCCTGTTTCGCGACGGTCTTGTACCGCGAAAGCTGAGAGCTTTCATCGATTTCGCCGCGCCGAGACTGGAAAAGGCACTGGCCGGATAGCTTTTCGGCACAGGAAGAGGTGTTTGCGGCTTGGGTCGTCGGGCAGACGCGCCGCGTTTGAGCGCTCCATGAAGACTAAATTGGAGCCCAAGCGATCATACGCCAATGGCAAAGCCAGACCGGGCCGGACGATCTGCGCGTCCGGCCCGGTCAAAGATCATACAGCTGGCAGCTGATCGAGGTATTTGTCCAGCGTCACCGGATAGTCGCGCACGCGCACCCCGGTTGCATTGTAGACCGCGTTCGCGACTGCCGCCGCCACACCGCAGAGCCCAAGCTCACCCACGCCCTTGGCCTTTAGCGGGCTTGATTGCGGATCGAGCGTGTCGAGGAAGATCACCTCCTGATCGGGGATGTCCATGTGAACCGGCACCTCGTAGTTCGCGAGGTCATGGGTCACGAAGAATCCACGGCCCTCGTCGATCGCAAGGTCTTCCATCATCGCCGCGCCGACGCCCATCACCATGCCGCCGATCACCTGACTGCGCGCGGTGATCGGGTTTAGGATGCGCCCCGCGTCGCAGGCCGCCAGCATACGGCGCAGCCGGATCTCACCGGTGGCCACATGCACGCCGACCTCGACAAAATGTGCGGCGAAAGTCGAAACAATTTCCTCGTCTCGGGAATCGCTGAATTCCATCGTGTATTCGGCGACGATCTCGCCCTCAGAGGCAATCGATGCGAGGGTCATCTGTTTTTCGCCCGTACGGACACCCGCGTTCTTGAAGGTGAGCGAGTCGGTATCGTTCACCCCGATCTTCTTGGCGATCTCGCTGCGCAAGGCAAGGCAGGCCGCATAGGTGCCTGCGGTCGAGCTTGCCGCGCCCCATTGCCCGCCTGAACCGGCTGAAACCGGAAAGTCACTGTCACCCAGCCGAACCTCGACCATATCAAGCGGCAAGCCCATTGTTTCGGCAGCAGTCTGCGCGATGATCGTGTAGGACCCCGTGCCGATGTCGGTCATGTCGGTTTCAACGATGAGCCGACCGTCGGGCTGCAGCCTGACCCGTGCCCCGGAGTCTTGGGCCGGGCTGCCGCGATACGCGCCCGCCATACCATGACCGATCAGCCAGTTGCCGTCGCGCCGCTGGCCCGGCGTTGCGTTACGATCACCCCAGCCAAAAGCCTCTGAACCCCGGTTCAGGCATTCGACAAAATGCCGTTCCGAGAAAGGCTTGTCCGGATCTTCGGGATCGACCTGTGTGTCGTTGATGGCGCGGAATTCCGCCGGATCCATGCCCAGCTTCTCCGCCATCTCGTCCATCGCGATTTCCAGCGCCATGAGACCGGCCGCCTCGCCCGGCGCGCGCATCGCGTTCGCTTCGGGCAGGTGCATTTCCGCCAGATGCTTGACGATCAGTCGATTTTCACCCGCATAGAACTTCTGGGTCTGGCTGATCGCGTTTTCTCCATCTCCGCCGGGAAAGGTATGCGAGATGGCCTCATGCGCGATGGCGGTGATCTTTCCATCCTGTTGCGCGCCAATCCGGATGCGCTGGATCGTCGACGCCCGGTGGGTCGTATTGTTCATCACCATCGGACGCGGCAGCATCACCTTGACCGGTCGACCGGCCTTGCGCGCGCCAAGCGCGGCCAACACCGAATCCGCCCGCAGGAACAGCTTGCTGCCGAAACCGCCACCGATAAAGGGGCTGTCGATACGCACATCCTCGGGGTCCATTTCAAGCGTCGTGGCCAGTGCTTGCCGTGTCCATTCGATCATCTGGTTCGAGGTCCAGACCGTCAGCTTTCCGTCCTTCCAGGCGGCGATGGACGCATGCGGCTCCATCATCGCATGGCTTTGACTGGGCGTGCGATATTCCTGATCGAGCGTCACCTCGGCCGCTTCGAACGCCGCTTCGAAATCGCCAACCCGGCTGACCGGATCGGAACGATCCTCGCGCTTTTCCTGCCACGCGGCTTCTAGGTCATAGCTGCCCTTCGTTACGTCATAGTCCACCTTGATCAGGGCAGCGGCGGCACGTGCCTGTTCAAGGGTGTCTGCAACAACGACACCAATGGCCTGATGGTAATGCGCGACCTCCGCACCGCCGAAAAGCGGCGCAACGTTCATGTCTGAGGGGATCGGCATCTCGCCCGTTTCGAGCGTGGTGACGATAGCAACCACACCCGGCGCGTTGAGCGCGGCCTCGGTTTCCATGTTGGTGATGCGGCCCTGAGCGATGGTCGAAACCACCGGGTAGCCAACAAGCTGACCCTCGGCGACATCATGGCGTTCGTAGGCATAAGGGGCCCGGCCCGAGACCTTCAGCGGCCCGTCGACACGCGGCGTGGGCCTACCCACGACTTTCGAATGGTCAAAGACGTTTTCTCCGGCTGGTTCATTGAATTCCATCGTTTCACTCCTCTGCCAGCATGGCGGCAAGCGTGCGCTCAGCCAGCGTGATCTTGAATGCGTTTTCCTCGGTGGGACGTGCGCCGTCGAGCAGGCGCGCCATCACGGCGCGTGCGCCGTTCGGCAGCTCGGCATCGGCCTCGTCGGACCGCCAAGGTTTCGGCGCGACGCCGCCAAGCGCCACCCGCCCAGTGCCATCCGGCTGACGGATCAGGGCCACGGATACGAGCGCAAAAGCATAAGACGACCGGTCGCGCACCTTGTGATAAGCATGAGTACCGCCGACAGGGGCTGGCAGGGTCACGGCGGTGATGATCTCGCCCGGCATCAGCGCGTTTTCCTGCTCCGGCGTGTCGCCGGGGAGCTTGTGGAAATCGGCCAGCGGGATCTGGCGGGTCATACCGACCGGCGTGATCGTTTCTACCGTCACATCCAGCGCCCGCATGGCCACGGCCATATCGCTCGGGTGGGTGGCGATGCAGCTGTCCGACGTACCGATGACCCCAAGCTGGCGCGAGAAAGCGCCTTCGCTGAGCGCACCACAGCCCGAGCCCGGCTCGCGCTTGTTACAGGGTTGGGCCGTGTCGTAGAAATACGGACAACGCGTTCTTTGCAGCAGGTTCCCGGCGGTTGTCGCCTTGTTACGCAACTGCCCCGACGCACCTGCCACCAATGCACGGCTGAGCACACCATAATCGCGACGCACGGTTTCATGCGCGGCCAGATCGGTGTTGCTTACCAGCGCGCCGATGCGCAGACCGCCATCGTCGGTCGCTGAAATTTCGTCCAGCCCCAGACCGTTCACGTCGATCAGGTGGACAGGCGTTTCAATCTCGAGCTTCATCAGGTCGAGCAGGTTGGTGCCACCGGCGATGAACTTGGCGCCTTCGACCTCGGCGGCGCGCGCCGCTGCCTGCGCCGCGTCGCCGGCGCGTTCGTAGGAAAAGGGTCTCATGCCTGTTCCTCCGCTACCTTGGTGATTGCGGCGAGGATGTTCGAATAGGCGCCGCAGCGGCAGATATTGCCGGACATACGTTCGCGGATTTCGTCATCTGTCACCTCGATCTGCGCATTCAGATCGTCGGTCACGTGGCTGGGGATTCCGGCACGGATTTCGTCCAGCACCGAGCGGGCCGACATGATCTGGCCGGGAGTGCAATAGCCACACTGGAACCCGTCATTTGCTACGAAAGCTGCCTGCATCGGGTCGAGATCGTCGGGCGTACCGACGCCTTCGATCGACTGAATCTCGTCACCGTCATGCATGACCGCGAGCGAGAGGCAGGAATTCACCCGCTGACCGTTCACCGTGCAGGTGCAAGCGCCACATTGACCATGGTCGCAGCCCTTCTTTGTGCCGGTGAGCTTCAGGTTTTCGCGCAGCAGATCAAGCAGCGTGGTGCGGTTGTCGATCGTCAGTTCCTGCTCTACCCCATTGACGGTGAGCGTGATGGTGGAATCTTCGGCGCCGGACGGCGTCAGGGCCGCTCTGCTTTGCGCTCCTGACCGCTGGCCGGTCGCCGCGCCGATCGCGACTGCCGCACTGCTCGCAACAAGCGTGCGGCGGCGGATTTCAAATTCGATTGGGGCCCCCATGGTCATATCCTCATTTTTGGCTGTCGGCCCTTGGCCGGTTGCTGAATTCATCTGGGTCATGAGGGGGAACTAGCGGCGATGCAGCATCCGACTACCCCTGTCTTGCTCACCAGCGATTGACTGGCGATTTCATGATTGGAGACTATTCGCGAAAAACGAAGGTCGTTGCCGGGCGAAGCCTGCGGGCACGGATGCCAGATACCGGAAGCGTTTGCCGGGTGATGCGAGAAGAGGAAAAATGGTGCGGGTGAAGGGACTTGAACCCCCACGCCTTGCGGCGCCAGAACCTAAATCTGGTGCGTCTACCAATTCCGCCACACCCGCCTGCGCCGGGACTGATGTCCGCTGCGCTGGCGCCTCATAGCAAAGGTAAATGCCGGATGCGAGGGCTAATTTACCTTACCTGACGGCCATTTCCGAGCGCATCTCAAGCGCCACACCTGCCATTCAGCAGGTCGCGAAAAACCTGTGGAAGCTGTTCCGGCAGGTCCTCGGCGATGAGGCCCGGACCGAAGCTGCGTGCACATTCCACATGCAGCCATGCCGCGGTACCGGCCGCCTTGAGCGGCGGAAATCCGCGCGCCAGCAGGCCGGTAATGAAACCGGCGAGCACATCGCCCGCCCCTGCCGTCGCAAGCCAGGGCGCCGCACGGTCATAGACGGCGGCATTCAGGAGGCAACACCCGCCGGGATCGGCGATCACCGTATCGGGGCCCTTGAGCAGCAGGGTGCAGCCGGCCCGTCGCGCCGCCGCGCGCGCCGCATCGACCCGAGAATAGGCCGGTCCCGTAGTTGGCACGCCGCTTAGCTTTTCGGCGAGATCAGGGAAGAGTCGTGCGAATTCGCCGCCATGCGGGGTCAGGACACAAGCGTCGTGCAGCGCGTCGAAGAGCGTGTCGGGGGTATCGGCAAAGGCGCTGAGCGCATCCGCGTCGAGCACCGTCGGGCGGGCCGTCTTTAGCGCGGCGGGCACGAGATCACGCGCCCTCTCCTGCCCCAGTCCCGGCCCCAAGCAGAGCGCGTTGAGCCGCGGGTCTTCGAGCGCGGCGTCGAGACCTGGCCGATCCGCGATACGACACAGCATGATAGCGGTCAGATGCATCGCCGATTCGTGATAGGCGGCAGGCGGCGCGGCCAGCGTCACCAGCCCCGCGCCGATCCGAAGCGCCCCGCGCGCCGCGAGCCTTGCCGCGCCGGTCTTACCCGGACCGCCCGAGAGCACGAGCGCGTGGCCATGGCCGTATTTGTGATCGGCACCGCGCTTGGCGAGCGCGTCGAGATCGGTACAGGATGTTTCGAGCAGGTGAACCGGTGTCATTTTTCCGCCTCCGGCGGGAGTATTTCGGGCAAGAGGAAAATCAAAGGCCGATATCCGCAATCACGAGCTTTCCGCAGTAGGACGGGCCCTCGGCCAAGTAATGGCCGAGCTTGGCACGGTGAAAGGTGATGGTGAGATCGGCGGGAATGGCACCCATGTCGCGGCCGGAATCGCTGCAAAGCCCGCTGGGAATGTCGACGGCGACCCGTTTCGGTTGATGGCGCCCGTCGCTGGCGTTCAGGGCCGTATGCAGGCGGATGGTGTCGTCGAGCGGGCGGGTCAGCCCGGTGCCGAAGAGCGCGTCGATGCAGAGATCCGGGTTTTGAACCGGACGCTGTTCCCAGGGCATGACAGGGTTCCTTTCAGACCAGAGCGCGTGGTTGGTACGTGCGTCGGGGGGCAGTTTCGCCGGATCGCCAAGGAGGTGCAGATCGACCTGCCAGCCCCGGTCGCGAAGCAGTCGGGCGATCACGAAACCGTCCCCACCGTTGTTGCCGGGACCGCAGAGAACCACCGCCGTTCCCGGTTCTGTGGCCAGTCCGGGCCAGGTCCCGAAAATGGCGTTTACCACCGCTCGCCCAGCGTTTTCCATCAACTCTGCCCCGCTCGTCCGGCCGCCCTGAATGGTGCTTTGTTCGGCTTCGCGCATCTGCTCTGCTGTCCAGACTTCGGTCATATCGCCGCCTCCGTTCACAAAATGACTAATTTTTCATCGCAACGCACAAAAAAATATCGCACAATCCGGTTCTGTCTTGCCACCCAAACCCCAATACCCCTAACCGATTGTGGCGGGTAGGCAGAAATGATCTGACCCGGACGAAACGCGGTTGAGAGGAGCCCCCAATGAAGAAGATCGAAGCCATCATCAAACCGTTCAAGCTGGACGAGGTGAAGGAAGCGTTGCAGGACGTTGGGGTCCAGGGGCTCTCGGTAATCGAAGTCAAGGGATTTGGCCGCCAGAAGGGCCATACCGAACTATATCGTGGCGCAGAATACGTGGTCGACTTTCTGCCGAAGGTGAAAATCGAGGTGGTGCTGGACGACGATCAGGTCGAAGGTGCCATCGAGGCGATCATCGCTGCCGCGAAGACCGACAAGATCGGGGATGGGAAAATCTTTGTCACATCGGTTGAACAGACCATTCGCATCCGGACCGGGGAAACCGGCTCGGACGCGCTTTGATAAGTCAAACTCTCAGAAATAGGGGAAGATAGGGAATGAGCAAGGACGCAGTTCTCAAGCTAATCAAGGATGAAGACATCGAATATGTCGACATCCGTTTCACGGATCCGCGCGGCAAGTTGCAGCACGTCACCGTCATGTCGGACCAGGTCGACGAGGATTTCCTCGAAGAAGGTTTCATGTTCGACGGCTCGTCGATTGCCGGCTGGAAGTCGATCGAAGCCTCCGACATGAAGCTGATGCCCGACACCGAAAGCAGCTATATCGACCCGTTCTACGCGGAAAAGACGCTTTGCATCCATTGCTCGGTTGTCGAACCCGACACTGGCGAAGCCTATGAGCGCGACCCGCGCGGCACCGCCGAAAAGGCCGAGCAGTACCTGATCGAATCCGGTATCGGCGATGCAGCCTACATGGGTCCGGAAGCTGAATTCTTCCTCTTCGACGACGTGAAGTACTGCAACACCATCAACAAGGTATCCTATGAGGTCGACGCGACCGACGCGTCCTGGAACACCGATACCGACTACGAGATGGGCAACATGGGCCACCGTCCCGGCGTCAAGGGCGGCTACTTCCCGGTGAACCCGACCGACGAAGCGCAGGACCTGCGTTCGGAAATGCTTTCGACCATGAAGCGTCTGGGCATGAAGGTCGACAAGCACCACCACGAGGTTGCTTCCTGCCAACACGAACTGGGCCTGATCTTTGGCACCGTCACCAAGCAGGCGGACGAGCTGCAGAAATACAAGTACGTCATCCACAACGTCGCGCATGCCTATGGCAAGTCGGCAACCTTCATGCCCAAGCCGATCGCAGGCGACAACGGCACCGGTATGCACGTGAACATGTCGATCTGGAAAGACGGCAAGCCACTCTTTGCAGGCGACAAATATGCTGACCTGTCGGACGAAGCCCTGTGGTACATCGGCGGCATCCTGAAGCACGCCAAGGCGCTGAACGCGTTCACCAACCCGTCGACCAACTCGTACAAGCGTCTGATTCCGGGCTTTGAAGCCCCAGTGCTGCGGGCCTATTCCGCGCGTAACCGTTCGGGCTGCGTTCGTATCCCATGGTCGGAATCGCCGAAAGCCAAGCGCGTCGAAGCCCGTTTCCCCGATCCGTCCTCGAACCCCTATCTGTGCTTTGCCGCACTGCTGATGGCTGGCCTTGACGGGATCAAGAACAAGATCGATCCGGGCCCGGCCATGGACAAGAACCTCTATGACCTGCCGCCGGAAGAACTGGCCGATATCCCGACCGTTTGCGGCAGCCTGCGTGAGGCGCTGGAAGAGCTCGAAGCCGACATGGACTTCCTGCTGGCCGGCGACGTGTTCACAAAGGACCAGATCGAAGGTTATATCGCTCTCAAGATGGAAGAGATCGAAACCTACGAGCACACGCCGCACCCGGTTGAGTTCGGCATGTACTACAGCTGCTAAGCGACCGTTCCCTCGGTCCTTTATCGGGGCGTCCCTTGCGGGGCGCCCTTTTCTTTTCCTGGCCGGGAAAACACCGTTTCCCGAGAGGTGACAAACCGGGCGACTTTCCAGAATATTGCCACATTAAACGCACATAACAGGCTAGTTTCGTGGCGAATGTGCCGTCAGACCAAGACTGACGGAGCACCCCCATGCCGGTTCAGACCGACTTTGCCACTCGTATCGCCCGCATCGAGGCACGCGCCGCCAGTGGCCAGAAGGCCGAATTCGCGCCGCTTCCCGATGAACCGGTCAAGCCCCATGATGATCGCCCAAGCCGCAGCCTGTTTTCAGGTCTCTTTGCGCGGCTTGTCTTTCCTGTGGTTGCAGGCACGGCCATCGTTGCCGCCTTTGCGGCCGGGCCGGAACGGCTGCTGCCCGAGAGCCTGCGCGAGAACCTGATGCAGTCGGAAAGCCCGATCGCGCTGATGCTGTTTCCCCGGGAAGAGGCCAAGCCCCGTTTGACCGGAACCAATTGAAACCTCCCGCCCGCCGGCAGCGGATGACCAGTTCATGTCGTCAACAAGCCCTACCGAGGCCATGATTGCCGGTTACCCTAGGTCTCGAAACCGGTATTCGCCTTCGCACAGAGTCCGCCAATGACCGACACAGAATTCCCGATGCAGGCCAGCCTTGTCTATGACGCGGCGCCGAAGTTCGATTTTGCCGCGCTGACCGGGACTGCCAATACGGTCCTGCGTGAGACAGGGCTCGGGGCGCTGATGATCAAACCGCAGAGCACCGAGGTTTTCGCGCTTTTCGGCAATGACATCCTGCATGCGACTATAGCAATTCACGACACACCGCTGCGCCTTGGTGGCACGAGCGGCGAAAAGCTCGCGGTCTCAAAGGCGCATGTGGTGATTTCGGTCCGGAGCGGCTCCGATCCCGTCGCTTTTGACAAGCCCGAACCCGTGTCTGTTGTCCTGATGGCATCGCTGTTGCAGCAATTGGCCCGGTCCGTACACGAGGCCGCACCCTGCAAGAGCATGCATATCGCCGCCTCGGATCGGTTCTTCAGCGCCGGTGTGTTTGACGATCTCGACGCAACGCTTACCCCGCACCTGTTCCTATCGCCCGAAAAGCTGACCGATGTGGTCGGACCCGAAGGGCAGACCGGCCAGCAGTTTGTCTTTCATCAGTCCCGGCATTTCGTCGGGCGCGAACTGGTGCTGCGTGGCGTGCCGGTCAAGGTGCCGGAGGATATGGTCACCACGCTGATCGACACCCTGATCCATCAGCATCTGAATGGCGCTGTCGCGCTTGGCGATGGCGACACGATCAGCGGCTCTTTGGACATATCCTTGTTCGTACGGCATGCGACCTCGCGAGATGGCCGCGCCTGCGTTCTGGTGTCTTTCTGGCCCGAACCCGATGGCACCTCGCCGCAAATGCCCGCGTTTTCTGTGCAAACAGCGACCAGCCTGGTCCCTACCCCGATTGCTGTCGAAGACCCGGACGACTGGTCGGCCCCCGGCTCGGGTGCTTACTCGACCGACAAACGCACAGATAAAGGCAGCAAGTCGACCTGGATCCTGCTGGTCGGGCTTGGCCTGTTTCTATGGGTCGGTCTGCCCATGCTCGATATTCCGCAGAAGGTCATCAAATCTGCGTTTTCCAACGATCTGAGCCTGGTCTCGCCGCCTCAATAATCCGGTAACGGGTTCTCAGACCAAAGGCGTCGCGATAGCATCGCGGCGTAATCCACCTTCCGGAGTTCCCGTATGCCTCGCCTGCCCGCCTGCCTTACCGCGCTTGTCACCGCTTTCATCCTGTCATCCGGCGCTGTAAGCGCGCAAAGCTGCGGCAATACCGGCGCCGGGTTCGATACCTGGAAACAAGCTTTTGCCAAGACGGCAAGCCGTGCCGGTGTCGGGCAACGGGGGTTGCAGGCGCTGGCGCAGGCGCAATATGCCACCAGCACCATCGCCGCTGACCGGAATCAGAAGAGCTTTCGCTATTCGCTCGAAAAATTCATGCAGGTGCGCGGCGCGGATACGATTGTCGCGCAGGGCCGCAAGCGGCTGGCGCGGAATCCGGAATATTACGCGACTCTTGAACGGCTCTACGGCGTGCCCGCCGGGATCCTTCTTTCGTTGCACGGGATGGAAACCGCCTTTGGAGGCTTCATGGGCGACAGCCGCGTGGTTTCCGCCATCACGACGCTGGCCTATGACTGCCGCCGGTCCGATTTCTTCATCCCGCATGCGATCGGCGCGCTGAAACTGGTGGATCAGGGGTCAATCACCAGCGATACCCGTGGCGCGAAACACGGTGAGCTTGGACATACCCAGTTCCTGCCAGGCAACGCGCTGACCTACGGGGTCGATGCAACCGGAGATGGAAAGGTCGATTTTTACAACATGACGGATGCGCTGGCTTCGACCGCCAACTTTCTGCGAGCCAAGGGATGGCGGCCCGGTCAGGGGTATCAACCGGGCGAATACAACTTTAAAGTGATTGAGCAGTGGAACAGCGCAACCGTTTATCAGCAAGCCATTGCAATTATGGCAGCGCGGATCGAACAGTGACCGGGTAAGGCCACATTTCTGCCACATTCAAAACAGGATTGCGCCACAATTCCACCTGCGAGAACGTTAACCCGGCGTAAATCCCCATTGTTTCCAAAGACCGGCGTAATCTTGCTCATCCCAGGGCTCCAAGAAACATTTGGTCTTTTTCGCCAAATTTTGCGCAACCTTTCCGCGCATCATGTCCTCACTGGTCATTGGGAGGCTTTTACGATGACATTCGATTATCAAGATCATTATTACCATGGCGGTCTCATTGCGGTTGGCGACGAGGCGGCTCTTATTAATACGTTCAGCAAGATTATCGCTGAGACATTCGAAGACTACGGGCATCCGGTTGAACGCATTGCCTTTGACGAAAATCATGGCGCCTCGATCACGGCTGCGCATTATCGCGTCGACCTTCATCCGGTACAGGAAATGGCACATGGCATGGCTGGCCAGCGGGGGCTTATTTTTCACCCCTGTGCAAAGCCCCACTCACACAATACCGCGCCCGAAAGCAAACAGCGGCGCATCCAGCTTGCCATGTACCCCGCAGATCCGTCCCGCGACGACCCGGATATTTCCGAGCTGTTGCTGGTGGTGATGCTCTACCGGATGATTTCCGACCATGATGTGCGCATGGTGGAATGGCTCGATCCGCTGTCCTTGCTGACAGCCGAAGAGTTCCTTACCGCCTTTGCGCCGGTCAATCCCGATCCGGTCGAATACACCGGCCCCGGCAGCCCGAGTTTCCGTGGCGCACTGGTGCCCGCCGAAGAGCAGAACGACGTACGGCGACTGGCGGTCTGGGGCATGACCCTGATGATGGCCTTCCTGTCAGCCCCGGTGGCGCTTCTGATGGCGGTGGTCAATCTGGTACGGGGCGAAGACCTGCGCATCAACACGCATGTGCTCACCATCACGACGCTGATTTTTCTGGCAGTACCTGCCGGCGCACTGGAACTGATTGCGGCCCAGCTGGCATACTGACCCCGCAATCTGTCCGGTAAACCGGTCCCCCCGCGCCGTCAGGTGTCCAACACGCCTGGCGGCGCATCTTTGCGCGCGATCACATAGGTATGGATGATAAAGGCCACCGCACCCGTGCGTGGCAGTCGCATCATGACCTGACGCTCACTGCGCAGGTAACCCGCTGGTTTCGGGGACTTTTTGTAGCGAGGCGCGTCTTCGGTGCGGGGCTGGTGCAAGGCCGGATCGTGATACCCCAGCACGTTGAACCGCCAGAGCGGTTTGCCCGGACGGATGCCGTCAAACAGCCGTTGTACCCGCTTGGCGATGTTTTTGTCATAGTCGGTAACGGGCTTGTGGATGCGCACCATTGGGCGCATGAATTTCTCCGACAGCGTCCAGCTGGCGGGAAAGCACATGACGCCACCGGTCAGCACATGTTCATCCCCTTGCTTTTGCAGGATATTGACGTCTTCCTGAATCAGCCTGCCGATAGTGGCCAGCGGATCGTCCCTATTGATCGGAACCGTCACCCCATCCGGGCGCGTCACAGTATCGCCCGCGCCGGGATAAGCCCGTTGCAGCACCATATCGAGCATTTCCAGCGCGGCCTCATGGGCCGAGTCATCCAGCGCCAGCACCTTGTCCCGATGATCGGCAAGCAACGCGTCCCTCAGCGCCATCTGGCCTGCATAGGCTTCGTCAATGATCAGCCACTCCTCGGGCGGCAGGGGCTGGATTCCCGGCAGGGCACGCTGCGCAACCGGCTCATAAGGCAAAGTTTTCTGTAACGGCGTGGTCATGCCCTGCCCTAGCACTGGTCAGCGAAAAACCCGAGCCGGAATCGCCCGGAACGCCGCGTTCATGAGAGGTTTTCCGATCGGCTCCGATCAACCGCCCTAGATTTGATCAAATCCGAAAACTTGGGCCTAGGTCGGCGCCTGCTCACAGGACGCATGAGAAAGTGCGAGCCCGGGCGTAGAACCGGAAAAGCAGATGCACGATCCGTACAGAAGCCGTACACAATCTGTACACCCCCCGAGCACCTCTTCCGCAGGCGTCCAGCTCAACGAAAAAGGGCGGCCCACCGGACCGCCCTATGTATTCAATAAGTTGCGGATCAGCCGCGGGCTTTGCCGGTCAGCTTCCACAGGGTGGGCAGCAGCATGGCTGCCAGTGCCAGCTTGATCACGTCGCCGACGAGGAAGGGGGTCAGGCCCCACTCGAGGATCGGCTTGTCCCAGCCGTAGAGCGTGCCGAGCCATGCAAGGCCGGGGACGTAGATCGCAACGTTACCGATCAGCAGCGCCAGCGCCATCCAGCCAAAGGAGCGGTCCCAGCCACGCGCGGCCAGCACTCCCAGAACGGCGGTCGCCAGAACGTAGCCAACCAGATAGCCACCGGTGCCGCCCATCATGTAGGCGATGCCATTGGTTTCGGCCGAGCTGCCCGCGAAGACATCAAAGCCAAGCATGCCGATAACCATGTAGCCAAGGATCGTCACCAGACCGAGCCGCGCGCCATAGGCCGCGCCAAGCGCCAGCACGCCAAATGTGCCCATGGTGATCGGCACCGGCCACATCGGCACACGAATCTTAGCACAGATGGCCAGAATCGCGATCCCGACAACCACCAGCGCCGCCTGCTTGAGACGGAGCGCGGTGCCTTCCTGCGCGCCAAAGCTTTGGCTGAGTACCCGCGTGGTAGAAACTGACGACATGTTATTCCTCCGGAAATGGTGTTTCGTATTTAGATGCCCGAGTTGAAGGGCCATCGCAAGCGTCTATGATGTTAGCGCCGGACCTGACGCTATGCGTCCAACCGGATGAAATTACTGATCATCGCGTAATTCTTGCGCGGACCGGTCACCCGCCAGACTGTTTCAAAATCGGGCCAGCGGCCAAAGCGGTATTGCACGCGATAAAGGTCCGGATCGCACCAGTGGCCCGTCGCCCCGCCCTGCCCCGGCACCTGATGGAAAAACCGCCCATCTTCGAACCAGACTGTCAGATCCTCGTGCCAGCGATAGCGGCGCTCGCCCTGCATCGGCGGCTGGCCGACCAGCGTCAGTGTGCCGCTTTCATGATAGGCCATGCCGTCGCCATCCGGCAGCCAGCGCGCCGTGCCCTCGAACCGAGCGGCTGGCGCGTCTTTTTGCAGAATCCGCCGGGTCAGCGTCCAGTCGCCTTCGAAATCGGCGAGTTTCAGCGGTTTCGTCGCCATCGCAGCCCTTTTCACCCTCTCTTTCCCGTTTTCCCGTCGCAATTCGGAGCGCGCGGCGCTCCCCCGTCTTGCTGACCTGACGCCTCCGGTCTAAGACGCGGGCGAACACTCTTGCAATCAACAAACGGTGCTGCTGCCAATGATCCCCCGCTATTCCCGGCCCGACATGGTCGCTATCTGGTCCCCGGAGACGAAATTCCGCATATGGTACGAGATCGAAGCCCATGCCTGCGATGCGATGGCCGATCTGGGCGTGATCCCGCGCGAGAATGCCGAGGCCGTCTGGAAAGCCAAGGATGTCGAGTTCGACGTCGCCCGGATCGACGAGATCGAGGCCGTCACCAAGCATGACGTAATCGCGTTTCTTACCCATCTGGCCGAGCATGTGGGCAGCGAGGAAGCGCGATTTGTCCATCAGGGCATGACATCATCGGACGTGCTGGACACTTGCCTGAACGTGCAGCTTGTGCGGGCCGCCGATATCCTGCTGGCCGATATGGACAAGGTTCTGGCCGCGCTCAAGAAACGCGCGATGGAACACAAGATGACCGTGCGCGTGGGCCGCAGCCACGGCATCCATGCCGAGCCGACCACGATGGGTCTGACCTTTGCCCGGTTTTATGCCGAGATGGACCGCAACAAGGCACGTCTGCAGGCGGCGCGCGAAGAGGTCGCCACCGGCGCGATTTCCGGCGCGGTGGGCACATTCGCCAATATCGACCCCGCCGTCGAAGAGCATGTCTGCGCAGAGCTGGGTCTCAAGCCCGAGCCGATCTCGACCCAGGTGATCCCGCGCGACCGTCACGCGATGTTCTTTGCTACGCTGGGCGTCATCGCCTCCTCCATCGAAAACGTCGCGATCGAAATCCGCCACATGCAGCGTACCGAAGTGCTCGAGGGGGCCGAGTTCTTCTCGATGGGTCAGAAAGGCTCATCGGCGATGCCCCACAAGAAGAACCCGGTGCTGACCGAGAACCTAACCGGCCTCGCGCGTCTGGTCCGCATGGCGGTGATCCCGGCGATGGAGAACGTGGCGCTCTGGCACGAGCGCGATATTTCGCATTCCTCGGTCGAGCGCGGCATCGGCCCCGACGCGACCATCACGCTCGATTTCGCGCTGAACCGGCTGGCGGGCGTGGTCGAGAACATGCTGATCTTCCCCGAAAACATGCTCGACAACATGAACAAGTTCCCCGGTCTGGTGATGTCCCAGCGTGTTCTGCTTGCGCTTACGCAGGCCGGTGTGAGCCGTGAGGACGCCTATGCGATGGTGCAGCGCAACGCGCTGAAAGTCTGGGAAGACCGCGTCGATTTCCGCGAACAGCTCTTGGGCGACAAGGACGTCGTCGCTGCGCTTGGCGAAGAGCAGATCAACGAAAAATTCGACATGGATTACCACACGAAACACGTGGATACGATTTTCAAGCGTGTGTTCGGGGAGTGATCACTGCCGAAAACGCAATGCGTTCAAAGGGCCCAGCGTGGGCCCTTTTCTGTGCGTGGCACTAGCTCAATGTCTGATGACCATGAGAGCCATCTTTGCCCCGACGGCTCTGAATTCCAGTTTATTCGCTCACTCGCGTCAACGGCGGTCAGGGTAGCGCCGGACTTTCGCAGCATGGCCACTTTGGATTCGACTTTGGCCTGAACGCCTTCAACGCAACCTCTGCCGTCACACCTGAATAACCACCTGCACCACCACGCCCCTGCTGCTGATCTCGCAGGCGGCGCGGCCTAGGCCGTCGTTGGAATGGACGTGGACCACAGTGTTTCCGACGTCGGTGACGTCACGCGGGGCGTATCGGATAGTGAAGAGCGGCACACCGAGACGGGTGGCCAGTCGAGTGGCGCAGATGCGCTCGTATTTGCCGGGGGCCGCTATCGGGGCGAGACCGGCAGCCGCGAGAGGCAGGCTCTGAGCGCTGACAAGGAGGGCCGCAAGCGGCAGGGCCTTGAGAAATTTCGTGCAACGCATGGGTTTTCCTTTTCAAAAAAACGTGTCCGTAGCCGCGCGGGTCGCCTGCCCTGTCGGGTTTTGGCCTGTCCGGTGCACTATCATCGCAACGCGGAAATTGCCGGATGGTTCAACCACAGGGTAACTAAGCACCGGAAAAAATCAATTCCGATGCATCCGGGGCCAAATCACTGCACAGACGCGTGAGCGGGGCCAAAAGCGTTTTGACGCAGCGTCAATCGGGTTTAGCCTGATTGCATATACTCAGCACAAGAGAGGACGAAACTGATGCCGATCAAAGCCGCCCTGACTGCCCTTGCCGTGACCCTTGTTCCCACCCTTGGCCTTGCGATGGGGTGCAATTCCGAAAAACGCGCCCAATCCTGCGCCGAAGGCACGAGCTGGGACGCACAATCGCAATCTTGTGTGAAGCAGGTTACGGGCTGAACCCGAATCCCCTACTAGTCTGATCACGAGTTCAATGCCGGTTGCGGATAACCCGAGATGGAATCGCATGGTTATTCGCAGGCGGCCCCGTTTCTGATTGGAGTTCATTATGCGTATTCTTCTTGCCTTCGCGGTTGCGATGCCAAGTTTTGCCTTTGCGGCTGGCAGTGACATGTCGAGCCCGCCCAAGACCACGAAAACCACGAGCGAGTGCGAAGGCACACAGATCTGGGACGACAAGACCCAGTCTTGCGTCGATCCCAAGGAATCCTCGCTCGATACCGACACGCTTTACGGCGCGGTGCGCGAGCTGGCCTATGCCGGGCGCTACACCGATGCGCAGGCGGTTCTGGCCCAGATGCCCGATCAGCAGGACGACCGTGTCCTGACCTATTGGGGCTTTACCCACCGCAAGATGGGCGATCTTGAAACCGCCAACATGTTCTACGAGAAGGCGATTGCGTCCAACCCGGACAATATGCTGGCGCGGTCCTATATGGCGCAGGGTTTCGTGGCAGAAGGCCGCACCGATGAAGCCATCGCCCAGTGGCGCGAGATCAAGGCACGCGGCGGCGAAGGCAGCTGGGCCGAGGCTTCTCTGCGCAAGGCGATCCGTACCGGAATGACCTATAGCTACTGATCGTTTCAGTTAATATTTACGACTTTCGTCCTAGATTGCCCCGACCTCTGGAAGGGGCGATTTTTTGTTAACGAGGGCGTAGTTTTGCAAGACGATCTGGGCTTTCCGGGGCTCCCGATGATGACGTCGGGCCCGGCACCGTCGCCGATGAAAACCGGCGGCGCACCGAAACAGTTGGATGCACGGGCCAAGGCGGCCATCGTGGTCCGGCTCTTGATCAACGATGGCACGGATATTCCGCTGGAATCCCTGCCCGAGGATCTTCAGGAAAAACTTACGCAGCAGATGGGCCAGATGGGCCTGATCGACCGTGATACGCTGGCCTCGGTGGTCGATGAATTCGCGGATGAGCTGGAGCGGGTCGGGCTGGCCTTTACCAACGGGATCGCGGGGGCGCTGAACGCGCTCGACGGCAAGATCAGCCGCCAGACCGCCAACCGTCTGCGCAAAGAGGCCGGGGTGCGGCAGCTGGGCGACCCGTGGGAGCGGCTGCGCGCCCTGCCCATCGAGGACCTGATCGGATTCGCGGAAAAAGAAAGCATCGAGGTCGCGGCGGTGCTGCTGTCAAAGATCGAGACAAAGAAGGCGGCGGAACTGCTTGGCAAACTGCCCGGGCCGCTGGCCCGGCGCATTACCTACGCGGTATCGCAGACCGAATCCGTGACGCCCGAGGCGGTGGACCGGATCGGCCTGTCGCTGGCCGCACAGCTTGATGAGCGCCCTGAAATCGCCTTTCAGGCGCGGCCCAACACGCGCGTGGGCGCCATTCTCAACCAGTCGGCGGCAAAGACTCGTGACGACATGCTGACCGGGCTGGACGAGACCGATGCCGAATTCGCCGAAAGGGTCCGCAAGGAGATCTTTACCTTCGCCCATATCTCGATCCGGGTGAAACCGGCGGATGTGCCTGCGGTGGTACGAGCCTGCGATCCGGCGGTGCTTGTCACCGCGATGGCGGGCGCCACCGACCCCGAGACCTCGGGCGTTGTCGATTTCCTGTTCGACAACATGTCCCAGCGCATGGCGGACAACCTGCGCGACGAGATTACCGACAAGGGTAAGGTCAAAAAGAAAGAGGCCGAAGAGGCCATGGGGGCAGTTGTAGCTTCGATCCGCGAACTTTTCGATCTGGGCGATATCGAAATGCAGACGGAAGAGGACGACGAAGAGGAAGAGTGATCCCCCGCGACCGCTTGGCGGTGTAACGGCGACGAACGGCATGGACAGTTCGGAGAGAGACGCTTAACAGGTACAGTATGCACGCTTACCCCGCCTGTTTCGATCTCTCCTGCCTGCCCGGCCTGGCCGTGACGGAATGAGCACCTCTGTCCCCATGTCGGACCAGAATCGC
The DNA here is from genome assembly GCF_019966545.1 of Heliomarina baculiformis. Classification (GTDB taxonomy): domain Bacteria; phylum Pseudomonadota; class Alphaproteobacteria; order Rhodobacterales; family Rhodobacteraceae; genus Heliomarina; species Heliomarina baculiformis. The sequence continues at coordinate 340,046 of NZ_JAIMIC010000003.1, read as the reverse complement.
GCCATCCTATTGATGGTCACCGCGATTTTCTGCTTTTCCGTCATGGACATGAGCGTGAAGGCGCTGGCGCCAAGGGTCGGTGTGCTGCCCTCGCTCTGGGTGCGCTATGCGGGCCAGATGGCGCTTGTGACCCTCCTGATCCTGCCGAGGTTCAGCCGTGTGGTGCGCACCCGCTATCCCAAGCTGCAGATCTTTCGTTCGATCCTGTTGATGAGCGCGACCGCGTTCTTTTTCACCGGGCTGAGTTTTATTCCGCTGACCGATGCGGCCGCGCTGATGGCGACCAACCCGGTGCTGATCACGCTGGGGGCGGCGCTTTTCCTTGGAGAAAGACTGGGGCCGCGCCGGATCACCGGCATCGTCGTCGCCATCATCGGGGCGCTGATCATCATCCGGCCCGGCAGCGACGTGTTTACACCGGCAGCGTTTTTCCCGCTGGCCGCCGCCCTGTCCTATTCCAGCTATTCGCTGCTGACGCGGCGGCTTGGCCCGGATGAGGATGTCTGGACCTCGCTTTTTTACACCGGGCTTGTCGGCACGATCCTGCTGAGCATCGCGGTGCCGTTCCGCTGGGTGACGCCGGATGCGACCTCGATCGGGCTGATGATCATGATCGTTCTGGCGGGGACAATCGGGCAGATGGCGCTGATTCAAGCCTTTACGCGTGGCGAAGCGACGATGCTGGCGCCCTATAACTACCTCAATCTGGCCTTTGCGGCGTTTTGGGGGATGACACTGTTCTCGGAAATGCCCGACGGCTGGACCATCATCGGTTCCCTTGTGATCGCGGGGGCGGGTCTTTATGTCTGGTATCGTGAAACATACCAATTGCGCTGACGCCTGTGCCTGCTGACATTTCCCAACTCTCCAGACCGGCGCGCGCCGGGTATTTCTGCAGCAACCTCGTGCTGCGGGCTTTGATCGGGCTTGCCCTGCTTGTGCCCTATCGCTGGCGGGTGCCAATGATGGGGTGGCTGGTGTCGCGGGTGCTGAGCCCGCTGGCGGGCGGGCGCAAACGAATACGCAACAACCTGAAACTGGTGATGCCCGAGCTGCCCAAGGCGGATGTTGAGCGGCTATGCCGCGAGGTGCCCGACAATGCGGGGCGCGCGCTGATCGAACTGTACTCCGGGCGTCCCTTTCTAGAACGCGCCTACGCGGCCAAGGTTACCGGCCCCGGCCTTGCCGCACTGGAAGAAGCGCGGGCCGAGGGCCGTCCGGTGGTCTTCATGACCGGGCATTTCGGCAACTACGATGCCGCGCGGGCGCATATGATCAATCGCGGCTATGAAATCGGCGCACTTTATCGCCGGATGGCCAACCCCTATTTCAACGAGCATTACGTGCGCGCCCTGTCGGCGGTCGGCACGCCGATGTTCGAACAGGGACGGCGCGGCATGATCGAGATGGTACGCCACCTTAAAGGCGGCGGGCTGATCGCGATTGTCGGAGACCTGCACAGCCATGGCGGCGTCGCGATCGATTTCTTTGGTAAACCGGCGGTGACCTCGACTGTGCCGGCGGAACTGGCGCTGAAGCATAACGCAATCATGCTGCCGGTCTATGCGATCCGGCAGGAGAACGGGCTGGAATTCGAGATCGTCATGCACCCGCCGATTCCTCACACCGACGCCAAGACCATGACGCAGGATCTGAACGACGGGCTTGAAGCCCTTGTGCGCGAGCATATGGGCCAGTGGTTCTGGATTCACCGGCGCTGGAAACCGTGGTTCGACGTAGGTCTGGAAACCGACCGGCCCGGTTAAGCGGTTCGCTTAATCCGCGACGGCAGCGGCGAGGATCTCTCCGGGTCCGGTTTCCTGCACCATCACGACGGTCGGCAGCGGACCGCCGAGCTCCGTCTCCATGACGGTTTCGCCCTGACCGTCCCATGTGCCCACGTGCGTCCAGCTTGTCACCACGTTCACGTAATCGAGGCTGAGACCGGCGTTTTCGCCCTTTTTGATCTTGACCGTCTGCTCGGGTTCGTAGGTCACGAGATGCACGTCGAACGGACCTTTGAGCGGCCCGGCCAGGGGCGCGATGGTGATGGTCAGTTCCGTGTCATTCTCTGCTAGGCTGATCCGGGCACGAGGGGGTTTTTCCTTATGCGCCGCGATAAGGTCGGTCAGCTTGAGGTCATGTGCCCCCACCAGATCATCGAGACCGTTCACGATCATCTGCGGCGTGTAGATCATGTGGCGGCCCGCCGCCTTGGCATAGCGTTTCTGGCGCTTGGTAAAGGCCGGATCGGCGAATTCATCCACCCAGCCGATGTAATCCCAGTAATCCACATGCAGCGCGAGCGCGATCACGTCGCCGCGTTCGGTGAGCCGCTTGAGCAGCCGGTCGGCAGGCGGACAGGAGGAACAGCCCTGCGAGGTGAACAGTTCGACCACAACCGGATCGTCCTCGGCCCACAAGCTGACAGGTATCAGGGAGAGGGCTGCGGCAAGAAGGGTAGCGGGCAGTTTCATATTCATCTTTCCGGGTGAGCGTGCGGCTGGTGTAGTCGGCACCGCTTGTAATGGCCAATCAATCATAGGTGAAACAATGGTGATAAAGCTGCCGCGAATCCCGCCTGATAATCTTTGAGCGCGACAAAAAACCAACAAAAACCCTAAGCGATCACAAATTGTGTGCAATGGTATACAAAAAATGGCATCGGGAAGATGATCGCTATTGAATGCCAACGCGGGCTGAGGCAGATAGCGTGTAGCGAATTCCCATTTTCCGCATAATGAGGAGGCCATTCATGCCCATCACCGTCGGACAGGACACCGCCAAAACACGCAAATCGCTGAGCGTGGACGGCACTACCATCTCGTATTACTCGATTCCCGCCGCGACCGAAGCCGGTCTGGGCGATTTCTCGAACCTGCCAGCCGCGCTGAAAGTGGTTCTTGAGAACATGCTGCGTTTCGAGGACGGCAAGACCGTTTCCACCGACGACATCAAGGCATTTGCCGAATGGGGCGCGAACGGTGGCCAGAACCCGCGCGAGATCGCCTATCGCCCCGCCCGCGTGCTGATGCAGGATTTCACTGGCGTTCCCGCCGTTGTCGACCTTGCCGCGATGCGCGACGGCATCAAGGCTCTGGGCGGCGACGCGCAAAAGATCAACCCGCTGAACCCCGTCGACCTGGTGATCGACCATTCGGTCATGATCGACGAATTTGGCAACCCGCGCGCCTTCCAGATGAACGTGGACCGCGAGTACGAGCGCAACATGGAGCGCTACGAGTTCCTGAAATGGGGCCAGACCGCGTTTGAAAACTTCCGCGTTGTGCCGCCGGGCACCGGCATCTGCCACCAGGTGAACCTTGAGTATCTTGCCCAGACCGTCTGGACCGACAAGGACCAGAACGGCGAGGAAGTCGCCTATCCCGATACGCTGGTCGGCACCGACAGCCACACCACCATGGTGAATGGCGCGGCCGTGCTTGGCTGGGGTGTTGGCGGGATCGAGGCCGAAGCCGCGATGCTGGGCCAGCCGATTTCGATGCTGATTCCCGAAGTTGTCGGCTTCAAGCTGACCGGCGAGATGATGGAAGGCACCACCGGTACCGACCTCGTGCTGAAAGTCGTCGAAATGCTGCGCGAACATGGCGTGGTGTCGAAATTTGTCGAATTCTATGGCGAAGGTCTGGATAACCTGCCGCTGGCACAGCGTGCGACCATCGCCAACATGGCACCGGAATACGGCGCGACTTGTGGTTTCTTCCCGATCGACGACGAAACCCTGCGTTACCTGCGCAATACCGGCCGCGACGAAGCCCGCGTGAAACTGGTCGAAGCCTATGCCAAGGAAAACGGCATGTGGCGCGGCGCGGATTACAGCCCGGTCTATTCCTCGACGCTGGAACTGGACATGGGCACGATCGTGCCCGCCATCTCGGGTCCGAAGCGCCCGCAGGATTACATCGCGCTCGACAAAGCCGCCCCTGCTTTCGCTGAATATGTCAAGGGCGTGCGCAGCGGTAAGGATGCCTCGGTCAAGGAAGAAGTCCGCTGGGAAGGTGAAGGCGGCGCGCCCGAGCCGCGCGACATTCCGGGCGACGAAGGCCATCACGCCAAGGGCTGGTACAAGACCGATGACGGTGCCTACCAGTTGCATGACGGGTCCATCGTGATCGCGTCGATCACCTCCTGCACCAACACGTCGAACCCCTATGTGATGATCGGCGCCGGTCTGGTGGCCAAGAAAGCGCATGAGCTGGGTCTGACCCGCAAGCCTTGGGTGAAAACCTCGCTGGCACCGGGGTCGCAGGTTGTGTCGCAGTATCTTGAAGCCGCTGGCCTGCAAGAACATCTGGACGCGATCGGGTTCAACCTTGTCGGCTATGGCTGCACCACATGTATCGGTAACTCGGGCCCGCTCGAGGCACCGATTTCCAAGGCGATCAACGATTACGATCTGATCGGGACCTCGATCCTGTCGGGCAACCGGAACTTCGAGGGCCGTATCTCCCCCGATGTGCGTGCGAACTACCTTGCCTCGCCGCCGCTGGTCGTGGCCTATTCGCTTGTCGGCGACATGAATGTCGACATCACCAGGGACGCGCTTGGCACCGACAAGGACGGCAACGATGTCTATCTGAAAGACATCTGGCCCTCGAATGCAGAGATCGCTGAGCTGGTCGAAAAGACCGTCACCCGCGATGCCTTCCAGGATAAATACGCCGACGTGTTCAAGGGCGACGACAAGTGGCAGGGCGTCGAAGTTTCCGGTGGCGAGACCTATGACTGGCCCGCGAGCTCGACCTATGTGCAGAACCCGCCTTACTTCCAGGGCATGTCCAAAGATCCGGGTACGATTTCCAACATCGAGAACGCGCGTGTACTGGCGGTGCTCGGCGACATGGTCACCACCGACCACATCTCGCCGGCGGGATCGTTCAAGGAGACCACCCCGGCCGGGAAATACCTCGTCGAGCGTCAGGTGCCCGTGCGCGAGTTCAACTCGTACGGGTCGCGTCGTGGCAATCACGAGGTGATGATGCGCGGGACCTTTGCCAACATCCGTATCAAGAACGAGATGCTGGACGGGGTCGAAGGCGGCTATACCAAGGGCCCCGATGGCGAACAGGCAGCGATCTATGACGCAGCCATGGCCTATCAGGAAGCCGGCACCCCGCTGGTGATCTTTGGCGGCGAACAGTATGGCGCGGGGTCCTCGCGCGACTGGGCGGCCAAAGGTACGGCACTGCTGGGCGTGAAGGCGGTGATCGCCGAGAATTTCGAGCGTATCCACCGCTCGAACCTTGTTGGCATGGGCGTCATACCGTTCGAGTTCACCGGGGGCGATACCCGCAAATCGCTGGGTCTGACCGGCGAAGAGACTGTTTCGATCCACGGACTCGACACGATCAAACCGCAGGAAGTGGTCGATTGCGATATCGTGATGGCGGATGGCTCGACCAAGTCGATCAAGCTGAAATGCCGGATCGATACGGCCATCGAGATCGAATACATCGAACATGGCGGCGTGCTGCATTACGTGCTGCGCAACCTCGCGAAAGCGGCGTAAGCCTTTAAAAATCCGTCAGGATTTGTAGAAGCCCCCGGTTCTCTTGGACCGGGGGTTTTTCTTTGCGCGGACGTTGGCGCGGGGTGCGGATGCGGGAGCCTCCGGCGGGGATATTTTAAGAACCCAAAGAAGCAGGGGATTTTGTCTTTGGCGGCGGGGCGCGGGTTAGCGGCGGCGGCGCAGGAGGTAGATGTCCATGATCCAGCCGTGCTCGGCCCGTGCCTGGGCGCGGCGAGCGACGATTTCATTCGCGACGATGTCGAGGGGGCCGCGGATCAGGAGTTCTTCCTTCATGCCGAGATAAGCGCCCCACCAGATATCGAAGTCTTTTGCCGGGAGAGACTGGAAAGAGCATTGGCCGTCGAGCATCACAATCGCCGTGTCGGTGTTGGCGGGCCAGCCGTGATCGCGGATCTGGCGGCCGGTGGTGACGATGAAGGGCGCGCCGATGTCGTTCACCGGGATCGCATGGGCGGCGGTGAGCGCCTGCATCGCGGTGATGCCAGGGATCACGCGGATCATCGGCTGGGGGGTGAGCCGGGCGGCGATCCTGAGCGAACTGTCATAGAGGGAAGGATCGCCCCAGATCAGCAAGGCCACGCGGTGAACGGGTTTTTCGTGGCGCGCGATAGCTTCAGCCCATGCCATTGCGATGGCATCGTGCCAATCGTCCACGCCTTTGCGGTAATCCCCCGAGGCATCGCGGACCGGCAGGTCGAATTCGCGGATGACGGCGGCGGGATCGTCGAGCACCTCAGCGCAGATTTGCTGGCGCAGGTCGGCCAGATCGGCCTTGTCCGGGCCTTTGCGGGGGATCAGGATAAGGTCGGCCTCGCGCAGGGTGCGGCGGGCCTCGCCGGTGACATGTTCGGGATTACCGGTGCCGATACCGATCAGGAAAAGATGTTCCATGCCATGCAAAAGCCCCGGCGCCTGCGCGACCGGGGCTTCCTTTCTTCAGGGTTTGGCCGGTCTTCAGGCCGCGTTGTAGAGGCGGCGGGTGACGAGGCCGGATTTTTCGAGGCCACGCAGCGATTTGGCAAGCCAGAGAACCGCGAGATCGGCGATGGGTTCGATCAGCACGACGGTCATGTAGGCGACACCGAAGGTGGCAACCGAGGCGAAGGTTTCCGCGCCGACACCCTGGCCGTAGAAGGCCCAGAAAGCGACCCAGGCGACGATACCGCCCTGGTAGGCTACGGAAAGCTTCAACACGTCGCCGTAGCCGAGGTCCACATAAGCGACGCCCTGCGGCAGCACCTTGCGCGCCATGGCGTGGATCGCAAAGAGCGGTACCAGCAGCGTGGTGACATTGACGAAATACATCGGCAGATCGGTTGGGGCGAAGAACATGCCCTGGATCGCGAGACCGCCTGCAAGGCCGACCGCTGCCGGGCCAGTGCCGAGAAGCAACAAAAGCGTGGTGCCGAGGATCAGGTGAACTTCGGACACGCCGACCGGGAAATGCGGCAGGATTTCGAAGAAGACCAGCACGGCCACGACAGCAAGAGCGGCGCGGGCGACAAAAGACGGCACCGCGTGAGTCTTGAGGTCATCCGCGATCATCTTGAGCGAATAGCCCGCCGCTGCGGCCGCTGTGCCATAGGCCAGCGCCATTTTTGCGCCATGCACGATGCCTGGTTCGATATGCATTTGTCGTCTCCTTCCGCCAACCCCGGCGATTTTGCGGGCCTTGAGGCCCAATTGGTTTCATACGGCAGGTTTCCTGACTCGCGGCTATCGGCCCTGTTCTTCCTTCCCGGCGGCATCGCCAGTGGATCGCTGAACAGGCACACCGCTTACAGTTGCGGGGGCAGTCGGGGCCTTGCACCCCATTCCCTTTTAACCCTCACGCAAATGAGAGCACCGTTTCGTGACCATTGGCCAAATCATGCCTTCAGGTCAAGGAAGAAACCGTTAAGAGGCGGTTGCCAGAGCGCCGTAGAGGATTAGCGCCGGGGCGGGCCCCGGATCATCGGCGAAACGTTCGGCCAGACCGGCGACTGTGGAGCGCATCAACTGCTGATCCGGGGTCGAGACGGATTCGGCCAGAAGCGCGGGTGTATCGGGCGGCAGGCCTGCACCGATCAGCAGATCGGCGAGGCGCGGAAAAGTCCGTTTGCCCATGAAAACGACGGTGGTTGCCAGCGGATCGGCCAGCGCGGCAAGGTTCAGATCCTCGGGCAAGGCGCCCGAAACATCGTGGCCGGTGACGAACTGCACACGCCGCGAGGTCAGGCGGCGGGTCAGCGGGATTCCGGCGGCAGCGGCGGCGGCGCAGGCCGAGGGGATGCCGGGGATGATCTCATAGTTGATCCCTGCCTCGCGCAGGGCGATCAGCTCTTCCTCGAGCCGGCCGAACATGCCGCCATCGCCGGATTTGAGCCGCACCACGCGGGCGCCGGTTTTTGCGTAATCGACCAGCAGGCGGCTGACATGGTCCTGTTTCGGCGAGGGTCGCCCTGCCCGCTTGCCGACTCCGACCAGATCGGCCCCGCGCCCGGCATGGGCCAGGATCGGGCCCGAGGAAAGATCGTCGAACAGGATCGCATCGGCGCGCTTCATCCGGTCCACTGCCTTGAGCGTCAGAAGCTCCGGGTCACCGGGGCCGGAGCCGACAAAACTGACGAACCCGGTCATGCGGACCTCGCGATCAGGTGAAAGAAAGTGCCGGTCACATGGCCCTTGATCGAGCCGGTTTCCGGGACCTCGGCGCCTTCGGCATCGGTGACATGGGCCAGCGGTGCATCCGGTTCCTCGAGGATCGTGGAATAGTGGAATTCATGGCCGCGCAGATGGGTGCCCTCGGGCTGGCCGGGCATCGCGACGTTGAGCCGGGCGAGACGGTAGCCGAGGTGGAACTTGCGTTTCTCGTAAGAGGTCACGAGGCCAAGAAGTCCGGCCATCTGGTGACGGTTGCCTTCCTTGTCGATCAGCGCCCGCCCCAGCGCCATGTAGCCCCCGCATTCGCCGTGGACGGGCCTGGTTTCGGCGTGTTTGCGAAGGCCCTTAAGATAGGTCTGAGCATTGGCCAGCGTTGCGCCGTGCAGTTCCGGATAGCCGCCGGGCAGCCAGACCAGATCGGCGTCGGGGTCCGGTCCCTCGTCCGCCAAAGGGGAGAACGGCAGGATCTCGGCCCCAGCGTTGCGCCAGCCTTCGAGCAGATGAGGATAGGTAAAGGAAAACGCCGCGTCCCGGGCCAGCGCGATGCGTTGGGCGGGCGGTGTTGGCAGGCTGCCCGTCTGGGCTAGCGGGTGGCTGGTGGCAGCGGCGCGGATCGCTGCGAGATCGACGTTTTCGCGCAGGAAGGCCGCGTAACCGGCGATGGCAGCATCAAGATCCGGGTGTTCGACCGCCTGTATCAGGCCAAGGTGACGCTCTGGCAGGGTCAGGTCACCCCGGCGCGGCAAGGAGCCGAGAACCTTGACCCCGGCCTTTTCCATGCCGAGCCGGGTCAGCCGTTCGTGTCGCGGGCTGGCAACGCGATTGAGGATGACCCCGGCAAGGTTGATGTCGTCGCGATAGGTCGCAAAGCCAAGCGCCGTGGCGGCGGCGGATTGCGCCTGCCCGCTGACATCAAGGACCAGAACCACCGGCCAGCCCATGCGGATCGCGGTTTCCGCACTGGTGCCTTGCCCGGTCGCGCCCTTGAAGGCGACCCCGTCGAAAAGGCCCATCGACCCTTCGGCGATGACCAAGTCGGCACCCTCGGCCTGCTGACCGACGGCAGAGAGCAGCCCGTCATCCATCGCCCAGGTATCGAGGTTGAAGCTGTTGCGCCCGGCGGCGGCTAGGTGAAAGGCCGGGTCGATGTAATCCGGGCCGCTTTTGAAGGGCTGCACGGCGAGGCCGTCTTCGGCAAACGCGCGCAAGAGGCCGAGCATGACCGTGGTTTTGCCAGTGCCGGACCCGGGGGCGGAAATCAGGATGCCGGGCGGGTTATTCATTCCAGCGTCCTCCATTGGCCTGCTGCGGCCTGAACCTCCGGTCGTAATCCGTTGAATAGAGACAGCTTTCGTCGAAACCTTCGCCAGCCAGCGCGGGGCCGACAAGGATCAGCGCGGTGCGCTCGATCTCGGCGCTCATCTGCGACTCAATATCGGAAAGCGTGCCGCGGAGGATTTTTTGATCGGGCCAGCTGGCGCGATAAACCACGGCAACCGGGCAATCCGCACCATAGGGCTGCGTCAGGTCCGCTACCACCTGCGCGAGGTTGTGGATCGACAGGTGAATGGCCAGCGTCGCGCCGGTGGCCGCAAAATTGGCAAGGCTCTCGCCTGTCGGCATTGCCGAGGCACGGCCCGGCGTGCGGGTCAGGACCACCGATTGCGCGAGACCTGGCAGGGTCAATTCGGCCCCGATGGCGGCGGCGGCAGCGGCGAATGACGGCACACCGGGTGTCACGCTGACGGGAATGCCCTCGGCCCGCAGGCGGCGCAGCTGTTCGCCCATCGCCGACCAGACCGACAGATCGCCGGAATGCAGACGCGCCACATCCTGACCGTCGTCATGAGCTGTTTTGATCTCGGCGATGATGGCGTCGAGGTCGAGCGGCGCGGTGTTCACGATGCGCGCGCCCTCGGGACAATGCGACAGGATTTCCTGCGGCACCAAGGAACCTGCATAGAGGCAGACCGGACAGGAGGCGATGATATCGCGACCGCGCAGGGTCAGAAGATCGGCCGCGCCCGGCCCGGCACCGATGAAATGAACGGTCATGGCATCTTCCTTTCGGCAATGGCGCAGGTGGCCAGTCGATCTTGCGACACGCATCGGGGCGCTTGTAGCCGCGCGCCGGGTCCCGCTGCAACCAGTGCGGCGGCTTCGGCGACGCTTCCCGTGCCGCGTTCTTCCATCACTCGTGTGGACCGGGTCAGCGTTTCCGCTTTCGAAAGGTCTTCGGCGCGCACTGGGATGAGCGGCAAGTTCATGGAATTTGCAAGATTTATCAATATGCTTGCGGCGCATTTATCATGTGGTGCGGCAAGGGCAGTTGGCGCCGCCTTTGTGGCGGCCAGCGCGGATTGAAGGCTTGCCAGTGTTGCCGTCTGACGAAAACCGAAACCGGCGACAATCATAGGGTCACGCTCCACTGAACGATGGGATAGGCGGATTTCCAGCCGCGTTTACGTCCCAGCGGCACGGCCTCGGCAAGTTCGATCCGAAGGAGGTCTCCGCCCTTGTTGGCTTGCCAGTTTGCCAGCAAAGCCTCGCTTTCAAGCGTCACGGCATTCGCGACAAGCCGGGTGCCGGTCGGCAGGATGGCCCAGAGCTTTTGCAGCAGCCGCTCTTCCAGCCCGCCGCCGATAAAAACTGCATCTGGACTGGGGTGCTGATTGATGTGGTCGATTGCCTTCCCTTCGACCACCTTCATGCGCCCACCCAAGCCGAATTTATCAGCATTTTCAGATACTCTTGCTGCGCGGCTTATGTTACTTTCAAAGGCCGTCGCGGTCAGGCTGGTATCGCGCATCAACCATTCGATCCCGATCGATCCCGATCCGGCTCCGATGTCCCAGAGATGTTCGAAAGGGCGTGGCGCAAGGGCCGAGAGGGTCAGCGCGCGCACCGGTCGTTTGGTGATCTGCCCGTCATGATCGAACCAGTCGTCCGTCAGGCCGGAACTTTGCGGCATGACCGCCCCCGTACCCTGACACTCCAGCGCGACGCAGACCGGATGGACCACATCGTTAAGCTCATAGCTCTGTGCTTTCCGGCTGCGCAGCCTTTCGCGCGGACCGCCAAGAGCCTCCATAACCGTGAGGTCGCTGTCACCGAAACCTGTCTCGACAAGCCAGTTCGCCAAGGTGCCGACCGCCTCACCATCGCGGAGCAATACGATCATCCGGGCCTTCGGCGCGAGACGAGGGCGCAATTGCGACAAGGGGGCCGCGTGCAGGCCGAGGCAGGAGGTTTTCTCCAGCGGCCAGCCCATTCGGGCCGCGGCCAGCTGGAACGTAGAGATCGCCGGGATCGCTCGCCATTCCGCGCGCTCATATCGGCCCGCAAGAACCGATCCCGCGCCGAACCAGAAAGGATCGCCCGAGGCCAGAACCACGGTGGTGCGCCCGCGATAGCCATCGAGCAGATTCAATCCATCTTTGAACGGCACCGGCCAAGTCACTGTTTCAGCTTTGGTTTCCAGGATCAGAGATAGATGGCGTTCGGCGCCCATGACTATTTCGGCATCAGCCAAAGCAGCTTGGCTTTCGGCGGTCAGACCGTCTGGCCCATCCTCGCCAATTCCGATAATCGTAAGCCATGGGCCGTCATTGGAGCGCGTGTCAGACATGAAACCGAACCTGCTGATCCTTGGCGGCACAAGCGAAGCCTCGGCGCTGGCCAAGGCAGTGAGCGACGCCGGGATCGACGGGGTGTTTTCCTATGCTGGCCGGGTCGAAAAGCCCCGACTGCAACCACTGCCGATCCGCACGGGCGGATTTGGCGGGGTCGACGGGCTCGCGAACTGGCTGCGCGAAAACGCGGTGAGCCATGTGGTCGACGCCACCCATCCCTTTGCTGCGCAGATGAGCCGGAATGCGATTGCCGCCTGTCAGCAGATGAACAATATTCCGCTGATCGCGCTGACGCGACCGCCGTGGGTCGCGCAGGCCGGGGATTGCTGGCAGCATGTGCCGGATATTCCTGCCGCGGTGCGCGCGCTGGAGGGGGCGAGGCAGCGCGTAATGCTGGCGATCGGGCGCATGCACCTCGAATCCTTTGCGCCCCTGCGCCAGCACTTCTACCTGTTGCGGCTGGTCGATGTGCCCGGCACGCTGCCGTTTCCGGAATACGCGGTCGAAGTGTCGCGCGGCCCCTTCACGCTCCACGGTGACCGGGCATTGATGGAGCGCCACGCCATCGACCTTGTCGTCTCGAAGAACGCGGGCGGCAGCGCTGCGCGGGCAAAGATCGATGCCGCCCGCGAACTGGGAATTCCGGTGCTGATGATCGACCGCCCCGCCCTGCCCGACCGGCAAGAAACCCATGATATTCAGGATGTTATGAGATGGCTTTCTCATACACCCTCCGGCGTGTCCGGCACCGATCTGGGCGTGTAGATCAGCGGTGCGCCGCTGCGGGTGATGACGCGGGTCAAGGAACTGCCGACGATGACAACGGTGCGCATATCGGCCATTTCCGGCGTCGCCTCGGTCAGCGGGACCCAAGCCAACTCCTCTTCCGGCGTCGATACGGCGCGGGCGAATATGACCGGACGGGCATCGCCGCAGGTCTCTTGCAATACCGTCAGCGCCCGCGCGAACCCCTCGGGACGGGACTTCGAGCGCGGATTGTAGAAGGCCATGGCAAAGTCGCCTTCGACCGCAAGGCGCAGGCGTTTTTCGATCAGGGACCAGGGCTTGAGATTGTCCGAAAGATTGATAGCGCAGAAATCATGGCCAAGCGGCGCCCCGGCGCGGGCGGCGGCGGCCAACATCGCGGTGATGCCGGGCATGACCTGCACATCGGTCTCGCGCCAGCGGTCGAGATCAAGTTCCATCGCTTCGAACACGGCGGAAGCCATCGCGAAAACGCCCGGATCGCCGGAAGAGACGACAACAACCTTCCGCCCAGCCTCGGCCATTTCAAGCGCATGGGTGGCGCGTTCGATTTCGACCCGGTTGTCACTGGCGTGAAGCGTCAGTCCCTCGCGCGGAGGGATGCGTTTGATGTAAGGGATATAGCCGAAGACATCTGTCGCCTGCGCAAGCGCGGCCATCACCTCGGGCGTCACGAGGTCATCAGCCCCCGGCCCTAGGCCAACGATGGTCACGCGGCCCGTCACGGGCGCCGCCCCTGTCCATGCACCACGATGATCGAGAAATAGGGTGCCTTTTCGCAATCCGCCTCGACCAGCGGTGTCACGGTCTGGCGCGGCATCGCGGCGTATTGCACCATCCACGCTTTCTCGGTCAGGCCGACCGCATCAAGCGCGCGCCGGATCTTGGCGATATTAGTGCCGATCTTCATGATGACGAGCGCGTCGGTATCCTGCATATGGCGGCGCAGCTCTTGCTCGGGCAGCGTGCCCATCAGAACGGTGAGCACGTCATCGCCCCAGGTGATCGGCATATCTGTCGCTGTCCATGCCGCTGACATGCCGGTGATCGCGGGTACGACCTCGACCTTTGCGACGTCCTTAAGCCGAGAATGCAGGTGCATGAATGACCCGTAAAAGAACGGATCACCCTCGCAGAGGACCACGATGTCATGCCCGTCGGCCACCAGCGCCGAAAGTTTTTTTGCCTGCTCGGCATAAAAGGCGGACAGAATCTCGTTATAGCGCGGATCACTTAGCGGGATTTCGGTCGTAACCGGATATTCCATCGGGATTTCGACAGCATCTGCCGGGATCATACTCTCGACGATCTGGCGCGCCTGCCCCTTGCGACCCGCCTTGCGAAAGAAGGCCACGTGGCGCGCCTGCCGCAAGAGCCGGTCCGCGCGCACACTCAGCAGGTCAGGATCGCCGGGCCCGAGGCCGAGACCATAGACTGTCCCGCTCATTCCGCACGGCTCGCGATGGCGTTGATCGCGGCGACGGTGATCGCGCTGCCGCCGAGGCGGCCCTTGACGATGACGCTGGGAACCGGCTGTGCCTCCCACAGCGCGTCCTTGGATTCGACCGCGCCGACAAAGCCGACCGGACAGCCGATGATAGCCGCCGGGCGCGGGCATTCAGGGTCTTCGAGCATGTTCAGCAGGTGGAACAGCGCCGTGGGGGCATTGCCGATCGCCACCAGCGCGCCCTCAAGATGCGGACGCCAGAGTTCCAGCGCGACGGCGGAGCGCGTGTTTCCCATTTGAGTCGCCTTTTCGCGCACGCCCTCGTCATGCAGGGTGCAGATGACCGCGTTATCGGCAGGCAGACGCGGGCGCGTGACCCCTTCGCTGACCATACGCGCATCGCAAAGGATCGGCTTGCCCGCGTTCAGGGCGTTGCGGGCGGCAGTCACGAAACCGGGGGAAAAGCGGATATGTTCCTCAAGTCCGACCATCCCGGCGGCGTGGATCATGCGCACGGCGACCTGTTCTTCGTCCGCGTCGAACCGGGCAAGATCGGCCTCGGCGCGGATCGTGGCAAAGGATTGCGCGTAAATCGCCGCGCCGTCGGTCTGGTATTCGTAAGGCATCAGAGAGGTTCCACCCCGGACAATAATTCATCGGGCGTCAATCCGCGCCGCACCGGGTCATCCCACGATGCGCCGTTCCGGACAAGATCAAAGCGGCCCTCGACCCCGACGAGCGTGACATCGGACTTGCGCGGATGGGCGCAACCCTTGCTACACCCCGAGACGTGCAGATCGCCGGAGACGCGCGGTGCGAGTTCGGTGGCAATCCGGCGGGTTTCGACACTGGCCGAAGTGCAAAATGGCGCGCCGGGACAGGCTCTTGCACGCAAAAGCGGATCCTGTGGATCGGTGATGAAACCGGGCCTGCGCAAAGTGGTGACACGGGGGAGGAAGAACAGCCGCCACGGGGTGAGGATCAGCTCGCCGGCGTCGCTTTGGCGCATGAGTTCTGCTAAGGCAACCGCCGGACAGGATCCAAAGGCCGTGCCAACCATCATGCCGCCGCCACGCGGCCCCGCCCGACCCGGCGGCGCAGAGGGAGCGGGCAGTTCCTGCCGCCAGTCCTGTGGCAGATGTTGGACCACCTGCGCCATGCGACGCCGATCCTGATCGCTGTTTTCGGCAAACCACTGGGCAAGCTCAATGACCATATCGATGGCCCGGTCGAGATCGACCGCGCGGGCCCATTCCGCCCCGTCGGCCCGTACCAGCACGCCGCCCGTCTCGGTCCGCTCAACCCGGATATCGGCAGAATCCGCGCCCAGCACCGGGGCGCTGCCGCTATCAATGGCAAAACCGAATTTTGCTGGAAGGTCAGGAAGTTCGGAGAGACGGCTGATCAGCTCAAGCCCAAGGCGTTCGGTCAGGTCGCCGGTCTGCCAGAAGGGGGTGACGATCATGTTGCGCCGGCGTTCCGTCTCTGGGTCAGGATCGAGCAGGTCGAGTTTCAGCAGTGCCGCGAGCAGCGCATCATAGGCCTCGTCGCGCACGCCGCGCAGCTGCAGGTTGGCGCGGTTGGTCAGGTCGATAAAGCCGCTCGCGTGTTCCTGCGCGGCAGCGCAAAGGCCAAGCACCTGCGCGCGGCTCAGCCGACCCATATGCGGGCGAATGCGCAGGATCAGCCCGTCACCCGAGCGCATCGGGGTAAAGGCACCGGGGCACCAGCCCTTGACCTCGGGAGGGGAGACGCGCGGCATGTTCATGCGGGTTGGTCCAGTCGGGCGCGGATAGAGTTGCGCCGGGTCTGCCAGAGCCCGGCGGCATCGAGCGCGGCGAATTGGTCTTGCATGGCGCGATGCGCCTCGGGATTTTCGGTTTGGAGAAAGCGGTCGACCTCGGCGTCGCCCAGCGTGGATTCGTAATAAAGATCAAAGAGATGCGGGCCAACTGCATCGGCGAGATTGGCGAATGCGGCCATGTGATCCAAGGTTGCCGCAATTTCCGCCGCGCCCCGAAAGCCGTGCCGCCGCATGCCCGCGATCCAATCGGGATTGGCGGCGCGGGCCTGCACCACGCGGGCAATTTCCTCGGCCAGCGCGCGGGCGCGCGGCGTGTCGGGCCGGGTATTGTCGAGGTGATAGAGCGCCGCCTTGCGCCCGCCGGTGATGGATTTCGCGGCAGCAAACCCGGCCTCATGGGTGGCGTAGTCGGCGGCGAGGAGCAGATCGCTTTCCGGCAGGTCCTGCGGGTGAACGAAGGCATCGGCATTGGCGACGCGTGCCGCGATGCCCGCGCCATCGCGGGTGATCTGCGCGCCATCCATCGACCACGCGCTTGCATCCAGCCAGGCCTGTCCGGCGGCGGCGCGGGCTTCCTCCGTAAAGGTTTCTGCCAGATGCCCCATGCCCAGACCATAGCTTGCCGGGGCCGGACCAAAGACCCGCGCGTTGGCCTTGTGCCCGGCGTAAGGGTTCCAGTCGGAACTTTCATCACGGCCCGCAAGCATTTGTATTGCCTGCGTGAAGACGCTGGAGAGTGAGGGGAACACGTCACGAAAAAGACCCGAGACTCGAAGCGTCACATCCAGTCGCGGGCGGTCAAGTTCGGTGATTGGCAGGATCTCGATCCCCGAGACACGCTCGCTCCCCTTGTCCCAGACCGGCCGCACGCCCAGCAAGTGGAGCGCCATGGCAAATTCCTCGCCCGCTGTCCGCATGGTGGCCGACCCCCAGAGGTCGACGACCAGCCCCTTGGGATAATCGCCGTGATCCTGAAGGTGACGACGCACCAGTTCCTCGGCGAGTTTTACCCCCTGCGCATAGGCGGATCGGGTAGGCACAGAACGCGGATCGGTGGTGAAGAGGTTACGACCCGTGGGCAGCACGTCGTGGCGGCCGCGATAGGGAGAACCGGAAGGACCGGCGGGGATGCGTTCCGCTTTAAGGGAGGCATGCAGGCTGTTGATTTCGTTAGAAACTGAATGATCCGTCGCAAAGGGTGCACCTTCGGTCACCGGCTGGCCGAGGATGTGCAGCCCGTCTCCGAACTGGCTTTCCTTGATGTCGCAGACGAAGCGGTCGATGCGGGTAATTGCCTCGGCGGTGCTGGAAGCGGTATCGAGACCAAGATCGGCCTCGACCCCGAGAGATTGCGCCTCGGCCCGGATGTCAGCCTGTAACCTGTCGCGACGGCGCGGGTCGAGCCCGTCGGCGTTCGAGAACTCGTCGAGCAGCGCCTCGAGATGAATGAACCGGTCGGGCGTTTTGCTTGCTTTCATCGGGGGCGGCAGGTGGCCCAGCGTCAGGGCGCCGATGCGCCGTTTTGCTTGAGCTGCTTCGCCCGGGTCGTTGACAATAAAGGGATAAATCACCGGCAGGTCGCCGATCAGCGCCTCGGGCCAGCAGGCATCGGAGAGGGCTACGGCCTTGCCGGGCAGCCATTCCAGCGTGCCATGCGCGCCGATGTGGATCAGCGCGTCGATGCCCAGCGCGTGGCGCATCCAGAGGTAAAAGGCGACATAGCCGTGACGTGGCGTTCGGGAAAGATCATGGTAATCGTCCTCGCGCTGCGCGAGTTGCCCGCGTTCGGGTTGCAGCGCGACCAGCGCGGCGCCGCGCCGGGTGGCCTTGAAATGTAAATGACCGTCTTTGCAGGCGGGATCGTCCTCTGGATCGCCCCAAGTCGCGTTCAGATCGTCGCGGAGCGATTGCGGCAGGGTTCCCAGCGCAGCGCGGTAATCTGACAGCGGCCAGCAAAGCGTCTCGGACCGCAGGGAGTGCGTGAGCGGCGCACCCGGTTCGATCTGCCATCCCTGCCCGGCCAGCGAGGTCAGAATCGCCTCGGCCGAGGCCGGAGCGTCCAGCCCAACCGCATGGCCCATCTGCCAGTCCTTACCGGGATAGGTGGACAGGATCAGAGCGGGTGATTTCCGTACATTATCCGTACACTTCAAGTGCACCAGTCGTGCAGCCCGCCGGGCAATGGCCTTGATACGGTCAAACTCGGGCATATGGGCCGCACGGGAGAATTCCAGCGCCGTGTCCCGCTGGCCGGGTTCCTTGAAGGACACGACACCGCCAAAGAGACGGCCATCGACCTCTGGCAGAACTACATGCATGGCCAGATCGCTGGGCGACAAGCCACGTTCGGATGCGTCCCACTTCTTGCGACCCGAGGTGGAGAGCGCGACCTGCATGACTGGCACACCGGCCACGTCGAGCGGGGAATGTCCCGAAGCGCCGATGCCCGAGAAAGAAGTCGCGTTGACAATGATGTCGGGCGCGAGGCCCTGCACTTGCCGTTCGATCCAGCCAGCGGCCTCGGGGGCCTTGAGCGAGGGCGCAAAGAGCGTTGCCACGTCGAACCCCTGCCTTGTCAGCGCGTCATACATCGATTTGATCGGCGCGGTATCGGCGGCGGCGAGATAGGCGCGGTAAAAGGTGATCAGCGCGCGGGGGCGATCCCGGGTGACCGGATAGGCCGAGAGCGGGCAGATCACGCCATCCCCGGGATGCCAGAGCCCGACCTGCGGCAGCGCCTTGGCACCGCGCACCGGACCGGCGTAAAACCCGGCGGCAAGCGCAAGCTGCGCCAGCGCGGCCTGCGCCGAGACGGTGCCGCCCATATCGCAGAGCCGGGTCAGCCGCGCGAGGGTCGAGAACGGCAGGGTCGACACCTCATCCAGTCGCGGATCGGCGCGGCCATCGGCCGGAAGGACCGCGAGCGCGATGCCGTTGCGCCGCGCAAGATCCTGAACCTGCTGAATCCCATAGGACCAGTAGGAAATACCGCCGATCAGCCGGATCAGGATGCCTTTGGCACCGGCAAGTGTCTGTTCCACATAGGTGTCGACAGAAAGCGGGTGTTTCAGCGCAGCCAGGTTGGCAAGCCGCAGGGTCGGTTCGAAACCGCCTTCGCGCGCACGGTGCCACCCGGCGGCAAATGCGCCGAGATCGCTGTCGGAAAAGGACAGAACGACCAGATCGCCCGGGCTCTGGCCCAGATCAGTCGGGTTTTCCGTTTCCTCCAGCCCCTGACTTTCGCGAAACACCACATGCATGGGTCAGCGCCCTTTCAACGGGGTCGGGATATGGGGCGCATATCCCATCGCCCTAGCCCACCAGCACCGAGCGGATGGCTTCGGCGTTAATATCGTCATGCTCGGCAATGACGACAAAACGGCCCTGTTTGGCCTCGCCAGGTTTCCACGGACGGTCGAACTGGTGGCGGACCCGCGCGCCAACCGCCTGCACCAGGAGGCGCATGGGTTTCCCCGCGACGGCGGCATAGCCTTTGACCCGGAGGATATTCTGCGATTTCGCGAGGGTTTCGATTCGCGCGACCAGATCGGCGGGGTCCGTCACCTCGGGGATGTCGACGACGATACTGTCGAAGTCATCATGTTCGTGATCGTCAGCCCCGTCATGATGGCTGGGGCGCGCGTCCATGTCATCCTCGGCGGCGGCTTCGAGACCGAGGATCACGCGCGGATCCACCGCACCTTCGGCCACGTCGACCACCGGGAGCGGGCGCGGTGCCTCGGCGGCGATGACTTCACGCGCCTTTGCAAGACCGTCGGGACCGGCAAGATCGGGTTTCGTCAGCAGGATGATGTCGGCGCAGGAAATCTGATCCTCGAACACCTCGGAGAGCGGAGTTTCATGGTCAAGACTGTCATCGGCCAGACGCTGGGCATCGACACGGGCCACATCGGGGGCAAAGCGGCCCGACGCGACCGCCTCGGCATCGGCGAGCGCGATCACGCCGTCGACGGTGATGCGCGAGCGAATATCGGGCCAGTCGAACGCCTTGAGAAGCGGTTTTGGCAGGGCCAGACCGGAGGTTTCGATCAGGATGTGATCGGGGCGCGGGTTCAGCGCCATCAGCGCCTCGATCGTGGGGATGAAATCATCGGCCACGGTGCAGCAGATACAGCCATTGGCGAGTTCGAGGATGTTTTCCTCGGGGCAGTCGGGAATGGCACAGGATTTCAGGATTTCACCGTCGACCCCCACATCGCCGAATTCATTGACGATCACGGCCAGACGCTTGCCCTGCGGGTTCTGCATCAGGTGGCGGATCAGGGTGGTCTTGCCGGAGCCGAGGAAACCGGTGATCACGGTAACCGGCAGTTTGGCGAGGTCGTTCATTCGGGGAACTCCAATGGGGGTATTCTAGCGATACAATTCTTGCGAAAGTGTTCAGGTCTTTCGCGCCAGGGCACAAGTCCGTCGGCGGTGGCCTGATAGCGTGTGACGCCATCCAGCACGGTGTCGGCCATGTCCGGGGTCAGGTTGCCATAGACATAGCTCCACCTCTCGGCACCGCCGCGCAGCACGATGGAACAGCCACGGGTGCAGTTCGACAGGCATTCGACGGGGCGAAAGGACACACCGTCCGGCCAGTCCATCGCGTCGAGCGCGCTGAACAGCGCGGCACCCGGCCGGATGCCATCCACCGGATCGTCTGTCATGCGGCACTTGGTGCAGACCAGCACTTCGGTCTTGTCGGGTTCGGGCACGGGCCGGGTCCAATTCTTCTTGAGCGGGGAAAGAGCCAGAATCCTTGTGCGGACCCGCCTCCGGGGCACCCCGCCCGGTTCACGTCAACTTGTGCTGGCAGGTCTCCCGGCTTGCAGATTTCAGGGCGGGCCCTGGCGGTTTCCCTGCCTTCCCGACCCCGGTGGGATCAGTGGCAAGCGGGCAACCTCTCTGGTCACGGTCGCGGGGGCGGCTGCGCTTGGGGCGTGGTGTCGTGCCCCTGTCGCATTCCCTTTTCACCCGGGCAGACCCCGGGCACCAACGCGCAACATCTGCGCAGCCGGATCAGGTGATGTCAAGCGATTGTCAGGAGACGTTACGGCCCCGCGATAAGGTGCCGGGCCCGGCGATCAGGCGCCCTGCTGGATTTCGACCTCGCTGCCAAAGACGAGATCGACAGACGGGTCGAGCGAGCGGCGCACGAATGCGACATTGGCCATATCGTTGTTCTGCGCCCGTGCCTGAGCCTCGCGCAGGTCATGCTTGTTGTCGAGCCAGCGCTGGACGAGACGGTCGAAAAGCACGTGGTTCGGTTCGTTCAGGAAAACCGACATGGACCAGAGCGGACGCAGGTGGTTCCACGGCGCGTCGCGGCAGAGCAGATAATTGCCTTCGATCACTGCCAACGTGTGCTGGGAATTGACTTCGATCCGCCCGGCGACGGACCTGTCCTGCCCCCTGTCGAAACAGGGCAGATAAAGATGTTGCTCGGTCGCCAGCCGCCACATGGCGCTGACCAGCCCATCAACGTCAAAGGTTTCCGGCGCGCCTTTGCGCGCGAGCAGGCCGCGCCGGGCTAGGACGGAATTATCCAGGTGGAAGCCGTCCATGGGCACCAAAACGGCGGAATGCGTGGACTGGTTGAGATGAGCGACAAGTTGCGCGGCAAAGGTGGATTTACCGGACGCGGGAGGCCCTGCAACGGCGATCAGGGCACGCGGGCTGCGGATCGGCATCACCTTGAGGCGGTTCGCTACTTTCGCAATTCTATCAGGCATGCTGTTTATCTTCTCTCAAATCGGAGGGAATGAGTTTCGGAATGCCCGGCGGGATGAACAGTCGTGCTGGCGACCGTCGAGAAGACAGGCGCAGGCTGACGTGAACGTAGTTAAAGACCTTTTTATAGCCTCGTACGGTCACGATCCATCGCCCCTCCCCCGGGCATTCGTTTCATGGCACCGTTACATTGACTTGACCCGTGGAAGCCGCCCGTAGAACGGTTCGCGTCAAGCGCGGCTTTTATTTCCCGAATTCGCAAATAGATTTGGCGGACAAAGGCCGTTCCAAGTTCAACGGCATCCTAAACGCCAAGAGGGAACACCTTGATGCGCCCATCCAGAGTTGCGAGTTTATTCCATCCCATTTTTCGGACCAGAATTTCGATCCGGAATTCGCTATTATTTCAGCGATTTTAACGATTCATCTTATGTTAATATTAGTATCATACGATACAACACTTTAAATCAGTTTAGTTTCAGCAACTTGACGCGCAGGAGCGTCAAGAGACTGCCATTCTGTTGGGGCCATCCTTGCCGAATCCGCCTGTGCTCATCCCTATTACGGCAAGCGTATCGATGCTCGACTTCTGCCGTGATACAGTCTTCCGCATTTTCTTTTCACCCGCTCCGTCATAATTACGCCCGTTTTGTCCGGCATCAGAGGCGCCGAGCCGTGCAGCGATTACTGCGCATGAGGAACCGCGACATGAAATCGACTTACGTCGAAGAGCGAGAGCGTGGCATACCACCTGCCCGACCGCAGGAGCGGCTGCTGACCCTCATCGTTCCGGTCTATAACGAACAACACGCGATTGGCCCGTTTCTTGACGCGGCCCGAGCGGCGCTGGCCTTGCTGGACGCGCGCTTTGAGACCGAAATCCTCTTCGTTAATGACGGCAGCCGCGATGGCACCGAATTCGTGCTGCGATCCTACATGCAAAAGGACGAGCGCATCCGCCTGATCAACCTGTCGCGCAACTTTGGCAAGGAAGCGGCGCTTTGCGCGGGGATGGACCACGCGCGGGGCGACGCGGTCATTCCGGTGGACGTGGACTTGCAGGACGATGTGTCGATTATTCCCGAGATGATCGAGAAATGGGAGCGGGGCGCTCAGATCGTGAACGCAAAGCGCCGCGACCGGTCTTCGGACAGCTGGCTGAAGCGGGTAACGGCACGCGGGTTCTACCGCGTCTTCAACGCGCTATCGGACCAGCCCATGCCCTCGGACGTGGGCGATTTCCGCCTGCTCGACCGGCAGGTGGTCGATATCATCCGCTCGCTGGGCGAAAAGGTCAGGCTCAACAAGGCTCTCTTTGCCTGGGTCGGTTTCGACAGCGACGAGGTTACCTACCAGCGCAATTGTCGCCGCGCCGGCAAGACAAGCATGGGGTACTGGAAACTGTGGAACATGGCGCTGGACGGAATCTTCGCGTCAAGCACCAAACCACTACGCGTCTGGACCTATGTCGGCAGCGCGCTCGCCTTTGCATCCTTCCTTTATGCGGCATGGATTTTCCTGCGCACGCTGGTTTTTGGCGTCGATGTGCCGGGGTATGCCTCGACACTCGTGTTGATCCTGATGTTCGGCGGCGTCCAGCTTTTCGCCATCGGTATCCTTGGCGAATATGTGGGGCGCATCCTGACGGAGGTCCGCGAAAGGCCGCTTTACATTGTCCGGTCTTCCCATTCCGGCGACGGCACCCGCCCCGCCGGTGCGAGGCCGCATGGCATCTGACAGTTCGAAGGTCCTGGCACTTGGCGGCGAGATGCTGCGCTTTGGCATGGTCGGCATTTCAGCGACGCTGGTGCATGTGCTGGCCGCCCTTGTCGTTGAGGCGGTATTCGGTCTGCCCGCCGGGCTGTGCAACCTTGCCGGTTTTGCCGCCGCCGTCACCCTGTCCTTTGTCGGCCACCTGCGTTTCAGCTTTCGGCGCAGCGGGTCCGGCCGCCCCTATCTTATGCGGTTCATCACCCTATCGCTCCTTTCGCTTGGCACGAGCAGCCTGATTACTGCCGTTGCGACAGCTCTGGGGGCAAGCCTTGCCATTGCGATGCTGGGCGTGGCAGGGATCGTTCCGTTGATGTCATACTTGGGCGCCCGGCTCTGGGCCTTTGCGCCCCCTTTCGAGGCCCATTCATGATCCGTCTGAAACCTGCGACCGTCCTGATGATCTGTGCCCTGCTCGCGGCGATGATCGGGTACATGGCGCTTGAGCTTGTTGCCCCGGTCGCGCTTGGCAAGGAAAAGATCAGCGATTTCGACGTGTTCTACCTTGTCAGCACGATGATCCGCGAAGGCAATCTGTACGCGGCCTATGACCCGCAAGTGTTTCTGGCACGTCAACCCGACATGCCCGGCTATGACGGAACGCTATTGATCTGGAGCTATCCGCCGCCCTTCGATCTTGTCGTCGCGCCGCTGTCGCTGGTGCCGGACTGGCTGGGTTACATCCTGTTCATGGGCGGCACGCTGACCGCCTATCTGCTGGTACTGCGAAAGATTGCCGGAGAGAACTGGCATGCGGTTCTGGTGGCGTTCCTGCCGCTGATTGCGCTGATCCTGCGCGCCGGGCAGAACAGTTTCCTGATCGGGACGCTTTTCGGGCTGACCGCCCTTCTGGCACTGCGCAAATCCCGCTGGGCCGGGGTGCCGCTGGGCCTGATGGCAATCAAGCCGCATCTGGCACTTGGGGTCGGTCTCTGGGCGCTGCTCGACCGACGCTGGTCGGTGGTTGTGATATCGCTGTGTACCGTCGGCGCCGCCTGCGGGCTGGCAACGCTCGCCTTTGGCACCGGGGTCTGGCCTGCTGCGCTGGACGGCATACGCGGCACTGGGAAGACCCTGCAGGACGGCGGGTTCATTCTTTACCGGATGAGCTCGGTCTATGCCTTGGCGGCCTCGCTTGGGGCGGGACCGAAGCTGGCGCTCGCCCTGCACGGGGCTGTCGCGCTGAGCGCGCTGGTGGTGCTGCTTTCGCTGGCGCTGACCTCGCGCACCGGCGTATCGGGCCGGGTGTTCCTGGCCGCGGGAATTTTCCTGTCCTGCCTGATCAGTCCGTACAATTACGACTACGACCTCGCCATGCTCGGGATCGCCGCCGCGATGCTGAGCGAGGGCATCGCGGCGCGGGCCACCCGGGCCGAAAAGGTCTTTCTCATGGTCGGGTTTTGGATCATCGGCGGTTATGGGCTGGTCGCAAGCCAGATCGAATCGCTGGGCTATGGCACGCCGCCTGCCCTGTCGGGTCTGATCCTGACGGCAGTTGGTGTCTGCCTGTGGCGCATCACGACGCGCGACACAGAAATGACCGAGCAGGTCGCACGCCCGGAAACACTGGCCTCGCAGGGGTGAACGGCAAGAACCGCCACCCAAGCCATAATCAAATCCTATGACTACAATTTAAAAATACAACTTAAACTAATGACCCCTTTCCCTTACGCTGAGTCGTATGGAGGGGGGAGTGTTCAATGCCAGATCGGCAGCGGGTAACACCAGTGTCACGCGCAGCGACCAACATGCGGTTGGCCGTTGTCCCGTAGTCCTGCGTGCAGACACCTTAAATCTCGTATCGAGAGCCGGTCGCATGGCGAAAGGTCCGCTTGTACGCAAGCAGGCCTGCCGCCCGAATGTTCCCCAAGACCTCACACAGTCAGACATTTATCCAGCGAGTATCGGAGAGAAAAATGGACGGAAATGACAAGGCCAGCGCAGGTCAATGCCCGGTTATCCACGGCAGCCTGCAAACCGGCGGACGCACCAATCGTGACTGGTGGCCCAACCAGCTGAACCTCGGGATTCTGCACCAGAATACGCCGCTGTCCGATCCGATGGACGAAGATTTCAACTATGCCAAGGCGTTCAAAGAGCTCGACCTCGAAGCGGTGCGTCAGGATCTTTACGCACTGATGACGGATTCGCAGCCGTGGTGGCCAGCGGACTGGGGACACTACGGCCCCTTCTTTATCCGCATGGCATGGCACAGCGCTGGCACCTATCGCGAAGGCGACGGGCGCGGCGGTTCGTCGTCGGGTTCGCAGCGTTTCGCACCGCTCAACAGCTGGCCGGATAACGCCAACCTCGACAAGGCGCGCCGCCTGCTCTGGCCGATCAAGCAGAAATACGGCAACGCGCTGTCCTGGGCCGATCTGATGATCCTTGCGGGCAACTGCGCACTGGAATCGATGGGCTTCAAGACATTCGGTTTCGCCGGTGGCCGCGAAGACATCTGGGAGCCCGAGGAAGACATCTATTGGGGCACTGAAGAAGAGTGGATGGGCACCGACAAGCGCTATTCCGGCGAACGCGAGCTGGAGAACCCGCTGGGGGCGACCACGATGGGCCTGATCTACGTCAATCCCGAAGGTCCCGAAGGCAAGCCCGATCCGCTGGCCGCCGCCATCGACATCCGCGAGACATTCGGCCGTATGGCAATGAATGACGAGGAAACCGTGGCGCTGATCGCGGGCGGTCACACCTTTGGCAAGACCCATGGCATGGGCGACCCCGAAGCCGTCGGTGCCGAGCCGGAAGGTGCGGATATCGCCGAGCAGGGCTTTGGCTGGACCGCTGGCAACGGCAAGGACACCTTCACCTCGGGTCTCGAAGTGATCTGGACCACCACGCCCACCAAATGGGGCAACGGATTCTTCAAGAACCTGTTCGAATACGAGTGGGAACTGACCAAGAGCCCGGCCGGTGCTTTCCAGTGGAAGCCCAAGGACGAATCCAACGTCGAAACGGTCGAAGACCCGCATGAGGAAGGCAAGCGTCGCGTGCCGAACATGCTGACCACTGACCTGTCACTGCGCATGGACCCGATCTACGAGCCGATCTCGCGCCGGTTCTACGAAAACCCGGAAGAGTTCGCCGATGCCTTTGCCCGCGCATGGTACAAGCTGACCCACCGCGACATGGGTCCGCGTTCGCGTCTGCTGGGCGCGCTGGTGCCGGATGAGGATCTGATCTGGCAGGACCCGATCCCTGAAGCTGATTACGACATGATCGATGATCAGGACGTGGCGACGCTCAAGTCCAAGATCCTCGAGTCCGGGCTCAGCACGGCTGAGCTGGTGTCGACCGCATGGGCCTCGGCCGTAACCTTCCGTGGATCGGACAAGCGTGGCGGCGCCAATGGTGCGCGCATCCGTCTTGAGCCACAGAAGAACTGGCAGGTGAATGAGCCGGAAAAGCTGGCCAAGGTGTTGTCGGTCTATGAAGGCATCCAGTCCGAGTTCAACGCGGGTGCAGGCAGCAAGAAAGTGTCGATGGCCGACCTGATCGTGCTGGGCGGTTCAGCCGCAGTTGAACAGGCAGCCAAGGCCGGTGGCTATGACATCAGCGTGCCCTTCTCGCCGGGTCGGACCGATGCAACGGCCGAGCAGACCGATGCCGACAACTTTGCCGTGCTCGAGCCACAGGCAGACGGGTTCCGCAACTATGTCAATGGCGACGCGGATATCCCGACCGAGAAACTGCTGGTGGACCGGGCGCAGCTTCTGACCCTGACCGCGCCGGAGATGACGGTTCTGGTTGGTGGCTTGCGTGTTCTGGGCGCGAATTACGACGGGTCCAAGAACGGTGTCTTCACCGACAAGCCGGGCACGCTGAGCAACGATTTCTTCGTCAACCTGCTCGACATGGGCACCGCGTGGAAAGCCGTTGAAGGCTCCAAGCAGGACTTTGAAGGCCGCGACCGGGCGTCTGAAGAGGTCAAATGGACCGCCTCGCGCGTCGATCTGGCGTTTGGTTCGAACTCGCAACTGCGCGCGCTTGCCGAAGCTTATGCCCAGAACGACAACAAGGAAAAGTTTGTAAGGAACTTTGTCGAGGCATGGGTCAAGGTGATGGAGCTGGATCGTTTCGATCTCGCATAAGCCACAGCTTGATTAGGAAAAGAACGGCGCCCCGGTTTGGGGCGCCGTTTTTCGTTATGCCTATCCCGCCCTATCAGCGGAGGTCGAATTCCTTACGCGCGGTCAGGATGTTCTGCATGCTACCCTCGGCCCAATCGACCAGCGCGAGAAGATGCGGCAGAAACCCCTCGCCCAGATCGGTCAGGCTGTAGCTGACGCTCGGCGGCTTGGTATCGAACACCTTTCGCCGAACGATGCCGTCGCGCTCAAGATCGCGCAGAGACTGGGTAAGCATCCGCTTGGAAATATCTGGCAAAGCGCGCAAAAGTTCGTTGAACCGACGCGGTCCTGTCTCAAGCTCCATCAGGACCAGAACAGGCCATTTGGCCGAGACATGATCAAGCACCTGCCGCACCGGGCAATTGGCCGGATTGAACCCCTCGGCTTTCCACTGGTTCAGTTTGCCATCACTGACACGCTGCATAGGCGGTTCCCTTTTTGTTACCTTGTTCCGAAAAACTGCCTCCTTCCGCAAATGAAAGAAGGTCTCTAAATGAGACCTGTATACGATTCGAGACTGGAAAGGAAAGAAAATGACAACCTATCTCGTGACCGGGGCCTCCGGGCAACTTGGACAGCTTGTAGTGGACCACCTGAGCACGCTTGTACCCGCCGGAGATATCATCGCGCTGGTACGATCAGAGGATGCGGCCAAGGCTTATGCGGACAAAGGCATGACCACGCGCACAGGTGATTACGAAGATGTGGACAGCCTGAAAGCGGCGTTCGACGGGGTGGACCGGCTTTTGCTGATCTCCTCTTCAGAGGTCGGCAAACGCTCCACCCAGCACGAAAACGTGCTGAGCGCGGCCAATGCTGCCGGAGTCGGTTTCATCGCCTATACCTCGATCCTCAACGCGGAAACCGGTGGCATGGCGCTGGCGGAAGAACATCTGGTGACCGAAGCCGCACTGCGCGACAGTGGCATCCCCCATACCCTGCTGCGCAACGGCTGGTATTCCGAGAATATCGCGGGCACAGCGCCGCAAGCGGTCGGCATGGGCCAGCACTTTGGCGCGGCGGGCGATGGGCGGTTTGCAACGGCCTCGCGCAAGGATTTCGCCGAAGCGGCGGCAATCGTGCTGGCCGGTGAAGGGCACGAGGGCAAGACCTATGAGCTTGGCGGTGACACGGATTTCAACCTCACGGAATACGCCGCCCTGCTGAGCGAGGTATCCGGCAAGGAGGTGACCTATGTGAACCTCGAGAAAGCGGCCTATGCCAAGGCACTGGTCGAGGCCGGTCTGCCCGAAGGTTTTGCCGGTATCCTTGCTGACAGCGATGCCAAGGCAGAAAATGGCGCGCTTGCCACGCAAAGCCGCGATCTCTCCACGCTGATCGGGCGGCCGACCACGCCGATGAGCGATACGCTCAAGACGTTCCTGTCCTGAAGATGAAAACAGCGCCCCGGAAAACCCGGGGCGCTGTTGATTCAGGCTTTGCCGAAACCGCCGCCGCCGGGAGATTTCAGAACGAACACGTCTCCGGCGGCCATTTCCACGGCGTCATTGCCTTTCAGCTTTTCGACTTGGCCATCGGCCCGGATCACGCTGTTTTCACCGGTTGCCCCCGGCGCACCCCCATCGACGCCATGCGGCGCGGTGATACGGTGCGAGGACAGAACCGTTGCTGTCATCGGCTCAAGAAACCGCAGCTTGCGGACGATGCCGTCACCGCCTGTGAACCGCCCTTTCCCGCCCGAGCCGCGACGGATCGAAAACCCGTCGAGCCGCACGGGAAAGCGTGTCTCCAGCACTTCGGGATCGGTCATGCGGGTATTGGTCATATGGGCGTGCACCGCGCTTGCGCCATCAAAGCCGTCGCCCGCTCCGGTGCCGCCGCAGATGGTTTCATAATTCTGGTAAGTCGCGTTGCCATAGACGAAATTGTTCATCGTGCCCTGGCTGCCCGCGATCACGCCCAGCGCGCCGTAAAGCGTATCGGCGATGGACTGGCTGACCTCGGTATTGCCCGAGATCACCGCCGCCGGATAGGTCGGGTTGATCATCGACCCCTCGGGGATCACCAGTCTTAACGGTTTGAGACAGCCCTCATTCATCGGGATATTGCTGCCGACCAGCGTGCGGAACACATAGAGCACCACCGCATGGCAGATCGCCTTGGGCGCGTTGTAGTTGAATTCGTCCTGCGGCGAGGTGCCTGTGAAATCGATGGTGGCCTCACGCGCGGATTTATCGACCGAAATCGCGACCTTGATCTGCGCGCCGCTGTCCATCGGATAGGTGAACGCACAGTCCTTGAGCACATCGAGCACGCGGCGGACGCTTTCCTCGGCATTGTCCTGAACGTGGGTCATATAGGCATGCACCACTTCAAGCCCGAACTGGCCGGTGATCTTGGTCAGCTCCTGCACGCCGGTTGCATTGGCAGCGATCTGCGCAGAAAGGTCCGCCATGTTCTGATCGATATTGCGGCAGGGGTATTTGCCCGAAGCCAGCAATTCGCGCGTTTCCTTTTCGCGGAAATTCCCCTGATCGACGAGCCGGAAATTATCGATCAAAACGCCCTCTTCGTCGATATGGCGGCTGTCGGGGGGCGCGGAGCCGGGGGTGGTGCCGCCGATATCGGCGTGATGCCCGCGCGAGGCGACAGTGTAGATGATGTTTTCGCCCGCCTCGTCAAAGACCGGCGTGATGACAGTCACATCGGGCAGATGGGTGCCGCCGTTATAGGGGTTGTTCATCATGAACACGTCGCCCGGGCGGATCTTGCCGGCGTTTTCGCGCAGGGCGGTGCGCACGCTGTCGGACATGGACCCAAGGTGCACCGGCACATGCGGCGCATTCGCGACCAGATCGCCCGCCGCGTCAAAGATCGCGCAGGAGAAGTCGTAACGCTCCTTGATGTTCACCGAATAGGCAGTGTTGGCGAGCGTCGCGCCCATCTGCTCGGCAATGGACATGAAGAGATTGTTGAATACCTCGAGCATGACCGGATCGACCGAGGTGCCGATGGCCTCTTGCCGGGCCAGCGGGACGACACGGCGCAGCACGAGATTGCCGCCCGAAACGCATTCGGCCTGCCAGCCGTCCTCGAGGATATTGGTGCCGGTGGGTTCGGTCAGGATCGCGGGGCCGTCGAGCGTTTCACCCGGTGCAAGGCTGGCACGGTCCACCAGCGGCACCTCGCGCCAATCGCCCTGGCTGAACATGCGGACGGTCTGCGGTTCCGCCCCCGCAGGCGAGGTATCGGGCAGCGTGACCTGTTCCCCGGTGGTGCCAATCGCCTCGGCCGTCAGCAGGTCGATGATCAGTTCGGCATAGTCGGGGACAAAACCAAACCGCTGTCGATGCGCCTCTTCAAAGGCGGCGGTCATCTCATCCGGGCTGCCATAGGGCACTTCAAGCGTCTGATGCGCGCCGCCGGTGCGGATATGGGCGATGGGCCGTGTCATGATATCGGCGTGGTCGACGCCCTGCCCGGCCACTTCGGCGCTGGCTTCGTCGATCAGGCGTTTCACCGCCTCTTCGGCCGCTTCTGTGTCGCTGATCGGCCGGGCCAGCTGATGCTCGCGGATTGCACGAATGTCGGCGAGCCCCATGCCAAAGGCAGAGAGCACCCCGGCGAAGGGGTGGATAAAGATGCTCTCCATGCCCAGCGCGTCGGCGACAAGACAAGCGTGCTGGCCCCCGGCC
This sequence comes from Heliomarina baculiformis, assembly GCF_019966545.1. Classification (GTDB taxonomy): domain Bacteria; phylum Pseudomonadota; class Alphaproteobacteria; order Rhodobacterales; family Rhodobacteraceae; genus Heliomarina; species Heliomarina baculiformis. The sequence goes on along the minus strand of NZ_JAIMIC010000003.1, from coordinate 308,897 downwards.
CCGCCAAAGCAGTTCATCGTGTACTTGGTGACGTCATAACCACGCTGAACGCTGATTTTCTTGATCGCGTTGGCCATGTTTTCAACCGCGATGCGCAAGAATCCCTCGGCGATTTCCTCGACCGACATGCCGGTGCCGATTTCCTCGGCAAGCGCAGCGAATTTCTCGCGCACCACCTCGGCATCGAGCGGCTGATCGCCATTAGGGCCGAAAACGGCGGGGAATTGATCGGGTTGCAGCTTACCGAGCAGGACGTTGCAATCGGTCACGGTCAGTGGACCGCCGCGCCGATAGGCGGCTGGTCCGGGATTGGCGCCCGCGCTTTCGGGTCCGACCTGCATCCGCCCGTCACGATAGGACAGGATCGAACCGCCCCCGGCGGCCACCGTGTGAATCGACATCATCGGCGCACGCATCCGTACGCCTGCGACCTCGGTCTCAAACGAGCGTTCATAACTGCCCGCGTAATGGCAGACATCGGTCGAGGTACCGCCCATGTCGAATCCGATCAGCTTGTCGAACCCGTGTTCCTCGGCGCTGCGCACCATGCCGACGACTCCGCCCGCCGGACCGGAGAGAATCGCGTCCTTGCCCTGGAACAGGCGCGCATCGGTCAGACCGCCATTGGATTGCATGAACATCAGGCTGTCACAGCCGCCCTTGGCCGCGTTCAGCGCATCGGCCACCTGATCCACATAACGACGCAGAATCGGCGAGAGATAGGCATCGACCACCGCCGTATCGCCCCGCGCGACGAGCTTGATAAGCGGGCTCGCTTCATGCGAGAGCGAGACCTGCGTGAAGCCGATCTCGCGGGCCAGATCGCCCAGCTGCTTTTCGTGATCGGTAAAGCGATAGCCATGCATCAGCGCGATGGCAACAGAGCGGAATCCCTGCTCATGCGCCGAGGTCAGCGCGGTACGGGCATGGTCGAGGTTGAGCGGTGTCACCACCGTACCGTCGGCGGCCAGACGTTCCTCGATTTCCACCACGTTTTCATAGAGTTGCTCGGGCAGTTCGATGTTGAGATCGAACAGACGCGGCCGGTTCTGATAGCCGATCCGCAGCAGATCGCCCAAGCCTTGGGTCATCAGCAACAGCGTGCGTTCGCCCTTGCGTTCGAGCAGCGCGTTGGTGGCGACGGTGGTGCCCATCTTGACGGCAGAGATCCGACCCGAAGGCACCTCGGCCTTGGCATCCAGCCCCAGCATGGACTTGATTCCATGCACGGCGGCGTCCGTATAGGCTTCGGGATTTTCCGACAAAAGCTTGTGTGTTTGCAGGCTGCCGTCAGGCTTGCGGGCGACGATATCGGTAAAAGTGCCACCGCGATCCACCCAGAACTGCCACTTTTCTTTGCTTGCGATGCTCATTGTCGATCCCCGAATCCAAAATATTGTTGCTTTATGGTTATAACGCTGACAATTTGTCAACGTTATGAAAGCAAGCGGATTCGAAACAGGATCCGCACCTCAACACGGGAGACGACCCATATGAAACACGCGATGCTTTTCGCGGCTGCCACCGCTGTCAGCCTGTCCGCACCGGCCCATGCCGAAAGCTGGGACATGCCCACGCCCTATGGCGACGCGACTTTCCACACCCAGAACATCATGGAATTTGCGGATGACGTGCGCGAAGCCACCGATGGCGGGCTCGACATCACCATCCATTCGGCGGGTTCGCTGTTTCCCCATCCGGAGATCAAGAATGCCGTGCGCTCGCGTCAGGTGCCGATTGGCGAATTCTTCCTCTCGACCCTGTCGAACGAGGATCTTGCCTTCGGTCTCGACAGCCAGCCCTTTGTCGCCACCAGCTACGACGATGCCAAGAAACTCTGGGATGCGCAGAAACCTGTCATCACCGAGTTGCTGGCCGAACAGGGCCTGATCCCGCTGTTTTCGGTGCCGTGGCCGGCGCAGGGTCTTTATACCAACGGCGAAATCGCCACCGTGGACGATCTGAACGGCCTGCGTTTCCGCGCCTATAACGCCGCGCTGGAAGAATTCGCGACGCTCGCCGGTGCCGCACCGGTACAGGTCGAAGCCTCGGACATTCCGCAGGCCTTTGCCACCGGTCAGGTCGAAGCGATGATCACCTCGCCCTCCACCGGTGTGAATTCCACCGCATGGGATTTCGTGTCGCATTACAGCCCGATCAACGCATGGGTGCCAAAGAACATCGTCGTGGTAAACCAGCGCATGTTCGACGGTCTGGACGAAGAAACCAAGGCCGCCGTGATGGAAGCCGCCGCCGCCGCTGAAACCCGCGGCTGGGAAATGTCCGCCGAAGAGGCAGACAGCAAGACCAAGGAACTGGCCGAGAACGGTATCACCGTCTACGAGCCGAGCGCCGAACTGGTCGAAGGCCTGCAGGGCATCGGAGACCAGATGCTCGAAAACTGGAAGAGCAGTGCCTCGGATAGCGCGCTTGCCATCCTTGACGCCTATCAGAACTAAAGCTCTGATTGTACAGGCCGACAGCATCCCGTGTTGTCGGCTTTTTCTTATGTATAGGGGCCAGGCGACATGGGGCGCATACTTCAACGGTTATATGACATTTGCGGCGCGATTGCCGGGGGGCTGACATTGTGCATCTGCCTGCTGGTCAGCGCGCAGATCCTGCTGAACGCGGCCGGACGGCTGGGGTTCGACCAGCTTCCTTCGACGATCCCCTCTTACGCGGATTTCTCGGGTTTCATGTTGGCGGCGTCGACGTTCCTTGCGCTGGCCCATACGCTACGTGCTGGCGGGCATATTCGCGTCAACCTCGTGGCCGACCGCCTGCCACAACGCGCCCAGGTCGCGATGGAGGCGCTGGTGCTGGTGATTGCCGCCGCGCTTGTCGGGTTTCTTGGCTGGTTCATGATCAGCCTTGTGCTGGAGAGCAAACATTATGGCGATGTCTCGACCGGGATCATCCCCGTGGCGCTCTGGATCCCGCAGAGCATTGCCGGATTCGGCATTATCCTGTTGCTGATCGCAATCCTGCATACGCTGGTAGATCTGATCCGCAAACGTCGCCCCGTCCTGTCGACCCCGGACGAGGTATAAGCGATGTCTGATCCGATTATTGCCGTTATCCTCCTTACCCTGCTGATTGGCCTGCTCGCCATGGGCGTCTGGGTCGCGCTTGCGCTGACACTGGTCGGTGTCGTGGCGCTGGTATTCTTTTCGAACGCACCCGTAGGGCTCATCATCGCGACCACATTCTGGGGCCATTCCCATAGCTGGGCGCTGACCGCCCTACCCCTGTTCATCCTGATGGGAGAGATATTGCTCCGCTCGCGGATGAGCGACGACATGTTCACCGGTCTGGTGCCATGGCTCAGCCGGGCGCCAGGGCGGCTTTTGCACGTCAACGTCTTTGGCTGCGCGATTTTTGCCGCGGTGTCGGGATCATCCGCTGCCACCGCCGCCACCATCGGGCGGATGTCGGTACCGGAGCTGACCAAGCGCGGCTACCCCGAAAGCCTGATCCTTGGCACGCTGGCAGGGTCGGCGACGCTGGGCCTGCTGATACCGCCCTCGATCATTCTCATCGTCTACGGCGTCGCGACCGAACAATCCATCGCGCGCCTGTTCATCGCCGGTATCCTGCCGGGGCTGATGCTGATCACGCTGTTTGCAGGCTACGTGGCCGTGCGCACATGGATGAATCCCTCGCTGATCCCGCCCATCGAGGAACGGTATTCGCTGCGGGAGAAAATCGCGGCCTCGCGGCGGCTGATTCCGGTGGCGTTTCTGATCATCGGGGTGATCGGGTCGATCTATGCCGGGCTGGCGTCACCAACGGATGCGGCGGCGCTTGGCGTTGTGCTGGCGGCGCTGCTGGCATGGCTTTCCGGCTCCTTCAGCTGGAAGCTGTTCGGCGAAGCGGTGATGTCGGCCGTACGCACCTCTTGCATGATCGCGCTGATCCTGCTGGGCGCGGCGTTCCTGTCGGTGGCGATGGGCTTTACAGGCCTGCCCCGCAACCTTGCCGCGTGGATCGCGGCTATGGAGCTTTCGGTGCCGATGTTGCTTTTTGCGCTGACGATCTTCTTTATCGTACTGGGCTGCTTTCTCGACGGGATTTCGGTGATCGTGCTCACCACTTCGATCATCATGCCGATGGTAAGCGCCGTCGGGATCGACCCCCTCTGGTTCGGCATTTACCTCGTGATCGTAGTCGAGATGAGCCAGATCACCCCGCCCGTGGGGTTCAACCTCTTTGTCATTCAGGGGCTCACGGGCATCGACATCCTGCGCATCGCAAAAGCGGCCTTTCCGTTCTTTCTGCTGCTCCTGCTGGGCGTCCTGCTGATCACGATCTTTCCGCAGATCGTGATCGTGCTGCCCAACATGATGGGCAACTAGAGCGAAGCAGCGGCGCGGCTGGCCTGATCATACTGGCCGGAGAGCGTGCGAAGACTGGCGGCGATTTCACGCATTTCGTCGCCGGTCATATCAAGCCGGGACAGCCCGTCGAGAAAACAGCGTTCGCGCACGATGCGATATTCCTCGCACAGTGCCGCGCCCTTGTCGGAAGTCGTATAGAACACTTCCTTGCCGCGCTTTTCCGAGCTTAGGAGTTCCATCTTCATCAGCTTTCGAAGAGCGTAGTTGACCGTATGCGTGTCCTCGATGTTCAGCAGGAAACAGATATCGGCCAGACGTTTTTCACGGCTGCGATGGTTCGTGTTATGCAGCACGAGAATTTCCAATGGCGTCAGATCCGTATTCCCTGCCGCCGACATGCACTTGGTCATCCAGCGCGAAAAGGCGTTATAGGCGATGATCATGCCATATTCGATCTCGGAGGTTTCCCAGCTTTCCCCTTCGGCGAGGTGGCGCGAGGAAACGATGCGGCGCTTGGGATTGGGCTGCTCTGTCATGTATCTGCGTAACCTTTGTATTTTGTCAGCGTAAAGCATACGAAATGCAGAAGAATACGCCAAGCCCAAAGCCTTTTTCATGCGCGTTGACGAGACATTTTCGTGTCTGCAAGGCGATTGCCCGGTTCAGCGAATAGGCAAATCCTGCTTTTCACGCTGCTTGGGCCGGGGCTGCTTATTGACTGCGCGGATCAGAGGCACATGATGACCGCGACTACAGGAGCCAGAATGTACCAGCCCGCCCTTGCCGCCGATCCCCTGCTTCAACCGCTGCACCTGAAAAAACTGACGCTGAAGAACCGCATCTTTTCAACCAGCCATGCGATCCGTTTCGGCGTCGACGGTTTGCCGCAGGATCGCTACCAGCGCTACCACGAGGAAAAGGCCAAGGGCGGGATCGGACTGACCATGTTCGGCGGATCCTCGAACGTCTCTCCCGATTCCGGGTCGGTCTTTGGCGCGTTGAACCTGCGCGACGACAGCGTGATCCCGGTGCTGACGCAATTCGCCGACCGGGTTCACCAACACGGCACCGCGATCATGTGCCAGTTGACCCATCTGGGCGGGCGCAGCCACTGGCGGGCCGAGGATTGGCTGCCCACGGTCGCGCCCTCGCGGTTTCGCGAACCTTTGCACCGGGGTTTTGCCAAGGAAATCGAACCCCATGATATCCGCCGCATCACACAGGAATTCGGCGAAGCCGCGCGGCGCTGCAAGGAAGCAGGGCTCGACGGGGTCGAGTTGCATGTGCACCACCATCTGGTCGGGCAGTTCTGGTCGCCCCACATGAATAAGCGTACCGATGCCTATGGCGGATCGGTCGAAAACCGCGCGCGTTTCGGGCTTGAGGCGCTGGAAGAAATGCGCCGGCTCTGCGGGCCGGACTTCATCATCGGTATCCGCATGGCCGTGGGCGAAGGCGAGGACACCGGCATGTCCGACGCGGATTACCTCGAGATGGCGCATCTGCACGAAGCCTCTGGCCTGATCGATTTCTTCAACCTCACCTACGGGCGCATCGATACGGCGGTAGGATTGTCGGAATACATGCCCGGGATGGCGGTGAAACTGGCCCCGCAATTGCCGTTTGTCGCGGAGTTCCGCAAACAGGTGGGTCTGCCGACGTTTCACGCCGCGCGGATCAATGACCTTGCCACCGCGCGCTACGCGATCTCCGAGGGTCTGGTCGACCTGATCGGCATGACCCGCGCCCATATCGCCGATCCGCATATCGTCGAGAAGCTGAGCGAGGGACGCGAGGCCGAAATCAGGCCCTGTGTGGGCGCGACCTATTGCTCGGCGCATGGGAGCTGCATCCACAACCCCTCTATCGGGCGGGAAAAGGTCCTGCCCCATGCGATTAAACCTGCCCCTGTGAAACGCCGCGTCACCATTGTCGGCGCGGGTGTTGGCGGGCTTGAGGCCGCGCGGGTCGCCGCCGAGCGGGGCCATGCGGTGACGGTATTCGAGGCCGCGCCGCAGGCAGGCGGACAGCTGCTGCTGGCGGCAAAACTGCACAAACGACGCGACCTGATCGGCATCGTCGACTGGCGGCTAAGCGAACTGGAACGGCTGGGCGTTGCGATCACCTATAATTGCCTTGCCGGAGAGGAAGAGATCGCGGCGTCCAACCCGGATGTCGTCATCATCGCAACCGGTGGCCTGCCCGACCGTATGGAGGACATGATCCCCGGTGCCGAACTTGCGGATACGCTGTGGGAAGTGCTCGAAAGCGGACAGGCCCCCGATGGCGAAGTGCTGCTTTACGACGGGATCGGCACCATCGCCGGGCTGCAGGGCGCGACGACGCTTGCGCTGCGTGGCGCCAAGGTGAGCTTTGTCACGCCCGACCGCAACGCTGGCGAGGAAGCGACCAATATCGAGCGTCCGCTGTCGATGCGGCAGTTCTATCAGGCGGGTGTCAGTCTGCTGCCGGACATGCAGCTTGTCTCGGTCGCGCGTGCAGACAACCGGATCGCGGCGACTTTCGCGAATATCTACACGGGAAAGACGGAAACCCGCGTGACCGACCGTCTGGTGATCGAGAACGGGACGATCCCAATGGATGACACCTATCTCGCCCTGCGCGAGGCTTCGGCCAACAAGGGCGCCTTTGAAATGGCGCGACTGACCGCGGGGGAAACGGTGGTCGACGCGGATGCCGAGGGCTATCACCTTTTCCGGATTGGCGATGCGGTGTCGTCGCGGGATATCCACGCGGCGGTGCTCGAAGCGTTCCGCCTGTGCCGGGCGATCTGAGCCTCAGCGCGCCTTTTCAAGCGCCGGGCGCAGCTGGCTGTCGATGACGCGCTGAACTAGCGGCCCGGCGACTCGCAGCAGGATATTGCCGTCGCCGTCGATCAGGTAGGTTTCCGGCACGCCGTAGACCCCCCAGTCAAGCGCCGCGCGCCCCGAATTGTCTGCCCCAACGGCCTCGTAAGGGTCGCCAAGTTCCGCAAGGAAGGCCAGCGCGTTGTCCGGGTCATCCTTGTAATTGATCCCGTAGATCGGCAGCCCCTCGGCCCGCAGCTTTTCAAGATTGGGATGTTCGACACGGCACGGGGCGCACCAGCTGGCCCAGTAGTTCACCAGCTTGAGATTGCCATCGCGCAACGTCTCGTCATCAAACAGCGCCTTGCCCGGCAATTCGGTGATCTGCAAGGCCGGGGCCTGCTGACCGATCCTGGCTGAGGGCAGTGCCTCGGGGTCGTCGCGGAACATGCCGACAAGGAACAGGCTGGCCAGCCCCAGGAACACGAGCGGCGGGATAACCATCAGGGGAGAGATTTTAGCCATCGCGATTGGCCTTTGTTTTCAGGCGGTTTTCAAGCTCGGCCATGTCGGCGCGCACCTTGCGGCCGCGCCACAGGGTCACCGCCACCAACAGCGCCAGCAGAACAAGCGACGCGCCATAAGACGACAGGACAGTTACAGCGTATTTGCCGAGATCGGGGATCATGCCGCCATCCTTTCACGCGCCATCAGGGCACGGATACGCCGGGCGCGGATCTCCGTGCCGGTGCGGTAAAGTACAAGCGCGATGAAAAGCAGCACGAACCCGACCATGCAGACCATCAGCGGGAAGAAGAATATATTGCTGACCTTCTCTTCGGTATCGGTTCCGGTGATCGCCCCCGCCCGCATGACCGACGCGCCCTGATGCAGCCCCTGGTTCCAGAAGTTCACCGCATAGCGCGACAGAATCGCAAAGACCGAGCCCACAAGGCAAAGCACGCTGGTCAGGTCGGCGGCGGTATCCGGATCCTCGATCGCGGACCAGAGCGCGATATAGCCAAGGTAGAACAGGAACAGGATCAGAAACGAGGTCAGGCGCGGATCCCAGGCCCACCATGTGCCCCACATCGGCTGGCCCCAGATCGCCCCGGTCACCAGCGCGATAACGGTCATCGTCGCGCCCACGGGCGCGGCGGCACGGGCGGCGAGCGCGCTGACGTGGTGGCGGCGGATCAGCCAGATCAGCGAGGCCACCAGCATCATCAGCCAGGCGTTGATGGCCATCAGCGCCGAGGGCACGTGAAGATATATGATCTTGACAGTCGATCCCTGCCGGTAATCGTCGGGCGTGAAGAAGAACCCCCAGATCAGCCCGATCACGATGCAGGCGCCCGACAACCACCAGAACACGGGCAGAACCCGCTCTGACGTAGTCAGGAATTTCTTAGGATTGGCGTATTCCCACAATGACATGGCTCTTATCTATCCACTCTTGGCAAGGGGGACAATTCACATAAGCTAGCGCAGATTGACGCGCAGGACGGCGGCGCTTGCAAAGGGCAAGAGCGCGGTGACCCCGGCGGTGATCCCTGCCAGAAGCAAAAGCGGCGTGGTGGCTTCCATGCCCGTCGCGCCACGCCGCGCGACCTCGGCCCCAAAGATCAACGTCGGGACGTAAAGCGGCAGCACCAGTAGCGACAATAGTAGCCCGCCGCGTTTCAGCCCCACGGTCAGCGCCGCGCCAAATGTGCCGATGACCGAGAGCGCCGGGGTGCCCACCAGCAGCGAGATCACCAGCCAGAAATAGCCCGGCGCGGGCAGGCTCAGCAGCACGCCAAGGGCGGGCGCGATCAGCACAAGCGGCAGGCCGGTGGTAAGCCAATGCGCCAGCGCCTTGATCGTCACCACGGATTCGAGTGGCAGTGGCGCGGTGGCCAGCAGGTCGAGCGTGCCGTCTTCCCAGTCGAGTGCGAGCAGCCGGTCGAGCGACAGCAGGCAGGCCAGCAGCGCCCCAAGCCAGAGCCCCCCCGGCGCGATGGTGGCCAGCAGCGCCGATTGCGGCCCGACGCTGAACGGAATCAGAACTGTGACGATCAGGAAAAATGCAAGGCCAAGGCCAAAGCCTCCGCCTGCCCGCATCGCCAGTTTCAGATCCCTGATCAAAAGCGCCTTCATACGAAGGACCCGTCGAAATCGTCCAGCGCCGGAAGGCTGGCGCGATAGCCCCCGAGGTCGAGCAACCGCGCGTCGAGGCCAAGCTCGATATGGGTGGCGATGAGGGCCGAGCCACCCTTCCCCAGATGGGCCCGCACAGCATCCGCGAACATGGCCACCGCCCCAGTGTCGAGCGAGACAGTCGGTTCGTCCAGCACCCAGATCGGTCGCCCGGTGACCAGCATCCGCGCCAGCCCCAACCGCCTTTTCTGTCCGGCGGAAAGCGCACCCGCGGGGCGTGAGCGGAGGCCGTTCAGCTCATAGGCATCAATCGCCGTCGCAATCTCCTTGGTCCCGAAGATCTCGGCCCAGAAATGAAGGTTCTCTTCGACGGTGAGCGTGGGTTTCAACCCGTCCGCATGTCCCGCATAGGCGATGGTTTCCTCGTTGCCGTCAATCTGGCCGGTAATCGGCGGCTGCAAGCCGGCCAGCGTGCGCAGCAGTGTTGTCTTGCCGATCCCGTTGGGGCCGCGCAGCACCAGCGCCTCACCGCGGGCAAGGGCAAAGGAGACCCCCTGCAGCACCGGAAGGCCGCCCCGCGCAATCGAAAGATCGGATACTGTCAGCGTCATGAATGTGCGATAACCGATTGACCCGCCGCACAAAAGAGCAAAGCGGTCAGACCGGGACCAGCGCCATCGCGACGCGGCGCCCTTCGGAGAGCAGAACGTTGTAGGTCCGGCAGGCGGCGGGCGAGTTCATCACCTCGACCCCGAGCCCGGCCTCGTCCAGCGTGCTGCGCAACTGGCGGGGCAGATGCGCGATTTCCGCGCCGGTCCCGACAAAAAGCACATCGACCTTCCCGGCCAGCGCCAGCAGCGGTTCAGGGTCCGTGTACCCCCCCCACAACCCGGTCCCCTCGGGACCGGTCAGCACGGCGCCATGATAAACTTCGCCGCCGATGCGGAAAAAGCCCGGCCCATAGCCGTCGACGGGCTTGGAGTCGTTGAAAGTGACTTCGTTCAGACGCATGGGTTCTCCTTTCGCCTCTCTCTGGCCGTCAGTGCCAGAGCGGCAGTCCCAGAATGGCCGATCCGGCAATGATTGTGTAGGCCACCGCGCGGAATTGACGCTCGCTCCCGAATTTGAACAACTGCCCGCCGATCACGTTTGCCGCAACAAAGGGGAGCAGCAGCACAAGTCCGATGAGAACCATTGCCGGATCCAACATGCCAAAGGCCGCCAGCATCACGATCATCATGGAATCCAGTACGAAGAGGTAAAGCAGCAATGTTGCGCGTACCACCGCCCCCGGCAGCGTGCTGGCCATATACAGCATAATAACCGGCGGACCGGCCAGACCCGTGGCCCCGCCAAGCACACCGGCCGTCGCGCCGGTGCCAAGAATCAGGGGCGGGGTCAGTTTGCCGTGATAGCGCCAGCCGATCATCAGCGCCATCAGGGTCACCAGCACAAGGACCGACACCAGCCAGCCAAAGACTTCTTCGGGCATATGGGACAGGCCATAAAGCCCGACGGGCAGCGCGATCAGCGTGCCGAGCCCAAGGCGCATCACATCGGTTCTGTTACAGGTGCGATAGGCCCCCGGCAGGTTCGGGATCGGTCCCAGCAGATCGACGACCACCAGCACGGTGAGCGCCCCGGCCGGGGTCAGCACCGAGCTGGCCACCGGCATGATGATGAGCGCCGTGCCGAACCCGGCAAAACCGCGCACCAGCCCCCCGACCACCACGGTCAGGAAAAGCCAGCCAAGCCCCGGCGTCGCGAGAACGCCGGAGATCCAGTCAGGCATCAATATTGGCGTATTGATTGCCGGTGTTGTTGTCCGGCTTGGTCCAGTCGCGCTTGACCCCGATGTACAGCAGGATCGCCGCCGCGATGAAGATCGAGGAATAGGTCCCAACGACAATGCCCCAGATCATCGCGAAAACGAATCCGCGGATTACGTCGCCGCCAAGCGCGATCAGCGCGAACAGCGCCAAGAGCGTGGTCAGCGAGGTCATCATCGTACGGCTGAGCGTTTCGTTGATCGAGATATTCAGGACCTCTTTCAGCGGACGGTTCTTGTACTTGCGCAGGTTTTCGCGAACCCGGTCAAAGACCACGACCGTATCGTTCAGCGAATAGCCGACGATGGTCAACAGCGCCGCGATGATCGCCAGATCGAACTTGATCTGAAGTTCCGAAAACACACCAATGGTCAGGATGACGTCATGGATCAGCGCAATCACCGCCCCGACCGCGAACTGCCATTCGAACCGCAGCCAGACATAGATAAGCACCGCCCCAATCGCGAGCGCAACCGCTTGCACGGCCGTCCAGATCAGCTCTCCCGAGACTTTGGGACCAACGGATTCGACCGATACGAATTCGATATCGGGCACGATGGCCGAGAGTGCGTCCTCGACCGACTGGATCAGCTCGGCGCTGACCGCTTCCTGATCGTCCTGCGCCTGAATGCGGATCATCGCCACGTGCTGATCGGCGTCAAAGGTCGGATCGAACACCTCGGAGATGGTGATATCGCCAAGGTTCAGCGCATTCAGCGCTTCCCGATAGCTGGCAATATCAAGATCGGTGCTGCTTTCGGTCCGGATGGTCGTGCCACCGCGAAAGTCGATGCCGTAGTTAAGGCCACGCACGCCAAACGAGACAGCCGCCAGCACGATCAGCACCATCGAGATGCCGAACCAGAGTTTCCAGCGCTGGAAGAAGTCGATCTTTGTGTCTTCGGGGATCAGTTTCAGCCGCATGTCAAACCTCGATTGTCTTGGGACGGCGGCGTTCGAACCACATGACGATCAGCAGCCGCGTGACAAAGATCGCCGTAAAGACCGAGGTCATGATGCCAAGACCCAGCGTGATCGCGAAACCCCGCACCGGACCCGAGCCCATGACGAAGAGGATCACGGCCGTGATGAAGGTGGTGATGTTCGCGTCAAGGATCGCCGACAGCGCCTTTTCATAGCCCAGCTCGATGGCACGGGCCGGACCGCGCGCGGTCTTGAGTTCTTCGCGGATACGCTCGAAAATCAGCACGTTGGCGTCCACCGCCATACCCACCGTCAAGACGATCCCGGCGATGCCCGGCAGGGTCAGCGTGGCCCCCATGAGCGACAGCGCCGCGAAGAGGATCACGATATTGAGGATCAGCGCGATATTGGCAAAGATCCCGAACAACCCGTAGCTGAGAACCATGAAGACCAGCACGGCAACAAAGGCAACCGCCGTGGCGATCTTGCCCGCGTCGATGCTGTCCTGTCCAAGTTCCGGACCGATAGTCCGCTCTTCGAGGAAGGTCAGCTCGGCCGGCAGGGCACCGGCGCGCAGCAGCACCGCAAGGTTGGTACTTTCCTCGACCGTAAAGCGACCGGTGATGATGCCCGAACCGCCCGGGATGTGGCTTTGGATGACCGGGGCGCTGATCACCTCATCATCGAGGACGATGGCAAACGGCTGGCCGATGTTTTCAAGCGTGTAGTCACCGAATTTGCGTGCGCCGGTCGTATTGAAACGGAAATTCACTGCCGGGCGGCCGTTCTGGTCAAAGGACGGCTGCGCGTCGACCAGTTCGTCGCCGGAAACCACGGGCGCGGTTTCGATTGTGTAATACTGGCCTTCCTCATCAAGCGAGGGCACGACCATCTCACCGGGACCGGCATTTGCATCCGGGTCTCCGCCCCGCGAAATGACCGGGTTAAAGGTCAAACGAGCGGTTGTGCCGATGATCTCTTTCAGCTCGCTGGCGCTGCCGATGCCGGGCACCTGGATCAGGATCCGGTCCGCGCCCTGCCGCTGGATCGTGGGTTCACGGGTGCCAACCGCGTCGATCCGGCGGCGAATGATTTCCAGTGCCTGACGCACGGTGCGGTCGTCGGAAGCGCGCTGTTCGGCCTCGGAAAGGGTCACTACCATGATGTCGCCCTGGCCGCTGACCACGTAATCTGTCGATCCGACACCGCTAAGCGACTGAATAGGCTGGGTAAGTCCACGAACAACTTCAAGCGCACGGGCCATCCCGTCAGGGTTGCCGATGCGCACGCGAAGCTCTTCTGGCGGCGACGGCACACGGCGCACACCGCCCACCGTATCGCGTTCCGGGCGCAGGGCATCGCGCAGGCTGGGCCAGAACCCTTCAAGCCGGGTTGCGTAAACCTCGGCGACCTGAACCTCGGCAAGCAGATGCGCACCGCCGCGCAGGTCGAGCCCGAGGTTCACAAGGTCCGTCGGTGCCCATGACGGCCATTGGGCTTCGGCCGCAAGCAGATCGGGGTTCTCGCCGCGCACCTCGATGGCGGCAACCGCGTCATTATGGGTTTCGACGCGCGTATAGAACGCGTTGGGCAGAGCGAATATCAGACCGGCGGCACAGACCAGCCAGATCAGTACCCGCTTCCAGAGATCGATGTAGAGCATTGCCCTGCCTTTTCAGATGGTTACAGAGCCGTGTTACTTCGCCGGTTCGGTCTTGGAGGTCACGTTGGCGATGGTCGATTTCACCACGCGCACTTTCACGCCCTCGGCGATTTCGACTTCGACTTCACCGTCTTCCTTGACCTTGGTGACCTTGCCGATGATCCCACCCTGCGTGATGATCTGGTCGCCCCGGCGCACGGCTTCGACCATGGCCTGATGCTCTTTCACCTTCTTCTGCTGAGGACGGATCAGCAGGAAATACATGATCGCGAAAATCAGGATCAGCGGGAGAAACTGGGCGATTGCGCCACCTTCCATGGGGTCTTCCTTTTGTTGTCTGGGCCGGGGACTCCCCCCGCGAATTTGGCCGGAACCTATGCGTTGAGGGGGGGCAATGCAAGGCGGGGAAACCGGGAAAACAGGGGGGTGACAACTGTACACACCCCGTACACCCCCTGTACACCGCCGCGGTGCGGCGAAATCCGCGGGATTACGTCCCCTTATGACCTAAGGGAACATCATTTCGCCCGCCCAGAACGCGGCGCCTTTTCTTTCCATAAAACCCGCCACAGCAAGTCCCGACGGATTGACGCTTTTCATCGCGCAACGGCTGTCCCAGCGCTCGTGCGATCTCGAAAAACCTTGATGGGATGCAAAGTCACGCCCTAAACCTGTTACCTATCGAACGATTTCCTTGCGCAAGAATTTGACCGGCGGTGCACATGGCCCTGCCCTGATCCGGAAAGGAATTAGACAGTGTCCAAACGGGAGAAGATCATTCCCCTCGCGAGCCTTGCGCTCCTCCTTGTGCTGCTGGTCTTTCTGAGCGGGTTCGCCTTTCGCCATTACAAGATCTGGCCAACCCGTGATCTTCTTTTGCTGCGCCAGCAGGTGGAGTTTTACCGCCGCTTCGGACACTGGGGCCGCGAGAACCAGTTTATGAAGGCAAATGTCACCAGCGGCGCCTCCCGGGCCGTCATGAAAAACGCCGGTGAGGTCATGCCCGGATATCGCGCGATCATGGGCTTTGACGTCGAGCTTGAAACCTATTCCGTGCGGCTTCTCGATCCGGCGGGGCAACAGGTCCATGTCTGGCCGACGAGCTATCGCGCCCTGTCGGGCGACACCGAAGCCACGCATGAAATCAACCCACATGGCATGCAGATGATGCCCGATGGCAGCATCGTCGTGAATTTCGCTAAGGGCGGCCCGCTGATGGCGCGTATCGATGCCTGCGGAGAACCGCTCTGGACGCGCGAGGGGGTCTACCACCATTCCATCGACATCGACGATGACGGGGCGCTCTGGACATGGTTCAGCCCGGATACCGTCAGCAGCCCGCTCCAGAGCATCCTGCAGATGGACGCGGGAACCGGCGAACACCTGCGCGAGATTTCGATGGAGGAGGTACAGGCCGCGTCCGAGCGGAACGCGGTCATGCTCGCCCTGCCCGATGATTACAGGCTTTCCCCGGTGCGCGAGATCAGGCGCGGGCTGGAGGACGATATCTTTCATCCCAATGACGTGGAGCCGCTGCGTCGTGAGTTTGCACCGGCCTTCCCGGATTTCAGCCCGGGCGACCTGCTGATCAGCCTGCGCGAGCTGGACCTCGTCGCCGTGCTCGACCCCGAAAGCGTTGCGTTCAGATGGGCCGCCTACGGGCCGTGGATCCGCCAGCACGATCCGGATTTCACCGAGACCGGGCGCATCGAGATCTATGACAACGCCACCGGGCGCGGGCGGTCGGGGATCCTCTCGGTCGATCCGGCAACGGGCGATATCCGGCGTTTCCATACACCGCCGGACTCTGCGTGGTACAGCCCGTGGCAGGGAAAACAGCAGCGCCTCCCCTCGGGCGCGCACCTGATCACCGTCCCGACGCAGGGCCGCGTGGTGGAGATTTCCGAGGATGGCGAGATCGTTTTCGAGTTCAATAATATCGCGGGCGACGGGGTGAACGCGAGCGTGTTCAACGCGGTGTGGCTGCCGGAGGATTATTACGAAACGGTGCCGAATTGCGCTCGGGAGTGAACAGGCCGGACTCCTGACATTCCGGGCTTGGCAGTGATGCGGCTTGGCCAAAGCAATTCACCCAAAAGAAACTCAATCAATGTCTCCAAAAATGAGCTTAAAACTCGACTCCGACAACGCATTCGTGCGTCAATATAGTTCACTTGGAACAAAAGAAAAGTCCCCAGATTCACTCTTAACTATTGCGCCATTAATAATTTCCACAACATCGCCCCAAGCCTTAGATTTACTCCTCAAATTAGGAATAATTCTATTAAATTCCGGGCCGCTACGATCAGACACGCAGACTAAAAATCCGCTATCTAGCTTTCCATTAGAAATCATCTCAGACAGCCTCGATATCTTGTAAATTGCCAACTTCTTTGCGTTTTCTTCGCCCAGTATACTTAACACTTCGAAACCAGAAACACTCCCGCGGCTTTCCACGATTATATCAGGGAAAACTTCCTCCCATATTTCCGCACTAGGGTATAGCCCGCCAAGCCAGCGCATAAGCAATTCGACAACATTGCCTCGATATCCCAACCCTATTTCAGCGGTTTTTACTTCAAAAGTAGAGAGGCCAGAAATATCCCTAACTTCATCAATCTCCGCGTCGCCAACATCGAAGCCAAGATATTTTTTAGCATGAATAAGAAAACTCTCGCTCTTGTACATGTGGAACAAATCCACACCACCAAAAATACTGGCCTCGTTCTGCAACTCAGGCCTTGGACCAACAGTTTTTTTTCCGTTTGAGTTCAGTACCCACCACCAATCCTCTTTCTGATCGTCAGTAATGAACACCAGTTCTTTAACCTCATTATCTTTGCAGTATTCCAGAGTTTGACGCCAGATCAAATAATCCCCAAAAACCTTCTTGTAAGTTAGGCCGTTGTGATAATATTCGCCACCCTCATCCTTTGATTTATTTAAGTCCATATAACCTGGCGGGATTTCGTTAACGTATCGTCCCTCTGCTTCCTTGTATAAATTATCTAGCTCATCTTGGTTTTTTGGCGCGAGCCCAACAGCTCCTTCGAATACTGATTCTATTTCCCCCTTCAAGTCATCATGATCACCAACATCATACTGTTCGTTTCTCATCACAGTTAGCTCTTCCAGAAACTGGTCGGTCAAGTGGTTTAAAGAACTCTCGAATTCTTCCGTTTTTATCAAGGAGTGCCTTTTTTCCAACTGCAAGCGGCTAATCTTATCAATCATCTCCTTTCGGCCATTTTTGACTATACCCTCAACAAGAGAGAAAGTATTCATTTGCTCAGAAACAACAGTTAGACGATTTCTTTGAAACTCCAGCGCAACATGGTGAGGGGCCCAGACACGGTTTGGCAGTTTTTTGAGTATACCAAAGAATGTCTCTCTCGTGGATGCAGGATAGCGATACAAGTTTAGCAACACGTTTGTATCGAAGACAAAAACGGCATTTTTCCAAAGCCGATTAAATTCATGATCAGATTTTCGGTCGAATTCAGGAAACATGCCTTTCATACTCGACGCAACTCCGTAAACTAACTTTCGCAGAACACCTTGCCCTCGGAATTCCGTCTTCGCAATTGCTAAATCCACATTGGAAAACTAATCAACATTGCGCAGCCCTCCCCCTACCCTCCTCTCCCAACATGAGGCATAAGGCGGCGAACCGACTCATGGATCCGAGGACCAAGACATGCATGACATTCGTGCCATTCGCGAAAACCCCGAAGCTTTTGACGCCGCTCTGGCGCGGCGGGGGGATGCGGGGGTGTCGTCGGAGCTGCTTGCGCTTGATGGCGAGCGCCGGGCGCGGATACAGGCGGCCGAAGAGGCGCAGGCCGAGCAGAACCGGGCTTCGAAACTGGTAGGGGCGGCCAAGGCCAAGGGGGACGAGGCCGAGTTCGAGCGGCTGCGCGCGCTGGTGTCCGAGAAGAAATCGCAAGTGGCGGAGATGCAGGCCGAGGCCAAGGAGCTGGATGCCAAGCTGAGCGATATGCTGGCGCGCATCGCCAACCTGCCCGCGAGCGATGTGCCGGATGGCGGCGGCGAAGAGGATAATGTCGAGGTGAAGCGCTGGGGCGACCAGCCTGCCTTCGATTTCACGCCGAAGGAGCATTACGAGATCGCGGGCGTCGCGGCCTCGATGGATTTCGAGCTGGCGGCGAAGATTTCCGGCTCGCGCTTTGTGATGCTCAAGGGGGCGGTGGCGCGGATCCACCGGGCGCTTGCGCAGTTCATGATCGACACGCATGTGGATGAGAACGGGCTGGTCGAAATGAACTCGCCCGTGCTGGTGCGCGACGAGGCGATGTATGGCACGGACAAGCTGCCGAAATTCGGCGAAGACAGCTATCAGACGACGAATGGCTGGTGGCTGGTGCCGACCTCTGAGGTGCCGCTGACCTATAGCGTTGCGGGCGATATTCTGGACGCGGGCACGCTGCCGGTACGGATGACGGCGCATACGCTGTGCTTCCGCTCCGAAGCGGGTAGCGCGGGCAAGGATACGGCGGGCATGCTGCGCCAGCACCAGTTCGAAAAGGTCGAGATGGTGTCGGTGACCCATCCGGACGAGAGCGACGCAGAGCAGAAGCGGATGCTGGGCTGTGCCGAGGGTCTGCTGGAGAAGCTTGGCATTCCCTACCGCACGGTGATCCTCTGCACCGGCGACATGGGGTTTGGCGCGAAGCGGACCTATGACATCGAGGCGTGGCTGCCCGGGCAGAATGCCTATCGTGAGATCTCCTCGGTCTCGACCACGGGCGATTTCCAGGCGCGGCGGATGAACGCGCGGTTCCGTCCCGAGGGCGGTGGCAAGCCCGAGTTCGTGCATACGCTGAACGGGTCCGGCCTTGCCGTGGGGCGCTGCCTGATCGCGGTGCTCGAGAACGGCCAGCAGGCGGATGGTTCGGTCAAACTGCCCGAGGTGCTGGCACCCTATCTGGGCGGAAAGACGGTCCTGAGCGCCGAGGGCACCCTCTCATGAGACGCCTGCCCGAGCCGATGGCGTGGGTGGTCGCGGCGGCCACGCTGGCATTTGTCGCCTCGCCGCTGCTGACGCCCGGTTTTCGCGGGTTCGAGGCCGGGCAGTTCCCGGTGCCGCAGGACGACCCGATGGTGCAGCCCTCGGGCTATGCGTTTTCGATCTGGGGCGTGATCTATGCGTGGTTGCTGATCAGCGCGATCTTCGGGCTGATCAAGCGCGGCAACGCGCCGGACTGGCTGGCGATGCGGCCCGCGCTTGCGGCCTCGGTCGGGGTGGGTGCGGTCTGGCTGCCGGTGGCAGAGGTCGCTCCCCTGCCCGCAACTGTGTTGATTTGGATCATGCTGGGCACCGCGCTGGTGGCGCTGCGCCGGGCGCCGCTGCTTGATATCGGCTGGGCGCGCGCGCCGCTCGGGCTTTACGCAGGATGGCTGACGGCTGCGTCCTGCGTGGCGCTGGGGATCGTGCTGGCCGGCTATCGGCTGACGAGCGAGCGGGAGGCGGCGATTGTGGCCCTGCTGCTGGCGCTGGTGATCGCCATCTTTGTGCTGCGGCGCATGGGAAGTTCGCCCGCCTACGGGATTGCCTTGGTCTGGGCGCTGATCGGGGTGGCGGTGTCGAACTGGGGCGGCAATCCGGCGGTGTTCTGGCTGGCAGCCATTGGCGCGCTGGTGATCGCTGTGCCAACGCTCTGGCGGCTGACGGGCTGAGCCGGTGACAAAACTGGGCCGCGCAATTCTCTATTGCCGTCAGGTTGAGAAAACCGCTGCCTTTTATGAGCGCCACTTCGGGTATCAGGTGTTGAACGATCCGACGGATCGGATCGTGGAATTGCGCTCTCCCGGCGATGGGTTGGTTCTGCTCTTGCACCCCGCTGGCAAGGGGCAAATACAAGGGCAGGTGCAACTCAAGCTGGTCTTTGACGTCGCTGACGTGCCAGCGATGCGCGCTGTACTGGTTGAGAGCGGTGTCGAGGTCGGGCCTCTGCACCATGCGAATGGCTACGTCTTTGCCAATCTGAAAGACCCGAGCGGCAATGCCCTGTCGATTTCCGGACGGGCGTTTCGGTAGAGAAGCGGTCCGCGCGCCCTGACGAACGGACCAATGCCATTTGCCCGATTACTTCGAGGTTTTTTTCTTTTTCGACGATTTGGATTTCTTGGAGACTTTCTTTTTAAGCGCCTTGAGTTTGTCCGACATCTTTTTCGCCGCTTTTTCCAGTTTCTTCTTGGCGTCTTTTTTCTTGTTGGATTTTTCTTTGTCCGACTTCTTCTTTTCAGACTTCTTTACGTCAGATTTTTTGGGTTCTGCTTTCGATTTCTTGTCCGACTTGGTCTTTTTGCTCTTCTTGTCGTCGGTCTTTTTCGACTTTTTGACCGGTTTCTTTTTCGCAGGTTTCGCTGCTGTCGGGATCTCCGATTCCGGCTCGGCCTTTGGCTCGCCATTGTCTTTGGCCGGTTCGGCAAGAACGACAGGATCGGGAACGGGGGTCACGAGTTCCGGCTCGGGTGCGGGATCGAGCGCGGGGGCGTCGGGGCCACCTGCAACCTCTTTGGCGGCTTCGATCAGACGTGGCGCACTGGCGGCGCCGATGCCCGGTACGGCAACCAGTGCTTCGGGCGTGGCGGCGGCGATGCTTTCGGCGCTGTCAAAGCCGTGCTTTACCAGTGCCTCCGCAAGGGAGGGGCCAATTCCGTTAACTTCATTCAATGCTGTCATCTTCAGTCCTTTTCTGTGGGGCGGACAAGCGAGCCCTGCGCCGCCCCGCAATCGCGCCGATCAGGCCGCTTTCTTAAGCGCCTTCTTGGCAGACTTGAGCTTGCTCTCTTGACGGGCAACCTTCTTCTCGCGCTTTTTGACCTCGGCCTTCAGTTCCTTGATCTTAGCTTTCTTCGCCATGCGTATGTTCCTTAAATTTCAGTTTCATGCCAACAGCAATCTGCTGTGCGGCAAAGGCACATGTATCACAAAGCTATCTATTGTATATACAAAAGTTATACTTTTCTGAGCGGATTTCTGAGCCCCGTTCCTCAGGCGTTCAGCGGCGCGGCCTCACCCGAAGACGGGAAAGGCACCAGGCGCTGCTGATCCTCGTCCCAGAGCTTGAGGTTTAGCGCACGCACCGCCTCGGGGAATTTGATGCGACGGGGGGCAATGTCCTTAGGCAAGGCATAGTGGCAGGCGCGCAAGCGATAGCTGGGGATCCGCGCGTTGAAGTGGTGAATATCGTGCAGCGTGATGCAGGCGACGATATGGTCGAAAGCCCAGCCGAAATCGAGACAGGAGGACCCCTGCAACGCCGCGATCTGCGGGTCGAGATCCGGGCGACGGTCCCAGTAGGTGTCCTCAAAGTTATGCTGGAGATAGACGAGGAAGACGCCGATCATGCCGCCGAGAAAGCTTGCCCCCAGCCAGACCAGCACGCCGGTCCACCCGAAAAGCGCATAGAGCGAGCCGATATAGGCCGCGATGACGAGGTTATGGAGCAGCACACCTTGAACACCGAAACGGGTGGTGTTCTTGGGCCAGCGGTAGCGGATGAAATAGGTAAAGAGCGAGCCCAGCGGCACCAGCACGAAGGGATTGCGATAGAGCCGGTATTGCAGGCGTTGCCAGAACCCGGCCTCGTTCCATTCACGCAAGGTCATCGTGTGGATTTCACCGGTCTCGCGATGTTCGAGATTGCCGATATTGGCGTGGTGCAGGTTGTGGTTCTGCTTCATCACTTCGAACGGCGCAAAGGTAAACGGCGACAGGCCGTGCCCGGCCCATTCGTTTTGCTGGCGTGTCTCGAACAGGGAATGGTGGCCGCAGTCATGCTGCAAAACGTAAAGCCGCACGGCCGAAAACGCATGGATCAGGATCATCGGCGCGGCGATATACCAGGCCTCGATCTGCGTGATCGCGAAATAGAGCGAGGTAAAATACACCGCGAAAGTGCCGAAATAGCTTAGCGATGCCAGCCGGTTGTCCTTGTCACAATACTTGCGGGTGTGCTCTCGGAGATTCATGTCTTGTTTTGCCTGTCGCATCTGCGCGCAGAAATTTGCCGCGGCTATACCTATGCGCGCAACTTAACACTTTCTTAATATTTTTCAATTTGATCGGTATTAAAATTGCGCGGCGCGGCGATCAGGCGCTTAGATTTAGGACACCCATGGTTTCGAGTCCGGACAGGATTGAATCAACGGCAACCGTGGCAAGGATAATGCCCATCACGCGGCTGATGACGCTGGACCCGGTGGAGCCGATCAGTTTCTGGATCCTCGTGGCCAATAGCAACAGCACGAAGGTGAAGGCGAGGATGAGGATCAGCAACCCGGCGGTGACCGCCTGATCCTCGATCGACTGGCGGTGGTTGTCGGTCAGGATCACGACGGCGAGCATGGCGCCGGGTGAGGCGATCGAGGGAATGGCAAGCGGGAATACCGCGCCGGATAGGTCGTCATGGGCCGCTTCGTCGATTTCCCGCGCGGCCTTGGAGTCGCCAAAGATCATGGTTAGCGCGAAGAGCATCAGAACGATGCCGCCGGCGATCTGGAAAGTGCCAAGCCGCAGGCCAAGCGCTTCGAACAGGAACTGCCCGCCGACGAGGAAACCGAGCAGCACCAGCATGGCGATCAGGATAGCGCGCAGCGCATAGGCGCGATGCAGCCGCCGGGGCACATTGGCGGTGGCGTAGAGAAAGACCGGAATCGACCCGATGGGGTCGATGACCACGAAAAGCGTGATGAATTCGCGTATGATATCGGTCCAGTTCACCGGATTTTTGTGCCTGACATAATAGTTTAGGGGACGTTGCCCCTGTCTTGCCAAGGGTTTGGGTCGGATGCAAGGCGGCACAGGGGCGTAACAGTCGAGACCGGAGTTGGTCGCGGCGTTTTGGCACGGCTAAGCGGGCTTGGTTGCCTGAGTTTCGAGTGGGGTGGCTGGCGGCGCGGTCATACCAGAGGCCACCCATGTGGGAATAGCGGTTACTCGATACGAGTCAGATTATCGGACGGGAGGCCCATGGCTTTCGCAATGCACCGAATGTCCTCGGGGGTGATCCTCCGCTTGGGGCCGCGCATCAGGAGCCCCCAGTTATCGACATGATCGCGCGTCAGGTTCAGGAAACCAAGCAGGGGGCGGATCGGGGCGGGCGTCACGCCGGGGAAGTAATCGACATTCACTCGATAAGGGTTGAAGTCCATTGACTGAGCCGCGTGATAGGGCTTGTCCGAGGTGACGCGGCCGATGGCCGTGAAAGCCTGGACGGGCGCGCCTTTTCCCATGCCCTCACGCGGGGAATAGTAGACGAGCCAGTCGTCCCGGTGCAGCGCCTTGACGGCATCGTGCCTGCCGTGTCCCAGTTGCGCAAAGCCGCCTTCGACACCTGCGCTGACATGATCCGCAGAGGCAACACCGATCCAGCAGGTCATGGGTTCAGCCTTCCTGCGCTACGGTGTGGGCAGTGATCGTATATCCAAACGGATCCTCGAATGCGAAGTAGCGACCAAAGGGACCGTCCTTGGGCGCAAAGGCAATTGTCACGCCCTTTGCATCGAGATGATCATGCAGCGTATCGGCATCATCGCAGCCGAACCACAGGGAAACCCCGTGACCGAGAGGGCGCGTTGCCTCTAGATCGACCACCGGGGTGCGGACGGCGAAAGGGATCGGCCTGGTGTCGAACACAACCGCACCCGGAGGCGCGAAAGGTGCGGGAGTGAGACCGACAATATCGGTGTAAAAGACGCGAGCGGCGTCGAGATCTGCGACCTGCAAGCCGATGAAGTCAGGACCGATGAGATGGGGCATGTGGATTGTCTTTCCTGTGGGGAGGCGATAATATCAGGGGCCTGATATAATATAAGCCTACTGATATGAAAAGCGCCAAAACACCATCAACGTCAGAAGAAACGCCATTCGCGCCACAGGAGTCGCTTGGCTACGCAATCAAGCGGGCGCAACAGGCGCTGCGCCTGCATATGGACCGGCAGCTAAAGGATTTTGGTCTCACGGCGCCGCAATATAATGTCTTGTGCAGCCTCGAGGATGAGCCCGGCGCCTCGAACGCGCGTCTGGCGCGGCGGGCCTTCGTTACTCCGCAGACCATGCAGTCGATGCTGGTCAAACTTGACAGATTGGGCCTTATCGAGCGGAGCCCAGATGCGGAGCATGGCCGTATCCAGCGCACGCAGCTTACGGAAAAAGGACAGGACGTGCTGTCAAAGGCGCATCGGTCGGTTCTTGAAACGGAGAAGATCGCCCGCGAAGCGGCATCGCCGGACGCCGCCGCGATGCTGCTGAGGATCGCCGATGCGCTATCCTAGAGCATGGATAACGGGCTGCATCGCCGTGAGTTTCAGCCGCAAACCGGTGGCTTGACCGAATTTATGGCGGCCAAGGTTCATCGTTGGTAATCGCGGCAAAGTCAGCCGCGATTACCAACAAATGGCAAGCAAAGTATCAGGCGCAGCGCTACTTGCGACGCCCTTCGGTATGCTTGCGCAGCTTGCTGGGCGCGGCTTTTTTGCGGCCTTTATAGGGGTTCTTGTCGTTCTGCGAACGGATGTGCAGGCGGATCGGCGTGCCAGGCATGTCAAAGTCCTGCCGCAGCCCGTTGACCAGATAGCGCGAATAGCTTTCCGGCATCTTGTCGGGGTGCGAGCACATGACGACGAATCCCGGTGGCCTTGTCTTGGCCTGTGTCATGTAGCGCAGCTTGATCCGTTTGCCTTGCGGGGCCGGAGGCGGGTGCTGCTCGAGCATGCCGGTGAGCCAGCGGTTGAGCTGGGCCGTCGTGATGCGGCGGTTCCAGACATCATAAGCGCGCATGATCGCGTCATGCAAGCGGTCGAGCCCCCTGCCCGTCTTGGCTGAGACCGTGATCAGCGGGGCACCGCGCAACTGGGGCAGCAGGCGTTCGAAGCTTTCCTTGAGGTCGCGCAGTTTTTCCTGCTTTTCCTCTTCGATGTCCCATTTGTTGACAGCGATGATCACCGCGCGGCCTTCGCGCTCGGCAAGGTCGGCGATGCGCAGATCCTGCTGTTCGAAGGGGATCGCCGCGTCAAGGAGCACCACGACGACTTCGGCGAATTTCACCGCACGCAGACCATCGGAGACGGAAAGTTTTTCGAGCTTTTCCTGCACCTTGGCCTTGCGGCGCATCCCCGCCGTGTCGAAGAGCCGGATATGAGTGCCGCCCCATTCGACCTGAAGCGAGATCGAGTCGCGTGTGATGCCCGCCTCGGGACCTGTGAGCAGGCGATCTTCGCCGATGATCTTGTTGATGAGCGTGGATTTACCCGCGTTCGGGCGGCCTACCACGGCCACTTGCAGCGGCTTGGTCTTGGTGGGCTTGGGCGCGCCGATGGCGGCCTCGTCCTCGTCCACTTCTTCCGAGAGGGTCACGTCGGTTTCGGGCGCGTCCTGTTCGGCCTGTTCCTCGAAGGCGTCGGCCAGCGGCATCAATTGGGCATAGAGGTCGTTCAGACCTTCGTTATGCTCGGCGGAGAGCCGGATCGGTTCGCCAAGGCCGAGGCCCCATGCGTCGATAACGCCCGCATCGGCGGCGGAGCCTTCGGCCTTGTTGGCGGCAAGAATGACATGGGCCGAACGCTTGCGCAGGATTTCCGCGAACATCTGGTCGGTTGGCGTCACCCCGGCGCGGGCGTCGATCATGAAAAGGCAGATATCGGCCATATCAACCGCCCGTTCGGTCAGACGGCGCATCCTGCCCTGAAGGCTGTCGTCGTTGACCTCTTCAAGACCGGCGGTGTCGATCACCGTGAACTTGAGGTCACCAAGACGCGCCGCGCCTTCGCGCAGGTCGCGGGTCACACCGGGCTGGTCATCGACCAGCGCAAGACGCTTGCCGACGAGGCGATTGAAAAGAGTGGACTTGCCCACGTTGGGACGGCCCACGATGGCGAGAGTAAAGGACATGGCCTTGAGCACTTTCGAGTAAGACGAATGCGCCCTTTAGCGCATATCGCGCCTAACGGAAAGCGTGCAATTTTCCGTCGGAGCTGACTACGTAGAGCGTATTGCCCGCAACGACCGGTCCGGTGGTGGCGCCACCCGCGATCGGCACAGTGGCGACAAGCGCGCCGTTGTCGGGTGCGTAGAAGCGCAGGTAGCCGTCGCCCGAGGCCACGACAAGCCGTCCGCCCGCGAGGACAGGGCCGTAGTTGCCATAGACGGGGCCGCGTTTCTTGGGTCTTTCCTTGACGTTGGCAGGCAGGTCACGGACCCAGATCGTGTCACCGCTGCTGGCGTCGAGCCGCGCAAGCTGGTTGAGGTCGGTCACCGCGAAGACGCTGCCACCTACCGGCCAGACCGGGCTCATCGCGCCCTGACGGGCAGTCCAGCGGATCGCGCCGCTGTTGATGTCGATGGCTGCGGTACGGCCGGATTTGTTGCCCGCGTAAAGCGTGTTGCCCGAAACAACCGGCGCACCGGTGATGTCGCCGATACGGCTCGCGGCGCTGCCGATGCGTTTGCCGGCGACGGTGGCGCTCCAGCGCTGGGTGCCACCCTTGCGGAAGGCGGCGATCAGTTCGCCCGAGCCGAACCCGAAGACGACGTAGGGGCCGGCGATGGCCGGTGCGGGTGCGCCGAGCACATTCGCAACGCTGGGCACGGCCTTGATTTCCCAAGCGATTCTGCCGTCGGAGGTACGGATCGCCATGCCGGTGTCGTCGCCTGCCACCAGATAGATCAACCCACCGTCGATCAGCGGCGTGCCGCTGCCGGTGGCGCCGAGTTTCTGCTGCCAGCGGATCGCGCCCGTTTTGGCATCGAGCGCGGTCAGGCGGCCATAGCCGGAAGAAACATATAGTGTACCGTTGTCATAAGCGATACCGCCCCCGGTGCCCTGCTCTTCCTTGTCGGTAGCGGGAATCAGGTTGGTCTGCCATGCGACCTGCCCCGAGGGCGTCACGCCGGAAACCAGCGCACCGCTGTCGAGCGTGTAGATCAGACCGCCCGCGACCACCGGGTCGGCGGTGATGCGCACGCGGCGACCATCGCCCGAGCCGATGCTGGTGGACCAGACCTGCTGCGGCGCGACGCGCAGCCGCGCGTTCGAGACGCGGTTCGACTGGGTGCCGACCGCCTGCTGCCAGCTGGCATTGCCCACCTGACCCGGAATGGAAATGGCACGCGACACATTGTCGATTTCGTCGGGCTTCGGGGTAAGCGGACCGTCCTGAACCTCGGGGCGGATGGTTTCACGCTCACCGGGGAGGATGACTTCTTTCTCGCCACAGGCCGACAGGGTCAGCAGGGCAACCGCGCAGAGACCAAGACCGCGCTGCGCGAGCCTGCGGTTCTGGCGAGGCGGAATCGCGATGGAAGAATGCAGCGCCCGCGAGAAATTAAACGGTCCAATCATAACGTCTTGCCTGTCCTGTCACTTCCATCCGCCGTTGGGGTCAGTCTGACCCGGGCGTCTGCCTTCAATGTCCGTTAACCCTGTTGCGTCTCGGGGCGGCGTTCCGGCGTGCCGCCGAGCGCCACAATTGCTTGCGCGGCGCGTTGTTGCAAGTCGGCAGTCGCCTCGGCGTCCTGAAGAATCGACTGGAACCGGTCAATTGCGGCCTGCGCATCCCCGGATTCAACCGAGAGTAGCGCCAGTTGTTCCTCGGCGAGAAGCCGCAGCGGCGCACCGGCCACGGCGAGAGCTTCGAATCCGATCCGGCGTTCTTCGACCGGGAGCGTTTCCGTCTGCAGTGTCAGCGCCTTGAAAGCCGCGATCTGGCGGTAGATTTCAGGAAGATCGCCCTGCGTCGCGATATTGTTGAGCGCGGCAACAGCCGCATCGGTCTGGCCCGACTCGGCCTGGGCCGCCGCCAGCGAGAATTCCACGATTGCGTTGCCACCGGGCGTGTCGGCGGTAATCAGCGACAGGTCTGCGGCGCGTTGCTCGGCCTCGTTCTGGCGCATTGCGTTCAGCAGGTCATCGCCAAGCGCCTGTGCCTGCGCTTCGGCTTCGTTCTTGCGATATTCGTTCCAGGCGGCGCCCCCGACGACGGCGATGATCACGACCAGCGCAATCCAGCCATAGCGGCGGAAATACGCATAAAGACGGTCGCGACGGACCTCTTCGTTCACTTCGTCGATGAAACTGTCGGTATCGCTCATGCCTGTTCGCTTTTCCTGTGCCGTTTATCCCGCCGCCGTCAAAGCTGCGACAATGGCGGCCAACCCCTTGTTTTCCCAATCCCGGCGGCCGCAGAAAGTGCCTATGATCCGAGCAGATTGCCCCCTATTAACCTGCATGAACGCGCAAGCCAAGTGCATGCGGGACAACGGGCCTGCCTGCCCTTGCGAACGTAAGGGAAAAATCGTAAAGTGAACCGATCAGTTTAGTCCGCCGTATATCTCTTAAAAGCAATCATAGCCGCGCCAAAGGAACAGCCTCTGTCGCGCAAGTTTCTTGAGGAAGACCTAGATGCGCCTCATTCCGGTTTTTACAGCGCTGCTGGTGACCTTTGCGCTTTATGCGATCGTATTCGAGCGGGAGGCGCTGCTGGCTTTTGCGCGCGGATCGGAATCGACCGAGGCTGCGAGCCCGGAAGCCGGAGAGGAAATGGCGGCAGAGAGCGAGACCGCGTCCGAAACGCCGGAAAAACGTATCCGGGTGGTCGTTCAGCATTCTTCTGCGAAGACCATCGACAACGCGGTGATTCTGCGCGGCGAAACGGCGGCGGTACGTGAGGTCGAGGTGCGTGCAGAGACCTCGGCCACGGTAATTTCCGAACCGCTGCGCAAGGGGACTTTCGTAGAGGCTGGCGATGTGCTCTGCGAGCTTGATCCCGGCACGCGAGAGGCGGCTCTTGGAGAGGCGCGCGCCCGGTTGAAGGAGGCCCGCGCAAGGGTGCCCGAAACCGATGCGCGGCTGGAGGAGGCCCGTGCCCGGCTGGACGAGGCGATGATCAACTATCGCGCGTCTGAAAAACTCAGCACCGAGGGATATGCGTCTGAAACGAAACTGAAATCTGCCCGTGCCTCGGTCCGGTCGGCCGAAGCGGGAATCGCAAGCGCCACCACGGCTCAGGAAACCACGCAGGCGGGTATCGAATCCGCGGCCGCGGCGGTTGCCGCAGCGGAACGCGAGATTGATCGGCTGACGATCAAGGCGCCCTTTGCCGGTGTTCTGGAATCGGACACCGCCGAGCTGGGCAGCCTGATGCAGGCCGGGTCGCTTTGTGCGAGCGTCATTCAGCTCGACCCGATCAAGCTGGTCGGATACGTGCCCGAAACCGAGGTCGACCGGGTGTCGGTTGGCGCGCAGGCCGGGGCCGAGCTGATCGACGGACGGCAGGTGACCGGCAAGGTCACCTTTCTGAGCCGTTCCGCCGATCCAACGACGCGAACTTTTCTGACCGAGATCACCCTGCCCAACGAAGAGCTGAGCATTCGTGACGGTCAGACGGCGACCATCGCCATTGCCGCCAAGGGCGCAAAGGCGCACAAACTGCCGCAATCGGCACTGACGCTGAACAATGATGGCCAGCTTGGTGTGCGCGTGGTGAACGAAGGCGATATTGTCGCCTTTGTGCCGGTAAAGTTGTTGCGCGACGAAACCGGCGGCGCCTGGGTGTCGGGCCTGCCGAAGGAGACCGACGTGATCACCGTGGGAACGGATTTTGTCACGGATGGTGTTCACGTGCAGCCGAGCTTTCAGGAGCCGCTCTGATGATCGGGGTCGTCAACTGGGCGGCTGACCGTGCCCGCATGGTCATCGCCTTTATAGTCCTGTCGCTGGTGATCGGCGGGTTCGCCTATTGGAGCCTGCCCAAGGAGGGCGAGCCCGATATCGAGATCCCCGCCCTGATCGTCTCGGTGCAGTTCCCGGGCATCTCGGCGGAAGACAGCGAGAAGATGCTGGTCAAGCCGATGGAGACCGAGCTGGCCGATCTCGACGGGCTCGACAAGATGAGTTCGACCGCGTCGGAGAATTACGCCAACGTGGTCATGGAGTTCGAGTTCGGCTGGGACAAGACGGCGATCATGGCCGATGTGCGCGATGCGATGAATGCGGCGCAGGCCAAGTTCCCCGAAGGAGCCGAGCAGTATTCCATCGCCGAGATCAACTTTTCCGAATTTCCCATCGTCATCGTCAGCCTGACGGGCGAAGTGCCGGAACGCACGATGGCGCGTGTCGCCAAGGAGTTGCAGGATGATCTTGAAGCGCTCGAGCCGGTGCTTGAGGCCGGGATCGCGGGCAACCGTGACGAGATGCTCGAGGTCATCATCGATCCGCTGCGGCTGGAGTCCTACAACGTGACAGCCATCGAGCTGATCAACACGGTGCAGAACAACAACCAGCTGATCGCGGCGGGTGAGGTCGAAACCGCGCAGGGCACTTTTAGCGTCAAGATTCCGTCTTCTTTCGATGAGCCGCGCGACGTTTATGCGCTTCCAGTCAAGACGAATGGCAACCGGGTCGTGACGCTGGGCGATCTGGCCGAGATCAATTTCACCTTTGAAGACCGCATCGGAACGGCACGTTTCGATGGTGAAAGCACGGTTGCCTTGCAGGTCGTCAAGCGCAAGGGGTTCAACCTGATCGACACGGTGGATCTGGTCAAGGAAACCCTGGAGGCGTCACGGGCGAAATGGCCGGCGGAATTGCAGGCAGCCATCGACATCGGCACGTCGAACGACCAGAGCCGCGTGGTCGGGTCCATGGTTGCGCAGTTGGAAGGCTCGGTCCTTACGGCGGTCGCACTGGTGATGATCGTGGTGCTCGCCGCGCTTGGCAGCCGGGCGGCGCTGTTGGTGGGGTTTGCGATTCCGACGTCGTTCCTGCTGTGCTTTGCCTTCCTTGCGGTGATGGGCGTGTCGATTTCCAACATCGTGATGTTCGGCCTGATCCTTGCGGTAGGGATGCTGGTCGACGGGGCCATCGTGATCGTCGAATACGCGGACAAGCGCATCAAGGACGGGATCGGCCCGATGCATGCCTATGTCGAGGCGGCGCAGCGCATGTTCTGGCCGGTGGTGTCCTCGACCGCGACGACGCTTTGCGCCTTTCTGCCGATGCTGTTCTGGCCCGGTGTACCGGGAGAGTTCATGGGCATGTTGCCGGTGACGCTGATTTTCGTCCTGTCTGCCTCGCTGATCGTGGCGCTGATCTATCTGCCGGTGATGGGGGGCGTCACGGGGCGGATGTCGCGCGTTTTCAACGGTATATCCGAGTTTCTTCGGGCGAGACTGCCTTGGGTCGTGCGGGCGCTGCTGGTGCCGCCCTCGCTTTACCTGATGTTCCTTGGCGCAATGCAGGTCCTGAACCCCACCTACCTGTTGCCTGCCGGCACGCCGGATGTGGCGGGGTCGCTTTTCGGCGCGGCGGTCTTCCTTTTCGGTGCTTTCGCGGCCTCGGTCACGCTGGGGGCGGCGCGGATCGAGCGGCGCGAGAAACGCGTGCGCTCGGGCCACCGGCTTTCGCCCTTCGGCTGGGTCATCAAGCTGATCGCGGGCAACCCGATCATGCCGATCGTCGCCATCGGATCGGTCTTTGCCGGGGTGATCTACGTCGCCTTCGTGCTGTTCCCGGCCAATTCGCGCGGCGTCGAGTTTTTTGTAGAAACCGAGCCCGAGCAGGCCTCGGTCTATGTGCGCGCGCGCGGCAATATCTCTCTTATGGAATCGGACGCGCTGGTGCGCCAGGTCGAGGACGTCATCAAGGCGCACCCGGCGGTCACCAACGTGTTTTCCTTTGCCGGGGACGGCGGGTTGAACGTGGGCGGACCGGCGGCGGGACAGCAGCCTGCCGATACGGTTGGTCAGGTCCAGTTCGAGATCGTACCATGGGAAGACCGCCCCACCGTCAACGAACCGATCCTTGGCGGGCGGTTCGAGAAACATGTCACCGCGCCCGAATTTGACGGCAACACCGTGATCGAAGAGTTGAATGCGGAGCTGGCCAAGCTGCCGGGGTTCGAGGCCGAGATCAAACCGCTGGAACAGGGTCCGGGCTCGGGCAAGCCGGTGCATCTGCGCCTGATGGGCGACAACTGGGACGAGCTGACCGAAGCGGCCAAGTTGGCGCGTGCGCAGTTCGAGGGGACGCCCGGACTGATCCAGATCGAAGATACGCTGCCCCTGCCCGGTATCGACTGGCAGATCGACGTGGACGTGGAAAAGGCAGGCCGGTTCGGTGCCGACGTCGCGACAGTGGGCGCGATGGTGCAGCTGATCACGCGGGGTCTGCTGCTTGACACGATGCCAAGCGACACCTCCGACGAAGAAATCGAGATCCGCCTGCGCCTGCCCCAGCAGGATCGGGTTCTGTCTACGCTGGATACGCTCAAGGTGCGCACCAGCGATGGTCTTGTGCCGCTGTCCAACTTTATCACGCGCAAACCGGTGGCCAAGCTGGCCTCGATCAGCCGTTTCGACCAGCAGCGCTATTTCGATGTCAAAGCCGATGTCGCGCCGGGTCTGTCGCGGATCACCGGCGCAGATGACAGCGTGCTGGCGGTGGTACACGAGGTGCCCGAAGGCACCACGACCGACCGTCCCACTGTCGAGAATGCCGGTGGCAACAGCTTTACGCTGGTGTCGCTGGGCGAGGCAGGCAGTCTGGACGCGGTGCGCGAGGCGCTGGCCTCGGGAGAGGCCCGCTTTGTACCGATCAATCCGAACGAACGGATCGCGGCGCTGACCGAATGGCTGGAGACTGATCCACTGCCGTCGTCAGTCACCACCCAGTGGACCGGCGATCAGGAGGAACAGGCGGAATCCGGTGCCTTCCTGCAAAACGCCTTTCTGGGTGCGCTGGGGCTGATGTTCATCATCCTGCTGGCGCAGTTCAACAGCTTTTACAACTCGGTGCTGGTGCTGCTTGCGGTGGTGCTCTCTACCACCGGCGTGCTGATCGGGATGATGGTGATGAACCAACCGTTCTCGATCATCATGACCGGGACCGGCATTGTCGCGCTGGCCGGGATCGTGGTGAACAACAATATCGTTCTGATCGATACCTACCAGGAATACGCGCAGTTCATGCCGCGGGTAGAGGCGATCATCCGCACGGCCGAGGATCGCATTCGCCCGGTTTTGCTGACCACCATCACGACGATGGCCGGTCTGGCGCCGATGATGTTCGGCCTCAGCCTCGACTTCATCGGCGGGGGTTATTCGATCAACTCACCAACCTCGCTCTGGTGGAAGCAACTCGCGACGGCGGTGGTGTTCGGCCTAGGAATCGCGACGGTGCTCACGCTTGTCGTCACCCCGTCCTTCCTTGCGTTGCGGGTCTGGATTTCGACCTATGCGCGCTGGATCGGACAGTTGCTGGCGCGGTTGACCCTTGGCCGCTCAAGCCGGATCGCCCGCGACATGCGGCTGCGCAAAACCGCCCGCAAGATGCCGGTGGGCGACCTGATATGGGACGACATGAAGAGCAACTTTGCCCCGGTATCCGATGATGCCGACTCCGCGCCTCCCGATTTGAGCAAGCCGATGCGGGCAGCCGAATAGCGCGAGCCGTCAGGCCGCGCTTTCATCGGCCAATTGCCGGTTCCAGAGCTGCGCATAGCGGCCACGCCGGACCAGCAGCATGGCATGGCTGCCTTGCTCGACGATCTCGCCCGCCTCGAGCACCACGATCAGGTCGGATTCCGCGATGGTCGAGAGCCGATGCGCGATGGTGATAACCGTGCGCCCCTGCCCGGCCCGGTCCAGCGCCGATTTTATTTCCTGCTCGGTATCCGTATCCAGCGCGCTTGTGGCCTCGTCCAGCAGCAGGATCGGCGGATCTTTCAGCAAGGTGCGCGCAATGCCGACGCGCTGTTTCTCACCGCCAGAGAGCTTGAGCCCCCGTTCCCCCACCTGCGTCTCATATCCTTCCGGCAGGGAGCGGATGAAATCGTGGATCTGGGCGGCGCGGGCGACCTCTTCGATCTGGTCCTGCGTCGCGTCGTCCAGTCCGTAGGCGATGTTGTAGCGGATCGTGTCGTTGAACAGCACCGTGTCCTGCGGCACCACGCCAATGGCGCTGTGCAGGCTTTCCTGCGTGACATCGCGGATATCCTGACCGTCGATCCGGATCGCCCCGCCGGTCACATCGTAGAACCGGAACAACAGACGGCCCACGGTGGACTTGCCCGACCCGGTCGCCCCGACAATTGCAACGCGCTGCCCCGCACCGACGCTCAGCGACACGCCACGCAGGATCTCGCGCGCCGGGTCATAGCTGAAGCGCACCTTGTCAAAGGTGATCTCGCCACCGGAAACCTGCAAATCGGACGCGCCGGGCTTGTCCTCCACCTCGGGCGGCTGCTCCAACAGGTCGAACATCTCTCCCATATCGATCAGCGCCTGCCGGATCTCGCGATAGACAGTGCCAAGGAAATTCAGGGGCACGGTGATCTGGATCATATAGGCGTTCACCATGACGAAATCGCCCACCGTCAGGGTACCGGCCTGCACTCCGATGGCCGCAAGCACCATGACACCGACCAGACCCGAGGTGATCAGGACCGACTGGCCGAAATTCAGGAAGGACAGCGAATAAGAGGTCTTGAGCGCCGCCCGCTCGTATCCCCGCATCGCCCCGTCATAGCGCTGCGCCTCGCGCTCTTCGGCGCCGAAATATTTGACGGTCTCGAAATTCAGCAGGCTGTCGATGGCCTTCTGGTTGGCATCCGTATCCTGCGTATTCATTTCGCGGCGCAGTTTGACGCGCCATTCGGTGACGGCAAAGGTGAACCAGACATAGGACACCAGCACCCCGACAACGATCACCAGATACCACCAGTCGAACATTACCGTCAGGATGATCGCAATCAGGATCAGCTCAAGAAGCAAGGGCCCGATGCTGAACAACAGAAAACGCAGAAGGAAATCGACG
The DNA here is from genome assembly GCF_019966545.1 of Heliomarina baculiformis. GTDB lineage: Bacteria > Pseudomonadota > Alphaproteobacteria > Rhodobacterales > Rhodobacteraceae > Heliomarina > Heliomarina baculiformis. Next base: position 274,358 of record NZ_JAIMIC010000003.1, on the reverse strand, counting down.
CCCTTGACCCCGCGCTCGATGATCCGCGAGAGCCCTCCGGTCTTGCGCGTCAGGTGATACCGCAGCGACAGCTGATGCATATGCCGGAATGTCTCGAGCGCCAGCCGCCGCAGGGCCCGCTGGGCAACCGGCGCGAAAAGCGCATCCCGCAGCTGCTGAAACCCGACATTCAATGCCCGCGCGACGCCATAGGCAACGGTCAGACCGACCGCCCCAAGCGCAAGCGGCGGCACGCCTTCCCCGGCAAGCGCGTCCACGGCTCCTTTGTACAGAACCGGCGTGGACACGGCGATCAGCTTGGCACTGACCAGCATGACCATCGCCAGCACAACCCGGATCCGCAGGGTCCGGTCATCCGCGGGCCAGAGATAAGGGGCGACGGCCCGAATGATGCGAATTCCCGAACGCCGGGTTTCGTTGGGTGCACCCGATTTGGCTTGAGACATGAACGATCCTTGTCAGCTGGCCCGAAAATAGGATCCCGGGCCGTAAATGACCATAGCGTCTACCAATTACGCATGGTCCTGCCACAGACGTTCACAGTTTCCGCAGAAACCAGACCCAACAGACCCCCACCCAAGTGACAGGACATATCCTCTCAGCTTCTTTGGGTCAAAAATATCCCGGGGGTGAATTGGCCCGAAGGGCCAAGAGGGGGCTGGCCCCCTCTCTCCCCCGTAGTCACCACACCCAAAGGATCAGGTTTTCGTCCTGTGCCCTAGTCTGGAATGGTAAAAATCTGCCCCGGATAGATGAGATCGGGATCGCGGATCGAGTCGCGGTTTGCCTCGAAAACCCGCACATAGAGCGTACCCTCGCCATAGCGGTCCTCGGAGATCGCCCACAGGGTATCGCCCTGCTGCACGGTAACCGCGCGGATCGGCGGCTGGGGGGCCCCGGTTTCCGAATTGTCACGCGCGGGCGGGTTGAGCACGGCAGGCGGTTCCCGCTTGAACGGCGTCTCCACGCGGCTGAGCACACGACCCTCGCGGGTCAGTTCGTCAAGGCGCAACGTGTAGACCCCCGGACGGATGTCCTGCAATTCGCCGCGCCACGACCCTTGTGTGTCGGTATCAATATCGGCGACCGCTCGGTTATCGAGATAGACCCGGACGACGGAGGAATCGCGGGCACGCCCGCTCAGCTGTACATCCCCCGCTGCGGAATAGCTGATCGTATCCAGTGCCATGGTTGTCATGGCATCGGACCGTTCCGGGATTGCCGGTTGCAGCAGTTCGATCCCGTCACTGCCCGCCCTCAAAACCGCCACGGCGCCTGATGGAGCTTCCACCACCGGGACCGCCGATACCGGGTTGCCTTCCGCATTCTCAGTGTCCACTGCGGCGTTCTGCTCCGTCGTGCTGGTGCTTGCCGTGGCGGATTCTGACGCGGTGCTGGCCTCGACACTGGCGGTTTGCTCTTCGACCTTCGGCTCTATCGCCGGGACAGTCTCTGCGGTGACCGTATCAGTCGTGGTCGTTGGGATTGCCACGGGGGCCGGATTTACGTCCGCGGTGGCTGGCGCAGCGGTTTGCGTTCCGCCTGTTTCGGTCGAGGCCGTTTCGGAAGGGGTCGGGAGTGCCGTTGCGACCTGCTCCGTAGTATCCTGCGAGGCGCCTTCGCCCGGCGCTGCGCTCGCGTCCGGTTGCCCGGCGGCAGAGGTTGCTTCCTCACTTGCCGTTGGTTCGCTTGCCGGGTTGTTGGTCTGCGCATTCTCCGCAATTGCCACCTCGGTCGAAGCGTCGTCATCGGCTGGTGTGTCTCGGGAAGTTTCGGCCTCCGCCGTTGTGGTGGTCGCCTCTCCGTCATCGGATCCGTTTTCGCCCGACGAGCCCTGCGCATCTCCTGCTACCGGAGCTGCGCTGCCGGAATCCGGCCTATTATCTGTTTCGTTTGTGGCAAGGGTGGTCGGGGCGAGGATCAGACGGTCGGTGGAGGCGAGCTCCTGCCCGTCGACTTCGGACATCAGGGTCAGCAGGCGCGGGGCGCTACCGAGGTCGAGATCGAGAAAAGCCGCGAATTTGCCATCTGCCCCAGCGGTGGTTCGCCCGACCTCTTCTCCATCGAGACGAACGATTACTTCGGCCCCCGGCTCTGCTGATCCGGCAATCAGGGCGCTGCCATCGGGTTCGACGCGGGCGATATCGACGGCGGGCGCGGTTGGTTCCGGTGCGGACGGAGCCTCTTTGACCGCGGCCGTCTCTGCGGTCTCTGCGGTTTCAGCGTTAGCGCGTTCTGCTGTCTTCTCAGCTGGATCAGAAGTGGCAGGCTCTGCTGAGGTGGTTTCCGGCGCTGCGACTGCGTCTGTACTCTCACCGGTATCAGGTTGCGTCTGAACGGCAGTTGTCGTATTGGTGTCGGCTTGATCGGCGGGTTCGGAGGTTCCGACAACCGCTGCAAGTTCACCACGGCCTGGATGTTCGAAAAACACATAGTACAAGCCGCCGCCACAGGCGGCGATCAGAACGCAGCCCAGCACGATCATTACCCTGCGGCCGGTCGGCCCGCTCGTTTCAGTCATCTTGTATCCCCAAAAGCGTGCCCCCGCACGCCATCGTCCCAGATGCGGCAAATTGCGCCGCTGCATTGAGCAAGCCTAGCAACCGGGATATCAGGGGTCAAAACCCGAATATCGGTTCCCCTCCTGAAAGGTTCATTCATGTCGGTAAAGTCAGTTTGTGTGTATTGCGGATCACGCTCCGGCGCAATTCCCGCGTATGCCGAGCACGCGCGCGAGCTGGGAACCGCCATTGCAGCGGCTGATTGGCGGCTGGTTTACGGCGCCGGAGACGTGGGGCTGATGGGTGAAGTGGCCCGCGCCACGCAAAGCGCGGGGGGCGATACCTTTGGCGTTATCCCTACCCATCTTGTGGCATGGGAAGTCGGCAAAACCGATCTGACCCGCTATATCGTCACCGAGACGATGCACGAGCGCAAGAAGGTCATGTTCATGAACGCCAATGCGGTGGTTGTGTTGCCGGGCGGTGCCGGGTCGCTGGACGAGCTGTTCGAGGTGCTTACTTGGGCGCAGCTTGGGCTGCACGAAAAGCCGATCCTGCTGCTGAATACCGCCGGGTACTGGGACCCGCTGTTGGTGCTGATCGACCATGTGATCGAACAGGGATTTGCCGATGCCTCGCTGCGCGATCACGTCAGGGTCGTGGATTCTCCGGCGGCGGCCATGGAAGACCTGCGCACAGCCCTGTCCTGACGGATAGCCGCGACCGAATAGATTATGAGCGCCGACCAGATCAGCGCAAAGGCCACCGCGTGCACCGACGTGAACGGTTCGCTGAAGAGCACGAAGGCGCAGATGAACTGGAGCGTCGGGTTGATGTATTGCATCACGCCCACTGTCGACATCGAGATGCGTCGGGCCGCGTAGCTGAAAAAGATCAACGGCATGCCGGTAAGCGGGCCTGCGAAAATCAGCAGAAGAGTGTCCTGCCACGACTGCCCGAAAGCGCCCGGACGCTGGGTGTAGATGGACAGCAGGATCGCAATCACGATGGGCATGAAGAGTAACACTTCGCAGGTGACCGAGACCATCGGGCCGACCGGTAGTGTTTTCTTGATCGCGCCGTAGATCGCAAAGGAAATCGCCAGCGCAAGCGAGATCCAAGGCACCGCGCCCAGCGCCCATGTCAGGATCGAGACCGCCAATATCGCCATCGCAATGGCAACGATCTGAGATTTACGGAGCTTTTCGCCGAACACGAACCGCCCGCAAAGGACAGCCATCAGCGGGAACATGTAATAGCCAAGGCTGGTTTCGGCATTGCGGTTGATCTGGGTGGCGTAGATGAAGAGGAACCAGTTGACCGAGATCATCCCCGAGGCGATGGCGATGATCCCCACCCGGCGCGGTGAGTTCAGCGCCTCTGGTATAGCGCGCAGCCGCCCCTGTATCGCGAGAATGCCGACGAAGAAAACCAGCGACCAGAACAGGCGGTGACAGAGCACCTCGGTCGCGGGCACATGGCTCAGGGGTTTGTAATAGATCGGAGACAGCCCCCAGATGGAGCAGGCGGCCACCATCGCCAGAAGTCCCTTGTATGTCTCGCTCATCCCGATCCCCTCGTCCGACACTCCTGCGCTTGAACCGGGACGGTTGCAAGAGCCGGGCGGATCGATTTGGGAAAATACATATCAAGTTAATGATGATCCGGTTACTGACCGGGGAAACGGCATGAGTCCCTTCAGTCTAAGAGGATCATATCCATGGGCAGGTTATTCTGCCCGCAGCGCCTGTTCCATTTCAAAGATCGTTGCGAACAGCTCGCTCTGTTCGACCCTGATGAAGCCCTGATAGCCCCTGCGGATGTCTGCAACCATGTAGAGCACGAGCCCTGTCAGCATCGAGAAGGCAAAGGTGCGCCATGTCAGGGACCGCCCCAACATGCCGGTGCGGTTGGCAAGCAGGAACACCGCAGTGATTGTCGCGATCAGGACGACCATCTGCGAGAAAGGCGCGATGGGTACGGCCTGTGTCGCGACGCGGTAGAGATGCGCATCGAGCGCGTCGTTGACCGCGCTTGCCACGAATGCCTGAATGGGTGGTGGCGTCGGCTCTTTCGTGGCCTTGAGGGTGGCAGGCCAGAGCCGGGACTGCGCGATCAGGCTGGCCTCGAGCCATGTATCGAATTTTTCGCGGGTGTCGATCTGCTGATGCGCCGGCACGATGCGCGTTTTTGCATAGTCGAAAATTGCGGTCTTCAGCTCTGTCCGGCCGGGGTCAGCCAGATAGTCCGCTCTCAGGAAAGCGGTGCCGATGGCGGCGGCTTCGTCGGTGGCGGCGGCTTTCATCGCTTGCGATATGGACAGCGCGTTGCCAAAGGTGAAGGCAAGCAGAAGGCCGAGGAGCGCTAGGAACGCGCCCTGTGTGGTTTCGCCGAGGTGGCTTTCCACCTGCTGTCCCTTTGCCATCAGGCGACGCCGTCCGGTAACGCCAAGCCAGTATCCCCCGACAAGCGCGACGGGCAGACCGATAACGACAATAATCGCGATGCTGGTGAGGCTTAGCGTCGCGAGGGTGACGTCGGTGTATTCCGCTGCCGCTGTTGTGGGTTGCATCGCTTTGTACCGCGAAGGAAAAACGAAAACTGATGATTCAGTTAAGACCAGAAATTATGTACTTGCACCAATTTTCGAACAAGTCTCAGCGGGATAGACGCACTTTTTGGGGTCGGCAGACCGGGTTGGTCGCCTATGCGAGGCTTTCTCGACATTCACAGCGCGAGCAGGGAGGACAGCGTGCTTCCATCCGGATCGGCAAGAACGGCACCTAAGTTGTTGCTTCCGTGAAATTATGCGGAAACACCAGCCTGTGGCGGGTGCCTGTTTCATCGCTCTGCGTTGTCATCTTTCCACTAAGCTGAGTCGTAAAGGCTTCGGTGAGTTTCTGGCCCAACCCGGAATCCACGCGTGCGTTGGGATCAATTCCGCCACCGTTGTCAGAGATTGACAACTGGAACATGTCGTTTTCGACCCCAAGAAGAACGGACAGATGACCACCCCCGTCTTCGTTGAATGCATATTTGAGACTATTCGTGGCAAGCTCGTTCACGATCAGCCCCAAGGGAATGGCGACCCGTGTCGACAGTGGCAGTTCGACGACGTCGACCTTTAATTCCGGCGGCTTCGGATGGCCCGAGGATGTAATAAGATCCTCAACCAGCGAAGATAGATATTGCCGCGTATTTACCTGATCGACGGCGCCGGCCCGGGACAGGGTCTTGTAGAGCTTACCAACAGCGTCCACTCGTGCTCTCATGCGTGTGAAGGCAGCTTTGCAATCCTCATCGCTGAGGTTTCGCGCTTCCATCGCTATGATACCCCCGATCATGGACAGGCTGTTCATGACACGGTGGTTGAGCTCTTCCAGAAGGCGTTCAGCGTGATCCAGTGCCGCTGTACGCTCGGCCTCCAGGCGGCGACGTTCCGTGATGTCCTGCATGGCCAGCAGCAACATATGGGTGTGGTTTCCCTCACGATGAACTTTGCGCGCGTTTAGCAGAATGTTACGTTCGCCGATCTTGGGAAAGACGTGCTTGACCTCGAAGTCTTCGACGGAGGTATTTCGTGGCACGACGTCCGTGAGCAGGTCAATGAGAGCGGGGATCGCCCACTGTCCGTTACCCAAATCGTCCAATTTGCGCCCGACGGTTTCACCAGGCTCTACATGAAATGTGGCGTAAAAAGACCGACTGGCACTGATAATTCCGAGCTGCTCATCGAGAACCAAGAGAGGTTCGCGGACGGTATCGACGATACCCGTGGACAACAATCGCTCCCGCTCAAGCGCTGCGCCTGCGTCGCTTTCGGCCGTCACGTCCTCTATGGCCAATAGAATACGCCGCGACCCATTGCCGGGGCGGATCGTCTTGCGCGCGTTAAGCCGCATGACACGACGACCGATGTGCGGGAAGACGTGATCGACCTCCACATCTTCAACTTTGTGACCTTCGTCCAGAATGCGGTCCAGAGCGCCGATCAGCGTCGGAATATTCCACTGCCCGTTCCCAAGCGACGACAGGTTTGCCCCGATCGTCTCATCGCGGTCGACTTCGAATGTAGCGAAAAACCGGTCGTTGGCGTATTCAACCACCAAATCCTCGGTCAGAACCAAAAGGCTCTCTCTCAGGCTCGCAACAATTTCTGCAGGATCAATCTGGCGTAGCATGTCAACGTAAATGATACTCGCTCCTCAACGGCGAAACGTTTCGATGTCCCGCATCAGATAGCTACACCTATCAAAAGCAACCTAAATAGGTAAGTGGTACCATTATCATTGTGAACCACGTTTCTATTCCGGACAGACGCGTGCCTGTGGAAGGTCGATATTTTGGGCTCAAACTCGACCTTCGCTGCAGTTTACCAGAACGATCCGGTCTGTTTTACACTGGCAATCGAGGTATTGGCCTGCTGTGAGCTGCAAACTGAGCTAATGAAAAAGGCGCCCCGAGGGACGCCTTCTTATAATGTATCCGTCGCGGATCACATGCGCGAAGCGACGTTTTCCCAGTTGACCAGGTTGTCGAGAAAGTTGGTCAGATAGGCCGGACGCTTGTTGCGGAAGTCGATGTAGTAGGAATGTTCCCACACGTCGCAGCCCAGCAGTGCGGTCTGGCCGAAGCAAACGGGGTTCACGCCGTTTTCGGTCTTGGTGACCTTGAGCGAACCGTCGGTGTCCTTGACCAGCCATGCCCAGCCCGAGCCGAACTGACCGGCACCGGCTGCCGAGAAGTCTTCTTTGAACTTGTCGACCGAGCCAAAGGCTTCGGTAAGCGCTTTTTCCAGATCGCCCGGCATCTTGCTTTCGCCCGGGCCCATCATTTCCCAGAACTGGTTGTGGTTCCAGAGCTGGCTGATGTTGTTGAAGATACCCGACTGAGCCACGGCAGAGCTGTCATAGGTGCCCTTGATGATCTCTTCGAGGCTCTTGCCTTCCCACTCGGTCCCGGCAATCGCCTTGTTGCCGTTGTCGACATAGGCCTTGTGGTGAATGTCGTGGTGGAATTCGAGGGTTTCCGCGGACATGCCGTTCGATGCAAGCGCGTCGTGAGCATATGGAAGATCAGGTAGTTCAAAAGCCATTTCGGCCTCCCTTGGTCATGGTGAATGTCCTGTGACGTAACTGAGCGCGTTGGCCCCTATCGTCAAGGCTCAATCTAAAACGCGAGGTGATCTGGTAAGTTCCGGGATCAGGCCAAGCCCTTGAAATACGCGCATTTCATGTTCCAGCCTGATTGTATTCGGCTTGGTGGGCTCACGGCCGGGGATGTTCGCGGTATCAGACCGGGTCTTGTGCCGCATGGAACCCCGCGGCAGACCCGGCGGCCGCGGCCACCTTGAGCACGTCATAGGCATATTGCGCGACCGAGCGGAAACAGATCAGGCGGAAGTTGTCGTCATCCTCCATCCAGATCGCAGCGGCAATCTGTGCAAGACGGGTGCGACGGATCTCTCCGGGTTTGAACACCTCGGGGTGGAGATCGACCGGGCAGAGCTTGGCCATCACGTCGCGGGCATCCTCGCCCGAGATCGCAAATATCGCCCGTGCGTCCGAAACATCGACCGCCAGTGCGTTGGTATTGCCAAGGGTCTTGGTCATCTTGGCAAGCCGGTCGGAGACTTCCTCGTACGGGCAGAGAATGAGCAGCTCATCCGGGGACATCCATGCGAGCGCCCCGGTGTCGGAGACGGTGATCTGGCGCTGTCCCGGGAAGGTGGCGCCGGAGGCGGTTGTCGCCACCTTCTTGACGGTGGTGAGCGACAGGTCTCCGCGCAGGGTTATCATGCCCTGCAGGCCGGTTTCATCGATGCGGACGAGCCCGGAATAGCCCGCGTTGTTCAGGGCGCTGATCGTCTCAGACATTCTGCTTCTCCCCGTCCTTGTCATAGAAGACCGGATCGACGATCCGGGCCTGATAGGTCTTGCCGTCGGTGCCGGGGAACTCCAGCACCTCGTCCATGCGGTCGGGCCCGTGCAGAACCAGCCCCATTGCGATGCCTTTGGACAGGGTTGGCGAATGATAGGTCGAGGTCACGCGGCCCTGCGTGTTGCGCTGGCCGTTGGCATTCGTGCCCTCGGCCACGGCATAGGCCCCGTCGGGCAGCACCGATCCGTCCAGCGTTTCGAGACCGACGAGTTTCCATCGCGTCGGGTCGGTCATGTGGTCGCGCTGCTGTGCGCGCTTGCCAAGGTAGTCCTCTTTCTTCTTGGATATCGCCCAGTTCAGGCCAAGATCCTGCGGGATCACGGTGCCGTCGGTTTCGTCGCCGATCATGATAAATCCCTTTTCGGCCCGCATGATATGCAACGCCTCAGTGCCATAAGGCATGACACCAAGCCCCTGCCCCGCTTTCATGAGTTCCGACCAGAAGGCCAGCCCCTGCGAGGCCGGAACGGCGATTTCGAAACTCAGCTCACCCGAGAAGGAGATACGGAAGACGCGCGCGGTGAAATCGCCGATCTGGCCGTCCTGCCATTCCATGAACTTGAAACTATCCGCAGAGAGATCCATGCCGCCCATCTTGTCGAGCAGCTCGCGCGCCTTGGGGCCGACCACGGCGATCTGGGCGAATTGTTCGGTCAGGTTCGCGGTGTAGACTTTCCAGTCCCACCATTCGGTCTGCAGCCATTCCTCCATATGGGCGTGGATGCGATCGGCGCCGCCGGTGGTCGTATGGCAGAGGAATGTGTCATCGTCGATGCGGGCAACCACGCCGTCGTCTATGAGAAAGCCGTTTTCGGAACACATAAGCCCATACCGGCATTTGCCTGGTTTCAGGGTCGACATCATGTTCGTGTAGAGCATGTCGAGGAATTTGCCCGCGTCCGGCCCCTTGACGAGGATCTTGCCAAGGGTCGACGCATCGAGCAGGCCGACCTTCTGCCGGGTATTGCTGACCTCGCGCATCACCGCGTCATGGGTCGTCTCACCCGTGCGCGGATAGGCATAGGGTCGGCGCCAGTGGCCGACCGGTTCCCATTCGGCGTTATGTTGGCGGTGCCATTCATGCATAGGCGTGCGGCGCAAGGGCTGGAAGACCGATCCGCGCGCCTCGCCTGCGATGGCACCCATGGAGATCGGCGCATAGGGCGGGCGAAAGGTGGTCGTTCCGACGGCCGGGATCGGCGCGCCGAGCGCATTGGCCAGCGTAGCGAGACCGTTGATATTGCTCAGCTTGCCCTGATCTGTCGCCATGCCAAGGGTCGTGTAGCGCTTGGTATGTTCGACGCTTTCATAGCCTTCCTGCGCGGCCAGTTGCACATCGCTGACCTTGACGTCGTTCTGGAAATCCAGCCACGCTTTTGTTCTCAGACCGACGCGGGCCTCCTGCGGCATGAGCCAGACCGGTTCGAGCGGGGCTTCGGAGTTTTGAACAACGGCAAACTCCGGTGCTTTGCGCAGCCGGAACCCGGCGGCCTTGGCTGCCTCGCGCCCGGTCTGGATCGCATCCGGCACGATACCGTCAAGGGACAGGATGCCATTGGCACTGCCTGCAGGCAGGACGAACCCCTTGCCATCTGCACCGATCAGCGGACGCTCGGGATCGGGGCGGAAATGTGCATGGGTATCATCCCACAGCAGCTTGCCGCCACAATGGGACCAGAGGTGCACAGCAGGAGACCAGCCACCGGACATGGCAACAGCATCGCAGCCGACCTCTTCTAGCGCGCCGCCTGCGCCGATCTGGGCGCATATTTGTACCTTGCGGACCCGTTTTCCGCCGGAAACCTTGGCAATCGCGCGTCCGCAATCGATGCGGATACCAAGCTGACGGGCCTGATTCATAAGGGCGCCGCCCCCTGTTTCGCGGGCATCGAGGATGCGCAGCACATCAAGCCCGGCCTTTTTCAGCTCGATGGCCGTGCGATAGGCATCGTCGTTATTGGTGGCGACGATAATCCGCTGGCCGGGGGCGACGCCGTAGTTCACGAGATAGTCGCGCATCGCCGAGGCGAGCATGACTCCGGGCACGTCATTTCCCGCAAATGCCAGCGGGCGTTCGATGGCCCCGGTTGCCGTGATGATCTGCTTGGCACGGATCCGCCAGAGCCGGTGCCGTGGGCCGTTGATGTCGGGCGCATGATCGGTGAGCCGCTCATACCCGAGCGCATAGCCGTGATCGTAGACGCCCGCGCCCATACAGCGCGTGCGCAGCGTGACATTGGCGCGCGCGCTTAGATCGCTTACCAAAGTTTCCACGAAGTTATCCACAGGTCGGTCGTCGATACGACCGCCGTCAACCGGGCCCCTGCCCCCCCAATGCGCGGATTGTTCCAAAACCAGCACCCGTGCGCCGGTTTCGGCAGCCGAACGGGCCGCGACAAGGCCAGCGACCCCGCCGCCAATCACCAATACATCCGTAAAGGCGTGGAAATGCTCGTATGTATCCGCGTCGGCCTCTTTGGGGGCCTGACCCAGACCGGCGGACTGGCGGATGAAGGGTTCGTAGACATGTTTCCAGAAGGCCCGTGGATACATGAACATCTTATAGTAGAACCCTGCCGGGAGCAGCCGCGAAAGGCTGGCATTGATCCCGCCGACGTCAAAGTCGAGCGTCGGCCAATGGTTCTGCGAACGTGCCACCAGCCCGTCGAAAAGTTCGGTCGTCGTGGCGCGCTGGTTCGGCTCGAACCGGGCGCCCTCGCCCATGTTTACAAGAGCGTTGGGTTCCTCGGTCCCGCTGGCCACGATGCCGCGCGGACGGTGATATTTAAACGACCGCCCGACCAACATCTGGTCATTGGCAAGCAGGGCCGAGGCAAGTGTATCGCCCTTAAAGCCCCGCAGGGTCTTACCATTGAAAGTAAAGGATATTTCCCTGTTCTCGTCAATCAGGCGACCGGATTTGGAGTAGCGGTGGCTCATGAGGGGCTCCTTTCCGGTTCGGATATTTCGACGGTCCGGTTCATCCAAGGAACCTCCATGTCCAGCCAGGCGCGACCCCGGAAATCCGTTTGCGGATATCTGCCGGGGGTTCGGTGGTCTGCGCGGGATAGGTACCATAGACTTCAAGCGTCACAGTATTGCGCGCGGCATGAAACCACTTGCCGCAGCCATAGGAATGCCGCCAGCGCTCGAAGTGTACGCCAAAGGGGTTTTCCCGCGCGAAAAGATATTCTTCAAACGCCTCGTCCGAAGAGCCGGGACCGTGCCGTTCGATATGCGCCTCGCCGCCAGCACTCAGTTCCGTCTCATCGGCCTGAACGCCGCAATAGGGACATTGAAGGGTCAGCATAGGCGTATCTCCTGTCTTTGACGGCCGCGGACAAGAGAACCGATAGCGCGATTGAATGCTGATCCGAAGAACCAGCAGCGATTAGCGGGTATAGGGGGTATCTTGTACCGGTAGGAATGGGGAAAGGGGCCGACAAAGGCCCGACGTTTCAAAATGGAAACGGAAAAAATTCCGGTTTCGATTGATTTGTCAACAGTTTGAAACGGGAAGTTAACGAAGCCGCGAAATTTTATCCACAGAACCAGAAATCCGGCCAAATGCCACCCTAAGCTGTGCCAGGCGTCGGCTTCTGCACCCCTGAAATGAAAAAAGATGGGCACGAGGCAAGCCCATCTTATACTCTTTAATATAACCAGAGCCGCATCAGCGCGGCAGTACTCAGTCTCCTGAGACCTCTCCTTCGATCGCCTGCCCGTTGGGCAATTCGATCCGAACATCAGGCTGGTCTGCAGTGGGGATGCCGCCGCCAAATACGATCCAGCCGAGAACACCAAGCGCCACGACGACGCCGCCAAGAATGAATGCGAGCGCGCCGTTTGACGACCGTCCCGTTTCCGATGAATGAGCCATTTCGGCCCTCCTGTGCTTGTTTTCGCTAGCATAACGATTTTTGAATTCGTCCGGTTCCCGGGAGCTTCAAAATTTATGCGGCCGTGCTTAGTAGAACAGTGCGGCGCCGAGTTCCTCTGTTGGATCAGGCACTTGGCGAAATTCGCGAGTTGGGGGATTTCCCCGTTTTCAGAGCGTGTGCAAGAGGTATGCGAGGACCGCGGCGAATACGAATTCTGACAGGAGTAGCCACACAGCCTTGTTGGCGATCGAACGACTGTACTGTCGCGCTCTCCACTGGGGTCCGCGACGGTACGGATTGACTTTTTTGAGAAGAGTCGGCCCAAACATTTGCTTGCCCTATTGCTTCGCCCCGACGATCCAACGTGAGTTTCGATAGCAAAGTTCCATTGTTCCGCATCAGGAGCGCCAACGCCACAGGCAGAATATGCGTGCTGAGGCATCAATGGGCCACTCCGGCGGCAACGCTTTCGTCAATGAATTTCCCGACGCGAAACCTGTCGAGAGAAAATTCTTCCGCCAGCGTGGACTGTCCTGCAGCCATGAGTTCAGCCATGGCCCAGCCGGAGCCCGGAATGGCTTTGAATCCCCCGGTGCCCCATCCGCAATTGATGAAACATCCCTGAAGCGGTGTTTTGGAAATGATCGGAGAACGGTCGCCGGTCACATCGACGATCCCGCCCCACTGGCGCAGCATCTTGAGCCGGGAGATCATGGGAAAGGTTTCGACGAGGGCACGCACGGTTTCCTCGATATGATGGAAACTGCCGCGCTGCGTGTAGCTGTTGAAACTGTCAGTGCCGCCACCGATCACCATTTCGCCCTTGTCGGACTGGCTCATGTAGCCGTGCACGGTGTTGGCCATCACAACCACGTCCATGCAGGGCTTTATCGGCTCGGAAACCAGCGCCTGAAGGGCGACGGTTTCCAGCGGCAGTCTGAAACCGGCCATGTCCGCAAGACGACCGGAATGACCCGCGACGACGATGCCCAGCTTGGAACAGTCGATGGGGCCTTTCGATGTCTCGACCCCGCGCACCTGCCCCTCCTCCTGACGGATGCCGGTCACTTCACATTTCTGGATGATGTCCATGCCCATGTCGGAACAGGCGCGGGCATATCCCCAGGCGACCGCATCGTGGCGCGCAGTACCGCCCCGCGGCTGCCAGAGCGCGCCCAAAACAGGATAGCGCGGCCCATCGATATTCATGATCGGGCAGAGTTCCTTGACCTCGCGCGCGGAGATAAACCGCGTATCGACGCCTTGCAGCGCGTTGGCGTGGGCGGTTCTTTGATAGCCGCGTATCTCGTGCTGTGTCTGCGCCAGCATCATCACGCCGCGCGGACTGAACATGACATTGTAGTTCAGATCCTGGCTGAGCGTTTCATAGAGGCTGCGCGATTTTTCATAGATCGCGGCCGAAGGATCCTGAAGGTAATTCGAACGGATGATCGTCGTGTTGCGCCCGGTGTTACCGCCGCCAAGCCAGCCCTTTTCAATCACCGCGACATTGGTGATGCCGAAATTCTTGCCAAGATAATAGGCCGTTGCCAGCCCGTGCCCACCTGCCCCGATAATAACCACTTCGTACCGGCGGCGCGGTTCCGGGCTTTTCCAGGCGCGTTCCCAACCGGAATGAAATCGAAGAGCTTCGCGGGCGATGGCAAAAGCAGAGTAACGTTTCATTCAGAAGCTCCCGGATTGGATTCGAATGCTGGTCGCTCCATTCTTGCGTCTGTGGGCCGGGAACGAAAGACCCGAGGTCACGCAAATTTGCCGGAGCGGCTCTTTGCCAAGCATAATTCGGCGTGATCAATTGGAACATGTGCCGCTTTGTCCCTTTTTCGCCGGACGTCGGGGGTCTAGATAGGCGTCAGAGCAGGAGAACGCATGACATTCTGGATCATCACCTTGTTGCTGGCGCTGAGCGTCTCGCTTTTACTGGCTTTGGCCTTGCTGCGGGGATCGCGGATGCGGGCGTCCGCGGACAGCGAAGGCTATGACGTGCAGGTCTATCGCGACCAGTTGGCCGAAGTGGAACGCGACCTGGCCCGCGGCGTGATCGGTCCCGAGGATGCAGAGCGCGTCCGCACAGAGGTTTCCAGGCGCATTCTTGCCGCCGATGCCGACAAACGGGGCAAGCCTGCGGAAAGCGAGGCCGCGCCGATCCTGTCGTGGGCCATGGCGGCGGTGCTGGTGGCGATTGTCGTGGCGGGGAGCTTTTTCCTTTACCGCGATCTTGGCGCGCCGGGATATGGAGACCTGAGCCTTGATCGCCGGGTTGCCATGGCCGAGGAGTTGCGGGCATCGCGGCCCGATCAGGCCACCGCCGAAGCGAGCGTACCCGACCAGCCTGCGCCTGCGAACCTGACCGAGGAATACAAGAACCTTGTCGCGGAGCTGCGCGAAACCGTTGCGACCCGCCCCGACGACCTGACCGGGCAATCCCTTTTGGCACGCCACGAGGCCGCCAGCGGAAACTTTGAAGCGGCCTATGCGGCGCAAAAGCGTGTCATCGCGCTTAAAGGCAAAGATGCCGGGTCGGAGGATTTCACCTATCTTGCGGATATGCTGATCCTCGCGGCGGGCGGTTACGTGTCACCCGAGGCGGAAAACGCGTTGAAAAAGGCGCTGTCGCTTGCCCCGCGAAATGGCGCGGCTCAGTATTACTGGGGTCTGATGATGGTGCAGACCGGCCGTCCCGATCAGGCCTTCCGGATATGGAACAACCTGCTGACACAGAGCCCGGCAGATGCGCCTTGGATACCGCCGATCCGCGAGCAGATCACCCGCGTTGCGCGAGAAGCGGGTGCGAACTTTACCCTGCCGCCTGAGCCGCAGACAGGCGGCCCCCAACTGCCCGGCCCCAGCGCAGAAGACGTCGAGGCGACAAAAGATATGACGCCCGAAGACCGTCAGGCGATGATCGAAGGCATGGTGCAGGGTCTGGCCACGCGCCTTGCCGATGAGGGCGGACCGCCCGAGGAATGGGCGCGGCTGATTTCCGCCCTTGGTGTTCTGGGCGATCTCGATCAGGCCCGGGCGATCTATGATAATGCCCGGTCGGCCTTTGCCGGAGAGGATGCGGCACTTGCGCAGATCGAAGCGGCGGCGGAAAGAGCGGGGATTGCCGAATGATCTACGACAATTTCGAGCAATTCGCTGCGGCCTGCCCACAGATGCGCGGGCTGATGGGTCTGGACCTTGGCGACAAGACCATCGGTGTTGCGGTGTCCGATCTGTTCGGTTCCGTTGCAACGCCGCTTGAGACGGTAAAACGGCGCAAGTTCACGCTGGACGCGGCGCGGCTGGTAGAACTGGTCGAGGCACGGCAGATCGGCGCCATCGTGCTTGGCCTGCCGCGCAACATGGATGGCACCGAAGGGCCGCGCTGTCAGTCGACCCGCGCCTTTGCCCGAAACCTCGTGCGGTTGATCGAGATGCCCATCGGCTTTTGGGATGAACGTCTGAGCACGGTGGCAGCCGAGCGCGCGCTGCTCGAGGCGGACACCTCGCGCAAGCGCCGGGCCGAGGTTATCGACCACGTCGCCGCCAGCTATATCCTGCAAGGCGCGCTGGACCGGATCGGACATCTGAAGCGGGAGAATGCATCGTGAAACCGCCGGTCTGGACGCGCAACGAGATCGAAAGCCCCTGCGTGCAGATCTGCGTCATCCATCCGGCAGAGCGGATTTGCACCGGCTGCTATCGCACGATTGACGAAATCGCTCGCTGGTCGCGGATGGAACCGGAAGAACGCCGGACGATCATGCAGGAATTGCCGTCGCGTGCGCCAAAGCTAGCAAAACGACGCGGCGGCCGGGCCGCCCGGCTGAAACGCTAGTTCGGTTCGAGCCACGCGGAGACACCGCCCGGCATCGGCGGGCGGAAGTAGGCGATCATACGGCCATCTGCCGACGCTTTGGCGCCCTGCTGCCAAGGCGCCACGCCGTGCAGCGCCAGACGGTGCAACAAAACCGCCTGCGCCGGTTTCATGGGCAGTTCGACTCGCGGACAAGTCTCGAAAACCTCGCGCCGGGCAGATTGGTAGGCGTCGGTCACGTCGATACTCTCCCATTGGGTTGGCGGATAAGGTGAAAGCGCCTTAAGCAATCCATGCCTGATAATGGCTGGACTGCCCGACCAGACCACGAGCGGCGCGGCATTCGCATCAGCCTCGCTTAGCGGAATGCCCAAGATCCACGCGTGAGGTTCGCTGATAAAGCGACGCCGCTCAGGCCCCGTGGCAATTATCCCGTCGATATGTGCGGCATCCCGCTTGAGGCGATAGCGGAAGGCTGCCGGTGTTTCGCCATCTCTCGGTTTCGGATAGCCGGGATAGGTGGCCGAAATTTGCGCAGGGTGAAGGTCTGACCAGACCCCGGCGCTGCGCAGGACGTCGACGACATGGCCCTGCAGGGGACCTGAGCCGCCGATGCGTCCCTCGGTATCATTGGGCAAGGCGTCCAGACCGACGAACCATGTGCCTTCGCACTGGAGCAGATGAGCAAGCGACGGATCGCGTATGGCAAGTCGTGCTGAAGGAAGAGCAGCCAAAGCCCAGTCGACCAACTTGGGATCATGGTCAAACAGGCACCACCCCAGATCTGCGAGCTCTTGCGACTTTGTCAAAGATTATGTTCCCGTAAAAATACGCAGATCGGACACGTAACCGGCCGCATCATCCTGCATTTGCGAGTTCGACGGCTTCTTCGACCTGCGCAAGCGCTGCAATGACCAGATCGCCATTCGCTCCGGGCTTATGCGCGCCTTCGGAGAGCGTCCTCCGCCATGCCCGCGCACCCGGCCGCCCCGCGAACATGCCGAGCATGTGGCGCGTTACCTGGTGTAGCTTGCCCCCTTCGGCGAGGTGGGCGGCGATGTAGGGCAGCATGGCGCGCACGACCTTTTCGGGTGAACGGGCGGACCCATCCCCGTAGATTTCAGCGTCGGCCGTGCTTAGCACCGTGGTCGGGTCGTGATAGGCCGCGCGCCCGATCATCACGCCGTCAAGGCCCGCGTCGAGGAAAGAGACCGCCTCTTTCAGTGTCTTGATGCCGCCGTTGACCGAAATATGCAGGTCGGGAAACTGTTCGGCCATGCGCAGGACAAGCGGATAATCCAAAGGCGGAATATCGCGATTTTCCTTTGGGCTCAGCCCCTGAAGCCAGGCCTTGCGGGCGTGGATGGTGACCCTTGAGCAGCCAGCCGCCTCTATCCGGGACAGGAAGTCGGGGAGGACTTTTTCCGGGTCCTGATCGTCAACACCAATGCGGCATTTGACCGTCACATCGACATCCACCGCATCTTTCATCGCTGTCACGCATCTGGCGACCAGATCGGGGCTTTCCATCAGAACCGCGCCGAAACTGCCCGACTGGACGCGATCCGACGGGCAGCCGCAGTTCAGGTTGATCTCGTCATAGCCTGCCTCCGCCCCCATCACGGCCGCCTCGGCCAGTTCGGCCGGATCGGAGCCACCAAGCTGCAGCGCCACGGGATGTTCGGAGTCGTGATGTGCCAGCAGGTGCAGCGCCTGTCCCCGCACCAGCGCCGGTGACGTCACCATTTCGGTATAAAGCAGCGTATGCTGGCTGTACTGGCGATGAAGAAACCGGCAATGCCGATCGGTCCAATCCATCATGGGTGCCACGGCAAGCCGTGACGCATATTTTGCATTTACTTTCATACACTTACTCTCCGCATACGCAGACAGCCACCTAACGGGATTTCTCGTGATTCCCGGGGGTTTTCCCTGGTTTCCGTGGGTTTTCCAAGACAGCTTGCTACCGAGTAGCAACATCCATCCCGCCAATCATGTCCGAGCCAGAGCTCCGCCAGGGTCAGGCGACCCACCTGATTCTGGCTGCGCCTCGACTTACCCCATCCGGACGGTTTCCGGCCAGATCGAAGTGACACCACGTTCTCGACGATCAACAAGAAAGGGACGGTCATGTCTCACACGACACAAGTTAGCTCCAAAAATATACTCCAGCAAATCTCGCGTGACCGCGCAGCGGGTTCTCCATTTGCCTTCCGCGCAGAACTGCCCGCCCAGCCGCGACCTGCCGAAAGTTCCGGGACCAGCAAGAAAGACTCTTTGCGAAAGCCGAAACAGACCAAGCGGACGCAAGTGTCGACCAAAGCGGATAACTTGCCCACAGTAGAAGACTGTTCGGACGAACCCTTCATTTCGGCACGCGCTCCGAAAGACGGCCTCCCGAGATACTGCGCACAAATCCGTCGCAGGACCGACGGTGGTCCAATCAATATAAGCAAGACATTCACAAGCCTCAAGGACGCCAAGAAGTGGCGAGATGACACGTTGGCCCAGATACAACTGGGTTTACTTGCTCCCAAGCAAGAAGAAGGCTCAAAAACGGCACCTCGTGTCTGTGATCTAATTCAAAAAAGGAAGGACAAGGGGCGGAGCGTCGAGAAGACCGCAACCCAAAATCTCGAATTTTGGATCAATCACCCACGCTGTCAGGAGCCAGCGTCTACCATAGACCTGAAGTGGTTCCAAAACGCGGCAGAGGACCTGCTCAAGTTGGAAATGATGCCGCAAACCGCGGCGACCTACATGACAATGCTTGCTTCATCTTTGAAATGGGCAGCTGAACGCGACGAGGATGTTCCATACGATGTCGTCGTTCGCGCCATGAAAGTATTGTGGCACGATGAAATCTTGGCACGGTCCGAGGAGCGTGAACGGCGCCCCACTCTCGATGAGCTCGATCTGATCTTTGACGCAGTGCTTGCGAACAAAAGGCAAAAGATCCCTGTTATCACGATAAGTGTGTTCGCCATCTTCTCCTGTCGCCGCCTCAGTGAGATCTGTCGTCTTCGCTGGAGTGACCTAAACGTGACTGATCGAAAGATTCTGGTGCGGGAGATGAAGCACCCCCGCAAGAAGAAAACTAACGACGTTTGGGTGAAGCTCACCCCTCAGGCCATGAAAATCATCCTTTCCATGCCCAGGACGTCGGACTTTATTTTCCCATACAATCCGCGTTCAGTGGGCACCGCTTTTCGACGCCACCGGGAGCGCGTCAAGATTGACGATCTGCGTTTTCACGATCTCCGGCACGAAGGTATCAGCCGTCTGTTCGAGAAGGGAAAGCGTGACCATTTCGTGATGAAGACCTCAGGGCATCAGTCTCGAAGCTGCTTGGATCGGTATGTGAATGTCGAAAAGAAGGGCGATAAATTCAAGAATTGGCACTGGCTGGACTGGGTTCTGGCATACTGGGCCAGAACCTGATCACCTGCCGACTCCGTGACTTCGGCGCGTTCTCTGGCGACAGGGCCACACCTGAGTCGTGACTCAGGTCTGTTGGGAATTCCTTGGCGGCTTGCACTGACCAGCTGGAGGTTCGGCGCCTATAAGGCAAGGAGGAAAAGTGTACTTGGCTAAGGCAGGGCTTTCCGATCGTCAACCTTCCCCGATTGGAACTGGCACGACGCGAACAGCCCAGGGCAGCGTCGGCACGGTCTTGGCAATCTCCGTCTTGGCGTGATCTGCCTGGTGCTCGCCGTCTCCAGTTGGGTGGGGTGTTGCACCACCCCGAAATGACGCCACTCGCGATCTCCGACCACCGTCGCGAAACGATCACGCTCGTCATGCACAGCAGACTTCCGCAAAGGAACTTTTCCGCGTCCTGCAGTTCGATCTCAATTCCTATGCAGGAACCATGCGGAGGTAATGATGACAACACTTGATATGCTCCTGGCCCACTTCGGCGGCACACCCGTAATTCCTCTTGAGGTGGCGGCTCAATACTGGGGCTATGAGGCAGACACATTGGCCAGGAAAGCCGACAGTGGGGAGGTTCGAGTACCCTACTTTCGGCTCGACGAACGTCAGAAGGCAGCTCGTCTCATGATGCTTACAGACATTGCCACTATCATCGAGGAGCGCCATCGTGCAGCGCGCGCCAACTTTGAAAAGAAATGGCAAGACGATGGTGAAGAAGACGGCTGACATGCTATGCGAATAGAGGAAGCTGAAGGGAACAAATGACAGGTCGCAAGCTCTCAACTCGATCCCCAACCGAGAGGTTCACACCCAAGGGGCCTTCGAGTGTCAATTCCGGCGCGGTGGCAGGGCAGATCGCCTATCTCTCACAAGCCGAGGAAGATGACGCCGACTGCGTGGTGATCGACACGCCGCCCCATGCCGGCGGCACGATCGACGCCGCGATCCGCGCCGCAGACTTGCTCATCATTCCCATTCGGTCGACTCCCTTCCACATCAACGTGGCCGCGGGCACGGTCGAGATCATGAAGCAGAACGGTCGGCAGGGAAGATTCGTCCTGAGCCAGGTGGCGGCCGTCGGGCCCCAGGGCGACGACACCGCGGCGGTGCTGCAGGAACTCTACCCGGACGTGCCGGTAGCCAAGGCGCGGCTCTGGCAGCGCAAGGCCTTCATGCAGGCGCTGATTTCGGGCCAGGCGATTACGGAGTTCGATCGGCCGAGCTCGAAGGCCGTCACGGAAATCAAGGCGCTGTTCCGGGAGGTGCGGAGCAGGCTGTGACCGCTGAAAGCTGCATCAGATCAGGCAAATGCCTGCTTTCGATTTTTGCCGTCCGAACCCATCTCTTTTAGCAAAGGCATAAGAAGACACGAGCAGCATGGTCAACGTCACGAGCGTAAATCTTCCCGCACCTGCCGACTGGCAGGCATTCGAGCGGCTGACGAGGGATCTGTTCGAAAGCGAATGGCAGACAGACGATGCGCGCGCCAATGGCCGGTCTGGTCAGGAGCAGCATGGTGTCGATGTTTACGGCACGGACCGGGTTCACAAAAAATGGGTCGGCGTCCAGTGCAAAGGCCGCTCCGGAGGCTACGGGAAGGCGCTTAAAGAAAAGGATCTTCGCGAGGAGGTCGAGAAAGCCAAGTCATTTCACCCTCCTCTCGACAGGTTCATCCTCGCCACCACAGCCCCCAATGACGCGCGAATACAGGAAGTCGCGCGAGAGCTGAATGAGAAGAACCGAAAGGAGCTTCTCTTCGAAGTCGATGTCATGGGCTGGGACGAGATCAAGGCTGTTCTCAATCGCCATCCTCGCGTTGCGGCCATTCATTGCTCGGGCGTGTCGACGGTCGCCGACCTCCAGATATCTGCAGCAATGAACGATCTGCGCGGTGACGTATCCCGAGATCTGGCGGGGCTCACGTCCAGTATCCTCGATCTCCAGAGGTCAGTCGTAGCGGGCTTGGAGCGTGAGCCGACTGGAGACGCGCTCGGTCAGCGCATCACCGACGCCGCCGACCTCCTGAACGATAGCCCGGCGCAAACCGCCATCACCCGGCTTGAACGACTTCTCGAAAATGAGGGCCGCACTGCCAGCGCTCGAGACCGTTTCCGCATCAAGGCCAACCTTGGATCCGCCCATTTTGCCAAGGGAGACAAGGATGCAGCCGTAGATTGGTATCGTCAGGCTCACGACGAGTATCCCGATACATCCGAAGCGCTATCCATACTCGCGGCCGCCGAGTCCATCGCAGGCAATCGTGAGAAGGCGGCTGAACTGGCCGCCAGCGCCATGGCGATGCGAGAGCCACAGCAGCGGGCAGCCGGAGTGTTCTTGGAGACGGCTCCGGCGGAAACGCAATGGCAAGAGCTTCAGGCTCAGCTTCCGGAACAGTTCCAGCGGATCCCGGAGTTCCTTCTGGCGCTCGCGGAGCACGCGCAGAAAGCGGGTCAGATCAAGGACTGCCGGCGGTTGACCAAGGATGCGGTCAATCGAGATCCCGATAATTGGCGCGTGCGCGCATATGCGGGCTACCTCAGGTTCCAGGAAGTCGCCGAGCGAGACGACATCCGCAGCCTCAGACTCGTGCGGAAAAGCGACATCGAGATCGTCGAGGATGCGAGAGCACACTTTCTCGTTGCCTGGGATCTTCTTCAGGCAAGCGGGTGGGCGCGAGAGGCTGAAACCTGCGTCATGAATGCCCTCTCGGCCTCCCTGATGCTTGGGGATGAAGAGAAGGCCGAAGAGCTCATCGAAGAGGCCTTCCGGAGGATTGGAAATACGCCGCAACTGCTCCGGTTCCGCGCCGCCTATCAGATGCACAAGGGTGAGGATGCCGCGGTTGCCGATGCGCTGTCGAGGATTCCCGAAGGCGATCGGGATCCGAATGATGAGCTCATGCTCCTCCAGGCGCGCATCAATGAAGGGGACCCAGAAGCAGCTCTCGCACGTGCCGACTTCCTATATCGAACAGCAGAAGACGCCGGCTTGCGTGTCGCGTTTGGCAACTGCCGTATCCTGGCGGCTGCGCAGATCAACCCTGATCTCTTCAAGGAAGTCACCCATGACATCTTGACGGAGCATCCGGACTCCACACTGCTCTTGGCCTATTATGTGTTCAACCATCCTGGCGATCTCGACGATCCCGCAGTCATCGATCGCCTTGCCAAGTTGTCAGAGCGCGAAACCAACAGCTTCGCACGTGACCGTGCGGCCCATGCCCTTGCCATGGTCGGCCGGAACTCCGAAGCCGCGGACATCTATCTCGATCTCTGTAGTCCTGACACGGATACGCCCCAACTCAGGATGGCACTCCAGACACTGGTGAACTGCCGCAGGATTCGAGAAGCCCGAGAACTCTATGGGAAGCTCGACGCCAGGATCAAAGATACCGCCAGCATGCGCAGGATCGGCGCTGTCATCTTTCAATGCGCTGGCAACTTGAAGGGCGCCAGAAAGGAACTCGAGCACGTGTTCGGCACAGGGGATGAAACCCTGGAAGACCGTGCTCGCTGGATCGATATCTGCGAGCGTCTGCCGGACATCTCTTCAATCATCCGGTATCTCGACACCGTGCCGGTGGACATTTCCGGCGATCCCCGGATGCGCATGCACCTTGCGCACAAGCTCGATCACTACACGGACGACTTCCAGAGGGCGCTCGAGATCGGATACCGCGCGTTGCGCGACGGCTATGAAGACCCACAGATACATCTCGGCTTCATGGTCGGGTTGATCCTGACAGGCCGTTCTGGGCGACATGTCGATTTCGACCACGAAGTCGTTGAGGAGGATACAGTCGTTGTGGTCTCGCGAGATCACGCTGACCCGCTCACGAAGATCATCGAGACAGCCCCTGCCCCGCGGGCGGACCGCGACGAAATTTCCCCTGAAGACCCGCTGGCTCTTCGCCTGATGGGAAAGGCTGTGGGTGACAATCTCCCGATGGATTCCGCTGTCGGGAAGCTGAACGCCACCGTCACAAAGATCCTGTCCAAGTATGCCCATGCGTATCATCGGTCTCAGAAGGACTTCGAGCGCCTGTTTCCGGAGAGCAAGATATTCGGAGCGCTTCGGATCGATGAAAATGATCTGGAAGGCAGTATTCGTCCCATCCTCGAAAGCGCCAGGGAGCGTGCGGGGCAGGTCAAGCGCATCGAGGAGGCCTACGAGTCAGGGAAAGCCCCGATAGCTCTGTTGGCCGCCGCAGGTGGAGGCACGGTCTTCGATTTCTGGGATTTTCTGCGGCACCACGGCAGCATCAAAATCAAGATGGCCCTCGGTAATGCTGTAGAACGGAAGGCGGCAACGCAATCGGCTATGGCTGCGCCCGGCGTGATCGTCGATCCAATCACCCTATACAGCGCCCAGACGCTCGGCTTCGCCGACACCCTCCTTCAGGCCTGCCCGGACCTGCATATCACCCAGAGCAGCATCGATCTGCTTCACGAAGCCTATCGGGACAGGGTGGATGCCATCGGGGGAGAAGGACGCCGAGGTAGCTTCGTAGCGGACGAGCATGGGGCGCGTATCATCGAGCTGTCCCGAGAGATGTCCGACCTTCTCATATCGGACCTCGGGCGAACCCTCGACCTGGCACGAGGCCTGAAAATCGCCATGCCGGAAGAAGGCACTGCCCTTCATCCGGACTTCGAAGCGGTTTTCGAAGATGTGGGCCCGTGCTTCGTAGATACGCTGGTAGTCGCCAAGGAGAGAGGGTGGACCTTGCTTGCGGATGACACCTCCCTCCGGCTGTTTGCGAGCCTGGATGGTATTTCATCGGCTTGGAGCCAGGTCGCTCTACAGATCGCGCGCAACAAGCGCATGATTTCGCAGGAAGCATATTCTGATGCCCTCGGCGCTATGCTGGAGGGGAATTACCGATACGTCAGCATCGACGGAGATACGACGCAGTTCGAGTGGGAGCGCAAAGAAACGTCGCTCTGGCTGAAGCAATTCCTCGATCATATCGCCCTGCCGACGAACGCCCCCTGGAGTGTTGCCCAGTTGATCGGATCCAGCCTTCTGGAACTCTGGGACGATACGGACGATGGAGCGCGTTGCGTCGCCTATGCCGCCTTCATGCTTGAAGAGCTCTCAGAGCGATTGGGTGAAGGCCCGGCGATCAAGATGCTTGGTGATTCAGTTGCCGCGGCGGTCGCGAAGGCGCAGAGAAACGCCCGAATGATCAAGCTCCCCCCGCTCCTGAGAAGCACTACCCACATTATTTCCCCGGGGCTTCTGGCGGTGGACATAAATCGAGATCATAAAGACGCCGTCCTGAACACGATTGGTGACTGCGTGAAGTCAGCACGTAACCTCACCAAAATGCGCAGCAAAGATCCCCTGGAAGACGAAGGCGCATGAGGTTGGCAGCTGCCAACTGAGGTCCTTCGGCTCAACCTGTTCGAGACTACGCCGATGAGATACCTGAGCATCAGACGCGAAATCGAGGGGAGCCTGCCCACCGTGGCAGAGCTCCTTCGCCAGAAAGGCGAACATGATGCCCTCCGCGCCATGAGTCAGGCAGATATCGAGATCGACGAGGTCGGGTACGACAACTGGAACGGCGGCACCGAGCTCTGGACCGTCTTTCTACGCGTCCCGGTCAGTGTTTTCGTGTGGATAGAGGACAGCCGGAACGAGATCGCCGGGATCATCTCGAAGAACCTCGAACTCGTCACAGGCAAGGACAATGGATACTGGGTGAGCGCGGAGATCTCGCCGATGCGCGCCGCGCCGCCGGGGCGGCGTCTGCCCGACGGGAAGATCAGCGAACGGACACGCGCCGCCATCCTCGACGAGATGCGTGCCAGGGAGACTGCCTGGCACGGCGCCCTGGATGAGATTGCCTTCCTCAGCCGGATCTTCGATCTGACCTCCCTGCCCTCTTATGACAGCCGGTTCCAGAACGCCGAGCAGGACATCTGGCAACACTGCATCAACAATTTCGACTGGTCGCAGGACTGGGTCTACAGCGACCCGCGCTTCCGTCTCTATGCCGCTGATCAGGATACCTTCCTGAAGTTCATCTGCGAGATTCTTCATCCCATCGTCCGGAAGGACGACGCGGAGCAGGATGCGCTCGCCCGGGCGTTCAATGGTCACCTGCGGGCCGACGGATGGGAACTCGTCGAGGACGCCATCATCGATGGCCGACCGGCCTATGTGCCACAACGCAAGGTTCACGCCTTGGGTGGGTCTGTCCAGCGCATCAAGGCCGTGGCAGCAACCCTGAACTCGGATACGCTCTACGAGGATCTGCGACGCCTCGAGCGCATCGGCGACAGCGAGCCTGGCGAGGCGATCGCCTTGGCAAAGGAGATCGTCGAGAGCTGTTGCAAGCTGATCCTCGACGATCGGAAGGTCGCCTATCCCGAAAAGGCGGAGATCCCCGAGCTGCTGAAGCTTCTCCGCCGAGAGATTAAGATCATGCCGGACGGGATCGATGAGAACGCCAAGGGCGCGAACGAAATTAGGGGTATCCTGACCAGCCTTGGAAATATCGCGCACTCTCTCGCTCCGTTGCGCAACGCCTACGGCAAGGGCCATGGCCGCGGGCGCGACTTCAAGGGTCTCCAGCCGCGGCACGCGCGGCTCGCGATCGGGGCCGCCAGCACCTTCGTCGACTTCGTTCTCGATCGTCACCTGTCTCAGGTTGCAGCCGAGACCGCCGAGAGCTGATTGAAATGGACAAGTGTAACACTAAGTGTTAGGGAGGAGCGTGAGAGTATTCGTTGGAAAGGCGTTCAGAAAGTGGGCCGGGTCCGAGGCGATATCGGACGAGGACCTCTGTGCGGCCGCGAAGGAAGCGTTTGACGGCAACGTCGAAGCGGACCTTGGCGGCTACCTCTTCAAGAAGAGGATCGCGCGCACAGGCGGAGGCAAGTCGGGTGGTTTCCGGACCATCATCGGCTTCCGGAAGAAGAAATCCGATAGGATCTTCTTCCTCTACGGCTTTCCGAAGAGCAGCCGATCGAACATCACGCGCCGGGAAAAGGATGCCCTCTCGGTCAACGCCAAGGTGCTCATCGAGGCTGATGACAGCCAGATCGATGCGCTGAAGGCGAAGGGCACCATCGCAGAGCTGGAGTGCAAGGCATGAGTAACATTCTGGATATGGCCCACGACATGGCGAAGGACCTGCACGAGGTCGGCGCCATGGACGACATCACCATGCGCGTCATGGATCGGGTCTGCGTTCCGGAGAAACCTTCCTTTACGCCGGCCAGGATCAAGAAGATCAGGGCCAAGAGCCGTATGAGCCAGCCCGTTTTTGCCCAGTTTCTCAATGTCGGTGCGACAACGGTCGCTCAGTGGGAACAAGGCAAGAAATCCCCGGGTGGTTCATCGGCGAGGCTGCTCGACGTCATCGATCGGAAAGGCATCGAAGCCATCATCTGAGCTGGGGTCGAAAAAACCACCCTCATGGTCCCCGCCGCGAGAGGCTCGACTTGAGGAGGTTAGAAGGATGATACCGGCAATCGACCCAACGGTTCAGGCCTTCTTGGGCTTTCTCGAGCAGGAAGCCGCGTCCGACCCGCAGCGCCTGCGGCCTTTCGGCGGGCACATCGTCCAGCGCGCCGCCGACCTGGTCGAGGATGTTGAAATCGACCTTCTCGCACCATTCGAAGAAGACTGAAC
This sequence comes from Heliomarina baculiformis, assembly GCF_019966545.1. Lineage (GTDB taxonomy): Bacteria > Pseudomonadota > Alphaproteobacteria > Rhodobacterales > Rhodobacteraceae > Heliomarina > Heliomarina baculiformis. The sequence goes on along the minus strand of NZ_JAIMIC010000003.1, from coordinate 247,134 downwards.
AGGGGCAAAATAACCGGAGATCCGATCATGCCGGACGACAGCGAAGCAGCTACGATATCGCCGATCCAGAGGTCGCCTGAGGACCTACTGGCAATGCAGCGGACCCGCGAGGCCGCACAGCGGCTTGATGATGATGCACTTGCTGTCACTTGCTGGCTGGATGCGGAATTCCCTGGTCTGATTATCATCATGGAACTGCAGCGACATCATAGCTGCGAAGACAACGAGATAGCACATGTTGAACCACGGGTGACGGATCGCCTCAGGCGGCATGAAGCACGCGATGCCGCGGAAAAGGCGCTCACGGCACTCGGATGGTCCTTCAAGCCCGAAGGGCGCGATGTCCGCTCAACCTTCCATCGCCCGTCTCAAGCGCAATCCGCCCATGCCCGCCTGGCAGATATCGCCCGCGTTCGTCGAGCGGTGAAGCAAGCGCACACCAAGAGATCCAGCTATTGTCCTTCAACGGCGCGCAAAGAGTGAGACCATGGATGCTGCAGTTGAGAAATTCGCGATCCTGGACTTCGAGGCATCAAGCCTGTCGGGGGCCAGCTGGCCCATAGAAATCGGACTCTCGTGGCTCGAGCACGGAGAAGTGCGCACCTGGTCCTCCCTTATCCAACCGGCTCACGATTGGGAAATCGACGATTGGTCGCCGCAGAGCGCAGCGGTTCACGGCATTCCCCTGTCCGAGCTCTCAGAGGCGCCCTCGGCAACAGAAGTGGCCGAAACCTTCTTCAAGGTCCTCGGAGGCCGCAGACTCGTCTCTGACGCCCCTGAGTTCGAGACACGATGGCTGGACCGCCTGTTCCGAGCTGCCGGGCGTGCAGAGAACCCTTCGGTCGAAGATTTCGACGGCGCATCTTTCGCGATGTTCGAGGGATATGCTCTGGACCTGCTCTACGAGACGGTGGAGCGACGCCCTGCCCCGCATCGGGCGGGGCCGGACAGCGCGCGTCTCGCTCGAGGCTGGCTGAAGGCGGCCGAGCATCAGGTGACATTTGTAATGGAAGGCAGGACCGCATGACCGAGATATTCACGACGGAGATCATCGTCGGGTGCGGCCTGCTCGGCGTCAGCGGCCTGGTGATGATCGCGAGTGTCATCATGTTGCGTCCACCGAGGGACGAGCGACCGAAGATCGACCTCGATGCATGTATCCGCGAGGCGCCTTACCACCGGCTCGAAAGCGCGGGTATCAAGGTCATAGGGGCGGCCCCAGCCAACTGACAGGATCCTCGAATACAGAGGAAACTTGCCAGATCTCCGAACTGCCTTCATAATGCCATCATTTCGCAGTCAGGATGCGTCATGGCACAACTCACCGTCCGAAATGTCGACGATGCAATTTCCGCGGCCCTCAAGGAGCGCGCGGCGAAAGCGGGGCGATCCGCAGAGGCGGAGCATCGCAGGATCCTCGAGGAAGCCCTCCGCCCCGGACACAGGGCTGATTTCTTTGCCGAGGCGCGCACCAAGCGCGTGAAACTGGCCCCTGGTGCTCCGACCACGACCGAGATCCTGCGCGCGGATCGTGATCGCGACGAGGCGTCATGACAGGCGGCGAGAGCTTCGTTGTCGACACCTCCGTCGCGATCAAATGGATCGTGGACGAAGAGGACAGCGACAAGGCAGAGCTCCTCCAGGGCGCCGACATGGTGGCCCCCGCCCTCTTCCGGATCGAGGCCAGCAACGTCCTTCGCACCCTCGTCTCGAAGCAGGTCCTCGCCAACGAGCGCGCGATCGACCTCTTCCTGTTTCTGCAAACGGCCCCGGTGACGATCATCGACGCCGACGAGCTCTTGGAGCGACGTGCCCTCGACCTCGCGCTGGCGCTCGAGCACCCGATCTACGATTGCGTCTACCTGGCGCTTGCCGAACGCATGGATCGCCAGCTCATCACCGCCGACCGGCGGTTCATCAAGGCCCTTTCCGGCACCGAGCATGCGTCGCGGGCGCTTGCCCTCGACACCTTGGGATCAGCCGTGCAGGAGGAGGTCCGCCTTTGAGACGCCTTCCGCCGCGAGCAATATTCATTTCAGCAACGATTTTCCGAGTGAGCGCATGAACCCGACAGACATTTTCGAGGCTCTCGATGCCATTGCCAAGGCTCCCTTCGATCCGGCGGATTTCGGGTTCTCCTTCGCCGAGGCAACCGACAATGCCCAGGCGACGGTCTCGAAGCTCCGCGGCGGGTCATTGAACAGGTCGGACATCGAGGGCGGTGTCCTGATGAACCTCAAGTTCCATTACGCCCCGGCCGACGCGCTTGGGGTCGAGGCCACCCTCGATGCGCTGAAGGGCAGCAAGCGGACCGCGAAGCACAAGCCGGCGATCCTGATCGCCACCGACGGCGAGACAGTCGCGGCCGAGCATTGGAAGAGCGGCGAGCGGCTGCACTGCGCCTTCTCGGAGATCGGCGACCATTTCGGGTTCTTCCTGCCGGCCGCCGGCAAGGACCGGTATCGCCCGGCCGAGGAGAACCCAGTCGATGTGAAAGCCACGGGCAAGCTCGCGAAGCTCTACGACGCCCTGGTGAAGGCCAACCCCGACTGGGCCGCCGATGCCCGGCGCCACGACATGAACCAGTTCATGACGCGGCTGATCTTCTGCATGTTCGCCGAGGATGTCGGGATCTTCCCGGAGAACCAGTTTTCCCGCGCGATCTTCACCCATGCTGGCGACAAGGGAGAGGAAGCCCACGGCGTCCTGATCTCCGCCTTCCAGGCGATGAACCTGCCCAAAAACAAGCGGGCTGACCTGCCGGCCTGGAGCCACGACCTCGAATACGTCAACGGCGGCCTATTCGCGGGCACGATCGACGCGCCGCGCTTCGACGTGATCTCCTTCCGCTACCTGCGCGAGGCCTGCGACCTCGACTGGAAAGAGATCAACCCGGACATCTTCGGCTCGATGATCCAATCCGTGGCCGACCCGAAGGCGCGCGCCGAGATCGGCATGCACTATACCAGCGTGCCCAACATCATGAAGGTGTTGGGCCCCCTCTTCCTCGACGAGCTCGATGCCGAGATCGACAAGGCCTGGGACCGGCCGAACGGGCTGCGCAAGGTGCTGGACCGGATGTCGGCGATCCGGGTGTTCGACCCGGCCTGCGGCAGCGGCAACTTCCTGGTCGTCGCCTACCGCGAGTTGCGCGCCCGCGAGATCCGCATCCTGCGGCGCCTCGGCGAGATCGAGGGGCAGACCCAGATTCAGATGCAGATGTGGTCGCAGATCCCGATCACGAACTTCTACGGCATTGAGATCACCGACTTCTCGGCCGAGACCGCGAAGCTCGCCATGTTCATCGCCGAGTATCAGGCCAACGCCATGTTCGGTGAGGCCTTCGGGCGCAAGCCGGCTGCCCTCCCGTTGAAGGGCGGCGCCAACATCCGGAACGAGAATGCGCTTCGAATTTCATGGGCAGACGTCTGCTCTCCCATGAAAGAGGGAGAGGTGTTTATCGCAGGCAATCCCCCATTCCTCGGGTCGACTTATCAGAGCAGGGAGCAAAAGGCAGATCTCGCTCATGTATTCGATGGGCATATTAAAAGCTATGCCGCTTTCGACTTCGTGGCGGCTTGGTTCTTCAAGGCTTCAAAATTTATCCATGGCAACGCTTGTCGCGCTGCATTTGTGGCTACAAGCTCGGTCTGTCAGGGGTACTCGGTTGCCGCTCTTTGGCCACATGTTCTTGCGAATGGCATCGAAATTGGGTTTGCGCACCAGTCTTTCAAGTGGCGGAATAATGCATCTGCCAATGCGGCAGTGGAGTGCGTCATCGTGGGCATTGTCTGACGTCAGCACCCTGTGGAGAGATTTAGGGGTTTGAGCAACGGAGGGTTCTGGTTCATCGAAGCCGCCAAGGAGCGAATCTATGGACGCCCCCTGCGCAAGGTGTTTTTCAACTTCGGTTCCAACGGCATTGGATGCGTGAATCTATCCGGCCTTTTACGAAGCTTTCTTGCTTCTGGCCTCGATGGGATCCGCTTGTCTTCGTGCCTTCCAAGATGACCGGCCTTTGATGGCCATCGCTCCTTACAGGCTGTGAATAGGCGGCCCATGCCGTTACACCATCGTCATACACCTCGCATTCTTGAGCCTCGAAGCGCCGTGCGCCTCTGCTATGCGGCTTTGTAGGTTTCCCCACTGCGCAACACTGCCCAGGCAATTCGTGCTGTCTTGTTAGCGATTGCTACGAGTGTTTTGTTGTGGCCCGCCCGAGCAAGAAGACCTTGCGCCCATTTGGCACGCCGATCACTTCGTCCGGCGATCCTGATCAGGACCGACCTCGCACCGTGGATGAACTGGCGGCGCAAGTATTGATTACCCCGTTTGCCTATCCCGCCAAGCCGAGGTTTGCCTCCGGTCGTATATTGCCTGGGGACCAGTCCGATCCATGCCGCGAGAGCCCGGCCTGACGAGAAGTGTCGCCCGTCATCGACGGCGGCGATCAAAGCGGTGGCGATCACCGGCCCGACGCCGGGAAGTGTCGCCAGTCGTTTGCAGCGATCATCGGTTTTGCAGATTGCGATCAACTTTCGATCGATCTCGGCCACACGTTTGTCCGATGCCTCAAACTCAGCAATGAGTGCGGTGAAGTTCTGCTTCGCCAAGGTCGACAGCTTGGCTTCAGCGACGGCTGCCCTGATGTCCTTGCGGAACCGGACCGCGCCGACAGGAATGACAACGCCGTATTCCCCGAGAAGGCCACGAATATGATTGATCAGGCCGGTGCGTTGCGTGATGAGCCGGTCGCGTGTTCGGTGCAACATTTGCAAATCCTGTTGCTCCGTCGTCTTCACCGGGACAAACCGCATGGTCGGCCGCAATGCAGCTTCGTGGATCGCCTCCGCATCGACCGCGTCATTCTTCGCGCCTTTGACGAATGGCATAACGAAGCGCGGATGAATGAGGCGAACCGGAAATCCCATAGCCTCGAAACGCCGTCCCCAATGATGGGCGCTGGCACAGGCTTCCATAGCAATGGCTTCAGGAGAAATTTCCTGAACGGCGTTTTCAAGTTTTGATCTGGTTACCTTCCTCGAGATCACCTCGCCTTCATTCGTGATCCCGTGGATGTGAAAAGACTGCTTTCCCAAATCGATCGCGAGCAACTGCATTTTATGAACTCCTTCTGCTTGCCACGTGTCCCGAAAACTATCGGCTTGGGTGCAAGGGGCGTCCATTCCATAAGATGAAACAGACACCCGGAACATCGAAGGATGCCGCTGACAAGCTGGTCAGGGGGATCAAGCGGAAGACCCGCAAGCACTACTCGGCCGAGGAGAAGATCCGCATTGTGCTGGCGGGCCTCCGTGGCGAGGAAAGCATCGCCGCGTTGTGCCGCCGCGAGGGGATCGCCGAGAGCCTCTATTATACCTGGTCGAAAGAGTTCCTCGAGGCCGGCAAGAAACGCCTGGCTGGAGACACTGTCCGTCAGGCGACGGCGCCGGAGGTCAAGGAACTCCGCTCGGAGGCCGCCGCCCTCAAGGAGGTGGTCGCCGAGCTGACGCTCGAGAACCGACTTCTGAAAAAAAGTATGATCGGGGATGGGGGCAACGAGGAATGAGGTATCTTGCGCCTGAAAAGCTTGAGATCATCCGCACAGTCGAAGCATCGCACCTGCCGGCGAAGCAGACCTTGGCCATGATCGACATTCCCAGCAGCACCTATTACCAGTGGTATGCTCGCTGGGTTGAAGGCGGGCTGGATGCGCTGGCCGATCGGTCCCCGCGGCCGAAGTCGGTGTGGAACCGCATTCCAGACGAGATCCGCGAGGACGTAGTCGAGTTCGCCCTGGAACACGAGGACCTGACGCCTCGGGAACTGGCGGTCAAATACACCGACGAGAGGCAGTACTTCGTATCGGAATCATCGGCTTACCGCATTCTCAAGGCTGCCGATCTTATCACCGCGCCGGCGCATGTCGTCATCCGAGCCGCCGACGAGTTCCGGGACAAGACCACCCGGCCCAATGAGCTCTGGCAGACCGACTTCACCTACCTCAAGGTCATCGGCTGGGGCTGGTTCTATCTCAGCACGATCCTCGATGATCACAGCCGATACATCGTCGCGTGGAAGCTCTGCACGACGATGAAGGCCAGCGATGTCACCGAGACGTTGGAACTGGCCTTGGAAGCGTCAGGCTGCGATGACGTCACGGTCGTGCACAAACCGCGACTGCTCTCCGACAACGGGTCGTCCTATGTGGCCGGGGATCTCGCGGACTTCCTCGAAGACAAGGGCATGGATCACGTTCGGGGCGCACCGCATCATCCCCAGACCCAGGGCAAGATCGAGCGCTGGCATCAGACCATGAAGAACCGCATCCTGCTGGAGAACTACTACCTGCCCGGCGACCTGGAACGGCAGATCGAAGCCTTCGTCGATTACTACAACAACCGCCGATACCACGAGAGCCTCGGCAACCTGACGCCCGCCGATGTCTACCACGGCCGCGGCGCGCAAATCCTGTCAATGAGAGAGGAGATCAAGAAGCAGACCATCAGAAAACGCCGCTTGCAGCATCAGAACGCTGCCGCATAACCTCAAACGGAAACCGAACCGGAACCCTCGCTACGAGAAGCCTCGCGATCTCCGAAATACTCTGACGACGGACAGCACCTTTGCGATGGAAAAGGATCGACCCGCCGACCTGGTTTAAGTCGGCGGGCAAGTTGCAAAGGTCTTCGCGATCCGTCGTCCTGCGCAAGTCAGATACGTTCTCGCTGCTATTTCGCCTCGACTTGCCACGGTATCGCAACAAGCTCGAGCGGCTCTGTCGTCCCACTTGCGTTAAGGAGCTGCACTGTCTGTCCCCCTTTCATTCCGAGCAAGGTGACCCCGAGGAATGTCTTGATCGGGATACCTCCCTGATCATGTGCAAAACCATGGTCAAAGAGTGTCCTCGATTGTGGTGCCGTCCCCCTGATAGAGTAGGTCACACGTGAGCCCAGGGTGGCGACGTTTCCGGCCTCTTCTTTGGGATTCAGAATATATGCATCCTGAAGCTTTGCCCGGATCAGGTGGGACAGCAGAGGAAAGACACCGCCTTCGATAGCTGCGCATTCCCTCCGCAGTTCTTGCAGGTGCCAGAAGTCCCGCTTGGAAAGGAACGATTGGAGCGGTCGCATGGTCTCGACGCTTGCGAACGCCCGGCTATCAATCGCGGCAGCCTCGTTGCCTGATCTTCCAGCGAAAATCGCCATTTCATTTGATGTTCGCATATCTTCTCCTCGGCCTGCTCGACGCAAGCCTCAAGAATCCAAAGTTGTTGGTGAAGAAGATCCCCGAGCGTGGAGGTCAGCGCATGCGGCCCCCTGCTCGGGGCAGGGAGCGGTTCAGCAGAGATCCCGGAAACGACCGGCCTCTGATTTTGCATGAGAACACAAACATCGAGCCACGCTATGAAGTTTCCGGCGCCAAGTCAAACTTTGCCGGGTCCTCGGAACAGCAGATGCCACCACCACCCGCCGCGCTGACTCTTTCAGGCCGAGGCGGGAAACCTTTCCGAGAGTCGGAAAATGAAGACCAGTGAGGCCGTCCCGCCTCCAGGCAAGCCGTTGATGCCGATAGTCCCCGCTTCGGATGCTCCAGCGCCCGCATTAGTTGCAACCCGTCACTACACGGTAAAAGGCGCCCCCACCTGGGTTACCACCAATGACCGGGTGGTGCCGTCTTCGGACAGCAGCTTGGTGCGTTGCCCGGTCGACATTCCGATGAGCGTGGCCCCCAGGAGAGAGTGAATCGGGATTTCTCCGGCACGCGTCACCAGGCCGAAACTGAGAACCCCACTTTCGATATCTTTCCCATCCACCACGCAGGAAATGTAGCTGCCAAATGTGGCAACATCGGACGGTGCCGCACCCTCTATGGCAACGGCGACCTGCAGTTTCTGGTATAGAAGATCCAGCATGAGCTGGGAGTAGGCGACACTGCTGTTGCCGGCGAAGCTCAGAAATCTCTCGATTCCCAGCCGATCGGCTTTTGTCAGGCGGCACTTGCAATCCCCGCTACCCGCTTCCGGCTTTCCGTGTCGCGGTATCGTTGATCCCGTAACGTCAGGTATGGCCATGTTTCCCCCTGGAGTTGCCTCCGACAATCTCTGAACTTTTCTCGAGATGTCCCCGGGAGATCGCTGCGCATAGAACGCCCGCGAACCGCCCGGGGCTAAGGGCGGTTCAGCAGAAGAAACCGGAACTTGATCTGATACCTGACCATGGATTGATCGTTGCTTGCCGCCCGTCGAGTGTCAATCCCGGCGCGCTGACCGCGATCGCGGAGTGACGGGAAAGCTTCCCCGCGACAGCACCTCTCCCTCTGCGTCGACAACGAGACGGAACGCGCGGTCTGCACGGTAGAAGGTCATGCGCCAACGTCCTTCGTCTTCGCCCGCCCCGCTCTCGGAGCGGCTGCTGATGAGTCCGTTCCGCATCTCTTCCCGGACCTGCTCTTCCGTGATCTTGAAGGCCCGCGCGATGGCGGCTGCTTCCACAACGAACCCGCTGTCGGTTTTGGATACTTCACTCATCCCAGCGTCTCCCATGCCCTGATCCCGCGCCGATCTCCGCCAGTCAAGCTCTGCGCGGTTTCGCGCGATTGCGCTCGACCACAATAGGTATTTACAATACCACTTGGGTGACGTACCCCGTCAATACAACTGCGACCAAGGTGCCACACCGATGACCTCCATCCAGCCTTATTCATCGCGCAGCCCCTCCGCGCGCCCGGAGATCACCGCCGATCTCGAGGCACGGACCGGACTCGATGACGCGGTGCTGCGCGAGCTGGTCCATGCATTCTATGGCAAGGTCCGCAAGGATCCTGTTCTTGGCCCTATCTTCGCGGCGCGCATCGATGACTGGCCACCGCATCTGGAGCGGATGACTGCATTCTGGTCCTCCGTTGCCCTTATGACAGGCCGCTATCATGGCGCCCCGGTACCCAAGCACGTCGGTCTGCCGATTGACTGGGGCCATTTCGAGCGGTGGCTCACCATCTTTCGCGAGACCGCGAAGGAGATCTGCACACCCGCAGGCGCCTCCCATGTCATCGAGCGGGCAGAACGCATCGCCCGGTCGCTCAACTTCGCGGTCGAGGATGCCAAAGGCACCGGCATCCCGAAACTGGTTTGACCCTCGCATGGCGAAGCAATTCGATATCGATATTGCCCGCGTTCACGACGAGACGTCCGGCACGAACCGCGCGAGGCTGCTCGTGGATCGGATCTGGCCGCGAGGTATTTCGAAGACCTGTCTCGGGCACGATGACTGGATCAAGGACATCGCGCCGACCACCGAGCTCAGGAAATGGTTCGACCACGACCCGGACAAATGGGGAGAATTCCGCAACCGCTACCTGCAAGAACTGGCTGACAACACGGACGCTGTCGAGCACTGCCTCGCATGGTGCCGAGCTGGCCCCGTTACTCTGCTCTTCGCCGCGAAGGACCGGGACCACAACCAGGCTGTGGTCCTGCGGGACTACCTGAAGCAGCGACTCAAGGGGAGCAAGTCATGACGCTTGAACCCGGGTCCCTTCGCACCCCCCTCTGCGATCTGCTGGGATGTGAGTATCCCATCATCCTGGCCGGTATGGGAGGCGTCGCGCGCGCCGAACTGGCCGCCGCGGTCGCCAATGCCGGCGGTTTCCCGACGCTGGGGATGGTGCGCGAAGCGCCTTCACTGATCGCCTCGGAGATCAGGGCCTATCGCCGGCTGTCAAACCGCCCTTTTGCCGTCAACCTCATCCCCGCAGCCACCGACCCAGGCCTGCTGGACCAGCAAATCGAAACTTGCCTTGCGATGGAGGTCGAGGTGTTCTCGTTCTTCTGGGACGTGGTGCCCGAGGCAGTTGCCCGGGTGAAGACGGCAGGCGCTCTCCTGCTGCACCAGGTGGGCACGCTGCGCGCGGCACGGGAGGCCGAAGCCGCCGGGGCGGATGTGTTGATCGCACAGGGGCAGGATGCTGGCGGCCACGTTCACGGGCGCACCCCGACATTCGACCTGCTTCGGGCCGTGCTGGAAACAACGGCTCTCTCGGTTGTCGCCTCGGGCGGCATCAGCAACGGCAAGGGGCTGGCCCGGGCGCTCTCGTTCGGGGCGCAGGGCGTCCAGTGCGGTACCGCCTTCCTGGCCACGGCCGAATCCTTCGCCCACGACTACCACAAGCAACGGGTCGTGACCGCCCAGGGAGAGGATACCGTCCTGACCGACGGCTTCGTGCTGAACTGGCCCAAGGGATCGGTCGTGCGCGTCCTCCGCAACAGCGTCACCGAGACCTTTGGCCCGGCCCTGATGGGACATGACCCCGAGAGGATCGCACATGAGGTGATCGCCCGCGACGGCCTCATCCCGCGGCTGCGCCAGAGCACGGACTCGCCCCTGCGCACCACGACCGGAGATCTTGAACAGATGCCGCTTTATTGCGGCACCGGAGCGGGTGAGATCGACGAGATTGTCCCGGCGGCGCAGCGCCTGAACACCCTGTGTGCCGAGGCTCAAGCTCGCCTCGCATCAGGCCGGCAAACGCCGGTGGGGCGGACATGAACATCCTTCTACTGCTGATACCCGTGACGCTGATGATGGGTGCAATCGGCCTCGGAGCATTTTTCTGGGCGATGAAGACCGACCAGTTCGACGACCCGGAAGGCGATGCCCGCCGGATACTCCAGACGGAGGACCGTCCGCTGCCACCAAGACATAGAACTGACCGGGAGGTTGCCAGATGATGGAGCGGTTGACAGGTGCCGAACGCCAGATCGCATTGATGATTTGTGTCGTCATGGCGACTGTCGGGTTGGTGATGGCCGCAGCGGGTCGAGGCGATCCGATGGGGAGCCACGGCGCGATCGTGCTGATTGCAGCCGGTATCACGACCTTCTTCGTCCTGCGTGCGATTGGCGAGCCCGAACCGGCCGAGGATCGCACGGTCAACTACTATGACGACCCGACCAAGGCCGGGCTGGTAATTGCCCTGTTCTGGGCCGTCGTCGGTATGGGCATGGGCGTCTGGGTCGCGGCGCAACTGGCCTGGCCGGACCTGCGCTTCGATGCGGCGTGGTCGAGCTTTGGCCGCATTCGCCCCGTTCATACGTCGGGGGTGATCTTCGGCTTCGGTGGCAACGCCCTCATCGCGACGTCCTATCATGTCATGCAACGCACCAGCCGGGCCCGGCTGGCGGGACATGTCTCACCGTGGTTCGTGCTGCTGGGCTTCAACCTGTTCTGCATCGTCGCCGCCTCGGGCTACCTGATGGGCGTCACCCAATCCAAGGAATACGCCGAGCCCGAATGGTATGCCGACATCTGGCTGGTGATCGTCTGGGTGGTCTACTTCGTGCTCTACATCCGCACGTTGGCGCGCCGGAACGAGCCGCATATCTACGTGGCGAACTGGTATTACATGGCGTTCATCCTGGTGGTGGCGATCCTTCATATCGTCAACAACCTCGCCGTCCCCGCCAGCCTGACAGGAGCAAAGAGCTACTCGGCATTCGCGGGAGTCCAGGACGCGATGACGCAATGGTGGTATGGCCATAACGCGGTCGCCTTCTTCCTGACCGCCGGGTTCCTCGGCATGCTCTATTACTTCCTGCCCAAGCGGGCGGAGCGGCCGATCTATTCCTACCGCCTGTCGATCCTGTCGTTCTGGGGCATCGTGTTCTTCTACATCTGGGCCGGCTCGCATCATTTGCATTACACCGCCCTGCCGCAATGGGTGCAGACGCTGGGCATGACCTTTTCGGTCATGCTGCTGGTGCCCTCCTGGGCCAGCGCGGGGAACGCGCTGATGACGCTGAACGGCGCCTGGCACAAGGTGCGCGACGACGCCACGCTGCGCTTCATGATGGTGGCGGCGGTGTTCTACGGGCTGTCCACCTTCGAAGGCTCGTTCATGGCTGTGCGTGCGGTGAACTCGCTGTCGCATTACACCGACTGGACGGTAGGGCATGTCCATGCCGGCGCGATGGGCTGGGTGGCGTTGATCACCTTTGGCTCGATCTACTCCGTCGTCCCACTGCTGTGGAAGCGCGAGACGATGTATTCCTGGAAGCTGGTGGAATGGCACTTCTGGCTCGCGCTGGCCGGCACGGTGATCTACGTCTTCGCGATGTGGAACAGCGGCATCATCCAGGGGCTGATGTGGCGCACCTACACCGACAGCGGCACGCTGGCCTATTCCTTCACCGACACGCTGGTGGCCATGCATCCCTATTACGTCGCGCGGGCCTGCGGTGGTGCCCTGTTCCTGACCGGCGCGATCCTGGCGGCCTACAACGTCTACATGACGATCCGGCACGCCCCCGAAAAACACCCGGAACGCGACTACCCCACCTCGTCCGAAGCGGCCGAGCCTGCCGTTCCGGCAGCGGAGTGACCTGATGTTTCGCAAGATCCTCTCCCCCTTCGCCCGACTGTTCGAGTTCCACGCCCGGACCCATTACCGCACCGAGCGGCACTCGATGGCCCTGACCCTCGGGATCATCGTCGCCGCCGGTGTGGGCGGTTTCGTCGAGATCGCGCCGCTCTTCACCATCGACGAAACGGTCGAGGCCGCACCGGACATGCGGCTCTACACACCTCTGGAACAGGCCGGGCGCGACATCTACATCCGCGAGGGGTGCTATGCCTGTCACAGCCAGATGATCCGCACGCTTCAGGACGAGGTGGACCGCTACGGGCCCTACTCGCTGGCTGTGGAATCCCAATACGACCACCCGATGCTCTGGGGCTCCAAGCGGACCGGGCCGGACCTTGCCCGGCTGGGCAACAAGTATTCCGACGACTGGCACGTGCGACACCTCGTCGATCCACGCGCCGTGGTGCCGGAATCGGTCATGCCGCAATATGCATTCCTGCTGGAAAGGACGCTCGAGACAGAGAGCCTGCCGGATCGCCTTGCGGCCCTGCGGGCGGTGGGCGTGCCCTACAGCGACGAACAGATCGCCAATGCCGATGCCGACGCCCGCGGCCAGGCGCGGCCCGGCACCGACGCAGCCGACGTGGTAAGCGAGCGATATGGCGACGCGACCAGCGTCCGCCACTTCGACGGACAGCGGGACCGCGTCACGGAGATGGATGCCCTGGTGGCCTACCTCCAGATCCTCGGCGGGCTCACGGACGCCGCCTTCGCAAATCAGCCACTCGGGGAGGAGTGACAGGATGGATCTTACCCATGACCTGACCTCTTTGATCGCCAAGTCCTTCGGGCTGTTCTACCTCATCGCCCTGTCCGTGGGGATCACCGTCTACGCCTACTGGCCGTCGCTCGGCAAACGCTTCGACAAAGCCGCCAACAGCATCCTGGATGACGAGGATGGGCCATGTCGGTAAAGGAGCGCGATCCCCTCACCGGGCACCAGACCACGGGTCACGAATGGAACGGGATCACCGAGCTGAACACCCGCGTGCCGCGGGCGGTCTGGTTCTTCATCATCGTCACGCACGTCTGGGCGCTGGTCTACTGGGTGCTCATGCCGGCGTGGCCTCTGGTGAACACCTATACCCGCGGGCTGCTGGGCATTGATCAGCAGGAACAGGTAGAAGAGCGCGTGGCAGCCGCAGATGCCGCCCGTGGCGTCTGGGCGGACCGGATCGCCGCGCTCCCGCTGGACAGAATCCGTGACGACACCCTGCTCATGGCCCACGTCGACCGGACAGCACCCGCACTCTTCGGTGACAATTGCGTGGCCTGCCACGGAAGCCGCGCCGAAGGCGGCCCCGGTTATCCCTCCCTGATCGATGACGCCTGGCTTTGGGGCGGCGACGACGAAACGATCCTCGAAACCCTGCGTGTCGGCATCAACGCTCCGCATCCCGACACACGCTATGCCGAGATGCTGGCGTTCGGCCGCGACGGCATGCTCGACCGGGACCAGATCCGCATCACAGCGGACTACGTGCAGTCGCTGGCGGGCCTCGACAGCGGCGCCTCGCCCGAGCGGCTGGAGGAAGGCGCCACGCTCTTTGCCGACAATTGCGCAAGCTGCCACGGCGAGGATGGTGCGGGCATGCAGGACCTCGGTGCCCCGAACCTCACGGACACCCACTGGATCTACGGCGGCTCGGATGAAGCGCTGTTCGAGACGATCTATGGTGGCCGACAGGGCTGGATGCCCGCATGGGAAAACCGTCTGACCGAGGCGCAGCGCAAGATGCTTGCCATCTACATCACCTCGCTGGCTGACGGGGACCCGGAATGACCATTGAGCGGCCTCGTGTTCTGGCGATCTCCGCCGCATTGCTGGTGGTGGCCGTCTTTGTGGCCGCCAATATCCATCTCGTCTCGGTCTCGCTGTCGTCGCAACCGAGCTGCGTTGAAACCGCCAAGGAAGGCGCCGGCACCCACCGCCCGGCGAAACCGTCATGCTGAGCCAGAACAACACCCCGCCGCCGCCCGACAATCCGCACGCCGGCGGCGTCATTCCGAAGGTTGTCCCACCCTTGGCGCGCCCGAGCCCGCACGCCCGCGATCTGCCGTGGCGCACCGCCTTCACATGGCTGCGTACCGGGTGGCGCGATCTCTGGACCCACGCGCTTCCGAGTCTGGTCTACGGCCTCGGCGTTTTCCTCGTCTCGGTCGCCGTGGTCTGGTTCCTGTTTCGTCTGGAGTTCGACTATGCGCTGTTCCCGGCGCTGGCGGGTTTCATGGTGGTCGGGCCGCTGATCGCCGGCGGGCTTTATGAAAAAAGTCGGCGACTGGAGGCAGGCGAACCCGTCGGCCTCGCGCCGATGCTCTTCGTCCGGCTTCGGTCCGGCCGGGCCGGCGTTTTTATGGGGGTCATGCTTCTGGGGCTTTTCCTGCTGTGGATGCGCGCGGCGGTTCTGATCTATGCGCTGTTCTTCGGCATGGTGGCCTTTCCCGGCACCGAGGAGATCGTGCCGATGCTTCTCCTGACTCCCACTGGCTGGGCCCTGCTGCTGGTCGGCTCTGCCGTCGGTGCGCTCTTCGCCGCCTTCTCCTTCGCCATCAGCGTCTTCGCCTTTCCGATGCTGCTGACGGAACGGACCGACGCGCTCTCCGCGCTCGGGATCAGCATGGCGATGGTCTGGAACAACCTCGGGGTGATGATCGCCTGGGGTGCCATCGTGGTGGTGCTGTTTGTCCTATGCCTACTCACGGCCGGACTGGGGCTGATCCTGGTGTTCCCGTTGCTGGGACATGCGACGTGGCATTGCTACCGCGCCATCCGCTCAGACGACGCTGCCGCGCATGAGGATGACCGCATGTTCATTCGTCCGGCCTGACCCGGAAACGGCGGGGCTGCAGAAGCCTGCAACCCGATGTGTGTCTGGTCGCGGCAAGGCAAATGTCTGGGTCATCGGCGGGACACATCCGGAACAAGACCCAATATTGCACAACCTCGGAAACGAAGGCTTCGAAGAAAAGCAGACGCTCACCGGCACATCTCGAAGGTTGCCCACGTGTAGCTCCGCCAGCCTTGATCAGCTTGTCGTCGCTTTTTGAAGCAAGTGAGTGGTCTGCATATCCTCGGCGGCGAAGTCGATAAGGGCTCGTATCTTTCGAGGCAGGGTCCGACCTTCGAGATAGACGGCGCTGACCGGTCCCATGTCCATGTCGAAATCCTCCAGCAGGGGAACGAGGCGGCCCGTCTCAAGCATGTCCGCAATGGCGAACCGGGGCGGAAAGGCGATCCCCATGCCGGCCGCGGCCAGCTCGATTGCTGCCCTGGCCGAGTTGACATGAAACCGGCCCCGCACTTGGGTGACAATCTCGGTGTCGTTCTTTTTGAACACCCACCGATGCGGTTGGCGACGGTTCATGTCGACGATGCAGGCGTGATGCACGAGTTCGTCAGGTGATTGCGGAGCTCCTTGGGATTTCACGTAGTCGGGATGGACCACCAGGCAGCTATGGAAGACACCAAGCTTGCGGGTCTTGAGCGAAAGTGTCTCTGACACGCCTATCCGGAACGCCAGGTCTATGCCGTCGGCGGCCAGGTCGACGTAGCGATCATCCAGCCTCAGGTCGAAGGTCAGATTCGAGTGCGCTTCGGCGAACCGGGCCAGCATGCCGGCCACGTAGACTTCGCCGAAGGTCACGGGCGCCGAGACCCGGACGATCCCGCTCAGGCCGCGCGATCCTTCCGAGACATTGCTCAGGAGAGCATCAAGCTCGTCGAGGACGGCCGGCGCCCGCGCAAGGAGATCCTCCCCGGCCGGTGTCAACCCGACCTTCCGAGTCGTCCGCTGGAGCAACCGCGTGCCGAGGCGCGCCTCCAGTTCGGCCACGTATTTCGAAGTCAGGCGGTTCGAGACCCCCAGTTGCTCGGCTCCGGCAGTGAAGGAGCCGGTCCGCGCGGTGGCCACGAAAGCCTTGAGTTCGTCCACGATATCCATATCGCCCCCTTTAAGAACAAAATCGCGATAGTCATTCAATAACATCGTCATTTTATGGAAGATGGGGAAGCCTTACTTTGACTTCAGTGAACAACAGGCCGCCCGAGGGGCGGGAAACTGAAGGAGAATGCAATGCGTATCGCAGTTATCGGAAACGGAAACGTCGGCTCCGGTCTCGCCAAGGTGCTGAGCCAGGCCGGCCATGAGTTAACCACCATCGGCCGCAACGACGATCTCTCTGCCGCCGTCTCCCAGGCGGAACTGGTGGTCCTGGCCACGCCCTATGGGGCCGTGGCGGATCTTGCCGGCAAGGCGAACTTCAGCGGCAAGACTGTCATCGATGTCTCGAACCCGGTGACCGAGGACTTTTCGGGTCTCCAGGTCGGTCATAAGACTTCGGCTGCCGAAGAGATCGCCTCCCGGCTGCCTGGCGCGACGGTGGTGAAGGCGTTCAACACGGTCTTCGCCCAGCACTACGGCACGGGCCTCAAGGTGAATGGCCGGCTTATCCAGACCTTCGTCGCAGCCGATGACGAGGCCGCACGCGAGAGGGTCAAGGCCCTGGCCGCCGAGATCGGCCTCGAGCCGGTCGATGCCGGCCCGCTCGCCAACGCCCGCTACCTGGAGCCCATCGGTTTCCTCAACATCCAGTTCGGCTACGTCTTCGGTCACGGCACCGGGATCGCGCCGCGCTGGCAGTTTTCCTGAACCTTCTGAGCGGAGCAAATGACATGACGACCCGAACCAATGCAGACTATGCTGCTTTCGTCCTTCGCGTTACGAGTGGCGTGGCCTTTCTCGCCCATGGCTGGATGAAGGTGAGCCTCTTCACCATCCCCGGCACCGTGGCCTTCTTCGAAAGCCTCGGCCTGCCCGGCTTCTTTGCCTATCTGACCATTCTCGGAGAACTCGGCGGCGGGCTCGCGCTGATCCTTGGCGTCGGTGTGCGCGCCGTTTCGATCCCGCTCGTCGCGATTCTGCTCGGCTCTGTCTGGGCCCATTCAGGCTTCGGCTGGAGCTACTCGAACGAAGGGGGCGGCTGGGAATACCCGCTCTTCTGGACGGTGGTGCAAGGCGTCGTTGCTGTCCTGGGACGCGGCGCTTTCGCCCTCCGTATCCCGGAACCCGACCGCCGTCTCGGCCAGTTCGCCTGACCTTCCCCGTCGGCCGCCGGGATCCTCCCGCGGCCGCACTCTATCCCAAGGAGACCTTGCCATGACCACCGCCACCCACTTCTTCGACATGACGACCGCGCCGATGCGCATAGGCGCGGTCCGGCTCAAGGTGCGTGACCTCGATGCGGTCTCCGCCTTCTACCAGAGAGTGCTCGGGCTCGTCCCGGTTGCGACCGACGATGATCGCATCACCTTCGGCACCGGCGACGTGCCGCTTCTGGAGCTTCAGGGTGACCCGGACCTTTCCCCGCTCGATCCGCGGCAGGCCGGGCTCTTTCACACCGCCTTCCTGATGCCGACGCGGTCCGACCTGGCCCGTTGGGTCGGGCATGCCGCCGAGGCGCGCGTGCCGCTCCAGGGCGCGTCGGATCACCTCGTCAGCGAGGCGCTCTACCTCGTCGATCCCGAGGGCAACGGAATCGAGGTCTATGCGGACCGCCCGGTCTCGGCTTGGCACGGCGACGACGGCGAGATCCGGATGAGCACCGATCCGCTGGACCTGCAGGACTTGCTGCAAAGCGCCGAAGGCACTGAATGGTCAGGCTTCCCCGAGGATGGCAGCATCGGCCATGTCCACCTGCAGGTGGGCGACACGGGCGAGGCCGACC
Source organism: Heliomarina baculiformis (assembly GCF_019966545.1). Taxonomy (GTDB): domain Bacteria; phylum Pseudomonadota; class Alphaproteobacteria; order Rhodobacterales; family Rhodobacteraceae; genus Heliomarina; species Heliomarina baculiformis. The sequence goes on along the minus strand of NZ_JAIMIC010000003.1, from coordinate 228,990 downwards.
GCTTCTACCGCGACGTGCTCGGCCTCGATATCGCCGCGAGTTATCCCGGCGCCAGCTTCTACGGCAGCGGCGGCTACCACCACCAGCTTGCCGGCAATATTTGGAACAGCCGCCGGGCCGGCAAACGCCCCGAGGGAATGGCGGGTCTCGATTCCGTCGAGATTATTGTCCAGAACGCCGGGGACATCACGGGCATTGCCGCCCGCGCCGAAAGCGCCGACATTGCCAGCACCCGCACCGCGGATGGACTGACCCTGAACGACCCCTGGGGCACCGGCATCACGCTCAGGAACTAAGGAGACGATCATGCTTCGAGACGGAGAATGGGTTGCGGACTGGCAGCCGGTCCAGGCCAAGGACGACAAGGGCGGCTTCGTCCGCCAGACATCGAGCTTCCGCAACTGGGTCACGCCTGACGGCGCGCCAGGGCCGACCGGCGAGGGCGGCTTCAAAGCCGAGCCGGGCCGCTACCACCTCTATGTCGCGTTGATCTGCCCATGGGCATCCCGCACGCTTATCGGGCGCAAGCTGAAGGGACTGGAGGACGTGATCTCTGTTTCTGTGGTCGAGCCGGAACTGTCCGACCAAGGCTGGCGCTTTGGCGATCCGACCGAAGCCGAGGGCGCTTCCTACATGCACGAGATCTACACCCGGGCCGATCCCGGCATCTCCGGCCGGGCAACGGTGCCGGTGCTCTGGGACAAGGCTCGCGGGACCATCGTAAACAACGAGTCCGCCGATATCCTAAGGATGCTGAACTCCGGCTTCGGAGAGTTGGCAGACGACTGCGTTGATCTCTATCCGGCAGACCTGCGTGAGGAGATCGACGCGCTCAACGACCGCATTTATCCGGCCCTGAACAACGGCGTCTACCGCACGGGCTTTGCCACCACGCAGGTCGCCTACGAGGAGGCATTCCGCGAGGTCTTCGCGATGCTTGATGAACTTGAAGATCGTCTCGCTGACGGCCGAGACTTCCTTTCGGGAGATCGCTTCACCGAGGCCGATGTGCGGCTGTCCGTGACGCTGGTGCGCTTCGACGTGGCCTATCACGGCCTCTTCAAGTGCAACCTGCGCCGCATCGCGGACTACCCCGCCCTGAGCCGCTACCAGGAACGGATCCTGGCGATCCCCGGCGTGCGCGATACGGTCAACGTCGACCACATCAAGCGCGGCTACTACTCGATCAAGGCGCTGAACCCCACCGGCATCGTTCCTCTCGGGCCGGAATGTTCCCTGGGCTGACGGTGCCGGTGGCCCTCAGAATCAAGACCCTGGCGCGCGCGGGGCGCGCCAGCCCCGCCAGACACTGATCACCCGAAACCCGCAGGCCGCCACGACACCGGCGACGGCGATCCAGACCTCCGAGAGACCGAGCGCAGTCCCGGCCACCACGATTGTCGCGCCGACCGTCGCGGCAAGCGCATAGACTTCTTCGCGCAGGACACGCGGGATCTCGACAACAAGAAGATCCCGCGTCGCGCCACCGCCCACAGCCGTCAGAACCCCGAGCAGGATCGCGGGCAACGGATCGAGACCGAACAGGAGTGATTTCTGGCAGCCGCTGACCGCGAAGACCCCGAGCCCGAGCGCGTCCAGCACCATCACGGGCTTGTTCAAGCGTTCCAGCAGCCGATGCCCGAAGAACACGCAGACACCCGCAGCGAGCGCCGTGAGAAGGTAACGCGGATCCTCCAACGCTGTTGGCGGCGTCGCACCCAGAAGCATATCCCTGATCATGCCACCCGCGAGGCCGGCTGCGACCGAGAGGACCAAAATCCCAAATATGTCGAGGCCGCGGCGGACCGCCACCAGCGCGCCACTGATGGCGAACACGAAGGTTCCGAGAAAATCCAGCCAGAGACCCAAAGGTAGCACGTCCATATCGTCACCGAGGCAATGAGATAGGTGTGCACCTTCGCTCAGTTACGGGAAGTCGTCCATTCAACTCAGACCCGCCTGCGAGGAATACCGCGAAAGAAGGGCTGCCAGCGACCGATCACGCGATACGAAGCTTCGCCAGTGCCACACGAAATCCTGAAAGCAGTAAGTGAAAAGGAGGCGGACCTGATCGTGATGTCGACGCATGGTCGAAGCGGACTTGCCAAAATGCTCATCGGCAGCGTGACCGAGCAGGTGCTCAGAACCGCGCAAACCGACGTGCTCGCAATTCCCCCGAAACGTGGAGAGTGAGCCAGGCGTCGGCGTTGCCAACGCAGAAGGCTGGCCCACCGGTTAGTCCTCGAGACCCAGCCAGATCTCGCGCGCTACATCCTGCGGTCCCCGCAGCGCCTCGCGCAAGGCCAGAAAACGCTGTTCAACGGTCTGCGACACGCCCGCCTTTCCGACCTCGTGAGCCTCGAAGAGAATCTTGCGTTCTCCGTCTGCCTCCACAAGGGACCACGTCTCGTGTCTCGATCCACCGTCTGTTGGAGTCCACCCTGCGCGAGAACGGTTTGCACAACGGTCGAGGATCAAATAGCTGATGAGCAAATGGGCGCTCGTGGTGCTGATGCACACATTTTCCGCACCCGACCAACACCCCCCTTTGATGCGACGAGGCACATGAACAATATCGACGAAAAGCTACAACCGATCCTTACCGAAGTAGCGCGGCGCAATGCCGGCGAGCCGGAATTCCACCAGGCCGTGCACGAGGTGATGGAAAGCCTCGGGCGAGTCGTGGCAAAGCACCCTGATTATCTCGAACAAGCGCTCATCGAACGGATCTGCGAACCCGAACGCCAGATTATCTTTCGCATCCCTTGGGTTGACGACCAGGGGAATGTCCAGATCAATCGAGGATTTCGCGTCCAGTTCAACTCGTCCCTCGGTCCCTACAAGGGAGGGATGCGCTTCCACCCGTCTGTCAATCTGGGAATCATCAAGTTCCTGGGCTTCGAGCAGACCTTCAAGAATGCCCTGACCGGCCTGCCGATCGGTGGTGGAAAAGGCGGAACGGATTTCGACCCCAAGAACAAATCCGACGGCGAGATTATGCGCTTCTGTCAATCTCTCATGATCGAACTGCACCGCCACCTGGGCGAGCAGACGGATGTGCCTGCCGGCGATATCGGTGTTGGCGGGCGTGAAATCGGATACATGTTCGGACAATACAAGCGCCTGACCAACCGTTATGAATCAGGCGTGTTTACCGGCAAGGCCATCGCCTACGGCGGATCCCGCGCCCGGACCGAGGCAACTGGTTTCGGCAACGCCTATTTTACCAGGGCCATGCTTGCAACGCGCCAGAGCGACTTCGACGGGAAGCGCGTCGTGGTATCGGGCGCGGGCAATGTCGCCATCCATACCATCGAAAAGGTGCAATCCTTTGGGGGCACGGTCATCGCCTGTTCGGATTCCAGCGGTTACGTCATAGACGAAGCCGGGATTGATCTTGCCCTGCTCCAGGAGATCAAGATCGTGCGCCGAAAGCGCATTTCGGAATATGCCCGGTTGCGTGGGGACGGGGTTCATTTTGTGCCTGTCGGGAAAGGCTCTGTCTGGGATCTACCCTGTGACGTGGCAATGCCCTCGGCCACCCAGAACGAACTGACGGGCAAGGACGCGAAATCACTGGTCAAGAACGGCGTTCTGGCTGTCGGCGAAGGCGCGAACATGCCCTGCACCCCCGAGGCGATCCGCATCCTGCGCGAGGCCGGGATCCTGTTCGCGCCTGGCAAGGCGGCGAATGCCGGGGGCGTTGCGACGTCGGCGCTCGAAATGCAGCAGAACGCCAGCCGTGACCGCTGGAGCTTTGAGCAGACTGAACAGCGGTTGGCTCAAATCATGAAGAGCATCCACGACAGATGCGCCGAAACTGCCGATGAGTATGGCGCCCCCGGTGACTACGTCCTCGGCGCGAACATCGCCGGTTTCGAGCGGGTTGCGAAAGCCATGCGGATGCTGGGAGTGATCTGAGCCGATCCCCTCGGTCATCGAAAGACGAGGGCGGTCTCTTCCTCGCTCAGCAGATTCCATCGACCGGGAGCCAAGTTCTCGTGCAGGCAGAGATCGCCCAGGCGTTCACGTCGCAGAGCTTCGACGAAATTGCCGGTGGCGGCGAACATGCGGCGAACATGCGGCGAACTTGGTGGTATCGGCCCTCGGTGACGGTGATCAGGGCTTCGGTTTCCGAGATTATGTCCAGCACTGCCGGCGCCAGGGGTTTGTCATCGCCTCTGAGCGTGAGTCTGCCAGACGCAAACAGTGCGGTTTCCGTGCCATCGAGTGGACGGGCAAGCGTGACACGGTAGGTTTTTCTGAGCCGGCTTCTGGGGCTGCTGATACGATGCAGAAGGTCTCCGTCGTCGGTCAGAAGCAAAAGGCCAGAGGTCTGTTTGTCCAAACGCCCAATGGTTGAAATTGCGGGCTTGCGGCGTCGCCAGCGAGCAGGCAGCCTGTCATAGACAAGTTCGCCTGCCTCCTTGTGCGAACAGGTCACGCCCAAGGGTTTGTTCATCATGACGACCAGGCCAGCAAGCGGATCAAGCGAACTGCCCGCGACCGTCATGCGGCGGGGCAGGTCCGCGCTGACAGGGATGCGGACGGAGGCGTCCAGGATCTCAGCCTGATCGAAGACAATGCCACCAGACCGCGCCAGCCGCGCGATGTCCTTGCGGGCACCATATCCCATCGAGGACAAGAGCCTGTCTACACGTGTGAATGAACTGCTGGACAAGTCCGGTGATCCTCGTAAGCGAAATCCACCACGCCGGGCTACTTGCGGCTCTATCGCAATGATCGGCCCTACCCCGAAAGTCCAGTTTGTATGCTGGAGAACAGTCAGCTTTCGGTCCATCGGGGCGATAGTTTCGGGAGCCGGAGGGTGATCGCCCAGAGCGCCATGGGGTCGCTTGGTGTTGTGGTGTTTCCGACTTCGCTCGATCGGAGCCAGCGCTTGGCTGGGGCTACAGAAGATTTCTCCGTTGAATAGTTTGTCGCGGAACCGGGCATTGAAGCTCTCGCAGCATCCGTTTTCCCAAGGTAAGCTTGGTTCGGTGTAGGCTGTCCCGGTCACCGTTCAACCAGCATCCTGATACGAGCGACCGCGCGGGGAGGCGGTCTGCTATTTCTACAGCCGCGGGCCATTTTTCGAGGATCGGATCGCCGAAGATCAAGCGGGTAGTGTAGTAATCCGCCCTCTCAGAACATGCAGTGAGAGCGCCTCGATACTCCCCTCAACCGCCAATCGCGCGCCGCAACCTCTTGCGCTCTTCAAAGTCCTCGGTGACGTCGCGCATGATCGCCGCGACCGCCTGCAAGTCGCCGTCCTCGCCGCGCAACGGAACGATGGAAAACTGGATCGAGATCTGCGCTCCGTCCTTACGGATTGCTGGAACTGACAGAAGATCGCCTGCGCCATATTTGGTTTGGCCCGTCCGCATGGTGGCCTCGTAGCCGATCCAGTGTCGCTCACGCAGTCGCTCCGGCGTGATGATGTCCAATGACTGGCCAAGCGCCTCCCCCTCTGCAAAGCCGAATATCCGCTCCGCACCCCCGTTCCAGACGCGGATGATGCCTTCGCGGTCCGCGACCACCAGCGCATCGGGCATGCCCTCGAACAGTTTTCGCGCCATCTGGTTTCTGTCCATCGTTAGCCTCCGACTTCGATCCCACGCTCGGTGAGTATGACATCCATCGGAATATCGTGGGGTTGCGGATAGATCGTGGGCAGCTGCGCCGCGGCGAGACCCACGCCGATGCTGAAGGGTCGCGGCGACAGCGCCGCCAGGGTTCGATCGAAATACCCTCCACCATAGCCAAGGCGATAGCCCTCACTGTCCCAGCCCATGAGAGGCGCGAGAACGACATCCGGCATCACCTCCGGCGCGTCCCGTGGCGGCACAGGGATATTCCAGTGTCCGCGCTCCATCCGGGTCTCCGGAGTCCACAGGCGGAACACCAATGGCGCCGCCCGCGTCTCCACGAGAGGCAGGGCAATGCGGCGGCCAGACGCCTGCATCTCGGTCATCAGAGATCGCAGGTCCGGCTCGTCCTTGATCGGCCAATAGAAGGCAACGATCCCGTCGCCCGCCCCGGCAGAGTTCGCTGCAAACAGTCTCTCCAGTCCTGTCATCAGCGCTTCACCTGTTGCTTTCCTCCGGGGTGAGGAAAGCGTCCGACGCGCCTCACGAAGCCGCTTGCGTTCCGCCGTGCGCCACCGGGCCACGTCGCGCGCTTGTTCGGGATCTACGGCCAAGGGATCGAAATACCCAGGATCGACCTCTGCCGCCATGCAGGGCGGGGAGGCAAAGCCTCCCTCACTCTTGAAGCTGTTGGACCCATTGCCCATGGCCGAACTCCGAAATGCAGGTGTAGTCTTTCTCGCGGTAAGAGCCATTTATCCGCGCCGGGACTGTTCACTCTTCTGGATAAGCGCCATAATAGGCACTGTAAATACCACTTCCACTTCATGGATGGCAGATGCGCCTTACCTCATTCACCGACTACGGACTCCGCATGCTGATGCGCCTTGCCAGCGCGCCGGACCGAGCATTTTCCACGGCTGATCTCGCCAAGGAATTCCAGCTTTCCCGCAACCATCTCATCAAGATCATGCAGAAACTCGGTCGGGCCGGGTTGGTGCAGACACGCCGTGGAGGCGGTGGCGGTGCAACCCTGGCCTGCGCCCCGAAGGAGATCCGGTTGGGGGACGTGGTTCGGGTGCTGGAAGAGGGCCAAGCGCTTGTCGAATGCTTCCAACCGAATGGTGGGGATTGCACGATCGACGGATGCTGTCGCCTGAAGGCTCGGCTTCGGGTGGCCGAAATGGCCTTTATCGAGAACCTCAACCGCTCGACCCTTGCCGATGTCGCCCTCCCCGCACCAGAACCCGCCTGACACGGCGATCGTGGCGCTACCGGCGCAGATTAACCGAGGCAGCAAGTCACTCGCGATGCCTTGCCGCAGATCGGTCTGCTACTCGGCGCGTTAGACCGGTTCCACCGTTTCGATCTTCAAAACGCCGACAATGACAGTGCGACCGTCCTCTTTCTTCAGGGGCTCTTCCTGGTATCTTGACATGCCCAAGAGAGTTGCGCCCAGCAGGGACCCCACAGGAATGCGGCCCGGCCGTTCTACTACGCTCATTGTCAAAATGCCCTTCTGTATAGGGCCATTGTTTTCAGCATATGTAATGCGTTTCAAAGGCAATGCGATTTGGTCGATGCCTTTGCCAGCCGCTTTCCCGGCCGTTCGCATCTTGTAGCGCAGGATCCCTTCTACAAGACGCGGCATATTCCGCGCCGCGGGGTCATCTCGGGAAAGCAGCCAGTCGATGTCGGTGCGGTCAGAAGGCCGAAGAAAAAACTCTACATCGTTGAGGCGGTTTTCTGGGGTGGTGTCGTAAGCAAAGCTATTCGGCACCCGCGCATATTGTGCGTTGGTCATGTTCGTCTCCCAGGGGCTGATCTCAGCAGACCCGATGTCTCTATCCAAATGTTCGAGAAATCCCCGGGTGGCCGTGAACGCGTTTACGCGCTCGCCCCCCGGGCAGGGAGGCGGTTCAGAAGCAGAAACCGGAAGAGGCTTTCGTTCGTAACCATGTACACATGGCTATGCAACAAATGGATTCTGTCAACCGTCACGGCCGCGGTGCGGCGAAGTGACAACACTATAAGAGTTTGTTCTCACTGCTGCGCGACAATAAAACCGAGGTCTGCGATTTCCTTTGGCGGAGCATCATCCATGAGCCTCGTCCGCCTCTCATGGCGGCAGTGCCAGAAGGTCGCAGGCCACGCCGTGCTCTTGATATACGCACGCGGAATGCCGATATCTCAGTCATGACCATGTTCAGTCTTCATACGAGGTTCCTGCTCAACGCAGGAAACACACTGAACCGCCGGTAGCCCCGGGCGGGATCAGGCCGCGTGCCGGTCCGCGCCTCGGGGTCTTCTCGATCTCTTACAGATCAGTCGAAGTGACAAACGCGCCAATCTGGCCGGAAGACCACGCCTGTGCGGGTCGCCCAGCTGACGTGGTGCGTGCGTCTCGGTTCAGTTTCTTCGTCATGGAGCATGACATGCACCCCCACGTCTTCAAATCCAATAACCATCACTTCCCACCCCCTCGAGCGGCCAGTCCGCGCAACCGCAAGCCCGGAGCGTTTCGACATTGGCTCCAGACCGCATTCCACCGCTGGCAACGCGGGAAAATGATCGAAACTCTTCGAGGCATGGACGATCGCCTGCTGCGCGACATCGGGATTGATCGCAGTGATATCCCGCGCGTCGTCGATGGTCTCACGGATCGCGAACTGAGCATGCGTCCAGTTTCTTCGGATGTGCAGGTCGATGCGCGGTGGCGCGGCGGCCGAACGGCATAAGCCGGTCCCATTCTCGAGAACCCGCACCACTGGACTGCAGTGGTGCGCAGCCTTCGCCGTGCAGTGGCTCCCTATGGAGCGATGGAAAGGAGTGACAAAATGATGCTTTGCAAGGCAGATTTCGACGAGCTGTTTCCGGAACTTTTCCGGCCGAGTGACATGGAGAGGTCGGTCGCTGAGCCGAGCGCCAAGTGCCTGGCGCGTTGGGAAGATGATGGTGGTCGCACGACTTCGGCAAACATCATCCCGCTGCCACACCGTCGGCCGATCCAGGAAGCTCGACGTGACTCAATCTTCGAGGTGCGCCGTCGGTGACCCCCCGTCGTCGAAGTCCGCCTCGTGGACCTCGTCATCAATTCGCCGTCTCGAGATCTGTGCATCCTTGACCGTTCCAGAACTGGCCCGGTCTCCAAGATTGACAGGTTGCGCCCAAAGACTAAGGTCTCATCATGGTCACGCACGAGAACCTTTTCCGGTTTCTGCTTCTAAACCGCCCGGGTCCCCGGGCGGTCTGCGCATAAGCGCGTCTTCGACCACCCGGGGCTTTCTCACACCCTTGCATCTGAGAACGCGGGCTTCACCGCTCCGGGAGACACATCATGACCATTACCAGGATCCCCCACCTGCCTGCCGGCAGTGACTTTCGATCGCTCTTCGAACGCTCCGCTGTCGGGAGCGGCTTTCTTCTCACTGTCGACGACCGGCTCGGCATCGAGCACCTGCTTCGCTATCGCGGAACCAGGAATTCGCCCAATCCCGCTCTACTAAACGGGCTGCTGCGCCACAAGCTGCGGATCTCGCGCGGAACTCCCGAGCCGGCCTCGCCAGATCTTGTCGTGGCCGGATGCCACGTCACCTACATGATCAGCGGTGAGGGCGCTCGCAGCGGCGTGCTCTCCATGAACCCCGCGCCGGTCCCGGGACATATTCTCGTTGCTTCATTGCTTGGGGCGACCCTGATCGGGATGCGAAAGCTGCAGAAGGTTCCGCTCCTGCGGGACGACGGTCAGATCGAAGTCGTCGTGGTACTGGACGTGCATCCGTCGCCGGACCACGCCGCGGCCTGATGCTTTGATCCGTTCGTGGCGGGTCAGGGATTATGGCCACCCATAATTCACTCACACCACCAGATGGTGGAAAGGAAACTACGATGAACAAACAACTCTCTACGTCACGCGGCACCGGCCGGCGGCCCAGGGTCGTCATAGGTGCGGACTGCCTGGAAAGGCTCGAGGCACTTGCGGAGGGCGCGATCCAGCGCAACCCGGACCTTGCCGACCGGCTGCTCGGCGAAATCGGCCGGGCCCGTATCCTTCCGGCGGCGAAACTCCCGCAGAACGTCGTGGCCATCGGTCGCGCGGTCAGCTATCGGGATGAATCGACCGGCCAGGAAAAGACGGTGACGCCCGTCTATCCCGAGGACGCCGACATCGCACGCGGTCGGATCTCGATCCTGACACCGATCGGGGTTGCCCTGATCGGACTGGCAGAGGGCGCATCGCTCCACTGGGACACCAGGGACGGAGAGCGGCGGGTTCTGACCGTGCTCCACGTCGCGTCCCAGGATGCCCCCGAAAGCCTGGAGGCACAATGAACCGACATTCCCGGGACCCTGCCGAAGCCCATGCTCTGCCCGGAAGGAGCCGCTCGATGCGCTGACGAAGCCACGACGCTCCTTCCGGGATATCGGCAATCGCCGCTTCGGCGTCTTCCCTTCCCGTTGAAAGAGGGTCCCATGAATCGTCACCTTCCGCTTGCCTGCCCCTCCTGCAAGACATCGCTTCCCCGCGCGGCCGCTCATCGCTGTCCCAGCTGTCGGCACATTCTCGGGGGCAATACCCCCATTATCCGAATTTCCTGTCGTCGTTGTGGCTCTGCCGTCGAGCGACATGCCGGCGCCGCCGTGACCTGCCTCCAGTGCCGGTCTCGCCGACCATCGCGGCATCAGCAACAGGGCTGCTGACATGAGACTTCTCTCACATCTCCGTCGGCTGATCTGGCCTTCGGTCCTGCTTCTTGTCGCCGCCGGCCTGGTAATCTTCGACCAGGATGTCGAGCGGCGGACTGGATTACCTCTCCGCATGCTTGGCGGCGTTGTCGGTTGCCTTGCTGCGGCCTGGCTCGGTAGCCGGCTGTTCGGCCTGTTCGCGGATCGCCGGAGACGCGACAAGCGCCCATACCCGCGTCTGTTTCGGGATCTCGTGGCGGTTCTACTGTTCTTCGCCGCCATCGTTGCCTCTGCCTCGCTCCTGCTGGAACAAGGTCTCCTTGGCGCGCTTGCGGGATCGAGCTTGATACTCGCGGTGCTGGGTTTCGCGATCCGGAACGTCGTAGCGGACACGTTGTCCGGCATCGCACTGGGCGTCGAGGCACCCTACCGGATCGGGGACTGGGTCGATATCGAGCAGGTCGCACGAGGCAAGGTCATCGAGATCGGCTGGCGCACGACACGGGTGCTGACGTTGGACTCGACCTACTTGATCCTGCCGAACAGCCAGATCGCGCGCCGACGCATCATCAACTACTCGGCACCGAAACCACAGTATCGCGCGCAGCTGTCTCTGAAGCTATCGCGTGAGGTTTCCGTGGACGCCGCCAAGGAAATAATCCTGAAGGCCGTGGGCGAGGCGCGCCTGATCCAGAGCGAGCCGGCACCGGATGTCCGCGTGCAGGAGCTGGGAAGCGAAGGCAATTCCTATGCGGTCCGGTTCTGGCTGTCGCGCTTCGAACGGGACGTTGACTGCCGCGACGAGCTGCTGTCTCTGATCGACCGCGCGATGCGGCAGGCGAAAGTCCCGACCCCACGCATGCAGATCGAGCTGAATAGGCCCCGCGGGGAAACCATGCTCCCCGTCGATCATGAAACGGAGGTCGCACGGATATTCGCTGCGCCGCCCAAGACAGAGCGCATCGGGGCGTGAGGAGCGGCTGACAACATGGAGAGACATCCGATGACAAACGGCCATGGAGGCCAGCACGTGGTCCTTTCCGGCTGCTCGGGAGGCAGGAAGTCGACGTTGCTGGCCGAACTCGCTTCCCGAGGCTTCGAAACTGTCGAGGAGCCCGGCAGGAAGATCGTGCAGGAGGAGTTGAACGGCGCAGGTGTGGCACTTCCCTGGGTCGATCTCGAAGCCTTCGCAAGGCGCGCCATCGACATGGCGACCGGAGACCGCAACCGCGTCGCGTCTTCGCAGGGTTGGGTGTTCTTCGATCGCGGGCTGCTGGATGCGGCCATCGCGCTGGAACATGCAAGCGGATTGGCGGCGTCCGTCACCCTCTCGGGACACGCCCGCTTCCATCACCAAGTGTTTCTAACTCCACCTTGGCCAGAGAACCACCACAGGGACAGTGAACGCCAGCAAGATCTGAAGGACGGCATCGCCGAGCATCATCGGCTGATCGAGGCTTTCGATTGGCTCGGATATGATCCGTCATTCTGCCAAGGCTCAAAGTCGAAGCGCGAGCCGGTTTCATTCTGAGCGCTCTTGCCTGACGTCACTGGCCTTGCCGAGCAATAAGCCAGAGAGCTACCTGCTCTCCGGATTGGACAAGTCCTTTGAAGACCCCTATATCCGCGTTGCAAGGCAGCATGCGATGGCGTCGCGCGTCCGCTGCCCCGCCCCGATACTTTCAACCGATGTCCTGAACGCCCGGACTTGCTTCCGCACATATCGTGCGGAGCCTGAAGTTATGAGGTGTCCTATGACTCTTGCCTTGCTCGACAGGTCGCAGACCATGTGGACTGGATCTTTCGCAGGAATGACCTGCATGGCCGCGGCAATGCTCCTGCTACCACTGGGCGACACGTTGTCGAAGCTTCTGACAGAGAAACTGAATCCGATCGACGTCGCGACCGCGCGCGTTCTCGCCCAGGGGGCCTTCCTCCTGCCGGCGGCGGTGGTGCTGCGGAAACGTCTCAGGGGCGCCATGTTCTCGCCGGTTGTCGCGCTGTCCGGTCTGCTGGTGATGATCACCCTCATCTGCCTGATAGGCGCCTTCGCGGTCATGCCGATTGCCACCGCGATCGCCATCTTTTTCGTTGAGCCTTTGATCCTGACTGTGCTGGCAGGTCCACTCCTCGGCGAGACAGTCGGACCGCGACGCCTCGCAGCAGTTGGCGCAGGGCTCGCGGGCGCGCTTATCGTAATCCGGCCGGGGCCCGAGTTCGAGGTCGCTGCGCTGCTGCCGCTCCTCGCGGCCGTCTCCTATGCGCTCAACATGATTGTCCTCCGCCGTGCCTCGCGCACCCGCTCCGGGCTGACCATTCAGTGCGGCGCCACAACCTATGCCTGCCTCGGCATGGTAGCGCTTTCTTCCGGTCTTCACGCAGCGGGAATTGTGTCTCCGGACCCGAGCGCCCTTTCGACTTGGGCCACGGTCCTCATCCTGGGAAGCGGCCTCCTCGCCGCTGCAAGTTATGTCCTGATCGCCGAAGCCTTTCGCCACACTGAAGCCGGTCTCCTGGCACCATTCCAGTATCTCGAGATTATCGGCGCCACCGCCGCCGGGTTCGTGGTCTTCGGAGACTTTCCCGATCGGATGACCTGGCTGGGGATCGCAGTCATCCTCACCTCGGGCCTTTACGTCGTCTATCGGGAGAGATCACGCGCGCCGGCCTCCATGCTGCCGACCGCTCACAAGAGCCGGAGGATCCGACCTCGGTGACAGAGGCATCATCAGCATGACGGCACTGGGTTGAGGACGCCCATATCGATGCTGACAGCCTCGAGATGATGGGCCATGGCACGATGCGCGGCCGGCCCGTCGCCGGCGGCAATTGCGTCGACGACCTGTTCGTGATGATCGCCATGCACCCGGGTGAACTCTTCCACGCCGACTCGGCGATAGGTGCGATCCCATTCCCTCTGCCAAACCGCGCGGCATCGGGCGCTCGAGAAATGACGCAGGAGGGCAATCAAGAGAGGGTTGCGCGCGACTTGCGCGATCGACTGGTGGAAGGCGTCATCAGCCCGCTCGCATTCCGCGCGATTTCGAGCGGCACGTCCGTTGGCGACGCGCTGTCGCAGCAGGGAAATGTCCTCCGTTACACGCCGCAACGCGGCAGCCGTTGCGACCTGCGGTTCAAGTAGGCGGCGTGCGTCCATCAGGTCCGCGGGTGTTGTCGCCTCGAGCAGGAGCGTATCCTTCACCGGACGGCCCAGGGGCGCTCGGCCGCGAAAGGTCCCCTGACCGACATGGCGCCAGATCTCGCCGCGCGCCTCGAGGGTGGCGAGCGCCCCACGAAGCGTCTCACGACTGCATCCGACGAGATCCTTCAGCACCCTCTCTGGCGGTAAACGATCTCCCGAGGCCGGCGCACGTTCCTCGAGAACCTGCCAGAGTCGCGCCCGTGCCGCATCCTTGCCTGTTCGCATGCCATTCCCCCATTCAGGCCAATATTCAGACCATTTACCGCTGAAAACAAGCGGGAGCCTGCGTGCGATCGGTCGTTTCGATCCTGACGTCTACGCGGGACCACGATCCCCCCATTCAATTGGAGATAGGACCAATGTCCTTTTCGTCGGATGCAGCTGTTCACATTCTGCCATCATCTAAGGCATAGGAGGCGGAAGTTGCTCTCTTTTCGGGCAGCGAAGGAGGCCTTCGTATGCGGGCATGGTATCATCTCTACCCGGCGCTGCCGGCATTTCACGGCCGCGAGCAGTTGCGCGCCGGGCTCGGCGCAGTTCTCGGGATCAGCCTGTGCGCTCTCGTAGTGAGCTTGGCCGCCAGGCTGGGGGAATCGACATTCTTTTTGATGGCTCCGCTTGGAGCGACGGCAGTGCTCGTATTCTGCGTTCCGAACTCGCCCCTCGCCCAACCGTGGTCGGCCATCGTCGGCAATGTGACGGCAGCACTCGTCACTCTCCTGGTTCTCCGGATCGTGCCCGCTCCCTGGTCTGTTGGCGTCGCCGTCGGCGCAGCGATCACCGCCATGATGTTCGTTCGGGCGCTCCACCCGCCGGGAGGGGCAGTGGCATTGCTCACCGCCCTCGATCCGGGCGTGGCCCGGGAAGCGGGACTGCTTTTCGCCTTGATGCCGGTCGGGCTGACCACCGCCGTACTGGTCCTTGCCGCCATCGTCTACAACAGGGCAACGGGCCGGGTATATCCGTTCCGCCAGCCTGAGACGGACGAGACGGGAAATCCCGCGCTGCGCCTGGGTTTGACGACCGAGCAACTCGGTGAGCTTCTCCACCGGTTCAACCAGTCGACCAACCTTGGTGTGGCAGACCTCGGCCGGTTGCTGGCCGCTGCCGAAGCAGAGGCGGCCCAGCACCGTTTTGACGGAACAACCTGTGCTGACGTCATGACCACCGGTCTGATCACGGTCCGACCCGACACGCCGCTCTCGGATGCGGCACGGCTTTTCCGCAGCCATTCTATCAAGAGCCTCCCGGTCGTAGACGAAGATATGATACTGCGCGGCCTCGTGCTCCAAGCCGATCTTCTGCACGTCGTCGCGGCGCAGGACCGCCCGGCGGCCTGGCGGCAGAGATCTCCGCGTCGCACCATATCAGACGTGATGCGACCCGCCGACCGTGCGGTGCCGGACGATATGCCCGTTGGCGTGCTCCTCAACAGGCTGGCGGCGCAGGGAAGCGAGGTTGTTCCGGTGACCCGGGAGCAGCGACTGGTCGGGATCCTGACCCGATCTGATATCATGCGACTACTGCTTGCTGGGGCAGAGGAACGTCCTGCGGCATGAAGGCCGCTTGCATCGATAAGCGAGGACGGCCTCGCCCAGCCAGATGGTCAACACGCGGGACGGCCCGAACAACAATCGGAGCCATCATGCGCAGCACCGCAGACCGAATTCGCCAAGCTCTCAGTTTCGAGTTCATCGGCATTGTTATCGTCACGCCGCTCTTCGCCTGGGTCTTCGATCACCCCATAGGCGACATGGGAGCACTGGTCGTGCTTGGTGCCACCGCCGCGACGATGTGGAACTACATCTTCAACCTGGTATTCGACCACGTTCTGAATTGGCGGCGACGCGATGTCCGTAAGACGATGCCGCTTCGGATTGTTCATGCCGTGCTCTTCGAGGCGACGCTTCTGGTCCTCCTGTTGCCACTCTTCGCCTGGTGGCTCGGTGTCCCACTGATCGCCTCACTGGTAATGGAGATCTCCTTTGCGGTTTTCTATATGGGCTACGCCTTTGTCTTCACTTGGGGTTACGATACCCTTTTCCCGCCTCAACGGACCGCACGGACAGCGTGACAAGGGACGATGAGGCCGGCAGAGGCGCCGCTCCCTGATTAGCTCACTTTCTTGCCGACGGGCATCCGGTCGACCCTAAGACGGCACGGGCCGTCGGCCGGTCCAGCGCGCAGAGCGGGCCCCACTCCTCGCGGCGAGCGCTGCGTCGTCGGAAGAGCGCGCGAAGGCGACAGCGGCAGTTGTCGGGGTCACGGATCATCGGTGCGGGATCCTACAGTTGGCCTCTTGGCGCCCATCGACTTCATGCCCTGGCGCGTCCCGATGACGGAGGTTTTTCTCTCCGACGGAGCGCACCTGGAACGTTAGTTCCACGCTGAGTCTCGACAGTCAGATTGCGAAGAATACCAGCGTCATCGATGCACCAACACCGACGATCAAAGCCCGCAGATACTCGGTGTGTTGAATCCGCCGCGCCTGTTGGGCGCCGATGTATCCTCCAATCGTTGTCGAGATCGCCAGGATCGTAGCGGACTCCCAAGCGATCAGGCCAGCGGTCACATACGTCGTGACAGATACCAGGGAAAGCACGGCTGAAAGCAGGTTCTTCAGACCATTCATCCCGTGCAGGTTCTGGAAGCCAATCAGGCTGAACACCGCCAGCAACATGATGCCAAGACCTCCATTGAAATAGCCGCCGTAGCCAGCAACGAGGAAGATCGCGAAAGCCGAGAGACTCGGTCCGATCGTCAGTCCCTTCGCGCGAACCAGAGCTACGAGACGCGGACCGATTGCAAAGAGCAGCGTGGCGGAGAGCAAGAGCCAAGGCACGATTCCGACAAAAGCATCGCCCGGCGTAAGCAATAGCAGCCCCGCCCCCGCCAGGCCGCCAAGCGCGGCGATCACGATGATGCTCCTTAGCCCGTGGCTTCCCTCTGCGGATATATCGTGCCTGTAGGCCCATGCACTGCCAATATAACCTGGCAAGGCAGTCAGCGTCGCCGTGGCGTTGGCCATGATCGGCGGCACTCCCAGCCAGACCAGGGCAGGAAAGCTAATGAGTGTCCCGCCACCGGCAATGGCGTTGACCATCCCGGCGAGCAGGCCCACCACGACCAATATGATGATGGAAAGCATTCGCGCATCCTCGACCTGAGTCCTCGCGTATCTGCCCCTTTGCCACATTGGTCTGCAAATTGGTCTTCCGCATGGCGTGCCGCTCCGAGGTGAGCGAAGATCGCCCCGCCACCGGCCATTGGTGAAGATCGTCGGAGTTTCAAAACCCTGCGTCCGATCGAACAGATAGCACCGAATGAAGGTGGTCACTGCCCCGGAAACTGTCGATCAGCAGAGCCTACTGCTGCGCGCCGCAACAGGCTTCACATCTCGACCCTCCCGAGACAGCAACCTTCTCAACTCCCGCGCAATAAGGGCGAGAGCCTTTGCTCGCACGTCTGCGAGCCAGCGCCGGACCGATCTCGCCAAGTCCTGCTCCAGCCATAGACCCTACTGCGCGCCGCAGAGCCTCGTCTGTTTCAGTCCCTGTCGAGGTGCACCCGACACGAAGAGTAGATTGGAACGTTCGCCGGAGAGAAAAGCATCCGATCGGTTTTTCTTCAAGCGGGCGTCTGGTGCCTCCAAAGGCCCCCAAAATCCGCCGCTCTGCGGCTCTTTCAGGGGGATTCAGGATTCTCTTGATTCAGAGGTTGTTTCGTTTCGAAAAATCAGCAGCTTAGAGCCTTCTCTGTCGCAATTTCCCCGCAAAATGACGCAGGAACCCCGCGAGATGACGATATTTCCCCGCGCCTTGACGCAAAAAACCCGCGAGCTGACGACATTTTCCCGCGCGAAATAGCTGGAGTCGATCTCCGTCCTCGCCACGCAATCCTGGACGGGATCGTCAGCCGGTGACCAGGCGTTGTGGGGCCTTTCAACTCTACTGTCATGGCCGGGTGATGATGGCTACTTTTTTCTTCCCATGCTCAAACGTTGCAGAAAAGTTCTTCGTCTGACCAAGCTCTGGCCAATCTCATGGTCGCCGGCGGATGAAAGAACCACCACGAGACGGTCAGTAGCCCGGGCCGAGCCCTTGAAGCGGCAGATCGCCGCAATCTCTCACTCGAGGAAAGGGAAACCATGCATCACGATACTAATCGCGTGTCCGTCATCGCCACCGATCACACGGAGGATAGCAGCGTCGGCCGAGCCAGCGCGGCGGCGAGCTTCGCAATCGAAGAGGACATGTCAGGCCGCCTTCTGCGAGCACAGGCGCTTTCATGCCGCGCGGCACAATGGCTCGTCCTGATCCGGTTCCGGTCGCATGCCGCCGCCCCAGCATTCTCGGAAAGCGTGTCCCACTACCATGTGCTTCTCGGCGCAGCATCGGCGGACGCCGAGCGCCTGGCGAGCTGCCGGACGATGCTCATCTGCGTCCATCGTCAGCTGGCGGTCGAGGAGCTGGCAGCGCAAGCGGAATTCGCAGTGGAGCGGCCGGCCGATCCCTACGGTGCGGAGTGGAGGATCACAGGGCGTGGCGCCGTCCTGCACGTGATTGCCGACCTGCTCTCCGACGCGATCGGAGCATTCGAGAGGGGTCTGGCCAAATGACGGGTTTTCCCTTGGCGGCCAGCTTGGTCGCCAAGGGCGATTTTTCGATTTCCCGAATGATCCCATCTGCTCCACATGACCCATTCGCAACCTTCCCTGTGCCTGGCCGATCTGCGGATGCGGATCGAAAGCGGCGCCGTGCAATCACCGGGCAGAATCTCTATCCTGGCGTTCCTCGACCTTGCCTGCTGCGCGATAGGAACAGAGACGTTCCACGACCCTGGGGTGCTCGCTTCGGAAGCATCATTCGCGGCCACGTTTCCCCAGGTTCCAGACGACAATCTTGCCGCTGCATTCGGGGACGCTGGCCTTTACGGCCGGTGCCGGGAGAGCCTCCTGCGGCACGCACGGCTGGCAGGGGCATGGCCCGACACTGATCCCTACACGCTGCTTAACCAGCTTGCGCGGGAACGCCGTCTGCCTGGCGTGAACCGGAAACTGATGGAAGAGATGTTCCCTGGAACGATCTTGCGGGATGTGACGCGTAAGTTGGCCATCGCAGCCGACCGCGATCTCCGTGATAAGCAGAGGAATGCGTTCCGGAATTCCGCTACGACAATTGACAAGCTCAGAGACGATCCGCGCGTTGTCGTGGCCGGGATCCTTCGCCCTGAGAAAATCGGCCCCTTCCCGGCTTATCGCGATGGCGACAAACACCGCATCGAATTGCCGGCCGCGCTCGCGGCAGTTCGAGGACGACTTCCCGTCGGCCACGCCCTTCACGCTCGGCGCGCATTCGAACTTGCCGTGGATTTTGGTTTACTTTCAGAAGACGGGCCGAAGCCAGGCTGGTCGCTGAGCCTCGAGGATGCGACGAGATATCATGCAGCGGTAGGGCAGCAGATCTCCGCGAACACCGCGGCTCTCTATCTCCGGACGCTGCTCTCGTTACTTCGATGCACCGAGCCTGCGGCTGTGTCCGAAGATGTTACTGCGGACCGGGTGCGTCGACCTGAACGCCATGACAGGCTCGCCGAACCTCGGAAACGAAAGACAAACAGAAAACCGGTCATGTTACCGACCGCGATCGAGGCAGAGGTTGCGGCCTTTGCGAAAGACCGCTCGACCAGCCGACGGCACGTGAAGGACTTACGCCGGCTGCTGCGAGACCTTCTGGACGCAGGCTTCGACATCGACAGTCCCACCTTTTTGCAGGACGCCGTGGTCTTTTTCGAGACCAGGGTCGAGGAACGTGCGGACCTCACTCGGCGCGACTACCGGACCGCCCTCCGCACGTTTCTGGCGCACACGCACAGGCTTTCTTCTTGGGAGGGTATGATCTCCCGCGCCAAGGGCACGATCGCGAGCGGCACCGACATGCAGGGCCTGCTGTTGGTCAGGAAATATGCCGAATGCTCCGAGCCGCCGATACCTCCCGAAAAGATCGACATGGATGTCGCGCGGGAATTCCTTTTGAAGGCTCAAGGACTGCGAGATGTTCCGAAGTGCCTTACGGGACTGGCAGCCCTCGACGTCTTGCGTTCTGTATTTCCCGAGCTCTTGCCGGGGCCCGCGATCGGCGACCAGCGCGACTGGCTTCGCCATCACCGCGGTGACATGCCCACAGCCTTGGAGAACTCCTTGCGGTCTATCGCCGAAGCGGCGGGATACGGCGCCTTTGGGGTGAAGGAGCTGATCACTGCGGCGCGGCGCCTGTTTGAGCTGACGTCCGACAAAAAGGTCTTCCAAGCTCAGATCGACGTCATTCCATGGCGAGACCTGATCGCGGCGGCGGCCGCGAGCCATCCACGGGAAATGCTCCATTACCGCGCGCCACTGCAGCGTCTGGCTGATCGCGTCGGCCGCGCGTGGACACCCGGTTGGCAAAAGCTCCAGTCCAGGATCGTGGAGGCTGGTCTTCCGCGAGCCAGAAATCCTGTCGACACGTTGATGGACGTGGCGGCCCACGAAGCGCGTGAACCCTGGCAGCTCGATCGCGAATGGGCATGGATCCATGAGAGATCCCTGCGTCCAGACCTGCGCAGAAAGTGGGTCCGCGCCATAGAAAACTTCGATGCCTTGTGGTCCGTTCCAGAAATCGCCGGGGACAGTCTTCTGCCGGCCGAGAAACTCGGGCCGATGCCCCGGATCGGCACCCGGCTGAAGAATGCGCATTTCCCCCTTCCGCGCAGGTTCGAGACCGCGCTCGAGGGCGAGACCGTGCAGGTTCTCGAGGCCGCGCATTTCGTCTGGCGCTGCTTGCGAAAGTTCGGGGTCCATTCGTGCGGGGACGATCCTTTGACCGGCGAGTTGGTGTCGGAGGAGAACCTCGAGCGGATCATGCGCGAGCAACCCTTTATGACGCCCGCGTCGGCCCGCCTCCACGTCGCGCGGATCCGCGATTGGCGCGAAAGCCGCCCAGGCCTGGTTTAGATCAGCGTCAACCACGTCGGCTCAGAAATTCTTTCCGTCCCGCTGTGAAGGGAACCATCTCCTGCAAAACAGGAGATGCCCATGCTTCCCTTCACGAGATTTCACGCCGCGACGCTCCTCGACCTGCACACCTGGTCGACGCTTTCGCGCAACGAGGTTCGCCCCTTCCTTGCGCGGTTCGCTATTGAACCACTCCGGCGCAAATTCCCGATGCTGCGAATCTACGAGCATCTGCTCGGCCTGTCGCCAGCGGATGCTGCCGAGGAGCAAATGCTCGGTGGAGGCCTGATACGGGCGACTGACGTCGCGGAAAGGTTCGGTCTCCCCGGCGACGACCTCCGTGAAGCGCTGCGCACCCCCGGCAACCCCTACCCGCCGCTTTATGCATTCGGGCCAAGACGGAACCTGATGCTGAACGCGCAGGTCGAGCAGTTGCTGGCAAGCCCCAGAAACGCCTTTCACAGCCTGGCTCCGATCGAGGGACACGCTCTGCCCGCCTCGCGCCTGGCGCGGCATCTCAAGGTGCCGCAAGCCCGGATCGACGCGATCCTCGCGGACAAGGGCCACCTCCCGGCCCGGATCATCAGCGATGGGCGGATCCGCTACATCGTTTCGGACGTGATGCACAGGCTCGCATCCTCAGAAGAGAAACCCACTTCGGAGGACGATCTCCGGGCCGAAGAGACAAATATCGCCATCCCGGAGGTCACACCCTCCTCCACGGACGGCGCGTCTCACGGCCTGTTCGCAGACACCATGACACGCGCGGCCGCCCAGTCTGAAACGCAGCTCTCCTGCACAGGATCCGGCGCAAATGCACGCCGAGGCGATTGCCTGCACGGGGCGACGCCCGAGGCGAAACTGTCGGGAACATAAGGCGTGGCTTAGTTCCCGAATATTCCGACTCGAGTGCACATTTTCGCTTCGTCTGCACGCCAAGCGACCAATCTCCTCAATGAACCAGATGAAAGGAAATCCCATGGTTCCCAAAAGGAAAAACCTCAATCGCATCGTCGTGAACCTGCCCGCACAGGCGCCATTCACTCTTCGGGAGGTGCTTGAGCACGAACCTGATCGGCGTCTCCAGTCCGCCCTGAGGCGCCTCGAGACTGCCCTCGGCGCCCCCCTCGGGACTATGCCGGCGGACATCGACTGGTTCGATGCGCACTTTCCGAGCGGCGGCTTCGACGGTGCCAAGGCGCTCTGGACCAGTGCCCAAGCCTACCAGGCTTGGCGCAACGCCGTCCGCCGCGCCATCGGGCGGTACGTCTACACGCTTGGCACGTCCGTCATGCGCATCCGTCACGTCCAGGCGAGCCTCCTCTCCCGAACGAATGCGCACCCCCACTCCCCGATCCCGGCAGCCCAGCTTCTCGGACACACTGATGTCAGGCGCACGAGAGCCTATTACGCGAATTTCCGTAAGGCCGCATCGAACCCTAAGTCCGATTGACCCCGAAATCACGCGGCCCCTCCGGGACGGCGGCCGCCTCCCTACAACCCGATAAGGAATACCGAATGGGTTTTTTCTCCACTGCCTCCCAGACTGCGATGGCCGTTCCCGTGCCAGTCTCACAAACCATGCAGACGGTGCTCGACGAGACCGTCAACGAAACCGAACGCAACCGCATTGTCCGGGTCGGCGAGTTCTTCGACAAGCCACTCTCGATCCTCGATGGTGACGGGGTGGACCTGCTGACCTGGTTCGACAGCCATTTCCCGCCTCTCAAGCAGATCGGGGCGGGCCCATTACCCGGCGCAGATCGCCGTTTCTGGAAGTCGACGAGCAGTTACGCCAAGTGGCGCGAGGTCGTCCGTCGACGGATCCGGACCACCCTCGGACTGGTCGATGCGCAGAAGGAACTTCGCGCGCGAGTAGATGGCTGGACTGCCTTTCTTGCGGTCCTCGAAGACCTCTCGAAAGACCACGGCCCGGTGCATCCGGGGACACTCGGCGCGGTTCGAACCTTCTCGGACCGGGCAAGGTCGGCCGGCCTCGACCCGATGGACCTGACCCCCGACATCGTTCCGCCCTTCCTTGAGGGAATGCCGACCCATGAGAGCGATGCATCCGCCACAGCCCTCAGGGCGCTCGCGCGCCATCGCGTCTTCCCGCAGATCGCAGCACATCTGCCTCCCGACTTCGACCCGGCCTACCTCATTCCGTCGGTTCGCACCCCCGTGCCCGCCTCCGTGCGCAAAAAGATCGCCGACATGGTCGAGACGGCACGCTACGACCAAAGCACCTACGATGATGTCTCCGAGAGTTGCACAGAGAATTATAAGGCGCAAACGGCCGAGACCTACCGCGCCGCTTTGGTCGCACTGGCCCGGGCCGCACAGGAAACCGACGCTGCGGACCTGGCGTCTTTGAACTGTCTCGACTCGCTGTTCGAGACCCCGGTTCGCATCGCCGCCATCCGCCACTGGATCGACCAGTCCGAAACGGATGCCGGGTTCAGTCTTCGGACCGCCGCGGATTACGTCCGCATCATTGCACAAATTGGAAAGGCCAACGGCCTCAAGACCAAAAAGTGGCTGAAGAATTTGAAGAAGAATCCGCACCTTCAGGAAGGTCACGCGGCGGGGGAGAAGATGTCCCCCAAGAACCGGACCTACTGCGAGAACCTCATACACAATCCCGCAGACGTTCGAACGTTTCTCCGGCAGCACGTGCTTTACCAAGAGCGTGCGAAGGACGTTCTCGCGACAGATAAGGCTCTCACCAAATCGCAACTGCGTGCCGCGCGGCGTCTTTCGACCTGCGCCGCTTTCTCCGCGCTGGCAATCCGTGGCGCCGGCCTACGGAAAGGCAGTGCGCTGGCTGCAGAGTGTAGCGGCACCGGGCAGAATCTTTTCCGCAAGACGGCAGGTGAAAGGAAGTTCTTCGAGTTACGGATCGCGCAGAAAGACATGAAAGGCGAGTATGTTGAGCTGCCCCCCATCCACATCCGGGATGACAAGTATTGCGGCTACGAGGTGCTCGATTGGTATCTGAAGACGGCGCGGCCGCTCTTCGACTTCGCCGACCCAGACTACTGCGAGGAGAAAGAGTGCGCACTGGCCACGCACCTGTTCGTTTCGGAGCGATCGGCCCGTCCTCTGGCTGGGTCCATGCTCTACAAATGGCTGACCCGAAGCAGCGCAGAGATCGGCTTGCCGATGTTCCCGCACAATTTCCGGCATGGCTTCGCGACGCTCCTGCTCGCGCGATCCTGGAGCAACCGGGGGCGGGCAGCCGCCTATCTCGGGTGCTCGGTCGGCGTGCTCGACACCTATTACGGGTGGATCGACAAGAAGCAGAAGCTCGAAGAAGTGCAGGATCTCCTGGCGGAGGCTTTGGCCGGAAAATGACCCGCCACGTGATCCTCGCAAAACCTCATTGGCAACCAAACGCCGCGTCGCCGATCCTGCTCGGCATGCCGCTCGCGGAGTTGCAGGCGCTCGACAGCCTGGTCGAGTTCATGATCGAACATGGCTGCGCGGAACTCACGCCGTCCGACTGCCGGGTGTGGGCGCGCCTCAATAACGGTGCCGCCGCGATCGAACATGCCATCGCGGCCATGATCAAGACCGACGGACCCGAAGCTTCGCCGCTCGCGTCCCTGGGTGCTGCAGAACAGTCCCTGACCGCCTGCGCGCGCTTCGCCGGCATCTCCCGAGAGCCGCGTCGCGCCTACGAGCGCAAGATCTCCCTCTATCGCGACGACCTTCCGATGGACTGGCAAAACCATCTGGCCCGCATCCGGGATCGCAGGGACGATGGCGAAATCAAGCTGGCTCCGGATCTTTACAACCGCATGACCCGGAAGCTCTGCCAGTACGGTTGGTATCTGCGGGAAAGCGGGCTTGCACTGGACTTCGAGATCGCGTCGCTCCGGAAATTCTATACCTATGAAACAACGAGAATTTCCGTCCGGGGCGCGCCTCTAAGCACCTCGACCATCATCGCGACATTCGCCGATCTCAGGGATTTCCTGCGGTTCTCGAAGGCCTATCCGAAGCCCCTGGTCAAGCAAATCGACAAGCTTCTCCAGAAGCTTCGGGATCGGGCCAGCGTGGAGACGGCGCAGAAATTCGCGGCCCTCGCCGCGATCGACATCACCACCATTCTTCCGCGCGCCGAGGCAGTGCTCGAAGGTGTGGCGACGCAAACCAACCCGGCAAAGCGTGTCATTAAGCGCAACCGGGCCCTTGCGATCGCGGTGCCTCCGCTGACTCCGCTTCGTCGTGAATGGCATGATCTGAGGTTCGGCCGCGACCTCGTCTGGACCGAGGGCCGCTATCGCCTCCGGAACTACAAGTTGCGCAAGACCCGGCATCTTCCTGGTCGGGAAGAATACCCCGGCTCCGTTCATCCGAGCGTGCAGCATTTCGTCGACGCCCGCCTGCTTCAGGATGATGACCCGAAATATCTCGACGCCCTGCGCGAGGCGGCCGAGGAAGAAGAATGGCCGCTATTCATCCATCCAGATGGCACGCTCGTTGCCGAGAATTACGTGTCGCAGGTCTGGTCCTCGGAGCTCGGAACCGGCGCTCACGTCTGCCGATCCATCGTCTATGACGTCGTGTTCGCGATCAGCGAGGACGCGACGCTGGCCGGTATGCTCATGAATGACCACACGTCGCAGCAGGCGCGCAAGAAATACACCGGTGACAGGGCAAAGCAGGCCTCGCTCGCAGCAGCCGGTAAAGAGATCGACAACATCTTCGACGCGTATGATGCATGAGATGGTTCCTACAGATGGCACCCCAATTTAGGCTCAGGATCCATTGATGCGCGACGCGTCGCGTGATTCGTGCCTCCGCTCGAAGGAGGCTGACGATGAGCGATCTGTCCGCCATCAGCGCTCCTGGGACATCTGAGTTGACTTCGTAACGGAGGGTTTCAGGCTCATCGAAGCCACCAAGGAGTGGATCTATGGACGCCCCCTGCGCAAGGTGTTTTTCAACTTCGGTTCCAACGGCATTGGATGCGTGAATCTATCCGGCCTTTTACGAAGCTTTCTTGCTTCTGGCCTCGATGGGATCCGCTTGTCTTCGTGCCTTCCAAGATGACCGGCCTTTGATGGCCATCGCTCCTTACAGGCTGTGAATAGGCGGCCCATGCCGTTACACCATCGTCTTTCACCTCGCATCTCTACATTCGAAGCGTCGCGCGCCCCGGTTATGCGGTTTTGTAGCTTTCTCCATTGCGCAACACGGCCCAGGCGATGCGTGCTGTTTTGTTGGCGACTGCCACGAGGGTTTTGTTGTGGCCCGCGCGAGCAAGTAGGTCCTGCGCCCATTTGGCCGCCGATCACTTCGCCCGGCGATCCGGATCAGGACAGACCTCGCACCGTGGATGAGCTGGCGGCGCAAGTATTGATTGCCCCGTTTGCCTATGCCGCCAAGCCGAGGTTTGCCCCCAGTCGTGTATTGTCTGGGAACCAAACCGATCCATGCTGCCATAGCGCGGCCCGACGAGAAGTGCCTCCCGTCATCGACGGCGGCAATCAATGCGGTTGCGATCACCGGCCCGATGCCGGGGAGGGTAGCCAGTCGTTTGCAGCGATCATCGGTTTTGCAAATTGCGATCAGCTTTCGATCGATCTCGGCCACGCGCTTGTCAGAGGCCTCGAACTCAGTAATGAGTGCATTGAAGTTCTGCTTCGCCAGGGTCGACAGTTTGGCTTCGGCAACAGCGGTCCTGATATCCTTGCGGAACCGGACGGCACCGACAGGAATGACAACGCCATATTCCCCAAGAAGACCACGGATATGATTGATCAGTCCGGTGCGTTGCGTGATGAGCCGGTCGCGTGTTCGGTGCAGCATTTGCAAATCCTGTTGCTCAGTCGTCTTCACCGGTACAAACCGCATAGTCGGACGCTGTGCGGCCTCGTGGATCGCCTCTGCATCGACCGCGTCATTCTTCGAGCCTTTGACGAATGGCATAACGAAGCGTGGGTGAATGAGGCGAACAGGAAATCCCATGGCCCCGAAACGACGCCCCCAATGATGGGCGCTGGCACAGGCTTCCATAGCAATGGCTTCAGGAGAAAGTTCCTGAACCGCGTTTTCAAGTTCTGATCTGGTTACCTTCCTCGAGATCACCTCGCCTTCATTCGTGATCCCGTGGATGTGAAAAGACTGCTTTCCCAAATCGATCGCGAGCAACTGCATTTTATGAACTCCTTCTGCTTGCCACGTGTCCCGAAAACTATCGGCTTGGGTGCAAGGGGCGTCCATTCCATAAGATGAGACAGAAACCCGGAACATCGAAGCCTACGGCTGAGGCGATGGTAAAGGACATTCGCCGGCGCACACGGAAGCACCATTCGTCCGAGGAGAAGATCCGCATCGTGCTTGAAGGGCTGCGTGGCGAAGACAGCATCGCCGAGCTCTGTCGGCACGAAGGGATTGCGACGAGCCTCTATTACAGCTGGTCCAAGGAGTTCCTCAAGGCCGGCAAGAAGCGGCTGGCCGGTGATACGGCCCGCCAGGCGACCAGCCCCGAGGTCAAAGAGCTGCGTCAGGAGGCGTCAGCGCTGAAGGAAGCCGTGGCCGATCTCACGCTGGAGAACCGCCTTTTCAAAAAAAGCATGCTCGGGGATGGGGGAGACGAGGAATGAGATATCCCGCCTCCGAAAAGCTCGAGATCATCCGGCAGGTAGAGCAGTCTCACCTGCCGGCGAAGCGGACAGTCGACATGATCGGCGTGCCCCGCACGACCTTCTACCGGTGGTATGATCGCTATCTGTCTCTCGGAGCCGCCGGGCTCGAGGACCGGCCTTCGCGTCCGACCCGGGTCTGGAACCGCATCCCGGACAAGGTGCGCCGGCAGATCGTCGATCTCGCGCTCGAAAAACCTGAGCTGTCGCCGGGGGAGCTCGCGGTCAGGTTCACCGACACCCGGCGCTACTTCGTGTCGGAGGCCAGCGTTTACGGGGTTCTGAAGACACAAGACCTGATCACCAGCCCGGCATTCGTCGTGATCAAGGCGTCGAACGAGTTCCATGAAAAGACGACCCACCCCAACCAGCTCTGGCAGACCGACTTCACCCATTTGAAGGTCATCGGCTGGGGCTGGTTCTACCTCTCGACGATCCTCGACGACTACAGCCGTTTCGTCGTCGCGTGGCGGCTCTGCACGACGATGAAGGCATCAGACGTGACAGCTACTCTGGAAGATACCCTGGCCGCCTCGGGCTGCGACCGAGCCACCGTCATCCACCGGCCCAGGCTGCTCAGCTACAATGGCAGCAGCTACATCTCCGGCGAATTGGCCAACTGGCTTACCGACGAGGGCATGGATCACGTCCGCGGCGCGCCCAGGCACCCTCAGACCCAAGGCGAGATCGAGCGCTGGCATCAGACCCTGAAGAACCGAATTCTCCTTGAGAACTACTACTTGCCCGGGGCTCTCGAAGAGGCGATCGCAGCCTTCATCGACCACTACAATCATGACCGCTACCACGAGAGCCTCGGGAACCTCACGCCTGCCGATGTCTATCTCGGCAGGGCAGAATCGAGCCAGACCCTCCGTTCCCAGTCAGGCCTTCGTGTTCCAAATCATCTGACGACGGACATTTCAGCAAAAAGGCGTATTCCGGAACACAGTGATCCTTCCTTCTGAACTGCTGCTGCCCGCCCGACTACCTGTCCACCCTCGGAGATAGCAGGTCATCAACGTCCTGAACCGACATAGGGCTCCACCATACGGTCCAGTTTTCAGAAGACAGAGCTTGTCTGTCAACGTCGACGTAAATTTCCCCAGAAGCGCCGAAGTAAAATTCCCCACTTCGACGGGTCCGGCGAACAGCCGGGGTCAGTGATTGGCAGCTCCATTGTTGGCTTTCGGCGGCCGTCCCCGGCGCTTGGGTGGTGGCGGGGATGAGATGGGCGCGTTGGCGCGGACGTGCTCGGGGATCAGGTCGGCGTGGGCGCGCAGGCGGTAGCTGGCGCCCTCGATCTGGATGACCACGGCGTGGTGCAGGAGCCGGTCGAGCAGCGCGGTGGCGACGACGGGATCGCCGAACACCTCGCCCCATTCCGCGAAGCCGCGGTTGGAGGTGAGGATCATGGCGCTTTTCTCGTAGCGGGCGTTGACGAGTTGGAAGAAGAGATTGGCGCCGCCGCGGGTGATGGGCAGGTAGCCGATCTCGTCGACGATCAGCAGAGATGCTCGAGCATGGAACCGGATCTTCTCTGGCAGGCGTCCCTCGCGCTCGGCCTGGGCCAACCCTTCGATCAGCTCGGCCAGGGTCGCACGGTAGACGCTGCGTCCGGCCTTCACCGCGGCGACGCCGAGGGCGGTGGCGAGATGGCTCTTGCCGGTGCCGGGCGGCCCGAGGAAGTGGACCACCTCGGCGCCGCGGATGAAGTCGAGCTGGGCCAGGGCCGCAATCCGGTCCCGGTCGAGCGAAGGTTGGAAACTGAACTCGAAGCTTTCCAACGTCTTGACCGGCATCAATCTGGCGGTGCGCAGGGCGACATCAATGCGGCGGCTCTCGCGCGTGGCGAACTCCTCGCTGAGCAGACCGTCGATGGCCTCGATGGCGGTGATCTCGCCCTTCTCCAGCTGCTGGAGCGTGTGGTCCAGCGCCTCCAGCGCGCGGGGCATCCGGAGCCCGACCAGCGCGCCGCGGATACGGTCGATGAGCTCGCTCATTGCGGAACACCCGCAGCCAGCCGGCGGCCGACGGCGTCATAGAACTCCAGTGAACGGTGCAGCCCCTGGCCGGGGGTCTGCTGCGGTGGCCGCGGTGGCGGCGCCTTGCGATGCGCCGGGTCGACCCGGCGCAGGGCCTTGCCCTCGAGCACGGGATGACGGGCGATCAGTTGGCCGTCCTCGAAGATCCTGAGCTCCGTGGCATGATGCTGGATCTCCAGCGTGCGCCGCCGGGTGGTGTCCGGCACCGAGTAGAGATTGCCGCCGACCGACACCATGCCGTCCTTGCTGACCCGGCGCTCGTCGGTCAACACCGCATTGTAGGCGGTGGCGGGCAGCGGTTTCAGGCTCGGCCGTTCTTCGGCGAAGGCCTCGTCGACGACGCGCCGCGTGGTGGCGTGGACGCGCGGGTTGGCCACCTCGGTTCGCCAGGCGTCGAACTGGGCATTCAGGTCGTCGAGGTTGCGGAAGCTCCGCGCCAGGAAGAAGTCCTGCCGGATGTAGCGGATCGGCCTCTCGATTTTCCCCTTGGTCTTCGCGCGATAGGGACGGCAGGCGCGAGGCACCGCGCCGTAGTGCTTCAGCAGAGCCACCAGCGCAGCATTGCAGGTGATTACCCCGGCCTCGTCCTCACCGATCACCGCGGTCTTCATGCGGTCGTAGAGGACCTCCTCCGGCACCCCGTCCATCGCCTCGAAGGCGCCGATGTGACAGCGGAGAACCGATTGCAGGTTCTGGCTGGCGACGAACCGGCCCCAGAGCCAGCGGCTGTGCTCGAGGATCATGCTGAACAGCCAGACCTTCCGGATGACGCCAGGCTCCTCGCTGAACTCGACGGCGAACTCGGCGAAGTCCATCTGCGCCTGTCGCCCCGGCGGCGTCTCGAACCGGCGCTCGAAGCGGGACTGCCGCGTTGGCCGAACCTCACGCAGGAAGTCCGTCACTGCGGTATAGCCGCCCGCGTAGCCCATCTGCTTGATCTCGCGCAGAAGCCGGGCTCCGCTGAGATCGGGAAAGGCCAGAACGCGCTCCCGCAGAAACGCCTCGAAAGGCTCGATGGTCCGCGGTCGCGGCGCTCGCGGCCCATAGGCCGGGGCCTCCAGCCCGCGATCAAGATGTTTGCGGACGGTCTTGCGGTCGCGGCCGACCTTCCGCGCGATGGCGCTGATGCTCAGCCCCTGCTTCTTCAGATCATGGATCAAGACGATCTCCCTTAGTCCCTTCACCTGCACGTCCCCGTCGCTTCGCTGAGGGGATCAGGCCAGTGGTCCGCGGCGACGCCAATTTCCGGATAAATGAAGTCCGGAAATCGGCGCCGCCGCTCGCGCCTGGGGAATTTTCAAACGGCGGTTCTGGGGAGATTACGAGCGGCAGTTACACTTGTCAGACCTTTGACGCTGCCTTCCGCGCGACCTTGGGACCAAGTAGCCAAGGCGCGACTCGCCAAAGGTAGACACTAAACGCCAGCGTCCAGAGGGCGGCGGAAAGATCTACGCCGTCGAAACTACCAACCACCACACATTGCCCACCCACACGCGCCACCGTGGCGCCACAGATCAGGGCAAAGGCCGCCGTAAGCGAAGGATCGGCAACGAGCGGACGACCGGTATGGCCCATCGTGGCCCGCATCATGACCGCCAGTGTCATACCGGCGACTGCCCCAATACCCAGCACGTGAGCGCTGACGGCCGGCCCCACGAGGCCCGCCGCTCCAGCCCCGATGGAAGCAAAGCCCAGCGGCACCATCAGGTAGGCAAGGTGCAGCATCAGCAGGAGCGGCGACCGCCAAGTATGGAGCCCCCGCCAACGCAGCAGCCGGATAAGGTGCAGCAGAGCTGCGACGCTGCCAACAAGAACGCTCGCAACATGAAATGGCCCAATGACCCAGCTGACCAGCGAGCCGGCACCGAAAAGGATGCAGACACCGTCGTAACGATTGAACGCAACCGGCATCCGCTCCGACTTGCGTTGGGCAAGCCAGTTCCGCGTGAAGCTTGGCACGATGCGCCCCCCGATCAGCATGATCAGGAAAATCAACAGGGCGATCCCAAGCCGTCGGCCGATATCCGACACACCCTGGGTCAACGCCTCGATGTGAAACAGGATATTCGCGCCCCAAAGCAGGGAGACCGGGACGAGCACCTTGAGATTCTTCCAGTTGCGACCAGCCACGATTTCCCGTGCGATCATCGCGGCGACAGCCAGCAGGAACATCTGGTCGATGATGGCGGCCCCGACCGGACCGACCGGCAACAGCCCCGCGACACCGGCCCGTCCCGCCAGCCACAGTGCCAATAGCACCGCCAATGGCCAGCCGCGTGTCGGCATCCGCCCGGTCCAGTTGGGCACGGCCGTGAACAGAAACCCGGCAACCACGGCGGCACCATATCCGAAGATCATTTCGTGGATGTGCCAGTCAGTCGGTGCGAGGTGGCCGCTTATACTGACATCTCCGCGCCAGATCAGCCACCACATCGGGATCACCGCGACAGCAAAGAGACCCGCAAAAAGAAAGAAAGGACGAAAGCCATAGCTGAAGAGTGCCGGGCCTTCATAGATTTCGCGCGTTTTCATTGATCTTACCCTTTCAAAGCAATCGGGCGGCACCACTGGCACCGCCCGGATCGGTCATCAGACGCGGGACGCTGCGTCATTCGACCTGAGCGATTAGATCAGCCATGCGGCCTTTCGCCTTGCCCTTCTGTTTAACGGCCTCGGCCGCTTCGAGATTGACCGCGTCGCCCACTTGGATCAGCGCAACCATCCCCATGGCATAGTGCGGTGTGCACTTGATGCCGTAGATGCCTTCGGCCTCGACGGTTAGGTCGAATTCCTCGTTGAACTTGGTCTTGAATCCCTCGACCCCGTCGGGAAGCATACCGTCGATATCCTCGACGTTGTGGCCCTTATCGGTCGGAATGAACTTCACCACGTCGCCGGGCTGCGCCTTAACGAAGGCAGGCTCAAAGACCATGGCACCTGCCTCGCCTTTATTCAGCATGTGGACCTCGAAGGTCTCGGCACTGGCGGCACCGGCGGCAAGGGCAAGCGCAGCGGTCATCATCAGTTTCGTAAGCATCGGAACATCCTTTCGTATCTTGTCCAGTTGCATTCTCTGGCCGCGTTATGCGTTAAGGTGAGCAACCGAACGTTGCTCTGAAACAAACTCCGGACCCAAATATTGCCCAAACTCGACGAAAGCCTTCTGAGCGACCTGCCACCCTTCTCCCTTCTTGAGAGGTCCCAGATTCGCGAGGTCCTCGACCACGCGGTGTCACGTCGCTACGAGGAAGGCACTGCGATCTTTCGTGAAGGACACGACGCGGACCGGTTCTATATGCTGCTCGACGGCTATCTGCGCGTGGTTCGGACAACCCCCGGTGGTGACCAGATCATCGTTCTGCATATCTCGCCCGGTCAGTTGTTCGGGATAGCCCCGGCTTTGCAGCGCGACACCTACCCCGCGACATCCATCGCTGCTGCCGAGTCGATTGCCCTCTCGTGGCCCGTCAGCCTTTGGTCAGACTTCACCACGAATTACCCAGGCTTCGCGACCGAGAGTTATAAGACTCTCGGTCAGCGTTTGGGCCAGATTCAGGATACGCTGACCGAAATGGCTACGCAGGCCGTAGAGAAACGCGTGGCGTGCGCTCTTTTGCGACTTGTGAACCAAACAGGGCGGAAGACAGAGGGAGGAATCGAAATCGCCTTTCCCGTCACTCGGCATGACATATCAGAGATGACCGGCACTACCCTGCACACGGTCAGCCGTTTGCTTTCCGCTTGGCAGAAGGACGGTATTGTGCAGTCGACGCGCAAACACATCGTGGTCACAGCTCCACACCGCCTTGTTTTTTTGAGCGGCATCGAAGGATAACCATCGCTTGAAGACGCCGCCCCGAACGTCGCAGGGCGGGATGATCTTAGAGAGTCGCTACCTTGGTCGCTTGTTTGAGCCCAGTTTCCCGTTGCCATCAGCCTGGTCATCGATGCGCGCGGATAACTCTGCCCGAAAAGCGTCTTCGTCCAGGTCATATTCGAGACACGCATCTGTAATCGCGTGAAAGGGCGCAATCGGGCAGCCAGGACACAACATCCTGCGATCAAAAAACACCGATGCAACCTCAGGCCAGGCCGCAAACAACTCTGACAAGGGCAGATTGGGGTCATCGAAGTCAGGCTTGCTCATAGCGGGTCCTTTCATACCCGCATGCTGCGCTCACCTTTCGTCCCGTTCTTTGCGATTTCGCAACAAGTGGCGATATCGCAGTCAATAGACATCCGGTATCCGCAACAATTTGTCGGGACCGCGACATGTCAGAACTACTCACCAAATCGCGGGCCAGGAACGTGTTCTACGGGGGATCCATCTTCTTCGTCGTAGTGTTCGTGGCCCTGACGGCGCAGAGCCACCGTCACATCGTGGACAAGGCCACGGCCGGAATGCCCCTCACCGAAGAGGTCCGGCTGGGCAAGCACGTCTGGGAACGCCACTCCTGCATCAACTGCCACACGCTCCACGGCGAGGGCGCCTACTTCGCGCCCGAGGTCGGCAACGTGATGACCAGGTGGGGCGCGCAGGGTGATCCCGAGCTCGCCTATGAAATCCTCGACGGATGGATGAAGGCGCAGCCCTCGGGCATCGAGGGCCGCCGCCAGATGCCGCATTTCGAGATCACCGAGGAGGAGATGCGCGCGCTCGCCGAATTTCTCCGTTGGGCCGATCAGACCGACACCCAGAACTGGCCGCCGAACGACGCGGGCTGAGCCTTTTCAAGGAGAAAGACCATGAAATACCAATCGCAAAAAGTGGCCTACGCCTACTTCCTCGCGGCGATGGGCTTGTTCGGCATCCAGGTGCTGGGCGGGCTGCTGCTGGGCTGGATCTACGTCTCGCCCAATACCCTGTCCGAGGTGCTGCCCTTCAACATCGTCCGGATGATCCACACCAACGCGCTGATCGTCTGGCTGCTGCTCGGCTTCTTCGGCGCGGCCTATTACCTCGTCCCCGAGGAAAGCGAGCGCGAGATCTTCTCGGTCAAGCTCGCCTACATCCAGCTGGCGATCCTCGTGGTCGGCACGCTCGGCGCCGTCGGCTCCTACCTTGTCGGCATCCACGGCGGGCGGGAGTTCCTCGAACAGCCGCTCTGGGTCAAGTTCGGCATCCTCGTGGCTGCCGTGATCTTCCTCTTCAACGTCTCGCTGACCTTCCTGGCCGGGCGCAAGACGGCGATCACCAACATCCTGATGACGGGGCTCTGGCTGCTCTGCCTGCTCTGGGTCTTCGCCTTCATCAACCCGGACAACCTGTCGCTCGACAAGATGTACTGGTGGTTCGTCGTGCACCTCTGGGTCGAGGCGACCTGGGAACTCGTCATGGCCGCGATCCTCGGCTTCCTGATGCTCAAGCTGACGGGCGTCGACCGCGAGGTGATCGAGAAATGGCTCTACATCATCGTCGCCACGGCGCTCTTCTCGGGCATCCTCGGCACCGGGCACCACTTCTACTGGATCGGCGCGCCGGGCTACTGGCAGTGGATCGGATCGGTCTTCTCGACCTTCGAGGTCGTCCCCTTCTTCGCCATGATGTCCTTCGCCTTCGTGATGGTCTGGAAGGGCCGCAAGAATCACCCGAACAAGGCTGCGCTGCTGTGGTCGCTCGGGTCCTCCACCGTGGCCTTTTTCGGGGCCGGCGTCTGGGGCTTCCTGCACACGCTGCACGGGGTGAACTACTATACCCACGGCACGCAGATCACCGCGGCACACGGGCACCTCGCCTTCTACGGCGCCTATGTCGCCCTCAACCTGGCGATGTTCAGCTATGCGATGCCGCTGCTGCGCAACCGCGCGCCCTATAACCAGGTGCTCAACATGGCGAGCTTCTGGCTGATGACGGGGGGCATGGCCTTCATGACCTTCACGCTGACCTTTGCGGGCACGATCCAGACGCACATGCAGCGTATCGTGGGCGACTACTACATGGACGTGCAGGACCAGCTCGGCCTCTTCTACCTGATGCGCTTCGGCTCCGGCATCGCCGTGGTCCTCGGTGCGCTCCTCTTCATCTACTCCATGCTCGTGGTGCGCCGCGAGGTGGTCAAACCCGGCCCCGTCGTCAAGGACGCGGCCGTTCCGGGAGAGTGATCCGATGAAAGACCTCAACACAGCCGATCTGCCGTTCTACCAGCCCGTCGCCGACGAATGCGCGGTCTTCGAAACGGCCCATACCAACGCTCTGCCCCTTCTTCTGAAGGGACCGACCGGCTGCGGCAAGACGCGCTTCGTCGAACACATGGCCGCCCGTCTGGACCTGCCGCTGCACACCGTGGCCTGCCATGACGACCTCTCGGCCGCCGACCTGATCGGGCGCTACCTGCTAAAGGGGGGCGAAACCGTATGGGTCGACGGGCCGCTCACCCGCGCCGTGCGCGAGGGCGGCATCTGCTACCTCGACGAGGTGGTCGAGGCCCGCAAGGATGTCACCGTCGTCCTGCACCCGCTGACCGACGACCGCCGCCGACTGGTCATCGACAAGACGGGCGAGGAACTGGTGGCGCCTGAGAGCTTCATGCTCGTGGCCAGCTACAACCCCGGCTACCAGAACATCCTGAAGAAGCTGAAGCCCTCGACGCGGCAGCGCTTCGTCTCGGTCGGGTTCGACTTCCCGACACCGGAGGTCGAGGTGCCCGTGGTCATGCGCGAAAGCGGGCTGGACGAGGGTCGGACGAAGGCGCTGGTCCGGCTGGCGGGCGGCATCCGCAACCTCTCGGGGATGGACCTGGAGGAAGGGGTCTCCACCCGCCTGCTGATCTACGCCGCCACGATGATCGCGAAGGGGATGCCCGTCGACCGGGCGCTTCAGGCGGCGATCATCGAACCGCTCAGCGATGAGCCGGATGTGCAACAGGCCCTGCGCGATATCGCCAGCGCCGTGTTCGGGTGATGCCATGATCCACGTTCTCGACCTCATGGAGCCGGAGGAGACCGTCGGCAACCTCTGGCACGACATTGCCACGCGCAAGGCCGCATCGGATGCGGACCGCGCCGTCACCTTCGATGCCATGCGCCCCAGCCTTGCAGCCCTCTTCCGGGCGCTCGGCGGCCCGGCGGGGGTCGAGATCGTGGCAGCGCCTCTCGCCTCCTCCGACCACCGGCCCGGCCTCTTCCGCCGGGTCGGCACTCCGCGAGAGATGGTGCATCTGGCAGATTTCGACGGTGAGCGGCTGCGGCTGCCGCCGGAGATGGACTGCTTCTCGACGCGGGACCTCAACCGCGCCGCCTATCTCTGGCTCGCCTCCATCGCGGCCTTTGCCACGGTGCCCCCGGGGCTCGATGACCCTTACCGGAACGACCTCGCCCAGATCGCGGCGAACGGGGCTGCGATGGACCGGGCGTTCCGCGCCTGCCCCGGCCTGCAGGACGCCTATCACGCCCTGTGTCGGGAAGCCTGCGCCCTGCGCAAACGCAGCGCCCTGCCCCGACACGAGGCATCCGTCGAACGGATGATACTGGACCAGATCGGCTGCCAGCGCGGCGGGATCGCCGTGATCGACGCCCCCGCCCCGCGCGGCTACCGCAGCTATGCCCCGGTGCCGATCTGGCTGCGGTTCCTGCCGCGCACCACCGGCAAGGGCGCGTCGGATACGGCGGAAGAGCCCGACCAGGCACCCGCCTTCGCCGTGCCCAGCCGGAAGGAGGCGAGACGCGAAGACCGCGACCAGGCCAACCGCAACGACGGTTTCATCATCCACCGGTTCGAGACGATCATGTCCTGGGCCGAAAGCCTGAACATCAACCGCATGGTCGATGACGACGATCAGGACAACGCCGCCAAGGCGGCCGAGGATCAGGACCACCTGACATTCTCGGAGAACATGAAGCGCGCCGCGACCCGGCTGCGCCTGTCGCTGGACCTGTCGCCGCAGGACGCCGATCACGAGATGCTGGCGGGCAAGTTCACCTACCCGGAATGGAACCGCCGCACCGGCGACTACATGCCCGGCCATACCCGCGTGCTGGAAGCCGCCGCGAAACCGCGCGCCGAATACGCCCCCGACCCCCGCCTCGTCGCCCGGGTCAAACGCCAGTTCGCGCCGCTGCATCCGCGCCG
Source organism: Heliomarina baculiformis (assembly GCF_019966545.1). Classification (GTDB taxonomy): domain Bacteria; phylum Pseudomonadota; class Alphaproteobacteria; order Rhodobacterales; family Rhodobacteraceae; genus Heliomarina; species Heliomarina baculiformis. The sequence continues at coordinate 191,760 of NZ_JAIMIC010000003.1, read as the reverse complement.
CGTTGTCCTGCCTCGTCAGATCGACGGGGAGGATCTGGACCTCGACGCCCTGGTCACCTCCCGCACGGACATCGCCTGCGGGCAGGAAGGGTCGGACCGGGTCTGGCAGGCGGGCCGCCCCGTGGCGCGTGATCTGTCGGTGGCGATCCTGATGGACTGCTCCCGCTCGACCGAGGCCGCGATCGGCGACACCTCGGTGATCGAGGTTGCGCGCGAGTCGCTGTCCTCGCTGGCCGAAGGGATCGACACCGCCGGCGACCGGCTTGGCATCTGGGGCTTTTCCTCGCTACGACGCGACCGTGTCTTCCTGCATCGCGCCAAGACCTTCGAGGAACCCATGTCCCACGAGGTCACCGCCCGGATCGGAGGTTTGACCCCGGGCCACTACACACGCCTCGGAGCGGCGATCCGCCATGTCTCGGCGCAACTGGCCGATGAAGGAGCCAGCCGCCGCCTGCTGCTTGTCCTGACCGACGGCAAGCCCAACGACCTCGACCACTACGAGAGCCAGCACGGGATCGAGGACAGCCGCATGGCCGTCCGCGAGGCCCGCGCGCTTGGCCAGGCGGTGCATGGCGTCATCGTCGATCAGGACGGGCAGGACTGGTTCGCCCGCATCTTCGGCCGCGCCGGCTTCACCCTGCTGCCGCATCCCGAACGCCTGCCCCGGGCGTTGCCCGAGATCTATCAAACCCTGACCATGGAGAGCTGAAATGAAGCGCATCCTCACCATCACCCCGTATCTTGCCTTGACCTTGCCCACGACCGCCCTGGCCGAGGCGTTCGACAGACCGATCCCGCAGCCGCAGACGGAAGCCGCTGAATTCTGGTTCTTCGTCGGCTCGGTCGCGCTGATCCTGTCGCTCGTCGCCGTGCAGATGCTGGTGAGCCGCCGATGAGACCACCACCGAAACTCTTCGCGGCGCTCTACCCCTTCGGCGCCGGGGCCATGGGAGTGAACCTCTTCTTCGCCTCGCTGATCGGATCCTGGATGGGCTGGCCCGTTCTGACGCCTTGGCAATCTGCCGCCGGAGGACTCGTCATCGGCCTGCCCGCGACCTACGCCTTCGCCTGTCACATCGTGCGACTGATGGAGAAAGCCGAAAGCCGATGACCGGATGGACGGAATACACACTCGCGCTGGTGATCTTCGTCGCCAGCCACGTCCTGCCGCGCATCGGCGGGCTGCGCGACAGGCTGATCGGCGCCGTCGGGCGGCGGGTGTATTTCTCTGCCTACGGGCTCTTGTCCCTCGCCCTGCTGGTCTGGGTCATCATCGCGGCGAGCCGGGCGCCCTATGTCGAACTCTGGCCACAGGCTCCTTGGACCAGATGGGGCCCCAATATCGCGATGCCCGTCGCCACCATGCTGGTTGTCTGCGGCTTCGGCCTGCGGAACCCTTACACGCTTGGGGGCAAGCGCGACGCCATCGTCGATCCCAACGATCCGGGTTTCGCAGCCGTCTCCCGACACCCGCTTTTCCTTGCACTGGCACTTTGGGCCGGGACGCATCTCGTGCCGAATGGTGACCTCGCCCATGTGATCCTCTTCGGCAGCTTCACCTTCATGGCCCTCGCCGCCATCCCCGCATTTGACGCGAAAGCCCGCCGTTCACTCGGCCCCGAAGCCACGGCATTCTTCAAGGCCACCGGCACCTTCTCGCTATACCCCGTGACCGACCGAGCATGGGTCCGAGAAAACGCGCGTCCGCTGACAATCCGGGCCACCATCGGCCTACTGATCTGGGTCGCCGCCCTTCACCTGCACGGATCCTTGATCGGCGCATCGCCCTTTCCCTTCTGAGCTTGATCTTGCGCAACGTTCACGACCCGGGAAAGGCACATACGGGGCATATGAAACAGATCGACCGCCTCAGATCCCTCGGCCTCTTCGACGCCCGTGTGCCCCGCTACACCTCCTATCCCACCGCCCCGGTCTTCTCGCCCGAGGTCGGCGCCGCTCACCAGGTCAAAGCGCTCGCCGCGCTGAACCCGGACGAACCCGTCTCGGTCTACCTCCACATACCCTTCTGCGAGCGGCTGTGCTGGTTCTGCGCCTGCCGCACGCAGGGCACAAAGACCCTTTCCCCCGTTGAAAGCTACATCGGCACGCTGGAGCAGGAGTTGGCGCTGCTGAAAGATACCCTGCCCGCCGGGCTGCGGATGGGCCGGATGCACTGGGGCGGCGGCACGCCGACGATCCTCGCGCCGCCTCTCATCCACCGGCTGGCACAGGCCGTTCGCGCCGTCATCCCCCCAACCGAGGACCACGAGTTCTCGGTCGAGATCGATCCCACTATGGTCGATCCCGACAAGATCGCAGCGCTGGCCCAAGAGGGCATGAACCGCGCCAGCATCGGCATCCAGGATTTCGACCCGAAGGTGCAGCAAGCCATCGGCCGCATTCAGCCCTTCGACGTCACGAAGGCCTGTGTCGACAACCTGCGTGCCGCAGGCATCCATTCGCTGAACGCGGACCTCGTCTACGGCCTGCCGCATCAGGACCTCACCCGGCTGGACGACACGGTCTCCAAGGTGCTCGAGCTGGCGCCGGATCGGCTGGCCATTTTCGGATATGCCCATGTCCCGTGGGTGTCGAAACGCCAGCAACTGATCGACGGTGACGCCCTCCCGAAGGAGGTCGAGCGATATGAACTCGCAAGACTGGCGGCGCAGCGGTTCGGGGATGCGGGCTTCGACGCGATCGGGATCGACCACTTCGCCCGGCCCGGCGATAGCCTCGCGCAGGCAGCCCGCACCGGCCACCTGCGGCGCAACTTCCAGGGCTATACTGACGACACCTGCCCGACGCTGATCGGCCTCGGGGCCTCCTCAATCTCGCGTCTGCCCTCGGGCTACGTCCAGAACGCGCCGGCCACCGCCGCTTATATCCAGCGCATTGAGAGCGGGACATTGGCAGGGTCGCGCGGTCACGTAATGACAGAGGAAGATCTGCTCAGGGCTCGCGTCATCGAGATGCTGATGTGCGATTTCCGCCTCAACCGACCTGCACTTCGTCAGGTGTTCGGCGACACACCAAACATCGTCGATCCATTGATTGCTCAGGTGGCTACCCGGTTTCGCGACTACGTGGAGCTTTCGGAAAACTATCTCGACATTTCCCGTGCGGGCAGACCACTCACGCGCATCATCGCAAGCTGGTTCGACGCTCACGTCCCGGACGGCGTCAAATATAGTCAGGCCTCATGAACGGATGCTCTACGAGTGCCGGAAGCGCTGAATTTCTCGACTGGTCTCCAACAACTTGGAGATTGCACAAACCAATGGCGAACAGGGCCAACTGCCTTTATCCATCGCTTTTGGCAGAACTGTCGGCGGCTCGCTGCGGATGGCAGCAGCGAACTGCCCCACGCGCATAAAGCGCCGACGACATCCATTCCGCGCCTCTTAGCGGATTCTAACTCTTCCTCATCATACTTGTAGCTTCGGCAATTGGAGGCATAATCCGTCGAAACGCGCCAGAAGTGACTGAATTGACCGCCACCACGCATGCCCGGACCTACGTCGTCGTGCTTACCGCACTCGGCGCGACACATCTTTTGAACGACCTGATGCAGTCGCTCATTCCCGCAGCCTATCCGATCCTGAAGGAGGCATACGGGCTCGACTTCGTGCAGATCGGACTCATCACATTAACATTTCAGATCGCCGGATCGCTGCTGCAACCAGTGATGGGTATGGTGACGGACCGCTATCCAGCGCCGTATTCACCCGTGGTTGGCATGGCCTTCACCTTGTCCGGATTGTGGTGCCTGGCCTTCGCCGCAAGTTATGGTGGAATTCTCGTCGCGGTGGCGCTGATTGGCATCGGATCCTCGATTTTTCATCCTGAGGCAACGCGCATGGCACGCTACGCGGCAGGCGACCGACAGGGACTTGCACAGGGGATATTCCAAGTGGGCGGACAGGCGGGTGGCGCTCTCGGTCCTGTCCTTGCCGCGCTGATCATCGTGCCTTGGGGCCAGCCGAGCCTGGCCTGGTTCGCAGTGCTCGCGCTTCTCGCGATGGCGTTGTTGACCTGGATCGGGAGCCAGCAGCATCGAATCCGCTCAGAGTTCACGGAACGCTCCGCCCGCCGCCGAGCCGATACTCCCTCACCCGAGCATAGCGCAGCAACGATCACTTTGGGATTGAGCGTGCTCACCTTCCTCATGTTCACCAAGAACACTTATGGCGAGAGCTTCCGGTCTTTCTACACCTTCTACCTGATCGAGAAGTTCGGTCTTTCGATCCCCGCGTCGCAGATGATGCTGTTTCTATTCCTAATCGCAGCGGCGGTTGGCGTGCTGATCGGCGGAATCGTCGGTGATGCGATCGGGCGGCGGCAGATTATCTGGATCTCTGTGCTGGGGCCCCTTCCGTTGACCCTGATCCTGCCCTTCGCCGACCTATTCTGGACCGGCGTGCTGACGGTGGCGATCAACCTGATTATGGCCAGCGCTTTTGCCTCAATCCTGATCTACGCCATGGACCTGCTGCCGAACCGCATCGGTCTGATCGGCGGTTTGTTCTACGGTCTAAACTTCGGTCTTGGTGGGATCGCGGCGGCACTCCTTGGCGTAACGGCGGACAGGTACGGAGTCGAGGCGGTCTATCGACTCTGCGCCTTTCTGCCTTTGGCGGGGCTTGCTGTCTGGTTCTTGCCACCGATCGAGGAACGGCGTGTCATGTAGACAAGTTCGATATTCACGCCGGTGAAAGGAATACTGTTCGAACACCACAAAAATCCACGACGACAGGGGGAACACGAAGCGCCGAATTGGGACTCTTGGGGGACAGACAACTACCAAAGCCATGCCCGAACCCCGGTGTGATCGAACAGCAACCGCGCTTTTCTACGTCTTCCTTACGACGCTTCTGGCCAGCGCAGCGATCAGGTCCGTTCGCGTTACGATGCCCGTGATCGCGCCGTGTTCGATAACCTGTCAAACGACATCACCATCAGTCATCATTGGGAGCAGAGCACTGATCGGCGTATTGGTCGTGGCACGAGGTCCGGCACCGCACACCGCGGACACCTCGATGTCCATCAGCCGCTGCGCGGCATCCTGAATGAGTTCACGCAGAAAATCCGCGTCATCGCTCTTGGCGATCACGCCCGGAAGGTCGATCATGGTCTCGGTCATCGTGCTTTCCTTCGTTGTCGTCGGTCGTTGAACAACCTCAGACTACGAAGAAGTGCGGTGGCCGCCAGCCCGGCCGCGCGCTGCACTACGCCGGGGGCTCCGCGCGCGGCCTCCTACACCAACCGGTGGGACACTACCACCGTAACAAGGTCGGAGGACATAATCTGGGCTGCGGTAAGTGGTCCGGTCTCGTGAGTAGCCGCCTGGATCTCGGCAGCACCGATCAAACGGGCCAGATCCTCGACCCCCAGGTTAAATGACTGTCTGTATCGTTCGAGAATAGAACTCAGTTCACTCTCTGTAAGGCCGAGGCGTTCAATCGGAGAGGCGTCTTCCGTGCCTTGCGGACCCGGATCTTCAAATTGCCGGAAGGGATAACGTCGGCCGGTCAGACGTGCAAAGCACATCGCGACAGCAACCAGAGCCGCTGTGCCCAAGCCGATCGGCATAATCGCGAACCAAAAGCCGAGGCTCTGGATAGCCTCCGGAGAGAGCGCCGCGGTCATCGCCACGGCACCGGCCGGTGGATGCAAGGCGTGACCTGCCCCTGCCGGTCCCTCATTCATAACGAGAGTCTGCAGGTTGGATTTTGGTATTCGGCTTCCCCGTCTGGCGCAAGCGCGCCGAGCGCGGAGCCCTCAAATTGCTCAAGCGCTCGGCGCGCTTGTTGCGGGGTCTGGTTGCCCAGCGAGGAGTGCGGTCTGAACGTGTTGTAGTCGTAGCGCCAGAGGGCCAGCTTCCGCCGCGCATCGCCCAGGCTGTCGAAGATCTCCTCGTTGAACAGCTCGTCGCGCAGGCTGCCGTTGAAGCTTTCGACGAAGGCATTCTGTTGGGGCTTACCCGGATCGATGTAGTGCCAGGGGGCGGTGTTCTCGTCTGCCCATTTCAGGATGGCCCGACTGGTGAATTCGGTCCCATTGTCACTGACAATGCAACCGGGCTTGCCGTAGATCCGGATCAGGGCGCTGAGCTCACGGGCAACCCGTGCGCCGGACAGGCTGGTGTCCGCCACGAGGCACAGGCATTCGCGCGTGCAATCGTCGATCACGGCGAGGATCCGGAACTTCCGCGAAGCACCGAAGCTGTCGGATACAAAGTCCAACGACCAGCGCGCGTTGGCGCCCGCGGCCGACGGCATCGGTGTTCTGGTGCCACGCGCCCGTTTCCGGCCGCGCCGTCGTTTCACCGAAAGCCCTTCCTCGCGATAGATGCGATACAGCTTTTTGTGGTTCATGCGCATGCCTTTTCGTTCCAGCAGGATGCCGATCCGGCGGTAGCCGAACCGACGCCGCTTGCCGGCGATCTCCTGCATCTCCTTGCGGATCTCAACACTGTCCGGCGGGCGTTCACGCCGGACTGTCTTGGGATCGACACCGATCAGCCTGCAGGCCCGGCGCTGCGAGATGTCATGATCCCGCATCACCCGGAGCGCCGCGTCTCGCCGCTTGATCAATGTCGTCAGTTCTTTCCCAGCAGGTCTTTCAACAGGACGTTGTCCAGCATGGTGTCCGCCAGCAGGCGCTTCAGCTTGGCATTCTCGTCCTCAAGGGCCTTTAGCCTGGCCGCCTCGGATACTTCCAGGCCGCCATACTTGGCTTTCAGCTTGTAGAACGTCGCGCTGCTCAGGCCGTGCCTGCGGCACACCTCGGCAGTCGGCATTCCCGCCTCCTGCTCCTTGATCATCCCGATTATCTGCGCCTCGGTGAAACGGCTCTTTCGCATGCGTCTGCTCCTTCAGAGTTGGCGCAGACTCTACATCACGGTGAGGGATTTCGCGGGGGGCAGGTCAGGCGCGGCACATCATGGTAACACTGATTGCCAAACCGACGCTCGCAACCACCCGTATAAGGGGATCCGAGACAAGCAGACACACTGTAACAGCAACCAGTGCTGCGACGGTATTGCCGATGACGGCTGACCAGGGCTGAGCAAGAGGCGAGTTCGGAACAGCAAAGAGAAGGACCGACGTCGCTCCGAAAGGTGCGACGAGGTAACGGCCCCACTCCAAATCGATAGACGGCGACAGTAGCAACAGCCCTGTCAGCCCCAGACCGACGACCGCACCGAGACCGGCACGCAAAGCTTCACTGGTATGAACGTGTCCTACCGCAGGTCCGAAAGATCTGAAAATTTGCAAACAAGACCCGCATTTACATTGCGCGCAAATTTTCAGCACATCGCCCAGAGTTCAAGCACATGTTCGAGCAATGCCGCTTTATCGTTCCCGCACCAGCCGGAATCCCAGGTGATCCGGTGGAAGCCCAACGGCACACCCACCGACGCTTGCGTCCCGGACGAAGTCGATGATGGCCGCCTGATGACGACCGCCGGCAATGCGCACACCGCAATAGGGATCGCGGGCAGTGATCTCGCCATCTTCTCCGACCTCGCCGTTCTCCATGCATCCATCCGTCCATTCCCAGACGTTTCCGCCCATGTCCGCCAGACCGAGGCTGTTTTCGCCAAACCCGCCGCGTGGTCTCAGGGCCGGACTGGAATCGCCGCGCAGGAATACGCCGCGCTGGTATTGCGAAAGCATGCGTTCTCCGGGGTCGAGGTCGCCTTCGTCCGGGGCCGGATCACCCTGACGCTCGGCCGCAGCCCGGTGCCATTCCTGCACGGTCGGAAGACGCCATGTCTGGCCGGTCTGTTCGGATAGCCACGCGGCGTAGGCCGTCGCGTCGAACCAGTTGACGTTTGTCTGGGCCAGCCCGCCAGTGCCAGTCTCCACGTCTGCGCAGGCGCCTTCCGCGACGCAGGCCATGTAGTCCCGGCGCGAGACCTGGTATTTCATCATGTCGAACGCGCCGACAGGAAGCCTCTGCACACCGGGCGTCACGGCCTTGCCGTCGCGGCTGAAGTTGCCAAGCGGCCGATAGGCCACCTCGCCCGCGGGCACCTGCACGATATCACTTTCCAGGGCAGCCGCGCGCAAGGCCTGCGCAGCCTCCCTGTCCCGCGCCAGATCGCCAAGCCACGCCCCTGCCCCGAGGCCGCAGACCAGCGTCAGACCCGCCAGCCCGATCGTCACTCCAATCCTGTCCATATCGGGACCTCATGACCAAGAGAGGGGCGCCCGGATAATCCGGCCGCCCCAGTCACCCTCCGCCTTGGAACAGCCGCGCCTTATGGCAGCGCAGTCTTCCCTTCATAGGCGGCGTTATACTCGACAGGCGCCTGAACCTGCTCCATCAGGTCGTTGTTCCAGTTACCCTCGACCACCACGTGGGCCGTCGCGCCGAGGTTCACAGCCTCGATCAGGTTGTGGTTCACGTAGGCGTAGACGCCCGGCTGAAGGAACTCGTAGAGAGCCGCGCCGGCGGACCCGCCCGCAATGAACCACGTTTCGAGGTCACGCTGCGGCGTGTTGTTGAACTTGCCGCGTTCCCAGACGAGGTCCCCATGGCCACCGATCAGGTGGGGCCGGGTATCCCGGTTGGCTTGGCTGTGCACGAACAGGACCTTTTCGCCCTGCGCCGCATGCAGCGCGTTGTCGCCGGTCAGGGAGCCGACCTTGCCGTTGAAGACGACGTGGCTCGGGATCAGGCCATTCATCACTTCGAGCGTGTCGGGATAGCTTTCGGCCACGTCCTCGAACCGCTTGTAGTCGCCGTTTTCGTCCTTCGGGATATAGAAGTCGTTTTCTCCGATATAGAACACGCGGTCATAGCGCACCGGATCGCCCTTGTGGTCGGTCAGACCACCACGTGGCAGGACCATGATGCAGCCGGACATGCCGCTCACGACGTGCCAGGGGATCATGGGGCCACCCGGGGCGCAGTGATAGACGAAGGTCCCCGGACGCGTCGCCTTGAACCGCAACGTGGTCTTTTCGCCGGGGTTCACCAGCGTTAGGGACCCGCCCCCAAGCGCACCGGTCGCCGAGTGGAAGTCGATGTTGTGCTGCATCATGTTCTCGGGCGAATTGAACAGCGTCAGTTCGACATAGTCGCCTTCGTGGACAACCATCATGGGGCCGGGAACGGACCCGTTGAAGGTCATGGCCTGAAGGTAGGCCCCGTCATCGACCTCGATCTCCTTCTCCACGATCTGCATTTCGAATTCGACGATGCGCGGTTCGGCCGGGGCCTCCTGCTCATGCTCGTGCACCATTGGAGGACGCACGAGCTTGCGCTTAATGCGCTTCAGGCTCGACAAATCTGCGGGGGGGGCCATCGACGTGTCCATGATCTCTTCGGCCTTGGCGGCCTTGGCGAGAACGGGCAGCGCGGCAATGCCGGCGGCGCCCATCAATGCGGCTCTTCTCGTCAGCATTTTCAATCTCCTTTCAGGTATGAATGCTGTTTGAGAAGACGCTACCGGCCTTGGTGTTTCCGAACGTTGCGGGAACACAAACTTCAGGACCGAATACCAACCATACCGACGATTTTCGCCCCTAACGGCCGAAGCAGGTCGCGTTCCGTTGGCGACATGAGAACGGCGGCGGTCGATGCGGCATCCGCAATCGCCGCACTATCATGACATATCGAGACCGCCCCGGTAGTGAGCTGCGCGTCACGCCTGGGGTCAAAGATGTGTCCGATACCCGCGGCGGGATCGACCAAGGTGCACGAAGCATCCGAAGTGGCGATTGCGTGGTCTTTCAAGGTGACGGCCCGGCCGCCGGGGATCGATACACGCCACCCCTGCCCCTGCCCGTCCCCAAGGACCCGGATTTCTCCTGCGTTTACCAGGATGTCCCGAAGGCCGGCACTCTTCAGAAGAGAGGCAAGACGATCCGTGGCATAGCCCTGTGCGATCCCGTTCAGGGTCAGAGCCATACCGCCCCTTTGAAACCTGATAGCCTGCGGGGATAGCGACACATGTTGGAATCCGACCCGGCGACGCACCTGCTGCACTTCGTCCGCCCCGACACGGCGACCTTCTGCAAATGCACGAGCATGCAGGTCGAACAGCGGCTGGACCGTCGGATCGAAGGCGCCCTCTGTCGCCGTGAAGACCGCCCGGGCCTGGGACAGGAGATGCAGCATGGCGGGATCGGGGTTACGCAGGATCTGATCCCGGTTCAGCTGAGCCAGGGCGCTGTCCGTCCGGTAGAGCGAGAAGAGGCTCTCGATACGCGAAAGCTCCAATTCAAGGCCGTCGAATAGGGAAGCCGCCTCGGCCTGCGAAATGCCGCAAAGGGCGATCTCGGCGCGCGCGCCAAGCGCTTGTCCCCGCCAGTAGGCGACCTCTCTGCCCGCAGCGGATGCACGGCCAGCCGCAAGGGTCGCGGCCGACATGGCAATGAAACGACGTCTCGAGAACCGGGTCATTGCATCAGCTCCCGGTCGCCGGCATGCCCGCTCATCCCGATTTCCGCGGGACGCACATAACTCTCCGGCACATCGCCCCATTGGACGAGGCGTCCACCCCGGTCCGCCACGAAGGCGGTCGCGTCCTCCCGGCGGCTGAAGGGGAGAGCTTCAGGCACCCCCATTCCGCCGAGCTGATCGCTCTCGATGACAAGAAAGGCGGTTTCGGCGGCCTGCCAGTTGGCGATGCCCGGCATGCTCCAGCTTTCCGCATGGCTCATGTCGGAGACGAAGACCGCGGTGATCTCCATCTCCCGCTCCGGGTCATTCATGTAGGCGACGGCATCGGACACCTGGCTGAACCAGAGCGGCTCGGCCCGACCTTTCAGATGGACCTGCGCCTTGGGGCCGGGATGATCCGCGACGAACATCTGGCAATAATGGCCGAGCGCATCGTCCGTCATCTCGACGGGGACAACGACGCTCGCCACATCTTCCTTGCAGGCGGTCAAGGCGAGAGACAGGGCAAGGGCGACCACGACTTTCTTCATGGGACAATCCTCCTGGTGCGGGCTGAGCCGATGGCGATGGTTGCCACCAGCCAAATCCCGAGGGCAGCCAGCGCGGCCACCGGCGGGAAGGGAAGGGTTTGGGCCAGACCGTCGATCCCCGCGACGGGCGCGGCGTCGATCATGGCGAGGTTGTAGAGGCGGAACGCATCGGCGGGGTTCGCGATGACAAGCCATGGGAAGACGTGGGTGGCGAAGATGCCCTCACCTGCCGCCATGATGGCCCCCAGAAGCGCGACGTCATAAAGGACGACCAGCAGCAGCCAGACCCCCACAGCGGCCGCAGCAGCCCGCGCGGTGCGACAGGTCAGCGCCGACACCATCAGCCCGATCCCCACGAAGATCGCCCCGAGCCCGCCTGCGGTAAGCATCAGGCGGAGCCAGGCGAAGATACCGTCCTGACCGGTCTCGGAAAGCAGGGCGATGACACATCCGACCGTGCCGAAGGCGATCAGGATGGCCACGCAGACCGCAACCGTCTGGGCCAGGAACTTCCCGACGAAGACCTCCCACCGACGGACCGGTGTGGCAAATGTCAGGGCAAGGGACCCCCGTTCGACCTCACCGGAAATCGAGTCATAGGACATGAGCAAGGCGATCAGCGGGATCAGGTAGACCGAGAGGGTGGCGAGGCTGACCGCCGTCAGGGTCAGGACGTCAACCTTCAGGCCACTTCCCTGCCCGGCCCCGAAGAGCGCCAGCGCCAAGGCGAACAGACCAAGCACTGCGGTCGCCAGAATGACCCAGAGATTGCGGCGCGCCTGCCGCAACTCCTGTCCGAAAACGGTGCCGATGCGCGTGCTCATGTCTGGTTCTCCGTCGGGCCCGTTCGGGAAAAATGCCGGTAGATGTCTGTGAGACCGGGAGGCGCGATGTCAATGTCCCGAAGCTTGTCATGGTGCCGCCCGAGGCGCGCGAGCAGATCCACCTTCGCGCCCTGTGCGCAATCGAGGTCCAGCCTGCATCCGTTGATCCGCCGCCCGCCGAATTCGCCATGCAGCGCGTCTGCCGCCCCCGGCCTGGCCGATATGCGGATCGTGGTCGGCAAACCCGCCCTGTGGGCCAGCTCGGCCAGTGTGCCCTCTGCCGTCAGCCGTCCGCGGGCGAGGATCGCGATGCGGTCCGTCTTGTCCTGCACTTCCTCCAGCCCGTGCGACGAGAGGAGCACGGCAGATCCCCGGGCCGCCGCATCGGCGATCACCTCGTAGAACTCGTGCCGTGACACCGGGTCGAGACCGCTGGTCGGTTCGTCGAGCAGAAGAAGCCTCGGAGTGCCGATCAGGGCCTGCGCCAGCCCGAGACGCTGCCGCATCCCCTTGGAATAGGCCCCGACCGCCCGATCGGCGGCCTCCAGAAGGCCGACACGCGCCAGCAGGTCCGAAACCTCGGCTTTCGGTGTTCCCCGCAGGCCCGAAAAATAGCTCAGCACCTCGCGGCCCGACAGGTTCCGCTGGAACGAGACGACCTCGGGCAGGTAGTTCACGGCCTCCCTGGCCGGGTCGGAGCCCGGCGCGTGCCCTGCAACGGCAACGGTTCCGGAGCAGGGTCGCAGGAAGCCGAGGACCGTCTTGAACAACGTCGACTTGCCAGCCCCGTTGTGGCCGAGCAGGGCCAACCGTTCGCCGGGCTGGACGGACAGCGAGACATCGTCGAGCACCTTCTGCCCGCCGAAAGACAGACAGAGAGCTTTGATGGCGAGGGTTTCGGTCATGAGGGATCTCCTTGCGGCAGTCCGGTTCCGGTCGGCGACGTCAGCGGATGGGTGTCGGTCACGCCTCCGGGCAAGAGCCCCGGAAACCGTGATTGCGACCAGCGGATGAGTTGCATGGCCGGCGCCCCCATCAGCAGCCGTGCCGCCGGCTGCGACCAGACAAGCCGGTCGATGCTGTCATTGGGCCGATAGGGACTGTCGGCGATGCCATCGCCGTTCACGTCGAAGGCGACGTGATCGGACCAGTGGTTGCCGATGCCGTCGGCCGACCATTCCATCCAGGTGGTGCCGACGTATTTCACCTGCGTCCTGTTGCCGATGAAGGCGTTTCCGGCCAGCACATTGCCCTGGCTGCCTGCGGTAAAGTGGACACCGATCCCGCAGCCTTCGAAGCGGTTGCCCTCGATGCGGTTGTGGTTGGAATTGTAGATGAACAGGCATTTCTCGCCGCCGTCGCGCACCTCGTTCCGGCGCATCTCGGCCCGGTTGGCGAAGTTCATGAAAAAGCCGTGGTCGGCGTCGCCGTCCGACAGGTTCCGTTCGACGATCAGCCGCGTCGAATACATGAAGGCAAAGCCCATGTCGTTGCCGCGGCTGACATTGTCCGTGACCTCGATCCGGTTGGCGTACATGGAGTGGAACGCGAACCGCAGATCGCTGAAGCGGTTGCGCCGGTAGACCGCGTCATTTGACGTCGTGATGAACACGCCGTCCCGGCCTTTCGAGATCCGGTTGTCCTCGACCGTCAGACCCGGTGCGTTCCAGACGTAGATGCCCGGCCCGCGTTCCGCGACACGCAGGTCGTTTCGCCCCTCGATCCGGCTGTTCCGGATGGTGACGTCACGGGCCCCATGGACGTCGACCCCGATCAGGTTCCCCTCCAGCGTCACACCGTCGATGATCGTGCCCCGGGCCGCCTTCGTCAGGCGAATACCGCTGTCGAGATCGCTGAGGCGGGCACCCGCGCCCGAAATGGTGAGGGCGGTGATCGTCACGCCGCCGGTGTCGACCGTGATGACGGAGCCCTCGCCCGGACCTTCGATCCGGGCAAGAGGTCCCGTCAGCGTGACAGGTGTCTTGATACTCACCGGCCCGGCATAAGTGCCTTCCCCAAGCACCAATGTATCGCCGGGCCGGGCGGTCGCGAGGGCCCGCACCAGCGCCCCCGGTCCCGGCCGCACCTCGACCGTCTCCGCAAGGGACGCAAGCGGAGCGAGGCAAAGGGCCAGCACGAAAACCAGAGAGCGCATGATCCGGTCCCCTCCCCTTACGCGACCGGTTTCACGAGCATGCGGCCGCGCATCTCCATGTGGAGCGCGTGGCAGAACCACTGGCAGTAATACCAGTGCACGCCCGGACGATCGGCGGTGAAGGTCACCGATGCGGTGGCCTGCGGACCGACCTCGAAGGCGATGCCGTGATTGCCCAGGGTGAAGCCATGGGTCAGGTCGTCGACCTCGTCCATGTTGGTGACGTAGACCGTCACCTCGTCACCCTGCGTCACCTCGAACTGATCGAGGCTGAACGCCGGCGCGACCGAGTGCATGTACACCCGCACCTTGTTGCCGTCACGGATGACATCGGCACCGTATTCCAGTTCCACGCCGTCCTTCTCGGCCTGAAGCCGCGCCTCTTCCCACAGGCTGTCACCACGGTCATAGATCGACACCGGGTTCACCTTGTCGGCCCGCACGAGGATGCAGTCATGCGGCTCGGCGAAGGTCGGGCCATCGTGGACAAGCGCCATCTTCTCGCCCGAGATGTCGATCACCTGGTCGTTCTCGGGTTTCAGCGGACCCACGTTCAGGAAACGGTCCTTCGAGAACTTGTTCAGCGAGATCAGGAACTGGCCATCCGCCTCAAGCGTCTCGCCCATCGTGGTGTGGTTGTGGCCCGGCTGGTAATGCACGTCGATCTTCTCGATGATCGGGTCCACGTCTTCGCCGTTGAAGGCCTTGATGGCGTCCTCGATGTTCCACTTCACCATCTGGCTGTCGAGGAAGAGCGTCGTGAACGCGTTGCCCTTGCCGTCATAGGCGGTGTGAAGCGGGCCGAGGCCCAGTTGCGGCTCCGCCACCACGGCCGAGCGCGGTTCCGCCCCGCCGAAGACCTCGGGCAGCCTGGTCACGTCGATCACGGTTACCGTGGGCGACAGCTTGCCGTTGATGCACAGGTGGCGCTTGTCGGGGGCCATGTTGCAGCCGTGCGGGCTGTTCGAGACGGGGATATACTGGGTGTATTTCCCGGCTTCCCGCCCGTCGAGGACCTTCACGCCGTTGTATTCGGTGTAATCCCCGGCCGCGATGCCCGCCTCGATCGCCTTTATGTCGAAGATGACCACCCAGTCCTGCTCGTTCGCGGTCATGTCCGCCAGCGTCACCCCGTTCTCGGAGTTGTAGCAGGTCGAGAAGGCATAGAGCCCGTCGTAATCCGCATCGCAATTGTCGAGGTTGCCGTTGACGATCACCTGCCAGGCGATCTCCATGGTGTCGCCGTCGATGGCGGTGAAGATCGAGACGTATTTCTCGGGTTCGTCCAGCACGATGCCGTCGTTCGGCAGCGGGACGCGGTGTTCACCATTGGCGAAAACGTAGCCGGTGCGCGGGTACTTCTGCGGCCGCAGACCATGGATGTCCGACGTGTTCGGGATCTCGATGATCTTGTCGGTCTTCATGATGTCGCAGCGGATGCGCGCGACGCGGGTGTTGGCCTTGTCGTTGACGAACAGGAAGCGCCCGTCATAGGTGCCCTCGGTGAAGGACATGTGCGGGTGGTGCAGGTCGCCGTTGTCGTAGGTGACGCGCCCCCGCTTGGCGAGGAACTCCTTCGTCCCGGGCAGCAGCCCCTCGGTCAGGATCTTCAGGCTTTCGTTCGTGGACCCCCAGCCGGTGGCCGAGCAGCGGTTGAACACCGGGATGCGCATCAGTTCACGCATGGACGGCACGCCGATGATGCGCACCTCGCCCGACTGGCCCGAGGACCAGAAGCCGTAGTAGCTGTCCAGCTCGCCCGGTGCGACCTCGGTCGAGGCCGTCGCGGCCGCTGCCCTGCGGGTCGAGCCAAGCAGGCCCAGCCCACTTGTCCCGGCAACGGTCGCGAGCGCCGCGACACCGGCGGTTCCCTTGAACAGCCCTCTGCGGGACACACCCTTGGTTTCTTCGCTCATTGTCTTTCCTCCTTCATTTGGCACTGGAAAGTTGGTTGGGATGACCGAGGTTCGGTCGTTCGGCATGGGCGGCGAGCGCAGCCGCCGATGCCGCGTCCTTGGCGCGCCGCTTGTCGGTCTTGATGACGACCGGACAGCGCGCGTGATCCTGGTAGAGCACCTGGCAATTCAGGCAGGAGATGCACTCGTTCGGGTTGATCTCGCCTGTCGGGTGGATCGCATCGACCGGGCAGTCCGTCGCGCAGAGCTGGCACGGGTTGCCGCATTCCTTGTAGCGTTTGAGCCAGCGGAACATGTGCAGCCGCGCGGGGATGGCGAGACCGCCGCCGAGGGGGCAGACATAGCGGCAATAGAACCGCTCGATGAAAAGCCCCGGCAGCAGGAAGGCCAATGCGATCAGCACGTAGGGCAGAGGCCGCGCGAACTTCAGGATGATCGCGGTCTTGAATGGCTCAACTTCGGCGAACCGCTCGGCCAGTTCGAGCGAATAGAGCGACAGGCCGAAGAGTCCGAGAAAGATGATGTATTTGACCGCCCAGAGCCGCTCGTGCAGGCCCCAGGGCAACGTCACCTGCGGCACCCGGAACCGGCGCGCGATCTTGTTCGACAGCTCCTGAAGCGCGCCGAACGGGCACAGCCAGCCACAGTAGGCCCCACGCCCCCAGAACAGCAGGGCTGCCGCCACGGCGAACCAAAGGATGAAGATCAGCGGGTCCATCAGGAAGGTGTTCCACTGGAAGTCACTGAAAAGAGCGTTCACCACCGCGAGAATGTTCACGACCGAGAGCTGCGCATTGGCAATCCAGCCGACAAAGACGAGCGTGAACACGAGGTAGGCGTTGCGCAGGATCGCAAAGGTTCGCGCGTTCCGGGTCGCGAAGGCCTGGAAGAAGAAGATGCCCGACAGGAGCGCCAGCGCGGTGGCAAGAACGATCACCTGTAGTCGCTTGGTGTCCCATATCCGTTGCCAGAGCGCGTCGCGGGCGTCCGTGTCGACAGCTGCCGGTTCCGCCTGTGCGACGGGTTCAGAAGGAACCTCGCGCACATATGGGGACGGCAACTCGTAGCCCAGATCATAGGTCAGGAAGACCTTCTCGATCGGACCGACGGCACGGCTGACGAGGAACTGTAGCCGGAAGGGCCTGGCCGGATCGAACCCAGACGCTGCGGGGACGATGAACAGGTCCATCTCTCCGAATTCCGGGGCGCCCTCGGCCGCGATCTGTCCGATGCGCTGATGCCCGCGATCGCGAAACCGATAGGACATCTCACCCTGGATCAGCTGGAAACGGTCGAAAATGCCGCCGCGCACATAACCCGAGCCCTTGAAGGACCATTCTCCGGCACCGAATACTGCGATGGCGTGATCCCCTGGCTCCAACCGTGCGGCCAGATTGTCCCAGCCCGCCTCGCCCAGCAGCGACCGCCCAATGGCTGGATGGCTGACCAACGCGGTCCAGACATCGACATAGGCCTCATCGGGTGCCGCTGTTTCCGCGTTTTTCTCCGTCCGCAGATCGCCGAGCGCGGCGAAATCCGCATTGATCGTTCCGACGTCCAGCATGAGGCGGCGAATGGCACCATTGCCGGCCAGCGTTTCCCAGTCGGTGACCTGACCGGCATCGGGGGCGATCTCTTTTCCCGGTCCGGATGCGGAAGGGGCAGCGAAACCCTCCAGCCCCAATGCGCGGGCAGCCTTGACCCCGGCCCGCAGGATCGAGTCGTCGATCACCATGATCGTGACCGTGGCCCCCGAGACGATTTCCAGGTCACCGGTATCCCGCGGACCGGCCACGGAGCGCAGATCGAACCCGGTATAATGGTCGATGACCGCCCGGATCTCGCTTTCGGGAATGCCGACCAGAACGATCGGCTCCGAATGCTTGATCAGCTTCGCGCCGGTCAGATGCGCCTCCGGCGAGAGGCCAACGAGTATGTGGATCGGTTTGCCCGAATACCCGGTCGTGGGCACGAAATCAGAGGTCAGGAAGACCCAGCCGATCGTGTCGCTCCCCTTCAGCGTCGGCACGAGCCCGTCATCGCGTGGAACACCGAAGGCCTCGGCTCCAGGCACGAAGTCCTGAGGCTCTACAACCTCAAGGAATTGATCCACGATAGGCGCCGCCAAGGCCTGAACAGCAGAGCCCAACAGGAGAGCCAACGCCCAAGCAATCTGGCGCATCGCGCTTCGCATCTTCTCTCTGCCTCACATCAGCCCAAACTTCATTGGACGTTGCTTAAAGGCGGGGCCGGGTGCGGAGTTTGCGATTGAGCAACGTTCTCGGCGAATTAGGGGGGCTGTGAAACGAAAAGCGGGGCCTCCGGCCCCGCACTCTCTTTCTGTCTTTCTTTTGCCCGCGGTTCAGGCGGCTGTGGTCTCGTCTGTCTCCGGCTCCTGCCTGATACCGCGACGTAAGGCGGTCAATCCCTGTCCCACCTCGCCCATGATCGAGGAAATCTTGCCGCGCCCGAACAGCACAATCACGACGACGAGGATGATCGCCAGACCCGGCAATCCGATATTGTTCAGCATGACGTCATGCCCTTTTTTTCAATTACACTGGCACGTCGGCCGCTCCTAACTTCGCATCAATCGCGAAGAACGCTGATAGATATGCGCTTCCCTGCGGCTGCTGTCTTTGCGCTTCAGCAAACTCGCGAGGCGTCAGTCGCCGATCTGCCGTTCCAGAAGAAAACTCTGGATTTCCTCCGCCGGTGACAGACCCGGCTGTGTCTCGCCCTGAAGTTCCTTTGGCACGGACCAGCCCGGTTCGACGCCGGTCATGTCCGGTAGCTCGTGCGCAATACCCTTGTGACAGTCGATGCAGGTTCGCTGACCCGACAGCAGGTATTCTGTGTGGATCTCCGCCGCGCGCGGCGATTGGCGGCTGAGGTCCATGGCCACTTCGGAATGGCAGTTCCGGCATTCAAGGCTGTCGTTGGCCTTCAGCCGCGACCATTCGCGCTTCGCCATGACCAATCGATGCTCAAGGAACTTCTGGCGGGTGTCTATGGTCCGGAAGATCTTGCCCCAGACCTCTTTCGACGCCTGCATCTTGCGGGCGATCTTGTCGGTCCATTCATGCGGCACGTGGCAGTCGGGACACCCTGCCCTCACCCCGGATCGGTTGGAGAAATGGACGGTGTGTGACAGCTCTTCGAAGACGTTGTCGCGCATTTCGTGGCAGGAGACGCAAAAGTCCTCGGTGTTGGTGTATTCGAGCGCAGTGTTGAAACCGCCCCAGAAGACCACCCCGCCGACGAACCCTCCCAGGGTCAGGAACCCGAGCCCGAGCGTTCCGGCAGGGGTCCAAAGGACGTCCCAGAACCAGCGGAAAGGGGCAAGTATCCAGCGCATGTCACTCGCTCCCCGCGCCGGACGCACCCATTTCGGACATGTCCGTGAAGGTATTGCCGATCAGCGCCGACGTATCGGCCTGCGGCACATGGCACTGGGTGCAGAAATACCGACGAGGGGACACGTCGGCGAGCATCTGAGCGTCGCGCGTCATATAATGCGTGATCGAGATCATCGGGGCCCCGGACCCGAGTGAATGTTCGCGTTTGTGGCAGGACATGCAGCGGTTCGCATTGACCGACAGCTGGTAACCCTCGATCGAATGCGGGATCACCGGTGGCTGTTCTGGATAGGCCCGCATCTGGCGCACGTCGTCCGTCACATAGCGTTCCAGCGGGGCGGCTGGCACAGGTTCCATCGGGTTGGGGGACGGTCCGGAAAGCTCCGGCACGTTCTGAGCCAGAACAAAGGTTGCTGTCAGGCAGGCACCGAAGATGGCGGGAAGGCGAAGTTGTCTCATCAGACCTTCTCCACGCGCACAGCGCATTTCTTGAAGTCCGTCTGTTTCGATATCGGGTCAGTCGCATCCAGCGTCACCTTGTTGATCAGCTGGCTGGCGTCGAACCACGGCACGAAGATCACGCCAGGCGGCATCCGGTTGCGACCGCGCGTCTCAATTCGGCTGCGTATCTCTCCCCGGCGCGAGATCACCCGCACTTCCATCCCCTGATTCAGCCCGCGTTCTCTGGCGTCGATCGCGTTCATGAAGACCTTGGCTCCCGGGAACGCCTTGTAGAGTTCCGGCACGCGCATTGTCATCGACCCGGAATGCCAGTGTTCCAGAACCCGGCCCGTCACCAGCCACATGTCGAACTCGTCGTCCGGACTTTCCGCCGGCGGCTCGTAAGGGACCGCGATGATGACGGCCCGGCCGTCGGGCTTTCCGTAGAACTCCCAACCGCTGCCTGGCGTCACATATGGATCATAGCCTTCCTTGAAGCGCCACTTGGTCTCTTCCCCATCAACGACCGGCCAGCGCAGCCCGCGCACCTCGTCGCTTTGGTAGGTGTCGTAGGGCGCCAGATCATGACCGTGACCGCGCCCGAAGGCGGCGTATTCCTCGAAGAGGCCCTTCTGGAGGTAGAACCGGAAATCCTTCGCCTCCTGGTTTTCGTAGTCGTCGCGCACCTCACCCAAGGAGAAGGCATCGACCTGCCCATTGGCGAAGCAAACATCGTAGAGCGTTTTCCCCCGGTATTCAGGATGCGCGTTGAGGATTTCGGCCGGCCAGATCTCGTCCGTCGTGAAACGTTTCGAGAATTCGACCAGTTGCCAGAGGTCCGACCGCGCCTCACCCGGCGCATCGACCAGCTGATGCCAAGCATGTGTCCGGCGTTCAGCATTGCCATAAACGCCTTCCTTCTCGACCCACATGGCGGCAGGCAGGATGATGTCGGCGGCCATGGCCGTGACTGTCGGATAGGCGTCGGAGACCACGATCATGTTGTCGGGGTTCCGGTAGCCCTGGTAAGTCTCGTTCTGCGAGTTGGGTGCCGCTTGCAGGTTGTTGTTCACCTGCACCCAGTAAAAGTTCAGCACACCGTCCTTCAGCATCCGGTCCTGCAGCACGGCGTGGAACCCCGGCTTGGTGTTCAGCAGCCCGTGCGGCAGCTTCCAGAGCTCCTCGGTATGCGCGACATGCTCGGGGTTGGTCACCACCATGTCCGCCGGCAGCCGGTGCGCGAAGGTCCCGACCTCGCGCGCCGTGCCGCAGGCCGAGGGCTGGCCGGTCAGCGAGAAGGGCGAATTGCCGGGCTCCGAGATCTTTCCGGTCAGAAGGTGGATGTTGTAGACCATCTGGTTCGCCCAGACGCCCCGGACATGCTGGTTGAACCCCATCGTCCAGAGCGACATGACCTTGGTGTCCGGATCGGCGTAAAGCTCGGCCAGTTCCTCGAGAAAGCCGGGCTCCACCCCCGACAGCTCGCTCACGTAGTCCAGCGTGTAGGTCGAGACGTGCTCCTTGAACGCCTCGAAATCGCTGTCCTCCATCAGCCCCGGATTGCCGGCGCCCGTCGCGGCCATCTCGAGCTCGTGCTCGGGGCGCAGGCCGTAGCCGATGTCGGTCGCGCCCTTCTTGAAGGTGGTGTGCTTGCCGACGAATTCCTCGTTCACGCGGCCGGTCTGGATGATGTGGTTCGCGATGTAGTTGAGGATCGCGAGGTCGGTGCCCGGCTTGAAGACCATCGGAATGTCGGCCAGGTCCATCGAGCGGTGCGTGAAGGTCGACAGCACCGCGCATTTCACCCCGGGCGAGCCGAGCCGCCGGTCGGCGAGCCGCGTCCAGAGGATCGGGTGCATCTCGGCCATGTTGGAGCCCCAGAGCACGAAGGCGTCGGCATGTTCGAAATCGTCGTAGCAGCCCATCGGCTCGTCGATGCCGAAGGTCCGCATGAAGGCGGTCGCGGCCGAGGCCATGCAGTGCCGCGCGTTCGGATCGAGGTTGTTCGACCGGAACCCCGCCCGCATCAGCTTGGTCGCGGCGTAGCCTTCCATCACCGTCCACTGGCCCGAGCCGAACATGCCGATGCCCTCGGGCCCCTTCTCGGCCAGAACCTTCTTGACCCGGGCGGCCATGACGTCGAACGCCTCGTCCCAGCTGACGGGTTCGAAGTCGCCGTTCTTGTCGAACACCCCGTTCGTCTTGCGCATCAGCGGCGTGGTCAGCCTGTCCTGGCCGTACATGATCTTGGACAGGAAATAGCCCTTCACGCAGTTGAGCCCGCGGTTGACCTCGTGCTGCATGTCGCCGTGGGTGGCGACGACCTTGCCCTCCTTCACGCCGACCATCACGCCACAGCCGGTGCCGCAGAACCGGCAAGGCGCCTTGGACCACTTGATATTCAGGGCTTCGACACCGCCCGGAACCGGCTGCGCAAGCGACTCGTGTGGAATCCCTGCGGCAGATGCGGCGAGCGCAGCCGCCTGTGCCTTCAGAAGCTGACGTCGGTTCAGGTCGGGTGGCATATTGGCTCCTCCGTTTCGTCGGGTTCTTCTGCGTGTTCGAAAACCATGTTCGCCACGAGCACGCCGGGCATGAGGTTGATCTCGGTCAGTCGGTCCCCAAGCTGACCGGTGCTGCCACCCTCGATCGTGATGATCAGCCGGGTCGCATCGCCACCATGGATTTCCACCCCTTCCAAGCTCATGAGACAGTCTGCAACGGCATCGCGATGCGTGTCACTCACGCTCACAACAGCGGACGAGACGTGCCAGCGCTCAGGCATCGGCGGGCTCCTTTCTCACGGCATGAATGGCATCGGCTG
This sequence comes from Heliomarina baculiformis, assembly GCF_019966545.1. Lineage (GTDB taxonomy): Bacteria > Pseudomonadota > Alphaproteobacteria > Rhodobacterales > Rhodobacteraceae > Heliomarina > Heliomarina baculiformis. Next base: position 169,289 of record NZ_JAIMIC010000003.1, on the reverse strand, counting down.
GGCACGGTGCGACGCAAGCGCCACAGCCCGTGCAGGCCGATTGGTGTAGGACCGGCAGGAAAGGCCCACCGATCCGCGGTTGCATAGAAATGGCCACCTCCGGACAGGCGTCCCGGCAGGACATGCAGGTGATACCGGCCAGCACGAGGCAATCGTTCGAAATCGCGAAGCTGTGAGACATGCGAACATCAGTCTCAAAGACCGATGCCTCGCAAACCTCGGCACAAGATCCGCAGAAAGTGCATTCACCCCGGTCCGGCAAGAGGATCACACCTTCATCGGCAAGGCCGAGAATCCCCTCCGGGCAAGCCGAAACACAATCCCCGCAGCGCGTGCATTCACCAAGCGACGCCACGGTCACACCTGGCGGCCTCGGCCCGAATTCAGCCGGTCGAGGAGACCCTTTCAGAAGTTGGCGGCGGGATATGCTGGCTTGGGCTGGCATTCAGGATCAATGCCCGAGGGGACCCGGTGGGCCGGCGATGATCTGATACATCCAGACAAGAAAGCCATAACCGCCGACAACGCCCACGGCTACAATCGGCCATATGCCAAATGCGAGCACGAAGAACCTGAATAGTTCTTGCCGCTTGTTAAGGATTTGAGGGCCATCTGGCGGATTGTTGCTGCTATCTATCATTATGCCCCTGCGATACTTACCGCGATGCGAAAGCCAGATCGACCCGGCCGATGCACCGTCTTGGAACTGTTGAAGCAAGCGCTCCATGAATCAGCATCTTGGATGCATATTGGCAGCTCTGCATGGCATCACGCAACCGTGAGGCGATGGAAAACTCAAAATGACCGGAAGCCATATGGATTATAGCTGGTCCCGGCTGAGGCCGCCAATGATGCGCATTCCTCGGCCACCTCGTCACGGCGCTCCTCCTACCCTTCAACTACGATTTGGATTTTGGGCCCGCACGGATGGTGCTTCCGTGTGCGCCGGCGAATGTCCTTTGGCTTCGCCTCAGCCGTAGGCTTCGATGACGGGGCGGCGCGGCGCCACGTCGTAGACGTTCCGCTTGGGCTCGAGCTCGACCGTATAGCCGAGGCGCTGCAGGAGATCGTTTGCCTCGGCGCGGACCCGGCGGCGACGGTCGCGGTCCTCTCCGCCCCCGTGAACCACGACTAAGGCGATACGGTTCAGCGGGCCGACATTCGTTTGCGCGTAAATGCGCAGGTGCTGCAGGTCGCAGTTGGTAGCACGCAAGGCATTCTGGAACCGGCCGAAGCGATCGGGCCGGGTGTCCTGTGTCTGCATGGATGTCGCTACACTTGCTCTATGCAATGGAGCTTGGCCAGATCGGGCATCGACCAAACCGAGAACCATGTCACTCGGTCACGTCCCGCGCCCGACGTGATTCTCGGCACTTCTCGATCAACGAGAACCGCCAACGACGGCCACATGTTGCTGCTATTTTGTTGCTACTTGACTCTGAGAGGCGGATTCTCCAATTAAGATCAATGACCTACGAAGCGTTGCTCCAATCCATCATGGGGGCGACGGAGAGGCGGGAAGCTGATCTGGCGTCTTTACTCATTTCGGCATCGGACTCCCGTTTTGCCCTGTCCGTTTGCCCGTAGCTTCAAGGCGACGGATGCTGGCGTTTGAAGCGGGATCATCTCTCAAAATTGAGGCCAAAAGGCAACCGGTTTGCGACCCAAGGCCCGTCACGGGCGACCGCTGAGAGCCAGCGTTGGTGAAAATGCCGGCCCTGAGGCGTTCGCGCGGGGGAAAAAGCAGAAAAGGCCGTTTTGACTTTGTGCTCGCTGAAAAGTGCCTTACGATCGCATTAATCGAGACATTTTTTACTTAGTTAATTTTTCCGAAGCCGCCAGATCGGCTTTTATTTCTAAGGGGAGGCAGACGTGACCCCAAATCCGGAAATCGCCGTTATTATTGCGGCTTATAACGCAAGCGATACTATTCTTCGTGCGATACATTCGGCACTGGCGCAGACGGCTAAGGTCGAAGTGATCGTCGTCGACGATTGCTCGCAGGACGATACGGTGGCGATTGCGAAATCTGTCCAAGATCCACGGCTGAAGGTCATTTGCCAGTCAAAGAATATGGGCGCAGCATCGACCCGCAACAATGGTATCGAGACCAGTACGGCGCCTTGGTTGGCGGTGCTCGATTCCGATGATTTCATGGCGCCGGACCGTCTGGCACGGCTCTTGGCCGAGGCGACAGCTTGCGGCGCGGATTTTCTGGCCGATGATATCTATCGCGTCACCAACTGCGATCTGAACTCGACGCAGAGCCCGTTGTGGCAGGTAAACGGCACGATTCCCGAGCGGATCACATTCGAAAAATTTGTCGACGGAAACCGCCGCAACCGCCATGGCAACAGGGGCGAGCTTGGGTTCGTCAAACCGTTGATGAACAGGAGTTTCTTGGAACGCAACGGATTGCGCTATGCAGAGGGCATGCGGCTTGCAGAGGATTACCTGTTGTACGCCGAAGCGCTGGCGGCGGGCTGCAACTTTCAGCTTGTTGGGCCAAAGGGCTACTTTGCCGTGCACCGAGACGATTCACTCAGTTCAAACCATACGACGGCCGACCTTGGCGCCATTGTCGCGGTCGACCGCGCGCTTTTGACCCGCCCCGACATTTCGCAACGGGATAAGGCAGCGCTGCGGCGACACCTGACAGATGTACGCAAGGAATGGGCATGGCGCAGGACGATCGACGCGGTCAAGGCGCGGGACTTTTCCGATATTGCCTCTCTGGCCGTCGAACCACCGGCGGTTTCGCTTTCCGTTATGGGAAAGCTGCTTGAACAGGTCTGGTTGCGCGGGCGGCGGCGATTGACGGGCGAGACCTAGGGGTTGCCAGCCGTCAGCATCTCGGCCACGAAAGCCCGCGTGTCGGCGACAGTCTCCAGGTAGATTGGATTGGGCAGCGCAAGCAGCGCTTCGCTTTTCCGCGTGATCGCTTCGGGATGGTCGAGAAGGTGCTGAACAAGCTCTGGCACCGTGGCTTCGGGCGGGTCGTCAAAACACCACCCCGCTTGGTTTCTTTTGATCCATGCCCCGGTTTCGGTTCCCGAGGGTGCCAGCGCCGGGGTTGCATAATATCCGCCTTCGTAGATCCGGTTCGGCAGCAGCCAGACCGAGTTATGCCCCGCTTCGTACCAGTCGGCGGCCCAGACGACATCGAGCTTTTCGTAGATCTGCGGCAGGTCCTGCGCTCCGTCGTAGCGCCCGAAATAAGTCATCCGTTCTGCACTGGCGACGTTGGCCTCGAAATTCGGAAAGACACCGGGGGCCGGATAGCCATGCAGCCGGATATCGACACGATCCCCGAAGGTCTTGCCGACCATGGCCAGCAAATCAACGGAGCGGCGGCAGCGCAGATTACCCACCCAGCCGATACGCAAGGGCTTATGCGGCTGCTTGGCACTGACGGGGCGCGGCCCAGCATCCTCTGCCAGCAATCGGTTTTCGAGCAGACGGCCGCGATAGAGGCCCGGATGATGCTGGGCAAAATACGCGCTTTCAAAACGCGGTGAGGAATAGACGAGCATATCGCTGCGCTTGATCAGCGCGCCCTCCAAACGGCGTAAAAAACGCGAGACCTTTCCTTCACCTATCAGCTTGGTGTGAATATCGAGGCATTCATAAATGATCGGCACCTTGAGCCGGTTGCGTCGGGCAAAGGCATGGGCGCAGGCGAGCATGTCGAGATTGCGGGCATAGATCAGATCGACCGCGCCCAGTTCGGGATAGGCTTGGCGCGACAAGGAAAAACTCTTCAACAATGGCCGAAGGCGTCCCGCATAGTCATTGTCGCGTGTTTCGCCCAGAGAAATCCAATTGAAATCCGCGCTTTTTGCGACGCCCCGGTGGGGCATGATGCCGATAACCTCGCATCCGGCCTGCATGAAAGCCCCTGCCCGTTTTCGCACTGCGGGTTCATTCAGGTTGTGACCGAAGAAGGCGATCCGTGTCATCCCTCCCTGCCCCGCACCAGCCGCGAGAGAAAGCCCAGGCCCCAGGAGACATGCATGATACCGGCGGCGGCTCCTGCCAGCAGACCCTTTGCTGAGTGATGTGAATAAGCGACGCGGGCGCTTACGAATACCAGTCCAAGCAGGTAGACGAAGGAAGGGAGCATCAGCCACGGCTGCCACAGCATCACCCCCAACAGGCCGATCAGAATGGCCAGCACAATCAAAACCGGCGCAAGCTGTCGAAGCTTGGGCCTTTGCCCATGCCGCAGACAGGTCGTTGCACGCCCGTAGCCATAGCGAAAATACTGCTGCCAGAGACGGTGCGGTTTGTCGCGCGGAAAATACGTGACGCGGTTATCGCAATCGAGCCAGATCCGCCCGCCTTTGCCGGTAATCCGTCGATCCAACTCGGCATCTTCGTTGGCGACCATGGTTTCGTCGTAGCCGCCAACAGCGCGAAAATCACCAAGCCGGAAGGCTGCGTGGTGGCCGTGATCGACATAACCTGAAACCCGCCCGGCCCGGTGCGCGGACCCTCCGGTGCCGAACGGCGTGTTGGAAACCCAAGCGACCGCAGTGGCAAATGCCGCCGGGCTTGCCGGTTCGGAATCCAGCGGCACGACGACCGAGGCGGCATCCTTGGCATGAAGAACAGCGATCAACCGCGAGACGTAGCCTGCGGGATACACGGCGTGGCAATCACAGCGGACCAATATGTCGCGATCGGCCCACATGGGATCGAGGGCTAGGTTCATGGCGGCCGACTGAAGACGTTTGGGATTATCCAGCAGCTGGATATTCGGGAACTCGGCACTCAATTTGGTGACGATACCCCGCGTCGCATCCGTGCTGCCGCCGTCGGCGACACAAACGGCTGCCGTTCTGGCCAGTTCGTCATGCTTGAGGATGGACCGGAGGCAAAGCTCGATATGCGCTTCTTCGTTCAGGGCGGGGATGAGAACCAGAACCTTTGTACCTTGGGCAACAGTGGTATCTAGCACAGGTAGGCCTCAGCTGGCAGTTCCCGCCTTTCCTGCACCTTTGAACCTTCGGGGTCGGGCTTGAGCGACAGGCCGGTTTTCTTGAGCAGACCGAGTAACCGCAAGATCTCTGCCGGCTGCGCCTCGGTTGCTGCGACGCGCATGCGCCACGTCAGACCTCGCCCGAGCGATTGCGATATTTGCCGCCCGATATCCGAGCGTTCCTTAAGCCTGCCAAGACGCAGGGTTTCTTCGGGTTCGGGCCATACCCCATGTTTGCCCGACATCGCGCGCCGACAAATCGTCATCTCGGTCGCGCCCAGTGGCATGTCTGTCGCGATGGTGGCCGCGGCTTCGAAATCGTCCAGCGCGTTGTTCCAGTCATTGCGCCGCCCATAGACACAGCCGCGCTGCATCAAACCCGCCCGTTCGGCCAATTCCGGCCGTTCATCGCAATACATCGCGACATAGAAGGACAGCGGGATTTTTTCGCGCAGGTTCCGGAAAACCTTCCTGTCCTGCGCGCTCCAGACCTTTTCGGAGTCGCTTGCAGAGTGGCGATGTTTCGAAGATCCCCGGTCGCCGTCGTGCTTTCTCTGCTGGAAAAGGATGTCTTCGGTCATGCGGATGGGCGTGCTGACGACGAGCCGGGCGATCATGTCGTAGTCGATCGACCGGTGTAGGTTTTCATTGAAGGGCCCCACCTTTTCATAACATTCGCGGCGCACCATCATAGCGGGCTGGAAAAGGAAGATATCCTCGAGAAGGCTTCTTGCAGGCGTGCCCTGCGCCAAGTCCGGCCAGTAACCCGCATCGGTCACAACACGGCCCGACGGACCTTCCGAAAACCGCGCATAGCAGCCGCCGGCGACACCAATGGAAGGGTCGGCATCGAGGATACCGGCCAGCGTTTCGGCTGCATGGGGCAACAGCAGATCGTCATCGTCACAAATCCAGACGTAATCCCCTTTAACGAATTTCATTGCCTGATTGAGCGCCGAGGATTTCCCGGCATTCGGCGCGCGATGGTACGTGAGATTGTCACGCAGGAGAGATTTTACAGCATCTTCGGTGCCATCGACGGAACCGTCATCCCAAACGATGATCTGTTCCACGGGTCGAGTCTGGCCGAACAGCGACTGCAACGTATCAACAAGATAATCTTTCCTGTTATACGTTGGAACAATAGCGGCAATGGTCGACAAAACTAACCCCACCTTAAAATTCAAAAATAATATCTTAACAGAATCTGACGATTCGCGAATTTTGACAACAGACCATGATGTTAGAAGTCAATCAGCCGCACGATGGCAAGAAATTCGGGCAACAAAGCCACAGATGAGCGATTTGGGGCGTTTCTGGCCTGTCTATGCGCGGTCAACCGGCCGCGTGCGAATTGTTCGTTGCCTGAAAAGCCATCAGCGCCTATCATAATGAAAATTTGTTATTGATTAAAAACTTAGTCCGGATCCAGCGATTTTCAGCTTCCGGACCCTGTAGAGTATAATTCTTTGGCTCAATTGGCTGCGCTTCACCCTGAATCCGAACTGCGCAATACTGCGTCGCAGCAAAGGTTGCCCGACTTCATTATTGGCGGTGCGCCTAAATGCGGAACGACTTCGCTTCACTTTATTCTGGATCAGCACCCGGATATCGGTATTCCCGACGAAGAGGTGCACTATTTCGATGCCGACGATCCAATCACCCATCCGGATTTCCTTTACGAGGAAAAGGGTTCGCTGAAATGGTGGGATCCAAGACCGCCTGCGCTGGATAATCTCAACTGGTATGCAGACCGGTTTGCCGTATTGGGAAATCCGCAATTTCTGGGTGAGGATTCAACAACCTACCTGATGTCCGAAGTGGCCGCTGCCCGGATCAACGCTTTGCTGCCCGAAGCCAAGGTCATTTTCATGCTGCGGCATCCGGTGGAACGTGCCTATTCCCAGTACTGGCATCTGATGAAGACTTCGCGGGCGACGGCTTCATTCGAGACGGCCCTGACGAAACACCCGCATATTTTGCTCGGTTCCAGCTTTTGCTCGGGTATCCGGCGGTTCCAGCATGTTCTGGGACAAGAGCGGGTCAAGGTGTGCCTGTTCGAAGATTTTCGGGCCGATATGCAAGGTTGCGTGGATTCGGTGACCGATTTCATCGGTGCCACCAGAATGAAAGTGGATCCCGAGCGATCGTGGTTCAATCGCACGATGTACCCGTCGAATATCGGTCTTCAGCGTCAGGCGAACCGGATAGGCCGACATCTGGTGAAAGGCCGCTATCACCGGCACATGGGCGGTGAACGGGGAATGCAGCGACGTGTCGAGGACAAGCTGCACTACTGGTGGTTTGCCCATGTCAATCCGCGACTGCTTCGGGCCGAAAGACCGCTCCCGATGAAAGAGGACACGCGCGCCTTTCTCGTCCAGCATTTGTCGACAAGGAACGCCGGGCTATCAGAGCTGCTGGGCCGTGACCTGTCGAATGTGTGGAAAGATATGACATGCTGAGTTTAATGCCTGCGACAAGAAAATACACCCTGAGGTTGTTTTTTGTTACCGTAGTGTGAATTGCTTAGAAAACCGGCTCGTGCCTTAATCATTGGAAGGGGTGCGAGAGAACGAATGGGAGCAGGACGAGTTTGAACCGCCAGTCTAATGCATTTTCCCTGATGATCGACGACCCGATCGACGCAACGCCGGTCGCCGCTCCCCTCGGATTCAACGAACTCTACCGTTTCTTCCGGCGTCGCTGGCTGTTGATCTGCTTGATTGCGACCCTGACCGTCATTCTGGCCGCGATGTTGCTGTCGAGCGTGACACCCCGCTACACGGCCACTGCCGAACTTACCCTGATCGACCAGCGTCAGCAGACGACCCCGATCACCGATCTCCTGTCCGGTGTTCCGCTAAGCCGCCAGCTTGTAGAGCAGGAAATCACCACGATGAATTCCAAAGCTTTCATGATCAACGTCGTCAAAACACTGGGGATCGACGAAAGCTCGCCCATTATCAATTCCGAGGCGGCACCGTCCCTGCCCCGCCGGGTGATTTCACGCATCAAAGGCTTTGTCGGGTCGATCCTCGCGCCTTCCCGGCCCGAACCGGCTGTCGAGAATGAAGAGCAGACCGCCGAGGATGACGCGGTCGTCGGTGCCGAGGAGATGACTCCGTCGCAGGCAGAGGCGTTTCGCGGCCTCGCCGAGGACATCCGGCTTTACGGGCCGGCCGCAGACAAGCTTGCCAGCAATCTCAACATCGCCCAGCGCGGCAATGGTTACGTGATCGAGGTATCTTCGACCTCGGACGACCCGAATACCGCCGCGCAGATCGCCAACGTCACGGCTACCGAATACGCCCGTTTCAGCCTCGATATTCGGGGGCAGTCCATCGAAGACCAGGTTCAACTACTGAGCGCGAGGGTCGAAGACCTTGGGCGTGATCTCGCCCGTGCCGAGAATTCGGTTGTCGACTTCCAGGAACAGTCCGTGGGCGCGGATAACGACAGCGTTAACCTGTTGAACCAGCAATTGCAGGACCTGTTCCGCCGTCTGGTCGAAGTACGTTCGGAAATTCTGCGCGCTGAAGCCCGCCACGACCTGATTGAGGAAATCATCCAGGAGTCAGGGGCGCTGAAGGCTTCGGAATTCCAGAATTCGCCGATCCTCATCCAGCTTCGCTCGCAACTGTCCAGCCGACGTATCGAGTTGAGCCGTGCAAGCGAGCAGTTCGGACCGAATAGCGGTCAGGTCTCTGCCATTCTGGCCAACAGTGAACGCATCGAAGAAGAAATCGAGATCGAGACCCAGAGGATTGTGGCGGAACTCGCGACTGAGGCCGAAGTCGGTCACGCGACCGCGCGCCTGATCGAGCGCGAAATCGACGCTCTGGAAGAGACAGTCATCAGCCGATCGCGCAGCATGGTCGAGTTGGGCAACTTGCGACGGATCGCTGACGCGAACCGCATTGCTTATGAACAGTTTCTAAACCTCGCAACGGAATCCGCGCAGTACCGGGCGCTTCAGCAGCCGACCATCCGGGTCCTGTCATATGCGGAAGTTCCTGAAAGCCCCAGCTCGCCCCGCTCGCTCATGACCATCGCGGTCGCTGGCCTCGCCGGCTTGATTATCGGCGTCAGCGTCGCGATCCTTTTGGAGATCCTGAACAACCGCATCCAGACCGTCGGGCAGTTGCGCCGGGTTTCGGGTCTGCCGGTCATCGGCAGTTTCTCCCGCATTCGCGCTTTCAACCCATTCGCGCGTCACAAGAAATCGGACGTGTATCATGCGGCGGGCGGTCGGCATCTGCTTAGCGAGGCGCGAAAGACCGCCTTGTTCCTGACAAGTTCGCTGGACCGCGATTCAGGTACCATATTGGTGACCTCCGCCGTCGAAGGCGAAGGCCGCACCGCCGTTTCCATCGCTATTGCGACCGCGCTCGCTCTGGACGGAGAGAGTGTCCTCCTCGTGAAGTCCGGCTCCGATGAGGCCAACTTTGGCAGTGGTGGCACATCTGAGGGTGAACCCACGGCATTCAGCATGCCGATTACCAGCAAAACGGGATATGATTATCTTCAATTTCCCGACCAATTGAATTCGTCAGAGGGCGGCCATCTGCGGCGCAAGATCAACGAGTTTCTCGAAGACCTTTCGTCGACTTACAATTACATCATCATCGCGGCGCCACCGGTGCTGTCATCGGGTGGCGGACTGGGTTTCGTCAAGGAATCCGATGCTGTCGTACTGGCCACGAAATGGAACGCGACGGCAGAACAGACGGTCGAGTCCTGCGTCGAGCGGCTGCGCGACCTGGGAACCAAGAACATGTACATGGTTCTGACGATGGTGAACCGCCGCAAGGAAGCCCAGTATGAGTACCGCGGTTTCAAGAACACACAAGTAGCACGCACATGATCAGACATGGCTTGAGAAATTCCGTCAAGGCATTGGCTCTCGCCCTGCTGGCCGCAACATCGGTCACGGCGGAAGAATACCTTCTGGGGCCGCTGGACGTGCTGTCGCTGCGGGTTGTGCTTTGGGACGAAAACGCGTCGACCTACATGCCCATGGAGGCCTTGAACGGAGAGTACCGGGTTTCCCCGGAGGGCACCATTTCCGTTCCCGTTCTGGGTATCGTTCCGGTTGAAGATCGTTCGCCGGATGAGTTGAGCGCCGAATTGGCGACGTCACTCAAGGAAACGGCAGGTCTGTACCAGCCACCGACGGTATCGCTGCAGATCTCGCAATATCGCCCGTTCTACGTGGGCGGCGACGTGGTGCGTCCCGGCGAGTTCATCTGGCGCCCCGGTCTGACGTCAAGCAAGGCGCTTGCGCTGGCCGGCGGCACGATGCGGCTGAGCAACGGATCGGACATGGACACGGTGCGCGACATCGCCTCGCTCCGCAGCGTGCAGGTCGAACTTGCTCGCTTTCTCGCAAGAGAAGCGCGGCTTGAAGCCGAGCTTGCGGGCCTGAATTCGATCGAATTCAGGAGAGATATGTCGCACCCGGACGGAAATGCGTCTCTTGAGAGGATATTCGACGAAGAGCGCGCGATCCTGGAAATCCGCGCTGAATCCTTTGAACGTGAGACGGAATCCAACAAGTCCTTGCTGGCGCTCTATCACACCGAGCTTGAAGGGCTTGAAGCGAAGCAAGAGGGACATAAAACGCAAATGGCACTTCTGCAGGAACAGGCCGACCGGATCAGGCAACTGGCCGAGCGCGGCACTGTTCCCCTGACCCGGCTGGACAGCATCGAAAGCAGCCTGTTGTCGCAAAGCGCCGAAGAGCTGGACCTGAACACAGCGATCTACCGGGCACGCCAAAGGATCGGGGAGACCGAAAGAGCGCAGTTGCAGCTTGCCGATAACCGACAACGGGACATCGTGAACCAGTTGCAAGAGACCCGGAGGTCCATCGAACTATCGACAAAACGAGAGTCGATGTTGATGACACTCGCTGCGACCAGCGGAGCGATGTCGCCCGAACTTCGCGTTGGTGTCACATCGAGAGTACGCCGAGAAAAGGATGGCGAGGTCGTTGTGCTGGAGGTGGGCCCGGATGACGCAATCTATCCTGGAGACATGATCGAATTCAGCATGGATCTCGCTCCGATCAGCCAATAGCCGGAACGCTACCGCACACTGACATTCCAGCCAGCCAGATCACTGCATTGCGGCGTATCGGCGCCGAGTTCCGCGTAGGAAACGCACTGGTAAAGCGCATTGCTCTCATCTTGTTCCTCGGAAACCGCGCCAGACCAATCCGCCTGACGGGGACCGCCAGCCCATAGATCGAAATAGATTTTCGCGGGCGGGCGCGGCACATTCTCTGCACCATCCGCGCGGTGAATTTCCTTACCGTCGACATACCAGACGATGGCATCGGGCGTCCATTCGAACGCGTAGAGGTGAGCCTCCTCCGCCGCGTCGAAACCGAGGTCGGCCCAGACGAGATCCTCAAAAGGTTCACCTTCGACAAACCGGTTCAGGAAGACTTTTTCGGTATCGCGGCCCAGAAATTCGAAATCGATTTCTTCATGCGTGTGGCCAAAGTAGGGGCCGGTATAGACGTAGAATGACGAAATCATCCCGTACCCCGCGCCTGCCCGCATGACGACCTCGTACCTGCCGTATCCAAACCACCCGCGCCGCTGCATCTGGCCGCTGACATAGGGTTTAAAGGTCTTGCCCGCCGTCAGAAGCGTCCCGTCATCCGCGTCCATCTCCTCCCGGCTGACGATGTTTTCATCGGCCGTGGGCTTCAGTTGAAGCTTGACGCCCTCCGGCCCAACAACAGTTCCTTCTTTGCGCCAGCCCGTCTGGAAAAGATCCGCAGGATGGTCGTATTCGGCGACCCACCAATCATCATTCAGGCCGACCACAGGAAACACGCTAAGGAAAGGCTCTCCCATGCGTTTCTGCGCAGATGTCATCTGGGCGGTCGCGACAATCGCTGTGGTCAATACAAGCGCACGGTAGAAGGGTACTTGGAACGTCATTGGTCAGAACTTCCAATTGAACAGAGCAATTTCGTGCGAAAATTCCTTTTGAATTCTTTCGCGCTGAGCGTCGCTGAAGACTTCCCGGTAGGACCGCTTGTCGGTGCGGATGCCTGCCTTTGCGTTGGGTAGTCCTTCGTATTTCATCCCGAGTTCATCGTACAAGGCGCTAAGATCAGCTTCCAGTTGGTCGTACCGCAAGACGCGATCGACAATCACCTTACCTTGGGCGTCGCAATAGAACCGGGCGTTGTGGCAGAAAATTCCGCGTTCGAGGTATTTGTCCAGTGTCAGCGTCGGGTCATAGCGCTGATGCCAGTCCGCATGCCTGAACATCTGGAAATGCGAAAGCGTCTTGTCCCACGGGTTTCTCTCGACACAGATTTTCAGATAGCTGTCCCAGATTTCCCTTGGCAGGCGAGCCCGGGCAAACCGGGCGGGGATGTGATTGTAGAATTTCTCACGGCGGCGAAATTCGACAAGGTTCTTCCGAAGATCTTCGCGCGAACGAACTTCGCGCCATGGCGGGAACCATCCGCGAAAGTTCCGAGGCTGATGTCCCTGCACTTCGGGAAAGATCGGTGTCACGATGGCGTTGGGGCCACATGACTTGGCCAGCATCGCTTCGACACTGGTGCCCGCTGTCTTGAGTGTCTTGATGAAAATCAGCTTATGCTCATGCGATACGATCATGTTTTCAGGCGACAGTCGGCACCGGGCGCTGCAGCCAGGCAACATCGAATTTCAGCGCCCGACTGGTCAGCGCCGCCGTGATCAGCACAGCGACGAGCATTTCGGCGATGACAATCGCGGCCAACAGAACCTGATTTTGAATTTCCTGAACGATCCAGATGAGGTGTACAAAGCAAACACCAACACCGACCAGGGTCGGGATGATCAGCGTACGCACTTCCTGCATCAGGCGGACAGGGACGCAGCGGTTGATGAAAGTCCAGTAGCGGAGGAGATAGGCAACTGCGAAAAGGCTTCTGACGATAATCGCCGCCTCAAGACCAAATGGGAGCGCGACAAAGAACAGCACGGTCCCGATAGCGAACCGCTCGACAGACATGCGAAACCGCATGCCGGTCTGGTTCATTACCATAAAGACCCGCCCTCCAGGTGCGATCAGCGCTTCGACAATCAGAGCAGGAACCGCCAGTCCGAAAATAACAGAAACCGGCGCCCAGTCTTTGGACAGGAGCACGACAAAAACCGGAAGACCGGCGGCGGCCAATATCGCAAAGGGCGGTATAATCAAGGTCGCGAGCAGCCGGGTCGACGCGATATAGGATCGTCCGACATCCGTGTCGCCTGCGCCATTGTGGTACTGTCTTGACATCAGAACCATGGCAACCTGCGACAAGGGGCCGGCGATGGCCAGCCGTGGCAACCGCGCCACCCTTTCGGTCATCGCCCAAAGCGACACGGCCGTATTGCCGAACATCTGCCCAAAGGCGACTACGGGGATTTGTTTGTCCAACGTCATCACGAACGAGAAAAGCAGCGTATCACGGCCGAACCGGACATGAGGCTTAAGAAGCGAAGTCCTGAACACCATTCGGGGTACAAAGCCCGACAGGTACCAACTTCCGATGGCCTTTGTACCAAGCAAGGTGACCTGTTGCGCCACCAGCGCCCAGTACCCGGCCCCCATGAATGCCATGACGACCGCAACAATCGCGCTGACCAGCCCGGAAAGCACGATGAGGATGGATATGAGACCAAAGCGGTTGCCCCATTCGATCGAAGCCTGCGGCACAGATGTCAGGGCTTGCAGGAACGGCAGCATTGCCAGGCAGACGATCACACCGGTAAGCCGTGGTTCATCCATGAAACCCGCGTAGAGCGGCGCGACAACAGCGAGGCAGCCGGAAATTAGCACCCCAACGAATGTAAGAAACCAGAAAACGGTGCTCCATTCATCCGGATCGATCTTGCCGACCCGGACGAGCGACCTGCCAATACCCGCATCGCTGACGATATTTGCAAAAACCACAACCACCATTCCCAGCGCCATGATGGCGAAATCATCGAAGCTCAGAAGCCGGGCAAGGATGGGCAGGCTCAGGAATTGTAGGAAGACAGAAGCACCGCGCGCCGCCACAAGAAAACGGGTGCTCGCGAAAAAGCCCGAAGTCTCGTCCCTGGACGCCTTTGATTTGCGGTTGGAATACCACACCCGAACGGATCTCATGGCAGATTTCCGCCTTCCCCGGTGGAAATGTGCAGTTTCGCGCCTATCTTATCGCCCAACATGACAACAGCAGACGACATGGTGCTTGCGCTACGTTGATCTCCGGGAGGCCGACGGGCAGATACGAACAATGTGGATTTTACGCCCATTTGTGATAGTACTTTTGTTTGTAGCGGTGGCGGGAGTCACGGCCTACTCCATGGGGTCCGATAACGTCATTCTGTGGACCCTTGCGGGCTGGATTGCATCCGGACCGGTTGTTTTGGTCGACGCGGTACTCCGTAGAAAATTCAAAACGCAACAAGGCGAAGACGACCTCGACGAAAATGCTGCCGAGACCGTCAGTAAGCGCCACGCTGGTTAAAGCTCAGAAGTTTCCAGACTGTTTTCGCGACTATCGACAGATCCCGCCGAAGCGAACCGGTGCGGATATAGTCAAGATCCAGAGCGACACGTTCGTCATACGAAGTGTCTGATCGCGCTCCCGCTTGCCAAGGCCCCGTCAGCCCCGGACGCACAGACAGATAAGCGACGCGCTGAGCGCCATAGTACTTCAGCTCGTCCTTCACGATGGGTCTGGGTCCGACCACGCTCATGTCTCCGAACATCACATTGAAAATCTGCGGCAGCTCATCAAGGCTGCTCGAGCGCAGAATGTGTCCAATGCCGGGGACAATTCGCGGGTCATCTTTCAATTTGCGCGTGGCCAGCCATTCAAGGCGCATTTCCGGGGAGTCCTTGAGGACGGCCTCAAGAACATTGTCCGCATCCATTATCATGGTACGGAATTTGTAGCACTTGAACTCGCGCCCGTTCTTGCCAATTCGTTTATGCGCAAAAATGACCGGCCCGTTGTCCATGAACTTCAGCAAGATAACGATGGTGAAAAATAAAGGTGCAAAAGCAACCATCATGGAAATAGAAAAAAGCAAATCAAAAAGACGCTTGTGAAATGCGCCGGTGGTCCAATTGCTAAAATCCTGGGAAGCTTCGGAGAAGAAATACTCTCCATCTGGCACGCGTGCGAACTCGTCCTTCATTGCAATACCCCCAACAACATTATAAAAAATCAGCTTGTCACCTCCCGCACACGGTAGGTAACATATTCATTAACGACGGTGCGTCCTGAAATACAGACGCCTTCTAGAATCTCTTAATCCTTTATTAACTTACGCCAGCACATACCTCCGACCAAGCCAAATTTTGCCACATTTCCATATTTTAAGGGAATGTCAGTAATAATAGCGCTGGATAAACAGCGGATCGATCACTTTTTTTGCGCATGCGGCATTGGATGCTCATCATAAATAGTTATCCCGAAGTCCGAAATGATTCGTGACATGCGTTGAACCTGCTTGTCAGTGAAAACTTCCTGCCACTTACGAACCTGACGCTCCGGACTGTGGCTGAGGCTTTCGCCCTGCGTCATGCGGCTGGCTTTCTGAACCTGTTCTTTGGCGATGCCAGGAACGGTTTCGCCCCATGAACCAAACAGCCGCGCAACTTCCGTGGCAGGGTCCAGCGATAAAGTCTCATAATGCATTCGCACATAGTTTGCGTCATAGTCGGGATCGTCGAGACAAGGCTTTTGCGTTCTGCACCACATCGCGACAATACGCTCTTCGTCGTTTTCCAGCCCTTTTATATAATTCGTACTTTCGGTGAGTTCCCGAGAATACCTGTCCGAATTCAATGTCTCCAACATCTTCTCAGTCCCAAAGTTCCCCATCTTTATTTGCGAAGCCGCAATTGCGAAGGGATGGCGAAGAAAATGAATTGGCCGGCGGCGAAATTGTATCTTTCGCACCATCCACGGCAGGAACGCATTCGCGCGGCAGCATTTGACGATCAACTGCTGCGCAGAAATGAACTCGCGGACGGGGTTGGCCCAGCCCGTCCATTCATTGATCACCTGCCCCGTAAGCACATCGCGGATGAACCGCTCGGCCTCGGGCCAGTCTGCATCCGCCGGGATATACTGACGCCACGAAAATCCGACCTCTCTTGCACGGGGCACCTTGTCGAGGTGGAACGGCTCCCAGATCACGGCACTTGGCGTGGCCGAGACGAGCAACTCGCTTAACCATGTCGAACCGCTACGCGGATCGCAGGACAGCACGATGGCGTCTTCCGGTCTGAAACCGCGCATTTTGAAGCTGGAAGATATCAGCGCAGATCGAATGACGTGTTTCATGACCGCTCTAGACTCCGGAAGTACCAGAAATCAACGCGCCCAGGCGTTTTGCAAAGATCGTCCACTTCAGCCCTCACCGCCCTACTCCAAGATCCGACCGCAAGTACTCACGACGGCGCATCATACCGATGGTTTTTCGCAAGACAGTCACAGGTGAGGCAAAGGCCGGGCAGGCAGGGGCTATCTCGCCTCTGCCGGAGGTCAAAGCGGCCAGACGATCCATGATCGAACGAATGTCATGGCGTTTCGCGACGGCGTCGCGGGCACGTCTGGCGAGCGCCCGCGCCTCTTGCGGATTGCGCCGCAGTTTTTCGATGACAGCGGCCGTTTCCTCTGGCTCACAATAGATGGCCAGATCACCAAAAGTGGCCTTGATACGAGGATCCAGAACGCAGACACACCCGGACAGCATGGCTTCGGCAACTGTCCTGCCAAAGGTTTCGCTCCAGTCCGGGTGGAAATGATAGACAAAAACATCGAGACGGTTGAGGAACGCTGGCACCGGTTCCTGATCGAAATCGAGGAGCGTCCAGTCGGAAAGCTCGACGCCCATGGCAAGCAATCTATCCTTGGGGCATCCCATCACGGCGATCTGAGTGTCCTGCAGGACGGGCAGGCTCGCGCGGATCTTCGAGGCGCTGTTCGGCCATTTCAATGGATCCGCCCGTCCGTGACGACCGATCGTGACGGTTTTGCTGTCAAAAATTTCACGTTCCGACCCCCACTCGGTGACGTCGAAAAGGTTCGGCCAGTCCGCCGGCGACAGTCGTATCAAAGGATGGAAAGACTGAAGATGCTTTCGGCACAGGCCGGAGACCGGTAGCCAAACCGGGGCTAGGCCGGTGTCACGCTGTACACGATGTGACGTTGTTACCGGTTCATATTGCAGCGATCCGTCACCCCGGAACGGCATATGGTGCGCCACGAGAAACGCGCGGTCCGATTTGATGCGAACCTTGGTTTCAAGCCCGTAAAAAAACGTCATCGGATGATGCAGAAAGACAGTATTCGCCTCAATTTCCTGCTGTGAACACGCCGGAAAGACGTGCAGGCGCCGGTCCTGAACCAGTTTTTCCATCACCTTGCTGCGCGGGCCCGGGTCCTTGGCGAGATAGGGGCTTTGAACTTCGCACAGGCCGACCGACAGCCCGGCATTAAGCATTGCACCGATATCCGTTGCCACGGCCGATGCGGTGCCGCCCGCAAACCTTGGGTCCATGACACAAAGAACATCAAGCATCATGGCATTGCATTCCTCGTTGCCGGAGCGGCTGACGCAGTCTTTCCGGTTTCGATGATCTTGTCGATGCTTTCGCCGAACAGCCTAGCCCCGACCGAGCTCAGGTGATCGTCGTCATGATAAAGCGGCTCGCCGTTCCGGCTGGCACGGCAAAGCACCGCATCGCAAAGGATTTCGTCTGAGCGGATTGGAATGGCACCGTGACGCTCGGCGATATCATTAAGCCCTTTGATGATCTTTTCGTTGCGGGCGTCATAGAGCGCCCGGTCAACGCCAAAATCCTTGAGCTCCCGATGCTGCAACGCCAGTTTTGCCAGCGTTTCCGGCACGCGATAGCCCATTTCGGGAATCGGATAAATCAGCGCGACGCGCATACCATTGGAACGCAGGGCTGACACCGTCTCTTCGATCTTGTACAATAGTTTTGAAAGACGGTCCGCTTCTGGCCAAGCTCCTGTTTGCGCGTCGGAATACCTGGTTGGCGGCCAGTCCCGCTCTGCCAGTCCGTAATCCGATAGATACCCCTTTGCGGCGAGAGCATAGCGGGCGACGATGAAAACAGTATCGACCTCTGGCGTGTTCAGCAAAAACGCCATCGCGCCATCGCCATACTCCTCACAGCCGCCATTGCCCCCATCCGCCCGTTCCGTATCGGTCACGGGCAGACAGCCCGCTCGCGAAAGATAGCCGATATTGCTGCCCGTGCGCTTTGCTGCGGCTTCAATTTCAGGCAAAAGCGCCGCGGCATGGCTGTCGCCCCAGATCATGACCGTCGGGATCTGCCCAGGTGTTCCAAAGACACAAGGATCGTCGGGCGCGCGCCATTGCTCAAACCGTCCCGTACATTCACGTAGCTTCGGATGCTTATCGAGCTCGAAAGCCGCAAGGCGGACGGTTTCCTTCGGCAGCCGCCAGCCCCACCCGTGTCCCGCGACAATCATTGCAGCGACAAATGAGACCGCGACCATACCCGCAGCCGATCCTGCAAAAATGGCGCGACGGGAGACATGACTGTGATTGCGGGCACCCGGAACACGGTTACCCCGGAATGGCGCCTCAATATAGGTCCATGAAAGCCAGGCGAGAAAGATCGACAGCCCAACAACGAGCACACAGCCCAGCGCATCGGGGCGGTCCAGCGTAAACTGTTGGTAAAAAACGATAACCGGCCAATGCCAAAGGTACAGGGAATAGGAAATAAGACCAATAAATACCATGACCGGCAGCGACAGGAACTTCTCGAACATGGTGTCGCCATGACCGCCAACGGCAATCACCAGCCCTGCCCCAAGACAGGGAAGCAGGGCGGCATAGCCCGGGAACACGGTGGCTTCGTCGAACGTCACGACGGCCAACAGGATCATGGCCAGCCCGGCAAGACCAAGCATCTCTCTCAGCGGTCGGCTGGCGGAACTTCGCGGCATCCACAGCGCGATCAGCGCGCCAATACCCAACTCCCATGCACGCCACGGCAACAGGTAATAAGCCATGTCCGCTTTGCTGGCCGTGGTAAAAACGCTCAGCGCCACGGATATCAGCGTCAGAACCGCGATAATGGCGCCGGGGCGTCGCCCCAACGCTGCCAGCAGCATCATCAGCGGCGGGAAAAAGATGTAAAACTGCTCCTCGATTGCCAGCGACCATGTATGGAGAAGCGGCCTTTCGTAGATGCCCGGGCTGAAATAGCCGGTGTCTGAATAAAACAGCAGGTTCGAAACAAAGAGCATCGCGGCCGCGGCCGACTTTGCGGTTTGCTCGAACTCGCGCGGCATGAACAGGAAGAACGCCGCGATCAAGGTCGCAACGACAACTGCGATGAGGGCGGGAAGAATACGCCGCGCGCGTCGCTCGTAGAAGCGGAGGATCGAGAAATCGCCTCGTTCGACCTCCCGATGGATGATGGAGGTGATCAGAAACCCGGAAATGACAAAAAACACATCGACACCGACATAGCCGCCCGACACGCCCGAGACATCAGCGTGGAACAGCACGACGGGCATCACCGCGATGGTACGCAACCCGTCAATATCAGGTCGGTAGGATTTCAAGACCGGTCTCTTCCTTCAAGCTGGCTGCGACCCGTGATCGGCATATGTCGAAAAGCCTGATGTTACATGTGACTTCGAATAAACGCGCGGCCGTTATCAGGTTGGGCAAGTGCGGCGGTAATAGGTAAAAACGATAGGATCTCCTGGACGACCTGATCTGCGCATATCCTCGGGGACCGGCAGTTGCTGGGTCGCTTTCTCGTAGCAGGTCTGAAACTCGGGATCGCCGCGAAGCTCGACCCCGGTCAGGAACCATTTTTCCGCATCGGCAATATCGATCCCTTCGGATCCACCGAAGATAATGTAATCGGGCTTGCGAGACAGCACGTATGCGCCGTCCCCCTTGGCGTGGCCTGGCATCCGTTGGCGTCTTGCCAGCACGGGCACATCCTCGCGCTTGGCGATCGTCCGGTCGTTGAGGCCAAGCATATCGATGTAGACGTGATTGTCGGCGTAAAAAGGCGTCGAACCGGCGGTGTTCAATCCAACCAATGATCCGGCAGGCCACGCGGTCGCGATGTACTTACCGACGATGGTGCCATTGAACGCGGCCCAGTCCATTTTGAAGGATCTCGCGTTAATTGCTGACAGGGCGAACAGGCACAGGCTGCCGAGAATGGCATAGGTCCGCAGTCTCTCGGGCAATGCCCGGATCGAAACGACCAGCAAGATTGCCGCGAACCCGACAATCGGCAGGATGACCCGCGACGCCGCCATGTGATCCCCGCCCGACCATGTGACGTAAAGCAGGAACCCGAGAATTGTGAAAACAAGCCCAGAGGCAAGCCTTGAGGTTTGCCGGTGAAACGCGGCGACAAAGAACGCCAGACCTGCGAGGCTGAGCACAGGCAGATACAACGCACCAGTAACAACTAGATACTCGCTCACCTTCTGAAGCCGGTGGCCCAGCTCAAGCCCGACCTTGGCGTGGAAAGTGTTTGGCAGAAAGTCCCCATAATAGTCCAGACGCCAGATCATGTGGACAAGCACGGCCAGCAGGGGAATGCCGCCCGCAACGATCATCCGGGCAAAACGTTTCGACGCCCGCCCGGCCCCGAAGAAGAAAAGCGCCAGCGAAAAAGCCGCGATGACGATCACTGCGTCCGGCCGCACAAGGGCCGCGGCTGCAAAGAAAACCCCGCTGAAAGCTGCAAGCCCATTTGTCTGCGGTCGGTTCTGACGCTGAAAATAGCAAACCGACAAGGCCATGCCCCAAGCCAGGAATGCTGCAACGACAGGTGCCTCGAGCCCGCCGAAAACCCAGACGGACAGGGAGACATTGCAGACGACGGCCGCATAGGCCAAGGCCTGCAAATGCGGTGCTTCGGGCATTATGCGACGCGCCGCGTACACCACTGCGGCGACCAGCGCTATTGCGGACAGGATGTTAATCAGCTGGATTGCCAGTATGGGTGTGATGCCCATTTCCATCATGAAAGAGGTCATGATTACGTAGAGGAAATTCGTATACCCTTCGACGCGGTCGCCAAGGTTCCACGACAAATCGCCATGCTCGACGAAGTGCTTCGCATACCGCAGCGAGATGAAGGCGTCATCGTGAAGGAACAAGTGATTGCGCCAGATATTGACCGCCGCAACCAAGGTGCCAAACCCGGCAATCACATAGGCTGCAGTCTCTTCGCTCAACCTGAGGGAAGACGGTATCATACGGTCTCGCGCGCTATCGTTCACGAGACCAGAAGGCATGTCATGCGGCTTTGTCACGCCCCAAACCAATCCGAGAACTCGATCCAGTCGACTCCAGCGACCGAAGCGTAGGACAAATCACCCGCTGTTTCCGCATTGCCGGTCGAATCGATAACGAACGTATCGTCATCGAACTGGTAATAACGAAGCAGATCTTCGGCATTCGAGGCGACCTCTTGGTTCATATAGTTTGCGATTTCAGAGGCACTTCGCGCATCATCCCAAACCCGGAATTCGTCCAGCGTGCCGGAGAGGGCCTTTGTCGCGCGCACGTTTGTCGCTAACCGCTCGATCAGAAGATCTCCGTCCAGTGCAAGTGTGGAAGTGCTGTCGAGAACTCCGTTCATGTAGATGCTGAAATCGTTGCCCTCCCGAACAAGCGCCACGTGATTTGCGACTCCATTCGAGGTGAGCGCCGTGTTGGCCACGATGGCATCACCGCCACTGACGATCTCGGTCGAATACAGACGCGCGAGACCGGCATGGAAGTTGAAGTCGTTGCCAAATACACCGTCCGTCGAGGGATCATCACCCGGTGTGTCATCATACACCCCGCCGGCAAAGGCGGAGTCATACTTGTTGGTGTTGGTGCCCGGATTGAGGGCGATCCAGAACTCGACCGTAAAGTCGCCTGCAACCGAAATATCCTGAATATCCAGTCCAGATCCGCTGTTGACCGAAGCCAGCGCACCGCCCGGGTTTGACGGCGCACTTTGCACGTTGATTTCTGCGGTCACGATGTTCGACCACGTGCCTTCATTGTCCTGAACGCGATAGGTAAAGCTGTCTGTTCCCTCGAAATTCGGATCGAACGTCGCGTACTCGGCGTGGCCATAATGACCGGCAGGCAGGCCACGGTCCGCCAGTTCCTGCGCCGTATCCATAATCTCGACCGTACCGAAACTCGGCCCGCTGACAATCTCGACGAGCTGCATGTTCAACGATCCGTCCGGATCATAGTCGTTGTCGAGAATATGCAGATGGTTCGCCACCGGATCGAAGCCGACTGGCAGCGTAAAGCTGTCGGCCACCGCCACCGGAGGGGCGTTGCCCACGTCGATGGAGACTTCGTTGAACACCGTCTCGGCGCCCAGCTCATCGGTCACGGTGAGCGACACGTTGTAGAAACCAATCGAGCCATAGGTATGCTCTGGGGCCGCGAGCGTCGAGGTCGTCCCGTCGCCGAAGTCCCAGAAATAGCTGAGCGTATGGCCCTCGGCATCGGTCACGTCCGACTCGAAGGTCACCGTATGAGGCGCGCTGGCCGAACTATCCTCGCCCGGATCGAGCAGGATGCCCGCGCCGGAAGGTGCGGTGTTCACATTGCCCGATCCATTGATCGTCAATGAGATAAAGGCCGCATCCGTATCGGTTCCATCTCCGATGGTATAACCTATGGTCGTTGTTGCGCTCTCGCTGGAACCAAGGCCCGTAAAGTCGAAATCTCGATCCTTGAATTCGATACTGCCATCCGATCCGATGCGAAAGAAACCACCATTGTCGGCACGTATCTTGAGCCGCCCCTGAGAGTCGAAACTCGTGGTGCTATCCGGCACGTCGAAAGGCTTGAAGCCGTCCAGTTGCAAGAGGTTCAGGGCACCGTCGCTCGTATCGTTGTCAAATACATTGCCCGATATCTGAACCCAGCTGCCGCTGGCAATATCCGCCACCAAAACCGAATAGCCGTCATCAACCGCGTCCAGCGTCAGTACAGGCGCATTCTGAACAACGATCTCAGCGGTCACGATGTTCGACCACGTGCCTTCATTGTCCTGAACGCGATAGGTAAAGCTGTCTGTTCCCTCGAAATTCGGATCGAAAGCGGTGTATTCGGCCTGACCATATTGCCCGGCGGGCAGGCCACGGTCCGCCAGTTCCTGCGCGGTATCCAAAATCTCGACCGTGCCGAAACTCGGACCGCTGACGATCTCAACGACCTGCATGTTCAACGATCCGTCCGGATCGTAATCGTTGTCGAGGATGTTCAACTGGTTCGCCATCGGATCAAAGCCGACGGGCAGAGCAAAGCTATCGGCGACCGCCACCGGCGGCGCATTGCCCACGTCGATGGAGAGCTCGTTAAACACCGTCTCGGCGCCCAGCTCATCGGTCACGGTAAGCGACACGTTGTAGAAGCCAATCGAGCCATAGGTGTGCTCGGGTGCCGCGAGCGTCGAGGTCGTCCCGTCGCCGAAGTCCCAGAAATAGCTGAGCGTATGGCCCTCGGCATCGGTCACGTCCGACTCGAAGGTCACCGTATGAGGCGCGCTGACCGAACTGTCCTCGCCCGGATCGAGCAGGATGCCCGCGCCGGTCGGCGCGGTGTTCCCCGTCCCTGCCCCGGTGATTGTCAGAGAAAGAGAAGCCTCATCCATGTCATCGCCATCGGCGATCAGATAGCTGATGCTTGTCGTGATGCTCTGACCGGCGGTCAGACCAGCAAATTGCAGATCACGGTCACGGAATTCGACCGTACCATCAGCATTGACGCGGAACTGTCCGCCCTGATCGCCCCAGATCCACCCGAACTTGTTGCTTGAATCGATCGTGTCGTCGGTTTTTGGAGCGCCGGTAATCTTGTATCCGTTCAGACCAACAACGCTGAACGGATCACCGGTCGGGTTGTCGTCATTCAGCAGTACATTGCCGATGGTCTGGATCTGGTTACCGTTTAGCGATGCGAGATCCCGCGCGAACGTATCGTCTTCGGCATTTACCGGCCCGACCACATCCGTTTGTGCGTAAACGGGCCGCAGAACGCTATCCGTCTCGGGTACGATGAATTGACGCGATGTGCTGGTCAGCGACGGGTCATCCTCCCAATGGGAGAATTCCCAAAGAAAACCCGCATCTATATAGGACGCCTGAACCGAAACCGTATGTTCAAATCCAATGATGTTGTCGCGAACCTGATCGCCCGAATACCCGATACCGTCGATATAGAAGTTGAAGCCAGAGACTTCGGGCATGTCGTAGGTCGTGTTCGATTCTTCCGGGAAAATTGTCACGGATTTCGTGGTACGCAGACCGCTGCTGTCAATGGCGGTCAGGGAAACCTGATAGCCGACGTTTTCATAATAGTCGTGCCCGTCGGTCGGGACCACGAAGCTGAAGCCGCCCGGCGTATTTTCGACAGCAGAAACTTCGGGGTGGAAATGCTCGTTATGAGCTAAGTTCACCGACCAGAAAACATCCTCACCGGTCAGCACGCCATCGTTGGCATCAAAGGCCGACCCGGTGAAGGTGATGGTTTCGCCAGCCCGGAACGTCTGTCCCTGGGTGGGCGCGTTGATGGTCACAACCGGCGCTTCGCCAACCGTGATGACCTTGGGATTGTAGACCGTCTGCGCGCCATTGGCATCCGTTACGATGAGTTCGACCGTGTACTGGCCTTCGGAGGTGTAGGTATAGGTGGGGTTCATATCGGTTGAGGTCGCCCCGTCTCCGATCCCGTCCCCGTCAATATCCGGTCCATCACCAAACGACCATTCATAGGTGATCGCATCGCCGTCCGGATCGAAAGCATCAGTTTCGAAGGTAACTGTATGCGGGGCGGTCAGACTGGCTTCCTCGCCCGGATCCAGAATGATCCCCGTTCCTCCCGGCGCGGTATTGGTAGAACTGTACTCCAGCCGGTTCACAGCACCTTCAAAGTTAAAGATATTACCGGTCTGGAACGTGGTGATGTAATACAGCGTCCCGTCCGGGGCTTCGGCAAACGTCAGGACCTGACCGGTCGCGTTCTTGAAGTGATTGTCCGACACGACAACCGGTTCGCCAGAGGAATAATCAACCTCGAGATAACGGATCCAGTTCCGTACCCAGTCACCATAAAAATAAGCGCCTTGGAATTCTTCGGGAAAGTCCGAGCCGCGATAGACGACACCGCCCGAGATGGAGGAGCCAGAGTCACCGTAGCTGGGCAACTGATCCTGCCCCGGTGCCGAGGCGTGAATGTAGCTGTGAACCGGGTTGCCCGGATCATCGGGATCGGACAGATAACCTTCCTCGCTCGGCCATCCCATATTTGCGCCGGGATAAGCGATATGCACATCCTCGCTGGCATAACGGCCGTTCCCGCCAACCTCGCCGATCCAGAGCGTGCCGCTGTCCTGATCGTATTCCGCCCGGAACGGGTTGCGCAGACCATAGCTGTACACGGTTGTCAGAACGCCCTCGGGGTCGATCGCCGTGTTTGCCGCGCTGGTCGAGATGGCGGTCTGTGTATTGATCCAAGGCGTGTAGGTCGCCGCGACAACCGGATCGTAATAAGGGTTGTCGGTCGGGATCGACCCGTCCGTCAGGTTGATCCGGTGAACCTTGCCGTCATCATGGGTCAGATCGGCCGCATTCTCGCCCTCGAATTCCTCGCCAACAGTGATGTAAAGCTTGTAGGGGCTGGGATCATTCGCATCGATGGGTTCATAGGCCACGGCAAGGCCGCCGCCCTGATGGTCCTTTTCAGAATAGGTATCGAATTCCCGCCAAAGCACGGTTTCCGAGGAGATATCGCCCGTGCTTGTCGATCCGCCCGCGTTTTCCTGATGCTGGAACCGCGAAACCGTTGTCCGCTGTTCATCGAGGTTTGTGTAAAGCAGGTAGAAATAGCCGTTGTCGTCAAAGTTCGGATCGACCACGACGTTCAGCAGACCTGCCTCGCGCGAATTTTCGACCTGCGCGCTTAGGTCCATGTAAAGGGTCTTGGTACTATTCGCGACACTCGGATCCTCGATCAACAGCACTTCGCCGCTCTTCTGTATGACGAGGGCGCGGCCATCCGGCAGGAAGGCAAGGTCAGTGGGCAGCACCAGCCCGGTCACGACCTTAGTGTCAATGAAGCCACCGACATCGCCGACGGGCGTGTCAAAGACGGTATCGTCCTGAATGATCGATGTGCCGGTCGGCGGATGCAGATCATGACCCGTTTCGGCGTTGCCGGTCGCGTCGACAATATGCCCAATATCATCGTCAAAGCGATAATATCGTTCAAGCCCGACCGGCACCCCGCCAGAGAGGTTCAGCGCCCCGTCAGCATTGGCCAGAACTTCGGCTCCGGGCCGGGCCAACGACCATATCCTGACCTCGTCCAGCCGACCTTCAAGTGCTCCGGCCACGCTGGTGGCCAAAGTCGAGATATTGAAGACGTCCGTATAATTCGTGGTAGTCGAATTCGCGTCATTCACTCCGTTGACATAAAGACGGACAACGCCGCCTTCGCGAACAAAGGCAATGTGGTTCCACTCGCCGGTGTTCAGCGCGCTTGTACCAACAACAACATCCCCCCAATTGGCGTCATAAAGCCGTGGAATACCGCCAAAAAAGTTGATGTCATTGCCACCATCGATGTTCGAAGAAACGATACCGTCGTTCTTGGCAATCTCCGATCCCGGCTCGAAGTACACGTTGAATTCGATTGTGAAGTCGCCGCTAAGCGCGATATCTTCAATATTTACACCGACATTATCGGTTTCCAAAACATAATTCATTTAACATCCGCCACCAAAAATGTCGCAAGAAATTATACGCTGAACATGAGCCCGAAAGCCGCTCAACGCCAATATCGAAATTTTCTTCAAATCGGCTCACCCAAGCGCCCCCTTAAAACGGAGCAAAGATGAGCGTAGTCCCACCACGGCTAACAATACAGCCAATTTACGTGATGTCAGGCTATACAACACCAGCAACCGAGTCAACGAAACCTTGATCAACCTATACGTGCGCAAGTCCTTGAAAGCGGGGGTGTTTCCAAAATGAAAAGTCGATTTTGAATGACACCTTTAATTCACTCAGAAGGCTTGCGCCTTGCAGGTCACCGACAGTACGCTTCCCATATTTAAAGCCGTGATCATTCAAGGACCATCCATTTTATGTCCCGATTCCGTTTAACTATTTTTCCCGTATCAATAATTCTGACCGCAGTTATGTCAGTCATTGCTTGGTTTCTTTCCGGGCAGCCGCCCCTTGTCGGAATCGATGATGCTGCAATAACGCGATCCTATTCCGAAAACATCGCGAACGGTTATGGGTTCGTTTATAATATAGGCGGTGAAAGAGTCGAAGGAGCGACCTCGTTTCTTTGGACCCTGATCGTGAGTCTCGCCTATCTCCTGCCCTTCAAGGTCGAATTCACGATTATCGCGATAAACTACGTCGTAACGGTTTTCGGAGTCACTTTCTCGCTCTGGACCGCCGCGAGCATTGCGCGACATTTTTCCATTTCCCGCAAAGGCTTAACGGGACTACTTATCGCCATCTACATATCCATGCCGGGCTATTTCATGTGGTCGGTCGTATCTATGATGGAAATAGCGATCTGGTCCGCCGCCATCTCCTTTCTTGTATGGCGGATCGTACGGCATCTCGACGCGACGCCCCCTGCCCGATGGCTCGACGGCGGGCTTTTATTCGGGGCCATGGTGCTTCCACTGATCCGTCCAGAGGGTGTTGCGATTGCGGTAGGCTTGCTTGCCCTCACGTTGATCATTGCGCCGGGGCGCTCCCTACCGCCTCTGATCGCAACTTGCGCGGCGCTGGCTTCGCTCGCGGCGCTTGTTCTGTTCCGGCTCAGCTACTTTGGGTATCCGTTTCCGAACACCTATTACGCCAAAGTGTCCTCGGACCGGGTTCAGGATATCGTCGATGGTCTCAAGTACCTGGTTCGGTTTCTCAACCAGCAACCCTTCGCGGATTTTTTCGTGCTCTGCTGGGCCGGCCTTGCCGTGCTTGCCATTGCCAATCTCATCCGGAAAAGAAGAACCAACACCGCTGGCCTTTTGGTTGTTGCCGCAACGGTCTTTGGAATGCTGTCGATTTATGCTGTTCTTGGCGGGGACCACTTCGCACAATGGCGTTTCTACCAACCCTTGCTTCCGCTCTTTGCAATCGGACCGGCTCTGCTGGTTCTACTGGGTTTCGATCTGATCCGTCCCTACCTGGCCAGTTCCTTAGCAACCTTTGCCGCTCTCTCCGCCTCGTTTCTTATGCTGCTTGGATGCAGCTGGCTCCCCTTCTATCAGGCCCGCTTCGAAGTTCAGATAGAATACATTCTGACATATCGCGGCGAAGAATTCGGAGATTACCTGAACACGGTAACGCCTCTTCCGCGTCTGGGCGTCGTTGCCGCAGGCGGCATCGCCCTAAGCTACAAAGGTTGGCTTCTCGACCTGATGGGCCTGAACTGGACAAGGATGGCCCATGCAAACCCCGTCAAAGTTGGCTACAGGAACCACGCGAGTTTCGACAAGGGCGTCTTCTGGGATGAGACGCCGGACCTGATCGCGAACTTTACCAGTGGGATCTGCCAGAAAACGGACTGGATCGAACCGAACGCGGCAGAGGGCCCTCTCAAAGGTTTGATAGCGGATAGTGACTTCCAAAAAAGCTTTTCGCCAGTCCGGCTATGGGCAAATGACGAAACCTGTTGGAATGGCTTTGCAAACCGGGATTGGCTTGCCATACTCAACGACAGCCGTATCGAACGTGTCCCTTGGTCCGCGCTGGTATTGCACTCCTATTAAAGACGACTCCACCTACCAAATCGATTAAGTCATTTTTCTACGCCAACCGCATAATTCCATTCTAAGAATTTGTCCGACCGGTATCTGAATATTTAGTTTCAACGCATTGACGCGAGCTTTTTAGACTATTGTAGAAGGTGAATTTTTGATGCCCTTCGTAAGCTGCGATACAGCTTCGCAAAAGCACTATGAAGTTTGCGTCGTCGGAGCCGGTCCCGCAGGGCTGGCAGTCGCATTCTCGCTGAACAAGAGCGGCATTTCAGTGCTTGTATTGGAAGCTGGCACGGAGAACCCCGCCAGTTGCAGCTTTGACGCGACGGGCCCTTTCGGCCAGACACATGCGCCCCTTAAGGAAGTTTCGGCCAATGCACTCGGTGGAACGTCTTGGAAATGGGGCGGCCGCATCATGCCGATCGCCTCGGCGGATTTCAAGGATTACGAATGGCCGCTAGACTACGAGGAATACACGGATTTCCTTGAAGAAGCGGCATGTTTCCTCAAAGGGCCGAAAGACCATGCAACAGTAGAATCCTATTTCAAAGATGTCCCTGCAGACCTTGATGCCGTCGAGAAAATGACTGCGTTCACATCGGTATCGCAGGCCTATCAGGACGAGCTCGAGGACGAAACCGGCCCGGATATCGCCCTGTCTATCGAGGTGACCGGGCTTGAAATATGGAACGACGACCAATCCGGTAAGCCGCGATGTGTCGGGGTAAAAGCGCGCGTGGTTGGAGAAGACAAACCGATTACGATTCAGGCGCAAACCATCGTTCTGGCAGCGGGCGGCATTTCCACCACGAGGTTAATGCTGGCAGCGCAAGCACGAGCCCCGGAGCATTTTGGTCATCTAAGTGAACTTGGCGCATATTATTCCGGCCATCTGACAGGCAGCATCGCGTCCATCGAATTTCCTCGGACATGCGACATTGGTGAGTTCGGCTGGAGCGTCCGACCGGACGGATCTTTCCGCCGCAGGGTTTTTCATTATTCCCGGGCGAGGAATTGTGGGGCGGGCATGATTTTTTGGGCAAAGAACAAGCCGCTGGGGGACGCATCGCACGGATCGGCAATTCTCTCTGCCAAGCATATCGTTTCGAAACTGCGCACTTACAGAAATAAGACCGACGATCCAGATGCCCCGCGCATCCTGAACAAGCGCAAGGCGACCCCGGTGCCAAGCCATGTGATGAACATCCTGCTCGACGGCCCTTCGGCGATTGGCGTAACGAACAAGATGCTGAAAGCACGCCGCTCAACCAGCCGCCCGCGTATGGACTACCTAGTACCGAACCGTACCAACACCTACCGGCTCTGCTATCACTCCGAACATGCGCTGATCCGGAGCAACAGGATATCGCTTTCGGAGTCCGTTCGGCCCGACAGACTTCCCGCGATCCACATCGATTTCGATTTTTCCGATGCCGACATCGAATCCGTACTCGAAGGCCATCGCCAACTGGCACATGATCTCAAGGCTGCAAATATCGCAAAAATCGCGTACACTATCGAGCAAAGCAAAATAGCTCAGGAAATCCGCCGCAGCGCCATGGATGGCTACCACCAGATCGGGACAACACGCATGGGCAGATGCGCCTCGGACAGTGTCGTTGATCCCAACTGCCGTGTTCATGGCCTGCAGGACCTCTATATCGCAAGCTCGAGCATATTCCGCAGTTCTGCTGCCGTGCCTCCGACGTTGTCGATAGTCGCCTTTGCCCTGAGGCTCGCAAATCATCTGAAAACTGCGCGCGGAAAAGGTTGATCATGGCCTACGCGAGCGCAGCAACACTAAGCCACCCTATCAGTCGCCCCCCACAAACGCTCAGACGCGCAAACGCCATTCAGAACCTGCTGATCGTGCTTTGGTTTCTGGTGACCTTCACCACATTTCCGCGTGATGAACTTCTGCTCTATCCGCTCGCCGGGTACTTCTTTCTGTCCTTTCTGCTTGATCGGCAGGTCACCTTTCCCTTGATGGCCAAGTGCTGGCCCCTGCTCTTGTTTCCTCTCTGGCAGATCGTCACCGTTCCATTCGTGGAAGTCCCGGCCGAGGCGCTACGCAGCGCGATCTTGCTGCTCTTGACGGTCACGCTGGCCGTCCTCCTCGCGGCGAGGTTCACGCCGCGCCAGATCGTGCTCGCCGTTCTGGCCGCGTCAGGCCTATGCGCCATCCTCAGCCTCTTCATCACGTCCTATCATGATGGCGCAATGACAGGGATATTCGCGCATAAAAACATGCTGGGCGCGAAAATGCTTTTGCTGGTCAGCGCATCGGTCTGCACGATGCTCGACAGGCACATCCGACGGGGATTAAGGATCTTCGCGGCCGCTCTATTGGGATTGGCTTTCTTGCTTATCCTTGCAAGTCATTCGGCAACCGCTCTTGTCCTCGCGCTTGGAATCTTCTGCGTCACGATTGGCGCGAATTTTGTGGCCGGCCAAGGCACGCGCACGCCCCCGGATCGTATTGCCTTTGTCTTTCTACTTGCCGGGGTGCTGGGTGCTGCGGCACCGGTGATCCTGAGCAGTTTGCCCGGCTCGCCCTTCGCCCTATTGCTGGAGAGCCTCGGAAAGAGCAGCACCCTGACAGGTCGAACGCAGCTGTGGAGCTATGCCGAGGACGTCATTCGGCAGCGCCCCTACATCGGCGTTGGCGAACGGGGCTTCTGGCGCTATTCCGACAACGATCTGGTGCGCGAGATTTTTGCTGAATTTCACAAGAACCCGAACCAGATTTTTTCGTTTCACAATTCCTTCTATGAAATCGCGGTGCACCAAGGGCTGATCGGGTTGGCGATCGCCCTCCCCGTGGCACTCTGGTCGATCGTCCGGATCATTACGCTGGTCTTCAGGCACGGTGGAATGCCCTTTATCTTTTTCCTGACCGTGGTTGTGGTCGAGACCATTCGCGCAATGGTCGAAAGCGAAATGATGAAACCGCTGCTGCTCGCCAACATCCTGATCTGGATCGGCGCGATCTACGCTTCGAAATACCCGGGCCGCCACAGGCGAAGACGCGGCGCGCGATGAACTTTTTAGCATTTCATCAAATCGAAAGACCGCGACAGGGCAACCCGTCGCGGTCTTTCGTTTTGCCATCCCCTTCCTAAGAACGGGAAGGGAGCGAGTCGCTACACGCCTTAGAAAAGATCGAAAGTCCCGGTGTCTGCGAACATCCAGTCGACATCCTCGCCGACATGGCGGACTTCTGAATCCTTCGACTGTTCTTCCTGAACAAAGATGTCAGCAACGCCATTGCCCAGGCTGTTCAGGCGCATCGTCGAGGTGTCGTTGCCATTGGTCGACGCCATGGTGGCAAAGAACGCCTCGGCATCAAGCTCGGTGTCACCGTAGACGGAGGTGACCTTGCTACCGATACCGCTCGTCGAACCGGCGATCAGACCAGACGCGGCATCCCCGCCTTCCTGGATTGCGATGTACGAAAGCTGTTCAGGCGACCAGTTGGTCGACACGGCTTCCTCGGACTGCAGGGCAATATCGTAAGTCCCGTTGCCCTTGTCGTCCATCCGGGCCACGATGGGCGTGCCGGAATTCTGTGTCAGTACCTGCGAGAACACCGACACATCATTGCCCATGCCGCCGAGGTTGAGGCTCGTTTGCCCCTGAAGATCCGTATCCATGGTGCCTGCGGTGATCTGACGCCCATCGCCAAGCGTGTAGGTACCTTCGCTCATCGCCATCCACGCGATGGTTTCCTCACCGTGAGTACCATCCTGATAAGCCCATTCCTCGATCTGAAATTCAAAGCCCTCCGAGGTCACGTTGCGAACCGCTGCGAAGGCCGGCTTTTCAAACCCGAATGAGACAGGCCCCATGACCACGCTCGCGTTTTCGATCTGCGAACTGAACGAGACATGCATCCAGCCGTCTGCCGTCGTTTGCGCCGTTGTGACCGAACCGACTTCAAGGAATGGGCCAGTTTCTTCGACGGGCTCTCCGACGAACACGATACTGTCGCTGACCGACGTGGTGTCGTTACCCATGCTCTGACCATCATCAAAACTGAACGCCGTTGACAGGCCATCAAGCTCGCTCGCGTCCATGCTGTGATACATGTTGCTGGTGATTTCGGCCGGGCTGCGCGCCTCATCCCACATCCGCACCTCGTCCAGCGCGCCCATCAAGCCACGGGACATGGTAAGGCCGTCACCAAGCGTGTCGATAGAGATTGAATCGTTCCACGGGCCGCTCGACTGGCCGGACAACTTGCCGTCCACGTAGATTTTGACATCGCCCGCTTCGCGCACCACGGCGTAATGGGCCCAAACACCATCGACCGTCGGAACACTGGCCGAGGCGATTTCAATCGAACCGGACATCACCGACAGGGTGCCGTTATGGAAGCTGATGTCGAAGTTCGGCCCACCTACGATTGCATCCGCTGCGTTGATGTTCTTGCCTTCGGCCAGCTTGACCCAGGATTCGATGGTGAAGTCGCCGTCGAGTTTGACCGGGCCCACATCCACGCCCTTGCTGTCGAAGAACAGCGAAGAGCCGTATTCCGAGCCGCTCGGAGGCGTTACCGGAGGATCGACAGGTTCAGACCCGCCATTGCCCTCTTCGGGGTCGGTGCCGCCCTCTCCGGGGTCCTCACCGCCGGTGTCGGGGTCTTCGCCGCCGGTGTCAGGAACTTCACCGCCGGTGTCAGGAATCTCGCCCCCCGTGTCGGGGTCTTCTCCGCCGGTATCGGGATCTTCGCCGCCCATGTCTGAGTCTTCACCGCCCATATCCGGGTCGGTTCCACCGCCATGGTGACCACCGCCCATGCCGCCGCTACCGGAACTGAGCGATGAATCAATGATGTTCAGATCGCCGTCGGGCATCACGAATTCGGAGATTTCGTACTGCGACAGGAACTCGTTCGTGTACCCGACTAGGTCGATGTCGATCCGGAAAGCAAAATGCTCGCCGGTTACCCGGTCGGTGATCCAGATCGCAATCGGCATCACCCAGCCGCCGTCAACCTGCAGCGCACCGTGAATGGCCAGCAGATCCTCCGGTGTCGGGTGCCCCATCATGTTGTCGTCGGTGGTGATGCCCTCGCGTTCATGCGCGTCCTTGTCACCCCACTTATTCGACCCGAGACGCAACTGACCCGCGCTGTCCGTGATCGTCCCAGTAATGGTCACTTCGTGATCACGGGGGCCCATCGTCAGGTCCGAGCTTGAGTCGATTTCAAGCTTCACCCGGCTGACCGGATTGATATCGCTGTGCGACCACAGGCGTTCTTCGCCATAAAAGGTCGACTCTACCTTGTCGCCGACATTGGTGAACGTATTGCCAACATAGACGCCTTCGTTGTTCAGACCGACATCCGAGATCGCGACACGGAAGTTCTCGAAATGGGTGTCGATGATCGAAGTGGATTCGTGCTTGGTCGGCATTCGGATCGCACGGCCCGCGCCTGCCGCCGCGCCGATGAACAGGCCATCCTTGATGACGTATTCACCGGTATAGCTGAAGATGTCGAAAACACGGTCAACTTCCCAAGCCGTGAGACCGTCGATGTTGCTCCGTAAATCCGTCGTGATCGAGATTTCCTGCCGGTGTCCGGTATCGATGACCGTGCCGACGGCAATTGCCGTGTTGTCGTTGAAATCAATGATCGCGGGTTCTTCGTTATTAAGAACCCCCTTGAGCGGCGCCGGGTCATAGGCAAGCGCATCGCGGTCAGGGTTGTCGACACTTGTCTCCGCGCCCCGGAAGGTCCAGCCAAAGTTCGAGTTCGCCGCGATATTGTCCTGCTGCGTGATCTGGCGGGCCTGGTTTTCATAGGCGACCCCGGCGTGGCCGAAATCGGCTTTCAGCTCGTCCCGCTGGATCGAGAACTTGTTCCCGTCGCCATAGACACCGGTGACAAAGTTACCGATCCACTGACCGGTCTCGTTCCCGTCCTCAGACACGATACCCGCGCCCTGGATGTCGTAAACAAAATTGAAATCGACCGCTGCGGCGCTCGAGTGCTGAACGATGCCCCAGCCCGGCGAGCCATGGACAGAGTTACCATAGAGTACGGCCATGTCGGCACCGGCTTCGGTTCCTGTCTCATGCAGGTGCAGCGAATAGCGCGAGGCGACGTTACCGTTTTCGTCCAGGGGAAGAGACTTGTCCGTACGGCCAAGTTCATCAAATTCCGCGTAACGGACCTCGACATCCGGGGTGTGCATCATCATGACGTGGCCGCGCACGCCTTCGGGGTTTTCCGAGGTCAGCACGACATTGCGGCTCGAGTTGCCGACGTAGACAGAAAGATCGTGCCCGTCCGGCGTGGTGTGATCGTAAGTCAGCGCCTTGTCGAAGGTCAGCTTGAGACCGGCCGAGGTCTGCTCGACCGCGACGACCTTGCGCTCTTCGTCCTGGAACTTGCCCAGCGTCGTGCCCATCACCACGACATCGTCGCCAACAGCCCAGCCGTTGCCATCCGCAACCACGATGGATTTGGCGCCTGCCTGCGCTTCGCCAATCATTGCAGAATAAGGTGCCTTTTCAGCGCCGACGATTTCCACGTGCCCTTCGGCAATAAGCCCGTGGCTCAATTGTCCCGGGTCGATGTTAAGATCGATCGGCCCGTCCGCGAATACGATCTTGGTCGTGACATTGGCATCGACCGGGTTTTCGTTGGTGCCAATTGTCAGGCGGGAATTCACACCCGTCAGCAGGGTCTCGACGCGCATATGCGTATCAATCGACGTCGCGAAATCTAGAGCACCGTCAACACGCACCATCTCGAGCCGCGCATTGGAGGTGGAATTGTATTTTACCTCGATCCCTTCCGGGACATAAACCTTGGCATCGTCTCCGGGGACCCTGCCGTTTTTCCATGTCGACGGATCTGTCCAGCTGCCCGACGAAACCGCTACATGTGTGGCCTCTGCCGGATCGAATAGGAATAGCGTCATGCTCTCGCCATGACCCATATGCGATGTCATGCTCGCGTCCATAGCACCGCCGGAATCCATAGTCTCATCCGTGTTCATCTATCTCTCTTTCTCTGTCCCGATGACGTACCCAATTGGCCGTAGGTCATTTGCCTCGACTCGCGCTGAAACTGGGTTCGACTGATGAATAAGTTACTAATGCTACCGTTAACCATCTTTGTGCCTATTAGTGAAACAGGGCAAAAAATGGGCAAATTTCGGATCAAAAGTAGCTGCAATTCTGGCAATTAATGGTCTATTAATTTTCTATTTGAAAGTGGCGACTCAACGCCGATCAAACAAAAATAATCTTGCCAAATTTTCCATTAATTTACATACAATTACACACATCGATTTGAAATTTTTCGAATTGAAAAATTCACGTCAACGGATTTTCGCTCAAGCCTGGATCGGCAATTTTTCGACATGTAAAAAATCACAGCGGAATTAGATGCTGTCTTACGAGCAACAATCCGCTTGATTGCCTAAACTTTAAAAACTGACCCTTCGTAATCGGCGGAAATTTGACTCAAATTGAATCCAAATTCGCAAGCTTCTGCTGAGAATTCGTTAGGTGCCCTCGCGGCAATCTGCGGGACTCAGCCATCATCAGGCGTGAATTGCCGAATCAACTCGTTTTGAGGGAGGCTCAAGCTTGGGAAACCAAGATTTATCTGTCGCTAACTAGCGTCAGCGCCGGGCCTAGCGACTCGATCAGCGGCTCGTTCGACAGACGTGCACGTACCGCCGAGGCGCCTTGCGACAGCCTTCTGCGAAGGTCTTCGTCGTCGAGCAGTTCCAGGATTGCCGCCGCGCACCCCTGAAGATCCTCGGGCTCAAGCAGTAATCCATCCAGCGCGCCGCCAAAGGACGCCAACGCGCCTGACGTGGCAACCACTGGCATCCTGAGCGCAAGGTAGTCGACGATCTTAATCGGTATGCCACTGCCGAGATCCATGGGCGCCAGACCGATGGCATTCTCTCCACCAATTTCTGACAGATCATCGACTGGCCCGACCAACACCAGACCTTCGCGTTCCGCCTCTTCGGGATCAACGAGCGAGGCGACCGTACCGACGATGTGCATTCTGGCTTCCGGTTTCTGTGCCCGCACCAGCGGCCAGACTTTCCGCCGCAGGAAATCGAGCGCCGCGATATTGCCCTGGTGAAGCGATCCCATGAATACCGCGTGTGGCTCTCCGCCGCCGCTCACGTCGAAGTCCCGGACATTCACGGTGGGGCGCATCCATACGTGCTCGACCTGCGGAAACACGGCCTTCATCGCGGTATATTCACTGCAACTCGCGTGGATCAGAAGATCGGCCGCGCGACAGCGGTTAACCTCTTCTTCCATCGTAATCACGTGATGATCGGGCTGACCCCCGCTCGACAGGAAACTTTCAGCTCTCAGGGAAAACAGGTCGTGCAGGAACACGACGCGAAAGGCATCTCCTGCGCCGGACAATAGCGGGCCGAGACTGCTGTATTCCGCGGTCACGATAGTTGCCCGCAACGGCGCAAGCAGATCCATGAGCTCTTGCGCTTCGTCCTCGCTCAGTTCTTTCCCCAACAGGCTCGGCACCCTTTCACTCGCATCCGAAGACAACCGGCGGCGCATCTCAAAAAGGGCGCGACGCAGAAACCTTCCCCATACCTTGGGCGAAGTCGAAACAAACAGATCGCCAAACCGCGCGGCTTGCGGCCAGACGATATCGTCCACGACGTCTGCGAAATCGCGGTGGACCCGCGCCCATGCAAGGTTTCCGAAAGAGCGCCTTGGGGCAAATACCAGCCTTGTCGACAGGCCGGCATCGCGACAAAGCTTCAGATAGCCATAGATATATTGGCTGCTGCCGGATTGCATCGTATCCAGACGGCGCGCCACGATGAGCACGCCACGGCCTTCTCTTGCCAGGTTCTGAATGGTGCCATCCATCGCTTTACAGCCATCGCGGCAAGCGTTTGGTAACTGCCTCTCGTGCGTGACTGAAAATCCGGGGCGTGGCGCGCGGGTTTCGCATCAATTCGCTGAACACCGTGGCCGCATTTGCCGCCTTGATCGCGCCAAAAACCCGCTCGCTTGTCATCAGGCTTTCGAGATTGCGGCGCCGCTCACGCATGAATGCAAGGACTTCGCTTTCGCCCATGGCATTCAACCGGACCTCCGCTGCCCGGTCCGCGACCAGAAGCGCGCGCAAATGATCGTCCTGCGCGCGGCGCGATACCGACCCCATGCGCCGCGTATAGTAATAGCCGGGTGTCGCCGAAAACCACACCCTTGCGCCCGAGATCATGGCGGCAAGGACAAGGTGGAAATCCTCGCCGTTTCTCAGGCTCTCATCATACCGCAGGGAATGCGCTTCGATGAAGTCGCGCTTTATAACCGGCTTGGCATAGCCAAAGCTGACTTCTCCATGAGCGACCCGGTTCAACCCGATCCAGTCCGCGAGGGTCATTGCACCGGGGCCCCAGATATCGCTTAGGCTGCGCTCATCCAGCGGCACGCCGTTTTCATCCTGCGCGATGAAATCATCCAGTATGATATCGACGGCCTGCTTTTCCGCCTCGTCACAAAGCATGGCCAGCCTGTCCGGCGCATACCGGTCATCTGAATCCAGTACGGCGACCCATTGCCCTTTGGACACGTTCAAAGCGGTATTACGCGCCGCCCCGGGGCCGCCATTTTCCGCGCATCTAATGGCAGTCACCCGCGGGTCGCGTTCGGCAAGCTTCTTGGCCACGTCGAATGTATCGTCCGTAGATTGATCGTCCGCGATCAGGACGTCGACCTCGACACCTTCTTGCGACAATGCACTGTCGACCGAGTGTTTGAGCCACGCAGAGGCATTATAAGCTGCAATGACAACCGAAACGGTCGGGAGGCCGGGTTTATCACCGCTTTTCTGCCCGACGCTGTTCCATTTATCAGCCACCGCGCGTGCCCATTCCTACTGTACCGATTGCGTTTCAAAACGGGCGATAAACTCGAAATCCATCTGGTACCGATCCTTCAGAACTTCACTAAGATTCTCACCCAGCAAGCTGGCATCATCCGGTAAGACATGCCTTTGCGCATAATGCTCGCGCAACGCCTCTACCGGCATGACGTCAGCCCCCTCCATTTCCACGCGCTCGACATCAGAGGTACGGTTCACCGGTCTGCGGAAATACTTGTCGGCCATCGACTGACCGACTACCCCGATCATCCGGTTGTAGATCTTTTCCACCGGCATAACATCGGTATAGACCGCCCGTCTCAGATGATAGCGCTGCGGTAGCGCATGCCGGTCCAGCGCCGCCCACGGCTGATGCAGGTAATCCATTACAAAACTGCGGAAACTCGCATCGAGAGGCGCAGTCCCGGTCACTCGTTCGTAATTGGCGAAGAGATCGTCGGCACCGCTGCACAGGATGAACTTGTTTCGGAATAGCGAAAGCATCCGTTTGACCGGATCGCGATAAACCAGGACCACATGATCGCATGTCGCGAAATCACTGTCCTCCATCAAATGGTTCATACGGATGAAATCGATCGGGCGCTTCTGGCTTGCCGGGTCATAGCCATGTGGCGACTGTTCAAGAAACATCTTCTTGAAGCTCGAACAGCCGTTTTTCCGGATGTAGCAATACCCGATTTTCTTGCGGTTCACGTCGAGGCAGAAATGATTACGCCCGAGCCCCATGAACTTGTCGAGACCGTTCTGCAGGCGGGAGAGGCCATTGCGGTTCAGCGAGGTGCGCGTATCGAGGACGCGGTTTGCGTCAAGACTGGCCGGGTCTGCGGTAATGTCGATCATTACTTGCCTCACAATTGAAGCCCCTCAACTGACCTTATCCGTTCTCTTATCGTCAGAATTGCGACATGCAGCATATACAGGCCCCATGTGTTCCCAAAATTCGAAGAAACCGGGCCTGTCTGTCTATTTATTATGCAATCTAACATGTTTTAGCGCATCTGAGAACGAATCTTCCCGCTGAGTCCGGCGCACTATGTCGTCATCCTGGGGCCAGTAAATGAGAGTGGGGCCTGTCTGTTCTGAGCCACATCTCGGTAATTTATTGAAGTCAGCGAAATGCTATTCGGTAAATGTGTTCAGGAAGTCAAAAGTCGTCAGAAATTCTATTGGTACAAAGTAAGTGTTTTCTTTGTTAATAAAACTTGCCCGTAAAATCAATTCATTTGTCGCTGAAAGAATTGTTGGAGATGACCGCAGCTTAGCGGCAGAACATCCGTATCTGATCAGGCAAGAGAACTTTCCCAGATAGGGCCTTAACCTTCTTCGCCCAGCATAGGGGCGCACCTCAGGTCGTCTTAGCGATACAACTCATCCCCTGCGCGAAACTTGAAATGGGAAAATGAGTGCGGCGCCAGATGACTGGCGCCGGAAACCATTCGGGAGGGCATGCCCCAACGACCACAGATAACTAACTGTGATCGCTGTCAAACGTCGTGATCAGCCCATCCGTTCGGACGCGTAGGAACCGGGGCTTGCCGGGAAGACAATCGTCTTTGTGCCGTTCAGGAAGACGCGATGGTGGATATGGGCGTGGATCGCCCGCGCCAGCACCTGGCTTTCCACATCGCGCCCAAGGCTGACGTAATCATCGGCAGACTGGGCGTGCGTGACGCGCACGGTATCCTGTTCGATGATCGGGCCTTCGTCGAGGTCCGCCGTAACATAATGCGAGGTTGCGCCGATAAGCTTAACGCCGCGCTCGAAAGCCTGCTTGTAGGGGTTCGCGCCCTTGAAGCTGGGCAGGAAGGAGTGGTGGATGTTGATGATCCGCCCTGACATCTTCTGGCACAGGGAATCTGACAGGATCTGCATGTAACGGGCAAGCACCACGAGATCGGCGTCGGTGTCTTCGACCACGCCCAGCAGGCGTGCTTCGGCCTCGGCCTTGTTCTCCTTGGTCACCTTGATGTGGTGGAAAGGGATGTCGTGGTTCACCACGACCTTCTGGTAATCGAGATGGTTCGAAATCACCGCGACGATCTCGACCGGCAGCGCGCCGATGCGCCAGCGGTAGAGAAGATCGTTCAGACAGTGGCCGAAACGCGAGACCATCAGCACGACCTTCATCTTCTTGGCCGGGTCGTGGAAATCCCAGGTCATTCCGAATGTTTCGGCGATCGGGCCGAACCCTTCGCGCAGCGCGTCGATTGTGGTGCCGGTTTCGCTGTCAAAGCTGATGCGCGAAAAGAAATGCCCGGTCTCGGTGTCATCGAACTGATGCAGGTCGCGGATATTGCATCCCTTCTCCGCAAGATAGGTCGAGATCTCGGCAACGATGCCGCGTCGGGTGGGGCAGTGGACGGTCAGGATGTAGTCGTTCATTCTGGTATTCCTTGGATCCGGCCCTGACGGGCTTTGCGGGAGGGTTCAAACCGATGGCTGGCGCATGTGTTGGCGCGAAGAAAGGCATCGGTCAAGGAAAAGAAAACGCCGTAAAACACCCGTTTAGCGCTTATTTTACACGCTTCGGCAAAAGCGTCACCCTATCGCGCGAGAACGACGCGAAAGCCAAGCAGGCTTGACCGAAAAAGCATCGCCGCGAGGCTCATCGGGCGGGCTTTGGGGCGATTTTGGGAGGGGTTTTCAGTCCGCCAAGTGACTCGCGCTGCGGCGGTCATTGCGGATAGCATATGACCGAGAGATAGCGGATGGGAAATTCCAGCAGCATTTCCGGCCCGTGCGGCGCGTCCGCGTCGAAGAGCAGCGTGTCGCCCGGCTCAAGCCGGTAGAGCTGATCGCCGTGCCGGTAGTCGAGCTGGCCTTCGAGCATGTAGATGAATTCGATGCCCTCGTGCTGGAACACCGGAAAGACGTCGCTCTTGCTGGTGAGGGTCAGCAGGTAGGGTTCGACGACCACGCCAGAATCTGTCGCGCCGATATGCCCCAGCAGGTTGTACTGGTGGCCCGCCCGGCTGCCCTGTCGTTCGATCTCGACCCCCTGCCCGGCTTTGACATGCATCGCGCCACGCGGCTGGTCGTAGCCAGAGAACAGGTTCACGATCGGCACGCCCAGCGCGTGGGAAAACGCCTGAAGCGTATTCAGCGAGGGCGAGATCAGCCCGTTTTCGATCTTGGAAAGCGCACCGACGGAAATACCGGTTTTGGCGGCAAGATCCGTGCCGGTCATGCGCTGGCGTTTTCGCAATTCGCGGATCTGGCGGCCGATGGCCAGTTCGAGGTTCTTCTCGCGCGTCTCTCCGACCGCATGAGGGTCCTGACGCAGTGGTTTCGAACCCTGCCTGTCGTCCACTTCGCTCATTTTTCCGCGCCACGCCGGCAGTCGCGAGAGGTCGAAAAACAGGGGATGATATCGGTGCACAAGCTGTACACCCCCTGTACGCCCCCCGCGTACACCGGCGGTGCAACCTTGGGGTCAGATATCAAGGGTATTGTCCCTCTCCCAGCTCGAGAAGTGCGAGACATAGGAATGCCATTCCTGATGTTTCATCTTGATGAAAGAGGCCGAGAACTCTGCTCCGAGCATTTCCTTCAGGCCCGCGTCCGCATCGAATGCGCGGATCGCATCCAGCAGGTTCAGCGGCAGTTTCGGCGCGTCGGTCACGGTGTGGCCCTCGGCATACATGTCGATGTCGTGCCGCATGCCGGGATCGGCCTTGGTCCGGACGCCGGACAGACCGGCCGCGATGATGACCGCTTGCAGCAGGTAGGGGTTGGTCGCCCCGTCGGGCAGGCGCAGCTCGAACCGGCCCGGACCGGGGACGCGCACCATGTGGGTCCGGTTGTTGCCGGTCCAGGTCACGCTGTTGGGCGCCCATGTCGCCCCGGAGGTGGTGCGCGGCGCATTGATGCGCTTGTAGCTGTTCACCGTCGGGTTGGTGATCGCGGCCATAGCGGTTGCGTGTTTCATGATCCCGCCAAGGAATTGTGCGCCCTGTTCGGAGAGGCCAAGCTCTCCGGTCGAGCCGCTTCCCTTTTCGGTGGCAAAGACGTTCTTTTTGCCCTTGGCATCCCAGACCGAGATATGGGCGTGGCAGCCATTGCCGGTCAGCCCTTCGATGGGTTTGGGCATGAAGGTGGCGCGCAGCCCGTGTTTCTCGGCCACGGATTTCACCATGAACTTGAAAAAGGAGTGCCGGTCCGCCGTTACCAGCGCGTCGGCAAACTCCCAGTTCATCTCGAACTGGCCGTTCGCGTCCTCATGGTCGTTCTGGTACGGGCCCCAGCCGAGATCGAGCATGTAGTCGCAGATTTCCGAGATCACGTCATAGCGCCGCATCACCGCCTGCTGGTCATAGCAGGGCTTTTCCGCCGTATCGGCGGGATCGGAAATTTCGGTGCCCTCGGGCGTCAGCAGAAAAAACTCCGCCTCGATGCCGGTCTTGACATGCAGTCCCTCGGAGGCGGCCTCGGCCACCAGTCTGCGCAGCACGTTACGCGGGGCCTGCGCGACCTCTTCGCCCTCCATCATGCAATTCGCCGCGACCCATGCGACCTCGGGCTTCCACGGCAGCTGGATCACGGTTTCGGGATCGGGCACCGCCAGCATGTCGGGATAGGCCGGGGTCATGTCGAGCCATGTGGCAAAACCCGCAAACCCCGCGCCTTCGCTCTGCATCTCCTTGATGGCCTGCGCCGGGACCAGCTTGGCCCGCTGCCCCCCGAACAGGTCGGTATAGGAGATCATGAAATACTTGACGCCCTTGTCCTTGGCGAATTTGGCGAGATCCTTCATTTGCGGTCCTTTTCCCTGTTGGTGGCTGCGGGCGGTCTGACGCCACCCGTCATGATGTTTCAGAAACCCTTTTTACCCGGATACCAGTCCGTCCCGGCGAGCGGGATCTGTGCCATGGCGGCGGCCTCCATGGTGAGGGCGCAGAGATCCTCGGGTTCGAGATTGTGCACGTGGTTCT
The DNA here is from genome assembly GCF_019966545.1 of Heliomarina baculiformis. Classification (GTDB taxonomy): domain Bacteria; phylum Pseudomonadota; class Alphaproteobacteria; order Rhodobacterales; family Rhodobacteraceae; genus Heliomarina; species Heliomarina baculiformis. The sequence continues at coordinate 125,620 of NZ_JAIMIC010000003.1, read as the reverse complement.
TGCCGCAGGCGCGCGCGATTGTCTGGCATTCCAGCGTCATCACATTGAGGTAGTTGCGCAGACGGCGACCGGCCTCGACAGGGTCCAAACGGGCCATCAGTTCCGGGTCCTGCGTGGTGATCCCTGCCGGGTCGCGGCCTTCGTGCCAGTCGTCATAGGCACCGGCGGTCGAGCCGAGTTCCTGATACTCGGCCTCCCATTTCGGATCATTGTCGCCGATCGCGATCAGCGCGGCCGTGCCGATCGAAACCGCATCCGCCCCAAGCGCGAGCGCCTTGGCCACATCGGCCCCGGTGCGGATACCGCCGGAGACGACAAGTTGCACCTTGCGGTGCATGCCCAGATCCTGAAGCGCCTGCACGGCGGGACGGATACAGGCAAGGATGGGCTGGCCCACATGTTCGATGAACACGTCCTGCGTCGCGGCGGTGCCGCCCTGCATCCCGTCAAGAACCACCACATCCGCGCCCGCCTTTATCGCCAGCGCCGTGTCGTAATAGGGGCGCGAGCCGCCGACCTTTACATAGATCGGTTTTTCCCAGCCAGTGATTTCACGCAGCTCGAGGATCTTGATTTCGAGATCGTCCGGCCCGGTCCAGTCCGGGTGGCGGCAGGAAGAACGTTGGTCGATTCCAACCGGCAGATCGCGCATTCCGGCCACCCTCTCGGTGATTTTCTGGCCGAGCAGCATGCCGCCGCCGCCGGGCTTGGCGCCCTGACCCACGACGATTTCAATCGCATCGGCGCGGCGCAGGTCGTCGGGGTTCATGCCGTAGCGGCTGGGCAGGTATTGATAGACCAGCATCTCGGAATGGCCGCGTTCCTCATCGGTCATGCCGCCATCGCCCGTGGTGGTCGAAGTGCCCGCAAGGGTCGCGCCCCGGCCCAGCGCCTCTTTGGCATTGGCCGAGAGCGCGCCAAAGGACATGCCCGCAATGGTGATCGGGATTTTCAGCTCGATGGGTTTCTTGGCAAAGCGCGTGCCCAGCGTGACCGAGGTTTCGCATTTCTCGCGGTAGCCTTCGAGCGGGTAGCGCGAGACTGAGGCACCAAGGAACAACAGGTCGTCGAAATGCGGCACGCGCCGTTTAGCCCCGCCACCGCGAATGTCATAGATCCCGGTGGCCGCCGCGCGGCGGATTTCCGAGTTGATCTCGTTCGAAAAGGTCCAGGACTGCCGGGGCATGGTCCGGGGTGTGTGCTGGTCGCTCATCAATAGGCCCCCGCATTGTCGACTTTGAAATGATAGAGTTCGCGCGCCGAACCATAGCGTCGGAACTCTTCGGGTTTGGCGTCCATCCCGGCGCGCTGCAGCAGATCGGCCAGCAGGTCGAGATGTTCGGGGCGCATTTCCTTTTCGACGCAATCCGCGCCAAGCGATTTGACGGAACCGCGCACGAAAAGCCGCGCCTCGTAAAGGCTGTCGCCGAGCGCGTCGCCTGCATCGCCGAGGACCACAAGGTTGCCCTTTTGCGCCATGAAAGCGCTCATATGGCCGATGTTGCCGCCGACGACAATGTCGATCCCCTTCATGGAAATGCCGCAGCGCGACGAGGCATTGCCCTTGATCACGAGCAAGCCGCCATGCCCGGTCGCTCCCGCATATTGCGAGGCGTCGCCATCGACAATCACCTCGCCGGACATCATGTTTTCTGCGGCTCCTGGCCCAACCGAGCCTTTGACCGTGATCCTTGCCTGTTTGTTCATACCGGCACAATAGTAGCCGGCAGAACCGTGCAGCGTGACGTCGATGGGCGCATCAAGGCCAACGGCAACGGCGTGAGAGCCGCGCAGGTTCAGCACCTCGAATTCCGTATCGGTTCCGGCCGCGCCCTGAAGGGTGGCGTTGACCGCGCGCAGGTCGATGTCGTTCATGTCGAGGGTCTGCATTCAACGCTCCCAGAAATAGACAGTGGCGGGTTCCGGTTCCCAGATGCGGGCAGTGTCGATCCCGGGCAGATCGGCGAAAGCCCGGTATTCACTGGCAAAGGCCACGTAGTCGTCGGTTTCGGCCATCACGGCGGGTTTGCAGGCAATCGGGTCGCGGACCACGCCGAATCCGTTCTTGGTGCCCATGACAAAGGTAAAGAACCCGTCGAGATCCTTGAGCGTGCCTTCAAGCGCCTCACCCAGCGTGTCGCCCTTGGCGATGCGCGAGGAGATATAGGCGGCGCCGACCTCGGTATCGTTCTCGGTCTTGGTGACGAACCCGTCTCGGGCCAGTTGGCGGCGCATCTGGTTGTGGTTGGAAAGCGAGCCGTTATGCACAAGGCACTGGTCATCTGCCGTGGAAAACGGGTGCGCACCAAGCGTGGTGACGGCGGATTCAGTCGCCATTCGGGTGTGACCAATGCCGTGGCTGCCCTGCATCGCGCGGATTCCGAAACGATCGGCCACGTCTTTGGGCAAGCCGACCTCCTTGAAAATCTCCATCGCGTCGCCGACGCCCATGATCCGCAGGCCGCGCTCTTCGAGACAGGCAAGCCCTTCGTCCCGCTTGTCGCGCGGCAAGGTGATGATCGCGTGGGTATCGAGCACCTTGACCGGAACCGATGTGCCAAGCCGGTTGGTCAGGTCGTCCTGCGACCCGTCAAAGGCGGAGGCCGCGTCATCCGATTGCACGGTCACCTTGAGACCGTCGGTTTCATCGCCATAGATCGCGATTCCGGCAGAATCGGGGCCGCGATCGGTCATCGTTATCAGCATATCGGTCAGCATGTCGCCAAGCCGGGGGCGCAGATTTTCCTGTTTCAGGAAGAGCCCGACAATACCACACATTGTGTTCTCCATTCTGTCGCGCAGGAGCGCGGTCAAGTCGGGCATATGGGAAAATAATTTTACCTGCAAGAATATCCCTGTCGGGTGTCAGCGCAGAGGCGGCCAATTGCGGAATTCGCCCGAGCTTTGTGCAAAGCGCTCTTCCGGTCAGGTTTGTTGATGCCGATTGCCGCGCAGACAAGCCGGGTTTCGGCAAGGTTTCGCATTTCACGGATTTTCTCGATTCTCTGCGAAAAGAGTGGCTTGACTAACCCGACTAAAAAAGTCAGATTTAAAACATGTCCAGCCATCCCGGGCTTGCTCCTGGGTCAGCCCGATACCGCAACAGCAGGAGCATGAAACGATGCATACGCAAACCCAGACGCGCGACACGCAATACGGTGTTGCCCCTCTTCCCGTTCATGATGCGGCCGAGTTGACCGATGGCGGATCGCTGGCCCATATCCGGCTGGACGACCAGCTTTACACGCTGCGGATCACCCGCGCGGGCAAGCTGATCCTCACGAAATGACATCTGAAAACCTGACCGGCAGCGCCGCCGAGACACGCGCCCGCAACCGGGGCGGCGTAGCGGTGGGACATGTCGGCGACCTCGATCCGGTCGAAGCCGGCGCGGTGCTGTACCTGCGGCTGTGGAACAGCGGTCCGGAAGCGCAGGCCCGGGTCTGGAACGAATTCGCCCGGACACTGGGCGCAGCTCAGGGGCGGCAGGCCCTCAAGGCGCTGGAGAATATCATGCGGCTTTGCGCCCACTACGCGCGACGCCCGATTGTCCGGCACGATCTGAAATGCGCCTGCCTTGGCGCGGATGAAGCCTGTTTTGCCAATTTCATCGCGGCGGCCGGGCGCGGCGATCGCGAAGACGCGATGCTGATCGCAACTCTGATCGTGCGGGCCGACATGGCACCGTCGCTGACCGGGCTGGCGGAATCGCTGGGCCTTGCGCTGATGCGGATCGCCGCCTTTGAAGGGCTGACGGCGGAACCGGACGACCCGTTCCATTCGATGGAGATGGCAGCAGGCGCGCGCATCCATTGAATTGAACAGACATGTGAATTGAAAAAGGCGTGGGCTGCATCGCACCCCACGCCTTTTTTCATGTCTGGCGCTCACTAAAGAAACACGAAGGTTCCCCTGCCCCTTTTCCGGTGCGGCCCCGCCAGATTAACCGGCGAGACTTGGCAGATAGAGAACGATGGCCGGGAAAGCCACGAGCAAGCCGATGGTCACCGCATCCGCAAGGAAGAAGGGCATCACCCCCTTGAACACATCCTGAACGCTCAAGTCGTCGCGGACCCCGGCCACAACGAAGCAGTTGAGACCGATGGGCGGTGTGATCAGGCAGAACTCGGCCATTTTCACCACGAGGATCCCGAACCAGATCGCGCACATGGTGCCGTTCATGCCAAAGGCACTGTCAGCCGCCGAAACCATCTCGCCGCCGTTCAAGGCCATGACAGCTGGATAGACCACCGGCAGGGTCAGCAGCAGCATGCCGATTGCGTCCATGAACATGCCCAGCACCGCATAGGCCAGCAGGATGCAGATCAAGATCAGCATCGGCGACATCTGCAGAGAGGTGATCCAGTCCGCAAAGGCGGCAGGCAATTCGGCAAAGCCAAGGAAGCGCACATAAATGAGCACGCCCCAGATGATCGTAAAGATCATCACCGTGAGCTTCGCCGTTTCCAGCAATGCCGCCTTGAGTTCGGCCCAGCGCATGCCGCGATAAAGCGCCATCAGGAAGACGATGAATGCGCCGACGGCCCCGCCCTCGGTCGGTGTGCCCCAGGCATCGCCAAACGGGTTGTAGACAAAGAAGATGATGATCACGACCACGGCGACGATAGGCAGCGCCGGTGGCAGTGAGGCAAACCTCTGCCCCCAAGTGAAGCCGCGCACCGGCGGGCCGACGGATTTGAAAGTGACGGCGATGCCGATGATCAGGACGGCATAGACGATAGCCGAGAAGACGCCGGGCAAAAAGCCTGCAAGCAGCAGCTTGCCCACGTCCTGTTCCACGATGATAGCGTAGATCACGAGGATCGCCGAAGGCGGAATCAGCGAGGCAAGCGTGCCCCCTGCCGCAACGACGCCGGCGGCGAATTTCTTGTCGTACCCGACCTTGAGCATTTCCGGGATGGCGATACGGGCAAAGACCGCTGCCGTGGCGACGGAGGCGCCCGAAACGGCGGCAAAACCGGCCGTGGCAAAGACGGTCGACACCGCCAGCCCACCCGGCACCCATGCGATCCAGCGCTTGGCTGCCTCGAACAGTGCGGTTGTGAGACGCGCGTAATAGGCAAGGTAGCCGATGAGGATAAAGACCGGGATCAGGCTGAGCACCTGCGCCGAAACCTTGGAATGCGGCGTCAGACCGGCGATGCGAACCGAGATTTCAAGCGCCTTGCCAAACCGGGCGGGGTCGTAATCCATCCCGTTCCAGCGCAGCCAGACAAGGCCGACGAATCCAGCCATACCGGCGGCAAAGGCCACGCGCATACCCAGAAGGACCATGACCAGCAGCCCGCCGGTGGTCCAGAGACCGATATCGATAGGCTCCATCAGTCGTGCCCTTCCATAAGTTCCGCTTCGTGCATGGCCTGTTCCGCCACGCTGAGGTTGAGGGGCACCGCGACGGGGCGGTCGATGTTATAGATCAGCGCCCGGCCATAACCGACAATCTGCAACAGGAGCCGAAGCACCAGCACCGCGAAGGCGATTGGCACGACCAGTTTCGAGGGCCATGTGGGCAGGCCGATGTCGATGGAACTGTCCCGGCTGCAAAACGGGCGCGAGCAATCGAAGGAGCGCGCGAAATGGTCCCATGCCCCCCATGTCAGCGCGACGATCAGCACGAGGATCAGGATCACCGAGATCAGCTCGAACAGCCAGAGCACCCGGCCGCTGAGGTTGCCCACCAGCATGTCCATGCGGATATGGGTGCCGTCGCGCTGAACGTAGGAAATGCCCATGATCGCGATGATCGGCATCGCCGCTTCGATGTAGTCGATATAACCCATCATCGGCGCGCCGAAGAATTTGCGGCTGATCACCGAATAAGCGGCAAGGAACATCAGCGAAAAGATTGCGAGACCGCTCAGCAAGGCGCAGAACCGTTCGATGGGCAGCAAAGCTCTGTCCAGACGGCTCAAAAGGCTGGAGTCTTCAAGTACGGCGGCGCCACCGGCCATATCTCTGCCCCCTTATATTATCTGTGTTGAAAGCCATGTACCCGAGAGGTCATCACCACTCGGGTACTGGATTTGGAGACGCCCTGTTAAAGGCACTGCCCCCCGTTCGCAAGAGCGGGGAGACAAGGTTTAGTTGGTACCTTTGGCTTTCGCCAGTTCGGCCTTGACCAGATCGAGAAGCTCCTGACCGGGCAGGCCCTGCGCTTCGATATCCTCGACCCAAGCGGCTGCAATCGGATCGGCGGCCTGTTCGCGGAAGGCGGCAAGCTCGTCTTCGCTGATCATGACCTTTTCTACGCCTTTTTCCTCGAGCACGGTATCCCAGCGCTTGAGCAGCTCACCGTAGTTTTCGAGGTAGTAATCAATCGCCTCGGGCACGCTTTCGTCCAGCGCGGTGCGCTCTTCGTCCGAGAGCATTTCATAGGCGTCTATGTTGACCACCACCGGGCAGTTCACCGTGCCGGGGTTAAGGTTCGCGGTCCACCAGTCGGCCTGGTTGATCGTGCCAAAGGACAGGTGCGCGTGCTGAGCGAAGGCAACCGTGTCGACGACACCGGATTCCATCGCCTGATAGGCTTCGGAAGAGGTCACCGAGGTCGGCACCGCGCCGACTTTTTCAAAGGCTTCGCCAAGACCGCCGGTCGCACGGATACGCATGCCTTCGAATTCAGACAGCGTGGTGCGAGGCTCGCCGGTGCCGACGATGTTGTACTGCGGCATGGGCGAGGTCATCAGCAGCTTGGCATTCCACTGGGCCATTTCGTCCTGCACCGCCTGATTGGCGTAGACCGCGTTGGAAACCGCGACTTCCTGCTCAAGGTTCTCGACGCCGAGGAAGGGCAGTTCGAGCACGGTGATCAGGCGGTTCTTGTCCGGGTGATAACCGGCACAGAACTGTGCCATCTCAAAGGCGCCGATGGAGATGCCGTCGAGGTTTTCTCGGTTCTTCGAGAGGCCGCCGTAGCTGATGTTCATGGTGAACTCGCCATCGGTCTTTTCGCTGACCAGTTCCGCGAGCTTTTCGATATGCTCGGTAAAGGCGCGACGCTTGCCCCAGACCGACACATTCCACTCGGTCGCGGCCGCTTCGGTTGCAATTCCCATACCCAGCGCCGCCATTACGGCGCTTGTCATGAACTTGTTCATTGATTTTTCTCCCTTTTTCGCGGTCCTAAGATATCTCACATGCCGCTTGCGAGCGAAACTAGCTTGCACATCTCCGGTTGCCAAGCCCGAAGCACCGGGTTTTGTTGGATGAATGTCTTGCGTTAAGACGCTGAGTTGACGTGGCGACCGGCGGAATCCCGGCCTACCGACCTTTGGGCACGAAATGCCGCACCCCTGCGGATCGACCCTGCCCCCTGTCGCATCAGGGATTTACGTAGCAAACGGAGAATTCATTTACAGCCTTCGCCCTGTTAAAATTGGGAATTGAACGAAAGTTTTGCAAAAAGTTTACAAATACTGCACTGCAGAAAAAAATCCTTTACTGACAAATCGTTTCAGAACCGCCGCTTATTCCATTCTTTTCCAAGCGGGCTTATGATCCCCGCGAGGGGAGACGGCGCAGCCCGCGCGGGCGCGCAGGATCACACGAAGATTGCTGGCCGGAAAACGCGACAGCCAAAGGGAGGAGCTTTGAATGAGCGATACAATCCAAGCCGAACAAACGAAGTCCACGACCTATCCACCGTCCGACGAGATCGTCGCCAAAGCTCATGTGGATGCGGACAAGTATGACGCCATGTACAAGGCCTCGGTCGAAGATCCGGATGCCTTCTGGCGCGAGCAGGCACAGCGGATCGACTGGATCAAGCCGTTCAGCACGGTCAAGGACATCGATTTCACGCTGGGTCAGGTCAAGATCAACTGGTTCGCCGATGGCGCGCTGAACGTATCGGCCAACTGCGTCGACCGGCATCTGGAGACGCGCGGCGATCAGACCGCGATCATCTGGGAGCCCGACGATCCCAAGGACGACGCGCTGCATATCTCATACCGTGAGCTGCACGAGCATGTAGGCAAGATGGCCAACGTGCTGAAATCACTGGGCGTCGGCAAGGGCGACCGCGTGGTGCTCTACCTGCCGATGATCCCCGAGGCCGCCTATGCGATGCTGGCCTGCGCACGGATCGGCGCGATCCATTCCATCGTCTTCGCGGGCTTTTCACCGGACGCGCTTGGCGCGCGGGTGAATGGCTGCGACGCCAAACTGGTCATCACTTCGGATGGCGCGCCGCGCGGCGGCCGGGTGACCAACCTCAAGGACAACGTAAACCAGGCGCTGCGCAACGATTTCGATGATGTGAAATGCCTGGTCGTGCGCCGCACCGGGCAGCAGATCGCTTTCCGCTCGGATCTGGATTTCTGGTATCACGAAGAGGTCGAGAAGGTCTCGGCCGACTGCCCGCCGGAAGAGATGAATGCCGAAGATCCGCTGTTCATCCTTTATACCTCCGGCTCGACCGGGCAGCCCAAGGGCGTGGTGCACACGACGGGCGGTTACCTTGTCTATGCCGCGCTGACCCATGAGACAACGTTCGATTACCACGACGGTGATATCTACTGGTGCGGCGCCGACGTGGGCTGGGTCACCGGCCATACCTATATCGTCTATGGACCGCTCGCCAATGGTGCGACCACGGTGATGTTCGAAGGTGTGCCGACCTATCCGGATGCCTCGCGGTTCTGGCAGGTGATCGAAAAGCACAAGATCAACCAGTTCTACACCGCCCCCACCGCGCTGCGGGCGCTGATGGGTCAGGGCAACGACTATGTGACGAAATGCGACCGGTCCTCGCTGCGCATCCTTGGCACCGTGGGTGAGCCGATCAATCCCGAGGCGTGGAACTGGTATTACAACGTGGTCGGGGACGGGCGCTGCCCTATTGTCGATACGTGGTGGCAGACCGAAACCGGCGGCCACATGATGACCCCCCTGCCCGGCGCCCATGCGCTGAAACCCGGCGCGGCGCAGCGACCGTTCTTTGGCGTGCAGCCCGTGGTACTTGACCCGACCAGCGGCGAGATCGTCGAGGGCAACGGCGTCGAGGGCGTGCTGGCGATCCGCGACAGCTGGCCCGGACAGATGCGCACAGTCTGGGGCGATCATGAGCGGTTCGAAAAAACCTATTTCGCCGATTACAAAGGCTATTACTTCTCGGGCGATGGCTGCAAACGCGACGCGGATGGCGATTATTGGATCACCGGCCGGGTCGATGACGTGATCAACGTCTCGGGTCACCGGATGGGCACAGCCGAGGTCGAATCCGCGCTTGTCGCCCATTCCAAGGTCGCCGAGGCGGCGGTGGTCGGATACCCGCATGACATCAAGGGTCAGGGCATTTATTGCTACGTGACGCTGATGAACGGGGTCGAACCTTCGGACGAGCTGCGCGTGGAACTGCGCAACTGGGTCCGGCAGGAGATCGGCCCGATTGCGAGCCCGGACGTGCTGCAATGGGCACCGGGCCTGCCCAAGACACGCTCGGGCAAGATCATGCGGCGCATCCTGCGCAAGATCGCGGAAAACGATTTCGGCTCGCTTGGGGATACCTCGACACTGGCCGATCCAGCGGTGGTCGACGACCTGATCGAAAACCGACCGAACAAGGGATAGGCGGATGGATACAGCAACCCTGACCCGCCCCGCCGTCCTGATTTTGCTGGGGCCTCCGGGCGCTGGCAAGGGCACGCAGGCCCGCATGCTGGAAGACCGTTTCGGCCTTGTGCAGCTATCAACCGGTGACCTTTTGCGCGAAGCCGTGGCCCAAGGGACCGAAGCGGGCAAGGCCGCCAAGGCCGTGATGGAAGCCGGAGAGCTCGTGTCGGATGAGATCGTCATCAATATCCTGCGCGACCGGCTTAAAGCGCCGGACCTGTCGCGCGGAGTGATCCTTGACGGGTTTCCACGCACCACGGTGCAGGCCGAAGCGCTCGATCATCTGCTGGCGGAGACAGGACAGAAAATCGACGCGGCGATCAGCCTTGAGGTGGACGATGCGGCGATGGTCGAGCGGATTTCGGGCCGCTACACCTGCGCGAACTGTGGCGAAGGCTATCACGACAGCTTCAAGACGCCCGAGGTCGATGGTGTCTGCGACGAATGCGGCGGCACCGAGATGAAGCGCCGCGCGGATGACAAGGCGGAAACCGTGGCAAGCAGGCTTGAGGCCTATCACGCCCAGACCGCGCCGCTGATCGGATATTACCGCGACCGCGGCGTTTTGCAGGAAGTTGACGCGATGAAACCGATCAAGGACGTCGCGGGTAAGGTGCAGTCGCTGACGGCCGACGTGATTTCCTGACTGAAAGGCCGCGCCTTGTCCGGCGCGGCTTTTCCTTGACTTCCAGTTATTTCCCGGCGGTTTTGCGGGAGGGTGAGAATTTCATGCCCGGCGCGGAAAGCCGCTCTGCCGGGCCAACCCAGGCATAGGCCAGCAGGCAGGGATCAATGTCGCCCGTGGTGATGCGGTGCTTTTGATCCGTACGGTTCAGGATCAGCGACCCCGGTGCGTAGACGGCTGTATCGTTTTCCGACCACGCGCCCGCGATGGAGATGTAGCTTTCCTCGATTTCCTGATGGCTGTGCTGCGGATAGGTGGTTTTCGGCGCGAAGAGAACAAAGCCGAGGATCAGCGTGTCGTTGACGACCGGCCCCTTGGGTCCCACCACTTCGCAATAGGCGTATTTCTTTTCCAGCGTTTTGGGAAGACGTTCGTAGCCGTATTCCCATGTCAGCTGGTGCGAGACCCGCGACAGAGCCCGGCTCAGCCCGCGCATAACAGTCGTTTCGGCGAGATCGAAAGCACGGCCAAGGTGTTCGACCACAGGCTTGTTTTCCGGGTCGCGATGATGAAACGGCGGGTCACGGTCGAGAAGGCCGGCGATTTTCTCGCGTACACGTTTTCGATGGCTGCGCACCGGGCGACTGCCGCCCGCCGAGCCATGGCGATAGAGCGTGTCGAATTCGCGTAGCAGGTAGGTCCAGTTCGGGGCGCTGTGCAATTGATCTGTCATGCGCGGCTCTTATCGGAGAGAGATGACATGGCTCTTTGCCGGTTGCGTCACTGATTGCCTGTCCGCGACAGATTAAACCGGGGAATTTATTAAAATTAGCGCGATCGAGACCGCGATGAGCGGTCATTACAGAGGTCAAAAAACGACCGGCCCAGAAGGACCGGTCGTTCATTCAATTCTATGAATCGGGCGACGGAACCCGGCAGCAGTTTACTGGTGCTGCAGCGTCAGATCGGCGATACCCACCGCGAGGTTCAGACCATTCTGCGCATTCACGCTGATCGGCTGCAGGGCGATGGTTTCGTCAGAACCGCCAATTAGCACGTTTGCGCCAACGCCGACACCAACAGTCGCTTCGCCCGAGACACCGCCGTAGGAACCGCTCAGGGCACCTTTGCCGTAATCTTCGGTCGGAGCCAATACCAGCCAGCTCATCACGCCGTTCTGGGTCTTGCCGATGTCGATGCCATACCGGTTGATCGTACCGGTGTAATGTTCGTCTTCGGCACCTTCTTCAACCGGGTTGAAGGTGCAATCGAGCTCTTTCGAAGACCCGAACACATAGCCGGTGCCATCACCTACGTCGCAGCTCAGCGAACCGATTTCAGTGTGGTTGTTGTCCTGAGCCAGCGCAGATGTGCCTGCAAGCAAAGCTGCCGAAAGACCGATAGCGGGGATAAGTACCTTGTTGAACATATTCTTACCTTTCACTTTTCCAGATGAACCTGCGAGATCACACACCCCGCTGGCTTCCTGTCCCAATCAACTCGGAACCTGCGGCGAGGTTCCACCGTCGATGAAAAGCGACGGGGGAGGTGGACAATGGCGCGCAGGCATGGCACCTCCGGACGGTACTTTTGTAATGCAGGCAGCCCGCCGTCATGGCCCAACCCGACTTTGTTCCCGGCCCCGAGACCGAGGCTGCCTATCGCGAGGCTTTAAGCGCCTTTGGCACGGGTGTGACCGTTGTCACCACCATGACGGAAACCGGGCCTGTCGCGATGACGGCCAATTCCTTTGCCTCGGTATCGCTCGATCCGCCGCTGGTTCTCTGGTGCCCGGCTAAATCGTCCAAGCGCCACGCGGTATTTGCGGCGGCAAAGCATTACGTGATCCATATCATCGCCGAAGATCAGAAAGAGATCGCGACGCATTTCGCCCGCACCGGCGACGATTTTTCCGGCGTCGACTGGCATCAGGGCGAAAACGACCTGCCGATCCTGTCAGGTTGCCTTGCGCGGTTCGACTGTCTTCGGCGCGATGTGCATGACGGGGGCGATCATTCCATTGTCGTCGGTCAGGTCGAACGGGCGTGGCACCGCCCGGGGCTGGGTCTGCTTTACAAGCGCGGCAAATACGGCGGTTTCCTCCGCGAGGATTAATCGTCGAGCGAGCCATGCACCGCAAGCAGGTCGATCTCGGCCCCTCTTGCGGTGATCGTGCGATAGGCTTCGCGCACGCCGTCATCGTCCAGCTCACGCGCGACAGTCAGCAACGTATTCGGATCGTGCTCAGAGCACAGATCGGCCATATGTGCCAGTTCATCGCGCGCAACCATCAGGGCAGCTTCCCTTGACGGCGCGCCATAGAGGTCGACGAAATGCCGGGCGAGCGCCTCTTCGAGCCTCGCCATTTCCTCGGGCTGGATCTGGGTGACAGCGACGAAAGTCACCCGGCCAAAAGTTTCCAGCCCAAGCCAGCCATTTGCAAAGGCCTGACGCGCCTTGCCGGTCAGATCGGCCTCGCCCCAGTTGGAAAACTCGAACCCGCCCGAGATGCACCATTCCCCGGTCCGGGCCGGAGCGTGAAAGACGTTCATGTCGCTTTCGTCGAAATGAATGGCGCGGGCCAGTTTCATGTGTCTGTCTCCAGCAGTGTCGTCAGCGGCAGCAGTTGCGTGGTTTCATCGTCGCGGATCAGCATGCCAAATTTTTCGTCCACTCCAAGGAATTCCCCCTGATAGCCGCCCTGCGTGACGGGTTTGCCGACGCCTTCCAGCAGCGGCACCCAGTCAGCATGAACAGGCGCGTTGCCTTCGTCTGTCCAGCGGTTGATCCAGACCAGCGTATGACGGGCCCAGGCCTCGCAGAGGCGGACCGGATCGATTTCGGCGCAGCCTTCTTCGTAGAGCGATGTCTTGTCGGGGGAGACGCCGGGATCATCGGTGTTTAGTTGAATGGTCAGATCGATCGCGACGATCAGCCAGTCGGGCACGGCCTGTAAATCCAGCGTCGACCCCGCGACCCGGAACGCGCCGCAACGTGCGCCATTGACCAGAATGTCACCCGTCCATGTCAGATGCACCGCCACTTCGGGCGGTGCCAGTGCGCCCAAGGCGTTCTGGAACCCGACCGCGCAGATCGGCAGCATCGCCATGGCATCGGCAAGCGGCACCTCTGGCGCGACAATCAGCGCCGCGCGCAGCCGGTCGGGCTGGATGTCATGGACCAGCGTGCCGCCATCGCAGCCTTGCGCCGCCAAAGCGCGGGCGCGCGACATCGGGTCGGCGCCCGAAGCGGGCTCGCCCACCAGCAGCGGCGGCAGGCTGAGCCCTTGGTTCACGCGAGGCCCCGCGCCACCAGATCCCGCGCCACGCCCCGGAATGCTGCGGCTTGCGCACTGTCTGGGCTGGTCGCCACGATCGGCGCGCCACTATCGGCGGCGGTGCGAATATCAAGGTGCAGCGGGATTTCCGCCAGAAGCGGCACGCCCAGCTTCTCGGCCTCGGCCTTGACGCCGCCATGACCAAAGACGTGTTCCTCATGCCCGCAGTTCGAGCAGATATGCGTGCTCATGTTCTCGATCATGCCAAGGATCGGCGTCTTGAGCTGACGGAACATGTCGATGCCCTTCCGCGCATCCAGCAGCGCGACGTCCTGCGGGGTCGAGACGATGATGGCGCCGTCAATCTCGAACTTCTGGCTGAGGGTCAGCTGCACGTCCCCAGTGCCGGGCGGCAGGTCGATCAACAGGATGTCGAGGGCACCCCATTGTACCTGGTTCATCATCTGCTGCAGCGCGCCCATCAGCATTGGGCCACGCCAGACGACTGCCTGATCCTCGTTCGTCATCAGGCCCATCGACATCATGGTGACGCCATGGTTGCGCAGCGGCAGGATGATCTTGCCATCGGGCGACGCGGGACGGCCGCTCACCCCCAGCATGCGGGGTTGGGACGGTCCGTAAACATCCGCATCGAGCAGCCCGACGCGGCGGCCTTCGGCGGCCAGCGCCACGGCGAGATTCGCAGCGACGGTGGATTTGCCCACCCCGCCCTTGCCGCTGGCGATGGCGATGATGTGATCCACCCCGGCCACCCGCTGCGGCGGTGTCGCCGAAGGCTTGGGCTTGGGTTTCAGCTCGGGCGGCGCCTTCTGGCTATGGGCCGTCATCATGACCGAGGCCTTTTCGACCCCGGGCAGTGCCTTGACGCGGGCTTCGGCCTCGGCGCGCACCGGTTCCATCGCCTCGGCGCGGGCCGGGTCGATTTCCAGCACGAAACGCACCTGCCCGTCCTCGACATTCAGCGCCCGCACGATACCGGCGGCGACGATGTCACTGCCGCTGACCGGATCCTTGATATTCTTCAGTTCCGCGAGAACCGCGTCCCGGCTTGCCATGTCTTACTCGTTCCCTTTGATCGTCCCGGTGACCTCGTGATGGACATCCAGCCCGTCAACCGTCAGCACCACCTTGGCCGTGAAACTGTCACCCGGCTTGGCATCCTTGTTGCGCAGCCCTTCCTCGATGGCCTGCTGGCTGGTCACGCCAACCTGTTTCAGGAACTTGCGCATCGACATGTTGAAATCGTCGCTCATCACCCGTTCTCCTTTATCGTGATCAGGTACGTTCTGCCTGAGAGGCGCAGCCTCCGCCAGCCCCCAGTTGGTTTAGTGATCGCGTCGCGCGTTCAGATAATCGTCCGTGGTGCGCGGCCGTGGCCGTTCCTTGCCCTTGAACGGATTGTCATCGCTCTGGAACTGCGCGTTCACCCGGCAATTGTCGCACATCTGGATCATCCGCGCCTGCGCCGTCGTGGCAAACATCGGATGGGTGCCCGAGAGCTTTTCCATCACCCGCTCGATGGTGGATTTCACGCCAAAGAGCGATCCGCATTCGACGCAGGCAAAAGGTTCTTCCTCGTTCAGGATTTTCTGAGTCAGCGCAGCTTCGCTCAGGTCCAGACGTGGTTCGAGCGTGATCGCATCCTCGGGGCAGATGTTGCGGCAGAGACCGCATTGCAGGCAGGCATCCTCCTGAAACCGGAGCTGCGGCATGTCGGGGTTATCCATCAAAGCCCCCGACGGGCACAGTGACACGCAGCTAAGGCAGAGTGTGCAAGCATCCGTATCCACCAGCACTGCGCCATAGGGCGCGTTTTCCGGCAGGGGCAGCGGAGCCTCGGCGCTTCGGTTCAACGCCTGCGCCGAAAGCCGCGCGATCTGGCGACGATTGCCCAGGGGCAGGATCGGCTTGGCGATATTTTCTTGGTTTTCAGCGGCGTACAGCGCATAGCTCATCCGGTCAGGATCGCTTTCATCAAGCAGTGTGACGCGGCCAGAACCCGCATTGGCCTCGCAGAGCACGCTCTCGCGGGTCAGAGCGTCGCGGTCGGTTGTCGGGGCCAGCAGGATGGTGACATCGCTGAACCCGAGGGCCAGCGCTGCCAGCATCTCGGCATGGCCAAAGCCCGAGATCACCTCGAGCTCAAACGGGATGACATCCGCCGGAAGCCCGCGACCGAAACGCGCCGACAAGCGGATCATCTCAGCCCCGTGTTTTTCATGGACCAAGAGCCGGGGCGCGTTACCTGCGGAAGATGAATAGGTGCCCGCAAGTACCTGAAGACGCGAGACAAGATGCGACAGCGGCGGGTCATCATAGGTGATCGCCGTCGAGGGGCACAGGGCCGCGCAGGCGCCACAACCCGCGCAGATTCCCGGATCAATCGCCACGTGGTCGCCATCGGGCAAGATCGCGCCGGTCGGACAGATATCAAGGCAGTTGGAGCAACCGGTCTGCCCGGCGCGGGAATGGGCGCAGAGCGATGGGTCGAGCCGCACGTAAAGCGGTTTTTCAAAAGTCCCGACAAGCTGCACCGCATCGAAAGCCAGACGCGACAGCGCCAGCGGATCACGCGGATCGGCGCGCAGGTAGCCGTCGCGTTTCTTCGGCGCGGGGACGAGGGGCGTATCGCCGGTCACGTCGATGACGATATCGCATTCCGATTCCGCCCCGTCGCGCGGCGGAGCAAAGGTGAATTCGCCACGCCCGCCGGGCTCAAGCTCTTGGAAACCGTCGATTTCTACACGGAACCCGCCCAGAGCGCCGATCAGACGACGGATATGCCCCCGGACGCAGTCAAACCGGCGGTCCATTGGCGGTTCCGCCTCGTCGGTCAGCACCACAGTAACGGCGAGCGACTCTGCCAGCATCTCGGCCATGGGGAGCGCGGCACGCGCCGTGCCAAAGACAAGGCAGACGCCTTCGCTGATTACATCGAAACTTTGCGACTGTGCGGATGGCAACTGGGATTCGGCGACGAGGGCCGCCATTTTCGGCCCCGCTTTCGCGCCCTCCTCTGACCAGCCCGCGCGGTCGCGCAGATCGACGAACCCGGGTGCCTCGACGCCGAGCTCTGCAGCAAGATCCTCGAACACCGCCTGTTCCTGCCCGCAGGCGATGGTGACGTCAGGTTCGGTCAGAAAGCGCGCCGCCTTGGTGATTTCATGGGTGCAAAGTGCTGTATGGACGCGGGAACAGGTCAGCCCGCCTGCCTCGATCGCATCCACGTCAAGACGCTGACTGCCCGCGCAATCGCACAGAATTATCTTGCCTGTCATTCCCTGCTCTCCCCTCGGGTCTGCGCGGAACAGTGTACCGCTGTGCGGTCATTTTTCCTGCCACGCCGCTTCTGGATGACACTAGCGCGATCCGGGCCGCCGCTGCCACCCCGAACTGGTCAGAAAATCTGATCACTTTCCACGAATGAGGCTTGGCCATCGGGATGAAAAGTTACATAGTCGGGCCAGTTGCCCAGATCATAAGCCAACGAAAGCATAGCCTTGATCGAAACGACGACCATTCGCGCGGAGATGCCGCTGGGCATCGTCATTCGCAGAATGCCCGGTGTGACCCGCTGGGCGAAATGGCACTGGCGTGCGGTCGCCGTGCTGCCGGGCGCGCGTCCGGCCGATTGGGCAGAGCTGCGCTGCGATGGCGAAACGGTCGAGTATCACGCGGCAACAAAGGCGCTGACTCTCTGGGCCACGGATACCGAAGCATACCTCACGAACCTCGCGGACAATGTGCCATCGATCTACGTGGTTCTGCGCGAAAGCACTGATCGCAACAAGCCGCTGGAGGTCCTGTTGGTGACCGCTTCGCCCTATGAGGGGCAGGATTACGCGGATAACGGCGAGGATATCGTCGAAAAGGTGGCGATGCCCGACGGTCTGGCCGCATGGGTGCGCCGCTTTGCCCAGGAGCATCACGAAGATGAAGCTTTTGTTAAGCGTCGGCGCGATAAAAAACGCGTGGACCTGACCGAAGACGGAAAGGGCGATGCGCGCATCCGTCAGGTTTCCGATGTGTATCGCGCGCCGCGAAGGATGATGCCATGACCGCGCGGAAAGATTTCTGGAGCCGCCGAAAGGCAGCCGTCAGGGCCGAGGAAAATGCCGCGCAAGTAATGGCCGAGGCGCAGATCCGCGAGGATGTGGTAGCCGAAAAGGACGACGCCACCCTGTTGGCGGAACTGGGCCTGCCCGACCCGGAAACATTGCAAGCGGGCGACGATATCCGCGCCTTCATGGCCAAGGCCGTGCCGGAGCATCTGCGGCGCATGGCCCTGCGCCGGTTGTGGAAAGTCAATCCGGTGCTGGCGAATGTGGACGGCCTTGTCGAATATGGCGAGGATTTTACCGACAGCGCCACGGTGGTCGAAAACCTGCAGACGACCTATCAGGTTGGCAAGGGAATGCTGTCGCATATCAAGGCGATGGCGCGCGACGCTGACGTGGAAGAGTTCGAAGAGACGCCTGAAGAACTGGTGGCAGAGACCGAACCCGAACCGGCACCAGCGGTACAAGCCGAGACCACGGCGCGACCGGCAGAGGTTGTCGAAGACCGACGCCCCCGGCGCATGCGGTTCCGCTTTGCAGAGACGACGCCACAGGATACCCAGGCGGAAAGCGCATGAACGACACATCTGAAATGATTGAAATTGCAGAAGAAGACCGGATGCGCGCCGATCTATACGATTATCTCGGGCTATTGCTGGCCCGTCCCCCATCGCAGACGGTCCTGACGCAAACGGCAACTCTTTCGGGCGATGACACCGCCCTTGGCCAGTCCATCAGCGGGCTGGCGCGGGTCGCCCACGTGACGAAGCCCGCCGCGGCGGAACGAGAGTTCAACGCGCTTTTCATCGGGCTGGGGCGCGGTGAACTGCTCCCCTATGCCAGCTACTACCTGACCGGGTTCCTGAACGAAAAACCCTTGGCCCAGTTGCGCTCGGACATGGCGGCGCGCGGCATCACCCGCGCCCCGAACGTCTATGAGCCCGAAGACAACATCGCCTCACTGATGGAGATGATGGGCGGCATGATCGCCGGTCGCTTTGGCCAGCCCGCAGGCCTCGCGACACAGCAGGAATTCTGGAATCGGCACATCGGCCCCTGGGCCGCGCATTTCTTTGCCGATCTCGAAGCAGCGAAGAATTCGGTGTTTTACGCCTCGGTCGGGGCAATTGGACGCAATTACATGGAAATCGAAAAAGAAGGTTTCCGCATGGCCGCAGCCTGACCGGCGCGGTACCTGCCTTGATGAACGGGGCAGGATGAAGGAAGAAGAAAAGGAAGGGAGGAGACCCCGATGACCAAGAAAAACGAAGACGGTGCAAGCCGCCGCGATTTTCTGAAACTTGCCGGAACTGCGGCCCCCGCCGCCGTGGCTGCCGCCGCGATGAGCGGGACCGAGGCGCAGGCCGCCGAGGCCCCCGTCAATGAGACGCGGCTACAGGATACCGAACATACCCGGGCCTATTACGAAAGCGCCCGCTTCTAGTTTCATGATGGGCACCGAGGCGCCCGCGAATGGTGTCGCGGATGACCGGTGACGGAGATCGCCCCCGCAGTGGCTTGGTTTGGCCATCACGCGGGAGGAGAAGAACAGGAACCATGCCAGCCGAGCGAAACGGCGAGCTTTGGAGGACAAGAAGATGCTGAGGAAAAAGACCAACGGGGTGGCGCGACGCCCGCAGCGGACAAGTGTTCTTTCCCGTGTCGGGGAAAGTACCGTTGACCGCCGCGCCTTTCTGCGCGGCTCGGGGCTGGCCATCGGGGGCCTTGCAGCGGTCGGAGCAACCGGCGGTACCGTCACCCGCGCCACGGCGCAATCTGCGGCGCAGACGGCGGTTGAAACCATCAAATCGGTCTGCACCCATTGCTCGGTCGGCTGCACGGTGATTGCCGAGGTCGAAAACGGCGTCTGGACCGGACAGGAACCCGGCTGGGACAGCCCGTTCAACCTTGGCGCCCATTGCGCAAAAGGCGCATCGGTGCGCGAGCACGCCCATGGGGAGCGGCGGCTCAAGTACCCGATGAAAAAAGTCGGCGGCGAATGGACCCGGATCAGCTGGGAAGACGCGATCAACGAGATCGGCGACCAGATGAACGTGATCCGCGAGGAAAGCGGCCCCGACAGCGTCTACTGGCTCGGCTCGGCCAAGCATTCCAATGAACAGGCCTATCTGTTCCGCAAGTTCGCCGCCTACTGGGGCACGAACAACGTCGACCACCAGGCGCGGATCTGCCACTCCACCACCGTTGCGGGTGTTGCGAACACATGGGGCTACGGCGCCATGACCAACAGCTACAACGATATCCATAACTCCAAGGCGATCTTCATCATCGGCGGCAACCCTGCCGAGGCGCATCCGGTCTCGCTCCAGCACCTGCTGAAGGCGAAAGAGCAGAACAACGCGCCGCTGATCGTCTGCGATCCGCGTTTCACGCGCACGGCGGCCCATGCGGACGAATTCGTCCGGCTGCGCCCGGGCAGCGACGTGGCGCTGGTCTGGGGCATCCTCTGGCATCTTTTCGAGAACGGATGGGAGGACAAGGAATTCATCCGCACCCGTGTTTGGGGCATGGACCAGATCCGCGACGAGGTAAAAAAATGGACGCCCGAGGAAACCGAGCGCGTGACCGGCGTACCGGGCAGCCAGCTCAAGCGCGTGGCGCGGACGCTGGCGAACAACCGCCCCGGGACGGTGATCTGGTGCATGGGCGGGACCCAGCACACCACCGGCAATAACAACACCCGCGCCTATTGCATCCTGCAACTGGCGCTGGGGAACATGGGCACAGCAGGCGGCGGCACCAACATCTTCCGCGGCCATGACAACGTGCAGGGCGCGACCGACCTTGGCGTGCTGTCGCACACCCTGCCCGGCTATTACGGGCTGTCCGATGGCGCATGGGCGCATTGGGCACGCGTCTGGGGCGAAGATCTGGACTGGCTGAAAGGCCAGTTCGCCACCGTCAAGGGCGAGGAGGGCGAGGATCAGAACCTGTGCACCCTGACCGGCATCCCGGTCAGCCGCTGGATCGACGGCGTCCTGGAAGATCCGGCCAACACAGATCAGCCGAACCCGGTACGGGCCATGGTCCTTTGGGGTCATGCGCCGAACTCGCAAACCCGGATGAAGGAAATGAAGACGGCGATGGAAAAGCTCGACATGCTTGTCGTGATCGATCCCTACCCGACCGTTTCCGCCGTGATGAACGACCGCACCGATGGCGTCTACCTGCTGCCGGCCGCGACCCAGTTCGAAACGCGCGGCTCGGTGACCGCTTCGAACCGGTCGCTTCAGTGGCGCGAACAGGTGGTACAGCCGCTGTTCGAATCCAAGCCCGACCATGAGATCATCGGCCTGTTCGCGAACAAGTTCGGCTTTGCCGACCGCCTGTTCCGCAACATCGAGATGGATGATGCGAACACGCCCAACGTCGAAAGCACGCTGCGCGAGATCAACAAGGGCATGTGGACCATCGGCTATACCGGGCAGACGCCTGAACGGCTCAAGATGCACATGGCAAACCAGCAGACCTTTGACCGCACCACGCTGCAGGCGGTCGGCGGTCCTGCCGATGGCGACTATTACGGTCTGCCGTGGCCCTGCTGGGGCACGGCCGAGATCAACCACCCCGGCACGCCGAACCTGTACGACATGTCGAAACCTGTGGCCGAGGGCGGCCTGACCTTCCGCGCCCGTTTCGGGGTGGAACGCGACGGCGAGAACCTGCTGGCCGAGGGTGTCTATTCCGTCGGATCGGAAATCGAGGACGGCTACCCCGAGTTCACCTACCAGATGCTGGTGGATCTGGGCTGGGACGGCGATTTAACCCGCGAGGAAAAGATCACCATGGGCAGCATCGTCGGGTTCCAGGGGCTTGATGCCACGGTCGGTGAAAGCGATGACGGCGACGACGGCACTACTTCGCCCAGCGGCGATCAGGCCTCGAACGAGGAGGTCGGCGAACAGTCGATGTCGCCCTTCCCGTCAGACTATGACGAGAAGGTCGCCGCGATCAACTGGAAGACCGACCTCTCGGGCGGAATCCAGCGGGTCGCGATCGCCCATGGCTGCGCGCCCTTCGGCAACGCCAAGGCCCGCGCCGTGGTCTGGACCTTCCCCGATCCGGTGCCTGTCCACCGCGAGCCGCTTTATTCGAACCGGCGCGATCTGGTGGCGGATTATCCGACCTATGAAGACCGCAAGTTCTATCGTCTGCCGACCATGTACGCGTCGATCCAGAAGAACGACTTCTCCGAGGAATATCCAATCATCCTGACATCGGGTCGTCTGGTCGAATACGAAGGCGGCGGGGACGAGACACGTTCCAACCCGTGGCTGGCTGAATTGCAGCAGGACATGTTCGTCGAGATCAACACCCGCGATGCCAATAACCTTGGGGTCCGGGACGGCGCGCAGGTCTGGGTCGAAGGCCCGGAAGGCGGCAAGGTCAAGGTGATGGCGATGGTCACCAACCGGGTAGGTGCGGGCGTGGCCTTCATGCCCTTCCACTTTGGTGGCCATTTCGAGGGTGTCGATCTGCGGGACAAATACCCCGAAGGCGCGGACCCCTATGTGCTTGGCGAAAGTACCAACGTCGCGCAGACCTATGGCTATGACTCGGTGACCCAGATGCAAGAAACCAAAGCGACTCTCTGCAAAATCTGGGCAGCGTAAGGAGGAGAACGATATGGCTAGAGCAAAATTTCTCTGCGATGCCGAACGCTGCATCGAGTGCAATGCCTGCGTCACCGCATGTAAGAACGAGCACGAAGTACCCTGGGGCATCAACCGCCGCCGGGTGGTGACGATCAATGACGGCGATCCGGGCGAACGCTCGATCTCGGTTGCCTGCATGCATTGCTCGGACGCGCCCTGCATGGCGGTCTGCCCGGTGGACTGTTTCTACCAGAACGAGGAAGGCATCGTCCTGCACTCCAAGGATCTCTGCATCGGCTGCGGTTACTGCTTTTACGCCTGCCCCTTTGGCGCGCCGCAATACCCGCAGGCGGGCAATTTCGGATCGCGCGGCAAGATGGACAAATGCACCTTCTGCGCCGGTGGCCCAGAGGAAAACAACTCGGCCGCCGAATTCGCCAAATACGGTCGCAACCGGATTGCCGAGGGCAAATTGCCGATCTGCGCCGAGATGTGTTCGACCAAGGCATTGCTCGCAGGCGATGGCGATACGGTATCGGCAATCTACCGCGAACGCGTCGTGGCGCGCGGCTTTGGTTCGGGCGCCTGGGGCTGGGGCACAGCCTATGATCAAAAGGGCAACTAAGCCCTTCTAACCCTTATCAAAACGTCAAAGCCCCGGTCCTGCACCGGGGCTTTTTTGTCTGATCTACCTCTGAAAATTTCGATAAAACGCAGGCCTCGGTCCTCGGCGTTTAAATGCCAAGTTGTCGGAAAGCCCGCCGGTAGAGTAAATTAGGTCCATTCAGAATTTCCGGCATTTTACCTTTCCATTCAGACAGAGGACAGCGCGATGGCCACAATCACTTTCTTTCCGTTTGATGACGACCTGTTCCCATACTACGAGGCAGGTTTCTTATTGGAATACCTGGATATAGACGCGGCAATCAGTGCCAACGCGACCACGATAACCAGCGTCATGGCCGTTGTGGACGATTACTATTATTATGATCTTTATCCGCCCTACTCCCCGCAGGTCACGCTTGTCGATGTGACGATCACCGGCACCTTCAGCTACGGCGATCTGGGCACGGTTTCGGGCAGCATGGAGTCGATCACGGCAAGCTACGAGGGCGAAACCCTGATGGAGATCACCGACATCGACGGTGATGCGGGGATGATCTGGGCATTGTTGCTTGGAGGGTCGGGTTTCGAATCCGAACTATTCAACGGCAACGATCAGTACAACGGCACCGGAGATTCCGATTTCTTTCAGGGTTTTGACGGTCGTGACAAGCTGTTCGGGATGGGAGGCCGCGATAACCTCTACGGGGGTGACAACAATGACCGGATACGCGGCGGCGATGGCGGCGACTATCTCTATGGCGGCAGGGGAAGCGACCGGATGTTCGGAAATGCCGGGCATGACAATCTCTATGGCGGCGGCGGGGGCGACCACATGTTCGGCGGTGACGGGCGCGACCGGATCGTCGGCGGGCATGGCGACAACATCATGGATGGGGGCGCAGGACGCGACACCCTGATTTCGGGCAATACCACCAATACCCTGACCGGCGGCAGTGGCAATGACAGCTTCGTCTTCAAGAAATTCGCCGAAGACGACCTTACGATGTCTCACACGATCATAGATTTCGAAGAGGGCGATACGCTTCTTTTCACCGAATTTCGCCGCAACATGGAGCTGGAATTCACCCAGAACGGCAATGATGTCGTGATCACCTACAACAACAATATGGTCACCATCCTTGACGCCATGCTGGCCGACGTGCAGAGCGCCGTGGATACGGTGCGCTACGATTATTACTATTGATAGCCGGCCCGGGGCCGGTTTCCTGACCGGCTCGGGCCCCCTCGCAATCGAAATAGGGAAAGGGCGTAGGTGGTTCTCCCGGAAAACTGGACTGGCCCGGTTGAGCAAACCTTCCATCAAGAGATTAACCTTCTTTAACAAATGATTGTAAAATTTTAGATTTCCAGGTTGAAAGCCACACTCTATCTCTCGGGGTAAACCTGACTTTCATCCGCATTTTCTTTGCAAATCCACTGGAAACAGCTAGGTTTGAGGCAATTGATTTCGGGGAGGTTCCAATGTCCTATCTGCGCTGTTTTCTTGTGGTCCTGGCATTGGTGCTGGCACCCTGGCCGATGATCTCGCAGGCGCAGGAGACCACCGCTCCCCCCGTTGACCGCAGCGCGACCGGCGGCGCCCAGACGCTCGAGGATATCCTCGCCCGTCAGCGTGGCCAGGAAGTCGATGACAGTTTCCGTCGCGACGCAACCGGCAGCCCGGATAACGCGGCGGGGATCGCCAACCAGCTTGGAACGCTTGGCGGCGCATCGGATTCCGAGATGTACCGCGCAATTCGCTATGGCAGTGCGGATGTGACTGTTTCGAACAACGGTCCCGCCTCGAACGTGCTGATACAGGACGGCGGCATGTGGTGGCTGGAATTCCGCCGTGGTCCGCTGGCGACTTATGGCGCTTGGCTGCTTGGCGGTACGCTTGTCGTTCTGGCACTGTTCTACCTGATCCGGGGCCGCATCCGTATCGAGGGCCGGAAAACCGGACGCAAACTGCTGCGGTTCACGGCATTCGAACGTTTCGGCCACTGGCTTTTCGCCGGCTCCTTCCTGCTGCTGGCGCTGACCGGGCTGATCTCGCTCTTTGGACGGATGGTGCTGATCCCCGCCTTTGGCCATCAGGCGTTTTCGACCCTCGCGATTGCCTCGAAATGGGTGCACAACAACGTCGCCTGGGCGTTCATGCTGGGGCTTGTGATCGTCACGATAAACTGGATCTGGCACAACCTGCCCGACAAAACCGATCTGAAATGGCTGGCGCAGGGCGGCGGGTTGTTTTCCAAGCACACGCACCCGCCCGCCAAGAAATTCAATGCAGGTCAAAAACTTATCTTCTGGGCCTGCATCGTGCTGGGCGTGTCGATAAGCGCCTCGGGCCTGTCGCTGCTGTTTCCCTTCCAACTGCCCATGTTCGCGTCGACCTTTGCGCATCTGAACGACTGGGGGCTGCCGCAGCTTGTCGGTCTTGGCCCGCTGCCCGACCAGATGGCCCCGCATGAAGAGATGCAATATTCGCAGCTTTGGCATTCGATTGTCGCCTTCGTCTTCATCGCCATCATCTTTGCCCATATCTACCTTGGCACGCTGGGCATGGAGGGGGCGTTCGACGCGATGGGCACCGGCCGCGTCGAGGAACAATGGGCGCGCGAGCACCACAGTCTCTGGGTCGATGAGGTCAAATCCCGCGAGGCCGGAAAAGGTGTCGCAACCCCGGCCGAGTAACATGGCCCTTTGCGCCATGCGCCTGTCACTTGCTTTATGTCTTGCTCCGCTGGGCGCTCACTCACAGGAGGTAGAGGTGCTGTCCGGCCATGGCGGGCCGGTCATGGCCATCGAAGCCCTGCCCGATGGCCGCCTTGCCACCGCAAGCTTCGATAACGCGGTCGGTCTTTGGGAAGATGCGACGCCTATCTGGCTCGACGGACACGAAGCCGCCGTGAACACGGTGCTGTATGCCCATGACACGCTCTGGTCCGGCGGCGACGATTTCACCCTGCGCCGCTGGCCCACGGGCGAGGTCATCGGCCGCCACGAGGGCAAGATCACCGCCATCGCCGCCCTCCCCGGTCTGATCGCCTCGGCAAGCTGGGACGGATCCATCGGGCTCTGGCCGCTGGATGGTGCCGCCCCGACCCGCCTCACCGGAAATGGCGGCGGAGTCAACGCGCTGGCCGCCAGTGCCGATGGCGCGATACTGTATTCGGCCGCAAGCGATGGGACGATCCGGGCTTGGAACATTGGCGATAAAAGCGAGAGCCGGCAGCTCCTCCAGCACGGGTTTGGTATCAACAGGCTGGCGCTGAACGAAGAGGCTGGCTGGCTGGCCTATGGCACGGTAGACGGATCGACCAAGGTTGTCGACTCGAGCACCGGCGAGGAAATCGCCGATTTCACGCTGGAACGCCGCCCGATCCTCGCCCTTGCCCAAAGTCCTGATGGCACCCGGCTCGCCATTGGCGATGGCATGGGGTTCATCACCGTGGTCGACACCGGTCAATGGCAGATCGAAAGCGATAGGCGCGCCGCCAGCAAAGGCCCGGTCTGGACGCTTGCCTTCTCAGCCGATGGCACATGGCTGTACGCGGGCGGCCTCGACAGCACGTTCTACGGCTGGCCGGTTCCCCAGGCTGGCGAAGGTTCCCCTATCGCCGCCACCGAACACAGCTTTCAGCGCGCCCCGGAAGAGATGGAAAACGGCGAGCGCCAGTTCGCCCGGAAATGCTCGATCTGCCACACCCTGACCACCGGCGGCAACCGCCGCGCCGGCCCGACGCTGCACGCGCTTTTCGGACGCCGGGCCGGAACGGTCGCCGGCTACAGCTATTCCGAGAGGCTTGACGGATCGGATATCGTCTGGAATGACAAGAGCATAGACGCCCTGTTCGATCTCGGCCCAGATCATTACATTCCCGGCTCGAAAATGCCGATGCAGCGGATCGCCGACCCTGACGACCGGGCCGACCTGATCGATTACCTGCGCCGCGCCACCACCCCGTAACACCAGAGGGAACCTGACAGAATGAAAGCCGCGATTCTCGCCTTTGCCGCCATCGCCGTGATCTCCGTAGCCGCCTGGTACGGGCTGCACGAAATCGGCTTCAGCTCGGCCCAGGCCACCAGCAGCCCCGACGTGCGGCTCGACTAGGTTTGCCCGACTACCTGACCACCCGCGAACTGGCCGACCTGCTGCGCATCGGCGAGCGCAAGGTCTATGACCTCGCCGCCAACGGCGAGGTGCCCTGCGTCCGCGCCGTCGGCAAACTGCTCTTCCCACAGGCCGAGATCACCGCATGGCTCTCCGCCTCGCGCAGCGGTCCCGAAACGGCCGACCAGCCCCTGCCCCCGATCCTCGCCGGCAGCCACGACCCCCTGCTCGACTGGGCGCTGCGCGAAAGCGGGTCCGGCCTTGCCAGCTACTACGACGGCTCTTTCGACGGTATCGAAAGGCTTGCCAGGCGCGAGGCACAGGCCGCCGGGCTGCATATCCGCGAAGGCGATGACTGGAACCGCGGCGCACTCAGGGCAAAGCTCGGCGAAGCACCGCTCGTGTTGGTCGAAATCGCCCGGCGTCAGCGCGGCCTTCTGCTCGCCCCCGGTGTCACCGGCATCGAGAGTTTCGCCGATCTGAAAGGCCGCCGCGTCGTGCTGCGGCAGGACAATGCCGCCTCCCAGCGCGAATTCGACACCCGTCTCACAGAGGCGGGTCTCACCTCCGCCGACATCGCGCCGCTCGATACCCGCGCCCGCACCGAAGAAGAACTCGCCATCGCGCTGCACGACGGCAAGGCCGAGGCGGGCTTTGGCCTCGGCGCTCTCTCAGGGCTCTATGGCCTCGGTTTCACACCACTCACCGAAGAACGCTTCGACCTCGCTCTCTGGCGTCGCGCATGGTTCGAACCGCCGCTTCAGAAACTGATGGCCTTCCTCGCCAGCCCTGCCTGTGCAGACCGAGCCAGCGAACTCGGCGGCTACAACCTTGCAGGCCTCGGAACGGTACACCACAATGGTGCCCGTGCCTGACCGCCCTCACCCAGATAACGCAAGGGCGCGGCCCCATAACCACGCCCCTGCTTCTTTGGGTCAAAAAATATCCCCGCCGGAGGCATGCCCGGCAGGGCATTCACTTTAATCGGCGTTCGGGAAAAACAACCGCTGCCCGTCGACCTGATACCCGGCAATCGCGGCCTGACCTTCCTCACCGATCAGCCAGTCGATAAACGCCTGCCCGGCATCGGACTTAACGCTCGGATGCTTCTCGGGGTTCACAAGGATCACGCCATACTGGTTGAACAGCCGTTCATCGCCTTCGACCATTATCTCCATTCCTTCCTTGTTGCCAAAGGAGATCCAGGTCGCACGGTCGGTCAGCACATAGGCGCCCATACCCTGCGCAGCATTCAGGGTTGCGCCCATGCCGCTGCCGGTTTCGCGATACCAACCGCCCGAGACGGCAGCCACATCCACGTCCGCCGCCTGCCAGTGACGCAGCTCGGCCTTGTGGGTCCCGCTGTCATCCCCGCGCGAGGCAAAGACCGCGCCCGCTTCGGCCACGTCCTGCAGGGCCGCGACAATGTCGGATCCCCCCTTGATGCCCGCCGGATCTTCCTCCGGGCCGACCAGCACGAAATCGTTATACATCACGTCAAACCGCTGTACGCCCCAGCCATCGGCGACGAATTTTTCCTCGGCCGGTTTTGCATGAACCAGCAGCACATCGCCGTCACCATTGATCGCGTTCTTGATCGCCTGACCGGTGCCAACAGCGACAACCCGCACCTCGACG
This sequence comes from Heliomarina baculiformis, assembly GCF_019966545.1. Lineage (GTDB taxonomy): Bacteria > Pseudomonadota > Alphaproteobacteria > Rhodobacterales > Rhodobacteraceae > Heliomarina > Heliomarina baculiformis. The sequence continues at coordinate 97,026 of NZ_JAIMIC010000003.1, read as the reverse complement.
CCCGAACCTTCGGTGAATTCCGGCAGGATCGCGTCGAGCAGGCCCGAATTCGCGGTCGAGGTGGTCGACTGCACCACGATGAACTCATCCGCGGCCCAAGCGCCCCCGGCAATGCCCATCTGCAATCCAGCCGCCAGCGCACCCGCCAGCCAAAGGCCGCGGTTCATGTCTACAGTCATCGTCTTACTCCACTTCCCTTTAGTCAAATTTCAGATCACCAGCCCGCCCGACAGGAAGCGTCGCGCCGCCTGACTTTCCGGATTGGTGAAAAATGCGGTGGCCTCGGCTTGTTCGGCCACCTTCCCCCCCTGCATCAGCAGGATATCCTGACCCAGCCGCCGAGCCTGCCCGATGTCATGGGTCACCATGATAATGCGCACCCCGCGCCGCGCCGCCGCCGCGACCAGCGCTTCGATGGCCTGCGTGGCCTGCGGATCAAGCGCGCTGGTCGGCTCGTCCAGAAAAAGCAACTCGGGTTCGGTAGCCAGCGCCCGAAGGATCGCCAGCCGCTGCGCCTCGCCGCCTGACAGGGACCGGGCCGGTTGCCGCGCCTTGCCGTCCAGCCCGCCTTCGGCCAAGAGCTCGGCGACGCGCGGGCCCCGCAGATGCCGATCAAACCCCTGCCGCCGCAGAACAAAATTCAGGTTCGCCGCCACCGAGCGGCGCAGAAGCACGGGACGTTGGAACACCATCGCCTGATGCTGCCGGTCGGCGGGACCCATCTCACGCCCGTCCTGCCGGAACACCCCGCGATCGGGCTGGATCAGCCCGTGCAGACAGCGCAGCAGCAGGCTTTTGCCCGCCCCGTTCGGCCCAAGGATCATCAAAGGCCCCGGCCCGTTCAGCACAAGCCGGTCGATATCCAGCAGCCGTTTGCCATCCCGTTCGATCCGCAGACCGGAAACCTCGATTTCGGGATGCAGCTGCTCGGCAAAGTCACGCATGATGAAGCCCCTCAACGTCGCTGCGCTGGATCAGCAAACTCACACAGGCCGTCATGCTGACCGCCAGCGCGATCAGGATCACACCAAGCGCCAGCGCCAGCGCGAGATTGCCCTTGGAAGTTTCGAGCGCGATCGTCGTCGTCATCACGCGCGTCACATGGTTGATATTGCCGCCCACCATGATCACCGCTCCGACCTCGGCAATCGCCCGTCCGAACCCGGCCAGAAGCGCCGTCAAGAGCGACAGTCGCCCGTCCCAGAGCAGGGTCGGCACAGAGGCCAGCCGCGATACCCCCAGTGAACGGAGCTGTTCGGCATATTCCGCGTTCAGCGTCTCGACCGTCTGCCGGGTCAGCGCCGTAATGATCGGTGTCACCAGAACCACCTGCGCGATGATCATCGCACTGGGCGTATAGAGCAGTTGCAGCACCCCAAGCGGCCCCGAGCGCGAGAGGCACAGGTAGACCAGCAACCCGACGACTACGGGGGGCAAGCCCATCAGCGCATTCACAAGAATGATGACGCCGCGCCGCCCCGGAAAACGCCCGACCGCCAATGCCGCGCCAAGCGGCATCCCCAGAAGTGCCGCGATCAGAACCGCAATGACCGAGACCCGCAGGGAAAGCAGGACAATTTCCCACAAATCCCTGTCGCCTGACAGGATCAGCACCATCGCATGGCGGAGTTCTTCTGCAAAATTCTGCAATTTTTACGAAACTCTCCTCAATTTCGTATCGATTACAGTATATTGCATAAGTATGACGAAAGGTCACCCGGAATCACGCGCTGTTCTTGACGTCGGACGCACCCTTTTGCTCTTGTAGCCGAAGCACCCGGAGTCCCCTGCCATGAACGACCAGCCCTCGCCCTTTGCCGCGATCCGCGCCATCGACTATACGGTCATCCTTACCCGCGACATGGCCGCGATGCGCCGATTTTATGAGGGCGTTCTGGGCTTTGCGCTGGAACGGGAATTATCGGCCGGCTGGATCGAATACCGCGTAGGCTCGAACATTCTGGCCCTCTCAAGGCCCGGTCTCACCGCCTCGGATACGCCGCTCCCACGCGGGAGCGCTGCCCTGCAACTTGCCTTCCGTGTGCCGCCCGGCCATGTGGATCTCTGCGCCGAGGCGCTTGAGCGTCATGGCATAACGCCCATCGCGCCCCCTACCGACCAGAGCTTTGGCCATCGTACGCTGTTCTTCCGCGACCCCGACGGCAACCTGCTGGAAATCTACGCCGAGATCTGAACGAAAAACGCGGCCCCCGATCCCGGGAGCCGCGCCTGTCTCATCGCAAAAGCGTAAACTTAGTTTAGCGCTTTGTCGGTGATTTCATGGGTCCAGGCCCCTTCCGGCGCCTTGGAGATCACCGGATCGGAACCGCCCGCAAGCAGGGTATCGACCGTGCGCTGGTAATCTGCCTCATCCAGCGCGCCGTTGGAGCCGGCGGTCAGCTTGGCGATCTCACCCATCATCCGCACCTGATGCGCTTCGGTCTGGGCGCCGGTCGCATCGTTGTCGAGCACGATCATCGCCGCTTCTTCCGGATTCTCCTCGGCGTATTTCCAGCCCTTCATCGAGGCCCGGACAAAACGTACCATCTTGTCGACGAACACCGGATCCTCGAGGTTTTCCTCAAGGGCCCAGATCCCGTCTTCCAGCGTGGCAACGCCCTGATCTTCGTATTTGAAGGTCACCAGTTCGTCTTCGGAAACCCCCGCATCCAGCACCTGACCGTATTCGTTATAGGTCATGGTGGAAATACAATCGGCCTGACGCTGGATCAGCGGATCGACATTAAAGCCCTGCTTGAGCACGGTCACGCCATCCTCGCCGCCATCGGTCGAGATGCCTTCCTGGCTCATCCAGCTGAGGAACGGGTATTCATTGCCAAAGAACCAGACGCCGATGGTCTTGCCCTTGAAATCCTGCGGGCTGGTGATGCCGGTGTCCTTCCAGCAGGTCAGCATCAGACCCGAAGACTTGAATGGCTGCGCGATGTTCACAACCGGCAGGCCCTTTTCACGTGCCGCCAGCGCCGAGGGCATCCAGTTCAGCATGACATCCGCGCCACCACCCGCAAGCACCTGCGGCGGTGCGATATCCGGACCACCGGGCAGGATTTCGACGTCGAGGTTTTCTTCCTCGTAATAGCCCTTGTCGAGCGCCACGTAATATCCCGCGAACTGCGCCTGCGTGACCCACTGCAGCTGCAGTTTCACGCTGTTCGGATCGGTCTCCGCCGTCGCCGAGCCACCAGCTATTGCCAGTCCCAGCGCCATTCCCGTCATCAGTTTCTTCATATTCTACACTCCTTGTTTACACTTCCACCCCGGTTTATCCGGAATTCTTCTGTCGTTATGGGCCTCAGGCCCGCTGCGACGGGTGCCAGAAGGTCACCGCCTTCTCCACCAGCGCCACAACCCCGTAAAACGCCGACCCGGCAAGCGCCGCCACCACAATCTCGGCCCAGACCATGTCCAGCGCAAGCTGCCCTACCGAGGTCGAGATGCGAAACCCCATCCCCAGCGTCGGCGAGCCGAAAAATTCGGCAACAATCGCCCCGATCAGGGCCAGCGTCGTCGATATCTTCAAACCGTTGAAAATGAACGGCATCGCCGCCGGCAGGCGCAGTTTGAAAAACGCCTGGCCATAGCTGGCCCCGTAGGTCTGCATCAGGTCGCGCTGCATCGCGCTCGCCTCGCGCAGACCGGCCACCGTGTTCACCAGCATCGGAAAGAACACCATGACCACGACCACCGCCGCCTTTGACTGCCAGTCGAATCCGAACCACATCACGAGGATCGGCGCGGTCCCCACGATCGGCAGGGCCGCCACGAAATTTCCGACCGGCAACAGCCCGCGCCGCAGGAAATCGAACCGGTCCACAAGGATCGCCACCAGAAAGGCCGCCGCGCAGCCGATGACATAGCCACCCAGCGCCCCCTTCAGAAAGGTCTGCACGAAATCGACCCAAAGGATCGGCAGGCTCGAGGCAAAGCGCATCGCGATGACCGAGGGCGCCGGCAGGATCACCATCGGGACATTCAGCCCCCGCACCACCATTTCCCAGACCAGCACGAGCGTCGCGCCAAAGATGAAGGGCACAAGGAATTTCACAACCCGCGTCTCCGAGGCCGCGCTCCGGGCCAGCCATGCATTCAGCCCCCATCCCGCGGCCCAGATCACGAGTGCCAGCACCAGTTCCGTCATGCTGCGTTCCCCTGCTTCTTTGGGTCAAAAATATCCCGGGGAGGTCGCGCCTGCGCGACCGGGGCAGAGCCCCTCCGACATAGCCTCATGCGAGTACCCCCATGCGGCGCAGCAACAGCCGCTCGATCATGCCCAGTATCCCGACCAGCAAGGCCGCGAGGATGGCGGCCGCAAACAGAGCCGACCAGATCTGGATCGTCTGCCCGTAGTAGCTCCCGGCCAAGAGCCGCGCGCCAAGGCCCGACACCGCGCCCGTCGGCAACTCACCCACGATGGCCCCCACCAGCGAGGCGGCAATCGCCACCTTCAGCGAGGCAAAGAGATAAGGCAGCGAAGATGGCAACCGCAGCTTCCAGAACCCCTGCGATGTGCTCGCGTTATAGGTCCGCAGCAAATCGAGCTGCATGGAATCCGGGCTGCGCAGCCCTTTCACCATGCCGACCACCACCGGGAAGAAACTCAGATACGCCGATATGATCGCCTTGGGGATGATCCCCTGCACCCCGACCGAATACAGGACCACGATGATCATCGGCGCCAGCGCGATGATCGGGATGGTCTGGCTCACGATGGCCCAGGGCATCACGCTCATGTCCATCACCCGGCTATGCACGATCCCGACCGCGAGCACGACGCCCAGCACCGTGCCGATCCCGAACCCGAGCAGCGTCGCGCTCAGCGTGACCCAGCCGTGAAACAGCAGGCTGCGTTTGGAAAAGGCACGCCCTTTCAGGACCATCGCCCCGCTGGTCTGCCAGAGTTCCACCGCCACTTGGTCCGGGGTCGGCAGCCTCGGCTTGTCCTGCACCAGCGTATCGCCCCATTGACCCGGGTTCGCCAGCGCCAGCGCAATCGCGCTCATGTCGCGCCGCGCCGCCGCGCCTTCGGGAGAGATCACCGCGCCCTCGCGTTCCGCCTGTGTGAGCGCGGTCTTGATATTCATCGGCACCGCCGCCGCGTACCAGAACAGCACGATTGCGGCGACCACCACCAGTACGGCCCAGAACGTCCGCATCATGCCGCCCTCACATCAAGGCCGGCTTGCAAACACATGAGATCACTCATCAAGATGCCCCGCCCGCAGACCTTCCCGCACCCGGTGCGCGATCTCGATGAATTCCGGCGTATCGCGGATTTCAAGTGGCCGCTCTTTCGGCAGCGGGCTTTCGATCACATCGGTGATCCGGCCCGGCCGGGGGCTCATCACCACGATCCGCGTCGACAGATACACCGCCTCGGGTATCGAATGGGTTACGAAACCGATCGTCTTCTCGGTCCGCGCCCAGAGCGCAAGAAGCTGTTCGTTGAGGTGATCGCGCACGATTTCGTCCAGCGCCCCGAAGGGTTCATCCATCAAGAGGATATCTGCATCGAATCCCAGCGCCCGCGCGATACTGGCGCGCTGCTGCATGCCGCCCGAAAGCTGCCAAGGGTATTTGCCACCAAAACCTTCCAGATCAACCAGTTGCAGCACGTCCTTGACGCGTTTTTCCTGCTCGGCCTTGGAGAACCCCATGATCTCGAGCGGAAGCTTGATATTGCCCGCGATGGTCCGCCATGGGTAAAGCCCCGCCGCCTGGAACACATAGCCATAGGCCCGCGCCTGACGCGCTTCCTCCGGCGACACTCCGTTAACGGTGATCTCGCCCCCGGTTGGATGCTCAAGCGCCGCCATGCAGCGTAGAAAGGTCGTCTTGCCACAGCCCGACGGGCCGATAAAGCTGACAAAGTCCCCCTTTTCTATGGAAAGGTTCACATCCTTGAGCGCATGAACCGGACCGTCATTGGTCTGAAAGGTCAGCTCGAGATTTCTGGCTTCAATGACCGGCATTAAGGCTCTCTTCTTGTTCATAAAAACTTAAGGCACCCGATTTCAGGCGATGCACAAGCGGTGCACATCCTGTACACCGCCTGTACATCGCAAAGGCGCCAGAGACGGTCAGACACCGGTTGCCGGAATGCCCGTGCGCTGCACCGGTCGCGGCGATGTCAGCTCTTTCCACTGGGAAAGCGCGGTGTTGACCGGCGTGTTCGGCGCGCGTTCGACGAACTTGCCGTGGCCTTCCTCGACCCGCATTTCGCCGTCATAAACCGCGACCTGCCCGCGGGTCAGGGTAAAGCGCGGCAGGCCCGTGACCTCTTGCCCCTCGAACACGTTGTAATCGATCGAGGACTGCTGCGTGGCGGCCGAGATCGTCTTGCCCTTTTTCGGATCGAGCACGACGATATCCGCATCCGCGCCGACAAGGATCGCACCCTTCTTGGGATAGCAGTTCAGGATCTTGGCGATATTGGTCGAGGTCACGGCCACGAATTCGTTCGGCGTAAGCCGCCCGGTCGCAACGCCATGGGTCCAGAGCATCGGCAAGCGATCTTCCAGACCGCCTGTCCCGTTCGGGATCTTGGTGAAATCGCCGACGCCATAGCGTTTTTGCTCGGTGGTAAAGGCGCAGTGATCGGTAGCCACCACCGAAAGAGAGCCGGACATCAGCCCGTGCCACAGGCTTTCCTGATGCTTCTTGTTGCGGAACGGCGGGCTCATCACGCGACGCGCGGCATGATCCCAGTCCTGGTTGAAATACTCGCTCTCATCCAGCGTCAGGTGCTGGATCAGCGGCTCACCCCAGACGCGTTTGCCCTGCTGGCGCGCGCGGCGGATCGCTTCGTGGCTTTCCTCGCAGGAGGTATGCACCACGTAAAGCGGCACGCCAGCCATGTCGGCGATCATGATCGCGCGGTTGGTGGCCTCGCCCTCGACCTGAGTGGGCCGGGAATAGGCATGGCCCTCGGGGCCGTTATTGCCCTCGGCCAGCAGACGCGCCGACAGGTCCGCGACCACGTCGCCGTTTTCCGCATGGACCATCGCGATGGCGCCCAGTTCGGACAGGCGCTGGAACGAGGCATACATCTCGTCATCCTGCACCATCAGCGCGCCCTTGTAGGCCATGAAGTGCTTGAACGTGTTGATGCCGCGTTCCTTGACGACGGTTTCCATCTCATTGAACACCTGTTCGCCCCACCAGGTGACGGCCATGTGGAAGGAATAGTCGCAATGTGCGCGGGTGGATTTGTTATCCCAGCGCTTCAGCGCATCAAGCAGACCCTGACCCGGATCGGGCAACGCGAAATCGACCACCATCGTGGTGCCACCTGCCAGCGCCGCACGTGTGCCGCTTTCGAAATCGTCGGAGCTGTAGGTGCCCATGAAGGGCATTTCGAGATGGGTATGCGGATCGATTCCGCCCGGCATCACGTAACAGCCGCTTGCATCAAGTTCCTCGTCGCCACGCAGCCCCTTGCCGATCTCGATGATCTGGCCGTTCTCGATCAGCACATCCGCTTCATAGCTGAGATCCGCCGTGACGATGGCCCCGTTCTTGATGACTGTACTCATGTCTCTCTCCTGTTGTCAGACCGAGGCATAACACCCGATCGCCTTTCCATGCACGCCGATGTCCAGAGGTCCGAAATCGCTTTCGACGCAAAGCGAAAAGTACCCTGCCGTCGGCAGATATATGACCCGGTAGGGCCCGTTGGGGCGGGTGACCGACCAGCATTTCTGGGTGATCCCGCCCGAAAAATTCACCGTCACTTCACGCGGCTCGCGCAACGCGGCGCGAAAGGCTTCCAGCGTCGGAGCCGCTTCGCGCGCGGACATGTCGTAATCCGCGATCTCGGCTTCGATGAGCGCCTTGATCCTTTCCGGTGTTGCGGTGTCGCTCATGTCGTCACCGCCGTTCGTGTGGTTGATGTATTCGCCATCATGCCCCGCCTGGAACTGGAGCGCGGCGCCGCGACAGCATTGAAAACAATGGCTTTTCGACGAGCAAGTGAACGATGGCCCCAGCCGCCACGGCATAGACCGTCATGACCGCCATCATGCCCAACGGCGGCAGTCCCCACGGCGCGCCCAGCTTGACCAGAACGATACCAGCGAAGCTGATTGCAGGGATGTGGACGAGGTAGATCGAATAGGAGGCGTCGCCGACAAAAGACAGCCATCTTGGCGGCTGGATGGCTCCGGCGGCAAGCCCCATCACCGCAAGGCAGGCCCCGATCCCATAGCACCACGTCCGCACCGCCTTGCTCCAGTCGACAAGAGCCAGCTGCTCGCTGATGCCCACGGCAAAGAAGGCCAACGCCCCGACGAGAAGCACCCAGCGCGCACTCGGCAGGTCGAGCCGCCGAAAACTGAGGGCTGCAAGGATGCCAAAGGCAAAAAGCGGATTGTAGAAGGACAGCAGGAAATTGAACGGATAGCTGTCAAACCGGGCCATAGAGGCCCAGACGCAGGCCAGCGTCCAGAGCACGAAAACTACTGCGCCAAAGCGCAGGTTCAGCACCAGCAGGGTGAAGACGAGGTAAAACAGCATCTCGTACTGGAGCGACCATGCCACGCTTAGCACCGGCAGTTCGGGCATGGGCCAGAGCAACGCCGAGGTCAGGATCGCAACAGGTTCGCGCGCGTTTTCGGGCCCCGCGCTGGGGACGGCGAAATAGGCCAGCGTCAGCACCCCGTAGATGACCCAGTAGATCGGATAGATCCGCACGATCCGCTTTTCGAGAAAGCGTGGCGCGCGTTCGGGGACACCGAAGTCGCGCAGATGCACGAAAACCATGATGAAACCCGACAGCACAAAGAAAAATTCGACCCCCGCGTAGCCCATCCTGAAGATCCCCGGCCCGACTTTTGCCCCGCCATAGTAATGCTCCGGCAGGAAATAGACCGTCAGGTGGTACAGAACGACCATCACGGCGGCCACGGCACGGCCCGCCTGAAGTCCGTCCAGCCTTGTGCTGACGGGGGTCACTGTTTCACTCCACGACCTCGGCCGTTTCGAGCACAGCATGAAGAAGCACATCCGCACCGGCGGCGGCCCAGTCCTTGCTGATCTCCTCTGCCTCGTTATGGCTGAGACCGTCGACACAGGGGCACATCACCATCGCGGTCGGCGCCACCTGATTGATCCAGCAGGCATCATGCCCGGCGCCCGAGATGATGTCGCGATGGGAATAACCCAGCCGTTCGGCGGCCGAGCGGATCGCGCCCACGCAGGTTTCGTCAAAGGCGACGGGGTCGAAACCGCCCACGTTCTCGAATTCGATCTCCATGCCCATGTCATCGCAAATCGCCTGCGCGTCGGTCTTGAGCCGCGCGACCATGTCCTCGATCACCGCGAGATTGGGCGAGCGGAAATCGACGGTAAAGACCACCTTGCCGGGGATCACGTTGCGCGAGTTCGGGTAGATATCGATATGCCCGGCCGCACCGACCGCATCCGGCGCGTGCGACAGCGCGATCTCTTCGACTTTTTCCAGCACGCGGGCCATCGCGAGACCGGCGTTCTTGCGCATCGGCATCGGGGTCGACCCGGTATGCGAGTCCTTGCCGGTGATCGTCACCTGCGTCCAGCTCAGGCCCTGACCATGGGTCACCACGCCGATGTCCTTGCCTTCGGCTTCGAGGATCGGACCCTGTTCAATATGCAATTCGAAAAAGGCATGCATCTTGCGCGCGCCGACTTCTTCCTCGCCACGCCAGCCGATACGTTTCAGCTCATCGCCGAAAGTCTTGCCCTTGGCGTCCTCGCGCTCATAGGCCCAGTCCTGCGTGTGAACGCCCGCAAAAACGCCAGACGACAGCATGGCGGGGGCAAAGCGCGTCCCCTCCTCGTTCGTCCAGTTGGTGGCGACGACCGGGTGTTTCGTCTTGATCCCCAAATCGTTCATCGAGCGGATCACCTCTAGCGCGCCGAGCACGCCGAGAACACCGTCATACTTGCCGCCGGTGGGCTGGGTATCGAGGTGACTGCCCACATAGACCGGCAGCGCATCCGGATCGGTGCCTTCGCGACGGGCGAACATGTTGCCCATCTGGTCGAGCCCCATGGTGCAGCCCGCTTCTTCGCACCATTTCTGGAACAGGGCGCGGCCTTCGGCATCTTCGTCGGTCAGGGTCTGGCGGTTGTTGCCGCCCGCGATCCCGGGGCCGATCTTGGCCATCTCCATCAGGCTGTCCCACAGCCTTTCACCATTGATCTTGAGGTTTTCGCCCGGTGCTGCGGCCATGGGTGGCTCTCCTATTTCAATTCTACTTCGACAAAGGCCATGGGCTGGTCCCCGCCATTGATCACGTTGTGATGCACGCCGGAGGAGCGACGATAGCTGGTGCCCGCCGCCATCTCGACCACGCGCGAGCTGCCATCGGGATCTTCGAGTTCCATGGTACAGTCGGTCAGCGTCGTGACAACGTAATCCATGCCGTGCTTATGCCAGCCGGTTTCCGCACCGGGTTCGAAATCGAAACGAGTGACTCGGACGCGGTCATCGTCAATCATTTGGGTGGCTTTGGCGGCATCGCGCATGGCTGGATCCCCTTGGCTATTATCTTTTTGACCATATGGTCAAAGCGACGCTATCACGACAGGGTGATACGTCAAGAAGTTGACACGAAACCCTCTTGCGTTGGGCGTCGGGAACGACGCGAATTTAGGCAGACGAAGGAGCCCCGATGAACGAAGCCCGCCCCGTGACCCGTATCCAGCAGAAAAACCGCGCAACCATCCTTGATGCGGCGCTCGATGTTTTTTCGCTGCGGGGGTTCGGCGGCGCGACGGTGGACCAGATCGCGGCGACGGCGGGGCTGAGCAAGCCCAACCTGCTATACTATTTCCCGACCAAGGAGGCGATCTACGAGGCACTTCTTGGCGGGCTTCTTGACACATGGCTCGACCCGCTTCGGGCCATGAAACCAAGCGGCGAACCGCTGCCGGAAATCCTTGCCTACGTACAGCGAAAGCTGGAAATGAGCCGGGATTTCCCGCGCGAAAGCCGGCTGTTTGCCAATGAGATCATCCAGGGCGCGCCACTGATTGAAAGCGAGCTGAGCGGCGCCCTGCGCAGCCTCGTCGACGAGAAGGCAAAGATCATTAATCAGTGGGCGGAAGAGGGCCGGATTGCCCGGGTGAATCCGCATCACCTGTTCTTTTCGATCTGGTCCCTGACCCAGCATTATGCCGATTTCGACGTGCAGGTGCGCGCCGTGCTTGGCGAAGGCGTGGACGACCCCTTCCCCGAGGCAGAGATCTATCTGACCACCCTTTTCACCCGCATGCTGACCCCGTCCTGAGGGAGAGATTCGCCCTCTGAATGGCTGGCCTGCGCGTCGCCGCAGGGCGGTTGGCCGCAGGCAACGGGCTGTTTCTGCATAATTTGCGGGCACCTGAGACGGCCCCCGCGCAATTTTCTCGAAGGCGCGCGCAGCGGCATCCTTAGGTTTTTGGCTCGTCCGCCGCTTTGGTTTCCGGCGCCGCGCTGTCTGGCCGGTCATGGTTCTGCAGCACGTCCTCGGTTTGCGCAGCCTCGGGTTCGACGGGCGCGTCTTCGCCCTCACCATAGGCCAGCGCGGCGGTTTCCGGTGTCGATCCGCGACCGGCGGGCGTCATGACAAAGCTGCCCTTGTCGGCCTCGGCCACGGGGGCACGGGTCCGGATGCGCAGTAAAGTAAAACCGATCAGCAGGACATGCGCCGCAAGAGTCGTGAGAAAGAGCCCGAAAGAGCCGAACTGCGCCATACCGAAACCGGCGACCGTGGGCCCTATGATCGAACCGACTCCGAAAATCATCAGCAGGCCGCCGCTGACCTGAATCCCTGTGCCGGGCGGGGCGTGGTCATTCGCATGGGCCACGATAATCGGATACATGGCAAAGACCGTAGCGCCAAAGGCTGCGGCCAGCAGAAGGTTGATGCTGAGAGTCTCGGGTTGCAGCAGGATAAAAGCGAGATCGGCCAGCAAGGCCGCAACCGCCACCGCGATCAGCACCTTACGCCGATCGAGCCGGTCCGAGGCCATGCCGATGGGCACTTGCGATATCGCCCCGGCAAGCACCGGCAAGCTCGCAAAGAGCGCAACGGATCCAAGAATGAGCCCAACCCTGTCGGCATAAACCGCCGAAAGCGTGCCGAAGGCGCTGTTGGAGACACCGACGCAGAACACGGCAACCACCGCGACCGGCGAATTGCGCCAGAGCGCGCCGGGATCGAGCCGGACGCTGACCAGCGGTTTGGGCGTGGCGCTGGAAGAGATCGAAAGCGGCACCAGCGCGAGGCAGTAAAAGATCGCGGCGAAGACGAAGAAGGCGAAACCGCCCGTATCCCCCAGCGCCAGCGACATCTGACCGCCGGTGGAGGCCAGCAGGTTCACCATCGTGTAAATGCCGAAGATACGACCGCGAGATTCGGGCTCGGCCCTTTCGCTGAGCCAGCTTTCGACGATCATCGCGGCCCCGGCGAAACAGAACCCAGACAGCCCCCGCAGTGGCACCCAGACCCAGGTTTTCATGTAGAGCAGCGAGAAAAGGACCGAGATGGCGGCAAAGGCGGCCATGACGCCGAAGGACCGGATATGACCGACCTTACCCACGAGCCTTGGGCAGAAGATGCAGCCGAGCACATAGCCAATGGCCCAGCCGGTGCCGAGCAGGCCGAGGGAGGCGGCGCTGAAGCCTTCGGCGGAGCCCCGGATCGGCAGGATCAGCGCGTTGATCCCGCCCGCAAAGATCAGCAGAGCGGAGCCGAAAAGCAAGGCGCTGATGGGGAGAAACTGTTTCATGTCCCGCCCTTATGTGACCACGCCCAAATTTCTTTCAAGAAATTTTACAAGAAAATGAAATTTTCTTGGGCGCGGTCGGGAGGGATCATTCCGCCGCTTGCGCCGCAGGATTGTTCGGGTGGGTCGTCCAGTTCGCGTATTCCGGCTGGACCACTTTCTGCGTGCGTTTGTCGATCTCGCCGGGTTGCAGCTCGATCATCGTGATGCAGTTCTCGACCGGGCAGACATCGACGCAGAGGTTGCAGGCCACGCATTCGTCATCCTGCACTTCGAAGACCCGGTCCGCCGACATGGAGATCGCCTGGTGCGAGGTATCTTCGCAGGCGGCATAGCAGCGGCCGCATTTGATGCAGGCGTCCTGGTCGATGCGCGCCTTGGTGATGTAGTTCAGGTTGAGATACTGCCAGTCCGTCACGTTCGGCACGCCTGCGCCGACGAATTCGGATGTCGAGGCATAGCCCTTTTCATCCATCCACTGGCTGAGGCCCGAGATCATCTCTTGCACGATCTTGAAGCCGTAGGTCATCGCCGCCGTGCAGACCTGCACGTTGCCCGCACCCATCACCATGAATTCGGCGGCGTCGCGCCATGTGGTGATGCCGCCGATCGCGCTGATCGGCTTGCCATGGGTTTCAGGATCGCGGGCGATCTCGGCAACCATGTTCAGCGCGATGGGCTTGACCGCGGGGCCACAATAGCCGCCGTGGGTGCCCTTGCCATCGATGGTCGGCTGCGGCGCCAGCAGATCAAGATCGACCGAGGTGATCGAGTTGATCGTGTTGATCAGCGAAACCGCGTCGGCATTGCCTTTGAACGCGGCCTGCGCCGGTTTGCGGATATCGGTGATGTTCGGCGTCAGCTTAACGATCACTGGCTTGGAGTAGTATTTCTTGCACCATTCCGTGACCATCGTGATGTACTCCGGCACCTGGCCAACGGCCGAACCCATGCCGCGTTCGGCCATGCCGTGCGGGCAGCCGAAGTTCAGCTCGATCCCGTCTGCGCCCGTTGCCTCGACCCGGGGCAGGATGTCTTTCCAAGCCTCTTCCTCGCAGGGCACCATGATCGAGACAATGATCGCGCGATCGGGGTAATCTTTTTTGACGCGGGTGATTTCATCGAGATTGGTCTGCAGCGGCCGGTCGGTGATCAGCTCGATATTGTTAAGCCCTAGCAGGCGACGGTCGGCGCCATAGATCGCGCCATAACGCGGGCCGTTCACGTTCACCACCGGCGGGCCTTCGGCGCCGAGGGTCTTCCAGACGACCCCGCCCCAGCCGGCCTCAAAGGCGCGGCGGACGTTATATTCCTTGTCGGTGGGCGGCGCCGAGGCGAGCCAGAACGGGTTGGGGCTCTTGATGCCCAGAAATTCTGTTGTCAGATCAGCCATTTGGCGTATCTCCCATGAAACGGAAACTTGGATTGGCTTTGCTGGTCTTGTCTTTGTCGAACATGGGTCAGCCCACCAGTGTGGCGTGAATATCCATCGCGGCGTCGCGACCTTCGGCCACGGCGGTCACGGTCAGGTCATCGCCGCCGCTGGCACAATCGCCCCCGGCCCAGACACCGTCGAGCGAGGTGCGGCCCGTGTCATTCACGGCGATCTTTCGACCCTCGAGCGTGATACCCTCGGGCGTGTCGCCAAGCGTCTGGCCAATGGCCTTGAACACCTGATCCGCAGGCAGGCGGAAGGTTTCGCCGGTGCCGGTCAGCCCGCTGCCGGTGTCGGTGGTATATTCCAGCTCGATTTCGACCGCGCGGCCATTGCCGTGCACGGCGACGGGCTGGACGTTGAACATCAGGCGCACGCCGTTCTGGGCGGCAAGATCCTGTTCGTAACGGCTTGCGCCCATCGCTTCCTGCCCGCGCCGATAGGCGATGGTCACATTTTCGGCGCCCAGCAGCTTCGACTGAACCGCCGCGTCCACGGCTGTCATGCCGCCGCCGATCACGACCACGTTGCGGCCCACCGGGAGGGTGGTCAGGTCGCTGGTCTGGCGCAACTCGGCGATGAAGGAGACCGCGTCTTCGACACCTTCACGGTCTTCGCCCTCGGCCCGCAGGGCGTTGACGCCGCTGAGACCGATGGAGAGAAAAACCGCGTCATGGGATTCTTTCAGGCCCGACAGGGTGATCTGGTCGCCCAGCGCCTGCCCTTCCTGAATGGTGATGCCGCCGATCTGCAGCAGCCACTCGACCTCGGCCGTGGCAAAACCGTTAGGTGCCTTATAGGCGGCGATGCCGAATTCGTTGAGCCCGCCCGCCTTGGGGCGCGCTTCGTAGATCACGACGTCATGGCCAAGCATCGCGAGACGGTGCGCACAGGAAAGACCTGCAGGCCCTGCCCCGACCACCGCGACGCTTTTGCCCGTCGGTGCGGCGCGGGTGAAAGGATGCTTGCCCGCATCCATAAGCGTGTCGGTGGCATAGCGTTGCAGACGGCCGATCTCGACCGGTTTACCCTCGGCCACTTCGCGAACGCAGACCTCTTCGCAGAGCGTTTCCGTCGGGCAGACGCGAGCGCACATGCCGCCAAGGATGTTCTGGTTCAGGATCGTCCTGGCCGCCGCCTCGGGCGTGCCGGTGGCGATCTGGCGGATAAAGAGCGGGATGTCGATGCTGGTCGGGCACGCCGTCATGCAGGGCGCGTCGTGACAGAAATAGCACCGGTCCGCAGCCACCGCCGCCTCGTGCGGTGCGTAGGCCGGATGCAGGTCGTCGAAGTTTTCTTGTATTCGGTCGGCTGGAAGGCGCCCGGCCACGATGCCCGGGGTCGTCTGGCTATTGCCCATCATCATCTCCCTGATGATCGTTTCGCTTTATTGTTACCTGCACCCTGCCACAGCTTTGCCACTTGGCAATAATTTTTTTACCGAAAGGTCAAAATATTCATCCGCGCGCCTGAAATGCCTTTCCGTTGAGCAGGAAAGCCGCCCGAGCCGGGTCAAAAGAGATATTTCAGGTGCAGATATTTTATACTTGAAATAAATTCTGGAGACTGCCACTCTTTCCCGGAGGAAGCCCGAAAGCGGAGCGTATCATGAAAGTTGTTTGTCTGGGTGGCGGTCCTGCGGGGCTGTATTTTGCGATCAGTATGAAACTGCGCAATCCCGAGCATG
Source organism: Heliomarina baculiformis (assembly GCF_019966545.1). Lineage (GTDB taxonomy): Bacteria > Pseudomonadota > Alphaproteobacteria > Rhodobacterales > Rhodobacteraceae > Heliomarina > Heliomarina baculiformis. The sequence goes on along the minus strand of NZ_JAIMIC010000003.1, from coordinate 81,136 downwards.
AAATCACCCTGCTCGAACGGAATCGCCCTGACGATACCTTTGGCTGGGGCGTGGTGTTGTCGGATGAGACACTGACCAATCTGCGCGAAAACGATCCCAAAAGCGCCGATGCGATCCACGCACATTTTGCCTATTGGGATGACATTTCGGTCATCCACAAAGGGGTGAACACCGTTTCCACAGGGCACGGGTTCTGCGGTATCGGACGGATGCGTCTACTGCTCTTGTTGCAGGAACGGGCGCGTGAGCTTGGCGTCGATCTGCAGTTTGAAACCGACGTGACCGACATCGACGCGCTCTCAAAGGAATACGATCTGGTTGTCGCGGCCGATGGGATCAATTCGCGGGTGCGCAGCCATTTCGCGGAACATTTCAAACCCGAGATTGACACCCGCGCCTGCAAGTTCGTCTGGCTTGGCACCCATGCCAAGTTCGACAATGCGTTCACCTTTATCTTTGAAAAAACAAAGCATGGCTGGGTCTGGGCCCATGCCTACCAGTTCGACAGCGACACGGCGACGTTCATTGTCGAATGCTCGGAAGAGACGTTTGATGCCTGGGGCTTTGGCAACATGACCCAGGAGGAAAGCATCGCGGCCTGCGAGGACATCTTCCGCGACCATCTGGACGGCCATGCGCTGATGACCAATGCGAAACATATTCGCGGTTCGGCATGGATCAATTTCAACCGGGTGCTCTGCGAGAAATGGCACCACGAGAATGTCGTGCTGCTGGGCGACAGTTCCGCCACGGCGCATTTCTCGATCGGGTCGGGGTCGAAACTGGCACTGGAATCGGCGATTGCGCTGGCGGATCTGATCGAGAGCCAACCGACGCTGGAAGACGCCTTTACCCGCTATCAGGAAGACCGGCGGCTGGACGTGTTGCGCCTGCAATCGGCGGCGCGCAACTCGACCGAATGGTTCGAGGAAGTCGAGCGTTATCTGGATCTGGACCCGGTGCAGTTCAACTATTCGCTGCTGACGCGGTCGCAGCGGATCAGTCACGAAAACCTGCGCCTGCGCGACCCGGAATGGCTGCGCTCGGCAGAGGAATGGTTTCAGACGCAGGCCGGGGCGAACGGGGTACATCGTGCACCGATGTTCGCACCTTTCCAGTTGCGCGACATGCGGCTGGTCAACCGGGTCGTGGTTTCGCCCATGGCGCAGTACAAGGCAGTCGACGGCTGCCCGACAGACTGGCATTTTGCCCATTACGCGGAACGGGCCAAGGGCGGCGCGGGGCTGGTCTATACCGAGATGACCTGTGTGTCGCCCGAAGGGCGGATCACGCCGGGCTGTCCGGGGCTTTACGCGCCCGAACACGAGGCGGCGTGGAAGCGGCTTTGTGACTTTGTGCATGCCGAGACCGAGGCGAAGCTGTGTATGCAGATCGGTCATTCCGGGCGCAAAGGCTCGACCCAGCTGGGCTGGGAGGTGATGGACGCGCCTCTGAAGGATGGCAACTGGGAGCTGCTTTCGGCCTCCTCGGTGCCTTGGTCCGACAACAATGCCGCGCCGCGCGAGATGACGCGCGCCGATATGGACGAGATTCGCGATCAGTTCGTCGCGTCGACGGAAATGGCCAATCGCGCCGGGTTCGACATGGTCGAACTGCACGCGGCGCACGGTTACCTGATTTCCTCGTTTATCTCGCCGCTGTCGAACCGGCGCTCGGATGAGTATGGCGGATCGCTGGAAAACCGGATGCGCTATCCGCTGGAGGTCTTTGCCGCGATGCGCGCGGTGTGGCCCGAGGAAAAGCCGATGTCGGTGCGGATTTCCGCGACGGACTGGGCCGAAGGCGGTGTCGGGGCCGAGGAAGCGGTCGAGATCGCCGCGATGTTCCGCGATGCGGGTGTCGATATCGTCGATGTCTCGGCCGGGCAGACCAGCACCGAGGCGCAACCGGTCTACGGGCGCATGTTCCAGACGCCGTTCTCGGACCGCATCCGCAACGAGCTGAACATGGCAACGATGACCGTGGGCAATATCTATGAGCCCGATCACGTTAATTCGATCCTGATGGCGGGCCGTGCCGATCTGGTCTGCCTTGCCCGTCCGCATCTCGCCGATCCCTACTGGACACTGCACGCGGCGGCGGCGCTTGGCGATACCGCGACGCAATGGCCCCTGCCCTATCTGCCCGGCCGCGACCAGATGCAGCGTCTGGCAGAACGCGGCGAAGGCATGGGGATCAAGGTATGAGCGGCATCAAGGGCAAGACGGTCCTGATCACCGGTGGCGGCACCGGGCTTGGCGCGGATATGGCGGCACGTTTTGCCGCCGAAGGCGCGCGGGTCTGGGTCTCAGGCCGGACGGCGGCGACGCTGGAACAGGTGGCCAGCCAGCATGGCGACATCCACATGGTCGAGGCGGATGTGACCGACGAGACCTCGGTCGCGGCGATGTTCGATTTCATCGACACGCCCGATATCGTGATCGCCAATGCCGGGGCCTCGTCGAGCGGGCCAATGGTGCGCACCGAACTGGCCGAATGGGACTCGATGCTTTCCGTGAACCTGACCGGTGTTTTCCTGACTTTCCGCGAAGGTTTGCGCCGGATGAAGGGCAGCCATTGGGGGCGGTTGATCGCCGTGGCCTCGACCGCCGGGCTTAAGGGCTATCCTTATGTCGCGCCCTACGCGGCGGCGAAACACGGGGTGATCGGGCTGGTGAAATCGCTGGCGCTCGAGACGGCGAAGTCGGGGGTGACGGTCAATGCGCTCTGCCCCGGGTTCCTCGACACGGAAATGACCGTGCGCAGCGTCGACAATATCATGATCAAGACCGGGATGAGCGCCGAGGACGCCCATGCCAGCCTTGCGCGCATGTCACCGCAGAACCGGCTGATCAAGCCCGAAGAGGTCAGCGCGGCGGCGTTCTGGCTTTGCGGCGCGGGCTCCGAAGGGGTGACGGGACAGGCAATTTCCATCTCGGGAGGCGAGGTTTGAGCCGCCCGTTGCCGAAGCAGCGGCTGCGGGTCTGGTTGCGGATGCTGTCGGCCCAGCGCGAGATCGAAACCGGTCTGCGCGAGGCGCTGCGGCTGAAGTTCGACAGCACCCTGCCCCGTTTCGACGTGCTTTCGGCGCTGGATCGCTATCGCGACGGGCTGCGGATGAGCGAACTGTCGGCCAAGCTGAAGGTATCGAACGGGAACGTGACCGGCATCGTAGAGCGGCTGGCGGGCGAAGGACTGGTCGAGCGTGTGGCCGTGGATGGCGACCGGCGCGCGATGCTGGTGCGGCTGACCCCTGCGGGTGCCGAGCGGTTTGCCGAGATGGCAACGGCCCATGAGGGCTGGATTAATGAGCAGCTGTCAGCATTCGACAGCGATGAGCTGGAACAATTGATCCGTCTGCTGGAGCGGATGGGAGGAGAAAACGCATGAGCGAGATGAGCGGATACGTCGCGGAACATTTTAAATTCGAAGCGGCGGATGGCATCGCGAAGATCTGCCTGAACCGGCCCGAGCGCAAGAACCCGCTGACCTTCGAGAGCTATGCCGAGCTGCGCGACATGTTCCGAGCGCTGGCCTATGCGAGCGATATCCACGCGGTTGTCTTCACTTCGAACGGCGGCAATTTCAGCTCGGGCGGCGATGTGCATGACATCATCGGGCCGCTGGTGGCGATGGAGATGCCGGAATTGCTGCAATTCACCCGGATGACCGGCGATCTGGTCAAGGCGATGCTGCATTGTGGCAAGCCGATCATCGCCGCCGTGGACGGGATCGCCGCTGGCGCCGGGGCGATCATCACCATGGCCTCGGACCTGCGGCTGGCGACACCGGAGGCCAAATGCGCCTTTTTGTTCAACCGCGTCGGCCTTGCGGGCTGCGACATGGGCGCCTGCGCGATCCTGCCGAGGATCATCGGTCAGGGCCGTGCGGCGGAGCTGCTTTACACGGGCCGCGCGATGAAGGCCGAAGAAGGGCTGGCATGGGGCTACTGGAACGCGCTGCACGAGGCCGACGCCTTGGAAGAAGCGGCGATGGAAATGGCGCGCCGCATCGTGGCGGGGCCGACCTTCGCCAACGCGATGACCAAGAACCAGCTGAACATGGAATGGGACATGAGCCTCGATCAGGCGATCGAAGCCGAGGCGCAGGCGCAGGCGATCTGCATGCAGACCGGCGATTTCGAACGCGCCTATCGCGCTTTTGTCGCCAAGGAAAAACCGGTGTTCGAAGGCAACTGAGCGCGGGACAGGCCGAGGGGCCGGGATTTTCCGTATTTGGAACGAGAAGAAGGGGGAGTTGCGCATCATGGTGGACCGGACATTTCTGGACTGGCCTTTTTTCGAGGATCGGCATCGCGAACTGGCGGCGGCGCTGGAGGCGTGGTGCGCGGCGAACCTGCCGGTGGATCACGGCGATGTGGACGGGGCCTGCCGCGGGCTGGTCGCGGCGCTGGGGGCGGCCGGGTTCCTGCAGCATTCCGGTGGCGAGGCGCTTGATGTACGTTCGCTCTGCCTGATCCGCGAGACTTTGGCCCGCCATGACGGGCTGGCGGATTTCGCCTTTGCCATGCAGGGGCTGGGCATGGGGGCGGTATCGCTCTTTGGCTCGGAGGCGCAGCGGGAGTGGCTGGGGCGGACCCGCGCCGGGGAGGCGATTTCCGCCTTTGCGCTGAGCGAACCTGCCAGTGGCTCGGACGTAGCGCAGCTTTCGACAACAGCCGTGGCTGACGGCGACGGGTATGTGCTGAATGGCGAGAAAACCTGGATCTCGAACGGCGGGATCGCGGATGTCTACACGGTTTTCGCGCGGACCGGCGAAGCGCCGGGCGCCAAGGGACTGTCGGCCTTTCTGGTTCCGGCCGATACGCCGGGTCTTGAGATTGCCGAGCGGCTTGAGGTAATCGCGCCGCACCCTCTGGCGCGGCTTCGGTTCAACGATATGCGCCTGCCGCGCGAGGCGCTGATCGGCACGGCGGGCAGCGGGTTCCGGATTGCCATGTCGGTGCTGGACGTGTTCCGCTCGACCGTGGGCGCGGCGGCGCTGGGATTTGCGCGGCGTGCGCTTGACGAGAGCCTTGCCCGCACCGGATCGCGGCAATTGTTCGGCGCGCCGCTGAACGATCTGCAAATGGTACAGGGGCATCTGGCCGACATGGCGCTGGGGGTCGATGCCTCGGCACTGCTGGTCTATCGCGCGGCCTGGACCAAGGACATGGGCGCGCCGCGGGTCAGCCGCGAGGCGGCGATGGCCAAGCTGCACGCGACCGAGACCGCCCAGCAGGTGATCGACGCGGCGGTGCAGCTGCATGGCGGCGACGGGGTGCGCCATGGGCATATCATCGAGAGCCTTTACCGCGAGATCAGGGCCTTGCGCATCTATGAGGGTGCCTCGGACGTGCAGAAGGTGGTGATCGCAAGACAGGTGATGGGAGCATGACCATGCTGGGACCAAGCGCGCATAGCGATACGTTTACGCGGGACAACCTGCCCGCGCCGGATATGTGGCCCGAGATCGACCTCGGCACGCATAGCTATCCGGAATATATCAACATCGGCGTCGAACTGACCGACAAGCTGGTGGCGCAAGGGTATGGTGATCGCACCGCGCTGATCGGCAACGGGCGGCGGCGCAGCTACAAGGAGCTGACCGACTGGACCAATCGGATCGCGCGCACGCTGGTCGAGGATTACGGCGTCAAGCCGGGCAATCGCATCCTGATCCGCAGCGCGAACAACCCGGCGATGGTGGCCTGCTGGCTGGCCGCGACCAAGGCAGGCGCGGTCGTGGTGAACACCATGCCGATGCTGCGCGCCGGAGAACTAGCCAAGATTGTCGACAAGGCCGAGATCACCCATGCGCTTTGCGACACAAGGCTGATGGACGAGATGATCACCTGCGCCAAATCCAGTGCAACGCTCAAGACGGTGGTTGGCTTTGATGGCACCGCCAATCACGATGCCGAACTGGACCGCGCCGCCCTGAACAAGCCCGTGACCTTTGACGCGGTTGAGACCGGGCGGGACGATGTGGCGCTGCTTGGCTTTACCTCGGGCACCACGGGTGAGCCGAAGGCCACGATGCATTTCCATCGCGATCTGCTGATTATCGCCGATGGCTATGCGCGTGAGGTGCTGGGCGTTACCCCCGAGGATATCTTCGTCGGCTCGCCGCCGCTTGCCTTTACCTTTGGCCTTGGCGGGCTGGCGGTATTCCCCTTGCGCTTTGGCGCCTGCGCAGTGCTGTTGGAGAATGCCTCGCCGCCGAACATGATCGAGATCATCGAGACATACCGCGCGACCGTAAGTTTCACCGCCCCCACAGCCTATCGCGTGATGCTGGCCGCGATGGAGGAAGGCGTGGATCTCTCCAGCCTGCGCGCTGCCGTATCCGCCGGAGAAACCCTGCCCGCCCCGGTCTATCACGACTGGATCGAAAAGACCGGCAAGCCGATGCTCGACGGGATCGGGTCAACCGAAATGCTGCATATCTTCATTTCGAACCGCTTCGACGATCACCGCCCAGCCTGCACCGGCAAACCGGTGACCGGCTACGAGGCACGTATCCTTGGCGAAGACGGTACCGACGTCGAACCGGGCAAGGTCGGACGGCTGGCGGTGCGCGGCCCCACCGGCTGCCGGTACCTGAACGACAAGCGACAGGCCGAATACGTAAATGACGGCTGGAACCTCACCGGGGACAGCTTCTCGATGGATGCCGAAGGCTATCTGCATTTCGCTGCCCGCTCCGACGACATGATCATCTCATCAGGCTATAATATCGCCGGCCCAGAGGTCGAAGCCGCGCTGCTGGCCCATGAGGACGTGTCGGAATGCGCCGTCATCGGGGTTCCGGACGACGCACGCGGTGAAATCGTGCAGGCCCATGTGGTGCTGAGGGATGGTGTCGAACCTGGCCCTTTGCAGGTGAAACTCCTGCAGGATTTCGTGAAGGCGCAGATCGCCCCCTATAAATACCCGCGTTCGGTGATCTTTACCGATGCCCTGCCGAAAACGGCAACCGGCAAGATCCAGCGCTTCCGCCTGCGCGACACCTAGGCAATCCGCCTGCGGTACAGATCGCGCTCCTTGCGGTATTCCTCTGAGACAGGAGCCTGTTCTTCCCGCGCGGCTTCAATCTCGCACTCGTGAGGGCGCAGGCGCCGGGTCGGTGCCGCCCAGCGCCCCAGTTGCAGGGCCATGGCGACGGCGTGATCGTAATAGGACATGGGAAACTCCGTGATTGCAATTTCTTTCAATCACGTCTCTCCTGACACCCTGCTGTCAGCAGCCCTTGCTATTGTGTCAGCAGCACATCCAGAGGCCCACCCAATGAACCGTTCCAACCGTCTGTTCGAAATCATCCAGCTTCTGCGGGCTACCTCCCGGCCAGTGACCGCCCGCGCACTCTCCGAACAGCTCGAAGTCTCCGAACGCACGATCTACCGCGACATCGCCGCGCTTCAGGCAATGCGCACCCCGATCGAAGGCGAAGCGGGCATCGGCTATGTCATGCGGCGCGGCTACGACCTGCCGCCGCTGAACTTCGATTCCGAGGAAATCGAAGCGCTGCACGTCGGTCTCGCCCTCCTCGCCCGCACCGGCGACAGCGCCCTCCAGGCCGCCGCCAGCCGAATCTGCGCCAAGATCGACGCGCTGCACTGTGCCGCCGACTGGTTGCAGGTCGCCCCTTGGGGGGCAAAAAAGGACGACCCGCTCAAGGGCTGCGTCTCCATCGCTCTGATGCGCGAAGCAGTGCGCGACGAACGCAAGCTGCGGATCACCTACCGGGATGCCGATGACCGTGAGACGGAAAGAACCGTACGCCCGGTGGGGGTCGTCTATCACCTGGATTGCGCCATGCTCGCGGGCTGGTGCGAGCTGCGCCAGTCATTTCGCCACTTCAGGGTCGACCGGATCTGGACCTGCACCGCACTCGAGAGCTATTTCACCGGCGAAGGCAATGCGCTGCGCCGCCTCTGGCTGGAAAACAACCGCTACGAAACGCCCGCCGCAAGCTGAACGCCCCGAAGGCACGACATCCCCTGCTTCTTTGGGTCCTAAAATATCCCCGCCGGAGGCTCCTGTCCCATCAGCTCGTCGCGCCACTCGTCACGTCACGCAACGGCGCCTCAGGGAATCACGATACCCGCCCGATTGAAGCGCAGCTGCGCCGTTGTCATGTCATCATAGAGCAGATGCACCTCGATCAACTGCACACTGCGCCGGGGAAAGCTGCGGTATGGCAGGCCATCGCCGTCCAGAACGGCTGCCGGGGCGGTCTGGTCGGGGCGGCATTCCGGCATGGCCCAGACTTCCGGCGCCGCGCCGTTCACGCCGACCCGGATTTCATGCAGCCCGCAGCGCCATGCCCAGAGATGGCTTACATACAAAAGATCCTGCCCGCCGAATTCACGCACCGAAATCCAGTTGCCACGGGTGGCGTTCAGGATCGGGCGCACTTCAAGCGCTGTCAGGAACCGGCCCGAGGCGATTTGCGGTTCTGCCGCAAAGCCGGTCGCCGGCTCTGCATGGGCCCCGGGCGTCTCCGATGGCAGCGCTGCCGGATCATCCTTGCTTTCCGGCATGACGGCAATCTCCTCCCCGGTGTCGGGCTCTTGACCGGCAGCAGACGTCCCCTTGTCCTCTTGCGGGGCGGCGGCGACCGCTTTTTTTGTTTCTGTCTCCGGGCTGGTGGCAACGGCGTTTTCGGGAGTCTCCGCCTCACCCGGGGCCTGGGCGACGTCCATCGGGGCCGCCGCAAGCGCCGGCGCCGCGCTATCGGCCGCCACCTGATCGACGGTCGCAAGGGAATGCACCGAGGCAGAGAACATCAACAAGAACACTTCCAGCATGACCCTGGCCTTTCGCTTTTCCTGCGGGGCTGCCATTCTCCGGGCAGCCTGCCCTTCCCGAATTTCAGGTTTTTTGTTTCAAAATTCATGCCTATAATCAGCGGCATCGGCTAATGCCGCAGACCAAATCAAGCGGCTGAATCGAGTATGGCAAAGAAACAGCACCCTCGCCAAGCCTTCAATATCCTGATCATCGGGCAATCGGGCCGGTTGCAATATGAATGCCTGCTATTCGCGGCGACGTTGCGCCATACCAATCCGGAATTTGCCGGGCGGCTGTTCGTCGCCGTGCCCAATGACGGACCACTCTGGGACCGGGACCCCGCGATCCGAGACAGCGGCGTGCTCGATATGCTGGGCGAGCTTGGCGCGGAAATCCTGCCTTTTGACAATCACGTTTTTGGCCAGTCCTACCCGCAGGGCAACAAGATCGAGGCGCTGGCGGCCCTGCCCGAGGGGCAACCTTTTGTCTTTTTCGACAGCGACACCCTGATCACCGGCGATCTGAGCGACGTGCCGTTCGATTTCTCGTATCCCGGTGCCTCGCTGCGCCGGGAAGGCAGCTGGCCCACGCCCACGCTTTACGGCCCCGGCTATCACGGCATCTGGAAGTCGCTTTATGACCGCTTTGGACTCGATTTTGCGTCGAGCCTCGCGACGGAGCATCCCGAGGAATACTGGGAACGCTACCTGTATTTCAACGCAGGCTATTTCTTTTACCGCTGCCCGAAAGAGTTTGGCGAGAGATACCTCGACTATGCGCGGTCGATCCGGGACGACCCGCCTGTCGAACTGACCTGTCAGAGCCTTGATCCCTGGCTTGACCAGATCGCACTGCCGCTGGTCATTCACGGACTTGGCGGCGGTCGGGATGCCCTGCCCGGAGGTCTGCTGGACGGGCGCATCAGCTGTCATTACCGGATGTTCCCACTACTCTATGCGCGCGAAAGCGATGCGGTGATCGAAATGGTCGAAGCCTGCGCCGCGCCGAACCGGATCAAGAAAATCCTGAAACAACATGAACCGATCAAGCGGATGATCTACCAAGGGCGCGGCCAGAAGGTGCGCGCGCTCTTCGACCGATCGGCCCTGCCCCGGCGCGAACAGGCGATACGCAACCGCATCAAGGCACATGGCTTCTGGATGCGCTGAACGAACCGGGCGCGCCCGTGGCGAGGACGGGAGCCTCCGGCGGGGATATTTTATGACCCAAAGAAGCAGGGGCCGGTCGGTATCAGGGGCCGGGTCCAACTTTGGCGACGGGATTATCGAAGAGAGGGAGACAAATGGCGGATGCATTCATTTTTGACTGCGAATTTCTGACGGCGGAGGGGGCGCCGTCGCGGTTCTGGTGCGGGCCGTTCGACCCCGACCCCGTGGTGGCGCAGATCGGGATTGTCCGGCTGGGGCTGGAGGGGGATTATACTATTGCCGAGACCAAGCGACTTTATGTTGTGCCACCGGACCGGGAGGGTGGTCGGCAGGCGCTTGATCCGCTGTTCACGCGGCTGACCGGGATCGATGAGCAGGTGATTGAGGCCGAGGGGCTGGCGCTGAAACAGGCGCTGGCCGAAGTCGAGACGTTCTGTGGTGGGGCGAAGCTCTGGTCCTGGGGCAAGGACGAGTTCAACATGCTGGCGATCAGCTGTTATGTCGAGGGGATCGTGCCGCCCATCCCGGTCACGCGGTTTGGGAATGCCTGCCAGTTGCTGCTGAAAGCAGGGATGCCCTATGAGGACCTCAAGGTGACCCGGAGCAATACGCTTTCGGCCTATTTCGGGATCGAACACGCGCCGCTGCGAGGGCATGACGCGCTGGATGATGCGCTTTCCGTGGCCTATACGATGCAGCATCTGCTGAACGACGGTCGATTAAAGCCGTCGGATTTTGACTGAGGCACCGGTTGTGGGGGAGGTGACGGCGCAAGGCCTGCGACGTCTCTATCTTGACTATATCGAGTGCCTGAACCGACGGGACGGGGCGGCACTTGGCAACTTTGTGCATGCAGAGGCAGAACATAACGGCACCAGGATCGGACTGTCCGGCTATCGGGAGATGCTGAAGAGCGATGTGGCGGCCATTCCGGACCTGTTCTTCGATGTGCGGATGATCCTGTGCGACGCACCTTTTATCGCTAGTCGCCTCCATTTCGACTGTACGCCAGTTGGGCTGCTCTTTGGCCTGCCGGTGAACGGGCGGCGCGTGCGGTTTGACGAGAATGTATTTTACGAGATCGAAGCGGGCCGCATCCGGCGGGTCTGGTCTGTGATCGACAAGGATACCGTGCGCCAGCAGATCGAATGACATGCCCGGCGCGGGCCGAGGCCGGCGCGCCGGGATCAGTTGCTGTGCTCAGGCTTTTTCGAGCAGCGTGTAGGTGGTGATCAGCTCATTCTGGATCTGGCCGCGCATGATCTTGCCATTCGCGTCGCGTTTGCTCCTCGCACCGGCGGCCCGCTTGATAAGACGGCCCATCTGCTGGTTGATCGGCGCCTGCGCCCGGGCAAGCGCGCGGTCATCGGCGGTTTTGGCATCGACGGCGATTTCGTAGTTGTCGACGAATTCGATTTCGCTCGACGCCTTGCGGACAACGGTCAGAATGAAGTTTTCGTCGAAACCGCCCTCTGCATCGACTTCGCGGGCGAGTTCGACGGCGCGGTCGAGCACGGCACGTTTGGCCGCGATGCGCCGGGCCATCAGATCCTCGGCCGGGGCGTTTTCGATCACGTAGGTTTCGGCCATCTTCTGCATGAAGGGGGCGATATCCATACCGGCGGCTTTTGCAGCCGCGCCGACAAACTTGCGCACCTCGGTATCGAGAAGGAAGGTAACGGTGTTCTGTTCGACCATCCGCTTGCGTTTCAGCGCGCGCTTCTGGGCGAGGGTCGGTTTTTCGCCGGTTTCGGCGGATGTCGCAGCGTCGGCACGGGCGCCTGTTTTTGCCTTGCCGGCACGCTTTTTATTCGCTTTTTCAAGTGTCTCTAGTGTTGCTGGCATTTCAGCCTCCGTTCTCAACATAGTTGTTGACTATGTTATTCACCTTCAAAAGTCAACATAGTCGCAGAGTATGTTCCGATCGTGACCGGCGGGTGACATTGCCGTGCAACGCCATGGTTGTTGCCCTGATCGACGCGATGACCTAGGCATATGCGACACATCTGAACACGGGAGAAAGACAGATGAGCGACGCCCCCAGTTATGGTTTCGACACCCTGCAGATCCATGCCGGCGCGCGGCCCGATCCGGCCACCGGCGCGCGGCAGACGCCGATCTACCAGACCACCGCCTATGTCTTTCGCGATGCCGATCACGCGGCGGCTTTGTTCAACCTGCAGGAGGTCGGCTATATCTATTCGCGCCTGACCAACCCGACGGTGGCCGTGCTGCAGGAACGTATCGCCACGCTCGAGGGCGGGGTTGGAGCGGTTTGCTGTTCCTCGGGCCATGCGGCACAGATCATGGCGCTGTTCCCGCTGATGGCACCGGGGCGCAATGTGGTCGTATCCACCCGTCTTTACGGCGGTACGGTCACGCAGATGTCGCAGACCATCAAACGCTTTGGCTGGAGCGCGAAATTCGTCGATTTCGACGATCTCGATGCGCTGGAGGCGGCGATTGACGACGACACCCGTGCGGTGTTCTGCGAGAGCGTCGCGAACCCCGGCGGCTATATCACCGATCTGGATGCGGTTTCGGCGGTGGCCGACAAGGCCGGCCTGCCGTTGATCGTGGATAATACCTCGGCCACGCCCTATCTTTGCCGGCCCATCGAACATGGCGCGACGCTGGTGGTGCATTCGACCACGAAATACCTGACTGGTAACGGCACGGTAACGGGCGGCTGCATCGTGGATTCGGGCAAGTTCGACTGGGCGGCTTCGGGCAAGTTCCCGTCGCTGTCGGAACCGGAACCCGCCTATCACGGGCTGAAATTCGCGGAAACCTTCGGGCCGCTGGCTTTTACCTTTCACGGGATCGCCGTTGGCCTGCGCGATCTGGGCATGACGATGAATCCGCAGGGCGCGCATTACACGCTGATGGGGATCGAGACCCTGTCGCTGCGGATGGAACGTCATGTGGCCAATGCCGTAAAAGTTTCGAAATGGCTCGAACAGGACGAGAGGGTCGATTTCGTGACCTATGCGGGTCTCGAATCCTCACCCTATTACGAACGTGTCTCGCGCATCTGCCCCAAGGGCGCGGGCGGGCTTTTCACCTTTGCGCTGAAGGGCGGATATGAGGCCTGCGTAAAGTTCGTCAACGCGCTCGAGATCTTTTCCCATGTGGCGAACCTTGGCGATACGCGGTCGCTGGTGATCCATTCCGCCTCGACCACGCACCGCCAGTTGACGGCAGAGCAGCAGGAAGCGGCGGGCGCCGGGCCGAACATGGTGCGGATCTCCATCGGGATCGAAGACGCGGACGATCTGATCGCCGATCTGGATCAGGCGCTGGCCAAAGCCTCGGCCTGAGGCACCGCCTTTCCGAAAACGAAAAGCGCGCCGCTGCAAACGGCGCGCTTTTTTGTTCGATTTGAACGGTTTCAGGGGCTAACGATGTCAAAGACCATGCTGACCGAGGAACTGACAGTCACCTCGCCCGCCGCGATCGGCACACCACCCTTGCGGGCAGAGGCCGCCATTTCCATCATCATCGGGCGTCCGCCGCCCTGTTCGGTGATAGAACGCACCTGCCCCAGCTCGATACCGGCGGCATCGGCATAGAGCACCGCCTTGGCCATCGCGTCCTTGACGGCGGCCTTGCGGGCCTCGTCCATCAGCGGATCGGGGTTCTGCATGGAAAACTGCAAGCCATTGAAGTCATTCGCGCCATCTTCGATCACCGCATCAAGGAGCGGGCCAAGGCTTTCCAGATCGCGGACCCGGACGTAGATCGTGTTGCTCGCGACGAATCCGGTGATGACGTTCTGTTCCAGATCGGTCCGGCCATTATCGGACCAGACCGGGTTGAGCGTCAGGTTACGGGTCTGCATATCGCTCTCGGCCACGCCAAGTGTCGCGAGACGTTCGAGAATCGCCGCGACATTATCCGATGTCGTGTCCATCGCCGCCTTGGCTTCGTCTGCCCGGTGGGTCACGCCAAGGGTGATCGTGGCCATATCCGGGGCCGCGGTGACCTCTCCTTCACCGTTGACGATAATTTGACGGGATTGGGTTAGCTCCTGTGCGGCAAGCAGGGCTGGCGCGGTGGTCGCGCAGAATGCAGCCAAAACACCGGCAAGAAGGATAGATGGTTTCATTACTCGTTTCCTTTGAACTATATCTCAAGATGAAAGCGTTGCCCGTGATATCGCAAGGTCTGCTGTGGTGTTTTTCTTTTCCTCGGCAGAGTCCTGCTTTAAACTGGGCCCGGTCGGGATGGCTCTGGCTATGCCGGATGCCGGGGTGGCAACATATTGAAAATGGGATGAATGGCCGCGGAATGAAACCCGATTTTGCCCTTTCCTTGACGTTCGACGGAATTACCCTGCTGCACCGGGCGGCGGGCGGATGGCGTCATGTGGGTGACGCCGGATTCGACGCGCCCGATCTTGCCGCTGCCGTGTCCGAGCTGCGCGCCAGGGCAAAGAAGCTTGCCACCGGCAAACTGCGCACCAAGCTGATCCTGCCGAATGAGCAGATCAGATATCTGAGCGTCGAAACCGGGGATGCGCGGGGCGATATCCGCGACAGTCTCGTGCGCGAGGCGCTTGCCGAGGCGACGCCCTATGACCTGAGCGAACTGGTCTATGACACCGCCAGCGACGGGCGCATGACCCATGTTGCGGCGGTAGCGCGCGAAACGCTTGAAGAAGCGGAAGCCTTTGCGGTTGAGCATGAGATGGGGCCGCTGGCCTTTGCGGCCATCCCCGGCGATGAGGCGTTTCTGGGCGAGCCGTGGTTTGGCCAGACCAAGGCCGCGACCCATGAGTTTGGCAAGAACACGGTAGAACCGGACGGAATCGCGGTCGTGGTCGTCGGCAAGGCGGTTTACCCCGAGCCGGCACCTGAACCGGTCGAAGAATCTCAAACTGTCGAGGAGCCTGAACCAGACACGGACGAGGCCCCCGAAACGGAATACACCGTCCCGCAGCCGACCGCGCCCGCCGGGTTTTCCTCGCGCCGGGCACGACGGGAAGGCCCCGCCCCTGCCGAAGACAGCCCTGCGACCGGCGAGTTGCTGACTGCCGAACGGCCGCGTTTCTCGCTGGCGCCCGGTCCTGTCGCCAGTGGCGTCGCCCCCGAGGTCGAACATACGCCGGTGGCTGGCGACATCGCTGAAACCGTCACTCAAGACGATGAGGACGAGCCGATAGAAGAGGCCGAGGTCAGGGCCAAGAGCGAAACCGACCCCGACCCGGTCGTGGCCGCCCCTGAGTATCAAGAACCGGAGTATAAAGAGGCCGAACCGGATCTCACGTTGACGGCCCCCGAATTCCGCACGCAGCCCGAAGAAGACCCGGTGCCGACGGCCACCGGGTTCAGCGCCTTTCTCAGCCGCAAGCGTGAAGAAGACGACCCGCCCGTTACCACCAGACCGAAACAGACGACCAGCCGGATCGCGCCGCCGCCCCCCGCCGCCATGAGCGAAGCCGGTGACGAAGCCGCCAAGATGACTGTCTTTGGCGCGCGCGACAACAAGGTGGGCGGCAAACCCCGTCACCTTGGCCTGATCCTTACCGCCGGGCTGCTTTTGTTCCTTGCAGCCGTCGCGATATGGGCCAGCCTGTTCCTGGATGACGGGATTGCCGGTCTCTTTGGCACCGACGATGCGGCCAGCGAACATGCGCTGACTCCTGCCGTTGTACCGGCCCCCGATGTGCTGGATACAGACCCGGTTGTCACCGCCGTGGAACAAAGCGAAGGCGTGTTTCGCCCTGGCGCGGCGGATACCGACACTGACCCGAATGCCGCGCCGGATACGGACGTGGATCAGGGCCCGCAGATCGCGGCGGAACCCGGCGCACCCGAGGCGCCGGCCGCGGATGACAGCCTGCAGAACCTTCCCGATGCGCCCGGTCTGAGCGAAACTGACATGGCGGTTCTTGACGCGCTGGACGAAGGTGAAAGTGACGCGATCCCTGCAGACGAGCTGCCCGCGATTGACGACGATTTGCCTGGGATCGACAGCGAAGTGCTGGATGACGAAGCCGTTGCCGATGCGCAGGATATGGAACCGGCCCCGGCCGGGGGCGAGGACACGGCTGTTGCGACAGAGGTCCCCGCCGAGCCGCAGACCGAGGCCGAGAAAGAGGCCCGCTATGCCGCGACCGGCATCTGGCCCGAAGCGCCCGAGGCCCCTGCCTCGCCCGCCGTGATCGGTCTTGACGACCTGTTCATCGCGTCGATCGACCGCACCGACATGTCTCAGGATGCGGTGGCCCTGCCCCAGCCCGAGGAATTTGAAACGGATGAGGCGCCGGATGTGGTGAGCTCGCCTGCCGCCGCCGGTACGCTTTTTGCGCTGGACGAAAACGGTCTTGTCGAGGCCACGCCCGAAGGCACGCTGAACCAGGAAGGGGTTCGGATCTATGCCGGTCTGCCGCCCATACGCCCCTCGTCGATTCCCGAACGGCTCGACGTGCAGGAAGAGGCGGAAAGCGATGCGCTGCGCGACCGTCTGGCCGAACTGCGCCCGCGCCTGCGCCCCGAGGATCTGGCCGAACGTCAGGAACGCACGCAGCTTGGCGGGCTGACCCGCGACGAACTGGCCACGCTGCGGCCCAAGCTGCGGCCCCGCTCGCTTCAGGAAGAGGCGGAAACCCTGCGCGCCGAACAGGCAACCCCCGCGCCGCCGTCGGCACAGGCCGTCGCGGCGTCGCGGCGTCCCGATCCACGGCCCGCCGATTTCGCCAGCATCGTCAGGACTGCTCGGGCAGCACCAGAGGAAGCGGATGAACCGGAACCTGTTGCGCCTGTCCGTGTGCAGCCGACCATTCCATCCTCGGCCTCGGTGGCCCGGCAGGCAACGCTCGACAATGCGATCAACCTGCGCCGCGTGAACCTCATCGGGGTCTACGGCACGCCGTCGAACCGGCGCGCGCTCGTGCGCCTGCCCAGCGGGCGATATAAAAAGGTTCAGGTCGGCGACAGTGTCGATGGCGGACGCATCGTGGCCATCGGCGACAGCGAGCTGCGCTATTCCAAGGGCGGGCGCAACCTGACCCTGAAGATTCCGAGCGGTTAACCCCCACCTCTCCGCATTACACAAAAAAACGGGCGGCTGGATGCCGCCCGTTCTCCTCCCCGTGGATCGCTTGCAAGCGGGAGACGTTACTCCGCCGCGATCTCACCATTGTCGATCTGCTCCTGTTCGATGGACTCGAACAGCGCCTTGAAGTTGCCTTCGCCGAACCCGTCGTCGCCCTTGCGCTGGATAAACTCGAAAAAGATCGGACCGATCACGGTTTTTGAGAAGATCTGCAGCAGGATACGGGTTTCACCGCCATCGACGACGCCTTCGCCATCGATCAGGATACCGTGCTTTTTCATCCGCTCGATCGGTTCGTCATGGTCGACGACGCGGTCCTTGGACATGTCGTAATAGGTATCCGGCGGACCAGGCATGAATTTCACGCCCTTGTCGGCAATCGCATCGGTGCTGTCATAGATATTGTCCGACCCGACCGCGATATGCTGGATACCTTCCCCATTGTACTTCTTGAGGTAGGACACGATCTGGCCGGTTTCGCCCCGGTCCTCGTTCAGAGGAATACGGATCCGGCCACAGGGCGAGGTCAGCGCACGCGAGAAAAGCCCGGTGAACTTGCCCTCGATGTCGAAAAAGCGGATTTCGCGAAAGTTGAACAGGTCGCCGTAGAACTTGAACCAAGTGTCCATGTTACCCTTGAACACGTTATGGGTCAGGTGATCGAGGTAATAGAACCCGACGCCGCGTGGTTTGGACTGCGCCAGCCATTCGAATTCCTCGTTATAAGGCGAGGTGTCGTAATACTGGTCGATGAAATAGATCAACGATCCGCCAATCCCGAGGATCGCGGGCACGTCCATCGTCTTGTCATCGCCGGTGTAGGGTTCGGCGCCATTCGCAACCGCATGGTCGAACGCATGCTGCGCGTCCACGACGCGCCAGCCCATCGACGGTGCACAAGGACCGTGCAGATCGACAAAGCGTGAGGCAAAACTGTTCGGCTCGGCATTCAGGACATAGGTGATATCGCCCTGCTGCCAAAGCTCAACATTCTTGGACTTGTGGCGGGCGACGCATTCGTAGCCCATACGCGAAAAAACACCGCGAAGCTCTTCAGGGTCGGGATGGGCGAATTCGACGAATTCGAACCCGTCCGTTCCGGCCGGGTTGGCCTCGGTGATTTCGGATTTCGGTGCGTCATGCGGGAAAGGACCCATGATTCGCTTCTCCTCTGGCTGTCATTTCTGGTTAGCCAAATCGTAACGCAAACTTCATGCTAAAGTTGCGCGTTTTCGATTAGGATCAGGGGTAGTTATGCGGGAAACATGCACTATGTAAGTAAGAATAAAGGATTCGCCGCATATGCTTGATGACACGGATACACGCCTGCTCGCGGCGCTGCAGGGCAATGCGCATCTGACAGCGCAGGAATTGGGTGAGCTTCTGAACCTCTCGCCCAGCCAGGCCGGGCGCCGCCGCCAGCGGCTTGAGGCCGATGGCATTATCCAGGGCTATTCGGCGCGGCTCGACCCGCTGCGTCTCGGACTCAGCGTGCAGGGTTTCGTGCAGGTCCAGCTTGGCACCCACGGCCCCGAGCAATCCGCCTCTTTCGCACGTCTGATCCGATCCCGGGCCGAGATCACAAGCGCATGGACCATGACCGGCGAAGCTGATTATCTGTTACGCGTCTATTGCAGTGATTTGCCCGCCCTGAATGCGCTGATACACGAAGTCATCCTGCCGCACCCCGCCGTGGCGCGCGTGCAAAGCCAGATCGTGATGGATCAGCTCAAACGCGACGCGCCGCTGCCGACGTGAACATGTACTTCGTCCCTCTCGGGAAGGAACCGACTGACAATGGATAGTTTCCTCTACCAAGCCTCGATCTATCTGGCTGCCGCGGTGATCGCGGTTCCGATTGCTGCCCGGCTTGGCCTTGGATCCGTGCTTGGGTATCTGGCGGCGGGCATCGTCATCGGTCCGGTGCTCCATCTAGTCGGCTCCGAAATGGAAGAACTGCGCCATTTCGCCGAATTCGGCGTCGTGATGATGCTGTTCCTGATCGGTCTCGAACTCGAACCGAGGGCGCTCTGGAACATGCGCCACAAGCTGATCGGTCTGGGCGGCTTGCAGGTCGTCCTCAGCACGTTGGTCATCATGGCCGCCGCCATTGTCGCCGGGCAGCCCTTTGCGACCGCCGTCGCCATCGGTCTTGCCCTGTCGCTCTCCTCGACCGCCATCGTGCTTCAGACCCTGTCGGAAAAGGGGCTGATGCAGACGGGCGGCGGGCGTTCCGCCTTTTCGGTGCTGCTGACGCAGGATATCGCGGTGATCCCGATCCTTGCCTTGCTGCCGCTTCTTGCCGTCAATGAAATCTACGGCGCGATCAATGACGACGGGTCGATTTCCCTTGCGATACACGAGGCCGCCGCCGGCGGGCATGGCCATGCGGTATCTCTCGTCGAGGGCCTTCCGGGCTGGGCGGTCACGCTGGTGACGATCGGCGTGATCGGTCTGGTCATCCTTGCGGGCATCTACCTGACGCGGCCCGTGTTCCGGTTCATCCATGTGGCGGGCCTGCGCGAGATGTATACGGCACTGGCGCTGCTGATCGTGGTCGGCATTTCCTTTCTGATGACGCTGGTGGGCCTGTCACCCGCGCTTGGTGCGTTCCTCGCGGGCGTGGTGCTTGCCAACAGCGAATTCAGGCACGAGCTGGAAAGCGACCTTGAACCGTTCAAGGGGCTGCTGCTGGGGCTGTTCTTTATCACCGTGGGCGCGGGTATCAACTTCACCGCCTTTTTTGCGGATGCCGCCGACCTGATCGGGCTGGCCGTGCTGGTCATTCTGGTCAAGGGCATCGTGCTTTACCTGCTGGGACGCGCCTTCAAGCTCAAGGGGCGCGACCGCTGGCTCTTTACCCTCTCGCTGGCGCAGGCCGGGGAATTCGGGTTCGTGCTGATTTCCTTTTCGACCCAGCAGAACGTCATCCCCGGCGATGTCGCGGAAAAACTGTTGCTGATCGTCGCCCTGACGATGCTGATCACCCCGCTCCTGTTCATCCTGTACGAGGTGATTTCGCGCCGGATGAGCGATGTGGCAGGCCCCAAATACAAACCCGACGAGATCGACGAGGAAGGCCCCGTCATCATCGCCGGGATTGGCCGTTTCGGACAGATCGTCAACCGGCTGGTACAAGCCAGCGGGTTCAAGACCATCGTGCTTGACCACGACATGCAAACGATCCAGCTGATGCGGCGTTTCGGGTTCAAGGGGTTCCTTGGCGATCCGACCCGGCCCGAGCTGCTGCGCGCGGCGGGCTTGCAGAAGGCGCGCGTGCTGGTCGTGGCGATGGATGACAAGGACAAGGCCACGATGCTGGTAGCCTATGCGCGCCGCCAGCGCCCCGACCTGCATATCGTGGCCCGTGCCTATGACCGCCCGCACGTGTTCGAACTCTACAAGGCGGGCGCGAACGACATTGTACGCGAGATGTTCGACAGCTCTCTGCGTGCCGGGCGCTACGTGCTCGAGAACATCGGCCTTTCGGAATACGAGGCAAGCGAGGCGGCTCAGACCTTCTATGCCCATGACCGGGTCACGGTCCGGCAACTGGCCGAAGTCTGGGATCCGAACATCCCGGCCAGCGAAAACGCGGCCTATATCGCCAAGGCCAAGGAGCTTGAGAAAGAACTAGAAGCCGCGCTGCTGAACCGCGTTTACGAAAACAACCGCAAGTCAGCGTAAAGGATCGCCCGGTTTCGGGACCGGGCGATCACTCAGTTTCCAGCCGCAACGCCCGCCTCGGCGAATGTCGCCATGCCGCTGTGACAGGCCACCGCGCTCTTGAGGATATTGATCGCAAGTGCCGCGCCAGAGCCTTCGCCAAGCCGCAGGCCCAGCGACAGGATCGGATCCTTGCCCAGCCGTTGCAGCAGCGCGCCGTGGGCGCCTTCGGCGCTCTGGTGGCCTGCGACGGCGTGATCAAGCGCTCCTGCCGCCACATTCTGCAGGCATGCCGCCGCCGCGCAGCAGATGAACCCGTCAAGGATCACCGGAATGCGCAACACCCGTGCAGCCGCGATAGCACCCGCCATCGCCGCGACTTCGCGCCCGCCAAGTCGGGCCAGCAGCGACAGACCATCGCCTGCCCCGCCATGCAGCCCTACCGCCCGTGCGACCACCTGAGTCTTGATCGAAAGCCCCGCCTCATCGACTCCGGTGCCACGCCCGGTCCAGTCAGCCGCATTGCCACCAAAGAGCGCATGGCAGAGTGCCGCTGCCGATGTGGTATTGCCGATGCCCATCTCTCCGACCACCAAAAGATCGGCGGACAGGTCCACCGCCGACCAGCCCCGGCGCAGCGCGTCGAGACATTCCTCGTCGCTCATGGCGGCCTGTTCGGTGAAATCCCCGGTCGGGCGGTCGAGCTCAAGCGCATGCACATCCATCCGTGCGCCTGCCGCCTGTGCAAGCTGGTTGATCGCCGCGCCCCCATGCTGGAAATTCGCGACCATCTGCTCGGTCACCGCTGGCGGAAAGGCCGAAACGCCCTGTGCCGTCACCCCGTGGTTGCCTGCGAATACGATCACATGCGGCGTCGCGATGCTGGGCCGCGCCTCGCCCCGCCAGCCTGCGTACCAGATCGCCAGATCCTCGAGACGCCCCAGCGCCCCCGGCGGCTTGGTCAGCTGGGCATTGCGTTCTGTCGCGGCGGCCCGTGCATCGACCCCGATCCCCGGGGCGGATCTCAACAGATCGCGTAACGTGTCCATGTTTGTAAGATCGGGCAGCATTGAAAGCCTCATTGCATCGAAACTGACCCCGTTGTTTAACCGCTGGGTAGAGCATCACAACCCCAAGAAAGGGCGCCGCGCATGGAAGGTGGCAAAACAGCCGGTCGGATTTCACTTACGGACCCGTTGCTTGCCTGCGTTCTGCTGACGCGACTGCCCCTGCCCACGCTTGCCGCGAGTGCTTTTCAACGTCAGGCCAGTGCCGCTTGGGCCTTTCCGCTGGCCGGGCTTACGGTCGCCGTTCCAGCGGCGTTTGCTGGCTGGGCGGCCCTTGCCGTGGGCATTTCGCCCCTGATCGCCGCCGGGCTGGTAATGGCCGTGCAAATCATGGTGACCGGCGCCATGCACGAGGACGGTCTGGCCGATACCGCCGACGGTCTCTGGGGCGGGTTCGACCGCGCCCGGAGGCTCGAAATCATGAAGGACAGCGCCATCGGCAGTTATGGCGTGCTTGCCCTGATCCTCTCACTGGGCCTGCGCTGGATGGCGCTGGCGGCAATTCTCGAAACCGGAGTCGTGACGATCCTCGCCGTTGCCGTTCTGTCACGCGCTGTTCTGCCTGCGATGATGACGGCCTTGCCCCATGCCCGCGCGGACGGTCTGTCGCACAGCGTCGGACGGCCCGGCTGGACAACCAGTATAGGCGCGCTTGCGCTTGGTCTTATCATTGCGCTGTTGGCGAGCGGTCCTGAGGTAATCGGGCCATTCCTGTTGGCCGTCTTGGCCGTCGGCATTCTCGCCGTGATCGCCAAACGCAAGATCGGCGGCCAGACCGGCGACATTCTTGGGGCCAGCCAGCAAGTCAGCGAAATCACCCTGCTCATCGCTTTCACCGCCGCATAAAAAACCGGCCGCCCAAGGGACGACCGGTTCTTCACAAATCTTGTTAGGCTTTATCAGGCGGCGCGCGACATCAGCACATCGTCGACCTGCTTGGCCGCAACGGTTTCATCGCCGCCGCTGACAGCCGCGACTTCGCGGGTCAGGCGTTCCAGAGCCGCTTCATAGAGCTGACGCTCGGAGTAGCTCTGCTCACGCTGATCGTCGGTACGGTGCAGGTCGCGCACGACCTCCGCAATCGAGATCAGGTCGCCCGAGTTGATTTTCTGTTCATATTCCTGCGCGCGACGCGACCACATCGCCCGCTTGACCTTGGCCTTGCCCTTGAGCGTCTTCATCGCCTGGCTGATCACGTCGGGCGAGCTTAGCGAGCGCATGCCGATCTCGGTCGCCTTGTTCGTGGGCACCCGCAGGGTCATCTTGTCTTTTTCAAAGGAGATCACAAAGAGTTCAAGCGCGATACCCGCGACTTCCTGCTCCTCGATGGATACGATCTGACCGACGCCATGCGCCGGGTAAACAACATACTCGTTGGGACGAAATTCCAGCTTCTTTGATTTGGTCATTCAGCACTTCCTTGCAGACCGGGTGCTTTAGGCGACAAAGACACCGCAGCGGGCCACATCCATGACCCGTCCAACAGCGTTCTCAATCTCCGATATGCCCATCCCGACGTGAGCGCGTCGCGGACGATCCGGTATTTTCCATCATCTATCGGATAAATGTATCACAAAAACTGCATGATTGGAAGATGACGTTGGATCATCTTCGAAACCTCAGTGAATCACGGCATTTTTCGCACTGTGGCATGCCTTGCCGTGCAAGGCAAAGGGCGAATCGATTAGCCGCCCTCGCCCGGAGCTTCCGAAAAGTATTTGTCCAGCTTGCCCTCTTCGCCGTCGCGCTCCTCGGCCTCGGGCAGCGGATCTTTGCGGGTGATGATGACCGGCCAGAGCTCGGAATACTTACGGTTGAATTCCACCCATTTCTCGGCCTCTGGATCGGTGTCCGGACGGATCGCATCCGCGGGGCATTCCGGTTCGCACACGCCGCAGTCGATGCATTCATCCGGATGGATGACCAGCATGTTCTCGCCTTCGTAGAAGCAGTCCACAGGACAGACTTCGACGCAGTCGGTGTATTTGCAGGCAATGCAGTTGTCGTTGACGATATAGGTCATTAGGGCGGCTTTCCGTTGCACCGTTTGAGGTCTAGCTAGATCAGCCCCGCCAAGCATTCAAGCACCCGCGCGTCATAAAGACGTTAAGTTCCGCATGTCTGTGCCCAGGGGACGCATGTTCCGGCAATCGGCCCGTGCCTGAAATGGCTGTCCTTGGCGGAAACGAAAATCGCCCGCCGAAGACGGCAGGCGATTCCCCTATTTCCGGAATGTCGTGTCGATCAGTTCTTCGGCACCGAGAAGACCGGGAGCGCCGCACTGCTTGCGCCGCCGCCGCTGCCGCTCAGCGCTTCTTCGATGACGGCGACACGGTCAGGCGACTGGCCCATCACGGCCGCACCCGCGGTCGAAGAGACCGAGTCCATCGCGAGGTTCATCCATGCGGTCGACTTGGACGCATCCGCCTTGGATGTGCCAAAGCCTTCGCGCATGTGGTGACTCACAGCTTCGCCATAGCCAAGCTGACCGGCCGAAGCGAGCAGCACGGCCGAAGCCAGCGCCATCTGCGCATCGTCGATACGGTAGCCAACACCCAGGCAGACCTTGCCCCCCGAGACAAGCTGATCCATCGGCTGGCCCGAGCTTTGCAGCACGGCCGACGCATCGCTGATCACCTGATCGGGACGCTTGGTCGACAGACCGTCAAGCTGCGGCGCGATGACCTGCGCAAGACCGCCGCACTGTGCCTCGATCTGCGAATCCGTCATGTTCGGGATCGTCGCGGTGATCGAGCTGCTTTCCGCCATCGCATGGGTCCGGGCAAGGCAGAACTGTTCGTTCAGCACGAATTCGGAATCCGACACGCGGCCCGGCGCGGTGATCCCGCCATTGGCGGCAGTCAGCACATTGATCTCGTTGCAGTGCTCGTTGACCGAGCGGTCGGTCTGCCCAAAGGTAAAGTTAGGCAGCGTTGCGGTTTCCGACCGGGTGGTGACAGGCTGTGTCGGGGCCGGCGCCGGTGCAGGCGCGGGAGCCGGTGCAGGCGCTGCTGCCGCCGCAACCGGTGCAGGGGCCGGCGCAGGAATCGGAGCAGGAGCCGGCGCGGGCTGAACTGCGGCTGTGGTCGAAATGCCAAGCTGTTCGTTGCGATAGGTCCGCAGCAGACCGGACGGCCCCTGCGACGCGATGATCTGGTTATAGGGCGCTACATGCGAGCTTGCGAGCGCACGCTGGTGGCTGCCCAGCAGGAAGTCACGCTCGTAATCGTCAAGCCGACCATCCGGGTTGAACCCCATCTGCGCCTGATACTGCGAGATCCCCGCGCGCGAACGGCTGCCCAGCACACCATCGGCGCTGCCGACATTATAGCCGAAATAGTTCAGCGCGGTCTGAACCTGCCGGTTCTGGGCGCGCTGCGCCGAGTAAGCCGCCGAATTCGAGCTGCTATAGGTCTTGCGACGCTTGTTCTTGTTAACTTCGTTCACGATGATGCCGCTGAGAAGCGCACCGCCCAGAAATGCCGCAGCCTCGTTGGCCTGAGCCCGCTGAACCGGCACCGCCACAAGGCTGGCAGCAACGAATGACGCACAAATGTGTTTTGTTTTAAACATGATAAAGAAACCCTCCGGTAGCAAACTTTGGTCAGCCACGCGCACGCAACATGATTGGTACGGTGGTCAATGACTCCCCGCCATGGAACAAGAGACGAACAAACATAGACTTGAAAGTCAAGCGTGCATACCGATCAGCGCGATCAAATTAAGGGGAATTGGCGCAAATTCGCACCGTTCGGCCCCCCGTGCCGATCTCACTGAAGCGCGAGGTCACGCAGCGCGTCGATTTCCAGATCCGGATGCGCCCCGTAATACGCAAGGTCTTCCCAGAAACGTTCCAGCATCCGCGCCACCTGCCCGCGCCCGGCAAGCGACAATTCTTCGCTCAGCACGTTATAGGCTGCGACACGGGCCGGTTCCGGCACATCCGAACTCAGCGATTCAAGGGCGGCGCGGAACGACAGGAGGAACGTCGCCTGCTCGCGCCGCATCGCGTTGATCTCTTCGACATGCCGGTCAAGCTGACGGGCATAAACCGGCGTCTGGCTCCGGGCACGCTGCAGATCCACCAGCATCCGGATGTTGGCGGCCTTTGCCGCGATATCTGCCGTCGTTTCGATAATGGAATCGACGAACACCGCCCCCGCCAGCAAAGTCGCCCGCGCCGATTGTTGCAGCGCGGTCTGGGCGCGGTCGGTCGCGCGACGGAATTCAAGATCAAGATCGGTGAGCGCGTCGCGCCGCGACGGGTCGATCTCCGCGTCGATCAGCCCGGACAGCAAGGTCTGCGGATCGGCATCGGTCTGCACATCCAGCGTATCGGCCAGCGCCTGCCACCGGTCGCGGATCGCGCGCAGCCGCGCGTCGGAGGTGGTGATGTGGGTGGCGATGACCAGCCGCATGCCAAAGGTCTCGGCCCCCAGCGGCTGTCCGCTCGACAGGTCATAGGGCGGGTATTCGGTACGCACCGCGCTATAGATCTGCGCAGCCTGCGACAGGACCGAACCGCCGCGCGTGACGATGCCGCCCACCTGCCCGCCCGCACGTCCCAGCGCGTTCAGCCGGAACGGCTCCATCATCAGTTCCTCGGCATTGCCGTAAACGTCGTAAAGCCCAAGCGGATTGGGTTTGCGCAGCCCCACCGCACCCAGCGTACCTCGCGACGATCCCGGCGCCTGATAGCGCGCATAGTCGCGCAGGTCGCCATCGCCAAAAAAGCGACGTCCCGGAAACAGCGTCGGTTCAATCCGCGCCCCGCCCCGGGTTGCATATTCCCATTCGGCCTCGGTCGGCAGGCGGACGAACCCCGGCACACCATCGGCCATCGGCAGTTCGGGTGGGCGCACAGACAGCAACCAGCCGGAATAGGCCTGCGCGAGCGCCTGCGCGTCGAACCACGAAATCTCGCCCTGCGCGATACGATCCGCCCGCGTCGGTGCCTCGCAATCCCCGCTAAGCGCGCGGAACTGGCCCCGGGTCAGCTCATACCGGGCGATGTAGTAATAGGTCGCGCCTGAATTTTCATCGGTGAAGGAGCCACGCAGAAAGGCCGGGTGCAGGTAATCGGAATAGCCACTTTCCTCCTGCGTCTGCCCAAGCCGGACCCGGCGGTCGGCCATCGGATCGGGCGCCTCCATTGGCACATTCACCCGTTGGAACGCCATCGCCCCGCCGCAGGGCATCGGCAGGATCAGGTCAGCGGGTGCGCCTTCAAAGGCCGGATCGTACAGGTCTTTCGGCCAGGGCGCGTCGCCGGTTTCCGTCTGCGCCGCAGAGGGCACCGCCAGCGCGAGACAACAGGCGATATGGATCCAAAACCGGTGCATCACGCGGCCTCGCGTAGCACGCTGGCCGGGTCAAGCCGCAGCGCCGACCAGGCCGCCGCCCCGGCGGCCAGAACCACCAGCACCAGCACAACGGCGGCGATGGCCAGCGCCTGCCCCGGCTGCAAGAGCACCAGCGGCGCGGCCCCGGGCAGCCCCTGCCCGAACAGCGCCTCAGCTCCCTGCCCCGCGACAAGGAATATCGCAAAGGACAGGATCAATCCAAGGCAGGCGGTCAGCCCGGCCTGTATCACCGGGAACAGCGCAAGCTGGCGGCTAGGCACGCCGATCAGCGCGATACCCGCCAGCACCCCCCGCTTGCGCGCCACATCAGACCAGAACCCCAGCACCAGTGCCGCTCCCAGCCCCAGCGCGGCCAGCACCGCCGTGCCCGCCAGCGCCATGTTCAGCTTGCGCCCCAGACCCAGAAGGGATTCGACCGCGCGTGTATTGGCGGTGGTCCCCAGCCCCAGTTCGCTTTCGACACGGGACTGCAGCGCCGACAGATCCTCAAGCCGGTGCGCATAGATCCGCAGCCCGGCATAGGCCGCCACCCGGTCGGCCAGATCGCGGCTGCCTTCGATGCCATGCTTGGGCAGGCTGTAGCTGTCGTAAAACGCCTCGATCAAAGACAATGTCTCGAAGGGCGCCAGCACCGTCCGCCCCGACGTCGCGCCCGGGTCAAGCACCAGCCCGATCCGCTTGTCCAGCACCAGCTGGCGTGGACGGTCCTCGGCCTGCGTGATGAGCTGCACCTCATCTCCCGCCTGCAACTCAAGCTGTTCGGCAAGCTGGGCGCTCACCGCAACCTCACCTTCGCCAAGCGTCGCGCCCTCGGGCAATGTCGGGTCACCCGCGCCGGTCGGCACCATCAGCGCCGCGCGGATGCGCCGCCCGTCCACCGCGCGCAGGTTCACGTAATCGAACTGGCCGCGCACCTTGGGGGTCATAAAGGCGATCTCGGGCCAGTCGCGCAGCGGCGCGATATCCGCCTCGGACAGCGTCACGTTCCCCGCCGTATCAATCTGCAAATTCGCCGGATCGGCGAGCATTTCCCCGATCAGCGCCGCGTAGACCCCGTTTTTAACACCAAAGAGCACAAGGAGCGGCACCAGTATCCCGACCATCACCGCCGCGTTGCAGAACAGGAAGAACCGGTCGCGGATCACATCCGCCCATGCCAGCCGCAGGATCAGCATGTCACAGGCTCCAGCCGACTGACCACGGGGTCATTGGTGACAATCAGTCGGTGACGCTCAAGCCCGAAACGCGCGACCCGGTCGAGGTCATGCGACGACAGGATCACCCCGGTCCTTTGCGCCTCGGCGGTTTCCAACAGCAGCGTCAGCACCCGGTCCGCCGCTTCGGGATCCAGCGCGGCGGTCGGTTCATCGGCGACGACAAAGGGCGGGCGATGCGCAAGGGCGCGGGCAATCGCGGTGCGCTGGCGCTGACCGATGGACAAGGCTGCTGGCCGCAGCCCGGCCACATCCGCGATTTCCAGCCGCTCGATCAATTCATTCACCCGGTTGGCGTCGAGCCGTCCGGTAACCTTCTGCGGCAGCGCGATGTTTTCAGACACGGTCAGGAAGGGTACCAGCCCGCC
The DNA here is from genome assembly GCF_019966545.1 of Heliomarina baculiformis. Lineage (GTDB taxonomy): Bacteria > Pseudomonadota > Alphaproteobacteria > Rhodobacterales > Rhodobacteraceae > Heliomarina > Heliomarina baculiformis. The sequence goes on along the minus strand of NZ_JAIMIC010000003.1, from coordinate 52,435 downwards.
GGTCTGCGGCACGAACCCGAACAGCGCACCGCGCATCCGGGCAAGCTCTGCCCCGCGTGGTCCTTTCGCCCAAAGCGCCGCAAGATCGCGCGATTCCTTCTCACCCTCCCAATGGTATACCGCGCTCGGAGCAGGCGCGCGCAGCAGGCCAAGCAGTTCCAGCAACAGGGTCTTTCCCGATCCGCTCGCCCCGGTCAGCGCCACCGCCTGCCCGGGCACCAGCCGGAAATCGTCGACCTCGAGCCGAAAGGACCGCTCGCCATCGGCAAGCTCGATCCGTCCCGATTTCAGGTGCAGGCCCCGGTCCATCAGGTCTCAGGGAAGAACGTCGAACGGCATCGCAAAGACATATTCCCCATCCGGCGCACCGGGATAAAGCCGGGTCCAGACCGACGGATCCAGCAGCCACTTGCGATATTGCACAAGCTTCTGGCGCATCCCGTCAAGGATCTGCCGCCGGTTCATCGCACTTTGCGACCAGCGTTCCTCGGTCGTCAGCATCAGCTGACTTTCATACGGAAGGTCTTCGAGAAATTCGAGCGCGCCGCCCAGCGTTTCCGCATCCGTGTTCACCAACCTATCCGGGTTCTGCGCCATCCGCGCCACCACGTCGCGCACCTGCGCGAAAAAGCTCGCCGCGTCCTCGGCGCTGCGGCTCTGCTCGCCCAGATCCAGAAGATTCGACAGCAAATCGGCCATGGTCGCCATCTCGTTCTTGGTCACGAGAAGACGCGGCTCGATCGCCAGCCGCGACGGGTCTTCGATTGCCTTTTCCGATACCCAGCCCCGGATCACGTCCGGCACCTGCGCGCCCTGCTTGCGGCCAAGATAAGCAAGCTGCATCGCCAGCCCCAGGTTCACCAGTTCCTCGCCGGTCTCTTCCGAACTCAGCACCGGCGTTTCATCCTGTGCCCTGCGGATCACGTCGCTCATCGCCGTGACGAGCCGTTTGACCGTCGCCTCCAGCGCCTGTGGCGAGCCATTATCGATCCCGTAGTAATAGGTGTCGTCCTGAAACCGTGACAGGCTGCGATAGGAATCTGCCGCATAGGCATGCTGAGCCTCGCCCCCGGCGGTGGTCTTGAGGTGCAGCGTCATCACCGCGATCCCCTTGTCCTGCGCGGCGCGCTGCAATTCCTTGGTACCGATGGCCGAGCGCGCATTCGGGTCGCGCGCGTCCTTGGGACCGGCATCGGTGATCAGGATGACGATCCGCGCATCGAAAGGATCGCCGCCGCCGTTCCAGTCGGTCAGGTCGATAGCATCCTCCACCCCGGCAAGGCTGTCCTCGTTGAACCCGGGGCTGTCGGCCTGCGCCACCCGTGTAGCCGCGCGGATCGTGGCCAGTACCTCGGTCTGGTCCTGCCGCCGTTGCAATGGCAGCAGCGTCCGGGTGCGGTATTCAAGCGCAGGCGCGGCCTCGATACTGTCGCGGAACCCGACCACGCCGAATTGCACATGATCCCCGATATCCGAGCCGCGCATATCGCGCACCACCTGCTCAACCGCGCTCTGCGTGCGCGAGATATAAGGCTCCATCGACTGGGTCGTATCAAAGACAAACACGATCCCCACGTCGAAATCATCCGTCCCGCCGGTTGGCGCGGCAGTCTCTCCCTCGGCACGCAGCGGTACCGAAGCCACCTCCATCAGCAGGTTCTCGTCATAGTTCAGCGGATGCAGATCCTGCGTGAAATCAAGGATCGGCATGAGGTAGAGTTGATCGACGATGTTTACGTAGACCGGCGGTTCGGCGGCGACGACGCCACGCTCATCCGGCACCTCGCCTGTCTCGATCTCTTGCAGGATCTGACCCTGCATCTCGCGCAGCGCCTCATGCTCCATCAGATCGCGCAGCCGCTCCTCGCTTTCGAACAGGATCTGGCGCTCTCGGCCCGCCGGGTTGGTAAAGGCCGCGACGATATTCTGTTTCCATTCGACAACCGAGTCCTCGGTCACCCAGCCTTCAGGCGGTGCGGAAACCGACGGCCCCACCTGCACCCAACCCGGTTCGGCCGCGAAGACATAGAGCGGCTGAAACGCCGGGTAGACTCGCAGCTCTTCCCCATCGCGCGCCTCCATAAGCGTCGCACCGGGGCGCGTCAGCACCCGCTTATAGACAGTTTCGCGCCCCTCGCGCAGCAGCGGACGGTCGCCGTCCTGCGCCACAACCGCCCCCGCACTCAGCCCAAGCCCCAGCAGAGCCGACAGAAACAGGGTTTTACCGGCAGTAATCATCAAAAGCCCCTCTCGCCAATGTATCGCCCGATCCGGACAGTCTTTCGCAGGTCGCCTCAAGCGTCGCGGTCGCCCGATCCGACCCGGCTTCAACGGCGCGGGCGTAATATTCCGCCGCTTTTGCATCGTCGGGTTCAAAGCTCAGACCGATCAGGTTCTCAATCCGCGCCTCAAGCGTTTCGCCATCGTAAAGCGCGCCAAAGAGATAGAGCGCCGCCGGATCGTCCACCCCGGCATAGGTCTCGACCAGCGCCAATGCCGTATCGGCAGAGACCTCTGACCCGCATTCCCGCAACCTCTGATCGACCCCTTCAAACCCGCCGGAAATCGCCCGCAACGCTTCGCGCGAACATGGATTTTCCGGCACGACCTCTTGCGTGATGACTTCTTCCTCGGTGTTGTTCTGAACAGGTTCTTCGGTCGCAAGCAGGGTCAACGGATCGAAATACCACCAAAGCAGCCCCCCCGCCAGAAGCAGCAGGATCACAAAAAGCGCCAGCAACAGCCTGCGCAGGCGTCGCCGCCGTCGCGGCGATCTGCGCACCGGTTCCTCAACCGCGGCTGTTTCCACCTGCGGTTGCTCCGGCATCGTCTTCGGTTTTTCGGCCTCGACCGGTTCGGGTTCATTCTGGACCCGGCCCACAAGCTGCGAAACCGATTCCTCCGCCTGCGCGCGCGCCACCGGCTGCAACCCGCCGCGTACCGCCGCACCGGCGCGGGGCGGCACATCATCGGGCCAGTTCACGTCATAGTCGCGCCCGGCCACGCGGATTTTCAGCGGTGCATATTCCTCGATCTGGTCGACGATCTCGGGGCCAATCCGCAGCCAGTCCGCCCCTTCGTGACGATAGACCTTGTAGGGGCCGAATTCATGCGGATCGGCCTGCCATTGCCCATCCCCCTCGGCCAGCCAGCGTTCGCCGTAGGCGTCAAAGATCGCAACCGTCTCCTCCTCGCCCGTCAGCCTTCCTTCCGGCAGTTCGAAAAAGGCGAAACCGCCAGCCGGTTGCTGCGGATCGGGATGGACGATCAGGCTCATGCCGCGCGCTGCTCCCCAAGCGCCGTCAGAATGCGTCCAAGCGCAAGGTTCTGCTCGACATTGATCTCGCCGCCAACGCCGTCCTTGGCATTGGCAAGCGCAATCGCATCCAGCGCAAAGACCCAGTCGCTCCAGACCTCTTCGGCAAGGTTGCGGGGCTGTTCCGGCAACCCGTCCACATGATCCGCCGACGCGCGTGGGGCAAAGATCGGACGCGAGCCGCCCTCCGGCAGGTCGACCTGCGGCCTTTCCGACAAGGGTACATCCTCCATGCCAAGGGTCGCGACAAAGCCGTTGATGCTCTCGGCGCCCAGAATGGCAGCGGGCTGGGCCTGCTTTTCGACACTGAGGCCGAAATTGACCGCCCGCAGCGCCTCGGCCGTGCGCCGCGACAGTCCGACACGCCGCGCCGCGTGGATCAGTTCGGTCACCAGATCGGCGGTTGTGGTTTCGCCCAGACCAAAGGCATTGCGTCGCACCGGGTCGTCACGCAGGGATTTCAGCCGGTCGATCCATGTCTCGATCGCCGTCTCCGCCTGAAACTGTTCCAGCGTCAGCGTGCGGATCTCGGCCTTTTCAACCGGACGCACCGGGCGGGGCCGCGCTGGACGACCGGGCCGCGCCGGGCCCTTGGCCACGGTTTCCGCCGCCGGGGCCGAAGCCGCGCTGACCGCGCTGGTGATCCGCACGGAACTTGGCACCCGCGCGATGCGGGTTTCGATCTCGTCCTGATCGACCATCAGCGCCGCCATCACCGCCCCGAACCGATGCCGCCCGAGCGCCTGTTCCAGATCGTCGATCACCCGCGTCACCGCTTCCTGTTTCTCGGCGATGCGCTGTTCCACGTCGTCGGACACATGGAATGGCGCCATCGCCCGGGTCAGATCGGCGGCAATCTGGTCCAGCTGCACCCGGATCTGGCGCAGTTTGCTGTCGGGTTTGCAGACCTTGGCAAGCTGCTCCATCAGGTAGGTCACCCCACCATCGTTCAGCGTCAGCGCCGCGTCCCATGCCGCCTCGGGGTCGGCAAAATGGCGGCGCACCGGCGCGGCGGCCAGACTGCCCGCTTTCAACTCGGCAATCCGCGCCTCCTTGTCGGGCCGGATCTGGATCTCGCGCCGATTCTCGTCGTAGTCGATCAAGCCATCGACAAAGTAATTCGGGTTGCGCAGCCAATAGCAATTGTCAAACGGCCTGCCCGGCTCCCATTCCTCGACCCAGCTGTCCTGTCCGCGACCGAACCGCTCCAGAAGCGAGGCTTTCATACGCCGTTCAAACCGCGTCATCGCGCCCCCATCGGCGGCGGAATCGCCAAGCTGCATGTCGAACTTGGTCAGCACGAAGAACAGCGCGGTCTCCGTCTGCGCCCGGAGTTCGGGCGTGGCGCCATGGGTCAGCGCAATCCACTGATCGACCAGCCCCGGCAGGTCGAGCGTTTCCATATTGCTGCCCGGCACACACAGCAGCATCGATGTGATTTCCTGATTTTCCACATAACGATCGAAAAGATAGGCTACCTTGCCGCGCAACAGCAGCTCGGGCAGGTTCTTGTCGAGATTGCCCAGCGTTTTCGACAACGGTTCCTCGAACCGGTTGCGTGCACCGGGGAAATCCAGCAGATCGGTGCGCCCGAAAAGCTCCGAGGGCTGCTCGGCCATCGGAAAGACCAGTTCCGCCGCCAGTGCGCAGATCTCGGACCGTGGCAGGCGCAGGTCGCGCCCGGCCGCATGTACCCGCAGATCCGGCCCCACGTCGCCGCCGCGCAGCCCGCGCAGGGTTTTCACGTCGATGATCGATTGCTCGCGGGGGATCAGCGCGGCCATTTCGACATGGATCTCCTCGGCATGGCCCAGCCGCGCCAGCGCCCCGGCCAGTTGCTGGTACATCTCGCCCAGCGCCTCGTGCCCACCCCAGAGGATCGAAAAGAACCCGGCCCGATCCGCCAACGACAGGCCCGGCGCGATTTCAGAGGCCTCGTCCCAGAACGGGCGCAGCGCCGCCGCATAGGCGCTCTTGCGAAAAACGTTCTCGACATATTCGCCGATTTCCTGCACCCCGTCCGCCTCCAGACCGGGCTGCGCCGCCCCGGCGCGTGCCTTGTAGGCATCAAGATGGGCCGCCAGTTCCGCCGGGTCGGGCGGCACTTCAGATTCATCGCCATCGTTGAAGAAAGAATTGAGGATCGTGCGGATGATATCCGCCTCGCTCAACAGGGTCAGGCGGATCGGAAACCCGTCGGGGCACGGCTCGCGACGCATGGTGAACCGTGTCACCAGCCCGGTGCTCTCGCCCTCTCCCTCGGGATTGACCTCGCTGATGTAGTCAAGCTGCCGGTCCGGGAAATCGCCGACCAGACGCCCATTTTCGGGGCGCGCCAGAACCGAGACAAGAAAGGACTTCCCCGCCTGCGAGGGCCCGAAAACGCTGACCGACATCGGCGTGACCGCCGCCCGCCCCAGCCGCCGCGACCGCCGCGCCGCACGCCGCATCATCTTGGTGAGCGAACGCGCCTCGGCCCCGACCAGTTCGGCGTTCTCCGGGTCGTTCACCCATGCAAGCGCCTGCCCGTTCAGATCGGTCAGCGCCGCGCAGTCCTGCGCCAGTTGTTCCTGTTCCTGCGTCATGCCCGTTTCATCCCTCACAGCCGGAACAGCCCTGTATCAATCCAATAGTCATCTTCGAATCCCAACGTGTGCAGACGTAGCCTGACCTCGCCCTTTTTCATCGCCGTGCCCTCGTTATCTTCGAGTTCCACCACGTCGAATGCCTCACGCATGGCCTCGCGGCGCAGCACGGATTCCGGCGACTCGCGCTCGGGATCGTCATCCGCCTCGGTCCGTTCAAACGTCACGCGCAGCGGTGCGCGGGTTTCGGCGGCGGGCGTCGCGAAATCCAGCCGGTAAAGCGGCGTCGTCGTCCAGCGTTCCAGCGGCAGCTGGCGCGAACCTAGGTAGACAGGCGCATACATGGTCAGGCTCGACACCATATCGGCCTCGCTCTTGCGTGCATCCAGATCGACATCGCTGAACAAAATACGGTCGGACATGATCTGCCCCGAACTGTCCATTTCGCCGATATAACGCGCGGTCGACTGCATCCGGAACGCCTGTGTCGTGACCTTGAAATTCGGGATGCGCGATTCCGACAGCGCGATCAGCATACCGCCCACCGCCACCGTCGATTTCGGATCGCCGATGCGCTGGGTCACCGGATCGCGGAACGGATACCAGCGCCCGGTCTTGTAGGCGTGCATCGAGATCAGCCGATGCGGCGGCACCACCATCATCTCCTCAAGGATCGAACGCACCGCCGGCAGCCGCGACGGCCGCCCCGTCAGCAGCACCACATCCACGCCCAGATGCTCGATCACCTCGGCCATGTTGCTCAGCACCTGCTGGAACACCTCGCGCGCGGCGGCATCCACATCCTCACGGTTGAAGCCCAGCGTGACATCCGCCAGCCGGAAATCGGTCGCGCCAAGCCCGGCCGCCGCATCCTCGATATAGGCGACAAGGGCGGCAGGCAGGTCATTGTCCTCCTCGCCCAGCGGCAGCACATCGCTCAGGCTGACATTCAGCGGCTCATAGGGATCGGCGGTTTCGCAGATGTTCAGGATCGCCACCGCCACCGGCATCAACACCCGCAGCGCGAACTGGCGGCGTTTCTGAACGCTCTGCTGATCCAGCCCCCCGATATCGCCAGTGAACAATTCGCGCAGCTTCTCGCCCACGAACCGCCCACCCATCGCCTCGATCTCGGCCTGCAAGCCGGGGAGTATAACTGTCGCGATCACCCGCTGCATCAACTCGTCCCCGGCGACGCGGAATCCTTCGCGGAACTTCTGCTCGGGGTGCAGTACCCGCCCGGCCTCACCGCGATAGGTCGTGACCATCAGGTCGGTCGTGCCGCCGCCGATGTCGACACAGGCCAGCCGCAGCGATGGCTCCCCGCCCCGCTCGCGCCCTTTGAGCGACAGGAACCGGTCGATCCGCCCGTCGAATTTCTGGGTCAGCTCGGAATAAAGGTAGACCAGCTGCGTACAGCTCGCCTCGTCCCATTCCACCACCAGCTCGGGCATCCGCGAAATCGTGCTCTCGCCATCCTTCAGCCCCAGCATTGTCCAGACCAGCGCAAGCGCACCCTTGGCCTTGGACCGGATGATCGCCTGTTCCTGTGCCGTGGTCGCGGTCGGCAGCGTGAGGATAATCCGGTCAAGCCGCCGGGGCAGCTCTGACTGCGGCCGCCGCGCCCGGCTCGCCGGGGCGTTCACCTGGATCAGCGCATGGGCAATGATCTCGGCCAGCATGAAGCCAAACAACGAGGCCCGCGCAAAACGCGGCCGGATGGCGGGGCTCAACGGCGTCTTGCCACGCGGGCGCAGCTTGGCCTGCTCATCCGCGCGGATCTGCGACAGCACATCGCCACCCTCGTTCAGATGCCGCATCGCCGCCCGCAAAGATTTCGGGAGATTGTTCGGATCGGAATGATGATGGAACCGCCAGTCCTGCTGCACCGGCGCATCGTCCCAAAGGTAGCGTTTCGGCGAAGACAGGCCCGAGGCGGTCTCGGTCCCTTCTTCCCCGGCCACCAGTCGAAGCGCCTCGGGGCCGATCCGCACGATGGACGGCCAGAGAAACCCGTTGCGCCGCCCCGAGCGCGAGGCATAGCGTTCATCGCCCATCTTGTGTTCGGAAAACTCGACCCGGCTGTCGAAAAGGCCCGAATAGAGGAACTCGGGCCGCGACAGATCGCGGATCTCAAGCGGGAAAGACCGCGCCAGATCCAGCCGAGTTTCGCCGGGGAACCGTTCGATCAGGATGCCGCAGGTGCGCGAGTTGCCGACGTCGAGAACCAGTTCCACCTCGACAGGCGACACACTTTCGCGTTCGCTCACCGTGTTGGCCAGCCGGATCTTGGGTACCTCAACCGCGTGGTCGATCAGACGCAGAAAGGCGAGGTAGCGCGCCCAGTGCTCGAACCGGTGCGGCAACGTCTCATGGGTGATCTTGCGACCCGGACGTTCCGCCCGCTTATGCGCCATGAACAGATCGTCCAGCCAGTCCGAGACCCATTTCTGCAAGTCGAGCATCTCGCCTTCGCTGTCCGGTTCCAGCCGCCGCAGGAACCAGTCCATCCGCGCCGGATCGCTCACCAGCCTGAAGTCGCGCGCCTTTTCCGCGTCCGCCCGTTCCGGCGCGGTGTATTGCAAGGGCTGGGCCGATTCCATCAGCGCCGTGTCCAGCGCCAGCTGCACCCGGTGCGTGTGCCCGGTGTCCTCGTCGGGTTCGTCCAGTTCGACCACGCGCATCCGCGCCCATGCCGACGGCCCCGCATCATAGCGTTCCTCGCCACCGGGGCCGCGATCGTTGCGGATGCGCAGCACCGGCACGGGCACCCATTTGTTCAGAAACGGTTCAAGCGCCGCAGCCGAGCGCACCGAATATTCGTCATCATCCGCCCGCGCGGACTCTTCCACCGCCGCATCCGTATCCGCATCCCCGGTCAGCGGCACCAGCGCCCATTCCTCGGCCTCGGCGCTGCCGCCAACGACCCGTTCGACAAACCGGGCACTGCGCAGCTCAAGCGCGTCGAGCTGAAAGCCGAAATCCAGCATCTGCGTCCCCGAATAGGGCACCAGCGTGATCTCGTCCCGCCAGTCGGTCAGTTGCGCAAGGGTCTGGGCATTCTGCATCGGGCCTACCTTGAAATGCTGATATTGGTCGTCCATTCGGTCACTGCTCCCCCCACCTTACCTGCATAGCTCGACGAAGGTCCATCGCGACGCAATACATGCAAATTCACCTGTTTCTCGCCGGATGTCCGTTCGCTGCGCAGGTGGGCGCGCACCGTGTAGATCCCCGGCTCGGCCGCCTCGAAAACGATATTCTCCACCGGATCGTTGATCGCCTCGGCCTCCACCACATTGGCGTCCAGATCGTAAACGCCGCCGCAGGCTGTCCGGTTCTGGTAGGACACGGTGGCGCCATTCGGGCAAGTCACGTAGAGGTCGATATCGTCCCGCGTCGACCAGGCCAGCGCGAAATTCAGATCGCCCCGTCTGGCGCCACGATCTTCTATGGCCTGCTCGACCACCGTCGGGTTCGACGGATCGGCATTTTTCTCATCCTGCGTTTCCTCCTCCGGCACGGGCGTCGCGGGAAGCACCGGCACCGTCGGATGGCATTGCCGATCCACCAGCGCAATCTCGCGTTCCAGCGCGGCGACTTCATCGGCCGCAACCCTTCCCTCGCTCAGGGCGGACTCAATCGCCTGCGGGTCCGTCGGGCAAAAGATCAGCCGCCCACCTTTCACCCCGCAAGGCGCGATTAGCAGGTAGAGGATCGCGGCAATCATCAGCGCCAGCAGGATCCACCCGAGCCAGAGCAGCCAGGCCCATGGAAAGCGGCTTTCGCGCTGTTCCGCCACCTCGGGCGCGGCAGGACGCGGCACCATCGCGCTCAGCACCCCGCGCACCGCGCGCGCATCGTCGCGCAGCCACGCCCAGTGCACCAGCACCGGCGCCCAGCCCGCCCCCACCGGCGCGGCATAAATCATGTCCGTGCCGGGAATCTCCAGCGCGTAATCCAGTGCCTCGCCCAGACGTTGGTCATCGGCACTGTCGCTGTCGCGAAGCCGCGCCGCCTCGGCCCGGATCGCGGCGGTCATTTCGCCCAGTTGCGCTTTTAGTGTCGCCTGATCGGTCTCGCCCAGATCGGCGAGCGGCACCGTATGCACCGGCCCGTGCCAGTCGATCCGGTCGCCATGCTCGGCCGCCACCGGCTCGGCGAAAAGCGCGCCGTAATCGGTGCCGAACCGCCGGGCCACCGCGTCGCTCACCAGCTCATAGGACCGCTGCGCCGCTGAACCCAGCGGCTGCAAGCCTTCCGTCGAGGTGGTGACGATCACGCCTTCGGCCATGCGCTATTCCCCAACCGCCACATCCGGGCGCGCCACCACCGGCGCGCAGGGTTCCGACACGACCGTGGGCGCGGCCCCCGTCCCGTTCAGGAACGCCATCAGATCGCCGGTCGTCAGCGCAAAGCCCCGGTTCTGCATCACCCCCTGCCGCACAAAGGCATTCACCCCAACCAGCCGCCCGCACATATCAAGAAGCGGCCCGCCCGAATTGCCGCTCGACAAGGCGGCGGAATGCAACAGCACATGGGTCGTCGGCGACAATTGCTGCTCTGTATTCACGATCCCGTCGGTAACCGTCAACCCCGGCACCGCGCTCAGATCGCCGCTACGCAGGGCTGCAAACCCGGCATCGGTTTCCAGCACATCGCCCGGATAGCCCGCCGCCACCACGTTGTTCAGCACCAGCGAACCTTCGGGCAGATGCACCGACAGCGCGGGCAGCGATGTCTCGGCAATACGCAACAGAGCGAAATCGCCTCCTGTCTCGGCCAGCGGGCCTTGGGTCTTGACGATCTCGGCCGGTTGCGGCGCGCCCAGCGCCTCGCCCGTCACCAGCACCTGCCCGGCCCCGTCCAGCGCATTTTCCACCACGTGATGGTTGGTCACGATCAGCCCCGGCCCGATCACGAACCCCGACCCTGTCGAAACCGGCCCCGCGCCCGAAGCCAACACCATCACCGTGCTTGCCTCGATCCGCGCCAAAAGCGAGGTTTCATCCGGCATAACCACCCGGCTGCTGCGGCTCGGCAGGATCGCATCCGGCGCGGCCTCGGCCCGTTCGGCAGGCTGCACGCCGGGTTCGGGCGGCAAAAGACCTTCGGGCGTCAGTCCCCCCGGCAGGATCAACTGCCCGTCCGCGCGGCAGACCGCTCCGGCTAGCGCCGCCTCCAGCTGATCGCGCCGCGCATTCAGCGCTTCGGTCTCGGCCCGCGTTGCTGCCAAAAGCGCCTCATCCGTTACCGCCGGGGCTGTGTCATCCGCAAAAAGCCGTACCCCCGGCGTCAGCAGCCAGGCCAGCGTTCCGCCCGCGAGTAAAAGCAGAATAAGCAGCGGCACCCAGGCCAGCGGCGTCACCACGCGGCGGGTTTCGACCCGCGTGACCGGCGCGGCGGCCGCCGTCGCCACCGCCTTTGGCGGCTCGGACACAGGACGCGCGGCGGCCTCCATCGGCACGAATTTCCCAAGCGTCTTGGCATAATGCGCCGGGCGCGTCGCTACGCTCGCGCCCTTCCCCCCCGGCATCAGACCCCAGTTGACGATAACCGGGCGATCGCCGACGACCATTACATCCTCGGCCCCGTAGACCGTCAGCGCCGCCATCGCAAGCGCACCGCCCGGCTCTTCGGCCAGCGCCCGAACGGGCCGCAGATGATCCGCCAGATAGGCTTCGGCCCGCGCCCGTTCCGCCCCCGACAGGCTCTCGAGCGGTCGCCCCTCGCCCTCTCCATACCAAGACACGGTCGGCGGCGCGGCATCGTTGCCCCGGCTGATCAACGGCTCGGCGAAAAGCGCGGCAACTTCCGGCCCGGCGCGTTCGCTCAGCAGCCGGTAGAGCGCGTCGTATTGTTCCAGGGCGGGCGTGCCGCCGATCTCCACGAAATCGGCATTGTCGACCTTCAGTTTGCCCAGATAATGCTCTGCCATTCTTATCTCCCTGCCCGGCGCAGCGTGGCCGAACCGCGGCCGTTGATCTCCGGCTGCAGGCTGTCGCAATTCGCAACGCCTTGCGCATCGAGCGTGCAGAACACGTCGCGCCGGAAAATCTCGGATCCATTGTCACATTGCAGATTTCCCGGCTCGCGCATGCTCAGCTGCCCGTTGTTCAGTGTGCCGCTCAGCCGCCCCTCGCACCGCGTGCCATTTGTCGCGCGCATCACCTCGCGCCCGTTGCCGTTTTCGTCGAAACAGATCTGCCAGTAGCGGAACCGCGTGATCCGGTTCGTCCGGATATCGCGCACATCGTAATTCGAGGACAGCTCCCAGCAGCCTTCCATCACCGAGATGTCATTCTCATCAAAGGCATCAGGGGCAAGCCCGCTCGGGGTTTCCGGCGGCGGCGGTGGTGGGGGTGGTGGCGGTGGCGGAGGATCGGCCTTGCATTGCAACAGCGCGATCTCGCGTTCAAGCCCGGCGACCTGCGCACTCAGGTCATCGCGTTCCTGCAAGGCCCCGGCAAGCTCGGCCCGCACCGCCGCGCGGCCCGGATCTTCGCAGACGCTGATCCGCGTGCCCGTCAACGGCAACAGGACACCACAGGCTTGCAGCACCAGATAGGCCGACGCGCCGCTTGCCAACACAAGCAGCAGCGCAAGGATTGCTACAGCAAGACGCATGTCACTCCCGGTTTCGACCGCCGTCTCCCGCCCCGGTCGACGGGGAAGCAAAGGCCGGATTTCCAACAGGTTAAACCTAATCCGACCCCCGCGCCCGGAGCAAGGCCCATGCAACAGGCTGCGCCGCCGGTTTCGGCGCGGTTCTGCCATTCAGCCTTGCATAGGCTGCGCGCCGAAATTGGAAGAATGTCTAGGATATTTCCGCCCGGCCCACGACCCAGAGATACCGGGCAGCAAATCTCACGTTTCCGCGTGATGTCTCAGGTCACCCTCCTTCTCCGGGAGCAGAACCCTCTCCCCGATCGCGCGACCTGCCTGTTCAGCTCCGCTTGCGTCTTGCCGGACGGTCAAGTTCGACGCGGGCCGGCCGGACCGGCGCGCCCATCGGCGCCTGCCGGTCGTCCATGTCAGAGCTGTAGAACACATGCGTCGCCCGCCCCGACCGCTTGGCCGCGTAAAGCGCCAGATCCGCCTGGTGCAATATCAGGTCGATATCGACGAACCCCGTTTCTGGCGCGCGCACCGTGCCGATACTGGCCGACACCCGACACTTCGCGCCGCCATACGGGATCGGTTTGCTGATCCGCGAGATCAGCTTGCGGGCAATCATGCTGAGCCGGTGTTTTTCCACCAACCCGTTCAGAACGATCACGAATTCATCGCCCCCGACCCGCGCAATAATATCGCTCTCGCGGGTTTCCTCATGCATGATCTCGGCGATGCATTGCAGCACGTGGTCGCCCGCCGCATGCCCCAGCGTGTCATTGACCTGTTTGAAGAAATCCAGATCGAGCTGCATCAGCGAGAACCGCGTGCGCGAGTCGATCAGCCGCTGCACCATCACATCGAGCGCCCGCCGGTTACGCAGCCCGGTCAGCGTATCGGTAAAGGCCTGTTCTTCGGCGGCGATCATCGCCCCGCGCAGCCGCAGGTTCAGCTTGCGCGATGCCTCCATCGCAGCGGATTTCGCCTCCACGAGGTAAAGCATCTCGATCGTCAGATCGGTCACCGGAAAATCCGCCGAGGTCAGGGAATAATCCCGAACCGCATCCAGCACCGAGATACCAAAAGACAGGTTGATCACCGCCCCCTCGCCATCCGGGGAGGGAGCGACCACCCCTTTCAGTTCCGTGCGCGGCGCATCGAGAAACCGCAGATCGAGCCGCTCACCCGGTTGGGTCAGCACCCGGGCAAGATTGCTATTGTTGCGGGGCCGCCTGATCTCGAAAAAATCCAGCAGCAAACGCCCGGGCATGGGCTCATCCGGGCGCAGTTTTTGCAGCGTCGGCCCCACGCGCCTGATCCGCCCGTCCTGATCCACCGAAATCGACATCGGGCACATGATATCCAGCATCGCAGCCAGATTGTCGGATTGCGTCATCCCGTTCCCGCCCCAAGTTCGAATGTACGCCCCTCCGCATATGAGGTTTCGATCAGTGCGATGGTGATCAGCTCGGACCCATCGCGGCGTCGGCGATGATCGATCATGACCAGCGCCCCGTAATCATCCGCCATCGCCCGCAGCACCCCGACAAGGACATTCGCGAATCCCGGCATGTCCGGGTCGCAGACAAGGCTGAACAGCCCCTGCATATGCTCCTGCAATTCCAGCTGCGGCAGGTGCAGATCCGACACCGCCAGACGGACCCGGTCGGGCAGATCGTCGAGGGAATTCAGGAAATCCACATAGGTCACCCCGCCAAAGCGCAGTAGCCGGCGCAACGGCTCAAGCATCGGGTGGGAAACGAGAAAAGTGCCCAGATCTTCCAGCACCTCGTTGCGCGGTCGGCCGATCTCGGCGCAGACGACCTCGAGCAGCCGTTCCGACTGCTCATCGTCGTAGATCAGCATCGCCTCGAACTCCGAAAAGCCAAGCTCTGCCGTCGTGACGACGCGCTGCCAGCGCTCTGCCCCGTAGGTGTGCCAGAAAAATGTCTCGACTGCCTTGTTGATCAGGCCGTGCATCGCGAACCCTTGTTGAAAGTCGGGTTAGCATATGGCGCTCAGACGTTAAGAAACGGCCAATGATAAAACTTTACGAACCTGCCGCTTACCGACGGCAAATAAAGCTATATTTCGGTTTTCCGCCTTGCCGGTCGCCGGAAACCCGCTCAGATAGGCCCATGTTCACGCCGAAACGCCACAGCCGCGATGATCCTGATCTCGGTCGCATTCTGAACCTGATCCGGGAAAATTTTGCCTATATGGAGGGCCGGATCGATCCGCCCTCCTCCATGCATCGCCTCACACGTGAGGCGCTGGCCAAGGCATGTGAGACGGGTGAGGTCTGGTCACTCGGCCCGCCGCCCCGCGCCTGCGTGGTGCTGACGTTCAGGCCCGATGCGCTTTACATCGGCAAGCTGGCGACCGACAAAACTCTTCGCGGCCAAGGGCTTGCACATCACTTGATTGCCATAGCCGAGGATCGCGCCCGCGCCCTTGGCGTGCCCCGGCTTGAATTGCAAACGCGGGTGGAGCTAATCGAAAACCACCGCGCCTTTGAAAGGATGGGTTTCGTCAAGACCGGCGAAACCGCGCATGAGGGCTATGACAGGCCGACCTCGATCACCATGCAGCGGCCCGTAACCCCCTGACAGATCAGAAGTCGGTCGGCGCGCCGCCCTCCTCCTTGCGCCGCGCAACAAAGGCGGCCAGCTCCTCGCGGATCGCCGCGTCCATCGGCGGTTCTTCGAAATTCTCGATGATGAGCTTGAACAGAGCATGTGCGCGTTCCGGCGTCCAGACCGCACCCGCCGCCTCCCAGCCCTCATAGTTCTTCCAGTCGCTAAGGAACGGCTGGTAAAACGCTGTTGTGTAACGATCCTGCGTGTGCTGCGTGCCAAAGAAATGGCCCGCGTTGCCCACCGATTTTATCGCATCCAGCGCGATTTCCTCTGGTCCCGTCGCAAAGATCTCAGGCTCCATATAGCGCTGGATCTGCTGCAGGACCTCACAATCCATAATGAATTTCTCGGGGCTCGCGATCAGCCCGCCTTCCAGCCAGCCCGCCGCGTGGTAAACCATATTGGTGCCCGACTGCACCGCCGCCCAAAGCGAGTTTGACGTCTCCCACATCGCCTGCCCGTCCGGCACATTCGCCGCACAGACGCCCGAGGACCGCATCGGCAGACCGTAGAACCGCGCCAGTTGCCCCGTCATCTGCGTGGCGCGCATATATTCTGGCGTGCCAAAGGCCGGCGCGCCCGATTTCATGTCGACGTTCGAGGTGAACGTCCCGATCCCGCAAGGACAGCCGGGCCGCACGTATTGGAAAAGGGCAATCGCGCACAGCGCCTCGGCGATGGATTGCGCCACAGCCCCCGCCATCGTCACCGGCGCCATCGCACCGGCCAGCGTGAACGGAGTCACGATCACCGCCTGCCCGCGCCGCACCAGCCGGAGACAGCCGTCGATCATCGGATGGTCATGCTTCAGCGGCGAGGTCGAATTGATATTGGTATACATGCGCGGCTTGGCCTCGAATTCCTCGTGGCTCAGCCCGCCCGCGATGCGCACCATCTCCATCACGTCCTCGACTCGCTCGGCCCCCAGCGAATAGGCGTGCATCACCTTGTCGGTCAGCGTCAGCTTGTCATAAAGCACGTCCAGATGGCGCACGCTCGCATGGATGTCGACGGGTTCGACCGGGTAGCCGCCCGCGAAGTGGATGCAATTGAAGTACTGCGTCAGTTTCAACATGTTGGCACACATTTCCCGCGTGCCCGCCACCTTGCGACCGATCGACATGTCCCAGTAATTCGGCGGCGATGAAACATTGCCGAACAGCATGTATTTGCCGCCCATGATGATCTCGCGATCCGGGTTGCGCGGGGTAATGGTGAATTGCGACGGCGCCTTGACGATCATCTCCATCACGAAGGCGCGGTCCATGCGCACCACGTCGCCGTAAACGCTGCACCCGGCCTCGCGCAGGATTTCCAGCGCCTCCTCGTTCAGAAAAGCCACGCCGATCTCTTCGAGGATACGCATCGCGCCCTCGTGGATCGCGGCCACCCCTTCCTCCGAGAGCGGTTCGGTCGGACGATCCACATTGATCGGCAGCCGCCACGGCATCTGCTCGATGACAGCCCCGCCACGCCGAGCTGCATTGCCGGCCCGGCCGCCGCCGCGTTTGCGCCTGCTCAACGTATCACCCATGACGACCTCCGCTTGTTGCGCATTCAGAAGGCCAAAGCAGTCAAAAGCTTGCCGCGCCAATTGCGACAGGATCTGTCGTTTTCGGATAGAGGCCAGCCAATTCGGCCTTTGGTCACCTTAATTGACGGAGCAGCGCCCCAGCCATGCGGGGATATGCCCGATATCGGGCAGCACCACATCCGCATGCGGCGCCAGATCACCCTCAACCGCCATGCCGGTCAGCACCCCGATGGTCTTCATCCCCGCCGCGCGCCCCGCAAATAGATCATGGGTACTGTCACCCACCATCACGATCCGCTCCGGCGCCACGCCGATCTGCTTGGAAAAGGCCAGCAATTGTCCGGGCGCGGGCTTGGCTCCGTGACCGCTGTCGCACCCGGCGATGAAATCGAACATCCCGCGCACGCCGGCCTCGTCCAGATGGGCCAGCGCCGGGCTTTCCGCGTCATTCGTCGCTACCCCAAGACGCAGGCCAAACCCTTTCAACTGCTCAAGAAAAGCCGCCAGCGGCACAGCTTCGGCCTGCGGCGCGATCTCGGCCTCTTCGTTCAGCATCCGGAACAGGTCTTCACGGCTCAGCTCGGGGAAATGGGGCGCGAGCACCTCGGTCACCTCGATGGGCGTACCCGCGATGACGATGCTCTCGGGCGAGAACTCCCGCGCCTCGAGATCGAACCCGATGGCATCACCAATCCTGGCCGCGCGGGCGCGATCCCCATCCGTCGCGCGCAGAAGAAACCCTTCGGCCCAGGCCACCCAGGTCGCAGCGAAATCGAACAGCGTGCCGTCCTTGTCGAAAATGATCGCCTCGATTGTCATGGGTCAGGTCCAGTTCATCTGCTCACCGCCGGGCAACGCCGCACGCGCCATCATGATACGGTCATAGGGGGTTTCGTTCGCGTCGCAAAACGACACGATCCACGCGTCGTCCATCAACAGGAAATCCAGCACGGATCCAAGGAAAACCGGGTCTCCTGCCCGTTCTCTCAGGTCGCTTTCGCTGGTGCCGCTCGAGCCGAGGAAAACCGGCAAAAGCTCGTCCTGCGACAACAGCCAGCCCAGCGCTTGGAGCGCCAGAACCTCGGCGGCTTCGGTTGAGATTGACAAATCACAGCCCCTTTTCAGTCAGCGGAAACAGTTTGTTAAGGTCTCTCGTCAACATTGTCATTCAAATAATAATCGAATTCGGAAAGGCTCCGATGTGCTTGGTACCATCCTTATCCTAGATGGAATTTCCACGAACCGAATCATGTTAAAGGTTCAATTGTCGGCCTCCTATTATCACGTGGTGCAGGCCGACCGGATTACCGACCTGCCAAGTCTGCTGCGCCGCTGCCGGCCCGATCTGATCCTCACCGCGATGCGCCTGCCAGATGGCAACGCGATGGATGTGGGGCGCATCATCGGCCAGCCTGATCTTACCCCGCGCATCCCGATCATCGCCATCGCCGCCGAAAACGACAAGGAAAGCCGCATCGCCGCGCTCGCCTCGGGGATCGAGGACGTGATTAACCAACCGATCAGCGACCGCCTGCTTCAGGCACGGATCCGTTCGCTCATGCGCGCCCGCCTCTCCGAGGAAGATCCCTATCTCTCGGCCGTCGCCACCCGCGAATTCGGGTTCTCCGAACCGGTCGCCAGCTTTGGCCGCAAGGCCCGCGTCACCGTCATCAGCAATGACAGCCGCACGGCCCTGCGCTGGCAAATGGCTCTCAAGTCCGAAGGACGGCATCATTTCACCGTTCATCCCAGCAACGACATACAGGCGCTGCTGGCGGACCCGGTGGCCGATGCCTTCGTGATCGAGGTGTCGAACGCGCCGCATCTGAACGGGCTTCAGATGATCTCCGATCTCAGGGCGCGCGCCTCGACCCATCACGCGGCGATGATCGCGGTAGTCGATCCGGCCAATATGGAACGCGCGGTCGAGGCGCTCGATCGCGGCGCGCATGACGTGATGCAGAACGGGTTCGACCCGGCGGAACTGATGCTGCGGCTCGACAAGCAATTGCAGCGCAAGGCAAGGTTCGACCAGCTGCGCGCCTCGGTCCGCAGCGGCTTGCGCGACGCGGTGCTCGACCCGATGACCGGGCTTTACAACCGTCGCTACGCGCTCCCCTACCTAAGCCGGACCCTGCGCGAGGCCGTGCGCGATGGCACGCAATTCGCGCTTTTGCTCGCCGATCTCGATCATTTCAAGCGGATCAACGATGAATTCGGCCATCTCGCGGGCGACGCGGTGCTTGTCGAAACCGCCGACCGGCTGCACGGGCTGATGCGCCCGATCGACATGCTGGCCCGTGTCGGTGGCGAGGAATTTATGATCGTCATGCCCTGTATCGACAGTGCTTCGGCAACCGAGGTCGCAGGACGGCTCTGCCGCGAAATCAACGCGCGCCCCTTTGCAATAAAGGACCATCACGAACCCGTGCCGCTCACGATCAGCATCGGCGCGATGGTGGGCCTGCCCGGCGACATCCTGCCCTCGGATATCGAAGGCAGCGCGAAATCCCTCATCGAGGAAGCGGACCGCGCGCTCTACCAGGCCAAGAACGGCGGCCGGAATCAGGTTATGCTGTCCCCGGAACAGGCGGCCTGATCCGGCACTTCTCAGGGCTTTTTGCGGCTGGTTTTCTCTTCGATCACCCGGTCAAGCCGTTCGACATACTCGGCCCGCTCGCCCGCATCCATCGCCGCGATCCGTGCGACCCAGTCCACCTGTGCCTGCTCGATGAAATCGTGGCGCTTGTCGATCTGGCGACGCATAGCGTCTTCCAGTGCCGCGGAATCGAAAGGCTCGGCGATCAAAAGGGCTCGGATCTCGGCGAAATCCGACTGCCGTTCCGCATCCCTGACAAGGCTGTCCCGCTGGTGCATAGCCTCGCGGATCTCGCGCTTGTCCTCGCGCGGCAGCGCCCGGAACAGCGCCGCCCCGACCGAAGGCGGACGGTCACGGTATCTTGGACCGTCATGGCCCTGACGCATGACCGCGCCTACCATCAAGCCGATGAACAGAAGGTTCGCCGCCAGCGAAAGGATCAGAACGATACGGAACCGGCGCGACCGGCCGGGTTTCACATCTTCAACCATCTCAGAAATCCTCTGCCATCGCCATTTGCAGCGTCTCGCTGGCAAAAAGATCGACCTGCGTCTCGGTGTTCTGCATCAGGATCGCCACCGGATCGGGCATCGAAGCCGGGGGCGCAAAGCCCATCCAGACACCGGCGGCACAGGCTGCCGCCAGCCCGCCGATCCCGGCCCAGCCGCCCAGCACTTCGCGCAGTCGCTCAAAGAAACCGGTCTGACCAGCGGTCGCACCCGGTGCGCCCCGGCCCTGCTCCCGTCCGGCATCCGCCAGTATGCGCGCGCGCAAGCCATCAGGCAGGACGACACTGTCACGCCGCGCGGCGTCGAAAAACGCGTTCAGATCGCTGTGCTCGTCATCCATGTTCATACCCCAGTTCTTCCCTGCGCCCGGCCAGCAATCCGGCGAGCGCCCGTTTGCCCCGCGCCGTCAGGCTCTCAACGGCTTCGGTGCTGATATCCATGATCCCGGCGATCTCCGGGTTGGACAATTCCTCTATATGGCGCAAGACCACCGCTTCGCGTTGCCGCTCGGGCAGTTGCATCAGCGCCACCTGCAACGCGTCCACGCGGGCCGCGTCCTGCATCTGTTCCGGTGCCGTGGGCGCCGGATCGGCCGGTTCGGCAACCTCGTCGATCGAGGCCATGCCCCCGCGCCGCCGCCGCTTGAGATCGATGCAGAGATTCAGCGTCACCCGGTAAAGCCAGGTCGACACCTTGGCCGATCCGCTTTCCCAGTCGGGCGCCACCCGCCAGAGCCGCAACATCGCATCCTGCGCCACGTCCTCGGCTGCCGCCGCATCACCCAGCACCCGCAGGGCCACCGCATAGCTGCGCGGCGCCAGACTGTCGGTCAGCGCCCGCGCGGCGCGCGGATCACCGGCGGCAAAACGTTCCAGCCACTTGGCATCGTGATCCTGGATGGACGTCATAGAGGGCGATACTTCCGTTTTCCTGCCTGCCTGTCGCTGATCCCGCGGACGGGCTGCGGTGCCCGCCGTGGCGGGAACCGTCGTTACCGGGGTCAGGCTGCTGACCCTCTTCCTTGCATGTCCGGCCGGTCCCGGCCAGACCCATGCCCGTTCCCGGGACACGCCGTCCTGCGGCAAGCCGCTCAGGATCGCGCGTCCCGGCACCGGATCAATCCTGCGGCGCGGGTTTCGTTTCGCCCTTGTCGCCCCGCTTCATGTGGCCGTCCCCGTGACGCTCTTTCATCCGCTCCTGCATCTGGGCGAATTCCTCTTCCGAGATGGCACCGTCGTCATTGGCGTCGACCCGGTTGAACATCCGCTCGGCGCGGTCCTTCGGCGGCTGCGGCATTTCCTCGGCGGAAATCATGCCATCGCCGTCCTTGTCAAAGCGCTTTATCATGCCGTCGACCCGCGCTTCGGCCCGCTTCATCGCACCGGCCAGCATCTCATCGCGGTCCAGCACGCCGTCTCCGTTCGCGTCGCCCTCGTTGAAGCGGTTCATGCGATGGGCTTGCATCTCTTCAATGGTGATGCCGCCATCGCCATTGGTATCGAGCGACTCAAAGCTGATCGGCTCGGGACGCGGGTGCATACGGCCCTCGGCCAGAACCGACGTCGCCGTCACAGTCGCTGCGACAACCAGAATGCCCGAGATAAAACCTTTGTAATTCATCATATCTTTCCTCTTTACTCGACCGGCTTGTCCCGCCGACCATACATCTCAAACGCGGCCCCCCCGGGTTTCCGTCGCATCGCTTTCGGATTTTTTTTCCCGCCCGGCTTTGCGACATCGCGACGCAACGGCGACCTGCCCCCTTTCGGATCGCGCATCAAAGCGTATTTTCTGCGCAAGGAGTACGATTGCCATGAGCCATGATACCATTGTGACGACCCCATCGGAGCTGCCGCAAACCGATGAGAAAACGGACGGACGCCCGCTGAAACCAGCGCTGTGGCGTGGCTGGCGGCGTAAATGTCCCAATTGCGGTTCGGGTCCCCTGCTCAAGGGGTATCTCAAGGTAAACGACAGCTGTCAGGTATGTGGAGAGGAATTCTTTCACCACCGCGCCGACGATGGCCCCGCCTATCTGACGATCCTGATCGTCGGCCATCTGATGGCGCCGGGGTTGCATTTCGCCTTTGTCACATGGCGCCCTGAACCGATGACACTCTTCACCATTTTTGCGGTTGGCTGCGTCGGTTTATCCCTCTACCTTCTGCCCAGACTGAAAGGGGCGATTGTCGGCTATCAATGGGCGCGACAACTCTATGGCTTCGGGAAAACCGGCTAAGAGACGCCCCGCGAAGGGGGGCGAATGAGCATAGACAAATCGGCAATCCGGAACGCAGCCACGGTAATCGTGCTGCGTGACCGTCATCATGAACCTGCCATTCTGATGGGCCAGCGCGGCGCCAAGGCCGCCTTCATGCCAAACAAGTTCGTCTTTCCCGGCGGCGCGATCGACCCGGGCGATGCCGAGATTCCTCTGGCCCGCCCTCTGCCCGCGCTCTGTAGTGAACGCTTGGCCGAAAACGCCGAACCGGGGCTTCAGCACGCGCTGGCTGCCGGCGCGATCCGCGAGCTGTGGGAGGAAACCGGTCTGGTGCTCGGCACGCCCGGCGACTGGCCCATGGTCCCGCCGCCCGACTGGGAAACCTTTGCCGCCACCGGCCACCTGCCCTCGGCCGAGGCGCTGCAATTCGTGTTCCGCGCACTTACGCCGCCGGGCCGCCCGCGCCGTTTCGATGCACGGTTCTTCCTTGTCGATGCCGCCCATATCCAGGGCGATCTGGATGACTTCGACGCCGCCTGCGACGAGCTTTCACACCTGCAATGGATCAGGCTGACCGACGCGCGCAATTTCGACCTGCCCTTCATCACCGAGGTGGTTTTGGCCGAGGTGGAGGCCCGCGTGCGCGATGAAAACCCGCCGCAATCCGTGCCCTATTTCCACAATGGCGCCGAAGAAAGCCTTTTCCTCCGCCTCAAGGGCTATCCGCAGCCGGACTAAGCCGTCAGATCACCGCGATCAGCACAAGGATCGACAGGCCCAGCAGCGCCATGCCGAACAACTCGCGCGTGGAGACTTTCTCGCGGAAGAACAGCACCGTCGCCAGCAGCGAAAGCACCATCTCGATCTGGCCCAGCGCGTTCACATAGGCGGCGTTCTGCAAGGTAAAGGCCGTGAACCAGCAGAACGAGCCAGCCATGGAGGTCAGCCCGATCCAGACCGCCGTGCGCCGCGCTGCCCAGACCGCCCGGATCTCGGTCGGCTCGCGCCAAGTCAGCCAGACCGCCATGGCAATCATCTGCATCGTCACCACTGCAGCCAGCGTGATCCCGGCCCGCTCGGGCGCGGCAAGGTCAAGCTGGAGCGACGCGCCACGATAGGTCACCCCAGAAATCGCGAAAAGCACGCCCGATCCCAGCCCCAGCAACGGCCCGCGTGAGGTCAGCTGCCGCCACCACGGCCCGGTGATCTCGGGCGTATTCGACAGGATCAGCACCGCGATCAGCCCGATCAGGATGGCCAGAAACGCAGGCAGGCTCACCCCCTCGCCCAGCACCACCCAGCCGACCAGCGCGGTCTGGATCACCTCGGTTTTCTTGAAGGTGATCCCCACCGCGAAATTGCGCTGCTTGAACAGCATCACGACAAAGACCGTCGCAAGGATCTGCGTCAGCCCGCCCACGGCAGCAAAGCCCCAGAATGCCGGCCCCAGCGGCGGCAGGGATTTCCCGGTGGCGTAGAGATAGATCGCCAGCGCGATCAGCACGAAGGGCGCAGAATAGAGAAACCGCGCGAATGTCGCACCGGCGGCGCTCAGCCGCGTGGTGCTCAGCGTCTTTTGCAGCATGAACCGCGCCGTCTGGAACGACGCGGCCGCAAGCGTGACGGGGATCCATAATTCCATGCCATGCTAATGACTTACTTTCCCGGCCCCCGCCAGAGCGGATGCACCACAGGGTCCTTCGCGCGCAGGAAAAAGCGCCGGAACACCTCGCCATAGGACCGGTAGGTATAGCCCTTGTTGATCGCAAGAAAGCGCGCCCGCCCCGCCCGGTAGATGGCGGGCAGCCGGTACCACGGCACGCCGGGATGCATGTGGTGGACCAAGTGCAGGTTGTTGTTCAGGAAAAGAAACGCCAGCACGCCACGATCCTCGATGATCACCGAGCGACCACGCACCTTTTCATGGGCCTGATGCTCAAGGAATGTACGGATGCGCAGCACGCCCAGCGCGATGTAGCAGGCCACGAGATAGGCCCAGAGCGGCATCGGCGAAAGCCAGACCAGCGCCAGCACCATCGCCCCACCGATCAGATGCGCGCCCCACGCCCGCGCCACCCCCGGCGCCCCGGCCCGGATCAGGCGCAGTTCCGACGCCATGAATACCACCTGCCCGATCACCGGCCCGATCAGGATGCGCCCCGCCAGCGTGTTATTGACGCGCAAGAGCCCGCGCTGCCACATGGGCAGCCACGCCCAGACCACCGGGTCAAGGTAATTGCTTTCGGGATCGTCATAAGGATCGGTCAGGTTTGAATCGCGGTGATGCGCCAGATGCAGATCGCGGAACCGCGCATAAGGCACGCTCAGCGACAGCGGCAGGAACATCACCGCCTCGTTCCAGAAACGGTTGCGAAATGGATGACCATGGAGCGCCTCATGGGTCAGCGATGAATGCAGAACGGCGGCAAAACTCACCACCGGTATGATCGCCGCCCCCAGAGGCGCTGCTGCCCAGAACAAGGCCCCCAACCAAGTTCCGTAACATCCTGTTATCAATAGGAATGTAAACCACTCCACAGTCGGCGCGCGGTCCTGTACCCGCGCGCGTGTCGCAATTGTCATTGTTGTTTTCCGTGTCTGTCCCGCCTCCAGTAAACAGCATCACAAAACTGTGACAATTCGGTTTACAGTAAACAAATCTCCACAGTGATGATATTTGTGAACATATGATCGAAAAAATGGACAAAAGGGTTAGGGCTGCCCAATTCCGCGCCCGCCTCGCCGACGCAATGGCCCAGACCGGCACCACGCAAAGCGAGTTGTCACGGCGCATCGGGGTGGACCGGTCGACGATCTCCCAGCTTCTGGCGGATGAGGGGGCGCGGCTGCCTAATGCCCATGTGGTCGGGGCCTGCGCCTCGGTGCTCGGGGTGTCTGCCGACTGGCTCCTGTCGCTCTCGGACCGTCGCGAAAGCGCAGCGGAACTCATGGCCGGATCGCTCTCGCTCACCGAAGCCCCGCGCGCGCTGGTCGATGAGAAAATCTTCGACTGGCACAAAGAGGCGGCGGGCTACAAGATCCGCCACGTGCCCGCTTCCCTGCCCGACATGCTCAAGACACGCGCCCTCATCGAATGGGAATACAAACCCCATCTGGGCCGCACCGCCGATCAGGCCATCGGCGCCTCCGAGGACCGGCTGCAATGGATGCGTGGCTCGGCCTCGGATTACGAGATCTGTATCCCGATCTACGAGCTCTACTGTTTCGCGCAGGGCATCGGCTATTACCACGATCTCGATGCCGGGGTGCGGCGCGAACAGATCGATTTCCTGCTTGCCCTCTGCGACCAGCTCTACCCGCGCCTGCGGATCTATCTCTTTGACGCGAAACGGCTATATTCCGCGCCGATCACCATTTTCGGCCCGCTGCTCTGCGTCTTTTATGCAGGTGGACATTACATGGCCTTCCGCGACAGCGACCGCATCGCCACCTTCACCGGCCATTTCGACATGCTCGTGCGCGAGGCCGATCTCTCGGCCCGACACTTCCCCAAACATCTCAAACGCCTGCGCGATTTTATCCGGTAAAGACAACATCCGCATGGGGCGGCAAATCAAACCGGAAGAATGCGCCGCAGGCGCCCCGCTGAACAACACCCTCTCGGCAAGCGCAACGCCCGCTAGGGCATGCCAAATCGACAAAAAGAATGCGCCGACAGGCGCGCCGCTTGATTACACCTTTGGGTCCGGATTCACCGTAAACCCGTCCACCGCGATCACCTGACCCGACACCAGACGCGACGCGTCACTGCCCAGAAACACCGCCATATCAGCAATGTCCCTCGCCTCGACGAAGTGTCCCATCGCGGTGCCGCTGGCATAGCCGTCATAGACCTGATCGCGCGTCATCCCCTTGGCCGCCGCCTCGCGCTGTAAGACGCCCTCCATACGCGGCCCTTCCACTGCGCCCGGGCAGATTGCATTGGCGCGGATACCGTCGCCGCCCAGCTCCATTGCTAGGGTTTTCATCAGCCCGATCACCCCCCATTTCGCCGCCGCATAGGGCGAGCGATTGGGATAGCCATATTGACCGGCAGTCGAAGAGGTCACGACAATCGATCCGGCCCGCCCCTGTTTCAACAGGGGAATGGCGTGTTTCGCGGTAAGAAACGCGCCATCCAAAGTCACCCCCAGACAGGCGCGCCAGTCCGCCAGCGCGACATTCTCGACCGAGGCCGTCGGCCCGGCGATGCCGGCATTGATGCACAGCACATCCAGCCCGCTCCACTTGCCCGCCACCTCGGCAAACAGCGCGTCGACCGCAGCCTCATCGGACACATCCGTCAAACTGGTCGCCCAGCTATCGGGACAGGCGGCCAGCGCGGCCTCGTCCACATCCGAAACCCAGACATCGAACCCGGCCGCGTCAAAGGCCTCGCCCATGGCGCGGCCGATCCCGCCCGCGCCCGCCGTGATCAGAACCCGGCGTTTCACTTTGGCGCCCGGATCGCGCTGCCTGCCCCCTCGGGATAGGGCAGCCCGGCCTGCGCCTCGGCGATCTTGGCCATCGCCGCCGACACCGCCTCGGACGGCTCGCAGGGACGACGCGTCTCAAGGCTCACATGCAGCAGGAAGCTCTCGCCCGTGGCCAGCAGCTTGTCGCTTGCATACATGGAATGGAATAGGTGCAGCTTCTTGCCCTGCCCGAGCAGCATCTGCGTGCGCACCTCGATCCGCTCACCTGCCCGCACCTCGTCGAGATGGCGAATATGGGTCTCGGCGGTGAAATAGCTCATGCCGCCTTCGATATACTCGTTATTCGCGCCAATCAGGTCCATGAACCGGTCGGTCGACTGGGCAAAGGCATCGAGATAGCGCGATTCCGTCATGTGGCCGTTGTAATCGGTCCAGTCGAGCGGCACCGCCCGCGCAAGCGTCACAATCGGCTGGCTCAGATCACCCATCGCCTCAAGCGGGGTGCCGAGCGGCGTGCCACCCTTCAGTAACGTGTCATGCGACTTTAACAAGGCGCCCGCGCCCCAGTCCTGCGCCTTGAGCGCCCGCATCATGGCCACAAGGTTATTGTCCCGGATGCGTTCGAGTTCGCGGATCGAATAGGCCCCGGATTGTTCGTCCGACTGCCCGGCGATCAGATCGACAAGCTCATCATTGAACTCCGGCACATCCATCAGCTTGGTCCAGGGGAATTTCAGGCAAGGCCCGAACTGCGCCATGAAATGCTTCATCCCGGCTTCGCCGCCGGCCACGCGATAGGTCTCGAACAGCCCCATCTGCGCCCAGCGGATACCAAAGCCATAGCGGATCGCGTTGTCGATCTCTTCGGTCGTGGCGATCCCGTCTTTCAAGAGCCACAGCGCCTCGCGCCACACCGCTTCAAGGAAACGGTCCGCAATATGCGCGTCGATCTCTTTCTTCAGATGCAGCGGGTAAAGCCCAAGCCCGGTCAGCTCTGCCTTGGCCGCCTCGATGAAAGCGGCTTCATTCGCCTCGGTTGTCACCACCTCGATCAGCGGCAACAGGTAGACCGGGTTGAACGGGTGGGTCACGATGATCTGCCCCGGCGCGTCCGCCCCCTGCTGCAATTCACTCGGCTTGAAGCCCGAGGTCGAAGAGCCGATCACCGCGCCCTTGTCGCAATGCGACTGGATCTGCGCAAAGATTTTGTGCTTGAGCTCCAGCACTTCCGGCACGCTTTCCTGAATCCAGACCGCGCCCTTCAGCGCTGCGCCCATGTCATCGTGAAAGCTCAGCTTGCCTTCCTCGGGCAGCGGAGCATCCGAAAGCCCCGGCAGCGAGCGCCGCGCATTGGCCAGCACTTCACCGATCTTGCGCTCGGCTTCCGGGTCGGGATCGAACACCTGCACGTTCCACCCGTTCAGCAGGAACCGCGCGGCCCATCCGCCGCCGATCACCCCACCGCCAACAATCGCTGCTGTCTTTGTCATGTCCTGTCTCTCTTCTTTCTCGGGCGGGTGCGCGACCTCTGCCCGGCCCTTTCATCCAGCCGCCGAAACGCGGCCTATTTCGCCATTTCCAGCTTGCTCAGGTCGAACCCGTACCAGTCGAGGATATCCCGCGCCGCCGCGATCCGGTCGGGCGACCCGCCCGGGCTGCGATCAAGGATCTGCCCAAAGGAACCTGCCCGGTCGCTGATCACCACGGTGCGGTAATCCGCATCCGTCCAGAGCACCCAGATCTCGTCTTCGACATTGCTGCGCCCCACCGGACGCAGACGTCCCGGTTTGATAACCTCCAGCGGTGCAAAACGCGCCTCGGGCGCGCCCGGCCCACCCTCGGCAAAGGTCTCGGCCGCGCCGTCCCAGGCGTAGCTGACCGGCAGCGCATGGGGCGCCTGCCCCTCGGCCGCGAAAGCCGCGACGACATAATAGGTCCCGGCAAACCGCGCCGGTTCGAACCGTGTCGTCGCCGCAATCGGCGCCTCCGGGTTGCGATAGCCCGGTGCCTCGCCAAGCCCGCCACACCCGGCGAGCAGGAGCAAAAGCCCCGCCAATGCTGCGCTGCGGCGGTGTACAGGGGGTGTACGGCTTGTGCACCGTTTGTGCATGCCTGTCACCGCCCCTTTCCACCGCCCGCCAGCGATCACTTGGGCATCCGCTTGGTCAGGCCAAGTTTCTCGCGCACGGCTTCCGGTCCGATGACCTTTGCGCCCATGCTCTCAATGATCGTCTTGGCCCGCTCAACCAGCTGCCAGTTCTCGGCCAGCACGCCTTTTTCCAGCCATAGGTTGTCTTCCAGACCGACCCGCACATGTCCGCCCGCCAGAACCGAAGCCGCCACATAGGCCATCTGGTTGCGACCAAGGCCAAAGCCGGAAAAGGTCCAGTCGCTCGGCACGTTATTGACCATCGCCATGAAAGTGTTGAGGTCATCCGGCGCGCCCCACGGCACGCCCATGCACAGCTGCACCAGCGCCGGGCTGTCAAGGATACCATCCTTAACCAGTTGTTTTGCATACCACAAATGACCGGTATCAAAGGCTTCGATCTCGGGCTTCACCCCCAGCTCGGTCATCATCGAGCCCATCGCCTGCAACATGCCCGGTGTGTTCACCATGACATAATCGGCTTCGGCGAAATTCATTGTCCCGCAATCGAGCGTGCAGATCTCCGGCAGGCATTCGACCACATGCGCCATGCGTTCCTTGGCCCCGATCATGTCGGTCCCGGCCTCGTTCAGCGGCAGCGGCGCCTCGGGCGAGCCAAAGACGATATCGCCGCCCATCCCCGCGGTCAGGTTCAGCACCACGTCCACGTCAGCGGCACGGATCAGGTCGGTAACCTCACGATAATATTCGACTTTCCTGCTCGGCGTGCCGGTTTCCGGGTCGCGCACATGGCAATGCACCACCGCCGCCCCCGCCTTGGCCGCCGCGATCGCGCTGTTAGCGATCTCTTCAGGCGAGCGTGGCACATGCGGGCTGCGGTCCTGGGTTCCCCCGGATCCGGTCACGGCACAGGTGATGAAAACCTCTTTGTTCATTTCCAGCGGCATCGCTTTTTCCTTCTTGTCTCTTTGGCGCGGATCATGCCGCGACTTGGCGCACCATACTTTGCATGATACGAATCGAATTTGATGAAATCCGCCAAAAACATCTTTCAGCCAAGCCGGACTCCCCTTCGCGTCGCCGCCCTCGTGCTCAGCGATTGCAACACGCTATCCTTCGCCGCCGCCATCGACCCGATGCGCGCCGCCAACCGGCTCGGCCCCGGCAAGAGCTTCGACTGGCATTATGTCACCGCAACCGACAGCCCCGCCACACTCACCAGCGGGTTGCAGGTCCCGGCGAACCCGATCTCGCGGCTCGAATCCTGCGACCTGCTGCTGGTGATCGCCGGCTTCAATCTCGAAACCCATGCGACCCCGGCCCTGATCGCCAGTCTTCGCCGCATCGCCGCCAGCGGCGCCACCCTCGCCGGTATCGACGGCGGCCCCTGGCTCATGGCCCGCGCCGGACTTCTCGACGGCTACCGCGCCACAACCCACTGGGAAGACTTGGAAGATTTCGCCATCCGCTTTCCCGCCATCACCGTCCTGCGCGACCGGTTCCATATCGATCGCGCCCGGATGACCAGCGGCGGCGCCACCCCGGCAATCGACATGATGCTGCACCTGATCGGTGCCCGCTGCGGCGAGACTCTCGCCTCCCGCGTCGCCGGGGTCTTTATCTACGACAGCACCGCCGACCCGGCCCGCGCCCAGCGCCGCACCGGCCCAAGACCGCGCCACTCGGCCCTCACCGCCCGCGCCAGTGCCCTGATGGAGGACAACCTCGACACGCCCCTCACCATTGCCGCCATCGCCAGACACACGGGTACCAGCCCCCGCGCCCTCCAGGCCCAGTTCCGCACCCGGCTCAGCACAACCCCGCAGGCGCATTACCTGCACCTGCGCCTGACCGAGGCCCTCCGCCTTGTCACCGACACCGATATGCCTCTGACTGCCATCGCCCTGGCCACCGGCTTCGCCTCGCCCGCCAGCTTCTCCCGCGCCTTCCACAAGGCCCACGGCAGCGCCGCCCGCCGCCTGCGACAGAAAGCGAAATCCCCTGCTTCTTTGGGTTCTTAAAATATCCCCGCCGGAGGCTCCCGCCGCCGCGCCGGACGCCTCAGTAAGGCATGGGGTGCGCCCGGTGCGCCTTGTCGATCTCGGCCATGACCTCATCCGACAGAACCACGTCAACCGAGCCGAGCGCGACATCAAGCTGATCCATCGTTGTCGCGCCAAAGATCGCCGAAGCCATAAAGGGCCGCGTCCGGCACCAGGCCAGCGCCATGTGCACCGGGTCAAGCCCGTGTCGCTCGGCGATATCCACATAGGCCGCAACCGCGCCGTGCACCCTCGGCGTCATGCGCCCGCCCAGATCCGACACGATCGACTTGCGCGATCCCTCCGGTACTGCCCCGTCAAGGTATTTGCCGGTCAGAAGACCCGCCGCCAGCGGCGAAAAGGCGATCAGCCCCACATCCTCGTTCACGCTCAGCTCGGCCAGATCCGTGTCGTACAAACGGCAGAGCAGCGAATATTCGTTCTGCATGGTCGCCACGCGGGGCCAGCCGCGCTCTTCCGAAATCCGCAGGAACTGCGCCGTGCCCCAGGCACTTTCGTTACTCAGGCCGAAGAATCGGATGTTGCCCTTGTCCACCTGCTTTTGCAGCGCCTCAAGGCAGTCCTCCATGTTCGCGATGGTCTCATCCTTGTTCTGGCCCGAGGGGTCATAGGTCCAGTTCTGGCGGAACATGTAGCTGCCCCGGTTCGGCCAGTGAAACTGGTAAAGATCGATCACTTCGGTCTGCAGCCGCTTCAGCGACCCTTCCACCGCTTCCGGGATCGTCTTCGAGGAAATCGGCGCCCCGTCCCGCGCCTTCGACCCTTCTCCGGAATGTTTGGTGGCCAGCACGAATTCACCGCGCCGCGCCTTGTTGGCCGCGTTCCAGTTACCGATGATCTCTTCGGTGCGCCCGATGGTCTCGGCGCGGATCGGGTTCACCGGGTACATCTCGGCCGTGTCGATGAAATTGATACCCGCGGCCAGCGCCCGGTCGATCTGGGCATGGCCTTCGGCCTCGCTGGTCTGGGTGCCGAAGGTCATGGTGCCAAGGCACAGTTCGGAAACGGTCAGGCCGGTGCGGCCAAGCGGGTTCATCTTCATCGGGAGGATCCTTTTTTGTCGCGCCCGACCCTAACCGCCCGGATGCCGATGGCAACCGCAAAGCGCAGGTCAGCCTTGAGAACGAAACAGGAACATGTAAAATCTCCCCATGACGACTCACCTCTTCGATTCCCTCTCGGCCCCCCGCCGCCCGCTCCAGATGCTGCATCGCGACATCGGGCTGGCCAAGACCCGTGTTCACGAATGCTGCGGCGAATCCCGCCACACCTTTGCCGTCTGGCTGGCCGGCCGGATGGAGGGGACGGTGATGTGGATCTCGCCCGCCTGGCAAAAGGAAAAGCTCAACCCCGACGGCATGTGGCCCTTTGTCGATCCGGGCCGGTTCATCTTTGTCGATCCGCGCCGGGCCGAGGATCTGCTCTGGTGCATCGAAGAGGCGCTGCGCTCGGGCGTGGTGCCACTGGTGGTGGCCGACCTGCCTGCCCCGCCCAACCTGACAGCGGTGCGCCGGATGCATCTTGCCGCCGAACAGGGGGCGGAAAGAACCGGCAACCCGCCGCTTGGCCTACTGGTCACGCCCGGCAATGGCGGTGCCCCGGGGGTGGAAACCCGCTGGGCCATGTCGGCGGCCTATCTCGGGAAAATCCCGCGCTGGCATCTCGAACGGCGCCGCGCCCGGACCGAGCCGGTGAAATCATGGACCGCGATCATGCGCGCCCCCCGCACTGAGATGGAGGTGACCCCCGGCGCGCCCGTCCTGACCTATACCCCGCCGGACGTGCCGCTCAAATACATCTAGCCAGAACGCATCTGCCGGCCGGGGCGGTTTCCGGTCGACCTCTCTGCCGGAAGTGGTCACAAGGGCCAAGAACGACATGTCCCCGTCGAAAAGGGGCAAGCCTGCCCGGTTCCCAGAGGCTCTTTGTAGCACGTCATGCGCCTGATCATTTCCTTTGCCGCCCTCTTCCTTTCCGTTTTGCTTTTGCAACTGTCCTCGGGCGGCGTCGGCCCTCTCGATGCGCTCTCGGGGCTCCAGCTTGGCTTTACCACGACGCAGATCGGTCTGCTCGGCTCGGCGCATTTCTTTGGGTTCTTCATCGGCTGCTGGTGGGCGCCGCGTCTCATGGGCAGCGTCGGGCATTCGCGCGCCTTTGCCGCCTTTACCGCCACCGGCGCCATCGGGTTGCTGGCGCATATGCTGGTCGTCGATCCCTATGCCTGGACGCTGATGCGCGTTATGTCCGGACTCTGCGTTGCGGGCTGTTATACGGTGATCGAGGCATGGATGCAGGACAAGGTCACCAACGAAACCCGCGGCCGCACCACGGGCGCCTACCGCGTCGTCGATATGAGCGGTTCTCTCGTGGCACAGCTGATGATCGGGGTGCTCGCCCCGGCCAGCTATGTCTCTTACAACATCCTCGCGATCCTCTGCTGTGCCGCGATCCTGCCGCTGACCCTGACCACAACCCGTCAGCCCGAAACGCCCGAGGCCCCTCGGCTGCGGCCTTGGCTCGCGGTAGAACGCTCCCCTCTGGCGGCGGCCGGGGTGATCGTCGCCGCGCTCTCCAGCGCCTCTTTCCGGATGGTCGGCCCGATCTACGGACAGGAAGTCGGGCTGAACCCGGGGCAGATCGGCTGGTTCCTCGCCTCCTTCGTTCTCGGCGGTGCGCTGGCGCAATTCCCGGTCGGCATCATCGCGGACAAATACGACCGGCGCTGGGTGCTGATCTGGCTCTCGGTCGCGGCAATCGCCAGTTCCGCGCTGACGATGGGTGCGCAGGGGTTCGGCACCGTCGGTGTGATGGGCGCGGCCTTTGTCTTTGGGCTGACCACCTTTCCGATCTATTCCATCGCCTCGTCCCACGCCCATGACTTTGCCGACAGTTCCGAACGGGTCGAGCTTTCGGCGGCGCTGATGTTCTTCTACGCACTCGGCGCCATTGCCGCGCCCTTTGCCGCGTCAAGCCTGATCACCGCCTACGGCCCCAACGCCCTGTTCACCATGATCGCCATGGGCCACGTCATTCTGGTCATTTTCGGCATCGCCCGGATGCGCGCGCGCCCCTCCGCCACCACGCGGACGCCGTACCTTTACGCCCCGCGCACATCCTTCCTCATCGGTCGCCTGATGGGCCGCAGCCGGGACAGCTCCACCTCGAAGAGATGAGCCTCCGCAACGCTGCTCTACCTGCGTAACGCATAGGTTTCCCCGCCGGAAACACAGTTTTACCCCAGACGAAACGCTTGAAATCATTTGCAAAATGACATTGTGGCGAAATTATGTCACTTAGGTCCCCACGGTATTTTGACAAGTATCGATTTTTGAACTGAAAGGGGACTACGATGAAGAAATCAATGATCGCTGGGGCGATCCTTGCTCTGGGTCTGGCGGCACCTGCCGTTGCAGCGCCTGTGCAATGGAAAGCCGCGGACGGCGGCAACGACCACTGGTACGAGGTCGTCTGGAACGTCGGGCAGAGCATTGCCTGGACAAGCGCCAACGCAGCGGCGACCTCCTCGACGCTGAACGGCATGTCCGGCTACCTCGCGACTGTCACCAGCGCGGCAGAGCAGCTTTTCCTGAACGCGGTGAATGCAGCCTTTACCGCCAGCTCGCCGTTTCACGGCGGCACCTACACCACCGCATGGCTCGGCGCCACGGACAGAGATTCCGAAGGCAACTGGGTCTGGCAGAATGGCGAATCCTTCACCTATTCCAACTGGTACGCGGAAGGCTGGGGATGGCCCGTGGAACAGCCGAATGGCTGGATCTTCCAGAACTACCTTGCCGGGTGGGAAACCGGCGACAAATGGGGCGACAGAGCCAACAACGGTGGCCTGCAGAAATACGTCGTCGAATACGATGCGCCGCCGGTCTCGAACGTGCCGGTTCCCGCGTCGCTGCCGCTGGCCGCTGCCGGTTTCGGCATCTTCGGCCTGATCGCACGCCGTCGCCGCAAGGCCGCCTGAACAACACAGCGCTAAATCCATTTCCCGACGCCGTTCCCGATCCGGGGGCGGCGTTTTCCGTGCGGCGCCTCAATCCCCGGCTGGTCCTTTGACATACACTGCGTTACAGGAAGGCCAATCGAGAAAAGGCGCATCATGACACGTACGCTCATCACATCCGCACTGCCCTATATCAACGGGGTCAAACACCTCGGCAATCTCGTCGGCTCGCAGCTTCCGGCCGATCTCTATGCCCGCTACCTGCGCGGTCGCGGCAACGAGGTCCTGTTTCTCTGCGCGACCGACGAACATGGTACCCCGGCCGAGCTCGCCGCTGCCAAGGCCGGCAAGCCAGTAGCGGAATACTGCGCCGAGATGCATGAGGTACAAGCCGATATCGCGCGCCGTTTCGGGCTGAGCTTTGACCATTTCGGGCGCTCCTCCAGCCCGCAGAACCACAAGCTGACCCAGCATTTCGCCGGCAAGCTGGCCGAGGCCGGGCTGATCCGCGAAGTGTCGGAAAAGCAGGTGTTTTCAAATGCCGACGGGCGTTTCCTGCCTGACCGCTATATCGAGGGCACCTGCCCCAACTGCGGCTACGACAAGGCGCGCGGCGACCAGTGCGAAAACTGCACCAAGCAGCTTGACCCGACCGACCTGATCGAGCCCCGCTCGGCGATCTCAGGCTCGACCGATCTTGAAGTGCGCGAGACCAAGCACCTGTTCCTTCGTCAGTCCGCCCTGCGCGACGATCTCGACAAGTGGATCGATACGAAAACCGACTGGCCGATCCTCACCGTTTCCATCGCCAAGAAATGGCTGCATGATGGCGACGGCTTGCAAGATCGCGGCATCACCCGCGACCTCGACTGGGGCATCGCGGTGAAAAAGGGCGAAGAAGACTGGCCCGGCATGGAAGGCAAGGTGTTCTACGTCTGGTTCGACGCCCCCATCGAATACATCGCCTGTGCCGAGGAATGGGCCGAGGCGACCGGCAATGACTGGGAACGCTGGTGGCGGACCGACAAGGGGGCCGATGACGTGCGCTATGTCCAGTTCATGGGCAAGGACAACGTGCCTTTCCACACGCTCGGCTTCCCGGCCACCCTGCTGGGATCGGGCGAGCCGTGGAAGATGGTCGACCACCTCAAATCTTTCAACTACCTGAACTATGACGGTGGCCAGTTCTCGACCAGCCAGGGGCGCGGCGTGTTCATGGATCAGGCGCTTGAAATCCTGCCCTCGGATTACTGGCGCTGGTGGCTGCTGTCCCATGCGCCGGAAAGCTCGGACAGTGAATTCACCTGGGAAAACTTTCAGTCCTCGGTCAACAAGGACCTTGCGGATGTGCTGGGCAACTTCGTCAGCCGCATCACCAAGTTCTGCCGCTCCAAGTTCGGTGAAACCGTGCCCGAAGGTTGCGAACAAGGCGCGCCCGAAGCCGAGCTGATTGCCAACCTGACCACCCGCATCACCGCGTACCAGGGTTTCATGGACGCGATGGAAGTACGTAAGTCGGCGCAGGAGCTGCGTGCGATCTGGGTGCTGGGCAACGAATATTTGCAAGCCGCCGCGCCGTGGTCGACCTTCAAGGAAGATCCCGAGAAAGCCGCGATGCAGGTCCGTCTGGGCCTGAACCTGATCCGTCTTTACGCGGTGCTCTCGGCGCCCTTCATCCCCGATGCTGCGGCCCGGATGCTAAGCTCGATGAACACGCTGGATACCGGCTGGCCGGACGATGTGGCCTCGGCCCTATCTGCCCTGCCAATCGGCCATGAATTTAGCGTGCCGGACGTTCTCTTTGCCAAGATCAGCGATGAAGATCGTGAGGATTGGCAGGCGCGTTTCTCGGGCACCCGCAGCTAGGTCTCGTTCAGCAGTTGATCCACGGCGCGCAGGAAGATCCGCGCGCCGATGGGTATCAGCTCGTCGGGGAAATCGTAATCCGGGTTATGCAGGTTCGGGCAGCTTTCGCCCGCGCCCAAAAGGAACATCGCCGCCTTGGCATGATCGCCGAAGCGGCCGAAATCCTCTGACGCACGCATGGGTTGGCCTGCTTCACCGGGGCTAAGCCCCTCGGCCGTCACCGCACGGGTCAGTAACTCGACCGCGTCCGGGTGGTTCTCGCAGTGGCGGAACACGTCGTGATAGTCGATCTGGTGTTCCAGCCCTGCATCGACGGCACATTCCGCAACCAGCGCCTCGGCGCTCTCGACCAGATCGGCCATGTCCGCATCCAGCATGGTGCGCAACGTGACCCACAGCTCGGCTTGTCCGGGCGCGACTCCGAAGGTCGGCTCGCCCAGCCGGGTATGGGTCACCGTCGCAAGTGTGAAACCGGCATCCTCGGGACCGTTGCCGCGACCCAGCGCCGTCAGTTCCGGCATCAGCCTTGCCAGCGCCGCCATCGGGGAAACCCCGGTCGCCGGGTCAGAGGCATGGGCGGTGCGACCGTTCAGCCCGATGCGCATGCCGCGCGAGGCACAGTTGACCGGCCCCCGGCGCAGCGAAACCGACCCAAGCGGCAGGCCCGGTATGTTGTGCAGCGACAGCGCATAATCCGTCCGTATCTCATCAAATCGCGGATCGGAGATAACCGCCGCTGCGCCCGACCCGTCCTCTTCGGCGGGCTGGAACATCAGCACCACGCGCCCCTTTTCCGGCCGCTGCCGCGACAGGGCCCGCGCCACGGCCATGACCATGCTCATGTGCCCATCATGCCCGCAGAAATGCCCTTTGCCCAGCACCCTCGAGCGATGTTCAAAGGTAGAAATCTCGGGGATTGGCAGCGCGTCGAGTTCGCAGCGGATCATCATACCCGGCCCCTCGGCAGCACCGTCGAACACCGCCGCGACACCGTGTCCGCCAAGCCCGGTCAGGATACGATCCGGGCCAAGCAAACGCAGCCGGTCTTCGACCCGTCTGGCGGTCTGCGCCTCTTCGCCGCTGATCTCGGGGAAACGGTGCAGCTCGCGCCGCCATTCGGTCAGTTCCACGATATCGCTGTTGCCAAGCTGGTATGACATCGTAATCCTTTTCTTTCCGTCCGCCCCATCCTGCCCCGCTTGGAAGAGAGTGGCAAACACCCCATCCCACTTTTTCGAAAATGATAGCCATCTAAAGTTGCCGCAAAGGATCGCGCGCGGCTATTCTCCCCGCAGCGCATTTGCGACATTTTGATTCGTATTTTCTATGATTCCAGTCAAAAACAAGCGGCTGGCGGGTTTCCGGGGGGCAATCGGGGTGATTTCAACAGGTGCAGGCGTGTTACTTCGCAACTTTCGTGCGCGGGTCCAACAGGACGCGCGGCGTGGGGCATGACCTTTATCCGGTCAAAATGCTATGCGCGGTCCTGCTCATCGGGGCAACGCCGGTGACGGCCGGGTCCACCGTTCTGGAGCGTCTTGCCGTTCAGGAACTGGCGCTTGGCGACAACTGGCACCCGACCGAAAACAGCTATTGGCTTGACGATGCAACGGTCGCCGTGATCGCGGAGAGGCCGGGGTCGCAGGGCGCGGATTATGCGCTGATCGTTACCGGGACGGACCGCGCGCCCGAAACCATTCTCATGCTTGACGGACCGGGCCATTGCCCCCTGCCAACGGGCGGCCTGTTGCTGACCGATGCCAATGGCAACAGCCTGCACTGGCAGCGGGACGCGACCGAGGCGACAGACCCGGATGCCTTCGACCACTGCCTGAACCGCGAAGCCGAGATGAACCTTGCAATGGAGCCGCGTTTCGGCAGGCAGTCAGCGCTTGGAACGAACGGTCAGGTCTGGGCCGGGCTGATCGAACATCCCGAAGGCGCGGAACTGGTGCTTTACGACGATGAGGACGTGCTGGGCCAATGGCAAAGCGATGTTGAACTGATGCTTGATCCGGTCTGCGTTCAGCCAATGTCGGCGGCGGGTTTTGCAGCCGGCCATTTCCTTGTCTACCCGGCTTGGTCAGGCCGCCGCCGTGCCGACTTCAAGGCCGATCTGCCGGGGATTCCGGTCTGGGATCTCTCGGTTGGTGATGACCCCATCACCTCTTACGTGCCTTGGGCGGAATGGAACGCCAAGGGCAGCTATCGCATCGACATGACACGTGACGGGCTGATCTTCGCAACGACCGGCGGCACCCGCGACACCGACAACATCGCCGGGATCTATGCCGAGGTCAGCGGCTGGACCTCCATCCATTCAACCGACCTGATGCCAGAAACACTCAGGGTGTCGCCGGACGGCTGCCACCTGTTCTGGGTCGCGCAGCAGGACGGTTTCGAAGCCTCGAAGCCCCGACTTATGACTGCCAGTATCTGTTTGAACTAAGTACGTTTTTACCCCTTCGCCCACCTTTTCCGACCAAGTTTTTTGACAAAGGCCTTTTCCCATGACGAACGCCACCCTTGGCCGCGATGCCTCTGAATTCGCCTATATCAATGCGGACACGATCCGAAAACAGCTTCAGAAACAAGGTGCCGGGACCAAGCTCAAGGATCTCGATCTCGGGGCAGATTCAGTGGGCAGCAAGTCTCCGCTGGCCGAATATCGAGTGGTCACGATCATCGAGGGCGATACCAAGGACGGGTTGCAGGCGTTTGGGCTGAAGAACGATGCGACCGGCGATGTGGTCGTCGCGTTCAAGGGGTCGCAGGAAGCGCGCGATTTCTACGATGACGTGGCCAGCATCGGCTGGGCGCAGTGGGACGAAGCCCGGTCTCAGGTCAATTCCTTCCTTCAGACCAACTGGAAAAGCGGCGACGAAGTCACCTTTGCCGGTCACAGCCTTGGGGGTGCGCTGGCGCAATATGCGATCTACGAAACAGCCGGGACCTATGACAAGCGCGTGTCGGACATGAACCTCCACACCCAGTCGGCCCCCGGTGCGGAACACGCCATCCGTGAAAATAACGGCGGGGCACTGGATACCGCGCGGCTGAGCGGTGCTGAGATGCTCAACCTCTACATCGACCGCGATCTGGTGTCGAAAACCGGCGGCGATCACCTTGGAGCAACCAGCGTCGTGGCAAACCCGAACCTGCTGCCCGGCGGCCTCTATTCGGATCACAAGCTGGGCAATTACACGGACGCGGCGATTGCCGGAGCCAAGACCGGCACGCCGGGCTATTACGACAACGAGGCGATCCAGACGGCCAATCCGGGAATTTACAAGCCGCTCGCCACCTGGATCGGCAAACTGGCTCTTGGTGGGCCCGGCACGCTGACGAATGTCGATCTTGACGAAACATGGACCGCGCTGTCGCAGATCCCCAGACTTGCCGCTGAAGTGCCTGAAACCAAACGGTTGATCACCGATGCGATGACCGGGGCGGCGGTCGAGGCCTTTCGCTGGATCGGCACCGAAGGCGCGAACCTGTTCATCGAAACAGGCAATGCCGGGTGGAATGCCGCGATCGATCTTGGCGAGGATCTGGGCGAGATCGGTACCCGGGGGCTTCAGGTTGCCGAACAGGCGCTGCGCCACGGCTGGGACACAGCTTCGGAGGCATGGAGCACCAGCACCAAATGGACCACGAACCAGGCGGGAAAGGCGCTTGATAGCATCAGTGACGCCAAGGACGCGGCGCTCAAATTCTTCGACAAGCAAATGGGTGACTTTGCCGTCTGGGCGCAGGATTCGCTCGACAGCACCGGCGCATGGGTGGCGGACAAGGCCGACAAGCTTAACAAGCTGGCCGGTTGGGTCATCGATCAGTCCACCGACTTTGGCAAGGACGTGGTCAACACCTGGAAAGACATCGGCACGCAGGCCAATGAAATGGCCGATAACACGCTCGACTGGCTGCGCGATACCGGGTCGGACGTCATCGATTACGGTGCCAATATCTTTGGCAAGGGCCGCGACTGGCTGGAACAGGCCTTTGACGATCTGACCGACAATTTCCGCGATCACTCCAGCAACCCCGACGACTGGGGCGCGGATTTCCTCGACCAAATCAAGGAAGCGATCAACACAGGGTTTGAGCGGATCGGCGGGTTCTGGGACGGTCTTGTCGAATGGTGGACGGGCGACGATACCGCCCCGGTCGAATATGCCGAGGACGTGCGCGACCGTAGTACCACGGCCCGCACCGAAGCCTCGCCTCTTATTCTCGACCTCGATGGCGACGGGCTGGAGCTGTCCTCGATTTCCTCCAAGGGCGCGGTTTTCTGGGACATCGACAACGACGGCATGCGCGAAGTCAGCGGCTGGGTGAAATCCGACGACGGCCTGCTTGCCATCGACAGCAACAACAATGACGAAATCGACGATCACTCCGAGCTCTTCGGCACCGAAACCGTTGACGGTTTCACCAATCTCGCGGTGCTCGATTCCAATTTTGACGGGGTGATCGACAAGAAAGACGACGCCTTTAAGGATCTCGTCCTCTGGCGTGATCTCAATCAGGACGGCGATTCCGATCCGGGCGAGCTGAAAAGCCTCGAGAAATCCGGCGTGGTCTCGATCAAGCTGGATGCCGCGCTTGGCACAGGCATGATCGCTGACAACCGCGTCACCCATATTTCGAGCTACACCAACGACAAGGGCCAGACCCGCGAAATCTCGGATGTCTGGTTTGCCTATGACAACGTGCTGACCCGCGCGCAGGGCGACGTGCCGTTTGATCCCGATGCCTTTGCCCTGCCCCACCTGCGCGGCTATGGCATGCTGCCCGATCTGCACACCGCCATGGCGCGCGACGGCGAACTGGAAAAGCTTGTCGCCGAATTGGCCGCGCTTTCGGCGAAGGAGGTCTTTGATCCCGATCAGGATGCGCTTGGCCGGATGGATTCGATCCTCTACCGGTGGGCCGAGGTGTCTGGCGAAGATCCGAACGGTCGCGGCTATTATATTGATGGCCGTCAGCTTGCCTTTATCGAGGCCTTCACCGACCGCGCTTTCCTGCAGGGCTATCGCTCGGATCCGGCGCCCGAGGCAGGACGTACGCTCAAGACCGCCTATGAGAACGCGCGCAACGTGACGCTGACCAAGATCCTTGCCCAAACCGATGCGGCGGTGATCTTCAAGGGCGAACCGGATTACGAATGGGAACCGGACCGCTTCGAAGAGCCGCTCAAGCTGAATTTCAAGGCTTCGAAAAAGCTGGCAAAAGACTATGAGAAATCGGGCGCGGACATGGCTGGCGTATGGACCAACCTCATCCGCGTGATCGATACCGCCATCGATATCGACACCATGTCGCGCAAGCAGGCGAAAAAGCTCGACAAGGTCATGTCCAAATTCGACGGCGACACCGGCATCACCGTGGACGCGGTTCTGTCCGAGATCTACCCTGCCCAGTCGCTGGGCCTTAACGGGACAAGCGGCGACGACAATTTGCGCGGCGGTGGCGGACGTGACAGCCTGTCCACCGGTGTCGGCAATGACAGTCTGTTCGGTCTGCGCGGGGACGACAACCTGAACGCGGGCGAAGGCGACGACATCCTGAACGGCGGCGCGGGCAACGACCTGATGTTCGGCGGCAATGGCGACGATATCTACTATTACAGCAGCGGCTTTGACACGATCGTCGATACCAGCGGCAACGACCGTCTGCGCATCCAGAAGAAGTTCGATCTATCGGACATGGCCTTTCTCAAGTCGCAGGCCAACGAGCTTGATCTTGAAATCTATGCCTCGGGCGAGCTGATCGTCCGCATCGAAGGATTTTACGGCACCAATGGCGCCATAGAACTGCTTGAGCTCAAGGACGGCACGATCTTTGATCTTGAACGTCAGGCGCAGGGCATCGTCGGCACCCGCAAGGGCGATGTTCTGAGAGGCGATGTCAACGAATTCATCCTTTCGGACCGGATCATCGGCCTTGCCGGCAAGGACATCATCAAGGGCGGCAAGGGCTCTGACGTTCTCGAGGGACAAGGCGGCAACGACAAGCTCAAGGGCGGGAAAGGCGACGACATCCAGATTGGCGGCGCGGGCAAGGACATGCTCATCGGCGGTGCCGGCATCGACATCAGCCGCGGCGGCATGGGCAATGACACCTACAAAGCGCGCGGCAAGGAAACCATCATCGAGGATGGCGGCACGGATACCGTGATGATGCGCAAGGGTCTCACGGAAAAAGACATAACGCTGTATCGCACAGCTTTGTCCGATGATCTGACAATCGAAACCCGCAAGGATTCCATTCTTGTGCAGGGCCACTTTACCGAAGGCGGCGGCATCGAGCAGCTCAAGCTCAAGAACAAAAACGGCAGCAGCACACTCAATATCGCGGATATGGCGATCGAGACGCGGGGCAGCGATGCGAACGATTACCTGCGCGGTGACGAAGGCGGCGTGGCCCGCAAGGACGTGCTGCGCGGCGGGCTCGGCATCGACCGCATCTATGGCTACGAAGACGACGATACGCTCGATGGTGGTGCGGGCGACGACTATCTCTATGGCGCGAACGGCAATGACACCCTTATCGGCGGTCTTGGCAATGACTGGATGTATGGGGGCGCGGACGGCGACAGCTATGTGGTCGGCCTCGGCGACGATTTCGTTCAGGACTATGAATATCAAGGCGGCAAGGCCGACAGGATCGTGCTGGACCGCAACTTTGGTCTGGGCGATCTCGACTTTGCACGGATGCTGGACGGAGATCTGCTGATTTCGTGGAAAGGCGGGTCGGTCCGGATCGACAATGCCTATCGCGAAGCTTACGCGATCGAAAAGCTGGAACTGGCCGGTGGCCGGGTAGTCAACCTTACCAGTCAGGCTGTCGTCACCCGTGGCACGGAAGACGGAGAAAACATCTACGGCAACCGCGAGGCACTTGGCAGTCACGACGATAAGATTGTCGCGCTCGGCGGCGATGACCGACTTTATGGTCAGGACGGCAACGACACGCTCGACGGCGGCGAAGGCGATGACGACATGTATGGCGGCATCGGCGCGGACCGTTATCTTGTCGGTTCGGGCGATGATTTCATTAGCGACTACGGCACCGATACGGATGGCAAGGACAGGGTTGTCCTTGCCCCCGGCATCAGCGCCGCCGACATCAGCTATGCCCGCAATTCCGACGGCGATCTCGTAATCTCGTGGAAGGGCGGATCGGCCCGGATCGATAACGCGTTTTCCAAGCGTTACGCGGTGGAACTGCTGGAATTTGCCAACGGTTCTACGGTCGATCTGACCAGCATCTCTGCCGATACACTCGGGACAAATGGCGGCGAGACGATCTATGGCAACCGCGCCGATTACGGCGGCCGTGATGATACCATCTACGGGCTGGACGGGGACGATTACCTGTATGGCTTTGACGGGGCCGATATACTCGATGGCGGCGAAGGCGATGACCAGCTTGAAGGCGGCGCAGATGGAGACATCTATCACGTCGGTTTCGGCCACGATCTTATCCGCGATTACGGGTCGGGTGCCAGCAGCGAAGGCAAGGACCGGATCGAGATGGCGACGGGCATCGCGCCCGGCGATGTCAGCTATCGCCGGACGATCGATAGCGCTTTGATGATCGAGTGGACCACCGGATCGGTCCAGATCGACTATGCCTTCGATGCCCGCTACGCGGTTGAAACCCTGGCCTTCGCCAATGGCACGAGCGTCGATCTGACCAAGCTGGCCCTGCCCACCATCGGCACCAGCAGCAATGACTACATCTACGGCAATACCGAAGATTACGGCGGCATCGACGATAAGCTCTATGGTCTGGAGGGCGATGACCGGCTGAACGGCTATGATGGCA
Organism: Heliomarina baculiformis; assembly: GCF_019966545.1. Classification (GTDB taxonomy): domain Bacteria; phylum Pseudomonadota; class Alphaproteobacteria; order Rhodobacterales; family Rhodobacteraceae; genus Heliomarina; species Heliomarina baculiformis. Next base: position 8,157 of record NZ_JAIMIC010000003.1, on the reverse strand, counting down.
ATGACCGGCTGGATGGCGGTGACGGCGACGACCAGATGAACGGCGGGGATGGCGACGACATCTACCTCCCCGGCGCGGGCGAGAACTTTATTCAGGATTCAGGCGGTGCGGATACGCTTCTTCTGGGGGCGGGCATTTCCGCCAGCGACTTGGACTATACACGTTACAGCAACGGCACCCTGCTCGTGGATTGGGGCAGCGGGTCGGTCAGCATCCAGTCGGCCTATGACCAGAGCCGTGCCATCGAGACCCTGCAATTCGCCAATGGCGGCAAGATCGCTCTCACGGATGCTTTTGCGCCGACCGTAGGCACGAACGCCAATGACTCCCTTGGCGGCAACCGTGAAGAGCTTGGCAGCCGCGACGACTATCTCGTCGGGCGCGACGGGAACGATACGCTTTACGGCTATGACGGCGCGGATATCCTCGAAGGCGGCGATGGCGACGACACCATTTACGGTGGCGAAGGCGCGGATACCTACCGTGCTGGCGAAGGCGATGATTATATCATCGACGCCGGCAAGTCGGATCTGAGCGACGGTCCCGACACCATCCGGCTGGCCGCAGGTATCACGCAAGCGATGGTCACCTATCAGGCGTATAGCAATGGCGATCTTCTGATTTCATGGGGCACGGGTTCTGCACGCGTCGCCTATGCCTTCGACCAACGCTATGCCGTGGAACGGCTGGTTTACGACAACGGCGTGACGGTCGATCTGACCACGCTTGCAGTGACCATCACTGGCACCAACGGCAGTGAAACGATCTATGGCAATGACGAGGAATTCGGCACGCGGGACGATGTCATCACCGGACTTGACGGGGATGACGCGATCTACGGCTATGACGGCAATGACACGCTTGACGGCGGGCTTGGCGATGACAAGCTCTACGGCGCCGCGGGCGAGGACGAATACATAGTCGGTCAGGGGCATGACCTCATCAATGACTATGGCGACACAAGCGATGGCGACGATTATCTGAACTTTGTCGCGGGTATCGACGCGGGCGATCTATCCTTCCTGCTGGTCGATAACCAGCATCTGCGGGTGGCATGGGAGGACGGTTCCGTACAGGTGCAAAACTGGTCTACGGCGCGCTACCAGGTGGAAAAGGCACGGCTGGCCGATGGCACCATCATCGACCTCGTGACACAGGCAAAGACGGCTTACACGACACCGCCCAATAAGTATTTCTACGGCGATGCTGGGAACAATAGCCTGACAGGCGAAGACGGCAACGACCGGCTTTATGGCTATGCCGGGGCCGACACGCTTGAGGGCGGTCTTGGCAATGACACGTTGCAAGGCGGCGACGGGGGCGACACCTACAAGGTGGGCGATGGTGATGACGAGATCACCGACTACGGCAGCAGCGGCAGCGCGGCAGATGTGATCCAGCTGAAATCGGGGATCAACCCCGGCGATGTCTCTTTCAGCCGCGACAGTTCCGGCACGCTTATGCTGGACTGGAAGGGCGGATCGGTTGCGATCAAAAATGCGTTCAGCAAAAATTATGCCGTGGAAACATTGCGCTATGGGAACGGCACCACGCAGGATCTGACGACGATCTCTGTCGCCACAATCGGCACGGGTGGAAACGACAACCTGCGCGGCAACCGCGAAACGCTAGGGTCGCGCAACGACACGCTTCGTGGGTTTGATGGCGACGACCAGCTTTACGGTTATGACGGGAACGACATTCTGGATGGCGGGCTTGGCGACGATAATCTTTATGGTGCCGAGGGCGGCGATATCTATCTCGTCGGCGACGGAGACGACTATATCTCGGATCGCGGCACGACCGGCGACAGCGATGACGAAGTCAGGCTAAAAAGCGGGATCAACCCCGGCGATGTCACGATGCGCCTGCAAAACGGCGATATCTGGATCGGCTGGGACGACGGATCAGTCACCATCGACAACGGGTTCGACAACTCCTACGCGGTCGAAAAGCTGCGCTATGGCAACGGCATTGTGGTCGATCTCACCTCGCTCGCGCTCGAGACCCATGGCACCACGGCGGATGACACGCTCTACGGCAACCGCGGGGATTTCGGCTCGCGCAATGACCTGCTGGTCGGGCTGGACGGCGACGACACCATGTATGGCTACGACGGTAACGACCGCTTAAGCGGCGGGCTTGGCGATGACAGCATGTACGGGGCCGAAGGGGGCGATACCTATTACGTCGGAGATGGTCACGATCTGATCTGGGACTACGGGCAGACGGGCGATCCGAAAGATGTGATCCGGATGAAGTCCGGGGTTTCTGCTTCAGATGTCAGTTATTCGCGCAGCAACGGCAGTCTGATCGCGGAATGGGCCGACGGGTCATTCACTATCCAGAACGCCTTCCGGTCGACCTATGCGGTCGAACAGCTCATCTATTCCGACGGGACCACGGTGGACCTGACCAAGATCGCCGCGCCGACCTTTGGCACCAACGCGAACGATACCGTTTCGGGCAACAATGGCGACATCGGGTCGAAGACGGACGTGATTTACGGTCTCGACGGCGATGACCGGCTCTATGGGTATGATGGCGACGACACGCTGATCGGTGGGTTTGGCAATGATACCATGTATGGCGCGGCCGGGGCCGATATCTATCTTGTCGGCGACGGTCATGACAAGATCTCGGACTATGGAGATTCCGCGGACAAGGCCGACGTGATCAAGCTGAAATCCGGGATTTCGGCCAGCGATGTCAGCTATACGCTCACCTCAAGCTCAGAACTGGTCATCCACTGGGATAGCGGGTCCGTCACGATCCAGTACGCGTTCAACAAACGCTATGCCATTGAAACCCTTCAGTTTGCCGATGGCACCAAGGAGGATCTGACCAGCATCAATGCCGAATTGAGAGGTACCGGCGGCAATGACACCCTTAGTGGCAACCGGGCCGATCTCGGGTCGATAAATGATCGGATGTTCGGACTGGACGGGGATGACCGTCTCTATGGCTATGATGGCAACGACTGGATGGATGGCGGACTTGGCGACGATTTCCTCTACGGCTCGACCGGCGACGATACATATGTCGCCAGCGAAGGCAGCGATACCTTCGACGACAGCCGCTCGGACAGTCTCGACACGATCCTGTTCAACTCGGTCTCTTCGGTGGATGAGCTGAGCTTTGCCCGCAGCGGCACCTACGATCTGTCGATAAGCTGGGCCAAGGGCGATATCCTGCTGAAGAACCACTATTATTCGGACGAATATGCCTTTGAGCGGCTGATGTTCGACGACGGAAGCTGGACGGTTCTATCCGTCTGACCGGGGTCGGGCCCCGCCCACATCCTCGGGCGCGATGGCGACGGATTTGACGATGGCGTGGCATTCGACGCCCTCGTCCAGCCCAAGGGTCATGGCCGAACGCCGGGTGATGCGGGCAAGGATGGTTCCGGCGGGCGTCGCGAGCGATACCAGCATGCCCGGCCCCTCGCCCGCCCGCAGCGATTCCACCCGGCCGGGCAGAATGTTAAGCGCCGAAAGGCCTGCAGGCCGCTCGCGCGACAGGATCACCTCCTGCGCGGCGATACGGATGCGAATGAAGCTGCCCGGTCTGTGAGGGACGCGCGGCAGGAACAGCGGAATGCCACCGGCATCGAGTTCGCTCAGACCGTCGTCGTGATGCGCCTTTACCTCTGCGCGTAGTACCGCCCCTGCGGCACGGATACCCGCCGGTGTCACCATCGGATCGCCCAGCACCTCGAGCGCCGGGCCCTGCCGAACGACCCGGCCATTTTCGAGCGCGATGACCGTGGTTGCCAGCCGCGCAACCTCGGCAGGGGCATGGCTGACGTAGAGGATCGGCACGTCAACCTCATCCCGAAGCCGTTCAAAATACGGAAGGATTTCCGCCTTGCGCCCTTCGTCGAGCGAGGCCAGCGGTTCGTCCGCCAGCAGCAGACGTGGACGAGCCAGCAACGCGCGCCCGATGGCCACACGTTGTCTTTCGCCGCCGGACAGTCTCGCGGGTCTGCGCGACATAAGCGGGCAAAGACCGAGCATGTCGACCACGCGATCCATTTCATCGCCATCTTGGGGGCGGCGCGCGAACCAACGCCCATAAGACAGGTTCTGAGCAACCGTCAGATGTGGAAACAGCCGCGCATCCTGAAAGATATAGCCAAGCTGACGTCGATGGGTCGGAAGGTCGATCCGCCGATCCGTATCAAGCAGGTCGCGCCCATCGATGGTCACCCGCCCCCGGTCCGGTTTCAGCAGACCCGCGACCGCGTTGATGATGGTCGTCTTGCCCGACCCGGATCGCCCAAAGAGCACGGTAAGACCTGCGGGCGCTTCGAAATCGACGTCGAGACCGAACCCCGAGAATTGATGCGACAGCCGAACCGAAACCGTCATGCGCCCCCCAATCTCTTGCCGAGCCTACGAGCGAGGATTTCCGACAGCAGAAGGGCCCCCATCGCCAGCGCAATCGAGATCAGAACCAGACGGAACGCGGAAGATTCCCCGCCGGGCACCTGTAGGAATGCGTAGATCGCTGTCGGCAGAGTCTGGGTCTGGCCGGGGATGTTCGAGACGAAGGTGATCGTGGCGCCGAACTCGCCCATGGCCTTGGCAAGGGCAAGAATGCACCCGGTCAGAATGCCCGGCAGGATCAAGGGCAAGGTGACTGTGAGAAAGACCCAGACCCTTGAGGCGCCAAGGGTGGCCGCCGCCTGCTCTAGCCCGGGGTCGACAGCTTCGATCGACAGCCGGATTGCCCTGACCATGAGAGGGAAGGCCATGACCGCCGCCGCAAGCGCCGCGCCGGTCCAGCGAAAGGCAAAGACAATACCGATGCTTTCCAGTGCCCGACCCAAGGGGGCCACCGGTGAAAACGTCATCAAAAGGAGGTAACCTGTTACGACAGGCGGCAGGATCAGCGGCAGGTGAACCAGCCCGTTCAACAAAAGCTTGCCCGGAAACTGCCACCGCGCCAGCGCATGCGCCACCAGAATGCCGAAGGGCAAGCTGACCAAGGTCGCCCAGAAAGACACCTTCATCGACAGCATGACGGCGGCCATTTCTTCGGGCGTCAGCCAGTTCATTCAGCCAGCACCTCGAACCCCTGTTCTTCAAATATCAGGCGATTTTCCGGCTCGCGCAGGAAGTCGAGAAAGCGCGGCGCCAGTTCTGCACCGCCACGTGACGTGATCGCGACGGGATAGATGATCGGATCGTGGCTTTCCTCGGGGAAGATACCAATCACCTTAACCCGTGTCTCATCCGTGGCGTCGCTGGCGTAGACAAGACCCAAAGGAGCCGCGCCGGTCGCCACGAGCGCCAGCGCGGCGCGAACGTTATCGGCCTGTGCAACTTGTGGCGCCACTTCCTCCCAGAGCCCGAGCGAAGCAAGTGCCTGCCTGCCATAGATCCCGGCCGGCACCGCATCGACGAGAGCCATGGCAAGGCGGCCTCCCTTCAGCATATCCGTCAAATCCAGCGCTGAATCGATGACAACCGGCTCAGAAGAAGCGCCATAAGCGATCAGCGCAAGCCTGTTGCCGAGAAGATCAAATCGGCTATCCGACCGGATAAATCCATTTCTTTCAAGATGATCCATCCAATCTAAATTCGCGGAAATGAAGACATCCGCCGGCGCACCCTGTTCGATCTGCCGCGCCAGTGCGGACGAACCGGCAAGCGCTACGGCGATCTCAAGACCGGAAGCCTCTTCAAACCGGTCGGAGATCTGATCCATCGCGGTCTTGAGACTTGCGGCGGCGAACACAGTCAGATCCGCCGCCCTTCCCGCCCACGGGGTCAGGACGAGAACCGCCAAAAGAAAGGCGGACAACAGGTTTCGCGGGACGTGGCGCATTCCAACTTCCGATATGTTCCTCAAAACATATCGACCCTACCCCTAGTGCTCGCAAGGAAAAACTTCAGGTTTCAGTCGGTTTCCGTAGGTTGTTCATCTGTTCGATCTCTTCGATGGCCGCGTGACGGGCCTTTTCCTCAAGCGCGCGATAGGCTTGCAGCACCTCGTTGCCGGTTTCCGTCACCTCGGCGCCACCTCCCTTGGCCCCGCCGCGCGAACTCGTGACGACAGGCGAATTGAACATGGCGTTCATCGTTTCGACAAGCATCCAGGCGCGTTTGTAGCTCATCCCCATCTCACGCCCCGCTGCAGCGATAGAGCCGGTGCGCGCGATACGTTCCAGCAATTCGGCCTTGCCCGGTCCGATCATTTCCTCGGGCCCGAAAACCAGCCTGAGGCGCAGCTTGAAATCCTGTTCCGTCATTGCGGCAGTCTCGTTTCTTTGCGGAAGCAGGGCAAGCAAAGTTGCGTTTTCTTCCCGCGATACGGATCCGTCAAATTTGGAACGGATTCGAAAGCTTTGAACGACGGAGGGCAACGCAAATTAACAGGCCCGTAACCCCTGTCGCTTACCCGTTTCACCAAGAGCGTTTTCCAGAAAGAGATCTATGCGAAATTTTGCCCATGCCATCCGAAGCATGCCAATCACCCGTTCCATGATCCTCGTGGCCGCCGTGCCGGTGGCGTTCACCATTTGCATGTCCTTCTTTCTGACCTACCCCAAGCTCCGCCAGATGTCGGAATTCAACAGGATTCTGGACATTGCCGAGCTGACGACCTTTCTCTCGAACCTTGTACACGAACAACAAAAGGAACGCGGCGCCACGGCGGTATTCCTCAGCACCGCCGGTGCTTCCTTTTCCGAAGAACTCGCCGCGCAGAGAAAGAACACCGACGAAAAACGCGTGCTCGCCGAGCAATCGATGGCGAAATATATGGGCCGGGCCGATGACAGCGAGACCAGTCTCCGAGTTGTCGAAAAGCTCCGCGATATAAAGCAGAAACTTGGCGAGATGACCGAAATCCGAGAGCAAGTCGATGCGCTTTCGATCGCACCGCCACAGGCGATTTCCTATTATACCGGGCTGAACAATGCCATGTTGAGTGTCGTGACGCTGGCCTCTCTTGCCAGTAATGACACGACTACAGCAATGGAAATAAAGGCGTTTTCTAGCTTTCTGAATGGCAAGGAACGCGCCGGTATCGAACGCGCTATTGGTTCCAGCGGCTTTGGCATCGGACGCTTCACTGTCGACCGGCTGCTGAAACTTCAAGAGTTGATCAGCGTTCAGAACACGTTTTTCAACATGTTCCTTGAGGAAGCCAGCGTAAAGGTTGCGACGGCCTACGAAGAACTGACCACCTCGGAAGCCTTTGGCGATGTCGAACGCATGCGGGAAGTCGCCTTTGAGAGCACTGCCTTTCAGAACCTTCAGGGGTTCACCGGCAATGATTTTTTCGGCGCGATGACAAAGAAAATCAACCTCTTGAAAGGCTTCGAAGATCAGCTTGCAAAGGATCTACTCCTCGCGCTCGAAACTCGTCATGGCGACACGCGCAACCAGGCGATCATCAGTTTAGTGGCGAGCTTGGTCGCTATCACTCTGGGAGCCTTTGCGGTCTGGATGGTGTCACACCCCGTTCGCGAATACATGGCCGAAGTTTCAATAGCCGCGTCGCGGATGGCCGAGGGGGATCTCGCGATACTGATGCCGCAGGCCACCAGCTCTGAGCTTGGCGAGATTGTCGTTGCACTGGATCATTTCCGCACCGCAACCATCAAAGCGAGCGAACAGGAAGCGCTGCGGCATGAAAGGGAAAAGGAAGATCAGAGGCTTCTGCAGGAAGAAAAAAGACAACAGCAGGAAGACGAGAAGGAAAAGGCTTTGCATCGCGAAGCCGAACTTGAGGCCGCAAGAAAACGGGAAATCGCTATCGCCGAAGAGATTTCCGAGGTTGTGGCGGCCTGTGCCGAAGGTGATTTTGGCAAACGACTATCACTACAAGACAAGGATGGCGTGTTCGAAAAAATCTGTTCCGGCATCAACGACATTTCGGAATCGACCGGGCAAGCCTTGCACGACATTTCGGACGCGCTGAGCGCATTGTCTCACGGCGATCTGAACCACACCGTAGCGACAACTCACAAGGGCGTTTTCGGCGATATCGCCCTGACACTCAACGAGATGCTCGAAAAGCTGAATACGATCGTGACGAGCATTAGAGGTAATACGGATGTGGTGTACAGTTTGGACCTGTCCCGTTTTTGTGCCGCCCCCGGCGCTCGTTTAGGCCACCTTCCGCTCGAAAGCGACTGGGCTTTTC
>NZ_JAIMIC010000036.1 GCF_019966545.1 Heliomarina baculiformis | reverse complement strand
GTAAGCATCCGGCGTAGGCCACAGCGAGGTCAACGCGCGCGGTCGCGGTCCATTTCGATGAACTCTTGCAGGTTTTCAATCCCGAACGGAGTGAAGGCGATGACGCTGTCGTCGCCAGGGCCGTAGACCCAGATCACTCCATCTTCGGTTTCCATGTCGATGGCGAGATCGAAGATCCGGTCGACGGTTTCGCCCAGTTCGGCTGCAACGCGGTCGATGGTCTTGACGGAATACACCTTGTTGAGCTGCATGATCATGCCGCCTCAGCGAGGTGCCACGACTTCCAGTTCCATGGCAGAAGGTCATGGATGCGCGAGACGGGCATGTCGGGCAGCCGGGCGAGGACATCGGCAAGCCAGGCCTGTGGGTCGACGTCGTTCATTTTGGCCGTGACGATGAGGGTATACATGGCGGCGGCGCGTTCACCGCCGCGCTCGGATCCCGCGAAGAGCCACGACTTTCTGCCCAAGGCCACGCCGCGCAGGGCGCGTTCGGCCGCATTATTCGTCAGGCAGATGCGCCCGTCATCGAGGAATGCCGTGAACGCCTGCCAACGACCGTCTTTCTCGAACATGTAGTTGATCGCCTTAGCCGCCTTGTTGTGTCGGGACAGTTTCGCGCGCTCGGCCAGCAGCCAATCATGGAGATTATCAACCAGGGGACGGGAGAGTTTCTGACGGGCGGCAAGCCGGGCATCGGCATCCAGCCCATTGATCTCGCGCTCGATGTCGAAGATGGCGTCGATCCGTTTCACCGCTTCCAGCGCGACCGGCGAGATTTGATGGCTGGGTTTGCCCTTGCGGACGTTGCCCGCGATGTCGGCCAGCTCGAAGAACTTCCGGCGGGCATGAGCCCAGCACAGCGCACTGGTCACAGCCCCCGCATCACGGTCGGCGCGATAAAGATCGTTGTATCCTCCATAGGCATCCGCTTGCAGCACGCCTTGCCATCCGGCCAGGTGCTGATTGGGATTGGTTGCCGCACGGTCGCGGGAGAAGTGGAAGACCGCCGCCGGCGGTGCGCCACCATTCCAGGGCCGGTCATCACGGACATAGGTCCAGAGCCGGGCCTTTTTTGCGCCGCCTCGCGCCAGAAGCGGCACGGTCGTGTCATCGCCATGCAGGCGGTGAGCGGCACGCACATGGCTCTCGATCAGCGCATGGAGGGGCTGCAGCGCGACAGTCGCGTGCCCGACCAGGTCCGCCAGGGTCGACAGGCTCAACTCGACGCCTTCACGGGCGAACCGCTCGGCCTGCCGGTTCAGCGGCTGGTGCTGGCCATATTTCTCGAAGACGAGCATGGCGATCAGGCTGGGCCCGGCCCATCCACGCGGGATCGCATGGAACGGGGCTGGCGGCTGGCTGATCTTCTCGCAGGCCCGGCAGGTGAACTTCTCACGAACGGTCTGGATCACCTTCCATTGCCGTGGGATTACCTCCAGCGTCTCAGTGACATCTTCGCCCATCTTCACGAGACGATCCGAGCCACAGCAGGTGCAGGTGGCAGGTGCCTCAACGACAACCCGCTCGCGCGGCAGGTGATCGGGAAACGGCTTGCGCACAGGACGGCGACGCGTGAAGGCGCGCACCGTGGAGGCGGCCTTGTCGGCCGCCTCTTCGGCGGCCAGGGCATCCTCGGTTGCCGCTGTTTCCAGTTCTTCAAGCTGCAGTTCCAGTTGATCGATCAGCCGCGAGCGCCGTTCCGACGAGATGCCGTATTTGTCTCGGCGCAGTTTGGCGATCTCGAGCTTGAGCTCCTGGATCATCGCTTCCGAGCAAGAGACAACTGCGCGGGTCTGTGCCAGCTCGCTTTCCGCAACCTCCGCACGGGCCTCGGCAGCGGCCAGGGCAGCGCGTAATTTGGCGAGTTCGGAGGCGGCGTCAGACATGGCCAATATTTAGCAACCGGGGCCGCGGAACACCAATAAAAACAGGCCTGTCAGTGCAATTTATCCAGCCTTTGCAGGGCGTTGCGTCCAGCGTGGATTGCGCCAGTCAATACCCTCCAGAAGATAGCCCAACTGTGCCGCCGAGATCTGCACCGCCTGGCCAGACCGGCTCACCGGCCAGATGAACTTACCCGCTTCTAAGCGCTTCAGATACAGCGACATGCCCACGCCGTCATGCCACAGGATCTTGACCAGATCGCCCTTACGACCCCGGAAGCAGTATATCTCACCCGCATGGGGATCGCGGCCGAGCCCCTCCTGCACCTGTAGCGCCAGCGTGTTCATGCCCCGCCGCATATCGGTGACGCCGCCCGCAATCCAAACCTTCACGCCCGCCGGAAACGCGATCATTGTCTGTCCACCACGGCCAGGATCCGCGCAAGCGCTTCGGGCTCCACGCCCACCGGCACGATGACCCGCCGCCCGTTCGGCAGAGCTATCTCAATCTGACAGTCCGGAGGCGGACAGGGATCAACTGAATGGGTCTGTGGCGCGGGCGCTTTCGTCACGGTCACCGGCGCGAACGATATTGGACGAGAGGACCCAAGCTCACCGTTTCGATACTGCCGCCGCCAAGTCGTCAACAGCGAGCGGCAAATGTCGTGTCGCCGCGCTGTGGCTGCCACCTGACGGTGGCCGATAAAGCTCTCCTCCACAATGCGCAGTTTGTCATCATCCGACCAATACCGGCGGCGTTCACCATCGGCAGCAGACAGAACTTCGATTTGAGGGCGGTTGATAAAGTCGGACATAAGGGCGGACTTACCATCGGAGCGAACACAAGTTCAGACGGCCGCCCCCGGAGGCTTAC
>NZ_JAIMIC010000035.1 GCF_019966545.1 Heliomarina baculiformis | reverse complement strand
CCTCCCAAACAGGATGAATCACAATCAGCCTCCAAAAGGAATCCCTCACGATTCAGGTTTTTCTAGAAACGCTTTAGTGTCACACCACCATTCCGATCATTTCGGTGCCGTGCCGGGATTACGCGAACGGACAGGTCTGCCCGTTTATGTTTCGCGTGCCTTTCCAGACGATGCATTTCAACCCGACGGGTTTTTGGAAGACGGGCAAAGGATTGCCGGTCTTACTGTCCTTCACACACCCGGTCACGCGAGCGATCACCTCTGCTTTGCGAGGCTGGATGGAGTGTTATTCACGGGCGACCACGTGATGAGTTGGAACAGTTCGATCGTCAGCCCCCCTGACGGCAACATGCGTGATTACTGCGACCAGCTTCAACGGCTTATTGATCGCGACGATAGGATCTGCCTGCCGGGTCACGGGCCCGTACTCCAGGATCCGCGCCCTTACATCGAACAGTTACTTGCCAACCGGATGCGCCGCGAGACCCAGATCCTCAAGCATCTCCTAAATACTTCCGATACAGTCCAGAATATCGCCGCTTCAGTCTACAAGAAATCTGACCTGCATATTGCAATGGCCGCCGAAAGGAATGTTGTGGCTCATTTACAGAAACTGCTTTCTGAATCGCGAGTGGCTCAGGAAAAAGGGATCTGGAGGGTAAATTAACATAAACTTCATTACAGGAATTTTAGCGCGTTTTTGGGCAAGTTCAGTTACCGGTTGGAACCTTTACTCAACCCTTTTGCGCCGTTTTTGCAGAGCCGCGAGGCTTGCGCCAAGGTCTAGTTTTCCTGCCTTGGCCAGACGGATCAGTTCGCGCATCAGACCTCCTGGATTGCGCACTGGGTATCTTGGGTGATCTCGTTGCGCATCGACCAATAGGAGGCAGAGTGCCAAACCGTGATCGCCCAAGGTGCTTTGGCCCTCATGCCAAACTGACGGATGGATATCGAGCATTGGCAATAGCGCCCAGGCCGCCTCGACGATATCGCGCTCGCGGATTGGGCGGTTTTGATCCCCTCCCGCATCAAGCATCATGCGAAGGCCGTCGCCAGCAATGCTGTGAAGATGCTCTGGCATCAGAGTAGCAGGCGCGGAGGGGGGCGCCTCGTGCTGAGCAGTTTTCTCATGTGTCGTGGCGTTATCCACAGCCAGCAGGCTCTCTACATTTTGAATATCTTCTTTGGTGTTTTGTAAAAAGGGCCGGAAGTTTTCCGCTGGTTGGTCGGAAGAAAGCCCATGGTTTTCAAACCAGTCATCGATGCTGTTGCAAAGTTCTGCGCAGCTCTGCAAGTGGGCTGTCAGCCGGTCCAGACCAAGACGGCTTAACGCATCGCTGCGTGGCCAGTCATCGTAACGAGCCAGGATGTCTGCAACCTCCGGATCTTTGGTTGCTGAGGCGGGCAGGGCCGCAATGCACCGTTTCATGTGACGCAAACGAAGGGACCGAAGATCCTTCAAAGCGCGCAAATGCCTCCGTTCCGCACGGAGCCGATCGCGAAGGGCTATGAACTCTTCCAGTCGCGCGATCAGCGGAGTCAGTATCAAGCCTAGGCCAGCGCGACCATAGCGGGCCCCATTCGCCGCGACACGTTTCACGATCAGCCCAAGTTTGGCCAGCGCGGCCTCATCCGTTCGCAACTGGCGCGACGTCTTGCCAAGTTCGACCGCTGCGAGATCTTGTGCGCCAAAAAACACCGGTTCACGATGGGGAGAGGTCCAGTCGGATGCGCGGGTGCGCCCGATGATGTAGTTCAGAACTGCCAAGCGCGCCGGGCGCAGGCCTATATGCGGGGCAACCTCTGAAATTAGCGCCATGACAGCACCTTTGGTCCAGCCTTCCGGCAGGGTGAGATGGGTTTGGATCACGTTCACTGTCTAGTCCTTGTGAATTGGAACAAGGCTGCAACAGGGCATCCGTGTCCCCGCGAGCGACACGTTTTTTCATTGCCTTGACTGTCGGGACTGCTAGAACGAGATCACAGTTTGATTTGATCTGACGGAACGCCAATTCCGTTGTTCTTTGAGCCCCTCGCTTGGTTGCCGCCTTGCGGGGGTTTCTTCTTTTTTATCGTTTGCCTGTGACTGTTTGAGATCAGTAGTTGACTTGTTCGAAGCCATAGGCGCCCTCAAAATCCTCCCAATCGACGAACACAGCACGGACCCAGATATCGGGGCAGTTCTGGCCGTATCGCTCGGCCCCTCGGAAGGCTGGAGGAAGGGCACTTATCGAGCTGTTTTGCCACCGGAATTGGCCGTCTTGATCATACGTGCCACGCCGCACAGAAGCATATCTGTTGCAATCGTCACGGCCCTCCCTCTGACGTGCCGTAACCTGAAAGACATCTATGGAGCGGACGAAATCAAAAGCAGGGTCCGTCACATCGATATCGGCGGCACGCCCGACAGCTTGGGCGAGCTGGAGCGTTTCTCGCTCTCGGGGCAGGGAGACTGCTTGACCAGGATTGAACCCCGCCAACCTGTAGAGGCGCTCAACCGGGTTCGGCGCCTCGAACTCAGCACGCATTGGACAACGCCAGATCTGCAGCGGTGGTTCGACTGGCCAGGGCGTGATCCGGCGGATGAACTCCGCGCGCGCACGGGCGCAGGGAACCGACGCAGGCCAACCGCCTGCGAGGCACAGGAGGATCGCACAATCGATCTGGTAGCCTTGTGCGGTGGCAGGTTTGGCAGCAAGCGGTGTAAGCCCGATCGCGATGATCGCGGCAGTTGACACAAGCCGCCTCATGACAGAGCGCCGCCGCTAACCTGTTGGCGTATAATAAGACTTATGTTAATTGTGTCATAATTGCTGACATATTTTGCGCGTCGTTTCATTGGAACATCTCCTGGTAAGCGTCAAGCACAAGACGGACTTCGGCCTGCGCGGAAGCTGATGCTGCGGCGAGGCAATTCAGATAGGTTTGTGCCTCATCGAAGTAGGTGTTGAACTCGGCTCTGATGTCGTCGCCGTACTCGTTCAGGAGCGCAGGCGAGGCCGCCAGCTCCGGCCGCAACGGCAACACGCAGTCCATCGCCAGCGTCTCGGCGGTTGCTGGGATCGCTAGGGCGATGAATGTGCTACATGCCAGCAACCGCGACATCTGGT
>NZ_JAIMIC010000034.1 GCF_019966545.1 Heliomarina baculiformis | reverse complement strand
CCTGCGATGCGCGCCCGACTTGCTACGATCGAGAGCATCGAGGCAACGGTCAGGGTGAGAACAGTCGCCAACTCTTCCGCACTCGCCCCGGGCCGAAGTCGCTGCAACTCTGCAATGAAAATACGCGCCGTCGGATCATAAAGCTCTCGAACTTCCGGAAAATAGTCATCGTTCGAGGCCACCCGCGCGATCAACTGGGCATAGGCGCGCCATTGCGGATCACCGCGCGACGCGATGTCGAGATAGGGTGTCAAATAGGCATCCACCACATCCCTGATCGTCATATCCCCGCGCGCCCGGACCGCTGCCAGAGCGGCCTTACGAAGATTGTCCAGCGTAGTTACACGCCGAGCGAGAACCGTCTTGAACAGGTCTTCCTTTGACCCGCCGTGAAAGCTGACCACCCCCAATGTCACCTCTGCCGCACGGGCGATCTGTCGAATCGTCACTGCTTCAAAGCCTTCGCTGGCAAAGCATCTCTCGGCTGCATCCAGAACCCGTTCGCGCGTTGCCTCTCCGCGCGCCACCCTACCGTCAGTGTTTCGGGAATTCTCTGTATGTGCAATAGGTTGGGGCAAGCAATCGGTCTCTCGTTTAGGGCTCTGATAAAGAAATGACAGCAGAGCATTGACTTTTTATACGGACGTTCAGATAGTTTGTTTCGAGGAGAGAATGCCGGAGCTTTTGCTTCGGCGCAACTGGGAGGAGAACTTTATGAGCTTTGCTAAAACGCTGGCCAGCTGCACGCTGGCCGCAGCGACACTCTGTGCGCCTGGCCTGAGGGCGGAAGAGCTGGATGTGACAGCAGTTGCCGGCCACCCGCCGGTCTTTTTGTGGGTCAAGACCCTCTCGGAATCCTACATCCCGGCCGTGAATGCGGCGCTGGAAGGCACCGATTTTTCGATCAGCTGGACCGAAGCGTATGGCGGCACGCTGGCCAAGGTCGGCGGAGAGATGGAAGCGATGGAGGACGGCCTGGCTCAGGTCGGGATCGTTTCGTCGTTGTTTGAGCCGTCTCTGCTCAGCTTGCAAAACGTCAGCTATGTCACGCCCTTCGGGTCGCCGGATGTTGACCTTGTGCTCTCCACGGTAGACGGAATGCATGACGAAATTCCGGCAATGCGCAAACTATGGGAGGATCTGGACCTCGAATATCTCGGCGGCGGATTTGGTCTCGAAGATTACCTGCTGATGACCACCTTCCCGGTTGAAAGCCTTGCCGACCTCGAAGGCCGCAAGATCAACGCACCCGGCCCGGCGGTAAACTGGCTCAAAGATACCGGCGCGGTCGGCGTGTCGGGTAACCTGACCACCTATTACAACGATATCCAGTCCGGCGTCGCCGAAGGTGTCATCGTCTTCCCGACTGCTGCGGCGGCGGCGAAACTGTTCGAGGTGGCGCCCTATGTCACACGCGTGCATTTCGGCGCGCAATTCGCGGGCGGCATCGTCGCCAAGAAAAGCTGGTTCGACGAACAAGACCCGGTAGTGCAAGACGCCCTGCACGCTGCGGCAGAAACCTTTGCAGCGGATTACCGCACCGGGCTGGAAACACGCGTTACTGCCGCCTTCAAGGCGATGGAAGAGGGCGGTGCCAAGATCACCGAGCTAAGTGAAGATGAGCGCAGCAACTGGGCGAACACCTTGCCGAACATCGCCATGGATTGGGCCAAGGATCTCGACGGCAAAGGTCTGCCGGGCACCGTGGTTCTGACCACCTATATGACCCACCTAAAAGAAGCGGGCGTAGCACTGCCGCGCGACTGGTCGGCAGAATGAGCACGGAATCTACCGGTGTCGGGGCGCGTGACCGCCTCGACCGCGTTGCCGGTGTGGTGATGGGGGCCGCCAACGTGGTGGCGACGCTCTGGATTATCTGGCTGATGGTGCTGATCGTCAGCGACGTCATTGGCCGCGAGACAATCGGGCACCCCATCGCGGGCGTTCCCGAGATGGTGAAATTCTCCATTGTTGGCATCGTCTTCCTTCAGATAGCCCATACCCACCGCAAGGGAGAGATGATCCGCTCGGACGGTATCCTCGGCATGGTTCGCGCCCGCTGGCCGCGCGCCGGACTGGCGATGGACGTGTTTGCACAGCTTTGCGGGGCGGCCTTCGCCTCGACGCTGGCATGGGCCGTCTGGCCCAAAGTCACCCGCGCCTATGAGCGGGGCGAGATGGAGGGCGTGCAGGGCCATTTCACCATGCCGGTCTGGCCGTTTCTCTTCCTGATCGTGCTGGGCTCGATCCTGCTGACGTTGTCATTCTTGCTGACCGCCGCGACCGAATTCAAAGAACACCGGACCGCCTGAATATGGACCCTATAACCGTCGGATACCTATCTCTTGTCGCCATAGGCGTTGCCATTTACGCGGGCCTCCATGTGGCCATTGCGCTTGCTGGCGTCTCGCTTTTCGGCGTTTGGGCGATCACCGGCAAGTTCAAACTGGCGATGAATTTTGTGGCGCTCGCGGCGACGGACAGCATCGCCGATTACACCTTTGGCGTCGTGCCCCTGTTCGTGCTGATGGGGCTGGCCGTGTCGGAAAGTGGTATGGGCCGCGACACTTTTGCCGTGGTCGCGCGCGGGCTGCGCCGCTGGCGGGGCGGGCTTGGCGTCGCAACTGTGCTTTCCAACGCGATCTTTGCCGCGATCACCGGCATCTCCATCGCCTCGGCGGCGGTCTTTTCGAAAGTCGCCGTGCCTGAGATGATCCGCGCAGGCACCGACCGCAGTATTGCCGTCGGCGTGGTCGCGGGGTCATCCGTGTTGGGCATGTTGATCCCACCGTCGCTTCTGTTGATCCTCTTCGCGATACTGACCGACTCTTCTATCGGGGATCTCTTTATCGGCGGTATTGGCCCCGGCCTTCTGCTGACCTTCGCCTATATCCTCTACCTCACAGGCCTTGGCATGGCGCGCCCGCACCTGTTCGAGGGCGTCAATACGGCAGAGGAGGGGGATCGCACACCCACATGGAACCTCCTGCCGGTTGTCGGTCTTGCGGGGCTGGTGCTATCCGGCATCTATCTTGGCTTTTTCACCCCAACCGAAGCAGGCGCAGTTGGCGCCGCCGCCGCCCTAATAATCGGCGTCATCCTGCGCCGGATCGGCCCACGAGCCGCGTGGCGGATCGCGGTGCAAACAGGCCATATCACGGCCGCTGTCTGCTTCCTTATCATAGGTGCCTCGATATACAGCCGGATGCTCGCCTTCTCCGGCTTGCCTGCGAATATCACCGAGGCTGCCATCAGTTCCGGAATCGGCCCGATCGGCTTTCTCATGCTTTTCGCGGGGCTGCTCGTGCTCCTCGGGACCGTGCTCGACAGCTCTTCGATCATGCTGGTGACCGTGCCTTTGGCCTTTCCGGTGACACAGCAGATGGGCATCGACATCGTCCATTTCGGTCTGATCACCGTACTCGCGGTCGAGGTCGGGTTACTGACCCCACCGCTGGGCCTCTCGGTTTTTGTGGTTCATGCGAGCCTCAAGGAAACAGGCATCACTCTGGGCGAAGTGTTCCGCGGTGCCGCGCCCTTTGCCCTTATCATGGCGCTGACTCTGGTCGCGCTGATCCTCATCCCTCAAATCGCAACCGGCCTTCTGGGTCGCTGACAAAGGAAACCCTCATGCGCCTCATCGACCTCGCTCGACCGCTTGAAAATACCGACTACGCCGATCCGCCGGGTCTTGGCCCCAAGATCGCCTATTTCGC
>NZ_JAIMIC010000033.1 GCF_019966545.1 Heliomarina baculiformis | reverse complement strand
TGTCGTTCTTGTTCCATTGGTGGACACTAACGTATTGATATCACTATGTTCATGTTCTTGTTTCATTCCCGGATTATAGTTTCATTATCGGACATAAGACACTTATTTTCCGGGTTTGGCCATGGTGGATCGATCAGACATCAACGCCGTCGACGATGCAGCATGGGAACAGGCGGTCGCGCGAGAAGCTGTGATCCGCCGCCTTGCAAGCAAGGCTTCACCGGACCGCGCCGAATTTCTCAAGGCCTGCCGCGATCTTGGTCTCAAGCGCTCCCGCTTGTACGAGTTGATCTCAGCGTACAAGGCGCGCCCGGTCGCCAGTTCTTTGTTGGCGGCTCAAGTCGGAACACCGACGGGCAGCCGTCGGCTGCCTGACGAGATTGAAACGGTGATTTCGGGGGCGATCGAGGATTTCTACAAATCCCTCCAGAAGCCGAGCGTCAACGCCCTGCAAAAGGAGGTGCGCAGACGGTGCAGTCAGAGGGGTCTGCGTCCCCCGTGCTGGACCACGCTGCGGGACCGTGTGGCGGCGATAGATCCGGCGGAGCTCGCCGCTGCGCGTGAGGGCGCTAAGGCCTCTCGCCAGCGCCATCACCCGGTGCCAGGCAGCTATCAGGTCGAACGGGCCTATGAAGTGGTTCAGATCGACCACACGCTGGTGGATGTCATTGTCGTGGACCGGGTTAATCGAGAACCTTTGCAGCGGCCCTGGCTGACGCTCGCCATCGACGTTGCCAGCCGCATGGTTGCGGGATTCTATCTGACGTTGGAGCCGCCGTCGGCCTTGTCGGTGGCACTGGCCATTCAGCACCTGGTGCAGCCCAAACTCGACTGGCTGGAGAGCCTGGGGATCGACGCGGACTGGCCCGCGGAGGGATTGCCGGAGACCATTCACGTCGACAATGCCAGGGAATTCCGTTCGAAGGCGATAAAGCGGGGCGCCGAGGAGCACGGGATTTCGCTGCAGTACCGGCCGATTGGGGCGCCGCACTACGGCGGTCACATCGAGCGTCTGATCGGCACGATGATGGGGGCGGTTCACCTGCTGCCGGGATCGACCTTCAGCAGCATCAAGAACCGTGGCGACTACGATTCCGAGGCCAAATCGGCGATGACGCTCGATGAGCTGGAGCACTGGTTGGCGCTGGAAATCACCCGCTATCATGCCGAACGGCATCGTTCGCTCGGTATTCCGCCAATCGCGGCCTGGCACGAGGCCTATGGGCGGCGCGAGGCACCATTGCGCCGGCCTTACGATCCGGAGGGGTTCCAGATCGACTTCCTGCCGAGCACGGAACGCATGGTGCGCCGCGATGGCATCCATCTCTTCGGCCTGCGGTATTGGGACGATGTCCTGAGCCTCTGGGCAGGTCGGCAGGGCCGGCAATTGCGGGTGTCCTACGATCCTCGTGACCTCTCTACGATCTTTGTTCGTAGCCCTGAGGGTCAGCGCTACCCTGTTCGATTTGCGGATCTGCGCCATCCGTCGATCACCCTTGCGGAACATCGCCGTGCGCAGACGATTTTGCGCGAGCGCGGGCGCGCGCTCGAGGATGAAGCCCTCATATTCGCGGTGATCGAGGAACAGCGCGTCCTGGTTGACGCTGCCAGCAGTAGGACACGGGAGGCCAGGCGGTTTTCCGAGAGACGGGACCGAGCGCTTGATGGGGTAGGGGCCTACGAGGCCGATGATGCCGATCCG
Source organism: Heliomarina baculiformis (assembly GCF_019966545.1). Lineage (GTDB taxonomy): Bacteria > Pseudomonadota > Alphaproteobacteria > Rhodobacterales > Rhodobacteraceae > Heliomarina > Heliomarina baculiformis. The sequence continues at coordinate 2,065 of NZ_JAIMIC010000033.1, read as the reverse complement.
AGACCAGAGGAAAACGAAAATGTGCTCAGGGACCACCCGGGTTTCTATGTTGAGGAATGGTCGTGACCGAGGACAGCGCATTTGCACATCTCGATCCGGCGTACCGCCGGTTCGCGGCGCTTCCGGACGATGAGCGCATCGCCTGGATCCGGGCCGACCGCTGGATTGAATTCGAGCAGTCCGGGGCAGCCCTGGCACGTCTGGAGAATCTGCTGACCTATCCGCCGCGTGACCGGATGCCGTGCTTGTTGATCTATGGCGAAACTGGCATGGGAAAGACCAAGATCGTGCGCAAGTTCGAACGTGATCACCCGCCGAAGTTCAGCCAGGTGACCGGCGTTGACCACCGCCCGGTGGTTGTCGCGCAGGTGCCTTCTGAGCCCATCGAGCGCGATCTCTACCGCGAACTCATGGCCAGCATAGGCGCGCCGGCGATGACAGGCGGCACGCTCGCCCGCGAGAAGGATATCTGCCGGTCGCTGCTGCGGACCGTAGGGGCTAAGATGATCATTCTCGACGAGGTGAACGGCATGCTGGCCGGCACCTTTCGGCAGCAACGGATTTTTCTCAATGCGATCCGGTTTCTGGCCAATGATTTGCGGATTCCACTGGTTTGTGCCGGAACGGACCTGGCTCGGCAGGCACTGCTGACCGATGCACAACTGGCCGAGCGCTTCGAGGCGTTCCATCTCAAGCCCTGGCAGAACGATGCCGCCTTCGCCGGGCTCCTCAAAAGTTTCGAGCGCATCCTGCCCTTGCGTGAGGCCTCCGATCTGATCAGCGGGGCGGCCAGAGAGCGGATCCACAAGCTGACCTCCGGTGTGACGGCGCGCATCTTCCGCCTGATCGAGACGGCGGCGGAAGATGCGATCCGCTCGGGCAAAGAGTGCCTCGACGCGGATAGTTTTGGCGACAATCTGGTGCTGCCGCTGGTCTCGATGACCCAGACCGCTCGGCGGCGGGGGAAGCCCGCGCCGCATCGGGTCGGGGCATGATGGTGCCGCCCCGACTGCCCGTCGCGCCACGTCCGTATCAAGACGAACTGCTTTCGTCCTGGCTGGTACGGGTTGCCGCGCACTACGGGTCGGAGGCTCTTGAACTGATGGTGTACTTGGCGGGGCAGGGGGGTAGGGACGCAGGCGCGCGGCAGGTTGACGATGTGGCGCCAGATATGGGGCTGCTCAGGCTTTGGGCTAAGGCCTGCAGGATCGATCCGGAACGGCTTCGGCGCAGGACACTGGCTTCCCGATATCCTGATCGGCCGCGGGACTGGTTTCTGACCGAGACGGTGCCGGTCTGTTCTGCCTGTTTCGATGCTGATGTCGCTGCCGGTCGCGATGCCTATCTGCGGGGAAATTGGCGATTGGCGGAGCAGGTGGTGTGCCCGGCGCACCGAACGATGCTTCTGAATCGCTGCCCCGCGTGTCGCGGCCGTCTGCGGCTTTCCTTTCGCATGCTGAACGGCCTGCTGCGCCCGTTCTGTCGCAAGTGCGATGCCGTTCTGACCGGCGGGGGAGGGGGGACAGAGGACCCTTTGGAGGCGGAATTCGCGGCGGGAGTTCTCGAGCTCCAACGCCAGATTGGCGGGATCGTCAGCGGTAGCCCTGGCCCTTTCGTTCGACTCAATCATGGAATTCGCACTCTGTGGGCGCCGCTCGACCGGGACGGGGCGGCCCGACCGGTCCTCGCGCTCTGGTTCGATGAACCGGGTTGGAACTGCCCTTACGAGGCCCGCGCGGCCGTTGGTCGGCCTGCGCCACTTCAGCACCTCTCGGTGCGCTGGCGGGCTTTGACGCTGGTGATCTTGCATGGTCTTTTCGGGGCAGAACTCGTGCCTGGCGCGGTCCTGCCGGAGGCTGCCCTCGTCCTGTTTCGGCGTGCGGCCCCTATGCCGTGGCTGGCGCAAAGTCGAGATGCGCGGAACCGCAAAGGAAAGCGCACGATTGAAGCCAGCGCAGAACGAGTCCACAGATTGAGCAAGAGGCCGGTCCACCGATTAAATGGAAATTTCCTCGACGAGAGAGGCGATTTCGGCCGAATCCACCCATGAAACTAAAACGACACC
>NZ_JAIMIC010000032.1 GCF_019966545.1 Heliomarina baculiformis | reverse complement strand
CACGCAGCATGAAACCTAAACCCGATACACCTTAGAAACGCTGCAAACCTGTCCGAAAAGATGGGACCACTTCACACCTCCAGGGCAATTCACAAGACAGCAGTAAAAAGATCTTCTCTCTGGTCTGCTTCGAGTAACGCGCCAAAGGCGCGCATTACCAGATCCTCATTTCGCTATCGCAACGGGAATGTCGCACTGAAGATACGGTTGACCACGAGCAGTCGTTTGCCAGCGAAACAGGCTTTCCGATTAAGCCGAACATCGGAACTTGCAAACGTCAATGATCACAAAATCCGAAGATTATCTATACTAGTGCGATATAATTCGCGAGATCGAGTTTCTTGGATGAGACCGGCAGACGTTATCAAAATGGATAGATCAATGCTCGCAGGACACTATCATAAATGATCACCTCCCTCGGGGAATGATCTGATCGAACGCGCTGAGAACCTTCAGATATTCCGGATCATGATTCCAAGATGGCAACCCTTCAATTAAGGTCTCCGTCGACAAATTAGGATGTGCCGCTAGCCATTTTCTGCCGGCCGCTATCGCACGGTCATGCTCGCCCATGAGCCAGAGAGTTCCAAATAGCATTCGATAGGCCCAATGTGCTTTAGGTGCCGCACGCAATCCTTTCTCAATCAACGCGACCGCCTCTTCAAAGCGGCCTTGTGTTCGAACGGCTGCGGATCGACCAAATTCAATGTTGAACAAGAATGGATCAAGCGGACTCAACTCCTCCGCCCTGTCGAAATGTGCAAGTCCTTCCTCGGCTCGCCCAAGGTAAACCGCCACCCAACCCAGCCTTAGCCACGCCCAGGCATTGTTGGGGTCAAGTTCCAAGGCGCGCCGGGCCAAATCTTCGGAAGTCGGAAAATCTTTGAGAGCCAGTGCAGCAGCAGCGCTAAGTGCCGTCACGGTTGCGGAATGATCCTGTGCCCTCGGCAGCGCCCGATCAAAGGCTGCACGACTTGCCGCCCGTGCCATATTCGTGGGCAGCGACCAAAGATAGCAGCATTCGTGTGCATGACACCATGCTTTCATTGCCAGGGCATGAGCCGAGTCTGGATCCTTCTCCAAGGCACGATCCAAGAACTCAATGGCACGACGATTTTCCGCCGGGTCGTGAACCCAGAAATGCGGCATCGCGGTCAGAACAAGGTCATAGGCACTCCGGACCTCGGGCGGATGCCCTCTTGCACGCAAAATCTCTGCCGCACGCAGATTGGGAGAAAGTTGCCCTGCCACATGCGCCGCAATCCGATCTTGTAAATCGAAAAGATCATCCATGCGATCGTCGAACCGACGTGACCAGCGCGTGCGCCCGTCTGCACCACTGACCAACTGAACCGAGATCCGGACCCGTTCACCCGCCCGCTGTACAGAGCCTTCCAGCAAGTATTCGGTGCCGAGCTTTTTTGCGATCTCAGGTATCGGTAAATTCTGGCCGCGCAGCATAAACGCCGATTGCCGGGCAATGACATCGAAATCCCGGCTCCTGCCAAGCGCGCCGGTAATCTCTTCAACGATCCCGTCGACAAACATGTCTGCCTCGCTTGCGCCAATCTCGTCAAAAGGCAAAACTGCCAAAGCGGGCCGCTCATCTCGTCTTGCCGTCAATGGTGCTGCCGCGACCTCGTCCGCTTGTCGGCGTTCACGCAACCAGTCTTCGAACCCTTCAGAAGCGAGGTCGAAACCTTCCAGAAAAGTTTCGGCGCCCCTTCGAACCTCGAACTGTTCTATGTCCATCCAGACGCAATGGCGGTCAGCCTTTATTGCTTCCTTGAGCGATTTTCGAAGTACTGAAAGCTCTTGCCGAAGTGATGCGCGCGATTGCGCTTCGCTGCGATCCGACCACAGCAAATCGGCAATCGCTCCGCGTTCTGCGCGCATACCGGGCTGACAAGCGAGAAATGCCAACAAGCCCTGCGCCCGACGACTTAATCCAGGAATTGCCGCGCCGTCGCGCTCGGCTCGGAAAGGACCGGATAGATGCAAGACGACATGCGGCATTGGGTATCCGACAGGTTCCAAATGAGATTTTTACGTCGAACAAAGCTGATTTTACGAAACTATTGCACTTTTTGGACGGAGGCACAGCCCAGAAATTGCGCTGCTCTGACGGCGGCCGATCACAATGGACTTATCTTAAACTTCGATATGGAGACTTCCAATGCATCAGTTGCTTTCCCTCCCACGCAATGCCGTTAGCTGGTCCCTCTCAGCTTTTTTCCGTACAATTGGGAGTAACGGCTGGGTTGAAGTTGAAACCGACCGCCTTGACGGACTCTCGCGTGAACGCCTTGAAGACATGGGGATTCCTCCCCGCACAGAGGCAAATATGCGCCACAGCGGCCAAAAAGGAAGTATTCCTCGAGCATCACTTTGGTGAAAGGATGACACGTTCCCAATGAACGAAACCAGAATGCAGTTGTTCACCTGTGGCAATTGCTACGGCTTCAGAAGAACGGCTGCAATTCTGAAGGTTTTAAAACAATGACGGGCTGCAGCGTTCCGCACCGCCTTTGCCCTTACCAAACTGATTAGTCTCGTTGTTCTGTTCAATCATGCAAAACCAGTCCGAGAAGACAGAAACAATAAGAAGATTAAACACTTACCCCAATAGGAGGCGATCGTATGCCCTCAATCGATATTCACGTCCTAGATGGTGTTTTCTCCAAGGAAGAGAAAGCTGACATCATCCTGCGAGTGACCGATGCCTTCGGCCATATAGCCGGCGAAAAAATTAAATCCGGGACATCCGTGCGAATACATGAAGTGAGCAGCGGTGCATGGGGCTATGGCGGTGAAGTGCTGACGACCGCCGCCGCCCGAAATATGAGAGAGCGCGGCTAACCGCAATCATCATTCTGCGGGGCACTTGGCCTGAATAGCGCCGCGTGTCTTAGGCGCCTTCGGCAGTCGTTTTCTGCTGTCGTTCGAAGTCGATGGACGACAGCATTCCGTTGCACGCGTATTCGAGCTTGGAGTTATGTCAGACTTCAATGTAGTCAAAAACGTCCCGCCCAGTGATCACCCCGCCTGAGTGGTCCAATTTGATTGTTAGTGCATGATCGGCCTCTGGTCCATTAGCACGATGCTTTCGGGCGCGGGCGGACGATAGCCCAATGAGCTGTGCGGCCTGATCGTATTGTAGTGGATGCGCCATTGCTCGATCAGGATTTGTGCCTCCCTCAAGCTGTAGAAGATTTCACCATTCAACAGCTCGTCGCGGAACCTGGCGTTGAAGCTTTCGCAGTATCCGTTTTCCCAGGGTGAGCCCGGTTCGATGTACGCGGTCTTTGCTCCGACTGCGGCGATCCAATCCCGCACCTTTTGGGCGATAAATTCCGGCCCATTGTCGGATCTGATATATTCCGGTCGCCCGCGCAGGATGAACAGGTCGGTTAGTGCATCGAGCACGTCCGTGGAGTTGAGCTTGCGATCGACGCGGATCATGAGCGCCTCCCTGGTGTATTCATCGATAATGTTCAATGTCCGATAGACCCGGCCATCCGCCGTGCGGTCCTGGACGAAGTCGTAAGACCAGACATGGTTTGGGCGTTCGGGCCGCAAACGGACACAGGAGCCATCGTTCAGCCAGAGCCGTCCCTTTTTCTTCTGCTTTTGCGGAACCTTCAGCCCTTCGCGCCGCCAAATCCGTTCGACCCGCTTGTGGTTCACACACCAGCCCGCGTTGTTGAGTAGACCGGTCACCATCCGATACCCGTAACGCCCGTACTGGTCGGCCAGCGCGATGATGTCGTCGGTCAGACGCTGCTCGTCGACCCGGCCCCGCGGCACCTTGCGCTGCGTAGACCGATGCTGTCCAAGCGTGCGACAGGCCCGACGTTCAGACACGCCAAGTTCCTGCCGAACATGGTCAATGCACTTGCGGCGACGCGAAGGGCTCAGAAGTTTCCCTTTGCAGCCTCGATCAGGATGAGCTTGTCCAGCGTGAGATCAGAGACCGCCCGCATGAGCCGTTGGTTCTCCTTCTCAAGCTCTTTCAGCCGAGCGAGCTGCGACCGCTGCATCCCGCCATAAAGCTTACGCCATCGATAAAACGTCTGCTGTGTCACGCCAATCTGACGCACCGCCTCGGCGATCGTCGCGCCTTGTCCCTGCAGAACTTCAACCTGCCGAAGCTTCGATACAATCTCTTCGGGCTTTTCTCGTTTCCCAGCCATCGCTGATCCTCCAATTTGCGGGACAAATCTATCCCGGTTGGTGGACCACTTTCTGGGGGCTACTCCACCGTTCTTACCGTTTCATAGCCGCCACGATTTCCGAGGAACTCCCATGCAGCACATAGGGTCCATGCAGGTCAGCACGCTGAAATACGTCACCGCGTTCCTGATCGGCAGCGTCGTCTTTTTCGTCTTCGACTTGGCGAGCGACATCTACGAACGGATAATCGCCAGCAATGCACCAAGCCTGCTTGACCTGACGCACCTCTTCTTCGAGGTATTCTCGGCCGGGGCACTGATCTTGGCGATCCGCATCCTTGTTCGCCAGTTGCGCTGGCTTCAGGCACGCAACGCGAGGCTGTCGGAATCCCTCAGTTTCCTGCGCGAGGAAATGGACGGTTTCGTGCACGGAAAGTTCGATGAATGGACTCTCACGCCAGCGGAGCGTGACATCGCGATGTACATGCTGAAGGGGCTGAGCATCGCCGAGATAGCTTCGGCCAGATCCACCGCCGAGGGTACTGTAAAGGCGCAGGTCTCAAACATCTTCCGCAAGACCGGTGTTGCGTCGCGTATGGAACTGATGAGCCTTTTCATGGACGAGTTTCTGGATGTCGGTGCGGGAATTGGCGGCCGGCAAAGGCAGGTTGGATAGTCGCGGGTAGGATGTCGCAAGTACGCATATTTATTACCGTTACCGTACCGATTGAACGAAGATTAAAAGTCCGCGGTGCGCCAGTATCGAAGCGGCCCAGCAATGGCCGATTCAAATATAGAAGCACACTCTACTTAAAACTGCAGCGAACAGCACCTCTTCACCTTTTCGGGTGAAGCGCTGTGACAAACCGCATAATTTGAGAGGGATCTACCCGAGATGGATTGGGATCGGCATCTTCAGGCTCCGCTGACCTGCCATGGGATTTTTCCTCCACCGTCGATTACAGTCTGGACCTGTCCCGTTTTTGTGCCGCCCCCGGTGCTCGTTTAGGCCACCTTCCGCTCGAAAGCGACTGGGCTTTTCCA
>NZ_JAIMIC010000031.1:0-2500 GCF_019966545.1 Heliomarina baculiformis | reverse complement strand
AAAAGGATCGGGATGAGCTGTGCCTAGGGGTGAAAGGCCAATCAAACTCGGAGATAGCTGGTTCTCTGCGAAATCTATTTAGGTAGAGCGTCATCCGAATACCCCGGGGGGTAGAGCACTGGATGGGTAATGGGGCCCCACAGGCTTACTGATCCTAACCAAACTCCGAATACCCGGGAGTACTAGATGGCAGACACACTGCGGATGCTAACGTCCGTAGTGGAGAGGGAAACAACCCTGACCTACAGCTAAGGCCCCCAATTCATGGCTAAGTGGGAAAGCAGGTGGGACGTCCAAAACAACCAGGAGGTTGGCTTAGAAGCAGCCATCCTTTAAAGATAGCGTAACAGCTCACTGGTCTAATTAAGATATCCTGCGGCGAAGATGTAACGGGGCTCAAGCCATGAGCCGAAGCTTAGGATGTGCATAGCACATGGTAGCAGAGCGTAGTGTGACATAGTCTCATGTGTCCTTACCTACTCCGGTAGGATTGGACACAAGAGGCTTTCTGTGAAGCCGGCGCGTGAGCGATCCGGTGGAGAGATCACTAGCGAGAATGATGACATGAGTAGCGACAAAGAGTGTGAGAGACACTCTCGCCGAAAGTCCAAGGGTTCCTGCTTAAAGCTAATCTGAGCAGGGTAAGCCGACCCCTAAGGCGAGGCCGAAAGGCGTAGTCGATGGGAATCAGGTTAATATTCCTGAGCCAGTAGGACGTGACGGATCATGAAGGTTGTTCACCCTTATCGGATTGGGTGGGCCGCTGATTGGTTCCTGGAAATAGCCCTACATGAGATCGTACCCTAAACCGACACAGGTGGACTGGTAGAGAATACCAAGGCGCTTGAGAGAACGATGTTGAAGGAACTCGGCAAAATACCTCCGTAAGTTCGCGAGAAGGAGGCCCAGTTTCTACGCAAGTATTGGCTGGGGGCACAAACCAGGGGGTGGCGACTGTTTACTAAAAACACAGGGCTCTGCGAAGTCTAAAGACGACGTATAGGGTCTGACGCCTGCCCGGTGCCTGAAGGTTAAAAGGAGGGGTGCAAGCTCTGAATTGAAGCCCAGGTAAACGGCGGCCGTAACTATAACGGTCCTAAGGTAGCGAAATTCCTTGTCGGGTAAGTTCCGACCTGCACGAATGGCGTAACGACTTCCCCGCTGTCTCCAACATCGACTCAGCGAAATTGAATTACCTGTCAAGATGCAGGTTTCCCGCGGTTAGACGGAAAGACCCCGTGCACCTTTACTACAGCTTCGCACTGGCATCAGGATTGAGATGTGCAGGATAGGTGGTAGGCTTTGAACCAGGAACGCCAGTTTCTGTGGAGCCTCCCTTGAGATACCACCCTTCTTACTCTTGATGTCTAACCGCGGTCCGTTATCCGGATCCGGGACCCTGCGTGGCGGGTAGTTTGACTGGGGCGGTCGCCTCCTAAAGCGTAACGGAGGCGCGCGAAGGTTGGCTCAGAGCGGTCGGAAATCGCTCGTTGAGTGCAATGGCAGAAGCCAGCCTGACTGCAAGACTGACAAGTCGAGCAGAGTCGAAAGACGGCCATAGTGATCCGGTGGTCCCAAGTGGGAGGGCCATCGCTCAACGGATAAAAGGTACGCCGGGGATAACAGGCTGATACTGCCCAAGAGTCCATATCGACGGCAGTGTTTGGCACCTCGATGTCGGCTCATCTCATCCTGGGGCTGGAGCAGGTCCCAAGGGTACGGCTGTTCGCCGTTTAAAGAGGTACGTGAGCTGGGTTTAGAACGTCGTGAGACAGTTCGGTCCCTATCTGCCGTGGGTGTAGGATACTTGAGAGGAGTTGCCCCTAGTACGAGAGGACCGGGGTGAACGATCCACTGGTGGACCAGTTGTTATGCCAATAGCAGTGCTGGGTAGCTATGATCGGACAGGATAACCGCTGAAGGCATCTAAGCGGGAAGCCCCCCTCAAAACAAGGTATCCCTGAGGGCCGTGGTAGACCACCACGTCGATAGGCCAGAGATGTAAGCGCGGCAACGCGTTCAGTTGACTGGTACTAATTGCCCGATAGGCTTGATTTGATCCAGTAAAAGCCAGACAGCTTTTACCGAACAATCAAAAGCATACACACCAATATGTCTGAAACCTCACAGCCGAGGCCAAGACAAGCGTACTGACTTGGAATTTACAGGGTTTTTCTTGGTCTGGTGATCATAGCGAGAGCAAAACACCCGGATCCATTCCGAACCCGGCCGTTAAGTGCCTTTGCGCCAATGGTACTGCGTCTCAAGACGTGGGAGAGTAGGTCATCGCCAGACCTAGTAAAACCCTGTAAACGTATCTCTCTAACGATGAACCACCCTGTCGCGGGATGGAGCAGCCCGGTAGCTCGTCAGGCTCATAACCTGAAGGTCGTAGGTTCAAATCCTACTCCCGCAACCAACTTACCGAACAAGCCGCCGCAAGGCGGCTTTCCGCGTTGTGGGCAGGGCGTAACGCGGCCTTGTGCGCTTCGAGTGCAGC
>NZ_JAIMIC010000030.1 GCF_019966545.1 Heliomarina baculiformis | reverse complement strand
GATGCCCGAAGGTCTTCCTTTCGGCCATCGCCCTCGCCGCCCTCGTCATCTACTGGTTATGAATCCTGACCCTAAGCCTTTAACCTTAAGCCGTCATTTATCCCAAACGAGAATTAAGAACTCTCTCTTCCCGTGGCAATAGCGTTCTCAAGACCTTTAAAAACTTGTAGTATTCACCGTTAAGCAAAGCTTTTGTAGCATTGGTCAACAAACTACGGCTATCCGGATCAGTAAATACTTGGCTCAATTCTTCGATAGACTTGAGCAACCCCGGCTTAGCTGCCGCCGGGTCACAGTCACCCGTAAGAATCAGTTGAGCCGAGTAACAAATTCTTTTTACGGGAGTAGTCGCCTCTTTAGGGTGAATTGCGTCTTTTAGCCGAAGGATATTCGCCCCTGAAGTAACTATAGTAAGTCGCCCGCGCTTTTCTCCGTTCTCAATGACTGCACCATTTATTAATATTCGTTCCTTTGGTGCAAGCTTTATTACAAGTCCGGTCATTCCTGCCCCATTAATTCTTCAATCCACGCAAAATAGACATATTTACTGAGATCAAATCATTACAGTTAGCCTTCCCTTGTAAAATCAAACTAGTCTGATGCCATGTAAATTCTGCCAAGTAAAGAATTCTTACTCGAACATCTTCAGGAAGCATGTTCTTTTCATTCGCTACATCTACGGCAAAGGCACTCCACAGTCTTCTGTTTTCATGAAGCGCCTTAGCCAGGACTGGAAGCTCAATATTCCGCTCCTCAGACGCCGCCTTCAGCTTGTGAGTGATGTGCGCCAACACCTTGTACTCCAGATCACGAGCGGTTCGTGTCGGTGAAACCGGTTTTGAATAAGCTTCAAATGCTCTGCTCAAATTTGTCACTAAACAACCTTTTAAAATTGCCTAAAGAGAGGTCGACTGGGGCAATTGTCGCCCCAGTCGCTAGTTTACCTAAAGAGCGAGAGGATTGTCTGAGGAGCCTGGTTCGCAATTGAAAGAGCTTGCACGCCCAACTGCTGCTGCGTTTGCAGTGCTTGGAGCCGAGCAGACGCGGCCTCCATATCAGCATCAACCAGAGAACCGATACCAGATTTCATCGCATCCATAATCTTGCCGACAAAAATAGATTGCTCAGAGATCCGCTTTGAGGAAGCACCGAGGGCGGCTGCACCATCAACTGCAGTTTGGATATGAGCCTCTATCGCCGTGATTGAACCTTCTGCGGTTGTGGAGTCGGAAACATCAATATCCGATAAGTCGAGGTTCGAAGTAAAGTCGACTGCTGTAACAGTAATATTCGACGCAGTAACAGTGCCGCCACTAGCCCGGTCGATAGAGGAAAGAACCGTAAGGTTGACACCATCATCATTCAGGAGATTCATGCCATTAAATTGTGAGGCGCTAATTATGGACGTCACTTGGTTCGTCAGTTCCGTAACGTCGGCTCCAAGCTTGGTGAAATCCACATTTTCACCGGTTGCGGCGACTACTTTTTCCTTAATCTGGTTCAATATGTCCGTTATTTGTTCGGCACCTGCCAAAGCTACGGCCACAGTGGATTCGCCGAGCGCCAAGGAATCGGAGACTGCCTGAAAGCCAATCACGTCGGATTCCATTACCTTGGATATCGCCCAAATGGCGGAATTATCCTTTGCTCCAGATATGGATTTTCCAGTGGATATCTCATTTTGAGTTTTATCCAAGCTCATGTTTACTGATTTAAGCGTTTGCAGCGCGACCATAGCGCCGTTATTAGTCAGAATGCTAGACATGTTTCGTCCTATCTCACAAGGGCATATTCACCCTATTTTTCGACCAAAAGGTCAAGAACAGGCATTCTTTCCCGTACGATAGCCAGTTTGGCTCCGTGCCACATTGATCTCAAGCGCATCTATGTATTAAATTTAAGTGCTTAACGACTGATGAACTGAAGCTTATCAGATCAACATAATTTTCTAAAATTTACGTTCAAAAGAACTTGACCTCGTCAACGTTACTTTTTTGGACTTCCCATTCTTGGTGTAAGTGGTCAGCTTCTGTTTCGCCCTCAAAATATCGTTCAAGCGGTTTCTTGCAGATTCAACTCCTTTAACAGCGCTATCATATAGCTCCTCGTTCCTCTTCAGTTTCCTCTGGACTACCTCAACTCGGAAGTCGCGCAGGTCGCTGAAATTCATTTTCGAGTGTTTTTCCAGCAATTTTATCCTGTGACTGTGATCAAGGCTTTGGATCTGACCTCGAAGGAGAGCATTTCTTTCTTCATCTAAGACCCTATCCAACCTCATAAGGTCGCTCACATCCAGCCGTTCGGATTTCATGTTTGTTCCTCTCCAGAGATCTTGGCGATAGATTCAGATTTTTTAGTTAAATTTGTAGCCGCTATTCTAGCCCATTCTTGATACAAGAACGACTTCATCTGCAGTTCCCCATTGCCACCAAGGAACTCTTTTGAGCTGATTGAACTGTCCCCTCGTTTAAGGATTTCATAGAATAATAAGGTATCCAGCTCACTATAGGCCTGCTGTTCGGACGAGGCTTGACGATGGTAGACATGCGCTTCATAGGTTTCGATCTTCATTGATAACCTCTCTCAGAAGATTCTGAAGTAATAAATCACCAAAGTTAAAATATTGGCAACCTGTTTGCATTAATTGAGCAAATGGAAAACTTCGAAAGAATGGTCCATGCCCGAACCTGTAATGCCTCCCCCCTCGAAACATTCGCTACACGCCAAGCAAGGGGCTACTGCTGCGCCAAATCAAACTTTCACGCAAGATAAAAATGTTCGTCAGCGGGATAGCAGCGGGATAGAGGGGGGGAGTTTCAAAAAAATCATGGAAGACAAGCTCTCAGTTTATAATAATTCATCGAACCTGAAAGAATATGTAGGCAAGCCTGACAGTGACGATGTTTGGGGTGGCGCGTACTACCCTCTCGATGTGAAATGGGTAGTTAAACAAAATCGCTCTTCAATTGGCGCGGAGATCACCCGAAGCGCGAAGGAACAGGGTACTCCCTTCCATGAACCACAAACTTGCACTGACGTGGAAGTTGAGAAGTTGATGCAGAGCGGCGCAGGCACCTTGGACTACCAGCCTGAAATTCGATCTGCTTCGGTAACGAAAGATGATCCCCGCGAAGCCAGTGAACCCAGAACGTTTTCGGAAATGGCCCGCTTCAATTCAGGAGCTCAAAGCGATCGAAGTACTGAAGTCTCGATAGCAGTGAGGGCTGGCCACAAAAAGGTTGAAAGGGGTTCTGAGTCGATAAGAAAATTAGAGCCTCATTTAAGGCTTGAACTAAGACACTTTAATTCGAGTCTTCCCCACGGCGAATTTAGTGCCGAGTTACTAGATAAAATTGTAGGAACAGATGGTATAGATATTGAGTTACTCGATTTCGAAACCCGTCCTTCTGCCAAATTGCGCACGCAGTTTAAATTCGAAACGGAATTCGCCGGAGGTCGCAAGCAGGTACCCTATGCGCTTTCAGATCAAAAAGATTTGAGAACGCTTTCGCTTGCCACAGGGCCAGTGAATTTTGCTGTAGCGCATTCCCAACCTGTCACGGAATTGCCAGATTCGGCGTTCATTCAGTGCAATCTTTCTGAGTCGTACAGCATGTCAACAAATGATTTCCGTGGAAGAGCACAAAGCTTGGACTCTTTCGGGAACAACGGCCATGGGGTCACACATACCGGGTCTCTGACTGCAGTTACAAAATCTCTCGCTCAAGCATCCTTCCACCAAGCCCCCTTCGATAACTCGGAGGGTGAGGCCGTTGAGGTCGGCAACTTTCCCATGGAAGATCCGGTCAGATCGGAGAAATATGCTCCCGATCTCTCTTATGCGACAAATGCGAGCAGCCATAATCGCAACGATCATCCGGGGAGAATTCTGAACAATAATATCACCATCAGGTCACCGCAAATCCCGTCCGACGATATTTCACTTGAGCAGGTTTCCGAATTCTTTGCTGATCGAAAGAATAGGGTTCTAGAACTTCAGCTTAACCCGGTTGAGCTTGGAAGAGTACACATTAGGTTAGTGGCATCCAATTCGGGAACGGTTTTGTCTTTTGAAGCGGATCGGCCGGAGACGCTTGAAATGATGCGGGAAAACTCCAGTCACTTACGTGAGGAATTCGAGAGAGGTGGATATTCTTCCATCACATTTGATTTCGATGAGGGCGCTAAGAATGAAGATATCGAGGATAGCGAACTACCGCCGGATACACAAACGGAAGCGCCCAGTATGCATATAAATAGCAGCGTAGAAGCGGATATTTTGAACGGTCTGGATATAAGGGTTTAAAACTTGTTTATAGAATCAACCCTATCAAATCCGACTGCTTCAAGCGTTTCGTCTAAACCAAAAAATTCAAACAATTTGACCTCGGATTTCGAAACCTTTTTAAAGATGCTTACAGTACAAGCGCGCTATCAAAATCCTTTAGAGCCAATTGATTCTGGTGAGTACGCTGCTCAATTAGCTCAATTTTCTGCCGTAGAGCAACAGGTCAAAACTAACGAAATTTTGGCATCATTTGCAAAAGATCGAACCATTGAAGGCCTATCCGCAATGAGTGATTGGGTTGGCCTAGAGGTGAGGGCACCTGCTCCCGCAATCTACAATGGATCGCCAGTGGTAATCTTCCATGACCAACTAACGCCCAATTCTAATTCCATCTTAGTTGTGACAGACGAGTATGGAACCGAAGTTGACCGGTTATTGCTTCCGTCGTCTGCTGGTCCTGTAGCATGGAATGGCACGTCCAATGGTAGTGATCTCACATTTGGCTCCGTATATAACTTCGCAATTGAGCAATATGAGCAAGGAGAGTTGGTTTCAACTGGACCAGCCGAATTATACTCACATGTAGAAGAAGTCAGAATTGATAATGAGGAAATAGCTTTGGTTCTGTCCGGTGGCACGACAATTTCAGCTACGTCGGTATCTGCTGTTCGTCAGACCAAGTAGCACAAAAATATTTCTTTTTCTTGTAAGCAGTTCGATTTGATTAATGTACTTCCCGGAAGAATTGGAGAGGAACAGCTTGAGCTCATGACCTGCTCCCCTTGGAGTCGGCCTTGGTTAGTTCGCTCCGTTTAGGGTTCGGTAGTCTACTGATCGTTGGTGATGCTCCCACTGGGTGAGCCCGTCGAGGCTCGTGTTTGGGAGATGGTGGTCGTAGTCGTCGCGCCAGGAAGAGGTCAGCTCCCGGGCGTGGCGCAGGTTGGCAAACAGGGGCTCGTTCGGGCACTCGTTAAGGAGGCGTCGATTGAAGCTCTCGACGAAGCCATTTTACATCGGTTTTCCTGGCGCGATATAGTGCCATGCGACCTGGCGATCCTCTTGGCATTTCAGGATTGCGTTCGATGTCAGCTCGTCCCATTTTCGTTGCCCACCTTGCAGGGATAGCCACGCACTCTGGCAATGGTGTCGAGTTCGCGGCCAACCCGTTGCCCCGACAGGGAGGTGTCCACGATCGTTGCCAGGCAAAGCTTCCTCCACACGACAACGTCCACAGTCTAGTCGGTTCTTCTGGTTGCCGACCCTTCGCACCGTTCATTCACTCGTTTTTCGGCACATTTCCTTGACATTCAACACTGTGGGTGAAGGAGGCGGAGTATCTGGATCGATCATTGCGCGGTATAGCACTGGTTTAGAACTGCGGCGCCTAAGGTCGTCGGCCAGACTACGTTTACTTTGACGGCAGAAACCACCTATTCAGCTTCTTCTACCGATTCGCGCCTTAGTTGATCAAAGCTGCACCTTCGCGGGCCTACATGGCCAATTGAAAGAACTCTGTACCAAGTATTTCAGCGACCGCTTTCGGGTAGCGCTGCCTGAACCTATTTTGGCCGCACGAAAACCTGCCAACGACTTGATTTTCATACTCATCACCATCGTTTTATCTCCCCAATGTATCCGGGAGGGGTGCGAAGTGCTTGATATGCTTGAAAAACAGGGGCCTCAAGGGCCAATCTGGTGCGGTCGAGAAGACTCGAACTTCCACGGGTGTTACCCCACAGCGACCTCAACGCTGCGCGTCTACCAATTCCGCCACGACCGCACGCCCCAGCTTGGTAGGCGCGGCTATAACTGAGTAAAATAGAGATGTGAAGAGTGTTTCTGTGTAAGGTGCTAGAAATCCAAGCGCCCGAGCGCCTTCATGTGTTCGCGCGTCTCTGACAGGCCAGGCTCAGGAGTTGTTCTCACTGAAAGCCGGAAGATTACGGTCGGGGTGATTGCGATTGCTGAGAAGTAGGTTTG
>NZ_JAIMIC010000002.1 GCF_019966545.1 Heliomarina baculiformis | reverse complement strand
CGTTTCAGTCCCATAGTCAGTCTCCTTTGTTGCAGTAAATGCTATCAAAGGAGCGGCATCAAACCGCGACAGGTCCAGTTACGCGGGCGATCTTTCCAAGTCTTCGGAAAGCCTCTCGCAGCGTACTGTCCGAAACTCTGCCGCGCTGGAAGAAACCAGCGCCGCCCTTTCTCAGATCGAGAAGTCGGTCTCCGGCGCATTGGAGAATGCGCGGAAAGCGAGGAGCAGCGCCGCCAGCGTGGTTCAGGAATCGCAAAGCGGCATCGCGACGGTCGATCAGGCTGTCGCTGCCATGCAGGAGATCAAGGAAAGCTCGGATTCCATTTCAAAAATCATCGACCTGATAAATGGAATAGCCTTTCAGACCAATCTTCTCGCGCTCAACGCGGGAATCGAGGCGGCCCGTGCCGGCGAGTCGGGTCGTGGTTTTGCTGTGGTTGCATCCGAAGTCAGGGCATTGGCCGCACGCTCACTGGAAGCGGCGAGCGAAATCTCCAGCGTGATTTCGGACACCGGGGAAAAAGTCGACGAGGGCGTGCGGCTCGTCAACCTGAGCGGCGAGGCACTGAAAGTGATCACCAATTCTATCCTGACCGTCGCTCAAAATATCGATTCAGTTGCGGAGAGCGCGGATGATCAGGCCGCTGGCATCAAGCATATCGCATCCTCCACCGACGAACTCGACCGGTCCACTCAGGACAACGCATCCATGTTCGAAGATAACACGCAGGTCATCGCAAAGATGAAAGACGCAACCCTGACGCTTTTGAACGAAGTGGACTTTTTCAAGACGGGTTCAAAGCAAGCAAGCGGTATGTCTCTACAGAAAATGGCCATGCGTGCGTGACTGGAATTGACCGTTGACGGGATAAGCCCTGGTCAAAAGGGCATATCCTCGATCGAACTTACGAACTGGGCGACGATTTTCTTGATACCGGCTTTCTCAAAATCGATTTCCAGCTTATCGCCCTCGATATTCAGAATTGCGCCGTAGCCGAACTTTTGATGGAAAACGCGCTCACCAACGGTGAAACTGCTGGTCGCGGTTACATCTATTACCGTGTTCCGGGTCTCTTTCGGCTGTGACAAACCGCGCCGGTTCGAGTTCTCCTGAAGCCGTTTCCAACCGGGAGAGTTGTAGACATTCGCCTTTGCGACCCGTTCTTCGATCCCGCCGCCTGACATGCCCGCCATGCTACCGCCCCCGTAGAGACCCGGCGGGGTGAGAACATCAACATGCTCCTCGGGCAGTTCATCGATGAAACGCGACGGCATGGACGATTGCCACTGGCCGAAGACGCGCCTGTTGGCTGCAAATGAGATCGTACAAATCTCTTCGGCCCTAGTTATCCCGACATAAGCCAGCCTGCGTTCTTCCTCGAGCCCTTTGAGGCCGGATTCATCCATGCTGCGCTGCGAGGGGAAGAGGCCATCCTCCCACCCGGGCAGGAACACCGCCGGGAATTCGAGTCCCTTGGCGGCATGAAGGGTCATGATGCTGACCTTGGCATCGGAATCCGCCTGCTCGTTGTCCATGATCAGGCTGACGTGTTCGAGAAAGCCCTGAAGGTTTTCAAAAGATTCCAGTGCCTTGATCAACTCTTTCAGGTTTTCCAGCCGCCCCGGCGCCTCGGGCGTCTTGTCGTTCTGCCACATCGCCGTATAGCCGGATTCGTCGAGAATGATCTCGGCCAGTTCCGTATGCGGTGTCTCGGGCGAACCAAACTCGGAGGGGCTATCGAGGTCTTCGATCACGCTGTCGTCACTGTCTGAGATCACAATACGCGGGCCGCGTGTCATCTCGTGCCAGCGCGCGATCCCGTCGACAAGATGACGCAATTCGCCCCCACCCTTGCCCTTGATCGCGCCTTCCTGCAGGGCGATCCTTGCCCCGTCTATCAGCGACACGCCATTGTCTCGCGCGGTGGTCTGGATGATCTGCTGCGCCTTGTTACCGAGACCGCGCTTGGGCGTGTTCACGATCCGCTCGAACGCCAGATCGTCATCGGGCGAGGTCGCGATGCGGAAGTAGGCCATCGCATCGCGGATTTCGAGCCGTTCGTAAAATCGCGGACCGCCGATGACGCGATAGGGCAAACCGATCGTCAGAAAACGGTCCTCGAAGGCACGCATCTGGTGGGAGGCGCGCACGAGAATCGCCATGTCGTCGAGATCGAAGCCGCGCATGCCGCGGGTGCCGCCCTGCATCGCCTCGATTTCCTCACCGACCCAGCGGGCTTCTTCCTCGCCATCCCAATGACCGATCAGACGGATCTTTTCGCCGTCCTGCTCCTCGGTCCAAAGTTCCTTGCCAAGCCGGCCCTGATTGCCCCGGATAACACCGGAAGCGGCCGCGAGGATATGCGGGGTCGACCGGTAGTTCTGTTCCAGACGGACCACATGGGCACCGGGAAAATCCTTTTCAAACCGAAGGATATTGCCCACTTCGGCGCCTCGCCAGCCATAGATCGACTGGTCGTCGTCGCCGACGCAGCAGATATTTTTGTGGCCCTGAGCAAGCAGCCGCAGCCAGAGGTACTGGGCGACGTTGGTATCCTGATATTCATCGACCAGAATGTATTTGAACCAGCGCTGGTACTGCTGAAGAACATCCTCATGCGTCTGGAAAATCGTCACCATGTGCAGAAGAAGATCGCCAAAATCGACAGCGTTCAGCTCTTTCAGGCGGGTCTGGTATTGGTCGTAGAGCTCGGTGCCGCGGTGATTATAATGGCCCGCGTCCGAAGCCGGCACCTTGTCCGGCGTCAGCGCGCGGTTCTTCCAGTCGTCGATGAAAGAGGCCAGCATGCGGGCGGGCCAACGCTTGTCATCGATATTCGCGGCGGAAATCAGTTGTTTCAGCAGGCGGATCTGATCGTCGGTATCGAGGATGGTGAAGTTGGACTTGAGACCGACCAGTTCGGCATGGCGGCGCAACAGCTTGACGCAGATCGCGTGGAAGGTGCCAAGCCACGGCATGCCTTCGATCGATTGGCCGAGCATCTGACCGACCCGGTTTTTCATTTCGCGCGCGGCCTTGTTGGTAAAGGTCACCGCGAGAATTTCGTTCGGACGCGCTGTGCCGGTATTCAACAGATGCACGATCCGGGCGGTGAGTGCACGGGTCTTGCCGGTGCCCGCGCCGGCCAGCATCAGCACTGGCCCGTCAAGGGTTTGCACCGCCTCGCGCTGCGCCGGGTTCAGCCCGTCGAGATAGGGTGTCGGCCGCGCAGCCATGGCGCGGGCGGAGAGAGAGGCGGCCTCAAAGGCGTCCGTATCGTCGAAAGTGCTCATACATTTCAACCTATCGCAGCATGGCCGGGGTTTAAAGATACGTTCGCATTTCGTTCTTCATAAATTCAAGGGCAGATTTGACACGGCCTTCCAAGCGGGCAGGGATTGACTGGACAATCCTTTCGGCCTGCACGCAAATGCGATCATGGACCTACACGGCAAATACCCCGGACTTTACGATCTGAAAAAGAGAGCGCGGCGGCGCATCCCGAAATTCGTCTGGGAATACCTCGACAGCGGAACCGGGCAGGAAGCGACCAAGCAGCGCAACCGGCTGGCCCTGGACAGGATCGGTTTCGAGCCATCGATCCTGCATGGCGAGCAGACGCCGGACCTGCGGCAGACATTTCTGGGTCATGAATTCCCCCTGCCCTTTGGCATTTCACCGGTGGGTATGTCGGGCCTGATCTGGCCTGGCGCGGAACAGCTGCTGGCGCAGGCGGCGGCAGAAGCCGGGTTGCCCTATACGCTAAGCACGGTCGCCAGCCAGAGCCCAGAGGACGTGGCACCCGTGCTGGGCAAGCATGGGTGGTTCCAGATGTATCCGCCAAAGGACGAGAGTATCCGCACGGACATGTTGCAGCGTGCGCGCGACAGCGGGTTCACGACACTGGTGCTGACCGCCGATGTGCCCGTGTCATCGCGGCGCGAACGACAGACACGATCTGGACTGACACAGCCGCCCCGCCTCACGCCACGGCTTATGGCGCAGGTCATGCGCTGCCCGTCATGGGCGCGGGGCATGGCCCGTCGCGGCATGCCGCATATGCGGGGGCTCGACAAATATATCGGCGAAGAGCACGCGAACCTGCCATCGACCGCCCATGTCGGCTACCTTTTGCGGACCTCGCCGGACTGGGAATACGCCCGCTGGTTGCGCGATCACTGGGATGGGCCCTTTGTGGTCAAGGGTGTGATGCGGGTTGCCGACGCCCGCGCGCTGGAAGACCTTGGTGTCGATGCGATCTGGGTGTCAAACCACGCCGGACGCCAGTTCGATGGCGCGATGGCCTCGATCGAGGCGCTGCCTGCGATTCGCGCCGCCACCGAACTGCCGCTGATTTTCGATGGCGGGGTCGAAGGCGGACTGGATATTCTGCGTGCGCTCGCGCTGGGGGCAGATTTTGTCATGCTGGCGCGTGCTTTTCATTACGCGCTTGGCGCGCTTGGTTCGCAGGGACCGGCCCATCTGATAGATATGCTTAGGCTCGACCTGATCGCGAACATGGGACAGCTGGGTATCGAAAGCTTCTCGGGCCTACCCAAGCCGATTTCGCTGGACCATATCGATCCTGCAGGGAGAGCGTATTGATATTGCTTGCGCCGCGTTGCAGCATATCGTTTGTTAACTAAGTGATAGCCAGTCGGCAAGGTCGCTAAGTACCTGGGAAGGGAGACCCTAAATGCCTGAATTTTCAAAGATTCTCATCGCCAACCGGGGAGAGATCGCCATCCGCATCATGCGGGCCGCGAATGAGATGGGCAAGAAAACGGTCGCCATCTATGCCGAAGAGGACAAGCTTGGCCTGCACCGTTTCAAGGCCGACGAAGCCTATCGTGTCGGTGAAGGGCTTGGACCTGTCGCTGCTTACCTCTCGATCGACGATATTATCCGTGTGGCCAAGGCAAGCGGCGCGGATGCGATTCATCCCGGCTATGGTCTGCTAAGCGAGAACCCGGATTTCGTGGATGCCTGCGACCACGCGGGAATCACCTTTATCGGTCCTCGCGCGGAAACCATGCGCAAGCTTGGCGACAAGGCCAGCGCCCGTCAGGTCGCCATTGAGGCTGGTGTGCCGGTTGTTCCTGCGACCGAAGTGCTGGGCGATGACATGGAAGAAATTCGCAAGCAGGCAGCCGAAGTCGGCTATCCGCTCATGCTCAAGGCCTCATGGGGCGGTGGCGGACGCGGGATGCGTCCGATCAAGTCAGAGAAAGAGCTCGCCGAAAAGGTCAAGGAAGGACGGCGCGAGGCCGAGGCCGCCTTTGGCAATGGCGAAGGTTATCTTGAAAAGATGATCACCCGCGCCCGCCACGTCGAGGTGCAGATCCTTGGCGACAAGCATGGCGGGATGTATCACCTCTTTGAGCGGGACTGTTCAGTACAGCGGCGTAACCAGAAGGTCGTCGAACGCGCCCCTGCCCCTTACCTGTCGGACGAACAGCGCGCCGAGATTTGCGAGCTTGGCTACAAGATTTGCAAGCACGTGAACTACGAATGCGCCGGTACGGTCGAGTTCCTGATGGATATGGCCTCGGGCCAGTTCTTTTTTATCGAGGTCAATCCGAGGGTTCAGGTCGAACACACGGTGACCGAGGAGGTCACCGGAATCGATATCGTGCGCGCGCAGATCCTGATTGCCGAGGGCAAGACCATCGCCGAGGCGACCGGCAAGGAAACGCAGGATGATGTGAAACTGACCGGCCATGCGCTGCAATGCCGGGTGACGACCGAAGATCCGCAGAACAACTTCATCCCCGACTACGGTCGTCTCACCGCCTATCGTTCCGCCACAGGCATGGGGATCCGTCTTGATGGCGGGACCGCCTATGCGGGTGGCGTCATCACGCGGTATTACGATTCCCTTCTGACCAAGATCACCGCCAAGGCCCCCACCCCGGAAATGGCGATCAAGCGGATGGACCGGGCGCTGCGCGAATTTCGCATCCGGGGCGTTAGCACCAATATCGCTTTCGTCGAAAACTTGCTGAAGCACCCGACCTTCCTGTCAAACGAATACACGACCACGTTTATCGACGAGACGCCCGAGCTGTTCCAGTTCTCCAAGCGGCGCGACCGGGGCACCAAGGTTCTGAATTACATCGCCGACATTACGGTGAACGGACATCCCGAAACGAAGGGACGCCCCGAACCCCATCCCGATCTGAAACCCGCGAAACCGCCCAAACCGAATGGCGAGCCGATGATGGGTACGCGCAACCTTTTGGAGCAGAAAGGCCCGCAGGCGGTCGCCGACTGGATGAAGGCTCAGCGTCAGCTTTTGATCACCGACACCACCATGCGCGACGGGCACCAGTCGCTGCTGGCGACGCGGATGCGCTCCATCGACATGATCAAGGTGGCCCCGACCTATGCCGCCAACCTGCCGCAGCTTTTCTCGGTCGAATGCTGGGGCGGCGCGACTTTCGACGTGGCCTATCGGTTCCTGCAGGAATGCCCGTGGCAGCGGCTGCGCGACCTGCGCGAAGCGATGCCGAACCTGATGACGCAGATGCTTTTGCGTGGCTCGAACGGGGTTGGCTATACAAATTACCCGGATAACGTCGTCGAGTTTTTTGTGAAACGCGCGGCCGAAACCGGCATCGACGTCTTCCGCGTTTTCGATTCACTGAACTGGGTCGAGAACATGCGTGTCGCGATGGATGCGGTGCTTGAGACTGGCAAGATCTGTGAAGGCACGGTCTGTTATACAGGCGATATCAACGATCCGGACCGCGCCAAGTACGACCTGAAATACTATGTCAACATGGCCAAGGAGCTACGCGACGCTGGCTCGCACGTGCTGGGTCTTAAAGACATGGCGGGGCTGTTGAAACCGGCGGCTGCCCGCATCCTGATCCGCGCCTTGAAGGAAGAGGTCGGGCTACCGATTCACTTCCACACGCACGATACCGCGGGCGTGGCCTGTGCCACCATCCTCGCCGCCGCAGAGGCGGGTGTAGATGCGGTCGATTGTGCGATGGACGCACTTTCCGGGAACACGTCGCAGGCGACGCTGGGCTCGGTCGTCGAAGCGCTGCGCCACACGGATCGCGACACCGGGCTGGACATCAAGGCAATTCGCGCGATTTCGGATTATTGGGAAGCCGTGCGCGGTCAGTATACAGCCTTTGAAAGCGGTCTGCAGGCCCCTGCCTCGGAGGTTTACCTTCACGAGATGCCCGGTGGTCAGTTCACCAACCTGAAAGGTCAGGCCCGCTCGCTTGGGCTTGAGGAACGCTGGCACGAGGTCGCCCGCACCTATGCCGACGTGAACATGATGTTCGGCGATATCGTCAAGGTCACGCCCTCGTCCAAGGTAGTCGGCGACATGGCGCTGATGATGGTCAGCCAGGGACTGACACGCGAACAGGTCGAAGACCCTGCCGTGGACGTCGCGTTTCCCGACAGCGTGATCGACATGATGCGCGGCAATCTGGGCCAGCCGCCGGGCGGGTTCCCAGACCATATCGTCAAGAAGGTATTGAAAGACGAGAAACCCGGGACCGAGCGCCCGGGCAAGCACCTGCCCCCGGTCGATCTGGAAGAGGTCCGCGCCAAGGTCCGCGCCGAGCTCGAAGGCAAGGAGATCGACGACGAGGATCTGAACGGCTATCTTATGTATCCAAAGGTCTTCCTCGATTACATGGGCCGTCACCGCAACTATGGCCCGGTGCGCAGCCTGCCGACTCACGCTTTCTTTTACGGCATGGAGCCGGGCGAAGAGATCGCGGCTGAGATCGACCCGGGCAAGACCTTGGAAATTCGGCTGCAGGCTATCGGTGAAACGGATGAAAACGGCGACGTAAAATTGTTCTTTGAACTCAACGGCCAGCCGCGTGTGGTTCGGGTGCCCAACCGGATGGTCAAGGCAACGACGACCCAACACATCAAGGCCGAAGCAGGTAACGTCAATCACATCGGTGCGCCGATGCCCGGTGTCGTGGCAAGCGTTGCGGCCACCGCGGGGCAAAAGGTCAAGTCCGGTGATCTGCTGCTAACCATCGAGGCGATGAAGATGGAAACCGGCATCCACGCAGAGCGCGATGCGGTGATTAAGGCGGTACACGTGCAGCCCGGCGGTCAGATCGATGCCAAGGATCTGCTGATCGAGCTGGAATAAAGCGATGGTCCGTCTTTCTGCCGAGGTGTGGAGATGACGGACCGTGTCGCCCTGCTGCGGGGCATAAACGTTGGCGGGGCGAACAACCTCAACATGGCGGATCTGCGCGGTTTGGCGGACAGGCTGGGATGGTCCGACGTGCGGACGGTTCTGGCCTCGGGCAAGCTGCTGTTTCGCTCGGAGTTTTCGCCCCGCTTTCTTGCCAACCAGATGACGACGCTCTGGAGCGCGCGTTTGGGTTAAACCTGTCGGTAATAGTCCTGACCTCGGCCAGCTTTGGAGAGGCGCTGGACGCCTGCCCTTTTGAGCCTGAGGACGACCGGCAGGTGCATCTGTTCTTTTCCGACGGCGAAATTTGGCTTGATCCGGAAATCATTGGCAACTTCAGAGTACAGTCAGAAGAACTGAGGATAATCGCCAACATCGCGTATTTTTACACGCCGGATGGCTTTGGACGGTCGAAACTTGCCGCCAAGATGGAAAGGGCACTGGGCAGCACCGCAACCGGTCGAAACCTGCGCACATGCCGGAAGATTGCAAACTTGTCTGGCTAGGCGGGCAGCGTCGCCTCGGCTTGCCTTACATCCCTTACGATAGCGGACGATTAATGCCTGCCACGTTTCGAAGACAAGGCGCTGGGATTACGAAATCAGGAGGGCTACGAAAATCGCAGCGCCCAGAATCGCGATCTTGATCGTCTGAAGGTACTTCATCTCCCGTTACTCCCGTTGGGTTCTTTGGGTGGTGTAACGCAGCATTCGGCACTTTCCGTCGCCGCCTGACAAAAAAATCGAAAAGCGTCGTTTTTCCTCTTGCAGACCCCGGCGGTTATTTATACATCCCCGCTACACAAGGAAGCGGGCGTAGCTCAGGGGTAGAGCATAACCTTGCCAAGGTTAGGGTCGGGCGTTCGAATCGCCTCGCCCGCTCCAATATAACCGGATTACCCACGGTTAGTGTGACAAGGCCGCCTTCGGGCGGCCTTTGTGTTTTCAGCACCTTATTGAGTGAATTGGTCCGGCGCGCATGAAAAAACCGCCCGAGAAATGTTCAGGCGGCCTTGTTGATGCTGCGGGTTCCCAAGGGACGGCTCAGGCTGTCACGACGCCCTGTATCGCCAACAACACGGAATCAACGGCTGAGGTCATCAATGCCTCGTCCTCGCACTCGGCCATGACGCGGATCAGCGGTTCGGTCCCGGAACGGCGGATCAAGAGACGGCCCTTACCCGATAACTGTGCCTCCGCCTCGCGGATCGCCGCCTTGACGCTTTCGGCATCAAGTGGGGCCTGTCCCTGTTCGTAACGGATGTTCTTTAGCATCTGCGGCACCGGATCGAATTGCCGCGCCAGCGCGCTTGCCGGCAGACCGGAACGCACCATTTCCGAGAGGAAATGCAGGCTCGCCATGAGACCGTCGCCCGTCGTGGCATAGTCGCTCATCACGATATGGCCCGATTGTTCACCGCCAAGGTTGAACCCGCCTTCTCGCATCCGTTCCACCACGTAGCGGTCGCCAACGGCGGTCCGCTCAAGCCGCAGCCCCTGCCCTTGCAGGAAACGTTCAAGCCCGAGGTTGGACATGACGGTTGCCACCAGTGCGCCGCCCTTGAGTTGCCCGTCCGCCGCCCAGCGCGACGCGAGCAAGGCCATGAACTGATCACCATCGGCAAAGACGCCATTTTCATCGATCATGATGACCCGATCAGCATCCCCATCGAGACAGATACCCACATCCGCGCCCTGGGCGACAACCATTTCAGCCGCCGCCATGGGCTGGGTCGAGCCGCAGCCCCGGTTGATGTTCGACCCGTTCGGCGTGACCCCCATCGGAATCACATCCGCACCCAGTTCCCAGAGGATTTCGGGCGCGGTGCGGTGGGCGGCACCGTTCGCGCAATCCACCACCACCCGCAGCCCATCGAGCCGCAGATCGCGGGGCAGCGACGCCTTGACCCGCTCTCCATAGCGGAAACGCGCGTCGTCGATACGCTTGGCGCGACCGATGTTCTCGGCAGTTTCCGGCTCTACTCCGGATTCGATAAGCGCCTCGATCTCGGTTTCCGCCGCGTCGGAGAGTTTGAACCCGTCCGGGCCAAAGAACTTGATTCCGTTATCTTCGGCCGGGTTGTGGCTGGCCGAGATCATGACACCCAGATCGGCGCGCATCGAACGGGTCATCAGACCGACCGCCGGTGTGGGCACCGGCCCCAACAGCAGCACGCTCATCCCGGTCGAGGTCAGCCCGGCGGTCAGCGCGTTTTCAAACATGTAGCCGGACAGCCGCGTGTCCTTGCCAATGACCACACGATGCACACCGCCCGACTCGCGCTGGAAATAGCGCCCGACCGCCGCCCCGATCCGAAGCGCCATCTCGGCTGTCATCGGATGCGTATTCGCGCGACCGCGTACACCATCGGTTCCAAAGAGCTTGCGCATATCGTCTACCTCACCGCATTCCAGAGCCTGACCGCCTGCACCGTTTCCGGCACATCGTGAACCCGCAGGAATTGCACACCCTGCGCCAGCCCCGCAAGCCCGACGGCGATGGAACCGGCCACCCGGCGATCCGCCACCGGTTCTTCGCTAATGGTACCGATGAACTTCTTGCGTGACACGCCCAAAAGCACACCGCAGCCCAGACCGTGAAAAAGGCTCAGGTTGCGCAGAAGGGTCAGATTGTGATCTTTGGACTTTCCGAATCCGATGCCCGGATCGACCAGCATTGCACCACGTGGCATGCCCGCGTCTTCAAGCCGGTGCACGGCGGCTTCGAGGAAGTCGTACACGTCCAGCAGCACATCATCGTAACGCGGTGCCATCTGCATGGTGGCCGGATCGCCCTGCGCATGCATGATGCAGACCGGCAGACCGTGTTCCACGCAGTACGGCGCAAGTTCGGGATCATATTCGAAACCGCTGACATCATTGATCAGCGTCGCGCCAGCCTCGACTGCGGCGCGGGCCACGGCCAGCTTGCGCGTATCTATGGAAATCGGCACATCGCTATGCGCACGAATGGCAGCGATAACCGGCGCGGTGCGGGCAATCTCTTCTTCCTCAGGCACGGTTTCCGAACCGGGTCGTGTCGATTCACCGCCAATGTCGATGATCGTCGCGCCAGCCGCCACCATCGCCAGCGCCGATTGGACGGCGACCTGCGGGTTCACATGCTTGCCCCCGTCCGAGAAACTGTCGGGCGTCACGTTCAAGATACCCATGACATGCGGCTGCGTCAGGTCGAGCCCGGCAATCGGCAGATGCGCCGTGCTTAGCCGGGTGAGCACGTCATGCGGCGCCTTTTCTGCTGGTATCAGATGGCCCGGAGCGCCACGTTCAAGAACCTCGACCGAGGCGAACCAGAGAGGCCCGCCATGCAGCGCAACAGCTTCAGGCGGGCGGAGATTGTCCTGTTGGACAAGCGGGCGATAACGAACGGTCACAGCAATTCCCGATCAATCCTGCACTGGCGCAAGGGAACGTCGGGATTGATGGGCAACTCGCCCCCAATCACCAGCATTTCCTCGGCCTCGAAAGTGCGCGCAAACCACGCGGCAAGCGCCACGGCATCGCCCGGTTGGGCAGAGGGGCCATCGACCGCGTCGAGAACGATTTTCGACGGTGCCCAGACAGAGATCTGCCCATTCTTCATCGCCCAGTCGAGTTCGGTGCGGGTGGACACCACAACGCAACGCGGATCACGCGCGGCCAGAACCCAGGCGTTCTGCTCGATGGACAGCAGATCAATGCGACGCTGGGTCATCCGGTGACCTGTCTGCGGTGCCTCTGCCTCGGGCGCGCCCACACAAAGGATGAGCGGACCGGACGTCGCGGTCAGTTGATCGATCCAGCCCGACAGATGCTCTGACGCGATTGCCCCGTTGGAGAGGTACACCAGACGGGGATGCGGACGTTCGAACGCCGTCGCATCCGGTGCATGGCCATCCTGCGCGCGCACTATTTCAACACCAAGAGCCCCCGGACCCCGGTCGAGCTTTTCCACACGGACAAAAACACGAACCGCCTGGGGTTCAAGCAGAATGCGTTCGGCCACGCGTTCGGCAAGTGTTTCGAGCAGGTTCAGACGCTCTTCGGAAAGTTCCGCTGCGATGGCTTCGGTCACGCGATCATAGCTGAGGATGCGATCGACATCGTCATCGATCGGGCCGGTCAGCGGCTGCACTTCGACGACCACGTTGAACCGGATGCGCTGGGTGCGGCCGCGTTCGGCCTGAAACGCCCCGATCTCGACATCGACCAGATGGTCTCGCAGGGAAATGCGGTCTAACGGTCGATCTTCGGCCGTTGCCTCGGCGCGCTCGGTGGGATGTGCGAAGGCAAGGCGGATATCGGAATTCATTTGGGGGCTGCCTTCGGTCGCTTCATTCAGTGGCGATATAGACCACGCGGCGGCATTTAACAGACCCACCTCCGCCGTACCAGCACCCGAAAACGGCGTTTTACCCGTGAGGTCAGTTGCTCGCGGTGCGGTAATTGTGCCGGTAGAAGATATGCACCCCGATGCGCGCGGTCTGTTTGTAGACACGGGACCAGCTTGGGTTCACGGCGGTGGTGTGGTAATGGGTCGCCCCTCCGGTCAGGCCACCTGTAGCTCCGTCAAGCACGGCCCGAGCGACTTTCGCCACGCGCTCATAGGCGCTGCGTTCGGCAATCGTATCCTTGTGGCCGTCGCAGGTATAGGTGAACTGGCACTGGAAGCGTCGACCTGTACCTTGCTTGATGACACCGCACAGGGTCGAGGGGAACCGGGCGCTCTTGACGCGGTTCAGGATAACCTCGGCGACGGCAAACTGCCCCTTGATGGTTTCGCCCCGTGCTTCGAAATACAGCGCTTCGGCCAGACAACGCCACTGTTCATCGCCCTTCGCCTTTGGCTGCGAGTCGATCCATGAACGGGTATATTTCACCGATTGCGGTCGCGGCTTGGCGCGGACATCGCCGCGTGTCAGAAGAGATTTGAGATGGCGGCCAGGAACATTTTTCAACGCGATCTGTTCTTTCTGGAACAGATCCGTGAGGTCAGTATCGGCCCTGGCAGCAGCCGTGTGAAATGCGGCCAGAAACACGGCGGCCGCGACAAAAAAACTCTTCATTCTATCCCCCTGGGAACGATCCGTTAAGGATCCCTCGGCGTATAGTGCAAGGCACGACTTAGCCGAGACGGGCGATAAGGTCCAGTTTTTGACAAAAAGCAAGCATTCTTTCGCCTAAATGGCGTTATTTACTTTCTGTTACGTGCGCGCCACTTCCACAACATCTGGGCCAGCGATGATTTCTGGTCGCCCATCTTGTGGTTTATTGCCAGTTGCGCCGCCGCGAGTCTAGCCACGGGAACCCGGAATGGTGAACATGAAACATAGTCGAATCCAGCTTCGCGACAAAAGGCGATTGATTCGGGATTCCCGCCGTGTTCACCGCAAATCGACAGGGTGATTCCCGGGTTTCCAATCCTGCCGCGCTCGGCCCCAAGCTTGAGCAATTCGCCGACGCCATCCTGATCGAGCACGTGGAACGGATCTTCGGGAAAGACGCCTTTCTGGATGTAAGCGGACATGAACCGACCGGCGTCGTCGCGTGACAGACCATAGGTCATCTGGGTAAGGTCGTTCGTGCCGAAACTCAGAAACGCGCTGTGAGGCGCAATCTCATTCGCCCGGAGCGCCGCACGGGGCGTCTCGACCATGACACCAAGCCGATAGTCGAAATCGCGCCCGCGCTCGCTGCGCACAGCGCTCGCAACGGCATCGAGCCGCGCCTTGACGAGCTCGACTTCGCGCCGGGCAGAGACCAGCGGGATCATGATCTCGGGCACAACCGGATCGCCCTTGTCGCTGGCCTCCAAGGTCGCTTCGAAAATCGCACGCGCCTGCATATCGTAGATTTCCGGCACGGTGACCCCAAGACGGACGCCGCGCAGGCCCAGCATCGGGTTGTATTCCCCCATCTCGTCAACGCGACGGGTCACATCGCTCACCGGAATATCCAGCGCCTCGGCAAGCTCGCGCTGGCCAGCGCGAGAGGTCGGCAGGAATTCGTGCAGCGGCGGATCAAACAGTCGGATACAGACCGGCTTGCCCTCCATGATCCTGAAAAGCTGCGTGAAATCATCGCGTTGCATTGGGAGCAGTCGGGCAAGAACGGCGGCCCGGCCCTCGCTCGTTTCGGCAAAGATCATCTCCCGCATGACGATAAGGCGCGCAGGATCAAAGAACATATGCTCGGTCCGGCAGAGGCCGATCCCCTGCGCATCGAAATTCCGTGCGGTCTGTGCGTCTTCAGGCGTGTCAGCATTCGCCCTGATGCCAATGTCGCGTTCCGCATCGGCCCAGGCCATCAGGCTCTGAAAGGCATCGTCCAACGCTGCTTCGAGCATCTCCGGCGCGCCGGCCAGCACTTCGCCCGACGAGCCGTCGATCGTGATAACATCGCCCGCCTTGAGAACGCGCCCGTCCGAGGCGGTAATCGTCTGGTTCTTGGTGTCGAACCGCATGGCCGAAGCGCCAACGATGCAAGGCAGGCCGAGGCCGCGCCCGATGACCGCCGCGTGGCTGGTAATCCCGCCCTTTTCGGTCAGGACCGCCGCCGCCGCATGCATGCCGCGCACGTCTTCGGGTGAGGTCTCCCGTCTGACCAAAACGCAGGGTTCCCGCCGAGAGGCGCTTGCCTGCGCGTCGGCTGAGTTGAACACGATCCGTCCTGTGGCGGCACCGGGGCTGGCCGCGATCCCGCTGCCCAATACGTCGCGTTTGGATTCCGGGTTGACCTGCCGGTGCAAAAGTTCGGTGAGGTTGTTCGGTTCTACCCGCATCAGCGCTTCCTGCGGGGTTATGATACCGTCCTGCGCCAGCCGGACCGCGATCCGAACCGTCGCGCGCGAGGACCGCGGCACCCGAACGCCATCGAGGATATGCACCTTGCCGTTGCCGATGACGAATTCGATCTGCATTTCTTCGCGCAGCTTGACGCGCATCAGCGCCGCATCTTCCTTGAGTTCTTCGAAAGCGCGCGGTGCCAGTTCTTCCAGCGAGGGACCCCGTTCATCCTTTTCAAGGTAAAGCGCTGCGCTTCCAGCCCCCAGCGCCTCCCTACCCTGACTCTGGCTCAGGTAACGGCCGGTGATCTGCGGCAGGCCGGTGACCGTATTCACCAGCTGGAACACGCCCGAGCCACATTCACCCTTGCCGAAACCGGGGATCATCTCCTGTACGACCAGTCCCAGCCCGGCGTCAGCGGGCGCGCCTTTGGCCTGTCGCAACAGCCGTGCCGATGTGCCATCCCACGCCCGCGCCATAGAGCCCAGAACGGCGGCAAGCTGTTCGCGCGGATCCTGCGGGAAACGCTCGTCGGTTTCCTCTTCATAGGCCTGCAACATCGCGAGAAGGCTGTCGGACCCGTCATTCGGAATTTCATCGAAGACATCCGGATCAAGCCGCGCCACGTTGATCGCGTAGGATTGCACGAATCTTGAATATATGGCCGCCGCCGCATCATGGCCCAGCGTGTTGCTCAGCTGCGCATAGCGTATTTCGTTCATGCCGATGTTGAGAACGGCGCCGGGACCACCCCAATCAGGATCCTCCGAGGACGGGCGCACACACAGCAGGGTGTCCTTGTTGAACTGCTCTACGATTGCGGAAACGTCTGGCAAGTAGCCTTCGGCGATCTGCCGAACTGCATCGAAAGATAGCGCCACCGTGGTCGGAACCGGCAGTTCAAGCCGGATCAGACGTTGCAGACATTTGGCACGGCCCCCGTGGGTCGACACATTGACCGGGGCTTTCGCCGTTATAAGCGTGGTGTTCGGATTATTCTGCACTGCGGCACCTTTTTACTGCTTTGCAGAATAGGCACGTTAACGTTTGGTGCAAGTGTAACGGCGGCGTGACGCGGATATTTGCGACAGCTTAGTTAATATGTGCCGATCCCGTTCCGGGAACGTTCCGCCATCAGCCTTCGATCTTTGTCAGATCCGCCGCCCGGGCGCAGGTTGACCGAATTTGTGACAGCAGATTGAGTCGATTGCGGCGGATCATGGCATTGTCGTCATTGATCTTGACCGCTTCGAAAAATGCGTCGATTGGAGCACGCAGGGCTGCCATGGCCGCCATCGCTTCCGGAAAATCCTGTTTCTCAATGGCTGGTTTGATTGCCGCCTCAGCCTGCTCAAGTGCGTCGAACAGGGCCACCTCGGACGGATCGCTCGCGAACTTCCGATCCGCGCCAAAGGAGTATTCGACCCCGTCGTTTTTCTCAGCCTGGCTCAGGATGTTGTTCGCGCGCTTGAACCCCTGCACGAGGTTCTCGCCCTCTTCGGTTTGGATCACCGCGTTCAGCGCCTGCGCCCGCTTGACGAGCAGCGTCAGGTCGTCATTCCCGTCCATCGCGATACAGGCGTCGATCACGTCATGGCGGATGCCCTGATCTCGCAGGTAAACCTTTAGCCGGTCATGGATAAAGGAAAGGAGGTCGGCAACCACGTCGGCTTCCTGTGTGCCTTCTGCCCATGGCATGCTTTTTCCTGCCTTAATAAGAACAGCAATCAGGGGCAGATCCAGACTGTTTTCCAGCACCAGCCGGATCACGCCCAGCGCGGCGCGGCGCAGGGCAAACGGGTCTTTCGAGCCGGTCGGCTTTTCGTCGATGGCCCAGAAGCCGGTCAGCGTGTCGAGCTTGTCGGCGAGAGCAACGGCCACGGAAAGCGGCGCAGTTGGCACATCATCCGACGGACCAAGCGGCGAGTAATGTTCCTGCGCAACGGCTGCCACGGCTTTGTCTTCGCCCGCTGCCGTGATGTAATAGCGCCCCATAAGCCCTTGAAGTTCAGGGAATTCATAGACCATTTCTGAAGACAGGTCCGCCTTTGCCAGACGCGCGGCTTTTTCGGCCTGATCGGCATCCGCACCGGTTACCGGCGCCAGTTCACGAGCCAAGGCCGCGATACGTTCGATCCGTTCGCCCTGGCTGCCCAGCTTGTTGTGGAATGTCACGGTTTTGAGCGCATCGGTCCAGACGCTCATGTCCTCCTTTGCGATCCGCAAATCGTTTTCCCAGAAGAATTTCGCATCCGACAGGCGGGCCGAAAGCACCTTTTGGTTCCCGGCAAGAATGGTCGCGCCGTTATCGGCGGTTTCGCGGTTGGCAACCGTGACGAAGCGTTCGATCCGACCGGTCTTGGGGTTCAACACGGAGAAGAACTTTTGATGCTCTTTCATGGAGGTCTGCAGAACTTCAACTGGCAGGTCGAGGAATTCGTCGTCGATCTGCCCCATCAGAACTACCGGCCACTCGACGAGGCCCGCGACCTCGGCCAGCAGTCCCTTGTCCTCGACGACTTCCAGACCGGCTGCAAAAGCCGCGTTGGTCGCATCCGCCCAGATGTGCTCTGCCCGTTCATCGGCAGACAAGACCACATGGGCGCGCTTCAGCTTTGTCTCGTAATCCTCGAACGAGGTTACCGAAAAACGGCCCGGCGCCATAAAGCGATGCCCTTCGGTGCTGTCCACCGCCTTGATGCCGTCGATCTCCATGGGAACAACACGGGCGCCGTTTTCGTCCGTCAACAGGCAGAGAATGGAATGCAGCGGGCGCACCCAGCGCAGCGACCCGCTGCCCCAACGCATTGACTTCGGCCAGGGAAAGTTTCGGATCGTGGCTTCGAGCACTTCGGCCACGATTTCTTCGGCTGGGCGGCCTTCTTTCTCAATAACGGCAAAAAACACCCGCCCTTTTGGCGTATCGCGTTCCTCAAGCTGATCGCGCGTCAGGCCCGCGCCGCGCAGGAAGCCTTCGATGGCTTTATCCGGCGCATCGACCTTGGGGCCTTTCCGTTCCTCGCTCAAGCGCGGCGAGGCCGCCAGCAATCCTTCGAGTGTCAGTGTCAAGCGACGCGGCGTGTGAAAGGCTGCCGCGCCCGCGTAGGTCAGGCCAGCTTCGACGAGACCATCGGTAACTTTCTTCTTGAGATCTTCGGCAGCGCGCGCCTGCATCCGCGCGGGGATTTCTTCAGAGAAGAGTTCGATCAATAGGTCCGGCATATCGGCTCCTGCCCGTCATGGCCGCGCCATGCAGCCTTTAGTTCAGGGCGTGGATAACGAAGCGCCGCGGAAGGGTCCAGATCACAGTGGCGAAAATCGCACCCGTCCATACCACCTTATGATCTGCAAAAGGAAAAGAGGCAGTTCGCGTCGACGGACTGCCTCTTTTCCAGATCGTTCTTGTGCTTAAAGTCAGACGCTTGCCGCGGCCCGGCGTGCCTTACCCTTAGCTTCGCTTGCGAGAGTCTGCATGTCTGGCCCTGCAAGTTGCGGAACCACGCGATAGACAGCTTCGACAAAGCAGTAGACGGCGAAGGCGATCGTACCGAGACCCAGCGCCCCCAGAAGGAACATGCCATACGGTTGGCTTCGGACTGTCTGAAAGGCTTTGCCGATGCCCCCTGCTTGGCCGGGATCGGTGTTGATGCCCGCATAAATCAGGAAGACGCCGATCATGACAATGATTATCCCATGCGCGACCAGACCTGCCTTGACCAGCGGGTCAAGCTTTTCGGACCATTCGGTGCGCATCAGGTGGTTCTTGTACTTTTCGGCAATGCCTTTGTAGCCGTAGTACACACCTGCGCCGATAGTGATCACGCCAACCGCCATGACAATGTAAGTGCCATAAGGAAGAGTCATGAGCCACGATGTAACACTTTGCGCGCCGCTCTCGCCGTTTCCGCCACTGCTGCTTGAACCCATGGCCATACGTCCCACGGACACGCCGATGCCCAAGTGGATCAGACCCGTGACCGTTTGGCCGATCCGAGCGATGATTGCCTTGGCGTCGGTTCCGCGCTGTTCAAGATCGTACCATGCGCAAATGAACCGCCAGATGGCGTAAGCGAACATCCCGATGGCAATTACCCAAAGTGCGACAAGGCCCAGGGGATGTTGTTTCAACGTACTCAGGGCGTCGCTGGTGCCTTCGGCCTGTCCACCGGTCCATGCCGCAAGAAACGCGAGCGCGCCAATGATAAGATATGTCACGCCCCGTGCGGAATAGCCGAGCCGCATAAGCGGTATGACCCAGTCTGGTGCGTCGCGATTGTCCGACATGTTTGTACCCCCTTGTTTCAGAGGAACAAGCGATCAGATGCGGAATTGGTTCCGATTCAACGCTGAGTTTATTGCGAGCCGGCGTCAGGACGCGGCGGGCATTCTTCGCCTATCACCGTGCCATCATAGGATTTTTCGCCACAATCGTTGAGTTCGTGCCAGACATATCCTTGTCCGTCGTCGGTGATCGCCACAATACGGTCGACGCCGTAATGCACGTTCTTCTCGCCCATGAACGCCAGCGCGGTACCAGCCTCGAGCTTGGCGGCGATCTCGGCTGAACCGAAGCAGTCGAACCAGCTTGGCGCATTGCGCGGGATCACGTTGTCGACCAGCTCGTAGGTTTCGGTCAGCATCGGAATGCTCATCTGGGTATCAAAGCAGGCACGGTACCGAATCGGAGAGCTTTCAGCGTCGATGGCCTGAAAGTTCTCATAGAGAATGGGTTCGGGTTCGTTGCTCGCAAGGGCGACCAGCTTGACGTCTTCATCGACCGTCGCCTGCACCTGATGGTAGTAGCCGTACACCTGAAGGTAATAGAGAAAGCCGCCCGCAATGGCCCCGGAAAGAATCAGCACGATGGCAACGACCTTTCCATTCATTCGACATATCCGCCGGCCCGGGTCTGCACGAAGGCATCCGCGCATTGCTTGGCCAGCGCCCGCACACGACCGATGTAGGCCTGACGTTCGGTGACGGAAATCACGCCGCGCGCATCGAGCAGGTTGAATATGTGGCTTGCCTTGATGCACTGATCATACGCCGGATGCGCCATGATGATGCGCTTGCCGGTCTTGGGATCCTCGGCATCTTGCGCAAGGATGGCCTTGCACTCATTTTCGGCCTCGACGAAGTGATCCAGCAGGACCTCGGTATTCGCCACGTCGAAATTCCAGCGGGCGTATTCCTCTTCGGTCTGTTTGAAGACGTCGCCATAGGTCAACGTGATCGGTGTCTGCGGATCGTTATAGGGCATGTCCATCACATGCTCGACGGCAAGCACGTACATGGCCAGTCGTTCCAGACCATAGGTCAGCTCGCCCGAAACCGGGTGACAGTCATGACCGCCTACCTGCTGAAAGTATGTGAACTGGCTGACTTCCATACCGTCGCACCAGACTTCCCAGCCCAGTCCCCACGCACCGAGGGTCGGTGATTCCCAGTCGTCCTCGACAAAACGGATGTCATGAAGATCCATGTCGATGCCGATGGCTTCGAGACTGCCAAGGTAAAGTGCCTGAAGATCAGGCGGGCTCGGTTTGATCAGCACCTGGTACTGATAGTAGTGCTGAAGTCGGTTCGGGTTCTCGCCGTAGCGCCCGTCGGTAGGGCGGCGCGAGGGCTGAACATAGGCGGCGGCCCATGGACGGCTGCCAAGCGAACGCAGGGTGGTTGCCGGGTGGAACGTGCCTGCGCCCACTTCCATATCATAGGGTTGCAGGATTGCGCAGCCCTTCGCTGCCCAGTAATTCTGTAACCTCAGAATGATTTCCTGAAAGGATCGCGGGGCGTTTTCTTTGGTCGTCATGTCAGCTTCCTGCCCGTTCCCTTGTGCGATCTCCGGTCGAAATCGAGCGTCTCGCGAGGGGGTCAAAAGATGCGCCCTTCCTATGCGCGCAGGCATGTGGGGTCAACGGCACACAGGCGTGGTAAAAGCGTTCCCGTAGGCATGGATTTAACGATTGTTTCCTGATTATGTGCCGCGAACGAGTGACTTTGGGGCCGCGATACGCAAATGAAAACCATATTGACTTCCTTCCTGCTCATGATCGCACTGATGCTGCGACCGGGCCTTGCGCAACAGGTCGGACAGGACATCGCCTGGGTCCAGATCGAGGCGCACCCCAGCCTGAGCGTCGCACAGGCACGTGCCCGTCTCTATGCCGGATCTCTCGAAGATGTGAACGGGTTCGCTTTGGGCGGCAACTGGTACGGGATCGTGCTTGGCCCCTACTCGCGGGAAGATGCGGAACAGGCTTTGGATTTCTACAAGGCTGAACGCCGCATTCCGCAGGACAGCTTCATAGCCTTTTCCAGCAATTTCGGACAGCAATACTGGCCTGTCGGTGCGAATGCCCTCAACAGCGGCACGGTGGCGGCCCCGACAACTGCACAGGCCCCCGAAACCACCACAGTTGCCGAGCCTGTCGAGACGAGTCCGACCGAACCTGTCGTAGAAGAACCGGCAGAACCGGTGGTGATCGCATCCCAGGAAACACCCGCCGAGGCGCGCCAGAGCGAACGCCTTCTCAGTCGCGAAGAGCGTATGGAGCTGCAGATCGCGCTTCAGGCCGCGGGCTTTTATGAATCGGCCATTGATGGCGCCTTCGGGCGCGGCACGCGCGGCTCGATGGAAGCGTGGCAATACGCGAACAACTACGAACCGACAGGCGTTCTGACCACCGCACAGCGAAAAGCGCTGATGGATGAGTACAACGCGCCGTTAATCTCTGTTGGCATGCGTCTTGTGACCGACAGACAGGCAGGCATTCAGATGCAGCTTCCCATGGGCGAAGTTGAGTTTGACCGTTACGAACCGCCGTTCGCGCATTACGAAACAAGCGGCTCGGTCGGGGCGCGGGTACTTCTCATCAGCCAGCCCGGCGATCAGGCAACGCTTTTCGGTCTCTACGACATCATGCAGACGCTTGAGATCGTGCCGCTGAACGGCCCGCGCGACCGTGGGAGTTCCAGCTTCACGCTGGAAGGACGTAACTCCAAGATCCATTCCTATACGCAGGCCTCGCTGGAAAATGGCGAGATCAAGGGGTTCACCCTGATCTGGCCCAACGGGGACGAGGCACGGCGCGCGCGCGTCCTCGCCGAGATGCGGGCAAGCTTTACACGTACCGAAAACGTTCTCGATCCCGGCGCCGGAGCGAATTCCGAGCAGAGCATCGATCTGGTTTCCGGTCTTGCGGTTCGCAAGCCCAAGCTGTCGCGTTCAGGTTTTTATGTCGATAGCAAAGGGACAATCGTCACCACCGCCGAAGCAGTGGAGCAATGCACACGGATCACCATCGACCACGACTATCAGGCTGAAGTCGTTGCAACCGATGATGCTCTTGGGGTTGCGGTGCTCCGCCCCGTACAGGCACTCGCCCCGATCTCGGTCGCGCGTCTTCGCGACAACGCTCCGCAACTGCAATCGGACATCGCTGTATCGGGGTATTCCTATGAGGGAATTCTCGGCGCACCTACTCTCACCTTCGGTACGCTGGCCGATATCAAGGGTCTTGGCGGCGAAGAGAACCTTCAGCGTTTGACGCTGAACGCGCTGCCCGGTGATGCGGGTGGCCCGGTGATGGACATCAGCGGCGGCGTAGTGGGTATGTTGCTTCCGGCCAAAAACGCGGCGCGCCAGCTTCCCGAAAATGTCAGCCTTGCAGCGAATGCTGCCTCGCTGCACGGCATTCTGCTGCGGGCGGGTATCACGACCGAACCGAGCAACGAGCGCGGCTCTCTTCCCGCGGCCGAGATGAACCGGCTGGCAAACGGGATGACTGTGCTGGTCAGCTGCTGGGATTCCTAAACGGCACGCCTTGCGTTCAGGCGCAAGGCCGCCTTCCAAAGCTCATGCGCTTTTGAGTAACTTCAATTTGCGGAACTCCGAGGGCAATGCGCACAGGCCAGACTAACAATTAGCCCCGGACGATCGCGTCGTCCGGGGCTTTTTCTGACTGCTCGGCTCTTAAATCGTGTCAGCTTAATGCTTCGTCACAGCGTCCACAGACACCTGCGTGGGAATGCGTGCCCACATCGGGCAGGATCTTCCAGCAGCGCTGACATTTCTCACCTTCCGCCTTTTCAAAGACGACCCCTACCCCTTCGACGTCCGGCATGCGGAACGCTTCGGCAGGGATCGCATCGCCCGTCAGCGATATGTCGGAGGTGATGCAGATATCGTCGAAGTTCACGGTCGACAGCGCTTCACGCGCCGCGGCATCTTCGACATGAACCACAGGTGCCGCTTCGAGCGAGGCACCGATGACCTTCTCGGTACGCTGGATTTCCAGCGCCGCCGTAACCACCCGGCGCACACGACGGATCGCCGCCCATTTCGCGGCAAGCTCGGCATCGCGCCAATCTGCCGGTGTTTCCGGCATATCCACCAGATGGACCGAGCTGTCATCGCCCGGGAACCGCTCGAGCCAGACCTCTTCCATCGTAAAGACCAGCACCGGCGCGAGCCATGTGGTCAGGCGGTGGAACAGAAGGTCAAGCACCGTCCGCGCGGCCCGGCGGCGCGGCGTATCGCCATCGCAATAAAGCGCGTCCTTGCGGATATCGAAGTAGAATGCTGAAAGATCGACCGTGGCAAAGTTGAAAACCGCGCTGAAAACGCCCTGGAAATCAAAAGCAGCATAGCCCTTGCGAACGGTTTCATCCAGCTCGGCCAGACGGTGCAGCACCCAGCGTTCGAGTTCGGGCATATCTGCCGGGTCGACCCGGTCGCTTTCCGAGAAATCCGATAGCGATCCGAGCATGTAGCGCATCGTGTTGCGCAGACGGCGATAGCTGTCGGCCACGCCTTTCAGGATCTCCGGCCCGATACGCTGATCGGCGGTGTAATCGGTCTGGGCCACCCAGAGACGCAGGATATCCGCGCCATATTGCTTCACCACTGTTTCCGGCACGATGGTGTTGCCCAACGACTTGGACATCTTCATGCCCTTTTCGTCGAGCGTGAACCCATGCGTCACCACGTTGCGATAGGGTGCGCGACCCTTGGTGCCGCAGGCCTGCAGCAGCGAGGAGTGGAACCAGCCGCGGTGCTGGTCGGTGCCCTCCATATAGACATCGGCGATGCCATCTTCGGTACCGTCCGCCCGGTCACGCAGGACAAAGGCGTGCGTCGAACCAGAGTCGAACCAGACGTCAAGAACGTCGGTCACCTGCTCGAAGGCTTCGGGATCGACGACGCCGTCCAACATCTTTTCCTTGAAGCCTTCGGTGAACCAGACATCCGCACCTTCGGACTCGAAAGCCTCGACGATGCGCGCGTTGACGGTTTCATCGCGCAGCAGGAAATCCGCATCCGTCGGCATCGCTCCTTTCTTGGTAAAGCAAGTGAGCGGCACGCCCCACGCGCGCTGACGTGACAGCACCCAATCCGGCCGCGCTTCGATCATCGAATGCAAACGATTGCGCCCGGTTTTCGGGGTCCATTTCACCAACTCGTCGATAGAGGCCAGCGCCCGCTCGCGGATGGTGTCGCCATGCGTGGACATCCCATCGGACAGCTTGCGATCAATCGCGGCAAACCATTGGGGTGTATTGCGGTAGATGACGGGCGCCTTGGAACGCCAGCTGTGCGGATAGCTGTGCTTGATCCGGCCTCGCGCCAGCAAGCCGCCAACCTCGGTCAGCTTGTCGATCACTGCCTTGTTCGCATCGCCTTCCCAACTGCCATTCTTCGCCTTGGCGCGCAGGATCATCTTGCCGCCAAAGAACGGCAGGCTCTCGCGGAAAGAGCCATCATCCATCACGTTATAGGTGATGACCTGCTCGAGCATGCCAAGATCACGGTAAAGCTCGAATTCCTCCATCCCGTGGGAGGGGGCGCAGTGGACGAAGCCCGTGCCTTCCGTGTCGGTGACGAACTCGGCCGCGCGGAAGTCGCGCAGATCGTCCCATTCGCCATTCGAGCCTTCGACGCCGTTCAGCGGGTGAGTCAATGTCAGACCTGACAGGTCTTCCGAGGTAACATCTCGCAAGCGCTTGTACTGACCTACTTCCAGTCGGGCGCGGGTGAAGACTTCCGCTGCGAGATTGTCAGCCAGAAGGTAACGATCTCCAACGCTGACCCAGCACTCCTCTGGTGTGTCAGTTACCTCGTAAAGACCGTAAGCGATATCAGCACCGAAAACGACAGCCTTGTTTGAGGGAATGGTCCATGGCGTCGTTGTCCAGATCACCACATAAGAGCCAACTAGATCACGGTTCTGAAGTGCTTCACCTTCTCCACCGACAGGATCAACAACCCGGAACTTCACCCAGATCGTCGGGCTTTCCTTGTCGTGATATTCGACCTCGGCCTCGGCCAGCGCGGTCTGTTCGACCGGGGACCACATGACCGGCTTGGAGCCCTGATAAAGCGTGCCGTTCATCAGGAATTTCATGAATTCCTCGGCGATCACCGCCTCGGCATGATAATCCATCGTCAGATAGGGATCAGCCCAGTTGCCGGTGATGCCAAGACGTTTGAATTCATCGCGCTGGATATCGACCCAACCCTCGGCGAACTTGCGGCATTCCTGACGGAAATCGACAATCGGCACCTCGTCCTTGTCGAGCCCTTTGGCGCGGTACTGTTCCTCGATCTTCCACTCAATGGGCAGACCGTGACAGTCCCAGCCCGGCACATAGCGCGAGTCATAACCCATCATCTGGTGGCTGCGCACGATCATGTCCTTGATCGTCTTGTTCAGCGCGTGACCGATATGCAAGTGCCCGTTGGCATAGGGAGGGCCGTCGTGCAGAACGAAACTCGTGCGGCCCTCTTTCTCGCGCAGGCGGTCATAGACGCCGATCTTCTCCCAGCGCGCCAGCCAGTCGGGTTCGCGTTTCGGCAGTCCCGCGCGCATCGGGAAGTCGGTTTTCGGGAGATTCAGCGTGTCTTTGTAATCGGTCGTGTCGGCGCACATGGCTCAGGCGTCCTTGGCATTGGGATCGGTATAGCGACAGGGGGCGGTGCGATAGCTCAAGCACCTTCGTCCGGCTGCTCTGTGGCTCAGAGCGCCGGGCTGATAATTCGCGTAGGAGCGCGGGAATACTGTATCATGGCCGCGCTTATAGGTCGGCTGATTGGCGGGGTAAAGTGGGCAGAACAAAGCCGCGCCCGGCAAAACCGTACCGGGCGCGGCAGTAGCGTCAGATGTCGCGGAGGATTCCGATCAGAAGACGAAGTCTGCGCTGTCGATCATGCTCATTTCGACCCCGTCGAGCAGGATGTTCGTATTGCCGTACATGACCACCGTCGATGCGCCACCATCTGCGGATTCGATTGTCAGGTCGTCGAAGCCAATCCCGACCCCGGTCATGTTCAGAAGGTCCATGCCGTCCTGAAAATCCATGATCTTGTCGTTGCCTTCGCGGATGTCCGCATAGATGAACTCATCCCAGCCGTCGCCGCCGTAAAGTTCGTCGGCGCCGCCGGATCCGGTAATGAAATCATTGCCGTTCTGGCCCTTTATGACGTCATTGCCAGCGCCGCCGACAAGCGTGTCGGCGCCTCGATTGCCTTTGATGACATCGTCACCGCTCCGACCGTACACTGTATCGGAGCCTTTCGCGCCGCGCAGGACATCATCGCCGGCCCCGCCGGAAAGCCAGTCATCGCCTTCGCTGCCGTTCAGCTTGTCATCACCACCGTCACCACGCAGCACATCATTGTCCTTGCCGCCGATCAGCTTGTCATCGTCCTCGCCACCGCTGATCCGATCATTACCTCGGCCGCCAAACACCTTGTCGTTGCCCGTACCAGCATCCAGCATGTCATCGCCGCCGCCAAGGCGGAACTTGTCGGAAGCGCCTGCAAACTGATCTTCGAGCAGGTCGAGCGCCTGTGCCAGATCGGTCATCTCGATTTCACCCGAAGACACCGGCAGCAGACCGACATAGCCGTCCTGCGTCCCATCGACTTCACCCGTGGTGCCGGTACCAAAGCCCGCGCCAACGTTCTGACCGTGGATCACGATCTCACGGGTTTCCAGCGGCATCAGGTCATCTGCGGTGTAATCGGTGCTGGTCACCGGGCTGAAAAAGTTGCTGTCATCGCCCAGTTCGTAACTCTGGATAAAGCTAAGCTGACCATTCGCATCGGTCATCGGCAGCGCGCCAGCGCCGTTGATGAGGGGCAGGATGATGTCGCCATAAGCGGCAAGCCCCTCGAAAACCTCGACGAACCCGTCCTTGTCAGCGTCGTCGCTTATAACCGGCATACGCGAATCCGCCGGGTTGCCGTCTTCATCGAAGAGACCGTGCACATGCTGCGCGTGCTGCACATCCGGGGTCAGACCCTCGGCAAAGACAGAGACGTTCAGATAGCGCGTGCCGTCATCCTCGGTATTGGTCGCAAGGATCACATTGCCGGTCACGCCGGAGTTGTTCATCGCCGCAAGGTCAACGGACCAATAGGCATCCGCGCCGTTTAGAAATGTCTGGTAAGATGAAAAGGCTGAGGCCAGGTGGGCCATGGTCGTTCTCCCCTGTTAACGTTTACGGCCACTGATACGGACGGGGAGTGCCGGAAAGTTTCAGCTTTCTTCGTTTTTCTTGGATCTCCCTCATAACCGACTGGAAAGAAAGGAAAGGTTTCTCGTTCAGCCGTCTTTCTTGCCGAAGAGCCCAGTAAGCGAGCGCTGCACGATACGGCGCACCGAGGGGCGACGGCCCGCACCGAAAGGCAGGGGGCGGCAGACCTCCATCGCAGCGACGCCCACGCGGGCCGAGAGGGCACCGTTCACGAGCCCCTCGCCAAATCGACGGGACAAGCGTGACAGGATCGACCCGCCAAGAACCGGTTCCAGCAGATCGTCGCCGACCGCGACCGCGCCCGTTGCAACGAGATGTGAAAACACCGCGCGGGTCAGACGCCAGCTTCCAAGAAAACCGGACCTGCCACCGTAGATTTCCGCGATCCGGCGGATCATCCGCAAGGACGAGGCCAGCGCCGTTGCCACGTCCGCAAGGGCCAGCGGCACGACGGCCGTGACCGTCGCCACCTGCCGTGCGGCAGCTTCGACTTCGCGCGTCGCCGCTGCATCAAGCGGAGCCAGCAGTTCAGCTTCGACCAGATCAAAGACCGCGACAGCATCGAACTGATCACCGACCCGTTCTTCCAGCCGCTCCCGGCCCCACCGCGTGTCTTCGCGGCCCTTGTAGAAAGTAACCAGCCGCCCGGCCACATCACGCGCTGCCACCAGATCCTGATCTGCCAGCGCCTGATCCGCGGCCTGTTTCAGGGAATCGATCCGCCCCAACCGGGCAAAGGCCGCCAGTTCACGCATGCAGATAAGGGCCAGCACGAACAGGAGCGCACTAAAGATACCTGTCACAACCCAGCC
This sequence comes from Heliomarina baculiformis, assembly GCF_019966545.1. Classification (GTDB taxonomy): domain Bacteria; phylum Pseudomonadota; class Alphaproteobacteria; order Rhodobacterales; family Rhodobacteraceae; genus Heliomarina; species Heliomarina baculiformis. Next base: position 710,309 of record NZ_JAIMIC010000002.1, on the reverse strand, counting down.
AAGGACCGGCGCGCGATCCATCAGCCCAAGAACGAATTCCCAAGCTGCGATCGAGATAACCGCGCCAAGTGCTGCCCCCGCGAGCGACCAGAAGGTCTTTGCCAGCCACGACGTGCGCCGGGTCGCGATGCGAGAAGCCATCTGCATCCCCTGCCCCGCATTGGAAAAATCTTCGCCCACATCGGGTACCGAAGGGGCTTCCGTCACATCTGCCGCCTCTTCAACGGGATCGAGGTCGATAAGTACCGGTCCCTTGCTCATGTCGATGGCTCCAAGGCCCATCCATATGTCACTTCTGGCAACCCTTCATCGTTTCCATCGCCATTGCCGCGATCAATTTCAGCAAAACCCTCGCGGCGATAGAACTGCCGGGCCGCCGCATTCGGGGCAAGACAGCGCAGCCAAAGCGATTCACATTCCGATTTTGCAGAATCGAGCAGTTGCTTGCCGATTCCCTGCCGTTCAAGCCCCGGCCGCACGTAGAGTGCGCATATTTCATCGCCATCACGGGCAATGAAACCCGCAAGGATTTCACCATACAGAGCGACCGTTACCCAGCCCTTGCCCGTCATTTGCTCGGAAAACCGGATCATCTCGCCACGTGGATACAGGTTCGGCATCCAGTCATTCTGGTCCTGAAAGTCCCACAGGATGTCGCCCATGCCCCCTGCATCGGCAAGATCGGCAGCCCGCAAACGCGCTTTCATAGCCGATCTCCGATCAGAAACTGCGCTGCCCGGTCAAGACGGATGTGCGGCGGACCGTCGCCCGGGCGCAGGGTCAGCGGCGCAGGTGCAAATGACATCGCCTGAAACCTGTCCTCATCCCATTTTGCGCCAGATGCCAGCAGGCTTGCTGGGTTCTCCGGCAGGTCGCCAGGATGAAAGGCCGCCTGCTTGCCCGTCTCCAACAGGGTTCCACGCACCATGTGGAGATCACTCCCCGCATGCTCGCGGGTGAGCTCCGTGGTCGTTCGCAAGGCGGCGATAGACATGGCCGAGGTTTCGGCCCCCGCAAACCGCGCGCGTTCCGATGCCTGACGGACCAGCGCCTCAATCAGCGCGGTCAATTGCGGGTGCTGCGTGTGATGCAAATGATCCGCCTTGGTTGCTGCGAACAGGATCTTTTCAACCCTCTGGCTCCCCAGAAGTCTCGTGAGAAAGGCGCTCTTGCCCGGACGATAGGCGCTCAGGATATCGGCCAGCGTGTCCTGCATATCCACGAGAGATTCCGGTCCGCGCTGGAGCGCCCCGAGCACATCGACCAGCACCACTTGCCGGTCAATACGCGCAAAATGGTCGCGAAAGAACGGTTTGACGACTTCCGACTGGTAAGCCTTGAAACGCCGTTCCATCGCGCGCCAGAGCGATCCACGCGATGCGTCACCATTGGGCGGTAACGGCGCAAAAGTCAGAACCGGCGCGCCAGCCAGATCCCCGGGCAACAGAAAGCGACCCGGCGTGCAATCGGACCACCCCTTTTCCTGCGCCGCCTTTAGATATCGTGTAAACGCATCCGCCATATGTTTGGCGCGCGGTTCGTCCAGCTTCGCCCCGCTGTCCTCGGCGCGGGCCAAATCGATGAATTCCGACGCTTCCGGCCGTTTCTGAATACGGCTCAGCGTTTCTTCCGACCATGTCTCGTAGCTTTTATCGAGCAGAGCGAGATCAAGCAGCCATTCGCCCGGGTAATCCACAATATCGAGATGTATAGTGCGTGGTCCCTTGACCCCAGCCAGCAACCCCGAGGACCTGACCCGCATAGACAGACGCAGTTCAGATACAGTGCGCGTGCTGTCGGGCCATGTCGGAGACGCGCCGGTCAGGGCGGCAATATGATCCTCGTATTCGAAACGCGCCACCGTATGATCGGGCTGAGGTTGCAGAAACGCCGCATCGACACGGCCTTCGCGCACTGCGACGAGGCCCCCCATTCGTCCGCGTTCCATCAAATTGGCAACCAGCGATGTAATGAAGACCGTCTTGCCAGAACGCGCAAGCCCCGTCACACCAAGGCGGATCACGGGTTCAAAGAAGGCTTCGGTCACTGCGCCGCTGACACGGTCGGCCCGACGCAACAATTCATCCGCAATCGAAGTAATACCCAAACCAAAACCCTGCTCTGCCTTGAACACCAAGATAAGCAAGCCCCTGCCCTCTTACCAGAGCCAAGGCCACTTGTCCGCGAGCGGAGCTTTGGATAAGGCGCTGACATGCCACGTTATGCTCTCAAGGTCGAATACCATGGTGCACCTTTTGCCGGGTGGCAAAGGCAGGCCGATCAGCCATCCGTACAGGGTGCTATCGAGGCCGCTCTCGCAAGGCTAGAACCACGTGCCCATACAATTGCGGCAGCGGGCCGGACTGATGCCGGCGTGCATGCGTTGGGTCAGGTTGCCCATTGCGACATGGTAAAGGAGTGGGATCCTTTTCGGCTTTCCGAGGCGCTGAACTACCATCTGAAACCGGCGCCCGTTGCCATTATCGCTTGCGCGAAAGTAGCGGATGACTGGCATGCAAGGTTTTCTGCCACGAAACGCGAGTACCTGTTTCGGATTCTGGTGCGGCGCGCGCCGGCCACCCATGAAAAGGGCCTCGTCTGGCAGATAGGACATGAACTCGACGACGAGGCTATGCAGGAAGCTGCGAACCACCTCATAGGTCGCCATGATTTCACCACATTCCGAGCCTCAATCTGCCAGGCGGCGAGCCCGGTGAAAACATTGGATTCCCTTCAGGTTTTTCGAACTGATGGACTGTCTGGTTCCGAAATCCATTTTCTGGTCCGCGCGCGATCCTTCCTGCACAACCAGGTGCGCAGCTTCGTCGGAACACTCGAACGCGTAGGAGCCGGAGCATGGAACCCCGCAGATGTGGCGGCGGCCCTCGCCGCGCAACACCGTTCCGCCTGCGGCCCGGTCTGCCCTCCGCAAGGGCTGTATTTGAAGCGAGTGGAGTATGACGACGAGCCGTTCTGAGCTCGGCACGTTATCTTCGGCGTTCAACAATTCACATTGCCAAAAGGTCTAAGCACGATTGGAAAATTCAAGCCAATTGTCGTCCCTGCATCACAAATACAACTGAATACCCAATTTCAATATCACACACCATCCCAAACTCGTAAGCTGGGTCGGTTCGCAAATAAATACTCGGAACCAGGCATTTTTTTCAACGCAATGATGTTACCTAAATGGAATGCCTAATTCAGTTCGAAAAACTTAACCTTAGCCAATGATACCCAGATTGAGAGTCCCAATTTAAACAAATCCCTTGTATCCGTTCATCCCATTACAGCTGGCCAGCGCAACATTTTCCACTACGCGATATTAGTTGCTTCAACAATTGGACCAAGCTAGTGGAACCAATTTAATACCGCATCGATCCGAGAAAAGGGAACCACCAATCATTAGCGCACAAAGGATACTAAGTTCATACGTTAGGAAAGAAGCGCTACTGGAGTATACATCATTCCAATTAGAACAGGTCCACTTCACCACTAATACCGCCGTCTTCGTCAACAATGGCTTCCGTAAGTGGACCCACCAAGCTTCGAGCCAGGTCTCTAAGCTTAATCTCCTGAACCGACAAATTGATATCGACTAAATGTTCGCTACATGCCTGATCCGCAAGGTTAGCGATATACTTCTCCAACTCTCCGAGGACTTGAACAATAGAATCTATACCTTGGAGGTTCGTCAGATTTTCATTGATCGAAAGTTCATCCCCCAACAACGACCGTGCGATCGCATCCTCAACAACTCTTCCATTTCTTTGTAGCTCTTGAAGTTGAATCGACACCCGTGACAACAAGGGGCCCATTGCAACTGGAGCAATTTCTACTTTGTGCATTCCTACAATGGGCCAACAACTGCCTGAATACAGTCTTTCATTTGCGGAGTAGTAAATGGCTTTTGTATAAAGTTATTCATTCCGAGTTGCTTTCCCGTCGAGATAATCTTTTGATCAACCCTACCGCTTACCAGTATGAATCCAATGCCTTTTGTCGAAGGACCATTTCTCAACGCGTGCAAAAGGTACAAACCATCCATTTCAGGCATATTATAGTCTGAAATCACAAGATGCGCGGGACGCGCTGACAATGACTGCAAGGCTGACTTCCCATCAACACTAAAATCTATTTTCTTTATCCCAATTTCCTCCAAAGCCATAATGATCAAGCTCCGACTAGTCGCCATGTCATCAACAACCAGAATCTGAAGAGAATCCCTCAAAGCCATTTAATCACCTCTTTACTTTTTTTTCTAATTTTCGAAAAGTGGTCTTTCCGACAAGTTCAAGTTCACTTTTTAACTCGTCGCCTATTCGCTCCGAATGCCCGATAAAGAGGTAACCTTCCGGCTCTAGAATTTTCGACATCCCCTTCCAGACCATACTTTGAACATCGTTCTCCATGTAAATCATCACATTTCGGCAGAAAATAGTCGAAAATGGTCCTCGAACCGGCCATGGATCCATAAAGTTCATGTAGCGAAAGGTGATCAACTTTCTAAGATCCTCACGCACCGATAAGCGCCCGCTAACCCCTACTTCATCCTCAAATACATCCGCAATAAGATGGTGCCCGCACGAATTTAAGACAGATTTTTCGTAAACACCTTTCTCCGCAACACTCAAAACGGATTTATTAATATCTGTGCCCAATATTCTGAAATCAAAACGATATGCATCTGGAAATGATTTCAATATGCAAGCCGCGATCGAATACGGCTCCTCCCCGGAAGAACATCCCGCAGACCAAATCCTAATACGCTCTCCCTTACGAGCCCTGGAAACCAAAGAAGGCAGCACATCATCAGAGAAAGTTGCAAAATGGTAATCCTCACGAAAGAATCTAGTCGTATTAGTTGTTAAGGCAGAAACCATATACTCTTTTTCTTCGATGTCGCCCCCTGATTCTAGAATATTTATGTAATCCCTGAAGCCGCCCAATCCCAAGTTTCGAACCCTTCTAAACAACCTTGAAAAAACCAATGCCTCATTGGATTCCGGCATTTTGATACCAGATATGGAATGCAAAATTTCTGAGATTCGAGTAAAATCCTCTGAAGTGTAAGAAACATCAGAAGCCGAGTTGGATCTCTCTGAGGTTGTATTCAAGCTATTCATCACGCAGCCGTTTTTCAACCGACTTTGGAAGAACTGTTTTTATATCAATAACTCGCAACATTCGCTCATCAGTAACTATAACGCCTTCGATGAAAGCCCTAGTCGTTTCTGATGTCACGTCTGGCGTTCCTTGAATATCCACTTGGTCAATACCTATAATGTCCGAAACAGAGCTAACAAGAAAACCAACGGTTTGACTATCAATTACAGCTATTACAATAACATGCCGGTCGTCAGGTACCGAAGCTTGGAGACCCAGACGAGCCGACAAGTCCACTATGGGGACAACTGACCCCCTCAAGTTTATCACTCCTAAAACATATGATGGAGCGTGCGGCAATATCGTGGCGGGCGTCCAGCCACGTATTTCTCTAACTAGCATGATATCAATACAAAAATCCTGATTACCGACTCGAAATGTGACGAGCTCACGATGACCGGATTGAGACAGTGCAGGTTCAGCCATCTACTTTCCCTCCATGGCAAGAATATTCAGCGATTCCCCCGCCTCATCGGAGCGACGCGCAGTTTCTTCGGGATCTATAATAAGAGCTATATTTCCATCGCCCAAAATTGTTGCAGCAGCAACACCAGGTACATACCCATAATTTGACTCGAGTCCTTTAATTACAACTTGTCTTTGATCAAATATTTGATCTACAGCCAAGGCCCAACTCGTAGCATCGTCAGACTCAACCAAAAGCAAAACCATTTCCGATAAAGATACGGCAGAAGATCTGTGACCGAAAACGACACCTAGATCAACGACTGGAACCAGTTTATTTCGAACCGAAACGACTGTATTATCACTTCCTAATTTATGTATGTCGTCTGGGTCGGGACGGAGTGTTTCGACAATAGCTGTTATAGGAACGACCATAGTCTGCCCAGCAACATCCACAACCATACCGTCCAAAACGGCGAGAGTCAGCGGCAGACTAATTGACATCGTTGTACCGGCGCCGGGTTTAGAGAATATGTTTACCCTTCCACCCAATTTTTGAATTGCGCTCCGGACGACATCCATACCAACCCCTCGACCGGAGAGATTAGAAACCTTATCTGCTGTTGAAAACCCTGGAAGAAAAAGCAAATTGTCAATTTCACTGTCCTTCAATGAAGAATCAGCAGGTATAAGACCCTTGTCTACGGCAATACTGAAAACCTTTTCTCTATTTATCCCGGCTCCATCGTCAGATACCTCAATGATAACGCGGCCCGATCGGTGCGCTGCAGACAATTTCACTTTGCCTGTCTCTAATTTGCCCACCGACCTTCTCAGCTCTGGAGCCTCCAACCCATGATCAACGGCATTTCTGATCATGTGAGTTAATGGATCGACAAGACGCTCAATAATAGTCTTGTCCACTTCTGTTGTTTCTCCCTCTGTTTCGAAGAGCGCTTCTTTTCCCGATAGTTCCGACGCTTCCCTGACAATCCTCGCCATTCGTTGAAACAACGGCTTAACAGACTGCGCTCTAATTGCCATAACGCTTTCTTGAATATCGCGCGCCAAATTTTTGAACTCTGCGAGACTGGTGGATAGCTCACCATTATCCAACACACCTGCGTCATCAATACACTGGGTCAGCACCGCCTGGTTTATTACCAGCTCCCCTACCATATTTATTAACCTATCAACCAACTCAAGATTTACACGAACCGTAGCATTGGCAGCCCCGCCCACAGCACCACTCTTCCCACGACCAACCGGGTCGCTTCCGCTGGGGATATTAGCGTCATTTTGAGGATTTGCACCAACCTCAGACTGGTTCGTACTGGAATATGGATCATCTTGCAAAACAGTCGAGTTCAACTTGGAAATATCAAGATCACACATTCCATCGACGAATTCGAAAACCTCTCGGATCTCCGCCTCACCGAAATTTGTATTGATCTCCAGCACCCAAGTTATTCGGCATTCCTCAACCTGAAGGTTCTCAAGCGATTTTACCTCTGCAAAGTCTGCGGACACCTTTAAGTCACCAAGCTCCGATAGCTCTCTAAATAGTAAGAGCGGATCATTGCCGCTTGACGCGAGACTTTTGTGAGGGCGCAACTTCACTATATAAGTCGAACCCGCGGAAACCGCTTCCGGAACCTCATCAATTATTGAAATTGAAGCGGGGGCAAAGCCAAAATCATCACTCGCCCCTTCACTTTGAACATTTGCATTTTCTGTTTTATTTGGAACTAAATTTGCAAGCTTCTCAACCAAATCTTGGCTTACGTTTTCCGGAGGATTGATATCATCGCGACCTGCAACAACTAAGTCATTTAGGCAATCTGCCGCTCTATGACATAATTTCAAAACTTCTTCGTTCACAGTCAAACTTCCGGAACGCATCGAATCGAGAACTGTTTCAAATTGATGAGCGAACTGAACCAGCTGATCCAGCCCAAAAGCTGCAGCGCCTCCCTTAATTGAGTGCACTGATCGGAAAACAGCATTAACCGTTTCCGGATCGAAAGATAAATCTGACACCCCTTCGTCAATTTCACAGAGACCGTCATCCAGAGCTTCAAGAAGGTCATCACACTCTTGAAAGAAAGTCTGCCTTATTTCTGCTGAAGAACTCATCTCACTACCCGACTGTAATTCTTTTTATAGCATGAATTAATTTCTCATCGTCAAAGGGCTTAACGACCCATCCTGTCGCCCCACTGTTCTTTGCCCTCTCTTTCAAATCTTGCGCACTCTCCGTCGTTAGCACCAGTATTGGAAGAGCTGAATAAACTGCTTGAGATCGAATTTTTTCAATCACCCCGAAACCATCGAGCCGCGGCATATTTATGTCCGTTATCACTACATCCGGCCCTATGCATTCAAGCTTCTCCAACCCATCAACTCCGTCATCCGCGACGTAAACCTCGAATCCACCTTGTGACAATGTGTGCCTCAGCATTTCCCTTATCGTCTTCGAATCGTCGATCGCTAGAACTTTTACCGTCATAACTTAACTACCTCGGCAATTAATAAATCCTTTGCGCCAAGCGTCTCCAGATCTCCTATCATATTCTCTGAAGGGCTAATTGATAACACGTTACCTCTTTCTGCCCATTCCATCTTCGCAGCCACTAAGACTTGGCAACAACTAGCAAACACGGCAGAGACATGATTCCCATCCAAATGTACATCCAAACCTTTACTTTCAATTAGCTCTGACCTAAGCTCAACTGCGTATTTTAAATCCATTTTTTCACTCAGCTTAATATCTTTCATTTTAGCCTCTAGAACAATGTTACGTCAGGCTCAACCTTCGCCAACCTTTTACTGAAATTTAATTCCTCTGTAGCTTGCTCCGACACCAACATTTGCTGAGCTTGACCCGTCGTCGGCACGTACCTCACTCTCCTTGCATTACTTCCGCCTAAACTTTTTGAAAGGCATTTGATGTTCTCGTTATTTAAATAGCTCAATGCAAACTGGCTATTCGATTCTCCGATTCGCGCCAGACCATTGTTCATTGCCGCTCCTCCAAATATTTTTGCCTCCAATCTTGCCTTACTTGCGCCCATTTTTAACAAGCCGTTAACCAATAGTTCCATGGAAAGAATTCCATACCGAAACTCCATCCCGTCTTTGCCGTCCCCGTTTGGAAGCAAGAAATGATTTATACCTCCAACCTTTGCGACGGGGTCGCAGAGACATGTTGCGACACAGGAACCCAAAATTGTTGTCAAAACAATGGACGGATCGTCTGAAACAAAATATTCGCCTTGAATTACGTGGTGTACATTTTTGGTATCGGCGCCTAATATCTTATTTTTCTCTTCCAATCATCCAGCCCTCAGCTTACAAAATTTCCACTTCTAAAAATCTTCCCACTCGTCTTTTATTTTTTCGACCTGCGACCCTTTACTATAACCCGGACTCGCGACCTTACTCGGTTTTGGATTTGGCTGGAGCTTTCCCTGCTTTCCTTGATCTAGCTTTAAACTGCCTTTAACCTCAATCCGATCCGCTCTGGACAACCTGAAATGCGAAACAGTGTTTACAAGCGAAACAGCGTCGTTCCTGAGCGACTCGCTAGCTGCTGTAGTTTCCTCCAATCTTGCAGCGTTTTGTTGAGTTGACTGATCCAGTTGAGACAGCGAAGAGTTAATTTCGGTCAGATTCTCTGATTGTTGACGGGAGGATTCGGCTATATTCGCAACCAATTTTGATATTTCCGAAACGGACCCAACAATTTGCTGCAACGCAACACCCGTTTTTCCGACTAAATCCACACCGGTTTTAACCTTAGAGCCGCTCTTTTCGATAAGCTCATTGATTTCTCTGGCGGCATCAGAAGAACGCTGAGCTAGCGCTCTGACCTCTGAAGCCACCACGGCGAAGCCTCTTCCAGCGTCTCCTGCTCTTGCGGCTTCGACACCCGCATTCAGAGCTAACAAATTGGTTTGGAATGCGATATCGTCGATCACCTTGATGATTGATGTTATTCGCTCGGATGAATCAGCGATTTGATCCATAGCGGCGACCGTATCCAGTACGACTTTTCCACTTTCTTCAGCATTGCCTTTAGCAGTTGTTACAGCTTGGTCTGCCTTCGCCGCGCCGCCTGCTGTTTCGTTGACGGAACTGGTCAATTCATCTAGAGCCGCCGCGGTTTGCTCTAGCGTCGCAGCGGTGCTCTCGGTTCGTTTCGACAAACCGTCAGCAGTCGTACTGATGTCGCGCGCTTCGTTGTGGATGTTTTCGGCATCTTCAGCGATCTCGTTCATTGCTTTAGCGAGATTCTGTACCGCCTGGTTGAAATCAGACCTAAGCTCTTCATACTTTTCATGAAAAGGCGTAGAAATGATTGAGGTAAGATCTCCGCCACTCAGCTTGCTGAGTCCGATGCGCAGCTCTTCAACAACTTGGTTTTGACTACGCTCATTCTCGACACGTTCTCGCCGTGACGCATTGAGCTCCGCTTCGGATTCGGTGACATCCTTACCGAGTAAAAGTATCCGGATCGGATCTCCTTTGTGGTTTCTGACGCAACTCAGGCTGCCGTCGATTGTCGTCTTTCCGCCATCCGATCCCGCAATCTGAAACTGCCCAATGTAAGGCTTTTCGTTCAATACATAGGAAACGAGATCAGTTTTCTCGCTCGATGCATCTTCGGCGGTCGACACCAAGCTTTGCAATTTTAGTCGCTTGGAACCCTCAACGCTGACGCCACTGGCTTTTGAAAAGAGCTCGTTGCAATTCAGACAATCTCCAGTAACGTCAAACTGCGCTTTTACCTGGTTCGCGTCGATCGCATCAATAATTGCGTTATTGATGAATTGCTGGGTAACGTCTTCCCATTCCAAGACGTAGCCGATGGCTTCGCCGTTTTCCTTATAGACGGTACTCGCTTTTAGCGAAATCCGTGCCTCCCCAAACTGAACAATTGCTTGGAACTCTTGCCCCTCAAGTGCTGCTAGACGCCTCTTGATCTGCTGGGCATCGCCGCGAAAGCCGGTTACGCCGTGGAAATCTTCGATCGACTTCCCGACCATCTTGTTCGGATGCATATCTGGTATCGTCTTGCGCAATTCCTCGATATGCGTTTCGAAGAAAGCGGTCAGCTTTGGATTGACATAGTTTATTCTCATCTCCTGATCCGTGATCATGATCGCGGCAGAAGCTGACATGAATCCCGCGCTTTTGAACGCCGTATCGACTTGTGCGGCTTGCGCCGTCGCAAGCTCTTTTCGAAGCGTTTCCAGCGAATTCGCGATTTCGCCGATCTCGTCTCCGCGCTTCAAACCCGGAATTTCTATATCGTAGTTCGTATCGGCCATCGATTTGATAGCGCGAGTACATTTCTTGATTGGCGTGATGATCGATCGCCCAAAGATAAGCATCGAACATATGACCGACAGAAGGAACACCGCCCCTGCAGCCAACAGGGCAGTCTGGGCTGCTTCCGATTGTTTTGCGAGGATGACATCCGGCGTCCAGCCTGTTGCGACAGCTCCGACCACATCGCCATTGGCTCCAAATCGAACAGGTGTCGCGATCAGGTGTCCATTTTCCGACCGGGCTTCCTCTTTCAGCTCCAACGCCCGGCGTGCAAGCTGCATCAATTCGGCATTGTCCAGCCCTTCGCTCGATCCATTTGCAAGGACTTCACCGGCCTGATTGAGCGCGACGAACCCCAGAAGCTGTCCGTCCGAGTTTTCTTTCATCTGTTCGAGGGCGGCTGTCGCAATGTCACCCTTACCGAACTTGACAGCGCCAGCGATGTTCTCGCCGACAAGCACCGTTTCCGACGACGCCATCTCAGTAATGATCTCTTCCGTAAGCCGTTTTGCAAAATGATTTTCAACAAAAGATATGGTGGCGACGACGACTGCCATGGAAAGGATAATAACAATCGCCATCTTTGCGAAAATGGACTGCAAACCTTTTAATTTTACCTTGCCCGACATCAATTTCTCCGATGGCCTCTGGCTTCACTTGTTTTCATTTTCAGAATGCTTCGGCGTTCAAACCAATGGTGACGCAGCCGATCGCATTACCCGTGGCAGAATCTGTCACCGTGAAAGAAACCTGGACCTGATAGGTCTGGCTGGATTCATCCAGTTCGATATCGCTGGCATGCATAGCATCTGCGCCGCGCGGGTAGGTCTCGAGGTACTTCGCTTCGTCACCCTGCCAAAAGTCAGAGGTCACCGAACTCAGGGCGACATTCATGCCCCGATTGTCCATAACGATGATTTCGCTGATGACACCCTGGCTTGCCTCGGCATGGGCGCGCAGCGTGTCCGAAAATGACGATCCCATAATCGATGCGATCAGCGGCTGGTCGGATTGTCCGACCTGATCCCGCCATTCCCGGTCGAGTTGAATCAGTTTCTCCTCCGACACTGAAGCATGTTCTGCGTTGCTGGCCTTGATCGCGGCCTGCGCTTCATCCGTCTGGAACCATGCGAGCGCGGTGGAATTTACATAATCGACCATCCCTGCGTCCGGCTCGGCCGCGTTGACAAGGGATGCCGCGAAAACAAATGCGGTCGAAAGAAGTGTCTTTTTCATTGAATTGTCCATTCGATAACTGGGCATTGCGCTGATGCCGGTGAAACTGGGGGCAAAGGCTTAAATTTCGGTGAAGTCAGAAATGCTCTGATGTCGCGCAGATCAAAGGTGCAATGTGCGGTGATTTCGGTGTTTTACGGGCATGCATCGTTGCCCTGAGGGGTCGCGAGACAGCGCCTATCCATACGCCAAGAAACTGGAAACAAACGATTTCAGGGAACCGGAGCGGATTCTAGTTCGCCGATTATCAGATGCGTCGCTTCGTACGTTCTGAACCGATTGCACAATTTTTTCTAAAATTTGCAGGAAATGCAGGAACTGGCATCCGATTGATTATCACCCGCAGGCAACAGCGTGATATTTTTCGGGAAGTCTGCCCTTAATCAGGAGCGACACCACGTTCCAGCGCGGGGTAGCGCGCCGCAAGCGTCAGGCCCCGCGCGACGTACGACAGCAGGAAAGCCATCCATAAGCCGTGATTGCCCCAGAGCGGAACCAGCACCACAACCGCAATGGCGTAAGCTCCGGTGGAGATAAAGGCCATGTTGCGCATGTCTCCGGTACGGGTCGCGCCAATGAAAACACCGTCCAGCATCCAGCTTGCCACGCCCAGGACCGGTACAGCGATCATATAGGCTAGGTATACCCGCGCCTCAGACTGTACCTCGGGCACCTTTGCCATCGTATCCACGATCATCCCGCCGAACAGTGCGAATGCAGCGCCAAGCAGGAACGCCCCGACAACCGCCCAGACAGACGCCATCATGATCGAGCGGCGCAGTCGCGGTATGCTTTGGCGGCCAATCGCCTGCGCGACGAGAGCTTCCGCCGTAAAGGCAAAACCATCGAGGAAGCAGGCAGTTATCTCGATGAACTGCAACAGGATCTGGTTGGCGGCCAGCGTCACGTCTCCGAAATCAGCGCCGAGGAACAGGAAGGATACCATCACCGACATCAACAGCAGCGACCGGACAAGGATATCGCTGTTGACGACCACCATCCGGCGCAAGGCCACTGGATCGAAGATCGACGACCGGTCGCGCCAGTCCGGGCCAAGGAAAGCGCCGCGGCAGAACCAGAGCGCCAGCACCAGCCCGGACCACTCGGCCAGAAACGTAGCGATGGCCACACCGGACACGCCCCAGTCAAGCCCCAGCACGAACCACAGGTCGAGCAGGACGTTCAGCCCGTTCATCCAGAGCTGTATCGCAAGAACGGCACGTGTCCGCTCGAGCGCGATCAGCCAGCCGGTGATGCCGAATATCGCGATGGCAGCGGGGGCGGACCAGATCCGGATCGACATGTAGGAGCGCGCGAGGGTTTCGACCTCTTCCGACGCTGGCGAAAGCATAAAGGCGCCCCAGAACAGCGGCGCTCGCAACAGAATGAGCAAGACACCGGCAGAAACGCCGATCAACAGCGCCCGCATCAGGATGGCGGTTACTTCGCGGTGGTTGCCTGCCCCTTCGGCTTGACCGGTCAGCCCGGTCGTGCCCATCCGCAAAAATCCGAAAAACCAGTAGAGCGTCGTGATGATGATCGCGCCGATCCCGACCGCGCCGATCGGAGCGGCCTCGCCGAGCTGACCGACAACGCCGGTGTCCACGATACCAAGGATCGGCACCGTCACGTTGGACAGAACGATCGGCGCCGCGATATTGAGCACGCGGCGATGGGTGATCGGCTTTGGTGGCGTCGTCGCGACCGTCTCAGCCATCGGCCACCGAAACGGCAGGCGGCATCAGGAAATGGCCGGAGCCTTGTGCAAAGAGCTTGTCGCGATTGTCCTGCCAAGCCTCGGCGCGCACCGAGGCATAGCGCCGCCCCTGCCGCGTCACGGTTGCCCGGGCATAGGCATCACGCGGCAAACCGGTGCGCAGGTAATCGACGGTGAATCCGATTGTCTTCGGCAAACGTGGCATCGTTGACGGCGTGACCTCGGACAGATCCAGCGCGCCGCTTTCGATATCGGGCCAGAGATAGACCCAGCTGAGCGAAATGATCGATGTCACCTCGAGAAAGGCCGCCGTGACCCCGCCATGGATGGCAGGCAGCATCGGATTGCCGATCAGTTTTTCGGAAAAATGCAGAACGCCCGTCAGTTCGTCGCCACGCCGGTCGAAATCGATGCCCAGAAAGCGCACGTAAGGCACCCCCTCGACCAGAGCGGACAGGGCCACGTCCCGGCGTTGCTTGACGACCTGGACCGGTTCGGGACGGGCGCGCGCCATCATGCTTCTCCCACCGTAAACGACCCCGAGGCGCGGGCCACCGGCACGTCAGTATCATTGTCCACGGCAGTCGCTTCGACGAAAGCGACGTTGCGCGTTATGTGATGGCAGGTGGCGCGGGCAACAATCGACTGTCCCGGCGTCGCCGCACGCATGTATTCAATACGCAGATCGATCGTTGCCGTGATGCCCCGCGCGTCCGGATGGCTCATAACCGCCGTGCCGCAGCAGGTATCGATCACAGTGGAAACCGCACCGCCATGCAGGACCCCTGTCTGCGGATCGCCGACAAGACGTTCGTCATAGGGCATGGTCATTTCGGCATATCCGGCCCCAAGTCGGGTAATCTTCAGGCCGAGTTCACGCGCATGCGGCAGGGCGTGAATGAACTGTTGGGCCAGTTCGGTTTTTTCAGACATGCCGCGTTCCTGTTTTCCTGCTGTCATCACCTTATGATCAAACCCGTCCCCAAAGGGCAAGCCCGCTGGTTGCGTCTGCGCGCCTGCGGCCTTAACCTTTGAACTATGCAAGCAGAGAAATCCGATGGCTGACGTTAACCTGAGTTTCAAAGAAATGTGTGCGCGGTTCGATGTCACGCCAAGAACCCTGCGCTATTACGAATATATTGAGCTCATCCACCCCCATCGCGAAGGGCGCACCCGCCATTACGGACCACGTGAAATCGCACGGATGAAGCTGATCCTGCGCGGGCGCAGATTCGGCTTTCAGCTGGAAGATATCCGTCAGTGGCTACTGATATACGAGAAAGACGGCACAAAACCGCAGATGCAGGCCTTTGTCGAAATGGCCGATCGCCAGCTCGTGGACCTTGCGGAGCAGAAACAGCAGATCGAAGAAGCGATGAGCGAGCTTCGCAAGCTGCGCAGCGAGGCTGAATCAGAGATCGACTGAGTCGCTTCCGGCTCTCACACTTGCCGTTTCCCACGCGAATTCCACATTCCCCAGGGTAAAATATTACCTGACAGCCAAGGCTGAAGAAATTCTCTTGCGCCGTTTGTGAAATGACGTGACGTTCAACTTACGTGAACGTCAACTTTCGTTGTAATGAGGCGCCCAGATCATCATTTCGCGAGAACACAACCCACACGAGCAATTCAGACATGATGACAGAAAAATTCCTGACCATCCGCGAAATGTGCGACGTCTTCGACGTCACCGCACGTACCTTGCGGTTCTATGAATCCAAAGAACTTCTGTTTCCGGTCCGCCAAGGACAGAAGCGACTGTTCACCAAGCGTGACCGCGCGCGGCTAAAGCTGATCCTGCGAGCCAAAAGGTTCGGCTTCTCGCTGGAACAGGTGCGCCAGTTGCTGGACCTTTACCACATCGATGACCAGCAGCAGACGCAGATCCGCAAGACCTACGAGGTCGCCTGCGAACGGCTGGCCGACATGCAGCGCCAGCGCGACGAACTCGACGCGGCCATTTCGGACCTTCAGGAGCAGATGAACTGGGCCGAAAAGATTATGCAAGCCGACGAAAACCCGAAGCAGGCCGCAGAATAAGGCGGTCCTTCCTTCCCCCGAAAACGACGCAAACCAGCTAAGACGGAGCGCCCAGATGCCAAGTTACACCGCCCCTACAAAGGATATGCAATTCATTCTGCACGAGGTGCTGAAAGTCACGCAGGCCGATGTTCCGGGCTACGAAGAGCTTGAGCCCGAGTTTACCAATGCCATCCTCGAAGAGGCCGGCAAGATCAGTTCCGAAGTGCTCCAGCCGCTGAACGCGGTGGGCGATACCGAAGGCTGCAAGCTGGAAAACGGCGTCGTGCGTACCCCCACGGGCTTCAAGGAAGCTTTTGACAAGGTAAAGGAAGGCGGCTGGCCCGGGCTCGATATGCCCGAGGAATATGGCGGCCAGAACATGCCCTACGTGCTGAACACTGCCGTGGGCGAAATGTTCTCCTCCGCCAACCAGGCCTTTACCATGTACCAGGGCCTGACCCACGGCGCGGCTTCGGCCATCCTTGCCCACGGGTCGGACGAGCAGAAGAACACCTATCTTCCCAACATGGTGTCCTGCGAATGGACCGGCACCATGAACCTGACCGAACCGCATTGCGGCACCGATCTTGGCCTGATGCGCACCAAGGCCGAACCGCAGGATGACGGCAGCTACAAGATTTCCGGCCAAAAGATCTTTATCTCGGCAGGCGAGCACGAGATGGCCGACAACATCATCCACCTCGTTCTGGCCAAGATCACCGGCGCGCCGGAAGGCATCAAGGGCGTCTCCCTCTTCATCGTGCCCAAATTCCTCGTCAACGAGGACGGCAGCCTTGGCGCGCGCAATGGCGTCGCCTGCGGCAAGATCGAAGAGAAAATGGGCATCCACGGCAACTCGACCTGCGTGATGAACTACGACGAGGCCACCGGTTACCTACTCGGCGAAGAGCACAAGGGCATGCGCGCCATGTTCACCATGATGAACGAAGCCCGCATCGGCGTCGGCATGCAGGGCCTGTCGCAGGCAGAGGTCGCGTTCCAGAATGCGCTTGAATATGCCAAGGACCGCCTTCAGGGCCGCGACGTGACAGGCGTCAAGAACCCAGATGGCCCGGCCGATCCGCTGATCGTGCATCCCGACATCCGTCGTTCGCTGATGGACCAGAAAAGCTTCGCCGAAGGCGCCCGCGCCTTCATCCTCTGGGGCGCCAGCATGATCGACCGCGCCCACCGTGCAGGCGACAAGGACGCCGACGGTCTGGTGTCGCTGCTGACCCCTGTCATCAAGGGCTTCCTCACCGATCAGGGCTACGACATGACCGTCAAGGCCCAGCAGATCTACGGCGGTCATGGCTATATCGAGGAATGGGGCATGTCGCAGTTCACCCGCGATGCCCGCATCGCGATGATCTACGAAGGTGCCAACGGCGTGCAGGCGCTGGACCTTGTGGGCCGCAAACTGGCTGTCGATGGCGGCAAACACGTGATGGCGTTCTTCGATCTGGTCAAGAACTACATCAAAGAGAACTCGGGTCAGGACGAAGCGTTCGACAAGGACTTTCTCGAGCCGCTCAAGAAGGCCTCGAAAGACCTTCAGGCCGCAGGCATGTATTTCATGGCCGAAGGCATCAAGAACCCGAACAACGCGCTGGCCGGGTCCTATGACTTCATGCACATGTTCGGTCATGTCTGCCTAGGGCTTGTCTGGGCGCAGATGGGCAAGGCCGCGATGACCGCGCTCGCCGATGGCGCCTCGGACAAGGAGTTCTATGAAACCAAGCTCGCCACCGGTCGTTACTACATGGCGCGGCAGCTCCCGGCGACAGCCCTGCACCTTTCACGCATCCAGAGCGGTGCAGATACGGTCATGGCGCTGGAAGCGGCGAATTTCTGACCCCCGTTCCTGCGAACCGGGCGGTGCGCCGTCCGGCTCTCCGGCAAGAGGAGAACGCACGACAGTCGTGACCTGTTAATGCGAAACTGCGCAGTGTTCCGGATCGATGGCGCTGCCGGAGATTTTCCGTTCCATCGGAAATCGCTTGCAGATGCCAGCAGACCGGTTTCGTGTTCAATGCAGGAAAGAACGGCGCCCCGCCCCGCGCGGAATAGCCGCTCGAATGCCACGGGAGGAAAGGCACAATGAAAGATACGTTCTCGGCAACAAGCGCTTGGATGAGCGAAGAGCATCACATGCTCGCCGATATGACGGCCCAGTTCATCAATCGCGAATGGGCCCCGAAATTCGAGAAATGGCGCCATCAGGGTCAGATGGATCGCGAGATCTGGCAGGAAGCCGGTGCGCTCGGCCTGCTCTGCCCCTCCATTCCCGAAGCATACGGCGGCGCCGGCGGGGATTTCGGCCACGAAGCCGCGATCCTCATCGAAGCCGCCCGCGCGAACCTCGCCAGCTGGGGCGCGGCCATCCACGGCCCGATTGTCTCGCATTATATCCTCGCCTATGGCAGCGAAGAACAGAAACAACGCTGGTTGCCAAAAATGGTCTCCGGCGAACTGGTCGGCGCTCTTGCAATGACCGAACCCTCAACCGGATCAGACGTACAGAACATCAAGACAAAGGCGACCCGCGAAGGGAATTCCTACAAGCTCTCCGGTCAGAAAACCTTCATCTCGAACGGCCAGCACGCGAACCTGATCGTCGTGGCCGCCAAGACAGACCCGTCCCTCGGGGCAAAAGGCGTGTCGCTGGTGGTCCTTGAAACCGACGGTGCCAGCGGCTTCCAGCGTGGCAGAAATCTTGAGAAGGTCGGCATGCATGCCGCGGATACCTCGGAGCTCTTCTTCGATAACGTGGAAATCCCGCCCGAAAACGTCCTTGGCGGTGAAGAGGGACAGGGTTTCTACCAGATGATGAGCCAGTTGCCGCAGGAGCGTCTGACCATCGCGTGCACCGCGCAGGGCGCAATGGAAGGCGCGGTCGAGCGCACGATCGATTATTGCAAGGAACGACAGGCCTTCAACGGCCCCCTTACCCAGTTCCAGAACACCCGCTTCAAGCTTGCCGAATGCAAGACGAGAACGACGGTATCCCGCGCTTTCCTCAACGAATGCATGCTGGAACACCTCGAAGGCAAGCTGAGCGTCGAAAAAGCAGCAATGATCAAATACTGGTCCTCGGACACCCAATGCGAGGTGCTTGACGAATGCGTCCAGCTACACGGAGGCTACGGTTTCATGATGGAATATGCGGTCGGCGCCATGTGGGCAGATGCCCGCGTCCAGCGCATCTACGGGGGCACCAACGAGATCATGAAAGAGTTGATTGCGAGGTCGCTTTGACACATCAGCGCCCCGCTCCCTGCCCCCTTGCTCCCGCCTCCGGCGGCCGTATTTGGAACGAGAAGAAGGACTGTATGCGTTCACCCCGCGACCCGGCGCCGATCCGACTCTCCGCCACTCGAGCGGGGCCGCGGGGCTTCTCCTCGTGCGGTCATCGGCTCGGCAGCCTGTACCGCATCTCTCACTTGACACCTAAAACTTTAAGACAAGGTTACGAAAGAAACGCATCCTGTGCTTCTTCTCGTTTCAAATACGGAAATTCCGACATCTCAGCACACGCCTTGGGAGGGCTTGAAAGATGACGATCCAGCTGCACTGTTTCGGTGAAAGCGGCAATTCCTACAAGGCCGCGATAGCGCTGCAACTCTCGAGCCTCGACTGGGAACCGGTTTACGTTGATTTTTTCAACGGCGCGACGCGCAGCCCGGACTACCGGAGCACCGTCAACAACATGGGCGAAGCGCCTGTGATGATCGATGGAGATATCCGCCTCAGCCAGTCGGGCGTGATCCAGCAGTATGTGTCCGACAAATCGGGCAAATTCGCAGGCAAGGATCAGGCCGAGAAATACGACGTTTTGCGCTGGGTGCTTTGGGACAACCACAAGCTCAGTTCCACGGCCGGTTTGACCCGTTTTCTCATGAACTTCCTGCCCGAGGACAAACGACCGGCAGATGTAATCTCTTTCAACCTC
This sequence comes from Heliomarina baculiformis, assembly GCF_019966545.1. Classification (GTDB taxonomy): domain Bacteria; phylum Pseudomonadota; class Alphaproteobacteria; order Rhodobacterales; family Rhodobacteraceae; genus Heliomarina; species Heliomarina baculiformis. Next base: position 690,477 of record NZ_JAIMIC010000002.1, on the reverse strand, counting down.
GGCCGCCTGAAATCGGCTTATGCGACGCTGAATGACCATCTCGCAGAGCGCGACTGGATCGTGGGCAGCGACGTCACCAATGCGGACCTTTCCTGCTGCGGGTATCTCTATTATCCGGAACCTTTCGGTTTCGACCGCAAGGACTGGCCCCATATCGATACCTGGCTGACGCGCCTCAGCGAACAGCCGGGCTGGAAACACCCCTATGACTTGATGCCCGGCTCGCCTGCCGACCGGGCCTAAGGAGGACCATATGACCGACGCTTACATTTATGACGCGCTGCGCACGCCACGGGGCAAGGGCCGCAAGGACGGCGCCCTGCACGAGGTGACCTCGCTGCGCCTTTCCGCCCTGACGCTGAACGCGCTGAAAGAACGAAACAATCTCGATGGCCATGCTGTCGAGGACGTGATCTGGGGAAATGTTACGCAAGTGATGGAACAGGGTGGCTGCCTTGCACGCTCGGCGGTGCTTGCCTCGGATCTCGATGAATCAATCCCCGGTCTCGCGATCAACCGGTTCTGCGCTTCGGGCATGGAGGCGGTCAACCTGGCCGCAAACCAAGTCAAGGGCGGTGCGGGCGATGCCTATATCGCGGGCGGCGTCGAGATGATGGGCCGCGTAGCCATGGGCAGCGATGGGGCGGCGATTGCCGTCGATCCGACGCTGGCGATGGAAAAGTATTTCGTGCCGCAGGGCATTTCCGCCGACATCATCGCCACCGAATACGGGTTTACCCGCGACGAGGCCGATGCGCTGGCCGTGGAATCCCAGCGCCGTGCCAAGGCCGCCTGGGACGACGGGCGTTTCGACAAATCGGTGATCACCGTGCGAGACCAGAACGGTCTGCCGATCCTCGATCATGACGAATACATGCGTCCCCAGACCGACATGCAAAGCCTTGGTGCGCTGAACGCGTCGTTCCAGGCGATGGGCGAAGTCATGCCCGGCTTTGACAAGGTGGCGATGCTGAAATACCCGCATCTGGAAAAGATCAACCACATCCACCACGCGGGCAATTCTTCTGGCATCGTAGACGGTTCCGCCGCCGTGCTGATCGGCAACAAGGAATTCGGTGAGAAATACGGGCTGAAACCCCGCGCTCGCATCAAGGCAACCGCCAAGATCGGCACCGATCCGACCATCATGCTGACCGGTCCTGTCCCGGTGACGCAGAAGATCCTTGCCGAAAATGGTATGAACATCAAGGACATCGACCTGTTTGAGGTGAACGAGGCCTTTGCCGCTGTCGTGCTGCGTTTCATGCAGGCTTTCGACGTGGACAGCGACAAGGTCAACGTGAACGGCGGCTCCATCGCAATGGGCCACCCGCTCGGTGCGACCGGGGCGATGATCATCGGCACCCTGCTGGACGAAATGGAACGCGCCGACAAGGAAACCGGTCTGGCGACGCTGTGCATCGCCTCGGGCATGGGCGCGGCCACCATCATCGAACGCGTGTAAGCCGGGAAAGAGGAGACATCAAATGACTGATTTCACGATGGAAAAAGGCGCCGATGGCGTCGCTCTGATCACCTGGGACTGCCCCGGCAAGACGATGAACGTCATGTCGATCGACGGGTTGAAGGAACTGGAATCCTGCATCGACGACGCGCTTGCGGACGAGGCCGTCAAAGGCGTGGTCATCACCTCGGGCAAGGAAGGCTCCTTTGCCGGCGGCATGGACCTGAACCTGCTTGCGACGCTCAAGGAAAGCGCGGGCGACGATCCGGCCAAAGGGCTCTTCGAGGGCACGATGGAAATGCACGCCCTGCTGCGCAAGATCGAACGCGCCGGCATGGATGCCAAGACCAACAAGGGCGGCAAACCGATTGCCGCCGCCCTGCCCGGCACCGCGGCCGGTATCGGGCTGGAGCTGCCACTGGCCACCCATCGCATCTTTGTCGCCGACAATCCCAAGGCACGGATCGGCCTGCCTGAAATTATGGTCGGGATCTTCCCCGGCGCAGGCGGCACGACGCGTCTGGTGCGCAAGCTCGGCGCGATGGCAGCTTCGCCGCTGCTTCTTGAAGGCAAGATGCTGGAACCGTCCAAGGCCAAGGGCGCGGGCGTGATCGATGAGGTTGTCGACGACCCGGTTGCCGCCGCACGCGAATGGGTTCTGAACGCGACCGACGCAGACATCCTGAAGCCATGGGATGCAAAGGGCTACAAGATGCCCGGCGGCGCGCCCTATCACCCGGCGGGCTTCATGACCTTCGTGGGCGCGAACGCCATGGTCAACGGCAAGACGCAGGGCGCTTTCCCTGCGGCCAAGGCGCTGCTGAGCGCGGTCTATGAGGGCGCGCTTGTTCCCTTTGACACGGCGCTAAAGATCGAGGCGCGGTGGTTCACCCATGTGTTGATGAACCCCTCTTCAGGCGCAATGATCCGCTCGCTCTTCGTGAACAAGGAAGCGCTGGAAAAAGGCGCGGTCCGTCCCGAAGGCATACCGGATCAACGGGTTAAAAAACTGGGCGTTCTCGGCGCGGGCATGATGGGCGCGGGGATCGCGCTCGTCTCCGCACAGGCCGGGATGGAGGTCGTGCTGATCGACCGGGATCAGGCCGCCGCCGACAAGGGCAAAGCCTATACCGAGGCCTATCTCGACAAGGGCATTTCCCGTAAAAAGGTCACGCCCGAAAAGAAAGAGGCGATGCTTGGCCTGATCAACGCGACCCCGGATCTCGACGCGCTGAAAGACTGCGACCTGATCATCGAAGCCGTATTCGAGGATCCCAAGGTCAAGGCCGAAATGACCCAGAAGGTCGAGGCGATCATCCCCGAAGATTGCATCTTTGCCTCCAACACCTCGACCCTGCCGATCACCGGGCTGGCCAAGGCGTCCAAGCGCCCCGACCAGTTCATCGGCATCCACTTCTTCTCGCCCGTCGAGAAGATGCTGCTGGTCGAGATCATCAAGGGTAAGGAAACCGGTGACCGGGCCGTGGCCAAGGCGCTCGACTATGTGCGCCAGATCCGCAAGACTCCGATCGTCGTCAACGATGCGCGCTTTTTCTATTGCAACCGCTGCATCATCCCCTACGGCAACGAGGCGACCCGCATGGTCACAGAAGGCGTCGCACCGGTGCTGATCGACAATGCCGCACGTCAGCTTGGCTTCCCCGTCGGCCCGATCCAGCTGGGGGATGAAACCAGCATCGACCTCGCGGCCAAGATCACCCGCGCCACCAAGGAAGCGATGGGCAACGAATACCCTGCCTCCGAGGCTGACAATCTGGTGTTCTGGATGGAGGAAGAAGGCCGTCTGGGCCGGAAGGCCAAGGCCGGTTACTTCGACTATGACGAAAAGGGCAAACGTATCGGGTATTGGAAAGGTATTCACGACAAGTACCCACTGGCCGATGAACAGCCCGACCTGATCGAGATTCAGGAACGGCTGATGTTCGCGCAGGTGCTCGAAGCTGTCCGCGCGCTCGAAGAAGGCGTGCTGGAAGACATTCGCGAAGGCGACGTCGGCGCGGTCCTCGCCTGGGGCTTTGCGCCGTGGTCCGGTGGCCCGTTCAGCTGGCTCGACATCATCGGCACACCCTATGCCGCCGAACGCTGCGACCAGCTCGAAGCGAAATACGGCGAGCGCTTCAAGTGCCCCGATCTTCTGCGCGAGATGGCGGCCAAGAACCAAACCTTCTACGGGCGCTTCTCGCCCGAGGCCAAAGCAGCCTGATCCGCAAATGCTAAAGGGCGCCCACGTGGCGCCCTTTTCTTTTGGTCCAATGAAACGCACCGGGATCACCTCATTGGCCACATCCTGCGAGCCCCTATGACCGTTTCCGACCACACGCCCCTGTCCCCGAGGGCCTGATCTCCGGGGTTTTCATCCCACCGATCAGAACTAGATCCAAGCGCTACCACAAGGGAGAAGCGCGTGAAAAAGGCCCTGATCATCGGAGCGTCCGGAGGAATTGGCGACGCCGTCGCCACAAGGCTTGAGGAGAGCGAGATCGAGGTGACCCGTTTGTCGCGCAGCAGCGATCAACTGGACGTCACCGATGCGGACTCGGTCGACCGGGTGCTCGGAAACCAGACCGGCCCCTTCGACCTGATCCTAGTCACAACAGGCATCCTTGCACCGCAGGGCGGACAACCCGAGAAATCGCTCGACCAGATCGACGCGGCGGCGATGGCAGAGTTGCTGGCCATCAACACGATTGGCCCGGCGCTGGTTCTGCGTCATGCCCCCCGTTTACTGGCGCAAGAAGGTCGGCCTGTCGTCGCAGTTCTCACAGCGCGCGTCGGCTCCATCGGCGACAATGCCCTCGGCGGCTGGTACAGCTACCGCGCCTCCAAAGCGGCTGCCAACCAGATCGTCCACACTGCGGCCATCGAAATCAGGCGCAAAAATAAATCAGCGGTCGTCGTCGCGCTTCATCCCGGGACGGTCGCTACCAGTTTCACCCAAGACTATCCCGGTCACAAAAAAGTCGCACCTGGGGAGGCCGCCGAAAACCTTCTGCGCGTGATCGGCGGGCTGGACCGAAACGATAATGGGCGCTTTTTCGACTGGGCCGGAGAAGAAGTCCCGTGGTGAAACTGGTCCTCGTTCTCGGCGACCAGCTCACCCCGACGCTTGCCTCGCTACGCGCCGCAGACAAGGCGAATGATCGTGTCGTCATGGCCGAGGTAACCTCCGAGGCCTCCTACGTCCCCCACCACCCTAAGAAGATCGCGCTGGTCTTCGCCTGCATGCGCAAGTTCGCACAACAGCTCCGCAACGACGGCTGGACGGTGGACTACACCCGGCTCGACGATCCGGACAACGCCGGGTCGATCCCGGGCGAACTGCTTCGCCGCGCGTCCGAGAGCGGCGCATCCAGCGTGACCGCCACGCGCCCCGGCGAATGGCGGCTGATCGAGGCCTTGCAGAACACGCCGCTCGATCTCGACATCCTCGAAGACGACCGTTTCGTCGCCAGCCACGCCGATTTCCGCGCTTGGGCGGACGGGCGCAAACAGCTGCGCATGGAGTATTTCTATCGCGAGATGCGTCGCAAGACGGGACTTTTGATGGAGGATGATGAGCCAGCCGGGGGCAAATGGAACTTCGACCAGGACAACCGCAAGCCAGCCAATGCCGATCTCTTCATGCCCAGTCCGCTGAATTTCGAACCGGACGAAACCGTGCAGGAAGTGCTCGACCTCGTCGACGCGACGTTTTCCGATAACTTCGGCGAATTACGCCCCTTTGGTTTTGCCACCGACGCGACCGAGGCCGACGCCGCGCTCGAAAATTTCATCGAAACTACCCTACCCCAATTTGGCGACTATCAGGATGCTATGCTGTCCGGGCACCGGTTCCTCTACCACGCGTTGATCTCTGCCTATCTCAACATCGGCTTACTCGACCCGCTGGACGTCTGCCGCCGGGTGGAAAAGGCATGGCAGAAAGGGCACGCCCCGCTCAATGCGGCAGAGGGTTTCATCCGCCAGATCATCGGCTGGCGCGAATTCGTGCGCGGGATCTATTTCCATGAAGGTCCCGATTACGCCGACAGAAACTGGCTCGAACACGACCGGGCGCTTCCAGGTCTCTACTGGGGAAAGAAAACCGGCATGACCTGTCTTTCAAAAACTGTCGAACAAACCAATGAGGAAGCCTACGCGCATCATATCCAGCGACTGATGGTCACCGGGAATTTTGCCCTTTTGGCCGGGATCGACCCTGCCCAAGTGCATGAATGGTATCTTTCCGTATACTTCGATGCATTCGAATGGGTCGAGGCCCCGAACACCGTGGGCATGAGCCAGTTCGCCGACGGCGGATTGGTCGCATCCAAACCCTATGTCTCATCGGGCAGCTACATCGACCGGATGTCGGACTACTGTTCCGAATGTTCCTATTCCGTAAAGGAAAAAACCGGAAAAGACGCATGCCCGTACAACCTGCTCTATTGGCATTTCCTGTCCCGCCATCGCAGTCGGTTTTCAGACAATCCCCGCATGGCCATGATGTATCGCACATGGGACAAGATGGATTCCGATCGCCAGGATGAGATCCTGACCGGCGCGGAAGACTTCCTCAGCCGCATGGACGCGGGCGACCCGGTCTGAGCAAGTCTTGGTAGCGACCACCGTAATACCCGTCCCGGCAGACAACCCACTGTTTGATCCCTCAGCAAGGACTCCAACCGGGCTTTCGGACGCTTCTGCATATATATAACGCGCGCCTAAAAGCCCGACCAACCGTCAGCACCGCGTCCCGGATGAAATCCTACGCTTGTCGAACAGCAGTAACCCGCCGTTCGCCCTGCGATGGCCACATGTGCGCCTTTCATTCTAAAGGGCGTTCGCGTATCTTTTCATTCTAAGAAGACATTTTTTTAGTTTACTCTGTGGCCTGCTTCGAGGCCCGAATGGCCTGTTAAAAGATCTACTTTAAAGAGGAGCTTATTGCATGAAATTCCGCAGCATTATCAGTTCTTTGGTCGCTACAGCTGTTTCAATAACGGCACTCCCGGCCATGGCAGCAACCTTTGCTTTCAACGTCCAAGTTGTCGAAAGCATCGATGTCGTGCCGTCGCCAACATTCGATTTGCCGGATGTCGGGACGGTCGGGACCGTGACCTTCCTTCTGGATGCCGCCACACTGGACTCTGACGGAGATCCTTTGACAGGCATTAATGTAGATTCCCCTCTTCCCCAGTCTCTCGCCGACGCAGAGGCGACGATTGGCGGCCTAACCTCCGATCTGTCCGACGTGAGCATTTTCGGTTTCCCGGGTGGCGCCCGTTTCAGCAATGGGAGCTTCAGCAATATCACAATTTCGCTTGCCGGTGCGGACTGCATTGCCCTGAGCTGTACGCTTGCAGGCTCATTTTCGATCCTGAAGCCGGGCGCTCCCGCGCCCACGCTTTTTGCCGATGTCGAGGCGCTCTTATTGGACCCCGACGCAGTTGCCCGGTTTTCCTTCAATGGCACGGTGCAGGGGGAATTCGTGAGCTTCGTGGCGGAATCGGTTCCCACACCGGTGATCCCGCTGCCTGCGGGTGGCATTCTGCTGCTTTCCGCGCTGATGGGATTCGCCGCGTTTCGGGGACGGCAAGGTGGTGACTGACCCGCGTTAGAGTTCAAACGCTCCGGGGTTTCCAAACTGGTATGACCAACGCAGCGCACGTTTCTATGTGAAACGCGCGATTTAAACCGGCAGTCACATTTGCCAACAAGCGATCAGGCTCCCTGAACGGGCACTCGGCTCTATCCCTGCCATTTCAACCGATACCGCCAGAGCGGCCCGTCTACCCCCCCTCGAACCGATACCCGAAACGGGCGATATCCTCGGCGCAGGAATCGGCAACCGCTTCTGCGGCGCGATCGTCGTAATAGCTGCGGTAATCCGGCACCCTGTCCGACCGGTTCACATGCGGCAGGTCAAGCGTGAACCCAAGATGCTCCCACAAGCCAATGGAATCCCGCTCGAAATCTTCGATCCGGATATAGGCGCCGCAGTGCTCCCGCCCGTCGCTGCGCCGCATGTAGCTTGCCGCCGGAGAGGCCGCGAAAGCCGCGCAGGTTTTCGGATGGCACAGGAAATCCGTGAAATCCAAGGCACCGGCCAGCGCCACAGCCGGATGGCCGAACGCTTGTTCGCGCAGCCAGTGGTAATAGCTCACCGCCCGGTCCCATGGGTTGCGCACCAGCGTAAAGGCGAACAGCCCCTCCATCACCGTATCCGGCACCAGACCCTCGATATCGGCGAGGGTGGAATGCTTCCACAATCGACCCCGCGTGTTCTTGCCGCTGACCCTGTGCCGCCGCTTCAGCGCCTTGGGTGTATCGCCCAGCATGATGTCATCCTTCATCGCCCGCCCCTCGAGCGCGAGCGCCAGAGAGGTCCCCCCGGTCTTGGGGATATGGATGAAAACATAACGGCGTCCGGGACTTAGGATCATGTACCAATGCTATCCGATTTCCTTCGCCCCGCAATAACAAGCTGCGAATATTGCGCATCTGCCTCTTTTCAATACCCTCGGCGCGGCGCAATATTACGCGACGACACACCGTCAGGGAGGGGACAGATCATGGGCTGGATGCAGGATGAAACCGGGCTGGAGCGTAACGCGGCCAATTACGTGCCTCTCACGCCGCTTTCCACCCTGAAACGGGCCGCGCTGATCTATCCTGACGAACTGGCCATGGTCTATGGCCCGCACCGCAAAACCTACCGCGAATACACCGACCGCGTGACTCGGCTCGCCTCTGCATTGGCGGCCAAAGGTGTAAACCCCGGCGATGTGGTCGCAACTGTGATCCCCAACCTGCCCGCCCAGGCCGAGGCGCATTTCGGCGTGCCCGCCTGCGGCGCGGTGCTGAACACGATCAACACAAGGCTCGACGCCGATACCGTCGCTTATATCCTTGATCATGGCGCCGCGAAGATCGTACTGGTCGACAGCCAGTTCATCCCCCTCATGAAAGACGCGCTTTCCCGCATGGGAGAGACAAAACCCGAAGTCATCGAGGTACCCGACGATCACGCGAACCACCCCGCGAGCGGAGACTTCGAAACCTACGAAGACATGCTGACCAAAGCCGATCCCGAATTCAACTGGATCATGCCAGAGGACGAATGGGAGAGCATCGCGCTCAACTACACCTCCGGCACGACCGGGCGACCCAAGGGCGTCGTCTATCACCATCGAGGCGCCTATCTGAACGCGATGAGCCAGATCCTCAGCTGGCGCATGGTGTTGCGGCCGCGCTACCTGACCATCGTGCCGCTGTTTCACTGCAACGGCTGGTGCCACACATGGATGATGCCGATGGTTGGCGGCCGCCTGATCTGCTGCCGCGACATTACCGCACCCGCCATCTTCAACGCTATCGCAGATGAGGGCGTGACCCATTTCGGCGGTGCACCCATCGTGCTGAACGCGCTGGTCAACGCCCCCGAAAGCGAGCGTCGCGAATTCGACCACGTGGTCGAGGTCTTTACCGCCGGCGCCCCGCCTGCCCCAGCCACGCTCGCCAAGATCGAACCGATGGGCTTCAACATCACGCAGGTCTACGGCCTGACCGAAACCTATGGGCCTGCCACCGAATGCACATGGGGCGAACATTGGGATGGATTGCAGGGCAACGACCGCGCCGCGGTCAAGGCGAGACAGGGCGTGGCCATGCCGATCTTTGAACATATCACCGTGGTGGATGAAAACATGGGCCAGATCACCATGGACGGCGTCGATCACGGGGAAATCGTGATGCGCGGCAATGGCGTGATGAAGGGCTATTACAAGAACCCCGAAGCCACCGCCGAGGCCTTCAAAGGCGGGTACTTCCACTCCGGTGACATCGCCATCCAGCATCCCGACGGGTTCATGCAGATCACCGACCGCGCCAAGGACGTGATCATCTCGGGCGGCGAAAACATTTCCTCGGTCGAGGTCGAAAACGTCCTGATGGGCCATCCGGACGTAAACCTTGCCGCCGTTGTCGCCAAGCCGGACGAGAAATGGGGCGAAAGCCCTTGCGCCTTCGTGGAACTCAAACCTGGCGCAAGCACCGATGCCGCCGGGCTGATCGCCTATGCGCGTGACCACCTCGCCCATTTCAAGGCGCCCAAGACCGTCGTTTTCGAGGAACTGCCCAAGACATCGACAGGCAAAATCCAGAAATTCGAGCTGCGCAACCGCGCCAAGGCACTCTGACACTTGTCAGAAGTTTGCCCTGCTGACATTGGCCATGTTATGAAAAGAAAAACACCGAGGCACAGGCAAAACCGGCGCAGATGACAGCCCTGACCCAGTATGAACGGCTGGAGGCCACCGGCCTCTGGCGACCGACCCCGCAGGAGCAGCGGCGAGAGGTCTATGTTTCCATTGGCAAGGCCACTCTGACCATTTCGAATTTTCACAATCAGGCGCTGACCCACTGGTCTCTCGCTGCGATTGAACGGGCCGATCCGAACAGCATGCCCGCCATCTATCACCCCGATGGCGATCCGGATGAAACGCTGGAACTCTCGGAAAACGAAGCGGAAATGATCGAGGCCATCGAAAGGCTGCGTCGCGCCGTCGATCGTGCCCGCCCCCGGCCCGGACGCCTGCGCGGTGTCGGCATCGCAGCCGTCGTGATCGGGACAATCGCCGCCGCGACGCTCTGGCTGCCCGGCGCGATGATGCGCCACACGCTGAACGTGGTGCCGGACATCCGGCGTCAGGATATAGGCGAGGCACTGCTTGGCCGGCTCGAACGCGTATCCGGCCGGGCCTGCCGCTCTGTCGAAACCCAGCCGGTCCTGAAACGGCTCGCGCGCGAACTTGGCGTGCGCCGCATCGTGATCCTGCCCGCCGGTGTCCGCGACAGCCTCCACCTGCCCGGCGATGTCGTCGTGCTGAACAAGGCGCTGGTCGAGGATTACGAGGACCCCGCCGTCTCCGCCGGATATGTGCTGGCCGAGAAAACCCGTGCCGAGCATCTCGACCCGCTGAAAGAACTGCTGGAGGAAAGCGGCATTGTCGCCTCTTTCCACCTGTTGACCACCGGCGAACTCACACAGGAGATCCTCGACGGCTACAGCGAGCGCATCGTCGTCGCGCCCAAGACGCCCCTGCCCCAGGACGCGCTGCTTGAGAATTTTGCCGAGGCCAAGCTTTCGACCAAGCCCTATGCCTACGCCGTCGATGTGACCGGGGAAACCACGATTGGCCTGATCGAGGCCGATCCCCTCGCCGGGAAAGCCCAGACCTCTCTGATGAAGGATCGCGACTGGGTCTTGCTTCAGGGTATTTGCGGCGGCTGAAACCTAGCGGCTTCCACCCCGATTGCCCGCCTTGTTTGCCGGGGCCGAACGGGTAGACACCCGCGCAACTGGCGCCGTCTGCGCTAGGGGCGGGGTCCAGAATGGCGAATTGCCCCGCACCGCCGGTTCTTCTACCGTAACCACGCGCGCGGAGGCATCCTGCGGCAAAAGACGGCGCGGCAGGTCCTTGCTCCAGATCTTGTCGGTCTGCGCCTCACCGGTTTGCGACACCAAGGCGCGCTTGGGGTTCAGCCGGTCGTCGTCCCATGCCGGGCGATAGCCTTTGGGCACGGCCGGACCATGGGTGACAACGCTTGGCCGCAGCGTCATTTCCGCCCGTTTCGGGTTAAGCCGGTCATCAGTCCAGACCGGGCGATAGCCCTTGGGCACGGTAAACGTGCCTGCGTTCTTGCGGTTCTCATAGATATGGCGTCGAACGGCGCGCGTATCCGGTGACAATCCCGCCTGCGCGGCCTCCGAAGAAGTCGTGACCTTGACCGTCGCCGTCCGTTTCGCCGGTGCCGTGCTGGTGAATACCGTCGGCGCAGGTCCTGCCGAAGGCTGTCGTGCGGGCGCGGTTTGCCGCGCAGTACGCGGCGCCACTGGCTGCGGCGCCGCTTCCGCAGAAGGTGGGTTGGTAAACACCGTCGGCGCCGGGCCCGGGGACGGCTTGGGGACAGTCGACGTTGCCGCGCTCTCCGGCGCGGTGGTAACACGCTGGGCAGGCGCAGATGGCTCATTCGTAAACACGGTCGGAGCCGGGCCCGGCGATGGCGCGCGTGGGGCGGTTGTCACCTGGGACGGCGCCGACGTACCGGCAGGAGCGGTCGCACGATCCGATGGGTCAAGCTCGATGATCTCGACCGGCCCCGTCGTCGCGGCACGTCCGCCCGTTCCGGTCGCAAGCTCCGCCCGCTGCGCCTCGCTTAACGACGGCTGATAACCGCAGACCTGCCGGCGCGCGCGATCCACGCGCGGCACCCATGTCACTGTGCCGTCGATCCCGGCGCGGATATAGATGCAGCCCCGGCTGTCGACATATTGCCTTGCGGTATAGGAACTTGGCGGGAACTCGGCCGGGGGCCGGGCATCGCGAAGCGGCTGAGCCACCGCCGGGGCGACGCCCGCCAGCAGCAGAGAGATAGCAATAGTTCTTGTTATCTTCACAGCAGCACCCACGATATATTGCGGTCAAAGATGCCGCGAATCGAACGCTGAGTAAAGCAGCCTTTCGTTACTTGGTGCCGAACATCCGGTCACCCGCGTCGCCCAGACCGGGCATGATATAGCCTTTGCTGTTCAATCCGCGATCGACCGCCGCCGTGACGATCTGCACATCCGGATGCGCCTCTTTCATCCGCGCGATCCCCTCGGGCGCGGCCAGCAGACAAAGAAACCGGATATCCGTCGCCCCGGCCTTTTTCAGCAGATCGACCGCCGCCGCCGAGGAATTGCCCGTCGCCAGCATAGGATCGACCGCGATCACCAGCCGGTTGTCGAGCGATTCCGGCACCTTGAAGTAATACTGCACCGGTTGCAGCGTTTCCTCGTCGCGATAAAGACCGACAAAACCCACCCGCGCAGAGGGGATCAGCTCCAGCGCGCCATCCAGCATCCCGTTCCCGGCCCGCAGAATCGAGACCAGCGCCAGTTTCTTGCCCGCAAGCGACGGTGCATCCATCGTCTCCATCGGAGTCTGGATGGTCTTGTCCTCAAGCGGCATTTCGCGTGTGACTTCATAGACCAGCAATTGTGTGATCTCGCGCAGCAGTTGGCGGAACACTGCGGTCGAGGTCGCCTTGTCCCGCATCAGGGTCAGCTTGTGCTGCACAAGCGGGTGTTTCACTTCGGTCAGATGCTCAGTCATGTGGCACGCTCCGGCTAAGGGATTTTCCCCTTATTGTGACAGCGAGACGATGCAGGCAAGTCATCGCTCAGAAAAAGCTGCGCCCGGGTCCCTGTGATGCCACTCCAAGATGCGCCGCGACACTGGCTGCCACATCCGTGAACGCGACCTGTCCCAGCGGTCCCGCACCCTTTCCAGCAACAAGGACAGGAACCCTCTCACGCGTATGATCGGTGCCTTTCCAGCTTGGGTCGTTGCCATGATCCGCCGTGAACAGCATCATGTCGCCCGGCTGCATCGCCGCGACAAGACCGCCAACCCTCGCGTCGAACCACTCGAGCGCCCGGGCATAGCCCGACATGTCGCGTCGGTGCCCGTAAAGGCTGTCGAACTCCACGAAATTGGCGAATGTCAGGCTACCAGGTTCTGCTTCGCGCATGAGATCTTCCATATGATCCATAAGCTTGGCATCCGATCCCTTGCGCAGATCATCAAACCCCCGCATAGAGAATATGTCCCCGATCTTTCCTACGCCATAAACCCGCCCGCCGGCCTGCTGTACCCATTCGCCCAGCACCGGCGCAGGCGGTTCAATCGCGTAATCGCGCCGGTTCGTTGTGCGTTGAAACCCCTCTTCGGGGGAGCCGACAAAAGGCCGGGCGATGACCCGGCCCACTTTCATCGCATGCAACCGTGGCGCGACGGTCTTGCAAAGCTTCAGCAGGCGTTCCAGCCCGAATGTCTCTTCATGCGCGGCGACCTGGAACACGCTGTCCGCCGAGGTATAGCAGATCGGCCAGCCGGTTTTCATGTGCTCCGCGCCAAGTTCTTCGATGATCGTCGTGCCCGAGGCGTGGCACTTGCCAAGAATGCCTCCGCTGCCCGCCGCCTCGGCCACGGCGTGGCTCAAATCCTCGGGGAAGGCCGGGCGCTCCTCGGGGAAATAATGCCAGTCCCATGGCACCGGCACGCCTGCCAGCTCCCAATGTCCCGAAGGCGTATCTTTGCCGGGTGAGATCTCGCTCGCCGCGCCCCAAATGCCCTCGGGTTCCGCCCCAAGCCCCGGTGCGTCATCGCCCGAAGCCAGCCGGACCGCCGCCCCAAGCCCAAGCCGGTCGAGATTGGGCATGTTCAACGGACCGCTCCGCCCCTCTTTGGCGCGCCCCTCGGCACAGGCCATCGCAATATGCGCCAAGGTGTTCGCGCCCGTATCCGGCAGATCGCCGTTAAAGAACCGGTCCGCATCCGGTGCCCCGCCGATCCCGACAGAATCCATGACGATCAAAAAGGCACGGCTCATCTGACGATCCTTTCGTGAACAAGCTGCGGTATCGCAGGCTTTTCAGGCGCGATCACAATCGCCTTTTGCACGGCCGCCGCTGCCGCTTCCGCAGCTTCCTCGCGCGCGGCATGTACCATCGCCAGCGGCGTCCCTTTTTCAACCCGCGTGCCCAGCCGGACAATCTTGGACAGCCCGACCGACGGATCAATACGGTCGCTTTCAACCTGACGCCCGCCGCCCAGACCGATCACCGCTAGCCCCAGCGCCTCGCCATCTATCGAAACGACATAGCCAGCCTTAGATGCCACGACTTCGTGCATGATATTTGCCTCCGGCAGCAGCCGCCGCCAATTTTCGAGAAAATGCACCGGCCCGCCTTGCGCCGCCACCATCTGTCCGAATTTCTCGCCCGCGCGCCCGTCGGCAACGACTTCGCGGATCAGCGCCTCTCCCGCCGCCACATCATTGGCCAGCCCGGCATCGGTCAGCAGCACACCGCCCAGCGCAACGGTGATCTCGACCAGCGGACCTCCACCCTCTCCACTCAGTGCCTGCATCACCTCGGCCACTTCCAGCGCGTTGCCAAGGCTGGGCGCAAGGGGTTGATTCATATCGCTGATTATCGCGCTTGTCGGACACCCCGCCGCCTCTGCGGTGTCCCGCAGCGCCCGGGCCAGCGCCCGCGCCTCGGGCAGGGATTTCATGAAAGCGCCACTGCCCAATTTGACATCCAGCACCAGCGCGCCCGGTGCCGCCGCCAGCTTTTTCGACAGGATCGACGCCGTGATCAAATCAAGGCTTTCCACCGTCCCGGTCACATCCCGGATCGCGTAAAGCCGACGGTCCGCCGGGGCGATCCCCTCGGTCGCGCCGACGATAGCGCAGCCGTGCTTGCCGACAATCTGCTGGAACTGGTCCCGCGCAATCGCGGTCGTGAATCCGGGGATCGATTCCAATTTATCCAGCGTCCCGCCCGTATGTCCAAGCCCGCGCCCAGAAATCATCGGCACATAGCCCCCGCAGACCGCCAGCGCCGGGGCAAGGATCAGCGACACGCAATCGCCCACCCCGCCAGTCGAATGCTTGTCGATCACCGGCCCGCCGAGATCCCATGAGAGAACCTCACCGCTGTCGCGCATGGCGAGCGTCAGCGCCGCACGCCCCTCGGTGCCCAGATCGCCAAGGCAGACTGCCATCGCAAAGGCCCCCGCCTGCGCATCGCTGACCGTGCCATCGGCTAGCCCTTGCGCGAACCAACGCAACTCGTCCACATCGGGCACCTCGCGCCTCCGCAACCGCGCGATGATCGAACGCGCATCCACGGTTTATTCCCCGCTCATATGCGCCGCTCCAAAAGCGCCCGGCAGCAGATCGCCAATGGTGGTCCGAAACTCTTCTCCCGACACCGTAGCAAGAGTCACCGGCACATCGCTGCCACCGAATTCGGCAAGCTTCTGTCGGCACCCGCCGCAGGGCGGCACCGGGCTAGGCGACCCCGCGATGACATAGACTTCGGCAAGCGTTGTTTCGCCCGCCGCGACCATCGCGGCAATCGCCCCGGCCTCGGCGCAGGTCCCCTCGGGATAGGCCACGTTTTCCACGTTGCACCCGATGTACACCGCACCCGAGTCCGACCGGATCGCAGCCCCCACCTTGAACGCCGAATAGGGCGCATGGGCATTCTCCCGCACCGCGCTCGCCGCCGCTCTCAGATCTTTCATCTCAAGGCCCTTCTTTTTCATAGCTATGTCATGTTCCCGGCTGTAACCATTGGATGCAAGGAACATTAAATGCCGCGGCGCGTTTTGACACCGCAGCAACCGGTACAGGTCCATGACAAGTTCACTCTACTCACGCCCCCGTGTCGCCCTGAAGAAGAACGGAGGTACCCCCCAGCACGAAGAACGCAAGAAACCGGCGACGTCGCGCACCGAGGCCGAACTTCTGCGGCTTTCAGAGCAGGAAGGCCACCCCGAACTCGGCGAACTGACCGAGCGCGAGGCGCGCATCCGGATCGCCCAGCTCAAGCGGCACCGCGAGTCCTGACACGTATCAGCCGAGCTTTGTCTCAAACACGCCCGGCAGCGATACTTCAAGCAATTCAATGTTTTCGCTGGCATCCCGGAGCCGCGTTTTCATGCCAGGCGGGATAACAAAAGCGTCCCCTTCGGTCAGCGGATAAGGCTCACGCCCTTCTCCCTCGAGCGTCACCTGCCCCGACATCACAAAGGTGAAAAGAATATCGGTGTCATGGCGCGCCCAGTCCGGCGTACCCTGTCCCTTGCGCACCACCTGAACGCCGGCGACACCCTTGGTATTCTCGGAAATGGTCGTGTCCCGCGCCTCGAACCCCGGAATCCGGAACGGTACCCAGGTCGCATCCTTCGCCCGATTGTAAACGAAACGCTGCCCCTGCCATTCGCGCTCAGGGCGAAGATGCGGTGTCGGCAATTCCATATCATGGTCGATTTCAGTGACATGCTCGGCGGGTACGCCGATCTCGATCACCTGAACATTGTCGCTCGCTTCAAGCACACGATGGCGGATCTCGGGCGGCTGGATGAAACAATCGCCCGCCGTCAGGCGCATCTTCGGCCCCTGATCTTCGTAAACCACGTCTACCCAACCGTTTATGCAAAAGATGAGCTGAAAGCCGACCTTGTGGAAATGCACCATGTCAGGCACCGGGCCGCCGTCAGGAATCCGGATATGGCTTGCAATGATCGACCCGCCCAGGCGGTCGGGAATCAGGTCACGGTAATGCATCCCCGCCCGCCCGATGATCCACGGCGCCTGATCCGCCAGTCGCCGCACCACAAAGGAATGCACCGTCGTCGGCATCTGCATCGGCGGGTTCAACTCATCGATTTCGATTTTGGTCCCATTCGGCGCGATCAGTTCCCGCTTTCCATCGGCGAATTCATCCGGCGCATCGGTCAGAATACGCAAAGTTCCCGGTGATTCCGGCGCACCATTCTCGACCCGCAGCCGCAGCCCATGCCCGGAAAAAACCGCCACCTGGGGGTCATCCGCCGGATAGATCATATCCAGCCGCATCCCCAATACCTTGGTAAGAAACGGAATATCATCGCGCAGCTCTTGCGTGGGAAGTCGGATTTCCCCCCGGATCTCGGTCATCTTTGCTCTCTTTCACCGTGTTTTTCGCGACTTTGACGAGCCGCCGCCAAACTTGCAAGCAAGCGGCTTGGTGAACGATGTGAAAAGAACCGTTTAACGCCACAAAAAAATGGTTTAACACTAAACTAAACCCAGAAAGAGGTCCGTTCCCGTGTCCGAAAACCAGAGCCTGCGCCAGGCTGCGCTGTATTACCACGAACATCCCAAGCCCGGAAAACTCGAAATCCGCGCCACCAAGCCAATGGCGAACGGGCGCGATCTGGCCCGTGCCTATTCTCCTGGCGTGGCCGAGGCCTGCCTTGAAATCAAGGAAGATGAGGCAAACGCCGCGCGCTACACCACGCGGGGCAATCTGGTCGGCGTCGTCTCCAATGGCTCGGCGGTTCTGGGGCTTGGCAACATCGGCGCGCTGGCCTCGAAACCGGTGATGGAGGGCAAGGCCGTGCTCTTCAAGAAATTCGCCAATATCGACTGTTTCGATATCGAATTGAACGAACCCGACCCCGAAAAGCTGGCCGATCTCGTCTGCGCGATGGAACCGACCTTTGGCGCGATCAATCTCGAAGACATCAAGGCCCCCGACTGTTTCATCGTCGAACGGATCTGCCGCGAACGCATGAACATCCCGGTGTTCCACGATGATCAGCACGGCACCGCCATCGTCGTAGGCGCGGCCGCCAAGAACGCGATCTTCGTCGCGCAGAAATCCTTTGAGGACATCAAGATCGTCTCGACCGGCGGTGGCGCGGCGGGCATCGCCTGCCTCAACATGCTGCTGAAACTGGGTGTCAAACGCGAAAACGTCTGGCTCTGTGATATTCACGGTCTCGTCTACGAAGGACGGGCCGAGGACATGAACCCTCAAAAAGCCGAATATGCGCAAAAATCCGATCTGCGCACACTGGATGAGGTCATCGACGGTGCCGATCTCTTTCTCGGCCTGTCCGGCCCCGGCGTGCTACAGCCGGAAATGGTGGCCCGCATGGCGACCCGCCCGATCATCTTTGCCCTCGCCAACCCCACGCCCGAAATCATGCCCGACCTCGTCCGTCAAGTCGCGCCGGATGCGATCATCGCGACAGGCCGCAGCGATTTTCCCAACCAGGTCAATAACGTCCTCTGCTTCCCCTTTATCTTCCGCGGGGCGTTGGATGTTGGCGCGACCGAGATCAACGACGAGATGCAGCTTGCCTGTATCGACGGGATCGCGGAACTCGCCCGCGCCACCACCAGCGCCGAGGCTGCCGCCGCCTATTCCGGCGAACAGCTTACCTTTGGCGCCGATTACCTGATCCCCAAGCCTTTCGATCCGCGCCTGATTGCTGTGGTCTCGTCCTCCGTGGCTCGCGCCGCGATGGAAAGCGGCGTTGCCGCGCGACCGATCGAGGATCTCGACGCCTATAAGCACAAGCTGAACCAGTCGGTCTTCCGCTCAGCCCTGCTGATGCGCCCGGTGTTCGAGGCCGCCGCCTCTGCCTCGCGCCGGATCGTATTTGCTGAGGGCGAGGACGAACGTGTTCTCCGCGCCGCGCAGGCGGTGCTCGAAGAGACCACTGAAACCCCGATTCTGATCGGCCGCCCCGAAGTGATCGAGCAGCGCTGCGAACGCTTCGGGCTCGATATCCGCCCGGGCCGCGATGTGCAGCTCGTGAACCCGGAAAACGACCCGCGCTACTACGATTACTGGACTTCGTATCACGAGATCATGGAACGGCGCGGCGTCACACCGGACCTCGCCAAGGCGATCCTGCGGACCAACACCACGGCCATCGGCGCGATCATGGTCCAACGCGGCGAGGCCGACTGCCTGATCTGCGGCACTTTCGGCGAATACCGCTGGCATCTGAACTACATCAATCAGGTGCTGGGATCGGACGAATTGCATCCTGCGGGCGCGCTCAGCCTGATGATCCTCGAAGAGGGTCCGCTGTTCATCGCCGATACGCAGGTCCACACCGAACCCACCGCCGAGGAACTTGCGGATATCGCCATCGGGGCCGCGCGTCACGTGCGCCGCTTTGGCCTAACCCCCAAGGTCGCCATGTGTTCGCAATCGCAATTCGGCAGCCAGAACGACAGTTCCGGCCAGCGCATGCGCGCCGCGATGGACATTCTGAACCGCAAGGGCTGCACCTTTGAATTCGAGGGCGAAATGAACGTCGAAGCCGCGCTCGACGGGGAACTTCGCGCCCGGGTTTTCCCGAACTCGCGCATGGAAGGCATCGCCAATGTGCTGGTCTTTGCCCATGCAGACGCAGCCAGCGGCGTGCGCAACATCCTCAAGATGCGCGCGGGCGGGCTCGAAGTCGGACCGATCCTGATGGGCATGGGGAACCGCGCCCATATCGTCAGCCCCTCGATCACCACGCGCGGGTTGCTGAACATGTCCGCCATCGCGGGCACCCCGGTTGCGCAATACGGCTAAGCGACCATCTCCCATCGCCCCGTTAGCGGGGCGAGATTCCCCGCCGACACATGCCGCGTTTCGAAGAGCGTAAATTCCGGCGCGTCATTCTGGCTAAACTCAGTCCAGTGAAATACCCCTCGCCGGAACGCAATTCCGCCATGCGGCAACCCACATGGCGGACACTCTAGGGAAAAATGGCTGGATTACTTATTTCTTGACGGTTTTATCGCCGGGTTTAGACGGCTTGGACTTCTTGTCGCCCATCGGGGCAATCCTCAATGCAAAGGTACAGGCACCATGCCTGCCCTGTCACCAGAACTACCACCACATCCCTGATTCCAGCTTGCCGATTTTCGACCTCGACGTCGTATTTTCACCTCGTATTCCCCTGCGGCAATTTGCTGCCGAACCCGCCGGATCATATGGAAACTTTGCAAACCCGACCCTTGCGACAAAGACCGCCCTATACGGTTTGCAAACTGTTGCGCTAACGGTCACGAAAATTTGCGCCAGACTGTCGCGCCACCTGTCTCGCGGCTTGCCGGACCTGCCTTCGCTCCTTAACAAACCCTAATGGATGCGGAGGAGGATCTCATGTCTTACAAGGAAGTCTACGACGCCAGCATGGCCGACCCGAACGGGTTCTGGCTCGAACAGGCCAAGTCAATCGACTGGGACCGCTTTCCGACAAGGGCGCTTAACGACGAAAACGCCCCGCTCTACACCTGGTATGACGACGGCATGGTCAACACCTGCTGGAACGCCGTTGACCGCCATTGCGAAGCCGGGCGCGGCGACCAGATCGCGCTGATCCATGACAGCCCCGTCACCGGCACAATCCAGAAGATCACCTATGACGAGCTGCGCAACCGCGTCGCCATGCTCGCCGGGGCCCTGCGCGCCAAGGGCATCGAAAAGGGCGACCGGGTCATCATCTACATGCCGATGGTGCCGCAAGCGATCGAGGCCATGCTGGCCTGCGCGCGGATCGGCGCCATCCACTCGGTCGTTTTCGGCGGTTTCGCCGCGCATGAGCTTGCCGTGCGGATCGACGACTGCCAACCAAAGGCGATCATCGCCGCCTCCTGCGGGATCGAACCGGGCCGCGTCGTCCATTACAAACCGCTGCTCGACGGGGCCATCGAACAGGCCACGCACAAGCCGGATTTCTGCGTAATCTTCCAACGTGAACAAGAGGTTGCTCACCTCGAAGAGGGTCGCGATTTCAACTGGTACGGTTTTCAATACGGCGTCGAGCCCGCCGATTGCCTCCCCGTCGAAGGCACCCACCCCGCCTACATCCTCTATACCTCCGGCACCACCGGTGCGCCCAAGGGCGTCGTGCGCCACACCGGCGGGCACATTGTCGCGCTCAACTGGTCGATGAAAAACATCTACAATGTCGATCCCGGCGATGCCTTCTGGGCAGCCTCGGACGTGGGCTGGGTCGTGGGCCATTCCTATATCGCCTATGGCCCGCTGATCCACGGCAACACCACCATCGTGTTCGAAGGCAAGCCCGTCGGTACCCCCGATCCCGGCACCTTCTGGCGCGTTATCTCGGAACATAACGTGCGGTCTTTCTTTACCGCACCAACAGCGATCCGCGCGGTAAAACGCGAAGACCCCAAGGGCGAGTATCTCAAGAAATACGACCTCTCTTGCCTGCGCGCCCTCTATCTCGCGGGGGAACGCGCCGATCCGGACACCATCGAGTGGGCTCAACGCGTTCTGGACAAGCCCGTCTATGACCACTGGTGGCAGACAGAGACCGGCTGGACCATCGCAGGCAACCCGGCGGGGCTCGAGGCCTTGCCGGTCAAGATCGGCTCGCCCACTGTGGCCATGCCCGGTTATGACATCCAGATCCTCGACGAGGCCGGGCATCCGATGAAACCGGGTGAGCTTGGCGCCATCGCGATCAAGCTGCCCCTCCCCCCCGGCACGCTGCCCACGCTCTGGAACGCCGAGGCGCGGTTCAAGAAATCCTACCTCGAGCATTTCCCCGGCTATTACGAAACCGGCGATGCCGGGATGATCGACGAAAACGGCTATGTCTACATCATGGCCCGCACCGATGACGTGATCAATGTCGCCGGGCACCGTCTGTCGACCGGCGCGATGGAGGAAGTGCTGGCCAGCCACCCGGACGTCGCAGAATGCGCCGTGATCGGTGTCAGCGACGACCTCAAGGGCCAGATGCCCGTCGGGTTCGTGATCCTTACCAAGGGCGTGAACCGTCCGGAGGCGGAAATCACGTCGGAATGCGTGAAACTCGTCCGTGACCAGATCGGCCCGGTCGCGGCCTTCAAGCTTGCCGTGGTTGTGGACCGCCTGCCCAAGACCCGCTCGGGCAAAATCCTTCGGGCAACCATGGTTAAGATCGCAGACAATCAGGATTTCAAAATGCCCGCCACGATCGACGACCCCGCCATTCTCGACGAAATTCGCGATGCGCTTAAATCGATCGGCTACAGCGGCTAACCTGCCGAAGCGACACCCGGAAACGCGCAAGGGCGGCTGAGTCAGCCGCCCTTGTACCGCTTAAATGCTTTGAATTCAGACTGCGCTGTGATCGCGCGCTGCGAATTCGTCAACCTTGCGTTCAGCTTCGTCTTTGGCGAGGCCATAGCGTTCCTGAACAACACCAATCAGCTTGGTGCGATCACCTTCGACCTTGTCGAGGTCATCATCGGTGAGCTCGCCCCATTCGCGCTGAATCGAGCCTTTGATCTGTTTCCAGTTACCTTGGATTTGATCCCAGTTCATAACATAACTCCTATTCTTTGCGGGGCTTCCACCCCAAGGCCCCGCACCCTGCGTTGCCTCGGGGACAAAACGTGACAGCAGGCCGTTGGTTCCGCTCAAATCGCTGTCACAGTACACGATGGCGGGGTTTTGCCTGTCGTCAGCAAGAGCACATTTGTTGTCCTGATGAGCCGTTTGGCGCGATGTTTCTGCCCGTCCCCTCTTGGCTTTCCCTGCGCCGCGCGCCTAACGTGCCCGCGCAGGAGAATACACATGACCAATGATACGATCTGGCGCCTGAGCGCGACCGAAACCGCCGAAAAAACCCGCAGCGGAGAGCTGAGTGCCGAAGCTGCCGTCAGTGCCGCCATCGCGCGGATGCACGCGGTTAACCCCGACCTGAACGCCGTTGTCGAAGACCTCGGCGATGAGGCAATGGAACGCGCCGTGGTGCTCGACAAGGCCCGCGCCGGTGGCGCCACCCCCGGCCCGCTGCACGGGCTGCCCGTCACCATCAAGGTCAATGTCGATCAGGCCGGTCATGCGACGACCAACGGGGTGCTCGCCCTGCGTGACGTCATCGCCGAGCATGACGCCCCGGTGGTTGAAAACCTGCAAAAGGCAGGTGCTATCGTGATCGGACGCACCAACACGCCCGAATTTTCCTTCCGCGCCGACACGGACAACCCGCTCTACGGCCGTACGCACAACCCCTGGGGCGCTCATATCTCGCCCGGCGGCTCTTCGGGCGGTGCGGGTGCGTCGATCATGGCCGGGATCGGCACGCTCGCTCATGGCAACGACATCGGCGGCTCACTGCGCTTTCCCGCCGCCGCCAATGGCGCGGTGACCGTCAAGCCCGGCCTCGGCCGCGTCCCCGCCTATAACCCGAGCCAGAAAGCCGAACGCGGGATGCTGTCACAATCCATGTCCGTGCAGGGGCTGATCACCCGCACCGCGCAGGATTTGCACATGTCCATGCCCAGCATGATCGCTCCCGATCCGCGCGACCCCTTCCATATCCCGCTGCCGTGGCAGGGCGCTCCGCTCGGCTCTCCCATTAAAGTAGCCTTCACCAAGAACACCTTTGAATTCGATCTCCACCCCGAGGTCGAAAAGGCGCTGGATACTGCCCGCGAAGCGCTCGAGGACGCAGGCTACCAGGTCGAGGAAATCGACCCGCCCCTGATCCGCGACTGCGGCATGGACGGCTATCGCACCCTCATGGGCGAGATGGCAGGTATGATGCGCGACGACATCAAGGTGCTCGGCTCGAACGACATCAACGCGCTTTTCAACGAATATTTCGATCAGTTCCAACCGTTTGAAGGGGCCGAACTGCTCGCGATGATGGCCAAGCGCACCTATTACGCACGCGAGCTTTCGCTGTTCCTCGCCGAATACCCGCTCGCTCTCACGCCATTTATGCCGACGCCCTTCTTTGGACCCGACCGCGACCTCGAGGGTGCAGCAGGTGTGCGCGAGGTGCTGGGGGCCGCGATCTACTCCTATTCGATGAACTTCGTCGGCCTGCCCGCCGGCTCCGTGCCCGCGCGGCTTGCGGACTTGCCCAAAGGTCCCCAACCCATCAATGTGCAGGTGATCGGACAGCGCTGGCGCGAGGATCTCATCGTCGACGCGATGATCGCGATTGAATCGCGGGTCGGGCGCATGTGCGATGTACTTTGGGAGAGAATGGGGTAAATTACCTCCATATAACAGGCGCTTGCGCCTTTGCATAACGTCCTGGGAGGAGACTTAAATGCAGATA
This sequence comes from Heliomarina baculiformis, assembly GCF_019966545.1. Classification (GTDB taxonomy): domain Bacteria; phylum Pseudomonadota; class Alphaproteobacteria; order Rhodobacterales; family Rhodobacteraceae; genus Heliomarina; species Heliomarina baculiformis. Next base: position 666,525 of record NZ_JAIMIC010000002.1, on the reverse strand, counting down.
TCGTCAGCCCTGCGCCGTGCGGCGCAGGTCAATCCGACGACCACGGCCACCGTTCACGCAGACCGCAGCCAGACATGGGAGACCCTGTTGAACAGGGTGCAGAAGCTGGCCGGCGCGCTGCAGAATCTAGGCATGAAGCCCAACGACCGGGTCGCCCTTTTGTCGCTGAATTCGGACCGGTTCATCGAATATTTCTTCGCGACCGTCTGGGGCGGTGGGGCGATGATGCCGATGAACATCCGCTGGTCACCCGCCGAATGCGCCTATGCGATCAATGATGCTGGGGCCGAAATCCTGATCGTGGACGACGCCTTTGCCAAGGCTGCCGCGCCGATCCAGGAACAGGCAAAGGGTCTGAAAACGCTCATCTTCTGCGGTGACGGCGACACGCCCGAGGGGATGCAGAACTACGAAGAGATCATCGCCGCCGCCGATCCGGTCGAGGATGCGGGCCGGTCTGGCGACGATCTGGCCGGGATCTTTTATACAGGCGGCACCACCGGTTTCCCCAAGGGCGTGATGCTCAGTCATACGAACTTCTACGTGGGCGGTCTGTCTAACGCGCAGGAACTGGGGGTGCGTGACGGCACCGTGTACCTCCACGCCGCGCCGATGTTCCATATCGCCGATCTGCTCTGGTTCATGGCCATCACCTTCGTTTCTGGCACCCATGTCTCGATCCCGTCCTTCACGCCGGACGCGACGCTGGAAGCCATCGAAACCCATCGCCCCAGCCACATCCTGCTGGTCCCGGTGATGCTGCAGATGGTCATGGCCAGCCCGAAACTGGCCGAAACCGATGTCTCCTCGCTGGAACTCATCGCCTACGGTGCCTCGCCCATCACACAGGCGGCGCTGGAAAACGGGTTCAAATGTTTCCCTAAGGCGCAATTCCTGCAAGCCTTTGGCCAGACGGAGCTTTCCCCGGTCGCGACGGTGCTTGCCACCGATTACCACGTGGTCGAAGGCCCCAAGGCGGGCAAGCTGCGCTCCGCCGGTCGCGCCACCCGCTGTGTCGAGATCCGGGTGGTCGACGAGGACGGCAACGAGCTTCCGCGCGGCGAGGTCGGCGAAATCACCGTCAAGGGGCCGATCACCATGCTCGGATACTGGCAAAAACCCGATGTCACCGCCAAGACCATCCGCAACGGCTGGGTGCATACCGGCGATGCGGGCTACATGGATGACGAAGGCTTCATCTTCCTGATGGACCGTCTCAAGGACATGATCGTTTCGGGCGGCGAAAACGTCTATTCCGCCGAGGTGGAAAACGCCATTGGCCAGCACCCCGCCGTCGCCACCAGCGCGGTCATCGGTATCCCGAGCGAGCAATGGGGCGAGGCAGTTCATGCGCTGGTGATCCTGAAACCCGGGGCCGAAGCCACCGAGCAGGAGATCAAGGATCACTGCCACGAGCTGATCGCCGGGTACAAATGCCCGCGCAGCGTGGAATTCCGCACCGAAGCCTTCCCGCTGTCGGGCGCCAACAAGGTGCTCAAGACGGAATTGCGCAAACCCTACTGGGAAGGACAGGACCGGCAGATCGCCTGAGGCGGCCCCTGAATAAAATAGCGGACCCGGTGTTTTCACGCCGGGCCCGCGAAACTCGGAAAATTACTGTGGCCGAGGGAAAGCGGCCGGGATGCTGAAAAATTCAGCCTGCTTGTTTCATGCCATGGTTGTGTAAAAATAAAAGCACAATCATTAGCTTAATTCTAAAAAACACGCTGCTTTTGGATTTTCGGGCAGGAACGCCCGGCAAGACATCACAAAATGCGCCGGTCCCAAAGTAATTGCGGGCACAGGGTTTCCCCTGCACCCGCCATTCCTGATTTGAAACCGCTTACCTTTTACGCTTTTCCCGACCCGAAAACGGATCACTGTCAATTCAGCCAAGGGGTCTATGCCTTTGGTATGACGACGCAGTAATCGACATCTGTCACACCGGTATGAAACACGGGGGAAACAAAATCACTCGTACCGGCAAAGTGCGGACGTGGAGTTTGGGGCCCCACGCCCGCGACTTCGCGAAACACGCATACTCTTTACAAACTCGCTCACTCTTACTCGGAGAGCGCCTAACCGGTGGCGCCCGATCCGATGATCCTTGTATGACGAAGCCCGCTTGGAACTTCCGTGATCTTCTTCACAAATAGGAATGAAGATTTCAGAAATTTCCCAAAGCCGGTGGCGAGGAAATCAGTTGAATTGTTCGGAAATGAGCCGCTCTTCCAGCCCGTGGCCCGGATCAAAGAGAATGCGGTGCTTTATCGTCGGATCGGATTTGATCTCGACCCAGTCGATATTGTCGATGGAAATCGAATCCGCATCCGCCATCACCGGGCGCTTGGCCGATTCCAGCACGTCGAACCGCACCGTGACCCGCTTGGGAAGCAAGGCTCCGCGCCAGCGCCGGGGCCGGAATGCGGCAATCGCCGTCAGCGCCAGCACATCCGACCCGATCGGCAGAATCGGCCCATGAGCCGAATAGTTGTACGCAGTCGATCCCGCCGGGGTGGACAACAGCGCCCCGTCGCAAACCAGTTCGTCCAGCCGGACTTTGCCATCGACCGTGATCTTCAGCTTGGCCGCCTGCGGCCCCGCCCGCAAAAGCGAGACCTCGTTGATCGCCAGCGCACGGTGTATCCGCCCGGTCTGGTCCATCGCTTGCATCGACAGCGGGTTGATATCTTCCTGAACCGCTTCCTCGAGGCGTTCCATCAGGCCGTCCTCGTTGTATTCATTCATCAAAAAGCCGATGGTGCCGCAGTTCATGCCGTAAACCGGGGCCGGAAGATCCTGCGTCGTATGCAGCGTGCGCAGCATGAAACCATCCCCGCCCAGCGCCACGATCACATCCGCCTCGGCTGGCGGCACGTCGCCGTATCTCGCGGTCAGCACATCGTGGGCCGACTGGGCCACCTCGCTCTTGCCGGCCATGAACGCGATTTTCAGGGTCATTCCAAAGGTTTCCGGTATTACGCAACTTGTTCCGAAACAATCATACCTTTCCGGGCGTGACCAGCCTTGGCGCGCGCGGGGTACAATTCGTCGCTTTACAGCCTTTCCACGCTGCGCCGTTTCCGATACGAAACCCCGCAATCACGCCCCTCTCATTACTCGGAGCACCCAATGAACGCGCCCACTCGTGACAACGGTTTCTTTACCGAATCCCTCTCCAGCCGCGACCCCGAGCTTTACGGCTCCATCACCTCCGAACTGGGCCGCCAGCGCGACGAGATCGAGCTGATCGCCTCGGAAAACATCGTCTCCGCCGCCGTGATGGAAGCGCAGGGATCGGTGATGACCAACAAATATGCCGAAGGCTATCCGGGCCGTCGCTACTATGGCGGCTGTCAGTTCGTAGACATCGCCGAGAACCTCGCCATCGAACGCGCCTGCAAGCTGTTTGACTGCGAATTCGCCAACGTGCAGCCGAACTCAGGATCGCAGGCCAACCAAGGCGTCTTCACCGCGCTGCTGCAGCCCGGCGACACCATCCTCGGCATGAGCCTCGACGCCGGTGGCCACCTCACCCACGGCGCCGCGCCCAACCAGTCGGGCAAGTGGTTCAACGCGATCCAGTACGGCGTGCGCAAGCAGGACAACCTGCTCGACTACGATCAGGTCGAAGAACTCGCGAAAGAGCACAAGCCCAAGCTGATCATCGCCGGCGGCTCGGCCATCCCGCGCCAGATCGACTTTGCCCGCATGCGCGAGATTGCCGACAGCGTCGGCGCCTACCTGCACGTCGACATGGCGCATTTCGCTGGTCTCGTCGCAGCGGGCGAGCACCCCTCGCCTTTCCCCCATGCGCATGTGGCGACCACCACCACCCACAAGACCCTGCGCGGTCCGCGCGGCGGCATGATCCTCACCAATGACGAGGCGCTGGCGAAAAAGTTCAACTCCGCCATCTTCCCCGGCATCCAGGGCGGGCCGCTGATGCATGTGATCGCGGGCAAGGCCGTCGCGTTTGGCGAAGCGCTGCGGCCCGAGTTCAAGGACTATATCAAGCAGGTCATTGCCAATGCGCAGGCGCTCTCGGACCAGCTGATCAAGGGCGGACTCGACACCGTGACCCACGGTACCGACACCCACGTTGTTCTCGTCGATCTGCGCCCCAAGAACGTCAAAGGCAACGCCACTGAAAAGGCGCTGGGCCGCGCGCATATCACCTGCAACAAGAACGGCGTTCCTTTCGATCCGGAAAAACCGACCGTGACCAGCGGCATCCGTTTGGGCTCGCCCGCGGGCACCACGCGCGGGTTTGGCGAGGCCGAGTTCCGTCAGATCGCGGACTGGATCATCGAAGTGGTCGACGGTCTGGCCGCCAATGGCGAGGACGGCAACAGCGCGGTCGAGGAAAAGGTCAAAGCCGAAGTGGAAGAGCTCTGCGCCCGCTTCCCGATCTACCCCAACCTCTGATCTGATCAAACAGGCCCGGGGCGAAAGCCCCGGCGCCGATGCACGCCCGATGTACAGGGGGTGTACAGGTAGTGTACGGGAATCACCCCCTCATTTCGGGGGGCGGACGACGCAGGTCCGACAGGCTGTCAGATAAAGCCGCGCCACATCAAGATGGCCATCAGGATCGCGGCAATCACCAGAATATTGAACGCAACCACGCCCAGAACGCCAAGGAAATATCCCTTGCGGCGGTCCGCGACATCAATGCCGGTCAGGTGTTCGCGGATCCGGCTCGCCGCCGTATCAAGACGCGATTCATCCAATGTATTCCGGAGCTTGGGGTGTTCTGCCAAACCTTCGGCCTTGGCCAGTTCGCGACCGTAACGGCGCACTGAACGCGGCAGGCGACGCCCCGCCTTGCGCAGCGCGACAGAAAAGCTGCCCGCCCGCACGCCCAGTTTGTCGCGCATTAATTTCTTCAGCTCTAAAGTCTGTTCCTGAACCTGGCTCATCACTCACCCTCACATCCCCAGACATAGCGCGCCGTTGGCGCGTGCTCAATGGGGCTGGCAGCCGTGCCGGGCAGTCGCTAGACAAGAAGGCATGTTGAACACCATTCGCCACGGAACCGCCACGGATCTCCCGCCCCTTCTCATCGTGCATGGCCTCTTCGGCTCTGCCCGCAACTGGGGCGTGATCGCGAAACGGCTCTCCGACAGCCGCGAGGTCATCGCTGTAGATCTGCGCAATCACGGCGAAAGCCCATGGCATGACAGCCATACCTACGCCGATCTGGCCGATGATCTGGCCGAGGTCATGGCCACCCTGCCCGGCCCGGTGGATCTTGTCGGTCACTCCATGGGCGGCAAGGCCGCGATGATGCTGGCCCTGACCCACCCCGAGCATCTTAACCGTCTGGTAATCGCGGACATCGCCCCCGTGGCCTACACCCACACCCAATTGCATTTTATCGAGAAAATGCGCGCGGTGGATTTGGAGCGCGTCACACGCCGTTCCGAGGCGGCCCAGCAACTGGCCGACCTTGGCGTCGAACCCGCCCTGCAAAGCTTTTTCACCCAGTCGCTCGATGTCGCCAACCAAAAGTGGAAACTGAACCTCGACGCGCTCGAAGCGAATATGCCTGAGATCATGACCTTTCCCGATATCGAGGCGCAATGGGATGGCCCTGCCCTGTTCCTCAGCGGCGCCGATTCCGATTACGTAACATCGGACAATCGCAACAAGATCCGCAGCCTGTTCCCCTCTGCCCGCTTTGCAAAACTGCCCGGTGCGGGCCACTGGCTCCACGCAGAGAAGCCCCGTGAATTCGAAGCGACCCTGCGCGTCTTCCTCGATTGAATAGCCAATTCAATTATTTATGAGCCTCGCAGGACATTCATTAGCATTTGTTTAAACGTTGAATTAGTAACGTAAGGTCACAAATGTCACTAATTCTTCAAAATTGAGGAATGCCGTCTGGGCAGGAATCACCTGATTCTCTATAAGAGGAGTTGGATGGGTAAGGGCGGACAGAATGACTGGATACATACTCTCGTCTTCTATGACGGGCATTTTCGGAGGTGCCTTGGGGCTTCTCGCTTATGGAAACGACCTGATACACGTACTCGGATGGTATCTGATCGGCGGCTGGGCCGGGCTTGCGGCCATGGTCGCGGCAGTGCTGATCGGCAATAACATGCGCGAGAACACTTTTCGGGCCGCACGCTGACCTAGCCGGGCAATCGTCGTCTCAGGCCATTGCCCGCTTGCGTAGCAACCACTAGATGTGGTTGAATATGCCGTGCAGATATCGAGATTAAGCCCGAATTCTGCGTTTCACCCCGTCTGAATCAAGAGCTTTGCCATGCTGCGCATCCTTGCCATCACCCTCGTCCTTCTGCCTCTCGCCGCCTGTGAAACCGCCAAGGGTTTCGGCAAGGACGTTGAATCCCTCGGCCGCAATATCCAGGACGAAGCGGAATAACCCGCGGCCCCGGCCCGTTTTCAACCAAACCCCAACCGACCGATGTTCCGGCATTCGCATGTCGTCGATACGCCTGTCGTATCGACAGTTTTCTAATGGTTGAAAGCTTTGGTTCAGACTTAATTCATGATTTTGGCTTAACATTCAGATCGACATTAAGCCGTTCGCTTCCGCTTAATTAACCCAAGGTAAAGCACGCGCAATTGCTGCAATTGCAAAGGCACTTTGCGCATGCAGCAATTACACAAATTGCCGAAAGGTTTTCGAATAGAAAATGCTCCGGGCGCGAAACGTCACGCAGCCGGAAATATCAGCCGTCCATTTTGAGCGCGGAGATGAACGCTTCCTGCGGGATGTCCACCTTGCCGAACTGGCGCATCTTCTTCTTGCCCGCCTTCTGCTTTTCCAGCAGCTTTTTCTTACGGGTCGCGTCACCGCCGTAACATTTCGCGGTCACGTCCTTGCGCATGGCCGACAAAGTCTCCCGTGCGATAACCTTGCCCCCGATCGCCGCCTGAATCGGGATCTTGAACATGTGGCGCGGGATCAGCTCCTTGAGCTTCTCGCACATCGCCCGCCCGCGCGCTTCCGCGCGATCACGGTGAACCATCATCGACAGCGCATCGACCGGTTCGTCGTTCACGAGGATCTGCATCTTGACCAGATTGTCCTGGCGATAGCCGATCATCTGGTAATCGAAAGAGGCATAACCCTTGGTGACCGATTTCAGACGGTCATAGAAATCGAACACCACCTCGTTCAACGGCAGGTCATAGACCACCAGCGGGCGCGAACCGGCATAGGTCAGCTCCTGCTGGATACCGCGACGGTCCTGGCACAGCTTCAGCACGTCGCCGAGGTAATCGTCAGGCACCATGATCGTCGCCTTGATCCTCGGTTCTTCCACGTGATCGACATAGGTCAGGTCGGGCATGTCGGCGGGGTTATGCAGCTCCTGCATCGTCCCGTCTTTCATGAAGACATGGTAAACCACCGACGGTGCCGTGGTGATCAGTTCGATATCGTATTCGCGCTCAAGCCGGTCGCGGACCACTTCAAGATGCAGCAAGCCAAGGAAACCACAGCGGAACCCGAACCCAAGCGCGGCAGACGTTTCCATTTCATAAGAGAACGACGCATCGTTCAGCGCCAGTTTCTCAATAGCATCGCGCAGGTCCTCGAACTCGGCGGAATCCACCGGGAAGAGACCGCAGAAGACCACCGGGATCGACGGCTTGAAACCGGGAAGCGGTTTCTCCGCACCCTTCTTCTCATGGGTGATCGTGTCGCCCACCTTGGTGTCGCGCACCTGCTTGATCGAGGCGGTGATAAACCCGATTTCACCGGGGCCAAGCTCATCCACGTTCTGCATCGCGGGACGGAACACACCGATCCGGTCGATCTGATGCACGGTGCCGTTCTGCATGAACCGCACGCGTTCGTTCTTTTTCATCACGCCGTCCATGATCCGGACAAGCACGACAACGCCGAGATAGGGATCGTACCAGCTATCGACCAGCATCGCCTTGAGCGGCGCGTCCCGGTCCCCGGTCGGCGCAGGCAGCCGGTGCACGATCGCCTCGAGGGTCTCATGAATGCCGATGCCGGACTTGGCCGAAACCAGCATGGCCTCGGAGGCATCGATGCCGATCACGTCCTCGATCTGCTCGCGCACGCGGTCGGGCTCCGAGGCCGGCAGGTCGATCTTGTTCAGCACCGGCACGATCTCATGATCCGCGTCGATGGCCTGATAGACGTTCGCCAGCGTCTGCGCCTCGACCCCTTGGGTCGAGTCCACGACCAGCAGCGAGCCTTCTACCGCGCGCATCGACCGAGAGACCTCATAGGCAAAGTCGACGTGGCCGGGGGTGTCGATCAGGTTGAGGACATAAAGCTCCCCGTTATCCGCGATATACTCGATCCGGACGGTGTTCGCCTTGATCGTGATGCCGCGTTCGCGTTCGATATCCATCGCGTCGAGCAACTGCTCTTTCATCTCACGTGCCGAGACGGTGTTTGTCGACTGGATCAACCGGTCGGCAAGCGTGGATTTCCCATGGTCGATATGCGCGACGATGGAGAAATTGCGGATATGTGCGAGGTCTGTCATGGCGGTGATATGTATGGGAACGCGGCATCGGTCAAGCGCCACGTGAGGGCAGATCCAATAAGTTTGACAGGGTTCAAAGCTCTTCGTAGCGTCAGCGGGCAATTACAGCATCAAGGTCATTTTTCATGTCGATTCTCCGGACCGGCTCGCTTCAGGACGAGCGTGATTTTTCCTATACGCATGCCTATGGCAGCAGCTACATCATGCCCTTCGCGATTGATTTCACTACCATCAAGGGCAAGCCCCACCTGCTGGCGAGCGGCGTGGGTGGCGGTATCGCCGTTGTCGACATCGCCGGGTCGGGCAAACTCTCGGTCGATGATGTCTACCTGACCAACCGGACTCAGGATGACCTTGGCCGATACATGTCGGGCAGCAAGCCGCTTAGCTTTACAAAGGGCGGCAAGGAATTTGCGCTGCTCGCGACCCATATCACGGAACCGGGGACGCCGAATATCTCGACCAAGGCCATCGTCACGATCAAGCTGAACGCCAGCGGCGCGCCTGTGATCGTGGATTTCGAGGCTACCGATCCGCTGACGAGCTATCCGCTCAATACCCTAAAAATCGGCAAGAAAGACGTGGTTTACACGACAACCGGCACCACCACCTATGCCGAGGATGTCGTGACCACCTACAAGATCGCCAAAAGCGGCCGGATAAAAGAGCTTGCCGCCACCGAGCTTGAGCATGGGATGGCCTATATCAATGATACGGTGACGGTGGGTGGCAAGGCCTTCCTTGTTTCAAGCAAGGATCTGGGCCCCGAGTTACAGGTGCACCAGTTCAAGCGTGACGGGTCGCTTACCCATACCTTTGACGCGCCACATTACGACGGCGCCATCGAACGCCATAACGTCAGCGATGTCGAAACCGTCGAAATCGGCAAACGCGGCTTTGCCGTGGTCACCGAAGACGACCGCGGACGGGCGGTTGTCTACGAGGTCGACGAAAACGGAGATTTGCTGCTTGTCGATCAGGTGATTGCCGCTGACGATTGGGTGACCGGCGCGGATGCCGGGGTGTTGCGTGCCTTTGAATTCGAGGGCGTGCACTACGTTGCGGCGGGCGGGTTCAAGACCCCGCTGGTGATTTTCCAAATGTCTGAACGCGGCGCGCTCACCCGGATCGACAGCTATGATTTCGGCCCCGATTCCGAGGAATTCATTCTTCAGCTCGACGAGGCGGAGATCGGCGGCAAACAATTCCTCTTTTCCCTCAGCGGTCAGGAGGATTCCGTTCAGTCCTTTGAATTCAAACCTGAATCCACGGTGATCGAGGGCAGCAACACGAACGACACGATCAGCGGCACCGGCCAGAATGACCAGATCACCGGACTGGACGGCAAGGACAGGATTGATGGCGGTAATGGCGACGATGCCATCGACGGCGGCAACGGCAAAGACAAGCTTATCGGTCGCGCCGGGGGTGACAGCCTTTTTGGCGGGGACGGCAATGACAAGCTCAAGGGCGGCGGTGGCGACGATTTTCTGATCGGCGATGACGGGTCGGACAAGCTCTATGGTCAGGGCGGCAACGATATGCTCGACGGGCGCGAGGGCGATGACACGCTGATCGGTGGCGGCGGAGACGATTTCCTCTTTGGCCGCGACGGGGATGACCTGTTAAAGGGCGCCAGCGGCGAGGACACGCTGATCGACGGCACAGGCGAAGACATCCTCTATGGCGGCACTGACCGCGATCACTTCGTCTTTATCGCGGATGGCGAGACCGACTACATCAGGGATTTCGACCGGGAGACCATTGATCTCACCCATTTCGGCCCCGGCCTCACCTACGACGACCTGTCGATCAGCAATGTCAATGAACGCTACACCATCGGTTTTGCCAACGAAGTGCTGATCGTCGATATCATCATTCAGAACCAGTATTCGAACCTGAACGAGAGCCATTTCCTCTTTGCAACGTGAAGTCCTTGATCGGTCAACCAGATTGAACCACTGCCCGGAATGCTTCATATTGCGCCGCAGCCGGGGATACACCGGCAGGGATAAAACGCAGGCGAAAAAAGGGCAGTTTGCATGAAGGGTATGTTGGTTTTGGCACTGGCGGTCACGGCGCTTGGGGCTTGTGGCGGCGGGCAGCGCGGGCACGGCGGAATGACACGGGTTGTCGGCGGGCCGATCAACTCCGCCTGTCTTGAACAGGGGCGCAAGGGCGCGACGGTTCAACGGTGCAGCTGCGTGCAAAGCGTCGCCAACCAGACGCTTTCTGGTAGCGATCAACGTCTTGGCGCCAGCTTTTTCGGCGATCCTCACGCGGCACAGGAAATCCGTCAGTCAAGCAGCAGCTCCCATTCCGCATTCTGGAAACGCTGGCGCGATTTTGGCGATCAGGCTGCCAAGATTTGCACCTGAGGCCTAACTACCACTATTGGCAACCATCGGCGGCGGACTGAACCGGTCCAGCCGGATGTCGGCGGTGCGGGCGTGGCCTTCCATCCCCTCGTGGCGCGAGATATTTGCGGTGGCCTGCGCCAGATCGGGCAGCGCCTGATCCTCGACCCGTTGCCATGTGACGGTCTTGAGGAATTTGTGCACGCTCAGCCCGCCCGTATACCGCGCCGCCCCCGCCGTGGGCAGCACATGGTTCGGCCCGGCGGCTTTGTCGCCAAAGGCAACAGTGGTGTTCTCACCAAGGAACAGCGAGCCGTAGGACCGCAGACGATCTTTCCACCAGTCTAGGTCGCGGGCCTGCACATGCAGATGCTCGGGCCCTGCAAGATCGGCCTGAACGGCCATTTCCTCGCGGTCTTCGCACAGGATCACCTCGCCCATCGCTTCCCAGGCGGCACGAGCGGCCTGCGCGTTCGACTCCGGCAATTCGGCGATACAGCGCGGCACCACCCGCATCACGTCGCGCGCAAGGCTTGCGTCGTCGGTGATCAGCGTGACCGGCGAATTGGCGCCATGTTCCGCCTGCCCCACAAGATCCCAGGCCACGGTCAGCGCATCCGCCGTGTCATCGGCCACAATCAGGGAATCCGTCGGCCCCGCGAACATGTCGATGCCGACAGGGCCAAACATCTGGCGCTTGGCCTCGGCCACGAACTGGTTGCCCGGGCCCACGAGAATATCGGCGGGCGCACCGCCGAACAGGCCATGCGCCAAAGCGGCGATCCCCTGCACACCGCCCAGGGTCAGGATGCGATCCGCCCCGGCAAGCTGCATCGCGTAAAGCACGGCCGGGGCCGGCCCCTCGGCACCGCGCGCCGGCGTGCAGGCGATCACACTGCTCACACCCGCCGCCCGCGCCGTGGTGATCGACATCAGCGCCGAAGCGATATGCGCATAGCGCCCGCCCGGCACGTAGCAACCGGCGGTGGTCAGCGGAATATGGCGCTGACCGGCAAAAAGTCCGGGGCGCAGTTCTATTTCCATGTCATGCGCGCTGGCCCGCTGGGCAAGGGCAAAGGCGCGAATGTTTTCATGTGCATAGCGTATGTCAGCCTTGAGATCCTCGGGCAGTTGTCCCGCAGCTGCCTCGATCTGCGCCTCGGTCACGACAATCGGCCCGGTCCAGCCGTCCAGCGTTTCGGCATAGTCCCGAACCGCGGCCTCGCCCTCTTCGGCGATCCGGGCCAGCATCGACTGCACGATCGCAACAGTCTGTTCGTCCGACCCATGATCGGGAATCGCGGATTGCTTGAGATATTGCGTCGCCATCATGCGGAGCCTTTCGGATTTGGCCCTTGACCCTTAACAGCCGGAGTTTCACAAATAGTGAAACCCCGGAGGTCAAAAAGCTGCTTATCAAAGGTGTCACCCTGCGCGGGCTCGAAGTTTTCGAGGCGCTGGCCTCGACGGGATCGGTGGCGCAGGCGGCCGATATAACCGGCCTCAGCCAGCCCGCCGTGAGCCAGCAGTTGCGCAATCTCGAAACCGCGCTGGGCACCGAACTGGTGGACCACAGCCGCCGCCCCATGCGCGTCACCCCCGCCGGTCGCAGCTTTCTCACGCGTACCGAGGCTGTGCTGAACGAACTGCGCCTTGCCCAAAGCGAGTTGACGGTGATGGATCTCAGCCATCTCAGCACGCTCTCTGTCGGGCTGATCGACGATTTCGACAGCGATCTTACGCCGCGCCTTGCCACCGTTCTGGCCGAAAGCCTGACCAAGTGCCGCTTCAAGCTGATCACCGCGTCGAGCACGCAGATCCAGGAGGCGATGAAGGCGCGCGAATTGCACATGGCGGTGGCCGCAAGCACCGGCGATGTGGCGCCAGGCATAACCGAATACCCGATCGTGCGTGACCCTTTCATCCTCGTCGCGCCGCATGGGATCGTGCGCAACAAGAACGATATCATGGGCGATCTGGCCGAGCTTCCGTTGCTGCGCTACAGCCGCGACCAGCTGATCGCCCGGCAAATCGAAGCCCATCTGGCGCGCCAGAAACTCGATTTTGAAACCCGTTTTGAGATCGGCTCGAACCCGGCCCTGATGGCGATGGTGGCGCGGCGTATCGGCTGGGCGATCACCACGCCACTCGGCTATATGCGCGCGGCGCGTTCGCACCCGGACATCGATGTGTTCCCGCTGCCCTTCGGAGCCTTTTCGCGCAATATCTCGCTTTTCGCCGGGACCGACTGGGTCGATCAGGTGCCCCGCGACGTCTCCCGCACGATGCGGCAACTCGTGCAGAACCACGTGATCGATCCGGCGCTGACGCAGCTCCCGTGGCTGTCGGGACGTTTCAGCGTCATCGACTCCTGATCCGTGCGAGCGGGCCAAAACCCTCCGCGCTGTCGGTCTGGATATGCGTGTCGCTGATCGCATGAAACCACGTCAAAGGCTGCGTTTCATCCATCAACGCACGCGATCACGGCAAGACAATGGCCAAGATGTGAGATTCCGAATCAGGACCGCCCAGATTTGGTTTTGCTTAATACTCCGCCCGTTTCTGCCTGCTTCATCGCCAGTTCCAAACCGGGCGCGGCCTCTTCCAGCATATCCAGAACAGTTTCGAAATCGCCGGTATGATAGGGATCGGGCACATGATCGCTCACCGGGGCGGTCAGGAAATCGACGCAGCGCAGAACCCGCGTGTCAGACCCTTGCGGACGCATCGCCTCGACCGCCGCAAGATTGTCGTCATCCATCGTCACGATAAGGTCGAAGGCGTCGAAATCACCGGGCGAAAACTGCCGTGCCCTGAAATCGTCGATAGGATAGCCGCGCTCGGCGGCGGCCCGGCGCATCGGCGGGTAGGGCGGCTCTCCGACATGCCAGCCCGAGGTGCCCGCGCTGTCGTATTCATACCCCGGCAGACGCACCCGCATTACCCCTTCGGCGGCGGGAGAACGGCAGATATTGCCAAGGCAAACAAAGAGAATTCTTCTGGGCATCAGGCATCGCTCTTGGTTAGGGTCCGGGCAAGAGACTAAAGTGAAAGCGCCTGCCATGACCAGCCAGAGAAGACCCGAAAAAATCGTCATCCTGACCGGGGCGGGCATATCCGCCGAAAGCGGCATGGGCACGTTCCGCGACGAGGGCGGGCTTTGGTCGCAGCATCGGATCGAGGACGTCGCCACGCCCGAGGGCTTTGCCCGCAACCCCGCGCTGGTTCAGGAGTTTTACAACCAGCGCCGTCAGGCCGCCGCAAAAGCAGAACCTAACCCCGCCCATCAGGCGCTGGCCCGGTTGCAGCGGGAATGGCCGGGCGAGGTGGTGATCGTCACCCAGAATGTCGATGCGCTGCACGAAGCGGGCGGATCTGAATCGGTCATCCACATGCATGGTGAACTGGCCGGGGCGCTCTGCGCCACCTGTGGCCACCGGTGGGCCGCCCCCGAGAGCATGGCGGTCGGAGAGCCCTGCCCTCAATGCGCCAACCCGAGCGCACGGCCCGATGTCGTCTGGTTCGGCGAAATGCCCTATCACATGGAGGAAATCTTTGCCCATCTCGCCGAGGCGGATCTGTTCGCCGCCATCGGCACCTCGGGTCAGGTCTACCCCGCCGCCGCCTTTGTGCAGGAAGCTGCCGCTGCGGGCGCTCACACGATCGAGCTGAACCTTGACCCGTCCGCCGTCGTGTCCGATTTCGCAGAAACCCGCCCGGGCCCGGCGGGACAGACCGTCCCGGCCTGGGTCAGCGAGCTATTGGGGTCTTAACGGGCCGGATTGACCGGCAGGTCGATGGTGATCTCGCCTGCCCGCTCAAAGGTCAGCGTGACAGGCACCGTGTCGCCATCATTCAGCGGGCGCGTCAATCCCATCAGCATGATATGGTCGCCGCCCCGTTCCAACGCGCGCGTCGACCCAGCGGTTACGGGCAGACCACCCTCGATCTCTCCCATCCGGGCCACGCCGTTGTCGTCGACATCATGCGTATGCAGCGCCACCATCGAGGCGGCCTCGCTCGCGGCCGACACCAGCCGGTCATCCTGATCGCCGCTGTTCGCAAGTTCCATGAAGGCCGCCGCCGTGGGCGCGTTCGGGCGCGATGTGATCAGGTAACCGTCGCGGACCTCGATGCTCTCTCCGGCCATCGCCACAGACGCCAGCGCCGCCATGACGCCCCCCAGCAGGATCGTTTTCACCGACATGGTTCTCTCCTCGTTACGTTTTATTCCGACAGACGCGACAAGCGCAAAAAGCCCCGCCGGAGCGGAGCTTTGCATTTCGTGATCGTCAGAAACGGATCAGGCCGAAGCGGAAGCTTTGGCGATCTCTTTCTTGATCTTCAGAACGCGGGTCGACAGTTCAGTGTCCTTGGCTTTTGCAAGGAACTTGTCGAGCCCACCGCGGTGGTCAACGCTGCGCAGCGCAGATGCGGAGATGCGCATCTTGATGCCGCGACCGAGCGTTTCGGACTGCAGGGTAACATCGTTCAGGTTCGGCAGGAAACGCCGACGGGTTTTGTTGTTGGCGTGGCTGACATTGTTGCCAGACATCGGGCCTTTTCCGGTCAATTCGCAAACGCGCGACATGAGATCATCCTCTGGTTCGTCATCGGGCGCGTCAGGTGGCCCGGTCAAAACATAAGGACGCCGCAAATCGCCGCGCCCTGAATTCGTTTGCTGCGTTTAGGGGGAATCGCAGCAAGCGTCAAGGGCGAAGACCGGCTTTCCCGGCAAATCCGCCCTAGTCCGGCTCGGCAGGCGTTTCACCCACCCTGCCAAGGATTTCGCGCGCCGCCATGACCGGGGCCATATCGCCGTCGGCCACCTTGTCGCCAAGCTCTTCCATCAGCGCGCGCATCGCCGGAGTTTCAAGCTGCGACATCAGCGCCTGCTGCACCTCCTGCCGGAACCAGTACCGCGCCTGCGCCGCCCGCCGTCCCTGCCAGTGACCGTTCTCGCGCCGCCAGTCGGTCAGCGCGCGCATTTCTTCCCAGGCCTTGTCCAGACCGCTTTCCTCGACAGCCGAAACCATCAGCGCCTTGGGAAAACCCTCGGGATCCTGCGGGCGTTTGCGCAAGAGCCGCAGCGCGCCCGCGTAATCGCTGCAGGTGCGCATCGCAGCGGGTTTCAGATCGCCATCGGCTTTGTTCACAAGTATCAGGTCGGCCATCTCCATGATACCACGTTTGACGCCCTGCAATTCGTCGCCGCCCGCCGGGGCCAGCAAGAGCACGAACAGATCGGACATTTCCGCGACCACGGTTTCCGACTGACCAACACCCACGGTTTCAATCAGCACCACGTCGAACCCCGCCGCCTCGCACAGCGCCACCGCCTCGCGTGAGCGGCGCGCCACTCCGCCCAGATGCGTCTGGCTGGGCGAGGGCCGGATAAAGGCGTTCGGATCGCGCGACAGACGGTCCATCCGGGTCTTGTCGCCCAGGATCGATCCGCCCGAGCGCGCGCTCGACGGATCGACGGCCAGCACCGCGACGCGCAGCCCCTGCGCGGTCAGCATCATGCCGAAACTCTCGATAAAGGTGGATTTGCCCACCCCCGGCGTACCGGAAAGTCCGATCCGCAGCGCCTCGCGCCCTGACCCTGCCAATTCGTCCAGCAGCTCTCCGGCGGCGGCGCGATGATCGTCGCGGCGGCTTTCCACCAGCGTGATTGCCCGCGCCAGAGCGCGCCGGTCGCCCGTAAGGATCTTTGCGCCCAGCTCTTTGATATCCATGCCTGCGTCCCGTCTTTTCGCCTCGGATACATGACGCATCGAGCCCCGCAATGTCCAGAGCCGCCCCGCTGGACCTTGCCCGCCGCTTTGGCGATAAGCGAGCCATGTCAAAAACCACCCTGCCCATCGAAGCGGCCCTGCCCGATCTGATCGACGCCCTGCGCGACCGTGGCCGCGCCGTGCTGCAGGCGCCCCCCGGCGCGGGCAAGACGACCCGCGTGCCGCTTGCTATGCTCGACGCCGGTTTGACGCAGGGCCGCATCGTCATGCTCGAACCCCGCCGCCTTGCCGCCCGCGCCGCGGCAGAGCGCATGGCCGAAAGCCTTGGCGAACCGGTCGGGCAGAGGGTCGGCTATCGCATTCGCGGCGAATCCAG
This sequence comes from Heliomarina baculiformis, assembly GCF_019966545.1. Lineage (GTDB taxonomy): Bacteria > Pseudomonadota > Alphaproteobacteria > Rhodobacterales > Rhodobacteraceae > Heliomarina > Heliomarina baculiformis. Next base: position 649,550 of record NZ_JAIMIC010000002.1, on the reverse strand, counting down.
GACCTCTAAAGCTACCCGGATCGAGGTTGTCACCGAAGGCATCCTGACCCGGATGCTGCAATCCGTCCCGGACCTGCCCGGCGTGGGAGCAGTGATCTTCGACGAATTCCACGAACGCTCACTGAACGCCGATCTTGGCCTCGCGCTATGCCTCGAGGTCGCAGGCGCCCTGCGCGACGACCTGATTCTGCTGGCCATGTCGGCCACGCTCGACGCCGGGCCTGTGGGCGCGCTGATGGATGCCCCGCTCGTTACCTCCGAGGGGCGCAGTTACCCGGTCGAAACGCGCTGGCTCGACCGCCCACTCGGGCCACAGGCGCGGCGGCTCGACGCGCTGGCTGACCTTGTGGTGCAGGCCGAAAAGGAAACCCGCCCCACCGGCGGCGGCATTCTGGTCTTCCTCCCCGGCGAGGGCGAAATCCGCCGCGTCGAAACCATGCTAAGCGCCCGTCTGCCGCAGGAATGCCAGATCCGCCCGCTCTTCGGCGCGATGAAATTCGACGCCCAGCGCGCCGCCATTGCACCGCTTGCCAAGGGCCGGAAAGTCGTCCTTGCGACCTCCATCGCCGAAACATCGCTCACCATCGAGGACATCCGCGTCGTGGTGGATGCGGGCCAGTCGCGCCGCGCGCGGTTCGATCCGGGCTCGGGCATGTCGCGGCTGGTGACCGAACGCGTCACCCGCGCCGAGGCGGAACAGCGCCGGGGCCGCGCGGGCCGCGTCGCGGAAGGCACCTGCTACCGGCTCTGGACCCGCGGCGAGGAAGGCGCGCTTGCCGCCTTTCCCCCGGCCGAGATCGAAGCGGCCGACCTCACCGGTATGGCACTGGAACTGGCGCTCTGGGGCGCGCAGCCGGGCGATCTGCCCTTTCTGACCGCCCCGCCCGAAGGCGCGATGACCGAGGCGCAGACCCTGCTGCACATGCTGGGCGCATTGGACGATGCGGGCCGCATTACCGAGCACGGGCGCGCGCTCTCTGCCCTGCCCTTTCACCCGCGTCTGGCGCATATGCTCGTTGTCGCCGGAAATGACGCCGCCCCCCTTGCCGCCCTGATGGCCGAGCGTGACCCCCTGCGCGGCGCACCCGTCGATCTGACGCTGCGCTTGAAAGCCCTGCGCGATCCCGGCGGGTTTGCCCGCCAGCATCGGTATGAGCTGAACCGGGGGGTGGTCGAACGCATCCGCACCGAAACCAAACGTCTGGCCCGTCAGAAGGGCGCGACCGGATCGCATAGCCCCGCCACCATGGCTGCACTCGCCTATCCCGACCGCATCGGCCAGCGCCGCAAGGGCGATGCCGCACGCTATGTGCTTTCGGGCGGAAAAGGCGCGGTGTTGGCGGAGTCCGATCCGCTCGCCACTGCGCCCTATCTCGTGGCGATCGACACCGACGGCAACCCGCGTGAGGCGCGCATCCGGCTCGCCACCCAGATCACCGAATCCGAGATTCGCGACCTTTTCGCGGATCAGATCGGCTGGCACGATATCTGCGAATGGTCCCGGCGCGACAATCGCGTGGTGGCGCGACAGCAGGAAAGGTTCGGCGCGATCACCCTTTCGGACCGGATCTGGAAAGACGCGCCGGAGGAGGCCATCGCCCGCGCCATGCTGGACGGAATCCGTATGCTCGGCTTGCGGCTGAAAGGCGCGGCATGGCGCTTTGCCGCGCGGGTCGAACTTGTTCGGGCCGAGGGCGCGGACCTACCCGCCATGACCGAAGCCGCGCTGACGGAGAGCCTCGAGGACTGGCTTTTGCCGATGCTCTCGGGCGTGCGTTCCGCGCAAGACTGGAAAGGATTCGACCTGCTCTCTGCCCTGCGCGCGATGCTGAACTGGGACCAGCAACAGCTTGTCGACCGCGAGGCACCGGCCCGCTTCACCACCCCGCTGGGCCGCGAGGTGCCCATCACCTACGGCGAGGACGGCCCCGAAATTTCGCTACGTCTGCAAGAGGTATTTGGCGTCACCCGTCACCCGACCAGCGGCGGCGTGCCGCTCAAGATCACGCTCTTGTCACCCGCCCAGCGCCCGATCCAGATCACCCGCGACCTGCCGGGGTTCTGGGCGGGGTCCTATGCGGATGTACGCAAGGACATGCGGGCAAGCTACCCGAAGCATCCCTGGCCCGAGGACCCGACGCAGGCCGATCCGACCCTGCGCGTCAAGCCACGCAACCGGTAAGTTTATTCCGCCGGGGTCTGCCCCACGGACTGCGCCGTCTGCGCCGGTGTCCGCGACACCTTGGCGCCCGGTAGGGTATCCGACAGCGGCCGCTCGATCATAAGCATGGCGATGCCGCTGGCAATACAAGCCAGAACGGCGGCGGACCAGAACACCGGGTGCAGCGCATGGGCGATCCCCTGCACGACCGCTTCGCGCATCCCGTCATCCATCGCCGCGATGGTCTGGGCACTCAACCCGCGCGGATTAGTGCCGGGCAGCACGTCACCCAGATGGCGGCTGAGACCGACCGCGAACAGCGCGCCAAAGGCTGCCGTACCCAACGAGCCCCCGATCATGCGGAACATGTTGGCACTGGCCGTCCCGACCCCCACCATACGCGGCGGCACGCAGTTCTGGATCGCGGTCACGCCGACGCCCATCACCGGCCCGATCCCCAGGCCCGTCATCAGCATGAAGAGCACGATCAGCCCATTCGGGGTATGTGGTGTCAGCGTCGCCATCAGCGTCATCGCCAGCCCCAGCAGCAGGGTCGAGAACACCGGTAGATACTTGTACCGCCCGGTCCGTGACATGAACTGACCGGACAGCGTCGAAGCGGTGATCAGCCCGACCATCATCGGAAAGGTAAACATACCCGAAGCCGAGGGTGACACGCCTTTCACCACCTGCATGAAGAACGGAACGAAGGTAATCGTCGTAAACATGCAGATCCCGGTGATGAAACCGACCGAGTTCGACACGATGAAGTTGTTGATTTTAAACAGGCTCAGTGGCAAAAGCGGCTCCGGCGCGCGGGTCTCGGCCACGAGGAAACCGATCAGGGCCGTCACAGCGCCCGCGTAAAGCGCCAGCATGGTCGCGCTGTCCCATGCGAATGTCTGCCCGCCAAGGCTGGCCACGATCACCAGAACCGACAGCAGCAGCGCAAGGCACGAGGCACCGATGTAGTCGATCTTGGGGCGTTTACCCGGCTCCGGCGTTTCCAGCGCAAAGGCCAGAACGACAAAGACCAGCACGCCCAGCGGCAGGTTCATCAGGAAGATCCAGTGCCAGTTGATATGCTGCACGATGAACCCGCCCGCGAGCGGCCCGATCACCGTCGACATGCCGAACACCGCGCCCATCAGCCCCTGGAACCGGCCCCGCTGGCGCGGGGGCAGCACATCGGCAATGGTCGCCATCGACACCACGATCAGCCCGCCGCCGCCAAGCCCCTGTACCGCACGGCCCAGCACCAACAGCCAGATATTGGGTGCCAGCGAACAGAAGATCGATCCGGTCAGGAACACGATGATCCCCGATTGCAGGATCGCCTTGCGCCCGAACAGATCACCCAGCTTGCCGAAAATCGGCGCGGCCACCGTGGCGGCCAGCAGATAGGCAGTAATCACCCATGTGATCTGGTCCAGACCGCCCAGCTCTCCGACAATCGTGGGCAAGGCGGTGGTAACAACGGTCTGCCCCAGCGAGGCCAGGAAAAGCGTGACTGCAACGGCAGACAGGACCACGCGAATGCGGGTCCAGTCCAGCGCGTCATCGGCAGAAGAATCGGGATTCGGGTGTACGTCAGACAATTTTCAAACCTAGCGAACAAAAAAGAGCCGGGACGGCGCATTTCATGGGCTTGAACGGCCATCCCGGGCTCAGGGGGGAGTATGGTAAGCCCTGTGTTGCAATCATATATGTGTCACGAACAATTACATGTCAACGGCATGTATTGCGGCGCAGCATGTTTTTGTGGAATATGCGGCTCAACCAACCGGAGGACGGATCGATATCGACGCGCGACACCAATCTAAAGGCCTTCCTGGCCAAGGCCGGAATCGACGGTCGAGTTGCCGATGCCTCGCTGACGCTTGATGCGGTGCTGCAACGCTGGCGTCGCCGCGTGTCCAAGCAGGAACTGGGCCATAGCGCGTTGAAAGCGCTCGAACTCAAGGACGAACTCGATCTGGCGCAGCTTGACGTGCTGGTCGCGATCCGCGCGCCGTTGAACGAATTCGGCGCCGACCAGCAGCAGGAGACGATGGTCTCGACCATCGCGGAACGGTTGCGCATCGACCCTTCCCGCGCCTCGCGCCTTGTGAGCGAATTGATCGAACGCGGCTATGCCCGCCGCGCGGTCAGCCAGCAGGACGCGCGCCGCACCATCGTGGAACTCTCTGACAAGGGAGAGGCGGTGGTCGATGCCGTGCGCCGGTTCAAATTCCTCGTGATGGGCGAATTCCTGTCGGGCTGGAGCGAGGAGGAGATCGCCACCTTCATCCCGCTGATGGAACGCTTCAGCGCATGGACAGACGAATCCGCGCAGGTCGGCCCCGACCGTTTCACGCAGGAAGTGGCTGAAATCGTGGCGCATATGCGCGAAACCGCCTCGGGGTGACATTCCCAAGGCCAGGGTCGCGCCCTACATCCCCTGCATGAGTGCAATTCCCCCGATCATCACCGGCTGGTTCGAGAAACGCGGATGGGAGATCCATCCGCATCAGCGCGCCATGCTGGAGCGCGCCGACAACCCCGCCACCCTGCTGATCGCCCCCACGGGCGGCGGCAAGACAATGGCGGGTTTCCTGCCTACCCTCGTCGATCTTGCCGAGACTCCGCGTGCGGGCATGCACACGCTCTATGTCAGCCCGCTCAAGGCGCTGGCCGCCGATATAAAACGCAACCTGACCGGGCCGGTGGCCGAGATGGGGCTCGACATCCGCATCGAGGACCGCACCGGCGACACCAGTGCCACGCAGAAGAAACGGCAGCGGGTCGATCCGCCGCAGATCCTGCTGACCACGCCTGAAAGCCTTGCGCTGCTGATCTCATACGAGGACGCGCCCCGCATCTTTGCCGGGCTGAAGCGCATCGTCATTGACGAGATCCACGCCCTGTCGGAAAGCAAGCGCGGCGATCAGCTCTTCCTCGCCCTCTCGCGCTTGCAGACGCTCTGCCCTGATCTGCGTCGCGTCGGGCTGTCGGCGACAGTGGATGACCCCGCCGCCATCGCCACCCTACTCGCCCGCCACCCGGCCCCCTGCGACATCCTGCTGGCCGATCCCGGCCCCGCGCCGAATATCCAGATGCTGACGACCGAGGAACGCCCGCCCTGGGCCGGGGGTGGCGCGGCCCATGCGATCCCGGCGGTTCTGGAACAGGTCAAGGCCCACAAGACCACGTTGATCTTTCACAACACCCGCGCTCAGGCCGAGATCTTCTTTCACAACCTCTGGCTCGCCAATGACGACAGCCTGCCTATCGGTATCCACCACGGCAGTCTCGACAAGACCCAGCGCCAGCGGGTCGAAGCGGCGATGGTGAGGGGCGAGCTGCGTGCCATCGTCTGCACCGGCTCGCTCGATCTCGGTATCGACTGGGGCGATGTCGATCTGGTGATCCAGATCGGCGCTCCAAAAAACGTCAAACGGCTGGTACAGCGGATCGGCCGCGCCAATCACCGCTATAACGCCCCCTCCAAGGCACTGCTGGTTCCCGCCAACCGGTTCGAAGTGGTGGAATGCGTCGCCGCGCTCGAAGCCGTCCGCGAAGGCGATCTGGATGGCGAGCCACGCCGCCCCGGCCCTCGCGACGTTCTTTGCCAGCATATCCTGATCGCCGCCTGCGCCGGTCCTTTCGATGCCGACGCGCTCTATGACGAGGTCACGACCGCCGGGGCGTATGCCGCCCTGACCCGTGCCGAATTCGACGAGTCTCTCGATTTCTGCGCGACCGGCGGCTATGCGCTGGCCGCCTATGACCGCTGGCAGCGCTTGAAACAGCGCCCCGACGGGCTCTGGCAGTTGCGCGATCCCCGCGCCACCCAGCGCATCCGTATGAACCTCGGCACGATCCAGGATACCGACACGCTCAAGGTGCGCCTGCGCCGCAACCGGGGCGGCAAGCCGCTGGGTGAGATCGAGGAAGGCTTTGCGGCCTCGCTTACCCCCGGCGATACCTTCCTGATCGGCGGCCAGATCGTGCGCTACGAGGGGTTGCGCGAAATGACCGTCGAGGTCACCCGCCGCGCCGACAAGAAACCCAAGATCGCCACCTTTGCCGGGACCAAGTTTGCCACCTCCACCCAGCTTTCCGATCGTATCCTGCGCATGTTCCAGCAGGACAACTGGCCCGAGCTTCCGCCCCATACCGCCGAATGGCTGGCACTGCAGCGCGATGTCTCGCGTCTGCCCGAACGAGGCCGGTTGCTAATCGAGAGCTTTCCCCATGACGGGCGCGAACATACCTGCGTCTACGGCTTTGCCGGTCGTAACGCACAGCAGACCCTCGGCCTCTTGCTGACCAAGCGGATGGAGGAGATCGGCCTGCACCCGCTCGGCTTTGTCGCCACCGATTACGCCACGCTGATCTGGGGACTCGACCGGCTCAACGACCCCGCGCCGCTCTTCGACCTTACTGCCCTGCAGGACGGTCTCGACAGCTGGCTCGCCGGAAACGCGGTGATGAAACGCACCTTTCGCGCCTCGGCCACGATCGCCGGCCTGATCGAACGCAACACGCCCTCGGCGCGCAAATCCGGGCGGCAGGCGACGTTTTCCTCCGACATCCTCTATGACACTTTACAGAAATACGACCCGACCCACCTGATGCTCAAGATCACCCGCGAAGAAGCCCACACCGGCCTCGTCGATTTCGGCCGCATCGAGGAAATGGTCGCGCGTATCCAGGGCCGCATCGATCACAAGCGCCTGTCCCGCGTCACCCCGCTCGCCGCGCCGCTGCTGCTCGAGATGGGCCGCGTCCCCGTCGAAGGCGCCGCCGAGGAACGCCTGCTTGCCGAAGAGGCCGAGCGCCTGCTGGAAACCGCCGGGATCGCCGATCTGACCGGCACCGCCTGAAACCGCTTGCAAAACCGCCCGCCCTGGGCAAGGAACGGAGCATGAACAACTGCTCTCTTTCCCTTGCCGGTGCCGATCTCGTCGCGCTGGGCTCCGGCGCGCTCTGGTGGCCCGCAGAACGGCTGCTCTGCGTCTCGGACCTGCACCTCGGGAAGTCCGAGCGCATCGCCCGGCGCGGCGGCACCATCCTGCCCCCCTATGAAACCCGCGACACCCTGCTGCGCCTCACCGACGATCTCGACCGCATGAACCCCGCCACGGTCATCTGTCTTGGCGACAGTTTCGACGATCTCGACGCCGCCCGCGCCCTCGCACCCGAGGATCAGACCACGCTCACCCGGATGCAGGCAGGCCGCCGCTGGATCTGGATCGAGGGCAATCACGACTCCGGACCGGTCGACCTTGGCGGCACGCATCTGGCCGATCTTACCCTCGGCCCGCTCACCTTCCGCCATATCGCGCAGACCGGCGCGCGCGGCGAGATCTCGGGCCATTACCACCCCAAGGCCAGCCTCACGACCCGCGCCCGCCGCATCACCCGTGCCGCTTTTCTGTCGGATCGAGACCGCATAATCATGCCCGCCTATGGCACCTATACCGGGGGCTTGCGCAGCCATGATGCCACGCTCACCGCCCTGATGCGCCCCGACGCGCTTGCCATTCTCACCGGCCCCCGGGCATACGCCGTACCAATGCCGCGCTGAGACAAAGGAAACGCCGAATGACTACCGAATTGGATGAAAGCCACAAATCCCTGATCCGTGACAGCTTTGCCTCCCAGACCATGATGGAAACCATCGGCGCGCGGATTTCCACCATCCAAAAGGGAGAGGTGCAGATCGCCGCCCCGATCCTGCCGGGGACGAAACAACAGAACGGCTATGGGCACGCGGCGCTGACGTTTGCCCTCGGCGACACAGCCGCCGGTTACGCGGCGATCAGCGCGCTCGATCCCGGCTGGAACGTGCTCACCGCCGAGATCAAGATCAACCTGCTTGCCCCGGCCAAAGGCGCCGAACTCCGCGCCACCGGCCACGTCATCAAATCCGGCCGGCGCATCGTTGTGGTCGGCAGCGACATCCACGCCATCGACGACAAGGGCCGCGAAACCCTCATCGCCGTGATGCAGGGCACGATGATCCCCATCGCGCCCGAGTAACTGAACCGACTAGACGGTCAGCCCCTCCGGCTCCGGCAATCCTTTCGACCGGCAGAACGCGGTCAGCGTATTGGCCAGCAGGCAGGCTATGGTCATCGGCCCCACCCCGCCCGGCACCGGCGTGATCGCTCCGGCCCGTTCGACCGCGCTTTCGAAATGCACGTCGCCGACCAGCCGGGTCTTGCCCTCGCCCTTTTCCGGCGCATCGATCCGGTTGATGCCCACGTCGATCACAGTGGCCCCCTCCTTGATCCAGTCGCCCGGCACCATCTCGGGCCGGCCCACCGCCGCCACGACAATATCCGCGCGCCGCACCACATCGGCCAGATCCTTGGTCCGCGAATGCGCAATCGTCACCGTGCAGCTGTCGCCCAGCAAAAGCTGCGCCATCGGCTTGCCCACGATGTTCGAACGCCCGATCACCACCGCATCCATCCCCGAAAGCGAGCCATGGTGATCCCGCAACATCATCAGGCAGCCCAGTGGCGTGCAGGGCACCATGCTCTTCTGCCCCGTCCCCAGCAACCCGACGTTCGAGATATGAAACCCGTCCACATCCTTGGCCGGATCGATGGCATTGATCACCAGATCCTCGTTCATGTGTCCCGGCAGCGGCAATTGCACGAGAATCCCGTGAATGCTCTCATCCGCGTTCAGATCCGCGATCACCGTCAGCAGCTCCGCCTCCGAGGTCTCGGCCGGCAGCTTGTGCTCCACCGATTTCATCCCTACCTCGACGGTCATCTTGCCCTTCGAGCGCACATAGACCTGGCTTGCCGGGTCCTCGCCCACCAGCACCACCGCCAGCCCGGGCTGACCGTGCCCGGCCAGGGCCGAAACCTGCGCCGCAACCTCGCCACGCACCCGCGCCGCGAATTCCTTGCCGTCTATGATTTTCGCGACCATGCGCTCACCTTCTTCTTCTCGTTTCAAATACGGCCGCCGGAGGCGGTCCCGACCTCACGCCCCGCGCGACGCCCGCGTCAGAACAATCCCTCGATCTGCCCCTCGGCGTTCAGCCGGATCGTTTCGGCAGCCGGCTGGCGCGGCAGGCCCGGCATCGTCATGATCTCGCCGCAGATCGCCACGACAAAACCGGCCCCCGCGCTCAGGCGCACTTCGCGCACCGGCACGCTGAACCCGCTCGGCGCGCCGCGCTGGGTCGGATCGGTCGTGAAACTGTATTGCGTCTTGGCCATGCAAACCGGCAGATCGCCATATCCCTGTGCCTCCCAGGCTTCCAGCTGACGTTTCACCGCCACCGGCATCACCACGTCGTCGGCGCGATAGATACGGGTGGCAACAGTGGTGATCTTGTCCGCCAGAGACATCTCGTCCGGATAAAGCGGCGCGAAATCGGCCTCGCCCCGGTCGATCACCTCGACCACTTTTGCGGCCAGATCGGCCGAGCCTTCCGAGCCCAGTTCCCAGTGCCGCGACAATACTGCCTCTGCGCCCAGCGAAGAGACAAAGCCCTTCACCGCTTCGACCTCGGCCTCGGTATCGGTGACGAAATGGTTGATCGCCACGACCACCGGTACGCCGAACTGTCCGAGGTTCTCGATGTGGCGGCCAAGGTTGCTGCACCCGGCGAGCACCGCGGCCACGTTTTCCGCGCCAAGATCGTCCTTGGCGACACCGCCGTTCATCTTCATCGCCCGCACCGTCGCCACCAGCACAACGCAAGACGGTGCCAGCCCGGCCTTGCGGCACTTGATGTTGAGGAACTTTTCCGCCCCCAGATCGGCCCCGAACCCGGCTTCGGTCACAACGTAATCCGCAAGCCGAAGCGCGGTCGTCGTCGCGATCACCGAATTGCAGCCATGGGCGATATTCGCAAACGGCCCGCCATGCACGAAAGCCGGGTTATTCTCGAGCGTCTGCACGAGGTTCGGCTGCATCGCATCCTTCAGCAGTACCGTCATCGCACCATCGGCCTTGATGTCGCGGCAATAGACCGGGCTCTTGTCCCGGCGATAGGCGACGATCATCCGCCCCAGCCGCTCCTGCAGATCGGCCAGGTCCCGTGCGAGGCACAGGATCGCCATGACCTCGGAGGCCACGGTAATGTCATAGCCATCCTCGCGCGGGAACCCGTTCGAGACGCCGCCAAGCGAGACATTCACCTGCCGCAGCGCCCGGTCATTCATGTCGACCACGCGCCGCCAGACTACCCGGCGGGTGTCGATATCCAGCGCATTGCCCCAGTAGATATGGTTGTCGATCATCGCCGCCAGCAGGTTATGCGCCGAGGTGATCGCGTGGAAATCGCCGGTGAAATGCAGGTTCATCTCTTCCATTGGAACGACCTGCGCATAGCCACCCCCGGCGGCCCCGCCCTTCATCCCGAAATTCGGCCCCAGCGAGGCTTCGCGGATGCAGACCGCCGCCTTTTTGCCGATCCGGTTCAGCCCGTCGCCCAAGCCCACGGTGGTCGTCGTCTTGCCCTCGCCTGCGGGGGTCGGGTTGACTGCGGTGACAAGGATCAGCTTGCCATTCTCGCGCCCGTCAAGCGACTGGATGAAATCCTGGCTGACCTTCGCCTTGTCATGCCCGTAAGGCAGCAATGCCTCCGTCGGGATGCCCAGCTTTTCCCCTATTTCCTGGATCGGACGCTTCTGTGCGTCCCGCGCGATTTCGATGTCAGTCTTGTATGTCATTGCGAATTCCCCAGGATATTTTCGGTGTTATCGTCCGCTGATTTTCTTACAAGTTGATTAGCGCCAGCTCAGCGGAATTTCCGGCGCTTTCTCCCCGTCCCGTTCTGTCCGTTCCCTATCCGAAGCACCGCGCACCCGATCGGAACGCAATGCCTCGGCGGCAGCAAGGCTCAGCCCTTCGGCGCCCAGGCGCGCTGATCGGGCAGGAACAGCGTCAGCGTTTCACCGACCCGGATATCCCCCGGCCGTTCAACCCAGGCGGTCACGCCCCGCCGGTTCGTCGCCGCCCGCTTGAAAGCCGTGCCATGCCCGGGCTCGACCGCCTCGATCTCGCGTCCCGGCAGAACGCAGGGCCGGTTTTCCATGTCGATGGTCAGCGTCAGCCCCGACTCCGCCTGCAGGCGCGAAGATGGCGGCACATAGGTGAAATCGGGAATACCGCGCAGGATCATCGACGCGCCGACCAGACCCGGATCAAGCGCGTCGAGCTTCATCTTGTCGGTGATCACCGCCAGTTCTTCCTCGGAAAGGATCGACAGCTGGCGCACGTTCCTGATCTCGGTACCGACCGGGTACAGGTTCTTGACCCGCGTGCACGAGGCACGGTTGACGCCCTCATGCCGTGCGCCTTCGTCCCCGGCAAAGCCAAGGTCGAGCCGGTCCACCGCCTCGGCGCGCAGGCTCTCCCGGTCTCCGGGCACATGGCCCAGCCAGACCACTTCGGCGCGATATTCGGATTCGATCAGTACAGGCATGTCGGGACTTTCACAGGCGACGCCACGGGCATCTCATCTAACGGTCAGGGTAAAGAACAGGCGGCGGAACGGGAACAGGACGCTGCCATCGGATGCCAGCGGATAGGCCGTTTCCATCGCCGTGTCATAGCGTTCGACCAGTCGCGCGGTCTCTGCCTCGTCCAGCACCTGCAAGACGGGCCGCGCATAGGTCGAAGACGTAAAATGGCGCACCGGATGGCCATCGTCCGCAGCGGGCAATTGCTGGTAGAACTCGGTCTCCCAAAGCGCCACATCGCCAAGCGGCGCGAGGACACGATGGTAATCCACCGGCTCCAGCACGCCCGGGCCCGATCCGGGGTCGAACCGGCCCGGGAACAGTTGTTCCGCCAGATCGTGCCAAAGCCGATGGGACGGCGCCCGGTTCTGATGCGGCACCTGCACCGCCAGCGTCCCGCCCGGCGCAAGCAGACCGGCCAGCCGCTGCAAGAGCTGCCCATGCGCCGGCAGCCAGTGCAGCACCGAATTGGAAAAGATCAGCGCGGGCGGGTTTTCCGGCACCCACTGTGCGATATCGGCTTCGATCAGCTCGTCATAACCGCCGGTCCCGCGCGCCTTTTCCAGCATCGCCTGTGAAGAATCGATGCCGACGATCCGTCGCCCGTCGTAACGCGACATCAGAATCAGCCCCATCGCCCCCGCGCCGCAGCCCAGATCGCAGACATCCCCGTCGGGCAGGTCTCCGACCCGCATCAAGAGGTCCAGCGCCGGGCGAAGCCGCAGGCTGGCGAAACGGCCATAGCTTTCGGGATTCCAGTCTGTAACTGCCATGTGGCTCCCTTGTCGGTCGCGGGTACAGGTCGACCAGCCTCTTGTATGCCGCGACATGCGCCCCGGAGCCACCCCAAAACATCAACCGGATGCGCCGCCGGACAGGCTCTTGCCTGTCACTGCCCGGCCCGGATGTAAGCGATCACTCGCTTAAGGCGAGTACACTGGGCAAAAATCAACCTAAGCTGTTGCATTTAAAATTTTATACAGCCTATGATTGTATGGGGCCGATGTGCTGCCACACTTCTACTTGATCTGAAGGAGGACTTTCATGAGAACCGCCAAGATATTGACCCTGTTGTCGGGCCTGCTCGCCGCACCGATCGCAAGTGCGCAGAATGCGGTGCCCCCCGGAAATGATGGCTTTACCGAATGGGGCAAATCCGGCAACTGGATCATCTTCGTCGATAACGAACGCCAGACCTGCCTGATCGAAAAGTTCGACGCCAACCGCAACGCGGTTCAGGTCGGGCTGACCAAAGATCACAATCACGCCTATCTTGGTGTATTCATGCCCTTGCCCGAAGAGCACAAGAACAAGAAGGAAGAGATCTTCCTTGAGGTGAATGGAGAGGAGCAAGTCACCGTTGTGCCGCGCCGCAACACCCGTGAGGGGGTCGAATATACCGGCACCTATATCAAGGCGGACGATCTCAGCTTTGCCGAGGGCGCGACCGTCGCCAAGGAGGTGGTCGTCTTTGAAGACGGTGCCGAAATGTCCGTCGTATTTGACCTGTCAGGAGGCGCTGCCGCTGTCGAAGCCGCCAAGGAATGCAATCTGACCCTTAACCCCTGATCGAGATCCCGGGCGGGGGGATTGGAGCAGAAGTCATACGCTGTTCCGGCCAGAGCCGCGCCATGGCGGCACCTCGGCATCATGGCCCGACTGGCACCTGCCAAACCCTGCGGTCCAACCGCTGCAAGAGTACCCTTGCGCTGCCCGTAGCAGGTGACCTTGGTAGGACTTGAAAGACGGTGCAAACGAAAACGGCCGGGCGTGATGCCCGGCCGTATTTCATTTCGATGCCTGTCAGGCGCTTGGTTCCGGCTCCAGCCCGCCCTCGGGGGGCGATTTCTTGGGCTTGGTTTTCGGAATAGCCGTGACACTGGGCGCATTGCCCGCATCCGAGTTGTCATCTTCGTCATCCGTGGTGGGCGGCTCGCCCCGCATGACGCGGCGGATTTCCTCGCCGGTCAGGGTTTCGTACTCAAGCAGACCCTGCGCAAGATATTCGAACTCCTGCTGGTTCTCCTCGATCAGGGTGCGGGCCGTTTCATAGCCTTCGTCGATGATCCGCTTGACCTCGGATTCGATCAGCTCTTTCGTCGCCGCCGACACCGAAAAGCCCCCGGCCCCGCCATTGGGCGAATAGCCTGCCGCCGCTTCCTGGTAGTCGATGTTGCCAACCTTGTCCGACATGCCATAGCGCATAACCATCGCCCGGGCGAGCTGGCTCGCCTGCATGATGTCACCCACCGGACCCGAGGACACTTCGGCAGCACCGTACTTGAAGATCTCGGCAGCCTTGCCCGCCATGGTCATGGCGATGCGCTGTTCGCATTCGTCCTTGAACATCTGCAGCTTGTCCATCTCAGGCAGGCTCATCACCATGCCAAGCGCACCGCCGCGCGGAATGATCGTGGCCTTGTAGACCGGATCACACTTTGGCAGTTTCATGCCCACGATGGCGTGACCGGCTTCGTGATAGGCGGTCTTTTCCTTCTGGTCCTGCGTCAGCACCATCGACCGGCGCTCGGCGCCCATCATGATCTTGTCCTTGGCGCTTTCGAAATCGACCATCGCCACGAACCGACGCCCCAGGCGCGCCGCGGTCAGGGCCGCCTCGTTCACAAGGTTAGCCAGATCGGCCCCCGAGAAACCGGGCGTCCCGCGGGCGATCACCCGCAGATCCACATCCGGACCAAGCGGCGTCTTGCGCGCATGAACCCCAAGGATCTTTTCACGGCCTTTGATGTCGGGATTGCCGACGGTCACCTGACGGTCGAAACGGCCAGGACGCAGCAGCGCCGGGTCCAGAACGTCCTTACGGTTGGTGGCCGCGATGATGATCACACCTTCGTTGGCTTCGAAACCGTCCATCTCGACGAGCAGCTGGTTGAGCGTCTGCTCACGCTCGTCATTGCCGCCGCCATAACCGGCACCACGATGGCGGCCCACCGCGTCGATCTCGTCGATGAACACGATACAGGGGGCGTTTTTCTTGGCCTGCTCGAACATGTCGCGGACACGGCTTGCACCGACACCGACGAACATCTCGACAAAGTCAGAGCCCGAGATGGTAAAGAACGGCACACCCGCCTCGCCCGCGATCGCACGGGCCAGCAGCGTCTTACCGGTCCCCGGAGGGCCCTCGAGCAGCGCGCCTTTCGGAATCTTGCCGCCGAGTCGGCTGAACTTCTGCGGGTTGCGCAGGAATTCGACGATCTCTTCCAGCTCTTCCTTGGCCTCGTCGATACCGGCCACGTCGTCAAAGGTGACACGGCCATGTTTCTCGGTCAGCATCTTGGCCTTGGACTTGCCAAAGCCCATGGCCCCGCCTTTACCGCCGCCCTGCATCCGGTTCATGAAATAAACCCAGACACCGATCAGCAGCAGGAATGGCAAAAGGGTGATAAGGAAGGACTGGAACAGCGACTGTTGCTGTTTCTCGGCCCGGATCGGAATGTCATTTTCGATCAGAAGTTGCGTGATTTCAGCATCTTCCGGCTTGATCGTTACGTAGTCTTCGTTACCCGCACCGCGGAAACGGATCTGCTCTCCATCCAGCGTCGCCTGGCTGACCTCGCCGGATTCCACCGCCGTCACAAAGTCGGAATAGGTGATTTCGCGGCTCTGCAAGGTGCCGCCCGGCCCGTTGAACAGGTTGAACAGGGCAAGAATCAGCAGAAACAGAACGACCCAGAACGCGATGTTGCGTGCATTGCCCAAAGGGAACTCTCCTCGTTTTGCCCCGCAAGTTTCGCAGGGCTTTGGCTTCCGACTTAAAATAGAGATGAACGGGCCAGATTCAATGCGATAATAGTGTCGTATAAAACGAGCCCGCGCCAGACGACAGATCAGCGCGCCAAGAACCGCCCGCCCCGGCAAGCGGGGCCGCGACCAGTTCACTCCCCTGCCAGAGCGCCGGTGTCGCGATCAGCGCGGCATGGGGACGCCCCGTTTCACGCCACGTCGGGCATTGCGCCAGCCCCGCCTCGCCAAGGGGCCGAATCTCGCCCCCCTCAAGCGCGTCGCCAGTGATCCGCCAGCGCCCGTCCCATAGCCCGTCAACCGCACAAACTTCATCGCGTACCGCGTTGAACTCGCGACAAATCCGAAAGCTGTCGCCTCCGTGGATAACCCGGCATCCCGCCAGCGTGACGGGCCGTTTTTCAGCGATGGCGGCAAGCGCGTCACCCACCGGCGCGCGGCGCGGCGGATAGGCGCGCTGATTGATCCAACCAAGGGCATGCACCAGCAAACGCCGTTGTGTTTCGGCGGGCAACTGGACGAACTCCGTGATGTCGAAAAGAACATCGCCGCCGTCGATTCGCACCAGCGCACAGGCGGCATCATGCGCGAAATAGGCAAGCGCCTCGCGGGCTTCCGCCAGATTTGCCGCTACGTCAGCCAGTCCCCGCGCGGAAATCCCAAGATCGTCCAGCTCCCCCAGCGCCCGACGCGCCCGGATTCGGGTAAAGTATTCGTTCTCGTTGCTCGGATCGTCGATCCAGCCGATCCCTCGCCCGGTGAGAAAGGCGCGCAGCTCCGCCCGTGTCACCCCAAGCAGGGGCCGCAGAAAGCGGACGCCGTCGAACTCTCGCACCGCGGCCATACCCGACAGACCGTCGATCCCCGAGGACCGCCCCAGCCGCATCAGCAGGGTTTCCGCCTGATCGTCCGCCGTATGTCCCAGCACCACCGCGTCCAGTCCATGCGCCCTGGCCCACTCCGCCAGCAACCCGTACCGCGCGCGCCGCGCCTGATCCTGCAGGTTCCCTGCCCCGTCCCAGCCGGTCCATTTCAGCGTGTCATGTTTAAGTGAGAGAGCAGCCGAGCTGGCCGCTACGGCCTGCGCTTCTTCTGCCGCCTCGGGCCGCAGCCCGTGATCCACCGTCGCGACGTAAAGCTGCACCCGGTCGCCCAGAACCGCCTGCAGCCCATGCAAAAGTGCGGTTGAATCGCTCCCGCCGGATACGGCGACACCCAGTTTTTCAAGAGATTGATCTGCGAGTGCCGTTTCCAGCGCCCGCAGGATCACCGCCTCGCTTTCGGTCAAGAACAGCCCAGCTTGGCCATTTCCGACTGCGCCGAAGCGACCGCGGGATCACCCGGAAACCGCGTGCCGACCTCGCCCAACGTGATGCAGGCCTGTTCCGTCTGTTGCAACCGGCCCAGCGCCGCGCCCAGTTCAAAAAGCGCACTCGGCGCCACCGGCCCGGCGGAATCCGCGCTGAAACTGGCCAGATAGGCCCGCGCCGCTTCGCGCGTATCGCCAACGCCATCCAGCGCCTTGCCGCGTTTCAGCTCGGCCTGCGCAGCCAGCGGGCTACCCGGATAGGTCTGATTGAATCCGGCGAACAGTTGCGCCGCCTTCTGGAAGTCACCTTCGTCCAGCGCCTTGCTGGCGTTTTCGAAATCGGTGCGCTCGCTCACGGCCAGCTCGGTCGTCAGAACCCCGTCCGAGGCAGGCGGCGGCGTCACCGCCGAGGGCTGCACGGTTTCAGTCGGACCGCCGAGCGTCGTCGTCTCGCCCAGCTTGGACAGATCGCCGCCTTCAAGCTCGACCAGACGGAATTCGAGATCGCCGATCCGGTTGGTCCCGTCCGCAACGATCCGGTTCACCCGATTGGTCAGTTCCTCGGTATGCGACGTCAGCCGCTGAAGCTCGGCCTCCATCGATGCTACGCGGTCAAGCACGGACGAACCGGTCACCGTCGCGCTCGGCGCGCCTGTCGTCGACATCTCGCGCTTGAGCTTCTGCATCTCGACGTAGAGCACGTTCAGCTCCTGCCGGATATCGGCAAGCGTCTGTTCGCGATCCTGCGCGATTGCGGGAACCGGAGCGACCAGAACCAGCGCGGCGACAAGAAGACCTCGGACCTTCATGACTTACCCCGTCAGACCGGCCGACAGTACCGTGACCGCGCGGCGGTTCTTGGCATAGCAGGCCTCTTCGCTGCAAATCTCGATCGGGCGTTCCTTGCCGTAGCTGATCGTCTTGAGCCGGTTCGGCGCGACGCCCCGCGAAATGAGGTATTCCCGCGCCGCGTTGGCCCGGCGGGCACCCAGCGCGAGGTTGTACTCGCGCGTGCCCTGCTCATCCGCGTGGCCTTCGATCACGGCGACGTAATCCGCGTTGGTCATCAGCCATTTCGCCTGACCGTCCAGCACAAGCTGCGCCTCGGGCGACAGGTTCGACTGGTCCACGAGGAAAAGCACGCGGTCACCGACGGTCTGGTTGAAATACGCGGTCGAGGTCGGGTCATTGGCCGACCCCGGTACGATAGCGCCGCTGCCTGCGCCGCCGCTGCCATAGGCGTCGTCGCCAAAGCGGCCCGCATTGGTACAGGCGCTGATGGCGACCATCGCGCCAATCATCAAAGTCTTCTTCAGAATGCTCATCTCGATGCCTCGATCGGGTTTATTGTTGCGTCCTGTCTATCACAGGCAAAACGCCTTGTGAACGCCGCGCTGCAGGGCCGCGATCAATCCTGCAAGGGCGACCAAGCCGGGTCCGACGCGCCATCCGGCGTCGGGATCGGCTTGAGGTTGCGCCCCGAGATATCGACCGAGTAAAGCCCCGACCGGCCCTGTGCGCCCTGCGTCTCGCGGGCGAACATGATGACACGGCCGTTCGGCGCCCATGTCGGACCTTCATCAAGGAAAGACGCGGTCAGCAGGCGTTCCTCGCTGCCATCCGTGCGCATCACGCCGATGTGAAACCGGCCCTTGCTCTGCTTGGTGAACGCGATCATGTCACCGCGCGGCGACCAGACCGGCGTGCCATAGCGGCCCTGCCCGAAACTGATCCGCGTGGCCTCACCGCCACTCGCCGGCATCACATAAAGTTGCTGCGTACCCGAACGGTCGCTCTCAAAGACGATCTGGCTGCCGTCCGGCGAATAGCTCGGCGCGGTTTCAATAGACGGCGCGCTGGTGCGCCGCACGATCTCGCCCGAGGCGATCTCCATCGTGTAAATGTCCGTATTGCCGCCCTCGGTCAGAGAGAACACCACCGTGTGCCCGTTCGGCGCGAAACGCGGCGCAAAGCTCATGGTGCCTTCCTTCTGTTCCAGCACCCGGCGCTGCACCTGCCCCACGTCCAGCACGTAAATCCGCGGCGCGCCGGTCTCGTAACTCGTGTAAAGCACCCGGTCACCGCTGGGCGAGAACCGCGGCGCCAGCACGATCGAGGAACTGTCCGTCAGGTACTGCACATTCGCGCCATCGTAATCCATGATCGCCAGCCGCTTGGCCCGCTGATCCTTGGGTCCGCTTTCCGATACAAAGGTCACGCGGCTGTCGAAATAGCCGCCCTCGCCCGTGATGCGCGAATAAACTGCGTCGGCCACCTTGTGCGCCATGCGCCGCCAGCCCTGTACCGAGCCGGTGAACTGCAACCCGTTGCCAAGTTCCGCATTGGAAAACACGTCATACAAGCGGAATTGCACCGTGAGCGTATCACCCGAGGTACTGACCGCACCGGTCACCAGCGCCTGCGCGTTGACCGCCTTCCAGTCCGCATATTGAACCGGCGCGTTGAAATCGTTGATGCCGCTGATATAGGCGCTCGACGGCACTTCGCGGAACAGACCGGTTCCGGACAGATCCGCCGAGATCACCCGCGCAAGGTCGGCCCCGATCTGCACATCCCCCGGCGTCGCGGGCACGAGGTTCGGCACCGCGAAAGGCAGCGGTTCGATCACCCCGTCGGTAATCTCGATCCTGAGCGGCCCGTTCTGCGCAAGCACCGGAGTCGTAACACAGGAGAGGCCAACGAAAAGGCTCAGCAGAAATCGCTTCATCTTATGCGCATCCTTTCAGGATTGAATGTCATTTCGATCTCGCGCCATTGCGCATATTTATCGACCGGCAGGTCAAAGCCGGAGGCGCCGCAGCGGATGATCGCCCGGCGTGCGGCCTCGAAAGCCTGACGTGCCGAGGTACTGTCTCCACCGGAACTCGACGTCATGGTAATGGTTCCCACATCCGGCGTTCCATCCTGTGCCATTGATACGGTCACAACCACTGTTGTCGCCAATGCCGCCGATGACAAGGACCCTACGTTCCAGCACCGGGACACCGCCACACGCAATGCCTCTTTTTCCCCCGCCGACAGCGGCGGCCCCGACGGCGCGGGCGCGGTTTCGCTGGCCCCGCCAAGGGCCTGGGCCAGCGCATCGTTCACCGCATCGGTGGTGTCGATGGGCGCAGGCGTCTGTTCGGCGGGCGGCGTTTCAACGGGCTCAGGTTCCGGCTCGGGCCGGGTTTCGGCGGTCTCGACCGGCTGCTCGGGACGCGGCGCAGGGCGCTGCGTCGGCGGGCGGCGTGACTGGCTTGGCGCAAGCCGGGCTTCCGGCGCGGTTTCCGGTTCGATCCGGTCGGTCGCGGCTTCGGGCGCGGTTGCTTCCTGCACCTCCTGCGCGGTTTCCGCACCGTCGTCTTCTACGACCTCACTCTGCTCGACCTCGTCGGGCCGCGTATCTTCGGGCGGTGCTTCGACAACCTCGGGCGCGACACGCTCGATCGGCGGCGGCGCAACGACGTCCGGCGTCGGCTCCGGCTCGGCAATCACTTCGGGCTGTTCCGGCTCCGGCTGGGGGTCCTCGGCCACCTCGGGCGCGGGCGGATCGGGCACCACCGGCGGCTCCGGAGACACTTCCGGCGCCGGTTCCGGCTCGGCCACGGGTTCCGGTTCGGGCTTCGGCTCGGGTTCAGGCTCCGGCTCGACGACCGGCTCCGCAGGCTGAGGCTCTGCCCCCTGCTGTTCGGCCTGTTGCGGCGCGGTCAGCGCTGCGTATTCCTCTTCCGTCACAACCGAGACATTGGCCACGTCGAAAGGCAACGGCTCGCTGTCAAAGCTGCCGGCAAAAAGGGCGAAAAGGATGACGGCGACATGACCCGCGCCTGAGATTTTTGTGCCCGTCTGCACGGTGCCACCCTACCTGTCCGCGCCGCCCGGCGTCCCGTCGAATGTCGGCCCGCCCGTATCGGTCACCAGACCCACGTTGGAAAATCCGCCCGCGTTCAGCGCGCCCATCACCTGCATTACCGTCTCATAGGGGATCGCCCCGTCGGCGCGCAGGAATATCCGGTCGCTGCTGCGTTCGGCTGCAATCGCGCGCAGCTTGGGCACCAGCTCGTCCCGCGCCGTATCGGTCGTCTGGATCTGAACCTGCCCCTCGGCGGTGATCGTCACCGTCAGCGGCTCTTCCTCATCGCCCGGCAGGGCGCTGGCGGCGGTTTTGGGAAGCTGCACCGGCACGCCCACCGTCATCAG
This sequence comes from Heliomarina baculiformis, assembly GCF_019966545.1. GTDB lineage: Bacteria > Pseudomonadota > Alphaproteobacteria > Rhodobacterales > Rhodobacteraceae > Heliomarina > Heliomarina baculiformis. The sequence goes on along the minus strand of NZ_JAIMIC010000002.1, from coordinate 628,633 downwards.
CGGCGCCGCCACCATGAAGATGATCAGCAACACCAGCATCACGTCCACGAAAGGCGTGACGTTGATTTCCGACATTGGCCGGTTGCTGCGCCGGGACCGCCTGCGCTTGCCCCCGCCTCCGCCCGGTTGCTGTACCGCCGCGCCCATCGTTCAGGAATCCAGCTGCCGCGACAGGATGGTCGCGAATTCATCGGCAAAGGATTCATACCCCGCCACGATCCTGTCACTGTCCGCCGAAAGCTTGTTGTAAAAGATCACTGCCGGAATGGCCGCGATCAGCCCCAGACCCGTCGCCAGCAGCGCCTCGGCGATACCGGGGGCGACGACGGCAAGGTTGGTATTCTGCTGCTCGGCGATCTGCACGAAGGCATGCATAATGCCCCAGACCGTGCCGAACAGCCCGATGAAAGGCGCGGTAGAGCCAACAGTCGCCAGCACCGGCAAGCCACGCTGCAGGTCCTCGGCTTCCTTGTTGATCGCCACATCCATCGACCGGTCGATCCGCGCCTGCGCGCCCGGGATCAGCGCCCCGTTGTCCCGGTGCGAGCGACGCCATTCGGTCATCCCGGCGGCAAAGACCTTCTGCGCATTGCCCTCCGGATCCGCGCCGATCTGGTCGAACAGCGTATCCAGCGGTTCACCCGACCAGAAGGCCTGATCAAAGACCGAGGCCTCGCGCCGCGCCCAGCGGTACAGGATATGTTTCTGGATGATGATCGCCCAGGACCAGACAGAGGCTGCCAGCAGCAGCAGCATCACCAGTTTCACGGTAAAGGTTGCACGCGCAAAAAGCGCCCACATGGAGAAATCGATCTCCTGCGCCAGCGCCAGAGTTTCTGTTTCCATAAGCCTGCTCGTTTCAGCGGGCCGTATTGGTTCGGCCCTTCATTGCCAATGGATCTAGCGCAGATCCGATGCAATTGCCAACAATACCGCAGCGGCACGCGTTTTTGTTACAGGCGTGCGCGAATCTCTGCCGGAAGCCGCACCGGCCGTCCCTTGGCGTTCATGCAGACCGCCTCGACCTCGGCGGTAAAGATCACCTTATCGCCGCGCAGCACCCGCTGCCCCATGCTAAGGCGCGCGCCCGACACGCTTGTCACCTCGGTTTCGATCACAAGCTGATCCTCGAACCGTGCCGTCGAGAGGTACTCCGCCGTGATCCGCCGCACCACCCAGACGATCCCGGCCTCGCGCATCGCATTCTGGTCGTTGCCCAGCTGGCGCACGTAATCGCTGCGCGCCCGCTCGATGAACTTGAGGTAATTGGCGTGGTAGACCACCCCGCCCATATCGGTGTCCTCATAATAGACCTGCACCGGGAAACGATGGCTCATGCCCCCGGCTCCATCCGTGCGAACAGCCGCAGCGCATGGGCGCTGTCCGCCGCCGCTCCCGGCATCACCGGATCATAGGCCGCCCGGATCACCCCGGCGATCTCTGGTCGCAAGATCGTCGACTCCCCGGCCAGCGCCAGCGGCGAGCGTTCCCGGAACGCTCCTTCCGACCAAAGCAGCATCACCTGCACCACCTGGTTCAGCGCAAGGTCCCCGGCGGGCTGCGCCGCCATCTCCGCATCCATACAGATGAACACGAAGGCCGCCTTGATCGCGCCATCCTCGTCGAACCGGAACACCCGGTACTGGTTCGCGCCCGCCTCCCGCAACCGCGAAACCATCTCGTCCAGCTCCGGGATCAGTTTGCCCAGATCCGGCACATCCAACAGCTCGGACCAGTCCCGCATGAAAAAGATCATGCAATTGCTGCCGAATTCCGGATCGGTTTCGGCCATCTTGTGATCCGCTAACACGACCACAGCCTCGAACGCCCCCTTGAGCACCGACAGCGTTTCTTCCTCTACCCCGAACACCACCGGCGCCAGCGGCCGACCCCAGCGGGCAAACCGGTAAGACCCGTCATCGCGGGTAAACAGGGTTTCGATCTCTTCCGGTGACATGGCCGCCTCTTCTTTGGGTTTCAAAATATCCCCGCCGGAGGCATAAAATCTAGAAAGCAACAGATCAACCGAACAGATCGTTCTGCCCCTTGGGCGCCGGCAGTCCAAGGTGATCCCACCCTTTCTGCGCCAGCATCCGCCCGCGCGGCGTGCGCTGGATCAGCCCCTGCTGCAGCAAGTAGGGTTCGATCACCTCTTCCAGCGCGTCCCGGCTCTCTGACAGCGCCGCCGACATGGTCTCGATCCCGACCGGCCCGCCCGCGTAATTCTCCGCGATCAGCCGCAGATAGCGCCGGTCCGCCCCGTCGAGCCCAAGGTGATCCACCCCCAGCCGCGTCAGCGCATTATCCGCCAGTTCCCGGCTGATCCGGCCATCACCCTCGACCACCGCGAAATCCACCACCCGGCGCAGCAGGCGTCCGGCGATCCGTGGCGTGCCCCGCGCCCGGCGCGCGATCTCGCGCGCCCCGGCATCATCCGCCGGTGCGCCCATCTTGCGGGCATTGCGCGTCACGATCTCATGCAACTCCTCGACCGTATAGAATTGCAGCCGGGTCGGGATCCCGAACCGGTCCCGCAGCGGCGTTGTCAAAAGCCCCATCCGCGTCGTCGCCCCGACCAGTGTAAAGGGCTGCAATTCGATCCGTACGGTCCGCGCCGCCGGCCCTTCGCCAATCACGAGGTCCAGCTCGAAATCCTCCAGCGCTGGATAGAGAACCTCCTCCACCGCCGGGTTCAGCCGGTGGATCTCGTCGATGAACAGCACGTCGCGCGCTTCGAGATTGGTCAGGATCGCCGCCAGATCGCCCGCCTTCGCCAGCACGGGTCCCGAGGTCATGCGAAAACCGACTCCCAGCTCGCGTGCCATGATCTGCGCCAGCGTCGTCTTGCCAAGACCGGGCGGTCCGTGAAACAGCGTATGATCCATCGCCTCGCCGCGCTGCCGCGCCGACTGGATGAAAATCTTGAGATTGGCTCGCGCCTCGGCCTGCCCGATGAATTCATCAAGCACCTGCGGCCGGAGGGCGCGGTCGTGATCTTCCGGCAGGGGCTCTGGCCGCAGGGTCGGATCGCTTTCCATCATTCCCGCCTCACGACTTCGGCGCCAAAAGCTTCAGCGCCGCACGGATCAGCACCCCTTCGCCCGCTTCTGGGTTATTGGCTGCCGCTTCGGCCACCGCAGCGGCCGCTTCGCTCGGCCCGTAGCCAAGATTACCAAGCGCCGACAGCGCATCCGCCTGTGCCGCTCCCGATCCCCGCGCAACAGCGGCCGCAGGCGCCCGGGCGGTCGCGCCGCTCGTATCTGCCCCGTCGCCCGCGTCGATCACATCACCCGCCGCCGAGAACGCGCCGCCCGGCTCTCCGCCCATCGCCATCACGGCCGGGGCCTTGTCCTTGAGATCGAGCACGATGCGCTGCGCCGTCTTCGGCCCGACACCCTTGGCCGCCTTCACCGCGTTCCAGTCGCCCAGCGCGATGGCCCGGCTCACCCCGTCCGGCCCCAGCGCCCCGAGGATCGCCAGCGATACTTTGGCCCCGACCCCCTGCACGCTGGTCAGCAACCGGTGCCACTCTTTCTCGACCAGCGTCGAGAACCCGAAAAGCTGCAACAGGTCTTCGCGCACCAGCAGATCCGTATGGATCGACACCGCCTCACCGATCCCCGGCAGCGATGCCAGCGTGCGCTCGGAACAATAGACAAGGTAACCCACCCCGCCCACGTCGATCAGCACATGATCCGAGGCCCGGTAATCGAGCCGCCCGCGCAGCCGCCCGATCAAGACGCCACCTCGCGCAGCACGTGACCGGCGTGGCGCGAATGACAGATCGCGATAGCCAGCGCATCGGCCGCATCCGGCCCCGCCGGGTCGCATCCCGGCAATTGCAGGCAAACCATGTGCAGCACCTGCTGCTTGTCCGCGTGGCCAACACCCACGACAGTTTTCTTGACCGTGTTCGGCGCATATTCCCCGACCACAAGCCCGGCCTTGGCAGGCACCAGCATGGCAATGCCCCGCGCCTGCCCCAGCTTCAGCGTGCCCGCCCCGTCCTTGTTGACGAATGTCTGCTCGACCGCCGCCGCATCCGGACCATAGCGCGCAATCACATCGCTCAATTGATCATAAAGGGACAGCAACCGTTCTGCGAGAGTCTCGCCCTGCGAGACACAGACACCGTTTGCGACATGGCTCAGGCGTGAGCCGACCGAATCGATTACGCCCCAGCCAGAGTTTCTCAAGCCCGGATCGATACCCAGAATTCGCATGTCCTGCCCTGTCCCGCCGCGATATCTCACGGATGTTACCAATTTTTTTCAGAAATAGCACGAAACGTGAACACGGGCCAGTCCTTTCGCGCAAAGTCTGAAACCGACACCCGCCAGCCGCAGAGCGACAGCTCAGCTCAAAAACGACGCAAAAAATCAACTAAAATCTGCAAAACAGGCACGCTGAAGTCATAAATTTTTCAAAAATGATCATCTTATGTGCAAGCCATGCAAAAAGCGCATGGTCATTATGCATTTTGCAGACTTGCCCGGGCAAAATTTCCCCCCTAATTGCCCGGGACAACAAGACAAACTGCAACCCCTGAAAAGAGGACAAGGATATGGCTGCATATTACATCACCCGCTCTCACGATGGCCTTCAAACTTTTGCTGGCCGTATCGGCACCGTTCTGGCGAACGTCTACGCGTCCGTCGTTGACTGGAACGACGCCCGCGTTACCCGCAACGCTCTGTCGTCCCTGACCGACCGCGAACTCGAAGACATCGGTCTGGTTCGTGGCGATATCGATCAGGTCGCCCAAAGCCACCGCCTGTTCTGAACCACAGGCACAGCCACTCACGGCTATTGTTAAAAGCGCAGCGTGAAGACCTCACGAGGCGCTTTTTCAATTTTCAGGGTTTGTTAATGATATCCCCGACAGGCGCGCGTCACACGGTCGGGAGCACGCAAAACCGACGTCGTGATGTACAGGGGGTGTACAGATGCTGTACAGCTATCACCCCTGAATTTTAATGAAATACCCGCCGGATCTGACCCGAAACGATCTCTGAAAGGGGATCGACCCGCATGGCCAGCGCCCCGGCCTGTGCAATGACGTTTCCGGTGTTCAGAATATCGACTCGTCTGTCATAGGTTTCCGGCCCCAGTTCGGCCAGAAGCGTCCCCTTGAACAACACGAAGGCACCAAGGAAGATCGCGAAATATCGCGGCGAGGCGGAATTGCTGCTCGCGCGCCTTGGCTTGAATTCGACAAGACCGTCCGGCCCCATCACAGCCGCATAGCCATGCGCCATTTCGCGGTGCTTTTTTAGCAGCCGTGTGATCCTTTCCCGAAACTCTGCATGTCCAGACATTTTACCGTCCCCATGAGATGGCCCCCAGCCGCCCGGGAACCATGTTTCTAAGGGAATAAGGCCAAACTTTGGCAATCCGGGCAGGATTGGCGGAAAACAGCCGACCCGCCGCCTACTTTTGCAAAAGCAGCGTCATCCAGTCGCCAATCTGCTCTTTTTCGACAAGATTGACCCCGGCTTCGGCATAGGCTGCTTCCATATCGGCACTCTGGTCCTCAAGAATGCCGGACAGAATCGCATAGCCACCGGACCGCAGGTTGGCCGAAAGATCGCCTGCAAGCGCTATCAGCGGCCCCTTCAGGATATTGGCAAAGATCAGGTCATAGGGTGCCGAGCCTTTCAGCGCGTCATTGTCGAATCCTGCGGCCTGAAGGCAGGTGACCTCGCCCTCCATGTCATTGGCGCGCAGGTTGGCCATCGCTACATCCACCGCCACGTCGTCGATGTCGCTGGCAAGGATCGAACGTCCCGGCCAGACCCGCGCCGCTGCCATCGCAAGCACTGCTGTACCACAGCCAATATCCACAACCCGTTCGGCCTCGAACCCCTTGCCAAGCAGGGTTTCCAATGCGCGCAGACAGCCGAGCGTAGTGCCATGGTGGCCGGTGCCAAAGGCCATCGCGGCTTCGATCAGCAAGGGCTGCACGCCCTCGGGCACCTTGTCGGCATCATGGCTGCCATAGACAAAGAACCGCCCGGCACGCACCGGCGCCAGTTCGCGGCGCACATGGGCGACCCAGTCGGTTTCGGGCAGTTCCGAAATGACAAAGGGTTTTGCCTCAAACGCTGCCGCGAGCAGCGCCAGCGCCGCCTCGTCCGGGGCCTCGGTGAAATAGCCGCCGACTTCCCAGAGCCCGGAATCATCCTCGACCTCAAAGACACCGATGCCGGTGGGTTCGGGCTCAAGCCGTTCCATCGCTTCGCCAAGCGCTTCGGCGGGGCGTTTGCCATTCAGGGTGGTCAGTGCGGTAAAGGTCGTCATCAGCGTCTCCGGAAACGATCGGCATTGGCATAGGGGCGCGGCGGTTCCACCTCTACCGGTGGCAGGGCTAGCCGATGCAGGGACCGGATGTACAGCCACGCCCACCAGGCCGCAAGCGATCCGACGATGAGATTTGCCCCTGCCTGCGCATAAATCACCCCGGCGGCCCCGAAGACCCCGGTCATCAGCAGGGCCAGCGGCAGGGTCATCGCCCCGTCGCGCAGCCAGTTGATGACAGTGGACCGGGTCGGACGGCCCAGCGAGTTGAACGCCGCGTTCGACACGAAAAGCGCAGCGGCAAAGACGAAACCGCCCGCACCGACATTGGTAAAGGCCCGCACCACCTCCGCTCCCAGCGGCTCGAGGTCAAAGCCCTTGATCACCAACGGCGCGCTGAGCGACAGAAGCGCCCAGGCGACAAGGGAATAACCGATGCCAAACCGCATGGCGTCGCGGAACGTCGTCTCGAGCCGGTCATATCGGCGCGCGCCGAAATTTTGTCCAAAGATGCCACCGACCGAGCCAGACAGCGACATGATCCCGCCAAAAGCCACAACGCTCAGACGTCCCACAACAGCCCAGCCTGCAACCGCATCATCGCCGAAACGGGCCACGACCGTCGTGATCAGGTAGTTCCCGGCCGGAGTGGCCATCTGGGTCAGGATCGCCGGTATCGAGATCAGGAAAAACGGGTGCAGAAGTTCACGCATATCGGCCAGAGAGGGTTTCGCCATCAGGTCATGCACGCTGATTGCAAAGCGCAGCGCCATGACCAGCATCACGCAGCGAAACAGGGAAATCCCGATGGCGGCCCCGTCAAGCCCAAGGCCAAGCCCGTAGATCAGGATGGGATCAACGACCATCGCAATCGCGCCCGAGGTCAGGGTCACATACATCGAGCGCGCCCCGTCGCCATGCGCCCGCAGCGCCCCGTTGGCGACCATCGAAATCGCCATCACCGACAGCGAGGGCACCGAGATCAGCAGGTAGCGCGCGGCCAGATCGGCGGTTTCCCCGGTCGCGCCGGAATAGGCGAGCAGTTCATGCCGGAAGAGGATGATGAGCGCGGCGGTCAGACTTTGTATGAGACAGGCAAGAAAGGCCGCGCTTGTCGTCGTGCGGCGCGCACGGTCCATGTCATCTTCGCCAATGGCCCGCGAAATAAGTGCGATGGCAGCGATCATGAGTCCAATGCCGACCGACACGGAAAAGAACTGGATCGCGAAAGCAAACCCGATGGCGGCGACCAGACGCGGGTCGCCAAGCTGGGAAATCCAGAACAGGTTGGCCGCGTCCACGATGAAGACAAAAGTAATGCCGAACGCGCCGGTCAGCGTCATCCGCGCCACGTGGCCCATTGTCGACCCGGTCAGGAAACGCCCCTTTGTGACGACGTTTTGCTGATCGGGTCGCGAGGCCATCCCTCTATTCCGCGGGTTCCGCCGTCAACATGCGGCTAAAGATCGTTTCATGCCCCGGTTCGGGATGGCGCGGGATCATCAGCGCCAAACCAAGCGAGACCAGTGCCATCCCTGCCGCGAGGGCAAAAACCGCCGAGGGCGACACGACCCACAAGAGGCCCAGCAACACAGGTAGGAATACCGCCGCGATATGGTTGATGGTAAAGGCCACCGCCGCCGTTGGCGCGATATCACCCGGATCGGCGATCTTCTGGAAATAGGTCTTGAGCGCGAGGGCAAGGCCAAACAGGATATGGTCGATCACATACAGCGTCGCTGCCAGTATGACGCCCCAGCCAAACCAGTACACGCCGCCGTAGAGCGTAAATACCAGCGCCAGACCGACATATTCGCAGATCAGGACACGTCTTTCGCCAAAGTAACCGACGGCGCGGCCCAAGAACGGCGCGACGACCATGTTGATAACGAGGTTGATGAGGTAGAGCGAGGTCAGCTCGTGGACCTCGAAACCAAAGCGTTCGACCATCATGAAACCGGCGAAGACCATAAAGATCTGGCGCCGCGCGCCCGACATGAACTGCAACGCGTAATAAAGCCAGTAGCGACGGCGCAGCACCATCGTCTTGAGCTGCGGATGCGGGGCCTCGAATTGCGGATAGGCGAAAAGCGCAAAGAGCGCCACCACCGCCGTCACCCCGCCCGCCGTCATGAAGACCACGTTATAGCTGAGGTTCAGCGGTTCCCACATGACGACAATAAGAATGAACACGACAAGTGTGGTCGCCGAGGCCGCGCCCATCAGCCAGCCCAGCACCTGCGGCGCGCGCTCCTTGGGCAGCCATTGCAGTTGCAGCGATTGGTTCACCGTCTCGTAATAATGGAACCCGATCGAGCTGAGCAGGGTCAGAAAGAGCAGCCCGCCAAGGCTTGGGAACCACGCGGTAAAGGCGGTGGCAACGCCAAGCAAGCAGAGCGAGATCAGCCCAAGCACCTGTTCGCGCACGAAAATGATGATCGCGATGACGCCGATGGCAAGAAAGCCCGGAATTTCCCGCACAGTGTGCAGCAGGCCAATATCCGCCCCGTCGAAATGCGCCGCCTCGATGACAAAGTTATTGAGCAGCGCATACCAAGCGTAGAACGCAACCGGCATGGACAGGGCGGTAAGAAAGAGAAGGGATACAGGTCGGCGCCAGACCGGCAACTGATCCGCATCGGCAAGGCGAACGAAACGAGTCATGAAGACTGACATACGCCCGTTCCCCGGTCTTGGCGAGAATATTTAACAATGCCCCCAATAATACAACCTGCGCCGGTAAATGCCGCTCTGCGCGGGCTCAGTAAAAGCTCTGCGGATCGATATCCACGGCAAGACGCAGATCGCCCTTGAGCTTGTAGGGCGCGATCCAGCGGGCGATGGCCTCTTGCAGGGCCACGCCCTTGGCCGCCTTGACCAACAACCGCACCCGGTGCCGTCCCCGGACCCGCGCAATCGGCGCGGGCGCCGGTCCGAAAACCTGCGCCCCGACCTGCCGCAACGGCCCGTCATTGCGCGCCAGCGCGTTGCCGAGATCGAACACCTGCGCCACCTCGCTACCCGACAGGATGATCCCGGCCATGCGGCCAAAGGGCGGCACCCCCGCCGCCTCACGTTCGCGCGCCTCCGCTTTCCAGAACCCCGCCTCATCCCCGGCAAGGATCGACCGGATCACCGGATGTTCAGGCTGATAGGTTTGAAGCAGCGCCTCGCCCTTGCGGGTCGACCGCCCGGCCCGCCCGGCCACCTGCCGCATGAGCTGAAAGGTACGCTCGGCGGCGCGCAGGTCGGACCCCTGCAGACCCAGGTCCGCATCGATCACCCCCACCAAGGTCAAAAGGGGGAAATTGTGCCCCTTCGCAACAAGTTGCGTGCCGATGATGATGTCCGCATCCCCCGCCGCGATACTCTCGATCTCGGCCTTCAGCGCCCGGGTCGAGCCGAACATGTCCGAACTCAGCGTCGCGACCCGCGCGTCGGGGAACAGCGCCACCGCCTCTTCGGCGAGCCGTTCAACACCCGGCCCCACCGGCGTCAGCTTGTCCTCGGCCTGGCAATGCGGGCAGACCGTGGGAATTGGCGTCGTCTCTCCGCACTGGTGGCACATGAGCCGCTGAAGGAACCGGTGCTCGACCATTTTCGCGTCGCAATGCGCGCAAGACACCTGCTGCCCGCAGGCCCGGCAAAGCGTGATCGGCGCATAGCCGCGCCGGTTGATGAACAAGAGCGACTGCTCCCCGGCCTCGCGCCGCTTGACGATCTCGCGCCGCAGGGTGGGCGAAATCCAGCGCCCCCGCTCCAGTGTCTCGGCGCGCATGTCGATGGCATGCATATCCGGCATCACCGCATCGCCAAACCGCGCGGTCAGATCGACCCGCGCGTATTTCCCGGCCTCGGCATTGGCCCAAGTCTCAAGACTGGGCGTTGCGCTTGCCAGCACCACCTGCGCCCCAAGGATCGACGCCCGCAGCACCGCCATGTCACGGGCATTGTACAAAACCCCGTCTTCCTGCTTGTAGGAACTATCATGTTCCTCATCGACGATGATCAGCCCGAGGTTCTGAAACGGCAGAAAAAGCGAGGACCGCGCCCCCACCACCAGCTGTGCATCCCCCTGCCCGACCATCTTCCAGATGCGCCGCCGCTCGGTCATGGTGACGCCGGAATGCCACTCGGCCGGGCGCGCGCCGAACCGCGCCTCGACCCGCGTCAGAAATTCCGCCGTCAGCGCGATTTCCGGCAAAAGCACCAGCGCCTGCCGCCCCTGCTGCAAGGCCTCTGCCACCGCCTCGAGGTAAACTTCTGTCTTGCCCGACCCGGTCACCCCCTTGAGCAGCGTCGTACCGTACCGCCCCGAGCGGATCGCCGTGCGCAGGAATGCCGCCGCCGCAAGCTGGTCACCGGTCAGCTCCTTGCCCGGCTGTTCGGGGTCTAGCCGCGGAAAGGGCAGATCGCGCGGGCTGTCCTCTTCAAACACCGCGCCGGATTTGACCAGCCCCTTGACGACCGAGGTGGTCACCCCTGCCATCTCCGCCAGTTCCTTGAGCGTAAAGGCCAGCCCGCCATAGTCGCGCAACACCTCGATCACGCGGGTGCGGGCATCGGTCATCCGGTCCGGCTCTCCGCTGCCCAACCGATAGACCTTGCGCATCGACGGCGGATCGCCCAGCCCCGGCGCCCGCGTCGCCAGCCGCAACATCGCCGGCATCGGTGTCAGCGTGTAATCGGCTGCCCGGCGCAGGAACACGCGCATTTCCTCGCGCATCGGCGCCGCTTCCAGCACCCGAAAGGCCGAGCGGATCTTCGACAGGTCATAATCTCCGCGCCCCGGCCCCCAGACCACGCCCAGAACCTTGCGCGGCCCCAGCGGCACTTCGACAAAGGCGCCAAGAAAGCACCCGCCCTCCGGCGCGCGATAGTCCAGCACCCGGTCCAGCGGCTGTGTGGTCAGCACCCCGATTAACTCGCCCTTGTCGAAAAACGCCTGTTCGGCCACCCGTTCCGCTCCTGCCTCCGCCTGTCGGTTTTGCGCTAACAATTCTCTGGCGTCAGGGGTTCCCGGCACGCATCTCATGAGGTAAACCCTAGCAAAGCCAAGGCCAACCCATCAAAGGACGCAAGTCATGAGATTCTTCGTAGACACCGCCGAAATCGACGCCATCAAGGAACTGCACGACCTCGGCATGGTCGACGGGGTCACCACCAACCCCTCGCTGATCATGAAATCCGGACGCGACATCAAGGAAGTCACCAAGGAAATCTGCGACCTCGTCGATGGTCCGGTTTCTGCCGAAACCGTCGCGCTGGACGCCGAGGGCATGATCAACGAAGGCCGCGAACTGGCCAAGATCGCCGATAACATCGCGATCAAGGTGCCGCTGACATGGGCCGGGCTCAAGGCCTGCAAAACCCTTTCGGACGAAGGCCGCATGGTCAACGTGACGCTCTGCTTCTCAGCCAACCAGGCGCTGCTGGCCGCCAAGGCGGGCGCGACCTTCATCTCGCCCTTCATCGGACGTCTCGACGACATCAACCTTGACGGGCTCGACCTGATCGCCGACATCCGCACGATCTATGACAATTACGGGTTCGAAACCAACATCCTCGCCGCCTCGATCCGCAGCGCCAACCACATGAGCGACTGCGCCAAGATCGGCGCCGACGTGGCAACCGCCCCGCCCGCCGTGATCAAGGCCATGGCCAACCACGTCCTCACCGACAAGGGGCTCGACGCCTTCCTGAAAGACTGGGAAAAGACCGGGCAGAAAATCCTCTAACCCTTCTTTGGGTCAAAAATAATCCCGGGGAGTCGCGCAGCGCGCGACGGGGCAGCGCCCCTGCCCGGGGCCGACTGGGCGGCACGCCGGTGTTATTCGATCGGCGTTCCCAGCACTGCCATAGCCAGCGCAAAGGCCGACAACAGGCCAAAGCCCAATTGATGTCCACGCTCACCCGCGCGCGACGCCGCGATCGCAGCAACCGCCGCCTGCAACGCGTAATAGAGCGCGAACGCCCGCGACGCATGGCTGATGATCTCGAAAACATCAAATCTCCAGGTCAGCGCCAGACCGGTCGCAACCAAAAGCGCATAGGCATGCCCGGGTTTCAGCCGGTCGCCAGTCAGCTCCGCCACCAGACCACCCGCCCCGCCGGTATCGGCAATCGCTGCACTGAACTGGGCGCTCAGCGCCGCACCGACCAGCATGATCGGAAGGACCGGTGCCACCACGGCCATCATGGAAATGATGGCGGCCTCGTCCAGGTCGATATCCTGATGTCCGAAGACATAGCTCGCCAGCCCGATATAAACGAGATAGATCGTGCTCGAGGCAAGCTGCGCCCAGCGCATCGACCTGATCCGCACTTCCGGAGAATAGCTGCGCCCAAGGTATCGTGACGTTTCAAACCCCTGCACGGTCACGATAAGCCCAAATCCCAGCGTGACCGCCTGCCACGGCCCCACTGTCACCGGGTTCAACACCAATGCCCCGGCCTCGCTCTGCTCGCCAAAGTAGATGCCAAGCCCGACGAGCATTCCCGCAATGATCGACAGCTTGATCCCGACAGAGACCTGCTCCATCCGTTCCAGCGCCGAAAAACCGCGTGTCAGCCCCACGACAAGAATGACGATGAAGATCGCGCTCGTGACAAGCCGCGCGTGAAATTCGTCATTCCAAGGCGTCAGGTCCACCGCGAAGGCACCGAACAGGTTGAGATAATAGGCAACCGCGATGAAATAGGCGAAAGCCAGCGCCCAGGACGACAGGTGATCGACCGCGATCTCGGCCCGACCGCGCCCGTCCTGCCGGTCGGCGATATTATAACGAACAGCCGCGCCGATCAGGTAGGCAACCAGGCACAAGAGCACCATGATCGCGGGCGCCCAAGCGCCATAGATCGCGTTCAGCACCGGCCCCAGCACCAGAAAACCGCTGCCGATGATCGAGGCCAGCGGCGTGGTCATGGCCCGCCATGTCTCGGCACGCGACAGGCGCGGCACGGCCAGAACGGCCGCCGTCACGAGGCTCGTCAGGGGGATGATCCAGTTAATCATCGGATTACCTCGCAGGTTTCGGACTTTGCCGACACCGTGAAACAGCAATTCGCCGCGCTGCTCCAGACGCCATTTGATCGCACCCGTTGGAATTAATGCAACAGCGCAGGCGGCAGATTACGGCCTGCCCCGGATCAAAAGTTGACCCGCGTGCAAATTGACGGATACTGATCAGAAAACGGAAACAAACAAAAGAGAATGCGCTGCAGGCGCGCGACTTCCGTACAAGAACAAAGCAGAGGCCCCATGAGCAGCAGCCCGGCAATAGATGATTCCCTGCGCGACAAGATTATCGCGGACCCTGAAACCATCCTCGACGACCGCGCTGTCATGCGGGCCCTGATCGCAGCCAATGAAAAGGCAATGGGCGAAAATATCGTTGATCTGCGTGGCATCGCGATGGAACGGCTCGAGGAACGTCTCGACCGGCTCGAAGACACGCATCGCTCGGTGATCGCCGCGGCCTATGAAAATCTCGCCGGGATGAACCAGATTCACCGGGCCATTTTGCGGCTGCTCGAGCCGTCTGATTTCGAAATCTTCCTGCGCGATCTGGGCGGCGAAGTCGCCGATATCCTGCAGGTCGACAAGGTCACGCTGGTTCTGGAAACGGCAGAGGGCGACGACGATCCCGTGGTGAAACGGCTGCACTCGGTACTAACCGTGGCCGAGCCCGGGTTCATTGACGACTACCTGCTGCAAGGGCGGCGTGGCACGTCGCGCCGCGTGACGCTGCGCCAGATCCAGCATGGATCGGATCGTATTTTCGGCTCGGCTGCCGACTGGATCGGCTCCGAAGCCTGCATGAAGCTCGATTTCGGACCCGATCGACTGCCCGGCCTGCTGGTCTTTGGCGCCGAGGATCCGCACCAGTTCTCGCCGCAGCAGGGCTCGGACCTGCTGTCGTTCTTTGCGGGCGTGTTCGAACGCTCCATGCGTCACTGGTTGCTGTGAGCCTGATCTCACCAGCCTGCCGGGACGCCCTGTCCCGCTGGATCGATAACCAGCGTGCGCTGGCCGGGGCCTCGCAGAACACGATCACCGCTTATCAGGGCGATCTTGGCGAATTCCTCGCCTTCATGACGACCCATCGCGGAGAGCCTCAGGGCCTTGGCGCGCTGGCCGGGATCACCACGTCGGAAATGCGGGCATGGATGGCCCAGGCCCGCGCCGGAGGGATCGGCGCCCGCTCGCTGGCGCGCAAACTCTCGGCGGTCAAAAGCTTTTACCGTTGGCTGGCCGAGCGCGAAGGGTTCGAACCGACCGCCGTTCTGTCGACCCGCGCCCCCAAGTTCCAAAAGAAATTGCCCCGCCCCTTGGCCGAAGACGCGGCGCGCGCGATGCTTGATACGGTCGAGATCCAATCGCAGACCCCTTGGGTCGGTGCTCGCGACACGGCCGTGGTCACAATCCTTTATGGCTGTGGTCTGCGTATTTCCGAAGCACTCGGACTGACCGGCGCGGATGCGCCGCTGCCGCGGACCCTACGCATCATCGGCAAGGGCGGCAAGGAACGGCTGGTGCCGGTGATCCCCGCCGCGCGCGTAGCGGTCGAGCATTACCGCGAACTCTGCCCCTTTGATCTGAGCGCGGAGGCACCACTGTTTCGCGGCGTGCGCGGCAAGGCCCTGTCCCCAAGGATGATACAGGGGGTCATGGCGCAGGCACGCATGCAGCTTGGCCTGCCCGCCACCGCGACGCCGCATGCGCTGCGTCATTCCTTTGCGACCCATTTGCTGACCGCCGGGGGCGATCTGCGGGCGATACAGGAATTGCTTGGCCACGCCTCGCTTTCAACGACACAGGCCTATACCAGCGTCGATACCGCAAGGCTCATGGAAGTTTATGACAAGTCCCACCCGCGGGCATGAAGCGCGACATGGGGCAGCGCTACACTGTGCCGCTTAAACCAGCCGTCGGGAACAATCGACGGGCTGCGCCCCTTATCCCCGGATTTCTCTTTGCATCCGCGTTTCGCTTCCTGCAAAAGTCGCGCCATGTCTGATAAAGTCAAAGCAACGCTCGTCCATCTCTTTACGGCCACAGGCGCCGTTTTCGCCATGCTGGCCATGCTGGCTGCAGTCGATCTGAAGTGGGACCTGATGTTCCTCTGGCTGGTCGTTGCCTTTTTCGTGGACGGAATCGATGGTCCGCTGGCCCGCAAGTATCACGTCAAACACAACGCGCCCGAGTTCGACGGCGTATTGCTCGACCTGATCATCGACTACCTCACCTATGTCTTCATTCCCGCCTTTGCGCTGTTCAAATCCGGGTTGATGGATGGCTGGACAGGCTGGTTCGCGATCATCGTCATCACCTTTGCAAGCGCGATGTATTTTGCAGATACGCGAATGAAAACAAAGGATAACTCTTTCTCGGGCTTCCCCGGCTGCTGGAACATGATGGTCCTGACCGTCTTTGCGCTTCAGCCGAATTTCTGGATCATTCTCGCGCTGGTTACGATACTGGCCATCACCATGTTCCTGCCGTTGAAATTCATCCATCCCGTTCGCACCCAGCGCTGGCGGGCGATCAGCCTGCCGATGGCGTTGGCATGGACCTTTTTCGCCGGATGGGCGGCATGGGTAGACTTTCACCCGGAAAGCTGGGCGCACTGGGGTCTTATCGTGACCAGCGTCTACCTGCTCTTCGCCGGCATCGCGCAGATGATCATCCCCGAGCGCAATCCGGCCTGACCCGGGTCAGAAGACATCGGCAATTGTGTGCCGTTTTCCCGCGTATTCAAAGCTGTCCCCGGCCCGCAGCGACTTCATGCTCTGGTACATCCTGCTATGCTCGGAAATCCCGGCGTATCGGGTGCCGTCGAAATTGAACATGGGCACCGTCACCGCGACGACGCAATAACGTTTGCCAATCCGGCACACCGCGCCGGGCCTGACTCGGTCGGTCATCGAGAAATCCAACCTTCGCATCGCATCAAAGCGTTTCTGGTGAAACTGCACCGGGCCTTCCAGAAGGCGTGTGGGCAACTTCGCCCTGCCGTCCGGTCTTGCCCCGAGGAAGACGTCGTTCAAATAGTTGCCATAGAAGGAAATCGAAATGATGAGATCTTTGCTGATTTCATCGATCAAGCGCTTTCGAAGTGCCATCTTGACACCCAGGCGGGTATTAACTGTCCCCATAACAGCCCCTTTTTTATCTGCCTTCAGGCTGCCTACTGCGACGAGGTTAACAGATTATAAACAGACATCCGCGAAGCGGCATATGTGTCAGATCAGCAATCCTGCTGCCCCCTCATGACGCAACAGGCTCACCTTGGTCTCGATACCGCCACGGGCCGAAAAACCTCCCAGGCCCCGTGCAGAGAGCACGCGGTGACAGGGGATGATGATCGGCACAGGGTTGCCGCCGCAGGCCTGCCCAACCGACTGCGCGGGCATGCCAAGGTTTTTGGCGATTTCGCCATATTGTCGGGTCTCGCCAAAGGGGATGGCTGCGATCTCGGCGCAGACCGCCTTTTGGAAATCAGAGCCCGCGACGCTGACCGGCAGATCGAAGGCACGCAAACCCCGCTTGAAATAGGCGTTCAACTGTTCTTCGGCCGCGATCAGTTCCGGCGCATCGCCTTGATCCTGCAAGGGTTCTTGGGCATCGACCCAGTTCAATGCAGTGATCGCGCCCTCCTCGCTCACGATGGCGATACGGCCCAGAGGGGTGTTCATCAACCGCTGCATTAACCTTCCTTCCCCATGCGCCTTGGCTTTCCCAAGACATGGCCCCGCTTTTAGCACAATTATGCCTGAATTTGTCGGCATGTTTATAGCCATGGAAAAGTCTGTTCCGAGCGGGCTTTCCGGTTTCTGTCACCACTCAAACGATTGCGTGGTCCAATGGGGGTTGGGCCGCGTACCGGGAGAATTTGCATGTTAAAGATTTTCGCTGCTGCCGTTTTGATCGTCGCAATGACCGCTCTGCCCGCTTCTGCCGATCTATCCCAAAAGTTCGGCCGTGCCTCGTCGAAAAAGATGAAAGTCGCGTCTTCGCACCTGCTACCGCCCGCCGATTACAAGGGCCAGTGGTGGACCTCGCCCGACAATTGCGAATATTCGCGCGCGGGCCGTCCGGGTGAAACCGTATGGTACCTGATCATCAACACTGCCCATTCCAAGTGCAAGACACACCTGGTCCAGTCGATCTATAAAGACGCCTACTGAAAGACCGTCACGCGCGCCAGAATGGCACGGTGAAGATGACGTATACCGCCATGATCTCGAGCCGTCCGACCAGCATGGCGATGGCAAGGATCCACTTGGCGGTATCATTCAATCCTGCAAAGTTCCCCGCCGGGCCGATCCTGTCGCCCAGGCCCGGCCCGATGTTTGCAATGGCTGTTGCCGCACCGGATACGGCGGTGATCATGTCAAGCCCGGTCAGCGCCAGACCCCAGGATACAAGACCAAGGGTTACCACAAAGAAAACAAAGAACGAGATCACCGAATTCAATGTTTCCTGATCAATGGGCCGTCCCGCATAGCGCGGCACAAAGACCCCATGGGGCGTCCGGATCCGCTGTAGCTGGACCTTGATCGAGGCAAAAAGCAACTGGTAGCGGAAGATCTTGACGGAACAGGCGGTCGACCCCGCGCAGCCGCCGATCAACCCGATAAAGAAGAACAGCGAGATCATGAACGGGCCCCAGCCCATGTAATCGACGCTCGCATAGCCAGTGCCCGATATGATCGAGGTGATGTTGAACAGCGCCTCGCGCATGGACTGTTCCCAATGGTGCGGAAAGATTGTCGTCAGCACGACCGTAGAGATCACGACGAGTACAAGAATGGTCCAGAGAAAGCCCCGCACCTGCACGTCTTGCCAGATGCTCAGCGGATGCCCGTTGATAAGCTGCACATAGCGCACGAATGGCAGGGCCGCCAGGATCATGAAGATCGACGCGACGTATTCCATATGCCCCGAGAAGGTGCCGAAAGACGCGTCATAGTTCGAAAAACCGCCGGTCGAGATCGTCGTCAGCGCGTGCACGGTCGCGTCGAATGCGGACATGCCAAGCGCCGCGTAACACAGCATGCAGGCCATCGTCAGCGCGATGTAGATGACCGAGATCTGCTTTGCGATCTCGGTCGCGCGAGGCAGGATCTTTCCCATGGTTTCAAAGGCTTCGGTGCGGAAAATCTGCATGCCCCCGACCCGCAATTCGGGCAGGAACACCATGGCGACCACGATGATACCGATACCGCCCAACCATTGCAGGATGCCGCGCCAGAGCAGCAGGCCATGCGGCAGGAAATCGAGGCCGGTGATGACAGTCGATCCGGTCGTGGTCATGCCGGACATCGCCTCGAAATAAGCGTCGGTGAAACTAAGCTCGGTCGCGCCTATCATCAGGGGCAGCGCCCCAAAGATCGGCAGCGCCACCCAGACCCCGGTGGTCAGAAGAAAAGTCTGCTGGATCGTCAGCCCTTCCTGCACGCCATTGGCGCAGCACAGGGCGACCAGCCCGCCGATAAGGATCGTGACCAGCCCGGCTTCGAGAAAGACAAGCCAATGCTCATCGCCGCGCGCCAGATCGATCAGCATTGGCAAGAACATCGTCAAGCCCAGAATGGCGACTAAGAGGCCGATTACATAGCCGACAGGGCGCAGGTCAAACATGAGCGAAGGCTTGGCTTGGCGCATGCGCCCTGTCAAGCGCGACCGCATCGCGCGCTGGCCTCCTGTCACCTAATCGACGCGACACGCGGGTGTTCCGTTTAGTGTCGTCGTGGCAGCCGGTCGGAAAGTTCGACCCACGGCACCTGTTCCGCTGAGTGATAATGGTCCGTAGGCTGCACATCCGCCCCCGCCCGCAGCAGTGCGGCATAAAAATGGGTTTCACCCGGGTAGCGGTCCGTCCGATAGAACATCGGCGTCCCGCAGGTGCCGCAGAACCCCCGTTCAGCCCCCGGACTGCTTTGATAGGTGACCGGCTCATTCCCGGTCCAACGCCACTTGCCGTCCTTGTGGCCGACCCACGTGGTAAATGGCGAGGCCGTCGCCCGGCGACAGCTTTCGCAATGACAATGGCCAACCCAGAGATGCGGCCCGGTCAGCTCGAACCGACAATTTCCGCAGAGACAATGACCATCGATAATATGCTCGGACATGGCCCCTCTCCGGTTGTTGTCACCCTACATGTATCAGGGTCGAGAACAGCTTGGGATCAAAGTTGCGTGCATCGAACGTGTCGCCTTCGATCAGAACCGACACCGCGTCATGGCTGTGCAAGCTTTCCTGATGGCTCGCCACGATACGGAAATCTCCGATCCGGGCATCGGCCAGCAACTGTTCGCAGAACAGCCGCGCCGCATCTTCGACAAAGATCGGGTTGGCCGCGTTCAGCTCGGCAAAGGCCTGTTCATCCTCGCGCTTGACCATCACCTGCGTTTCCGTCGGCACCGCGCGGCGGCAGGCATCGATCAGGTCCTCGAACCAGAGACATTGCGCATCGGGTTCCAGCGCAACGGAAATTCGGGCAACCGAGCGTTGGGAATGCGGCGTCGCCAGCTGACCGCGCGTCGCGCGCGCATGTTCCGACAGTTCCAGCGAACAGGGGCAGGTCGAGGAATAGACATAATCGAGGTGCATGATCTTCTGACGCACGCCATCAGTTTCGACCAGTTCTAGCGCGATGTCATAATACTGGTAACCCGACAGGCCGGAACGAAGGCTGTCCACCTTCATCGGGAAGGAAAACCGCATCTGGATGCGCGCATCAAAGCTTTCGAGGTCGGATTTGTAATCATCCAGCGCCGCCTCGATCACCCCAAAGCTGAAGGTCCGGTCGGCGTGGGCATAAAAGCTGCGCATGATGCGGCTCATGTTGATGCCCTTCTTGTCAGCCTCAAGGCTGACAGTGCCGGTGACCGAGGTTTCAAGCGTCAGATCGCCGTTGTCGCGGGTATGAAAGCGGATCGGCAGACGGAAATTGGAAATACCGACATGCTGAATTTGCTGACGTGCGCCACGGATCAGGCTGGATGGGCCGTTCTGTAAATCCGGCAGCGACGCCTTGTAGGCGGCATCGACAGTGAATTCTTCGGGGTAATGGCGCGACAGAACCGGGTATTCGATGTTCGACTGGCGGCCAAGCGCACGCGCAAGTGCGGGGTCAAGATTGACCAGCTCTGCATAGGTCGCCTTGGATGCCCAGACGCGCAGCACGTCCAGAGCCGCAGCTGCGTCATCGTGATCTGGCGTACCCTCGATCGTCGGCATATGGATGTTCATCAGCGTCCCCTTTGCAGTCGAGCCAAACCTAAGTACGGCAGATGCAGATTACCAATATATAATCAGTACGCTTCGCAACCATCCCCGGATCAAAGCCGGGCGCAAAAACTTTCAACCATTGTACCAGATAAGTACCACCGGGCAGCCAATCTTTTGGGAAAATGGCCGCCCGGAAGGCGAATTACCGCGCCGAGGCGGCGACAAGCGCCTGCCGGATATCGGCCAGCAGGTCGTCCGTATCCTCAATTCCGACCGAGAACCGGATCAGGCCAGGGGTGATCCCCAGCAGTTCCTTCTGATCCGCCGGAAGCCGCTGGTGCGTCGTGGTCGCCGGATGGGTCACGATCGATTTGGAATCGCCGAGGTTGTTCGAGATCAGCACGATTTCCAGCGCGTTCAGGAAGGCGAACGCAGCTTCCTGACCACCTTTCAGCTCAAAGGAAATGACGGTTCCGCCCTGCCCCATCTGGCTCTGGGCAAGGTCATGCTGCGGATGGCCCTTGAGACCAGGGTAAAGCACCCGCTCAAGCGCGGCCTCACCCTCCAGCGCCTCGGCAATCGCCTGCGCCGACTGGGCCTGCGCCTTGACGCGCAGGCTCATGGTCTCAAGTCCCTTGAGCATGATCCACGCGGTGAACGGGCTCATCGAGCCGCCGGTGTGCTTCATATAGGGTTCGACCGTCTTGCGAATGAACTCGCGCGTGCCAAGGATCACCCCGCCCAGCGCCCGACCCTGTCCGTCGATATGCTTGGTGGCGGAATAGACAACCACGTCCGCGCCCTGCGAAATCGCCTTGGAAAAGACCGGCGTAGCAAAGACGTTATCGACAAGGACCAGCGCACCGACCTCATGAGCCAGCTTGGCCACCGCCGAGATATCGATGACTTCGAGCGTCGGGTTCGACACGGATTCAAAGAACACGGCCTTGGTGTCGGGGCGGATCGCGTCGCGCCATTGGTCAAGATCGGTGCCATCGACAAAGGTCACCTCGACCCCGTAACGGCCCAGAACCTCTTCGAGAATGTAAAGGCAGGATCCAAACAGCGCACGGGCCGAAACCACGTGATCCCCGGCCTTCAGCATCGAGGTCAGGGCGCCGGAAACAGCCGCCATGCCGGAAGCGGTGGCAAAGGCATCTTCCGCCCCTTCAAGCAGCGCGATCCGTTCCTCGAACATCCGCACCGTCGGGTTGCCGTAACGGGCATAGATGAATTCGTCATCCCCCGTCTTGATGAACCGCGCCTCGGCGGCCTCGGCACTGTCATAGGCAAAGCCCTGCGTCAGAAAGATGGCTTCGCTCATTTCGCCATACTGGCTGCGGCGCACGCCCCCGTGGACGGCTTTCGTTCGTTTGTTCCAGTTCTCGCTCATTTCGACCTCCGGCCCTTCTTCGGGCACAAAAAAACCCCAGACGCGGTCAAGCGAAAGGGGCCTTTCATCCTGACCTTTTAGCGGAATATTTAACGTGGCCCGCAATCCGGTAACAAATCGCCACGAAGCATGCGTGTCCTTTACTTGTCGCAGCGACGGAAAGTCAAGGCACCAATCCACATCGTCACGGTGCCGTAACCATAGCTTCATCCCGACGTCATACGCATCGGCCAGATAGCAGCCACAACATCTGGTATGAGGTGCGCGATGCCGCTGATCAGGATCAATGCGAAGGGGAGCGAGCCGCGCCTGCACTGCGGGACTCAGCCCCTCTACCGCCGCCTCGCCGAGGTCACCGCCGAGGCAACCCGCGACGAGCCGGTCATCGTGATGATCCACGGCTACAAGTATCGTCCCGGGATGCTGGATCACTGCCCCCACCTTCACATCATGGCCATGCACCCGCGCGATCGGCCCTGGCACTCACCGAGCTGGCCACGGCATCTTGGGTTCGGCACCGGCCACACAAACGAAGGTCTGGGCATCGCCTTTGGCTGGGACGCGCGCGGCCCGCTCTGGAGCGCCCGTCGCCGCGCCATCGAGGCAGGCCGGGCACTGGCGCAGCTGCTGAATGACCTGCGCCGCCAAGGCCCCGACCGCCCCGTTCACGTGCTTGCCCATTCGATGGGCACAGAAATCGCACTGCAGGCGCTCTATCACCTGCCGGCCAATGCCATTCAGCGGATCGTGTCGCTGACCGGGGCCAGCTATCGCGAAACCGCCCAGGCGGCGCTGGAAACGGCGGCCGGGCAAACCACCGAGTTCTTCAACATCACCAGCCGCGAGAACGACACGTTCGATTTCCTGTTCGAACGGTTGGTCGCGCCCCCCGTCCCCGGCGACCGCGCCATCGGGCTGGGTCTCAAGGCCCCGAACGCGGTGACGCTGCAGCTGGATTGCACCGAAACCCTTGGCAACCTGCACCGTCTCGGCGCGCCGCTGGGCAGCCCGGAGCGGCGCATCTGCCACTGGTCGACCTATACGCGCGCGGGCACGCTGCGCTTTTACAACGACCTGATGCGCAACCCGGCCCGCTGGCCTCTGCAACGGGTGCAACAGGCCGTTCCGGATGCGCCAGCACGCCGCTGGTCACGCCTTGTTGCGCCCCCTGCCATTGCCCTGCCCTTGCTTGCGCCGCAGAAAGCGTCATGATCGCGCCCGATTAGAACGGGGATGAGACATGACAATCGATCTGTATTTCTGGCCGACACCAAATGGCTGGAAGGTTTCCATCGCGCTCGAGGAGATGGAGCTGGCCTATGACACGCATCTGGTAAACATCCAGAAAGGCGACCAGTTCAAGCCGGAGTTCCTGAAGATTTCGCCGAACAACCGCATGCCCGCGATCATCGATTCTGACGGGCCGGATGGTGCGCCGATCTCGATTTTTGAATCCGGAGCGATCCTGCAATATCTCGCGCGCAAGACCGGCAAGTTCTGTGGCACGAGTGAACGGGACCGGATTGCCGTGGACCAGTGGCTGATGTGGCAGATGGGTGGTCTGGGTCCGATGGCCGGACAGGCGCATCACTTTCTGCAATACGCCCCCGACATGGACCCGCCGCAGGTGCTGCCCTATGCACAGGGCCGCTATCGCAGCGAGGTCGCGCGGCTTTACGGCGTTCTCGACAAGCAGTTAGCAGAGCACGAATTCGTCGCCGGGCCGGACTTTACCATCGCGGATATGGCGATCTGGCCTTGGGCGCATCTGTACAAGCGGCAGGAACAGACCATCGAGGACAAGCCGCATATGGCGCGCTGGCTCGACACGGTCAGCGCCCGTCCAGGCGTTCAGCGCGGGCGCGATCTGCATGCCGATCTGCGCAAGCAACTGCCCGACAAATCCGCGCAGGAACTGCTCTTCAAGAAATGACGGGCAAGGCGTCTACGCCTTGTCATCCTCGTCGATCATATGCGCCTGAAGCGCGACGATCTGCGCCCAGAGGAACAGGAACAGGATGATGGGGAAACCGAAGGTCTCGATCTTGACCCAGAGATCGGTGGACAGGTTTCTCCACACCAGTTCATTCGCGATGGCGAGCAGCGCGAAACAGATGCAGAGCCGCCGGGTAAGCTGCATCCACCCCGCCTCGCGCATGGGGATCATGTCGCCCATCACGTATTCGAGATAGGATCGCCCACGCATCAGACCGATGCCCAGCAGAACGGCGAATACGCCATAGACGATGGACGTCTTCATCTTGAAGAACCGTTCGTCGTTGAACCACGCGGTCAGCCCGCCAAAGAAGATGACCATGAAGGCGGTGAAAATCTGCATCCGGCTGAGTTCGCCGGTCAGTTGCCACAGGATACCCATCGCGATCAGCAGGATCGGCACAAAGACCAGCGTGGCGACGATGAACCCGGAATATTCCGTGCCACCAAAGACAAACACGTCTTCCTTGATGCGCAGGTAGATCAGGAAAAACAGGATCGGCGGCCCCAGCTCCAGCACCTGTTTCAACCAGATGTTGATCTCTTTCTTCTGCTTCGCCATTCGGGCTCTCAGCCTCCCATTTCTACGATGACCGCGCCAATCGCGATCAGGGACATCAGCGCGATCCGGCGCGGCCCCACGGTTTCCTTCAGCACCAGCCAGCCGATCAACGCGGCAAAAACGGTGGATGTCTCGCGCAGTACCGCCGCTTCGCCCACCTTGTCCAGCCGGGTGGCCAGCATGATCGACCCGAAACTAAAATAGGCCACGATGCCGCCGAAAAAGCCACGCAACAAGAGCGGGCCGGGATTGGGCGGCGCGTCCATGCGCCGCCAGCGTACAAAGCCGATGATCGGCATCACCAGACCGTCGAGCATGAAGAACCAGAACAGGAAGGTGAATGGATCGGCCGTCGCGCGGATGCCATAGGCGTCGTAGGTCGTATAAAGCGCCACGAAGAGCCCGGTCATGACCGCCAGCCCCAGCGCCGCCCAAAGCGTGTCGCGTTCCGAGACAAGGAAGATCAGGTTATAAAGCGCAAGACCAAAGATCCCTGACAGCAATACCCCCACGCCAATCCACTGCATCGGCGCAAAGATCTCGCCGAAAATGAAATAGGCCCCGATGACGGTGAACAGTGGCCCCATGCCGCGCACCACCGGGTAGACCACCGTGTAAGCGCCCTTGGTATAGGCCTGCGCCTGCAGGAGCTTGTAGAACAGGTGGATGACAAAAGCCCCGGCAAAGATCGGCCACATATGCGCCTCGGGCCACGGCACGACGAAAAGCACGAACGGGATCGACATCAGGCAATAGAAAACGTCGATGGCTCCGCGTGAAAGCCAGGGATCGTACCGCCCCTTTTGCAGCGCGCCAAAGACCGCGTGAAGAAACGCGGCGAGCAAGGCAAGAAACAACGCAAGCTGATGGCCGGCCGAGGTGCCTTCGAGGGAAACCAGCCAGTCGCTCATCGCACGCCCACCGGGAACCTGTGATAGGATCGGACTGTTTTGTGACTACCGCAGACGAAGGAGAAATTCATGTGGGACACGATTGTCGACGAACTTACCAATACCTTCTCTGAAGTGCCGCTGATCGTGGCCATGACCCGCATGCTTGCCGCGCTGGTGCTTGGCGCCGTGATCGGCATGGAGCGGGAATGGCGTCGTAAACCTGCCGGTCTGCGCACCCATATGCTCGTCTCGATCGCCGCCTGCCTGTTTATCCTCGTCTCACAACACCTTGGCAGCCTTCCCTTTGGCGTCGGCAATGAAGTGCAGATCGACCCCCTGCGACTGATCGAGGCCGTCACTGCCGGTGTCGCCTTTCTCGCCGCGGGCGTAATCTTTACGTCGGGCGACAAGGTGAGGAACCTGACGACCGGGGCCTCAATGTGGCTGGCCGGGGCCATCGGTCTTGCCTGCGGTGCCGGACAAGCACCGCTGGCCGCGCTCGCGACCCTTCTGGTCACCGCGGTTCTGATCGGTCTGCGCTGGCTGGAAAAGGGCATGGGCACGCATTGACGGCCCCGGTACCGGTCTTCGGAAAGGGAGAGTTTCACGCGGCGCTATCCATCCCTGTCAGCGCGGCGGCAAATTCATCGGGGTCGAACGGGGCGAGATCGTCGATCTGCTCGCCCACGCCAATGGCATGGATCGGAAGACCGAACTTGTCGGCCAGCGCGACGAGGACGCCGCCCTTGGCGGTCCCGTCCAGCTTGGTCATCACCAGACCGGACACGTCGGAAATCTTGCGGAAGGTCTCGACCTGGCTCAGCGCGTTCTGGCCCGTCGTCGCATCCAGCACCAGCAGGGTGTTATGCGGCGCGGTTTCATCCTTTTTGCGGATCACGCGAACGATCTTGGCAAGCTCTTCCATCAGGTCGGCGCGGTTTTGCAACCGCCCTGCGGTGTCAATCAGCAAAAGATCGGCCCCGTCTTCCTGCGCCTTGGTCATCGCGTCAAAGGCAAGGCTTGCCGGATCCGACCCTTCCGGCGCGGTCAGCACCGGCACCCCGGCCCGGTCGCCCCAGACCTGCAACTGCTCCACCGCCGCCGCCCGGAAGGTATCACCCGCCGCGATCACCACCTTCTTGCCAGCGGCACGAAACTGACTTGCCAGCTTGCCGATGGTCGTGGTCTTGCCCGACCCGTTCACCCCGACGACCAGCACGACCTGCGGCCGTTTCGAATAGATCGGCAGGGGCCGCGCGACCGGCTCCATCACCCGCGCGATTTCGGTGGCGAGAAACTGCTTGATCTCATCGACCGAAAGTTTCCGCCCAAAGCGACCCTCGGCCATGTTCGCGGTGACGCGCAGCGCAGTATCCACGCCCATGTCGGCACTGATCAGCAGCTCCTCGAGCTGTTCCAGCATGTCGTCATCCAGCACCCGGCGCACCACCGTCTTGGGCGCGCTGCGGCCCAGCAACCGGCCTAGCAGCCCGCCGCCGCGTGCGGGTTCAGGCGCGCCCATGTCCAGCCGGTCGGGCGAGATCGAGGGCTGCGGATCGCTTGGCATCGGCGCTTCACTCGGCGGAGAGATCGGGCCCGGCTCGGGATTATCCGGCACTTCGCTGGGCGATGGTGACGGGACCTCGGTCGGGGAAGGTGTCGGCGACGGCAGATCCGGTTTCGGATCGGGACGCGGCGTCGGCCGCGGCACATCCGGCTCGGGGACCGGCTCGCGCTCGGGGATCGGGGTCGGCTCCGGCGTCGGATCGGGGATCGGCGCCGGGTCGGGATCCGGGGTCGGGTCCGGAATGGGGGTCGGCTCCGGCTCGGGTGTCGGATCCGGGGTTGGCGGCGTGTCGGGTTTCGGATCGGCCGCGCGCGTCACCGCTGCAACCTCTTCGGCTTCGCCGCCATCTTCCACGATCGCGTCCAGACCCTGCTCCAGTTTGGAAGAGGATTTGAACAAGCGATCTTTCAGCTTGGTGAAAAATGCCATGATCTACTCCGCAATTGCCCCCATGACGTAGTCCAGCACCACGCCGGATGGAAGAGCGGATGATCAGATAGCGCCAACAGCGCCTCAGACTTCCTCGGGAAAATGCCGGATCACGCTGCGGATCGGGTTCGGTGCCGCCTGCCCCAGCCCGCAAATGCTCGCATCCGCCATCGCCGTACAAAGCTCATCAAGCAGCGGCTGATCCCAGTGATCCACCTGCATAAGCTTCACCGCCTTTTCGCAGCCCACCCGACAGGGCGTACATTGCCCACAGCTCTCATCCTCGAAAAAGCGCAGCATGTTCAGCGCCGCGTCGCGCATGCTGTCCTTGTCCGACAGGATCACCACCGCCGCCGATCCGATAAAGGTGCCATGTTCCTGCAACATGTCGAAATCGAGCGGCACGTCGTTCAGCGACGCAGGCAACAATCCGGAAGACGGCCCGCCCGGCTGGTATGCCTTGAACTCATGCCCGTCGAGCATACCGCCTGCCGCTTCGAGCACGTCTGAAATGGTCGACCCCGCAGGCAGCAGGTGCACGCCCGGCTGCTTGACCCGGCCCGAAACCGAAAAACTCCGAAGACCGGTACGGTCGTTGAATTCCATCTTGCTGAGCAGACCGTGCCCCTCTCGGCAGACACGGTTCACCCAATAGAGCGTTTCGACATTATGCACCAAGGTCGGACGGTCGAAGACCCCGACCTGCGCCACGAAGGGCGGCCGGTGACGCGGAATTCCCCGTTTGCCTTCAATGGATTCGATCATCGCGCTTTCTTCGCCGCAGATATATGCCCCGGCCCCGCGCCGCAGATCGATATACCCGGACGCGACGATCCCCGCGTCCTCGAGCGCACGGATTTCGCGGCGCAGGATTTCGAGGATTCCGGGGTATTCGTCCCGCATGTAGATAAAGCAGGTGTTCGCTTCCACCGCCCATCCGGCGATCAACATGCCCTCGAGAAAGGCATGCGGCCTGCGTTCAAGGTAGTAGCGGTCCTTGAACGTCCCCGGCTCGCCTTCGTCACCGTTCACGGCAAGATAGCGCGGCCCGGCATTGGCCCGAACAAAGCCCCACTTTTTGCCGCTCGGAAAGCCCGCGCCGCCCAGACCCCGCAGACCTGAATCGAGGATCAGCTGCTGGACCTCTTCCCAGTCACCGTTTTCACGCAGATCAAGCAACGTCTCATATCCGCCATCCGCACGATAAGCCTCGAACCCCTCGTATTCAGGTATATGGGTGTGGGTATCGCCCGCCTCTATCGCCTGCATGGTCTTTTCGACCGTCGCATGGGTGATGTGGTTATGGCCGATCTCCAGCACCGGCGCGGTTTCGCACCGGCCCATGCAGGGCGCGCGCAGCACCCGGACTTCTGACGGGTCCAGCCCGGTTTCAAGTGCCGCTTTCAACGCCTGCGATCCTGCCAACTCACAAGACAGCGAATCGCAGACCCGGATGGTCAGCGCGGGCGGCGGCGTTTCGCCCTCTTTCACCACGTCGAAATGCGCGTAGAACGTGGCCACCTCGTAAACCTCAGCCATGGAGATCCGCATCTCCTCGGCCAGCGCCCGCAGATGCGCGGCAGACAAATGCCCGTATTCGTCCTGTATCAGGTGCAGGAACTCGATCAGCAGGTCGCGACGGCGCGGCCGTTCCCCCAGCAGCGCGCGAACCTCTTCCCAGGCTGTATCCTCCAGCTGCCGGCCCTTGGGCGTATGCCGCCCCTTGCCCTTACCGGTTTTCCAGACACCCTTTGCTTCGCGATCCTGCATTTCGCCGGCTTCCCTGTTCAATTCTTAAGCAATCTATATCCCACCCGCGGCACGTCATTCGATCAAAAGCGACAGGGCAGAGCGACTTTGCGTTGCCTTGAGCTTTCCCATATGATGCATGGCGTCGCGCATTTGATACCAGACCCGAGCCTTTGACCCGTATCAAAGCGAAAATCGCGGCCCATGTCGCCCTAGCGTAAAGTCGCGTTCTACGGGAAGGGAAATTAATGATCCGTTACGCGATGGCCAGCCTGACACCTGCGGTCCTGCTTGGTCTCGGCTGCATCGCGGGTGGGGTCTGGATCTGGCTCGGGCTCGCCTTCATGACGCTTGTCGTCTTTGCCGCCGACCGGCTGACCCGGCTTCCTGCCCTGCCACGCGGAGATACACCCGCGCTGACTCTTGGCAACCGGCTTTGCATTGTTCTGACTGCGGCGCATTTCCTGCTGCTCGGGCTGGGCGTTCATGCCTTGGCGCATGGCACCAGCAGCCCCGCCGCCACCGTCGCTCTGTGGTTCGGCATCGGCCTATTTCTCGGTCAGGTTTCAAATGCCACCGGGCATGAGCTGATCCATGCCCCGCAACGCGGGCTTCGCCGCCTTGGCACCGCGATCTTCTGCTCGCTTCTCTTTGGCCATCACGTCTCGGCCCATCTACGGGTGCATCACCCACTCGTCGCCAGCGAACGCGATCCGAATTCGGCACGATCGGGTGAAGGATTCTATCGCTTCTGGCCCCGCGCTGTCATAGGCTCATTCCACGCCGGGCTTCGCGCCGAAAACCGTCTTCGACAAGGCCACGCGCGAGGTATGCACCCCTACGTTATATACACTTTGGGCGGCGCGGTTACGGTGATTGCCGCCCTGCTCATCGCCGGATGGCCCGGCCTGTTCGCCCTTCTCACCCTCACGACATTCGCACAGATGCAGTTGATGCTTTCGGATTATGTCCAGCATTATGGGCTGCGCCGCAAAACCCTTGCCAATGGGCGGCTCGAGCCGGTTTCTCCGCGCCATTCCTGGAACGCGAGCCCTTGGTACTCCGCCGCGATGATGCTCAACGCGCCGCGCCATTCGGACCATCACGTGGCCCCCACGCGCCGCTTTACCGCCCTTCGTCTGAACCCGGATGAAATGCCGATGCTGCCCTCGACCTTTCCCGTCATGGCGATGATCGCAACCGTCCCGCCGCTCTGGAAACGCCTGATGGACCCGCGCGTTGCCCGGTTTGGCGCCGATCGTGCAGCCGGCGTTAACCCTGTGTCAACCATTGGTAGCGAAACCCGCGACCCTGTGGCAGAGTTTGCCAATGCTACGACTATCGCTGATTCTCACCGCTTTCCTCGCCCAGCCGCTGGCCGCTCAATCCGCGATGAGCGCAGAGGCGTTTGAAAACTACACCAATGGCAAAACCCTGTTCTACGGCAATGGCGGTGAGGCCTACGGGGTCGAGCGTTACCTCGATGACCGCCGCGTGGTCTGGTCCTTTCTGGACGGTGAATGCAAATACGGATCTTGGTACGAACAGGCGGGCCAAATCTGTTTCGTCTACGATGATCGCCCGGGCGATCCGCAGTGCTGGACCTTTCGCAAAGGCACGGGCGGTCTGATCGCCCAGTTCGAGAATAACAATTCCTCCACCGAACTCTACGAGGCGCAGGACGTCGGCGAAGAGATGATCTGCTACGGCCCCGACGTCGGCGTCTAGGTCCTCCTCACCCGTCCTCGATCAATCAGAACAGGCTGCCCTGATCCGGTTCGGGTGCCGTTTTCGACGACTTTCGCGCGGGCTTGCCGCCCACCTTCATCCGGCCATCGGCGAATTGAATCTCAAGCGTCGCCGCCCCTTCGGCCTCGGCCTTGCGGGTCACGACCTCTCCCTCGGCGCGGATCACCGCATAGCCCCGCTCCAGCGTCGCCTCATATCCCAGCGTGGCCAGCATCCGATCTGCTGTTTTCAACCGGATATCCAGCCCGGAAACCTGGTTGCGCCCGATTGCGGAAAGCCGCCTCGACAAGCCCCCAAGATCCTGTTTTCGCTGGGAAATTTTCGCTGTCAGTTCGCGCGGCCGCAGACGCGCCGCGCGCGATTCGAACCCGGTGCGCCGCTGCGCTACCGCTCGGTCCAACGCCGGAACCAGCCGCGCCGACCACTGCTGAACGCCACGCCGTTCCTGCGCGATCATCCGCGTCAAAATCGATGGTCTCAGGCTGCCTGAAACGTCCGACAGATGTACCCGATGCGCCTGAACGCCCTTGATGAGCGCGACCGGCAGCTGATCGGCGATCCGGTCATAGCGTTGCCGCGCCGAGGCCAGCAGGCTGTCGCCCCGTGGCAAGGCCCGGCTCAGATCGGCCAGCCGCTGACGCCGCAGGGTCACCGCGCCATTGCCCGCCCGTGTCAGCCGCGCGCCCTGCCCTTCGACCCAGGCCAGCAATTCCACCCGAACCGGCACAGCCAGTTCGGCCGCCGCCGTCGGCGTCGGTGCGCGACGGTCAGAAACGAAATCAATCAGCGTCGTATCGGTTTCGTGACCCACGGCGGAAATCAGCGGAATCTCCGACGCCGCCGCCGCCCGCGCGACGACTTCCTCGTTGAACCCCCAAAGATCCTCGACCGAGCCGCCACCACGCGCCACGATCAGCAAGTCGGGTCGCGGCAAAGCGCCGCCGGGAGTCAGGCGATTGAACCCTTCAATGGCCCGCGTCACCTCGGGCGCGCAAGCCGCGCCCTGCACGGCGACTGGCCAGATCAACACCTTGCGCGGAAAACGGTCGCGCAGTCGATGCAGAATGTCACGGATCACCGCTCCCGAGGGCGAGGTAATAACACCAATAATTTCAGGCAGGTACGGCAAGGGCCGCTTACGCGACGCTTCAAAGAGGCCCTCGGCCGCAAGCTGCTTCTTGCGCTTCTCCAAAAGCGCCATCAACGCGCCCTGTCCAGCGACGGCCACCTCATCCACGTTCATGTTGTACTTGGATTGCGCGCCGAATGCGGTCAGCCGCCCGGTAACGACGACCTCCAGCCCCTCTTCGGGCACCACCGAAAGATTCGCGATCTGCCCTTTCCAAGTAGTGCAAGCCAGGACACTGCGGTCATCCTTAACGTCATAGTATAGATGCCCGGAGCGCGCCTTGAACACGCGCCCGACCTCTCCCTTGACGCGGATCCGGCCAAATTCGTCTTCCAGAGTACGTTTCACCGCGCCGGATATCTCCGACACGGTGTATTCGGGTGTATTTTGTCCCGGAGCGGGATCGTCTATCAGATCGGACATGGGGCAAGTATTGCCCCATGTCGCGCGTCAGGAAAAGGTCACGCCGCGCGTTTTTCGTGGCGACCTTCTGCGATTTCCTCGATCAGCTTGTTGCAGAACGCAGGAAGGTCGTCCGGGTTACGGCTTGTCACCAGCCCCATGTCGGTCACGACCTCACTGTCTTCCCACAGACCACCCGCATTGCGAATGTCGGTTTCGATCGACTTGTAGGACGTAACTTTGCGCCCCTTGACGATTTCCGCTTCTGCCAGCAACCAAGGCGCGTGGCAAATTGCACCGATGGCCTTGCCGCTGTCCCAGAAGGACCGGATAAATTCGACGGCGTTCCTCTCAACACGAAGCAGGTCCGGGTTGATCTGACCGCCGGGCAACACCAGCGCATCGTAGTCGTTGGCAGAGACGTCCGACAGCAGCTTGTCTACCGTAACCGGGCGTCCCCAGTCATCGCCATCCCAACCTTTGATCTCTCCACATTCCAGCGAAACGACATGGACATCGGCGCCTGCCTCGCGGAGCGCTTCCAGCGGCTTTTCAAGTTCGGACTGTTCGAATCCGTGCGTGGCAAGGATTGCAATTTTCTTTTCACTGAGACGTGCCATTTGATGACTCCTTATTCTCTGTTTCTGGCCACCCAACGCGAGCCGAAAGGCAGAGTTCCTTTGGCCGAGTTTCCCCCGCGTCTTCTTGCCTATTGCCCGCCGGCCCCCTATGCAGACGGCGATTTGTGACAGCACCGCAGCAAGGGGATAGCGGATGAACATTCTGATCTTGGGCAGCGGCGGGCGTGAACACAGCCTTGCCTGGGCGGTCATGCAGAACCCGAAATGCGACAAGCTGATCGTCGCCCCCGGCAATGCGGGCATCGCCGCCATCGCTGCCTGCGCCAAGCTCGATATCCTAGACGGGCCAACCGTTGTGGAATTCGCGCTGGAAAACAGTATCGATTTCGTGATCGTCGGCCCCGAAGCCCCGCTCGCGGCAGGCGTCGCCGACACGCTGCGGGATGCGAATATCCTTGTCTTCGGTCCCTCGGCCGCTGCCGCCCAGCTTGAGGCCAGCAAGAATTTCACCAAGGAAATCTGTGCAGCCGCCAAGGCGCCCACCGCCGATTACGCGCATTTCACCGATGCCGAAGCAGCCCGCGCTTATATCCGCGAACAGGGCGCGCCGATTGTCGTCAAGGCCGACGGTCTTGCGGCAGGCAAAGGCGTCATCGTCGCCATGACCGAGGACGAAGCCCTTGCCGCTATCGACGACATGTTCGGCGGCGAATTCGGCTCCGCCGGGGCCGAGGTTGTCATCGAAGAGTTCATGGAAGGCGAAGAGGCGTCCTTTTTCGTGCTCTGCGACGGCTCCGATGTGCTGCCCATCGGCACCGCTCAGGATCACAAGCGTGTCGGCGAAGGCGACACCGGCCCCAACACCGGCGGCATGGGCGCCTATTCCCCCGCCCCTGTCATGACCGATGAAATCACACAAAAGGCGCTCGATGAAATCGTGCGCCCGACGATGGCGGAAATGGCCAAGCGCGACATGCCCTATCAGGGCGTTCTCTACGTCGGGCTGATGATCAGGGACAGCCAGCCCCGGCTGGTCGAATACAACGTGCGTTTCGGCGATCCGGAATGTCAGGTGCTGATGATGCGCCTCGGCGCGCAAGCTATGGACCTGATGCACGCCGCCGCCGAATCCCGCCTGGGAAAGATGCGGGTGAACTGGGCCGACGATCATGCGATGACAGTCGTCATGGCCGCCAAGGGATATCCCGGATCTTACGAAAAAGGCAGCCGGATCAACGGGCTGGAATATCTGCCCGAAACCAGCAGCGAAATGTGCTTTCACGCCGGCACTTCCGAAACCGATGGCCATATCACCGCCAGTGGCGGGCGGGTTTTAAATGTCACCGCCCGCGGCAAGACGCTGGCCGAAGCGCGCGATCGCGCCTATGCGATGGCCGATGCTATCGACTGGCCCGAAGGGTTCTTTCGCCGCGACATCGGCTGGCGCGCGCTCTGATCCCTGTCGCGCCGGTTGCTACTTGACCGGCGCGGGTGAGGAATAATTCGGGATCGGGTTTTCCGACGCGGCAACCGGTTCGATCTCTGGCCAGTTGCCCTCGGCGATATTGATATTGCCGGGAATGTCCTCTTCCCAGAATCCGACGACCACATCGGTGATATTCAGGTATAGCTTGTCATCCACCACCCGCCAGAGCGTCGGGTTGCCGGGCACCTTGCCCCCCTTTGACACCCCATAGGCGCAATGCCCGTCATAGGCCGGCGCGAAATAGGCAGGGTTTTCCAGAAACTTGTGGCGATTTTCTTCGCTGCTGAAGGCAAAGACGGCCCCATTGTATTCGGCGGTGATATCCGCGCGCCCCGGCACCGGATCGGGTTGCGGTGTCCCCACCGGGCTTTGTTCGAGATCGCGATAGGCGACCACGTCAAAGCCCGACACGGCGAACCCGGTGGAATCAACGAATTGTTCTCCCGCAAAGGCAGGCGCGGTAAACAGGAAACTCGCGGCAAACAGCGGTAACACGGACCGTTTCATGACATATCCTTTCGGCCATCAAGCATGTCGCACAAGGTGCATAGGTCCGCAGATTACGGTAAATCCGGGCCTTGCGTACCGTGGCTCGCGCAGCTGTTACGCCAAATTGTCTTTCGTGATCAGGAGGGCTGCTTTTGTTTCAAAAGCCCCAGCTCAGCGCGCTTCTTCTTGCTAAGCCCTGAAACAACCATGTCAAAAGACAAGGCGATATGCTCCTTCAGCTCGCTGTCCGACAGGCCCGGACTGGCATAGTGCTGCACCCATTTAAGACCGCGCGACGCCATATAGGGCGCGGGCCGGATGCCCTTCATGTCCGGCAGGATCTCAAAGGCCATATCGGTGACCTTGAAGGTAAACGCCGCCGCACCGTCATTCCAGCCGCAGATGGCAAAGACCTTGCCGCCTACTTTCCACACATCCGCATCGCCCCACTGCACCACATGGGTGCTCGCCGGGAAAGCTGAGCAATAGGCGTTGAATTCGTCGCGTGTCATGGCCGCAGTCTAGCCGCGCCCCGCCTCAGCGCAAGATTGGTGGCTTGTCGGGGTCGCTTCCCGGCGCGATCCGGCTGACCTCGGGCTGAACCGCTTCGGGCAGGTCAAATCGCAGCCCGGCGCGCGATAGCGCCTCGGCCATCGGCTCGTCCGAGGTAAAGAACCCGACGTCCAGCGCGCCCGCCTCGATGTCCGAGAATGTCAGCGCCTCGCCCGTGGCGCGTGCCAGCGCATCCCGGCCCCAGTCCGCAGCATCGACAAAGGCCAGCATATGCCCCTGCCCGCCGGTTTCATAAGTCACTCCAACCAGATAGGCAGTGCGCGCCAATCCCATCGCTGTGGCCAGCTTGGTATCCAGCGCTGAAATCAGGCTCTCGGGCAAGCCCTTCGGCGCGTTCACTTCGGCAATTTTTGCCTCGACTTCCGAGGGGATATTGGCGGTTGTCTCGGCGAGCCACGCAACGCCAGAGGGCGGGATCAGAATTGACGACGGCGCGACCTCAAGGTTCACGCCCAGCCCCAGCCCTTGTGCCGCCAGCATCCCGGCAAGGGTACGCCCCGACAACCCCACATAGGGCGCGGGCCGTCCGGCGAAATCCGACAGCCGGGATTCGCGATCAAAGGCGAGCACGAAGGTCCCCTCTTCCAGCTCGAATATCTCGGGTCTTACATCGTCGCCCTTCGGCTCGGCGCTCAGCATCAGGAACAGCTCTCCATCCGCGAGCCGTTCGTAAAATCGCATCCGCGCCGCGCCATCCTCGGGCGCCGCTTCCATCGCTGCATGGGCCTGATCCAGCGGAGTCGTTTCGCTCATTCCATAACCTTTCTCACCCTGTCGCGCAGAACCGGCAGCAGCTCCGCCTCGAACCAAGGGTTTTTCTTCAACCACCCGGTATTGCGCCATGACGGATGAGGCAAGGGAAAGACCGACGGTGCATGGTCTCGCCAGCCCGCCACGGTCGCGGTCACGCTCTTTTGCCGCCCCATATGCCATTTATGCGCATAACCGCCCACCAGTACCGTCAGCTTGACCGAGGCAAGCTGTGCCATCACCGACCCATGCCAGGTGGCGGCGCAAACAGGTGGCGGCGGCAGGTCCGCGCCCTTTGCGTCATAGCCCGGAAAACAGAACGCCATCGGCACGATGGCGACCCGGTCCCGGTCATAAAACGTCTCGTCATCCAACCCCAGCCAGTGGCGCAGCCGGTCACCCGAAGCATCGCTGAACGGACGGCCCGAGGCGTGCACCCGCGCCCCCGGGGCTTGCCCCGCGATCAGGATCCGGGCGCCCGGACGAAACCACACCACCGGGCGCGGTGCATGCGCAGTTTTCGTCGCAGCAAATCGCGCGGCACAGATCCGGCAGGCGCGGATGTCATTGCGCAGCCCCTCGCCGGGGCGCGTATCAGGTTCATTCATCGTCATGAACGATGTATCTGTGCCACGCTTGCCTCCGGATCAATCCCATGGCCTTCGCCAAGACAATTTAGGGTGATAAACAGGCTGGCAACATAAGCCCCGAAAACAGGGGCACGCAGGCAGGAAAACAGTCACACTCTCTTTGGCCATAATGTTGCCAGTTTCGCTACATAGCTGCAGTATATGACCTATTAAGAAACGTCTGATACGGGTTGTTAACCGGTTTAGGACAGGCACGGTGGACCCAACCACCCAACGTATCGGGCAAGAAGGCGGCATCAGACGACGAATATGCTAGAATTCGTGAATGTCAGCAAATCTTTCTGGACGGGGACACAGCGCAAGGTGATCCTCGACCGGGTCTCGTTCCGGGTCGAACTCGGCCGTTCGCTGGGCATTCTCGCGCCCAATGGCACCGGCAAGACCACCCTGATCAACATCATGGCCGGCCTCGAAAAACCCGATGAGGGCGAAGTCCGCCGGATGTGCAACATCTCTTTCCCGCTGGGCTTCATGGGCGGCGTCGTGCCCAAGGTCTCGGCGATGGAAAACTGCCGCTATATCGCCAAGCTGTACGGGCTTGATCCCGATTACGTGGAATCCTACTGCCGCTGGCTGTGCAACCTTGGCGAATATTTCGACCAGCCCCTGGGCACCTATTCCGCCGGGATGCGGGCGCGGTTCACCTTTTCGCTGATGCTGGCGCTTGAATTTGACATCTACCTCATCGATGAGGGCATGCCCGGCACCACCGACGTCGAATTCAACAAGAAGGCGGGTGCGATCCTGCAGGAAAGGCTTGCAACGACAACCATCATCATCGTCTCGCATCAGGCTGCCACGCTTGAGAAATTCGCCAAATCGGCCGCCGTTTTGATGAACGGCCAGTTGCATATGTTCGAAACCTTGGAAGAAGCGAAGCTGCTCTATGACTACGAAACCCAAGGCTAGAAAATTCCGCATCAAGCGGACGCTCACCGAAGAATCCGCGCCGCAGGCCGCGGTCGCCCGGCCCTTGCCCGGACCCAAAGCCGTTGAGATGCCAGAACCTGAACCCGGTGCCATGCCGCCCCGCATGACCGCGCGCGAACGTGCGGCGAAACGGCGTGAACAGGCCCCGCAGGACGATGCCGCGACGACCACGGATCAGTCGACACCCGAAAAACAGGCAGAAGACAAACCCGCAGCCAGGGCCGAAAGCCCCGCCGCTCCGACCAGCGACGCCACTGATATCGAAACGATCAAACGCGAAGGCCTGACCGGTCGGCAGCTGCGCATGGCGCGCCGCGTCGCACAAAAGCACAAGCTTCCCGCGACCTCGGATTTCGAAGCTGTACGGCTGCTGCGCGAAAAGGGCATCGACCCCTTCGCGGCCTCCAATACGCTGGAACTCGTCGTGCCAAAGGGCGGTGCCGCCCAGCATGAAGGCGGCGCGCCGGATGCTTTCGAAAATGTCCCGGCCCAGCGCAAACAGCCCGGACGGGAATTGCCGCGCACCAGCACCCCCCTGTCGCCCACCTCGACCGAGATGAGCCCGGCGGAGCGGCGCGAGCGGGAAATCACGCAGATTCAACGCGATATCATGCGACGCCGTCGCCGCAAACTGATGCTGCTGATGACGCGGCTGGCCTTTTTCGTAATGCTGCCCACCGCCATTGCGGGCTATTATTTCTACGTGGTCGCAACCCCCATGTACGCGACCAAGTCCGAATTCCTGATCCTTCAGGCCGATAACCTTGGCGGCAGCGGGCTTGGCGGCCTGCTGACCGGCACGCAATTCGCCACCAGCCAGGATTCCATCGCGACCCAGTCCTACCTGCAATCCAAGGACGCGATGCTGCGGCTAGATCAGGACGTGGGTTTTAAATCGCATTTCTCGCAGGACTGGATCGACCCGATCCAGCGCCTGACCGATGATCCGACCAATGAAGAGGCCTATGCCGTCTACAAGAAGAACGTGAAAATCGGCTATGACCCGACCGAGGGCATCATCCGGATGGAGGTCGTTGCCGCCGACCCCGAAATCGCGCGCGATTACTCGGACCACCTGATTTCCTATGCGGAACAACGCATTAACAATCTGTCCCAACAGAAACGCGCTGACCAGATGCGTGACGCCATGCAGGGGTTCGAAGTAGCGCAGGCCGAACGGCGCAACGCGCAGGAGGCACTGGTACAGCTACAGCAACGCGGTGCGATCCTCGACCCGGAAGGCGTGATCGCCGGGCTGCGCTCGCAGATCAACAACATGGAAATCCAGTTGCAGGAAAAAGAGCTGCAACTCGCCGCGCTGATGGATAACGAGCGCCCGAACCAGGCCCGCGTGGACGGGGTGCAGGGCGATATCGACCGGATTCAAAACCTGCTGGACGATCTGAACGAAAAGATGGTCGATGCCTCCAAGGGCGAAAATTCGCTGGCCCAGATGTCGGTGCGCATCCAGATGGCGCAGGCCGATCTCGCAACCCGCGACCTGATGCTGCAATCCGCGCTCCAGCAGGTCGAACAGACCCGGATGGAGGCCAATCGGCAGGTGCGCTATCTCACCACCTCGGTGCTACCCGTCGCCAGCCAGGAGGCGAGCTATCCGCGCCGCTTCGAGAATACCATCTTGGCCTTTCTGGTCTTTTCAGGCATTTATCTTATGTTCTCACTAACCGCCTCAATCCTCCGTGAACAGGTTACGTCGTAGCATATGAAACATGTACAGGTCGCCGACCTCACAATCGGCAATGACCGCCCGCTGACCATTATTGCGGGCCCCTGCCAGCTTGAAAGCAGCGATCATGCGCAGATGATCGCAGGCCGTATGAAAGAGGCCTGCGACAAGTTCGGCGCCCAGTACGTTTTCAAGGCGTCTTACGACAAGGCCAACCGCACCTCGCTTTCGGGCAAACGCGGGCTTGGCATGGAACAGGGTCTGTCCATCCTTTCGGATATCCGCAAAATCTTCGGCGTCCCGGTCCTCACCGACGTCCACACCGAGGCGCAATGCGCCGAGGCCGCCGAGGCCGTGGATATCATCCAGATCCCTGCCTTTCTCTGTCGCCAGACCGACATGCTGCTGGCCGCTGGCAAGACCGGTGCCGCGATCAATGTCAAAAAGGGCCAGTTCCTCGCGCCCTGGGACATGAAGAATGTCGTCGACAAGATTGAAAGCACTGGAAATGAACGCATCCTGCTGACCGAACGCGGGGTGTCCTTTGGCTATAACACGCTGGTCGCCGACATGCGCTCGCTGCCACAGATGGCGGAAACCGGCTACCCCGTGGTGATGGACGCAACCCATTCGGTCCAGCAGCCCGGCGGCAAGGGCGGATCGACCGGCGGACAGCGCGAATTCGCGCCCGTCATGGCCCGCGCGGCCGTGGCCATCGGCGTCGGCGCTGTATTCATCGAAACGCATGAGGACCCGGACAACGCGCCAAGCGACGGGCCCAACATGATCTATCTCGACCAGATGCCAGATCTGATCGACACGCTGATGGCCTTTGACGCCATTGCCAAAGCGAACCCCCTAACGCTCTGACAAAAGAGAATTTCATGACCAAACCTGCTTCTACAGTTACGCCCAACACCTGGGAATTCCTGCGCGATCCGATGATCACGCCGACCGGCTTCCGCGAATATGACGCGCGCTGGAAATACCCCGATGAAATCAACTTGCCCGGCATGACGGCGCTTGGCCTCGGAATCGGCACGCAGATGCACAAGCGCGGGGTCGAACCCGTCATTGCAGTGGGCAACGACTATCGCGACTATTCGCTGACCATCAAGAACGCGTTGATCCTCGGGCTGATGCAGGCCGGGATCACCGTCAAGGACATTGGCCCCTGTATCACGCCGATGGCCTATTTCAGCTCGTTCCACCTTGGCGTGCCGGGTGTTGCGATGGTTACCGCCTCGCACAACCCGAACGGCTGGACCGGGGTCAAGATGGGTTTTGCCATGCCCCTCACCCACGGACCCGATGAAATGGGTGAACTCAAGGATATCGTCCTCAACGGCAAGGGCGAACCGCGCGATGGCGGCAAGTACGAATTCGTCGATGGTGTCTGGGACGCCTATATGGACGACCTCGTAGGCGACTTCAAAATGTCCCGCAAACTCAAGGTCGTATGCGCCACGGGTAACGGCACCGCCGCCGCCTATGCCCCGGCGCTTTTCGAACGCATCGGCGTCGAGGTCGTCGAAAGCCACAATACGCTCGACTACACCTTTCCGAACTACAACCCGAACCCCGAAGCGATGGAAATGCTCCATGACATGTCGGCTTCGGTAAAGAACTCCGGCGCAGATTTCGCGCTTGGGTTTGACGGGGACGGCGACCGCTGCGGCGTGGTCGACGACGAGGGCGAAGAGATTTTCGCGGACAAGGTTGGCGTCATCATGGCTCGCGACCTCTCGAAAATCTATCCGAACTCAACCTTTGTGGCGGACGTGAAATCCACCGGGCTTTTTGCCGCCGACCCCGAACTGCAGGCCAACGGCGTCAAGGCCGATTACTGGAAGACCGGTCACAGCCATATGAAACGCCGTGTCCACGAACTTGGCGCGCTGGCGGGTTTCGAAAAATCCGGCCATTACTTCCTCGCCGAACCCATCGGGCGCGGCTATGATGACGGGATGCGTGTCGCGGTCGAAATCTGCAAGCTGATGGACCGCAACCCCGACATGAAAATGTCCGACCTGCGCAAGGCCCTGCCGGTCACCTATTCCACGCCCACCATGTCGCCCTATTGCGCCGATACGGAGAAATACGAGGTTCTGGAACGGCTTGTCGAAAAGCTTGTCGCCAAGGCCGAAGCCGGTGAACAGGTCGCCGGGCGCGACATCAAGGAAGTCGTGACCGTCAACGGTGCCCGTGTGATCCTTGATAACGGGTCGTGGGGGCTGGTGCGTGCCTCCTCCAACACGCCGAACCTTGTCGTCGTTTGTGAAAGCAGCGAAAGCGACGAAGAGATGCGCGCGATCTTTGCCGATATCGATGCGGTGATCCGTACCGAACCTTCCGTCGGCGATTACGACCAGAAAATCTGAAGCATTCCGGGCGGCGTCAATCGCCGCCCAACAGCTTTAGAAAGCCTTTCTTGGCTTCCTCCTCGATCTTGTCCTTGAGAAGCTCTTCGACATCGCGGGTATCGCCGGGCGCCCCGCTCAGCTTGGCGCGGATCTTCTCCTTGGCACGCTCCTCCAGCGCATCCAGTTTCACATCAGCATTCGATTTCAGCACCGCTT
This sequence comes from Heliomarina baculiformis, assembly GCF_019966545.1. Classification (GTDB taxonomy): domain Bacteria; phylum Pseudomonadota; class Alphaproteobacteria; order Rhodobacterales; family Rhodobacteraceae; genus Heliomarina; species Heliomarina baculiformis. Next base: position 586,504 of record NZ_JAIMIC010000002.1, on the reverse strand, counting down.
CAAGGTCGGGCTGCACCCTTGGCCGCGCCCAGGAGCCGCTGATGCGCACCGGGATCGCAAGCCCCTCGCCGCCCCGCGCCCGCAGCGCCACGGGCGTGATGACATAGTCGATATCCCTTTCCCCCAGCCCGATCACGCCGGCGCCGTCAGCGCGGAAATTCTTGAGCTCGACGGCAAGGTCGTCATTGCTCAGCACGCCGCCCGTGATACCGAAACTGGCTTTCAACGTTTCGAACACCGTGGTGCCGCCATTCTGCTCGCCCGAATCCATCAGCGCCTCAAGGTCGATGCCCGCAATTTCCCCCGCTGTCATGCCAATCCGCCCCGATCCCGAGAGCGATCGCATGATCATATCCGCACTCTGTCCCACGCCCAGAAAGGTAAGCTTCATATCCGCCTTGCCGGAAAAGCGATTGATATCGGCCATATCCGACAAGAGCCGCTGCATCTCAATACCCTTCGCCTGCAACGCTCCTCCGACCGAAAGCCCTGTCCGGTTGTTGGCCACCAGCTGCCCGGTGATCTCTCCGTCAAAGGCGTCGACCCGCACAAGGTCCAGCACCGCACGGGAGTCGACCAGCGTGAACAGCGCCTGCACCGCGCCCAATTGGGTGCCCGCAACCCGGACGCTTTTCGCATCAAGCGTGACCGACGCGTTCACTAGGCCCAGCCCGCTTGCATCGATCAGCGTGCTCGACCAGCCAAGCCTTGTCGAGCCCGACCCGGCGCCCCCGCCGCCGCCTTTTGCGGAAACCGGTGTAAGATCAAGCGCATCGGCATTGAGCCGCGCGGTAAGTTTAACAGCATCGGCAAGGTACAGATCGGCCGCGCCGTTCACCCGGTTCCGATCCAGCAGCACGGACAGGTCGCGTAACGAAAGCCGCTGATCCAGCGTATAGGTCGCCTCGGTCACCAGTTCCACACCGCGTCCCATGCGCTCGGGCCAGAAGCTCTGCCCAAGCCTCAGCGCCCGCTGCATCTTGACGATATCGTCCGCATCCATCGTCACCCGCCCCGAGGCTTCGCCGTTCAGCCGCGCCCGGCCGACAAAGCTCGCCGTACCGCCCGAGGTCGCCACCTCGAGCGTTAGCGGCGCCACATCGCTGGCAAGAAAGTCTTGGAAATTCGCAACTTGTGCCGCCACCTTGATGCGCTCGCCCGCTGGGGACATCGCCAGACCGATATGGGCAACGCCGCTCGGTTCGGGCCAGTCCAGCGTCAGGTCGACATCCGACAGGGCAAATTCTCCGCCGCCCTCGCGCCGGTACAGCAACCGCGCATCGCTGAGTTTGAGCCGTTCAAGCATGACCGGCGAAGACCCGCCCGGTGCTTCGCCGGAGGTTTCACCGCCGTCCGCGACGGCTTCGGTTTCTGTGAACTCCCAGTTACCGACACCGTCCGCGCTTTGTTGCAGCCGCAGGTCCGGCTGTTCTGCCACCACTTCGCTGACCCGGATCCGCCCGCGCAAAAGATCGCGCGCCGATAGCCCCACCGAAAGCGCCTCGGCACGCAGCATCGGCTCGGCATCGGCCCAGTCGGCATTGGCAACTGTAACCGGCCCCGTTTTCACCCCCAAGGTTGGCCAGAGAGACAGGCGCACGCCGCCGCCTATGGTCACCTCTCGCCCGGTCTGGTTGCGAATCTGTTCAGCCGCGATTTCCGCGATACGTTCCTGCGGTAAAAGAAACAGCCCGGCTCCCAACGTCACCAGCGCCAGCAACACCGCGCCGATCAGCCTGAAAATCCACCGCATTCGCCTGCTCCGCCTGCCGTTTTCACCAGCATATCCGCCTTAGCCCTTTGCGCAAAGCCTTTGCACCTTTCTCGCGCCGGGCCTATAGGAGCGCACATGAGCACGAACCCTCCTGAACTGCGCCCCGATCTCGCGCCCCGCGCGCGCATCGGCGATGCGCCCCGTCCCGGCCAGCCCACCATTGGCATGGTCTCGCTTGGCTGCCCAAAGGCGCTGGTCGACAGCGAACGCATCCTTACGCGGCTGCGGGCCGAGGGCTATGGTATCTCGCCAGACTACAGCGGCGCCGATGCGGTAATTGTGAACACCTGCGGATTTCTCGACAGCGCCAAAGCCGAAAGTCTCGAAGCCATCGGCGAGGCGCTGACCGAAAACGGCCGGGTCATCGTGACCGGCTGCCTCGGGGCCGAGCCGGAATACATCACCGGGACCCACCCCAAGGTGCTCGCCGTGACTGGCCCGCATCAATACGAACAAGTGCTCGACGCGGTCCATTCCGCCGTGCCTCCCGATCCGAACCCCTTTGTCGATCTGCTTCCGGCCTCGGGCGTCTCCCTCACGCCGAGGCACTATTCTTATCTAAAGATTTCAGAAGGTTGCAATCACAAGTGCAAATTCTGTATCATTCCGGACATGCGCGGTCGGCTGATGTCGCGGCCCGCCCATGCGGTGCTGCGTGAAGCAGAAAAACTGGTCGAAAGCGGCGTACGCGAGCTTCTGGTGATCAGCCAGGACACCAGCGCCTATGGGCTTGATCGCAAGTACGACACGAATCCGTGGAAAGACGGCGAGGTGCGCAGCCATATCCTCGACCTTTCCCGCGAACTCGGTCAGCTCGGCGCTTGGGTGCGGCTGCATTACGTCTATCCCTACCCGCATGTGCGCGATCTGATCCCGCTGATGGCCGATCCGTCGAACGGGCTGCTGCCCTATCTCGACATCCCCTTCCAGCATGCGCACCCGGATGTGCTGAAACGCATGGCACGGCCTGCCGCCGGGTCGAAAACGCTCGACGAAATCGCCGCCTGGCGCGACATCTGCCCCGACATTACCCTGCGCTCGACCTTCATCGTCGGCTACCCGGGCGAAACCGAATCCGAATTCCAGACGCTGCTCGACTGGATGGACGAAGCCCGTCTCGACCGGGTCGGTTGCTTCAAATACGAAAATGTCGACGGGGCCCGATCGAACGATTTGCCCGATCACGTGCCAGAAGAGGTCAAGCAAGAACGGTGGGACCGCTTCATGGAAAAGGCACAGGCCATTTCCGAAGCCAAGCTGCAGGCCAAGGTCGGCCAGCAGCTACAGGTCATTGTCGATGAAATCGATGACGAGGCCGCCACCTGCCGGAGCTGGGCCGATGCGCCCGAGATCGACGGCAACCTCTTTATCGACGAAGGCTTTGAAGACCTGAAACCGGGCGATCTTGTTACGGTCACCGTGGATGAAGCCAGCGACTACGATCTCTGGGGACGTCTTGACGGCTGATCCAGCTTAAGCGACGCCCGGCAATTCACTGGAATAGAAAGATTATTCCACGCGCAGCCGGGCCATCATCTCGCTGTTCCGGCAAAAGCTTGGCGTCTGCATGGCGCCGGTTTTCTGCGCGTCCAGCCAGCTTCCGCAAAAGCCCGGATCCGAGCATTCGCAACAGCGCAGCACCGCGTCGCCAAGCTCACTAACGGTCAAACGGCCGCCGTCCAGGATCTCTTGCTGTATGTCCACGCCGACCGTCTCGGCCATCCGGTCCATTAGAACCGCGTGCTTCTTAAGCTTTTCAGGGTCTTGCATCCGGGTCTCCGATTCCTTGAATCTGCCCGGCCACTCTGCCCGCGATAAGGGGACATCGCCTTGATCGATGTCAAATAAGCCTCAGCCCGAGGTCAACCGCGACATGGTCCGGCGCACCGTGTCCAGTCGATCTGCATTCGGCGGGTGCGAGCCGAGAAAACGGTCGCCCGGATCCGGAATCTGGGCGAAGAATCCCGCCCCGATCAAAGGGTTGAATCCCGCGCGGTAGGCGATCACCGTGCCCAGCTCATCCGCTTCCAGTTCGAATTCCTTTGAATAGCTGCGCGCCCCAACGGCGGCACCAAGCCGCTGAGCGTTCTCCACGTCCAGCGCGCTGCCGCCGGTGAGCGTTGCAAGCCCCGCAAACACGACAGCGCCCGCTTCGGCATTGCGCTGCTGCCGGGCAAGGTGGTTGCGGATGTGATGCGCGGCCTCGTGGCTCATCACAAAGGCCAGTTCATCCACGCTCCCGACACTTTCAATCAGAGAGGCGGTAAAGGTGATGACCGGGCGTCCCTGCCGATCGAGGCTTTGAAATGCGTTCGGCTGCGCGTTGCGACGAGCATCGACGGCAATCAGGAAATCGCAGTTCATCCCCGTTGTACGATTGCGACATTCCTGTTCAGCTATCGGCTCTACCGCGCTGACAACGTAGGAAAAGTTGGCCTGAACAAGTTCCGGGGAAAACCCGGGCACGACCGAGGCGCCAGAGGTGGCGCCGCTTGACACGGTCGGCATGTCGCACCCCGAAAGACCCAAGGCTGCACACAAACCGATCAGTACCCGACCCCAGCGCATCGGCGCTCCTTTCTTCAGTATTTCGCGAATGACCCTAGCACAGTCGACGCCGCCTTCCAGTGCCCCGTTCTGCGGTGAATCGCCCTTGCAATGCCCCAGCAACAGCGCCACTCTCAACCCCATGTTTAGCATTGAACACGAATTCGACGCCACTGTGATCACGCTCGTCGACGAAGCGCCCGCGCCCCTGCAAGAGGACGTGGTCATCAACAGTTTTGCCGAATGCATCACGATCGAGCAATTCGACGCGCGCACCAACCAGATGATGAAAATAACGCTTTCGCCGGAACAGCTGCGCGATCTCGCCGCAGCGCTCGACCTGCCCGAGGGCGTCTATCGTCTGCGACGCAACGCCTCCACATCGTAGCGGAACAGCTTTTCGCGCGACGTTTCCCCTCGCAACAAGGTTAGCGCACTTGGCGCGACACCCAGCGCGCGAGCCAGCAATTGCGTGACAGCCGCATTTGCCTTGCCGTTCTCCGGTGCCGCCGTGACGGTGATGCGCAACACGCCATCGCGTTCGACAACCGCCTTTCTCGCCGCGCCGGGCGTTACGCGCACGGCGAATTCCGCCCCTTCGACCACAAGGTGCGCCAGATCAGGGAAGTCTCTGGATTTTGCCCGGGCCATTTATCGCCTCATGTCAACTGCGCAACCTACCCTGCTGATTCAAATCGGAATCCAACCCGTTATACAACTGGGTTGAGAAGCTAAAAAATCCCGATCCTAGCCACGCTTGCGGATTTCCCTCGAAAAACATAGACCTCTCTCTTGCATAGCTACAGGTTCGAGCCAACATATCCGCAGAATGTAAGAAAGATTAACATATGCCGACTCCCAATCCCGCCGCGCTTGAATTTCTGCTTCATCGGCGTTCCCGCCCGGCCAAGACTCTGACAACCCCGGTGCCCGACGAGACCGCTCTTGAACCTCTGCTGACGGCTGCTGCCCGCAGTCCCGATCACGGCAAGCTGGAACCCTGGCGTTTTATCGTGATTGAAGAGGGCGCGATGCCCCGTCTCGCGGATCAGGCCGGGGAACATGCAAAAGCGCTTGGGCTCGCCGATGACGACGTGGCCAAGGCCCGGACCCAGTTCGATCAGGGGCATCTGGCGGTGGCGGTTGTCGCCTGCCCTGATGAAACGGCAAAGATCCCCGTGATCGAACAGACATATTCCGCCGGAGCCGTTTGCCTTGCGCTTCTGAACGCCGCGCTTGCCGCAGGCTGGGGGGCGAACTGGCTCTCGGGCAGCATCAGCCACGACCCGGCATTCTGCAGCGCCGCGCTTGGGCTTGCGCCGCAAGAAAAAATCGCCGGTTTCATCCATATCGGCACCGAATCCGCGGCGCCGCCGGACCGTCCGCGCCCCGATCTCGCCGCTAAAACCACCTGGGTTTCGTCTTGATCCTTCAGGCGTTTTTTCTCGCCATCGCGCAAATCGGCGACCGGCCGTTCCGCAAGGTACTGATGCTGGGCGTTCTGCTGACCCTGGCGCTGCTGGTCGCGGCAACGGTCGGGTTGCTGTGGCTGGTACAGACCTACTTCGGCGATGGTATGACCCTGCCCTGGATTGGCGAGGTGCAATGGGTCGACAGCCTGTTCAGCGCCACCTCGATCCTGGTGATGCTGTTCCTGTCAATCTTCCTGATGGTGCCGGTGGCCTCGGCCATCACCTCCTTTTTTCTCGACGAGATCGCGCAGGCGGTCGAAGACCGGCACTATCCCCAGCTGCCCGAGGCCCGCAACGTCCCCTTTGCCGAGGCGCTGAGCGACTCGGTCGCCTTTCTTGGTGTCCTGATTGTCGCGAACCTCCTTGGTCTGGTCGTCTATCTCATCTTTCTGGTCACAGCCGTTCTCGCGCCCTTTGCGCCCTTCGTGTTTTACGCGCTGAACGGGTACCTGCTCGGGCGCGAATATTTCACATTGGTCGCGATCCGCCGCATCGGCCGCAAAGAGGCCACCCGCATGCGCAAGCAATACGGCAGCACCGTTTTCCTTGCTGGCGTATTGATGACAGTTCCACTGACGGTACCCATCGTGAACCTCTTGGTGCCGGTTCTGGGTGCCGCGACCTTCACCCATCTCTTTCACATGCTCAACAAAGACCGTTAAGAAATCCCTTACTATCGACTGTATTATTTCGGTTTTCGAACTTAACCCTAGAAACTCGCACCGAACGGGCGCAAAGCCCGACGTAGAGCTCGACGCTGTAAGAAAAGGCCACAGGCATCAGCCTGTGGCCTTTTTCAATCAACTGAGCATAGCATAAATCCAGCCGCGGTACCCGGTTCCGAACACCTCTTATCGCGGCAGCGCGCGATAGAACCAGTCGAAGTCTTCCAGCGTGATCCAGTTCGACAGGATGATCCCCGAAATGATGACCCAGAGCACGAAGGCAACCGCCGTCGTATAGAATGCCTTCTTGCGCAGGTGATGAGATTCCGGGGCCCCGGCATGGGTGCCGGGTACGATTTCACCAAGATCCCCCTGCGTTTTCACGCGGATGGGGATGGCCACGAAAAACGTCATGAACCAGATGACGATGAACAGCACGATGGCCGATGTAACGCCCATGTCAGGCTCCTTTCAGCGACGGCTCAGACCTGTTCGAGTTCGACAAGACAGCCGTTGAAATCCTTGGGGTGCAGAAACAGCACCGGTTTGCCATGCGCGCCAATCTTGGGCTCTCCGTTGCCCAGCACCCGTGCGCCGGTTTCCTTGAGGTGGTCGCGCGCCGCGATGATGTCATCGACCTCGTAGCAGACGTGATGCATGCCACCCGCAGGGTTCTTTTCCAGAAACGCCTTGATCGGGCTGTCATCGCCGAGCGGATAAAGCAATTCGATCTTGGTATTGGGCAGCTCGATGAAAACCACCGTCACGCCATGATCCGGTTCGTCCTGAGGCGCACCGACCTTGGCCCCAAGCGCATCGCGATACTGGGCCGAGGCGGCCTCGAGATCCGGCACGGCAATCGCAACATGGTTAAGTCGGCCAATCATCGGCACCTCCCTAAATAAATATCCCGCCCGGTTATGAGGCCCCGCCCGGCCAAGAGCAAGCCCAGCATTGTCGCAGCCTGCCGCGCGGCGAAAGCCGCCTGTTAACCTCGCGTTAGCCACCGGTGCCTAGCCTAGAGCCAGGCAATCGAAAGGAACTTTGTCATGGCCGATTCGGATCCGCTTCAGCAGCCCCACACCATGCCGACTGCCAGCCGTCCGTTGCTGGGCCTGACGATCCTGGTGGTGGAAGACAGCCGTTACGCCAGCGAAACCATGCGTCTTTTGTGCCTGCGCAGCGGGGCGCGCATCCGTCGCGCCGATTGCCTGAAATCCGCTCGGCGCCATCTTCAGGTCTATCGCCCCTCGGCGGTGATCGTCGATCTTGGTCTGCCCGATGGGTCCGGGCTTGAACTTATCTCGGAACTGAACCGCGCCGCGCCCCGCGTCGGTATCCTGCTGGCAACCTCCGGCGATGACAACGCTGAACAGGCCGCGATGGCGGCCGGGGCGGATGATTTCCTTGCCAAGCCAATCACTTCTCTTGCGGTGTTCCAGTCGGTGATCATCGGGCGCCTGCCGCCCGAGCGACGTCCGTTCACCCTGCACCCCGTCAGCGAGGTTGTCGTAGAACCGGACCCGATCGCGCTTCAGGACGATCTGGCACATGTGGCCGATGTCCTGAGCGCGGATACCGAGGGCGGAACACTCGATTATCTTGCGCAGTTCATTGGTGGCATAGCCCGCAGCGTCGATGACACGCCGCTGGCCGAGGCGGCCGACAACCTTGCGAAATCACGCCGTGATGGCACGCCTGTCGGCCCCGCGACCGCTCTGATTGCCGGGCTTGTCAACGAAAGACTGCAACAGAGAAAGGCCATTTGATATGATCGAAACATTTCTGATCGCCCTCTTCGCCATGCTCGTCGCCCTTTACGTGCAAGCCCGCAAAGCCGCCCGCGAAATACGCAAACACCGAGAAGAAAGCGGCATCGCTGCCCTTGGCACGATCATCCTCGACCCGGCTGACTAAAACATCAGGATCGAGCGCTAGTAGCCCGGATTCAAACCGATTTCAGGTTTCTCTTTGGGCAAATCGATCAGGCTTCGGGCGGCAATCCCTGATCCAGCAGCGCCGGGTCGTCCGACACCCGAATCTTGCGGGTCAGATCGCTCAGCCGTTCGATCTGGCGGCCTTCGGCATCGAAGTTGTCTGGGGACAGCCATTCTGCATAGGCGGCAGACAAGGCGGGCCACTCCCGGTCGATCGCCGCGAACCACGCGGTGTCACGATTGCGCCCCTTCACCACGAGCGCCTGACGGAAAACGCCCTCGTAACTGAACCCAAGCCGCTGCGCCGCCGCCCGCGACGGCATGTTCAGCGCGTTGCACTTCCACTCGTAGCGTCGATAGCCAGCTTCGAAGGCCCAGCGCATCATCAGCGCCATCGCCTCGGTCGCCGCGCGGGTCCGCTGCAGGCGCGGTGCATAATTGATATTGCCGACCTCGATCGAACCGGCTGCCGGATCGATCCGGAGGTACGACGCAACGCCACCGTACTGCCCAGTCTCCAGATCCTTGACCGCATAAAAACAAAGCTCCGGATCCGCGGTCGCCTCTTTGACCCAGCGATGGTACATCGAGGCCGAGGAAAACGGCCCGACCGGCATGTAATCCCACAGCCAGTCCTCGCCATCATAGGCCGCAAACAAAAGCGCGGCGTGATCCTCGGCACTCAGGGGCTCAAGGCGGGCATAGCGCCCCTCAAGCACCGCACCTTCGGGACGGGGCGGCGGGGTCCAGTCAGGCACGGGCAGACCGATGGGGCGGGAAACGCTGAGATTGCTCATCTATTGACTCTATGACCTTCCATAAGCAAGGCAAAGCCCTGAAATCATAATAAAAGACCGGGGTCCGCGCCCATTTGCAAGCCCGGAAACACGACCCTTTCAAGCGTAGCCTGATCCAGACCGGCCATGCCGCGCAGGATCCAGGCCGCCGGGGCGCGCACATCCTGCGTGGGCATAAGGTCGCGCCGCTCGAAAAGGCTTGCCTCGTCCAGCCCGGGCCAGTCCCCGTAAACGCGACCGCCGCGAATGGCGCCGCCTGCCAAGATCATCGCGCCGCCGGTCCCGTGGTCGGTGCCGCCGGTACCATTCAGCCGCGCGGTGCGCCCGAATTCCGTCATCGCAACCACCGCGGTCTTTTGCCAGACCGCCTCGCCCACCCCAGCCTGCAAGGCAAGGATCGTATCCGCCAGCCGCCCCAGCGCGGGCTGGATCGCGCGGCTCTGGTTGTTATGCGTGTCCCAGCCATTGATCGAAAAGGAGGCGATCCTCGTATCGTTGCGTAGCTGATCCGCGGTGAATTCAGCCACTTTCAGATGCGCTTTCGAGGGCGGCGTCGGCGGCGGCGCCATCGGTTCGTCCTCGTCAACTGTCACGCTCAACGGGCCGGGTTCCTCATCCATGTCCGAGAGCATCAGCGCCTCGGTCAGCGCCGCGTGAAAGGCCGGATCGTCCTGCATCACCATCTGCGCCAGCCGCAGCGCCTGCGGGCTCAGCACAAGGTTGGCGTCAGGCGACCAGTCGGCAACAGGCGCCGGCCCGTTCAGCACCTTCATCTCGCCGTGACCGATGGCGAAAGCGGTGCGCGCCTCAACGCCGCCCACCTCGCCCAGCATCCGGTTGAGCCAGCCATCGCGCGAACCGTTCAACGCATCGGTCCCCGCCTCGAGCAGATCCTGACCGTCGAAATGGCTTCGCTTGTCGCGATAAGGCGTTGAAACCGCGTGCACAAATCCCAACTGCCCCTTGGCCCAAAGCGGCATAAGCCGGACCAGCGCCGGATGCAGCGCAAAGAACCCATCAAGGTCGGGCGCTTCTCCGCCCAGCGCCCCGCGCAGCTCTGAATACTCCGGCGCACCATAGGGGCGCACCACATCCAGACCGTCCATCGCACCGCGCAGGATGATCACCACCAGCCGTGTGTCCCACGGCGCGGCGGCAAAGCTCATTGGCGTCAGCAGGGGAGAGGCCGCAATCGAACAGCCAATCAGCGACGACCGGGCAAGAAAAGCGCGGCGGGAAAGGGCCTTGGTCATCTCGTGTCTCCTATCGTCTCTGGAAGGCAGGCGCGGCCAGCACCATCCCGATCGCATCGGACTGGCTCTCTGCGGCGCGCGCGGCAAATTGCACGTGTTCATCGGCGAAATCGCCAAGGGTCGAGGCGACAAACCCCATCGGCTCGGGCAGATCCGGGCAAAGCACCTGCGGCGCGCTCACCGCCCAGCGCAGCCGCATCGCCACGCCCTGCGGCGTGATCCATGCCGCGTCCTGCTCTGGCCAGCCGTCCGGCCCGTTCGGATCCTGCCAGGGCTGGCCCATGTCGCGCAGCGGATTGACCAGCGTTCGGCGCATATCGCGCCGCCGCAGCCGCGCCACATGGTCAGGATCGACCGCCAGCGCCCGCCAGCCCGAGGCGATGAAATCCACCGGCGGTTTGACATTGCCGCGCGGCGTATCCCAGGCGGCGGGGTGTTCCAGCAGCGCAGTGTAGACCGCCATCAGATCGCCGCCGCTCGCCAGGTAGCGCTCGGTCACATGCGTCACCAGACCTTCATCCGGCGTGTCCGACACGAAATGCACCGCCAGTTTCGACGCGATATGGCGCGCGGTCACCGGATGCACCGCAAGGTCATTCAGCGCCTCAAGCACCGGTTCAAGCCGCGCCGGATCGCCGCCGTAACTCTTGCCCATGATCTGCTCCGCCCCGGGCTCGGCAAAACCCCGTCGAAACCGGAACCCCTCGCCAAATCCAAAGGTCAGGCCGGTAAACAGTTCGGCCAGTTGGCGCACGTCATCCTGACTGTAAGGCCCGCCCACCCCCAACGTGTGCAGCTCCATCACCTCACGGGCGAGGTTTTCGTTCAGCCCTTCCAGCCGGTCATTGCGCTTCACCGCCTTGCTGTTCGGCCCGGTAGAGCGGTTCTGATCAAGGAAATGCAGCATCAGCGGATGCGTCACCACGGCGCTCAGCATATCACCGAAAGTGGCCGTCACATTTGGCCGGATCGCATCCTCGATATAAGGCGCGGTCGCCGTGCGCAGCAGCCCGATCTTGCCTTTGGCTGTGAAATGATCGGCCCAGAAGGCAACAAGCCGCTCGCGAAATCCGCTTTGCGTATGGGTGCAACGCAGCATTGCCCGCATCGCCCATTCCATGCCCACCTCGTTCTGCGCGCGGCGCGCGGCGCGATAGGCCTCACGTTTTTCCTGGTTCTTGGTTTTTTGAAACGCCTTGCGCAGTTTGCGCGTTTCGACCACCCAGGCGCTGAACCGGTCAAAGCTGTCGATGGGAAACCGCGTGGCCATTTCGTCCGGCGCCGCAAGCGCGGTCAGCATAGCCTCGGGCGAAGCAGGCGGCGCGACCACCGGCGACATGCCATAGCCAAATCGCACTTCGGCAAGCTGTGCGGAAAAACCCATGTTTCTAACCCCTTGGCACGTGTCCCAAAGACCCGGGACTTGGCGGCAGTTCGTCGCGATGATTCACCGCTCTCACGGATATAACGCACAAGAGCCGGAAATCCGTCGCGAGCGCGGCAATTTTTCGCGAAACCCGAAGGCCCCTCGCCGCGTTTCCTTCGCACATTTAAAGGGAGCACCCAGATGACCGACATTTACAGCGCCATCAAGGCAGATCACGACAATCACCGCAAGCTTCTCGACCGGATCGAACATACCTCCGGCGACAGCAACGACCGCCGCGACGCCTGGGATGAATTCTACCGCGATGTCAAAAGTCATGCCGCCGCCGAAGAGGAAACATTCTATTCCAAGCTGATTTCCAAGACATGGGGTCAGGACGCGGCCCGCCATTCCGTCCACGAACACCAGCAGCTCGACGATATCATGGAAGAGCTGAACGAAATGGACATGAGCCTTGGCGGCTGGCTGCAAAAGTTCAAGAAACTACGCCACGATTACGAACATCACATAGACGAGGAAGAAGACGAGGTGTTCTCCCGCGCCCGCGAAGTCATCGATGAGTCCGACCTCAAAGGCTTTGGCGACCGGTTCGAGGCCCGCAAGGCCGAAGAGGTCAAACTGATCGCCAAGAAACGCGAAGACAGTCTTGAAGACTGACAGGCGAAAGCCTGAAAGACGCAAAAAGGCCGTGGCGGAACCTACCCCGCCACGGCCTTTTTCTTACCTAAACCGTTGTCATTCCTTCGGAATAACCCGCAGCCCCAGCTCCATGAGCTGGTCGCTTGTGGGATCCGACGGCGCGTTCATCATCAGGTCTTCGGCCCGCTGATTCATCGGGAACATGATGACTTCACGGATATTCGCCTCATCCGCCAGCAGCATTACGATCCGGTCGATTCCGGCGGCACAGCCCCCGTGCGGCGGTGCGCCATACTGGAACGCATTGACCATGCCGCCAAAGCGTTTCTCGACCTCTTCCTTACCGTAACCGGCAATCTCAAACGCCTTGAACATGATCTCCGGGCGGTGGTTACGGATCGCGCCCGACACGAGTTCGTAACCGTTGCAGGCGAGGTCATACTGGTACCCCAGCACCTCGAGCGGATCGCCTTCCAGCGCCGCCATCCCGCCCTGCGGCATGGAGAACGGGTTATGCTCGAAATCGATTTTGCCGGTTTCCTCGTCCTTCTCGTAGATCGGGAAATCGACGATCCACGCAAAGGCAAAACGGTCCGTGTCGGTCAGGCCCAGTTCCTCGCCGATGACGGTGCGCGCCTTGCCCGCGACGGTCTGGAACGCCGCCGGCTTGCCGCCAAGGAAGAACGCCGCATCGCCGACGCCAAGGCCCAGTTGCTGCCGGATCGCCTCGGTCCGCTCGGGGCCGATGTTCTTGGCCAGTGGCCCTGCTGCCTCCATACCATCGCCCTGATCCCGCCAGAAGATATACCCCATCCCCGGCAGGCCCTCTTTCTGGGCAAATGCGTTCATCCGATCACAGAACTTGCGCGACCCGCCCGTCGGCGCAGGGATAGCGCGGATCTCGGTGCCTTCCTGCTCCAACAGCTTGGCAAAAATCGCAAAACCGGATCCGGCAAAATGCTCGGAGACCACCTGCATCTTGATCGGGTTGCGCAGGTCGGGCTTGTCGGTGCCATACCAGAGCGCCGCATCACGATAAGAAATCTGCGGCCACTCAGCCGGCGCATCGACTTTCTTGCCGCCGCCGAATTCCTCGAACACGCCCGCGATCACCGGCGAGATCGTGTCGAACACATCCTGCTGCTCGACAAAGGACATCTCCATATCGAGCTGGTAGAAATCGGTGGGCGAGCGATCGGCGCGCGGGTCCTCATCGCGGAAACAGGGCGCGATCTGGAAATACTTGTCAAAGCCCGACACCATAATCAACTGCTTGAATTGCTGCGGCGCCTGCGGCAGCGCGTAGAACTTGCCCGGGTGCAAACGGCTCGGCACAAGAAAGTCGCGCGCGCCCTCGGGCGACGAGGCGGTGATGATCGGTGTCTGGTATTCGCGGAACTTGCGATCCCACATGCGCTTGCGAATGCTCGCCACCACGTCGGAACGCAGGGTCATGTTGCGCTGCATCGCCTCGCGGCGCAGGTCGAGGTAACGATAGCGCAGACGGGTTTCCTCGGGATATTCCTGATCGCCGAACACGATCAGCGGCAGCTCTTTCGACGCGCCCAGGACCTCGATGTCGCGAATGAACACCTCGATCTCGCCGGTCGGCAGCTTGGGGTTCACCAGTTCCGGATCACGCGCCTTCACCTCACCATCGATGCGGATACACCATTCCGAGCGCACCTTTTCCACCTCGGCAAAGGCCGCGCTGTCGGGATCGCACAGCACCTGGGTCACGCCGTAATGGTCGCGCAGGTCGATGAAAAGAATGCCCCCGTGGTCGCGGACCCGGTGCACCCAGCCCGACAGGCGAACGGTTTCGCCCACATTTTGGGCAGTCAGGTCGGCGCAGGTATGGCTGCGATATGCGTGCATTACTCAATCCTTCAAGGGCGTTTGGCGGGTCGCGCCGATACAGCCCGACAGCCACCGGAAGTCAAGGCCCCCCCGCGAATCCCGGCATTTATCAAAAAAATGTTTGGAATATGCCGTTCGAGAGCTATTCTTCTGACCGCGCTTGATAAAAGTGTTAACAAAAACTTTCTCGGGTGAATGAGATGTGGCAAACCATTTTTGAAAAAATGGTGTCGCGGCTGATCCAGAGCGGAGAACTACGCGTCACCTATCCAGACGGACGGACACGGACCTTCGGCCCCGGTGGCACCCTTACTGCCGCCATCCACATACAAGACAAGGCGCTGTTCAAGGGCCTCTGCACCCATCCCGATCTCGCTCTCGGCGAGGCTTACATGGATGAACGCCTCACCATCGAAGACAACGACATCGAAGGTCTGATCAAACTGGTCCTGCGCAACGCCTATACCAGCGTCATGCCGCCCTGGGTGCAATTCGCCGACCGCACCCGTTTCGCTCTCGGCCGCTGGATCCAGCGCAACACCCCGGAACTGGCCCGCTCCAACGTCTCGCACCATTACGACCTTTCCAACGATTTCTACCGGCTCTTCCTCGACGAGGACATGCAATACAGCTGCGCCTATTTCACCGATCCCGCGATGTCGCTCGAAGAGGCGCAGATCGCGAAAAAGACCCATATCGCGCAGAAACTGCATATCGAACCCGGGATGCGTGTGCTCGACATCGGCTGCGGCTGGGGCGGCATGGCCATCACCCTTGCCCGCGACTACGGCGCCCGCGTAACCGGGGTCACACTCTCCAGCGAACAACTCGCCCTCGCCCGCGAACGCGCCGCCGAACAGGGCCTCTCCGATGTCATCGACTTCCGCCTGATCGACTACCGCGAAATCAACGAACCCTTCGACCGCATCGTATCGGTCGGCATGCTCGAACATGTGGGCCTGCCTCATTACGCGGAATATTTTGACAAGGTAGGTGACCTGCTGACCCCCGATGGCATTGCCCTGATCCACACCATCGGGCGCAGTGGCCCGCCGATGGCGGAATCCGAATGGATCACCAAGTACATCTTCCCCGGCGGCTATGTTCCCTCCCTGTCGGAACTTGCCCCGGCGATCGAGAAATCCGGCCTCTGGAATACCGATCTCGAAGTGCTGCGCCTTCATTACGCGATGACCCTGCGGCACTGGCTGCAGCGCTTCGATACCAATATCGACAAGGTGCGCGAAACCCATGACGACCGCTTCATCCGCATGTGGCGTTACTACCTGACGGTCTGCTTTCTTGCCTTCGAGGAACAGAAGCAGGCAGTATTCCAGTTCCAGCTGACCCACCGGCGCGACGCGGTCCCGATCACCCGCGATTACCTTTACCACGATCACGGCCCAAGACGTCAGGCAGCGGAATAAGCCCACACGCCCCCGGCGGAGCGTCCCGCCCCTTCTTTGGGTCTTAAAATATCCCCGCCGGAGGCATGAAAACTTTTGCCCCGGACCTCCACAGGCGCCACGCGGCAAATGAGGCGCAAACGCCCCCTTGCACCTGCTTGCTCCATGCCTATAACGCAGGACAATTTGGGCGCGCCTGCCAGCCGCGCTCCCCGCATTGCAATTCAAGAGGGGCCGTGACATGCCAAAAAGAACCGATATCAAATCCATCATGATCATCGGCGCCGGCCCCATCATCATCGGACAGGCCTGCGAGTTCGACTATTCCGGCGCACAGGCCTGCAAAGCCCTGCGCGAAGAAGGCTACCGGGTCATCCTCGTGAACTCCAACCCCGCCACGATCATGACCGACCCGGGCCTGGCCGACGCCACCTATATCGAACCGATCACCCCCGAGGTCGTGGCCAAGATCATCGAAAAGGAACGCCCCGACGCGCTCCTGCCGACCATGGGCGGGCAGACCGGCCTGAACACCTCGCTGGCCCTCGAAGAGATGGGCGTGCTGGAAAAATTCGGCGTCGAAATGATCGGCGCCAAGCGCGAAGCCATTGAAATGGCCGAAGATCGCGCGCTGTTCCGCGAAGCGATGGATCGGCTCGGCATCGAAAACCCCAAGGCGACCATCGTGACCGCCCCGACCGGCGCCAATGGCAAGAAAGACCTCAACGCCGGGGTGCAGCTCGCGCTCGAGGCGCTCGAACATGTGGGCCTGCCCGCGATCATCCGCCCTGCCTTTACCCTTGGCGGCACCGGCGGCGGCGTCGCCTATAACCGCGACGACTACGAACATTACTGCCGCTCAGGCATGGATGCCTCGCCGATGGGCCAGATCCTCGTCGATGAATCCCTGCTCGGCTGGAAAGAGTTCGAAATGGAGGTGGTGCGCGACACCGCCGACAACGCGATCATCGTCTGCTCCATCGAGAACGTCGACCCGATGGGCGTGCACACCGGCGATTCGATCACCGTCGCCCCGGCCCTCACGCTGACCGATAAGGAATACCAGATCATGCGCAACGGCTCGATCGCCGTGCTGCGCGAAATCGGCGTCGAAACCGGCGGTTCCAACGTGCAATGGGCGATCAACCCTGAAGACGGCCGCATGGTCGTGATCGAGATGAACCCGCGTGTCTCCCGCTCCTCGGCGCTGGCCTCCAAGGCCACCGGCTTCCCCATCGCCAAGATCGCGGCCAAGCTCGCCGTCGGCTACACGCTGGACGAGCTCGACAATGACATCACCAAGGTCACCCCGGCCTCCTTCGAGCCGACAATCGACTACGTGGTCACCAAGATCCCGAAGTTCGCCTTCGAGAAATTCCCCGGCTCCAAGCCCGAACTCACCACCGCAATGAAATCCGTGGGCGAGGCCATGGCCATCGGCCGCACCATCCACGAATCGCTGCAAAAGGCACTCGCCTCGATGGAATCCGGCCTGACCGGTTTCGACGAGATCGAAATCGCCGGGTTCGACGCCTCCCAGCCCGAGGATTCTGCAGATAACAAGGCCGCGCTAGTCAAGGCGATCAGCCAGCAAACCCCGGACCGGATGCGCACCATTGCGCAGGCCATGCGCCACGGCATGAGCGATATCGACATCCACGGCGTCACCATGTTCGACCCGTGGTTCCTTGCCCGGATCCGCGAAATCGTCGAAACCGAGGCCGACCTGCGCAAAAACGGCCTGCCTACCACCAGCGAAGGCCTGCGCGCAGTCAAGATGATGGGCTTTACCGATGCCCGTCTTGGCAAGCTTACCGGTCGCGACGAAGACAACGTGCGCCGGGCCCGCCGCAATCTCGACGTGAACGCGGTCTTCAAACGGATCGACACCTGCGCCGCCGAATTCGAGGCCCAGACGCCTTACATGTATTCGACCTATGAAACCCCGGTCTATGGCGAGGTCGAATGCGAAGCCCGCCCCTCCGATCGCAAAAAGGTCGTGATCCTCGGCGGCGGTCCGAACCGGATCGGTCAGGGCATCGAATTCGACTATTGCTGCTGCCATGCCTGTTTCGCCCTCACCGATGCGGGCTATGAAACCATCATGGTCAACTGCAACCCGGAAACGGTGTCGACCGACTACGACACCTCCGACCGGCTTTATTTCGAACCGCTGACCTTTGAGCACGTAATGGAGATCCTGCGGGTCGAACAGACCAACGGCACGCTGCACGGCGTCATCGTCCAGTTCGGCGGCCAGACCCCGCTCAAGCTCGCCAATGCGCTCGAAGCCGAAGGCATCCCGATCCTCGGCACCACCCCCGACGCCATCGACCTTGCCGAAGACCGCGAGCGGTTCCAGGATCTCGTCAACCGGCTCGGGCTGCGCCAGCCCAAGAACGGCATCGCCTCGACCGACACGCAAGCGCTTGAAATCGCGGATGAAATCGGCTTTCCGCTGGTGATCCGCCCGTCTTACGTTCTGGGCGGCCGCGCGATGGAAATCGTGCGCGACATGGACCAGCTCAAACGCTACATCCGCGATGCGGTGGTGGTGTCCGGCGACAGCCCCGTGCTGCTCGACAGCTATCTCTCCGGTGCGATCGAGCTGGACGTGGACGCGCTCTGCGACGGCAAACAAGTCCACGTGGCCGGCATCATGCAGCATATCGAAGAGGCCGGCGTGCACTCGGGCGACAGCGCTTGCTCCCTGCCGCCCTACTCGCTCTCGAAAGAGATCATCGACGAAATCAAGAAACAGACCGAGGCGCTGGCCCACGGGCTGAACGTCGTCGGGCTGATGAACGTGCAGTTCGCCGTCAAGGCCAACGAAAAAGGCGAAGACGAGATCTTCCTGATCGAGGTCAACCCGCGCGCGTCGCGCACCGTGCCATTCGTCGCAAAGGCCACCGACAGCGCCATCGCCTCGATTGCGGCCCGTGTCATGGCGGGCGAGCCGCTCTCGAACTTCCCGATGCGCGCGCCCTATGACACCGATGCCGATTACGATGACGTCCTGCCGCTGGGTGATCCGATGACGCTGGCCGACCCCGACATGCCGTGGTTCTCCGTGAAAGAGGCGGTGCTGCCGTTTGCCCGTTTCCCCGGTGTCGACACCATCTTGGGGCCGGAAATGCGCTCCACCGGCGAAGTCATGGGCTGGGACCGTTCCTTTCCCCGCGCCTTCCTCAAGGCGCAGATGGGCGCGGGCAACCCGCTCCCGCGTGAAGGCCGCGCCTTTCTCTCGATCCGCGACATGGACAAGACTGCCCAGATGCTGGATGCGGCTCAAACCCTTGTGTCGCTTGGCTTTGACATCGTCGCCACACGCGGCACCAAGGCCTGGCTCGACGGGCATGGCGTGCCTTGCACCGCCGTGAACAAGGTCTACGAGGGCCGCCCCGACGTGGTCGACATGATGAAGGACGGTGGCATCCACCTCGTCATGAACACCACCGAAGGCACCCAGGCGGTCGAGGATTCCAAGGGCATCCGCTCCGTCGCGCTTTATGACAAGATCCCCTATTTCACCACCGCCGCCGGTGCCCATGCCGCCGCTCAGGCGATCAAGGCGCAGGCCGAAGGGGACGTGGGCGTCAAGGCGCTTCAGGGGTAACGGGATCGCGGCCTGCCTTCGGGCGGGCCGTTTTGCATCCGGGCATAACCGGATGCCGTGCCAGACCTGTCGCAAATTTCCAACGCCCCGGATATAAATCTCGCCAAAAGCGCCCTGCCCGGCCGCGTCCGCAAGATTTGATTGACCCCATCACCGACAGCTTTCTACAATTTCGGCCAACCAGAACTGTTAAAAGACAAGCGCCGCAAAAGTGGCCGACACCAATTGACCGGAGCAGTCCCAATGCGTATCGCAATCGCCCTTCTTGCCCTGACGGCCCTTTCCGCCTGCATCAATGTGGTGCCGCTCGTCCCCTTCGTCTGACGCGACACTGGCATTTGCTGCACTGCGGCGGTGTACAGGGGGTGTACGGCTTGTGCACGGGCTGTGCATCGCTGCTGCACGGGCCTGAAACCGCGCGTCACTACCGGCCGCTGCGTTAACCCTCGCGGGTCTTTACCCTTCCCCGCCTTCCCGGTTAACAGGGCGGACGGTCCACCGCTCAACCCTTGCGAGCGACCTGCCCCCGATATAGTTTTGTCAGACACAAGCAAAGGAAAGCTCTGGTGCCCCACATCCCCGCGATAACCGGAACCGGTGTCTTTACACCCGAACAGGTCATTACCAACGCGGAACTGGTCACCGCTTTCAACGCCTATGCCGAGCGGTACAATGCCGAACACGCGGATGAGATCGCCGCAGGCACGCTGGAGGCAAAAGCCCCCTCTTCCGAGGAATTCATCGTCAAGGCCTCGGGGATCGAACAGCGCTACGTGATTGATAAATCAGGCATTCTCGACCCGACCCGCATGTATCCCGCGCTGCGTCAACGCAGCGACGACGAACCATCGCTGATGGCGGAAATGGCGCTGGACGCCGCGCAAAAGGCGCTGGCGATGGCCGGTCGCAAGGGCGAAGACATCGATCTGGTGATCTGCGCCGCCTCTAACATGGAACGCGCTTATCCGGCGGTGGCGGTGGAAATTCAAAGCCTTATCGGCGCGGGCGGCTTTGCCTTCGACATGAACGTGGCCTGTTCCTCGGCAACCTTCGGGATTCAGGCCGCCGCCGACATGGTCCGCGCGGGCTCGGCCCACCGGGCACTGGTGGTCAATCCGGAAATCTGCTCGGGCCACCTGGAATGGCGCGACCGCGACTGCCATTTCATCTTTGGCGATGTCGCAACCGCGACGATCATCGAACCCGCCGACGAAGCCAAGGACGGCTATTTCGAAATCCGCTCGACCCGTTGCGCCACGGAGTTCTCCAATAACATTCGCAATAACAACGGCTTCTTGCGCCGCTCGCGCCCCGATGGCGTGGCCGACCGCCGGGACATGCAGTTCATGCAGAACGGCCGGAAAGTCTTCAAGGAAGTCGTGCCCATGGTCAGCCAGCACATCATGTCCCACCTCGGGGAGGAACATGTCGAGCCGGACCAGCTGAAACGACTCTGGCTGCATCAGGCCAACAAATCCATGAACGATTTCATCGGCCGCAAGGTTCTGGGACGCGAACCCGCCCCCGGAGAACAACCCAATATCCTTCAGGATTACGCCAATACCTCCTCTGCTGGATCGATCATCGCCTTTGCTAAGAATTCCGAGGATTTCGCCGAAGGCGATCTGGGCCTGATCTGCTCTTTCGGCGCCGGCTATTCCGTGGGCTCGGTGCTTCTAGAGCGCCACGGTTAATATCGCCTGAAGAGAACGTCCCGTGGCGAAACTGTTTTTCAATTATTCCACGATGAATGCTGGCAAATCGACGATTCTGCTGCAAGCATCCCACAACTACCGCGAAAGCGGCATGGAAACCTACCTGCTGACGGCCCGCATAGACAACCGCGCCGGCACCGGGAGGATCGCATCGCGTATCGGTATCGCACAAGAGGCAGACCTTTTTTCCCCGGGCGACGATCTGTTCGAGCGGATCTCAAAACAGCTCGCAGCCGGCCCGGTCGCCTGTATCTTTGTCGACGAGGCCCAGTTCCTCGAACCCGCGCAGGTCTGGCAACTTGCCCGCGTGGTCGATGACCTGAAACTGCCGGTATTGGCCTATGGGCTGAGAGTGGACTTCAAAGGAGAGCTCTTCCCCGGCTCCGCCACCCTCCTGGCGCTTGCCGACGAAATGAGAGAAGTCCGCACGATCTGCAAATGCGGGCGCAAAGCGACGATGGTCATCCGCCAGGACGAAAATGGACGGGCCATCCTCGAAGGCGCTCAGGTCCAGATCGGCGGCAACGAAACCTACGTCTCCCTATGCAGGCGTCACTGGCGCGAAGCCGTCGGCGACACCGCAGAACGCGGTCGTCATACAAGCTGATATCTCGGCGCTTTCCGTATTTTTAACGAGAAGAAGTAAAAGAGCATCCTCATCTTCTTCTCGTCTTCAAATACGGAAAGCGGAACATCTCAATACATGCAAGGCCGGCGTTCAGTGCAGGCGGCCGCCGCTCGGCACATTCTGATCCGGGCCGATGAGAACGACTTCGCCCTCTTCATCCGGCAGGCCGAGGACCAGCACTTCGGACATGAAACGACCGATCTGGCGCGGCGGGAAGTTGACCACGGCCAGGACCTGTTTGCCGATCAAGCCTTCGGGTTCGTAATGTGTGGTAATCTGGGCAGCGGACTTGCGCTCACCGATGTCACCACCGAAATCGACCCATAGCTTAATTGCCGGTTTACGCGCTTCGGGATAGGGTTCGGCGCGGGTGATCGTGCCGACGCGCACATCCACCTTAAGGAAGTCATCGAAATCTATTTCAGCCACGGGAAAGCTCCTTGGACCTGTCGGCGGCCGCCGCAACCGCTTTTTTCAGCAATGGAGGGAAACCGGTCTGTTCATCCATAAGGACTTCGAGCGCCGCCTGTGTCGTCCCGTTCGGGCTGGTGACATTGATGCGCAGCTGCGCCGGGGTTTCCTCGGCATCTTCGGCCAGGGCACCGGCCCCGGCGACGGTGGCGCGGGCCAGCTGCAGCGCAAGATCCGGCGACAGGCCCTGCGCCTCGCCCGCGGCGGCCAGCGTTTCGATCAGGTGAAAGACATAGGCCGGGCCGGAGCCGCTGACCCCTGTCACCGCATCCATCTGGCTTTCACTTTCCAGCCGGACGACCTGACCGACCGCGCTCAGCAGACCTTCGGCGAGGTCGAGCGATTTCGCATCTGTCTTGTCGTTGCCGATGATCGCGCTGATGCCGCGTCCGACGGCGGCCGGTGTGTTCGGCATGGCGCGGATGATCGGCGTGTTTTCTCCAAGGATTGCTTCGAAAGCCGAAAGCGGCGTTCCGGCTGCGACGGAGACGAAAAGGGTCGTACCGTTACCGAGAGCCTTCATCGACGGCAGCGCCTCGCCCATCATCTGGGGTTTGACGGCGATAAGGACAATGGCAGGATCCTCGGGCAGATCAGCATTCACATGCACACCCTGTGCCTTGACCCAATCGGAGGGGTTTGGATCCAGCACCCAGACGGATGTTGCTGGAAGCCCCTGCTTGAGCCAGCCGGCCAGCATTGCCGAACCCATCTTGCCGCAGCCCAGGAGCACGAGCCCCCGCGCTGCAATTTCCGACATATCCATTTGCGTGCCTTCCTGTTGCCGTTTCCGGCGGAAGGTTTACGCGCGGCCGTAAGCCTCTGCAATGGCGACCTGCATCGCCTCTTTCGCAGAGCGGTCTCCCCAGACCATCAGCTGGATCGCGGGGTAATAGCGTTCCGACGCGCCGACGGCCGTGTTGATCAGCGTGTCAATCTGTTCGGGGCTGGCCATCTGGCCGCCGCTGAGGACAAGCCCGTAGCGGTAGACCATCAGTTTCTGCTCCGCCCAGTAGGTAAAGGCGCCCGCCCAGCACGCATCATTCATGTGGTTCAAAAGTTCGTAGAGCGGCTGGACCTTGTCTTCGGGCGGTTCCATTTCAAAGGTGCAGACCATCCGCAGGGTCTCGTCGAAACCCGACCATGCAAGGGTGATCGAATAGGTTCGCCACTGGCCTTCGACCGCCATGGCGATCTGGTCATCCCCGATGCGATCGAAATCCCAGTTGTGGTGTTCTGCCAGATGCTCGACGATGTCGATGGGGTGAATGTCTTCTTCCAGGTAATGTTCGGAAAGGGCCATGGTGCCACCTCATGATCTCTAGCGGCGTAGTTTTTGAACCTACAAACGCTAGGTAGCTGCTCTACGGACCGGGGCGACCCCCCGTGCCCGTACTAGATATGGTGGGCGGCAACGCACATTCTGGCAACCCCCTATTTTGGGGATCACTGCAATAAGTTGTGGACATGTTGGAAAACGCTCAATATCTCGGCCGGGCAAGCCTCGGGCCGGACCGCGCGGATATGCCAATGACATTTTGACCCGGCGGGAAGCCGGGCTTCGTCATGGAATCGGTGCGTCTCAGTTCTTGATCTTGGCTTCCAGCGCGGCAATCCGGGCCGAAAGCGCATCGTTTTCCTCGCGCGCCTTCTGGGCCATCGCGCGGACGGCGTCGAATTCCTCGCGGGTCACAAAGTTGCGATCCGCCAGCCAGCGATCCATCATGCCTTTCATCGCTGTCTCAGCTTCGTCCCGCGCGCCTTGCGCCACGCCCATCGCATTGGTCATGAGTTGCGAGATATCGTCGAAAATCTTGTTACGGGTCTGCATCTGTCATCTCCGGGTTGTTAACGCCTATATGGGCCTTCGAACCCGTCGCGGCAAGGTTGACTTGCCCAGAGGAGCAAAGGCAAGAGACGCGCATGAAAGCCCTGATCGAATTTCCCGATATCTCCCCCGACCTGCTGTCCGTTACGATTGGCGGCTTTGAGCTTGCCCTGCGCTGGTACGCGCTGGCTTATATTGTCGGCATCCTCATCGCCTGGGGGCTGGCGGTGCGGGCTGTGCGGCGGCCCTCGCTCTGGCCGCGTGAAACGCCCCCGACGACCCCGAAACAGATCGAGGACATGTTGTTCTATCTGGTGCTGGGCATCATCCTTGGCGGGCGGCTTGGCTTCGTGCTCTTTTACCAACCCGGCTATTACCTTTCCAATCCGGGTGAAATCCTTCGGGTCTGGCAGGGCGGCATGTCCTTTCACGGTGGCATGATCGGGGTTCTGGTCGCTGCGTGGCTCTTCACCGCGCGCCACAAGATCGACCGCCTGAGCGCGGCAGACCTGATCGCCCATGCAGTGCCGCCGGGTCTGCTGCTGGGGCGGCTGGCCAATTTCATCAATGCAGAGCTTTGGGGCCGTCCGACCGACCTGCCCTGGGGCGTCGCTTTTCCAGGGGTGGCCGCGCAGGACTGCGGACAGGTTGCCGAGTTATGTGCCCGCCACCCCTCGCAGCTTTACGAAGCGGCACTCGAAGGCTTGCTGCTGGGCGCCGTTCTGCTCTGGCTTGCCTATCGTCGGGGGGCATTTCACCGTCCCGGTCTGGTGATGGGCGTTTTCTTTGCCGGCTACGGACTGGCGCGTTTCATTGTCGAGGTCTTTCGCCAGCCGGATGCGCAATTCGTCTCACCGGGTAATCCGCTGGGGCTGGCCTGGCAAATCGGCGAGTATGGCCTGACGATGGGGCAGATCCTTTCTCTGCCGATGATCGCGCTGGGGCTTTATTTCGCACTGCGGGCCAAAAGGCCTGCGCGATGAGCCTTCTCGACATCATTACCGCCCGCATCCGCGGCGATGGGCCGATCAGCATCGCCGACTATATGGCAGATTGCCTGTTGCACCCGACCTATGGGTATTACGTGACGCGCGACCCGCTGGGCGCTGCGGGCGATTTCACCACCGCGCCCGAGATCAGCCAGATGTTCGGTGAACTGATCGGGCTGTCGCTGGCGCAGGCATGGATGGATCAGGGCTGCCCCGCGCCCTTTACCCTCGCGGAACTGGGGCCCGGTCGTGGGACGCTGATGCAGGACGCGCTGCGCGCCGCGTCGAAAGTGCCGGGATTTGCGACCGCCCTGCGACTTGTGCTGGTCGAGGCCTCGCCGGTTCTGCGACAGGCGCAGGCAAAGCGTCTGGCCAGCTATGCTCCAACCTGGATCGAGTCCGTGGCAGACCTTCCTGAGGCGCCGCTGTTCCTTATCGCGAACGAGTTTTACGACGCCCTTCCTTTGCGCCAGTTTCATCGGGCCGAGGAAGGCTGGAGGGAGTGCCGCGTTGGGCTGAAGGGCGATGAGCTGACGCTTGGGCTGGCCGGGGCGGCGGCGCAACCGGCGCTTGATCACCGGCTTGAGGATACAAAGCCCGGCGACATCGTGGAATTCTCTCCGGCCGCAACATCTGTAACCGAGACGATTGCCAGCCGCATCGCCGCGCATGGAGGGGCCGCGCTGATCGTGGATTACGGCGACTGGCATTCGCTGGGCGATACCGTGCAGGCGCTGAAAGATCACGAACCGCGCCCCATTCTGCATAGGCCCGGAGAGGCGGATCTGACCGCCCATGTGGATTTCGAGACCATCGCGCTGGCCGCCCGCGCAGAGGGGTGCGCTCACAGCCGGCTGGCTCCGCAGGGCGTGTTCCTCGAACGGTTGGGAATTACGCAGCGGGCCGAGGCATTGGCACGTGGAGCGGGCGACAAGGCGCTGTCCGAGATCACCGCCGCACATCGCCGGTTGACGCACCCTGCAGAAATGGGAAACCTGTTCAAAGTGATGGGATTGTTTCCCGTTACCGCGCCACCGCCGCCGGGACTTACCGTATGACTCTGGAAATTCTCACCGCCGAGCCGCTGGCGCCGTTGCGCCACGGCTTCTTTACGCGCAAGGGCGGCGCGTCTTCGGGGATATTCTCGGGGCTGAACTGCGGCAACGGGTCCTCGGACCAGACCGATATCGTGAGCATCAACCGGCATCGGGTGGCCGACGCCATGGGCGTTTCTCCCGACTATCTGGTCGGCGTCCATCAGGCGCATACGGCGGATGTGATAACGGTCACCGGCCCACTCGATGAAATACCGCGCGCAGATGCGATGGTCAGCGCCACGCCCGGCGTTGCGCTTGCCGTTCTGACGGCAGATTGCCAGCCCGTGCTCTTTGCCGACCATGAGGCCGGCGTGATCGGCGCGGCCCATGCCGGATGGCGCGGGGCGCTTGACGGGGTGCTCGAGGCGACGCTGGACGCGATGGAAAGCGTTGGCGCGAATCGCGAAGATATCAACGCCGTGATCGGCCCGTCGATCAGCCAGCGGGCCTATGAGGTCGGGCCGGAATTCCTTGACGATTTCATGGCCGAAGACCCGCAGAATTCCCGTTTCTTCGCGGGTGGTGAAGGCGACAGGATGATGTTCGACCTGCCCGCCTACGGGCTGCACCGCTTGCGCAGCGCGGGAATAGGCCACGCGGAATGGACCCGGCACTGCACCTACTCCGACGCGGACAGGTTCTATTCCTACCGGCGCAGCACTCATCGCAGCGAAGCCGATTACGGGCGGCTGATCTCGGTCATCCGGCTTTGATAGGATTCCCCCGCGGGGGATTCGTCGCAAATGTGGCAAAGCTTGACGAGGACTCTCGGCAATCTCGTGCCACCTCGCGATCTCCGAATTTTTGCCGAATTGAATCTCTCAACGATTCCAGTGCACTTGCTGCAGGCTGACCGAGATTTTGGCCCGCAAGGAAAATTTCAGGTTTCTCCCAAAAGCCGCCATATCTCTGCCTCAAACAGGCGCGAGATTAACCAAGACGCACCGGACAACAGAGAACGCGAACGGATGCGCCGCGACAAACGAGGAGAGACAGAATGAAAAACAATAACCGTTTCATCAAATCCGTTGTCGCAGCAGCGCGCAATTCGGAAACTTCCCTGCCCTGGTCACGCGGGTCAAACCGCGCTGCCATGATCGCCCGTCGCGCCAAGGTGGAGACGTCGAAACAACGCTCTGCCTGACGAACTCACGAAATACGCCCAACCAACCGGACGATGCCCCAAACTATCCGGCTGGCTTAGATGCCCGTCCTGTCAGTTTTTGACAGGGCGGGTATCGTTTTTTCAGGGGCCGCTTTCGCTGACGATGGCCCAAGAGATTCGCTTGTCCATACACAACCAGCGAAAGATTGCCGATTAATTCATCGCAAATGTGGCGGGATTGAAAAGCCAGTGGGGACAATAACGAAAGTCACCTCGGGTATTGTTTGCGCACAAACACCAATAACAATCAGTCTTTGACAAATTAAGCGAAATACCGCCATTTAACCTGTGTAGCAGATCAATACGTTAATACGTCGATTTGTCGTTGTCGGTGGGGGCCGGCGCAGATCTGACCCAAAAGAAAAGGGCCGGAACAAATGACTCTCCCCACATCGCTTTCCCTGGCGGCGCATCGTGCCGTGCAGACTGCCTCTCCCGATATGAACAATCCGGCCGACCTTCGCGATAAACCTCGTCAGCAGCTCCGCCGCTACGAAGTCACCTCGCTCTTGCCGGATGGGTCGTTTACCGAAGCGCGCCACATCGCCCCTGCCCTGCCCCTGTTCGAAGACGCTTTTTGCGCCTTTTCGCGCGGTGCGCTGATCCCCACCGTATCCGGCCATATCGCGGTCGAGGATCTGCTACCCGGAGACGAGATCATTTCAGCCGAAGGCTCGGTTCAGAAACTGCTCTGGAAAGGCAGCACGACGCTGGTGCCCGGACGTCCCGGCCCGCAGGGACGCAACATGCGCCTGACCCGCTTCATGGCGGATGCCTTTGGCATGCAGCGCCCGCTATCCGATGTCGTGGTCGGCAGCGCTGCCCGCGTCCTTTACACACCGCCGCACCTTCGCAACGCCCATGACAGCGGCCACAAGCTAACTCTGGCACAGGAATTCGTCGACGGGATGAGCGCGATCGAAACCGCGCCCCCGACGCCGGTTGAACTGTTCCACCTCTGTGTAAAGCGTCACTGCACTATCCGTATCGGCGGTCTGGAGTTCGAAACCTACCACCCCGGCACCGGCGCGGCGCGCTCCACCAGCCAGCAGATGCGCAGCATCTTCTTCAACCTTTTCCCGCATATCGAACATTTCGGGGATTTCGGGCCGCTCGCCTTTGAGCGCTCGGACGAGGATCTGCACGGCTCGGGAGCGATGATCGCCTGACTTCAAGTCTTTGGCACAGCCAAGCAGCCGCCCCCACGGGGCGGCTGTCTGCGTTTTCAGGCGTCGCGGTTCAGCCGTTCTTCGAGCACGTCAAAGGGAACGCCCGGCTCGTCCTTGGCCACGCGGATCACCAGCGATGTCTTGACGCTTGCCACGTTGGCCGTGGTCAGCAGCTCACCGGTCAGAAAGCTCTGAAAACTGGAAAGATCCGGCGCCACGCATTTCAGGATGAAATCGACCTCGCCGTTCAGCATGTGGCATTCACGGACAAGCGGCCACTTGCGGCAGCGCGCCTCGAAAGCCGACAATTCGGATTCGGCCTGGCTGTCGAGCCCGACCATCGCAAAGACCTGCACCTCGAATCCCAGTTCGCGGGCGTTCACATCGGCATGATAGCCGCCGATCAGCCCGGATTCCTCGAGCGTGCGCACACGACGCAGGCATGGCGGGGCAGAGATACCGACGCGTCTGGCCAGTTCCACGTTGGTCATTCGTCCGTCGTCTTGCAACTCGGAGAGTATTTTGCGATCAATCGGGTCAAGTCTTGTCGTGACCATTCGGCGCTCCTGAATTTGCATTTGTTATAGCAGCGTCCCAATTGGGCGCAATAATATTTCGTCTGATTGAAATTATATCAGCCAATTCCGAAATTTTGCCAAACCGTTGAGCAAATCGACCTCGCGGAATTGGGGGTTTAAGCGCGCAGCCCCCGTCGTTATATCGCAATGAACCGGGCTGACTTTTGCGGCTCATCGCATTTTTCGGGGGTTCCCATGGCAACGTCGCGTCATACCAAAGTTCTTATCATAGGGTCCGGACCGGCCGGCTATACGGCGGGCGTCTATGCCTCGCGGGCCATGCTGTCGCCCATCCTTGTGCAGGGCATCGAGCCCGGCGGTCAGCTGACCACCACGACCGAGGTCGAAAACTGGCCCGGCGATACCGAGGTTCAGGGCCCCGACCTGATGGTCCGGATGGAGGCCCATGCCAAGGCGATGGGCTGCGAGATCATCGGCGATATCATCACCGATCTGGATCTGTCGAGACGCCCCTTCACCGCCACGGGCGACAGCGGCACGACCTATACCGCCGACGCGGTGATCCTTGCCACCGGTGCGCGGGCCAAGTGGCTTGGCCTGCCCTCCGAGGACAAATTCAAGGGCTTTGGCGTGTCCGCCTGTGCGACCTGTGACGGGTTCTTTTATCGCGGTCAGGAAATCGTGGTGATCGGCGGCGGCAACACGGCCGTCGAAGAGGCGCTGTTCCTGACCAACTTCGCCTCGAAGGTGACGCTGATCCACCGCCGCGACGAACTGCGCGCGGAAAAGATCCTGCAGGACCGTCTGGCCAAGAATCCCAAGATCGAACCGCTGTGGTTCCACCAGCTCGAAGAGGTCGTGGGCACCGACAGCCCGCTTGGCGTGGAAGCGGTGAAAGTAAAACATGTAAAGACCGGCGAGATCACCGAGATCCCGACCAAGGGCGTCTTTGTCGCGATCGGCCACGCCCCCGCCTCGGAACTGGTGCAGGGCCAGTTGGAGCTGCATCACGGTGGCTATGTCAAAACCAACCCCGGCAGCACGGAAACCTCGGTGCCGGGTGTCTTTGCCGCAGGCGATCTGACCGACCATGTCTATCGTCAGGCCGTGACCAGCGCGGGCATGGGCTGCATGGCGGCGCTGGATGCCGAACGGTTTCTGGCCGCACAGGGCGATACCGAAGGCAAGGACATGACCGAGCCATTGGGCTATGGCGCACCGGTCGCCGAATAAGCGCCGCGCCCCGCTTGACGAACAAGACGGCCCGGACCAAGGTCCGGGCTAAACTTGAACGGAGCCCCCCTTTGAAAAGCCGCTGGCAAGGCAATCTGGCAACGCGGCTGCGCATGGCGTCGGGACTTGTGCTCTTTACCTATGCCTTGTTCCACTTTCTGAACATCGGGCTTGGCCTCTTCTCATCCGAGCTGATGGAAAGAGCGCAGGACTGGCGGCAAGTCATCACCCGAAGCTGGCCGGGAACGATCCTGATTTACGGCGCGCTGCTCACACATGCCGGCCTCGCGCTTTACAAGCTGGCGCGGCGCAGCACGCTGCGCATGCCGCTTTGGGAAGCCCTGCAGATTGCGCTTGGCCTGCTCATCCCGATCCTGCTTATCGCGCATATTGTATATACTCGTTTCGCGCATGAACTGTTCGGCGTGAACGACGATTTCGCTTATCTGGTAACGCTGATCTTCGGCTCGACCGACGCATGGCTGCAGTCGCTCTTGCTGCTGATCGTCTGGGTGCATGCCTGTATCGGATTGAATTTCTGGCTTCGCGCAGAGCTGTGGTGGCGACGGTTGCGTCCGGTGCTGACATCGCTTTCAGTTCTCATCCCCGGCTTTGCGCTGGTCGGGTTCCTGACCGAAGGACGGCGCGCCGTCACGCGCATTGCCGATCCGGAAACACGTGCCGCGGTGATCGCGCGTACCAACTGGCCCGATTCCGATGCAATGGCCGCACTGCTACGGATCGAGAATATCATCACCGTGATCTTCTGGGTCCTGCTTGCTGCGGCGGCGGGTACCTACCTTGTGCGCAAGTTGCTGCGGCGGCGCAAATCAGTGCGGATCAGCTATGTCAACGGGCCGGAAATCGTTTCGCCAAAGGGGCCGACCCTGCTTGAGATGTCGCGCGCCAACGGAGTCGCTCATACCTCGCTTTGCGGTGGACGTGGCCGCTGCACCACCTGCCGTGTTCTGGTGGAGGACGGGGCGGACGATCTGGAACCGCCCAGCGAAGCGGAAAAACGCAGCCTTGCCGCCGTCGGCGCCGCGCCAGGGATGCGGCTGGCCTGCCAGACCCGGCCTAAGGCGCCGCTTACCGTCTATCGCGTGTTCCGTCCGGACGGCAAACGCCGCCGCGCCCATGCGAGCCAGGGGCAGGAACGGCGCATGGCGATCCTCTTCCTTGATATTCGGGGGTTTACGGCCCGGACCACGGGGCAGCTGCCCTATGACGTGGTGTTCCTGCTCAACCGTTTTTTTGATGCCATTGTCCCCGCGATCACCGCAAATGGCGGCGTCGTGGACAAATACCTTGGCGACGGGCTGCTTGCACTGTTCGAAACGCCGGATGAAGCAAGCTCGGCGCAGGCGGCACTGGCGGCAACGACCCGCATCGGCGAAGCCCTTGAAGAGTTCAACCGGACGCTGGCCGAGGAAGGCGCGCCAGAGGTGCGGATCGGCATCGGTCTGCATCTTGGCGAGGTCGTTCTGGGCGAGATCGGGGCAGCCGGAAATGCGCCGCGCACGATCATCGGAGAAACGGTCAACGCGGCCAGCAGGCTCGAATCAATGACAAAGGAACTGGGTGTCGAAGTTCTTGTTTCAGCTCCGGTCCTGACCAGTGCCGGGATCGAAACGGACCATCTGGACATGGTCAAACTGGCGCTGCGCGGAGTAAACCAGCCGGTCCCGTCCCTTGCCGTGACGCGCGCATCTCATTTGCAAAGCGCCCTCACCCCGACCAATTAAGCCAAAATTTACTCAATTTCCTCGATAGCGACAAAATCCTCTGGCGGCCCTAGACTTTGGCTGCTGACTGAGGCTATGCGCTGCGCGACCGTATATTAGCGGCCAGCCCGTAGACGCAAAAGCGAAAGTTTCCACATGACCATGCTTAGCAATCTAGCTCCTATCCCCGAGCTATATGTTTCATACGACTCCGCGCAGAAACTTAAGGTTGAAGCGGGTGAGTTGAAAAGTCTTGATCTTACCCCGCGCCAGATCTGCGATCTCGAATTGCTTATGAACGGCGGATTTAATCCGCTCAAAGGTTTTTTGACCGAAGAAGATTACAATGGCGTCGTCGAAGACATGCGCCTTGCCGACGGTACGCTGTGGCCGATGCCGATCAACCTCGACGTGTCGGAGAAATTTGCCGAAACCCTGGAAATCGGTGAAGACATCGCGCTGCGCGACCAGGAAGGCGTGATCCTTGCGACCATGACCGTCACCGACCGCTGGGCGCCCGACAAAGCGCGCGAGGCGGAAAAGGTGTTCGGTGCCGATGACAGCGCCCACCCTGCCGTGAACTACCTCCACAACCAGGCGGGCAAGATTTATCTGGGTGGCCCGGTCACCGGCATCCAGCAGCCGATCCATTACGATTTCCGCGCCCGCCGCGACACGCCGAACGAGCTGCGCGCCTATTTCCGCAAGGTTGGCTGGCGTCGCATTGTGGCATTCCAGACCCGCAACCCCCTGCACCGTGCGCACCAGGAACTGACCTTCCGCGCCGCCAAGGAAGCGCAGGCCAACCTGCTGATCCACCCGGTTGTCGGCATGACCAAACCCGGCGACGTCGATCACTTTACCCGCGTGCGCTGCTATGAGGCCGTGCTCGACAAGTATCCGGCGGCTACCACCAGCATGTCCCTGCTGAACCTTGCCATGCGCATGGCAGGTCCGCGCGAAGCGGTCTGGCACGGGCTGATCCGCAAGAACCACGGCTGCACACATTTTATCGTCGGCCGCGACCACGCAGGCCCGGGCAAGAATTCGGCAGGCGAGGATTTCTATGGCCCCTATGATGCGCAGGATCTGTTCCGCAAGCATCAGGACGAGATCGGCGTCGAGATGGTCGATTTCAAACACATGGTCTGGGTGCAGGAACGCGCTCAATACGAGCCGATG
Source organism: Heliomarina baculiformis (assembly GCF_019966545.1). Taxonomy (GTDB): domain Bacteria; phylum Pseudomonadota; class Alphaproteobacteria; order Rhodobacterales; family Rhodobacteraceae; genus Heliomarina; species Heliomarina baculiformis. The sequence goes on along the minus strand of NZ_JAIMIC010000002.1, from coordinate 553,411 downwards.
GACGAGATCGAGGACAAGGACAACGTCACGATCCTGAACATCTCGGGCACCGAGCTGCGCCGCCGTCTGGCCGAGGGTCTGGAGATTCCGGAATGGTTCTCCTTCCCCGAGGTCGTGAACGAGCTGCGCCGCACCAAGCCGCCGCGCTCCAAGCAGGGCTTTACCGTCTTCTTCACCGGCTTTTCGGGTTCAGGCAAATCCACCATCGCGAACGCGCTGATGGTCAAGCTGATGGAGATGGGTGGCCGTCCGGTCACGCTTCTCGATGGTGATATCGTGCGCAAGAACCTGTCTTCGGAACTCGGGTTCTCGAAAGAGCACCGCGACCTGAACATTCGCCGGATCGGCTATGTTGCCTCGGAGATCACAAAGAACGGCGGTATCGCGATCTGCGCGCCGATCGCCCCCTATGCCACGACCCGCCGGGCCGTTCGCGAGGATGTGGAATCCTTTGGCGCCTTTGTGGAAGTGCACGTGGCGACCTCGATCGAGGAATGCGAGCGCCGTGACCGCAAGGGGCTCTACAAGCTGGCCCGCGAGGGCAAGATCAAGGAGTTCACCGGGATTTCGGACCCCTATGACGTGCCGGAAAACCCGGAACTCCGCGTCGAAACCGAAGGCACCGACGTCGACAACTGCGCGCATCAGGTGCTTCTCAAGCTTGAGAACATGGGTCTGATCGCGGTCTGACGCGGAAAGCCCTGTCCAATCGCGCCACCTGTGGTGGCGCGATGCCTCCGGCGGGGATATTTTAAGACCCAAAGAAGCAGGGGCGGTGTCGAAGGCGGCACCGTATTGTGCCGAACGCTGGCCGTTTGAGAGTCTGGTTTTCCTGCCTGTTTTCAGGCCTTGTCGGATGTCAGCGTATTGTGAATGGCCTTGGCGGCGCGCTTTTCAAAGTCGCAGAACTTTTCCAGTTCCGGTTTGAGCTTGCGGATTGCCGGCAGGCGCTGCTGAAAATCCGTCTCGCTGGCGTTGCTGATTGCGCGCATGATGTCGTCGCTATTTGCGCATTCTATGATCGGACCGGTATCGAAGAAATCTCCGAGATTGGGGCAGCCCCAGTAGATGGGCACCGTATCGCAGAGCAGTGCGTCGATGAGTTTCTCCGAGAAATAATTGCGTTCTTGTACGTTTTCGATAACCACCGAATAACGGTACGGAGCGAGACCGTCGGATTTCCGGTCAAACGGGTCATACCCGCCGCCCATCACATCCATATCGATGCCTTTGTTTCGGACCCCATCGACGATCTCGTGGCGCAGCTTATGACCGGTCGAGTCGCGCTTGGCCGAGGCGATGAGCGAGAGCATCCTGCTCTTGGTACAGTCCACCTCGCGCCAGTCCGGGACCCATGTGGTACCGTAAGGAAACAGCAGCGCGTTCGGCAGCCGGTCGAGCAGGTCTTGGTTGAAGGTCAGGATCCGGTAGAAGCGGCGATAGCTGAACCTTAGCAATGCGATATGCTTGGCGTGGATGACGGCGGGTTCGCCCATCACCAGCGAGACCTGCCCTGATATCCCGAGACGCGGCTGGAAATGGGTGATGGTGCGGGGGAAGAGGATGAGGTGATCGCGGCTTGTCAGATCCGCCACGGTCTTACCTGCCAGACGATCCGGACATCCCAGCGGCCAGATCAGATCGGAAACAGGCGTGGCTGCCAGTGCACGGCCCTGACGATGGGTGTAGGGCAGTACCGCAATGGCGGGCGCGTTCTCCATGTTCACGCCGGTTGATCCGGCAAATCGACCGTCCCGCGCATCAGGACATAGCCCTTTCCCGCGACGCTGATGCCCGTCATGTTCTGCGCCGACCCAAAGCGACCGACACGCGCCTGGCCCGGGCGTCCCATCCAATGTCCCTGCTCGGCGATGAAACTGTCTTTTTCCATCAGGCCGTTATGCCAGAGATAGGCCGCCATTGCCCCGGTCGCGGAGCCGGTGAACGGATCTTCGGGCGGGCTTGGCGGGGCAAGCAGCAGACGGGAAAATGTGTCGCCCTCCTCAGAGGCGCCGCTCAGAGTGACAAGGAATGGCTCGGCCATATCGTTGGAGGCATAGCCAATGCCCGCTGTCATCTTGCCGAGTTTGTCGGGGTCGAGACTTGCACGGCGCAGGGCGTCGTGATCGCGCAGGACTGTAATGCAGAACGGCAAGCCTGTGGAGATCATGCGCGGCGGCGCGATGATGTGATCGGGATCGAGGCCGATTACACCGGCCACAGTTTCGGCGGCGACGTGATCCCCGAACTGGGGCGCGACCTGAGTCATTTCAATCAACCCGTCTTTCAATGAGACCGGAACGATACCCGCGCCGGTTTCCAGCCGGATGCTATCCCCGCTAATCAGGCCGCGAGAGTGCTGCGCGGCGACGGTGGCGATTGTCGGGTGGCCTGCAAACGGGATTTCGCGCGAGGCGAGAAAGTAGCGTACGCGGATATCGGCGATCTTCGAGGGGCCGGTAAAAGTGCATTCCACCAGCGAAGTTTCCCGCACGAAATCCATGCAGGTCCGGTCGTTCAGACCTGCGCCGTTCAGGACCACGGCGCATCCGTTGCCGCCAAAGGCGCGGTCGGTGAAGGCATCGACCCAATCGAATTCGAAACTTGCCATGACTGCGGTTCCTCCTGATCATTCCTTTCGGCCTTCGCAAGAAACCCGAATGGGTTCAAGTGGTAACAGGCATGATGCTTCGGGGTTAGGGGTGCTTGACCGCCCGCCGTGGAGCGGGTCAGCATCGCGCCGTCAGTTCATCATAGGACGTAATCTTGGCGTTTCACATCAGGGATCCTTTGGGCGATACAGATACGCCGTTTGCCGAGTGGTTCAGTGCCTCGGGCTTTCTCGATAACCGCGCGGGTCGGTATCACCTTGCAACCGATTACAACTGGGGTGCGGTGGGGGACGACGCAGGGCAGGAAGTCTATTCAATCGCTGACGGGGTGATCGCCTATCAGGCTGCGGATTACGGCGGCGATGGCGGTGCGCTGGTCGTCTATTACACGATGGCGGACGGGACGCCGTTTTCCGTGGTCTACGGTCATATCGACGTCAGCGCCGACGTCGGCCCGATCTCTTACGGCGCGCAAATCGGCAGATTGTTCGATTACGCCTCGGATCATCTGCATTTTGCCGTGGCTGCCGGTCATACGCTTGGTGTCTTGCAGGGCTCGGTAACTTATGATCCGACCGCTTATAAAGGCGTCGGCGCGGATGGTGTCGCCTATGTGGATGTGAGCACCGCGTCGGGACCTGTCCGGTATTTCGACCCGGAGGCCTTTCTGGCGACCTATATGAACCCGCGCAGCGGTGAGACGCCCCCCCCAGTCACCGGGCGGGCCTATATCGCGGGCAGCAGCGGCGGTCTTTTCCTGCTTGAGGACGGCGAACTGAGCCAGATCCACCGGAGTAAAGGCTTGCCGGTGTTCCTTGACATGACGCTGGCCGCAAACGGCGGGCTTTTTGGTATCGCCGAGGGCGGACTATATCAGATCAGCCTGCTCGACGGGTCGGCCACGCGATTGACTGACCTTTTTGCCGACGCGAACGCGCTGGGATCGGATCATCACGGCATGCTTTATGTCGGGTCAGAGAGTGTCGGCAGGATAGATGTTTTCGACTCGGCGACTCTTGGGAAGGTCGCTTCAATCGGTCTTCCCCAAAATGTGTATGCCGAGGGCGATATCGTGGTTAACGGGGACAGCCTGTTTCTTGCCACCACAAAGGGAACAATGCTGACCTATGATCTTGCGGCGGGAGAGGTCGTCAGCGATGTGCCGCATGGCATCGCGGACCTGTTTGCACTTTATTTCGACGACGGACTCTACGGGTTTTCCGATGAGACATTGTACCGGCTGGATCCCGTAACCGGCGGCAACGAAGCAGTCGCGCAACTTGAGGCGGGCGGCACGATTAACAGCGCGGCCAGCCTGCCCGTTGAAAGAGTTAAAGGCACAAGCGGCGATGAGATGCTCTACGCGCCTTTTGCCGGAATGGTGACACGGGGCGCAGCAGGGCGCGACCGTATCCATGGCACAAGGGACGACGATACTTTGTTAGGGAATCGCGGCAAAGACTGGTTGTTCGGCGGCAGTGGCGCGGACAAGCTCAAGGGCGGCAACGGCAATGACAGCTTGATCGGAAACCGTGGGCGCGACAGGCTGATCGGCGGGGATGACAAGGACACGCTTTCCGGCGGCAGGGGTCGGGACGTACTAATCGGGGGAGCGGGCGACGATATCCTGTCGGGTCAGACCGGGCGCGATCGCTTTCGTTTCAGCTTTGAAGATGCCGGTCAGGATACGATTACGGATTTCTCTGCCGGGAAAGACAGGCTTTTTCTTGATCAGGGGCTGGTCGGGGGTGCAACGTCAGGTGCTGAAATCGTCGCGGGGTTTTCGCGCCTTATCGGCGGCGACGCAGCGCTTGATTTCGGCAATGTGGAGATCGTTTTCAACGGGATCATCGACCTAACAACGCTCGCCGATGACATCGTCCTGATCTGACAGAGAAATGCCGCTTTTGAGTGGCAATTGGCAGGCCGTTGATCTGGCCTGCCGCGTTCGTATGTGGCAAACGCCGTGACTTAGTGGACGTTTACAGGCGCCAGATCATGCTGGCGTGCAAGGGAAAACGCGAGTTTACGGTCGGACACGAGCGCGAGCTGCGCACCGTCCTGATCGTGTACCGCATAAAGCTGTTCCAGCTCTCCTGCTTCGTCACGGACTTCCTTGGGCAGATCCGCAACGAATACCGGTTTCACGTAAACGATCCGGGGACCGTCACCCTTGAATTCTACGTTGGTATCCATTTCTCACCCTTTCCTTATGTTGATCGTCTGAACCACGGTATCCGGTATGGCCCGGGTCAGATCGACGTGAAGCAGCCCGTTTTCCATGACGGCTTCTCCCACCTCAACGCCTTCGGCGAGCACAAAGGTCCGCTGAAACTGACGCGCGGCTATTCCCCGGTGGAGAAAGACGCGGCCTTCGCTGTCGTCGCGTTGACGACCTCGGATGACCAATTGCCTGTCTTCGACAGTGATGGCGAGTTCTTCCTCGGCAAACCCGGCCACGGCCAGGGTAATGCGGTAGGAATGATCGGAATTCTGTTCGATATTGAACGGCGGATACCCTTCGTTCCCGGACTTTGCGGTACGTTCCAGAAGGCGTTCCAGCTGCTCGAATCCCAGCAGATGCGGGTAAGAGGCAAGAGTTAGTTTCGACACGTTATTCGGCCCTTTTGCACCAAAGCGACACGAGAACGCGGTCCCTTTTTGGCAACCGCGCAAGATGAATATGGGGACAATTCGTTGTGTTCACAAGGTCTAGGCGAAAACATCCCTAAGGGTTACAATAAAACCCTGCTAGCAGCCGCGAGTCGCCTTTTATGAATGCACCTATCGATCTGTCGATGAAAACAGATGAAGTGTTGCGTGTCGAACTTGAAGTGTTCAGACGCCAGCACCGCGATCTCGACGAGGCTATTCATGCGCTGGCCGAAAAAGGTACTGGCGATCAGCTTACCATGCAACGGCTCAAGAAGCAGAAGCTGCGGCTGAAGGATATCATTGCACGTATCGATGACAGGCTGACCCCTGACATAATCGCCTGATGGCCGGATAGCGGAACCCGCGCCTTGAAGGCTTGTATTGATGATCTGGATGCAATCCGAACCGGTCTTTGCGACATACTAAAATCATCGCCGTTTTCCGGACTAGTGCCGGAAATTGTCGGAGCAGACTGGTCGGAGGCAACGACCATGTCGTCGCGCGCACCGGTCTGCGATGCATTTCCGGATATCATAGAGCTCTGCGCCGATCCTGCAGCACATCCCCGGTTCGCACGCCCGCTGGCCTCGATTATGGACGGGCTGGGCTGGGTCGCGGATTATCCGTCTCACCCCGTATTGAAGGACCGGTTCGGACATGCGGTGCTTTACGCGTCGGACACGCTGGTCATCGGATGCAACCTGACATCGGCCGGTACTGCCTATCCCGCACATGCGCATCTTGCGAAGGAAGTGTACCTGCCCGTCACAGACAGTGGCGCTCTTTTCTGGCATCAAAGGGAGGGCGAAGCCTTTCGCGTGACACCCGGCGATCTCGTGTTCCACGAAAGCGAGGAAGCGCACGCCTTGCGCACATCCGACCGCCCTGCCCTGAACCTCTGGCTGCAATTCGGCGACGCGCCGGGCGGGGCGACCTGGTTCGTTGATGCCCCTGCCCCCTGGCATTGAGTTAACTATCACGAAAGATGTGCGGTTTTGCCCTTGCTTATCCCGTGAACCGACATTGCCTGTGACACGCCAATGGCTATAGTGCCGCTTCCTTTGAAACGGGGTGAGATCATGCAGGACATCCATGTCGGGATCATCATGGGCAGCCAGTCGGACTGGGCCACCATGAAGGAGGCCGCCGATATTCTTGACGCGCTGGACATCAGTTACGAGAAAAAGATCGTATCTGCCCACCGCACGCCCGACCGGCTTTGGGAGTACGGCAAGACAGCCGTCGACCGTGGATTGCAGGTGATCATCGCCGGTGCCGGGGGCGCGGCGCATCTGCCTGGGATGATGGCGTCAAAGACCCGCGTACCGGTCATCGGAGTTCCCGTCCAGACGCGGGCCTTGTCCGGCGTCGACTCGCTTTACTCGATCCTGCAGATGCCGCGCGGCTTTCCGGTCGCGACGATGGCGATCGGTGCGGCCGGGGCCGCGAACGCGGGCCTGATGGCGGCAGGGATTCTCGCCCTGCAGGATAGCAAAATCGGGGAGCGGCTGGACCAATGGCGCGCGAACCTTTCCGCATCTATTCCGGAGGAGCCCCAGGATGACTGATCCCCTGCCGCAAGGCGCTATAATCGGTATTCTCGGTGGCGGCCAGCTGGGGCGCATGCTTTCGGTCGCGGCCTCGCGGCTTGGATTTGCCTGCCACATCTACGAGCCGGGCGCGAACCCGCCCGCGGCCCAGGTCGCGGCGAGGCTGACCACGGCCGGGTACGACGACGCCGAGGCGCTGCGCAGGTTTGCGGACTCTGTCGACGTCATCACCTACGAATTCGAGAACATTCCGACCGAAGCGCTGGATATCCTTGAAGAACAACGCGTCATCCGGCCCGGACGCGAGGCGCTTCGGGTCAGCCAGGACCGGTTGACCGAAAAAACCTATCTGCAGGGGCTCGGGCTGAAAACGGCACCTTTCGCGGATATCACCGATCTGGCCAGCCTTAAAAATGCAATTGCCGAAATAGGCACCCCGGCGATCCTGAAGTCACGTCGCTTTGGCTATGACGGCAAGGGACAGGCGCGGCTGAATGCGCCCGGGGATGCCGAAGCGGCGCTTGCGGAGATGGCCGACGCGCCCGCGATCCTAGAAGGGTTCGTGGATTTCCAACGCGAGGTGTCTGTAATCGCGGCACGTGGCGCCAACGGAGAAGTCGCCTGTTTCGACCCGGGCGAAAACGTGCATCGCGACGGCATCCTTCACACGACCCGGGTGCCCGCGACGCTGTCGCCCTCGCAGCGCACGGATGCGGTGCTGATCGCCGCCAACATTCTGAATGCGCTGGATTATGTGGGCGTCTTAGGCGTCGAGCTTTTTGTCACCAATACCGGTCTTGTCGTGAACGAGATCGCACCGCGCGTGCATAATTCCGGGCACTGGACCCAGAACGGCTGCATGGTGGATCAGTTCGAACAGCACATCCGCGCGGTGGCGGGATGGCCGCTGGGTGACGGCAAGCGGCAGCTCGACGTCGAAATGGAGAACCTCATCGGCGCGGATCTTGACCGGGTCGAAGCGTTGAGCCGGGATCCGGCGACCGCGCTGCATCTTTATGGCAAGTCAGAGGTCAAGCCGGGCCGCAAGATGGGTCATGTCAACCGGATTCTCGGGCCAGCAGGGTAATCGCGACCTTCGGCCAGCGATGCGCGAGCATTCAAAATGGTGCCACCGTTCCGGCGGCACCAGGCCTCCGGCGGGGATATTTTGAGACCCAAAGAAGGGCGGATCACCCTATGAAGCGTGCGGCGATATCGCCGGACATGTAGCTGAATCGACCGCCCGCGATGGTTGCCGCGATGCGTTTGGTTTTGGCATCGAGGATGACAAGATCGGCACGCATGCCGGGCCGCAGCTCACCGCGGTCGGTCAACCCGAGCAGGCGTGCCGGATTGCCAGAGACCAGCGACCATGCAGACGGCAGGTCGCAGATACCCTGTGCGACCAGTTTGAAAACTGCGCGCCGCAGGGAGGGATAATGGTAATCGGACGCCAGCGCCGTGCAGAGCCCCTTGGCGATCAGGTCGGTCGCGCTGATGTTGCCGTTGTGGGAATTGCCGCGCACGACATTGGGAGCACCCATGATGACCGGGTCGCCACTGTCTATCGCGGCTTCAGCGGCTTCGAGGGTTTCGGGGAATTCGGCGATTGAGACGCCCTGTCGACGCCATTCGCCACGTTGCCCTGCGGTTTGGTCGTCATGGCTGCCCATCTTGATCCCGCTTGCAGACAGATTGCTGGTCAACTCCCGTAGTGCGGCGGGCACCTCGGCGGCGCGGCTATGCAGGTCTAACATAAGGTCCAGATGCGCTTCTGGATTGCGCCCAGCCTTGAGCGCCTGTCCGGTAAGACGGGGCGGCTTTCGTCCGGCCGCCAGCCGATCATGGGGAAGGTGGTCGTTGAAAACGAGATAGGAAACATCCCAATCCGCCAGTTTGCCCGGCAGATCGGTGTAAGCGTCAAGCATATGGGTTTCGAACCGAAGCTGCGCCATGAGATCCGTCACCACCTGCGACTTGGCGAACCTGATTGCCGCAAAGACCTTTGCCGCATACTCCGGACTGCGCAGCCCGCCCTCCCAGCTGTAGAATTGAGCAAGAACCGCAGTTGTCAGTCCATTGGCCGCGAACTCGGCCTCGGCGGCGGCGACGCCTTCGGTCATATCCGGCATCGCGCCGCGTCTCGGGGCGAGATGGCGTTCGAATCCATCTCCGTGCGGATCGACGATGCCGGGCAAAACCAGATAGCCTTGCAGATCGATGCGACGCCCTGTCCGGTCGTTCCGGATGATCCCGTCGGCGAAAGTAAGGCGGCTTTTTTGCATCCCATCTTCGGGTGTCAGGACGAGAGCCCCCTCGAGGTCAAGCGAAAGAGTGTTCATTTGCTCGGTTCGCCTGCCTGATCGACGCAGCCCGCAAGACGCAGGCAGCTGTTCTGCACAAGATCCAGGGTCGCTTCGGACCAGCCTAGATCACGCTGGAAGCGACCGGTTTCTAGAAAATGAAGGGTTTCGGCAATCACCCTTGGATTATTCATCATGAAGGTATGGGTGACTGGCAGGATCAGGTGGTCGGACATGCCTTTGACGAAAGTCGAGGCGACGGAGACCTTACCGTCATCCGGTCCGGGAATGATGTGGGAAAAGATCGGGTTAAGCGTGTAGGTTCCGGCGATCACGCCGAGAGGAAAATCGACCGGGGGCAGCTTTGGGGGCAGACTGTCAGTTCCTGTGCCGAGTTGCAGCCCGGCGGGTCCGTTCAGCATGCCGAATACCTCCCATTCGCCGAGTTCATCTACCAGTTCGCTGCCCTGGTTGGGCGGCCCGAGCATGACGACGCGCCCGAGCCTGGCGGGACGGTGCTTTTGAAACCAGTAGCGAATGAGTATGCCGCCCATGGAATGCGATACGAAATGCACTTCGCGATCACCGCAACCGGCAAGAGCCTTGGGAATGGTATGTTCGGCCAACGTCGCGATAGGATCTTCGGTCGAGGGGTATTCGGGATGGATGACGAGATAGCCCTGCGCCTCCATCACTTCGCGCATAACCGTAAAGGAAGCGTCAGTCCGCGCGAGACCATGCAGGAGCACGACGCATTGAGCGAGAGCGGGCATTGGCAGCAGGAAGAGACATATGGCAAGGACGAAACGCATAGGGGCGGGATAGGCTCAAAATCCGTGCGTGAAAAGGGTGAGCTTGCTGCGTTGTTTCATACTCGGGGTCTGAGAAACGACAGCGTCAGCCCGCCGAGAACCAGCACGGCACCGCCGAGGTAGCGAAGGTGAAGCACTTCGCCGAGGAGCAGGACGCCACCGGCCAGCGCGAGGACCGGCACGCTGAGCATCAGGATTGCCGCCGTCGAGGGCGTCAGTTTCGGCAGCAGGCTATACCAGAGCGCGTAGCCAAGGCCCGAAGCGAAGGCACCGGACAGGACAGCAAGCAGGAGACCAGTCGCACTTATGTCGTGCGGTGCATCTGTAAGGAAAGGCACCGCAAGCGTCAGTGGCAGGGCAAGGACAAAATTGGCCGCAGTCCCGGCAAGCGCGTCGGGTTCATATCGGCCGGTGATCGTGTAGACGGCCCAGCCAAGTCCGGCCAGCGCCATCAGACCCGCACCCTGCAGATTGACCGATATGGTGGCAGAGGGGTTCACGATCACGACAAGCCCGCCAAAGGCGATGACCGCGCCGATTGTTTGCCTCATGGTGGGGGCGGCCTTGAGGAACGCGGCAATCACAAAAATCGAGATCTGAACCACGCCGAAAAGGATCAATGCGCCAAGCCCGGCCGGGAGAGTAAGATAGGCGGTCGAAAAGCCGATCATGTAGAGGGCGAGCGCCAGTGCCCCAAGTCCGCGGCGTGGCTCGAGCCACGTCAGATTTGCGCCTTTGATCCGGGCAAGGGCGATCAGCATGAACGCGCCCGACGCGACCCGGATGACCGCAAAGCTCTCCGGATCGATATAGCCGTAATCGACCGCGATGCGGTTGAGCAGCGAATTCGCTGCGAAGGCGACCATCGTCAGACTAATGAGAATGTAGAAGCGCATGCTCGCACGTGGCCCAATTCTTGCAGTTTCCGCAAGTACCATCGACGTTCATGGTGCGAGGATCAGCCGAACGCCTTTGGATAGACAAGCGTTTCCTTAGGGGCCGTTTCGCCGGGGCCAGCCAGTAGCGTATGACTTACCGGATAGGGTGAAGTCAGCTGTGCCGCGCGTTCCAAGGAAAATCCGTAGCGGGAGTAGAAACCGGGTTCGCCAAGGACGACGACGGTCTTTTTGCTCAGGCGGGCCCATTCGGTGATCATGCCGACCATGCGGCCACCTATGCGGCGGCCCTGCCACTCGGGATGGACAGCGACAGGCGCAAGGCAGAGCCAACCCTTGGGCCGGATCATTTGCGACAGACCGGCATAGGCAACAATCCGGTTGTCGGCGCTGATCACCATCTCGCCGGCAATCGCGCGATCCTTTCGCAGGTGGTGGACAAGGCGGACTTCGTCCTGCCCTTCGAAAGCGAGGGCGAGCAGGTCATCCACCTGCCCCTCTTCCCCACGGCGCAATTCACGCATGTAATCTGGAGATGTAATCAAGATGGTCTCCGCGATGTCTGAGGTGGCAAGTTCCTCGGTGGACAAAATTCTTACAAGAATTTTTCCAAGAAATTTGAAATTTCTTGTCGCTTGCAATGAGAAAGGGGCGCCTGGTTTGGCGCCCCTTTCGGATACTGATGGGCTAACCCATCGAAACCTGTCGGTTTCGATTATTACATCATGCCGCCCATGCCGCCCATGTCGGGCATGCCGCCGCCAGCGGATGCACCTTCCTTGGCGGGCTTGTCGGCAACCATGGCTTCGGTGGTGATCAGCAGACCAGCGATCGAAGCGGCATCCTGCAGTGCGGTACGGACCACTTTAGCCGGGTCGATAACGCCGAACTTGAACATGTCGCCATATTCTTCGGTCTGAGCGTTAAAGCCGAACTTCAGGTCATCGGATTCACGGATCTTGCCCGCAACAACCGAACCGTCCACACCGGCATTCTCGGCGATCTGACGCAGCGGCGCTTCGAGTGCCTTGCGTACGATCGAGATACCGACGTTCTGGTCGTTATTCGCACCGGTCAGGCCGTCGAGAGCTTTTGCACCCTGGATCAGGGCAACACCGCCACCAACGACGATACCTTCCTGAACAGCCGCGCGAGTTGCGTTCAGCGCGTCATCGACACGGTCCTTACGCTCTTTCACTTCGACTTCGGTCATGCCACCGACGCGGATGACGGCAACGCCGCCCGCCAGCTTGGCAACACGTTCCTGAAGCTTTTCACGGTCGTAGTCGGACGTGGTTTCTTCGATCTGGTTACGGATCTGGGCAACGCGTGCTTCGATCTCGGCCTTCTCGCCCGCGCCGTCGACTACGGTGGTTTCATCCTTGGTGATCGACACTTTCTTGGCCGAACCCAGCATGTCCACGGTGACGTTTTCCAGCTTCATGCCGAGGTCTTCGGAGATGACCTGACCACCGGTCAGGATCGCGAGGTCCTGCAGCATGGCCTTGCGGCGATCGCCAAAGCCCGGTGCCTTGACAGCAGCAATTTTCAGGCCGCCGCGCAGCTTGTTGACAACGAGAGTTGCCAGCGCTTCGCCTTCGACGTCTTCTGCGATGATCAGCAGGGGTTTCTGCGACTGAATCACGGACTCGAGCAGCGGAACCATCGGCTGGAGCGAGGAGAGTTTCTTCTCGTGCAGCAGGATCATGCAGTCTTCGAGTTCCACGGTCATCTTGTCAGCATTGGTGACAAAATAGGGCGACAGGTAGCCACGGTCGAACTGCATACCTTCGACGACGTCGGTCTCGGTTTCCAGACCTTTGTTCTCTTCGACGGTGATCACGCCTTCGTTGCCGACTTTCTGCATCGCGTCAGCAATCTGCTGGCCGATTTCGGCTTCGCCGTTGGCGGAAATGGTGCCGACCTGAGCGACTTCCGCGCTGTCGGACACGTCACGAGCGGCGGCTTTGATCGCGTCGACGACTTTGCTGGTGGCAAGGTCGATGCCGCGCTTGAGGTCCATCGGGTTCATGCCCGCTGCGACCGACTTCATGCCTTCCTTGACGATGGCCTGAGCCAGTACGGTGGCGGTGGTGGTGCCGTCGCCTGCTTCGTCGTTGGTGCGGGAAGCGACTTCCTTCACCATCTGGGCGCCCATGTTCTCGAACTTGTCTTCCAGTTCGATTTCCTTGGCAACCGAAACACCGTCTTTGGTGATGCGCGGCGCGCCGAAGGATTTGTCGAGAACCACGTTACGGCCTTTGGGGCCGAGAGTTACTTTAACCGCGTCAGCAAGGATGTTCACACCCTTGAGCATGCGATTGCGGGCATCGGTGTCAAATTTGACGTCCTTAGCAGCCATATCTTGTATCTCCTAAAAATCTTGATTGGGATTCGTGAAAACCCGGGGTGTTCAGGCTGCAGCAGCTGCTGCCGAGTCGGTGATCACGCCAAGAATATCGCTCTCTTTCATGATCAGCAGCTCTTCGCCGTCGACAGTGACCTCGGTGCCCGACCATTTGCCGAACAGGATCTTGTCGCCCGCTTTCACGGCCATTTCGATCAGCTCACCGCTATCCTTGCGCGCGCCGTCGCCGCATGCGACAACTTCGCCTTCGCTGGGCTTTTCTTTTGCGCTATCGGGGATGATCAGGCCGCCCTTGGTTTTCTCTTCGCCTTCAACGCGACGCACCAGAACACGGTCATGAAGTGGTTTGAATGCCATCTTTGCAGCTCCTTAAGCTCAAAGTTTGTTTCTACAGGCCCCCCGTACGAGGCAGCCGTTAGCACTCACCTAAGTCGAGTGATAACGACGCATAGCTAGGGAGCACAGACTTTCCTGTCAACAGGATTCGAAGGGAAAATTTTCGACGTCCGGACGCCTTTCATCGCCAACCTTCCCTGTCAACCAAGGGAAAGGAGGACACACCCCCTGCCCTGCGCTGTCTGCACGAGGGTGACCCTAGCCTATTCGACGCAGGATCAGCCCGTGACGGTAGCGAGATAATCACCCGGAAACGCTGTACAACCGGTGTCAGCAGAACAATGCCGACGCGGCGGATGCCAAGTCGTGTTAACCTGGCGCAGCGCACGGGCAAATGTCACGGGTGACAAGCCCGATCCTCCCGCCTATAAGGCGCGCAAATCACAGGACGCACCAAGGATATTGACCATGAGCATTCAGGTATTCGGCCACAAATCCCCCGATACCGACAGCACCGGCTCGCCCATCATCTGGGCCTGGTACCTGTCTGAAATCGAAGGCACCGCTGCAACGCCCGTTCTCCTCGGAGAGCCCAACACGGAAGCGGCTTTCATGCTGGAACGCTGGGGACTGGACAAGCCCGCGATCATCGATGGCGTCGAAGCTGGTGCCCCAGTCGTGATCGTCGACACGAACAACCCAGCTGAGTTGCCCGACAATATAAATGACGCCGACATTCAGGCCATCATCGACCACCACAAACTGGTCGGCGGCCTTGAAACCAAAGGGCCCATCGATATTACCGTACGGCCACTGGCCTGCACGGCGACGATCATGCACGACCTGATCGGCGATGACCTGACCAAGATGCCCGAGCAGATCAAGGGCGCCATGCTGACCTGCATCCTGTCGGATACGCTCGAATTCCGTTCGCCAACAACGACTCCGCATGACCGCGCGGTCGCCGAAAAGCTGGCCAAGGAACTTGGTGTCGACGTCTCTGAATACGCCAGCGAGATGTTCGCGGCGAAATCCGACGTTTCGGCTTTTTCCGAAGCCGAACTACTCCGTATGGACAGCAAGGAATACGAAGTTGGCGGCAAGCAATTCCGCGTTTCGGTACTTGAGACCACCGCCCCCCAAATGGTTCTGGACCGCAAAGATGCCCTTATGGCGGCGATGACCGGTGTGGCCGAAGAAGACGGTGCCGATCAGGTTCTGCTTTTCGTTGTCGACATCCTGAACGAGGAAGCCACGCTGCTGGTCCCCAACGATCTGGTGAAGACGGTGGCGGAAAAGAGCTTTGGCGCGTCGGTCAGCGGCGACACCGTCGTCCTGCCCGGCATCATGAGCCGCAAGAAGCAAATCATCCCGAACCTTGCGGTCTGATTGCTGCTTACGGCACTGCGGATGCTGACGGCGCATCGGTGAAAATCTATTGGGCGCCCCGGAAGTCGGGGCGCCCTTTTTTCATTCGCGCAGCGCTGTCTAAAAGTGTAGGCAGCATTTGAATTCAAACAGTTTGAGGCCCGCCCATGACCCAGATCATCAATTCGCTGTCCGAGATTTCCGATCGTTACGATGCCTTGTTCGTTGATCTCTGGGGATGCGTGCATGATGGCGTCAGGGCGCTTCCCGATGCCTGCGCGGCGCTTCAGGAATACCGGCGCAAAGGCGGCTGCGTCGTGCTCGTGACGAACTCCCCAAAGCCGCGCGCCGGGATCGCACCGCAGATCGCGGGTTTCGGCGTGCCCGAGGATGCGTGGGATACAATCGCCTCATCGGGCGACAGTGCCCGCGCCGCCATGTTTCAGGGCGTCGTCGGCGAAAAGGTATGGTTCATGGGCGAACCCGAACGGGACGACGATTTTTTCAAGCCGATGAAGGTGATTGATAACCCGGTGAACATCCAGCGGGTCGAACTGGAAGATGCCGAAGGTATCGTCTGCTGCGGGCCTTTCGACCCGATGGCTGATCCGGCGGACAACCGTCCTGAATTCCTTTGGGCCAAACAGAAGGGGCTGAAACTGCTTTGTGCCAACCCCGATATCGTGGTTGATCGCGGTGATGTCCGGGAATGGTGCGCGGGTGCGCTTGCCAGGCTTTACACTGAGATGGGCGGCGAAAGCCTGTATTTCGGCAAGCCGCACCCGCCGATCTACGATCTGGCGCGGCGGCGTCTGGCCGAGATCGGCAAGCATGTTTCTGATGGCTCGATCCTTGCCATTGGCGATGGAGTTCACACCGATATCGCAGGCGCGATGGGCGAGGACATCGACAGCCTCTTTATCTCGGGCGGATTGGCAGCCAAGGAAACCAAAACGGATGGCCAGCCCGATCCTGATGCGCTTGACGCCTATCTGAATAAGGAAATGGCCAATCCTACCTTCGCAATCGGGCATCTGCGCTGAGGAAAAGGCTTGCTTTTCTGCAGTCGCGAAGTAATTAAGTTGCACGGTTGAATTAAATTCCGTAAATTTATTACCGAGTCGATTGCCGGAGCTGAAATCATGCTGGATAACTTGCCGCGCGGAACGATCTGCATCGAAGATATCGAGATGGGCATGACGCGCCATCTGCGGAAAGTCGTGACAGACGAAGATATCGAGATGTTCGCTCAGGTCTCGACCGACCGGAATCCGGTGCATCTGGACGACGACTACGCCCGCGACACGATTTTCGAGGGCCGGATCGCGCATGGCATGCTCACCGCCGGTCTGATCTCTGCGGTGATCGGAGAACAGCTGCCCGGTCATGGCACGGTCTACATGGGCCAGACGCTCAAGTTCCTGGGTCCCGTTCGCCCCGGCGACATGGTCTATGCCGAGGTCAAAGTGATCGGCATAGATCTTGCGAAGCGGCGCGTTCAACTCGACTGTCACTGCGCGGTGGAGGGCAAAAAGGTTCTGGCCGGAGAAGCGACAGTACTTGCCCCGAGCCGCAAGTTCGACTGACCCCCGGCACGTGCCGAACAAAGCCCGTCTGAAAGCGCGCAGGCTTTGCGCGTATTTCACGGTTCCCAACGTCGCGCGCTTCGCCTGCGCGGGTTGCGCTTGAACAAGCCCCGCTTCGACGCTACGCAGCGACCATGCGGATCATCCAGACCTATCAGAATATTGCCCCTGCCGATCGCGGCGCAAGCGTGGCCATCGGGAACTTTGACGGCGTCCATCTTGGGCACCGCTCTGTCATCAAGCTTGCCGAGCAGGCAGACGCGACGGCGCCCACCGGGGTACTGACATTCGAGCCGCACCCTCGGGAGTTCTTTGCCCCCGACAGCTCGCCATTTCGCCTGATGAGCCGCGATGCACGGCGGCACCGACTGGAAAAGATCGGGGTGGATATCCTCTATGAGCTGGCCTTTGACGCGGGGATGGTCGAGCTGTCGCCGGAGGAATTCGCGCGCGATGTCATCTCATACGGGCTGGGACTGGCCCATGTGGTGGTTGGTGCGGACTTCCGGTTTGGCAAGGAACGCAGCGGCGGTGCCGAGGAACTGCAAGCCTTTGGCGAACAGTTCGGCTTCGGCGTTACGATCGCCCCGTTGCTTGAAGAGAATGATACGACCATATCCTCGACCGCGATCCGCACGGCGCTAAGCGAAGCGCGGCCGGGTGATGCCGCAGCCATGCTTGGCCATTGGCACCGGATCGAAGGCAAAGTCATCGACGGGGAAAAGCGGGGACGCGAGCTGGGTTATCCTACGGCGAACATGTCAATTGACGGTCTCCATCCGCCTGCCTTCGGCGTTTACGCGGTGCTGGTGGATGTGCTCGACGGTGCACACAAGGGCAGCTACCACGGCGCGGCAAGCCTTGGCGTGCGACCGATGTTCGGCGAGAACCGCGCGAACCTTGAGACCTTTATCTTTGATTTCAAAGGCGACCTGTACGGCAGCACCCTGTCGGTCGGGCTGGTTGAATTCCTGCGCCCCGAGATAAAATTTGAAGGGCTGGAAAGCCTGATCGCGCAGATGGATGCCGATTGCGAAAAAGCCCGGAAGGTTCTGGAAAGCCTATGAAAGATCCGATCCCCCGGCGCGGACTGGCCAAACGGTTCTGGGAAAAGAAATCGATGGCAGAGATGTCGCAGCAAGAGTGGGAAGCTCTTTGCGATGGCTGTGGCAAATGCTGTCTAAACAAGCTGGAAGATGAGGACACGGGCGAGATCGACCTGACACGGATTGCCTGCCGTCTGCTTGACGACAGCACCTGCCGTTGCAGCCAGTACCCCATTCGCCACCAGTTCGTTCCCGAATGCATCGTGCTGAAGCCCGACAACATCGAGGACCATCTCTACTGGATGCCGCAGACCTGCGCCTATCGGCTTATCTATGAAGGGCGCGAGCTTTATGACTGGCACCCGCTCATTTCTGGCCGCGCCGAATCCGTGCACCATGCGGGCGTGTCGGTGCGAGGCATGACCGTACCTGAATTCGAAGTCCCCGAAGAAGAATGGGACGACTACCTGATCGAGGAGCCCACCTGATGTTTTTCGCCTCTGACAATGCCGGTCCGGTCCATCCCGCCATCATGGAAAAACTGGCGACGGCCAATGCTGGATACGCCCTGCCCTATGGTAATGATCCGTTGATGGATGAGGTGCGCGAAAAGATCCGAGATATATTCGAGGCGCCCGAGGCTGCGGTTTACCTTGTCGCAACTGGCACGGCGGCAAACTCGCTGGCGCTGGCGACGCTGACGCAGCCCTTTGAGACGATTTTTTGCTCGCCCCTTGCCCATATCCACGAGGACGAATGCAACGCGCCCGAGTTCTACACCGGTGGCGCAAAGCTGACGCTTGTTCCGGGCGGCGACAAGATGACGGCGGAATCTCTGCGCGAGACAATTGCCGGAGAGCAGACACGGGGCGTCCACGGCCCGCAGCGCGGCCCTGTTTCGATCACCCAGATCACCGAGCGCGGCGGCGTTTACTCCTTGTCCGAAATACAGGACCTCGCAGAGGTCGCGCAATCGTTTGGTGTGCCGGTTCACCTTGATGGTGCGCGGTTCGCGAATGCGCTGGTCGCGCTGAATTGCTCGCCAGCAGAAATGACATGGAAAGCGGGTGTGGACGCGGTTTCCTTTGGCGGCACGAAAAACGGCTGCATGGGCGTCGAGGCGGTCATTCTTTTCAATCAAGACAAGGCGTGGGAATTCGAGCTACGCCGGAAAAGGGGCGCGCAGCTGTTTTCAAAGCACCGGTACTTGTCGGCGCAGATGGCGGCTTATCTGACGGACGACCTGTGGCTAAGCCTCGCGCGGAAGTCCAACGATGCCTGCGCAAGCTTGCGGGAAAAACTGGTGGCTGCCGGCGTGGAGATTGCTTGGGGCGGAACCGCCAACATGATCTTCCCCCGCTTTTCCCGAGCCGCGCATCAACGGTTGCACGAGGCCGGAGCGCTCTACAACATGTGGGATGGCGAATTGCAGGGGGCCAATCCCGAAGAAATGCTGACAGCGCGGCTTGTCTGCGACTGGTCCGCGAGCGATGAGAACACGGACCGATTCATCGAGATACTCAATGGCTGACGGTCAGACGGGGACCTCTGCAAACAGCTGACGCAGGTGATCGGCCGTCTCTGCCGGATGGCTGATCGGCAGCATATGTCCGGCACCTTCGACCACGACGTTCCGGGCATCCGGTAAACACGCGGCGAAACCATCATTCACGGCGGCGATGATATCCGCCGTATTGCCGCCCCGCATCAACAAGACGGGCAGGTTCAGAGATTGCAGTTTCCCCGGTTCCAGAAGGTTGTGGATATCGTCCAGCAAGGCGGGGCTGCACGCAGGAACGATCTGCACGCCCCGGATCATGGCCGCGCGTCTGTGTTCTGGCATTTCCTCCCAGCTCTCACCGACACCGCCGCCCCAGCCGCCGTTGAATAATCGGGCGCCAAGCTCGACGTCTCCCGCCTCCATCGCGTTATAGAAGGGCGCGGAGGACCGCATGCTTGCCTCGACGAGTTCTGGCCGATCCTTCTTTACGATAGCGAAGTAGACGGATTCTATCATGGTCAGGCTGCGCACCAGTTCCGGGAAAAGCACAGCGACGCGCATCGCGATGGACGCGCCAAAGGAATGGCCGATGACATCCACGGGTTCCGTCAAGGTCGCAACAGCCGCTCGCGCCATGCGATCCTGAAAGTCCCCCTGCCCGTCCCAGTCAGGGCTGAGTCCGTGGTTGAACATATCGGTGGCGGTAACTTCTATCTCGCTGTCCATCTCGGCTACGAGACCCTTCCAGGCGCCGGAATGGGCAAGCGTACAATGCAGCGCCAGAACCTTGCGCTTGCCGTTCCCGAGTTTGCGGCTTTCAAGAGGCTGAGGTATGGGCAAAGCCATGTTCACGCCGCAGCTTCCTCAAGATGCGTATCGAGCGCGTCGAGGCGATCCTGCCCCCAGAAACGCTCATCATCTTCGGTGATGTAAAAGGGCGAACCGAACACTCCACGGCTGATCGCTTCTTCGAGATTGGCGGCGTAGGTCTCCGCCCCTTGCAGCAAACCGCGATCGGCGATGGCCGGGTCAAAACCGGCCTCCTCCAAGCAATCGCGAATGACCGCATCATCGGCAATATCCTTGTCCTCGGCCCAGCATGCGCGCAGGACCGCGTGGGACAGAACACCGACATCCCCGCCCCCTTCGGCCTGTGCCGCAATGATCGCGTATGAGGACGGCGCTGCATTGGTCGGGAAATGGGCGGGCTGAAAGGTCATCTTCATCTGGAGATGCTTGGCCTGCCGCTTGAGTTCCTGCAGCCGGTATTCCTGACGCGCGACGGGGCGATCCTTTGGAAGAGCCGTTCCGGTCCGGGCGAACAGCGAGATGATGTCGAACGGCTTGTAGACGACTGTCGCCTCGTGCCGGGCTGCTATCTGTTCGAGCCGGGTGCCCGCGAGATATGCAAAGGGTGACAAAGTTGCAAAGAAGTAGTCGAGCTGGGCCATTTGCTTTTTCTCCCGCGGCTAGCTTTGCGCGACGGTAAGGCCATGCTAAGCGGTGTCAACACCACGAATCTGTTACATATCTCTCTCGCTGCTCCGGGAAACCAATCTCAATGCCTCATATGATCGAACCCAAGCTGATCTCTGGGAATGCCAACCAGCCGTTGGCACAAGCCATTGCGCGCCGCATGACAATGCATCGCGGCATTCAAACCGGGTTGGTCGATGCCCGCGTGGAACGTTTCAACGACGGCGAGATTTTTGTCGAAGTGTTCGAAAACGTTCGGGGCGAGGATATGTTTATCATCCAGCCCACCTCCAATCCGGCCAATGACAACCTGATGGAATTGCTGGTGATGGCGGATGCGCTGCGCCGGTCGTCGGCGGCACGGGTTACGGCGGTCCTGCCCTATTTCGGTTATGCCCGCCAAGATCGCCGCACCAAGGCGCGTACGCCGATCACGGCCAAGCTTGTGGCCAACATGATGGTCGGCACCGGCATCGAACGGATCCTGACAATGGATCTGCATGCGGCCCAGATCCAGGGCTTCTTCGACATCCCCGTCGACAACCTTTATGGCTCGCCGGTTTTTGCGCTGGATATCCGAACCAATTTCAAAGGTCAGATGGACGAGTTGATGGTGGTATCGCCCGACGTGGGCGGTGTGGCCCGCGCGCGCGAGCTTGCCAAACGTGTAAATGCACCGCTGGCCATCGTCGACAAGCGGCGGGAAAAAGCCGGTGAAGTCGCGGAAATGACCGTGATCGGGAACGTTAAGGACAAGATATGTCTGATCGTTGACGACATCTGCGACACGGCGGGCACGCTCTGCAAAGCGGCAGAGATCCTGATGGAGAACGGCGCCAAGGAAGTGCACTCTTATATCACGCATGGCGTGATGAGCGGCCCTGCGGTCGAACGGATTACCAACTCGGTTATGAAATCGCTGGTTCTGACCGATACGATCCGCCCGACAGACGCGGTACTAGCCGCGCCGAACATCCGTATCGTACCCACCGCACCGGTATTCGCGCAAGCCATCCTGAACATCTGGAACGGCACATCGGTGTCCTCGCTCTTTGAGGATTCGACGCTCTCGCCGATTTATGAATCCCTGTACACGATGGACTGAGAAACCGGGTGTATCGGGAAATTCATTGGGCGCTCCGTTTTGCGGGGCGCCCTTTTTCTTTTACCGCGTAGCTGCCCGAACTTGCCATTCCCGTAAAAGAAAACCGGCCCGCGATGGGGCCGGTTTCCAGATATCAATCGTGTCAGACGACGTCAGGCCGGAGCCGGACCGCCGCCCTTGCCGATGGCGATGTGATCGCCAAGGGCAACCATGTCGGACAATAGCTTGGCCGCGTCATCTACAGGACCCGGTTCGTTCTTGAACGTCGACTTGGCCTCTTCGTGCTTGGCACGAGCATCTTCGATCAGTTCGTCGATATGCTCACGCGTGACCTCGGTCATCGGGATCGCCTGCTCGGCCAGAACCGACAGACCTTCGGCGTTGATTTCCGCAAAGCCGCCAGTGACGATGTATTCCGACGTGCCTTCCGGACCGTCGACCCGCAGAACACCGGGACGCAGCGTGGCGATGACGGGGCTATGACCGGGCATTGCCGTCATGTCACCGTCCGCACCGGGGATCAGAACCTCGCGGGCCTGAAACGACGCAAGGCGCCGTTCCGGGGAGACGAGGTCAAATTGCATTGTGTCTGCCATCAGTGGCTCCTTTAAGCCGCGTCAGCGGCCATGCGTTCGGCTTTGGCTTTCACTTCTTCGATGCCACCGACCATGAGGAAGGCCGCTTCGGGAAGGTGATCGTATTCACCAGCCACAACCGCCTTGAACGACGAGATGGTTTCTTCCAGCGGCACCTGCACGCCCGGCGAACCGGTAAAGACCTGCGCCACGTCGAAGGGCTGGCTGAGGAAACGCTCGAGCTTACGGGCACGGGCCACGGTCAGCTTGTCCTCTTCGCTCAGTTCGTCCATGCCGAGAATGGCGATGATGTCCTGAAGCGATTTGTAGCGCTGAAGCAGCTGCTGCACGTCGGTTGCGACCTTGTAGTGCTCTTCCCCAACGATGGCCGGGTCAAGCAGACGCGACGAGGAGTCGAGCGGGTCAACCGCCGGGTAGATGCCCTTTTCCGAGATCGCACGGTTGAGAACCGTGGTCGCGTCGAGGTGCGCAAAGGATGTTGCCGGCGCGGGGTCGGTCAAGTCGTCCGCAGGCACGTAAATTGCCTGCACTGAGGTAATCGAGCCAGCTTTTGTCGACGTAATACGCTCCTGAAGTGCGCCCATGTCGGTAGCCAGCGTCGGCTGATAACCCACAGCGGAAGGAATACGACCCAGAAGCGCCGACACCTCGGAACCCGCCTGCGTAAAGCGGAAGATGTTGTCAACGAAGAACAGAACGTCGGTCCCGGACTGGTCGCGGAACTGCTCGGCCAGCGTCAGGCCGGTCAGAGCAACACGCGCACGCGCTCCCGGAGGTTCATTCATCTGACCGTAAACAAGAGCAACTTGCGACTCTTCGAGGTTGTCGGGCTTAATCACGTTGGATTCGATCATCTCGTGGTAAAGGTCGTTACCTTCACGGGTCCGTTCACCAACACCGGCGAAAACGGAGTAACCCGAGTGCACCTTTGCGATGTTGTTGATCAGTTCCATGATGAGAACGGTCTTGCCCACACCGGCACCGCCGAAGAGGCCAATCTTACCACCCTTGGAGTAGGGCGCCAGCAGGTCGACGACCTTGATGCCAGTGACGAGAATTTCCGACTCGGTCGACTGAGCGGCGAATTCAGGTGCTTCGGCGTGGATCGGACGAGTTTCGGTTGCGTTGACCGGACCTTTTTCGTCGATCGGCTCGCCGACCACATTCATGATGCGGCCGAGAGTCGCGTTACCGACCGGCACCGAGATCGGCGCGCCGGTGTCGGTCACGACAGCGCCGCGAACCAGACCTTCGGTCGCGTCCATCGCGATGGTACGGACGGTGTTTTCACCAAGGTGCTGAGCCACTTCGAGCACCAGCTTCTTGCCGTTGTTCTCGGTGTTCAGTGCGTTCAGAATCTCAGGCAGCGCGTCGTCGAACTGTACGTCGACCACAGCGCCGATGACCTGAGTGACTTTGCCTGTTGCAGTAGCCATGTTTGTCTCCGGTTCTCTTACAGCGCTTCCGCGCCGGAAATGATTTCAATCAGCTCGTTGGTGATGACAGCCTGACGCGAACGGTTGTATTCGATGGTCAGCTTGTCGATCATTTCGCCCGCGTTTCGGGTCGCGTTGTCCATCGCGCTCATCCTTGCGCCCTGCTCGCCAGCCCCGTTTTCCAGCAACGCGCTGAATATCTGGGTGGCCACGCCACGCGGCAGCAGGTCGGCGAGGATTTCCTCTTCGCCCGGTTCATAGTCGTAAACCGTGCTTGCCGAATCCGCGTTTTCATCTTCTTCAAATTCGGCAGGAATGATCTGCTGTGCCGTCGGCACCTGGCTTACCACGTTGACGAATTTCGAGAAGAACAGCGTCGCCACGTCGAACTCACCTGCATCAAAGCGCGACAGGATGTCCTGCGCGATTTTTTGTGCATCGGTGTAACCAAGGCGTTTGACATTGCTCAGATCGACATGGCCGATGAAATCGTCCGCGAAGTCGCGCTTGAGCACGTCACGGCCTTTCTTGCCGACCGTGAGGATCTTGACCGTCTTGCCTTCGCCCTTGAGCTTGAGCGCATGGTTCTTTGCGAGACGCGCGATATTGCCGTTGAAGCCCCCGCAGAGGCCCCGTTCGGCTGTCAACACCACCAGCAACTGCACCTGGTCGCTGCCCGTACCGGCCAGCAACTTCGGCGCGCTGTCGCTTTTGCCAACCGAAGCCGCGAGCTGCGCCATCACGGCGTTGAACCGTTCGGCATAGGGACGCGAGTCTTCGGCAGCTTCCTGGGCGCGGCGCAATTTTGCTGCCGCGACCATCTGCATCGCCTTGGTGATCTTGCGGGTCGATTTGACCGACTCGATCCGATTTTTAAGGTCCTTGAGATTTGGCATTGCCCTATCTCTCCTTAAGCGAAGTCAGCGGCGAATTCGTCAAGCGCTGCTTTGAGTTTGTCTTCGGCGTCGCCCTTGATCTTGGGATCTTCGTTGGTGATCCAGTCTAGAATGTCCGAACGCTTGCCACGCAGATGCGCCAGCAGGCCCTTTTCAAAGCGACCCACGTCAGAGACGGGCAGCTTGTCGAGGTAGCCATGCGTACCGGCGTAGATGACGCAGACGATTTCCGCGTTGGTCAGCGGCGAATACTGCGGCTGCTTCATCAGCTCGGTCAGACGGGCACCACGGTTCAGCAGGCGCTGGGTCGCGGCGTCGAGGTCGGAGCCGAACTGCGCAAAGGCCGCCATTTCGCGGTACTGAGCGAGTTCCAGTTTCACCGGACCGGCAACCGACTTCATCGAGTTGGTCTGAGCGGACGAACCCACACGCGAAACCGACAGACCGGTGTTCACGGCAGGACGGATGCCCTGGAAGAACAGGTCGGTTTCAAGGAAGATCTGGCCGTCGGTGATCGAAATCACGTTGGTCGGAATAAAGGCCGAAACGTCACCACCCTGGGTTTCGATGATCGGCAGAGCCGTCAGCGACCCGGCGCCGTTGTCTTCGTTCAGTTTGGCCGAACGCTCGAGCAGGCGGGAGTGGAGATAGAAAACGTCACCCGGGTAAGCTTCACGTCCCGGCGGACGACGCAGCAGCAGCGACATCTGGCGATAAGCCACGGCCTGCTTGGAAAGGTCATCGTAAACGATCAGCGCGTGACGGCCGTTGTCACGGAAGTATTCGGCCATCGCGGTCGCGGCGTAAGGTGCAAGAAACTGCATCGGTGCCGGTTCGGACGCGGTTGCAGCCACTACGATGGTATATTCGATAGCGCCGGTCTCTTCGAGACGCTTCACCAGCTGCGCGACGGTCGAACGCTTCTGACCGATCGCAACGTAGATGCAGTAAAGCTTTTTGCTCTCGTCGTCGCCGGCGGCGTCGTTGTAAGATTTCTGGTTCAGGATGGTGTCCAGAGCCACGGCGGTTTTACCGGTCTGACGGTCACCAATGATCAGCTCTCGCTGACCACGGCCGATCGGGATCATCGCGTCGACCGACTTGAGGCCGGTTGCCATCGGTTCATGCACCGACTTACGCGGGATGATGCCCGGTGCCTTGACGTCGGCCACACCGGTTTTGTCGGTGTTGATCGGGCCTTTGCCGTCAACGGGGTTACCAAGGCCATCGACAACGCGACCCAGAAGTTCGTCACCGATCGGCACGCTCACGATGTCATTCGTGCGCTTGACGATGTCGCCTTCCTTGATGTCCCGGTCGGAACCGAAGATCACGACACCGACGTTATCGGATTCAAGGTTCAGCGCCATCCCCATGATGCCGCCGGGGAATTCGACCATTTCACCGGCCTGCACGTTGTCCAGACCATATACACGGGCAATCCCGTCACCGACGCTGAGCACTCGCCCAACCTCGGCGACTTCGGCCTCCTGACCGAAGTTCTTGATCTGGTCCTTCAGGATCGCAGAAATCTCTGCTGCTTGGATACCCATTTATCCGACCTCTTTCATTGAATTCTGGAGGGAGTTGAGCTTCGAGCGGATCGACGTGTCGATCATCTTCGAACCCACTTTAACGATCAGACCACCGATGAGGCTTTCATCGACGGTCGCATTGATAGTAACGGTCTTGCCGACATTCGCACTGAGCGATTTCGACAGTTTTTCGGTCTGTTCCTTGGTCAGAGCCTTGGCGCTTGTCACCTCTGCGACAACCTCGCCGCGTTGATCAGCAAGCTGTTCGCGCAGCACGGACAGAAGCTGCGGCACAACGAAGAGACGGCGTTTTTCCGCCATCAGGGCCAGCGCGTTCTGAAGAACCGGAGCGAGGTCCATTTTCTTGGCCAGCGCACTGATCGCGTTGCGCTGTTCGCCGCGGGAAATCAATGGTGACTTGATCATGGCGCTCAGTTCAGCGCTGTCGTTCAGAGCGGCGCTCAGATCGCCGACGCTCGTCTCGAGCCCATCAAGGTTACCGTTCTCTTGCGCGATCTCAAAAATCGCTGTGGCATAGCGTTCAGCTATACCAGTGGAAATCGAAGCTGGTTCGGACACGTCCACCCTTCCGATATTAAGACCCGATTGGCTGCCAGCATGGCGACCTCCGGGCGCGTTAGAAAGCCCCGTGAAAGCGCGGGGCATCGAAATCAGCGTGGATGTAACAGAGCGGTCTTTCGCCCGCAATACAGTATCGTGATGATGCACAGGAACGTTAATCTTTTGTTTTTAAGGACTTAACGAAATCGCCTGCGATTAAGGCATTATGGATGTTACAAAAAAGCCAGAATTTTCGTGAACAGGTGCGATTCCTGTCTGAAAGGCGCAACCGTTTTGCGCCTTTTTTCGACGCTTGTTGGGCTTTGCCGCTGCTTGCCAGTTTCAGCTTAAACCGGCGATGTTTCCGGCTTGGGGCTGAGCGCCGGTATCGGGTTGCGCGACCATTCTTTTGTTACCGTCCCGCTTGGCGGCGCGACCCGTTTGCTGACCTCGACGAGAAAGGCCCCTCCAGCCATGACGGTGGGCATCCGTGCGCCGACCTTTTCGAACAACGGCGCGGACTTCAACCAGAACCGACGGGTCGATGGCAGCTGGTAAAGCGCCGCGCTGTGCCGTTCGGGCAGGAAGTCATGCTGCTCCAACTGGCTTTCAAGCTGCCCTAGCGTGTAGGGACGCCCGTATCCGAACGGCGTTCTGTCAGAGCGTGACCATAATCCAGCCCGGTTCGGCACAATGAAAATTGCCTTGCCTCCGGGACCTAGGACGCGCCAGCATTCCTGAAGCAAGGCTGAGGGGCGCTCGGAAGTTTCCAAGCCGTGCATCACCACGAGGCGATCAACCCGCCCGGTTTCCAGTGGCCAGAGGGTTTCTTCGCTTAGCACAGCCACATTGGGCATATTGGCAGGCCACGGCATGACGCCCTGCGGTGCCGGCATCAACGCGACGACACGGCGTGCATCCGCCAGATATGGCCGTAACAGCGGCAGAGCAAATCCAAAGCCGGCGACCGTCTGCCCCTTTGCCTCGGGCCAGAGCGCACATAGCTGGTTGCGTATAGAAGCCTGCGCCGCGCGCCCAAGCGTACTGCGATAGTAAAAATTCCGAAGGTCCTGGACATCCAGATGCATTGTAGTCGCCTGTCCAATCGGTCAATCTGAATTACAATCAGCGTAGTGTAACAATGAAATGGAGGGACACGCCATGCCTCTTGAGATCCTCACCATCCCATGTCGAACCGATAATTACGCTTTTCTCGCACATAACGCAGAGACAGGCGAAACATTCCTTGTGGACGCGCCCGAGGCTGAACCGATCCTGGCCGTACTGAAGGAAAAGGGCTGGTCACTGGGTACGATCCTGCTGACCCACCACCATTCGGATCATGTCGAGGGCCTGCCCGGTCTATTGGCCGAACACGATGCGCAGGTCATTGGCGCCGCAGCCGACGCTCATCGCCTGCCTCCGCTCGACAAACAGGTTGAAGACGAAGATAAAATCGAGGTCGCTGGAGAAACCGGATACGTTATGGATGTCTCCGGTCACACGGTCGGCCACGTTGCCTTTTACTTCCCCCAGAGTGACGCGGTATTCACGGCAGACAGCCTTATGGCGCTTGGGTGCGGCCGGGTGTTCGAGGGAACGATGCGCCAGATGTGGCATTCCCTGTCCAAACTGGCAGCACTTCCCCCGGAAACGATCGTCTACTCTGGCCATGAATACACCGAGGCCAACGGAAAATTCGCCAAGACCATTGAACCGGACAATCCTGATCTTAAATCTCGTATGGCCGCGATCGCCGAAGCAAGATCGCGCAATGAACCAACTGTCCCGTCACTTCTTTCTCTCGAATTGGCAACAAATCCGTTTCTGCGCGCAGGCAATGCGGATGTCGCTCGCCAACTGGGCCTCGAAGGCGCAGAACCCGAGACTGTTTTCGCTGAAATTCGCACCCGGAAAGACAATTTCTGATGCCGAAAATCCGCGCGACTGTGTCACGATAAAATCAATTGTGACTGTAAAATGAAAGAAAAGCCTTGAAGCTGCGCTACGATCAACCAAACTCTAACACTATCAAGACATGGTTGGAATGCGACGGCTTCCCCTGATGCTCTCGCCCCGGCCCAAATAAGAGGAGCACGCGCCGTGCCTTCATTCTCGAGCACACTGGAACACGCCATTCATGCAGCGCTTGCGCTGGCGAATGAGCGTCGCCATGAATTCGCCACCCTTGAGCATCTGCTGCTCGCCCTGCTGGACGAACCCGATGCGACCAAGGTGATGAAAGCATGTAGCGTCGATATGTCAGAATTACGCGGGACACTGGTTGAGTTCATCGACGATGATCTTTCCAATCTCGTGACTGACATTGACGGCTCCGAAGCGGTCCCCACGGCCGCTTTCCAAAGGGTCATTCAACGCGCCGCCATCCACGTCCAGTCTTCTGGCCGGACGGAGGTGACAGGCGCCAACGTGCTTGTCGCGATCTTCGCGGAACGAGAAAGCAACGCAGCCTTCTTCCTGCAGGAGCAGGATATGACACGCTATGACGCGGTGAACTTCATCGCGCACGGTGTGGCCAAGGACCCGGCCTACGGCGAAAGCCGCCCGGTTTCAGGCTCTTCAGAACCGGAAGAGGCACCTCAGGGTGTCACCGAAGGGGAGCAGAAGGAAAGTGCACTCGGCAAGTATTGTGTCGATCTCAACGCCAAGTCGCGCGAGGGCGATATCGATCCGCTGATCGGGCGCGACGCAGAGGTGGAACGCTGCATTCAGGTTCTATGCCGTCGGCGCAAGAACAACCCACTTCTCGTGGGAGATCCCGGCGTGGGCAAAACAGCCATCGCCGAAGGTCTGGCCCGCAAGATCGTCGCTGGCGAAACGCCCGAAGTGCTATCGAAAACCACAATCTATTCGCTCGACATGGGCGCGTTGCTCGCGGGGACGCGGTATCGCGGTGACTTTGAGGAACGTCTGAAAGCCGTTGTCAGCGAGTTGGAAGACCATCCGGACGCGGTTCTCTTCATTGACGAGATCCACACGGTAATCGGTGCGGGCGCTACGTCGGGCGGTGCAATGGACGCCTCGAACCTTCTCAAGCCTGCTTTGCAGGGCGGTAAGCTACGGACGATGGGGTCGACCACCTACAAGGAATTCCGCCAGCACTTTGAAAAAGACCGCGCTCTTTCCCGCCGTTTCCAAAAAATCGACGTGAACGAACCGACGGTCGAAGACGCGGTGAAGATCCTGAAAGGGTTGAAGCCGTACTTTGAAGAGCATCACAGCGTGAAATACACGGCAGATGCGGTGAAGACTGCGGTGGAGCTTGCCTCGCGCTATATCAACGACCGCAAGTTGCCTGACAGCGCCATCGACGTCATCGATGAAGCGGGGGCTGCTCAGCATCTTGTGGCGGAATCGAAACGTCGCAAGACAATCGGAACGAAAGAGATCGAAGCCGTCGTTGCCAAGATTGCGCGTATTCCGCCCAAGAACGTTTCCAAAGACGACGCCGAAGTTCTTAAGGATCTTGAAGCGTCGCTCAAGCGGGTCGTATTTGGTCAGGACAAGGCCATTGAGGCGCTTTCAAGTGCGATCAAGCTGGCCCGTGCGGGTCTACGTGAACCTGAAAAACCCATCGGGAATTACCTTTTCGCCGGGCCCACCGGTGTTGGTAAGACCGAGGTGGCCAACCAGTTGGCGGACACGCTTGGTGTGGAGCTGCTGCGTTTCGATATGTCCGAATATATGGAGAAACATGCGGTTTCGCGGCTGATCGGTGCGCCTCCGGGCTACGTGGGCTTCGATCAGGGGGGTATGTTGACGGATGGCGTGGATCAGCATCCGCACTGCGTTCTCCTACTTGATGAGATCGAGAAGGCGCATCCGGATGTCTACAACATCCTGCTGCAGGTGATGGACCACGGCAAGCTTACCGACCACAACGGCCGCACCGTCGACTTCCGCAATGTGGTGCTTATCATGACGTCCAACGCTGGCGCTGCGGAACTTGCTAAGTCGGCCATTGGCTTCGGCCGTGATCGCCGCGAGGGCGAGGATACGGCAGCAATCGAGCGCACCTTCACGCCCGAGTTCCGCAACCGTCTCGACGCAGTGATCTCTTTCGCACCGCTGCCGAAATCGGTAATTCTGCAAGTTGTCGAGAAATTCGTACTGCAGCTTGAAGCGCAGTTGATGGATCGCAACGTGTCCATTGAACTGACCAAAGCAGCTGCGGAATGGCTGGCCGATAAAGGCTATGACGACAAAATGGGTGCCCGCCCGCTGGGCCGCGTCATCCAGGAAAACATCAAGAAGCCTCTGGCCGAAGAACTGCTCTTTGGAAAGCTGGCCAAGGGTGGCATCGTCAAAGTTGGCGTAAAGAACGGCGAAATCGAATTGCGTATTGATGGACCGGACAATCCACGTCTGTCAGGCAACAAGCCGCCGTTGCTGACTGCCGACTGACTGACACCCGACCAAATTAAGAAACAGAAGCCGCCCCAACAAAATTGGGGCGGCTTTTCTTATCTAGCCCGGCAGAAGTTGCAGAGGCAGCGCCAAGATCGGCTGACTGGGGGAAGGGGGAAGATCAAAATCCTTACTTTTCGGTAAGCTTCAATTCGATCCGCCGGTTCTGAGCCCTCGCCTCAGGTGTGGAAGCAGGATTGATCGGCTGGTACTCACCAAAGCCATTTGCGGACAGGCGACCGGGCGGAATACCAAGCGCGTTCACCATGTATTTAACGACGGAAAGAGCCCTGCCCTGACTTAGCTCCCAGTTATCGGCATACTTTCCTGCTCCGAGCAACGGTATGTCATCAGTGTGCCCGTCCACGCGGATCACCCAGTCGAGCTCAGAGGGTATACTGTCTGCCACTTCGCGCAGGATTCCGGCAACCTTGGCGACTTCGCTTTTGCCTTCATCGGACAATTCCGCCGAACCCAGAGGGAAAAGAACCTCTGACGAGAACACGAAGCGATCCCCCTCGATCCGCACACCGTCACGATTGCCGAGAAGATCGCGCAGGCGGCCAAAAAACTCGGATCGATAGAGTTCAAGATCCTTGGCCTGAGATTTCAGCGCCTCGGCTTCTAGCGCCAGTTGTTCCCGTTCCTCCTGCAGCCGTTTGCGCTCCGCCTCTTCGAGCAATCTGCGCTTGCGCTCTTCGGAT
This sequence comes from Heliomarina baculiformis, assembly GCF_019966545.1. GTDB lineage: Bacteria > Pseudomonadota > Alphaproteobacteria > Rhodobacterales > Rhodobacteraceae > Heliomarina > Heliomarina baculiformis. The sequence goes on along the minus strand of NZ_JAIMIC010000002.1, from coordinate 521,641 downwards.
GCCGCGCGGGCGAGAGCGGCGTTCAGATCCGTACCAAGGTTCTGAATCTGCACTTGGGTCGCTGTATCCCGGTCCTCGTAGTCGTCCAGCAACGCACGTAGTTGCCCAAGCTGGTCCCGCAACGCCGCGACCTGCTGGTTCAACAAGGCAGTTTCCCTTTGCGCTGCCGCAGATTTTTCCTTTTCCTCCGAAAGCGTCTCACGCGCCTGAGCCAGCAGACGGGCGCGTTGTTCTGCTTTGCTCAACTCTTCCGAGGCATCTTCGGCCGCCGCCTCACGCGCGGCCAAAGCTGCCATTAATCGAGCCTGAAGCTCATCCCGGTCGCTGACGGCCAATTCGGCCTGCTCCAACCGCTCCAGCGCCGCGTCCAAGCGGTCCTCGATGGATGCCCGGGTATTGCCTTGCTCTTGCAACTCAGCTCTTGCTGCAGAGAGCTCAGCCTGAGTCCGATCCAGTTCCGACTGTAATGTCTGCTCTACCTCTCTGCCTTGTTTTTGGGTGACCTCCAGACGGGCGACGAGCTGCGACAACCTCTCAGTCAGGGCATCCTTTTCCTGAGCCTCTGTTTCCACTTGAGCAAGGGCCGCCGCCAATTCGCTATCCAGCTCATCCCTCGCCGCCCTTGCAGCCGCAAGAAGGGTCAAGGTGTCTTCAGCTTCTTGACGCTGTTTTTCCAAAGAGAGCGTCATAGCGGTCAGTTCGCTGTCGGCGTTTTCAAGCCTTTCTCGCAGGGCTTGCGCAGCCGCCGCTTCGGCCAATCGGGCCTGTTCTTCTTCACTCAACTCGGTTTCAAGTTCGGCGACCCGGTCATTCAATGCAGCGGCTTGGCTTTCATTATTCGCGTTTTCCGCACGCAGATCCGCCACCAAGGCTTCAAGCGCTTCACGCCGGGCCGCGGCGAGCCGGGCAGCTTCTGACTGTTCGTCAATCTCGGTTCTGCTTTGGGCTAGGGCGGCATTCAAAGCATCCTGTTCTGACAGCAGTTCCTCTCGTTGCGATTGCAGATCAGCACGCTGCGTTTCCAGCTCTTCAACCGTGCCAAGGGCATCGTCCCGTGCCGCGATCAAAGCGGCCACCCGAGCCTCGAAAGAGGTAATCTCTGACCGCGCGGCTTCCAGAAGCGTATCCTGTCGATCGCGCTCTGCCGTCAGCGCTGAAATCAGCGAATTCTGCCGCGCGAGCTGTGCTTGGGCATTTTCAAGATCGGACTGCGTTTCACCCAAAGTCGCGTTCAGCGCCCCCATACGTGCTTCCAACTGGCTCGACTTGCGTTCTTCAAGCCCCAGCGCACCGGCCAAAGCCTCGATTTCATCAGAAAGCGAATTGAGCTCGGTTTCCTGCCCTGAGATCGTCTCACGCAGAACGAACTGCACCACCATAAAGATGGTGAGCAGGAACATCATCACCAGAAGAAGGCCTGTCATCGCATCGACAAAGCCCGGCCAGATCGATCCCTGAAAGCGGTTGCCTGTGCGACGTGACAGGGCCATGCGCTATTCCTCTCCCCTGCCCGCGCTTCTCCGTGCCGGACGTTGTGGCACTGTGAGCGCCTTGATGAGGTGATCGATATCCTTTCGCAGCTCGGCCATGCTCTCTTGTCGCCCGGCGGAAATCTCCTCGAGAATCCGGAGCATCTGGACGTCGATCGAACGCAGGCGCATCCGGCTTTCGGCGTCGATCCCTTCGGAAGGACCATGTTCGCGCATCAGATCGACAAGTGCTTCCTGCCCCGTCGCAACCCGTTCAAGCGCACCGGTAATATTTTCGGTCTGATCGATGCGGTCAACCATCTGGCCAAGTGCATCTGCGAGCGAGCCAAGCTTACCGTCAATGCTTGCCCGGCTCGCCTCAGACTCCGCGAACATCTGGTGCAGGCTTTCCATTTGCTCGCCCATCTGGTCGAGGATACCGGACAACGCTGCCGTTTCATTGCTGCCTTCGTCGCCAGAGGCGAAACCGACCCGGGTAATGGAGGATAGCCATTCCTCAAGTTCGCGATAGAATCTGTTTTGTCCGTGGCCAGCAAAGAGTTCAAGCAGACCGACGACAAGCGACCCGGCAAGCCCCAGCAGAGAGGACGAGAATGCGACGCCCATCCCGCCCAACTGGGCTTCGAGCCCGGTCATCAGGCGGGTGAAGACCGCGATGCCTTCCTCGCCCTCTTGCGGCGCGAGGCTGCGAATGGTGTCGACGACGGCGGGCACGGTGGTTGCGAGACCATAGAACGTCCCTAAAAGGCCGAGGAAAATCAAAAGGCTCGCAATATAGCGGGTAATTTCCCGAGCTTCATCGATCCGCGTCGCAACGGATTCAAGGATCGATTGCGTGGAGGAAGACGAAAGCTGCATCCGGGCGCCGCGCGATCTAAGCAAAGACGCAAGCGGTGCCAGCAGCCGGGGGGGATGGTTACTGTCTGCGGACAGACCGGATGCGAATTGTTCGATCCAGCGAACCGAGACCATCAATTGAAAAACCTGCCAGAAACAGGCGAGGATACCAAACAGGAAGACGAGCGCGATAAACCCGTTCAGATAGAGATTGGCCAGAAAGACAGGCAGCACACTTGGCAATGCCAGCACCGCCCCGGAAACGGCCAAGCCCAAAGCAATGACCATGAACATGATCTGCTGAAAAGGCTGCGAGAATTGCGGCCGTTGTTTCGTGTCTGGCTGCGCCATGCGCTCAGCTCCTGACAGGTGTTCTGCTCACCGCCAACCTAAAGAAGAAAAGCCGGAAAAGCCAAGCGTTTATGAGAGGATACACCGAACGCGGTCAGCCAGCCATTCCAGATCGCCGTCAGGTAGACCAAGCTCGGCAAGATGGTCCGTCGTATTGAACAGATATTCGGCATTCGGGCCCCGTCCGCCAACCGCATGGGCGATTATTTGAGCCTGTTCCTCAAGCGGCATACCCCCGCAGTATTGCACATGGGCCGGATCTATCACGTAGACGAGCGCTTCGACCCGCCGCCCGTCATCCAGATCAAGCTCGAGCACCTTTTCGATATACGCAGAAGATATCAGTTCACGCTCTCGCAAGTACGCCAGGGTCTGCTCTTCTTCCCCTTCGGCGACCGCAAAGGCGACGCCCCGGCATTCCGCCCCTTCAACCTCGTCCAGAGCCAGCACCAGACCGGGCGCTTCCTCGGTGCCACGGTGGTGTATCGAGTGCATACAGAAAGAACGGGCATACCCATCGAGACGCGCCAGCACCCGGCTGGCCACGTTGAACCCGGGGTTCCATAACAGGGAACCGTACCCAAATACCCACATCGTCATTCGATCATACCTGTAATTTGCTCTGCGCCACGCTCGACGCCGACTATCCTAGCGGCAATAGGCGCCACCGCGATGATTTGCCATATCGAGGTGGAAATGGTCTTGATGAAACCGGTCGGATCGCGGTCCCAACACCGTTTTGAAAGTCCCGCATGCCGCACGGTGAGACGCGTTGAGAGGCCCCTTGCCCGTCCAGTCCTCGATCACGGTGACGACTTCCCCGCTTTGCATGACGAAGCCGGAAATGTCGATTGCATTTCCTCGCCCATGTTCAGAGATCTTGGCACCGCGTTGGTTGTTTCTTGGACGGCAGGCATAATGCGCCGCGACGCGCAGTTCAACAACCGGCCCCTTTTTTGCAAATGCGGGCTGAACGCCCTTGTCGACCCAGTTCTTTAGCGCACTGGCGGTTTTGCAATTGATCAAGGCGGCTTGGCTAAGCTTGACGCCGGACACGGAACGCAGACGGACCGCATTTTTGACGCCGCAACCCTTGATCCGGCCGGGAACCCGGCCGACCTCATCGCCCTGAAGTTCGATATCTCCGCAAACCGCTCCCTGACGTCGCAATCTTCGCTGGGCCATCGCCTTTTGCTCGACGCGGGGTGGCCGTGCCCAAGGACGCATTGATTGCTCCGGGCTAACGAACGCAACGCGTTCGGAGAGGTCGATCATCTCCTGTTCCTGTTCAGAAAGAGGCCGGACCGGCGGCCTCATACGCACGACCTCGGAGATACCGGCGTCGGTGTCGACCAGAACGGTCGCACCAGCAGGCTTGACGCGTTCGGTCCGTGCAACGGGTCGGAGAGAAGTTTCGGGCGTATCTGCCATCACCGGCAGAGAGATGCTGGCAATCAGCAGAATGCCAGTGAGCCGCCTCATTTCCTTGCCTTCTGGCTGCGACCGAAATCTGGTGCGTCCGTATCCTGCCCGGCATCGATGATACCGCGCCGGATGGCTCGGGTCCGCGTGAAATAGGCATGGAGATGATCGCCATCGCCTTTCCGGATCGCTCTTTGCAGGGCAAAAAGCTCTTCGGTAAACCGACCGAGAATTTCGAGTGTCGCGTCGCGGTTCGTCAGGAACACATCACGCCACATCGTCGGATCACTGGCCGCGATGCGCGTGAAATCACGAAAGCCGGCCGCCGAGTATTTCACGACTTCACTATCTGTCACCCGTCGCAAGTCATCGGCGACGCCAACCATTGTGTAGGCAATCAGGTGCGGCGTGTGACTGGTGACAGCAAGGACAAGATCATGGTGATCGGCATCCATCTCTTCGACATTCGCCCCCAGCCCTTCCCAGAACTGGCGAAGCTTTGCCACGGTTTCCTTGGCGGTCCCTTCAACCGGAACAAGCAGGCACCAACGGTTGTCAAACAGTTCCGCAAAACCGGATTCGGGCCCGGAATGTTCAGTGCCCGCAAGCGGATGCGCTGGCACAAAGGCAACGTTCTCCGGCAGGTGAGGCAATACATTGCTTATTACGTCGCGTTTCACCGATCCGACATCCGATACAGTGCAGCCCGGTTTGAGGTGTTGCGATATTTCCATGGTCACCTGCCCCATGACGCCGACCGGGACGCAGAGGATCACAAGATCTGCATCTTGCACCGCCTCGACCGCCGTCTCGCAAACCCTGTCGCATAGACCGATATGTTTGGCAGTTTCCCGGGTTTCCTGCGACCGGGCATATCCGGTCACTTCGCCAGCAAGTCCCGGGTTACGCTTGATTGCCCAGTAGATAGACGATGCAATCAGTCCCAGTCCTATCAGTGCGACGCGTTCATAAATAGGTCCCGTCACGCCGACCGCCCCTTGAATGTCCGCACAGCCGCAACCAGACGGCGACAGGCGATTTCATCGCCGACTGTCATACGAAGCGCGTGGGGAAGTTTGTAGCCCCCGGTCTTGCGAACAATCAGACCTTCGGACTGCAAAAAAGCGTCGCACGCCTCGGCCTCTGCCGCATCCGAAAACCGGGCAAGGATGAAATTTGCACAGGAGGTGTCCGATGCGACACCGATTTCGGCCAGAGCTTCTGCCATCCAAGCGCGCATTCGGGTGTTTTCGGCACGGCATTGGGTAACAAACGCCACATCGCGCACCGATGCAATGGCCGCGGCAATCGAGATGTTCGACAAGTTGAACGGCCCCCGGATACGGTTCAGAACATCCACGATGGCTTTCGGCCCGTAGCCCCAGCCGACACGCATTCCGCCAAGTCCGTAAAGCTTTGAGAAGGTGCGCGTCATGAAGACGTTGTCGCGCGCATCGATCAATGCTTTGCCTGCATCGAAACCTTCCACGTATTCCGCGTAAGCGCCGTCAAGAACCAGCATTGCCTTGGACGGAAGGCCTTCGGCAAGCCGGGCCACCTCGGCCTCGCCAATCATCGTGCCTGTCGGATTATTCGGGTTCGCGATGAAGACCAGGCGGGTGCGTTCATTACATGCGGACAGGATTGCGTCCACATCCGTCACGCGGTCACGCTCGGGCACCTCCACGGGCGTGGCACCCACAGCGTGGGCGCCGATCTTGTAAAGCGCGAACCCGTGTTCCGTGTGGATGACCTCATCTCCCGGACCGGCATATGCCTGGCAAAGAAACGAAAGGATTTCATCGCTGCCCACACCGCATATGATCTTTTCGGAATCAAGCCCATGCATTTCACCGATGGCCTGCCGCAACTCCGCATGATCAGTGGACGGGTAGCGGTGCATCTGCAAGGCCGCGTTTTTTGCGGCCTCTATCGCATTGGGGCTTGGGCCAAAGGGGTTCTCATTCGATGAAAGCTTGATGACATTGGCTACTCCCGGGACATGTGCTGCCCCGCCTTCGTACAACGCGATATCCAATATGCCCGGTTGCGGTTCTATCTGAGCCATCGACATTCCCCAATTTTCCGAGGCGTTCTAGAACCCGCAGGGGTGCAAAGCCAGTGCAAAATGAGTCGGAGATGCCCGGGCGTTACAAAAATCGCGCAAGATATTCATCCGAATAGTCTATTTCGATTTCGATCCATACCGGAAGGTGATCGGACATCTCATAGGTCATCCAGGTTCGATACATGCGTCTGAAATCCGCATAGGGCGGCCTGCCAACTGCGGCGCGCTGACGTAGGTTCTGGCCTTCGTAATGCGCGATATTAACGGCATCGGCGACACGGGAAACAAAGTCATTTCCGATATCAAGCTCTGCAACGCCATGGGCGGGATACGGTCCAAACACTGCCCGGCGCCAGTCAAAAGCGCCAGCACGCAAAAGTCTTGTTTTACGTTCGGCCATGCCTTTATCTGTGAAGGCGATCTGATCGTAATGCTTGTCACCCGATAAGTTCGTCGGCGGAAAACTCGGGATGACCATTTCGCTATCGCGAAGCGCCTGCATGATCGGACCGTCAAGACTTTCGATATTCATGTCGCCGACAAGAATGTAGACTTGGTCCTCTTCCTTCGCCTTTTCCACCAGCATCCGCGTAATTGCTCTGATCTCCTGTGACCTTGTCTCTCGCGCGCCTGCCCCTTTTCCATAGATGATATGCGCGGAGCAAAGACAGAAACGGAACCAATCCGCTTGAAATGCCGCAAAGAAGGGCGAACGCGCGATCTGGTTCCCGGCGACAAGATCGACATTGTCCAAGACGATCTCACCGATCAAATGACGAAAAATGACCTTGTCCTGATTGTAGACGAACGCCATACGTTCGTTGTTTCCGCCACGATGGGTAGAAACATCCGACACGAAATAGGACCAGTTCGGTCCCAGCAAGCGCAGCAACCTTTTTAATGGACCCAGGTCCGACTTGACCTCTTGTATCGCGCAGATATCGAAAGCCGCGATGATCTCGGCAAGGTAATGGTAGCTTTCATCCAGCCGCGGAATTCCGTCGTCAAAGGCGCGAATGTTCCAAGAACCGATGATCAAGGAATTGGGGCGCCTCCGATCAAGGATTGCCTCTTTCAGATCGTGGCGTAACGCAAGCAGCCGGCTCGCAATCCAGGACTGCTTATCCGGATATTGATCGTCGGCATCGTAGGTTTTCAGGTCATGGTAGAACGGCATTGGCCTGCAATCCGTGTGACATCCAAATACCATAACGCGGTATCAGAATGCGTCCAGCCATGCGGTTCGATCAGAAATCTCCACCAAGAAAAATCTGAAAGAATTTTAAAAAGAAAATTGAATTCTCTTACTGCGCAAACAAAAAAAGCCGCGCGAAAGCGCGGCTTTTCAAATTTATCAGGCCGGAACTTAGTTCTTGGCGTAAAATTCGACGACGAGGTTTGGCTCCATCATCACCGGATAGGGCACATCACCCAGCGACGGGGTGCGAACGAAAGTCGCCGTAAGTTTGGAGGTGTCCACGTCCAGATAGTCAGGCACATCGCGCTCGGGAAGCTGTACCGCTTCGAGAACCATGGCGAGCTGCTTGGAGCGATCGCGGACTTCGATCACGTCGCCCTCTTTGACACGGTAGGACGGAATGTTGACCTTTTGGCCGTTCACGCGGACGTGGCCGTGGTTCACGAACTGGCGTGCAGCGAAGACGGTCGGCACGAACTTTGCGCGGTAGACAATCGCATCGAGACGGCGCTCGAGCAGACCGATGAGGTTTTCACCGGTGTCGCCTTTTACGCGTTCTGCTTCGGCGTAGATGCGGCGGAACTGCTTCTCGGTCAGGTCACCATAGTAGCCTTTGAGTTTCTGCTTTGCGCGCAGCTGGATACCGAAATCCGACAGTTTGCCCTTGCGGCGCTGACCGTGCTGACCCGGGCCATATTCGCGGCGGTTAACCGGCGACTTCGGGCGGCCCCAGATGTTTTCGCCCATGCGGCGGTCAATTTTGTACTTGGCAGACGTGCGTTTTGTCACGGCTGATCTCCTTCGGTTTGACGCTCAAATGAGCCATGAAGGGCGTTGTCCTTTGGTCGAAACCTGACAGGCATTCTCTTGCGAGAGCCACCAACACCAATGAGAGGGCGCTTATAGACATGAAGATCAGCGTGTCAACGCGGAAATCTCCTAGAGCTGGAAATTACTGCGGTAAGCCATTCGCATTCATTCCTGCTTTTTGCCGTCAGGCAGCGGCGTGTCGCAAAATCGCGGTCTCCGAACCAGTCAGACGTCGCCGCGCGCTCATTCCATAGGATCCGGCCATGCTTTCCAGCGTCGGCATACATTCGAAAAGTGCCTGCTTCTGCGAATAGTCCAAAGCGTCCAAATCCGCTGCTTCCGGCAAAAAACTCTCGGTCTCCATGCCGTTGGCCCAGATAACCTCGTGCCGTGGCAAAAGCAGGTGAAAGTACATAACCTGACCACGGAGTGGTTCACGGCGGACCAAATGACCGTCCACCAATGACTCAGCAGAGACCAGAAGTTCAGGTTCGTTGAAAAGGGCCTGCGCGGCGTTTCCACTCTGCAGCATGTGATGCTCGGGCGAAACCACCAGGTCCTGAAATGGCCCCCTCGGCCCCAAAGCGCCCCGCGCTATTCGGACGGGTCGCATAGCAGGATTCAAGGCGAGCCGAGTTGATGACAGCCGCCGCGAACCCAACCATAAAAGCTCTTGTAGGCCGCTATCCTTGGTCTGAACCTTGTCGCCCGGACGCAAAAATTCGACTCGCTGCAGGCCCCGTTCGGTGAGGATATGCGTACCCGGCGTAAAACAGACCAACCCCGTATTTTGCCTTTTTTTTCGTATTCGCTGAGGTTTCCAAGCGATCCGAGCGATCCAAAGTTGTCTGCCACGGGGCGGCAACTCATCCTCGAACATCAAGAAGAACCGGTTTTGATCATCGCTCTCAATGATCCGAACTTCGTAGCCTTGCCGCCCGTCCGTCACGGTAAAATCTGAATCCGGCCGATCTGCCCTACCCTCTTTGATACAGTCCTCAACCGTCTTGATGCCAAATTGACGGGAGATCTTTTGCGCCGCTCTTTTTCGCAACGCCTTTTCACCGATAGGCTCGTCAAGCAGCAAGACACTCGTCGGACCATCAACTCGCAACGCATCTCCACGCCATTGCCAGCCTGCACCAACGTGCAAAGCCAACGCCGGAGCGTTAGAGACGCCATCGATCTCGGTCTGCGCCCATGAAATGACGTACAAGCCGCGAAAGCCCGCATTCATAGCCTAATCCAGCACTGCTCTTCTTTTTTAGTGATTCTAACAGCAGCGGGAGCGCCGGGAAAGGCTGTTGTATCGGAAAGCAGATATCGGTCTAGAATTCGAACTTAAGACGGACTGATCCGACAAGTTGTCCTTCGGGCTGGTTTTCAAATTCCTCGGAGAGATACGTCAGGCCATAAAACACTGAACTCGTAGCGCCCTGCCAGTTGACCCCCGCACGAAGCCGATACCTGTTGTTCTTCAGATCGACGCCGATATTGTCCGGCAGGTATACGCTGTCTTCCACATAGGCCACGTCGCCGCCAAGAATGAAATTCCAACGCGGTTCTTCATTAAAGAGAACGCGGTATCGTTGCCCGGTTACGGATTCTCGAACAAGCAATTCGCCTCCCCCACCGCCAAAGGTCAGATCAGCACCGATACGAACAAGGGTTTCATCCCCTGCCCGCACCTCAGCAAAGGGTCGCAGATTGGAATTTTCGAGCAGTATGTCCTGCCCGAATTCAGCAACGAAAGTCGGGCGGATTGTGTTGCCGATCTGGTTGGCGAGGATGCCCGCTGCCGGCAAATCCGCTCCGACCAGTTCATGAAGTTCCCGTTGGAACGATGACAACCCAGTCTGGTCACCGATCACCACGATGTCCGCGCCCATCGAAACCTCCAGACCGCGCCATTGCGCGTGGCTGTGTAGGCCAAGGCTGATGGCCGTCGCATATCTGCGATCTGAGGGAACGTATCTAGTCAGGCGCGAAGGCGTTATGATCTGCCCCTGCAGACGCAGTTCCAGTAACTCCCCAAGCCTGTCGGGCAGCGTGCCGTCCCAATGATAACCCCAGACGCGAGAACTTGTGAGTGACCCGGTGCGCCACCGGTCTTTCCTGTCGCCGAAGAGGTCGTTCGTGAACAACCGCCCATAGCCAAGGTATCGCCGCCCGGCTGGAAGTTCGTGCTGGGCATAGCTACCCTCGGAAAGCTGGGAAGTTCCAGTTTCAGCCGCTGCAGCCTTTGGAAAGATCAGTTCGCAAGCCAAGGTGGCGGCCAGGAAAAACGTTGAAACAGCCTTCATATCGGGACCTTTGGAAGCAAAGAGCGTATACTTATCGAACCGCTTTTATGTGTGCCTCAGCCCCGGAACCACCCTTTGCGAAATCAATGGTAGAATTTGTTGCCGAATGAGCCATCAAAGAAACAATCCGCGGGAAATTTGGGCTTTCCCTGGACCAAGCAGGCAGTATGGCTGCCAATCTGGAACCAAATCATTGATCAGCGTTCAGCTCGCCTCGAAAGCAAGATACCGGACACCCTGTTTCTATCGACGTTAGTGGTGCGGGCGGTGGGACTCGAACCCACACGGGCACAAGGCCCAACAGATTTTAAGTCTGGTATGTCTACCATTCCATCACGCCCGCAGCCGTGGTCTGGCCTTGTTATCAACCCCCCAGATTTACGGCAAGTAAATGTCCGGGCGCGCGATACGATTTCCCTGAGTTTCCAGTTCGCGACACGAGAGATTGTTGCTGCAAGCTTCGCTTAGATGGCGCTTGACCCGGTTTGCATTTCGTCTCAGCGTGGCACGCATGTTTCCCATCCGTGACCATAATCCGTCCGGGCGAACGCCCTATGTTACCTATGCGCTCCTTGCGGCCAACCTATTCGTATTTCTTGCCTTTCTCGGCATTCAGACAGACGAGGGCGCGCTTTGGGAATTTTACGGCAACTGGGCAATCATTCCCGCCCGTGTTTCGGCCGGCGAAGGCTATCTGACATTGCTCAGCTCGCTCTTTCTCCACGCTGGCTTCATGCACCTTGCCGGAAACATGCTGTTCCTTTGGATCTTTGGCGACAACCTCGAGGACGAGATGGGACATCTGACCTTCCTCGGCTTCTACCTCGTGTGCGGTCTGGGTGCGGGGCTCATCCACATTCTGATGGGGCTGCAATCCACCGTGCCAACGGTTGGCGCATCTGGCGCGATTGCGGGTGTGATGGGCGGCTATCTTCTGCTGTTCCCAAAGGCCAAGGTCGATATCCTCATCATATTCATCATCTTCTTCAAGATCCTGCCCGTACCCGCGTGGCTGATGCTTGGCCTGTGGTTTGGCATGCAATTGTTCGGCAGTATTGGTTCCGATCCCGATGCAGGCGGTGTCGCTTATTGGGCGCATACAGGTGGCTTCATCATTGGCGCCATCCTTGCATTGCCCCTTTTGATCCGTCTGGGAGGCATTGGGTTCTGGAACAGGACGCACGGGCACCCCCCACACCCACACCCGGAATACCGGCTTGTCAGGTCAAACATACCAAGAGTACCGCGCAAATGAGCAATGAAGCACAGACGATACGGGCCAGCTGCCACTGCGGTGCCGTTCTGATCGAGGCCACCCTGCCCCATGGGCTCGCAGCACATAATCGATGCGACTGCAGTTTTTGCCGCAGGCGCGGTGCGGCGGCGGTAACGGCTCTCACCGACACCGTGCATATCCTGAAAGGTCAGGACAACCTGACGCTGTACAGCTTTGGGACCAAGACCGCGCAGCACTGTTTCTGCAAGACCTGCGGAATTTACACGCATCACCAGCGTCGCTCAGACCCTGCGGAAACGGGTATCAATCTCGGATGCATCGACGGGGTCAACCCGCGCGACTTCGAACCCATCGCATGGGTCGATGGAGTCAATCATCCTTCGGATCGCAGCTCTTAGCTACGGATAGCCTTGGCAAATGAATCGAAAATAGCTTCGTTGGCCGCGATAACATTGCCGTCTTCGACCACGTCGCCATTCTCATCTATGGCATGGGCAAAGCCACCAGCCTCGCGGACGATGATCAAGCCGGCAGCGAGATCCCAGGGCTTCAGACGCCGCTCCCAATATCCATCGTAGCGGCCCGCCGCGACATAAGCGAGATCGAGTGATGCCGCCCCCCAGCGCCGAACGCCCGCACATGCCGGCATCAGGCGCGCGAGATCCTGCAGTGTTTCAGGCAGATCTGCCCGACCTGCAAAGGGAATACCCGTTGCAAAGATGCTTTCGATCATACGTGAACGTCCGGACACGCGCAGTCGCGTATCATTCATCCACGCCCCCGCGCCTTTTTCTGCGAAGAACATTTCGTCTTTAGCTGCATCGAAAACCACCCCGGCCACGATCTGTCCCTTGTGTTCAAGACCGATCGAAATCGCCCAATGTGGAAGACCGTGGAGGAAATTCGTCGTTCCATCCAGCGGGTCAACGATCCAGCGGCGCGTCGGATCCTGCCCCTCTTCGCCGCCACCTTCTTCTCCGAGCCACCCGTAAGTCGGACGTGCGCCCATCAACTCCTGCTTGAGAATTTCCTCGGCCGCGATGTCGGCACGGCTTACGAAATCGCCTGCACCCTTCATCGAAACCTGGAGGTTTTCAACTTCGCGGAAGTCCTTGACCAGTGACCGTCCCGCTTTGCGCGCGGCCTTGATCATGATGTTCAGATTGGCACTGCCTACCATTTTCGGATTCCTTTTGAGATCAGGGCGCGCGTATACGCGCCTGTTGCCCGCTTGCCAAGTCCCAGCAGTACCCGGGTTTGGCCCAGATCTCACCTTGCAAACTCACCGGACAACCTTCACCGTCACGCGCAAAGGTAATGAGGAGGAAAACGCCATGTCCGATCAAATGCATCATATCGCTCTGGCCAGTCGACCAGACGGCGCACCGCAGCCGGAAAACTTTCGCTACGAAGCAAAGCAGATGCCAGAACCCGAAGACGGTGAGGTGCTGGTCAAGGTTCATTATATGTCGCTTGATCCCTATATGAGGGGCCGGATGGACGATGCCAAATCCTATGCCGCACCCGTGCTGATCGGAGGCACCATGGAAGCCGGCGGCGTCGGCGAGGTCATCGCCTCAAAGAGCGACAGTTTCAAACCCGGAGATTTCGCCTTTGGCATGTTCGGCTGGGCCACGCACGGCTGCCTGCCCGCCAACCAGCTTCGCAAGATCGATCCCTCGCACGGGCCGATCACGACATCGCTTGGCGTTCTGGGCATGCCCGGTCTGACCGGCTGGTATGGCATGACCGAACTCGGTCGCCCCCAGAAAGGTCAGACGCTCGTCGTCGCGGCGGCCACGGGTCCCGTCGGATCGATGGTTGGTCAAGTCGCCAAGATGCATGGCATGCGAACCGTCGGAATCGCTGGAGGTCCGGAAAAATGCAAGCTGGCGGTCGAGAAATTCGGGTTCGATGCCTGCCTTGACCACCGTGAGTACGAGACTGCCTCGGATCTTCGCAAAGCATTGGGCGACGCCTGCCCGCAAGGCATCGATGTCTATTTCGAAAACGTCGGGGGCAAGGTACTCGCCGCTGTTATCCCCCTGATGAACCCACACGGACGCATCCCGATCTGTGGCATGATCAGCTGGTACAACGCCGGCGGGCTTGGGTCCGGCGCAACTGACGCGGAAATTTCCGCGCCTGGTTTGTGGCGGAACATTCTGGTCAAGTTCCTGTCGGTCAATGGCTTTATCATTTCCAACCATTTCAACCGCATGCCCGATTTCCTTGCGGAAATTGGCCCGAAAGTATCAAGTGGCGAGTTCGCCTATGTGGAAGACATCGCGGAAGGTCTGGAAAATGCGCCTGCCGCCTTCATGTCGATGCTGAAGGGCGGGAACATGGGCAAGCAGATCGTAAAGGTTGCCTAACCGGCCCTGATGGCGGCGCCCCTCGCCGGGCGCTGCCTCAAAGATCCAATTCTGTAAGAACAGCGCTGGCATCCAGCGAACCCGGCGCGATGCCGTCCCGAACCATGCGGCTCGCCAGCTGACAGAACCAGTCGTTCAATGGTGTGGGAACGCCGTACATTCTTCCGAGCATGGCAATCTCACCGTTCAGGAAATCAGTTTCGACTGACCCGGCACCGCGTGCAAGGCTTTGCGTTGTGGAACTTCCGACCCGGTCGATTCCAGGAACATCCTCGATCTTCAAAGTGCCTTTACGGCGCGGATCATTGCCCCCCACATCCATCCAGCTGATGCCTGCAGCAGTCAGAACGCGCTCGCCTTCGGCCTGCAAAGCCTGACGCACAATCTTGGCCTCTTCGACCTCACCCAGAGCGGCGCCGGATATATTGGCAAGGTTCATCAACAGCTTGCCGTATTTGCTGGCCATTACTTCTGCACTTGGAAACGCAACAAAGTTGGCCTTGTTCAGCGTCTCACACAAATTTTCGTCCGCCTCGTCCACACCACCCGGAAAACGGCCGACGTCAAAGATCGCGTATTTCGGTGCGCCAAAGACAGCGACTTCGCCGGGTTTCATGTAATCAGCCGGTAGCAGAACGGTAATGCCGTGGACGTTAGGAAAGAGTCTCAATGAGCGGCGCTCGTTCTCCACCCCGTTCTGGGCGCAGAATATCGGCTGAGTTGTCACGCCCGCCTCGACCAGCTGGGCAAGAGCGGCCTCGGTATGCTGGCCCTTGACCGTAAGAACAATCGCATCGTCGGGTCGAAAATCGATTTCAGACGGACTGCCTACGCATTCAAATTCTGTATGATGGACCCCGTCGACCGCATGCAAGGTCAGTCCATTCGCACGAATTGCGTCAAGTTGTGCGCCCCGGGCAATTCCGATGACCTCTTGTCCGGCCATGGCCAGAGCTGCCGCCATCGTTCCGCCGACGGCGCCCACACCCAGAATTATTACACGCATTCTTTACGCCTCTTGTAGTTTCCGCGCCTCTACGCGGGCCAGATCAATCAACATGCGCATAAAAGGCTTTTCACGATCCTCGCTGCGCACCGCGGCATACAAACGCCGTTTAATTCCTTTATCTGTCAATGGGCGCGTAACATAGTCAGAAGAATACTTTACCTCACGTACCACCCAGTCAGGCAGAACGGACACGCCGCGATTGGAGGCCACAAGGAGGAGTATTACTGCAGTCAATTCGACCTGACGTATGGCGGCGGGTTCAACTTTTGCCGGGATCAGCAATTGGCTGAACACGTCCAGCCGTGAACGCTCGACCGGATAGGTGATCAGCGTTTGGCCCCGGAAATCCGCCGCTTCGACATAGGGTTTGGAGGCCAGCGGATGCTGTGAAGACGCCACGAAGACCGGCGCATAATCGAACAATTCAATGAACTCGATACCGGGCAGGTCTTCCGGGTCGGAAGAGACCACCAGATCGACATCTTCCTTCATTAACGCCGGCAGCGCATCGAATGCCAGACCCGGACGGATATCGACGTCCACATCCATCCACTCTTTGCGGAACCCTTCAAGCACAGGAAAGAGCCATTCGAAACAGGCATGGCACTCGATTGCGATATGCAAACGGCCGGTTTTGCCGCTTCTTAGGTTACCGAACTCTGCCAATGTTGCTTCGACCTGAGGCAGGACTTGCTCTGCAAGTCGCAACAACCTGAACCCGGCGGCGGACAGGGTCATCGGCTTTGAACGCCGCACGAAGAGCTCCACGCCCGCCTGTTCCTCCAAACCTTTAATCTGATGGCTCAACGCGCTTTGCGTGATGTTCAGCTTGTCAGCGGCACGGGCGAGCCCCCCCGCTTCGTGGATGGCTTGGATCGTGCGCAGATGGCGAAACTCTAAATGCATACTGCTGTGGAACTCATGTTGTAGTTGAGAATTATGAAATTGTCTCACATTGCACTATATGCGACAAGAGTCGAAACCAAGAGGATTGATGATGACCGCTCCGACTGTTTCTTTCGAATTTTTTCCGCCGCAGACATTGGCGGCTTCGTTCCGGCTGTGGGACACGGTTCAGACCCTTGCTCCGCTGGATCCTCGTTTCGTGTCAGTCACGTATGGCGCAGGCGGCACCACTCGTGATCTCACACGCGAAGCCGTTGGCACGCTGCATAAATCCTCGGGTCTCAATGTCGCCGCGCACCTCACATGCGTCAACGCGACCAAGGAAGAAACACTTGCCATTGCAGATGG
This sequence comes from Heliomarina baculiformis, assembly GCF_019966545.1. Classification (GTDB taxonomy): domain Bacteria; phylum Pseudomonadota; class Alphaproteobacteria; order Rhodobacterales; family Rhodobacteraceae; genus Heliomarina; species Heliomarina baculiformis. Next base: position 505,287 of record NZ_JAIMIC010000002.1, on the reverse strand, counting down.
GTTCGCAGAGGCAGGTGTCAGCGAAATCGTCGCTCTTCGCGGTGATCCGCCGAAAGGCACCGGCGCATTCAAAATTCATCCGGGGGGTTTTGCCAATTCGGTCGAACTGATCGAGGCGCTTTCGGCACGGAACAAGTTCACCATCCGCGTCGGCGCTTATCCTGACAAGCACCCCGAAGCGGCTGATCAGCAGGCGGACATCGACTGGCTGAAAGCCAAGCTCGACGCAGGCGCTGATGAAGCCCTGACCCAGTTCTTCTTCGAGGCGGAGACTTTCCTTCGCTTCCGTGACGCATGTGTCAAAGCAGGAATTGACAAGCCTATCGTTCCCGGCATCCTGCCGATCGAAAACTGGAAAGGCGCGTCGAAATTCGCTCGGGCTTGCGGCACCGTAATTCCAGAATGGGTAGAGGCCGCGTTCGAAACCGCCCTCCGCGACGGTCGCGAAGATCTTCTTGCCACGGCGCTTTGCACAGAACTGTGCAGCGAACTTCTCGCAGAAGGCGTCGACTCGCTGCACTTCTATACGCTGAATCGTCCGGAACTGACCCGTGACGTTTGCCATGCGATTGGCGTGACACCGAAAGTCGTACTTGAAAACGTCGCGTAAGTGTTGCGCACAAAGGTTCTCCTGCTAGCGTTCAGTCAAGCGGGAGAACGAACATGAAGATTGCTGAGAAGCTTGAAGAACTGCCAAGCGCCGAGGAAGCCCTCGGCGTTTCTGGTCTTGAATTCATGAACCGCATTCAAGAGGGCGAATTCGCCGGTGCACCTATCGCAGGATTGCTGAACTTTACACTGACTTCCGTCGAAGATGGTCGTGTCGTGTTTCAGGGGTCGCCTGAATTTAGCATGACCAATCCTCTCGGAACCGTGCATGGCGGGTGGTACGGAACGATTCTCGACAGCGCGATGGCATGCGCTGTCATGACCCGGATCCCGCAAGGGTCGACCTACACGACACTGGAATACAAGGTGAATATCCTGCGCCCAATTCCCTTGGGCATGCCGGTGGACTGCATTGGTATCACCGATCATGTCGGTCGTTCGACCGGTATCGCCCATGGTGAAATCCGGGGAGTTTCGGACGGAAAACTTTACGCGACAGGCTCTACCACCTGCATCGTCATGAAGCTGAGCGGCAAGTAGAGCGAAAGCCGTTCCTATTCAGCCGGATTTGCGTTCATGAGATGCGCGGATCCGGTATCCAGCCCGGCAATGTCCGCAGGTTTGACCGTTTCATGTATCCGCTCTGAAGGATCCATCCCGACAATACGGTTCTTGCGGAGCAAGAAGATCTTACCCCAGCCGCGCCACGTGCCGACCGATGGTGCAGCTGGATCGGTGTAAAACCGTAACCGCCAGCCATCAGGCATTGGCAGGCCACATTCCTCGGCCCGTTCCAGCATCCAGATCAGAGAAATATTTGCGAGGGGCCGCGCCGCCTCAAAGCCGCCAAGCTGCCCGCCCACATCGCCATGTGAGCCCCTGAACCACACTTGCTCAAGACGCCCTTCCCAGTGATCGGGTGTTTCCCACATGACCGGCGTGAAGACCTCTCGCGTTTCATTCAATGCGATTGCGTGGAATCCGTTTTGTACCGCTCGGCTCAGCTCATGGTTATGAAAGGCATGACGCAGTTCGGACCCTTTCCAGACAAAGGGCAACCGCATGCCCAGCGCTTTCACAGTATCCCAGACACCGACCATTTCGATGGGCAAGTGCTCATGACAGAACTTCCGCGAGAATATCGAGGCGCTGTCGCTGTCAGGGGTTACCTGATAGTGTCGATAGGCCGTTCGGATATTGCGAACCGTCGCATGTTCGGCTTTGAGCAAACCTATCCGATCGATAACCCCGGCGAGCGAGCGCACGGCATAGGCACCCCGTGAATACCCGAATAGAAAGATCTTGTCGCCTGGCCGATATCTCGACGCGAGGTACCCATAAGCGCGCCTGATCTGCCGGTTGATCCCCCGCCCCATTGAGACGTCGAGCGTGCCTCGCCAGCTATGCCATTGTACGCCCGCCTCGTAATAAACAGAGACGTTCCCACCGATTTCACGACAAAGACGGTAGGTCACGCCGGCGTGGGTTTCATGCCCCCGCTCCAAGGTGGACAGCGTACCATCAAGTATGATCACATGTATCCGCGGACCACGGGTAAAAATCTCCGGTGACTGGGCGTGCCTTTCGGCGCGCCACAACCATCCGAATAGCCGTTTACTCAGCCGCGATAGGGCCATCCCTTAACATTCCCCATACTCGTAACGGCGTGAAGGGCATATCGACCTGCTTCACACCCAGGTCCCAGACAGCATCCTGCACGGCATTGGACACTGCCGCCATCGCGCCAACCGTTCCGGCTTCGCCGCAGCCCTTCATCCCCATCGGGTTGGCCGTGGACGGAACAGGCTCTGGCGTGAAAGAGATCATCGGCGAATTATCTGCCCGCGGCATGCCGTAGTCCATGAAGGTCGCCGTCAAAAGCTGCCCGTCCTCATCATACACGACACGTTCGATCAGCGCCTGACCGATCCCCTGCACAACACCCCCGTGTACCTGACCTTCAGCCAACATCGGGTTAATCAGGTTTCCGAAATCATCGACGACAGTGTACCGATCAACTTTTGTTTCGCCGGTCTCAGGATCAATGACGACCTCGGCGATATGCACGCCATTGGGATAGGAACGTCCCGGCAAGGTCGCGCGCGCTTCGTGCGTCAGCAACTCCGTGCGCCCATCGCTCCTTGCCATCTCTGCCGCTTCCATCATCGTGGGGCGCAGGTTCGAGCCCGGAGCGGAAAAGCCATCTTCGTCAAAGGTGATGTCCGTCTCATCGACACCCATCTTCTCTGCGAGATAGGGCGTAAAGGCTTCGACCATCGTGGCAACCGTCGCGAGGGTTGCATTCGTCTGCGTCGTGACCGAGCGTGACCCGCCTGTGCCACCGCCCTGTGCGATCAGATCGGAATCGCCCTGCACCACCTGGATCATGTCGACAGGAATGCCGGTCTGATCGGAAAGGAAAGTGGCATAGACAGTTTCGTGTCCCTGCCCGTTGCTCTGCGTCCCGACATAGATCGAGACGGTGCCGTCCTCGTGGAATTCGACCTTTGCGCCTTCAGAAGGATCGCCGAGGATGCTCTCAATGTAATAGCTCAGGCCGCGACCACGCAGCAGGCCCTTGGCCTCATCCGTCTCGCGCCGTTTCGCGAAACCCTCCCAGTCCGCTTCCTCAGCGCCGCGCGTCATGACGCGTGCGAATTCACCCACGTCATAATTTTCGCCGGTCGCGGACTTGTACGGAAACTTGTCTGGCGCGATAAAGTTGATGCGGCGAAGTTCCAATGGATCAATTTCAAGCTCGCGGGCAGCGCGATCCATGACGCGTTCAAGCACGTAAATCGCTTCTGGGCGTCCAGCGCCGCGATACGCGTCAACCTGAGTCGTGTTCGTATAGAATGCCTGCGTGTGCATCCACGTGGTCTGAACGTCGTAGGTTCCCATCAGGACCCGCGCGAAAAGGTTCGACTGGATAATCTGGCCGAAATTGGAGTTGTAGGCCCCCATATTGGCCCGTGTGGTCACCCTGTATGCCGTGATCCGATTGTTTTCGTCGAACGCCAATTCCGCAAGCGATACAAGATCGCGGCCAGCATGATCGCTCAGCATCGCTTCGGTACGGTCGCTCATCCAGCGGACCGGCCGCTTCAAGGTGCGAGCAGCATGCGCCACAGCATAATACTCAGGATAAGGGGGCGCCTTCATCCCGAAACCGCCACCAACATCGGGGTTGGTAATACGCACCGATGCTTCATCCATTCCAAACGCCTTGGCGAGCTGCGATTTCATACCCCAGACGCCCTGCCCTCCGAATGCGAGGTGCAGCTGTGTGCCATCCCATTCCGCGTAGCAACCACGCGGCTCCATTGAATTTACGATTACGCGGTTATCGTCTATCTCAAGGCTGACCATCCTCGCCGCGGCCTTGAAGGCCGCGTCGGTCGCCTCTTCATCGCCCAGCCCAAAATCGTAGGCCATGTTGTCAGGCGCTTCTTCGTGAACAGTTGGCCCGCCCGCCTTGATGTCCAGCTTCACAGGAAGCTCTTCGTATTCGAACATGATCATCTCGGCAGCATCACGCGCCTGATCGTAGGTTTCGGCGATCACCACGGCGACCGGCTCACCTACATGCCGGACCCGTCCCTTGGCCAACATCGGCCGCATAGGGGCCGCGGCCTTGGTTCCGTCACGGTTTTCAATCACGATCCCCCAGATCGAAACATCGACACCTGCCGATTCAAGGTCGTCGACAGTCAGCACCATGCGTACACCATCCGCCTCACGGGCATCGGACACGTCCAGCGAAGTGATTTCTGCATGCGCCACCGGGCTGCGGAACACATAGGTAAAGAGCGCCCCCTCGGGAACGATATCATCGACATAGCGGCCGTGCCCAGTCAGCAGACGGGTATCCTCGAACCGTTTTATCGATTGGCTCTTTCCGAATTTTTCCATGAAATCCATCCTTCGCGTTTGCCCGGAGACTAACCTCAGACTTGGCAATGTCCAGCCTTGCATCCCGTGTTTCCAGAGGCTTTCTTCCTCTGCAATTGACACTGCCCTTTCAGTACTCTCTGCTCGGCATAATGCTGCGGCTTCCTCTGCGAAAAGGCCGGCGCATGTCCGAAATTACGCAAACGAGGTGCAGAGAATGGACAAGGTCAGTTTCACCGCGATGAAGGACGGCACGCCTGACGACTATGCCTTTCTCACGAAACACGAGACCGAATATGCGAATGGAACGGCTGACCGGCTTCTCGAGGCGATGACAGAGCTCGACAAAGGCCTGTCCGGCTATCAGGTCACCCGTCTCGAACACTCGCTGCAATCTGCTACCCGTGCATGGCGCGATGGCGGAGATACCGACTGGGTGGTAGCCTCGCTGTTGCACGACTTCGGCGATATCTATGCACCCTACAACCACGACGAATACGCTGCCGCGATCTTGCGCCCGTTCCTGCGCGCTCAATGCGTGTGGTGCGTCCAGACCCACGCCGACTTCCAGATGATCTATTACGGTCATCACGTTGGCGGGAACCAGAACAAGAGAGATCGGCACGCCGGGGCGCCATATTTTGATGATTGCGTAGAATTCTGCGACCGTTGGGATCAATCCAGCTTTGACCCGAACTACGAGAGCCTGCCCCTTTCATTTTTTGCACCGATGGTACGCGAAGTGTTCTCACGAACGGCATACGACCCGGACGTGATCTGCGACGGTGTCAGGAAACCTCTGACTGATTCCAAAGTGGCCAAAGTGCGCATTGCACAAGCTGAGACCTCATGAGCGTAGCAGACCCATCCAACGGAAAAGCCAAATTTCACCTGCCGTAATCACAACCAGCATGACGCAGACAGCCCAGAACGCGTTCGGGTCATTGGAGCCCGGCATGCCGCCGACGTTGATTCCCAGCAATCCGGTGATCAACCCGAGAGGCAGAAAGATGGCTGCGACAACCGACAGCACGAGCATCTGCCTGTTGCTGGCCTCTGCCCGCATGTCCATGATCTGATCCTGCACGACTTCGGCGCGGTCACGTATGGCGTCCAGTTCCTCCGAAAGTCGCGTCACACGTTCCGTCGCTTCGCGCATGCGTTCCCGGGCCAAAGTCGTCAACCAGTCCATGTCCTCGATTGCAAAGGTACTGAGCGCATCTCGCTGCGGAAACATATACCTACGCAGCATGATCGAGACGCGGCGGACTTCGGCCAGTTCGGCGCGCGATGGCAGGCGATCAAGATCTTCGAGTTCAGTTTCGAGGTCATCGATACTTTCATTCAATTCGGCCACGATGGGCTCGGCCCTGTCCGCCAGCCGCAAAGCCAGCCGGGCCACCAATTCACCACTGTCCCGCGGCCCGACCTGACGTGAGACCGAATCCAGAACGTCATCGACCGCACGCAGCGGCCGCCTTTGAACCGTTACGACCAGCTCTTTGGTGACCCATATCCGGAGAGAAACCATGTCTTCGGGATCAGCCCCTTCGGCAAGGTTCACCCCGCGCAGATTGATTAGGATACCGTTTCCATGGACCACCGAACGCGGCCGCGTTTCCTGTGCATCGAGCGCCTCACGCACAGTGAAGGAGAGATCGGAATGGCTCAGCCAGTCAGTTCCGTCTGCGGCCGGACGTTCGAGATGGATCCAGACGAACCCGTCTCCTTGCATCAAATCTTCTGCTGTTTTTCCTTCTACCTCCAGCGCAACGGCAGTTCCGTCGCTCTTGCATTTCCACGCTGACCTTATCGCCATGTCGCTGCTCCTTCCGACTTAACCTTATTGGCTTTTCGACAATCTGGCTCAGTGTCGGCGTCTGTGCCATGAGAAACTCACTGCCCATAGGCGGCTGTGGCCTTTCCCTTTGCGCCATGCTTCGCTAGATGAAGCGCGCAACTTGCAAGGATCGCGACGATGGCCATGGAGAACACCTTTAATGCAGCCGAGGCGGAAAGCCGTCTCTATCAGGCTTGGGAAGAGGCCGGATGCTTTACAGCCGGAGCAAATGCCAAGCCCGGCGCAAGCACCTATTCCATCATGATCCCACCGCCGAACGTCACCGGCTCACTGCACATGGGGCATGCTTTCAACAATACCCTGCAGGATATCCTGATCCGCTGGAAGCGCATGCAGGGCTTTGACGTGCTCTGGCAGCCGGGAACAGACCACGCCGGGATCGCGACCCAGATGGTCACCGAACGCGAGATGGCAGCCAATCAGGAACCCTCACGTACCGAAATGGGCCGTGAGAAATTCCTTGAGCGGGTCTGGCAGCAAAAGATCAAGTCGCGCGGCACGATCATCGGGCAGCTCAAACGCCTCGGCGCATCCTGTGACTGGTCGCGCGAAGCCTTCACCATGTCCGGTGCGCCTCAGGCCCCGGAGGGCGAAGACGGCAATTTCCATGATGCCGTCATCAAGGTCTTTGTCGACATGTACGAAAAGGGCCTGATCTATCGCGGCAAGCGTCTGGTCAACTGGGATCCTCATTTCGAAACCGCCATCTCGGATCTCGAAGTCGAGAACATCGAAGTGGCTGGCCATATGTGGCACTTCAAATACCCGCTCGCCGACGGCAAGACCTACACCTATGTCGAAAAAGACGAAGACGGCAACGTGACCTTCGAGGAGGAACGCGATTACATTTCAATCGCGACGACCCGCCCCGAAACCATGCTTGGAGACGGGGCAGTCGCCGTACACCCCCAAGACGGCAGATATGCACCGATTGTCGGTCATTTGTGCGAAATCCCGGTCGGGCCCAAGGAACACCGCAGGTTGATCCCGATCATCACCGACGAATACCCCGATCCGACCTTTGGCTCAGGTGCGGTGAAAATTACGGGCGCGCATGATTTCAATGACTACGCGGTTGCCAAGCGCGGCAATATTCCCTGCTACCGGTTGATGGACACACGCGCACGAATGCGCAACGACGGCGCGCCCTACGCCGAGACAGCTTCCCGTGCACAAGAGATCGCCGAAGGCGCGGCATTCAGCGAAGCGGAAATCGACACGCTCAACCTTGTGCCGGACGAGTTCCGCGGCCTCGACCGCTTCGAGGCGCGCAAGCTGGTTGTCGAGCAGATCACCGCAGAAGGCCTCGCGGTCATGGTCCCGGTGGAACAGCCTGATCCCGCCGAGGCCTTTGATCCGATGGACACGCCCGTCATGGAGCCCTTTGTCGAAAACAAGCCGATCATGCAGCCCTTTGGCGACCGCTCGAAGGTTGTCATCGAACCGATGCTGACCGATCAGTGGTTCGTCGAAACCGACAAGATCGTCGGCCCTGCCTTGGATGCGGTTCGGAATGGCGACGTTAGAATCCTGCCGGAACGCGACGAAAAGGTCTATTTCCACTGGCTCGAAAACATCGAGCCCTGGTGCATCTCGCGCCAGCTCTGGTGGGGCCACCAGATCCCCGTCTGGTACGGCTTCGACTTGGAAAACAACAATTTCCGCGATGACGAGGGCGACGGCGCCCTCGATCCGGTCGAACTGGGCCGCCTGATGTCCGATCAGGATCTCGGCGACGCCACGGACCGCTTTCATTGCGCGCCGGATTTCGATGCTGTCAGCAACCAGTTCGCCGATGTCCTCTCGGGCCTGCCGACGCCGCTGAACCACGCGCGCGTGATCGAGGTCGAAGACCGCGAGACAGCCAAACACGCCCTCGCCTCCAGCCTCGCAGAATATGCCGAAACACAGGACCCGACGAAACTCACATATCCTGTCTGGCGCGACCCCGATGTACTCGACACGTGGTTTTCTTCCGGCCTCTGGCCGATCGGCACCCTGGGATGGCCGGAAAACACGCCCGAGCTGCAGAAGTACTTCCCGACCAGCACGTTGATCACCGGCTTTGATATCATCTTCTTCTGGGTCGCCCGTATGATGATGATGCAATATGCCGTTGTCGGCCAGAAACCCTTCGACACGGTCTATGTGCACGCGCTGGTGCGTGACGAGAAGGGCAAGAAAATGTCGAAGAGCCTAGGCAACGTGCTCGATCCACTCGAACTCATCGACGAATACGGCGCCGACGCCGTGCGCTTTACCCTCACGGCGATGGCAGCGATGGGACGCGATCTCAAGCTGTCGACCCAACGCATCGCAGGATACCGGAACTTTGGCACCAAGCTCTGGAACGCCGCCTCTTACGGCCAGTTCAGAGGTGTCTTCGAGGTTCCTCATGCAGACAATCCGCCGGCGGCCTCCCTTCCGCTCAACCGCTGGATCAAGGGTGAGATCGCCAAAACCCGCGAAGAAGTCGATACAGCGCTGGCACAGTTCCGGTTCAATGATGCGGCCAACGCGCTCTACAGTTTCGTATGGGGTACCTTCTGCGACTGGTACCTCGAATTCACGAAACCCGTCTTCGACGGTGAAGATGCAGAGGCGATTGCCGAAACAAAGGCGACCTATGCCTGGGCACTCGACCAGTGTCTCATCCTGTTGCATCCGATCATGCCGTTCATCACCGAAGAGCTCTGGGGACAAAAGCCGCGCCCTTCGAAACTGATTCATGCTGACTGGCCGACCTACACGGCGGCGGAATTGTTGGACCAGAGCGCGGACGAAGAACTCAACTGGGTGATCCGCCTGGTCAGTGCCATCCGTTCGGCGCGCGCCCAGATGAACGTTCCCGCCGGGGCGCATGTCCCGCTCGTTGTCAAGGGGTTCACAGCCGAAGCGCGTGCCGCCTACCAGACCAACGAGGCCCTGATCAAACGCTTCGCCCGCCTCGAATCGCTCAGTGAGGTCGACGCCTTCCCGAAAGGCACCGTGGCGCTGGCCGTGACAGGCGGCAGCTTCGGTCTGCCGCTGGCGGATGTCATCGATGTCGAAGCGGAAAAAGCGCGTCTGGAGAAATCGCTGGGCAAGCTTGCCAAGGAACTCGGCGGGCTTCGCGGGCGGTTGAACAACCCTAAATTCGCGGCCTCCGCGCCCACAGAAGTAGTAGAAGAAACGCGCAACAACCTCGCCGCGCGGGAAGAAGAAGAAAGCAAACTGAGAGAGGCGCTTGATCGCCTCAAGGAAATCGCCTGATCTTCTTCTCGTCCCAAATACGGAAATCCCCGCCTTGCAGCAGGCGCAGGGTGGGGAACTCAATCGAACCGATCAGAACTTGAATATTTAACCGAACACCGGTTTGCGCCGCTGCATCTGGGCCGCGATGACTTCCATTTGCTCCGGCTTGCCGATGAGCTTGGCTTGTTCGGCGGATTCCGCCAGCAGAACCTCTTTCCGGTCCTGGCTTTCACAAAGCTCGATCAGCCGTTTCGCCCCACGAATGGCACTCGGGCTCTTGCTTGCGATTTCTGCCGCCAGATCGGTTGCGGCCGCAAGCGGGTTGTCCGAGAGAGACGTGACCAGCCCCCAGCGTTCGGCCTGCTCGGCACCGACAGGCGCCGCCGTATAGGTCAGTTGGCGCAGTACATCGGAGCGGACAAGTTCCGGCAATAGAACCATTCCACCCATATCGGGCACGAGGCCCCATTTCATCTCCATGATCGCAAGTTTGGCGTCCGGTGCTGCGATGCGGATATCGGCCCCCAGCGCAAGCTGCATCCCGCCCCCGTAGACCGCACCCTGCAACGCGGCAATCACCGGCACGGGCACACGGCGCCAGATCAGGGCGACTTCCTGAAACAGGTTCGCGTCGTGGTGGCTGCGTTCCATGAGCCTGCCTTCGACATCGCCTTGCCCTAATGTGCCAAAACTTGCCATGTCCAATCCGGCGCAGAAACTCTTGCCCTCGCCAGACAAGACGACAGCGCGCGCGTCGGACTGGGCGACCTCCTGCCCTGCCGCGACAATCGCCTCCATCATGTCAGGATCGAGTGCATTCATCTTATCACCGCGCGTCAGCGTGACTTTGGCAATGTGATCTTCATAATTTACGGATACCCGTGCCATGCTGGCCTCCCTTGAATGGCAATCCCGGGCACCCTGCCCTTTGCCGATCCGGGACGCCAGAAAAACCCTGCGGCACAACCCGGGCCGAGAGCCAGCGTTTACAATTCAGCCCGGCGTATTAGGTTTCAGCTTCGAGAAAGAGAACCAACGTGACACAGATGGATCCCGTCCAAAGCAACGCTCATCATTCGCGGCACGTTCGGCATCTCTGGACAGCTGCGGGTCTGATCGCGCTTGCCATCGGGATCATTGGGGCGTTTCTGCCGGTCCTGCCGACAACCCCACTGGTGCTTCTTGCGGCCTACTGTTTTGGCAAGGGCTCGCCAAGGTTGCGCGCGTGGATCACCTCGCATCCCCGATTTCGCGCTTCGATCGAGGATTGGGAGGCAACCGGGGCCATCCCGCCCAAAGTCAAGATTTTCTCCTGCACCATCATGGCTGCGACATTCATTACGAGTGCCCTCCTTGGGCTCTCTCCCATCGCGCTTGCAGCACAAGGTTTTCTCATGGGAATTGGCGCGATTTACGTGCTCACACGACCGAACCGCTGAACAGATATCTTGCCGAGCGCCACGCCATCGGATTATGTGCCGGCATGACATATCCGCGTTACACACCGCTCGTCGCTTCGCTGCCTTCTTCTGTTCCCTTTGTCGGGCCGGAAACTCATGAACGCGAAAGAGGCGCTTCTTTCATCGCCAGGATCGGCGCCAACGAGAACGTCTTTGGCCCCTCGCCCAAAGCGATCTCTGCCATGCAGGACGCGGATGCGGATATCTGGAAATACGGCGATTCCCTAAGCTTCGATCTGCGCGCAGCGATAGCAGAGGAAAACAACGTCCGCCCTGAAAACGTCATCGTCGGCGAGGGTATCGATGGTCTCCTCGGCTACCTTGTCCGTCTCGTTGTCGGACCAGGCGATCACGTTGTTACATCGGACGGGGCCTATCCGACATTCAACTATCATGTCACCGGATATGGCGGCACGCTGCACAAGGTCCCCTACCGTGATGATCGCGAAGATCCCTCGGCCCTCATCGCCAGGGCCGCTGAGCTTGGCGCAAAGCTGGTTTATATCGCCAATCCCGACAATCCGATGGGCACCTGGCACTCCGGTCAGGAGCTTCACAAGGCGCTTGATACGCTGCCCGAAGGGTGTCTGATGATCGTCGACGAGGCCTATGTAGAATGCGCCCCGGATGGGACAAGCCTTCCCGCTGACGCGGACGATCCGCGACTTATTCGCATGCGCACATTTTCCAAGATTTACGGGATGGCCGGTGCGCGGGTTGGCTATGCTCTGGCGGCACCAGAATTGATCGCCGCGTTTGACAAGGTCCGAAACCACTTTGGCATGAACCGCAGCGCGCAGATCGGAGCCTTGGCCGCAATTCAGGACAAGGATTGGCTCGCCCATGTGAAAAGCGAGGTTTCGGCGGCACGGGATCGCATAAGAGATATCGCCCGGCGCAACGGATTGAACGCGCTGCCGTCTGCTACGAATTTCGTCGCCGTGGACTGTGGCAGGGACGGTGACTTTGCCCGCGCGGTACTGAATGAGCTGGTTTCTCGCGGAATTTTTGTTCGCATGCCTTTTGCAGCGCCGCAAAATCGCTGCATCCGGGTCAGTTGCGGTCGGCCGGTCGATCTGGATGCTTTTGCGCAGGCTCTTCCAGAGGCATTAAAGCGCGCGCGGGAAAGCACGGAAATAGAATAAGCCGCGCGTTAGATTTAGTCGAATATTATCACCCCGTCTCTAGTCTCTGCCGCGAACAGCGCCGGAGTCATCATGTACAACCACGAATTAGGCACCGCCCCCGACTTTTCGACTGCCGCCATGGCCATGCTTGGGTTGAACTTGATGTGGATATTCACTGCCCTCTGGGCGATCTGGGGACTTGTGCCAGTCGTTCTTCTGGGTCTCGGAATGAATGAGGCAATCAGTCGTTTTGCCGAGGGAGATGACTGACCCCCTCGGCCCGTAGCTCACCGGCCCGCAATTACCGCGGCTGCCGCGCCGAGCGCGCCCGAACCGTGCGGTATGTCAAGCGCGCACATGCCCGCCTCGATTCCGCCCAGCAGGCCCATGATCATCTGACCGTTGATATGTCCCATATGGCCGAGGCGGAAGAAACCGTGCCATGCCGGATCGCCGGGTTCCGCCATACCAAGCCCGATACCAAGTGTCAGGCCGACCTGCGAAGACAGCCAGTCGCGCAAGGCGGTGCCGTGCGGTGCCCCCAGTTGAAGCGCCGTAACCGCATGGCTGCGGAGGCCAGGATCTGTGATGTTCAGGCGCAACGGCCCTTCGCTTGACCAGGCGTCACACGCCGCCCAGATCGCCCGGGCCAGCCGTTCGTGGCGTGCCCAGACTTTTTCGACCCCCTCTTCGTGAATGAGATCAAGCGCGGCACGCAAGCCATATAGATGATGCGTAGGGGCAGTCCCACCGAAATGCTGGTAGAATTCCTTTGGCTTGGCGCGGGGTGTCCAATCCCAGTACCGGCTTACGCGCGGCATTTGTGTCCGCACCTCATCGGCCTTGTCGTTGAAGAAAACAAAGCTCATTCCCGGAGGAACCATCAGACCTTTCTGGCATCCTGCCACCATGACATCGACGCCCCATTCGTCCATTTCGAACGGGTCGCAGCCAAGCGACGCGATGCAGTCCACCATGAGCAACGCCGGATGCCCGATTTCGTCGAGGGTGCGGCGAAGACCGGCAATATCGTTGCGAACAGAGCTGGACGTATCCACATGCGTCGCCATCACCGCCTTGATCTCATGGCCCTTGTCTGCGGAAAGCGTCTCGCGGACTTTTTCAAGATCGAAGGGGCTCGCCTTGCCGAAATCCTGCACGCGGGTCTCGATCCCCAAACCACGCGCCATGTCGGCCCAGCCTTGGCCGAAACGTCCTGTCGACGGCACGTAAACGGTTTCGCCCGGCGAAAGCACATTCGACAGCGCCGCTTCCCACGCGCCGTGACCATTAGAGATATACATCGCAACGTAATGCTCGGTGCGCGCCACGCGCTTGAGATCGGGTACGATCGAATGGGTCATTTCGACGAGAGCACCGGCATAGATGTTCGGTGCGGGCCTGTGCATCGCCTGTAGAACTACATCCGGAATAACGGACGGGCCCGGTATTGCCAGGTACTCGCGCCCTTGCGCCAGCGAGGATTCTTTGTTCATGGTAAAGTCCGTAATCGATTTCGCCCCACCCTAGTCAGCCCCGGCCCGGCGTCAATGCGGCAAAGCTGCGGACTTGCACCAAGAACCAGCGACACGTAAACGGCCCGCTACACGTAAGGACATATCGATGACTTCCAAAGATCCGAAGGCGCACGAATGAGCCGTCCACACAAATCTGCACGTGAGCTTATGGGCTGGCTCTGGCGTGGCTATCTTCGTCATCATATTCCGATGCTCTCGCTCGCCATCATTTTCATGCTGATCGAAGGCAGCATGGTCGGTGCGGTCAGCTACATGATGAAGCCGATGTTCGACCTTGTGTTCGTCGCGGGAAATACGTCGGCGCTAGGCTGGGTCAGCGTGACGTTTCTTTTGATCTTCTGCATGCGCGGCCTTTCCGGCATGTGCCAGAAGGTCCTTCTGACGCGTATTTCCCAGCTGACCGCCGCCGCGCTGCGGCTTGATCTCGTCAAGCGTCTGATCCGGCAGGACACGTCATTTCACCAGACGCATCCGCCGGGTTTTCTGATTCAGCGGGTGCAGTCGGATGTGACGGCGGTGAACGAAGTCTGGAAGGCGATCGTCACGGGTGCAGGGCGCGATGCTATCTCGCTGGTCATCCTGATCGGTGTTGCGGTCAATATCGACTGGCGCTGGACGGCCGTCATGTTGGTCGGGTTGCCTTTGCTCATGCTGCCCATCGGCGTCGCACAACGATATGTGCGCAAGAAGTCCTCGCAGGCGCGCGACCTTGGTGCGGCCCTTGCGACGCGTCTGGACGAGATTTTCCACGGCATCGTGCCGATTAAGCTGAACTCGCTTGAGGGATATCAGGCCGGTCGTTTCAAAAGGCACACGGATACTTTCGTTCGCTCGGAAATCCGTGCGTCATTCGGTACTGCCGTGATTACCGCGATGGTCGATATCATGGCCGGCGTCGGTTTCATGGGCGTGCTGCTTTATGGCGGTGCCGAAATCATCGAAGGCGACAAGACCGTCGGTGAATTCATGAGCTTTTTTACCGCGATTGGCCTTGCGTTTGACCCGATGCGCCGTCTGGCCGCCGTAAGCGGTGTCTGGCAGGCCGCCGCGGCAGCGCTGGAGCGACTGAAAGAACTGATGGACGCGCCGATCCTGGTACAGGAACCGAGTGACCCGGTTGAACCGCCAAAAGAATTGCCGCCCATCAATCTTGAGCACGTGTCGCTTAGCTACGGGGACGCCCCGGTGCTTCGGGATCTCTCACTTAAGGCCGAGGCAGGCAAGACCACTGCGCTTGTCGGCGCCTCGGGTGCAGGCAAATCCACCATTTTCAATTTGCTGACACGTCTTGTCGATCCGCAAACCGGGTCCGTGAAGATTGGGGATGCAGAGGTGCGCCGGATGCGCATGGAAGATCTTCGCGGGTTGTTCTCGGTTGTCAGCCAAGAAGCGCTGCTTTTCGACGAAACGCTTCGGGAAAACATATTGCTGGGCCGAACCGACGTCAGCGACGAAGAACTGAAGAAGGTCCTCGATGCGGCGCATGTTTCCGACTTCCTGCCCAAACTGCCGAATGGTCTGGAAACCGAAGTGGGGCCGCGCGGCTCTGCTCTTTCTGGTGGGCAGCGGCAGCGGGTCGTAATCGCGCGCGCCTTGCTGCGTGACACGCCGATCCTGCTGCTGGACGAAGCGACCAGTGCGCTGGATGCGCAGTCCGAGAAAGTGGTGCAGAGTGCATTGGACAAGCTTGCCGGAGGCCGGACAACACTGGTCATCGCGCATCGGCTCTCTACAATCCGAAACGCAGACAAGATCATTGTGATGGATCGCGGTCAGGTCATTGACGAAGGCACCCATGACGAATTGCTGGCGCGCGGTGGCACTTATGCGGATCTCTACCGCCTGCAGTTCCAGGATGGAAAAACGATCATAGATCCGATTGGCACAGCAGCGCTTCGGGCCCGCGCGCCAAACAACGAGGATCGACCACCATCGATCTTCCGCCGTCTTGGGCGGGTCCTGTTCGGATAATCAGCGCCTGTAAGCCTGCGCCAGCACCTCGGGGTCGGCGCCGGCAAGGTAACGGCTGAGCGTCCAGATATTCCGGGCTCCGCGCCGCATCCAGCCATTGCGGCGGTACCGGTCCGCCGCGGTTGTCGCCAGCACCGGCAGGCCGACGGGGCGCCGATTCAGAGCACGAACCAGAGCGACGTCTTCCATAAGCGGTTGATCGGGATACCCGCCAGCGCGCCTGTATTCGTCTATCGAAATCAGCAGGCCCTGATCGCCATAGGGCAAGCCGAACAATGCAGACCTGAGATTGGCCCAGCCTGCCACCCATTTAGGCATCATCCCGCGCGCGCGAAAAGCCAGCTTGAAATACGCGGGCGAGTCTTCAGCTTCGAGGTAATCGGAAACCTCACGCGACCAGCCTTTTTCAAGCTCGGTATCCGCATGGAGAACAAGTAGCCAACGGCCTTTGGCGATGTCGGCGCCTCTTTTCAGCTGACCGCCACGCGATGCCGGCCCCGTGACAAGCGTCGCCCCGACGTCATCGGCGATGCGGCAAGTCGCATCCGTCGAACCGCCGTCGCTAATGATCAGTTCGCGGATCAATCCCGCCGTCAGCCCTTCCATCAACGCCTGAAGGCTGATGGGAAGAGTCTTTTCCGCGTTCAAGGTTGGAATCAGGACGCTGATGTGCGCAGTCAAAAGGCTTCCCCTGTTTAATTCCGTGTCCATACCTATATGACATTCCCAAAGACACAAGGAGCAGTTTTATGGCGACTCGCCGTGTAATTAGGCTTAGCGGGCCGGAAACAATCGATTTCCTACAGGGTTTGGTGACGAACGACGTCACCAAGATCGATGCGGGTCTGGTCTATGCCGCGCTGCTGACTCCGCAAGGGAAATACCTTGGAGACTTTTTCTTGAAAAAGCAAGGCGATGGCGTGCTACTGGATCTTGCAGAAGAGCAGGCAGACGACATCATCCGGCGTTTGACGATGTACAAACTGCGCTCGAAGGTCAGCTTTGAACCGACGACACTGTCAGTGGTGCGTGGCACAGGCGAAATGTCAGAGGACGCGTTGCCCGACCCCCGGCACCCTGCCATGGGCTGGCGCGCCTATCGTGAGGGAGAGGAAAGTGATGACGGTTCGGACTGGGATGCCATCCGGGTCGAACATTGCATCCCCGCGAGCGGCATCGAATTGACTCCGGATACGTTCATCCTCGAAGCGAGGCTTCAGGATCTGAACGGGGTGGATTTCCGCAAGGGCTGCTATGTGGGACAGGAAGTCACAGCGCGCATGAAGCACAAGACCGAGTTGCGCAAGGGGTTGAAGCAAGTCCGCATTTCAGGAGATGCGCCAATCGGCAGCGAAATCACGGCAAATGGAAAATCGGTCGGAACGCTTTTCACGCAAGCCGGCGACAAAGCCATTGCTTACCTGAGATTTGATCGCGTCGCGGACGAAATGGACGCTGGCGACGCGAAAATCTCAGTATCGTAAGCAGCTACCTTGCGAAAACTTGTCCGGTCCTTGTTGTGGTGGTCGTGCCTGTCCCCACAGCGTCATCGTCTGACCCGGACACGATGCCAATAACCGTCAAGCCCGCCAGCACGCCAACAGCGACGGGAGTTGTAAGTCCGGTTCCTGCAAGAGCCGTTTCCGCCGTCGTAGCTTGCTGTGTCTGACTTTGGGAGCTCTGCTGCGAGCATGTCACCTGCAACTGGCCGCCGCCAATGTATTGCGCCGACACAAGTGTTCCGCTGCCACAGGCAAGTCGGGCGCGCGCTTCGGCGGTTGCCGCCTCCACGACCTGAGCCTTGGCCGGAGCCGGTGAAAAGGCCGCCATTGCCGCCGCGCAGAAAATAATCAAGTGTAGTTTCATATTCTCACCCCTGAGAGGTAAACTTCAAGCTGAACAAATCGCTTTTCATTCGCCGATGTTGACGCAGAGGAAGAGGTTTTTCAACGGCGTCTCGCAAGAATGAGGCAAAGTCTCCAATTCTTTGACGCAGGGGCAGGAATCCATCTACATTCTTTCCGAGACGGAAGCGTCTGGCGCTGTCAGGTTCACGTCAATTACGCTTCAATCATGTTTTAGGGAGATTACTCATGAAACCATTCAGCCGCTTTTCGATTAAACTGATGGCTGCGGGCGCTATTGTCCTGCCCCTTCCCACTCTGGTTCACGCACAGGCTCCTGTCGGAGGCGTGGTAACCTTTGTAGTTCCGGCTGGCGGGTTCGGCTCAAGCCGGTTCACGGATGTGATCGTGGGGTCGCTCAGCGCTGCGAGCAATTTTTGTGGCGCGCTCGATTCGGCGTATCGCGTGGATTGTCTTGCCGAGCGGATCGGCAAGATGGCGGCAGATATTCCGCAAGATACAGATTACGAGGAAATAAAGGAAGTCCTGAACCAGACCTCACAGGATATGGCCAATCTGGCGCGCAAAAACCGAGACAGCAGCAAGCCCAGACAAAACGTTTCCACCGGTGGGTCTTCCCCGCAGGCGACCACCCGTCCTCTTACGGCGGTCCGCGCCGACTCTCAGGCGAGCGTGAACCAGCAGGCCGAAGCGATTTTGCAGAACACCGAGACACTTCTCCTGCGGACTCCGGATGATGACACCGGCAAGAAGCTGCATTACACGCGTATCGCCGAAGCGATCGGGTCGAACAAGACGCTGCTTCGCTCAACCTGATCGCTGTAGAACCCTCAGACGCGCGTGAGACAAAACGTCACGCGCGTTCTGTGTATTCCATGGTTTCGGTGTTAACCACGATGTCTTCGTCCTGACCGACGAAGGGAGGCACCATGACCTTGACGCCATTGTCCAGCACGGCAGGTTTGAAAGAGTTCGCTGCAGTCTGACCTTTGACCACCGGCTCGGTTTCGACAACCTTGCAGACCACCTTTTGCGGCAGGGTGGCGTTGAGCGCCTCTTCTTCGTGGAATTCGACGACAATGGTCATGCCATCCTGCAGGAACGGACGCCGATCACCGAGAATTTCCGAAGGCAATTCAACCTGTTCGTAGGTCTCTGTGTTCATGAAGACCAGCATACCGTCGGATTCATAGAGGAACTGCTGATCTTTTTGCTCGAGCCGTACACGCTCGACCTTGTCCGCGCTGCGAAAGCGTTCGTTCAGCTTCGAACCGTTGCGGATGTTGCGCAGTTCGACCTGTGCGAACGCGCCACCTTTACCGGGTTTGACGTGGTCCACTTTAACCGCCGTCCAGAGCGCATCGTTATGCTCGAGAACGTTTCCAGGACGAATTTCATTTCCGTTGATCTTGGGCATTACAAAACCTTCAAACAGGTTGATGATGGAAGTTGCGCTCCTATATCTCGGGGGGACGGACCTGACAAGACAACGATATCTCGCGTTACGCAAGGCAAAGCCATGCAGACAGCGCATGGCAGGCATGAGTATTTGCGGTATCCGAATCGGTTCTGTTCCGTCATAAGGGGCTTCGCGCCGAAATTAACAAGAGCAAAAAAAACAAGGGAAACGAGATGAAAGATTTCGTTGACGGCACTGCCTTTAACAACGAGCAAGGCAATCGTGCACGTAAACTTTTCGCAGCCGTCGTGTTGGCTGCTCTGGATGATGCAATCGCCGATGACAAGAAATACGGCAATGGTCCCGAACAAATCGCTCGCTGGGCACGTTCGCGGGATGGCCGCGAAGTCCTGTCCTGCGCCGGTATCGACCCCAATGAGCGGGTTGTGCTGGGTCTGATGGATTTTGTTGGACGTGGCGTCCGTACCTCTGTTGCGCTGTCGCGCGAAGAGAGCGAGCGTCGTCATGCAGCGGAGCAGGCAGAAGCAGCCTGATCCAGACGTATGACTCAAAAAGAGCGCGCCGGTTGGGCGCGCTTTTTTTGTGTCTGCCTTTAGCCTTATCGCTGTATCAGGACTGGCAGGAAACGAAGATCATTAGGACCGGACCATGGCGCGCGCGTTGATGATTCAGGGCACCGGCAGCAATGTCGGGAAGTCGATGCTGGTGGCCGGGCTGGCCCGGGCTTGCGTGAGGCGCGGGCTAAGCGTCGCGCCATTCAAGCCTCAGAACATGTCCAACAACGCCGCTGTAACCGCTGACGGTGGCGAGATCGGGCGCGCACAGGCGCTTCAGGCGCGCGCGTCACGCAGGGCTCCGCACACGGATATGAACCCTGTGCTTCTCAAACCTGAAACGGACACCGGGGCCCAGATCGTACTGCAGGGTAAGCGGGTCGGCCGCACCGAAGCAAAAGCGTATAAACGCGACCGCACCGGCCTGTTGCCGGCAGTGATTGAAAGCTTTCGTCGACTGGCTGATCAGGTCGATCTTGTCCTTGTCGAAGGCGCAGGCAGCCCGGCGGAGATCAACCTGAGAAAAGGCGATATCGCCAATATGGGGTTCGCCCGGGCGGCCCGTATTCCCGTTGTTCTGGTCGGCGACATAGACCGGGGCGGCGTGATCGCACAGATTGTCGGAACGAAGGCTGTTCTCGACATCGAGGATGCGGCACACGTTCAAGCATTCGCCGTGAACCGGTTTCGCGGCGACCTGTCTCTTTTTGACGCTGGGCGGGATGCGATCGCCTCCCTGACAGGCTGGCCGTCTATGGGTATTGTTCCCTGGTTTGAAGATGCGTGGCGGCTTCCAGCAGAAGACATGCTGGATATCGCATCGCACACCGGCGGTGCCTGCAAAATCGTGGTGCCAAAGTTGCCCCGGATGGCGAATTTCGATGACCTCGATCCGCTTGCCTCTGAGCCGGACGTGTCGGTCGAGATCATTCAACCGGGGCTCCCCCTGCCCGGCGACGCCGATCTTGTCCTCATACCCGGCAGTAAGACGACGCTTGGCGATCTTGCTTTCTTCCGGGCACAGGGGTGGGACATCGACCTTAAAGCTCACCTCCGCCGGGGCGGGCATGTACTGGGGCTCTGCGGCGGGTATCAGATGCTTGGCACCCAGATTTCGGATCCGGGCGGTGTCGACGGCCTGCCCGGCGCAGCGCCCGGCCTCGGACTATTGGACGTCGAAACGACAATGTCCGGCGACAAGAAGGTCATAGAACGGAGCGGCATTGCGCGCCCCGGTGGGGAGAGAGTTTCTGGCTACGAAATCCACATGGGACGCACAGAAGGGCCAGACTGCACCCGTGCATGGCTCGAGATCGACGGCCAGCCGGAGGGCGCAGCATCCAAAGACGGACGCGTCATGGGTTGCTACATGCACGGTATTTTCAGTTCCGATGCATTCCGGAAAAGCTTTCTGAACCGCCTTGGGCACCGTTCGGTCGCGCAATACGAGTCCGAAGTAGAGGCAACGCTGGACGCGCTGGCCGATCACCTCGAAAGATATCTGGATATCGACGCGATGCTCGCCCTGGCGAGCGAGCCGAGGTTCTAGTCGAACTGCTGCGTGGTCAAGGCACGCTGGATTTCACGACGCACAAGTTTGCGCACGTTGCGTGTAATCCGTTCGCCCAAAGGCCCTTGCAGTTCCTTGCGAACGATGTCGGCAACCAGGTCCCGCAGTGCTTCTTCGTCGATGAAGCCTTCGTCAGAAAACATGTCGGCGACGTCGTTTTCCAGTTGCTCATGGCCCGCTGCCTGAGGAGGCGTAGCAATGACTTGCTCTTTTACAGGTTCATTCGCCATCGCCGCTTCCCTGCTAGTCGCCTGTTCATTGGCGTCGCACCACTTCATCGAGCGTGTCGGAACTCCCGCGTAATCGTCTCCTTGCGAGCCGTCCGGCTCCCATTGATCTTGCGTCTGTGCAATCGCAGATTCCAAGGCTTGGATCTTTGCACTGAGGCTTGCGGCACGCGCCACGCGCTCACTTTTCGCGGGCTCTGGCGAAGTCGCTAAAGGACTGATTTCCGGGTGAGGGGAAGGCTTGTTCGCATGCTCTCCGTCAGCGGGCTGTTCGGCATTCGCAGCCAACCCTCCCGCCGCGTTGTGCAATGTGTTTTCCGGATTTGACCAGGGCGGATTCGAAAACGGATCAACCCTTGCCTTGGTGCGATTTTCAGGCGATCCGGCTTCTTCTATATCTGCAACATGCTTAAGCGGTTCCCCGGTGCGCTCCTCCGCCTTCTCACCGGAGAGCTGTGACGCGGGAACGCGCAGCGCAGGTGTCAGAACCAGCTTGCTTGCCGGTTTTTTTTTCGCCTGTGCATCGCCAGACCTTTGTCCGCGCCCTTCATCCGTGACCAATCGTCGAATTGAGGACAGAACATCCTCGATCTCTGCATTCGCTACCGGTTCAGACATTTTTTATCTCCTGCCTCGGTATGAGTGTAGCTCTAGCCGTCGCCTCAGACAACCAGAAGCAACGCTGCTTAATTGCGCCCCAGCGCTTTGAGAACGCGATCGAGATCTTTCGACTGTTTGCTCAGCGTGGAAGGCGCATCCTTGGCGAGGTTGTAATACAGCGTCGGATCATAAATCTGCACGCCAAGCTGCATACGTTCGGCCGTCAGAAGCCCCTGCGCGGCAAGGAGCTGATAAGCGGCCACCGATTCTTCGGAGCGCGCGGATATCCGCGCAGTTGCCGCATCAAGCAGTTCCTGTTCTGCCGACAGAACATCGAGTGTCGTCCGCGCGCCGAGCGTTGCTTCCTCGCGGATGCCGTCAAAGGCCACCTGAGCTGCACGAACCTGTTCCGCAGTTGCAGACAGGCTTGCCCGAGCCACACGGAGACGGACAAAGGCATCGTTCACGGCCAGAAGAACCTGACGCTGGACGTTCAGAAGGTTGCCCCGCGACGCATCGCGAGTCGCCATCGCGCGACGCACGCTCGCGAGCAGCGCCCCACCGCGATAGATCGGCTGGTTGAGCGTCAGGGAAAGGCTCGTATCCTCACTATAGGCGCCGGATCCAAGATCGTCGGTGTAGCTAAAGTCGGCACCGGCGTTAACGCTCGGACCCATATCCGATTGTGCAGCCTTGATGGCAAGCTCGGCTGCGGCAACCTGATGCTGAGCCGCGAGAATGTCCGGGTGCGTCCGCATGGCCACGGCCTGAGCCTGTTCAATCGAGGCAGGAAGAGGCGGCATGCGCGGCTGGCCGGCAAGAGTGCCAGGCTCGGAGCCGACTGCGCTCAGGTATTCAGCCCGGGCACTGACCAGCCCGCCTTGTGCCGTCGAAAGGTTGCTGCGAGCGGCTGCGACCTGCGACTCTGCAAGCGCCACGTCGGTCCGCGTCACTTCACCAACATCAAAACGGTCCTGAGCGGCCCGCAATTCCTCTTGCAGCAGGCGCAGGTTGTTCTGACGAAGCTCGACGTTCTCCGCCTGCAAGAGGATGTTCACGTAAGCGCTAACAGCACGCAAAAGCACGGACTGTTCAACGGAAAGCAATTGCTGCCGAGTGGCCAGAACCGTTTCCTTGGCAGCCGCACGTGACATCTGTCGGCCGCCACTGTCATAGAGCAGCCAAGTTGCCGAGATCTGCGCGGTCAACGTATCGCGGCGGCTGAAAGTGCGCGGCACGATATTGCTACCGCTGTTCGTGTCATTGCGCTGAGCCGACATGATAAAGTTCAGGACCGGACGAAGCGTCGCCGTCGCCAGAGCGACGTCTTCATCGGCCGCGCGCAGCAGCGCTCGGTTCTGTTCAAGCAAACCGCTTGTGTTGTAGGCACCGACCAGCGCGTCTGCCAGGTTATCAGCCTGAGCGCCGACGGAAGTTGCCACGATGACACTGGCAACGGAGAGACCGCGCGCAATGCTTTTCTTAAGAAAGTTGCGTTTCATTGAGAGCCTCATTTCTCACCTGCCTCTTTTTATGTTGGTCCCTCGCCCGCTCCGACGTCATTTACTGCGCCGGTTTTCGCGTAAAGACGGGGACTACAATGCAAATGCCCTTTGTTTCTGAAATCCCGGAAGCACCGGTGCCCCAGCGTTGAACTCAAACCGCCAAGACATGCCAGCGCTCGTTTTGTAACCAATGCGGACCGCGCCCAGTGCTTCGTCCATGAAAAGACAGATGATACGCCCGCCTTCCTTGAGTTGATCCGTGAGCGCGACCGGCAATTCACCGACGCCGCCCTGCACGATGATCGCATCATAGGGGCCATGTTCCGCAGCACCTTCGGCGAGCGTGCCTACCTGCAGCACCACGTTGTCCGCTCCGACGTTGACCAGTTGATCCTGTGCTTCGCTGGCCATTTCTTCGTCTTCTTCCAACGCCACAACAGCCTGGGCCATACGCGCGATGACCGCAGAAGAATAGCCAAGGGCGCAACCGACATCGAGCACAAGCTCGTCGCCGCGCACGTCCAATGCATCCAGCATTTTTGCGAGTGTACGCGCCTCGAGAACGACGCGCCCGTCGCCGAGTTCGATGTTATCGCCCGCATAAGCCGCTTCACGCAACGCATCGGGTACGAACTGCTCCCGGGGAACGGCCAGCATGGCTTCTATGATCGGGAACTTGGTGACATCCGAAGGACGGACCTGCGTGTCGACCATGATCCTGCGGCGGGCGGAAAAATCTGTCATCTCGGAACTCACGTTTGTGGCCTTGGGCCGGTATTGCCACATCCCCCCCCTTTCGGCAACGGTCTGCTTGAGTAAAAGGCGTCATCCGAGGCTTGGAGTACACACCCCGGATTTCCATACCATGAACGGCCGAGTGGTTAAGCGAGGAAGCAGTGCATACTGCTTCAGAAGGCCAATGGTCCGATCGTCCAAGTCCGAAACCTGTTTCAAGCGTTGCTAAACCAGGCACCCTGTCTTTTGATGAAATGGCGCGTTTTGCGCAGGCCTTCTCAGATCCTCTCACGCGGACACAAGATTTGGCAACGAGGCCTGAAGCAGTCGTTTTCAACAGAGTAAGGCCGTTTGTGTTTTGATATGCCGCAGGTGTTTCTGAATGCACGATGCATCGAAATCAACAAGCCGGAAATCTTTCGGCTTGTGCCGACCAAAATAAGACGATATCAGGCACCACACCACAAAGTCCCTTGTTCTAAGGGCCTTGGCGAGTTGGCGGAGTGGTGACGCAGCGGATTGCAAATCCGTGTACACCGGTTCGATTCCGGTACTCGCCTCCATTTTTCTTTAATTTTAAAACACCAGAAATCCAGAGACGTTGGCGATCGGTTGGATTCTAAATGTGCGGAGTTCTGTACGCATGCCATCTTAGGTGTCTCTAGTTTCCCAGACACCAGCCTGTTCAACTTCTGCTTCCAGCCCTTGCAAGACGGCTCGCGCTCAGATGTTCTGTTATCCAACCCGGAGGTCGACCTCAGTTCAGGTCAGCCCAGTTACGCATGCTCTGGGCCGGGTTACGACTTTTAGGCTAGGCGCCGCGTTGCTGGGTGCAACGTCCGCTATCTGCGCAACTTTTCCATTAGTATTTGGCGCGCCGAACGAAAGCTATATCCAAGCTATATGTCTGCTTTCAAATTTTTGCGCGCGATGCGGTGCGAATGGAAGCAGATGTTGCCCCCCCCCCCAGTAAGGCCTGCCCAAAGATCACTCTGTGTGATAGAGCCAAAGCTAAGTTTAACATCTTAGAGCATCACCAAGGCCATTCGGATAGCGAGGCAAACGGGCGCATGCGTACATTTCAATCGTTGTTCAGGCCAACGCAAGAACGCCGCCACATAGTGCAAGGCGACCGGAGCTTCATATTCGCTAAAAATTTGGAAAAATGGTGCTGCTGGAGAGAATTGAACTCTCGACCTCTCCCTTACCAAGGGAGTGCTCTACCTCTGAGCTACAGCAGCGCCGTGGGCGGCTGATTAGACGCAAACCGCGCGTGGTGCAAGGGCAATCTGGACGCTTTTTTATTGCTGGGATAGAGAAGGTTCATGGCAAGAAAATCACCCCCCTCTTCCGACCGGAACGCGGCATCATCCCGCGAAGATCGCCTTAAGGCTGCACTGAAGGCAAACTTGGCTCGACGCAAGGAACAGGCCAAGGCAAGAACGCAGTCACGGGACGAGGGAAATGGCGAACCGGGCGTAACAGAGAAGGATTGAGGCGGATGGATACAATTTTTGTGACGGGTAACGGCCCACTTGTCGGCCAGATACCGATCGCAGGTGCCAAAAATGCCTGCTTGACCCTCATGCCAGCGACTCTGCTAAGCGATGAGCCGCTGACCCTGACGAATGCGCCACGTCTGAGTGACATTCGCACCATGACCGCGCTGCTGACGTCGCTTGGCGCCGAGGTGTCGTCCCTTCAGGACGGCAAGGTCCTCGCGCTCTCGAGCCATGCAATCGGGAATCACACTGCGGATTACGACATCGTTCGAAAAATGCGGGCGTCTATTCTGGTTCTTGGACCAATGCTTGCCCGGGACGGCCATGCCATCGTTTCATTGCCAGGCGGCTGCGCCATTGGTGCCCGCCCGGTCGATCTGCATCTCAGGGCCATGGAAGCGCTTGGCGCAGAAATGGAGTTGCGCGACGGCTATGTGCACGCCAAGGCGCCCGGCGGGCTCAAGGGCGGTATCGTCGAATTCCCCTTTGTTTCGGTCGGGGCGACGGAGAACGTCCTGATGGCTGCGACACTGGCCAAAGGAACCACCGTTATCAAACGCGCCGCTCGTGAACCTGAAATTGTCGATCTCGCTCACTGCCTCCGCAAGATGGGCGCCCAGATCGAAGGCGAAGGAACTGACACGATCACGGTTCAGGGCGTCGATAAGCTGCGCGGTGCGACGCATCCTGTCGTTACCGACCGAATCGAACTGGGCACCTATATGCTCGCCCCCGCGATCTGCGGCGGTGAGGTTGAACTGCTGGGTGGACGTCGCGATCTCGTCGGCGCATTCTGCGACAAGCTCGACGAGGCGGGCGTGGATGTTCAGGAAACGGATAACGGGCTGATGGTCAAGCGACGCAGCGATCACATCAAAGCAGTCGACGTTGCGACAGAACCCTATCCGGGCTTTCCGACGGACCTGCAGGCGCAAATGATGGCGTTGCTATGTACAGCCGACGGCGTCAGCGTTCTGGAAGAAAAGATCTTTGAAAACCGGTTCATGCACGCGCCCGAACTCACCCGCATGGGGGCTCAGATCGACGTGCAGGGTGGCACTGCCACTGTGACCGGCGTGAAAAAACTCAAGGGAGCCCCAGTCATGGCCACCGACCTGCGCGCAAGCGTTTCGTTGATTCTGGCCGGTCTCGCCGCCGAAGGAGCCACCAAGGTCAGCCGGGTTTACCACCTTGATAGGGGCTATGAACATGTTGTCGGCAAGCTGAAGGGCGTAGGTGCAAATATCGAACGCGTTTCCGACCAATGAGCAGCGATGCCACCTTTGAAGAAGGCCGGGAACTGCCTCTAAACCTCGGCGCAATGGACGCCGAGGATCTCAAGGTGATCTCCGCACTCGCTCAGGATGCTGTCATTCCGGTTACCGAGATGTCCTGGCGGCGCAAAGAGCGGCGCTTTGCTTTGTTGCTGAACCGGTTCCGCTGGGAGGACCGCGAGCGTGCGTCGCTTCGGAGTCGCCCGGTTGAACGCGTTCAGTCCGTGCTTTCCATTGAAAACGCGCTCAAGGTTTCCGCTCAGGGTATTGATCGAACTGACAAGGATATCATTCTGTCACTGCTCAACATTTCCTATCAGCCCGGTGAGGACGAAGGCGGATCGGTGCTTTTGACGCTGGCAGGCGATGGCGCTATCGAGATCCAAGTCGAAACGCTGGAAGTGCGCCTGAAGGATGTCACCCGTCCCTATCGGGCCCCGTCCGGAATGGTGCCCGACCACGGGGATTGAGCCCCTGTCAATGCGCGGTCAGGCAAGGTTCACCGGTCTGGATCCGTGAGCAAACCGGCATATTCCAAGGGATGGCGCCGGAACGATTTCTCGATGCTTAAACCGCAAGTGTCGGCGACGAGTGCAAACCTGAGCTCTACGAACACGCCTTGTGCTTGAGACACCCTGCCGACCCTTGTATGAGCGAGAAAAAGGAATGCCCATGCCAGTCTTTCTCGATACGAAATCTGCTGATTTTGCCGCACAATTCGATGCGCTTCTGTCTGCAAAGAGAGAAGACAGCCCGGATGTGGACGGGGTCGTGGCAAAGATCATCGCCGACATTCGCGCACGGGGCGATGCGGCACTGATCGAACTGACCGCCAAATTCGACCGGCTCCAGTTGACGCCGGAGACGTTAGCCATCAGCGCGGAGACCGTGGATAAGGCGATTGCCGAGGTCCCGGAGGAAGAACGGGACGCGCTGGAACTCGCCGCGGATCGCATTCGCGCCTATCACGTGCGCCAAATGCCATCGGATGAAAGCTGGACAGATCCCGAAGGCGCGACGCTCGGCTGGCGTTGGTCTGCCGTCTCGGCAGCCGGTCTCTACGTCCCCGGTGGCATTGCCTCGTACCCATCTTCCGTCCTGATGAACGCGATTCCGGCAAAGGTCGCCGGCGTCGAACGGCTGGCGATCGTGGTACCAAGTCCCGGTGGCGTTCTGAACCCGCTCGTCCTCCTTGCCGCGCGGTTGGCTGGCGTGGATGAAATCTATCGTATTGGAGGCGCACAGGCGATTGCGGCCCTTGCCTATGGAACCGAGACCATTGCCCCGGTGGACAAGATTACCGGTCCGGGCAACGCCTATGTCGCCGCCGCAAAACGGCGCGTTTTCGGCAAAGTCGGCATAGACATGATTGCCGGACCTTCCGAAATTCTGGTGATCGCGGATATGGATAACGACCCGGACTGGATCGCTCTGGACCTGCTGAGCCAGGCCGAACATGACGAAAGCGCACAATCGATTCTGATTACCGATTCCCCGGAGTTTGCAAATGCCGTTGCCGCAGCCGTGGACAAACGGCTCGAAACACTGGAAAGGCGTTCGGTTGCTTCTGCAAGCTGGCGCGATTTCGGCGCGGTGATCACCGTCCGCGATCTCGACGAGGCAGCAGCGCTTTCCAACAGAATCGCACCTGAACACCTCGAACTCTGCGTGACAGATCCTCAAGCCTTATCGAAAAAGACCGTTCATGCGGGCGCACTGTTTCTTGGCCAATGGACACCCGAAGCGATCGGAGATTACGTCGGCGGCCCCAACCATGTCCTGCCTACGGCAAGGTCCGCGCGTTTCTCCTCGGGCCTTTCCGTGATGGATTTCCTGAAACGGACAACCATCGCCCAGATGACCCCGGCCGCTCTGCGGGCAATTGGACCTTCTGCCGAACGGCTCGCGATTTCCGAAAGCCTGCAGGCACATGGCTTGTCGGTGCGGGCACGGCTGGACAAGCTGAACGACTGATAGAAACGGACAGTGGGCTCTCTGCCCATTGCCGCAATGCGGCGACTGCGCTACTCCTTTTGACGGTAAAGTTAGCGAGATGTCAGTCATGTCACGTATTGCAGAGATCAATTTGGACGACGCGGGCCTGCCGCCTCCGACTCCGGAAATCGAGCAGGAGCGCAAGGTCGCCATTTTCGATCTGCTAGAAGACAACCAGTTTATCCTGCCCTCTCGTGAGGGGCGGGATGTTCCTCCGGGCCCTTACAAGCTGAATCTGGCAATCCGCGAAAAACGTCTGGTTTTTGATGTCGAAACGCCCGAGGATCAGAAGGCGGCGGAATTTCATCTGTCGCTTGGACCCTTCCGACAAGTGGTGAAAGACTACTTCCAGATCTGCGAAAGCTATTTCAACGCGGTCAAAACCCTTCCCCCAAGCCAGATAGAAACCATCGACATGGCACGCCGGGGCATTCACAACGAAGGCAGTCGGGTGCTTCGTGAACGGCTGGAAGGCAAGGTCTCAGTCGATGAAGACACTGCCCGCCGGTTGTTCACTCTGATCTGCGTGCTGCATTTCGGGGGATGATTTGATCCAACCGCTCCCGCAATCGATCCTGTTCTGCTGCGATCACAACGCAGTACGGTCACCGATGGCCGAGGCCATCACCAAAAAATTCTACGGCATGTCGACCTATGTCCAATCGGTCGGAGTCAGAAATGATCTGGAAATCGACGGGTTCGCGATTGCCGTCTGCCAAGAACTGAATGTCGAACTGTCCCGTCACCGCTCACGTTCTTTCGACGAAATGGAGCGACTTGGCGATGACCTCAGCAGTTTCGATCTTGTGGTCGCCCTATCCGACGCCAGCTATGCGCGGGCTATCGAGCTGACACGCTGCTTTCACGTCGAAGTCGAGCATTGGCCGATACATGATCCAACCGGTCAGGGTGAATTTCGCGCCGACCGTTTGAACAGCTACCGCAAGACCCGCGATCAGATCATCGCCCGATTGAAGGCGCATTGGGGAGAGCCAACGCAGGTGCAATAGACTTGCCAGAGAAGGCTTGCATTTTCGCATTTGCCGGGTCTTTCTGCGCGTCGAAACATTCAGCACCCGGGGCCGACATATGCATATCGTTCAACGCTACTTCGACGCTTTTAATGCTGGCGATACGGCCACGATGCTGGACTGCCTGACGGATGACGTGGCTCACCACGTGAACGAAGGCAATATCCGCACCGGCAAGGAAAAATTTTCTGAGTTCTGCGACCACATGAGCCGCTGCTACAAGGAAAACCTGACGGACATGGTGGTTTTTGATGGCGCCGAAGGCAGGCGTGCAGCGGCTGAATACATCGTAAACGGCACATACCTGCAAACCGACAGCGGCCTGCCCGAAGCCAGGGGCCAAACCTATCGCCTGCCCGCAGGATCCTTTTTTGATCTACGCGACGGCAAGATCGCCCGCGTCACAACTTACTACAACCTCGCCGACTGGGTCGCTCAGGTCTCGTGATCGAAACCCGGCTTCTCACTGGTCCTGCCCTCGATGCTGCGCTCGACTCGGTTGCAGCTTTGCGGATCAGCGTTTTCCGCGACTGGCCCTATCTTTACGATGGCGACCTCGCGTACGAGCGGAATTATCTCGAAGCTTACCGGTCATCTGACCGGGCAGCGGTTGTAGGGGCTTTTGACGGCGAAAAGCTGGTGGGGGCGGCGACAGGCACCCCCCTATCCGATCATGCCAAAGAATTCGGCGCAGCCTTTGAATGCAGCGGGATCGACATATCCAAGGTCTTCTATTGCGCCGAATCGGTTTTGCTTCCCGCTTATCGCGGTCAGGGGATCGGACACCGGTTCTTTGACCTGCGCGAATCCCATGCCCTCAACCATGGTTTCAAGCAAAGCGCCTTTTGCGCCGTAATCCGCCCGCACGATCACCCTGCCCGACCAGTTGCCTATACACCGCTGGATCCGTTCTGGAAATCCCGCGGGTACAAACCTTTGCCCGGCGCTGTCGCCTCATTCGCGTGGAAGGACGTTGGCGAAACTGAAGAAACCAGGAAACAAATGCAGTTCTGGTTGAAATCCGACCTCTGATTTGCCCAGAATAGGCCAAACCGCACAGGACACCCCCATGAAAATCGCAACTTCTGCCTACCCGCTCGACTTTTTCGAAAACTGGTCGCAATACGAAGACAAGCTTTCGTCCTGGGTGGCCGAGGCTGCAGACAATGGCGCCGATTTATTGGTTTTTCCGGAATACGGAGCCATGGAACTGGCGACTCTGGCGGGCGCAGACATCGCGGCCGATCTCGAAAAATCGCTCTTCGCCGTGTCCGAAAGCATGGAAGACGTGCAGGCGCTGCACAAGAAACTCACGGCGAAGCACGGAGTCTATATTCTGGGCGCATCAGGTCCTGTGGAACAGGCCTCCGGTCGTCCGGTCAATCGCGCTTATTTTTATACCCCCAGTGGCGAAATCGACTTTCAGGACAAGCAGATAATGACGATGTTCGAACGGGACCCGTGGGACATCGCACCCGCCAACCCATTGAAACTGTTTAATACATCGTTGGGCAAGATCGCCGTCCTTATCTGTTACGACAGCGAGTACCCTCTTTTGAGCCGCGCCGTATCGGATGCCGATCTCATCCTCGTGCCCTCCTGCACTGAAACGCTCGCCGGATATTGGCGCGTGCGCATCGGTGCGATGGCGCGGGCGCTGGAAAACCAGTGTGTCTCGGCAATGTCGTCCATCGTGGGCCGTGCCGAATGGTCCGAGGCTGTCGACAACGGACACGGGGCGGGCGGCGTGTTCGGTCCGCCCGATACCGGCTTTCCGGAAACCGGCGTTTTGGCCGAAGGCAAGCTGAATGAGCCAGGCTGGACCTATGCCGAGTTCGACCCTGCCGCCGTCGCGCATGTCCGAAAGGACGGGATCGTGCGCAATCGCAGCCACTGGGATGAGCAGGATGACCGTACGAAATCGGTAACTTTTGTGGAATTGGGTTGATTGCGCCTTGAAAAAACGCCCGAAGAGGATCATTTAAGCGCACGGTCCGCAACTTGGCGGACACCATTGCAATGGAGACAACATGGCCAAGGAAGACACTCTCGAATTCCCCGGCGTCGTGAAGGAACTCCTGCCCAATGCGACGTTTCGGGTCGAACTTGAGAATGGCCATGAAATCATCGCACATACGGCAGGCAAGATGCGCAAGAACCGCATCCGTGTTCTGGCTGGCGACAAGGTTCAAGTCGAAATGACGCCTTACGATCTGACCAAGGGTCGGATCAACTACCGCTTCAAGTAACGCCGCATCCGTGGCTTTTATTCTCGGATCCGGCAGCCCCCGGCGGCTGGACCTGTTGGCTCAGCTCGGGATCATCCCTGATGCAGTGCGACCGCCGGATATCGATGAAACACCGCTAAAGGCAGAGAAACCGTGTACCTATTGTGCACGGATTTCATCCCAGAAAGCTCAGGCAATTTCGGTCGAACCCGATGACATCGTGCTTTGCGCCGATACCACCGTCGCGCTCGGTCGCCGCATCCTGGGCAAACCGGAAAACCGCTCGGAAGCCGAGAACTTTCTGCGCACCCTCTCAGGTCGACGGCATCAGGTCATCACATCGGTCACCATTCGAAAGAACGACAGGTTCTGGCAAAAGAACGTGACCAGTCAAGTCAAGATGAAGCGCCTGTCAGAACCCGAGCTGAGCCGCTATCTTGATAGCAATGACTGGCAGGGTAAGGCGGGCGGTTACGGTATCCAGGGACCGGCAGGGGCCTTCATTCCATGGATTTCAGGGTCGTTCACAGGCATCGTTGGCCTGCCTCTTTCCGAGACGGCCAACCTGTTGCAAGCTGCGGGCTATCCGCTACACGGGGAAAATTCATGAAGGGTCGGACGATCATACTTGATAGATGGAAAGGCCGCGATGCCGCCGCGCTGGTCGTGGACGGCAAGCTCGAGGACTTCCTGATCGACAGCGACCAGCCTGCCCCGGGTACGATCTACCGCGCGCGCGCTGACCGGCCCGTCAAAGGTCAGGGCGGGATGTTTGTCACAACGCCTGACGGCCCGGCTTTTCTCAGGCAGGTAAAAGGCCTTTCGCCCGGAAGCAGGTTACTGGTCCAGGTCACCAGCTATCCCGAACCGGGCAAAGCCATTCCGGTTACGAGCAAGCTGTTGTTCAAGAGTCGCTACGCCATCGTCACCCCGGATGCGCCGGGAATAAACGTTTCCCGATCCATACGGGACGAAGACGTGCGCAACGGCCTGCTTGAAATCGCTCATGACGTGATGACCAACAGCGACCACGGGCTGATCCTTCGTTCCGCCTGCGACGGCGGCGAACCAGAAGAAATAGCCGAAGATATCCAAGCCATGTCCGCATTGGCGGGGCAGGTGTTCTCAGATGACGGCGACGATGTCGAAACCTTGGTCGAGGGCGACGGCGCCCATACGCTCGCATGGCGGGAATGGAGCGATCCCGCAGAGGTTCTGAGCGAGCCCGGCGGATTCGAGGAACTGGATATCTTGGACGATCTGGAAGCGATTGGTCAGGCATATGAGCCGCTTTCCGGTGGCGGCCATTTGTTCATAGAGCCGACCCGGGCGCTTGTTTCCGTCGATGTGAACACAGGGTCAGACACCTCCCTGGCCGCCGGCCTGAAAGCAAACATGGCTTGTGCCCGCGCCCTGCCCCGGGCGCTGCGGCTTAGGGGGCTGGGCGGTCAGATCACCCTTGATCTTGCCCCTATGCCAAAAAAGGACCGCCGCGGTTTTGAGACCGCTTTGCGCGCCGCCTTCAAGACCGATTCCGAGGATACGGTGCTTGCAGGCTGGACCCCTCTTGGACATTACGAACTGCAACGCAAACGCGGTCGCCTTCCATTTCACGAGGTTTCCTAATGACTTGCCCAATTTGCGCCGAAGAGACCGATCCCAAATACCGCCCTTTCTGCTCGCGCCGCTGCGCAGATCGAGATCTGGGAAAATGGCTTTCCGGCTCTTACGCGATCCCGTCCGAAGAGCCCGAAGACGTCGAGAAAGCGCTGGAAGAAGCGGAACGCGCCAAGCACGGACCACATTAATCCAAAACATCAAAAAAGCCTCTGGACACCCACCTCACATAGCCCTAGAACGCCGAAACCCGAAAGGTTCATCCTTTCCCGGTGCCCGGGTAGCTCAGGGGTAGAGCAGTGGATTGAAAATCCTCGTGTCGGTGGTTCGATTCCGCCCCCGGGCACCATTCTAAAAACATAATCTGCCCCTGCCCGGCGACTCCAAGTATGCCTTTAAGATTGTTGCCTTTGAACTGCGCTCAGATCACTGGGACGCACTGACACCCATAACAGCAGACAACGGCCGCCTCCATTCAATGGCACGTCAATCCGTAGCGCTGTCGCCACAACGGCACTACGTGACGGACTGCGTCTCGGCAGTGCCACTTGCCGAAGACCGTCAACATCCGCGTCGCGCCAATCGTCATGGCGACAACCAGATATTCCTTTCGTTTTCGCTAACACTTGTCTGAATATGGGCAGAATAATAGCTATTCAGCGTACGCGTTCAGGTTGATTGGCGGTCTTCCGCGTCAGTGTGTCCACAAAGTTAGCAGGATACTGCTTAGGCCCAAGTTTACGTAGGGAGCGCTCTTGCTACACGACGATTTTTGCTCAACAAAAGGTTGAGATTCCGCTCACGTCTCATCACTCATCCTGCAATCCTTGCAAGCCTGGCTTAATCCGCCAGCGCTCTTGCTAAACCAGTAACCGTTTCGAGTCCGGCCCGACCGGAATTTCGAACCCTGCCGGCAAAGAAACATGCAAGCAAATATGCCTACCCTGAACCCGTCTCGTCGAGAACTGCTTTCTCTTTTCGCACTCGATGTCGAAATCACCAGCGGTTCGGGCACGATGTTGCGAGATGCTGAAGGCCGCGAGATCCTCGACTTTCTGTCTCAATACGGCGCGCTGCCTTTCGGTCACAATCCTCCTGAGATCTGGGCCGAAATCAACAGGGCGCAGATCGAGGAAACGCCACTGATGATCCAGCCGATGCGCAGCCCCCATGCCGAAAGGCTGGCCGATCGTCTGGCAGAAGTCACCCCTGGCGACCTGTCGATTGTCACGCTGGCCAATAGTGGGGCAGAAACGGCCGAGGCCGCCATTAAACTGGCCCGCATCCGGACCGGACGCCGGATCATCCTCTCGACGCAGAACGGGTTTCACGGCAAGACGATGGGCGCGCTCTCGGCGACAGGAAAGTCCCTGTATCAGGACGGGTTTGCGGTCGCGACCGACGACTATTGCTATGTTCCTTATGGCGATATCGAAGCGCTGCGCAGCCTGCTAGAAGCCGCGCATGACAGGATCGCCGCTTTCATCGTCGAACCCATTCAGGGGGAAGGCGGTGTCGTCTGCCCGCCCAAAGGCTACATCGACGCCGCCATCGCGCTTTGCCGAGAATACGGTGTGCTGAGCGTGCTTGACGAAATCCAGACCGGGCTGGGACGTACGGGGGAGCTTTTCGCCTGCTCCGACGGCGAGGAAGTTCCCGACATGTTGCTGCTCGCCAAGGCGCTGGGTGGCGGCATGATGCCCATCGGTGCCTGTATTGCCCGACCGTCCGCTTGGGACGACCGGTTCGGACGGCGGCACAGCTCGACCTTTGCCGGGAACGGTCTGGCCTGCCGTGCAGCCCTTGCAACGATTGATCATCTCCTGAATCCGGAGATTGACCTGATCGGCAATGTTGCAGATAACGGCGCCCACTTCCGCAAAGGTCTGGAAGATCTGCAGCGACGTTTTCCCTCCGTGATCCGCGAGGTACGCGGGCGCGGCTACATGATGGGGCTGGAATTCCAGAAATTCGACAACAGCTCGCATTCCGCAGTTCTGGGCTTTGCCAGTCTGAACGGCGGGATCACAGCGCTAATCTCTTCTTACCTTCTGAACCAGCATCAGCTGCTGACCGCACCGCTTTTCAACGAAACGTCGGTTATCCGGCTGCAGCCCTCGCTTATCGTCGGACGTGCCGAAATCGACCGCGCACTGGTAGCCCTCGAAGATCTCTGCGAGGTTCTCGCTTCGGCAGATGCCTATCGCTTGGTCCGGCACCTCGTGCAGAAACCGGTCGAACAGATCGCTACATCCACATCCGAGGCCGATCTGCCACCGGTCGCGGGAAACCCCGTGACCCAGCAGGCAGGGACATTCTCGTTCCTGATCCACTATACCGAGATCGAAGATATCTTTCGCTCGGATCCAACGTTTCGCAGGTTCACCCCGGAGGAACTCGAGAATTGGTGCGACTGGGTCAAGAAACTCGGCCCCGGCTTTGTCCGTCATGTGGCCGAAGTTCGCTCAAAAACGGGCGCCACCGCGCGCGGGACAATCATCTCTGTACCTTTGCTGCCAAACGAAATGCGGGGCCAAAGCCGCAAGATGGCAGGCCAGATGATCAAGACCGCCGTCGAGACAGCCGCAGCCGAAGGCACCTCCCGCGTCGGCCTTGGTGCCTTCACCTCCATTGCCAGCCGAGGCGGTGAATTGGTTACTGGTCTTGGAACGCCCATCACCAGCGGCAACACTCTAACGACGGTCTCTGCGGTAAGGGCCATCGAACGTATGGCCGCCTGCACCGGCATTCCCCTGGACGAAGCCCATGTCGTGATCGTTGGCGCCTCCGGCGCCATCGGACGGTTGGCTTCGCTGATGCTGGCGCGCAAGGCGGGCAGCATGACCCTTGTCGGGAATGCCGCCAACCCCTTCTCGCCTGCCCTGCTGGCACGGGTCGCTGACGAATTGTGCGAAACGATCTGCAAGGACCACTCGCCCATGGCCGGTGATCTTGCGCGGGATCTGCGGGCCTTTGCTGCGCAGCAAAAGAGCGAAAGCCTGAAAGAGCGCAACTCCCTGCCCGAACGCTTGCAGACCTACTGGCGCGGTCGTGGCATGGAACCGTTGCTCGACTGGACCACCCCGCTGGATGTTGCGCTTGAAACAGCGGATATCGTGCTTGTCGCGACAAGTGCCGAAATGGCGCTCATGGATCCAGCCAACATGACACCTGGCACGCTGGTCTGCGACGTGGCCCGGCCACCGAATGTCGCCAATTCAGAAGCGGGCCGCGACAATGTTCTCGTGTTCGACGGAGGACTGGTCTCGCCCCCGTTCGACATCCATCTGGGTCCTTTCCAGACCTTGCCCGAGAATCTCTGCTGGGGTTGCCTTGGCGAAACGGTGCTGCTGACACTGGCGGGGGAAACACGGGATTTCAGCATCGGCTCAAAGCTGTCGCTGGAAGACGCCGACCACATCGCCCGCTTGGCCGAAGAACACGGGTTCGAACCCGCTCCGGCGCAATGGTACGGCCAGCATCTGAAAACGCGGCACATCGGCAAATTCGCTAAAGAAGTCGACACAAGATGGTCTCGCCGCGCCGAGCAGATCGCCGAAAAAGCCTCCCAGCGCGCCCTGTCCTGACACCGCTGATCTCAAAACGCACCGCACAAACAAGAACGGAGCGCCTATCGCTGGGCGCCCCGTCTTGGGTTTTCAAGCTGCTGAGTGTTCCGGGCTCAGCTGCTCTTCCTCCGTTTCCGCCTCAGGAGAAACCCGGCGGAGGAGATCCCGCCCAGCAGCAGAAGTCCTGATGCCGGCAGCGGAATTACGTTCATATCTGCGACAACCTTGATCGAGTTCAACTGGCCGTCGACGCTGATCTCGGTGTTGCTCGAGTCCACGAAGAACTGCAACGCACCGACCTGTGTCCAGTCGAAATTGGGATCGCCGATCAGATCAGAGAACGGCAGGTTGGGGTTG
The DNA here is from genome assembly GCF_019966545.1 of Heliomarina baculiformis. Taxonomy (GTDB): domain Bacteria; phylum Pseudomonadota; class Alphaproteobacteria; order Rhodobacterales; family Rhodobacteraceae; genus Heliomarina; species Heliomarina baculiformis. Next base: position 467,547 of record NZ_JAIMIC010000002.1, on the reverse strand, counting down.
AAACCGGCAGCCAGTGTTTCCGAATAGGAAACGACGTTGCCCAGCATGTCCCAAGCGGTGATCTCGATGAACACGTTACGATCAAAGTAGGCGACATCGAATGCGAAGTACGGATTTGTCCCGATCTCGAGGTTGATACCACCAAGACCGGTCGTATTGACCGTGGTCGGGTCATCCTGACCGTCGTAGGTGATATAGCCGGAACCGGACGCCCCGGCGATGTTCGAGAAAGACAGAAGCCCTGCTTCCGAACGCAACTCGGTTGCGTCCTCAGGGTTGCCCGTGGCGGCGGTATTCATAACTTCGAAATCACGATAACCACCCAGTACGCCAGCGTCAGCAACCTCGGAATTATTGACGAAACTGGTCGATGGCACGTCCTTTACAGTCTGCACCGAGTCGAACTCGTCGATCGTTAGCATGACTGTTGCGGCATATCCGGGGGCGGCGGCCAATGCCATCGTGCCCGCGATCAATCCGCTGTATAAACCAAACTTCATATCAATTCTCCAGCAACTTTGAAATCTCACATGAAACCTCGGAACCGAGCTTGATATTCGGCCGGGGCCTACTTTACCGGGACAATTTACCACTAGTTGGAGCACCACCCGTATGAGTTGCAATATACGATGATCTTTCCCTTGAGTAAAGGAAAGCTTCGCGATCAGGAGGTTTTTTGTTAACAAATAATGAACAATAACCCTGTGCGATAAACCATTGTCAGTGAATAGAAATTCCAAGCCGGACAACAACCTCCGGCTGCAAATTGCCAAAACAGCACCGGCACTCGGGCCGCCGCACGGTGCCTCTGCCTACCAAAAGCGGAAAAACCTTGCAGACCGATTCTCTTTCTGCAGATGCAAACATTGACACAGGCTGCCCTGGCTCAGCTCAGCACATCCCGTAAGTCGGTTAGCGCAAACGCTTTCTCGCTGAATTGCTCACGGCTTCAAGAGACAACGACGATGCAGACGACCACCAAGAGGGTGGCAGCCATGCCCCAGTGCAGCATGTGAAAATGCGTGTTCTGTCCGCCCTCGTGACCGAACCAGTAGCAGAAATAGTTTCCCAGGATCAGAAACCCTGCCCAGAGGGAACTGAACATCGTGGCCCCGATCAACGCCAGCCCGAGCGCAAGTTCCACCGAAAGCCAACCGCCAACAGACGCTCCCAGCGCAACAACCGCGGCCCACAGGCAGATGACCGTTACTGCCTCAAGGACGATCGCCACGTAAAAAAACGCGCGCTGCGTCCTGCGACTGGCCAACCGGCGGTAAGCAACATGCTCGTAGGCTTCGGGATATCCGGCCCGCATCCGCTCCATATCCAGAACTAGCGCGGTGAAAGTTTCGTTCAAAAACGGATGTACGATGTTTTCCACGACGCCGATGGTCAGCCAGGCCGCCATGCAGATCATATGAAAACACAGGGCGCAAATCAGTATCGTCTCAAGCATTTCACCTCCGTCTCATGCGCCCATTCCGGGGCGATCGACCTTCCTTTGCCGCAGACTTCAGACCTTCGGCATGCCGCAATCGTTGAGGTTAATCCCGTCCCAAAGCATGACACCTTCCCGTTCAGGACCGATCCGCCATCGCCTCAATCTCATCTGGTGCCAGATGCTTGACGCTGTCCCAGACCCGCGACTTGCCAGGGTTCAGCAACCCCTTGGGATCCATGCGTTTCTTCCATGCAAGATGCTGGTAATCCGCGTTCTTCAACCCGCCGCCCTCAACGTGGTAGGAATGTGCATCCGCAACTGGAAACCCGGCCGCTTCGTAGGTGGCATCGATTTCGCGAAGCCTTTCCTCATCGGTAAACCAGATGATCGGCAGGTCAAAAGCGGTTACCTTCCCGTCTACCTTGGCAAACTCGTGATGCTGCCAGACATCATCGCCCAGCGCCTCTCCGATGGCGGCAATCGCGTCCGCATTCGCCGGATCGCTGACACCGATCTGCTGATAGGTCGCCGAGCGGTCGGCTTTCAGCACCTGCAGCGTGGTATGATTGTAAGAAAACTCAAAGACATGCGGGATGGACCTCGCCTCCCGCTCCGTCTCACTGAGCGCAAGATCGACATGTCCCCCTCGCTCTTCGATCAGACTGCGAAACCCTTCGACTTCCTTCTCGGGGACCATCGCGACCAGCAAATGCTTCCCCTCACGGATATGACCCTTAAGTCTCGGGAAATACTCAACAATCCGGGCATCGACCGTCGAACACAGCTTGCATCCTAGTTCTGCCGCGACAGCCAGATCATACCCGGCCGCATAGGTGTCGCGATAACTGTCAAACGTGGCCATGCAGCCGATCCAGTTCTGCGTCGGCACCGTGCGAAGCGTGACCTCGGTGATTGCGCCATTCAGCCCCCAGGCATGGTGGATCTGCAAAGCGTCCTCAGTATCAAAGACGCGCTCCTGCGGCATTTCCTCGACGGACAGGGCGCTGAGGCTGATGATATTGCCCTTTTCTCGCAGCGCCCCATTGGCAATTGAACCGATCCCGGCCGAGCCACCCGCGACGAAACCGCCGACGGTGGCAATATCCTGGGTCGAGGGGAACATGGCCATTTCCCATCCTTCGGGAATTAACGCCCGGTTGATATCCGCCATCAGCGCCCCGGCCTCGACCCGGACGAACCCCTCACCGATCTCCAGAATCCGGTTCATACCCGTCGTCTCGATGATCATCCCGCCCTGCAAAGGCACCGCCTGACCATAATTCCCCGTCCCGCCGCCGCGCAGGACCACGGGCAGGTCATTGGCGTAGGCCACAGCAAGGCAATGGCCGAGTTCGTCGCGGTTTTTTGGCCGCGCCACCAGATCGCCGAAACATTGTTTAAGCTGGGCATTCAGCAGCGGAGAATACCAGAAGAAATCCCGAGACCGCTTTTTGACCAGAACCGGTTCGTCGATAATTTCCACCGGAGCCAGTGCCTGCCCTATCTTTCCCCAGTCGATTTGGATGGACTTACCTGTCATCGCATCGAACTCCTTGTTTCGGACAAGGGACGCAACGCAGCCCCGGATATCAGATCACTCGTGTTGTTCGCATCGCAGATCAGCAGGTCTTCGACAGCGGCGCCATCGACTGTCAGGTCCGGCAACCCCATCCCCCGCCGGGCAGCCGTCGTAATCAGCGGCAGGTGAGAGCCAAGAGGCGGGTCGAGATGCGCCGCTACCACAGCCAGCGACAACACGTGGCGCGGATCGTGCCGCCCAACCGGACAAAAAGCATCGCGCACGTTATCCGCGCCAAGGGCAACGGTAACACCCCTCGCCCGCAATTCGTGCAGCCGCGTCAGGCCGCGCCGATCCGGCGTTCCCTGCCTCCTGTCCTGCAGGTAAAGGTTCGTCTGCGGCAGAACGGTAACCGCTATACCCGTCTCAGCCAGCTTGTCGGCGATCCGGGCAACGTCATTTTCGGCGTAATTCGCAAGCGAACAGGCATGTCCGCACAGGATCGATCCCTCGAAACCAACGGCAAGCGCCGCATCCGCAATCCGCTCCAACCCGTCAAGCTGCGGCTCCAGCCCTTCGTCCACATGAAAGTCGAGCTTCAGCCCAAGTCGTTCCGCCTCGCGAAACACGTTGCGCAATCCCGCGTCGCGCTCAGGCTGATCGAAGACGAATGCCCCCAACACGCCGCCGCGATGTGCAATCGCGCGCGCATAAGTCTTCGCATGGCCACTATCGGCAAGCGCGCCAATGTCGGTCAGGGCCGCGCATTCAAGTAGCAGATCGGCATCCTCGCCCAGCTCGTGCAACACGGCCCATGCAAGCGGCTCGACACTAGGGTCATCGTCATCGGACCAGTCCACATGCGTGCGCACGGCACCGCAGCCCGAGGCCAACAATTCATCGATCCCGCGCCCGGCGCGCGCCCGAAGATCCTCCTCCGTCCAGCCCGCCATATCGGCTTTCTGCGCCTTGATCGCCCCCTTGAGATTACCGCCGACATTCTCAAGCCGATGCACGCTGTGACATTTGTCCAAGTGGACATGCGGCTCGGTCAGACGCGGTAAGACAATCCGCTCGGCCTGTTCCGTCGCAAGTTCAAGCCCGACCGCTCGTCCCTCCTTCAGGACAAGATCGCCAGCGATGCAATCGTCCCGCCGCTCTCCGCCAAATTTGAGCGGATCGGATACGAGCGACGCAGGCACCAGAATTCCCGCGATCCGGTCTTCACCGTTTATCGCATTCATCATTGCGCCGACTTCCGATGATCGAACCGGGCAAATTCCGCAAGGAAATCAGCAAGGTTCCGGCCCGCACTCTCAAGCAGCGCCTCGCCTTTTTCCACCGTTGCCGCCGAGGCATTGCCACAGGCGCCCTCGGGGTGCAGATCCTGCGCCAGCCACCCCGGGTTGACCGGTTTGCCGACTAGACCGATACGGGGAAAATCCTCCTCCCACTCCTGTAAGTCGCTGCGAAAATCTGCGGCCTTGGCGATGTCGACACGGTCCGGGCGAATGGCCAGCATCATCGACGTCTCGCACTCCCCCGCATGGATATCCAGACTGTACGCGGCGGGATCGAAATGCGTTTCCCACTCGGCGAACCCGCCCCACGAACAGCTTGCCGCCATAAGGTTTTCCGTGCGTCGCAGGTCCCGAGCAGCGATCTGCAAAAGGGCGGCGTTCCCCCCGTGCCCGTTGAGAAACAAGAGCCGGTCAACCCCGGCCCGGGCCACGGAACGACCGATCTCGCGCAGCATCGCCAGCATGGTTTCCGCCGAATAGGTCAGTGTACCGGGAAAGGCATCGTGTTCGTCGCTCTTGCTGACCGTGAACGAGGGCAGCACCAGAACCGACTGCTCCGGTTTGATACAATCCAGCATCCGCGCCGCGATAGCACCGATGATATCGCTATCGACCGATAACGGCAGATGTGGCCCATGCTGTTCCGTCGCGCCCAGCGGCAACACGGCAATCGTATCCGAGGGTAAGGCGCGAAACGCCGACGAGGGCAAATCGCTCCAATAGCCCTGAACGCTCATGCCGCTCTACCGATGAAATCACATAGGAACCCACCGAACCATTCCCCCTGTCGTGCATCATGCAGCGCGATCAACCGGTCCTGTTCTTCCCTGCTCTGAACCCCGGGCTTTTCGTAAACCTCGGGCCACCGATCCTGCCAGCGCCGGAACCCGGCTTTTGTCACTTCCGGATGAAACTGAAACCCATAGGTGGTTTCTCCATAGCGATAGGCCTGGTTCTCATAATTCTCGCCCCGCGCCAGATGAACCGCGCCGTATGGAAGGTCAAACGTATGGAAATGCGACTGGCACACTCTCATCGGCGCGTCGAGAAAGCCAGCTCCCGCCTCGGTTGGGCTGATCTCGTAATAACCGAACTCGAAAACATCGTTGGCAGGCGCACCGGCCCATGCCCCAAGATGATGCGCAATCATCTGGGCGCCCTGACAGATGCCAAGCACCTTGATGCCCTTGGCCATACAGGCGTCAATCCAGCGGTATTCTTCGCGCAGGAACGGATGCCTGTCGGTTTCGTAAACATTGAAAGGTCCGCCGTAGATAATCGTGGCGGCCAGATCGTCTCCCGGCTCGCCAAGTTTGTCGCCGGCATAGGGATGCCGGGTATCTACGAAATATCCCGACCGCGTCAGCCACGCGGTCGCACGATCGTCTTTGGGTTCATTACCATGGCGTACAGACAGCACACGCTGGCCCATATCATCCTCCTCAGGAAGTAGGTTGCGTGGCCCTAGTGAAAAATCTGTGCCAGAGAGTAGGCAATAAATTCCAGAACCCGGCCAACCATTCAACCCCCAATTACCGGCAGGAGAACATCATCGCCATGAAAGCCCTGAATCCAGCTACTCTTGCGGCCCCGTTCGGCGCCTATTCCCATGGCACCGAAATCCCTGCCGGAAAACGCATCGTCCGTACCTCCGGCCAATTGGCCATACAAGAGGACGGGTTCATTCCCCATAGCGCCTATGATCAGGCAACTCTCTGCTTTCAATCGATCCGTGCCATTCTGACCGAGGCGGGAATGACAAACTCGGATGTCGCCCATATCTCTGCCTATGTGACCGACAGACAATTCATGGCGGATTACATGCGGGCCCGCGACGAATTCGTCGGGAGCGCGGCGCGTCTGCCAAGCTCGACACTTGTGATTGTCTCGGGCTTCACCCGTCCCGAATTCAAGGTCGAGGTCGAAGTTCTGGCCGCCGCCTGACGGCGGTTCTTTACGCGGCGACAAGGCAATGCGGCCTTCATGTACGATGAGCGGTAGGGATCGACAGCACACCGAACGCGGCTGAACAAGCCATTCAAATCATTCGGTGTTTCGTCGCGCCATCACGTTGCGATGCGTGATCCGCTGGCCCGTGTTCGCATCAGTCAGAACCGGCTCAAGAACCTCGCCCGTATCCCGCGACAAGAGCGTCATTGAACTCTTTTCCTCGGGCGGCACATGCTCCTCGGCCCAGGCCATGAGCGTCACCAGCACCGGGTAAAGCGCCTTGCCCTTTTCGGTCAGCCGGTATTCGTGCCGCAACGGGCGGTCCTGATAGGCTTCGCGCCTCAGCACCCCGTCTTCTTCCAACTTTCGCAAACGGTCCGCCAGCACGTGACGCGTGATGCCCAGACGCTCCTGCATCTGCTCGAACCGCCGCACCCCCAGAAAGCAATCCCGCAGGACAAGCATCGTCCATCGGTCGCCAATCACCGAAAGCCCGCGCGCTACGGGGCAAGATTCGCTTCTTAGATCATCCCACTTCATACGTCCTTCTAACGCATATTGACAGGTTCCAAAAGGGAACTTACTCATGAGTCAGTTCTAAAAAGGAACTTTATTGGCATATGTGGCACACCTGCCCTGCCAGAAGCACCTGAAAAGCATAGGGAAAACCCATGGCCTTACGAAAAACACGTACCTACGAATACTCAGAGGTCGGCTTCGATTCGCTTTCGGCGATGCGGCTCTCCGGCCTTGAATACATGCGCTCGATGGTGGCGGGTGAAATCGGTGCTCCGCCGTCCATCGGCGACACAATGGGCATGTCGATCCCGAAAGAACTCGACTACGGCTATGTCACATTCGAAGCCGAGCCCGGAGATTTTCTATTGAACCCAATGGGTTCGGTACACGGCGGCTTTGCGGCCACGTTGCTCGATTCCGCGCTCGGTGTCGCTGTGCATACCTCGCTGGATGCCGGTCTGGGGTTCACCACTGCCGAGCTAAAGGTCAATTACACCCGCGCCATCAAACCGAACGGGGGCAAACTGCAAGCCGAAGGTCGCCTGATCCATCGCGGCAGGCAGATGGCCACCGCCGAGGCACGCCTTACCGGTATCGAAGATGGCAAGCTCTATGCGCATGGCTCAGCCACCTGCTTCATCTTCCCGCTCCGACCCCAGAGCTGATCCCGTGACCATGCAGCACGCCGCCGAAGGCACAGCGCCGGGCCGCGCCCAGCTGGCCGAAACCGCCCGCGCCCTGCGCACCCGGCGCTTGCTCGAAGACCCCATCGGCCCGACGCTCGCGCGGCTCGCTGCGCCCAACGTGCTTGCGATGGTCGTACAGGCAGCGATGAGCATCGCCGAAGGCATTTTTGCCAGCCAGCTCGGCGTTTCCGCCCTCGCCGGCCTCGCGCTGGTTTTCCCGCTCGTCATGCTGACGCAGATGCTCTCGGCCGGTTCGATGGGCGGCGCAATCTCTTCCTCGATTGCCCGCGCCCTTGGTGCAGGTGACGTCAGCCGCGCCGCCGGTCTGACCGTCGCCGCGTGGATCATCGCAGCGCTCATCGCGCTGATGACGGCGCTGATCATGTGGCTCTTGGGAGCAATGATCTTTGGCATGCTCGGTGGCGGAAAAGATGCCATCGCCGCTGCGCTCGATTATGCCCGCGTCTTCTTTCCCGGCTGCATCGCGCTCTGGCTCTGCCATTCGACGCTCAGCGTCATTCGCGGTACCGGCAACATGGGAACACCCTCCCTTCTCCTGCTTCTTGTCTCGCTCGCGACCATTCCCCTCTCCGGCGGTCTGGCGCTTGGCTGGGGCCCCCTGCCCGCGCTCGGCATGTCCGGCCTCGCCCTTGGCATGACCCTCTCCTACGCCATCGGCGCGATTGTCGCGCTGCTTTACATCCTCACCGGTCACGCCGGTTTGCCACTGCGCCCCGCGCGGGTGAAAGGTGACTTTTTCTATGACATCCTTCGCGTCGGTATCATTGCCTCGGTCAACTCCTTCCTGACCGTTCTCACGATCATTCTCATGGTCGGCATGGTCGGTCGCTTCGGAGAAGCCGCCCTCGCCGGTTACGGCCTTGGCGCGCGGCTGGAATTCCTGATGATCCCGGTCGTCTTTGGCATCGGTGCGGCACTGACCGCGATGGTCGGCGCGAACATCGGTGCAGGCAACAAACCTCGCGCGCTGGCCGTCGCCTGGACCGGCTCCCTTGCCGCCGCAGCTATCGTCGGCGTTATCGGGCTGGTCGTCGCACTGTTCCCCGATCTCTGGCTCGGCATCTTCCTGTCCCCGTCCGAAACCGGAGCACTCGCAGCCGGACGCGCCTACTTTGGCTATGTCGCGCCCTTCTACGGCTTTTTCGGACTGGGCCTCGCCCTCTATTTCGCAAGCCAGGGCGCAGGCCGCATGGCCTGGCCTGTCATCGGCAGCCTCGCCCGGATCACCGTGGCATTCGGCGGTGCCATGCTGCTGGTGAACACGACCGACATGGGCGTGCGCGGGGTCTTTGCCGCCATAGGCGCCGGCATGGCCATTTACGGCGCTGTCATTGCCCTTGCCGTTTACCGCACCCGCTGGCGTTAAGTCGAATTACGACGCCAGCCGCTCGAACAAACGCGCCACGGCTTCGGCGCCCGGATCCACATGGCCCTCAAGCTGCTCGGCGCTGATGTAAGATGCCCGCCCGGCGTTGGCCCGGGTCATCGTGGCAGTGTGGTTGGCTCCTTCCCGCGCTGCCCGTGCCGCGCAGCCGATACCGCTGCCCAACTCGTCCAGCGCCGGTTTCAGCGCGTCGATCATCGTCCGGTCGCCCAGACGAGCCCCGCCGATCTGCTGCATCCGCTCCAGACCCGCCATAAGCGCATCCCGCATCGGCATCCCGGATGACGACGCATCGCCCACCGCAGCAAAGAAGATCGCCAGCAACACGCCCGACGAACCGCCCATGGTCTGACTCAGCTCCTGTTCGATCGCGCGATAAAGCTGCGTGTGATCGGCCAATGGCAGCGAATCCAGCGCGTCGATCAACGCCCGCGCCGCCCCCGCCAGAGTCGAGCCGGTATCCCCGTCACCCGACTTCGCATCCAGCGCATTCAGGTCGTCCTCGGCCTCGATCAGCACCTGGCAGCACTTGATAAGGAAAGCCTTGGTCGGTTCATGGGCCGAGGGCATCGCCTTGATCGGCGCGAGTCCATCGGGCAAAGGCAGCACGTTATCCGCGACAAGCTCCACCGTGCCCGGCCATGCCCGCACTCCGCAAGGCTCCCGCAGCAGTGCCAGATCCCTTTCGCCCGCTTCGAAAACCGTCAGGGAAAACCCGCGCATATCAAGCGAGGTCATCAACGCCGCCGGTCCCACCAGCCATTTGATACGCTCGCCGATGGCCGACCGCCGCAACTCCGCCGCCAGCACGGACATTTCGAGCACCGATACCGCGCCCAGATTATTCAGCAGCGCAACGCAGGGCTTGCCGGACATGACGGCGGACAGCTTGTCCACCATCGACCCCATCGCCTGCCGTGCGCCCTCGTATTCCAGATGCTCGACCCCGGCCTCGCCGTGAATACCCAGCCCAAGCTCGGCCATGCCCTCAGGGATACGTCCCTCCTTGGGCGAGCCGGGCACGGTGCAGGTATCAAGCGACATGCCGATGGAATAAATCCCCCCGATCACCCGTTCCGCCGCCTCGGCCACCTCGTCCAGCGACGCGCCCTGCTCGGCGGCCGCGCCCGCAACCTTGTGCACGAAAAGCGTTCCCGCAACGCCGCGTGCCTGCGGCAGGTCGGGCAACGCGATGTCATCATCCACCACGACCATCCGCACGTTCAGCCCGAACGCCCGTGCCCGCTCTGCGGCCAGCCCAAAATTCAACCGGTCGCCGGTATAATTCTTGACGATCAGCAGACAGCCCGCTGGCCCCGTCACCGCCAGTATTCCCGCCAGCACCGCATCAACCGAGGGCGAGGCGAACACGTCACCACAAACCGCCGCTGTCAGCATGCCCTGCCCGACGAATCCCGCATGGGCCGGTTCGTGCCCAGACCCGCCCCCCGACACCAGCGCCACCTTGGACTTGTCCCAGTCGCTGCGCACCACGACACGGATATGCGGGTAACCATCCAGGCGGGACAGCGCCCCGCCCGAAGCGGCAATGGCACCGTCAATCGCCTCGGTGACGATATCTTCCTTCTTGTTCATGAAATGGGTCATGTCGTGCTCCCTTACCCGAGCCTTGCGCCATCAGCGTCGAAAAACAGCGGTTTCTTCGGTTGGATGCGCACCACATCGCCTGAAACCAGCGGCGTATGCGCATCCGTCACGGTAATCAAATCGTGGTTCTGAAATTTCAGGTGCAGCCGGGTCTGATCGCCCAGATGCTCCACCCGCGTCACATGGCTTTCCTGCCCCTCGCCCTGCGCGATTTGTTCCGGACGCAACCCGATATAGGCAGCCCGGTCCGGCGCATGACCAAACAGGTCCGCAGGCAGCACATTGATGCGCGGCAGCCCCAGACGGCTTGCGGCATAGATGCTCACCGGGTCTTCGTAGATCTGCCGGGGCGTGCCGAACTGCACCAGCCGCCCGTGATCCAGCACGCCCACATGGGTCGCCATCGTCATCGCCTCGATCTGGTCATGGGTCACGTACAGCAGCGTTGCGCCGGAATGGGCCTGAATATTCTTCAACTCGACGCGCAGATCGGCACGCAGCTTGGCATCCAGCGAGCTCAGCGGCTCGTCCATCAGGTAGACCGACGGGTTGCGCACCAGCGCCCGGCCAATGGACACACGCTGCATCTCGCCGCCCGAAAGCTCCGTCGCCTTGTTCCCCAGCTTGTGCGAGATCTGCAGGATCTCTGCCACCTCGCCCACCTTTCGGTCGATCTGGTCCTGCGGGGTCCGCAGCACCGGAGATTTCAGCGGAAATTCAAGGTTTTCGCGCACGGTCAGATGCGGGTAAAGCGAATACTGCTGGAACACCATCGCCACATCCCGCTGCGCAGGCGTCAGCCCGGTCATGTCGCGCCCGTCAATCGAGATTTTGCCCCGGTCCGGCACGTCCAGCCCCGATACCATCCGCAGGGTTGTCGTCTTGCCCGCCCCGGTCGGGCCAAGCAGGACGACAAAAGAGCCGTCTGGCACGGTCATCGACACATCGTCGAGCGCAACATCCTCGCCGAACCGTTTCGAGATCCCGGATAAAACGACCTCAGCCATGGGCAAGCGCCTCCCTGTTCGAATCCGACACCAGCGCCCGGCCGGTGCCCGCATCAAAGATACTCAGCGTGCGCGCGTCGAACTCCAGCCCGGTCCGGTCGCCGACCCGCACCACCTCATGCGATGGCGTACGCGCCTTGACCCGGCCAAAGGCGGTGTCGAGCGTGATGATCTGCGTCGTGCCAAGGTATTCCGCCGCGACGATCTCACCACGATAAGGCGCCGCATCGCTCAACCGGACATGTTCGGGGCGCACCCCCAGCGTGAGATCCCCGCTCGCCCCGTCATGCTGGCGCGGCACCGCAAAGCCGCTGTCGCCCAGCATGACCTTTTCGGCACCGGCATCGACCCTGCCCTGAAAATCGAGGAAATTCATCGGCGGAGACCCGATGAACTCGGCCACGAACCGTGTCGCCGGCCAGTCGTAAATCTGCTGAGGCACACCAAACTGTTCCACAACCCCGTGGTTCATCACCACGATCTTGTCGCCCATCTGCATCGCTTCAAGCTGATCATGGGTCACGTAAACCGTCGTCGCGCCCATCCGGTCATGCAGGGCGCGCAATTCCTCGGCCATATGCTCGCGGAACTCGGCATCGAGCGCGCCCAGCGGCTCATCCATGAAAAACGCCTTGGGATTGCGCACGATGGCCCGGCCCAGCGCCACGCGCTGCCGATCCCCGCCCGACAACCCGCCAACCGGACGGTTCAGGATGTTTTCAATCCCAAGTATCCGCGCCACCTCAGCCACCTTCTGTTTGACCTCGGCGCGCGGCATCCCCTGGCTGATCAGCGGATAGCTGATATTCTTGCCCACGTTCATATGCGGGTAAAGCGCGAACATTTGGAAAACAAAGGCAATATCACGCTGGCTGGCCGGTTTCATCCCGACCTCCTCGCCATCGATATAGATCTCTCCCGAGGTTGGCAGTTCCAGCCCCGCCATCATCCGCAGCGTCGTCGTCTTGCCGCAGCCCGAGGGCCCGAGCAGCATGAAGAACTCGCCATCGGCGATGGTAAAACTCGAGGATTTGACCGCGTTGAACGCGCCGAAATCCTTGCGCAGGTTGCGGATCACGATCTCAGCCACGGGCGGGCTCCTTCTTTTTTGCGATAGGTCAGCGCATCGGCGATGCAGATCGCCAGCGCGTGCCGGTCGATATGTTCGCTGGCCGGAACCAGCACGGCACGGTTGCCTTCGAAGCCCAGCCGGTCGCCGAAACGATCGCGCCATGTTTCGACCAGCGAGGTCTGACAATGTACCAGCACCTTGCAGCCCTCACGCGATTTATCCGCCGTGATGCGCACGGCCGTACCGGATTTCCCAGGCAGGTAAGCGGGCTCGCCCCAGCGCAGGGTCTCCTCGGGTGCGGCCAGCCCCTCGGCCTCAGCCACGTCGAACACCAGCGCGCGCAACTCCCGCGCGCGGGCCTCAACCGGCGGGGCCATCGCCGCAAACACCGCATCGACGTCCTTGGGGGCAGCAGGCACAGCCATCCTGCTCACTCCGGGAAATGGCTGACGATGATGAACATCACCGTGCCCACCAGCGTGACGATAAAGGAATAGGTGAAGGCGACCAGGAAAAATGGCTGCATCAGCATCACCACGCCCAGCGCGATCAATACGCTTGCCAGCATCTCCCACGCGCCCCGACGAAAGCGAACCAGTCCGTTGAAAAAGCTGGTCATTTGCGCACCGCTCCAAATGTGATCCCGCGCAGCAGATGCTTGCGCAACAGGATGGTGAAGACCATGACCGGCACAAGGAAGATGGTCGCCCCGGCCGCCACTGCGGGCCAGTCCTTGCCCCCGACCCCGATAATCGTCGGGATGAACGGCGGCGCAGTCTGCGCGGTGCCGGATGTCAGCAACACCGCGAAGGCATATTCGTTCCAAGCGAAGATCAGACAGAAAATCGCGGTCGAGGCGATGCCGGTCGCCGCCTGCGGCAGCACCACTTTGTAAAAGGCCTGAAACCGCGTATAGCCGTCGATCAGCGCGGCCTCTTCGTACTCAACCGGAATCTCGTCGATAAATCCCTTCAGCAGCCACACCGACAGCGACAGATTCACCGCCGTATAAAGCAGGATCATTCCGAGATGCGTATCGTTCAGCCCGATCTGGCGGAACATCAGAAAGATCGGAATTGCCACTGCGATCGGCGGCATCATCCGCGTCGACAGGATAAAGAACAAAAGGTCGTCCTTCAGTGGCACCCGGAACCGGCTGAACGCATAGGCCGCTGCCGTGCCAAGGATCATGCAGAGCACCGTCGAGCCAAATCCGATGATCACCGAATTGAGAAACCGCTCGCCATAGCGCGACGGCCCGGCGATCACCATTCCCTGATCCCGCACCACTTTTTCGTACCATGTTGCCGGAGGCGGCAGCGCCGCGAAATCGTCCTCTGTCACCCGCGTGCGGGTCGTGAACAGGTTGACGTAGCCTTCAAGGCTCGGCTCGAAAACCACCTTGGGCGGATAGGCAATGGCATCGGCGGGCGACTTGAAACCGGTAGCGATAATCCATGCCAGCGGGAGGATGGTGATGATCGCATAGGCAACCACCATGACACCTGCAAACCACTTGGTGCCGCGCGACGGGTCGGTGACGGAAAAGCTCATCTCTCTTTCACCTTGTTCAGGGCTTTCACATAAATCGAGGCAAGGCCAAAGACGGTTACGAACAAGATCACCGCATAGGCCGACGAATAGCCGGTTCGCCAGCGCTCGAACGCCTCACGCTTGAGGTCGATGGAGGTCAGCGTGGTGGTATTGCCCGGCCCCCCGCCGGTCAGCTGCACAACCAGATCGAACATCTTGAAGTTCTCGATCCCCCGGAACAGCACCGCCAGCATCAGGAAGGGCAAAGCCATCGGAATGGTGATCGTCCAGAACTGCCGCCACTTGCTCGCACGGTCGCATTCCGCCGCCTCGTAGATGCTGTCCGGGATCGACCGCAGCCCCGCCAGACAGATCAGCATCACGAAAGGCGTCCACATCCATGTATCCGCGATGACAATGGCCCAGGGCGCAAGGTTCACATCGCCGATCATCGAAAATGACGCTGGATCGGCCCCGGTAAAAAAGGCGATCACGTAATTGAACAGCCCGATCTGCGGCTGGTAGAGGAAAGTCCAGAAGTTGCCGACCACCGCCGGGCTCAGCATCATCGGCAGCACAATCACCGTGGTCCAGAGGTCATTGCCCTTGAATTTCTTGTTGATCAGATAGGCCAGCGCAAAGCCGATGATGACCTGAAGCACGATGGTCCAGATCAGGAAATGCGCCGTCGCCTGCATTGTCGCCCAGATCCCGTCATCTGTCAGGATCCGTTCGTAATTGCGCAGACCCACCCATTCCACATCCCGGTTCGGCCGGTTCACCCGGTAATCGGTAAAGCTCAGCCGGATCGTCCAGATCAGCGGAAAGATATTCACCGCCAGCAACAGAAAGATCGACGGCGCCACAAATATCCAGGCGATGGCCCGGTCCGACAGCCCCTTGATCCGTCTGGCCACCGGTGCCGGAGTGGCGCGCGCGATTTTCTCCATCGGGGCATGGGTCATAAGACAAATCCTTCGCGACGGGCGCTAGGCATAACCCGCGTTTCCATCTGTTCCTGCATGTTCGGAAAGGTGCCCCCCGAAAGCGCATCCGCGACAGCGGGGGGCAGTAAAGTCGGACGATATGCCGTCCGACGGGGAGTCATTCAGATCTTGCCTTCATCTTCAAAGATGATGGTCCATTCCTCGACAAGTCCGTCCAGCGCCTCTTGCGCCGTGCCGTTACCGGCGATCACGTAGTCATGGATCTTTTCCTGCATCGCCAGCAGCAGATCGGCATAGGCCGGTTCAGCCCAGAAATCCTTTACGATTGCCATGCTATCAAGGAAGGTCTGCGCATAGGGCTGGCTCGAGGCAAAGCCCGGATCTTCGACCACGGCCTTCAGCGCCGAATAACCGCCAAGCTCCCACCAGCGGGCCTGAATCTCAGGCTGGGCGAACCACTTGATGTATTCCAGCGCCGCATCCTGTTTCGAGGAATAGGACACTACCGAAATCCCCTGCCCGCCAAGCTGGGCATACTGGCCCGCCGGACCTGCCGGGTTCGGGAAATAACCCGACTTGCCACCGCCCACGTTCGGATCGGCCTCCACGCCCGGCCAGATAAAGGCAAAGTTCATCTGAAGCGCGACCTGACCGGATTTATAGGCGTCGATATTCTCGCCCATGTACCAGTTCGACGATCCCGGTGGGGTGCCGACATCGTAAAGCGCCTTATAGAACTCAAGCCCTTCAACCGCGCCTTCCGAGTTCACGTAGCCTTCGAGATCATAGGGCTGATCCGGGTTTTCGTACTGGAAACCATAGTTATACAGCACGTTGGTCACACCCATCGTGATCCCTTCCGAGCCGCGCTCGGTATAGATCGCCGCGCCGTAAACCGTGTTGCCGTCGATCTCGCGCCCCTGAAAGAACTCCGCGATGTCCTTCAGCTCTTCCAGCGTGGCCGGTACACCCAGATCGCGACCGTATTTCTCCTTGAACTCGGCCTGCAGCTCGGGCTTCTCGAACCAGTCCTTGCGATAGGTCCAGCCCACCACGTCGCCGAACGCGGGCAGCGCCCAGTAATTCGGCGACCCCTTGGGCCATTCCGAATAGCCGGTCACCGTCGCTGGGATAAAGTCATCCATGGTAATGCCTTCGGCTTCGAAAAAGTCGTTCAGCTTGACGTAATGGCCGCTCTCGGCGCCACCGCCGATCCACTGGCTGTCCCCGATCATCAGATCGCAAAGCTGCCCGCCCGAATTCAGCTCGTTCAGCATCCGGTCCGCAAAGTTAGGCCAAGGCACGAATTCAAAGCTCATGTTATGGCCGGACTTCTCTTCGAAATCCTTGCTCAGCTCGACCAGCGCGTTCGCCGGATCCCACGCCGCCCAGCAAAGGGTAAGGTCTTCTGCGTTTGCCGCCCCCGACAGGCCTGCCGTCACCAAGGCACCCGACGCGACGGTGGTCATGAATTTCTTATTCATTGAATGATTCCTCCCTGAAACATCGCTGCCGCCGCCTCCCTTGCGACTCACCGATGTAATATTTGTTAGTAAGGCACGTGCCTCAAAGCAACAAAATTTTGATGCACGTGCCTCAAAACCGTGTATAAAAAATCCCAAGCATTCTGCGAGACTGAACTAAACCGGCCCTCAAGAGTTTGTAATTCATGCAAAAATCCTTGCGCCCCTCGACGCCGAACATGGCCCGGCCGACGACTAAGGACCTGGCCCGCGTCGCCGGAGTCAGCCGCGCGACGGTCGACCGGGTCCTGAACGGGCGCGAGGGCGTAAAGTCCGAAACCGTGGAAAAAGTCACCGCCGCGATCCGCGAACTCGGCTTTGTACGCAACATCTCTGCCGCCAACCTCGCCAAGAGCAAAAGCTATCGCTTCATCTTCGTGCTGCCCCGCTCGGGCGACCAGTTTCTCGACGAAATTCTGCGCCACATTCACGAGGCGGGCGAGGTCTTTGCCTCGGACATGATCTGGGCCGAGGTGCAGCCCATCGACGAAAACGACCCGCACCAGATCGCCGCTTTTCTCGCCAGCCTGTCGCCCGGCGATGTGGACGGGGTCGCCATCATGGCCCCGGAAACGCCGCAGCTGCGCGATGCGATGACGCGGCTGGCCGAGCGCGGCGTCTGCGCCCTGCCCTTCATCTCGAACCAGGCTTTGTCAGGCGACAACCTCGTGGGCATCGACAACCGTGCTGCAGGCAAAACCGCCGCGACGCTCATGGGCCGTTTCATTCACGCACCGCGCGGGCAGATCCTCGTCATCGCCGAAAGCATGCAGTCGCGCGACAGTCTCGAAAGGCGGCTCGGCTTCGATCAGGTCATCAACCACAGCTTTCCGCATCTTACCACCCTGCCCTCGCTGGAAACCTACGGCTCGGCAGAACGGGCAGAGCGGGTCATCACCGCCGCAACGCAACGCAACCCCGATATTGTCGGCGTCTACGTGATGTCGTCCGAGGCGCGCATCCCGCTCGAAGTGCTAGAACGGACCGACCTGCCGCAGCAGATCGTCTCCATCGCCCATGAGCGCACGCCTTTCACGGAAAATGCCCTGCGCAACGGCAGCATCGACGCGCTGATCACCCAAGACCCGGGCCATCTGGTCCGCAGCGCGATCCGTCGGCTCCGCGCGCTGTCGGACAACCTCACCACCTCGACCTCGCAAGAGAAAATCCGCATCGAGGTGCTGATCGCCACCAATATCTGAACCGGGCCTATTCGGCTGGTTCGTAATCGTCCAGCGGCACCGGCTCATAGGACGGCTCGGCCAGCCCGGACAGGGACGCCGTGGCGCGATAGGCCAGCCCGGTCGCCCGATCCTCGGCAAAATAGACCAATTTATCCCCATTATGCCGCGGCGTGGCAATCGCGTCGAAATCCGGCACCCCGAAATCGCTCAGACGCATCACGCCCTCGCGCCATGGCTGCGATGGATCCTCGCTTTCAAGCTGCGCGCGATACCGTTCGGCAAATTCGGCAGGGTCCTCGATCAACTCGTAATCACTGCCCCGGGCAAAGTTATTGACATGCCGTGCAAGTTCCGTTGCCGCGTCCGGCTCCAGTAGTTCCGGCACCTCGGCGACAAGCGCATCAATTGATCCGAAAGACGCCTCGCCCAGATAGGCAGTACGCTCGCCATCCTCATTCCGACTTGGAACAATCTCTGTAAGGTCAGTCATTTACGGGTTCCTCTTGTCTACCTTGTACCACTCGTCGGTCATCCAGTCATCCGCTTCGCTAAAGTTCTCCAGTCGGCCGCTCGGCATCCACTTTTCACAAAGCTTCGCCGTACCGTTTACAGGATCACCGATGATGACAAGATACCGCACCACGTCGCCACCATTCCAGTTGGTATCCGCGATAACGAACTGCGGTGTTTCCACGGCATTCAAAATCGCGCCATCCAGTCTCCTGCGTTTTTCCTTGTCGACCGAGGCCTGAATTTTGTCCCGCTTCTCTTGCTCTTCTGCGGGGGTCGGCTGAGGATTCAGCGGCGCCTTCCATTGGTTAAACTCTTCCTGAACCCGCATCGCCAAAGCGGCGTTAACCTTTGTCTGAACGTACTGCTCAAATCGGCGCGGCGTCATGTCAGCCGCGGGCATTTCGTTTTCAAGAACATCCCTCAACGCCAGTCGCTCTGCATCCGACTTTGCATGCCGTATTAAGCCGGTGACGATTTCTTCGAACGGGGCGGCAAGGGCTGCGGCACTCATCGGTGCCGCCGCCAGCGCCTGCGCTGGATCCAATAGCTCACGCTGCAGATTTGCCGCCAGATTGGCCGGCCCGCCTTCACGCAGTGGCGCGGTCGATGGGTGACCCGGCAAGGAATTGAACAAATGGCGTCCCCGCGTCGCTATCGCAATTTTTTCAGCCGGATCGGCCGGATCGGTCGAGGGCGCGAAACTTCCGATGAAATTCTCCATGAGCTTCGCAGGCCGGTCGAAGGGCGGAACCGCATTTATTTCAGTCTGGCTAAGCACAAATGCCATCTCAACTGGCTCATCGAGCACCGCCGTCGATGAAGTTGAATCGCCGCCAGATGGCAGGTCCCATGGCTCCGCACCATCGATCTTGATCGCACCGGCAAAGCGCGGATCGTCGACCAGTTTTGCCACGTCCCCGCGACTGGTGAAAAAGGAGGTATCGCCGCTCTTGATCGTCTTGTGAACGATATCCTTTACCACGCCCCTGTAGTCGTCGATGTTCGCCACCGGCTGTCCAGTGGCCTTGTTGAACAGAACATACCTGCCCTGGCTCGACGATCCATCGGTTGCATCCCCGACCAAGACCTCGGGATCATAGCGGAACTCAAAGGCGTCAGTAATCGCGGTCTTGAGCCGCGCCGTCGCGGCACCGCGTTTCTTGCCCGATTTCACCTTTTCGCCCAGCAGCTTGGCGATCTCGTCAGCCGAATTCTCCAGCTCCCGGTGCTTGCCTTTGCGATCAATCCGGGCCGCTGCGGTCGCAACCGTGTATTCGAAACTGCGGGTCAGCGCGTTTTGATTGTTCGGCACATTCTTGACAGCAGGCACCGGATCGCCAGTTTTGGGCCGAAGAACCCCGTCGACTGCAAGATCGCGGAAATGCTTCATCGTTCCCAGCGGGTCTTTGTCGCGCATCCTGATCGCGGGTGCGGTCGCGAAACAGGATCCGACCGGACCCTGATAGATCGGTGTCAGCATTGCAGCTACGATAGCCTCGCGGAAGTCTGCGGTCGTCAGTTCCCCGCGTTGCTTGCCGGTATCCTTGGCCACCAGACCGCGGCCACCGCCGATAACCGGTGCCTCGACATCGTCGAGCAACTGCTGCGCTTCGGGGTTATTCTCCAGAAAATCCAGCGTCTTGAGCATATGCTCGGCAAGAACCGGCGTCTGTTTATCAACCTGATGGTAGTTGAACAACGTATCGTAAACGGCCACCCGCGCCGCCTCAATGTTAAGCTTGCCGTCCGGCCCTAGCAACACCTTCCCGACGTATCGCGCCCTTTTCGTCGTCAGTTCGTCACGGTTGTTGATGCCGTTCAGGTTGGGAATATCCTGCACCATGTAAGCGTGCGTGGTGTACCGTTCGATAATGTCCTGCGGCACCGGGTATTGGCCGGCCGTCTGAACCAGCTTGCGCGCGTACCACGCAGCCGCATCGGCATTGAGTTGCGGGTTTCCGTTCCGATCCGCAAATCCCGAGTCGACGCCATCACAGGCCAGTCTGGCCGTATCGACAATCTCTTTGTACCTGGTCCCGCTGGCCAAGGCGCCCAGCATCGCTTGTCCGACACTTGGGTTTCGTTTGATAACCGCGAAAGCGTCCGCAAGCAATTCCGGCGGAAATGGCGGTTTCTTGTCCGCCGAGAACGTATTTGACAGAACAGCCTGCAAGATCGGCCGCTTAAGGTCGATAATCTCAAGTTTTTCCTTCGTGGAAACAACCAATTGCTGCGCCGTCGTCGCATCGGTCTGTTTTGTGCCATCGTCTGGATGATCGGCCGCGTCCTGCACCTTGGCGTCGCGATCCGCGCGCGCATCTCTCAGATCGTCGATGGTCTGCAAAAGCTCAGCCGCAGAGCAATCCCCCGCATATCTTTGATCCAGAGCCGCGATCGCATCTATCGCATCGGAAAACGCATCGACATTCTTCGACCCCAGGCTCGCGAAAGCCTCTTTCTGCGCATCGGAAATATTCAGGTGCTGAACGTCCTGCAGATGAAGCGGACCCTCGACGGCTCCGATGTCCCTCTTCAGCTGGTCCAATTGGGTTCTGATCGTGGGAACTTGGCCGTTCAGCCGCGTAATCTCAGCCATGTCAAAGTTATCAAGCGCAGCCTTCATCTTTGGGATGTCGGTTTCGACAAGAGTAAAATCCACGGACAACTCTAGCCATTCGGGGGCCTGCTTGGCTTCCAGATTTTCCAGCCGGCGGCTGACCAGAACCAGCTCGGTTGCCAGCGCTGCGTGCACCGCCTGAAGCTCGCGTATGATCACCCCGCGCGCGTCGGAATCTTGCTGAACTTGCTGGATCTTGCCGGGAAAATTCAGCAGCAGGACACGGGCGCGATCCAGATCGGCAGCCGACGGGAAAACTGGCCGCAGCAAGTTGCCAAGGTCGGTCCGGTCCGCGTTCAACATATCCAGTTCGGCCTGGATGGCATACTGTGGGTTGGGGGGCAGAGCATCCAGAAGTTCGACCAGCTGCTCCCGGTTCTCCTTGCGTCTCAACGCCTCCTGCTCAAGGGCAAGGGCATCTTGCAGCGCGTCTTTCGCAACGCGCATCGCTTGTTCGGGATCGTTGGCGGCAATCAAAGCCTGCGCCGCCGTCACCTTGGCAGCGATGGGTCCGGTCGGGGAATTGGTTCCCTCATACTCGTCAAGGATACGCGTCACCTTGGCGAGTTCGGCCTCTGCCTCCCTCCCCTTTCGCGCGCGGGTTTCAGCCTTTTGCGTGGTGTGAAGAATATAGCGATCAATGAAGTACCGCCTTCTGTCACTCAAATCACCGGCCATACTGAAACCTCGCTGCGCAACCAGACATGACCGCCAGAAATACGGCCAATACCACCCCTCGGGGCATACCCCCGGGACGATTGATCCATACACGGTTACATCCCGCCGTTGTCACCAGCGTTGTAATGACAGCCGGCTCTGGCCAATCTAGCGTTGTATTTTTGTAATACCTTGATTTATATTAAAAGATTTCATCCAATCAGGCGCCGCCTGCGCCGATGCTCAACCCGTTTCGTCGGCAACGCCGTTGCGCAGAACACCGATTCCCTCTGCCTCGACCTCGATGGTATCGCCGGGCTTCAGCCAGATCGGCGGGTCGAACCGCGCCCCCGCCCCGGTTGGCGTGCCGCAGACGATAACATCGCCGGGCACCAATGTGGTGAAGGTCGATATGTAATTGATAATATAGCGAAAATCATAGATCATCCGCCCTGTGCGATCCTCTTGCCGGACCTCGCCATTCACCCGTGTGACCAGCGCAATGTCGTCAAGCTGATCGGCCGAGCGGAACGGCACCAGCCACGGCCCCATCGCTCCCGACCGATCCCAGTTCTTGCCCTGCGTGACGTTGAACTTGGCATGACGCACCCAGTCGCGGATCGTGCCTTCGTTGCACAGCGTCAGCGCCGCGATGTGGTCATAGGCATTCTCGCGTGCAATCCGCCGCCCGCCCTTGCCGATGACAATTGTCACCTCGCCCTCGTAATCAAGCTGCTCCGATTCCGGCGGGCGGATCAGGTCCTCACCATGCCCGACGAAAGAGCGCGGAAAACGTATGAACATCGACGGCTTCGTCGGCGCCACCTGCCCGTCCTTGTACTCGGCATTCCGGTCGGGAAAATTCACCCCGATGCACATGATTTTTTCCGGGTTCGCAATCGGAATGAGATAGCGAATATCCGAAAGCGCAAATTCCACGGAACGCCCCTCCGCCGTGCTCAGCAGTTCTTCGAGCGCTCCCGCCTCGACCACCTCTTTCAGCCCCGGATAGCGCGCGCCGAATTCACCCGTCAGATCGACAATGCCTTCATCTCGCAAAACGCCGTAACGGTCCGCCCCCTCGGTGTGAAAGGCGATGATGCGGGCGGGGATCGGTTTACTCACGTGCTCTCTCCTCAGGGGGCAATGATCGGGCTGGCCTTGAGCCCGCTGGCATAGGGTTCAACCCCTTCAAAGACCGACCCGTTTTCAAACCAGGACCTCGGCGCCGGCGCGCCCCAAAGCGTCTGGCGCTGGGGATCCTTCAGGTCCCAGCGGATCGGCTCAAGATCCGAATCGACCGTTTGATAATCCGAGCAATAGATCTCGATCCGGTGCCCGTCGGGGTCGAGGATATAAAGGAAAAACGCGTTGGAAATACCGTGCCGCCCCGGCCCGCGCTCGATATTGGCCACATAGCCGGTCGTCGCCATCAGATCGAGCAGGTCAATGATGTTCAACGGGGTCGGCACCCAGAACGCCGTGTGATGCAGGCGCGGCCCCGTGCCGTTGGTAAAGGCCATGTCATGCACCCCGCCCTTGCGGTGGGTCCACGCCGCCCAAAGCCGTCCGCTTTCCTCATCCTCGGTATATTCCGTCACCCGGAACCCAAGCTCACCGTAAAAGGCCACTGCCTTGTCCACATCTGGCGAGAAACAGTTGAAATGGTCGATCCTCAGCGGCTTCACCCCGTGATACAGCGCGTATTTCTGGTGGATCGGGGCCAGCCGGTCCATCTTGAAATAGAACTCGATGGGCGTGCCGAAACAATCCACTGTCGCCAGCGTCCGGCCCTGATAAGGGCGCTCGACCCAGTCGACCGCGTGCCCTCGGTCGCGAAACCATGTCTCTGCCAGATCAAGCTGCGCATCGTCGAACACCTTGAAAGACAGCGCCTTGATCAGGCTGCTCGAAGCCTTGCGCAGGATCAGGCAATGATGCCCCCGCTCTTCGAGTGCCCGCAGATAGATCGCTTCGTCATTCTCATCCGTAACCTGGAGCCCCAGCGTATCGACGTAAAAAGCGCGGCTCGCGGCAAGGTTGGTGACGCCGAATTCCACATGACTCAGGCGGATGATGTTGAACGGCGGATAAAGCGTCGGTGACGGTATTGGCATGGTTTACTCCCCCTCGGTCTTAAGCGCGGCGCCGGTCTCTTCCCTGCGCCGTCCCGTTACGGCTTAGCCGCCCAGTTTCGGTATCCTGTGGCCCTGTCGCGGAAAGCTGACATTGACCGTTTCCATATAGAAATCGAAGGACCAGTCGCCCCCATCGCGCCCGATGCCGCTTGATTTGACCCCGCCGAAAGGCGTCGGCAGATGCCGGATATTCTCGGAATTGACCCACATCATGCCCGCTTCCAGCGCGTCGGTCATGCGCATGGCCCGGTCCAGATCCTTGGTCCAGAGATAGGCGGCCAGCCCATATGGCACATCATTGGCAATGCGCAGCGCATCTTCCTCGTCGCTGAACGGGATCGCCGTCAGAACCGGCCCAAAGATCTCCTCCTGCGAGATCGCCATATCGCTCGTCGCCCCGGTGAACAGGGTCGGACGCACATAACACCCTTCACTCCCGACCTTCTCGCCCCCGGTCGCGACGGTCGCGCCCTCCTGTTTCGCGGTCTCGAAATAGGACAGCACTTTTTTCTCATGCTCCGGGTGGATCAGCGGCCCGACCACCGTGTCCGGGTCCAGCGGATGCCCCACCTTGATCCGCTCCGCCACCTCGGCCACCCGGCCAGTAACCTCTTGGTAAATGCTCTCCTGCACCAAGAGCCGCGACGAGGACGTGCAGCGTTCCCCATTCAGCGAATAGATCATGAAAGCCGCCGCATCCACCGCGCGCTCCAGATCGGCATCCTCGAAGACGATGACCGGGTTCTTGCCGCCCAGCTCGAAATGCACCCGCTTCAGCGTCGCCGCCCCCTGCGCCATGATCATCGACCCCGTGCGGCTCTCCCCCACAAAGGCAATCGCCTTGATGCCGGGATGCTCGGTCAGCGCCTTGCCCGCTTCCTCGCCCAGCCCGTTGACCACGTTCAGCACGCCCTTGGGCAGCCCCGCGCTTTCGGCGATCTCGACCAGCAGCTTCGCGGTCATCGGCGAAAATTCCGCTGGCTTGTGCACCACGGTGCAGCCCGAGGCGAGCGCCGGCGCGATCTTCCAGGTCGACAACATGAACGGCGTGTTCCACGGCGTGATCACCCCCACCGGCCCGATCGGACGGCGGGAGGTCACGTTCATCTGTGTGGCTGTGCGCAGTGCCTGCCCATCCTCGGCCCCCGGCGCCTGGTCCGCGAAATAGCGAAAGTTTGCCGCGCCCCGCACCGCCGCCTTGGACATGAAGCGCAGCGCCTGCCCTGTATCAAGGCTCTCGACAAGGGCGATCTCCTCCGCACGCGTCTCGATGGCCTCCGCCACGCGGATCAGGATACGGCGACGCTCCGCCCCCGGCGTTCCGGCCCATCCGGGAAAGGCCGCCTTGGCCGCCTGCACCGCGCGATCCACGTCCTCCACCCCGCTTCGCGCGACCTCGGCAAGCGGCGCAAGATCGACGGGCGATAAGGTCTCGAATACCCGGCCCGAGGCCGCGCCGACGGTCTCACCATCAATATGGTTCAACACGCCGCTTGCGCGAAACGGCGCCGCATAGCCCATCGCCTTTTCAATATTCTCGTCCAGAGCACTCATGATCTCTCCTCTCGCCCAGGCCCCGAAAGCCGCGCGTGTATGGGTGTATCCTTCCAGCTCAGCGCCGGGTCCGACACGCGGATCTCCAGCGAAAGCGCGAAATGCGGTGTCGCAAGCGCCTCGGCCAGAACCGACTGCGCCGCGTTGAAAACATGCTGCCCCGCGGCCTGCAGAACCTCCCCGGACCGGCCTGCGCCGACGCTCATGACCAGCGCGGCAAAATCGTTCTCCGCCAGCCCATCCGCGACAATCGCGTGATCGGCCCGAAAGGCGCGCACCCGGATCCCCGCCAGCGGAAAAATCCTGGTCTCGATCATCGCCACCCGCAGCGCCTCGCAAAGCGCCGCGACCGATACCCGCCGTTCAAGCCCGGCGGAATATTCGATTCGCAAATGCGGCATCCCTGTCTCCCCGGCCACAGTATGTATTTAACATGTTAATATATTACCTCCCTGTCAATCCTTTTCCCGCCCCCTGACACCAGCATAAGCGGAAATCCCGCGCCCGGTCAGCCCTTGCTTCTTTGGGTCTTCAAATATCCCGGGGGGCCGCGCCCCGGCGCGGCGGGGCAGAGCCCCTTCACCCCTTGCTGCCCCCACCCGCCCTGTGACAGGATAGGTGACTTCCCCGCAAAGCTTTGCGACAGCACAGATCTCCATGACCGACAGCCAGAATATTCCCGACTGGATCGCCGCCGATACCTCCCACACGCCACCTCGCGCCTGGGCGATGAAGTCCACGCGCGCGCTCGGACCCGGCGAAAGCACGCCCGACGACCTCCGCAAGAAATTCCCCGGCGCGCCGCTGCTGCAAAGCAGCGATCCAGAGGCCCCGCAGGTCAAGCTGCCCTGCAAACCGCTCGACCTGCCAGCACAGGCCCTTGGCGGCAACCGCTTCTCGCTCCCCGCGCTCGCCGCCAGCGACCAGCCCCCGATTACATCGCTCCTTGCGCCCGCCCGCGGTTTCCTGTCGCTGAACCCGGGATGGGACGGCGTGCTCTGCGTCACCGGCCCGCGCAGCCACTGGGCCCATATCAGCGCCGAGGAAATCGTCTCCGTGCAGTCCTTCCTAACTGGCGATCTCCTCACCGCCCTGCGCACCACCCCGGCGCTCTCGCATCTCGACAAAACTCAACAGGACAATGCCGCTTTTCTCGACGCCGTCAGCGACAGCATGTCCCGCCCCGAACGCCTCGCCGCCCGCCTCGCAACGGCCACATCCACCAGCCAGCTTGCCGGCCTGCTGATTGGCGCGGAACTGGCCGCCGCCCGCCCCTACTGGCTCGGCCAGCAGGTTGCTGTCATAGGCCAGCCCCCGCTCGCCGACCTCCAGACCAAGGCGCTCGAAGCGCAGGGCGTGCCGGTCACCCGCACCGACGAACCCACCATGATCCGCGCCGGTCTCGCCACCGCCCAAGCCGAGCTGCAGAAAAACTGATGTCATTCACGATCAAACAGCTCGAAGCCTTTGTCTGGATTGCGGACATCGGTAGTTTTCGAGGTGCGGCCGAACGGCTGAACACGACCCAGCCCAATATTTCCGCCCGGATCGCGGCGCTGGAGTCGGCGCTGAACGTCTCGCTGATGACCCGCGACGCGGGCTCGGTCCGGCTCACTGCCAAGGGCCGCGACCTGCTGGAACACGCCCGTGCGATCCTGCGTCAGACCGACGCGCTCATCGCCGCTTCGGGCGAGCTTGGCCTCTACGACGGAGCCCTGCGCCTCGGCGTGACCGAGATGATCATGCACACCTGGCTGCGCGATTTTATGCGCGCCTTCCGCGAGGAATTCCCCAAGATCAGCGTCGAGCTCACCGTCGATATGTCCGCGCGGCTCGAAGAGGACCTCTTCTCGCATCGCATAGACCTCGCGCTGCAGAACGGCCCCTTCTCCCGCAGCGCTACCGGCACCGCCGCGCTGGGACGTTACCCGCTGATCTGGGTCGCCTCGCCCAATCTCGACCTCGCTACAGATCGCCCTCTCACCGTCGACGACATGGCCCGGCACCCGATCCTCACTCATGCCCGCGGCACCCGACAGCACGAGGAAGTGCTTGCCCATTTCCGTGCCGAGCGCAGCAACGCCCATCTCGTCCCCTCTTCTAACCTTGCAGCAGGCAAGCAAATGGCGATCGACAGCATGGGCGTCGCCGCCCTTCCCGCCGCGATGGTGTCCGAGGAACTTGCCAGCAATGCCCTGCGCCAGCTCAACTACAGCTGGCAGCCCGACGATCTCGATTTTGTCGCGCGTTTTGATGCCCATACCGCCGGGCTCTACGTCCAGCGCGCCGCCAATCTCGCCAGTCAGGTCGCGCTCACCTATCAGCGCAACGCCCCCCTCTACTGAACCGGCTCATGATAAATCTTTTCTATCCAATAGAAAAAATCAAATAATTTGCGTTGATCCACTGCCGCCCCTAGCGTGGCCGCAACGAACAGCAACGCGCAAGGTGACAGGTAACATGGCAGCGTCTTCAATCCGCATGGGCATCGACATCGGCGGCACCTTCACCGACGTGGTGGTCGAGGTCGACGGAACCCCCTATTCCACCAAGGTTCTCACCACCTATGCCGCGCCCGAAGACGCCATTATCGAAGGCATCCATCGCGTCTGCAAATCCGCCGGGGTCATGCCGGGCGACATCACCCAGATCATTCACGGCACGACGCTCGCCACCAATGCGCTGATCGAACGGCGCGGTGCCAAAACCGCGCTGATCACCACCAAAGGCTTCCGCGACGTGATCGAAATGCGTACCGAAAGCCGGTTCGAGCAATACGATCTCAACCTCACCCTGCCGGAACCGCTGCTCGCGCGGCAGGACCGCTTCACCCTGACCGAGCGTATGGATGCCCATGGCAACGTGCTGATCCCACTCGAGCGCGCCGAGATCGAGGAACTGGTCGCCCAGCTGAAAGAGGCCGGTTTCACCTCCATCGCGGTCGGCCTGCTGCATTCCTACCAGAACGACGCCCATGAAAAGCTGGTCCGCGAGGTCCTGACCGAAAAGATGCCCGAAGCGATGGTATCGCTTTCCTGCGAAGTCAGCCCGCAGATGCGCGAATATGAACGTTTCAATACCGTGGTCGCGAACGCCTATATCAAGCCGCTGATCAAGAGCTATCTCGGCCGGCTCGAGGCCCGCCTGCGCGACGAAGGAGTCACCTGCCCGGTCTTTCTGATGCATTCCGGCGGCGGCATCATCTCCATCGACAGCGCCGCTGAATTCCCCGTCCGGCTGGTCGAATCCGGCCCCGCAGGCGGCGCGGTCTTTGCCGCGAACATCGCCGCGCGTTACGGACTCGACCGGGTGCTTTCCTTCGACATGGGCGGCACCACGGCCAAGATCTGCCTGATCCGCGACCAGACCCCGAAAACCGCCCGCGTGTTCGAGGTTGCCCGAACCTACCGCTTCAAGAAAGGCTCGGGCATGCCGATCTCGATCCCGGTGATCGACATGGTGGAAATCGGCGCCGGGGGCGGCTCGCTCGCCCATGTGGACGCGATGCGCCAGATCCGCGTCGGCCCTGAATCCGCAGGCTCCGAACCCGGCCCCGCCTGCTACGGGCGCGGCGGCGACCGTCCCGCCGTGACAGATGCCGACCTGACCCTCGGCAAGCTCGATCCCGAGAACTTCGCTGGCGGCTCGATCCCCCTCTATCCCGAGAAATCGGCGAGAGCCCTGAACAGCGTCATCGGCGAAACCCTCGACATGCAAGCGCAAGAGGCCGCTTTCGGCCTCGCCGAAGTGGTGGATGAAAACATGGCCAACGCTGCCCGCGTCCACGCGGTGGAAAACGGCGAGGACCTCGCCGATTACACCATGATCGCCTTCGGCGGCGCAGCCCCGCTCCATGCGGGCCGCCTTTGCGAAAAACTCGGCGTCTCCCGCTGCCTCGTCCCGCCGGGGGCTGGCGTCGGCTCTGCCATCGGCTTCCTGCGCGCGCCCTTCAGCTTCGAAGCCAACCGCTCGGTCTACATGCGGCTCTCCGACATGAACCCGGAAACCGTCAGCACGCTGATCGACGAACTGCGCGCGGAATCCACCAAATTCGTGCGCTCCTGCGACGCCACCGCCGACATCGCCTGCGAATACAAGGTCTACATGCGCTACGCCGGTCAGGGCTGGGAAATCCCGGTCATCCTGTCCGAGGAAGACGCGGCCAACCCGCGCGCCGAACGTTTCCAGGACCTGTTCGAGAGTGACTATACCCAGCTCTTCAGCCGCACCGTCGAAGGGCTCGACATCGAAATCACCGTTTGGTCGGTTAATGCCACCACGCCCCCGCAGCCGGTGACGGAAGTCGCGGAAGAAACCGGCATAACCCCCGTCGAGGCCGCGCAAAAACGCGAGATCTTCGATCCCGCTCTTGGCGCGCCCGTCAGCGCCGCTATTGTCCAGCGCAAGGACATGACGGCAGGCGACAGCGTCGCGGGCCCCGCCGCGATCACCGAAGACGAAACCACCATCATCGTCCCCTCCAGCCGCACCGCTACCAGCCGTTCGGATGGATGTATTGACCTGACTGTGAAAGGATAACGGATATGGCAAGCCGCAACTCTACCGTCTCCAATCAGGTCATGTGGAACCGTCTGATCTCGGTCGTCGAGGAACAGGCGCAGGCGCTCGTGCGCACCGCCTTTTCCACCTCGGTGCGCGAAGCGGGCGACCTCTCCGCCGGGGTCTATGACCGCGAGGGCCGCATCCTCGCCCAGGCCGTCACCGGCACGCCGGGCCATGTGAACGCGATGGCCGATGCCGTCGGTCATTTTATCCGCCGCATCGGGCCCGACCAGATGTTCGACGGCGACGTCTATATCACCAACGATCCGTGGGAGGGCACCGGCCACCTGCATGACTTCACCGTGGTCACGCCCTCTTTCCTGAACGGCCAGCTCGTCGGCTTTTTCGCCTGCACCGCCCATGTGGTCGACGTAGGCGGGCGCGGCTTCGGCGCCGATGCCAATTCCGTCTACGAGGAAGGCATCCATGTCCCGATCATGAAATTCGCCGAAAAAGGCACGGTCGATCAGACGCTCGTCAAGATCATCCGCTCCAACGTCCGCGAACCTGACCAATTGATCGGCGATATCTACGCGCTCGCCTCCTGCAACGAAACCGGCCACCGGCGGCTTGTCGACATGATGAATGAATTCGGCCTTGCCGACCTTACCGGCATCTCCGACTTCATCCTCGAAAACTCCCGCCGCGCCACGCTTGATAGGATCAAGGCCCTGCCCCGGCAGGAAGCCAGCGGCGAAATGATCATCGACGGTTATGACCAGCCGATCACCCTCAAGGTCCGCATCAAGGTCGAGGAAGACCGCATTCTCTGCGATTTCGACGGCACCTCGGGCATCGACCGCAAGGGCATCAACGTCCCGCTGGTCTATACCAAAGCCTATGCCTGCTACGCGCTGAAATGCGCCATCGCGCCGGAAATCCCGAACAACGCTGCCTCGCTGGCCCCGTTCGAGATCACCGCCCCCGAAGACACCATCGTCAACGCCGTGCATCCCGCTCCGGTTGCGCTGCGCCACGTCATCGGCCATATGATCCCCGATACGGTCTATGACGCGCTCGACAAGATCCTGCCGGAAACCGTGCCCTCCGAGGGCGCCGGGTGTCTGTGCAACTTCCAGGTCTCGCTACGGCCCGCCAGCGCCGCCGCGCGCGCCGCCGGTGCCCGGCGCGCCGAGGTGCTGACCTTCAACTCCGGCGGCTCCGGCGCCCGGCCGACGCTCGACGGCATGAACGCCACCGCTTTCCCCTCGGGCGTGATGACCATGCCGGTCGAAGCGACCGAGCAGGTCGGCCCCGTCATCATCTGGCGCAAGGAACTGCGTCCCGATTCCGGCGGCGCCGGCAAGTATCGTGGCGGTCTTGGCCAGCACATGGAGGTCGGCGCGACCACCGGCCGCGAGTTTGACTTTCAGGCAATGTTCGACCGGGTCAACCACCCCGCACGGGGCCGCGCAGGCGGCGCGGACGGCGCGCCCACCACCATCGCGCAGGACGACGGCACCGCGATGAAGGGTAAGGGCAAGCAGTATGTCCCCGAGGGCCGCCGCGTCATGCTCTCCTTCCCCGGCGGCGCAGGCTACGGCGACCCGGCCGAACGGGACCCCGCCATGGTCAAACGCGACCTTGCGCGCGGCTATATCTCGGCCAAGTCCGCCCGAGACACCTATGGCCTTAGCCAGTCCGACATCGACGCGGTCACCGCCGCCGTCAAAGCAGGAGAGCCTGTATGAGTGCAAAACTGCCCTCAACCCCGAAACATAACAGTTACGATGTGATCATCGTCGGCGGTGCCATGTATGGTGCCGCCGTTTCGTGGTGGTTAACCAAGATCGGTTTCGATGGTCGCGTGCTGGTTGTCGAGCGCGATCCGAATTATGAATTCGCCTCGACCTCGCACACCAACAGTTGCATCCGCCAGCAATACAGCCAGGAAATCAACGTAAAGATCTCGCAATACGGGGCCGAGTTCATCAAGAATTTCCGTGAGGAAATCGGTGATCCCGAAGCCCCCGCGCTCGCCCTGCAAAGCTTTGGCTACATGTACCTCGCCAGCACCCCGGCCTTTGCCGACGCCCTGCGCGCGGCCCATGCGGTTCAATCCGCGATGGGCGCGGCGACAGAACACATGAGCCGCAAGCAGATCGCCGCCGCCTACCCGTTCTACAACCTCGAAGACATCCTCGTCGGCAACCATAACCTCGTGGAAGAGGGCTATTTCGACGGGGGCACCATGTTCGACTGGTTCCGCCGTGCAGGCCGCGCAAACGGGATCGAGTATATCGCCAACGAAGTCACCGGCATGACCGTCGACCACGCCAAGGTGCAAAGCATCCATCTGGAATCGGGCGAGAAAATCGCCTGTGGTCAGGTCGTGAACGCCTCCGGTCCGCGCGCCGCAGTGACCGCACAAATGGCCGGGATCCGCCTCCCCGTCGAGCCGCGCAAGCGTTTCACCTTTATCTTCGCCGCCGAGAAACCGCTGTCGCAGGATCTGCCGCTGACCATCGACCCCTCGGGCGTGCACATGCGCACCGACGGGCGCTATTACATGGCCGGATGCCCCCCGTATCAAGACCCTGCCGCACCGTTCGACGATTTCACGATGGATCACTCGATCTGGGAGGAAAAGGTCTGGCCTGCCATCGCCCACCGCATCCCGCAGTTCGAGGCGATCAAGCTCATCAATTCATGGGCCGGTCACTATGCCTATAACACTTTTGATCAGAACGCGATTGTCGGCCCACATCCCGAGATCACCAATTTCCATTTCGTGAACGGCTTTTCCGGGCACGGGTTGCAACAGGCCCCCGCCATCGGGCGCGGCATGGCGGAATATCTGGCCTATGGCGAATATCGCAGCATGGACCTTACCCCCTTCGCTTTCGAGCGCATCGCCAATAACGCTTCACTGCTTGAAAAAGCGGTGATCTGAGGGCAGGCACGCCCCCGAACAAAGGAGAGACCCGACATGAAAAAGATCGTTCTGACCGGCGCCGCCGGCGCCCTTGGCAGCCAGTTGCGCGCGCCGCTTGCAAAGCTCGCGGAGGAACTTGTTTCAAGCGACCTCGTCGACGGGCTGGAAAACCTTGGCAGCAATGAAACCTATGTCAAAGCCGATGTGGGCGATCAGGCCGCGATGATGGACCTGATCGAAGGTGCCGACATGGTCGTGCATTTCGGCGCGATCCCGGACGAAGCCTCCTTTGAAGAGATCCTGCATTCAAACTTCCTTGGCGCCTACACGGTCTGGAACGCCTCCCACAAACATGGCGTGCGCCGGATCATCTATGCCAGCTCGATCCACGCGATGGGCATGTATCCCAAGACCACGCGCATCACCACGGACATGCCGCACCGCCCGGATACCTTCTATGGCCTCTCCAAGTGCTTTGCCGAGGATATGGCCTCCATGTACTGGGACAAATACGGTCTCGAAGCCGTCTGTCTGCGTATCTATTCCGCTTCCGGCCCGGTTCAGAACGCCCGCGCGCTGGGATCTTGGCTGTCCTATGACGATCTGATCCAGCTGGTCGAGAAATCCGTGACCTCGCCCGTCACCGGCTTTTCCGTCGTTTATGGTGTGTCGAACAACGACCGCTCGCCCGTGGACAATTCCAAGGCGGCTTTCCTTGGCTACCGCCCCAAGGACAATGCCGAGGATTTCGCCGAAGAGATCCTTGCAAAAACCCCGCAGATCGATCCGCAGGACAAGGCCCATATGTGCCACGGTGGCCCCTTCGCCACTGTCCCGCTTGGTGTGAGCGGCGTTCAGTTCATCAAAAAGATGAGCGAAGGCAACTGATCCCTTTGCCGGGGGTACCAGCAACAGGTTTCCCCGGCTAACCCCTGCCATCAGGTCCCAAACGTGTTTGCGGTTAGCGCCGCAATAAGGCGTCCAGCCTATCGACGTGCAAATGTTTTCCCGCGACCATCTCGCGACAAGCTCAAATCTTGAACTCTGCGGTCTTGATCTGTCTGCTTCGCCCCTCCTCTAACTGATTACCAAACTGTCTGTCCCTCGCCCCGGATACCTCGCTTGTTCCAACGCGTTCGAATCGGCACGGCTAGGGAAAATCTAGCGAAGAAATCTTGCCAATCCGCGAACAAGGTCAGGTCACGCCGCCTCACGCTCCCCTCAAAAGAGAGTGACGCAAAGCAAGCACCGCCTTGACTTGAGGCCCACACCTCTCGAACCTCGGGCGGATAACCACGGAGATCCCCCATGTTGCGTCTTGCCTTGCCTCTCCTCCTGCTCGCCCTCGCTGCCTGCGAACCGACATCGACGACAAGTCAGCGCCCCTACGATCTGACCGGCGGACGCGGCGGCTCACGCTAGGTCACCATTTCCGCGCAACCGGATGACAAAAAAACGCGCCACCAATCGGCAGCGCGTTTTCTTTAGGGACCGGAATGATCCGGCCCCTGCAATCTATAGAACTCAGGCCGCTTCGGTCTTGGCCTGCTCGGCAAGATATTCCAGCAGCGCCTCGGGGCTCGACACGCCATAGGGGTCGTCGGCGCAGTTATCGCTGAAACCTTCCTCGGGGAACCATGCTTCGACGATGCCGTCGTTGACGACAGCCGCATAACGCCAGGAACGCATACCAAAGCCAAGGTTGTCCTTGGAAACCAGCATACCGACCTTGCGGGTGAACTCACCCGAACCATCGGGGATCACCTTGACGGTTTTCAGGTCCTGCGACTGGGCCCACTTGTTCATGACAAAGCTGTCGTTGACCGACATGCAATAGATCTCGTCGATACCGTATTCAGCGAAGGTTTCGGCATTCTTTTCGAAACCGGGCAGCTGGTAGGTGGAACAGGTCGGGGTAAAGGCGCCCGGCAGCGAAAACAGGATGGCCCGCTTGCCCTTGAAATAGTCGGCAGTGGTCATGTCCTGCCAGCGATAAGGGTTCGGGCCTTCGATGGATTCATCGCGGACTCGGGTACGGAAAGTTACGTTGGGAAGGGCGACTCCGGCTCTCATGGCGCATTATCCTTACAATTCATGTCATCTCCTCCCTCGCCGACTAGATAGAAAGGTTCTAAGTCGAGTGCAACCGCTGCGGCACAGGAATGGTGAACGGGATCCCGGCTATGCCTAAGCAGATGTTAATTCAGGCGCATCTGCCGGAAATTTGCTCATCATTCGGCCGTGACGAATGGGACACGCCAAAAGCCGATAGTATCCTTTGCACAGGCCCTATCGACGCATGCCACAGACGGGTTCGAGGCTTTTACGAACTGTTCATCTTTGCCGGTCAGAACACCGATCCATTCCCTCAATTCCCTCTGAATAGCGCCAAAACGGCCATTCCGATGTACAGGGGGTGTACAGGAGGTGTACGGATATCACACCGAGATTGCCTGCATAAGTTCCTCGCGGCTCAGACTGTCATGATCGCCGGATTTGAGTACTGCGCCCCGGCGCAGGACCACGAAATTGTCGGCGATGCGGTGGGCAAAATCAAAGTACTGTTCTACAAGGATAATCGCCATATCGCCCTTGTCGCGCAGATACCGGATCACCTCACCGATCTGTTGGATGATATTGGGTTGAATCCCTTCGGTGGGTTCATCCAGCAAGAGCAGCTTGGGCTTGGTCAGCATCGCCCGCGCGATGGCAAGCTGCTGTTGCTGGCCGCCGGACAGGTCACCGCCCCGCCGGTTAAGGAATTCTTTGAGGATGGGGAATAATTCGTAGATTTCGTCGGGGATGAAATGCTCGGACCTCGGCAGGCAGGCATAGGCGGTTTCCATGTTCTCTTTCACCGTCAGCAGGGGAAAGATCATTCGCCCCTGCGGCACATACCCGACGCCCTTGTGGGCCAGCACATGCGCGGGCAGCTTGCCGATCTGCTCTCCGGCAAAGGTGATCTCGCCCGAGGATCGCTGATGCGTGCCTGACAGCGCCTTGAGCAAGGAGGTCTTGCCCACACCGTTCGTGCCCATCACGCAAGTCACCTGCCCCGCCTGTGCCTGCATCGAGACATCGTAAAGGATCTGCGAGCCGCCGTAATGCAGACAGAGGTTTTCCACGTTCAGCATGTCAGCCATTCCCTGCTGTGTTTCTGTCGTTCCGCCCTGCCGGTTCTTCTCGCACGGGCAAGGGCAGCGCCAGTATCGTCTGTCTCAAGCCGCCCATCGCTCAGCGCCCCAGATAGACGTCGATGACGTCCTTGTTGGCGGTCACGTGATCAAGGCTACCTTCGGCCAGAACCGAGCCCTCGTGCAGCACCGTGACCTTGCAGTTCAGCCGCCGAACGAACTCCATGTCATGTTCGACCACCACGACCGCACGGGTCTTGGCCGCCTCGACAAGGATCGCCGTGGTGTGTTCGCGTTCTTCGACGGTCATACCGGCGGCGGGTTCGTCGACCAGCAAAAGCTGCGGGTCCTGCGCGAGCAACATCCCGATTTCGAGCCATTGCTTTTGACCGTGGCTCAGCTCTCCGGACTTGCGCGAAAGCTGGTCGGAAAGGCCAATTTCCTCGGCCAGTGCGCGGACCTTCCGGGCGTCCTCCTCGCTGCGCCGGTAGGTCAGCACGGAAAAGGGGTTCCGGTTTTTTTTGAGCGCGAGCAGAAGGTTATCGAAGACGTTCTGATCCTCGAACACCGTCGGGCGCTGGAATTTACGGCCAATCCCGGCCCGGGCGATCTGGGCCTCGGACATGCGGATCAGCGAAACGGATTTATCGCCCCAGATCACACGGCCCTCGTCAGGGCGGGTCTTGCCGGTGACGATATCCATGAAGGTCGTCTTCCCCGCGCCGTTCGGCCCGATGATCGCGCGCATCTCGGCCGGGCCGATCTGGAAGGACAGGTTATTGATCGCGCGAAACCCGTCAAAGGTGACGGAGACGCCCGAAACTTCGAGAAGCGTTCTCATTCCCGGCCCTCCGCTTCCTGAAACGATCCCTTGTCGGGGCCGTAATCCGCTCCGTGCCGGTCGGGTCTTACCCGGTCGGTGATCAGGTCGAACAAGCCGCCGATCCCTTTCGGGGCGAACAAGGTCACGATCACGAAGGAAAGGCCAAGGATCACCTGCCACCACTCTACCCAGTCGATCCGGTAAAATCCGATATCGAGCGAGGGCACCTGCCCGCCGGTGAACCACGTGGAAACAAGGCTCACGAAGGCCGCGCCGATCACGGCACCGTAGAGCCGCCCGCGCCCGCCGATGGCAACCCACACAGCGAGGTAGATCGAGGCGATCGGGGCGACCTCGGCCGGGTTGATGATGCCCGCCTGCGGGTAATAGAGCGCCCCCGCGATCCCGGCGATGACGGCACTGAGCACGAAGATGAAGAGCTTGTAGCCCTCGACCGAATAGCCAAGGAAGCGGACTCGCGCCTCGTCATCGCGGATGCCCCGGATCACCGACCCGAACTTGCCCGAGACCACCCAAGCGGCCAGCATGTAGCCAAGCCCCAGCGCGAGCGCTGAAGCCCAGAGGAACCAGACAGAGACCACCGCCTGGCTGGCCTCGACTCCCGGCAGGTTCTGAAGCCCGGAGAGACCGTTATTGCCGCGCAGACCGGAATCGTTCTGGAACAGGTAGAGCGAGAGGGCCAGCGTCATCGCCTGCGTCAGGATCGAGAGGTAGACGCCGGTCACGCGCGATCGGAAGGCGAGCCAGCCGAAGACCAGCGCGAGCAGGCCCGGGATCAGCACCACCATGGCCAATTGCAGCACGAGACTGTCGGCAAAGGCCCAGACCAGCGGAAACTCAGACGAGCCGACGACGCCGAAAATCTGCGTGCCGATCGCGTCCACGACCTCTTGTTCCGTCGGCGGGATCTGGGCATTGGCCATGGAGGAGACAACGATATCCCGGGTACGCTCGTACATGAGCCACATGCCGATCATGTAGCCGCCCAGCCCGAAAAAGGCGAAATGGCCGAGGCTGAGGATACCGGTGTAGCCCCAGACCAGATCCATCGCCACGGCGATCAGGCAGAGACAGAGTGTCTTGCCCAGCGTCTTGATGAAACTGGTCGAGATGAACCCGGTGCCCGCGCCTTCGGAGAGCAGGCTGACCACTAGCGTGAAGGCCGCGAGGCAGCAGAGGAAGATCACCACCGACGGGTTGCGGGCAAAGAAGCTTTGTCTCATGCGATGGGCTCCTGTTCGGGGCGGGCATGGGGGGCGCTGCCCCCCGGCCTATGGCCTCCCCCCGGAGTATTTGAGGCAAGAGGAAAACAGGGGATGAGCGATGCCATGGCTGTCAGTCTCCTGCCGCGCGGCCCTTGAGGGCGATGATGCCCCGGGGGCGGAACTGGATGAAGATGATGATGAAGACGATCATGTAGGTCTGGGCCGCCAGCGTGTTCGACGGGTTCAGCCATTCGACGCCTTTCTGGAAAAAGCCGATCATCGTGGCCCCGGCGAGCGTGCCCCAGATATTGCCGACGCCGCCGACCACCACAGTCATGAAGGACTGGACGATGTAGTCCTGTCCAAGTTCGGAGGTGACCTTGGCGAAGAGGCCGATGGCGACCCCGGCGATCCCGGCGATACCCGAGCCGAGCCCGAAGGTAAGCATGTTGACGCGATCCGGGTTGATGCCCATCGAGGCGGCCATGCGCGGGTTCTGCGTGACGGCCCGGGTTTCGAGGCCAAGGCGGGTTTTCTTCATGATGAACAGGAAGATGCAGAGGAAGATCAGCGCCAGCACGAAGATCGCAATGCGGATGTAGCTGATCCCGATGACGTCGTTGATGACCAGTGCCCCATCGAGCCATTCCGGCGATGTCAGGGGCCGGGCCTGCGTGCCGAAGATGTTCTTGGCGATCTGCTGCAGCGCGATGGAGATGCCGAAGGTGGCGAGCAGCGTCTCCAGCGGGCGGTCGTAGAGCCAGCGGATCACAAGGCGTTCCATCGCGACACCGGCGGCGAAGGTCACCGCGAAGGCCAGTGGCAGGGCCACGAGGATGGAGACCGTGTAATTGGGGATCACCTGCTGGACCACATAGCCGGTATAGGCACCCATCATGATAAATTCGCCATGGGCCATGTTGATCACCCCCATGACTCCGAAGGTGATCGCAAGACCGATGGCCGCGAGGAAAAAGATCGATGCGAGCGACAGGGCGTCGAGCGTCAGGTCGATGGCCTGCGACGCGCCGACATTGCGGGTGATGGCGGTCATCGCGTCTTCGGCGGCATCGGTGACAGCCGTCGACGGCTCGACATAGGCGTCGTAGAATGCGTGCGCAGAAAGAGCCGTGTCGATTTCCCCTTGGCTGACGAAAGGCGGCACGAGGTCTTCGGCCATCAGCGCACGATAGGCGCGCTCGCGGGCGTCGATCGTGTTCAGCTGCGCGACCGGCACCCCGCCCACGACTGCCCCGTCGATATTCGCTGTCAGCGCGTTCATGAGATCCGCGTCGGAGACGCGCGCCGGTGCCATGCCTGCATCGACCAGCATGGCATAGGCTTCGGCGCGCGGCAGGGCGTCAGTTCCGGGTGTCAGTTGGCGGGCGACGTTATCAGTGTCGGGAATCTCGCCCTCGACAACCTTGCGGCGGGTCTGCAGCAACGGGTTCAGCGTGCCGCGCACGTCAAGAGAGATATCGCCGGACACGTCACCGATCGCTTCAAGCCGGGCGGCCTCATCTGCGTCGTAGCTGATCGTCAGCAGCCGTTCGAGCCGTTCCTTCTTGGCGCGGATCGCCGGATCTGGTTCATCGGGGATAGAGGCGCGCAACGGCTCGAGAAGCGCGGCTTCGGCATCGCGTTCGATGGCCTGAAGCGCATCCCAGCGCCGCGCGGGATTGGGATCGGTCAGTTGAAAGCGGACCAGCGCGACACCGATCAGAGCGCGGATACCGCTGTTGGGTTTGATCTGGTCGAAATCGTCGTCGGGAACTTCACCGAGGTCATCGCCGGTGTCGAAATCGAAGATCCGCAATGTATCGCGGTCGATCTCTTCGGCCCAGAAGAACTTGCCGTCGCTTTCGCGCAGCCACATTTCCCGGTTCTGCCATTTCTGAAGTACCACCTGCGCCTCGGGCAATCCGCTTTCAGCAATCGCGTCGATGGCGGGGCCGATTGTCCGGCGCGAGCTTTCCGAAATCAGGTCAAGGTTTTGCGCCAGCAGGTCCTGTACGGGCGTTTCCTGCGCCTCGGGCGAGGTCGCAAGCAGGAGGAATGCGGTCAGAGCCGCGAGAATGCGCCACATCGGTATTCTGTACCCCTTGGGTGGACGAGAGGAGAATGCCCCCTCTCGCCGGTATGTGCAGGGAGATCAGGTTCAGTAGTTGGACTGGATCTGAACGCAGCTCTTGGTTTCGGTATTGTACATCCCACAGCCAAGTTCCTTCCAATCCGAGGTCAGAACCGCGGATTCAGGCAGATAATCCGTCCATGCATCGCCGGGGACCTCTTCGGTCTGGCTGATGATGTCGAACTGGCCGTCTTCCTGGATTTCGCCGATCAGAACCGGTTTGGTCAGGTGGTGGTTCGGCAGCATGGTGGCGGTGCCGCCAGTCAGGTTGGGCACTTCAATGCCATACATCGCCTCACGTACGGCATCGACGTCGGTCGTGCCTGCCGCTTCGACGGCTTTCACGTACATGTTGAAGCCGATCACATGCGCTTCCATTGGGTCGTTTGTCACGCGCTCTTCACCGGCGAAGGCTTTCCATTCCTCGATGAACTCGGCGTTGACGTCGGTGTCGGCGGACTGGAAGTAGTTCCATGCCGCGAGGTGACCGACGAGGTTGGTGGTGTCGAGACCCGACAGCTCTTCTTCGCCGACCGAGAAGGCCACGACCGGGATGTCATCCGCCGAAACACCTGCCGCTGCCAGTTCCTTGTAGAAACCAATGTTCGCGTCGCCGTTGATGGTCGAGATTACGCCGACTTTCTTGCCGTCAGCGCCCAGCGCGACAACGTCAGAAACGATCTTGGACCAGTCGGAATGACCGAAGGGCGTGTAGTTCACGAAGATATCTTCCTCGGCGATGCCCTTTTCCTTGAGGTAGCTTTCAAGGATGTTGTTCGTGGTACGCGGATAGACATAGTCGGTGCCGAGCAGGGCGAATTTCTCGACGCCAAGCTCTTCGAGAAAGTAATCGGTCGCCGGAATGGCCTGCTGGTTGGGCGCGGCGCCGGTATAAAAGACGTTCTTGGAGGATTCCTCGCCCTCGTACTGGACGGGGTAGAACATCAGACCGTTCAGTTCCTCGATGACCGGCAGAACCGATTTACGGCTGACCGAGGTCCATGCGCCAAAGATCACGTCGACTTTTTCGACGCTCAGCAGTTCGCGCGCTTTTTCGGCAAAGAGAGGCCAGTCAGAGGCCGGGTCCACGACAACAGCTTCGAGTTCGCAGCCGAGCAGACCGCCCTTTTCGTTCTGCTTTTCGACCAGCATCAGCATGGTGTCTTTCAGCGTGGTTTCCGAGATCGCCATTGTCCCGGACAGCGAGTGCAGAACGCCGATCTTGATCGGGCAGTCCTGTGCAAATGCAGGCAGCGCGCACAGTCCGAGGGCGACAGAGCTCGCCAGTGCGGTTTTTACAAATTTCATAGAAGTCCTCCGTGCGGACAACCGGCAGCCCTGCGCTTGCCTTGTCGGCGCGCAATGCTAGCTAATCCCCCGCAACACTATCGTTGCATCCGTGTGGCGATCCTGTCGAAGTCCCATTCAGCGGATCGTCACACACCCGTTCTTTTTATTCAGCGTTTTCGCGATGTCGGGCCGGTACAGCAAGGATGTGAACGGCTCTGCCATCAACAGATTTGCAGCCCGGTCCGCGAGCAACCGGGTTGCGTCGATTACTTTTTAGGCGCCGCCTTGGTAAATGCACATAGATTAAGCGCGCAGCGTCGCAATCTTGACCGAATCCGCGATTCTGACGTGTATTCACTGCTATAGAACGGCATCCATTTGATGGCCGATCAAGGCTGGTTTCGGAGGTCGCCATCAATATTCCCAGCGCTCTTTTTCCGCAGGAAACCATGCCGCGCCAGCCCCGTGCGCTTGGCAGGCTGAGGGTATCCTCAAAGGCGCGTGGCGAGCGTTCGGTGCTGGACGATCTGTATCAATCCGGCGCGTCCAAGGCGCTCTTGCCGCGGGTCAGCGGCCGTGCCCTGACAGCGGTTTCGCTGAATACGGCGGGCGGAATCACCGGCGGCGATCGCTTTGACGCAACCATCAGCGCGGGCGAGAACAGCCGCCTGACCATGACGACGCAGGCAGCGGAACGAATCTACCGCGCCCAGCCCGGCGAGATCGGGCGCATGTCGACGCGCCTTTCGGTTGCCGACGGCGCCCGGATCGACTGGCTGCCGCAGGAAACGATCCTGTTCGACCACTGCGCATTCGAGCGTCGCCTCAGCGCCGAGATCACAGGCAACGGGCGGCTTTTGCTGGTCGAACCTGTATTAGCGGGACGCCGCGCCAGCCGCGAAGAGGTTCGGACTGCGCGTTTCAGCGACCACTATGAAATACGCCGAGACGGCGAACTTGTCTTTGCCGATGCCACGCGGCTGACCGGGGATGTCGCAGGACATCTCGACGAACGCTTTATCGCCGGGGGAGCACGCGCATTCGCCAGCGTCGTCTACGTCGCGGATGACGCCGAGAGTTTTCTCGCACCGCTGAAAGAACTCATGCCCGAGCGTGGCGGCGTCAGCCTGATCCGCCCCGGCGTTCTCTTTGCGCGCCTGCTGGCCGCCGACGGCTACCTGCTGCGCCAAAGCCTTGTGCCGGTTATTGAACGCCTGCAAGATGCCCCGATTCCAAGAACATGGACGATTTGACATGCAATTGACCCCGAGAGAAAAAGACAAGCTGCTGGTCGCCCTTGCCGCCGAAGTTGCCCGCAAGCGACTGGCGCGCGGCGTCAAGCTGAACCACCCCGAGGCAATTGCCCTGATCACCGACGCGGTTGTCGAAGGTGCCCGCGACGGGCGCTCGGTCGCCGAGATGATGGAAGCCGGGGCCCGCGTTATCACCCGCGATCAATGTATGGAGGGCATCCCCGAAATGATCCATGACGTACAGGTCGAAGCCACCTTTCCCGACGGCACCAAACTGGTGACCGTCCATAACCCCATCCGCTAGTATTCCGCAGAAAAAGGTCATTCACATGTTCAAGCAGGCC
Organism: Heliomarina baculiformis; assembly: GCF_019966545.1. Classification (GTDB taxonomy): domain Bacteria; phylum Pseudomonadota; class Alphaproteobacteria; order Rhodobacterales; family Rhodobacteraceae; genus Heliomarina; species Heliomarina baculiformis. The sequence continues at coordinate 424,734 of NZ_JAIMIC010000002.1, read as the reverse complement.
CCCACCTATCTTGCAATCGCCCTGACAATCCTTGCCGCCCACCCTGCCCTTGCGCATCAGGGCGATCACGCGCACCTGCACCCGCATGGCGGCGAAAGCTGGCTGGCCATCGTCGCTGCGCTCTTTGTCGTCGCCGCTGCCGTCGGTGCCTATTTCTATACAAGCGGACCCAGAAAATGATCCCGGGCGAACTGTTCCCTGCGCCCGGCGAGATCACATTGAACGAAGGGCGCGAGCCGATCACGCTTCAGGTGGCCAACACCGGCGACCGCCCGGTTCAAGTCGGCTCGCACTATCATTTCGCCGAAACCAACCCCGCGCTCGACTTTGACCGGGACAAGGCGCGCGGCATGCGGCTCGATATTGCCGCCGGAACGGCTGTGCGTTTCGAACCCGGTCAGCGCCGCGACGTCACGCTTATCCCGCTGACCGGCAACCGACGGGTTTTCGGTTTCAACCAGGCCGTGATGGGAGACCTCTGACATGGCACGCAAGGGTAATCAGTTCGCAACGCCCACAGATATGATCGGGCAGTGGATGAATATGAATATGCTCTGGATCGAAACCATGTCCGTGATGTCGATGCGGATGCTCGGCATGGCCGGTATGTGGTCGGTCACCCCGTCCGAGAACAAGCGCATGGTGTCCGAGAAACCGCTGGCCTTCATGGGCTCCATTGCTGCCGCCCAACGGGCGGCTCTTGCCGGGAAACGTCCCGACCAGATCGTCGACGTCGCCGTGACCCGGCTGCGCCGCAAGACCCGTTCGAATTCCCGCAGACTGGCCAAGCGGGGCATGACCCGCCAATCCGGCCCGCGCCGCTGAAAGGACCGCCCGATGCCCGCAAAGATCGACCGCGCTGATTATGCCGCCATGTTCGGCCCCACAACCGGGGACCGCCTGCGCCTTGCCGATACCGACCTTATCATTGAGGTCGAAAACGACCTGACCGCCGAACGCGCGGCCCAGGGCCTTGGCAGCCGCAACGCGCCGATCTATGGCGAAGAGGTCAAGTTCGGTGGCGGCAAGGTGATCCGCGACGGCATGGGTCAAAGCCAGATGACCCGCGCCGAGGGCGCCGTCGATACGGTCATCACCAACGCGCTGATCGTCGATCACACCGGTATCTACAAGGCCGACGTGGGCTTGAAAGACGGGCGCATCCACAAGATCGGCAAGGCGGGCAACCCGGACACCCAGCCGGGTGTCGACATCATCATCGGCCCCGGTACCGAGATCATCGCAGGCGAAGGCCGCATCCTGACCGCGGGCGGTTTCGACAGCCACATCCACTTTATCTGCCCACAGCAGATTGAGGACGCGCTGCATTCCGGCCTGACCACGATGCTTGGCGGCGGCACCGGCCCGGCGCATGGCACGCTGGCCACGACTGTCACGCCCGGCCCCTGGCACATGGCGCGCATGTTGCAGGCCGCAGATGCGTTCCCGATGAACCTCGCCTTTGCTGGCAAGGGCAATGCCTCGCTGCCCGCCGCGCTGGAAGAACAGATCAAGGCCGGCGCCTGCGCGCTCAAATTGCACGAAGACTGGGGCACCACCCCCGCCGCCATCGACTGCTGCCTTGGCGTGGCGGACGCGATGGACGTGCAGGTGATGATCCATACCGATACGCTGAATGAATCCGGCTTTGTCGAACACACCGTCAAAGCCATGAAAGGCCGCACGATCCACGCCTTTCACACCGAAGGCGCGGGCGGTGGACACGCGCCGGACATCATCAAGATCTGCGGCGAGGCGCATGTTCTACCTTCGTCGACGAACCCCACGCGTCCCTTTACGGTGAACACGCTGGAAGAACATCTCGACATGTTGATGGTCTGCCACCATCTCGACAAGTCGATCCCCGAAGACGTGGCATTCGCCGAATCCCGCATCCGGCGCGAAACCATTGCCGCCGAAGACATCCTGCATGACATGGGCGCCTTTTCGATCATCGCCTCGGACAGTCAGGCGATGGGCCGCGTCGGCGAAGTGCTGATCCGTACATGGCAGACCGCCGACAAGATGAAGAAACAGCGTGGTCGTCTGCCCGAGGAAAAAGGCGACAACGACAACTTCCGCGTTCGCCGCTATATCGCCAAATACACGATCAACCCGGCCATCGCCCACGGAATCTCGAAAGAGATCGGGTCGATCGAGGAAGGCAAGCGCGCCGATCTAGTGTTGTGGAACCCGGCCTTTTTCGGCGTGAAACCGGAAATGGTCCTGATGAGCGGCACCATTGTCTGCGCTCAGATGGGCGACCCCAACGCCTCGATCCCGACACCGCAGCCGGTCTACACGCGCCCGATGTTCGGCGCCTTTGGCCGGTCGCTGGAACATTCGGCGGTGACATTCATCTCCGAAGCGGCGCAGGCCGACGGTCTGCGCGACAAGCTCGGGCTCGCGAAACAGACGATTGCGGTGCAGAATACGCGCGACATCGGCAAGGCCGATCTGCTGCTGAACAACGCCACGCCCAAGATCGAAGTGAACCCCGAAACCTACGAAGTTCGCGCCGACGGAGAGCTTCTGACCTGCGAGCCGGCCGAGGTTCTGCCCATGGCACAGCGATATTTTATGTTCTAAAACAGAGAACTAGGCAGCATTGCTGCAGATGCATAACAAAAATGCTGCATTTGCATTGGTCACCGGGCCTGGGTCAGCATACCTTACCTATCAAGGACGACATGCTGACACAGATTTGAATGAGGTTCCCGATGGCAGTTACAGCTTTTGAAACGAAATCCGAAATCCGCGGCGCTGGTCTCCGTTCCGCTTTTGGCGCTTTCACCGCAAGCCTGCGCGATGCATTCAACCTTTATATCGAGCGCGCCTCGCGGTCCGATCAGGTCAAGCGCCTGAACATGAAATCCGATGCCGAGCTGGCCAAACTGGGCCTGCGTCGCGAAGACATCCCGATGTATGTTTTCCGAGACCTGATGCACCTCTGATCGCGCGCGTTGCTGCAATTGCCGCGCGGCCCCTTGGGCCGTGCAGCAAAACCATAGGAAAACGCCACCTCTGGCGTTTTCCGCGTGCAAACCGGCGGATTACCGTGGTTTGCCAACCCCCTGATACTTGCGCCCGCCATTCTCTAATGGCATGATTCCTCAAGCGTTTCCCGAACTTTCGTCCGCTACATGCACCCGTGACAAAGCGTGCAGTGCCGCGTGGAAGAACGGGGATTGCCCGGATCTGCGCCAATCGGGGACATAACATCATGAGCGATCTGCCTACCGCCCAAATCCTGCACCGCCACGGCGCGTGGAACACGGCCGGCGACACCTGCACCCTTAGCTATGACGACCGTTTCCTGCGGCGCAAAGTGCTGGAAACCAGCGCGGGAAAACGCTTTCTGGTCGACCTCGAACACACGGAGTCGCTCGATCACGGCGACGCGCTCGAACTGAATGACGGCTCGCTTATCGAAGTGCAGGCCGCCGCCGAAGAACTGCTCGAAGTGACGGGCGACGATCTCGTCCGGCTCGCTTGGCACGTTGGCAACCGCCACACTCCCTGCCAAATCGAAACAGACCGCCTGCTGATCCAGCGCAACCATGTGATGCAGGATATGCTGACCCTTCTGGGCGCCACGCTCCGCGAGGTGGTCGAGCCCTTCACGCCCGAAGGCGGCGCTTATGGGCACGGTCGCACCCATTCGCATGAGCACTGACACACCGGACGTGATGCTGACGCTGGCGCAATGGTTTTCGCCAGCTTTCCCCATCGGTGCTTTCAGCTTTAGCCACGGGCTGGAATCCCTTGTTGAAACGGATGAAATCCGTGCCGCAGAGGATGTCGAGGCCTGGCTGAACTCGGTGCTGAATTACGGCGCGGGACGCAATGATGTGATCCTGATGGCCGCGTCTTTCCGTGCGTCCTCAACGGAGGAGATCAAGGAAGTCGATGCGCTCGCCCGGGCCCTGTCGCCGTCCAAGGAACGTCTCCTCGAAACCGAGGTGCAGGGCGAAGCCTTTATTCGTACGATCAACGAAGTCTGGGGCAGCGATCTGCCACCCCTATGCTATCCGGTGGCCATCGGTGCGTCTGCCCGAACCTGCGGCATGCCGCTGCATGAAACAGCCTGCATGTATCTTCACGCGCTGACCAGCTCGCTCGTTTCTGCGGCAATCCGGATCGTGCCGCTTGGCCAGACCGAGGGGCAAAGCATCGTTCGCACTCTCGCCCCGCTCTGCGATCAGCTGGGCTCTACCTACATTGATGAATCGCTTGAAGCTATCGGCTCAAGCAGTTTCATTGGCGATATCGCGTCGATGACGCATGAAGACCAATATTCGAGGATGTTCCGCTCATGAGTTCAAATCACGGCCCCCTGCGCATCGGTATCGGCGGCCCGGTCGGTGCCGGAAAGACCACACTGACCGCCGCCCTTTGCGCCGCGATGCGCGATGATTTTTCCGTCGCGGTCATCACGAACGATATCTACACGCAGGAAGATGCCGAAGCCCTGATGCGGCTTCAGGTACTGCCTTTGGACCGGATCATGGGCGTGGAAACCGGCGGCTGTCCGCATACGGCTATCCGCGAAGACGCGTCCATCAACCTCGCCGCGATTGCCCGAATGCGTGAAAGACATCCGGATCTAGATGTCATACTGATCGAATCCGGTGGCGACAACCTGTCGGCGACCTTTTCGCCGGAGCTGGCCGATTTGACCATCTACGTGATCGACGTAGCCGCAGGTGAAGAGATCCCGCGCAAAGGGGGGCCCGCAATCACCAAGTCCGACATTCTGGTCATCAACAAAACCGATCTGGCCCCCCATGTCGGCGCGTCGCTCGAAGTGATGGAACGGGACAGCATAAAGATGCGCAAAGAGCGGCCGTTCTTTTTCGCCTCTCTGCGAAAGCAAGAAGGGCTCGATGCGATTGTACAATCAATCCGGGATATTGGCGGTCTTTAGTCAGGCGGTTTCATCAACGATATTCGGAAAAGCAGCCCGGTATATCTGGTAGAGTTCTTCTGCGCCCGCCGCATCCAGCGGCTTTTCGATGTACCCTCTCACCAGTGAAAAAGAGGCGGCAGCCGCCTTGTCCTTGGGATTGCCAGATGACGTGAACATCATCACGACCACAGCCTGCGGGGCGATCCCAAGCTTTTGCCGCTTTTCGAGTTCGGCGATGGTTTCAAACCCGTTGCGGCCGGGCATGTTGATATCGATCAGAATCAATAGCGGCCGGTGAGGCTGTAAACCATTTTTTTCAGTGCAATGCCTTTCGAGAAACTGGTCACCGGAGCACACTTCGACAACCTCTTCGAAACCGCCGTGCTTGTCGAGCCGGCGCTTTGCCGTGTACCTGTCGACGGTTTCATCATCGATGACCATCACCGGTATCTTCATCATTCCTCTCTTTCTTCCAGTGGAATTAGAAAGCTGAATTCAGTGCCCTGCCCTTCGACGCTGTGAACCGAAATCGCGCCGCCCAGCCGTTCGATCTGTTTGCGCACCAGCGCGAGGCCGACCCCCTCATTGCTTAGCTCATCGAACCTTGAGAAATAGGTAAAGACGCGCTGCAGATTACCTCCGGAAATACCGCGCCCGTTGTCGCCCACCACCATCTGCAACTGGTTGTTTTCCCGCCGACTTGAAATCCTGATTACGTGAGATGGTTTCTCCGGGTCGCCATAGCGCAGGGCATTCGACAAAAGGTTGGCGAGTATCATGTTCATCGCGGCGCGCTCGAGATTGACGATGTCGCCGTGGCGCAGGTCAAATTCCAGTACCGCGCCCGCAGATCCAACGGACCGCAAACTGCGCCAGATTTCGACGATATCCGCGCGCAGTGAAAATCTTTCCTTGTGCAACTTGGCCTGTCCTGCCTGCGCAAGTTCGATGATTTTCTCCACCTTGCTGGCATTTGAACGGCTGATCAGCAGCGCCTCTTCAAGGTTCTTCTTCAATTCGTCGGCGTCGCCAGCTTCTAGATCCTCCAGACATAGGCTCAGCAAGCCCTCGATTGAACAAAGCGGCGCCTTGAGATCATGACTGGCACTATTGGCAAAGGCCGAAAGTTCGGCGTTAAGCTGCTCAAGCTCTTTTGCTTTTTGCGAAATTTCCGTTCTCGTCGCCACGTGCTCGGTCAAATCGACGATGGTGCACATGATCTCGGCATCCGCCTCGTTGACAGGCGTCAGCACGATTTCAATCGGGATTTCATGCCCTTCCTTGTGAACCGCAGTAACCTTGCTCTTGCGGCCCATGGCGCGGGGTTTCATCGCCTTGCTAAATTCGATCCGGTAATCCTTGTGGTGCCTCTTGAGCTTACCAGGCACCAGCTGGTCCACGCACATCCCAATCAGGCTGTCCAAATCGTACCCAAACAGCCCACCTGCCGCGCGGCTGGCAAACCTGATCGCCCCCGTTGCATCACACATGATGATGGCGCTGGCCGAGGCATCCACAATATCGCGGAAATTCTGCGAGGATGATCCTGGCGCCTCTCCTTGGCTGAGCGCAATGCAATAAGAAACCGATGTGCGCCCCTCGGAAGGTCCGGCAGAGATGGAAACGGTGACATCCCGGCCGTCCATTGTTTTGCTGCTCTGCTTGAGCAACGTTTCCGGTGGGGTTGCACTGAGCAAGGCATGAACGGGTGTCGAATTTTGTCGGCCAAACCATAAATCCACAAGCAAGCTATCGAGCGGTTTGCCTTCAACCTCACTCCGAGGTGCCTTCAGCAGTTCGGCCGCCATCAAATTACATTCAGTTATTACGCCCGATTCTGAAACGAGTAAGGCAGGAGCCGGAAAGTGATCGATAGACAATAATATCGTCGACATATCGAGACCTCGGCCCGAAGAAGAATTCTTCATTCTTCAAGCGATATGAGCTACTGAAAACAAGCCCGCCGGTCGCTCTTCCATCTTTCATGCAAGAGTCGTCTTAGACACCCGTTTTGGACTTTAATGTCGAAATTCTTGCCGGCGCGACACCGTGTGAGGATCAAGCAGCAGTGACCACAGTTTGATACATTGACGCTCGATATTTTCCAGTTCACCCGGAACATTCACGTCTTTATCCGGAAGTGAGGATCTCAGGCTTCTCATATCACGAATAACCCGTGCCAATTTGGGCTGCAGCGCGTTCGTGTATTTGGCCATGATAACGGACGTGACCTGTTCAATTTCCGATTGAACCAGCGCGTCTATTCCGGCGTTCTTTGCTGCACTTTTAATTGCCCCCACGATACTGAACTTTAAAGTCTCGGGAGTCATTTCATCTTTGGTAAGGTAATCTTCGCACCCCATCTTTAAGGATTTGACGGCGACATCCGATTTATCGTCCCCGGTAACCATGATCGTTGGGCAGGATCCGTTCACCTGATGGTTACGAATCACCTGGAGGGCCTCAATCCCATCGCCTTGAGGAAGATTGTAATCAATGAGGATCACGTCGAACCGTTCCTGATCCAATGCTTCTTGCAAGCCCTCGATCGATGCTGTCTCATCAAGAGTTATTCCCAACGCGGTATCATCACTCAGGCGACGGATGCGCCGTCGGTCAAAGACGCTGTCGTCCAGAATAAGAGCTTTGATTCCCGGCTCTGAGCACGGGGCCTTGACGGTAACAGTTTCAATCTCTTGAATATTCTGCTTCATATCTACTCCCTTCGATAAGGTGTGGCCAACGAAAACGCGCCCCTTAACATGGGAACCTAGCTTCGAACCGGTTACCCATTGGTGAAATACGATCACGGATATTGTGAAAACTTTTAGGATTTTTGAAAGCAGCGGTGATTCGAACCCGTTTCATAATCGCCGGAATGACGACTTAAGAGTCCGTTAGGTCAAAAGCGTTACGAAGCTCAGGCTTAGCATGATCAAGGATACACGATGTCTCTGCCAGAAAGAAAAGTGGATACGAATACGTCGGCCGTTGTTTCAATTGAAAATGCCGCACAGGAATTCGAGGATTTCATATATTTAGTGAGTCATGACGTACGGAACTCCGTACGCGCGCTTCTCGAACTCCCCCAATGGATCGAAGAAGATATCAGGGATGCCGGACTGCCAATTTCCAAATCCCTCGCCGGTAATATCGAACTGATGAACACCCATACGCGACGATTGGACCGGATGCTGATAGACCTTTTGGTTTACTCGCGGATTGGGCGAATGCAGGAATCCATTCAATTGCACTGGAACACGGTCATTGATACGACCCTTGATCAGGTTCCCGTTCCGCAGGGTTTCGAGCTTAACAGGGAAATACATTCGCCAACTATCTTTCTCGGCGAACATGATGCGCTTACCCTTGTGTCTTCGCTTCTCTCAAATTCAATAAAGCATCACGACAGTGAAACTGGATTTATCAAGATATCCACCCATGACACGCCGCAGGGGCCGGTTTTGTCAGTCTGGGACGATGGCCCCGGCATTCCGAAAAAATCGCGAGAGAAAGTTTTCGAGGTCATGACGACCCTGAAACCCCGGGATGAAATCGAGGGCAGCGGTATGGGTCTGGCCAACGTCCGCAAGATCGCGAACCTGTACAAGGCGCAGATTGAATGGCTCCCCACCGAAGGCATTCGAGGCACCCGCATAGCGATCAAGTTTCCAAATTCCTGTCGGACCGTTGGCTAGCGATACTCACGGCTTCGCAAAAACGACCCGACAGGAAGTTTAGTAAAACCTTCGACACGCGCGCCCTTCTCACCCTGGCGAAATTAACGAAATCCGGATTGCTACCGGATACAGTCGCTACGGGTGGCAATTCGGGGGTCGCAAATGACTGAGCCTTCAACGATCTATCCTTCGGCAGAGCCAAAAGCGGTGAATGCGCTCCTGCTTGACGATGACGAATTTGACCGGCGGCGTATCTGCCGGATGAGCGATGGGCTGGGTCTTCCCATTACGATGCATTCTGTTCCGACGCTGGAAACGATGGAACAATCCATGCAGGAGCACGCCTATGACCTTGTGCTCGTAGATTACCGGCTGGCCGATGGTGACGGTTTTTCGGCTTTGGACATTGTCCAGGCGAGTAGCAAGAACCGGAATGCCGCGACCATCATGATCTCCGGAAACGGGCAGATCGAACTGGCAGTCGCGGCACTGAAAGCCGGGTGTTCAGACTTTTTGCCGAAACAGGATATCTCGCCCGAAAGTCTGCGCTCTGCGATCCTGCAAGCACTGGAAAATCGTGTTCAGCAGTTTGATCCTACAATGCTGAAGCGCGAAGCTGAACACGCGCTTATTTCAGCCTTGCGCGACGATAGCTTCCGCCAATCGCTGCGCCCCACCATCATGGCGGCAATGTCCGAAGCGGCGCAGTCGATCGCACGCGAGAAAAAACAGGAAAAGCACGCGCATCTGAAGGGTTATCTCATGGAATTCACCAAGGACGATGACTTTTGCTTTCAGACTGGACCACTGCGCAAGGCGTGAACTGGTCTGAATGATCCCGTCCCCCTGCAAAACATCACCTTACCGAGCACAGGGCGCAAACGGCGACGCGCCCGCTCCCGCAAAACAGTTACGCAGGAACGGTGGAACGTCCGCGACGCTGGAAGAACAGGTAGACCAAGACCGCGGTGACCACGAGGATGATAGCCGCTACGCCGAAGGTGCCCTCGTACCCGATCGCGCCGACCATCGGCATGCTGAAGATCGGCGAGATGAACTGGCCCAGGAAGATGCTCGTCGTGATAGCGCCCGAAACAAGACCCCGGTGCTGCGCCGGCGCCGCGTCAAGCGCAACGGCAAAGAAGGTCGGCATCGTCAGGCCAAACCCGGCGCCGATACACAGCGCTGCAAGGTCGATCAGGGCCATACTGTGCACCCAGTCAAGCAAGCCAAAGCCGCAGGCCATGAACAGGAAACCGCACGCCGGCGTCAGCCCATGCCCGAGACGGGCGTGAATTCGCCCGAAGGCAAGCGCCGTCGCACCCCCTGCAAGCGTCACCATGGCAAGAACCTGCGCCGGGTCAGAGGCGCTGTCGAAACCGATGGTCGCGAGGTAAAACGGGATCTGCGTCGGCACGAGGTAAAACAGGACAAAGCTGAGCGCCGAAAGCGTTACGATAACTACCAGCGTCAGAACCCATCCCGCTGACCCGGCGTTTTCGCCGGCGACCTCGGGGCCGGTGGATGCTTTGGCAACCGGATCCTTTACCGTGAACCAGAGATAGGGAAAGATGATCGCTCCAAGCGCGTAGATCAGGAACGGCAGGCGCGGTGACATGCCCGCAAGCCAGCCCGAGAGGGCGATAAAGGCAAATCCGCTGAAATTGACGACCGCGATCTGCAGCCCCATGAACTTGCCGCGCGCTTCGCCGTCGAAATAGTCACCGATGAGAGCGGCCTGCCCCGTCATGACCATTGCAACCGAAAGCCCAAGGAACAGGCGGCTGACAAGGATGGTTTCGAGGCTTGGCAAAAGCGTCCCGGCACATCCCGCCACCGAAAACAGCAAGGCGCCCACCAATATCTGGCGCCGACGACCAAAACGATCTGCCACCATACCGGCAAAGGGCGCAAAGAACGCCACGAGCAGCGAAGGCGCCGTGACCAGCAACCGGGTCATCAGTTCCGCGTTGGGATTGTCCGGAAAGCTTGCCTGCAACCCGGGCAGAGCCGGGCTGATGATCGTGTTGGACAGGATGGTAAGCGATGCCGCCAGCAACAATGCAACGGCCCGTGGATCTTTAAAAAACGCGAGCATGGAGTTTTCCGGAAACCTTGATATGGGTGCTTCTTAGATAGCGGCCCGAACGGATCGAAAACATGCGTGATCGCACATAACGGACGCAGCCGCTGCACAGCAGCGTTAGTCATCGATTGTAAAGCTTTGTCGCGAAAAGCCAAATCTGCCGCTCTCGGGCCCCGCCGCGTGTTACGGTCTCATGCCCAATAATTGACCCAGGCGCCGTTCTTTGGCCTTTGCCTGCGGAATTTCGGGCGGGGCGGCTGTCATCCCCTTTTGCCCGCTGCTAAGCGCGGCGCTGCGACAGAACGGGTTTTACACAAGGCTCAAGAAAAAATCATGTCGTGGCAGCAGCCAGTCAGGGTAGTCTGGAGCCGTAAGGAAGGGAGTTGGGGAATATGGGTCTGCGGGGACAGCAATTGACCGTGAACTATGCTTATCGTCAGTTCGCCGATGAGATCGAAGACCAGATCATGCAGGGAACACTGAAACCCGGCGAGCGCCTGCCCGGCGAAATTGCGCTGGCCGAGATGTTCGGCGTCACCCGCTCGACCGTACGCGAAGGGCTGCGGCAACTCGAAAGCGAGGGTCTTGTTTGCCGCCCGACTCCACGCCGGCTCGAGGTTGCCCGCCCGCAAAGCGACAAGCTGTCCAGCCGGTCCAGCCGTGCCATGGTCCTGATGAACGTGACGTTTCGCGAACTCTGGCAGGTCGCGCTGGAAACCGAACCTCTCGCAGCCGCGCTCGCGGCCGAATTCGCGACCGACGCGGAAGTAACCGCGCTGGAAGAACTGCACGACGCGCTGATTGCGGCCAAGGGAAACGAAGACGAAACAATCCAGCTGGATACGCGGTTTCATTCGCTCATCGCCGAAGCGGGCAAGAACCGCGTGCTGAGCCTTGCGCGCGAGCCGATTGCCCTGCTGCTTTATCAAGGCTTTACACAGGTCGCGCCGAAAGTGCCGCAGGCGATCTCGCGCCAGATCGAGGCGCATTCGCAGCTGCTTGCGGCGATACGCGATCGCGATCCGGAACGCGCCCGTGAATGGTCGCGCCGTCATATCGAGGATTTCTGGCGCGGCATTCAGCTTGCCGGGCTGGAAGACGCGACACCGATCACCGACCCAAGCGTTTTGCAATAACAGCGGGCGGGCGAATACTGCCCCCCTCGCCTAGCCGATCAGGTCGGGCAGCATCAGAACCAGCGAAGGCCAGACCGACAGGACCACGACGATCACAAGGTCCATCACCATGAACCAAAGCACGCCGCGGAAGATGGCCGAAGTCTTTACCAGATCGCCGACCACACCCTTGATCACAAAGACATTCATGCCGATGGGCGGCGTGATCATCCCGATTTCAAGCAGCTTGGTCAGTACGACGCCGAACCACAGAAGGCTCCAGCCCGACGCATCGACGACAGGCAGGATGATCGGGAGGGTCAAAAGCATCGCCCCGATCGGCTCAAGGAACATGCCGAGCAGCAGGTAGACCAAAACGATCCCCAGCAAAAGCAGTGCCGGGTTTGCCGCCACCGACATGATGCCAGCCGACAGGTAATCGCCAGCACCAGACAGCGCAAGGAAGCGGGTCAACAGGCTGGCCCCTACCGCGATGATCAAGAGCGATGCGGTGGTCGTCGTGGTCTCGCGCGCGGCTTTGAGAAACCGCTCAAGCGTCAGCTCACCGCTGATCAGGGCCACGAGACAGGCAAGGAACGCCCCCACGGCCCCGGCTTCGGTGGGCGTGAAGATCCCGCTGAACAGCCCCCCGAAAATGCCGATCATCACCAGCAGGATCGGCCATGTATCCTTGAGCGCGACGATCTTTTCAGAGAGGCTGGCCCGGTCATCCCGCGACGGGGCCAGATCCGGATTCAGTTTCACCCGTACCAGAACCACGATGATATAGCCGATGGCGGTCAGGATACCGGCGCTCACACCGCCCAGAAACAGCTTGGCAATCGAAACCTGCGCGATCACGCCGTACAGGATCAGGATGATCGAAGGCGGGATCAGCGCGCCGATCGTACCGGCGACGGCGACCGTGCCGGTGGCCAGCTCCGGGTGGTACTTGTGCTTGATCATCTCGGGGATCGCGATACGCCCCATGGCGGCCGAACAGGCCAGCGACGAACCGGATACGGCGGCAAACCCGGCCGAACCAAAGATCGAGGCGATGGCAAGCCCCCCCGGCAGGCCCGACATCCAAGCCCGCGCCGCCTGAAAAAGCCCGCGAGTCAGCTGCGTGTGATAGCTGATGAACCCGAGGAACAGGAACATCGGGATCGAACTCAGCACCCAGTTGGCGGTGAACTGGTACGGGATCGTGCCCAGCGCCCCCCATGCCACGCGCCAGCCCATCAGCGACCAGAGCCCCACAAAGGAAACACCGATCAGCGACACGCCAATTGGCACACGCAGCCCGATCAGCACCAGCAGCGACCCCAGCCCGGTCAGCCCAATTGCAACATCAGTCATGAATAATCTCTACGTCCAGATCCGTTTCCCGCAGCCCGCTACGGCTGCCCGAGGCCGTGACCAGCGCCCTGTAAACACAGATCAGCGCGATCAGACCGGCCCCCAACGGGATGAACCAATAGCTCTGCCAGACCGGGATCATGGCCGAGCCCTGCTCCATCGCGGCGCCAACCTTTGTCTTTTTCACTGCCTCTTCATAGGCGCGCACCGCCAACAGTCCGAAAACCGCCGCAGACAGGACGCTCGAGAAGACCGCGATCCAGCCCTGAAAGCTGTTCGGCAGCATGTCGGTCAGGAATTCCACCGAAATATGCGCCCGCTGTTCTTCGGCAACGCCCAGCGCGATAAAGACCACCGCGATCATGTAGAAATGCCCGACAATCGCGATTGTCCCCGGTAGCGGCCGGTTGAACAGATAGCGCCCCGCCACATCGGCGGTCACGTGCAGCATCATGAGGACGATACAAAGCGTCCCCAGAAAGGACGCAACCCTTGTCAGGCCGGACAAGATCCTGCCGATTTTGTACATCTGCTTCCTCCCCAAAGCGTGGCCGGGCCCCTGTCATGAGGGGCCCGTAACCTATTCACATGCCGTAGCTGGACACGTCGATCTTGGAATAGATTTCATCCCAGTAGATCGTCGCAAGCTCCTCTGCGCTCTCGACACCCGAGGTCAGCTCGGTCCAGCGCGTCAGCAATTCCCGCACCTTTGCGCTGGCATCGGCGCCATTCTCCAGATCAAAGCGTTCCGAGTAAATGTCGACGACCGAAGACAGGTCTTGTTCGATAAAGTCCTGGTTCATCGAGATCAGGCTGTCGTTGGCGTCGGTCACCTCGATGCCGCGCTCTTTGGATTGCGACAGGCCCGAGCGTGCCTCTTCAAGATAGACCCAGGTCATTTCCGCCGCGAGATCGGCATTCGCCTTCATCAGCGCCTGACGCGATTCCTCGCTCAGCCCCTGCCAGCGGTCCCTGTTCATCATCGTCGGCACGGTGAACTGCCCGCCGGGAAGCCCGATGTAGACATGCTTTACGACGTCGATAAAGCTGAAGTTCACCAGTTCTGCGGGGTTACTGGCGGTACAGTCCAGCACCCCCTGGCTTAGCGCCTCGAAAGTCTCGTTGATCGAGATCGAAACCGGCACCGCGCCCATCGCCTCGGCCCAGCGCGCCCAGTAAGCGCCGCCCGCCCGGACACGTTTGCCGGTCAGTTCCTCGGGCGAGGTCACCGGCACCGTGCATTGCAGCGCATAAGAGGTCGTCATCCCCGCACCCATGTAAACCTGGTTCTGCGCCGCAACCTCTTTCTGGCAGCTGTCGCAGTTCAGCATCACGTATTCCGACACCGCGCCCGCAAAGGCAAGCGAGCTGAGCTCACCGGAAAAGTCTTCCAGTTCAACCATTTCCGAGAATTCGGAGATCATGTTGAGATTGGGAAACTCGGCCGAGAAATATGGCGTCAAGATCGTCGAAAGGTCGGCCAGACCGTCGCGCAGACCCGCATTGCTTTCGGCAAAGCTGAGCAGCGACAGCGGGAACACCCGCATGGTCAGCTCGCCGCCGCTCGCCTCACCCACGGCTTCGGCATAATTCTCAAGCGCCCCGGTCGGGCCCGATCCCGGTGGCCAGCCGCCCGCATAGCTCAGCTGATCCGCCGCCTGAACTGCTGGCGCCAGTGCCAGCAGTGATGCGCCGGTCAGTAATCCCTTGAATAGTTTCGTCATTCGATTTCCTCCTCCTGAAATTCGAAACCCCGGAATCGCGCGTCACACGCGATCCGCCACTCCCGCTTGCGTAACCGGCCCTCCTCAGCCGGCGCCCGCCCACGGTTGCATTCTTTCGCCTAGCCGAAGTTTGCCGGGCGCTTTTCGAGAAACGCCGCAACGCCTTCCGCGAAGTTGTCTGTCAGTCCGGCCTGCCGCTGCAATTCCCGTTCCGTTGCAAGCGTCGAGCTGAAATCGCTGTCGGCGGCGCTCCACGCGGCCTTGCGGATCAGCGCATAGCTTTGCGACGGCCCTGCAGCAAGCCGTTCTGCAAGCGCCATCGCCGTGCTTTCAACCGCGTCATCTTCGGCAAGCCGGGTGATCAGGCCCCATTCCATCGCCTGCGGTGCCGGGATCTTTTCTGCCAGCAGCATCATCTCCATCGCGCGCACCCGGCCCACGGCGCGGGTCAAGAGCCACGTCGCGCCCCCGTCGGGGATCAGGCCGATACGGGCGAATGCCTCAAGGAAATAGGCGCTCTTCCCGGCAACGATGATATCGCAGGCGAGCGAGATCGAGGCCCCGACACCCGCCGCCGCGCCCCGCACCGCCGAGATCAGTGGCACCGGCAAATCGCGGATCGTTTCCATCAGCGGGTTGTAATGCTCCTCCAGCGTTTTGCCGGCATCCAGCGACGTACGGCCGGTTGGCATCGCCGACTTAAGGTTCGCGCCGGACGAAAAGGCACGTTCGTTCCCGGCTAAAATGATAGCCCGCGCGGTTTCACTTTCGGACTGCAGCAGCTTGCGCAGATCCGTCGCCATCTCTCCGGTCATCGCGTTCATCGAACCGGGGTCATTCAGGCGCAAAACCGTCACCGGCCCTTGCTTTTCAACCAGTATGTGATCGCTCATCACATTCTCCTATCGTTGCTCATGCCCATGGCGGCTCCTGCCACCACGGAAAGAAACCCGGCATATCGGCGCTGACCCTGTCGGGAAACTGCGCCGGTCGTTTTTCGAGAAAACTGGCGACGCCCTCCGCCGCATCGCCGGAAGAACCGCGCGCCGCGATTGCCCGGCTGTCTATGCGATGGGCCATCATCGGATGTTCGGCCCCCGCCATGCGCCACATCATCTGGCGGGTCAGCGCGACCGACACCGGCGCGGTATTGGCCGCGATTTCACTGGCGATGCGATGCGCCTCGTCCAGCAGATCCCCGGGCGCATGAACCGACCGGACCAGTCCGCCGCGCAGGGCTTCGTCTGCGTCAAAGACGCGACCGGAAATTGCCCATTCCAGTGCCTGAGACATACCCACGAGACGCGGCAGGAACCATGACGAAGCCGCCTCGGGCACGATCCCGCGCCGGGCAAAGACAAACCCGAACCGGGCCTTTTCCGAGGCGATGCGGATATCCATCGGCAATTGCATCGTTGCCCCGATCCCCACCGAGGGGCCGTTGACAGCGGCGATCAAAGGCTTGAGTGAATTGAACAATCTCAGCGTCAGCACGCCGCCCATGTCGCGGTTGGCCGGGTCGGCCCAGACCTCAGGGGCCTTTGACATCGGGTCGGGCTTGGCCGCGGTGAACGCGTCGTCATCGTCAAGATCGACACCGGCGCAAAACCCGCGCCCTGCCCCCGTGACGATCACCGCGCGAATATCATCATCGGCATCCGCTTCGTCAATTGCCGCGATCATTTCGTGCATCATGCCCAGTGTGAAGGCGTTCAACCGGTCAGGCCGGTTCAGCGTGATCACCATCACCCGGTCCTGAATATCCGTGGTCAGTGTCGTCGCGCTCATGACAATGCCTTTACGTTGTTAACAGCCGCTTCGTCCTCCAGCCCGGCGATCTGCACGGCGCGCCAGAAATCCTCGATGTGCTTGCGCGCCCAGGTTTCGGCCCGGATGGGATCGCGGGCCTCGATTGCGCACACGACATTAGAATGCGCCTCGATCTGGCGTTTGTAGAATTGCGGGACAAAGGGGGCGACCTGCGCAAAGCCGCGAAACAGCAGATGGGCCACCGGCTCGCGCGCGAGGCCCAGAACGCGGTTCTTGCCGATCCGCGCCACCTGCGAATGAAACCGCCCGTCCAGTTCGATGGTCCGGCTTGCATTGCCTTCGGCGCCGGAGAGATCTTCGTGGAGAGATTTCAATACCGCGATTTCGTCATCCTGCGCCATTTCCGCCGCAAGCCGGGCGGCCAGCATCTCGGTTTTCAGCGTCACCTGCCACAGCTCGCGATAGGTGACTTTCATCAGGGCCATGGTACGCCCGGATCGTGTCGAAAGCCGGTCAATGCGCGGGATCGCCACGACCATCCGCCGCGGAGTCGGACGGCAGACTAGACCTTCGCTTTCCAGCCGCCTCAATCCCTCGCGAACGGTAGACCGGGTGACGCCGAACATCTCTGCCATCTCCGTCTCACCGGGCAGTTGCTCGCCCGGCTTCAACGTGCCTTCGAGAATCTGGGATTCGATCTCTTCAGCGATGCGCTGATAAGCATAGGCCACGTGAATCTGACGCCGTTCAAGGCCCATTCTCCCCCCTGTTCCGCGCCTCCCAACGCGAAAACCGTGCCGCGCCCGGTAGGCCCGGACGCTTTTGGCCGACACGATCAATACTGAATTAGTGTCGGACATTCACACACTGTCGCTCGATTCACGCAAAGTCAACATGAATGTCCGATGGCAGGGAAACCCTCTTCCCAGCCCCCCGCGATGGCCCTAGGCAGGGCTACGCAGCTCGGTTTTCAGCACCTTTCCATTGGCGTTGCGGGCCAGCGGCTCGGTCAGGAAGGTCACGAGATCCGGCACCTTGTAATCCGACAGGCGCTCGGCGCAGAAGCGCTTGATCTCATCCGCGTTCAGCTCATGGCCGTTGCCATAGACAAAGGCATGCACCCGCTCGCCCAGCACCTCGTCAGGCGATCCTACGACAGCCGCCTCGACCACATGCGGATGATGCGCCAACACGTTCTCAACCTCGATTGAATAGATCTTGAACCCCGCCCGATTGATCATGTCCTTCTTGCGGTCGATGATGCGCACAAAGCCATCCTCATCCATTATTCCCACGTCGCCAGAGACCCAGTAGCCGCCGGTAAACCCCTTGGCATCGCCCTCGGGATTGTCCCAATAGCCCGGCACCACCATCGGCCCGCCGATCAGCAATTCACCGCTTTCTCCGGGGGGCACCTCGCGCCCGTGGTCATCGACGATCACGATATCGGCCAGCGGCAGCGGCTGCCCCACGGACTCCGGATGCTCGGATATGGTCCCGGCGGGCAGCAGGGTGGCCGGCGAGCTGGTTTCGGTCGATCCATAGGCGTTCTGCAACACAAGCGAGGGCACGTGACGCGCCAGTTTCTCGATCGTCGCAGGTGGCATGGGCGCGCCGCCGAACCCGGCCACCCGCCAAGACGACAGATCGAAATCGGCAAACGCAGGCTCCAGCAGGCAAAGGTTATACATGGCTGGCACCATGACTGTCGTGGTGATCCGCTCGGCCTCGGCCAGTTCAAGAAATTTTCGCGCCTTGAACGCCCGCATCATGACGGTCGTACCGCCCACATGGATCATCGCCAGGATAATCGCGACCAGCCCGGTCACATGGCTTGCCGGGACCGCGAGGAAGCCCACATCGCCCGCGCGCAGGTCCATCCCCCACTCGAAATGCATCATCGAATGGATCACCGACACATGGGTGAGCATCGCGCCCTTGGGCTTGCCCGTCGTGCCCGAGGTATAGAGCAAGCAAAGCGTGTCCTCTTCGTCAACTTCGGGCCAGTCGGCATCGGCACGGGCGGCATCGCGGATCTGGCCAAGCCCCTTGTCGCCATCAAGGACATAGATGCCGCGCAGGCTTGGCACCCTTGCCTGTTCCGGCAGGTTCTCGGCAAATTCCGCCTCGGCGATCACCGCTGACGAGCCGTTCTGGTTCAGCACGAATTCGATCTCGGGCCGACGCTGACGCGTATTGAGCGGCACTGAAATCAATCCGATCCGCGCGGCAGCAAGGAAAAGCGTGATAAATTCCAGCCGGTTACCGATCAGCAGCGCAATACGTTCGCCCTTGCGATACCCAAGCGCGAGCAGGCCGGCAGCCAGTTCCTGCACTTCGGCATCAAGTTCGGTATAGGTCAGGCGCCGGTCTTCATCGACCACCGCAACCCGGTTGCCATGTTGCGCCACGGTGGCGCGAAAGCCTGCATCCAGACTGGCGGGCCGGTCCGCGAAACAACGCACGACGCGACGGCCATACAGCACCTCGTGCCGTATTGCGGGCAAATCCTTCATGATTCTCTCCTCCTCGCGGCCCCTCCCAAGGCCGCCCCGCGTCAACCTAACCGGATGCGAGAGCAAGACAACCACGCAATCCGCGCCGCCCGATTGCGTTTACACGCTGGCCTGATCGAACCACGAAAAAACCGGCCCCTTTTGACAGGGGCCGGTTTCCAATCAGGCAAAATCAGTATGCTCAGGGCACCGGAGGAATGTTATTCATTCCAGGCGCGGTCGCCGTTTTCGTCCTTGACGCGGGTCGGCAGGCCGATCCGGTCGAGGATGGTAAAGAACGGTTTCGGGTCCATTTCCTCGACGTTTTTCATGGTCTTGGCATCCCAGGTCCCGTCTGCCACCAGCATCGCGGCCGCCACCGGCGGCACGCCCGCCGTATAAGAGATCCCCTGCGAGCCGACCTCAAGATAGGCTTCCTTGTGATCGGCAACGTTATAGACGAACATTTCAACGTCTTTGCCGTCGCGCGTACCCTTCACCAGATCGCCGATGCAGGTCTTGCCGGTGTAGTCGTGCGCGAGCGAGGATGGATCCGGCAGGCAAGCCTTGACCACCTTGAGCGGCACGACTTCTTGCCCTTCGGCCAGCGTGACGGGTTGTTCAGACAGCAGGCCAATGTTCTTCAACACGCTGAAGACGTTGATGTAATGCTCGCCAAAGCCCATCCAGAACCGGATATCGGCCTGCGGATAATTCGTCGCCAGCGAATGTACCTCGTCATGGCCCGACATATAGGCCATCTGCTTGCCAACCACCGGCAGATCCCATTCATGGCCAACCTCGAACATGGAATTCTCTTTCCACTCGCCGCCCTGCCAGGAATAGACCGTGCCGGTGAATTCGCGGAAGTTGATCTCGGGGTCGAAGTTGGTCGCGAAATACTTGCCGTGGCTGCCCGCGTTGATGTCGACGATATCGACGCTCTTGACCTCGTCCATCGTGTCGATGGCAAAGCGCGCAAAGGCATTCACCACGCCCGGATCGAACCCGGCACCAAGGATTGCGGTGACGCCCTTTTCCGCGCACAGGTCGCGCTTTTTCCATTCGTAATTCGCATACCACGGCGGGGTTTCGCAGATCTTGTCGGGTTCTTCATGGATCGCCGTGTCGATATAGGCCGCACCGGTTTCGATGCAGGCATCCATGACCGACATGTTCACAAATGCCGAGCCCACGTTAATCACGATCTGCGCGCCGGTATCAGTGATGACCTTGGCGACAGCCGCACTGTCGAGCGCATCGACCTGATACGCCTTCAGCACGCCGTCCACTTTCATCGCGCTCTTTTCGCGCACGCTGTCGATGATCGCCTCGCATTTCGAAAGCGTACGGCTGGCGATATGAATATCGCCCAGCACGTCATTGTTCTGAGCACATTTATGCGCCACCACCTGTGCGACGCCACCAGCGCCGATGATAAGAACGTTCTTTTTCAACGTGATATCCTCGTGTGTTGTTATTTCGTGCGAAGGGACAAGCCGCGCTCAGGAAAGCGCCGCTGCAAAATCCTCATAGGTAAAGTCGCGCACCATCCGTTCGCTGCCGTCCAATTCACGGACCGCGATTGCGGGCATCTTGACGCCGTTGAACCAGTTCTTCTTTACCATCGTGTAACCGGCCGCGTCCTGTACGCTCAGCCGGTCGCCGGGCTTCAGCGCCTCGGGAAAGCGGAACTCGCCAAAGATATCGCCCGCAAGGCAGGATTTGCCGCAGATCATCCATTCTTCGGGACCCGCGTCGGGTTCCATCTTGGCGGATTCGCGATAGATCAGCAGATCGAGCATATGAGCCTCGATCGAGCTGTCGACAATGGCGAGGTTCTTGCCGTTGTAAAGCGTATCCAGCACCGAAACTTCCAGCGTCGTGGACTTGGTGATAGCGGCCTCGCCCGGCTCCAGATAGACTTGAACCTCGTTTTCCCCTGCAAAGCGTTTTAGCCGCTCGGCCAGACGGTCAAGCGGATAGCCCTCGCCCGTGAAATGAATGCCGCCGCCAAGACTGATCCAGTCCATCGCGCGGATCAGGTGGCCAAAGCGTTGTTCGATACTGCCCAGCATCGCGTCGAACCGGTCGAAATCGGCGTTCTCGCAATTGTTGTGGAACATGAATCCGGTGATCCGGTCGGCAAAGGGCTCGATCACCGCCGGATCGTGCTCCCCCAGACGGCTGAAAGGCCGCGCCGGATCGGCCAGATCGAATTCCGACGTCGACACGCCGGGATTGACCCGGATGCCGCGCACATGGCCCTCGGACTCGCTTTCAAATCGCGACAACTGCCCGGTGGTATTGAAAATCACCTTGTCCGAGTTCGCGAGAACCTCGTCGATCTCATGATCGGCCCAGGCCACGGAATAGGCATGGGTTTCGCCCGGGAATTTCTCGCGCCCCAGCTTTACCTCGAACAGCGAACTGGAGGTTGTGCCGTCCATGTATTCGCTCATCATGTCGAACACGGACCAGGTGGCGAAACATTTCAGCGCCAAAAGCGCCTTGGCCCCGGAGTTTTCTCGCAGCCATGCGATTTTTTCCATGTTCGGCAAAAGCCGGGATTTATCGACCAGATAGTACGGTGTCTGCAACGCGAATGCCCCTTTCTGGGTCATGAGCTAGGCCAAACAGGAAGCCGGTCTATAGGAAACTTGGCGCTTTCAGGTCAAGGGACTCGTGCCGCCTTTTCCAATCACGTCTTGTTGGTCTCGACCGTCTGGGCCAGCCGCGCGACAATACTGTCCGAGCTGACCACCCCGATGACCTTGCCACCTTCGGTCACGCCCAGCCCGCCAGGCGCATCGTTCAGCCGGTCGATCACATCCAGCAGCGGATGATCCGCTGTAACCGCGCTTGCCTCTGTGCCACCCTCGGCCGGCACCATCACATCGCGCGCGCACAGCGCGCCGAGCGGATTCATGTTCGCGACGAACTCGGTGACGTAATCTGTGGCGGGTGCCGAGAAAATCTCGCGCGGGGTGCCGCATTGCACGATGCGCCCACCCTCCATGATCGCGATACGTCCGCCCAGCTTGAAAGCCTCGTCGAGATCGTGGCTCACGAAGATGATCGTGCGTTTCAGATCACGCTGCAGTTCCAAGAGCTCGTCCTGAAGCCGCGAGCGGATCAGCGGGTCGAGCGCCGAAAACGGCTCGTCCATCAGCAGGATCGGCGCATCCGTGGCAAAGGCGCGCGCAAGGCCGACGCGCTGCTGCATCCCGCCCGACAGCTCACCCACCTTGCGGTCGGCCCAGTCGATCAGCCCGACCAGTTCAAGCTGACGGTCCGTGCGTTTCAGCCGTTCGGCCTTGGGTACCCCCGCCAGTTCCAGCCCCAGCGCAACGTTATCGCGTACGGTCCGCCACGGCAGCAGACCGAATTGCTGGAAAACCATCGACACGCATTCGCGGCGCACCCGGCGCAGATCAGCCGCATTGGCATTGGCCACGTCGCAGGACCAGTCGCCATCGAAGATCCGCACCGTGCCGCGCGCCGTCGGGTTCAGCCTGTTCACCGCCCGCAAGAGCGTGGATTTGCCCGAACCGGACAGCCCCATCAGCACAAGGATCTCGCCCTCTTCCACGCTGAGAGAGCAATTGTGCACGCCCAGCACCTGCCCGGTTTCCTGCTGGATTTCCGCGCGGCTCTGGCCCTTGTCCATCAAGGGCAGCGCCACCTCAGGCTTGTCCCCGAAGACGATGGAAACGTTGTCGAATTCTACCGCTGTCGTCATTTCTTGCCCACCCGCAGCATCCGGTCGAGCATGATTGCGACCACGACGATGATAAAGCCCGACTCAAACCCAAGCCCCGTGTTCACCTGGTTGAGCGCACGCACGACCGGCACGCCCAGCCCATCCGCGCCGACAAGCGCGGCGATCACCACCATCGACAGCGACAGCATGATGGTCTGATTCAGCCCGGTCATGATCTGCGGCAGCGCATAGGGCAGCTCGATCTTCCAGAGCGTCTGGCTCGGTTTCGCCCCGAAAGCCTCGGCCGCCTCAAGCAGCGCCGTGGGGGTCGAGCTGATCCCAAGCTGCGTCAGCCGGATCGGCGCAGGCAGCACGAAAATTACCGTCGCGATGAGTCCCGGCACCATGCCGATGCCGAAAAACACAATCGCGGGAATAAGATAGACAAAGGTCGGCAGAGTCTGCATCAAATCCAGAACCGGCGCCATCCATGCATACAGCTTGGGCCGGTGCGCCGCCGCGATGCCAATTGGCACGCCCACCCCCATGCAGACCACGCAAGCCGACAAAACCAGCGTGAGGCTTTCGGTCGTTTCCTCCCAATAGCCCTGGTTCAGGATGAACAGGAACCCGACCACGACAAAAAGCGGCATCTTCCAGCCGCGCTGGATCACCCATGTCAGGCCTGCGAAAACAGCGATCACGATCAGCGGGTGCGGGCTCTGCAACACCCAGAGAACGGCCTCGATCAGCCATTCCATCCCGTCGGCTAGCCCGTCAAAGAACCAGGCCCCGTTAATCTGCAACCAGTCGAACACCACCTCGGCAGTGTCCCCGACCGGTATCTTGTTATCCGTGAGCCAATTCATGAATGCGACTATCCGTGTTTTGCCGATACGACCGGAAGAGAGAAAAACGCCGTACTACGCACGAAATGCACGGGGTGTTTTTCGCAGATTATCGTTTCCAAACTAGAAGCTCTGCCTGGAAAACCGTCTCGCCCAGCCGCCGGAATGACCCCGCCCGCTTTCGGCGCGGGCAGGGTCGCCATGCTGATTACTTCAGCTTTTCTTCGGCTGCTGCCATCGCGTCGCCACCGTCGATGGTGGTCACACCGGCAAGCCATGTATCCAGAACCTCTGGGTTTTCCTTGATCCAGACCGCCGCCGCTTCGGACGGGTCCTTACCGTCATCAAGGATCGCGCCCATGATCTCGTTTTCCATGGCCAGCGTAAATTCGAGATTGTTCAGCAGCTTGCCCACGTTGGGGCATTCCTCGACAAAGCCCGCGCTGGTGTTGGTATAGACCGTCGCACCGCCAAGGTTCGGGCCGAAATAATCGTCGCCGCCCTCAAGATAGGTCAGGTCGAAATTCGCGTTCATCGGATGCGGCTCCCAGCCAAGGAATACCACAGGCTCGCTGCGGCGATCCGCCCGCGCGACCTGCGCCAGCATCCCCTGCTCGGAACTTTCGACCACCTCGAACCCGGACAGGCCAAAGGCGTCTTCATCGATCATCGACTGGATCAGGCGGTTGCCGTCGTTGCCCGGCTCGATGCCATAGATCTTGCCGTCAAGCGCTTCGGCCTGCGCGGCGATATCGCCAAAGCTGGTGATCCCCAGATCGGCCGCCGCCGCATTCACAGCCAGCGTGTATTTCGCGCCTTCAAGGTTCGCGCGCACCGTGTCTACCGTGCCGTCTTCGCGATAGGGCGCGATATCCGCCTCCATCGTCGGCATCCAGTTGCCGAGGAATACGTCGATGTCGCCTTTGGCGAGAGAGGTATAGGTCACCGGCACCGACAAAATCTTGATGTCGGTCTCATAGCCCAGCACATCGAGCACGACCGTCGTCGCCGCGGTCGTTGCGGTGATGTCGGTCCAGCCCACGTCCGAAAAGGTGACGGATTCGCAGTCAGCCATGGCTGCGCCAGCGCTGACCGCCAGTGCCAGAACAGAAGTAGAGAGCGTGGTTTTCATTTCAGAATATCCCCGTTTATTGTTTTCTCTTGCGCCAATATAGGCTTAGGGACCGTGGTCTTTGCAACCGAATAGTCGGCTCAGCCGGTTTCCCCGCCCCAGACGCGCAGGATTTCTTTGGATTGCATCACCAGACCTGTATGCAGCGACACCATCTTTAGCGCGGCATCCTCCATTTCCTCATTCGTCCCGCGCACCAGATCGGCGGCGACACAGACCCGATAACCGATGTTCGAGGCATCGAATGTCGCGTTCAGTACGCAGCAATCGGTCATCCCGCCATTCAGAACGACGCGCTTTATCCCCATGCTACGCAACAGGAAATCCAGATCGGTCGGATAAAAGGGCGACAGGCGCCGCTTGGTTTCGACGATCAGGTCCTGTTCCAGCACCTCGGTCGAGAACTCGGTCCATTTCGTACCCTCAAGCGCATGATCCGCCTCGCCCGGTATCGCTCCGACCGTCAGCGGGAACAGCGTCCGCCACGCCGCCGGATGCGCCCCGGCCAGATCGTCCTGACCGCCCTTGCGCAGGACCGAGCGGACATGAACGATCGGTACACCCAGAGCCCGCGCCTCACGGTGAAAAGCGTTGACCGGCGCGATGATCTCGCGCCCGCGTGGTGCCGGACAAGGGCACATCGGGTCCTCAGACAGATGCCCCTCGTGCATGTCGATGGAAATGATCGCCGTATCCGCGCGCGACACCCATGCGCCGAATGTCTCGTCGGGCAGGTCCTTTTCTGCCCCGTAAACCAACGCTTTCACGTGATTACCCCTTGTCTCTATATGAAAAAGGCGGCCGCACGTTGCGCCCGCCCTGAAACCGGCCCGCGGGCCGAACCGTTACGGCGTTGTGCAGGCCAGCCGGATCGCGTTTCCATCCGGATCGCGCATCACCGCCATGTACCAGTGGTAATAGGTCATGAACTGTTCCTGTACCATGGTGCCGCCCATGCCCTTGGCCTTTTCGACGATAGCGTCCAGCGCCTCCTTGCTCTCGCATTGGAAGGTAAAGGCGGTCTGGTCGCCCTCGCCTGCCTTGCGCGGCTCAAGCCCCAGCATTTCGTAAGCGGCCAGCGCGCTGAAGCCGACCATGACGTCGCCCGACATATAGCCCCGGAACACGTCCGAGCGCAGGCTTTCGTTCTCGGTCAGGTCGAACAGGTCGCGATAGAACTCGGACAGGGTGATGAAATCCTCGGAAAAGAGGCTCACCTGCATCAACAGATTCATGGTTTTTCCTTATGCCGCAGCGATGCCAAAGGTCTTTTCGAACTGTGCACGCAAATGCTCGCCCGCCGTCATCGCCGGGTACTTGGCATAGCCGTCATGCTCGAGGATCGTCGGCGCGCACTCGACCTTGTAGAAATATTCCGGATCGCAGAACGTCGGGCAGGAATAGCGGGTCTTGTCGCTGTGGTTGTTCAGAACCCGGTGATAGGTCGCCTTGTAACGGTCATTGGTGATGACCGGCAGCATCTCTCCGAGGTTGATGATATAGGTGCCCGGGATCGGCGGCGCGGCGATCCATTCGCCATCGGCGTTGCGCACTTCCAGACCGCCGATATCGTCCTGCAGCAGCAGCGTCAGCAGACCCCAGTCCGAATGCGCGCCCGCGCCCAGCTGGTTGGCGGCAGCATCTTTTGGCATCGGCGGATATTTCAGGATGCGGCAGTAATGTAGCGGCTCTTCCAGCGCCTGGTCAAAATAATCCTCGGGAAGTTCCAGCGACAACGCGACCAGCTGCGCCAGATGACGCCCCAGATCCAGAACCTTTTCCACATAGGCTTCGTATTGCGGGCGAAACTCGGGGAAGGTTTCGGGCCACTGGTTCGCCCCGGTGCCCGGCACGTTCGCCTTGGTATAGCGATGCTCCGGCCCGGCCTCGACGCTCGACATATAGCCTTCTTTCAGATCCGGCGGAGAGCCCTCGTCCAGCGTCTGCGCCGCCATCGGCTCATAGCCACGGGTCGAATGCTGGTTGACGGAATCGAGCTTCATCTTCTCTTCCAGCGGCAGGTCAAAGAATTCGGCCGCGAGCTTGATCTGGTTGTCCATCACCTCCTGCGGGATGCCGTGGTTCTTGATGTAAAAGAAACCGGTATCGACACAGGCCTTGTGAATTTCCCAAGCCACTTTCTTGCGCTTTTCGATGTCGTCGGAAAAGCTGTCGGTCAGGTCGATCAGCGGGATTTCCGTCGCCGCGTGAGGGGGTTCGTAGATGATCATGGTCTCAAAGTCCTCTTGAGTTCGTTTCAGGGTTCAGGCGCTCAGTCACGCTCTTCTCTTATGTGATGCTGGCCAAGGGCAGCCGGTTGCGCCCAGCGGTCCGACCCGCGCAGCGCGGCCCAGATCATGACGCCCAGCGTGGCCAGGTAGGGGGTCATCTGCAGGAAATAACGGGGTACATCCGCGCCGGTCGCCGCGATCCTCGGGATCAGCGCCTCGATACAGCCAAAGAGCACCGCGCCCAGTACCGCGCGCCACGGATGCCAGCGCGCAAAGATCACAAGCGCAATTGCGATCCAGCCGCGCCCGCCGACAACCGTATCGACCCAGATGCGCGACACCGCCACGGTCAGATACCCGCCCGCCAGACCGATCAGCCCCGCACCGATGACGATGGCGGCAAAACGCATCGCAGTGACGTCAATCCCCGCCGCATCCGCCGCGCCCGGGTTTTCACCAACCGCTCGCAGGGAAAGCCCGAACCGCGTTTTGTTCAGTAGCCAGAGCACCGCAAGCGTCAGCACCGGCACCGCGAATATCACCACGTCTTGCCCCAGGAAGACCGGTTCAAGCCCGGCTATCGCCTTGTTATTCCAGCGCTCCGCGCTTGCGATGAAACTCACCAGCGCCTGCGCGAAGAACACCAGCGCCAGACCAGAGATCACGTGATTGATCCGCAGCGAAGCGACCATGACCGCAAAAAGCAGCCCCAGCAGCATACCTGCCACCACCGATCCGCCCAGCGCCAAGAGCGGTGCCGAACCGTTGAGCATCGCGCCCACACCGGCCAGCGCACCGACCAGCATGAACCCCTCTGCGCCAAGGTTCAGCACCCCGGCCCTTTCGGTGATGATGAGCCCCAGCGCCGCCAGCGCAAAAGGCGCGGCAAACCCGGGAATGTTGATCAGCCAGTTCAGAAGGAAATCGCTCATGCCGCCTGCCTCCAGTGCATCCGGTAGGTCAGGAAGAATTCCGAGGCCGCGACGCAGGTGATAAAGATCGCCTGGATCAGCTGCACCAGTGCGAAAGGCACGCCAAAGAACACCTGAAGGCTCTGTCCCACGAGTAAAAGCACCGCCATAAAGAAGGCAACGACCACCACGCCCAGCGGATGATTGCGCCCCAGAAAGGCGATCAGCACCCCGGAAAACAGGTAGCCGCTAAAGAAATCCTGCGTCATGCGGAATTCGACCCCGGCGGAAATCGCGAACCCCGTCAGACCTCCCACCGCCCCCGACCCAAGGATCGCGGCCACCGTCAGACCAGCCACCGGCACGCCCACGGCCCCCGCCATCCGCGCGTTCGAACTCATCAGGTCCAGCAGGTATCCGACCCGGCTGAACGACATGATCCACCACAGGATCAGCGCCAGCCCCACCGCCAGCGGCAGCGCCCAGTTCAGGTTGAGCCAGCCCAGCATCGGCAGCCGTTCAAAGGTCTCGTATTGCTCGGTATGGGGAAAGGCGCTGACCGGGTCTTTCCACGGCCCGTACACCATATGCAGCAAAAGGTTGAACGCCACGTAGTTCAGCAACAGCGTGGTGATGACCTCGTTGATGCCAAGACGTTGCTTCAGCAGACCCGGCCCCGCGATCCAGAGCATCCCGCCCAGACAGGCGGCCAGCGCCATGGTCACAACGCGCCCGTTCTCCGGCCCGATGTCATATATCGCCACAGCCGAGGCAAAGATCGCACCAAGGATCATCTGCCCTTCCAGACCAATGTTCCAGAAATTGGCGCGAAAGGCGATGGCCGTCGCCAGCCCTGCAATGACCAGCGGCGCCGTGCGCACCAGAACCGAACCGAGCGCGCGCGGGCTCGAAAAGGCGGTCGTGGCAATCTCGCGTCCCAGATCGGAGGGCGCGACGCCAGACCACGCCAGCAATGCGACGGACAACGCCGCCGCCACCAAGAGGCTTATGACATATACGCCGATCCGCAACCTCTCGGAAACGCTCTGGCGCACTTCAAGCAGCGGCACCATGCGCAGCCGCGTCGCGGGGGGCGTCGCCGCCACCGTTTCATGCCCTGTATCTGTCAACTCTGTACTACTCATGTGAAACCATCGCCGCACCGATGTCGCCGCGTTCAGCCGGTGCCTTGAATTCGCGTGTCAGACGTCCGCTGTTCAGCACGCCGATCCGGTCAGAAAGCAGCATGATCTCGTCCAGATCGTCGCTGATCAGGATGACCGCCGCGCCCCGATCCCGCGCGGCCCGCAACCGGTCATGGACCGCCGCTCCGGCCCGCACATCAAGACCCCGCGACGGGCTATGGGCCAGTACCACACGCGGCGCGCCTTCAAATTCCCGCGCGATAACAAGCTTTTGCGCGTTGCCGCCCGACAAAAGCCCGGCCCGCTGACCAAGGCTGCGCACGCCCTGCACGTCATAAGCGGCAACCGCCTCACGCGCGGCGGCCTGCGCCAGTCCGCGCTTGAAATAGCCCCAGCCGCCATAGGCTCCGGCCATCGCACCATTGACCGCGTAATTGTCCGTCACGCTGATCCGTCCGGCCAGCCCGTGGCTGTAGCGATCCACCGGAATACAACCCAGCCCGTGCCGCCGCCGATAACCGGGCCCGCGTTTGGAGACATCGCCCAATCCGTTCATCCCGATCCGCCCCGAAGACGGAAAGGACAGGCCCATGATCGCGGCCGAGAGTTCGTTCTGACCGTTGCCCGACACGCCCGCGACGCCGTAAATCTCGCCCCGACGCACGCGAAAGCTCACATCGACCAGCCCTTTGCGCCCGCTCTCCCCGCTCAGCGTCACGTTCTCAAGCTCAACCTCGATCGGCCCGACCGCCTTGGAAAGCTGCGGTTTTTCAATAATCTGCTCGCCCACGATCAACGTCGTCAGGCTCGCCGGGTCCATCCCTTCGGGCGTGGTCTCTGAAATCTTGCGCCCGCCTCGCATCACCGTGATCCGGTCGGAATGGTGCAGCGCCTCGTGCAACTTGTGAGTGACAAGGATCACCGCGCTGCCCGCCTCGGCCAGCTTTCGCACCAGCCCCATGAGCATCCGCCCCTCTTCGGGGCTGAGCACGGCGGTGGGTTCATCCAGAATGACGATCCGCGCGCCCGCCAAGAGCACTTTCAATATCTCGATCCGCTGCTGCTCGGCCACGCCCAGCGTCCCGGCCTTGTCCGAGAGCGAAATCTCGAACCCCATCTGCCGCGCCAGATCCTGCGCCTTGCTCGCTACCTCACTTGGGCTGCGACCCGGGTTGAACAGCATGATATTCTCGAGCACGGAAAAGGCTGGCACCAGCTTGAAATGCTGGTGCACCATGCCGATGCCCCGTGCCGCCGCGTCCCGCGCCCCGGAAATCCGCACGGTTTTCCCGTCAATGGCCACATGGCCCTCGTCCGGCGCGTACAGGCCGCAGGCAATATTCATCAGCGTCGATTTCCCGGCGCCGTTTTCGCCCAGCAGCGCATGCACCTCCCCGGCCCGCGCCACGAAGTCGACGGTATCGAGGGCCCGAAAGCCCCCGAAACTCTTGGACACCGACGAAAGAGCCAGAGTGTCAGTCATCACCATCCCCGGTTACTGGCCCGAAACGCCGTCAACGAACCAATCCATGCCCCAGAGATCGCCGTCGCCCAGAACTTCGCCCTCGGCCACGCGCTCGGTGCCGTCGCGGTCGCTTAGCGGACCGGCAAAGACATGCTTGCCATTGATGATCGCGTCGCGTTCGGCCATGACCTGCGCTTTCAGCTCTTCGGAAACCGCCGGACCACAGCAGGCGATATCGGTGCCGCCCTCGGCAATCGACAGGAACGCGCCATAGGGGGCCGGTTCGAACTCACCTGCCGCGATTTTTTCGATCTCAGGCTTGAGGAACTTGTCCCATGTCCAGATTGACGAACACTGCGTTGCTTCGGAGAATTCTGACAGGTCGCGGTGGTGGCCGGTGCCGTAGATACCCTTTTCAGCCGCAACGATCTGCACGGTCGGCGTATCGACGTGCTGGCCGATCACATCGACCCCCTGCTCGATCAGCGCCTCCGCTGCCGCGCGCTCCTTGACCGGGTCGGCCCATGCGCCGGTAAAGACAACCGTCAGCTCCGCATCCGGGTTCACCTGCCGCGCGCCCATCAGATAGGCGTTCACCGTCCAGTTCACGAGTCCAAAGGGGTTCGCCGCGACAAAGCCCAGCTTGTTGGATTCGGTCAGACCGCCGGCAACCATCCCGCAGAGATACTGGCTCTCATAGGTGCGGCCGTAGACGCTCTTGAGGTTGTCGCCGTTGGTCGTGCCCGCCGGGTTGATAAAGACAACATCCGGATATTGCTCGGAAAGTTCCTTGAACGTGTCGGAATACCCAAAGGCCGAGCCAAGGATGATATTGGCGCCGCGTTCGATGAACAGCTCGGCCGCCGGACGGATTGCCGTGGCAGATTCGGGGACCTCCTCGGCCATCGGGATGCGCAGATCCAGCTCTTCTTCAAGCTTGCCGCGCGCCTCGTCGATGGATTGCGACCAGCCACCGTCATCGGACTGGCCAAAAAGAATGACGGCCGGGCTGGGGTTCCCCACGGCGGCAAATTCCGCCTGAGCGGTAACGCCTTGAGCAGCCAGAATGGCGCTTGCCGCCATCAGCCGGAAAAAGGTGCGAAAGGTAGTCATATCGGTTCCCTGCATTTGCTTATGGTGCGCGGCTTCGTTCACGCACGACGTGTTTCACCGAGTTTCGAACGCGGATCGGAATATTGGCTTGCACCCGGAAAATAGCCGGTACAAAAGTCACGCTGTCCCCTGCCGGGGCATCGCGTCAAAGCAAACACAGCCCGGTTTGCCGTTAGATCGCGAAAATTTTTCCAATTGGACAAAATTTAATCGGAACTTTGGCCCTCCAAGGACCGTTTGCTACGGTTTTGCGACGCAACCATACAAAAAATGGCGCGAGTGATTCTCGCGCCATTCGATCATTTCCAGCCTATACAGCTATTCATGTCATAGATGTGACGCCAATTGACGTCAGGACATCTGACCCGCGCTGGAAGGCCGCCAAGGATCCTCCACAGCATAAGATGACGCCAACCAGCGCCAGTTTCTACCAGCTTCAGGAACCGATCAGCCGAGGATACCCGGCAGGTTCAGCCCTTGCTCGCGCGCGCAATCAAGCGCGATGTCATACCCTGCATCCGCATGGCGCATCACACCCGTCGCCGGGTCGTTCCACAACACGCGCTCGAGACGTTTATCGGCCTCTTCCGTCCCGTCACAGCAGATCACCATGCCGGAATGCTGGCTGAACCCCATGCCCACACCGCCACCGTGATGCAGCGACACCCATGTCGCCCCGCTCGCCGTGTTCAGCAACGCATTCAGCAGAGGCCAGTCCGACACGGCGTCCGAGCCGTCCTTCATCGCCTCGGTTTCACGGTTGGGCGAAGCGACCGAACCGCTGTCGAGATGATCGCGCCCAATCACCACCGGCGCTTTCAGCTCGCCATTGCGGACCATTTCGTTGAACGCCAGCCCCAGCCGGTGCCGCTGCCCCAGCCCGACCCAGCAGATCCGCGCGGGCAGCCCTTGAAACGCAATACGTTCGCGCGCCATGTCAAGCCACTGGTGCAGATGCTCGTCATCGGGGATCAGTTCCTTGACCTTCTGGTCCGTCTTGTAAATGTCCTCCGGATCACCGGAGAGCGCACACCAACGGAACGGACCGACACCCCGGCAGAACAACGGCCGGATATAGGCAGGCACGAATCCCGGAAAGGCAAAGGCATTGTCCAGACCTTCGTCCAGCGCCACCTGCCTGATATTGTTACCATAATCCAGCGTCGGCACACCTGCGTTCCAGAAATCGACCATTGCAGCCACGTGGGTTTTCATGCTCGCCCGCGCAGCCTTTTCCACCGCTTTCGGATCGCTTTCGCGCTTTTCGCGCCATTCGGCGAGGCCCCAGCCCTGCGGCAGATACCCGTTCAGTGGATCATGCGCGCTGGTCTGATCGGTCACCATATCCGGACGGATGCCGCCTTCGTTCATGCGCCGGACAAGTTCCGGAAAAACATCCGCCGCATTCCCCAGAAGACCGACCGACTTCGCCTCGCCCGCCTTGGTCCAGCGCTCGATCATCTCCAGCGCCTCGTCCAGCGTTTCCGCCTTTTCGTCGAGGTATTTCGTGCGCAGGCGGAAATCGATGCTGTCAGGATTGCACTCGACCGCCAGACAGCATGCACCGGCAAAGACAGCGGCCAGTGGCTGCGCCCCACCCATGCCGCCAAGACCGCCCGTCAGGATCCATTTTCCCGTCAGGTCCCCGCCGTAATGCTGACGACCGGCCTCGGCGAATGTCTCATAGGTTCCCTGCACAATCCCTTGCGTGCCAATGTAAATCCACGACCCGGCCGTCATCTGGCCGTACATGGCCAGCCCCTTTTTATCGAGCTCGTTGAAGTGATCCCAATTCGCCCAATGCGGCACGAGGTTTGAATTCGCGATCAAAACGCGCGGCGCGTTTTCATGGGTTTTGAACACACCCACGGGCTTGCCCGACTGCACAAGCAGCGTCTCATCCGCTTCAAGCTCTTTCAGCGCGGCGACGATACGATCAAAATCTTCCCACGTCCGCGCGGCCCGGCCGATGCCGCCGTAAACCACCAGCTCATGCGGGTTTTCCGCGACATCGGGATGCAGATTGTTCATCAGCATCCGCATCGGCGCCTCGGTCAGCCAGCTTTTGGCGGTGATCTCGGGCCCGGTGGGCGGGAAAATATCGCGGATATTATGGCGCGGATTGGTCATGTCAGGTCTCCGGATAGGGCGAGAGTTTGCAAGGATTGAAGGATTTCCGAAAGCACGGTACGGGTTGGACCAGCCTTCTCAGGCAGATAGGTCCAGGGCGCGGATTCCGTCATATAGGTCGATTGCGCCAGCTCCATCTGGATCGCGTGAAAACCCTCGAAAGGTCTTCCATAATGGCGCGTTGTCCAGCCTCCCTTAAACCTTCCGTTAAGGATCGACGTGTAACCCTGAGTTGAGCGGCAAATCTTATCCACACAGTTTTCCACAAGCGGATCGCAACTCTGCCCTGCATTGGTCCCAATGTTGAGATCCGACAATTTGCCGTCGAACAAATAGGGAATCCACGACCTGATCGAGTGGCAATCGTACAAGACCGCAACACCGTGGATATCCTTCACGCGCTGTAATTCAGCGGACAGGGCATCGTGATACGGCGCGTGATAGCGCTCTCTCCGGTGTTCGATCTCAGCGGCATCCGGCTCTTCGCCTGTCCGATATATTGGATTGCCGTCGAAATCGGTCACCGGGCACAAACCCGTCGTATTCTGCCCCGGATACAGGCTTGAATCGTCAGGTCCTCGATTAACATCAATGGCATAGCGGTGGATCGGCGTGCGCACTGTCGTCACCCCGTCAAGCAGCCCGTCATACAGCCGATGGATGTGCCAGTCCGTGTCCGCTATCGCCAGCCCGCGTTCGTTCAGCCGCGCGGCGACCTCCTCGGGCAGATCGGTCCCCGTATGCGGCAGGCCCAGCACGAGCGGCCCCTCTCCACGTTGAATTTCGATCATGCCACGACCTCCGGGAAGACACCGTCGCGCACCAGAGAAGACGCGATTTCAATGTCCGGCGCGAGGAACCGATCATCAACTAAAGGTTGAACGTCTTGCCTTAACCGTTTGATAACCCTGCCCAGCGGCCCCGAGGTTTGCAACGGCGCTCGCGCTTCGACCCCCTGCGCCGCGCAGAGCGCCTCGATCCCCAGAATGACGTTCAGGTTCTCGATCATCCGCATTAGGCGAAACGCCCCATGGGCCGCCATGCTCACGTGATCTTCCTGGTTGGCAGAGGTCGGCGTGCTGTCGGTCACACATGGGTTGGCGAGATGCTTATTCTCGCTCATCATTGCCGCCGTGGTCACTTCGGCGATCATAAAGCCGGAATTCAGCCCCGGATCGGGTGTCAGAAACGGCGGAAGGTCATAACTCAGCGTCGGATCGACCATCAGCGCGACGCGACGCTGCCCGATGGCACCGATCTCGGCAAGCGCCAGCGCGATATCGTCGGCGGCAAAGCCCACCGGTTCCGCGTGGAAATTTCCGCCCGAAACGATCTGCCCGGTTTCGACCAGCACCAAGGGGTTGTCCGTCACCGCATTCGCTTCGATTTCAAGGGTTTGCCCGGCACGCCGGATTACGTCCCATGACGCGCCAACCACCTGCGGTTGGCACCGGATGCAATACGGGTCCTGCACCCGCGTGTCATTGTCACGATGGCTTTCGCGGATTTCCGAGCCTTCCATCAGCGCCCGCATCCGCGCCGCCACGTCGATCTGCCCCTTGTGACCGCGCAAAGCATGGATTTCCGGCGTCAGCGGCGCGGTAGAGCCCATGATCGCATCAGTCGACAGCGCGGCGATGATGATCGAATTCTGTACCGCCCGCTCGGCCCCGAAACACCCGGCCAGCGCGCAGGCCGTGGAAAACTGCGTGCCGTTGATCAGCGCGAGCCCCTCTTTCGCCCCCAAAACAACCGGCGTCAGCCCGACCTTTTCAAGCGCCGCACCACCGGACAGACGTTCCCCCTTGTAAAACGCCTCGCCCGCCCCGATCAAAACCGCCGTCATATGGGCGAGCGGCGCCAGATCGCCGGAGGCCCCGACCGATCCCTGATGCGGCACGACCGGCGTAACCCCTGCCTCCAGCATCCCTTCGATCAGCGCGCAAATATCCCAGCGCACGCCCGAAGCCCCACGCCCCAGCGACATCAGCTTAAGCACCATCATCAGCCGCGTCAGCCGTTCAGACAGCGGCGCGCCGACGCCGCAGCAATGGGACAGGATCAGGTTTTCCTGAAGCTTTGCGGTATCTTGCGGGGCGATCTTGCGGCTCGCGAGCTTGCCGAACCCGGTGTTCACCCCATAGACCGGCGCGCTTGCCGCTGCCGCCTTGGCCACCAGTTCCGCAGCCGCCTCGACCTTTGGACGTGCCTCGTCCGCAAGGCGCACGGGCGTTTCATTGCGATAGATGCGCTCAAGATCCGACAGGGAAACCTGCCCCGGTGTCACGATCATCCTTCACCTCCAATGATGCGGGCATAAAGCGGGTTGAACCCGATCCGATAAGCAAGCTCGCCCGGTGTTTCGACATCCCAGACTGCCAGATCCGCGCGGTATCCCGGCGCGATCTCTCCGCGATCCGTCAGGCCCAGCGCGCGGGCGGCGTGGCAGGTCACCCCGGCCAGCGCCTCTTCGGGCGTCAGGCGGAACAGGGTGCAGCCCATGTTGAGTGTCAACAACAGCGAGGCCAGCGGCGAGGAGCCCGGATTGCAATCAGTCGCCAGCGCCATCGCCACCCCGTGATTCCGAAACGCCTGCACTGGCGGCACCTGCGTCTCGCGCAGCGTGTAAAACGCCCCGGGCAGCAGCACGGCGACGGTTCCCGCGGCCGCTAGTGCCCGCGCGTCCTCGTCATTCGCGTATTCCACGTGATCGGCCGACAGCGCCCCGTATTCGGCCGCCAAGGCCATTCCGCCCAGATGGGACAGTTGCTCCGCGTGGAGCTTTACCGGCAGGCCCAGTTCCTTGGCGACATCAAAGACGCGCGCGATCTGCTTGCAGTCAAAAGCAATTCCCTCGCAGAACCCGTCCACCGCATCAACCAGCCCCTCGGCGTGGGCGGCCTTGAGCGTGGGGATACAGACCTCGTCGAGATAGGCATCAGGGCGATCCTTGTATTCTGCCGGAACGGCGTGTGCGCCGAGGAATGAGGTCCGTACCGCCACGTTGCGGCGCACGCCCAGTGTCCGCGCCGCCCGCAGCATCCGCAACTCGGTATCGAGGTCGAGCCCATAGCCGGACTTCACCTCGACCACGCCGACCCCTTCGGCGATCAGCGCATCAAGCCGCGCCAGCGCCCCCTCGACAAGCGCCGTCTCATCCGCCGCCCGCGTGTCGCGTACTGTCGAAACGATGCCGCCCCCGGCGCGGGCGACCTCCTCATAGCTCGCGCCATTCAGCCGCATCTCGAATTCCAAGGCCCGGTTGCCGCCAAAAACCAGATGCGTGTGGCAATCGATCAGCGCCGGAGTGACCAGCCGCCCGCCCATATCCTCGGGCGTCACGCCTGCGAAATCATCGGGAATGGCCTGCCCCACATGGGCGATCACTCCATCCCGCAGGGCAATCACCCCATGTTCGATCAGCCCGTAACCGCCGCCGGTCATCGTCGCGATCCGCACCCCGACCAGAACTCGCTCCACCATCCGTGATTGACCTTTTATGTCTACTTTAATAACTTTATGTATAGACATAATTGAGTCGTCAAGAGAGTCCAAATGACCGTTTTCCATGCCGGCGCCGCCTTGCTTACCGATGGGTGGCAAAGTGATGTCACGCTTACCCTTGCGCCGGATGGCACGATTGCGCGGCTCGGCGGCGAAAGCCCCGATCATCATGTCGGCATCCTGCTCCCCGCCCCTGCGAACGTGCATTCCCACGCGTTTCAGCGCGCGATGGCGGGGCTGACGGAAGCGCGCGGGCCATCGGGGCGTGACAGTTTCTGGACATGGCGGCAGCTCATGTTCCGCTTTCTCGACCGGCTCACCCCCGAAGACATCCGCGCCATCACCGCGCAGGTACAGATGGAGATGCTGGAATCCGGCTATGCGGCCAGCGGCGAATTCCACTATCTGCACCACCAGCCGGGGGGCACGCCATATGCCAACCTCGCCGAGACGAGCGCCGCGATCTGCGCCGCCGCCAGTGAGACAGGCATCGGTCTGACCCTCCTGCCAGTGCTCTATGAGCAAGGCGGCGTCGATGGGCGACCGCTTGGCCCCGGACAGATCCGCTTCGGCAACGATCTTGACCGTTTTCACAATCTTCACGCGCAGACAGCCAAGGCGCTAAGCCTACTCCCCGAGGACGCAAAGATCGGCGCCGCGCCTCATTCTCTTCGCGCGGTCACCCGTAACGCACTGGCAGAACTGGCCAAATCCAGCAGCCCGATCCACATGCATCTTGCTGAACAGGTCGCCGAAGTGGATGAGATCAAGGCCGCCTACGGCGCCCGCCCGGTCGAATGGATGCTCGACAATTGCCCGCCGGATAAGAACTGGTGCCTGATCCATTGCACCCAGATGGAGCCGCATGAAACCGCCGCGCTGGCGCAGAGTGGCGCAGTGGCCGGACTTTGCCCGCTGACCGAATCCTCGCTGGGCGACGGGATTTTCGACGGTGTGCGCTGGCTGGAAAACGACGGTGCCATCGGGATCGGGTCGGACAGCAACATCCGGATTTCCCTTGCCGAAGAACTCCGTCAGCTCGAATACTCCCAGCGGCTGCGCGACAAGGGCCGCGCCGTTCTCGCCGCGCCCGGCGGCAGCACGGGCCGACGCCTGTTCGACGCGGCCACGGCAGGCGGCGCACAAGCCATTGGGCGCAAATCCGGCCGTATCGCGACGGGATATCTTGCCGATCTCATCGCGCTGGATGCGGATGATGCCGACCTCATCGGGCGCAGCGGCGATCAGATCCTCGACACATGGATTTTTGCCCGCGACGACCGGCTGGTGCGCGATGTATGGTCCGCCGGGCGTCACGTCGTACAGGGTGGCCGCCACATCGCCCGTGAGACCATCACCGCAAACTACCGCGCCTGCCTCTCTCGCTTGGCCGAGGTCATGTGATGGCGCAAAGCTGGCAGGACATCCACAAGGAAGCGCTGCGCCGCATTCACAGCCGCGAATGGGCGCCCGACACGCTGATCCCGAACGAGGCTGACCTTGCCGAGGAGTTCGGCTGTTCGCGCGCCACGGTCAACCGGGCCCTGCGGGCGCTGGCCGAGGCAGGATGGCTCGAACGTCGCCGAAAGGCCGGCACCCGGGTCGCCCGCGCCCCGCAACGCCGCGCCCAGCTTGCCATCCCGCTCCTGCGCGAGGAAATCGAGGCGCGCGGCCAGCGTTTCGCCCATCGCATCCTGTCCCGCAGCCGTTCAAAAATGCCCAGCCCTCTGCGTGCCGCGCTTGGTCTGTCGGATGACGCCCCGGTGGAACGGGTCCAGACGCTCTATCTGGCTGACGGTCACCCCTTCGCGCTGGAGGACCGCTGGGTGCACCTGTCCGCCGCGCCGGGTTTCGAGACCGCCGAGCTGGAAAAAACCAGCCCGAATGAATGGCTTGTCCAGCATGCGCCGTTTTCACATGGCACGCTGGACTATAGCGCCGCGCCGGCCGGTGATTTCGAGGCGGAACAGCTCGGCTGCGCCCCCGGCACCGCCCTGCTCTGCATGCAGCGCAGCACCTTTGGCCCCGGCGACCACGCCGCAACGCTGGTCACAACGCATTTCGCGCCGAACCACCGGGTCAGACTAGAGATTTAATTGCCGTTCTGGCTGCGCAGCCATTCCACGATGGCCGGGCGCACCGATTGTTCGCCTCTTTCGCGCGCATCCCAGATGATCTCGCGCGCCTCTTCAAGGTTCACCCGCCGCAGCAGGCTCTTGACCGGACCGATCGACGCCGGGCGCATCGACAGGGTCTCTACCCCGATGGCCGCAAGGCATAGGGCTTCTATAGGCCGGCCCGCGTCTTCTCCGCAGAAAGACAGCGGCGTATTCGATTCCCGGCAGCGCTGCACCACCTTGTCGATCAGGCTCAGGAAGCTGACGTTCAGCGTGTCATAGCGACGCCTCACGCGTTCGTTTTCCCGGTCGGCGGCAAAAAAGAACTGTTTAAGATCGTTGCCGCCAATCGACAGGAACCCGACATCGTCAAAGAATTTCTTGGGTGCGAAGGCCAGCGAAGGCGTCTCGAGCATTGCGCCGATTTCGATGGATTCCGGCAGCACATGGCCCAGACGTTCCTCTCGGGCGATGGTCTTGTCGAGTTCGGCCCGCGCCGCAGTATATTCCTCGAACTGCGCAATGAACGGGAACATCAGCGTCAGCGGCCGACCCGCCGCCGCACGGATCAGCGCCTGCAGCTGCATCCGCATGATGCCGGGCTTGTCGAGTCCCACCCGTATCGCGCGCCAGCCCAGCGCCGGGTTCGGTTCGTCATTGGGCTTCATATAGGGCAGCACCTTGTCCGAGCCGATATCCAGCGTCCGAAAGACCACCCGCTTGCCCTTGGCCGAATCCAGAACCCGCGCATAAAGTGCGCTCAGTTCCGACCGTTTTGGCATCTGGTTGCGCACCAGAAACTGCAATTCCGTGCGGAAAAGCCCTACCCCCTCGGCGCCCGAACTTTCCAGCGACGGCAGATCCGCCATCAGCCCGGCATTCATATGCATCCCGATGGTGCGGCCGCATTTGGTCTCGGCTGGTAACCCCCGGATCGAACTGAACCGCTCCTGCGCCTGCGCCAGCATCGCGATCTTGTCGCGGAAGGCACTGACCACCGTATCGTCCGGGCGCAGATGCACCACGCCCTGATCGCCATCGACCATGATGTGATCGCCGTTCAGCGCCTCGGTGGTGATCCGGCTGGCATGGACCACCAGCGGAATCGCCAGCGCCCGCGCGACAATGGCCGCGTGCGAGCCGACCGACCCTTCCTCGAGCACGATGCCACGCAATTTGCGCCCGTATTCAAGCAGATCCCCGGGGCCAATGTTGCGCGCGATCAGGATCGGATCGGGCGGCATCTCTGCCCCGGTCTCGCTCCCCTGCCCGGTCAGGATACGCAAAAGACGGTTCGAAAGGTCGTCCAGATCCGAAAGTCGCTCTCGCAGATAGGCGTCCTGCACCTGCTGCATCCGAGCCCGCGCCTGCGACTGTTCCTTTTCCACGGCAGCTTCGGCAGAAAGACCCCGGCTGATGTCTTCCTCCATCCGCCGCATCCAGCCCTTGGAATTGGCGAACATGCGATAGGCTTCAAGCACCTGAAGCTGGTCCTTGTCCCCGGTCAGGGACATCTCCAGCATCCGGTCAACGCCGACCCTCAACTGCTCGACGGCCTCGGTAAGACGCACCAGCTCGCTCTGAGGGTCGTCCGAGATCGGGTTGGCGACCACCACACGAGGTTCATGCAACCAGACATGACCCTCGGCCGCGCCTTCCTGCCCGGTCGTCCCGCGCAAAAGGACGGCCTGCTGATGGCGCGCCGACAGCGCTGCACCCTCACCGATAAAGGCACCAAGCTCGGTCATCTCGGCCAGCACCATCGCCACCACTTCCAGCGCGTATTGCTCGTCTTCGGAAAACTCCCGCGCATCGCGGGACTGCACCACCAGCACGCCCAGCTTTTCGCCAAGCCGCTGAATCGGCACGCCAAGGAAAGAGGAATACCGCTCTTCGCCGGTTTCCGGCATATAGCGGAACCCCTTGGCCGCCGGGGCGTCGGGGGTATTCACCACTTGCCCGGTACGCGCCACACGCCCGACAAGACCCTCGCCCAGCCGCATACGGGTCTGGTGAACGGCCTCGGGTTTCAGACCTTCGGTCGCGCAGAGCTCCAGCGTTTCCTCGTCCCGGAAAAGGTAAACGGAGCAGACCTCGGACCCCATGCTGTCGGCAATCAGATGGGTGATCTGATCCAGCCGCGCCTGCCCGGCCACATCGCTGGCCATCGTGTCTCGCAACCGCCGCAAAAGCTTGCGGCTTTCGGTTTCCATGCGTTCAGCCATTCTGGCGACAGGTGTCCTATGCAACCTCCGGGCGTTCAGCCCGACCGAAGCCTATAGAACACATGACGCGGAAAAGCGAAATGGATTTCCGTGGCGGAAGGCCCGAAGATTGCCAGAGAAAACCCAACGCCGGCGCAAATCCGCAAAAAAATTG
The DNA here is from genome assembly GCF_019966545.1 of Heliomarina baculiformis. GTDB lineage: Bacteria > Pseudomonadota > Alphaproteobacteria > Rhodobacterales > Rhodobacteraceae > Heliomarina > Heliomarina baculiformis. The sequence continues at coordinate 382,918 of NZ_JAIMIC010000002.1, read as the reverse complement.
ATCGCAATTTTTTCCGAAATTTCTTCAAGAAATTTCCAGCGCGCCGATGCGGAGGGTCAGCCTGCCTTGTCCAGTTCGAAAGCGTCATGCAGCGCCTGCACGGCAAGCTCCATGTACTTGCGATCGATCAGGACAGAAATCTTGATCTCGGAGGTCGTGATCACCTTGATGTTGATCGCCTCATCGGACAGGACACGGAACATCTTGGCCGCGACACCCGTGTGCGAGCGCATTCCGATCCCGACGACCGACACCTTGCACACGTTCGTATCGGCCACCAGTTCCGAGAAGTTCAGCACGCCATCTGCCTTGGCCGCGGCCAGCGCCTTGTCGGCGCGAGCAACCTGATCGGTCGGGCAGGAAAAGGTCATGTCCGTGCGACCCTCTTCCGAGATGTTCTGCACGATCATGTCGACGTTCACATTCGCATCGGACAGCGCGGTAAAGATCGTGGCGGCGATGCCCGGACGGTCGGCAACCGACAAAAGCGTCATCTTGGCCTCGTCACGGGAATGGGCGACACCGGCGACTACATTGGATTCCATAATCTCATCCTCATCACAGACAAGCGTTCCCGCCTCGTCCGACTGTTCCTCAAAGCTCGACAACACCCGCAGGCGCACCTTGTAGCGCATGGCGAGCTCGACCGAGCGGGTCTGAAGCACCTTGGCCCCAAGCGATGCCAGTTCGAGCATCTCTTCAAAGGCGATCCTGTCAAGTTTGCGGGCTTTTTCGCAGATGCGCGGATCGGTCGTATAAACGCCATCCACATCCGTGTAGATATCGCAGCGTTCCGCCCCAAAGGCCGCCGCAAAGGCCACGGCAGTCGTATCCGACCCGCCCCGTCCCAGCGTGGTGATCCGTCCCTCGGGACTCACGCCCTGAAAGCCCGCGACAACGGCCACGCGCATTCCCTGCTCGAACCGGCCCATGATGTTCTCGGTCGGGATTTCTTCGATCCGTGCGGCGGAATGGCTCGACGTGGTCTTGACCGGTACCTGCCAGCCTTGCCAGCTGCGCGCGGGCACGTCCATTTCCTGAAGCGTCAGCGCCATCAGCCCGGCGGTCACGTTTTCACCGCTCGACACTACCGCGTCGTATTCACGCGCGTCGTACATGGGCGAGGTTTCATTGACCCAGCCAACCAGCTCGTTGGTCTTGCCCGACATGGCGGAAACGATGACGATAACATCATAGCCCTTGGCGACTTCGACACCGACGCGTTTCGCCGCCCGCTTGATGCGATCAAGCGTTGCCACCGAGGTGCCCCCGAATTTCATCACGAGAACGGGCATGTTACTTCCTTCGTGCCTAAGAACGCGCCCGCTTTACTTGCGGTAAACACCAAGGGCAACAGGTTTTACATGCGCCAAAGTCTCAATCAGAACGGATGCGCGCGCCCGTCCCATGTCTCGAAACAACCGGTGGTCTCGACCGACAGCGCCTCGAAACGCGATTTCAGCCCCCGGGCTGCCTCATCCACATCGATATCGGCCGTGCCGCCGCCCATATCGGTGCGCACCCAGCCAGGGTGATAGATGCCGACGGCAATGTCTTCAACCTGCAGATCCGTGGCAAGGTTGCGCCCAAGGTTCAGCGCCGCCGCCTTGGAAGCGCGATAGATATAACTGCCTCCCGGCGCCCGTTCCTGCGAGGCCATCTGCGAGGAAATGATCGCGATTTTCGGGGCCAACGCCATGCGCAGGCTTGGCAGCAGCGACTGGATCGTCAGGAAGACACCGGTCACGTTGACCGCGAACATGTCGGCCCAAAGCTCGGGCGCGAACCCGTCGTCAAGCTTTTGCCCCTTGTCGAGATAAACACCCGCGTTGCAGACGAGCAGATCGAGCGGCTCTCCGGTCAGCGCTTGCGCCAGATGGCGATGTGATTCCGGATCGGTCACGTCCAGCTTGGCATCGCCCGACGTGTCGCGCGCCGTGGCGATCACCGTCTCTCCGGCGTCGCGATACACATTTGCAATCGCCTGCCCGATGCCGCGATTACCTCCGGTGATCAAAACTTTCATCAGTTCGCTTTTCTGGTTGGGAGGAAAGGGAGCGGCGCGACCGGCACGCCTTCGTCGACCAGCTTCTTGGCCTCGTCCAGTCGTGCTTCGCCATAGATGGCGCGTTCAGGGGCCTCGCCTGCATGCATCGCGCGGGCTTCGCTCACGAACTTGTCACCGACGTAGCTTGCGTTTTTCTCGATGTTCTTACGCAATTCGGCCAGCGCCTGTTCCGCCGGGCTGCGTTCCTTGGCAAGCGCCGGTGCCGGCTTTTGCCCTTCGCGCGCGGCTCCGACACGCGGCGTCATCATCGCCTTTTCGACGTCAGATCCGCCACATACGCTGCATTCCACCATTCCCGCCCCGGCAAGCCGGTCAAAGGCGCTGGCGGACTGAAACCAGCTGTCGAATGTGTGCCCGTTCGAGCATTTCAAGGCGTATTGAATCATGGTCGTGCCAAGTTAAACCGTTGTGCTTTAATTATTTGTTGAATTGTTAAGATCAAGACCTGTCAGCGCAACTGCTGCGGACGAAAGTCTCTCAAAATCCGCGCCAGTTCCGGCTCGACCACACGCGCCGCAGCTTTCTTGGGCGAAAACCATTTTACACGCCGTTGATTTTGCTCTGGAAATTCCGGGTCGAGGGATTTGACGCGCACCGGATAGACCATGACGACACAAGGCAGCGTCCCGTTCTGGGCGCTGGTCTTGTTATAGGCATAAAGCCCGACGCACTGATTAATGGCAGCACCAATCACGCCCGCCTCTTCCCATGCTTCGCGGGCGGCGGATCGCGCCGGTGTCAGCTTGTCGATGGGCCAGCCCTTGGGAATGATCCAGCGTTTGCTCCGGCGCGACGTGATAAGAAGGATTTTGACCTTGCCGTTTTCCACGCGATAGCAGAGCGCACCGAACTGAGTGCGTACGTCGCTTTTGTGCGTCGCGCGGATGCGCATCGGCAATTGCCTTATCATCTGGTCTTCCCACTTCCTGCGGGTTTTTCCCTGTCAGGAAAAACTACAATGGGACGCAGCCCAGTTCACGCGATTTCTCACCTGAAGCCGGAAAAACCGACGGGCGGTTGCAGAAATCTCCGATGCCCGCCCTAGCGCAGAGGCTTGGCCATCCGCCGATTGAGTCGGGTCACCAACTCGGCCTCGGAGACGCCCGAGTCGATGGCCAGACGGCGCAGGCCAAAGTGGACCTGGGCGATTTCCTGGTAGTAGCTGGTAAAGAGATAATTCGTCGTCGCCCCGGCCACGGCCCCCAAGAGAGGCACCGTCTGCGTTGCGAGTTTCTGCCCCAGAACGGTGGCCAGTTTCGGCGCAACCGCCGCGATCATCCGGTGCATCGTCGGGCCGGTCAGGGTCAGCCGCAGCGTGACAAAAGAGAGATCGGCCCCGTCGTCCTGATCCAGCGGCCCTGCCGCGGCAAAGACCCGAAGACAGTCGAACTGTACGCTTTCCTCGTCGGGGTTGAACCCGTTCTCGGCCGCAACGCCCTGTATCGCGCGCATCAGAACGGTGGTCGTCGCCGGAAGCTCTATCATCGCGGTTGGCAATCCGCCCATGCCTCCGGCCGCACCCATAGCGGTGGTCATCGCGGTGTTGATCCACGCCTTCTGGTCCGGCACCTGCCGGCGCGACTGACGCGCGCCCTCCATCGCGACTTTCAGCGCTGCCTGGGTCGCGCCTTCCATGCCGTTGCGGATCGGCGTGGGCAGACGATCAAGCAGGTTCTCGGCACGGCTGCCGAGCACGTTCAGCAGCCGCATGCCAATCCCGCTGGCCGCACGGTAACGCTTTGCCAGCCTGTCAAGCTCTGCCTCGGCGTCCACTGGCCGTGCCATCACGATGTCATTCATGCCAAACCCTCCCGGCTTCCCGATAAGATTGGCACGAATGCGCGGCATTTCAATCAAGTTATGCGTCCCAGCGGGTCACATCTCCGCAGATGCCCAGCCATGCATCGTCAATCAAAGCCCGGCCAAGCACCCGGTCGGGGTTGGTGGGCGGTGGCATATGTACGTCATCCAGCCGCTCGAACCCGAAGCGCGAATAATAGGGCGCATCGCCAACCAGCATGACGCGCTCCCACCCGGTTTCGGCGGCTTTCTGCAAGGTGCCCTGGATCAGCAGCGCCCCCAGCCCTTCGCCCTGGTGCGTCGGGTGCACAGCGACCGGCCCCAGCAACAGCGACCGCGCCGCACCGATTCGGACCGGCCAGTACCGGATCGCCCCGGCGAGAATGCCCTGCGCATCGCGCGCAACCGTCGAGAGGCCCGCAACCGGCGGCACATCCTCGCGCAGCCGGTACGAAGAAAGGGCAGTCCGGCCCGGCGCGAAACACAGATCGAAAAGCGCTTCGACCTCCCACCAGTCGCTCGCAAGTTCCGGATGCATGTCGATCAAAGGGGCATACACGGGAGAGGCTGGCTTTCTTTAAGTCTATTTGGTGGCAATCCGCGTATCACGCCGCTATCCCTAGGGCAAACGTCAGGAGTTATCTAATGTTCTATCGCCCCGAAGATGGCCACGGCCTGCCCCATAACCCGTTCAACGCTATCGTCACGCCGCGCCCGATCGGCTGGATCTCGACCCGCAACGCCGCAGGGCAGAACAACCTTGCGCCCTATTCCTTTTTCAACGCCATCGCCTATTTCCCGCCGCAGGTGATGTTTTCCTCGACCAGCGCCAAGGACGATCAGGACGGCACCAAGGACAGCGTCGCCAATATCCGCGAGACCGGCGTTTTCTGTGTCAACATCGTTGAATACGAAATGCGCAACGCGATGAACGAGACCTCCATGAACCTGCCCAAGGAGGAGGACGAATTCAAAGTCGCCGGGCTCGATTTCGAGGAATGCGAAACCATCAACTGCCCCCGCGTCGCCGGTGCGCCCGCCGCGCTGGAATGCAAGCTGACCCGGATCATCGACCTGCCGGGCGAAGCCAACCGTCTCGTGCTGGGCGAAGTCACCGGTGTCCATATCCGCGACAACTGCTTGGTCGATGGCCGGTTCGACATAACCACGTTCCATCCACTGTCGCGTCTTGGGTATCGTGACTACACTCGTGTGACCGACCTGTTCGAACTCACGCGCCCCGACGACTGATCCGGACCAAGGGCGGAACGGTGCACCGCCGACGTACAGGGGGTGTACAGGTTGTGCATCGATATCACCCCCCCTGTTTTCGGTCAGATCGGCTCGATCAGGTCGGGCCCGCTGGCCCGGTTCGAATTGACCTTGGGATCGACCCGATACCAGCTCAGAACGTCCTCGTCCCCCGGCACCATGAGCCGGGCCGCCCCGCGGCCCGCCTCCCCCAGCCAGAGCGGCCAGTTCTCCGGTTCCACGATCAGCGGCATGCGGTGATGCAGCTCTGAAACCCGCTTGTTCGCCGCCGTCGTGACAATGGCGCAGGTGTCCTGCGTTTCGTCCTTGCCCCAGCCTTGCCAGATACCGCCAAAGGCAATCGGTTCACCATCCTGACGCTGGAAATACCACGGCAAACGGTTGCCCTTCTCATCCTTGGTCCACTCAAAGAACCCGGTCGCAAGGATCAGGCAGCGCCGCTCACGACAGGCGGATTTGAAGGCCGGTTTGTCCGCCACCGTCTCGGCCCGCGCATTGATCAGAAGCGGGCCGTAATTCTCGGCCTTGTACCAGTGCGGCAGGAACCCCCAGCGCATCGAGACCAGCCGCCGACCGCTGTCTTCGCCCAGAATCACATGTACCTGATTTGTCGGGCAGACATTAAAATTCGGCACTGGGGGCAAGGCATTAGCGGGCTTGGCCGCGAAAAGCTGGGCCATCGCATCCGGAGGCAGGGTGACTGCAAATCTACCGCACATATCCGACAGTCTAGATTTACACGCGGCTTAGTAAAGCCGATAGATGGGCTCAAAAAAGCGTCTTCACAAACCAAACACGTGATAATATTCGGCGGGAAACGGCAGATCATCGAAAACGCGATTGTGTCTTCCGCCAATTAAGGCAAATGACACTTCCATGACAGTTCAGTCTGACCTGACGACATGTATGACGCTGCTTCAGGGCGGCCGACAGAAAGCTGCCTATGACGCCGCCCGAAAAGCCATGGGCCGTCACAAGACCCAGCCTGAATTTCCCAATATCGCGGGTATCGCACTCTGCGGTAACGGGAAATACGCCGAAGGCATCCAGTATTTCAAAAAGGCTCTGAACCTCAGCGCGGATTTCAGCGATGCGCGCAAGAACCTTGCCCAGACGATGATCCTGCTTGGCCAGTTCGCCCCTGCAGAAACCCAGCTTGCCCGGCTGGTGCGCGAAACCCCGCGCGACGGGGCGGTCTGGTATCTGCTGGCGCAGGCGCGGTTGCAGACCGGACAACTGGAGCAGGCGCTTGAGGATATCGAACAAGCCATTTTGATCGACCCGAAACAGGCGCGTAATCATAACCTGCGTGGCTTGCTGCATGACAGGCTCGGCCAGCCCGCAGAGGCGCTGGAGGCTTTCGAGAAAGCGCTGGCGCTGAACCCGAATGACGTGGAAACACTGGTCAATATCAGCCTGCCGCTGGCGCGCCAGCTTCGCGTGGATGAGGCGACCGATGCCGTCCGCCGCGCCGTGGCTCTTGCCCCCGGCCATCTCGCCGCGCGCCTGCGGCTGGGGATGACCATGCTAGAAGCGGGCCAGACCGAAGAGGCAAAGGCCGCTTTTGCTGCGGCAATCGAGATCGACCCGCTGAATGGCGAAGCCTACGAACAGCTGGTGACGCTGAACGATGCCGACGCGAACGAGGCGCTTGGCCCCGCGGTCCGACGGGCCTACAGGAAAGCGCCAAAGAACAGCGAGACCCGCGCGGCGCTGGCCTTTGCGCAGGCCCGCATGGCGCAGCAGCAGGGCGACGCCGAAGAAGCTGCCGAATGGCTGAGGGACGCCAACCGGAACATGGCCGCCCTGCGCCCCTTTGACAGCGAGGCGGACGAGGCGTTCAACGACAGGATCCTCGCGCGGTTCCCCGCCCCGCTGACACTTTCAACGAAGGGCGGGAACAAAAACGGTCCGCGCCCGATCTACGTTCTCGGCCTGCCGCGCTCCGGCACGACCCTTGCCGAAGCGGTGCTTGGCGCGCATCCCCGTGTCAGCGCCTTGGGCGAACGCGCCACCGCCGGCATCGCGATCTATCCCCTGATAGATTCAGATGCCGAATTCGACGCCGACGTCTTTCGCAGGATGGAGGCCGCAGCCCTGCCGCCGCTCCCCGATGGCACGCAGGCTTTCGTCGATAAAATGCCCGAAAATTATAGGCTTATCGGTTTCCTCAAGACCGCGCACCCCGAATGCCGGATCATCAATATGCGCCGCGATCCGCGCGATATCGCGCTTTCGATGTGGCGTGGCCGGTTCACCGGACGGGCGCTCGATTACACCTATGACCAGCAGACGATGGCACGGCGATTCAACACCTATGCCCGGATGATGGCCCACTGGCACAAGGTGCTGCCCGGCCAGATCCTTGACCTGTCCTACGAAGAGATGGTTTCCAATATCGACAGCGCCAGCCGTTCCCTCGCCGACTGGTGCGGGTTGGAATGGGATGCCGCGATGGCCCGCCCGAACGAATCCGCCGGTCAGGTTCTCACCATGAGCGCGGCGCAGATCCGCCAGCCCGTGCATCAACGCTCAGTCGGGGGGTGGAGAGCACATGAAGCCATGCTGCGTGAGTTCATCGACAAACTTGATCCGGCGCTGTGGCCGGAGATTGAAGGCGACTGAAGGGTTACGCCTCGATGGTGCTGACCGCGAACAGCGCTGGCGCCTCAAAGGATACGCTCCCCTCGGCCCCCACATAGCCCGCAAGCCGCTCGCGCGCTTTTTCCTTGAGCGTCTGCATCATCGTGGCGTCCACCATGCGTGCCAGAGTCCAGCCGCCGATTTCCGTGTCGAGCCAATCGCTTAGCGAGGCATGCCGGATCATCCCGACCTTTCGGGAAATCTGCACATGCGGCAGCCCGCCCTTGTCGAGTACTTCCTCGAACGCCTCGCCCTCGCCAAGACAAAAGGGCGCCTTGAGCGCTTCGGCCCCGTCATTGCCAACAACTTCACCCACCAGCGGGATCAGGTCGCGATAGCCCGGTGATTTCTCCCACGCCTCGAATACGGCGACGGCAACCTTTCCGCCCGGCTTGCAGACCCGCGCCATTTCGGTCAGCGCCCGGGGCCGGTCAGCAAAGAACATCAGCCCGAACTGGCACAGCACCGCGTCGAACTGACCATCTTCAAAGGGCAGGTTTTCGGCCACTGCATGTTGGAAATCGACTTCGCGGGCATGTCGGCGCGCCACCGTCAGCATGCCCTCGTTAATGTCGACAGCCGTCACGCGGGCACCGGTGGCCGCCGCGACACGCGCCACCACGCCCGTACCTGTCGCGACATCCAGAACCTTGTCGCCCGGACCGGCCCCGGACAGCTCTACCAGCCACGGCGCGAACTGGCCAAAGAGCGCCGGAACAAAGAAGTTTTCATAAACAGCGGCGGCCTCGGCAGTGATCTGACCTGCGGCGGCCTTTTCCATTTGCTCAGCCATGACAGTTCCTCCCTCACTGCTGACGCAGGGACAGTATACCACGAAACGTCAGTGATTTCTGCGGAGAGGCCGAGCCACCGACTTTTTACCTGATCGTACCAGAGCGACGGGATCGAGGCAGAATAATATGGCGAGTTCAAAATGAAAACGGAGGCCGAAGCCCCCGTTCCCATCGTCTTTTACCAGCAGAACGCCAGCGGTCACTTCACCGCGATGCGGCCATCCGTATAGGGCTTGTAGGGGGCTTTCTCGGCCAGATACTCCGCCGTCACTTCCGCAAGATCCGGCCCGAAGTCATAGGCGTTCTGGGCATCCGTGAACATCTTGTAACCGTCGCCACCGCTGCGCACGTAGTTGTTCGACACAACGCCGTAAAGCTTGTCCATCTCGACCGGTGCGCCGCCAATCATGACGTCGCTGACACGCTCGCCCGCGGGCTTAGAAGCGTCAAAGGCATAGGTCATGCCGGCGACCTGCGCGAAACGTCCCGCTCCCTCCTCGATCTGGCTCACGCCGTTTTCCAGCGCCTCGACAAGCGTTGCGCCGGTGACCTGAAAGGTCGACAAGGTGTTCTGGAAGGGCAGCACCGTCAGCACTTCGCCCATGGTGACCTCGCCCGCGTCGATGCTGGCCCGGATACCGCCGCCGTTCTGGATCGCGACGTCGATACCCTGATCCTTGACCCGGTCGAGCATCGCATCCGCGATCAGGTTGCCCATGGTGCATTCCTGACTGCGGCAGGTTTCACGATCACCGCCGATGGCCTCGTCCGTCTGGGCGACCACCTTGTTGCGGATCTCGTCCAGCGGTTTGGCCGCCTCGACGATCCGAGCAATGGTCTCTTCATCCTCGACCACGGCGGCATCCATCAGAAGCGGCGCGCCGCTTGCTTCGATCACCTTGCCATCGTCGTCAAAAGTGACGTTCAGCTCACCAAGAAACTTGCCATAGGCATAGGCCGAAACGATCGCCGTATCGCCCACCATTGTCGGATAAGGCCCCTCTGCGCGTTCCATATCGCCCAATAGCGTATTCGTATGCCCGCCCACGATCACATCGACACCGGTGGTTTGCTCGGCCAGTTCCAGATCAACCCCATAACCGGAATGCGACAGCACAATGATCTTGTTCACGCCCATCTCGGTCAGCTTGTCGACTTCGCCCTGCACCGCGTCGGCGGGGACGGTAAAGATGACGTTCGGGCCGGGGCTGGCAAGCTCATCCGTGTCCTGCGGGGTCAGGCCGATCAGGCCGATCTTTTCACCGTTCTTTTCGATCACGGTGGATTTCTTGAGCACATCGGCCAGCAGCGGCTCACCGCTGACATCGGCGTTGCTCATGAGGATGGGAAATTCGAGCGCGTCCATGAAGCCGCGCAGTACTTCGGGCCCATCGTCGAATTCGTGGTTGCCCACAGTCATCGCGTCATAGCCCATCTTGTTCATCATTTCGGCGGCCAGTTTGCCCTTGTAATAGGTATAAAACAGCGTGCCCTGGAACTGGTCGCCGCCGTCAACGAGCAGAGAATTGTCGAGCCGCGCACGGGCATCGCGGATTGCGCTCATCAGACGGGCAGAACCGCCGAAACACTTGCCTTCGGTGTTGTCTTCGGAAGAGCAACCGCTGTCGTACTTGTTGATCGGTTCGAACCGGGCATGGAAATCGTTGGTGTGCAGAATCGTCAGTAAATAGTCGGCAGCGGCCGCACCGGCACTCAGGCCAAGCGCCGCAGCAGACATCAGGAATCGGTTCATCATTATTACTCTCCCGGTTGGTTATGCGCGAATGGTGCGCCATTTCCGCTGGCCCTGTCAAAGCTCTCATGCGGCTTGTCGCAGGGGCAATTCGCACCGCGCGCCGATGCCTCTCCCGAGACGCCTTTTACATGGGCAAAAGCGCGCACTCTTGACCGGATCGTCAAAGACCGGCATCTGCAAACCATGCTGATCTACAAGATATTCCGCTCCCCCGAATGGGAGGCACTGGTTGCCGATGGGTCCACGCTGGGCGCGCCCATCGACATCGACGACGGGTTTGTTCATTTCTCGACCGCCGAACAGGCTGCCGAGACCGCCGCGAAACATTTCGCCGGGGTCGATGGGCTGGTTCTTTTGGCTGTCGAGGCCGACTCGCTTGGCGATGCGCTGCACTGGGAGCCCTCGCGTGATGGCGCCCTGTTCCCACATCTCTACCGCCCGTTGCGGATCGACGATGTGAGCTGGCACAAGCCGCTGCCGCTGGTTGACGGTGTACACCAGTTCCCGGAGGACATGGCGTGAGCCTGATCGAGCGTCTTGGCCTTGCCTTCATGCACCGGATCGATCCGGAAACAGCGCATGGGGTGGCCATTCTCGCCCTTCAAAACGGGCTGACGCCCAAGCCGGGACCGGTCACGTCCGACCGGTTGCGCTGCACTTTCGCCGGGATCGACCTGCCCAATCCGGTTGGTCTGGCGGCGGGGTTCGACAAAAACGCGACCGTTATCGCGCCCCTGTCACAATCAGGCTTCGGGTTCATCGAGGTCGGCGCCGCCACCCCGCGTCCGCAGCCCGGCAACCCCAAGCCACGCCTGTTCCGGCTGAGCGAGGACCTCGCCGCGATCAATCGCTTCGGGTTCAACAATGACGGGATGGAAGCAATCGGTGCGCGCCTTGCGGGCCGACCAAAGGACGCTGTGATCGGTCTGAACCTTGGTGCGAACAAGGACAGCACCGACAGGGCGGGCGATTTCGCCGCCGTGCTGCGTCATTGCGGGGCGCATCTGGATTTCGCCACGGTCAATGTCTCCTCCCCCAACACGGAAAAGCTGCGCGACCTTCAGGGCAAGGCGGCGCTGACCGCCCTGCTGAACGGTGTCATGGAGGCGCGTGCCGAGTTGCCACGGCCGGTACCTGTGTTCCTGAAGATTGCACCGGACCTTGAGACAAGCGAATTGCAGGACATTGCCGAAGTTGCGCGTGACACCGGGATCGACGCGATCATCGCGACGAACACGACCCTGTCGCGCGAGGGGTTGAAAAGCGCCCATGCGGGCGAGACCGGCGGTCTATCCGGCGCGCCCCTGTTCGAGAAATCGACCCGTGTTCTGGCACAGTTGTCGCAGATGACGGACGGGTCCATCCCGCTGATCGGCGTCGGCGGCATCGGCTCGGCCGAGCAGGCCTATGCCAAGATCTGTGCGGGTGCTTCGGCAGTGCAGGTCTACACGGCGCTGGTCTATCACGGTCTAGCGCTGGTGTGCGAAATCGCGACAGGTCTCGACCGCCTGCTGGCGCGGGATGGGTTCGCAAACGTGGCCGATGCGGTCGGCAGCAAGAGGAATGACTGGCTATGATCACCTATTGGCACAACCCGCGCTGTTCCAAATCCCGTCAAGGGCTGGCGCTGCTTGAGGAAACCGGCGCCGAGATCACCGTGCGCAAGTACCTTGAGGACGCGCCCGATATTGCCGAGATCACCGCCGCGTGGGCAGCGCTTGGCAAGCCGCCGGTCGCCGACATGATGCGCACGGGCGAGAAAGTCTTTCGCGAAGAGGGTCTATCCAAGGGTGATGACAGCGGCAAGCTGCTGGCAGCGATGGCCGCGCATCCGATCCTGATCGAGCGTCCCTTGGCGATTAAGGACGGCCGCGCCGTGATCGGTCGCCCGCCCGAGGCGCTGCTCGAGTTGCTCTGAACGCGGCCCCTTTTACCACGCTCTCCGGGACATTAAGTTAATGCCAACAAGGAGAGCCTCCATGACCCGATTTTCCGTACTCGATCTGTCGCCCATCGTCGAGGGCAGCACCGCCGCTGAATCGCTCGCCAGCACGCTGGAACTGGCGCAGCATGCCGAAGCGCTTGGTTTCACGCGGTTCTGGCTGGCCGAACATCACAACATGCCGGGCATCGCCTCGGCGGCGACCTCTGTGGTGATCGGCCATGTGCTGGGCGGCACCAAGACGATCCGCGTCGGCTCGGGCGGGGTGATGCTGCCAAATCACGCACCGCTGGTCATTGCCGAGCAGTTCGGCACCCTTGCGACGCTCTACCCCGACCGCGTCGATCTGGGGTTGGGCCGCGCGCCTGGCACTGATGGTAAGACCGCATGGGCGCTGCGCCGCAACATGAACCAAAGCGACGAGTTCCCGCGCGATGTGGTAGAACTGATGGGCTATCTTGGCGACAAGGCGCCGGGGCAGCCGATCATGGCGGTGCCGGGCGTGGGAACCAAGGTGCCGGTCTATATCCTCGGCTCAAGCCTTTATGGCGCGGAACTGGCTGCGCAGCTTGGCCTGCCCTATGCCTTCGCATCGCATTTCGCTCCCGCCGCGCTGGATCAGGCCCTTGCGATCTATCTCGATCACTTCAAACCCTCGGCCATGCTCGACAAACCTTATTTCATCCTTGCCGCCAATGTCTTCGGCGCCGAGGATGACGAAACAGGCGCCTATCTCAAGACGTCGATGCAGCAGGCATTTGTCCGGCTGCGCACGGGCCAGCCCGGCCCCTTGCCGCGCCCGGTGCGCAACATCAGCGAACATGTCGATCCGGCGATGGTGCGCATGGTCGATCAGGCGCTCAGCGTCTCGGTCACCGGCGCGCCGGAAACCGTCGAGAAGGGCATCAGTGACCTGATCGAACGTTACGCTCCGGACGAGATCATGTTCAACGGTCAGATCCATGACCAGCAGGCCCGGTTGCGTTCATTTGAAATTGCCGCCAAAGCGATGCAATCATTGAATGCCCGCCAGCAAGCGGCGGAATAGGGAGGAATTACATGACGAAACCTGCGTTTGACCTGACCGGCAAGGTGGCGCTTGTCACCGGCGGCAATGGAGGCATCGGCCTTGGGATCGCCGATGCGATGGCCGCCGCCGGGGCCAACATTGCAATCTGGGGCACCAATGCGGACAAGAATGCCGCCGCCGTTGAGCAGATTCGCGCACATGGCGTCGAGGCCGAAGCCTTTGTCTGCAACGTGGCCGACCGGGACGTGGTCGATGCGCAGATGGCCGAAACGCTGAACCGTTTTGGCCGGATCGACGGATGTTTCGCCAATGCGGGCGTGTCGGGACGCGGCGCCCGGTCCTTCCTTGAAATCACGCCCGATGAATGGAAGCGCGTGCTGTCGGTCAATCTCGACGGCGTCTACCACACTTATCAGGCCGTGCTGCGCCACATGGTCGAACGGTCCGAAGCGGGTGATACCGGTGGTCGTCTGGTTGCCATGTCGAGCCTCGCCTCGGTCTCCGGCGCGGCGCGCAGCGAGCATTACGCGGCCTCCAAGGGGGCGCTGAACGCGATGACCTATGCGCTGGCAGTGGAATTCGCGCGCTACGGGATCACCGCGAACGCGATCCTGCCGGGCTGGATCGCAACCGACATGACACAGGACGCGATGGCGAACCAGAAATTCGCCGAGAACGCGGGCAAGCGTATCCCTGCCCGCCGCTGGGGCGCGCCCGAGGATTTCGGCGGCATCGCCTGCTATCTTCTGTCGGATGCCTCGGCCTATCACACCGGCCAGCTCTTGCAGATCGACGGTGGTTACTGGCGGTTCTAGGCAGACTTTGAAAACAGTGAACGCGCCAGCAGAGGCGCGTTCGCTATTTTGGAGGATGCTGAGAGGGACGCCCTCGTCAGATCACTACTTCGATCAGGTACGGACCCTTGGTTTCCAGCCCGTGTTCGATAGCACGGGTCAAGTCATCGGCCTGTTCGACCCGCACGCCGTCGACTCCCATGCCCTTGGCCATCGACACCCAGTCAAGCGCCGGACGGTCGAGCGAGAGCATGTCCACCGCCCGCGGACCGGGGTTCTGGACACCGACATTGGTCAGTTCGCCGCGCAGGATCTGGTAGCTGCCGTTGGACATGATCAGCACGGTGATATCGAGTTCCTCGCGTGCCATGGTCCAGAGCGACTGCACCGTGTACATGGCGCTGCCGTCCCCGACCAAAGCCATAACTTTACGATCCGGGCAGGCCACCGCGCAGCCAATTGACACCGGCAGGCTATAGCCAATGGAACCGCCGCAATTGTTGATCCATGTATGCGGCGGCGTCCCTGCGGTATCCGGGAAGAACGCGCGGCCCGTGGTCAGCGATTCATCTACGACGATAGCGTCTTGCGGGATCGTGGCGGCCAGCGCCTGCGCGATGGTGTCCGGATTGTTCTTGCCGGTCGGCATGTCGACTTCCTTGCGCTCGGCGAGAACCGGTTCGCAATCGTCTGCGCCGGTCGCGCTCACCAGCGCGTCAAGGACCGCGTCGAGATCACCGCTGGCCCCGGCCAGTTCGACAATCTCACAGCCTTCGCGGGTCAAGACGGCAGGCTTGCCGGGATAGGCGAAGAAGCCGATGGGCGCCCGTGCGCCTACGAGAACAACCTTTTTGTACGGCTCGAGTTCTTTGAGCGCGATGTCGATCGGATAAGGCACGCGGTTGATAACAACCCTCCCCGCGCCGCGTTCAAGCCGCTGGTTCGACCATTCCGACAAAAGCTTGCAGCCAGTTTTCACCGCGATCTTGCCCGCCAGTTCGAGGTTCTCCGCGCTCAGCGCCTCGCCACCCAGCAAGAGAAGCGTATCCTCGCCATCCAGCGCCTTTGCGGCCTTTTCGAGCATGGCCGGGTCCATCGGGTCTCGCGCGGGCGGTTCACCGGCCACATGCACCTCACCGCCCTCGTTCCACGCGGTATCGCTTGGCAGGATCAGGGTCGCGATCTGCCCGGCCCCGGTCCGCGCCGCCTGAACCGCGTCGGCCCCGGCCTTGCCCACGTCCTCGGCGCGCTCGGAGGTATGCACCCAATGCGACACCGGACGCGCAAGCCCCTGAATATCAGACATCAGCGGCGCATCGAGCTTGCGGTGCGTTTCGGCATGTTCGCCGACGATGTTCACAACGGAGGAGTTCGCCTTTTTCGTATTGTGCAGGTTGGCGATGCCATTGGCGAGCCCCGGCCCGAGGTGCAGCAGCGTACAGGCCGGTTTCCGCGCCATCCGGTAATAGCCATCGGCGGCCCCTGTCGCGACACCTTCAAAGAGCGCCAGCACCGAGCGCATCCCCGCCACATGGTCAAGCGCGGCCACAAAGTGCATCTCGGAGGTGCCCGGGTTGGTAAAGCAGGTATCTACTCCGCTATCCACCAGACTTCGCACAAGGCTTTCGGCTCCGTTCATTTCTTTTCCTTTCCAGTTCAATATGTTGAGCAAATCACAATCCGTGATCCCGCTTTATCCCTGCCAGCGCGACCAGCGCTGCATCGCGCCGGTGGACCAGCGTGTCGCGGTCCTGCCCGGCCAGTTCCCTTTCGACCCCGGCGATCAGTTCTTCCTGCAATTCTGGCGTCAGCGCGCTTTGGCCAAGCTCGCCCCAGCGGACCTCTTGCGTGGGTCCGAGATGTTCGAGGTAATGGCGATAGCCACCCGCGCCGCCACCGAGATGATAGAGAAGATGCGGCCCCATCAGCGCCCAGCGCATTCCCGGCCCATAAGCGATTGCCTTGTCGATATCTTCGACATCCGCGATGCCTTCGGCAACCATATGCACCGCTTCTCGGTAAAGCGCCGAGGTCAGACGATTGGCCAGATGGCCCGCCACCTCTTTCTTGACACGGATCGGCACCCGGTTCAGCGCGCGATAGATCGCTTCGGCGCGGTCAACCACGCCGGGAGAGGTCGCCTGACCGGCGACAAGTTCGACCATGGGCACCATGTGTGGCGGGTTCATCGGGTGGGCAACAAGGATACGTTCGGGGTGCTGCGCGCCCGCCTGAATATCGCTGGCCTTCAGTGAAGAGGTGCTCGACGCGATGATCACGTCGGGCCCGATGTGTTTTTCCAGTTCGGCGACGAGATCCTTTTTAACCGCGATCCGGTCCGGCGCGTTTTCCTGAATGAATTCTGCTTCACCCAAGGCGCTGATGTCCGGAGAAACGATCACCGGCCCCCATGTATCCGTCTCGGTCAGCCCAAGCGCCCGCAGATTGGGCCATGCGTCGGCCAGAAAGGTCGAGAGTTCAGCCGCCGCTTCGTTGCGCGGATCGACAACGATCACCTTGGCGCCATGGGCAAGGAACAGGCTTGCCCAGCTCATCCCGATCAGACCGCCGCCGAGAACGCCGAAAACGGGCAGATCGGTCATGCTGATTCCCAGTAGGGAACGCGCAGGTCCTTCTTGAGGATTTTCCCGATCGAGCTGCGCGGCAGTTCCTCGCGGATCTCGACGGCTGACAGCCGCTGGCTCTTGCCGAGTTTGTTATTCGCGGCTTCACAGATCTCCTCTGCGCTGCGCTTTGCGCCGTTGCGCAAGACCACCAACCCAAGAGGCGTTTCGCCCCATGCCTCGGACGGGACACCGATCACCGCCGCGTCGATCACATCCGGATCGTTCAACAGGACAAGTTCCAGATCATTGGCATAGATATTCAGACCGCCGGAAATGATCATGTCCTTCTTGCGGTCGGACAGGACCAGAAAGCCATCCTCGTCAAAGCTGCCCATGTCGCCGGAGCGAAAATAGATATCGCCAGCCGCGTCGCGCCAGATGTAATCTTCGGTCAGGTCCTCGCGCCCGTAATACCCGGCCATCATGGTCGGCGACCGGCCGCAGATTTCACCCACCTGCCCGGGCGCGACTTCGCGTCCTTCGGTATCGATCAGCTTGATCACGCAGTTTGGCGCGGGCTTGCCCACTGTATGCAGCTTGTCCGGCGTCTCATCGGCGATGAGAACCGTCACGCCCCCGCCCTCGGTCAGCCCGTAATACTCGCACAGTTTGCCCGGAAAGCGTTTCAGCACGTCGGCTTTCACATCTGCCCGCAGCGGGGCCGAGGTCGAGAATTTCACCCTCATTGTGGAAAGGTCGAAATCGTCGAAACCGGGAACATCCATGATGCGTTTGTACTGAACGGGGACCAGCATCGTATGCGTGATCTTTTCATTTTCGACCAGCTCAAGGTAGCCACGCGCGTCGAATTTCGGCATCAGGACCACGGTCGAGCCGCCCACCAGAGTCGGCAGGAACGCCACAATGGTCGTGTTGGAATAGAGCGGAGTCGACAGCAGCGTGCGCGCGTTCTGGTCGTAGCCATTGGCGCTGACGCGGTCCATCTGCGCCGCCCGCATCCAGTGGTTATGGAGGATGCCCTTGGGCGTGCCTGTCGTCCCCGAGGAATAGATCAGGTTCACCGCATCGGTCATCTCGATCGGTATCATCGGATCGGTGACCGGGGCCTTTTCCAGCATATCCTCGTAATCGGCAAAGCCCGAGGCATCGAAATCGATTGCGACCTTCTCGGCACTCAGCCGGTCAAGGAAGGGCGCGGCAAGATCGCGGTACTGGTTGGCGAGAAAGAGCATCCGGGCCCCGCAATCGGCCAGCATCTTTTCCAGAGCGTCAGGCGATGCCATCGTCGAGAGTGGGGTGATGCAGGCCCCCGCCCGGATGATCCCCATGAACAGCTCGGCATAGGCGATGGAATTCGGGGAGAGCACGGCAACATTGTCGCCCTTCCCGACGCCACGCGCGATCAGCGCATTCGCGACCCGGTTGATGCGCGTGTCAAAGTCGCCCCAGTTCAGCCGTTCGTCACCGCAGATCAGCGCCTCTTGATCGGGGTTCTTTCGGGCGCTGGCACGTACCATGTCCACCACCGTCAGTTTCGGCGGCGTTTCTGGCATCGGAGGAGTTATGTCGATCATTTTTCGCTATTCGGTTTTCAATTCCACTTTCGCGTGACCTTAGGGCAAGCCTTTGGAAACACAAGCCACCTTGGTCGGACAATCCGACCGTCAAGCAAACCGATAGGTGCCGCCCCGCTCAAGCGCGCGCTGCCAGGCGGGGCGTTCATGCATGGCCTGAACAAAGGCGGCGAGTTTCGGGTAGCGTTTGCCGCCATCCTGTTTCACGGCAATCTCCGCAGGGAAGCTCAGCATGATATCGGCGGCTGAAAGGTCATCGAGCACGAAATGGCCCGAGGGGCGCAGCATGTGTTCCATGAACTGAAAATGGCTGTCGAGCTGCTGCTCGATGCGCGGTTTGAGCGGTTCGCCTGCCGAACCCAACCTGCCGGTATACAGTTGCAGCAGGATCGGCGTCATCGCAGAGCCTTCGGCGAAATGCATCAGCTCCATATGGGTGATCGCTTCGTCGCTGCCCTTGCGCGGCAACAGGTGCCGGCCGAACTGGTTGCAGACATATTCGACGATGGCTCCGCTTTCGGCGATTTTGCGCCCGTTCTCTTCCAGCACCGGCGATTTCCCCAGCGGATGAACGGAGGCCAGCTCGGAAGGTGCGAGATTCGTCACCGGGTCGCGTTCGTACCGGCGCAGTTGATACTCGATTTCCAGCTCTTCCAGCAGCCACAGGATTCGCTGGGATCTGGAATTGTTCAGGTGGTGAACGATGAACATGTACTTCTCCCCTAGTCGGGGCAGAGAGTGGTCGCCCGCAGCCGGAATGGCAAGGGAAGACGGGACCGGAATGTTACCTGAAAGCAGCGTCCTGTGCGGACGTCCCGCCCGGAAATGCAAAAGGGCGCCCTGTGAAGGACGCCCTTCGATTGATCAACTGATACCGCCTCAGAGAGCGGCCTGGAAAAGCGCCAGCGTGTTCTCGGAGGTCATCTTGACCGGGTTGCCGCCGACACTCGGATCTTCGAGCGCCATCGCGGTGAGTTCGTCGAGACGGTTGTCGCCGACACCCAGATCGCGCAAGCCGTTTGGAATGCCCAGCTCTTTGCGCAGCGCCATCACGCGGTCGTAAAAACCGGTGTAGCCGCCAGAGATGCCCATATAGGCCGCTGCCTGCGCCAAGCGCGATTCGACCTCGGGGCGGTTGAAATCGAGCACCGCAGGCATCACCACCGCGTTGGTCGTGCCGTGGTGCGTGTTATAGACCGCGCCAATCGGGTGGCTCAGCGCATGGATCGCGCCAAGGCCCTTTTGAAAGGCCGTCGCGCCCATGGCTGCCGCGCTCATCATATGCGCGCGTGCCTTAATGTCGGAACCATCCGCATAGGCGCGCGGCAGGTATTCATTCACCAGACGCAGACCTTCGAGCGCGATGCCCTGGCTCATCGGATGGTAATGGGGCGAGCAGAAGGCCTCGAGACAATGGGCGAAAGCGTCCATACCGGTGCCTGCCGTGATCATCTTGGGCATGCCCACGGTCAATTCCGGGTCGCAGATCACGACCTGCGGCAGCACCTTGGGATGGAAGATGATCTTTTTCACATGGGTTTCGGAATTGGTGATGACGCTGGCGCGGCCCACTTCGGAACCGGTCCCTGCGGTGGTCGGAACGGCGATGATCGGTGCGATTCCGGCTGGATCGGCGCGGGTCCACCAGTCGCCGATGTCCTCGAAATCCCAGACCGGGCGCGACTGACCGGACATGAAAGCCACCATCTTGCCCAGATCGAGCCCCGAGCCGCCACCAAAAGCGATGACCCCGTCATGATCGCCGTCACGATAGACCTTGAGTCCGGCGGCGAGGTTGATTTCATTCGGATTGGGATCGACCTCGGAGAAGATCGCGCGGCCAAGCCCCGCCCCTTCAAGGATGTCGAGCGCCTGAAGGGTGATCGGCAGGGAGGCAAGCCCCTTGTCTGTCACCAGAAGCGGCTTGCTCATCCCGCAGGCGACGCAGGCCTCGGCCAGTTCCGCGATGCGGCCCGCGCCAAATTTGATTGCGGTCGGATAGGACCAGTTACCGGTCAGGTTCATTTCGTCACCTTTTTCAGATGGTAGGATTTGGGTCGGGTCAGGTTGTGATAGCCGATTTCGGACAGCGAGCCGCCCTTGCCGGTGCTCTTGCAACCGGTCCAGCAAAGCGCAGGGTCAAGGTAATCGGCGCGGTTCATGAAAACGGTGCCGGTTTCGATCTCAGCGCCCAGCGCCTCGGCGCGTTCCACGTCCTGCGTCCAGAGCGAGGCGGTGAGACCAAACTCGCTGTCGTTCATCAGTTCAAGCGCCTCGGCATCGGATTTGACCGGCATGATGCCGACAACCGGGCCAAAGCTTTCTTCGCGCATCACCCGCATGGAATGATCCACATTTGTGAGGATCTGCGGGGTCAGGTAGGCGCCGCCATCGTCACCGGCCATGGTTTCGATATGCGCCTTGGCCCCGGCCTCGATCGCCTCGTCGGTCTGGGCGCGCACCAGTTCGGCAAAGCGCACATGCGCCATCGGACCGATGTCAGTTGTCTTCTCAAGCGGGTTGCCAAGCATATAGCCATTCACGATCTCAAGCGCGCGGCCGAGGAAATCATCGAACAGGTTCTCATGCACGTAGATCCGTTCGATGCCACAGCAGCACTGGCCCGAGTTGAACATGGCCCCATCGATCAGCGTATCGACCGCCGCCTGCACATCAGCGTCTTCCATGACATAGCCGGGGTCCTTGCCGCCAAGCTCAAGCCCGACGCCGGTGAAGGTGCCAGCCGCAGCGCGTTCGATGGTCTGCCCTGCCCCGACCGAGCCGGTGAAGTTGACGAAGCCAAAGGATTTAGCCGCGATCAGGTCCGAGGTTGTTGAATGGTCAAGGAATACGTTCTGGAACACATCCTCGGGCACGCCCGCTTCGTGGAACGCCCGCGCCATGCGTTCGCCCACAAGCAACGTCTGGGTCGCGTGTTTCAACAACACAGTGTTGCCCGCGATCAGCGCGGGGGCGACGCCGTTGATCGCCGTCATATAGGGATAGTTCCACGGCGCGATGATCAGCACGACACCATGCGGTTCGCGTTTGATCAGGCGGCGGAAGGTGGCGCCATCCTCGATCTCGATCGGGGCAAGGCCTTTTTCGGCGATCTCCGCCATGTATGAGGCGCGTTCATTGAAACCGCCGAATTCGCCGCCGTAACGCACCGGGCGTCCCATCATATGGGCCAGTTCGGGCACGATCTCGTCATTCATTTCGCCGATGCGGGCGACGCCTTTCATCACGAGGTCAATCCGTTCCTGAACCGGGCGCGCCGCCCAGTCCTTCTGAGCGCGCCGCGCGCGGGCGACGGCGTTTTCGGCGTCAGTGCCGGAGAGCACCGCGCGTTCGGCATAGACCGACCCGTCGATGGGCGAGATACATTTCAAAACCTGTGTCATCATTGGTCCTTTGTGGAACCGGTGCGGGTGAGGCACCGGGTTCTTCTGTGAATTGCATGGTCCCGCGCGGACCGGCGTTTGGATCAGGCGCGTTCGAACCCGCGCGCGATTTCCCAATCGGTCACCGCGGAATCAAAGCTTTCCTGCTCCCATTCCGCAGCCCGCGTATAGTGACGGATCACCTCTTCGCCAAACGCTTCCTTGAGCATGGACGAACCGGCCATCGCCACCGTCGCCGCGATCAGCGAAGTCGGGATTTCCTCGGCCTTGCCTTCATAGGCGTCGCCGGTCAGCGCCTCACCCGGATCGAGCTTTTCCTCGATCCCGCGAATGCCTGCCGCAAACAACGCGGCCATTGCCAGATAAGGGTTCATGTCCGATCCCGGCACCCGGCATTCGATCCGCACGGCGGGTGAACTGTCGCCGCAAAGTCGGAAGGCAGCGGTGCGGTTGTCGACGGACCAGACCCGCCGCGTCGGGGCAAAACTGCCCTTTTGAAAGCGTTTGTAGCTGTTGACGTAGGGCGCAAGGAACCACGTCACGTCGCCCGCATAGGCCAGCAACCCACCAAGGAAATGCCGCGCCAGTTCCGACATGCCCAGATCGGCGTCCTTGTCGTAAAAGACAGAGTTGCCATCCTTGTCACGCAGAGACATGTGAATATGCGCCGCCGAGCCGACCCGGTCGGGCCGCCACTTGGGCAGGAAGCTGACCGCGTGGCCCTGCTGCCAGCCGATTTCCTTTGCGGCATGCTTGGAAATCGTGTGGTGATCAGCAGTTTCCATGGCCCCGCCATAGCGGATGTTAAGCTCTTCCTGTCCGGCCTCGGCCTCGCCCTTGGAGCCTTCGACCGGGATGCCGGAATTGTAGAGCCCGTTGCGCAGGGTGCGCATCACGTTCTCTTCCTTGGTGGTCTGAAGGATCGAGTAATCCTCGTTATAGCCCGAGATCGGCTCGAGATTGCGATACTGGCCCTTGCGCAGCGCATCGAAGCTCTGCTCGAAGATGAAAAATTCCAGCTCGGTCGCGGTGATCGGCGAATATCCCATATCAGCAAGCCGCGCGATCTGCGCCTTGAGCAACGCACGCGGTGAATGGGCAACCGGCGCGTGGCCGTGGTGATCCATGATGTCCGAAAGCACCATCGCGGTGCCTTCCAGCCACGCGACCCGGCGCAGGGTGCTGAGGTCGGGCTTCATCGTGTAATCGCCATAACCGCGTTCCCAGCTTGTCGATTCATACCCCTCGACCGTCCACATCTCGAGATCGGTGGCGAGCAGGTAGTTACAGCAATGGGTCTCTTCCCATGCGCTGTCGCAGAAATGCGCGGCGTGAAACCGTTTTCCCATCAGGCGGCCCTGCATGTCGATGACGCAGACCAGAACGGTATCGATCTCGCCCGTCTGGCTCAGGGCGCGCAATTCATCAAGTGTCAGCTGTCCGGGCATTTCCAAAATCCTCTTGTCAATAAAGCCCCGGCCAAAAGCCGGGACTTCTGTTCGTTAAGACGGGGTGTAACCCGGGGGCGCTTAGCCGTAGCGGTAGGGACGCCCAGCCGCGCGCATGTCGGCATTGTACTTCTTGAAGATCTCGACAACCTTCGCCTTGGTTTCGGATTCCGCAGCGATTTCATCCCAGAAGGCCGAAGCCGCATTTTCGACCTGTTCCCATTCCTCGTCGGGGATGGTGGTCAGTTCCATCTTGGTGCCATTGACACGCAGGTCGGCCTCACCGCCCCAATACCAGTACTGGCGGTAGTAGTGGCTGTCCGCACAGCAGACTTCGAACAGGGTCTTGAGATCGTCGGGCAGTTCGTTCCAGCGCTCCATATTGGCAAAGAAGTGGCCGATCCAAGCGCCCGAGATGTTGTTGGTCAGGAAGTAGTTGGTCACATCCGCCCAGCCGACGGTGTAATCCTCGGTGATGCCGGACCATGCCACACCGTCGAGTTCGCCGGTCTGAACCGCAACCTCGATGTCTTCCCACGGCAGCGTGACAGGCACGACGCCGAACTGGCTGAGGAAGCGGCCAGCGGTCGGGAAGGTAAAGATGCGCTTGCCCTTGAGGTCGGCCAGCGAGTTGATCGGATCCTTGGTTGCGAAATGGCAGGGATCCCAGGACCCGGCGCTGACATGCTTGACGCCGACTTTTTCGTATTCCGCCTTCCAGATCTCATCGAGACCATAGCGTTCGAACAGCACCGGCACGTCCAGCGAATAGCGCGAACCAAAGGGGAAGTAGCCGCCGAAAACGGTGACTTCGGTCGGCGACGCCATGGAGTCATCGTCGGACTGAACCGCGTCGATCGTGCCACGCTGCAGGGCCTGGAACAGTTCGCCCGTAGGGACAAGCTGGTCGGCGTAATAGACTTCGATTTCCATCCGGTCGCCGGCGATCTGGTTGAACTTCTTGATCGCGGGGTCCAGCACGTGCTCGGCCAGCGCGGCACCGGCATAGGTCTGCAGACGCCAGGTGATCTTGCTTTGCGCAATCGCGGGCGCAGCCAGCGCAGCGGCCGGAGCGGCAGCGGCGGTGGTCAGGAACTTACGTCTTGTTGTCATCTTCACTCTCTCCTTGTGGATATGATTGCCCCGTTGGCGGGGTTCTTGAGGTTAATTTCCGTATACGTAATTGGGCAGCCACAGCGCGATCTGTGGGAAGGCCATGACCAGCACCAGCGCCAGCACCATAACCAGCACAAAGGGCACGATGGACCGATAGATGTCCTTCAGCCCGATCTCGGCCGGGGCCATCGCGCGCATCAGGAACAGGTTATAGCCGAAAGGCGGGGTCATATAGGCGATCTGCGTCGTGATCGTATAAAGCACGCCATACCAGACCAGATCAAAGCCCAGCGCCTGAACAAGCGGCACATATAGCGGGGCCACGATCACCAGCATGGCCGTGTCGTCCAGGAATGTGCCCATCAGGATAAAGCTGAGCTGCATCAGGATCAGGATCATCCAGGGCGACAGGCCAAGCTGCTCGGTGAACAGGGATTCAATGGCCCGAACCGCGCCCAACCCGTCGAACACCGCCCCAAAGCCGAGCGCGGCAAGGATGATCCACATGAACATGCAGGAGATACCCAGCGTGTTGCGCACCGAATTCTCAAACACCTCGCGCGTCATCCGCCCCTTGAACACCGCCGCGAGAAACGCCGCCAGCGCCCCAACGGCCGAGCTTTCGACGAGAGAGGTCCACCCGTTCACGAAGGGGATCATCATGACGGCAAAGATCCCAAGCGGCAGCAGCCCTGCGCGCAGAAGGCGCAGCTTTTCGTTGCGGCTGACATCGCGATCATCGGCGGGCATCGCCGGGCCAAGCTCGGGCTGGATTCGGCAGCGGATCACCACATAGAGGATGAACATCGCCGCCATCATCAGGCCGGGCACCGCACCTGCCAGCCAGAGCTGCCCTACCGGCGCCCGCGCGATCATCGCGTAAAGGACCAGAACGACCGAAGGCGGCACAAGGATACCAAGGCTCGACCCCGCCTGAATGACGCCGGTCACCATGCGTTTGTCATAGCCGCGCTTAAGCAGTTCGGGCAACGCGATGGTGGCCCCGATGGCCATACCGGCCACCGACAACCCGTTCATCGCCGACACCAGCACCATCAGCAGGATCGTCCCAATCGCCAGCCCGCCCCGCAGCGGACCCATCCAGACGTGGAACATACGATAAAGATCGTCTGCAATCTTGGATTCCGACAGCACGTAGCCCATGAAGATAAACATCGGCAGGGTCAGCAGCGGATACCATTTCATCAGCTTCATTGCTGATGAAAAACCGATATCCGACCCGCCCGGCCCCCACATTAGCACCGCCGCCGCGACGCCGACAAAGCCGATGGCCCCGAACACGCGCTGCCCGGTAAAGAGCATCAGCATCATGGTCGAGAACATGAGGATGGCGATCATTTCATAGGACATCAGACTGTCACCCCGCGAATGGTGGCAACGTCCTTGAGAAACTCGGAAACCGCCTGCAGCAACATGCAGAGAAAGCCAAATATCATGATCACCTTGATGGGCCAGAGATAGGGTCGCCATGCGGTCGGGCTGCGTTCGAGGTAGCCCATTTTTTCTGCCGCGCCGTCCGTACCTCCGGTGACAAAGGCGACCAGCAGCTCCCAGAAGTACTTGAACGGTTCCTGCCCGAAATACCCAAGGCTATAGGCGGTCGAACTTACCGCGCCCATGATAAGGATCACGAGGAAGAACAACAGGAAGAAGACGGTAAAGGCATCGACCCATGCCTTCTGAAGGGCCGTCCATTCGCCATAGAACAGATCCATCCGCACATTCGCGCCAAGCTGGATCGAATAGGGTCCGCCCAGCACGTAATAGGCCACCATCGCGAACTGCGCCATTTCCAGCGTCCAGAGCGAGGGGTTGAAAAAGGTCTTGGACACCGACGACCAGAGCAGGATGCCCATGATCACGAAGATGCCGTACATCACGAGACGGCCTATACCTCGATTGAACCCGTCCACCACACGGATATAGCCAAGCAGGATTTTGGGCATCAGCTCTGCCCCCAGTCGCGCACGTCGGGGCGCGACATGACCCGGCCCAAAGCCCCGGAGAGCATGCTGCCCATACGCGCCACAAGCTCGGGCCGGTTCAGCAGGTCGTTGCGGATTTCCAGCATGACATTGGCAATGCCGCGCGACATCGCGTGACGCTTGAGCGAATGGGTGACACCATCCTGCGGGCCATAGGGCTGGTTGCGTTCCACCTTGTGCGGCGCGCCTTCCAGTTCTTCAAGCAGCGCATCGGCAAGGCGCGTATCCTCATCATGCAAGATACCGATTTCGACGTCACGCTGTGCACCGAAATAGACCGGGGTAAAGCTGTGCACCGTAACCACCATCGCGGGTTGCACATCCTGAAGCGCCTTGTCCATCGCAGCGCAGAAAGGATCATAGATGCGCGACACCCGCTCGGCTCTTGCCTCTTCACTCAGACCCGCATTCCCGGGGATCTCGTAGATCTCGCTCTTGGCTGGGATCGCATCCGGTGCCTCGGGCGGGCGGTTGCAATCGTAAAGCAGGCGTGAAACTTGACCGAAAACCAATGGCGCCTGAAGCGTCACCGCAAGCTGGCGGGACAACGCAAGCGCGCCCGGATCCCAAGCGACGTGGCTCTGACGAACCTCCTCGCTCAGACCAAGGTCGCCGAACTCTTCGGGAAAATCACAGGAGGCATGTTCACAGACAAGCAGAACCGGCGCTGGCGCGGCGGCTCCCTCAAAGGTCGCGGCGGCAATGGCAGTCTGATCTTGTGGCATCTGTCCCCCTTACGCGGGTAAGGTTTCGCCAGCCATGGCAGCCGAGTCAATGATATTTCTGAAACTTTTTCTTCTTTCCCTCCGGCAATGAAACTATGATTACAAAATCGACAATCTGGCAAGGACCTCAGGTTTGGACGACACCGCCCAGCAACGGCTGAAAAAAGTGCATGACACGCTGACCCGTGCCGAGCGGCAGCTTGCCGGAGCCATCCTTGAAAACTATCCGATGTCGGGGCTTGGTTCGATCACCCGGCTTGCCGAAAAGGCCGAGGTTTCAACGCCCACCGTGGTGCGGATGGTGCAAAAGCTGGGCTACAGCGGCTTTCCCGAATTTCAGGCCGCGCTGCGCGAAGAGCTCGAAGCGCAGATCTCGAACCCGATCGACAAGCGCGACAGCTGGTCGAACACCGCGCCGCAGGAACATCTGCTGAACCGCTTTACCGACGCGGTGATCGGCAACATCCGCCAGACCCTTGCCCATATCGACCCGGCGGATTTCGACGCGGTCGCCGCGCTGCTGGCGGATGAGGCGCAGTCGGTCTTTATCGCCGGTGGCCGCATCACTCATGCCCTGTCGGAATATCTGCACCTGCACCTGCAAGTGATCCGGGGCCGCGTCCAGCATATCCCGACCACCTCGAACGCATGGCCTCATGCGCTGCTCGACATCGAACCGGGCGATGTGGTGGTGATCTACGACATCCGACGTTACGAGAATTCGACGCTGAAACTGGCCGAGATGGCCGCCGCACGTGGCGCGCGCACGGTGCTGGTCACCGACCAGTGGCAGTCGCCGATCAGCCGCTTCGCAACCTATTCTTTCTCCTGCCGGATCGAAGCGCCTTCGGCATGGGATTCCACCGTGGCGATGATGCTGCTGTCGGAAACGCTCATCGCCGCCGTACAGGAAGCGGCATGGGAACGGACCCGCGACCGGATGGGCGCGCTTGAGGAAATGTTCGACGAAACGCGGATCTTCCGCAAGTTTGTCTGACCGCCTATTCGTCCTGACCGTATTCGGCTTCGTCGATGATCTGGCGCGACGTGCGTTCGTCCAGAACCGCCCAGCAGGTATCCTTGCCGGGACTCGGCAGAACTTCTTCCTCGCT
Organism: Heliomarina baculiformis; assembly: GCF_019966545.1. Lineage (GTDB taxonomy): Bacteria > Pseudomonadota > Alphaproteobacteria > Rhodobacterales > Rhodobacteraceae > Heliomarina > Heliomarina baculiformis. The sequence continues at coordinate 354,846 of NZ_JAIMIC010000002.1, read as the reverse complement.
GTGCCGATGGATATGGGCCTTGGCAAGGAACAACGCCGTCACCGGGGCGGTCAGGAAAAGGAACAGGGTGATCAGCAATTCATGCACCGACACATATCCCTCAAGCACAAAGGAGTGGATCAGCGAGGCGATCAGCACGCCCCCTACGCCAAGGGTCGTGGCCTTGGTCGGGGCATGTAATCTCGACATCGGATCGCGCAGCTTGATCAGCCCGAAAGAGCCCACCAGACCAAAGCAGCCGCCGACCACCAGAAAGATCGCTGTCAGGATATCGCCTATCTCGCCCATCTGGCCCTCACTCGATAATGTTGCCGCGCAGCATAAAGCGCGCATAGGCCACGGTGGAAACGAACCCCAGCATGGCGATGATCATGGTCGCCTCGAAGAACACCTCGGTGCCTTCCTGGATACCTGCAAGAACCAGGATGGCGATAGAGTTCACCACCATCGTATCCAGTGCCAGAACCCGGTCGCCCACGCCTTCGGAAGTGATGATCTTCCAGAGATTCATCAGGACGGCCAGCCCGAAACAGGCAAAGGCAAAATAAAGCGCGTAGGAAAGGATCATTCGAAAATCTCCATAAGGCGGCTTTCGTAACGGTCGATGATCTCCTGGATCACGGCATCCGGATCGGGCGCGTGCAGGCAGTGCACCAGCAGGTTGTGCCCCTCGCTCGACAGATCACAGGAAACGGTGCCGGGCGTCAGGGTGATCGTGGCCGCGAGTGTCGTGATCGCCTCGGGCGTGCGCAGCCGCAGCGGAACGGAAATCCACGCCGGTTGCAACGCGTCGACCCGCATGAACAGGATCTGGTAGGCCACGGTGACATTGGCCACGAAGATATCATAGATCACGACACCGATGTAGCGCGCGACTTTCAGCGGACTGCTGATGCGCGGGTTGTTCGGCCAGTACGGGCGGATCACAAAGGGAATGAAGACGCCCAGCAGAAAACCGAAAATCACCGAGTTCCAAGAGAACCTGTTGACCAGCATCAGCCAGACCAGTGTCAGCAATACAGTCAGCAGCGGGTGCGGGAAAAAGCGGCGGAAGAGGCTCATGATCCGGGCCCTTTCAAAACGGCGTCGATATAGAGCTGCGGCGTGTAAAGTTGATCGGCCGTGTCTTCGGCAAAGCGCATCACCGGACCTGCGAACACGGTCAACGCGATCAGGACGGCGAAAAGGCCGAACACCGGCACAAAGGGCAAGCGCGGCGCATCCGTCGGAAAGACCACGCCTTCGCGCCGGGCGGTATCCTCGTCGACATCACCCCGGCCGCTACCCGTGTCAAACGCCTTCCAGAACACAAGGCTCCCGGCGCGGGCCAGACCAATGATCGCGATCAGCGAAGTGATCAGCACTACGGACCAGATCAGCACCACATCGGGCGCATCCCATGCCGCGTCCAGCACAAGCAGTTTGCCAATGAAACCCGACAGGGGCGGCATGCCCGCCATCGCCACAGCAGCACCAAAGAACAGGGCCGCGATGACGCCGCCATGCTGCATCGGGCGGCGCTGGCTGATGCTGTCGCCACGGCGTTCGATGATCATGTCGGCGACAAGGAACATCATCGCCGTCGCAAAGGTCGAATGGATCAGGTAGTAGATCGCCGCCGCGCTGGCCTCGGGCGTAAAGAGCGAGATGGCAACCATAAGCGTCCCTGTCGAACCGATGGTGATGAATGCCGTCATCCGCGCCACATGTGCCGCGCCCTGCGTGCCGATCATACCGACAGCCACCGTCAGAAGCGCCGCGTAGACCAGCCACTCACCGGCCAGCCCCTGCGCCACCGGTGTCTCGGGACCAAAGATCAGCGTGAACATCCGCAGGATAGAATAGGCCCCGACTTTGGTCATGATTGCAAAAAAGGCCGCCACCGGCGCTGGCGCATTCGAATAAGAGGCGGGCAGCCAGAAATGCAGCGGCAGAACCGCAGCCTTGACCGAAAAGACCAGCAGCAAAAGTACCGCACCGATGCGCAGCAGGGCGGTATCTTCTGCCGGGATCTCTGCCGCCTTCACGGCCAGATCGGCCATGTTCAGCGTCCCCGCGACACCATAGATCGTACCCAGCGCAAAAAGGAACAGCGTCGAGCCGATCAGGTTGTAGGCGACGTATTGAACGCCCGCACGCAGGCGCGTGCCGCCACCGCCATGGATCATCAGACCATAGGAGGCGATCAGCAGAACTTCGAAGAAAACGAAGAGGTTGAACGCGTCACCGGTCATGAACGCGCCGGACACCCCCATGATCTGGAACTGCAACAGCGGGTGGAAATGCCGCCCGCGATTGTCCCAGCCGGACCAGATCGCGTAAAGCACCACCGCCAGCGCCAGCTGTGAGGTCAGCACGATCATCAGCGCCGACAGCCGGTCGAGCACCAGCACGATGCCAAAGGGCGCAGGCCAGTCACCCAGTTCGTAAACCGAGACTTCGCCGCTCATCGCATGGTTCAGCAGGGCAAGCGTGATGCCGTTCAGCACCAGCACCCCGGCAACCGAGAAGATCCGTTGCAGATCAAGATGGTGACGGATCACCATCAGAAAGAATGGGGCCAAAAGCGCCGGCAGGACGATTGGCAGAACGATCCAGTGGCTCATGCGTCGTCTTTCGCCGGTTCAGAGGGGTTGTCCATGTCGATCCTGTCGTCATTCTCGGAAAGATAGGCGCTAAGCGCGATCATCACGATCACCGCCGTCATGCCAAAGGAAATCACGATGGCGGTCAGCACCAGCGCCTGCGGCAACGGGTCGGTATAAGTCTCGACCCCGTATTGCAGAATCGGCGGTGCGCCCACCGACAACCTGCCGGTGGCAAAGAGGAACAGGTTCACCGCGTAGGACAGCAGCGACAGGCCAAGGATGACCGGGAACGTCCGCTGACGCAGGATAAGGTAGATGCCGCAGGCGGTCAGAACACCGATGGCCGAGGCGAATAACAGCTCCATGCTCAGTCCTTTCTGATGACGCGGCCGTTGTCATCGCGCGACGGGTTGATGTCCATCGGATGACGGCTGTCGATATTGGGGTTCCACGCGTAGCGCGACAGGCTTTCAAGCGCGAGCAGTACCGCGCCGACCACGGCCAAGAACACGCCAAGGTCGAACAGCGCCGCCGTCGCCCATTCGAATTCCTCAAGCCCCGGCGGATGGATATAGCCGAATGCCGAGGTCAGGAAGGGCATACCGTTGAACCAAGCGCCAAGCCCGGTCACAGCGGCGACAAGAACACCGGAGCCGATGATCCCGTGATACGGGAAGTGCTGCCGTGCGGCAGCCCAGCCGAAACCCGACGCCATGTATTGCATGATGATGGCGATGGCCGCGATCAGACCGGCAATGAAACCACCACCCGGCAGGTTGTGCCCACGGAAGAAGATATAGGCCGCCACCATAAGCGCCACCGGCATCATCAGACGCGTCACGACCACCATCATCAGCGGATGCGCGTCCCCGGCAACCGGTTGGTCCGGCACGCGGTTCAGCAGACGCGCACGCACGCTGGTCTGCATGATCGCCTCGGTGATCGCATAGATCACGATGGCCGCGATCCCCAGCACGATGATCTCGCCAAAGGTATCAAAGCCCCGGAAATCCACGAGGATCACGTTGACGACGTTGTCACCGCCGCCGCCCTTGTAGGAATTGGCAAGGTGGAATTCAGAGATCGTGTCGAAGGCAAAGCCGCGCGTCATGATCGCAAAGATCAGCCCGCCGACACCAAGTCCTGCGGCGACCGAGATCAGAACATCGCGCGTCCGGCGTCCGACAGAGCTTTCACGCGGGGTGGTTTTGGGCATGAAATTCAGCGCCAGCAGCATCAGCACGATGGTGACCACCTCAACCGAAAGCTGGGTTAGTGCCAGATCGGGCGCCGAGAAGTAGTTGAACAGCATCGTCACGACCAGCCCGACAACACCGATCAGCACCAGCGACAGCAGGCGGTTGCGGTGGAAGGCAACGATACAAAGCGTCGCCGCCACCAGGCCGAACCAGCCAATCGCGGGCAGCACCTCGATCTCGAGCATTGGTCGCGTCTGCGGTCCCATTGCGCCAGTGGTGAAGGCATAACCGCCAAGGACCAGAACAAAGACGATGAAGATCGCCGCATAGCGCCCGATGGCCCCGTCATGCAGCGTGTCGGTGATCCCGCGGCAGGCCCGCGTGAGCGCGCCGACAAGCCCGTCGAAAATCGTCTTGGCCTCGGGCCGGGGCGTTGCGATCCAGCCCTTGTCGAGCGGGCGGTGCAGCGCCAGCAGGATCAGGCCACCCACTACAGCGATGCCCGACATGTAAAGCGCAGGCGTCACGCCGTGCCAGATCTTGAGCGGATAGTAATCGCCGTATTCGCCCATCACTGCGTCGGTAACGGTGCGCACGAGATTGCCCGCGACAGCCTCGGGGAAGAGACCGATCGCGATCACCAGCAGAACGAGGAAGGCGGGCGATATCCACATGCCGACACCGGGATCGTGCGGCTTGGACGGGTAGTCGTCGCGCACCGGGCCAAGGAAGACATGGCCAATGAAGCGGAAGGAATAGGCCGCCGAAAACAACGCACCGATGGTGGCCAGCACCGGGAAGAACCAGTGCGAGTCAAGCCACGTGGTGTGCGAAATCTCTTCGAGCATCATCTCCTTGGAGAGGAAGCCGTTCAGCGGCGGAATACCCGCCATCGACAGCGACGCGATGGTCGCGATGACGAATGTCACCGGCATCAGCGTGCGCAGCCCCCCCAGCCGCTTGATATCGCGGGTATGGGTTTCATGGTCGATGATGCCCGCGCTCATGAAGAGCGCCGCCTTGAAGGTCGCGTGGTTCAGGATGTGAAAAACAGCGGCCAGCGCCCCGGCCTGTGTTCCGAGCCCAAGCAACAGCGTGATCAGGCCTAGGTGACTGACCGTCGAAAACGCGAGCAACGCCTTGAGGTCGTCCTTGAAGAGCGCGATCACCGCGCCCAGCACCATCGTCACCAGACCTGTAGTCGACACGATATAAAACCAGGCGTCGGTGCCCGCAAGCACAGGCCAGAGCCGCGCCATGAGGAACAGACCGGCTTTGACCATCGTCGCCGAGTGCAGATAGGCCGAAACCGGCGTCGGCGCGGCCATCGCGTGGGGCAGCCAGAAATGGAACGGAAATTGCGCGGACTTGGTGAAACAGCCAAGCAGGATCAGGATCAGCGCCGTAAGGTAAAGCGGCGAGGACTGGATAAGCTCTTTCTGATCAAGGATTTCGCTCAGCGAATAGGTGCCTGCGATATTGCCCAGAACCAGCATGCCCCCGATCAGCGCAAGACCGCCCGCGCCGGTCACCGCCAAGGCCATGCGCGCGCCCTGCCGGCCTGCCGGCAGGTGCTTCCAATAGCCGATCAGTAGGAAAGACGATAACGAGGTCAGCTCCCAGAACACCACCAGCAGCAGGATGTTGTCCGACAGAACAATGCCGACCATCGCGCCCTGAAACAGAAGCAGATAGGCATAGAACTGGCCCATCGGGTCTTCGCGCGACAGGTAATAGCGGGCGTAGATGATGATCAGCAGCCCGATCCCAAGGATCAGCGTGGCGAAAAACATGCCAAGCCCGTCCATGAAGAAATGCAGGTTCATGCCAAGCTGCGGCAGCCAGTCGATCTGCGCCGTAACGACGCCGCCTGCCATGACACGGGGCGCGTTCACCAGCACACCGATCAGCGCCAGCAAGGTCACCGCCCCGGCCGCCGAGGCGCAGGCATTGCGCCCCGCCCGGATCAGAAGCGCCGGAAAGACAGCGCCCAGAAAGGGAAGAGCAGCAATCAGAAATAGCGACACTGGCGGCACTCCATTCTTCGGACGCGAAAAGGTTTACACGTGCCTAAGCAAATTTTCCTGACTGTCAAACCCTTCGCGGAGCCGAACTTTGAAAACGCGGCATTTTGCGCCCGTTCAGACGGCCTGCAGCCCTTGTCATGCAGTCCGCAAGCAAGTGTTGCACAAAGGGCGAGTTGACATGAATTTGATCGCATGGATCGGCGGCCGACGTGATGCGCCCTTGCCGGTCGCCAGGCGGCAACGCAAGCTTTGGCGATGGAGCAAGCGAAAGACCCGGCCCCTCTCTTTTCCCGCCGTCGCCTTATGGCAGGTACGGCGCTGACGGTCCTTGGCGGGGGTGCCGCTTTTTACATGTCATCGCTTGCCCCCGGCTACGCGGGTCTCTCGCTGAACGTCCGGGAAGCGCACCAGCAGGCCGTCGCGGGCGACATCACCCTAATCGATATTCGCCGCCCCGACGAATGGGCGCGGACCGGAATCGGCGAAGGCGCGCATCCCATCGACATGCGCCGCGATGATTTTACCGAAGCGCTGGTAACGCTCGTCCCGGATCGGGCCGCCCCCATCGCGCTGATCTGCGCCCGTGGCGTTCGTTCCGCACGCATGGCCAACCGGATGAGCCGAGAAGGTTTCAGCAATATCATCGACGTGCCCGAGGGCATGCTGGGCTCCGCCGCCGGTCCGGGCTGGCTTGCCTCAGACTTGCCTACCCTGCCCTACAAGGAGCCAACATGATCCGCCCCCTCCTCGCCGCGCTGTCGTGCTTCGCCACGCAGGCGCTGGCCGATTGCGGGCCAACACCCGGCGCCTGTTCGACAGAAAACGGCGAATATCACGCCGCCCCGGTCGAGGCCGACAATGCCCCGGCAGTGATCTTCCTGCACGGCGCGGGCAGCAACGGCGCCAACACCATGCGCAACACGGGCCTCGTAAATGCGCTCAATGCGCGAGGATATACGGTGATTGCCCCGACCGGTTCACGTTCCTTCGGAGAATCCGGATCGAGCTGGAATTTTTTCCCAAGCTGGGAAGGCCGGGACGAAACCGAATTTCTTCAGGAAGTCGCGCGAGACGCGGAGACCCGCTTTGGCATCGACCCTGAAAGGATCCTGCTCGCCGGATTCTCGGCGGGCGGATTCCAGGTGACATACACGGCCTGCGATGCTCCGGAAACGTTCGCCGCCTATGCCCCGGTTTCCGGCGGCTTCTGGCGACCCCAGCCGCAAAGCTGCGTCGGTCCCGTGCGGCTCTTCCATACCCACGGCTGGCGCGATACCGTCGTTCCGCTGGAGGGACGCTCGCTCGGGGGTGGCAAATTCGTGCAAGGCGATATCTTCGCCGGTCTGGAGCTCTGGCGGCTTACCAATAAATGCGACGGACACGACCCGACAAGCCATGCAGACACAGGAGAATTTCAGCGCCGCCGCTGGGAAGATTGCGCCCCCGGCAGCGCGCTTGAGTTCGCACTCTTCCCCGGCGGACACATAGTGCCTCCGGGATGGTCTGACATGATTGCGGACTGGTTCGAAAGCCTTCCGGAGTAAGCGTGTTACTCGGCCGCGATCTTATGTGCGCCGCGCCCTTCGAGCATCGTCTTCAATTCGGCCCGGTAGTGACGGGCGGCAAAGGTTATCGGCGGTGCGCGGAAATCCTCGCGGGTTCCCATCCAGCGCCCTGTACGGCTGAACGACACACCGCTCAGCATCGACAGGGGCACAGCCAGCGCAAGGCTGATGGCGATCGGCAGCAGCCACGGCGACACCACGCCAAGCGCCATGCCGGTCAGCAAGGCCGCACCGCTTACCGTTTCGAGGATGTGCACCTTGAGAACCGTCAGGAAGGAATAGTGGCCGCCTTCACGTGCCTGCGGCGACCAGCCCTGCTGCATGCCGGTTGCAGTACGAAACACGGCAACCACCTGCTGCACCATCAGGATAGGCGCATAAAGAACGGACAGGACGACTTCGGAAAGGAAAGACAGGGCAAACCGGGCAGATCCGCCGAACTCAGAGAAACGCGCACCGGTCAGCGGCAGGGCTGCGATCCCCAGCAATTTCGGCGCAAGCAGCATGGCATACATGATGACGATGATCAGCACATGCCGCCCTTCGCTGAGCTCGGGCCAAGTTGGCATCAGTGGGTTCGACGGGCTGAAATAACGCAGCACGCTTGCTTCTTCGCTGGTCCCGATCAACGCCCACATCACCAAAAGCGCAAACCACATCGGCGACAGCAGATACCCGATGGCACCGTGGAACATGTGAAACCGCGACATCGAACGGAAACCACGCGCATTCAGCAGGCTCAGGTGCTGAAGGTTGCCCTGACACCAGCGACGGTCGCGTTGAATATGGTCGATAAGCGTCTGCGGTGTCTCTTCGTAACTGCCCCGGATGCGCGGCAGGAAGCGCACGCCCCAGCCAGCCCGACGCAGCAGGCCGGCTTCTACGAAATCGTGGCTCATGATGAGCTGCGACCGTCCGCCCCGCCGCTTAAGATAGGGCAGACCTGCGCAGGCCGCAAAGGCCGCAGTGCGGATGATTGCGTTGTGACCCCAGTAGTTGCCTTCATGCCCGGCGAGACGGGCGACGCCTTCGGCGAGAGCCGCGCCATAGACCCCCGAGGCAAACTGCTGCATCCGGCCAAAAACCGATTGCGCCCCGATAAGCTGCGGAAAACTCTGGATCAGGCCAGCGCCCGGGTCACGGGCCAGCGCGTCGGTCAGGCGAACGATGGCGCGACCGGTCATCAGGCTGTCGGCATCCAGCACCAGCATAGCCTCATAACCGCCGCCCCAGTTGCAAACCCAATCCGCGATATTGCCCACCTTTCGGTCGGTATTTTCCTCGCGGCGGCGATAGTAAAGCTCAAGCCCCGGCGACAGAACCGCCTGCACGGCGCGAACCGCTTCCTGCTCCTCGCGGGCGATTTCATCGTCGCGCGTGTCAGACAGGATGAACATTGCATACCGATGGGCGCCGCCCCGCGCCCGCAATTCTTCCAGCATGGACCGGGCGTTCCCCAGCACGTACCAAGGCACTTCGTTATAGATAGGCATCAACAGCGCGACGTTCATCGGCTTGGGCATCGCGCCGGCTGAGCGTTCCTGCGGACGTGCGCCCTTTCGTGTCAGCGACCAGACACCCAAAAGAACGGTCGTTACCGAAAAGGCGATCCAGAAGAAGTTGAAGCAGATGAGGGCGATCAGCGTGCCTTCGATCAGGGTGATCCCGGCATCCGAAAACCAGCTGATCATCGCGTAAAGCAGCCCAATCGTCGCGGCAATGGCGGGACCGAAGGCGCAAATCCGGCTCACCGCCGCACCCTTGGCGTAGCCCGCGCCGGGCGCGGTCTCGTCATGGTATTCCTGAAAGAAGTCCTGAACCGGCATCGCGCGGGGGGTGCGCTCCGGCATGAAACGATACTCAGACATTTCTTGTCCACCGATACAGCCAGACTTCACTGGCGGGCGCACCATCCTTGCGGATCTGGGCGCGAAGCTCGACCACATCCCGGTCGCCGGGATCAAATGAAAAGGCCAGGCGCAGGCCACCTGTATCGGGGTTTCTCTGAAGCACCCCTTCAGTGGTCTCGGCCTGTGCCGAAGTGATACGAAGTTCGAACGTATCCAGTTCGTCTTCGAAAATGACATCGGGTTCGAAATCGATGGTGACGATACGCCCGTGTTCGTGTTCCGACCATGCGTGGCTTTCGCCCATGCGCGTCTCGATGACACGGGCCATGCCCGTGTCGACGGGCGCCTCGGCACACCATGTGAGGCGATAGGCCACCTCAAGGCTTTCACCCGCCGGAACCGGATCCTTGGGCCGCCAGTAGGCAACGATATTGTCATAGATCTCGAGGTCTGCCGGAATCTCGACCAGCGTGACCGAGCCCGGCCCCCAGTCGCCTTTGGGTTCGACCCATACACCGGGACGCTTGTGATACAGCGCCTCGAGATCGGCGAAATCGGCAAAGCGGCGAGACCGCTGCATCAACCCAAAACCTTTGGGCATCTGATCCACGAAAGAAGAGATCTGAAGGCGCGTCGGATTGGCCAGCGGCCGCCACAGAACTTCTCCCGCACCGTTCCACACCATCAGCCCGTCCGTATCGTGTACGGCGGGTCTGAAATCATCGAACCGGGTCCGGTCTGTGGCGTCATGTAAAAACATGCTGGTCAACGCGCCAATGCCGATATGGTTCAGTTCTTCTCGCGCAAAAAGTGTGGCCGTCACATCCATGATGCAGGACGGCCCCGGCGTGATGTCGAAACGATAGGCACCGGTCACGCTCGGGCTGTCCAGAAGCGCATGAACAATCATGTTTTTCTGCCCCGGCACTGGCGCCTCAAGCCAGAAACGGGTGAAATCCGGAAACTCCTCGCCCTCGGGGTCGCCGGTCTTGAGCGCAAGCCCGCGCGCCGACATGCCATAGTTCATCGCGTAACCGATCGCGCGGAAATAACTCGCCCCCTGAAAGACGCAGAACTCGTTCTTTTTACCCGGCTCCGTCAGCTCTGTACGTAAACGCAGCCCTGAATAGCCGAGGTTACCCTCAAGGGTTACCTCAGGGAATTTGTCGCTGTGATCGAAACGACTGAAATCGAATGGAAAATCGCGGGCAACTCCGTCTTCGACGATATCGATTCCGACAGTGCGCTTGAAATACAAGCCGGGCGGGAAGAAATCGACCTCGTAGGGGCGGTCCGTATGCGACCAGAGCCCATCCTTGGACCGGAACCAGATAGAGCGGTACTGCTCATAGGTCAGGTCGATCCAGTCCTGCGGAACTGTCGGGCGGGGCGTATACTCCTGCCCTGCCATCTCGTGTGCCAGCGCGATGACCTGATCGTGCGAAAACGGTTCGCTCTGCGCTTTGGCGCGTGACGCGCCCAAGGCCATAATTGCGGTTGATGAGGCCAGAAAAGCGCGTCTAGTCAAACTCATGTCCGTTTCGATCTCCAAGGCTGGGATTTAAACCAAGCCGCGATATAGGCCACTGCAATCAATAAGCAAAAGCCGCCTAAGTTAATCAGCGCGAAGGTGCCGAAATTGCGCCCGATCTGGTCAAGAACAAAGCCAAACAGGCGGGCAACCGCCATCGAGGTGACAAAAACGGCAAGGGATTGCTGCCCAACCTTGAGTGTCACGGTCAGCAGCACCGACCAGACCCGCGCCGCCGCGCCTTCGCCAACCGCGCGCAGACGGTCCCCACCGTCGCCGGCCACGACCCAGGCGAGATAGGCCAGCGACAGGAAATGGACATAGCGCAGGATAGCGAAGTCGGTCTTGTCCCGAAGGTCGAACCCGGTGCTTTCGTTCAGGGCCTTCATTCCGTCCCAAATCGCCAGCAGATCGGCGCCCAGCCCGGGCGTGAGGGCATTCACCCAGCTATAGACTTTCCACGACCCAATCGGCGCGCTCAGCACGAGAAAAGCAGCCGCAGCCCAGATCAGCCCCTTTTTGACGGGCGGTGGCGGCAGCCAACCGCGCATGAATGCGAAGCCGGTAAAAAACAGCAATTGCCAGCCGAACGGGTTAAAGAACCATTCGCGCGACGACCACGGCTCGGCGGGAAAATGGATGCTGCCCACGTTGGCCGCCAGCCAGATCGCGATGACACAGGCAGCCACAGCCCAGAGCGACACCCGCGCAAGCGCCATGATCAGCGGCATCATCGCCAGAACGCCCAAGTACATCGGTAGAACGTCGAAATAATTGGGCACATAGGTCAGCGTGAAGACCCCGACCATCTGCTCTGCGGGATCGTCGAAGAAAAACCGCAGATTGAGATCGTCGATGTAGGAGAACGAGCTGCCCGAGTAGAGATCGAGCGCGGCCATCGCCGTGGCGGTAAAGAAGAAGAGGCAGATATGCGCCCAATAGACCTGCCAGCACCGAAACAGCACACGCGCCGTTCCCATCAGCCATCCCCGGCGCACAAAGGCGCCGCCAAAGGCGATGGCCGAGGCCATGCCGGAACAGAACACAAATATCTCGGTCGCGTCGGAGAACCCGAAACGGGCAGGAATCCAGTTGGCCCAGGCGTTGCCGGGAATATGGGCGACAAGGATGATGAACATCGCGATGCCCCGGTAGAAATCAAGCCGAATATCGCGAGTCGTCGAAACCGCCGCCGGTGTCTTCGTGGCGCTACGGGGCGCAGAGAAATCGGTACTGGGCGAAACTGTCGCCATATGGTTATTCATCCTCGAAAATCATTGTGCAGGCATCGTCCGGGCGCCTGAACCACCGCGTGCCGCCGCGATCAGGTCACGTCGGCTGGTTGTATAGGCGTCTTCGGAACCGGCACGCCGAATCTGCCGCTGACACAGCAGACGCTCGACCGCGTCGATATATCCCGCGCGTAATCCTGCGTCGATAGTAATTCGTTCAAAAACATCACGTTGCGCGTGACTCCCGCCGGCAAGCTGCAACGTGTCTCGGGCGCGCTCCAGATGCGTAAAGGCCACTTCGAAACGGGCCTCGGAAAAAGCGGTGAGACCCGCTGCCGCGTCAAATCCCGGAGCCGACATCCGGGCCGCAGTCTCTCCTTCTCCAAGCTTGGCATCACGCGCGATCCGGGCCAGCATCGCCGCGCCGTTACCAGCGTCGCCACCCCGCATCAGTGCCATGAGATAGTGCAGATCGGCGAAAATCAAACAGCCGTCCTGCGTGCGCTTTGCGCTGATTTCGGCCATCTCCTCCCAGCGATCGCCCACGTCGACGCCCTCAAGCTCCAGCCGCATCAGCAGCGAGGCGCCATTCGATATGTCTCGGTAATCGTCGGTTTTATCGGCGCGGATCTGCTCGTCGTAAAGCGCCAGAACCCGGTCAGTATCGCCCTGATCCAGATGCATCAGCGCCTTGTGCCACCAGACGTGATAGCGGAAATTGTTGCAATGCGCCCATGCGGCTTCGCGCCCTTCCAGCCATTTCAGCCCGGATTGCGCGCGCCCGGTCATGTCATAGACATGGGCCACCGCGTGCAACCCCCAGGCGTCGTTCGGCGCGGTCCAGAGCGCATGCCGTCCGGTGATTTCCGCCTGCTCATAAGCGCCGGTTTCCTCAAGGGTGAAGGCATGGCACCCCAGCATATACCCCCGCGCCGCATGATCCGCGCCATACGCGGGTAGCACTCGCTCGACCGAGGCTCGCATCCCCGCCGCATCGCCCAGCGTGAAACGGATCGCATGGCTCAGCTTCATGGCCAGCGCATCCTCGGGCGTAGCCGCCAGAACCGTTTCCATCGCGTCGACCGCCCCGCTCGGGCTACCATCCATCCAGCGTTCGAGCGCCGCGATGTAAAGCTTTTCCCGGTCCGAGAGCGAAACTGCCGCCGCGGCCTGTCGCGCCTCTGCCAATGCCTCGCGCGCCGTTTCCGTCAGTTCCGCCCGCGCCAGCAGAAGAAAGAACATGCCTTTGACCGCATGGCCCAGCGCGAAATGCGGCTCCGCCTCCAGAACCTTCGCAAGATCGCCGGGCGTCGAGGCCGCATGTGCGAGAAACCCAAGCTGGGTCGCGTTCCATGCCGAAAGACCCTCGGCGGTCTCAAGACTGACCGGCAGGCCAAAAACATCATCTTTCATCGAACGCTTCCCTGTCACTTTTGTGGCTTCTCCAAGGGCGTAACAAAGGTAGGGAATTTGAAATAAGATTATCCACGCTGCTCTCGCATTGGTGAAGCACCGTGTGAGGCCACGTGTTAATTGTTGCAATAATTTCGCCTATGAGCCGGTTTCTCAGGCATAATTCCGCGTGGATTCCAGAATGATAGCGCCACCGGCGCATGACGCGGAAGATGCGTCAGATGCGCCCGTCGTAGGCTCCGCGCGGGATCTCGGCAGCGATCACCGTGAACCGGGAGGCGGAGAGCGCATCCTTGAGCGCCGCGCGCAATTCTCCCCGCGATGCCACTGTGACGCCTTCGCCGCCAAAGGCCCGCCCGATGGCGGCAAAATCGGCTCGGGCGAAATCGACGCCCCGGTTGATCATCTGCCGTTCGCGCTGCTTCTTTTCGATCAGCGCCAGCGAGGCGTCGACAAACACGACAAAGATCACCGGCAGGTTGAGCTCTGCCGCCGTGGCCAGTTCGCCCGCCACCATCAAGAAACCCGCATCACCGGAAAAAGACACCACCGGCCGCTCCGGCGCGGCCAGCTTCAGTCCCATCGCCAACGGTACAGCGCAGCCCATGGTGCAAAGCCCCGAGGACTGCACCAGCCCCCGCGCCTCGGAGCAGCGCCACATCTGCGACAGCAAGATCCGGTGAGCTCCGCTATCTGCCGTGGCAAGCGTGTTATCGGGCAGAACCTCGCGACATTCCGCGATGACCGCTCCCGGCCCCCATGTCTCATCCACCGGGAAAGCCTGATCCAGCGCCGCGCGTACCTTCGCCGGTTCGCCATTGGGCCATACATCCCGTCCCGGTCCCTCAGGCATCAGCGCGTTGAGCGTCGCAGCGGGGTCGGCCACAAAACCCAGGCCCGCGTGGTGCATGTAATGGTCGTTCTGGACCGGCGCGATATCGATAACTTTCTGCCGCGACGGCTCCCACACGTGTCGCCAGCCGGGCCGCATCTCAATCGGGTCGTAACCAACGGCCAGAACCAGATCCGCCTGTTGTACCAGTGGCAGCAGGTGGCCATCCGCCAGCGGCGACAACCCCGCCCCGCCAAGGCAGAGCGGATGGTCTTCGGGCATCACACCCTTGGCCTTGTAGCTGGTGACGAAGGGGATGCCATAGGCCTCGAAAAACGCGTCCAGCGCCGCGCCCTGATCCAGCATATCCAGCCCGACCAGCGCAATCGGGCGCTCGGCACTTAAAAGCCATTCCCTCGCCTGCGCCAGATCCGCGCCCACGGGCGCCACAGCACTGGCCGGCGCGCGCCTCGGCTGGGCCACGTCCGGCACCATCTGATCGGCGACTCCGATAGGCACATCCACATGCACCGGGCCAGGACGCGGATCGGTCGCAACGCAAACAGCGCGATCCGCAACAATTCCCGCCGCCTCGGCGTTCAACCGGAAACTCGCCTTGGTGATCGGCGCGAAGACCGCGCCGTGATCCAGCACCTGATGCGTGTATTGCTGGGCTTCGGCCTCATCGACACAGCCCGTCAGCACGATCAGCGGCACCCGATCCTGATGGGCATTTGCCACGACATTTACCCCGTTCATCGCCCCCGGCCCCAGCGTGGCAACCAGAATGCCCGGCGCTCCGTCCCGATGATAGACACCCTCGGCCATGAACCCGGCCGCGTTTTCATGCTTGGCCAGCACAAAGCGTATCCCGGCTTTCTCAAGAGCATCCACAAGGGTCAGCACTTCGCCCCCCGGCATCCCAAAGGCGTGGCGGCACCCGGCCTCGTAAAGACGACGGGCAAGGACATCGGCTGCGCGGATCGGGGCGTCGGACATGAGGACCTCCAAAAGCTCTGCTTCCTGCAAAGCCCGGTCACGCCCGCCGCGCAAGCCCCTAATTGAATTCATGAAACCTAGTTCACCGCCTCGTCAGCGATTGCGGCGAATTTCTCATCCAGACCTTCGGACAGCTTGACCAGTTCCACGCCGCCCTCCTCGAAATATGGCCCAAAGACAAAGCTCGGCTTTTTATAAGAAAGCATCGCCGTCCCGCCCGCCTGTTCGGTCACGTAGAACCGGATCGGCGCCTCGATCATGGCCGCCTCGGACAGGCGCAGGATCGTCACCGCGAAATCGTTGTTGAACACGCCGATCACCCGGTTGCCGGGGATCGTGATGCCACGGCTCGCCGCCATATCGGTCGGCCCCGCTTCTGTCACCACCCCCATACCATTGGCCTTGGTCGCGTCCTTCACTGCAATGACCAGATCGTCAAAGGGCTTTTGCGTGGCAAAGACCGCCCAGCCTTCTCGCTCGGTCACTTCCGAAGAAGCTGGTTCGGCGGCAAGAGCAAGGATCATGAAGAACGGCAGGGCAAAAAAACGCATATCAATAACTCTCGTAGCGATACCTATCACGATGCCAGCCCCCCACCCGATCCGGCAAGGAACCTGTTTGTGATCGGCATTGCCCCGCCTAAAGCGCCGCGTTCAGCCCCTTGACGATCCAGCTTCGCGTGTCGACCGGATCGATCACCGCGTCGATCTCCTGCAGGGCGGCGATGTTCAGCGCCCGGCCCTTATCATAGGACTCCCCGACCAGCCGGTCGAACAGCGCCTTGCGCGCCATCTCATCCGGTTCGGCGTCCAGCTCGCGCTTGAACCCTAGCGTCACCGCCCCTTCAAGCCCCATCGGCCCGAACTCCCCCGTCGGCCACGAGATATTGAAATCGGGCGTCTCGAAACTGCCGCCCGCCATCGCCTGCGCGCCGATGCCATAGCCCTTGCGCAGACAGACAAAGAAGAGCGGCGCGGTCAGCTCGGCCCCGGCGCTCAGGAAATCGCAGGCCGCCTGAACGCCGCCCTGCGCCTCGCTCTCCGGCCCGACCATGAACCCCGGCGTGTCGCAAAGCGAAACCACCGGCAGCCCGAACCGGGCGCAGAGCCGCAGGAACCGCGCCGCCTTGGCCGAGGCCGGTGCATCCAGCGCCCCACCCAGATGATGCGGGTTATTCGCGATCAGCCCCAGCGCGCGCCCCTCAACACGAACAAGCCCCGTGATCATGCCGGGCGCATGAGCGCGACCCAGCTCCAGAAAACTGTCCCTGTCGACCAACCCGTCGATCACCGCACGCACGTCATAGGCGCGCAGCCGGTTCTCGGGGATGACGTGGCGTAGTTCGCGCGCATCCGCCGCCTCCCAATCCGCGACCGGTCCCTGAAAATAGGACATTGCCCGCCGCGCCGCCTCGGTCGCTTCGGCTTCATTCTCAACCAAGATATCGACCAGCCCGATCTCGGCCTGCATCGGCGCGGGGCCGATCTCTTTCGGGTCGAAACTACCCAGACCGCCCGCCTCGATCATTGCCGGACCGCCCAGACCGATCCACGAGTTGCGTGTGGCGATGCGGATATCCCCCGCGCCAAAGATCGCCGCGTTCCCGGCAAAGCAATAGCCTGAATTGACGGCGATTTTCGGTCCCCGCCCCCTGAGCCGGGCAAAGACATGAAAGGTCGTCACGTCGAGCGCACAGCGCATGATATCGGCGAAATCGACGTCTCCCGGTCGCCCGCCACCGCCTTCGGTGTAAAAGATCACCGGCAGCTTGCGCCTTTCGGCAATCTCGAACAGACGGTCGGTCTTCATATGGCCACGCATCCCCTGCGTGCCCGCCATAACCGTACCGTCATAAGCAAGGATCGCGACCTGCGCGGCCTCGACCGGCACCATTCCCGCATTGACTTCGCCCAGCCCAGTGACGATCCCGTCCGCCGGAGATTTCTCCCGCAGCTCCTCGGCCGAGCGTCGCCGCAGCTGCCCCGCCACGACGAGCTGGCCGTATTCGTGGAACGTCCCGCCCCGGCAAAGGTCCTCGACATTTTCCCGCGCTGTCCGCTGGCCCCGCGCGCGCCGCCGCGCGACCGCCTCGGGACGGTTTTCATCCAGCGTCAGCGCAAGGCGGTCGTTCAGCGCCGCCAGATCGGGCCGGATCGCGTCAAGGTCCCGCGCCTCGGCCACGCTGGCATCAGTGACGTCCCCGGCCCGTGGTTCATAGCTCACAAGCGCGGCCCCGTCCGCGACCAGATCACCCGGCGCCACCAACAGGTCGAGCACGCGCCCCGGCCCATGCGCACTAACCACATGCTGCATCTTCATCGCTTCGAGGATAACAAGTTCCTGCCCAGCGACAAAATCTTCGCCCGGCGCGACCCGGACCGAATGCACCACCCCCTGCATCGGCGCCTTCAGCGAGGACACCCCTTCGGGCAGCACCGGCTCCGGCTCATCGGTCTGAGCCTCGTTCGCAACCGCTTCATCGTCCTGCGCCAGTTCCGTCACCAGACCGCGATCCACCGATCCCACATCCACTGACCAATCCGCCAGTTCCTCTCGCGCCAGCAGGGCCCCAAGATACGGCAGGGTCGTCCCCGCCCCCTCAACCCGGAACTCCGACAGCACCCGAACCGCCCGCACCAGCAGCGGCCCCAACTCGCCCGAGCGTTCGTGCACCACCACCTTTGCCAGCAGGGAATCGAACATCGGGCTGATCGTGTAACCGGCATAGCCATAGGTATCGACCCGCACGCCCGGCCCGCTCGGCGGCGAAAACACGTCAAGCCGCCCATGCCCCGGCCGTACCGACCCATCCAGACCGATCACCTCGCAATTGACCCGCGCCTGCAAGGCCATGCCGCGCGGCAGGCGCGGCCCATCCGCGAGCCCGACATCGGCAAGGCTCGACCCGTCCGCGATCTGTAATTGCAGAGCTACCAGATCAAGCCCCGTGATTTCCTCGGTCACCGTGTGCTCGACCTGAATGCGCGGATTGACCTCGATGAAATGGAACTCGTCGCGCTCCGTCTCGACAAGGAATTCCACCGTGCCGATCCCGCGATAGCGCACGGCCTCGCCGATGGCGACGGCCGCATCCAGCAGAGCCGCCCGCAGGTCCTCGTCCAGAGCCGGTGCCGGAGCTATCTCGACAAGCTTCTGATGCCGCCGCTGCAGGGTGCAGTCACGCTCCCACAGATGGGTCACGTCGCGCCCGTCGCCAATGATCTGCACTTCGATATGGCGCACCGGATGCAGGTAGCGCTCGCCATAGATCCCATCGGACCCGAATGCCGCCTTCGCCTCGGCCCGCGCCTGCGCCAGCGCGCCTTCCATTTCGGAGGCCTCGCGCACCACGCGCATACCTCGCCCGCCACCGCCGCTCACCGCTTTCAGCACCACCGGCGCCCCGTCCTGCGCCAGCAGAAAATACCGCGCGTCTTGCGCGCTCTCCAGCACGCCCGAACCTTCGATGACACCGACCCCAGCCGCCTTTGCCAGATCCCGCGCCGCCACCTTGTCGCCCAGCCGCGCCAGCACCTCCGGCTCCGGCCCGACAAAAATCAGCCCCGCACTGCGACAAGCCCCGGCAAATTCGGCGCTCTCGCTCAGCAGCCCATAGCCCGGATGCACCGCATCGCAGCCTTCATCCCGCGCCACCGCGACCAGCGCCTCGATGTCGAGATATCCCGCAACCCCGCGCCCTGGCAGCTCGACCGCCAGATCCGCATGGCGCAGGTGCAGCGACTCCGCATCGTCCGGCGTGTATACCGCCACCGTCCTGATCCCCATCGCCGCCGCCGTCCGTGCCACCCGTATGGCAATTTCTCCCCGGTTCGCGATCAAAAGCGTCGGAATCATCGTGACTTTCTCCCTTCCTCCCGGCCCTATGGCCGGCCACCCCGGCGACGTTAACCTTAACGTCACCCATGAGGCCAGCGCGATTTCCAAGCCGCTTGCAAGGCCCGCCAAACCGGCCAATAAGCAAAGGATGAACGGTCCCACCTTTCCCCTTACCCATGATGTCGTGCTGATCGGCGGCGGCCATACCCATGCGCTGGTTCTGCGCATGTGGGGGATGCGTCCTCTTCCCGGCGCAAGGCTGACCTTGATCAATCCCGACCCCGGCGCCGCCTATTCCGGCATGCTCCCCGGCCATATCGCCGGTCACTATGATCGCGAGTCGCTCGATATCGATCTCGTGCGCCTCGCCCGTTTTGCCAATGCGCGGCTGGTACTGGGCGCGGCGACCCATCTCGACACGGCCAATGGCATGATCCATGTTCCCGGTCGCCCGCCCATCGGCTACGATCTGGCCTCTATCGACATCGGCATCACTTCGGACCTGCCGGACCTACCCGGCTTTAGCGACCACGCGATCCCCGCCAAACCGCTCGGCCCCTTCGCCAGCGCCTGGACAAGCTTCCTTGAAAAAACCACCGGCCCTGCGCGCGTAACCGTGATCGGCGCGGGCGTGGCCGGTGCCGAACTCGCCATGTCCCTCCACCACCGGCTAAAGCGGTCCGGCCGCCCCGCCACGATCACGCTGATCGACCGGTCGAACGCCCTTTCCGACACCGCCCCCGGCGCGCGCGACAAGCTGCTGAACAAACTGGAAAATTTCGGCATCACTGTCATCGAAAGAACCGGGATCGCGCGTATCGAAGCAAATGCCGTCCAACTCGAGAACGGAAAACAGATCCCGTCCGATTTCACCATCGGCGCCGCCGGTGCCACCTCGCACCAATGGCTCGCCCGCTCCGGGCTCGATCTGACCGACGGATTCCTCACCACATCCGAGACCCTGCAAACCAGCGATCCCGCGGTCTTTGCCGCCGGAGACTGCGCCCATTTCGCGCCCTCCCCCCGCCCCAAGGCCGGGGTCTTCGCGGTCCGGCAGGCGCCCGTCCTGTTCCACAATCTCCGCGCCCGGCTGACCAAAACACCGCTCCGCCCCTACCGACCGCAAAAGCGCTATCTCAAGCTGATCTCCCTCGGCGGCAAATCCGCCCTCGCCGACCGTCCCGGCCTGCCCGCAGTGGCAGGTCCGCTGATCTGGCGCTGGAAGGATCACATCGACCGGAAATTCATGGACCGGTTCACCGACCTGCCCGCGATGCCCGCGCCGCGGCTCCCGCGCGAACACACTGCCACACTGCGCGACACCATCGGCGACAAACCCATGTGCGGCGGTTGCGGCGCCAAGGTGGGGCGCGACACGCTCACTCGCGCCCTCGCCGCCCCCACCCATGCCATCCGCGACGACATCACCGCCCTGCCCGGCGACGATGCCGCCCTGCTCCACACCGGCGGCGCGCAACAGGTGATGACTTCCGACCACCTGCGCGCCTTCACCAATGACCCGGACACCATGACCCGCATCGCCGCGATCCATGCGCTCGGCGACATCTGGGCGATGGGGGCCGAACCACAGGCTGCCACCGCTACTCTGATTCTGCCGCGCCAGAGCGAAGCGCTGCAATCCCGCCTGCTGGCCGAGATCATGACAACCGCCCGTGACACGCTGCACAAGGCCGGCGCCGAAATCGTCGGCGGCCATACCTCGCTCGGCGACGAACTCACCATCGGCTTTACCCTCACCGGCCTCTGCAGGACCGAGCCGATCAAGCTTCAAGGCGCAAAGCCCGGCGATGCGCTGATCCTCACCAAACCCATCGGCAGCGGGACGATCCTCGCCGCCGAAATGCAGATGAAGGCCCGCGGCGACTGGGTCGCAAATGCCTACCGCCAGATGATGCAGGATCAGTCAAAAGCCTCGCAAATCCTGCAAAACGCCCATGCCATGACCGATGTTACCGGCTTCGGCCTCGCCGGTCACCTGCTCAACATCTGCGAGACCTCCGGCACCGCCGCCAGCCTGTCCCTCAAGGACATCCCAACCCTCGAGGGCGCCCAGACACTCGCGGAAACCGGTATCCGCTCCACCCTGTACCCGCAAAACCGCGCCCTCCTCCCCGATCTCCCCGAAACACCCGACACGGATCTCCTCTTCGATCCCCAGACCGCCGGTGGCCTGCTCGCCGCTGTCCCCGCCGAAAAAGCCACCGCGCTGCTCCAGCAGCTCCAGAACGCCGGCTACCCCGCCGCCCTTATCGGCCAGATCACCGAAGGCCCCCCCGGGATCACCCTCACCTGATCCCCATTTCCTCTTGCCCGAAATACTCCGGGGGAGTCCGCGCCAGCGGACGGGGGCAGCGCCCCCCCCAAAAAAACGGCCTCACATGCACCCAATCCCCTGTTTCTCCCGGAAAATCCGCCTCACCGGATGACAGCCCCGGCAGGCTGACCTAAAAGAAGCCCCAACAGGCTAAGACAGGATTTCCCATGTTCGACCTTCTGATCCGCAACGCCACCCTGCCCGACGGGCGTAAGGGTTGCGATATCGCCGTCCGCAACGGGCGCATCGCCGCCGTGGAACCGGGCATCGACGGCGAGTCCGCCGCAACCATCGACGCGGCAGGCCAGCTGGTCAGCCCGCCCTTCGTTGATCCGCATTTCCACATGGATGCGACCCTCTCGCTCGGCCTGCCCCGGATGAATCGCTCCGGCACCCTGCTCGAAGGCATCGCGCTCTGGGGCGAGCTGCGCCCGACCCTGACCAAAGAGGCCCTGATCGAACGCGCGATCCGCTATTGCGATCTTGCCGTCTCCAAGGGGCTGCTCGCCGTGCGCAGCCACGTGGATGTCTCCGACCCCCGGCTCGTCACCGCCGAGGCGCTGCTCGAAGTGCGCGAGCTTGTCGCGCCCTATCTCGATCTCCAGCTCGTTGCCTTCCCGCAGGACGGCTATTACCGGGCTCCCGAGGCCGAAGCGGCGCTGACCCGCGCTCTCGACATGGGCGTGGAAATCGTCGGCGGCATCCCCCATTTCGAACGCACGATGGCGGATGGCGCCCGCTCGGTCGAAGCGCTCTGCCGCCTCGCCGCCGACCGGGGCCTCATGGTCGACATGCATTGCGACGAAACCGACGATCCGCTGTCCCGCCACGTGGAAACCCTTGCCGCCGAGACCGTGCGCTTCGGGCTTCAGGGACGGGTCGCCGGGTCGCACCTGACATCCATGCATTCGATGGACAATTACTACGTCTCCAAGCTGCTGCCGCTGATGGCCGAATCCGGCATGGCCGCGATCCCCAACCCGCTCATCAACATGATGCTGCAGGGTCGCCACGACACCTACCCGAAACGGCGGGGTCTCACCCGCATCCCGCAGATGATGAAAATGGGCATTCCCCTCGGCCTCGGGCAGGATTGCGTCATGGATCCTTGGTATTCGATGGGCACCGGCGACCTGCTCGACGTGGCCCATATGGCCGTCCATGCCACGCAGATGGGCTCGATCGAAGACAAGCGCGCGCTCTTTGACGCGGTCACGGTGAATTCCGCCCGGATCATGGGGCTCGACGGTTACGGGCTGGAACCCGGCTGCCACGCCGACATGGTACTCTTGCAGGCCCGAGACGTGACCGAGGCGATCCGCCTGCGCCCGAACCGGCTCAAGGTCATCCGCAGGGGCAAGGTCATTGCCGAAACCGCTCCGGAACACAGCCGTCTCTCGCTCGACGGCCGCCCCGAAACCGTCGACCCGGCCGATTACGCGCCGGTAAACGCTTCTTGACCAAATGGTCAGAAAATGACCATTAAAGCGGCACTTGCACAGGCTGGTCCCCGTCCGCGGTGACCCGTAGCCTTGACAGGAACCGGCTTCGGCATGCTGACTTCTGCCATGCCATTTCACAGGCAATCATAAACGCCCGATGCTGTGCAGGGGGCGAACAGGGACAAGGAAAACTGACATGAAACCCACTCTCATGAACCGCCGCCGCCTTCTCGGCACCGGCGCCGCCCTCGGCGCTTCCACGCTTTTCGCCCCGTCGATCCTGCGCGCGCAGTCCGGTCCGGTCAAAGTGGCAGGCATCCACGCCTCCCCCGTCGAAAACGCATGGAACTCGGTCCTGCACGCGGCCATGGTCGCCGCCAACGACGAAGGCATGATCGAATACACCTTCTCCGAAGGCGTCTCCGGCACCGACTATCCCCGCGCCATGCGTGAATATGCCGAGGCGGGCAACGTGCTGATCGTCGGCGAATCCTACGCGGTCGAACGCGAAGCGCGCACCGTCGCCGGCGACTATCCCGATACCGCCTTCCTCATGGGCTCCTCCGGCGAAGCGGCGGGCGACAATTTCGGCGTCTTCGGCACCTGGAACTGGGAAGCGGCCTATCTTTGCGGCATGCTCGCCGGTGCGATGACCAAAACCGGCACCGTCGGCTCGGTCGGCGCGATCCCGATCCCCGAGGTCAACATGCTGATCAACGGCTTTGCCGATGGCGTCAAAGCGGTGAACCCCGACGTCAACCACGTGGTCAGCTTCATCGGCACCTTCTTCGATCCGCCGAAAGCACGCGAAGCCGGTCTCGCCCAGATCGACAGCGGCGCCGACATCCTGTTCGGCGAACGCATCGGGACGGCAGACGCGGCGCAGGAACGCGGCATCAAGGCCATCGGCTCTCTGATCGACTATACGCCGCGCTACCCGGATACGGTTTTTGCCAACGCACTCTGGTCCTTCCGTCCGCTGCTCGATTCCGCGCTGGCCGATGCCACTGGCGGCAACCCGGTCGGCAAGAACTACACGCCGCTCAGCCTGATGGAAGACGGCGGCAACGACATCACCTATGTCGATGGCGTCGCCCCGGCGGATGCGGTTGCCAAGATGGAAGAGGTCCGCGCCGCCATCAAGGCAGGCGAATTCGAAGTACCGCGCAACTTCGACGAACCGGCCTGATCGCAATGGCCGGATCCTTCCGGCATATGCAAAGATCCTGCCCCTTTCTGGGGCAGGATGTTTACCGGTGCCCGGCGTGAAAGACACGGGTCACGACATGGAAGATGCGCTCGGCCTAGCCAAAGACATCGCCAATGGCAGCCTGAGCGCCGATGACGCCATGCGCGCGGCCCGGAGCCGGGCCGACGCGGTCCAAGACCTCGGCGCCACCTGCTGGATCGCCCCCGATGACCCGGCCCCGGCCAACGATGGCCCCTTCGCGGGCGTACCGCTGCTGGTCAAGGATCTGGGCGGGCCTTTCGCAGGCATCCCCATGCACGCAGGATCGGCCGCCCTCGCCCGGATGAAGGGCGCAGCCGACAGCGATCTTGCCGCCCGTTTCCGCGCCGCCGGGTTCCGCCCTTTCGGCGCGACCACCGTGCCGGAATTCGGCCTGGCGCTTTCGAGCGAACCGGCAACCGGCCCGATCTGCCGCAACCCGCTGAATCCCGATCTTAGCGCCGGAGGCTCCTCGGGCGGCAGCGCCGCCGCCGTTGCCGCCGGTATCGTGCCTCTCGCCCATGCCACGGACGCGGGCGGCTCGATCCGCGTCCCCGCCGCCTGCTGCGGGCTGATCGGGCTGAAACCCTCGCGCGGGGCCATCCCCGGCGGCCCCGGCTTCGGCAATCATCTCGGTGGCATCGCCAGCGAATTCGCCATCACCCGCACGATCCGCGACGCGCAGGCGCTCTGGCCCTGCCTCACCGGCAATCCACGCGGCCTCTCTCTCGCACCGGTACAACGCCCAACCGAAGCCCCCCTGACCATCGGCCTTTTGACCGCAGCAGAAAACATAACCCCCGACCGAGCCGAAATCCTCCCCGAGGCCGCGCGCGTATACGAAACCGCCGGTCACCGGATCGTCGAAATCCCCGCCAGCGACCTCGCAAAAATTCGCGAGATCTCGGCCCGCGCCTTCGGACGGATCATCGCGGCCAACCTCGCGACACTCTTCCGAAACGGTCTCGACGCCAGTTTGACCGAACCACTGACCCAGGCCTTCATCGAACAGGGCCTGTCGATGAAAGCCACCGATCTCTGGTCCGCGACCGAGGCAGGCGCGACCGCTGCCTACCAGCTCTGGACCCTCTTCGACCGGGTCGATATCCTGCTCACACCGATTCTTTCCTCGGTCCCGCTGCCGCTTGGCTCCTTCCCGATGGATCACGATGACACCGCCGCCCATCTGGGCCGCATGGACGATTTCGCCCCATACGCGGCGCTCGCCAATATCACCGGCGCACCGGCGCTGACCATGCCGTTTGGCAGCGATGCCAATGGCTTGCCCCTGCCGATCCAGCTCATCGCGCCCCTCGGCGGCGACCTGCAACTGCTGTCCCTAGGTGCCACGCTGGAAGCCGAAAACCGTTGGCAACACCCGATCCCGCTCTTTGGAAATCCTGCATGACCCCTGTCCTTGAACTCTCCGGCATCACCAAGCGGTTCGGCCATGTCACCGCGAACGAAGATGTTTCGCTGCATCTCGACAAGGGCGAGATCGTCTCGCTTCTGGGCGAAAACGGCGCTGGCAAGACGACGCTCATGTCGATCCTTTTCGGCCATTACACCGCCGACGAAGGCACCGTTCGCGTCGAAGGTCAGGAACTGCCCCCCGGCCGGTCCCGCGCCGCGATCCGCGCGGGCGTCGGCATGGTGCATCAGCATTTCGCACTGGCCCCGAACCTAACGGTTCTGGAAAACGTCATGACCGGTACTGAACCCCTGTGGAAGCTGCGCTCGGACCGGGCCGCCGGACGCAGAAAGCTGGTCGATCTCTCCGCCCGCTTCGGGCTAAAGGTCGACCCCGACGCCCGCGTTTCCGACCTTTCGGTCGGCGAATGCCAGCGCGTCGAAATTCTCAAGGCGCTCTATAACGATGCCCGTATCCTGATCCTCGACGAACCCACTGCCGTCCTGACCGCGCAAGAGGCCGAAAGCCTCTTTGCCACCCTTCGACAGATGACCGGCGAAGGGCTGTCGCTCATCTTCATCAGCCACAAGCTGCATGAGGTTATGTCCGCATCGGACCGCGTTGTAGTCCTTCGGCGCGGCAAGGTCGTCGCCGAACGGCGCACTTCAGATACCACACGCGAGGAACTGGCCGAGTTGATGGTGGGCCGCAAGGTCGAACGCCCGGCGCGACCGCCTGCGACCCCCGGCGCGGTGCTGCTCGAAGGGGTCGACCTGCATGTCCGCGGCAAGGGCGGCGCATCGCTGCAAGGCATCGGCTTCAAGCTGCGCGCGGGCGAAACCCTCGGCATCATTGGCGTTTCCGGCAACGGACAGACTACGCTCGCCGGGCTGGTCTCGGGGTTGATGGCCCCGGATTCCGGCGCCCTACTAGTTAAGGTCCAGACCGTGGCGACCCATGACGTGCCCCATGCCATCGCCGCCGGGATCGGTCGCATCCCCGAGGACCGCAACGCCGAGGGCACCATCGGCGACATGGCCACATGGGAAAATGCCGTGCTCGAACGCATCTGGTCGCCCGACTTTTCCCGGCGCGGCGTGGTGCGCCGCGCCGCCGCTCGCTCCGCGACCGAAGACATCATCAAGGGCTATGACGTGCGCGGTGCCACCGTCGATGGCCGCATCCGGCTCTTGTCCGGGGGGAACATGCAGAAACTGATCCTTGGCCGGGTGCTCGAAGCCGGGCCCGATATCCTCGTCGCCGCCCAGCCCAGCCGGGGCCTCGACGAAGGCGCCATCGCCGGTGTCCACGAACGCCTCCTCGAAGCGCGGGGCCGTGGTGCGGGCGTCCTGCTGATCTCCGAGGATCTCGACGAAGTGATCGCCCTCTCCGACAACATCCGCGCCATTGTAAACGGCAGGCTCTCGCCCGCGATCCCCGCCGAGCGCGCCAATGCCCAGTTGCTTGGGCTGATGATGGCCGGGGACTGGTCCGCCGCCGAGGCCATCGAAGCGGAGAACACGCATGCGCTTTGAACGCCGCGACCACCCTTCCCGCCTACTCACCGTGCTGGCCCCCATCGGCGCGATCCTTGCCGCGCTGGTCGTGGCAGGCCTGCTCATCGCCATCGCCGGGGCAAACCCGATCCGTGCCTACGGGCTGATCCTCAAGGGCGCCTTCGGCTCTCGCCTCGGACTGTCGGAAACCCTCACACGAGCCACGCCGCTGATCCTCACCGGGCTTGCCGCCGCCGTGGCCTTCCGCGCGCGGCTCTGGAACATCGGCGGCGAGGGCCAGCTCTATCTCGGCGCGCTCGCCGTGCCCGCGCTCGGGATGCTGCCGATCATGGCCAGCCTGCCCGCGCCGATCTCCATCGTACTCTGCCTTGCCGTTGGTGCCATCGCGGGCATGATCCTGCTTTTGATCCCGCTGGGTCTGCGGCTCAGGTTCGGCGTGGACGAGGTGGTGACGACGCTACTGCTGAACTTTGTCGCCGTGCTCTTTGTCTCGCTGATGATTGAAGGCGCGATGAAAGACCCGCTCGCCTTCGGCTGGCCGCAATCGGTGCCGGTCCCCGACAGCGCCATCCTGCCCAAGCTGATGGAGCGCACCCGTCTGCACGCTGGTCTCCTGATCGCGCTGGCCATGTCTATCGCCGTCTGGTGGCTTCAGGCCCGCACCGTCTTTGGCATGCGCGCCCGCGCCGCCGGTCTCAACCCGCGCGCCGCCGCCTTTGCCGGCGTTCCGCTTGGCCGCACGCTGATCGCGGTCGCCTGTCTTTCGGGCGGTCTGGCCGGTCTGGCCGGCGCCATCGAGGTCATGGGCGTCAAGGGATACGTCACCACCGACCTGTCGCCCAGCTACGGCTATTCCGGCATCGTCATCGCCATGCTCGCCAACCTGAACCCCATCGGCGTGATCGGCGCAGCGCTATTCTCGGCGGTCATGTTTGTCGGCGCCGACAGCATGTCGCGCGCCCTTTCGATCCCCTCCTACATCGCCGACGTCACCGTCGCCTTGTCGCTGCTCACCATGCTGGTGGCGATCTTTCTCGCTCAATACAGGATCCGCAGATGAGCGTCTTTCTCGATATCCTCGCCTCGGTCGGCATGTGGGAGGCGGTCCTGCGCATCGCCACGCCCCTGATCCTCGGCACCCTCGGCGTATTGCTCTGCGAACGGGTCGGGGTACTCAACCTCGGCATCGAAGGCATCATGACCTTTGGCGCGATGATTGGCTGGCTGACGGTCTATTCCGGCGGCGATCTCTGGACCGGCATGCTGGTCGCAGCACTCGGCGGCGCGATGTTCGGCTTTCTCCACGCGCTGCTGACCGTGCCGCTGGGTCTCAGCCAGCATGTGACGGGCCTCGGCATCACCCTCTTCGCGTCGAGCTTTTCCTATTACGTCTTCCGCCTCGCCGTACCCACCGCCTCTTCGCCCCCCACTGTCGAACCGTTCCGCCCGCTGGAAATCCCGCTGCTGGCCGATATCCCGTTTCTTGGCCCGGTGCTCTTTAACCAGACCGCGCCGACCTACCTGGCGCTGGTGATGGTGGCGCTGCTCGCATGGGTGCTTTACCGCACGCCGCTGGGCCTCGCGATCCGCATGGCGGGCGAAAACCCCCATGCGGTCGACGCGCAGGGCATCGACCCGATCTGGCTGCGTATCGGCACGATCATGGCCGGTTCCGCGCTGATGGGCATGGGCGGCGCCTTCCTGACCCTCGCCGCCTTCAACTCCTTCTTCCCAACGATGATCCAGGGCCGCGGCTGGATCTGCGTGGCGCTGGTGGTTTTTGCTTCGTGGCGGCCCGCCCGCGCCCTGCTCGGCGCCCTGCTCTTCGCGTTTTTCGACGCTTACCAGCTGCGCCTGCAAACCGTGGTCGAGGGCGTTCCCTATCAGCTCTTCCTCATGCTGCCCTACGTGCTCTCCATCGTCGCCCTGATCCTGATGGCGCGCCGCGCGCGGGTGCCGCAGGCGCTGATGCAACCCTATCGGCGGGGCGAGCGCTAAGCCCCGCCTCTCCCATCGGAGCGAATTTTCCAGCAGTTTCCGGCCTTTCACGGTCGGAAACGCGTGATTTTTCACGCGCCATACGCTGCCGTTTTCACGACCCAGGCGTAGGCGGCCCGAAATCGGCCGGGAATCAGCCCGCCCGGATGCGCCAATGACGCTGGAGAATTCAGATGGTATTCGTAACGAGAAACCTGTCCCCCGAAGGAGCCGCATCAGGCATGGAAATCCGATCCGTCCGCCCCGACGATCTCGATGCGGTGATCGAGATCTGCCAGTCCGATCACGTCAATCGCGGCACCATGCGACTGCCGGTCGAACCCCGCGCCTGGGTCGAAAAGCGCATCAAGGAGGTGCCCGGCACCTACAAGATGGTCGCCCTGCGCGACGGTGCCGTAGCGGGCTATGGCGAGCTTGTGACATATCCCGACTTCCCGCGCCACTGGCACGTGGCCGAGGTCGAGATGATCGCCACCCACCCCGATCACAGGGGCGCAGGCGTCGGGCAGGAACTGCTCGACCGGATGATCGACATGGCCGACCGCTGGCTTCAGATCCGGCGCCTGCAGCTCTTTGTCTGGACCAGCAATACCTCTGCCATCCGCCTTTACGAAAGCCGCGGGTTCCGGATCGAAGGCACGATGAAGGATTTCGTCTTTCTCGACGGCGCCTATGCCGACGCCCATGTGATGGCCCGGTTGCGACCTGCACCAAGCTCGCAAGACGAGGGCTAGGTCATGGGACATTTCTTACCGACGCAACCCGTGCGCGGGCGCGACGGCTGGGCGATCCACGGCGCTACACACGCCTCGGTCGCCCTGTTCGACCGGGCCATCGAAAGCCTGCAAAGCGATCCGGACACCGCCGATGACCTGCTGCGGCAGGCGCTGCGTCTCAGCCCCGGCTGTATCCTGTTTCATGCCGCGCGAAGCTATCTCCTCGCGTCTTGTGACAAGGCCGCCGGTCCCACATTGCTTCGGCTTTTCGGCCCCCTGACCGGGGACAGGCGCACGCTCTCGCACCTGTCCATCCTCGCGGCGCAGCTTGACGCAAAGCAGATCGCGGCGCATCTCGACCGTTGGCCGGGCGACCGGCTCGCGCTTGCTGTGCAGCGCAACATTCAAGCAAAAGCGGCCTGAAACGCCCTGAAATCCTGCCCCCGACGCGCCCATTTACGCGCGTGATCACGGGATTCTTGATCGGCTGAACCAAAGCGGCCATAACGGGCCATCAATTTTCTGACATAACACATTCGCTAACCGTCGGGCGGGCGCGACACCCCGTTCGACCAGGCATTGAAGACAAGACATGAGCCGGATCAAGGTCAACCTACTCGGGGAATTCGAGCTCTGGCGCGGCGATACCCGCCTGCGCCTGCCGACCCGGCGTGCGGAACTGCTCGTCGCGCTCCTCGCGCTGTCACCCGGTCTGGTACACAGCCGAGAACGCCTCTCCACTCTGTTCTGGCCCGGTCGGGACGAAGAACAGGCGCGGACCTCGCTGCGGCAGGCCGTCTACCAGATCCGCCGGTCCCTCGGTGCCGACAAGGACATCCTGCAGACCGATATCCGTTTCGTCGGGCTCGACCCCCAAGGCTTCGACAGCGACTTGGCCCTGCTCCTCGCCCCCGGCGAGACCGAGATCGAAACCATCTGGCGCGGCGATTTCCTTGCCGGTCACGACCCGCGCGAAGAGGCGCTTGAAGCGTGGCTCACCGAGGAACGCGCCCGACTGCGCAGCCTCGCCCTTGAAAAGGCGCAAGCCCGGGCGCAGGCGCTGATCGACCGACACCGTTTTGTCGAAGCCGAGACCGTCGCCCGCCGCTGTCTTACCGTCGATCCCTATGACGAGCTGAGCAGCCGCATTGTCATGCTCGCCTGCGCGCGGCAGGGTCGGCGCAACGCGGCCATCGCCACCTATCGCGACCTCGCCGACCGGCTGCGCACCGAGCTCGCCACCGCGCCGGAACAGGAAACCACGGACCTCTTCCAGTCAATCCGCGCCGGTCAGGACAGCCCGGCCGACGCCCCCGCCCCGCCAGCGGAGACTGAAGCCCCCCCGGCCACCAAACCCGCCGCCCCGCCGCCCGACGAAAACCCCCAGTTCGAGCGGCGCGTCGCCACCGCGCTCAGCCTGGCGCTGCCCGCGCCCGCGCTGGATGTCGACCCCGAGCTTGCGCAGGAACTCGACAGCTCGTGGTATGCCGAGATGACCGCTCTCATCGACCGCCACAGCGGCCGTGTCGTCCACGCAGATGCCAGCGGCCTGACCTGTCTCTTCGGCCTCAGCGGCACGGCCGAAAACCACGCCGTGAACGCGGGCAAAGCCGCCCTCGCGCTGCTCGAGATCAATCAGGATGCCGCGCTCGCCGCCCATTCCGGTCTGGTCGTCACCCCGGCGCGGGGCGCGCAGGCACCCGATAATCCCTTCCTTGGTCCCGTGGCCATGACGGCGCGCGCCCTTGCCGCCACGGTACCTCCCGGCCAATGCCTGTTCAGCGCCGCCGCCCGTCTCGGCGCCGAAGGCTGGTTCGAATTCGCCAACCCTGCCCCGGTGACCGTCCCCGGTCTCTCCGGCCCGCTTCCCGTCAGTGCGCTCAAAGGCGAAACCGACGCCCGCACCGGCTGGGACGTGCTGGCCAGCCGTAACCTTTCCCCCTTTCAGGGCCGCGCTATCGAGGTCGCCGTGCTGAGCGACCTTCTCAAACGCGCCTCGACCCATGCGCAGGTCGCGCTGCTGTCGGGCCTGCCGGGCATCGGCAAATCGCGGCTGGCCCATGAATTCCAGCGCAGATTGCCGCCCGGAACGCGGACGCTACGGCTTGGGCTCACCGCACATGACGTGGATTTCACCTATCGCCTGCCGGAAATGCTGGTGCGCGAATGGCGCTCGGGTCGTGCGCAGAACGGCCTGCCCGATCTGCCTGAGGCGCTGCCCGATCTCGTACGCACCGGCGTGTCGGTGCTCTCTGGCGACGGCCGGACCGGAGGCGACTGGACAGCGCTCGGCCCCAGCCAGCAGATCCACTGCATCGTCGAAACCATCGGCTATATCCTCTCGGACATCGCGCAGGACGATATGCTGGTGCTGGTCCTCGAAGATCTCCACTGGATCGACAGCGCCAGCCGCGAGGTGCTCGCTCAGCTTGTCGGCACGCTCGGGGCGGCCCGGCTGCTCCTGCTAGGCACCGCCCGGCCCGAATTCCAGCCCGACTGGTCCAGTCGCAGCCATGTCCACGTCCTGATGCTGGACGAGCTTGAACAGTCGCAGGCCGAGGCGCTGATCGCCGCCCATATCGGCGATGCGCCCGAACATGCCGACATCCGCAGCGCATTGGCCAGCCACGCCGGGCGCATCCCCCTGTTCATCGAGGAAGTCCTGCGCGAATTGCAGGCCAAGGGCGATCTGGTCCAAGGCTATGACGGCCATATCGTCACGCGCCCGCTCGAAGATCTCGACGTACCGATCACCGTGCGCGGCGTCATCGCCGCCCGTATCGACCGGCTCGACAACGCCCCCCGCACCCTGCTTCAGGCCTTCAGCGTGCTGGGCGCCGAGGTTTCCGAAACCCATCTCGAAGCGCTGGCCGACATGCCCGCCACCCAGTTCCGCGACGCGCTTCAGGCGCTGACCTCGGCCGAGATGCTCTATCGCGGGCGCCGCCCCGGCGAATGGTACATCCGCCACGCGTTGATCCGCGACGTGGTCTATCAAAGCATCCTGCGCGGCACCCGCAAAGCCCTGCATGAAAAAGCCGTCGGCATTCTCTCGGGCGATCAGGATACCGCCTCCGACACGATGGCCGGCACACTCGCCCGCCACGCCCTGCTGGGCGAGCAATGGCAGACCGCCGCGAAATATGCGCGCATCGCTGGCGACCGGGCACATGACCTGTCGATCTTTCAGGCCGCCCGGCGTCATTACAACGATGCCATCGTCGCGCTGAACAACCTGCCCGCCAGCGAGGACACGCTGCGCACGGGCATCGAAACCCGCATTCGCCTGCGCCCGGCACTGATGCTGCTGGGCGAAAGGCAGGAACTCGAACGGGTCCTGGGCGAGGCCGAGGACATGGCGCAGCAGATCGGCGATCCCGGACTCTTTGGCCGGGTTCTGCTGCACCGCAGCTATGCCGAAAGCACGCTGGGCCTCGTACGCGAGTCGCTCTCCACCGCCAGCCGCTGCGCCGCGCAGGCGGAGCTCTACGGCGATCCCTATCTTGCCGCCGAGGCCCGGCTTGCCCGTGGTCAGGCGCTTCGCGTCCAATGCGCCGCCACGTCGGCCATCGACACGCTTGAACCCGATCTGACCTACTGGACCCGCGAAAACCGCATGGTGCGCGGCGACCACCTTGGAACGCGCGCGGTCTGGTACCTCGGCCACCTCGGCGCCGTCTACGCGCTCAGCGGCCGTTTCGATCAGGCCCATGACTGCGTGGACGAGGCGATCCGCATCGCCGACGAAAGCGCCCGCCCCGCCGACCGCCAGCACGCCCGGTTCAGCCGGGCCGAAATCCACTTGCTGCAGGGCGAACTGGACGAAGCCCAGCGCGACACGGAACGCGCCGACGCCATCTTTCAGGCCTCGACCATTTGGCGCACCGGCAC
Organism: Heliomarina baculiformis; assembly: GCF_019966545.1. GTDB lineage: Bacteria > Pseudomonadota > Alphaproteobacteria > Rhodobacterales > Rhodobacteraceae > Heliomarina > Heliomarina baculiformis. The sequence goes on along the minus strand of NZ_JAIMIC010000002.1, from coordinate 321,235 downwards.
CAAGGCGGAAATCTTTCTTGCCACGGGCGAGATCAACCGCGCCATGGACCTGCTGCGCCGGGTCGAAGCCCGCGCCGCCGAACTTGGGCAAGATTACGTGCTGCATTCGCAGGTCGCCGTCGCGCTGGCCGAAGGACTCCTGCTTCAGGGTCACACCGATGAGGCAAAGGCCCGCGCGTTGAAATTGCTTCCCCCGATCCAGGCGCAATCGCTCTACCGGCACGAATTGCGGCTGCGCATCGTCCTGTCGCGCATCGCGCTTGCCGCCAAGGACCACACACTGGCGCTCGATCAGGCGACGGTCGCGCTGACGCTCGCCGAAACCCACGGCCTTGCCCCGGACGAAACCCGCATTCGAGCCCTTCTGGACAAGATCGAAGGCTCCGAGAAAACCAGCCGACTCTCCGCCTGAAAAGCCGAACTTCAGCATAAAACATCCGCTTTTCACAACAAACCCCGCCGTTTTCACGCCAGGCTGACGCTGCGCAAATCACGGTTTTCACGCATCGAAGGCATCACTCTCCCATAGAAGCCTGGGCGTCTCTCCGCAGAAACGGACGCAGCGCCCCCCGAAAAGGAGAAACCATCATGGCCATGTACCGCCACGATCTGCCGCAACTGAAAGACGAGATTTTCCTCACCGACAGCGGTCTGGAAACCCACCTGATCTTCAACGAAGGCTACGACCTTCCGCTGTTCGCGTCCTACACGCTTCTGGAAACCGACAAGGGCCGGGACTCGCTGCGCGCCTACTACCGCCAGCACCTCGAAATCGCGAAAAAGCACGACACCGGCTTCATCCTCGAGGCGCCCACATGGCGGGCCAGCCGCGACTGGGGCGAGCAGATCGGTCACTGTCCGGCAGATCTCGAACGGCTGAACCGTCGCGCCATCGCGATGCTGGCCGACCTGCGAAAGGAATCGAGCTTTGGCCAGCCGATCGTCATCTCGGGCAATCTCGGCCCGCGCGGCAATGGCTACCGTCCCGATCTCGCGATGACCGCCCGGGAATCCGAGGCCTATCACGAGGAACAGATCGGATGGTTCGCCCGGAGCGAGGCCGACATGATCGCTGCCTTCACCCTCAGCACCGTGGCCGAGGCAGTGGGCATCATCCGCGCCTCCGATAAGGCCGGCATGCCCTGCGTTCCATCCTTCACGGTGGAAACCGACGGCAACCTGCCCGACGGGACGCCCCTGCGTGAGGCGATCCTGTCGGCGGATGCGGAAACCGGATCAAGCGCGGCCTATTTCATGGTCAACTGCGCCCACCCGGATCATTTCCGTGACCGTCTCACCGGCGACAAGGGCTGGCTGCAGCGCATCGGCGGCATCCGTGCCAATGCCTCGCGCCTCAGCCACGCGGAACTGGACGAGGCGGAAGAGCTCGATCCCGGCAACCCAGAGGAGCTGGGCCGCGACTACGCCGAACTCCGTCGGCTTCTGCCCCGGGCGCAGGTCCTTGGCGGGTGCTGCGGTACCGACCACCGGCATGTGACCTGCATCGCGGCCTCGAACCTTTCGGCCGTTCCGGCCTGACCGGGTCCCCATTCCCGCGCGTTATTTCGCGCGCGGGCATACCGACCGGCCCGGCAGACCCTGCCGGGCCGAGCAAATTTAATGACGAAAACTTTTAAACCATGAAGAATTGGAGAAGACATATGAAAATCACCATTACCCTTGGCGATCTCGCCGCCCGCAAACTGCCTCCCCGTGACCGCCGCAGGGTCAACGTCCTGCGCGGCCCGGCGGGCGATCACCTCAGGCGGCATCGCGTTTCCCCGCTCGACCAGGTCTGGTTGTCAAAACTGGCCTCGCGCCTCGAGTTATAGGGCGGTGGATATCCGGCAGGCCCCGCAAGGACCCGCCGCAAAGGCGGTCCCGTTCGCGAACCCCGGACGGGCCGAAATACTCCCAGGTCGGGCAGCCCCCTGCCCGACCTTATTTATTGGGGCGTATGCAAACTGTGTTGGACGGGAGGCGAACGATACCGCCTCCGGGATATAAGTCGAAATCTGCTTCGCTCCGCCGCCTCGTAAAGAACCCTGTTCCGCACAGGTTCAAGCACGGGCCGTCCGTCTGCGCGACAGGCGCAGCCCATCGCGCATGTTAAGCCCCAGCAAGGTGATATTGACCGCACCCGCAACCAACTCGATCACTTGCACCCCGTAAAAAGCCATGTCGAACGTCCCCGCCTGTGCCTTGAAAGACAGATACAATGCCGAGGGGATCAGGATCAGGATGCCATTGGCCGCAATGAAAGGCATCCGCTTTTCCTTGGCGTTGACCAGCGGGCCGCGCATTTTCTTGCTTAACTGGAACCCCGAGCCGCCCGCGGCCATCAGGGCAAGAACCAGAATGAAAAAACCGTAGGGAATCAGAGACTTGACCGTCGTAACAGCCTGTTCTCCGGCAAAGGTCTCGGACCAGACGGTAGAGAGCCAGAAACTCAAAATCGTCATCAGAGCTATAGCCCCGGCGATGGGATGAATGGTTTTCGACATGACGAAATTCCTTGTCTGGTGATATTTGTATAGCTAGCTATGTATCAGTTGTATAGCGGGCTATGCAAGTGGTAAGACTTCCCTATGACGTTTTCGAAGGACCAGTCGGCGGGATATCTCGCGAACCACATGGCGCGCATCTTCGCGCAAGGCCTGACCGCGCGGATCAAGCCTCTGGGCCTGACCACCGGCACGTTTCCAGCGCTTCTCGAACTCTGGGAGACGGACGGTCTGACCCAGAAGCAGCTTACCGAGCGGCTCGACATCGAACAGGCGACAATGGCCAATACCTTGGCGCGGATGGAGCGAGACGGCCTGATCGTCCGCAAGAAGGATGCGAACGACGGGCGGGCTCAGCGAATCTGGCTGACCGACAGCGCCCGCAACCTGCGCGACCCGGCCATCGCGGCGGCCCAGGAAGAGAACGCAATGCGACTGGCAGGTCTCACCGAAGATGAAAAGCGCCAGTTCATCGCCCTGATCCAGAAGGTCATCAAAACCAAGCCACCGGGAACAGCGCGGAGATAGGGAAACCGAATCCAAGCAAAAGTAATCACAGCGCCCCGGGCACAACCTTTCACCATGGGCTCAAATCTGACCTCGAGAGCCTACGCTCGACACAAGATGCCGCCCCCCAAATCCCTCAGGCAGAACTCTCGGCAAACGGCATCCGTCCGGCCACCGCGCTTTCGGGCGCCAGCAGCACTGGTTTCGGCGCTTCAAAGGTCATCTTGCCCGACCGCATCCCCCAGACCGGGCGACAGATCTCGGCCACCGCCATCGCCGAAGTCGCACACGGCAAAAGCACCAGATCAGCCGCGTCGCCCGTCTTGATCGCCGCTTCTCGCCCCAGCAGCCGGAAAGGCTGCGCCGAGATCATGTCGAAACAGGCATCCAGCCCCGCCGGATCCCCGATCTGCGCGATATTGGCGAACAGGTTCGCCATCCTCGGCAGCGAGCAATCGCCATAAGGTGTGAACGGGTTCAGCACGTTATTCGTCGCCACGGTGCAGCAAAGCCCCGCCGCATGGAAACGATGTGCCGGGGCCACCCCGCGCGGTACGGAGTCAGTGAATTCACGCCCCATCATGAACAGGTCCGTCGCGGGCAGCACCGTCAGCGCGATCCCCGCGTCGCGCATCACCGCGATTGTCTCGTCAAGCTGCGGTGGCGGCAGGGTCGAGAGCTTGGTGACATGGCCAACCGCCACCCGCCCCTGCATCGCGTGCGCCACGGTTTGCCGTGCCACCTCGTCCAGATGCCGCCATGTATTGTCCAGATCGAAATCGAGGTGGAAATCCAGATCGACATCGTATTCCCGCGCCATATCGAACAGCCGGGCAATCTGCCCCTTCGGATCGCTGTCGGTATAGGGGCAGCCGCCCAGCAGATCCGCGCCCCGGTCCAGCGCCGCGCGCAGCAGCTCTTCGGTGCCAGGGTAATTCAACAGACCCTCCTGCGGAAAGACGCAGATCTGCAATTCCAGCGCCCAGGCATAATCGGCCTTGAGCTGCGCGACCGCATCAAACCCCGCAAGCCCCACCGCCGGGTCGATCTCCACATGGGTGCGGATCAGCGTCGTGCCCTGACAGATCGCCTTTTCCAGCACCCGCGCCCCGCGGGCATATATATCTTCGCGGGTGAAATCCCGCTTGGCCGCGCTCACCGCCTTGATCGCACCTTTCAGCGTGCCCGAGGGGTTCGCCGCCCGGTCCAGCAGGCAGGCCTTGTCGAGGTGCAGGTGACTGTCGGCAAAGCCCTTGATCAGCCGACCGCCTTCGGCATCCATTGCCCGGGCCGCGCTGTCCAGATCCCGGGCGATATCGGCAATGCGCCCGTCGCGAATGCCCAGATCAAGCAGCTCGTCCCCGTCCGACAGCCGCGCGTTGCGGATCACCAGATCAAGTGTCATTGCGCCGCCTCCGCCCGTTCCTGCCCGCCACCCAGATAGGCCGCGATCAGCGCGTCGTCCTGCAACAGCTCCTGCGCGCTGCCCGCGGCCACGATGCGCCCCTGTTCAAGGATATAGCCGCGATCCGCCGCTGCCAGCGCGAGCGAGGCCATCTGGTCGACCAGCAGGATCGTGATCCCGTCGTTGCGCAGTTCGGCCAAGATCGCATAAAGCTCCTCGACCATACCTGGCGACAGGCCCAGCGACGGCTCATCCAGCAGCAACAGCTTGGGCGAGGCCATCAATCCCCGCGCAATCGCCATCATCTGCTGCTCGCCCCCCGACAACAGCCCGGCGCGCGCATGCAGCCGGTCGCGCAGGCGCGGGAAGCGCTGCAAAATCGCCTCCAGCTCGCTCGCATCGGGCCGTGTCTTGCGCCGGTATGCCCCCAGTTCGATGTTATAGGCCACGCTCAGTTCCGGAAAGACCTGCCGCCCCTCGGGCACCAGCACCACGCCGCGCTCGACGATCTGGTGCGGAGGCAACCCGCCGATATAGCCATCGTTCAGGATCACATGGCCCGAGGTCGGCGCCATCAGCCCCGAGACCGTCCGCAGGAATGTCGATTTCCCCGCCCCGTTCGCCCCAAGCAGCGCGACAAGCTCGCCCTTGCCGACCCGCAGGTTGACCGATTGCAGCACATCCGCCGCGCCATATCCGGCACAAAGGTCCTTGGCGATCAGCGTATCCATCGCTCCCGGTTCATGGGCCAGCGACCGGGCCGGAACGCTCAGCGTGCCCTCGCCCAGATAGGCCGCGATGACCCGCGCATCAGCGCGCACCGCCTCGGGCGTGTCAAAGGCAATCGGCTCGCCCGCGTCCATCGCAAGGATGCGGTCGGAAATGCCCATCACCAGTTCCATGTCATGTTCCACCAGCACCACGGCAATCCCGGCATCCGCGAGCCGCCGCAACACCTGCGACATCGCCCGCTTGTCGCCCTGCATCAGACCCGCCGCCGGTTCATCAAGCAGCAACATCCGGGGCCGCATCGCCAGTGCCCGCGCGATCTCGATCAGCCGCCGGTCCACATGCGGCAGGTCCGAGGCCAGCGTTTCCGCCGCGCCTTCATAGCCCACGAGCTGCAGCAAGCCCTGCGCCATCGCTCGCCGCTCCGCCGTGCCCAGCGCGGTAAAGACCCCGCTGAACCGACCCCGCGGAAAGGCCGCCAGCACGTTTTCCTCGGCGCTGAGCGAGCCGAACAGCCGCGTCGCCTGATAGGTCCGCGCGATTCCCTGCCGCGCGGTCGCATGCATAGACCAGCCCGCGATATCGGTGCCACCGGTCTCGATCCGCCCTTCGCCGGGCCGGTAAAACCCCGAGATCATGTTGAGCAGCGTGGTCTTTCCCGCCCCGTTCGGCCCGATGATCGCGGTCACCTCGCCCGGTCGCGCCTCAAAGGCCGCGCCGCTCACCGCCTTGACCCCGCCGAAGGAAATCCCAAGCCCGCTGACACGCAGCCCCTCGGGCGTCTCGGGGCTCACAAATGCCAGCGCCTCTTCCGGCGTGACGGCACTCGCGGGTTGCGCGCGTCGCGGCAGGAAGGCCGCTATGGTGCCGACGATCCCGCGCGGTGCCACCAGCAGCACCGCCACCAGCAGCGCGCCGAAAAACAGCAGCCGGTATTCGGCAAGCCCGGCAAGGAACTCGGGCAACAGCACCGCCACAGCCGCCCCCACCAGCGGGCCAAGCACCGTTCCGGCCCCGCCGAGTATCACCGCGAACAGGAACAGGATCGATTGCGACAACACGAAATTGCTCGGCGCGATGAACTGCATGAGGGAGGCGAACAGCCCGCCTGCAAGCCCCGCCGCGCCCGCCGCAATCGCAAAGGCGGCAAGCTTGGTGAGGAACGGATCATAGCCCAGCGAACCGGCCGAAACCTCCTGATCGCGCAGCGCCGCCATCGCGATGCCCCAGCCGCTGACGGACAGGCGTCGATAGGCCAGCAGCCCCAGCGCCGCCAGCACGATGGCCAGCCGGATCAGGTCCGCCTCGGTAAAGACATAGCCGAAAATGGCGGGCTGATCGAAACCGAATAACCCGTTCTGCCCGCCGGTCAGCGCCCGCCACTCAATTGCGAGATGTTCGACGATAAAGGCAAAAGCAATCGTCACCATGGCAAGGAACGGCCCCGCCATGCGCACCGCCGGTATCGCCAGAACGCAGCCTACCGCCGCGGCAACCAGCGCGCCGGCGGGCAGCGACAGCCAGAAACTCACGCCCGCCTGCGACAGGATCGCATGGGCATAGGCCCCGACGGCGAAAAAGCCGACCTGCCCCAGCGACACCAGCCCGGTCAGACCGAACAGCACGTTCAGCCCGGTGCACAGGATCGTCCAGATCGCCACAAGGCCAAAGACGAACTGCATATAGCCGTTCACCACCCCCAAAAACGCCAGCGCTAGCACGCCAAGCGCAAGGATCGACAGGTCGAGAAGTCGCGATTCACTCATCCGCACAGCGCTATACCTTTCTCAGCGCGGCGGTGCCGAACAACCCGTTCGGGCGCACCGCAAGCACCGCGATCAGCAGGGCGAAAACGACGATATAGGTGTAGGACGACCCGAGGTAGGTGGTCACCAGCGCCTCGACCAACCCATAAAGGAACCCGGCAATCATCACGCCCGAGGCCGAGGTCATGCCGCCAAGGATTGCCACAGCAAAGGCCTTGATCCCGAACAGCGTGCCCATATCCGAATGCACCGAGAGCAGCGGCGCGATCAGCAGCCCTGCTACACCGGCCAGCACCGCCGACAGCGCGAAAGAACCGGAGATCATCGCGGTTGTATTGATCCCCATCAGCCGCGCGGCCTCGGGGTTCTGCACCACGGCCAGCAGGGCGCGCCCCTGCCGCGTGCGGCGGAACAGGACATGCAGGCTAACCGCCAGCCCGACCGCCACCAGCGGGATCAGCAATTGCTGCGGATAGACGCCGGTGCCGAATATCTGCCAGGTCTGCTCTACCAGCGGCGATGGCAGGCTCCTCGGCTCGTTGCCAAAGGTGAACATCACCGCATTGTCAAGGAGGATACCCCCCGCAACGGTCGCCATCAGCCATGCCTCAGAACCGCGCACCGCGAACGGCCGCACCAGCAACAGCTCGACCAACATCCCCATCAGCGCGCATCCCACCAGCGCCAGCGGATAGGCCACGATCACCGGCAGCCCGGCCCGCTCCGTCAGAACATAGCCAAGCACCGCGCCGAGCATCACCATGGAACCTTGCGCGAAATTGACCCGCGAACAGACCGAATAGGTGATCTGGAACCCAAGCGCGATCAGACCGTACATGGCGCCAAGGCCAAGTCCGGTCACCAGTGCCGTTACGAATAATGTCATGTCCTGCTCCGGGACGGGGCCGCGTCACGCGCGGGGAATAGATAAAGACCCCCGGTCACACGGGACCGGGGGTAAAAGATCAGTCTCAGTCCGCAAGCGGAATGATCTGGCCGTCGACGAACTGCGAGAACAGATAGTCGTTCGGACCCAGAGCATCCTGATTGTCGGGCGTGAACGGCGTGTCATAGGTCTTGATGACACCCTCGACACCGCTGATGCCGTACATCGCCTCGCGGATCGCCGGGCCGTCTGTCGATCCAGCAGCTTCGATTGCCGCCGCCAGCAGCAGAACCGAGTCATAGGCGTTGGCGATACCGGTCGCCGGCGTCACATCGGCCAGCGTCTCGATTTCGGGGAACATTTCCTGCAGCTTCACGAACAGCGGGTGTTCCGGATCGGTGAACAGGAAGGTCTGGATAAAATGGACCTTTTCACCGCTCGCCCCGGCCAGCTCGGTGAAACGGCCGCCCGCCGGGCCCCAATGCGACGCAATCGGCACATCCCAGCCCATCTTGTCGAGCGATTTCACCACCTGCGCAGACGGCGCCACATTCGCCACCATGAACAGCCCGTCCGCGCCGTTCTCCTTCAGCCGTGTGAGCTGAGGCACCACGTCCACGTCATTGCTCTCGAACTTCTCGATGCCCGCATGTTCCATACCGCGCGCCTCAAGCGCCTTGAGCAGGCCCTTTTCATTGGATTCACCCCAAGGGTTATTGATCAGGATCATCCCCGGCCTTTTCGCGCCATACTTGGTCACGAGGTACTCGGTGATCGCTTCGTCCACGATCTCATCCACGGCCGAGACGCGGAATACATAGTTTTCCTCGGCCCCGTTCTTGGTGATCGGCGTGCCCGCAGCCCATGGCCCGATAAACGGCACCTTGGCCTCGTTGGCGAAAGGCACGATGGCCAGCGACACGGGCGTATCCAGCCCGCCGATCAGCGCCGCGACACCTTCGCGCTGCACCAGCTCACGCGCGGCGACAAGACCCTTGCCCGGGTTGCTTTCATCATCGCGGCTGACCAGCTCGAGCTGACGGCCCAGCACACCGCCCTCGCCGTTGATCTTGTCGAGCGCCAGCATGATGCCGCGGGTGATCGCCTCGCCGGACTTGGCGGATTGTCCGCTCAGCGCGGCGACAAGGCCGATCTTGATCGGATCTTCCTGCGCCTTGGCAGGAACCGCGCTCAACAGGCCAAGCGCGGCGGCGCCAGCCATTACGGTACGGCGGGTCAGGTTTAGTCGGACGGGCATGATCTATCTCTCCGATGAACAGGGCTTTCAGATGTCTCCTATGGCCGTTGCTGCACCTGCATCTGTCAAAGGCAACCGGTCCAGCGACCCTCAAATTTCCCGCTTTTCCCGCCTCCTGCACAAGGATAAGGCAAATCGCATGCAATTTTTGTATGTAATTTTCGTATGCATCTGGCGGGAGCCCCGCCGGAGTGGCACAGTCGAATCACGCCGAGATGGAAAGGACCCCCATGACCGACACGATGATTCCCGATGCAGACAGCCTACGCGAGGAAGCACGGATCGTCCGCGATTACCTCGAAGCCTCAATGGTACCCGATCCGGAACGCGCCGCGACCTACATGGCCAAGAACGTGACCATCACCTTTACCGGCGGCCGGATGTATCACCACCCCTCAGGCCCGGCGGGCTTCAACGCGATGCGCTACAAATGGGTAAAAAAGGACATGCGCCAGTTCGACGTGGCACAGGGCGCCGAGGGCACGGTGGTCTATTCCACTGGCTATCTCTACGGCGAATGGCATGACGGCACCGCCTTTGAAGGCAACCGCTATGTCGATCGTTTCGTGGTCGAGGGAGGCAAGATCGTCAAGATGGACGTCTGGAACGACAGCGCCGAACGCATCCTGACGGCGCGTGGGATCGAGGCCTGACCGCTCAGCCGCTCTCGCGCATCTTGCTGGCATAGGGCTCCAGCACGTCGAGATAGGAATACCCGCTGTTCTCGGCGCCCTTGAACTGCGCCCTTGCCGATACCGAATCCAGATGCGCGCGGGCGATCCCCTGCGCGCGCGCCACGTCGCCGGTCTTCAGCGCGGCCACGATATCGCGATGTTCCTGTATGCCGCAGGTCGTCGAATGCGGCCGCGAGAATTGCGACAGGGTCAGCCCGCAGCGATAGGCGATCTCGTTGACATAGCGCGCCAGCACCGGGCTGCCGGTCAGTTCCGCCATCAGGATATGGAATTCGGTCGCCAGCCGGATCGAGATTGGCTCCGGCCCCGACTGCGCCTCTTCCTCGCGCCCGATATGTGCCATCAGCGCCTTTTCCTGCGCAGCCGTGAACCCGGTTGCCAGCCGCCGGATCACCAGATCCTCAACCTGCGCGCGCAGCTCGAACAGGTCCTGCGCCTCTTCCAGACTGGGCGAGGCCACCGCCGCACCGCGATTGTGGCGCAGCTCGACCAGACCTTCCGCCGCCAACCGTTCCAGCGCCTGCCTTACAATCGTGCGGCTGGCCCCGAACCGTTCGCCCAGCGAATCCTCGGGCAGCTTCATCCCCGGCAGCAGCGCCCGCTCAAGGATTGCCGAGCGCAGTGCCACACAGATCATTTCCGACCGGTTCTTCTGGGGTTGCCGGGAAGTCATCTGCCATCCTGCCTGATTGTTCCACCGTCAAGGCTGGCACGTCCGCCCCTCTCCCGCAACCTTGTCGCGGCCTCACCGCAGGCCGGCGCCACGCCAACTGTCGCGAAATGCCCGGCCATCGCTCAGCCCATCCGCTCCAGCATCTCGCAAATTTGCGCCGCCGTATCTGCCAGCACCGGCTCCGACAGGTCTGGCAGATCCAGCACCTCTGCCGGTTCCACACCGATCGCCTTGCGCGATTTCAAATAGGACGGATCGTAATGCTGCGCCATCAGCGCCCGCGTCACCCCGGCCTTGTCGCCCGCATCGATCATCGCGTTCCAGCCATCCACGACCTCGCCGCCGCGATGGGCGCGCAGAAAGGACAGCTTGTGGGTCAGCGTCTCGCTGTCCGAAAGGATATCGTCATAGGCCCGCACAAGGTACCGCGTCCGCGCCTCCAGCGGCACGCGCAACTCTATCCGGGGTGCGATCTTCATCGCTTCCCAAATTGCCGGTGGAATGATCCGTTCCCCAACCTTGCTCGATTCCGCCTCAACCAGCACGGGCCGCGCCGGGTCGAACCGGCACAACACCCCGGCCAGTTCCGATTCAAACGCTTTCTGGCTCGGCTGCCCGCCTGCCATCCCACCCAAGAGCGAGCCGCGATGCCCTGCCGCCCCTTCAAGGTCCAGCACCTGCGCCCCGAGATTCCGCGCCCGATGCAGCAGGTCGGTCTTGGCCGTACCGGTAAACCCGTCAAGCGCTACCAGCCGATAGGGCAGCACATCCTCATACAGCATCCGGTTCACCAGCCGCCGATAGGTGCGATAGCCGCCCTCGATCACCTCTGACCGCCAGCCGATCTGCCCCAGCATCCACGCGAAGGATCCCGACCGCTGCCCGCCGCGCCAGCAATAGACCAGCGGCCGCCATCGCCCGTCATGATGCGACAGGCTTTCCTCCAGATGACGCGAGGCGTTGCGAAACACCAACGCCGCCCCCAGCTTGCGCGCCAGAAACGGGCTTTCCTGCTTGTAGATCGTCCCGACCCGCGCGCGTTCCTCATTGTCGAGCACCGGCAGGTTGATCGCGCCGGGCACATGGTCCTCGGCAAATTCCGCCGGGCTGCGCACGTCGATCACGCAGTCATAGCCGTGGTTCAAGAGGTCAATCAGAGAGTCGGATGTCAAAGCCATGTCCCGCTCTACCCTTCTGCTCCGGCAAGGGAAAGCCGGTTAAAACGGGCAATCATAAGCATACTTGCCAGTAATTCTGAAACCCGTCAGGATGAGCAAATGGAAATCTACGCGATGCCAGGCCACCTGATCCGGCGGCTCAACCAGATATCGACCGGGCTGTTCCTTGAACGGATGAATTCGCTCGGCCTGACGCTGACGCCGGTGCAATTCGCCGTACTGTCCACCCTGCGCCTGCATCCCGGCATCGATCAGGCCACCGTCGCGGGCCTTGTCGCCTATGACCGCGCCACCATCGGCAAGGTCATCGACAAGCTGGAAAACCGCGGGCTGCTCGCCCGCTCCACCGCCCGCCACGACCGCCGCGCCAAGGAACTGACCCTGACCGAGGCCGGGCACACGCTCTATGCCACCGCCCAGCCCCATGTGCTGGAAATGCAGCCCGACATGCTCGAAGGTCTGGACGAAGACGAACGCGCGATCTTTCTGCGGCTTCTCGAAAAAGCCACTCTCGCCGCCAATGAACACAGCCGCGCGCCCCTGAAACTACGCGAACCCGACCCGCTTCTGCACCGGCGGTGATTTCGGCCCCGCCCCTTGAACCGCCCGGCGCGATGGATACATAACCACCGCGTGAGGACGACCTCCCCCAGCAAGGGAAACCGGATCGGGACGGCCCGAAAGACAAAAAGGGCCCCGCCATGCGCAGCACCAAGGACCGTATCCGCCACGCCATCCTATTCGAAGTCATCGCGCTTTTTCTGGTCGTGCCGCTGATCGCATGGATCTATGACATGCCGCTTGACCATATCGGCGTCGTCGCCATCGTCAGCGCCACCCTCGCGATGCTCTGGAATTACGCATACAACCTCGGCTTTGACCACCTGATGCGCCACCTGACCGGCAGCACCGAAAAATCCTTGCCCGTCCGCGTCGCCCATGCGCTGCTGTTCGAAGGCGGCCTGCTGGTGATCCTCGCGCCCTTTATCGCGTGGTATCTCGACATCAGCTTTCTGCACGCTGTGCTGATGGATGCGACGCTTGCCGTTTTCTACGTGCTCTACGCCTTCAGCTTCAACTGGCTCTATGATGTGGTTTTCCCGGCACCGGGCACACCCGCCCCGGAACAAGCCAGCTAGCGCAAGCCCCGTAAAAAAACCTGCCAAAACCTGGGTTTCGGCAGGCAAAGTTACCATCCCGGCGGCATTAACCTGCCGCCCTTGTTACGTTCAGGCCCGGCGACGCCCCCGAGCCAGGCCAAACGCCCCCATTCCAAGGAGGATCAGCGGAAGGCTTGCAGGCACCGGAACCGGCGCAGGCGCCTCGAAGTCATAGGTCCCGTCAGCCTCAGTTCCCGAAATGGAAACCCAATCGACATATCCCGTTTCATCCGGGTTATAAGAGCCGATACCAAGCGAAAGTCCGACAAGGCTCGCGTCGCCGAATTCAGCATCGAATTCGCTCAGCCATTCGCTCAGCGTGTAATTCGGCGGTCCGGCAAAAGAAGACCCCACACCGAACATGCCGGTATTCCAGAAACGGCCATTATTCAGATCGACGTTTGCCGTGACCCAATCGCCCTGCGTCGGCGTGATATAATCGTTTTCGTCCACGCCCTGTGCATAGGGTTCGTAAATAAGCTGACCATATCCGTCACCGCCAAAACTCGCGTTGTAAAAGGCAAGCTTCAGCGAAGGCGCAGCCACGGCCCCTCCGGTATCGAACCAGCTATAGGAAAGGCTGAAATTGCCATTCAGAATATCGGAGACCTTTCCGAAATCCTGTACAATGCCAACCTCGGCCTTCGCGGCATTGGTGCTGTCGGTCGTCAGCTTGACCGCACCGGTGCCAGCCGGTTGATTATTCTCAAGATTGCCACCCATTCCCGCAAGATCGACAATCTCGAAATCGCCGCCTGGACGGGTATCGGTGCTTTGCCATCCCTGCGATCCGTCAAAGGTGGTAATAATTTCTGCGGACATTGCCGAGGTCGCCGTTGCAACTGCAAGTACGGCACCTCCGACAAAAGTAATTGAAGTTCTTTTCACTGGTATAGCCCCATTATTAACATTCACATCCGGCATCCTTTCAGGACGAAAAGAACCGATCAAGCCTAAGTGAAAAATAAATATTTCAATTCGAAGTTGTTTAGAAAACGACTGTTTCCATATTGGATATTAATACGGAAAGACTTAATAATCTAATTTCTGCAGCGCGGAAACTTTCGCTATCCAAAATCAATAATCACCCCCATATCGACCTTTTTAATTACTTAAATAGACAGCGCGCAATTTGCATAATACGCCGCTAATAGCGCATTATCAGCGCGCACCGCCGGCAAGCACATGTCCCCTGAATCTCAGCTATCCCACCGCCGAACATTCTCCTTGCCTCAGGACAACACCGCGATACGCTTGGCTTACATGGTCGCGACAGAGGAGTATCGCACATGAATTCCCGTCACATGTTTTCTTTGGCCTGCATCGCCCTGCTGACGAATGCGGCAATAGCTTCGGACAACCCCGACCAGTCCGCGATTGACGCTTGTATCGATAAGCTCGCAGCCTCGGACCTAGCCAGCGCCCCCGGCGGCACCGTGCTGAACTCCAGCTTTTCACAGGCGGGCACCGAGGTCATGCTCGAGGATGGCGGCGGCACGGTCTGGCGCTGCATCGCATATGCCGACGGCACCATCGGTGTGCTCGAAGAAGCAACCGAAGAACAGGCCAAGGCCGCCCGCACAGCGCCGCAACTCTCCGACTTTCAGGAGGTCGTGAAATTCGACGCGGGCAGTTCAGGCACCACCCTTACCCGCAGGCTTGAACCCGGCGGGGCCTTCCAGTTCATCCTCGGCGCGGGTGAAGGCCAGCAACTGGATATCAGCGTGACGCCCCGGGCGGGTAAGATGTATTACACCATCCGCAATCCCGACGGCTCGATCCTGCTAGAGGGCACGGAGGCGGGCACCGCCTATTCAGGCGAGCTTGTGCAATCCGGCGACCATATCGTCGAAGTGGTCAACGAAACGGCCGATGAACTCACCTACGACATTTCGTTCGAAATCGAGTGACGCAAAGGGCCGGAGGTCACCCCCCGGCCCGCGCAACAACCGGTCTCAGTGACCGCCCAGAATACCGGTGCGGACTGAATAATTGACCGCCAGACCGTAATCCGGATCGTCATCGCTATCGACAACCAGATGCCCGGCCTTGTTCAGCAACCGATGGCAATCGCGGCTCAGGTGGCGCAGAACGATCTCCTTGCCAACCGCCTCGTATTTCGAGGCAACGGTTTCAATCGCCTGCAGGGCGGATTGATCGACAACCCGGCTGTCGGCGAAATCCACTACCACGACGCCCGGGTCGCCTGCCACGTCGAACATCTCGACGAACCCGTCCGAAGAGCCAAAGAACAACGGCCCCTGCACCGCGTAAACCCGCGCACCTTCGGGCGTCAGATGGGTCTTGGCATGGATGCGGCGCGCGTTGTTCCACGCATAGGCCAAAGCCGAGACGATCACGCCCACGACCACGGCCACCGCGAGGTCCTGCCAGACCGTCACGACCGTCACCAGCAGGATCACGAAAGCATCGGTCAGCGGCACCTTGCGCAGGATCTTGAACGAGTTCCACGCAAAGGTCCCGATCACCACCATGAACATCACGCCAACCAGCGCGGCCAGCGGGATCAGCTCGATCAGCGGCGCGGCAAAGAGGATAAAAATCAGCAGGAACAGCGCTGCCGCGATGCCCGCAATCCGCGTGCGCCCGCCAGATTTCACGTTGATCATCGACTGCCCGATCATCGCGCAACCGCCCATGCCGCCAAAGAAACCGGTCACCGTGTTGGAAATCCCCTGCGCCACGCATTCCTGGCTCGCCCCGCCGCGCTTGCCGGTGATCTCACCCACAAGGTTCAGCGTCAGCAGGCTCTCGATCAGGCCGATCGCTGCAAGGATCACCGAATAGGGCAGGATGATCTGGAAGGTTTCCCAGTTCAGCGGCACCATCGGGATGTGAAAGCTCGGCAGGCCGCCCTGGATCGAGGCCATATCGCCCACCCGCGGCACATCCAGCCCAAAGGCAATGACGACGGCCGCGACGATCCCGATCCCGGCCAGGGGCGCGGGAACAACCTTGGTAATGCGCGGCGTCAGCCAGATGATCGCCATGGTCACGCCAACCAGCCCTAGCATCAACAGCAGCGGCCCGCCCGACAGCCATTGGCCGCCACCCATACCATGACCGGTATTCTCAACCGATCCCGGCACCTTGAACTGGCTCATCTGTGCCAGGAAGATCACGATCGCCAGCCCGTTGACAAAGCCCAGCATCACCGGATGCGGCACCAGCCGGATGAACTTGCCCCATTGCATGATGCCCGCGAAAATCTGCAACAGCCCCATCAGCACCACGGTCGCAAACAGGTACTCCACCCCATGCTGCGCCACCAGCGCCACCATCACCACGGCCAGCGCGCCGGTCGCGCCCGAAATCATCCCCGGTCGCCCGCCGATGCAGGCGGTGATCAGCCCCACGATAAAGGCTGCATACAAACCCACCAAAGGGTGCACCCCGGCGACAAAGGCAAAGGCCACCGCTTCGGGCACCAGCGCCAGCGCCACGGTCAGCCCCGACAGCAGCTCGATCCGGATCCGCGACGGGCTGAGTTTTTCATCCGGCAGCAGTTGCAGATCGGAAATGGATATACGTTTGGCAAATGACGCCAGAAGTGCCTTGGGCATGAAATGTCCTGAGATTTGACCGGGTTTGAGCAGGCGCATAAGCCATAGCGGCCAAGAAAGCCACCTTTGGCGGGCGGATTGTTGGCCCGAAAGGCCTATCTGCGGCACCACGACCAACTTTCCGCGCGTTAAAGACCGCTCGATAACCATGCGCAGTACCTGCCAAGAACCGAACGGACTGCTCATCAGTCGCTAATACGACTTGGCAAAGAATCAATTCGAGGGGCGAACCGTGCGTCACGGATTGGAACGGAAACGGCTTGGACCATCAATCCACTTGATCAACAATTGCCAGATTAAATCAGATAAATTAATCCAACACGCGCCACTAACGCTGGGAAAGAGATCGCCTGCATCCCCACGGCTGACGGAACGATAAATCAAAAGCGACCATACCGCTGGTGAAAACCCCGACCCACCACCAATGCTGCACTGCGGCGGTGTACAGGGGGTGTACGGATTGTGCACGGCTTGTGCATCGCCGCTGCACGGGTTCACCGAGCACGTTTCAGCGGTTGATTTCCCCGCAGCGGACAGCCACGATCCGCCCAAATCAGAGGAATGGGGCAGCTATGACCAAGACCAAAATCGCCGTGATCGGCGGATCGGGCATCTATGACATCGACGGGCTTGAAGGGGCGGAATGGGTCACGGTCGAAACGCCCTGGGGCACGCCGTCGGACCAGATCCTGACCGGTACGCTCAACGGAGTCGAGATGGCCTTTCTGCCTCGTCACGGGCGCGGCCATGTGCACTCGCCCTCCACCGTCCCCTACCGCGCCAATATCGATGCGCTCAAACGGATCGGAGCCACCGACGTGATCTCGGTCTCGGCCTGCGGGTCGTTTCGCGAAAACATGGAGCCGGGCGATTTCGTCATTATAGATCAGTTCATTGACCGCACTTTCGCGCGTGAGAAATCGTTTTTCGGAACCGGCTGCGTCGCCCACGTAAGCGTCGCCCACCCGACCTGCCCGCGTCTCTCTGCGGCCTGCCTTGCAGCGGCCATCGACGCCGGGATCACCGTGCATGACGGCGGCACCTACCTCGCGATGGAGGGGCCGCAGTTTTCCTCGATCGCGGAATCCAAGATGTACCGCGAAAGCTGGGGCGCGGATGTGATCGGCATGACCAATATGCCCGAAGCGAAACTCGCCCGCGAAGCCGAGCTCTGCTATGCTTCTGTCGCCATGATCACCGATTTCGACAGTTGGCACCCCGATCACGGTGCGGTCGAGATTTCCGATATTATAGCGACACTTACCGGCAACGCCGACAAGGGCCGCGCGCTTGTCTCGCGCCTGCCCGCGCTGCTTGGTCCCAACCGCGAACCCTGCCCCGATGGCTGCGACCGCGCGCTTGAATACGCAATCATGACCGCCCCGGAAAAACGCGACCCCGAACTTGTCGCGAAGCTCGACGCGGTGGCAGGCCGGGTCCTGTAACCAGACCGGCCTCTCGCGCCCGCATCCAACCCGCGTAAAGCAGCCTCTTGCGGTCCGGACGTGCGGCGCGTTAGTCAAATGGCAATGGGCGGTCGCCTATCAACCCTATCGCAAGGAATTCAGAAATGCCCCTTGATCTCTGGTTCGCCTTCCTGGCCGCCTCTACCGCTTTGCTGCTGCTGCCCGGCCCAACCGTGCTGATGGTGCTTAGCTATGCGCTCTCCAAAGGGCGCAGCGTGGCCATCGCCACAGCGCTTGGCGTCTGCCTTGGCGATTTCATCGCCCTAACCGCCTCGCTTCTTGGGCTTGGGGCGCTGGTGATGACCTCGGCGACGCTGTTCTCGGTCCTGAAATGGGCCGGGGCCGTCTATCTGGTCTGGCTCGGAATCAAGCTGATCCGCTCAGCGCCCGAGGATGCGCTGCAACTGGACCGGCCCAGCCGGGACATCACGCCGGGTTCGGTGTTTCGCCACGCAGCGACGGTTACCGCGCTGAACCCGAAATCCATTGCTTTCTTCATCGCCTTCGTGCCGCAGTTCGTGCGTCCCGGAGAGGCGCTGCTGCCGCAGTTCTCGCTATTGATCGCGACCTTCGTGACCCTCGCCGGGCTCAACGCCATCGCCTATGCGCTGATGGCCGACCGCCTGCGCCGCCTGATCACGCAACCGCGCATCATTGCGAACATCACCCGTTTCGGTGGTGCATCGCTTGTTGCCATGGGCTGTCTGACGGCCTTCATGCGGCGCCCGGTTTAGGAAAGGCAGAACCTATTTCGCCTTGTTTTCCTTCATGAATTCGCGAATGAAACGACGGATCTCGCGGGCGGCGCTGGTGTCGAGCTCCTTGCAGAGCTCCACGAAGGCATCGCGCTCTTCCTTGCCAAGCCGCAGAATGAGCTGGCTGTTCTTCTTCGATGCCTTGACGTCTTTCTTCGACACTGACTTCTCCCGCCCGGACCAGGTGACAACCGGATGTATATACATTGTATAGAGGTTGTAAATATAACTGACTCATAAACAATTTGCCGGGCAATGCAAACGCGATGGCAGCGAAATCGCCGCCCTGCCCGAAACGGGGCAAAGCGCCACCCCGAAACCACGCTGAGCCACGGCAATGTGGAAATGCCACCGCCCAAGCTTGCAAGCCGGGCCGGAATGCACCACACCAAGCGCGACCCGAGAAAAATCGAGACCCAGATGCCACCGTCAAGAACCGTTCAGGACTATATCCGCACCATCGAAAATTTCCCCCATGAAGGGATCATGTTCCGGGACGTGACAACGCTTTTCGCCGACCCGCGCGGATTTCGCATGGCCATCGACCAGATGCTGCACCCCTATGCCGGTCGCCGCATCGACAAGGTCGTCGGGCTCGAAGCGCGCGGTTTCATCCTCGGCGGCGCTATCGCCCACCAGCTCTCGGTCGGCTTCGTGCCGATCCGCAAAAAGGGCAAGCTGCCGGGCAAGACGATCAGCCAAGATTACACGCTGGAATACGGTCAGGCGACAGTGGAAATCCACGATGACGCGATCGAGGCCGGCGAAACGATCCTCGTGGTCGACGATCTGCTCGCCACCGGCGGCACCGCCGCCGCCGGAATCAAGCTGATCGAAAAGCTCGGCGGCAAGATCATGTCCTGCGCTTTCATCATCGACCTCCCCGATCTCGGCGGACGAAAGCTGCTTGAAGACATGGGCATGGATGTACACGCGCTCTGCGCTTTCGACGGCGAGTGATCGCGACGCAACTTTCCGCGCGGAATTTTCCCAAGAAAATTGAATTTTCTTGGGCGCACCGCAGCCCTTATGCCCGCAGCACGGCCCCCGGGTTCATGATCCCCTGCGGGTCGAGCGCCGCCTTGATCGCGCGCATCGCCGACAGCTTCACCGGATCGCCATAGCGCTCAAGATCTTCGACCTTGGCGCGCCCGATCCCGTGCTCTGCGCTGATCGACCCGTTCATCTCATGCACCAGCCCATGGATGATATCCTTGGCCTGCACCGCAATATTCTCATACTCAGAACGGTCGCGCCCGGCAGCCGGGAAGATATTGTAATGCAGGTTGCCGTCCCCGAGATGCCCAAAGCAGTTAACCCGGAAATCTCCAAGCGCGGCCAGCTTCTCCGGCGCACTGGCAATGAAGGTCGCAACCGATCCAAGCGGCAGGGCAATGTCATTGCTGACGATCGAGCCGACCTTGCGGTTGGCCTCCGGGATATGCTCGCGCATCATCCAGAAATCCACGGCCTGCGCCTCGGACTGCGCGATCAACCCGTCATAAGCCAGATCGCGTTCCATCGCCTCGCCAAAGAGATCGCTCAGCGCCTCGACCGGATCGCTCCCCTTTGACAGCCCAAGCTCAACCAGCACGCACCACTCCGGCGCTTCGGACCAGGGCTGGCGCAGCTGCGGCAGATGTTCTGACAGGAAGTCGAACCCGTTGCGATGCATCAGTTCAAAGGCGCTCACCCCATCGCCTACCTGCTCCTGTGCCAGCGCCAGCAGCTCCAGCGCCGCGTCGGGGGAATGCACCATCATCAGCGCCGTTCCCTTGGCCGCGGGCTGCGGCGACAGTTTCAGCGCGGCTGCCGTGATCACCCCAAGCGTCCCCTCGGCCCCGATCAGCAGATCGCGCAGATCATAGCCGGTGTTGTCCTTGCGCAGCCGGGTCAGCCCGTGCCAGATGCGCCCGTCCGGCATCACCGCTTCAAGCCCAAGGCAAAGCGCCCGCGTATTGCCATAGCGCAGCACGTTGACCCCGCCCGCATTGGTCGAAAGGTTGCCCCCGATCCGGCAGGACCCCTCCGCCGCCAGCGACAGCGGAAACAGCCGCCCCGCCTCGCGCGCCGCCGCCTGCACATCGGACAGGATCGCGCCCGCTTCGGCCACCAAAACGTTCTCGGAAACATGTACTTCGCGGATCGCGTTCATCCGCTCCAGCGACAGCACCAGCGGCGCCGCCCCCTCGCCCAGCAACTGCCCCGCGACAAGGCCCGTGCCGCCACCATAAGGCACCACCGGCACCCGCGCCTCAGAGGCCGCGCCAACCAGGGCCGAAACTTCTTCAACGGTACGCGGCAGGGCCAGAACACCCGCCTTGCCATGATACCGGTCACGCGGTTCTTCGAGATAACGGGGTTCGACGGGGCGAAAGACATCCGGGGACACCCGGCCCGTAAGCCGCTCCACGAATTGCGCATCTGCTGAGTTCAATTCCATGCCTCTCATTGCCCAAAGCCTCGAGAGGATGCAAGAGTATCAATCGCCCCTATTCGACGAGATAGGCAGGCTCCAGCACGATCACCGTCGGCCGCCCCGGCAGGCTCCGCAGGCCCACCTCAAGGAAATTTATCCCGGCTCGTTCGACCGCGAATTCATCCGCAATATCAATAAGAAAACGCTCCAGCGCCACGCCGCTGAACCAGTGCATCGGGATCACGACCGAAGACTTCAACCGCTTCAGCACCGTGACCATATCCGCCAACGGCAGGGTCATGCCCCCGTCCACCGGTGCCATCACCACATCCAGCCGCCCAAGCGCCGCGAATTGCTCGTCATTGGGCACATGATGCAGATGCCCGAGATGCCCGATACAAAGCCCCGCCACCTCGAAGACAAAGATCGAATTGCCCTGCGGTTCCTCGCCCCCCCACTGCGACCGGATATCCGTCGACACATTGCGCACCAGCATCTCGCCAAGATCGAGGTGATGCGAAATTCCCTCGCCGAAATCCCCCCAGCCCGGCAACACATGCGGAATCCTCGGATCCGGCTCAGCCGTCCAATGGGTCCCATGCGCATGGTTCATCGTCACCACATCCGGCACCATTTCCACCATGCCGATGAAGCCGGTGAAATCCGTCACCGCGTTCAACCCGCCCGGCGTCTGGATCAGAAAACTGGCATGGGACACGTAGCTGATCCGCACCTCGTCCTCAGACACCGGTTCCTGCCAGGAGGCCTTTTGAAGGAACTGCATCCCCGGCGCCGCATCGGCAATTGCAATGCAATGGCTCGGCCGACGCGTTTCCTGCGCCGAAACCGACGTCAGCGACATCACCACAAGACCGATGGAAAAAATCAGAAAACGCATGACACCAACCCTAGCGGTGCCACGCGATTCGACCTTCAAACTTTTTTGTGAGCTTTTCCTCTTGCGGGAAATACTCCAGGGGTGAATTGGCCAGAGGCCAAGAGGGGACAGCGTCCCCTTCCCCGCTCAGCCAGCCTCGGTACGACCCCGCCTGTCACTGCGCAGCGCGGCATAAAGCACATGTGTCCGCCAGCGCCCCCCGATCTGAAGATAGGACTGCGCTACGCCCTCGTACTTGAAACCGGAATTTTCCAGCAAGCCCCTTGATGCCGCATTTTCAGGCAGACAGGCGGCCTCGATGCGCGACAGGTCGAGCCGGGTGAAAGCGTAATGCACCACCGCGCCGATCGCCTCGCGCATGTATCCCTGCCGGGCAAAGTTCTGGCCGGTCCAATAGCCCAGCGTCCCCGCCTGCGCCGGTCCGCGCCGGATATTGTCCAGCGTGATCGCCCCCACGAGAACCCCGCTGTCGCGCCGGAACAGGAACAGCGGAATGGCCGACCCGCCAGACACCGAGCGCTGCGCCCAGTAGACCCGATTGGTAAAGGCCTTGCGGCTCAGATGATCGGGTGCCCAGCTCGGCTCCCACGGCGTCAGGAAATCCGCGCTTTCGCGGCGCAGCGCCGACCATGGGCGAAAATCCGAATGCACCGGCGGGCGCAGGGTCAACCGCTCTGTCTCGATCTTCAATTTACGTTTTGAGAGCAGCATCAAGCGGTTATCCCAGCGGCATCAGGCGGCGCGCCGCTCCTGAAGCTGCGCGAGCGAGGGCGCATCCGCGATCGGGCCATAAAGCGCCAGCGCCGCCGGCGCGCGGCCCGCGATCATCTCGGCAAAGGCACGCACATCGCCCGTTGTAACGGAATCGATCCGCTGGATGGTATCTTCAAGCGACGGCACCTTGTCCCAGATCTGCACCAGCCGGGCCAGACGCTCGGCGCGGTTCGATGGGCTTTCCAGCCCCATCAGCATCCCCGCCTTCATCTGCGCCCTTGCGCGCGCCACTTCCTCGGCGCTGATGTCGCTGGCCGCGCGTTTCATCTCGTCGATGGTGATACCGGCCAGTTCACCGATCTGCGCGGCGCTCGTCCCGGCATAGATCGTCACCGTGCCGGTATCCGCATAGGCACCGGTCTGCGCGAATATCGTATAGCAAAGCCCCCGCCGCTCGCGGACTTCCTGGAACAGGCGCGAGGACATGCCGCCCCCCAGCGCGCTTGAATAGATCTGCGAGACGTAAATCGCATCGTCCCGGTAGCCGGGGCTTTCCAGCGCCAGCGCGAAATGCGCCTGCTCAAGCGTTTTTTCGCGGCGCACTTCGCCACCGGTGAACTTCGCTTGCGAAACCGGCAGGGTCGGGCTCGGCGCGAGGTGGCCAAACAGCTCTTCGGCCGCCTTGACCAGCGCATCGTGATCGACCGCCCCTGCCGCCGACAGGATCATCTGGCCGGGGCCATAATGCTCGCCCACGAAACGCGACAGGTCATCACGGGAAAAAGAACTCACGCGCTCAGACGGACCAAGGATGGTGCGGCCCAGCGGCTGATCGCGATAGCTTTCTTCCTGCAACCAGTCGAAAATCACGTCATCCGGCGTATCCGCCGCCTGCCCGATCTCCTGCAGGATCACGCCGCGTTCGACTTCGATCTCATTCGGGTCGAATACCGGGTTCAGCAGGATGTCGGAAATCACGTCCAGTGCCAGCGGCACGTCGTTCTTGAGCACCCGCGCGTAATAGGCTGTCACCTCGCGCGAGGTATAGGCGTTGATGTAACCGCCCACATCCTCGATTGCCTCGGCGATCTGTAGCGAGCTGCGCTTTTTCGTGCCCTTGAAGGCCATGTGTTCAAGAAAATGCGCAATCCCGTTCTGTTCGATCCGTTCGTGCCGTCCGCCGGCATTTACCCAGATTCCGATGGCCGCGGATTGCAGGCCCGGCATGAATTCAGAGACGATCCGAAAGCCATTGGCCAGTTGGTCTTGTTGAACAGTCACGCGCGGATGTTTCCCTTGATATGGTCCTTGAGCGCCGCGAGATCGTTGGCGATCCGGGTCACCCGTTCCGACCTCTCATACAGATCAGCCATCGCGGGGGGAAGAGGCGGATGTATACCTGTCGCTGCCTCGACCGCGTCCGGAAACTTGGCCGGATGGGCGGTGGCCAGCGTGATCATCGGCACATCGGCCGCGCGTTGCTCTTCGGCTACCTTCACACCAACGGCGGTATGCGGGCAGATCAGCTCGGCACTTTTCTTCAGCGTCTCGGCGATGGTAGCGCTGGTTTCTTCCTCGCTCGCCCGCCCCGAGACAAAGGTTTCGGCGAGGAATTCCATCGCGCCCTGACTCACGTCGAAGCCGCCCTGTTTCAGCTCGTCCATGAGCTGCGCCACGGCCTTGCCGTCGCGCCCGTAGGCATCGAACAGCGCGCGTTCGAAATTGGACGAGACCTGGATATCCATCGAAGGGCTGATCGACGGATGGGTCGGCCCCTTGTGATAGCCCTGCCCCGACAGGCAGCGGTGCAGAATGTCGTTCTGGTTTGTCGCGACCACCAGCTTGTCGATGGGCAGCCCCATCTGCTTGGCGATGTAACCGGCGAAAATGTCGCCGAAATTGCCGGTCGGGACTGTAAAGCTCACCTTACGCTCCGGCGCGCCCAGGCTGACAGCGGAGGAAAAGTAATAGACCACCTGCGCCAGCACTCGCGCCCAGTTGATCGAGTTCACGGCGGCGAGCTTCACCCCGTCGCGGAAATCGTCATCGGCGAACATGTCCTTGAGCGCGGCCTGGCAATCATCGAAATCGCCATCTACCGCCAGCGCATGCACGTTGTCTTCCGAAGGCGTGGTCATCTGGCGGCGCTGAACCTCGGAGACGCGGCCATGCGGGTAAAGGATAAAGACATCGACATTATCAAGCCCCCGGAATGCCTCAATTGCCGCAGAGCCGGTGTCCCCCGAGGTCGCACCGACGATAGTCACCCGATCGCCGCGCCGCGCCAGCGCGGCCTGAAACAGCTGACCGATCAGCTGCATCGCGAAATCCTTGAAGGCCAGCGTGGGGCCGTGAAAAAGTTCGAGTAGAAAGTGGTTCTGATCAAGCTGCACCAACGGCGCACGCGCCACGTGACCGAACCCGGCATCGGCGCGGTCGATGATCGCGCGGAATTCGTCATCGGTGAACGTGTCACCGATAAAAGGGCGCATCACGCGAAAGGCGATTTCGTCATAGCCAAGCCCGTTCAGCGCGGCGATGTCCTCGCGGCTCATCTGCGGGATGGTCTCGGGCACGTAAAGCCCGCCGTCACGGGCAAGCCCGGTCAGCATGGTGTCTTCAAAGCTCAGCGCGGGCGCGGTGCCGCGGGTCGAGATATACTGCATGTCTCTCATTCGGTTTTTCGGGCGCGCGGGCGCCTTATGAAGAAGACGGTCATCGCTACCCAGATCAGGGCCAGCGAAAACCAGGTGATCGCGTATTGCAAGTGGTCATTCGGGATATTGGCCGTCCCGATTGGCATCGGATCAAGCCCCTGATCGGTCTGCGTGCGGGCCACCAGAAGAACCGGCTCGGTATCCAGCGTACGCGCCATTGCGGACACATCACGGGCAAACCAGATGTTGTCTTCGATCTCCGGCTCAGGCGTGAAACGGTCGCGTTCCTGCGGCCAGTGCAGGTTGCCGGTGATCTCGAATGGCCCAAGCGCGCGGGGCGCGTCCTTGGCTGTCTGCCGGACAAAACCGCGATCGATCATGATCCGGCGGCCGGTGTCGGTCACGAAAGGCGCGATCACGCGATAACCGGCACCGATATTCTTTTGCGACACCAGCACATGCACTTCGCCCGGCAGAATCGTCCCAGCAGCGGTGACGGCGAGATAGGTATCGGTTTCCGGATCGGGGTCGGCCGGCAAGGCCACCGGTTGCTCATCGATACGGGCATCGATCTCGGCAAGGATGCCCTGTTTCCATTCCAGCCGCTGAAGCTGCCAGACACCCAGCCAGACAAGGATGGCCGTGCCGACAAGGCCGAAGGTTAACAGGAACAGCAGACGCGGCATCGGAACAGAACCACCTGGACAAGAAGAAGGCGCGCAAACCATGTTGCGCGCCTTGCGTGATACGGGCTGTGCGCGGGATTTTGAACCCGCAATCGACAGCTTACATGCCGGAGGTGCCCCAGATGTAGACTGCGAAGAACAGGAAGAGCCAGACAACGTCGACAAAGTGCCAGTACCATGCGGCGGCTTCGAAACCGACGTGCTGCTCGGGCGTGAAATCGCCCTTCATCGCGCGCAGAAGGCAGACGAAGAGGAAGATCGTACCGATGATCACGTGAAAGCCGTGAAAGCCGGTGGCCATGAAGAAGTTCGAGTAGAACTGGTCGCCGCCGAATTCCCAGCCCTCATGGGCGAGAAGTTCGTAATATTCAAAGGCCTGCAGCGCAGTAAACAAAATGCCGAAGACGATGCCGATGGCGAGGCCGTTGACCAGCGCCTTGCGGTCATTGTTGTGAACCAGCGCGTGGTGCGCCCAGGTAACGGCACAGCCGGACAGCAGCAGCAGAAGCGTGTTGATCAGCGGCAGGTGGAACGGGTCGACCGCGTGGATGACTGGCGGGACGTACTGCGTGCCAACATATTCCGACATCGGGTAGATGGCGTGCTTGAAGAAGGACCAGAACCATGCCGCAAAGAACATGACCTCGGACATGATGAACAGGATAAAGCCATAGCGCAGGCCAATCCGGACAACCGGGGTGTGATCGCCAACGTGGCTTTCCTTTACGACCTCGGACCACCATCCGAACATGGTGTAGAGAACGGCAACCAGCCCGCCCCAGAACAGAAACGGCGTGCTGCCGTGCATCCAGAGCACCGAGCCGAACAGCATGGCAAAGGCGCCGACCGAGCCGATGAACGGGTAGACCGAAGGGCTAAGGATATGAAAGTCGTGGTTTTTTACATGCGCCATTAGAGTTGTCCCTCACCTTGCGGCATTAATTCAGGTTAGTTTCTTGGGCCTGGTCCAGGGCGGCATAGCCCTCGGGCAGGTCGGTTTCGTAGAACGTATAGCTCAGCGTGATCGAATTGACATGCTTGGCATCGATATCGTCGACCATCTCGGGATCGACATAGAAGGTCACCGGCATCTGCACGGTTTCGCCCGGCTGGAGCACCTGCTCGGTAAAGCAGAAACATTCGATCTTGGTGAAATAGCCGCCAGCCTCATAAGGGAAGACGTTATAGACGGCAGAGCCCGCGATGGGCCGGTCGGTCGGGTTGTGAGCCTCGTAAAAGGCCAGCCCCGTCTCGCCGATCTTGATTTCCATCGTGCGTTCGACCGGCTTGAAGGTCCAGTCCATATCCGGATCGATCGAGGCGTCAAAGCGGATCTTGATGGTCTGGTCCAGAACGTGATCTGCGCCCGCCTCGGTCACGTTGGGCACGCCGCCAAAGCCGGTGACCTTGCAGAACCAGCTGTAAAACGGGACCGACGCCCATGCGAGACCGCCCATCAGGACGACCGTGCCGACCGTGGTTGCAACCGTTTTGCCGGGACCGGAAAGAGCCATCAGTTCATCTCCTCGACCTTGGGAACCTGGAAATCGCCACTGGTCACCTTGACCACGGTCAGACCAAAGACGATGCCGATAAAGGCGACAAGCAGCAACGCGACCCCAAGGTTGCGGCCCATGCGGCGCTTGTGGATTTCATGCGTGACGCGAATGCTCATGCCCAGCCTCCAAGGCCCCAGGGCTTGAGCAGCGCCTCGGCCAAAATCGCACCGAAATGCAGGAAAAGATAGAGGAGCGACAGGCGGAAGAACTTGCGCTCGACCGCGAAATTGTCGGCCTCGCTGTCGTTTTCGTCGCGACGCCAGATGCGCAGGGCACCCAGCAGGAACAGCGCGTTCAGCACGACGGCAACGACAAGGTAGATCGGACCGCCAATGCTGGTGAACCCGGCGCCAATGGCCAGCACGGCCAGCAGGACGGTATAGACAAGAATATGAACACGGGTCGCGCGGCGACCGTGGGTCACGGTCAGCATCGGCACGCCGGCATCGTCGTAATCCGAGCGCATGAACAGGGCCAGCGCCCAGAAATGCGGCGGTGTCCACATGAAGATAAGCGCGACCATCAGCCAGGGTTCGACCGCCATGGAACCGGTCACCGCGACCCAGCCCACCAGCGGCGGGAAGGCACCGGCAAGACCGCCGATCACGATGTTCTGCGGCGTCGCCCGCTTGAGCCACATGGAATAGACGACCACGTAGAAAAAGATCGTAAAGGCCAGCAACGCGCCTGCGAGGATATTCGTCGCCAGCGCCAGCATCACCACCGAAAAGCCCGAGAGGGTCAGACCGAGCGCCAGCGCCTCACCGCGTTCGACACGGCCACCGGGAATCGGGCGCTTGCGGGTCCGGCGCATGATCGCGTCGATATCAGCGTCCCACCACATGTTCAGCGCACCTGCGGCCCCCCCGCCAACAGCGATGAACAGCACGGCACAGAAACCGATCATCGGATGCACCGGCATCGGCGCAGCCAGAAGGCCGACCAGCGCGGTAAAGACGACAAGCGTCATGACACGGGGCTTGAGCAACGCGAAATAATCGCCGAATTGGGCCTCGCCCAGATCTGCCTGTGTATTGATGCTTGCGTCAGTCATGCCTGGCCTTGAAACGGGGGCTACCCCCCTGCTGAGTCACTGTGGTTTCGTAAGTTCAGGGCAGGAGACCCGCCCTGCCCTGACATTTGGTACAAGGTGACGGGGCGACCCGCCCCGTCCTGCAATCAATCGGCCATCGCCACGTCGTAACCGGCGGGCTTGCCTGCGTACATTTCGATCGCGCCTTCGAGCCACGCGTCATATTCTTCCTGGCTCACGACCTTGACGGTGATCGGCATATAGGCGTGGTCCTTGCCGCAAAGCTCCGAGCACTGGCCGAAATAGACGCCTTCGCGATCCGCTTCGAACCACAGTTCGGCAAGGCGGCCCGGAACGCCGTCCTGCTTTACGCCAAAGGCCGGGATGGTCCAGGAATGGATCACGTCGGATGCGGTCACCTGAACAACGATGGTCTTGCCGACGGGAACAACGACGGCGGTATCGGTGGCCAGCAGGTATTCGTCCTGGCTATAGCCTGCCTCTTCAAGACCGTCGCGCTGCAGCATGAAGCTATCGAAGCCGAATTCGTTATCCACATATTCATAGCTCCAGTACCACTGGTTGCCGGTCGCCTTGATGGTGATGTCGCCCTCTGGGATTTCCTGCTGTTCGAACAGAACCGGAAGGGAAAACGCGCCAATCAGCACGAGGATGAACACCGGGATGATCGTCCATGCGATTTCCAGCGGCGTGTTGTGGGTAAAAGACGCCGGGTTCGGGTTGGCGCGACGGTTGAAGCGCACAATCGCGAAGATCAGCAGCGCGGTCACGAACACCACGATCAGCGTGATGATGATGAGCAGCAGGTGATCGAGCCCCTGCTGGTCGCGCGCCAGATCAGTCACCGGGGTCTGGAAGTTCACGCCGCCCTGATGCGGCCGCCCAACGATCTCAAGCCCGTCCTGTGCAAGAGCCGGCAGGGCGGAAAGGACCGTCATCAGCCCCGAGAGTGTGAATACATTTTTCATGTCAGTTCCTGATCGTTTGATCGCGTTCTTATTGCTGGCGGCCGGTCGCGAACTGGTCCCGCGCATCCGCCCGTTGTATTTGCTGCATGTTAAAACCATATTCTGTCAGACAGATAAAGAGACCTGCTTGCGTCAAACGGACGCTTTTTTACAAACGGCCCCCTCCTGAAAGGCAAATACCTATGTCCGATGCCCCATTTCGCCCTTTTGAAAGCGCATTTCCGCGGGATGCCGCGCTGAAACAGCTCCAAGAGGCGACGGATGGCGCGGACGACGGAGAGCTGTTTGTCGAGCGCCGCCGCTCGGAATCGCTGGCTTTCGACGACGGGCGGCTGGTGAATGCCAGCTATGACGCCGCCGAGGGATTCGGTCTGCGCGCGGTCCGTGGAGAAGTCGCGGGCTATGCCCACTCCACCGAGCTTTCGATGTCGGCGCTGCGCCGCGCCTCGGAAACCGCGCGGCTCGCTGTCGGCGATGGCGGCGGTGCGCTTGCCGATGCGCCGCTGCCGACGAATCGCCGTCTCTATACGGATGAAGACCCGATCTCCGGCGTGTCCTTCCCGGTAAAGGTTGAAACGCTGCGCGAGATAGATGCCTTTGCGCGCGATCTTGATCCGCGCGTGGTGCAGGTATCGGCGATGCTCGGCGCGTCCCTGCAAGAGGTTGAAATCCTGCGCCCCGATGGCGTGCAGGTGCGCGATGTGCGTCCGATGACCCGGCTCAACGTCTCGGTAATCGTCGAATCGAACGGCCGCCGGGAAACCGGATCGGCGGGCGGTGGCGGGCGTGTCGGTCTGGACGGGCTGATCGATCCGCGGGACTGGCAGGCCAAGGCGCGCGAGGCGCTGCGCATCGCGCTGGTCAATCTCGAAGCGGTCCCCGCCCCGGCGGGCGTGATGGAAGTGGTGCTTGGCCCAGGCTGGCCCGGCATCCTGCTGCACGAGGCGATCGGCCACGGGCTGGAAGGCGATTTCAACCGCAAGGGCACCAGTGCTTTTGCCGGGCTTATGGGCCAGCAGGTTGCGGCCAAGGGCGTGACCGTGCTTGACGACGGGACGATTCCCGACCGGCGCGGCTCGATCACCGTCGATGACGAAGGCACGCCGTCGCGTCGCAACGTGTTGATCGAGCACGGCATCCTTGTCGGTTTCATGCAAGACCGGCAGAACGCCCGGCTTATGGGCGTCGAGCCAACCGGTAACGGTCGGCGCGAGAGCTATGCGCATAAACCCATGCCGCGCATGACGAATACTTACATGATGGGCGGTGATGCCGACCCCGCTGATCTTGTCGCCGAAATGAAGGATGGCATCTACGCAGTTGGATTCGGCGGCGGTCAGGTCGACATCACCAACGGCAAGTTCGTGTTTTCCTGCACCGAGGCCTATCGCGTGATCGACGGCAAGGTGGGCGCACCGGTCAAGGGCGCCACGCTGATTGGCGACGGTGCGACCTCGCTGAAACACATCCGCGCGCTTGGCAATGACATGGCGCTTGACCCCGGTATGGGCAATTGCGGCAAGGACGGGCAATGGGTGCCGGTGGGCGTCGGCCAGCCGACCGTGCTCATGGATGGTCTGACGGTTGGCGGATCTGCGGCCGGCTGACCGAGTCCTGACAGGGCGAGTCGCCGACGGCCCTCGCGCTGGCATTTCTTGCTTAAGAAAGGCCTTACAAAATAGCGCTGCCAGTCGGAATAATTTTCGGAAGAAGAGCGAAAAATCGGCGGCACTTTACGAGCTGTTAACCACTTTGACGCTAGCTTGATGGGGCAATCAGGCGGAGTTACGGATGACCGAGGAAAGTTTTTCTTCCACTCACCCCCCACTCCCACCCACCACGGAAGAAGATCGGTACTCGTGGCTTCGTCTGTTGCGCTCTCGCAGGGTCGGTGTGTCAACGTTCTACCGGCTCCTGTCAGAGCATGGCACGGCGCAGAATGCCCTTGCCGCGTTGCCTGAAGTGGCACGCGCTGCCGGTGTGGACGGATATGAAATATGCCCAGCCGGCGTAATAGATGGTGAACTCAGGGCGGCAAGGGCTGTCAAAGCGCGGCTTTTGTGCCTTGGGTCACCTGATTACCCTCCCGAACTCGCCACCATAGAAGATGCCCCGCCCCTGCTCTGGGCCATCGGGGACATATCGCTGCTGCATCAGCCCGCCATCGGTATGGTCGGCGCGCGCAATGCCTCCTCGCTTGGCACGCGCATGGCCCGTGCCCTTGCCCGCGATCTGGGGGAGCAGGGCTTTGTCGTCGCCTCCGGGCTGGCGCGTGGTATTGATGCGGCGGCGCATCTGGCGGCGCTGCCCACCGGTACGATTGCCGTCATGGCAGGCGGGGTCGATGCGATCTATCCACCCGAAAACGCCGCGCTGGCCCATGACATCGCCGCCAAGGGCCTGCGGATATCGGAACAGCCGATGGGTCAGACGCCCATGTCGCGCCATTTCCCGCCACGAAACCGCATCATCTCAGGCCTGTCGCGGGCCGTCGTCGTGATCGAGGCAGCAATGAAATCCGGCAGCCTGATCACCGCGCGCGACGCGCTGGATCAGGGCCGCGATGTACTGGCGGTGCCGGGCCATCCCTTCGATGCGCGTGCCGCAGGCTGCAATATGCTGATCCGGGACGGGGCCACGCTGGTGCGCAATGCAGAGGATGTGCTGAATGCGCTGTCACCGCGCCGCGCCCCGATCCAGGCCGACCTGCTCGATGACATCCCTCCGCCCCCGCCGGAACGCCGCAGCCTGCGCGAAACCGCCGCGCTGCACAGCCAGATCCTCGACCGGCTCGGCCCCGCGCCGCTGGCCGAGGACCAGCTTATCCGCGATCTCGCCCTCGGGCCGAATATCGTGGCCCCGGCGCTGGTCGATCTGGAGATAGACGGCAAGATCGAACGTCACTCTGGCGGTCTGCTCGCCCGGGCACGCTGATTTCGCTCGCTCAACCTCATTGCGACCCTGCGCCAGTGCCTGCAACACGTGCATCCGGCAGACCAAAGCAACGTCAGATTGACGCGCCGTTTGCAGACGCATTGACATTACACCCTTGCACCCCACATGTTGCGCCGTCATAGAGCAGCCCCGCATCCGCATATGAGGTAAAGCGTTAAATGCCTGTAGTCGTTGTAGAATCTCCGGCCAAAGCGAAGACAATCAATAAGTATCTTGGCCCCGGATACACGGTTCTGGCCTCCTACGGGCATGTGCGGGACCTGCCGCCAAAGGATGGATCGGTCGACCCCGAACACGATTTCGAGATGAAATGGGAAGTCGCGTCGGACAGCAAGAAACACATGAAAGCCATTGCCGACGCACTGGCCGAAGATGGCGAACTGATCCTCGCGACCGACCCCGATCGCGAGGGCGAGGCGATCAGCTGGCACCTGCAGGAGGCGCTGACCAAACGCCGGTCGATCAAGAAGGATACACCGGTCAGCCGCGTGACCTTCAACGCGATCACCAAGGATGCGGTCGCTCAGGCTATGGCCAACCCGCGCCAGGTCGACATGCCGCTGGTCGAGGCCTATCTCGCCCGCCGCGCGCTCGACTACCTTGTGGGCTTCAATCTCTCGCCCGTGCTCTGGCGCAAGCTGCCCGGCGCGAAATCGGCGGGGCGTGTACAATCGGTCTGCCTGCGCCTGATCGTCGAACGCGAGATGGAGATCGAGGCGTTCAATGCCCGCGAATACTGGTCGGTCAAGGCCATGCTCGCCACGCCGCGCGGTCAGGAATACGAAGCCCGGCTGACGGTGCTCGCCGGTAAAAAGCTCGAACGCTACGATATCGAGAATGAAACGCAGGCCGAACTGGCGGTTCAAGCGATCAACAGCCGCAACCTTACCGTGCAATCGGTCGAGGCGAAACCGGCCACGCGCAATCCTTCCGCGCCGTTCATGACCTCGACCCTGCAACAGGAAGCCAGCCGCAAATTCGGCATGGGCGCGCGCCAGACCATGAGCACGGCGCAGCGCCTCTACGAGGCCGGACACATTACTTATATGCGGACGGACGGCATCGACATGGCGCCCGAAGCGGTAACTGCCGCGCGCGACGCGATCCAAAGCCGCTATGGCAAGGAATATGTGCCCGGCAGCCCGCGCATCTACAAGAACAAGGCGAAGAACGCGCAGGAAGCCCACGAATGTATCCGCCCGACCGACATGGCGGCGGATGCGGAATCGCTCAACCTGCGCGAACCCGACCAGCGCAAGCTTTACGACCTGATCTGGAAACGGACACTGGCCTGCCAGATGGAATCGGCGCGGCTTGAACGCACCACGGTCGATATCGGCAGCAAGGATGAACAGGTCCAGCTGCGCGCGACCGGTCAGGTCCTGCTATTTGACGGTTTTCTCAAGGTCTACGAGGAAGGCCGCGACGATTCGGTTGTCGATGACGATGACAAGCGCCTGCCGCAGATCAGCCAGGACGAAAAGGCCGACAAGCGCTCGGTCACGCCCGAACAGCATTTCACCCAGCCCCCGCCCCGCTATACCGAGGCGACTCTGGTCAAGAAGATGGAAGAGCTCGGCATCGGGCGTCCGTCGACCTATGCCAGCATCGTCACCACGATCCAGGACCGCGAATATGTCCGCAAGGACAAAAACCGACTGATTCCCGAGGACAAGGGGCGGCTGGTGATCGCCTTCCTGCAGAACTATTTCCGCCGATACGTCGGATATGATTTCACCGCCGGGCTCGAGGATGAGCTTGACCACGTGAGCGCCGGTGACGCCGATTACAAAGCCGTGCTGGCAAGGTTCTGGCGCGATTTCTCGGCGGCGATTGCCGAAACCAGCGAATTGCGCATCACGGATGTTCTGGAAAAGATCAACGAGGTGCTCGAGCCGCACCTGTTCCCGCCCACCGAGGATGGCAGTGATCCGCGGCTTTGCCCGAATTGCGGTGAAGGACGGCTTTCGATGCGCACGGCCCGGTCAGGCGGCGCATTTATCGGGTGTTCCAACTACCCCGAATGCCGCTATACCCGTGCATTCGGCCCGCCGGGTGCCGAGGACGACGGAGCGATTCCGCCCGATGGCAAGCTGCTGGGCACCGATCAGGGTGACGAAATCCGCGTCTTCAAGGGACGGTTCGGCCCCTATGTGCAGCGTGGCCCGGTCACCGAAGAGAACAAGAAACCGCCGCGCCAGTCCGTGCCCAAGGAATGGCCTGCCGAAGAGCTTGACCTTGAACGCGCCGTGAAACTGCTGAGCTTGCCGCGTGAGATCGGCCCCCATCCCGAGGACGGGATCATGGTCTGGTCGAACATCGGACGCTACGGCCCCTATATCAAACACGCGCCCAGCACCTCTGACCGGGGCGGCACCAACGCCAATCTCGAAAGCCTCGAGGAAGTGTTCACCGTGGGCATGAACCGCGCTGTCCAGCTTTTGGCTGAAAAGGTCGCAAGCCGGGGCGGACGCGGGGCCGCCGCCAAGACCCTGCGCGAGATCGGCGAACACCCTGATGCGGGCGGCCAGATCAGCATCATGGAAGGTAAATACGGGCCTTACGTGAAATGGGAAAAGATCAACGCCACTTTGCCCAAAGAGGTCGAACCGGATGCGGTCACGATGGAAATGGCCGTCGAACTGATCGCGGAGAAGGCGGCGAAGTCGGGCAAGAAAGCCCCGGCCAAGAAAAAAGCCGCCGCCAAGAAAGCCCCGGCCAAGAAGGCGGCGGCGAAAAAGACCACCGCGAAAAAGAAAGCGCCTGCGAAGAAGGCAGCAGGCGACGACTGACGCTTCATCGGGCGCGGCCCTGCGGGGCCGTGCCGTCGCGCGCTGTCGCAACCGGCGCGCGCCCGGCTTCACGCCAATCGCGTTGACTCTCTTCTTCCCCAGGGTCACATAAAGACAGACGCAGAAACTCGGGGATTTTCATGAAAAAGATATACGATTCCGCCGCCGAAGCGCTGGATGGCATATTGTTCGACGGCATGCTGATCGCGGCCGGCGGCTTTGGCCTTTGCGGCATTCCGGAGCTGCTGATCGACGCGATCAAGGAAGCGGGCACCAAGAATCTGACAGTTGCATCGAACAACGCGGGCGTTGACGATTTCGGCCTTGGCGTGCTGCTTCAGACCAAGCAGGTCAAGAAGATGATGTCGTCCTACGTGGGTGAAAACGCCGAATTCATGCGCCAATACCTGAGCGGCGAGCTCGAGCTGGAATTCAACCCGCAGGGCACGCTGGCCGAGCGCATGCGTGCCGGCGGCAGCGGCATCCCCGGGTTTTATACCAAAACCGGCGTCGGGACGCAGATTGCCGAGGGCAAAGAGGTAAAGCAGTTCCACGGCGAGGATTACATCCTCGAGGAAGGTATCTTTGCCGATCTCTCGATCGTGAAAGCGTGGAAAGCCGATGACACAGGCAACCTAGTTTTCCGCAAGACCGCGCGCAATTTCAACCCGCCCGCGGCCATGTGCGGCAAGATCTGCGTGGCAGAGGTCGAGGAAATCGTACCGCGCGGCTCGCTCGACCCGGATCACATCCATTTGCCGGGCATCTACGTGCACCGCCTGATCCAGGGCGAGCATGAGAAGCGGATCGAAAAAGTGACAACCCGCGCGAAGGAGGACGCATAATGCCCTGGGATCGCAATCAGATGGCCGCGCGCGCGGCGGAAGAACTTGAAGACGGCATGTATGTGAACCTTGGCATCGGCATTCCGACACTGGTGGCCAATTACGTGGGCGACAAGGATATCACCCTGCAGTCCGAAAACGGCATGCTGGGCATGGGCCCCTTTCCTTTCGAGGGCGAGGAAGACCCCGACCTGATCAACGCGGGCAAGCAGACGATCACAGAATTGTCGCGCACCTCGTATTTCGACAGCGCGATGTCCTTTGGCATGATCCGTGGCGGCAAGATCGCAGCGGCGATCCTCGGCGCGATGGAAGTGGCCGAGAATGGCGACCTCGCCAACTGGATGATCCCGGGAAAGCTGGTCAAGGGCATGGGCGGCGCGATGGACCTCGTCGCAGGCGTTGGCCGGGTGGTCGTAGTGATGGATCACCAGAACAAGGCCGGTGAATCTAAAGTGTTGAAGGAATGCACCTTGCCGCTGACCGGCAAGGGCGTGGTTGACCGCATCATCACCAACCTCGGCGTGCTGGACGTGGTCGAGGGCGGTTTGAAGATCGTCGAATGTGCGGAGGGTGTCACCGAAGAAGAACTGCGCAACGCCACCGAGGCGACCATCGTCTGATCGGTTTCCGTATTGAGGCAAAGGCCGGGCGGTTGCGTCCGGCCTTTTTCGTTTCCGGCTCAGAGCACAAGAATTTAAGAAATTCTTTGCAAATTTTCGATTAGAAATTTAGCGCTTTGAACGTCAGTCAGTTCATTGTCACAAAGACGCAGCCGTCCGATATCAGTTCAGGCGGTGTCTGGCAGAGCGCGCTTGCGACCTGAAACGCTGCAAGCACCTTGGGCACGTAATCGCGGGTTTCGGCATAGGGCGGAACACCCTTGTGGGATTTCACCGCCCCCTCGCCCGCATTATACCCGGCCAGCACGAGGATCGGATCACTGCCAAACTCCCCCATCAGCCAGTCGAGATATTTCACACCGCCTGAAATGCTCTGATCCGGCGCCAACCGGTCTTTGACGCCAAAGCGCGTAGCAGTATCCGGCATCAGCTGCATCAGCCCCGCCGCCCCAGCCGTACTGAGCGCATCTGTACGTCCCGAGGATTCAACGGCGATCACGGCAAGGACCAGTGCCGGTGAAACCTTGGTGCCGACGGTGCTCTTCAGAATCGGAATGCCCTGTGACTTCGCGATATCCTGCATCGCCTGAAGCCGCGGGGCCGCGACCTTGCCGGAACTGCTCAGCACGCTGAGCGCGGGGGCAAGCCGGCCCGGACCGCTGCCGGACATATCCGGCGAGACCGCATCCCAAAACCAGTCGTAGCGACCGAAGGAGGCCTGCCTGCCCGGCGCGTCGGGATTTGAATCGACAGTCGGGAGAGGTTCGACGGGAAACGCGGGCCGCGCTGCCAGCACGGCGGCCTGTTCTGCCGGGTCGATCTGCACCGTGATGCGTTTGCGCGCCACATTCGGCGCGTTAGCCGTGCGCGCACCGGGCGCGGTCACGCGCTTGGCAGAAAACTCGGGAAATGGCGCGGGCGTATCACCCCGACCGGGAATCGGGCTTGCCAGCGCCAGGCCCATCAGGCCGAAAGCGAGCGCGCGAAAGGTCATGACTTGCCTCACAATTTTCATTTTTTCCACAAGTCTTGCCAAGCGGTGGGCGGATTGCCAGCTTTTCGGAAACGATTCATAATATTCGCTTTGATTTGACACCGAAATGCATCGCCCCCTAGGGTCAAGGGCGTGGTACATTCCAATAATTCCATTTTCTTTTCAATAACTTGATGTTCCCGTAGGGCAATAACCGGGCTTTGCGGCCAAAATTCCCGGATTATGCCCAACTATTGCCATGGCCGAACGCGATAAGCTCTTCATCCCGGTCGAGAATTTTCTGCTCGACTGAATATGTACCATCTTTTCTGTTGATCCTATGGAGGGACCAAAATGAACAAGTTTCTAAACAAATTCCGCAAAGACGAAGACGGCGCCGTTACGGTGGACTGGGTCGTTCTGACCGCAGCCGTCGTTGCCCTGGCGGGCGCCGCCTACACTTCGATCTCCTCGGGCACCACTAGCCTGACCGAAAGCACCGGCTCCTTTATCTCCGGCAAGAGCCCGAGCGGCAGCGGCGGCGAAAGCGAAGCCGAGTAATCTTTCCCCGCGATCTCTCCGATCGTTTGAACCGCGTCCTCTTTCAGAGGGCGCGGTTCTCTTTTGTCCGCCAGAATTTATTCTTTGATCAAAACGACTTCGTGCCGACTCTGCGGATAAGGAGAGTCGCTCTTCCACTCGGCTTGGTTTCTGGCAGCCGGGCAACTGCCGGTCTTTGAGAAAACACAGACATAGTATGAACACATTCGCCCAGCCATCCCCAATCCGGGCGGTGGTCGCATCCATAAATTCAAGGGCTTACAGAATGTCCCTCAAAATCTAACAACTCCGCCGTAAGCGGCGCAAAAAACGAAAATTGATGCCAAATTGCTGCCCCAATCCAACGACTATACTCATTCTAGGCCACGGGATCCGGGTTTGGCAATTTTGCCCCCAACCGGCAAGCGCGGTCTGTATCGCCAGTATATGATCCTATGGAGGGACCAAATATGAACAAGTTTCTAAACAAATTCCGGAAAGACGAAGACGGTGCCGTTACGGTGGACTGGGTCGTTTTGACCGCAGCCGTCGTTGCCTTGGCAGGCGCCGCGTATACCTCAATCAGCTCGGGCACCACAAGCCTGACCGAGAGCACCGGCTCCTTCATCTCCGGCAAAAGCCCGAGCGGCAGCGGCGGCGAAAGCGAAGCCGAATAATCTCTTGCCCGGACAGGCGGTCGTCGTCGCTACGCTTCTCGACAGCGACCCCTGTCCGCCAACGCTTGCGCAACCTGCGAGGACATAATGAAAAATCGCATAGTAAAATTTCTCGGGGGCGAGAGCGGCGCTGTCACAGTGGATTGGGTGGTCCTAACAGCAGCAGTCGTCGGTCTGGCCGGACTTGCCTTTACGTCGATCCAAACCGCGACAGGAGGTCTCGGCAGCAGCACCGGCGCCAGCCTGTCCGGGACAGAAGTCGGAGAGTAATTCTCCAAACTTTTTGAATTTTTCTTCACGTATGACCCGCCGGAACTTCACCGGCGGGTCATTTCGTTTCCCTGATTTGGCCACATTGAAGTTTTAACTTGGCCAGCAACTTGGAACGGCAAATCTCCGGCTCCCCCGCGTGGGGCGGGAATTCTAGAGAGGTACGGAAATGCGTGCGGTGTTTGGACTGGTCCTGATTGTCGGTGTCGCCCTAGCAGGCGGTGCGGTCATGATGGCGAAGAATTACATTACAGCATATCAGAACGAGCTGGCCCGCGAGCGGTCGCAGCGGCAGCCCGCCGTGCCAACAGTCGAGGTCATTGTTGCAGACCGCCCGCTACGCTACGGCGAATCCCTGACACGGGAATCGGTCCGTGCCGTGACCTGGCCACAGAATGCTGTCCCCAAAGGCACGTTCGTCAGCATGGACACCCTGTTCCCCCCCGAGGAGTCGGACGTGCGTGTCGTCCTGCGCGCGATGGAAAAGGACGAGGCCATCATGAAGGTCAAGGTAACCGAGCCGGGACAGGATGCGGGTCTGACTTCGCAGCTTGAACGCGGCATGCGTGCCTTTGCTATCAAGGTCGACGTAGCCACCGGTGTTTCGGGCTTTCTGCGCCCCGGCGACCGGGTCGATGTATACTGGACGGGCAGCCTGCGTTCGGCCGGCGGACGTGGCGAGATTACCCGTCTGATCCAGACCGCTGTCAAATTAATCGCGGTGGACCAGACCGCAAGCGAAGATATCAACTCTGCAACAATCGCGCGAACCGTCACCGTATCCGTCAGCCCCGAACAGGTCGCGGCCCTTGCTCAGGCACAGACAACCGGGCGTCTGTCCCTGTCGCTTGTTGGTGCCGATGACGACACCGTTGCCTCTGTCATCGAAGTGGACCAGCGCTCGCTCCTTGGTCTTGGCGAAATCGAAGCCGCCCCCGAAGCGCCAAAGGAACAGGTCTGCACGATCCGGCAGCGCCGCGGCGCCGAAGTGGTTAACATTCCGATCCCCTGCACAAACTGATGATTACAGGGCAGATTTTCTGATGAGGGCGGTGCCGGTGGCGCCGCCCTCTTTATATTGTTGCTCTTTCTCCACATACAAAACGATCCGGAAACCTTTGATTCTTGCAATAAAAACGCATTCGACGCAGACTAGCGGAAATATCGGGCAAAAAGACCCGCATAATGAGGCGTGATCGGAGAGGCAGGTCACATGACATTGAGAAGCACATTGACGACAGCCCTGCTGGGGCTGGCTCTTGCGTTTGGGCCTGCCGGACAGGCAGCCCTGGCCGAGACGCTGACCGTCGTGAAAACAGGAACTGCACGTTCCCTCGAAGTCCCCATGAACCGGGCCATCGTGGTTGAAAGCGACGTTCCCTTTGCCGAACTCAGTATTGCGAACCCGGGCATTGCGGATATCTCTTCGCTCTCGGACCGAACCATCTATCTGCTGGGCAAGACGCCCGGGATGACCACGCTTACCCTGTTGGATGCGGCCGGTCGGCTGATCACCAACGTGGATGTGCGGGTGTCGGCGGACGTGACCGAATTCAAGGAAAGGTTGCGCCAGATCCTTCCCGGCGAACAGATCGAAGTGCGCACGGCGAATGACGGCATCGTCCTGTCGGGCGTCGTGTCGAGTTCGCAAAGCCTGCAACGCGCGCTGGATCTTGCCCAGCGCTACGCGCCCGAGCGCGTTTCAAACCTGATGAGCGTCGGTGGCGTGCAGCAGGTCATGCTCAAGGTCCGTTTCGCGGAAATGCAGCGCAATGTATCCAAATCGCTCAGCAGTTCGCTTGGCCTGAACGGCAGCATCTTTGGTGGCGACACCGGGTTGAACGGCGGTACCGGTACGGTGAACAACCAGCCGGGCCTGACGAATGCACTGACTGGCAATATCCCGGCTGTGAACGAGAACACCGGTGCGGTCCTGTTCGGCTTTAACGCCGGTTCGGTGCAGGTTGGCCTTTTGATCGAGGCGCTGGAGCAGAAAGGCGTGGTACGCACGCTGGCCGAGCCAAACCTCACCGCGCTGTCCGGGCAAGAGGCGAAATTCCTTGCCGGTGGCGAGTACCCGGTGCCGGTGGCACAGGAACAAGGCCAGATTTCGGTCGAATTCAAACCCTTCGGTATAGAACTGAACTTTACCCCCCGCGTCGTTGCAAAGGATGTCATCAATCTTGAAATGATGGCCGCCGTTTCGGCAATCGACCCGAGCAACAGCGTTACCTTCAACGGGTTTCAGGTCGATGCGTTCAGCCGCCGCGAAACCTCGACCACCGTCGAAATGCGTGACGGCGAAAGCTTTGCAATTGCCGGTCTGATTCAGGATGATTTTGTCGATAACGTCGGCCAGTTGCCCTGGCTTGGCGATGTGCCAGTACTTGGCACCCTGTTCCGCAGCTCGTCCTACCAGCGCAACCAGACGGAACTGGTCATCATCATCACAGCCCATCTCGTCACACCGACACGGGGCGAGGCCTTTGCCCTGCCCACAGACCGTGTCCGCCCGCCGAGCGAAACCGACCTTTTCCTTGGTGGCAAGGTTGCCCAAAAGACCCGCACCACTGGTGCCGTGGGCGAAGTGGCCAAGCAGGATTTCAGCGGCTCTTACGGCTACGTTCTTGACTGATCGGAGGGATCGTCACATGCGCAAGATCATATCGGTTGCCGGAATCGCCCTCGCCCTCGCCGCCTGCGAGAAAGAGGCGGGGCACGAACTGGACCTGAACAGTTTCGGCAATGCCACCAACAACAACCAGTTGGTGATGCGCGGCGAACTCGATTACGCGATCAGCCTTGGCAACCGCTTTGCCAGCGAAGTGCCGACGACGATCACCTTTGCCTTTGACAGCGCGGTTCTCGATTCCGCGGCCCGCGCCACCTTGGACCGGCAGGCCAACTGGATCCGACAGTTCCCCGAAGTGCGATTCAAGGTTTTTGGCCATACCGACAAGGTCGGCTCTTCCGCCTATAACCGGGAGCTTGGACAACGGCGCGCCAACGCGGTGGTGAACTACTTTGCCCAGCGCGGCATCAGCCGCGGACGGCTTGAAGCACTGGTTTCCTTTGGCGAAACGCGCCCACTGATCGACACGCCCGCGCGTGAGCGCCAGAATCGCCGGACCGTCACCGAGGTTTCCGGTTTTGTGAAGCGGCACCCCACGGTGCTCGACGGCAAATACGCACAGATCATTTATCGTGAATACGTTCAAAGCGCCGTGCCAAGAA
The DNA here is from genome assembly GCF_019966545.1 of Heliomarina baculiformis. GTDB lineage: Bacteria > Pseudomonadota > Alphaproteobacteria > Rhodobacterales > Rhodobacteraceae > Heliomarina > Heliomarina baculiformis. The sequence goes on along the minus strand of NZ_JAIMIC010000002.1, from coordinate 278,805 downwards.
CGAACACGACAGTGACGACCGGCATCAACGAGTAACAATCGCGCCCGTCAGGGCCGCATCGTCGCCCGCCTTCCAACAATTGGGTTTTTTTGGCCTAATTCTCGCCTAGATTACCGGGCACCCTCAAACCACTGGGCGACGTGTGTTTTCCGAATCCGCACGTTGGCAACATAGAACGACTGGGCAGCGAACCGCGTTTCACGCCCGCCGTTCCTGTGCGCCATAGCCCTTTGGAAGAGGATGAAGGGTAATGAGCAGCGAATCGTCGCAACCGGACGTAAATCCTATCGTCGCCTGCACGGTCAGTCGGGACGTGCAGAATTTCGACCTGCTGATTGAAGACATGGAAGCCGTCCTTGGCGAGAGATGGGGCGATCTCGGGTTTTCCGAAGCGCTTGCCTTTTTCAGCCAGCCCGAAGCGGCCGCTCTTGAATTCATCGCGCTTGCCATCGATGCGGATGATGAGGAAGACCTTGTCCTGATGGGTGAAATCATCACCCAGGCCAAATCCCGCAAGATCAACGTGATCCTCATTGCCGAGGACGTCACACCGGCCGCCCTGCACCAGCTGCTGCGCAAGGGGGCCGACGAATTCGTCCCCTACCCGCTTCCCGAAAGCGAACTGGCCGCTGCAATCGAACGGGTCCAGCAACCGGCCGCTCCGCAGGTCACCGATCATGCCACGGCCAATCTCTCCGCGACCGGCGCCAAGGAAGGTGCGGTTCTCGTGGCACATGGGCTTGCAGGGGGCTGCGGCGCAACGACGCTTGCAGTCAACCTTGCCTGGGAACTTGCCAATATCGACAAAAAGAAGCCGCCGAGCGTCTGCCTGCTTGATCTCGACCTGCAATATGGCGCGGTTTCCACCTATCTCGATCTACCCCGCCGCGAGGTCGTTTTCGAAATGCTCTCGGATACCGAAAGCCTTGATCACGACATGTTCGGACAGGCGCTTTTGAGCTTTGAGGACAAGATGCAGGTCCTGACGGCGCCCTCGGACATGGTGCCGCTTGACGTGCTTGGCACCGAGGACATCCAGCGCGTCATCGACATGGCGCGCGCGCACTTCGATTACGTGGTGATCGATCTGCCCTCGACGCTGGTTCACTGGACGGAAACCGTGCTTCAGGCGGCCCATGTCTATTTCGCGGTGATAGAGCTGGACATGCGCTCGGCCCAGAACGCCCTGCGCTTCAAGCGTGCGCTTCAGTCCGAAGACCTGCCGTTCAACAAGCTGCGGTTCGCACTGAACCGGGCACCGAAATTCACCGATCTGTCGGCCAAGAGCCGCGTGAAACGCATGGCGGAAAGCCTTGGGATCTCGATCGACCTGCAATTGCCCGATGGCGGCAAGCAGGTGCTTCAGGGGGCAGATCACGGGATGCCCCTCGCCGCGTCCGCAGGAAAAAACCCGCTGCGAAAAGAGATCCAGAAGCTGGCCCAGTCGATCCACGATCTGGGCCGAAGCGAAGCACAGGCCGCGTAACCTTTCAGGGCGTCTAGGACATGTTTTCAAAGTACAAGAAGACCAATGGAGCACCAGCTCCGAAGCAGATCCCAGCGGCAGCAAAGGTTGCCCAAGCAAGCCCCGCCGCCGCCTCCGAACCCGAGGCGCCCCAAAAGGCCGCGCCCGTCGCGATGCGGCGCAAGATCACCACGGCACCCGCCGCTGCCGCCAATGCCGACAAGGAACGCAAGCGCAAGGAGCGCATGGGCGAGATCAAGATCGAGATGCATCGATCACTTCTCGACAACCTGAACCTTGCCGCGCTTGAACATGCCTCGGAAAAGGAACTACGCGCCGAGATCGGCGCCATCGCGGGCGAGTTGCTTGATGAAAAGGGTATCGTTCTCAACCGCGAAGACAGACAGACCCTGAACAAGGAACTATACGACGAGGTCACCGGTCTTGGTCCGCTCGAGACCCTGCTTCAGGACGATACAGTCAACGATATTCTCGTGAACGGTCCGCAACAGGTTTTCGTGGAGCGAAACGGCAAGCTCGAGCTGTCGGATGTCACCTTCAAGGATGAACGTCACCTGCTACGGATCATCGACAAAATCGTTTCCGCCGTGGGTCGCCGGGTTGATGAATCCAACCCCTATGTGGACGCCCGCCTCGCCGACGGGTCGCGTTTTAACGCGATGGTTCCGCCCGTGGCCGTGGACGGGTCGCTGGTTTCGATCCGGAAATTCAAGAAAGACAAGCTGGGGATCGACGATCTTGTCAACTTCGGTGCCTTTACCGAGGAAATGGCGGCCTACCTGCAGGCCGCCGTAGCAACACGGCTGAACATCATCGTATCGGGCGGTACCGGGTCTGGTAAAACGACGACCCTGAACGCGCTATCAAGCTTTATCGACAACTCCGAACGCATCCTGACCATCGAGGATACGGCGGAACTTCAGCTACAACAGATCCACGTGGGCCGGATGGAAAGCCGCCCGCCCAACGTCGAAGGCAAGGGCGAGGTTTCCCCCCGCGACTGTCTCAAGAACGCGCTGCGGATGCGGCCCGACCGTATCATCGTCGGCGAAACCCGTGGCGAAGAAGTCATCGACATGCTGCAGGCCATGAACACCGGCCACGACGGCTCGATGACCACGATCCACGCCAACTCGGCCCGTGACGGGGTTTCGCGCCTGGAAAACATGATCGCGATGGCCGGGATCGAAATGCCCATGAAGGCGATGCGCTCGCAGATTTCCTCGGCTGTGAACCTGATCGTTCAGGCCAGCCGCCTGCAGGACGGCTCGCGCCGCATGACCTCGATCACCGAGATCACCGGCATGGAGGGCGATGTGATCTCCATGCAGGAAATCTTTAAATATCAGCGTGTTGGACTGACCCCCGACAACAAGATCATCGGTCATTTCACCGCGACCGGCGTGCGCTCCAACTTTTCGGAACGCTTCCGCATGTGGGGCTATGACCTGCCCGCCTCGATCTATGAACCCACCGTGATGGATCCCCGATAATGCAGATCACCGCAGAACCGATCATTTACGGGCTGATTTTCGTCGGCGTCCTCGCGCTGGTCGAAGGCCTCTACCTCGTCGCCTTCGGCAAATCGATCAGCCTCAACAGCCGTGTGAACCGACGCCTGGAAATGCTCGACAAGGGCACCGGGCGCGAAAAGGTGCTGGAACAGCTGCGCAAGGAAATGCAGCAGCACATGAAGTCGCGGTCCATTCCGCTCTATTCGCTGCTGGCGGACAGGGCGCAGAAGGCGGCGATTGCCTTTACACCGCGACAGCTTGTGCTCATCATGGTCGGCGTCGCGCTTTTTGCCTTTATGGGCCTGACGATCGGTACGCAGACCGAGGTTCCCGTGCGGATCCTCGCCTCGGTCGGTATCGGCGTCGGCGGCGTGTTCTTCTGGGTCAACAACAAGGCCAAGAAGCGCATGATGATGATCGAGGAACAGCTTCCCGATGCGGTGGAACTGATGGTGCGAAGCCTGCGTGTGGGGCACCCGTTTTCCTCGGCGATTACAATCGTTTCCAAGGAAATTCAGGACCCGCTGGCCACCGAGTTCGGCATCATCGCCGATGAGACCGCCTATGGGCGCGACGTGGGCGATGCGCTCAAGGAAATGGCCGAACGGCTCGACATGCAGGATTTGCGCTTTCTCGCCGTCGCGGTGACGATCCAGCAGCAATCGGGCGGTAACCTCGCCGAGATCCTCGCCGGTCTGGCCAAGGTGATCCGCGCCCGTTTCCGCCTGTTCCGGCGCGTCAAGGCGATCACCGCCGAGGCGAAATGGTCAGGCAAATTCCTGTCCGGTTTCCCGCTTGTCTGTCTCGCACTGATCATGGTCAACGACCCCGGCTATTACGACGACGTAATGGACCACCCCTATTTCATTCCCGCCTGTTTCGTCGTCGGTATCCTGCTTAGCCTGAACCTCGTCGTCATGCGCGTTCTGACCAACATCAAGGTGTAAGGAGCCCCGCCCATGGATTTCCTGCTTGGCATAAACGAGATGCTGACCGGCACGCTGGGGCCCTTTGGCCCGATCATCGCAATGGGTGGCGTCGGCGTCATCATGATCCTGCTGGTTTTCGCGATGATGCTGAACCAGCCCGAAGATCCGCTCAAAAAACTCAAGCGGAGCATGAACGAGACCGAAAGTTCCAAACCGCAGAAGGAACGGCTGCGTCAGGGCGCGCGCAACGAACAGCTTCAGAAATTCGCCACCTTCCTTGAACCGCAGGACGTGGCCGAGCTTTCAGCGATGCAGCTCAAGCTGCGTCAGGCCGGATACCAGTCACGCGACGCGGTGCGTGTCTTTCACTTTGCCCAATTCCTGCTTGGCGTGATCGGGTTGATCCTTGGCGTCGTCTACGTGACGGTGCTGAACGCCGATCAGGAATTCAGCTCGCAACAAATGGTGATGTATATCATCGGGCCCGGCGGTGTCGGATATTACCTGCCGAAATACTGGGTCACCCGGCGTGTCGAAGAACGCAAGGAAGCGATCACGCGCGGCTTTCCCGATGCGCTCGACATGCTGCTGGTCTGCGTCGAGGCGGGTCAGTCGCTCGATCAGGCCATCGTGCGCGTCTCGCGCGAGCTGACGGCCTCCTACCCGGCGCTGGCGCAGGAATTCGAGGTTGTTTCGCAAGAGATGAAAGCGGGCAAGGACAAGGCCAGCGTGCTGCGCGACATGGGTGAGCGTTGCGGCGTGCAGGATGTGTCCTCTTTCGTCACGGTGCTGATCCAGTCGGCCAGCTTTGGTACCTCGATCTCGGACGCGCTGCGGGTCTTTGCCGGTGAAATGCGTGACAAGCGCGTGATGCGCGCCGAAGAAGCTGCAAACAAGTTGCCAACCAAAATGACCCTTGCCACTATGGGGCTGACAGTGCCGCCACTGTTGATCATCCTTGTTGGTCCTTCGGCGAACGGCATTGCAAATCTGGGCGCAATGAGCGGCAACTAAAATGAAAGTCACAGGTGTGATGAGCAGCACACCGATCCGGGCAATCCTTGCAGGCACCATCCTTGTGGCAGTGGTGGCGGCCTGCGGACCCGAAAGGATCGAATTACCCGAAGAATCTCCCTATGCTCCCGGCACCGACCCGAAAGGCGAGGCTGTGGACGGGGTCGAGGTCGGCAACCGGCTGATCAGCGCAGGCCAGTATGAGCTTGCGCTCGATGCGTTTACACGCGCCGCGCTTGAACAGGGCATGACACCGGAAATTCTTAGCGGTTTCGGCGCCGCAAATCTTGGTCTCGGCCGTCTTGGACAGGCCGAGGAATTGATGCGCCGTTCGGTAAAGGAGGCCCCCGACTGGCCGGAAGCATGGAACAACCTTGGTGTCGTGCTGATGGAAAAGGGCGAGACCGCCGAGGCCGAACAGGTGTTTCGCAAAGCCTACGCGCTGGACAATGGCCAAAGTGACTCAATCCGGGATAATTTGCGCTTAGCACTCGCAAAAACAGAAGTTTCCGGTCATACTGAGACACAAAACGAAGACTTTAAACTGGTTCAACGGGGCGAAGGCGACTTTCTGCTGCGTAAGAACTAGCACTGAGGCACAGCAGTAAAGGACGCAAAAATGCGCCATGTCTTTCTGATTCCAGCAGCGATTGCAGGCGCGCTGACCCTATCCGCCTGCGCTGAAAAGGCCGAAGAAACTGTTGAACGGGCCTTTCAGGATGTGAACGTCGTCGACGAGAGCAACCTCAACGATGTCATGCTGACCGTGGCCGACCCGAACGAAGCCGTCCAATATTTCACCCGCTCCACCAAGAGCGCCCCCGATCGGATCGACCTGCAACGCGGTCTGGCCAAGTCGCTGATCCGCGCAAAGCGCAACACCGAAGGCGTTGCTGCATGGACCAAGGTGGCCAGCATGCCCGGTGCGACCTCCGAGGACAAAGTCAATCTGGCCGATGCGCTGATCCGCAACGGTGACTGGGCCAAGGCCGAAGCGACGCTCGACAGCGTGCCGCCAACCCATGAGACGTTTCAGCGCTATCGTCTCGAAGCGATGGTGGCGGATGCGAACAAGGAATGGGGCAAGTCCGACAGTTTCTATGAAACCGCGATGGGCCTGACCACCACACCCTCGGGCGTTCTGAACAACTGGGGCTATTCCAAGCTGACACGCGGCGACTATGCCGAGGCCGAGCGTCTCTTTGGCGAAGCGATCCGGCAGGATCAGTCGCTTTTCACCGCCAAGAACAACCTCATTCTGGCGCGGGGTGCGCAGCGCAAATACACGCTGCCGGTGATTCCGATGGATCAGACCGAGCGGGCGCAGCTTTTGCACACGATGGCGCTTTCGGCGGTCAAACAGGGCGATGTCCAGACCGGCAAGGCGCTGCTGCGCGAGGCGATCAACACGCACCCGCAGCACTTCGACGAAGCGGTCCGCTCTCTGCAGGCCCTCGAGAACGCCTGATTTGATGCAGGGGAGCTGGTATCTGCCCGAGCAGATGGCGATTACCGCCTATTCTGCCCGGTGGTTCCTGCCCTTTGTCCTGCCCGTCTGCCTTTACGTCTGCTTTACCGATCTGCGCGAAATGCGGATCACAAATCAGGCGGTGCTGGTGCTGGGCGCGATTTTCCTCGTGGTCGGGCTGGTCGCGCTGCCGCTGCCGGTCTATGGCTGGCGGCTGGTGCAACTGGTTGCCGTGCTTGTCCTTGGTGTAATGCTTAACGCGGGCGGTGCCGTCGGTGCCGGAGATGCCAAGTTTGCTGCTGCCGCCGCGCCTTTCGTTGCAGGGGCCGACCTTCGGTTTCTTCTGGCGATCTTTGCCGCCAACCTGCTGGCCGCTTTTGCGACGCATCGTCTGGTCAAATACACGCCCCTGAAACGTATCGCCCCCGGCTGGAAAAGCTGGAATGTCGGCTGGAAATTCCCCATGGGCCTGTCGCTGGGCGGTACGATGGCGATCTACCTTATTCTCGGCGCCATTTACGGGCAGTGAAGGTTTCGTGCCTATGCTCGGGCGGGTTCTGCCGATAAAATATTCTTGTCCGGATTCTGCCGAAATGACCCGAACGCGACACAAAAAAACCATCAAGAAACGGGATCACGGGGCAAAGCAAGAGAGCGGATTCCCCAAGCCATGAATATGCAGAACACGGAAAGCCTGGCCCCTCCTCCTCCGCGCGACCTGAGGAGCATGCGGCTGCCAATGGTGATGATGCGGGATATCCTGCTCAAGACAATTTTCCGCAAGAACACAAATACGACCAGCGAAATCGCCGCTGCCATATGTCTGCCGGTGCAGATCACGCAAGAACTGGTCGACATGGCGCGCGAGCAGAAACTGCTCGAGGCGATGGGCACGCTGAACGCCAACAGCGGCAACGAAATGGGTTACCAGCTGACCGACGCCGGCAAAGCCCGCGCGCTCGATGCGCTGGGTCAGTCGGAATATTTTGGCGCGATGCCGGTGCCGCTGGATGTCTATAGCGAGCAGGTCGAACGCCAGTCGATCCGCAACATCCAGATCACCCGGGGCCAGCTTACTAACGCGATGGGCCACCTCGTTCTGCCGCCCACCCTGCTGGACCAGCTTGGCCCCGCCGTCAGTGCCGGTCGTTCGATCCTGATGTACGGACCGCCTGGCAACGGTAAATCCTCGATTTCAAACGGTATTCGCGACGCGCTGGGGGACCGGGTCTATGTCCCGCGCGCAATCGAATATGCCGGTCAGGTGATCACAGTCTATGACCCGATCGTTCACACCGCCGTGGACGAGGTCGAAGAAGACATGTCGAGCCTGCGCCGTGCCAAACGGTTCGACCAGCGCTACGTCTGCTGCGAACGCCCCACGGTGGTCACGGGCGGTGAACTGTCGCTCAAGATGCTGGATCTGGTCTATAATCCGACTGCCCGCACCTATCAGGCCCCGCTACAGCTGAAATCGACCGGCGGTATCTTTATCGTCGATGACCTTGGCCGTCAGGAAGAACCGCCGCAGGCGCTGGTCAACCGCTGGATCGTTCCGCTGGAAGAAAGCAAGGACATCCTCGGCCTGCAATCCGGTGAAAAGTTCGAGGTGCCTTTCGACACATTGGTGATCTTTTCAACCAACTTCCACCCGAACGAGATCTTCGACCAGGCCGCGCTGCGGCGGATCTTTTTCAAGATCAAGATCGACGGCCCCAGCCAGGAAGACTTTCTCAAGATCTTTGCAATGGTGGCCCGCAAAAAGGGTATGCCGCTCGACGAGGCGGCGCTGGTACATCTTCTCAAGAAGAAATACCCGACCATCGACAACATTTATGCGAATTACCAGCCGGTGTTTCTGATCGACCAGATGATCTCCATCTGCGAATTCGAGGGCATCCCATACCAGATGAGCCCCGAGTTGATCGACCGCGCATGGGGCAACATGTTCGTCAAGGACGAGAAGATCGTCAAATAAGCCTTAGCCCTTTTGATGCCACGGCCCGTGGGTCGCGCCCGGACGGTCGGTGCGGACGAACCCGTGCGCGCCAAAGAAATCGCGCTGCGCCTGGATCAGGTTGGCCGTGCCGGGTGCGCGGCGAAGCGAGTCGTACCAGTTCAGCGCCGAGGCGAGCGACGGAACCGGCAGGCCCGACAAGGCGGCAGCCGCAACGGTCTCGCGCAGCGGCCCGATCGACTTGGCAAGCAGTTCGGCCATTGCCGGTGCAAGCGCGAGGTTTTCGCCCGGGTGGGCCCGCAGCGCGGCGGCAAGTTCATCCAGCAGCGCCGATCTGATGATGCAGCCTGCACGCCAGATTTCGGCAATGCGGCCGAGGTCAAGCGACCAGTCAAATTCCTTCGAGGCCGCTGTCAGCAGCGCAAACCCCTGCGCATGGGCCAGTACCCGGGCCGCCAGGAACGCCGCCCGCAGTGTTTCGGTTGACGGCAATTCGGCTGTCTCGGTCGGCCCGGCCAGTATCCTACCAGCCCGCAACCGGGCCTCCGGATCGGCCGACCAGCTGCGCGCGGCCACTGCCGCTTCGATCACCGTTGCCGAATGCCCGAGCTTCAGCGCCTCGATCACCGTCCAGCGCCCGGTTCCCTTTTGCCCGGCGCTGTCGAGGATCATGTCCACCATGGGCACACCCGTGTCAGGATCACCGGCCGCAAGGATTTCCGACGTTATCTCAACAAGGTAGGACGCAAGCGGTCCGTCGTTCCAGTCACCGAACAGAGCCCCGATCCGGGCCGCATCCCAGCCCTCACCGTCACGAAGCAATCCGTAGATTTCGGCGATGATCTCCATATCGGCATATTCGATGCCGTTATGCACGGTCTTTACGAAATGACCCGCGCCATCCGGTCCGACATGGGCCACGCAGGGATCGCCGTTGAATTTTGCCGCGATGGCTTTGACCATCGGGCGCAGTTGCTGCCAGCTGTGATCGGAACCGCCAACCATCATGGATGGCCCATGCCGCGCGCCTTCTTCGCCGCCCGAGACGCCCATGCCGACAAAATGCAGCCCACTTGTCTCAAGATCGTCAAAGCGCCGCCGGGTGTCGTTGAAATCGGAGTTGCCGCCGTCGATGATCGTGTCGCCCTCTTCGAGCAGAGGCCGGATCTCGGCGATCATCCCATCGACGGGCGCACCGGACGGGATCATGAACAACAGCGTCCTTGGCGCGTCCACGGCAGCCACGAACTCGGCCAGCGTTTCGGTCGGGGTAATCTGCGATGCGAGCGGGCCTGCTTCTTCCATGAAAGGCGCGAGCCATTCCGTTTCCCGGTTGGCGACGGCCACCCGCACCCCGTTTTCCGCAAGGTTCAGCGCAAGGGCGCTGCCCATCGTGCCAAGCCCGTACACCCCGATCTGCGCCTTGCTCATTCGCTTACTCCTTGGTTGACGCATGGTTTACGACCTTGAGCCGGAGGTTCAAGGCCGGAGTATTGAACTTTTGCACCGGAAGCCTATGTTACTGATAACCAGATTTGATTTACTTTTTTTGGGTCACCAGTTCAGAAAAAAAACATAAAATTCGAGTAGCGACAGTCAGTGGCATGACAAGTACCCTTGTGAAAGCGTGGAAGGACGTGCTTCGACCGATGTTCATTCGGCCGAAGCTGGTACAGGTTGCGGCCCTTTGTTACCGCGAGAGCGGCAATGGCATCGAGGTTCTGCTGGTGACAAGCCGGGGGACCGGGCGCTGGATTATCCCGAAAGGCTGGCCAATCAACGGGTTAACCGGATCCGGTGCCGCGCTTCAGGAAGCATGGGAAGAGGCGGGCGTCGTCAGCGCGCAGATCAACAAGCGCCCGGTTGGCACCTATGAATACATCAAGGAGACGGACGAGGGTCTGATGCTCCCCGTCACCACCTATGTCTACCTCGCCAAGGTCTCGCATCTCGAAGACGAATACCCCGAGTGCGAAGAGCGCGAACGGGTCTGGGTGCGGCCACGTGAAGCAGCGGAAATGGTTAATGAACCCGAGTTAAGCGCTCTTCTAAAAACACTTTAAGACAGCTATCACGAAACCTGCATATTGATCACGCATGCTGTGTCCGGACGACATGGCCAGCGGGGGATAGTTTTGACGCAGAGCCCCTTGGGTAACAATTGGACAACGCTCGATAAAGATCTCAAGAGGATCGGTCAGCTCGAACTTGCGACGGCCTATGTGGCCCGGCCGCTTGTCGGGACGGGAATCGCGCTTGTTTTCCTGATCCTTGCGGGTGTCGCGGCAGCAATATTCTTTGAACAGTCGGCCAATAGTCTCGCGGTGATCATCGCGTCGGTCTTCGGGGCCTATCTTGCGATCAATATCGGCGCCAACGACGTGGCAAACAACATGGGTCCCGCCGTGGGCGCCCGTGTCATCACCCTTGGAGGCGCGCTGATCATTGCCGCCATCTGTGAAAGCGCCGGTGCACTGCTGGCGGGCGGGCATGTCATCACGACGATCTCGCAGGATATCATCCATGCGCCCAATGTGGCCGACCCCGAGCATGTCATCTGGGCAATGCTGGCCTCGCTGATCGGCGCCGCCTTGTGGATCAATGTCTCGACCTGGGTAGGCGCACCGGTTTCCACGACGCATTCAATCATTGGCGCAGTCCTTGGCGCAGGTGTAGCGGCGCTGGGTTTATCTGCGGTCAACTGGTCCACCGTGCTCAGCATCGCCGCCGGGTGGCTCGTGGCGCCGATCCTCGGTGGGATTGTCGCTGCCTGCTTTCTAGCCCTGATCAAGTCCCGGGTCATCTACCGCGACGACAAGATTGCCGCTGCCCGGTTCTGGGTCCCGATCCTTGTCGGGCTGATCACCGGCGCTTTCGCCACCTATCTCGCCTCTTTCGGGCTGAGCAAGGTGGTCAGTATCTCGCTGCAAAACGGCTTGCTGATCGGTATCGCGCTCGGCGGGGTGCTCTGGGCCCTCTCGCGCCCCTTTATCCGGCACCAGTCCGAAGAAATGGAGAACCGCAACAAGTCGCTCAAGATCCTGTTCCGGCTTCCGCTGATGATCGCGGCGGCGATGCTCAGCTTTGCCCATGGGGCGAATGACGTGGCGAATGCGGTCGGCCCGGTCGCTGCCATCGCGCATACGGTTCAGAACGGGCCTATCGGCGGTGCAATCGAGATCCCGCAATGGGTCATCCTGATCGGCGCGCTGGGGATTTCCTTTGGTCTTCTACTCTTCGGGCCAAGGCTGATCAGTGTCGTCGGCGACCAGATCACCAAGCTGAACCCGATGCGCGCCTTCTGCGTCGTCCTGAGTTCGGCGATGACAGTCATCCTCGCCAGTTCCTTCGGGCTGCCGGTCAGTTCGACCCATGTCGCCGTTGGCGGCATCTTCGGCGTGGGCTTTTTCCGCGAATGGTACATGGCGCGGCGTTTCAGAAAGACCCGGGGAGGTCTGGCACAGGATCAGACCATCGCCTCGGTCGAACGCCGCCGCCGCAAGCTGGTCCGGCGTTCGCATTTCCTGACCGTGATCGCGGCATGGGTCATCACGGTGCCCGCCTCGGCTCTGCTATCGAGCCTCGTCTACTCGGTGATCAACCTGTTCCTTGGCTGAGCGGCGTATCTCTTCCACGGTCAAGCCGGGTAATCCGGCCCCCTTGTCTTCCGTCTGCAGCACAAGTCTTTGCATCGTCCGGTTCAGCGGCGTCGGAATCCCCAGCCGCTCCCCCATCGTGACGATCCGTCCCTGAAAGGCACCGATTTCACTGCGGCGGCCCGACATAAGGTCATAGGACATTGAGGTGCGCGCCTTTGGATCGATGGTCAGCATCTTTGCCGCGATCCGCCGGAAAAGCACGGTCGGCAGATCGAGCACGCTTGGCACCAAAGCGGCTGGCAGCGGTGTCATCGAACGCGGCTGGATCCCCGCCGCCTTCAGAACTGACAGCGCTTCGCGCATCTGGTCGGCGAGCAGGTGACGCCAGTCACGGTCCGACAGTTGCTCGACCAATGTCAGCCCCGAGAGGGCATTGGGCGCGTTGCCGAGGTTTATCAGCAGCTTGCCCCATTGATACCCTGTTAGATGCGAGGTTTCGCGCACGGGCAGACCGGGTACGCCAAGTGCCAGCGCAGGCTGTCCCGCTTCCATCAGGATGTCCCCGCTGCTGGCCCTGTGAAACCGGCCCTCTCCCATCGGCACAACGTTGAACGGCACCATACCGGCCCGGACATCATATCCCGGCAGGGCCGAGCGAAGGATCTCGATCGCATCGAGCCCGTTCTGCAGGCTGACGATGACCGCGTCGCGCGATGCATGGGTCGCGATCTGTTCCGCCATCGTCCGGGTAGCACCCGTCTTGACCGTCACAAGGATCACACCGGCATCGTCGAGCACGGCCGGATCGTCACTCATCTCGATGGACTTTTGCTTAACGGACATGCCGTCAAAGCCGGTCAGGTGCAGACCATGCACCCGAATTTCTTCGATCACATGGGGTCTCGCCAGCAATCGGATGTCTCGCCCCGATGCCGCAAGTAGGCCGCCGACAAAGCAACCGATCGACCCCGCACCCGCGATGACGATCGGTTGAGCCATGATCAGTCCCGGCTCACGGCAAACGGAAAGCCGCGAGCAAGCGTCGCGCCGCGACTATCGGAACAAGAACGCGCGGTAGCGCACCTTTTGGAAACCGGTATCAAACGCCCAGACACCAGCGCATGATCGCCTTTTGCGCGTGCAGCCGGTTTTCCGCCTCGTCAAAGATCACCGAATGGGGGCCGTCCATGACGGAACTGGTCACTTCCTCTTCGCGGTGTGCGGGCAGGCAGTGCATGAACAGCGCATCCGGTTTCGCCTTGGCCACCAGCGCATCGTTCACCTGGTAGGGGCGCAGCAAGTTGTGGCGTCTTTCGCGGGCCGACTGCGCATCGTGCATCGACACCCAGGTGTCGGCCACGATCAGATCGGCGCCATCGACGGCCTTGGCCGCGTCGCGCTCAATCACGATCTTGCTCCCGCGATCACGGGCGAAGCCGACGAATTCCGCCTCGGGGTCAAGCTGCGGCGGCCCGGCAAAGGTCATGTCGAAACCGAACTGACCTGCCGCATGCAGGAAGGATGCACAAACGTTGTTACCATCGCCGGTCCAGACGACTTTCTTGCCCTTGATCGGGCCGCGATGCTCTTCAAAGGTCATAACATCGGCCATGATCTGGCAGGGGTGCGTTCGGTCCGTCAGACCGTTGATGACCGGCACATCGGCATATTCCGCCATCTCGGTCAGGACGGATTCATCGAAGGTCCGGATCATGATCATATCGACATAGCGCGACAAGACCCGCGCGGTATCGGCGATGGTCTCACCATGGCCAAGTTGCATGTCGCTGCCCGACAGCACCATCGTTTCGCCGCCCATCTGGCGCACGCCAACGTCAAAGGACACGCGGGTCCGGGTCGATGGTTTTTCGAATATCAGCGCGACCATACGGCCCGCCAGCGGCTGTTCGTCATCCGGCGTGCCCTTGGGGCGGTCCGCCCGCGCCTGTTTCATCGCGACGCCCTGATCAATGATCAGCCGCAGCGCGTCGGGGTCGGTCTTATGGATATCGAGAAAATGGTTCATATCGGTTTTCTTCTTTTTCTTGCGTCGCGATCCCCGGCCCGCATCAGCTTGGCCAGGGGATCATCGGGAAAATTCAGGTGTTCTCAACGGCTTTCGCCGCCGCGTCCAGACGGGTGGTGGCCTCGCCGATCTCTTCGTCCGAGATTGTCAGCGGCGGCAGAAGGCGGATGACATTGTCCGCCGCGGGCACGGTCAGCAGCATGTTGTCATACCCGGCCTTGACCACGTCGGCGTTCACAGCCTTGCATTTCAGCCCGAGCATAAGCCCGGCACCGCGCACCTCCTCAAAAACCTCCGGATGCGCATCGACCAGCCCCTCGAGCTTCTGGCGCATCAGGCCTGCCTTGCGATTTACCTCGTCCAGAAAGCCTTCGGCTGTCATTTCATCCATGACCGCCGATCCGACCGCGCATCCCAGCGGGTTACCGCCATAGGTCGACCCGTGCGAGCCTGCGCTCATGCCGCTTGCCGCCTTTTCCGTGGCCAGAACCGCGCCAAGGGGAAAGCCGCCGCCGATGCCCTTGGCCACCATCATGATATCCGGCGTAATGCCCGCCCATTCATGAGCAAACAGACGTCCGGTCCGGCCCATGCCGCATTGCACCTCGTCGAGGATCAGCAACAGGTCATGGTCGTCGCAAAGCGCACGCAACGCCTTGAGATCGCTGTCGTCCATCGGGCGGATTCCGCCCTCGCCCTGCACCGGCTCGACAAGGATCGCGCCGACCGTATCGGTGATCGCCGCTTTCAGCGCGTCTAAATCGCCCCAGGGCAGATGGATGAACCCCGGCAGCAGCGGGCCAAATCCCTTGGTCATCTTTTCGGACCCGGCCGCCGCGATACCGGCCGAAGAGCGGCCATGGAAAGACCCCTCAAAGGTGATGATATCGGTCTTGTCCGGCGCGCCTTTTTCGTACCAGTACTTGCGCGCCATCTTGACGGCCAGTTCGCAGGATTCAGTGCCCGAATTGGTAAAGAACACCGTATCGGCAAAGGTATGTTCGACCAGCTTGTCAGCCAGCGCCTGTTGATTCGGGATCTGGTAGAGGTTCGATGTATGCCAAAGGTTCTGCGCCTGATCGCTCAGTGCCTTGACCAGCGCCGGGTTCGCATGACCCAGAGCGTTCACCGCGATGCCCGCGCCAAGGTCGAGAAAGCGTCGGCCATCCGCCTCGATCAGCCAGGAGCCTTCGCCTTTGACAAAGGAAAGCGGCGCACGGGAATAGGTCGGCAGAACGGACGGGATCATCTGGATCATCCTCTTGAGAGTTGAGCCTTCATGGTTGCCCCATGACAGGCAGGAACGTCAATGTGTTGAGTGAAGTCGCAGCCCATTGGGCGCAGGTGAGCAAACAGCCAGAAGCCGCCGGAATCAACGTCGGCGTCGAAGGATCGAAAAAGGCGCGTTCATGCTCATGACGCGCTGCATACTCATTGGGCGACGCAAAGGAAAGTAAATTCTCTCGCGGGCCTGTGCCCCGGGTGCGACACATGGGGTAAGACGCCTTGTAACTCGCGCTACAGTGATTAAAATAGAGCCCTGTCAAGAATTCGAAGGCGGCCTTTGCGGCCGCTTTTTAGCTGGAAAGGCAACGCATGTCCTGGACTGACGAACGCGTGGAAATGCTCAAGAAGATGTGGAGCGACGGCCAGTCGGCCAGCCAGATCGCCAAGGAACTGGGCGGCGTGACCCGCAATGCCGTGATCGGCAAAGTTCATCGGCTTGGTCTGTCAAACCGCACCGCAGGTGCCGCGCCGGTCAAGCCCGAGCCGCCCAAGGCCGCAAAACCCGCAGCGCCCAAGCCTGCCGAAACAAAGGCCGCAAAGCCGGCCCCCAAGACCGAGGCCGCGCGCCCGGTGACTGCCGCGCCCGAGACGAAATCGTCGATGCCGGCACGCCGCCAGATCATCCCGGCGGGCCAGCCGCTGCCGCCGCAGCCCTCGGCCAATGAGATCAGCCCCGAAGCGCTTGCGAAGGTGAACGAGATCGAAAAGAAATCGAAGAAGATCAGCCTGATGGAACTGACCGAGCGGACCTGCAAATGGCCCGTCGGCGATCCGGCGACCCCCGATTTCTGGTTCTGCGGCTTGCCCGTGCAATCCGGCAAACCCTATTGCGAGGCGCATGTGGGCGTGGCGTTCCAGCCGATGAGCTCGCGCCGCGACCGCAAACGGTAATCGCGAAACGATACATAGAGAAAGCCCCGGTGCAGTGATCCTGCGCCGGGGCTTTTTCTTTGCGGACCGCAGGTTGCGGCCTGTCAGATCTGTTTTTCGGGCATCTGCACGACAAGGCCGTCCAGCGCGTCGCTGACGCGAAGCTGGCAGGTCAGGCGCGAGCGCGCGGGATCGGGTTCATAAGCAAAGTCGAGCATGTCTTCTTCCATGTCTTCCTTGGCCGGCAGCTTTTCGACCCATGCCGGATCGACATAGACGTGGCAGGTCGAACAGGCGCAGGCACCGCCGCAATCGGCCTCGATACCGGGGATGTTATTGTCGCGTGCACCTTCCATGACGGTGAGGCCGTTAGCCACGTCAACCACATGCTCTTTGCCGTTGTGCTCGATATAGGTAATCTTCGCCATGCGCTTGGCTCCTTGATATGCTCTTTCATGACTGTCTAGCCAAGCGATATGGGCCGCGCCACCCCAAATTTCATGGGAAACTCGCACTGTATCTGGACAAAATCGACGTATGTTCTATTTTTGTTCTCATGCGTGTCTATTCCCCCGCCCCCGGCTTTCTCACCCCCGTCACGTCGCCATACCAATGGCCGCGCCCGCCCTCGTGCCTTACGGCAGACCGCCTCCACGAACCGCCCCAGAATGCGCGGATCGCCGTGGCCGGGCTGGTGATCCTGCGCCAGCGCCCCGGCACCGCCAAGGGCGTGATCTTCCTGACGCTCGAGGATGAGACCGGCGTGGTGAACGTGATCGTCTGGCGCAAGATGTACGAGAAATTTCGCCGCGCGGTCATCGCGGGCCGGATGCTGCGCGTCACCGGACGGATTCAGCGCGCCCATGAGGTCGTGCATGTCATCGCCGAAGAGATCGAGGATATATCCTCGATGCTCGACATGCTGCTCGAACGCTGAGCACCGCTTTGCGAAGGCCTCGATTTGCGCTAACCTGTCGCGAACGCCCGACAGAGGCCCCAGAGAAGCCAGAGCATGACCTCTTACCTAACTCTTCTTGCCCCGCTGGCCCTGCTGGCGCTGGCGGCCTGCGACGGGGCCGGTCAGGGCGCTGACCCCGGCTTTGTCGCGCGGCAAAGCCAGACCGCGCCGCCGGGCGCCCCGCCGGGCAGTTGCTGGGGCAAGCTGGTCTCACCGGCGGTTATCGAAACCGTCACCCACCAGGTTCTGGATCAGCCTGCCAAGCTCGCCGCCGATGGGACCGTGCTCAGCCCCGCCACCTACCGGACTGAAACCCTGCAGGAAATCGTGAAGCAGCGCCGCGAAGACTGGTTCGAGACCCCCTGCCCCGATCAGATGAGTACCGAGTTCATCTCTTCGGTTCAGCGCGCCCTAAACGCGCGCAACCTTTTCCACGGCCCCGTCAACGGCCAGATGGACCAGCGCACCCGAGACGCGATCCGCCGTTATCAGGCGCCGCAGGGGCTTGATTCAGGGACGCTTTCCCTCGCCACAGCGCGGCACCTTGGCCTGATCGCCGAGGAAAATGACAACACCGGCTGAACTTCGTCCTTTCATCCAGGCAAAATCCTTGTGACTTGGCATCGCTTTGCTAATCTGCGAGCGCAAACAAAAGGCGCAGGCATGAGCATCAGCACGTTAACCAAGACAGGGTTTCTTTCCGAAGCCTCCGATGCCCTCATCGACATGCTCGATGACCTTGCCACCGAAATCAGGCTTGCCCCCGGCGACGTACTTTTCGAACAGGGTGACGAGGCCCGCGAATTATATGCGCTGGTGAGCGGCGCGCTTGAAATCAGCGTGTTGTCGATGGATGGGCGCAAACTGGCGCTCAACGTGCTGCGCAATGGCGCCCTTTTCGGAGAGATCGCGCTGTTCGATCCCGGTGAACGGACGGCGACGGTGACCGCCTCGGAACCATCGATCCTGCGCCGCATCCGCTATGACGATGTATTGGAACGTATCCGGAAAGAGCCCGAGCTGGCCATCGACCTCATCCAGCTTGCCGGTCAACGCATGCGCTGGATGGACCGCCAGCTGAACGAGCAGGTCTTTCTGCCGATGCCCTCCCGGCTGGCCCGCAAGATCTTATACCTCACCGACCGGCCCGACACCGGATCGGCCACACTTGCGCTCAGCCAAGCGGAACTGGCAGAATTCGTCGGTGCCACCCGCGAAGCCGTGTCCAAGACCCTGTCCTCGTGGAAACGGATGGGGGTGGTGACCTCTGCCCGCGGAAAGCTCTCGGTCGTGGACCGAAACGCGCTGCAAGCCCTCGCGGACCCGGACCAGTTCTGATCGGGGCATAGGCCCCGCGCAAGAATTTCATCGAAATTAATTCTCCAACGTGAACTGCGTCACATACGTGTTGCGCAACTCTGGGCATATTGTTGCTACGAGGTCGCGCAGTCCAA
Source organism: Heliomarina baculiformis (assembly GCF_019966545.1). GTDB lineage: Bacteria > Pseudomonadota > Alphaproteobacteria > Rhodobacterales > Rhodobacteraceae > Heliomarina > Heliomarina baculiformis. The sequence goes on along the minus strand of NZ_JAIMIC010000002.1, from coordinate 260,243 downwards.
CCCCAGTATCAGACCTCGGAGAAAGGAACCGGCCATGCAGCATCTGCTCTCCCCGAACCAATGCTCGACACAGCATGGTTCCGGTTCAACAGCCTCTGTCCGTCTTGGCGACGTCCCGTCCCCAAGTTCCGCCAAGACGGTCAGAGCCAACTTTACAAGCTCGTAACAAGTTAAAATTTAATAGTTTTTAACCAGTAGGCCCGCTATTGCGCAGGTCGCGCCGGAGCCTCCGGACGGGTTAACAAGTCATTTTCTTAGTGTGAGTACCTTATTTCAAAAAGAAAAAGGCCATGTGCTCAACGCACATGGCCTGTTTTTCATCTAGAGGGATCGGGTCAGATCATCCCTCTTCGAGCGACAGCGCCACAAAGCGTGGCTCACCGGCGCGGCGCACCAGCAAGAGCAGTGACTTGCGCCCTGCATCCCTAGCCTCGTCGATTCGTTCTTCAAGCTGGGCAAGGCTGGCGACCTTCTGCTGCCCCGCTTCGGTGATCACATCACCCAGACGCAGACCTTTCTCAAAGGCTTCCGAGGTTTCGTCCACGGCGGAAACAACCAGACCTTCGACATCATCCGGGATGTTCAGCTCCTCGCGTTTCTCCGGGGTGAGCACGCCCAGCGTCAGACCCAGAATGTCCTTCTCAACGACGTCCGGTGCCGCCTCGCCTTCGTCACTCGGCGCTTCGGCACGTTCCGCATCCTCGCGACGGCCAAGGGTTACCGCCAGTGTCTTGGTCTCGCCCTCACGGTTCACGACCACATCTACGGTCTTGCCAACCGTGGTATTGCCGACCTGACGCACGAGCGCGCGCGTATCAGCAACATCGACGCCGTCGAAACCGGTGATCACATCCCCCGACAGCAGCCCGGCGCTCTTGGCAGGTCCGTCGGGGACGTCGGTTATCAACGCCCCGGCGGCGGTCTCAAGACCCATCGCCTCGGCGACATCCTCGGTCACGTCCTGAATACGAACGCCAAGCCAGCCACGGCGCGTTTCGCCGTATTCCTGCAGTTGCTCGACCACCCGCATCACCACGTTCGACGCCATGGAGAACCCGATACCGATGGAGCCGCCGTTGGGGGACAGGATCGCGGTGTTCACACCGATCACCTCACCGTCCATGTTGAACAGCGGACCGCCAGAGTTGCCGCGGTTAATGGCAGCGTCGGTCTGAATGTAATCGTCATACGTCCCGCTGAGCGCCCTGTTTCTGGCCGAAACGATCCCGGCCGACACCGAAAAGCCCTGACCAAGCGGGTTGCCCATGGCCATGACCCAATCCCCGACGCGAGCGGTGTCGCTGTCGCCAAAGCTGACAAAGGGCAGCGGCGTTTCAGAGGTGACCTTGAGCAGCGCGATATCCGTGTTCGGATCGGTCCCGATCACCTCGGCGGGAAGTTCATCGCCCGAAAAAAATTCGATCAGGATTTCATCCGCCCCGTCGATCACGTGGTTGTTCGTCACCACGAAACCGTCGGCGGAGATAACAAAACCGGATCCAAGAGCCGAAGAACGGCGCGGACGCGGGCGATCACCTTCGTTATTGCGCTCACGGAAATCGCGGAAGAAATCCTCAAAAGGCGACCCCTCGGGGACGATCCCCTGCGGCCCGGTGCGGCCTTCGACAACCGTCGACGTGGTGATGTTCACGACCGATGGGCTGATTTTCTCAGCAAGTGGTGCAAGGCTTTCGGGTTTGGCAAATGCCATCATGGCCTGCGCAAAGAGGAAAACGAAGGCCAACGCGCTCAACCACAGAAGGCGCGATCTGGTCTCGTCCCTCTGATCCTGTATCCCGGCGCGGGTAACTGCCTGTGACTGCAATGGGACTCTCCTTGTCGACTGTTCCTGTAACACTCGCCTCGCGGCGGCTCAGGTGACTTGGCTTTTATTGTAGTTCCTTTGAAAGGGCTGGCAAAGGGTGTTCCGCCGGATCAACGCTATGTGAAAATTACGAACACTTCGTTGTTCTGTTTCATCGTTATTCCGTCTTTGGTGACGATCCGCCCGCTTGCAATGCCCTCCCAAAAGCAAACGCGCCGCAAAAGCGGCGCGTCCTTTTTATTCGGAAACGGTACTCGTTTCATTCTGGGGAGAGACACCGGCCGCGTCAGCGGGCCGCCCGGACTCTTCCTCTGTCTGCGGCTCGCTTTCCGCAGCAGTGTCCTCGGCAGTTCCGTCGTCCGTCGCTGTCTCCGACGCGGCGGCCTCGGCGTCGCTTTCCCTACGGCTCACCCGGCTTTCCTGCGACGATAGCGCGCCGCGCCCGGCCCCCTCGGCGGACCCGAGATAGTTGAAGAACTCGGAATCCGGCGAAAGCACCATGCTCGAATTCTCGCCCTTCAGCGCCCGGCTGTACGCCGTCAACGAGCGGTAGAATTCAAAGAACTCCGGGTCTCTGCCAAAGGCATCGGCGAAAATGCCGTTGCGAAGCGCATCAGCTTCACCGCGTACGATCTCGGCTTCACGCTGCGCTTCCGAGACCAGCTCGACCACGGTCCGGTCGGCCTGCGCCCGGATCCGTTGCGCGGCTTCGTTACCACGGGCGCGTTCGTCCGTCGCTTCGCGTTCACGTTCTGCCCGCATCCGGTCAAACGTTGCCGCGAGGTTCTGCGACGGGAGATCGGTCGATTTCAGACGCACATCGATGATGTCGACGCCCAGCGCCCGCGCCGCAGTGATCGCGTTGTTACGGATGCGCAGCATAAGCGCCGCCCGGTCCGAACTCAGGATGTCGCTCGAACTGACCGAACCCAGCACTTCTCGGGTCTCGGCGCGCAGGATCGAATCGAGCCGGCTTTCGGCAGCGGTAATACCGCCCGCACCAACCGCCTGACGGAACCGGTTCACGTCGGAAATCCGGTACCGCGCAAAAGCATCGACGACGAGACGACGGTCATCCAGCGGCGTGATTTCAAGCGGGTCGATGTCGCGCGACAGGATACGGTCATCGTACCGCACGACTTCCTGAATGAGCGGGATCTTGAAAGCCAGACCCGGCTCTTCCTTGACCGAGACAACCCGACCAAATTGCAGCACCAGCGCCTTTTCACGTTCGTCCACGATAAAGACCGAGGACAGCAGGCCGACAACCAGTACGAAGATCACCGGCAGGAGAATGGTTGATTTACGCATCAGTTCGACCCTCCCGACGTAGAGCGGTTACGGTTAAGCTCGTTCAGGGGCAGATAGGGCACGATGCCCTGCGACGATCCGTTGCCGTTTTCGTCGAGGATGATCTTGTCGATATCCCCCAGAACCTGCTCCATCGTTTCAAGATACAGACGTTTACGCGTCACTTCGGGGGCCTTTTCGTATTCTTCGAGAACCGCGCTGAAACGGCTCGCTTCACCGGTGGCTTCGTTCACCACGCGGGCGCGATAGCCTTCGGCCTCTTCGATAAGCTGTGCGGCCTGACCACGCGCTTCGGCGAGAACCTGGTTAGCATAGGCGTCAGCGATGTTGCGCGACCGGCTGCGTTCCTGCTCGGCCGCCTGCACGTCGCGGAAGGCATCGATCACGCTTTCAGGCGGATCGGCACGGTCAAAGTTCACGCGAATGATGTTTACACCGCTGTCATAGGCGTCCAGCGTCGACTGAATCAGGTCCAGCAACTGGTCGGCGATGATACCACGGTCACGGTTGAGGATCGGCGCAAGCTGCGACTGCGCGATGATTTCACGCATCGCGGATTCCGACACTGCCCGGATCGTCGGGCGCGGATCACGCAGATTGAACAGGTACTTGGCCGGATCGGAGATATTCCAGACCACCTGGAAATCGATGTCCACCACGTTTTCGTCGCCGGTCAGCATGAGCCCGGCTTCGCTGCCGCGCTGGCCTGTACCGATATCCTCGGTCTGTTCCCGCGTGACCGGGATGACCTCGTAGGTGACCAGCGGCCAGGGCGCAAAGTTCAGACCCGGCTGCCCGACTTCAGAGAAGTCGCCAAGGAACAGCTCGACCGACTGTTCTTCGGGCTTGACCGTGTAAAGGCTCGCCATACCCCAGAGCACCACAGCGCCCAGAATACCCAGACCGATGGTCCCGCGGGTCAGCATCGGGCCACCACCGCCGCGACGCGATCCGCCGCCGTTCTGGCCGTTGCCGCCACCGCGACCGCCCATCAGGACGCGCAGTTGTTCCTGACCCTTTTTGACAAGGTCTTCGATCTCGGGGATCTGGCCACCTTCGGGACGGCGTCCGCCGCCGTTGTTGCGCTCTCCGCCTTCGTTATTGCCCCGGTTTCCTCCGCCGCCGGAAGAGCCTCCGCCCCCCCAGGGGCCGCCGCTATTGCCCGCCATATGTTGTTTTTCCCTCCAGGCCGCCATCTTGCGGCATAATTCCTTGAATGTCCAAGCGCCTGCGCGCCGTTCAACCCGAGCGCGTCGGGCTCCGCATGGTTACGATCTCTTCGGACATGGTCGGGTGAACCGCCACGGTCCGGTCAAAATCTTCTTTGGTTGCGCCCATCTTGATGGCAATACCTGCCATCTGAATCAACTCACCCGCGTCCGGCGCGACGATATGACAACCCAGGATCTTGCGCGATTCCTGCGAAACGATCAGCTTCATCAGTACCTTTTCAGGCTTGTCCGCAAAAGCTGTCTGCATCGGCCGGAACGAGGTCGCGTAGACATCGATCGCGCCAAGTTTCGCAGCTTCGCCTTCGGTCAGTCCAACCGTACCCAGCTCGGGCTGGGTGAAGACCGCCGAGGGGATCAGCGCGTGATCCACCGGTGTCGGGTTGCCCTTGAAGACCGTTTCGACAAAGGCCATGCCTTCACGGATTGCGACCGGGGTCAGGTTGACGCGGTCGGTGACGTCGCCGATGGCATAGATAGACGGCACCGCCGTCTGGCTGTATTCGTCCACTTCGATCTCGCTCGAACGACCCAGCTTGACGCCGACCTCTTCCAGACCCATCGAAACCGTATTCGGACGCCGACCGGTGGCAAAGAAGACCATGTCGAACTCGACCTCCTCGCCGTCCTTGCGGGTCACACGGACCGGGCCATCGCGGTCGTCGCCCGCGGGCGCCAGCGCGGAAATATCGGTTTCGACTTGCAGGTCGATGCCGCGTTCTTTCATGGAGCTGGCGATCAGTTCGCGGGCTTCGTCGTCGAAACCACGCAGAATCTGTTCGCCGCGATAGTACTGTGTCACCTCGACACCCAGACCATGCAGGATACAAGCGAATTCGCAGGCGATATAGCCGCCGCCGACGATCAGCATGGATTTCGGCAGGGTTTCCAGATGAAAGATATCGTCCGATACAATGCCCAGCTCGGCATTTTCCAACTCGGGGCGTACCGGGCGTCCGCCTGTAGCGACAAGAATATGCTTGGCCGTGTAGGTGTCGCCGTTGTCGAGTTCGACCGTATGCGCATCTTTGATCCGCGCCCGCTGGTCGAACGAATCCACACCCGAATTCTTCAGCAGCTTGCGATAGACGCCTTCAAGCCGGTCGAGTTCGGAGTTCAGGTGGCCACGAAAGCTTTCCCAGTTGAACGCGCCTTTGTTGATCTCCCAGCCGTAATGCGCGGCGATTTCCGGCATATCGGCATAGCTTGACGCATAGACCATCAGCTTCTTGGGCACGCAGCCCCGGATCACACAGGTGCCGCCGTAACGGTCTTCCTCGGCCAGCGCGACCTTTGCGTTCGCTTCTCCGGCTGCAACGCGGGCTGCGCGCACGCCCCCCGAACCGCCGCCAATTACAAACAGGTCATAGTCAAAGCTCATCAGCGTGTCAGTCCCTCAGTAGTCCAATCAGTCCGTCAAATCGGTGAACAGATTGTCGGTTTCGACAAAATCCATTCGGTCGTGCTCTATCGTCCCCTTGTGGATATCGCGCAACTCTACCCGGCCGTCGCCAAAGCCGACGACAGCTATGTCACAGATATCTATGAAAAGCCCGTTTTCAACCACACCCGGCACTTGGTTCAGCACCAATGCAAGCTGGCGCGCATCACCAATTCGTTTGAGGTGCAGATCGACGATGTGATTACCCTCATCCGTGACGAAAGGCGTTTCGCCATTCATCCGCAGAGTCGAGTTCTGCCCCAGCACATCCATCGAGATCAGAAGTTCCTCGACAAGCGACTGCGTGGTACGCCAGCCAAAGGGGATCACCTCGATGGGAAGCGGGAACGCGCCCAGTGTTTCGACCTCTTTGCCGATGTCGGCGATTACGATCATCTGGTCGCTGGCCGTGGCCACGATCTTTTCCTGCAAGAGCGCGCCGCCGCCGCCTTTGATCAGGTTCAGCTCTCCGTCGAATTCGTCCGCGCCGTCGATGGTCAGATCAAGCCACTTGGCCTCATCAAGGCTGATCACGTCGATCCCGACTTCGCGGGCCAGCGCCGCGGTGCGCGTGGATGTCGGCACTGCCTTGATCTTGAGCCCCTCGTCACGGACCATTTCGCCAAGGCAGCGCACTAGCCACGCGGCGGTACTGCCGGTCCCAAGCCCGACGCGCATCCCGTCTTCGACAAAATCAGCGGCACGCTTTGCCGCAACGAACTTGGCCTTGTCTATCGGGGACAACTGTCCGCTCATGGCTTCGACTCCCGTATGGTTTCGCGGCGTTATAGGGGGTTTACACGCAAGGGGCGAGGGCCGAATTCACCTGCACCGGCGTCAATTCATTGGTTCTGCTGACATCCTTGTGAAACAGCCTTCATTCCGCGCAACCTGCGACACAAGGTTGTCACCGCTCACCTCGTGACCGGTTTTATCCAAAGGATGTCGCATCTGTTGCTTGTCCCGGTCTGCCGATAGGATATTGCGCGGATATGGATCCAGAAATTCGTCTTCACTATGCCCCGGACAATGCCTCGCTGATCGTGCGGCTGGCCATGCTCGAACTGGGGATCGACCACCGGACCGTCCTTGTGGACCGCTCGGCAAAGGCACAGTCATCGCCCACCTATCGAATGCTCAACCCGCATGGCCTGATCCCAGCGCTGGAAACGCCGGACGGGGTGATATTTGAGACCGGCGCGATCCTGCTCTGGCTGGCCGACAACACTGGTTGCGGCGCCCCGGCCATCGGCACACCCGAACGCGCACAGTTCCTCGCGTGGTTGTTCTTTGTCTCGAATACCCTGCATACTGACCTGCGCACCACTTTCTACCCGATGCAATATGTCGGAGACGCGCCCGACATGCAGACCGCCCTGCAACTGACCCAGCGCAGCCGGATCCGGAACCACCTTGCGATACTCGAAGAACTTGCGGCCGCCACTCCTGTCTGGTTGGATGGCAGTCATCCCTCGGTGCTTTGCTATTATATCGCATGCCTGCTGCGCTGGATGGTGCTCTACCCGCAGGACGACGATCGCAGTTGGTTCGCACTGTCGGATACACCGCATCTGGCGGCCCTGCTCGCCGCGCTCGAAACCCGAGAGGCCGTGAAAGCCGCTCAGCAGGCCGAAGGTCTCGGCCCGACACCGTTCACCGCCCCCACCTATTGCTCTCCGCCCGAAGGATCGGCCACCTAGATGTTTCTCTCAGTTTTCGACATGTTCAAGGTCGGCATCGGCCCCTCTTCATCACACACGATGGGGCCGATGGTCGCCGCCGCCCGCTTTCTCGATAAACTCCGCGACGCGCCCTTCGACGTGGCCGGGGTGCGCGGCTCGCTGCATGGCTCGCTTGCCTTTACCGGTGTCGGCCATGCCACCGACCGGGCGACCATCCTAGGTCTCGCCGGGTTCCAGCCAGAGACCTATGATGCCGACGCCGCCGAAAAAGCGCTTGCCGAGATTCACGAAACCAAAACCATTTCGCCCGAAGGGCTTGGCACGCTCAAGTTCGATCCGAAAACCGACCTGATTTTCGACTATGACCGCGCCCTGCCCGGCCACGCCAATGGCATGAGCCTGATGGCCACAGATGCGCAGGGCGACGTGATCCTCAGCGAAATCTACTACTCCGTCGGCGGCGGTTTCGTCCTGACCGAGGCGGAACTCGCCGAAGGCAAGGCTAAGGACGATGGCCCGCCAGTGCCGTTTCCGTTCAAATCCGCAGCCGAGATGCTCGACATGGCCCGAGAGTCGGGCAAATCCATCGCCGCGATGAAACGCGCCAACGAACTGTCGCGCCGCGCGCCCGGCGATCTGACGCGCGGTACCGCGCGGATCTGGCAAGTGATGAACGACTGCATCGAACGGGGCCTCACCAGCGATGGCACCCTGCCCGGCGGGCTTCAGGTCAAACGCCGGGCCAAGGCGATCCACGACGCGCTTCAGGCAGAACGCGGACTTAACCTCACGCCGCCGCACACGATCAACGACTGGATGAGCGCCTATGCTATGGCGGTGAACGAGGAAAACGCCGCCGGGGGGCAAGTCGTGACAGCGCCCACCAATGGCGCCGCCGGTGTGATGCCCGCCACTCTGCGCTACTACCTCGACCATGTGCCCGGCGCCTCTTCGGCCCATGTGGAGGATTTTCTTCTGACCGCCGCCGCGATTGGCGGGCTGGTCAAGTATAACGCCTCGATCTCGGGGGCCGAGGCCGGTTGCCAGGCCGAGGTCGGCTCGGCCTCGGCAATGGCTGCTGCCGGTCTTTGCGCTGTGATGGGCGGCACCCCGGAACAGATTGAAAACGCTGCCGAAATAGCGCTTGAACATCACCTTGGCATGACATGCGACCCGGTGCGCGGTCTGGTTCAGGTCCCTTGTATCGAGCGCAACGGACTTGGCGCGATCAAGGCAGTCAGCGCCGCGAGCCTCGCGTTGCGCGGTGACGGAACACATCTGGTCCCGCTCGACGCCTGTATCGAAACCATGCGCCAGACCGGCGCGGACATGAGCGAGAAATACAAGGAAACCTCGCTGGGCGGCCTTGCTGTAAACGTGCCGAACTGCTGACATTGCCGTAACGGAACACGCACGAGCTGTGTTGCCAGAACCACGGCACGCTCATACGGTTGAGAAATGTCACAAGACCGTCCCGTATTGGGCATTCTTCTCATGCTCGGTTTCTGCGTCTTCGCCCCGATGGGCGATGCGCTGGCAAAGCTGATCGGTCAGTCAGTCCCGCTGGGGCAGATGATCCTGATCCGCTTTGCCGTTCAGGCGGTTGTTCTGATTCCACTTGTGCTGGCCACAAGGCGGATCTGGCGGATGTCGGGACGGGTGCTGCGCCTCACGCTTTTGCGGACGGTTATGCATATCATCGGAATCGGCGCCATGTTCACCGCGCTGCAATATCTCGAACTCGCCGACGCAGTGGCCATCGCCTTTGTCATGCCCTTCATCATGCTTTTGCTAGGGAAATACGTGCTGGGCGAAGAAGTTGGCGTGCGCCGGCTGCTGGCCTGCGTCGTCGGATTTTGCGGCACGCTAATGGTGATCCAGCCAAGCTTTGCCGAAGTCGGCTGGCCCGCCCTCTGGCCGCTGCTCGTCGCGGTGAACTTTGCCCTCTTCATGCTGGTGACACGACAGATCGCCAAGGAAACGGACCCCATTGGCCTGCAAGCGGTCAGCGGCGTGATGGCCTGCGCGATCCTGCTGCCTATCGAACTCTACGGCACCCGGCTTGGCTGGCACGAGGTCGTCACGCTGATCCCGTTAAGCTCATATGAATGGTCGCTTTTGCTCAGCATCGGTATAATCGGCACTTGTGCGCACCTGCTGATGACATGGTCCCTGCGCTTTGCCCCGTCGGCCACGCTCGCCCCCATGCAGTACCTCGAAATTCCCATCGCGACGCTGTTTGGCTGGCTGATGTTCAAGGACCTTCCCGATAATCTGGCCGCCGCTGGCATATGCGTCACCATCGTGGCCGGGCTCTATATCATCCTGCGCGAAGGCCGCATGGCGCGCAGTGGCGCAGCGGCAAAGCGCGGGAAGGTCTCGGCCGTCGAGGTCGCCGTCAAACCACATCCGCCCGAGATCTGAGCGAAACAATCACCTCATCAAGGCGGGCAAGCGGCAAAATCCCCACCATGCCCGGCCCGTCCATTTCAAGGGTAACCGGCCCCAGCGCGCGATTGGATGTCCCGATCTGCCCGGCCGGAGTAAAAGCCAGCCCGTCAATCGGCCATTCGAGCCCCGTCGAACGCCCGCTCACCGCCCCCATCGGGAACAGCGAAACCACGTCACCCGGTTGAAGTTGCACCTCGAAATGCGCGGGAAGGTGAAAGATCACCTCGTGCCGCCCGATCAATACGCAGGCCTTTTCTGTCAATTGAACCAGCACGTTAAGTACAGCTAGCTGATGATCCACACGGTCACCCAGAAACCCGACCGCCAGAACCATTGGCGCTGAAATCCGGCTCAGCGCCTTGTGAAAATCCGTGGTATCCTGTTCTGCGATCCGAAACAGCCTATCTTCTGGAATGCGCGACAGCGCGTCCGTCGAAATGGAGTCGAAATCGCCGAACACCGCGTCTGGCACATGGCCAGCAGCAAGCACCGGGGCCGCCCCCGAATCCGCCGCCACGAGCGCTGGCGCGCGAGACAGGGCAAGGTCCAGATCGCCGGGGTCGATGGCCCCGCCACCGACAAGCGTTACCGGCGCACCGGTGCAAAAAAGTTTATCGTTCATGGAAAATTAAATGGCATTTTCGTTAACTGATCACAATCTCGCCACGAAATGATACTTTCATTTGCACAGATTCGGGCCGGTTTTGACGCTGTCGACATTGTATAAGACATTGCATTCAAATGCAGAGGACGAGCATCTGATGGTTAATAACAACAAGATTCTGACTGTTTCTTACGGGACTTTTTCCTGCACGCTCGAAGGATTCGACGATTCCTTCGACATGATGAAGGAAATCGCAGAATATTTCCGTACGCTTGCAGCGGATGACCGTTACTTCGGAGCCGAACCTCCCAAGCTTGACGCAGAAATGCTGACCCAGATCGCCCAGCGCGACCGCAGTCGGCAAATCGAAGCCCGTGCCGACGAGGCGGGCACCGGTGTCATTCTCCGCGCCACTTCGCATCAGAACGCGCCCTTTCCGTCGTCACCAGAAGCGCCCGTTGCCAAGGCAGACAAGACCGCCGAAGACATGGTTCAGCCGACGCAAAATTCGCCCGTTTCGGCACAACAAGGCGCGTTTGCAGCCTTCCCCGAATCGACCAGTGTCGCCAGCGCCAGCACCGGCCCCGACAGTATCGCAGCCAAGCTGAAACGCATCCGCGCCGTGGTCTCCCGTAACGAGGCGGAACAAGAGGCCGAGAAGGCAGAAACCGAGGCAGCTGCCGACAAAGTCGAATCCGCGTCCGGTGAGGATGCGATTTACGAGGAAGTCGCGACCTCAAGCGACGCGCCCGATACGGAACTTGCCGCCATCTTCGACCGGATCGACGCCGAGGGCGAGACTGAGGAAACCATCACCGCCGATGGCGATGCCGAGCGTCGTCTGACCGAATATGACGAGGATTACGAAGAAGACAGTGCCGCAGACGATGGCCGTATTCTCGCCGCCCTTGCCGAACAGAAATCCCGGGAACCTCTGGCTGACACAGAAGAAGACGCAGAACCTGAAATCGTATCGGAAGACGAGAACGAGGAACCCGATCTCGACCTGAGCTCTTATTTCGCCGAGCCCGACGAAGAAGAAGTCGCACTGGTCGAAGAGATGGAATCCGACGAAGCAGAACCGGACGCCGCCGAGACCTCCGGAGAAGCCACAGTCGACGAAACGCCGCTCTCCTCCGCTGACGACGAAGAAAACGCCGCCATCTCGCGTGAAAATGCCCGTCGTGTAGAGCTCAAGCGTGCGGAAATCGCAGCGGCTCTTGCCGGTCGCGATGCAGCGGCCGAAGCCATGTCGCAGGAAAACGACAGCGACGACGAACCGGATATGGAACGCTATTCTCCGGCGACGAAGATGACCGGCACCGAAAGCGATCTCTCCGCCGAGGACGAAGCCGACCTTATGCGCGAACTCGCCGCGCTTCAGGACGATCTGATCGGTGAGACCGAAGAGCCGGAAACACCCGAAGAGCCCACCGCGACGCACAAAAGCGATTATGTCGAAATGGAAGAGACAGAAACGGCCACGCAAGGATTGGATAACGACGTTTCCCGCCTGATGGCTGCCGCCGAAGAAAAAATGGACGCGCCGGAGTATTCCACCAGCCGGAACACCTACAGCCGCCTGCGCGCCGCCGTAGCAGCGGCACAGGCAGAACGGTCTGCCGGACACGATCTCAACGACGACAAGGGCGATGACGCCTACCGTCAGGATCTTGCCAGCGTGGTGCGCCCCCGCCGCCGGGACAACAACCGCTCCCAGCGTCCGGAACGGCCCGCAAGCGAAAAACGCGCCGCCCCGCTCAAGCTGGTCGCCGAACAGCGTATCGATATCGAACAGTCCGAGAATTCGCGCCTCCCGGTCCGCCCCCGCCGGATCACGACGGAATTGCTCGATACGTCTGCCGACAGCCAGTCCGAGGCCTTTGCCAGCTATGCCAAGCAGATGGGCGCCAAGGATCTGCCCCAGCTTCTCGAAGCGGCGGCGGCCTACCTTTCATTTGTCGAAGGGCGCGAGGAATTCTCCCGGCCCCAGCTGATGAACAAGGTCCGCCAGCTGCCCTCCATCGAGTTCAACCGCGAAGACGGACTCCGTTCCTTCGGTTTGCTGCTGCGCGAAGGCAAGATCTGCAAAAATGGCGGTGGACGTTTCACCGCCTCGGTCGATATCGGCTTTCGCCCGGCCAAGCGCGCCGCCGGCTGACAAGAACGTCAGTCGCGCTGATCCGGATCTGCCTGCCCGACGCCCTTGAACACAAATTTGAACGGCAGCGCCCAGATCACGCCCAGCGCGACATAGACAAGCAGTTCAACAAAAATCGAGGGCCGCTCGATCCGGTTCAGAATGTTGACCGCCAGAATGATGTAAAGCGGCAGGCCGATCAGCAAGATGACAAGGGCCCAACGCCGCCGCGCTTTGTATGACAAGGCCATCAGCCCCTCCTTCTGCAATGCATCTGTTTTCCTCTTGCGGAAAATACTCCCGCCGGAGGCACCGCGTTTTCCACCGGAAAACGCGGTTTTCCCTGCACGATCAGATCAATCCGCGAAGGGGTCGGTCACAAGGATGGTATCTTCCCGCTCCGGCGAGGTCGACAGGAGCGCGACGGGGCACTCGATCAGTTCCTCGACCCGGCGCACGTATTTGATCGCCTCGGCAGGCAGATCAGCCCAGCTGCGCGCCCCTTCGGTCGATTCCGACCAGCCCGGCATTTCTTCGTAAACCGGCGTGCAGCGCGCCTGCTGTTCGGCAGCCATCGGAAGGTAATCCAGCCGCTGTCCGTCCAGATCGTAGCCGACGCAGATCTTCAGCTTATCGAACCCGTCGAGCACGTCCAGCTTGGTCAGGGCGATACCATTGACGCCAGAGGTCGCACAGGTCTGACGCAGCAGGGCCGCATCGAACCAGCCACACCGCCGCTTGCGCCCGGTAACGGTGCCGAATTCACGACCCCTTTCGCCAAGGCGCTGACCGTCCTCGTCATGCAACTCGCTCGGGAACGGGCCTTCGCCGACGCGGGTCGTATAGGCTTTCACAATCCCCAGCACGTAATCGATGCCGCCCGGACCGATTCCGGTGCCGGTTGCCGCCTGCCCGGCGATCACGTTCGAAGACGTCACGAAAGGATAGGTGCCGAAATCGATATCCAGCAAGGCGCCCTGCGCCCCTTCAAACAGGATGCGCTTGCCTGCCTTGCGCTTTTCGCTCAGCACTTTCCAGACCGGCGCGGCATAGGGCAGCAACTCGCCCGCGATTTCCTTCAACTGCTCGATCAGCCCCTCGCGATCAATCGGATCGATCCCCAGACCACGGCGCAGCGGATCGTGATGCTGCAGGGCACGGTCGACCCGCGCAATCAGCGTCGCCTCATCGGCGAGGTCCGCAACCCGGATCGACCGGCGTCCGACCTTGTCCTCATAGGCTGGCCCGATGCCACGCCCGGTGGTGCCGATCTTGGTGCCTTTGGAGGCGGCTTCTTCGCGCGCCCGGTCAAGTTCTCCGTGGATCGGCAGGATCAGCGGCGTATTCTCGGCGATCATCAGCGTTTCAGGCGTGATCTCCACGCCCTGCTCGCGGATCGACGCGATTTCCTTGACCAGATGCCACGGGTCAAGCACGACACCATTACCGATGACCGAAAGCTTGCCGCCACGCACCACACCCGAAGGCAGCGCATTCAGCTTGTAGACCTTGCCATCGATGACAAGCGTATGGCCGGCGTTATGCCCGCCCTGAAAACGCGCGATCACATCGGCGCGCTCGCTCAGCCAGTCAACGATCTTGCCTTTTCCCTCGTCACCCCACTGGGCGCCGACAACGACAACATTGGCCATAACCAGTCCTTTGATAATTGGTTCAAACCCGCGCCCGTATAGCGATGCCACAGCCCCGGCGAAACCGGAAATTGCGCTCTACGGCAGGAAACAGCGCTTTCAGATCGCCTGTTCGTCGGACTCGGACAGGCGAACGGGTTCACCATGCGGCGTGGACAGATAGGCCCGCTCCCAGGCCGCGCGGACCGACCCCGCCTCCTCCGGCAGTGCCGATCCCTGCTCTGCCAGAAGCTTTTCGAGCGTTTCCAGCCAGGCCATGAAATAATCGTTGCCCCCGTCGAGATCCCGCGCCAACCCATGGGCGGCAAGGGTGGCACCGAACCTTTCGGCCCAGTCGGGCCAAGCGAACCGCCCGGATTCGTTGAGATGCACGGTGAGCGCGAAAAGCTGCGCGTGCCACGGTTCGGCAAAGGCCGGTTCGGGGATGTCCGGCATCGTCACGCCGGTTCCAGATAGGACTGCCAGAGGTCCAGCACCACCTCGTCACCGGGATGTTCCGGCGCCGCCCAAAGTTCGGCGGCGGGAAAGACCACCGCGTAAAGCGGTTCGGGCGCTTCGCCAAGGCCGTGCGCATTGCTGTCGGGCAACACATGGCTGCCGTGGAGCATCAAAACCCGGCCCCGCGCCCCAGCCGCATAAGCGGGCAGCCGGGTGTGTCCCCCATCGACGAGCCGGTTATCAGCCGGGCGACGGGTCAAAACCGTATCTCCCGCCACGAAACGAGCGGGGATATCGCTGTCACGATCCGCCGGACCGCCTTTGCCAAGCACGGCGGCCACCTTGTCGGCAGTCATCGCCTTGTCGGACAGGGGCTGTTGGTCCGGATTGGACGCGCGCAAGTCATCCCGGCTGACAAGATCCGTCGCAACCAGCAGGTCGGTCAGCGCCGCAATCCATTTCTCGTAATAGCTGAACCGGGCATAATCAGTGTTGCCGACACATTCCCGCGCATGACGCGACGTGTCGATGTTCCACTTGCCCAGCGCGCCTGCGGCCAGCGTCACCGCCAGAGCGCGGGCATGCCAGTCCTTGTGAAAGACGGGGGCGTCTTCCGGCTCGGGGATCACCGGTCCGTCACCGAACCGCCCGCCCATGTCGTGAACGCGGCTCATTCCGGCACCCGCGCCAGCCCGGTGCCGATCATACTGTCGCGCGTGACCAGCTTGGCGAGCTCCTCGACAGACATGCCCTCTGTTCCGGCCGGGCGCAGCGGAATGACGAGATATCGGATCTCGGCGGTCGAATCCCAGACCCGCACCGAGGTTTCCGGCGGCAGCGCCACGCCGAACTCGGCCAGCACCTTGCGGGGCTCGCGCACCGCACGGGAGCGGTAGGCATCGGATTTGTACCATCCGGGCGGAATTCCAAGCAGAGACCACGGGTAACAGCTGCAAAGCGTACAGACGACCATGTGATGTACGGATGGTGTACACTCTGTGCACACAATGTGCTCACCCTGTCGGCCATAATAGCCCAGCTCGCGCATGACCTCGGTCGCATCCACCGCAAGCGCCGCGCGGAAGCCTTCATCGCTCCAGGCGCGGGCAACGACATCGGCCCCGTTCTTGGGGCCGACCCGGTTTTCGTAGGTATCGATGACCTCATCCAGCGCGGCCGGATCAACCAGCCCCTTGCGGGTCAGAATCGTCTCAAGCGCCTTGACCCTCAGCGCCGGGTCCGAGGGCAGCAGGGCGTGGGCATGTTCGTGGTCGGAATGATCATGTGGCATGTGTCGATCTTGCCGGGGAGACATTGCTTTTGTCCAGCCGCAAACTCATCCCTTGCCCCGGCGCGCGATCTTGCATAGATACCCCCCGTCACAGGCCGGAGACCAAACAGCCCTTATGGAAAACGTCGTTCTCATCATCCATCTGATCCTCGCCTTCGGGCTGATCGGTATCGTCCTGCTGCAACGTTCCGAAGGCGGTGGCCTCGGCATGGGCGGCGGCGGTGGTGGCGCGATGAGCGGCCGGGCTGCGGCAACCGCCCTTGGCAAGCTTACTTGGCTTTTGGCAGCGGCATTCATCTGCACTTCGCTCACGCTGACGATCCTGGCGGCAGAAAAGGCCTCGGGCGTTTCGGTTCTCGACCGTCTCGGCACCGAAGCTCCGGCAGAAGGCGAAAGCGCACCGGCGCAAATACCCAATGCAGAAGATCTTTTGCCGCCCGCCGAAGGGGATGACGCACCGCTTGTGCCGCGTGCGGACTGATCTGGCATAACTGCCACAATACCTTGGCTGACGTTTAACTAACGCAACATCATATTGCGGTTCTATTGCCCTTGTCGCGCGAATCCTCTATAGGTGGACTCCCGTGATGACGTGGTTTTTGCGAACCGCATACACTCGAAAATTCGGTACTCACGGGGGCCTGCGAAACCTATGGCGCGATTCATTTTTATTACTGGCGGCGTGGTCTCTTCCCTTGGCAAAGGGCTCGCATCGGCGGCACTTGGGGCGCTTTTGCAGGCGCGCGGTTTTTCCGTCCGGCTGCGCAAGCTCGATCCCTATCTCAACGTCGATCCTGGCACGATGAGCCCGTTTGAACATGGCGAAGTCTTCGTCACCGACGATGGCGCTGAAACCGATCTCGACCTTGGCCATTACGAACGCTTTACCGGGGTCGCGGCGCGTTCGACTGACTCGGTCAGTTCCGGGCGCATCTATTCCACGGTGCTCGAAAAGGAACGGCGCGGCGATTACCTCGGAAAAACGATCCAGGTGATTCCACATGTCACAAATGAAATTAAGGACTTCATTTCCATCGGAGAAGATGAGGTCGATTTCATGCTCTGCGAAATCGGCGGCACGGTCGGCGACATCGAGGGCCTGCCCTTTTTCGAAGCGATCCGTCAGTTCGCACAGGACAAACCGCGCGGGCAGTGCATTTTCATGCACCTGACCCTGCTGCCCTATATCAAGGCCAGCGGCGAGCTGAAAACCAAGCCAACCCAACACTCGGTCAAAGAATTGCGCTCCATCGGTCTCGCGCCCGACATCCTCGTCTGCCGCTCCGAGGGTCCGATCCCGGTCAAGGAACGCGAAAAGCTGGCTTTGTTCTGCAATGTGCGTCCCGATTCGGTGATCGCTGCGCAGGATCTGAAATCGATCTACGAAGCGCCGCTCGCCTATCACAAAGAAGGTCTGGATCAGGCTGTACTGGATGCGTTCCAGATCACCCCGGCGCCCAAGCCGAACCTGGACACGTGGGAAGACGTGGCAGACCGGATCTATAACCCCGAGGGTGAAGTCAAGGTCGCCATCGTCGGCAAATACATCCAGCTTGAGGATGCCTATAAGTCGATTGCCGAGGCTCTCACCCACGGCGGCATGTCGAACCGGGTCAAGGTCAAGGTCGAATGGGTGGATTCCGAAATCTTCGATACCGAGGACCCGGCCCCGCATCTCGAAGGATTCCACGCGATCCTCGTTCCCGGCGGGTTCGGTGAACGCGGCACCGAGGGCAAGATAAAGGCGGCTGAATTCGCCCGGACTCATAAGGTGCCCTATCTTGGCATCTGTCTGGGCATGCAGATGGCGGTAATCGAAGCGGCGCGCAACGTGGCGGGCCTCAAGACAGCCGGCAGCGAGGAATTCGACCACGAAGCGGGCAAGAAGCGTTTCGAACCCGTCGTTTACCACCTGAAAGAATGGATTCAGGGCAATCACACTGTCGCCCGCAAGGTCGATGACGACAAGGGCGGCACCATGCGTCTTGGCTCCTACGACGCGACGCTGGCCGAAGGCTCGAAAGTCGCGCAGATCTACGGCACCTGCCATATCGAAGAACGCCATCGCCACCGCTACGAGGTGGATATGAAGTATCGCGAGAAACTGGAAGAGGTCGGGCTCAAGTTCTCGGGGATGTCCCCCGACGGTCGTCTGCCCGAGATCGTGGAATGGACCGACCACCCGTGGTTCATCGGCGTCCAGTTCCACCCCGAACTGAAATCGAAACCCTTCGCGCCCCACCCGCTGTTCGATGACTTCATCCGGGCCGCCAAGGAAACATCGCGTTTGGTCTGATCTGAACGGTTTGCAGTCCCGGCAAGACAGAAGACGCAAATCGTTAACTGACGAAATACGCTTGCACCAAACTCGCCGGATCTTGGCTGACGGGAATACCAATACAGGCGTATCTGGAAGGCGCCTTCCCGGTAATCCCCCGGATTGGCTGCAAATCGCCGATCCGGCCACGTTGAGCGATTGCCTGACGCGGCAGTATATCCTAGCAAACACACATGTTTCGCTCCCTGCTTGTCCTTTTGCTGACGGTCCCTGCGCATCTTGCCGCGCATCCGCATATTTTCGTGGATACCGGCTTCGAGGTGATCCTTGATGAAACCGGCAGGTTGACCCATATCCGGACCACATGGGCCTATGACGATTACTATTCGCTGCTGATCACATCGGACATGGGGCTGGATCAGGACTATGACGGTGCTCTCACCGACAAAGAACTGGAGCAACTGACTGGCTTCGACATGAACTGGATCGAAGGGTTCAACGGCGATCTCGTTGCCGG
Source organism: Heliomarina baculiformis (assembly GCF_019966545.1). Taxonomy (GTDB): domain Bacteria; phylum Pseudomonadota; class Alphaproteobacteria; order Rhodobacterales; family Rhodobacteraceae; genus Heliomarina; species Heliomarina baculiformis. Next base: position 241,384 of record NZ_JAIMIC010000002.1, on the reverse strand, counting down.
GCTGAACGGCGAGTCGCTTGCCCTTTCCGGTCCGAGCGAAGCCACGGCCGAGTTCAAGGCCGGGCGGATCATTACGACCCACCTGCGCGAAGTCGAAGGACATCCGCAGGCCGTTGGTGGCAAGCTGTCGCTGAAACCCTATGACCCGACCTATTACACCGCTTACGACGTCACCCTTCCGGTGACCGTGACCGGCTGGAACGCCTGCATGATTGAGAATGTTCTGCCGCAGATTGGCGACGATCTGGCGGATCTCCAGCAGCAGCTTTCCACGCTCGATCCGAATGCGAACCCGGAGGACGTCGGATTGTCGGATCCCGGCGCGGCCTTTGCAACCGAGGTGCAGGTGCAATGCCCAAGCTCCTGATCCTTCCGGTTCTAATCGTCGTCGCGCTCGCATGGTTCTGGCTGAGCGGCGGGTTTGCCGATCTGGCCAGCTGGGCCGCGACTGAGCAACGCCATTTCCAGAACGGCATCGCCCAGTCACTGCGCAGCCTGCGCGCCCGCGAAGTCGGTGCACTGACCGCGCTGCTGGCGCTCTGTTTTGCTTACGGTTTCGTCCATGCCATCGGGCCGGGCCATGGCAAGGTGCTGATCGGCGGCTATGGGCTGGGGCGAAAGGTGCCCATGTTTCGGCTGGTCGCGATCAGCCTTGTCGCGAGCCTTGGGCAATCGGCCACTGCAATCGCGATCGTCTATGCCGGTGTCTGGGCCTTTCATTTGACACGTGAGCATCTTGTAGGCGTTGCGGAAGGTATGATGGCCCCGTTGAGCTACGCCGCCATCGCGCTGGTCGGCACCTGGCTGATAATACGCGGCTGCCGCCGGATCATGCCGCCCCGGGTAACGCATGACCATGCGCATCACCACCATCATCACGAGCACGACGAAAGCTGCTCGCACCGGCACGGGCCGACGCTCGAAGAAATCGAAAACACCGGGTCGCTGCGCGAAACGCTTGCCGTGATCGCCAGCATTGCCATTCGCCCCTGCTCGGGCGCGATCTTTGTCCTGTTGATCACCTGGCAGATGGGCATCGCACTTGCAGGCATTGCCGCGACGCTTGCGATGGGGCTGGGAACGGCCAGTGTAACCATCGCGGTCGCCTGCGCCGCGACCGGGCTGCGCGGCAGCTTTGTCTCGGCGCTTTCCGGCTCGCCCCTGATGACAAGGGTGGTTCCGGTTCTGGAAATCACAGCGGGTCTAACGATCACAGTGCTGGCGGGCGGGCTGTTGCTGACCGCGCTGGCCTAACCCCACGTCTCGCGCAGTACCCGCATCCAGTTGCCCCAGCAGATTTTTTCGATCCGCTCCGGTGCATAGCCATGCTGCTCCATCGCCCGGACAAGGTTCGGCAGCTTGTCCGCCCGGTTCAGCCATTGCGGCGGCTTGCAGCCATCGTAATCAGACCCAAGCGTGACCCCGTCCTCGCCCAGTTTGTCGAGCAAATAGTCGAGCTGCGCCATGGCATCCGCGCGGGGGGTATCCACATTCGGCACACCATCGGGACGCATAAAGCTGCATTCGAAATTCAACCCGACCACCCCACCACTGTCTGCAATTAGCTGTAGTTGAGGATCAGTCAGGTTGCGGGCATGGGGGCTGACCGCCCATGCGTTGGAATGGGTCGCGACCAGTGGCGCATCGGAAATCTTCGCAACATCGGCAATACCGGCCGCATTCAGATGGCTGAGGTCGATCAGTATCTTCAGCTCGTTGCTGCGCGCGACAAGCGCCTTGCCCGCCTCGGTCAGGCCGACACCAATATCCCCGTCGGACGGGTAGCGGAACGGCACGCCATGACCGAAAATGGTCTCTCGCGACCAGACGGGACCCAGCGACCGCAGCCCCATATCGTAAAGACGGTCCAGTTCGCTCAATTCCGGGCCAATCGCTTCGGCGCCCTCGACATGCATGATCGCGGCGATCACACCGTCTGCCCTTGCGGCTTCGATCTCGTCCACCGTGCGGCAGATCCGGACCGCGCCGGCCTTGTCGAGCGCCTGAAGAATATTCGCCGACCGCTCGACGATTTCCCACGCCTCGGCCTGGTCGACCATCTTTGGCAGCGGCACATCGTAAGGCGGCTTGAGGTCGTTGAGCGAGAAACCGCCCGGCCCGGGAGAGCGTACCCAGATGGCAAAGAACCCACCTGCGAACCCGCCCTCCTGCGCCTTGGGAACATCGATATGTCCGTGCGTTCCCTTGACGAATTGTGCCACGGGATCGGATACCTTGAGCCCGGCCAGCAATGTCAGCGTATCGTTGTGACCGTCGAAAATATGTGTTGCCATGGCGGGACGTTGCACAGATTTTTCCGCAGCCGCAATGGCAACCGTTGAGTTTTGCGAGGCGCTTTGCGACCCTGCCTCAAAATCAGGAGACTACACATGCCCAAGGGGTACTGGATCGCCCATGTCGACGTCGATGACATGGAAACCTACAAGAAATATATCGAAGCGAATGCGGCACCCTTCGCCGAATATGGCGCGCGCTTCCTCGTTCGGGGCGGCGAGGGCGAACAGCCAGAGGGCAAATCCCGCGCAAGGACCGTCGTCATCGAATTTGACAGCTACGAAACGGCTCTGGCCTGTTATAACAGCCCCGGCTATCAGGCGGCCAAGGCCCTGCGGGACCCGGTTTCCACCGGCGATCTCAGCATTTTGCCCGGCTATGACGGATAGGACTCGACGTTGAACCATCTTTGCGGAGCTCAGATGTAACATGCTTAGCAACCTGTTTCAGGCCTTTCGCCCCAAATCGCCGCCGAAATTGCCCGACCCCGATGCCGAGCTTGCCCTTGGCGCGCTGCTGGTCCGGGTCGCGCAGTCGGATCGCGACTACAAGATGGAAGAGATCCGGCTGATCGACCGCATTCTTCAACGGCTTTACAAGCACGACGCGATCGAGGCCGCCAAGGTCAGGGCAACCTGCGAAAAGCTGCACGCGGCGGCGCCTGAGACCGACACCTTTGGTCAGTTGATCCGCGAGACCACGGAACTGTCCGAACGGCTCGCCGCACTGGACGCGCTCTGGGAAGTCGTCATGGCAGACGGCGCGCAAAACCCGGGCGAGTTGAAAATCGTCGAAGATGCGCGCAAGGCGATGGGATTGTCGCGCGCCGACAGCGATGCGGCGCGCGACAAGGTGATCGCCAGGAAATCCTCCCCAGAAGAGGATTAAGCGCCTTCGTGAAGGCTGCGCAATTTGCCTTGGCCAGCCCGGTTTGGCGGCCTATATGCAGGATATGTTTGCAGATTTGATAAATCGCCTTACGGCGAATGACCCAGAACCGATGAACGATGGCGATGCCCGGCTGGCATTGACCGCCCTTCTGGTTCGTATCGCCCGGTCGGACAATGAGTACGCGCCGGCGGAAATCGCCCAGATCGACCGCATAACCGAGGCCCGTTACGGGTTGAGCAAGTCCGAAGCGGAAAACCTCCGCAAGGAAGCGGAAGAAGTGGAATCAGGCGCACCGGACACGGTGCGCTTTACCCGCGCCATCAAGGATGCGGTGCCCTATGACAGCCGACGCGGCGTGGTCGAGGCTATGTGGCAGGTGGTTCTCGCCGATGGCGACAGGGCCGATGCTGAAAACGCACTTATGCGGCTGACGGCCAACCTTCTGGGTGTCACCGACCGCGACAGCGCGCTGGCCCGCCAAAAAGCCGAGACCAGATGATAGCGATGCTTGGCATGTATGACATGCCGGAAATCCAACAAGCCAACGACCGCTATTGGCAGGAAATCCGCGCCCGGCTTGGCTATGGCCCAGAGAACCTGTCCCGCGATCTGGACTACTGGGATATGTGGCAATCGCCCGACCTGTTGCTGGGCCAGACCTGCGGGATGCCTTACCGGACACGACTGTACGACAAGGTAAACCTGATCGGGACGCCTGATTTCGGTTTGCCCGACTGTCCGCCGGGATATTACCAATCGGTGATCGTTGCACGGGCGGACGATCTTCGCGACACGCCGCAGGATTTCGACGGCGCCCGTTTTGCCTATAACGAGGACATGTCTCAATCCGGCTGGGCCGGACCGCTCCATTTCCTGAAAGGCCTGCGGTTTTCAGAAATGGTTCCGACCGGCGGACATCGCCTTTCGCTTCACGCGGTGGCCGAGGGGCGCGCCGATATTGCCGGGATCGATGCCGTGACGTGGCTTTTGCTCTGCGAACATGATCCGTTGGCGGCACAGCTCAAGGTCATCGCGAAAACAAAGCCGACCCCCGGCCTGCCCTACATCACCGCCCAAGACAGAGACCCTGCCCCGATCGCCGAGGCTGTCGCATCCGCCATCGCCAATCTGAACGAACAGGATCGCAAGGCCCTGCATCTGCGCGGTTTGGTCCGTATAGAAACCGCCGACTATCTTTCCGTCCCGACTCCGCAAACTATCGGGGCGTGATCGCCAGCTCGGGCGCGGCCCGGCGGAACGACCCGACCGAAATACGGGAATGAGATTAATTTTCGGGCATTCCCTACCGTCAATTGCCCCCTCTTGCCCCTTGCCTATCTGAATTCACGATTGCAATACGTGCGGAATTAACTCCTACTACGGCGAAATTCAGCAAAACCGGACGCCCCGTGACAGACACACCGCCCGTCATCCAGATCAACAACCTCCACAAAGCCTACGGCCAGCTCGAAGTGTTAAAAGGCGTCAGCATCTCGGCCAGGCGCGGCGATGTCGTTTCGCTAATCGGATCTTCGGGATCGGGCAAATCCACGCTTCTGCGCTGTGCCAACCTGCTGGAAGACAGCCAGCAGGGTGAAATCCTGTTCAAAGGCGAACCGGTTCTCTGGAAAGGTGCAGGCGCGGTGCGGCGGCCTTCAGACGCCAAGCAGGTGCTGCGTATCCGCACCAATCTCTCGATGGTGTTCCAGCAGTTCAATCTCTGGTCCCACATGAGCATCCTTCAGAATGTCATGGAAGCGCCACTGACCGTGCTTGGCCGCAACCGTGGCGAGGTAGAAAAATCGGCCCGGACCTATCTGGAAAAGGTCGGGATCGGCGACAAATGCGATGCCTACCCGGCACAGCTTTCCGGCGGGCAACAGCAGCGTGCCGCGATTGCCCGCGCGCTTTGCATGGAACCCGAGGCGCTGCTCTTTGACGAACCGACCAGCGCGCTGGACCCGGAACTTGAGCAGGAAGTCGTCAAGGTCATCAAGCAACTCGCCGCCGAAGGTCGCACCATGCTGATCGTGACACATGACATGAAGCTCGCAGCAGATGTAAGTGATCACGTGGTCTTTCTGCACAAGGGCCTGATCGAAGAGGAAGGCGCGCCAAGCGAACTCTTCGGCGCTCCGAAATCCGAACGTCTCCAGGGGTTCCTCTCGGCGACGCAAGCGGCCTAATCAAAATAAAACCAAGGGAGTAACTATCATGAAATCTCTGATTTTAACCACGGCGGCACTCGCCATCGTCGCGGGGTCGGCCTTTGCCCAAGACAAGACGATCCGCATGGGCACCGAGGGCGCCTACCCTCCGTACAACTTCATCAATGACTCGGGCGAAGTCGACGGGTTCGAGCGCGAACTGGGCGACGAACTCTGCACCCGCGCCGAGCTGACCTGCGAATGGGTCAAGAACGACTGGGATTCGATCATTCCGAACCTCGTGTCGAGCAACTACGACACCATCATGGCCGGCATGAGCATCACGGACGAGCGTGACGAGGTGATCGACTTTACGCAGGATTACTATCCGCCCACCGAATCCGCCTATGTTGCGCTGTCCGATGACGTTGATCTCGAAGGCGGCATCGTCTCGGCCCAGACCGCAACGATTCAGGCAGGCTATGTCGCGGAAAGCGGCGCAACGCTGGTTGAATTCGCTACCCCCGAAGAAACCATCGCAGCCGTGCGCAACGGCGAAGCGGATGCGGTTTTTGCCGATTACGACTACCTCCTCCCGCTGGTCGAGGAATCGGGCGGCGAGCTGACCTTCGTGGGTGAAGGCGTACCTCTTGGCGGTGGCGTGGGCATGGGCCTGCGCGAAAGCGATACCGAACTGCGTGACAAGTTCGACGCGGCGATCACGTCGATGAAGGAAGACGGCAGCCTGAATGCATTGCTGGACAAGTGGTTCGGCGAAGGCGTCGGCACCTACTGATCCCGACCTCAATGCGGCCCGCCCTTTCGGCGGGCCGTTTCTCTCAACGCGGGGCGCAGGTCGTAAAATGCCGCCCGCGCCACTGAACGGACCCGCATGTTTTCCTATTGCGTCGATCCCGACTCGCTTGAAACGCTGGCATGGCTGTCTTGTTATCTGACCACCGGCGTCCACATGTCATTCTACATGGCTTTTCTCAAAGTGCTGGGCCTTTTGGCCGTGACAGCGCCGGTTGCGCTTGGCTTCGGGTTTCTTGGAGCAATGGCGGCACGGTCGGGTTTCGGACCGCTGCGCTGGTTCGGCAAGACCTATATCGCCATCGTGCGGGGCGTGCCCGACATCGCGTTTTTCCTTTTCTTCGTCATCGCCCTTGATCAGGCACTCGAGTGGCTGCGCCACAAGACACTGTGCCCCGACTGGGACATGCCGATCAGACAAGGCAATGATTTCATCGTCTGTCAGGCTGCCAAGCTGCCCGCTGGCAGCGCGCCGGAATGGATCCACGAAACCTACGGTTTCGCGCTGGCTGTCATCACTTTTGCCATCGTTTTCGGTGCCTTCGCCGCCAACGTCCTGTTCGGCGGCATGCGGGCCGTACCGCATGCCCAGCTCGAGACCGCTGCAGCCTATGGCATGTCACAGCGCCAGACCTTTTGGCGCGTACTGGTCCCGCAGATGTGGGTTTACGCTCTGCCGGGTCTTTCAAACCTTTGGATGGTGCTGATCAAGGCCACGCCCCTGCTTTTCCTGCTGGGGATCGAGGATATCGTCTACTGGGCACGGGAACTCGGCGGCACCAAGACCTCGCGCTTTACGGATTACCCGCATGGCGACTGGCGTATGTGGTACTTTCTTGCCCTGCTGGTGTTCTATCTCGCCTTCACGAAAGTCTCTGAAATCGCGCTTGAAAAACTGATGCTCCGGCTGACGCACGGGCAGGCCACTACCGGCGGCGAAGCCCAGCGGAGGGCCGCCTCATGAGCGCCTGCCTGCAAACCATACAGGACTACGCGCTGCGCAGCATCGGCATCGGCGAGCGCCTTTTGCCCAGAAGTGATTTTACCCTGTGCGAACAGGTCGTCCTTATCGGCTCGGGCATGATCTGGAACATCTATTTCGGCATCTTTGCCCTGGTCATCGGGTTCTTCCTTGCGACCGGGCTTGCCGTGGCCAAGGGTGCGCAGAACCCGTGGCTGCGCAAACCTGCGGAATGGTTCATCTTTCTGTTCCGGGGCTCGCCGCTCTTCATCCAGTTCTTCTTTGCATATTTTTTATTTTTGAACCTGAAGAGTAACATCGAATTTTTTGATCCCTTCACCGCTGCCTGGCTTGGTGCGCTGATTGTCCTGTTCCTGAATACCGCCGCCTATTCCGGAGAGATCTTTTACGGCGCACTCCGCTCTGTGCCCAAGGGCGATGTCGAGGCGGCTGATGCCTATGGTCTGACCGGGTGGACGCGCTTCAAGCGGATCATCTGGCCGACGATGCTACGATTGGCTTGGCCCGCCTATACGAACGAGGCGATTTTTCTCTTTCACGCCACCACGCTTGTCTTTTTCTCCGGCTTCCCGGCATGGCAGCAACGCGGAGATGCGCTCTATTACGCCAGCTACTTTGCGGACAAGACCTTTAATCCTTTTGTCCCCTACCCCATTCTGGCGGGCTATTTCATCCTGTTCACGCTGGTAATCGTAGGCGTTTTCGGCCTTATCAACCGGCGCCTGAACCAACATCTTCCGGGCGAGGCCCGGGCCAAGTTCAAGTTCCGGCCAAACCTGCTGCGCTAGAACGGTCGAAAAAGCTCACACCCGTCGGTCGAGCATCGGATCGATAAATTCATCGTCGCCGAATGCCGGTTTTTCATCGTCAAACCCAAGATCGGCCAGCCGTTCCGCCCAAGACTTTGGCAAGTGCTGTGCAAATTCCGAAACGCGCTCGCGCCCCTGTCGCGCAATCTGGCGCAGCCTTTCGGCCTTAGCGGGATGCCTGCGTTCCAACCGGGCGAAACGATTACTGGCGATTTCCTTCATCCTGTCCGGGCCAAAGTAAAGGTAGGCACACCCCAGCACTGTACCGATCAGCATGAGCACCGCAGGGTAAACCCACAAAGGCACGATCAGAAAAACGGCCACGCCGGCGGTCACCGGAAAAACCCAATTCCGCGCGGATTGAGAGACGCTTTCATAACGGGGTCGCCTGACCTCGCCTTCAGGCTCGATGATCAATGTCATGCGCGGATTTGGCTCAGCCGAGACAGCGGCAGCTTCGGGTCGACGGCTGACTTTTACCCGTTCCATCCGCTCAACCCGGGGTTCGTCCTGTTCTACCCTGTCTTGCTGCGGCTTGCTCTGGCTCCTGTGCGACCGGTTCGTTCGCGGTTTCGCCTGAGCGGAGCTGGCGATGCGCTGCACATGCGGTTTTGGTTTCTCGCTTGCGGCAGCTGCGGCATCGTCAGGCTGCCGGGACGGCGCCTCGCCCTTGTTGCCAAAACCATTGAATTGATAAGCCATGCCAGATCCCGTTTAACGCTTACCACTGACACAAAGGCCTCACGCAGCCGCGTCACCTAAACAGCGGCAGGACATCCCAGGTCGGATTACGCCGAGGAACCTCGCCGCAAACTGGGGCTGACGGCCGACAAGAATATGTCAGACGCGTGGCATTTGTGATTGTTTTTCAGCCTTTCCGGCGCGGGAAATCATCTGCGTAAATAATTTGATCAAATTTCGGTGACACTCGTAAGATCCTCCGCTAAACAAGGGGAAAGCATAATTCGAACAAAAAGAGTCTTTCCGTGGACCTCAGGACATTCCCGACTTTCCGAGTAGCCGCCAGCGATCTGAATGGGCAGATGCGGGGCAAACGCGTACCCGGCTCTTATGCCGACAAGCTTGCCGAGGGCGTCGTCCGCATGCCGCTTTCGGTGCTGAACGTGGATCTCTGGGGGTCTGACATCAAAGACAGCCCGCTGGTTTTCGACAGCGGCGACGCCGACGGCGTCTTGCTGCCAACCGATCGCGGTGCGGTTCCGATGCCATGGCTGGCGACGGCCTCGGCGCTGGTGCCAATGGCAATGTATACCGACAAAGGCGACCCGTTCTTCGGAGATCCCCGCCACGCGCTGCAACAGGTGGTCGACCGCTACGCGGCGCGCGGCTGGACCGCCATTGCCGCGACCGAGATGGAATTTACCCTGATCGACGACAAGGGCTCCCTTCCCGAAGCACCGACAAACCCCGTCACGGGTCGCCCGGTCTATTCCAGCGCCATCCTCTCGGTCCGCCAGCTTGACGCCTTTGATGAATATTTCACCGCGCTCTACGAGGCCTGCAACCAGATGGGCATTCCGGCGGATACGGTGATCTCAGAAACCGGTCTTGGCCAGTTCGAAGTCAACCTCGTCCATCAGGACGCGATGCGGGCGGCTGACGATGCGTGGCTCTTCAAGGCCTTGGTCAAAGGCCTCGCACGCAAACACGGATTCGCCGCGACCTTCATGGCGAAACCCTATGCGGACGATGCAGGTAACGGGATGCATGTCCATTTCTCGGTCGTGGACAAGGACGGGCAGAACATTTTCGACGATGGCGGGCCACGCGGCACCGATACGCTGCGCCATGCAGTTGCGGGTTGTCTTGCCGCGATGCCGTCGAGCACGCTGATCTTTGCGCCGAACGGAAACTCCTATGACCGACTGGTGCCCGGCGCCCATGCACCGGTCAGCGCGGTCTGGGCCTATGAAAACCGCACGGCGGCCATCCGGATTCCCGGCGGATCGCCCTCTGCCCGCAGGATCGAACATCGCGTCGCCGGGGGCGACATCAACCCCTACCTGATGCTCGCAACCGCGCTGGGCGCGGCGCTGACCGGAATCGAGGACGGCATCGAACCGCCCGCCCCCATCACCGGCAACGCCTATGAGAAAACCGGCGTCCCGCGCGTTGCCGCGACATGGGGCGAGGCCATCGACCGGATCGAGAATGACCCGCTGATGGCGCGTATCCTGCCCACGGCGATGATCCAGAACCTCGTGATGACCAAGCGGCAGGAATTGGCGCGTTTCGCAGAAACTCCGCCCGAACGACACTGGATCAGCTACCTCGAAGCGGTCTGACCCCCTTGCCCGTCCACCGGGCCTTCGATACCCTTGTTTTGATCATAAATGACATGTGACTCATGAAAATCGGCATCTTGCAAACTGGCCACGCGCCTGACGAACTCCTTGAGAGCTTCAAGGACTATGACGTGATGTTCCAGAACCTCCTTGGCGGGAACGGCTTTGAATTCGAAACCTACAGCGTTGTCGACGGGGTTTTCCCCCGAGGCGCGGATGCCTGCGATGGCTGGCTTATCACCGGCTCGCGCCACGGCGCCTACGAGGATCACCCTTGGATCCCACCGCTCGAAGACCTGATCCGCGACATCCATGCGCGCAAGCTGCCGCTGGTCGGGATATGCTTTGGCCACCAGATCATCGCGCAGGCGCTTGGCGGCAAAGTCGTAAAGTATGATGGCGGCTGGGCAGTCGGGCGTGTCGAATACGACATGGGCGGCGAAAAGCGTTTCGTGAATGCCTGGCACCAGGACCAGGTCATCGACCTGCCCCCCGGGGCGCGCGTCGTTGGCGGCAATGACTTCTGCAAGCACGCGATCCTGGCCTATGACGACACGATCTGGACGATGCAGCCTCATCCGGAATACGGCGCGGATTTCATCGAGGGCCTGATCGATACGCGCGGCAAGGGTGTCGTGCCGGAAGACCAACTGAATAAAGCCCGCGAAGAGCTGCGCAAGGGCCCTACCGACAGCCCCGCGATCGCCCGCGAGATGGCTGAGTTTTTCAAGAAAGAGAGGGCCTGATGGCCGACTGGACCGACAAGCTTCCGCAACCCGCCCGCGACTTTCTCGAGGGACGGCGGCTGGACGAAGTCGAATGTATCGTTTCCGATCTTCCGGGCATCGCGCGCGGCAAGGCCGTGCCCGCATCGAAATTTGCCCGTCAGACTTCTTTTCATCTACCTGACAGCATCTTTTTCCAGACTATCACCGGGGACTGGGGCGAAGCGGCCGGCGAAGAAGGTTTCATCGAACGCGACATGATCCTCAAACCTGACATGTCGACGGCAACCGCCGCGCCATGGACGGGCGACTGGACGCTCCAAGTGATCCACGACGCCTATGACCGCGACGGCGATGCAATCCCGTTCAGCCCACGTAACGTGCTGAGACGCGTGGTAGATCTCTACCATAAACAAGGCTGGAAGCCGGTGGTCGCGCCCGAGATGGAGTTTTTCCTCGTTGCGCGAAATCTCGACCCGGCCAAGGAAATCATGCCGATGATGGGCCGTTCGGGTCGCCCGGCGGCCGCGCGTCAGGCTTACTCCATGACAGCGGTGGATGAATTCGGGCCCGTCATCGACGATATCTATGACTTTGCCGAGGCGCAGGGTTTCGAAATCGACGGCATCACGCAGGAAGGCGGCGCCGGCCAGCTTGAAATCAATCTGCGCCATGGCGATCCGGTCAAACTGGCGGACGAAGTCTTTTACTTCAAACGGCTGATCCGAGAGGCAGCGCTGCGCCACGACTGTTTTGCAACTTTCATGGCAAAGCCCATCGCGGATGAGCCGGGCAGCGCCATGCACATCCATCATTCGATCATCGACATGGAAACCGGCCGTAATCTCTTTGCCGGACCGCAGGGTGGCGACACGGATGCCTTTTTCAACTTCATCGCCGGGCTTCAGCAGCACCTGCCCTCGGCCATCGCCGTGCTCGCTCCCTATGTGAACAGCTATCGCCGGTACGTGAAAGACCATGCCGCGCCGATCAACCTTGCCTGGGGTCGCGACAACCGGACGACCGGCATCCGCATCCCCCTGTCGGGACCGGACGGGCGCCGCATCGAGAACCGGCTCGCCGGGATGGACTGCAACCCGTATCTGGGGATCGCGGCAAGTCTGGCCTGCGGATATCTCGGCCTTGTCAACGAATTGCGCCCTGAAAAACAGTTTCGTGGTGACGCCTATGACGGCGACAGCGATATCCCCGCCGTTCTCGGTCAGGCGCTCGACATGTTCGACGAGGCAACCGAACTGCATGAAATCCTCGGCCCGGAATTTGCCCGCGTCTATTCCATCGTCAAGCGTACCGAGTACCAGGAATTCCTTCAGGTCATCAGCCCTTGGGAACGCGAACATCTCTTGCTGAACGTCTGAACCCATGGACCTGCTTTATTCGAACGACAAAAAAGGCCAGTACCCGGCCAGCTGGTACACGGCAACGGCCACGCCCATGGACCCGTTCCCCCCGCTCAAAGGAGAGACCCGTGCCGATGTCTGCATCGTGGGCGCAGGCTATACCGGGCTATCCGCCGCTCTGCATCTTGCCGAGGCCGGTCTCGAAGTAGTCCTGCTCGAGGCGCAGCGCGTCGGCTTTGGTGCGTCCGGGCGCAATGGCGGCCAGCTTGGCAGCGGCCAGCGGCAGGAACAGGATGTCGTCGAAAAGATGGTCGGCGATGGGGATGCCGCCAAGCTGTGGGCACTGGCCGAAGACTCCAAGGCCTTGGTCAAGGGGCTGATCGCGCGTCACGACATCAACTGCGATATCAGGCCGGGTGTCGCTCATACCGGTTTCAACGACCGCGAAACCCGCGAGATGCACGAATATGCGGAACATCTCAGCACCCGCTATGGCTATGACAAGATCGAGCTTCTCGATGAGGAAGCCTGCCATGCCATGTGCCCCTCGCCCGCCTACAAGGGGGGCATACTGGACACGGATGCGGCGCATCTGCATCCGCTGAACTATGCGCTCGGTCTGGCGCGGGCGGCGCATAAAGCAGGTGTGCGCATTTATGAGGGCGCGCATGTTCACCATATCGACGAAGGCCGCCCCGCGACCGTCCAGACCGACAGCGGCAAAGTGCAGGCCGACCATGTGATCCTTGCCTGCAATGGCTATCTCGGCTCGCTGAACCGCAAGGTCGCGGCGCGCGTCATGCCGATAAACAATTTCATTGCTGCCACCGAACCCCTCGGGGATGAGGCCGACCGCGTACTGGCCCGGGACGTCGCCGTGGCCGATACGAAATTTGTCATCAACTATTTCCGCCTGAGCGCCGACAAACGGCTCCTGTTCGGCGGTGGCGAAAGCTACGGTTACCGTTTCCCGGCCGATATCGCCGCCAAGGTTCGCAAGCCAATGGTCGAGATCTTTCCGCACCTGCGCGATATCCGTATCGACTATGCTTGGGGCGGAACGCTTGGCATTACAATGAAACGCCTGCCTTACCTGACCCGGCTCGCGCCGAACGTTCTGTCGGCGTCGGGCTATTCCGGCCACGGTGTCGGCTCGGCCACGCAGGCCGGGCAGCTCATGGCCTTGGCGGTTCAGGGCGAAAGCGACGGTTTCGATACGATGACGCGCATCCCGACGACGCCCTTCCCCGGCGGTGCCGCCTTTAGAAACCCTATGCTCATTCTCGCGATGACATGGTTTTCCATGCGCGACCGGCTCGGCATATAAGCCCACCCCATCCCCGACGTTCCGACATGAACCAGCCTTGTGACATGAAAATGTCACAAGGTTGAGGCAGATTCCGCTTTGTCGTAATCGCTAATTGTTTTACCTTTCCCAAAGATTCAATTAAGGAAATCGAAATATGAGGCAAGCTCCGGACGTCCATCAGGCTGAACCCATTCCCGAATCCGCGCGCGAAGCTATTGATGCGTTGCTGCAATCGGGCGATCTTTTCCGTTACACCGCACCAGAGAACGCTCCCGTCGCGCTGCTCGAGGCTGAGTTTGCCGAGCTGCTGGGATCGAAATACGCGCTTGCGGTCTCTTCCTGTTCCGCCGCGCTGTTCCTGTCGCTCAAGGCGCTGGATTTGCCGAGGGATGCGCGCGTGCTGATCCCCGGCTTTACCTTTGCAGCCGTCCCTTCGGCTGTGGTTCACGCCGACTGTTACCCGGTTCTTTGCGAGGTCGGCGAAAATTACCGGATCGATCTGCAAGACTTCAAAGCCAAGATCGACGACGATATCTCGGCTGTTATCATCAGCCACATGCGGGGCCATACCTCGGACATGGATGCGATCATGGCGATCTGCGATGCGCGGAATATTCCCGTGGTCGAGGACGCGGCCCATTCGCTCGGCACCACGTGGCACGGGCAGAACATCGGGACTATCGGCAAGATCGGTTGTTTTTCTTTCCAGTCCTACAAGATGATCAATGCCGGCGAAGGCGGTATAATGATCACCGACGACGCCGATCTCGTGGCCCGTGCGATCATCATGTCCGGCGCTTACGAGCATAACTGGAAGAAACATCCCGTCCTGCACGACGCCTTCGCCAAGTGGCAGAACAAGGTGCCGCTTTATAACTTGCGGATGGGCAACCTGTCGGCAGCGGTCATTCGTCCGCAACTGCCGGAACTGGCCCGCCGTGTCCGTGACGGGCGCGATGGGCACGATTATGTGGCGGCACGTCTGAACGCCTCACCCTATATCGACGTCCCTGCCAAGCTGGGCCCCGAAGAACGCGCACCGGATTCTATCCAGTTCAACCTTATCGGTCTGGACGATACCGAAATCACTGCGTTTTCGGCCGCCGCCGAAGCCCGTGGCGTCAAGGTCCAGATCTTTGGACGCTCTTCCGACAATGCACGGGCATTCTGGAACTGGCAGTTCATTCCCAACCTGCCTGAACTACCCCTGACCCGGGCCATGCTGATGCGCGCCTGCGATGTCCGGCTCCCCGTGCATCTCAGCCGCGACGACTATGACGCGATCGCCGAAATCCTGCTGGATGCGATCGATCAGGCCACACAGCCGTCACGCGCTTATGGAACGTGAGACACGTAAAGGACCCTGCCCAGTAAGCGGGCGGGGTCCCTTACGAAAACTTTCATAACGAAAAAGTTGTAAATACTGGCTTGAGAGCTAAGCCGAACATGATGAATACTTGGTTATATTTAGACCAGGTTCCATTATGAATAGACATTCAGGCCAATCGGCCCGCAAGCATCAGATTGTCTTGGGGGCATTCGAAGCATTGCGAAAGTCGGGATTGCCCAACCTTTCCTATGACGCGGTCGCCCACGAAGCAGGGATGACGCGTCAGCTCGTCCGCTATCACTTTGACCGACACGAAGACCTGATGATCGCGGTCTGCGATTATCTCGCTTCCCTCTACCGCGAAGCCCTTGTCTCGACCGCCGGAAAGCTCAACGGATCGGCGCGGGTAGACGCTTTTCTCGATTTTTACTTCGATTTTCTCGATAACACGCCGAAACCGCGGGACGATCAGATCTATGATGCCATGCTCTGCATGGCCGCGCGGTCAGAACCGATAAAGCATCAGCTACAGGGGCAGTACAAGATGATCGGTCAGGTCCTCAGCCAGGAATTCGAGGTTCAGTATTCCGAACTCGACGCCGCGTCTGCAGAGGAACTTTCCTACTTATTCGTATGTCTCATGTACGGCCACTGGAAGATGGTCGCATCGCTGGGTTTCGCCGAAAAACACCGTCACATCAGCCGTCAGGCGATGGACCGCCTGATTCGCTCATATCGGGAACAAGCGGCGGTAAACGAGGTTACAGTCTGGGCGTGTGAGCCCGAGAAGAAACTTTCGGATCGAAAAATTCCTCAACCCTGAATTGAAGATTGCCTTTGCTTTTAAGGCATAAATTGCAGGGCATTAAACCGCCAATCTCCGTGCCCCTTTTTCATTCCGAAACTTTTTCAGGCTCATTTAAGCTTTGACAGCTTGCTGTTCAGCTCTGCCAACTGGCGCTTGATATCGTCGAGATCCTCCCCACCCTCTTCCTCGCCAGCTTCTTTCTCTGGCCCGCTGCTGCCGGACCAGGCGCCTGTCATCGCCTTGAGAAACGCTTCCTGCTGCGCCTGCAAAGCTTCGAACCCGGGCATCTTGGCAATGGGGTTCATGGCGGTCATATTTTTCATCATCTTCGTCTGGCTCTCGCGGAGCATGTCAAAAGACGATTGCAGGAATTGCGGCATCATCCCACCGCCCGGCACCATGTAGCTGCGGACAAGATCGTTGAGCACGCCAACCGGAAGGACATTCTCGCCGCGGCTTTCATGCTCGGCGATGATCTGCAAAAGGTACTGCCGCGTCAGGTCATCCCCGGACTTCAGGTCGATGATCTGAACTTCCCGTCCGCTGCGGATGAATCCAGCGATATCTTCAAGCGTTACGTAATCGCTGGTCTCGGTATTATAGAGCCTTCGACTGGCATATCGTTTGATCAGCAGGGGTTTGTTATCGTCTGCCATTTTTCCACTCCCGGCGTGATGCCTTGGCAAAGCCTATGCGAGCAAAAAACAAAAAGAAAGGGCAGGTCTTACGACCTGCCCTTGCGATTACACCATTTGAGGGAACGGTGTGGCTTTCGCGATATTACTTCGACGTTGCGGCCTTTTTGGCGGCAGAGGTCACGTCGTTCGTCGCTTTCTTGACAGCGGCGGTGGCGTCTTCGGTCATGTCCTTGCCAGCAGCCATCATCAGTTCGACGGTGTCCATCTGGACCTTCTTCGCGATTTCAGCAAAAGCAGCCATGTTTTCGGCAGCGCTTTCAGCCGAAGCCGAAGCGAAGTCGGACATCGCCTTTGCATAGTCGGCAGGCTCGGTTTTCGCCTTGGACATGTCGGCCAGCTTGGTCAGCGTGTCCTTGGTCCACTTGTTCGAAATCTCGGCCGACTTTTCAGCCGCTTCGAGAGCAACGCCCGACAGCTTTTCGTTCAGCGTAGCGGTGGTCTTGAATGCGTCTTCGAACGCAGCGGTATCGACAGGGAATGCCCCCATCATGTCTTTCATTACGGTTGTGAAATCTTGGGTCTTAGCAGCCATTTCTAAATTCCTTTATTCGCCTTGCGGTTGAACTCGCGGGGTACGTCCCGCATGATCCTCGTATGGAAGGGAATATACATGCTGCACTGCAGCATTTCAAGGGATTTCGCTGCAATGCAGCAAAAAAACCTTTTCTTCAGAATCAACGACTTGCCTTAGTAGTTACATAGGTACCGGGCGCATCGGCCAGTGGTGGATGCTCCGAATCCCCGGGTGTGCGTGCGGCGATCTGCTTGCCAGAACGCTTGCGAAGCCAGGCCTCCCAGTTCGGCCACCACGACCCTTCATGGAAATCAGCGCCTGCCTGCCAGTCTTCCGCTGAAAGGCTGAGGTCGTCATTCAGGTAATGGCCGTATTTCTTCTTGCTCGGCGGGTTCACAATGCCCGCGATGTGGCCTGACTGGGTCAGGATAAAGGTCCGATCCTTGGCACCCATTTTCTGCACGCCGCGATAGCAGTCCTTCCACGCGGCGATATGGTCCGTCTCGCAGGCGATCGAGCAAAGCGGCACGTTCACCTCTTCCAGCTTCAGCTTGTGTCCCAGCAAATCGAACCCGTCCTGCGCGAACTCATTGCGTTGGCAAAGCCCGCGGAGATATTGCATCGCCATCTTGCGCGGCAGGTTCGACCCGTCGCCGTTCCAGTATAGCAGGTCAAACGCCGGAGGCGTCTCGCCCATCATGTAGCTGCGAATGGCCGGCGAATAGACAAGATCGTTGGACCGCAAGTAGCTAAAGGTGCGGGCCATGATATAAGACCGCAGGAAGCCCTGCTTTTCGACCTCGGCCTCGATCCCGTCGATGAAATCATCAGACAGGAATGGCGTGAACTCACCCTGTTCGGCGAAATCAGTCAGCGCCGTAAAGAAGGTTGCGGACTTTATCGATTTGTCGCCGCGCTGTTTCATCAGCGACAGCACAAGCGCCAGGGTTGTGCCCGCGATGCAGTAACCGATGGCGTTGATCTGCTGCACTTTGGTGATCGCCTTGATCTCGCGGATCGCCGCGAAATAGCCGTCCTCGATGTAATCCTCCATGCCAACCTCGGCATAGGCGGCGTCCGGGTTCACCCAGCTCACCACAAAGAGGGTGTATCCCTGGTTCGCGATCCACTTGATAAGGCTGTTTTGTTCTTTGAGGTCGAGAATATAGAATTTATTGATCCAGGGCGGGAAGATCACCAAAGGCGTCTGAAACACCTTCTCGGTTGTCGGTTCGTACTGGATGAGTTCCATCATCCGGTTGCGGTAGACGACCTTGCCGGGAGAAGTCGCGATGTTTCCGCCCAACTCAAAAGCCTTTTCGTCCACGAGCCGGACAACCAGTTCGCCATTGTTCGCTTCCAGATCCGAGACGAGGTTTTCTAGCCCGTCGACCAGCGACTGCCCCTCGGTTTCCAACGCCTTTTCAAGCGCGTCCGGGTTTGTCCCCAGAAAGTTCGTCGGTGCCAGCATATCGACGATCTGGCGCGAAAAATACTTCAGCCGACGCTTTTCCTTTTCATCCATATCCTCGACCGAGTCGACGGCTTCCTGAATAGCATCCGCGTTGATCAGGTACTGTTGCTTGATGAAATTGAAATAGGGGTGCGAATCCCAGAGCGGGTTCGCAAAGCGGCGATCCTTGGGGCCGGGATCGGCCGGCGCCTCGAACTTGCCGCGTGCAAGCGCTTGCTGAGCCTCGGCGAAATGCGTGACCGTCTTACCCCAGTAGGCAACCTGCTGCTCGATGATCCGCGCCGGATTTTGAAGCGATTCCGCCCAATAAGCCGTTGCTGCATTTGCAAACAATTCCTGGCTCGGAGCGTCCAACGCGGGGTTGTGGGATGTCTTGTGCGCCATCACGTCCACAAGACGCCGCGATAACGCCTCAACTTTTTCCAGATTTTCTTTCATACGCTCAACGTGTTCCACGGAAGGGACGTTGCTACCTTTGTCCATAGTTGTCATTTTAACTTTTCCCCCCTATCATGCTGCTATGCAGAATACCGTCGCCGCGTTCGGGAGGCACAAGCGACGCAACATCCGCCACGCCGGTGCCTTTGATGCAGGAGACCCGATATGCGATCTATGTTTACCTACGACTTGATGGAAACGATGCGGAATACCAACCAGTGGATGGGTGCTTCCGCAAAGGCCGTCGCGTCCTACCCGATGTTTGCCATGTTGCCGAACCCCGCGCTGCGCTGGTTCGAAGCCTGGGGCGAGGTCACCGAACGTTCCTTTGAACGAATGGTGGTCAAGCCGGACTGGGGCATTCACAGTGTCACCTGCGATGACGGTCGGGATCATCTGGTCGAAATCGAGACCGTGATCGAAAGGCCGTTCGGCGACCTGATTCATTTTAACGTCTCCGGGCGTGAACCCAGCTCTCGCAAGGTATTGCTTGTTGCCCCGATGTCGGGACACTACGCTACTCTTCTCCGCTCCACTGTGCAAAGTCTGCTGGGCGATGTCGACCTTTATGTGACGGATTGGCACAACGCGCGCGATATTCCAGTCAGCGCAGGCAAGTTCGACATCGAGGATTATACCCTCTATCTCGTTGACTTCATGCGAGAACTTGGACCTGACACCAATGTGATCGCGGTCTGCCAGCCAGCGCCGCTCACCCTCGCCGCAACTGCCTACCTGGCCGAGCAGGACCCCAAAGCACAGCCCCGTTCGCTGACCCTGATCGGCGGGCCTATCGACCCCGAAGCCACACCCACCGAGGTCACCGATTTCGGCGCGCGTGTCACCATGGGTCAGCTGGAGCAGGCCATGATCCAGCGGGTCGGCTTCAAGTACCCGGGTGTAGGACGGTTGGTCTATCCCGGCCTCCTGCAGCTTTCGTCCTTCATGGCCATGAACGCGGAACGCCATGCCGATGCCTTCAAGGAGCAGATCTCTCGGGTCGCACATGGCAGCGCGTCGGACCACGATGCCCACAACCGCTTTTACGACGAATACCTTGCCGTGATGGACATGACGGCCGAATTCTACCTCTCTACGGTTGAACGGATATTCAAGAACAACGAGATCGCGAAGAACCAATTCGTGGTAGACGGGCACAAGGTCGATATCGGCAAGATCACAAGCGTCGCCGTCAAAACGGTCGAAGGCGCGAATGACGACATCTCGGCCCCTGGCCAGTGTGTTGCCGCTCTCGATCTCTGCACCGGCCTGCCGGATTCGAAAAAGGCGAGCCATCTTGAGCCCGGGGCCGGTCACTACGGCATCTTCGCGGGCAAGTCATGGCGTAACAATATCCGTCCGCTGGTGCTTGAATTCATCGACGCGAACAGCGGAACGACGACCAAAACCCGCAAGGCGGCCAACAAGAACGCCGCCTGAAACCGGAGCATCGATTGAAAGACTCATCCCCCGCCCGCTTTGAGTGCTCCTGTGGCACCGTTGCGGGCGAGGTTATGCCGGCCTCGCGAAAAACCGGGACCCATGTTGAATGTTTCTGCGTCGATTGTCGTGCGGCCGATATCTATCTCGGCCGGCCTGATCCGCACCCGAACGGCGTCCACATATTCCAGATCAGCCCGGAAACGGTGCATTTCACCCAAGGCAACGAGCATCTGCGCATTCTGCGTTTGGGACCGAAGGGCTTGATGCGCTGGTATGCTGATTGCTGCAAAGCACCGTTGTTCAACACATTGCCGAAACCAACGATTCCTTTTGCGGGACTGATCGTAGATCGCCTGCAGGACCCTGCCCGGATTGGAAAGGTCGTGACCCAAAGCTTTCTACCGGGAAAGGACGGGGCGAGGCGGCACAAGGGCGCATTTACGATGACAATGCAGGTTCTAAAGCGCGCCGCCGCCGCCCGAATGTCCGGTAAGTGGCGGGACACCCCGTTTTTCGATATCGAATCCGGCGCGCCAACCGCGCCGATCCACGTTCTAGACAAAAAGGAACGTCAGGCGCTGGTCCGATCCTAAGTCTGCGGATCCTCTTCCCAAAGAACTGAACATCGCAGGCAGACATCCAATGCAGCATCTGCGTTCACGTTCGAAATGGCCGCCCGGCATCTATTTCCTCACAGGCGGGACATTCCAAGTTTCACCCGCCCCAGCCTCTAAGCGGCGGTTCGGTCGTCGGAATGAATAGATGGGCTGGAGGGTTTCAATACGAATGCGGAAATGACCTCGGTCAGTTTTCGGGTGCCGTCCATCATAGATTCACTCGCCGCCGATGTTTCCTCGAACATCGCCGCGTTGCGCTGGGTGACATTGTCGAGCTGCGCGATCGCTTCGCTGATGTCGTTCAACGCGCCCGACTGACGGTCAGCCCCGGCGGCGATATCGATAATCCGCTGCACGATACCATTCACGGCTGACATGACGCTTTCGTTCGCCTTGCCGGTTTCGCGAACAAGTCCGACACCCTCACCGACCCGGCTGTCACTTGCGTTTATCAGGTTCTTGATTTCCTGCGCTGCATCCGAACTTCGCTGGGCGAGATTGCGAACTTCCGATGCTACAACCGCGAAGCCTCGACCACTGTCGCCGGCACGGGCGGCTTCCACCCCGGCGTTTAGGGCGAGCAGGTTCGTCTGGAAAGCGATTTCGTCGATAACACCGACAATTTTCTGTATTTCTTTCGAGCTTGTTTCGATCTCACCCATCGCCGTCACCGCTCTTTGCACCAGATCACCACTCGCCAGCACCTGGCGCTTTGTTTCACCGGCTTCGGATTCAGCTTCGCGGGCGGATTTTGCCGTGTCTTTGACGGTTGCCGAGAACCGCGACACGTTCGTTGAAATTTCTGCCAACGTCGCCGCCTGCCGTTCCGTGCGATTGGACATATCCTGCGCGGCATTTGCCATTGCCTGCACGTCGGACCCGATGGATTGAGCCGAACTCTGGACGGTCTCGATAGCCATACGAAGCGCGTCGACCGCCTGATTGAAATCCTCGCGAAGGTCGTCGTATTGCGGATCAAGCCTGTTCCTGATCTGCGCGTGCAGATTGCGCTCGCGAAGTAACTTCAGGCTCGAGCGTAAGGTATCCACCACGACGCGCTGCCGGTCTGCTGCTTTCTGCCGATTCTCCGCCTCTTCCCGCGTAGCTTCGCGCGCTTCGCGATCGGCTGCCGCTGCCCGTTCCGCTTCGCTCTCCGCCCGTTTCAAAGCCGCTTCGACTTCCGAACGAGAATGCTGGGCCTGTTTCTTGGCCTCTTCGGCATCGGCCAGCGCGTGTAACGCGTCATCTGTTGATTTCCTGGCCTTTGCATTCGCCTCTGCCAGAGCCTCGTTCTGGGCGCGCATCGCCCGATCCATCTGATGCTGTTTGCTTAGCGCATAGATCAGCGCGCCGGTCTCCAGCAAAAGGATGACCGCGTGCATCGCCGTACGGGGAATATTCTCAGCAATCGTGGCCGAAGGGAAGACCAGCGCTGGCATCAGGAATGTCAGTGTAAGATGGTGCAGCGCAACAAGTGCGGTAGCGGCCAGAACGGCGCGAATATCGTTCAGCGAAACCGTAATCGCCAGCAGCGCAAAGTACAGCATATGCGCGTCGATCTGCCATGCGTGGCCTGCCATTGCCGCGTTCAGGACAACCGCTTGTCCAAGCAGGGCCTGGGCGGCACCGATTCTTGCCACGACAGGCGCCCCCCGTTGCATAAGCGTCCCCACGAGCGCAAAGATCGCCGCGGCGCCACCGATCCAAAGCACCGGGCTTTGAAGATAGAAAGCGACACCGATATTGACTGCCGTTCCGACCCAGGCCGCCGCAACAATCATGCGAGCCTCCCTAAGGTTACAGGAATCTTCGACTGGGGTGTCTTTCATTTCAAATTCCACAAATAGAAGCAATTAACGAGGCACCGACCACAAGAATGGTCCCCTCGCCGCGCAGACGAGACCGAAACCCGGGAGTCTCAGACGTGGCCAGAACGCCCAGCGGCGCAGACACAGGGCCAAGCAGGCGACCGCCAGCGCGCTGAACGATCTGTTCGGATGAAGGCCCCCAAGGCAACGAGACGACGAGAACGGGGCGATCACCCCGCGACGGCGCGCCCGCCAGCACGATGACCGGCCCGGTCATCAGCGCCATCACGGGCAATATCAGAATGGATAAACGCGCCATTTACGATCTCTCGGGGTATTCCAGCCCGGAAGATGGTCGCTTAGTATTGTGATCTCGTTAACAGCGACGCGGCGACAGTGTCACCTCGCGTGCCCCTACCGCCGCCCGAGAAAGACTGGAAAATCGGCATATCTATCCCGCCGCACCGATAGAGGCTCATCCGGTTCGGCACCCGGTTTAAGCAGGCAGCCGCGCGGCGCGATATAACTGTCGATCCTGCGCCGGGCGACTGGCCGCCAGACGAGGTTGAAGGCACAGAGCTTTGGAAAGAAGAACACCTCGGAATAAGGCAGATGATCATGCAGCCACCAAGCCAGATCGCGCCAGTCCCGTCCCTTTTCATAACGATCCGCAAACCACGGGATAACGACCGACGCACCGGCGATGCGGTTCTCGCCCTCGTCCCGGTCCCAGATGTGGCATTCGATCGGGTTATCGTTGCGCGCGCAGTTCAGCCCGTTTTCATTGCCAAACCGGTTCACCTCGGGTGAGCGATAGCCCGACCGGATCGCAACACGCCCGAATGTATCCTGCAACGGGTCCAGCAGCGACCCACAGAACGCGCGCCCGCATTCGATGGCCAGATCGGGGCGTTCGGGCATGTTCTGAAAACCGTGAAAGGCCGCGATTTCGGAATAAAGAAATTCACGCATGTAGAAATGTTCGGACAATCGCACGCGGCCCAAGGTCTCAAGGCTCCACATGGATCCGGGCTTGCGCATCAGCTCTTGCCGAAGCCTTCCCAGCGAAATGCGCCACCCTCGGCCAAGGGCGACAGCGGGTTATGCGCGATTTCCCAGACATGCCCGTCGGGATCGGCAAAATAGGCGATATATCCGCCCCAAAAGACCTCGCCCGGCGCGCGCAGAATCTCGGCCCCTGCCGATTTGGCCGTCTCGACCAGAACGTCCACCTCCTCGCGCGAGCGGACGTTATGTGCAAGGGTCGCGCCACCCTTTCCCAGATGCTCGACCGGAACGCCCATGTCCTCGGCAAGCTTTTCCAGCGGATAAAGCCCGATGCTTTGACCGATGAGGTCGAAAACAACGAGACCATCCGGCGTCTCGACCTTTTCCCACCCCAGGTCGGTATAGAACGCGGCTGCTCTCCCCAAATCCGCCACTCCAAGCGTGATAAGGCTTACCCGCTGTTCCATCTTCATCTGCCCAGCACCTCCATGATGGCTGTTTCGATGATCCCGAGGCAAGGGCCGTCGGAAAACCGATGATCGGCGTCCTTGACCAGTTGCAGCCGCATATCGGGGCTGTCGGCATGATCGAGCAGACGCAGTGCAGTGTCGGTTGACACGGCCGTATCGGCGGTCCCCTGAAGACAACGCACGGGAAACGGAAGGGGCAGCGGAGACCTCAGGACCAGCCGCTTGCGCCCGTCTTCGACCATGCGTCGCGTCACGATATAGGGTTCCATGTAATCCGACGGCAGTTCGACCTGCCCCTCCTCTTCAAGCTGGCGCTTCTGCGCGTCGCTGAACCCCGCCCAATAGCTGTCTTCCGTGAAATCCGGCGCGGCGGCGACGGTGACAAGGCCCATGACCCGATCCGCCCTCTCACGGGCGAGAAGCAGCGATTGCCATCCCCCCATCGACGACCCGACCGGCAGGATGGTGCCTTCGGTCAGTTGATCCACCACGGCCAGCGTATCTTCGTGCCAGTCACCGATGCAGCCGTCCTCGAAACGCCCCGAGCTTTCGCCGTGACCGGAATAGTCAAAGCGCAGGAAAGCAAACCCCTGCGCGCGCGCCCATTCCTCCAGATGCACCGCCTTGGTGCCCTGCATGTCCGATTTCAGCCCGCCGAGAAAGACAATCACCGGACCCTCTCCGGGCGTGGAATGATAGGCGATCCGCCGGCCATGGGCTGTCTCAAGATATTCCGGCGCGCTCATTGCCGGGCCTCGGGCCTATGGGCAAGATCAGGGTCCGACATTCATTTCCTCCAGTTCCGGCATTTTGCCGGGATACTGCGTGTCCCCGCGCCGAGGTGCAAGTTCAGTCCTGTTTCTCGACCTCGTCCAACCCGCGCGCCACCCATGTGGCGGCCAGCGCCATGATGGCAAAACCGGCCAGCGCCAGTTTAGGGCCAAATATCGACGCCACGCCGCCGCCAAGACCGACCAGCAACAGGATACAGCCGATCATGGTGTTCGACACCGCCGCATAGGCGGAGCGCTGATCCTCCGGCGCCATATCCACAAGATAGGTCGACCGCCCCTGCCGCACCCCGTTATAGGCGATCATCAGCACCATCAGGCAGGCGGGCAGCACCGCCACGACCCCGGCCAGATCCATCAGCGACACCACGACCGCCGCCGCCATCGCCACCGCGCCGATGATCCCGCTGCGCATAAGCACCTTGCGGCTCGACGCGTCGGACAGGCGGCCCCAGAGGTATGAGCTCAGGAAACTCGCCAGTGACGAGGCCAGTACAAGCGCGCCCAGCTGCTGCAACCCGCCCTGCTGATCGAGAAGCACGATATAGGGCGGGGCCAGCGCGGTCGACACCAGCAGGCCGCGCACAAGAATGAACCGCCAGAGCTGAGGATTGTCCTTGAGCAGGCTGAAGTCCACGCGGCCCTTGTCGCCGCCGGTTTCGCTATCCATCTCGCGCAGCATCGACATCACCAGTGCAGCACCGCCCCAGAGCAAAGCCGCCAAGCCAATGGCCGCCAACACCAGCGCCTTGTTCTGGATCACGCCGGTGATGAGCAGCAGCGCCAGCAGCAGAACGCCAGCCGCGGCAACCGACCCTGCCGTTCCGGTAATCGCCCCGCGCCGGGTCTTGGCGACGGTCTTGCCGAGAATATCCTTGAACGACACCGAACAGGCGGAACGGAACAGGGCCAGCCCGCCAAGACTGGCACAGATCGCAAGGCCCGCAGTGACACCTTCCAACAGGAACCCCGACACCACGATCAGCGCGGCACATATCCCCTGTCCGGCGCTGCCGATCACCCAGATCCACTTGCGCTGCGCCATCCGCTGCACCACGCCCGCCAGCACGATCTGTGGCAAGAGCGCGCCCGCCTCGCGGATCGGCACCAGCATCGCGATCAGGTACCCCGGCGCGCCGAGGTTGTTCATCAGCCATGTCAGGATCAGCTTCGGGTCGATCAGACCGTCGGCCACCTTGGTCATCGACAGCGCTACCACATGGCGCAGCCCGTTGGCGGGCTCGACCGCCACCGCTTCTTCCGACAGCCCCACATCGTCTTCCGCCCCTCCGGTCAGGGTTTCGAAAAGCTCTTCCGTGGTGTCATGACTCATCTGGGTGCCTTTCAGGTGCCTGTCATCAGAAAATGCGCGCCAAGGTCGCTTGACTTGCCCTGGACCGGGATGCAGATAGGGCGCGAAACATAACCCGCAACCGGGCGTTCAGTGGGCGCCAAACCGACGAGGAGTGCCGATATGGCCCAAATCTCTCTCACCCTTCCCGATGGCAATGCACGATCCTACGACGCGGGCGTCACCCCCGCCGCCGTGGCCGAGGATATTTCTAAATCGCTGGCCAAGAAAGCCATCTCGGCCACCGTCAACGGCAAGCACTGGGATCTGCAATGGCCGATCGACCAGGATTCCGACATCGCGATCCATACCCTGCAGGACGAAGAGCAGGCGAATGAGCTGATCCGTCACGATCTGGCCCATATCATGGCGCGCGCCGTGCAGGAAATCTGGCCCGACACCAAGGTCACCATCGGTCCGGTCATCAAGGACGGCTGGTATTACGATTTCGACCGCAAAGAGCCTTTTACACCCGAAGATCTCGGTCTCATCGAGAAAAAGATGAAAGAGATCATCAACAAGCGCGAACCCGTGACCACCGAGGTCTGGGAGCGCGCGCGGGCGGTCAAGCACTACGAAGACAATAACGAACCCTACAAGGTCGAACTGATCGACGCCATTCCCGGCGACGAACCGCTGCGCATGTACTGGCACGGCGACTGGCAGGATCTGTGCCGCGGGCCGCACCTGCAGCACACCGGCCAAGTGCCCGGCGATTCCTTTAAGCTGATGTCGATTGCCGGGGCCTACTGGCGCGGCGACAGCAGCCGACAGATGCTGCAGCGCATCTATGGCGTGGCGTTCCAGAACAAGGAAAAGCTTAAGGCGCACCTGCACATGCTGGAAGAGGCCGCCAAGCGCGACCACCGCAAGCTGGGCCGCGAAATGGACCTGTTCCACATGCAGGAAGAGGCCCCCGGTCAGGTCTTCTGGCACCCGAATGGCTGGACCATCTATACCCAGTTGCAGGATTATATGCGCCGCAAGCAGCGTGCCGGCGGCTATAGTGAAATCAACACACCGCAGGTTGTCGACCGCAAGCTCTGGGAAGCGTCGGGTCACTGGGACAAGTACCAGCACCACATGTTCCTTGTAGAAGTCGACGAAAGCCGCGACGGCGAGAACGACGATGCCTCGGCCAAGAACAAGGACCAGACCCGGATCAACGCGCTCAAGCCGATGAACTGCCCCTGCCACGTGCAGGTGTTCAACCAAGGCCTCAAATCCTACCGCGATTTGCCCCTCCGGCTGGCCGAGTTCGGCTCCTGCGCGCGGTTCGAACCCTCGGGCGCGCTGCACGGCATCATGCGCGTGCGCGGCTTTACCCAGGATGACGCGCATATCTTCTGCACCGAGGACCAGATCCAGGAGGAATGCGCGCGATTCATCGACTTCCTCGCGGATGTCTACAAGGAACTCGGCTTTGACGATTTCGAGATCCGCTTTGCCACCCGCCCGGAAAAGCGGGTCGGCACCGAGGAAAGCTGGGATTACGTCGAGAACGCGCTGGAAAACGCGATCAAGGCCGTAGGCCGCGACTATGTGCTGGAACCGGGCGACGGCGCCTTCTACGGGCCAAAGCTCGACTTTTACCTGACCGACGCGATCGGCCGGGTCTGGCAATGCGGCACGTTTCAGGTCGATCCGAACCTGCCGGAACGGCTGGGGGCCAGCTACATCGCGGCGGATGGCGACAAGCACCGCCCCTTCATGCTGCACCGCGCCTGCCTCGGTAGCTTCGAACGCTTCATCGGCATCCTGATCGAAAACCACGAAGGCAAACTGCCCTTCTGGCTCGCGCCGCGTCAGGTTGTCGTCGCCTCGATCACCTCCGAGGCGGATGACTACGTGCACGAGGTCGTCGCCGAGCTGCAGGCCGCAGGTGTCCGCGCCGAGGCCGATATCCGCAACGAAAAGATCAACTACAAGGTTCGCGAGCACTCGGTCGGCAAGGTGCCGGTCATCCTTGCCGTCGGTCATCGCGAGGTCGAGGAACGCACCGTCTCCCTCCGCCGCCTTGGCGAAAAACAAACCAGCGTGCAGGATCTGTCCGCTGTAACAAAAGCTCTTGGCATCGAAGCAACCCCGCCGGACCTGTTGTAACAAATCCCTCGCCTGCCCCCTATTTCCGCCGCAAACCGGGGGCAGGCTTTGAAACATTTGACAAAATTCCCGCTTTTCAACAGCGTTTCTCCTGTCGAAGCCTCACACTGGCTGACAGCGGCGTGAGGCACGGCCTCGTGAAACCCGTGCGGCAACCGGCCCGGCTAGGGTTGAGCACGCCCGACCAAGATTCATGATCAAGGAGGAAGAACTCATGTCAAACACCGCAAAAACGCTCGCCGTTGCCAGCGCCGTCGCTGCCGCTCTCGCCGCTCAGGGCACCACGGCGACCGCCCAGTCCAAAGAGAAATGCTACGGCGTGTCGCTTGCCGGACAGAACGATTGCGCCGCCGGTCCCGGCACCACCTGTGCAGGCACCTCGACCGTCGACTATCAGGGCAACGCCTGGACGCTGGTCGATACCGGTACATGCTCCGAGATCGACCTGCCGGACATGGCCGATGGCACCGAACGCGAAGGATCGCTGGAACCGCTGCAACGCGACCTGCCCGCGTAACCCCGAAGTGGGCGGCCGCGCCGCCTACACACCGGAGCAACCGAGATGCTCGATACCGCCCGCCTCAACCGCCTTCCCGCCGCGCCCGGCGTCGGCTTCAAGCCGCAGCATTTCGCCGCGATCATGGAGGACGCAGGCCCGGTCCGCTGGCTTGAGATCCACGCGGAAAACTACATGGGCGATGGCGGGCGGCCCTTGGCCCAGCTGCGCGCACTGGCCGAGCGTTTCGCCATCTCCGTCCACGGCGTGGGGCTTTCCATCGGCGGTGCCCAGCCGCTCGACAAGGACCACCTCGCGCGGCTGGCCAAGCTTGTCGGCTGGCTCGACCCCGCGTCTTTCTCGGAGCACCTGGCATGGTCGAGCCATGGCGACACCTATCTGAACGACCTGCTCCCCCTTCCCTACACCAATGCCACGCTCACCCGCGTGGCCGAGCATATCGATACCGTGCAATCCACGCTTCGCCGCCCGATGCTGCTCGAAAACCCGTCGAGCTACCTCGCCTTTGCCGAAAGCACATGGTCCGAGCCGGAATTCCTTGCCGAACTCGCGCGTCGCACCGGTTGCGGCCTGTTGCTCGATGTTAACAACGTCTTTATCTCTTCGGTGAACCTCGGCTTTACGCCGCAAAGCTATCTCGATGCCTTTCCGCTGTCCCGCGTGGCGGAAATCCATGTCGGGGGGCATGACCACGATGCCGACGATCACGGCGCCCCCCTGCTGATCGACAGCCACGCCCGCCCGGTCGCCCCACCGGTCTGGGACCTGCTTGCTGAGGTTCTGGCCCGCACTGGACCCTGCCCGGTTCTGGTCGAATGGGACAACGATGTGCCAGACTGGCCAACCCTGCGCGATGAGGCCCGCCGCGCTGAACACGCCCTGCAAACGGTTGCGGTCGGATGACCGCCGGGACCGGCAGTTTCGCACATGCCCTGCTACACCCAAATGTGACTCTGCCCGAGGGGCTGACCGACGGAAACGGGCAGCCCGCAGGCCGCCGGCTCAACGTGCTGCGCAACAATGTCGCGAGCTCTCTGGGCGAAGCGCTGCGCAACGGCTTTCCCGTCGTCACAAAGCTGCTCGGCACCGAGAACATGAAAGCCATCGCAGCCTTGTACCTGCGCGCCTACCCGCCCCGCTCTCCCGTGCTCAGCGCATACGGCACTGACCTGCCCGAATTCTTGGCCGGACTGTCGCAGCTTTCCCACCTTGGCTATCTGCCCGACATCGCGCGGCTCGAACTGGCCCTGCGTGCCTCCTATCACGCGGCGGATGCACCCGCCCTCGATCCGTCACGGCTGACCGACCTGTCACCGCAGGATCTGACCGAATCCACGCTCTCATTCGCACCCTCGCTGCGTCTCGTCCGCTCCCGCTGGCCGGTCCATGCAATCTGGCTGCGCAATACTCAACACGACGCGCCGAAACCGGTGGCAGAGCCGCAGGATGTCCTGATTACCCGCCGCGAATTCGATCCCGTCCCCCACCTGCTGCCCCGCGGTGGGGCGGACTGGATCGCCGCAATTTCCAAAGGCCAAAGCCTCGGAGACGCTTTGGATGTTGCACAAACCACCGCACCGGATTTCGATCCTGCCAGCACCCTCGCCATCCTGCTGCGGGACAATGCCCTGACGTCGCTGACCCTGAAAGACCAACGCCTATGACCGCTCTCGTCAATCTCTACCTGCGTATCGCATTCACCATCGAACAGCGGCTCGGCACCGTGCTGATGCCCACCCTCGCCCGCTTCGTCTTTGCCGCGCTCTTCGCGCTCTATTACTGGACCTCCGCCATGACAAAACTCGGCGGCGATATCTCGGGTCTGTGGCAACCGACCTTCAACGCCTATGCGCAGATCTTTCCGAAAGCAGCTGAAGCCTCCGGCTACGACATCAGCGCGGCCAGCAGTTTTGAGAAATTCACCATCCTCGCCGGAACATGGGCCGAGTTTATCCTCCCCGCCCTGATCATCATTGGCCTTTTCACCCGCATCTCAGCAGCAGGCATGATAGGATTTGTTGTGGTGCAGACGCTGACCGATCTTTACGGTCACGGCGCGATCACCCAGCCCGATACCCTTGGCGCATGGTTCGACAAGGACCCCGGCAGCCTGATCCTCGACCAGCGGGCGCTTTGGGTTATGCTATTGCTGATCCTCGTCTTTCGCGGCGCCGGTCCCGTATCCGTCGACCAGCTCATCAAGCAACGGCTCAACGTGCGCTAGACGGACCGCATCACGCGACGCCCAGCGCCGCACGGGTATCCTGCGTCCAGCCAAGGTACATGGTTTCGCCATCCACGATCAACGGTCGCTTCATCAGGGACGGGTGCGCCTCAAGCAGCTCAAGCTGCGGGCGCGCACGCTCTGAATCGTGAAGATTTCGCCATGTGGTCGAGCGTGTATTGACGAGGCTGTCGCCGAATTCCGCCAAGGCCTGCGAAAGAACCTCAGCGGGAATACCGTCGGAGCGTACATCCAAAAGTTGTGCATCTGGCAATGATTTCAACGCCTTGCGACAAGTATCGCAGTTCTTCAGTCCAAACACCAACATAGTTCGCCCCTTCAATTTCGCGCAAATAACCGGCAATTTAACCCACCGCACCCCGTTTTTCTTGATTTTTACAAATCACATGAGATGCTGACACTGGCCTTAACAAACAGTTGACGTCTGATCGGGCCATTAAAGATTCTGCGCAATTGACGCGCGGAACGCAAGCAAAGGGAGACGCGGAAACATGCCAAGTGGCACCGTGAAGTGGTTTAATACGACCAAGGGTTATGGCTTTATTGCGCCAGACGAAGGCGGCAAGGATGTGTTCGTGCATATCTCTGCCGTGGAAAGATCCGGCCTGACGGGGTTGGCTGATAACCAAAAAGTTGATTATCAATTGCAGGACGGACGCGATGGCCGACAAATGGCTGCAGATTTGAAACTCAAATAATTACCGTTTTTCCGCCTACTAGCGGAACCAAGCCTTTGAGCCTCGCTTCGCCCGGTCCAGGGCGGGCAACTTTCACCCCCGCTGCTCGGACGCATTCCCGAGATAATCTGTCAAGAAATACCTCGGCAGAAATCCCCCGTGCACGTCAAAGCCACCTCTCCGGGCTTAATTGCAGTGTTTCGCATTCTAATTAACCAGCCAACGCAAAATTAATTAACTCCGCAATTACCTGGTTATTTGAAATACCGAACAGCAATTCGAAATCTTCCCATCTCGCAATTCGCCCGATTGCCATTCCAACAGATCAAACATTCTCGGCAGAGGCAACATCGCGACGTATCAATTCCCGCAATGTGAATTTAGAAGGCGAAACAGCCAATTCCCGCCGCGACAATTCCAGCCAGTGGTTTTCTTCAAAAGCCGGAAAGAATGCATCCGCGTCCTTTACCGTCATATCCACCTCGGTGATCATCAACCTGTGCGCGAATGGAAACAGCGCCCGGTAGATCCGCTCGCCGCCAATTCCGTAAATACGCCCATAACCCGCCGCCTGGCTCGCCCGCACTGCATCGGCCACATCCCCGAACACATGCTCTGCAACCGACCCATCGCGCGAGATCACGCAATTCATCCTGTTTTTCAGTGGCTTGACCGGCAGACTCTCCCATGTGCAACGGCCCATGATGATGGCGCCTCCGCTGGTCTCGCGCTGAAACATCTTAAGGTCTTCGGGGCAGTGCCAGGGAATATCGTTATCTTTTCCAATGGCCCCATTGGCCGCGCGGGCGACAATCAATGTAATCATCGTCAGACCGCAACCGGCGCCTTGATACCCGGCTGAGGATTGTAATCGACGAATTCGAAATCCTCGTATTTGAAATCGAACAAAGAGGTAACATCCCGCGTCAGACGCAGTGTAGGCAACGCGGATGGCTTTCGCGAAAGTTGTGTCTGCACCTGATCGAGATGATTCAAGTAAATATGTGCATCGCCAATCGAATGTATGAAATCGCCGGGCTCATATCCGGTAACCTTGGCCAGCATCACCTGCAAAAGCGCATATGAGGCAATGTTGAACGGCACCCCCAGAAACATATCAGCGGACCGCTGATATAGTTGCAGATGCAGCTTCCCGTCCGCAACCCGAACCTGCCAGAGCGTATGGCAGGGCGGCAGGGCCATTTCGTCGATCTCGCCGGGATTCCAGGCCGAGACAATCAGACGGCGGCTGTCGGGCGTTTTCCGGATCGCCTCGACAAGCTTGGCGATCTGGTCGACCTCGCCGATCTGGAGCCGCGCTTCGCCATTGCTGTCGATCTCTTTGCGGATGGTCGGGAAATGCCGCCACTGATGGCCGTAAACCGGCCCCAGATCGCCATTTTTATCCGCCCATTCGTCCCAGATCGAAACACCGTTTTCCTTCAGGTACCCGATGTTCGTGTCACCCGAGAGGAACCAGAGCAGTTCATGCACGATCGATCGCAGGTGCAGCTTCTTGGTTGTGACCAGCGGGAACCCGTCCGACAAAGGATAGCGGCACTGCATCCCGAAATAGGAAATCGTCCCGGTGCCGGTGCGGTCGGTCGACCGGTTTCCCTTGCTCAGAACGGTCTCGAGCGCATCGAGATATTGGCGCATGTGATTTCCTCTGTCTCGGTCGCGGCCTGAACGGATTCGATCCGGCCTTCAATTTCGCTGCCAGATAAACAGGATTCCACCGGATCGCAAAGCCTGAGCTTTACGCGCAAATCCGCGCCACCATACTGTATGTGTCCGCATACCCCACCAGACCCACAAGATAAAGGTAACTTATCGGCCACGCCACGGGGTTTCGAATCGCAACGACGTTGACTTTTGCACCGCCTCGCCCGACTCTGACCGAAAAACCTGATTAACAATGGTTGAGGCAGATGAAACGGTATTGGCTTGGGCTCGCAGCAGCGACCATGTTGTCCGCGTGCGGTAGCGGCGGCGGCAACCCCTTCATCGAGGATACGGACACGGACGATCCAGAAACGGGCGTCCCCGCCGAAGTTGCGCAGGATCTTCAGGGCATTTCCTACGATGCGGACGCACAGACATTGACCGTACGCGGCATCACCCTCGACAACGAGGAATTCGAGGCCGTCTACAGCAGGCGACCCGCGCTCGACCGGAACGGGTACGAGGCCTACACCACGCAGGACAGCTCCCTATCGCGGCACACAACCGCCTATGTGCGTGACATTGACGGCACCCGGGCCGCCGTGGTCACGACGGGCGGGCAGTTCGAATACTTCTTCGGCGGGGCCGTCTATGGCCGCGCCGGTGCCTATGATCCACCATCGGTGACCGGCAGCGGCGGGCTGGCAAGCTATGCCGGACGCTACGTCGGCTTACTGAACGGTCCCGGCGACGGCGGTGACCTGCTTCCTGTGACACCGGGCACGCCCACCTCGGTCAGGCCGGTTCAGGCAGGAGAAGTAACGGGCAAGGTTCTGGTGAATGCCGACTTCACCGATAACGCCGTGAACGGCATCATTTATGACCGAACCTACGTGGACGCCCCGGGAACGGAAATGGTCGATCTGGAACTCGCGCCGACGGCGATCAACCCGGCCTCGGGCACTTTTGCCGGCGACGTGTCGATCCAGCAGCAGGTGCGCGGAAGCTACGGCGGTATATTTGGCGGCGACGATGCGGCAACGATTGCAGGCGGTATCTATGTCGAAAACCACATCACCAGCGTCCAGAACGAAGTCGAATACGGCATCTTCGTCCTGCCGAAATGCGGCACACCCGGCGATGCACCGCTGTGTGACCAGCCCAATCCGTAAACGACTTGCCGGTGCCTGCCTCGCACTTGGCGTTTTTCTCGCCACGGGCATGACCCCGGCCCAGACGGCTGAAAATTCGGTTTCCCTGACCCTCCCGCAGGCGCGTCTTCTGGCGGGGCATGCGCTTGAAACAGGCCAGCCCGCGCTGGCCCTGCGCCTGTCTGCCGGACTTGTTAGGGCCAATCCAAAAGACCCCGTCGCCCATTACATGCAGGCGCTTGCCTACGCCGGGTTGAACCGCAACCGCGATGGCCGACGTGCTGCCGCCCGCGCCTATCGGCTGACCGACATCGGTTCCGACCGGATGCGCGCTGCCGAATTGGCCGCCAAGCTGTCCTATGCCGAAGGTCGTCCGACCCTCGCCCAGATCTGGCTGCGCCGCACCGCGATCCACGCCGAAAGCAAAGAAGTCTCGCAGCAGATCGCGCGCGACTATCGCATTCTGCGCCAGCGCAACCCGTGGAGCTTTTCCATTAACGCGGGTCTGCGCCCCTCGGACAATGTGAACAACGGCTCGTCCAGCCGGTACAACACCATCGATGGAGAGCCCGATTACGGCCTGCGCCCCGCCGATGCGGTGGCGCTTTCCGGAGTCATTGCAACGCTCGATACGATGCTGGGCTACCGGTTGCGCGGCGACCGGCAAAGCGCAACCTACCTTTTGGGACGTCTCTATATTTCGCGCGTCGCCCTGTCAGACAGCGCGGAGGCGCTCGCCCCCGGCGTCAGCGGTCGCAAATACGGCTCGACCTATGGCGAACTGACCCTGCGCCACGCCTTTGCCATCGGCGACCCGCGCGAGGGCAACTTCGCATCCGTTTCTGCAAGCCTTGGCGAAAGTCGCTTTGGCGGCGACCGGAATTTCTATTTCGCGCGTCTCTTCGGAGACCGGACATGGGCATTATCCGAAGCGTCTTCCCTGACCCTCGGCGTCCTTGCCGAAGATCGCTTCAAGGCGAAATCGAAAGCGAACGATGCGCGGGTCTACGGCCTCTCCGCTGTCTTTGATCACCGGTTGCAGGGCGGTAACCGGCTTGGCCTGTCCCTGTCGCTGCGCGATGTTTCGGCACAGGCGATGAACGGCACGTACAGCGGGGCCAGCCTGCGCGGCACGGTGACATTCGACAAGCGTCTGGGTCCGGCACGGGTCAGCGCGGGGCTTGCCCTTGGCGCGACCGACTATCCCCTGATCGCAGCCGGTCTCAACGCTTTCGGGCGGGTCGTGTTTGCGCCGCGCGATGACAAGACAATCGCCGGCGATCTGACCTTTTTCTTTGAAGAATACGACTACGCCGGTTTCGCCCCGACCCTCACGCTGCAGGCCAGCAAGACGGATTCGAATATCTCGATCTACTCCGCACGCGACTTTTCGCTGGCCCTCGGGATCAAATCCACCTTCTGAACAGAGTGCAAGTCTGGTTCTTCCGGCTCAGAACGCTAAAGTTCGCGGGAGCAAACGGAGAATACACATGCCGCTAACCTATCTGCACACAATGGTCCGCGTGAAGGACCTTGAGAAATCGATGGCGTTCTACGCGCTGCTGGGCCTGAAAGAAATCCGCCGCCACGAAAGCGAAGAAGGCCGGTTCACGCTGGTCTTCATGGCGCCCGAAGGACAAGAGGAATGCCCCGTGGAACTTACCTACAACTGGGATGGCGATGATGCGCTTCCCGATGACAGCCGTCATTTCGGCCATCTCGCCTACGGCGTTGACGATATCTATGCCACCTGCCAGCATCTGATGGACAATGGCGTAACGATCAACCGCCCGCCGCGCGATGGGCGCATGGCTTTTGTCCGCTCGCCCGACAATGTCTCGGTCGAATTGCTGCAAAACGGCGATTCCCGGGAACCAGCAGAACCCTGGGCTTCCATGAGCAATACCGGACACTGGTAATGTGGCGGCTGGCCTGCGTTTTCTCGCTGCTCTTGCCGCTTGCGGCGAAGGCACAGGATTGCAGGCTCGCCCTTGTCCTCGCGCTTGATGTCTCCTCTTCGGTCAATGCCGAAGAGGATGCGCTTCAGCGCAAGGGACTTGCCGCCGCGCTGCTTTCGCCCGAGGTGCAGCGCGCCTTTTTCGCGGTGGACGTGCCGGTGGCGCTGGCTGTTTTTGAGTGGAGCGGCCGGTACAATCAGGAACTGCTCCTCGACTGGCAGTTGATCGGTACTCGAGAGGATCTGTTGAATGCGGCCAGCATTATCGGCGTCTCCAACCGCAGTCACAGCGAATTCCCGACTGCGATGGGCTATGCGCTTGGCTATGGCGCGCGCCTGCTCAGCCGTGCCCCCGCCTGCCTGTTCCGCACCATCGATATCGCCGGAGACGGCATAAATAACGAAGGTTTCGGCCCCGAACAGGCCTATGCCCAGTTCCCCTTTGCCGATGTCACCGTCAACGGGCTTGTCGTGAACAACTCGGATTACGAAGCCGAACGCTCCTTGATCA
The DNA here is from genome assembly GCF_019966545.1 of Heliomarina baculiformis. Taxonomy (GTDB): domain Bacteria; phylum Pseudomonadota; class Alphaproteobacteria; order Rhodobacterales; family Rhodobacteraceae; genus Heliomarina; species Heliomarina baculiformis. The sequence continues at coordinate 204,170 of NZ_JAIMIC010000002.1, read as the reverse complement.
GCTTTTACCGCAATTCGGTGATCTACGGCCCCGGCGCATTCCTGGAAATTGCCCAGAGCTTCGAGGATTACGAACGCGCGATGCGGCGCAAGCTGGAACGTGAACTGACGCCCCGCGCCGTCGGTTTCGATCGGCGCCCGCGCAACCGGGAACCGGGATAACCTTTCGCCTTCTTATTAAAGAGGACGCCCCCGAGGGGCCGCCCCCTGCTGCTCGAACCTAGTAGATATAGCGGATCTGGTCCGTCCAGTAGCGTTCGACCCGCTTAAGCGAGCTCGTGATTTCTTCGATACCACCGGGCCCGATGATGCCGCGTTCCTCAAGCCCCTCTGCATGGCGCAGGAACAGCCCCGACACGACATCGCGGATATTGCGCCCCTTTTCCGTCAGCCGCACCCGAACCGACCGGCGGTCGATCTCGCAGCGCTGGTGGTGCATGTAGCCCATGTCGACCAATTTCTTGAGGTTATAGCTTACGTTGCTGCCTTGGTAATAACCCCGGCTTTTCAACTCGCCCGCCGTGACCTCGTTGTCGCCGATATTAAACAGCAAAAGCGCCTGCACGGCATTGATTTCCAGAACACCAACACGTTCGAACTCGTCCTTGATAACGTCGAGCAGGAGACGATGAAGACGCTCGACCAATGCCAGCGCCTCAAGGTATCCGGCCATGAATCCTTTCGGATCCGACGGCATCAATTGCATCTCCATACTCATCAATCTCTCCGACTCGATCTGCTTCAACAGAAAGTGACCGGAAAAACCGAAGAATCGGTTAAGCTAATTTGATCTTATTTTTGAAATACTTGCGAGACATCATGGATCAATCCGGCGTAAGCCGTTGGCGGCGCGACCTGCCCGGTAACCCATTGGTAAAGGTCTTGATCGTTCTCGTGCAGCAACGCGTCATAGGTATCCAGCGCCGCCGGGCTCATCTTGGCAAGATTGGCATCGGCATAGGCGGTCAGGATCAGGTCCATTTCCTTGATCCCGCGCCGCATCGACCGCATCTTCAGCCGCTTGAGCCGGTCTTCGTGGCTTTCGTTCATACGGTCTCTTCCGCTTTCATCGCCTGCCGGATGCGCTTTTCCAGCCGTGCGGCCCGCTCGGAATTGGCCCGCATGGCGTTGCGGATTTCGCGCAGCTCCGCCGCATAGCCCGCAAGATCGCTCGCCGTATCCGCCGCATCGTCGGGCGCGCTCATGCCTTCGCCCTCGCCGGTCAGCAGCCATGTGATCGATACGTTCAAAAGCCCCGCCATCATCGACAGCTTGTTGGCGCGCGGTTCGGAAATGTCATCTTCCCAGCCTGTGAGCGTCGATTTTTTCACACCGAGGCACCGCGCGAGATGCGATTGGCTCATTCCCGCCGCTTCCCGGGCTGCGGCGACCCGGTCTCCGAAAGTTGCAGCATCGGGTCCGTACCAATCCGTCGTATCATCCATCATGTCGTGGCGCTCCGTCTTGAGTTGCATTCTTGAGTTGCGTCTTGATCAGATATGGTGCCCAGCATAAGACAGTCGAGCCGTAGATACAAACCCGAGGCCCAAATGTCCTTCCTTTCCGATACCCTGTCGCGCGTCAAACCGTCGCCCACCATCGCCGTCACCACCATGGCCAACGAGCTCAAGGCCGCCGGTCGCGACGTGATCGGCCTCGGCGCGGGCGAGCCGGATTTCGATACGCCCCAGAACATCAAGGACGCCGCCGTCGCGGCCATCGCAGCGGGCAAGACGAAATACACCGCGCCCGACGGGATCATCGAACTGAAACAGGCGATCTGCGCCAAGTTCGCTCGCGAAAACGGGCTGACCTACGAACCCAAGCAGATTTCAGTCGGCACCGGCGGCAAGCAGAACCTCTATAACGCGCTGACCGCCACGCTGAACCCCGGCGACGAGGTCATCATCCCCGCGCCCTACTGGGTTTCCTATCCGGACATGGTGCTTCTGGCGGGCGGCGAACCCGTCGCCGTCGAGGCCACGCTCGAGAACAAGTTCAAGATCACCGCCGAACAGCTCGAAGCGGCGATCACCCCCAAGACCAAGTGGTTCATCTTCAACTCGCCCTCGAACCCGACCGGCGCGGGCTATTCGCATGATGAACTAAAGGCGCTGACCGACGTGCTGATGAAGCACCCGCATGTCTGGATCATGTCCGACGATATGTACGAGCACCTCGCTTATGACGGCTTCGAATTCTGCACCCCGGCACAGGTAGAACCCGGTCTCTACGACCGCACGCTCACCTGCAACGGTGTCTCCAAGGCCTATGCCATGACCGGCTGGCGCATCGGTTACGCCGCTGGTCCCGAAAAGCTGATCGCCGCGATGCGCAAGGTGCAAAGCCAGTCGACCTCGAACCCCTGCACCATCAGCCAGTGGGCGGCGGTCGAGGCGCTCAACGGCACGCAGGATTTCCTTGCCACCAACAACGAGACCTTCAAACGCCGCCGCGATCTGGTGGTCGAGGCGCTGAGCGCCATCGACGGCATCACCTGCCCGGTTCCCGAAGGCGCCTTCTATGTCTACCCCTCGATCAAAGGCCTGATCGGCAAGACCACCGAAAAGGGCGTCAAGATCGAGAATGACGAGGATTTCGCCAAGGCCCTGCTCGAAGACACAGGCGTTGCCGTGGTATTTGGCGCGGCCTTCGGTCTCTCGCCCAATTTCCGGGTCAGCTACGCGACCTCGGACGAGAACCTGAAAGAAGCCTGCGCGCGTATCACCAAGTTCTGCGCGGGCCTCAGCTAAGATCCAATTTATTGCAGGTACTGACTACCTCGTGGCACCGATCCCGCATCGGTGCCACAGATTGTTTCCAGATTAAGCATTGCCTTGTAAAGAACCGTTTGCAACGGGCTGCCAAACGCATTTCGAACAACAAGGCGCTTATCATGAAATTCCTCTCTGCATTCAGTGCTTTCGCACTTGCTCTCGGGCTATCATCCACCGCCAGTGCGGCGGATCTTTCCGGCGCCGAAATGTCACTTACGGCCTATGCCGGCTTTGATATCTCGAACCCGACATTCAACGTCGGCCCCGGCGTCGAGACCACTGCGGTTTATTTAACTGACACCTTCACTTTTGACTTCACCGAGACCGGCTTGCTCATGGTCGGGTATGATGGCCCCTACCGGACTGCGTTCACCAGTGGTTTTGGTCAGTTTGTGTTCACTGATATTGGTGACACAATTGCTGACTTTTCCGCTTTCACGCTGTTGTCTTCCTCCACGGCAGATTTCACCCAGTCCAAGCTGAACTTTACGGCAGATACGCTCAGGGTTAATTTTACCGGCTTTTTCATGGAAACGGGCACCCTGTTTACGGCACAGATCGAAACCGCCGTTTCTGCCGTGCCGTTGCCAGCCACTTTGCCCGCGCTGCTTCTGGGCATTGGCGGTCTTGCAACGCTAAGACGCCGCCAGCGTCACGCGGTCTAGTCACAACCTGCCGGTTTCGCTATCAAGCTTTCGTCCCAACAAAGGCATAAGCCATGCCCAACCTGCCCGACTATTACTTTCGCGTCCGCGAAAACGGTGCCTTCGTGTTCCGTATCGATACCGAGAACCGTCAGCGCCGGATCGACATGGATCAGATCGCCGTGGTCAATATCCGCAATGGCGAAATCAAGCCGCATGGCAATCGGACCCTGTCCGACACCGATCTCGGGGAAATCAGGGCGTGGATGGCCGAACGCACGGCCCTGCTCGCCCGCCGCGATATCGACGATATCCACCGCACCATCGATCACATGAACCTGACCGCGCAATGGGCGCAGTCGCGTGCCAGCGACGACCAGCTCGAAGACATCACGGATGCGCTTCTGCTTGCCATGCACGACCTGCGCTCGGTTCTAGTGCGAAAAAAGGCCGACCGGCTCGACAAAAGCGAAAAAGCCGCCCGCAAGGATCAGGCGTAACCGACCTCGCCCAGCGATTTACCCCAGAACCGCAACATCAGCAAAAGCGCGGCCGAGGCGAGCCCCGCCGTCAGCCCCAGCCATACACCCACGCCGCCCCAGCCCAAGACAAAGCCCAGCAGGTAAGACACCGACAGGCCAACTGCCCAGTAGGACAGGATCGCGATCATCATCGGCACCGCCGTATCCTGCACGCCCCGCAGCAAGCCCAGCGCGATCACCTGCGCCCCGTCGACAAGCTGGAACAGTGCCGCAATCGCCAAAAGCTGCACGCCCACGATAAGGATGGCCGGCCGCGCTGGATCGTCCGGTTCGATGAACAGGCTGATCACAGGTTCCGGCACCACAAGAAAGGCGGTGACCGTGATAATGGCAATCCCTAGTGACAGCAGGAAAACGACCAGCGCCCCCCGGGCCATATGCCCGCGATCCCCCCGGCCATAGGCATTCCCGGCCCGGATCGTCGCCACGTTGGACAGGCCCAGATGCACCATGAACGCAGCCGCCGCGACGGTGATGACAATCCCATGCGCCGCAAGCGTCACCGTGCCAAGCCAGCCCATCATCACCGAGGACGCCGCGAACAGGCTGACCTCGCAGACCGTGGTCATGCCAATCGGCAGCCCCAGCCGGAACACCTGCCCGAACATCTCCCAGTCGGGCCGCCACAGCCGCTGAAACAGGTTGTGATCGGGCAGCGCCCGGATCGCGTAGAACACGATGGCGACCAGCGAAATGCTCTGCGTCAGAACCGAGGCAATCGCCGCCCCGCGCAGACCCAGTTCCGGCGCGCCAAGATTGCCAAAGATCAGGATGTAATTCGCCAGCGCATTGCTGATGGCCGCCAGAACCGTGATCCAAAGCACGATCCGCGTGCGCTCCAGCGCCGCGAGATAGGATTTGATCACCATCACCAAGAGCGCCGGGATCAGCCCAAAACCAGCGATCCGCAGGTACTCGCCCCCGGCTTCTGCCACTGCGGGTGTCTGCCCAAGCAGGCCCAGAAGGGTCTTCGCCTTCCACATGATCGGCATCACCAAAAGCGCAAAGCCAAGGCTCAGCCACAGCCCCATCCGGGTCGCCCGCCTCACCGAAACCTCGTCGTCGCGCGCGGCAGCCGCCGCCACCATCGGCATCACCGCAAGCGCGAATCCCGACCCGAGCATGAAAAAGACAAAGAAATAGCTGTGCGACAGGGTCACCGCGGCCAGCGCCTCGACCGAATACCAGCCCAGCATCACCGTATCCGTCAGCCCGATGGCATATTGCGCCAGATGCCCTCCGATAAGGGGCAGACCCAGAAACAGGATCGCCTTGGCATGGCCGCCATATGTCATGTGAACGCTCATAAATTGTGCAATATGTGTATTGCACGCCCCCCGCAAGAGGCCACGAACCGGGCCATCGAGATCCCGCTTCCGGCCCGCCAGCCCCCATAGAGGGCGTTCTAATATGTCGGAAAATCCCGCCTGTGGATAAGATTATTATGGTCACGTCACATTAACCATGTACGATGAACCCCCGAACTGAATGCACAAGACCGGAGACGACATGCGTACTGCCCTGACCTCTCTCGCCCTGACCGCCAGCCTCGCCGCCGGCACCGTCCACGCCGAGAACCGGATCGACCGGATTCGCCCCGACGCGCCCGAACTTGCCGCCTATGGCGCCATGCCCATCGGTGTGACAACCCTGGAATTCACCAATCCTGACCAGATCGACATCGTGAACACGTCCGAGGGCAGCGAGCCGACCTATGACCGTCCCGTGACGGTCGAGGTCTGGTACCCCGCCGAGGAAGGCACCGAGCCGGGCGGCACCTATCAGGCGATCCTGCGCGACGGCGTGACCGAGGTCACGCTCCATGGCCGCGCCGCCCGTGATGCCACCCCGGTCAGCGGCGAAACCTTCCCGCTTGTCGTGATCAGCCACGGCTATCCCGGCAACCGTTTCCTGATGTCGCACCTTGGCGAAAACCTCGCCTCCAAGGGCTATGTCGCGGTCTCCATCGACCACAAGGACAGCACCTATGACGATAAGGGCGCCTTTGGTTCGACCCTGCTGAACCGCCCCATCGACCAGAAGTTCGTAATCGACCAGATGGCCGCGCTCGACAGCCCCATCGGCGCGATCACCGATGCCGAAACCACCGGCGTCATCGGCTATTCGATGGGCGGCTACGGCGCGATGATATTTGGCGGCGCGGGCGTCACGCAGTCCAGCACCGAATACAGCTGGGGTACGCCGAACGGGCTGCTCTCGCGCCACCTCGCGGGGTCACAAACCCATGCCGACCTGATCGATCCACGCGTCAAGGCGACAATCGCCATCGGACCCTGGGGCATGAACACCGGCTTCTGGGATGCCGAAGGGCTCAAGGGCTTCGAGAAACCGCTCCTCCTGATGGCCGGCAGTGTCGATGACGTGTCCGTCTACCCGGCGATCCGCCAGATTTTCGAGGGCACCACCGGCACCACGCGTCACCTGCTGACCTTCATCGGCGCGAACCACAATGCCGCAGCACCAATGCCCGCCCCCGAGGAAAGCTGGGAATTCGACGAGGCGCTCGGTTTCGCCCCGTTCGAGCATTATGCAGACGCGGTCTGGGACACCAACCGCATGAACAACATCACCCAGCATTTCGCCACCGCCTTCATGGATCTCCACCTCAAGGAGGATCAGCAGATGGCCGAATATTTCGACCTCGTGGAACAGTCGGATGACGGTGTCGTCGCGCTGGACGACGCGGGCAAGCCAACCGACGATCACAGCCAGTGGAAGGGCTTTCCCGATCGCACCGCCAAGGGTCTGCGCTTCGAAACCCTGCCCGCCGGCGAGTGATCCCAGACAGGTGGCCTGCCTGGGCGGGCCACCTCTTTCCCTCACACCCAACCCACTCTAACCTGCCCCGACAAGGGAGAGAATTTTACATGCAATCGGAAACCGTCGAGCTTAATGGCCACCCGTTCTTTGTCCGCAGCTGGGGCGATCCGTCCCAGCCCAAGATGCTGTTCCTGCACGGTTTTCCGGAATATGGCGGCGCGTGGAGCGATCTTGCGCCCAAGCTTTCCGACCGTTTTCACGTGATCGCCCCTGACCAGCGCGGCTATGGCCAGAGCTGGGCACCGGAGGGTGTCGAGATGTACACCAGCTCGGCCCTGACCAAGGATATGGTCGCGCTGATCGACCATTACGGCAGCGGACCGGTCACCGTCTTTGGCCATGACTGGGGCGCAGCCGTCGCCTATGGGCTGGCGATGTTCTACCCCGATCACGTCTCGCGCCTGATCATCGCCAATGGCGTCCACCCGGTGCCCTTCCAGCGCGCGATGGCATCAGGCGGCGCGCAATCCGAGGCCTCGGCCTATATCGGCTATCTCCGCCGCCCGGATTCCCACATAAAGCTCGCCGAGAACAACTTCGAAAAGATGATGGATTTCTTCACCCGGCACATGGGTACCAATTGGGTCGATCCCGACCGGGCCGAGGAATACAAGACCGAATGGGCCCGCGACGGAAAGCTCGAAACCATGATCAATTGGTACCGCGCCTCGCCCCTGCGCCTCGCCAAACCGGGCGAGCCGATCACCGACCTGCCCGAGTTTCCCACCGACCGGCTCATGGTCCGCTGCCCCCACCTGCTGATCTGGGGCGAACAGGACGGCGCTCTCTTGCCGGCCGCGACCGAAGGCCTCGAGGATTTCGCCCCCGACCTCACCCGCAGGAACCTCCCCGACGCCGATCACTGGCTGATCCACACCCACGCGGAGGAGATCGCCGGGATCGTGAGGGAGTGGATGCCGGATTGAACATCGCGACCGGCGCGGCTGCTACCCTGTCATTTGCAAATCTGCGAAAGACATCGTACGTGATTCCAAGGTCGCAGATCGACTGTTTGCCATTCGCAAACGCCAGGCCCTAAACCCGCAGGTTTCAGCAAAGACCGGGCCGCCCCCCAGCCATGCTTCTTCAAGCACACGACGCTCAAAGCCAAAACAGCTTCAAATTCAGCCCCTGCCAAGCCGACGCGCTCGCACGATTTCGGGCAAGCCAATCAATAGAAGCGCCCCGGCCCCAATCGCGAAAAACCAGTTACCAACCGAGTTGAACACGATGGCCCCTAGGATGCCGCCAACTGCAAAGGCCGAAAGCGTGAGGGCGTGAAGTTTGAGCCGTGCGGCCGCTTCACGCCTGCCCTCGGCATTGCTGGAAAGCGACGCCAGTCCAATGCCGATATCGGTCGCCATGCCAGACACATGCGTCGTGCGCACCCGGGCCTCGGAGATCAGCGTCGTGACCGCGTTCTGAAACCCCATAACGAAACTTAGTGTAATGGTCATGAGAGCAGCTGACACCCCGCCAGATGCGACCGCCAGTCCGGCAGAGAGCACAATCAATAGACATGCCTCCACGACGATCGCCCATGCGAATGCGCCGTGAACCCGCCTTGCTTGTTCGTGATAGATCAAGGCCGCAGCGGAATAAGCCCCCAGGACAAACGCGACAACCAACGGCACCAGCCAAAGCGCCAAGGCGTATTCACCGGTTACCAGATAATCCGCAAAGGCAGACACGTTACCGGTCATATTCGCGGTGAACACACCCGCCGCAAGAAATCCAGCCGCGTTCAGAGCCCCGGCAATCGTCGCAAGCATACCGGCAAGCGCCAGGTTAATTCGTTCTGTGCGCTCCTGCCCGACGTGTATCAGCATATTTATACTTGGATTATGTGAATTCCCGCGCAGGTTATGGTGTCGGCCTGGAATTGTCAGCCCGCGAAACCATCATCGCGGGGACAGCCGTCAATCCCATCCCGGGCAGCGAAGCTTTCCGCTTAAACCGAGCAGCTTGCGCCCCCGAAAGACGGCACCTATGCCTCCACGGGAACCGACGCCCGCACCGCCCGAGCATTCAGCTCCTCATACAGCGCCTGCGCTTCGGCCAGCAGCTCGGACGAATAAACAGAGCTATCCCCCAAATCCGCACCGGGCCGGAAATACTTCGTAAAATCCACGCCCCCGTGATCCAGACCGATCCGGTCGCAAAGCGCGTCCATCGTGCCCTGCGGATTGGATCGCAGGTCGTCCTGCGCCACGAGGTGACACCCCTCCCCGTTCTGCCGGATCTCCCGAAAGGCCGCGATCCAGTAGGCCAGCCAATAATCGGGAGACGTTGGCTCGCGCCCCCCCGGCGCGAACCCCTCAAAAGCAATCGGACGCATCAGTTCACCAAATTCGAGATGCCCGATGTCATTCATGTAGCGCCGCGAAAACGGGTCCTCCGCGTGGCGGGTCAGGAAATTCTCGTGCTGCCGGAGGAGCGAGGCCGCATGGGTCACAGGATGTCGCAGCGGCACGATCACCTCTGCCCCCGGAAACATCTCGGGGATCACCGTCAGCCGCGCGATATTGGCGTTGTTTTTCGACACGTAATGCACATCTCCGCCCGCCGCCTTGTCGCCCTTGCGCAGCAGGATGATCTTGGACATGTGCCGCCGCATCACGTCACGCGCTTTTTCTTTGATATCCCCCGGACGCCAAAGCGCGATCTTGTTCCCATTGTATTTCTCGGGCCAGTAGAGCCGCCAGAGCACCTCGTCAAAGGCTTCGGGGCTCTCAAGATCAATCTCCATCCCGTCCCCATGCGCCCGCTCGCGCCGGGCGACCGAACGGTTCCCGCCAAGTTTGCTCCACAAGAGCGGCGCGGTCAAAAACGGCATATCCGCATAGCGATGCGTGGCCACGTTCGGCAGATCGTGCAGCGCGTTCAGCAGGGCAGTCGTCCCGCCCCGCGCCAGCGAAGTGATGAATATCGGCCCCGCCGGTTTCACCCCCGCCACCTTACTGGAAAACAAGCTGTCATCGCTCGCCGCCAGCCGCCGCATCAAACCCGGCGAGGCAAAGGCAAGCGTATGCACCATCTGGTCGCCCGCGCTATAGCCTTCGCTCGGCTCGGCCTCTTTCTTGCCGCCCAGCAGTCGCGACAGGATCGACCCGACCGCAATCGCCACGACCGAAACGATGACGATGAACTCCCAGCTCAGCATCATGTCCATCGACGCCTCAAGCGGCACCAGCCCCAGCCAGTCGGCCAGATAGATCGGCACCGCCGCCGCCAGCAGCGACAGGATCAGCCGCAGCGCCAGACCACCAGTCTTTTTGATCAGGTCCAGCCCGGTGCGCCGGATACTGGCTTCTTTCTCGTCATCCGACAGGGCCGGGTCGAACATGGCCGCGATCCCGGCAGAGATCGCCGCAAAGACGCCCTGCGATGATGCGACAAGACGCGTTTTCCATATGCCGAGGCCAAATCCGACCACGGCAACAAGGCAGACAAGTACAGGACCGATCAAGTTCAGCTATCGCGGCTGGGTACTGTCGGCGTGTCAGACTTGCGCGATTTCATCATCCGCTTGACCGGATACCAGACGAACCCGACCACCAGCAGCACAACGCCCACGGCCAGCGCGATGGTCAGGGCAATGGCACCCAGACCGGCACCCGGTCCGATATAGGCATGGGCGGGGCCAGCCGCGTTCAGAATGCTCAGAGCAAGAGCAAAGGTCATTAATTTCCGTTGCATGTCAGTTCAGCCTCTCTGAAAAAATTTTCGTCAAGTTCTGGGGGTAGTACTTCGGCCCAGTAAATCCGAAGCAGTCCTTCTTCGGTCTGGTTCTCGTAACGCCAGGCTAATTTCCTGTCGGGGGTATATTCCACCAATCGGCCATCATCCGAAACGACGATCAGCGTATTGCCATTTGGCAGAGGCTGATGGACGCTCATGATCTGGCTGAAAAATTCCGTTTCCGGGTCGGCGCCGTCGATGACCACGCGCCGCTCTCCGGTCACCGCGTTGAACTCGATGATACGGCTGCCCGTGGCCGGCTCCTGCGCATCCATGCTGAAGGTCCGGTTGTCGAACACCGAAATCCAGTCGCCTTCGACGAAATCGGGATCGTGCTGGCGCATCACTTGGCCGACATTCACGTATTTCAATGCCAGCGTGTCCGGGTCCATCACGAAGATCCCCGAGATATTGCGCAGCGAGAACATGACATCGCCGGTCTCGAATATCTCCGATTCCATGTCTTCGGGAAAGGTATCTATGTCGTTCAGATGCAACGTATCACCCCAGACCCCGTCGCCGGGATTAGCCCTGTCCGATACGTATAGCAGGCCTTCGTAATCGCTGTTCAACAACACGTCGATCACCGGGATCGTGCGCAGGATCTCGCCGTCCATGCTGATGTTCTGCATGGTCCAGTCGCGCAGGTTCGCCGCGTGCATCGGATAGGGCAGAACACCTTCCTGCGGCCGCCGTTCGGCCGAGGCCCAGATCGTCCCGTCCGGCGCGTAATTGACCGAATGGTGCCCGAGATTGTCGAGCTTCCACATCAGGTTGCCGCAGACATCCAACCGGAACGTGCTGTAATGCTCGAAATTCGCAACCAGCGATCCGTCCGGGAGGATCATCACCCCGTGCAGATAGATGCTGTCGGCGGGCCGGGGCGAGAAATCACCCTCGTCCCCGGGCCAAATTTCCGACCAGTTCGGCTTCCATGAATGGATCACGCGACCCTCGCGGTCCATCACCTTCACCTCGGTATGGCGGGTCTTATAATCCCCCGCGACCGCAACCAGGCCCGGCGCGACCTGATCCGGCAGCGGAAAATCGATCGGGGTCTCCGAAGGCGCACGTGTCGATTGCAGCAGCTTGTCGCTCGGCGCGAGCACTTCCTTCACCGTGATGATCCCGCGCAGCATCAGCGGCCAGGGTTGCAGGTTCATCCGGATCGCGAGGATTCCGTAGCAGAACGAACCAAACAGCAGGAGAAACCCCGCGATGGTTAGGAAAATTATCTTTGACCAGTCTCGTTTTTGCGGCGACGATCCTTGGGTAGTCTTATTCATTCAATCCTCGCAACAAACTCGAACATTCTGCAACAGAGGTGAAAAATTTTATTCAATCACCTTTACGGTGACTCGTCAGACAGCTTCTTTCCAGAAAAAAATGGCCTGACAGATAGATTTGACCCTGATCCGCAGGTTTCGACAATTTCCATAGCATCCGCGCGGACCTTTCTCTCTCCGCAACCTGCAGCTGTCACGCCGAAGGCTCCCGGCTGTTCTGCAATAGGATGCGATGGCGGGGATTTTTGACCGACCTGCCCGGGATATGGCCGGAACAAGCGGGGCGAACCCGCCCGCGATTCGGCCCATCATTGGGCTATCCTCCCGGTGACTGCCGCCGCTCAACAGCCACCCAATGGCACCCTCCGGTCACATGGATCAAATTCTCTGAATCTCGAACGGGCCGATCCCGGATTCGCCTTCCCCCACCCTTCCGGCTCTGACATACTGCCGCCCAACCAACAAAAGAGCAGCCGCATGAATGATCTCCTCTCCGGGGCCGAGCCCACCGAGTACGACGCCTCTTCCATCGAAGTTCTCGAAGGTCTCGAACCGGTCCGCAAACGCCCGGGCATGTATATCGGGGGTACCGATGAACGAGCGCTACACCATCTTGTGGCCGAGGTGCTCGATAACTCCATGGACGAGGCCGTCGCCGGACATGCCAACCGGATCGAGGTCGAACTGCACAGCGATTATTCGGTCACCATCCGCGACAACGGTCGCGGCATCCCGATCGACCCGCACCCCAAGTTCCCCGGCAAATCCGCGCTCGAGGTGATCCTCTGCACGCTCCACGCGGGCGGCAAGTTTTCCGGCAAGGCGTACGAGACCTCCGGCGGTCTGCACGGGGTCGGCGCGTCGGTTGTGAACGCGCTCAGCGATTCGATGGTGGTGCAGGTCGCCCGCGACCGGCAGCTTTACGAACAGCGCTTCTCGCGCGGCATCCCCCTTGGCCCGGTCGAACAGGTCGGCGCAGCGCCCAACCGGCGCGGCACCACCGTCACCTTCCACGCGGACGAAGAAATTTTCGGCTCGCATCGCTTCAAGCCCGCGCGGCTTTTCAAATCGATCCGCTCAAAGGCCTATCTGTTTTCAGGCGTCGAAATCCGCTGGAAGACCGCCATCGACGACGGTGAAACCCCGACCGAGGCAACTTTCCACTTCCCCGGCGGCCTCGCGGACTACCTGACCGAAACGCTGGGCAGCTCTTCCACCTATGCCGAACGTCCCTTTGCCGGCACCGTCGACTTCAAGGAAAAGTTCAACACGCCGGGCAAGGTCGAATGGGCGATCAACTGGACACCCTCGCGCGACGGCTTCATCCAGTCCTACTGTAACACCGTCCCCACGCCCGAGGGCGGCACCCATGAGGCCGGCTTCTGGGCCGCCATCCTAAAGGGCATCCGCGCCTATGGCGAGCTGATCTCGAACCGCAAGGCCGCCTCGATCACCCGCGAAGACCTCGTGACAGGGGGCTGCGCGCTGGTCTCCTGTTTCATCCGAGAACCGGAATTCGTCGGCCAGACCAAGGACCGCCTCGCCACGACCGAGGCGCAGCGCCTTGTCGAGAACTCCGTGCGCGACCATTTCGACAACTGGCTCGCCGCCGACACCAAATCCGCGGGCGCGATCCTCGACTTCCTCGTTCTGCGTGCCGAGGAACGCCTGCGCCGCCGTCAGGAAAAGGAAACCGCTCGCAAGACCGCGACCAAGAAGCTGCGCCTGCCCGGCAAGCTGGTCGACTGCTCCGCCACCGCCCGCGACGGCACCGAACTGTTCATCGTCGAGGGCGACTCGGCGGGCGGCTCCGCCAAGATGGCCCGCGACCGCAAGACACAAGCCCTGCTGCCCCTGCGCGGCAAGATCCTCAACGTGCTTGGCGCTGCCTCGTCGAAACTCGGCTCCAACGCCGAGATTTCCGATCTGTCACAAGCCCTTGGCGTCGGGCTTGGCACGCGTTTCAACCTTGACGACCTGCGCTATGACAAGATCATCATCATGACCGACGCCGATGTCGACGGCGCGCATATTGCCTCACTGCTGATGACCTTCTTCTTTACACAGATGCGCCCGATGATCGACGCAGGCCACCTCTACCTCGCCTGCCCGCCGCTTTTCCGCCTGACCCAGGGCGCCAAGCGGGTCTATTGCATCGACGAGGCCGAGAAAGAGGCATGGCTCGAAAAAGGCCTCGGCGGCAAAGGCAAGATCGACGTCTCCCGCTTCAAGGGTCTTGGCGAAATGGACGCCAAGGACCTCAAGGAAACCACGATGGACCCGAACTCCCGCAAGCTGATCCGCGTGACCATCGACGAAGACGAACCCGGCGAAACCGGAGACCTCGTCGAACGGCTCATGGGCAAAAAGCCGGAATTACGCTTTCAGTATATTCAGGAGAACGCGAAGTTCGTTGAGGAGTTGGATGTCTAATCAATTCTCGGCACCAGTACTTCAACGCGCGGACGGCACTGTCGAAGAACTGATCAGAATACCCATCGGGACCAGCGGCACATACGCTGAACGCGATCTGCAGGACCATCTCTTTAACCATCCCTCGCTGCTTCCGGTCGAGGAAATCGACACCCGTTTCATGGGACTGATCCCGATCTGCACGGAACTCAGGCTGCGAGCGGGTTTCATGGACATACTCTATGCAACGCCTGACGGGCAGCTGGTCTGCGTAGAGACAAAACTCTGGCGCAATCCCGAAGCCCGTCGCGAAGTCGTGGGACAGATCCTCGATTACGCGTCAGAACTCAGCACATGGTCGATTGAGAATCTGCAAAACGCTGTCTTCAATCGCACCGGCAGGAGGTTCATCGATATCGTCGCCGATGGCCGTGTTCTGGACGAGGCAAACTTTCTCGACTCCATATCGAGAAGCCTGCGCGACGGTCGTTTTCTTTTGCTTATTTGCGGTGACGGCATAAGGGAAGGAACCGAGGCGATTTCCCGGTTCCTCACCAAGTTCAGCGGCAACGCCTTCACCTTTGGTCTCGTTGAACTTGCTGTTTTTGAATCGACGAGCGGTGACCGGCTCTACCAGCCAAGAGTACTCGGAAAAACGCGTATCATTCCGTGGGAAGATAAACAGACGGCAGAAGACGACACTGCCGCAATCGTCCCGCCCAAGGAAAGCCGCGACAATACAGAGCGCCAGATGGACGCAGACCGCTGGTTGGCGTTTTGGCAAGAGCTTGGTGAGGCTCTTACATTTTCCGACGCAAACCACGTCACTTTCAAGCCGGAAAAACGCTTTCGGGCGGCGGCGAACTGGGCGGGGAAATCGGGCTACATGCTGCTGTACTTTGACAGATCAGCCAATACCATTGGGATCGGCATAAGCCTCGACGCTGGCACGGGCCGCGAGATATTCGACCGGCTGCATGACGAAAAAGAAGCGTTTGAGGACCAGATAGAGCAAGAGCTTATCTGGAAAATCCGGCCGAACGGGCGCTCGCTGATCGGCACGGCGATCCCGTATCTTTCGCCATGGAATTCGGACGAAAGAACGATCGCTCAGGAATGGTTTGCCAGAACGCTCGTAGCTTTTGACGCCGTATTCCGCCCTCGATTGGAAGAACTGGAAGTCGAATTCGGATCAAACGACTAATCCTGACCTCCTGACCTCCTGACAAACAATCAAAGGGCAGTCCCCGGCCGCGGGTGGAGGCAAAGCCCCCGCCCAGGGGGGCGGTCGGGGGCTGCCCGGCCTGCGTCCGGGCGGGACATTGCCACTAACCGAGAAACAAAATCAAACGATCCTCGGGGAATGCCTTCCACGCGGCCCTCACGCAAACGTATACCATTTGTATATACAAAACGTCACATAACCGTTACACTCCATGGCATGTATAAACATGCCCTCCTCCTGCTTGCCCTCCTCGCCACGCCGGCCTCGGCGGTCTCTCCCATTGCCGAGGCGATCTGCGAGCCAACCCCCGCGATGCATGAGAAACTGACCGGCCAGTTCGGCGCCAGCCGGACGGCCTCGGGCATCCGTGACCCGGAACAGGTGATGGAGGTCTGGACCGACGCTCAGGGCGACTGGACGCTGGTGGTCACCTATGCGCACGGCACATCCTGCATCGTCGCGATGGGCGAACACTGGACGGCGCAGATCCCGACCGACCCTGCCTGACGCGCCATGCCGCACTGCGGCGGTGTACAGGGGGTGCACAGGTGCTGCACGGATGTCACCGGGCATGAGAAAGCCCAAATGCTGCAAGTACAGCACGCCCGACCATCTCCATATCAGAAACAATACCCCGCAAAGGCCGCGCACCGTTTACACCCAAAACTATTTATGATCGACCTTCGACCAAGCCCGTTTTCTCCACATGCCATTGAAATACATAAATAATACTGGACATCCCGCCGAACCTCCCCATTTCACGCACGGCTTCTCTACTTCGCCTTAACCTATCGTCCCTCTATACTTTTCTCTGTTGTTGTGTTGCGAGGGTCGGATGACCTGTTTTCTGCGCGGCGTCGTCGGTATGGCGCTTGTTCTGATCTCACTTCCGGCCATGGCCGATCCCATACGCTGGGCGTTGATAGACGACTGGGACGTGGGCTTTTACCCGGCGACCCGCGGTTGCCTCGCTTTCGCGCGCTTTGACGATACCGATTTCTTTATCGGGTTCGACACTTACGAAGACGTGCCCGCGCTGGATATCACCGTGCTCGACGGGCGCTGGGAATCGATTGAACAGAATTCGCGCTACCCGATCTCGCTCGTCTTCGGGGATCAGCCGCCGTGGACACTCGACATGCTGGGTGTCTACATGGACGGCACGCCGGGTTTGAACATCTTGATCGACGCTTCGATGGACCGCTCCGAAACCTTTGTCGATGAATTTCAGCGCGAAGCGGGCATGACATGGTCCTATGGCGATACCCAGCTGGGCAAGTTCACCCTGCGCGGCTCGCGGCGCGCCTTCGAAGAGGTCCGCGCCTGCCAGGAGGCGCATCAGGACGAAATCCTGCGCATGGAGCTTGAGGAAAAAGGCATCATCGTCACCCCGGATGCTCTTCCCCTCCCCATGGAGGCTGCCGCCAGTGTCGTACCCGCCGCGCAGACGGACCTGAGCGCGCAGCGACCGCCGAGCGCGAGCGCAAGGGCGGTGTCCCGGCCTCCTGAGGTGGCAGCAACGGTGCCCCCGCCAGCGTCTGAAGAACCCGCCCGACCAGATGTCATCAAGGCCCAGCCAATCGCCGCGCAGAGCGTCGCGGCACCGCTCTCACCGGTCGATCCCAAAGCCATCAGCGAAGCACTCGCAAGTGATTGATCTGTCGCCAGTCGACAGGCCCACAAACCCCCGCTAGGTTTGCAAAAAGATCAGCCAGGAGAGCAGGATGACGCCAGCGGACGCGCAGAAAATTCTCGAAGAAAACTTCGCCGAATGGGTGCTCGCCCTGCAACCCGAGGTGCTGTCCATCGACAAGGAACACGCGTTGGTCCGTATGCCCGTGGGCCAGCATCTGATCCGTGTCGGCGGGATCGTTTCCGGGCAGGCCATGGCCGCGCTGGCCGACACTGTGATGGTGCTCGCGGCGCTGGCCCACGCGGGCGAATTCCGGCCCTGCGCCACGACCGATCTCAGCACGCAATTCCTGCGCCCGGCGTCCGGCAAGGCGATCATCTGCCGTGCCTTCGTGGTTCGGGCCGGCAAGGCGATGACCTTTACCCGTGCCGAGATGAGCGATGAGGAAAGCGGCAAGCTGGTCTCGACCGCCACCGCCTCTTTTTACGCCGGCTGAGGCAGGATGCTGATCCGGATCTGCCTGTGTCTAGCCCTGCTTGTTGCCGGTTGCGGTCGTCCCCTGACTCAGTCCGAGCTTGCTTTTGCCACGTCTCTGCATGGCGAAGAACTCAACGTCGACAAGGTCCGGCTGGTCGAGGGCGCGCTGGTCGCCGCGGTCACGTTTCACAGAAAGGCACGGCCCCGCACCACCTGCCGAGAACGCATTCTACCGCCTGTGAAAGAGGGGATCGTGACCGCAAAACCAGCAGCCATGACCCTGTTCAACAAGGTTTATTTCGTGCGCGACTGGTTTTCCGAGGATTTCTTGTCCGAGTATCCGGAGCTGCTCAACCTAACCGCCGCGATGCTGCTGGGGCACGAGCTGACCCATGTCTGGCAATGGCAGAACCGTCAGAAAACCGGCTATTCGCCGCTGCGCGCCGCGGCCGAGCACGGGTATATGAAAGACCCCTACCTGTTTGAACTCGAGGGCGCGCCGGACTTTCTGCAATACGGCTATGAACAGCAGGGCGCGATTGTCGAGGAATACATCTGCTGCCGCGCGCTCGATCCCTCTGCGGCTCGCACGAAACGGCTGCATGACATGCTGCGCGGGGCCTTTCCGGTGACCGACCTTCCCCAGAACCGCCAGCGCGAACGGGACGTTCTTTTGCCATGGCGCGGGGCCGAGCTCAGGGGAATTTGTTCGTGATCAACCTTCGGTGCCGACCTGTATGCTTTCCAGATAGGTCATGAGCGCTGCCAGCGGGCGCGGCGTCGGCGTCATCGTGCCTTCGACCTCGACGGGAACAAGCTCGCCTTCGAGGAGGTCGCCGAATTCAGGCATGACGCTGGCGGCCTTGCCCCGCCCGTAGCCGTCAATTTGCGACAGCACATGCGCACGCGGGAAAACGCCATCGTTGCGCTCGGATATGCGCGTCAGGTCAGGAGCAACGGTGCCGTCATTCAACCGCATGCCGGTCGCGGTGGCGGTGTGACATCCCGAGCAATTCCGCGCGAAAAGCATCTCTCCCTCATCGGGGCCGGGCATCACGTCAACGGCACAGGCGGCCGCGATGAACAAGGCCGGCAGGCTCCACAAAGCTTTGGCGATCATTGGCTTTTATCCTCTCAACCCACATGGCGAGTCTGCCGGAGCGCGCGCCGTTCGGCAAGTGGCCCGGGCAAAAACTGTGCCGCTTATGCCTTGGGCGCGGCGAGTTCGCCCACCTGTGCCCAAAGCGTCTCATCCAGCGCGACCGGATCGGCGTGCCGCTTGCCCTGCCCCGGCAGCCGCCCGCCCTCTTCG
Organism: Heliomarina baculiformis; assembly: GCF_019966545.1. GTDB lineage: Bacteria > Pseudomonadota > Alphaproteobacteria > Rhodobacterales > Rhodobacteraceae > Heliomarina > Heliomarina baculiformis. The sequence continues at coordinate 185,281 of NZ_JAIMIC010000002.1, read as the reverse complement.
GCGGCAACGGCCTCGGCCAGTGCCGCGAAACGCGCCCCGAAAGTATCTGTGCAGCCCGGATCGATCAGCAGGTAGAATTGGCCCAGATCATGCGGCGGCCCGTCGGGCGCCTTCAGCGGTTTGACGTCGAGCGAATTGACGCCGCCCGTCATGCCCGCGGCCAGCAATTCCGCCATCACGCCAAAGCCCCAGCCCTTGTAGCCGCCCATCGACACCAGCGTCCCGCCCAGCGCGGCCTCTGGGTCGGTGGTCGGACGGCCCTCGGCGTCAAGCGCCCAGCCTTCGGGGATGGGTTCACCCGCCGCCTTGGCCATGGTGATCTTGCCCAGCGCGACGGTGGTGGTGGACTGGTCGAACTGCATGGCCACACCGCCCTGCCCGTCCGGCACGGAAAAGGCGATCGGGTTGGTACCGATCACCCGCGACCGTCCGCCCGGCGGCGCAACGATGGGCGAGGCATTGGTGAATCCGATCCCGATCAACCCCGCCCGCGCGATCTGCCCGGTGAAAAAGCCAAGCGAGGTGCAGGTATGCGTATGCCCCACGGCGAGCGAAGCGGTGCCGTTTTCCCGCGCCGCCGCCACGGCCTCGGGCAGGCCACGCGCAAAAGCCGGTTGCGCGAACCCCATGCGCCCGTCGACGCGGACGAATCCGGGGCGCGGGCGGTCGACTGTGGGCTCGACATCGCCTTTTACCCGGCCCGAGACGAGCTGTTTGCAATAGCTTTCAAGGTAATAAAGCCCGCAGATCCGGTTTCCGAAAGCCTCGGCCTCGACCACGGCGGCCGTCACTTCGGCCGCGACCCATGATGCGGCCCCGTGGCTTTCTAGCGCCGCCTGCGTGGCCTCACCGATTTCCTTCAGCGAAACCTCGATCATATGAGCTGACCATCGGTCAGGTGGATGACCCGGTCCATCCGCGCGGCAAGGTCAAGGTTATGCGTCGCGATCAGCGCCGCCATTTCGGTGGTTCGCACCAGGTCGATCAGCGCCCCGAACACAGTCTCGGACGTCGCCGGGTCAAGGTTGCCGGTCGGCTCGTCCGCAAGCAAAAGACGCGGGCCATTGGCCATGGCGCGGCAAAAGGCGACACGCTGTTGCTCGCCCCCCGAGAGCGCCGCCGGACGATGACTTGCACGCGGGCCGACGCCGACACGGGTGAGCAATTCCGTGGCTCGTGCTGCCGCCGCGCTCCTGTCCACACCGTTCGCCAGTTGCGGCAGGGTGACGTTTTCCGCTGCCGTGAACTCGGGCAGCAAGTGGTGGAACTGGTAGATGAATCCGACATCGCGCCGCCGTACCTGCGTGCGCACCGCATCGCCCTCGCCGGTCATGTCCTGACCGGCAATCCGAACCCTTCCAGTATCGGGCGTATCCAGCAGCCCCGCGATATGCAAAAGGGTCGACTTTCCCGCCCCCGAGGGCGCGACAAGGGCAACGATCTCGCCCTTGCCGACGCTCAGATCGATGTTGTCGAGCACCCGCACCTCGCCCGGCAGACCCTTGTTGTAGGTCTTTGAGATTCCGCCCAGATCCAGCGCAACATCACTCATAGCGCAGCGCCTCCACCGGGTTCATCCGGGCCGCGCGGCGGGCCGGGAAATAGGTCACGAAAAAGGACAGCCCCAGCGACAGGGCCACCGCCGACAAGACGTCCGACAGGTGCAGCTCTGCCGGAAGCGCATAGATCCCCCGGATCGACGGATCCCAGACACCGCCGCCCATCGCGTAATTGACGAAGGAAAAGATCGGGTCGATGTAAAGCGCAAACAGACAGCCCAGAAGCACGCCCATCGCCGTGCCGATCAGCCCGGTAAAGGCACCGCAGATAAAGAACACCCGCAGCACCGAGCCTTCGCTCAGGCCGATGGTGCGCAGGATACCGATGTCACGGCCCTTGTTCTTGACCAGCATGATCAGTCCCGAGACGATGTTCATGGTCGCAATCAAAACGAGGATCGACAGGATGATGAACATCACGTTGTCCTCGACCTCGAGCGCGCGCAAAAAGCTGCCCGAAGCATCGCGCCACGTCCAGATCAGCGCCTGATCTCCGGCGGCCCGGAACAGTTGCGGCACCAGCTGGTCCACGGTTTCCGGGTTGTCGACCATCACCTCAAGCTCATCCGCGACACCCTCGCGGTTGAAAAAAGCCTGCGCCTCGGCAAAGGGCATATAGATCCTCGTCCGGTCAATGTCATAGCGCCCGGCGGTAAAGACATAGACCACCTCATAGGCGTTAACGCGCGGGCTGGATCCCATCGCGGTCTGCAACCCGTCGGGCGAGGTCAGCTTGACCCGGTCGCCGACCGAAACCCCGATGATCCGCGCCACTTCGGACCCGATGGCAATGCCCTCGTCAAAGCGCGACAGGTCGCCAGCGGATTGCTCTGCCTGCGCGATACCGGGCAGCGATCTAAGATCTTCTGCGGCGATGCCAAAGGCCTCGACCCCGGTGCTTTCGCCCTGCGCGCTCAGAAGCACTTGCCCCCGTATCAGCGGCGCAACCCGCGTCACACCGGGCACCTGCGCCACCGCCTCGGCCATCGCCGGGTATTCGGCAATCGTGCGGTTCACATTGCCAAGCGGGTCGACCTCGCCGGTCGAATAAACCGTCACATGGGCATTGGCGCCAAGGATCGTGCCCACGAATTCCGAGCGGAATCCAGACCTTACGGCAAGGGTGGCGATCAGCGCGAAAACCGCGAGCGTGATTCCGATCAGACTGATCCATGTCATCACGCTGACGCCGCCCTCGGCGCGACGCGCTCTCAGGTAACGCCAGGCAATAAGCCATTCGAAGGCCGCAAAGGGCGGGGGAGTTTTAGGCAAGTCGTGCTCCGATTTCCGGGTCGGGCGGACATTGCGCCGGGCCAGTGCCAGCGTCAAGCCGATCCCCGACCCGGGAAATCAATCCTGCGAAGTCAGGCGAAGAACCGCCCCGTTCGCCTCGTCCACCAAGAGCAGAACCGACCCGTCCGAGGTGACCTCGACATCGCGGATGCGGCCCTGATCCTCGACCAGACGCTCTTCGCCGGTAACCATACCGTCACCGTCCAGCTTCAGCCGCACCAGACCACCGGGGCTGAGCGATCCGGCAAGGATATCGCCCTGCCAGGCCTCGAACATCTGGCCATCGTAGAAATCGAAACCACCCGGTGCGATGACCGGATCCCAGTAGTACACGGGTTCTTCCATGCCCTCCGCGCGGGGAATGCCTTCGCCAATCGGTGCGCCACCGTAGGTCTCGCCATAACTGACGACGGGCCAGCCGTAGTTCAGGGCCGCCTTGGCCCTGTTCAGCTCATCCCCGCCCTTGGGGCCATGTTCCAGCGTCCAGAGAACGCCATCGCGATAGGCGGCGCCTTGGACGTTGCGGTGGCCGTAGGACCAGATCGTGTCAATCGCCCCTTCCTCCGAGGCAAAGGGGTTATCCATCGGCACGCTGCCATCTAGGTTCAGACGGATCACCTTGCCGTAGGTGGTGGAGAGATCTTGCGACATACCCCGTTCGGCCATCGAGGAATGCTCGCCCGTGGTGATGAACACATGACCGTCGCCGTCGAACACGACCCGCGATCCGTAATGCATCGGCGTCGGCGAGGGCGGATCCTGAACAAAGATGTCCTCGACCTCCTCCAGCCGCGTCATGTCCTCACTCAGCACGCCACGCGCCGCGGCTGTCACCGACTTTCCGTCGCCCGCCGGTTTGGAGTAGGTCAGATAGATCATCCGGTCGCGGGCAAAGTCCGGTCCCAGTGCGACGTCGAGCAGACCGCCCTGCTTGACGGCATGCACCTCCGGCACGCCCTCAACCGCTGTTTCCAGCAACTCGCCATCCGCGCTGATGACGCGCAGGCGCCCAGCCCGCTCGGTCACCAGAAAACCGCCACCCGGCAGTTCGGCAATACCCCAGGGGTGCGACAGGCCAGAGGCCACGGTTTCGACCGCAATGCCGATATCGCTTTGCATCGCGGGCGCCCGGGTCTGGTTCTCAAAGGCGGGCTCGAACTCCGGCACGTTCTTCGCCCCCTGCGCCACCGGCTCGGCACAGGCCGACACGCCAAGGGCAAGGGAGAAAATTGCGATTGAACAGGAGGTCAAAATTTTCATGGCACAGGTCCTCGTCTTAGGGGCGGAACGGGTGTCACCCAACACTGCAAGGTTAGAGCAATCAGGCCCCAAGACGAACCAAGCCCGCTCACGATCGGGTGAACGGGCTTTCCATGTCTTATTTGTCTTGTGTCTTAAAGTTCATGCAGGGCGGTATTGTTTTCCTGTATCGCTTGGGTGCGGTCATCGGACACTACCGCGTCCAGCGTACCGTCGTCACCAAACACCAGAACCGTCCCTTCCGGCACATCGTCACCCATCATCGGGTCTGTCGCGATCACCGAGGCGTTCGCCCCAAGCACCCCGCTGTTCTCTCCCAGCATGGGCGAAATCAGATCGCTGACACCCAAGGGCACGGCGAACGCCCATGTGGCCAACGCCAACGCGCCTGCTGTAACACTTGCACCAATAACATACTGCGGCCGTTGCATAACCAGGTCTCCACTTTGATCCCTTGCTTCGGGACCATAACACAGGAGGCATAGGAAAAGTTCCGCCTATGGTGAAAACGGACTGTTGATAAATAAGAAAAAATCCGGATGGCAGGACACGGATTGAGTGCGGAACGCGGCTTTGTGTGGCATCAGCGCCCCCGGTCCGGCATCGTGCCTGCGCCAAAAGAAAACGGCGGGCCAATCGACCCGCCGACATTCCGTGATTTCGGATCAACCCTTGTTTACAAGCTTTTCACAAGGTGCGGCGCATAGATTTCCGCCAGTTTCTTGACCGCATCCTCCGGCGGCAGTTCTTCGCTTTCACCGCTGCGCCGCGAGGTCAGCTCGACTACCCCGTTCTTCAGCCCGCGCGGCCCCACCGTGATCCGCCAGGGCAGCCCGATCAGGTCCATGGTGGCGAATTTGCCACCCGCACGTTCCTTGCGATCATCATAGAGCGGTTCCAGCCCGACTATGTTCAGCGCCGCATAGATCTGCTCACAGGCCGCGTCGGCGGCTTCGTCGCCCTGCTTGAGGTTGACGAGTCCCACGTGGAACGGCGTGACCCCCTCGGGCCAGATGATCCCGTTCTCGTCATGGCTCGCCTCGATGATCGCGCCCAGCAGACGGCTGACGCCGATGCCGTGGCTGCCCATGTGTACGTCGACCTTCTTGCCCTCGGCATCCTGCACGCTCGCGCCCAGCGGCTCGGAATACTTGGTACCAAAGTAAAAGATCTGACCCACTTCGATCCCCCGCGACGACCGGCGACGCTCTTCCGGGATCTCGTTGAACTTGGCCTCGTCATGGGTCTCGTCGGTGCGCGCATAGGGCGTCGTCCACTCCTCGCAGATCGCACGCAACTGCGCCGCATCGGCGAAATCGACTTCCCGGTCGCCCAGTTTGAGATCGGTGATCGCGCTGTCATAGAACACTTCGCTCTCGCCCGTCTCCGCCAGCACGAGGAACTCATGGGTGTCCTCGCCGCCAATGGGGCCAGAGTCCGCACGCATCGGGATCGCCTTCAGGCCCATCCGCTCATAGGTGCGCAGATAGCTGACCATGTGCCGGTCATAGGCGCGCATCGCCGCCTCGTAATCCATGTCGAAGTTATAGCCGTCCTTCATCAGGAACTCGCGCCCGCGCATCACGCCGAACCGCGGCCGGATCTCGTCGCGGAATTTCCACTGGATCTGGTAGAGCGTCAGGGGCAGGTCCCTGTAGCTCGATACATGGCTGCGGAAAATATCGGTGATCAGCTCCTCGTTCGTCGGCCCGAACAGCATGTCGCGCCCGTGACGGTCGGTGATGCGCAGCATCTCTTCGCCATAATCGTCGTAACGACCGGATTCACGCCACAGATCGGCCGATTGCATGGTCGGCATCAACAGCGGGATATGCCCTGCACGCTGCTGTTCCTCATGCACGATATTCTCGATCTTGCGCAGAACCTTGAAGCCCAGCGGCAACCAGGAATAGATCCCCGCCTGCGCCTGCTTGATCATCCCCGCCCGCAACATCAAACGGTGGCTGACAATCTGCGCTTCGGCAGGGTTTTCTTTGAGAACGGGCAGGAAATAGCGGCTCAGGCGCATGTCGGCTCCAAATCGAAACGGTTTTCACAGGGTCTAGGCATTTGCACGCAGCGAGACAAGCCGGTCCGAACGATCAGGCGGCGCTTTCCCGGAAACCAAAGGCCCACAACGATACTTCTGTCTGGTGGCGGACAAACCGCAAAGCGCTAGGTCTACCTGCAAACCCACAAGGAACAGCCAAATGGATTTCGACCCCGAAACCGATCTCACCTTCACCCGGACCCTGCCCGTCGCGCCAGAAACGGTCTGGGCCTGCTGGACGACACCCGAGCATATCAAGCAGTTCTTCGTCCCCCGGCCCCATCGGGTCACCGCCTGCGACATCGACCTGCGCCCCGGCGGCCGTTTCGACACCACCTTCGAGGTCGAAGGCAACGTGATGGAAAACCGCGGCGTCTACCTCGAGATCGACAAACACCGCCGCCTCGTCTTCACCGATGCCTATACCGAAGGCTGGAAACCGGCCCCCGAGCCATTCCTGACCGCGATCATCGAGCTTGAACCCGATGGCGAAGGCGGCACCCTCTATACCGCCACCGCCCGCCATCGCAGCGCCGAGGCCCGCGAACAGCACGAAAAGATGGGTTTCATCGAGGGTTGGAACATCGTCGCAGACCAGCTCATCGACTATGCGAAAACGCTCTGATCCACTCTTCTTTGGGTCTCAAATATCCTCGGGGGAGTGCCGTCAGGCACGGGGGCAGACAGCCCCCTCCCCGCTGTCGGCACGATCCGGCCCCTACGCTTTCCGTGCCGCCAGACCGACAAGGTTCAGGCAGGTCTGCGTCGCCCGGGCCATGTCCTGCACGCTGATCCATTCCAGCGGCCCGTGAATTTCCTGCATGCCGGTAAAGATATTCGGCGTCGGAACACCCAGCTCGGTCAGGCGCGAGCCATCCGTGCCACCCCGGATCGGGACCGACACCACCTCCATACCCGCCGCCCGCACCGCCTCGCGGGCCAGATCCACTGGCGTCATGTCCTTTTCCAGCCAGTAGCGCATGTTGCGATACTGCGGCGTGATCTCACAGGTAATCCGCGCCCGGGGCTCGCCCTTGGCAACGGCGGCGCAGACCTCCTGCAAAAGCGCGCCCTTCTCGGCCAGCCCCTCTAGCTCGAAATCGCGCAGGAAGAATTGCAACTCGACTTCTGCGGCCCGGCCGCGCATCTCAGCCAAATGGATGAACCCTTCGCGCGCCGAGGTCGTTTCCGGCGTCAGCGTCACATGCGGCAGGGTCATAACGATCTTCGAGGCCAGATGCAGCGCGTTCACCAGCTTGTCCTTGGCCCAGCCCGGATGCGCGGCCACGCCCGTCACCGTCACCAACGCCGCATCGGCAGAGAAGCTCTCGAATTCCACCTCACCCGGTTTCGATCCATCCAGCGTATAGGCGAAATCCGCGCCCAGATCGGCCGGCAACCGCGCGTCCACGCCGCGTCCGATCTCCTCGTCCGGGGTGAAAGCCAGCCGCAGCTTGCCATGCGGGATGTCGCGGTTTTCCAAGAGATGCCGCGCCATGGTCATGATGATCGCCACCCCGGCCTTGTCATCCCCGCCCAAAAGCGTCGTGCCACTCGCGGTGATGATATCCTCGCCCTGCTTTTCGCCCAGATAGGGCGAGACCTCGGGCGAAAGAACCAGATCCGGCGCATCCGCAAAGGCGATCTCGCCGCCGTTATAGCCGCGATGCACCACCGGTTTCACCCCCGCCGCATTATACGCCGGGGCCGTGTCCACATGGGCCGCAAAGCCGATGACCGGCACTGCGTGCTCTACCGTCGCCGGCACGCTGGCCAGCACCACGCCATAGTCGGTCAGCTCCACCTCTTCGGCGCCCATCGCTTCCAGTTCGGACACCAGCAGCCGCGACATGTCGAGCTGCCGTTCAGTGCTAGGCGCGCTCGGTGAATCCGCGTCGCTCTGGCTATCAATGGCCGCGTAGCGGGTCAGCCGGTCTTCGAGTTCGCTGTCGAAATCTGTGCGCATCCAAGGCTCTCCTGTTTATTGCGCGCATGGAACACTTCCGCACGAAACGAAGTCAAGCGACCTCCCCCAAACTGCTGATCTTTGCGCCACCCCTTGCAAGCCCGCGCCCCTTGGGCGATGTGAAGGGAGGTAAATCCAGCAAGGGCCGCGCCATGTCGCTACCGGTGAATGAACAGCTGAAATACTGGGGCATCGCGGCGGCGGTCTTCGCCCTGATGCTCTGGCTGCTCGGCGATGTACTGCTGCCCTTCGTGATCGGCAGCGCCATCGCCTACATGATCGATCCGCTGGCCGACCGGCTCGAACGCGCCGGGCTCAGCCGGGCCGCCGCCACCGCGATCATCACCATTGCCGCGATCCTGACTTTCGCGCTGGTCACCCTGCTGATCGTGCCGACCCTCATCTCGCAGACCGCCGGGCTGATCGATACCCTGCCGCAACTGACCAACCGGTTCCAGGCTTTCCTTGGCGAACGGTTTCCCTCCCTGCTCGAAGAAGGCTCGACGATCCGGCAAACCCTCGTGTCAATCGGGGAATCGATCCGCGAAAGGGCGCCGCAGGTGGCCGAAACCTTACTTGGTTCGGCGCTGTCGCTGATCAACGTCGTCGTCCTGCTGGTGATCGTGCCGGTGGTGTCGGTATACATGCTGCTCGACTGGGACCGCATGATCGCCCGCATCGACGAGCTTCTGCCCCGCGAACACGCCCCCACCATTCGCCGCCTCGCCGCCGAAATCGATGAAACGATGGCCGCTTTCGTGCGCGGCATGGGGCTGGTCTGCCTGATCCTCGGTACCTATTACGCGGTGGCGCTGATGATCGTCGGGCTGAATTTCGGCCTTGTCGTCGGCTTTATCGCCGGCCTGGTCACTTTCATCCCCTATCTCGGCGCACTGATCGGTGGCGTGCTCGCCATCGGGCTTGCCCTGTTCCAGTTCTGGGGCGAATGGCTTTCGATCGGCATCGTCGCTGGCATCTTCGTGATCGGCCAGATCGTCGAGGGCAATTTCCTGACCCCCAAGCTGGTCGGCGATTCCGTCGGCCTGCACCCGGTCTGGCTATTGCTGGCGCTGGCGGTCTTTGGCGCGCTGTTCGGATTCGTCGGCATGCTGGTGGCCGTGCCGGTCGCCGCCGCGCTTGGCGTGATCACCCGTTTTGCCGTGAACCAATATCTCGACAGCCGCCTTTATCGCGGCGATGACGGCCCGGGCAGCGTCTGATATGGCCCGTCAGCTTGTCTTTGATCTGCCCGTTCGCGCGGCCCTTGGACGTGGCGATTTCTACGTCGCGCCGTCCAACGCCATGGCGGTTGCAATGATCGATGCCGCGCCCAACTGGCCCACCCAGCAGTTGATCCTCACCGGCCCCGCCGGTTCGGGCAAGACCCATCTCGCGCAGGTCTGGTCGGATACCAGCGGCGCACCCGTGATCGCCGCGACGGACATGGCTGGGCAGGACATCCCTGCCCTCGCCTCGGCCCCCTGCATCGTAGAGGACATTCCGCTGATCGCATCGGATGACACGGCGTTGACCGCGCTCTTTCATCTCTACAACCTCTCGCGCGCCGAGGGTCAGCCCCTGCTGATGACGGGGCGCGAAGCCCCGCGCCACTGGAACCTCGCCCTGCCCGACCTGCAAAGCCGCATCGATTCCGTCTTTCAGGTCGAGATGTCGCCCCCCAATGACACGCTGCTCGCGGCCGTGCTGGGCAAGCTGTTCGCCGACCGCCAGATCACGCCCAAACACAACGTGATCCCCTTTCTCCTGCGCCACACCGAACGTTCTTTTGCGGCGGCGAATGAAATCGTCGCACGGCTCGATCAGCTCTCGCTCGAAGAGGGGCGCACGATTTCACGAAGCTTGGCCGCGCGGCTTGTGGGTGATACCGATGAGAAAGCGTGATCCTGTCACCGAACGGTTACATCTCAACCACATAACGCAGCCATGACACATGCAGATTTCCTAGAGTCCGGCTTTCCTCCGGCGACTGAATTCCCCGAACTGGACCTGACCGGCCCGGGGCGTTTCTATAACCGTGAACTAAGCTGGCTCGGCTTCAACTGGCGCGTTCTGGAAGAGGCCGAGAACCTGCGCGTTCCCCTGCTGGAACGGCTGCGGTTCGTTTCGATTTCAGCCGCCAATCTGGACGAGTTCTTTACCGTGCGCGTGGCCGGTCTGCGCGAACTGGCCCATGCGGGCAACACGACCCCGGCCGCGGATGGTCTTACGCCGGCCGAACAGCTCATGCTTATCGGCCAGGACGCGCGTCGCCTCATGCAGGCCCAGCAACGCGTGCTCGTGGAACTCGAACAACAGATGGAATCCGCCGGGATCTCGGTCCTGACACGCAAGGATCTCACCTCGGCGGACCGAACCTACCTGTCGGATTTCTTTCTGAACAAGGTGTTCCCGGTGCTGTCGCCGCTGGCCATCGACCCGGCGCATCCCTTCCCCTTCATCCCGAACACTGGCTATTCGCTTGCCCTGCAGCTGGAACGCAGCCGCGACAAGCGCAGCCTGCAGGCGCTGCTGCCAATCCCGGCGCAGATCAGCCGTTTCGTCTCGCTGGATGCGGAACCTGGAAATCACCGTTTTCTGCCGCTCGAAGAACTGCTGCTGCTGGAAATCGAAAGCCTGTTCCCCGGCTACAAGCTGAAAGCCCATTTCGAATTCCGCGTCCTGCGCGACAGCGATCTCGAAGTCGAGGAAGAAGCCGAAGATCTGGTGCGCGAGTTCGAAGTCGCGCTGAAACGCCGACGCCGTGGCGAAGTCGTGCGGATGACCCATTCCGCCGGCGCGCCGCAAAACCTGCTCAAGACGATCATGGACGAATTGCACGTCTCGCCCCATGACATGATCGAGGTCGATGGCATGATTGGCGTCGCCGACCTGAGCGAGCTGGTGATCGATTCCCGCCCCGATCTGCTCTGGCCGGTCTTTACGCCGCGCATCCCCGAACGGGTCAGCGATTTCGAAGGCGACATGTTTGCCGCGATCCGCCAGAAAGACATGCTGCTGCACCACCCCTATGAAACTTTCGACATGGTGGTGCGCTTCCTCCAGCAGGCGGCACGCGATCCCGACGTGGTCGCGATAAAGCAAACGCTTTACCGGACCTCGCGCAATTCGCCCATCGTCGAAGCGCTCTGCGAAGCCGCCGAGGACGGCAAATCCGTCACCGCCCTTGTCGAGCTCAAGGCCCGTTTCGACGAAGCCGCCAATATCCGGCAGTCGCGACGGCTCGAGCGGGCCGGCGCCCATGTGGTCTACGGCTTCCTCGATCTCAAGACCCATGCCAAGATCTCGACCGTGGTGCGCCGCGAGGGCGACAACCTCGTGACCTACACCCATTACGGCACCGGCAACTATCACCCGATCACAGCCCGCATTTATACCGACCTCAGCTTCTTCACCTGCGACAAGTCGCTCGGTCGCGACGCCACCAAGGTGTTCAACTACCTGTCCGGCTACGCCCAGCCCGAGTCGCTGGAAAACCTCGCCATCTCCCCGATCACGCTCAAACCGCGCCTGCTCGAGCTGATCGACGCAGAGATCGAGCATGTGAAAGCCGGCCGGAAGGGCGAGATCTGGGCCAAGATGAACTCGATCATCGACAGCGAGGTGATCGACGCCCTCTATCGCGCCAGCCAGGGCGGCGTGAAAATCTCGCTCGTCGTACGCGGCATCTGTGGGATCCGCCCGGGAATCAAGGGGCTCAGCGAAAACATCCGCATCAAGTCGATCGTCGGCCGCTTCCTCGAACACTCGCGTATTGTCTGTTTCGGCAACGGCAGCGGCCTTCCCTCGAAAAAGGCCCGGGTGTTCATATCCTCCGCCGACTGGATGGGCCGGAACCTGAACCGCCGTGTCGAAACCCTCGTCGAAATTGAGAACCCCACGGTCAAGGCGCAGATCGTCAGCCAGATCATGGCGGCAAACCTGGCCGACGTGGCTCAAAGCTGGGTAATGGCCCCGGATGGAAGCTTTACACGTACCCCGATCAAGGAAGGCGAATTCGCGTTCAACTGCCACCGGTTCTTCATGGAAAACCCTTCGCTCTCGGGTCGCGGCTCGGCCGGGGCTTCGGACGTGCCAAAGTTGACCCATACCGACGATTGACTCAGCAGGCGCCGTTATTCGTGGATAGTCCAGATGCCTCCGGCGGGGATATTTTAAGACCCAAAGAAGCAGGGGAATTGGCCTCTTCTTCTTTGGGTCAAAAATATCCCGGGGGAGCCGCTCGGAACGAGCGGTGGGGGCAGAGCCCCCTTTCTGTCGCTTCGCCGAGGGTTTCGGTCGGCCAGAATTCGAAATATCTGTCGCGGACTGCAATTGACCCTCTTGGCCTATTGCCGCAGATTGTGCCGGTATGAACGGGGAAAAGACCAGCGTGCAGACAGATCCCTCGCAGCCTGAGCCGGGCCCTTTCGGGCACCCGTTATTTGAAGACCCTTCCGCCCGCGCCCTGTCGCGTGTCGGTGTCATCGACATCGGTTCGAACTCTGTCCGGCTGGTGGTTTTTGACGGCGCTGCACGGTCACCGGCTTATTTTTACAATGAAAAGATCATGTGCGCCTTGGGCGCGGGCATGTCCGATACAGGCCATCTGAACCCCGAAGGCCGTGTACGCGCCCTGAATGCGCTGCGCCGTTTTCAGCATCTGGCGCGCGGTATGGGATTGCCACAGCTGACTGCCGTGGCCACGGCGGCGGTCCGGGATGCAAGCGACGGTCCCGATTTCCGCCAGGAGGTCCTGCGGGAGACCGGGCTGCGGATCTGGGTGATCGACGGCGAAGAGGAAGCACGGCTATCCGCGCAAGGAGTCCTACTCGGCTGGCCCGGTGCCTACGGGCTGATCTGCGATATCGGCGGCTCTTCGATGGAGCTGGCGGAAATCAACGACGGGCGTGTCGGGAAACGGGTCAGCTCCCAGCTTGGGCCGCTCAAGATCGGAGGCATCAAGGGCGGGCGCAAGGGCCGCAAGGAATACATCAAGTCCACGATCAACGAATTGTCCGAATACATGGGCGAGCAGCACAACCGCCTGTTTCTTGTCGGCGGCAGCTGGCGGGCCATCGCGCGGATCGACATGCACCGGCGCGGCTATCCGCTCAAGGTGCTGCATGAATACCGGATGACCACCAAGTCCGTGCGGGCCACGATCAAATACATCGAATCCGCCGATCTCGAGGCATTGCGCAGCGAATGCGGGATATCATCGGCACGTATGGCGCTTGTCCCTCTTGCGTCGGATGTGCTTAGCCGCCTTGTGCAGACCTTCAGCCCGAAGGACATTGCCGTTTCGAGCTATGGGATCCGCGAGGGTCTTCTTTACGAACAGATGCCGCAGGCCCTGCGCGACCGTGACCCCCTGATCGAAGCCTCGCGTTTCGCGGAAAAGAAGGACGCGCGCCTGCCCGGTTTCGGACGCACGCTCTATAACTTTGTCCTGCCGCTGTTCCGCTCTGCTCCGCCCACGCAGAAACGGCTGGTCAAGGCGGCCTGTCTTTTGCATGACGTCAGCTGGCGCGCCCATCCCGATTACCGCGCCGAGGTCTGTTTCGAGAACGCGACCCGCGCCAACCTTGGCGGGCTGAAACATTCGGAACGGGTGTTTCTCGGGCTGGCGCTGCTGCACCGTTACAAGAACAAGCGCGAAGGGACCTCGTTCGAGAACCTCTATTCGCTGCTCGATGAAAAGGGCCAGCATCAGGCCGAGATTCTCGGCAAGGCGATGCGGTTCGGGGCGATGCTGTGGATGCAGGCCGATGCCAAAATGGGCGAATTCGTCTGGCAGCCAAAGAAAAAGCAACTGATCCTGAAGCTACCGCAGCAGGCCATGCCGCTTTACGGGGAGGTCGCCGAGGCGCGACTGATGTCGCTGGCCCAGACGATGGACGCCGAGGTTACCGTCAAGACCGTTCGCTAGGCTGTGCTCAAAGGTCGGTCACGCCCGCGGGCGGAAGATCCCGCTCGCGGGTTTTGGGTTCCGTGTCCGGCTCTGGCTCGGCTTCGGGATCGGGTTTGCGCCGCATGATTATATCGCCATTCGGCAGCATCTCGGGCGCTTCGTACATGGTCCAGTCTTCGACCTCGTCCAGCACGCGGCCCATGGCAGGGCCCATTTCCTCCAGAAAATCGCGCATCTTGGGTCCGTATTCCAGCATCAGCCCCTGAAGATCGCGCAGCGCCGGAGACATTTCATCGCGCAGCCCCTCAAAGAACTGCTGCATGCCCTTTTCCATGAGCGACGGTTCGTCGTCCTCGGTCTGGGCAGCAAGCGGAGCACCGGTGAGGCAGATGGCTAGGGCAATGGCTATAGAATGTCGCATGAAACCAATATAGCGCAAATCCCGGCGCTCGTAAGGGTCAGATATCGATATCGAGCGTAACCGGGAAATGATCAGATGCCGTGAGCAGAGCATCGCGGAGATTCGGGTCGCGGTAACAGCGGGCATCGTCGAACGGGTGCCAGATCCGCCACGCGGGGCGTTTCGCCATCAGGGTCTGTGAAATCATCACGTAGTCGAGCAGCGCCTGAAGAAAGCGCTCGCTGCCGGGGAGATTGAACCGGGCGGTGGTTGGTGACGCGCCCAGCTTGCGCTGGAGCGCTTGCCGGGCGTGCGGATCATAAAGATCGTCGCCAAGCAGGATTTCCACAGAGGACCGTCCGAACAGGTTCTCATATTCATCCAGCCCCGGCCCGTCGTTGAGATCGCCCATCAGGATCAGGTTATCGCCGCGCGCGAGGTGATCAGAGATCCGGGCGCGCAGCCAGACCGCCTGCGCCAGTTGCTTGCGCCGGTTGGCGATCGACAGGCGCATGATGGCGGCTTCGTTCCTAGCCCCGTGGGGCGCCTTGGACTTGAGATGCGCACCGATCAGGCGAAACGCGGTTCCGGACGCTGTTTCAACGGCCAGCTCAAGCGGTGGTTTGGAAAAGCGGATCGTGTCGGCATGGGCGTCGATATCGAGGTCGATGTGAAAACTCGCATCGAACTGCGGCGCGGCAGGGCTCGACTGCGGATCGTGACGGGCTTTCAGCAGGGCGGGATCATAAAGCAGCGAGATTTCCTGCTGGGTCTCGTTAGAAAACCCTGAGACCGCCGCGCTCTGGCGAAGCGAGAAATACCGGGCAAAGTTTTCAAGCGCGACAACAGAGTTCTGTTTGCGCCCGGTGTTCGGCGCTTCGACAATCAGGATGCCATCTGCATCCAGCGCGGTGAAGACCGCGCCCAGCGCATCGATCTGGTCGCCGCGCCGCACCTCGAAACGCCCGGACGGACCGTTATCCACCATCAGCGCATTGTCGTTGTCAAAGAGATTGGCGAACCATTCGACGTTATAGGTGGCCAGACGCATCAGGTCAGCGCGCCGTTGATCTCATCCCATGCCCGGTTGATGTCGCGCATTCTTTTTTCAGCGAGCTTGATTGCCTCTTCGGGCACTCCACGCGCCATCATGCTGTCGGGGTGTGTCTCGCGCACCAGCTTGCGCCAAGCCTTGCGGATTTCCGAGGGCGGCGTGTCCGGCGTGACCCCCAGCACCGAATAGGGATCGGGCTTGGCATCGGAGACAAACCGGCAGCGCAGCGCCTGAAACCCGGCTTCGGACAGGCCGAATATCTCGGCCACGTCGCCCAGAAACCTGTCTTCGTCCGGGTGGTACTGACCGTCCGCGATCGCGATATGGAACAGCCCCTCCATCAGGTCGCGCAGCGTGTTGGGATCGTCAGCGAACATACGCTGGATGGACCGCGCATATTCCTGATAGCCCGCGATATCGGTCCGGGCGAGGTTGAACACCCGCGCGGCGTTCGCCTCGTCCTCGCGGGCGATCTGAAAGACCTCGCGAAAGGCGGTGACCTCGTCCTTGGTGACCTGCCCGTCGGCCTTGGCCATCTTCGCGCCAAGTGCAATGATAGCGATGGTAAAAGCTATGCTGCGTTCGGGGGGCGTGCGCAGGCGGTCGAACACCTCCGAAAGGCTCTCGCCATTCGCAAGCGCCGAGAGCGCATCGGAAATTCTGGTCCAGATCGACATGGCAAGAGCCTACTTCAGCACACTGCCGCTGTCAGGCAGAGTTTGCATGCGCAGCGAAAGAGTTTTCGCTGTTCTCGATACAGCGTCTGCCATGCGGCGTTGAGAACTCTGCCATCAGACCGGCATCGCCGGTCTCGAACTGCACCCGATTTTCACCAAGGTGGGGGGCAAGAGTGCGGCGCAGGGAATCCGCCTTGGGGTGGGAAACCACCAGCATCTTGAGCGCACAGCCCGACGGTGTAAGCGACTTGGAAGGATGCTGCCCCGTTGACCATTCGATCAGCGGCGGGAACATGTTGTCATAAGGTAGCACGCCGTCGACCGGCACCGCCATGCGCCAGCACAACTCGCCGCGTGACAGTTCCATCGGCTTTCCAGCCGCCTCGGGCATCTGCGACAGGATCGCATCCAGATCCTCGGTGGCGCAGATCCAGTTGGTCAGCCGCGCCGGACCGCAGAATCTGTCAAGATCGAACCAGCGCGGCCGATCCGGTCTTGGCGCTTCGGGGTCGATGGCGATGGCTTCGAGATAAAGCCCGTCTTCGAGCCCGAGAAGGTTGTTATGGGTACCGAATACCGGATGCTGTCCGCCCGGCTGCATTTTAACGCCCAGAGCCTCTTCGACCAGATCGGTGGCACAACCGATCATTTCCCCGGAAACTGCGAGATGATCTAATTTCATTACAAAATTTACCTCGTATAAAAGATATAGGTCAGGATAGCTGAACAATCAGAGGATGAAAACATCCCGGCTTATAGCCAGACGATCAATGTCCAGATGCCGACAAGAACTGTCGTATAAAAAGTCGCTGCGAAACCGAATGCACGTAAAGCAGGCGCACGTCGGTAACCGATCCAGAACAATACTCTGGCGGCGGCAAAGGCTGTCCCCATCCAGATAACAACTGTTCCGCCAAGCGTCAGCGCCACAAACGGCCATATCAGCATGGCGAGCACCGCCTGTTCGACCGTATTGTTCAAAACCTGCTGATCGACCCAGCCCGGAGAGCCGGTCTCGAACGCCTGCCCGTCGATATGCGAGTCGTCAAAGAATCGCCTGCGCGCAAGGCTCCCGATCATTGCGATCATGACCAGACCGGGTCCGATAAGCGCACCCGGAATGGCCAGCGGCGGCGGCAGGAAAGCGCCGCCACCGTTCAAACCGGCAAATATGACGGCAACGGCCCAGACCAGACCGCCCGCCATTCCGGCGAGTATGGTGCGCCTCTCAGCCACGGGCCTTGCGGATCAGGGCAAGGATATCCTCGGCCGCCTTGGGGATATTGGTCCCCGGCCCGAAAATCGCCTTGACCCCTGCCTTGTAGAGGAAATCGTAATCCTGCTGCGGAATGACCCCGCCGCAGATGACCAGAATGTCCTCGGCATCCGCCTCCTTGAGCGCCTTGACCAGCTGCGGCGCAAGCGTCTTGTGCCCGGCCGCCTGGCTGGAGATACCGATCACGTGCACGTCGTTGTCGACCGCATCCTGCGCGGCCTCTTCGGGGGTCTGGAACAATGGCCCGACGTCCACGTCGAACCCGATATCGGCAAATGCGGTAGCAATCACCTTGGCCCCCCGGTCGTGCCCGTCCTGCCCCATCTTGACCACCAGCATGCGGGGGCGACGGCCTTCTTCCTCGGCAAAGGCTTCGACCGATTTCTGGATCGTGGCGAACCCCTCGTCGCCCTCATAGGCCTTGCCATAGACCCCGGCGAGCGTTTTGACCTCGGCGCGGTGACGACCGAACACCTTTTCCATAGCCATGCTGATCTCTCCTACGCTGGCCCGTGCGCGCGCGGCTTCGACCGCGCCTTCAAGCAGGTTGCCCCCCTCTGCCGCGCGGCGGGACAATTCCTCGAGCGCCGCGGTGCAGGCGGCCTCGTCCCGGGTGCTGCGGATCTTTTCCAGCCGCGCGATCTGGCTGGCGCGCACCTTGTCATTGTCGATTTCAAGGATATCGATCGGGTCTTCCTTGTCCTTGCGGTACTTGTTGACACCGACGATGACCTCGTCGCCCCGGTCGATCTGGGCCTGCCGCATGGCGGCTGTTTCCTCAATCCGCAGCTTGGGCATGCCGCTGGCCACCGCCTTTGTCATCCCGCCCATCTCCTCGACCTCTTCGATCAGCTCCCACGCCTTATCGGCCAGATCGGCAGTTAGTTTTTCGACGTAATAGGACCCGGCAAGCGGATCGACCACGTTGGTGACGCCGGTTTCCTCCTGCAGGATCAGCTGCGTGTTCCGCGCGATCCGCGCCGAGAAATCAGTCGGCAGGGCAATCGCCTCGTCCAACGCGTTCGTGTGCAACGACTGGGTGCCGCCGAGCACCGCGCTCATCGCCTCATAGGCGGTGCGGATCACGTTGTTATAGGGGTCCTGTTCCTGCAGGGACACGCCCGAGGTCTGGCAATGGGTCCGCAGCATCGAGGATTTCGGGTTCTTCGGTTCGAACTCCTCCATGATCCGGCTCCAGAGCAGGCGCGCCGCCCGCAGCTTGGCCGCTTCCATGAAAAAGTTCATGCCGATGGCAAAAAAGAAGGACAGACGCCCGGCAAACTTGTCCACATCCATGCCGCGCGCGATGGCAGCGCGCACGTATTCGCGCCCGTCTGCCAGCGTATAGGCAAGCTCTTGCACAAGGTTCGCACCGGCTTCCTGCATGTGGTAGCCGGAGATCGAGATCGAGTTGAACCGGGGCATCTCGCCCGAAGTATATTCGATGATATCCGCGATGATCCGCATCGAGGGCTCGGGCGGATATATATAGGTGTTTCGGACCATGAACTCCTTCAGGATGTCGTTCTGGATCGTACCCGACAGCACCGATTTGTCATGTCCCTGCTCTTCACCCGTCACGATGAAATTCGCTAGGATCGGGATCACCGCGCCGTTCATCGTCATCGAGACCGAAACCTTGTCGAGCGGGATGCCGTCGAACAGGATTTTCATGTCCTCGACAGAGTCGATTGCCACACCGGCCTTGCCAACATCGCCCTGAACGCGCGGGTGATCGCTGTCATAGCCCCGGTGCGTGGCAAGGTCGAAAGCCACCGAAACGCCCTGCTGCCCAGCGGCAAGGTTGCGACGATAAAAGGCGTTCGATTCCTCGGCAGTGGAAAAGCCCGCATACTGGCGGATCGTCCAGGGACGCCCCGCGTACATGGTCGCCTTGACGCCACGGGTATAGGGTGCCTCGCCCGGCATGGAGCCGAGATGACCGACATCCGAAAGGTCCTCCTGCGAATAGACCGGAGAGACATCGATGCCTTCCAGCGTCTTCCATGTCAGGTCTTCCAGCGGCCTGTCGCGCAGCTCGGATTCGGCGCGCTTCTGCCATTCGGCTTTTTTTGTCATAACAGCATCCTCGTGTTCATTCCCATCCGCGTGACGCCCCCAACCTTCAGGTCAGGCCGCCGCGCCCGCATTCACCCGCCCCATTGTCCGGGGCATCCGTTCAACCGGCGTGACAATCCTGTTAACCCGCCCGGTTTTATCGCTTTCCTGCTTCGCATTCGCGGTTCGGCTACCTATATTCAAAACAACAGGAGACCCAATGCCGCGCATCTCAGCCCTCGTTCTATCGCTCCTCGTTCCTCTGGGCGCGAGCGCACAGGAAACCGGAAAAGAGGCCTTGAACGCCTCTGAAACCTCGATCATCCAACCGGCCGGTGAAAGCGAGCTCAGCGAGTTCCACTGGATCGCGCGTCCGGTCGTTGTCTTCGCCGATTCCCCGCAGGACCCCCGGTTCATCGAACAGATCGAATATCTCACGGCAGAGGCCGAGATGCTGCGTGTGCGCGACGTGATCGTCCTGACAGATACCGACCCGGAGGCGCGCTCGCCGATCCGAATGCAGCTGCGCCCGAGAGGTTTCATGCTGGTGCTGGTCGACAAGGACGGCAATGTCGAATTGCGTAAACCGATGCCATGGACCGTGCGTGAACTCACGCGATCCATCGACAAGATGCCGAACCGGCAGCGCGAAATAGACGAACGGCGCCAAAGCAACTGACCTGACCTTGCGTCACGTTCACCCGTCGAAGCGTGACTTGCAGCGCCACGCTGATTATCCTCGCATTTCCAATTATTTGCGACATGCCGCTCGCGCGGGCGCGACCCGCAACGCTCCAAAGGACTGAAATGCGACTTCTCAACCTGAACGGCGATCTTAGCTATTTCTGGGAAATACTGGGCTACGCCGAAAATGAAACGTCCATGTTTTTTAAAAGTGGATCCATCACATTTTTCGAAAGCAGCGTAGGTTCGGGCAAGTCTTATGCATTGGGCATGACAGGTAATTTCGATGTCGAGACACTGACCGGCACGATCAGCAGCTCTGCATTCGAACTCATCGACTACGGCTCCGTCCTGACGCCGCCATTGATTGCCAGATTCTACGGATTGGACGTTGGGATTGGCAGCGTATTCGCCAAAAGCGCCATCTACGGCTACACCTTCGATCTCGGCAGCCTGACAGACGCCATCACAGCGGCAGGTGAATACATGGTCACCGGCTCGGACAATGACGACAGGCTGGCGCCCGACTCCTTGTTCGAATTCGCCAGCGACGATCAGATGTTCGGCGGCAAGGGCAATGACAGGTTTTTCGGCGGTGCCGGCAACGATCTCATGGATGGCGGAGAAGGCAACGATGTGTTCCACGGCAACATCGGCGACGACCGTTTGCTGGGACAGCAAGGTAAGGACAAGCTGATCGGGGACGAGGGCGATGATGTGCTTCTCGGCGGACGTGGCGGCGACACCCTCTTGGGCGGCACCGGGCGCGACAAGCTCAAGGGCGGCGGCGGCGGAGACCGGCTGGAAGGCGGCGGCGGCAAAGACACCCTGACGGGCGGCGGCGGTCGCGACATCTTCGTGTTTTCCGACCGTGGCCGGGATGTGGTCAGGGATTTCGCCGACGGCCGCGACGAGATTTCCGTCAACGCCTACATGAAAGACCTTGAGATCACCGATACCAAGCGCGGCGCGCTGGTGGTTCATGGCGATGCCGAAATGCTGTTGCTTGGCGTATCTGCCGACAGCCTCGGGGCGGACGACTTTCAGTTCATCTGATCCGCGCAGACGATACTGTCCGGTGCTGCAAGGCACCGGACAATTGATCGACATATGAGGCGCGCGGCGCTGCATCGCCTTATTCGAACTCCATGATCACATCGTCGACGGCAAGGCTGTCGCCCGGTCCGGCGTTGACCTTGGCCACCACGCCCTTTCGTTCGGCGCGCAGGATGTTTTCCATCTTCATCGCCTCGACCGTGCAGAGCGGTTGGCCTTCCTGCACCTCGTCCCCCTCGGCCACGTTGATTTTTACGATCAGACCGGGCATCGGGCAAAGCAGCATTTTCGAGGTATCGGGCGGCAGCTTCTCGGGCATCAGGTCGGCCAGTTCCGCCTGACGCGGGCTGCGCACATGCACCTTGAGATCCGCCCCACGGCTGCGCAGGCGGAAGCCGCCGGAAATCTTGCCCACCTTGAGCACGAGCCGTTCGGCATCGACCATCAGTTCCGCAAGCTGCTTACCGGGTGTCCAGTCGCTGGTGACGCGGTGGCTGGAGCCATCCTCGAAGACGACCGTCGCTCCTTCGGGATCGGCTTGCACCTTGACCTCATAGCGAAGCCCCTGAAGGTTGACGACCCAGTCTTCGCCGACCACCCGTTCATGGTTGTCGATCCGCCCCGAGATCCGGGTCCGACGGATTTCAGCCACGCGGTGCATGGCGGCGGCGCTGGCCGCGATCCGTCGCAGCACGTCCTCGGAGAGTTCGACACCTTCGAAACCTTCCGGCCATTCTTCGGCGATAAAGGCGGTGGTCGCCTCGCCCGCGACGAATTTCGGATGATCCATCACAGCGGACAGGAACGGTAGGTTATGCCCGATCCCCTCCAGCTCGAAACTGTCGAGCGCAACGCGCATCGCCTCGATGGCTTCGGCCCGGGTCGGCGCCCATGTGCAGAGCTTGGCGATCATCGGGTCGTAATACATCGAGATCTCGCCGCCCTCGTAGACGCCGGTATCGTTGCGCACGGCGATGGGGCCGCTGGGGGCCTCTCCCTGCCACTTGTCATTATCCAGCAGCGGACCCGCAGCGACCTCGGCGGGCGGACGATAGCGGGTCAGACGCCCGATGGAGGGCAGGAAGTTGCGATAGGGATCTTCGGCATAAAGCCGGTTTTCAATCGCCCAGCCGTTCAGCTTGATATCGTCTTGGGTGATCGTCAGTTCTTCGCCATTGGCGACGCGGATCATCTGCTCGACAAGATCAATGCCGGTGATCAATTCAGTCACCGGGTGTTCCACCTGAAGACGGGTGTTCATCTCGAGGAAGTAGAAATTCTTGTCGCCATCGACGATGAATTCAACGGTGCCCGCACTCGTGTAGCCAACCGCTTGCGCCAGCGCGACCGCCTGTTCGCCCATCGCTTTCCGGGTCGCTTCGTCAAGGAAGGGCGACGGCGCTTCCTCGACCACTTTCTGGTTCCGGCGCTGGATCGAACATTCCCTCTCGCCAAGGTAGAGGCCATTGCCATGCGCATCGCACAGAACCTGAATCTCGATGTGGCGCGGCTGGGTGACGAATTTCTCGATAAATATCCGGTCATCGCCAAAAGAGTTCGCGGCTTCGTTCTTGGACGACTGGAAGCCTTCGCGTGCCTCGTCATCGTCCCAGGCGATACGCATGCCCTTGCCACCGCCACCGGCGCTGGCCTTGATCATCACCGGATATCCGATCTCGGCCGAGATTTTCACCGCTTCGTCAGCGTCCTCGATAAGGCCCATATAGCCCGGCACCGTGCTGACGCCGGCCTCTTTGGCGATCTTCTTCGAGGTGATCTTGTCGCCCATCTTTTCGATGGCGCCAACGGGCGGGCCGACAAAAGCCACGCCCTCGGCGGCCAGAGCCTCGGCGAATTTGGGGTTTTCCGACAGGAAACCATACCCCGGATGGACCGCTTCGGCCCCGCTGGAGCGGATCGCCTCCATCACCTTGTCGATGACGATATAGGACTGGTTGGCGGGCGGCGGACCGATGTGAACCGCCTCATCCGCCATTTCCACATGCAAGGCCTGCCGGTCAGCGTCGGAATAGATCGCGACCGTGCCGATCCCCATCTTGCGCGCGGTCTTGATCACGCGGCAGGCGATTTCGCCCCGGTTGGCAATCAGGATTTTCTTGAACATGGAGTGCCCTTCGTCTGGAAGCGTTGGAAATGCAAAACGCCGCGACGCGGATCTCTCCACGTCACGGCGTTCGGATAGGTGCGGACTGACAGGCGGTCGCGGGATCCGCGACGCCCCGTCAGATCAGGTTCAGCATTTGCCGGGGTTTTCCTGGCAGTAAATGAGGTTACCGGCTGCGCCGACGGCAGCGCCGGTGACAAGGTTGGTGTCAAGGACGGCTGCTGCGCCTGCCCCTGCCGCGCCACCATAAAGTGCGCGTTCGCCGGTTGTGTCGCCACAGGCCGCCAGCCCGCCGACGAGCCCAAGAACCGTTGCCGATTTAACGATGAAAGATGCACGTAGCATGGGGAAATTCCTTCGATTTTTTTATTGCTCGATGGAAAAACAAATGAACGGCTTCTTTGGTTCCACAAGGATAAACCGCGCCCGCGCCGGGTTTCAGCGACTTCCCGCCTGCGGTATGCCGGACCGGCGCCAATGGCCCAAAGAAAGACAGACAGGCCATCGCGGGGTGCGGTGACCTGCCTGCCTAAGGAAGGGGTACAGAATAGTTGGGACGCGACACGGAAAGATCCGAAATAGATTGTCGCGAGGTCAATTTTTAATGAAAAGTTAACCCCTGCCAAGCGGTTACTACAACTTTTACGGGTATCAGCCATTTCGCGCCGAAAAGCTGCGCTGACGTGCAGATTCCCGCCGATCCGAGATGTCAGGTTCATCTAAACACCTCGGGGAAGGACAGGCGGGCCACGGCCACGTCGATCTTCAGAAGCGATTCATAGCTGGCAGGATCGAATGGCTCCTCGGCCGGAATCACTTCACGTCCGAATAGCCAGCTCAGCCTCCCCGCGTCGAGGTTTCCGCGCTTGAACGGTTCTTCGCCGAAATGTTCCCAGAGCGCGGTCATGAACCCCGCATCAGCCCGCCGGTCAGGCGGGCGGCGGTCGGCAAAACGCTCGCGCCGGGTCAGAGGTGTGATCCCCTTTGGATTGGGACGGCGAATGACGAACTGGTAATCCGTGCCAGGCAGCCGCCCGGGAAATCCGCGATGTTTCAGCATTGTCCTGCCGCCTTCTTTTCTTCGTCGTGTTCGTATGGGGGACGTCGCATCAAAATGGCTCCCAGATGCAGCCACCATCATCCGGACGGTAGGATTCAAAGAACTGGGTGGCCTCGGGATCGGCATAGCCGAAAGGCACCTCGCGATCCGCCATCGATATCACGACGCTGGCGACGTCCAGTTCATATTTTTCCAGATAAGGCAGCACAAGCTGGACGCAGAGATCGGCCATGTCATTCGATGCGGTTTCGAAATCAACTGTACCACCGTCGCGCGCAATGGCCGGGGCAAGGAATCGAAACCGGGCAAGCGACCCGTCAACGGAGTCATCGATCAGGACCTCGTTAAGGGTGACGCTCTGGCCGGAGGGAACCTTGACGGGCTGATCGGCCCGGAGCGTTTCCGGGACTGAAACAAGCATTAGCAGGGCAAGCGCCGGTCCAATTAGACCGCGGCCCCAACCTTGCCCTTTCGGGCAAGCTCCTCCTGTCGGGGCCGCAGGCGCTACGTTCGTCACGCGCGCAAACTTTGTTCCGTATTTCGCGATCATGGCGCAACTTCGTGCCGAGTGTCAAACACTGTGGTGATTTTATGTCCTGCAATCTTGAAATTTCCGGACGGGCGTGATTGGCTCGCGCGCCGCAGACGGCCAATGACAGCTGTCCAGACCCGCTGGCTCGCAGGTTTTGAGGCGCGACGTTTACCGCCTCCACCCCCACCTATAGTGGCTGGGCAAAGCCGAGCCGGCACATGTTGGGGTTTTACGATAAGAAACAGGGGAGATTCACCTTTTAGGTGAATTATTCGGCAATCTGCGCATCCATAGATTGATTCCGCTCTCACCAGTCGCTTCAAGAGAGCGTTTTCCGCATATCGAAGCGCGCTTGCAGGACCCTCAACTTTGCCCCGCTGATTCTTTCCGCCGTGCGAGAATTGTTTCTGCAAGGCAGGGGCGTGGTTCAGCTGTTGCGCAGCGCCTTTATGAGTTCCGTCTTGCTCATGTCCGAGCGGCCCTCGATCTCCAGCTCCTGCGCACGGCTGTAGAGTTCCTCGACGGTCCAGTCCTCGTAAGGCGGATGGCTTCCGCCCTTTTCCGAAGGGTGCATATCCGGATTGGCTTTCGCGTTGGCGATACGCGCGGCCTTTTCCTTGGAGGCGCCCTGATCGCGCAGTGCTTCGTAGGTATCCTGATCCTTGACCGACGGTCCCGGTGTCTTTCCCATGGCTGGCTCCTTTAAAAACGAAACCGCTACCGGCGGAAAGGGTTCCGCCGGTCGGGCCGATTGACGTCTGTGCGGTCTGCATCCGGATCATGATCTGTCGGGCCGTGGTGATGCCTTCAGGCGTGGGAGCCTCCGGCGGGAGTATTTCGCGCAAAAGGAAACTAGAGCACTCAGAGCGGGATGTTATCGTGTTTTTTCCACGGGTTGCTAAGGTGCTTGTTGCGCAGGGAGGCAAAGGCCCGGGCGACGCGGCGGCGTGTCGAATGTGGCATGATGACCTCGTCGATGAAGCCCCGCTCGGCGGCGACAAAGGGATTGGCGAAACGGTCTTCGTAATCCTTGGTATGGGCGGCGATCTTTTCCTCGTTGCCGAGGTCCGCGCGATGGATGATCTCGGTCGCGCCCTTGGCGCCCATCACCGCAATTTCCGCCGTCGGCCACGCATAGTTGAAATCGCCGCGTATGTGTTTCGAACTCATCACGTCATAGGCGCCGCCATAGGCCTTGCGGGTAATGACGGTGACTTTCGGTACCGTCGCCTCGCCATAGGCAAAGAGCAGTTTTGCGCCGTGCTTGATGACGCCGCCGTATTCCTGGCTGGTGCCGGGAAGGAAACCGGGCACATCGACGAAGGTGAGGATCGGGATTTCGAAACAGTCGCAGAAGCGCACGAAACGCGCGGCCTTGCGGGAGCTGTCGATGTCGAGGCAGCCCGCAAGCACCATCGGCTGGTTGGCGACGACGCCGACAGTCTGACCCTCGAGCCGGATGAAGCCGGTGATGATGTTCTTGGCGAAATCCTCCTGAATCTCGAAGAAGTCACCTTCATCCGCGGTCTTCTCGATCAGCTCTTTCATGTCATAGGGCGTGTTCGCGTTTTCCGGGATCAGCGTGTCGAGGCTTTTCTCGCCGCGGCCCGGTTCATCGAAGAAAGGGCGAACGGGAGGTTTTTCGCGGTTGTTGAGTGGCAGGAAATCGACGAGACGGCGCACTTCGGCGAGAGCTTCGACGTCATTCTCGAAGGCTCCGTCCGCGACCGAGGATTTCTTAGTATGGGTCGAGGCACCGCCAAGTTCCTCGGCTGTCACCACTTCGTTCGTCACCGTCTTGACCACGTCGGGGCCCGTAACGAACATGTAAGAGCTGTCCTTTACCATAAAGATAAAGTCGGTCATCGCCGGGGAATAGACTGCGCCGCCGGCGCAGGGCCCCATGATCACCGAGATCTGCGGCACCACGCCGCTGGCCATGATATTGCGCTGGAACACTTCGGCGTATCCCGCAAGCGAGGCGACACCTTCCTGAATGCGGGCACCGCCGGAATCGTTGATGCCGATCACCGGCGCGCCGTTCTGAACTGCCATGTCCATGATCTTGCAGATCTTCTGCGCATGGGTTTCAGAGAGAGAGCCCCCGAAGACCGTGAAATCCTGCGAGAACACATAGACCATCCGGCCGTTTATCGTGCCCCATCCGGTAACGACGCCGTCGCCATACGGGCGCTGCTTCTCCATCCCGAAATCGGTGCAGCGGTGGGCGACGAACGTGTCGAA
This sequence comes from Heliomarina baculiformis, assembly GCF_019966545.1. Taxonomy (GTDB): domain Bacteria; phylum Pseudomonadota; class Alphaproteobacteria; order Rhodobacterales; family Rhodobacteraceae; genus Heliomarina; species Heliomarina baculiformis. The sequence goes on along the minus strand of NZ_JAIMIC010000002.1, from coordinate 158,076 downwards.
TTCCTCGAAACTGCCTTCGTCCAGCAGCAGTTCTATGCGCTCGCGGGCGGTAAGCTTGCCGCGTTTGTGCTGGGCTTCGATCCGGTGCTCGCCGCCACCCAGACGGGCCATGTCGCGGCGGCTTTCCAGTTCCGACAGGATATCCTTCATGATTCAGCTTCCCTCGCAAATTTGGGCCACCATAACGTCATTCGGAAAATCACACAGGAAAATCTCGCAAATTTGCAAACCACTCTCTTTGCCGTATGAATATATTGCAAATCAGCAAATTGCCCTTGTTTTGACGATTTTAAGTGTAAATGAGTTAAGCTGCGCGGGGAGAGAGCGCACAACAGGCATTCACAGGTTTGTTTCATGACGACGGATATTCTCGAAGGGCTGCAATATGAAGGGCTGCGCGCCCTGAACCCGGTCAATGTGACCGGGGCCGCGCGCTATAGCATCACCTACCAGTTCGCGACGACCTACCAGCCCGACGATCTTGCCTTTTCAGGAACCTACACGGGATGGACCGCGCTGAACGCGGCGGAGAAGGCGAACATCCGCACACAGCTGGACCATATCGAAACCTTCCTGAACGTTTCTTTTGTCGAGACCTTTGGCTCGACCGACCCGGTTCTGAACCTTGGCAAGATCTCGATGGCCGGCGAATACGCAGGAACCACCGGGCTTGGCGGCAGCTGGTATCGCTATAGCGGCAATACCATCACGAAGTGGGACGGCAGCGCGGTTTTCAAGAACGACATCGACATGTCACAGGCCAGCGAGGATGACCTCATCCTGCATGAGATCGGTCATGCCATGGGTCTGAAGCACCCCCATGCGGACCCGACGCTGGACGAGGCATTCGACAGCAACAAGTATTCGGTCATGTCCTATGAATCCAACCCGGACAACGGCGAGGATTCCGATGCGATGATGCTGTTCGATGTCTATGCCTTGCAGGACATCTGGGGAGCGGCGGATTACAACACCGGCGACGACACCTATACCGGAAAGCGTACCGATACGGTCGACACGATCTGGGATACGGGCGGCATCGACAGCCTTGATGCAGGTGCAAATGGCAACGCAGTGGTCATTGACCTGAACCAGGGCGCGTTTTCGCAATTCGGCGCCTATGACGACGTGGTGATCGCCTATGGCGTCGATATCGAGAATGCCGTCGGCAGCGCCTTTGACGACGACATCACCGGCAACGCACTGGGCAACCGGCTGGAAGGCGGCACAGGGGATGACCGCATGATCGGCGCCAACGGCGATGACACCCTGCTTGGCGGCAGTGGGCGGGACAAGCTGTCAGGCGGCAAGGGCCGCGATTCGCTGTTCGGCGAGGCCGCTCGGGACAAGCTCAAGGGTGGCGGCGGGCGCGATACGCTGGACGGTGGCGCACGCAAGGACAAGATCGACGGCGGGCGCGGCGACGATACGCTCACCGGGGGAGCGGGCCGCGACAAGTTCCTGTTCAAGAAGAAATTCGGCGATGACACGATCACCGATTTCAAGGACGACAAAGATATCCTCAAGTTCCGCTCATATACTGACGCCAATAAAATAATCGAGGCAGGGCAGGATATCGGCGATGACGTGGTTTTCGATTTCGGCGATGGCAACACCCTGACCGTCCTGAACATGTCGCTTGCACAACTGGGAGATGATATTCTGGTGTGACCACCCGACGTCCGCCGAAGGGCGCGGCCAATTAAATGAAGATGCCGGTCGCGTCCTCAATGGACATTTCACACTTGAAGTACTAACTCCGTGCAGATGGCAAGACACCCCGTTTCCCGTTACCTTGATCGCAAGACAGTTCCGCATGTCTCGACCCTGATCCTTGTGACGGGCTTGGCGGCGCTGGCGATGAACGTGTTTCTGCCAAGCTTGCCGGGCATGACGGAGTACTTTCATACCGAATACCGGGTTATGCAACTTTCAGTTGCGCTCTACCTTGGGTTCAACGCGATCCTGCAAGTATTGATCGGCCCGATTTCGGACAAGTTCGGGCGACGTCCGTTGATCGTGTGGGGGATTGCTCTGTTTCTGCTGGCAACGCTGGGCTGCATCTATTCGCCCACTGCCGAAATCTTCCTGTTCTTTCGCATGTGCCAGTCGGTGGTTGCAGTTGCCATGGTGCTAAGCCGCGCGGCGGTGCGCGACATGTTCGACACCGACCGGGCCGCAAGCATGATCGGTTACGTGACGATGGGCATGGCGGTCGTACCAATGATCGGCCCGGCCTTTGGTGGCGTACTGGATGAGATATTCGGCTGGAAATCGACCTTCTGGGCGTTGTTCCTGATCGGAATCCTGACGCTTGTCGTGACCTATTACGACTTTGGCGAAACCGCGATGAAAAGCGGCAAGACCCTTGGCCAGCAGTTTCGCGAATACCCGGAACTGCTCACCTCACCGCGCTTCTGGGGCTATTCTCTGGCGGCGGCCTTCACCTCGGGCAGCTTCTTTGCCTATCTCGGCGGCGCGCCCTATGTCGGCAGCGAGGTCTTTCACCTGACGCCGTCCGAACTGGGTGTCTACTTCGGTGCGCCGGCGGTCGGGTACTTCATCGGTAACTTCATCACCGCGCGCTGCGCCGTGCGCTTTGGGATCAACAAGCTTGTCCTCTGGGGCGGCATAATGATCTTTGCCGGGATCACGACCTCGACGGTGATTACAATGCTGGGTCATGCGAACGCCTATACCTTCTTTGGCTTCATGTGCTTTGTCGGCCTTGGCAATGGCATGACCATCCCGAACGCGACCGCAGGGTCGCTGTCGGTACGCCCTCATCTGGCCGGGACCGCCTCGGGCCTTGGCGGGGCGTTGATGCTCGGCGGCGGCGCGGCGCTCAGCGCCTTTGCTGGCATGATGCTGAAACCCGGCGTTGGTCCCCTGCCCCTGCTGTTCATGATGATGGCGACCACGGCGCTGGGCATCTGTTCGATCCTGCTGGTCATCTACCGCGAGCGCCAACTCGGCCTCAGATGACCTTGCTCCGGACGGTTTGCAAACATATCCTGCGGGAAAAGCAAACCTGCAAAGGCACTCTATGGCTCCGCACAAGCTCTACGCTGGCACGAAACTGCGCGAAATGCGCGCCCGCTTTGGGCTGACCCAACGGGAATTCGCAGCCAAGCTCGGCGTCTCCCTCCCCTATCTGAACCAGATGGAAAACAACAACCGCCCGGTGTCGACAACGGTGATCCTTGCGCTGGCGCAGGAATTCGGGCTGGACGTGACCGAGCTGTCGACCGGGGACAGCGCCAGGCTGGTGAGCGATCTTCGCGAGATTCTGGCCGATCCGGTGTTTGCCGATGTTATGCCCCCTCTGGCGGATCTGCGCTTGGCCGCGTCGAACGCGCCCGCCCTTGCCCGGGCCTTTATCGAACTGCATCGCAGCTATCGCCAGACCCATGAACGTCTCGCCTCTCTCGACGAGGCGCTGGGCCGCGGCGACAGCCGGGTTCAGGCCAGCCCGTGGGACGAGGTGCGCGACTTTTTTCATTATTGTGACAATTACATCGACGCGGTGGACCGCGCAGCGGAAAGCTTTGCCAGTCAGGCAACCGGCGGGCGCGATATCCGTGCGGTCGCGCTTGCCGCGCTTGCCAGTCAGGGCATCCGGGTCGAAATGACCGAGATGGAGCAGCTACGCCGTTACGACGCCCAGACCCGCGTTCTCCAGATTTCCTCACGCGCCGCGCCCCAGACCCAGATATTCCAACTGCTTCTGCAAACCGCCCTGCTGCAGCAGGACAAGCTGATCGAGGCGACGCTCGATTTTGCCCGCTTCCAAAGCGACGAGGCCCGCGCCATCGCCAAGATCGGTCTGGCTAATTACTTCGCGGGCGCGGCGCTGATGCCTTACAACACCTTTCTCGAAGTCGCGCAGGAAGTCCGCCACGATCTGGAATTGCTGTCGGCCCGGTTCGACGCCTCAATCGAACAGGTGGCGCATCGCCTCTCCACCATGCAGCGTCCGGGCAACAAGGGCATTCCGTTCTTTTTCGTTCGTGTGGATCAGGCTGGAACCATCACCAAGCGCCACAGCGCAACCCGGCTGCAATTCGCCCGTTTCGGCGGCGCCTGCCCGCTCTGGAACGTGCATCGCGCCTTTGAAACGCCCCGCCAGTTCCTGCGCCAGCTGGCCGAAACGCCGGACGGGGTGCGCTATATCAACCTTGCGCGGGATGTCTCGAAACCGGGCGGCTCATTCGGCGCGCCGGTGCGCCGTTTTGCCATCGCGCTGGGTTGCGAGGTGCGGCACGCGGACAAACTGGTCTATGCGGACAGTCTCGACGTGACCAAGGCCAGCGCCTTTGAGCCCATCGGGATTTCCTGCCGCATCTGCGAACGCAAGACCTGCCATCAGCGGTCCGTCCCGCCTCTCGAGCGGCAGCTTTCCATCGATACGGATCAGCGTGGCGTACTGCCCTACGAGGTGAACTAGCGTTTCGCCCGGCGCCATCCTGCCGCGCGCGCCTCGGCCTCGCTGCAGAACCAGCGTTCGCCCTTTGCCGGGGAAATCTTCGTGCGATTGTAATGCTCTTGCCCCGGCGCGTGATAAATCCGCTCGCCATTGGAGGAAATGTTACCCTTGATACGGCAATCACCCGGCGCAGGCTGCACGTTCACCTGCCGCTGCGCCGCCCGGAAATCCGAAGGCCGCTGCATGTCGGCCCCGTGCAGTCCGATGCCCTGCACTGCCGCGCGTTTCTCATCAAGATCGTAATCCATCGAGTAACGCCGATAGGCCAGTGCCACCCCGTCCGCCACAAGATCGCGCCCGACGTCGCGCCCCTCAACGCTGCAGCGCGCGACGACACGCTGATAGCGATCCACGGTCACCGCGCGGCAGGTCGCTGTCTTGCCTTGATAGCGCGCGCGGACCTCGCGCGAGGCCCAGGCCCCGCAGCGCCAGAGCTCACCCCCGCGTTCACAGGTCTGGTCCGTCTCCGGCGTGTCGATCCCGAAGAGCCGCACGCGCGTACCGCCCACATTCCAGGTATCGCCGTCGATGACCCGGACAACACCCGACGGATCGGCCAGCGCTGCCAACGGAAGCATGAGCAGAATGAAAAGCGAACAAATCCTTAACATCCTGCCGCTCTACGGCAAAAGTTAACGGACTCACAAGCCGTCCCTCATAACAGGCTTAACGCTGCGCGCTCTCCCACTGTGGGTGTATCCACGGTGCATCATTCGACGGTGCTATCGGATCGCGCTCCAGCAGGTGATCGGACATCTTCTCGCCCACCATGATCGACGGACCGTTCAGATTGCCATTGGTGATGCGCGGGAAAATACTGCTGTCCGCCACGGTCAGCCCGTCTACACCGATCACCCGGCCCTTGGGGTCGACCACCGCCTCCGGATCGTCCGCCCGCCCCATCCGGCAGGTGCCACAGGGATGATAGGCGCTCTCGGCATGTTCCGCGACAAAGGCATCGAGATCTGCATCGCTCACTTTGTCCGCCCCGGGCTGGATCTCATGCTTGACGAAAGGCGCGAAGGCGGGCTGCGAGAATATCTCTCGCGTCATGCGCAGACAGGCGCGGAAATCCACCCAGTCCTGTTCCGTCGACATGTAGTTGAACCGGATCACCGGCGCCGCCCCCGGATCGGCAGACCGCAAGGTCACCGCGCCCAGGCTGGGCGAGCGCATCGGGCCCACATGGGCCTGAAACCCGTGCCCCTCGGCCGCCGCCTTGCCATCATAGCGCACCGCGATCGGCAGGAAATGATATTGCACATCCGGATATTCGATCCCCGCCCGGCTGCGCAGGAAGGCCGCGCTCTCGAACTGGTTCGACGCGCCCAGACCCGACTTCAGGAACAGCCACTGTGCCCCGATCACGGCCTTCGACAGAAGGTTCCAGTGCTTGAACAGGGTGACCGGCTGGCTCGACGCCATCTGGAAATAGACCTCCAGATGATCCTGTAGGTTTGCACCAACACCGGGACGGTCCGCGACGACCTCGATCCCGTGCTCGCGCAGATGCGCACCGGGACCGATACCGGAGAGCATCAGCAGCTTGGGGGAATTCAGCGAGGATGCCGCCAGCACAACCTGTCGGCGCGCGCGGACCACGCGACCACCGGACAGTGCCACGCCGACCGCGCGCCCCTCTTTGATCACCACCTTCTCGACCAGCCCACGGACAAGATCACAGTTGTCCCGCTTCAGCGCCGGGCGCAGATAGGCATTGGCCGCAGACCAGCGCCGTCCCTTCCAGACGGTCTGCTCCATCGGGCCAAAGCCTTCCTGCTTCTGCCCGTTGTAATCATCGGTCAACTCGTATCCGGCCTCACGTCCCGCAGCGACAAAGGCCTCGTGCAGCGGATTGTCCCTCGGACCCCGGCTCACATGCAGCGGGCCGTCGGTGCCGCGCCAGTCCGGGTCGCCGCCATGCCCTCCGTCATGCCAGCTTTCCATGCGCTTGAAATAAGGCAGCACATCGGCAAAGCCCCAGCCATCCGCACCGCTTTCGCGCCAATGGTCGAAATCGCGGGCATGACCACGCACATAGACCATTCCGTTGATCGAAGACGACCCGCCGATCACCTTGCCGCGCGGCACCACCAGCCTGCGGTTGTTCAGGTTCGGCTCCGGCTCGGACATGTAGCCCCAGTCGTATTGCTTCATGTTCATCGGATAGCTGAGCGCCGCCGGCATCTGGATGAACGGCCCGGCATCCGTGCCGCCATGTTCGACCACGATGACAGAAGCCCCCGCTTCGCTGAGCCGATAGGCCATGGCACAACCGGCGCTGCCCGCTCCGACGATGACGAAATCCGCCTCCATCAGCCCATGACCTCAAATACCCCGGTGATTCCCTGCGGGGTCAAGGGGGCGAAGCCGCGCCGCAGGCGCCTTGCCCTTGAGGCCGGAGGGAATCGCCCTATCACAATTGAACAGGTGACCTGAGGATCGGACCGATCCCTCAGGCACCTCTCAGCAGAATCCCCCTGCTCCGCGCCAAACGGCACCGCAGGCGCAAATGCGTCGCCTCTCGCCTTTCGCAACAGGAATGCGCGGCAGCGCACCGCTTTCGCAGCGCCTCGCATCAGAATGGCGCCTCGAGATCGCCCATCCGCACGTAGACCGATTTCAACTGGCTGTAATGCTCGATGGCTGCCGCCGAATTCTCCCGCCCGACCCCGGATTGCTTTGACCCGCCAAAAGGTGCTTCGACCGGCGCATCATTATAGGTGTTGATGTAACAGGTACCCGCCTCGAAACCGGCGGCGACGCGATGGGCGCGGGCGAGATCGCGGGTGAAGACCCCGGCAGCAAGACCGAATTCTGTATCATTGGCCCGCGCCATGACTTCGGCCTCGTCCTCGAAGTCGAGAACCGCCATGACCGGACCAAAGATTTCCTCGCGCGCGATGGTCATGTCGTCGGTGACATCGGCAAAAACTGTCGGCTCCAGCCAGAATCCTTTGCGCTCCAGCCGTTTGCCGCCGGTCACCAGCCGGGCGCCTTCCTCGACACCCTTGGCGACATAGCCCTCGACGATCTCGGTCTGGCGGGCGCTGACCATTGGACCAAAGCTGGTGTTCGGGTCCATCGGATCGCCGATCACCGCCTTGCCCAGCCGCTCCGTAAGGCGGGCGAGGAACGCTTCCTTTATGCCCTTTTGAACGAACACCCGCGTGCCATTGGAACAGACCTGCCCAGAGGAATAGAAATTGCCGAGGATCGCCCCCGAGACCGCATTGTCGAGGTCCGCATCGTCAAAGATCACCATCGGGGACTTGCCCCCCAATTCCATCGTGACATGCTTCATGCCTGCCGCCGCCGAGGCATAGACCTTGCGCCCGGTCGGGACCGATCCGGTAAGCGAGACCTTGTCGACCCGGGGATCCGAAACCAGCGCGGCGCCCACGTCGCCCAGACCCTGCACCACGTTGTAAACACCGGCGGGCAGACCGGCCTCCACGAGGATCTCCGCGACTTTCAGCGCCGAGAGCGGCGTGGTTTCCGAGGGTTTGAACACCATTGAATTGCCACAGGCGAGCGCCGGGGCCCCCTTCCAGCAGGCGATCTGGGTCGGATAGTTCCACGCGCCGATCCCGACACAAACGCCAAGCGGTTCGCGCACCGTATAGACCCAGTCTTCGCCCAGCTGGATGTGCTGGCCGGCCAGCGTCGCCGCCATTCCACCGAAGTATTCCAGCGCATCCGCGCCGCTGGTCGCATCGGCCACGCTGGTTTCCTGATAGGGTTTGCCCGTGTCCCATGTTTCTAGCACGGAAAGATCGTGATTGCGCTCGCGCATGATATCGGCGGCGCGGCGCAGAATTCGGCCACGCTCCGTTCCGGTCATCTTTGCCCATTCGACCTGCGCCGTGCGGGCCGCGTCGAGCGCCTGCCCGATGATGGCTGGAGTCGCAGAATGAATTTTCGCGATCACTTCTCCTGTCGCAGGATAAATCACATCGATAGGAGCGCCCGCGTCATCCTCGACATAGGCACCGTTGATGAAATGGCTCGCTTTGGGTTGGGTCGGATAGGTCATGACAGATACTTTCTTGCCTCCGGCGGGAGTATTTCGTGCAAGAGGAAAAGCTATTCGCCTCTTGGGAACCGCTTGGATTCCTCGAGTACATTCAGGTCCATGTGGTTGCGCATGTAGCGTTCGGACGCTTTCTGGAGCGGCTGGTAGTCCCAAGGGTAATAACCGCCCTGGCGCAAGGCTTCGTAAACGATCCAGCGGCGCGCCTGGCTGGCGCGTACCTCGGCATCGAAACGATCCAGATCCCATCTTGCGTCGGCTTGGGCGCGGAAATCTTCCAGTGTCTCTCGATGTGCCGGGTCTTCGGCCAAATTGGTCAGCTCGTTCGGGTCGGCATCCAGATCGAAGAGCTGTTCGGGATCAAGCGCGCAGCGGTTGTACTTGAACCGGCCGTGCCGCAGCGAGACCAGCGGCGCGTTGGAACCTTCGGCCGCGTATTCGATGGCGACCGGGGTTTCCCGCGTTGCGCTATTGGCCAGCGCCGAGATATCTTCGCCATCGGTCCAGGGTTCGATTTCCTCCATGTCGACACCGGCCAGCTTGCCAAGGGTCGGGGTGAGGTCGATGGTAGAGACCGGGGTTTCGACCAGTCCCGGTTCCATGTCCGGCGCCGAGATCATAAGCGGCACGCGGGACGAGCCTTCGAAGAAGGACATCTTGAACCAGAGGCCGCGCTCGCCCAGCATATCGCCATGGTCCGAGCAGAACACGATGATCGCTTCCTGACGGGTGTCTTCCAACACCTGCAGGATCTCGCCGATCTTGTCGTCGAGATAGGAGATATTGGCAAAATAGGCGCGACGGGAACGCGAGATGTCCTCGTCGGTGATATTGAAGCTCCGCCAGTCATTCGCGTCGAAGATGCGTTTTGAGTGCTTGTCCTGTTCCTCGTAAGGAATGGCCGGCACTTTGGGCGCCAGATGTTCGCAATCTTCGTAGAGGTCCCAGTATTTCCGGCGGGCCACATAGGGGTCATGCGGGTGGGTGAAGCTTGCCGTCACGCACCAGGGACGATCATCGCCACCGCGCGACAGGTCGTAGAGTTTCATCTTGGCGAAATGTGCGACCTCGTCGTCATATTCCATCTGGTTGGTAATCTCGGCCACGCCCGCGCCGGTCACCGAGCCCATGTTGTGATACCACCAGTCGATACGCTCGCCCGGCTTGCGGTAATCCGGGGTCCAGCCGAAATCGGCAGGGTAGATATCGGTGGTCAGCCGTTCTTCGAAACCGTGCAGTTGGTCGGGGCCAACGAAATGCATCTTGCCGCTGAGACAGGTGTAATAGCCCGCCCGGCGCAGGTGGTGGGCATAGGTCGGGATATCGCTGCTGAATTCGGCAGCATTGTCATAGACGCCGGTGCGCGATGGCAGCTGGCCGGACATGAAGCTGGCCCGCCCCGGCGCGCAGAGCGGCGAGCCGGTATAGGCATTCGCGAAGCGGGTCGAACGCGCCGCCAGCTTCTTGAGGTTCGGCACATGCAGCCAGTCGGCGGGACCGTCGGGAAACAGGGTTCCGTTCAGCTGGTCGACCATCAGAATCAGGATATTCGGTTGGGTCATTTCGGCTTTCCGATGAGGTGGGTCAGCACGTCCAGCGCATGGACGGTGGCGCGTTCGGGCGTATCGGGATCGCTGAGCGCGGCACGGATATAAAGTCCGTCGATCAGCGCGGCCAGCGTGTCGGCGGCTGCGGCCGGATCCCGGGTCAGCGGGCGCAGCGCATGGGTCAGGTTCGACCGGATGCGGCCCTGATAGACACGCCAGAGGCGCAGCGCCTCGGGCGAGGTCTGGGCGAGGACGTAGAACGTCATCCAGGCCGAGATCACGTCGGGTGTAAAGCAGGACGGCGCAAAGGACGCGCGAATTACAGCCGCCGCACGAGAGTCCGGTTCGGCCTGTTTCAGGCCCGAGCGCACCTCGTCTCCGAAATCGCGGAGGATGCGGCGCATCGCGGCGAGAAAGATCTGGTCCTTGCCGCCGAAATAGTGATGAGCCAGCGCACTGGACATGCCGGCCCGCTTCGCGATCTGGGTGACGGTCACGTCAAGGGAACCGGCTGCGCCGATTTCCGCAATTGTCGCTTTGACCAGCGCCTCGCGCCGGATCGGTTCCATTCCAACTTTTGGCATGATCTATCCCTGTCCGGTCCGGAGACAGGCTAGAAAAGGTTTATTGACTCGTCAATCAATAAAACTAAACGAGGCAGCACGCTTACTCCATGCGACGGTATTGCAGGAAGTTGCCGCGCGGCAGGAAGATCAGCGTCATCTGGTGCAAATCGATGGAATCAATGGCGAAACACTGCTTTTCCTTGGTGTCGGGTTCGTAAACGTTGAGATACGGGCCCTTGCCTGCGAAATCACCGCAGCTGTCTTCTACGCTCAGGTATTCCATGTCGCTCACCGCGCCCTGGAACACGTTCTGCCGCTCTGCGCCCAGAATCGAGAACTGCGCATTGGCATCCTCGGCCGCGTACCAGTGGCCCTGAAGCTGATGCAGCACGCGGTCATGCGGCCCGGCCGCACGCGGCAGGGCAAGGTCCATCACCACGTTCGCGCCACCATCAAAGCTCTTGGTGATATGACCGACGATGGCCAGCGGCGCGCCGGGTTCCTGCGCATTCAGGAACTCCATCACCTCGTCTGCGGTGCTTCCGTCCTGATAGGCATAAAGCTTGCGCCCCTGCCCGTGCATCGCGCAATAGGCCCCAAGGGCCGTTTCGCCGCACTCCTGGAACACCACGTTTTCCGCGATGGCCGCCCCCGGTGACGTACCCGTGGTTTCGAACTGGGTTGCCGGCTCCGGCTCCGGCACCTCACTCGCATCGGCTTGTACCGGCGTGACCGCCACCATGAGATCCGGCCCGCCTCGGGCAGCAAGCGACAGGCCGGCGACGGCAAGCGCCGAGACCGAAGCGGCACCAATGACATTCAACAGCCAGGTCATATCTTGGTCGCCCCCGAAACGGGCGTGATCGCGCGGCGTTTCAGCTGCGCCTCGCGCAGCGAAATAAACGTCACCGAGGCCAGCACCACAGCGCCACCGACCACGACCCAGACATCCATTGGTTCGCCAAAGACCAGCACACCCAGCATCGTAGCCCAGACCAGTTGCAGATAGGTTACCGGCTGGGTCACCGCGACCGGCGCGGCGGCAAAGGCCAGCGTCATCGTGAAATGACCCGTCGTCGCCAGCAGACCGACCCCGGCGAGCAGGGCAAGCTCCGTCCACGTTGGCGTTATCCAGACCGAAATTGCCATCGGCGCCAGCGCAATCGAAACCCAGACCGCCAGCATGCCGTTGACCAGCGCCGGGTTCGTCTTGTCCACCAGCACCTTGGCCAGCAAGTACGACCCGCCAAAGACAAAGGCGGCGAGCATCATCGCCCAGTGCCCAATATCGACTTCGCGCAGGCCGGGGCGCAGGATGATCATCCCGCCGATCAGCGCCACCATTACCGCCGCGATCCGACGTTTTGCCAGCTTCTCGCCAAGGAAAAGCGCCGCGCCGAGTGTCACGTAAACCGGGGAAAGATAGTTGATCGCGGTGACCTCGGCGATCGGGATGCGCGTCATCGCAAAAAACCAGAGCGCGACGCCAATCGCATGGCATAGCCCGCGGGCGCCGAACTGGAAAAACAGCTTTGGGGTCACACGGTCTTTCCGCATCGCGCCCAGAAGCGGCAAAAGCCAAATCGCACCAAGGCAGTAACGGATGAAAGCGGCTTCGGTTGCGGGCAGGCGCGACCCTACCGTCTTGACCAGCGCGTTAACCCCAACGAAGCATAAACCCGTAACCAACATCCAGAAGATGCCAACCATGGGACGTGAAGGCGTTGCGGTACTCATACATGCCTTGAACACGTTAACGGCAGTCAAGACAAGGCAATACCATCAGGATTTGACTGGCAATTTTGCCGTCACGCGGTGACTTTTTCGTCACATAAAGATGAGCTTGGCCGCAATCGCCCACATCACCGCGCCGATACAAAGGTCAAGCACCCGCCAGGCCCCGGGCCGCGCGAAAACCGGCGCCAGAAACCGCGCGCCATAGCCAAGCGAAAAGAAGAAAACAAAGCTCGCCAGCACCGCGCCGAGCCCGAACAAAAGCCTGTTTTCCGCCTGCGAAGAAACCGACCCGACCAGCACCACCGTGTCCAGATAGACATGCGGGTTAAGCCACGTGAATGCCAGAACGGTCAGCAACGCCTTGCGCAAACCTGCGCTTTCGCCGTTGCCGGAACGCAATGACTCGCCCCCGGCCATCGCACGGCGCAGGCTGAGCCCTCCGTAGGCAAGCAGAAAGGCCGCGCCGCCAAAGCGCATCACCGGCTCGAACCACGGCAATGCCACACCCAGCCGCCCGAACCCGGCCACCCCTGCCGAGATCAGCAGCGCATCAGAGAGCGCACAGGTCAGGCAGATCGCGAACACATGCTCGCGCCGCAACCCCTGCCGCAGCACGAAAGCATTCTGCGCCCCGATCGCAAGGATCAGAGAAAAGCCAAGGGCAAAGCCTGAGATGAACCCGGTATTCATATGTCCTCCGAAACTGACCCGGGTTTGACTAAAGACGCGCACGCCCGTAATCCAGTTAATTATCGTGACCCTGATTAAGTTTGGCTAATGCACTTCGATCCCGACCATCTGGCCGCGCTGACCGCGATCCTGCGGCGCGGCAGCTTTGACGCGGCGGCCCATGAACTGGCTGTCACGCCTTCGGCCGTGTCGCAGCGGATCAAGGCGCTCGAGGAACGGGTTGGCGCGACACTCATCAATCGTGGCCCGCCCTGCACCGCCACGCAGACCGGCGAACGGCTCGCCAAACATGCCGAGAATATCGGTCTCCTTGAGTCGCAGCTTGCCCGCGAGTTGCGGTTGGAACAGTCCGGCGAGACCCGGTTGCGCATCGCGGTGAATGCCGACAGCCTTGCCACGTGGTTCATTCCAGCCTTGGCCGAAGTACCGGATATCCTGTTCGAACTCGTGATCGACGACCAGGATCACAGCGCCGACTGGTTGAAACGCGGTGAGGTCAGCGCCGCCATCACCGCCAGCGCGCCCGCCGTCACCGGCTGCGATGCGACCCCGCTTGGCAGCCTGCGCTACTTTGCGACCGCCAGCCCGGATTTCGCTGCGCAGTGGTTTCCCGACGGGGTTACTGCCGTTGCGTTGGCAAAAGCGCCTTGCCTCGTCTTCAACGCAAAGGATGCGTTGCAGCGGCTCTGGCTGGAAACGCATAGCGGTCGCCGACTTTCTCCGCCCTCGCATACGATCCCGTCCACCCATGCCTTCATCGACGCGGCCCGCGCCGGGCTTGGCTGGGGAATGAACCCGGAGATCCTGTTGCAGGGTCCGCTGGAGCGCCGCGAGTTGATTGACCTTTCGCCCGGTCAGCCGCTGGATGTGGCCCTCTCATGGCAGGTCAGCCGCGTCATGGCCCCGGCGCTGGCCGATCTGACCGGCGCCGTGAAACGGGCCGCGCGCGACAGGTTGCGCCAGATATGAAAAGACCGCGGCTCATGACAGGCCGCGGTTTCCGAATTCCCTAAACTGGCTTGGCCTTACAGCTGCGCCATCACCTCGTCCGAGGCTTCGAAATTGGTGGTGACGCGCTGCACATCGTCATCGTCTTCAAGCGCATCCACCAGCTTCATCAGCTTTTGCATCGCTTCGATATCCATTTCGGTCGTGGTGGTCGGGCGCCACGCCAGCTTGGTCGATTCACTTTCGCCAAGCTCCGCTTCAAGCGCGCTGGACACTTCGTTGAGATCGGTATCGGCGCACCAGATCGTATGGCCCTCTTCCGAGCTTTCCACATCCTCGGCCCCGGCCTCGATCGCCGCCATCATCACCGTGTCCGCATCGCCCACCTCGGCGGAATAGGTGATCTCGCCCTTGCGGTCGAACATGAACCCGACCGAGCCGGTCTCGCCAAGGTTGCCGCCGTTCTTGGTGAACGTAGAACGCACGTTCGACGCGGTGCGGTTGCGGTTGTCGGTCATCGCCTCGACGATCACCGCGACACCGTTCGGGCCATAGCCCTCATAGCGGATTTCTTCGTAATCCTCGCCTTCGCCCGCCTGCGATTTCTTGATCGCGCGGTCGATCACGTCTTTGGGAACGGAATTCGACTTGGCTTCCTTAACCGCCAGACGCAGACGCGGGTTCTTTTCAGGATCCGGGTCGCCCATCTTGGCAGCAACGGTGATTTCCTTGGAGAGCTTGGAAAAGAGTTTCGAACGCGCCGCGTCCTGACGGCCCTTGCGGTGCTGGATGTTTGCCCATTTTGAATGGCCGGCCATGGATTGCCTCCGACTGTACTGATCAGGTTTGCGTCTCTATATGGCAGCCCCGCCCTGCCCCGCAAGCCCACACGCGCTGAGCAATACGCGCCACCTGCGCCGGGAACCGCCGCATCCTGCAAGACGTTGCATTCACAGTGGAATTGCGAAACGCTGTCCGCGCCTTGCCAGAATTGCCGGAACACCGACCGTATGACCACTGACCAGATGATCCTGTTCGGCCTGTTTGCAGCCGTCTTTGCCCTGCTGATCTGGGGCCGATTCCGTTACGATCTTGTGGCTTTCGGCGCGCTTCTGACCGGCGTGGTGCTGGGCGTCGTGCCAACCGACATGGCATTCTCTGGCTTTGGCCACCCCGCGACGATTGTCGTCGCGCTGGTGCTGATCGTCTCTGCCGGGCTGGTGCGCTCGGGCGCGGTGTTCCTGATCACCCGAACGATGGTCGACAGCTCGCGCCGCCTTGGCACCCATATCGCGCTGATGGGCGGGATCGGTGCGGTGCTTTCGGCCTTCATGAATAATGTCGCCGCGCTCGCCCTGCTTATGCCCGTCGACATTCAGACCGCGCGCAAGGCCGACCGTCCCCCCGGCCTCTCGCTCATGCCGCTGTCTTTTGCGACAATCCTTGGCGGCATGGTCACGCTGATCGGCACCCCGCCCAATATCATCATCGCCTCGATCCGGCAGCAATCGCTGGGCGAGTCCTTTTCCATGTTCGACTTCGCCCCCGTTGGCGGGATCGCCGCGCTTGCCGGGCTGATCTTTGTCGCTCTGATCGGCTGGCGGCTGATCCCGGACCGGGGCAAAACCTACGCCACCGCCGCCGACCTGCAACAGTATATCGCCGAACTCACCGTCCCGGACGACAGCGACCTGATCGGCAAACGTGTCGGCGAGTTGGACGAAGAGGCCGAAAAATCCGACGTGGCAATTCTTGGCCTGATCCGCGATGGCAGGCGCCGATACGGTCGCTCGGCCAATGCCATGCTGCGCGAAGGCGACAGCCTCGTAATCGACGCCACCCCCGATGCGCTCGACGAATTCCGCTCGGCCCTGAACCTCGCCTTCTCCGACCGGGACCGGGAAAAGAAACTGACCGCCGATGCCGAAGGTCTCGAAGTGGTCGAAGCGGTGGTCCCCGACGACGCCCTGATCGCCGGACGCACCGCGATGGGGATCGGTCTTGCATGGCGGCAAAGCTCGGTTCTGCTCGGCATCTCGCGCAAAGGCACGCGTATCAACGATCAGGTGCGGCGGACAGAAATCCAGCCCGGCGATATCCTCCTGCTGCTCTGCCCCAAGGGGCGCGCGCCTGATGTAATAGACTGGCTCGGCTGCCTGCCGCTTGCCCAGCGCGGGCTGAACGTGACGGCCAATGACAAGACATGGCTGTCCATCGGGATTTTCGGCGCCGCCGTCGCGGCCGCGAGCTTCGGCCTGCTCTACCTGCCCATCGCGCTGGGTATCGTTGTCACCGCCTATGTGCTGACGCGCATCCTGCCGGTGACCGAAATCTACGAGCACGTGGAATGGCCGGTGATCGTGCTGCTCGGTTCAATGATCCCCCTCGGCGCCGCGCTCGAGGAATCGGGCGGTACCCAGTTGATCGCGAACGCGCTGACCGATCTGACTGCCGGCATGCCTGCATGGGTCATCCTGACCGTGCTGATGGTCGTCACCATGACGCTCTCGGATGTGCTGAACAACACGGCCACCACCATCGTGGCCGCCCCGGTCGGCATCCAGATGGCAAAGACGCTCGATGTGTCGCCCGACCCGTTCCTGATGGCTGTGGCGGTTGCCGCCTCTTCGGCTTTTCTCACCCCGATCGGGCACAAGAACAACACGCTGATCCTTGGCCCGGGCGGCTACCGCTTTGGCGATTACTGGCGCATGGGTCTGCCGCTGGAAATTCTCGTCATCGCCGTATCCATTCCCTCCATCCTGATCTTCTGGCCACTCTGACCCGGTTGCCCCGCGCCCGTTCACCGGCATAGGCTGTCACGAACGGGGAGAGAGATACGATATGGCTGAATCGGCAGATGTGATCATCGTCGGCGGGGGTCTGGCAGGGCTGGTCGCAGCGGCGGAACTCGGTGACCGGGGCAAAAAGGTCATCCTGCTGGATCAGGAACCGCCACAATCGCTCGGCGGACAGGCCTTCTGGTCGCTGGGCGGGCTCTTCATGGTCGACACCCCGGAACAGCGCCGCATGGGCATCCGCGACAGCCACGCGCTCGCGCTGAACGACTGGATGGGGTCGGCAGGTTTTGACCGCAAAGAAGATCACTGGCCCCGCAAATGGGCCGAAGCCTACGTGGATTTCGCCGCCGGAGAGATGCGCCCCTGGCTGCATGCGATGGGCATGCGCTGGTTCCCCGTCGTCGGATGGGCCGAACGCGGCGGCAGCTTTGCCGATGGTCACGGCAATTCCGTGCCCCGGTTTCACCTCACATGGGGCACCGGGCCGGGCACGCTAGATCCGTTCCTGGCCCGCGTGCGAGAACATGAAAAAGCCGGACGCGTCACGCTGAAATTCCGCCACCGGGTCGACCGGATTTTCATGCAGAACGGCACCGCCCGCGGCGTGGCCGGGGTGGTTCTCGACCCGGATGACATGCCCCGCGGCCAAAGCAGCAACCGCGTGATCGCCGATGATTTCGCCCTTAATGCCGCGTCGGTCATCGTCACTTCGGGCGGTATCGGCGGCAATTTCGACCTGATCCGCAAGGCCTGGCCGGAACAGCGGCTCGGGCTCGCCCCCAAGCACATGATCGCCGGAGTGCCCGCCCATGTGGACGGTCGCATGATCGCGATCAGCGAAAAGGCCGGCGGTCATGTCATCAACAACGACCGCATGTGGCACTATACCGAAGGCGTGAAGAACTGGGATCCGATCTGGCCCGCCCACGGCATTCGTATCCTGCCGGGACCTTCCTCCATGTGGTTCGATGCAAAAGGCAACCGTTTCACCCCACCCGCCCTGCCGGGTTTCGACAGCCTTGCCACGCTGCGCGCCATCCTTGCCACCGGATTTGACTACAGCTGGTTCATCCTGACCCAGAAAGTCATCGAAAAGGAATTCGCGCTTTCCGGGTCGGAGCAGAACCCCGACCTGACTTCCAAAAGCTGGCGCGAAGTGATCAAGGCTAGGCTCCTCTCCGGCAAAGGCGCCCCCGCCCCGGTCGAAGCCTTCAAATCCAAAGGCGAGGATTTCGTCGTTGCCAAAACGCTGGAGGAACTCGTTCTAGGCATGAACGACCTCGCCGGCGGCAACCGGCTGGATTCCGAAAGGATCAGAGCACAGATCGAAGCACGGGACTCCCAGATCGACAACGCTTTCTGCAAGGACGCGCAGGTCATGGCGATCCGCAATGCCCGTCAGTACCGAGGAGACAAACTGATCCGGACAGCCCAGCCTCACCGCTTCCTCGACCCTCAAAACGGCCCCCTTATCGCCGTCAGACTCAACATCCTGACCCGCAAAACACTCGGCGGACTGCAGACGGACCTCGAAAGCCGCATGCTCGACTCAATCGGCAATCCGGTCCCCGGTCTCTTCGCAGCCGGAGAAGTCGCCGGTTTTGGTGGCGGCGGCTACCACGGCTACAACGCTCTTGAAGGTACGTTCCTCGGCGGCTGCATCTTCTCGGGTCGCAACGCAGGCAGATCCGACCATATTGCGTAATGGGAAACAATTGCCTCTGGCAAAACGGGGGCTCTGCCCCCACCTGTCGAAATCAGGGATTTCGCCAGCCCCCGGGATATTTGAAACCCAAAGAAGAGGATAAACTTTCCCCTGCTTCTTTGGGTCAAAAAATATCCCCGCCGGAGGCTCCCGCCTTATCGGCCTGCGCGAAGGCCCGTTACGTCACCTCGGTTCAGTCTAGAGGGGCCAGATGAAGGGAATGACGAGAGAAACCAACACAGACATGCTCAGGTTCAGCGGAACCCCAATCCGCATGAAGTCAGAGAAACGATATCCCCCCGGTCCGTAGACGAGCGTGTTGGTCTGATACCCGATCGGCGTCGCAAAGGCACAGGACGCAGCAATCATCACGGCAACCACGAGCGGACGTGGATCAAGCCCAAGGGCCGCCGCGAGGCCGATGGCAAGCGGTGTCATGATGACAGCCACCGCGTTGTTGGAAACGATTTCGGTCAGGACCGTTGTCATCAGGAAGACCACGAAAACGACAAGCGAGGGCGGCAGGCTCTTCAGCCCCGGCACCACCCCGTCGACGACGAGAGCGATCGCGCCGGTGTTATCAAGCCCCGCCCCGACCGCCAGCATCCCGAAGATGAGCGCGAGGAGGCGGCCGTCGACAAAGGAAAAGGCCTCGTCCGCGTCGATGCAGCCGGTCACCAGAACCAAAGCGACAGCGAGAACCGCGAGAAGAAGGATCGGCGCGACATTCAATGCGGCAAGGATAACGATGCTGGCCAGCGCGGCGACCGCAATCGGCGCATGACCCCGGCGATAGGCGCGGGCCGAAGGCTGTGAAACGTCGACCATTTCCATTTCGCTTGCGAGGCGCTGGATGTCAGCAGGTGCGCCTTCGAGCAGCAACGTGTCGCCAACCCGCACCACGAGATCGTCAAGCTGACGTCCAATGTTCTGGTTCCTGCGGTGCACCGCCAGAACATAGACACCATAGCGCCGCCGCAGCCGCAGCCCGCCCAGCGCGCGGCCGACCATCTTGCATTCCGGCGTGATCAGCACTTCGACGGTGCTGGTCTCGACCGCCGAAACCTGATCGACGCGCTTCAATTCCTTGTTGTTCTGCAGGCTCAAAAGCTCGGTCATCTGGGTCCGCAGAACCACCCGGTCGCCGACTCGCAGCTCCACGCCCTTGAGATTGCGGCGCAACGAAACATCGCCCCGGATCACGTCGATCAGCCGCACGCCTTCGCGTTTGAAAAGCTGGACTCCGGTGACTTCGCGGCCGATCAGGTTGGAGTCGGGCGGGATCACCGCCTCGGTGAAGAACTTCATCTTGGACCGGTCCGAGAGCATGTTTGCCATGCTGTCGCGATCCGGCAGCAGGCGCGGACCAAGGACGATCATGTAGAGCAGACCCCAGGCGCAGACCACAAGGCCGATCGGCATGATTTCAAGGATACCAAAGGGTTCAAGCCCCTGCGTTCGGGCGACGCCGTCGACCAGCAGGTTCGTTGAGGTCCCGATCAGGGTCAGCGACCCGCCCATGATCGCCGCGTAGCTGAGCGGGATCAGCAGCTTGGAGGCCTTGGTACCCAGTGTCTGGGACAGCTGCACAAAAACCGGGATCATGACCACCACGACAGGTGTGTTGTTCATCACGGCCGATCCAGCCATCACCATCGCGATCACGCCGGTTATCGCCAGTTTGGGATGGGTGCGGCCATAGCGTTCGGCCGCCCTTGTGAGAACATCGAGCGCACCGGTCCGCACCAGCGCGCCCATGATGATGAACATGGCCGCAATCGTCCAGGGTGCCGGGTTCGACAGTACGGGCAGCGCCGCATCATAGGGCAGCACCCCGGTCACCAGCATCAGGGCGACTCCGGCAATAGCCACGACTTCTGTCGGGAAGGTCTCGCGCAGGAAGAGCGCAAACATGCCCACAACGATGATCAGCGAAAGAACCGCGCTGCCGGTTTCCGAGAGGGCGAGTAACTGCATTTACAAAATTCTTTCTGGCACCAGAAAACAGACGCCGGTTAATGCGTATTTTCGCCGATTGCGGCCTGTTCGGCAACAGCTTCGTTCCTGCGCGGCTGAACCAGCATCACACCGGCCAGCACGATGCCAAGCGCCGCCCAGATATAGGGCGAATAGGTCTCGCCAAGGATCTGCATCGCCCAGAAAACGCCGAACCCCGTCACCACATAGCTGACCTGCACGGCAAAAACCGCGCCCGCACGGCCCACCAGCCACACATAGCCCGCATAGACGACAACATGAATCAGCGCCGAGCCGATCAGCGCCCATTCCGGCGCCCCATAGGGGCGCAGCGGCGAGATGAACTGCCCCGTCGCAAGGGCCAGCGGCAGCGCCATG
The DNA here is from genome assembly GCF_019966545.1 of Heliomarina baculiformis. Lineage (GTDB taxonomy): Bacteria > Pseudomonadota > Alphaproteobacteria > Rhodobacterales > Rhodobacteraceae > Heliomarina > Heliomarina baculiformis. The sequence goes on along the minus strand of NZ_JAIMIC010000002.1, from coordinate 137,208 downwards.
ATCGCACCGATCAGCGAGGCGCCAAAGAGCACGCGGATCGGGTCGAGCCCGGCAGTGCCCCAGCGCGCGACGAAGTTGCCCTCAAAAGCGTAGAACAGCGGCGCGACCAGCCCCAGCGGGACCCAGGCCAGCATCGCCGCATCGGGCAGGGACGCATCCGGCAGGATCAATAGCAACACACCGGCCAGCCCTGCCAGCAACCCCAGCAGGCGGCGGGGCGCGAATTTCTCAAGCCCCAGCGCCAGCGCCATGGGAAAGGCCAGCATCGGCACCAGCGACAGCAGGATCGACAGAACCCCCGATGGCAGATGCGCAATCGCCTGGTAAGAGGCAGAGTTGGGAATGATCGTGCCCGCCAGCGCCACCACAAGATAGACCCGCAGGGTATCGCGGTTGAATGGCAGACGACGGCGCTGCGCCAGCGATACCGCCCCAAAGGCCACCGTGCCGATTGCGAGTTGCCAGAAGATCAGGCCGAAATGCCTGTGCCCGGTGCTGACCGCGATCTTGCCCAGCGGCTGCGTCAGCCCCCAGCCCGCGCCGATCAGCAGCAGCATGCCGGTAAAGAACAGCAGCTCGCGGCGGGGCATATCGGGCGTGGCGGGCAGGCTCATGGGGTGGCTTCTTGCAGCCTTCCGCCCACCCGGATCATCGAAATCCGCTCGGCCTTGCCGGTTTTGTCATCGGTTTCGACAAAGACACCGGAGAGGGTCGCTTCGCCTTCGGCCGGGCTGAACCGTCCCTTGGGCATGCCGGTGATGAAACGGCGCATCGGCTCGGCCTTATCCATGCCGATGACCGAGTTGTAATCGCCGCACATGCCCGCATCGCTCTGGAACCCGGTGCCGCCGGGCAAAATCTGCGCATCCGCCGTCGGCACATGGGTATGGGTGCCGACGACGAGGCTGGCGCGCCCGTCGCAGTAATGACCCATCGCCATCTTTTCCGAGGTCGCCTCGCAATGCATGTCAACCAGCACCGCAGCCGCCTGACCGCCCAGCGGATGCGCCTTCAGCACCGGCTCGATGGCGGAAAACGGATCGTCAAAGGCGCGCTTCATGAACACCTGCCCAAGCACCTGCACCACCAGCACCTTTTTGCCGGATCTCGTGGTGAACAGCCGGTATCCTTTACCCGGCGCGCTCTTGGCGAAATTGATTGGGCGGATGATGCGCGGCTCGGACTCGATGAACTGCATCATGTCGCGCTGGTCAAAGGCATGATCGCCCAGCGTCAGGCAATCCGCCCCCGAGTCGAGCAAAAGCTTGGCATGATCGCCGCTCAACCCCATGCCGTTGCTGGAATTTTCACCGTTCACCACCACGAAGTCGGCGCGCCATTCCTCGCGCAGACGTGGCAGGTTTTCCTGGATGGCCTTGCGCCCGGCGCGGCCCATCACATCGCCTAGAAAAAGAAGTCTCATGAAGAGGTTGGTAAGTGGCGGTTTGAACAAGGACAAGGCCCTTTTGCCACGACCACGCGTCGCTAGCGCCCCGAGAGCTGCAAAACACTGCTTTCCGTCACGATCATGTCAAGCGGCTGATCGGTCGGCTCAAGCGGCAGCGTTTCGGTTTCCTGCGCGCCATAGGCAAAGCCGATGGCCAGAACCGGCCCCTTTGCCCGCAAGCCCTCGAGCGTCCGGTCATAAAACCCGCCACCATAGCCCAACCGCCCGCCCTGCCGGTCAAAAGCGACCAGCGGCACGATGAGGATTTGCGGTTCCATCCAAGCCTCGACCACCGGGATCTGCGCGCCGAACGGGCCATCTTTCATCTCGCTGTCCGGCTCCCATCGGGAAAACCGCAGCGCCTGCCCCGCGCCCATGATCACGGGCACACCAACCGGCCCGTGGGCGGCTGCTTCGGCCATCGCGGGCAGCGGGTTGATCTCGGTGCGCATCGGCATATAGCCCGCCAGTGGCACGCCGCGATATCCGGCCAAAACTTCGGACAAGTAACCCGATGCGGCATAAGCGCCGGCATGGGCCATGCGGCGCCGCTCGAACGCCGCCTTCCGCGCCGCGGCTTTCTGTTCTTCCAGCGTCATAGCAGGTAGATCGAGGCAAAGCCGAGAAAGGCAAAGAAACCAACCACATCCGTCACAGTGGTGACAAAGGTGCCCGAGGCAAGCGCCGGGTCGACCTTGAATTTCTCTAGCGCAATCGGAATCACCGTGCCCGCCAACCCGGCCATGACAAGGTTGATGACCATCGCCGCCGCGATCACGATCGCAAGCCTGACCGATCCGAACCAGATCAGCCCGATGATCCCCATGGTCAGCGCAAAGGCCGTACCGTTGACCACGCCCACCAGCACTTCGCGCCGGATCACCCGCCAGACGTTCGAGCCGGTCAGGTCGCGCGTGGCCAGCGCCCGTACCGCAACCGTCATCGACTGCGTTCCTGCATTGCCGCCCATCGAGGCCACGATGGGCATCAGCACCGCCAGCGCCACGAATTGCGTGATCACCGCGTCGAACTGGGCAATGACCAGCGAGGCAAGGATCGCCGTGGCAAGATTCACAAGCAGCCACGGAAAGCGGCCCCTGACCGTCTCAACAACCCGGTCGGTCAGAGAGCTCTCGCTGACACCGGCGAGCAGCAGCAGGTCTTCCTCGTGTTCCTCTCCCATGACGATCATCGCGTCGTCGATGGTGATCTGACCGACCAGCCGACCTTCCTGATCGACCACCGGGGCCGAAATCAGGTGGTACTGGTTGAACGCATAGGCCACGTCTTCCTCGTCCTGATCAATCGGGATCACGCGGAACATATCCTCGGTCAGGTCGGCCAACGCGATTTCCCGACGCGCCGCCATGACCCGGCCCAGCGCCACGTTGCCCACCGGATGCAGGCGCGGATCGACAAGGATGATGTGATAGAACTGGTCCGGCAGGTTGTCGTTGCTGCGCATGTGGTCGATGGCCTGCCCGACATTCCAGTGCTCGGGCATCATCACCACTTCGCGCTGCATCAGACGACCAGCGGATTCTTCCGGGTAGCTCAGCGCCTGCTGCACGGCGAGCCGGTCAGCGTCGGGCAGCGCGCCAAGGATCGCATCCTGCTGCCCCTGCTCAAGATCCTCGACAAGGTCGACAACATCGTCACTGTCCAGCTCGCGCACGGCTTCGGCCAGCACTTGCGGCGAGAGCAGCGAAATCACCTCTTCGCGCACCGACTCGTCGAGTTCCGACAGGATTTCCCCGTCGAATTCCCGGTCATACAGCCGGACCAGCCGGGTCCGGTCATAGGCATTGATCTGTTCGAGAAGGTCGGCGATGTCGGCCGCGTGCAGCGGCTCCATCAGCTCGATCAGCTTTTCGCGGTCATCGATGTCCACCGCATAGAGAATCGCGGCCACCGTCTTTCGATTGAGGGGGTTGTCCTCCTCGTCGTCCAACAGGTCCAGTTCCTCTACGTCAGCTTCGGTTTCCATCGGCGCCCTTTCCTCGATTGACCGCAACTTAGAAGAAGCTGTCGGTTAGAAACAATGACAATAGCGCAATTTACCCCGCCGTCCCGTCCGATTATCCTCGGCCGGAAATCAAGCGGGCAGGATCATGCAGACAGAGACCATTCTCACCGGGCAGGTGCTGTCCTTTACCGGCTCTCCCTTCGGGCAAAACGCGGCCGACGCCGCCCGTTTCGATGAGGCCGTCGGCATTGGTGGCGGCCGGATCACCGCGCTTGGCACACTCGACGAGCTGCGCACCGCCGCGCCCCAAGCTCGCGTGGAAAACTACGGCGACAAAATCATCTTGGCCGGTTTCGTCGATGCCCATGCACACTATCCGCAGACCGCGATCATCGCGAGCTGGGGCAAACGGCTGATCGACTGGTTGAACAGCTATACCTTTCCCGAGGAAATGCGCTTTGGCGATCCCGGCTACGCGCGTGAGATCGCGTCGCGTTACCTCGACCTGACAATCGCCAACGGCACGACGACAGTCGCGACCTATTGCACGATCCATCCTGAAAGCGTCGATGCGATCTTTTCCGAGGCACAGAAGCGCGGGCAGAGGATTGTCGCGGGAAAGACCTGCATGGATCGCGACACCGCCCCCGAAGGCCTGCGCGACACCGCGCAATCGGCCTATGACGACAGCCGCGCCTTGCTGAACCGCTGGCATGGGGTGGACCGGCTGTCCTATGCGATCACACCGCGGTTTTCGCCGACCTCCAGCGTCGAACAACTCGAAGCGCTGGGCGCGCTCTGGGCCGAGCACCCGGACTGCCTCATGCAGACACATCTTTCCGAACAGGTGGACGAGATCAAATGGGTGCTGGGCCTCTACCCCGATGCGCGTGATTACCTCGACACTTACGAAGCGCATGGCCTGCTTGGAGATCGCGGGCTTTACGGCCACGCGATCCACCTAGAGCCGCGCGAGCGCGACCGGCTGACGGAAACCGGCGCTGCGCTGGTCCATTGCCCGACCTCGAACACCTTCATCGGTTCGGGTCTCTTTGACATGGACGGGTTAATGCGGGCGGGGCAGCAGGTGGCGCTGGCCACGGATACCGGCGGCGGGTCATCCTTTTCCATGCTGCGCACCATGGCCGCCGCCTATGAGATCGGCCAGTTGCGGGGTCGCGCGCTGCACGCGGCCGAGCTCCTGTGGCTTGCGACCTGCGGCTCGGCCCGCGCGCTTCATCTGGGCGACAAGATCGGCAATATCGCCCCCGGCATGGAGGCGGATCTTGTGGTGCTGGACCCGGGCGCGACGCCTGTACTTGCCCAGCGCACCGCCCGGGCCGGGGACATGTGGGAGACGCTGTTCGCGCTGATCATGCTGGGCGATGACCGGGCCGTCAGTGATGTCTGGATCGGCGGAGGGCGCGTGGCCTGAATGCCGCCGCTGTCGCGGCGACAGCCTCCGGCGGGGATATTTTTTGACCCAAAGAATGAAGGATCGGGGTTTCAGCAGCCCGGTCGGCCCAACACCATGACCCAGATATTGCCGGTCTGCCGGGCAAGCGCGAATTCCGTGACCCGGTCGAGGAACATGTTGCGCCTATGAGACGGGGAGCCGATCCATCCCGCCATGACCTCATCGAGCGAGGGCTGCCCTTTCGCGATATTCTCGGCGATGGTGCAATAGGCGTAGCCGGTTTCCATTGCGCGCTGACCGACGTCGGACCCGTCCGAGCCGGTGTGAGAGAAAAACCCGTTTTCCGCCATATCAACGGCGTGGCGCTCGGCCACTTGTTGCAGCGTGTCGGATTGCGTCAGCGCTGGCAGGCCTTCGCTGGCGCGGAAGTCGTTCAGCGCCTGTGCCGCCCTGGCGACTGGCTCGGCCCGTGCCGCACCGGTTGCGAGCGTTGCTGTGATCAGAAGCGAAACGAGAAAGCGGATCATCATGCGGACTCCATAAGTTGCCGGGTCAGCCGGTTCTGGCGTTCGACGAGATGCGGCAGGTCGAGTGTCACGAGCTGACTGTCGCGCACGACCTCGCGACCCTGTACCAGCAGGTCGCGCACCCGCATCGGACCGGCGAGCAGCAGCGCGGCCGGATCCCAGCTTCCGGCGGTGTCGACGCCGGAGATGTCCCAGATCGCGATATCGGCGCATTTGCCCGGTTCGATCCGGCCGCAATCGGGGCGGCCCAGCACTTCCGCCCCGCCCCGCGTGGAGATTTCCAGCGTTTCCCGTGCACTCATCGCATCTGCCCCCCGTGTGACCCGCTGCAACAGCATTGCCTGCCGCGCTTCGGCCACGAGATTGCCGGTATCGTTGCTGGCCGAGCCATCGACGCCCAGCCCCACCGGCACACCGGCATCGCGCATCGCCCGGACCGGCGCGACGCCGGAGCCGAGGCGGCAGTTGGAGCAGGGGCAATGGGCGACTCCGGTTTTCGAGCGTGCGAAAAGATCGACCTCGCCTGCGTCGAGTTTTACGCAGTGGGCATGCCAGACATGCGGCCCGGTCCAGCCGAGTTCTTCGGCATATTGCCCCGGACGGCAGCCGAAGTTCGCCTCGCTATAGGCGATATCCTGATCGTTTTCGGCCAGATGCGTGTGCAGCATGACCTGCTTGTCAGCCGCCAGCAGGGCCGTGTCGCGCATCAGCTCGCGACTGACGGAGAAGGGCGAACAGGGGGCAAGCCCCACACGGCACATGGCACCTTCGGCGCTGTCGTGAAAGGCGTCGACGACGCGGATGCAATCCTCGAGAATGTCGCGCTCGGCTTCGATCAGACTCTCGGGCGGCAGACCGCCCTTGCTTTCCCCGATGCTCATCGAGCCGCGTGTGGGGTGAAAGCGCAGACCGACCTCGGCGGCGGCGGCGATGGAATCGTCCAGCCTCGCCCCGTTGGGCATGATGTAGAGGTGATCCGAGCTTAGCGAACACCCCGACAGCGCAAGTTCCGCCAGCGCCACCTGTGTCGAGACGTGGATTTCCTCGGGACCGAGCCTTGCCCAGATCGGGTAGAGCACCTTGAGCCAGTCGAAGAGCAGCGCATCCTGCGCCGCCGGTACCGCGCGGGTCAGCGACTGAAACATGTGGTGATGCGTATTGACCAGACCGGGCGTGACCAGACAGCCGCGTGCCGGGATGACCTTACCCTTGGTGGTAAGATCTTTGCCGATCTCTGTAATCTTGCCGTCCCGGATCAGCATATCGGCCCCGGCCAGTTCGCGCCGGTCGCCATCCATGGTCAGCAGCCGATCGGCATCCTTGATCAGTATTTCCTGCATTCACGTCTCCGTGCCAAAGAAATGCCGTCTCATGGAAAACATCCATTGGCACGATCGGAAAACGACGAAGAGATCGCGCATTGGCCCTAGATACGCAGCCGGTCCGACCGGATCAAGGCAAAGCTACGAATGCAAGATCAGGGGGTTGGCGTGTCGCGCAAAAGGTCCAGCGCGGCGCGGTGCAATGCCGGGTTCGGTGCCGCAAGGCAGCGCCCGCCCTGATGCGCCGGTCCGCCCTGCCAGTCGGTGACGACGCCGCCCGCCGCCTCGATTACCGCGATTGGCGCCTGAATGTCATAGGCGTTCAGTCCGGCTTCGATCACGAGATCGATCTGCCCGGCCGCCAGCAAGGCATAGGCATAGCAGTCCACGCCATAGCGAGTCAGGCGGACGTTTTCGGCCACCCGCCGGAACGCCTCGCCCTCGGCCGGCGTGCCGACTTCGGGGAATGTGGTGAACAGAATGGCCTCGGCCAGCGTCGCGGTTTTCTTGACGAAGAGGTCACGCGGCCCCAAGGGGCCGGTCATCCCGGCATGGCCCAGCCCGCCGGAGAAACGCTCGCCCGTATAGGGCTGGTCGATCACGCCAAGAAATGGCCCATTCTCATCGCCCAAAGCAATCAGCACGCCCCATGTGGGGGTGCCGGAAATGAAACCGCGCGTGCCGTCAATGGGGTCAAGCACCCATTGACGTCCGCTGGTGCCCTCTTGCTGACCAAATTCCTCGCCAAGGATCGCGTCCTCGGGTCGATGCTCGGCCAGAACCGCCCGCATCGCCTCTTCGGCGGCGCGGTCGGCGATGGTGACCGGGTCAAACCCTTCGGCCAGCTTGTTTTCGGCGCTGAGATTGGCCTGCCGGAAATGCGGCAGAATGGCCTTGCCGGCCGCATCGGCCAGCAAGTGCGCAACATCCATATCGGTGAGGGCAGCAGAAGTCATAGCTTCCACTGCCATCAGCTAGTCCGAGATGCAAGCGGAGGCTTAGGCGACGTCGCTCAGAACCCGGGCAAGATCGAACAGGCGGCGCCGCTGATTTTCCGGGATAGCGTAATAGGAACGCACCAGATCCAGCGCTTCCTTGTCACCCATGATATCGGCGGGCATCGCGTTGCCCTCGACCGGGGCATCGGCCTGATCCTCGATACCTTCGAAGAAGAACGCGACCGGCACGTCCAGCGCCTCGGCGATGTCCCAAAGACGCGATGCGCTGACGCGGTTAGCGCCGGTTTCGTATTTCTGGATCTGCTGAAACTTGATGCCGACCTTTTCGGCCAGCTGCTGCTGTGTCATTCCGATCAGCCAGCGGCGGTGACGAACGCGCATTCCAACATGCACATCAACCGGGTGAGCCATCCCTTATTCTCCTTACCACACTTATTACATACAGGTCTGGTTTCCGATTGGGACCACCCCCGCATGGTCGGGTAAAAATTCGTGCAAGATGTACGACTTTCTTCCCAGTCAACGCCCCCCTCTGTACCCCATGAGGACATCATAGGGCCGAAACATAAGGTATACTGCGCATTTATCAAGGAAGTTGAGCCGCTATGCACGACACGACCTGATGCGGTGGATGCTATTCCCGTTTCATTGCCAAACATTTACTCTTTAACAAGGACCCTCGATAACCGGCGGCCCGTTGCCGTTCATGGCTATTGTATGGCACAGCCAAAGCCGTCCGTCTGCAACCAAAAGAGAAGCGTTTCGCCCGATGCTCGCCTACAGAATAGAAACTCCGAAAGAAAAAGCGGTTTTAAAACAAATTGTTACGCCTGAACCGGGACCTAACCAGGTACGATTAACCATACATGCATGTGGTCTGAACTTCGCCGACCTTTTGATCCAAAATGGAACCTATCAGGAGATTCCAAGCCCACCGTTTACACTTGGCATGGAAATCGCCGGTGAAATCGAAGCCGTCGGTGAGTCGGTAGGGCATTTTTGCATCGGTGATCGCGTGATGGTCTACGCCGGACAGGGCGGACTGGCCGAGATGGGCGTTTTCGACGCCGACAGGGTGATTCCGATTCCCGAATCCATGCCCTTTGATATCGCCGCCGGATTCCAGATCGCCTATGGGACAAGCCACATGGCGCTGGCCCATCGCGCCCAGCTTCAGCCCGACGAGACGCTCCTTGTAACCGGGGCCGCGGGTGGCGTCGGGCTCACCGCAGTCGAGATCGGCAAGCTGATGGGCGCGACTGTCGTCGCCCATGCGCGCGGTGCCGACAAACTGGCCGTGGCAAAGGCCGCCGGGGCGGATCACCTGATCGACGACAGCGAGGACCTGCGCGCGCGCCTTCTCGAACTCGGGCGGGCCGACGTGGTCTATGACGCAGTCGGCGGCGATGCTTTCCGGGCCGCATTCCGGGCCTGCAACCCCGAGGCGCGTCTGATCTGCATCGGTTTTGCCAGCGGCGACATCCCGCAGATCCCCGCCAACCACCTGATGGTAAAGAACCTCACCGCCATCGGATTTTACATTGGCGCCTACATGCATTTCCGCCCGCAGGCGGTACGCGACAGCTTTGCCACCCTGCTCGACTGGTACGATCAGGGCCGGCTAAAGCCGCATGTCAGCAACGTTCTGCCGCTTTCAGAGGTTGAAGACGGCATGGAACTGCTGCGTCAGCGCAAATCAACCGGCAAGGTCGTGATCCGGATGCGCTGATCTCAGGCCGAGACCTTGAGGCGCGGACGCGCGTGGGTTTCCGCGAAAGCGTCGCGCAGCAGCCGCGCCAGCGTCTCGTGCACCTCGTCTCGCGCCTCGCTGCCACCGTAGAAGTTGATAAACTGCTGCGGCAGTTGCGGCAGGTCTCCGCCGTGATCGACCTTTTCCAGATGCGGCGGTAAAGTCCCGTCCAGCAGCGCCTGCACGGCGAGATCGGCGGAAACCGTCGCTTCAACCGTCCTGTCAGAATCGGAATCCACCGCGAGGTTCCACTCGATCCCCGCGTTATCCAGCGCTCGCAGCGCCAAGGGCCGGAATATGCAGTGCCGACAGAACGCCAGATCCAGCGGCCGCTGCCGCCAGGCGGATCCGCCGATTGCCCCCGCCCAGATCAAATCCTTGCGCGCCAGCTCTTCCGATCCGGGCATGCGTTCCGCCTCGGTCGTCACGATCATGTCGCACTCACCCCGTGCGAACTGCTCTTTCAGCGCCCGCGTATTCGATGACAGAAGGTTCACGCGATAGCGCGGAAAAGCCGCGTTGAACTGCTGCAGTACCCTCGGAACCGCCGGGTAAACCACGTCATGCGGCACGCCGAGCACGATCTCGCCCTCATAGGCTTTGTCGGTCAGACGCCCGATCACCTCGTCATTCATCGCCACCATGCGCCTTGCGTAACCCAGCAACTGCTCGCCCGAGGCGGTCAGGGCGATCCCCCTGCCCGAGCGGTCGAGCAATTCGAGGCCCAGCAATTCTTCCAGTCGCTTCAGCTGCATAGAGACCGCCGACTGGGTCAGATGCAGAAATCCGGCCGCCCGTGTCACGCCGCCGCTGTCCGCCACCGCCACGAAAGAACGAAGCGTCGTTATGTCCAGATTTCGCATCATCACATTCCTTGATGGGTAACGTCAAAAACATTCGTTTCCAAAATGAACCACATCCCGCCATATACATCAAGGAATTTGATGAAGACGCGATATACGATCACATAATGATGAAAGGACATGGATCATGACCGTTGCAGTTCACCACCGCCCCCTTCGCCGGCGCAGCTTTTCGCCGCTGGCAAGCCTCGCCCAGATGCATGCCGTCTGGCGTCAGCGCCAGAGCCTGCGCAAACTCGATGACGCGGCGCTTGCCGATATCGGACTGACCCGCCGCGAAGCGGAACGCGAAGCCTCCCGTCCGATCTGGGACGCACCGACAACCTGGACCTGCTGAGCAGGGCCGGACACATGCACACAGCACGTAACTGAACACCCCGCCTCGCCGGGGTGTTTTCCGTTCACGCAAATGCGAACTATTCGCGTCGGAAACACTTGAAAACCGACGGTCTCTTCCCGATATTCAAAGACGATAGCTGGTGGAATGTGCCACCGCTGAACCTGTTGTCCTGGATGGAGACCTAAATGGCTGAATTCGACACGACCCGCGTAGCTGGCCGGGGAGCGGCCGGATCTCGCGCAGTTAATATTGACGAGGGCCTTCGCGCCCATATGAACAAAGTCTACGGCACGATGTCCGTGGGCATGCTGATCACCTTTGCTGCTGCCTGGGCCCTGTCCGGTCTCGCCGTGACGAACGTTCCCAACGAAATGCAGATCGGTGCCGACAAGTACCTGACCGATTTCGGCTATGCGCTTTATGCCTCGCCGCTGAAATGGGTCGTGATGTTCGCCCCGCTGGCCTTTGTCTTTGGCTTTTCAGCCATGATCAACCGCATGTCGGCCGCAACCGCGCAGACAGTGTTCTATGCCTTCGCCGCTGTGATGGGCGTTTCGATCAGCTCGATCTTCCTCGTGTTCACCGGCTACTCGATCATGCAGGTCTTCCTGATCACCTCGATCGCCTTTGCCGGCCTGTCCCTCTGGGGCTACACCACGAAAAAGGACATCTCCGGCTGGGGTAGCTTCCTGATCATGGGTGTGATCGGCCTGATCGTAGCTTCGATCGTCAACATCTTCTGGCCGATGCCGGGCCTCGCCTTTGCGATTTCGATCCTTGGCGTGCTGATCTTTGCCGGTCTGACCGCATATGACACTCAGAACATCAAGACGACCTACCTGCAGCACGCCCATTCGGGCGATAGCGAATGGCTGGGTAAAGCCGCGATCATGGGCGCGCTGAGCCTGTATCTCGACTTCATCAACATGTTCATGTTCCTGCTGCAGCTGCTGGGCAACCGCGAATAAGCGTCAGCAACAGACCCAAAAAGAAACCCGCCAGAGCATCCTCTGGCGGGTTTTTTGATGGCCCACAGCGTGTCAGATGACCGCCTTGCCACTGTAAAATCCGCCCTCTCAGCATAGAACTGGCCCGGCATATCTGTGCCGGATCGTCCAAATCTTAGAAAACGGTGCACGGGGGGTGTACAGGGGGTGTACAGATAGCAGCCGGGTTGTGCACCGTCCTTTTCAGCGGTTACAGCCAACCTGGCGAGCCGTTTTCAGATCACTTGAAAACCTGCCGCGCAGCCGTTTCCCCGGAGAACTCCAGCCCAAAAGCCGCCTGAGCGGCGCGCAATGTCGAACCGCCAACGCCCTTGCATCCCACACTTTTTCCCTTCTCGCAGGTCGACAGAGCCAGTATCGCGCCCGGAAGCAGTCTCGTAATTATCTTGAGCTATCCCATAGGCAGCTTCAATTGAGACAAAGTTAATCGCGCGCCAGTGCCGAGGCCATGACCATCCGCATCTCGATCGCCGAAAAGGTTATACCCGGCTGCAACGGCACGTCGATCGGCCCCAGCTCCAGAAACCCGAGCGCCGCATAGAATGGCACCGCGTTCCGGGTCGACCAGCATTCAAGTATTCGCATCCCGGCCGAGGCTGCCTCGCGCCGGATATGCGTCATCAGAATCCTACCGACGCCTTGTCGTACCTGCGCCGGATCAGTGGCCACGTGCCGGATATGACCGATATCAGGCGTTTGCAGATCGACGGTCCAGCCGCCGACCCCGACGATACGATTGTCATGCTCCACCGCGTAATAAGTCCCGCAATCCAAAAGCCAGGGTTGCGCCCGCGAAATCAGCGGCAGCGCCGTCACCATTACGGAAGGAGGGTAACAATCCCGAACCAGCTTTGGAAAACTGCGCGCAAGCAGCGCGTCAATCTCTGCCATGTCCAGCGACGTTGTTCGGCGCAGACTAAATCCGCTCACGTTTCAATCCTCCAAAGAAAAAGGGCCACGCCTTTCGGCGCGACCCCATAACTTCTGACGTCGAAATAGAAAGGCTTACTTAATCTTGCCTTCTTTATATTCGACATGCTTGCGGGCCACCGGGTCATATTTACGGATCGACATCTTTTCGGTCATCGTCCGCGCATTTTTCTTGGTGACATAGAAGTGGCCCGTGCCTGCGGTCGAATTCAGGCGGATCTTGATGGTGGTTGGCTTGGCCATTGTCGGTCTCCTACGCCAGAGGCGTTGAGCCCCCGTGAAACTTATGAAGTTCGCCTTTTACCCATGGATCGCTGCGAGTCAACCGGTTCCTTAGCGATTCCCGGTCAAACCCGCCGCGCAAAGGGCTTACATCGGAAAGATCTTGCCCGGGTTGAGGATATTGTCCGGATCCAGCGCCGCCTTCACCACCGCCATATAGCGGGGGGTCGCGCCAAGCTCCTTTTCAAGATAAGCCTTCTTGCCCTGCCCGATCCCGTGCTCGCCGGTGCAGGTCCCGTCCATGCCGATCGCCAGTTCGGCCAGCCAGCTGACAAAGCCTTCGGCCTTGGCGATTTCTTCTGGATTATCCATGTCGATCAGGGGAAGCGTATGAAAATTGCCGTCGCCAACATGGCCGACGATGGGGCAAATCAGCCCCAGCTCATCCGCCTTGCGCTGCGCGGCCTCGACACATTCCGCCAGCCGCGAGATCGGCACGCAGACATCGGTGGAAAAGCCCTTGGCCCCCGGACGCAGTTGCATCGACGCCCAGTACATGTCGTGACGCGCCTGCCACAGCCGGTTGCGTTCCTCGGTGCTGGTGGTCGCTTCGAACCCGCTGCCGCCGAATTCCTCGGCGATGGTGCCGAATGTCTCGGACTGTTCGACCACCCCCGCTTCGGAGCCGTGGAACTCCAGTAAAAGCAGCGGCTCTTCCGGCAGGTCCAGCTTGGAATAGGCATTGGCCGCTTTCACGCTCAGCGAATCGAGCAACTCGATCCGCGCGACCGGGATGCCAAACTGGATCGTCATCATCACCGCCCGGCAGGCCGCCTCAACCGTGGGGAAAGAGCAGCGCGCGGAACTGATCGCCTCGGGAATGCCCTGCAGGCGCAGCGTGATCTCGGTGATCAGGCCAAGCGTGCCTTCCGAACCGACCAGAAGCCGGGTCATGTCATATCCCGCCGAGGATTTGCGCGCCCGCTGCGCAGTACGGATGACCTCGCCATCGGCCATCACGGCCTCGAGCGCGATCACGTTATCCTTCATCGTCCCATAGCGTACGGCGTTGGTGCCCGAGGCCCGCGTCGCCGTCATCCCGCCAAGCGAGGCATTGGCACCGGGATCGATGGGAAAGAACAAGCCCTGGTCGCGCAGATAGGTATTGAGCTGTTCGCGCGTCACACCGGGCTGAACGACGCAATCCAGATCTTCGGCATGGACCGCGAGGATCTGGTTCATCTCGCTCATGTCGATGCAGATGCCGCCGGCCGGGGCGTTCACGTGCCCTTCCAGCGACGTGCCCGTGCCATAGGCGATCACCGGCACCGCATGGGCCGAACAGCTGCGCATGATCTCGGAAACCTCGGCCGTGTTCTGCGGAAAGATAACCGCATCGGGCAGCTGGTTGGTCAGCCATGTGGTCGTATGCCCGTGCTGCTCGCGCATCGAATGACCGGTATGGACCTTATCACCAAACCGCTTTTTCAGCACGTCGATCACCGCGTTAATCCCGGCCTCGTTACGCGGCAGATCCTTTACCTGAACCATACTTTCTACTCCTGTTGCGGGCTAGTCGCCCAGCGCGATCCCTTCGCGGCGCGGGTCGGCACCGCCGAAAAGGCTCGCCCCAATTTCAATCGCATGCAGGCCAGAGTTCAAATTCGTCACCGAAACCTCGTATTCCATCTGCTCGAGCGGTGCAGCCATGTCGGCGGCCGCCGTGCCCTCTTCCAGATCGAATTGGCCAAATCGGTTGACCGCATGTCCTGCGGACACGGCTTGCTGCACATTCATCCCCCAGTCAAGCCAGCCGATCACCGATTGCGCCACATATCCGATGATCCGGCTGCCCCCGGGCGAGCCAATGGCCAGCACCGGCTTGCCATCCTTCATCACGATGGTCGGCGCCATAGAGGAACGCGGCCTTTTGCCCGGCTCGACCCGGTTGGCAATCGGCACGCCGTCTTCATGGCTGGCAAAGGAGAAGTCGGTCAGTTCGTTGTTCAGAAGGAACCCGCCGACCATCAGGCGCGAGCCGAACCCGTTTTCGATGGTCGTGGTCATCGACAGCACATTACCTGCCCCGTCGACGATAGAGATATGCGATGTCGAGGGGAATTCGATGGACTGGTCATCGGCCCAAAGCATCGCGTGATCGAATTCGGGCGCGCCCGGTTCGACCGTTTCCAGTGCGGTGTCGCCGCTCAGCAGCCTGGATCGCTTCTCGAGATAATCCGGATCGACAAGGCCACTTGTTGGCATGGGCACGAAATCCTCATCTGCCATGAACCGTCCGCGATCCGCAAAGGCCAGACGCGAGGCATCGCCGATCAGTCGCCAGGCCTCGGCGCTCTCGGGACCAAGTGCCGCCAGATCGTAAGGTTCCAGCATCCCGAGGATCTGCCCTACGGTCAGCGCGCCCGAAGATGGCGGCCCCATGCCACAGACATCATGGGCACGATAGGTTACACAGACCGGTTCGCGTTCGCGCACCTGATAGATCGCCAGATCAAGTTCGGACAACACGCCCGGATTGCCCTCGGCCCGGTTCACCCGACGGACAATGGATCGCGCCAGCGGCCCGGTATAGAACGCATCCGCGCCGCCCTCGGCCAATGCGCGCAGCGTCTTGGCATAGGGACGGTTGCGCCGGGTCTGCCCCGCGACCAGCGGCGTGCCATTTGGCAGAAAATAGTTCGCCGTGGGCCGGAAGCGGCCCAGCCGGTCGGCATCTTCGGCCACCAGTTCGGCAAGCCGGGGCGAAACGGCAAACCCCTCTTCGGCCAGACGGATCGCGGGGTCGAAAAGCGTCGCCCAGTCGGATTTTCCCCAGCGATCATGCGCCGCCTGCAAGAGCGCGGGCGTGCCCGGCGTTCCAACCGAACGGCCACCGACCACGGCGTCAAAGAATTTCAGCGGCGTGCCAGTCTCGTCCTGAAACAGGCGCGGCGTGGCGGCCAATGGCGCGGTCTCGCGCCCGTCCAGCGTAGTCAGCTCGCCGGTTTCAGCGTCGTACCAGACCAGAAAGGCGCCACCGCCCAGCCCCGAGGATTGTGGCTCGACCAGACCGAGCACCGCCTGCACGGCGATCATCGCATCTGCCGCACTGCCACCATTTTGAAGAACCTGCGCCCCGGCTTCGACAGCAAGAGGGTTGGCCGCGGCGACCATCCAGTTCTTCGCCTCGACGGGCTCGCCCGCCGATTTTGCCGCCTGCGCCGCCGCGATGGCGGGCGACATATCCGCCATCTGTGCGATTGCCGGTTTCGTGGCCGTTTCAGGCTCTACCGCATCCGCCGCCTGCTGCGCAAAAGCAGCGCCCGACACAAGACCAAGGAACAGGATCGCAAACGGTCTTCGCAACATGGCAGCACTCCCCCTCTGCGCCATCGGCGCGGTTTACAACATGGACGGGATGACCTGGTCCGGCGGGCGGTGCCCGTCTTCGAAGGTCTTGATATTGATAATGACTTTTTCGCCCATCTCGATCCGTCCCTCGACGGTGGCCGAACCCATATGCGGCAGCAGCACCACGTTATCGAGATTGCGCAACTCGGGGTTGATATCGGTTCCGTGTTCGTACACGTCGAGCCCCGCCCCGGCGATTTCCCGGTTCCGCAGCATCCGCACCAGCGCGCTTTCGTCGATGACTTCCCCGCGCGAGGTATTCACGATCACCGCGTCCGGCTTCATCAACTTGAGCCGCCGCGCATTCATCAAATGAAAGGTCGACGGCGTCGACGGGCAGTTGATCGACAGGATGTCCATCCGTGCGACCATCTGGTCAAGGCTCTCCCAATAGCGCGCGCCGAGTTCCTCTTCGGTTTCCGAGCGTAGCTGCTTGCGGTTGTGGTAGTGCACCTGCATGCCGAAGGCCGCCGCGCGTCGCGCCACCGCCTGCCCAATCCGGCCCATGCCAAGGATGCCAAGACGGCGCCCGCCAACCCGGCCACCCAGCAAGGCCGTCGGTGCCCAGCCTTGCCAGTCGCCCCGCTGCATGATCGCAAGCCCTTCGGGGATGCGGCGGGTAACGGCAAGGATCAGCGCCATCGTCATGTCCGCAGTATCATCGGTCAGCACGCCCGGTGTATTCGACACCAGCACCCCGCGCTGCCGCGCTGTTGCCACGTCGATATGATCGACGCCCGCCCCGTAATTGGCGATCAGCTTAAGCTTGTCGCCCGCCTGCGCGATCAGCGTCGCGTCGATTTCATCGGTGACGGTCGGCACGAGCACATCCGCGCCCTTTGCCGCCTCTACCAGTTCGGAACGCGACATCGGCTCGTCGGATCCGCGTAATTTCGTGTCGAACAATTCGCTCAACCGCGCCTCTACCTGCTCCGGTAACCGTCGCGTTACGACAACACTCAAACGCTCTCTTGGCACGCTTGCACTCCCTCGGGTTTTCATTTTGGGCCGCCTTGTGTCATCGTGGCGCAGGATCAGGCGAGGCACAAGAACCTCAGGCGGTATTTTCCGCAGCCGGTCCTCGGATCGTACAGGCAAACGAGCGGGCAGTCGGTGACAGGTTTCCTTGGATTTACTCGCCATTTCATGGCGCTAACTGTGGCGTTGGCACTGGGCTCAAACACGGCGATTGCCGAAGAGCACCGTGGACCGGTCACGAATCTCCCCCTTCCCCGCTTCGTGTCGCTCAAGGCGAACGAGGGCAACGTGCGGCGCGGGCCCTCGCTCACGCATCGGATCGACTGGGTGTTCAAACGCCGCGACATGCCGCTTGAGATCACGGCGGAATATGGCCACTGGCGGCGCGTCAAGGATCGCGATGGCGCGGGTGGCTGGGTGCACTATGCCCTGCTCTCGGGCGTGCGCACGGTGCTCATCGAAAAAGATATGACTCCGGTCTACACACGGCCCGACCCGAACGCGCCCATCGCTGCCGCTTTCGAGCTTGGCGTCGTTGCGCGGCTTGGCGAATGCCAAGTGGTGTGGTGCAAGGTTTCTGCGGGCGGCTACAAGGGCTGGATCGAGAAACAAGCGCTCTGGGGCGTCGCGCCGGACGAAATCCGCGAGTAAAAAGCGCCAGACAGCCTTCCTTTCGCCCAGCAAACAGCCAGCGGCTGCGTAAAGCGGATTTTACCGCCCGCAGGTCTGGCATCCCGGTCAATTCCAGCTAGGTTCCCGCTAAGAACCCCAGCAAGGATTGACCATGTTTGCCATCACCTACCGCTCTTTCGGACCGGCCAGCGACGTTCTAACCCTCGAGGAAATGGATTCGCCCGCCCCCGGCCCCGGAGAAGTGCTGGTCGATCTGGCCTACTCGGGGGTGAACCCCTCCGATGTGAAACTGCGCGCCGGCGCGCGCGCCGGGGCAACCGCCACCGAGCTGCCCTATCCTGCCATCATCCCGCATAGCGACGGCTCCGGTGTCATCAAGGCCGTGGGCGAAGGGGTCGACCTGGCGCGGATCGGACAAAAGGTCTGGATATGGAACGCCCAGTGGCAACGAGCCTTTGGCAGCGCTTGCACCGAAATCGCCCTACCCGCCTATCAGGCCGTGCCGCTGCCCGACGGGGTAAGCCTTGAGACCGGCGCGGTCCTTGGCATTCCCGGTCTGACCGCCTGTCACACCGTTTTCAGCGGTGGCGAGGTATCGGGCAAAACCGTCCTCGTTCAGGGCGGCTCGGGCACGGTCGGATATCTGGCCGTTCAACTGGCGAAATGGGGTGGTGCCAAAGTGATCGCCACCGCCGGATCGGACCGTCAAGACCTTGCCCGGCAGGCTGGCGCGGATACGGTGCTCGACCACAAGGCGCCGGATCTCGCGCAGCAGATCCTTGATGCAAACGATGGCAAGCATGTCGATCATATCGTCGAAGTCGAATTTGGCAGCAACATCCACACCGACACTGCCGTGATCGCTGAAAGCGGCCGGATCACCGCCTATGGCTCGGCGCTGGAACGCGAACCCGCGCTGCCGTTCTACCCGCTGATGTTCAAGAACGTCATTCTCGAGATGACTCTTGTCTATTCCCTTTCACCGGAGAAACGCGACCGGGCCATCGCGCGGCTGCATCAGGCGCTGGACGCCGGAGCACTCGCCTGCCCCATCAATGGGATCTACAATCTCGCCGATTGCGCATCGGCGCATGAGGCCGTCGAAACCGGCCACCGCAGCGGTGCCGTTCTGGTGCGCACCGAAAACGCGGCCTGACCCGGCACGCACGGAGGGCGTTGCGTCCGCGCGCCTTCGCGCTACCCTGACCCGGATTTTCAGCGACGGATTTCCCATGCGCCTTTTCTACCGTTTCCTTTTCGTGGCTCTCTTTGCGGGTGTTCTTGCAAGTGATCCCGCTCCCACTCTCGCGCAGGCGAACGGTCAGCAACCTGAAGGCACGATAACCGTTCAGAACGCCGCCGGTCAGGACGCCGCCATAGCCGAACGGCTTCGTAACATTCTCGCAGGGCTCAGCGGCTATGACGATGTCACGGTCGAGGTCTCTTCTGGTATTGTCACCCTCCGAGGCACCGCGCTCGACGGGGAGTCGATGACACGACTGGCCGATATCGCAGCCCGGGTCGAAGGTGTGGTCGCCATTGAAAACGAGGTGACCGAATCCGCTGATGTCGCTGAACGACTGAACCCGGCGGTCGCGAGGTTCCGGGCACGGCTGACGCAACTGGTGGCGATGTTGCCGTTGTTCTCGATCGCCCTGCTTGCCGCCGGGCTGATTGCTGCGTTGGGTTTCTGGATTGCCCGGTTGCGCTGGCCGCTCGACAGGATCGCGCCGAATGCCTTTATCGCGGATATCTACCGCCAAATCCTGCGAATCGTTTTCGTGATCGCGGGGGTCGTGGTCGGGTTGGATATTCTCGGAGCCACCGCGCTCTTGTCGACCATCCTCGGCGCGGCCGGTATCGCCGGTCTGGCCATTGGCTTCGCCGTACGGGATACCGTCGAGAACTTCATCGCCTCGGTGCTCTTATCGATGCGCCAGCCGTTCCGTCCGAATGACGTGGTCGAAATCGAAGGCGATATCGGCAAGGTCATCCGCCTGACATCCCGGGCCACGATCCTGCTGAGTTTCGACGGCAATCACATCCGCATCCCCAACGCGACAGTGTTCAAGGCGCGAATCGTGAATTTCACCCGCAACGACGAACGCCGCTTCACGATCGATCTTGGCGTCGCTTCGGATACGAACCTCTCCGCCGCACAGGAACTGGCCCTGAACACGGTGACGTCGTTACCATTCGTACTCGACGAACCTGCCGCGCAGGTCTGGATCGAAACACTCGGCGATAGCGCGGTGATCCTGCGCGTCGCTGCATGGATATCGCAGGCCGAAACCAGCCACGTACTGGCCCGCTCCGAAGCGACGCGGCTTTGTCTGATTGCGTTTGCCAAGGCCGACATCGATATGCCCGAGCCCAGCTTTCGACTGGTCGGCGCCGCCGCACCGACGCCGCAGACCAAAGCGACCCCGCAATCGGAAACCGCCGATTCCACGCCGCCTGAAACCGCGCCGCAGAAAACCAACGCCTCTGCCGAGGCCCAACTGGACAGAATTATCGACGAAGAAAGAAAGCACGAAGAGGAAAAGGATCTGCTTAATCACACCGCTCCGTCAGAATAGGTCATTTTTTGCCATTTCAGGCCTTGCACCGCGCTGCCGCTTTGCTTAATTAGCCGCTCACTGTTGGGGTGTAGCCAAGCGGTAAGGCAGCGGTTTTTGGTACCGTGTACCGTAGGTTCGAATCCTACCACCCCAGCCAGTACTCTTTCGTAGATTGGAATAAGCGGGTTCTGGAACAGTCGTTCCTGAGCGTCCCTTTTTAGCGATACTGAGGCTTAAGCCGCGAGCAAAGCGCTAATGACGGCAGCACGGCTTGTGAAGGATTCAGTAATGACTGTTCCAGTAAGACGGACGGACTTCCGTCAGGCTACCGTTTCAAACATTTGACTTTCTCGAATTCTCCGGGTCTGCCGGCTTCGTTCCATTGCTCCAAAAGCATTTGGGCCGCATATAGCAATCCCGCCACCTCGGTCAGCGCCGGATGATCGCCTAAGCTATCGACCTCCGCCCTTGCGTATTCGATCAACCGTTCCTCCGGCGATAGCGGTTGTTCTTTCTTCTTTCCCCTGTTCATATTCCCTCCCGCTTGCGCTTCCCACCGACACGCATGATCCGATAAATTATCTTAATTACAATTAGTTAGTGACGCACTTAGAGAAACGTTAAATAGCACTCACCAAATGTACGTTTGAAGATTTCTGCTGGATCAATGTTTACGCAGAGTCCGGTGGGGCTGGTCAAGCACAGCAATTTGCCCGGAAAGCCCGCGAACCTCACCAGAGGTCTCCTGCCTTTTGCAAAAACGGCGTATCCGTTCTGCGGCCACATGCCTCGAGACAGAGTGCAGCCTTTGGCGACAATCCTGAAAACCGTTAAAGGCCCTTAAACCCACGCGGGATTTTCTTTTTCTTCCAAAGTGGCTTAGATCCAAGCCCCGGCTACGGTGACCCGGAATGAATATACAGAAGGCAGCCTGTTTATGACGTCCAGCTTGATCCTCTTTCTGGCCTCCGCCGCTGCACTGCTTGCGACCATGGTGATCCCGGGCTGGACCGATTTCCTCCTGCTGTCAGCACCCTGCTTCATCGCCGCGAGCATCCTGCTGATCCGAAACGGGATCCGCAGGAATCGGCGCAGGCAATGGGTCGTCGTGGACGGATCGAACGTCATGCACTGGCGCGACGGGAAACCGCGACTGGAGACAGTAAAGGAGGCCGTCGCCCAGCTCGAGGCCTCGGGCTTCACCCCCGGCGTGGTGTTCGATGCAAATGCCGGGTACCTGCTTTTTAACAAGTACCTGCACCACCGGGCTTTCGCCCAACTGCTGGGCTTGTCCGAAGAGCGTGTGATGGTAGTGCCCAAGGGGACACCGGCCGACCCCACAATCCTTGCGGCGGCCCGCGACCATGGCGCGAGAATCCTGACAAATGACCAGTTTCGAGACTGGTCGAACCAGCACCCGGAAATCCACGACCCCGGCCACCTCATTACCGGGCGGTACGCGTCGGGTCGTCTCAAGCTGGACCTCTAAGAGACGGCGAAAAGGATCCGTTTCGTCTCACGGCAGGTTTTCGCGAAAGATGATTTCCAGTTTCATCGGCGCAACGGGACGATCGGGTTTTTGGATCGCGTCGATCGCCCGGTCGATCAGGGTGCCGGGATCGGTGTTGAACACCGCGTCCATCGCACCCTCGACCAGAGCGTTGCGGGTGTCGCGCGTCAATCCGTGACCGATAAAGACAATGTCCTGCCGCGCCCTTTCGGTCAGCGCCCGGGCGATCCCGCCGGATGAACCGCCCACGTTGTAAATACCCAGGAGGTCGGGGTTTTGATCAAGCAGTGCGATGGTATGGCGATAATTCTGACCGCTGTCGTCATGCCCTTCCCGCATACCGACGAGGCGGAGATGCGGAAAGAGTTCCTCCTGAATCGACAGAAACCCGGCCTCTCTTTCACTATGCGCGCGATAGTGGCGCGACCCGGCAACCAGCGCGACGGTGCCTTCCCGCCCGTTCACGAAACGACCGATCAGCAGGCCCGCCGTGCGTCCGACCGAGCGGTTTTCGTGCCCCACGTAAGCGTCACAATCGGCATGGCCGAGGTCAGAAACGATGGTCACAAGCTTGACGCCTTTAAGGGCGACCTCGGCCACGGCCTCGCGCACTTCGGGGTGGTCGATGGCGAAAAAGGCGATTCCATCGGCCCATACCGCATTGCGCCGGATCGCCTCGGCCAGCGCGGCGGCGTTGAAGCCTTCGATAAAGAAACAGCGGATGCGGGGGCTGCTTTCTTCCTGCGCCGCCACCCTTTCGCGCAGGTGTTCGCCGAGATCGCGGAGGTATGGATTGGTGCCGGCCGGAAGCAGAAAAACGATCTTGGGCTGCTGGCTTGTGGTCAGCGCGCGCAGATCCGCCGAGCCGAGAAACCCCAAGGCAACCGCCGCGTCTAGCACCTGCAGCCGGGTGCGTTCCTTGACCCCTTTGCGGCGGTTTATCACGCGATCCACGGTCGCGAGCGAGACACCGGCCCGCGCCGCCACGTCCACCATCTGCACCCGACCGGGAAGGGAAGTTCTTTCACTACACATCAATACACCTCAAAACACGTCATGTGTTTTGCTTTGACACAGGATGCAGTGGAAACCTAATTTGGTCAAGAATTGCGGTGTTTTATTGTGATTTAGATTAAAAACGCCGGGAGGGGATGGCAGACAGCCATCAAAACACATCAGAATTCTGAGGGAGGAATTCACATGACCAACACCTTGACCCGTCTGGGCCGCCGTTCGGTTCTGGCCCTTGGCGGCGCCGCCGCCGTCAGCGCCGCGCTACCGATGCGCGCCCGTGCGCAGACCGTTCTGCGCTATGGCCACAATAACGAGCCCGCTTCCGTCGCGGGCGCTCAGGCCGACTGGTTCGCAGAAGCGCTTGGCGCATCGTCGAACGGTGACATCAAGGTCGATGTCTACCCCGCCAGCCAGTTGGGCAAATTGCAGGAACTGGCCGAGGCCGTTTCGCTCGGCACCATCGCCTTTTCGCATAATACGGCAGGGGCGCTCGGCTCGCTTTACGAACCCTTCGCCGCGCTCGACACGCCCTATCTGTACCGCGATATCGATCACCTGATGGCGGTGACGGATGTGAATTCCCCGGTCATGCAGGAACTGAACGAAGGCCTGATCGCCGCTGCCAACGTGCGTGTGATCTATGCGCATTACTTTGGCCGCCGGAACCTGACCTGCAACAAGGCGGTGATGTCGCCCGAGGATCTGGCCGGCGTGAAAATTCGCGCGGTGCCTTTCCCGATCTACACCACCGCCGTCGAAGGGATGGGCGCTGTCGCCGTACCGGTCGACTGGTCCGAAGTACCGACCGCACTGGCCACCGGTGTCGTGCAGGGTCAGGAGAACCCGGTGAACGTGGTGCTCAAGGTCAAACTTTACGAAGTTCAGTCGCACCTGATGCTGACCGGGCATATGTCCAACGCCGAAGTCGTCGTGATGAACGAAGACGTATGGCAGGGCATGAGCGACGAACAGAAAACCGCCGTCGAACAGGCCGCAAGCGAAACCCGTGAAAAAGCAACCAAGGCAATCCTCGACAATGAGGAAGCCGAAACGCAGGAACTGCGCGATGCGGGCATGACCGTGATCGGCGAGGAAGACGGGCTTGACCTCGCGGCCTTCCGCGAAGGCGTGAATAAGCTGGTTCAGGAACGTTTTGGCGAGAAATACGGCGCTCTCTACGAAAAGATCGCGGCCATTTCCTGATGACATCTGAAAGCAAGAGTCGCGCGGTGCTCGCGCGGCTTTCCCTTGTCGGTATCTGGCTGGGCATGGCGCTGCTGGCGCTTATGGCCGGGCTGGTGGTGCTGCAGGTCGGCGCGCGCAACCTGGCCGACCTCGGCCTGCCCTGGGCCGATGAGCTGGCGCGGTTCTGCTCCATCGGGCTTGTCTTTATCGGCATCCCGGCGCTGGCCGGGCGCCAGGCACTGGTATCGGTCTCGATCCTGCCTGACATGCTGGACGCTCGCGGGCGCAAGGGTCTCACGCTGGTGTCGGACCTCGCAACGCTGGGCTTCTGCATCCTCCTTCTCTGGGGCTTTGCCGAGTTCCTGCCCCGCGCGGGCAAGTTCATGACCCCTGCCCTGCAACTGCCCAACTATTTCTACTATTCGCTCGCCCTGCTCGGCTCGGCCTTTCTGTGCCTTGTCTCGGTCTACCGGGTTGCGAATGTCCTGCGGGGCCGCGCGCCGTCGCATGGGTTCCCCGACGCCGCCGATCAGATCGGACCCATCGAATGACTGCCCTTCTCCTTCTTATCTTTGTCGCGCTGCTGGTCTGTGGTGTGCCGATTGCCGTTTGTCTTGGTCTGTCTTCGGCGGTCGTGATCGTGACGCAAGGGCTGCCGGTTTCGGTTCTGGCCCAGCGCAGCCTGAATGCGCTCGACAGCTCTCCGCTGCTGGCCGTACCGCTGTTCATTCTTGCAGCCAGCCTGCTGAACGCCATCGGTGTCACCACCCACCTTTTCGACCTTGTACGGATGATCTTTGGCCGCATCCGCGGCGCCGTCGCACAGGTCAGCATCTTTGTTTCCCTGATCTTTTCCGGGATTTCAGGCGCCGCACTGGCCGATATTGGCGCGCTTGGGGCCGTGCAGATAAACCAGATGACCGCGCAGGGGTATCGCAAAGAGTTCGCATCCGGCCTGACGATCGCCGCCGCCACCATCGGGCCGATCTTTCCGCCCTCGATCCCGATCATCATCTATGCCTCGGTCGCCAATGTCTCGACCGTTCAGCTTTTGCTGGCGGGCATCGTCCCGGCGCTGGTGATCACCGCGCTCTTGATGATTCAGGTCGCGATCATCGCCCGTGTCTCGAACCTGCCGCGCGATGACATCCGACCGCAGGCGAGCGACGTGGCCAAGAAATTCGTCATCTCCTTTCCAGCCTTGCTGGCACCTGTCCTCCTGATCGGCGGTCTGATGTCAGGCTGGTTCGGCCCAACCGAAGTTGCAGGAATGACCGTCGCTTATGCGCTGGTGATTGGCATCTTCATCTATCGCAGCCTGTCCTTCCGCGCGACGCTGAACGCGCTGCGTGAAACCGTCGAAGCAACCGCCAACATCCTGTTCATCGTGTCGGCCGCTGCCTTGTTCGCATGGGTGCTGACACTGGATCAGGTGCCGATGAAGGCGACCGGTTTTCTGCTGTCGCTGTCAGATAATCCGCTGGTTCTTCTGTTGCTGGTCAATCTTTTGCTGCTGGTCGTCGGTATGGTGCTGGAAAGCATTGCCGCCATCCTGATCATCGCACCGATCATCGCCCCTGCCCTGACGGCCGCCGGTGTTGACCCGCTCCAGCTTGGCATCGTCTTCGTTCTGAACCTTATGATCGGGTTGCTGACGCCGCCGGTGGGCATGAGCCTTTATATGGTGTCGATCATAACAAAGATGCCGATCACCCGCGTGATCGCCGGGGTCATGCCCTTCTTTATTCCGCTGTTCCTGTCGCTGCTGGTTGTATCTGCTGTTCCGGCGATTTCGACCTGGCTACCCAACCTCTTAATGAAGTGAGCCTCTCATGAGCACTTTTCTCGGCCCCATCCGCCAACTCGGCTATGTCGTGGACGACATCGAAGCCGGTATGAAACACTGGTCCGACGTCATGGGGGTTGGCCCGTGGTTCTACAATCCACAAGTGCCGATCGAAGATTATCTTTACGACGGGAAAAGCTACCAGCCGCATAACTCTGTTGCGCTGGCCAATTCCGGCCCGATGCAGGTCGAGCTGATCCAGACGCGCAATGACGTGCCCTCCATGTATCGCGATTTCAAGGAAAAGGGGCTGCGCGGGCTTCAGCATGTCGCTTTTTGGACCACCAAATACGACGCGGATCTGGCGATGATGCTGGATCGGGACTTTACGCTGAAAATGTCGGGTTGCGTCGGTGTGAACGGGCGGTTTGCCTATTTCGCCGAAGAGCATCACCCGGGCACCGTGATCGAACTGTCCGAGGTCATGGGCCCGAAAGGCAAGATGTTCGACATGATCCGCGACGCCTCGGAAGGCTGGGACGGATCCGACCCGGTGCGCCCCTTTCCTGATCTGAGCGTGCTCTAATGTCACGCGTCACCGCCGAATACCTGCTGGAAACCCCGTTTCCGCCCGACGACGTCGCCGCAACCATGGCGGGCGAACAATCGAGCGGCACCTTCGTCCGTGTCGCGGGCGAGACCGACGAATTGCGCGCCCGATCATCGGCAGAGGTGCTTTCGGTTGACTCCTTAGGCGAAAGTGGCGAACCGACGCTGGCCTCGGCCTATCTGGAACGCAAGCAGATCGGCGGGCCGTATCATCTGGCTCGGGTTCGGATCGCCTATCCGACCGGCAACATCGGCAAGAACCTTGCGACGCTCGCCTCGACCGTTTCCGGCAATCTTTACGATCTCGGCGAGGTGACCGGGCTGAAGCTGATCTCCCTGGACATTCCCGCAGAGTATCGCCGCCGCTATGCCCTGCCGACCCAAGGTATCGAAGGCTCGCGCAAAATGATGGGGGTTATGGGGCGGCCCGTTTTCGGCACGATCATCAAGCCGAATGTCGGCATGCGACCTGCGGAGATTGCCGCGCTGGTCGATCAGCTATGCGCGGCGGGCGTGGATTTCATCAAAGATGACGAGGTCTGCGCCAATCCGGATATCGCCCCGATTGCCGAGCGGGTACCTGCCGTGATGGCTGTGATCCGCAAATGGCAAGAAAAGACCGGCCGCCAGGTCATGATGGCCTTCAACATCACCGATGAGACCGATGCCATGCGCCGCCATGCCGATCTAGTCGCGACTGAGGGCGGGTCCTGCGTGATGGCAAGCCTCAACTGGTGTGGCTTGTCGGGAATAGAAGCGCTGCGCGCCCATACGCCGCTGGCCATTCACGCCCACCGCAACGGTTTCGGCGCGATGAGCCGTCATCCCCGTCTTGGCATGGAGTTTCAGGCCTATCACGCGCTGTATCGTCTGGCCGGGATCGATCACATGCATGTGCATGGCATCGGCGGCAAGTTTGTCGACAGCGCGGAAGAAGTGACCGAGGCCGCGCGCGCCTGTCTTGCGCCGCTGTCCGAGAACGGGCCGGATGACCGCGTCATGCCCGCGTTTTCCTCGGGCCAATGGGCGGGTACGCTGCCGCGCACACTAGAAGCAGCGCAGGGGCCTGACCTGATGTTCATGTGCGGCGGTGGCATTCTGGCCCATCCGCAGGGACCCGAGGCCGGAATCGCATCGCTGCGCGAGGCTTACGAGGCGTTGACCGCCGGTGAAACGCTGGAGGCTGCTTCGGCCACCCGTCCGGCGCTTGCAGCCGCGCTCGACTTTTTCGGCAGCCGGTGATGGTGCGCGCCGTATTCATCGGTGACGATTTCACCGGTGCGTCGGATACGCTCGCCACCTTTGCGCGAGCTGGATGGCGGACGCGGTTGTTCCTGCGCCCGCCACAGCCCTTGGAATGTGAGGGGTTCGACGCCATCGGCATCGCCACCCCCTTGCGGGCGCTGACGCCCGAGGCGGCACAGACTGTCATCGAAGATATCTGGCCCGCTATCGCGGCGCTCGATCCGGAAACTCTGCATTTCAAAACATGCTCGACCTTCGATTCCTCGCAGCGGATCGGGTCGATCGGTGCCGTTGTCAATGATCTTGCGCACCGTTTTGCGCCCGAGCATCTTGCCGTGATTGGCGGCCAACCGAACCTTGGCCGGTATTGCGTATTCGGCACGCTGTTTGCCAAGGCCAGCGACGGAAACGTGCACCGCATCGACCGGCATCCGGTCATGGCGCAGCACCCTGTCACCCCGATGAGTGAAGCTGACCTGCGTCTGTTGTTATCAGAACAGGGGCTTGAAGACCTGACACTCGTGCGAGGGGACACGCCCGCCCAACTCCCCCTGCGCGTACTTTTCGACGTTTACGACAATGGCGACATCTCCCGAATTTCGGAAACTATTGCCGGGTTGCGCGGGCGTCGCCTGCTGGTGGGAGCAAGTTCCGTCGCGCAGATACTAACCCAAGGCACGACCGGCTCGGTCAACACTGTTCCACCTAGTGCTCCGCCCAATTCACGGGTTCTGGTCGTCGCAGGCAGCCGATCCTCGGTGACCAGTGCTCAGGTTGTCAAGGCCGAGGGTTTCACCAATATCCGGATTTTGCCCGAAGACATGGAGAATGCGCCGCAGATTGCCGCAAAGGCGGCCGAACTCCTGAGGGCTAATGTTCCAACCCTTGTCCATATCGACCCGCAGCTTGATTATGGCATGTCGCCCGATGCGCTTGCGCTTGCCCTTGCAAAACTGACCGCGCGCATCATAGCGCTTGCGCCGGTGGGATGGCTGGGTATCGCGGGTGGCGATACGTCAAGCCGCATCTGCGATTTGCTGGACTTTTCGTCCATCGATTATCTTTCGGATTTCCAAGCGGGGATCGGTTTGAACTGCGCGCAGCATTCCTCACCCGAGATCAATGCCATGCGGCTGATCCTGAAAGGCGGCCAAATGGGCACGCCGGACCTTTTCAGTCAGTTTCTTGGGACGGCTCAGGCTTAGCCAAGAGGACGGGCGGAGAAGGACGCTTTTCTACAGTCGTCAGACGGATTCGACCTGGCTGGTCTCGAGGTATTTCTGCACGAAGTCCCGGCTGCTTTCGAAATGTGCAGCGAGCAGATCAGGCGCGCGGGGATCACGCGCGATGATGGCATCCCGAAGCAGGTCATGTTCGCGAATGAAACTGCTGATGTCCTTTGGCCCGAAATGAGCCAGGCGCAGTGCCCGGTAGCGTTCGGTCTGGTCCACCATCTGGGCAATCAGACGTTTCAGCCGGGGCGCGGGGGCCGCCGAGATGAGACTGTTGTGGAAAGCACGATGCCGGATCTCCCAATCGCGCAGGGCAGCCGCATCATGCGGATCCTCCGGCAAGGGTGCATTGGCAAGCCGGTGAGCCGCTGAGAGGATCTGCCCTTCCCAGTGGTCATCGCCGTGCTGCATGGCCAGCACCAGCGCCTCACGTTCTAGCGCGATGCGGATTCGATAGATGTCGTTCAGGTCTTCGACCGTCGGGAGCGGCACGCGCACGCCCTTATGGCTTGCCGCCTCCAGCAGACCCTCGGCCACCAGCTTGGCAAGGGCTTCGCGGATCGGGCTGATTCCGCATCCATAGCGTTCGATCAGCTCGCGCGTCAGCAATGAACGTCCCGGCAAGACCGCCCCGGACAGAATATCCTCTTTCAAGGCGACATAGGTGGCTTCGGCAACGGTCCTTGGCGGAGTCGTCTGCGCCGGAGTGGAGGCGGAACTGTTCATATCTGACATAAGCCGCAGCGCGCCTATGAAGTCAACGTTCGAAAATCCACTTATTTTCCAAAATCCAAAAGTGTTGGAAAATGTGTTGACCCCGTCCCAAAATCGCCTCTAGCATCACGTCACAAGCCGGTTCGAAGAACGCTGTTCAGGCGCGTCCGGCGGGCATGCATCTAACAAGGAGTTTCTTATGACACGCCCCGAATTCCTGCTGTCGCGGCTGGCCGGTATCGGCACCGCAATGCTGATCACCACTACGGCCTATGCCGACGACGTCACCCTGCGTTTCTCGACCGCCGGTCCCGCTGCCGATTTCCTCGCCAAATCGATGGAGAGCTTTGCCGAAAAGGTCGCGGCGGCGGATGTTGGCGTCACCGTCGAAGTCTATCCCGGCTCCTCGCTCGTGCGCCAAGGCGCCGAAGTGCCGGCACTTCAGCGTGGAAACATCGAGATGAGCACCATGTCGACCTTTGAAATTGCCGCGCAGGTGCCTTCGATGGGCTTTCTGAACCGCGCGTTCCTGTTCGACGATTACGACCAGATGATGGAGGTCATGCAAGGCCCCATCGGCGAAACGCTTCATGATGCGGTTGCCAGCGACATGGGGATCGAGATCCTTTCGACCGCCTATCTTGGCTCGCGCCAGCTGAACCTGCGCGAAGTGAAGGAAGTGACCGGGCCCGAGGATCTTGAAGGCGTCCAGATGCGTATGCCCGCGTCGCCCGAGTGGCTGTTGTTGGGTGAAAGCCTTGGTGTTTCGCCCACGCCGCTGGCCATGTCGGAAACCTATGTCGCCTTGCAAACCGGCACCGTTGACGGGCAGGAAAACCCGCTGACGATCCTCAAGGCCGCCAAGTTTGACGAAGTGACAGCCCAAGTGATCATGACAAGCCACCTTGTGCAGCCCGTGTTCTACGCATTGGCGAAACCTGTGTGGGACGAAATGAGCGAAGAACAACAGGAAGCAGTCAAGACTGCGGCCGTCGAAGCCGCTTCCGAAAACAACGAAGCGCGCTTTGCGGATGAACAAAAGGTCGCCAAGATACTGGCAGACGAAGGGCTTCGCGTCGACGAAATCGACCTGACACCGTTCCGTGAAAAAGCTGATGCAGTCTATTCGGAATCGGATCTGGCCAAGGAATGGGATCAGGATCTGATGTCCCAGATCATGGGCAACTGAGCCGATTGAGATGAAGGAAACATCTCCTGTCCTGCGCCGGCTGGGTCTGGCCGGCGCATGGATTGAACGTATCGCTTCGGCCCTTGCGGCGGCGGGTTTCGCCGTCGTGACAGGTGCCTTTATCTGGACGGTGTTCTGCCGCTACGTGCTGCGCGACCCATCGACCAGCAGCGAAGAACTTGCCATCGTCGTCTACCTCTGGGTCGTCACGCTGGGCGCGTCGCTCGCCATGCGGCTTGATGCGCATATATCGTTCGATCTGCTGACGTCCCTTCTGCCCCGGCGGGCGGGGGCCGTGCTGGCCGGGTTGGGTGCCCTGATTGCGGGTGCCGTTCTGCTGATCGCCCTGCCCTACACCATCGATTACATCGATTTCCTCTGGAGAGAGAGAACGACCGTGATGCGTCTGCCGCTGAACTGGCTGTACCTCTGCTTTGGCATTATGCAGGGCGCGTTTGCGCTGAAGCTGCTGGTCGAAGCCGGACGGCAGGGCATGATCGTTCTCGCGCCGCGCGAGGCTACCCGATGAGCCTTGAACTTACTGTTCTATTGGCCGCTTTCGCGGGCCTGTCGCTTTGTCGCGTTCCGATTGCCGTGGCAATGCTGGTTTCCGGTTTCCTGTACCTTGCAGTCGCCGGTCAGGACCCCGGCATCGTGACCGATCAGGTAATGAATTCGCTTTACGGCAGCTATGTGCTGCTGGCCGTGCCGATGTTCATCTTTGCCGCCAATATCATGACGATCAGTTCCATCGCAGACCGGCTGTTCCGTGCCGCAAATGCACTGGTCGGAAGCCTGCCCGGCGGTCTGGGGCATGTTACTGTGACGACGTCGATGCTGTTTTCCTCAATGTCAGGGAGCGCGTTGGCCGATGCGGCCGGACCGAACCTGATTGCGCTGAAAATGATGCGCGACATTGGCGGGTTCCGGCCCGGTTTTGCCACTGCGCTGGCGGCTGCAGCGGCGGTGATCGCGCCGATCATCCCGCCTTCAGTTCCGATGATCCTTTATGCGCTGAATTCCGGCGCTTCGGTCGGTGCGCTTTTCCTTGGCGGGATCGTTCCGGGGCTGATCATGGGGTTCGCACTGATGGGCGGGCTTGCGATCATTGCCAAGCGAAGCGACCTGCCAAGGGGCGAGAAGCTGCCCAAAGGCGAGCTTGGCCCGGTTCTGGCGCGCGCGATCATCCCGCTGTCGATCCCTGTCGTGTTGCTGGGCGGTATCTGGACCGGGGTTTTCACCCCGACCGAGGCCGCTGCGGTGGCCGCTCTCTATTCGCTCGCGATCGGGGTGCTGGTCTATCGCGCCATCACATTCGCAAGCCTCTGGGGCGCTATCGTCGAGTCCATGCGCACTTCTTCGTCGGTGATGCTGCTGATCGCCGGGGCATTCATCATGAACTATGCCATCACGTCCGAACGGCTCGACCGGCTTCTGGCCGACTATGTTCAGGGCGCGGGCTTTTCCCGGCTTGAATTCCTGCTGATGATAAACCTTGTCTTTCTGGCCCTTGGCTGCCTGATCGACACGGGCACGCTGATCCTTGTCTTTGTACCGATGCTACTGCCAACGGTTGTGGCGCAGGACATCGACCCGGTTCATTTCGGGGTGCTGATGACGATCAACATCATGATCGGGCTGATCACACCGCCCTTTGGAATGTTGCTATTCACCCTCTCAAAACTGGGAGAAGTCCCCTTGCGGCAGGTGATTTCCGAGATCTGGCCCTTCATCGGCATCCTGATCCTTGTGCTGCTGCTTGTCACTTATGTCCCCGGCACCGTGCTATGGCTGCCCGGCGTCTTCGGGTTCTGAGGAACTGTCATGATAGAAAAATTCGATCTCGCCCCGCAGCCACCACTGCCGGTTGCTGCTGCCGAGGATTATGCGAGGGCGGCCTTGGACGCCTCGCGCGGCGGCTGGCCTGGAGTGGACGAACACCGGGACATCGTCTTTGGACCGGGTGACTGGCAACGGTTCGACCTGTTCACGCCGACGGTTTCGGTCGAGGGCGGCGCTGACGTGGTGATCTTTTTCCACGGGGGCGGTTGGACCAATGGCTACAAGGAGTGGTGCGGGTTCATGGCCCCGGCGCTGGCCGCGCGAGGCGTGGCGCTGGCGGCGCCGACCTATCGACTGGCACCGGAGGCCCGCTTTCCGGTCTTCTTGGAGGATGCGATGCAGGCGGTGGGTGCGATTGCTGCGCGGGCCTCGGAATACGGATGCAACCCCAGCCGGCTTTTTCTGTCCGGGCATTCTGCTGGTGGGCATATCGCGGCGCTGATTGCCCTGCGGCCAGATTTGTGGAGCGACGCGGGGATCCAGGAGCGGTCGATCCGTGGATGCCTGCCGGTTAGCGGCATTCTGGACCTCCACCATCCCGCGCCCCCTCCGGGCAGCCTTGAGGAGCGGGTTTACCTCGACGTGCTGGACCGTACTGAGGATGATCGCGCGGCCTCGCCATTGAACTGGCTAGACAATCTGTCGGTTCCGCTGGCGCTCACATGGGGCAAAAAGGATACCGAGCGAGTAAGGCGCAGCAACGAGACCGCGCGTGACAAAATTGCGGACAGCAAGCAAAGGTGCTGGTTCCGAACATGGGAGGAGGACCACTTTGGCACTCACCTCATGCTGCGCGATCCGGCGCATGGGTGGTATGATATTCTGGATGACATGCGGAAAGGGACAGCATGAAACGCGAAATCGACATGGGGTTGCCGCGACCTGGGCAGCCGTTTTCCTGGGCCATCGGATCGGGCGAGATGCTGTTCACAACACACGGTCCCGTCATGCCCGAAGGCGGGATTTTGCAGGATACGACCGAGGCGCAGGCGCATCTGACCTTTCAGCACTTTCGCACCACGGTCGAAGCCGCGGGGGGCACGATGGATGATTACCTGCAACTGCAGATTTTCCTAACCGATCCTTCCGATGTCGCCCCGGTAGACGAGGTCTATCGCCAGTATTTCCGCGCGCCCTACCCCAACCGCGCCACGATCATTGTCGCCGGACTTGTCGCGCCGGGTATGAAGATCGAGGTCACAGGAATCGCGCGGGTCAGTTCAGATTGAGCCTGGCCTTAAAGGGGCGCGTAAAACCGGCAGCTGAAGCAGGCTGCCGGTTAACCGTTCAGGCCAGTTCGACATTCCAGGCGTCGTAGCCATAGACCCAGTCGGCGTTCCCCTGACCCTTCATGAATTCATTGGCCAGAGAGTTTTCCTGAATCCGGGCTGTCCGCGGCTTGCGCGCCGCTTCGAACACAGCGAGAGCCGCCGGGACGTCAGAGGCTTCGACGCCTTTCAGGCTGCGCCCCAGGACGACTGCGTCCTCGATCGCCATGCACGCTCCCTGGGCCATGAAGGGCACCATCGGATGTGCCGCGTCGCCAAGGATGGTGGCGTGCCCCTGCGACCATGTCTGCATGGGTTCGCGTACATGCAGGGCCGAGCGCGTGACTTCTTGGCAGTGCGACAGAAGCCGCTGTGCGTCCTCGTGGAAATCGTCGTATTGCGCGCGTAGCTCGTCGGGATCGCCGGCCAGCGTCCAGCCCTCTTCCGTCCAGCCTTCCTGCGGTGTCGTGGCGAAAACAAATATCTCCTCGCCGCGCGTCAAGGGAAAGGTGACAATCTGCTTTTGCGGCGTTTGCCCCCACCATTTGGTAAAAGCATCAAGATCGGTGAGATCCTTGGCCACTTCCTTGGGAAAGACCGACCGGTAGGACACGAGCCCGGTAAAGGTGGGATCGTCCTCGCCCCAAAGGGCGGTTCGCACGACAGAGTGGATACCGTCGGCACCGACAACCAGATCAAAATCGCGAGCGGCACCATCGGCAAAGGTCAGCTTTGCGCCGGCGTCCAGCAGTTCGATGGATTGGGCAGCCATGCCAAAATGGATCTTCTCGGCGGAAATCCGGGCGAGCAGCGCGTTCAGAAGATCGGCGCGGTGAATGGCAAGCTGGGGCGCGCCGTATTTCTGTTCTGCCGCGTCCGACAGTGGAAGCCGGGACGTTTCCTCTCCGGTCACGCCATCACGGCTGATCCGGAACGTGGGCCTTGCAGCGGTTTCGCGCAGCACCTCGCCGACGCCAAGACCGTCGAGCGCGAAGACCGCATTCGGCGTGAGGTTGATATCGGCGCCGATGCGTCCGAAGTTTTTCGCCTTTTCAAAGACTTCGACATCATGGCCGGATTTCTCCAGCGCAATGGCGGCGCAAAGGCCACCGATACCGCCCCCGCAGACGGCGATTTTCAATGCAGACATAGTTGGACCTTTCAACTGCCGGTCATCTCGAACCCGCCCCTAATCGATTGGGGCGGGTTCGGTTTGCATGCCCAATCAGGCGGCTTCGAACTTTACGGCTTCCGGCTCGGCGGAGCCGACGAGATACCAGACAGTAGCTGCCTGCGCGCCGTTGTTACGGAACCAGTGCTTGCGGCCGGCAGGTGTCTTGACCAGATCGCGCGGGCCGAGTTCGGTTTCGACCGTTTCACCGTTCTCTTCCCAGCCGACGATGAGCGAGCCTTCGAGCACGAGGAAGGCATCTTCGACATCGCGGGTGAAGGGTTTCACGCCGACGCGCGATGGGATGCCGAGCATTTCCTTGCGGCAGGTATCGGTTTCGACACCGCCGGGACCGCAGTAGATCTTGCGCGTGAAACCTGCGTCTTCCCAGTGAGTTTCCAGCTCGCTGTGGCGCACGACATATTTCGCCATGAGCTGTTGCAGCGCGTGATCACCCTTGGGGTCGAATTTCATCGTCTTGCCCGGCTCGGCACCAAAGGCACGGGCAAGTTCCGGCGCGTGTTCCTTGGGGTGATAGTGGTAAACCGGCGGCAGCGGCTTGCCCACGTCGACCGAGATCGACATGACGACCGGCTCCGGCCCGTCAACACGGAAACCATGGCCAATTTCGCGGGCGTTAAGGATCATGTCCTTGGGGCCGAGGTTAACCTCGACAACTTCGCCATCCTTTTCCCAGCCGACGATCAGGGCACCGTCGATGATCAGAAAGCTTTCCTCGATTTCGTGGCTGTGGCAGGCGGCGTACTTTCCGGTCTCCTTGTAGATCAGGGAAAGCGTGAAATGATCGGGCTTGAGCGTCGACGTGTCATTCACCTTGGGCGAGCCGCCGGCACCGATATAGCGCATCTGTGCTCGCGCCAGTTCGTCGAAACCGGCGTTGGAAGGAAAGGCATTCCAGTCGAACTGCTTGTCGGTAAAGCGTCCGGTCTGCGAT
This sequence comes from Heliomarina baculiformis, assembly GCF_019966545.1. Lineage (GTDB taxonomy): Bacteria > Pseudomonadota > Alphaproteobacteria > Rhodobacterales > Rhodobacteraceae > Heliomarina > Heliomarina baculiformis. The sequence continues at coordinate 101,155 of NZ_JAIMIC010000002.1, read as the reverse complement.
TTCAGCTCATCTGCGAGGGTAGCGAAACCCGTTTCCTGTACGGTCATCTCTGGTTCCTTTCACGGTTGATTCTCGATTTCAGTTGAGAGAAGGATACGCCGACAGCGTTTTACTGAATACAAGGCGTTTTATATATGAAGCAGGAAGAGCCGCCAAAACCGGATACCGGCAACATGGACAGGTATCTTGTGCCGGGCCTTGTGCGCGGGCTGAACGTGCTGAAGCTGTTTACCCCCGCTCAACCGAATCTGTCGTTGCGGGATATTGCCGTTGCGCTTGGCGTGACCCGGTCGGCGGCATTTCGTTCGGTCTATACGCTGGTTGAAACCGGATGCCTTTTGCATGACCAACGCGCCCAGACCTATTCGCTGGGTCCGGGCGTTCTGCGCCTGACCTACGGGTATGTTGCGACCCGCGAAATTGTCGAAATCGCCCAGCCCGAACTGGAACGGCTGCGCGACCGGACCGGCTGGTCCGCACATATGGGCATACTCGACGGATCTTCGGTTTTGTACGTTCTGCGCGCACCGGCGCGAGAGGCAAATGCCTCGATCGTTCAGGTCGGAAGCCGGTTGCCCTCACGCAGCACGACGATGGGGCGGGTATTGCTTGCCGATCTGCCAGATGCGGAGATCATCGAACGTTTCCGCGCCGACAGACCGGGTGCCACCAAAGGCAAAGGGCCGTCACTGCCTGGCTTGCTTGAACAGGTAAAGGGCGATCGCAAGGCCGACGTCATCTGGCACATGGGGGATTTCGAAGCAGGCATCGTCTCGGTCGCAGCCCCGGTGCGGGACCTTACAGGTCGTGTGGCGGCGGCGATCAACCTGACATCGGCAAATGGCCCGCAATCAGGCGCGGAACTGCCGCCGCAGATCATCTCGGACCTCAAAGCGACCGCCATCCGCATTTCCCGCCTGCTGGGGCATGACGGGAGCGGTTGAGAGGGGTCAATTCGTGGGGATATGCCCCATCATGGCTGACAAACGCCGCGCTGCGTCGACCACGCCGGTCATAATCTGCTGGCGCTTTTCCGAGCCTTCCTCGAAATTGGCCTGCGGTCCGGAAAGGCTGATCGCGCAAACCGGCGCGTTATTCTGATCGAGAACGACGCAGGCGCAGGACCCGATGCCTTCTTCGAAAAAGGCGACGGACCAGGCAATGCCAGCGGCACGGTCCAGCTTTAATTGGCCTAGCAGGCTGTCAACCGTTGTAGGGGTCTGATCGGTGAAGGCAGAAAAGTTGTAATCGTCGAAGATGCTGCGTACCTCATCCTCGCGCATGTGCGACAGGATCACCCGCCCCATCACGGTCGCATAGGCAGGCAGGCGGCTGCCCACGCGGATATTCGACACCAGCTGCACCTCGGGCGTTTCCCGGACGAGCACGATGACATCCGTACCAGCCAAAACCCCCAGATGCGCCGACAGACCGGTTTCCGCCGCAAGGTGATGCAGCACGGGTTGTCCGGTACGCACAACATCGCGGCTGCTCAACATGCCAGATGCCAGTTCCAGTACGCCATAGCCTAGAACGTAGCCGTCGCCCCCCGGTGTCTTTTCGATCATCTCCTCACGCTCGAGCGTATGCAGCAAACGGATCAGGGTCGTGCGGTTGATGCCCACGGCGGCCGATGCCTTGGCGATGTTCCTGCAACGATTGCCCGCCGCAATATAGCGCAGCAGCGCCATCGCGCGGGTAACGGGGGGGACGTCATAGGACACGGAGCGCGGCGCTTTTTCGTCGCTTTCCTGGGGCATGGGAGATGTCGTGTTCATCTATGCATTAAATTCCTTTGACTGAAGATGTGGCACCCATTCTGGGCAAGCACGCCTGAATATGGAATGTCTAACTTACAGGTGCGCGACGGCTTCGATTTCGACGAGCAGCGCGGGATCCACGAATGCCGAAACTTCCATCATCGTGGCTGCGGGCAAAACGCCCTGAAAGGTTTCGCGACGGGCGCGCCCGACCTCATCCTTGCGCGCCATGTCGGTCACAAAAACCGAAATCTTGGTTATGCGCTCTTTCCTACCGCCTGCCGCTTCGACAAGAGCGACCACGCGGCGCAATGCCTCTTGCGCCTGCTCGTATATGGTTTCACCCACGACCCCTTCTGGGCCGCCAGCATGCTGGCCAGATACATAGACGATACCGTCGCAGACGATGGCGTTTGAAAACAGTCCCGGAACGGGTCCGGGAATGCCTTCGGCAGTTACGGCGATAGGATCACTCATCTGCAGCGGCCTCTTTTCTTTCCTGCCATTCGCGGGTCAGACGCTCGCGCACCGGGAAGAAATCGTAGGTTGGGAAAAACTCGGTCGAGAAGACTCCCCAGGCCCGGCGTTCGAGTTCGACATTCACTTTGGGCAGCAATTCCGGTGGCATCCGTAGGGTGACGATCTGGCCGATCCCCATCACCACGTTCCAGCTCAATATTTCGACACCCTCGGGCGGGAAACCTGTCCACCATTCCTGTTCGCCCAGATGTGCCTGAATTTGTTCCAGATTCTGCGACTGGTCGTGCTTGAGAAACACGGTGAGCATGACGGTTTCGGTCATCTATCATCCCTTATTTCATGATCGTGACAGCGGGGTGTCATCGAAACTTCTTGAACATAGTACCGCGAATCGGCATGATTGCAAATAAGAACCATACGTTCAAATGTGAACAATCGGCAGAAAGGGAGAATTTGGGGATGCAAGATCCAGCCCTGAAGAACCAATCCAGAGGCCGCCCGCTCAGCGATGCCGAGCGCGCTTTCGCAGAGGCGCTCGAGCGCATTTACGAAACCGGTGAGCATGATTTCGCAAAAGTAGCTGAGAAGCTGAACGAGCGGGGCGAACCGCGCCCGTCCGGAGAGTCTGGCGCGTGGACGCTGGAAATTCTCGATGCGGAACTGAAAGCCATCAATGCCTCCCATGATGCGGCCCATGCCGAACATGGCATCGGCGCCTGAGAGGAGTACGAGACATGGAAGCCACCGCAAAAGGCCGTGACCGGGTCGACGACTATATCAGCCTCGGTCTCCGGGGGTTCTGGATGCCGGTTGCCACATCGGTTCAGTTGAAAGCTGGCAAACCGCTGGCGCGCAAAATTGCCGGCGAAAACCTCGTGCTGTGGCGCGATGGGGCGGGCAAGGTTCGCTGCGTCGAGGATTTCTGCCCGCATCGGGGCGCCAAGCTGAGCCTTGGACATGTTCAGGACGGCAATATCGCCTGTGGTTATCACGGTGTGACGGTCAATGGCGAAGGCACTGTCGTGCGCGTTCCGGCCATGCCCGACTGCGCGCTCGAAGGCCGCAAGGCGCTGACCTATTATGAATGCAACGAAGCTGGCGGCGCTGTCTTTATCTACCTGCCCTCGGCAGATCGCCCCGACGCACCGGAATTCGTGCCGCCAGAAGAATTCACCAGCGACGAATGGCAGGTTTTCCCCTGCATGACATATTGGGATTGCTCCTATCGCTTCAGCCTCGACAACGCGGCCGACCCGATGCACGCAAGCTACCTGCACGCCAACAGCTTTACGCTGGCCTACGGCTCCAAGCAGGACACGATGAAGCTGGAACGCCGCGAAAAAGGCTTTCAGATCGAACGGGTCAACCAGAAGGGCGTCAACTTTGACTACACCGAAGTTGTCATGGACCAAGGCACGATGTTCTTCCGGCTCGACATTCCCTATCCCGATGGTGCCGGTCCGGGCGGCCCGTTCCGTATCGTCGGCTTTGCAACGCCGGTAGATGAACACACGCATTATTCGTTCTTCTGGCGCTGCCGGAAAGTGCAGGGCACGGCGGCTGAAAGCTGGCGCTTCCTGTATCGCGCTTTCCTCGAAGACCGTCACTGGCACGTTCTGGAGCAGGACCGCGTCATGCTGGAATCGATCCCGGAAGACGCCCGTCGCCGCGAGATGCTGTATCAGCACGACATCGGTGTATCCCGGCTTCGCCAGATGATGGTGCGCCGCGCCAAGGAACATTTCAAGGCGCTGGACGCCGAAGAATCCGCAGGAAAGCAGACGGCCTGATGAAAGACGCGGCCCTCACCCCGATCGAGCCGGAGGCGGTGATTGCCGCCCTGACCGCGCCGTTCGAGCCGAAGGTCGCAGTGGATCTTCGCGGGCATCGCGTCAGCGGTGAGCTTGACCTTCGGGGACGCGAGCTTTGCGGGTTCGACCTGTCGGGTTCCGTGTTCGAAGGCGCAGTTCTGCTGGATCGCTGCACGACGCTGGGGCTGAGCTGGTTCCGGGGCTGCACCTTTCAATCGCAGCTCTCTGCACAGGACAGCCGGTTCGGCACCGATCTCAGGCTCGACGAGGCCCGGATCAGCGGCAACCTGACGCTCTCCAAAACTGAATTCTGGGGGGCGCTGGTGCTCAACAAGGCACGTATCGCCAGTACCGCCTTTCTCGACAACATGCAGGTGCTTGGGTCGCTTTCCTGCGCCGATACCTGCTTTGACGGGCCGGTCAGCCTTGAACAGACTGACGCGCTTGGCGGGTTGTGGGCAGATGCGACGCACTTCGGGTCGCGGGTGACCGCGACCGGTATGGAAATTCACGGACGCACCTGGCTACGGCATGTGCGTTTTGGCGACGGGTCGGGCAATCCGATGGCGCGCCTGCTGCCCCAGATCCGCCTCTACGGCTACCTCTGGAACTGAAAACAACTCCGCAAAGACAGGGAAACCCCATGACCTCAAGCCTTGAACTTCGGAACATCACCAAGGTCTTTACCGACCGCAATACGGGCAATTCCGTCACCGCCGTCGAGGACATGAGCTTTTCCGTGGGCGCCGGTGAACTGGTTGCCGTCGTCGGCCCGTCGGGCTGTGGCAAGTCCACCATTCTGAACATGGTCTCCGGCCTTTATGGCACCAGTTCGGGGCAGGTTCTGATTAACGGTGACGAAGTGACCGGCACCCGTCCCGAAGTCGGTTTCATGCTGCAGAAAGACCTGCTGCTGCCCTGGCGCAACATCGTCAAGAATGTCGAGTTCGGGTTGGAAGAGCGCAAGTTCAGCCGTGCCGAGCGCCGGGAACGGGCCATGCAGGAACTTGACCGCATGAAGCTGGCCGAGTTCGCCGAACATTATCCGCACCAGCTTTCCGGCGGGATGCGTCAGCGCGCGGCATTGGCCCGGACGTTAGTAATCGAACCCGACATCATCCTTCTGGACGAACCGTTTTCCGCACTCGATGCGCAGACCAAACTTGTCCTTCAGCGCCATTTTGCCCGCACCATCGCCGAGGCTGGCGTGACCTGCGTGCTGATCACCCATGACCTGAACGAAGCCGTTATCATGGCCGACCGGGTTGTCGTCATGTCAGGGCGCCCCGGCACCGTCGTCGACGAATTCGCCATCGAACTTGGCAACCGCCGCGACCCCCTTGCCCGTTCGATGGAGGCCCAGACCGGCGTCTACGTCAAACGGCTGTTCGACACGTTGCACCTAGAAAACGAAGCGGCCTGAAGGCCGTCCAACAAGGAGAAGTAAATGCGTTTTGGATTTGTAAAGGCGGCGACAATCGCAGCCGCTACCGTGCTGGCGACCATTCCGGCCGCCTCATATGCACAGGAAAAAGTCAGCTACCTGTTCCCGGCCCCGGACTTCCTGCCGGCGTTCACCCCGTTTCAGGTTGCCCGTGTAAAGGGTTACTACGAAGATGCCGGGCTTGATGTAAGCTGGGCCATCGGCAAGGGCGGCGCGGACGTCGCCAAGCAGGTCGCTGTAGGCAACTCGGACCTTGGCGGCGGCATCGGCGACACGCCGATTATCATCCGTCCCAACGGTCTGGACGTCAAAGCCGTGGCCGTTCTTGGCGGCAAAGCCCTGACGCAGCTGGTCATCCGCAAAGACAGTGGCGCGACCGATGTGGCTGGCCTCAAGGGTCTGAATATCGGCGTCATGGCATTCCAAGACACCACCTATTACAACCTGCTCGCAGCGCTCGCTTCTGCCGACATGACCAAGGACGATGCGAATATCCAGGCCGTTGGTCCGGCAGGCATGGTCCAGCTGATGATCTCCGGCGATCTCGACGCGATCTCGGGTACGCCCGACTGGGCCGCCGCGATTGAAGGCGCCGGCATCGACCTGACGATCGTGCCGATCAACGATCTCTTCCCGGCAATGGCGCAGGCGATTATCGCGTCGGACGAAATGATCGAGGAACGTCCCGAAGTGGTCCGCTCCTTTGTTCAGGCGACGCTGCAGGGCATGCGCGACGTGATGGAAGACCCGGAAGGCTCCTCCAAGCTGCTGGCTGACAACATTCCGCAGTTCGAAGGCAAGGCCGCGATGCTGGAAGACATCATGAAGCGCTATACCGAGCTCGTCTATGCCACCCCGGACATGGCCAAGCTTGGCATGATCGATCCCGAACGGATGACCGCCGTTGCCGATTTCTATCTTGAGAACGGAATCGTCAACGAGACGCTCGCCACCGAGGAATACTACGACAACCAGTTCGCAGCACCAACGGAGTGAAAATGGCCGACACGAGTGCATCCCTGAAAAATGGCGCGCCGGAGATTTCCTCCGGTGCCCCCGTCCACAAAGGCAGCAAGATGGCAAACCCGTTCAAGAAACTGACTGCGGGTTCCGGGTCGCGCACGGAAATCCTCGCCATGATCGGTGTAGGTCTCGTGTTTCTCGCGATCTGGGAATTTCTGCCCCCCCTGCTGGACGTGCCTCGCTATATCATCCCGACCTTCAGCAACTGTCTTGAAGAGTTCGGGCGCATGATGCAGCGCGAAAACCTGATGGGGCACTTCATGTCGACCTTGATCTCGGCGCTGGTCGGGTTTGCCCTTGGCGGGCTGCTTGGCGCGGCGTCGGGATATCTCCTCGGGCTGTCGAGCCTGTGGGAGCGGGTTCTGTCCCCCTATATTCTTGCGCTGCAAATCGCGCCGAAGGTCGCCTTTGCCCCGCTATTCATCATGTGGTTCGGCTATAACGCCATCCCCAAGCTGCTCGTCACCGTGTTGATCGTGTTCTTCCCGATCCTCGTGAACGTGCTGCAATCCATGAAGACCGTCGACCGCGATCTTGTGAACCTCGCCCGGGTCTATTCGATGAACCGGCTGACGATCTTCCGCAAGATCGAGGTGCCCTCCTCGCTTCCCAACCTGTTTGCAGGTCTGCGCATCGGCGCGACGCTGGCCGTGATCGGTGTCACCGTAGGTGAGCTTGTTGGTGGCAACACCGGTCTTGGCTTCCTCATCAGCTACGGCGAAGGACAGGCAAATACGGCGATGGTCTTTAACGCCATCTTCCTTTTGACCGTCATCGGTATCGCGCTCTACTTCGCCGTCGCGGCAGTCGAAAAGCGCGTGCTGCACTACCTCGTGCGCGAGGATCACTAAGCCATGTCCGCCCTGCCCCCTTCTGTTGTCCATGACACCATCGCCGGTATCAGCTATTGGCGGCGTACGGGTCATGGGCGGCGGCTCGTCTGCCTGCACGGCATCGGTTCGAATGCCGAAAGCTTTTCACCGCTGCTGGCCGAACTCCCGGAAGACTGGGACGTAATCGCGTGGAACGCGCCGGGCTATGGGGCATCGGAGCCTCTTGGTGCCGACTGGCCAGTCGAAAGTGATTATGCCAAGGCGCTTGGGCGATTTCTGGACGCGCTTTGCCTTGATAGGGTGACGCTGCTCGGCCACTCGCTTGGCACGCTGATGGCGGCCAAATTCGCGGCGCTTTACCCCGCGCGCGTGACAGAGATGATCTTGGGTGCCTGTGCCTGTGGGCATGGTCAGGACCCCGGCGGCAAGCTGTCGGATGCAGCGGCAGCCCGCTTGGCGGAACTGGACGACCTCGGCGCGCGCGCCTTTGCCGAAAAACGCGGCCCGCGCCTGCTGGCCGATCCGGATGGAAAACCCGAAGCCCGCGAACGCGTCATCGACGCTATGGCTTCGGTGAAACAGCCCGGTTACGGGCAAGCGGTTCGCATGCTGGCCTCCGGTCAACTGGTAAAAAACCTGAAAGAGATCCGCTGCCCGACCCAAATCATCTGGGGAGATGGCGATGTCGTCACCCCGCGTATCCAGAGTGAGCTTGCTTCGGCCGCCCTTGGCGGTGCGCCGATCACCGAGATTTCCGGGAGCGGGCATGCGCTGCATGTCGAGACCCCGGCAGAATTATCCAGGGTCATCCTGTCCTGCCTTGAGAGCACGAACGAGGAACCTTGCAGCGACAAGAAAGAGGAGACGGTTCAATGAGTGCCGATATGGTACGGGTCAGTCATCTGCGCGGCATCGTGATGCGCGCGCCGGGCATGACGGCCACCAAGAACTTTTACGTCAACGACTGGGGCCTTGAGATTGCCAAGGAAGAAGAAGGCATAGTCTATCTGGCCGGCACGGGTAAAGAGCCCTTCATCTATGCGTTAAAGGATGGCGACAATTACGGCGTGGAATACATCCATCTTGGAATGCCCGACCGGGCGTCGATGGATGCGCTGCACGCACAGGTCGTTGAAAAAGGCGCGCATGTGCTTGGCACCCCCGCGGTGTTCGACGATGCCATCGGCGGGTACGGGTTCGAGATGCTCGATCCCGATTTCCGTCGGCTGCGGTTCACCACTGATCTGGAACCGGTCGAGCGCGAGACCAAGTTCGCCTACCCCCGGAAGGTGACCCATTGCGTGCTGAACACACCCGATATGGAAGCGACCGAAGCGTGGTATGGTGACGTCCTCGGCTTTCGCGTGTCCGATTATTCCGCCGACCAGATGGTTTTCCTGCGGTCTGCACAGGACATGGAAACTGTTGACCACCATTGCATCGCGCTGGTCCGCGCTCCCTATGCAAGCGTGAACCACGTGGCCTTTGAAATGGCCTCGCTGAACGATTTCATGCGCGGCATCGGGCGGATGAAGCAAAAGGGTCAGGTCCCGTCATGGGGTCCGGGTCGTCATGGACCGGGCGACAACCCGTTCGCCTATTTCGTATCGCCCTCGGGCTTTGTGATCGAATTCACCTCGGAAGTTCAGCAGATCGACGAAGCAACGCACGAGGCGCAGGTCTGGCCACGCGACGACCCGGAGAAGATGGACCAGTGGATGACCGCAGGCCCCCCCACACCGGCGCAACGGGCCGTCATGATGGGCCGTCCCGATCCCGGGTTTCCGCCCTCGAACGCCGAGTGACGCATGCACCTTGGACTGAAAGATAAACCTGTTGTCGTCACCGGCGGCTCTTCGGGCATCGGGCTTGCCACAGCGCGGCTGCTGCTCGAAGAGGGTGCGCAAGTCGCGATCTGCGCCCGTGGGGCCGAACGGCTCGACAAGGTTGCGGCCGAGTTTGCCGACACGTTTGGTGTCGACCGCGTATTCGCACAAGCGGTCGATGTGCTACAGGAAGAACAGGTCAACGGTTTTGCAAAGGCTGTCGAAGACAGGTTCGGCGGCGCAGTGGCGCTGATCAACAATGCCGGACAGGGACGCGTCTCGACCTTTGCCGACACCACAGACGAAGCATGGCGGCAAGAGCTGGAGCTGAAGTATTTCAGCCAGATCCGCCCGATCCGCGCGTTTCAAGAAATGCTCGCGGCAAGCGGCAGCGGCGCGATCGTCGCCACCAATTCACTGCTCGCCCTGCAACCGGAACCGCATATGGTCTGCACCTCCTCGGCGCGTGCCGGGATACAGAACCTGCTGAAGTCACTGGCCCGCGAACTGGCGCCCGACATCCGGGTAAACTCGATCCTGGTGGGGCTGATCGACAGCAATCAATGGCAGCGCCGTTTCGAGGCGCGCGACGACAAGAACCAGACGCGAGAGGCATGGTACGCCGATCTCGCAAAGAACAAGAACATCCCAATGGGGCGGCTCGGAAAACCGGACGAGGCTGCGCGACTGCTCGCGTTTCTCGCCTCGCCTGCCGCGTCCTTTATCACAGGAGCACAAGTTGAAATCTCTGGCGGCATATCCCGATTCATTTGAACCCACCGAGGTCGATCCGGTCCGCGCCGAAATCGTGGGCGACCAGATTGCCCGTGCGCTTGCGGATCTTGGCGTAACCACGGTTTTCGGTGTCATTTCCATCCACAACATGCCGATCCTCGACGCGCTTGCGGAACAGGGACGGATCCGTTTCGTCCCCGCCCGGGGCGAGGCCGGTGCGATGAACATGGCCGATGCCCATGCGCGGGTGACCGGGCAGCTTGGTGTCGTGATGACTTCGACGGGCACGGCGGCGGGCAACGCGGCCGGTGGACAGGTCGAGGCGCTGACGGCGGGCACGCCGCTGTTGCACATCACGACACAGGTGGACCTGAAGTTCGCCGATCGCGACCGTGCGCCGATCCATGATGTTCCCAAGCAGCGCGAAATGCTGCAGGGCATGTCCAAGCAGGTTTTCCGGATCTGGGATCCGCATGCCGCGATGGGTGTCATGCAGGCCGCCGTGTCTGCCGCACTTTCCGCGCCCTCCGGTCCGGTCAGCCTTGAAATTCCGGTCGACATTCAACGCAGTCTGATTTCCGGCACAAAGCATGCCGGTTGGCCCGCGATCACCCGTCCATTTGCCAGCGACGCTGCTATCGAGGCGCTGGCCGAGCGTGTGCTTCAAGCGAAACGGCCGATGATCTGGCTGGGCGGTGGTGCGCGGGGCGCATCGGAACAGGCGCTGGAACTCGTCAATCGCGGCTTTGGCGCCGTCACTTCGACCAACGGCCGTGCGGTCGTCCCCGAGGATCACAAGGCGACGCTTGGGGCGTTCAACATGACCCCGCAGTCGGAACAGCTTTTCCAGTCCTGCGATCTCATGCTGGTGGTCGGCTCGCGCCTGCGCGGAAACGAAACCAAGGATAACAACATGGCGCTGCCGCCGATCTGCCAGATCGACGCCGAGGCAAGCCAGGGCGGGCGCAACTACCCTGTTGAGCTGTTCGTTCATGGCGATGCGGCGGACACATTACAGCGTCTGCTTGATCGCCTGCCGGAAACGCTCGATACCGATCCGAACCTGCCGCATGAAATCTCGACCGCGCGCGCACTGGCCGAAGGTGCATTGCGCCAGCGGCTTGGGCCTTACCACGTCGTGGCGGATGTCCTGCTCGAGAAGGTTTTCAACGGTCGCCACCCCTGGGTTCGGGACGTGACAATTTCCAATTCGACTTTTGGCAATCGCTACGTGCAGATCGCCGACCCGAAACTTGGCGTCCACGCCCTTGGCGGCGGTATCGGACAGGGTATTTCAATGGGGATCGGTGCGGCACTTGCCTCGGAAGGGCCCAAGGCGATCACGCTGCTGGGTGATGGTGGCGCGCAACTTGGGATTGCCGAGTTGATAACCGCGGTGCAGGAAAACTGCCCTCTGGTCTACGTGCTGATGAACGACGCAGCCTATGGCGTAATCCAGAACATTCAGGATGCGCAATATAGCGGTCGGCGGCACTATTCGGCACTTAACACGCCCGACTTCGAATTGCTCTGCCAGTCCGTGGGCATGCCGCACATGAAAGTGTCGGATACCGCAGAATTCGCAGGCGTTCTGGATGCGGCCATCGAACGCGAAGGCCCGGTCCTGATCGAAGTCGATATGATTGCTATCGGTCCTTTTGCACAAGCTTTTGCCGGTCCGCCTGCTGGCGCCGCCGGAAAGGCCGACTGATGCGTCTCGCGCTGATCGGATACGGCAATATTGCCACCTCTCTGCTTGGCATTCTTGCCGAGCAGGGGCTGGTGTTGGACAGGCTGGATATTCTGGCCCGTCCCGGCGCGGAAGATCGCGCAAAGGACAAGCTGTCCGCATCGGCGGAAAAGCTTGGCGGCAGCTTGCACGTTCATGGCTCGGTCGAGGCGCTGATCGATGGGAAACCGGATCTGGTTGTCGAGGTCGCAACGCATGACGCCGTGCGTGAAAGCCTCTTGCGTTGCCTTGAGGCCGGGATTGACGGTGTACTCGTATCCGTCGGGGCGCTTGCTGATGGAGAGACGGAAGCCGCAGTGCATGACGCGGCCAAGACGGGCGGAGCGCTGCTGCGCATCGTGCCCGGCGCGGTCGGCGGGATCGATATGCTGGCCGCCGCCCGGCTTTCTGGCGGGCTGGAAGTGACCTATATTTCCCGCAAGCCGCCACAGGCTTGGCAGGGCACCCCTGCCGAAAAGAAACTTGATCTTGCCGGACTCGAAACAGCCGAAATTTTCTACGAAGGCAGCGCCCGTGAGGCCGCGCGCGAGTATCCCAAGAATGCCAATGTCGCGGCGACTATCGCCCTTGCCGGCGCGGGATTCGAGGCCACCCGGGTCAAGATGATCGCAGATCCGCAGGCGCCAGGAAACATTCACGAATACACAGTCCGGTCGAATGCGCTGGACTTCTCCATCCGGCTTGAGGGCAAACCTTCCCCGGACAATCCAAAGACTTCTTTGTCGACGGTCTATTCGGTAGCGCGGGAAATCCTGAACGCTACCGGGCCAGTCGCGATCTGAGGACGATATGAAAGATATGACGAACGAACTGCCTGATGGACGCCTGTTTGTTGGCGGGGTCTGGGAAGAAGGCCACGGCGCGCCGATCACCTCGGTTTTTTCCCATGACGGCTCCGAGAACATGACGTTCAACGGCGCGTCGCGGGAAGACGGCGAGCGCGCTATCGAACGGGCAAAGGCCGCACAGGCCGACCCGGCATGGCGCGACATGCTGCCCCATGAGCGCGCAAAGATCCTGCACCGCATCGCGGATAGGATCGAGGCGAATATCTCTCGCATCTCGCGGCTGCAATCGCGCGATACCGGCAAGACGCTGACCGAAACGGCGGCCCTAGCTGCCTCGGCCGTCGGTACGTTCCGCTATTTCGCCGCCGTGCTGGAAACCTCTGATGACGCATTAACGACCCGGCGCGGCGGTTTCCTGACCGCTTCGGTACATGAACCCATTGGCGTCGTCGGTGCGATCACCCCGTGGAATTCCCCGATCGCCTCGGATGCGCAAAAGCTGGCCCCCGCCCTTGCCGCAGGCAATGCGGTTGTTCTGAAACCATCAAGCTGGTCGCCGCTCGTCGCGCTCGAACTGGCGCGGATCGTCGATGAGGCCGGGCTGCCCAAGGGGTTGCTGTCGGTCCTGCCCGGCGCGGGCCGCGAGATTGGCAACCTGATCGTCGAACATGCCGAGATCGGTCGCATCGCCTTTACCGGCGGCACCGACACCGGCCGCCGTCTAGGCGAACAAGCCGGGCGCAAGCTGATGCCGATCTCTCTGGAACTCGGTGGCAAATCGCCCACCATAGTCTTCGAGGACGCCGATCAGGATCTTGCCATTGCGGGCATTCTCTTTGGTATTTTCTCTTCCTCGGGACAAAGCTGCATCGCCGGTTCACGGCTTTTCGTGCAGCGCTCGATCTATGACGCGTTCGTCGCGAAACTGGTGGAGGCAACAAAAGCTCTGCGCGTCGGTGATCCCTTTGCCGACGGGACACAGGTTGCGCCACTGATCAACCACGAACACCGTGAGGCGGTCGAGGCATATATTGAAGGCGCAAGGGAAGAAGGCGGCGAGATCCTGTGCGGCGGCAAACGCCTGTCTGGCGCGGAATATGACAAAGGCGCCTATCTTGAACCGACGATCATCACGGGCCTGCCGAACGATGCCAAGACCTGCCGCGAAGAGATATTCGGTCCGGTTCTCGTCGTCCTCCCCTTCGACAGCGAAGAGGACGTGATCGCACAGGGCAATGACAATGAATACGGTCTCGCCTGTGGCATCTGGACCCGCGACTTCCCTCGCGCATGGCGGATCGGAGGAGCAATCCGGGCAGGCACCGTCTGGATCAACACCTACAAGCAGTTCTCAATTTCGACGCCCTTTGGCGGCGACGGCGCATCCGGGATCGGGCGCGAGAAAGGCCGCGAAGGCCTGCGGGTCTGGCAGCGGCAGAAAGGCATCTATTGTGATCTTACGGGCCAACCCCATCCTTGGGCAGGAGTAACACGATGAGTTCTTTGGAAGGTCGCCGTGTCGTTGTCACCGGTGCCGGTGGCGGTCTTGGCAAAACCATTGCATTGGCCTGCGCCTCTGCCGGGGCTGAGCTGATCCTGTCGGATCTGAGCGACGAAAGCCTTGAACCCACCATGGCGGCGGTGCGCGAAACGGGCGCGACGTTTGAAAGCAAGCTGATGGACCTGTCCGACCCGGATTCCATTGCGGCTTTCGGGGCATCGATCAGCGGCCCGGTCCATGGGCTGGTCAATAACGGCGCCATCGCCACCGGTATTGGCGGCATCGGTTTCGAAGACATCGAGATCGAAAGCTGGGACAAGGTCATGACTGTCAACGTGCGCGGCACCTGGCTCGCGATCCGGGCCTTGACACCTGCCCTGCGGTCCTCCGGGTCGGGCCGGATCGTCAATCTCGCCTCGGATACCGCGCTTTGGGGCGCGCCGAACCTGATGAGCTATATTTCATCCAAAGGCGCGGTCATGGCCATGACCCGCGGGTTAGCGCGGGAACTTGGCCCGGACGGCATCGGCGTCACGGCAATCGCGCCAGGGATACTGACGACCCCAAGCACGGAGTACGTGCCCGAAGCGCGGCATAGACTCTATGAAACCCAACGCGCCGTCCCCGGCCCGCAGGGCACCGAGGAAGTCGCGGACGTGGCCGCTTACCTTTTGACCAAGGCGGCAATCACACTAACCGGTCAGGTCCTGCCCGTGGATCACGGCTTCGTTTTCAACTAGGAGAGCGCATGACACGCAAAATTGCCATCATCGGCGCTGGCCCGTCGGGATGTTATCTAGCTCAGGCGCTTCTGAAGCAGGACGCGACGGTCGAGATCGACATCATCGACCGTCTGCCCGTGCCCTTTGGTCTTGTCCGCTATGGCGTTGCGCCCGATCATCAGGGGACCAAGGCGGTCTCGCGCCAGTTCGCCCGCCTGTTTGAACGGCAGGGTGTCAATTTCATCGGCAATCTCGATATCTGTACCGACGCGCATGGTGGTGACATTTCGCTGGATGATTTGCGTGCGATTTACGATGTCGTCGTGCTGGCCACCGGGCTTTCGTCAGACCGTAAACTGGGCATCGCGGGCGAAGACCTGCAGGGCGTCGTTGGTTCTGGCGTCCTGACTCGCGCGTGGAACGATCATCCCGATAGCAAGGACTCAGAGCTGCCCGCCCCCGGCAAACAGGTTGCGATCATCGGCAACGGCAATGTCGCGATGGACGTACTGCGGATACTCTCCAAACAGGACCATGAATACGAGGGGTCGGATTTCGGGTCGCATCACGCCGAAAGTATAGCCGCGGCAAAAGTTGAACGGATCGAGGTAATCGGTCGCTCGCCTGCCGGTATGGCAAAGTTTGACCCGGTCATGGTCAAGGAAATCGGCAAGAGCGCAGGATTGAAGTTTGAGATCCACGATCTCGATTTTGACGCAGCTTCCGACAGTGAAAACCCCAAGATCGCCGCACTGAATGGACTCGCAGAAATCGAACCTGACGCAAAACGTTGCACGATCTCGTTCCGCTTTGGCTGGTCGCCGGTCAGCTTTATCGGGGCTGACGGTAAACTGAACGCCCTGCATATCGCGCGGGCCGACGGGTCCGAAACACTCGAACTTCCCTGCGACATGGCCGTGACCGCTGTCGGGTTCAGCGATGACCAGCGTCTTGGACGCATGGACCTGATCGAAAGCGCGGCCGACCTGGACAACGGACGGCTGGGTGACGGGCTTTACGCCGCCGGATGGTTCCGTCGCGGGCCGCAGGGAACCATTCCGGACAACCGCAGCGACTCGCAGATTGTGGCCGCAGCGATTGCGCAAGACCTCGCGACCATGCCCGAGAGCGACGCGCCCGGGCGCGAAGCCTTGTTCGCCCGGTTTGATCATCTTACGGATTATGCCGCATGGCAGCGGATCGACGAACATGAACGCGCGTCCTGCACTGAGGGTCGCCTGCGCAACAAGCTGCGCACCCGGCGGGACATGCTGAAACTGGCTTTGAACGTGACGGAGACGACACAATGAAGATCAATATCCTCTACGGTACCGAAACCGGTAATTCCGAAATGCTCTGCGAAGACCTCGAAAGCGAGTTCGGTGACGATCACGAACTGGAAATAATGAACCTTGCCGAGGTCGACCCGGCGGATCTGGATTTGTCCGTGTTCCATGTCTTCGTCAGTTCCAGCTATGGCGATGGCGAGCTTCCCGCGTCAGCCAAGCCCTTTGCTGAAAAGCTTGAGGGGTCGGACACCGATCTGGCGGGGCTCAGCTTTGCGATTTTCGGGCTGGGCGACAGCGACTACGAAACCTTTGGGCACGGTTCGGAACAACTGGCTGACATGCTGGTCAAGCACAATGCAAAGCAGGTCGGCCCGCGCGTGATCCATGACGCCCAAGGCGACGATCTCGCGGAGGATGTTGCTTTCCCGTGGTTCGCCGAACGTGTCGCCGAAGCCGAGGCAATGTCTGACGCAGCTTGAGCGCATCGGGATGTGGGCAGGCCTGCGCCTGCCGCCGCCTCTGCTCTCTCAGTCCAACACCCGAATGCCGGAAATCCGGCATTCGACAAACCAGTGATCAAGGTAAGTCATCCGCGTGAACGGCGGTTTCTGATCCGATACGATCAGTCGCGAGAATGCTGGCCCGGCACGACCAGCCCGTCGATAAACACGTCGAGCAGGCGAATAACCGTCTGCTGCCAGCCCTCCTGCTCCCGCGTGTAGCAGATCCCCAGAAACGCCCGCATCAACTCTTCTGACGTGATGTCATTGCGCAACCGGCCTTCCGCGACGCCCCGCTGCATGAGCGTGTCTATCGACGAAAGCAGGCGCGCGGAAACATCCGCATAGAAATCCGATGAGCTGTCGAGCGTCGGGGTAAGCGCGTTGAGCATCCCCCGTTTTGTCGCAACCATGCGGATACTGGCATGCATCCACTTGCGTAGGGCCGCGACCGGGTCAGGATCATTGGCAAGTTCACCCGCAAGCGCGACCATCTCGTCCACTTCGCGGCTGTAGACCGCCTGAAAGAGCGCCTCGCGGGTCGGGAAGTGCCGGTAGAGCGTTCCTATGCCAACCTCGGCCCGACGGGCGACCGCTTCAAGGCTAGCCCCCGGCCCGCCTGCCGAAAAAACATCGCGGGCCGCTTCGAGCAGACGTTCGCGGTTCCGGATCGAATCCGCGCGCGGTTTTTTACCTGTTTTCTGCACTTCTCCGCCCATGATGCCTTTGGGTCACCTTTCCACTTGCTAAACGGAGGATGCCTCCGTATATATGTTTCAGCGGACCACAGGCCCGTACCGAAGATTGCACCTATCGGACCTCGGGCGAAAGAGCTCCCGCTAAATACCCGCAAATAAATCCAACATTGGAGGGACCATGACCCTTTCCATAAGCCTCAGCGTGAATGGCGAAAGCCTGAACGTGCCATTGGAAGACACCCGGACCACCCTGCTTGACCTCTTACGCGAACATATCGGACTGACCGGCACCAAGAAAGGCTGCGATCGCGGCCAGTGCGGTGCCTGCACCGTTCTGCTCGACGGCAAGCGGATCAATGCCTGCCTGACACTCGCCGCAAGCGTCGATGGCACAGACGTTACAACGATCGAAGGTCTTGCACAGGGCGACACGCTGCACCCCGTGCAGGCCGCCTTTATAGAACATGACGGCTTTCAATGCGGCTACTGCACCACGGGCCAGATCATGAGCGCCGTGGGTCTTCTTTCGGAAGGAGACGCAGGTGCCGACCCTGAGCGGATCCGCGAAGGCATGAGCGGCAATATCTGCCGTTGCGCAGCCTATCCCGGAATCACCGCCGCCGTTCTGGACGCCGAGCGCCGACAATCCGAAAGCGAAGGAACCAGCGTATGAACCGTTTTGACTATATCCGCCCTGGCTCGGTCGCCGAGGCTGTTGCCGCCGCCTCCGAGCCGGGTGCGGCCTATCTTGCCGGGGGCACAAATCTGCTGGACCTGATGAAGATCGGCGTCGCCGCGCCCGACAAGGTCATCGACATCACGCGGTTGCCGGGACTTGACCGGATCGACTGGCTTGAAGACGCGTCAGTCCGGATCGGAGCCATGGTGCGCAACGCGGAACTGGCCCGTAACACGGCCTTTTCGGCTGCCTTTCCCGCCATTTCAGAGGCCCTGCTATCCGGCGCGTCGCCGCAGCTCAGGAACGCGGCGACGGTTGGCGGGAATCTCATGCAAGAAACGCGCTGTGCCTATTTTCAGGATCCGCTTAGCCGTTGCAACCGACGCGCGCCAGGTTCAGGATGCGACGCGCTTGAGGGCCATAATCGCTCTCATGCAGTGCTGGGCTGGACGCCCTCCTGCATCGCAACGCACCCCTCGGATTTCTGTGTTCCGCTTGCGGCCTTGGGCGCAATCGTCGAGATCGAAGGGCCGGATGGCAGCCGCGAAATTGACCTCGCGGCGCTGCACGAATTGCCCGGCTCAGAGAGCGCAGGTGGGATTGCTCTCAAGCACGGCGAAATGATCACCGCTCTGCGCCTGCCTGCAGAGGCTACGTCATTCGCAGGCCATTCGCGCTACCTGAAACTGCGCGAGCGGACCTCCTTTGCCTTTGCCCTGGTTTCAGCCGCGGCCATGCTGAGCATGGAACAGGGAACGATAACCGAGGCCCGCATCGCCCTTGGCGCTGTTGCCGCCCGGCCTTGGCACGCGACCGATGCCGAGACGTTTCTGAAGGGTAAGAAGGCCGAAGCCGAAGTCTTTGCCGAGGCCGCTGGAATCGCTTTGAAAGAAGCGTCACCCTCTGGCGATAACGCATTCAAGATCACGCTGGCAACGCGCGTACTGACGCGCGCTCTGACCCTTGCCGCCAAGGGCACGCCGGACCGCGTTCCTGCCCTGCCCGCTTCTGTTTTCATGTCTTCCGAAGGAGCCACCGCCAATGCCTGACACACTTCAGACACCTGCGGGCCATGTCCGCCTCGGGTCGAATTCCGGCCAGCCGATGACCCGTCGCGATGGGATTGCCAAGGTCACCGGCACAGCCACCTACGCCGCCGACAATCGCCCCGACAGGCTTGCCCACGCGGTTTTTGCTTCCGCTGGCATTGCCCGTGGTCGGGTGGTTTCGCTGAATGTCGAAGCCGCAAAATCGCACCCCGAAGTGATCGAAGTCATTACGCCCGACAATCGTCCGGCACTGCACCTCGACCCCGATGGAAAGTCGCACCCGTTTTCATGGCGGATCGAAGCACTGCAGGACAATACTGTCCGTTACGCGGGCCAGCCGATAGCGCTCGTCGTGGCTGAAACTCTCGAGGCCGCGACCGAAGGTGCCCGTCTGCTCGCCCCAGAATATGATACCGACCCCGCACGTATCGGATTCGAAAATGGCGAGGCGTATGATCCACCCGCCGTTGGCATCGGGGGCAATCCGTCCTTCAGCAAGGGCGATTTCGACACTGGCTTTTCCAATTCCGAACATCGGATTGGCGCCTCGGTCGACACGCCCGCTCAATATCATAACGCGATGGAACCCCACGCAATTGTTGCCGAGTGGAGCGGCGATCACCTGACGATCGACACGCCGAACCAAGCCATCCATTTAGCGAGAGGCGCCTTCGCAGGGTATTTCGGTATTCCGCCAGAGAATGTCACGTTGCGCAGTCCGTTCATTGGCGGGGGCTTTGGGTCTAAAGCCATTCTTGTTGGCCCGCAAATCCTGGCGATCATGGCCGCTCGGATGGTGGACCGACCAGTGAAACTGGTGCTTCGCCGGGACCAGATGTTCGGCCCCGTGCAACATCGCGGCGCGACCCGCCAGAAACTGCGGATTGGCACGGATGGTAACGGCCTGATCAAGGCGCTTGAACACGAAGCCACCGCATCCACAAGCAGCTTTGATGACTTCATCGAAGGCGCGGGAAACGCATCGCTGAACATGTACGCCAGCCCTGCAATCGTTGCTCGGCACTCAGCCGTCAGGGTCGACACCGGCACGCCTGGCCCAATGCGCGCGCCGGGCGAAGCCTCCGGTTCCGCAGCGCTGGAAATCGCAATTGACAAGGCAGCGGAAGCCGTCGGCATGGACCCGCTGGAATTCCGGCTGCGCAACTATGCCGAAACCGACCCTGCAAGTGGCAAGCCGTTCTCGGCCAAGTCCCTGCGAGAGTGTTATGAGCTTGCAGCGCAGAAGTTCGGATGGTCGGATCGCCCTCTGGCGCCGGGACAGATGCGGGATGAAAACGGCATGCTCGTCGGCTGGGGCATGGGGAGCGCCCTTTTCCCAGCGCCGATGTTCGCCGCACAAGCCCGCGCGACACTTAGGCGGGACGGAACGGCTCTTGTTGAAACCTCCGGCGCGGATATGGGGCAAGGCGCCTGGACCGCTCTTGCCCAGATCGCGGCGGACGGCGTGGGGCTGCCGGTCGACAGGATCGAGTTCATGTCCGGCACCACCGATCAGCCCGACGCTGGCGTCGCTGGCGGCTCGGGCCATACCGCTTCGGCCGGGGGTGCGCTGTTCGAGGCGGGCAGCAACGCGGTGCAAAAGCTTGCCGATCTGGCCACCGCCGACCCGGAATCCCCTTTGTTCGGCGCTGGGAATACAGGCGTCGAGGCCCGCGAGGGCCGATTATTCCGCGCTGATGACGAAAGTCGCAGCGAAAGCTACGCCGACATTCTTGAACGCGCCGGGTTGGAAAGGATAGATGCGATGGGCTCCGGCGGACGCGATCCAGCTAACACAGAGGCGCGGGCGATGTTTTCGCACGGTGCCGTCTTTGCCGAGGTCAAGATTGATCCAGACCTGTTCCAGATCCGCGTGTCGCGATTGATCGGCGCCTTTGCAGCCGGACGGATCATCAACCCGCACCTTGCCAAGAGCCAGCTTACCGGTGGGATGATTTGGGGTATCGGCTTCGCCCTGCACGAGGAAGGCATTCACGATCTGCGCTCGGGTCGCCCGCTGAACGCGGATCTCGCTGGCTACCACGTGCCTGTGAATGCCGACGCCCCGCATGTCGAGGCGTTGCTCGTGGATGAGGACGATCCCTATGTCAACGCGCTTGGCATCAAGGGGGTCGGCGAAATCGGCATCACGGGTAGCGTCGGCGCAATCGCCAACGCGGTCTGGCACGCGACCGGAAAAAGGATCAGTTCTTATCCTATCCACATAGACGCATTGCTTTCCTGACCGGCACCAAGCTGGTTCTGTAAGAAAATTACGCGCTGCCTTTACGGGTGGCGCGCATTTTTTTGATTTATACTGCGGGTCCCGCATCCCGGCAGAAAGCGTCGTAAAGCGCGGTCATGAGCACATCGAGATCAGGGTCCGTTATGCTGTAATAGATCGTCTGCCCCTCTCGGCGCGTGCCGACCATCCCGGCTTCGCGCAGCCTTGCGAGATGCTGGCTCAGGGCAGATTGACTTATCCCAACCGCCGATTGCAGCATTCCCACCGACTTTTCTCCCTCGACCAATTCGCACAGGATCAACAGCCGCTTGGCATTGGAAACAAGAGACAGGCGCGAGGCGACATGCTCGGCCATCTCTTGAAGAGCGGCAACTGACATTTCTTTTCCATTCGCCATTACATTACCATTGCCTTATTTAGATATTGCTAATATATGACAGTTGCGCAAGGTGATGCAAGCCCGGCGTGTTCGAACTTTCCTACCGGAACGGAGAACCAGAATGAGCACTTCGAAACTCAAACAGCGGATCGTACGCAAATCGGCGTCCAAAGGTCCGGCAAGCCCGGATGTCTGGGGCATTTACGAACCAGATACCGGCTCAATTCAGTATATCTGCGCGGATCCCGCCACGAAGAAGGCGGCGCTGATTGATATCGTGTGGAATTTCGACCCAAAGAACTATCGTTTCTCGAGTGAAAGCATGGATCAGGTTCTTGATCTGGTCGCCGAGAACGGCCTGACGGTCGAATGGGTGCTCGACACCCATCCGCACGCGGACCACGTGATGGCCTCGGCGCACTTGAAGGAGCGCACCGGCGCACCCAATGCGATCGGGTCCAAGCTGCCCGACATTGCAGCCATCTGGTCGAAAATCTACAACTTGCCCGATGCATTTGATCCCGGTCGCGACTTCGACAGGCTGCTTGCAGCGGGCGACAAAATCCCTCTCGGCAATCTGGAACTTGGCGTGATCCTGTCGCCCGGACACACGCTTGGCTCGATCACCTATGTCTGCGGCGACGCCGCTTTCACGCATGATACGCTCATGCAACCGGATGTGGGGACGTCGCGCGCCGATTTCCCCGGCGGAAGCACCGAGGAACTTTGGGATTCGATCCAGGAAATCCTGTCTCTGCCTGCGGATACCCGGCTTTTTGTCGGACATGATTATGGCACCAAGGACCGGGACGAACCCATGTGGGAAGCCACAGTCGCCGAGCACAAGACGAGTAACGAGCACGTCCGCGACGGGACGTCGCGCGAAGAATGGATCAAACGACGCAACGATCGCGATGCGACGCTTGCCCTGCCCGACCGCATTCTGGCTGCCCTCCAGATCAATTTGCGCGGCGGACGTCTGCCCCCTGCCGAGGATGACGGCCATTCCTATCTTAAATTGCCAACAAACAAATTCTAGGAGCATAGCATGACACGCACGATGAAAGATCTTGTTGCCGACGCCAACACACGCGTCGAAACCATAAGCCCTGACGAAGCCAACACGATGGCCGCTGGCGGCGGACTCATCCTCGATGTCCGGGAACCCGGGGAGCTCGAAACGGTTGGCAGCATCGCCGGCGCTTTGAACGTGCCGCGCGGCATTCTCGAAACCCGGGCGGACTCCAGTCTGGATACGGCCGAGGCGGGGCTGGTCGACCGTCGTGGTAGCGCGCCGATACTGGTGCTCTGCGCCGCTGGTGGCCGCGCCGCCCTTGCCGCCGACACCCTGCGCGACATGGGCTATGACGCCAAGGTCATTCAGGGCGGCATCGCCGGCTGGAAATCAGCAGGCCTGCCGGTGGAAAAGTAAGCAATGAGACGCCTGGCGACCTATCTGCCGGTTTTCGAATGGGGAAGCCAGTATACGAGACAGAGCTTTTACAACGACGGGCTTGCCGCCGTCATCGTGACGGTCATGCTGATCCCGCAATCGCTGGCCTATGCCATGCTTGCGGGGCTTCCGCCCGTCGTCGGGCTTTACGCTTCGATCCTGCCCTTGGTCGCCTATGCTATTTTCGGAACCAGCCGAACGCTCGCCGTCGGGCCCGTAGCGGTAGTTTCGCTGCTCACGGCGACAGCGGCCGGAGCTGTCGCCCCACCGGGGAGCGAGCGCTATATCGCCGCGGCCATCGTCCTTGCGACCCTGTCGGGCCTGATGCTCCTTGCCATGGGAATTTTCCGGCTTGGCTTTGTGGCCAACCTGCTGTCGCACCCGGTCATTTCGGGGTTCATTACCGCTTCCGGCATCCTGATCGCGGCCAGCCAACTGCGTCATATCCTCGGGATTGACGCGGGAGGCCACAACCTGCTGGAACTGGCCGCCTCCCTTGGCGGAAATATCGGCAACACGAACATTCCAACACTCGCCATCGGCGCACTTGCCACCGGTTTCCTGTTCTGGTCGCGTTCGTCGCTGAAACCTCTGCTGGAAAGAAGTGGCTTGCCGACGAGTGCCGCAGCCCTGCTTGCGAGGACGGGGCCGGTTCTTGCCATCGTGGTGTCCATTCTGGCCGTCGTTCTGCTGGGTCTGGAAGAACGCGGTGTTTCGGTTGTCGGGGACATCCCGCAAGGCCTCCCGAACCTGAGCCTGCCACTGTTCGACGCGACTTTGTGGCGTGATCTTCTACCGGCCGCGTTTCTGATATCCGTCATCGGCTTCGTCGAATCCGTTTCGGTGGCCCAAACGCTCGCGGCCAAGCGCCGTCAGTCCATTCGACCCGATCAGGAACTGATCGGACTGGGTGTCTCGAACCTCGCTTCGGCTTTTTCCGGCGGCTACCCTGTTACCGGTGGATTTGCCCGCTCGGTCGTGAATTTTGATGCCGGAGCAGAAACGCCCGCGGCAGGCGCTTTTACTGCCATCGGCATCGCGCTGGCCTCGCTTTTCCTGACGCCCCTGCTGAAGCATCTACCTACCGCAGTTCTCGCGGCGACCATCATTGTGGCCGTGCTCAGCCTCGTCGATCTGGGCACGCTGCGACGAACACTTCGCTATTCGCCCTTCGACTTCGCCGCGATGCTCGGCACCATCCTCGTGACGCTCGCCGTCGGGGTTGAGGCGGGCATCATCACCGGCGTCGGGCTTTCACTCCTGCTGCACCTCTGGCGCTCTGCCCGCCCGCACGTCGCTGAAATCGGACAGGTCCCCGGCACCCGGCATTACCGCAATATCCTGCGCCATGACGTGGCTTGTGCAGACACGGTTCTGTCCCTGCGGATCGACGAAAGCCTATGGTTCGGCAATGCCCGTGCCGTCGAGGACATTATCCAGCGCGCCGTCGCCGAGCGCCCCAATCTGCGTCACCTCGTGCTGAACCTCGTCGCCGTCAATTCGATTGACGCCAGTGCGCTGGAAAGCCTTGAACTTATCATCCACCGGCTTGCGGACCAGAAGATTGACCTGCACCTGTCCGAAGTCAAAGGCCCGGTGATGGACAGGCTCGCCCGCTCCGCGCTCATCGACGACCTGACAGGCAATATCTTCCTGTCGCATCACGAAGCGATGGCCAAGCTGGCCCCGGAAGTCACCGATAGCGCCGACCGCTCGCAAATGCCCGACATCGATGCCTCACGCCCCTCGCCTGAACGTCCCCTCCGGCAAGCCCGGTAAAGATCGGTGTCAATCAGCGCCAAAGAACTGGTCGGCCGAGCGGATGTCTGCGGCGGCAAAGTCGATCAGCATGCGCACCTTCCGGGGCAAAGTACGCCCTTCAAGATAAACCGCGTTCAAGACACCAGTTTCGCCGTCATAGTCCGGCAACAGATGCACCAGATCACCTCGTTCGACAGCATCGATGAGCGCGAATCGCGGAATGTAGGCGATGCCCATACCATCGCGTGCCAACCCCGCTGCCGCCTGCGCGGAATTGACCATGAACTGCCCGCGCACGCTCGCCACGTACTCATCTGCGCCCCGGCGAAAGGTCCAGCGACGCGGGTTTCGCCTATTCGTGTCGATGATGCAGTTGTGTCCAACAAGATCCTCGGGTCTCTGAGGTGCGTCATGCTTTTGGAGGTAACCGGGGCTGGCCACGAGGATACTGGAAAATGACGCGAGCTTGCGCGCTTTGAGAGACAGCATGTCGGAACGTCCCAGCCGAAACGCAAGATCAATCCCCTCGGACGCAAGATCAACGAATTGATCGCCAAGCCGTAGATCCAGCGTCAGGCCCGCGTTCGCTCGGGCGAACCGACCCAGCATGTCACTGATATAGACTTCGCCCAGCGTGACAGGTGCCGAAATCCGGATTGTACCCGAAAGCCCCCTCGATTCTTCCGTCACCTCTGCCAGCAGGTCGTCGAGATCATCAAGCAAGGCCGGCGCCCGCGCGAGCAGGGTTTCTCCGTCCGGCGTCAACCCGACTTTCCGCGTCGTACGTTGCAGCAGCCGCACGCCAAGACGTTGTTCCAGCTCGGCGACATATTTCGATGTCAGCCGGTTCGATACGCCCAGTTGATCGGCCGCAGCGGTAAAGGAACCGGTTTGCGCTGTCGCAACAAAGGCCCGCAATTCATCTACAAGATCCATACCACGCATTTTAAGAATGGTTCATGGATAGTCATTCACTAAATTCGCCATTTCATTGAAAGCGCTCAAGTCTTAAATCCTGTTCAGAACAGACAGCCGATGGGCTGGCGAAAAAACTCAAACCGGCTCCGGCGGAGGCCGAGCCAAGATCAGGAGAAGACATATGAATTCTCAGACTTCGGCGGATTTCGCCGCCTTCGCACTGCGCGTCAGCACCGGCATTCTCTTTGTTGCCCACGGCTTGATGAAAGTGCTCGTGTTCACAGTCGCCGGTACGGTCGGATATTTTGAAAGCCTCGGGCTGCCCGGCTTCCTTGCCCACCTCACGATCTTCGCCGAACTGGCGGGCGGGGCTGCGCTGATCCTAGGGATCGGCACACGAGTCGTATCGCTCGCCCTTATCCCTGTGTTGCTGGGAGCGACTTGGGCGCATTCCGGTAATGGCTGGAGCTTTTCGAGCGAAGGCGGCGGCTGGGAATACCCGTTGTTCTGGACCGTGGCACAGGTTGCCGTGGCACTTTTGGGCAGCGGGGCCTATGCCATGCGCGTCCCGGCGCTCGACAAGGCACTGGGCCAGTTCGCCTGAGAATACCACAAAATGGAATATCGGGGCTGCGCAACCGCGGTCCCGCACAGCCAAGGGGACAAGAAAATGAGCACTAGGCAAACAATGAACGACCTTTCCGAACGGCTCTCCCTTTCCGACAGAATGCCGGTTCTCTTTCTTGGGCATGGCAGCCCGATGAACGCCATCGAGAACACCAAATTCAGCAGAGCATGGATCGAGATCGGCAAGACCCTTCCCCGTCCGCAGGCGATACTGGTCGTCTCTGCCCACTGGATGACAAGGAACACCACCCTCGTGGATGTCTCTGCGATGCCGAGCACGATCCATGATTTCTACGGCTTCCCAGACGCCCTTTACGATCAGCAATACGAGGCAAAGGGCAATCCAAAACTGGCCCGTGAAGTTGCCGCGCTGCTGGCCAGCCATCACGCGGAAACCGATGACACTTGGGGGCTGGATCACGGCGCATGGACCGTCCTCAAGTTCCTGTTCCCGGACGCGGACGTCCCGGTATTTCAGCTCTCCATCGACATGTCGAAGGACCTCGACTACCAGCTTGAGATCGGCCAATTGCTGTCGTCGCTGCGGGATCGTGGTGTGCTGATCCTTGGCTCGGGCAACGTCGTGCACAACCTTCGCGCCATGCGCCCCGGCGGCAGACCGCAGGATTTCGCGCTCGAATTCGACAGCCTGTTTGCGGATCGCCTTGCCCAGCGCGATTTTGACACGCTGTCTGATCGCAAGGGACTTGGTTCGCTTTTGACCATGGCCCACCCGTCGGTCGATCACTACCTTCCGGCCCTGACGGTGGCTGGTGCATCCGACGACCGAGATTCGCTGACATTCATGACCGACTCCATCGACCTCGGGTCCGTATCGATGCGATCGTTCCTGTTCCACGCGGCTTGATCACCGCGCGTGAACGGCAGACAAGAACGTGTCAGGCGACGCTGAAACGCCCGGACTGCATGATGTAGTCGACACCACCCTGAACGTGTCTTGTCAACAACTCGACAGCGTCATCTGCTTTTCGGCCGATCACAAGATCTCGCAGTCTTTCGTGCTCTTCCACGACCGTTTCTCCACGGAAAGGAAGCGCGAGCATGTGGTAGCGCGCAAGCCTGTCGTAGATCGAGGAATACGTGCGCATCAGCACTCTCTGACCGCAGGCAGACATCATCGCATAGTGAAAACCCCAGTCGAATGAGACCCAATTCAGGTCACCGGGGGCCTCTCCCTCTATCAAATCGCGCTCGACGGAGGAAAGCTTGTACTGGGCTGCGACGATACCAGCTTCCCACTCGACGTCTCCGCTCACAATCGACTCTCTCAATGCGTGAGTTTCGAGCAACGTGCGCATCCGCGCGAGGTCGTGAAGCTCGGCCTCGTTGATCGGTGCCACACGAAAGCCGCGCTGCCCTTCCGCCGAGACTAGTTCTTCCACTGCCAGA
Organism: Heliomarina baculiformis; assembly: GCF_019966545.1. GTDB lineage: Bacteria > Pseudomonadota > Alphaproteobacteria > Rhodobacterales > Rhodobacteraceae > Heliomarina > Heliomarina baculiformis. Next base: position 73,474 of record NZ_JAIMIC010000002.1, on the reverse strand, counting down.
CGGTTCAATATCTCGCGCAGGGTGGTCACACTTGCGCGGTAGACCTCCTTCATGCGCTCCAGTTTCAGTTTTTCATCCGGGACCAACCGGCCATGAATGATATCCGAGCGTATCCGGCGATAAGCCGTATCACCGATCGTATCACCCTGACGTTCGTCAGTATCGAAGCGAATTATTTTCATATCTAACAAATACCTTCACCGCCGCGCCAAGGAAACTGGAAACAGCTGGTGCGCGGTTTGCAGTTTGACAGATCATCCTGCTTGACGATGGGTAACGTATGCACGTTGCGGCATTGACTATGTAGTCTTTTCGACCCCGTCCATTCGATTTCCCGGTGCACGACGAATCTGAACCAGTTCCGCAAGAATTGCCAGCGCGATCTCTCGTGCCGTCACAGCTCCGATGTCCAGCCCGGCCGGAGCGCGGACCGCGTCGATCTTTGCGCGTGCTATACCCTGCGCTTCGAGGCGCGTGGCGAGCGATGCAAACTTGCGGTGGCTGCCCACAAAGGAAATATGCTCGGATTGGGTGCCCAACGCCTGTTCCAATGCCTGCATATCGCCCTGTCCTTGCGTAGCGATGACAATGGCGCGACGGTTGTTCGACGAGGAGACCAGCGGCGCGTCGGGCGTGACAGCACGGACCGTCCAGTCGAACCCTCCGGCCAGATCGGCAAGCGCCGTTGCGACGGGCGAGGTTCCAAAGATCACAAGTTCGGGTTGCGGCATGCAGGGTTCGACGAATATCTCGATAAAGCCTTCCGAGGGGCAGCCATTTCGGGCGTAGCTGATACCATCGGCGCTTTCCCCCGCGACATGCCCCTCGTTTTTCAAAACGGCGTCGGGCGCAATGGAAACAAGATGCGGGCGTCCCTCGCTCAGGGCGCGCAGCGCGGCTTCGCGCACCGCACCGCGAATGCACCCGCCTCCGAGAAATCCGTGCAGGATCGAGCCGTCCTGACGCAGCAGCGCCCGGGCGCCGGGCTTGGCGGCGGTGGGGCCCGACGTCCGGACAATTGTAGCGATCACAAACGGTACATTATCCGTACACAAGCCGTACATCGCTCGTGTCATTTCTTCGTCCATCACCGGTGTCGGGATCATATCCGTGCAAGGTCCCCTTCAAGGTTGACCAGATCGGCCAGCGTGTTTGCCGCGCGAAAGAGATCAAGATACGGCAGGGCGGCGCGCATGCTTTGCGCGGTCGGCGCATAGCTCTCCCAGCCTTTCAGCGGGTTCAGCCAGATCACGCTGCCGCCGCGCTTGCGCAGACGGGCGAGCGCTTCGCTCAGCATCTCGGGCGGTTCCGTGTCGTAGCCATCGGACAAAATCAGCACGACAGTCCGTCCGTCAACGATGCGCCTTGCTGGCCCCTTGGCGAACTCCCCGATACTCGCCCCAATGCGCGAGCCGCCCGCAAAGCCATCAGCCATCAACGACATGCGCGCAAGCGCGCGCAGGGCGTCCTTGTCGCGCAGGGCCTCGGTGATGCGAACCAGTCTTGTGTGGAACAGATAGGCGTCCGCTCGCGGGTCAGCGCGCATCAGACCGGCGAGAAAAGCGAGGTACACTTTCGAATAAATGCTCATCGAGCCGGAGACGTCACATAGCGCGATAATCCTGCGGCTGCGGTCAGGGCGGGCCTTGCGCGGCAGAACGACCGGCTCTCCACCGGTGGCAAGGCTGAGCCGAATGAGCTTTCGGAAATGCAACCGGCTGCCGCGATTGGCTGCCTTGCGGCGGCGCGACCGCCGATCCCGCATCGCCGCACCCAAGCGTTCGGCAACGCGGGTAGCTTCTTCGATCTCGGCCCGGGTCACAAGTTCACGCAGATCCTTGCGCATCCTGTTGGTGACATCGCTGGCGATCAGCTTGCCTGTGCCCTGCCCGGCGGTCTCGCCACCGCGATCCCCGGGCGCATCGGGTGTGCCCGATCCAGCGCTTGACCCGATTGAGGCCGGGCGAGAGGAATGCACATCCCTGTTCATCCGCCGCGACAAGGTTGGCGTGACCTTGCGCTTAACACGGCCGCCGTTCAGCCAGTAGGCATCGAATAGCTCGTCAAATCGATCGGCTTCATTTTTGCACCCCGTACAGACCGCTTTCAGCGCCAGCCGGTTTTCATCCGGATGCGCCGCACGGACATGGGTCAAGGCCGTAAGGGCAAGTTCCGCCTCGGCAACGCCAAGGCGCAATCCGTTTTCGCGCAGATGCGCAACAAACCCGCGGACCCGCGAAACCGGGCCGGGGTCGCGGCCAGCAAATCGGGTGACCCGACTCATGCGGCGCGCCCTGCCAGACGCTGTGCGACCTCGGTCGTGATCGCTGCCTGATCGGATTGGGTTTTGAGCAAAGTTGTCAGAGTGTTCTGGAGAACTGCCGGATCATTGGTAAGATCCGCCACGCCGAGCCCCATCAAGGCTGCGGCGAAATCCAGCATCTCGGCGACGCCCGGTGTCTTCTCCAGCTCTTCCTCGCGCAGCTTGCGCACGAAACCGATGATCTGGTCTGCGAGATGGGCCTCTACCATGGGCAGACGACTGCGCAAGATTTCGAATTCTGCGACAGCGTCGGGATAGTCGACATAGGTGTAAAGACAGCGCCGACGCAGCGCGTCCGACAGGTCGCGCGTGCCATTCGACGTCAGGATTACAACGGGGCGCGTGATTGCAGTGATGGTGCCAAGTTCGGGAACGGTAATCTGGAAATCGGCTAGCATTTCAAGCAGGTAGGCTTCGAATTCCTCGTCTGCCCGGTCGATTTCATCGATCAGCAGAACCGGTGATTTTTCCTGACGGATCGCGGCGAGCAGAGGACGTTCCAAAAGGAATTCCTCGGTGAAAAGCCTGTCTTCAATCTGGGCGCCGCTTTCGCCCGACCCCGAGGCTGCGCGTATCGACAGAAGCTGGCGTTGGTAGTTCCACTCATAGATCGCCTGCGCGGCGTCCAAGCCTTCGTAGCATTGAAGACGGATCAGCCGGGTATTGAGCACATCGGCCAGCACTCTGGCAACTTCGGTCTTTCCAACGCCCGCCGCTCCTTCGAGCAGGATCGGGCGTTGCAGCGACAACGCCAGATGCAGAGCCACGGAAAGATCATCAGCCGCGACATAGCCCTGCTGTGCCATCCTGTGCTGAAGTTCGCTCCAATCCATTCCTTTGCCTTTTGCAGCCGCGTTTCGTTTGATCGGGGGGCCGTGACCCTACCTGTAGATGTGACGGCCCCCCTGCGGTTTGCGCGATCCCCCATAACCGCGCGTCCCAACTTTACTTGTGCAGTCCCAGATCCTGGGCCGTCTGCCAGATGCGCCAGTGATCGTGCGGCATGTTGCTATGCCGCAGGCCAAAGGCGCGGAAGGCATCCATCACCGCATTCGAGAAGCAAGGCACGCCGCCCACATGCGGGCTTTCGCCAACGCCCTTGGCGCCTATCGGGTGATGCGGACTGGGGGTGACGGTGTGATCAGTTTCGTAGTTCGGCACTTCCCACGCGGTGGGCAGGAAGAAATCCATCAACGTGCCGGTTTTGACGTTTCCCATATCGTCATAGGCGATTTCCTGTCCCAGCGCGACCGCCAGCGCCTCGGTCAAGCCGCCGTGGATCTGGCCTTCGATCACCATCGGGTTGATGCGGGTGCCGCAATCGTCCAGCGCGTAGAAACGGCGGATCGTCGGCACGCCGGTATCGACGTCGATGTCCATCACGCAGACATAGGCGCCGAAGGGATAGGTCATGTTGGGCGGGTCATAATAGCTGACCGCCTCGAGCCCCGGCTCGATGCCCGGAATGGCCTGATTATAGGCGGCATAGGCCACCTCTGCCATGGTCTTGAAGCGCTCGGGCGCGCCCTTGACCACGAAGCGGTCGACGTCGAATTCCACGTCATCGTCATGCACTTCGAGCAGGTAGGCCGCGATCATCTGCGCTTTGGCGCGGATCTTGCGCCCGGCCATCGCTGTCGCCGCCCCGGCGACCGGGGTCGAACGCGAGCCATAGGTACCTAGGCCATAGGGCGCGGTGTCGGTGTCGCCTTCTTCGATCGTGATGCTGTCGGCGGGAATGCCGATTTCCGAGGCGAGGATCTGCGCGAATGTCGTTGCGTGCCCCTGCCCCTGACTGATCGTGCCGAGCCGCGCGATGGCGCTGCCGGTGGGATGGATGCGGATTTCGCAACTGTCGAACATGCCCATGCCAAGGATGTCGCAGTTCTTGACCGGACCCGCCCCGACGATCTCGGTAAAGAAGGCCAGACCGATCCCCATGAGCGAGCGGGTCTCGCCCTGTTTGAAGGCAGTGACCCTTTCCGACTGTTCGCGGCGCAGGCCTTCATAATCGACGGCTTTCAGCGCCTTGTCCCAAGCCGTGTGATAATCGCCGCTGTCATATTCCCAGCCCAGCGCCGACTGATAGGGGAACTGGTCCTTGCCGATAAAGTTGATGCGGCGCAACTCGGCGGCGTCCATGTTCAGCTCGATCGCGAGCACTTCGATCATGCGTTCGATGAAATAGACCGCCTCGGTCACGCGGAAGGAGCAGCGATAGGACACGCCGCCCGGCGCCTTGTTGGTATAGACACCATCGACGCCAAGGTAAGCGACGGGAATGTCGTAGGAGCCGGTGCAGACGCTCATGAAACCGGCGGGGAATTTGGTCGGGTCCGCGCAGGCGTCGAAGGCGCCGTGGTCGGCGGTGACATGGCAATGGAGGCCGGTGATTTTGCCGTCCTTGGTCGCACTGATCCGCCCCTTCATCCAGTAGTCGCGGGCGAAGGCGGTGGACATCAGGTTTTCCATCCGATCCTCGACCCATTTGACGGGCACACCGGTCACGATGGAGGCAACGATAGAGCAGACATAGCCCGGATAGACGCCGACCTTGTTGCCGAAACCGCCGCCAATGTCCGGAGAAATCACGCGGATGTTGTGCTCTTCGATCCCCGAGAGCAGCGAGGCGACGGTGCGCACGACATGTGGCGCCTGAAAGGTGCCGTAAACCGTGAGCTTGCCATTGACCTTGTCCATGCTGGCGACCGAGCCACAGGTTTCCAGCGGACAGGGATGGGTACGGTGGTAGTACATGGTTTCCTCGGCCACGACCTCGGCCTCATCCATGACCTGGTTCGTCGCCTCTTCGTCGCCGACCTCCCATGTGAAGATGTGGTTGTGATGCTTGCGCGGCCCATGTGCGCCCGAGGTCTGGCCCGCAAGGTCTTCGCGCAGGACGATATCGGATTTCAGCGCCTCGAAGGGGTCGGTGATAACGGGGAGATCTTCGTATTCGACCTCGACCAGTTCCACGGCATCCGCCGCGATATAGCGGTCGGTCGCGACGACAAAGGCGACCTCTTGTCCCTGGAACAGCACCTTGCCATCGGCCAGCACCATCTGCTTGTCGCCCGCAAGCGTCGGCATCCAGTGCAGGCTGAGTGGTTCCAGATCCTTGGCAGTCAAAACCGCGATCACACCGTCGAGCGCCATCGCGGCCTCGGTATTGATCGATAGCACCTTGGCATGGGCATAAGGCGAGCGGACGAAATCGCCGTGCAACATGCCGGGCAGATTGATGTCGTCGATGTAGTTGCCCTTGCCTTGGGTGAAACGCGCATCCTCGACGCGTTTGCGGGCGCAGCCCATGCCCTTGAGATTGGCGACACGGTCTTCGCGGGTGAGTTCGACATCGTCCTTCATTCTGCGGCCTCCTTGGCTGCGTTCATCTCACTCGCCGCAGCGAGAATGGATTTCACGATGTTCTGATAGCCAGTGCAGCGGCAGATGTTGCCAGCCATGCCGAAACGGACTTCCTCCTCGCTCGGGCTTGGGTTTTCCTCGAGCAGCTTGGCGGCGCGGGTGATCATGCCCGGCGTGCAAAAGCCGCATTGCAGCCCGTGATGTTCGCGAAAGCTTTCCTGCAGCACATGCAGTGCGTCGGGTGTGCCCAGCCCTTCGATGGTCGTGATCTCGGCCCCGTTCGCCTGACCGATGAACATGGTGCAGGATTTCACCGACTTGCCGTTCAGGGTCACGGTGCAGGCGCCACAATGGGAACTGTCGCAGCCGATATGCGGGCCGGTGACGCGCAGCCGTTCGCGCAATGTGTGGATGAGCAATTCGCGCGGCTCGGCGAGGAATTCCTCCGACTTACCGTTCACGTTCAGCTTGATATGCAGTTTCTCTGGCATCTCGGTTCCTCCCTTATGCGCGCGACCAGGCGCGTTGGATTGCGCGGGTCAGTATCGCGCCCGCCACGTGGCGTTTGAAGGCCACCGGGCCGCGGTTGTCTTCGGTCGGGTCGATTTCGTCGAGCATGTAGGCGACGGCGGCCTTGATCGCGTCACTGCCGACCTCGGTGTCGACCAGCGCGGAACCGGCCGATTGAGACCACACCGGAACATCGCTGAGGTTGGTCATCGCGATCGAGGCCGAGGCGCATCTGCTGCCGTCTCGCGTGATCTGCACAGCGGCGGCGGCCGTCGCGTAATCGCCGATCTTGCGTTTCTGTTTCTCGTAGGCATAGCCGCCGTTTGGCGTAGCGAGAGTGATTTCGGTGAGCACTTCGTCATCCGCGCGGGCAGTCATATAGGCGGCTTCGTAGAATTCACGTGCCGCCACGCTGCGTTCGCCGTCCGCCCCGACAAGGGTGAACTGCGCATCGAGGCACTGCATAAGGCCGGGCATGTCGTTGCCCGGATCGCCATTGGCGAGGTTGCCCCCGACGGTGCCCATGTAGCGGACCTGCGGATCGGCGATCTGCATCGCGGCTTCGCGCAGGATCGGGGCCGATTGCGCCAGCCCTTCATGCGCGATGATGTCATGCTGGGTCACGAGTGCGCCGATACGGATCTTGCCATCGCCGATCGATATTTCCGACATGCCCGGCACATCCTGAAGGTCGATCAGGTGCGGCACCTCGGCCATGCGCAGTTTCATCATCGGAATGAGACTATGGCCGCCCGCCATCACCCGCGCATCGTCGCCATGTTCCTGTAGCAGGGCCAGAACCCCTGCCATGTCCTTGGGACGATAATAATCGAAAGCTGCTGGTATCATTGCCTTGCCTCCCCGCCTTGCAAATCATCTCGCATCCGGAAGGTGAGCGAAGCCGCAGCTCTTCGCTTGGGAAATTAAATGAAAAACAAGGTGTTTTTCACGAAATGCATCTGTTTTAGCGCGAAATGCGAATTCACCCCTGGGTCAGAGACCAAGGGCATCGCGAACGGCCTTGAGATTCGATCTGCTGACTGGCACCGGCGGCAGTCCCTCACCGGCAAAGCGGCACTGGCCATTGTCCTTGAGACGTTCAAAATTGAGAATATGGGATGGATTGATGAGATAGCTTCGGTGAACTTTCATGAACCCGAATGGCTCGAGCCTGCGTGTCGCCTCAGTGATCGGCCATTGGCAGAAATGGTGCGCGCCGTCGGTGTAGACGTGAGTATAGTGGCCTTCGGCGCGGACAAAGGCGATCTGTTTGGGATCAATCAACAGCGTGTTGCCGTCTTTCTTGCAGGGCACCCGGACCGGGGCAGGTGCCTGTTCGGCGACAGGTTCCGCATTGTCGATAAATGCCTCGGGATCCTGCGGTTTCCTCGCGGGCTGGGTGACGAGGAAAGTCACGCTCATCCACAGAAAGGCGCCGAAGATCAGGAAGCTGGACAGGATCACGCCGAGCGCGAGCACCTCGTTGCTCATGATCGGGCCTAGTTCGCGAAATGTCGGGACCGGCGCAAAGCTTGTTCCAGCGATGGCGACGAAATGAACCGCAAAGACGGCCAGACCGAAACAGAGCGTACCGAGAAGGATGTTGCGATTGGAGCGATGGCCATACGCGATCCAAAAGGCCGCGATGCAGAGGCCAAGCGCCGAAATGACCGCAAGCGTGATACCGAGCGGTGTGTAAAGCGCCTGACACAATTGCAGTCCGGCCATGCCCAGGTAGTGCATCGACAGTATTCCAATCGCGACGATGGCTCCGGCGAGCGTAACTGTGAGCGCGGAACGTTGCACGAAATGCAGCAGGCAGAGCGCTGCGCCAACGATGAGGATTGCCAAAAGCGCCGAGGCGAGCGTGACGGCGGAATCGTAAAAGAACCGGATCGGCAATTGCAGGCCAAGCATGGCGACGAAATGCATGGACCAGATGCCACCGCCAAGCGCGACGGCCGCCATCGCGACAGAAACCTTGCGCTTTGAAAAAGACTGTCTGGACAGGTCCTTGGTCAGGGTAAGTCCGGTGAACCCCGAGACCAGTGCCACGAGGAAAGACGCAAAGACGAGGCCTGCGTTGTGATCAACCTCAAGCAACTCCATGCGCGGAGCCTACTGTAGGTTCATTCATTATTGCAACGCGCCTGCGAGGGGCTTTCCCGATTTACCGTCAGGACATCAGCCGATTTCGCGACGCATGAAGGTCAGGAAACGGTCATCGTCCGTACGGGTGATGTTCAGCCGCAGACCCGCGGTTTTCTGGCCGGAATCCGCCGCGAAGAAAGTCGATGGCGCGAGGAATATGCCGTCTCGTGCGGCCCGGTGAGCAAGATCCGTATCGCTGACCCCGTCCGGCAGGTCGAGCCATGCATAGTAGCCTGGGCCCGGCGTCACCCGCAGTTTCAGGCCAAGCGCTCCCATGTCCGACTGAAGCTTGCCAACGGCTTTTTGCAAGCGTTTGGAAAGTTTCTTGAGATGGCGGGCATAGCGTCGGCTCTGGATCATGTCGGCGACGATCATCTCGGCAAAGCGCGAGGAATTGACCGTGGTGATCATTTTGAGTTCGGCCAGTTCCTCGGTGATCTCGCGTCGGGCAATGATATAGCCGATACGGAAACTGGCCGAGAGCGTCTTGGAAAAAGTGCCGACAAAGATGACCCGGTCGAACCCGCCGAGCGCGGCGAGCCGTACCCCGTCGGGGTCGGGCAGATCGACAAAGGGATCGTCATCCACCACCATGAAATCCGACATTTCGGCCAGCGTCAGCACGCCATGCGCGGTGGGCAGGTCCATCGAAGAACCGGTCGGGTTCTGCGAGAGCGACTGGGTGAAGTAGAGCTTTGGCCGGTGCAGCGCGGCCAGTTCGCGCAGGTGATCGAGATCGGGGCCGTTTGGTCCGCGACTGACCCCGACGTAGCGCACCTGTGAAAATCGCAGTTTGGCGAAGAGAGGGTAATATCCGGGGTCGTCGACCAGCACGGTGTCGCCCGGTTGCAGGTAGCGGCGGATAATCAGATCTAGCCCATGATTGCCGCCGAATGTCGTCACGATCTGGTCGGCTCCGATGGCGATCCCGTCAAGCTGGTGCTGCGCGGCGATGAGGTCTCGCAGGTGCTGGTGTCCCATATGCGAGCCATAGCCGGAGGCGTTCGAGCCGGCCTCATTCAGCTTGTCGAGCGGGGTGCGGATGGCAAGACCGACCATCCAAGAAGACGGCGGTCGTCCGTCGCCGATGCGCACTGCGTAATTCTGATCGAGCTGGGCGCGCAGCAGGGACACGCTGTCAACGGCCTCAACAAGGTGGCGAGGAGCTTCGTCGCTGCCGATGGGACGGGCGGGCATGGCCACGGTAAAGCCCGAACCTTGCCGTGCCACGATCTGCCCGCGGGCAACAAGCCGGTCATAGGCGTCTATAACGGTGTTCTTGGAAACCTCGAACTCCTGCGCGGCGGCGCGGATCGACAGAAGCTTGTCACCGGGCGACAGCCTTCCGGTGGCGATGTTTCTGGCAATTCTCTCTACCAGCTCGTCGGTTTTGGTCACCGCTAACACCCATGAACTGTACCCTAAAGATGAGCAGTACAGTGAGCCACTGTTTTATTCAACTGTACCTGTGCCGTCCCGTCATCCGCGCGTTACAAGATCGCCGGGAGACTGAGGAAAGTTCATATCTATGTCTAAAGAAACACCGACGCGGGTAAACTCGCGGCTGGAAAGCCTGCGCAACCTTGAACCGGAGGCGCGGCTGGACGTGCTGGCGCAGGCGGTCGGTCTGGACGCCGACGACAAGACGGTTCTGGCTGGCCATGACGTGCTGCCGATGTCGCTGGCCAATGGCATGATCGAAAACGTCATCGGCAAGTTCGAGCTGCCGCTGGCGGTGGCTTCGAACTTTACCATCAACGGCAAGGATTACCTGATCCCGATGGCCGTGGAAGAGCCTTCGGTGGTCGCGGCGGCCTCTTACATGGCGAAGATTGCGCGCGATGTGGGTGGGTTCAAGACCTCGTCCGACCAGCCTGTCATGCGGGCGCAGATCCAGGTGGTGGGCCTCAGCGATCCGAACGGCGCGCGGCATCGATTGCTGGCAGCCGAAGCCGAGCTGAAAGAGATGTGCAACGCGCGCGACAAGGTGCTTGTTTCGCTGGGCGGCGGCTGCATCGGGATCGAGGTTCACGTGTTCGAGACCTCTCCGGCCGGGCCGATGGCCGTGCTGCATATCCTTGTCGATGTGCGGGACGCGATGGGCGCGAATACCGTCAACTCGATGGCCGAAACGATTGCACCGCGCGTCGCCGAGATTACCGGCGGGCATACCCGCCTGCGGATCCTGTCGAACCTTGCGGATAAACGGCTGGCGCGGGCGCATGTGACTCTGACGCCGGAATCGCTGACCACCAAGTCGATGGACGGGGCCGACGTGATCGACGGCATGGTCGAAGCCTGTGCGCTGGCGCTGATCGACCCCTACCGCGCCGCAACGCATAACAAGGGCGTGATGAACGGGATCGACCCGGTTGTTGTGGCCACGGGTAATGACTGGCGTGCGATTGAGGCGGGTGCCCACGCCTGGGCTGCACACTCGGGCCAGTATACCTCGTTGACGACGTGGGAAAAAAGCGCAGATGGCAACCTGAACGGTACCATCGAAATGCCGATGGCGCTTGGGCTTGTCGGCGGTGCGACCAAGACGCACCCCGCGGCGCAGGCCGCGCTGCGAGTGCTGGGTGTAGAGACCGCTCAGGAACTGGCGGAAGTCACGGTTGCCGTCGGGCTTGCCCAGAACATGGCGGCGCTGCGCGCGCTGGCGACGGAAGGCATCCAGAAAGGCCATATGGCGCTTCATGCCCGCAACATCGCCATTCTGGCCGGAGCCACCGGCCCGCAGATCGAGATCGTCGCAAAGCAGATCGCGTTGAAAGGACATGTGAGTGTCGACGCGGCAAAGGAAATTCTGGCTGGTCTCTGACCGCCAGATGAATTTGAAGAAAGGGAGGAGTATCCATATGACCAAATCGACCAGAAGACATTTCATTCGCGCAGCAGGTGCAGCAGGGCTTGCCGCCCCGGCCGTGGTGGCCGCATCCAGCGTCCGCGCGCAGGGCACGATCCAATGGCGGATGCAGGCGCTCTGGGGCGGCGGCACAACGCCGATGCTCTACGAGGAAAAGTTCTGCGACCGTGTACGTGAGCTGACCGGCGGAAGCCTTGACATCACGCCCTTCGCGGGCGGTCAGATCGTGCCTTCGGCACAGGCGTTCGACGCCGTGCGCGGTGGGGCGTTTCAGCTAATGAAGACCTTTGACGGCTATACGGCGGGCAAGATCCCGGCGCATGGTTTCTCCTCGACCGTGCCCTTCGGGTTCCCCGAGGCGGACCAGTACGAGGCTTGGTTCTACGAACGCGGCGGCCTGGACATGGCGGCGCGGTCCTATGCACCGGCGGGTCTCACCTATGTCGCGCCGACCGTCTACGGCGAAGAGCCGATCCACTCCAAGGTGGAAATCCGCAAGATCGCCGATATGGACGGGCTCAAGGGTCGTTTCGTCGGGCTGGCCTCGGCCGTGATGGCGGATTTTGGCGTGGCCGTTTCGCCGCTGCCAACCTCCGAAGTCTATTCGGCGCTCGACAAGGGGCTGATCGATTTCGCGGACCGTGGCGACATCAAGGCCAATTACGAAGAGGGCCTGCACGAAGTTGCCAAGTATCTGATACTGCCGGGGGTCCACCAGCCGTCGACCGCAACGTGCTACGTGGCGAATACCGCCGCCTATGGTCAGCTTGACGATCAGCAGCGCGCGGCGCTGGCCGTGGCTGCCCGTGAAGTTTCGGGTGCGCTGCGTCAGAATATCATCGTGGACAATGCCGAGTACCTCTCGAAATACGAGGAAGCCGGTGTCGAAGTCATCACGCTGGATGCGGACGATGTGATCGAGTCGCGCAAGAAGGCCGTCGAGTCCTGGGCCAAGGCGACCAAGGGCGATGAACTGGCAACCGAAATGATGGAAAGCCAGAAGCAGCTGATGCAGGAAATGCGTTTGCTGTAAGGCCATCGTCAATGCAATACGGCCGCGCGGCAGGAATGCTGCGCGGCCGGTTTATCTTGGGGAGGAAGGCACATGTTTCGTGTCGCGGAAGCGATTACCACTTTGAACCGCTGGACGTTCGAAGCCACCAAGTGGCTGGTCTATGTCATCGCCGGGCTGATGCTTTACGAGGTGATCTCGCGCTATTCCCTGCACAATCCGACAAGCTGGGGACCGGAACTGGCGACGCTGCTGTTCGGGCCGTTTTTCCTGTTGGGCGGACCTTACCTTTTGCATCTTGGCGGGCATGTGGCCGTCGACATTGTTTCGTCCAAGGCAGAGGGCTGGCTGAAGACCGTTCTCGCCATTGTCGCGGCCCTGCTGGCATTGCTTTTCGGGGCGATCCTGCTGCGCTATAGCGCGCCGCTGGCGATGCAGGCCTATCAATACGGCGAGACGAGCTATTCCGCGTGGAACCCGGTGGTCTGGCCCGCGAAAATGGTGCTGCCGCTGGCCGCTGTGCTGTTGATCCTTCAGGCCCTGTCCGAAGTTGTCTTTGCGATGCGGGGGCGGACGGCCTGATGGAAAGTACATTCGTTCTGGTCGGGATGTTCGCATCCCTTATGGTCTTGATGCTGAGCGGTGCCGGGCTGGCCTTTGTGCTCGGCGCCATCGCGTTTCTGGCGACGGCGACGCTCTGGGGGCCAAGCGCGCTGATCGTGGCGGTTCTCAACACCTTCGAGACGATGACCTCGGAATCCCTGATGGCGATCCCGCTTTACGTGTTGATGGCCGCGATCCTTCAGAAATCGCAGATCATCGACGATCTTTATAACGCGATGGAGAAATGGTTTGGCGGATTGTCCGGCGGGCTGGCCATTGGCACGGTGGTGATCTGCACCATCATGGCGGCGATGACTGGCGTTGTCGGCGCGGCCGTTGCGGCGATGGGCATCCTTGCCCTGCCCTCGATGCTGTCACGGGGGTATAACCCGCCGCTGGCCCTTGGGTCGATCTGCGCGGGCGGCACGCTGGGCATCCTGATCCCGCCGTCTGTCGTGACCATCGTCTATGCGATCACGGCGCAGATCTCGATCGGTCAGATGTTCATTGCCGGGATCGTTCCGGGCCTGATCCTTGCGGCCTCATACTGCATCTACATCTGGACGCGGGTAAAGCTGAACCCGGATCTTGCCCCGGCCCATCCGGACACCGCGACCTTCACCATGGGTGAAAAGCTGGCATCGCTGCGCAGCCTTGTCCTGCCCGCGCTGGTGATCCTGTCGGTTCTCGGGTCGATCTATGCGGGTATTGCAACCCCGACCGAGGCGGCCGCCGTTGGCGTGCTAGGCGCATTACTGTCGGCGATTGTCGCCGGGCGGCTGCGTTTTGCGAACTTGAATGCGGCGGCCACCGATACCCTGCGGGTGACGGCGATGATCCTATGGATCACGTTGGGTGCCAAGGCGTTCATCTCGGTTTTCGTGGCGACAGGCGGCGCGGATAGCGTTCTGAACTTTGTCGAAGGGCTGGAAGCATCCCGTTATGTCGTGCTGTTCGCAATGCTGCTGGTGCTGATCTTCCTGGGCCTGTTTCTGGACGAGATCGGGATCATCCTGCTTTGCGTGCCGGTCTTTGTGCCGATCATCCAGACGCTTGATTTCGACCCGCTCTGGTTTGGCGTGCTGTTCATGATCACGGCGCAGATGGCGTATATCACGCCGCCCTTCGGCTATACGCTGTTTTATCTCAAGGGGGTGCTGCCGGATCATATCGGCATCGGTCAGGTCTATCGCGGTGTCATCCCGTTCTTCCTGATCCAGGTGGTGATCCTGATCCTGTTCATCGCCTTCCCGGATCTGGTGACATGGCTGCCCGAGCAGACGGCGAACCGGGTGCAGTAAGCCCGGGCCAATAATATGAAAAAGGCCACGTCCTGAATTGGACGTGGCCTTTTTCGTTCTCGTGAGTGGTCATTCAGTCGGTGATCGAGCCTTCCTCGTCGCCGCGTTCGTGCATCCGCGACTTGACCTTGCGGCCAAGGAAGACCGGCAGGAGGAAGCCGATGATCGCGATGGCCCAGAGCGTGATAGAAAGCGGGCTGTCGATCAGGGTGAACCAGTTGCCATTGTCGATGGTGATGGCGCGGCGCAGATTGTTCTCCATCGAGTTGCCGAGCAGCGTCCCGAGGATGATCGGCACCAGCGGCACGTCGAGCTTGCGTAGCACCCAGCCCATGACGCCGAAGCCGATCATGACCAGCAGGTCAAAGGACGACCCGGAGATGCCGTAGATTCCGACAAAGCTAACCATGGCGACGATGGGCATCAGGATGCGCGGCGGCACCATGAGGAGGCGGGTGAACAGGCCTACCATCGGGATGTTCATCGCCAGCAGCATGAAGTTCGCGATGAAGAGCGCGGCGATCAGCCCCCAAACCACATCCGGGTTTTGTGAGAACAGCAGCGGACCGGGCGTGATGTTGAGTGACAACAGCACGGCAAGCAGCACGGCAGTTGTTCCCGACCCCGGTACACCCAGCGCCAGCATCGGAACGAGCGCACCACCGGCGGCCGCGTTATTCCCGGCCTCGGGGGCGGCAACGCCACGCGGATCGCCCTTGCCAAAAGTCTTGTCCTTGTCGACCAGACGTTTCTCGAAGGAGTAAGAGATGAAGGAGCCGAGCGAGGCCCCTGCCCCCGGCAGCACCCCGGCGATAAAGCCCAACACGGTGGAACGCGCCATGGTGGGAGTCGTCTGCTTGAGCATCGAAAGCGGCGGTGTCAGGCGACCAATTTTCAGGTTTGGCTTTGTCCCGTCTGCTTCTCCATGGCGATTTTCGAGAAAGATGAAGACCTCGGAGAGCGCGAAGAGCCCGACGATGGCGACAAGGAAATCAAGACCGTCATAGAGGTGGACTTCGCCAAAGGTAAAGCGCGGCACGCCAGTCTGCGTATCGACGCCGATCATCGCGAGGCCAAGGCCCAGCGCGGCGGCAAAAGCCGATTTTGCCTGATTGGTCGAGGAAACCCCGCCAAGCGTCATGAAGGCCAGCGCGAAGAGCGCGAAATATTCCGCCGGCCCGAAGAGCAGTGCGATTTTCACGAGCTGCGGCGCGAGGAAGATCAGGCCCCATGTGGCAAAGAACGCACCGACGAAGGAAGCGATACCGGAGAGCGAAAGCGCCTGTCCGGCCATGCCGTTTTTCGCCATCGGATAGCCGTCGAGACAAGTCATCATCGCCGGTTCATCGCCGGGAATGTTGAGCAGGATTGACGAGATCCGGCCACCGTACATGGCACCATAGTAGACTGAGGTGAGCAAGATCAGAGACGGCGTGGCCCCCAGACCGAGGGTAAAGGCGAGCGGGATCAGGATGGCAACGCCGTTCGACGGGCCAAGACCCGGCAGCGCACCCATGATCGTGCCAAGAAAGCAGCCGAGCAGGGCCAGCAGGAGGTTCTGCCACGTCAGCGCGATGGCAAAACCGTCAGCCAGAGAAGATAAGGTTTCCATGATGCGCCCCTAAAAGCCGAGCGGGCCGCGAGCGAGAGACAGCCCGAGCACGAGGTGGAAGATGACATAGATGCCGAGCGAGGTGCCGAGACCGGTGGCGAGCGAGGCCAGCAGGTCCGAGCCCAACCGCCACGTCAGGTAAGCGGCGGCAAAGAAAGTCGCGATGACGAAACCGATCTCGGGGAGCAGTTCCGCGTAGAGGATCATCACAACCACCGCGGCGGCGATTTCTGCCAATCGGGCGAGCGTCGGCCATTCGGGTGCGGCGTCGGGGCGAAGTGCGATGACGATGGAACTCAGCCCGAGGACGGCAGCGATGATAAGCGGAAAGGCCTTGGGGCCGACAGCGTCCGAAAGGAAGCTTTCCTCGATGGCGAGGGCGGCAAAGGCAAAGCCGATGGCAAGCAGCAGCCCGAAGATGCCGAAGATGCGATCACTCATCGTAATCTCCTGTAATGGCGGGGAAGAAAGCGGGAGACGCCCTGACGAACGAGGACGCCTCCCGGGGGTATCGGCCGAGGGAGGAGGCAGCCGATTACTTGATGATGCCGATCTCACGCGAGATCTGCTGGATCTGCTCGACTGAATCCATCACGAAAGCCTGGAAGTCGGCGCCTTGAAGGTCGAGCGGGGCAAGGCCGTTGGCTTCCATGACCGCCTTCCATTCGTCGGAGGCGTAGAGATCGCCGATTTTCGACACCCATGCGTCATAGGCCGCGTCCGACATGCCGCCAGGCGCGTAGAAGCCGCGCCAGTTAGCGCCCAGCGCATCGACGCCCTGTTCGCGCGCGGTCGGGAAATCGGCGAATTCACCATCCAGACGTTCGGGCGCGAGCACCGCGATCACCTTGATGTCGCCGCTGTCGACAAAGCCCTTGGCTTCGGAAAGGTCACCGGTGAAGGCCTGTACCGAACCGGCGAGCAGCTGCGTAACCGCCTCGCCACCACCGTCGAAGGCGATGTATTTGACTTTGCGAACGTCCTCGATGCCATAGGCGTTGGCGGCGATCAGAACCTTAAGGTGATCCCAGCCACCCACGGCGGAGCCACCGGCCACGGAAACAGAAGTGGGGTCGGCTTTGATCATGTCAAGAAGCGCGGGCAGCGTATCGACTTCGCTATCTGCGGCCACCGCGATGACACCGTAATCGGCGCCGATAGAGGCAAGCCAGCGTACCTGATCGGTGGTGTTGCCGGGATAGGCACCCTGCGCCAGACGGGTGGCGGTAGCGGACGATGCTGCAACGATCAGGTCATTGTCATCGCCGCGCTTGTTCACGACCTCGGCAAAGGCCACACCGCCACCACCACCGGCGAGGTTGACGACCTGCATGGTCTTGTCGATCAGGCCCAGATCCTGAAGCGATTTGCCGACCTGCCGGCAGGTAAAGTCCCAGCCGCCGCCCGGGTTGGCCGGAGCAATGCATTCGGGGTTTTCGGGGGTGAAATCCTGTGCCGGGGCAGCCATGGCGGACAGGCCAAGGATCGCCGCCGCGAGGGTTACGCGAGTTGCGTTGAAGATCATGTGATAACTCCTCCAGAGTATTTTGTGTCCGGGCTTTCTGGCCGCCCGGGGCCGGGTGCCACCGCACTGCGCTTTGCAGTCTCCTCGCGAGTGGCTATGACTGCTTGTTACAGGGCAAAGCTGTCACCAAGCTGTCATTCAGTGACGGTCAGGCGGTTTGGCCAAGCGGGAGGAAACCCAAATTGCGTGTCCTGATCGTTGAGGATGCCACCGACATGGCCGAAGCCATCGCCATCCGGCTGGGCAAGTCGGGGATGGCCTGCGATCTGGCTGACAGCTGCGGCACGGCCGAGGATTTCCTTGCGGTACAGAGCTATGACGCGATCGTGCTGGACATAAACCTGCCCGACCGCAACGGCACCGAGCTGCTTCAGGACCTACGCCAGAGGAACGACCGTACGCCGGTGCTGATGCTGACGGCCCTGTTTTCGGTCGATGACAGGGTATCGGCGCTGGATCTTGGTGCGGACGACTACCTTGTGAAACCTTTCGACCAACGCGAGCTTGAGGCGCGCTTGCGGGCGTTGGTCCGGAGGGAGGCAGATCAGAAATCTGAAGCGGTCACGCTTGGGCCGCTGACTTTCCATCCGGCGACGCTCGCCGCCAGTTTGGCGGGCAATCAGCTTGTCCTGACCCGGCGGGAGGCGACGCTGCTGGGGCTTTTGCTGAGGAACCGAACGCAGGTGCTGAGCAAGCAGCGTCTGTATGACGGCTTGTTCGCCTTTGACGATGCCGACGTCGGGCTTAATGCGATCGAACTTTACATCGCGCGCCTGCGCAAGAAGCTGGCGGGATCAGGCGTGAGCATCGAAACCCAGCGCGGTCTTGGCTACAGGATCTGTCACGATGGTTGATCGTAGCGGCGTGGCTCCGGTGACGACCTCACTCTTGTCGCGGGTGATGGTCGGGGTTCTGTCGCTTCTCGCCATTGGCGGCTGCGTGATCACGCTCGCGGCCTTTGCCTATGGAAGAAACGCGGCGCGACAGGCCTATGACCGTCTCTTGCTGGGCGCGGCGCAGGACATTGCCGAGAGCGTGGATATCCGCAGTGGCGCGCCCGTGGTCGATATCCCGGTATCGGCATTTGGTTTGCTGGCGCTCGCGACAGATGACAGGATTGGCTATGCGGTGCACGGTCCAAACGGCGCGCTGATCACCGGGCATGACAGGGTGAGACAACCGGAACCGGCGGATGCCCGGAGTGCGGCGCCGGTTTATTTCGACGATACGATGCAGGGAGAAAAGGCGCGGTTCGTTACCGTGCTGCGTCGGTTTACCGAACGCGATTTCTCGGGGACGGTGGCCGTGACAGTGGGTCAGACATTGAGGGCACGTCAGGCGATGGCCTATGAGCTGACACGTGGTGCGATGCTTGTGACCGGGCTTGGGGGTATTGCGTTGATCCTGAGCGCCTATCTGGTGATCCGCTCTGCCATGCGTCCACTGGAGCGGATGGCCGAAGAGCTTATCGCGCGCGATCCGTATGACTTGACCCCGATGACGGCCGATGGTCCGGCCGAAGTCGCCGTTGTCGCACATGCGATGAACCGGTTCATGCAGCGGCTCGACAGGCAGGTCGGCGCGATGAAAAACCTGATTTCGGACACGGCACACCAGTTGCGGACGCCCGTTGCGGCGATCCGCGCGCAGACGGAACTGGCGCTGGAGGACGCCCCTGACCAGCAGCCTCAAAGGCTTGAACGGCTGGTGCGCAGAACACGGTCGCTGGGCGAGCTGCTCGACCAGATGCTGTCGCGGGCATTGGTGATCCACCGGGCAGACAATACGCCGCCCGAGCCGATGGACCTGCGCGATATTGCCTTGCGGGTGATCGAGGAGCAGGACCATGAAGTGCTGGCTCCGGGTGTCGAGGTTGAACTGGTGATCGGCGACCGGGCCGTCATGGTCATGGGCGACGAAATCTCTTTGTGCGAGGCGGTCAAGAACATGTTGGCGAACGCGTTGCGCCATGGTCGTGCACCAATACAGGTGGGCGTGGGTATCGAGGGCGGCGACGCAGTGATCTGGGTGGGAGATGCCGGGGAAGGGCCACCGGAAGAGGTGCTTTCACGGATCGGCCAGCGGTTCGAACGGTCCGCTGCCTCATCCGGGAACAGCGCCGGGCTGGGCCTGTCGATTGTCAAATCCGTTGCAGGCGCGCTGAATGGCTCGTTCCGCATGGAACGCGGCGCAAGCGGATTCAGGGCGACGCTAGCCCTGCCTTTGGACACCTCCGGGGAACAGGCGTGATGCGCCCCTGGCTCATCGCCGCCGTGCTTGTCATCCTGCGCGCAACCGGCTCGATGGCGCAGGAGGCCGTGGCAGAATTCAAAAGCGATACGGGAGTGCCGACGACGCAATTACTGGTGCGTTCGACCACGGATATCGAGATACTGGCCCCGCTGTTGCAGGCGTTCGTCACCGCGACCCCGACGATCCATCTGCAATACGAGCAATGGGGGTCGAACGCGCTTTACGACGATAGCCTGGCCGCATGTGAGCGTGGTGCGGCACCGGCGGATGTCGTTTTTTCGTCAGGCGTTCACCAGATGGTCGATCTTGTGAACCGCGCCTGTGCCCATCCGTACCGCTCGGCCGCCACCGAGGCGTTGCCCGTCTCACGCCGCTGGCGCGACGAGATATGGGGTATCACGCAGGAGCCGGCGGTAATCATCTACAACACGGCATTGGTGCCGGAAGACGAAGCGCCGGTGTCGCGTTTCGCCTTGCTCGACCTGATGCGCCAGCCCGAAAGTGCCTTTACCGGCAAGATCGCGACCTACGATGTCGAGACCTCGGGGCTCGGGTTCCTGTTTGCCTTTATGGACAGCCTTGAGGCAACAACCTTCGGCAGTCTCCTCGAAGGCTTTTCGCGCCTGCAGGCCGTTGCCACTTGCTGCTCCGCCGAAATCATCGACGGGGTAGCCGAAGGCCGATACCTGATCGCGTATAACGTGCTGGGGTCCTACGTGGACGCACGGCCGCGCCGCGATGTCGGCGTGATCCTTCCACGGGATTACACGCTGTTCCTGTCGCGGACTTTCATGATCCCGAAACAGGCGGCGCACAAACGCGAGGCTGCACTGCTGCTTGAATTCCTGCTGTCACCGCAGGGGCAGACCATGCTTGCCGATGTCAACCTGTTTCAACGGATCGACCGCGACGCCCGGCCCCTGCCCGACAGCGCAAGGCGGGTCATTCCCATTGACCCGAAACTGCTGGTGGCCATGGACCGGCACCGTCGGCAGTTGTTTGTCGAGCAATGGCGGACAACCTTTGCGGCAGAGCCACAGGATTAGGTAGAGCAAGGCCCCCCAGCCTGTCGGAATAACCGCCCGCCGGTAATGGCGGGCGGTTTCAGATGCTGTGCGGTGCGCCGGATCAGGGGCGCAGCATCACCTTGCCTTGACGACCGGGCGTCAGCGCAGCCTTTACCGCGCCGCCAATGTCGTCGAGCGGGTAGATGCCCCCGTCTTCGAGCGTGAGTTGCCCTTTCATCGCGAGGGTGACAAGTTCGGTAATCAGGCGTTCGCGCTCTTTCGGGTCCATCTCTTGGCTGACGCGCGCCCCCCAGAAACCCCGGACGCTGATGTGCTTCATGATCAATGTGCCCGAGGACAGCGACAGCGGGGCGCCGGTTGCCGTGCCGAAAACGACGAGTTCGCCGTCCAGCCCGAGCAGATCGGTAAGGTCCATCGCGAGATCTCCGCCAACGGAATCTATGGCCGAAACTGCCCCGGCAGGCCCGATCAATGCCTGCGCTTTCTTTTGCCAGTCCGGCTCGGCCGTGCTGAGGACGTTTTCCATGCCCAATGCCTCTAGTTCCGCAACGGCATCGGCGCGGCGAACGAGATTGAGCAGTTTGATGCCGCGCGATTTCGCAAGGATCGCCATGATCTTGCCGACCGCGCCATTGGCAGCCGTCTGGATCAGCCAGTCGCCGCTGGAGACCTTGAGCTGTTCCAGCAGGGAAATGGCGCTGAAAGGCATGGCGATCAGTTGTGCGCCCAGCGTGTCGGAAATGGCATCCGGCAGGGGCAGGACACCGCCGGCGGGGGCAATAAAGTATTCCGCCCAAGACCCGTGGACGCCTGCAACCGTGATACGCTGACCGACAAGAGCTTCGTCGACGCCCTCACCGACCGCTTCGATCGTTCCGAGCGCTTCAGAGCCGCCAATCGCGCCGGGAAGATCGGGTTTGTAGCCGTAATTGCCGCGAACAGTCCAGAGATCGTGGTTGTGGATGGGCGAGAGGGTCGTTTTGACGAGAACTTCACCCCGGCCGGGGGTCGGTTTATCGGTCTGGCGGCATTCGAGGACATCGGCGGGTTCGCCGAAACTGTCATGGATCGCTGCACGCATGGGTTTTTCCTTTTCAGATGGATGTTTCAGGGCACAGGCGAGCCTTGGCATCGGCCAGAGCGTCGCGCAGGGGCGCGTCATCCTGTGCAAGTTTCGAGAGAATGGCCGCGCCCAACAGTTGCGCGTAGAGGGTGCGGGCCGTTGAGGTTGGATTGGCCAACGGACGGATGGAGCCATCGGAAGCACCAGCCGTCAGCAGATCGGCAATCCGCCCGGTCAGAAGCGCGACCCCGTGGTCGAGAATACCACGCATGTCTTCGGAGAGATCGGCGATTTCGGCTGCGAGTTTGACGACAAGGCAGCGGCTGGCGATACCTTCGGAACGGCTTTGATCCAGCCAGGCCGAGAAGAATGCCGAAAGCTTGTCGCCCGCTTTGTCCGGGCCATCTGCCAGCGCGTCGAAACGGGCGAGGTATTCTTCGACATAATCCTGAAGCAGGGCGCAGCCGAAATCCTCTTTCGAAGTAAAATAGTAATAGAACGAGCCTTTTGGCACCTCGCTATGCGCGAGGATACGAGAGAGTCCGACCCCACCGAACCCGCCGGTGAGGACAAGTTCGCGGCCCTTGGAGAGGATCCTTTGGCGGGTCAGTTCTGATTTGAGCGGGGCGTTCATGAGGTCCGGCTAATAGATAATAGACCGGTCGTCTAGTCACGGTTGGCGTGACGTCGCGTCGCTTTTCTGAAGAGGCAAACAGCCAATAAAAAAAGCCGGGCACGGTGAATGCGCCCGGCGTTGATGGTGTTAAATGTCTCAGGCGCGGCGGCGACGCAGGAAGGCGATGGCTGCGAAACCGGAAACCAGCAGTGGCAGCCCGGCGGGGAGCGGAACATTGCTGACCGTGACCGGTGAAATGACCATCGTGGCCGTGCTATAGATGTCGGTCAGGTCGCTGAAGGGATCGGTGACGGTGTCATCGAACAGGAAGGACAGGTTCAGCGCAGACCCGAAGTACGACGCGGCACTGCCCGTGATGTCGAAGACGAAACTGAGCGTCGCATCGCCATCGAAAAGATAGCTGTCGGTCTCACCGTAGATGACCTCGCCACTTGCATCTTCGAGCGACAACACGAAAGCAGGGTCGAAGCCGAAGACGCCGCCGGAGACGAGTGCATAGACCGGATCGAAACCGGCCGTATCGGAGGCAGGCGCATAGGATTCGGCGATAATGTCGCCGGCGTAGAGCATTACCTCGGCCGAGCTATCGGTCACGGTGGTGGCCTGAGCGGGTGCAAGACCCGCCAGCAGAAGGGCGGCAGCCGCCAGGATCGTTGATTTGAAAGTCATGGTGTGTCTCTTGGGTTGAAGGGAGAAACTGGCCAGCCGCACCCCGGCTGGTCTTTGATCCGGCTCAGGCAAAGGTGAGCTGGTCAAAACTGTCGATGCCGGAAATGATGATCTGGTCGTTGTCTTCGCCGATCCAGAGCATCACGCTATTGCCTGTTTCCTTGACGCGGTTGATGTCCGCCGTGCCGAGGTCGAGCGCGTCGACACCTGCCTCGAAATCGGTGAGGCGTGTGGTTTCGCGCATCCCGTTCATGGTCTCGGCCCCGAAGACGAATGTGTCTGCCCCTGCCCCGCCTTGGGCTTGGTCAAGACGACCGGCACCGAGGAAAATCAGATCATCCGCATCCGTCCCGACCAGCCGGTCATTGCCGTCCGTGCCGTGAATTTCGCTTTGGAAGTCGGAGGACAGATCGACGATGGCGATATTGTCAAAGCTGGTCCCGGCAGCACCCCAGGACCAGACGCCCGCCGCGCCGCTTTCGATTTCGTGGTTTTCGAGATCATAGGCGAAGATGTCATGCCCATCGACCTTGGCCGAGATCATGCCATCAACGATCTGCGCTTCGAGATTGAAGGTCTCGCCGGGCGTGTAGGTCATTGCTCCGCGGGTGAGCATCGATTCATAGTTGTCGACGACCTCGACAAAGGTAAACAATCCCACCCGCTGGTCGATCTCGAGCTTGTAGTAATTGTTTTCGTCGACGTAGTTGAGCATCAGCCCGATGGAACCGGGGGTTGCTTCGACATCGGCGCTGATGACGTAATCGGTCAGCTCGGTATTGCCTTCCCAGAGCGCATAGCTGCCCTTGTGCAGGGCGTAAGTGCCATCGCCGAGGGGTGACCAGCCGCGCTGCCAGACGTCCGAGGCGCTGGCCCCGGCCCAGGTCAGTTCGCGGCTGTAGGCGCCGGAGGTTTCCGTCAGAGCGCCGTCGATCACCTCCCAATTGGCCGGGCCGCCGATTTCCGTGGTATCGACGATTTTCCAGCCATTGTGGTTGCCGTCTTCGAACTGGTCTGCTGCGATCAGCCTGTCACCGGTGGCGACATTCACGGTGAGCGTGTCCGAGGCCTGGCCGTCGATGTCGAGCGTGTAGGTGTTGCGCCCGGCATTGGCCGTGGCCGTTGCGACCAGCCCGTTCTTGGTGACATCGGTGCCGGACCATCTGGCTGTTTCATCGCCGTCAGGAAGGATCGAGGCCGCGCCATTCAGGCTCACCTGTTCGACGCCGTCGCGATCCCAGTCGATGACAAGCATCTCGGGCCCGGCTTCGGCGGTCAGTTCGGGCGCAGAGACGACAACATCGTCAAAGATCGAACTGTGCTGATAGGAGGAGTAGAGACCGATGGTGCCTCCCTTGAGCGGCGCATCGTCCACGACAGCCCCGCCAAAGAGCGCGACACCATCAAGCGTGACGGTAATGCGGCCATCGACGTTACTGAGCTTGAGGTCCTGCTCGACGTTGAACGTATAGCCGCCAGCCTCCATCGCGATGACGGTTTCGGCACCGTCTTCGACCCTGATGATCTGACGCGTATTGGTCTGGTTATCCAGCGTCAGAAGGTAGTGGTTATCCTTGTCTGTAAAGTTGAAGGCCACGCCCATCGTGTCGTCATCCATCGAGCGCATGGTCACTTCCATGGTGATGTCGTCCCAGTCGCCTTCTTCCCAGAGCACGAGATTGTCGGCGTTGTTGGACATGTCAAAGAACGCGCCCTGGGGGTTATCGATGGTGCTGTCTTCGTCCCGCGCGCTGCCTTTGACAAAGAAGTCGCCGGTGCTGGAGTCGCCCGAGAGGTCGATTTCGCTGGCCTCGCCGGAGCCTGCGGTGATGTCGTCCAGCGCGCCGTCGAAGGACAACTGGATTGCGCCTGCAGTCTGTGTGCCGGTCAGGGCGCCTTGGGACGAAACACCGCCCAGCGCGGCGATGGTCGCGTCGTCCAGCACTTCGGGGGTGAAACCGAAGGAGGATACATAGAGATCGCTGGTTTCGTTGGTCTCATCTGCGAAGACCAGGAACCCGGTGTCCGCGTCGATGGTCCATCGGGTGCCGGCGGAGGCATCCGATTGCAGGGTCTGCTCGCCGACAAGCGTGCCGTTGACGAATTTGCGCATGATCTGCTGGTCGGCGCCGTTGATTTCGACCGTGACGATGACGCGGTTCCAGCTGTCATAGGTAATGCTGTCCGGGTAATTTCCCGAGATCCCGAGCCCGGCCGTATCTTTGGCGACGCGGTTAAAGAACAGCTCTCCATCCGAGCCATTGTTCACATCGGTTTGCAAGAGCGCGGCCCAGGACCCCTGCCCCGACGGCAGGTACATGTCGTAGGCGAGCGTATAGTTGGCGATCTTGCCGGTCATGTCCGGCTTGATCAGGATGCCTTCGTCGGGGTTCAGCGCGTCAAGCTTCATGACCGGTGTGGTCCCCGAGCCGATCTGCGGCAAACCATAGCCGGTATCGGTGCCGAAATTCACCTTTTGCACGGGTTCTGCCACGTTCACGAGGCCCCACCCGGCCGCATCGCCATCATTGAAGGTTTCCACGAGATAGGTCTTGTCCGTGGCGACGATGACGCGGAGATCATCCGAATGAACCACGCCTTCTGCCGTTTCGACCGTGAGCGTCAGATCGTTGACCCCGCCCGGCAGGTCTACCTCGACCTTTTCGCCGGTTGCGATGACTTTCCCGTCCTCATCTGTCCAAGTGTAGGAGACGACATTGTCCTGCGGGTTCGTCGTCTCGTCGGCACTAAGGCTGACCTTGGCAGTGGAGTCGCCGGCGTCGGCGGTGACGACCTTGTCGGCACCTGCCTCAGCCTCGACCTGCGCTTTGCGTTCGCCCAGATCTACATTGTAGAATTCTTCCTGATGGCCGACGTAATCGCCAGTCAGGCCATCGCGGCTTTGCTCGCTAGAACCACGTGACGCGGTGAAGTATTCATCCAGCTCGGTGAAATAGGTCTCGGTATAGAAAGCGTCATTTTCCGGATCGACCGTGACCAGACGGACAGCGCCATTGCCGCCGTTGCCGCCATTTGTCGCCTCAAGCGCGACGCCGTTCTGATAGTTCAGCAGGAACTGGTACACCGGGTTGCCATAATCGTTATAGGAAACGACCGTCTCGGCGCCATCGCCAAAGATGTGACCGCCAAAGGCGAAGACGACATTGGCGTGCGACGAAACCACATCGCGCCAGATCTCCTCGCCGTCCCAGGTGCCCTGCGGATCATCGCTGAGCCAGTAATCGTACCCGGCGCCTTCACCTTCGAGCGGTCCGCCGAGCGGATCATGTCGGCCGTTGAAGTTGTTGTAGCTGTGCGTCATGATCATCGCCTTGCGATCACCATATTGCGTCAGCACGTCATCGGCCCAGCGCAGCACGTCGTCGCGCGGTCCGAATTCGAGGTTGATGGCGATCCATTCGGTGCCGTCATCCGCAGTCCAGAGATGGTAGTTATTGTCGTAGCGATCCGGTTCCTGATCGTAGACGCCGCCAAAGCTGGGGTCTTCGGACATGTAGGAGATTGAGAAGGCGTTATTGAAGTTCGACGTGTTGCGGATGTCACCGGCGCTGTTGACGATATCGTGGTTGCCCTGCACCACCGAAAAGCTGACCCCGGCCTGACGCAGCGTATCGTAAGCCGCGCTGGCGATGTCGAACTGGCTGGTCGAGGACCACTGGCTGACGTCGCCAACGTTGGCGACAAAGTTGATGCCCTTGTTTGAGGCATTGTCCGCCAGCCATTGCGTCATCTCGCCAAAGATATGCTCGATCCCGGGGTTGGAGGTGTAATCCTGCGTATCCGGCAGGATGGCGATGGTATAGGCACCCTCACCAGCAACGCGGACACGGATGTTGTCTTCGACTTCCTGACCAGCGGCGTTGAGCGCGGTGACGGTGAGGTCGGCCAGCCCCAGTTCCGTGAAGGCGAGCGTCAGGATACCGTCCTGGATGGTCGCATTGACCGCCTCGCCGTTGGAGTTCGTGACAGTGAAATCGGTCGCGCCCGCGCCGAAGACCTCGGTCAGGTCGTATTCCTGCGCGGCGTCGCTTGTTGCGACCAGCATGTCCTTGATACCGTTGACGGTTATGTCGCCGGGATCGACGGGAGTTGTGTCGATCAGCTCGACATTGCCGAAACCGCTTTCAATGGACGGAACATAATCGTCGAAACCGAATTGTGCGGCCCCGGGAACACCGCTGAACGGTCCTTCGTGCGTGACACCGCCAAGGGCGGCGATTTCGCTGTCGCCCAATGCGCGATCGAGCAGTCCGAAATGGGCAAGGTAACCCTTGGCCGTTTCCCCATCGTTGTCGGTCAGGATTTTGAAGCCAGTCGCCGCATCGACCGTGAAACGCTCCGTCGAGACTGACTGGGTGCCGACCAGCGTGCCATCGATGTATTTCGACAGGGTCGATGTGCCATTGCCGTTATCGGTGACCGAGATCGCGATCCGCGCCCAGTGGTTCGCGGGCACTGTGCCCGTGTAGTTACCGCTGATGCCGATACCCCCGCTGCCGTTGATGAAGATATCGCCGTCCGAGGTGTTGTCCGCGCCAAGCTGAAGCAGGGCCTGATAGCCACCTGTATCCGAGGTATTGATGTCCCACACCATGGTAAAGCTGGTCAGGTCACCCGCGTTTTCGGCCAGATCGATATGGAGGCCCTCATCAGAAGCGAAGGCCGCGTAGTTCAGGATCACCGCGTCACCTCCCGGCAGCGGGACGCCCAATTCGGCTGCGTTGCCGATGGTGCTGTCCCCATTGGCGACGGCCGTCCGATAACCGGATCCTTCGAGGATGACATCGGCGCTACCGTATTTCGTATTGATCGTCTCGTTGGCAAAATTGATCTCGACCGACGAGCCAGTCGGGTCAGCCTGAAAGAACCCGTCTGCGGAAGGTGTCGGGATGGCAGCAAGCGCCTCGGCCACATCGCTTGCCTGCTGCGAGCCTTGCATCAGGAAGATGGACGACACAAAGCCTGACGACGTTTCGCCGTCATTATCGGTGAAGAGGCGCAGCCCGAGCAGCGGGTCGATCGTCCAGCGATCGGTTTCGCCCATGTTGAGCGAACCGATCTGCACGCCGTTCGCAAAGGTAGTGATGATCGTATCCGCGCCTTCGATCTGCACGCTGAACGCCAGCCGGACCCACTCATTATAGGCAATTTCACCACTGTACTGCCCGCTGATGCCGATACCCGCCGTCGCGCCCGAGCCTTTCAGGAAAAGATCGGCATCGCCCGACCCGGTCTGGATCAGACCGAGGTAACCGCTGGACGGCGGCGTAAGGTAAACATCCATGATCATGGCGTATTCGCGGATCGGTTCATCGCTGTCCGGCAGGATCTGGACGGACTGGTCGGATGTCAGCTTGTCAAACGCCAGAACCGAGGCGTCTACGCCTGCAATCGCGTCGATGCCAAATTCGCTGGTTGTGCCCAAGGCGTGGAAGGTGAGTTCGGTGGTCATGTCTAGCCCCTGATGACTGGCCGGCACAAAGCGCGGCCGAAAGATCTGTCACTGGCTTGACGGTCACAAAAGCTTCGATCAAATCGTTTATTCCTCCCGAAAACTTAGGGGGAACCTATGAATTATCAGCAGATCCGGGCGTTTAGCCTTGTGGCTCAGGAAGGCAGCGTTCGGCGTGCCTCGGAAGTTCTGGGGGTCTCGCAGCCCACGGTTTCACAGCATTTGAAGGCGCTTGAGCAGCGTCACGGGCTTAGGCTGCTGGAAAAACGTGGCCGGGGGCTGGTGCTGACCGACGCGGGGAGGGAGCTGTACTCTGTAACCAAAACATTAATGTTCGCGGCCAAAGAGGTTGAAGAATTACTGCAGCGGCGGCCGAGCGCGGGCAACGGTCGCCTCAGGATTGTGAGCGACTCTCCGGCGCTCGCCGTTCATATCGTTTCCCTCATGCTCGAAGAAACGCCGGACCTGCAGATTTCGATTCGAAAGGACAGCGTGGCAGGCGTGGTCGAAGCCGTGCAGGACATGCGAGCTGATGTGGGCATTGCTGTCGATCCGATGATTGGCACCGCCCTGCATGTGCAACCGGTCAAACGGGAGGAATTGTGGGTCGCGCTGCCAAGCGAGGATTCCTTGTCCAAGCAGAACAGGTTTCCGATCGAGATGGTGGCGCAACGCGTTCTGGTCATGCGGGAAAAGAGTTCGCGCACGCGGGCGCTGATCGAAAGAGCGCTGTCACTGGAGAATATCCAGCCTCGACGTGTCATCGAGATCGAAGGCGCCGAAGTGGTGCGCGAGGCCGTTGCCAAGGGGCTGGGGATCGCATTCTGCGCCGGTTCCGAATGCCCGCCGGATCACAGGATCGCCTACCGGCGCATCACGATGAGACATGGCAAGATCGGTTTCGTTGAAAACGTGATCATCCGGCAGGACCGGCGCCGCGTGCCGGAAATCGCCCAGTTTCTGGGAGCTGCGGAAAAGGTGCGGAGTGCACCGGTCGAAAGTCTGAAGCAGAAAAAATGATCAAGGCGCGAAACGCGCGCCGTGAACTCTTACTTGGCGCGTCGCATCGGGGAGACAGAAATGCAGCGCGGCAGTAAGGGCCGCCTGAGATTACGCAGTGACCTTTCGGGCAACAGATCAAGACCGGGTCGAACTAGCGACACGTTCGGCGATCAAGACCGTCGAGGTGTTGAGATTGCCTGACGCCATCGCGGGAATTGCCGAGGCATCGGCGACGCAAAGCCTTTCGATACGGTGGAACTTCAGCGTCGCGCGGTCGACCACTGCCGCTGCGTCCGTCCCAACTCGACAGGTCGACGACTGATGATAGATTGTCATGCATTGGCTCCGAATAACGGCTTCAAACTCTTCACCGGTCTGGGCATCGCCAGCGGGAACATTTCTCCGTCCACAAGATCCTTGAGCGCTCCACTCTGGGCCACGCGACGCTGGATGCGGATCGCTTCGATCAGCGTAGCCAGTTCTGTGCCCGACAGGTGCAATAAGAGCTACTTCGGATTGATATCCGGATACTTGATCGGATCTGCCGAGCGAAACGAGATATTAACCCGGCTTTTCGGATGCTTAAGGGTCGAGTACATGGTCATGCCCGGTTTCTGGCTCAGGAAGCAGTAGTTATCGCGATGCGGCGTGACCGCTCCGTCAAACTGAAGGTAAGGTTCGACAGCGGGTCGTAACCGCACATGAGCAACGGCGTCCGGCTCGAAAAACCGGCCCAGTTTAGAGAGCAGAGTTCATGCGCAACCCAACCCATTCGCCGTTGCGGTACAGAGCTGTTCATAACCATCGCGGTTGTTTTTCCCCTGCTGAGCGTTCGGGAAGTTGCTTGCATCGACGTGAGTGACCGGGAATAGGCAGAAGAATAATAAAACGACGCAAGGCTTAGGAGTTGCGCAGTTTTTCGACAGATTTTCTGTCGCGCCAGAAACCAGTACCGTAAGCTGGTTGGCCCCATGCGGCAAACAGAACCGCCCGCATGAAGTCCGAGATCAGGTGTCAGAAAGTTCCGCTGCCCATGGCGGATTAGCGCCGGCCCTTGAAACGGTAACCGCAGCCACCTTTGCGCCGAATTCCAACGCCGCCCGCACCTTGTCCGGCGTCAAGTCCCGAATGCCCGCTTTGGTCAGATCACCGCCATTGGTTAGCTGCGCCATCAGCCCGGCATTGAATGTATCGCCTGCTCCAACGGTATCGACAGCGCGCACCGGTGCCGCAGGCACCGAAACCTCGAAACCCTCGACATGAAAAGCGGTCGCCCCTTTGGCACCCTGTGTCACGATGACTAGAGAAACGCCCTGCGCAAGCATCTGATCCGCCTGATCACGAAGTCCGCCCCCCGTGTCTCCCGTCATCCATCCAAGATCATCATCCGAAACCTTCACGATGTCACATTCCGCAATGATCGTGGCCATCCGGGCGCGATAGCGGGCTTCATCCTGAATAAAGGCGGGCCGGATGTTTGGGTCCAGCATGATCGCGCAATCGGGCGCCTTGCGAAGCAGGAGATCCGCATAAGTGTCGGCGCAGGGTTCGCAGGCAAGGCTGATACCTCCGAAATAAATGGCCGATACGTCAGCAGAGATTTCCGGAATATTTTCGGGCAGCAGCATGCGACCGGCAGAGTTTTCGTCCAAGAAATCGTAGGTTGCCTGCCCATCGGAAAGATGAACGAAGGCCAGAGTCGTGTTCCGCTCTGACCTTACAATCGTTGACGTATCCACGTTGCTTGCCTGCAGTTCAGTCAATAGTTGCTGACCGAACAGATCCGTCGAGAGCCCCGTGAGCATCCCGGCGTTGACCCCCAGTCGTCCAAGCGCAATGGTGGTGTTGAAAATCGCGCCGCCAGCATGCGGTACAAAGCCGGTGCGGCCGTCCGCCAGTCGTTCTGGGATCATGTCGATTAGTGCTTCACCGCAACACAGGATCATCTTGCTTCCTTGGCAGAAAATACCCTTTTAAAGGGCAAAGACTTAATGACGTCAGGTGTCTTGCACCATAACCCGATTCAGGAGCCACCCACATATGCGTCGATTGCGGCAATAGTGCCTTTCGACCATATCAGATTGAGCCATTTGGTGAATTCCGCCGAGAACTGCGGATCGTCAGCCAGATCACCATAGATCTTTGCCTGACCGACCCAGCGTTCCGGGTTTTCCCGAGCCTCCAACGCCATCGCCGAAAGTACCTCCCACTGCGGATCGTTCGGTGCAATCGACGTTCCGTCTTCTCGCGCGCCGGCACACATCCTTGCCCAGAGCGCCTCGACAAGGCTGAGTCCGCTGATCGGACCACCTGCAGCAAGCGCATCACGCAGGATCGGGAGGACAAACCCCATGTGCCGGGAAGACCCGTCGAAAGCGACGCGCCTTGTGGTGTCATGGATGGCCGGGTTGGCAAACCGGGTCTCAATCAGCTCGACATAAGCGGAAGGTGTCATACCCGGAACCGGTTTAACGTAAGGGGCGATCTCTTCACTTTCGACCTTTGCAAAAAGTGACCTGATGGCCGGATGCGTCATGCACTCTGCAATGGTCGCAACAGAAAGCAATTCGCCCGCGTTCGCGATAACCTGATGACCAGCGTTCAGGATGCGGATCTTCATCGTCTCGTAATCGTGCACCGCATCCGTAAAGGTCGCGCCGACCTTGTCCCAGTCAGGACGCCCCGCGCAAAAGTCATCTTCGATCACCCATTGGCGGAAATTCTCATGGGTGACAGGCACGGCGTCTTCGATCCCCATCTTGCTCGCCAGCGCGATCTCATCAGGGCCGGTCGCCGGCACGATGCAATCGACCATGGAATTGGGGAATGCCCCTTGTCCGTCGATCCAGTCCGCAAGTCCGGCGTCGATTTCCCGGGCAAGCGTTACCACCGCGTTTCTGGTGATCGCCCCGTTGCCTTGCAGGTTGTCGCAGCTTTGCACCGTGAAGGGCGAAAGCCCCGCGTCACGGCGACGTCCCAACGCGGCGACAATCGCACCAAAGACCGAGCTCGGCGCCTCGGGTCGGGAAATGTCATGCTGGATATCCGGATGGTTCACATCCAGTTTTCCCGTCGCCGAGTCGGTGTAATACCCCCCCTCTGTCACCGTCAGCGCGACGATGCGGATCGAAGGGTCAGCCATCGTCTTGACCAGCGGACCGTTGCCTTCTTCGATGGGCAGGTAGTCGATCATCGATCCCGTCACTTCTGCCGATGTACCCGACGGGTCGAGTTCGATCAGCGTGGTCAGGCAATCCTGCGTAAGCAGCTTTTCACGCATGTTGATATCATAAGACCGCACCCCGGCACCAATGATCGCCCAGTCCAGAGCCAGCCCCTGCTGCATCAGCCGGTGCAGGTACCACGCCTGATGCGCGCGGTGGAAATTGCCCAGCCCGATGTGCACGATACCGGGTTTCAGCGCGTTGCGGTCATACGTCGGGCGCAGAACGTCGTCCGGCAGTTCCCCGAGCGTTGCATCTGAGAGTTTCATATTCCTGTTTCCTGCAACTGGCCTGTCAGCTCATCCACTGACCGCCGTCCACATTGTAGGTTTGAGCGACGACATATCGGGCTTCCTCGCTGGCAAGGAAAACCGCCATGCCTGTTAGATCTTCGGCTGTTCCGATTCGACCGAAGGGAACCGCCTCGCCGACTTCCTTCTTTTTCTGTCCCGGTGCCTTGCCTTCGCATTTTGCGAAGAAGGCATCCACGCCGTCCCAATGTTCCCCGTCGACGACACCGGGCGAGATCGCGTTGACGTTGATACCGTGGCGGATCAGGTCCAGCCCTGCGGATTGCGTCAGGCTGATGACGGCAGCCTTGCTGGCGCAATAAACCGCGACCAAGGGTTCACCACGGCGTCCCGCCTGGCTGGCCATATTGATGATCTTTCCGCCCTGCCCGCGCTCGATCATGTGCCGCGCGACCGCCTGCAACATGAAGAGCGTTCCGGCCACGTTGATCTGAAACACGCGGTCGAAATCGGTGCGCGTGATTTCAACAGTCGGTGCGGCGGAAAAGATCGCCGCATTGTTGATCAGGATGTCGATATGACTGAAACCGGCAATCGTGGCGTCCACGGCCTCTTCGATGCTGGACTGGTTGCTGATGTCCAGTTCGACCGCCATCGCCGCTTTGCCCAGCGCGGAGGCAACTTCTCTCGCACGGTCGATATCGATATCGGCAATCGCGACCTTCGCGCCTTCGTCGACATAAGCCTGTGCGAAAGCGCGCCCGATGCCGCGCGCGGCGCCCGTGATCAGGGCCGTCTTTCCCGCAAGCCGCTTCACGCGATCCTCAGGCCTTGGGCATCGAAGCGGTGAAGCTGCGTCAGATCCGGTGTCAGGAAAACCTTGTCGCCGTATTTGAGTGCAACCTCACCACCAGCCCGCACGGTCAGCGGGTCGTCGAAGCCGTCGCATTTGACGTGAAAGAATGTGTCGGATCCAAGATGCTCGGACACGCCGATCGTACCGGACCACGTTCCCTCGGTCTGCGAAATCGCGATGTGTTCGGGCCGGGTGCCGATGGTGTGAGCATTGTGTTTCGCAGCCTCGGGTCCGGTCAGCAGGTTCATCTTTGGTGAGCCGATGAAACCGGCGACGAACACATTCCTGGGCGCGCGGTAGAGTTCGAGCGGGCTGCCCACCTGTTCGATCACGCCAGCCTGCAGCACAACGATCTTATCGGCCATCGTCATCGCTTCGACCTGATCGTGGGTGACGTAGATCATGGTCGTCTTGAGACGTTTATGCAGTTCGGAAATCTCAAGTCGCATACCCACGCGAAGCGCGGCGTCGAGGTTCGACAGCGGTTCGTCGAAAAGGAAAGCCCCGGGTTCACGGACGATGGCACGACCGATGGCCACACGCTGGCGCTGCCCGCCGGAAAGCTGGCCGGGGCGACGATCAAGGTAATCCGTCAGGTTCAGCGCGGCGGCAGCAGCTTCGATGCGCCGGTTCTGTTCCTCGACCGGTACGCCTGCCATCTTCATCGGAAAGGCGATGTTCTTGCGCACCGACATATGCGGGTAAAGCGCGTAGGACTGGAAAACCATGGCGAGACCGCGTTTCGCGGGGGGCACATGGGTCGCATCCTGTCCGTCGATGCTGATCTTGCCCGAGGTGATATCCTCAAGTCCGGCGATCAGGCGCAGGAGCGTGGATTTACCGCACCCCGAGGGGCCTACGAAAACGGTGAATTCGCCGTCTTCAATGGTCAGATCCAGTGGAGGAATGACTTCGACCGGACCAAAACTCTTGGTGACGGATTCAAGCTTTATTTGTCCCACAGTCCCGTTCCTTATTTCACAGCGCCAAACGTCAGGCCGCTTACAAGTTGCTTCTGGCTGAACCATCCGAGGATAAGAATAGGTGCGATTGCCATCGTGGAAGCCGCCGAAAGTTTCGCATAGAACAGCCCTTCGGGGCTGGAATAGCTGGCGATAAAGGCCGTTAGCGGAGCCGCCTTGGCCGCCGTCAGATTCAGCGTCCAGAAGGCTTCGTTCCAGGCGAGGATGATGTTCAGCAGCAGGGTCGAAGCAATGCCCGGCATCGCCATCGGCGTCAGCACGTAAAGAATTTCTTCCTTGAGCGAAGCGCCGTCCATCCGTGCGGCTTCAAGTATCTCGCCGGGGATTTCCCGGAAATATGTGTACAGCATCCAGACGATGATCGGCAGGTTGATGAGCATCAGCACCACGACGAGACCCATCCGCGTATCCAGAATGCCCATCCGGATGAAGATTAGGTAGATCGGGTAAAGCACGCCAACGGCGGGCAGCATCTTGGTCGACAGCATCCAGAGAAGGATG
Organism: Heliomarina baculiformis; assembly: GCF_019966545.1. Classification (GTDB taxonomy): domain Bacteria; phylum Pseudomonadota; class Alphaproteobacteria; order Rhodobacterales; family Rhodobacteraceae; genus Heliomarina; species Heliomarina baculiformis. The sequence continues at coordinate 38,262 of NZ_JAIMIC010000002.1, read as the reverse complement.
TCCTTGGTCCGCTTGGAGGGCACAAAGGCCATCGACCATGCGGCAGGGATCGCGATGATGATGCCAAGGATCGTCGAGCCGCCCGCGATGATCACGGAATTCCAGAGGAAGCGCATGTAGTCCGAGCGTTCCTGCACGACCGAGTAGTTTTCCAGCGTCCAGTCGAAGAACAGGAAAACCGGCGGGTCGCTGATTGCCTGCGCCTCGGTCTTGAAGCTGGTCAGGATCGTCCAGAGGATTGGAAAGAATATCAGCAGGCCGATCCCCCATGCGATGGCGGTGTTCAGGGCCTTGCGTTGCGGTGTTACTGCGCGTGCCATTCCAGCCTCCTCATGCGTCCAGGTTCTTGCCGACGATGCGCATCAGGAAGATCGCAACGATATTTGCGAGGATGATGGCATAGACGCCACCGGCGGAGCCGAGCCCGACGTTCTGGCTTTCGAGTACCCGCTGATAGATCAGGTACGTCAGGGTCTTGGTGCCAAATGCGCCCTGGGTGGTGACGAATATCTCGGCAAAGATAGACAGCAGGAAGATCGTCTGGATCAGCAGGACAACAGTGATCGCCCGCGACAGGTGTGGCAGGGTGATATAGCCAAAGCGCGAGAGCGGCGAGGCCCCGTCCATTTCGGCGGCTTCAAGCTGTTCGCTGTCAAGCGACTGTATCGCGGTCAGCAGGATGAGCGTCGCGAAAGGCAGCCACTGCCAGCTTACGATCAGGATGATGGATTGCAGCGAGGCTTCGGACAGCCACGAAATCGGCTCGGCGCCAAAGAACTTCCAAAGATGTGCGAAAAGTCCGTTCACGGGATCCATGAACATGTTCTTCCAGACGAGCGCCGACACGGTCGGCATCACGAAAAACGGGGCAATGACCAGAATGCGAACGATCCCCTGCCCCCACATCGGCTGGTTCAGAAGAATGGCCAGCAGCACACCAAAGATGATGGTGATCGCCAGAACGCCGCCAACGATGATCAGGGTCGCCTGAATGCTGGGCCAGAAAGAGCTTGAGGAGATGAAGCGGACGTAGTTGTCGAACCCGACCCATCCAAGATCGCCACCACGTAGCGGCAGATACTTCTTGAAAGAGAACCACAGTGTCATGAGGAGCGGCACAAGCATCCAGCCCAAGAGCAGGATTACCGCCGGAGCCATCATGATACGCGCAGCGGACCGCGAATGCTGGGTGGCCATATCATACCTCCATCGCTGAACGGCACTATGCCGTCACCTTTGCGTTTGGCAGCGTAGGTAAAAGGGCCAGAGGGTAGACTTCGATACCCTCTGGCCAGGGAGGAGGACTAGTATCCTGCGGCTTCCATCTCATCGACGGTCAGCGCCTGAGCTTTTTCGAGAGCTTCTTCTGCGCTTTGCTGACCGGCCAATGCAGCCGAGAATTCCTGTCCTACCTGAGTGGCGATCCCCGCAAATTCGGGAATGGCCGCAAACTGGACACCTACGTAGGGCACCGGATCAACCGCGGGGTTGTTCGGATCCGCCGAGAGGATGCTGTCGAGCGTCATCTTGGCGAAAGGGACGTCCTTGTAATTCGCGTTTTCATAAAGCGAGGTCCGCGCTCCCGGAGGGACGTTGGCCCAGCCTTCTTTCGAAGCCACGAGCTCGATGTATTCCTTGGAGGTCGCCCAGTTGATGAACTCCTTGGCAGCGTCTTCCTTCTGGGTGCCAGCCGGGATTGCCAGCGCCCATGCCCAGAGCCAGTTGCTGCGCTTGCCAAGACCCGCATCCGGAGCCAGCGCAAAGCCAACCTTGTCGGCCACGGTGGAATCGTCAGGGTTCGTCACAAAGGAAGCAGCCACGGTGGCGTCAATCCACATGCCGCATTTGCCTTGCTGGAACAGCGACAGGTTTTCGTTGAAACCGTTGTTGGATGCGCCCGGAGGTCCGGCATCGTTCATCAGGTCGATGTAGAAGTTCAGCGTGTTCGACCATGCTTCGCTGTCGAACTGAGGCGTCCAGTCCTCATCGAACCAACGTGCCCCAAAGGAGTTTGCGGTCGCGGTCAGGAAGGCCATGTTCTCGCCCCAGCCCGCCTTGCCGCGCAGACAGATGCCGTAGATCTCGTTGTCCTTGTCGGTCATCTTGCGCGCCGCATCGGCCACGAATTCCCAAGTCGGAGCGTCAGGCATTTCCAGCCCCGCCTCTTCCATCAGGTCCGTGCGGTACATGATCATCGAGCTTTCGCCGTAGAATGGAGCGGCATATAGTGTGCCGTCCAGCGACAGGCCGCCGCGCATCGCCGGCAAAAGATCGTCCACGTCGTATTCAGCGGGAAGATCATCGAGCGGCACGAGCCAGTTGTTCTTTGCCCAGATCGGCGTTTCGTACATGCCGATGGTCATGATGTCGAACTGACCGCCCTTGGCGGAAATATCCGTCGTGACGCGCTGTCTCAGCACGTTTTCTTCCAGTGTAACCCACTCGACCTCGTGACCCGTCTTTTCGGTGAAGTCATCGGTCAGACCCTGCATGCGGATCATGTCACCGTTGTTGACTGTCGCGATGGTGATGGTCTCGGCATATGCCGCGCTGGTGGCCAGGACCGACAGCGCCGTTGCCGCACGAAATGCGTTTCTCAAGGACATCCGGCTCCTCCCTATGGTTTGGATGTTGTCCGGATACGCTAATGGAAAACATATCGCCGCGTCAATTTTAAATTTACGCGCGTAAATTTATTTGCAGAAACCTGCGATTACATATGCTTAGGCAGACCCTCGCATGACGAGTTTTCCATCAAGCATCGTTACGGTCCGCCGCTCTGCCCGCTTTTCCGATTCGATGAGTTCGAACAGGGTTTTTGCGCTTTTTTCGGCAATGACCTCGTAATCCTGCGACACGGTCGTCAGCGTTGGACAGGTGTAGCGGGAGAAAGGATGGTCATCGTGCCCGGCCACCCTTAGATCGCAATCCCCCTCTATCCCGACCTTGAAGCCCAGCTGATAGGCGGCCGAAAGAACACCGATCGCGAGGCGATCGTTGCTGCAGAGAATGGTATCGGTAGGCAACTTTCCCTCGGACAGCACTTTGGTGCCTTCGCGAAACCCGATTTCCTCGAGATTCCAACCTTCTCCATCTACCTGGATCAGCCGAGGTTCGTGGCCCAGTTCCTCCATTGCCTGGACATAAGTATTGCGCCGCTTGAAGGCATTCGGGTTGGCAGGCGTCTTCATTTCAAAGAATGCCGGGGGCTGGCCCGTCCTGCACAGGTAGTCGACAATCAGGCAGACGCTCTGCACGTTGTTCGATCCGACAAAGGCTTCGCCGATATCGTCGATGTTGGAGTCGAAGAGAACAGTCGGCACGTCCTCGCAGAAACTGGCAATCCGCGATGCCAAAGACATCCGTCCAAGCGGGGCCATCAAGACACCGGCTGGCTTGATAAGGCGCAGGTTGTCGAGATTTTCGATCTCCTGTTCCGGATCGCCATGCGAGCCAAGCAGGACCGGACGGAAACCGGCTTTGATGACCCAGTTCTCGATATTTCGGGCCATTTCCGCGAAAAACGGGTCAGACAGGTTGGGTACCACGATCCCGATGTTCTTGGTCAGCCGCCGGTTCTGATTCATCGCATAGATGTTGGGATGAAAATCGAACTGTTCCAGCGCCGTTTCGATACGCGCACGGGTTGAACTGCGTACGCTGGCTGGATCGTTGAAATACTTGGACAATGTAGGCCGCGAGATGCCGCTGACCGACGCAAAATCTTCCATATTCCTGATCTTCGGTTGGCTCATCGATCTGTCCGCTTGAGAAGTCCGGCCCGGTCGCGAAACCGGTATCTGCCGATAATGGCAAAACCTTACAAATTTTTCCAAGGGTAGTTTACACGCGCAAAATTTGCCAGCCTTCGCGACAATTCTCCCTGCACGGGAAACGGGCCGAACCGGGACCCTATCACCGCAGGCGAAGACAACTATGCACGGCTGTTGATTACAGCCGTGCATCTAAACCTTTTCAGGCAGATCAACCATTTAACAGCGATGCAAGCACCGCGTCGAATAATCCTCAGTGCGCAATCATGACATGCCGCGCGACCGTATAGTCCTCAAGCGCATACATTGACATGTCCTTGCCATATCCCGACTGCTTGAGACCGCCGTGCGGCATTTCATTGACCAGCATGAAATGCGTGTTCACCCAGGTGCAGCCGTATTGAAGACGCGCAGAGATATCGAGCGCGCGACCGATGTCGCTGGTCCAGACGGAGGAGGCGAGACCGTACTGGCTTTCATTCGCCCATGCGACGGCCTTGTCGGCGTCATCGAAACGCGTGACTGACACCACCGGCCCGAAGACCTCGCGCTGGACGATTTCGTCTTCCTGCAAAGCTCCTGCGACCACCGTGGGGCGGTAATAGAATCCCGAACCCTCGGCGACGTCTCCGCCCGTGGTGATCTCGATATGCTTCAGTTCCGATGCACGCTGCACGAAACTGGCGACCCGGTCTCGCTGGCGCTGCGAGATCAGCGGCGGAATTTCATTCTGGGTGTCGTCGGCATTGTCGAAAACGATAGACGACGCCGCGCTTGTCAGATCGGCGACGAGATTGTCGTAGATCTTGGGTCCGGCGTAGATCCGGCAAGCGGCCGTACAATCCTGCCCCGCGTTGTAATAGCCAAACGCCCGCAGCCCTTCGACCGTGCGGCTCAGATCGGCATCGTCCATCACCAGAACCGGGGCTTTGCCGCCCAGTTCGAGATGCGTGCGTTTGACCGATTTCGATGCGGCCTGAAGCACTTTCTTGCCTGTCGCGACGTCGCCGGTAATGGAAACCATGTCCACTTCGGGGTGATTGATCAGCGCGTTGCCAACACTGCCGCCCTGCCCCACGATCACGTTCACGACGCCCTGCGGGAAAATGCCGGCGATGATCTCGGCCATCAGCAGCGCCGTCAGAGGTGTCTGTTCAGAGGGTTTCATGACCACCGTGTTTCCGCCCGCCAGTGCCGGAGCAAGCTTCCACGCCATCATCATCATCGGATAGTTCCACGGCGCGATGGAAGCGACGACACCAATCGGATCACGGCGGATCATCGAGGTATGGCCTTCCATATATTCGCCGGCGAGAGGCCCGTGCATGTTGCGCACGGCCCCCGCGAAGAATCGGAAGCAGTCAGCCACGGCGGGGACTTCCTCGTTACGAACCTCGTTGATCGGCTTGCCGCAGTTCAACGCCTCGAGTTGAGCAAACTCCTCGATCCGGGCTTCGACGGCATCGGCAAGGGCAAGCAGCAGGCCCGAGCGGTGGCCCGGCGTCGTGCGCGCCCAACTGGGAAAGGCCGCACGGGCGGCAGCGACGGCCCGGTTGACCTGATCCATATCCGCCTCTGCCATCTTCACGATGACTTCACCGGTCCGGGGGTTCAGGACTTGTTCCTCGGTTTCTGTGCCCGCTTCCTGAGCACCGCCAATCAGCATCTTGGTCTGCATGGGTTTCCTCCGTTACTTTCCTTGTCCCGCGACCTGATCGGTCCCACGGGTCAGATAATAGGCGCCCAGAATGGGCAGCATGGTGACAAGCACGACAACCATGGCCACCACGTTGGTCACGGGCCGTTCGCGCGGACGCACCAGTTCTTCAAGCATCCAGATCGGCAGAGTTTGCTGCTGTCCGGCGGTAAAGGTGGTGACGATGACTTCGTCAAAGCTCAGCGCAAAGGCGAGCATGCCACCCACCACAAGCGCCGTCGCGATATTGGGCAGGATCACATGACGTAGCGTCTGGAACATGTTCGCGCCAAGATCCATCGATGCCTCGATAAGGCTGCCGCTCGTCCGACGGAACCGCGCCACGGCATTGTTATAGACGATGACGACGCAGAAGGTCGCGTGCCCGAGAATGATGGTCCAGGTGCTGAAGGGGATATCCGCGATAGAGAATGCCGAGCGCAGCGCGATACCGGTGACGACACCCGGCAGGGCAATCGGCAGGATCACCAACAAGGATACGGTTTCCCGCCCGAAGAACCGGGTCCGGCTGACAGCAGCGGCGCAAAGCGTGCCAAGGAACATCGCAATAACGGTCGAGATCGACGCGACCTTTACCGAAAGGCTTAGCGCTTCCCACACATCGGGCCGGTTCCACGTGACCGCGAACCACTTCAGCGTCAGCCCCGGCGGCGGCCATGCAAAGCTCTTTTCCTCGGTCGTGAACGCATAGGCAAAGATCAGCAGGATCGGCAGGTGCAGGAACAGCAATCCGGCGGCCGCTGCGATCTTGAGGGACAGGGGCGCGCGGTCAGAGAGCATCGAAAGCCCCCATGCGTTTCGCGCCCCAGAGATAGAAGCCCATGATCACGATGGGCACCACAGCGAAAGCAGCGGCGAGAGGTATGTTACCGGCAATCCCCTGATGCTGGTAAACAGCCTGCCCGATGAAAAGACGCGATGTGCCAATGATTTGCGGGATGATGTAATCGCCAAGCGTGAGCGAAAAGGTGAAAATCGATCCGGCGACAACACCCGGCAACGCCAGCGGGAAAAGGACATGGCGAAAGGTCTGACCGGGACGCGCGCCAAGATCGCCAGACGCCTCGAGCATCGACGTCGGCACGCGTTCAAGCGCCGCCTGAATCGGCAGGATCATGAAGGGCATCCAGACATAGACGAAGACGATAAAGGTGCCCGTCACGCTGACCGACAAAGAATTTCCACCGACGACGGGGAGCGACAGGTAAGCATCCAATAGCCAGTTAAGGTGCAGGCCTTCCAGCGCCCAAGTCAGGATGCCTTCCTTGGCAAGGATCAGCTTCCACGCGTAGATTTTCACGAGATAGCTGGACCAAAGCGGCATCATGATCCCGAGGTAGAAAACCGCCCTCCAGCGTCCCTTAGCGTAGCGCGCGGCGTAGAACGCAATTGGAAAGGCTATGATCGCCGAGGCGACCGTGGTGCAGGCCGCCATCAGGACAGTCCGCAAGATGATGTCGAAGTTCGCCGGGGTAAAAAGTTCTGCATAGGTGCGAAGCGTGAATTCGTAATTGATCATCCCGGTGAAGTGATCAATCGAAAAAAAGCTCTGCAAGAGAAGGGCAAATAGCGAGCCGAGGTAAATGATGCCGAGCCACAGGACCGGGGGCAAAAGCAGCAGGAACAGCAGCAGGGATGGGCGCCGCCAGAGCGTGTCGGAAAGCCGCGCCCCCAGCCCTTCGTTTCGGGACTGCACCAAGCTGGCGTCGGTCTGCGCCATGCTCACGCTCCGGCCCGCATCAGGTGCAGGTCGTCTTCGGCCCATGTCAGCGCAACTGTATCGCCCTTGGCGGGTCGCGGCGCATCCTGTGGTAGCAATGCTGTCAGCCGCGTCCCTTCGGCCTGAAAACTGACACGCGTGGTCAGCCCCAGAAAGCTGAGCCCGATGACCTGCGCGCTCAACGGCCCGGTCTCTGCCAGTTTCAGACGTTCAGGACGGATTGCGGCCGGTCGCGACTGGCCCGTCAGGCGCGCCACCAGATCTGCGGGCAACACGTTGGAAGAACCGACGAAATCCGCGACGAAAGGCACGTCGGGACGGAAATAGATGTCTTCCGGCGCGCCGACCTGAATGATCTTGCCATCATTGAAGACTGCCACCCGGTCCGCCATCGACAGGGCCTCGCCCTGATCGTGGGTGACGAAAACGAATGTGATGCCAAGCTGGCGTTGGAGACCTTTAAGTTCTTCCTGCATCTGCTCGCGCAGCTTAAGATCAAGCGCACCGAGCGGTTCATCCAGCAACAGGACGCGCGGCTTGTTCACCAAGGCCCGGGCCAGCGCGACGCGCTGACGCTGACCGCCGGAAAGCTCTGACGGTTTGCGCGCGCCGTATCCGCCAAGCCGCACCATCTCCAGCGCTTCATCGGCGGCCTTGTGGCGTTGCTTCTTGCCCTGCCCCGCGATCATCAGCCCGTAGGCCACGTTGTCGCGCACATTCAGATGCGGGAAAAGGGCGTAGTCTTGGAAAACCGTATTCACGTGCCGCTTGTAGGGCGGCAGATCGGCGACCTGTTCGCCAAAAATGCGGATGTCGCCGCCGGTCGGCCGTTCAAACCCTGCTATCAGGCGCAGGCAGGTGGTCTTGCCTGACCCCGAGGGGCCCAGCATCGCAAAAAACTCACCTTCTTCGATGGCAAGGCTGACGCCATCCACTGCCCGAACCGCGCCGAAATGGCGCGACACGTGGTCGAAAACTACGGCTGACATGGGGGAACTTCCGGTCTTAGCCCGTGCCGCCAGTAAATTGGCGACACGGACTGGGTTTCAGGGGATCAACGGCCGCCGATCACGCCGATGTAATCCGATACCCAACGATAATAGGGCACGCATTCGTCTTGGCTTTCGCATTGCGCAACAGGCGTTTTCCAAAACTTGATCTGGTCGAACTGGGCAAGACCGTTGGCATCGCAGCCCTCTTGCGTCTGCATGCCGCGGCCGTCCGTACAGGCGGACGGCACCGACGGAACAGCGCCGAACCAGACAGAAAGGTCGGATTGAAGGTTCGAGCTGAGCTGATGTTCCATCCACTTGTAGGCACAGTTGGGATGCTCGGCATCCGCATGCAGCATGGTGGTGTCGGCCCAGCCGGTTGCGCCTTCTTCCGGGATAACCGAGGCGACTTTCACGTCATCGGCCTGAAGCAGGTTCACCTGGAACGGCCAAGAGCCCGAAGCGACCATGCCTTCGTTCTTGAAGTCGTCGATCTGGATGAAGGCGTCATGCCAGTAGCGGCTGACCAGTTCGCGTTGCTGGCGCAGCAGGTCAAGCGCGGCATTGTACTGGTCCTGCGTCAACTCGTAGGGGTCTTTGATGCCCAGATCAGGCTGATGGTGCATCAGGTAGTTGGCCGCATCGGCAATATGGATCGGTCCATCGTAAGCCTGAACGCGCCCCGCGTTGGATTGACCGTCCGAAAGGGTGGTTTCCTCAAATACCACGCTCCACGACGTCGGCGCCTCGGCGAAGGCTTCGGTGTTGTACATCAGCACATTGGGCCCCCACATGTAGGGCGTGCCGTAATGCACTCCATCGACCGTGTGCCAAGGCGCGTCTTTCAGGCGATCATCCACCGCGTCCCATGACGGGATCAGGTCGATGTTGATCGGCTGAACCCGCTTGCCCGCAATCATCCGAAGCGACGCGTCGCCGGACGCGGTCACGAGGTCGAAGCCGCCTTCGTTCATCAGGGCGACCATTTCGTCCGAGGTATTGGCCGTCTTGACCGAGACCATACAACCCGTTTCTTCCTCGAACTTGGTGACCCAGTCAAAAGCGGGGTCGGTTTCGCCCCGCTCGATGTAACCGGCCCATGCGACGATAGAGAGCTCTCCCTCGCCTTCTCCGATTTCCGTCATCTGCGCCAGCGAACCGGTGGCAACCGAGGCGGCGGTAATGGAACTCACCACGGCGGTGATGAATGTCTGCTTCATTGCGATCTCCCTGCGGGCAGGCCGCGCGACCTCATGGACCGCTCATCGAGAACCGGTCCGGCGCCGCCGGATACCCAAGATTTTGATTAGTAAAGTCCGGTCCGTTCACCGGCTCGCAGTCCGAAATCCCACCCGGGAAGATCAGCCGCATCTCGACCATATGAAGCGGTTGCTGCGTTCGCAAATTCATAAATCAGATAATAGCATTCGGAAAATCCGATAGCTCGCCCACGTCATAGTCGCAGGTGTCGGCCAGATTGCCCCATCCGCGCAAGAGAGATGAAATCGCGCACGGCCTGCGACAAGGGCAGGCCCCGGCGCCAAACAACACCGACCTGAACGATCGGCAGGGCGCCCGACACATCGCGGCTTTCAATCCGGTCACCATCGAGCGACCACGGCCTGTAAACCAGATCAGGCAAAAGCGCGACACCCGCCCCCGTGGCGACAAGGCTCCGCACCGCCTCGACGCTACGCGTGCGAAATGCGATCTGCGGACGCCGCCCGAATGCCGACAAAAGCTTTACCGCTTCTTCTTCCATTTCATCGACATTCAGCATGATCAGCGGCTCGCGCGCGACGTCGTCCAGCCCGATGCTCTCGCGCCCGGCAAGACGATGGCCAAGCGGCAGCCAGAGCCGGAAAGACGATACATCAAGAATTTCGGATTGCAGCGCCATCCGGTCACGCAGGTTCGAGATCACCATGACCGCCACGTCCAGCTCACCCCCGATGAGCAGATGCTCAAGATACTCACCGGAATCCTCAAGCGCCGAGACATTAACCACGGGATTCATGCGCCGGTAACGCGCAAGGAGATCGGACATGACATAGCCCGCCATCAGGGAAGTCACGCCGATGTTGAGCCGTCCGGAGGTCGTCCCGGGTGGCCTTCGAAACGCACCCTGCGCGCGCGAAACATCCGACAGGATCTTGGTCGCATGGCGCAGAAACTGGTGACCGCTGTGGGTAATATTGAGCCCGCGCGCGTGACGCTCGAAGAGGTTCACGCCAAGATCGGCCTCGAGGTTTTTCAAAGCCTCGGTAACAGAGGACTGCGATATGGAAAGCGTCTGCGCGGCACCGATGACCGATCCACTCTCGGCAACCGCTACAAAATACCGCAACTGCTTGAGTGTAAACGACATCCCGGTCCGCCCCTGTTCGTTTCAAATATTGGTAAACCGCGCAATTGATACCGGCAAGACAAACGCAAGGTCTGACAGCCGGCAAGGCACAGAAGCCAAAAGGCCGCGCTTTTCGATGCATAAAGATAAATACGGCTTAACATCTGGCACTTACGCCAGATCAGCCCGAAGAGTTCAGGCTTTATCCGCCCTGAAAAACAGTAGCGGCAATTCTTAGAGAACCTCAAAGGATCAATCCAACAACAAGTCATTCCGCCCCGTGCACAATCTCAATTTGCTCGAGAATTTACTGATTGTTCGGGGAGAACGATGTGGCAAGGCGAGTCGAAGCTTTTGGTTTACTGCGTGAGCGCGCGATTGCTGCGCGGTCACGCCAAAAGCCCCACGGTCGAAGATGTCGGCAGAAATTATCCCTCGCACAAGCGTAGCGGATAGCGTCCCAACACCGTCCTTTTGGCCGCATTACAGCCCCCTTTGCAGCACGTACAAGTGCAAGTGGCTGCATTCCAGCAGGCAAGACGAACCTGCCAAGGACGGTGTAATTTCCCTATAACCTTTCGCAGTCTTGACGTTGTCTTTCCCGGCGTTGAGAACATGTAAGGATCAAAGGCCGCCTTAAGGACAGACCGATGAAGTTTTGCTTTCCCATAGTTATCATCGACGAAGATTTCCGCTCCGAGAATACATCGGGCTTCGGAATTCGAGCGCTCGCACAGGCCATTGAAAAGGAAGGCTTCGAGGTGCTCGGCGCAACAAGCTACGGCGACCTGTCGCAATTTGCACAGCAGCAGAGCCGTGCATCTGCCTTTGTCCTCTCCATCGACGATGAAGAGTTCAGCCCCGGTCCCGATCTCGACCCGGCCGTTCTGAACCTACGAAATTTTATCGAGGAGGTCCGCGCCAAGAACGAAGATGTCCCGATCTATATCTATGGCGAGACCAAGACATCGCGGCATCTGCCGAACGATGTCCTTCGAGAGCTGCACGGCTTTATCCATGCCTTCGAGGACACGCCCGAGTTTGTCGCCCGGCATATCATCCGTGAAGCGAAAAACTACCTTGAATACATCCAGCCGCCGTTCTTCAAGGCGCTGCTGGATTATGCCGAGGACGGCTCCTACTCTTGGCACTGTCCGGGGCATTCGGGTGGCGTGGCCTTCCTCAAATCGCCGATCGGGCAAATGTATCACCAGTTCTACGGTGAAAACATGCTCCGAGCCGATGTATGCAATTCGGTCGAGGAACTGGGCCAGCTGCTGGATCACAACGGGGCCATCGGCGCGTCGGAGCGCAATGCGGCCCGGATTTTCAACGCCGATCACTGCTTTTTCGTAACGAACGGCACCTCGACTTCGAACAAGATGGTCTGGCACCACAATGTCGCGCCGGGCGATGTGGTGCTCGTGGACCGCAATTGTCACAAATCGATCCTGCATTCGATCATCATGACGGGCGCGATCCCGATTTTCCTCAAGCCCACACGCAACCATTGGGGCATCATCGGGCCGATCCAGAAGTCCGAATTCGAGCCCGAGGCGATCAAGGCCAAAATCCGGGCCAACCCGCTGCTGGACGGCATCGACCCCGACACGGTAAAGCCGCGCATCCTGACCCTGACGCAATCGACCTATGACGGCGTGCTTTACAACACCGAGGTGGTGAAAGAACTGCTCGACGGCTACGTCGACACGCTGCATTTCGACGAGGCCTGGCTGCCGCACGCGGCCTTCCACCCGTTCTACGGCACCTATCACGCCATGGGTCGCAAGCGGGAGCGCACGAAACATTCGGTGACCTACGCCACACAATCGGTCCACAAGCTTCTGGCCGGGATCAGCCAGGCCAGCCACGTGCTCGTGCAGGATGCGGAAGAAGCAAAGCTCGACCGGCATCTGTTCAACGAATCCTACCTCATGCACACCTCGACGAGCCCGCAGTATTCGATCATCGCAAGCTGCGATGTCGCTGCGGCAATGATGGAACCGCCGGGAGGCACCGCGCTGGTCGAAGAGAGCCTTGCAGAGGCGCTCGATTTCCGGCGCGCGATGCGAGAGGTCGATGCGGAATATGGCAATGACTGGTGGTTTCAGGTCTGGGGACCCGACACGCTGGCCGAAACCGGCATCGGGCGGGCCAAGGATTGGGAGCTGAAGAAAACCGACAGCGAGGCCGTCGAAAGCTCGGGCGAAGATGCTTGGCACGGTTTTGGCGACATGGCCCGCAACTTTAACATGCTGGACCCGATCAAGGCGACGATCATCACGCCTGGGTTGAACATTGACGGCAAGTTCGAGGAAACCGGTATTCCGGCCTCCATCGTGTCGAAGTACCTGACCGAACATGGCGTCGTCGTCGAAAAGACCGGCCTCTACAGTTTCTTCATCATGTTCACGATCGGGATAACGAAAGGCCGCTGGAATACTCTTCTCGCCGCGCTTCAGCAGTGCAAGGACGATTACGACCGGAACCAGCCGCTCTGGCGCGTCATGCCGGAATTCTGCGCCAAGCAGCCCCGGTACGAACACATGGGCCTCAACGACCTTTCCCAGCACGTCCATCGCCTCTACACGAAATACGACGTGGCACGGCTGTCGACCGAGATCTACGTCGGCGACCACCAGCCGGCGATGTCGCCACTGGATGCGTTTTCCCAGATCGCCCGCAGAAAGACCGAAAGGGTCGCAATCGACGATCTGGAAGGCCGTGTAACGACAAGCCTGATTACCCCCTACCCGCCCGGCATTCCTCTACTTGTCCCGGGCGAGATCTTCAGCAAGGAAATCGTCAACTACCTTCGCTTCAACCGCGAATTCGCCAGGGAATGCCCCGGCTTTGAAACCGACATCCACGGGCTTGTTCAGGAAACCGCGGAAAATGGCGAAGTCAGATACTTCGCAGATTGTGTAGCTGAGTAACGGCGAAACAGATCGTAAGGTCAAGGCGGCCTCGGAATTGGTTTCCGAGGCTTCCCGCCCTGCTCAGGAACTCCCATCTTTTCGCGCGAAGGCACAGCTTTAGGCCGCGTAAAAGTCGGACGGAGCGGAAATTTGCGAACTTCGGCAGAGGACCTTTCACTCCACTGCGGTACGTGCGCGCCAACCTATCACGGACCGCTTCGGGCATTCCTAGGAACTCACGGCTCGCACGTCGCGTTTGGTAAACGAACGGCAGAGCCGGTCGAGCCTCTCACGAAGCGCTCGGCAAAACCCAATCACTCACGCCAGCTGCCAAGCGGCCGCGAGCCTGTAAGGAGCCCTCAGATGACAGACCATATCGACGACCTGATGCCGCCCGCGGAGTACATTACGGATGCCTACAAGGGCGCGGAGAAGCTCAGGGGCAAGCGCGCCCTGATAACCGGTGGCGATAGCGGCATCGGTCGTGCAGTCGCGTTTCATATGGCCCGCGAAGGCGCCAAGGTCGCTATTTTATATCACACCGACAAGGACAGCGCAGAAGAGACGCGCGTGGGCATCGAAAACGAAGGCGCGGAGGCACTCGTTTTGCAAGGGGACACCGCTGACAGCGCCAGCTGCACCGCAGCGGTGGAGGCCGTCGCGAAGCAATGGGGCGGCATAGATGTGTTGGTAAATAACGCCGGCATGCAGAAGCCATATGACACGCAAGCGGAGATCAGCGACGCCGACTGGCAGAAGCACTTTGACGTCAACATGCACGGCATTTTCTATACCACTCGCGCTGCGCTCGACCATATGAACGAGGGCGGCAGCATCATCAACGCCACCTCCGTCAATGCCTACGTTGGCAACGACGCGCTGGTGCCCTACACCGCTACCAAGGGCGCCATCGTCAGCTACACGCGTGCACTGGCGCGGGAATTGCTCGACCGTGGCATTCGGGTGAACCAGGTCGCCCCCGGGCCAGTGGTTACCGAGATCCAACTGGTCTTCAAGGATTTCGACAAGGAAATGCTCAAGAGCATGTCGTCCCCCATGGGCCGGATGGGCCAGCCGCGCGAGCTGGGCCCGGCCTACGTATTTCTCGCCTGCCAGGACAGCAGCTTTATCACCGGCCAGACGATCCACGTGAACGGTGGGATGATCACCAATGGCTGACCTCGGGTCCGCCTGGGCGGACCGGGAAGGCCACCGCTCCTGGTTGCGCGACGAGGGCCAGCGCCTTCTCGACCACTACCGCCGCGCACGGGTTCCGGCTGGGTTTGCAACGCTCGGCAACAGCGGCACGATGGTGGACGAGACTGCGAAAGCCATTATCACGGCGCGCATGGTACATTGCTACGCGCTGGCGAGCCTTATGGGGGTGCCGAGCGCGGCCCCTTTGGCCGATCACGGGCTCGAAGCATTGCTGGACGGGCCCCTTCGCGATGCAGGTCGTGGCGGCTGGTTCGCCGATGCCAGCGGCCCCTCGCGGAAGCAGGCGTATCTTCACGCTTTCGTCGCGCTGGCCGGTGCCTCCGCGACCATGGCCGGACGACCGCGCGGCGATGAGCTGATGTGCGCTGCAATCGACACGATCGATACTCACTTCTGGATCGCGGGCGAAGAGGTGTTGCGCCCGAGCTTCGCCGCCGACTGGTCGGACCCTGAAGCCTATCGCGGAGCCAATTGCTGCATGCATGGAACGGAAGCCTGCCTCGCCCTGGCCGACGCGACAGGCGAGGAGCGCTGGCTGGATAGGGCACTGTCGATGGCGCGGCGCTTCGGCCACGACATCCCGGCAGCGCATGACGGCCGCCTGCCCGAACATTTCGATGCGGACTGGACGCTGCTTCCCGATTACGGCGCCGATCACCCGGCGGACGATAGGCGGCCATGGGGACTGACACCGGGGCATTTTGCGGAATGGGGCGGACTGCTTCTCAAGGTTGAAGCAGCCTGTCTGGCGCTTGGGCGCCTTGCGCCCGACTGGCTGCTGTCACAGGCCACAGCGCTGTTCGACAAGGCAATGGCGCAGGGTTGGGCGCCGGACGGCAAGCCCGGTATGGTCTATACCATCGGCTGGTGCGGCGAGATCTCGGTGCCGAACCGGGCGTATTGGGTTCAGGCTGAAACCGCGAACACGGCGTTGATGCTGCATCGACGAACAGGCGAAGACCGGTTCGAGGCGACCTACCGTATGATCTGGGATTATATCGCCGAAACGTTGATTGACCGCGAAGTCGGAGGTTGGCGGCCCGAAGTGGATGCCGATGGGCACCTGAGCGTCGCCGTCTATCCGACACGCGAAGACCTCTACCACGATTTCCAGGCAACGGTGACGCCACTGATCCCGGTGTCTGCTTCCGTTGCGGGAGGACTTCTGGCGTGAGCGCCGCAAGGCCTGACGCTGGGGTAGCGGATGATCGCGTTCGGTCGGATTTTTGCATTGTGATCGCGCCGCGGTTTCCATTGTCGGGCCGTTCGTAGCGCACCCCAGTTCGTACAATGCTGCCCCCAATCATCGCATTCCTAAGCTCAAGGGTTTGTAAATAGAGACAAACTCTATTCCTCATTAAGCGAGGCTTTGTCAGGCGGGCGATAGTCAAAGCGTTCTAAAGAAAGTCCCTTCCGCCCGTTCTACCGCCATCCACTAATCGAAGTGTTGCACACTGCATTTATGGCGGATTTGGCGACACTATGATGCAACTTCGGCTCAGAAGGCGAAAATGCCCTTCGGGTCCGTAAACTACTCATGGGCTACTATTGCCGCTCCGTCTCCGAGATTGGCAATGAAACGGGACGACATAACGCGGCTCGTTGCACGCAAGCCGGCCGTACATTTACCCGCTATCGAAGGATGCGCTCGGTCATGCGGGGTGCAAGACGGTGCAGCCAAGGGAGAAACTTGGCTTTTGCAACCCAAATCTCCTCCTTGCCCGCCCGAAGACCGGACAGGATTGCCGCGGCAGCGTGCTCGGGCGATATTTTGGCCTTTCCCCGACCACGGGTCATATCAGTATCGACCAAGGGTATGATAACGTCGACGACGAGCAGATCGTGCCACGAAGATTGTGACTGGTATCTCAGAGCCTTTGTGAAGCTCCGCAATCCCGCTTTCGTCGCGCAATAGACAGGCGCGGCCGCTTTCGGCGCGATTGCGAGGCCAGACGTGACATTGACCACAAAAGGCGTGGTGCTGCCACGCATAGCGGGCACCAAGCCTGAAACGAGGTGGATCGGTGCCTCAAGGTTGATTGCAATATCTTGTGTCCATTGCATCTCTCGGTCTGCAGGGCTTTCGCCGACAAAAGACATTTCTGTTTGTATCCCGGCATTGTTGATCAGCCCGTCCAAACGGTCAAAACGCTGAATGACGTCATCAATCATCTGTCGGCGATCACCGGACCGGGACAGGTCACCAGGGAACGGAATAACACGTTCCCCCAGTTCGTCCTGAAGGGCCCTGAGGTGCGCCTCATCCCGGGCAATTGCAGCAACCGTCGCCCCCTCGGCGATCAGCTGACCGCACAAGGCTTTGCCAATGCCGCGCGTGGCCCCTGTGAGGACAACATTCGCGCCGTCGAAAGTAATAGATTTATTGCGCATTGCTGAATGCCCGATATCCGTCTTCGTAAGCCGGTATGATATCCACGATCTGCCAATAGGAATTCGCAACCAGCGCTGTATCGCGCAGGCGTTCGATTGCAAAGTAGTAGGCCGTTGCCGTTTCGGCGGTGATCACCATGATGTCGGAAACGTGCGCATTGAACGCCTCGGCGTCGTAGAAGCGAAATGTGATCGTCTCGTCGCAAAATACTGCGTTCAGAGCCGCATCCGAAATGTCATCCCGTTCCGAGCGATCAAGCGCCAACCACTTCGGCGTCGCCGCGAGCAACAGAAAGATGGTGAGTTTCATGTGTTTTCTCCATATTGCGGTTGCGATCAAGAATGTGAACTATTGCTCAGTTTCTCAACTCGCATCTGGAGGACTCCATGGTCGGGAATATTGAGCCAAGAAAAAGAGGGCGCCAGTCGCGGGCCAAAGCAACGGAGGATGCAATTGTGGAAGCCGTTGCTCGCTTTCTGGAAGAGGTTGGCCTTGAGCCTTTGACCACCAACAAGATTGCTGAACGCGCCGGGGTAAGCATCGGCTCGCTCTATCAGTACTTCCCGAATAAAGAGGCGATCCTTGTGGCACTCATCCGACGGGAAAGATCACTGTTGCTCGCCGATGTGGCGATGATCGCTGACAGTGGAGCCAGTCCGCAGGAGAAGATCGAAAGGTTGATTGGCGCAGGCATCAAACACCAGTTCGCGAGACCGCGTCTGGCACTTGCGCTTGAGTATGTCGAGCAGACGGTGAATCTTGGAGAAGAAGCGCAAGACCTTGAACGTCGCCTGTCTGAAGCCGTTTCCGGCATTGTGTCCCTGCAGTTTCCTGACGCAGACAGCCATGCACCAAGAGACGTGGTCGCGATGGCCCAAGCACTCATCAATAGCTCCGCAATGGCTGGCGAAACCGATCTGCAAGCTCTCCGTTCGCGCATCACCAAGGCCGTTTACGGGTATCTCGGCTGAACAAGGATACATCGACATGGGTGTCTCTTCGCGCTGCTGTGCGCAAGCAATTCTTGGCGCAGCCGTAGCGAGTTTGCACGGTGTCCCGCGAACGACGGGCTCGATCCCCTCTGGATTTCGCAAGCGCGCCGAACGGCCGGTAAGCGAGTCGAAAGCGCAAAACCCAGATGGAAGCGTGAAAGTCCGGCCAGGGCCAGCAGCGTCATGTTGCTTCGCAAGCTGGCGCAATCCGGCTCGCTGCGCTTTGGCATGACCGCTCGGAGCGTATTTCTACGCATTGATAATCGTCTGAGAAAGGCTGGTTTGGTGTCAAATAATGAGGACTAGGATCCGCTCAGTTCGTGCGGAGGATCCTACCACGTTCAGCGCTAGCGGGGCGGGAATGGTATTTTGCAAGAAGAGAGGCCTTCGCGATTCATGAAGAGCAGTGCCACTGAAACCGGGCGTCCGGCAAGCAACAAAACAACAATCGCGCGGCAACTGAATTTTGCGTTCCCCGCACGAAGCGCCCAGGCGTATCCTGTCCAGAACAAGACGTCCGAGCCATTTGGACATGCAAACAGATGCCAACGATCTGGCAAGGCGCATGACATCATCGGCACCTCACTTGCCCCTTGGCATCGGGACGCTAGTGAACCTTCAAACAGAAGTTGACGTAAATCTGGGGGCTCGGATGGAAGCATTCGCGCGGCATTTCCCGACTTCCAAAATCGGCCATTAGTGCGATCTCAAAGAAAGTTGCGGCATGCGCACAGCAGACCATCACACCTGTAAAATGCTGTACAATATTTCCAAGGGCGGCTTCGAGGAAGTTGCACCGCAGCGCCGGGCCAGAAAGCGAAAGTCGGGTTTGAGCCTCCCGCGACAGTTTCAGAAGCCAAGCTAGCGGCGCCGTCCGCTGCAAAGTCGCATGACCGCTTCGAGCCCAAGATTGCCGAATGCTGCATTTTCCAGCAAAGTTAGCTTTTTAAGAGACTTGCTTCAAACGCATTCATCTAAAATCCACCTCGGAGACCTCGTGCCAACCATCACCGCATTCAAATCATCTCCCGACAAAGGTGTCGGCCTTGCGCGTGATATGCGCGTCCGTTGGTCGCTTGAAGAAGTCGGACAATCCTATGATGTACGACTGGTGACTTTCGAAGAAATGAAGCAGCCAGCGCACCTCGGCCTCCAGCCCTTCGGTCAGATACCGACTTATGAAGATGGTGACGTGGCATTGTTCGAATCAGGGGCCATCGTGCTCCACATCGCCGAGCGTCACACTGGCATGCTGCCCAGCGATGAAGCAGGACGCGCCCGGGCGATAAGCTGGATGTTCGCCGCCCTGAACACTGTCGAGCCTCCGATCGTCGAGCGCGATTACGTCAAGTATTTTGAGGCCGACAAGAGTTGGCAGGCTGAACATTTGTCCATGGTCGATGACCGCATCCGAACACGGTTGGATCAACTCGCGGCCGCCATGGGAGAGCTGATCTGGCTGGCCGGAGGTTTCAGCGCAGCCGATGTGCTTATGGTTCATGCGATTCGCAGGTTAGAGGGTTCGGGCATATTGGAAGAATATCCAATATTAATGGATTACATCGCGCGGGCAGCTGAACGACCCGCCTACAAGCGAGCGTTCGACGCGCAGTACGAGGTATTTCAGAAAGGCTCGTCTCATTGAGAAAGCGGACGTTGCCCGCGACAAAAACAGATGGCCGCAAAGTCCCGCACAGCGGACCATCGCGATGGATACGATGCTTTGCGACGGCGCGAACGCCCGCTTTCGAGCCAGAGCACCACGGCACCGGGACAACCGGTGAATGGGACTATGGGCCGTGAGTTTCATGTTTGTAAGTGAAAATGGGTACGCAGCCCGCCGCAGCGCCGCATGACCGCTTAGAGCCCAAAAGCAGCGGTTGTTAGACGACATGAGTTTGCCAGCGTAGCGATGCACGGTTCTGTCGTAAGCACCTGCTTATGCCGATACGGATCAGCGTTGCTCCAATCGAAAGTCGTGCTCTCGCCTGCCATGTCAATCCCGCGGCCAGCCCGGTCGCATCACCTATCCCGGAAAGGATACGACATGACCAAGCATCTTATTCTCGCACTGAGCCTTGTTTTCACGCCGGCCATCGGCTTCGCTTTGCCCTCTGTCGGAGACGTGGTCGGCACAAACCCAGAGGACGCGACGGCGGCGCTCGCAACCGCAGGATGCACTGTCGACGAGTTCGAAGCCGAGGACGGACAGATCGAGGCCAAGTGCCATGACGACTCTTCCAAGCGCTACGAGGTCTACATCGATCCCGCGTCCGGGGCCGTCACCAAGATCAAGTCCGAGGACTGATCCCATGTCGGATCATGTGGAACCGGGCGGCCGCGCGGCGCCCGAGATCACCCAACCCTGGGACCCGGTGGTGCGACTGACCCATTGGAGCATTGCCGCCGCCGTCATTGCCAACGGTCTTCTGACCAAGCCAGGCGGCACGATCCATGTCTGGATCGGCTGGGCCGCGATGGCCGTGCTGGCACTTCGCCTCGTCTGGGGCCTGATCGGCCCGGTCGAGGCGCGGTTCGCCTCGTTTCTTCCCGCTCCCCGCGCCGCGGTGAGTCATCTCGCCGACCTGCTGTGCGGACGCCCGCGTGAACACTCCTCGCACAATCCGGCTGGAGCGATCATGGCCTATGCGCTTTGGGCCTGTCTGGCCGTAATGATCGGCACTGGCCTTGTCATGACCGGCGGCAAGAGCCCCATCACCATCGCCGAGGAGAAGGCCGCCGTCGCCGCGGGTGACTGGTCGGTTCTGGTCACTGAGAACGCCGGCGACCGGCACGGCGACGAAGAGGGACTTGGCGACGTCGCGGAAGACGTGCATGAAGTGACGGCGAACCTGATGCTGCTCCTCGCCCTGTTACACGTTGCGGGAGTCGCGGTCGAGAGCCGCGCGCTTGGCCGCAATCTGGTCCGCGGGATGGTAACCGGACGGCGGAGGTGATGTGAACGGTGAGAGCCTGACCCAAGCGAAGCTGAAGCGGCGTCAACTCGGCCTCGCCGTGGTGATCGTCCTGCAATGCGTCGCGGCGGTGTTCTTCGTCGGTGATGTATTGGTGGATCTCATACAAGCACCGCTCGCCGAGCATGCCCTTCTGGAACTGCTCGTGACGCTGGCCCTCATCGTCGGGATCGGTCTGAACGCATGTCAGCTGCGACGCATGCTGGAACGGATGCAAGTACAGGACAGGGCTCTGGGCACAGCCCGAGGCGATCTCGCGCGGATCGTGGAGTCTCAGTTCGAGATCTGGTGTCTGACGCCCGCTGAACGCGATGTCGGGTTTCTGGCGCTAAAGGGCCTCGACGCCGCCGAGATCGCTGCGATCCGAGGCGCTGCGAAGGGCACGGTCCGGGCGCAGCTTACTCGAATCTATGCCAAAGCCGGCGTCTCGGGCCGCGCCCAGTTCGCAGCGTGGTTCGTCGAAGACCTTCTCGATGGCGGGCTCGGTCCCGCTGGCTCTAATCCAAGAGGCCTAACAAAGGCACCCATCCAAACCGAGCGCCTCGACCAAAATTAAGATCTGTTTTCGGAGCCGTAATGATGCGCGTCCGGCGAAGCTCGGCTGTCCGTTCCTCCTTGCGTGAGACTTTGCAGCTTGAATAGAAATTGAGCAGGTGCGGCGAAAGGCAGCTAAGTCCGCATACGGTAGCGAATTTCCTCACAATCGCAAGGTAGTCCACATCGAACACTGGCGTAACGCATGTAACATTAATTGGTTGACCAGCGGCGTCAGCGAAAATGCGGGACGCATGGCATTCACGCGCACAAAGGACAAACTGATGGAATTGGACGAGGTGCGGGTGTGGGGCGATTATGTTTGGCGTGTACAGGAAGATGACTGAAGAATGGCGTCACAAACGTCACAACCTGTCACTGTGCGTCACATGTGCGGGCCAGTTAGCCAGTCACAAACGTCACACACCTCTAGGAGGGGTGACGTTTGTGACGCTGGCGTGGATTGTTGTCGACAGAAGTCTGGCAACCTTTGCCAACTGCAGACAGGCTCCGAATGACCGCCCCATTCTAGAAAAATTAGATCAAAAGAACGTGGGACGTACGGATTGGGACCTCGTCATGGGGTTCGCCAACTCTGTTGGAAATTGATGGTGTTTCTCATGGGACGACCGAGCAACTTAGAAAAGATGATAATCGAGCTCTGCAATACTGAACCGGTTAACTGGCAGGATCTGAAATCACGCTGGCGGTCATGCCCGGCGGAAAGAAAAAAACATCCGAACTATCAAAAGTCGTGCTTAAAGTGCGATGGCCAGATTTGCAGGCGGATGAAAGAATTGGGCTTGGATAAAGGCGAAAACCCTTCACCCAAGAACAAGCGCCCCAGCTGCGGCGCGAAAACTCGCACCGGAGGCCAATGTCAGATGAAAGTCGTACCCGGAAAGCGGCGCTGCCGTCTCTATGGCGGACTGAGCACAGGTCCGAAGCGGAGGTGACCAGCTCCCCTAAAAAGTCCGCGGTTTGAAGTTAGCCTGTTCTCCAAACGAGGCGACAGACGATGCGGAAAAGCCGTTTCAGCAAAGAGCAGATTGCCCGTCCGCGGCGCGTTCCAACCGGATGACCAAGAATATGTAGGCCATCAAAACCGTCACAAAGATCACGCCGAGAACTCCTTCCATAGGTAAAAAGAACGCCAATCCGGCAAAAGTCGCCGCTACACCGAGCATCAGGAACGCATGCCGCCGGCGCGCGGCCTCGGTTACAATCACGGGACATAGCAAGGCGGAGACGCCACCGATCAGTAATATGTTGGCAATATTTGAGCCGACCACATTGCCATAAGCGATGCCCGGGAACCCCGCCAGCCCGGCCTGCACCGAGGTCACCAGTTCCGGCATCGATGTCCCGAAGCCAACAAATGTGAGACCGATAACAAGGGGTGAAACGCCAAATCTTTCCGCTACCTGCACAGCCCCACGAACCAGTAATTCACCGCCTAAGAGCAACAACGCAAAGCCTGCAATGAGCGGAAACCAAGTCTCAAACATATCAAACTCCTGCGCCCCGGCATCGACGCACTGTGCAGCAGGTGGCGATCCGCTGGATTTCTTTCAAGGGCCCACCGTTGACAGCGAAGGCGACGCGAACAAATTGGTCCAGCAGCGCTACTCAAGAAAATGGTTTGTGCACTATAAAATCTGACAGTGACGACTTTTGGCCTATTCACGCCGGTTCAAAGTAAGAGAGCCGCATGGCAGAAGGCTTTCGCATCGAACAACCGGCCCTGGTGTCTTGTAATGTGTAAATCGAGTACAGAAATTAGTCGCAATCCATACAGGCAAACCCTCGATTAGGATGCCCATGCTTAATGCCTCTCTTCCGGCGGGTGCTCGTACCGATTGACTAGAGGCAACGCCCTCGGTCAAAAGACACAAACACGCTTTTCGCGTATTACCCAAGGTGTATTGATGGTGGCTAACAGACTTGCCGTTTTCTTTTCCGCGACCCTGACAGTTTTTCTGACGGGTTCGGCCCCCGCACTCGCTGAAGAAACGGATCGATCGAAAGATGTGCGCGCTCTGGGACGCTGCGCCGGGTGCGTTCTGCAACAAAGTGATTTCAGTGGACGCAACCTCATGGGGATCGATTTCACATCCGCTGATTTAAATTCTGTTAAATTCGACGGCTCCAACATGAACCTGGCAGTGTTCGAGAATGCAGTACTCAAAGGCACGAGTTTTGCCAGCGTCAACCTGCGTGGTGCCAATTTTGTAGGCGCCCGCCTTACTGAAGTGTCTTTCGAAGAGGCCGACTTGAAAGGGGCTGTCTTCGATGGCGCCATCCTCGAAGGTACCGATCTCGACCCGGCCATACTCTGCAACACTCAGACAGCTTCCGACGAGATCGACAACTCTGATTGCGCTGCGGCACGCTGAGGCAGCTAGTTTGCAAGATGCTGCCCCCAAACTTTCAACTGTCTGGCCAATCTTCAAGAAATTGCATCGAAGCTTCGAACCGACTCACTTCCCGCAAGTTTTCGCTTAAGGTCGAGGTATCCGATGGAGTTGGGGCCGGTTCGAACAATCGAATTTTTTGAGCAGGCATGCCCCCTGGCACCGAGGACAAACACCTTAGAAAGCTCCACAACTTATTGACCTAAGCCGACCCCTTTGAATTGGCGCCGGTCGATTCATCACCCTATGACGAATGGCAATTTCGCCGCATGTACACCTTCGGCGCCGTCGGCGGAGTCGCGAACTTTATAGAAAGGTTTGATGAGTACCCTCGAAGACAAGAAACCGGGTCATTTACGCCTGCGCAGTGATTTAGATATCGACAAAGCAGGATATCATGAAACTGGTGACCTGTTGCTTCGGACTTATGATACTACTCACTCCTGCATTAGGCCGTTGGCACGGTACCGCCGTCGATCACGTATTCCGTGCCGGTGATGGTGCCCGCGCGGTCTGACGCGATGAAGGCGATTAGGTTCGCAATCTCTTCAGGCTTTGACGGCCGCCCGATGGGCACGCCGCCGAGCGAGTCCATGATCATCTGCTTGCCCTCCTCCACGCTCACTCCGTGCTCCGAAGCAAGGCGCCTTGCCAGTTCCACGGCCGACTCCGTCTCAATCCAGCCCGGAGAGACCCGCGCCACGCGCACGCCCCTGGGCGAGACCTGTTTCGACAGGCTTTTGGAGTAGGTTGAGAGCGCCGCCTTTGCCGCGGCATAGGCCGTCGTCGCCTCCGGCAATGGTAATTGGCTCTGAATCGAGGTGACATGGATCACCACACCCGAGCCCTGCGCCTCCATCGCCGGAAGCAGTGCGCGGTCCAGCCGGACGGCGGGCATCAAGTTGAGGTTGAGCTCGCGCTGCCAATCGGCGTCATTGAGCGCCCGGTAGCCGCCTGCGGGGGCCGAGGAACCGCCGAGCATGTGGACGATGATGTCCACCCCGCCGAGATGGTCCTGCGCCGCGGCGGCGAGGCTATCACAGCCCTCCACGGTGGTCAGATCTGCGGCGACGAACTGCGCCCTCTCCCAGTCGGCCGGCTTGCTGCGGGCACTGGTGAGCACCTGCGCGCCCAATTCTTCGAAGAGCCGCACCGTGGCGGCTCCGGCACCGCGTGTGCCGGAGGTGACGATGGCGCGCTTGCCTTCAAGCGTCACGAACGGGTTCATGGGACGATCTCCAGCTCGGCGATCATTCCGTCCTTAAGAA
This sequence comes from Heliomarina baculiformis, assembly GCF_019966545.1. GTDB lineage: Bacteria > Pseudomonadota > Alphaproteobacteria > Rhodobacterales > Rhodobacteraceae > Heliomarina > Heliomarina baculiformis. The sequence goes on along the minus strand of NZ_JAIMIC010000002.1, from coordinate 13,002 downwards.
CGAAGAAGTAGCGCAAGTCCACCGGGCTGCCGGGGAAGTTACCGACCAGGTGGCTGGTGATGACGGTGCGCCCGTCCTCCTCGACCCGTGCGAATGGCTCTACGGTGTAGGTGTACTTGGTGGAGGCGTTCGCCATCCACTGCCGGATCGCGTCGCGTCCAGTATAAGTGTTGCCCTCGTCGACAACCACGGCGTCCTGTGTGAAGCACTCCGAGATCGCCAAGGCGTTGTCCTTTTTGTCAGCCTTGAAATAGGCGTCGATGACTTCGGGAAGATCGATACTCATGGTATTTCTCCTGTTCTTCTCATTTCCCTTGTTGATGGCCCGAAATCTAGAGCGTTGACGTCATGTCGATAACCGGGACAAAGTGAGATGCGGAATTGCGGATTTCAGAATAATAGCCATCGACAAGTTCACGGATTTCGACGCAGTTCTGGCGATCAGCCGCAGAGGCTCCTTCAGGGCCGCCGCGCTCGATCTGGGCATGTCGACCAGCGCGCTGAGCAACGCGATCGCCAAGCTCGAGGAGCATCTTGGTTTGCGCCTGTTCAACCGCACCATCCGCAGCGTGTCGCTGACCGGCGCCGGCGCAGGTTCGTAGACCAGGTGAGCCCCGCCCTGCGCGACATCTACCAGGCGCTCGACACGGTTCGCGCGCAGCGAGAAACTCCGCGCGGCACGCTCCGGATCAACACTTTCGCCACAGCGGGGCGCGAGATCCTGGCCCCACTGGTCTTGGAGTTCCTCCGGCGGTTTCCCCGAGGTCCGCGTCGACGTTGTCACCGAGGGCAACCTCGTGGACATCGTCGCCGACGGCTTCGACTTCGGGGTGCGGAGCCAGCCGCTCGTCCCAAGCGACATGACTGCTAATCCGATCGGACCCGCGCGACGCTACGTGGTGGTCGGAAGCCCGGCCTATTTCGCCAGCCGCGAGACGCCGCGCGTTTCCTCCGACCTGCTGTCCCATGCCTGCATCCGCACGCGGCTCCCCAACGGGGGCATGTTTCGCTGGCAATTCGCATCCGAGGGCGAGCCGATGCAGGTGGACGTCGACGGTCCGATCCCGCTCGACGAGGCCAGCCTCGCGCGCATAGGCGCGCTCGAGTCCGTCGGAATCGGTTATTTTATGGAATCGGATGTTAAGGCCGACATCGAGGCCGGTCGCCTGGTGCGGGTGCTGGACGAGTGGACCCCACCGCTCTCCCCCCTCTGCCTCTACTACCCCAGCCGTCGTAACACGCCCGCGGCCTTCAAGGTCTTCTTGGACCTGGCGCGCGAGCTCGCCCGTTCGTCTCGCGGGCCTTGAGCGTATGGATCATGAGAAAGGCACCGGGAGCGGACCAGCCCACGGTGCCCTTGAGAAGAGATCCGCGAAGGGGCTCAGGCAACACTCAGCCGCACCTGCGCACCCTCACGCGTCAGGTGCGAATAGGGGCATGTGGCATGGGCCTCTTCCACCAGTTTCGAGGCGATCTCGCCATCGAGGCCGGGCAGGCTCGCGGCCAGCGCAGTGTCCAGGGCAAAGCCTGCCCCGTCGTCCCGGGGGCCGATGCCCACGGTGACGGTCACGCTCGTGTCCTCGGGCAACTTCTGCTTCTGATGACCGGCAATGAAGCGCAGCGCGCTGAGGAAGCACGCCGCATAACCGCTGGCGAAGAGTTGCTCGGGGTTGGTGCCCTCGCCACCCGGGCCGCCCAAGGCCTTGGAGGTCGACAGCGACAAGGTCAGTGCCCCGTCCTCGATGGTTGCGATGCCGTCCCGGCCGCTTCCGGTGGCCTTGGCGTAGGTCTTGTACTGCATGTTCATGATGTGCTCCGCAGTGTGATTGCTCGTCCGTGACGCTGGCTGAATCCCGTCACGAGCCGATTTGATTGATGGCAGTTTTTGCGATGGACAAACCCGTAAGCCGCACTGCGCCCGGCGGGATTTTCCGGTCACGGCAGCCCGCAAACCGGTTCCAGGTGCGACCGGAAATAGGGCGTCTCCGGTGGCAGAGTCTCAGTTGGCAGGCACCAAGGCTTCGTCGAAAGCGGTCGACAATCCGTACTCCCTGCCAATCAGGTCGCCCGCGCGCTCGCCGATGACGACGCATGGCGCCATGGTGTTGCCGACCGTAATGCGCGGCAAAATGGAGGCGTCTGCAATACGAAGTTTGTCGATCCCGTAAACCTTGAGCTGATGATCGACGACTGACATGGTGTCACGCCCCATCTTGGCCGTGCAGGACTGATGCCAATAGGTTACCGCCGAGTTGCGGATGAACTCAGCCATGGCCTTGCGATCACGGGCTCCCGGGACCACCTCCGCTTTGACCAGCTGAGCGAAGGAAGCGTGATTGCCGATCTCCCTGCAGAGCTCGATTGCAGTGAAGGCCGCTTTCAGATCCTCGGGCTCGCTCAAAGAATTGGGCTCGATGAGGATAGCATCATCGACACGCGGCCCGGAGAGCCTGAGGCGTCCACGGCTTTTTGGCTGCGCGAGTCCGGCAAACATCGTCCAGCCGTGCTCGGGCGTTTCGACACCGGCCTCCTCCGGCGAGGGCACCGGGAACTCAAGCTGACATTGCAGGATGTCGGGCTGTTGTAGTCTCGAGTCGCTTTGCCAGTATAGCGTTGCCTCGCAGCCGCCACCGCCTACGGCTTCGGGTTTCCTATAGGCCCAGGTACACCCAAAGGCCAGGTGATCCTGATGGTTACGCCCTACCCCCTCAAGGTGCTCGACGATTTTGATGCCGTGCGGCTGCAACTCGCTCTCGGGACCGATCCCCGATTGCATCAGCACCTTCGGCGTCTGGACAGCGCCAAGCGAAAGAATGGTCTCGCATCGTGCGCGGAACTCGCAGGTCTTTCCCTCCAGCACCGCCTCGACGCCAATTGCTTTTTTACCAAGCAATAGAATGCGCGAAACCAACGCTCCGGTAACAACAGTCAAGTTGGGCTGGTGCATCACGCGATAGGTGTATGACCGGAAGACGGATTCACGCTTTCCGTTACGGATGCGCAGGTCGGCAATGGCTGCTCCGCCGGGACGCTCCATCATCTCTCCGTTCGGGGAATCGAAAATCGGAACGCCCATCTGTCGCGCCGTATCGATCATCGCATGGGCCGCCGGCTGCGGCGAGGTTGGCTGTGCCACGTATACCGGACCGCCAGTGCCACGTCTTTGTGAGTCGGGACTACCCTGCCAATCCTCGATGCGGCGGTAATAATCCAGAATAGACTCGTAGCCCCACTCGTTATCGTCGGCCTCCGCGGCAAAGTGGTCCCAGTCCTCCTTATGTCCGCGAGCCCAGACCATGACGTTGATGCTGGAGCCGCCGCCCAGCCCCTTGCCCATGCTGAGTGGAAGGCGACGGCCACCAAGGGTTTTGGCAGGCTCACCCAGAAAGCCCCAGTCGCGCTCGCTCCAAAGGTTCAGGGGCCACTGCGCCGGCTCACGGACGGAGTCGGCGACGTCGTCCCCACCGGCTTCGAGAAGAAGGACACTCACGTTTGCATCCGCGGCCAGCCTGGCCGCCAGCACAGAACCGCTGGAGCCCGCGCCGCACACAATGAAATCGTATTCAGAGCGAAGCGCGCGGCGCAAAGATGCTTGGTTGTTCTCGACAGCGATATCATGCCGCGAGTTCGCTTTTTGGTATTCCATTTCGCAAACTTTCTTCAGTTTTGGGGGTATCTTGTTCTGAGCGCATTTCATCGAATGCGCTCAGAGGCGGGGATGGGTTTCGGCCTGGCTTTGCCGCAATCGAGAGGTCAGTCGGCCTTGACCACGGCCCCGCGGGCGGCCTCGTCAATGGTCTCGGCCACCACGGCGGGTTGCGTCATGAAGACCGCGTGGCTCGCCGAGACTTCGGTGACCTTCGCGCCGATGCGCTCGGCCATGTGGTGCAGCATCTCCTGCGCAAAGGCCTTGTCCTCGGTGGCAATCACGGCCCAGCTCGGTTTGGTCCGCCAGGCGGCGTTTTCCAGTACGGTGCCGAACACCTCCATGTTGATCGGTACCTGCGCGTCCCTCATGAAGGCGGCGTCTGCGTCGCTCACATCATGGGCGAAGCCCGCCTGGAAGCTGTCCGGCGCGACAAAGCCGTAGCCGTCCTCGCCGATGTCGAGCTTGAACTCGGGCGGCGAGGTAAATCCCTCGTACTGCTGCGCGGTGGTTTCGCCCGCATCCGGCGAGAGGGCGGAGACATAGACCAGCCCGGCGACCTGGGGATGCACGCCTGCCTCGGTGATCACCGTGCCGCCCCAGGAATGGCCGACGAGGATCGCCGGACCGTCCTGGCGCTCCAGCGCGCGGTTGGTGGCGGCCACGTCATCGGCCAGCGACGTCAACGGGTTCTGCACCATCGTCACGTTGTACCCCCGCGCGGTGAGGTCGTCGTAGACCCCGCGCCAGCCGGAGGCATCGGCGAAGGCGCCGTGCACCAGCACGACGTTGTGGATGGGCTGGTCGTCGGGAATGCGGGTCTGCCCCTGGCCGGTCGTGGCAATGGTGCCGATGAAGGCGGCGGCGGCCGAGGCGGCGAGGAAGTTCTGGAATCTGGTCATGTCGTCAGTCCTTGCGAGAAAGGGTTGGGGCGGGCCGCACCAGTGGCGCGGCCCCGGGGAAGCGTCAGCCGCGGGCGAAGGCCAGCAAGTCGGCATTGACGATGTCGGGGTGCGTCGCGAAGAAGCCGTGCGACAGGCCGGGATAGGTTTTCAGGGTGCCGTTTCGCAGCAGTCCGATCGCCTTGTGGGCCGAGTTGTCGATCGGCACGACCTGGTCATCCTCGCCGTGCAGCACCAGCACTGGCTGGGTGATGGCCTTCAGATCCTCGGTGAAGTCGGTTTCCGAGAAGGCCTTGATCCCATCGTAATGCGCCTTGGCGCCGCCGTTCATTCCCTGCCGCCACCAGTTGCGGATCAAGCCCTCGCTGACCTCGGCACCCTCGCGGTTGAAGCCGTAAAACGGACCCGTGGGCACATCGAGGTAGAACTGCGCGCGGTTCTGGGCCAGCGCCGCGCGGAAGCCGTCGAAGACCTCCAGCGGCACGCCGCCGGGGTTGTGTTCGGAGGCCACCATGACCGGCGGCACCGCACCCAGCAGCGCGGCCTTCGCCACCCTGCCCCGCTCGGCATTGGCAACATAGCGCGCCACCTCGCCGCCACCGGTGGAGTGGCCGATGTGGATGGCATCGCGTAGGTCCAGCGCCCGGACGAGATCGGCCACGTCGGCGGCGTAGTGGTCCATGTCGTGCCCGTCCGAGACCTGCTCGGAGCGGCCGTGGCCGCGGCGGTCATGGGCGATGACCCGGTAGCCCTGGGCGAGGAAGAACAACATCTGGTTGTCCCAGTCGTCGCCGGAGAGCGGCCAGCCGTGGTGGAAAACGATGGGCTGGGCGTCTTTCGTGCCCCAGTCCTTGTAGAAGATTTCGATGCCGTCGCGGGTGGTGATCGTAGCCATGGTGAAGGGTCCTTCAGTTTGAGCGAGGATGGAGGTCGGCAAGGTGAGGAGCGCGGCCGCGGCCGTTGCGCCCTTGAGAAGTGCCCGCCGTGTGAGATCGGGTGTCATTGCCAGTCCTTTCGGTTTCGATGTGGACAGAGATAGACAAGGCGTGACATCAATGGGCGTGGCGATTCTGACAATCTTCGAGGCAAAAATGACAATGATGAAAAACGTGGTCCCTTTGGCGGCATCGCCTTGTCCAATTGTTACTCGGGCGGCGGAGGGGGCTCCGCCGGGGGGCTTGTCAGGTGCGGGTGCCGATCTCGCCGTTGGAACTCTTAGTCCGCGACGGGATTTGCTCGCTGGGCACGAAGGTGAGGGCCACCGTCGCATCCACCGGTTCGGGCGCGGCCAGTTCGCCCTTGCCTTCGAAGGAGGCGTCGAGCAGGAGGCGCAGCGAGCGGTTGGTCTCAATCGGCAGGAAGGAGATCATGCAGACCTCCTCGAGCGAGGCGGCCTCGGCCACTTCGATCAGCTCCTCCTTCAGGTCCTCGCGGGTGTAGCTGATGATGTAGTTGTAATCCTGCTCCAACGTCAGCAGCTTCGGCTTGCGCATGCTCTCGGGCACGTCGCTGTCCTTGAAGTTCCAGAGAAATTTGGCCGGGCCACCGACGATGGGGCCGCCGAAGACGAGCTGCTTAGCGATGAGCGCGTCGAGGATGCGATAGGCCTGAGCGGTCTGTTCGGCGCTGATGAAGACTTGGTAGTATTGCATGGTTTTCACTCCGATTACGTTGTGACTCGAAGCTATGGCCCTGGGTTAATTCCGTTAAGTGGGACAAAATGAGATGTGGAATTTCATTTTTCAGGATAATCTCGATCCTCGAAATCGGGTGGGAGCGGACGCATGAAGATAAAACCGAAAACGACGAACGCCTCCGCGCCCGCGGCTGAGATCGGGCTGTTGATTTACCCCGACTGCCAGCTCTCTGCGATCTACGGTATGACCGACCTCTTCCGCATCGCCGGCGAATGGGCCGGAGGGCGCGTGATCCGCGTGTCGCATTGGGCGGCGTCCGACGAAGCGGTGACCTGCAACTGGGACAGCCACCCCGACCTGCCGCACAGGCTAAGCCATGCCATCGCTCCGCCGAGCCTCGTGATACCGGAGAAAATGGAGCCCTTTCCCGCCGCTGCCGACTGGCTGCGGGCGCGCCACAGCGAGGGGACCGTGCTGGGGTCCGTCTGCGCAGGCGCCTTCGTGCTGGCAGAGACGGGGCTGATGAGCGGACGACGCGCCACCACCCACTGGGCCTTCGCCGCTCAACTTGCCCGGCGCTTTCCCGATATCGAGGTGGCCGATGACCGGATGGTGCTGGATGACGGCGACATCGTCACCGCCGGCGGCATCTTGGCCTGGACAGACTTGGGCCTCACCCTCGTCGAGCGCTTTCTCGGCCCCGCCACCATGCTGGCCACCGCGCGGTTCCTGCTGATCGACCCGCCGCGCTCCAGCCAACGGCCCTTCGCGGCCTTCATCCCGCGCTTCGACCATGGCGACGAGGCCATCCGCCGGGCGCAGCACCATCTCCACGCGCACTTCACAAAGGCTCTACAGCAAGCCGACCTGCACGCCGTCGCCGGGCTGACCGAACGCACATTCCTGCGTCGTTTCACCGCCGCCACCGGGCACAAGCCGAACGCCTACCTCCAGCAGGTGCGAATCGCCAAAGCCCGTGAACGCCTTGAGCGCACGCCGGAAACGGTGGATCACATTGCCTGGGACGTCGGCTACTCCGATCCAGCAGCCTTCCGAAAGATCTTCCACAAGCTCGTCGGCGTCTCGCCCGCCGCCTACCGTCAGCGCTTCGGGATTGCGGCGGCGGAGGGTTAGGGCGTCGGCTTTGTCGATTGGGGAGGACATCTCGCAACAAATGGCCGCAAAGTCTGCTCAACAAATCTGTGTTAGAGTGCGGCGGAGAGCCGCTCTGCTCCATACCCAGCTCTGGCCGCCAACGCAGCGAATGGCCGCAGTCCGTTCTTTGTCGACCAACACGACCGGCCCAAACCGGCCATTGAAGTTTATCACAGCGAACGGCAGCTTCGAAGCCAAGTCATCAAAAGCTAAACGGCACATGAATGTTAGCTAATCGCATGCAGGCGCGTCGTCGAATTCGGTGCTGTTTGTTCACCAGTTCCCGGTGGGCGTCCCTCGCCAACTAGACACGAGACCGAAATTGCTGCCTTTGACCGGCTAAGACCCGCCCAGGACACGCTCTACCTGTTCGACCAGTTCAGCACTCCGGAAGGGTTTTGCGAGGCGTTGTGCGTTGGAAAGCCCATCAGGAATCTCGACCGTGAATTCTGTATATCCACTCAGAAAAACGACCGGGACGTCGCTCTGGCTGAGCCGTTCCGCAACCGGAACACTGGTCGCATCTTTGCCAAGATTGAAATCGAGAAGCGCGATTTTGGGATTTCCCTTGTCGATCTGCTCCATTGCCTCAACCACTGTATGACAGATGGCAATGTTCTTATAGCCAGCGTCCGCCAGCGTCATCCCGATATCCATCGCGATGAATGCTTCATCTTCAAGAACCAGGATGTCGCACTCACTCATCGGGGTCATCCAAGCGAAAATCCACCTGAAAGCACAAACCCTCTTCGCGATAGTCGATAAGCACTTCGCCAGACAGATCGACTTTTAAAACGCGTTCAAGGACGAGGCTGCCAAACCCTTTACGGCCCGGTTCGCTCTCGATCTTTGGGCCGTTGTATTCTTTCCAGACAATTCGCACCTCGTTCTTTTCGTCGATGGCGTCGTGCGAAGTGCCGATTACAACGTGCCCTCCCTCCACGGAGAGCGCGCCGTACTTGGCTGCATTGGTCATCAATTCATGTATGGCCATGCCAAAGGCCAAGGCTTGCTTCGCACTCAGATTAAGCTCGGGGCCAGTTTGTCTGACGCGTTCCTGATCGCCACGCTGGTAAGGAGCTGCTTCAGTTCTGACAATTTCCGAGAATGTCGTCGTCGTCCAACCGCCTTCGGTCAGCAGATCGTGCGTTCTGGAAATGGAGCCCAGTCGGTCGTCCAGCCTTGATTGATAAACCGCAGGATCATCGACACCTTTCAAAAGCATTTTCGAGATTGAGCTGATGGTCGCCAAAGTATTCTTCACCCGGTGTTGCAATTCTGCCAACAACAAGTTCTGTTGGGCATTTTGCGCCTGAATACGCTGCATCATCTTCGCCTGATCGGTCACCTCGCGAACACAGGTGCCAACGGCGAAAACCTCCTCACCCTGGCACACAGGGTAAAAATCACCGATCCAGTGCCGGGTCTCGCCCGGTGCGGCGGGGGTTTCCCCCTCGATGGCCATATTGAGCACAGGCTTGCCGGTTTCTAGAATCCAATCATAGGTTTCGCGAAGATCATCCTCGAGGTCGGGCAGGAGTTCCTTGAAGGTCTTGCCGATATGATCCTCACGCGGAATGCCGTTGATCTGGGCAAGACTTTCATTGATCCGGATATAGCGCAAATCCCGATCAACCAGGGAAATGCCAACCGGTGTCGTATCATAAAGGTTTTCCAGCTCGGCATATTGCCGCGCCAATGTCTCTTCGTTCCGCTTGAGCGCTTCTTCGTAGTTTTTGCGTTCCGTAATATCGATGAACGACAGCACATAGCCATCGAGCCTGTTGTCGGTGGTCCGGTAAGGTTTGATGCGCAACAAAAAGGTCTGGCGGGTCGCTTTCACCATGACCTCGCGCTCGAACGATTGGAGGGTCTCGTCCACCTTGTGCGCGTCTTCCTCCAGATCGGGGTAGTCGATCCGTGACGAAAGGTCGGAAATAGGCCGCCCGATGTCACGCGACCGGATACCAAACAGGGTCGCCGTGGAAGGTGTGAAGTTTCGAACGCAAAATTCCCGATCCAGAAACAGAACTGCCAGATCTGTGGATTCGAATAGGTTTTTCAGGTCTGAATTGGCGCGTATCAGAAGGCGGTTGTTGTCCTGCAATTCCGCGTTAACGGTCTCGAGCTCTTCGTTGATCGATTGAAGTTCTTCGCGCGATGTCTCAAGCTCTTCATTCGAGGATTGCAACTCCTCGTTCATGCTCATCAGTTCTTCGTTGGTGCTTTTCAGCTCCTGACCGAACGTCTCGTATTCCTGCAATGTCGTGGCAAGCTGCTTTCGAAGCTGGATGTTCTCCGTTTCCAGAATGTCTCGGTTCGCCGTCTCGCGTTTTTCGACCGCGGTCCCGAGGTCAGCTGCATCGACGGCGCGGGCTTCGGTCAGCACAAGGATGAATTCCGACCCGCTTGGCCCCACCTCGACATCGAAGACTCGCGGCCGGGGGGCGCCTGCGACCATCACATTGTCGATACGCTGTGCCTCTCCGGTCTGTTTCGCCTCTGTCAACGCCGTCCGCACGGCGAGGCGCAACTCGGGCGCAAGATAGGCGTCAAGCATCGTCGAGGACGTTCCCGGAGACGGCCGAGCAAACTCGGCCATCTTTTCTGAAAGATACAGCACGTCACCGGTACGCGACAAAAGCGCAAAAGGTGCAGCGTAGCTTCGAAGGAAGTCACGCTGGACTGACGCCTCTCTCGACAGGTCGAGCGATACTTCCGCCCGCGGCTCGTCCATCAGTTTCTCGTGTGGCAAGGCACGCGGTCGGCGCGGTGCGTCTAGCAAGGCGGAGTAGGTGGTCCGCGCATCCGGGTTCTTTCGGAAAATCCGATGTGTCTTGTCCACGACATCGAATAATCCCTCTTCTCCGGCAAGGCTTTCAGATGGACCAAGAAACAGGTGGCCCTTGCCGCGTAGTGAGAAATGAAAGCGCGGAATGACCTGCCGTTGCAAACCGGCCGAGAGGTAGATCAGCAGGTTCCGGCAGGAAATCAGGTCAAGTCGCGAAAACGGTGGATCCTGCAGCAGATTGTGTGGCGCGAAAACGCACATCTCTCGCAACTTGGGAATGGCGCGATACTGCCCGTTTTCGAGCTGAAAAAAATTCTGCAGGCGCTCTTCGCTCAGCTTTCCCACCGAATTGGCGGAGTATAGACCGTAGCGCGCCGCAACCAGCGAAGGGGTGTCGATGTCGGTGCCGAAAACCTGAACCACACGCTGGTCTTTGCGGGCCTCCATTTCCTCAATCATCAACATGGCAAGCGAATAAGCCTCTTCGCCGGTGGAACAGCCCGGGACCCAGATACGGATATTGCTTTCGGTTGATGCGAACAGAGAGTCGACCGCAAGAGTTCGCAACGCCTCGAAAGCCTCGGGGTCCCGAAAGAACTGCGTTACGCCAATCAGAAACTCCTGCGCCAGCAGTTGTGCTTCCGTCTCGTCATCAAGCGTATTGAGAAACGCTTCAGTGTCCGTCAGCCGCAGGACGGTCATGCGGCGCTCGATCCGGCGCACCAGCGTTCCAGGCTTGTAGTCGCTGAAATCGTTACCGGCGACTTCGGCAAGGCGCTCCGCAAAGCGTGGCAGAGCCGCTTCAATCTCCTGCTTCAGCGCATCAGCATCATCACCTTTGCTCAATCGCCAGCGATGCTGGATGATCTCGTCCAGTCGCCCCGCGATCTTTCCGGCTGGAAGAATGAAGTCGACCAATCCTGTTGCGACCGCCGAGTCAGGCATACCGGGAAAGCGAGCGCCCTTGCTTTCCTGCACAAGCGCAAAGCCTCCTGCGGCCTTGATTTCCTTCAGACCGGCCGAGCCGTCACTTCCGGTGCCCGAAAGGATGACGCAATAGGCGTCGCGCCCACGTTCGGCGGCCAGCGACCCGAAAAAGGTATCTATCGGGCGGTGGTGAGCATCGTGCGAATCCCTGACGGTTAGTTTCAACCGGTCGCCTTCGATGCTCGCCACGTTTCCGGGGGCACCACGTAAAAATGGTTCGCCTCGATATACTCGCCGTCGTCGATCTGTGACACCGGGATGTCTGTCTGCGTCTGCAGCAGCTCGTGCAGGATCGACTTTTGATCCGGGGACAGATGCTGAACGATCACGTAGGCGGCCCCCGTATGGGGCGACGTGCGGCTGATCATGGTTTTGAGGGCTTCAAGCCCGCCAGCGGACGCACCTATGCCTACGACAGGGATCACTGGAAACACAAACAAGACCCCCTTTCACAGATACATTGTGTGAATCTTAAGAAACGGTAACATCGAAGATACCGTTTGCCAATTGGCCACAAGCAATTCGCGGGCATCGACAAATTGCATATTACAGGAGGGGCTCAATGGGATGACGCAACGCATAGACACCGTGGTCATTGGAGGTTCCGCGGGTAGCTTTACCGCGTTGCGACGCTTGCTGGCTGACTTGCCGTCGGACCTGCCCGCCGCCGTTCTGGTATGCCAGCATTTCTCCAACGTGGGTGACACTCATTCTGTTGATCTATTGTCAGGCTATTCCAAGATGCCCGCCTTTTGGCCGAGGACGGCATGGCGATTGAGGCAGGCAGGATCATATTTGCCAGACCTGACTTTCACATGATGATCGGCGACGACCACCTGCATCTGCGTCGTGGGGCCCACGAGAACAATTTTCGGCCCGCCATCGACCAGCTGTTCCGCTCCGCAGCGGTTTATCGCGGTCCTCGTGCCATTGGCGTGATCCTCTCGGGTCTGATGGATGACGGTGCGGCAGGCGCAAGGGCGCTGCACAGGACCGGTGGGCAGATCCTTGTACAGTCGCCGGAAAGCGCGGATTTTCCCGACATGCCGAACGCCGCCCTAACAGCTGTGCCCGAGGCGGAGCCGGTTGTGTTGGAAACACTTGGCGCCGAAATCGCGGCCTTGACCAACACGCCCTGCGGCCCCGGAAATGCCGTGCCCTGGGACATCGGGATCGAGTTGAAAATCGCAGGGCTGGAAGGAGCGACCATGGCCAACGAGGAACGTCTGGGAGAGCTATCGCCGTATAATTGTCCGCATTGCAACGGGGTTCTTTGGCAGATCGAAGACGGTCCGATGACCCGTTTTCGATGCCACACCGGGCATGCATACACACTGGACAGTTTGAACGAGAGCCAAAACCGGGCGCTGGACGAAAGCCTGTTCAACGCGCTGCACGTCCACAAAGGCCGCGCCGCCTTGATCCGACAGATGGCCAGCAAAGCAAGAGGGGCTGAAAGTCGGCGTAGACTTGAGGATCGGGCGGCACGATTTGAGGAAGACACCGAACGGCTGCAACAGATAATTCAAAGCAGAACTATGGGATAGCCGTCAGTGGCTTGGTATTGCCGGACGCGATTTCCAGCCTGCCTAGCCCATTGGAGCATCCGCAGCGAACGACCGCTTTCCGCCCATTCTTCGGAAAAGCAACGTGTTGCTTGCGCACAAAATGACGGCACAAACTGAGCGCGAGCGCATCTCCTGTAGGCTTTGCGCGTTTGCTGCAGTGCTGGAAAGATCTTGACTAATTCGCGAAGGATTTGGGCGGTTGCGGCGAGGAGAAATTCGTCATTTGCACCGCATGGCCCGCTTAGGGTCAGGATTCATAACCAGTAGATGACGAGGGCGGCGAGGGCGATGGCCGAAAGGAAGACCTTCGGGCATC
>NZ_JAIMIC010000029.1 GCF_019966545.1 Heliomarina baculiformis | reverse complement strand
CACCCATGAAACTAAAACGACACCGACATGCCGCTGAGCATATTCTTCAATGTCCGATAAGGCAAACTTATTGGACATAGTAGTAAAGAGCAAGGTGGGGCGGTTATATCGCTATTTTCTGGAATAAAGCGCCGTGCAAGTGTAGGCTTTAGGCATGACTTTTGCCCGACCTGATCACTCCATCGACCCAGACACACTACCCCGGATCCCTGCCTGGGTCACCTCGGCACGGGCTGAAACCATTGAAGATGTTGCGTTTTTGTCGGGCGCCGCGCTGAACCATCTGCATCTAGTGTTGGGACGCGTAGAGGTGCCCCAAGCCTTGTTGCGGGACCGGCTCGCGTTGCGTGCGGCCGAGGCTTGCGTCGTGTTCTCTGGACGGTCGGAGCGGTTAGGGGAGTTGCGCGACGCGGTGCACCTGTTGCGGCCCGGCGATCTACCCGGACCGGCGGGCGAAACCTGCCTCGCCTGGCGGCGTGCGGTGGAGCGGTCGGTGTCGATCAAGGCTCTGGACCGAGCCTTGCCGACCCTCGAGCCGGGCCAGATTGCGGCGTGGATTGATGCGGGGAAGGGTGAGCCGGTGACCCGGGCCGCGATGGTGTTGGAGGCGGTGCTGACGGAAGCGCCACGTGCGGACGTAGCGGCCCTGATCCTTGCAGATGCGGCCCTCGCTCTGGCACTCGGCTGGGATCATCTCGTGCCGTTGTTGGCTGCGGGTCTGAAACGCGCGGACCTGCGCAAGCAGGGCGACGATTTACGTCTCGCCTGTCATCGGGCACTCATCTTATCGGCGGTCGAGGCTGTGCGTCTCTCCGCCGACCTCGCGCGTCGGGTGATGCACCTGAAGGCCGTTGCGCCAAAGCTTCGCGCCAAGGGAGCGGGTGCCGCTGTCGAGATGTTCCTGACCCGAGATGCCTTGGCGCCTTCGGCCTTGCCCTTGCCGGATCGCGCCGCGCGGCGGCTTTGCGACCGGCTGGTCGATCTCGGCGCGGTGCGCGAGCTGACCGGGCGAGACACTTTCCGGCTCTACGGGGTGTAGCTATGGCGAAGGATCGTTCAGAGCCGGACCTTGACCGTGAGTTGGCCGACCTGCCGCCTGAGCTGCGCTGGCGCGAATGGATGCGCCGGATCGAGGCGGTGCTCTTTGCGTCGGCCTCGCCGGTCCCACGCGAGGACCTGGTCCGCGTGGTGGGGCAGGGGGCCTCGGTCGATCTGCTGGTAGAGGACCTTGCCGCCGATCTGGAGGGGCGGGCTTTTGAAGTTGCGCAGGTCGCTGGCGGCTGGATGTTCCGGACCCGGGCGGCCTACGCCCCCGCAATCCGGGCCGCTGCGGATGTCGGCAATCAATTGCTGGACCTGAGCGAATTCGACGTCGCGGTCCTGGCCGCCATCGCCTACCACCAGCCGATCACCCGCGACGCACTGAAGGATATCTTCGGCAAGGAAATCAGCCGCGACCTGATCGGCCGACTACATGCGCGCGAGATGATCGGGACCGGGCCAAGGTCGCCCAGGCGAGGGGCCCCCTATACCTTCGTCACCACCGAACAGTTTCTTTTCGCTTTTGGGCTGGAGAGCCTGCGCGATCTTCCGGATCGGGAACAGCTGGAGGATGCGGGGGTTGCAGCGGAAGCACCGCAAGTCGACTTTGGGTAACGCGTTGGCGATGCGGAGCGTGAATCCACCGTTCAGCTAATCGTTTCAATTGCCGTGCAACGATTCGTTCGCTGGCCAACAAAGCCTTGTGATTGCAATATGATAATCGTTTCACGATTTCTGAACGAATCCTCTTGCAGTTATTGGCGACAAGGCATTCCCTCCTCATCGTTGTGGGCTGGGAGCGGCCTGTGAGATTACGGCATTTAAGCTGCAGCATAAGGCAAGAACTGCCATCGGTCTGCGGCTCAGCTGCCCCATGGGTCCGTCACTTGCCTTATGCACGCTTGGGCGCAGTAATTGATAACAAGGTAACTCTGACTGTGACTATGCGATCAAATCACCGTCAATGTGTTGGACACCGACAGGCGCGAGGAGTTCATCAAGCCATTCAAAAGCTCGACCACGCTCTAGGCAAAAGGAAAAGTAGGCTCGCTGCCGGGCGCGAGTAAGTGCGACGAAGAGTGAATTCATTTCCTCCCCCCCGTCATTATTCAGGCTCCACCACGTCCTGTTGTCTAGACCGAAGAAAATCATCGTGTGGAACTCAAGCCCCTTGCTCTTGTGGATCGTCATTAGTGGAACTTGGCCAAGGCCTTCCAGTCGGTCGAGGACGTCGCTCCATTGAGCTTGCCCAGCAGTGCATTCTGTTAGGAGAATTAAGAAGCCCTGATAGACGCGCTCGAAATCAGCCGGGCGCTGGTAGTTGGCGAATGCGCCGACCAACCGCTCCCTCCCCACATAGGAAAGCGCTCGATTCAGAACTTCCATAGCCGTAGCTGCGGCGGGCGGATGCTCATCCATATAGGCCCGCAGTTCGCGGACGAACACGCCCGATTCCCTCTGGAGACGCCCGAGAGCGGCATCATCTTCATCGCTGAGCCCTAGGAGGATGCGCAGCCTCGCCTGCGAATCCGTCCATGCCTCCGGGTTGCGACCAGACGCTGCCAGGCGCAGAAGAGGAAAGAGCGTTTCAAAAAGCTCCTCTGTGAGCAGATCTTGAATGGCGATATCGCCGACGCGCCTATCCAGGTTGCGCAGGATCAGCCCTTCTGCTTCGAGGGCTGGGCCAAGCTCAGTCTCGACGTCGTTGGCCTTCATCCGGATAAGGATGGCGACGTCCTGTGGCGCCACCCGCCCGGCATCGACTTCAGTCCGTATCCAGCGGGCAATCTGTCGGACTTCAGCCTCGCGCTCTTTGAAATCCCAAATCGCTACCACATCGCCATCCACTCGCCGATTTGCTCTTGCAATCGCCAACTCGACATTCGGGTCGATCTTCGCGGCGATAACGTGTTGAACGCGGACAAGCTCTTCGTGCGAACGCCAATTCGAGAGCAACGAAATTCGACGCGCATTGAATGTCTCGGTGAAGACGTCAAAAGAGCGATCCATCGCCCCTGCCCATCCCATGATCTTTTGCTTGTCATCGCCAACGGCTGTCAGGCGCGTTTCGGCCCCCTCAAAGCATGTCCTGATTAGCGAAAACTGCGCTGAAGTGGTATCTTGAAACTCATCCAGAAACACCGCGCCATAGGATAGCCGTAGAGCCTGATTGATTTCAGGATTGACTTCCAGAATGTACTTTACCAGCCGGTTTATCATCGGAAATGTCAGCAGAACCTCAGCAAAGTTCCCATACTGGTGCTCCCAATACGCCCGCAAAAAAAGCCTTGCGGCTTCCTTTATATCTTGATCGTCGATGGGCAGGCTGACATTCGCAATGGCCGCCTCAAACCTTTTATGGTCAATGTTTGGGCGGCCTGCGCTGCGGAAGAAGTCTTGGTAGTCCCCCTTAACCGGGAACACGATGCGGTAGTTTGCAGGGGGCATATAGGGCGCTGGCACGGCCATCCGGAACCTATCCAGCATCTGCTTCGTGAATGCATCGAACGTGTACGAGGCAAAGCGGCGCGCTTGCTCTGGCGTGCAGCGTTGTTGGACGCGCAGGGAAAGATTGAGCGCAGCGTCGCGCTTGAAGCTGATAGCAAGAATGCGCCTCGGGTAGGGACACAATCCGGTTTGTAGCAGGTAAGCGGCTTTCTGCGCGAGGAACTCAGTCTTGCCCGCACCTGCTCCGGCAGTCACGCATACGCTGCGTCCAGTCTCACGCAGCGCATCCCACGCGCGATCTTCCAGATCGGCGACACCCTGCGGGCGCCAGTCTTCTGGGCGAACCAGCATTATGCCCCCGCCGGTGGGTTAATGAAAGACTGCACCCGCGCGATGAGCGAGCGCAGCGACGCTGGCGCATCGGCTTCCAGAGCGGCGCTATCGACGCGGGCAAATGCCGCGAGATGTGCCTCGGGCTTGCTGCGCTCAAGAAACAGGTAGGGGTACCAGACGAACTGATCGTTGTAGCCCGCGCCGTAGAGCGCAGGATTCCCGTCGGTCTTAAGGGTAACCTCTTTCTTCGCCTGTATCGCTGCAGCGCCTGCGCGCGGGCCATGCCCACCAGGACGGGCGTGTCGGTAGGCGTCAGGAAAGGCCATGAGCATCGCGAAATCAAGATCGATCGGGTGCGAGAAGAATACACCCTTGTCCTGAAGGGCCCGCAACCAAGGGCTGCCTCCTACTCCGGCCAAAAGAGTAGTGTCGTCCAAGGCCGCCATATCGGTCGGATCGATCTCATCAAGCATATACTCCACAGTGTCCGTAAAATCGATGCCGGCGGCGGCAAGACTGGCGACAATGCTTCGGATCAGGTTAGCGCCGCCATGGCGGCGCCCGAGGTCAAGGTCGAGTAGCGTAGCGTGAGGTATGTCGAGATCGTTCAGCAATCGCCAGAAATGGTCGACATAGCGCCCGCCCAGAGGCACGACAGGCACGAACGAGCCGTCTAGCGCAATGCCCATGCTTTCGGCGATGCGGGGCAGGACGATCCGCTCTGACTCGCCTTCCCCAAGCACGACGAACCGCGCGAAATACAGCTCCGGATAGGCTCGGACGGCCAGCCGGACGTATTGCCGCGCGTCGGCATCGTCGGCCGGCAAAGTCAACGGCCTGACGACCGCGCGCCGTTGTGGGCGGTCAAGGCGGAAGTAACGGATTTCTTCTGGCTCGACTCGGCCAAGGATGCTGGCGCTATGGCTCGACAACACGACCTGGGCGCTCGGCAGGGTTCCGATCTCGCGGGCTTGAGTCATGATGCGGCTCAGGAAGAACGGCGACAGACTGTTCTCGGGCTCCTCGATAGCCAGCACAGTCAGGTGCGCTCGACGCAGTTTCTCTTGTTCGAATGGGGCGTCCGCTGGCGGTAGGGCTAGAACGTCGCGCTCGGTCTCCAGTGTCGCCGCGGTAAGCGCGATGTGAAACAGAGAGCGCTGCCCGTCGCTCAAATCTTCGACTTCACGCACCCTCCCCGCCTCGTCGGGAAAGAAGCCGAACTCGGCGCGGCGCACCAAGTCTTCGAGCCTGCTCTCGACAAGTCGCAGCATCGGAGTCGTGTCGGTATCAGCCTCATTCAGCTGCTGCCAGCGCCTGCTCAGGCGGTCGATCACGAAGCTTGCCGGGTCCTCCTGCTCAAACCGCTTCTGGATGAGCATCGCGCCGCGGCCGGCTGTACTCTTTAATCTGTCAGACCAACGTGCTGCCTGCCAAAGCCGGCCCTTGAGGAGTTCGGTGACGCGCTCAGACGCATTCCGCGCTGCGGGAACATAAACCAGCTGTATAGCAGCCCGGTCGATGGCGGAAACGCGGTGGCAGCTATCCCACTCGAATTCATCGCCTAGCGTCGTGATCCAGCGAATGTCTTCCTGAATGCTCCCCTCCGGGGTCCCGTCGTTTGTCCATGTTGCTTTAAGACGCAGACGGGCTTTCAGGGGTGCGCCAGGCGCGGAGGCAGCCATATGCTCGAAAAGGTCCGGAACGGCATCTCCACCGGCCCCGCCGCCAGCAAGCTCGGGGAATCCGAGAATGCACTCTAGGTAGAGCGTGCTCCCGTCTGGAAGTTCATGTTGATCCGGTGGGAGATGAAAATCCCGCAACCGAACCGATCTCTGGCTTGGGGTGACACCAAAGAGACGGGCAAGCGCTAGAAGCATCGCAGTCTTGCCTGCACCGTTCCCGCCGACAAGTGCAGTGACTCCTGCT
The DNA here is from genome assembly GCF_019966545.1 of Heliomarina baculiformis. GTDB lineage: Bacteria > Pseudomonadota > Alphaproteobacteria > Rhodobacterales > Rhodobacteraceae > Heliomarina > Heliomarina baculiformis. Next base: position 3,017 of record NZ_JAIMIC010000029.1, on the reverse strand, counting down.
TCAAGATCGATTTTCGTTGGCTCCGGTCCAAAACACCGGAAGTTCTTCAGTATAATCTTTTGGATCTTCAATTTGTCCTCCCTGAATGTCTACGGCTTACCGGCAGCATCGAGCCTCCGATGAATAAGGGACAATAACGAAAGCAAGTCTTCCGCATCCTCTTTGGTCATCGACCAATGGATGCGCGCCTCATGGGCCGTAGGGTTGCGGAACATGCCGAACGTGCCGCGCAACAGGTTCGCAAATCCTTTTTGTTCGCTTTTCTGGCTGTCTGTAGTGAGGACGTTGATTGCAAGTAAGGGCACGACGCCCCCAAACACCTGGTCTACAAGCGCGCTACCGTCCCCGCTCAATCCCGTCTTACTGCGGATTTTATCGGCGACGCTCTTCACTGCTTCCAAGACGGCGTGGAAGTAATTGTCGGCGACTAGTTCAGCGCGGCAGAAGCGCAGTACATCCGGATGCACGTTCCGGACGGCGAGATCATCGCGCAACTCTCGCGCCCTACGCTCCGCCTCAGGGAGCGTCCGGGCGGCATCGCTGGACTTGAGCGTACCGTCGGGTTCAACGTGCATACCCACAAAAGCTAACGCCCGGTTTACGTTGGCCCGCAGCGGCTCATAGCGCTCCGGCTGCCTAGCGTAGCGCGGCGGTTTCATAGCCTTGCGGATGAACCCGAGGACGCGTGTCTTATCCTGTCGACTGTTCTGGCTTTGGACAAACGCATTGAAGAGGCGTTTGCGCTTGGTGAGATCTGGCGATACATCCGGCATCCCGCATTCGGAAAGAATGAACTGGATCTCGCTACCTGTCAGTCCGTCAGATGTATCGGCTAAGGCATCAGCGATCGCTGCCAGTTCAGCTGCATTGAAGAGAAGTCCCGCCATCGTAATCCCGCTTCTGGCATTCGTTCACTCAACCATTAGCAGTGTCTGAGGGAAAGGCTACCTCCTTTTAGGCTCGAAAAGGACGGATGACCGGTTCGGGTTCGTTCGCAGCTGAGGCCGAAAAGCGGCTATAGGCCGTTCTTGTCGCTTGGTCGATGTGGGCCTTACAACGCGAACCCAATTGGTCATGATTTGCCGTCGTCATGAATCTCCTCCTTGTGCCTCAGAGTCTCGGGGAAGGTGTCCCAATAGTGCGATCTGGCCCTAAGCTAGACTGACCCACGGTAGCTTCAGCTTGAAAACTGTCAGAAAATAAGCTACATATCTGACAGTTGGAGGCGAACATGCAAACCACATCTCAAGCGATCATGGCCTATGCTGAAGCGCTGCCAGAGGGTGCGACCCTGTCGGCGCGGGAGTTGTTGCACCTCGGAGAGCGTGCTGCGGTCGACCAGGCGCTGTCGCGGTTGGCACGGCGAGGGGAGCTTATTCGTGTGAGGCGGGGATTGTTCGCGCAGCCCGTGAAAACCCGCTTCGGGAGCCGGGCGCCCTCAGTTGAGGCCGTGGTTGAGCACATTGCGAAATCAACCGGTGAGCGCGTGTCGCAAAGCGGGGCATCGGCAGCGAACCTGCTCGGTATTTCGACACAGAATCCATCCCGTCAAGTCTATTGGACTTCCGGGCCGAGCCGTCATCTGAAGCTCGGAGCGCAAAACGTCGAGCTTAAACATGTGCCGAGCTGGCAGCTTCGTGCACCCAACAGTCGCGCCGGGCACGCCTTTCGAGCGCTTGCCTATTTCGGCAAAACCGAAGCTGCTCAGGCTTTGAGGTGTATCAAGGCAACGTTGAACGAAGAGGAGAAGCGTGAGCTTCTGAGCCTTCGTGCCTGTGCGCCAACCTGGATGGCCAAGGAACTTAGCGCGCTCGCTCCGTCGCAATGACAGAAAGCCAAACTTACTTTTCGCTGTCGCGTGAAGACAAGATCGACGCGCTGGAAGTGGCCGCCTCGAAATTGGGGCGGCCTGCAGACCTGTTGGAAAAGGATATCTGGGTCGTTTGGGTCCTTAACGCCTTGTTCGACAGTGATCTTGGCGAACACCTGGTGTTCAAGGGAGGAACGTCGCTCTCCAAGGTCTATAAGGCGATTGACCGGTTCTCAGAAGATGTCGACCTGACATATGACATCAGGCAGATCATTCCCGATCTGATCAAGGATCCCGAAGATCCATATCCGCCAAGCCGCTCGCAAGCTCAAAAATGGACCGAAGCTGTTCGGGGTCGCTTAGACGAGTGGGTGGGGTCAAAAGTGGCCCCCATGTTGTCGGACAAGGTCAAGGCAGCGGCGCTCCTGGCAGAAACCCGTGTAGAAGGAGACAAAATTCATCTGGACTACGACGCGGTGCGCAGTGGCAGCGGATATGTTAGATCCTCGGTCTTGTTGGAATTTGGCGCTAGGTCCACAGGTGAACCGGCGCAGCGTCACAAAGTGGTATGTGACCTCTTTCAGGCGCTACCTGAATTGATTACGCCCGTCGCCACGCCTCGTGTGATGATGGCCGAACGGACGTTTTGGGAGAAGGCGACAGCTATCCATGCCTATTGCTTGCGGGGTGCGTTTCGAGGCGGCGACCGCTATGCGCGTCACTGGTACGACCTGGATCGCTTGCAGGCTGTGGGTATCGCTGCTCGGGCGCTGGAAGATAAGACGCTTGCTCAAGATGTAGCGAAGCACAAACAGCACTTTTTCCGCGAAACAGATCGTGCGGGTGCGACGATTAGCTATGCCGATGCGGTCTCAGGGTCGCTTTGCCTGATCCCAGAGGGTGAAGCCTTGGAGGCACTCGCCCAAGACTACCGGAAAATGCTGGAAGCGGGACTGCTTCAGTCAAACGCCATCCCTTTTGTTGATTTACTGGCTCGTCTGATGGATCTTCAAAATCAGGCCAACGCACGCCCTGAGTGAAGTGGGGCCTGTTGCTTGCGGCGTCCTTGTGATCGCCAGAAGGTTCAGCTTCTGGCCGCGTCGCATACCCATGGTGAGCATAAACGAAACGTAAGCATCCGGCGTAGGCCACAGCGAGGTCAACGCGCGCGGTCGCGGTCCATTTCGATGAACTCTTGCAGGTTTTC
>NZ_JAIMIC010000028.1 GCF_019966545.1 Heliomarina baculiformis | reverse complement strand
ATAATCCGGGAATGAAACAAGAACATGAACATAGTGATATCAATACGTTAGTGTCCACCAATGGAACAAGAACGACAATGGGTAATCTCACAAATAACAGCACCAAAATCGAGGGTTCGGGCGGATCTGAGTCCGGGATTTCGAGCTCAGCACCCCATACCGCGCCGAACAGTGACGAGCGCGACGAGAGAACCTCTCGGGACGGAACCTCAATCGCTCTGCCCGCCCATGTGGCCGGCTCCGGCGCACTCGACCGGCTGATCGACACCGCGCGCGACTACGCCGAGGCCTCTACAGCTGAGAACACCAACAAGGCCTACTCGGCCGACTGGAAACACTTCACCCGTTGGTGCCGGTTGAAAGGGACGGATCCCCTGCCCCCCTCGCCCGAGATGGTCGGGCTCTATGTGGCGGACCTGGCCGCCGCGACCGGGGCGTCCCCTGCTCTCTCGGTCTCCACTATTGAGCGCCGCCTCTCCGGCCTCGCTTGGAACTACAGGCAGCGGGGGTTCACTCTTGATCGCAAGGACCGCCATGTCGCCACCGTCCTGGCCGGGATTAAGCGCAAGCATGCGCGCCCACCGATTCAGAAAGAAGCAATCCTGCCTGAGGACATCCAGGCCATGGTGGCCACCCTTCCCTACGATCTCCGCGGGCTCCGAGACCGGGCGATCTTGCTCTTGGGCTATGCAGGTGGCCTGCGCCGTTCAGAGGTGGTCTGCCTCGATGTGCATAAGGACGATACACCGGACTCCGGCGGTTGGGTCGAAGTCTTCGACGGCGGCGCCCTGCTCACCCTCAATGCCAAGACCGGATGGCGCGAGGTTGAGGTCGGGCGTGGCTCAAGCGACCAGACCTGTCCCGTCCACGCGCTTGAGCAATGGCTACACTTTGCGAAGATCGACTTTGGGCCGGTCTTCGTGCGCACCTCGCGGGACGGCAAGCGTGCCCTCGAGTCCCGCCTCTCCGACAAGCACATAGCGCGACTGATCAAGGCAACCGTTATGAAGAGTGGCATCAGATCCGATTTGCCGGAAGCCAAACGGTTGGCAATGTTCTCGGGGCATTCCTTGCGTGCCGGGCTCGCCTCGTCGGCAGAGGTTGATGAGCGCTATGTTCAAAAGCAACTCGGACATGCGTCGGCCGAGATGACCCGGCGCTACCAGCGCAGGCGCGACAGGTTCAGGGTGAACCTGACCAAAGCCGCAGGGCTGTGAAGCTCAGGAATCTTGACGCGTTGGTGAAGCGCTAAGATGAAATTCCAGCGCCTCAGTTTCAGCTTACGGCTACAATTGAAATCGGGAATTAAACGCGACACTGAGGCACTGCAGTCTGCGGGATGCGCCGAGATCTTTGAAGAGCACGCCTCGGGCGGCAATCGCGCGCGGCCCGTGATTGCACGTGTGCTGGAGCGGATTGCCAAGGGCGACACGCTGGTCGTCGTGCGGATCGACCGGCTTGCGCGGTCTTTGTCGCACCTACTTGAGGTGATCGAAAGACTGGAGGGCAAGGGGGCGTTCTTCCGCTCGCTCCAGGACCCGATCGACACTGCCTCGCCCCAGGGCAAGTTCACGTGGCAGGTTCTGGGCGCTTCGGCTGAGTTCGAACGCGCTCTGATCCGCGAGCGTACCAAAGCCTGACTTGCCTCGGCACGCTCAATGGGCCGCGTCGGCGGCAACCCAGGTCTTCGCGCCAAGGACCCTGAAGTGCTGCGCATGGTGCGGCTGGCGCGACAGGACGGCTACATGGAGCGCTTGAACGAAAATGCACAGGATTGGGTGCACCATGTGCGCCGTTTGCGCCCCGATATGGCTTGGGAAGATGTCCTGCGGATAATCAATGGCCCCCTGCCCGCTGAAGTGCTTGGACGCGCTGGACGTCGCGAAACCGACGATCGCCTGCCTGCGATTGTCGCCGCCATCAAAGAAGCTGACCCAGAGATCACCTTGCAGGCAATCTGCGAACGACTGGGATCCATGCGTGAGCGCACCCCTCGCGGTCGCACCAGCTGGCAGCCTTCCTCAGTCAGAATGCTGCTGGAGCGGGCAGAGCGTCTCGGCCTTTTGTAGGCGGCGATGGTCGGCAAACTACTCCTGTCACTCGGCCAAAATCTTACAGAATCATCGCCTCAACTGGACGAAAACCACGTAAATATCCAACAAAGCCTTGGGGTTAGTTCGCGCGAGCAGAAAGTATCTCGAAGGGTATCGGCTTCGCCAGACGCGGCCTTTATCGTTAGAAATCAATGTGTTATATAGCGATCGCCCCGCGCGGCCAAATTGGTGCTGTGGATAACTTTTGCACTACATCTAGATTCTTCTTGCCGGACTCAGATGTTCGTGGCATTCCTATTCTGACGGCAAAACGCGTCAGACATGGCTTTAACCGTCAGAACGACAAAGAGCCTTAGCAAAGGCCATAAGAGGCGGCAGAACATGGATGATCGAAATACGGGCTACGCGCAAGGCGTAGGCTCTTCTGACATCGGAGCATTCGCAGACAGTCTTGCTGAGTCGCTTGACCGGCAGATGAAAGTTGCGTTCGAGCCAGAAGAACGCAAGTCCTTGCGCCGCTTCAGCTCGACCGAGGTCGCCGAGTTGCTGCGCGTTAGTACGTCGAACCTGCGCAACCGCCACAAAGATGGCAGCTTCCCAGAAGTTCACACTGACGGTCGCGGTCATAGATTCTATATGGCCGAAGAAGTTGACGACCTCCGCAACATTTTGGCGCGGACAGGCAAAAATGCTGACGCGTACAGACCTGGCCGCCGAGACGGCGACCGTCTTCAGGTCATTTCGGTCGTGAATTTCAAAGGCGGCAGCTCGAAGACAACAGCGACGATCCATTTGGCACACAGGTATGCCCTGCGTGGCTATCGCGTGCTTGTGCTTGACCTCGACCCGCAAGCCAGTTTGACGACCTTTTTTGGCTTCCGGCCTGAGCTCGAATTTGCCGAAGGCGGCACGATCTACGACGCATTGAGATACGATGATCAGGTTCCGCTATCGGAGGTCATCCAGAAAACATACTTCCACAAGCTCGACATGGTCCCGGCTGGCTTGATGTTGTCCGAGTACGAAACCGAGACAGCGAACGCCCTTGCGCGCAGGGTTCAGCCGATTTTCGCAGAGCGTCTTGCTCTGGCGCTAGAGGAAGTCGACTCAGAATATGACATCGTGCTGATCGATTGCCCTCCGCAGTTAGGCTTCCTGACATTGACAGCATTGGCAGCGTCCACGGGCTTACTCGTTACGGTCGTCCCCGGCATGCTCGACATCGCTTCGATGAGCCAGTTCCTCAAACTCGCTTCGGAAACGGTCAAAGCCGTCGAAGAGGCGATTGGACGAAATGTCACTTGGGACTTCGTAAAGTTCCTGATCACACGCTACGAGCCGTCGGACGGACCACAAACGCAAATGGCCGGGTACTTGCGTTCAATCCTTGCGGGCCAAGTCATGACTGAACCGATGCTGAAGTCGACAGCCATTTCTGACGCCGGCATGACTCAGCAAACCATCTATGAGGTAGATCCGAGCCAGCTCATTCGGAAGACCATCGATCGGGCTTTGACCAGCGTGAACAGCGTTGCTGATGAGCTGGAGCAGACAATCCAAATGGCATGGGGGCGTCGCTGATGGCTCGAAATATCTTCAACCAACCACCGAAAGACGAGAAAGAGTCGGCAGCCCCCTCCCCTGCCCCGCTCAAATCCTCGAAGCTACCTGGCTCTGTTGGCGGATTGCGGGATTCTCTCCGGGAAATCACTGCCAACTCAATCCGAGATATCGAGCCCGACCGGATCGATATGGATGGTCTGCGGGATCGCCTGATCCTGGAAGATAATAGCATTGAAGATCTCGCCGAAAGCATTCGCAAGCATGGTCAGCAAGTGCCGATCATGGTTCGCCCCTCTGACCAACCGGATCGATACCGCATCATCTACGGGCGACGCAGACTTGCAGCCATTCGAAGAGTTGGTGGAACCGTCAAAGCGATCGTTCGAACGCTCGATGATGATGCTTCTCTGATCGCGCAAGGTCAGGAAAACAACCTGCGGCTGGATCCGTCCTTCATTGAAAAATCTCTCTTTATCAAAGAAATGCAAGAGGCCGGTTACAAGCCTGGCGTCATTCAGGACGCCCTAGGCCTCACCCGGCAAGGTGTGTCGAACCATCGTGTGGTCATCGAACAGTTGCCTGACGAACTTGTCCGGCTTATCGGCCCGGCTCATGGCGTAGGTCGACGCCAATGGGGTGATCTTGCTGCACTTTCAGAGAAGGTTCCGCTTGTCGACATTGCGCGTGAGACACTTGCCTCTCTGCCTGACACCACTCCAAGCTCGGACAAGTTTCAAGCCGTCTATGTTGCTTGCTCCAGCAAGGCGCGTGGCGCAGCCAACCAAAGCGCCCGTGGCCAAACGACCGTGGTAAAGGACAATAGTGGTAGCCCTGTCGGCACACTTTCAGTCGATGGCAAGTCGATCGCTATCAAGATCACCCGCAAGGACAACCCGGAATTCGGCCAATGGCTCGAAGAGCGCGCGGAAACCACGCTGCAACAGCTTTTTGAACAATGGCAGAATGAGAGAGGCTCGGGGAGCTGATCCCCGGTCATAACCAAAAACACGAGCAGAGGAGAAAGACGAAGACCAAAAAGAAAAGAGCCCCCCAAGGTTTCCCCCGGAGAGCCCTCATCATCTGATTAGCACCTGTGATGTAGCAATCTCCGACATACCGGTCAAGAGCCTCCGATTCGGTGGACGTCTTTTTGTTGCCTTTTCTCGCCAATAACAGCGGGAAGAGCCGGGGAAGTTGTGGGCCGCAACGGTCGTCGTTCAACAAACATGGCATTCACAAAGCTTTCCGTTCAGACCTTTGGCGTCGGCAAGGGCACCCCCGCCACGTCAACACCCGAGACCGACATCTGGGCAGTCTTCCGTGCGCTCAGAGATACTCGCAGCCTGTTCGGTCTCCGTCCAGGACATGTTCAAACCCTCCAAGCGATGCTGAGCTTTCTCAAGCCTGGGAATGGAGACACAGTCTTCGCTTCCAACAACGAGATCTGCCGTCGAGTTGGCGGGATCGATGAACGAACCCTCCGTAGGCACATCGATCGCTTTGTTGAACTCGGTTTCATGAAGCGCCACGACAGCCCAAATCGCAAGAGATACCGAGTGAAGTCCTCCGAAGGTCAGTCCATTAGCTATGGCTTGTCGCTGGCTCCGTTGCTCGCGCGTGCCGGCGAACTACTTGCGACAGCCCAAGCGATGGAAAACGCTCGTCGGGATCGCGTTTTTTTGCGAAAGCAAATCCTAACCAAACTTGCTCAAATCGACGAAGCTGACCCCAAGAACGAACTCACTCATCAGGTACGCCGAGTTCTTCGGAGGAAGCTCTCGATCGCGGAGTATCGTGCTTTGCTCGGCGAACTGGAGGCTCAATGCAAACAGATGTCCACCGCGGTGGACGCACCAGAAACAATGAAACTACCCGCCAATGACGGGCAAACTGTCCGCCACCATTCTAAGTCTAAAAAAGAACAAAAAGATATAGAAAGCAGGACCGACGGCGAAACACTTCCCCTGCAAACGCTAACAACCGTTTGTGACCAGGCTACATCCTTCGCGACGAACTCACTTAGGAACTGGCTCGATGTCGAAAGCCACGCGAGAACGCTCGCTCCAATGATGGGAATCCACGAAAGCACCTTCGAAAAGGCTGCTAGGAAGATAGGCTCTCAAAAAGCATCATGCGCAATCTTCATAATTCTCCAGATGAGCAATCGCATCCGAGACTTTGGAGCATATTTCCACAGCATCACGCTCGGTCGCAGAGAAACTGACTTCAACCCATCGCTGTTGTTGGAGAGGCTTTCTCGTTCTGGGGCAGCAACTGCGTGATGTCCACCGCGGTGGACATGTTGAGAGGTAGAGATGGGGTGTGAAAGGGGTGACGGGAAGTGAGATCGGGAGAGTGGCTTCCGGCGCCCGTCGCGGAGAAGATCTGATGGCGAAATCTGCCCAGAAAATCACCCTGTCCCCATCCCGGGACATTGCCTTCGACAAGCTCGTGCTGAGCCAGTCCAACGTCCGGCGCATCAAGGCCGGCATTTCCGTCGAGGAACTGGCCCAAGACATCGCGCGCCGCGGGTTGCTGCAGAACCTGAGCGTCCGGCCCGTTCTGGCCGATGATGGTTCCGAGACCGGAAGGTTCGAAATACCCGCTGGCGGCCGACGCTTCCAAGCCCTGTAACTCCTGGTGAAGCAGAAACGCTTGGCCAAGACGACGCCCATTCCCTGCATCGTACGGGATGCCAAGTCCACGATCCTCGCCGAAGACGACTCGCTCGCTGAGAACATGCAGCGTGCAGCCTTGCACCCGCTCGATCAGTTCCACGCCTTCGTGGCGCTGCGGGAGAAGGGTCAGGGCGATGAAGAGATCGCAGCCGCCTTCTTCGTCACACTGCAGGTGGTCAAAACAGCGCCTGAAACTCGCCGCCGTGGCTCCTGCCCTGCTTGAGCTTTATGCCGAGGTTAAAATGACGCTGGAGCAGCTGATGGCCCTCACGGTCAATCCAGACCATGAGCGTCAGGTCCAGGTCTGGGATACGATCCGGTCGACCTGGACCAAAGAGCCCTACTAGATCCGACGCATGCTGACGGAAACCTCTGTTCGCGCCTCGGACCGTCGTGCCGTCTTTGTCGCAGTCGAGGCATATGAGTCGGCTGTAGACACCAAGTTGCATGACCTCTTCCAATGCGAAGACGGCGGCTGGTTGGAAGACCCTGCCTTGCTCGATCGTTTGGTCAGCGAGAAGCTTCAGGCTGAAGCCGAAGCGATTGCGACCGAAGGTCGGAAATGGATCGAGGTCTCGCTCGACCGGCCCTATGGCTATAACCACGGTTTGCGGCGGCTGAGCGGATACCCGGCGCCGATGACAGATGATGAAGGCGCGGCCCATGCCAAACTGCTTGCCGAGTACCGAGCGCTCGAGGAGGAATACGAGGGCCATGACGAATTCCCCGAAGAGATCGACGCGCGTCTTGGCGAATTGGAAGTCGCGATGGAGAAACTCGAGGCCCGGCCGCTGATTTTCGACAAGGAGGAGATCGCACGGTCAGAGGCTTTCGTGACGCTTGACCGCTATGGCGAGCTTGCCGTCTATCGGGGCTTTGTGCGGCCCGAGGATGAGCCACGGCCGGACGTCGATGTCCACAGCGGTGAACAGGCGGCAGACGGGCAGGGCGCAGAGCTTTCAGTTCCGAGCAGCGCGGATGGTGTCGACCATGGCACGGTGATCACCTCTGCCGGTCAGGCGCTTGGCGCGAACATGCCCGACGACGAGGACGATGGTGCCTTGAAGCACTTGCCCGAACGGCTGGTCATGGATTTGACGGCGCACCGCACCCTTGCCTTGCGCGAAGCTGTCGGGCGTTCTTCTGATGTCGCGCTGACTCTGCTGCTCTTGAAGCTCGCCAACGACACCTTCCGGACGTCCAGTTCGGCCGGCAGCTGCCTCCAGGCTTCGGTCCGTCACGTCTACATGTCGGCGCAGGCAAGCGATCTGAAGGATAGCGTGGTGGCCAAGCTGGTCGACGATCGCCACACGGAGTGGGAGGCCGACTTGCCGCTCGGCGACGATGCCGCGCTCTGGGACTACCTGACCTCCCTTGATCAAGGGAGCCGGCTGTCGCTGCTCGCGCATTGCCTCAGCTTCGGGATCAACGCGCTTCATGAGAAGGTGAACCCTTATGGTGCCGGTATCTCCGCCAGCGGTTTGACCAGGCGGATGACCCAGTCGGACTTGGTCGCACAGGCGGTCGAACTCGACATGATCGAGGCGGGTTGGCAGCCGACGGCCGATACCTACCTGAACCGTGTGCCCAAGGCGCGGATCCTCGCGGCCGTGCGCGAGGCGAAAGGGGAAGGGACGGCGCAACTCCTCGAACATTTGAAGAAGGACGAGATGGCGACCGAAGCCGAGCGTCTGCTGAAAGGCAGCGGCTGGATGCCGGAGGTTCTGCGCCGTCACGATCCGGCGGCACTCTGGACGGTGCAGGAGGGCAGGGGGCGTGTGCGCTCGTTTCCGACGCCGACCAAGCCGAAGATGTCGACCTGCCTGCCTTCCCCACCGCTGACCTTCGGGGTGATGATGCATCGATGATGGCCCCGGAGTGATATGCGCCATCCAAGGGTGGGGAAACCCGCCATCAATCTATTAAAATAAAACAAAATCGATGATATATATTAGAACTTGTAAATTCAGGGTGTGGAAATAAGTCTCCGATGAGCAAACATGTTCCATAGCGTTGCGCCTTCCACGCGAAGCTGAAGTATTCAAGCCTCACGAATGTGACGGTATTGCCAACTTATCTAGCGGTCCGCGAGTTCGGCCAGAAGGGCGAATGTCAGGCGGTCATCTCAAGGGCGTAGTGGCGCCACAAGTCATGGGCATCGGACCTGGCATGGCGATAGGAGTTGGCGGAAAGTTGATTGCGGCGGGGGCAGCGAGGAACCTTTGCGCTTGCATGGGCGATTTGAACCTGCCCATCAGTTTCTCACGCTTGCGGGTAGGGCGGTGCGATCCTTCGATGCGGTTGTTCAAGCCTTTGTGCGCTCGGTAATCTGCCCCCGGGGCCAGTTCGCGGATCGACCTGACATAACTGCGAAGCTTGTCGGTTACGATGACCCTCGGCGCGCCGAACCGGCCGATTAACCGTTTGAGAATACGCCTTGCAGCCTTGGCATTCCGTCGTGGCTAGACCAGAATATCAAGCACATCTCCATACCCGTCGACGGCCCGCCACAGCCAGTGTTTCCTGCCGCGGATCGCTATGGCGACCTCGTCAAGATGGCACTTGTCGCTGGTGCCTGGCCTGTCGCGCTTGATACAGGTGGCGAAGTGGCAGCCAAATCGGTTGACCCATTTCCGGACCGTTTCCGGGCTGACGATCACACCGCGCTCCGCCAGCAGGTCGTCGACATCCGCTGTGCTGAGCGCGAACCGTTGGTACGCCCAGACCGGATAGGTAACGATTTCACGGGCAAAGCGGTAGCTTTTCAGGCGCGGCATCTCGGGCGGTATCTTCATCCCACACGCCTATCCAACAGAACCATCCCGAACAAGTTGGCGATGCCTTCATGACAGATGACGCCTACTTGCTTTTTTACTACAATGGATATACTTTTCCTTGAGTATATCATCGTATTTTGGAGGTTGAAATGCAGGTTGCGAAATGGGGTAATTCTCTTGCCGTCCGTTTGCCTGCGGATCTGGTGCGCGAACTTGGTCTTAAAGAGGGGGACAGGATCGACCTCATAAAGGGGGAGGGTGCCTTCAGGGTGCAGCGTCAACCTCGCGCTGATGAAGTGCTGGAGTCGCTGCGGAGATTCCGTGGAAAGCTTCCTGCAGCGTCGCGTCTGAACCGTGACGCCGCGCATGAGCGTTGAATTCGTCGACACGAACGTTGTCCTTTACCTCTTGGACAGCGGACCAAAGGTTGATCGCGCCGAGGAAATTTTAGCGAGGGGGCCGAGGATCAGCGTGCAGGTACTGAACGAGGCCATGGTCAATTGCCGACGAAAAGCGGGGCTTAGCTGGGAGGAAACCGGCGTCTTCCTTTCGGGAGTCCGAGCGCTTTGTCCGGTAGAGGGCTTGACGATTCAAACCCATGACGTGGGCCGCGCCTTGGCCGATCGCTACGGTTTCTCGGTTTACGATGCGATGATCGTCAGTGCCGCGCTGATTTCCGGCTGCACGACACTTTGGACCGAGGACATGCATCATGGTCTGTTGGTTGAGGGGCAGCTTCGCCTTGAAAATCCTTTCGCTTGATTCAATTTTGGGCTCGGTTTGTCGCAACGCCTAAGCCTATTGTATTGTCCGGCCAAATCTTGCCCAAAGTCGCGGACGGGGTGGAAAGGTATATCATCCATTGTAGCTGCTTCAGCATTGACAGGATTTAATCAGACGGCAAAACCATCTCGATTCCACCGGTACAAAAGTCGATCAACTTAGAGCGATAGCTGATAGGCTGGTCTATCTCGTCGCTACCACTCAGTCCTGCGATGCGCGCCCGACTTGCTACGATCGAGAGCATCGAGGCAACGGTCAGGGTGAGAACAGTCGCCAACTCTTC
>NZ_JAIMIC010000027.1 GCF_019966545.1 Heliomarina baculiformis | reverse complement strand
TTGATAAAGTCGGACATAAGGGCGGACTTACCATCGGAGCGAACACAAGTTCAGACGGCCGCCCCCGGAGGCTTACACTCAAAGGTTGCCCGTCCCAATCTGTGATGATCCCTCCTGCGCCTTCGATAATCGGTATAAGTGCCATGTAGTCGTATGGGTGAAGGTTCATCTCGAACAGAAGGTCCACATGACCCGAAGCCAGCAGACCATAAGCGTAACAGTCCCCGCCAAAGCGTCGCATATTCGCTTTTCCAGATAGTTTTTCGAATTGCGCCCATCCCGCAGCGTCAAAGTTGTCCGGGCTGGTGGTATAAAGGATCGCCTCGGAAAGGCGTAGCCGACCGCTGGTGCGGCAAGGCGCGCCGTTTAATTGCGAGGGTGCACCACTCTGGCCAGTCCAGCGTTCGCCGCTTGGTGGAATCGATATGACTCCGACGTCGGGCACACCGTTTTCCAGGCAGGCGATCAGCGTGCCGAAACTTGGCATTCCTGAGAGAAAGCTTTTCGTTCCGTCGATAGGATCGATGACCCAGATCCGTTCAGCGTCAAGCCGGTCGTCCTCATGTTCTTCGCCAAGGATACCATGGTTTGGAAAGGCTTCGGCGATCTGGCGTCGCATCTCGGCTTCGATGGCTCGGTCGGCTTGGGTGACAGGCGACTCGTCGGCCTTCGCCTCGATGTCGAGCGGCTTGCGAAAATAGCTCATGGCCATCGCGTCGGTCGTATCCGCCAAGGTATTTGCGAACTGAGCCAGCCGATCCGTATCGGGGTTGGGCTTAAGGGACTGCATGGAAATTCCTCAGAATACGTAAAGTGACAGGCTGCGGGCGCACACCGCGGGAATTATTAGTAGACAAAGACCACAAAAACGCAAGACTACACATATTGCCCCAATGTTACACCGGACGACGCATGACGCCGGGCAGCTATACAGAAGGGGTTTTGCAGGGGCCCCATCGACCGGGCACAGGTCCGGACAAGGAAGTGAACCAACAAGGAGATGATTATGAAGACCTGGATTCAGACTACCACGTTGTCGCTGGCAGCTCTCGCCGCTGCGGTGCCGGCCTTGGCCGACGAGCTGACGGTATACACCGCACTCGAGGAAGAAGAGATCGCGGCCTATATCGAAGCTGCTAAGGCGGCGATGCCTGATACTGAAATCAACGTGTTGCGCCTGTCCACCGGCAAGCTGGGCGCGCGGTTGCTGGCAGAGGCAGGCAACCCGCAAGCTGATGTGATCTGGGGCTGGGCGGTCAGCGCCATGATGGATCCCCAGTTCCTCGAGATGCTGGAGCCTTACGAGGCAAAGGGTGTCGACGTGTTGCCCGATACCTTCCGAGACGCGGATGGCAAGTGGTTCGCACCGATCGGCTATATGGGCGCCTTTTGCGTGAATACCGCTCGGCTTGAAGAAAAAGGCCTAACGATGCCAAAGAGCTGGGCCGATCTCGAAGATCCGGCCTTCAAGGGCGAGGTGCTGATGCCGGATCCGAACTCCTCCGGTACGGGCTATCTGCACGTCAACGCTGTCTTGCAGAGCATGGGCGAAGAAGCTGGCTGGGCGCAACTCGAAGCGGTCGATCCAAATATGGCGCAATACACATCTTCGGGCTCCAAGCCGTGTAAGTCCGCGCGGGTGGGCGAATATACCGTTGGGATCTCGCTGGCTTTTACAGCGATGCAATCGATCGAAGAGGGCTATCCACTGGCCATGGTTTTTCCCGAAGGCGGCGTGGGATACGAGCTGGAAGCCTCCGGCCTGATGGCCAGCACCGACAATCCCGAGGCGGCGAAGGCCTTCCTAGACTGGACGATGTCGGACGAGGCTATCGACCTTTATCAGCAGTACAAGGCGCTAATCACCGTGCCGGGTGTCGATGCATCTGAAGCGGCCGAGGCGGCTGGGCTTCCCGCCGACAT
Organism: Heliomarina baculiformis; assembly: GCF_019966545.1. Lineage (GTDB taxonomy): Bacteria > Pseudomonadota > Alphaproteobacteria > Rhodobacterales > Rhodobacteraceae > Heliomarina > Heliomarina baculiformis. The sequence continues at coordinate 8,651 of NZ_JAIMIC010000027.1, read as the reverse complement.
CTCGACCATCCTCGCGGATATCGACTTTGTACAAGCCGCGAATGACCAGACCGATGTAAAGGCGACATGGAAAGAGAAGTTCGGCCGCTAAGGCCAAAGATCGGGGCGGCTTCGGTTCGCCCCAACCCTTTGCAGGCGGTCTCGGATCGCCTGCACGCCGAAGGAAAGTAAGACCCCATGTACCTAACCGTCCGCGATGCCACCAAGATCTACGGCAATTTTACGGCGCTCGACCGCGTTTCTATAGGGATCGATCAGGGCGAGTTCGTCTGCCTGCTCGGGCCTTCGGGCTGCGGAAAAACGACGCTGCTAAGGCTGATCGCCGGTCTAACCGAACTTGACGGCGGAGAGATTACTCTGGAAGGCGCCGATCTGTCACAATTGCCCGCTCGCAAGCGTGGCTTTGGCATCGTCTTCCAGTCCTATTCCTTGTTTCCCAATATGACTGTCGCCGAGAATATCGGGTATGGGCTTAAAATCCGGGGCGCAGCGAAGACTGAAATCTCGGTACGGGTCGCGGAATTGCTGGAACTGGTCAAGCTGCCGCAGGTCGCTGATAAGATGCCCGGCCAGCTTTCGGGCGGGCAGCAGCAGCGAATTGCCCTTGCGCGGGCCATTGCTGTTGATCCGCGTGTGTTGTTGTTGGATGAACCGCTTTCGGCTCTGGATGCCAAAGTGCGTGCAACTTTGCGCGACGAAATCCGGCAGGTGCAGCGCGCACTCGGCATTCCGACGCTGATGGTGACCCATGATCAGGAAGAGGCACTGGCACTAGCAGACAAGATCATCTGTATGAATCACGGCGTCGTGGTGCAGGCGGGTACGCCGGAGGATCTGTACCATCGGCCTGCCACCCGTTTCGTGGCCGAGTTCATGGGGATCAGCAATCTGTTGTCGCCTGAAGAGGTTGACCGCCTGTTTCCCAATCTGCTGGCGACCCGACCCGCCTCAGGCAAGCCACAGCTTGCCTGCATCCGTCCCGAGCAGATCAACATTGCGAAGTCGGTCGATGGTGCAGCAACAGTGCGCAGCATCAGCTTTCTTGGCAACCTGCGGCGGCTTGAGGTCGACAGCCCAGTCGGCATGTTGACCGTGGAAACCCACGGCGCGAACCCCTGCCGCGCTGGTGAGCGTGTACGGCTGCACGTCTCACCAGAGGCCTGCACATGGGTCGACGACGACGGGGACTTGGCCGAGGCTGTGCCAACATGAGCCTGCAGGAACAGGCCCCGGCGCGGGCCGGACGTGCGCTTTTTGATTTCGATCGCCTCCTGACCCTCGTCTGTGTTGGCCTGCCGCTGCTGGGGTTGATCCTCTTTTTTGCCTATCCGATGCTAATCGTCTTTTTGCGCTCGATCACGGTTGGCGACAGTTTTGGGCTTGGCAATTACGCCGAGGTGCTCAGTTCTTCCGGATTCTGGCGCGCAACGCGGCATTCGTTGATTATGGGCGGCGCGACCACGCTGCTCAGCGTGCTGCTGGGCTTCGTGATCGCACACGGCCTCTATCGCTGTGCTTTTCCCGGTAAATGGCTGATCCGTGGCATCATCGTCCTTCCGTTGCTGGCGCCCTCGCTGGTGCAGGCGCTTGGGCTGATCTTTCTGCTTGGGCGCAACGGCGTCATCAGCCGCGCCCTTGGGGTCGAGATCGAGATTTACGGGTTCTGGGGTCTGCTGATCGCCAATACGCTGTATGCGCTGCCGCAGGCGGTGATGATAATCGGTGCGGCGCTGGTCCTGCTGGATGCGCGCACATATGAGGCGGCGGACGTCATGGGAGCCTCGTCCTGGCGGCAATTCCGCGACCTGACCATTCCCTCAGCGCGCTTCGGTATCATGAATGCGGGTTTTGTGTGCTTCACCATTACCATCACGGATTTCGGCAATGCCGCGGTAATTGGCGGTGACTATTCCGTCCTCGCAACCGAGATCTACAGCCAAGTTGTTGGCCAGAGAAACTTCAACATGGGAGCAGTGGTGGGGATCATGCTGCTGCTTCCCACCGTGCTATCGTACGCAATCGAGCGGCAGGCGATGAAGCGTCAGCAGGCGGGGCAGGCCACGGGGCAGGTGCCGTATCACCCCTCCTTCGCGCCATTTCGAGATCTGAGCATGGCGGCACTGTCATTGCTGATCTGTGCATGTATCGTCGCGGTTATTGGCATCGTGGTCTACGCCAGTTTCGTCGCGCTTTGGCCCTACAACATGTCGCTGTCGCCCAAACACTATGACATTACGCTGGCGGGAGGGTATTCTTCTCTCTGGATCACCATCCTGATTTCGCTGGCAGCGGCGGCGGGTGGCACCGTGGCGGTGTTCCTGTTGGGTCTGGGCTTGCGGCGTTTGCCTCAGGCGCTGGCCCAGCCGATTCAGATCCTCGCTGCCATGCCAGCGGCCGTCCCTGGGATGGTGCTCGGGCTGGCCTATATTCTGACGTTCAACTCCACAGCGACACCGCTTTACCTGCTCTATGGCACCGCCGCGCTGATCGGGATTGTTAATTTCTACCACTACCATACTCAGGCGTTCCTTACCGCATTGACCGGGTTTCGACAGTTGCCCGCCGCCTTGGAAGAGGCCGCAGGCAGCCTTGGCGCAGGTCTTGGGCGTACTGCCCGCGACATTGTGGCCCCGTTTATCGCGCCCATGCTGGTATCAGTCTTTTTCTTCCTCTTTATGCGCTCGATGGTCACTCTCTCGGCGGTAGTCTTCCTGACCACGCCCGAATTGAGCGTCGCCGCAGTGACGATCATGCGACTGGACGATGCCGGGCTGACCTCGCAGGCGGCGGCATTTTCCACCTGCGTTATGGCGGTTGTTTGCGTCGCTGTCTTGTCTATGAAATTCACGCTGGCGCTGATGCGCCAGCGAGGCGAAAGCGGGGAGACAGCCTGATGTGGGCAAAAGAACGCCACCAGAGGATTCTTTCGATGCTAGCCGCCAACCAGCAGGTCAGCGCCAATAATCTAGCGGGGATGCTGGGCGTGTCGCGCGAAACGGTGCGCCGCGATCTGCTTGATCTGGAAGAGATCGGCAAGGTGGCTCGGGTCCACGGAGGGGCCGTCTTACCCGAAGCCCGGATGGAAGATCCGTTTCGCCAGCGCATGACGACCCAGATCCGTGCCAAATCCGAAATTGCTAAAAAAGCTGTCAGCCTGATACAGCCCGGTCAGATGATCATGGTCGATGCCGGGTCGACCACCGCTGTCTTTGCCCGCGAGCTTGTGAAGGTTCCCGGCATTTCGGTTGTCACTAATTCGTTGGATGTGGCCACCACGCTGCAGGCCGGCAGCAGGGAGGTGGTTCTCCTGGGCGGTCGGATCGCCGCAGACGTGCCCGCGACAGTGGGTGAGCTGACCCTCTCCGAGATCCGTCGTTTCGAGGTCGATCTCTGCTTTTCCGCGCCGGTGGCCCTGCATCCAGAGAAAGGGGCGTTTTTCTATGATCTTCAAGAGGCCGAAATTTCCGCCGCGATGGCCGCGCAGGCAGTGAGAACAGTAAGCATGGCCCACCACACAAAGCTGAATGCCACCAGCCGCGTTCGGTCATTGGATGCGGAGGGGATCGGAACCCTTGTTACCGATAGAGCTGCGCCCGAAGCGCTTCTGGAGCAATTTAGAAACGCTTCTATTAAGGTTCTTTGAAGTTTATTGAATCAAATGGCCCATGCCATCTTGCTGAAAGCCGCGTTCAACTGTCTGGGCCTCGGTGTGCAGCCGCCGACCCCGTCTTGGGGCCTAATGGTTTCGGAAGGCACGAACATGATGCTTTTTGAACCCTGGCCGGTGTTGATTTTCGGCGCGGTTCTTTCTGTATTGGTCCTGGTGATCAACCTCATGGGCGATGGGCAGCGGGATGTCACGACCTCCGGAGGATGGAGCTGACTGATGTCATGTCCGGCATTTTCTGGCATATCGGCGATAAGCCGACGCGTGCAGGCTGACATAGATTTCGAATGGGACTCTGCGCAATACAAGCGCGCTAAAAGGACTAGGCGCGTTTGAAGAACCACTTTCATGCATAACTCAAGCGTAGCGGTGGTGGGACACAGTGTTGCGACAGAACTGTCCATGCCATTGTCGATCAGATGGCACGAAACCGGCATACGCGCTTCGACGGGTAGCGATGTCTCGATGACCGACCGCCCTTCCAATCGTCCCCTTGCGTGGATGTCAGCCAGCTACCACGTTCTCTGAGAATTCTCGAACAACTCTGGTTCGAAAGCATCTGGCGTTTAAAAGCCAAATGGATCAGACCTGATTTTTCGAACAACTGCGCTATTTTGCTTTGCAAGCAGTCGGTTGCAGCGAAGCCTGTGTCTCGTCTCACTTCGTAATTCTAACGGAAACAGCCTGATCATGGACCTGAACGCATTCTTCGCTATTAATCCTTACCATATTGCCTTGGCTGCTATAGGGACAATAGTGATTTTGGCGCGCTGGATTCCGAGGCTTGTGTCCCGGAGTGAGCCAGCTTCTGCCCCCCTCATGATCATCTTGGGAAGCGCTGGCGCATTATTGATCCCGGCCATTCCCACGATGCCAGATCCGCGGGAAGCTCCGATGCCGTGGGAACTTCTTAGCGAATTGGCCGTAATCGTCGCTCTGTTTGGGACAGGCATGCGGATTGATAGCGTTCTGCCTTGGCGCAAGTGGGCTCCGACGGCGCGTATGCTCGCGATTGCCATGCCACTTACAATCGCTTCCATAGCATTGTTGGGCGTCGGGCTGGAAAGCTTGACTGTGGCGGGGGCAATTCTGCTTGGCGCGGTATTGGCGCCTACCGATCCAGTTCTTGCGGCCGACGTGCAGGTCGGGCCGCCGCACGAAGGAGGCGAGCATCCTGTTCGTTTTACCTTGACAACCGAGGCCGGGCTCAACGACGGGTTGGCCTTTCCCTTTGTATATTTGGGCTTGATTGTAGCGGCTGAGGGGCTGAACGTGGGCGCTTGGGCGCTTGAATGGTTTGCTCTTGATGTCGTCTACCGTATCGTCGTCGGCGCCATTGCAGGCTGGGCAGGGGGACGGGCCTTGGCATTTGTCCTGTTTGCAGTGCCGAAAAGTGCACCATTGGCTAACACAGGGTCTGGTGTCGTTGCGCTTGCCGGTGTTCTGCTATGTTACGGTTCGACCGAGTTGGTAGAAGGCTACGGGTTCATAGCGGTGGCCGTAATGGGCATGACGCTGCGGCGGATGGAAGAAGATCACCATTTTCACCGACGACTGCACGATTTTACCGAATCCATCGAACATGCTCTGACTGCGGTGCTGTTGGTCGCTCTCGGATCCATTCTGCCATTGGTATTCGCGGATTTGACGTGGAACCAGGTTTTGATTGCGTTGATCCTGATTTTGGTTATCCGCCCCCTCGCAGGTTGGATCAGTCTAATCGGTACGGGAATGTCCCGCCGGGATCGAGCTGCAATCTCAGTGTTTGGCGTACGTGGAATTGGTTCCATTTATTACCTATGCTACGCGATGAGCCACATGGAATTCGTAAACGAAAGCCAGCTTTGGTCGCTCGTTGGCCTCGTGATCCTACTGTCCACGGTTCTACATGGATTCAGTGTAAGTTGGGCTATGCGGAAGATCGAAGATTTTTAGAGCCAATCAATACGACAGTATTTTGATCATGAGACTACGGGTCGAACAAGTATACTGGTTCCGAGCCGATTGTTTGGCCGGTCTGAAGTTGCGCCCCGCTCCCCTGTAATGTCCTTTTTTTTGAAACCTCATAGACGCATACTTTCGTCGTCAGGATCAAGTTTCGAACCTTCAAGCGAGGTATCTTGGCGACTTTATTTCAAACCGGGCGCTGGTAGAACTTTTTGTTTTTGCAGAGTGGTTCTCGGCCGTAATACGTCCGCAGCTCACAAAAATTATTCTTTACGTTTTTTGCCGCCGCGCACCCTTTCGGGGACGCGGCAATTTTGGATCAGTCGCCTTACCCGATAATACTGTTGAGCGTCTTGGACGGGCGCATCACGCTGGCTGTCTTCGCCGCGTCGGTTCGGTAATACCCTCCAAGGTCAACAGCGTTGCCCTGCACACCAGCAAGTTCCGAAAGAATATCGGCTTCTTTAGCGGCAAGATCCTTGGCGATTGGCGCAAAATGCGCTGCAAGTTCAGTATCTTTAGTCTGAACGGCCACAGCTTCGGCCCAATACCGCGCAAACCAGTAGTGGCCGTCTCGATTGTCCGGTTCGCCCACCTTCCGCGATGGCGACCGGCCATTGTCAAGAATGCCCTGCGTTGCGGTTTCGACGGCTTCACCAAGAATGCGGGCCTTGTCGTTCCCTTTTGCGTCGGCGAGGAAGATCAGGCTTTCGCCGAGGGCGCAGAATTCGCCAAGACTGTCCCAGCGCAGATGGTTCTGTTCAACAAGCTGCTGGACGTGTTTCGGTGCCGACCCGCCAGCCCCTGTTTCGAACAATCCCCCCCCATTCATAAGTTTCACGATGGACAGCATCTTGGCAGAGGTCGCCAGTTCGAGGATCGGGAAGAGATCTGTAAGATAGTCCCGCAAAACATTCCCAGTAATAGCGATTGTATTCTCGCCCTTGGTAATGGTTTCAAGCGACGCGCGCGTAGCTTCGCGCGGGGCCATTATTTCGAACTCGTCTGTCAGTCCTTGCGCTTCGAGGATCGGCTTTACGTAGGAAATGAGCTCGGCATCATGCGCGCGGTTCTCGTCAAGCCAGAAGATTGCCCGGCAACCTTCTGCCTTTTGACGGGAGATGGCCAGATTGACCCAATCTTCGATTGGGGCTTTCCGCGCCGAAGAGGAACGCCAGATGTCGCCCGCTTCTACAGCGTGCTGATGAAGAACGGTACCATCATCGAGGATCATCTTTACCGTTCCGGATTCGGGGATCTCGAAAGTTGTCGGGTGCGAGCCGTATTCCTCGGCTTTTTGAGCCATCAGACCTATGTTCTGCACTGTGCCGGCGGTTGCCGGGTTCAACTTGCCGTTTTCTTTGAAAAAATTGATCGCCTCGTCATAAACCGGGGCGTAGGACGTATCGGGGATCACACAGTTCGCGTCTGCTTCCTTGCCATCTGGCCCCCAGCCTTTGCCGCCCGCCCGGATGAGCGCAGGCATGGAGGCGTCGATGATCACATCTGAAGAGACATGGAGGTTCGTAATACCCTTGTCGGAATCGACCATGTACATCGGCGGGCGGTCGGCCATGCAGGCGTCGATGTCGGCCAAGATCTCTGCCTCGTCTTTGACGCGAGCCAGCAAGTCCCCGAGGCCAGAGTTCGGGTCTACACCGAGTGCTGCCATCTTATCGCCGTGCTTCTCAAACACCGGAGCGAGGTAAGCCTTCACAGCGTGACCGAAAAGGATGGGGTCGGAAACCTTCATCATCGTCGCTTTCAGATGTAGCGAGAAAAGGATACCTTCGTCCTTGGTCTTTTCGATTTCCTTGATCAAAAAATCTTTGAGTGCGGCGGCGCTCATAAAGGTCGCGTCGACTACTGTGCCGGCAGGGTACTCGAGGCCCTCTTTGAGAACTGTCTCACCGGATGCTGTCTCCAGCACGATTTTGGCGCCAGTGGCTTTTTTGAGAGTGGCAGAGGTCTCATTTGAGAAAAAGTCGTTTCCCGACATGGACGACACATGCGTCTTGCTGTCGGACGTCCATTCGCCCATGCGGTGCGGGTTTGCCTGCGCAAAGCTTTTTACGGCTTTGGCGGCGCGGCGGTCGGAGTTGCCTTCGCGCAGAACCGGATTGACCGCCGACCCCTTGATCCCGTCATACTTGGCACGAACGGCTTTCTCCTCGTCACTCGCGGGCGTTTCCGGATAATCGGGCAGCGCAAAACCTTGCGACTGCAGCTCTTTGATTGCGGCAACCAGTTGGGGCACTGAGGCGGAGATATTGGGCAGCTTGATCACATTCGCTTCGGGCGTCTTCACCAAGCGTCCCAATGCGGCCAGATCATCTCTCTGACGCTGATCTTCACTTAGATGCTCGGGAAACGCTGCCAGAATGCGCCCGGCGAGGCTGATGTCCATTTTTCCGACGCTGACGCCAGCGGCTTCTGCGAATTTCTGAATGATCGGCAACAGCGACGCCGAGGCCAACTCAGGTGCTTCGTCAACTTTCGTGTATATGATGTCGGACATGATATGCTCCAAATTGCTGCATTTGAGCCTCTCATATCTGAACCGAAACAGAAGGTCGACGGTACACCGCAGCATACAGAGCCACGAGCCACGAAATGTTGTTACGATGGCTTTTTGGGTCCAAAGTACCCAACTGACCCATCTTCCATGCATCAATCAAAAAAGGCGTGTTCAAGGTGCCAGAACCATAGTTCCCACGGGCATCTCCGCGTGTGTTTGAAACGCTTTCTTCGCAAATGCCATGGCAAGAATGCCATTTGCACATCGCCACCTTCTTGGAAGGGTTCAAGCTGGATGCCATGGCGCACGCCAACGAGATAGACTGCTCTGACAGAAAGGTAGTCGAGCGGTTGGGATTAAGTTAATACACTCACGTTATTGAAAAAAAACTCTCGCATAGCAATCTTAAGGTGACTCAGGGAACCGGCATTCGAAAATCAGCCCAGGCTCAGGAGTTGTTCTCACTGAAAGCCGGAAGATTACGGTCGGGGTGATTGCGATTGCTGAGAAGTAGGTTTG
>NZ_JAIMIC010000026.1 GCF_019966545.1 Heliomarina baculiformis | reverse complement strand
CGATCCTCACCTCTCCAATCGTCACAGTTTATCTTCCGGTATTGACCGCAGCCATCGTCGTCGTTGCGGTCGTTTTTGCACGTGGCGGCAACTTGTCCGTCAAAAGCAAGGGGATTGAGGTCCTCCTGGAGGAACTGAAGGAAAAAGACTTGAGTCAGAAGGAAACCGAAACCTGGCTCGATAAGCCCGAACGGAAGAAAGAGGACGTGAAACGTTAATTGTGAGTATTTTTTGACATCTTTTTGGTGTTTTTTTGGTTGATAATTTCATCACCTTGGATATTCTACCATAGGGACAGAACAGATTACGGAGGCATTCACATAAGGAGATCAAAAATGCCAAAGGAAGAAGACGAAGACTTTTTTGTGGAGGATCAGTTCCTCCCAACCAAGAAGCTGGCCAATCATTTCTCGGCATGGATGGACCAGGAGCGGGTCACTGATGTGATCTTGCAAGAAGTCGAGGTTTCCGAAAACCAGTTCGGAAAACACACAGAAAAGCTGAGTGAAATCAGCGATGAGGCAGATGCGTCTGTCGAGGTCTGGGTAAGACTGCGTTCCAGCAAGAAGAACGACCCCTATAGACACTGACGCAGCACGAAGTGGCACGAAAAACCGCGAGCAGATAGTTACTTGCCTGCCCCTCGTTGGAGGGCGATGCTCGCGCAGGCAACACATTTTTAGAGCTTTGGACCCGTTGAAGTGGCACGGGTCACTCATCACCGTTAATGTTATCCCGGCGAAACCCGCTTCAGAAATCTGAAGCTCGGCTCACCTGTCTCATCGTCCGTGACTTCTTCTGGCTCAATACCCAAGACATTGGTTGTCATGGCCACCGACGCTGCGTTGTCTGCCTCCACAAGACTCTCAATCCAGTAGTCCGTAAGACCCTTTGCAGCCATATTCGCCTGAAAGTCTTGAAGCGCCACCGTCAAGACATAGCGACCGAGTCCTTTTCCACGCTGATCTTCTCGCACGGCGCAACCTATGTGAATGACGGGCAGATTTTCGAGCGGCTCAGTGATTACAACCACTGCAATTGCAGTAGCATGAGCACCTTTCATTCGCACATAGCTCAACCGCGGCGTCCCCTCAGGACTGTCTGCGTGAATGAAGACCTTTGGGTCCGTCGCTGTTGGCTGAACCTTTATCGCCCCCGCCTTCAGGGCTGCGTTGAAGCCTGTAAGGGCATCCATCATTTCGACGCGGTTCATAGGTCGCCTCCCTCTACTCGATCCGTTTGCAACCGAAGATGTCAGCTACTCGGCTGCATCCTCAAGCGCTGACTCGTGCAACAGCCATTTGTCTTTCATAGCTTCGAGAAGCTCTTTCTGACGCTTCTTGACGACCTTTGGCGTCCAATTCTCATGGTTGAGCACCTGGGTCGTCAGCGCGTATGAAGACACATTGTCCTTGCCCAGAAAGTAGGCTTGGCACTTTTTCTTGAACGGATAGTTTTGAGCACTTGAGTTACGACGCTTGTTCAGGGGCAAGAGATTGCCAATCCGATGCACCCACGCGGCACGCTTTTCCTCATCCGGCCACAACTCAGCCCACTCGCTATCTTCCGTGACCGTTTGCGGCAGGACGTGCTCAATAGTCAGAATCTTAGGATCATAGACTGCCCCGCCATCAGAAATAAAAGAATCTAACCGCAACATTATGTAGCTGCGCCTGCGAGGAGTGAGTTGATAAACATTTCCGTCGAGCACACCCACAAACTGTTCGATCTCTTCTTCGGACAGCTCCAACCAGGTTATCTCAGCGGCGGTTTTCCCATCCTCTATCTCACCCAAAACTTCCGCAAAAACCTCGATCCTCTCGTTCACGTTTATGCGGCAAGCGAGCATCCAGGCGGCGAGGCGTTCAAGGCGTTGAAAGAAGCCTAGTACTTCGACAGGCTCGTCTTTCATTCGAGACATGAATGCTATTGCTGGCGGAACCCAATCCGAGAAATCCAGGCGATTGAGCCACGTAAGTAGCTCATTGACTTCTTTTGATTTTTCTACTGCCACATATGAGCTTGTGCGGATCATATCGTAGGCGTTGGAATACGGCTTGAGTATTTCATCGACGAACTTCTTCGGATCAAGTTCATCTACCAAAACGTGCTGCCGAAACTCTTCCAGTAAAGACTTTCGAGCCTTCTCCTTGGCATAGATCATGCGGATGTATGAGAAGAGGTCATTGAAGCCTTCACGGCCCAGATCCACCTCCATTTGCTCCCAGTCATCATTGACATTGTCTTGGTCTGCCTCTGGGACGTTTCCGATGATGTCCGCTTTGATGATGTCGGTTGGCTGAAGTTCCATGCCTCGGCTGTTCATTACCGAGAACACCCTAAACGCCGAGTCTCTGTTCGGTGTCGAAACGGCGACTAGAAAACACCGCCCGAGGAGAAACTGGATGAAACGAACCAGTGCTTCTTCATCATCTGCAAAGGTTTTTGCTACGGCAGATCGAAAATATGCTGTGTTGGACTGGATGTTGCGCTGCGCCTCGTTCTCAAGGCCAGAAGCATCCAGCTTGTCCAGCTCATCGAGCCGCCACTCCTGCACGAATTTTCGGAAGAAATCATTATCTCGCTCTCGCAGTGTTAGGCGTGGCTTTGCCTTGAGGCCCTCCCACTTGTTACCAGGTTCGATCACGTAAGTTTTCAGGTTCTTTTTCTGCTCAGCATCTTCATCCGTTTCCCCCGAAAGGAAGTCGACCAGGACCGCCAGAAGAATAGTCAGTGTGGTGAGGCGCTGCTGACCGTCGATCACTTCGGCATGCGGCTTTCCATCTTCCTTGATCAGCACGACGCTCCCAAGAAAGTAACCCTCATCCGGGGCTGCTTCCGCAAAATCCTTTAGGTCCTCAAATAGGTCCTGTGCTTGTTCAATCTGCCACGCATATGGCCGCTGATAACGCGGTATAATGAACTCAAAATCTGAGCTGAAAATCTTTGCCAGTGGGTACTCAGAACCCGAAATCTTTTTCGACAATTGCAATTTCCCTTCCTAAACTCTTCAGGTCCAACGCACCTTCAGGGATGCATACTACCATTGAAAAGATGTCGCTATTTCCCGCCACCGTATTTGCTCAGAGCCAACATTTGCCCATACATTCAAGGTCATAGCAATATTAAGCTGCGTATCTCGTCCGCTTCTTTGCCCCAGAGAGATTTATGCGCATCTGAATCACATCTCGCGTGACTCCCCATTCTTCCGAAAGACTGTAGAGGGTGTGGGTGCTCCCGCTAATCAGCTTGTAGGCACGAAGGGCAGCTGCGTCGGAGATCAATAACGTTGGTCCAAGCCGCTCTGCTTCCAGCTCATGCTCGGGAAGGAAGTCCCTGATGCCGTCTGGCTGAAACGGGTTTGCTGGTGGATGTCCAAGAAGGATATGCGCCAGTTCATGGGCTATGTCTGAAACTTGTCGCTTCGGATCGTGGGCGTCATTGAGCAGGATGAACGCAGCTCTCCCCTCGAAACAGGCGGCTGCCGAAAAGTCATAGCCTGGGCGCTTCTCAAGAAGCGCCTGCTGCTCTTCACATTCTGGAAGCTTTGAAAGCGGATAGATGGGTACTTCAAGATGCCGTGCGAGCCGCTTTGGACACAGCGGGTCATGAGGGGCGAGGTCCAGCTCGCCCCTCAGATCATCGGCCCATCTATGTGCTTCAGCCACAAATCCACGGCGTAGTTTAGTCTTCGCCACCCACCTTCTCCTTACGGAACTGCTCGTAGGCGGCACGGATCATTACTTCGATTGCCTGTGCTCCTTCGGGTTTCAGGTTTTTGTCCGCTCGAAGGTGGCCAACAATCTCGGCCAAAGGCTCAGGTCGCGCCGCAACTTCATCATACGCGATAAAGTCGTCTGCACTCAAACCAGACCACTTACAAAGTGCGGCTAATGTATCGACGTCCGGGCGTTTACCCTGGGCGATCCGTGTCAAGGTCGAGGCACTCACCTTGGCTTTCTCCGCAACGGCCTTCCACGTCAGTTTCTTTGCCTGACGATGGGCATCCAGCGCGTTGTAGAAGGCCTCATTGAGGAACTGCTCTTTCATATAGATTTCACTCTTGCAATCTCCCTCCTATGTCGCAATATATGGCTTGATTGCGATCTTGCAATCGTTACTCCAACTCGCAACCGAAAGGAAAGCGAAAATGTCAAGTGGTAAGAACCAGTATGTCGTCCGCCACGGCGACAAGTGGGGCGTCCGGGGTGAAGGCAATCAGCGCCTGACCCGGGAGTTCGACACGCAGCGCGAGGCTATCGACCACGGTCGTGGCATCGCTCGAAACCAAGAGTCTGAGCTGAGGATTCAGGGCCGCGATGCGCGGTTTCGCGAAGCCTACAGCTACGGCAATGATCCCTATCCACCGAAAGGCTAATGCAATGATGAAGCTGAAATACAAAGGACGCACCTTCACGAATGGCCGCTCGCTTGCGAACGCCATGACCCGTGACTTCAACCAAGAGGTCGAGCGCAAGCTTCGACAGGCCGCAAGTTCCTCGGGACTGCGGGTCCGCAAGACCCATAAAGGGCTCGAAGTTGAAGGGGATGCAGCAAACATGGACCGCTTCTACAAGCGGCTCGGGCGTTGAGGCCCCGGATAACCTCCTCCCATAACTTCTCAACTTAGGCGCGGTTCAGGTTTCTGATCGCGCCTTTTTTCTTTCGAAAAGCAAGAAAATATATGAGTTCTTTCAGCCTCATTGAAGTTGCACTAGCCATTACGTCGCCTCCGCCCCTTGGGGCGTCCGCGCGAAGCGCCGGGCCTGTCGGCGGGTAGCCTTCAGGTTGCCCGCCGACAGGTCACCCTGAAACCGCACCACCTAGATCACGCCAGAACGCAAAAGCCCCCGCCTGCTGACGGGGGCCTCGTTCATCGCGGCGATGCGGGTAGTTACTCGGCGGCCATCCGGTCAGCCTGCGCGGTGCGCTCCATAATGTAATCCACGGCCTTCTGTGCCTCGGATGCGGCCCGAAAAATCGCGCGGCTGTCTTCCTTCATCGCTTCCAGCCATCCTTCGACATAGGCCGCGCTCTGATCGAATTCCGGCTCCACCCCGATCTGCGCACAGAGCATGCAGTTTCCGATCTCGGCGACCAGCTCCTCGAAGGCGTAGGCCTTGCGGTCGTTGAACCGGCCCAAGCGGTCCAGCCGCTTTGTCGCCCCTGTCCAGTGGGTCAGCTCATGCGCCAAAGTGCCGTAGTATCCAGCCGCACGATGGAACGTGCCAATCGGCGGCATGTGGATACGGTCGGTCTTGATGTTGTAATAGGCGCGCGGCTCCTCGGTCACGTCGATCTGCGCGCCGGACGCGGCAAAGAAGGTCTCCAGTTCGGGATCAGCCACGGTGCCAAGATCGCGGGGCGGATCGGGCAAGATGTAGAATTCAGCGGGCAAGCCCTCGATCTGATCGGCATTGAACACGCGGTAGGCCTTGGCGTAGGGGATCTGGCGTTCCTCGCCGTACTCGTCCTCGCGCTCGACGGTGCCGTATTTCACCACGGTTGCGGATTTCTCACCCTTGCGGACATGGCCCCCAAGCTGCTTGGCCTGATTGAACGTCATCCAGCGGGCTGAGCTGTAATCCCTGGCCATCGCGGTTGCCCAAAGCATCAGGATGTTGATGCCCCGATAGGCCTCGCCATTGAACCTTTCCGGCAAGCTGACCGATGCCCCGCCGCCGGTCCACGGCTTACGCCAGGGCGGCGTCCCCGCCTCGATCTCCGCGATGATCTGATTGGTGACATGGGAATAAACGTCAAACTTCTCTGCGGTCATTTGTGACCCTCCTTCGCGTAACGCGGGCCGGGTCTCTTCCCCTTTCCGCCGATGGGCGGGCCTTCCTGTTCTGATCTTTGGAATGCCCATGCATTCCGAAGGGCAGAGCAGGTAAGGGCAAAGCCCGTCCTGCGGCCCGGCGGGGCCGTGACAACCGGGTGGAGGGCGTGAATTTGGGAGGGAACCGCGCGTCTGCGCGTGGGAGGAACCGGAATTCTCGACCGGAACCGACGCCATCGGCGGCGCTTGCCGGTTTTCTCGGACCTGCCGGGATGGCAGGCGGATCAAAAGGAGCTTGAAACTGTCAGGGGTGGGGTGAGCGGGCGTCAGCCCGTCGATCCCCGGCCCTGTCTATCGTTCCCAGCGTGTCTCGGTAGCGAGATACTCCCATATGACAGTCTTCACTGTCACGGCATCGGACCAATCAATAGAATATCGGTAACGCCCGGCTTCGACAGAAATCCAGCCACCAACCATGGCTTCTTCGTCAAACAGACGGACGGTCATACGACTGCCAACCTCTGGCCAGACGGCAAGGTTCGCGCCGGTCTTAACAGCCTCGAAGGCGTCACGTTGATCAGGACTCAGGTTCTCCAAGGGAATGAATGCGACATGATCAGGTGCCTCAAGCAGCGGTTCGCCGATCTCGTGATAAGCGTGACCGCGCGCGTTTTTGACGACGACCCGTCGAATCTTTTCGATGTCGGGATAGAGAGTGAACGGCTTCAAGTCCTCGAAAAGCAGAAGCTGTCCGCCAGGTGTTCTCTTGAGAGAACGGACGACATGACGATTGCTCCGTAAGACGGTTGCGGCTTCGGGATGCTTCTTCGGATCAGGATAAAGGCTGCCAGCCATGACCGCATGAAGCACACAGAGAAGGTAATTCTCGTCGGGTGAGAAACTGGAATTGCATCGACGACAGACGACAACCTGTGGCAAGTAATCCAATTCATCACCCACGCCGCGATCATAGTCGGCACCCCGCTTCCTAAGCGTCTTCGTCAGAAGCGATTTGGTCGGAACATGGTCGAGATTGCTCTCAATATTGGCGATCTCAGCTCCACAATGGATGCACCAAGCCTTCAGCCGATCATCGGTGAAGTCTTCAATTTCTCGCATCCAGAAAATCCTTCTCTAGTGGCGCACACCTGGCTTGGCTCATAACGCCTGAGCGTCCCGATCCGGCATGTCGTCAAACAGGATCACGCGCCCGTCGCCGTCGTCCGGATCGTTGACCAGGACAAACGGCACATCCGCCCCGTCTTTCTCATACAGACAGCGGTACTTCATCTGGCCGTCGAGCGGATCGCGCACCTGGTCGTAGCGGTAGCTGTGCGGAATGCCCTTCTCGATCCAGCCTTCAACACCTGCGGGCGTCACAAGCGATAGCGGCTTTCCGTCCAGCAAGATCGTCTTGCCCACGTTGAATACTTCATACATCCGATCAATCTCCTCTGTCGTGTCATCGGGTTACGTCACAGGCTGTGACCTTCGCCACGATCCCTGTCTCGCGTGTTTTCATTCGCGTCGTCGCCGCGCTCCTGTTCGCGTTCGTCCTCGATTTCCAGCTTTTCACGCGGCTTGTTCAGCACGTCCTTCAAGCGCTCGTTGACGGACGGCTTGCGCGTCTCGCGCCCTGTGTCCTCGCCAATGTCATACTCGCTGTGACCGTCCAGCTTGTGAACCGCCGCCTGGCCATCGCGCCCGGCGTCTTTCTCCATGATCTCTTTCAGCCGCTCCCGCGCATAATTGCGGCCTTCCGGTTTCGGCGTGTCGTCTTGGTCCGGTGACCGGCCCACAACGCGCGCCAACCGCTCCCGGAAGTCATCCGGGCTTCGGTCGCGATCTTTCGCGGTCGCAGCCCTGAGTGCCGCCAGACCGGCAGAGACACGGCCCTGCCCGGCCTCACGCTCAATGCCATAAGTCTCGCGCGCCAGCTCCAGCCGCTCGCGCAGCTCGCGGAACGCGGCGCGGGCCTGGCGGGCGGCATGGACGACGGCGCCGCGCTCGGTGACGGGTTTGTATTCCCGTCCCTGGCGCTCGGCCATCGCCTTGGCCCGGCGTTCCATGGAATTGGCGGCTGGCCCCAGCTTCAGCTCGGGGTCGCGGTCCAGCTCCTCTGCGGAAAGCTGATCACCACGCTCCAGCGCCGCCTCGCGCTGCGCCTCAAGCGACCGGTGATCAACGCGCTCCACCTCCCCTGCCCGCTCCAGGGCGCGGTTCTGCAACTCGGCCCAGAGGCCGCGCATCTGCTCGATCTCGACGCCGCCGGTCTTCGCGGAATCGAGCACGCGGGTCTTGGCGGTGAACCCGTCCGCTTCGAGCTTGCGGGTGGAGGTGAGCACATGGGCATGGTGGTTGCGCTGGTCACCCTCGCGATGAGGAGCATGGATCGCCACATCGACGGCCACACCGTAGCGGCTGACCAGTTCCTGGGCGAAGTCGCGGGTGATCTGCGACCGGTCCTCGGCGCTGATCTCGGACGGCAGGGCCAACTCCCACTCGCGGGCGGTGACGGAGTTGCGGCGAGTCTCGCTGGCCTCGACCTCGTTCCAGAGGCGAGAGCGATCCTGCGCCCAATCGGGTGCGTCCTTCGGGGTCAGGATGAAGGTTTCTTCGATGCCCTGCTTGCGGGTGTAATCGTGGACGCGGCCTTCGCGCTGGCACTCGATGCGCTCACCGACACGGTAGGCGGCGGCTGCCGTGGCAGAGCGCCCGGCGCTGCGTTTGATTGTCTTCACGGAGAGATGGTAGCTGGCCATGCGCCCTCCCCTCTTCCGTGATGCGAACGATCATCGCGCATGCCGCTGCTGACCCCGGCCCATGCCCGAACATGAGCCACCGGGTCAGACGTCTTTTCCCCGATGGACCGCGCCCTGCCACGGCGCGATACGAGTGGAAAGGACAGCACGCCCGAAGGGAGCCTCTGGCTCTCTGAGGCGCGGGCTTGCCAGTGATCTGTCCCCATATCCCCAGCCTCATGGGGGGCGGGATATGGGGACAGATCACTGGCGGTTTGCCGGGGGCAAACCCGGTATCGCGAAGGGTCGTCAGCACCTGGACACGATACCTCCCGCAAGAGAGACGCCAGCGGCAGACCGGCCCCCACGGTGGGGCATCGGGCGAGACGCTGGCGCGACATTGCGGGACGCGATCCAACTGCCAAAGTTGGCCTTGGTGAGTTTGAGAGGCCGGGAGGGCCTTTCATTCCGGCGCGCATCGCGTCGGACGGTGTTCGCCATCGGCTGAGGCCCTGCCTCAAGGAGATCGCACGCAAATCTCGGAGCCGCAGGTGGAGAGTTTGCATAAGTGCGCCCTTGTCCTTTACAGGCCTACGGGTAAGCGCTATCGCTGGTTGTGGCAAGCCTAACCTTTACACCTGTCTTCTTTGAAGTGGATTCCCGAATTGGCCGAGACTGAGCTTGAACGCGCCGAGAAACGCTATGCACAGGCCAAGGCTCGCCTACAGGCTCTGAAGAACCGGGAAGCCACCAGACAGCGTAAGCTGGATACAAGGCGCAAGGTGATCCTGGGCGGGGCGCTCATGGACCTGGCGGAACGGGATTCCAGCGCTGCCGCCATGCTCGACCGGCTGATCCGCAACCTGTCCCGTGAACAGGACCGCAAAGCCTTCGCGGAATGGGATGCCCCCTCCCCTGCCCCAAGCGATGAAGGTGCAACCTGATGCGGAGCGTGATGCTCGTCTTCGGGGGTCTGTTCCGCTTCTTCGGTCGGTTAATCTTCACGCCCATCCTGTTGGGCTGGATGATCGGCGCTGTGCTGTTCGGGGCGATGCTCGGCTCTCTGGTGGCCACCCCGTTCATCTTCGCTTTCTTCGACCAGACGCCCGGCGAAAGCGCCTCGCAATGGTTGGTCTTCGGTCCCTTCATGTTTGTGGGCGCTGTCTTCGGGTTCCAATACTGGCGCATGGCCTCCGGGGCCGATGCCTATTTCGGGCTGACGGGTGACAGCCACGGCTCGGCCCGGTTTGCGAACCGCAAGGAACTGAAGAAGCTGGAGCGGGGCAAAGGGCAGGAAGATCGCGGTCTCCTGATCGGGCGCAATCCGCACACCGGGAGGCTCTTGCGCTATGACGGCCCGGCGCACCTGATCACCCTCGCCCCGACACGGGCCGGGAAAGGCGTCGGCACCGTCATCCCGAACCTGCTGGCGGCGGAACGCTCGGTGCTGGTCATCGACCCCAAGGGCGAGAACGCGCGGATCGCGGGCGAGGCCCGGCGGAGGTTCGGGACAGTCCACGTTCTCGATCCGTTTGAAGTCAGCGGTCATCCCTCCGCCGCCTACACCCCCCTCGACAGGCTGACACCGGACAGCCTCGATCTGGGTGAGGACGCCGCCTCCCTGACAGAGGCGCTGGTCATGGACCCGCCGGGACAGCCCCCGGATCGCAAAATGCTTGGCTCGGTCGGACTTCGCCTTTTCCGATCTGCGCCACCGGATCACCTCCGTCTTCCTGGTGCTGCCACCCAACAGAATGGACGCCTACAGTCGCTGGCCGCGCCTTCTGGTCTCTCAGGCTCTTCAGGACATCGCGCGGGACGCTGAGCGGCCTCAGGGCGCGTCAGAGGGCCGTTCTGAGCGCCTCAAGGCCCCTACCCTCTTCCTGCTCGATGAATTCGCCGCCCTAGGCCGTCTGGAGGCGGTAGAGCGCGCCATGGGACTGATGGCAGGCTACGGGCTTCAACTCTGGCCGATCCTGCAGGACATGAGCCAGCTCAAAGACCTCTACGGAGACCGCGCTGGCACCTTCATTGCCAATGCCGGGGTGCAACAGGTCTTCGGGGTGAACGACTTCGAGACGGCCAAATGGCTGAGCCAGATGATCGGCCAGGAAACTGCCGGGTTCCAGACGGACAGCTTCAAACCTGGCGATGGCCCCAGCTTCTCGAACAACCTCACAGGCCGCGACCTGCTAACCCCCGATGAAATCATGCAGCTCCCGCCGGATCGTCAGCTCCTGCGCGTCCAGGGGCAGGCCACTGCCGTCGCGCAAAAGCTGCGTTACTACGCCGATCCTGAATTTGCCGGGCTGTTCACGCCAGACGCCCGATAACCTGAAAGCAATCCGCTATGTCCGATACACCCACCTCCCCTGCCCCGTTTTCGGACGATGATCTGCGCGAAACGCTCGATCTTCTCGCCACGGCTGTCGCCAGTATCTCTGATCGCGTGGATGATCAGACGCGGGTGCTCGACCGGGTAAACAAGACAGCGACGGAAGCCCGCTCTGCTGCTTTCGCTGCCCGCAACCAGACGAACCCGGAACACTACGGTGAGATTGTCGGTGCAACCATTGACGGCAGGATCGGTGATACCTTGGATCGCGTTGGCCAGATGGCTGGTGATCTGCTGCGGGCGTCCAACCATACCCAGGAGGTTCTCAGGAAGGCTGAGGATGCCAGGTCAGACGCCATGCGCCAGGTTTGGGAACGCGAACAGAAGCTGGACCGCTTCAAAAACCGTCTTCCATGGTTCGGTCTGGGTGCTGTCGTTCTGGCTCTTGTCCTGACGGTGACGCTTCCTCGTTTCTTAGCAAGCAACACTTCCACATGCGCTGTGCTTGGGGCGTCCTGGACTACGACAACCACGGGTGTCGATGCCTGCGTGTTCTATCAGCGGTGAGCGGTGATGTGCTGATTGTGACGGCTCTGCCTGAGGAGCTGGGTGTTATATTTGTGTTAGAATCTGTGTTACGCATTTCCAGAACCGGTGTAGTGTTTTGTAAAATAACAACTTTCTTTGAAGGCCGGTAACTGATAACACGAATCTCGGTAACTGAAATCCTGCTTTTGGTAACTAAAAACACGAATCTTGACTGTGGTAACTAAAACCACGAATGTCGACTCATGGTAACTAAAACCACGAATGTCGACTCATGGTAACTGATAACACGAATGCCCTCGCCCCGCTTTTGCCGGATCGCCATCCGCAGCATGATTTATTCATCTGTGATGTGGCTGACGCTGTCCTGAAGGACGTGATGCAACACATGGAGCATCCGTTTTATTCCCTCTCAAAGAAGCCTGAGACGACGATCAAGCGCTATGAGAATGGCGACAAGTGGTTGCAGATTACGCCGAGCGTCAAGGGTCTGGCGACGATCTACGACAAGGACATTCTGATCTACTGCATCAGTCAGATCATGGCGAAGCTGAAGGAGGGCGAAGCCGTTTCGCCCCGTGTCCGGATTAACTCCAGAGAGCTGCTTATCTTCACCAATCGGGGTACAAGTGGTCGGGAATATCAGTCTCTGCTCGACGCCCTTGATCGGCTCGAAGGGACGCGGATCAGGACAAACATTGTCACCGGAGACGAAGAACAAGTTGATGGCTTTGGCCTGATCGACGCTTCGTCGATCCGCCGCAAGCATGGCCTCGATGGCCGCCTTCTTTGGTGTGAAGTGAAGCTGTCAGACTGGGTTTTCAACGCAATCCGTAACGAAGAGGTACTGACCCTCCACCGGGACTACTTCCGCCTGCGCAAGCCCATTGAAAGACGGGTGTACGAGATCGCCCGGAAGCATTGCGGGCAGCAGAAGGCCTGGCGCATCACGCTGGCTAAGTTGCTGCTTAAGACTGGGTCGCAAAGCCCACAGAAGCGCTTTCGGCAGATGATCCGGCAGCTCGCAGAGCATGACCACTTGCCGGATTACCATGTTACCTTTGAAGATGAAGCTGACATGGTGGTGTTCACTAATCGCGGCACGATGTCCCCTGCCCAGCTTGTCGAAGGCAGAATTCCACCGCTGCAATCCGACACCTACGAAGAAGCGCGCTATGCAGCGCCCGGTTGGGACGTTCGTTTCCTGGAGCGTGAGTGGCGCGACTGGTGTGTTGAGCCGCCTCGCAATGCCGACCGGGCCTTTATTGGGTTCTGCCGAAAGTGGTTCGAGAAGCGAGGCAGACCATAAGATGAAAAACCGGTAATGGAAATAAATCCGGTAACAAATTTAATTTCGGTATTGGATTTATTGCCGGTGTGAGATATAAATCCGGTAATAACAAACTGGCAGGATCGAGCAATGCCCGTCATCGTCATGGCAAGCCCCAAAGGTGGGGTTGGGAAGTCCACATGCGCTGTAATTCTGGCGTCCCAGTTCGCTCGCATGGGTGCGGATGTCACGGTGCTTGACTGTGACCCGAATAAGTCTCTTACCCGGTGGGCATCTCATGGCGCACCTTCCGGTGTGACCTTGAAGAGCGATGTTGGCCGCTCAGAGATCGTTCCGACCATCCGGAGCGCGGATGGTGACGGCAAGATCGTCATTGTGGACCTCGAAGGGGTTGCTTCCCAGCTCGTCAGTCGCGCCATCTCCCAGGCGGATTTGGTGATTGTCCCGATGCAGCCGACGGCGCTCGACGCAGAGATCGGCTCCGAAGCACTGGCGTTGGTTCGCGAAGAGGAAGAGGCGCTTGGGCGGTCAATCCGGCATGCTGTGGTTCTGACCAAGACCAGTGCAGCCGTCAAAAGCCGCGTCCAGAAGGAGTTAGAAGAACAGCTCAGTGGGGCCGGGATCGACGTGATCGAGCCTTCCCTGGTCGCGCGCGCAGCGTTCTCGGAACTGTTCGCCTATGGGGGCGATCTGACAGCGATGATGAATGACCCGGAGATGGTCACAGGTGGCAAGGTAGATAAGGCGTTGGCAAACGCTCAGGCATTCGCGGAGGCTGTATATGAACGGCTCAAATAGACTTGCTGGACTCAAGGCGCGTCCGAAAGATACGACCGTTGAAGAAGTCCGCCGCGTCGATGAAGTTGGAGAAGCGCGGGGGTTTCTCGACAGAACTCCTCGAAAGAAGCCCGGTCGCAAGCCAAGCCCGAGAACCTACCAGTTGCACCCAAAGGTTTTTCCAAAGGTTGGCGAAGCCATAGCGGCAGAGGCCGAAAGGCTCGGCGTCACACAGGGCCAGCTGATCGAGATTTTGTGGGAAAAATATGAAGGATCGCATTAACCGAAAGGTGTGATGCTAGGCCAATGTTAAGAAAGAAGAGCGCAATGCGACCAATTGGTATTGATCTTTTTGCAGGGGCAGGGGGGCTAAGCCTCGGCTTCGAGCAAGCAGGCTTCGACGTTAAAGCCGCGATCGAGATCGACCCCGTGCATTGTGCAGTCCACGAATTCAACTTCCCTGAAACGACTGTGATTCCAGCCTCGGTTGCTGAGCTCACCGGTGATGAAATCAGGCAACGTGCAGGCCTTGAGGGAAAGACAATCAATTGCGTGTTCGGCGGTGCGCCATGCCAGGGATTTTCTCTGATAGGTCACAGAGCGCTCGATGACCCCCGTAACCAGCTCGTTCTTGATTTCGTGCGCCTCGTTCATGAGCTTGATGCAGAGAGCTTTGTTTTCGAAAACGTCAAAGGCCTAACGGTCGGCAAGCACAAGACATTCCTGAAGGAACTAGTAGGGGCATTTGATCGGGTCGGCTACGAGTGCCGCCTGCCGTGGAAGGTGCTCAATGCCGGTCACTACGGCACACCACAATCGCGAGAACGCTTCATCCTCATGGGCGTGAAGAAAGGCAGGGTGCTTCCAGAGTATCCTGCTCCGACAACCAACATTGCCGGTCGGCCAAAGCTATATCCCGAGCTCAACTTTGGGCCATCTTGCGCCGAAGCGATCGGGGATCTTCCCGATGCCGATACGTTCGAGACCCTAAACGCAAGCGATGCCGTCAAGACGAGCCGCTTTGGCGATCCGTCCGACTATGCGGCCGAGTTGCGCGGTCTCAAGAACGACGGCTGGCATTTCGGTTATGTGCGCGAGTGGAACCCCAATGTTCTCACGTCGAGCGCCCGCACCGACCACACGGAGATTTCACGGCGGCGTTTCCGCCAGACGGACGAGGGGGCGGTCGAGCCGATCAGCCGTTTCTTCAAGCTTTCACAAGGCGGTGTTTCCAACACGCTTCGCGCCGGTACTGACGGCGCAAGGGGCGCGTTCACCAGCCCGCGTCCGATCCATTATCGCCATGCGCGCTGTATCACCGTGCGCGAAATGGCGCGGCTGCATGGTTTCCCCGACTGGTTTCGATTTAACGTTACCAAGTGGCATGGCGCGCGGCAGATCGGCAATGCGGTACCGCCGCCTTTGGCCAGGGCAATCGCTACAAAGATGATTGAAGCCTTGGGCATCGAACCAAACAGGCCCGAAGAATCCCTATCACTTGGCGATCCAGAGCTCTTGACGCTCGATCTTTCGCGAGCATCACGCCGGTTTGGCATCACCCCGCCTCCGAGCAAGCGCGACCGAAAGAGCGGCGCGAAAAAGCGCAAGCAAGAAGAGATCGAGGAAGAGATCAACGCGGGGAGGGTTGCTTATGGCTAAATCGCCCAACCGCTACGGAGCACTGATCGAGAATATATTCTTCGACCGCTACAGTGACGGTGCGACCGAGCTCGAATTTGCCCGCACAGACATCGAGGATGCGGCTGAGGTCTTGGACATCAAGCTTCCGAAGAACCTGGGTGATGTGCTCTACTCGTTCCGTTTTCGTGCGGCATTGCCTGGGCGCATCGTCGAGACCCAACCGGAAGGCATGGAGTGGGTGATCGAGCTCGCGGGGCGTGCCGTTTACAAGTTTCGCTTGGTCAAGATCAATCGCGTCTTGCCACGCGAAGACCTTGTGACGATCGACATTCCCGATTCCACGCCCGAGCTGATCCGCGCTTATGCGCTCGACGACGAGCAGGCGCTTTTGGCTATCGTGCGATACAACCGGCTGATCGACACGTTCTTGAGCCTCACGACCTACAGCCTTCAGAACCACCTTCGCACAACTGTCAAAGGGGTAGGGCAGATCGAGATCGACGAACTCTATGTCGGACTCGACAAGCGCGGCTGCCATTATGTGATCCCCGTCCAGGCCAAGGGGGGCAAGGATCAGATCGGCATCGTCCAGACGAGCCAGGATATTCGCTTCGTTGAAGAGAAGTTCCCTGGAATGCGGTGCAGGGCGATCGCTGCCCAGTTCATGGATGCACACATCGTCGCGCTCTTCGAGCTCACGCTACAGGACGACGAAATCAAGGTTGTTGAGGAACGGCACTATCGGCTTGTTCCGGCGAAGAAGCTCAATCAAGACGCGATTAGGGACTATCGAGATTAGGGTCGGGCCGACCGGCCTTTGGGGCCAGCCGGTGTTTTTAAAGGATCACCTGGAGAGCGGTCAGGATTAGACCGAGCACGGCGATGACGAGCATGATGCGCCGGTAGTTGGAATCGTCGAGCATCGTAGCTACCTCACTTCGCCGCTTTGGAGCGCTTTTTCAGGCCAGGGCGCTCAGCGGCCTTCTTCACAGCCTTGGCCTCTTTGGAGGCATCGTCCATATCCTTGGCAATGTCCTTCAACCGCGCGACGAGCGGGGAAAGATCGTACTCGTTCGATGTTCTACCGCCTGCCTTGTGATAACGTTCTTTGCGAAGCAGCAGGCCTTCTTCTTCCAAGACGACGATAGCCCGCTGCACGGTTTTGGTGCTGACGCCCAAGCGCTCGGCGAGGGTTTTTTTCGATGGCCAGGGCATCGCCTCGGGTTGCCACCAATGATCGATCAGGTGGATCAAGACGGCGAGTTCGTTCGGCCCGATCTTCAATCGCGCTTGGCCACGAAGAAGGGCGCAGGGAATGACCGTGTAGTTGGCGGCCATTGTTTCTTTGCCCCATTTGCGGGTGAGCGTTCTCTCGTCGGTCGGCTCCGTCTTCTTGCGGCCCTTAAGGGGAACGACTTTGTCGGTATCTTCTGTCATTTTGGGCTCCTTGAGCGGTTGTTGATGACCGACATATCGGGTATAACATTTTGAAAATAAATACCTTCGCGGATTTGACCTATGGTCATATAGGGCCACATCTAAGGTCTTTAAAGTCCATGGGGGCTAAGGACGTATGCGGCCACTGAAGAAGGATGAATTCCCCATTCAGGACGCATTGTCGAAATACGCGATTCTAGACGTAGTAACCCCTGGACGCATTTGTCCATGGGGGTCGCGCTTTACGCTCGCCTAATCGTCCGCTCGCTCACCTTGAACAGCTGTGCGATTTCCGAGATTGCCCGCTGTTCGTCATCACGCATGCGGCGCACCTCGGCCTTCTGAGCTCCAGTGAGGGCAGGGGGGCGACCGCCAACCCGCCCGCGCGCCTTGGCGGCCTGTAGCCCTTCTCTCGTGCGTTCTGCGATCCTACGCCGCTCGAAATGGGCGATAGAGGCAAACACGTGGAAGATCAGCTCACCCGCCGGTGTCGTCGTGTCGATATCTTCGGCCAAGGAACGGAAACCCGTGCCGCGATCCTTGATTGCTTCCACCAGGTCGAGCAGATCACGCAGGGATCGAGCGAGGCGGTCATATTTGGTCACGACCACCACATCGCCAGGTCGAAGCTGATCGAGCAGCGCCCCAAGCTCAGCGCGCTGCTGTTTCGTACCGCTGATCTTTTCTGCGAAGATGCGCTCCGCGCCGGCTGCCGTGAGGGCGTCAGTTTGGGCGTCGAGGTTCTGGTCGTCTGTCGAGACGCGGGCATATCCGATGATCATGCTTCACTGTGACAAAAACCTGCCAAAACCGCAAAGGTTTTGCCGGGGGGTTTTGTCCCAGCTAAGCGGTTGATCTTGGGCGGGGTAGGGTGCACGGCCACAAACGACCGTTTTTGACAACATTAATTCCTGAAACTAACCGTTACGGACGCCACGACCAGCGCCGCAAATTGTCGGCAAGATGTCGCTTTTAGACAAACAGTACAAAAAACGTGAACAGTTTTCTGTTGTCTGAGAGTAAAAAGTGAGTATATTAAACTCAGTGAAAAAGCACAGAGTGAGCATAAGATGCTACTTGTAAACTGCCATGACCGCTCGACGAGCGCAAGTTTCAACCGCGTTCAGCATGTTGCTTGAGCCGGATATCGTGCTTGACCCTTCCATCGATCATGACAGCGCATCTGCGCCCACTCTCTTACATCAAGCTAGGAGAAAGAAATGGCGACTGCCCAAATTGCACGAGAATCCACCGCGCCCGAGACTGCACGTCACACCACTGTTCGTTCGAAAGGTCGTCCCCCCAAGGGCGACAACTCTTCGAAAGCGGAGTACCGCTTGCAAGTCAAACTCACACCATCCGGCAAAGAGCGCCTTGATGCCATCGTTGCTCGAGTCGATGGGGAGAGTGCCGCCCATGTCGTGCGTGATGCTTTGCGTATCTATGACATCCTCACCGAGGAGGTCATGGAGAACGACTCTCAACTGTACATAAAGGACGGGGAAACTGGCGAAGCTATGAAGCTTCGACTTTGGTAAGCCTTGACCACCCCCTTTATTGTGAGTATATTAAACACACAATAAAGGGGGTAAACTCATGCCCAACTCAGATGGCACTGCCTTTTACAAGTTCGTTAAGTCACGATTTGCCGCCGCATTTTCTTCTGCAAAGGCATCCTTCCTAACCGTCACCACAGCACTGTTTGTAATGTCGGTTGCTTTTCCGCCGCTTCTTAAAGCAGCGATCCTCACCTCTCCAATCGTCACAGTTTATCTTCCGGTATTGACCGCAGCCATCGTCGTCGTTGCGGTCGTTTTT
>NZ_JAIMIC010000025.1 GCF_019966545.1 Heliomarina baculiformis | reverse complement strand
CACGCAGCATGAAACCTAAACCCGATACACCTTAGAAACGCTGCAAACCTGTCCGAAAAGATGGGACCACTTCACACGTCAACGCACAGTGAAAGCCAGAGAAAGGGAAGCCCGGGTGCCGGGCTTGAAAGGATAGAGAGAGGCTCATCCGGGTCCGGCGAGACAAGGACCCTGACCATGGCCAAGACCACGACCCGCCCGAATCCCACCACCTCAAAAAAGACCGAAGCCGTTGGATCGGCCGCGCCTGACGGCGGTGCCGACATCCGGATGATCCCGCTCGACAAGCTGGAGCCGAGCCCACTCAACGTCCGCAAGGTGGCCGCAAGCGCCAGCGACGATGCCGAGATTCTTGCGAGCATCCGCGAGACGGGAATCAAGCAGAACCTGGTGGTTCACGCACTTTCCGAGACACGTTTTGCCGTCGACGCAGGCGGTCGTCGCCTCAAGGCGCTGAAACAACTCGCCGAGGACGGTGTGATCCCCGCTGATCATCCAGTGCCCTGCCTTGTCGAGGACGAGCGCAACGCCATCCTTACCTCGGCCACAGAAAACCTCCAGCGCGCGGCGATGCATCCGGCAGACCAGTTCGAGGCCTTCGACAAGATGATCGGCGAGGGTCGCAGCGAAGACGAGATTGCGCTCAAATTCGGCGTCTCCGTCGACCTGGTGCGCCGTCGCCTCAAACTCGCCCGTGTCGCACCCGAAATCATCGAGCAGTTTCGTGCCGGTGATCTGACCCTCGAATGCGTGATGGCTTTCACGCTGACCGACGACCATGACCGCCAGCTCGCGGTCTGGAACGCCGTGAAGGGCGGCTATCACATCCATCCGCAGAGCATCAAACGTCAGCTGACCGGGGCCGCACATTCGGCGAACTCGGCAATTGGTCGATTTGTCGGCATCGAGGCGTATGAGGCGGCGGGCGGGGTTCTGCTGCGGGATCTCTTCGACGACCGGGCAACCGCTCATATGGAAAACCCCGACCTCTTGGAGCGTCTCGCCATTGAGAAACTGCAGGCTGCGGCCAAACCCTTCGAAGGGATATGGAAATGGGTCGAAGTGCATCTTTCGGTGGATTATGGCGCGTTTCGCAGTTTCGGGCGGGTCTATCCGCAGGACATCGAACCGGATGCGGACATGCTGGCCGAGGAGGAACGTCTCATCGCGCGTGAGGAAGAATTGGCGGCGCAGAACGACGGGGAGGACTGGACCGACGCGGAGACCGAAGAATACTACGCCATCGAGCCGCGTTTGCGCGAAATTGAAGCCATGCAGCGCGAACGGCAACCCTATGCCGAGGCAGATCGCGCTATCGCCGGTGTAGTCCTGACCATCGGCCATGACGGGGTGTTGCGCGTCGAGAAAGGCCTGGTGCGGCCCGAGGACATTCCTGTTGCGCCCGAACCGGACGATACCACCGCAGATCCGGATGGCGCTCCCTCCCCTGCCCGCCCACAGGTGACGCCGCCGACCTCCTCCACGCCGGTGCCGAGCTCCGACCCGGCCGCGACGTTGCGCAAGGCGGACGGGATTTCGGCGAGCCTGGCCGACGATCTGCGCGCCACGCGTCAGCACATCCTGCGGGCGCATCTGGCGGCGGATTTCGAGGTGGCTTTCGATGCGATGCTCTACGCGCTCTGCGAGCAGGCTTTGGGGCGGTCCTACAACAACGAGGCGCTCGATATCTCGATCCGGCCCTTCCAGGCGCAAAACCGCGAGGTGCTGCATGCGGACACCGTCGCTCAGAAGATGCTTGAGGCGTTGGAGCAGGACCTCGCCACCGACTGGATGAAGCTGGAGAAACCCGATGACTTCCGGGCGATGTCGGCCCTGCCCATTGCGGACAAGCAGGCGCTTTTCGCCTGGGCGACGGGTCTCGCGGTCAAGCCGCAGCTCTCCTCTGACAATCGCCCCTCCCACATCATTGAGGAGATTGGTGCGCGGCTCGACGTCGATGTGGCGGCCTGCTGGCGCCCGAGTGCCCAGAACTACTGGGGTCGCGTCAACAAGGGGCATGCGGTGGCCACGGCGCGCAAGCTCATCGGCGATGATTACGCCGAGGATCGCAATCGCGAACGCAAGGGCGATCTCGCAGCCGCGATGGAGCGCGCTTTCGCGGAAACGGCCGGCGAGACGGAAGGTTTCGACGCGGCGACGGCAGCAAAGACAACGCGCTGGCTGCCAGACGGGATGGTGTTTGCCGGTGCGGCGGAGGCCGACGCCAAAATGATTGGCGATGCGCCCGAGGCGGAGGAAGGCGACGTGCCTGCCGCAGACGCTCTGGCCGAGGCGGAGAGCAATGAACCATCGTCCTTGCCCGCCTTCCTTAGCGGAGATGCGGCCTGACGAAGCGAACACCGACCTGATCACGACATGAGCTTTGGGCCGCCCTCACATCGAGGGCGGCTCTTTCCGGCTGACGGGTTGCCGACAGCCGATATCGGATCGGCTGGCCCGTCCCGGAGACATCCTATGACCACCAGACTCGACCTCGATCCTGTTCAGGAAGCCGCACGCATCGCCGCGCAGAATGACGCGTTTCGCAATTCCATCCTCGGCAATCCTTCCGTTGCCGATGCCCCGCAGGGACAGTTTGTGATGACATGTGGCGTCGCCGCGCTTGGACCCGACGCACAACTGGAACTCACACGCCGCGTTGCCGCGTTCGACGCCTTCAATGCCGACAGTGACCCGCAGGGATTGCACGAGATGGGGGTCATCGAATTCAATGGCACGAAGGTTTGGTTCAAGATCGACTTGTACGACGTCGATTATCAGTACGGCTCGCCTGAGCCTTCCGACCCGAAACAGACGCGTCGCGTGCTGACCTTGCTTCTCCCGTCGGAATACTGACGCCCTCCACCCCCAATCGCCGCCCCGGGCCGTCCTTGCATAAAGGGCGGTCCTTTCGGGCTGGCGGGTTTCAAGGGGCGCGATGATCGCGTCCGGCCTGCTGCAGGAGACCAGAGATGGCCAAGACACTCGATTACCAGATCACCCTCTATCCCGCGCATCGTGACGGCGCCTTCGTTGTTACCCAGTTCCATATGATGGCGACCTACCCCGAAAAGCGCGTCCAGGCCGCGGGCATGGACGATTTGATCGACAAGGTGACGCAGTTCGCAATGGAGCATGGTGAGAGTTGCAGTGCTTCGGTGCGTTGCCTCGCCCCGCGCAAACCGCCGGGGTTCAAGCGCGCGACCGAGAATCTGTATTTCAACCTGGTTGACCGGACGGCTGAAAACCGCGGCGACGCTGCGGCCTGAAGCCCCCCAAAGGAAACTCCGGGGCGGCCTCGCGTAACGGTCGCCCTCCCCTCTCCCAATTCCAAAGGACAAAAAGACATGACACAAGCGACTGATTTCTACGCACAGATGCTCGAATCCCAGAGACGCGCATCCGAAGAGCGGGGCGAGACTCGCGCTGCCCTTCTCTCCGAGCTGCGTGCCTTCGGCGTGACCAGCATCGAGGTGCAATATGAAGGCTACGGCGATTCCGGCAATGTCGAGGATGTCGTCGTGACACCCGACACGATCACGCTGACAGAAGAGTTGCGACGCCGGGTTGAAGATTTTGGTTGGGATTTCGCCTATGCGCTGAGCCCCGGATTCGAGAACAACGAGGGCGGTTATGGCGAGCTGACCTGGGCGCTCGAGACGGACAAGATCGATGTTAGCCACTCGAACCGCTATATCGAAACCAACACCACCGAACACGAGGGGCTCTGACATGGCACATCCCCTCCACCACGCCGAAAGCTCCGCCCGAAAATTCGGCGGTGTTCCAGATGACTATCAGTTCGTGCATGACTGGTTTGACTCATCCAAAGAGCACCTAGGTCTCTTTGTTCACAGAGCCCAAAAACATCATACAGTCGGGATCTATGATGCCGAACGTCACTTCGGCCGCAGCCTGACCAACAGCGCGGGCCGGGTCGTCCCGATCCGCTGGATCGGTGAGCAGCATGTGCGCGAGGACTGCCAGGGACGGATCCCGTCGCTGGCGGACTGGCTTGTCCGCATTCAGCCGGAACCGTGGATGGCCAATGGCCGGATCGACAACGATCCTACGCAGATTGTTGGCGATCCGCGTGCGGTCTGGATCGAGGCGGTCTCCAATCACCAGACCATTCTCGGTTTTGAGGACTGGCTGCTGAAGGTCTCTGTCGAGCACATCCAGCATCGCCAAAACCGCGCCGCTGCCTGATCCGCCGGCCAGAAAACTCACCAACCACCGGATCCCATCCACTTCGACCCGCCTGCGCCACAACCGGCTTGGCGGGTCGATTGCGTTTCAAGAAAGGATATCGACATGCAAGACCCTGTCTACGAGGAGGCCTACCAAGGCCACGTCATCAAGATCTATCACGACCCCGATTCTGAGAACCCAAGGGAGTGGTCCAACCTCGGAGCGCTGATCTGTTGGCACCGCCGATACCGGCTGGGGGACAGCCACCGGTTCGACTGCCCCGAGGCGTTCCTGCGCGATCTTGCGGGCGTCTCGGATCAGAGCGATCTTTCACTGGATCGCCTCCGCGAGCGCGCCGAGCGCAAGGCAATCATCTTGCCCGTGTACCTCTACGACCATTCCGGCCTCGCGATGAACACCATCGAGTTCCATTGTCCGTGGGATTCCGGCCAAGTTGGCTTTGTATACGTAACGCTCGAAACGGTTCGAAAGGAGTTCGGCGCGAAGCGCGTCACCAAGGCGATGCGCGAAAAGGCCAAGGACATTCTGCGCGCTGAGATCGTCACCTTCGATGCCTACCTCGGCGGACGGGTTTATGGCTATGTCGTCGAGCGTGACGGTGAAGAGATCGACGCCTGTTGGGGGTTCTTCGAGCACTATGATCTGGACTGCCTGTCCGAGGCGCGGGCGGTTGTAGATCCTCTGATTTTGCGAGAGGTACAAAGACCCGCCGCTGCGGAACAGGGCGCAAGCCCACCCCCGAGTTGAAACGCCCGCAATACTCATATATCTTATTCATGCGTATTACGGAGGTGAGCATGGCAAGCACAAGCGTCACACTTGGCCCCCATTGGGACGAATTCATCGCCCTGATGCTTAAAGAGGGGCGTTACGGGTCAACCAGCGAGTTGATCCGCGCCTCTCTGCGCCTGATGGAGGAGCAGGAAGGTCAGCGGGCGCGGCTTCGCGTTGCGCTGATGGAGGGCAAACAATCCGGTGACGCCGGTCCGCTTGACATGGATGAGATCAAGCGCGACGCGCGGAGCCGCTCTGGCGCTTCTGATGCGTGACATTCATCACTCTCAGGCGGCAAAATCCGACCTCGTCGATATCTGGGTCGAGACAGACCGACAGTGGGGCGAGGCGCAGGCGGACCGCTATCTCGATGATATCGATCGCGCCCTGAAGGGTCTCATCGCCAACCCGCAAATGGGGTCTGACTGTTCCGATCTCTTGCAGGGTGCGCGTAAACTGATCACGGGCCGGCACCTCGTGTTCTACGAGGTGGACCCGGACAGGATCTTCGTGATCCGAGTCTTGCATCAGTCCATGGACGTGCCGAGGCATCTGCGGTCGTCCTGATAACGGGCGAATTCGCACCGGGGCTTTGCCATGAAAGAGCGAGAGGCAGGGCAGGAGGGGTGACCCCTCCCGGGTGAGAGAGTGCGCGCGGGGCTTGGGGCCAACCCTAAACCCCGGAGATTGCCGATGAACGCTCACCCCCATTCCGTCCAACTTGCAACCGAGCCCGACGCCCCTGCCCTGCCAGAGGCTCCGGGCTTCGCCCAACACCTGATGCAGGTTGCGAAAGCCCTCGTCCCCCTGTTCGAGGCGGGCAGGTCCATCGACGCCGCCGCCCTTCGCACTGCGATGGAGCAAGCCTTCGGTGCCAGCGACACCAGCGGCTCCTGGATCTGGAAGGATGCTTACGAAGCCGCAGAGGTCGCCCAGATCCTGATGCTTTCGCGCTACGGTGCGCTGATGCAGCGCCAGGTATCCGCGCCGCGGGCATTTCTCACCATGATCGAGCGTCTCGCCGGTCTGGCCCCCTCCCACACGCGGCGCTCTGAAGACAGTGTCCGCCTGCAACAATTCTCGACCCCTCTGCCCCTCGCGGCCATCGTTGCGCAGGCGGCGGGCTTTCGGGACGACGACCTGGTGCTCGAGCCTTCGGCCGGTACCGGCCTGCTGGCGATTTTCGCAAAGATTGCAGGCGCTCGCCTGGCGCTGAATGAGCTTGCCGAGACCCGCCGCGCCCTGCTGGGACATCTGTTCCCCGGTGCAGTCGTCTCGGATCACGATGCCGCCTCGATCGATGACCGGCTGGATCGGTCGATCACGCCCTCGGTCATCGTGATGAACCCACCGTTTTCTGCGGCCAACCATGTCGACGGCCGGTTCCGGCAGGCCACCAGCCAACATGTCCTGTCCGCCCTAGCGCGTCTCGCGCCGGGTGGGCGGCTTGTCGTCATCACCGGCGAGAGCTTCCGCCCCTCGACGAAATCCTTTCAGTCGACGTTTCAGCGGATCGCACAAAGCGCCGATGTGGTATTTTCCGCCGCTATCGACGGCAAGGTCTTTGCGCGGCATGGCACCACGATCGACACACGGCTGACGGTGATCGACAAGCGTGCGACTGGCGCTGATGAGATCGCATCGGTCGAAAGCGAGGCCGTCTACCATCCGATCTGCGCGACCACCGCCGACCTTCTCAACGCAGTGCTCACCCACTGCCCGCAGCGCCACAGCCCCTCGCCCTGCCCCACCAGTACGGCCCTGTCGGCTCCGACCGCTTCGACCCGCACCAACCTGCAGGCCCTGCGCAATGCCGCGCGCAAGGAAACCCGTGCCCTCGCCGAAGAACGCGCAAGGCACCCGTTTGACGATATCACGACGGCCCCGATCGACTACCTGCCGAAGGCTTGGAGCCAACCCGACGGCACGCTGCAGGACACGGTCTACGAGGCCTATGACCTTCAGGCGATCAGGATCGATGGCGCGGCGGAACATCCGACCGCTCTGGTGCAATCCACCGCCATGGCCTCGGTGCCGCCGCCCGTGCCGACCTATCGTCCCATCCTGCCGAAGAACCTCGTTCAGGACGGCCTTCTTTCTGCGCCGCAGCTGGAAAGTGTCATCTATGCGGGCAACGCGCATGAGACGCATCTCAAGGGCTGGTTCAAGCGCGGCGAGATCGAAGGCCAGTTGATGGCGGCGGCCGAGGGCGACGAAGGCGCGTTTCGCCTGCGCAAGGGCTGGTTTCTGGGTGATGGCACGGGATGCGGTAAAGGGCGACAGGTTGCCGGTATCATCCTCGATAATTGGCTCAAAGGGCGCCGACGGGCGGTCTGGGTCTCGAAGAGCGACAAGCTCATCGAAGATGCGCGTCGCGACTGGATAGCGCTCGGGGGACGCGAAAGCGATATCGTGCCGCTCTCGAAGTTCCGCCAGGGCAGCGACATCCGCCTGCCCGAGGGCATCCTCTTCGTCACCTACGCCACGCTGCGCTCGGCTGAACGTGAGGGCAAAGCCTCCCGCCTCGATCAGGTCACGTCCTGGCTCAGCGATGGGTTCGACGGGGTCATTGCTTTTGATGAAAGCCATGCCATGGCGAATGCTGCCGGAGAAAAGTCCGACCGCGGCGACAAGAAGGCGTCCCAGCAGGGCCTCGCTGGCCTCGCGCTGCAGAACGCCGCGCCCGATGCACGGGTTCTCTATGTCTCGGCGACCGGTGCCACAGTCGTCGGCAATCTTGCCTATGCTTCGCGCCTCGGTCTCTGGGGCACCGGCGATTTCCCCTTCGTGACGCGGGCCGAGTTCGTCGCCGCGATGGAGGCCGGGGGCATTGCGGCCATGGAGATGATCTCGCGCGACCTGAAGGCGCTTGGGCTCTATCTGGCGCGGTCCCTCTCCTATGCCGGGGTCGAATACGAGATGCTGGTCCATGAGCTGAGCCCCGCTCAAGTCGCCATATACGACAGCTACGCCGATGCCTACCAGATCATCCACAACAACCTTGAGGCAGCGCTTCAGGCCTCGGGTATTTCTTCTGAGACCGGCACGCTGAACGCCCAAGCGAAATCCGCCGCGCGTTCGGCCTTCGAGAGCAACAAGCAGCGCTTCTTCAACCATCTCATCACCGCCATGAAATGTCCCTCGCTGATCCGCGCCATCGAGGCGGACCTTGCAGCAGGGCACTCGGCCGTGATTCAGGTGGTCTCGACCAGCGAAGCGGTGATGGAACGCCGCCTTGAAGAGATCCCTTCCTCGGACTGGGACGATCTGCAGGTCGATTTCACGCCGAGGGAGAACATCATGGACTACCTGATGCACAGCTTCCCGACGCAGCTTTTTGAGCCTTACACCGACGAGAATGGCGATCTGCGCTCGCGCCCCGCCCTCGATTGCGATGGCAACCCGATCATCTGCCGCGAGGCGGAGCGGCGGCGGGATGATCTTGTCGAGCATCTTGGGGCCCTCGCCCCGGTGCAGGGCGCGCTCGACCAGATCCTCTGGCATTTCGGAGGCGATGCAGTGGCTGAGGTCACGGGGCGCAAGCGGCGCATCGTCAAGACGCGTGAGGGGCGGCTCAAGGTCGAGAACCGCCCCGCCTCCTCCAACCTCGGCGAAACCCAGGCCTTCATGGACGATGCAAAACGCATCCTGATCTTCTCCGATGCGGGTGGCACCGGGCGCAGCTACCACGCCGATCTCGGGGCCAAGAACCAGCGCCTTCGGGTGCATTACCTCCTGGAGCCCGGGTGGAAGGCCGACAATGCGATTCAGGGTCTCGGGAGGACCAACCGCACGAACCAGGCGCAGCCGCCACTCTTTCGCCCCGTCGCCACAGACGTGAAGGGCGAGAAGCGCTTTCTCTCCACCATCGCCCGCCGCCTCGACACGCTGGGTGCCATCACCAAGGGACAGCGCGAGACCGGCGGTCAGAACATGTTCCGTGCCGAGGACAACCTTGAGAGCCCCTACGCACGCGCTGCGCTGCGCCAGTTCTTCTACAAGCTGCGTGCGGGTAAGATCGAGGCCTGCTCCTATGCGAAATTCCAGGAGATGACTGGGCTGACGCTCGATGAAGCGGATGGCACGATGAAAGAGACCCTGCCGCCGATCCAGCAGTTCCTGAATCGTTGCCTCGCGCTCCGCATCGACATGCAGGACGCGATCTTCGAGGCCTTCGGCGGGTTCCTCTCGGCCATCATCGAAGATGCGCGCCAGGCAGGCACGCTCGATGTCGGCCTCGAAACGCTCAAGGCCGAGAAATTCGAAATCGTCGACCGCAAGGTCATCTTCGAGCACGGGGCTACGGGCGCAACGGCAACTGCGCTGACCGTGGAGCGTACCGATCGCAACGATCCGCTCACCCTGCCCCGGATCAAATCGATCTGCGCAAATACGGACGGCGCGACGCTGTGCTGGAACACCTCCTCCAAACGCGCGGCGCTGATGGTGAATGCGCCGGCCTTCATGGACGAGGACGGCGTGCCGATCCTGCGGGTGAAGCTTCTGCGTCCGATGGCCACAGAAATCCTCGCGCTGACCGAGTTCTCGAAGTCGCACTGGGAAGAGATCGATGATGCGATATTCGAACAGCTCTGGCAGGCCGAGGTCGAGGCAGTGCCGGAGTTCACCACCTCAAAGATTACGCTCATCTGCGGGCTTCTCCTGCCGATCTGGGATCGGCTTCCCGCTGACAACATGCGCATCTACCGCCTTCAGACCGAGGATGGGGAGCGCGCCATCGGTCGACTGGTCAGCCAGGAGCAGCTTCTCAATGTCTTTGCACGCCTTGGT
The DNA here is from genome assembly GCF_019966545.1 of Heliomarina baculiformis. Taxonomy (GTDB): domain Bacteria; phylum Pseudomonadota; class Alphaproteobacteria; order Rhodobacterales; family Rhodobacteraceae; genus Heliomarina; species Heliomarina baculiformis. The sequence continues at coordinate 9,129 of NZ_JAIMIC010000025.1, read as the reverse complement.
CTCGATTGCCAGATCGAGATGACGCCGCGGGAAGTGCTCGCCGCCGTGATGGAAGCCAGGACGACGCTGAACCTCCTCGGCGGCTATCAGCTGCGCCGGTCGCTGGTCATGGGGCAGCCGAGGCTTGAGCTGATAGGTGCTTCAGGCGCGGCCCTGCCCGGACTGAAGGCAATGGGCTGTTTCACGGAAGTGATCCAGTGGAAGACGCGGGTGTTCATTCCGGTCGACGGCATCGAGGTGCTGACACGGGTCCTTGCCGAGCATCCAGTTGGCGCCGGCACATCGGAGGCCGCCGCATGAGCGCGCGCCACAGTATCGCGGACCTCTCGGCCGATCTGGCAGACCATGCCGAGAGTTTCTGCCGCCAGTATTTCCCCGAGGGGCGCAAGCTGGGTAATTATTGGCAGGTCGGCGACACGTCCGGTGCAAAGGGCCAGAGCCTCGCCATCCGTCTGCAGGCGCAGGTTGGTCGTAAAGCCGGGTCCTGGCAAGATTTCGCGACGGGTGAATATGGCGACCTGATCGACCTGCTGCATGAACGGCTTGGGTCTGTCACGCTCAAGGAGACCCTGAGGGAGGCTCGATCCTTCCTCGGCGAAGCCCCCTGCCCTGCCGTACCTCGAGACACCCAAAGGGCTGAGCGCCCGGATGCAGCCTCCAGCAAACGCATCGCGCGGGCGCGCAAACTTTTCGCTGCTGGCAAGCCGGTGTTTGGCACCTTGGCCGCCACCTATCTGCAGGGGCGCGGGATCACACGGCTCGGCCCGGCCCTGCGCTATCACGCGCGTGTCTTCCTGCGGCAGGGCGAGGACGACCCCGATCTGCTGGAACGGGCCCCTGCCCTACTGGCAAAGATCACCGACAATCGCGGCCAGATCACCGGATGCGCAAGGGTTTTTCTCGACCCGTCCACCGGCGGTTTGGCCGAGATCGAGAGCCCGAAGCGGATCCTCGGACAGCTGCACGGCCATGCCATCCGCTTCTGGTCCGGCAAGGCGCGCAGCGATCTCATCGTCGGTGAAGGTCTCGAGAACACCCTCTCGGTCGGCACGGCTCTCCCCGAGTTCGATCTCGCCTCCTGTCTCACTGCCACCCATCTCGGCCTCTTCATCCCGCCGCCGAGGATCAAGCGTATCTGGATCGCGCGGGACAATGACGAAGCTGGACGCGACGCATCAATAAGATTGCTTAACCAACTGGAATCGCTTGGAATTACCTGTGGTGATCTCGTACCAAACATGGGCGATTTCAACGACGATCTGCGGGCATTTGGCAAAGATGCGCTGCGCCGTTCTCTGCTAAAGGCCATGAAAGCACAAGGTCTGGAGATCGAGGACGGGTGACCGCCAACCTCCCCGGGGATGCCTGACCGGGCAAAGGTTTCGCCGGTTCTATCTGATCCCGTTTGGACAAGGGGAGCGATGGACCGGCGGGTCGGAGCAGAGTGCTCCTCGCCCGGGCAGCAATGCGCCCGCTACCCGGAAAATTCCCCTGCCCCACCACATGACCGTGGCGGGCCATTCCTCGCGGGAACAATTTTCCGGTCCGGGTCACATTCTCCGCTGCGCTCCGATCCTGACGGATGCGGCCCGGTCGCCGCCGGTCCTGTTATCGCCCCATCCAAATCGGGTCAGATCAAACAGAGGAACCAGACAATGCCCCATCAGACAGACATCCAAGAGGAAACCGGCGTGACCTCCGCCATCCTCGACCACCTCGCACTTCACGTCGCAACGCCCGGGCCCGGCGAGACCGATCATCGCCCCCTGCCCCAGCCCGACGAGGTCGAACTCGCCATGGCGACGCTCTTTGACACCACCATCGGCCTCCTCACCGGAAGCCAGTTGGAAGACAATCTCGAAGAGATGCTCTGGTCCCTGACCTCGATCTTCCATCGCCGGCTCACCCATATCCAGAAGCTCCTCGATGACAACGAATTCGAGGTCCGGGAAAGTCTGGCCATCCAGGACGGCTCCGAGGTCGCCTCGGTCGAACTCGAGCGCCTCCAGATGATCGGGCTGAAGCTCTGGGACCATCGCGACGCTTTCGAGCAGATGCGCGATCTGGCCGTGGACCACTTCTCGGCCGCCACCGGTTCACCCTGGCTGCCCCGCACCGGATCCAAGGTCTCGCATCGCGGTCTCACCTCCGCCGTGGTGGACAGCCGGGCCTATCTCTCGGCCAAGCGGCGCAAGGAGACCGAGGTTCACTGCCCCGAAGGCACGCGGATCGCCTTCTCGGGCGGGGACTATCACGCCTACGACCTGATCTGGTCCGTCCTCGATGCCACCCATGCGAAATACCCAGACATGATTCTTTTACACGGCGGCACACCAAAAGGTGCCGAGATGATCGCTGCCCGCTGGGCAGATACCCGTGGTGTCACGCAGGTGGCGTTCAAACCCGACTGGAAGAGCCATGGCAAGGCTGCCCCCTTCAAGCGCAACGACAAGATGCTCGAGACCATGCCCCAGGGTCTGATCGCCACGCCCGGTTCGGGCATCACCGAGAATATCGTCGACAAGGCCCGCAAACTCGGCATCCGCATCAAGAGGATCGGGGCTTAGGCCCCGGTTCACGCACCGCGCAGGAGATCCCGCACGACCACAGCCTCGGAGTAATGGAACGCTACCCTTGTGGTGGACTTGGTGCACGACGCAATATCTAGAAAGTGCTTGCACGAATCTGGCTGGTCGGGCAATAGTCTCGAAAAATAACGCGCGGTCACATAAAAAACGCGCCCACGGATCGGGGCAGACATGAGCGAAGCAGAACAGGATCTTGATATCGCCATCGGGCACTACGCGGAACTTCTCGCGTCGAACCTGCATGCTCAGCGCGCTGCGCACTTCCCACCAGATGCAAAGAAGGTGATGCGCACTTTGACCAGCGGCGAAGCTGCTGAGCTCCTTGGCGTCGACCATACCTATCTTCGGAAGCTTCATCGAGAAGGAAAGATCGTTGACGTCGAGACGACGGCGGGAAGTCATCGCCGCTATACGCTCGACGATATCTGGGAAATCCGGCAGACGCTTGAAGGAAATGCAAAAAAGTCTGGAACTTACGTGCCTGGGCGTCGCGACGGTGACGAGCTTCAAGTCATATCAGTGGTGAACTTCAAGGGCGGCTCCGGCAAAACGACGACGTCTGCTCACCTCGCTCAGCGCTTGGCGCTAAAGGGGTACAGGGTTCTTGCGATCGATCTCGACCCCCAAGCATCTCTTTCGGCTCTTCATGGAATCCAGCCAGAACTCGACCTTATGGAGGGCGGAACCCTCTATGATGCCGTTCGCTACGACGATCCGGTTCCGATCGCCGAAGTGATCCGCAAGACTTACATCCGCGGCCTTGATCTTATCCCGGGCAACCTTGAACTCATGGAGTTCGAGCACGAGACGCCTGCTGCTATCCAGCGAGGCGGAGCGAAGGCGTTCTTCGCGAGAGTTCATGACGCACTCGATAGTGTTGAAGCAAACTACGACGTTGTTGTGATCGACTGCCCGCCGCAGCTTGGTTTCTTGACGATGTCAGCACTTTCTGCGTCCTCGGGTGTCCTCGTGACGGTTCACCCGCAGATGCTTGACCTCATGTCGATGTCTCAATTCCTGCGAATGACTGCGGATCTCCTGGGAGTGATCAGGGATGCAGGCGCAAATCTGCGCTTCGATTGGCTGCGCTTCTTGCCAACGCGATACAAAGTCGGCGACGCGCCACAAACCGAAGTCATCGCCTTCATTCGCGGGCTGTTTGGGAGGTCGGTCCTGACCAATCACATGGTTGAATCGACCGCAATATCTGATGCCGGCTTGACCAAGCAAACGCTCTACGAAGCTGACAAAAAGGACTTCACGCGTCAGACGTTTGATCGTGCGATCGAATCCATGAACGCAGTGAACGATGAGATCGCTGAAATCATCCAGAACACATGGGGTCGGAATGGCAAGAAAGCCTAAACTTGGCCTGCCGCTGCAGACCCTTCGCAACGCTCCTGACGCTCTTGAAGGGCGCCGACTGCGTGGCGGTGTATTTGAGATCGATCCGGCGCAGATCCTTACCGAAGGACGGTTGGATGACAGGCTTCAGATTGAAGTTGAGGGCCTGAAGAACTCTATTTCCAAGAACGGTCAGCGTGTGCCCGTCTTGGTGCGCCCACTGGAAGGCGATCGCTACAACCTGATCTATGGCCGCAGACGCTTGGAAGCATGTCGCGAACTCGGTATCAAAGTTCGAGCCATCGTCACAGAGGTTGAGGGTGATCAAGCGCTTCGAGATCAGCTTCTCGAGAACCAAGAGCGTCGTGATCTGAGCTTTATTGAGCGTGCGCTCGTTGCGACGGCACTTCTGGACGGTGATCATTTGGAAGGGGCTGAGCGCACCAATCGAGGTGTCGCCGAAGTCCTTAACCTCCACGAAGCCGGGGTTTCACAACTCTTGAGTGTCGTTCGGACGGTCGGCGAGGAACTCATCCAGGCAATTGGTGCGGCTCCCGGGATTGGTCGCCCGAGATGGGAAGAGCTCAAAAAGGCTTTGGGTGCCTACGACGGTGATCGAGACCAACTGCAAGCCGTAGCTCATGCAGCCAAGTCCGAAAGTTCCGGCTCGGTCGATGAGGTTTCTGAGCGTGCGTTTCTCGCAGTTCTGGCAGCCGCGAAGAGCGCAGAGAAGAAAGCAAGCCCGTCTAGAAAAGGCGTGCCTGCTTTGGCGATCCCCGGTGTCGGAGCTGCGACGGTCAAGACCAGCCGCCAAGGCAAGCAGCTTAAACTCGATCTGACTACGGATGAACCTGATTTTATCAGCTGGTTGGAGGGCAATGCCCCAAAGCTGATTACCGAGCTTCATGAGCGCTGGAAGCGTTCAGAAGACTGAGGAAGAGCAACCAACAAGAAGGAGGCACGATACAGGCAAAAAGAAAAAGGCCCCGAGAAGCTAGCTTCACGAGACCTTTGTAAGGTTTCGCACCGGGATCAGCCCGCTACAAAATCTCAGTTTTCGCACTTCTGAATGTAGCGTTCTGGCCCCTACCCCGCAAGCGCAAAGCGATTCGCGGGCCCTAGAATTTTTGTCTTCGTGAACATTTTCATGGAGTACACACCAATTTCGCCGTTTATGCGGCCGATTTCGCACGCTCATTTGCGCGTCATCGAGCGACCCGAGGCATCTGTTCCGGCCAGACCCGTTAACAAGTGGGAACTCCTGCGCGAGCTCTCCAAGGCGCAAGCGGCCTTTGGGGTCTCGGAACGTGATCTGACTGTTTTGCAGGGGCTCCTCAGCTTCTTTCCGGACGATGCGCTTGGCGGGAACGCCGAGATGGTCGTCTTCCCCTCGAACAAGGCGATCTGCGAGCGCCTGAATGGCATGCCGTGCTCAACGATGCGTCGTCACCTCGCGCGTCTCGTCGAGGCTGGCTTGCTCCAGCGGCGCGATAGCCCCAATGGGAAGCGCTACGTCCGCAAGCACGGCGAAGACCGCGTCGCCTTTGGCTTCGATCTTTCCCCGCTCTACTGCCAGTCCGAGGAGATAGCACGGGCCGCAGAGGCCGTACGTGAGGCTGAGGAGCGCGTCAGGCGCCTGAGAGAGGTCGTAAGCCTCATGCGACGCGATCTCGCGGCCCTCGCCGAGTTCGGAGACGAGATGCAGCCAGGCCTAGGCTTCTGGGATCAGCTTCGCGACAAGGCTGCCCTCACAGCCCGCGCGCTTCGCCGCAAGCTTTCAATTGAGGACCTCGCGGCCTATCGAGCCGATCTTGAAGCTCTCCTTGACCAGGCACGCAACATCATTGATGGCCCTGAAACAGAAGAAATGAACACCAATGATGCCCAATCTGAGCGTCACCATCATAATTCAAATAAAGAATCTATAGATTTTGAACCGGCTTTAGAAAAAAGCGGGGCGGCGGCGGGTGTGCCAGATGTGGATACGAATGAGCCGGTGGCTGACGTTGATGAACAGGACACAAGACATCTGCCAAAGATCCCGCTTCACCTAGTGATAGCGGCATGTCCCTCGCTGAAGACCTTCTACCAAGGTGAGATCCGGCATTGGCATCAGCTTTTCGATGCGGCGGGCCATGTGCGGCCAGCCATGGGGATCAGTGCGTCTGCATGGGAAGAAGCACAGCGGTTCATGGGTCCGGAGCAAGCGTCGATCGTCGTTGCTGCGATGCTGGAACGCTTCGCCGACATAAGATCGCCTGGTGGATACTTGCGAGCTCTGACTGCCAAAGCTGCGGCCGGCGAGTTCTCCTGTGGGCCGATGGTCATGGCATTGATTGGGCGACGATCTGCAGCTTAACAGCTGTTAAGGTTGAGAGACTGCGTACTTTTCCGCCACCTCGGGACTGTCGACTTAACAGCTGTTAAAGTCCTGCCTCGCGAGCGTCAGAATATGAGAGGGAAAGGGTTGTTGGTTTGAGGGTGACGGGAAGTGAGATCGGAAGAGTGGCTTCCGGCGCCCGTCGTGGAGGAGATCTGATGGCGAAACCTGCCCAGAAAGTCACCCAGTCCCCGTTCCGGGACATTCCCTTCGACAAGCTCGTGCTGAGCCAGTCCAACGTCCGGCGCATCAAGGCCGGCATCTCGGTCGAGGAACTGGCCGAAGACATCGCCCGCCGCGGGTTGCTGCAAAGCCTGTGCGTCCGGCCCGTTCTGGCGGATGATGGGTCCGAGACAGGCAAGTTCAAAATACCCGCTGGCGGTAGGCGCTTCCAGGCCCTGTCACTCTTGGTGAAGCAGAAGCGCCTGGCCAAGACGACGCCCATTCCCTGCTTCGTGCGGGATGCGAAGTCCACGATCCTCGCCGAAGACGACTCGCTCGCCGAGAACATGAAGCGCGCTGTCCTGCATCCACTCGATCAGTTCCGCGCCTTCGTGGCGCTGCAGGAGAAGGGTCAGGGCGACGAAGAGATCGCAACCGCCTTCTTCGTCAGGCCGCAGGTGATCAAACAGCGCTTGAAACTCGCCGTCGTGGCCCCTGCCCTGCTCGAGCTTTATGCCGAGGATGAAATGACGCTGGAGCAGCTGATGGCCTTCACGGTTAACCCGGATCATGAGCGCCAGGTTCAGGTCTGGGAGGCGATCCGCTCGTCCTGGAACAAGGAGCCCTATCAGATCCGGCGGATGCTGACGGAAACCTCGGTGCGGGCATCCGATCGTCGTGCTGTCTTTGTCGGCATCGATGCCTATGAGTCTGCTGGCGGCACCATGTTGCACGACCTCTTCCAGGGCGATGACGGCGGCTGGCTGGAAGACCCCGCCCTGTTCGATCGTCTGGTCAGCGAGAAGCTTCAGGCTGAAGCCGAAGCCATTGCGACCGAAGGTTGGAAATGGATCGAGGTCTCGCTCGACCTGCCCTATGGCTACAGCCACGGTTTGCGGCGGCTGAGCGGAGACCCGGCACCGATGACGGATGACGAAGGCGCGGCCCATGCCAAGCTTCTTGCCGAATACCGGGCGCTCGAAGAGGAATACGAGGGCCAGGATGAATTCCCCGAGGAAGTCGACGCGCGACTTGGCGAGTTGGAAATTGCGATGGAGAAGCTCGAGACTCGGCCGTTGATCTTCGACGATGAAGAGATCGCGCGGGCAGGGGCTTTTGTGACGCTTTATCGCATGGCGAGCTTGTCGTTAATCGCGGCTTTGTCCGGCCCGAGGATGAGCCTCGGGAATACGCTGATGTCTTCAGCTGTGAACCGACAGCAGGGCGCTGAGCTTTCAACGGGGAGTTACGCGGATGGTATCGGCCACGGTACGGAAATCACTTCTGCTGGTCAAGCGCTTGGCGCGAACGCACGCGACGACGAGGACGATGGTGCGTTGAAGCCCTTGCCTGAGCCCGTTCCCGACACCGAGCAGGCTGAAGATGCAGATCTTCTTGACTTCATCAGCTCAGACCGGCCAAGGATTAATGACAGGATGACAGTTCGCAAGATTACAATCCAGCGGCTTTCGTCAGGTTCACGCGGAAGCGGTCGCGGCGGCGTTGGTAGCGGCGGGTCATCTGTGCCGAAGCGTGGCCAAGGTGCTTCTGCACATACCGCTCGTCCACCTCGGCCGAACTGGCGAGACCTGCGCGCAGAGAATGGCCAGAGAACAGTGCCAGGCGTTCCTTTTCGGGCAGTTCGGATCGGATGCCGGCGTCCAGGACCGTTCGCTTGATCAGCCGCGCGACATGCTTGTCGTTCAGCCTTGTCTCCAGGGCCTTCTTTCCACCCCGAGTGGTGCCGACAAAGACCGGCCCGAAGTCGATCCTGGCGAAGTGCAACCACTGCTCGAGCGCATGCACAGGGCAGCTGGAGTTAGACGATCCCAGACCGATCTCGACCTCGCGCCAGCCGGTCTTGGCGTTGAGCGTCAGCACGGCGCCGTCGTCGAGGATCTCGATCCAGCCGCCTGAATCGGGCGTGTCGTCCTTTCCGACATCCAGGCTGACGATCTCGGAGCGGCGGAGCCCGCCGGCGTACCCGAGGAGCAGGATGGCGCGGTCCCTGAGCCCGCGCAGGTCGTAGGGCAGGGTGGCGACCATCGCGAGGATGTCCTCGGCCAGGATCGCTTCCTTCTGCACCGGCGGACGGGCGTGTTTGCGTTTGATCCCGGCCAGCACTGTTGCGATGTGGCGGTTCTTACGATCGAGGACAAAGCCGCGTTGCGCATAGTTCCAGGCAAGGCCGGAGAGGCGACGTTCGATGGTACTGACCGATAGGGCAGGGGAGGGGCCCGCTCCGGACGCCAGGTCTGCGAGATAAAGCCCGATCATTTCAGGCGACGGGGGCAGAGGCTCCGCGCCCTTCATCCGACACCACCGCGCGAAATGCGCCCAATCCTTGGCATAGGCTTTCAGCGTATTGTCAGAAGCTGCGGCGCGCGCATAATCTCGGGCGGCGTCGACCAGGCGATCAAGGCTGCCGGATCCCGCGACGTGGGCGGGTAGGGAGATGTCGTCGCTTTTTTCTTGATCGCTGTCGCCGTTCTGAGCGATACAAAACGCACCAGAGTTTGATGATGTCGACTTCTCGTCCTCTGAGGGCATTTTCCAGTGAATCCGGTGGTGAAATTAATGTCGTTCTTGTTCCATTGGTGGACACTAACGTATTGATATCACTATGTTCATGTTCTTGTTTCATTCCCGGATTAT
>NZ_JAIMIC010000024.1 GCF_019966545.1 Heliomarina baculiformis | reverse complement strand
GCTTTGCCATGTTCGTATCCCTTCAAAGGTTCGGGAAACACCTTAGCTGACTGTCCGGTTTCCTGGGACCACTTCAGTGCCGAAGGAGAGCTTATCGAGCTTCGGACGTTTTCCTTGCCGGTAGGGATGTGTGTTCGAAAACCATACACACTGCAGTTTCTCCGGTGGGGTGCCCCTATCACTTTCGGCGGCGTTATTGATTTTCGCCATAACTATTCGAAACCTTTCCGACGGTATTAGCGCTCGGTGGTCAATCGGTTTCAAATGCTAGTTTGGCCGCAAGCATCAGAAACGCCAATGAGAACCCGCGCTTCATCCATGCGAGGATGGAAGGTGTCCCTTCTACATGGGACCGGATTTTTGCAGCGAAGGCGCCGTAGAGGACAAAAATTGCAAATGTCATCGCCATGAATATCCCACTCAACAGAAGCATGTGAGCCAGAGGGTGCAAAGTCTCCGCCGGTACGAATTGCGGCAGGAAAGCCAGGAAGAAGATCGACAGCTTGGGGTTCAGAATGTTGATCAGGAACCCGGTCATTGCCACCTTGCGCAGCGATCCAGATCCGGACTTCGTGTCAAAGCTGATCGAGCCCTTGTCCCGCAAAACCGACCAAGCCAGATACAAAAGGTAGAGGATGCCGGCCCATTTGATCGCTTGGAAAGCCACCGCGCTCGCGTGCAAAACGGCCGCAAGGCCAGCAATTGCCGCAGCCATTGCCGGGATAATCCCACAGGTGCACCCCGCAGCCGCGGCGACGCTGGCACTGACACCACGCGACATCCCCACGCCAATCGTGTAGATCACGCCGGTACCCGGGACGACCACGACGACGAAAGAAGTTACGAGGAACTCAATCCACATGATCGTTCCCAAGGTCTTTTCTTGTCAGTAACGCGGCAATAACGGACGTTAGAAACTCGGAGCTTGCCGTCGGTCCGACAGTATCTGAGATCTTCCTCGCGAGCCCCTCTACGATCCTCTGCACATTTGCACCGCTGCCGTGATGTAGCGGCTCGATGACGCTTAGCTCCTGCGTCGTTTCCGGCGAGACAGCCGACTGCCGACTTTGGCGATTAGGCAATCGACGGGCATGGGCGTTTCCAGCTTCATCGGCAAAGATCACCTCGCTGAGGTCCGGTGCTTCCACATCGCCAGTGACGGTCAGGTATACGTTCCGCACCATCGACCGGTGCACTGTAAGATCTTCGGCAATATGCTCAAAATCGCAGACTGAAACATAAAGGTCATAGGCCGCCATGGCGACATTGAATGGATCGAAGAGAGGAAGCAGCGAGGGCCGCGTGCCTTCCGGACGCACCCGGCGAAGCAGGGCTTTGGTGGCAAATCGAGACCGCGTAGGCTTTAAGGCCATCGTGGAATAGGCGCGCCGCCAGGATCGGATTCTTGGTAAAGCGCCTTCGGTTTCCAAACGATGCAGGGCAGGTGAAGTCATTGCGTCGACGGCCTCTGTGACCTTTGGCTCCGTCTCGATACCTCTAATTGTCAGGAGACCTGTCGCTATCCCCCTGAACGTCTGTTGCACGTAATGTGAATGGAGAAGCGGCATCGTTACCTGATCCTTTTACAGGACCATAGGCGTTCGGCGCGCATATGGATTGAAAGATATTGCAGACGGGTTAGCCGACCTTCCGAGCGAAGCAACCGGGGGTCAGTCCCAGTTGCCGCGAGAAAGCGCGCGTCAGATGGCTCTGGTCCGAAAACCCGCAGGCCAAGGCTGTCTCGGCCAGAGGATAACCAGCAACGATCATTTCCTTAGCGCGCTTGATGCGGTGCTGGGTTAGATATGCATGTGGCGTCGTTCCTACCTCGCGCGAGAACCGGCGCAAGATCTGGTAGCGGCTGGAATTCGTCGCGACCGCGAAGTCGGCCAAGGAGAGGCAGGAGTCCCAGCTTTGGAAGATCATGTCCATAACCGTCCGGACCTCGGGAGTGCGCCTGGTGTTCCTGCTGGATAATGGGTCGGAATCGAGTTGGGCGTGCAAAGCCAGTATCAAAAGCTGCTCGGCATGGTTCGCGTCAGGCTGATCTTGTGTCAGAGCCGCAAATGCTCCTGCAGACAGCTTCAATGCCTGCCTAGACCGAAGAACCGGACGGGAAAATTCAGCACTGCCCACGGGCTTGTCACTGTAGTCCCGAATTGCCGCCGGAGACAGAAACAGCATCCGCCAGTGACGTGGATATCCTTTTCGGCCGACACCGTCATGAAGTTCGCCTGGATTGACGGTTATCGTATCACCTGCTTCCGCCTCCACAAGGCCACGGCCGCTCCAGCTATCCTGAGCCCCATCGACGATATAGCCAAAGCCGAACTCATCATGTGAATGACGCGGAAATGTGCGGTCCGAACTGATCGAGATCGCGTCGACACTTGGCGGTACGGTGTATTCCTGACGGGCCTCGGCTCACACCAAAAGTTCGTTGCGCAGTGAGCAAGGATCAACTCAGGGCCGATTGCTCTATCGGTTGACCGGAACGGGGTATCTATGGCAGCCGGGCGACTTTAATCATGAAAACTCGACGCTTTGGTGTCGGGCCCTGCCGAAGGAAGGACCTATGACCCTAACCCTGGTTAGAAACCGTGACCGCGATCTGACCCCATTGGCATCGATGCTGCCGGACGCGGAAATCCCATTGCTGAACCCCAATGCGAAAGTGCCCTTTGATGAGAGGGAGTGGCATAGGAAGTGGCTCGGCGACCGTGAGGATGTCTCGTTCTACCTGAAGGATATCGAGGGTCGCGACGTCGGTTTCTTCGCCCTTCGGGAGGGCTTTGGCCCGGAAGTGCGGCACCTTACCTACGTCTTTCTCGCCGAAGAGACGCGCGGAGGTGCCGCTCAGGAGTTAACGACGCGAGTGGAGCAGGCGGCACTGGAACTTGGTGCGTTGACCCTGACCTTGAAGGTGGACCGCGATAACACGCCCGCCTTCAACGCCTATCTTTCGGCCGGTTACGAAGAACTATCTCGTCGCGAGAATATGGTCACGATGCGGCTGGATCTAGAAGAGCGGCGTGCGTTCTAAGCGGAACGGTCCGAAAAGTAAGCTTGGTTGTAAAAAGACGCTTACTATTTGTCGGTCAATTCTAGGCGCCACCGAGATTGCATGAATTCTGTTGGCTAAATTGAGAGACCCAAAGGTGGATCAAATAACCGCTGCGGCGACGCAGACAGTCTTGCTGAGCAATGGCACTGATGTCTTCATTGGGCTTATGGTGTTGAACAAATGAACCTTATTTAATTTGCTCGAAAGTTATAGAAAACCTGTTCTCGCAAGCTGCGATAGTGGCTAAACAGAGGATTTATTTCGAGGCCTCCCGGAGCAGGAATTTAGGCCTTCGGTCTAATCCTGTGGGCAGACAGAGTTTTCTTTAAGCATCGGGACCACCTACTAAGGACATCCGCCGGGTTTCGGATAAGCACGAGATGGGCCAACCTTTGGCGCCAGGCCAGACCAATTGACCGGGTTATTATACCCCAACGTAAGGGCCGAACGACGACATCTCCCGTTTACCTCGAGACCTCAGATCGTACGTAGAGAGGTGGCGGAAAGCAGCCTCCATGTTCAGCGCTGTAATCTGGCGAAGTGCGTCAAGCTGGTGCCTTCGTATTCGCGGCGCGGGTTGGCGCCCAGGTTGTCGCATATACCGGCCACTTGGTCATGAAACGCTAGGCGCTGGACAGGGTTAGGAAATTCTGCCTGACGAGTTCGACGTCCGAATTGGATAAGGCCTGCGCAAAGACGTGGTCCCGGGCAATCGCCAATTTCAGGGGCTCACTAAACAACCGCATTCCCTAAGTATCCGCAGATTGCAGTGGAAGCTGCGTCAGGATCAGGTCCTGCTCTCCGCTCATCAGTTCGTCCTGAAGAACGGATGGGGTCGCATCGCGCGGGGTCCCCTTCAATGCGGGATACGTTTCGTGCAGCTTCGCCATGACATGAGGCAGTGGATACGGGCCCAAACCCACCACTATGCGACTGAACAGGACCTTATTATTTTACCTCTTCCAGCGATTGCAGAGCGTCTTGTGCAGCCAATAGTTTGCAGGTGCATCGCGGTATCGTAATTAGTGAAGATAATCCCGCTCAACACACGCCCATCATCTACTCGGGACTTGCCGTGCGATTTCAGCAAGTAGAGCTCAAGGCGCGCCGGCTGCACATCCGTCAGCCAGGAAAGACCAGACATTTTCACTGCCCGGTTATCGAACCGTGAAACACGCATCCAAGCGGAAATTTACGGGTCCTGATCCTAGCATGAAAGATCGTTTTATGTCAGTGTCGTTCGGTCGAAATGACGCTGGTATCCAAACATTTTGAAGAGACATTTGGACTATAAGGGCGAGAAGAAGAAGACATTCGCAGCATACGTGATGAATTGCCGGTTCGAAAATCAGAGTTAGCCGTGTGCGCTCTTGCGGCCGAAACGGTTTTCACCGGCTTTGCGATTCATTTGCTGGCGAAGGATCTTTTAGCCGCGACGCTTCGCCAGCAAATGCAAGTGTCGCTCAACTGTGCCGGATCTCGGTGCCCAGCACTTTCAGACATTCCCGAATGAAGGCGGCTAGGGCGGTCCAGCCTTTAGCCGAAACCATGGTGCCGTCGACATAGGCTTCTTTGGGATCCGCATCGTAGTAGGTGCCGCCCACGGCCGTAACCTCCGGGGCACATGCGCCGAGGCCAGCAACGGTTTTTCCCTTCAACACGCCGGGGACCGCCATCAGGATTTGTACGCCATGGCAGATGGTGAAGATCGGTTTGCCGGTGTCGTGGAAATGCTTGACGATCGCTTGGATGCGAGGATCGGTGCGGATGTATTCCGGTCCCCGACCGCCAGCTGCGTAGACAGCGTCATAGCTGTCGAGTTCGGCTTCTGCTTCGGAAAAGGTTTTATTTATCTCGGCATTATGGCCGGGCTTTTCCGTATATGTCTGGTGTCCCTCGAAATCGTGAAGCGAGGTGGCGATCATGTCGCCTGCGTTCTTGTCGGGGCAGACCACATGTATGGTGTGGCCGACGGCCTCCATGCCTTGCTGATAGACGTAGATTTCGTACTCTTCGGTGAATTCACCGCAGAGCATGAGGATTTTCTTGCCGCTCATCTGGGCCTCCTGGATTAATGTGTGGAAACGCCCGGCCGCTGGAAAGGCCGGGCAGGGAAATGGGTTCAGAACGGGGAATCGGGGAAGTAGAACTGATCCGCGTTCTCGGGGGTGATCAGCGGCGCGTCCAGCTTGAACGACCCGCGCATCGGCGCCTGACCGGCGAATTGCGCCGCGGTCATGTACATGGCCGATGCGATCATTGAGGGCGCGTAGGGTGTCGAGATCGGTGTGCGTTCGTCACCCGCCTTCACCATTTCGATCACCTGCTTCATGCCATTGCCGCCAAGTGCATATTTGATGTCCGTGCGGCCCGCCTGATCGACGGCCTCGAGCACGCCGAGCAGCATGTCGTCGTCATTGGCCCAAACAGCGTCGATCTTCGGATATTTACCAAGATAATCCTGCATCAGGGTAAAGGCCTCGTCCTGGTTCCAGTTGGCATACTGGATATCGAGGATCTTGATGTCCGACTGGTCGATGACGTCCCGAAATCCCTTGATGCGTTCGTCATCGATCACCGTCGGGATGCCACGTAGCACGACAATTTCGCCCTCGCCGCCGAGCTTATCCACCAGCCAGTCGGCGGTATTTGCTCCCACTGCGATGTTGTCGCCAGCGACGTAGAGATCCTGGATCGACGGGTCCGAAAGGCCCCGGTCAACCACCGTGATAAATGTGCCGTTGGAGGCGACCTGCTCGACCGGGCCGGTCAGCTCTTCCGAGGTGAAGGGCAGGATCACCAGTGCGTCGAGATCATTCGTCGCCGACAGATCCTCAAGCGAGGAGACCTGCGCCGTAGCGGAGGACGCGGTCGAGATGATAACGTCGATGTTCGGGAACGCGGCCTCTAGCTGCTTCTCGGCCTCCTGCGCATGATAGACGACGCCGCCGGTCCAGCCGTGGGTCGCAGCAGGAATGGACACCGCGATGGTGAACTCTTTATCCTGGGCGTGGGCCATGGCACCGGTCAGCGCACCGGCAACGATGGTGGCCGACAAAAGCGCCGCCCCTTTGGTCAATTTCCTCATTTTCCCCTCCTCCATTGGGATGATTTAGCGCCCGCCTTTTTTAGCGAGGGCCTGTAAAGCGGTGAGCCAGCATGGCGATAATGATTATCGTTCCCTGGACCGCGGCCACGAGGTATTCCGACACCATGTCCGATAGGACCATGACATTGGCGATGACCTCGAGAATGAGTGCACCGGCGACCGTTCCCCAGATATGGGCCTTGCCGCCGCGCAATAGCGTGCCGCCGATGACGACCGCCGTGATAACCTGAAGCTCCCAGAGCTGCCCGGTGGTGGGCGTCGCGGCGCCGAGGCGCGGCACGTAGCAGATCGCGGCCACGGCAACACAAAATCCCTGGATGACAAATGCCATGGTGCGGACACGCCCGACATGAACACCCGAGAAACGGGCAACGTCAGAATTGGATCCGACGGCGGTAACCCGACGACCATACTTTGTCCGATACAGTATAAAGGCCCCAAGCGAGGCAATCACCAGCGTGATGATCACCGGGTACGGGATGCCAAGGAAGTCACCGAAGTATACCGGGCGATAGGCGCTGCGCAGGCTGCGGTCGATCGAAAGCGAGCCGCCATCGGTCATATAGGTGATAAGCGCTCGGAAAATGCCCATGGTGCCCAAGGTGACGATAAAGGGCTCGATCCGGCCCACCGTGATAATGAGCCCGTTCAAAAGGCCGCATAGTGAGCCTACCACCAGTGCGACCAGCGCGCCTACCGGGATTGCCCATGCGCCCAGAGATGGGGCGAGCGCATTCATCGCCATGATCATGATACCAACGACAAAGGCCATCATCGACCCTATCGAGAGGTCAAGCCCGCCGGTCGCGATCACAAACGTCGCACCGACGCCAATGATCGCGATAAAGGCGCTGCGCGTGATGACGTTCAGGATATTGTTCGTCGACATGAAGTTGGAATTGATCAGTGCGCCCAGCAGGATGATGAGCGCCAGCGCAATGAAAGGGGCACAGTCGCCCCAGCGGATCTTGAAGCCTTCGTTTTCCGGAATGGCTGCGATTTCGGCACTGCTCATGCGCGTTTCCTCCCCTCGGTGTCATTGCCGCTGCTTGCGGCGGCATAGACAATGTTCTGTTCTGTGATGTCCTCGCCCGTCAGTTCGGCGACGAAGCGCCCGCCGCGCATCACCAGCACGCGGTCGGACAGGCCGACAAGTTCGGGGAGTTCCGACGAAATCACGACGCAGGCCTTCCCCGCCCGGACGAGATCGTCGATGAAACTGTAGATTTGGCTCTTGTTGCCGATATCGATGCCGCGCGTCGGCTCGTCGATGATAACGACCGAGGGATCGGCCAGCATCACCTTGGCCAGCAGCAGTTTTTGCTGGTTGCCGCCCGAAAGCTGTCCGGCCTCGACCGACAGGGTGCGAACGCGAATGTCGTAGTCCTGCACCGCGCGCCTAACCGTACTGGTTTCCTTTCGACGATCAAGGCGAACATTCGGATTGAGGTTATTGAGTGCCTGAAGTGTCAGGTTCGGTCCCAGCCCCTCGTTGAGCAGCAGGCCCTTTCCTTTGCGGTCCTCAGTCAGATAGACAAGTCCCGCGCTCATCATGGTGCCGACGTCAGGTTGCGTGACATTCTTGCCGTTGAGAATGATCGAGTCCGCCTGTGCCGGTCGTAATCCCATCAGCCCCTCGATAAGTTCGGTGCGGCCAGCTCCGATCATGCCGCCAATTCCAAGCACCTCGCCCGGGCGGACAGTAAAAGACCCCATGGTCTTGCCATGATCAACCGATAGATCGTTGACAGTAAGTACTGGATCGGCGGCAGATAGACCGCGTTTGGGCGGGTAGAGCATCGATAACTCGCGCCCGACCATCAGTTCCGCCATCTGGCGCTGATCAAGCTCCGTCGCCGGCCAAGTTCCGATCATCTTTCCGTCGCGCAATACGGTGACACGGTCGGCCAACGTCTCAACCTCTTCAAGACGGTGGGAGATGTAGAGTACGGCAACGCCCTGCGCGCGCAGGTTCCGAACGATGTCCAACAGCGCGTCGACCTCGTCATTGGCGAGCATTGCGGTCGGTTCGTCCAGAATGATAACCTTTCGGTCGTCGAGAAGGGCACGGGCGATCTGAACCAACTGCCTCTGGGCAAGGGGCAGGTCGCCCACTCGCGACAAGGGACGCGCCGTTGAGCCGACGCGTTCCAGCACCTCGGCAGAGCGCCGATTCATCTTCCGGTCGTCTACGCTGAAAAAGCGCGACAGTTCGCGCCCCAGAAAAAGGTTCTGTGCCACAGTAAGATCGGGGGCGAGCAGGATTTCCTGATGTACTAGAACGATGCCCGCATCTTCGGCCTGTACAGCATCTGCAAAGGCGATCCGTTCACCAGCCATGGCCATCGTGCCGCCGGTCGGCGCGGCGTGGCCGGACAACAGCTTCATCAGCGT
This sequence comes from Heliomarina baculiformis, assembly GCF_019966545.1. Taxonomy (GTDB): domain Bacteria; phylum Pseudomonadota; class Alphaproteobacteria; order Rhodobacterales; family Rhodobacteraceae; genus Heliomarina; species Heliomarina baculiformis. The sequence goes on along the minus strand of NZ_JAIMIC010000024.1, from coordinate 12,397 downwards.
CGACTTGCCAGCTCCGTTCTCGCCGATAATTGCATGGACCTCGCCCGTGCGTATGTCGAGTGTCACGTCGCTCAGTACGGTGATCGGGCCGTAGGCCTTGGAGAGGGCCTCGGCGTGGAGTACCGGCGGCGTGGGCGCGTTTTCGGCACCTGAGGTTTCGAGCAATCGGGAAATCATTCGAAGGCCGCTGCAAGCCGGTCACGGGACCGTTCAATGTGTTCTTTCATGGCCTCATAGGCAGCATCCGCGTCCGCTCTCCTAAAGGCGGAAAGCAGGCGATCGTGCTCTTCAAGCGCCTCCTGTGTGACGCGGCTGTGGAACATGAGGCGAAAGATATGCAGGTGGATATGCTGGTCATTCAGCGCCTGCCTGACAAACTCATTATCCGCCACCCGCAGAATCTCGTCATGGAAATGCGCATCCGCCCGCGCAAAGCGCGAATACCGGCTGTTACGATCAACCGGGGGGTCGCCCTTTTCCATGTCCGCCGCGGCGCTCTCGATCCGGGCGAGCGTGTCCGGCGTCAGCTTGAGGCAGGCTTGCCGGGCGCTCTCGGGCTCGAGCAACAGCCGGAACTTGTAGAGGTCGTCGAATTCCTTGCGTGTTAGCTGGGGTGAGGCAGAATAGCCGATCAGATGCGCCTTGCGGACCAGACCCTCGCGTTCGAGGCGGGTCAGGGCTTCACGCACCGGGGTCTGCGACACATTGAGTTCGCGAGCCAGCCCATCGATTGGAATGCGGGCCCCGGGCGGAATTTCAAGCGACATGATGCGCTCATAAATCCGCTCGTGGATGCTCTCGGCAATGCTGGAAGGCCGCACGAACCCTTTCGGGTCACGATCCGTCGATACAGCCATCATTCCTCCCAGTTCAGCGTTCTTGACAAGCATGATCCTAACACTGATAGGATATCGCATGTCAAATACAATATCATATACGATTTGATTCAGGGAGGCTTCGCGTTTGCTGGTTTCGGCCGAAAATCTACGAGCCCTTTCGGAAAAAACGCTGCTTTCAAGGGCGGTTTCACCTGAAAATGCACGCATACAAGCGGACCTGCTGATCGAGGCCGAGCTGAGGGGGCTACCTTCCCATGGGCTTCAACGGTTGCCGCGAATCGCCGAGCGCCTCGTTGCCGGCGTTGCCGATCCCACCGCGTCTGGCGAGTCTCGGAAATCCGGACCCGGCTTCTTGATCGTGGATGGGCAACGCGGGCTCGGCCCGGTTGTCATGATGCAGACACTGGAGGAGCTGGCCGAACTGGCGCTTGCGCAGGGCATCGCTGTCGCCGCAATCCGGAACGCCAACCACATCGGTATGTTGGCCTATTATGCCGAGGCCGCCGCCAATCGAAACCTGATTGGCATCGTCCTGACCACCAGCGAGGCGCTGGTTCATCCCTTTGGCGGGACCGAGGCGATGCTGGGCACGAACCCGATCGCCATCGGAATCCCAACCGGGTCCGAACCCTACATCCTCGATCTGGCGACCAGCCGCGTTTCGATGGGCAAAATCCATCACTACGCGCTGACCGGCACCGCCATCCCGGAAGATTGGGCCGTCGATGCTCACGGCCGTCGGACCACCGATCCCGAAGCGGCAAAAGGCGGGGCTATCGCACCGTTCGGCGAGGCGAAAGGGTATGGCCTGGGTCTCGCCGTGGAACTCCTCGTCGCCGGATTGGGCGGTTCAGCCTTCGCGCCCGAGGTGGGCGGCACGCTTGATTCAACTGCCGTTGCCAACAAGGGCGACATCCTCATCCTAATCGACCCCGCCGCCGGGGAGGGCAACGCCGCCGGGCTGGCCGCCTATCTCGACCGCCTGCGCGCGTCGCGGCCCGCGGACCAAGCCCACCCGGTTGCCGTACCCGGCGACGGGATGCGGACCCGCCGGGCAAAGGCTCTGGCCCATGGCATCGATTTGCCCGACCCGCTCTACGACGAAATCCGCACCCTCGCTGAGGGCTGAGACCAAATGACAGGAGACGATATGACCCTTTTCGGCACGATCAGAGCCCCGCGAGAATTGATCTTCGGCAGCGGCCAGCGCCACGCCCTCGGCAAGGTCGCGGTGAAACTTGGCAAGCGGGCGCTGGTGGTGACCGACGAACGGCTGGCGGACGACGCGGAGTTCCGGGCCATGGTCGCGCAGCTCGAGGCTGAGGGGCTATCGGTGCGGGTCGACGGCTCGACCTTGCCGGACGTGCCGGTCGAGACCGCCATCGCCAGCGCCAAGGCGGCGCAGGACTTCGCGCCTGATCTGGTGATCGGGGTCGGCGGCGGATCCTGCCTCGACATGGCGAAATGCGTGGCGGTTCTGCTAACCTACGGTGGCACACCGCAGGAGTACTATGGGGAGTTCATGGTACCGGGGCCGGTCATGCCGCTTATCGCGGTGCCGACGACCGCGGGAACAGGGTCGGAGGCAACTCCGGTGGCAGTCCTGTCGGACAGTGAACGCCAACTCAAGGTCGGCATCTCCTCTCCCCACATCATTCCCACTGTCTCGATCTGCGATCCGGACCTAACGCTGACCTGTCCGCCCTCGCTCACCGCCATCGCGGGGGCCGATGCGCTGACCCACGCCATCGAGGCCTTTACGGCGATCCGGCGCGCGCCCACGCCAGGCTTGGCGCAAGAGCGGGTCTTCGTTGGCAAGAACGCCACGTCGGACAATTTCGCACTACGCGCCATCGGTCTCATCTGGGAGGGACTGGAGGCCGCCTTTACAGACGGCGCCAACGCAGAGGCGCGGGCGAAGGTGATGATGGGGGCGACGTTGGCAGGTCTTGCCTTCGGGGTCGCGGGCACTGCCGCCGCCCATGCGATCCAGTACCCGGTCGGCGCGCTGACCCATACGGCGCACGGGGCAGGGGTGGCCTGCTTGATGCCCTATGTCATGGCTTGGAACGCGCCCGAAATCGGAGCGGAGCTCGACCAAATCGCCGAAATCGTCGGCCTGGAATCCGGCGCCGAGGTCATTCCTGCTATGGCTGCGCTCTTCGAGCGTATCGGCATCCCCCTCACGCTCAGGGACCTTGGGCTGGACGAGGAAAAGATCGACTGGGTCGCCGAGCAATCCTGCGGCATTGCCCGACTGATCCAGAATAACCCGCGACCGTTACCGCCCGAAGACATGCGTAGGCTTGTCGGTGCTGCTTTCCACGGCGAGCTCGCCGTGCTTGAAACCAAGTGAGGGAGACTTTGAAATGACACTCGACACCGCTTTCACCGGCTACGCCGACCCTGCGCTCCACGCCGAAGGTCTCTACATTGGCGGAAAGTGGGAGGCCGGGACCGGCATTCCAGTGACCGATCCCTCGACCGGAAAAACCCTGGCCGAGGTGCCCGATGCCAGCATTGAGGACGCGATGCGAGCAGTCGATGCCGCCGAAGCCGCAGCCGCCGGCTGGCGCCGTACGCCGCCCCGCCAGCGCTCCGAAATCCTGCGCCGCTGGTTCACCCTGATGACGGACCATGCCGAGGAGCTGGCGCTGCTGATCAGCCTCGAGAATGGCAAGGCGCTGGCCGACGCGCGTGGCGAGGTCGCCTATGCCGCCGAGTTCTTCCGCTGGTACGCCGAGGAGGCCACGAGGATCGGCGGCGAATTCCGCCACACCCCTTCGGGCGCGCACAATATCCTCGTGGATCATGAACCCATCGGGATCGCTGTCCTCATCACGCCGTGGAACTTCCCAGCCGCCATGGCCACCCGCAAGATCGGCCCGGCGTTGGCCGCAGGCTGCACCGTGATCCTCAAGCCTGCATCGGAAACCCCGCTGACCGCCTACGCCATGGCCCGTCTCGGGGCGGAAGCCGGGGTGCCGCCGGGCGTGCTGAACGTGCTGACCACCACCAACCCCGGACCTGTCACTGCAGCGATGCTGGCCGATCCCCGGGTGCGTAAACTGTCCTTCACCGGCTCCACCGGGGTTGGTCGAACTCTACTGGCCGAGGCCGCCAAAACTATCGTTAACTGCTCGATGGAACTGGGCGGCAACGCGCCCTTCGTGGTTTTCGACGATGCCGACCTGTCTGCGGCACTCGACGGCGCGATGGTCGCCAAGATGCGCAACGGAGGCGAGGCCTGCACCGCGGCGAACAGGTTTTACGTGCAATCGGGGATTCACGATGCCTTCGTCGAGGGTCTGACCCAGCGTATGGCCGCGTTGAAACTGGGGGCGGGGTACGACCCCGACACCGAGTGCGGTCCAATGATCACCATCAAGGCGGTGGACAAGATCGACCGGCTGGTGTCCGAGGCAAAGGATCGCGGCGCGCGGGCCACCACCGGGGGCGCGTCACTGGACAGCAGCGGCTACTACTATCCGCCGACGGTGTTGGAGAACGTGCCGACCGACGCCGCCCTCGCGCACGAGGAAATCTTCGGCCCAGTCGCCGCGATTTACCGCTTCGAGACCGAGGAGGAAGCTATCCGTTTGGCCAACGACACCGAGTACGGACTTGCGGCCTATGTCTATTCGCGGGACATCATGCGGGCGATGCGCGTCGGGCGTGGGATCGAGACCGGCATGGTCGGCATCAATCGCGGCCTGATGTCGGACCCGGCCGCCCCGTTCGGCGGCGCCAAACAGAGTGGCCTTGGACGCGAGGGCGGTGTCACCGGCATCCTCGAGTTCATGGAGCCCAAGTACTTCGCCGTCGAATTCTGACGCATGGAAAGGAACACAATGGCCGAGCGCGACCTCTACCTCAACCGGGATTTCATCCCTGATTTCGACCCGATCATGGAAGAGACTGAGGCGCGCAGCCGCGCCTTCGCCGACACCGCGCGTGTCGAGCGGAACCTGAGCTACGGGCCGACGCCACGACAGAGCTTCGATCTTGTCTTTCCGCCAGACATGGCGCCCGGCGCACCGCTGCACATGTTCATCCACGGCGGCTACTGGCGCGCGGGGAGCAAGGAGGCGCATACGCTCGTGGCGGCTCCTGTGCTCGCCGCTGGCGGGGTCGCAGCGCTGATCAGCTACGACCTCATGCCGCGGACCCGGCTGGCCGATATTGTCGGGCAGGCTCGCAGCGCCGCGCGGCACCTTGCCAAGCTCGCGCCGGAAATCGGCGCCGACCCGGCCCGCTTTACCGTGAGCGGTCATTCGGCAGGGGCGCATCTCGCGTCGCTGCTGGCGTCGGAGGCTCCGGGCGATGCAGGGCCGATCGACCTGCCCGGGCTTCGCGGCCTGCTCCTTGTCAGCGGGATATACGACCTCTCCGATATCCTTGGGTCGTTTCTGAAGGAAGAGACAAAAATGACCCGAGATGAAGCAAGGGCATGGTCGCCGCTTCTGGCAGAGCACGGGCCTGGCCCAATGCGGATCATCACCCGCGGCGAGGACGAGACCGAACCTTTCCAGAACCAGGCAGTTGCCCTGAACTCACTGCTCGAACGCGACGGGCATGCGGTCGAACTGCGCAGCGAGAGGGGCAGGAACCACCTTACGATCGTCTTTGACTTGGCCGATCCAGAGGCACCTCTCGGTCGAAGGCTGATCGAGCTTGTCGAGTCGTCCTGAAGCGCCATGAGGACGTCGAGAACATTGCGACATCTCTCGTCCCGTCGAAGCAGGCTTCTCCAGCCCGTCGGCTGAACGATCGGTAAGGACCAAAACGGTGCCAGGAAGAGTCCGACTCCAAACTCGGTTTATTGGCGATCCTATCTCTAAGCGAGCTTCTAGTACTGCGCGATTGCCTCTTGCGTGAGGGTAAACACAGGTTTTGTCGCGTACATGAGAGGCTAGGACGCCATTGAAATCCTTCGAGAGCTACCGCCATTGCCTTGTAGGCTAGACTTCAGATCTTCCTTCGAGCAGATGCCTTTCAATTTTTTCGCCGGTTTCTTTTAGCGCTTCGAGCAATTCTGCTTTTCGACCGGTTTCCTTCAGGCGCACCGGTGCGAGAGAAATATTAGCTGCTGCGATCACGCGACCGCTTGCCGCGCGTATTGGAACCGCAAGTCCGGCGATGCCTTCTTCTAATTCGCGATAGACCATGGACCAGCCTTGCTCTCTGTCGCTGAGGATGGCCGCTTTTAGCCGATCGGGATCTGTGATCGTCCAAGGGGTAAAGGCTTCGAGGTGGACCGTTTCGAGGTAATGTCGAAGCTCCCGTTCCGATAGCTCCGCAAGTTGAATCCGGCCCATGGAGTTTGCGTGTGCGGGCACACGGCTGCCCACATTTAGCGAGTTCTTCAGAATTCTCTGGGTTTGAACCCGGAGCACGTAGACGATGTCGTGCCCATCCAGAACCGAGATGGATGAGCTTTCGCCGACTCTTGAGGCAAGCGCCTGAATATCGGCCTCGGCGAAGCGCCAGATCTCGGATGAAGACAGGTAGGCGAAACCAAGATCAAGGATCTTGGGCGTAAGGGAAAAATACTTTCCGTCTGTGGCCGCATAGCCGAGTGTGACCAGCGTGTGGAGCAACCGACGTGCCGTTGATCGGGTGACGCCTGTTCGTTCCGCGACGTCTGAGAGGGTCAGTACACGTGAGCCTTCGTCGAAGGTGGTGATGACTTTCAGGCCGCGCGCGAAAGTTTGGGCGTAGGTATTTGACGGTTCGTTCTCTGACATCGGCCTTTCCGTTCTCTATTCAAACAAATGCAGCGGTTCGGGCTTTCGAGCGAATTTGCCGAGTTGACGCGACGCTGATCCGTGGCTCAGGTTATACATCAGTTGTTTGAATAATACGCAATATGTTTGAATAGCAAACATGTTGCGTGAAGAGGAGGTGAGCGCATGAATGTCATGGGCGAAGATTTCGAAACGGATTTCTGGAAAGAAGTGAATGATCGCGCGACATGGGACATGATCGTACCAGGTGAACTGCGCGAGACGCGGCCTGTCACGCTAACCAAGAAAATTATCCAGGATTTTGCCCGTAAGGTTGGCGAGGACAATCCGCTTTATTTCGACGAAGAATATGCCAAGTCGACGCCTTATGGCGGCATCGTTGCACCTCCGTCGATTCATATCCTGTTGATGTTCGCATGCACGACATCGAAAGACTGGATGCGGTCACCCGGTACGATCAACGCCGGCCAGAATTGGTATTACAACGCGCCGATCCGACCTGATGATACGATCACCATGCGCGGCACAGCGCTGGACAAGTTCATCAAGAAAGATCGGCTTTTTGCGGTTCATGAGAACCTCTTTACCAACCAGCACGGTCAGGTGGTCTGCACGGGCCGGGGCCAAACCATTCGGCCTGTGTGAGGAGATACGATCATGAACGCAAAAGAAAACTATGAGAGAATTCAGACCGGTGACGTTGTCGAGGGGCGCGCCTTTACGGTGACGACGGAAACAATTCAAGATTTTGGCGACGCATCGCTGGACTACAATCCGCTGCATTTCGATCCGAACTGGATGGAAAAGAACGATTTTGGCGGGACCTCGTTCAATGGGGTTATCATGCATGGTATGCAGAATTTCGCGCTGATCACCCGCACCTTGACGGATTGGCTTGTGCCGCGCGGCGGTTATCACCGGCGGCTGGAAACGCGCTGGATCAAGCCAGTAAAACTTGGTGACACCATTACGCCTGAAGCCAAAGTGATCCGTAAGAACCCGACCGACGGCGGGCATTGGGTTCAATTTGAAGTCATCGTCAAGAACCAGCATGGCGAACCTGTCGCGACGGGACAGGCGCTGGCTGAATTCCGCGACACGATCCCGGCGTGAGGAGCAGGCGGGCCATCGCCTGCCTGGTCGGGGTCTTTTCAATTTCAAAGGGAGGAACGATAATGTTTAACTCAATAACACGCCGCGGTGCGCTGGCCATGGCCATCGCGATGCTGCCGGTCATGGGTATGGCTCAGGATGTACCGAAATTCTTCAAGATTGTGTCGACGTCACCCGGCGGTCTCTGGCACACCTTCGGCACGCAACTGGCAGACAAGTTAGGCAAGGCTTTTCCTGAGATGGCAGTAAGCCACGTGCCCGGCGGGTCGAACGTGAACCACAAGCTGGTCAGTTCCGGCGATGCGCAGATGGGGTTCAGCTTTGCCCCGACCTCCATCGAAGCGTGGAACGGGGAGGGCGGGTTCGACCAGAAATGGCAAGATGCGCGCGTAGTCGGTACTTTCTATCCTGCCTATCTGCATGCTGTGGCGCGCAAAGGTGCGGGCATCGAAAATATGGAAGATCTGCAGGGCAAGGTGGTCAGTCCGGGCAAGCGGGAGTGGTCCACCGCTGCCATCGCGATGCAGATTCTGAACGATTTTGGCATTACCGAAGAAAGCCTCGCGGAAGATGGTGGCCAGATGCAATACCTCGGGTTTGGCGATGTTACAAACATGATGGCCGACCGTCGATTGGACGCCTTCATGTACTACTCCTCGGTGCCCAGCCCGCTTTTGCTGAAGCTCAACGAACAGCCCGGCATCACCATTGTGCCCTACACGCAGGAAGAGGTCGACCGCATCCTGCCAACCCTGACGCCCAAGGGCGCCTACGTCGAGATGACCTATCCGGCTGATCCTTACAAGGGCAGTGCTGGCAACTTTCCGGTGCCCACGATGTGGTCGATCTTCCTTGTTAACAAGGACGTGCCGGACGCCGTTGTTTATGAGCTGACAAAAATTCTCTACGAAGATCCCGACCTCAAGAAGTTTATGGGTGAGGATCCTTCTCTGGCTCTCGACTATGCAACCACGGGCCTGAAAGGCGGTGTGATTCCGTTTCATCCCGGAGCGCAGAAATACCTGGAGGAGAAGAGCGCATTCTAATGCGCTCTTTGGTTAAAGAGCTTTCCTGAAGGACTGCAAACGTGTCGGATAGACGTGAATCCGTAACCGCGACCGATGCCTATGTGTCGGGGCAGGCGCTGCCTGTCCCGACATGGCTGGTTGCCATCATCATCGCGGTCTCGCTTGGGACCGCGATGTATCACTTGCTTGGCGGACTGTTCGGGACCGCGGAAGCCTTCCGACATCGTACGGCCCATATTACGCTCTTTCTTGTGCTCGGCTTTCTATTCTTTCCGCTTGGAAGATCTGATTGGCAGGAGAAACTGCGCTGGACGACGGTGATCGACTTTGCGCTGATCACAGCCGCAATCGGTGTGTTTATCTACCGTATGCAAGACGTAGACTCCCTGGCTTCTCGTTCAAGTTTTCCCAACCAAGGCGATGTGATCAGTGGGACTATTCTGGTCCTGCTGGTACTTGAGGCGGTGCGGCGGACAGTGGGCCTCGCACTCGTTATCCTGCCGACGCTGTTCATGCTCCATGCACTCTATTCTGATCACTTCCCGTCCATCTTTTTGGCGGCACCGACGCGGTTTTCTTCGCTCATAGGGTACCTGACCGTTGATCTTGACGGCATGTTGGGCGTTCCGATCGCTGTGTCGTCATCATTCATTGTAATATTCATGATGTATGGTGCTGTTCTGGTGCGCTCTGGCGCCGGGACTTTTTTTACCGATCTCGCCTTTGCTGCGACCGGCTGGATGTCGGGTGGGGCAGCCAAAGCCGCAGCGCTGGCCTCCGGACTTTACGGAACGCTCTCGGGTAGCACCACGGCGAACGTCGTGACGACCGGTTCCTTTACCATCCCGCTTATGAAAAGCTCGGGGTTTAATCCGCGTTTTGCGGCATCAGTTGAGGCGATGGCATCGAATGGCGGCCAGATCGTGCCGCCGGTCATGGGCGCCGCCGCGTTTATCATTCCGATGTACATTCCAGGTGCAAGCTACCGAGACGTGGTGTTGGCCGCTGCTATCCCCGCAGTGCTGTATTATATTTCGATCCTCGCCATGATCCATTTCCAGGCCAAGCGCACCGGACTGACAGGTGTAGCACGAAAAGATCTCCCAAGCGCCTGGATCACCCTGCGTAAGGGCTGGCCGATCCTGATCGCGTTTGGCGCCATTGTTGGATTTCTTTTGTCAGGGTTCACCCCGATGATCGCGGGCGCTACCGCGCTGGTGCTGACAGTTATCGTCACAATGTTCCGAGCAGAAACGCGTCTGACGCCACAGGACCTTTGTGCGGCGCTCGAGACCGGTATCCGGGCCACGATCCCGATTGTGATGGCCTGTGCTGCAGCCGGGATCATCATTGGGTCGATGGACTTGTCGGGTCTCGCAGGGCGGGTATCCGGAGCAGTGACTTTATTGGCTGATGGCAAACTGGCGCTGGCGCTCGTCATCACTGCGGTGGTCTGCGTCATCCTCGGCATGGGCATGACGACAACCATAGTTTACATTACACTTGCTGCGTTGGTCGCGCCTTCGATCACCGAGATGGGTGCACCGGTAATGGCCGCCAACCTGTTTATCTTTTACTTCGGATGCCTGTCCGGTGTTACACCGCCGGTGGCGCTGACAACTTATGCTGCTGCCGGGATTGCTGGATCCAACCCTTGGTCAACCGGTATAGAGGCCGTGAAAGTCGGGATCGCATCTTTCCTGATCCCCTTCATGTTCATTTATACGCCGAGCCTGCTTCTTGACGGTGCTTGGTACCGGATAGCAATTGACAGCGTCACGGCGGCGATCGGGATCATCTGTCTTGCTGCCGCAGTGCAAGGTTACTTACGTCGCTTGCTCAAGCCATGGGAACGCGTTGCGCTCGCAGCCACTGCGCTTTTGTTCATCGTGCCGACCTGGGAGACCATGTTATTGGCGGGCGCGGTTCTGATCATGTTGTGGTTCCGGGGGCGTACCAATCAGGGGAAGAGGCTCGATGCGTAGACTGCTATTCCAATGGGCCACGTTTTCAATCGTGCTGGCAGTGGCGGTCGTGCCCGCCTGGCTTGGCGTCCATTTCCGACAATTCATGCCCTACATGGGCGGGATGACATTGTTTGCCATCTTCGCGGTGATTTGGCTGCGCCTCTCACGAAGCGGGAGAAATGTTGCAGATGAATGAACAACATGCCGCATTTGCTGGGCTGAAAGTTCTCGACTTTACCGCTGGGGTCGCCGGGCCACATGCCACGCAAATCATGGCTCTTCACGGCGCCGAGGTCATCAAGGTCGAGCCTCTGAATGGGGAATGGGGGCGGACGCTCGGCAGGGCCTATGGGAACCACACTGCTCATTCGATTGCCTTTAACCGCGGCAAGAAAAGTCTGGCCGTAGATTTGAAAAACGCGGACGTTCTCGCGGCTGTGAAGTCCCTCGCTCAGTCGGCAGACATCGTAGCCGAGAGTTTCCGTCCCGGAGTGATGGCACGCTTTGGCCTCTCTTACGAGGACTTGTCGAACGACAACAAGGGACTGATTTATCTCTCGATCTCAGGCTTTGGACAGGCTGGCCCTTACATGGATCGACCGGTCACCGACGCGGTCATCCAGGCCTTCTCGGGCTGGATGACGATGAACGCCGATAGTCGAGGTGTGCCGCAACGGTCCCGGATGGTGGCGATGGATGTGATGACTGGGCTTTACGGCTGCAATGCCGTTGCTATGGCTATGCTTGCCAAGCTGCGCTTTGGTCAAGGAAAGTGGATCGACTGTAGTCTGATGCAGTCTGCCGCAGCGTTTCAGGCACCGAAGATGATAGAATTCCATCTTCAAAAGGGCGAGACCGGAAACCTCTATGCGCCTGTCGGCGCCTTTCCGACCCGCGACGGTCAGATAAATATAACGGCAATGCGCGATGATCATTTCGCGGCGCTTTGTCGAGTGCTTGAGCGGAGAGAATTGCCAGATGAGCCGAGGTTCCGGACGGCAGCCGACCGGCTTGAGCATGAGGAGGAGCTGAACGCGATCCTTTTCGCAGCTTTCGCGAAACGAGATTCCCAGGATTGGGCCCAGCGGTTGACCGAAGCGGATGTGATGAACTCGGTTGTCTACAGCTATTCAGACTACTTTGACGATCGCCACGTAAAAGAGGTCGGATCATACGATTGGCTTGAGCATCCTATTGTGGGGAACGTGCCTGTTCCAGGGGTTCCCGGCGCGCCAGAGTCGCGCGCTGAAAGCCCGGAGGTGGGACAGCACAGCATTGATGTGTTGCAGATGGCCGGCCTGCAAATAGATGAGATCGAGCGGTTGGCCGCGTCGGGAGCGGTGACAGTTGGTGAGACTTAGGTTCGGTTTCAAATCAGGCACCTAGCCCAAGTATCTTGAAAATTTGGTCCTCTGTTTGGCAGTTTGAACCTAGCGCAGTTTTTCGGAAATAATCTCAACGAAAGTTGACCTTATGCGTCGATTTCGACGTGTTAAGCTTACTTCGTACTCGATCAGCTGAAATTTAATGGGACTTTAGCCTAGTCAGGGTTTATTGCGATAAGCGCTTCAGCATGTAGCTCGGCGCTGGCGGCTGCGATGACTTTTCCTCCAGAAGTGAGACTCAAAGGTAAGCATCCGGCGTAGGCCACAGCGAGGTCAACGCGCGCGGTCGCGGTCCATTTCGATGAACTCTTGCAGGTT
>NZ_JAIMIC010000023.1 GCF_019966545.1 Heliomarina baculiformis | reverse complement strand
ATCGACCTCGCTCGACCGCTTGAAAATACCGACTACGCCGATCCGCCGGGTCTTGGCCCCAAGATCGCCTATTTCGCCCATCAGGAAACCGCTGAGCAGATCCTGTCTTTCTTCCCAAGTGTTACACGCGACGGTCTGCCGGGCGGCGAGGGCTGGGCGGTGGAGCAAGTGACACTCTCGACCCATAACGGCACTCACCTGGATGCGCCTTACCACTATCATTCCACCATGGACGGCGGACAGCGGGCGATCACGATCGATGAGGTTCCGCTGGAATGGTGCATGGGCCGCGGTGTGAAGCTCGACTTTCGCGCGATGCCAGATGGCCACGTTGTTACCCCTGACGAGGTCGCCGCCGAATTCGACCGGATCGGCCATCAATTGGAACCGGGCGACATCGTGCTGGTGAATACCGCCGCCGCCGCCTGCTACGGCACCCCGCAATATGTGCCCTCTGGCTGCGGCATTGGTCGCGCTGCGACAAACTGGATGACCGAACGAGGCATGCGCGTCTGTGGCACTGACGCATGGAGCTGGGACGCGCCTTTCGTGCACACCGCGAAAAAGGTGGCAGAGACTGGCGATGCCTCCCTCATCTGGGAAGGCCACCGTGCCGGGATGGATCGGGCCTATTGCCATATCGAAAAGCTTGCCAACCTCGAGGAATTGCCCGCCACCGGGTTCGAGGTGCAGTGCTTTCCGGTCAAGATCAAAGGCGCCTCGGCGGGCTGGTGCCGCCCTGTTGCCATCATCCGCGACTGAAGGAGACCATTATGAAACTAGCAACATTCGACGGCGGGAAGGGCCCCCGCCTTGGCGCGCTGATGGATGACGGCGAAACGCTGGTCTGCCTGACCTCCACGGGGCAAGAGGCGCTTGCCTCCATGCAAGCGCTGATCGAAGGGGGGAAGGAAGGGCTTACCGCTGCACATGCCGCGTTGGATGAGGCGGCTGTGACTGTCCCGCTGGCCAAGGTTCGCCTGCTGGCGCCGCTTCCGCTGCCACCCCAGATCCGCGATGCCTCAACCGCGCCGCGCCATATCGTCAACGCGCCAGTTGGTATGCGTCGGCTCGCAGCCGTTCTTGCTGGCGAGCCCGATCCCGGCCCTTCCGAGGGCTCCGTGCCCGATATCTACAAGGCGCAGCCAATTTTCTACATCACCAACCGCTTCAGCGTGGCGGGACACGGCGACACCATCACATGGCCACTCTACTCTGACTATATGGATTATGAGCTTGAGGTCGCCGTGGTCATTGGCAAGCGGGGTCGCGACATTGCCGCCGCCGATGCGATGGATCACGTCTTCGGCTTTACCATCTTCAACGACTTCTCCGCTCGCGACACTCAGCTTCGCGAAATGCAAGGCATGCTTGGGCCAGCCAAGGGCAAAAGCTTCGACGCCGGGAACGTCTTTGGCCCCTGGATCGTGACCAAGGACGAGATCTCGGATTATCGCGAGATGCGATGCGTCGCCAGGATCAACGGCAAGGTCGTGACCGACAGCCTTCTCGGCGAAATGCTGCATGGTTTCGAGGACATGATTGCCTTCATTTCGAACGCCGAAACGCTGCATCCTGGAGAGATCATCGGCGGCGGCACTGTCGACGATGGATGCGGTCTGGAGCGTTTTGAGTTCCTCTCAAACGGGGATGTTGTGGAGCTCACTGTCGAAGGCATCGGCACTCTTAGCAATATCGTGGTGCGGAGGGAATAAGTGCTGTGTAGGACTGTTTCCGGCTCTCTCTTGTCAGAAACGGCGCAGGTAGAACACCGACCAATGGCCCTTCAGCGTTTGAGTCTTTCGTGGTGCTCCTAGCATCATTTCGTTCAATGGACCACCGAGTCTCAAACTGCCTGAACTTTTGCGAATTAATGTGTAATCCAAGGTATTGGCGCGCTGCTGCAAGTTTGCGAGGAACCTGCAGTGGCCCCAATGCCGGTTAGGCGGCATATTGATGAAGTCTTTGGATAGATTTCATCAAGATGTTCTGGCTCTGCCGCGTCGTTGGTAAACATAGCGTCGTTCTGGAAGAGACTCTCCGGTCCCGGCGGGACAACTGGGCCGCGAAACGTCTTTTGCGTAAGTTGATGAAACGCGCAGGATCTGTTCCAAAGCGGACCAATAGGGGCAAGCTCCGCTCAAAGGACGCGGCCTAGCCCATGTTCTTGTATAAACTGGATCGCTGGTCACGCAAGGGTCTCAACGATCGCGAAAGAAACAGCCATTCGCCGTTCGAAAATTGGAGTGGGTGATGCAAGGTCATTATTCACCCGGTGGCCTGCAACTCTTCGTGTCCAGCTATTCTATCACCCTCAATCCTTTCCATCTCGCCGCCACTTCGCCCTGAATACTCGCTGCCGTCGGATGGCAGCTCTCTGCGTTAGGAAAGCAATCGCCAGCATCACCCAAGGCCTTCATCAATGACGCTGACTGCCACCCCTTGATATCGCGACAACTTAAGTTACCGTTTTCACGCGCAGAAGTTGTGATGTGTCGGTTAAGGTGGTGATAAGGCAAACTTATTGGACATAGTGATGATCGATAGAGTGCGGCGGTTCATGTGCCATTTTCTGGAAGAAAGCGCCGCACTGAGGTAGTATCGAATCCTGACGTTTGTCCGGCATGATTACAATGGCTGCTGGATAATAATACCCCCGGTGGCCTACCGAGTCACTTTTCCACGGACAGAAAACCTTGATAATGTTGCGTTTTTGTCCGGCGCGGAACTTAACTACCCGCATCTTGTATCAAACAGGGATGAGGCCCACTATTCCTTGAGCGGGATCGTTTGGCGCTCCGCGCCGCAAAGCTTCGTGCCCGGCTTATCCGACGGTTGGAGAGCGAGGGGCAGTTGCGGGAAGTGGTGCTCCTCAGACGATGTAATCTCAAAGCTTTGCGGCCTCCGCACCACGCCTCGGATATGTCCTCTTTCATTCCTGCGGGCACAGAAGCTATCTTGCTTTTACTCGAAACTTTTTACCAACCGTTGCAACGTGGCTGTCGCTTTTCATCGTGACGGTGCTGAAAAGGTTAGAGAAAAGGGTTGCGTGAACTGCTTTGCCAAACAACGTACTTCATGAGGCACGGAGCGTAGCGCCGGTCAGGGCATAGGCCATCGCGCGGTCCTTCAATCCTTTTGGCTTGTTTAGCCCCAGCCTTGCCAGCAGCTCATCCGGTTTTTCTACAGTCATACCGCCGAGGATTAACTTCACCAGGGCCAAGGTGTCGCCTTGGGCATCAGACAACTGGCTGAGGACGGGGAGCAGGCGGCGTTCTATTGCGTCAAAATCCGTGCCAAATGGAAAGTCCGGTAGGTCGAATGGATGGAGCCATTCCCTGAGAGTGTCGGGCGTGTTGTGACGCGCGCTGTCGGGCAGTTGATACTCTCTTCCTATCTTGCCTGCTGATTTGGCCCGGTTGAGCAGATCATCCTGAAACCGGCTGTCCGTGATGGCCAGCATGCGGGCGACCGCGTCTTCGTCGCGCTGGCCGCGCAGATCGGCGATCCCGTATTCGGTCACGATGATGTCACGATAGGCGCGAGGCACGCTTTCATGCGGGTGCCCCCAGACAATGTTTGACACTGTTTTGCCCTTGCTTGTGCGGGTTGCGGGCAGCGTCAGGATGGAACGGGCGCCATCAAGGGCAAAGGCCTGTTCGATGAAGTTGAACTGGCCGCCGATCCCGCTGACCTCCTGCGCGGAGGAGGTGATATCGCTGACGGCGCCGCCGAGAAGCGTGACCTTCATTGCGGCATTGACGAAACGGGCATTGGTCCGGGCAGCGCGCTTGGCAGGCTCGTCGCCGTAGAGCTGATTGGTGAAACTCACCGGCATCATGCGGATTTTGTCACGCTGTGATGCGGGCAGGTATCGGAGGCGGTCGTAGAAATCCCGGCAGTCGACGAAGAACCCGGCATGAATCGCCGCGCCATCTACCTCGCGCCGGATGACGCCGTTTTCGAACAGGTGAAGGAGGCCGTCGACCAGCATTTCAGTGACGGCATAGAGGCCTGTGTCGAACGCGCCGTCTTCGTCGTAGCCCTCGTGGACGAAGGGATTGGCCGCATGGATTTTGCGGAAATTGCCGGATTGCCGCAGCAGCAGGGCGTTGGCAACGGCGTCACCAATCGCCCCGATGCCGATCTGAAGCGTGCCGCCGTCGCGCACCGTGCTGGCGACATGCAAGCCAATGGCGTGTTCTGCCTGACCGACGGGCCGTTTGACGACGGAAAATAGTTCAAAGTCCGGTCCGGCGTCGAGGCAGAGATCGACCTCGCCCTTCGGTAGGATCGCTTCCGGTCCCGACATGGCGGGCAGGTTGGTGTTGGTTTCGCCCACCACGATGAACTCGTGCCGCCCCTCACGCCGGGCACGCAGCAGGTCCGAGGAGATATCGGTGTTGCAGGACAGGCTGAAGTCCTCGCCGACAGGAGCCAGAAGTTGCATCAGAACGTTCGGTTTCCAAGCGGCAAGCACATCGTAGGCATGGGTGTAGTTCGACGCGATATAGCGCCGCTGCATCGTCGGCACGCCGATCCAGCGCCCCGCCAGCAGAAAGAATTCTGAGACTTCGATGTTCTGGGGCAGGGTCCCATCACGCATCAATGTCGCGTAGTCGAGTTGCGGGTATCGGCCGAACAGCCGGTCCGCGGCGGGCTCGAGGAAGCGGCGCGCCATGTCCTCGGACATGTCCGGCCGTTCGAGTGTCAGGGCCGTCAGGATCGACAGGCGTGTGTCCGGCCGGTTCGAAACGGCACGGGTGAGCGCGTTGACGAGAGTCACGGGCTTGCCCAAGCCAAGAGGCAAAGCCAGCCGGATGTCGCCCCCGGTCCGGTCGATGATCTCGGCGGCGATGCCGTCGGCTGTGAGCGGCTCAGCCAAGGGTGTCCCAACCGGGATCGGGATCGAACCGGGTCCCGTGTTTCTCGGCCAGCCGCCGCAGTGCGTCAGGGGCGTCTCCGCGCACCCTCGCGTAGTGTAGAGGGCCGCCGCGGAAAGGTGCCCAGCCGGTGCCGAAGATCATTGCCGCGTCGATGGTATCGGCGTCGGGCGCGACACCCTTGCGCAGAACTTCGACCGCGGCGTTGCACATGGGCAGGATCAGGCGGTCGATCACCTGCTGGTCGGGGTCGTCCGCCGGGTCCTTTGGCGGGTCTTCATTTTCGTAGTCGTAAAGACCCTTGCGGGCCTTCTTTCCAGTCTCGCCTTTTTCGACCTTCTCTTTCAGCCAATCGGGCGTGTCGGCAACCGGAGTGTCGAGGCCCTGACGAAGGGACCGCCCGACCTCAAGGCAGATATCCAGCCCGATCTGATCCGCCAGTGTGACCGGCCCGATGGGCATGCCGAAGGCCAGAGCAGCGCGGTCTATCGCAACCTTGTCGTGACCTTCGTCCAGTATCAGCATCGCCTCCATCATGTAAGGGGCAAGGACGCGGTTGACGAGAAAGCCGGGGTAATCGGTGACCCGCGCGGGAAGGCGGTCGATTTCTGTTGTGAAAGACGCTAGTCGGTCCAGTGTCTCCTGCGAGGCGAGGTCGTGAGAGACGATTTCGACCAGGGGCATACTGCTGACCGGGTTGAAGAAATGCAGGCCGGCGAAATGCGCCGGATCAGGGGCCGCGTCGATGAGGGAGGCGAGCGGCAGGCTGGAGGTGTTGGTTGCCAAGATCGCGCCGGGCTTCATCTCGTTGGTCAGTTCGGCGTAGATCCCCTCCTTGATCCCGATCTTCTCCGGCCCGGCCTCGATGATCAGGTCGGCGCGCGCACGTCCCAGACGGTCCGGATCGGGCATCAGCCGGTCCAGTGCGTCACGCGTGTCGATCCCGCTCAGATGCTTGCGTTCGTATATCCGGGCGGCGCGGCGGATCGTCTGACCGAGGGGGGCGAGTTCGATATCCTCGATCGTCACCCATTTGCCCTGCATGGCGGCCCAGGCGGCGATTTCCGAGCCCATTGCGCCGGCGCCAATGACATGAACATGGGCGATGCCATGCTCGCCCTTTCCGCTCGACTTCAACCTTTGTCGAAGAAAGAAGACGCGGATCAGGTTCTGCGCCGTAGTGCTATCCAGCAGCGTCGCGAAGGAGGCGATTTCGGCCTTCTGCATCTCGCTCGCATCGCCGCCGTGATCTTCCCAGAGGTCGATCAGGGCGAATGGCGCAGGGAAGTGCGCGCGCGGGGCCTTCTTTTGGCTCTCCGACCGCATCCGGGTTGCAGCCAGACCGCGCGCCGCACGCGTGCGCAGGGCTGAGGCGCGAAAGCTGCCCTCATGGTCCAGACCACCGGAGGCTGCCGCCGCGATGGCTGCATCGACATGCCGCTCTGGCACCAGTGCGTCAATGATACCAAGCTTTTTTGCCTTGCTATCATGGGCGCTACGGCCGGTGAGCATCATCTGCATCGCCTCGACCGGGTCGATCAGGTTGGTCAGCCGGAACGTGCCGCCGAGGCCGGGATGCAGGCCAAGCTGGATTTCCGGAAAGCCCAGCTTGACGCCCTCGACTCCGATCCGGTGATCGCAGGCGAGGGTCAGCTCAAAAGCGCCGCCAAGCGTCGTGCCATCCACCACGGCGACCGTCGGGAAGGGTAGGGCGGCCAGCTTTTCGAGCACGGCGTGACCTTGGCGCAGCATCGCCACCGCGTCTTCCCTGCTCAGATCGGAAAAGCCGTCGATGTCCGCGCCAGCCCCGAACCCGCCGGGCTTGGCGGATCGGATCGCCAGAACCTCCGGCTGAGCCTGCTTTGCCTCGTCCAGCAGGGTGTCGAGTTCCCTCAGCACCGCTTCGGAGATGACATTGGTTCCCGTCCCGGCGCAGTCGAGCCAGAGTGTCCGGGTGCCGTCATTCTCTTCCAGTCGCCAGTTCTGCGCCGCGGGTGCTTTCGGGGCTTCGGTCGTGTCATCGGGGGTGATTTTGTCAAAAACGTCGGTCATGCGGCCTCCAGCAGCATCGCGCCGCCCAAACCGCCGCCGATGCATTCCGTTGCGATCCCGCGCTTTGCGCCGCGGTGTATCAGGGCATTGGCCAAGTGCAGGACGATCCGGTTGCCGCTGGTCCCGACCGGATGGCCGAGGCTGATCGCACCCCCATCGACGTTCAGATGCCCCCGGTCGATCCGACCAAAGGCGGCATCGTAGCCCAGCACTTCGCGGCAGAAATCATCGTCCTGCCAGGCGGCAATGCAGGCCAGAACCTGCGCCGCGAAAGCCTCGTTGATCTCCCACAGGTCGATGTCGTCGCAGGCCAGGCCGTGGCGCTGTGCCAGGGGCGTGGCGGCAAGAACCGGACCCAGCCCCATGATGCCGGGATCGAGCGCGGCCCACTGGCTGTCGACGATTTTCGCAATCGGCTCAAGCCCATGCGCTTCGACCGCCGTTTCCGAGGCGAGGATCACCCAGGACGCGCCATCTGTGATCTGGCTGGAATTGCCGGGGGTGACCTTGCCATAGGGTTTCTCAAACGCCGGGTCGAGTTTTGCCAGCTTGTCGACGGAGGAGTCCGGGCGCACGCCGTCGTCGTGCTCGTGCGCCTCTCCGTCGCGGTCGAAGACCGGAAGCACCTCGCCCTTCAGCCGCCCCTCGGACTGGGCGGCGGCGAGGCGTTTGTGGCTTTCGACGGCATAGGTATCGGCGGTCACCCGGTCGATGCCAAAACGATGCGCCAGCACTTCGGCCGTCTGACCCATATTGAGCGAGGTGATCGGGTCGGTCAGCCCACGCTCCAGTCCGATGACAGGCGAGAAGAAGTCGGGGCGGAATTCGGCAAGGGCCCTGGCCTTGTCAATCGGCCCTTTCGCTCGGGCCATCTGGCCGAACCATTCGGTGGCGTCCCGGCTGTAGACCAATGGGGCATGGCTTAGCGCTTCGGTGCCACCGGCGAGGATCATCTCGTGGCTGCCGTCGCGAATGTAGCGAAAGGCGGTATCGATGCTCTGCATGCCCGATCCACAATTGATCTGCACAGTGAAGGCGACTTGATGTTCACCCATACCGAGACGCAGTGCGGCGACACGGGCGGGGTTCATCTCATCCTGGATCACGTTCACGCAGCCAAGGATCACGAGGTCGAAGGCGGTCGCCGCAAAGGGCTGACGCATCAGCAGAGGCCGTCCGGCCTGAACGGCCAGATCGACCGGGGTGAACGGGCCGGGCTTGCCGCGTGCCTTCAGGAACGGGGTGCGGGCGCCATCGACGAGGTAGACAGGGCGGCTCATTCTGCGGCCTCCGGCCACTTGGTCTCGCGAGGCATTTCGGGAAAGAGGCGCGCCAGCTCGTCGGGCGCGTACTCGTCCACGGCCAAGACTCTCTGTACGGCGGTCTGTAGCTCTTCGAGCTGTTCGAACTCCGCAATTGACAGGATTCCGGCCTCCAGCCCTTCGCGCGGCGATTTGCGGGCGGTGCGTAGCCGTTTCGTGATCGGTTCAGCTTCCAGCACCAGCTTGAAGGCCCTGTCGAGCAGGCCAAGGCCGCTGTTCTGGTCAGGTGTGTGGAATCCGCTGACCAGTCGATCACGCGACGCATTGGGCTCGTAGACAAGCTTGGCGACTTTCTCTGTTACCTCGTCAGATGGCCCACGCGCATGCGATCCGGGTCGCAGGATCGGGCGCAGCAGCCAACCGACCCATTTCGCGGGCATGTTGGCGATGGTTTCGTCCAGCGCCCGACCGATGCGGGCAAAGCCTGTCTCGGCAGCGTGGTGCACGAGCGGCAGGTCTTGTTCGTTCCGGCCTTCGTCTTCCCAACGTTTCAGGGTGGCTGAAATCAGGTACATTTCTGAGAGGGCATCGCCGAGGCGGGCGGAGATCATCTCTTTCCGCTTAAGGGCTCCGCCGAGGGTCAGGAAGGCGATGTCGGCGGTAACGGCGAAGGCGGCGGACCAGCGGTCCAGTCGGCGATAGATCGGCGCGACTTTGCCGGCATCCGAGGGCGCATCGCCGCGGCCGGTCCAAGCGGACCAGCCCGCGCGTAAGGTCGTGCGGACTGAGTGGTTCACATGGGCCCAGAAATGCTTGTCGAAGGCATCGAGCGATTTCTCTTCGTCCGGCTCCTGAAGCGCCTGCATCTCGTCCAGCAGGTGCGGATGCGCGCGGATAGCGCCCTGACCGAAGATGATCAGGTTCCGTGTCACGATGTTGGCTCCTTCGACGGTGATTCCGATCGGGATGGTCCGGTAGATCGGTTGCAGGTAGTTCAGCGGACCGTCGATAACGGCTTTGCCGGAATGCACGTCCATTGCGTCGTTGATTGCGTCGCGCATCCGGTTGGTCGCATGGTACTTCATGATCGCAGAAATCACGGCCAACTTGTGCCCTTCGTCCAGCGCGGCCGTCGTCAGCCGTCGTCCGGCGTCGATGACATAGGCGCTCGACGCGATGCGGGCGAGTGGCTCTTGCACGCCACCGAAGAGGCCGATCGGCAAGTTGAACTGCGTGCGGATGCGGGAATAGGCGCCGGTCGTATGGGCGGCCAGCGCCGTTGCCGCGGCGGACAGGGAGGGCAGGGAAATGCCCCGTCCGGCGGCCAGCGCGCTCATCAGCATCATCCAGCCCCGTCCGGCGTAGTCCGGTCCGCCAATGATGTGGTCAAGCGGGATGAACACGTCCTTGCCGGTCGTCGGCCCGTTCTGAAACATGGTGCCCGAGGGAAGGTGGCGTCGCCCGACCTCGACCCCCGGCAGATCGGTCGGGACAAGGGCGCAGGTGATGCCGATGTCCTCAGTCTCTCCCAGCAGGCCGTCTGGGTCGCGCAGCTTGAAGGCAAGGCCGAGGACCGTGCAGACCGGGGACAGCGTGATGTAACGCTTGGCCCAGTTCAGGCGCATGCCGAGCACCTCTTCACCGTTCCACTGGCCTTTGCAGATGACACCATCGTCGGTCATGGCCGAAGCGTCAGAGCCAGCATCTTCGCTGGTCAAACCGAAGGCCGGCAATTCTTTGCCGGTGGCCAGACGGGGCAGCCAATCCTGCTTCTGGTCGTCGGTGCCGAACTGGAGAATAAGTTCGCCCGGGCCGAGGGAATTGGGCACCATGACGGTGACGGCGGCTACGAGGGAGTGGCTGGCGATGTAGCGCACGACCTCGGAATGGGCGTAGGCCGAAAAGCCCAAGCCCCCATGTTCCTTGGGGATGATCATACCAAAAAAGCCGTTTTCGCGCAGAAAGTTCCAGGCGTCGGTCGGAAGATCGCCAGTGTGGTGGTCTATTTCCCAAGGGTCGATCATGTCGCAGAAGGCCTTGCAGGGACCTTCAATGAATGCGGCTTCTTGTTCGGTCAAATTCGGCGCCTTCATGTTGCGAAGCATTGTCCAGTCCGGCTTGCCGGAGAACAGTTCGGCTTCGAAGTGGACGTCGCCAGAATTGATCGCTTCCGCCTCAGTGGCGGACAGAGTGGGAAGGGCTTTCTTTGCCCACTTATAGATAGGATGGGTGAGGTAGCGTTTCCGGAATGACATTTGCGATCCTCCTATGATGTGAACTCACTCGCTTCGGAGGTGGTTCCTGCGAATCAGGAATGCTTCGGAACCCTGCCCGGGACGTGTCCGTTGGCTTTCCGTACTTCTGATGGAGGAAAATCATGAAACATGGTTGGAGACTGATATTCATTCCGCTTTGGGTCCTGTGCATCGCGGGTGCGGCAGTAACAGTGTTTCTGGCGCTCGGATGGGTCGGCTGGAAAGCTTTTGCGGTGGCCGTGGTCATAGGTGCAGTGACCGGTATTCCGGCGGGGCTATGGAATACACACAAGGTTCGTCGCGACGACCCTGCATGGTCTTGATACTCGTCGAGACATCCCTCACCCGCGCTCACGGTTTGACCAAAGGCGTGTGCAAAAAAGCGTTTCGGATTGATGTCCGTTAATTCCCGTATCGTGCGCTCAAATCGGTGAGCGAGGCTTGCGGCAAAGGTGTTAGAAGCGCGGGAATTTTGAGTACCGCTCATGTTCTCGTATGATGGCTGTACTTGATGGTGAGCAATGCGCTCGCGCTGCTCGCCCGGATGAACCTTGCAGACGTACTTTCCAAAAGTTCATACGGGATTGCCAACTTATTCTGCAGTGATCAAAGAAGCCCCGTCCGGCTTTTATCACGTTGTCATTTCGAGGGCATAGCTCCGCCACAGATCAAAGGCATCGGCTCTGGCGTGGCGGTATGAAGTGGTGGAAAGGCGATATCGGCGGGGGCGAAAGATTGTGTTGATCTGGTCGTGGGCGGAAAGGAAGCGTTGCGCCTGCTTTGGCGACTTGAACCGGCCCATGAGCTTCTCTCGCTTTCGGGTCGGTCGGTGCGAACCTTCGATTCGATTATTGAGGCCCTTGTTGGCGCGATGATCGGCGTCCGGTGCTAGCTGCCGGATCGGCTTGATATAGCTGCGCAATTTGTCTGTGATGATAACGCGGGGTCGGCCAAATCGGGCGATTAACTGTTTCAGAAACCGCTTAGCCGCTCTGGCGTTTCGCCGTGGTTGCACCAGAATATCGACAACGTCGCCGTTGGAATCCACGGCGCGCCACAACCAAATCTTCACGCCGTTGATTGGCACAACGACTTCGTCCAAATGCCATTTATCTGCCGCAGCTGGCCGGCCACGCTTGATACAATGTGCGAAATGCCGACCAAACCGGTTCACCCATTTGCGCACGGTTTCCCGACTGACGGTTACACCCCGCTCAGCAAGAAGGTCTTCCACGTCGGCAGTGCTCAACACAAAACGGTGATAGGCCCATACCGCGTAGGCGATGATCTGACGAGGGAAACGGTAGCCTTTCAGGCGCGGCATATCGGTCGGTGCATTCATAGCGGATCGCTAGACCCCTTTAGGAGTGCCAGCAAGTTGGCAATCTCGGCAAACGAGACCTCCATCAACAGCGCAGCAACCAGAGAGACATCGAGCCACCACGCGAAGAGCGGCAGGAGCAGCATCAGGAGCGTGGCCTCGAAGAGCACGGCATGGACGACCCGCAGCGGCAGCGTCTTGCGCACATCCCTTCGTAGTCGATGAAGCGCGTGATCGAACCCGAGGTTGAAGAGGTAGTTCCAGCCCGTCGCAGCCGTGGCGCCTAGCACGACCAGCACGCCCATCGGGTGGTCAAAGGCCCAGGCGAAAAGCGGCGTGACGATCAAGATGCCGATGAGCTCGAAGCTGATGGCCTGGCGAATACGGTCTCCGGTGCTGCGCATGGGTTGGCTCCGATTGTAGTTCGGGCCGTCCCGCGTGCTGGCCGTCTGGCCGGGCGAGGTCGTCCTCGCTTGCCCTGATGATGTGTTCCGGATGCCGGTTTTTGAAGCGGCTCCTACGCCGCAGGACGCTCCTTCGCCCCATGAAGGAGGAGCCCCATGATGTCGGGACGGGTTCATGCTCGGCACGGCGAAGTCCCGGGCGGAGCCCAGACCGACCGCAGCGTCGGCGTTTTTGTTCGCAAGCGCGGCATAGCATTGCTCGTCGAGGACGGCCCACACCTGCCGTTGATTGGTCGGCCCGTCGCTGCGGTGCGGCTACTCCGAACCGGTCATCGATGGCATCGTGCAGCATGGTCTGGCAGGCCAATGTCGCTCAAGCGGACAGAGCGTGAGTTCGCTGCGGTATAAATGAACGGCCGCTTTTACCGCTTGGCTATACGCATCTGGAACATCGGTTAGAAACACGCCCGCGAGTCAGCGCTTCACCGCAACGAGATCGATCAGCGCCGACATCCCGGCATGCCCCTTCCCTTCCTCGATCTCGCAGTCGTAGGCAGCGAGGTGCAGGATCCGCATGTCGCCAAACCCTTCTCGCAGCATTTCCTCGGTGTACATGTTTTCCGCGTGGGGGGGCCCGCCGGTGCCGTAGGTGATCTGCTCGGGGCGATAGCCGTGCAGCATCAGCATGCCGCCCGGCTTGAGGGTCCGCTTTATGCCCTCGAAGATGCGCGCGCGCATCGGCGGCGGCGCGAACTGGATGAAGACCGCGACGACGGCGTCGTAAGCATTTGGCGCCCAGTCCCAGCCATCGACGTTCGAGACCTCGAAACGGACCGGAACATCACGTCCCTTGGCGAGTGCCCGCGCCTTCTTGACTGCGACGTGGGAGGCGTCGAACGCCATGACGTCGAAGCCGCGCGCGGCGAGGAAGACCGAATTCCGGCCCTCACCGTCCGCCACGGCGAGGACGCGGCCCCGCTCCGGCAGATGCACCGCCTGGTCCACCAAGAAGCGGGCGGGCTCCGTTCCGAAGAGGTAGCCCGGCGCGGCGTAGCGTTCGTCCCACATTGTCAGCCCCTCATCCCAGGCCCAGCCACAGGCGGATGCCGTAGGCGACCGCGACCAGGGTCGCCACGGAGGCGATCCACAGGACGCCGAACCACATCAGCCGGGTTGTGAGGCGCCGGGGCGCCTCGTGTTCGGTCCGATGCTCGAAACGGTTCAGCTGCCGCATCAGTGATACCCCGCTTCAGGATCGACCTTCCCCCGGAATACCCAGTAAGCATAGGCCGTGTAGGCAAGGATGATCGGGATCAGGATGCCCGCACCGATGATCATGAATAGTTGAGCTCTGTACGGGGCGGCCGCTTCCCAAAGCGTGACTTCGGTTGGCACGATGTAGGGGAACATGCAGATTCCGAGGCCCACGAAGCACAGCCCGAACATCGCCAAGGCGAGCAGGAAGGGCCAGTAGTCGTGACGATGCACGTGAAGAGCCCGGAACATCAGGAATGCGAGGGCAAGAACTGCAACTCCCACCAGCCCGGCAAGCAAGATTCGGGTGCCAGCGAACCAGCGCACGAAGTATCCTTCCTGCAGGAACGGAGTCCATAGACTGACCACGCCGATGAATGCCACTGTAGCGACTCCCAGTATCCAGGCGCGGCTGCGCATCCGATCCTGAAGCTCGCCATCGGTCTTCATGACGAGCCAAGTCGCTCCGAGGAGCATGTAACCAACCATGACGGCCAACCCGACCGTCACCGAGAAAGGCGTTAGCCAGTCCCACCAGCCGCCCGCATAGGCGCGAGCGGCCTTGTCGATAGTTATGCCCTGGAGAAGCCCGCCAAGTGCGATGCCTTGGCTGAGCGCAGCCACCGCGGAGCCGCCGATGAAGGCAACGTCCCAGACACCGCGCCAACGCTCGGTGCGCCAGCGAAACTCAAAAGCGACTCCCCGGAAGATAAGGGCCAGCAGCATGGCGATAATTGGTGCATAGAGCGCTGGTAAGATCAGCGCGTAGGCCAGTGGGAACGCCGCGAAGAGACCTCCGCCCCCAAGAACGAGCCAGGTCTCGTTCCCGTCCCAGACGGGGGCGACCGAGTTCATCATCACGTCGCGATGGCGCCGCTCGGGTTCTACGGCAAAAAGCATGCCCAGACCGAGGTCGAACCCGTCGAGGACCACGTAGATGAGCACGGCGAGGGCGATCAGGAAGCCCCAGACAAAGGTGAGGTCGAATACGACCCCTTCTGCGATCGGCATTGCCCTCACTCCCCCGGATGGGCGGCGTCCGGGCGCCGCATGGTTTCCTCGATGGCCGGCGTGATGCCGGCCGTGCGAGTTGGTCCCTTTGTGACGTCCTTGAGACGCGGTTCGTCGAAGACCGGCGGGCGGCTCATCAAACGCATGATGTAGAAGGTGCCTGCGCCGAAGACGGCGAAGTAGACCACGATGAAGGCGACAAGCGAGGTGCCGACGGCAGCTGCGTCGAGCGGTGCCGCGCTCTCGGCCGTGCGCAGCATCCCGTAGACCGTATAGGGCTGGCGTCCGACCTCGGTGGTAATCCATCCGGCCAGAACCGCGATCAGCCCAGAGGGCGCCATCGCTAGAGCGGCGCGGTGCAGCCAAGGCGCCTCGAAGAGACGACCTCGCCAGCGCGCCCAGAGCGACCACGCCCCGATGCCCAGCATGGCGAAGCCCAGGGCGACCATGACACGGAAGGACCAGAAGACGATGCCCACGGGTGGCTGCTCGTCGTCGGGGATCGTGTCGAGCCCAGCCAGCGGCGCGTTGAGATTGTGCAAGAGGATCAACGACGACAGCCTCGGGATGCCGACCGCGTAGTCGAGGGTTTGCGTTTCGTCATTGGGGATCCCGAACAGGTAGAGCGGCGCGCCCTCCGGATGACTCTCGTAGTGGCCTTCCATGGCCATGACCTTGGCAGGCTGGTGTTCCAGCGTGTTGATTCCGTGGAGATCCCCGAGGAAAATCTGGATCGGCGCCACGATGGCTGCCATCCACATCGCCATGGAGAACATTGTTCTCGTGGCTTCGGACGCCACCTCGCCCCGCCTCCGGCGACGCAACAGGTGGAAAGCCGCCACGCCACCCACGATGAATGCCGTTGTCAGATAGGCGGCCGTCACCGTGTGCATGAGGCGATAGGGGAACGAGGGATTGAAGATGATTTCCCAGAAGTTTTCCGGCAGGAATTGGCCCGTGTCTGGATCGATGGAGAAGCCCGCGGGCGTGTGCATCCACGAGTTCACGGACAGGATCCAAAATGCCGAGAAGACCGTGCCGAGCGCAACAATCGCCGTCGCGGCCATGTGCAGCTTCGGACCCACCTTCTCGCGCCCGAAGAGCATGATGCCGAGAAACCCGGCTTCAAGGAAGAATGCGCTCAGCACCTCATAGGCCATGGGCGCGCCGATCACAGGTCCGGCCCGGTCAGAGAAGACTGCCCAATTGGTGCCGAACTGGTAGGACATCACGATGCCCGACACGACGCCCATGGCGAAGGCCAGTGCGAAGATCTTCACCCAGTAGCGGAAGAGATCTAGATACTTGTGGTGCTTCGTCCAGAGCCACAGCCCGTTGAGCACCGCGAGGTAGCTCGCGAGGCCGATGGTGAAGGCCGGAAAGAGAAAGTGGAAGCTCACCGTGAAGGCGAACTGAATGCGGGCCAAGAGGACTGCGTCGAAGGAGGCGAGCATGAGGTGGTCTCCGGGGTGCGGTAGGACGGGCGGCGTGGCCGACCGCTGGGCGCGGCTTAGAAGGACAAGATGCGCGCGTTCGGCGTCAGCAGGCGCGCGGCCATTGCGGCCGGGTCAGCGGGGCTAATCCCGTCGAGCAAGACCTCGGGGCCTGCGCCCTGGTTCGGCAAGTAGATTGCGCAGACCTCGACCTGGGTGCCGGTATCCATGATCTGCTGCATCAGTCCCTGGGGGCTCATGCCACGCGGTTCCTGCGGGGCGGTAGCCGAAGGGGGCGCGTCCCTCAAGGCCAGGTCGCCGGCCGGGCCGCAGAGCAGGATGTGCGCCTCGGCACCTTGCTGAACCGCCTGCATGGTCAGAACCATACCCATCAGCTGGGTTTGCGCGTCCTCTGAGGCGAGGACCGTCACCAATTCTGGCGCTTCCTGCGCCTGAGCGCTCCCGGCGAGTCCAAAAACGGCCAGCGCCGCCAATGCGATACGTCTCATATCGTCTCTCTCCTCTTCATCCGTCAACAATAATCAGTCTTGAACAAGCGTGGTCCGCAGGTAGGGGCGGTGTGTCGTCCAACCCTGCGGGAACAGACCCTTCGCCGCAACGTCGTCGATCGAGGGCGGGATGATGACCTCGTCGCCGGGTCGCCAGTCGGCAGGCGTGGCAATCTGGTGCCTGTCGCCCGCCTGCAGGGCATCGACTGCGCGCAGAATTTCATCGAAGTTGCGCCCGACGCTCATCGGATAGGTCATCGTCAGGCGCAACTTCTTCTTGTTGTCGATGATGAAGACCGAGCGTACGGCAGCCGTTTCGGACTGGGCGGGATGGATCATGTCGTAGAGGCGCGCGATCTTCAGGTCGGGATCAGCGACGATCGGAAACCGCAGCGTCGTGTTCTGGGTATCGTTCACGTCGTCGATCCACTTCAGATGCTCGTCGACGGAGTCGGTGCTGAGCCCGATCGGTTTGACGCCACGCTTGTCGAATTCTGCGCTGAGCTGCGAGGTCCGGCCCATCTCGGTGGTGCAAACCGGGGTGAAGTCGCCCGGATGGCTAAAAAAGAAGGCCCAGTCGTCGCCGATCCAGTCATGGAAAGAGATGGGGCCGGTCGTCGTGTCAGCGGTGAAGTCCGGGACGACGTCTCCGAGAAGCAGAGGCATGGTGTTTCCTTTCAATGAGTTTGGCCACCAATTACCGTGGAGCGGGCGCGGGCTCAGTGACATTGTCACCCAGCCTGCAAAAAGTTATACACCAAGTAGAACTTTCACCGGGAGACATCGATGAAGCTCACGGCATATACGAACTACGCGCTCCGATCGCTTCAGCTTGCCGCGCTCAGGTCACCCGAACTTGTCCGCGTGGATGACGTGGTCAGGGTGCATGGGCTGGCCCGACCGCATATAGTGAAGATCGTGCACGAACTGGGACAGGCTGGACTTGTGGAAACAAGGCGGGGAAGAGGCGGCGGATTCAGGCTGGCACGTCCTGCGGAGGAAATCGTCGTGGGGAATGTCATCCGGCTGACCGAAGGACCGCTCGATGTGGTCGAATGCTTCAACCCTGAAAAAAACACCTGTCCGTTGATCGGCATCTGCAAGCTATCGCGGGCACTGAGCGAGGCGACGAAGGCATTCATGGCGGTGCTCGACGACCTGACGCTCGCGGAAATTGCGTCGAACAAGAGCGAGCTGTTGTCCCGCATCACGCCAATAGAAGAGGGCATCGTTTGGCCATCGCGGAGGGCGCGATGAGCACTGGAGACTGGACCGAACGGTTTCAGGGGACCAGAGCCCTACCGCGCGGTGTGCGGGATCGGCTGCTAAAGGTGGCGCAGATCCGCAATTATCCCAAAGGCCAGGAAGTATTCGGTCCGCGCAACATTCCCGACAGCCTGTTGTTCCTGCTGGAGGGGACGATCCGCGTCTCGCAGACTTCCGAGAACGGACGTGACATCGTACTATACCGCGTCGATGCGGGCGAAAGCTGCGTCCTGACTACGGCCTGCATGCTGGCGGAAGAGGCTTACAACGCTGAGGGTCTGGCGGAGTCCGAGATCAGCGTCGTCGTCCTTCCGAGGCCTGCCTTCGACGCCCTCGTTGCCGATGAAGCGGCCTTTCGCAATTTCGTGTTCGCAGCCTATTCGCGGCGGCTGATCGACCTTCTGCGCGTTGTGGACGATGTCGCGTTCGGCCGGATCGACGTTCGGCTCGCCGAGCGCCTCCTCGCCCTGGTAGGCGGCGACAGGGAGATCGCGGCGACCCATGCGCAGATCGCAACCGAACTGGGAACGGCGCGAGAAGTCATCTCGCGCGTGCTGCACGATTTCCAGAAGCGCGGCTTCATCGCCCAATCGCGCGGACGAATCGAGCTCACCAACAAGCCGGCCCTGCGGGAGCTTGCCGACAGCGCATAGCTGATCGCCGAAGAAAAATCATCGCTGGGTGACAATATCACTGAAGCGGTGCCGCCAAACTTATAAGTCATGGTCAACTTTCAAGTCCGGAGGACGCCATGACGACCAATGTCGGAACCCTCGACCGTATCCTGCGCGCCGCGCTGGGGCTGGTCCTGCTCTATCTCGCCTTCTTCAGCGGTCTGCAGCTCTTCGCCGAGCCTCTGTTCAAATATGGTGCGGCCGTCGTCGGCGTCGTCATGCTCGCGACGTCGCTGATGAAGATGTGCCCGCTCTATTCCATGCTCGGCCTCAAGACCTGCCGGGACTGCTGAGATGGAGACTGTGTTCACTCCGATCACATCGTTCGGCGGCGGTCTGCTGATCGGCCTTGGCGCGGTCCTTCTGATGCTCGGGCTCGGCCGGATCTTCGGCGCAACCGGCGTCCTGTCGGGCGCGATCTTTGCGGAGAGCCGGGAAGAGATGACCTGGCGGCTCGCGCTGATCGCCGGAATGGTCGTCGCACCCGTGCTCATCTTCGCGGTGACCGGCACGATGCCGGTCCTGACGGTTCCGGTCAGCCCGGCGATGATCGCCGTAGGCGGCGTCATCGTGGGGCTCGGCGCCAGCCTCGGCTCCGGCTGCACGTCGGGACACGGGGTCTGCGGATTGTCGCGTCTGTCGGTCCGGTCGCTGGTCGCCGTGCCCACCTTCATGGCAACGGCCGCGATCACAGTCTTTCTCATCCGCCATGTTTTCGGAGGCTGATCAATGAAGCTTGTCTTTGCACTTTTCACGGGTGTCGTCTTTGGCACCGGCATCGCCCTCTCGGGCATGATGGACCCGGCCAAGGTCCTGAACTTCTTCGACCTCGCGGGCAGTTGGGACGCGAGCTTGGCCTTCGTCATGGGCGGAGCGCTGCTCGTGGCGGCGATCGGCTACCGACTGGCATGGCGGCGCAATGCTCCGCTCTTCGGCGGTCGTTTCCAGGTTCCCACCGGAACCGACATCGACATGAAGCTCGTCGGTGGGTCGGCCTTGTTCGGCATCGGCTGGGGCATCGCCGGCTTCTGCCCGGGCGCGGCCATTCCGGCCCTCGGAACCGGGCGCTGGGAAGTTGCCCTGTTCCTGGCCGCAGTCATCGTCGGTTTCTGGCTGCGCCGCGTCTTCGCGTCGCTGGGGCAACCGCGCGTCGCATCCTGAGGCACCGCACCATTCAAGGAGAGAAAACCATGACATACCCCGTGGACATGACCATCAAACCCGAGGTCCAGGCCTTCTTCGACGAGGCCACGAACACGATCAGCTATATCGTCAAGGACCCGTCCTCGTCGGCCTGCGCTATCGTCGATAGCGTCATGGACATCGACTACGCCGCCGGGCGGATAACCTACGACCATGCGGACGAACTGATCCGGCAGGTGCAGTCGCAGGGGCTGAAGCTGGAGTGGATCATCGAGACCCACGTCCACGCCGATCACCTTTCAGCCGCTCCCTATATCCAGCAGAAGCTTGGTGGAAAAATCGGTATCGGCGCGAAGATCATGGTCGTGCAGGAGACCTTTGGAAAGGTCTTCAACGAAGGCACCGAGTTCCAGCGCGACGGCAGCCAGTTCGACCGCCTGTTCGACGACGGCAACACCTACATGGTCGGAAACATGCCCGCCTTCGCCATGTACACGCCCGGTCACACGCCCGCCTGTATGGTACACGTCATGGGGAATGCGGCCTTCGTGGGTGACACTCTGTTCATGCCCGATGGCGGGTCGGCGCGTGCCGATTTCCCGGGCGGAGATGCGGCGACACTCTACGACTCGATCCAGAAAGTCCTGGCCCTGCCGGACGAGATGCGGCTGTTCATGTGCCACGACTACGGGCCGAACGGGCGCGACATCCAGTGGGAGACCAAGGTGGGTGACGAGAAGGCGCACAACATCCATGTCGGCGATGGCAAGACAAAGGAGGATTTCGTCAAGTTCCGCAACGAACGCGACGCGACCCTCGCCATGCCCAAGCTGATCATCCCGTCGCTGCAGGTGAATATGCGCGCAGGCGAGGTGCCGACCGACAAGGATGGCAATCCGATGCTCAAGGTGCCCCTGAACGGTCTTTGAGAGATACTGCGCTTACACATCGAAAGGAGAAGACAATGTCGAACAACGCAACGGTGGAGAACCTGAACAAGGCGCTTCAAATGGAAATGAGCGCCGCGCATCAGTATCAATTGCACGCGCATGTCCTCGACGATTGGGGCCTCAATTTGCTGGCAGACAAGATGCGTGAGGAACAGGCAGAGGAAATCGGACACTCCGACCTGTTCATCGAGCGCATCATGTTCCTGAAAGGAACGCCCGAGATTGCTTTCGCAAAATCGCCCAAGCGCGCGGAAACCCTGCCGGATATGTTCAAGGCCGACCTTGCCGATGAAGAGGAGGCCATTGAATTCTATCTCAGCGCGGCCCGACAAGCCTATGAGGCCAACGATGTCGGATCGCGCATGCTCTTCGAAAGGATCGCCATGGATGAAGAAGGCCATAAGGCCTGGTTGGAGCTGCAACTGGAGTTGATCGAACGCATCGGCGACCGGGCGTACAGCGCGAAAATGGTGTCAATCATTCAAGACGAAGACCCATCCACTTGAAGCGGTCATCGGGGCCTATGGCGGCGCATCGGCGCTGCTGTGTGATCCCTGATTGAAACCAATAGGGAGGAATACGCCGATGGAACTGAAAAAGATTTCGCCGAAAGCTACGGTGTCCCCGCAGATCGCAGCCATGGACATGGCCGCGATCAAGGCTGCAGGCTATCGTGCGATCATCTGCAATCGCCCCGATGGGGAAGGCGCTGACCAGCCAAGCTTCGAAGAGATCGAGGCCGCTGCCAAGGCCGAGGGAATCGAGACGCGCTACGTCCCGGTCGAGTCGGGGATGGTGACCGATCAGGACGTTGCTGCCTTCGGCCAGGCGCTGGCAGAGGTGCAACGCCCGGTCCTGACCTACTGCCGGACCGGCACACGCTCGGCGACACTCTGGTCGCTGCACGAGGCGAAAAGGCGACCCGTCTCCGAGATCCTCGCCATGACGAAGGCGGCAGGCTATGACATGAACGGTGTCGCGCGCCGCGTCGCCAACGGCGGCAAGACCCCGACCGATACCGGCGATGCGCACTACAAAGTGGTCATCGTCGGCGCGGGTGCCGGCGGCATCGCAGTCGCGGCAAGCCTCAAGTCGCGCAAGCCCGGCCTCGAGATCGCGATCATCGATCCCGCCGAAATTCACTATTACCAGCCCGGCTGGACGATGGTCGGCGGCGGCATATTCGAGGCACAGGAAACCGCCAAGACAATGGGCAGCCTGATCCCGAAAGGGGTCAAGTGGATCAAGGCCGCGGTCGCGGCCTTCGAGCCGCAGAACAACGCGATCATCCTCGATGGTTGCCGTGTCGTGAAATACGATCGTCTCGTCGTCTGTCCCGGTCTCAAGCTCGACTGGGGCAAGGTCGAAGGCCTTGTCGATACGCTCGGCCGAAACGGGGTGACCTCGAACTATCGCTACGACCTGGCGCCCTACACCTGGCAACTGGTGCAGGAGATGCGCGGCGGCACCGCGCTCTTCACCCAGCCGCCGATGCCAATCAAATGCGCCGGCGCGCCGCAGAAGGCGATGTATCTCTCGGCCGACCACTGGCATCGGTCCGGTCGTCTCAAGGACATCGACATCCACTTCTGCAACGCGGGCGGCGTGCTCTTTGGCGTGAAGGACTACGTGCCGGCACTGATGGAATACGTGAAGAAGTACGACGCGACGCTGGACTTCTTCCACAATCTCGTGGCGGTCGACGGGCCGGCGAAGACGGCCACCTTCGAGGTCAAGGAGGCCGAGAGGGAGCCCCGCCGCGTCGAGTTGGCGTTCGACATGATGCATGTCTGCCCGCCGCAGACAGCGCCGGACTTCATTCGCGTCTCGCCGCTGGCCGATCCGGCGGGCTGGGTCGACGTTGACCAGGCGACGCTGCGCCACAAGAGCTTCGACAACATCTGGGCGCTTGGCGACGTGATGAACGCACCCAATGCCAAGACTGCGGCAGCGGCGCGGAAACAGGCGCCGACCGTTGCCGAGAACATCGTCGCCGACATCGCCGGACACTCGGCCGTGGCGCAATACGACGGCTATGGCTCGTGCCCGCTGACGGTCGAGCGCGGCAAGATCGTGCTCGCGGAGTTTGGGTACGGAGGGGCGGTGAAGCCGAGTTTCCCGTCCTTCGTGATCGACGGAACGAAGCCAAGCCGCGCCGCGTGGTTCCTCAAGGAAAAGATGCTGCCGCCGATCTACTGGCAGGCGATGCTCCGGGGCCGCGAATGGATGGCAAAGCCCGAAAAGCTCGAGACCGCGGCCAAATAACTGAACGGCGCGCCGGCATCTCCTCCCGCCCACCGCGCGTTCGCGAGCGGGGCGCACAGGTTGCGCCCCGTTCCCCAATCCTGAGAGAACTCGATGAAGCTACGATTTGCCCGTTATCTGCCGGTCCTTACATGGGGCCGACAGTATGATCGATCCGCGCTGACGAACGATCTCGTCGCGGCGGTGATCGTGACGATCATGCTGATCCCGCAGTCGCTCGCCTATGCGCTTCTGGCAGGCTTGCCGCCAGAGGCGGGAATCTACGCCTCGATCGCACCGATCCTCCTCTACGCGGTCTTCGGCACCTCACGCGCGCTCGCGGTTGGGCCTGTGGCAGTGGTCTCGCTTCTGACAGCCTCCGCCGTCGGTCAGGTCGCCGAGCAGGGCACGGCGGGCTATGCCGTCGCCGCGCTGACGCTTGCGGGGCTTTCCGGGGGCTTCCTGTTGCTGCTCGGCGTCTTCCGCTTGGGGTTTCTGGCCAATTTCCTCAGCCACCCGGTGATCGCGGGATTCATCACCGCGTCCGGCATCCTGATCGCGACGAGTCAGCTCAAGCATATCCTCGGGATCGAGGCGGGCGGCCATACGCTGATCGAGATGGTCGGCGCGCTTCTGTCACATCTGGGGCAGATCAACCCGATAACGGTGGTCATAGGCGTCACGGCGACGGCATTTCTTTTCTGGGTGCGCAAGGGACTGAAGCCGCTCCTGCGCAGGATGGGCGCAGGTCCGCTTCTGGCCGACATCGTCACCAAGGCTGGCCCCGTGGCGGCGGTCGTGGTGACGACGCTCGCGGTATGGGTCCTTGATCTTGAAGGCCGAGGCGTCTCCATCGTCGGCGAGGTGCCGCAGGCCCTGCCGCCGCTGACCCTTCCGGGTTTCGCGCCCGACCTGATCCGTCAACTGGCGATCCCGGCAATCCTGATCTCCATCATCGGCTTCGTGGAATCCATTTCCGTCGCGCAGACGCTCGCCGCCAAGAAACGCCAGCGCATCGACCCGAACCAGGAACTCATCGGCCTCGGCGCCGCCAACCTCGGTGCGGCCTTCACCGGCGGCTATCCTGTCACCGGTGGCTTCGCGCGTTCGGTCGTGCTCTCTCAGACGCCGGTAGAGCGACCATGTGTGACTTTTCGCCAAGCCGAGTTCCCAAGCGGCGTCCCCGATAGCAGCGCTGATCGGCCCGCCCCTCTTCTCAAGTTCTAGGATCGGCCGAAGAACCGCTGCACGATGTTTCGCAATACGCTCGCTGGCCACGTAAATCCCCCGCCCCAACAGGCCGACACTCATCCACAGTTCCGACCGTACGGCAATTAAGGGTACAGTATGGCAATTAACGGTACAATATGAAAATTAAAGGTACAAACCGCCATTGATTTCACGGGGCAATTTCAGGCCGGATTCTGATTAATTAGGGTACAGTGACAGCCACGCCGCGTCTACCGCATTTGCAAAAGGCATACCGTCAGGCGCAGCAAGGTCCGCGACATCCGGGCGTGATACCTTGCTGATGTGGAAACCGAAACGCTCGCCCAACTGACTGACGATCCGGGCAAAGCCTTCACTGATCTCATCGATCCGGGTGTCATCGCTGGTGAAGCTATCGATCCCGCCGAGCGTGACCGACGCCATCAGATCACCTTGGCGCGTCAGGATGACATTGTCTCGCACCGCAGCGATGTAGGGTAGGTGCCGCCCAAGACGCTCGGCTTTCAAGACCTTGTCCCCAAGTGCATCCCGAACAGCGTTGCTTGCAATCAACCCCCGAAACTCACGCGACATAGAGATCGCCTCCATCGCGGGATCGCACACTCGTTCGCGGTGTGCGCGACATCACCACGTTCAAAATCTGAAACAGATTTGGATTGCGGTCTGCGACCAGCCAAAGCGGTGGGTAGCCCGCGAGGAACACCAGCAGGAACCGCATGTCGTCAACCAGAATGAAAGGGATCACGGATGCGAAGACCAGCGCCACAAAATATCCGATCGGGAGACCGAATATCCGTGGCGGCTTGGTCAGCCCCAGAAAGAGTGGTGTGTCGCGCATGGAGGTCTCTGCGGTCGGTCAGATCAAGGAGCCGCAAAGCCGTCGATGATGGTCTCGGCCGAAAAGATCAGCACCACGCCGACAAACACGGCGACGAAGATCGGCCAGTTGAGGCGCCCGAAAAACATCATGACACCGGATCCCACGAGAGCGAGCACACCGAGGCCACGACCGATCGGACCCGTCACCGCGTCGATGATGTTGTCGATCATGTCAGAGACCGGGCTAAGGTCCTGTGCGAGCGCCGGGGCTGCGGCCAACATCAGCAACGCGGCCAATGCCGCCGGGGTATAGTCAATGCGTTTCATGTCTGGTCTCCGATGGATTTGGCATAGACGGTCATGACCTTGCGGACATGGCCTTGGGTTTCGCGGTAGGGGGGAATGCCGCCATGGCGCGCCACGGCTTCGGGGCCGGCATTATAGGCCGCGAGCGCAAGCTGCGGCGTGCCGAAACGATCAAGTTGTGTCAGCAAGTAGCGGGCGGATCCATGCAGGTTTTGCTCAGGATCATGCGGATCGACGCCAAGCACGCGTGCAGTGTCCGGCATCAACTGCCCAAGCCCGATTGCGCCGACATGCGACTGCGCGCTTGGATCAAATGCGCTTTCAATAGCGATGTTGGCGCGAAAAAATGCGAGCCAGTCGCGAGAGGACATCCCGGCCCTCCGCAGGGCCGGGTGGTCCGCGTAGACCGACCCTACATCAAGGATCATAGTCTCGATCGCAGGGCGGCCCGATGGGATCCGAGGCGGAGAAAGGCGTGGTGAATCAAGAGGGACGACCTCAGAGCGTGCGACAACGTCGTTTTGCTCGGGTTGGGGTCTTGCAAAGTCGAGAACGCTACTGGTTAGTCGACCAACACGGTCTGGAGCATCGAGATCGATAACGGATTGTGCATAAGTGGAAGGGCTTGAAAGCCCCCAGAGAACGAGGCTAGCCGTTGGTAGGATGCCTTGTCGTCTCAAACTCCCACGTGCCTCTCTCACCTTCTCGGAGGGGGCAGCTGAATACCTTTGCGTCGAGCTCCAGGCAGAAGCTCATGAGCCCTGCTGCGGTCTTGAAGACGCGTGGTTT
>NZ_JAIMIC010000022.1 GCF_019966545.1 Heliomarina baculiformis | reverse complement strand
AACTCTATGATCCAACCGAATGCTGGAACTACTTCAAGGCTGCCGGGTATGCCTCAAGTTAATTTAGAAACGCTTTAGGAACAAGATGAGCATACAAAGAAGGCCCGCCGGATGGCGGGCCTTCTCTCATTTGATGTGACGCGATTTACAGTGCGTCAGTCAGGGCCGGGACGGCCTCGAACAGGTCGGCGACCAGGCCGAAGTCAGCAACCTGGAAGATCGGGGCTTCTTCGTCCTTGTTGATCGCGACGATGATCTTGCTGTCCTTCATGCCAGCCAGGTGTTGGATGGCGCCCGAGATGCCAACGGCGACATACAGTTCGGGGGCAACAACTTTGCCGGTTTGCCCCACCTGCCAGTCGTTCGGGGCGTAGCCCGAGTCGACAGCAGCGCGCGAAGCCCCAACGGCGGCGCCCAGCTTGTCAGCCAGCTTTTCGATCAGGGCAAAATCCTCTTCGGATCCGACGCCACGGCCACCGGACACGACCACGCCGGCCGAGGTCAGCTCGGGGCGGTCCGATGCGGCCACCTTGTCTTCGACCCATTCGGACAGGCCGGGGTTGTCGGCAGCACCGATGGTTTCGACTGCGGCCGAGCCGCCTTCGCCAGCGGCGTCGAAGGTCGAGGTGCGGAAGGTGATAACCTTGGTCGCATCCAAAGATTTGACGGTTTGCACGGCGTTGCCGGCATAGATCGGGCGTTCGAACGTGTCTGCATCGACAACGCCAGAGGCGTCCGAAATCACCATCACGTCCAGCAGCGCAGCAACGCGCGGCATGACGTTCTTGGCGTCGGTCGTGGCGGGTGCCACGATGTGCGAATAGTCACCGACCAGCGACACGATCAGCGCGGCGGTGGGTTCCGCCATGCGGTGACCCAGCGACGCATCTTCAGCGACCAACACCTTGGCGACACCGTCGATCTTGGCGGCGGCTTCGCCAGCTGCGGCGGCGGAAGCACCCGCGGCCAGAACGGTCACGTCGCCCAGTGCCCGGGCGGCGGTGACGGCTTTGGCGGTGGCGTCCAGCGCCAGTTCACCATTGTTGATTTCGGCGAGAAGAAGAACAGCCATTACACAGCCCCCGCTTCTTTGAGTTTCGAAACCAGCTCGTCAACCGAGCCGACGATGATGCCGGCGGCACGTGTTGCCGGCTCGGTCGTTTTGACCACTTCAAGACGCGGCGAAGAGTCGACGCCGTAACCGGCGGCGGTTTTTTCGTCCAGCGGCTTCTTCTTGGCCTTCATGATGTTGGGCAGCGAAGCGTAACGCGGCTCGTTCAAGCGCAGGTCCACGGTGACGACTGCAGGCAAGTTGACCTTGATAGTCTGCAAACCGCCGTCGACCTCGCGGGTCACCACGGCCTTGTCGCCGTCGATGTCCAGTTCCGAGGCGAAGGTGCCTTGCGACCATCCCAACAGCGCCGACAGCATCTGGCCGGTGGCGTTCATGTCGTTGTCGATGGCCTGCTTACCGGCCAGGACCAGACCCGGCTGCTCTTCGTCGACAATGGCTTTCAGGATCTTGGCCACAGCCAGCGGTTCGATGTCCTGGTGGACGTCATTGGCGGCCACAACTAGAATGGCGCGATCCGCGCCCATGGCCAAAGCGGTGCGCAGGGTCTCTTGCGCTTGCTTCACACCGATCGAGACGACGACGACCTCGTCTGCCTTGTCGGCTTCTTTCAGGCGGATGGCCTCTTCGACGGCGATCTCGTCAAAGGGGTTCATCGACATCTTAACGTTGGCAAGATCGACACCGCTTCCGTCCGCTTTGACGCGCACTTTCACGTTGTAGTCGATCACGCGTTTGACAGGCACAAGCACCTTCATCTACGGTCTCCTTGGTTTGTTAGATACGGTTTCTACCGACCTATCGGTCGTTGAATTCGGGTTTTCTTTTCTCGGAGAACGCTTTCATGGCCTCTGGAAAATCATGCGCACACAGCAAAACGCTTTGGGCATCGCGCTCGATGTCCAGCGCCTCCAGATAGCTGCACTCCGCCGCGGCACGCATCACGCGCTTGGCGGTCTGAATGCCGAACATCGGGTGTGGGGCGATCTCGTGGGCAATTTCCAGAGCGCGTTGCTCGACCTGGTCGGGGGGTACGCATTCTTCGACAACTCGCAGTTCCCTGGCGGTGCGCCCGTCTATTTCACGACCTGTGAGAACAAGCATCCGCGCCACGCCCGCACCGGCACGCTGCTGAAGCAGCCAGCTCGAGCCGGTGTCGGGACAGCCGCCGACGCGCGCAAAAACTTCGCACAACCGGGCATCTTCGGCGGCTACGACGAAATCCGCAGACAGCGCCAGGCTGAGACCCGCACCAAATGCCACCCCGCATACAGCAGAAATCAGAGGCTTCCGAAACAGATAGGCCGCGCGTCCGCCATCGTGAACCCGGTCGACCATTTCCGATGTCGCCCTTGCGCCTTTCGCGATTTCAGCCTGAAATCCAACGAGATCGCCGCCGCTGCTGAAATGATCGCCGCCTGTCATGACAACGACGCGGATTACATCATCCTGTTCAGCCTCGCGCAGGAGCGCCACCAGTTCTTCGACGAACCCGATGCTGTAAGGGTTGCGTTTTGCCGGCTGAAGAAAACGCAGTATTCCGACAGGCCCATCCCTGTCCAGGCGAATAAGTTCAGTCATTCCGGTCTCCATCAGGTTCCTGTCCAGACCGGTGCGCGTTTTTCAGCAAAAGCCTTGGGGCCTTCAATCGCGTCGTTGCTGGCGTACACAACCTCATGCAGGCGCTTACCTTCTTCGAGGCCACCCGCGCAGCCCAGATCCATGGTTGCGCGAACGCCGCCCTTGGCAGCGATCACCGAAAGCGGAGCCCCACTGGCTATGCGTTTGGCAAGGTCGAATGCCCGCGCGCGAACGGCATCGGGGGAGTCCTCGATATAGTTGGTGAACCCGTATTCATGTAGCCGCTCGATCGGCATCAGGTCTCCGGTCAGCAGGATTTCCATAAGGATGGGCTGCGGTAGCATGGTCAGTGCCGGCGAAGCCCAAGGCGATCCGCGACCGATCTTCACCTCGGTAATGCCAACCTTGGTCCCCTTGAGTCCGACCCGCAAATCGCAATTCAGCGTCAGCATCATGCCGCCCGCCATCAGCGACCCCGTCATCGCCGCGATGATCGGCTTCCTGCAGGCGCGCATGGTCTCGTGAAATGGATCGCGCATCTTTGACAGGATATCGACGCCTTCGTCGCGCGCGATTTGCGTGGCTTCCTTGAGGTCCAGCCCGGCGCTGAAAACACCGCAATCGGCCGAGGTCAGTATGGCCACACGAACGCTGTCGTCCGCCTCGATCTTTTCCCAGGCATCCGTCAGCCCGTTCGTCGCGGCCACGGAAAGCGCGTTCTTGCGTTCGGGCCGATTGATACAGACGGTCGCAATGCCGTCTTCGATTTTTACATCAATTGGGCTCATGATACCTGCTCCGTTTTAACTGGTGACATTCTAGTGCGAAGCTTCCCCGCGACATGTTTGCCGCGGGGAAGTTCCTGCTTATTCGACAGAGAACGACTTGGAACTGTGCTTGATGACTTCCCACACAACGTCGAGATAGTCGGCGCTCCAGTCGGTCAGCGGAACCCAGGTTTCGCCATTCCACTGTTCGACCCGGGTCTTGCCGCCGCCGCCGTGGTCTTCACCGGTTACGGTCACCGGGGCCATGACGCCGTCGCCATCGAAGTTCTCGATCGATTCATAGGCAGCCTTCATGCTTTCTGGCGTGAGCGGCCAACCGTTTTCGGCAATCGCGATACGTGCGGCTTCAAAACCGGCCGAGTAAATCGCCATGCCCGTGTTGTAGTACACGTCGCGAACAAGGCTCTCGGGACCGCTGCCCTTGCCATTGGCATAGTAGGTGTCCAGCATCGTCTTGACGATCGGAACTTCCTGGCCACCGGCCACGTTGGTCCCGCGCAGGATGCCCTTCGCCTCTTCCTCGCCGATGTTGGCGATATCGACTTCGTTCAACCAGTTAACCGACAGATAGCGGTCGATCGGGAAGCGGTTGCGGCGCATTTCCTTGGAGGCGACCACGTGTCCGCCCGCCAGAAGCCAGCTGATCACGTAATCTGGCTTATCACGGCGGATACTGCTCCATGCGCCGGCTTGATCCGACCCGGGGAGCGGCACAGGATAAAGCTCCAGCTCAAACCCTTCCTTTTCAGAAAGTGTTTTCAGGATCTCGATCGGTTCCTGACCGAAGGGATAATCCAGATAGATGAACCCGATCTTTGCTTTGCTCAGGTCACCGCCCATCTGGCCTTTGATGAAGGCAACGTCATTTGCCGCCTGCTGCCAGTAGGTCGGGCCGACCGGGAAAACCCATTCGAACACCTCGCCGTCCACGGCATCGCCACGGCCAACGAAGGATTGCATCAGGACGTTTCCGTCCTTCATGGCACGCGGCAGAACCGCGTTCGTGACGGGCGTGGAAAGAAAGTTGAAAAGGAAAACACCGTCACGTTTGAGCTGCTCATAGCATTCCACGCCACGTTGCGGTTCGTTGCCATGGTCGCGAATGATGATTTCAACCGGATGGCCTTCAATTCCACCGTTTTCGTTGGTGTACATCGCCAGGTCCTGGGCTGCCTGGGCCACCTGCGGTGAAATGAACGTGTACGATTTACTAAGGTCGAAGCAAAGTCCGAAGCGGATCGGCTCCTTGTCCTGTGCCGCAGCCACCGTCGCGCTTGTTGCCAATGCGGCAGTAAGGGCCACCGCCTTGATGTGCTGTTTGATTTTCATATTCTCTCTCCCGTTGGTTGATTTTAGGGCGGCTAAACTGTTTTGTGAGCGCCGCCGCCCTGTACAGCGCCACCCTTCCTACTATCAGCCTGTCACTGCTCGTATTTTGCGGAACTTTCCTTAACCACATCCCACACGACATCGCCGTATTCAGAAATCCATTCGGTTTGCGGCACCCAAGCCTCCCCGTCCCACATTTCGATGCGCGTCTGGCCACCGCCGCCATGGTCTTCGGCCGTTACCGTAATGGGGGCCATCAACCCGTTGGCGTCATAACCCTTCAACGACTCGAGTCCGGCCTTGTAGGATGTCGGAGTGATTGGCAGCCCTTCGAGTTCGAC
The DNA here is from genome assembly GCF_019966545.1 of Heliomarina baculiformis. GTDB lineage: Bacteria > Pseudomonadota > Alphaproteobacteria > Rhodobacterales > Rhodobacteraceae > Heliomarina > Heliomarina baculiformis. The sequence continues at coordinate 23,149 of NZ_JAIMIC010000022.1, read as the reverse complement.
CGCGTTGCGCGCGGCTTCGAACATGATCGAATACATGGCCAGCCCCGTATTATAGAAAACGTCCTGCGTCTTCTCAATCGGGCCCGAGCCCTGTCCGTTGTCATAAAGCTCGGTCATGATCTCCTTGAACAGGGCGACATCCTGACCGCCCACGACATTGGTACCGCGCTTGATGCCTTTGGCCGCATCAGTGCCGATATTGGCAATATCGACCTCGTTCAGCCAGTTGACCGAAATGTATTTTTCCATCGGGATGCGATTGCGCTGCATCTCTTTCGATGCGACCACATGGGCACCGCCCAGCATCCAGACGATCACGTGATCGGGCTTGTCGCGGCGCACCTTGGACCATACTCCGGCCTGGTCGCTGCCGGGCAGCGGAACGGGGTAAAGCTCAAGTTCGAAACCCTCTTTCTCGGACAGGGTTTCCAGAATCTCGATTGGCTCTTGTCCGAAAGGGTAATCGAAATAGACAAAGCCTACCTTCACACCCGACAGATCGCCGTCATGCAATTGCTTGATATAGGCAACGTCGTTGGCGGCTTGCCCCCAATAGGTAGGCCCGATCGGATAGACCCAGTCAAAAACCTTACCATCCACGGCATCGCCGCGGCCGACAAGTGACTGCATCAGGATACGTCCATCTTCCATGGCCCGAGGCAGGATGGCCAAAGACACTGGAGTGGACAGTGTATCGAAGACGAAAACGCCCTCGCGGCTGAGCTTGGAATAACACTCGATCCCGCGCTGCGGTTCGTTCCCGTGATCGCGCACGATAACCTCGACCGGTTCTCCTCCGATGCCGCCCTTCATATTGACCAGTTTGGCGAGATCCTGTGCCGCCTGGGCAACCTGCGGCGTGGCAAAGGTATAGGCTTTGCTGAGGTCGTAGCAGATGCCGATCTTGAATGGCTCAGCCAGCGCCTGGGTGCCGAACATCGCTCCGCCAACCATTGAAAACACGGCCAACGCTTTGGTAAATTTCTTCATTTGATCCTCCCTGAACAATTTCTGAATAGTACCTCAGCTCAGCCAACGTTTGCGTCGGCTGTAGTGCTTGACGTTGTGAAAATCGGTTTCTTCTCCGCCGCCCAGATAAAATTCCTGAATGTCGGAGTTGGATTTGAGCGCCTCGGCCGTGCCGTGCATGACAACGCGGCCGTTCTCAATCAGATACCCTTGCGAAACAATCTCCAGAGCGGCCAGCGCGTTCTGCTCCACCAGCAGGACGGATACGCCCTCCTCCTGATTGATCTTTTGCAGGATGCCGAAGATTTCCTCGACCAGGAACGGGGCAAGGCCGAGACTTGGTTCGTCGAGCATCAACAGTTTCGGCTGCGTCACCAGCGCCCTGCCGATGGCCAGCATCTGTTGCTCGCCACCAGACAAATAGCCTGCTTGCGAATTGCGGCGTTCGGCAAGTCGTGGGAAATAGTCGTAAATCTTTTCGTTTTCCGCATTCAGCGCCGATCGGGACATTCCGCGCGGCGCAGCAGCGGTCAGGTTCTCGTCGGGGGTCAGGTGTTCAAAGACCCGCCGCCCTTCGATGACGTGACAGATACCCATCCCGACGCGGTTTTGCGCGAGCACTTCGGTTATGTCTGTTCCCTGGAAGGTTACTTCACCTCGGCTGATGCGTCCGCGCTCTGCCTTCAGAAGACCGCTGATCGCTTTCAACGTGGTGCTTTTGCCCGCGCCGTTCGAGCCCAAGAGCGCGATCATCTCGCCTTTTGGCACCTTGACCGAAACACCTTTGATCGCCAGCATTACATTGTCGTACAGCACCTCGACACTGTTCATGGACAGAATGTGCTCGGCTTCAACTTTTTCTTGCATCGGCATTTCCCTTATTTCTTGAACTGATCGAAGGGCCAGACCATCAGATAGTCTCTGATGTTGCCGTAGAGTTTTCCCAAACCGAGCGGTTCGATCAGAAGGATAATGACGATCAGTGCGCCATAGACCGCATTCGGGATGTGAGCGAGCGTTTCAACATTGATCTGCATACCAAGCCCCTCGCTCACCGTGACGACGAGACCGTTCACCAAACCGGGGACAAGAAGGATCAGAGCAACACCGAAATAGGATCCGATTACGCTGCCGAGGCCGCCAACGATCACCATCGCAAGAACCTGGATAGATACGGTGACCGAAAACTGCTCCGGCGCGGCAAGAAAGAAGAAGGTGGCGACAAGCAAAGCACCACTGACGCCCGCGATGAAAGACGAAGTCGCGAAGGCTAGGATCTTGTAATAGAAACTGTTCACACCCAGGATCGCGGCAGCAAAGTCTTTTTCGCGTACCGCGACCAAGGCACGACCAAGCCCAGTGCGTTTGAGATTCAGCATGAAGATCGTCACCAACACACACCATCCGAAGGCGACATAGTAAAAACCGGTATCAGAGGTAATATCCTGCCCAAGAAACGCCAAAGTTGGTGACTGGAGCGATGCGTGCGAGCCCCCTGAAATCGCCGGCGAGTGGGTCAGAACCCAGTCCATCACGAATTGCATCGCAAGAGTCGTGAGTGCGAGATAGAGACCCTTGACCCGCAATGCGGCAAAGGCGAACAGGCTGCCGATCACAGATGACGTCAACCCGCCAATGATCAGGGCGAATTCCCATGGCACGCCGAAACGCGCCGCGTGGATCGCCGAATACGCCCCGACGGCCATGACCGCAGCATAGCCCAAGTGAAGTTGGCCAGCCCAACCTGTCACCAGGTTAAGTCCAAGGGCGGCGGCCGTCCAGATCAGCCACGGAAGCATGTAACTGTTCAGGTAGAGCGACGGTATGATGAATGGCGCGGCAAGTCCAATCAGGAAGATGAATACAGCCAGGTTCCGGTCAGCAGGTACCTTGAAGATACGACTGTCGGATACATAGTTGGCGTGATGGACACCGGAAAGTCTATAAAACATCCCTTAGACCCTTTCAATGTCGTGACGACCGAACAGTCCATGCGGACGGATCATGACCGTAAGAATGAGCACGGCGGCGACGATAAGCTCACGGCTTCCGCCTCCGACAAGCGGATCCAGAAAATCGGCACCAACGTTTTCGACGACGCCCAGAATTATGCCCGCGATCACTGCGCCGAGGATACTGTCGAGGCCACCAAGAACGGCCACCGTCAGGCCCTTCAGAAGCAACAGCGACAGCGCCTGATCTACACCCTGAATCTCGCCCCAGATGACGCCTGCGGCGACGGCAACAACTGATGCCAGTGCCCAGGACAACCCTACGCCGCGCTCAACCGAAATGCCGACCGACCACGAAGCCATGTAATCATCCGCGATCGCCCGCAACTTGATCCCGGTCCGGGTTCGGAAGAACAGCATGAAGGCGACAAAGAGTGCGAGCGCAACACCGGCACCGACAAGATGGATGCGGCTGACGAAGATGTCGCCCAGGAACAGCGGTTCATAGCTGACCCCCAAATCAACCGAACGGGATGTCCCACCCCAAATTGCAAGTGTTATTCCCCGCAGGAAGATGTCCAAGCCAAGTGTCAGCATCAAGATCATGACGACCGGGCGGCCCGCGAGACGGCGCAGGGCAACACGCTCGATGCCAAATCCCAGGCCGAACATGATCACCGCAGCAAGAGGAATGGCCAGCCACAGCGGCAGACCCGCGTCATGCGAAAGGGCAAGAACCACATAGGCCCCGACCATTGTCAGCCCACCCTGCGCCAGATTGGGCACCGAAGATGCTTTGTAAATCAGCACGAGGCCGATAGCGAAGAGCGAATACAAGAGACCCGTCAAGGCTCCATTGATCGCAAGCTCAGATAGAAAGACCCAATCCATTTATACCTCCCTGATGGGAAGGCTTCTTTCGACCTTCCCTACTTCCCCTGTCTCGTAAGTCACCTGCGCGCTTACGTGGACATCTTTTGAACCGTCGTAGAGCGCCGCGATCACGTCGACATAGCGTTCCTGTACGACCTTGCGTCGCAGTTTTCGGGTCCGCGTGATCTCACCATCGTCCGGGTCGAATTCCTTCGGCAGGCTGACAAAGCGTTTAAGACGCAACGGCTCTGTGACGGCCTTATTTACCCGTTCGAATGCCCCGTGCAGCAGCGCCGCGACCTCGTCGCGTTGCGACAAATCGGAATAGGACACATAAGGCACCCCGTTCACTTCGGCCCAGTGTCCCACTGCCTCGAAATCCACGCAGACCATAGCAGTCAATTCATCCAGGCCGGCACCGATAACAGCCGCATCCTTGATATACGGGCTGAATTTCAGCCGGTTCTCAATGTAGTTTGGCACATAGCGCTCACCTCCGGCTGTATGCATGACCTCGGAGACACGGCCCAGAACAACCAGGTGTCCGTCATCCTCCAGATACCCGGCATCGCCGGTATGCAGCCACCCGCCCTCAAGCGCTTCAGCAGTCGCTTCGGGTTTGTTGAAGTACCCTTCAAACACGCTGTCCGAACGCACCAGGATCTCTCCGTCTTCGGCGATTTTTACCTCGACGCCAGGTGCGGGTTTGCCAACGGTATGGAGGCGCACCTCGCCCGGAGCCTGAATCGCATTGATCGCGCTATTTTCGGTCTGACCGTAGAGCTGGCGCAATTTGATTCCCAGGGCTCGGTAGAAAACAAAAGTGTCCTCACCGATTGCTTCGCCGCCAGTGAACGCGTTCTTCAGACGACTCATCCCGAACTGGTCCTTGATCGGACCAAAAACGATCGCCTCGCCCAAAAGTCGGCCCAAAGGCTCTAGTGCACCGCCGCTAATGCCATTCAGCTTGCGTGTCTCGGCGGCAATCGCCCGGTCCATGAAGAAATGGTACAGCCATTTTTTGACCGGGGTCGAATTCTCGATACCCACTTGGATCGTCGTCAGCATCTGGTCCCAGCTTCTCGGCGCCGCCAGATAAAATGTCGGAGCGATTTCGCGCATGTCGCGAACGACGGTTTCCTGACGTTCAGGCACGTTCACGGTGAACCGGCAGTGCAGCGCCGCCGCGACGGTAATGGCGAAGTCGCCCACCCAGGCCATCGGCAGATAGGCGAGGATTTCCTCATTGTCGTCGAATGCACCCGCCGCATGCCCGTTCCTGGCCGCAGCAAGAACGTTCTTCTGACTCAGAACGATACCTTTCGGCTTGCCCGTGGTCCCTGACGAATGCATGAAAATGGCCGGATCGTCGGGCTTTGCCCGACCAAAGAGCTCATCGCGCAAACTTGGTGCTTCGTTCAAATCGTGCTGACCGACTTCGATCAGGTGATTCCAGGACATCAGCCCTTCAACCTCATAGAAGCCAAGACCCCGCTCTTCATCATAAATGATGTGATCAATGCCTTTCGCGCCCGCGTCTTTCAGTTCCAGGATTTTGTCTACCTGTTCCTGATCTTCGGCGATGGCCGCGACGATTTCGACTTCGCCAAGAAAGTGCCGAAGTTCTTCGAGTGTCGCGCCAGGATAGGCAGGCATTGCATAGGCACCGAGCAACGAAACAGCCAGCATGCCGCCATATAACCGTGCACGGTTGTCGCCCAGGAAAAGTACAGCCTTGCCCGGCTTTACACCGATTTTTTCAAGTCCAGCCGCGCAGGCAAGCACTTCTTCGGCGTATTCCGCCCAAGTGGTTTCTTTCCAGATCCCACGCTCTTTCTCGCGAAGTGCGATTTCCGATCCATGTCTCGAGGCGTTCAGTGCCAGCAGTGCGCCAATCGTATCGCCGCCCGAAGACTGTTTCTGCGTCAAATCAGTCATGCGACCCTCCGATATATGCCTCGATGACCCGCGGGTCTTTTACAACGTCCTTCGGAATGCCGCTGGCGATCATTTCTCCATAATTCAACGCCAGCATCCGATCGCAGATGCCGGTGATGACATCCATATGATGCTCGATCAGCAGAACGCTGACGCCACGCTCGGCACGGGCATCCAGAATGAAGCGGGACATATACCCCTTCTCTTCCTGGTTCATGCCTGCCATCGGCTCATCGAGTATCAACATTTGCGGCTCGGCCACCAATGCCCGCGCAAGCTCGACCCGTTTTTTCAGCCCGATCGGAAGACCATCGACCAACTCATGTCGGATGCTTTCAAGCTGTAGAAACTCGATCACCTCCTCGACGATCTTACGATTCTCGATCTCTTCATGCCGCGCCGCCCACCAATAGAGCGCAGTACGCAAGACGCCCGGTTTCATGTGAATGTGGCGCCCGAGCAGGATGTTGTCCAGAACGCTCATCCCGTTGAAAAGGGCAAGATTCTGGAATGTCCGCGCAACCCCGAGCTTGGCAACCTTATGAGGCGCTATGCCCGTGATGTCTTTTCCCGCCAGCCGGACAGCGCCTACGTTTGGCGGATAAAACCCGGTAATTGCATTCGTTAGTGTTGTCTTGCCGCTACCGTTTGGACCGACAAGTCCAAATATTTCTCCCTGCCGAATGACGAGATCCACACCGGTAACGGCGACGATGCCACCAAACCGTCGTTCGACCCCGTTGCATTCAAGTATCGCCCCGTCATCGGCACCGATTGCTGTATTACTCTTCGTCATCATCTAGATTTTGTTCTCCCCACGAAGGTTCATAGCTTTCATCAGGAAATCCGGAAGTAGTCCGGTCGCCCCGTTGGCCATGGGTCCCCCCACAATTGCTGCCCACCGTCGATGTTCAGAACTTCACCGGTTATGAATTTTCCTGAATTGGCCGCCATATAGACAACACCTTCAGCGACATCCCATTCGTCGCCGGCGTGCCGCATCGGATTGGAATCCTGGAAGGTAGCGGCACCCTCTGGAGGGTAGTTCCCGAAACCATTGCTTTCGCAGCAACCCGGCGCCACGCAGTTGACGCGAATATCATACGGCGCCCACTCCACCGCCACCGATTTGGAAAGGTAAATCACCCCCGCCCGGGCCGCACAGGTATGTGCGATGCCGGGCATGCCGCGCCAGATATCGGCCACGATGTTCACGATGGAACCCGATTGCTTATTTTCAACCCAGTGGCGCGTCGTGGATTGCATCATCCACCAGGTTCCGTTGAGGTTGGTGTCAATGACGGCGGTCCAGCCCTTCGGGGAAAAATCCAGCGCAGCCTGCGGAAACTGCCCCCCCGCATTGTTCACCAGAACGTCTATGGAGCCGAATTCCTGATTCGCCTTAGCGACAAAATCCTCGACCTGTTCAGGGTCACGGATGGTCATGGGCACGGCGAAAACTCTGCCCCCAAAACTCTCGAGGTACTCTTTGGCCGAGGCCAGCTTTTCCTCGTTGCGTCCATTGATCGCCAGATTGGCGCCCAGCCTGGCGAACAGGGTCGCAATCGCCAACCCCAAACCTCCGCCTGCACCGGTTACAACAACGGTTCTACCCGCGAACAAATCGCCAGCATACACGGTTGAGCGTTTTGACAGGTCTTCTCGCGAAGACCCGAACTGCGTCTCACTCATGACGCCTCCTCCCTTTTCCCCTATTGCGGGGCATTGTCTGATAATCTAACGACTGTTAGAAAAATAATCAAGTAGAGAATTTGCGCTATCCCAATCTGTGTCTCGCGGTCAGTAAGACTTTGGAAGTTCTAGCGCTTTTTCAGCAATGAATGATAACAACATCTGCGGCGTCACAGGTACAATGCGGAACAAGAGCGCTTCTCTGACCAGACGCTCCACGTGATATCCCTTTGCGTAACCGAATCCGCCAAAGGTGATCTGTGCGGCCTCGGTCGCCTCAACCGCGGCGTCGGCGGCCAATAGCTTGGCTGCGTTCGCCTCGATGCCGCAGGGCTCCCCCGCATCGTAAAGGGCGGCGGCGTGCATCACCATGAGATTGGCCTATTCCACCCGCGCCCAAGCCTGAGCGAGCGGATGCTGAACGCCCTGATTCTGACCGATGGGCCGGTCGAAAACCACTCGTTCATTGGCATATTGCGCCGCGCGGGTCAGAGCGTTGCGTGCGATGCCGATGCATTCGCCCGCCACAAGGATGCATTCTGGATTCAGCCCATGCAGAATTTGCCTAAACCCTTTGCCCTCTTCTCCGATCAGGTCTTCGCCAGGTATCGGCAACCCGTCGATGAAGACCTCGTTCGAATCGACAGCCTTGCGCCCCATCTTTTCGATCTCTCGCACATCAACGAAATTACGGTTGAGATCGGTATAGAACAGGCTCAGCCCGTCGGTCGGGTTAGTCACATCCTCAAGCCGCGTTGTTCTGGCCAGAAGCAACATTTTGTCCGCCACCTGCGCAGTCTAAATCCAGACCTTTTGACCATGCACGACATACCTGTCCCCCTGTCGCACCGCCATGGTCTTTAGCTTTGTGGTATCCAGCCCCGTCGCCGGTTCGGTGACGGCGAAACAAGCCTTTTCATCACCCGCGATCAGGGGGCTCAGCATGCGCGCGCGCTGTTCATCAGTCCCGAACTTCACCACCGGGTTGAGCCCGAAAATGTTCATGTGGATGGCCGAGGCCCCGCTCGCGCCAGCCCCGGACTCGGCGATCGCCTGCATCATGATCGTCGCTTCAGTGATCCCCAGGTCGACGCCGCCGACCGCTTCAGGCATGGCGATGCCAAGCCAACCGCCATCGGCCATTGCCCTGTGCAAATCATGGGGAAAACCACCGTTGCGATCCCGGTCCAGCCAGTAGTCATCGTCGAATTGTGCACAAATCCGCAGAATCTGGTCGCGGATTTCCTGTTGGCCGGGGGTCATTCTAAATGTCATGGCGTCCCCCTGCCTTCCAGTCTCACGAGTCCTGCCTCACAAAGGGCAGAGATTTGCTCATCGTCAAAACCAAGATCGCTTAGAATACTTCGGCTGTCTGCGCCGGGCGGTCGTCCCAGCCAGCGAAGTTCACCGGGCGTCGCGCTTAGATGCGGGATCGGACCGATGACCTGGGTCTGCTCGCCCTCGACCGATACGATGTCCCCGCGATGGCGTATCTGCTCATTGGTCGTGATCTCCTCGACGCTCAACACCCGAGAGGCAACCGCATCATGTCGGGCGAATACAGCCGTAACTTCTTCAGCGGTGTGCTGCGTGACGAAATCATTGATCGCGTCAAAGACCACCGCCATGTGCTGCGACATCTCGCCGAGTGTCTCGAACCGCGGGTCATCGGCCAAAGAGTCCCCTCCGACCGCGCGCAACAGGCGTCGCGCTGTTTCCGCGCTACCTGCCGAGACGGTCAGCCAAACCCCATCGGACGTGCGGAACATGCCCCCTGGAGCAAAGTCCATCGGCTGGCGCAGCCCGTTGCGCCGCGGCGAAAGGTTAGCACCCGTCAACGCGGGAACAGGATAGTCCATCAATCGAAGCAGCGCTTCGAATACCGCCAGATCGACAACCTGACCCCGTGCTATCCCCTTTTCGCGGGCGAACAGCGCAATCATGATTCCCAATGCGCCCATCAGACCTGTCGAGCTGTCGGCCGCCGGAAATCCGGGGTGCATCGGCGGCCCGTCGGGGAAACCGGTCAGATGTGCTAAACCACTCATGGCTTCTGCCGCACGACCAAACGCAGGTACGTCCCGCATCGGACCTTCCTGTCCGTAACCCGATACGCGCAGAACAATCAGATCTGGGTTCCACTCATGAAGGGTTTCAGGCCCGATACCAGCACGTTCAAGCACGCCCGGTCGGAAGTTTTCGATAAGAACATCGGCACCTTCAACCAATTTGCGCAGGATGTCCCGGCCTTCGCCGGACTTCCAGTCTAGGCTCAGAATCTTCTTGTTGCGGCCCAGCGTCTTCCACCAAACGCCCGCTCCATCCTCTGCCTTGGGCCCGAGGTCGCGCATCATATCCGTTCGGTTGGGTGCCTCGATCTTGATGACATCTGCACCGAAATCCGAGAGCAAGGCTGCCGAAAAAGGTCCGGCAATTACGTGGCCAAGTTCGATGATTTTCAGGTGATCAAGGGGTCCAGGCATTCGTTCTCGCCGCCAGTAATCTAACATTTGTTAGAATAGTAGCCTCGTGGACGGCAAACCTCAAGACTTGAGATTGCGAAATGGGGTCTGATGCCGCAGAGTGCAAAATAGTACGCTACAGCGCTTCGACTTAAGATTGAATAATTTGGTCTCTTTCTGCCCCCTTCGGTTGAGTGCGAGAAACGATAAGCCATGTATCAATCTAAAGTCGAAACGCTTCAGTTATCCAACGAGCGCTATTGAATTGCGCCGTTTGGACCATGGACTCTACTTCGAAACTCCGCACGAGGCACCCTGGGATCGTCGGACTCCCGGAGCTTCGCGACGATCCTCTCCGGTTTTGTTTTTTCTGGGCCATTCCGCTACCCTCAAATTGGCTCGAAATCCTATTTTAGGGAGGATCGTTGCGTCAGGCGGTCGCCGCTAGGCCGTCCGACTGTGCGTCCCGTTTTAGTGGCCGTATCCTGAAAAGGAGCGCATAGAGCACCGGAACCGCGACGAGCGTCAAGACCGAGGCAAAAGCGAGGCCGCCCATGATTGTCACCGCCATCGAGGCGAAAAACGCATCGGGCAGAAGCGGAATCATGCCAAAGATCGTCGTGCCGGCGGCGAGCACCACAGGGCGAAGACGGCTGACTGAGCCGTCGATCACCGCCTTGTAATCGGGCACACCCTGTGCACGTAGAAAATCGATCTCTTCGATGAGAACGATTGCGTTCTTCATCAACATTCCCGAAAGCGACAGGAAGCCGAGCAGGGCCGTAAATGTGAAGGGCAGCCCGGTGAACAGCAACCCCAGGACCATGCCCGTCACGGACATTGGCACCACGAGCCACAGGATGAGCGGTTGGCGGACTTTGTTGAACATCAAAATCGAAATCGTCAACATGACCAGGAAGCCCAGGGGAAGCTGCTTGCCAAGCGACTCCTGAGCCATCTGCGCACTTTCGAATTCGCCGCCCCATTCCATTGCATAACCGTCGGGAAGCGGGATGGATTCGATCTCGGTGCGGACGCTTCGGAATGCCTCATCCGCGGTGAGATCGCTGCGGGCACCGCCGAGGGCGGTGATTGTCCGCTCTCGGTCGCGCCGGTGAATGAGTGCCTCGACAAGACGGGGATCGAACCTTTCGACAAGGTTGGCCATGGGTACATAGGACCCTGCCCCATCGGACCACACCGATAGGTCACGAAGGCGGTCAACTCCGTCGCGTTCGCTCTCGGGAAGCCGGAGATGGATCGGAATCAACACGTCGTCCTCGCGTAGGTCGCCAACGCGCAGTCCGGACGTTCCATAGCGGATGGTATCCGCGATCGCTCCGCGCGTTGCGCCAGCCAGCCGCATTCGTGCCTCATCGACGATGGGTTCGACGAGGATCTCACGCTGCCGCCAATTGGTGCGCGGATTGGTGATGGTTCCTGCCTCCTCGTAAATCCTCATCGCATCATCCGCGAGCTGGCGCAGGATGACCGGATCGGGTCCCGAAAAACGAACTGCAACATCGGCACCGGAGGGCGGTCCGAACACGATCTCTTCGACACGGATCAGAGAGTGGGGGAATTCGGCGGGCAAGTCCTGGTTGAGTCTGCTCGCGATCGTCGCGATCGTTGCGGCGTCCGCAACCCGGACGATGAGCTGGCCATAGCTGGTATCCGCCTGCTCTGGACTGTATGTCAGCATGAAACGGCTCGCCCCGCGCCCGACGAGGGCCGTTACCCCGGTTACGGCATCCTCATCCATGAGAATCCGCTCGAGCCGCTGCATCTCTTCGTCGGTCGTGTTGATATCGGTTCCCTGCGGCATCTGGAACTCAACGTAGAAAATCGGCGTGTTCGAAGCGGGGAAGAAGGCCTGCTTGACCTGTCCGAAAGCCATGACGGACCAAACGGTGATGCCAATGATCGTCAGAACGACCGGAATGCGGACGCGCAGCGCCATCCACAGTATCCCGCGATATGTCGCGTAGAACACGCCCTTGTAGGGATTATCCGAAATGTTTTTGGGGGCCTTGAGCAGCAGCTTGCCGAGATACGGCGTCACCGTGACTGCCAGGACCCAGCTTGTTAGCAGCGAGATGGCGATCACCGCGAAAAGCGAAAACAGAAACTCGCCCGTTGCGTCAGGCGACAGCCCGATACCGGAAAACGCCATGATCCCGATAACGGTCGCCCCCAGCAAGGGGATTGACGTGGCGCTTTCGGTCTCGGCAGCAGCGTCTTCTGCGCTTTTTCCTCGTGCCATGCCGATCACCATCCCTTCTGTGATGACGATGGCGTTGTCGACCAGCATCCCCATCGCGATGATCAGGGCGCCCAGGCTGATCCGCTCCATCTGTATCCCGAACACTGACATGAAGAACAGTGTGGAGAAAACGGTGAGCCCGAGGGTCGCGCCCACCACGAGGCCTGCGCGCCAACCCATGGTCACCATAAGTGCACCGACCACGATCGCGACCGACTGTCCGAGGCTGACGAGAAAGCTTGAAACGGATTCGTCCACCACGACATGCTGCTCGTAGATCGGAATGATCTCGACACCTTCAGGAAGCCCCAACTTGAGCCGTTGAAGCCGTGCTGAAACCGCCTGACCGACTTCGACCACGTTTTGGTCCGTCAACGCGGAAACGCCAAAGGTGAAGGCCGCCGTGCCGTTCTGCCGGATGATCTGGCTGGGCTGCTCGGCCGCCTCGCGGGTCACGCTGGCGATGTCGCTGACAGCGATCTGGCCGACATTTCCGGCCGCGCCCAGCCGCAGCTCCTCTATCCCTTCGGGGCTAATATAGCCCGGCGGAACCGATAGGCCGATCCGGGCAGGACCCTCGGTGATCTCGCCGTTGGTGAATACCTGGTTTTCGTCTGCGAGAATGCCCAGGATCTGGGTCGGCGGAAGCCCCAGCATCTCGAGGCGTGCAGACGGGATCGAGATGGTGATTACCTCTTCGGAGAGGCCCTGAACCTCGACCTTGGCGACGCCATCGACAGTGACCAGCCCGAGCCGCAGCGTCGTGGCCAAATCCCTCTGCTCCGATGGGCTCAGACCTTCGCTCGTCACCGCATAGAACATGCCATAGACGTCGCCGAAATCGTCATTGATGATGGGCGGTCGCGCCCCTGCGGGAAGGTCCCCCTCCACGTCGCTGATGCGGCGGCGCATTTCGTCCCAAACCTGCGGGATCTCGTCCGGGCCATAGGTCATCTCGATCTCGACGGTGATCTGCGCCATGCCCGGCATCGACTTCGATTCCACCCGGTCGAGCTGCTTCATTTGCTGCAGCGCATTTTCGACGACGTCGGCGACCTCCTCTTCAACCTCCAGAGCCGTGGCGCCGGGATACGGCACGAAGATGAGCGCCGTTTTGAGCGTGAAGCTCGGGTCTTCAAGGCGACCGACCGTGTTCAGCCCCCAATAGCCGCCGAGGAGACAAAAGATGATGGTGAGCCAGACCGCCACAGGACGCTCGATGCTCGCTCGTGAGATGCTGAGTGCCATGGTTCTATTCTTGTCCTGTCAAAAAGAACGGGATCAGAGCCCCGAAACTGTCACGGTCTGATTGTCCCTGAGCCGCCACCAGCCACCGGAAACAACCAATTCGTTGCCCTTCAGGCCATCCAGAACGACAATCTCATTGTCGATCGGAAGACCCAAACGGACCGCCCTGCGCGCGACCTGGCCGGACGATTCTTCGTAGATCCAGATGGACGGTTCGGTTCGGCTCGTCGTATCCACCGCCGAAACCGGAACGATCACGGATTGCGAGCGATCTGCTTCAGCGGCGATGGAGATGCGCACATCCGCAGTCATTCCGGGCAGGAGACGCGGGTCGATATCACCCGTGATCGCAAATTCCACGTCGTAGGTCTGCGCCGTCCGGTCGGCATCGGTCGCAAACGAGCGAAGCACCAGAGGCGCGGTGTAACCCGGAACAGCCGGAAAAGTTGCAACGATCTCGAAGGCATCGGGTGCCGACCGCGCAATGGCCGCAAGTTCCTCTGGCAGGGAGATCACGAGCCGCATCTCGCTGACATCCTGTAGACGCGCGACAGGCGCGGTCGACGTGACGTTGACATATTCTTCAACGAAGGTGCGCGCCACAATCGCGTCGAATGGCGCGACGATTTTCGTTTGGGACAGGCGCCGCTCGGCCTCGCGGAGCGCGACTTCTGCCTGGAAGAACTGCGCGCGGGCCGTGTCGAGGCGCGCGTCGGACGCCACGCCACGATCGGCGAGGTCCGAGGCGCGCGCGAGTTCGGAATTCGCCAGGTCGTAGGACGCCTGAGCCCGGTCGACGGCGAGTTCGAAATCGATTTGGTCGAGCTCCGCGATCACCTCGCCCTCGCGAATCGTGTCGCCGGGCTCAACCTCAAGGCGAATGATCTGCCCGGGTATCTGAAACGCAAGGTCCACCGTTCGAGCAGGTTCAACGCGGCCTGCAACGGTGCGAGACTGACTTACGACGCGATTGAGCGCACGGGTCACTTCGACCGTGACTGGTCGCTCCACGCTCGCTGCAGGCCTTGTGTCGACTTCTGCCTCCACGGTGTTCGTCGCGGTCTGGGCCAGCACATCGGTCAGGAACGGCGAAACAAACGGCACGGCAACGGCCGACACGGCCGCTACCGCAATAACAAAAACGATCCGCTTCAAACTTCGTGTCTCTCTATTCGAGTTCATTAATCATGGCCCTCAATTGCTCGATGACGCGCCCCCTGAGACCCGCGCCACCGTCGGGAAGGCCCAGAAGTTTCTGGAACCGAAGTCCCTGGATCGCTAGGACGACAACCATAGCACCCGAAGTGTCTTGTGTGTCGGACAGGATACGCTCAAGGTCGCCGGTCAGTTCAGCCCGTAGCGGATCGAGCAGCCGCGGATCTGACGCGGCAGCCACGAGAATCGCCATCGAGAGGTCGTCATCGACGGCTCTGGCTTGCACGATCGCTTCCAGGTGCCCGCGCAAGGTGCGGGATCTGCGATCTTCCGGGACTGATGCCAGGCGTTCGCGATGTTCTGCGAGCATCTCATCAAGCAGCCCGGCAAGAAGCGCTCTCTTAGTCGGAAAATTGTATAAGACCCCGCCTTTACTGAGATCGGCCTCACGCGCGACGGCGTCGATCGTAATCTTTCCCGCGCCCTCTCTGTGCGCAATTGCCCGCGCAGCGCCGAGGATCCTTGGTGACGCATTCTTTGCCTGCATTTTGGATTGTATGGTCATTATTCACTGTCCATTCGGCAATTTTATTGAGAGATTTGGAGCACTGCCCCGTTGTCGGAAAGCAAGGTCAGTTCAGAGCTCTACTCTATGTCCGCTCCCGTAGAGTCGCAGGAATGCAGTGACTGCATCGGCCGCATGCTTGTCCCACTCGACTGTTCTTTGCACGGCCAGCAGGCGTGGCATCAACAGTCCAGAAACGCAAAGATGTATGAAGTGATCCGCAACACGCGGGGGGTTGTCGATCTCAAGCGCGCCTTCCCGGGAAAGGCGTTCCAGAACTTTACTGATGAGTTCGCGTGCCCGTTTCGGTCCGGCACGAAAATACACCTCCCCGACCTCGGGAAGCATCTCGGTGGCACCGATACACGTCCGCAGAAGGCGGATGTAGGTTTCGTCCAGAACGAGATCGATCATGCGCAGGGCAAGTTTTTCCAACTGGGCGCGCGGCTCGGGACCTGCGGACAAGGGTCGGAGGATCTCTTCCGCAAGCCGACCGCATTCGGATTCCACGACGCTTAGAAACAGCTGCTCCTTGGTCGGGAAATACGAATACATTGTTGCCTTCGACACTTTCCCTTCGGCGGCAATGGCATCGACGGTGGCGCCTTCATAACCGCACCGGAAGAAGACCTCGCGCGCGCCGAACAAAACCTCGGCCATTTTTCTCTCGCGCATCTCGTTCTTCCTGTCCTGTGCAGCATTGCGGGATTTCAAACTTGACTGTACCGTCTAGTCGGTACAGTAGATTGATTTTTATGTGGCGGCAAGCCGCAAACCTGGGCGGATCGTTCGGAGTGAGTGCCGCCTGTCAGGCATACCCAACGCGGCTTTCAATTCGTCATGAGCTTCGGGCCGTGCTCCGTTCGCGGCGCTTTCTGGCGCGGGATTATTCCGCGAACAGGACGGACGTCATCATTCCGCCGAGCGTGCCGTCCCGTCGAAAGCACCCTCCGCCTCCCAGCGGCGTGCAATGGATCCAAGGGTGTCCAGCACACCGCGCAGCTCCGCGCCGCGTTCAGTCAGCCCGTATGTGACAGCGGGCGGGATGGTCATGGCCTGCTCGCGCCAGACCACGCCGGCATGTTCCAGCATTCTCAGCCTCTCAGTCAGGACCCGGGTGGAAATTCCAGGCACCAGCCGTTTGGTCGCGCCGAAACGCTGTGGACCCTGTTCGGACAGAACCCAAAGGATATAGATCGTCCAAGGTCCCGTGATGACACGCAGCAGCGCCTCCATCGGGCAGGAAGCTAGTTGGACGCTTTTCATTGTGGATAGCCCTCGCAGCCCACGAAAGTAAGTTACTTTTAAGTGCCTACTTTAACTGATGAAGTAAGGCACCTAATGATACTACATGGAAACCGACAGCCTAACAACCGTCGAAAACCGGGAGAGCGGCAGTGAGTGACAACGTGGCAAAATATGTCTACTGGATCGCGACCGGCCTTGTGGCATTGGTCTATCTGGGTGCGGCGGCCTTCTACATCTCATCCCACGACATGGTCGCGGGCATGTATCGCGAGGTGTTGGGCTATCCCACATACATCATCTGGCCACTCGCAATTTTGAAGATCGTCGGTGCCGTTGTGATCCTCTGGCGCCCTTCGGCGGTGCTGGCAGATTGGGCCTATGCGGCAATGTTCTGGCATCTGGTGCTCGCCTTCGGGGCCCATGTGGGCGCAGGCGATCCGGGTTGGTCGCCGGCTCTGGCGACCTGGGTACTCCTGATCGTCTCGTGGCTGACCGCCAATCGCGTGCGTGCGGTCAAGTCGGCCTATGCACCGGCAGTTCCGGCAGCGCCAATCTGATCTGCTGCGGAGTTGCCACGGGGGTGCCCATAGCCTCGGACTTGGGTTTAAAAGGACGACAACATGACTGAAAAGCAGCCGACATTGTTTGTTCCCCATGGGGGTGGCCCCTGTTTCTTCATGGACTGGAACCCGCCTGACGCCTGGGATCGGCACCGCAAATTCCTTGAGGACTTGCCTGCGAGCCTGCCGGCAAGGCCCAAGGCGCTCCTCGTGATCTCGGGCCATTGGGAAGAGCGGGTCTTTACCTTGCAGACCAACCCCGCCCCGCCTCTGCTGTTCGACTATCAGGGATTTCCGCAGCATACCTATCAGCTAACCTGGCCCGCGCCGGGCGAGCCCGCGCTGGCGACCCGCGTACGCGCACTTTTAGAAGACGCGGGATTCCAAACCGGGGCCGATGCTGCGCGTGGCTTCGATCACGGGGTATTCGTTCCACTAAAGGTGGCTTTTCCTGAGGCCGACATCCCCACCGTCCAATTGAGCCTGCGCGACGATCTCGACCCCGAGGCGCATCTTGCCGTCGGTCGCGCGTTGGCGCCCTTGCGCGACGAAGGGGTGCTGATCATCGGATCCGGCAATACCTATCATAACATGGGCAAGATGATGCGGGCGATGAGGGGCGGACCGGACGGCCCGGTGAACGGCGGAGACTTTGACCGATGGCTCACGAGTGCGGTGACCCATGAAGACCCCGCAGTGCGCCATGCCATGCTGGCCGAGTGGGATCAGGCGCCCGGCGCACGCGATGCCAATCCGCGCGAGGAACATCTGATCCCGTTGCACGTCGTGGCCGGGGCTGCGCTTGCGGATCGGGGGGAGAAGACCCTCGAGGATCACGTGTTGGGCGCGGTCGAAAGCGCGTTCAGATTTGGATAGGACCAACCATGAGCTTCGAACTTCCCCCGCGGCAGGGCCCGCGCCCCGACACCACCGATTGCGCCCCGCATGAGCAGGTGTCGCAGAACTCCTCGGCAGAGATCCACGCATTTTTCAAGGAGAAGGCCTTCGCCCTGCCCTTCGTCGAGCGCTGCCGGTCGGGCATCTCGGTGCCCGGCGCCGAAGCACTGGTCTTGCCGGTGGCGCATGCCTGCGGCCCGCGTGAAGCCTTCATGATCGGACGCGAATTTGCCCATGTGCATCCCTCCTATGACGGTTCGTCGCACATGATGCTGCCGCTGGCGGCGGTCGATGAACTCATCGCCAAGGGATGGGGCGAACCGCACCCGATGGCGTCGGCCGGACACATCCCGGCAAATGCCGTCATGGCCTTTGCGCCGCGCGATGGGTCAGAGGTCGACGTCATGATCAAAATCCTGACAACGAGCTGGGACTTCGCCCGCGGCAAGCTGGCCAACCCCGCGCAGGTTCACATCCACGGCTGACTCTCTCTCAAAGAACAGGAATACGCCCATGGCAAGCTTTCAGAACGGACCATTTATCGTCACAGGCGCCTCCGGCCAGCTTGGACGCCAGGTAATCGATCAACTGATCGAGGCGGGCGCCGGTCCGATCATCGCGGTCACGCGCAACGCCGACAAACTCGCCGAGTTCAGGGACAAGGGGGTGGATGTTCGCCAAGGCGATTTCAACGCGCCCGAAACACTGGGTCCGGCCATCGCGGGCGGCAAGCGGATCCTGATCATCTCCACCGACGATCTGGAGCCGGGCAAACGGCTCGCGGCTCATTCCAATGCGATCACCGCCGCACGCGAGGCGGGTATCGACCACATCGTCTATACCTCGCTTGCCAGCCCGGTACCCGAAAGCCCCATCACTTTCAGCAAGGATCATCAGGACACCGAGACGCTGATCGAGCAAAGCGGCGCCAGCTACACGATCCTTCGCAACAACCTTTATACGGATATGTTGCTTATGAGCGGACCGCAGGCGATCGGCATGGGGCAGCTCATTGCCGCGGCAGGGGACGGACGGGCGAGTTACGTCACGCGCGCCGACTGCGCCCGCGCCGCCGCTGCCGCGCTGATGAATGCGACCGGCCGCGAGGTGCTGGACATCACCGGGCCCGAATCCATCGGCCAGGCCGATATCGCGGCGCTTTTGTCGGACATCGCCGGCAAGGACATCCCCTACATTCCGATGCCGGCCGAAGACATGGTGCAGGCGATGATCGCAAATGGCCTGCCCGAGTTCATGGCGCGTGTTTTCGTCTCTTTCGACCAGGCAACCGCCGAAGGCTACCTTGATGTGGCCAGCGACGATCTCGAGACGCTCACCGGCAAGTCCGGACAGTCGGTTGCCGATTTCCTGACCGAAAACCGGGCGGTGCTTCTTCGGGCGCCGCAGTAACTATAGAGGCGGACAAAATCATGAAACTCTACAACGCGAATTTCTCGCCCAATGCGCTGCGTGTGCGGGCGGTGGCACACGAACTGGGCGTGGACCTCGAAATCGTCCAGGTCGACATCCGGGCCGGGGACAACCGCGCGGCGGAATTTCTCGCTCGCAATCCCAATGCAAAGGTACCCGTCTTGGAGGACGGGAATTTCGTGCTTTGGGAATCCCGGGCAATTTGTGCCTATCTGGCGGGGCTTCGGCCCGAGGCGGGCCTCTATCCTGAGGGCCGCAAGGCGCGGTCCCTCGTCGATCAATGGACCTGGTGGCAAGCGATCCACCTTGGCCCGGCGATGCAGAAATTGTCCTTTGAGCTGTTTCTCAAAGAGAAATTCGGCATGGGCGATCCCGATCTGACTGTGGTCGAAGCGGAAGAGAAAGCGACCGATCAGTTCCTTGCCGTTCTGGAAACCGGACTCGACGGCAAGGACTGGATCGCAGGCACACTCAGCCTTGCCGACTTCTATCTTGCGACCACCTTCATGTATCGCGATCAAGCCGGGATTTCACTGGACCAGTACCCAGGAGTTGCGAGTTGGATCGACCGGCTTGAAGCGCGTGACAGCTGGCAAAAGGCCATGGCACCGCTTCTAGCGCTCTTTGCCTGACCTCGCGCCCGCCGCGGGTGTTTGGTCGATTTTAATAAAGTCCTCCGACCGGTCTGCCCATCTGATTTCGAAATGAGCCGGAAACGATGCGGCGGTCCTGGGGATGTAGGTGCGACGCCTCATCCCGGATTAATAGAGTTTCCGCGCTAAGGGTATGTATCAGTGGGCTCTGTCAAACTTAACGGTAAACCTTGGTTATGGATCTCGTTTGATTTCTCACCTGAAATTATTGGCCACGCGACATCAGCAAAGGCCTCTTATGACGCCACGTCATGGCGGCTCAAGCACGATTTTTACGTTTACTTGCCCGTTCGAAGGGCCTTCGCAGCCGTGTCCAGACCCTCAGCCATTGCAGAGTAGTAGGCGGCATAATCGGCCACCCGGGCTCGTGGTCCCATCTCAGACGCCGGAATCACCTTCAGGGACTCTTCAATATCCGCCGCGGCACGTCGGGCGCGTGAGGCCGATGCCTCGACCATGTTGGCGAAGGCATTATCGACCACCTGGAAGTAATCTTGCCGGTCGCCTGGCTTAGCAACTCGCTTGATCAATTGCTGGCTTTCCAAAATCCGTACACTGGAACTGATGCTTCCCCGGCTGACCTGCAACGCGTCGGCAAGTTGCCGGAAGGAAACGCGCTCTCCATCATAGAGGAGCATCGCGAGGATGCGGCCTGCGATCCGTGGCAAGCCTTCGGTCTGTGCGATCACGCCGATCTTTTCGATGAAATCCGCCCGCGCCGCTTCGGTAGCGCTTGTCCTGTCGGGCTTGCTCACATCTCGCCTCCCGGTATTCCCCGATGCTGACAAGATAAAGCATATCACCGAATCTTCCAGTATGTTCAGAAAAAATTGAGCGCACTGACGCTGTTTGGGTCCGCGGGATTGGCCGCACGGCGCGCAAAGCTGGTGGTGTCTTTCCAGAAAGCGGGAACATCATGCTTTCGGCTCGTCCCACCCATAGCTCGATATCGTCGAGGTCCCGCATCGCGGTCGCGCATGCATTTTCCATTCTCTCAAGCCAACGCGCCGGGCGCTCAGCTGGTGTCGCGTTGCCCTTAATTGGTGTCGCGTTGTCCTTAAATCGGGTCATCCTCAATCTGTGTGGCGGAGAGGTAGCATTCGTGCTCTGAGCAGTTCCGGGCCTGCTCTACCGTACATTGCTCGTTTGAGGGTCTTCAGCCGGTTGATCTGACCTTCCGCTTGGCCATTGCTCCACGGCATTTCGATTGCGTTTCTGACTGCATCGATATCCCGATGGAGCGTTCGGGCAAAGCGCATGATGGACACCAGGTTGGTGTCGATCGCGTCGTCGATCCAGGCTTGTAAGGGAGCTGCCCGACGTCCGCGAACGACAGTCAAGCCGCATAAGCTGCGGTATCAACGGGGCGCTTACCAATCTTTTCCCCAAGTTGTAATATCTCAGGGTAGTTCTGCCACACAGATTGAGGATGATCCCTTACTCTTGAGATCAAGACCAGCCACCTCGTCGTGAGTTATAGAATGCCATTCTATAACTCACGGATGGGTCAGATTGGAGCGATTGAGCGGGTGACTTTGCCGCTCAAAGGTCATCCTTCCGCCAACCCGGCATCTTCCATCTGCTCCCGATCAGGCAGGTCCTGCAGCGTCTCCAGATCGAAGGCCACGAGGAACTGTTCGGTGGTGACGAAAGTGTAAGGCGCGCCACGCCGGGGTGACCGCGGCCCGGTCCCGATCAATCCGCGCGCGTGCAGCCGCCCGATCAGATCGCGGCTGATCTCCTTGCCGAAGATGTCTTTCAGCCCGTCCCGTGTGATCGGTTGGTGCCAGGCGATGGCGGCCAGCACGGCGACATCGTATTCTCGGAGATCGAGGTCCTGCTCGCCCACATTGGACGCCGCCCGGATCGCGGGCGCATAGGCCGGCCGCGTCCGCAACATCCAGCCACTGGCCACCTTCGTCACTTCGAAGGACCGCCCCTCCAAGTCGGCGGCTAGATCATCGGTCAACATGTCGACCGAGGCCCCCTGCCCCACCACGCGCGCCAAATCCTCGCGTGGCACGGGCGACGCAGAGGCAAAGAGCACCGCTTCGATCCGGCACATCCATTCGCGCCAGCGCTGATCGGCGGTCAGCTCGTCCAGTTCGCGATCCAGCCCCTGATCCGCGTGATCCTTGGTCATGGCTCAAATCCCGTAGAGCCGGAAGGTGTCGCGCCCGGTCAACTCGCGCACTGCACCGAGCGCCACTAGCCGGTCACAGAACCGCCTTGCCGCGCGATCGGACCGCAACGACGTCAGCGCCATTGGTGCGACCGCATCCCGAGTTAAAAACTGCGCCACCGCTTCGTCAGCGCCTTTTGCCCGGAGCTTCGGAGCGACCTCTTTCAAGCGGACCGCGCGGCGGGCGAGGTCGGTGGCCTCCCGTGTTACCTCGATCGCGGCCATCACGATCGCCCGATGGCACGCAAACCGCAGCTCTTCACCCAATTTCCGTAGATCCGCACGTTTCAGGCCGAGCCCGAGGAGTGGCAGAACATGGCTCCACCCGAGCGCTTGTGCCAGAGCCGCATCCGTGAGCAGCACCGCCGCGGTAAGGTCTCGCTGGCGTTCCTCAAACACGGCTTGCAACACGGCAAAGGCACCGGGTACCGGCGCTCCCTGCCCTGCGTGCAGCCACGCCGCGATTTGATCAGTGTCGATATTCGACAGCGCCCTTTGCAAAGCCTGCACTGAGACGGGGCGCTCCATCGCCCGTCGCCAGGAGAGGTAGGTCTCGCCCGCTGGACCCGGGCTGTCGCCTGGCTGCAGGAACGCCACGGCATCGCGCAGGTCCGAAGCGCGATCCGGGCGTCCCTGGCGCGTCACACAAGCCTCCGCGGCACGCAATGCCAGCCGCGCCCGCAGCAAGGTCTGGGGGACGTCGTCCCGGTTCAACACAAGATGCAGGTGGTTCAGCGCGCCGCCCGACAAAAACGCCACATCTTCAAGGGTTTCCGCCCGCGTTGAGGTGACCCAAGACGGCATCCGGAGTAGAGTTTCATGATCGCCAGAGAGGTCAATATGGGCATAGGACATGCCACAAGGCTATCGCACGGCGGCGCTTTCGTCCACAATATGATGTACTAACCGCCCCGCCTTGCCACGTCACGTTATGTCCAATAAGTTTGCCTTATCGGACATAAAAATGATATGCTGGGAAGCATGGGTGTCGTTTTAGTTTCATGGGTGGATTCGGCCGAAATCGCCTCTCTCGTCGAGGAAATTTCCATTTAATCGGTGGA
>NZ_JAIMIC010000021.1 GCF_019966545.1 Heliomarina baculiformis | reverse complement strand
ACCAGGATCGCGCCGTCCATCTGCGCCGCACCGGTGATCATGTTCTTGACGTAGTCGGCGTGGCCGGGGCAGTCGACGTGGGCGTAGTGACGCGCTTCGGTCTCATACTCGACGTGCGCGGTCGAAATGGTGATCCCGCGGGCCTTCTCTTCGGGCGCGCCGTCGATCTGGTCATAGGCACGGAAGTCGCCGAAATACTTGGTGATCGCCGCCGTCAGCGTCGTCTTGCCGTGGTCAACGTGACCAATCGTGCCGATGTTTACGTGCGGTTTGTTGCGTTCAAACTTTGCCTTACCCATGGGGAGGTCTCCTTTTTTAGTGCGGATGGCGGGACAGGTCCCGCCCTACAGTTGATGGGTAGGGCGGGGTACTCCCCGCCACCCGATTTATGCGTATTTGGCCTGGATCTCGTCAGAGATGTTCTGCGGAACCGGATCGTAGTGGTCGAACTGCATCGTGAACTGCGCGCGGCCCGAGGACATGGAACGCAGGGTGTTGATGTAGCCGAACATGTTGGCCAGCGGCACGAAAGCGTTGATCGCGATCGCGTTGCCGCGGTTTTCCTGACCGGTCACCTGACCCCGGCGCGACGTGAGGTCGCCGATGACGTTGCCGGTGTATTCTTCCGGCGAAATCACTTCGACCTTCATGATCGGCTCGAGCATCTTGGCGCCCGCTTTCCGCATCCCTTCGCGCATCCCCATACGGGCGGCGATTTCGAAGGCGAGAACCGAGGAGTCCACGTCGTGGAACTTACCGTCGATCAGGGCCACCTTGAAGTCGATCACCGGGAAGCCTGCCAGCGGACCGGAGTCCATGACCGACTTAATGCCTTTTTCGACACCGGGGATGTATTCCTTCGGAACCGCACCACCAACGATGCGCGATTCAAAGGAGTAACCTTCGCCCGGCTCTGTCGGCGTGATGATGAGCTTGACCTCGGCGAACTGACCCGAACCACCCGACTGCTTCTTGTGGGTGTAGGTGTGCTCAACCTCTTTCGAGATGGTCTCACGGTAAGCCACCTGAGGCGCACCGATGTTCGCTTCGACCTTGAATTCCCGCTTGAGGCGGTCGACGAGGATGTCGAGGTGAAGTTCGCCCATGCCCTTCATGATGGTCTGACCGGATTCGAGGTCGGTCTCGACGCGGAAGGACGGGTCTTCGGCGGCCAGACGGGCCAGGCCTGCGGACATCTTTTCTTGGTCGTTCTTGGTCTTCGGCTCGACCGCGATCTCGATAACCGGATCGGGGAAGGTCATGGTTTCCAGAACCACCGGATCCTTGGCGTCGCACAGCGTGTCACCCGTGGTGGTGTCTTTCAGACCCGCCAGCGCGATAATGTCGCCTGCAAATGCTTCCTCGATTTCCTCGCGGTTGTTCGAGTGCATCATCATCATACGACCGATGCGCTCTTTCTTGCCTTTGGTCGAGTTCAGGATCGAGTCGCCCTTGTTCATCTTACCCGAGTAGATACGGGTGAAGGTCAGCGAGCCGACAAAGGGGTCGTTCATGATCTTGAACGCAAGGCCAGCGAAAGGCATGTCATCGTCCGCACGGCGCGGGATGTTACGGGTTTCCGTTTCGTCGCCCGGCTTGAAGCCCATGTAATCGACAACGTCCAGCGGGCTGGGCAGATAGTCGACGACAGCGTTCAGCAGCGGCTGGACACCCTTGTTCTTGAAGGCGGAGCCACAGAGAACCGGGATGAACTTGATCGCCAGCGTGCCCTTGCGGATCAGCTTGCGCAGGGTCGCGATGTCGGGCTCTTCGCCTTCCAGATACGCTTCCATAGCGTCGTCGTCCATTTCGACGGCGTTTTCGATCAGCTTGGCGCGCCATTCGTTGGCGGTGTCCTGCAGGCTTTCACGGATCGGCTGACGAACCCAGCTCGCGCCGAGATCTTCACCCTTCCAGACCCACTCTTCCATGGTGACGAGGTCGACCATGCCTTCCAGCTCGTTCTCTGCCCCGATCGGGATCTGGATCGGCGCCGGAGTCGCACCGGTGCGGTCCTGGATCATTTCGACACAGTTGAAGAAGTCGGCACCGATCTTGTCCATCTTGTTGACGAACACGATCCGCGGAACCTTGTACCGGTCGGCCTGACGCCAGACGGTTTCGGTCTGCGGCTCGACACCCGCGTTGGCGTCCAGAACGGCAACGGCACCGTCAAGCACGGCCAGCGAACGCTCGACTTCGATCGTGAAGTCGACGTGACCGGGCGTGTCGATGATGTTCATGCGGTACTTGGTGTCGTAGGTCCCCTCCTTGGTGGGGTCCTCCTGCCACTGCCAGAACGTCGTGGTTGCAGCCGAGGTAATCGTGATACCACGTTCCTGCTCCTGCTCCATCCAGTCCATCGTCGCAGCGCCGTCATGCACTTCGCCGATGTTGTGGGATTTGCCGGTGTAGAACAGGATACGCTCGGAACAGGTGGTTTTACCTGCATCGATGTGGGCCATGATGCCGAAGTTGCGGTAGCGTTCAAGCGGGTATTCGCGTGCCATAGGGGCGGTCCTCGAAAATGAGTAGAGTGTTTACCAGCGGTAGTGGCTGAACGCTTTGTTGGCGTCGGCCATCTTGTGGGTATCTTCGCGCTTTTTCACGGCGGAACCGCGCGACTGAACTGCGTCGAGCAGTTCGCCTGCAAGGCGCTCTTCCATGGTGTTTTCGTTGCGCGCGCGGCTTGCATTGATCAGCCAGCGGATCGCCAGGGCCTGACGGCGCTCGGGGCGCACTTCGACGGGCACCTGGTAGGTGGCACCACCCACACGGCGCGAGCGAACCTCGACCGAAGGCTGGATGTTGTCGAGGGCTTCATGGAAGACTTCGATCGGCGAACGCTTGATCTTGCCTTCGACGCGATCCATCGCGTTGTAGACGATCCGTTCGGCGACGGATTTCTTACCATCGACCATCAGGTTGTTCATGAACTTGGTCAGCACCAGATCGCCATACTTGGCGTCGGGCAGGACTTCGCGTTTTTCTGCGGCGTGACGACGAGACATTTATATATCCTCTTGTTCCTCTGCGGGCGAGGCCCCGGTTCACGGCCGGGACGCCCGAAATCCTTATTTCGGACGCTTAGCGCCATACTTGGAGCGGCGCTGCTTACGGTCTTTGACACCCTGGGTATCAAGCACGCCGCGGAGAATGTGGTAACGCACACCTGGAAGGTCTTTTACACGGCCGCCACGAATCAGGACAACCGAGTGTTCCTGAAGGTTGTGGGACTCACCCGGGATGTACGAAATCACTTCGAACCCGTTGGTCAGGCGCACCTTGGCGACTTTCCGCATGGCCGAGTTCGGCTTTTTCGGTGTGGTTGTATAGACGCGTGTGCAGACGCCGCGCTTTTGCGGGCATTCCTGCAGGTGCATCGACTTCGAACGTTTTACTTTAGGCTGCCGCGGCTTGCGGATCAGCTGCTGGATCGTTGGCATTCCGGTTCTTTCCCCGTCTCATCAACACATGTGTGTGCACGCATGTGCGTGCGGTTCAAATCAGTCCGGCGCCATACACGTCTGCACAGCGCAAAAACCGCCTTCGTCCCCTGCAAATGGGCACGACGCGGTGGGTTTCCAGAGGATCGGGCCCCTACGGACCGGATCATGACCACTTCAGTTTAGAAATCGGCACTTTGGGGCGACCCCCGAAGCCGAGATAGCGGGCGTATAAGAGGAGTCGCCGCCAGTGTCAACAGCCCCCTGTCCGACCGTGCCGACTTGCATCGCTGTTATCCGCTTGCCACAGTATATCCGGCATCACCGGCCCCGGACAGCAAAAAATCGGAAGCGAAACATGCAGGTTATCGGATTGTGCCGGTTCTCCTATCCCGGCGAGGGCGGGTTTCAGGTCGCCCATGCGAGCCTCGAGGAACGGATCGCCTATCTCTACGCGCCGGAACGGCTCGAAGAGCGATTCCGTTTCCTCGAATGTTTCACCCTGCCCTCGATCCGGGCGCAGAGCGATCCTGATTTCACCTTTCTCATCGTGATCGGCGACAGCCTGCCCGCCGAACATCGCACCCGGCTTGCCGGACTCTGCGCCGACATTCCGCAGGTCAGGATCGAAGCCTGCCCGCCCGGCCCGCATCGCCCGGTGATGAAAGAAGCGATCAACGACTGTCGAGAGCCGGGACGCGGTCCCTGCCTGCAATTCCGCCTTGATGACGACGACGCGGTGGCGGTTGATTTCGTCGAACGCCTGCGCCGCGCCGCCGGGCAGGTGGCGGGCATGCTGAACGATCACCGTCACATCGCCATCGACTTCAGCGCCGGCCATATCGCGCGCCCCAGCCCCGATGGCATCGAAGCCGCTGAGATCCACCAACCCTTCTGGACTCCGGGCTTGGCCGTGATGTTCCGCCCCGGCGTCGATCTCAGCGTGATGAATTTCGCCCATCACCGCATTGCGCGAAAAATGCCCGCGCTCAGCTTTCCCGATAAGGCGATGATGCTCCGCGGCCACAACGACCATAACGATTCACGCCAGGGTCCCAACACGCGCAACTTCGACCTCGCCTTGCTGGATTACGCTGGGGAATCCCTCTTTCGCAGCCGCTACGATATCGATGCCGACCATGTTCGCCGCGTCTTTGGCGCGGATTAGATCACAGCGCCTTCAGATCCTCGATCCCAAGACCGAAATGCGCCTGCAGCTCCGCCTCGACCTGCGGCGATCCCATCTTGTGCGACAAGCCCATTACCGCCGGGTCCGACTTGTTATCGCCATGGATCGTCCGGATGAAGCCGGGCACCGAGATATCGGAATAGGTATTATAGTGCTGCGCGAACTTGCGATGTACATAGCGATAGGGGTTGGTCTCATGTGCAAGCGGCGCAACCAGCGTCACCCCCGCCGAGAGCGGCGCCCGCTCTACCGCATCGAAGACTTCCGACCCGGTCTCGCTGCGCCGCAGGTAGAAGCCACGATTATAGGCGATGATCGTCGGCGGCGGCGCCTCGTGCAGATGAAACAGCCCCCGCGCCAGCCGCTTGCTGCGGGCGATGAAATCCCGATCCACCGCGTCATCGTCATCCAGCCGGAACATGATCCGATGGCTGCACCCCTCGACCGGGACCGATTGATAGGCCTCGCGCAGCATCGCGTAATGCTTCCCCGGCCCGACCAGCCGCAGCGAGATATTCTCATGCGGTTCCAGCAGGGCGTGTAACCGTTCGAGATAGACTTTCGGCATTGCCTCTGCCGCCAGCACGATCAGGCGGAAATCCCCGTCACCCTGCCCGGTCATAGACGGCAGGCAGAGGCGTTCGAACAGGCGAAACCGCAGCTCCATGCGCGCCGGGCTGAACAGATGCGCCGCGGTTTCCTGAAGCGTCTTGAACCGTTCCGAGTAATAGGTCGGGGTCAGTACCGAAAACCGTACCAGCCCGATCGTCCGAAATTCTGGCGCCACGCCGCTGTCCCGATCTGTTCGCTCCTCCTCCCTTTGCCACATTCCCCCCTCGCCGTCACGCCCCAAGACCCCGGCGCGTGATCGCCCTGCTTCTTTGGGTCAAAAATATCCCGGGGGAGTCCGCAGGACGGGGGCAGAGCCCCCTGACCAGGCCACGAACCGACATGGGTCGCCCATTGTCAGCTCGAACCGGCCAAGGGATTTACTGCAAAAGAAAACCCCCGCACCTTCCGGAACGGGGGTCATCAGTTTCTACGCGGGGCCAGATCCGAGCCCGTCAGGGATCAATCCCGGCTTTCGGGCGTATCCACCAGCGTGTCGTAATCATCCGCACCGATGATATCGCCTTCCAGCGGTGCCGCGAGCGCAGCGGCCGCTTCAGCCTCGTCCCGGCGTGCGTCGATCACCACGTTGTCCCGTTCGGTCGCGATGCGGCGGACCTTCTGGGTCGCGCCACCGGTACCGGCCGGGATCAGGCGGCCGACGATCACGTTCTCTTTCAGGCCGACCAGTTTGTCGCGCTTGCCCTGAACCGAAGCCTCGGTCAGCACGCGGGTGGTCTCCTGGAAGGACGCGGCCGAGATGAACGACCGGGTCTGCAGCGACGCCTTGGTGATCCCGAGAAGAATCGGTTCGCCCTGTGCCGGACGGCCGCCCTTGGAGATCGCCTTTTCGTTGGCCTGATCGAACTCCTGCTTGTCGACGTGTTCGCCCTTGAGCAGCGTGGTATCGCCGCTCTCCTGGATCTCCCACTTCTGCAGCATCTGGCGCACGATGACCTCGATGTGCTTGTCGTTGATCTTCACGCCCTGAAGACGATAGACCTCCTGCACCTCGTTGATCATGTAATCCGCCAGCGCCTCGACACCCATGATCGCAAGGATGTCATGAGGGGCCGGGTTGCCGTCCATGATGTAGTCGCCCTTCTGGACATAGTCACCTTCCTGAACCGGAATGTGCTTGCCCTTGGGCACCATGTATTCGACGGGCTCCATCGATTCATCCGCAGGCTCGATGCTGATACGGCGCTTGTTCTTGTAGTCGCGACCGTAACGCACATAGCCGTCGATCTCCGCAATGATCGCGTGATCCTTGGGACGGCGCGCTTCGAACAGTTCGGCCACACGCGGCAGACCACCGGTAATGTCCTTCGTCTTTGCACCTTCACGCGGAATACGCGCAACCACGTCACCGGCCTTGATCTCCGCGCCCTCCTCGATGGAAAGGATCGCGTCCACCGACATCGGATAGGTCACCGGGTTGCCCGCATCGTTGCGGACCGGCTCGCCATCTTCGCCAACAAGAATGATCTCGGGCTTGAGCTCGTTACCCTTCGGCGCGGCACGCCAGTCGATCACGATCTTCTGGGTCATGCCGGTAGCTTCGTCCGTCTCGTCGCGCACGGCGATGCCGCTCAAGAGGTCGACGAATTTCGCCGTACCGGCCTTCTCGGCGATGATCGGCAGGGTGTAGGGATCCCATTCGATCAGCTTGTCGCCGCGTTTGACCATCTCGCCGTCCTTGACGAACAGCTTGGTGCCGTAACCGATCTTGTGGCTCGCGCGCTCTTCGCCGTTCTCGTCCTGAATGATCAGCTTCATGTTCCGGCCCATCACCAGGATCTCGCCATTGGCGTTCTCGAGGATCTGCGCGTTCTCATAAACGACCTTGCCAGGCTGGCTGGCTTCGAGGAAGGACTGCTGGCCACCCTGTGCAACGCCACCGATGTGGAACGTCCGCATCGTCAGCTGTGTACCGGGTTCACCGATCGACTGGGCCGCGATGATACCCACGGCTTCGCCGGTGTTCACCATCGTACCGCGTGCAAGGTCACGACCGTAGCAGGTGGCGCAGACGCCCTCTTCGGCTTCACAGGTCAGCGGCGACCGGATCCGCGCGGACTGCACGTTGCACTCCTCGATGGCGTCGGCCATGCGCTCGTCGATCAACTGACCCTCGGAGACCAGCACCTCTTCTGTACCAGGCTTGAGGATGTCCTCTGCCGCGACACGGCCCAGAACACGCTCGCCCAGCGTGGCCACGACTTCACCGTCGTTGACCGCCGCTTCGGCAGTGATCGAGTTCTCGGTACCGCAGTCGAGCATACGCACGATGCAGTCCTGAGCCACGTCCACCAGACGACGGGTCAGGTAACCCGAGTTCGCCGTCTTAAGAGCGGTATCCGACAGACCCTTACGGGCACCGTGGGTCGAGTTGAAGTATTCAAGAACGGTCAGACCTTCCTTGAAGTTCGAGATGATCGGCGTTTCGATGATGTCGCCGTTCGGCTTCGCCATCAGGCCGCGCATCCCGCCCAGCTGCTTCATCTGCGTAACCGAGCCACGCGCACCGGAGTGGGCCATCATGTAGACCGAGTTCGGCTCCATGACCGCGCCGTTTTCGTCGCGGACATCGGCCGAGATCGACCCCATCATGGCTTCGGTGACGCGGTCGTTACACTTCGACCAGGCATCGACAACCTTGTTGTACTTTTCGCCCTGGGTGATCAGGCCGTCCATGTACTGCTGTTCGAAATCCTTCACCTGCTCGCGCGTTTCTTCGACGATCGGCCACTTGGAGTCGGGGATCAGCATGTCGTCTTTGCCGAACGAGATCCCTGCCGAGAAGGCTTCCTTGAAACCCATCGACATGATCTGGTCACAGAAGATGACCGACTCTTTCTGACCGCAGTAACGGTAGACGGTGTCGATGACCTGCTGGACTTCCTTCTTGCGAAGCAGACGGTTGACCAGTTCGAACGGTGCCTTGGCGTTAAGCGGCAGCAGCGCGCCCAGACGGACACGGCCCGGCGTGGTCTCGTAGCGCTTCTGGATCTCATTGCCTTCGTCGTCGATCTGCGTAATCCGCGCCTGGATCTTGGAGTGCAGGTGTACGACACCCGCATCCAGCGCGTGCTGGACTTCCTCGATCGAGCCAAAGACCATGCCTTCGCCCTTCATGCCTTCGCGTTCCAGCGTAACATAGTAAAGGCCAAGGATCATATCCTGCGACGGAACGATGATCGGCGCACCGTTTGCCGGCGACAGAACGTTGTTCGTCGACATCATCAGCACGCGCGCTTCCAGCTGGGCTTCCAGCGAGAGCGGGACGTGAACGGCCATCTGGTCACCGTCAAAGTCGGCGTTGAAGGCCGAACAGACCAGCGGGTGAAGCTGGATCGCCTTGCCTTCGATCAGAACCGGTTCGAACGCCTGGATACCAAGACGGTGCAGCGTCGGCGCACGGTTCAGCATCACGGGGTGTTCACGGATGACCTCGTCGAGGATATCCCAGACTTCGGGACGTTCTTTTTCGACAAGCTTCTTGGCCTGTTTCACGGTGCTGGACAAGCCCTTGGCCTCCAGCCGCGAATAGATGAACGGCTTGAACAGTTCGAGCGCCATCTTCTTGGGCAGACCGCACTGGTGCAGCTTGAGTTCAGGACCCGTCACGATGACCGAACGGCCCGAGAAGTCGACCCGCTTACCCAGAAGGTTCTGACGGAAGCGACCCTGCTTGCCTTTCAGCATGTCCGACAGCGATTTCAGCGGACGCTTGTTGGCGCCGGTGATCACGCGGCCACGACGGCCGTTGTCGAACAGGGCGTCGACGGATTCCTGAAGCATCCGCTTTTCGTTACGCACGATGATATCGGGCGCACGAAGCTCGATCAGGCGCTTCAGACGGTTGTTCCGGTTGATCACGCGGCGATACAGGTCGTTCAGGTCGGAGGTCGCGAAACGACCGCCATCCAGCGGCACCAGCGGACGCAGTTCCGGCGGAATGACCGGGATCACCGTCAGGACCATCCATTCCGGACGGTTGCCGGATTCCAGGAAGGATTCCACGACTTTCAGGCGCTTGATGATCTTCTTGGGCTTCAACTCGCCAGTTGCTTCCTTGAGGTCCGCACGCAGTTGGTCGGCCTCGGCTTCGAGGTCGATCTGCGCCAGCATCTCGCGGATGGCTTCGGCACCGATATTGGCCGTGAACGCGTCCATGCCATAGGCATCCTGCGCGTCCATATACTCTTCCTCGGTCATCATCTGACCGTACTGAAGATCGGTCAGGCCCGGTTCGATCACAACGTAGTTCTCAAAGTAGAGAACCCGTTCCAGATCGCGCAGGGTCATGTCCAGCATCAGGCCGATGCGGCTGGGCAGCGACTTGAGGAACCAGATATGCGCAACGGGGGAGGCCAGTTCGATATGGCCCATCCGCTCGCGGCGGACTTTTTGCAGCGTGACTTCTACACCGCATTTTTCGCAGACGACGCCGCGATATTTCATGCGCTTATATTTGCCGCAGAGACATTCGTAGTCTTTGATCGGGCCAAAGATACGCGCACAGAAAAGACCGTCACGCTCGGGCTTGAACGTCCGGTAGTTGATGGTTTCCGGTTTCTTGATCTCACCATAGGACCACGAGAGGATCCGTTCCGGCGAAGCCAGCGACACCTTGATCTCGTCAAAGACCTTGGGCGGTGTCAGCGGGTTGAACGGGTTGTTTGTCAGTTCCTGGTTCATTTTGCGTCCTTACAAATTGGGATGGGATGAGTGGGGGCGCGTACGCCCCTACTCTTCCTCCGCATCCAGGAGTTCCATGTTCAGGCCGAGGCCGCGGACTTCTTTCACGAGCACGTTAAAGCTCTCGGGAACGCCCGCTTCGAAGTTGTCCTCGCCCTTGACGATCGACTCGTAGACCTTGGTCCGGCCGGCAACGTCGTCCGATTTCACGGTCAGCATTTCCTGCAGGGTATAGGCGGCACCGTAAGCTTCGAGAGCCCAGACCTCCATTTCCCCGAAACGCTGGCCACCGAACTGCGCCTTACCACCCAGCGGCTGCTGCGTGACGAGCGAGTACGGCCCGGTCGAACGTGCGTGGATCTTGTCGTCGACAAGGTGGTGCAGTTTCAGCAGGTACTTGACCCCCACCGTCACCTTCCGCGCGAATTGCTGACCGGTACGGCCATCGAACAGCACCGACTGGCCCGACGTATCGAAACCGGCACGCGACAGCGCGTCGTTCACGTCAAGTTCCTTGGCACCGTCGAAGACCGGCGTTGCGATCGGCACACCACGGGTCACGTTGCCCGCCGCTTCGATGAGATGGGTTTCGTCCATCCCTTCGATACCTTCAGCAAAGGTGTCGTCGCCATAGGCATGGCGCATCGCATCACGCACCGGGGTCAGGTCGCCGGACCGGCGGTATTCACCCAGAGCTTCGTCGATGTTGATACCCAGACCGCGCGACGCCCAGCCCATGTGGGTTTCAAGGATCTGACCGACGTTCATACGCGAAGGCACACCCAGCGGGTTGAGGCAGAAGTCGACCGGGGTACCGTCTTCGAGGAACGGCATGTCCTCCATCGGCACCACTTTCGAAATCACACCCTTGTTGCCGTGACGACCGGCCATCTTGTCGCCCGGCTGCAGCTTGCGCTTCACCGCGACGAACACCTTGACCATCTTCATCACGCCCGGCGGCAGGTCGTCGCCACGACGGACTTTTTCGACCTTGTCCTCGAAACGGGCGTCGAGAGCGCGCTTTTGCACCTCGTACTGCTCGTTCAGGGCTTCGACGATCTGTGCGTCCTTCTCTTCGCCCAAGGCAAGCTGCCACCACTGGCCGCGGCTCAGGGTTTCGAGAAGTTCTTCGTCGATCACGACACCGGATTTGACGCCCTTCGGCCCCTTCACCGCGGTCTTGCCAAGGATCAGGTCCTTGAGACGCGCATAGATGTTGCGGTCGAGGATCGCGAGTTCGTCGTCGCGGTCACGAGCGAGGCGTTCGACTTCCTCGCGCTCGATCTGCAGCGCACGTTCGTCCTTTTCGACGCCGTGACGGTTGAAGACACGCACTTCGACCACGGTACCGAAATCGCCCGGCTTGACCCGCAGGGAGGTGTCGCGCACGTCGCTTGCCTTTTCGCCAAAGATGGCGCGGAGGAGTTTTTCTTCCGGCGTCATCGGGCTTTCGCCCTTGGGCGTGATCTTACCGACGAGGATATCGCCCGGCTCCACATCGGCACCGATATAGACGATGCCCGCTTCGTCGAGGTTGCGCAGGGCTTCCTCGCCGACGTTCGGGATGTCGCGGGTGATTTCTTCCGGCCCAAGCTTGGTGTCACGGGCGGCGACTTCGAATTCCTCGATATGGATCGAGGTGAACACGTCGTCACGCGCGATGCGCTCGGAAATCAGGATCGAGTCTTCGTAGTTGTAGCCGTTCCACGGCATGAAGGCGACGACCACGTTCTTGCCAAGCGCCAGTTCACCCATATCGGTGGACGGACCATCGGCAATGACTTCGCCCTTTTGCACCGTGTCGCCAACCTTGATCAGCGGACGCTGGTTGATGCAGGTGTTCTGGTTCGACCGCTGGAACTTGCGCATACGGTAGATGTCGACGCCCGCATCGCCCAGTTCCAGATCTTCGGTCGCCCGGATCACGATACGCTGCGCATCCACCTGGTCGATGATACCGGCCCGTTTGGCCATGATCGCCGCACCAGAGTCACGCGCCACAACCTCTTCGATGCCGGTGCCGACCAGCGGCGCCTCGGCCCGCAGAAGCGGAACCGCCTGACGCTGCATGTTCGAGCCCATCAGAGCGCGGTTGGCGTCGTCGTTTTCGAGGAACGGAATCAGCGAAGCCGCAACCGAAACAAGCTGCTTCGGCGACACGTCGATCAGGTCGACCGTTTCGTTCGGAGACAGGGTGTAGTCACCGGATTTACGGGTCGAGACCAGATCGTTCACGAACTTCATGTTCTCGTCGAGGTTGGCGTTCGCCTGCGCCACGGTGTGACGCATCTCCTCGGTCGCGGACATGTAGTGCACTTCGTCCGTCACCTGGCCGTCCTTGACCACGCGATAGGGCGTTTCGATAAAGCCGTACTTGTTCACGCGGGCAAAGGTTGCCAGCGAGTTGATCAGACCAATGTTCGGACCTTCCGGCGTTTCAATCGGGCACATCCGGCCATAGTGGGTCGGGTGAACGTCGCGCACCTCAAAGCCTGCGCGCTCACGGGTCAGACCGCCCGGCCCAAGCGCCGAAAGACGACGCTTGTGCGTCACCTCGGAAAGCGGGTTGGTCTGGTCCATGAACTGCGACAGCTGCGAAGAGCCAAAGAATTCACGCACGGCAGCAGCGGCGGGCTTCGCGTTGATCAGATCCTGCGGCATGACCGTGTCGATTTCGACGCTGGACATACGTTCCTTGATCGCGCGCTCCATCCGGAGCAGACCGACGCGGTACTGGTTCTCCATCAGTTCGCCGACCGAACGCACACGACGGTTACCAAGGTGGTCGATATCGTCGATATCGCCCTTGCCATCGCGCAGTTCCACCAGCGCCTTGATGCAGGCGACGATGTCTTCACGGCGCAGGGTACGCTGGGTGTCTTCGGCATCGAGTGCCAGACGCATGTTCATCTTCACGCGGCCAACAGCCGACAGGTCATAACGCTCGCTGTCGAAGAACAGCGTGTCGAACAGGGCCGAAGCAGCGTCGACGGTGGGCGGCTCGCCCGGGCGCATCACGCGATAGATGTCCATGAGCGCGGTTTCGCGGTTCATGTTCTTGTCCATCGCCATGGTGTTGCGCATGTACGGACCGACGTTGATGTTGTCGATGTCGAGCACCGGAATATCGGTGATGCCCGCGTCGATCAGTTCTTTCGCGGTGCCGCCGATCAGGTCGCCGGACTTGTCGTATTCCAGCGTCAGCTCGTCACCGGCTTCGACATAGATCGCGCCGGTTTCCTCGTTGATGATGTCGCGGGCCACGAACTTGCCGACGATGTGATCGAAGGGCAGCAGCAGTTCCTTTACTTCACCTTCGTCGATCAGCTTCTTGACCGCACGAGGAGTGATTTTCTTGCCAGCTTCGCCGATGATGTTGCCGGTTGCCGCATCGACCAGATCAAAGGTCGGACGGGTACCGCGCACACGCTCGGGGAAGAAGGGGGCGACCCAGCCCTTGCCCTTCTGGTAGCTGTAATTGACGGTGTTGTAATAGGCATCCATGATGCCTTCCTGATCGAGACCCAGCGCATAAAGCAGCGTGGTGACAGGCAGCTTGCGGCGACGGTCGATCCGGGCGAACACGATATCCTTCGCATCGAATTCGAAATCGAGCCACGATCCGCGGTAGGGAATGATGCGGCAGGCAAAGAGCAGCTTGCCCGAGGAATGGGTCTTGCCCTTGTCGTGGTCAAAGAACACGCCGGGCGAACGGTGCATCTGGGATACGATCACACGCTCGGTGCCGTTGACGACAAAGGTACCGTTGGGCGTCATCAGGGGCATATCGCCCATGAACACGTCCTGTTCCTTGATGTCCTTGACGGATTTCGCGCCGGTGTCCTCATCGACATCGAACACGATAAGACGCAGCGTCACCTTGAGCGGTGCGCTGTAGGTCATGTCACGCTGCTGACATTCCTCGACGTCATATTTCGGCTTTTCCAGCTCGTACTTGACGAATTCAAGCACGCTGGTTTCGTTGAAATCCTTGATCGGAAAGACCGACTGGAACACGCCCATGATACCTTCGCCATCTGTGGGCTGGGGCGCATCGCCGGATCTCAGGAAAAGGTCGTAGGAAGATTTCTGAACCTCGATGAGGTTGGGCATATCCAGCACTTCGCGGATTTTGCCATAGTATTTACGAAGACGTTTCTGGCCAAGGTAGGATTGAGCCATGTCAGGTGTCACCTTTCGATTTTCTCACCGGGCAAGGGCACCGTCGGGCCCCGGCACCTTACCCATACGAGACAGGGGGTTCGGATCAATTCATGGCCTCCGTCCCAAAGGAAGCCTCCCGATCCTGTGAACCGCGCCTTAGAAAACGCCTCTCTGCGCGAGGCCCTTACTAAGACGTGTTCGGCTGGACCCGGAAATCTCCGGATCCAGCCATGTTCCAGTCACCCGTGAAAGGGCGAGACGGCCAATTAGGCCAGTTCGACTTCGGCGCCAGCTGCTTCCAGCTTGCCCTTGATCTCTTCGGCTTCGGCTTTGTCGACGCCTTCTTTGATCTTGCCGCCAGCTTCGACCAGTTCCTTGGCTTCTTTCAGACCAAGACCGGTGATGCCGCGAACTTCTTTGATCACGTTGATTTTCGAAGCGCCGGCGTTCTTCAGAACGACGTCGAATTCGGTTTTTTCTTCCTCGGCAGCGCCACCGGCGTCTGCGGGACCAGCCATCATGACAGCGCCGCCAGCTGCGGGCTCGATGCCGTATTCGTCCTTGAGGATGGTTTTCAGTTCTTGTGCTTCCAGCAGGGTCAGACCAACGATCTCTTCTGCCAGTTTTTTCAGATCAGCCATTGTATAAGCTCTTTCCGTTTTACGATATGTGTTCCAACGACGTGTGTTTCAACCACGTGCCGGTCTTACAGTGCTCAGGCAGCCGCCTTGTCCTCGATCGTGGACAAGATGGATGCGATGTTCGAAGCAGGTGCGCCAATGGCCCCGGCGATGTTGCTTGCAGGTGCGCCGATGCAGCCGACGATCGAAGCAATAAGCTCCTCGCGCGACGGCATTTTCGACACGGCTGCAACACCAGCACGGTCCAGAGCATTCTCACCCATAGCCCCGCCAAGGATCTGGAACTTGTCGTGTTCCTTGGCAAAGTCCTCGGCAACCTTGGCCGCAGCCACAGGATCCTCGGAATAGGTCAGAACAGTCATGCCCGTCAGATATTCGCCGATGCTTTCGCAGGGCTTTCCGTCCAGGGCAATCTTGGCGAGCCTGTTCTTGGCAACGCGCACAGAACCACCCGCATCGCGCGCACGCGCACGGAGATCCTGCATCTGAGCAACTGTAAGGCCGGTGTAGTGTGCTACCACAACGACGCCAGAGCTTTCAAAGATCTGGCCGAGTTCCTCGACCACTTTCTCTTTCTGGGCTCTATCCACAGTTTCACTCCAGTAAGGGAGGTTTGACCCTCCGGCTCAGTTCTGCCGGGACGAAAGCCCCGACAATCGGGTCCTTACGGGTCCTGCGCTTTGCCTCGAAAACACCGCATGGCGATCCGAAGAAATTTGTCATTTCCCGTCTCAGGCAGGAATTATGCTAGGATGATACCCGGCACCCACCGTCTCGGACGAATCATCCGGGGCGCCAATTTGCGTGGCACCCCGGACAAAGGATGTCGATAATCGTCTTTGCGGAGAATGTGAAGAGCAAATTCGAAAAAAATCGCCTTCATTCTTAACCCGCCGCATATACGGCCAGTTCCAGCCGGAAATGCAAAAAGGCGGACCTAAGCCCGCCTTTCGCTTGAACTGTCGAACCGGGCTTAGTTGCCGGTTGCGTTCGTCACGTCGATGGTCACGCCCGGGCCCATGGTCGAGCTGACCGAGACCTTTTTCATGTAGGTGCCTTTCGACCCTGCCGGTTTGGCTTTGGCAACCGCGTCAACAAAGGCGCGGATGTTTTCGACCAGCTTGGCTTCGTCGAAGGAAACCTTGCCAACACCTGCGTGCACGACACCGGCTTTTTCCACCTTGAACTGGACTTCACCGCCCTTGGCTGCCTTGACAGCTTCGGCGACATCCATCGTCACGGTGCCGATCTTGGGGTTCGGCATCAGGTTACGGGGGCCAAGCACCTTACCCAGACGGCCCACGACGGGCATCATGTCGGGGGTCGCGATGCAGCGATCGAAATCGATCTTGCCGCCCTGAACGGTTTCCATAAGGTCTTCGGCGCCAACGATGTCTGCACCGGCGGCCTTGGCTTCTTCTGCCTTGTCGCCACGGGCGAAGACGGCAACGCGCACGTCTTTACCTGTACCTGCGGGCAGCGACACCTTGCCACGGACCATCTGGTCTGCGTGACGCGGGTCAACGCCGAGGTTCAGCGCGATTTCGACGGTTTCGTCGAACTTGGTCTTGGCGTTGCTCTTGATGAGGGCAACGGCTTCTTCGACGGTCAGGTCTTCTTTACCGGCGAAAGCCTCGCGAGCGGCGCGGGTCCGTTTTCCAAGCTTAGCCATTACTTCACCTCGATGCCCATAGAGCGGGCAGAGCCCAGGATGATCTGCATCGCGCCTTCGATCGAGGTCGCGTTGAGATCCTTCATCTTCGCTTCGGCGATTTCACGCACCTGCGCAGCGGTCACCGTACCAACGGTTTCACGCGACGGCGTCTTGGCGCCGGATTTCACCTTGGCGGCTTTTTTCAGGTAGTAAGACGCGGGCGGCGTCTTGATGTCCATGGTAAAGGACTTGTCCTGATAATAGGTGATCACGGTCGGGCACGGCGCACCGGGCTCCATGTCTGCGGTCTTGGCGTTGAACGCCTTGCAGAATTCCATGATGTTGATGCCGCGCTGACCCAGCGCCGGACCAACCGGCGGGGAGGGGTTTGCTTGCCCGGCGGGCACCTGCAGCTTCATGCTGCCTACGAGTTTCTTGGCCATGAGGCCTCTCCTTCATGTCATCGGCAGGCTTTTACCCGCCCTATGGACGATGACGCGTCACCGCCCGGTTGGTTAGCGTGGTGCGGTCTCAGGTCGCGACCTGTCGCCTCCCACGAATGAACGGCCCCCTTCGGGAACCGCTTGGCGGGCAAACCCGCCACTCTCTCAGCCCTGCTTGGAGACCTGAGTGAATTCCAGTTCGACCGGGGTTTCCCGGCCAAAGATCGACACGGTGACCTTGAGACGTTCGTTGTCCTCGTCCACCTCTTCGACCATGCCGTCGAAGTCCTCGAAGGGACCGTCGTTGACCTTGACCTTTTCGCCCACCTCGAAATGGATGAGCGTGCGCGGGGTCTCTTCGCCTTCCTGAACCCGGTTCAGAATCGCGTTCACCTCGGCGTCGCGCATCGGCATCGGACGGCCCTG
This sequence comes from Heliomarina baculiformis, assembly GCF_019966545.1. GTDB lineage: Bacteria > Pseudomonadota > Alphaproteobacteria > Rhodobacterales > Rhodobacteraceae > Heliomarina > Heliomarina baculiformis. Next base: position 18,630 of record NZ_JAIMIC010000021.1, on the reverse strand, counting down.
CGGACCAAGGAACCCGGTGACGCGGTTGATCGAGTTGATCAGGTGATAGCCCTGGTCGGACATCTCCATGTGGACCAGCACGTAACCCGGCATAAAGCGGCGCTCGGTCGACACCTTCTTGCCACGGCGCACTTCGATCACCTCTTCGGTGGGCACCAGTACCTCGTCGATCTCCTCCTCGAGCCCGTGCTCGGCAGCCGACGTGCGGATCTGTTCTGCGATCTTCTTTTCGAAATTCGAAAGAACGCTGACCGAATACCACCGTTTCGCCATTGCGCTTGCTGTCCTTGTCCTGTCCGGCGCCCCAAGCGGGAACTGCCGCATTCCGGTAAAGATTTCAACGGGTTGCCCCGCCCGTCCCTGAACAAAAAGCGGCGCGCAGCGCGAATCGCCGCACGCCAATGTCATGGGTAGCCGCTGACCTAACCGCCTAAGCCCGATTGATCAAGAGGGCAGAGGTCGATTCACGTAGCGTCGGCACGGTGGCCGCCGCGTCCCCGGTAAGGGTCAGCCGAAAAAGGTAAGAATACCCTGAAGACCGTAGCGGATCGCCAGGTCGACCAATGCAAAGAAGACAGCCGTAAGGGCCGCCATGATGAACACCATTACCGTCGTCAGAACAACTTCGCGACGGGTCGGCCAGACAACCTTGGCTACTTCGGCGCGGACCTGATTGACGAACTGGATCGGATTGGTGGCCATGTCTGGGCTCTTTCTCACATCTGGTATCCGGGGCACATAACGGGCGATGCGGGCAAATTCAAGGCCGCAATACACGCCTGCGCCGGCTCGCCCCCGCGTCACCTCGATCTGGTGGGAAACGGCGGCAATGGGTAACCACGCCATCGGAACTTGTCCCTCTCCGGTTAGGCGAGCGCATCCGGCCGGTCGGTTCACTTACCCGCAGTGAAAACCATGCCCGAAGGAGAGCTTCAGACAAATCATCCCTCAGCAGCCTTTGGCAAGCGGCGCACCCATCGTTGGTCGCGGTCGCTTCGCGTAAAATACAGGCCAAAACCATGCCCGGTCAAAGAGTTACGAACGAATCGGAAGCAACCTGCCGTTGTGCATTCACACAATGGTTAATTTATGCTTAACATTGTTCATTCTTTTCATGCTGACTGCCGGTCAGCACCAGTTTTGAGGAACACTATGGGTAAGTTATTCTTGATCGCGGCACTGTCCCTTTTCGCAAGCGGCGCCTCTGCCAGCATCGTAAACATCGACATATCGCTGCGGATCGACCGGATTTATTGGTCGGGCTTGGAATTGATTTATTACGACGATGATGGGCACCACATTGAATCGTATCCCGGCTACGACAAAGGCGAGATCATCCCCGAATTCGGGCAAGCCCTTGATCTGATGAGCCCATTTCCAACTCGGAATGTTGGCGATGTCATTGATTTCAAGGCAACCATCGACACTGCGGCTTTGGATTTCGGAAATGCGCCGAGCTGCAAGGTGGATGACTACGACTGCAGCTTCGATTCAAGCTACTATCTGAACCGAGCGCAGGCTGGTCTCGATTCCTTCTCGCTAATATTTGACACTGTCGATCTAGTTTCGTTTTCTGGCAGCACTCAACCCGGTGGAGAAGTGACTATGCAGTGGGCCGATGACTGGGGAGGCGGTTACGAATATATTGGCGGAAGCAAATACCTTACCGCCGACTGGCGCGATAACGTCATCGAAATGACAGTCGTCCAAAACAACCTCTCTCCCGCAGTCATGCCGCTCCCCTCTTCGCTCGGATTCCTTCTGACAGGTTTCCTCGGACTGGCCGCGACTCAGGCAAGACGGTTCAGACCATTCAACCGCTCGAACCGCAAGCACGCCTAGCTGGCACCGCCCTGCCCGGCGCGCAGCAGGAGACCTTAACAAACCGACTTGCGCTCTCACACAGCCGATGAGGGCGCAAGCGCTACTCGAAACGAAGCCTCACCTCTGCGCGCGACTCGGGCGATCACACCCGGTCATTGCCCGCCCAAGAACACCAAAAACCCTCCGGTCTCGTCGCCCACTTGGCAAACGAGCACAAGAAGGCGCGTCAGCTCAAAGCCTTGGGCAGCATAACCCAAAACTGGCAGCCGCGCGGGGCAAGGTTTTCGAACCCGATCGAGCCGTTCATCCGTTCGACCAGCAGTCGGCTGATGTTGAGACCAAGGCCCGTCCCGCCAACGTGGCGCGTTGCCGAATTGTCCACTTGTGTGAACGGCTGAAAGATCTTTTCACGGAAGCTTTCCGGAACACCGCAACCCTGATCGCTGACGGTGACACAGACCATCCCCTCGCGTTCCTCGCATCCCAGCCGCACGACCGCGCCTTTCGGAGAGAATTTCGCCGCATTCGACAGCAGGTTCGACATGACCTGCTGGAATCGGACCGGATCGATCCGGATCATCAGGTCAGCATCGACTTCATCGAGAAGAAAACTGACATCCAGCTGCTCTCCGTAGGGCGTGTTCATCTGGATCGCATGTTCCAGCTGGGGCAGGACCTTTTCCGCACACAGACTGAGCGGCATGTCGGCGGACGAAAACTTCTCCGCCTCAAGCAGGTCCGAGACAAGGCGCATCAACCGGTCACTATTCTTGGAGGCAATATCCAGAAGCTTTTGCGACCCCGCCTGATCCCCTTTGGAAATCGGCAGTGGCAAAAGTTTCAACGCCCCCTGAATCGACGTCAGCGGCGTGCGCAATTCATGGCTTACAGTCGCGACGAAATCGGATTTGATCTGGTCCATCATCCGGCGCTCGGTGATGTCCTGTATCTGGACGATGAACTTGATGCGTTCGGAATTCGCAGACCGCTGTTCCGAGATATGCAGCAAGGCATAGCCCTCGGTCCCATCCTTGCGCAGAACCCGCCGTTCCATCTGGATAAGCTTCATCTGGCCGGTTTTCAGCAGCTCCCGCTGGGCGTCCGAAATGACCCGACGGGCGGGCGGGATAAGATCGGCAAGCCGCATCGACAGAAGCTCTTCGACCGAATAGCCCGAGAACTGCGCCAGCGCGGCATTCACATGCAGCATCCGGCAATCTTCATCGAGCAAGGCCATACCCACAGGGGCAACATCGATTGTCGCGCGAAACTGCGCTTCGGTTTCCCGCATCGCTTCCTTGGCGGATTCGACCTGCGCACGGATGCCCAGCGTCTCGGCCTTCTTGCGGTTGGTGATATCGCTTGCGAATTTGACGACCTTTATCGGCCGCCCGAACGGATCGAAAATCGGGTTATAGCTGGCGTGAATCCAAATTTCCTTGCCGTTCCTGCCAATCCGTCTGAACTCGGCTGTCTGGAACTCACCCTGTCCAAGACTGCTCCAGAACTCCGCATAGGCGGCCTTCGCGGCGTCCTCCGGCGGAACGAACATCCGATGATGCTGACCCTGAACCTGTCCCAGTTCATAGTCGAACAGTTCGAGGAAATTTGAATTGGCGGTCAGAACCGTTCCGTCCAGCGCGAATTCCACCACCGCCTGAGCCCGGGATAGCGCCCGCATCTGCCCGTCCTGATCGATCTTTTCCTGCGTTGCCCGAGTAATGTCCTGCCCCATGAACAGGATCGTGCCGATGCGGTCATCGTCGCAGGCCACCGGATCGAAACTGCCGCGAAGCCACAGGTCCCCTCCGTTTTCGCGGTGAAACCGAAAATCGCCGGAAATCGTCGCGCCAAGGCACAGCTTCCGCCACGCCTCTTCGCAGGTGATATCCTCAAAGAAATTCTCGGTTGTCATGTTGTTGAGCAGGAACTCTTCCAACTGGTGTTCGGGCAGACCGACAGCTTTTTTGAAATGACCGTTTGCATTGACCAGACGCCCGCTCAGATCCATTTCGGCGACCAACCGCGTCTGGCTCAGCGCTTCCAGCTTCCATTGGGCCGACCGGTTTTTCCGGCGGGTGTCGGTGATATCCTGCGCGATCATAAGGATATCGCCTTTCAGCGAGACCTGGGAAACAAGGGACACCTGCAACCACATCACCTCTCCGTCATCGATGCGCAGCTTGATGTCACGCTGCGCAGTGGGGACCCGGCTGATACCGTTCACAAGCTCGTAAAAGCCCGGATCGCCGATGGCCTTTGCCTGCTCGGCCCGGGACAGCTTGGAGATATCCCTGCCCAGCATCTTCTGGAATACCTCGTTGGTTTCCAGAATGGTGCCGTCGTCACTCAGCCAGGCCAAAGCCAGAAATTCTTCGGAGGAGTCCGGGGCACAGCTGTCCTCTTGCCTGTGCTGAGGATGGATTGAAAAATTCGCTCTCATGCTTCTTTGATGCCTTCGAATTCAGTTCTTAAATCCTGCTCGATTCAATTTTTTCGGACCCAAAGTTCGAAGCATCTGCGTAACCAAACTTCCCACGAGTTCCAAACACCAACAGGTCGTCGGTCTCTAGATCAGCTAAACGACGACAAAAAGACCGTTTTTGGCGGGCCTGTTTCGATCGCGAATTAGTGTGGTTATCGTGTTAACAACCGCGCGGTTCTGCGATGATTTTGGTCCGATTTCAGGCAAAAGCCCTCAATACGCACAAAATAAGGGCGCCTGAATTAGCCGGCATAAGATAAAAGAGCCACGGGAGGGTGACGTTCATCGGCACAACCGCTCGTATGCGACCCGCGAGATGATCGCTGGATTTGAAGAATATTTTGGCCCGCCAAAGTCCTTTAAGACACGGGTAGCGGGGACCAAAGGTATTGAACCCACGACACGCAACGCGCGGGTTCAGGTTGTCACCCTACCGATCCTCGGCGGCACACTCGATAAGACTTACTGCCGGTAGTGTGGCGGAAGACGCCACGTGTAGCCCGCAGTCAACGATTACGTCTTTATCCGCCAACGCAGCGCCTGCGAAAACAGGGCCGCAATTGCGCCGATCAGCATGACCATACTCGCAGGCAGCGGCACAACGGTGGTTGTCGGGACAGCCAGCCCTCCCACATCAAAGCGATAGACCCGGCCCTGCACCGGATCGCCGACAGCCTCGGCAAAGATGCTGAGACGTCCGGTATTGGCAAAAGTGCTTGTGTCGGACTTCAGCGAAAAGAAGTAGCTTTCCTCCTGCGGCCCAACGAACAGGTTGTTCACGAAAAGCGGAAAGCCGAAATCAAAACTCAGCGTCTGGCCATCTGCGGACCGGAACCCCGTGGTCGGGCCACGATCACCGACGCCATCGACCCGATAGGAAGCGTCTATCGCAAAGTCGCTAAAGCCCCACATCTCGACACGATTAACAAGCAAGGGAAATGTCGTGACGTTGCGACGGAAAAGGATACGTGGCGCAAAGATCAGATTGCTGTCCGCGTCTGACCGCACCACGCGGTTCTGGACGCTGAAATCCGCGAAATTGAAGAACGGATTCGACCCCGGCGGCACCTGAAGCACGTTGGTCGCAAGTATCGAATCCTGCACTACAACGCCGACCAGATCCGGATTTGACGCGGCAGTCGACCCGGGCATCATGATCGTACCCCCCGGGACAAGCGGCGCTGCCACCGCAGCGATACCACCAAAGACCGCGACAAAAACCGATGCGGCCAGACATTCTTTAAACCGGTGTTTCATTTCAATTTCCCTTGCTGTTGAAAGCGCCCTCCCGGGCCAAATTGCGAAGAACAAAACCGTTGCTAAAATGATTCCGACCTCAAAAAACGTCGGGCAACGCGCAGGCAAGCCTATCACGAATACCGCGTTCTTACCTGATAAATCCCCTCCCCTTCGACTACGGCGAATAGCCCCATCGCACGATGGAACAGAGCTTTACATACGAAAGACTGAGCCCAAGGGCCGACATTAAAATCCAGAAAATATGGATCATGGTGGAGGCAAGATTGAAATTCTCACTAAGGCACACAAGCACGCTGCCAGCCGCCAGAAAGATCAGGTCACAGCAAAGCCATGACTTATTGCCGAGACAGCGTAGGGCAAGCGGCACGTCATGGGCGAAACAGGTGACAGCAACTGCATGATCCGTGTGAAGCCTGCTGCTGTCCTCGTATCGAAATCAAGCGCAGTTGCACCTCCCAATTCCCCTCAGGCAACGCAATTCGCGACAGCTATCATTCCGGCGGGTATCGAGACCTCGGTGGCCACTCTGTCAGACAGATTTATGCGTACGAACCTTGATGCGCCGCACCGAACGGTGCCGGAACAGCAGCAACAGATCTGCCCAGAGCCAGAGCAGGAAGCAGAGGATCATGACCAGCGGCAACAGCACGAGGTCAAAGGCCACCTCCCCCCGCAGCGCCGGTAAGACGGTCAGCCCCAGCGCCACGAGCGAAGGAGCGCGGCTCGCCGCCACGGTTATCCGGAGCAGGCGTTCCAGCCGCGTCGTGTCCCGTTTGGCAAAAACCGGCAGGGCGGCGCATCCAAGCTTGCCCGCCACCAGCATCACGCCCGCCACCCAGGCCGCCGTCGTTTCACCCAGCCAGAGCAGCGCGACCGTCAGCGAAATCGCCGCCAGTCCCGAAATGAAATCGGCCCAATGCAGCAGTGCCGCCCGCGTGTCCGGCTTGCCCGCATGATGATAGACTTCGCCCGAGATCAGGAAGAGGATCATCGCCAGCGTCAGGAACGTCGCCCCGGAATTGCCGACCAGATAGCTGTATAGCGTCTCGAGAACACCCGCCTGCCCCTGATCGACGTAGAGTTTCAACGCAAAGCCCGAAAACAGCGCAATCACATTGCCGAGATTATAGAAGCCGCCCGGTCCGCTCAGCCGTGAACGAAAAAATGAGCGTCGTGGGTCACCGCGACCGTCATGTAAACTTGTCCGGCCAACGGCCTGGATCCCGTTCTGAAATCTGCTTTCCATATCAATCCACCCGGTTGCGCGGTTGTCCAAAAGGTCAGGGCCGCCAATTCCCGGGTGCTGTGGATCTGAAACTATTTCTTGGCGTTCCGGGCGCTGCCTGTAGACTGTGCCTTGGAAAGACCAAGCGTGAGATCGACCCGCTCGCGGCATATTCAGGGTAGGAAAGCCCGGGCCTTCCAGCGGTGACCAAAACGTTACAGAATTTTGTAACCCGCCGCTTTTCATGGGTTTTCATGGCCGAGAAAACGGAAGTTGAGGACTTTCAAGCCTTTGGCAAACTGGTTCGCCAGCGCAGGCAGACGCTCGGGCTCAGCCAGGAAGCGCTCGCCGCCGACGCACTGGGCAACCCGGACCGCAAGTCATTCGTATCGGCCATCGAGAACAACCGCCTTAAAACCATCACGCCGAGCACGGCGCAAAAGCTGAGCGGCGCGCTTGGATTAAGTGTCGAGGATGTACCTGCGTCTTTGCGCTGGCCTCTCTCCGACGCGCCCTCCCCCATTGAGGCACGATTGCGCGCGCTCGAGGCGCAGCAGGCAGGGCAGGCTCCGGCCCTCGACGACAAGGCCATCGCGCGGTTTCTCAACCGGCACACGGCGGCAGTTCTCGACAGATCGATGTCGGACATCTTTCGCGACAGGCTGATCGCCGGGTTGGACGTGCTCCGGGTCTGGACCGGTGCGCCCTTCAGCCTGCAAAGCCTGATGACCTGTTATGCGCTCAGCATGCTTTATCTCGTCGCCGCAGGCTTGCTGAGCTTTTCTCAGGGCGACATCACCATCGGTTCGATCCGCCCTTTTTACAGCAAGTTCTGGATCGGCACCGGTGTCTCTCCTTTCCTGCCCCATGCAAACGTCACGCTTTTGTTGCTGGCGATGGTATTCTGCATCCGCCTCGTGCGCCCCTTCGGCCTGCGCTCCCTCAGCGAAAAGCAGACAGCGGCACGTCTTGCTGGCGTCGCGTTGATCGCGGGCATCTCCTGCGGGCTTGCCGACTACATCGGCACCCAGACCATGATCGCCGCCGCCTTGTTCAGCGTACCCTGCGTGGCCGCGATTTCGACCCTGCGTCCAAGGCGCGCCGCCTTCTACGGCGCGGCGGGCGGGGTGGCTTTCGGCCTGATGGCGGCAATAAGTTCCGGTCTGACCGACGATGGTTTCCTCGGCTTTCTCCGGTCGCTCTGCGAAGGTTTTATCATCGGCGGCCTCGTCGGTGGATGTGCGGGCCTCGTCAGCAGCCTGATTGCGGGCTCCATGCCGCATCTGCGGGCCGGTCAACTTGCGGCAGCCGGAGGCGGTATCGGGTTCGGCGCGCTGATCTCGCTTGCCGGCATCGTGGTCGCCAACCAGTTTTCCGCGATCACTGACGGCATGATCGGCCTCTTCGCCCTGTCCTGGCTGGCCCTGCCCTTGTCGAATGCCGCGCTCGATTACCTTTCGCTCGGAGTAAGCCACTCGATCGGGCTCCACGTGGCGCGATCTGGCGAACGCTTGCCGGGCATTGCGCTCTTCATGCTTCTCGACCTGGTGCTCGCGATCATTTTCATGGTGTTGACGGTGGTTCTGATCGGTCTGGCACTACAGGCTCTCGACTTGGGCCTCGGGGTAGAAATGCAAAGCGCGGATTTCCTGACCCAAAGCGCCGCCGACCCGTGGGGGCGTGGCCTCTGGCTGACGGCCATGGCGCTGACAACCGTTCTCTGGACCCTGCTTCATTTTGGATTTGTCGTGGCGCCGCTGGCCGCTGGGGCGCTGACACGCGTCACGGTGGAACGCTTCGCGGTTAAACGGCTGGAACAAAGCGACTCAGATGACCGGTTCGACGCGACCATCGGCACGCTCGTAACTATGCGGTTTGTAATGTTCTACGGAGCCTGGCTCGTGCTGGCCGTCTCTCCGGTGCTCCTGCTGGCCGCCTCCCCGCAGATCATGCGGCCTATCCTGTCACTCGGCGCAGCCTTCGCTCTGCGCCTCATGTAACAGGGCAATCCGGCAACGGGTTCATTGTTCTACCCCCGCACGGAATTGCCCGCCCCGATCTGCGAGGACCGGAGCAGGCGAAAAGCCTTAAGCCATGTAAAGCGACTTGGCGTTGACGAATTCTTTCATCCCGAACCCGCCATGTTCGCGGCCATAGCCACTGTCCTTGACCCCGCCGAACGGCATGTTCGGAATGGCGAGGTTGTACTTGTTGATACAGACCATACCGGTGTCGAAATACTTCGACGCCAGTTCACGTGCCCTCTCGGTGTTTTTCGAGAAGATACCGCCGCCAAGGCCATACCGGCTGTCGTTGGCGATCCGCATGGCGTCTTCGTCATCCTTGGCTCGGATAACCGACGCCACCGGTCCGAAAAGCTCGTCATCATAGGCAGGCTGCCCGGGGGCGACGTCGACAAGGACGGTCGCCGGGTAATAGGCACCTTTGCGGTCCGGAACCTCGCCGCCGCAGAGAACCTTAGCCCCTTTTTCGACGCTCTCCTCGACCTGCTTAGCCAGATCGTCGCGCAGGTCGATACGCGCCATCGGCCCCAGACCGCTTTTGGCATCGGACGGGTCGACCATTTCCATCGCTTTCATCTTCTCGGTGAAGCGTTCGACAAAGGCGTCGTAATTCGCTTCGGTCACGATGAAACGCTTGGCGTTCACGCAGGTCTGACCGTTGTTGTAAAGCCGCCCGGCAACACAGGTTTCCACCGCAAGGTCGAGATCGGCGTCATCCAGAACAAGGTAGGCATCGTTCGAGCCAAGCTCCAGCACGGTCTTCTTGAGATGTTTCGCCGCCTGTTGGGCCACGACGCGACCGGCGCCGTCGCTGCCGGTCAGGGTCACACCCCGGACAAGATCATTGGCGATAACCTCGTCCGATTGATCGTGGTCGATAAGCAGCACGGTAAAGAGGTTCTTCGGCAGACCGGCCTTCTCCATGACTTCACGCAGGAACAGGCCGCTGCCGGTACAGTTCGCCGCATGCTTGAGCAGCACGCCGTTGCCCGCCATCAGGTTGGCGACGGTGTAGCGAATGACCTGATAGCAGGGAAAGTTCCACGGCTGCATACCATAGATGACCCCAATCGGCGAATAGGTCACAACGCCTTTGCCATCGGGAATATCGCGCTCTTCGTCGGCCAGTTCCTTGGGACCCTGCGCCGCAGTGAAATCGCAAATCGCCGCACAAAGGTCGATTTCGTCCCGGCTGTCGCCGATCAGCTTGCCGACTTCGCGGGTCATCAGCTGGGCGAAATCTTCCTTGTTGTCGCGCAGGGCCTTACCGATCGCCTTGATCTTGGCCGCGCGGTCATCCAGCGAAACATGACGCCAGTCTTGGAAGGCGGTATGGCAGGCTTTGATCGCATCCTTGACCTCCTGATCCGACATCAGGTTGTAGGTTTCGATCTTTTCTTCGGTTGCAGGGTTAATCGTGGTGATCGGGCTGCTCATGATGGCCTCCAGTCAGGTTTGCATTTCTGACGGGCACAACGTGTATCCGGCCGAAAGTTTCCATCGCTTGCGAAAAGGTGAACAGACCCGGTCGCCAAAATACCTCTGTGCAGTCCTCGCAGAGCAGCCAACGAACCGGCATCGCGCAAAGGACGCGCGCCACAACTTCAAGATGGGACGCGTATTCGCCGCCTAATGGCACGTACACCGCACTGAAACTGGCGTCGTCGTTGTTGCGACGCCCGGCAAAGCGCCCGACCGAAAGAAACCGGCGAGCAGCGCCACCACAGCAAAGCACGCAACAGCGGCCCCCGCTCCCTGACCTGCCATCAATAGTCCAAAGACCGGGGCACCCGCCGTCTGCCCCACGGCGATGGTCAGGAATCCGACCATAAGGCCGGTCGCGGGACGCTCCGGCAGGGCATTGGTCCCCCAGACCAGATACACTCCGGTCAGCATGACATAGGCCGCGCCAAACACGGCCCCGCCGATAAGCGGGACAACGCCGCTCGTCAAACCAGAGCCGACCGCAAGGATGCTGACGGCCGTGAGTCCCAGAAAAACCCGATGGACAGGGTCAAGGCCAAACCGGCTGACCAGCGTCCCGGCCCAGGCGCCGACAATCCCGCCAGCGCCAATGCAGGTCCAGAGAAGACTGGACCCACCGGTGCCCCACCCCATCTGCTGCGAAACAAGCTGACCGCCAAAAGACCACAGCGCCGTGCTTGCCGCGCCCATCAGGAAGGACGCCAAGATCAGCCGCACCATCGTGCCGCCAATCGGGGGAAACCCACCGGTGCGACTTTCACCACGGGCGTCAGGCAACGCGAACATGGCGGCCACCGCCAGCACCAGCGCAACCGCCGCGAATACGCCGAAGGCCATCCGCCACTGCCCGGCGATGGCCAGTGCAATAGGTCCTGAAAGCGCGACGCCCGCGCTCGTCCCGGCATTGATGACGGTGTTGGTCATGTCCTGACGGCTCTTTCGAACCGCTGCCGCGACAGCCGCCGCCATGGGCGGCGAGGCGAGACCCGTGCTGGACCCGGCCAGCATGACGGCAATCGCAAGGAACAGAGGCGTCGGCGCAAGCGCGATGCCCGCCATACCAAGCGCCGCGACAAGGGAGGCTCCGACAGCCACCGCGCGGGCACCGATCCGCTCGGTCAGCATGGCCGAGGCGATAATGGCGATGCAGTACCCGGCAAAGGAACCGCCGGAAATCAAGCCGCTTAGCGATGGGCCGAGATCCAGTTCACCGTCGATCTCGGGCAGGAACAGGCCAAAGGCAAAGCGCGCAAAACCATAGCAGACCGCGATAAGACCAAAACCCGTGGCACCGATGCGGATGGCGGGGTTCATGATCTAGCCCTCCCCATCAGGATGGCAGCGGCAGAGCGTGCGGCGGAAACGGCGTCTGCGCCACGGTAGATTGCCGCCTGCGTCGCCCCTTCGAAAAGGATCAGGATCTGTTCGGCACGCGCCGGGTCCTCGCGACCAAGATCGGAGGCGACCACATCGGACACCCGTTGCCGGAATGCCTCCTTGTGCGCCGTGACTGCTTGCGCGATTTCCGGTGTCTCCCCCCCGGTCTCGGCGAGAGATCGCAGGAACAGGCAGCCGCGCGTCCCCTCGACCCGCACCCAGTCTTCCAGCGCAGCAAACAGCGCATCGACGCTCTCCACCTCGAGCCGGGCCATGAAACGCCGGTCGCGCTCACTCAGAACCAGCGCCATGAGCTGCGCCTTGCTGCCAGCGTGCTTGTACAGCGTCCGGCTCGACATGCCTGCCGCCTCGGTTAGCCGGTCCATGCCGGTCGCCATATAGCCGTGCCGGTCAAAGAGTTTTTCCGCAGCGGTGATGAGCTTCGTTGTCAGGTTCATGACCACAATTCCTCCGGTATCTGCAGCCCAATATAAAACGAACGTTTTACATTTTCAACCCACTGATTCGGATTTCTCGCGAAAGGTGGTTCCGGACGCGGACACGCAAATTGACCGAGCGGAGTTTCGACAAGCTCAAGGACTGGGCTCGTCCTTTGACGCCGTCGTTGTGTACCACCCCAGCTGCAAGCAGACCTCGCTCGCCCTGCGCGCGGTGATTGACATCCTGAAAATGTCATGGACCTGGGTGAAAGTGATAATCGCGGAAATTTTCAGAATGCAGGGCGACTTTTCCAGCGGCGCTGTAAGCTTTTCGCACCCGAGGCGTTGATCTTTCACGCCGTAAAGCGACCCGATCAGCGCGAAAGTCGCTGAAAAGGCCCGGGTTTCCTCCCGGGCCCTTTCATTCACCCCCGCGACAAAGCAAACGCTGAGCGCGGGAATGCCAGTCTTCGTTGCTTTATCAAGGCCAGCAGGCAAAGCAGACCAATCGCCACTTCGATCACGAGAGCGGTCACAATACTCCCTCCCGGCCAACCATCGACTGCCATGCTAACGATCCGGCCGGTTGAGAAGGCGAGGAAGACAATGGCTCCCAGCGCTGCGGAAACGCGGGCCATGTCGGGTCGCAAGGCTCCTGCAAAGATCACCACGCCCAGCGAGGCAAGACTGGCGCCGGGGGCCCGCAATTCACTTAACAGCCTCGCATCGGCGCCCAACTCGATTCCATAGCCCGCGTAGAAAACGCGCGGCGCAAGGGTGATTGCAAGACCGATACCAAGCGCGGTGAGGCCCGCCACGCCAAGGGTCAGCTTTTGAAAAACTATGCCCTGCATCTGATGTCCTTTCATACGTTCAGAATAAGATCAGGCGGCATCGGCCCAGGCACCTGCCTGCGCGGCGTCGCTGGCGAAAGCGGTGAAATCGCGCGGCGCCCGGCCCAGTGCGCGCGCCACGCCATCTGCCAGATGCGCATTGCGCCCATCCAGTGTCTCCCGCGCGATGGTGGTGAGCACATCGGCAATCATTGCGCCCTGCACCGGCAAAAGCGCCGCGTGGAAATCCTCGAAGGAAATCGGCAGATGCGTGACCTGCCGCCCCGTCGCGACAGAGAGTTCCGCTGCCATTTCCGCAAACGTCATGAGGCGCGGGCCGGTCACCTCGTAAAGCTCCCCATCGTGGCCTGACTCGGTCAGCGCAGCAACCGCGACATCGGCAATATCGTCCACATCCACGATAGGCTCGCGCACCTCACCGCCGGGCATCGGCAAGATGCCTGCCATCACCGTTTCATGCAGCGCGCCTTCGGAAAAGTTCTGCGCGAACCATGCCGCGCGAACAATCGTGAAGGGCAGGCCAGAGCTTCGGACAACCTCCTCGGCCCTCTGGGCATGATGCTCGCCGCGCCCGGTCAGCAGCACCAGCTTGCCAACGCCCGCCGCTCGCGCCTGTTCGACGAAAGCCGCGACCGTTTCAACTGCCCCCGGCACGGCGATATCCGGGTAATAAGAGATATAAACACTGGAAACGCCGTCGAGCGCGGGCGCCCATGTATCAGAGGCCTCCCAGTCAAAGGGGATCGTTGCGCTGCGCGAGCCTCGGCGCACGGAAAGACCTTTTTGTTCAAGGCGGTTTGCAATGCGGCTGCCGGTCTTGCCGGTCGCGCCGAGGACGAGGATGGGTCGGGTGGTCATGGTCTGTCTCCTTGGCTCTGAGCAAGTCGTTTAATCGATGACCCAAATTTGCTCATAAACACTGGATGAACCATTCCCATCCGTCCGGATCACTTATCCAATCGTCCAGAACCTCTGGACGAAGGGCGCACTCCGCGTCACCCTTGCCCAATGACACAGCCGCACGTTCCCGACCCCTCACTCCTTGCTCAACCCATCGGCGATCCGCTGGGAGAGATCCTGCACCTGCTGAAACTGACCGGCACGTTCTATTGCCAGTCGCGTCTCACTGCGCCCTGGGGCCTGACCATTCCAGGCTTTCCCGAGGTGATGAGCTTTGCCGTGGTCATCGCCGGGCGGGCCTGGCTCAAGGTCGGCGAAGACACCCCTTTCGAGATACACAAGGGCGATCTCGTCCTGATGACCCACGGCGCGCCGATCAGCCTTTACAGCGATACAGAAGCGCCCCTGAGAGAACTTGAAGAACTGCCGATCCGCAAGGTGACCGAACTTTTCGAAACGCTGGAATTTGGCGGCGGCGGCGAAGCGTCCAGTATCATGTACGGGCTGGTCCGGCTTGATCACGCGTCGAGCCCCATGCTGATGGCGCTATTGCCGGACGTTCTGAAAATAGACCCATGGGAGGAAGAAGCCGGAAGCTGGTTGCAAGGCACCTTGCAGTTCATCGCGCGAGAGGCGCGCGAGCTGCGTCCGGGAGGGGAAACCGTCATCACGCGGCTCGCCGATGTCGTCGTGATCGAGGCGATCCGTCGCTGGCTAAGCCGGTCTCCGGACGCGAACCGGGGCTGGCTGAAAGCGGCGCGCGACCCGCAGATTGGCCGCGCCATCGTCGCGATCCACCGCGAGCCTGCCGCCGACTGGTCGGTCGAGACGCTTGCGCAGGTCGCGGGCATGTCCCGCTCTGCCTTTGCGGCCCGGTTCACCAGCCTCGTGGACAAGCCCGCGATGCAATACCTCGCGGAATGGCGCATGAACCTTGCACGCCGTATACTGAAGGAGACCGCTCAGCCCATCGCGACAATTGCCGCCGATCTTGGATACCAGTCGGAACCTGCCTTCAACCGCGCCTTCAAGCGCGTGACCGGCACGACGCCGGGTCAGGTCCGGCGCGCGCGGGCGGAAGCGGCTGTGACCTAGAAGGTCCACATCGAAATAGATCATTGCCGGTTGGACGCGCACCGGTTCGGTACCATGAAAAACCGTCTTGTCGAATACTGCCCGAACAGAACAGGATATCCACCAATTCCTTTCCCGCAGTGCCTAAGAGACTGCTCCGCTCAGACATGCCGATGCGCGCAATAGCGCAGCACATGGGATGGTCAGTCAGAACCGCCACGGCGATGATCGAAAGCTACGCCTCGATTAACCCTCATGCCGTTTCAGAGATCGTTATCAAGTTGGGATGAACCAGCGATTCTCGAACGAAACGAACACAGGAAATGAAAACCAAGCGTAAACCACGGCTTTCTACCTGCTGAAAGCCAGCGCGAAACAACTCTATGTCCTTGATTTGAGTGGCAGGGGCAGCAGGGTTCGAACCCGCGACCTACGGTTTTGGAGACCGTCGCTCTACCAACTGAGCTATACCCCTAGGACCGCGCCTCGTCTATGACAGGCCGGACGCGGGAGCAAGAGGAATCTGTGCCAAAACCTGCTCGGGCTACTTTGCTCCCCTTCCCCGGCTTGTCCCGAACGCCACTTGCGGTATGAGAGGGGACCAAACGAACAACGGGACCAGACAGTGAGCCTCCGCAAACGCATCGCCGACAGCACATGGGCCAACCGGTTGGTCGAAGGCTTTTTCTCCGGCTACACGCGGTTTGCCCATGCGACTTCGCGTTGGGAGGCCCACGGATTCGAGGCGATGGAGGCCGAGCTCGCAAAGGGCGAGCCGGTGATTTTCACCGTCTGGCACCAGCGGCTGATCATGGCCCCCTACATGTTCAATCAGGATCTGGGTAAGTTCTGCTCCCTGACCAGCGCCGCCCGCGCCGGACGGCTGGTCGGGCAGGTGCTGGCGCGGTTCGGCTTTGCCACCATCCCGATGTCGAGCCACAAACGCCACGTAGCGCTCTCACGCGAGGTTCTGCGGCGCATGGCCGATGGTTTCACGATCGGGATCGCCGTGGACGGACCGCGCGGCCCGGCGCGGGTGGCCTCCTCGGTGCCGCTGGTCTGGGCGCGCAGCACCGGCAAAAAGATCTTCGTGCTGTCCTATGCCACACGCCGCGCGATCATCTTTCCAAGTTGGGACAGGTTCATGCTGCCCCTGCCCTTTACCCGGGGCGTATTGATGTGCCGGGAATGGCAGCGCGAGGTGCCGCGCAAGATGGATGAGGAAACGCTCGAAAGTCTGCGGCTCGACCTGCAGGCGGCTTTGGACGAGGTGACGGATGCAAGCGACCGCGCCGCCGGACGGGAACCTGACCGCGCCAGAACCTGATCTGCCTGCAGTTGGCAGGCGCACCTAGGCACCCGCCTTCTGCCTATTTTGCCGCCCGCGCCTGACTGTCCATCGCATAGCGTTCGCGCATCTGCTGCGCTCGCGCATGGTCTTTCTGCTGTTCAAGTGCAGCGACGAATTCATCCAGCTTGCGCTTGCTGAGCCCGGCAGCCACCGCCGCATCAAACCGGCTCACCGCATCCCGAAAGCGATGTTCCTGCACAAGCGTCATCGCGTCGTAATACAGAACCCACTTGTTCCCCGGTTGCAGCGAAAGCGCCTCATCCACGGCCGGGCGGGCGACGTCGCGGTTATAAAGCGCAAGTCCGATCCGCGCCTGTAGGAGATAGTCGTACAGGTCCGGGGAGCCTTCGCTAAGGATACGGCTGCTCTGTTCCAGCGCCCGGTCGGCCTGCCCGTCATCAAGCAGCAGCCGCGCGCGCCAGTAGGTCAGGAAACCATTGTACCCCAGTCGATCGTCGATCTCGCCCAGCAGCACATGCGCCTCTTCGGCACGGTCCATCTTGATCAGCACCCGCGCCTTGCGCACATAGCCCTCGGCCCAGTTCGGCCGCGCGGCGATTACCGCATCTGCATCCTTCAGCGCCGGGCCGGGGTGGTCCATGTAATAAAAAATCAGCGCACGTCCCGACAAGGCACGCACATAGCCGGGGTTCAACTCCAGCGCGCGGTTTACGAAGACCAGCGCCTCGCGCCAGTTGCGCTGACGCCGCAGCACATGGGACAGCGCGAAATTTGCCGCTGCGTTCGCCGGGGTCAGCTCCACCGCGCGGCGGAACGCTTTTTCGGCCTCCGACAGACGGTTGTGATCCTCAAGCATCCAGCCCTTGCGCCGCAGCGCCCAGCTGTAATCCGGCTCCAACGCCAGCGCCTGATCGATCAGCTTGATCGCCTGATCCAATTGGGCCTGACCGCCTAGATAAAGGCTTGCGCCCAGCCCGGCGTAAATCTCGGCACTTGGGGACCGGTTCAGCGCGGTTTCAAAGAACCGTCCGGCGGCCTCGTAATTCTTGGCGTCATAAGCCCCCCAGCCCAGGCCGACGAGCGCCGGAACAAAGCCCGGATCAAGCTCGAGCATCTCGCGATAAAGCGCCTGAGCCTGCTCGTCGTGGTCAAGGTAGTAATGCGCCCGCGCCAGCGGCGCGAGAAGCTCGAGATACTGTTTCCGGGTCCAGGCCTCGTCATCCATGGCCTGCTGGCACAGGCTTATCGTCTCGGCATAGCTCTGGTCGAAAGCGATGCAGGCGCTGGCCGCCTTGATGCCATGCCCCGGGTCGGCATATTTCGCGACCGCTGGCAGGGGAGCGACCAGAAGAGCCGCCATGAATGTGTGTACAACTTTACGCATAAGTCCCCATCATTCGAAGTATCGCTTAACACTGTATTAATGACGCCAAACTTCTCAAGATGTGGTGTTGAGGAATATGTGTCCTTTCTGCAAACCGTGATCAAACAGCACAAAGTTCAACCACGCGCCGCGCGTTCCAGGGCGTCGATATCGGCGGATTCGATAAGTTTGCGATGCGCCTCGATACGCGCATCGGGCCAGTTCCACCAAGCGAGCGCCAGCAGCTTTTCAACTGTTTCCGGCGCGAATCGCATGCGGCGCGGCACTGCCGGATTGCCGCCCATGACGGCATATGGCGGTACATCGCGGTTTACCACCGACCCGGCACCGATGATCGCTCCGTCGCCGATGGTGACCCCCGGCAGGATCATCGCGCCATAGCCGATCCAGACATCATTGCCGACAACCGTATCGCCCCATTTCTCCGCAAGCCCCGCGTAATCGCCCATGCCCTCGGGATAGAACACCGAGAAGGGAAAGGTCGAAAACCTGTCGACCGGATGATTCGCCGAAGCGGTGATGAATCGCGCGCCATGAGCGATCTGGCAGAATCGCCCGATGATCAGCTTTTCGCCTGATCCCGGAAACAGGTAGGGCGCGATCCGCTGGGCGTAATCCGTTACCTCGTCGAAATCGCTGTAATAGGTGTAATCGCCGATCTCCATATTCGGGTGATCGATCACCCGGTTGAGGAAAACGGTGCCGCGATGCACCGTCCCGTCAGGCAGGGTGATCGGATGGGCTTGGGTCGGGTCGGGAAAGCGTCGGGCCATGGGGAATTCCTCGCGGTCGGTCGCGGCACCGATAGCACCATAGCCCGCCGCCGAACCACCCCGCCAAAGCAAAAGGGCCGCACCAATGGGGCGACCCTTTCAATTTCCGTCTCACCCTTTGAAGGGCAAGCGCGTCTTACTCGACGATTTTCGACACCACGCCGGCGCCGACGGTGCGGCCGCCTTCGCGGATGGCGAAGCGGAGGCCCTGCT
>NZ_JAIMIC010000020.1 GCF_019966545.1 Heliomarina baculiformis | reverse complement strand
CGTTTCAGTCCCATAGTCAGTCTCCTTTGTTGCAGTAAATGCTATCAAAGGAGCGGCATCAAACCGCGACAGGTCCACTTCTCATCAGAGGGGCACGCGGCGTCCTGGCACCGGAACGGCGCGAGGCTGCAACGCATACGCAAGGGAGTATCGGATACGAAAATCTCGTGCATGCCGCGCGTAAGGCCGCAATCGGTCAGGCCGGCCTCACATCGAGAACAGCCCATCGCGCCATCGCACGTTCAGTCGGAAAGATGGCCTTGGGACTGACTTGTCCGCCCGAGATGGTTCGGGTCCAGAACGGGGACTGGGAACTCCTCGATTTGAGCGGATACCAAGCTGCCGACAAGGTGACTGAATTCAACGAGGTTCTCGACCTGCAAGGCTGCGACGTGGTGATCCTGGAGACGCTGACCGAAGGGGCTCTCAAGGACCGCATCGCGGCAAGTATCGGAAGCTCGTCGCCCGTTTCCGTTAGCGTGCTGCCGGCACCGGCCGTGGCACACGGCGCCTTGCTTGCGGCGCATAGGGCCGGGAACGGGGCGCCGATCTTTTTCGACTTCTTGCCCAGGCTGTCCACCATTGTCTACGGGGCTGATGGCGCGGCGAATTTCGACCTCATTAGACCGGAAGAGACACTTGAAGCCGGCCGCACTTATCGGAGCCCTAACCCGGCAATGCTCGCGATACCGGCGGGGCAGGAGAATGTCTCCGTGTATCTTCGAAAGGAAGCTTCACCACCACCGCGAAAGGCGACCATCGCGATCGGCACGCCGCTGAGGGAACAGGCGGCCGTGTCGCTCTGGGTCGAGCAGAAACCGGCGGCCGGTCGGGCAAGAATCCTGATGGAAGCGCCAATATTGGGTCGGAGCTTCACGGTCGACTGGGACGATGCACAAGAAGATGCCCGATCTTGGGATGAGATCATCGAAAGCCAACAGCACCATGTCTCAATCCCGCAGCGCTTGATTCTTCCCTGCGGGATGCCCGCATGGGAAGACACCGCTCGCGCCGATGGTCTGCTCAGTCTTCTCCAGTCGGAACCCTTCCGCATCAACCCCGATTGGGAAACGCTCGCGGCGAAGCTGTCGCAACGGCCGTTCGGGCAATACTGCATCTCCAGCGATGGAGATCTTCCCGCCGAGATCGGCCGGGAGGAAATTGAGCGACTCGATATCCTGACGGACAAGGCGCTGGACGTTACACGCAGACGCCTGGCCGGCGAAACGGGCGCAGGGACCGAAGACAACGCGGCCTTGAAGTTCTTGACATGGCAGTTTCGGCGGTGTCCGACCGACGTGGTCAAATGGTTGACGGAGTGCATCGAGACGCGTGGGCGGGCCCACCCGTTCGTGCGCCACCAGATGAGCTGGGTCCTCGTCTACCAGGGGCTGGGACGGATCCTTCGCGATGAGGAGGCCGTTGAGCGCGTCGTCGAGATGCTTCTGTCCTCGGACGTCGAGAACTGGGTGTGGAATCGGCAAAGCGCGTGCATGGCCTTTCTGCTGTCGCGGTCGGATATGACCCCGATGCTGCTGTCTCGGGAGGACGTTGACAGATTGGCAAGCCGCACGCTGACGGATTTTAGGCGCAACATCGGGGAAGAATACACCAAGT
Organism: Heliomarina baculiformis; assembly: GCF_019966545.1. Classification (GTDB taxonomy): domain Bacteria; phylum Pseudomonadota; class Alphaproteobacteria; order Rhodobacterales; family Rhodobacteraceae; genus Heliomarina; species Heliomarina baculiformis. The sequence continues at coordinate 42,531 of NZ_JAIMIC010000020.1, read as the reverse complement.
TCAACTACGCGCCCTTTCTGCTCGCGGGTCTTCTCAGGTGGCGCCTCAAAGACCCCATGGCCTTGGTGTCTGGCATTGATCCCTTAGCCGACGATTTCCTGGCGATCATCGTGGAAGTCGAAGTTGATCTGATTGGCCGCCGTAGACCGAGTGCCAACCTCCAGCGGCGACGCGACAAGATCTTGCCGATTCTACGGGATCTCAAGGAGGAATTGCTCGGCGAAGGGACAAACCCGGATCTTCTTATGGACATCTACGGTGCGAGCTGACGCTGAGATGCTGCATGCGCAGTTCAGCGAAGTCACTTGTAGCTTCTGCACATGCCTTACGGCTCTATGCCCGCCAAGTCAGCTGGGAAGCAGACGCGGGGCATGCAGATGCGGTAAATGTCCGCTCACCGCCCGCCCTAATCCAGATTGCCGTGGTGGTTGCAGATATAAGCGCGCGCCGAACGTCGGGAGGATCCCGCTCAGCCAATGCATGCCGGCCCAAAGTGTCACATGCTATTTCACATGAAGACCGGGAAGCTGTCGCGAGGAGCAATGTGCTTCCATGCTCGCTTTGAAAGGACTAAAATACAGAAGTGGAGAGGCACTACGGGAGCCGATGCGTGTTGAAACCTGACGGCGAAAACCTTTGTGCGTAGTCCGCGCAATCCTTTGTGCGCAAAGGATGGTCTAACCCTTTCAAATCACAATGGTCGGGGCGAAACATTACGCGCGCGCCTACAACGGCTTCCGGGCTGCCTGCAACCGCAGGCGGCCCGTAAGACCATCGCGGGTCGTCACCCCGTGCCGAGATTTGCAGAACGCTGGTTCCGGTTTCCAAATTGCCCGGACGAAAAGCAACGATTCGCACCCTTCCCCCATCCTGACACCACGGCGAGCGCTTTAGCATCGCAGCACCAAATCGATGCCGCGACCGAACCCCTGCCTGTAAGTTCTTACTTGTAAACTGGAAATCCGGATGCTCGCCCATCTGACGTTCAAGGGCAGCCTGCCCTTGCGATCGCTTGTAAAAAATCCGCGTCAATCTCTTCTTTTGCGTGCAATATTGTTTCGGAGTGCCATTCCCTCGGCTCAGGCTGATTGAATTTACAGGGCTATTTTGCCCTGCCGCCCGGCCCACAGGGGCACTCGCCTAAAAGAGAATTGATACAGAAAATATTTCCGGGAGAGGACAATGACCAAGTTCAATTTGGATGTGACATTTGATGGTATAAACGACGTTGAAAGACTGCCCGGCCAGTCCGTATTCGAAGGCGGCCCTTTCATGGGCTATTACAATGTTTTCGCGTCGGACCCGGATGAAATAGAAGGTACGGTCAGCTTTACCGGCAGCGGATGGCGGTTGAAGGCCCTCCGCCTTACCGGCGACAACAGCCAAACGGTGTTTACTGACCTTGATAACGGCGAAGACCGCCGCATCGATTTTCTCGAGCTCGGTTATAACAGCGATGTCGATCTGATCTCGACCCGCGCCAGATATATCTTTGGCTGGGATGGCGAAAAACACATCGTGAAATTGGGCAACCAGCAGGATGGCAGCACCGCTTCAATAAACCTCTACGCCACGCAGAATACGGTGGTCACCGGAAATGCCTACGTTCAAACAATAAATACGGGCGGTGAGGGCGACGGTGCCAAAGATAAAATCACAATTGGCGACGGCGGCGCAGGTTCGCTGTTCACAGGAAACGGAAATGATTTTGTATCAACAAAAGGCTGGGTCGAATTCGCCTCAACCGGATCTGGCAATGACAAGGTCAATATCGGCAGCGAAGGTGCCGGGGCCATTCGTACAAAGGACGGCAAGGATACCGTCATCACCAAGGATGGCTGGGTCGAGCTTATTTCCACAGGCAACGACAATGACAAGGTCAAGCTGGGCGAAGGGTTTGCCAGCACCGTCAACCTGAGCGGTGGGAATGACAAACTGTTCATTGTCGACGCACTGAACAGCGATTACGGCGTCACGGCATGGGGCGGCGACGGCACCGATATGATCAATTTCGCGAAATTCTCGATGGGCGTGACTTATTCGTTGTGGGCGTCCGGCTGGCAGAATGTCGGCGCCTCAAACGGCGAAACGGAAAACATCGCAGGCTGGGTCCGAACCCATCGATTTGAAAACGTCGTAGGGTCGAAAAAAGCTGACAATCTAACCGGAAATGGCGAGGACAATGTCATCAAGGGTGGCAAAGGCAATGATACCCTTGCCGGGATGGGCGGTGACGACAAGATTATCGGTTCGGCAGGAAATGACACGTTCGTATTCGGCGCAAATAGTGGAACCGATCTGGTCAAAGGCTTTCAGCAGGGCAGCGATACGCTGCGCATCGAGGACCATAGCGGCAATTTCCATTCTCTCGACATCTCAAAGGACGGCAAAGACCTTGTGATCGAGCATGACGGCGGCAGCATTATTCTGGCGGGTGACGGGGGTTTGAAACTGACAGCGGATGATTTCGATTTCATCTGATCCGCTGTAATAACAATCTTGCATCGGGAGAATGCTGCCGGTGCAAGGCCGAATTAATCATCTGAAAACAGGCTTCAAAAGCCACCGTAGTGGCGTGACGCTATTCCCCTCACCCGGGTCTGGCGCGCACACCCACAATCTTAGATGCTGTATTTTATCAGAAATTCGTGCTAAGGTTGCATATTACAAGCGCATAGTTTTTAGAACTATTTTTGATCAAGCCCTTTTAAACAAGTGATTTTTTACCGTCATGACTCTTATTGCGCCCGCATACGTGGAAAAGAATCTGGTACGCCGGGATTGGGTCGATCTGCGTGATCAGGAATACATCCCCAACCTGTCCATTCTGCGCCAAGCCGTATCGCTGGACCCGCGTCTGCTCGTCAAAGACGGGGAGTCGGACATGAAAATTCCCGTTTTCGGCACTAGGAATCAGGGCGAAACCGGGCGCTGCGTTGGCTACGCGCTGGCAAATCTGATCGACATACAGCTTGGTCTCCAATTCCTTCGCGGCGCTGAAAAGAGCAATAAGACAACCGAACAGATCCGGAATATTGTCAGCGCCGATATGCTTTATTGCATGGCCTTCTTTCATGACACCTATCCCGAACTCGACGATCGTCAATTACCGCTAGGCGAAGGCGTACATACGCTTCGCTCCGTTATAAAGGGGTTTTATCATCACGGTGTCTGCCCCGACTGGCCGGAAAACTCGCAACCCTCTCATGAACATTTCTGGCAAAGCAGCTCTTATTGCGTCCCTTTCGTTGAGAAGCCTTTCCGGTTTCCCTCGGTCGATCAGGCTAAGAAAGCCCGGGAAATCGGATTGGGGGCCTATTTCCGCGTAGCGCCGGTTCTCAATCATTTCCATGCGGCTTTGAACGATGCCGAAGCAATTCTTGTATCGGCAAACGTGCATCACGGATGGCTGAACGTTGGCCCGGAAAACGGCGGCGTTATCGAATGGCCGCCCAGCAAGGGCGTAATTGGAACCCATGCCTTCACCCTTGTCGGATATGACGAGCTTGGGTTTCACGTTTTGAATTCGTGGGGAAAGAACTGGGGCGGCTACAAAGGCATTGGCGGCGTCGCTCTCTGGAAATACGAAGACTGGGCACGGCATATCGTCGATTCCTGGGTATTACGCCTTGGGGTGCGCGCGCCGAGTGCTTTCGACTTTTCCATCGGGGAAAAAGGCATCCGAGGCATGATCGGCAAGGTCCAGACCGGATCGACGCCCTGTTTCGAATTGATGGGCCATTACATTCATCTCGACGATGGGATGCATGTCCGCACCGGGTCATATCCTTCGGATGAAAAAGGGTGGCCAAAGACGCGCCAATATCTTTCCAAATGCCTTGCCGAAAAAAAGCCTAAAGAAAAGAAATACGACGGCATCCTGATCTGGATCTCGGGAAGTCTCGAAGGGATAAAACCGTCATTCGCCGCCGCGGCACGTCGCAAGAACATGATAAAGGCTGCCCGGCTTTATCCCTATTCGGTTTTCTGGTGCAACAGTTTCGCCGAGAACTCGCTTGAGACGCTCACCGGACTGTTCGACATTTATAAGGATCAGGTCGGAGACGATAGCGAACAGCTCGATGCGCTGATTGAAAACCGGATACGCGGAATCGGACGCGCATTTTGGCGCGATTTCAAACTCAGCGCCTATCGCGCGGTTTGGGGAGAGCGCGAACATTCCTGCCATCACAAGACGGGTTCCCCGCCGCAGGGCTATATCGGCCAGTTTCTCGCCGACCTCATCCAATTGCGAAAAGAGACGGGGTGTCAAATCCATCTCGTGGCCGAGGCAGCTGGCGCTCAGGTCGTGAATGAAATGCTCGCCCTTCTCGATACGCATGAGCAATTGAAAGGTTCGGCATCAAAGCCGGCAAAAAGCATCCCACCGCAGGAAATCTTCGATACTCTACACCTGATCCACCCCTCCATCGCCATTCAAAAGGCTGAAAAGCGTTTATTGCCGCTGATTGCCGCCATGAACAAAGGCGTTTCCGGGCAAGAAAAAGCCGAACTGCCAGACGAACCGGTAACTGTTTTCCCGCTGGTCAAAACCAAAAATCCACCTCGCGCCCGCATCTACATTCCCACCAAGGAACTCGAACAGCGCGTCCATTTTGCCTATTACGGCAAATCCATTCAGCACCTCGTTTCCCGTTCTTTCGCCCAGCGCCAACCGGGCCTCGCCAAATCCGAATTGTTCCTTGGCATGGCAGAACTTGTCGATAAAGCCGATTTCCCGGCCCGGACCGCCTTGCACCTGCTGACGGGAATAAGGGCACAAAAACATGCGTTTGACCGCGTTTCCCAGATCGCCCTGAACAACGACACGGTGATCGAAAACCACATTCTCGAAACCATCGGAAAATTCAGCGACCAAAAAAATTTTAAGTGAGGAGTTGGAAATGACCAAGATCAGCGTCGATCAATTGATGTCCAAAATGGCCGACCCCAATATGGACGAATCCGAACTGTCGCCATATTTCATTCCCGACCCGGAAAATTCCGGCCCGTTCAATCCGGCTCTCAAACTCAACCCGGATACGGTGGAAATTCCCACCGGGCCAAATGCGCTTGAACGCTCTGCGCTCGTGATGAATTCGGCCAATTGGTTCGCCCGTCTGAGCCGGCGCAACAAGTTCCAGAAGATCATCGCAAGCGGTTATGACGGCCCGATTGTCATCTCCGAAGGCGACAGCTGGTTCCAGTACCCGGTCTTCCTAAAGGACGTGATCGACCACCTTTATGAAAACTACGCTATCCTGTCGCTTGGCGCGGCGGGCGATCTGCTCAAGAACATGGCGGACAAGCAGGAATACATCAAAGCCCTGCGCGACACCGGGGCCAGCATCCTGCTGCTGTCGGGCGGCGGCAATGACCTAGTCGCCGAAGGGGCGCTTGCCCTGCATCTCGAAGAATTCGACCCCGACCTGATGCCCGAGGATTACCTGCTGCCGTCGTTTAACGCCCTGCTCGACGAAGCGCTTGGGCATTACGGACGCATGTTCACGCAGGTCCACCAGCAGTTTCCGCATGTCTCGATCCTGTGCCACGGCTATGACTACCCGGTGCCGAACAACGACCGCTGGCTGGGCAAACCGATGGAATCGCGTGGCATTTTGGACCGGAGCCTGCAAAAGAAGATCGCCGCGGTGATGATGGACAAGTTCAATCGCCGCCTGCGTCGCCTTGCCGATACCCACCCCCATGTCACCTATATCAATTGCCGGAACGTGGTCGGCGATCATCGCTGGCATGACGGGCTGCATCCCACGGATGAGGGCTATGGCGATGTGGCCGCCAAGTTCCGGCGCGAAATCAGCAAGCTGGCCAATACCCGCAAAGCGCCGCCCATGGTCATCGACGGCCCCTTTGGCTCGGCGCGCAGCCTGTCGCGCGCGCTGCAATCGCCCCCTGTGATCGCGGGCGGGCAACCCACCGGCATGTCGCTGCATGTGGGGCTCAACACCGTCGATCCCGGCCATTACGCAGGCTGGGACGGCAGGCTTGCCGCCTGCGAGGCCGACGCGCTGGCGATGGAAAACCTTGCCACGGCCGAAGGCTTCAAACCCGAGCTTCTTCTGACCGCAGACGCCACCCGCCAGAATGTCATCGAGCAGGTCGAAAAGGCTGCCAGAGATCTCAAGCCCGGCGACATGTTCCTGTTCACCGTCTCGGGACATGGCGGCCGCATCCCCGATTTCAACCAGGACGAAGACCAGGACGGCGACCAGAAGATCGACGAGACGCTTTGCCTCTTCGACTTCCAGCTGGCCGATGATGAACTCTACATGCTCTGGACGAAATTCCGCGCGGGCGTGCGGATATTGATGGTACCCGACACCTGCCATTCCGGGTCGATGGTCCGCTTTGGCCCGATTTCTCCCGCCACCCTGTTCGGACGATCACTGGATCTGGCCGGTACACCCCGTGCCATGCCGCTTGATGTGGCCGACGCGGTCTTCCGGGCAAATGAAGGTGCCTATCGCGAGGCGTCGAAATCCTACGGTGCGTTCAAGGAAAGCGTGATGACCAACCCGCTGATCACGCCGATCAAGGCGTCGGTGCTCAACCTTGGGGCCTGCAAGGATGAACAATTCGCGATGGACGGCCCGCAGCATGGTGCCTTCACCGGCGCGCTGCTGTCCGTCTGGGACAATGGCCGTTTCTCGGGTGGCTATCAGTCTTTCCGGCAGGAAATCGAAATACGGATTGCCAGCGCGAGCCAGATCCCCCAGCTTTTCGACAGGCTGCATAAAGAGCCGAATTTCATCAACGATCGGCCTTTCACACTCCAGCCCAAAGGGACGTTTGCAACCGCGACGCCCTCGCTCGCAGCGTCTACATCCATGCCTGTGGAGATGGGTGAAGGCGATGAGAGCGACCAGATTTCGGATGAAGAGGTCGACGCAATCTTTGCCGCCAAATCGCGGGGCGCGGGTGTCCGCAGCACCTCGGCCGCGCTCAACTGGGGCGATTACGGCGACTTCGACCGCTTTATCAAATCACTGAATTTGCGCAATTTCTCGACGGATGAATTCCTGATCCTTGGCGGTGCCCATAGCACGCCGGGTGGCATCTGCGCAGGCAAGAACACCTATCCGCCCCGCGCGCTCTGGCCCAATATCGCGCGCACCGCGCAGGTGCTCGACCATCTGCGCGACCGGCTCGACAAGCCCATCGCGATCACCAACGCCTATCGCGCGCCTGCCTATAACGCCTGCATCGGCGGGGCCAAGGGCAGCAAGCACATGGAATTCAACGCGCTCGATTTCAAAGTCTCGGGCATGTCCCAGCCCGATGTCGCCATGGCCCTACGCTGGCTGCGCGACAAGGAAGAGTTCTTCACCGGCGGGATCGGTCGGTACAACGGTTTCACCCATATCGACACACGCGCCGTCAGCACCACATGGCCGCCCGCTTTCCGCGATGCCGCCCTGCCCGGGTCCTCACCGCTGATGGAGCGCGCACCCACCAGCCTCAAGGAAAGGATCGAGAAACTGATCGCCACGGTGCTGGCGGAACCCCGCGCCACCCGCAGCAAGAAAGGCGCGAAATCCGCTTTTGCCCAGGCAACCAGCCGTTCGGCCGAAAGTTTCGATCCAAGCTCGCAAGTTGAAATCCATCAGCAATCGCTTCAGGCGGCTGTAAATGCGTCCAGCGTGATGTCCTTTGTCGAAAACCTCACCCCCGGCCAGAAGGAGGACGTGCTGCTCTCGACCCTGTTTGCCCAGCGCGCCGCAGATGCAAAGGCCGACCCGATCACCCAGCGCGCCGAATGGTATGCGGCCTATATGGAGATGCTTGGGGTGATGGGCTGGACCCGCGAATCCCAGCCTTTCGAGGCCAGCCAAAAGATGAAAGGAAACGGCAGTTTCGATCAGGTCATTCTTGCCACGCTGGCGCAGGTCGCGACCGGCAACCAGTTCAAGATCGTCGAGACAGCAATAGAGGCACTGCGCGGGCTGGCCTCGGGTGATGGCAAGATCCAGCTCTTCGATTTCGAAACCTCGAGCACGACCGGCGGCAATTTTCAGATCGGCAGCGCCGAGGCGGCGGGCGACGTGATCTCATTGGCGCTGGGGGCGTTCAACTTCACCTTCAAGGACAAAAAGCAGAACATCCTCTTTGTCTCCTGGGGCAAAAATGAACTCGACTACTGGCTGTCGGCCTCGCGCATGTCGCTAAGCCCGACGATCTATGCGGACGTCCGCGAAACAGTAAAAAGCAAGCTGGCGGACTCGCGGCAGCGACTGATTGCCGACATCGACATTGGTTAACGCGCGCTCGGTAAGGCCTGCGGGTATTAAGGATTTGTTGAGAGAATTTAGCATGTCGGCAGCCCGAAGGCGCCTTGTTGATGCACGGACGGTGTACAGGGGGTGTACAGCATGTGCACAGCGTTTTCGCTGAAATGACCGGGGCCTGACGGCCCCGGCCGGATCAGATCCTTACTGCCAGGATTTGATCAGTTCGTCATAGGAAACGGTCTTCGGTTCCTCGTCCTCGTTGTCGAGCTTCGCCTTGGGCGAGCCTTCCATCGAGAGCCATTCTTGAGGGTCCTTTTCCTCGTTCAGCTTCGGCCCGATATCGCCTTGGATGCCTGCGCGCTCCAGACGCTCCATCACCCGTTCCTGATCGGCGCAAAGCGCGTCGAGTGCTTCTTGCGGGGTTTTGGCACCCGACATGGCGTCACCGATGTTCTGCCACCAAAGCTGCGCCAGTTTCGGGTAGTCAGGCACGTTGGTCCCGGTCGGCGACCATGCAACACGTGCGGGCGAACGGTAGAATTCGACCAGACCGCCCAGCTTGTCCGCACGCTCGGTAAAGCTTTCGTGCTGGATCGTCGACTCGCGGATAAAGGTCAGGCCCACATGGGATTTTTTGACGTCCACAGTCTTGGAGGTCACGAACTGCGCATAAAGCCATGCGGCCTTGGCGCGATCCACCGGGGTCGATTTCATCAGCGTCCAGGACCCAACGTCCTGATATCCGATCTTGGTGCCTTCTTCCCAGTAGACGCCATGCGGGCTGGGGGCCATGCGCCACTTGGGCGTGCCGTCCTCGTTCATGACCGGCAGACCTTCTTTCACGGTGTCCGCGGTAAAGGCGGTGTACCAGAACATCTGCTGTGCCACGTTGCCCTGCGCCGGGATCGGGCCAGCCTCGGAGAAGGTCATGCCTGCTGCGGCGGGCGGCGTATATTTCTCAAGCCATTCAATGGCTTTGGTGACCGCGTAAACGGCTGCGGGACCATTGGTCGCGCCGCCACGGGCCACGCAAGAGCCGACCGGCTGCGAGTTTTCGTTGACGCGGATACCCCATTCGTCAACCGGCAGACCGTTGGGCTCGCCCTTGGAACCGGCACCGGCCATCGACAGCCACGCATCGGTATAACGCCAGCCAAGCGAGGGGTCTTTCTTGCCGTAGTCCATGTTGCCAAAGACTTCGCCTTCGACGCCCATGTGGCTCAAGTCGCGACCGGTAAAGAATTCGGCAATATCTTCATAGGCCGACCAGTTAACCGGAACGCCAAGATCATAGCCGTAAGCTTCCTTGAAATCCGCCTGGTTCTTTTCGTCGTTGAACCAGTCGTACCGGAACCAGTAAAGGTTCGCGAACTGCTGATCGGGAAGCTGATAAAGCTCTCCGTCCGGCGCAGTGGTAAAGGAAAGACCAATGAAATCGTCGAGGTCGAGACCGGGGTTGGTCACGTCCGCACCTTCGCCCGCCATCCAGTCGGTCAGAGAGCGCGCCTGCTGGTAACGCCAGTGGGTGCCGATCAGGTCAGAGTCGTTGATATAGGCGTCGTAGATGTTCTCGCCCGACTGCATCTGTGTCTGCAGCTTTTCGACAACGTCGCCTTCGCCGATCAGGTCATGGGTCACCTGGATGCCGGTGATCGCCGTAAAGGCAGGTGCAAGAACCTGGCTTTCGTATTCATGGGTCGTGATCGTTTCCGACACCACCTTGATGTCCATACCTGCCATCGGCGCCGCAGCGTCGATGAACCATTGCATTTCGGCTTCCTGTTCCTCGCGGGTGAGGGCCGACATATCGCCGATCTCGGAATCGAGGAACTGTTGCGCCGCTTCCATATCGGCAAACGCCGGACCGGACATGAGCCCTAGGCCCAGCGCCAGCGCGGTTGATGATTTCAAACTCAGGTTCATTGGTATTTCCTCCCGTTATCGAACCAGTAGTTGTGAGGCTGTCAGACGCGCTTCGGGCTTCCGCCTCGTCCCCGGCGCGTATCTTGTTAAACCCAGCGGAACACCGCTGCGGCATAGATCAGGCAGACGATCATGGCATAGGGCTGGTTGGTGCCGACCAGTCCGAGCCAAGCGATATTGATAAAGGCCGACCCCAGCAGCGTGATGAACAGCCGGTCGCCGCGCGTGGTATCAATCCGCAAGATCCCCATGCGCGGCGTTTCGGGAAACTTGATCGCCAGCACCGTAAAGATGATCAGCAGCGAGGCGATGACCATGAAGAAGATCGCCGTCGGCCATGTCCATGCCATCCAGTCCATCAGTTTTCCTTCTCGTTGAAATAGTCGATGCAGCTGCACGCCAGATCGTCGAGTCCGGGCGCCTGGCAGTAGAGCTCGACATGTGCCAGCAGCCAGAGTGTGTCGCCCATCTCCACGGAAACACCGGAGTTCTGCCAGCACCAGCGGCCCTCGCCCGTTCGGGCCGAGTAGGCATCGCAGGATTTGCCAAGATAGAGCGGGGCCCCAGCAAAGACTCCTTTGTCCGCCGAGATCACATAGCCATTCCCGTTGCAGGCCTGATCGTAGTCTTGCCCAAAGGCAGGAGCGGCGAAGAGAATCACAGCAAGAGCAGCGACACCCCGCATCACACCCTCCCCAGGGCAAAGCCCTTGGCGATGTAGTTTCGGACAAAGTAGATGACGAGCGCGCCGGGCACGATGGTCAGGATACCGGCGGCGGCAAGAACGCCCCAGTCGATACCGCTTGCGCCTTGCGTCCGGGTCATGATCGCGGCGATCGGCTTGGCGTCGACGGTGGTCAGGGTACGCGACAGCAGCAGTTCGACCCATGAGAACATGAAGCAGAAGAAGGCTGCGACACCGATCCCGCTCGCGATCAGCGGCATAAAGATCTTCACGAAGAACTTTGGAAAGGAGTAGCCATCGATATAGGCGGTTTCGTCGATTTCCTTTGGCACCCCGCGCATGAAACCTTCGAGAATCCAGACCGCCAGCGGCACGTTGAAGAGGCAGTGCGCAAGCGCCACGGCGATATGCGTGTCGAAGAGGCCGACGCTCGAATAGAGCTGAAAGAAGGGCAGTGCAAAAACGGCGGGCGGGGCCATGCGGTTCGACAGCAGCCAGAAGAACAGGTGCTTGTCCCCCATGAACTGATAGCGGGAAAATGCATAGGCGGCGGGCAGCGCCACGGCAAGCGAGATCACCGTGTTCATCAGAACGTAGATCAGCGAATTGACATAGCCCATGTACCACGCCGGATCGGTCAGGATCGTCGCATAATTGGCAAAGGTCAGGTTGTTGGGCCAGAGCGTGAAGGTGTTCAGGATCTCGCTGTTCGTCTTCAGGCTCATATTCAGCAGCCAGTAGATCGGCAGCAGCAGGAACAACAGGTAGAGCGTCATTACAACCGCGCTGGAGTTGATCCGGATCTTGCTGCGCGAACGGGTCGATGCTGCGGTCATCGTGGTATCGGCGGCCATGGCTCAGCCCTCCCGCTTCTCAAGGTTGATCATAACGGTGTAAAAGACCCATGAGATCAGAAGGATGACGAGAAAATACATCAGCGAGAACGCGGCCGCAGGCCCAAGGTCGAACTGGCCGAGCGCCATCTTCACGAGGTCGATAGAAAGCAGCGTGGTCGCGTTGCCCGGACCGCCGCCTGTGACGACAAACGGTTCGGTATAGATCATGAAACTGTCCATGAAGCGGAGCAGGATCGCGATCATCAGCACGCCCATCATCTTGGGGAGTTCGATGTAGCGGAACACTTTCCAGCGGCTCGCCTGATCGATCTTGGCCGCTTGGTAATAGGCGTCGGGGATCGATTTCAGTCCGGCATAAGCCAGTAGCGCAACCAGCGAGGTCCAGTGCCAGACATCCATCACGACGATGGTGATCCATGCCGCGACCGTATCCTGCGTGTAGTTGTAGTCGATGCCCAGCGCGTCGAGCGTATAGCCGAGCAGACCGATGTCGACGCGACCGAAGATCTGCCAGATCGTGCCAACCACGTTCCACGGGATCAGCAGCGGCAGGGACATCAGCACGAGGCAGAAGGAGGACCAGAACCCGCTCTTGGGCATGTTGAGCGCCACGAAAACGCCCAATGGCACTTCGATCAGCAGGATGATGCCCGAGAACATAAGCTGCCGCCCGAGCGCGTTCCACATGCGTTCGGAGTCGAGCATTTCCTTGAACCACTCAAGGCCCGCCCAGAAGAACTGGTTGTTACCAAAAGTGTCCTGCACCGAATAGTTCACCACCGTCATCAGCGGGATCACCGCCGAAAAGGCGACCAGCACCAGAACCGGCAGGACGAGGAACCATGCCTTTTGGTTGACTGTCTTCTCCATCAGGCCGCCTCCCCCAGAGTTCCTTTAGGCGCGATGCGCCAGTCATTCGCGTAGACATTCACATGCGCGGCGTCGAAGCTGACGCGGTTCATATCGGCGCTGATCTCGTCGTCTTCGCCGGCGATGATGTTGATATCATGCCCGAAAAAGTCTGCGCGGATGATCTTGTGACGGCCCACGTCCTCGATCCGGCGGATGTTGACCGGCAGGCCATCGTCATGGCTCAGGCGGGCAAATTCCGGACGGACACCGATTTCGACCTTGCCTTCGACGGGGCCGTAGCCATGGCCCAGATCGACATGCGATCCGTTGATATAGGCCTTGTTGCCTTCGACCTTGGCTGGGATGACGTTCATACCCGGGGAGCCTATGAAGTAGCCCACAAATGTATGTTCGGGCCTTTCAAACAGCTCATCCGGCGTACCGATCTGAACGACGCGGCCATCGTACATGACGACGACCTTGTCGGCGAAGGTCAGTGCCTCGGTCTGATCATGGGTCACGTAAATCATCGTATGCCCGAAATCATGGTGCAGCTTCTTGAGCTGGGTCCGAAGCTCCCATTTCATATGCGGGTCGATCACGGTCAGCGGCTCGTCGAACAACAGCGCATTCACGTCCTTGCGCACCATACCACGGCCCAGCGAGATCTTTTGCTTGGCATCTGCCGTCAATCCGCGCGCCTTGCGGTTCAGCATATCCTCCATCCCGATCATACGGGCGATTTCCTGAACACGTTCAGCCACATAGGATTCGTCCCGGCCGCGGTTGCGCAGCGGAAATGCAAGGTTGTCGCGCACCGACATGGTGTCATAGACCACGGGGAACTGGAAAACCTGCGCGATGTTGCGCTCGGCTGTGGGGGCGTTGGTGACATCCTTGCCATCAAACAGGATACGGCCCTGGCTTGGGTGCAAGAGGCCCGAGATAATGTTGAGCAGCGTAGACTTGCCACAACCGGAGGCGCCAAGCAGGGCATAGGCCGCGCCGTCTTCCCAGTCGTGGTTCAATTCCTTCAGCGCATAGTCGTCCTCGGACGTCGGGTTCGGCAGGTAGGAATGTGCGAGGTTATCGAGTGTGATCTTGGCCATCGTTCCCCCCTCAGGCCGCCAGCGCATAGGCGGCGGGTGCAATCAGCCCGCCGTCTTCGCCGAAAATGTAGACATGGCGCGGATCGAGCCAGACGTTCAGCTCCTCGCCAAGGGGCAATTCATGCACGCCGTGTATCAATCCGACCCAGCGCTCACCGTGGTGGTCGAGATGCACAAAGGTTTCTGATCCGGTGAGTTCGGTCACATGCAGGTTGGCCGAGAATTTCATGGCGTCGGGCGCGTGCTGCGCAATTTCCAGATGGTTGGGACGGAAGCCCGCCATGTAGCGGCCGTCCGGCAGTTCGGCGAGCTTGCCGATTGCCGGAGCGCTTTGTCCCTTGCCGAACATGAGCTTTGATCCGGTCTTGGATACAGGCAGGAAATTCATCGGCGGATCGCTAAAGACCCTCGCAGTGGTCGCATCGACCGGCTGACGATAGACCTCGGGCGTGGGGCCGAACTGGGTGACGCGGCCCTCCCATAGCGTCGCGGTGTTACCGCCAAGAAGGAGCGCCTCTTCGGGCTCGGTCGTCGCATAGACAAAGATCGACCCGGAGGCCTCGAATATCTTGGGGATTTCGATCCGCAATTCCTCGCGCAGCTTGTAGTCGAGATTGGCCAGCGGTTCATCCAGCAGAACCAGCCCTGCGTTCTTGACCAGCGCCCGAGCCAAGGCGCAGCGCTGCTGCTGACCGCCCGAAAGTTCCAGCGGTTTGCGCGACAGCATTGGCGTCAACTGCATCAACTCGGCGGTTTCACGTACGCGGCGGTCAACCTCGGACTTGTCCACGCCCATGAGTTTCATCGGGGACGCGATGTTGTCGTACACGCTCATCGACGGGTAGTTGATGAACTGCTGGTAGACCATCGCGACTTTCCGGTCCTGCACGCGCTGGCCGGTCACATCCTTGCCTTCCCAGAAAATCCGGCCGCTTGCGGGCGCGTCCAGCCCCGCCATCAACCGCATCAGAGAGGTTTTACCCGACGAGGTCGGGCCAAGCAGGACATTCATCGTTCCCTTTGTGAGAGTCAGGTCGGTGGGATAGATGTGGGTCTGTCCCTCCACCATCTTCGATACGCCCTTGAGTTCCAGGGTCATCTAGATTGTCCTTCTTGCTTTTTCGCGGCCGGATCCGGACTGATGCCGCGCGCTTATCCACTCATTGAGCACATCTGACTCCGCCTGCGTCAAGCGCAACCCAAGCTTGCTTCGCCGCCAGAGGATATCCTCTGCAGTGTGAGCGAACTCGTGGGAGATCAGCCAGTTGACCTCGGCCTCGGTCAACGTTGCCCCGAAATCGCGACCGAGGTCGGCTGCGGATGTCGCCTCGCCTAGAATCTCATGCGCTTCCGTGCCGTAGGCACGGATCAGGCGGTGCGCCCAGAAATCGGTGAGAAACGGGTAGGATTTCTTGAGGTCTTCGATCTGTCTGTCGACCTGCTCCACCGGGAAATCACCGCCGGGGAGCGGCACGCCTGCGGTCCAGGGGCCGGAGGAAACCGAAAGATGTTCGGAAATCTTTTCCAGGGCGGTTTCCGCCAGACGGCGATAGGTCGTGATCTTGCCTCCAAAGACATTGAGCACCGGCGCGCCGCCGTCGGCATCGACTTTGAGCGTATAGTCCCGTGTCGCAGCCGTCGCGCTGCTGGCCCCGTCATCATAAAGCGGGCGCACCCCGGAATATGTCCAGACGATATCCTCTTTGGTGATGTTCTGCTTGAAGTAGCGGTTGGCGAAATCGATCAGATAGGCCTGTTCCTCGGGCGTACAGACCGGCGGCTGTGCCGGATCAGCATGTTCGGCATCGGTTGTCCCGATCAGGGTGAAATCGGTCTGGTAGGGAATGGCAAAGATGATCCGCCCGTCCGTGCCTTGCAGGAAGTAGCATTTGCCGTGATCGAAGAGCTTACGGGTCACGATATGGCTGCCGCGCACGAGGCGCACGCCTTCGCGCGAGTTCAAGCGTATCTTGGACTGAATGATGTCGCCGACCCAAGGACCGCCCGCGTTCACGAGCATCCGCGCGCGAAAAGTTTCCTTTTCGCCGTTTTCGATGTTTTGCGTTTCAATTCGCCAGCCAGCCGATTCGCGCGCAGCCGAAAGCACTTTGGTCCGCGTCAGGATCAACGCGCCACGGGCCTTGGCATCGCGCGCGTTCAGCACGACCAGCCGGGAGTCCTCGACCCAGCAATCGGAATATTCAAAGGCCTGCTCGAACCTGTCCTGAAGCGGTTCCCCTTCGGGCGTACCGTGGAGCGACAGCGTTTTCGTGGCTGGCAGGATCTTTCGCCCGCCCATGTTATCGTAAATGAACAGTCCCAAACGGATGAGCCATGCCGGTCTTCTTCCGCGCATCCACGGCATGAAGATCCCGAGGAGATTGGACGTAGGCGTGTCGGATTCGAACCTCATATCCTTATGGTAAGGAAGGATGAATCGCATGGGCCAGCTGATATGGGGCATCGCCTTGAGCAGAATCTCACGCTCGATCAATGCTTCGCGGACCAGTCGGCATTCGAAATATTCGAGATAGCGCAGCCCGCCGTGGAACAGCTTGGTCGAGGCCGAGGAGGTCGCGCTGGCAAGGTCGTTCATCTCTGCGACGACAACGGAAAGGCCGCGCCCCGCCGCATCACGTGCGATGCCGCATCCGTTGATACCGCCGCCAATGATGAAAAGGTCAGTGACCGACCCGTCCCCACTGCTCAAAACGCTCCTCCCCGCGATAAAGAACGGCTCAATCTATGCCAACAAGAACGTCATCGCGCAATGGTGAATGTTCGTTTTCTTTCGTATTGACGGCAATAACGCCCTATTTCGAAAAATTCAGCTTAGATCTTAAATTGAAGCGCAAAGGACCGAAACCGTCTGCGGCCAATGTGCATTCGGTTTTGCTCAAATGCTTGCGCCGCCCCGGCTTAGACACCAGAATTGAGAAATGAGCGACATACCTGCGAAAGAGCGGCATGAACCAGACATTCCGGCACCCCGAGATCCTTGATATCGCGCGGCGCGACGGCAAGGTTACGGTTGAAGGCCTTGCCCGCCATTTCGGTGTGACGCTTCAGACCATCCGCCGTGACCTCACCGATCTGGCCGATTCCGGAAGGCTTGAGCGTGTGCATGGCGGCGCGGTTCTGCCGTCGAGCACGATGAATATCGGTTATGAGGAACGCCGGACCCTGCATTCCAACGCAAAGGCGAACATCGCCAAGGCCTGCGCCCGACGTATTCCCAATGACATCTCGATCTTCCTGAATATCGGAACGAGCACCGAGGCGGTGGCGATGGAGTTGCTGTCGCACAGGAACCTGCTGGTGGTGACCAACAACATGAACGTGGCCAATATTCTTGCGGCGAATTCCGACTGCGATGTGGTTGTGACAGGCGGCAATCTGCGGCGCTCAGACGGCGGGCTTGTGGGTTCGCTGGCCATCAACACGATACGGCAGTTCAAGTTCGACCTTGCGGTGATCGGTTGTTCAGCGATGGATGAGGACGGGGATATTCTCGACTTTGACATCGAGGAGGTCGGCGCCAGCCAGGCGATCCTCAGGCAATCGCGCCGCACGTATCTTGTTGCGGACCAATCGAAATTCCAGCGAAGCGCCCCGGCCCGCATCGCCTCGCTTTCAGAGATCGACACGTTCTTTAGCGACGCGCCCCTGCCCGGTCCGCTGTCGGAACGCTGCGGGCAGTGGGCGACTGAGGTCGTTATTTCGTGACCGGTTGATGGCAGGGCAGAGGCCTTAGGCTCTGCCGACCGTTGTAAAGGACCGGATGGTTTCGAGCGCACCGTCCAGCGCCTTGCCTTCGGGGTCGGCGAGAGCAGCGGCGATCAGACGGGCGGTCCAGTCGGCGGCGTCGTCCCGCCCTTCGACCAGCAAGGTGCCGGACATGACCTTGTCGAACTTGGCCAGCCCGCGGGCATGGGTGTCGCTGTAACCCTTGATCAACCGACGGATTTTCAGCGTCTCGACTGCCAGCGCATAGTCCTGCGGCAGGCGGCGCTTTGCTGTCGTGAGCCAGTCGTCGATATGCGCAAGCTCTTCCTGATGGCGCAGCAGGCTGCGACGCCAGCGGCGCACTCCGGCCATCAGGTAGAACATAAAGAAACCGCCAAAGCGGTCGGTGCGAATACGTCGACCCCGATTCACCAGATGATCGATTAAGCGATAGAGGCCCGGTCGATTGTTGGTGAAGCGACCGAGCGGCGCGGGCATCATACTGACGAATTCGGCCGCGCCCGGGTGCAAGTATTCCGTGACCTGAACGAGGTGATCCTCCGTCGCGCCCATTTCTCTGTCGATCCGGGCGACCCGCGCCTTGCGGGTCTTGAGATCGGCGACCCGGATGATGTCATCGTAGGCCATTGCATTGGCAAGGTATTTTGCCGCCGTTTCGGTGAAGGCGAATTGATGCTCGGCGCCGCCAGCATCTTTGTCCTGCGCGGAGATGGCTTCGAGCTGGTCCATATAGGATTCCGCATATGCGATATCCTGATATTCGGTCAGCTTGCGTAGTCCGGCTTTCGCCATATCCTGAACCGGAACGGGCAGTGTTTCGGCCCGGGCGATTAGGGCGGACCAGCGGCGCACCAGTTTCTCCGGCCCGTGAACTTCGGCTTTTGGCTTGGCCGGGGCCACGTCCTGCGGATCGCGGTACCCTTCCTTGGCCGCAGCACAAGCGGCATCGAAGGCGCGCAGGCTTGCCTCCACGCCTCGGCCCGAGGCGCGGATCGTGTCCCGGAAGCTTTCCACCGGGAAGGGCAGGCGTCCGGAACCGGCAAGGGCACCGAAGAGGCTGGCGGAAATGACCGATCCTGCATTGAGCGCCATGGTCTCGAGATCGAAGATAATCGCATCCTGTGCCTGTTCACGGGCGGCGGCCAACACTGCCGTCGGATCGGAAATACCACTGCCCGGCACGATTTTCTCCGCCGTTGCAAGCGCGCGGTGCGAAGAGGCGATCAGCGTGGTCCGGTCCGGTGTAACGAAACCGCGCTGCATCGCTCGTCCGGCCTCCATCAGCTCGGCGGCCATGAGGATATCGACGTCGCCTTCGGCCGGGGCCAGCGCGAATACCGGGTTGCGCGCCCCCTCGGGCATCATTTCGACGTAGTAGATCGTAGCACCGGTACGCTGGGCTACGCCCGCGACCGAGGTGGCCTGCGCCGCATAACCGTTGGCCTCGGCCAAGGCTACGATCCAGCCATTCAGCACACCGCCGCCCTGCCCGCCAACGGCGAGCACGGCGATCTTGATGATGTCGTTCAGCCGGGCATCCGGCTCGCGCGCGACCAGTCCGGTGTCTTGTACTGTCATGCTTCTGCCTCCCATGCGAGGCGACGGCTGGCGCGGCGGTCCTGTAACCAGCTGATCGCGCGGCGGCGCCATTCTGCACGGCGACGTTCCCCCTTGCCCGGATTGTGGACAAGGTCAGCCTGATAGAAAGAAGGGCAGAGCACGGCGGCATCCGCCACTTCACCGCAATTGCCGCAACCAACGCAGCTTTGGTCGATATGGGCGACAGGGTCATCGCGCAGCGGATCGTCGGGCATTTTCAAAGTCAACGAGGGACAACCGGACAAGCGCATGCAGGCGTGATCGCCGGTGCAGACATCTTCGTCCACGCCGAACTTGGGGCGTTCCACGCGACGGCCCTCTTTGATCGCAGCGGCGCGCAGAGGCTTTTCGCGTCGCTGCCGGTTCAGCATGCACTCGGACGAGGCGACGATGACTTTAGGGCCATCGTAATCAGTGGTCAGCGCCTCTTTCAGCGTTTCCTGAACCTTTCCGACGTCATAGGTACGGTCGATCTGGCGCACCCATTCCACCCCGACAGCCTCAACCGCCTTGGCGATTGGGTGCTGGGTCGACTTTGTCGGGTTATTGGCGCGGCTGGACAGGATGTCCTGCCCACCGGTCGCAGCGGAATAGTAGTTGTCGACCACGATGGTGACACTATCCGCCTTGTTGAAAACAGCGTTGCCGATAGAGCTGGACAGGCCGTTGTGCCAGAATCCGCCGTCGCCGATGATGGAGATCGAACGTTTATCCCCACCACCGTCGAAAGCCGCGTTCGAGGCCGGGCCAAGCCCGTATCCCATCGTGGTCCCGCCGATTTCGAAAGGCGGCATGATCGAAAAGAGGTGGCAGCCAATATCGGCCGAGGTCTGGTGCGGACCCATTTCGTTTTCAACCAGCTTCATCGCGGCAAAAATCGGGCGTTCCGGGCATCCGGTGCAGAACCCCGGCGGACGGGCCGGGACGACATCGCGTAGCTGAGGCACGGGGTCTGTCTGTTTGGGTTTGTTCGGCGCGCGCATTGCTGCGGGCAGCAGATCCTGCGCGTGCTGACGCAGGAAGTCGCCGATGCCTTCGAACATAATGCGTCCGGTGTATTCACCCGCCTTGGGCAAAAGGTCCTTGCCGACGACGGTCTGACTGCGGCCGGCCTGATGGAGGATCGCCCGCAGATTCTGCTCGATGTAATTCGGCTGACCTTCCTCGACCACGAGCACCGCGTCCTTGCCGGTGCAGAACTCGAGGAACTCATCCTCGACGATCGGATACGCGACGTTCATGACATAAAGCGGCACGTCGGTGTCGCCATGTACGTCGGCCAACCCAAGACGCTGGAGCGCACGGATCACGCCGTTATACATGCCGCCCTGAAGCGCGATGCCGACCTTGCCGGTTTCGGGACCAAAGAATTCATTCAA
The DNA here is from genome assembly GCF_019966545.1 of Heliomarina baculiformis. Taxonomy (GTDB): domain Bacteria; phylum Pseudomonadota; class Alphaproteobacteria; order Rhodobacterales; family Rhodobacteraceae; genus Heliomarina; species Heliomarina baculiformis. Next base: position 22,131 of record NZ_JAIMIC010000020.1, on the reverse strand, counting down.
TTTATGCGTACGAATATAATCGAGCGCGGCGGGCCAGCGTTTTTCGATCTTTTCCTTTTCATGATTGAAGGAGGCCGGGGGCAGGACGATCCGGTTCGTGTCGCGGCGCGGGTTTGCAAGCGCATCGCGCACGGTCAGCGACGGCGGCACATTATCCTTGGCCTCGAATGCACCATGCACGTGGCAGCAGCGGATGCGCAGTTGCAGCATGACCGGCGTATTGGTCGCCTCGCTCAGTTCGAACCCATGCCGCACAGCCTCGGTAATCGACGGCAGGTTGGGGCGGGGATCGAGCAGCCAGATCTGCGATTTCATCGCGAAGGCATGGCTGCGTTCCTGCATGATGGAGGAGCCTTCGCCATAATCCTCGCCAACGATGACAAGTGCGCCACCGGTTACCCCGCCCGAGGCGAGGTTGGCCAGAGCGTCGGACGCGACATTGGTCCCAACGGTCGATTTGAATGTCACCGCGCCGCGGATCGGGTAGTGAACCGAGGCCGCCAGCATGGCGGCGGCGGCGGCTTCGGAGGCGTTGGCTTCAAACCTGATGCCAAGCTCTGCCATCAGCTCTTCGGCATCTGCCAGAACGTCCATCAGATGGCTTATCGGTGCCCCCTGATAACCACCGACATATCCGACGCCATTTTCAAGAAGCGCCTTTGTAATCGCAAGGATGCCCTCGCCACGGAAAGTCTCTCCGGCACCGATGCGGAGCTGTTCAACTTCTTTCTTGAAGGATCGTTCGGCCATGGGCACCCTCGGTCTTCAGGATAAACTATATTCATTTGCATATATTATTGCGGGATCTCTTCCAAGGGCTCCCAAGCGATTTGCGCGAGAAATTCCGAGGGATCAAACCGCAAGTGCGGCGAATTTGACCGATTACGCGGTCGCCTCGCGATCAATGCGGGACGTTCAGCCCGGGATGTGGCGCGGGGTATTCAAGGAATTCGTCCAGAACCTCGACCGGAGGCTGGAAGAAATCGGACACGCGGCTGACCGTCAGGCCGAAATCTCGTTTCAACTCGACCGCCATCTCGGCATATTTCACCGCGAGCGGGATACCGTTGACCACGGGCAGCCCCTCGATCCGGTGACCGTGGATCTGGGAAAACAGAAGCATCGGGATACCGCCGCCCGGAATCAGCACATCGGTACCGGCCTCGATCAGCGGCAGGGCCTGATCGTGGAACAGTTGCGCCACGACCTCGCGCCGCTCATCCGAGCCGAAAGCGGCGAGGATCTGGCCGGGCTCAAAGTTCATCGCATGGACGCCGGTGACACGTTCCTTGAGACCATATTTCCCAATCTGCTGGTGGAACCACGGGATGTAGCGACGATTGATGGTCACGATGCCGCTGCGCTGGCCCAGCTGGCAGGCGTGCAGCATGGAGGATTCGCCAAGTGCGAGTACAGGGATATCGACGGCGCTGCGTGCCTCGTAAAGACCGGCGTCCTGGAAATGGCCGATGACAAAAGCATCATAGCCTTCGCGTTCGGCCTGAATGGCGTTGCATATCATCTCTCGCGCGCAGCGGAACTCGATAAGCGAATGGGCATAGCTGTCGTGGGGTGTGATGCCGTGCACGACGATCTCGGTGCCCTCACGAGCGATTGCGTTCAGATGCTTTTGCAGCTCTTCCCAGTAAATGCCGCCATTCTCACGATCGACATAGCTTTGGTACCAAATGCGCATGGGAACTCCTTTATTTGAGGGACGGCAGCCAGGTTGCCAGCGGAGGGAACATCACCAGAAGGATCAAAAGCAGCATCGTGCAGGCCAGATATGGCATGGCGGATTTTGTCACCTCGCCCAATGTCGTGCCTTTTGGGGCGACCCCGAGCATGACGAAAAGCAATAGACCGAAGGGGGGCGTGACGAGGCTCATCTCAAGCGCGATCAGCATGAAGACCCCGAACCAGACCGGGTCGAACTGGAAATGCAGCACGAGCGGCATGAAGATCGGCAGGGTCAGCATCATGATCGAGAGTTGATCCATGAACATGCCCATCACCAGCAGCACGAGGAAGATGCAGCCCAGCATGACCAAGCCGTCAACATCGAACCCCGTGGCCCATTCCACGACACCGCGCGAAGCGCCGGAAAAGGCGAGAAGCTGCGAGAAAGTGGTCGAGGCGACGATGATGGTCAGCATCATGACCGAAACGGAAAGCGTGCCGCGAAGGGATTTCACGACAACCGACCAGGACAGTTTTCGGTAGAAAATGGCAAGGATCAGCACCGAAAGCACGCCGAACGCGGCGGATTCCGTGGGTGTTGCCCAGCCCAGGAGGATCAAGCCGATCACGGCAAAGACCACCAGACCCATCGGCATCACGTCGCGCAGCAGCGATTTCAGGATGACCGCGAACGGTGCGCGTTCCGCGTCGTAGCTGGGCGCGGCGTCGGGATCGAGCGCTATGAGTATCCGGATCGTCAGGACGAACATCACCGCAAGGACGAGCCCCGGCAGAACACCCGCGATCAGTAACGCGCCCACGTCGATCCTTGCCAGTGACCCTAACAGAACGGCGAGGGAGGAGGGCGGAATGATCATCGCCAGAGAGCCCGTGGCGAGGATCGGCCCCATGACCAGTGCGTTCTTGTATCCGCGTTTGCGCATTTCGGGCATCAACGTGGTGCCCAGCATCGCCGTATTGGCCATCGAGGACCCGGACAATGTGGCAAAGAGCGTACCGCCCGCCACGGTCATATAGCTGAGGCGTCCACGCGCGCGACCGAGACAATTGTCTAGCGCGTCGAATACCCGGATCGCCATGCCGCTCTGGAACAGAAGCTCGCCCATCAGGACGAAAAGTGGAACAGGGACGAGCGAGAAACTAGTCACGGAATCCGTGGCGTTCAAGATCATCTGGTCAATGCCTGCCATGCCGCCAAGGAACAGCCAGGCTCCGACGATATTGATCGACAGAAAGGCAAGGGCGACCGGCAGGCCGAGCGCCATCAGGAAAAGGACGCCGCCGATCATGATGGCGGTTGCGAAATACCAGGGGATCATATGGCGAGCCTTGTCTTTGTCATGTCAGTGGCTCGCGTTCTGGGCATGGTATGTGCCACCCTTCACAAAAATTCTAATAAATTCGATCGCCATCAGCGCAAATCCGGCCATCAGCATCGACGGCAGAATCCATTTGGGCAGGGCGACGGAGCGGATATCGACGGCGTTGGTTTCGATCATCTCACCGGCCACCACGCCAGCGCGCCAGGCCAGAAGCCCAAGAACAGCGGCGCAGAAGATCAACGCGGTTCGGTCGACGCCCCTTTCGGCGGAATTCGGAAGACGCGAGATCAGGGCCCGCACCGCGACGTGTCCCTGCGAGCGGACAAGCCAGGGTGCCCCGGCCATGGTTGCCAGCATCAGGCCATATTCGATCAGGGCACTTGTCGGCTGGAAGGGCCGGAAGCCCAGATTCCGCAACCCGACGTCGATGACGATGCCCGCCACCATCAAGGCGAAAGAGGCTGCCGCAATCGCCGCCAGACCGTGTATCAGGCCGTCATAGACCTTTGAAATCATACGCATGGTTCTGCCCCGCATCCGGGCCCGGCAGACCGGGCCGATGTGCGGCGGCGGCACACTGCCGCCGCCGTCGTCAATGTCTTAGCGGTCGTAATAGGCGTCGCGAAGGGCCTGATAGTCCTCGGCGCCAGCCGCTTCCATGCGCGCCCATGCGCTGTCATATGCCGCATCGAGGAACTGGTCGCGTGCTTCATCCTCAAGGGAGATAACAGTCATGCCTTCGGCCTGAACCTTTTCGTCTGTCGACGTGATGACTTCCTGGAACTTGTCGTAGGAGATCTGTTCGTACTCGATCGCGACCTGGGTGATGAGGTCCTTGGACTCCTGGCTCAGCCCTTCCCACTTATCCGGGTTCATGACGATGGCAAGGTCGGTGTTGAAAAAGCCGGGATCGATCCGGTATTTTAAGAACTTGTCCCAAGACAGGTCCTGAATGGCGACGATCGGCCAGCCGGCCCCGTCGAATGTGCTCCGCTCGAGCCCGGTGTAGACATCCGGTACGGGAACCGACACAGGAACCGCCCCAAGGCTTTCAAAGAAAGACTTGTAGATGGGCTGGCTGCGCAGCTTGGCACCGTCGAGATCGGGCAGGCCGTCTTCACCGATGGTAGGTTCATCTACCGTGTAGATGTGGAACTGAATGCCGCTGTCGATCTGCGCCAGAAGGGTCACGCCCAGTTTCTCGGCAAAGGCATCGGCCATCAGGTCGAACCCGCCGTTTTCGCGCGCGGTCATCGCCGATACGGTCGAGCCGACCCATGCGTCCGCCTCGGGCATGGTGCCAAGATGGAAGGAGGCGGGACCATAGTGCATGTCCACGACGCCGCGACGAGCCGCTTCCATCTGCTGGTTCTGGGGCACCGCTTCGGGTCCACCGATATAGTCGATCCGCACCACGCCTTCGCCGCGCTCGTTTACCAGATCGACGAATCCGAGGAAGGATTGGCTGAAGGCAAGCTGCTTTGGAAAGGCGGTGACGGCGCGAATGACATCCTCGGCCAGAACGGGGCCGGTCAGGCCCATGACGCAGGCGAGGCTTAGCGCGCCTGTTTTGAAGTGTCGGCTGAATTTGCTCATTGTAGTCTCCCTATTATCGGATTGTTGGTTGACTGCGCCGTTCAGGCGCTGGGTGGCCGGTGTAGCCCGGCTTGTTTCAAGGCGTTCAGAAATGCGCCCATTCGGTCTTTCTGGTAGGCCGGAACATCCCGGCCAGCGTAATCGAAAAAGCCACGCCCGGCGCGTAGCCCGGTTTCACCGCTTTTCATCTTGTCGTTGACGATCTGTGGCGGGGCGAACCTGTCTTCGCCGGTCGCCTCGGCCATGTAGTTGCTCGCGTGATAGAGGATATCGCCGCCGCCCCAGTCGATGAATTCGAGAAGGCCCAGCACGGCAAACCGCAGTCCAAAGCCGTATTTCACGGCCCGGTCCACATCCTCGGCTGACGCGACACCTTCTTCTACAAGACGCGCCGCTTCGTTCATCGCGAGCGCCTGAATGCGCGGGACGATGTATCCGGGCGAGGCCTTGCAGGCCACCGGCACCTTGCCGATGCCTTCGAGAAAACCGGTCAGGTCGGCGAGAACCGCGTCGCTGGTCTGATCTGTCGGGCTGAGTTCCACCAGCGGCACCAGAAGCGCGGGGTTCAGCCAGTGAGCGTTCGAAAACCTCGCGGGGTCTGAGCAATACTGCGCCAGTTCGGTCGACAGCATGGTCGAGGTGGTGGAAGCGAGGATCGCGTCACTATCGGCATGGTCGTTAAACAGACCAAACGCGTGCTTCTTGGCGTCAAGCACCTCGGGCACCGCTTCGAAAACGATATGCGCCCCGGTTAGTCCCTGTTCCGCTTCGGCCACCGGATAGACCGACACCCGTTTCATCAGGTCCGGCAGAACCGCGACATCAAAGCCGCCGATATCGGCGACCATGGTCAACCCGGCCTCGACCTCGGCGAGGGTTTCCTTGCGAAAGCGATCAAAGCCTTCGTCAGTGCGAGGTTTTGCGTCGATCAGGGCGATGTCATGCCCGGCATAGGCCATGCATTGCGCGATGCCACGGCCCATGCGACCGGCGCCGATGCAGGCTGTGGCCGCATCGCTCATGCCAAACCTTCCTTCAGATCCTGCTGAACGTCCACGACCGAACGCTCGGCCAAACCGAGGTTTTCGAAGGTACGCCCTTCGCCGCGTAGATCGCGGCCCGTCACTGCCCCGGCAATGGCCAGAAGGCCGCTTGCCACCGGCGTCGGTACGCCGGCCCATTGACCGACGGAAACCAGCAACGCCAGACCGACGGCGATATCCTCGGTCATGTAGCGGTGGTCATAGAGATCGAGCGCTTCGTGCCAGTCACCGCTATCCACCAGCTTATCATGGGCAAGGTTGCCGTACATCCAGTTGGACGTGTTGTAGTGATCGGCAAGCGGAAAGTGCGGCGCGTCGTATCCCAGTTTCTCCCGGATCGCCATGCGCTCGGCATCAAGCTTGTCATGCACCGCGCGGATCGCGGGTTGCGTGCCTTCGTTATGGATATCCCAGCCATCGAAATGCTGGATCGGCCCAGCATTCATAAGGATCAGCGGCGGGTGGATGATCGGGCCTGCGTTCATCAATGCCCCCGAAAGCGCGTCTTCGCAGCGCTCGATCGCATCCGGAAAGACCTCTGACAACTTGCCAAGCGCCATGTCCGTTAGGCGCGCGGGAAGAACACCCGTCGGCAGGCGCGAGGCGCGGGTCGTGATGCGGACCTCTGCCTCACCCTTTTTACGGCAGAGCCACGGCAGGGTGCCGGTTTCACAGAAAGCGACGTCGGCGGTGCAACCGGCCTTGCGTACGCTTTCCAACATGATCCACGACCCGAAGGATCCGGGCGCAAGAAAGATCACCTGCCCGTCCACCAGATGCGGGGCCAGCGCCTTTGACATGTCTTCCTGTGCGAAGGCGGGGGTCGGCGCGAGGATGACCTCGGCCCCTTCCATCGCCCAACCCAGATCGTCGCTGGTTTCGACGGCGATTTCGCGGCAGCCTGCATGATCGGTCACGGTCAGCTTTGGGGGCGTACCCAGTGGTGCGAACTTTTCCTTGTCACGCCGCCACCACCGGACGTCGTGCCCGGCCTCTACTGCATCTGCTACCGCTGCGTAACTGCCGTTACCGCCGCCCATTACCGTGATCTTCAAACCGTCCCCCTTCGCCCCATAAAATGCAGATGCATACTTTAAGGACCCAAAAGCATTATATTTGAAGCCATCCGAGCAGCCTCTATCTGCGAATGCAAGTAATTTATTTTAAGCTTCAATGAAAATGTGCATAATGCGGGAGAATGTAGCGGGTCCGGGCATCTCCGGGCGTCGTTCGCGACCTTCCGGGCCACCCGGAGCCACAGAGGAGAGTGGAAACCGGCGCATAATTGCGTCAGTGAACATTCAGGCTTACAGAATCGGAGCTCCCTATGGAGACACAACAGACGCCCGAAACCGCCGAACGGCCACCCCAGACACTGGGAGAAATCGGGCTTTGGAATTTCGCCCCCTACCTGATGAACCGCATCATGGGGCGCTATAACGCCGAGGTACTGACCGACCTGAAGCCGCAAAACCTGACGACCGTCAAGGCGCGCACCCTTGCGGTCGTGGCTGTGGTGCCGGGCCTGACCATCAACGAATTGTCGGTCTACACGGTGACAGAACAATCCACCATGTCGCGCACGCTTGAAGCGCTTGAGAAATCGGGGTTTGTCCGCCGCCAGGAAACGGATGGCGACGGGCGCGTGCGCAAGGTTTATCTGACTGACCTTGGTCGGGAGGAATTTGATCGCGCCTGGCCGGTCATGCACGACCATTACGAGAAGATGTTCACCGGCATCGATGCGCAGGAGCTTGCCGCCTTTGTGGGAACATTGCATCGCATCCTCGGCAATATCCGAAAACACGATCTCTGAAGAGTGGTGTCAGTCCTGCTCTCCGTCCCAGAGAACTCCGTGAAGCCGTTTTACAGTGGCTTTCAAATCCTGACCCAGACCGTCAGGAAGCCGTTGGATCAGGCGTTTTTCGTGCGCGCGCGCCTCTGACACCAGTTCGGCGGCCAATCCTGCCCCCGCACGGGTCAGAAAGATCCGGACGCGGCGCCGGTCGGCCTTGTCGCTTCGGCGTTCGAGCAGGCCGCGCTCGTCCATATTGTCGATGATCCGCGTCAGGCGGGACTGCTCGATCATTGCGAAACGGGCCAGCCGGGTGATCATCTGACCATCATCATCATGTAAGCAGGCCAGCACCCGCCATTCCGGCACCCGCAGCCCGCGGGTGCGTACGTGTTCATGAAACTCTTCGCTCATCGCCGCCGAGACGGAGGCGGTCAGAAACAGAAGATAATCGGGCAGAAAAGGCTGCGCGTCAGATGTCGCCGGTGCCTCAAGTTCCTCTACGGCTTTAGCTGTCATCCGCCCTCACATCGAATTGGGAACGACCAGCACCAGCCACGGCACGGCGATCAACAGGAACAGGCGCAGGATGTCGACGAAGACGAAAGGCAGGACACCCGCAAAGACCCGCTCGAGAGGGATGTCGGGCGCCACGATCCGCATGACGAAGACGTTCATCCCGATGGGCGGGGTGATGTAGCTGAGTTCGGTCGCGACCACGACAAAGACACCAAACCAGATCGGGTCAAAGCCAAGCCCCGAAACGATCGGAAATAGAACCGGCACCGTTAGCAGGATCATCGACAGGCTTTCCAGCAGGCAGCCGAGGACCAAAAAAAGCACGATAATCATCAGGATCACCTGCAACCGACCGGCCCCCAAGGCGGTGATCCAGCTACGAAGGTCTGTGGTCAGTCCGGAGAGGTTCACATAGTTCAGGAAGTAAAGCGCGCCGAAGAGGATGAAGAACATCACCGCAGTGGTTTTGGCGGTGTCGAACAGGGTTTCCAGTGTTTCCCGAAGAGTCAGCTTGCCGCGCAGAGCGGTGATCAGGATCGCTCCACCTGCGCCCATGCCTGCGGCCTCGGTGGCGGTGAAGAACCCAATGTAGATGCCGCCGAGCACGAAAACGAACAGGATGAGCGCGCCGGAGACACCCTTGGTCGCGCGCAGACGGTCGCGCAGCGGCAGCTTGTCCAGCGTGACGAGGTCTTCGGGATGGAGCCAGAGGGAAAGGCGTACGGCCAACATATAGAACAGCACACCGATGAGACCGGGGATCAGACCGGCGAGGAACAGCTTGCCGATATCCTGCTGCGTGAGAATGCCGTAGATCACGAGGATCACCGAGGGCGGAATCAGGATGCCGAGCGTGCCCCCCGCCGCGACAGAAGCAGCGGAAAGACGGTCGGAGTAACCATATCGGCGCATCGCAGGCAGGCTGATCCGGCCCATCGTCGCCGTTGTCGCCAGCGAAGAACCACAGACCGAGGAAAACCCGCCGCAGGCCACGACAGTCGCCATTGCCAGCCCGCCCTTGCGGTGGCGCAGCCATGCGTTGGCGGCATCATACATCTCGCTCGCGATGCCGGACTGGACGATGAAATTGCCCATCAGCAAGAACAGCGGCACCACCGAAAGGGTATAGCTGCGGCCGCTGTCGAAATAGATCTGGCCCAGCATCGCCATAGCCGGATCGAAACCGATGATCGAAATGACGCCGATCACGCCGACGGCTGTCAGGGCAAAGGCGATCGGTACGCCCGTGAAGATTGACGCCATGAGAATGGCAATGCCAATGGGCCAGTCCAACTTTCAGATCTCCTCGGATTTTCCCTTGGGTAGCCGCATGACCGCGAGCCCCAGCACGATGATGGAAGATGCGGCACACAAAATGCTGGCCGCGAGGGCGACCGGCATCAGAGGCACCCGCAGGTAAACAGTCGTTTCGCCATAAGCGCTCAGCCGTATCCCGTGCTCCCACAGCTGCCAGGCGACAACCGCGAGCACCACCGCGACAATGATCCGCGCCATGAAAGTCTGCACCTCGGCCAGTGGCCCCTTGAGGCGCGACGTGAACAGATCGACCGTTATGTGGCCGTCATCAAGACAGATCGCCGGCAGGCCGGCAAAGACGATTGCCATCACCAGCAATTCGGTCATTTCCGAGGCGCCGGGAAGCGGACTGTTGAAAAAGTAGCGCCCCAGCACATCGACCAGAGTCACGCCGGTCAGCGCCAGAAGCAGCAGCCCGGTCAGAACCGCCGTGATGCGCCGGAACGTCTGGCGCAGGGCGCTTGCGCGACGCCCTGCCCCGGTTTGGCGGGTGTCCGTCATTCGGACAGAACCGCCTGGGTTTCATTGCGCAGCATTTCTAGCGCCGCGTCGAAATCGACGCCCTTTTCGTCGAAGGCCTTGCGAACCGTGTCGTAGAGCGGCTGCGACATTTCCTCGACTGCCACCATCTCTTCTTCGGTTGCATCGTGGAAGTCGACGGTCCCCTCGAGCGCGGAAAGACCAGCCTCGTCAGCAGCATCCCAAGCCTTGCCTGCCATCCGGACGAGAGCCTCGCCCGAGACTTCGTCGATGGCAGCCTTGTCGGCATCGGACATGCTGTCGAATTTGGCCTGGTTCATGACCATGAAAAATGACACGTTATAGAGGCCGCCATCAACGCGTAGCGCCTTGGTCAGCAGCGAGTCGAGCTTGAAGAACGGCACCGATTCATAAGGGAAATAGATCGCATCCGCGACACCACCCGACAGAAGCTCGTAGGTCTTTGGCGACGGCGCCTGAAGCGGAACCATCGACATTTCCTCGGCCAGCTGGCTGGTCAGGGCTCCGGCAACCCGGATCTTGAGACCTTCGACTGCCGACATCGGGCTTACATCCGCGCCGGTCGTGAACATGTGACCCGGGCCGTGGCCCCAGACGGCCAGAACCTTAACACCCTGATGCTCGGCTTTTTCTGCCATCATCGCTTCGTGCACGCGCCAGTAGGCGACGGAAAGTGCCTCGGAATTAGGCGTGTTCAGGGGCAGCTCCGCGATCTGTGTCAGCGAAAAGCGGCCCGGCGTGTAACCGTGGACGCCAAAAGTAACATCGGCAGCGCCAGTGGCAGCAAGATCGAAATGCGCGGGCGGCGGCCCGAGTGGCGCATCGAGGATCTGCACGGTTACGCGGCCTTCGGTGGCTTCTTCGACATTCGCGGCCCAGGGCATCACGATATCTTTCACGATCGGATGCGACGGCGGCAGCCAGTTGGACAAGCGAAGCGTGGTTTCCTGCGCGGCGGCAGGAAGACCAGTCGAAGCAACCGCGATCGCGGCGGCCGAAATGGTCTTCATGATCTTATTCATGGTCGTCTCCCGGTTGGTTGTTATGGTCAGAGCGTAATCAAGCGTTCACGAGTCTGGCAATAAAAATATGAGTTTTCATCTTTTCATACTTAAACCTTGACACTTAAAACATCGCTCGCTCATGCTTAGGCAAGCCAGAGATGCCTGCATTTGCATAAAAAGGGGAGGCCATGTCGGCCATCACGTTGACAGTCAAGGAAGTGCGGAAGGCGGCAGAGCTAATCCGCGTTGTCACTCTTGTAGCGCCCGATGGCGGTACACTTCCGCCTTACGAGGCAGGAGCACATGCCGAGGTTCACCTGCCCGATGGTGCAACACGGCCCTATAGTCTGATCGACTTTGACGGCGCAGCCAATGAACCCAAGGCCTATGTCTTTGGAATCAGGCTTGAAGATGAAAGCCGCGGCGGATCCCGGTTCATGCACGGGCTGGCAGAAGGTGACACTGTCACTGTCGAGCCCGCCAAGAACGATTTCCCGCTTGCCACAGACGGCGTACCTTCGGTTCTGATCGCCGGTGGAATCGGCATCACGCCGATGATCTCAATGGCCACCGCGCTAAAGGCAGAGGGCCGCGACTACCGTCTGCATTATGCGATTCGCGACGACAGCGCCGCCGCATTCATCGACCGGCTGACGCAGGACCACGGCGACCGCCTATCCGTGCACCGAGACGATCATGCGGGTGGGCCACTCGATATCGCGAAGGCTCTGAGCGACGCTGACCCACAGTCTCATATCTATGTCTGCGGCCCAAAACCGATGATTGAAGCGGTCAAATCACAAGCAGAGTCAGCAGGATATCCAAGCGAACGCGTTCATTTCGAACTGTTCGACGCGGCCGCCGATCAGGACGACGATTCTGCGTTTGAGGTAGAAGTCGCGTCGACCGGCGCGGTCTACACGATCCCGCCGGGCAAGACGATCATCGACGTGCTCGAAGAAGCGGGCGAAGATCTGATCTATGATTGTCAGCGCGGCGATTGCGGTATCTGCCAGACAGATGTGCTTGAGGGCACGCCCGATCACCGCGACGTGGTCCTGTCGCAAGCCGAACGCGACAGTGGCAAGGTCATGCAGATTTGCGTCAGCCGCGCCAAGTCTGCCCGCCTGAAACTCGACATCTGACGGAGGAAGTCATGACGACCTATCGCACAAAACAGGATATCGAGGCGCTGGTGACACCGTTTCAGGTGCATCGCGACGTCTACACCTCGGATGAAGTCTATCGGCTTGAGATGAAACATCTCTTTGCCAACAGTTGGGTGTTCGTCGGCCATGACAGCCAGACCCCGAACAAAGGAGACTACTATACCACCCAGATTGGCGATCAGCCCGTGATCCAGGTGCGTCACAGCGGTGGCGAGGTCAAGGTTCTGCACAACCGCTGCCCGCACAAGGGCACCAAGATCGCTATTGATCGCACCGGTAACACGGGCAAATTCTTTCGCTGCCCCTACCACGCGTGGTCCTTCAAGACCGATGGCTGTCTTCTCGCGATCCCGCTCAAGAAAGGGTACGAGGGGACCGGTCTGGACCAGACGGAAAATGGCAAGGGCATGAAGTCGGTCGGGGCGGTGATGAACTACCGTGGTTTCATCTTTGCCCGGCTGGCAGAAGAAGGAATCGGGTTCGAAGAGTACTTTGGCGAGTCGCTATCCTCGTTCGACAACATGATCGACCGTTCCCCCGCCGGGAAGCTGGTCGTTGCCGGACAGCCACTGCGTTACATGCACCGCTGCAACTGGAAGATGCTGGTCGAGAACCAGACCGACACCTGCCATCCGATGGTGGCGCACGAAAGTTCGGCCGGGACCGCTGTGAAGATCTGGGAAGAAATGGAACAGCCGGAGGGGGCACCCAAACCGCCCGCGATGCAGATCATCGCGCCCTTCATGTCGCCTTACGAATTCTTCGAAGACATGGGCATCCGCACATGGCCCAACGGCCATGGCCACACCGGCGTGAGCCATTCGATCCATTCGGATTATTCGGAAATTCCCGGATATTTCGAAAAGATGTCCGAAGCCTACGGCGAAGAAAAGGCCAAGCAGATCCTTGGAGAGAACCGGCACAATACGGTCTATTTCCCGAATATCATGATCAAGGGCCCAATCCAGCAGCTGCGCAATTTCATCCCTCTTGGCCCCGATAAGACACTGGTGGAAAGCTGGATCTATCGACTTGTCGATGCACCGGACGAATTGGTAGCGCGTACGGCGATGTACAACCGGATGATCAACGCGCCTACCTCGATCGTCGGACATGACGATCTTGAAATGTACGAGCGTGCGCAGGAAGGTCTGATGTCTGATGGGCTGCAATGGGTGAATATCCAGCGCCTCTACAAGGAAGATGAGGATCTCGACACTCAGGCCGAGGAAAACGGGACTACCGAACGCCAGATGCGCAACCAGTTCCACGCCTGGACCAAGTTCATGACCATGTCGCTGCCAAGCGAAGACGCGCTGGAGGCTGCAGAATGACCATCACCAAGGACGACCTGATCGACTTCGTCTATGACGAGGTCAGGATGCTGGACGAGGGCAGGTACGACGACTGGCTCAACCTCTGGACCGAGGACGGCATTTACTGGATGCCGCTTGACTGGAAACAGAAGGATGAGATCAACGAAACCTCGCTGATGTATGAAGACCAGTTCATGCTGCGTCTGCGGGTCGAAAGGCTGACCGGGGCGCGGACCTTTTCGCAAAAGCCCAAGAGCCGCTGTCATCATGTGATCCAGCGTCCTTATGTCGACAAGATCGACAACGACGCGGGCGCGTTTCTGGTGACGACACAGATGCACTACGTCGAGACACGCCTGGACGATCAATTCCTGCTGGCGCTGACCGCGCAGCACGAGCTGGTTCTAAAGGACGACGCGTTGAAGATCGCACGGAAAAGAGTCGATATCCTTAACTGCGACGCCGCATTCGGCAATATCCAGTTGCTGCCATGAGTGAAATGCCCGCCACGGTCCATGACCTGTTCTCTGCCTCCGCCACGCGTTGGCCGGAACGCTCTCTGCTAAACGTGCTGCCTGAAACGGCTGCAATTTACGCGATCCCGGAGGGCGAAGTCACCTATGCCGCCGCGCAAGAACGGATAGAACATCTGTCGTCGGAATTCGCGAAAGCGGGTTTTGAGACCGGGCAGCGGGTCATGTTGCTGCTTGAGAACCGTCCGGACTTTTTCCTGTACTGGCTGGCGCTTAATGCCCTTGGCCTGTCTGTCGTTCCGGTCAATCCGGACTTGCGCGCGGCCGAACTGGAATACATGATCGAGAATGCCGAACCCGCTCTCGCAGTCGCCATTCCCTCGCGTATTGCGGAACTTCGCGAAGCTGGTGAGGCGGTTGGCCGACCCATCCCCGTGGTGGCACCGGATCAGCCGATCCCTTCGCCCTTCGGCGCCCCAGTGTTCGACACGTCCTGTGATCCGCAGCATCGCGAAACCGCCATGCTTTACACGTCGGGCACCACCGGGCGGCCCAAGGGCTGCGTTCTGGCCAACACGTATTTCACCGAGGCCGGGGACTGGTATGCCAAGGCTGGGGGCGTCTGCACCCTGACCGAAGATGGCGAGCGTATGCTGACGCCGCTGCCGATCTTTCACATGAACGCCATGGCCTATTCCTTCATGGCGATGCTGACAGTCGGCGGGTGCCTTACCGCGCTCGACCGGTTCCATCCGCGCAGTTGGTGGGCCTCGGTTCGCGACAGCGGTGCGACCTGTCTGCACTATCTGGGCGTGATGCCCTCGATGCTGATGGGGCTTCCCGAAGATCCTAAGGATCGTGCCCATTCCGTCCGCTTTGGTTTTGGCGCCGGCGTCGATCCTCGCCTGCATGCTGCATTCGAGGAAAGGTTCGGTTTTCCGATTATGGAAGCTTGGGCGATGACAGAAACCGGCGCTGGCGCGGTGATTGCCGCCAACCACGAACCTCGGCGTGTCGGAGAAGCATGCATTGGCCGTCCGGGACCGGAACTGGAGGTCAGGATCGTCGCCGACGACGGAAGCGACTGTACGGACGACATGCCCGGTGAACTGCTGGTAAGACATAGCGGGCCGGACCCCCGGCATGGGTTTTTCAAGGAATACTGGAAGAATCCAAAGGAGACGGAGAAGGTCTGGGAAGGCGGCTGGTTTCACACGGGCGACATTGTCCGGCAACTCGACACTGGCGATATGTTCTTTGTCGACCGGAAGAAAAACGTGATCCGTCGGTCCGGTGAAAACATCGCGGCAGTAGAGGTTGAATCCGTGCTGATGCGCCATCCCGCGATCACCGCCGCCGCCGTGGCCGCCGTGCCGGATGACATCCGGGGTGATGAAGTCTTCGCCTGTCTGCAGGTCAATGCCGATCCGTCACCGGAGCTTGCTCGGCAGATCACCGACTGGGCACTTGGACAGATGGCCTATTACAAGGTGCCGGGCTACATTGCCTTTGTCACCGACCTGCCGCTGACCGCGACCAACAAGATTCAGCGTGCGGCCTTGAAATTGCTGGCCACTGACCTTCTTGCGGATGCGACGACCATCGACCTGCGCAAATCAAAGAAAAGGCAGATCGCATGAGCCGTCGCCAATCCTATGACGGCGTCGTTGTCACTGCGCCATTTTCAACGCCATATGAGCGGTATTCGACCCAGACAGCCCATTACTGGCTGGCGCGTGCCCTGAAGGGAACGCTCGACGCTGCAGGGCTTCGGAAAGAAGGCATCGATGGCCTGTCCGTCGCCTCATTTACGCTTTTCCCTGACAGCCCTGTCGGACTGTCCCAGCATCTTGGCGTGACGCTGAGGTGGCTGGATTCCATTCCAATGGGCGGGGCCAGCGGGGTCGTGGCGCTGCGCCGGGCGGCGCGGGCGGTTCAGGCAGGGGATGCCGAGATCGTCGCCTGTGTTGCCGGAGACACCAACCATATCGACAGCTTCCGCAAGCTGCTGTCGAGTTTTTCGCGCTTTGCGATGGATGCGGCCTATCCGTATGGCTACGGCGGCCCAAATTCGATGTTCGCCTTGCTCACGGACCGTTACATGCAGGAATATGGTGCGACCCGAGAAGACTTTGGCCGTATCGCCGTCGCGCAGCGCGAAAACGCCTTGCGCAATCCCAACGCGCTGATGAAAAGGCCCCTCAGCCTCGAAGATTACCTTGAGGCACGACCGATCTCGGACCCGATCGCGCTTTTCGATTGCGTGATGCCCTGCGCCGGGGCCGAAGCCTTCCTTGTCATGTCAGAGGAAGAGGCGGTGAAACGCGGCCTGCCCTTTGCGCGGATCGCCGGAACAATCGAGCGCCACAACGCCTTTCCCGATGATCCGATCCAGTTGCGCGGCGGCTGGGCGCTTGATGTCGAGGACCTCTGGTCCATGGCCGGAATGAAACCCGCCGACATGGACCTCGTGCAGACCTATGACGACTATCCCGTGATCTCGGTGATGCAGTTCGAAGATCTGGGTTTCTGCAGTAAGGGCGAAGCACCTGCTTTTCTGCGCGACCGTGACCTCACGGTGACCGGAGACCTGCCGCATAATACCTCGGGCGGACAGCTTTCGGCCGGTCAGGCCGGGGCGGCAGGCGGATTTCTCGGCATGGTCGAAGCGCTGCGACAGGTCACCCGAACCGCCGGGCCGACGCAGGTCGCCGATGCGAAAAACGCACTGGTTTCGGGCTTTGGTATGATTAACTATGACCGAGGCTTGTGTTCCGGTGCCGCCATCCTGACCGGAGAAAGCGCATGACCGATCCACTCGCCCGTCCGCCAAAGAAGAACCCGCAAAAGGTTCAGACCGTCCCGGTCCTGCCACCCTCCTTTCGCAGCCGCGCGGCCATGGGGTTGACTGCTGCAGCCGCAGAAGGCCGATTCAAACTGCAACACTGCGCCGAGTGCGGCACGGTTCAATATCCGCCGCGCGATGCCTGCGTTTCCTGTCTCGGCCTCGAGCTGTTGTGGAAGGATACCGATCCGGTCGGAGAGCTAATCGCTGACACCATCGTGCATACCTCGCCCAACCTATATTTCCGGCGTCAGGCACCTTGGCGTTGTGGTACCGTGCGCCTGAGTGCCGGTCCTTCGATCTTCTGCCATGTCCATGGCGATTGCGTAAAAGGCAGCGAGGTGCGCCTGCTCTCCCGTCTCGACCGGGCGGGTCAAGGCGTGCTGATCGCCATCCCCAAGGAGACGACGCCCAACATGGCAGACGATCCCGAACTTCGCGAATTGGGGGCCGACCCCAAACACCGACGCGTTCTGATTACAGATGGCCGACAGCCCGGAGCCCCGGCACTAGCCAAGGCTCTGCTGGACGCCGGTGCCATGACGGTTTTCGTTGGGGAAGGCGAGACGTGGCGCCCCTATCCGGAACGGAGCGCGCTTGAAAAGATGGACGGCGTCAACCTGATGCCGCTCGATCTGACCGACACAAGTTCGGTAGTCGAACTGGCCGGAGAGATCGGTGGCAAGGTCGACATCCTGATCAACAACGCCCGTTTCATGCGTCCTGGCGGCGTGCTGGCCCGTGGCGACACGGCCTTTGCTCGTGACGAGATGGAGGTGAACTATCTGGGCCTGATGCGACTGGCACAGGCTTTCGGACCAGGTATGAAAGCGCGAGGTGCCGACGGCATCAACAACGCCGCAGCCTGGGTCAATATCCTGTCGATAAACGCCATCGCCAACGACCCGGCCTATGGAAGTTTCAACGCGTCGCAGGCCGCCGCCCTGTCCTTGGCGCAGTCGCTACGGGCCGAGTTGCGTCCCGGCGGCGTAAAGGTCATGACCGTCTTTTGCGGTCCGACCGATGACGATTGGTATCAGGACGTTCCGCCGCCCAAGCTCTTGCCCGGCGCCATTGCTCGGTCCGTCGTACAGGGGTTGCGCGACGGGGTCGAAGACGTCTTGTGCGGGGATGTCGCAAAGGACTACGCAGAACGATGGCGGCAGGACCCACGGGTTCTGGAACGCGAACTGGCAGGAGATGTGGGATGAACGCTTTGACCCAGATGGCCACTGCCCTGACCCGCGGCGAGATCGAAGTGGTAGACCTGACCCACACGCTTGACCCGGATTTCCCGGTTATCATCCTGCCGCCCGAATTCGGACAATGCGCCCGCTTTCGGATGGAGGAAGTCTCGGCTTACGACCATCGCGGACCGGCTTGGAAGTGGCACAACATCTCCATGTCCGAACATACCGGCACCCATTTCGACGCGCCGGTTCACTGGGTTTCGGGCCGCAACGTGGCCAATGGCGCGGTCGACGAAATCCCGGCAGAGGCCTTCATCGGTCCTGTCTGCGTTATCGATTGCTCAGAAGGGGCGGCGCAGGATGATGATTTTGAACTGACCCCGGAGATCATCGCCGAATGGGAAGCCACCAACGGACGCATTCCAGAAAACACATGGGTTTTGATGCGCACCGACTGGTCCAAGCGCCGGGGAGCCGACTACCTCAATATGCGCGAGGACGGTCCGCATTCGCCCGGCCCCACGCCCGAGGCGATCCGTCTTCTAGTCGAAGAGCGCGGCATTCGCGGTTTCGGGACTGAAACCGTCGGCACCGATGCGGGACAGGGGATGCATTACGCGCCGCCCTACCCGGCGCACTACATTCTTCATGGCAATGGGCGGTACGGGCTTCAATGCTTGACCGGGCTCGACCAGCTGCCCGCCACCGGCGCGATGCTGATCTGCCCGCCGCTCAAGATCCGCAACGGCACCGGCAGTCCGCTGCGAGTACTCGCACTCGTTCCAAAGGGGGCATCATGACCGATTACACGGCCGTCATTACCGGCGGCAACAAGGGCATCGGCGCCGATCTGGCGCTGCGCCTTCTCGAGCAAGATTACCGGGTTATCACTCTAGCCCGCCATGCGCCGGATTTTTCGCACGAGAAGCTCGAACATCTCGACTGCGATCTGCTGGATCCCGATGCTGTGCGAGCGGTGGCCGATGACATCGGCGCACGCTTTGAGGTGACCCACCTCGTCCATAACGCCGGGGTCATCTGGCCCAATCTTATCGAAGATGCCAAGCCATCGGACATCACCGGGTTGGCGCAACTGCATCTCGGTTCGGCGCTGACCCTGCTCCAATCCGCGCTTCCCGCGATGAAAAAGCGCGCTTTCGGTCGGGTCATGTTCAATTCGTCCCGCGCGGCCCTTGGTGCCGCAACCCGCACCGCTTACGGCGCCAGCAAGGCCGGTATGATCGGGATGGCCCGCACGTGGGCGCTGGAACTCGCTCCCCACGGAATCACGGTCAATGTTGTGGCGCCCGGCCCCATCCAGACGGACAATTTCTGGGGGATCATTCCGAAGGGCAGCGAACGCGAGGACGATCTCGCACGGCGCATTCCTGTCGGACGGCTTGGTCAAACCGACGACGTGACCCGGGCTTTCCTCTTCTTCTGTGACCCCGCTAACGGGTTTGTCACCGGCCAGACGCTCTATGTCTGTGGTGGCTCAAGCATCGGGTCGGTTCAGATCTGATAAAGGTTTTTCTCAAATTGATGTACCAAGCCTTGATACGGGCGTGTTCATACTGTGGATGCACATCGGATTGGCCTGTATGTTTCGAATTGGGCAAGTCGGTTCAGCCTGAAAAAACATTTGAAGGTCTGTGACTTAGCCAAACTGAGGCGGTCAAGGGCATCCCGGTGTATCGGTCAGCGATATATAAGCGCTTTAGTGCGGTCAGTCGACTGCCATGTCCATTCACGAATTCGAAGGCCTTTGCGGGCAGGGTCCGCCAAAGGCTCTTAGAACGGATTCGGCATGAAGAAATTTAAGGTCAGTACTGCGATCAGCGCTATCGTAGGCATTGCCGTGGCCACGATGGCCCTGATGCTCGCGGTAGGCGCAGTCATGTACGTCATGAATGCCCGCGCTGCCAAGGAACGCGCAGAGGCCAACGACCTGGCCCTCGTGATGTCCCATGTAAGGAGGGACCTGCTCCAGGCACGCCGAGCCGAAAAGGACTTTTTGCTACGTTCCGAAGCTAGGTACGTCGAACAACATGCCGAGATCATGGCACGTATCGGGACAGAGATTCAGGCGGCGGCCGCCGCTGCGGCTGATTTGGGCGTGGACCAAGCAGACGCGCGGTTTACCGAAATGATGCGGGGCATCGCCGAATACGAAACAACCTTTGAACGATTGCAGGCGGCGATGATCACGCTTGGCCTCGACCCGAAATCGGGACTTCAAGGTGAACTGCGGGCCGCTGTCCACGACGTTGAAGAATCGCTGGAAACAGTCGACAGCGCGCCTCTACAGGTCAAAATGCTTATGATGCGACGCCATGAAAAAGATTTCATCCTGCGCGGCGATCCGTCCTACCTTGATCGGCTGAACGCACGCGTCAGCGAGTTTCTGGAAATGGCACCCGCCGTCTTTCTAGACTTTCGGCAGCGCGGCGAAATCACGGCATTGTTGAACCGCTATCAATCTGCCTTCGCCAAATTCGTCGAAGTTCACGTCGAGGCCGCCGCGCTGCGTGGCGCCCTCTCTGACCGTTTCGCCGAGGCAGAACCGCTGTTCGAAGACATCGACACTCGGATTGCGGATCGCATCTTAGAGCTCCAAGCCGATGCCGCTCGGAATGCAAAATACGTCCTAATCGGTGCCGGAGTGGCGCTGGCCTTTCTTATCACGCTGTTTGTTGTAGTGGGCCTGCGTCTGGCGATAGCGATCTCGAGACCGCTGCAGGTTCTGACAGGAGCCGTTGACCGTCTAGCTGACGGCCATCTCGATATTACCTCGCCGACGTCGCGGATCAGCGAGGTATCATCGATCTCTGCGGCGCTTGAGATTTTCAAACAGAACGCGATCCAACGAGAAGAACTCGCTCGAAAGGCCGAAGAGGCTGAGCGCGCGGAGGAAGAAACCCGCGAAAATGCAATGAAGGCCGAAGCAAAGCGCGCCGAGGCTGAAAAGCAGCAGGCGGAAGCCGATCACAAGCGACTGGAAGAAGAGCGCGCGAACGAACAGCGGATCACGGCCGAGGTCGCGGACGTGGTGGCTGCGTTCGCGCGGGGCGATTTCACCCGGCGCCTAAAGACCAGTCAGCAAGACGGCATGCTGGCCAACCTGTGCGAGGGGATGAACCGTATCGGCATCGCAACTGAAGCCAGCCTTGCCGACGTCAGTACCGTCCTCGAGGCACTGGCCGAAGGCGACCTGACCCAGCGCATGCCCGAGCATCACGAAGGCATTTTCAAACGGATTGGCATGACGCTGAACCGGACATCGACCGAACTGACGCGCACAATCGAGCAGATTGCTGAAAGTGGTCGCACGATTGACGGATCGTCAAACGAAGTTGCAGCCGCCGCCGATGATATTTCCCGTAAGGCCGAACAATCCGCAACGTCACTCGAAGAAACTGCCGCAGCCATCGAACAACTGACAACCTCGGTCCAATCGACTTCGGCCAATGCCAAAGATGTCAGTGCTCAGATCCACACCACCGAACAGCAGGTACAATCCTGCGCAGAGATAACTCAGACCACGGTCGGCGCCATGCAGCGAATCGAAAAATCATCTGATGAGATCGGCAAAATCACTGAGGTCATAGACGGCATCGCGTTCCAGACCAATCTCTTGGCGCTGAATGCTGGCGTAGAGGCCGCGCGAGCTGGCGATGCGGGGCGAGGCTTTGCAGTTGTCGCTTCAGAAGTGCGAGCATTGGCCCAGCGGTCATCTGAGGCTGCGCGAGAGATAAGTACATTAATCTCGAATAGCGGATCTCAGGTCAAATCCGGGGTCGAACACGTCAACAAAAGCAACACTGCCCTCGAGCAGATTCTTGAGGCAGTGCAGATTGTTACCAAGAGTGTCAACTCCATTGCAGATGCGACTAGGGATCAGTTCACGGTGATATCGGAGATATCTTCTTCGGTCAGTCATCTCGACCAGGCCACCCAACAAAACGTGGCGCGCCTGGAAGAAACTACCGCGTCTAGCATGGCCTTGCGCCAAGAAGCGTCGTCTCTTGCAGACGAGGTGCGCAAATTCAAAACTAACTCGTCGTCCCTCCAAGCTGGAGAAGAGAGACGCCTGAGAGCGTAGGTTTTTGCAGAAGGCCTATTGTACCGAAGTAGAAAGACATTCTTGAAAGAAGCCAAGCGGCGGTAATCTGGCCTTTAGAAAGTCTATGATCCTTTCACCACAATCTAATCACGAAGTTCTGACATTGAGTTCTGAACGTTTTTTGAATAGCACCGCGTTTCTTTGACGTCGGTATTGCCGAGCAGCACGGGGTGACCTTTGCCGCCGGGATGGCGGCGAGCGGGCTGCGGCCGTTCTG
>NZ_JAIMIC010000001.1 GCF_019966545.1 Heliomarina baculiformis | reverse complement strand
ACCGAACAAGCCGCCGCAAGGCGGCTTTCCGCGTTGTGGGCAGGGCGTAACGCGGCCTTGTGCGCTTCGAGTGCAGCTTTTGTTAGTTGTTACTTGGATTCGGACTACAGCCCAGGCGGATGAGGAGCGCTTTGAACGGCGATTGGTAAGACAAACCGAGATCGATATTTGCTATTTTGCATTTATCGGGCGACATAAAGTCTGGACCATTGAACACCTAATATACCCGCATAACGGCATCGCTGACCGAGCAGATCGGCATTCGCAGCACTAGCGGGATCAGATAGAGTGTTTAACGAATGCCTGCATTTCGCGTTGGAATTGAGAGCAGGGCAACGATCCGGGCGATGTGAAACGATCCCGTTGGCAACAATTTGGGGCTTTACCAATGTCGAGAGTAAGTGATCCCGTCTCATTCCTGCGTGCGGAAGCGAGAGTTCTGGATGATGAAGACCAGGGCCAGCGGGACGATCACCGTGATCAGGCCGACCGTGATCAAGAGATGCCCGAGTTGGCTGTAATCTGCGACGGAGGTGACAGCGCCCGTTTCCGGGTTTGTAACTGCACGCGTGACGACGAACCATTGGTTGAGGTATTTGGTTCCGAGACTGCTTGCTGACAGGGCCATATTCGTGAAGGAGGCCATGACGGCGAAGAAGGTTGCCTTCAAGTGCGTTGGCGCGTTCCGTGCAATCCAAGCCAGCATCGGCACCATTGCAATCTGGCCGAGCGGAGACTCCACGGCAGTGTCCAGAATGGCGATAAAGCGGGCATCGACGATGCCGTCTGTATGCGCCGCCGTCCATTCATGCACCCCGTAGTAAAGCGCCAGATTGGGCAGCGCCAACACACCGGCCGCGATAGTAAGCAGAACGACAACCTGTGCGATTGATCGGTTCGCCATCAAAGGTCTGAGAATAATCAGGCCGAGCAGGGCCAGCAGTGAAGTAATGAATGAGAGAATGGCGAGGAACTGTTCATCGAACCCGAGCTCGTCGATTTCGAACCAGGTTTGGCCGGGACCGGGCAGGGGGACCGCACGAAATACGAAGATAATCGTGGCCGTGCCGATCAGGACCCTGGCCTGTTGGGGATCAAGCTCTTTCAACAGGCGCGACATGAGATAGAGGATAACCGAGAACGAAACGACGAAAATGCTCTCTTGCGCATAGTCGAAATCGGCGGTTCCCAGCGCGATGCTCAGGATGACGAATGCAAGGCCCCCCAGCAGGATGGGCCATTTCACCTCGGTTGCTTCTTCCGGCGCACTCGGGGGTTTTCCTTTGCTCGCGCTGCGGCGTTGGATCAAGGTGTGCAGCACCACGCCGCTGACCGAGATCACCGGGATGGCGAGAGCGATCAGGTAGACCCGCCCGTAAAGGGCAAGACGGTCGGCGGTCTGCAAGTCCTCCGTGCCGGAAAATATCCAGATATTGACCGCGGCGACCCCCGCGAAACCGGAGATGATCGCGACGCGTCCAAGGGTTTGCATCG
Source organism: Heliomarina baculiformis (assembly GCF_019966545.1). Lineage (GTDB taxonomy): Bacteria > Pseudomonadota > Alphaproteobacteria > Rhodobacterales > Rhodobacteraceae > Heliomarina > Heliomarina baculiformis. The sequence goes on along the minus strand of NZ_JAIMIC010000001.1, from coordinate 756,032 downwards.
TCGTGTGGCGGGCGCGTAACTCGTCTGGCGGCAGATCGCTGCCATCGGCGTCCGTTGTCGGTACGGCTTCGACTGTCATGGCGTCGGCGACGACATCCTGAATGGCATAGCCTGACGGTGCCAGCAGCAGTGCAATGACGTACCAGTTTTCGAGCGGCATGATGTCGGCCATCGGAGCAGGGGCGGTGACCAGCGCATACATAGTCATCAGCGACATCGTGATCAGGGAGGCGCCGAGCAGAATAAGCAGTGATTTCCAGCGCCAGAACAGATCGACCACGTGCCCCATCGGCATCTTGAGGATCCATGGCAGCCCGGCCCAGAAGGACAGGCCGGCGACAAAAGAGGCGGAGAGATCCAAGTAATCCTTAAGGAAGAAAGCGCCGACGACAGAGGTCAGCCCTGACACGCCCGCCGCGAAATAGACCATCAGCGGCGGCAGGTAGGACCATCTCATCTGCTCGGCCAGATCCACGAATGTCCTGTGCCACCAGTTGGAGAGCCTCGTTCCGGCGGGCAGGCGTTCAGTGGTCATGGGCATCCAGCGTCCGTTGCAGGTCTCTCGATTTACATCTTAAAGAAAGCCGGCTGTCAAAAGCATCGCGCTGGTAACAACCCCGAGAACGGGCACAACGACGGGTACGTGAAAGTGTGGTCTGCTTGTGGCCTGCTTGCTCTTCAACAGGATCAACGCGGCATTGACGAGAACAAAGATGCCCAGAACGATCTGCGACGTTCGCTCTGCCAGGATATCGATTGGCAATGCCTGCGTCAGGATAAGAATAACGGCGACGACCAGAAGGGTCGCGATGACAGGTGTTTGCGTTGCGCTTGGCACCACTGCAAGTGCCCGCGGCAGGTGTCCCCGGTCGGCCAGCCCGTAGATTACCCTTGAAGCCATGATCATCTGGATCAGGACGCCGTTCACCGTGGCGACAATCGCCACTGCAGAGAAGCCTTGCTTGACGGCCGTCGGCGCCTCTGAAAACACCAGCGCGAGGGGCGCGGCGGAGGCTGACAACGTTTCGATGGGGACGACGAGCAGAACGGTCACCGAGGTTGCCAAGTACAACAGCGCGGCAAGAATGAGAGTGAGCAGAATTGCCTTTGGGATCGTGCGAACCGGGTCAATGACTTCTTCAGCGACATTGGCCATGTCTTCGAAGCCGACAAAGGCGAAAAACGCCAGCAGCGACGCGGCAAATATGCCGCGCCACGTTTCGATTTCAAAAGTCGGTATCATATCAGAAACTGCATAGCCCTGCGGATCGGGAATCGACATGCCCCAGACAATGACAAAAAGAAGGCCGGTAATTTCGATGACGGTGATGACGGCAGCGATGTAAACGGATTCCGTAATGCCCCAGAGCGCGATGACTCCCATCAGCAATACGATGGCGATGGTCAACCACGAGGTTCCCAGCCCCGTCAGGTCGTGAAGGTACGAGGCCGCGCCGATTGCCACAGCCGAGGCCGAGATCACCCCAGAGGCCGCAACGGCGAGGCCGACCAGCACCGCGATCCAATTGCTTTTGAATGCGGCTTCGACATAGGCGGCCTCACCCGCGCTCACTGGGTAGCGGGTCGCGAGCTCTGCGTATGAAAGGGCGGTCAGCGACACGACCAGAGCCGCTACGATAAAAGAGATGCCTGCGAAGGGACCCGCTATATCCGCGGTCGCACCGACAAGCACATAGATACCCGCACCGACGGTCACACCAAGCCCATAGAGCGTAAGCAATGGCGTGTTCAGTGATCTTCTGAGTTTCGGCGTCGCTTGGGTGGCTGTCATGATGTCAGTCTTGTCTGCGCTCCGTCAGATTTATGACCACTTGCCCTGTGGGCGGGGTGGCGGTGGTTACTTCTCTTGTGTTTTTACGCCCATCTTTGAAGCGCCGGCAAAACAAGCATCCATTCGTTGGGTTCTACCCTTTGGCCGTGCCCGGCAAGTTGATCTGCATCAAATCCCATCCGGGCCCGATGCGGGAAGGTGGCGGCAGATTAATCCGAATGTCGTTGCTTCGGCTGACTTGGGTGAGCCGGGCTCAGAAACGGAGGGTAGGCTCGACGGTGCAGGAGAAAAAAGCCCAAGCCTTTGCGACGCGCGGCCTTACCAAAACCTATGGTGAGGGGCGTTCGATTGTGCATGCCCTGCGCGGTGTCGATCTCGACATTCCAGAGGGTGAGATCGTGGTCATGCTAGGAGCGTCCGGAAGCGGGAAATCGACGCTTTTGAACATTCTAGGGGGGCTCGACAGGCCAACCGCCGGGACTGCGCATTTCCGCGATATCAATCTTGGCGACTTGTCCGATGCGGGGCTCACCCGGTTTCGGCGCGACCACGTTGGCTTTGTGTTCCAGTTCTACAACCTGATGCCCAGTCTCACGGCCCGTGAGAATGTCGAGCTTGTCACGGAAATCGCTAGCAATCCGATGTCGCCGGAGCGGGCGCTGGGGCTGGTTGGCCTCACGAAGCGGCTCGACCATTTCCCCTCGCAACTGTCCGGAGGTGAACAGCAACGGGTCGCGATTGCCCGCGCGATTGCCAAGCAGCCGGATGTTCTGTTTTGCGACGAGCCGACGGGCGCGCTTGACAGCACGACGGGGCGCGCCGTTCTCGAGGTGCTCAACGATGTAAACGCGGAACTCGGGGCGACCGTCCTCATGGTGACGCATGCCGCGAATATCGCGGATATGGCCCATCGCGTCATTCGTCTGGTCGATGGTCAGATCGGGCAGATGCATGTGAATGAAACCCGCCGAAAACCTGCGGAGATCGAGTGGTGACCTCGCTCGACCTCAAACTGTTCCGCGACCTCTGGCGGATCAAGGGTCAGGCCGTCGCCATCGCTCTTGTCATCGCCACGGGCGTTCTGCTTCAGATCATGATGTCCGGTCTGGTCGCTTCGCTGACAGAAACGCGACGGGCCTATTACGAACGCAACAACCTTGCCGATGTCTTTGCCCCGACGGTACGAGCGCCCGATGCGGTGCTGGACCGGATGGCCGCTATTCCGGGCGTGGCCCGCCTGTCCGGGCGCGTGGTAGGACGCGCTCTGATCGACGTGCCCGGGGAGCCGGTTCCGATCCAGTCGCTGGCCATCGGTCTGCCGGACACCGGGCCGCAGGTGTTGAACAGTGTCTACCTCACAAGAGGGAGGCTTCCCGAGGAAAGGCATCGCGATGAGGCACTGCTTCTGTCCGGTTTTGCCTCGGCGCATGGTTATGGGATCGGGGATCGGATCAATGTGACGATGAACGGTCTTCGTCGGTCCATCAGGATTGTCGGGCTGGCCCAGTCGCCGGAATTCCTGTTTGTCGCGGCGCCCGGGGAAATGGTGCCCGACCCGGCAAGGTACGGCGCGATCTGGATGCGACACTCCGCGCTGGCCGCGGCCTATGATATGGAGGGCGCTTTCAATGAGGTGTTGCTGTCCCTGTCACGGCATGCGTCGCGTGAGGCCGTGATCGCGGCGGTGGACGAGGTGCTGGCACCTTGGGGCGGGACGGGTGCCTATGGCCGCCGCGAGCTGGTCTCGGACCGTTTTGTCAGCGAGGAGATTGACGGGCTTGCTACCATGTCGCGGGCCGTTCCACCGCTCTTTATCGCGATCGCGGCTTTCCTGCTTTATATCGTGGTCAACCGGATCGTGCAGGCCGAGCGCGAGGAGATCGGCCTGCTCAAGGCGTTCGGCTATACCAACCGCGAGGTCGGAACGCATTACTTCAAGCTCGTTCTATTGATCGCGGGGGCGGGGGCCTTGATGGGGTGCCTGTTCGGCGTGCTGGCTGGGCGCGCGATGATCCCGATCTATACGACCTTCTACAACTTTCCTTTTCTTGTCTTTCGCCCGGATCCTGCGGCATTTGCCATCGGCGTTCTGGCAAGCATCGCTGCCGCCTCTGCCGGCAGCGTATTTGTCCTGAAACGTATTTTCGCCCTGACCCCGTTCGAAGCGATGCGCCCGCCGACACCTGCCGATTATTCAAAGACCGTGACCTTTAGGGGAACGGTCGGACGCTTGCTGGACCAGCCGACACGGATTGTCTTCCGGGGACTGGCCCGGTCACCTTGGCGGTCCCTCGCGCTGTCAGCGGGGATAGCCGGAGGCATGGCGCTCGCATCGGGAATGACCACCATCTACGGATCATTCGACCGGATGATGGACCTGAGCTTCACGGTGATCGACCGGTCGGACGCAACCGTCTTTTTTCACACGCCGCTTGGCGAAAAGGCGGCTTTTGAACTGGGGCGCATTCCCGGGGTTATCACCGTCGAACCGTTCCGAGAGGTCGCGGCCACTCTGAAACATGGGCGCAGAACCCATCGGGGTAGCGTGTCCGGCATGATAGACAAGCCTGAACTGACACGGGCCATCGACGATAAGCTCTCCGCGATACCGCTCCCGACTCAAGGCCTCGTTCTGGGACAAGCGCTTGCAGAGATTCTGGACGTGGAACCGGGCGAGGTGCTTTCGGTGGAGGTGCGCGAGGGGCGGCAGCCGACACTTGCTGTTCCGGTGACCCGCGTTGCGCGCAGCCTGATCGGAGCTCCGGCCTATATGCGGCTTCCAGCGCTCAACGATGTCATGTCCGAGCCGGGCCGGATATCGGGGGCGCACATTCGCGTGGATGGCGCTCGGGCCGATGCGATTTATCGGCGGCTCAAGGACATGCCAACAGTCGCGGGGGTGAGCGTGTCCGAGAACGCGCGAGAGTCCCTGCAAAAGCTGATGGATCAGGGTGCGGGGTCGGCGCGCTATATCATGGGCGCGGTGGCCTTCATCATTACCTTCGGCATTGTCTATAACGCGGCCCGGATCGCCCAGAATGAACGGTCGCGCGATCTGGCCTCGTTGCGGGTGATGGGCTTTACCAAGGGTGAAACCGCCTTTGTCCTCTTGGGCGAGCTGACGATCATCATCCTCGTCGCGCTACCGGTGGGCTCACTTGTCGGCTACGCATTGTCCTTTGCTATAGCGCGTGGTTTTTCCTCCGAACTCTACCAGATACCGGCCTACTACGACCCGTTCAGCCACGGGTTTTCCGCAGCTTTCATTCTGGTCGCCGCAGCCATTTCAGGCTTGCTCGTTGAGCGCGACCTGAACCGTATGGACCTTGTGACGGTCCTGAAATCGAGGGACTAGATGATGGCACGCAAGACATTGTCCCGCCCGATCCTTATTGGTTTTGCCGCTATCCTCTTGGTCGCGGGCATTGCATTTGCCTTTTGGCCGAGACCGATGATGGTCGATCTTGGAGAGGTCACAAGAGGACAGATGCGTATGACCGTTGATGAGCAGGGCAAGACCCGTGTGCGCGACGCCTTTGTCGTGTCGACCCCGATGGACGGGCGTTTGCTGCGCGTCGACGTCATGCCGGGCGATCCGATTAAGAAAGATGTGACGGTCGTCGCGCAAATGCGGCCTGCCAATCCCGCCGCGCTCGACGTACGGACACGAGGGCAGGCCCTTGCCGCTGTCGAAGCTGCCGAAGCGGCCCTTCATGTTGCCGAGGCCAACATGAAGGCCGCAAGCGCGGATGCTGATCTTGCCAAGTCCGATCTGAAACGCACCGAACAGCTGGCCGACAGCGGAACGGTCAGTCTTGCCGCGCTGGACCGCGCCCAAAGCGCTGCGCGTGCTGCGCAGGCCCGGTTCGATACCGCGACAGCGGCAATAGAACAGCAGAGGGCGGAACTCAGAAGGGCGCGTGCGCAACTGATCGGCTTTGACGATCCGGATTTCTACGACGCGCCGGATGCCCTGCTCGGGGAGGAAATGCCGATCCATGCGCCAACGGATGGCGTAATACTGCAGGTGCTCCATCAGGACGAAACCACGCTCGCCGCTGGCTCACCCATTCTTGTAGTGGGCGATATCCGCGACGGTCTGGAAGTTGTCGTTGAACTGATTTCGCCCGATGCGATCAACGTGCATGTCGGTGATCCGGTGGATATCGAGAACTGGGGCGGAGCAGCCTCCCTCTCGGGGGTGGTAACGCGCGTTGAGCCCTTTGGTGAAACGAAAGTTTCCGCCCTTGGGGTCGAAGAACAGCGCGTGACCGCGGTTGTCGAGCTGACGAGTTCGCCAGAAGAGCGCGCGGGTCTGGGGCACGGTTATGCGGTCGAAGCGCGGATCGTCGTCTGGTCGAAGGACGATGCGCTGATGGTTCCGTCGAGCGCCCTGTTCAGGGAACAGCAGGCATGGTCCGTACTGGTCGACAACGACGGAACCGCCCAACTGAGGATGATTGAGGTTGGACATGACAACGGAAGCGAAGCCGAAGTGCTCGACGGGTTGACCGAGGGCGATCTGGTCGTGCTGTACCCGCCGGCCAGTCTGACCGACGGGATGTCGGTTGAGCAACGGATCGTTGAGTAACTTCGGCGCAGGCCCTCGGTTCGATTCTTGAGGCGAAATGTTGCCCAATATCCTCGTTTACGCCCATTTCTGGCAAGTTTTGCAATATTTGCGACTTCCGCGATCTCCCGGGCCATGCAAGAGATCACGGAATGTTGAAACGGATCGAATCCATAGCTGCATTCGCCTTGATGGCGATGCTCTTGCTGGCGAGTGTGACCTCGGCTGGCATGATGGCACCCGACCGGCACACTAACGCATACGAGGCTTTCGAACTGATCCACGGGGTCGCCGGAGACGATTTTTGCGGAACCTCGGGACATGCCGACCACCATTGTCCGTTTTGTCACGGCCTTCCCGAAAGTCCGTCTTTCGGACATGAGGGAGAGCTTCTCCTTCTGACGCCTTACGATGGGTGGTTGCTGGCCCGCGACCTGCATCGTTCAGCGCAAACCCGCAATATCAACCATTCCCCAAGGGCGCCGCCCGAGATTGCCTGACGGCCTTGTGCCGTCCCTTCCAGCAGTCCGCCGTACAGAGTTTCTGACGGCTAAATTATCGCCCGCCAGACGGGCCAATCGGAATGGATTCATGACTGAACAAACCAAAACAGCGGCGGGCGCCGCTCTCTACCGTGCTGTCTGGAGATGGCATTTTATCGCGGGGCTGGTGATCCTCCCCTTTGTGCTGATCCTTGCCGTCACAGGCGGCATCTATCTCTTCAAGGACGAAATCAACGATGCGGCCTATCGGCATCTGCGCTTTGTCGAAGCCTCGGGAGCACCACTGCGCCCGTCACAAATTACGGCGGCCGCGCTTGAGGCGCATCCGGGCGAAATCAAGTCCTACTCACCCGCGGCCGCACCCGACCGAAGCGCGGAGGTGGATATTCTCGGCGAAGACGGGCTGAAAAATACCGTCTTCGTGGACCCGTATAGCGGCGCGGTTATCGGCAGCCTCTGGGAAAGCGGACCGGCCGGAAGCCCGGCGATGCTCGTCGTGAGAAAGCTGCATTCGCTCGAATACATCGGCTGGTTCGGCAACCGACTGATCGAGGCTGCAGCGGGATGGATGGTCCTACTGGTCGGCACCGGCATCTATCTCTGGCTGCCACGGGGCCGCAAGGTCGGGACCGTTACCGTCAAGGCAAAACGCGGGCGTCCGCTGTGGCGCGACCTGCATGCGGTGACAGGTCTTTATACCGGTGTCTTCATCGTGTTCCTCGCGCTGACCGGCCTTCCCTGGTCCTCGGTCTGGGGCGGCAAGTTCTACGACTACAGCTATGCGCTGGGTCTTGGCATGCCCGATGGATATTGGTCGAACACACCCGTCTCGACGCAGCCGGTGGCGGACGCTGTCGACCGCGCCCCGTGGATCATGGAAAAGCAGCCGATGCCGTTGTCAGAGGTCTCTGACGACCCTGCGCGGCCGCTGGATGTGGTTGTCGAAACGGTTGAGAACCTTGGCATTGTGCCCGGTTACGCCGTATCCATGCCAAACGGTCCCGAGGGTGTTTTCACCGCCTCGGTCTATCCCGATGACATCACTTACGAGCGGGTGATCCACCTTGATCAGTACACGGGCGAGGTGCTCTATGACGCCGGGCTCGAAGACCTTGGAACACTGGGTCGCTGGGCCGAATGGGGGATCAGTGTTCACATGGGGCAGGAATGGGGGCTGGTGAACCAGATCATCCTTTTGCTGGCCTGCCTTGCGATGGTGCTGCTTTGCGTTTCAGCCGCGACCATGTGGTGGAAACGGCGGCCCAGTGGCGCTCTCGGTGTACCTCAGGTGCCGACGGACTGGCGCATACCCCGCGGCTTGCTGGTGATGGCAATCGCGGCTGGCCTGTTCTTCCCGCTGGTTGGTCTTTCGATGCTGGTGCTTGCCGGGATCGAATTGGTCCTTCATTTCACCGGACGTCAGCAACGTATGGCTTAAAATAGAAAACGCCCGGTTCGCCGGGCGTTTTCGCGCGGCGCGTGTTTCTCTACGTGAATTTCCAAAGTGTTTATGCCGACCAGTACATCAATTGCCTGCCGGGCCTTCGCCCTCCAGGGTCGCCGCAAGCCTGACAAGTTCGACGAGTGATCGGACCTCGAGCTTTTCAAGAATGCGGGCCCGGTGGTGATCCACGGTACGCGGGCTGATCCCAAGGGTTAGCCCGATCTCCTTGCTGGAAACCTCGGCCGGGTTGGCAAGCACATGGCTGACGATCTCGGCTTCGCGCTCGGTGAGCCGTTCGAAACGTGCCCGGATCGCGTTTTGTGACGCGCTGGCCTGGTGCCGGCTCTCGGCCAGTTCAAGGGCGACGTCAATGCGCTCTACCAGATCTGACTGCCGGAACGGTTTTTCAAGAAAGTCTACCGCGCCACCCTTCATCGCCTGTACCGATTCAGGCACGCCGCCATGTCCGGTGATGAAGATTACGGCCAGCGGCCAGTTCTTATTGTTAAGAATGACCTGAAGCTCGAGGCCATTCATTTCTGGCATGCCGTAGTCGAGAATGACGCAGCCTGCGCGCGAACCATCATAGGCGGTCAGAAAGCTGGATGCCGAGTCATAGGCTTTGACCTCATAGCCGCGCTGCCCCAGCGCCCGCAACAGCGAGGTCCGGATATCCTGATCGTCATCGACGATGAACACGAGAGGCCGTCGGTCTGTCATGCAATCTTGTTCGAACTATGGAACTCGGGGTGCAAAACCCACCCGGTTGTTCAGGGAAATTTTGTTGCTTTGGTAATAGGTTGTAGCATCTGGCTGATTTGATCAAGTATTCGCAACATCGATGGTAAAATAGAAAGAAGCACCATTCGGGTCGCGATCTTCATGCCAGAGCTTTCCGCCATTGGCCTGAACGATCGATTTGCAGATTGAAAGCCCAAGTCCCATGCCAGTGGATTTGGTCGTTTCGAAGTCGGTGAAAAGGCTGATCGACGGATCGACACCGGGGCCTGTATCCGAAACGACGACAAGCACCTGAGATCCCTGAGTATGAGCCCTTACTGAAACAACGCGCTCTTGCCGCGGGCAGTCACTGATGGCTTCGATGGCGTTGCGAATCAGGTTCACCAGAACCTGTGCAATCTGGAGCCGGTTGGCGTAGACAAGAGGCAGTTCGGCGATGTCGGCGTCGATTGTGACATTTGCCGCGCGGGCTTCGGCAATGACAAGGTGGCGCGTCTGGTGGACCAGTTCGGCAAGATCAAACGGTTTGCGGATACCTTCGTCGCGGCGGATAAAGGCCCGCAGCGCCTTGATGATCTCGCCCGCCCGCATGGACTGGGTTGCAATCTCCTCAAGCATCGTGTGCAAGTCACTGTCCGAGCCAGCAAGCTGATCGACGGCAAAAAGAGCACTGTCCGCATTCTGCGTTATCGCGGTGAGAGGCTGGTTAAGCTCATGCGCGAGACCGGCCGCAACCTGACCCATCGTATTGTCGCGGGACAGGTTGGACAGTTCCCGGTTCAGTTCGGCAATCTGTTCCTCGGTCTGTTTCGTCTGGGTGATGTCGTCTATGGTCAGGACGTAATGCAAGGGCTTTCCGTCATGGTTGAAGATCATGATGGCATTCACGGCGATCCAGATCGTTTCGCCGTCTTTGCGCTGGCAGCGAAGTTCCGAGTTGATCTCATGGGGGACGCTGCCCTGTCCTGCATCAAAAAGGAGGAACGGCGGATCGTCCGGATGGACGAGATCGGAAAACGCCATTTCGCGCAAGGCGTCTGCCGAGTAACCGGTGATCTTGGAAAACCTCTCATTGACCCGCACCAGCCGACCCGTGCCCGCGTCGATCTGCGCCATTCCGCGCGAGGTCAGATCGAAGGTCTTGCCATATTCGATCTCGGTCGCGCGCCGTGCAGCAATCTGCTGCATCATCGTGCGGTTCGCATTTTCGAGTTCTTGGTATGTCTTCGGAAGCGGTTCGGCCGGGTCGAGTTCGCCCTGTGATATGAGGGCGGATCGAACCGCAAAGGCACGAACCGGCTTGTAGATGTAATTCGCAAGGCCAAGTCCGCACAACCCGGTGATGACGGCAACCAGTGCCGCGATCCAGATGTTCATGCGCCGGTTATGCTTGATGACGGAGGTGAAATCGCTTTCGGGCGCATAGGCCGCCGTGATCCATGACAGGTTGTCATTGATCGGTGGCATGACGACGGAAACATAGGTCTCGCCACCATAGGTGAACTGCGACAGCGTTTCCTTTTCAACCGAAACCGTGCCGTCTTCCATCAAATAGCCAAATGCGGCGCGGGCGATGGGGTCTTCGAAATTCTGGATATCGACGAAACGCAGGGTGCCATCGGCGTTCTGCGTTTTAAGCAAGTTCTTGTCCGGATGCGCGATCACGTCGCCATTGCTGTGAATGATCAGCGCGCGTCCGGACGTGCCGATCCTAAGCCGCGCAAGAAAATCCGAAATGTCGCTGATCTCGATGTCGACACCGACAATACCGCGCACGCTGCCGGTTTCTTCCAGTACCGGCGAGGCAAGCGTGATCCCGGGGCGCTGCGAGGAAAAGAAAATATAGGGGTCGGTCCAGATCGTCGTCAGTTGTTCCCGCGCCAATATGTACCAGGGGCGGGTGCGGGGATCATACACGTCTTCCGGGTCCAACCGGCGTTCGACGACGTTGAAATCGTCGTCCCGCCAGATCAGTTCGGTCGTGCGTTGCTCGCCCTCGGTACGAATGATCTTGGTGCGAAATGGTCCCGGCTCTTCACTGCGCATCACATAGACGAATTCACCGTTTTCCGTCCCGTGATAGAGACCGGCGAATTGCGGCGCGAGCTGCAATTGCTGAAAAAGCAGCCGTTCAAGCTGTTCCGGCACGTCGCTGGCGATCACCCGATCCTGAGCCAGCCGCGCCGAAAGTTCCGCCGCACCGCGGGCCGGGTTCAGAAATCCGCGCGAATGTTCGATGGCATTGGTGCCGATATCGCTGAGCAGATCACGTGCGTGGTCCAGCAATGCACGTTCCGAAGTGACGAAAGAGGAAAACACCACGGCGAGGATCGCAATGAACTGCAACCCGGCCAGACCAATGGCGAGCATGGCTCCAAGTGAATTCCGCATGGCCGTGTTTCTCCCAGGATGCCGGCCAGCAATGCTTCACCCGCTATATTTGAGTTCCACAAAATTCTGCGTGAGGCAACTGCGGCAGGGCCAATTGCTTATAGGCAATATTACGCAGGCAATCACACGCATTTCCTATGCAATTGTTTCATGCCAGTGTTTGCTTACGTCGCCGCGTCTGCCCATCCATCCCTGGCGTGTAAGCGTGGAACGTTGTTTGTAGTAAATTTATTTCCGTGGCGTTTGTGAGTGCGCGCCCATAGCAATTTCTTTTGTTTTGTAGCCGGTGTCGGGCCCCCATCCCGTCCCGGCTGCAATTTATTCTGGGGGGGTAGTTTGCCGTAAGCGGGACCCCGAGAGCTTCGGTTGCCTCTACCGGATGCCGCCAGAGCAGCGTTGGAAATGTTTTGTTCAGGGCAGGCGTCAGACGATCAGACGTCCGCCTGGCAGCGATCTCACCAATGAAAGCGCCTCGGGATCGGTCAGGTTCGACCTTTTGTTCTGCGCGTTCTTGAATGCGTGCTCGCGCATCTGCGCTTCGGCCCTGTGTCCCTGACGTAGTTGCACCGCCATAAGGATACGCCTGTGATCTTCATGGGCCGCTTTCAGTTGTTCCTGGCTGCGCCCGATGTCCCTCCTGTCGAAAATGATAATGCTGGAGGACACAAGCGGAAGGGCTGAAACCTGCGGGATCGAAATCGCCAGAGCCCAATTCCCGCTGGCCCCGATCAGGAGCGCGTGAAATTCCTCGTTTATGCCGATCCACCGGGCACGCTTGTCGTCATCGTCGACGACGGAGGCAAGCAGGCTTTCGGATTCTTCAAGCAACGCTTCGAGCCGATCGTTCAGCGCCTTGTCGAGACCCTTTTCAGCGGCGAGGCGAACGGCCATGCCCTCAAGCTCGCCCCTGACCTCGATCGCATCCGCGATCTGTTCGATGGAAAATGCACGCACTCTGGAGCCCCGGTTGGGTTCCCGGACTAGAAGGCCTTCGTGTTCAAGCTGGCTCATCGCGAGGCGCGCGATGGTGCGTGACACGCCAAGGGCCTTGGCCACGGTGACTTCGCGCAATTTGTTCCCCGGGGGGAACCGGCCTTCCATGACCTCGTGCCGCAGGGCCTCGGTTGCGTCTTCGAGAGCGATGCTCATTCGGTGGCTGGTCCATCTAAGTATATATTCCGAAGAGAGATTATTTGCGGCAAAAGCAAATGTCGAGCGGATTGGACTGGGGAGGCGTTTATTTGCATGCAATTGCCCCATGTGAGTGGGTTGATCTGAATCAAAAACGCAATTATGCATGCAAAAATGATATTTGCCTGAAGAGGATGCCATGAACTACGTCTCCAACACGGAAAAAGCCAAATCGCTTGCACCTTCTTTCGGGCAACCCCCGCTGTCCGGAACACGCCCGCCGCGTTGCCCGCCCTATGTGGATGTGACCCATCCGGACCAGCTCTTGCCCTATCTCGAGCATGTGGCGAAGCGGCCTTATAACCACGGTCTCAACGCCTGCTGGGATCTCAAGCCGGGCGAGCGTGTGCTGCTGCGGGTTGATAACTGGCACAGCCCGATGGTGATCGAAGCCTGCAAGAAGATTCTTGAAAAATACGGCGTCAAATACACGATTGGCGAGATTGATCGCGGGCCGGTCAAGGAGTGGGTCGGCGCGGACGAGGTTGATTACTATCTCTTCCGTACCAAGGAACTGGCCCAATGGATGGACGAATGGGAAGAAGCGTCCAGAAAGCAGGAATACGACAAGATTTTCATGGGGTATGGCGGTCCGGTGCTGACCGACAAGTTCGTCAAAATTCAGCGCATGCCCTTTATCACTCCTGAGATCCTTGCCTCTCCGGCCCATGCGATGCCGATCGAAGTTCTTAACGCGATGGATCAGTGGACATGGGATCGCATCCGCGCCTCGAAGCGTGCACGCATCACCGACCCCGAAGGCACCGATATCGAATTCACCAACCATGATGGCTACTGGGACAGCCGCCGCGAGATGTATAACCCCGACCTCGTAAACAGCACGTGGGAAGGGAACCCGAAGTTCGGAGCAACCTATCTGCCGGGCCATATCACCGGTCGCCCTTGGATGTATCTGAAGGGCAAGGAAGATGGCTGCGGCGTCATTGCTGGCACGACCAACCATATCGCGCCCTGCGACTGGACCCAGCTGATCGTCGAGAATTCAAAGATCACGCAGATCAACGCAGGTGGCGACTTTGGAGATCAATTGCGTGCAATCATGGCGCAGACCGAAGACCTCCAGTATCCCGGGTTCAACGGTAAGGGCCTGATGCATTGGTGGGAGGCGTCCATCGGCACCAACCCGCATATTCACCGCCCGCGCAAGGACTTCCCGTCCGGTTTCGTGAACTGCCTCTATGAGCGGGTGCGGTCCGGCGTGATCCATATGGGCTTTGGCACGATCATCTCTTCGATGGACGAACGCAACGCGGCGCGTCAGGGGCTGCCGGTGGGGCACTGGCACCTGCACCTCTATTTCCCGACCTACCATCTGGAAATGGAAGGTGATAACGAGCTGCTGATCGAGAACGGGCGTCTGCTTGCGCTGGACGATCCCAAGATCCGCAAACTGGCATCCCAATATGGCGATGCCGACCTGTGGCTGGATGAATCCTGGAACCCTGCAGTACCGGGGCTCAACATGCCGGGCGACTACTGGAACGACTACGGGGCCGACCCGCTTGCATGGGTCAAGCATGAGCTCGATATCTGCCGCAACGACCACCCGCGGTTCATGGAGATGGTCGAGGCCGACGGTAAATACTGCCACGGCAAGGGCGCCGAATTCTGGGCAGGCGGTTGCTGCGGGCACAGCGGTGTCCAGCCGGCCAGTTTCAAAAGCAACTGTTGCGGCTGATGGAAGACGCAACAGGCAGCACTAATGCAGGGGCGGTGCCATCCGGTGCTGCTCAGCATCTTGCAAAGCTGGAGAGCCATTTTCCGATAGCCGGGAAAACCCTGCTGGATATCGGCTGCGGCACGGGCGATTTCATGCGTCTCGCCTTGACGCAGGGCGCTGATGCCTATGGTCTCGAGGTTGATCGGGATACCATACAGCGTGCTATCGCCGCAGGCTGCGACCCGGCCCGGCTGTCACTTGGCGATGGCATGTCCCTGCCGTTCGACGATGGCGCGTTCGACCTCGTTTCCTTTGTTTTCAGCTTTCATCATGTGCCTGCCGACGTGCATGAGGCGATGCTCGGCGAAACGGCCCGCGTACTGCGACCCGGCGGTCATCTGGTTGCTTTTGAGCCGCGTCCTTTCGGCATGATGACCGAGGTGATCAAGCTGATCGAGGACGAAACCGAGGTTCGCACCACTGCTCAGGCGCGACTGGATAATCCTCCGGCACCTTTCGAAAGCATTGCGTCAGGAGAGTATGAGCTGCAGCGCGTTTTTGCGGATTTCGATACGTTTCTCACCGCAATCGTGAACGTCGACAAGAAAAGAGCCGAGCAGGCCGCGCGCGATGACATTCGTCAGGAAACGCGAAAACGGTTCGACGAAATGGGGATGGAGGCCGCTGATGGTGGCCACGTCATGATCCAGCCGTCTGTTTATTACCTGCTGCGGCGCAATTGAAATGGTGAAGACGCGGGCAAGGGTTTTGGCATATTGGCCGGTGCCGACGCACGCCGCGGCAATGGCCCTTGGGTTCGCCTACGATCTTGCGGTTCGCGGCAAAGAAATGCTCTGCGTAACAGACCCGCATTTCGACATCGGGCTTTTCCTGCGCGTATTGACGGATTGCCCGGGCATGATCTGCGGCATGTTGGTCGCTTCGCTGCTGGAACTGGGTACGTCGCCTAAGGCCGCTACCGCATTGCGAGGGCTCACGGGATTCGTGGCGGGACTTGTCGCGATGTATTGGGCCGCCATCGTGTTCCCCACGCTCTGGCCGCTGCAGTTCGCGGCCATGCTGGCATCGATGCATGTGCTGGCCGCGCTGGCCGTCATAGGACGGCTACCCTCACTTTTGCGTGCAAAACTTGGCAATATACCGCATGAATCGCAAGTTATCGGCTTGTAAATGTGAGTTATGCATGCATAATATTGCAGAACGAAATGCTTGGGAGGAGCATCATGAATTCCATACTTAGTCGTACAACAGCTGTTGCCGCACTTTTGATAGCGGGCAGCGTGTCAGCCAGTGCCGAAACGGTTCTTCGATTTTCCGATTACGGACCGAACCGGGGAACGCGCGCCGAAGCGCTCGAGTGGTTTGCCGCCGAATTGGACAAACGAACCGACGGTGACCTCAAGATAGAATTCTTCTGGGGTGGTTCCCTGCTTGGCGGGCGCGATACGCTCTCTGGGGTCGGGGATGGTGTGGCCGACTTGGGCACAATCATCGGCTTCTTCACACCCAAGGAATTGCAGCTTTACAACATTGGTGACCTGCCGGTCGAAAACAGCGATATGTGGGTCGGTCTGAATGCCATTTACGACCTCTCAAACAGCGAGATGATTGCCGAGGAGTTCAGCAAGGCAGGCGTCAAGTATGTCACCAATTATACGACAGGGCCGGTACAGCTTATCTGTCGCTCCGAGGTCAACACGCTGGACGATCTGAACGGTCTCAAGATCCGGGCGTCAGGACCATATGGCGATACGCTTGAACGGCTGGGCGCCGAAATCGTCCGCATGAGCCAGGCAGATGTGTATCAGGCGCTGGATTCCGGTCTGCTCGACTGTAACCAGAACTATTACTACGCCATGCAGGCCTATCGGCAGTATGAGGTCGCGCCTTACGTGCTGGCGTTGGACTGGGGCCAGAACATGTCCTTTGGCATCGCGATCAACGAAATGACCTATTCGGGTTTTTCGGATGAGAACAAAGAGGTTTTTGACAAGCTCTCGCGTGACTTCATCGATCACCTCGCCGAACAGATGGAGCAGACCGACGAAGAGGCGCTGGCGTCGATGGTGTCAGGGGGCGAGGGTGCGGGCATTACCGTCGCCGAGCTTTCGGAAGAAGATCGAGACCGGCTGAACGAGGCCAGCGCGCAATCCATCGACGACTGGACCGCTCGCGTCAGCGAGAATGGTGGCGACGGTGAGGCTCTCTTGGCGGAATACCAAAAGCTGATAGAAGACTATAAAGCCAAGCAGTAGGGGAGACTAATTGGTGTCCCAACCAGAGAACGAGCTTGCCCCCGCTCCGCCAACACGCGCGGAGCGGGCATTGGGCCAGATAGCCGTCGTCGGGCTTTTTCTGATGGCGGCGCTGATTACGCTCAACGTGATCAGCCGATGGATCGGAAGGGCAATCATCCCCGATGATATCCAGCTTGTTAAAGAGCTGATGGTGGTGGTTATCCTGCTGCCGCTGGGTGTGGTGACCGCTACGCGCAATCACATCAGCGTCGACCTCTTTACAGAGTGGATGGCAAAACGCGGCCGGCATCGGCTTGCCGTTCTGGAACAGCTGGTCGGGATAGCTTTCGTTTCGCTGGTGTCCTATGCGGCTTATCGCGATGCTCTGGGCGCCTGGGCAAGCCAGGACTATTACTCCGGTGTTCTGAACATTCCCATGTGGCTTGGCCATTTCGTGTTTCTCTTCGGCATGGCGGTGTTTCTGATCCGACTTCTCGTAATGTTCATTATCGATCTGCGCCGCAGTTTCTGACCGGAGGTCCCAATGGAACCGACACTACTCGCCGGCTGCGTCGTGGCTGCCGTTCTGATCCTGCTCGCCCTGCGGGTGCCTATCGCCTATGCCATCGGTGCCTGTGCTGCCGCCGGGCTGCTGTTGTTCTTTTCCTGGCGACCGGGCGGCGATCTGAACCTGTTGGGCGGCATGCGTCCGGCCCTGCGATTGATCGGTTCGAATACATTCGCCTTCGTGCACAATTATCCGCTCAGCATGATCCCCCTGTTCATCGGTCTGGGCCATGTCGCTTATCATGCCGAGATCACGACGGACCTCTATCGGTCGCTGCGCATCCTGTTGAGGAAGCTTCCGGGCGGGCTTGCAATGGCGTCGGTCTCGGGCTGTGCGGGCTTTTCGGCCATCACCGGGTCGAGCGTCGCCTGCGCCGCTGCGATGGGCCGGATCGCGGTGCCCGAAATGCTGCAATATGGCTATCACCCGAGGCTCGCGGCGGGATCGGTCGCCGCTGGAGGCACGCTCGGTTCGCTGATCCCGCCAAGCCTGCTTTTTGTGATCTATGCGATCTTTACCGAACAGTCCGTAAACGGACTTTTCCTCGCGGGGGTCATTCCCGGTCTCCTGTCGCTGGTCGGCTTTCTACTGACGATCTTGATCTGGTGTATGCTTAAGCCGCAGCACGCGCCGCGACAGCAGTTCGACGAGGTGGTTGACCGCGCGGCTGCGATCCGCGGGCTTTGGCCTGCCTGCGTTTTATTCCTGATCGTGGTCGGCGGCATCTACTGGGGCATATTCACCCCGACCGAAGCCGCAGCTGTCAGCCTTGTCGTGGCAATTCTGATTGGCCTCGCGCGCAAAAAGCTGAACTGGAGCGCGCTGATCGACTCCGGGGCCGAGACGGTCCGCCAGACGGCAATGATCTTCATGGTGGCACTTGCGGCCAAGCTGTTCACGGCGTTCATTTCGTTGACCCGCATCACCCCGCTGGCACTCGACTGGCTCGAGAGCCTCGACCCGCCGTTTTACCTCGTGATGATCGCCATTGTGGTTTTTTACCTCGTGATCGGCATGTTCCTCGATTCAATCGGTATCCTCGTTCTGACGCTGCCTTTCACGGTGCCGATCATGTCGAACTACGGGGTCGATTTGATCTGGTTCGGCGTGATCGTCATCAAGCTGCTCGAGATCGGTCTGATCACACCGCCTATCGGGCTGAACATCTTTGTCATCAAGAGCGTGACGCCACGATCCGTCACCCTTTCCGAAGTCTTCAAGGGCGCGGCGGCTTTTCTGACGCTTGACCTGCTGGTGCTGATCCTCTTGCTCTTGGTGCCCGCCCTGTCGCTCTGGTTGCCGCAATCGGCATTCGGGTAGGCCAACGTTCGGGGGATACGACGAAGTTTCAGGACCGGCGGGAAACACCGCCGGTTCGTGGTCATGGAGGATGTATTTCAGTCGGTGCTACTGGCAGTAAGCCGTTGCCGCGAGGTAAAGCTGATCAACCGTTGTTCCGGATCCCATTGAACCACCGCGTCGTTGATTTCCACATGGCCGGTCATATCGCTTGATACGTCTACGTTGGAATAATCCCGCTCCAGCGGGTTTATCGTATAGGGCATGAAACACGACGGATCCGTCGAAAGATAATCTCTCTCGTAATAAATGTTGGTGCGTTGGATCTTCAGCGGTTCCGGCCCCGCCTTTTCGATTGTCGAACGGAGATCTTTCCAAACATCGTCGCATGTTTTCCAGTCATGAAGCACGAACGCGGAATTGGCGGTAAACAGGAATGCCAGCACGATCGTGATCGAATTCCGTACAGCCGAAGTAGGAAAAAGCCATTTCAGCATCAAGGCTATGAGATAGATGGCGGGAATGATCAGCAGATAGGCCGAGCGCAACGGCAGTTGCTGGACGATGATCATGACAGCGAACATGCCCACGAAAAGAAACCCGAGGTACAGCGCAGCAAGGCGGCCGGTTGGCGTGATCAGATTATCGGCGCTTGGTCGCCTGCGGATATAGGCATAGATCGCGGCAGCGAAGGCGCAGATGGCGATGATGCCCGAAACGTAGGAATAGGGTGTCGGCACAAACAGCACCAGGATCATCTTGGCTAGTTTCTTTGCTGGAAACCCAAGCGTGCCGCCCATCGACCCGTCACCCGGCAACTCGACCCCGGCGACAAAGCGCAAGGAAAGCGCAAGCATCGCCAGCGCAATTCCGGCAAGGACATACGCAAAGCGGATCGGGCGGCGTGCAAGTAGGTCGTCGACAAATATCGCCGCCGCGATGGCAAGCGGCGCAACAAGGTAGAGCTCCTTGAAGAACGGCGCACCGGCAGCGAGAACGATTGCAAGCCATATGCGTTGTCTCGTGAAAAGGATGCATCCGGCGGCAATGGCCAGAATAGCGCCGAGAATGTCCTGATAGCGGGCAATAGCAACCAGTATGTCAGCGGCTATCGGATGAACAAAGATCAGGCTTGCGAAAACCGGCCAAGGCATTTCGGGGACAAGGCGCGTCAATAGCCTCGTGCCCAGCAGAACGAACAGGCAGTGCATCAGGAAGCCGAAAACGAAAATCGGAGTGAGCCCCCAGGTTTCTCGCACACTGCCGGCCACCCAGTAGAAAACGTTGGAAAGGGGCCGCCAATAGGGGCCCGCAAGGAATTCGGGTGTTGTGGCGAGTATCTTTGCAGAGAGCAGCGATTTCAGATCGGACAATTCCTCGCGCACACCGAGAAGAGAAAGAGTATCAGCGCCCGTCGTCGAAAAATTCCATATCTGGATATAAACAATGAAGGCGGCTGCGGAAACGGCGAATAATACGGCAATGTCGAGACGCAGGCGCATGCTCTTACTCCATAATTCGATAAGCCACTTATTTGTCTAATTGGTTTCCGCTTTGCGGAAACAGGTCGTAAAATTGGTCTTGATACTAGTACTGAATTGTCATGAGCAGGCTGCAAGTCATTGTCTTGAAGGGGGTATTCGCTCTTACGTTGCAATACGTAGCAGCTTGCCGCCCAGATTTCAGCATTTTTCGCCGGGCCCTCAAATGCCGACAGCGCAACTGCTCTTAAATTGTGCCAATCCGCGCCCTCAAGCGGCGGGAAGGTGCCGGTCAAGGCAATCGATTCCTAGAAACCGCTGATCCGGGGCAGCCATGTCGACAGGGCAGGAAGGAAGGTAAGCATCATCAGGACGATGAAATTGGCAAGGAAGAATGGCGGCATCTGTTTGATGAGGACCGAGGGTTTCAAACCGACGGTTGAGGATACCACAAAGATCAGGCTGCCAACCGGGGGCGTAATCAGCCCAAGCGTAAGGTTGACGATGACCACGATGGCAAACTGGTCCGGTGCGATGCCAAGTGCATGGCTGATAGGTGCAAGAATCGGGACAAGGATCATCACGCCGGGCAGGGGGTCCATGAACAGGCCAAAAGCTAGAAGTAATACGTTGACCGCCAGCAGAAATGCCAGCGGGGCCAGATCCCAGCTGATGATCGTCTCGGCAAGGAACTGTGGAATACCTTCGATGATCAGAACCCAGGCAAAGGCACGGGCCGCGCCAAGGATCAGGAGAACGGCACAGCTTACAAGCGCGGCACGCAGGATGATCGCGGGCAGGTCGCGAAGCCGGAGTGACCGGTAGATCACCATCCCGCAGAAAAGGGCATAGAACACCGCGATCACCGAGGCTTCGGTCGGGGTGAAGATACCGCCACGGATGCCGCCGATGATCAAAACAATCAATCCAATCGCGGGCATGGCGATAATGCTTGTTTTCACCATCTCGCGGCCCGATGGGCGCGGGGCGACGCTTCGGTAGTCGCGCTTGCGGCTGACGTACCAGTTCGCCGCAAGGTTCCCGATGGCAAGCAGTAGCCCCGGGATGACGCCCGCCATGAACAACGAGCCGACCGAGACTTCTTCGTCCTGCAGCGCGTAGATGATCATCACGATCGAGGGCGGGATGATCGGCCCGATGACCGCGCTCGAAATGGTCAGGGCACCTGCATAGGATTTGTCATAGCCGCCTTTTTCCATCATCCGGACCATCATCGCGCCCGGACCGGCCGCATCGGCAAGGGCAGAACCGGAAATCCCGGCGAACATGGTCGAGGAGATTACGTTGGCATAGCCAAGCCCGCCGCGAAGGTGGCCGACAAACTGCGAGGCAAACCGCAGAAGTGTCGCAGTGATCGCGCCGCCGGTCATGATTTCGGCGGCGAGGATAAAGAACGGGACGGCAAGCAGCGGAAAGCTGTCGAGCCCGGCGAACATCTCTTTAACCACGACGATGTTCGGGTAACTGCTGCCAAGGCTCAGGGCCAGAAAGACGGAAATGGCCATCGCAAAGGCGACCGGAACGCCCAGCACCATGAGGCCGAACAGGGCGATAAAGAGGATCTCAACCATTGGCGGCCCCCGGCTGCGCATCCGCGCTTCCGTCAATGCCGCGATAGGTGCCAGCCGTGATAAAAGCCCGTGCCATCAGCAGAAGATGCACGATCATGAGGGCAAAGCCGACGGGCATCGCGGCATAAATGTATTGAAATGACAGCCGCAGCGCCGGTGTCTTCTGGTACTGGCTCCGCTGCATGTATTCCCAGCCGACCTGTACCATGTAGGCGAAAAAGACTAGCAGGATCAAAAGGATGACGCTGCGCAGGATCATCTGCTTGCGGGAGCTTACCAGATCCTGAAGGTTCGAAATCGCGACATGGCCGCCAGTGCGAAGGGCCAGCCCGGCGCCAAGGAACGTCATCCAGATCATGAGGTAGCGGGCGGCTTCGTCGGACCATGAAAGCGAATGGTTCGTGGTGTAGCGCAGGGCGATATTCGCGCCGACGATCAGCGCCATCGCGGCAAGGCAACCTATGACCACGGTGGCATTCACCGCCACGAAAACACGTTCAGCTCTATGCATGATCCCTCTCGTGAAAAAGACGGACCGGTGTCGGAAACACCGGTCCGCTTCGGGACGTCTCGATTACTCGGTAGCGGCGATGCTGTCGATCAGCTCCTGGCCGTACTGGTCGTAATACCCTTCATAGGCTTCCTCGACTGATGCGCGGAACGCAGCCTTTTCGTCGGCGGAAAGCTCATTCACTTCCATTCCACGCTCTTTCAGCGTTTCGACACCGCTTTGCTCGACATCGTCGACAAAGGCGCGCATGGCGACAACCGCTTCGGTTGCGCCTTTTTCAAACGCTGCCTTGTCCTCGTCGCTCAGTCCTTCCCAGAACGGCTTGGAGACGAGCAGCATCGCCGGCGAATAGACGTGACCGGAGAGCGTCAGATACTTTTGCACTTCGTCCAGCTTGACGGAAACGATCACCGAAAGCGGATTTTCCTGTCCGTCGATGGTTCCCTGCTGAAGCGAGCTGATCACTTCGGGCCATGCCATCGGGGTCGGAGCGGCACCAAGCGCGTTGAAAGCGGCGAGGTGGACGGGGTTTTCCATCGTGCGCAGCTTCATGCCCGCGACGTCTTCGGGGGTGTGGATCGCGTTGCGGTTATTGGTGATATGGCGGAAACCCTGTTCGCCCCATGCCAGCGCAACCAGTCCTGCATCGTCGAATTTCGACAGGATGTCCTGCCCGATCGGGCCGTCCAGAACGCGGCGAGCGTGGCCGAGATCGCGGAACAGGAAGGGAATGTCGGTCACGCCCGTTTCAGGCACAAAGTTCGACAGGGTGCCCGTCGAAACGATCGTTGCCTCGACCGTACCGATCTGAAGGCCTTCGACGACTTCCCGTTCGCCACCCAGACCCGAGGAGGGAAAGTGGCGGAATGCGAATTTGCCATCTGTTTCGGCTTCGACGACTTCCTGCCATTTCTGGGCCGCGACGCCGTAATGCGATGTCGGTGCCAGGGCATAGCCGATCTTGACCTCGGTCTGCGCAAACGCAGCCGTGCCCGCGATACCAGCGAAGGCGGCTGTCAGGGCGATGGTCCGAAATTTGAAGAAACTCATGTGTACTCCTCCGGTTAACACGTTGCCCTTATGTCCTACCATGCGGGGAGAACCAAGAGGCGATCAACGGTAATTTCAGGGGATCGATCAGTTCTGCGAGAGGCAGAAGAGACAGTGCAATCGGGCGCTCTTGAATTGCATTGGATTGGCACGCCGAACGCTTTCCGGTGTCATGCCAATCAATAAAACAACGCTTGCGCGAGCCGACTACAACGCGGGCGACAACGCTTGGTACAACGCATGGTAAAGATCAGTCGCCCCGCATCCGGTAGGACGGCGAAATTGGATGAGACCTCCTTGATGCCAGCAGATGCCAGAAACCGGTCGAGGACCGGTCACGTGATCTAGGAGTTCAATAATGTTCAAGGTTTTCACTTCGGGCGCGCTTTTCGTTTTGCTCGCCCAGACTTCTCTTGCGGCCCCGGCTATGTCCGAAGCGGATGTGCTTGTCGATGACAGCGGCATGACCGTCTATACCTTCGACAAGGATACGAACGGCACCAGCAATTGCTACGACGGTTGCGCCGCTAGTTGGCCGCCGGTTGTCGCCAAGGACGGGTCAGAAGCCAGCGATGACTTTACCATCGTCAACCGCCGCGATGGCTCGGCCCAATGGGCCTACAAGGGTATGCCGCTTTACACATGGGCGGGCGATGCCAAGCCCGGTGACATGACCGGCGACGGTGTCGGCGGCGTCTGGCACGTGGTCAAGTGATTGACAGGGCGCGCCCATGTCGCGGCGCGCCCGCTCTTTCAGGCAAATGATTTTCATCCGGCAAAGTTTTTTTGAACCAAAGGTCTGACCCAAACGACCGAGGATTAGCGACGTCAGAAAGGCGTAGTGCAGCCTCGAAATGGAGATTTAGAGATGACCGATTTTAATGTGACAAATCCCGAAGGCGCCACCGACGGTGACGATCTGATCCTCGGCAACGAACTGCCCGAAGCCATCTACGCGCTCGAAGGGGATGACCTCGTTCTGGCCGGTGGCGGCGATGACAAGTTGAGTGGCGGCGAAGGCGAAGACACGCTGCTTGGCGAAGAGGGCGATGATGTCCTGATCGGTGACCGGGGCAACGACACCATGGCAGGCGGCGCTGGCGATGACCGGATGATCTGGAACAATGGCGACGGCTCCGACATCATGGAAGGCGGCGAAGGCTATGACACCGCCGAAGCCAATGGGGCGGATACCGCAGCCGACGAATTCGAAATCACCGCAGGCGAAGACGGCCGCGTCAGCTTTGAACGTGTGAACTTTGGGCCGTTCTCTTTGGATATCGGCACCACCGAGGTAATGAAAGTCAACGGCGGCGGTGGAGACGACATCATCACCGGTGGCGAAGGCCTTGCCGATTTGATCAAGCTCGAATTGAACGGCGGCGCAGGCAATGACAGGATCATCGGCGGCGACGGCGACGACGTGCTTGATGGCGGTGACGGCAATGACGTTCTGGTCGGCTTCCGTGGCAATGACACCATGCTTGGCGGCGCCGGTCGCGACACGATGGTCTGGAACAACGGCGATGGTTCGGACATCATGGATGGTGGCAATGGCAAGGACAAAGCCGTGGTCAACGGTTCCGATGGCGGTGGCGATGTTTTTGAGATCAGGGCCGGCGAAGACGGCACGGTTGATTTCGCACGTACCAATTTCGGCCAGTTCACCCTCGATATCTCGAACACTGAAAAACTGGTAGTGCGCGGTCAGGGTGGCGATGACGTCATCACCGGCGGCGAAGGGCTTCAGGACCTCATCGACCTGAAACTCTTTGGCGGCTCCGGGAATGATCAGATCACCGGCGGCGATGGCAATGACGTGCTGAAAGGCAATGGCGGCAATGACGTTCTTGTCGGCTTCAAGGGTGCCGATGTCATGAAGGGCGGCGGTGGCCGTGACACCATGATCTGGAACAACGGCGACGGCTCGGACATCATGAACGGTGGTAGTGGCAAGGACACCGCCGTCGTCAACGGCTCGGGCATCGACGATATTTTTGAGCTCTCCGGTGATGGCAAGTCCTTTGACTTCGCCCGCAACAATTTCGGTCAGTTCACGCTCGATATCTCCAAGACCGAAAAGATCGAGATCAACGGCGGTGCCGGTAACGACACCATCACCGCAACCGAGGACCTGTGGGAAAAGGCCAGGCTGTACCTCGACGGTGGCGAGGGCGACGACATCATCACGGGCGGAAACACCAATGACCGTCTGGTTGGCGGCTCAGGCAATGACGTCCTGAACGGCGGCAGCGGTGAAGATGCCCTGATCGGTGGCGAAGGCGAAGATGTCTTTGTCTTCAGCGCGGGTATCAACCGCGTCACGGATTTCGAACAAAGCGTCGATAACGTCCAGATCGGCGGGGATGCGGCGAACTTCGCGGAACTTCAGGAACACCTGAGTCAGGTTGGCGACGATGTCGTGTTCGAACTGGATAGCGGCACGATGATCTTCGAAAACCAGAGCCTCGATCATTTCGGCGCGGATGATTTCAGCTTCCTCGCCTGATAGAGAGCCCCCTGTCGCCCCAAAGATTTCGGGGCGACGCAGATCCCGCCGGCATGCTATGCCGACGGGGTCATTTTCGTTAATGGGTGGTTGCGCTTGTGACGCGAAACCCAGACCTGCGGGAGATTCCGGTGACAGATGTAGACCTGGTGGCGCGGATCGGTCGCGGAGACAGGATCGCAATGAAGGACCTCTATGAACGGCATCAGGCCGGGCTGTATCACTTTGTCCGCATGAAGCTGGGTGATGCGTTCGAGGCGTCGGACGTGATGCAGGACGCCTTTATGGAGGTCTGGCGCCGCGCCGACCGTTTCAAAGGCCAGTCATCGGTCAAGACCTGGATCTATGGCATTGCGCGCAACAAGGCGGTGGACCGGATCCGCCGGTCGACCCGTACGACCCTGCGCGAAACGCCGGATGATACCTTGCCGGATGAAACCCCCTCAGCGCTGGCGGTAATCGAGGCGACCAGCGATGCAGCGCGGCTGCGTGCCTGTCTGGAAAAGCTGACGGCGGCGCAGAAATCTGTGGTTCGGCTGACGTTCTTCGAGGACCTGACCTATCCCGAGGCCGCCGAAGTCGAAGGCGTGCCGGTCGGGACCGTCAAGACCCGTATCCACCACGCAAAAAAGCTCCTGATGCACTGCCTTACGAAAGGCGAAACATCATGAGGTCGAACTCAGTCTGCCTGTGTGCTCTCGACGATCCCGGCGCTTTGCGAAAACCGCTCGGTCGCGGCATCACGGGCGGCTTCATCCGCGAACCCGATACGCCACAGCCCCAGCGCGCTGGGCCCGCTGATGATCTGGCCGCCGGTCTCGACGAGCAGGGCGCGAATCTGGGCCTCGGTCGCGCTTGCGGTAAAGGCCACGGTCAGGGCAGGGCCATCCGCCGTGTTTCCGGTTGCGGTTTCGTATCGCGCGTCGCCGCCCGGCATCACCAGCGGCGCGGCCACGAACTGCCACAGCGCAATCGCCGCCACCGCACTGGCCGCGGCGATCTGCCAGACCGGGCGCGTCGACGCTATGGGCGCGGTTTTGCCCTCGGCGTCGATCTGGCGTTCCAGCCGTGCCCATCCCAGCGGGCCGGGCGCGTTCTCCTGCGTGGCCTCGCCAAGAACACGCCGGGCCGCCTGCATCAGGGCGATATCGGCCGCAAGTTCATCATCCGCCTTGGCCGCCGCTTCGATTTCCTGCGTCTGCTCCGCAGAGCTGCGCCCCGCAATATAGTCGAGCAGGTCTTCGTCGCTGGGTCTCGGCTGATGCGTGGCCATTGGCTGTGTCCTTGTCTGAGCAGGGGCGAAACCGCCGCCCTTGTTCCTTGGTCGCATAATAGGCCAGATCGGTTCATCTGCGAGGGCAAAAAAATTCCGATTATGTGAAATGCTTCACTGATTTCAGCAAAGGATTGAGATATGATCCGTTCTTCCCTTTTTACTTTCTCCCTT
Source organism: Heliomarina baculiformis (assembly GCF_019966545.1). Lineage (GTDB taxonomy): Bacteria > Pseudomonadota > Alphaproteobacteria > Rhodobacterales > Rhodobacteraceae > Heliomarina > Heliomarina baculiformis. The sequence goes on along the minus strand of NZ_JAIMIC010000001.1, from coordinate 729,004 downwards.
TTTCTGGCCGCCCCGGTCATTGCGCAAACCTTCGTTCTAGACCCTCCCGCGCCCGAATTCATCGCGGCGGATGCAGGAGATCTTTACAACACGACAACCCTTGTGGTTCTGGCCGGTGACGCCGCAACGGCGGACCGCCTGATCGCGGCGACTCCGGCCTATGAGCTGCTCAGCCGCGAAAACCTGACCGGCATCGGTGAGGAAATGCTGGTTTTTCGCCTGCCCGAAGGTGTCACCGGCAAAGAGGCGATTGGAGAAATGGAAACGCTCGAGCCGGGGGTCACGGCAGGCGTCAACCATGCCTACCGGGCGCCGCCGCCCGCCGAACTGCCGACGGGTCGTGAATATGCAAACGGGCTGATCGGCTGGCCGCAGCAGGGCTGCGCCGCGCAGGTGCCGGTCGGGATCATCGATACCGACATTGCCGCCGATGAGGCAGGGCTCGCCCTCGCGAATATCACGCGCAAGCAATTCGTGAGTGACGGCGGGGACAGCGGTCACGGCACCGCCATCGCTGAACTGATTGGGGGTCCGGGGCGATTGACGGACGCCAATATCTTCCACGCGTCGGTCGTCGGGCGGGTGGACGGGAAATCACCCGCTGCCGGTGTTGATACGCTGGTTCGGGCCATCGACTGGCTCCGTTCCAATGACGTGCGTCTTGTGAACGTGAGCCTTGCTGGTCCCTATAACAAGATCCTCGACCGTGCTCTGCAGGCTGCCGCCACGCGCGGGATGGTTATTGTCGCCGCCGCTGGCAATACAGGGCGTGAAGGGCCGCCGCGCTATCCGGCAGCGTTCAAGCAGACCATCGCGGTAACGGCGGTCGATGCGGCGCTGAAACCGTATGAAAAGGCCCCCGAAGGCGGGCATATCGATATCGCGGCACCGGGTGTCGACGTCTTTGTGCCGCAGGGCGAGGGCAAGTACCTGTCTGGCACTTCGATTGCCGCGCCCTTCGTGACATCCATCATCGCCGCCGACCCGGTCGCCTCGGGGCTCGGGGATGCGGCCGAACTACGCGACTGGCTCAGCGACGGCGCGCGTGATCTCGGGGTTTCCGGCCCCGATCCGGTGTTTGGCACGGGGCTGGCCCAGCCGGGAAGCGCCTGCCGGAAAATGTGATCAGACCTCTTTTGCGCTGACCGCCCCATGTTCCTCGCCGCGTCCGGGCGCAGCCGCGTTCCAGCGGTGCCAGACCAGAACCAGAAGCGTGAGAGCGATGCCAGCCCCGCTGAACAAGGGGTCTTTCTGGATCACCATTAGGGCCAAAGCCAAGCGGAGAAGGGCCTCGCCCCGGCTGATCCCCCGCGTCTCGAACCGAGCGAGAACGGTGGCCAGCAGATAGAGCGCGATAGCGATCTTTAGCGATATCCATGCAAGGTGAACGGGATGTACCTGACCGTCGAGCCCGTCGAGATACCGTGACGCGCCCGAGATCGGGTTGAGCTGCGCTGCCTCGATCAGCAAAAGCTCGGGGTAGAAGGCAAAGATGAAGGGGATGACAAAGATGACCACCCCGGCCTTAACCGCCGCAAAACCGGTGCGCAGCGGATCCGCCCCGGTGATGGATGACGCGGCAAAGGCGGCGACGGCAACAGGCGGGGTGATGGCCGAGGCCACGGCAAAATAGAAGATGAACATGTTGGCGGTGAAATCCGCGATGCCCAACCCCACCAGCATCGGCCCCATCAACAGCGCCACGTTGATGTAAGCGGGGACAGTGGGCATGCCCATGCCAAGGATGATCGCCATCACCATCGTCGCGAAAAGCGCGACGAACAGGAACAGCGGGCTGTCCCCGATGATGCCGCCGGAGCTGCGCAGCCAGCCAAGAATGTCGACCGCTATGTAGTTGGAAAGGCCGGTGAAATTCAGGCAGAAGTCGATCACCGAGACGGCAAGGAACATCAGGTAGAGGCGGCTGACCAAGATACCCGCGTCGGCCAGCGCCGAGACGATCTGACCCGGCGCGCGGCGAATTTCGCGGTCGAGAAAGAACAGGATCAGAAGCAGGGCGGCGGCCCACCATCCCGCCGAGCCCGCGTCGCCTGCGGAATTCTGGATCAGCTCGAGCAGCCAAGGCAGGTTTTCCGCCCGGCAGCCGTTTTCGGTGATGATCTTCGTCACGCCCCAGAGGGCCGAGAAGGGGCCGCAGCCCACGGCCTCTTTCGGGGTCAGGAGAAGGGCGAGGATCAGCATGATCGGCAGGAAGATCATCAGCAGGTGAATGGTGTCTTCACGTGTGAGGCGCATGTCGTCGGTGGCCTCGCCCACAGCTTCAATCCCTTGTTTTCGCGCTTGAAATACGACCGTCAGGAACAGGCAGCCGAAATAGGCAAGGGCGGGGAGGGAGGCCGCGATGATAACCTCCCGATAGGGCACGATGGTCATGGCCGAGAGCACGAAGGCCGCGACGCCCATCACCGGCGGCATGATCTGCCCGCCGGATGAGGCCGCCGCCTCGATCCCGCCTGCAAAGGTACGATTGAACCCGCGCCGCAGCATCATCGGAATGGTGAGAACGCCGGTCGAGAGCACGTTCACGACCGGACCGCCGGAGATGGTGCCAAAGAGGGCCGAGCTGACAATGGCCGCATGGGCGGGACCGCCGCGCAGGCGACGGGTCCAGAGAAAGGCGATTTTGATCAGCGACCGCCCCCCGGCGGAGACGCCAAAGAGAGAGCCCAGCACGATATAGGGAAAGACCGTGTTCATCAGGATGCCCATGAACCGGCCAAGCAGGCCTTGGGCATTGTTCACTAGGATGTCCTGCATGTTCGGGCGGCCGTCGATCAGCTGGCGCGGCTCGCCGCCCAGCTTGGTGACGAGGTACTTGTTGATGTCGTCCGCGCCGAGGAAATACCAAACCATAACCGTAATCAGCGTATAGCTGGCAATCAGGATGGCCACGGCCACCAGCGGAAAGCCCCAGACCTTGACGTTATAGCCCAGAAAGACACCGATGGCGCAGGCCATGAGCGGGAAGATCCAGATCCCCAGCGTGTTGATGCAGCTTGGATCGTCGACCGAGTTCGGGGGCGGCAGGCCCATCGTCTCGGCGAACTCGATTTCCTCTTGGAGTGCGCGGGCGATCAGCTCGGCGCGCTCGCCGGTGAACTGGTCGATCAGGCAGACCGAGTCTATTTCGATGAGATAGGCGAGGGCGACCAGAATAGCCGTCACCACCAGTGCAGCATCCATGCACAAACCGTACACCACCTGTACATCGGACTTGCCATTTTCGCGGAAATTGCGGGCAAAAGAGTTCTCGATGGCGACGATGGTCATCATCACCACGAAGACGATGGGAAAGAGGTATTCGTAGGGAAACCGCCGGATTGCCACGCCATCGCCAAAGGTGGCGGTGACCCAGCCGTCAAGGCCGGGAAAGGCGGGCATTGTGTTCAGCAGCCCGGTAAGCACCAGCAGGAACCCGAGCAGAAAGGCGAATTTGCGCAGGCCGGTGCGTCGGGGGGAAAGCAGCTCGGATGACATGGGCGGGCTCCTTGCCGAAACGGGTATGTGCCGGGCGGGGATGCCGCCCGGTCGGGGGCTGATGCCTACTTGGCGCAGTCGGGCACGGTCACGCCGGCCTCTTCCCATGCGGCGATTGCGCCGGGGTGATACTTGACCGGGTTGATGCCGCAAAAGCCGGACAGCTTGGGATCAAGGATGCCGACGCCGACGTTTTTCATGTAGGCGGTCTTTTCTTTCAACTGCGGAATGGTGCGGATGTATTCGGCGGTCAGCGCCTTGGCCATGTCGTCGGACATGTCCTTGTGCACGACATCGGCAAAGGCCGTGCCCAACCCGCGAAAGGAGTTGTCCTCGGACTGGAGGCGGATGCCCTTGCCATCCTCATAGCCCATCTCATCCCAGCCGATCACGATTGGCACGTTGCCCGGTGCGTTGAAGATTTTTTGATAGGCGTCGCTTTCGAACACATCCTTGGGCGTGGAGACCATCACCACGTTCCCCGCCGCCTGCATCGTGACTGCGCGGGCCGAGGGGAAGGTGAGCGGAAAGACAAACGCATCCATCGAGCCATCGACCAGCAGGGTCGGCAATTGCCCCCAGTTCGCCTGATGGCCGGTGTAATCCTCGCCATCCTTGAGCCCGGCGGCCAAGAAGATCGCCTGCCGCGCGTTGACCAGCGCGGCGCCGCGCGGCGGGCCGTTCCAGACGTTCTTGCCCTTGAGCTTGTCCCAGCTGTCGATGCCTTCGCTTTCCAATGCGATCAGCCCGTAAGCCCCGGCGTTGTAGGGGTAAAGCGCGCGCAGGTTGGCGGCCTTTTCGGCCCCCGCCTCGCCCAGTTTGGAATAGGGGCCGCGCCCCTTGGACATCAGGAAGCCAAGGATCAGCGGCATGGCGGAAATGTCGGTGCGTCCCTCGGCAACGTTCAGCACCGAATTGGTTAGCGTCTGGCCGTCCTGCACCTGAAGATCCGCGATCCCGGCGGCGCTGGCGACTTCGGCCAGGTGCAGGATCGAGGCATGCGGGCTGTTGCCCGGGCTTGAGGTTTCGGCGGTCAGGTTGCTTTGGGCATGGGCGGCGGAGACCGCGAGCACGCCGGACAGGCCAAGCGCGGCCAGCCCTCTGGTCAGTTTCGTCATTTTTTCCTCCCTCATGAGATAGGCGTCAACGACCGCTCCCCACGGTCTTGTGTCGTGTCCTATGGGCTTTTCGGCCCGCTCTTCATATCCGGCGCTTTGCGGCCCCGGTATTTCGTGGTCAGTTCCAGCGGGGTGTCATTTTCGTCATAGACGCCGATAACCACGCCGCGTCGGCGCGTCTTGGTGCGCATTTCGATCAGCTGCTCTTCGCTGCGGGTGGTGCGCTGCGACTGGCGGCGCGTCCACGCGAAGAGCTTATCATACATGGTGGCAATGACCTCGGCATGATCCTCGCTGTCGCCGAGATCGGTCAGCTCATCGGGGTCTTTTTCGAGGTCGAAGAGCATTGGGCGATGGCCGCCTTCGAAATGGATGAGCTTCCATTTCTTGTTGGCGACCATGAACATCACCGCATCGCGCACGCCGATATTGTTCAGATGCGCGATGGGCGTGGCCGAGAAATCGTATTCGCAGATCACGTAATCGCGCAGCGTGTCATCGCTGGTGCCGTGCAGGATCGGCAGGAGGCTTTCGCCTTCGAGGATGTGCATGGCTGGTTTTTCGCCGGTGACATCGACGAATGTCGGAGCGAGGTCGATACATTCGACCAGCGCATCGCAGGTGGTGCCGCGAGTGGCATCTGCCTCATCAGAGGGGTCGTAGATGATCAGGGGCACGCGGGTCGAGCTGTCATGGAAAAAGGTCTTTTCTCCCATCCAGTGATCGCCAAGGAAATCGCCATGATCCGAGGTGAGCACGATCATCGTGTCCTCCATGCGGCCGGATTGCTTCATCCATTCCAGCAAGCGACCCATCTGATCGTCGGCCTGCTTGATAAGTCCCATGTAGGCGGGGATCACCGCCTCGCGCACGTCCTGCCGCGAAAAAGTCTCGCCGACTTTCGAGTCCATGAAGGCCTTGAAGATCGGATGGGCATTTTGGCGTTCCGCATCCGAGCGCACGACGGGGCGGATATGTTCAGGGCCATACATGCTCGCATAGGGTTCGGGGACGATATAGGGCCAGTGCGGTTTGATATAGGACAGGTGGCAGCACCATGGCTTGTCGCGATCGGTCATGAATTCGATCCCGCGCCCGGTGAGATAGGGGGTTTCGCTGTCCTCCTCGGCGATATTGGCGGGTTCGGGGGAGTTCTTCAGGAACCAGCCCGAAAGCACGTTACCATCCGCGTCCAGCCCGGAATTCGCGAAGTCATGCCAAGGGTTGTCGCTTTCATAGCCCTTGGCAGTGAGCCACTTGTTGTACTCTTTTGCACCGTCGGGATCGTATGACCCGTCGGGCCCCTCGGGCAACATACCATCGTCGCGTTCAAAGACGTCGAAACCGCATTCCGCGACCCTTGCGCCAATGATGCTGTCGGGGGCGAGGCCAAGCCTTGCCATGCCTTCTTCGTCCGCGCGCATATGGGTCTTGCCGACCAGCCAGCAATCCATGCCCGCCTTGCGCAGATGGTCGCCCATCGTCATCTCGCCGACTTTCAGCGGGATGCCATTCCAGCTTGCGCCATGCGAGTGCACATAGCGCCCGGTATAGGTGGACATGCGAGAGCTGCCGCAGATCGGCGACTGGATATAGGCGCGGGTAAAGCGCACTCCGCGTGAGGCCAGCCAGTCGATATTGGGCGTGTGAAGATGTTCATGGCCATAGCAGCTCAGGTAATCCCACCGGAGCTGATCGAACATGATGAAAAGTATGTTTTTTGCTTTTGCCAAGCTGCTCTGCGCCGGCGCGGTTCATCTTGCCCGATAGGCAATGGTTGAACGCGCCGGTCCTCCCTCCGCTGCGATTCCCTGTTCAATCTACGGAAGGGAGGGGCTTTTGCGAAATAATCATTTGGTTTTTGGTATATCGGTTTCGTTATGCAGTTGATCGCGAACTTCTTCGCGGATCGACGCGATCAGGAGCTGCGCAGGGGATGAAAGCTGTCGGCCCGCCGGGGTGGTGATGCCGACCGATCCTTCGAGTTCACCGCGCGCAAAGTCGAGCCGGACCACGCTGCCGTCGTGCAGCTCGCGCCGCATTGCGCCGAGCGGCTGGAAGACGATCGCATTGCTCTGAGCGAGATAGGCGCGGGCGAATTCGAAGGAAATCGTCTCGATCAGGTTGCTGAAGCGGCTGATTCCTTCGGCAATTATAAAGCGGTCGATTTCCTCTCGGATGATGGTTTCGGCGTTGGGCAGGATGACCTCATGCCGGTCAATATCCTGTATTGTCAGGGATTTGCTGGTGGCAAGCGGGTGGCCTTCGCGCACGAAAAAGCAGAGCGGTTCAGAGAAGAGATGCTCGAAATGCATCCCCTCCATATGCTTGGCGGCCAGCAACCGGCCAAAGCCGAAATCCACGTCACCCCGGGCGAGATATTGTTGCAAGCCCCCGCCGGTGTTCGGGAGAAAGCGCAGATCGACCTCGGGGTGAAGTTCCTTGAAGCGGCGCACCGCGCCGGGCATCACCACGCGCACCACATTGGGCAGCACATAGGCGGTGACGCGTTTTTCCGACATGCGCTGCTGCAATGCTTCGACGCCCCGGTCAAGCTGGCTCATACCGTTGGCGACATAGGCAAAGAGCGTTTTGCCGGCGGCGTTCAGGGATAGTCCGGTGGGGGTACGGTCGAAAAGCACCATGCCCATTTCATCCTCGAATTCGCGGATCGAGCGCGAGACGCTCGGCTGAACCGTCGCGAGCGCATTGGCCGCGCCCGTCACTGTGCCGTGCTGCGCGACCGCGAGGAAACAGCGCAAGTGGCGCATTCTTATTCGGTTCGTTGTCATGTGAGGGCCTTTCGGGGGCTGGGCGGCAGTCTTTTCGTTATAGCCTTTCGGCCCCTCTGCAAGAGCGTACCGGGCGTGCAGGCCGGGATTTCAGCAGTTTTGAGCAAAAAATTGTTTGCATGCGGAGCGACTGTGATACGTTTCACAGACCCTTGTCCCTTAGCCTTCTAAACAGGCGCCATATTTCGGCATGCTGCGAGGTTTTTGAGCCCGGGCCGAAGTCGTTTGTGACCGCCGCATGTCGGAATATTAGGGGGCTAATATCGTCGCGGTCCATGGTGAATTTTCCCGGCGTCCAATTGTATCGAATTCGCAATTTTCTGCATTTCCAGTCGCGGTTTTAGCGCATTTTATCGAGGAATATTACCATGGGCACCCAGCTTGATCTCTATCTGAAGAACTCTGCCGCGCATCTGGACAGGCTCGATACGCTGGGGACCGCAACCAAATACCTTGATCGCGGTATGACGGTGGGATCGACGGTCGCGGGGCATTACAAGAAGACCGAGAAGTCAGTCGAATACACAAAGAACTCAATCTATTACATCGACAAAGTGCTGACGGTTGTCGGATTTATCTCTCCGCTGAAAACGCCGACCAAGGCCTTGCAGCGCGTTCTTGACCGGGTCGAAAAGCCGGTCAAGGAAGTCGACAAGAAAATGGATGCGATCAGCGAGAAAGAAGATACGTCCGACCTTACGCCGGGCGGAAACAAGAAGCTTTACGAGAATGTCGAGACGGGCCTGAAAGACGCCTCGGTTGTTGTAAAGGCTGCCCGCGACAGCATCACCTTGCAGACGCGGCAGGTGGAAATCGCGATGGAGGCGCTGAATAACTTCAAGGTTGCGCTGGCGGTTGCGACGGTTACCGACAACGTCGCGTGGAAGGGTGAGTTCACCGCGCTGAACACGGCGGTCGAAAAACAATTGCAGGCGCGCAATGAGCTGATCGCAGGTCTGAAAACCGTATTCGACGACATGATGGCGGAGATCGACGATTTTGTCGCGATTTTCGAGGATATCAATTTTGAAAAGATCCTTGGCCAGTTCATTGACATGGAAGCGATCTACAAGGCCCTGGAGGTGCTCAAGAAACCGCTGGATGCGGCGGCCGTTCTGATCGACCCGATCATGCCGCTCTTGAATGCGGTCGACGCGCTGGTGGGGCTGATCGTCGATCCGGTCATCGATTTTATCATGGAGACCCTGAAGCTCGACACGGTGCTGGACAAGGCGCAGGAGCTGTTCGATGCCTTGATCCCGTCCTTTGACCTGCTGGAAAAGATGGACAGCCTGCTCCAGCCGTTGAAGGACTTCCTGCTGGAATATGCGATAGACGCGCTGGGGGCGATCCCCTTCCTCGACGTGGCCGAGAACGCGTTTTTCGGCGATGTGGTCGGCACGCCCGACAAGGGTCCGACGGGTTGGGGTAATGATGTCGCAAATCTGCTGGAAGGCGATGACGGCGACGATATTCTCGACGCGCTGGGTGACCGGGATGAGATATTCGGCCATGGCGGCAATGACATCCTGATTGCCGGGGCCGGTTCGGACATTCTGAACGGCGGCACGGGCAATGACATGTTCTATTTCGCGGCGAGCTTCACCGAATACGAGCTGTCGCGTGATCCTGACAGCGGCACTATCATCGTCAGCCACGTAAAGCCCTCGGATGCGGAAAACAGCACCGGCGTGGACGAACTGGTTGCGATGGATGACGGGGATCACGTTGTTTTCACGGACATTTCCTTTACCGGCAAGCAGCTGAAGGAAGCGATTATCGGCGGGTCGACCTTGGACGGTGATGACAAGGACAATCTGATGTTCCTCAATTCCGATGGCACGCCGGTCAACGGGTTGAACGTAGCGAACGGGTTCGGTGGCGATGACCAGATTTTCGGGTCGACCGAAGATGATCAGTTGAACGGTGGCGATGGCGATGATCTGCTGCTGCCCGGTCTTGGCGATGACCAGGCCAATGGCGGCGCGGGCAGCGATACCTTTCAGGTGCTGGCGGGGGCAAACCGCGAGATGGTGGTCAGCCTGCTGGCTGGCACCGCTTTCGGGCAGGGGAACGATACGCTGACCTCAATCGAGAACGTGATCGTGACCGCCGGTCAGAATCACGAGGTCGAAGGCAACGATGACGCCAACGCAATCTATACCGGCGACGGGATCGACGTGATCTCGGGCCGGGGTGGAGATGACATGATCGATGCGGGCGGCGAGGACGACTACATCGTCGGCGGCGCCGGTCGTGACGTGATCATGGCGGGCGGCGGCAATATCGACGTGATGATTTCGGGCAGCGCGGCAAAGGCCGGGGTCAGCGATCTGTACCTTGGGGGGAACGGCTATGACGTGGTGTCCTACACGAGCAGCTCCAACACCATCAAGTTCGACGTCAGCGATCAGAGTGACGACCCGCGCATCCTTCAGACGCTCAAGGATTACATGAGCGATATTGAGGACAGCGGCCCGGTGGAGATCCGCGCGGGCGAGCACAGGATTATCCGGATCGATGACGCGGGCAAGGAAATCACGAGCGATTACACCGTCGAGGTCGAGGGGTTCATGGGCTCGGACGAGGACGATGTGCTTTACGGCGATCCGGGCGCGCGGATGCTGCACGGGGCCGGGGGCAATGACACGATCCATACCGGCGGGACGCAGAATATCTATGGCGGCGACGATGACGACCTTATCCTCGTGGAGAATGTCGAGGGCGGCTCGACCGCGCTTCAGGTCTATGGCGGGGGCGGCTCTGACACCATGTCGCTGGACGCGGTGGGCGAGGCGCGCTGGTTCTACAAGGTGGAAAGCGCCATCGCGCTGACGCTCAAGGCGTTCAGCACCTCGGTCGAGGGTGATGACCTGCGAAACACGGGCAACGCGTTCTTCTCGATCAAGCCTTACAGTGTCGAAACCATCTCGCTTGGGAATTTCGCGGACCATGCGATTTACGCGCCGGGCGGAGGCCAGACTGCCTATTTCGATCTGATGGGCGGGGATGATCGGTTCGACGGGGAAAACGGCTTTGCCGATGTATCGGCGGGTGATGGCAATGATGTGGGGAATTTCCGCAAGGGCGGCGGAGTTTTCCGCGGCATGGCCGGGGAGGATTACGCGATCTTTGGGGATTCCTCGAAAGAAAACCGTGCCTTCATGGGAGCGGATAGCGATTTCCTTCAGATCCTTCGGTTCAGGGGCCATGCGGACGGGGGAGGTGGTTATGACCGGATTTCCTTCGATCCGAGTTTCCAGTCCTATATCGTTGCCGATCTTGGGGCCGGGACGGTCAACTCTTTCAAAGGCGTCGTGACGAATAATTCCGACCAGGTGGGCATGACTCTGGAGAATTTCGAAGAGGTGATCGCGACGGATTACAATGACGCGATCACCGGCAGCGAGCGTGACGAGCAGTTGATCGGGCGCGGCGGCGCAGATGATATGGACGGGGCTGGCGGCAACGACAAGATCTATGGCGGCACCGGCAATGACGCGTTGAAGGGCGGTGACGGCGACGACCTATTGCATGGTGGCGCGGGCAACGACAACCTCGATGGGGGCGGTGGTAGCGATACGGCCTCATACGCATGGGCGCGGCCGGGTGGCATGGAGGGCGAGCTGATCGCCGATGTGTTCACCGGCGTCGAAGTTAATCTGAGCGCGGGCACGGCGACGGGGGCCTTCGGGAGCGATACGCTTAAATCCATCGAGAACGTGATCGGGACCGGCGCGGATGACATTCTTCAGGGTGGCAGTGGCAACAACCTCTTGTCCGGTGGTGACGGCGACGACGAGATTTACGGCAACGATGGGGACGATGTGCTGGTCACCGGTCGGGGCAACGATCTTGCCTCTGGTGGGGCGGGGGATGACACCATCGTTGTGGGGCTTGGCAACAAGTCGCTTTTGGGTGGGGCGGATTTCGACACGCTCGACTTCGGGACGGTCGACGGTGTCGTGACTATCGATTTCGGCACCGGCACCTATGACGCGACCTTTATCGACGAGGTGCCGCGCTGGCTTGAGCGGGATCAGGACAGCGACGGGATCGAGGAAAGCGACGGCACCGAAGCGCGGATGTTCAGCGGCGTTGCGATGACTCCGCAGGACGTGCTCGAGGCGCAGGCGAGCTTTGCCAATGGTGCTGAAGATCTGGCGCGGGTGCTGCCGGGTATCAACGATGACGAGTTTGACGATTTCCAGATCGATTTCGTCAAGGTCGATCAGGGCGCCGTTGGGACGTTTTCGGGCATCGAAAAGGTGATTGGCGGGTCGAGCGGGTCCAACATCATCCTGACCGACGCGGTGAACCGTTTCGATGGGCGTGTTTCCAAGCAGGATGTGATCGACCTGACCAGCAGTTCGGTTGCGATGACCTATAATCTGCGTACCGGCGAAAATGATATCAAGCTGCTGGTCGGCGACGACGTGACGGGCATCGAGGGTCTTTGGGGTGGGTCGCAGAACGATACCTTTATCGGGGACCGCAACGCCAACATGTTCACCGGCGGAGGTGGCAACGACGTCATGAAAGGTGGCGGCAACAAGGACGAGCTTGACGGTGGTCAGGGTGCCGATGTGCTGCGCGGCGGTGGCGGCAAGGACACGGTCTTTGGACAGAAGGGCAAGGATACGCTGGTCGGCAACGGTGGCAATGACGACATGAGCGGCGGCGGCGGCAATGACACCATGAAAGGTGGCGGCGGCAATGACCGGATGGATGGTGGCAAGGGGCTTGATGTCATGCGCGGTGGCGGCGGTGACGATACCATCGCGGGCGGCAAGCAAAGCGATACGATCAAGGGTGACAAGGGTAATGACCGGATCGACGGTGACGGCGGCAAGGACGATCTGAAAGGCAACGCCGGCGATGACCGCATCAATGGCGGTGGCGGGCGCGACCGGATCGACGGCGGATCCGGCGATGACGAGATCCACGGCGGCGGAGGCCGGGATGTCATCCTCGGTGGGCGCGGCAACGATGATCTTTACGGTGACGGCGGCCCGGACCGGTTCGTCTTTGCCAAGCGCGACGGGCAAGACGTGATCCATGATTTCGAGGGCGGCGTGGACCGGATAAAGCTGCTGGGTGTATCGGCCGGGGAGGTGCGGATCACCACGCTGTCAGGTTCGACGCTGATCGAATACGGGGGCGGCGATACCATCGAGCTTGCCGATTTCACTGGTGCGATTTCCATCGACGATCTGCTTTAAGTCGCCGATTTCGCCCCTTGCGACAATTCGCGGGCACGGCAGGTTGGATTTCCGGACAGCTTCGTGCTATGGCGTCGTTAGCGCTATCAGGGCGCTTTACGCAGAGACACACGCCTGGAGGTTTAAATGTCCGTGAAACTTGCCATAAACGGATTCGGACGCATCGGCCGCTGCGTCCTGCGCGCCTGGATCGAGTCCGGGCGTGACGATGTGGAGATTGTTGCGATCAACGATCTGGCGCCGATTGAGACCAATGCACATTTGCTTCAATTCGATTCAGTGCATGGGCATCTGAATGTCGAGGTCTCGGTGCAGGGCGACCATCTGGTTGTCGATGGCCACCCGATCCGCGTCACCGCACATCGCAACCCGGCTGATCTGCCGTGGGAAGGCGTCGACGTGGCGCTCGAATGCACCGGCATTTTCAATAGCAAGGAAAAGGCCAGCGCGCATCTTGAGAACGGCAGCGCCAAGGTGCTCTGTTCGGCCCCGGCAAGCGATGCGGACAAGACCATCGTTTACGGCGTGAACCACGACACACTGACGGCGGCGGATACCATCGTGTCGAATGCCTCCTGTACGACGAACTGCCTAGCGCCGGTGGCCAAGGTGCTGGACGACGTTTTCGGGATCGAAACCGGGTATATGACCACGATCCATTCCTATACCGGTGATCAGCCGACATTGGATACAGCGCATAAGGATCTTTACCGCGCACGGGCGGCGGCGCTGAGCATGATCCCGACTTCGACCGGGGCGGCGCGGGCGGTGGGCCTTGTTCTGCCGCATCTGAAAGGCAAGCTCGATGGATCCGCGATCCGGGTGCCGACGCCGAATGTATCGGTCGTCGACCTTTGTTTCGTGCCGAGCAAGGCCGCGACTGTCGAGACGATCAACGGCGCAGTACGCGAGGCGGCGCAGAGCGGGCCTCTAAAAGGAATCCTGACGACCACGGACCTGCCGCTGGTCTCGTCGGATTTCAATCACAACCCGCATTCCTCGATCCTTGCCACGGATCAGACGAGCGTGAGCGATGGCGGGCTGGTGCGCGTGCTTAGCTGGTATGACAATGAATGGGGTTTTTCGAACCGCATGTTCGATACGGCTCTGGCGATGCATCGCGCGGCCTGACAGGCGATTCTACCGGAATCAGCCGGGCTAGATCCGGTTCAGCGGCGTCCCATTGGGGCGCCGTTTTTGCTTGTTCGTGAACAATGCGGCCCACACATTGCGATTGGTTCCGTCGAAAATCGGAAAATCCAATGAAATCAACAAAGGCCATTTGGAAACAATCTGTTTTATTCGGTCCTCGGCAGCAGCGGGAGTAAAGTCATTCGTGACAGATCGGATACCCGGGCGTGGTGATGCAAATTGCCAAATGCGGTGTTTCCTAGTTTCGCGGTCGGGGCCGGTCTGTCGCGGCAAGGGTTCGTGTTTTTGGGCCTGCGCCATGTGTGAGAGTAACGAGTAAACCTGTCTGGGGGCAGCCAGGGTGCCAGGCATTGTCTGGGCGGGCGGTCAGGAGCGTTTGGCGGTGGATATGGGTAAGGGACGGCGAGGTGTGTTTATTGGTACCTCTTCAGGTATCGGTGTCTCGACGTCCGAATGGGTGGGGATGAGTTTTTATCCCGCCCGGTCCATCGCCGGTCTGGCATTGCCGGACGGACGCCGCTGGCCGCCTGTTTCCCCCGGCGCAGCGATTGCCAGTCGAGTTGCAAGAAATTGAACGAAATTATTCTTGTTGAGCGGACGCCAGGCATTCGGGGCGATGGGTTCGCGGGTTTGAAGAGGGGCTGAAATGAGTGATGACGAGGACCGCGACGGGGTCGATTCCCGTCTGGACGGTTTGTATCGGGACCTGCCCGAGCCGAAATCGCACGGGTTGTTCGGCGCAAAGCGCGGCAAGGCTCAGTTGCGCCTGATCGAGGGATCGGGGCGCGGTGCGGGAGCATCCCGTAAGGGATCAAACGAAAAACCCTTGATGCAGGCCTTTTCGCACCTGTCTTCAAGCCTTGTGCAAGCGGATGCGTGGCGCGGGCTGCCGGGCGTGCCGTCAGTAACGCGACGCATCGTGGATGAAGCGCGGAACACCAGCGAAAACGACCCGGTGCGCCTGTCGTTCAACCACCTGCGCACCAGCCTGTTGAAAACGCTGCGCAGCAATGCTTGGAACCGGGTCGCTATTGCCGCGCCGACGCGGGGCTGCGGCGCGACCTTCTCGGCCCTGCAACTGGGGTTGAGCCTGTCCGGGGTGCCGGGCAGCCGCACGGTCCTGCTTGATCTCAACCTCTACCGGCCCGGGCTGGCCGCTGCGCTGGGCATGCCGGGGACGGATATGGAAGGATTTCTGAGCGGCGCATCCGGTGCGATTGCGCATGTGAAACGTGCCGACGATGCCTTTGCCGTCGCGGCGGCAGCGGGGCCGGCGCCGCAGGCATCGCACCTGCTGCATGGTGAAAACTGCGCGCTGGCCATCGGAAAGCTGATGGATGACCTGACGCCGGACGTCCTGATCTGCGACATGCCGCCGGTTCTGGAAAGCGACGATCTCTCGGCCTTTCTGCCGCAGGTCGACGGGGTGCTGCTGGTCGCGGATGGTACGCGGACGCTGCCGCAGCACATCGCCGAATGCGAACGCCGTCTTGAGGGGCAGGCCCGGATCCTTGGGGTAATCCTCAACCGCGCGCGCCAGACCGGCCCCGCACCAGCCTATGCGTGATCGTGAATGCTGAACGATAGGGACAGGGAGCGCGACGGGGTGTTGGGGCAGCTTTCAACGCTTGATGACATGCTGGACATGGTTGCGCGTCGCTGGGTGCTGATGCTGGCGGTGATGATCTTTGGGCTGGCGCTCTCTATCGGGTTCGGGCTGGGGCAGAGACCTGTGTATCACGCGCGCGAGGTGTTGCAGATCGTGCCGCCGAAAGTGGCGCAGGAACTGGCCGCGACCACGGTGGGCGAGCCCTTGGTCCGGCATGTGCCGCAGCTTGCGCGCGAGGTGCAAAGCGAAACCTCACTGGCGGAAATCATTAATGCCTACGGGTTATTCGCCAGAGATGACGAAACCTCGATGTCGGCGCTGACCGAGCGTCTGCGTGAGCGGGTCGACATCAGGCTGACCGCCGCGTCGGGCGCGTCGGCGGTGGTGGTTGTCGAGGCTCGGATGGATCATCCGGAACTGGCACGGCTGATGGCGCAGGAATTTTCGCACCGGCTGATCGGGCAGAGCGTCGCCATGCGCATCGGTGAGGCGCGCGCGACGCTGCATTTCCTGACGCAGGCTGAAACTGCGCTGCGTGCAGAGCTGGCCGCGATGGAGGCGCAATGGGCCGTCTCGGCGACAGCCAGCCGGGCGGAAACTCGCGAACTGGAGCGTGAACAGCAGCGGCTGCGGCAGGAGCTCGCGCTGGCAGCGCAGCGGCGGGGGCAGGCCCAGATCGGGGTCGATCTTGAGGTACAGCGGCAGTCGGAGCGGCTGGTCGTGCTGGAGCCGGCGCAGAGGCCGGAACGGCCCGTCACGGACATTCGCGGGCTGAGTATCGCGATTGGCGGGGCGATCAGCACGATTCTCGCCTTTATTGTCGCGTTGATCGCGGAAGGGCGTCATCCGGTGCTTCGCTCAGCCGGGCAGATGTATCGTCTGACAGGGATTTCCCCCATCATCACGGTCCCTTGTGGGGCGCTTGCGGCCAATGTGCATGGGGCCAGAGCAGCGGAGGGAACTCCGGGGAGCGGCGAAGGCCAAGTGTGAAAGAGGTCGGAATCCCGCCGCCTTCACTCTTTTTAATTTGACACCGGAATTAAATCGCGAAAGAGTTCCCGCCACAGGGAGAATTTCGTGATGTTTGTCGGTCTGGATCTGGGCACTTCGGGTGTTCGTGCGTTATTGGTAGATGCTGATGGGGTCGCCGTTGCGGTGGCTGATGCGGGCTTGAGCGTGTCGCATCCGCATCCCGGCTGGAGCGAGCAGGATCCGGCAGACTGGATCGCCGCGAGCGAGCAGGCGCTGGCCGCGCTGGTCGCGCAGGCCCCCGAAGCGATGGCGCAGCTGCGCGGTATCGGCCTTTCGGGGCAGATGCATGGCGCGACGCTTCTGGATACAGAGGGCGCGGTGCTGCGGCCCTGTATGCTGTGGAACGATACGCGCAGCCATGCGCAGGCGGCGAAACTGGATGCGAACCCGGATTTCCCTAAGATCAGCGGCAATATCGTCTTTCCCGGCTTTACCGCGCCCAAGGTGATGTGGGTGGCCGAGAACGAGCCGGAGATTTTCGCGCAGGTGGCCAAGGTGCTGCTGCCCAAGGATTATCTTTCCTACTGGCTGACCGGGCGCGCGGCGTCGGACATGTCGGACAGCGCCGGTACGTCATGGATGGACGTGGGCGCGCGGGCCTGGTCCGAGGACTTGCTGAAGGGCTCGGGTATGCGGGCCGACCAGATGCCCGACTTGATCGAAGGCACGGATATTGTCGGCACGATCCGCCCTGAACTGGCCAAGGCGCTGGGGTTGCCAGCGGATGTGCAGGTCGTGGCGGGTGGCGGCGATAACGCGGCCTCGGCCTGTGGTGTCGGGGCGCTGGGCGAGGGCGACGGGTTCGTGTCGCTCGGCACCTCGGGCGTGTTGCTGGCGGCGCGGGACGGGTTCGCGCCCAGCCCGGAAAGCGCGGTGCATACGTTCTGTCACGCCATCCCCGGTACGTGGTACCAGATGGGCGTGATTTTGGCGGCGACGGATTGCCTGAACTGGCTGGCAAGCGTGACGGGTGTGAAACCCGCCGAGCTGACCGCAGAGCTGGGCGATACCATCACCGAACCCGGCGCGGTCCGCTTTTTGCCCTACCTCTCGGGCGAGCGGACGCCGCATAATGACAGCGCGGTGCGCGGCTCTTTCATCAACCTCTCGATCGGGACCAAGCGCAGCGATCTGGCGCGGGCGGTGCTGGAGGGCGTGAGCTTTGCGCTGCGCGATAACCTTGAAGCGTTGAAATCCACCGGGGCGCGGCTGGATCGCGTACTGGCCATCGGCGGCGGGGCGCAATCGCGCTACTGGATTGAACTGCTGGCCACGGTGCTGAACATGCCGGTCGATCTGCCCGAACGCGGCGAGTTCGGCGCGGCGCTGGGCGCGGCGCGGCTGGCCATTTGCGGCATCACCGGTGCCGCCCCCGAGACAGTGATGACCAAACCGCCGGTCTCGCAAACCATTGAACCCCGTGCGGATCTGCAGGGCGCCTATGAGGCCGCCTATGAAGCGTTCGCACAGTCCTATCCAACCCTGAAGGCCATGCCATGACACATCCGTTTTTTGCCGATATTGCCCCGATCAAATTCGAGGGGCCCGAAAGCGACAACCCGCTTGCGTTCCGCCACTACAACCCGGACGAAATGGTCATGGGCAAGCGCATGGAAGAGCATCTGCGCTTTGCCGTCGCCTACTGGCATTCCTTTGCATGGGAAGGCGGCGACCCGTTCGGCGGGCAGACATTCGAGCGCCCTTGGTATCCTCAGGACGTGATGGCAAATGCCAAGATCAAGGCCGATTGCGCCTTTGATATGTTCGACATTCTCGGCCAGCCCTACTTCTGCTGGCACGACGTGGATATTCGCCCTGAAGGCGACAGCTTTGCCGAGAGCTATGACCGCTTTCAGGAGATCATCGACTATTTCGAAGAGAAAATGTCGACCCGCAAGATAGGGTTGCTCTGGGGGACGGCCAACATGTTCTCGCACCGGCGCTGGATGTCGGGTGCGTCGACCAACCCCGATCCGGACGTATTCGCCTATGCGGCAGCCACGGTCAAAACCTGTATGGACGCGACCAAGCGGCTTGGCGGTCAGAACTATGTGCTCTGGGGCGGTCGCGAAGGGTATGAGACGCTGCTGAACACCGACCTGAGCCAGGAGCTGGACCACATGGGCCGCTTCCTGAACATGGTGGTCGAGTACAAGCACAAGATCGGTTTCGAGGGTCAGATCCTTGTGGAGCCGAAACCGCAGGAGCCGTCAAAGCACCAGTACGATTACGACGTGGCGACCTGTGCCGGGTTCCTGCGCAAGTACGGTCTGGAAAACGAGGTCAAGCTGAACATCGAACAGGGCCATGCCATTCTGGCCGGGCATTCGTTCGAGCACGAGCTGGCGCTGGCGGTTTCGGAGGGCCTGCTGGGGTCCATTGACATGAACCGGAACGACTACCAGTCGGGCTGGGACACCGACCAGTTTCCGAACAACGTGCCCGAGGTTGCGCTGGCCTATTACCACGTGCTCAAGGGCGGCGGGTTCACCACGGGCGGCACGAACTTTGACGCCAAGCTGCGCCGTCAGTCGCTGGATGCCGAAGACCTGATCGCGGGTCACGCCGGCGCGATGGATGTCTGCGCGCGCGGCTTCAAGGCGGCGGCCGCGATGATCGAGGACGGCGGTTTGCAGGCGGCGCTGGACGAACGCTATGCGGGCTGGGGCTCGGATGAGGCCAAGGCGATGCTCGACAGCGATCTCGGTACGATCTTCGACAAGGTCAAAGCGGGCGGCATCGCGCCCGAGCCGCGCTCGGGTCGTCAGGAAAAGCTGGAAAACTACGTCAACAGGTTCGTCTGAGACGGTTGGGGCTGGCGGTGACGCCAGCCCTTTTTCTTGCCCGGCCATCGTTTCGTGAAAGGCTGGCCGCCCGGAGGAGGAGATCGGGATGCGGGGAGAGAGAAAAGTCGAAAGCCACGTGCTGAGAGACGGCAGGCAATCTGTCACTGTCCTTGATCTTGGCTGCGCGACCCAGTCGTGGCTTGTGCATCATCAGGGGCGTGACGTGCCTGTCGTGCTTGGGTTCGATGACCCCGAAAGTTACCGCGACAATCCTGATTTCCTTGGCTTTATTGTCGGGCGGATGGCGGGCCGGATCGGTGGCGCGGCGTTCGAGATGGATGGCGCACGCTGGGCGCTGGACGTGAACGAGGCGCCAAATCACCTGCATGGCGGCGCGCGGGGCCTGCATACCCGGCAATGGGACATGTCGGTGGATGGCGCGCGCGCGGTAGAGTTGAAGCTGCGCTCGCCGCATGGTGAGCAGGGCTATCCCGGCCAGCTTGATCTGACGGTGGTGATTTCGCTCGAAGACGGTTGGCTGTGTTATGACATGATGGCCGAGGCGGACCGTCCGACTCCGGTGAGCCTTGCGCAGCATTCCTATTACAATCTGGCCGGAGAGGGCACGATCCGCGATCACCGCCTGATCGTTCCGGCAACGGAGTACCTGCCGGTTGGGCCGGATCTCGTTACAAGCGGCGAGGTACGCAGTGTCGCGGGCATGGCGTTCGATTGCCGCGCGGAGCGGAGGATTGCCGAGATCGATCCGGTGGGTCAGGGGATGGACATGACATTTGCCGGGCTGGACGCACAGGCCGACCACCCGGTGCGGCTGCGCGCGCCGAACGGGCTGATGCTTGAAATGATCAGTGACCAACCTTGCCTGCAATTCTATACCTCCGGCAAGTTGATCGCGCGGCACGGGGCGGATCACTGTCGCGAGCGCGGGATGTGTCTGGAACCACATGGCTATCCGAACGCAATGAACGCCGGGTTCCCCTTGTCGCTGGCGGCCCCCGGGCAGCCCTATCGCCAGCGTACACGCATTCGGATAGCGTCGGAGACATGAAACGGTTGGCGGCCTTGGCGGTTCTGATTGCGACGGCGGCGGGTGCAGGGCCGCTGCCCAAGGCGGATGCGCAGTTTTCGACGGCCAGCCGGGAAGAGATCGCGCTTGGCCAGTTGCTGTTCTACGACCCGATCCTGTCGGGCGGGAAGGGCGTGTCCTGCGCCAGTTGTCATCATCCACGCTTTGCCACGTCGGACGGGTTGCCGCTGGGGCTGGGAGATGGGGCTACAGGACTTGGGCCGGACCGACGGGCTTCGCCAGAAAACATGCCGGAGGAACGGGTGCCACGCAATTCGCCCGCGCTGTTCAACCTTGGCGCGGCGGAGTTCACGCATTTCTTTCATGACGGGCGGCTTGAGGACGATGCCGCGCAGCCCGATGGAATCCGCACGCCGCTTGGCGATGATATGGAGCAGGGGTTCGATTCCGCGCTGGCGGCGCAAGCGATGTTCCCGGTGCTCTCGCCCGATGAGATGGCCGGGCATTACTCCGAAAGCGATGTTTCAGCGGCGGTGCGGCAGGGTATCCTGACGGGCGAGGGCGGGGCGTGGTCGATCCTTGCCGATAGGGTCGAGGCGATCCCGGCGTATCGGGCGGCTTTTGACAAGGTTATTGGCGAACGCGACGTGACATTCGCCGACATCGCCAACGTGATCGCGGATTTCATCGTTTTTGAATGGCGCGCGGATGACAGTGCCTTTGATCGCCATCTGCTGGGCGAGGCCAAGCTGACCGGCGATGCGGCGGCGGGGATGGCGCTGTTCTATGGCGAGGCCGGCTGTTCAACCTGTCATGCCGGTCAATTCCAGACAGATCATGAATTCCATGCGATCGCGATGCCGCAGATCGGCCCCGGCAAGGCGGCGCGGTTTGAACGTCATGCGCGGGATGTGGGGCGGATGCGGGTGACGGGCGATCCGGCGGATGCCTATGCGTTCCGCACCCCGTCGCTGCGCAATGTGACGGCAACCGCGCCCTATGGGCATAGCGGGGCCTATGCGACGCTTGAGGCGGTGGTACGCCATCACCTTGATCCGGTCGCGGCGTTAAAATCCTATGATCCGGCGCAGGTGGTTTTGCCCGATCTTGAGGTCGAGGATTACGAGGTCATGACGGATGCCGCCGAGGTCGAGGCGATTGCCGCCGCCAATACGCTGGCGCCGCAAGAGCTGAGCGACGCGGAGATACGGCAGTTGCTGGCGTTTCTTGGCGCTCTGACAGATGAGGCCAGTATCGCCGGGCGGCTGGGGGTACCAAAGACGGTGCCAAGCGGGTTAGTTGTTGAGCGATAGGCTGTCGCCCTGACGGGTCAGGGTCAGGTGCTGGTCGGCGGGTTGTTCGATCCAGTCCGAGGCGGTGCCATCGGGCCAGATCACACGCAGGCGGACGGATGGCGCGGGGCCAAGACCGAAATGCTCTGCAATGGCGCTGCCGCCTGCATGACCGCCGCCGGAAGTGATTTCGCGCCGTTGCAGGGTGGTGCCGTCATCCAGTTCGATCCAGCCGCCGATGGCGCGGGTATTGGGGGCGGGCTGGCGGAGGTCGACGCTGAGCCAGTGGCCGGTTTCGGTCGAGACGTTCTGCCAGATCTCCATCGCCGCGCGACGGTTGATGACAGCGACGTCGAGCAGACCGTCGCCGTTCAGATCGGAAAGCGCGCCGCCGCGTCCACGGTGCAGGCTAAGCAAGCCGGCGCTTTCGCCCGCTTCGGTGAAACTGCCATCGGAGTTCTGGATCAGCAGGTTGTTGGGGTCTTTCCAGGCGCTGTCGGGCATCTGGTCGACATTGCCCTTGGTGATGAAAACGTCATCCCTGCCGTCATTGGTCACATCGCCAAAGGCGACATGCCAGCCGGTTGAGGGCCGTCCGTCACCTCCGGTATAGGGCGAGGTTGCCGTCGACCCTAGGGCATAGGGCGCATCGGTGAAATCCGGGCCGGAAGCGCCGTCGCGCAGGAATTGCAACCGCTGGTCGCCCATGGAGGTGAGGAATACTTCCTGATCGCCGTCGCGGTCGATATCGCGCGCGGCGATGCCCATGCCCCAGAGCCGGTGGGTCTGCCAGCCGTCGTCCTCGCCCAGCAGGCGCGGGGTGTCTTCCATCGCCCACATCTGCTCAGCCCCGCCGGAGACATAGTAATGCCGGTCATTGCTGACACGCAGATCGGCGCGGCCGGTATTGCCCCAGTCGGAGAAGAGCATCGACAGGGTGCAGAAACCGGGGTCGAGCGGGATGGGCGCGGTGTAGGTGTCGCCGTCAGGGCGGTAGAGATAGCTGGTATCGCAGGCGCGGAACGGGCCGTTTGGATCTTTGCGGTCGACGTAATTGCCGAAGGCGAGGGTGGGGAGGCTATTGTTGCCCTCCCATGTTGCGGAAAAGGCGGTTGTCCAGTCGTCCGCTTCGACGATGCCGAGATCGGGGAAGGGGGAAAAGCTGCACTCCGGACCGCCTTTCATGATCGCGTTTGTGCCGGCGCGCAGAAGGATCAGGTCGAGGATGCCGTCGCTGTCGAGGTCCAGCGGGTAGGCGCCAGTGACGTGGCTAAGGGCCAGCGCGTCGGGCGTGTCCTTGCGAAAGGCGATCTGCTTGGCGTCGGAAGTGTTGCGCAGAAGCGTGCCGGGGTTTTCTCCGCCTGCGGCGTAGAGTTCTGGCAGGCCATCGCCGGAACAGTCGAAGACCGCGAGGCCGCCGCCGACGAAATGCTCCCACCCGCCGCCGTAGACGTGATCGGGGATGGCGACGGGATGGAACAGGGGTTCGGCCTCCGCAGGCAGCGCGAGGAGCGTGGCGAGGAGGGTCAGGTCACGCCGCATTCTCGCCCAGCCCCTCAAGTGCGAGTTCCGAAATATTGTCGAGCGCATAGGCGGCGGCACCGCGCGCCCACATCAGGTTGCCCCATTTGTGTATGACGACCTCGGGCGGGGTCTTGTCGACCTGCACGATGGATTTGCGCATCTCTCGCAGCACGTTCTCGGCATAGAGGTGATCGAACTGCATCCGCTCTCCCGCCATGATGATCAGTTCCGGGTCGAAGATATTGACGAGGTTGGCAAGGCCGAGGGCAAAGATCCGGCCCGCCCGTTCGACGATGCGGCGTTCGGGGCCGTCTTCGACACGGGCGGCATTCAGCAGGTTTTCGATCTGGGCCACGTCGTTCACGGCGGGGTCGAGATCGGAGAGTGTGCGGGCTTCGCGCAGGAGGGCGTAATCGGCGACATAGGCCTCGAGACAGCCGCGCTGGCCGCAGCGGCAGAGCGCACCATCCAGATGCACCTTGGTATGGCCGAACTCCGCGCCACAGCCGCGCGTGCCCCGGTAGAGATTGCCGTTGATGATCAGGCCCATACCGACACCGGCCTCGATCGTCACGACGATGAAATCGGAATGCGCCTGGCCGAGGCCAAAGTTTTTTTCCGCCACCGCAACCAGATTGGCGTCGTTGTCGACAAAGGTGGGACGGTTCAGCTTTTCGCTGAGGACGCGGGTGAAGGTGACGTTGCGCTGGGACAGGGCAGGGGACCAGTAGACGACCCCCTGTTCTGCGGAGACGATACCGGCGATGCCGACCCCGACGCCTGAAATATCGCTGATGTCTCGACCGGCGTTTTCCGCGAGCCGGGCGAGAGCCGCGCAGAGTTCGTCGGCCAACCCCTCGGGGGAATTCTTGCTGCGCGTCATCTCGGTTTCCAGCTCGGCGAGCTGTTTACCTTCGAAATCCAGCAGCACGAGCGAGAGCCGACGGTCAGAAACCTTGATGCCCGCCACCAGATGCGCGGCGCCTCGGATCTTGAGATCGACACGGGGTCTGCCGCGCCGGGCGTCAGGCAGGCCCTCGCCACGGGCGACTTCCTCGATCAGCCCGTGTTCCAGCAGCTCGGCCGTGATGGTCGTGACGGTCGCCCGGCTGATCCCGGTCAGGTCGGCCAGTTCGATGCGCGGGATCTGGCCGGACCGGCGGATCTGGTTCAGGAGCCTCCGGCGTCCGTATTCTCTTTGCTGTACTGCCATGCGAGGCTGCCTCCCGTTGCAATTGAGGTAGGTTCGGCCCCTCTCCTCAGGGGATGATCCGATAACCCGACGGCAATTTTTGCAAGCTTAGACGATTTAATTTGATTTTCAAATTAAAATGGACCAACATTTCCGGACTCGCCCCGACGGAGGATCGCAACAGGCTCGGGGGGTAACCAATTTGGAGGGAGATCATGAAATTATTTGCAACCGCGACGGCCGTCATGGTCGGCGCATTTGTCGGAACTGCGGCGCTGGCTCAGGACCTGACCATCGGCGTGAGCTGGTCCAACTTTCAGGAAGAGCGCTGGAAGACGGATGAGGCAGCGATCAAGTCCGCGCTCGACGCGGCGGGGGCGGGCTATATCTCGTCCGACGCGCAAAGCTCGTCGTCCAAGCAGCTATCTGATGTTGAAAGCCTGATCGCGCAGGGCGCGGATGCGCTGATTATCCTCGCGCAGGATTCGCAGGCAATTGGCCCGGCTGTCGCTGCGGCGGCGCGCGAAGGTATCCCGGTTGTCGGCTATGACCGTCTTATCGAGGATGACCGTGCCTTTTACCTGACCTTCGACAACGTGGAAGTCGGTCGGATGCAGGCGCGTGCGGTGCTCGAGCAGATGCCCGAAGGCAATTACGTGATGATCAAGGGCTCGCCCACTGACCCGAACGCGGATTTCCTTCGTGGCGGTCAGCAGGAAGTGCTTCAGGAAGCCATCGATGCGGGCAAGATCAACATCGTGGGCGAGGCCTATACCGATGCGTGGCTTCCGGCGAATGCGCAGCGTAACATGGAGCAGATTCTGACCGCTCAGGACAACCAGGTCGACGCGGTCGTCGCCTCGAACGACGGCACCGCCGGCGGCGCGGTTGCCGCTCTGACGGCGCAGGGCATGGACGGCATCCCGGTTTCCGGTCAGGACGGCGACCACGCGGCGCTGAACCGGGTGGCCAAGGGCACCCAGACCGTCAGCGTCTGGAAAGACGCGCGCGAGCTGGGCAAGCGGGCGGCTGAAATCGCCGTTGCGATGGCCGAAGGCACCGAGATGAGCGAGATCGAAGGTGCTGAGGAATGGGAATCCCCGGGTGGCACCATGCTCTGGGCGCAGTTCCTTGAGCCGCTGCCGATCACCAAGGATAACCTGACAGCAGTTGTCGATGCGGGCTGGATCGAAACGGACGCGCTGTGCCAGGGTGTCAGCGCCGGCCCCGCTCCCTGTAACTGATCAATGTACTATGCGGCCTCATCCCTGTAAGCTGGGGTGAGGCCATTTCTTTTCTCAGGACCAGACCCATGGCTCAGACAGACACTAACAGCGGCCGGGCTCCGGCGCGCAAGAACATCTTTCATACGCTGGAAATCGACCTGCGCCTGCTGGGCATGATCGGTGCCTTCATCGCCGTCTGTCTGGTTTTCAATGTGCTGACCGACGGGCGTTTCCTGACCCCGCGCAACATTTTCAACCTGACGATCCAGACCGTGAGCGTCGCGATCATGGCGACCGGCATGGTGTTTATCATCGTCACCCGCCATATCGACCTGTCGGTGGGCGCGCTGCTGGCGACCTGTTCGGCGGTGATGGCGATGACACAGACGGAGTGGCTCCCTAATGCGCTGGGGTTGGAGTTCGGCCACCCGCTGATCCCCTGGATCGCCATCGGTGTCGGGCTGCTTTCCGGCTTGGTGATCGGCGCGTTTCACGGCTATCTCGTCGGCTATCTTGCCATCCCGGCCTTTATCGTGACGCTGGGCGGGCTGCTCGTCTGGCGTAACGTCGCGTGGTATATCACCAGCGGCAAGACTATCGGTCCGCTTGACGAAACCTTTCAGAAATTCGGCGGCATCAACGGCACGCTGGGCGCGACGGGATCGTGGATCGTCGGCGGACTGGCGCTGCTGGGCGCGCTTTACGGGCTATATGCCGCGCGCCGCAACAAGGTGAAGCATGGCTTTCCGGTGAAACCGGTCTGGGCCGAGTTTCTGCTGGCCACGATCATCGGTGCCGCGATCCTTGGCTTTGTCGCGATCCTGAACGCCTATGAAGTGCCGACCCGCGTATTGCAGCGTACCTTTGAGAGGGCCGGTCTGGAGATGCCCGAGGGTTATACGCAATCCTACGGCATCCCGATTTCCGTGTTGCTTCTGATCTTTCTGGCCATCGCGATGACCATCGTGGCGCGGCGGACCCGGTTCGGGCGCTACGTCTTTGCCACGGGCGGCAACCCGGACGCGGCGGAGCTTTCCGGTATCAATACGCGCTGGCTGACGGTCAAGATCTTTGCGCTGATGGGGGCGCTTTGTGCGCTGTCGGCGGTGGTGGCCTCGGCCCGTCTGACGAACCATTCCAACGACATCGGGACGCTGGACGAGCTACGCGTGATCGCGGCGGCCGTCATTGGCGGTACCGCGCTGGCCGGTGGGATCGGGACGATCCATGGTGCCATCCTTGGCGCGCTGATCATGCAGTCGTTGCAATCGGGCATGGCCATGGTGGGCGTCGACGCGCCGCTTCAGAATATCGTTGTCGGCAGCGTGCTGGTTCTCGCGGTGCTCATCGACATCGTCTATCGCAAACGGACAGGAGGCGCATGATGGCGCAGGTGCAAAAACAGGGCGTGACCCCGCTCGTCGAAATGCGCGACATCTGCATCAGCTTTGGGGGTGTGCACGCGGTCGACCACGTCAGCGTCGATCTGTACCCCGGTGAGGTCGTTGGCCTACTGGGCCACAACGGGGCCGGTAAATCCACGCTGATCAAGATCCTCTCGGGTGCCTATCAGGCGGATTCTGGCGAGATCCATGTGCGCGGTAAAAAGGCGACGATCACGAATCCGCGCGATGCGCGCGCTTTGAAGATCGAAACGATTTATCAGACGCTGGCGCTGGCGGATAACCTAGACGCGGCGTCGAACCTGTTTCTGGGGCGTGAACTGGTTACGCCGCTGGGGCTGGTCGACGATGACGCGATGGAGGCCGAGACACGCAAGATCATGGCCAAGCTGAACCCGAACTTTAAAAAGTTCAACGATCCGGTTTCGGCGCTTTCCGGTGGTCAGCGGCAGTCGGTGGCGATCGCGCGCGCCGTCTATTTTGATGCGCAGATCCTGATCATGGATGAACCGACGGCGGCGCTTGGCCCGCATGAGACGCAGATGGTGTCGGAACTGATCGAACAGCTCAAGGCGCAGGGCATCGGGATTTTCCTCATCAGCCATGACATCCATGACGTGATGAAGCTGTGCGACCGGGCAAGCGTGATGAAAAACGGCCAGTTGGTGGGCACGGTGGATGTGGATGACGTGACAGATGACGATCTGCTTGGCATGATCATCCTTGGCAAGAAACCCGGTGTCGCTGCCGACTGAAGTTGAAGATGCAAGAAACGCCTTTACCCGGAATACTCGTCGCCGACGTGGGCGGTACGAATGCGCGACTGGCGCTGGTGGACCACAAGGGCGGGTTTCACGCCCAGTCGCGCTATGCCAACGACGAATTCCGATCGTTCAACGATGTGCTGCGCCGGTTCTGCGCGGACCATTCGCTTGCGACGGTCGACACCTGCTGCGTCGCAGTAGCGGGGCCTGTCACCTCGGGGACCGCGCGGCTGACCAATCGCGACTGGACATTCGTGCCAGCCGAAATGGCGGAAGTGCTGCCAGGCGACGAAGTACGGGTGCGGCTGATCAACGATCTGGTCGCGCTGGGTCATGCCTTGTCGGGTCTTGGCGAGAGCCAGTTGTCGATGATCCGGCCGGGCGAACAGGGCGGCGAAAGCAACGGTCAGGCGCTGGTTTTCGGGCTGGGGACCGGGTTCAATGGCTGTCTTGCCAAGACGGTGGATGGCGAGGAAACCATCGTAGAGGCCGAGCTGGGGCATGCTAGCCTGCCCGCGCAGATCTACCTCGAGCTGGAAAAGCAGATCGGGGCCGAGGTCGCCCGGTTCCCGACCGTTGAACATCTGTTTTCCGGGCGCGGGTTCGAACAGCTTTACGAGGCGCTTGGCGGTTCTCGGCCCGATGCACGGTTGATCGTGGACCGGGCCGGGGACGGCGACGCGTCTGCTGGCAAGACGGTAGAGCTGATGGCGCATGCGCTGGGTCTGCTGGCGCGGCAGATGGTGTTCCAGTTTCTGCCGCTTGACGGAATTTACATCGCCGGGAGTGTTTCGCGAGCCGTGCTGGAGACGCCAGCGCGCGAGACTTTCCTGAACGCGATGGCATTCGAGGGACGCTTTGATGAGCTGGTCGCCCGCGTGCCGGTGCGTCTGATCACCGATGATGCGGCGGCCCTGACCGGAATGGCGCGGCTGGGGCTGGCGATCACTCAGCGCCCGATCGCGTAGGCCTGCATCAGGCGCGGCGTTGCCCCCGCCCGCATCATTCCATCCTTATCGCGCGCGGCTGCGGTCAGGCGACCGACGGTCCATGGCGCGGCAATGTCGAGCCGGTGACCGCGAGACGCGAGATCGTCGAGAACGTCATTGCCAAAACCGGGCTCGATCATCAGGTGGCCGGGTTCCGCGACGCGCGGGTAGAAGGAGGCCGTGAAATGTGCGGTGTGGAAGAGCGGCGCGTCGATGGCTTCCTGAAGGTTGGCGGTCTGGTGCGCCAGCCGCAACAGGAAGATGAGTTGCCATTGATCCTGCTGATCGCCGCCGGGCGTGCCAAAAGCGATCTGACCACCCTCCGGGTCCCGCGCCATAGAGGGCGACAGCGTCGTGCGTGGGCGCTTGCCTGGCACAAGCGAGGTTGGCAGACCTTTGTCCAGCCAGAACATCTGCGCGCGAGAGTTGAGCGGCATGCCAAGGCCGGGTACCACCGGAGAAGATTGCAGCCAGCCCCCCGAGGGCGTGGCCGAAACCATGTTACCCCAGCGGTCGATCACGTCGAGATGCACTGTGTCGCCACGTTTTTCCGAGAGATGCGCCATAGTCGGCTCACCCGCGCCGGTGCCTGCGGGAACCTCTGGCTTGCGCGCCGCGCGGGCGATTGCGGCCTTGGCCAACTCTTCGTAGCCGGACAGGATACCGGGGCGCTGATCGAGCGATGCCTGTTCGCCGATCATGGCACGGCGGGCGGCGGCGTAATCCTCACTGAGCAGCGCGTCGCGGGCGGTGCCCATGTCCATGCTGTCGCCGTAATAGGCCTCACGGTCGGCAAAGCTCAGCTTCATCGCTTCGGTGATCTGGTGCACGAACTCGGCAGGTGACGCGGTCTGAAGGTCCACGCCGCGCAGGGTGGCCAGCGATTGCAGGAGCGACGGGCCTTGTGTCCAATAGCCGGGCTTGAAGACCTCCCAGCCGTGGTAATCGGTGCTGAGCGGGGTGTCGTAGCTGGCCTGCCAATTCGCCATATCCTGCCCGGTCAGAACTCCCTTGCGGCGTCCACCGGCGGCATCCATCACGCAGGCCTCACGCATCCAGTCGTCGATGGTTTCGGCGATGAATCCCTGCGAGAAGACACGGCGCGCCGCGTTGATCTGTGCCTCGCGACCGGAGGTGTTTTCAGCCTCGGATACGAGCCGTTCCCATGTCGCGGCAAGATCCGGGTTGCAGAACAGGTTGCCGGGGGCAGGAGCCTTGCCGCCGGGAAGCCACGTGGCGTGGCTGGTGGGCCATTCCTCGCGGAAGAACTGGCTGAGGCCGGAGATGGTTGCTGAGACCCTCGCTAGAACCGGATGGCCCTGACGCGCGTAGTGGATCGCAGGTTCGAGCACCTCGCGAAGTGACAGGTGGCCGTGATCGCGCAGCATCAACATCCATGCATCGAAAGCGCCGGGAACGACCGTTGCCAGCAGGCCCGAGCCGGGGATCATATCGAGCCCTTCGGCGCGGTAATGAGCAATTGTGGCACCGGCGGGCGCAACCCCTTGTCCGCAGATCACCGTTGGTGTGGCGTCGCCCGCGGGCCAGATCAGGGCGGGCAGATCGCCCAGCGGCCCGTTCAGATGCGGTTCCACCACGTTCAGCACAAAACCCATCGCGACAGCTGCATCAATGGCGGTGCCGCCTTTTTCCAGCATCGCCATACCGACAGCCGAGGCGATCCAGTGGGTCGACGTGGCCATGCCGAAGGTGCCGGTAATCTCGGGGCGGGTGGTGAAATCCATTACTTACTCTCGACGTTGCCGCGCATTTCTGGATCAGTAGTCCTTTTCAAAGAACAGACCCAGCCCGGTTTCGCCCTCGCTGTCGACCGAACCCTTGGCGGTGAGGCTGTCGGTGATGTCGAGGTTCAGGTTCACTTCGGTATCGCCTTTGGCATTCACCGAGACGTCGGAGTAGATGTTGTCAGAGATGTAGCCGCCGACGCCGACCTGTGCGTTGCCGTCGTCATCGGTACCCACATCGAATGAATCCACGCCAAGCCCTTCTTGCACTGAGTTTACCAGACCGCCGCCCGCGCCGCCGAGTTGTGCCAGTTGGGCGCCCAGTTGCGCGATCTTAAGGGGCGAGAGATCTTCGAACTTGTCCCCGAACAGCAAAAGCGCCAGCGCCTCTTCGGTGGGGCGTTCCGGTGAGGAGGTGACCTCGATCGCGGGCTGGCTGGCGGGGCCGCTGATGGTCAGCGTGGCTTCGCCTTCGGAGGTTGAGGTGGAGGCGACGAAATTCAGGAACGGTTCCAGCGAGCCGGCAAGCTGGACCTGACCTTCGTCCAGTTCCAGCCGCCTTCCGAGAATGTCGAAATACCCCCGGATCAACGAAATGCCACCCGATGGCACGACATTGGCGGTGGTTCCGCGCACCAGCACCTGACCGCCCAGTTCCGCGTTCAGACCTCGGCCTCGCACGAAGATCCGGTTCGGGGCGTTCATCGTGAGGTCAAGGGTATAGACCGGTCCCGAGCTGCCATTTCCGGTTTTGATCAGGCCGGCGCGGGCGCGGGTGGCGCGTTGGGCGCTACTTTCGCCGACGTGGCGGATTTCGGGGATCGGCGCCGCGCTGACAGACCCGGAAGCGGCCGCGATATTGATGCGGGTTTCGCCAAAGTTGATCTGCCCTCCGATAGTGGCGCCACCGAGCAGCGCGCCGTTAATATTGACGTTCCCGTTCGCCACCGTCTCAAAGCTGATGTTGTCCTTGATGATGAGGTTGAGCAGCTGAATGTCGATACCGGCATTGTAGGGCGCGGCGAGGCTGACCGGCCCAGAGACACGGAACTGGCCGCCGTCGCTAAGCGCGCCTGTGGTGGAGATCTGGGCCGAGCCGCCTGAGAGGTTCACGGTTGTATCGATGCCGGTGAGCGTTTTGCCGACCGAGGCGACAACGGCGGTCGCACCCGAGGTGCTGACCGTGCCACTGACCGATTCAACCGCTGGCGGGCCGTTGACCGAGAGGTCGAAGCTAAGCAATCCGCGCAAGGAATTGGGGCTGATGAACGCATTGGCGAGGCCAAGCTGGGCCTGCCCGGTCGCATCGATATCGGCTTGGTTGCTGGCCTGGTCATAGGAGCCATCCACATCCGCAACGATGCCTCCGGGGCCGGATGCAGAGGTGGTGATGCTGTAGACGCTACCGGATTTGCTGGCCTCCCCCGAGGCGGTAAGGGTGCCCGCGAATTCCGGCACAAGCCGCTGGATGCGTTCCACGGTCGCGTCGAAGGTTGCCGAAGCGTCGCCGCTGGTTTCGTCGAAATCCCCGTCTAACGTGGCCGCGATGCCCGCCGAGCCATCGGTGATGAAATTGACGTTCCATCGCTGCTCGGCGGACCGGCTGGCTTGTCCACGGGCCGAGACATCGCCCGCAAGCTGGGGCACAAAGCGTTGCAGACGTTCAAATGTCGCGTCGAAATCGAGCGCGGCGACACCGGTCGGTTCCTCGAAACTGCCGTCGAAACTGCCGCCGATCCCGGCGCTGCCGCCGGTTTCAAGGCTGGCGGTCCATGTCAGGTCTTCGGATCTTTCGACATTGCCGCGTGCCGAGATATTGCCTTGGAGTTGCGGCACCAGCCGTTGCAGTCTTTCGAAATTGGCGTCGAGGTCAAGCGATGCGGCGCCTGTCGGCTCTTCGAACCTGCCGTCGAAATTGCCGCTGATCCCGGCGCTGCCGCCGGTTTCAAGGTTGGCGGTCCATGTCAGTTCTTCGGATCGTTCCACCCGGCCACGCGCCGAGACGTTGCCTTGAAGCTGCGGCACGAAACGTTCGAGGCGTTCGAATACCGCGTCAAGGTCAAGTTCAGCCGCGCCCGAAACCTGATCGAAACTACCATCGAACTGACCTTGCACGCCCGCCGTACCGCCGGTTTCGACCGAAGCCTGCCACACGGACTCTTCCGAGCGACTGGCGGTGCCCCGCGCGGTGACGGTACCGACAAGTTGCGGAACGAGCCGTTCGAGCCGTTCAAAGGCCGCATCAAAGTTCAGGTCGGCTATACCGGTTTCTTCCTCGTAGGTGCCGTCGAAATCGCCGTTGATCCCGACCGTACCACCGGTATTGGCCGTCACGCGCCATTCGCGGGCGGCGGTGCGTTCGGCCTGACCGCGTGCGGTGATATCGCCGACGAGTTGCGGCACAAGCCGCTCAAGACGTTCCAAGCCTGCGTTGAAATCGATCTCGGCAGTGCCGGTGGTTTCATCGAAACTGGCTTCGAGCCTGCTGTCGAGACCGGCCGTGCCGCCCATTGTGCTGGTTACTGTCCAGTTCGACTGTTCGTTTCGCTCGGCTTCGCCCTCGGCGCTCAGCGAGCCCTGGATCTGCGGGATAAAGGCTTGCAACTCGCCAACGACGAGCTGATAGGTCGTGTCCACGACACCGTCGGCAGTGTAGGAGCCATCCAGATCGAGGCTGGTATCTTGAGGGGCGCGGAGACTGACTTGCCCGGAAATCGTCTGGTTCTGGTGGGTGACGTCGCCGTTCAGCGTGACAGGGCCGGGGGCTTCGGGCAGAACACGGCCAAGGTCGTCAAGCGCGGCCTCGAAGGTAAAGCTGCTGTTGGTCGAGCTTACGCTGCCATTTGCGTTCGCGGTCAGGGCTTCGCCGTTCAGCTCGAATTCCCGCAGGGTGATCCCGTCAGTACCACGGGCCGCATTCAGAAGGATGGTGGTTTCGCCGCCGATCACCGCATCGGCCTGTTCGATCCCGGTTTCCAGATCGCGGGCATTGCCGCTGAGCCGGACATCGAACGATCCGCCAAGCGGTGAGCCTTGTCCTTCGACCTGCGCGGATATCGCGCCGCCGAGGGAGCGACCGGCAAGGCCGGAAAAGCGCGACATATCCTCGGCATTGACCTCGGCGGAGCCGTCAAGCCGGAAGCCGCTGTTCAACCCGTCGATCCGGGTGGTCACGAGGGCGCTGTAATCTGTGCCGGTGAGGGTGACCTCGGTAAGGTCGAGCGCACCGCCGGATTGCCAACCGAACTGGCCGACAAGCTGGATCGCCTCGCCTACGGCCTGTTGCAGCTTGCCATCGGTAAACAAAAGCTCTTGCGCGCGGGCATCGATCTCACCGGAGAGCGATGTTGCATCGCCCTGTTCCAAGGTACCGCTGCCGGTGAGTGTCAAATTGCCGATCTCGACATCGGGGCGCGAGAGGCCGACAACACGGGCCACCAGATCCCACTGATTGCCCTCGTCCGCGTCAAAGCCGCCCGCGATATCGAGGCGCTGGATGCTGGTTGCCGGTTCGCCGGTCGGGAGGGTTACCGTGGCGCCTTCCGCCGGGGCGATTTCACCCTGCAACATGACGCGAGAGATGGTGCCGCCGGGGGCGAGACCGAATTCACCGCTCAGGTCGAGTGCGCTGGATGCGACAGAGAACTGCGGGATGCTCAGGCTGCCGTCGGCGCCGGTTTCGCCCGTCACGGCGATACGGGCGTTTTCGCCGAAGAATTCGTGGAACTTCGGATCGAGCATCGGGGTCAGGTCGCCCTCTATCGTCGCGCCGAAAGCGGTGCCGTCGCCGCTGGCTTCGTTCAGGGTTACCTGACCGGTCACTCTTTGGGTGCCGTCGGTGGCTAGGCTGAGATCGGCGGTAAAGTCGCTGACCGGGCCGCGTCCGGCGGCGGTCAGTTCGACCGAGGGTCTGCCGGGAATTCCAAGCAGGCCGGAAATCAGGCCGTTTTCTTCCTCGGAGATGTCGAGGTCGAGCACGATCTCGTTGGTTTCATTGGCGAAACCGGCGGTAAGCGTGATCCGGTCATTATCGCGGTCAAGCCGGTTGACGGCCAGATCGGTATCGAGCGCGCCATCGGCCAGCGTCAGATTGCCTTCGACCGACAGTTCCGCCGCTGTGCCGGCAACAGGTTCGGCGAGGCTGATGCGGTCAACGCGCAGGCTTTCGATGTTTACCGCGACCGGCAGTTCCGGGATCTGGAACGGCTGCGCCTCAGCGGTAGGCAGATCTTCATCCACAGCGGTCGTGGGTCCGGGGCGGCGTGTCACCTCGATGCTTTCCGCCGACAGCTTCTGGATCGAGAGCCGCCCGCGCAAAAGCGCGGAGCGGGTCCAGTCGAGTTCAGCTCCGGTCAGGGTCAGCCAGACGCCGTCGTCGTCGGAGATGATGATCTGCTCGATGGTCGCGGTGGAGCTGAGCGCCCCGTTCAGACCAATGACCTGCACGCTGCGGTTATCGCCGGAGAGAGCGTTTTCGATGAGCCCGTCGATGAAGCCGCCGGTATCGGTATTTTCGACCTGTGCAGCGACGGGCAGCGGAGCCCATGTCAGGCAAATGGGCAGCAGGAATGAGCGGGCGAGGGCGGAGATACGCATCAGAATGCCTGTCCTATGCCGATGTAGAATTGCAGCCCGTCATCTGTCGGGCCGTCGACGGGCAGGGCGAGGTCAAGCCGGATCGGGCCAAAGCCGCCAAGGTCGTAGCGGACACCGAGGCCCGCGCCGGAGTGAGAAAACGCATCGCTACTGATGAAGCTTGAACTGTCGACCGCGCCGTAGTCGAAAAAGCCGACGACAGATATTTTGGCCGTAACGCGGGCGCGCACCTCGGCGCTGGCGTTGAGGAAAGAGCGTCCGCCCGCCACTTCGTTGCCGACAGGAATGCCAAGCGATTCATAGGGTTGGCCGCGAACCGTGCCCGACCCGCCGGAAAAGAACAAAAGGTCGGGAGAGATCGTCGCCGGTGCGCCACCCGCGACGCTGCCAAGCTGCAGCCGCCCGGCCAGCACGATTGAACCGGTTTCGGTCAGGCTGTAATAGGCTCGCCCGTCGATCTTGGCAGCGATGCCCGAAGTGCTGCCGCCAAAGCCCGCAAACGGGGTCACGGTGCCGTTGACGTAATAGCCCCTAGTGGCATCGGTGGGGTTGTCGCGCCGGTCGTATTCGGCCCAGAAGGGCAGCTTGATCATGTTGAACTGCCGGTCGTCGCCGTAGGCGTCGTTGGACCGGCCAACGCTGGCAAGCAGGGTGGCTTCGGCGACCAGCTCGTCGGAAAAGACGCGCCTAACCCCGACACCAAGCTCGAACTGGTCGAGCCGGTAATGTTCGCGTTCGAACCGTTCGAGAGAGCCGAGGTAGAAGAGGTTGTTGTCCGGCCCCAGCCGCGCCGGATTGTCGAGCCGGAAACCCAGACGCCCGTCGATCTCTTCGTCGCCACCGATGTTGCGGATCTCGGCTTCGAGCCGCAGCCGCTCGGCCGCGCCGAAAAGGTTACGATGAATCCAGGTCGCCGACAGATCGACGCCGGTGGTCGACTGGATCTCGCCACCCAGCGAAATGCGACGCAGGGGCTGTTCCGTCACCTCGGCGGTGAAATCAAGCGTGCCGTCCGGATTGGGTGTTTCGTCTTCGATGATCTGCACGGATTTGAAGGTGCCGGTGCGCTGCAGCCGGTCACCGACCTTGCGCACCATGTCGGGGCTGTAGGTTTCGTCCCAGGGAAGGCCAGCGATACGCTGGATCGCTTCGGCGCGCATGCGCTGGTTGCCGCGAACGCTGAGCTGTCCAAACCTCAGCTTGGGGCCGGGGATAAGTTCGATATCAGCATCCAGCGTCGACCGCTGGTGGTTCGCGACGATGCTCCGATTGCCGATTTCGGTCTTGGCGTAGCCAATGTCGCGCCAGCCGTCGCGCCCTTCGTATGTCGCTTCGCGGATGATGCCAGTTCCGGCGGGTTTGCCCGGCGCGAAATCCTCGGGCAGCTCGGTCTCCGGGGCGAGAGGCGCGACCCGTGCCTTACCAAACCGGAACTCCGGCCCGGTTTTTACGCGGATTTCAACACGGTTGATGCTTTTGGGTACAGTGACACGAGGGATGTCGGCAGCTTCGCGCCCGTCGACGCGGATGCTGACCTCGGGGCTGAAATAGCCACTGTCGTATAGGATCTGAACCATGGTGCGATAGTCGGCCAGCGCGGCGGCAAGGATTTCCTGCGGGCTGGTCAGGCCGGTTTCATCGGCCGAGAGCGCGGCGGAACTGTTCTCGAGCGCCTCGGCAAGTTCGTCGGGCGCGCCGGGCGCGGAAAAGTCGGTTTCGAGTGCGTGCAACGGCAAGGGCAGGCTTAGGGCGGCGATCGTGGCAAAAGAGCCGATTGATCCAGAAAAACGACGGATAAAACCCGGATTCTGAAAGTTAATTTTCTTATGCAATGCACCACCCAACCTGTTCCATGGCCACCAGTCGCCGACCCCAAGATTACCTAGGGGCATGAAACCTTCAAGGTAGGTTAGCACGGATTGACAGGCCGTCCAGCCGATGAAATCAACTTAAACGAGAGTCCGTGCCGCCTAATCGCAGAGCACGGAATTCAGGGTTGCAGGATCACGGCATCGTGACACGCAGCGAAAGCTGGTCACCGCCGATATTATTCGCTAATCCGGGGTAGTTCTGAAAACTCTCAAAAATATCGAAAAGATGTCATACCTCGATAACATCCGGACCTTCGTGCGGGTCTATGAGCTGGGAAGCATGTCCGCCGCCGGACGCGATCTGCGGATTTCGCCCGCCGTGACCTCGGCGCGGATTTCGCAGCTGGAGAATCACCTGAACGTCAGGCTGTTCCAGCGGACAACGCGCAACCTGACCCCGACGGAACAGGGACGAGCCTTTTACGGTGGGGCCTGTGGCGTTCTGGAAAAGGTCGAACAGGCCGAGGCCGAGGTCATGAGCCTGACCGACAATCCGCGCGGATCGCTTTATGTCGCGGCGCCGCTGGGCATGGGCAGGCGTTTGATCGCGCCGCAGGTCGGGCCTTTTCTCGATAGCTATCCCGAGATTGATATACGGTTGCGGCTGAGTGACCGGGTTGTCGATTTGACCACCGAAGGTCTCGATCTTGCGTTCTTTCTAGGAGAACCGGCGGATAGCACGCTGCGCATCCGCAAGATCGCGGACTGTCGGCGCGTGCTTTGCGCGTCGCCCGAATACATCGACCGACGCGGCCACCCCGCTACGGGGCAGGACCTTATCAGCGACCGGCATGAATGCCTGAACCTTCGCTTTCCCGGCGCGACTGAATTTCAGTGGAAGCTGCTGACGCCGGACGGGCCGCAGAAATTTGCGATTACCGGACGATGCGAATGCGATGACGGTGACGTGCTGACCGACTGGGCGCTGAACGGGCGCGGCGTAGTCATGAAACCGGTGTTCGAGATCGCCGAACATCTGCTGTCGGGCGCGCTGGTCGTGGTGGGGGGCGACACACCACCGACCCCGGTGCAGATGGCCTGCCTTTACACGCATCGCCGCCATCAGGACCCGAAGACGCGTCTGTTCATGGATTACACGGTGGACCGTATCGGAAAGATTGTTAAAGAGGCCGAGAAACGCGTCACGGACCATTCTATAACCTCTGTGTCATAGGGCGAAAGCAGGCTTTAAGCCTAAATGATTAGAAGATATGAATTCGTAGGGCGACTGGGTACGGGCATCGGAAAATGGACTTTACAAACTCGGAAATTGAACGGCTTGAGGCTTTGCGCAGCCTCGATGTGCTGGACACCCCTCGCGAGGCTGAGTTCGATGATCTGGTTATGCTCGCTTCACGCATCTGCGGAGCGCCGGTGTCGCTGGTCAGCTTTGTCGATGAGGACCGCCAGTGGTTCAAGGCCAAGACCGGCTTTGACAAGGACCAGACGGATCTGAATTCCTCGATCTGTTCGCGGGTTATGTATGACGACGGCGTTATCGAGATCGAGGATACCTGGCTCGACGAGCGCACCTCGCAGAACCCGCTGTGTATCGGCGAGGGATCCATGCGTTTCTACGCGGGAGCGCCGTTGGTGACGGCGGACGGCCACCCTGTCGGTACACTTTGCGTGCTTGATGAAAAACCGCGTGTGCTGGACGAGATGCAGCGCGATACTCTTCGGGTGCTGGCGCGGCAGGCGATGAAGGAACTGGAATTGCGCAAGGCGCTGCGGGAGCAGCAAGTCCTGCGCAAGGAAATGGATCATCGCCTCAAGAATTCTCTGCAATCCGTTTCTTCGGTGATGCGGCTTTATGCGCGCCAGATCACCGATCCGGTTGCGACCGAAGCGATCGACGCGATCCAGCGTCGGCTTCAGGCGATTTCCGCGCTTCATACTGAAATGCAGGTATCCAGTTCTGATAAATTCATGTCGCTGGATAGCTATCTCGACCGGATCGTCGGGCATCTGCGTCTGTCGGTGCCTGCGAATGTTACAATTGAACTCTCGTCCGAACCGGTAGAGTTCGACGCCGAGAAGGCCGCGTCGCTTGGCGTGATCGTCAGCGAAGCTATTGCGAATTCGGTCAAACATGGCTTTCCGGATGATCGTGCGGGCGTCATTCATGTGCGCCTGTCACGTCAGGCAGACGGGGGCCTGCAACTGGAATGCCGTGATGACGGGGTTGGCAATGCGGTGCGGGTCAAAGACGAGTCCGGCGTTTCCGGGCTGGGCCGAAGCCTTCTTGAAGCCGCTGCGTCGCAACTGGACGGCACCTTGGAGTCCTCGTTGGATGAAAACGGCAGCAGTCTTGTACTGACCTTCCCGGTTTAGCTGCCGCGATAGGTCGAATAGCCAAAAGCGGAGAGCAGCAGCGGCACGTGGTAATGCGCCGCTTCGGACATGCCGAAGCGGATCGGGATCATGTCGAGAAAGCGTGGCGTGCCATCCTTGACCGGGTGCTGGTCCAGGTAGTCGCCCACGTGAAAACGCAGCTCGTAAGTGCCGGTGGCGAAATCCTTTTTCGGCAGGATCGGCGTGTCGGTGCGCCCGTCGTCATTGGTTGAAACAGTGGCGATATGCGCGGCATCGTTGCCGTTGATCCGGTAAAGTTCGATACGGATTCCCTGCGCCGGGCAGCCACGGGCGGTGTCGAGAACATGGGTTGTCAGATAGCCGGTCAAATGATTGCCTCCAGAGCCACGGGTTTTGTGTGACGCAGGTCGCAGCTTTGTGCAAATGCGAAGTTTTTGACAGTGTTATTGCACATTTTTGAAACCGCAGTCGGGAAAATGGCTTAGAAACGGCCCATACCCGAGGGGACTTATGAACAGATATCCACGTGACATGATCGGCTATGGGGCAACCCCGCCGGATCCGAAATGGCCCGGCGACGCGCGTATCGCCGTGCAGATCGTTTTAAACTACGAAGAAGGCGGCGAGAACAACATCCTCCACGGGGATTCCGCCTCCGAAGCTTTCCTGTCCGAGATCGTCGGTGCGGCGCAGTGGCCCGGCCAGCGTCACTGGAATATGGAATCGATCTATGAATACGGGGCACGCGCCGGGTTCTGGCGTTTGCACCGTCTTTTGGGCGATTTGCCGATTACCGTTTACGGCGTGGCCACGGCGCTGGCCCGTGCGCCCGAACAGGTCGCAGCGATGCAGGCCTCGGGTTGGGAGATCGCCAGCCACGGGCTGAAATGGATCGAACACAAGGATATGCCCGAAGACGAGGAACGCGCGGCCATTGCCGAGGCGATCCGTCTGCACACCGAGGTCACCGGCGAGGCCCCGCGCGGCTGGTACGCGGGGCGGACTTCGATCAACACCGTGCGGCTGGCATCTGAGACGGGTCAGTTCGATTACGTGGCCGATACCTATGATGATGATCTGCCCTACTGGATGAAGGTGGGGGATCGCGACCAGCTGATCGTGCCTTATACGCTTGATTGCAACGACATGCGTTTCGCGACGCCGCAGGGTTTCAATTCCGGCGACCAGTTCTTTGCCTATCTGCGCGATACGTTTGATACGCTTTACGAGGAAGGCGAGGCTGGCCAGCCGAAAATGATGTCTATCGGCTTGCATTGCCGTCTTGTCGGGCGACCGGGGCGTATCCGCGCGCTGGCGCGGTTTCTTGAACATGCCAAGAGCCATTCAAAGGTCTGGTTTGCCACGCGGCTGCAGATTGCCGAGCATTGGGCGGCGACCCATCCCCCGGTTGAGCAGACCCGTCCGCATCAGATGGACAAGGAACAGTTCGTTGCCACCTACGGCGGCGTTTTCGAGCATTCGCCATGGATCGCAGAACGTGCTTGGGCGCTTGAGCTTGGTCCGGCCCATGATAGCGCGACCGGCGTGCATAACGCGCTGGCCCGTGTTTTTCGCGTTGCAAGCGATGCAGAACGCCTCGGCGTGCTCAAGGCGCATCCCGATCTTGCCGGGAAACTGGCCGCGGCCAAACGGTTGACGGTGGAATCCACGGCGGAACAGGCCTCGGCGGGCCTTGATGCACTGACTGACGAAGAGCGTGCCGCCTTCACCGAGATGAACGATGCCTATACAGCCAAGTTCGGCTTTCCCTTCATCATCGCGGTGCGGGACAATACAAAGGCCAGCATCATGGCCGCCTTCCGCGAACGTCTCGATAATACCCCCGCTGAGGAGCTGGCCACCGCCTGCAAACAGGTCGAACGCATCGCGGAAATCCGCCTGCGAGACATGCTGCGATGAGCCGGAGCGTTTCGATCAATCCGATGCAAGCCGGGGCGTTTGCCGATTTCGGGGACCTGATCGAGGCAAAAGGCGACGCGGACAAGATCATCAATCAGGGGCTTTGCGGCCGCTACCATGACCGCGCCCGGTTTGATTTTTCCGATGGCAGAGCCGGGCTCAGCCTGTTCAAGGCCGAGCCGCGAACCCTGCCGCTGAAGCTCGAGATGGTCGAACGTCACCCGGATGGTAGCCAGACCTTCATCCCGATGAGCGAACATTCCTTTCTGGTGGTGGTCGCGCCGGACGCGGGCGGCGTGCCTGGCCAGCCGCAAGCGTTTCGAACCGAACCGGGGCAGGTGATCAATTTTCATCGGGGCACCTGGCATGGCGTGCTGACGCCACTGCACGCGCCGGGTCTTTTCGCCGTGGTCGACCGGATCGGCCCCGGCAGCAATCTGGAAGAACACTGGTTCGAGGAACCGTA
Organism: Heliomarina baculiformis; assembly: GCF_019966545.1. Taxonomy (GTDB): domain Bacteria; phylum Pseudomonadota; class Alphaproteobacteria; order Rhodobacterales; family Rhodobacteraceae; genus Heliomarina; species Heliomarina baculiformis. The sequence continues at coordinate 687,443 of NZ_JAIMIC010000001.1, read as the reverse complement.
CATGATCGAATGAAGCCGCGACCGCCCGGCAAGAGGCGGCAGGCAAACCAACAAAAGGGACATGAAATGGCTGATACTTCTCTGGGGACCGCAGAACAGCTACGCGATCCGAACTACACGCCCGCGCTGTATAAGGCCGTGCCGCTTGGCATCCAGCATGTGCTGGCAATGTTCGTCTCGAACGTCACGCCGGCCATAATCGTTGCCGGTGCCGCCGGTTTCGGTTTCGGCTCGAACTCGCCGGATTTCCCGGAGCTGCTTTACCTGATCCAGATGTCGATGCTCTTTGCCGGGGTCGCGACCCTGCTACAGACCATCACCATAGGCCCGGTCGGGGCGGCGCTGCCCATCGTGCAGGGCACCTCTTTTGCCTTCATTCCGATCATGATCCCGCTGGTCGCGGGTAAAGGTGTCGACGGTCTTGCCGCGCTTTTTGGCGGGGTGATCCTTGGCGGTCTGTTCCATGCGCTGCTTGGCACGGTGATCGGCAAGATCCGCTTTGCCCTGCCGCCGCTGGTGACAGGTCTGGTTGTCACGATGATCGGTCTTGCGCTGGTCAAGGTCGGCATCGAATACGCGGCTGGCGGTGTGCCGGCCAAGGCTTCGGGCGCCGAAAGTTACGGCAGCCTGCGCAGCTGGTCCGCCGCGCTGGTCGTGATCTTCGTGACGCTCGGGGTGAAATTCTTTACCCGCGGCATCCTGTCTGTGTCAGCCGTGCTTGTGGGCATCATCGTCGGCTATCTCTATGCGCTGGGCATCGGCATGATCACATTCGATGGAATTGCGACAAGCTGGCAGCGGGCCGCGGCCTTCGCGCTCCCCATGCCGCTGAAATACGGTTTCGAATTTTCGCTGGCCGCGGTCATCGGTTTCTGCCTGATGGCCTTTGTCTCGGCCGTGGAAACCGTCGGAGACGTCTCGGGCATCACCAAGGGCGGGGCAGGGCGCGAAGCCACCGATGGCGAAATCCGTGGTGCCACCTTTGCCGATGGGATCGGCAGTGCGCTTGCCGGTGTCTTTGGCGGTTTGCCCAATACTTCCTTTTCCCAGAACGTCGGTCTGATCGCGATGACCGGCGTCATGAGCCGCCATGTGGTCACCATCGGCGCGCTCTTCCTGATCTTCTGCGGGCTGGTGCCCAAGGTCGGCGGCCTGATCCGCACCGTCCCGATCGAAGTTCTGGGCGGTGGCGTGATCGTCATGTTCGGGATGGTGGTGGCTTCGGGTGTCTCAATGCTGTCGGATGTAAACTGGAACCGACGCAACATGGTGGTCTTCGCCGTGGCGCTCTCCGTCGGGCTTGGGCTGCAGCTCGAGGTGATGAACCTTGCGCCCGGCGCGCCAAACGCCCTGCAGCACCTGCCGGATTCTCTGCGCATCCTCGGCGCGTCGGGCATCCTGCCAGCTGCCCTGATTGCCATCGTGCTGAACCTGCTGCTGCCCGAAGAACTCTACGAGGAATCGACCGAGGAAGTTTCGGGCGGCATGTCAGGTCAGGCCACCGGTCGGTTCTCGAAAAACTAAGCCAAACGCGCCGGGCAAAAGGTCCCGCGCGTTGCTACCCCCGCGCGGCCATCATCGCCGCCACGTCAAGCATGCGGGCCGAAAAACCCCACTCGTTGTCATACCAGCCAAAAACCCGCGCCTGCCCGTCAACGAAACGGGTCTCCGGCCCGGCCACCACCAGCGACTCGGGGCGCGCCCGCAGGTCCGATGAGACAAGCGGCTGATTAGTCCAGCCAAGCACCGGCGAAGCCGTGACAGCCTCACGAAGGGCTTCATCGAAGCCATCTGCGCTCATCGCGTCACGCAGTTGCACCACTAGATCGATGGCCGACACGCTCGCCACCGGCACGCGGAGGGCCGATCCCGTAAGACGCCCCTCAAGTTCAGGCAGGACCTCGTCGATCAGGTGCGTGGCGCTGCTCGTGGTGGGCACCATTGACTGCGCGCCGCCACGGCTACGTGCGAAGTCGTCGCGCGGCGCATCCACCATCGGCTGGCTGTTGGTATAGCAGTGGATGGTCGTCATATGACCGCGTTCGACGCCGCCAATCTCATCCAGCACCCGAACCAGCGGCGCCAGCGCATTGGTTGTGCAGGAGGCGTTGGAGACAACCCGTTCGTCCCCCAGCAAAGCGTCATTGGCGCCGCGCACCAGCGTCAACTCGGCTGCCGGAGAAGGTCCGGAAATTAGCACCGACCGCGCGCCCGCGGCCAGTCCGCGCCGCGCCACATCCGATGTCCGGGCAATGCCGGTGCATTCAAGCACCACGTCAACACCGGACAGGTCGATCTGTGACAGATTATCCGCCCGGCTCAGCGTCATCCCGCGCCCGTCCACAATCAGCATGCCGTCCCGTGCCTCGACGGTCCCGGGATAAGGACCAAAGGTGCTGTCAAACTGGAACAGGTAGGCGCACATCTCGGGCGTGGCGATATCATTGATCCGCGCAACCTCGATCCCGCGCGCCGGCTCGCTCAGAACCTGGCGCAGAATCGTGCGGCCGATACGGCCGAATCCATTGATCGCGATACGCATGCGCCTCTCATGTCACCAAGCGAGGCGGGCCTCAATGGGCAACCTGTCGCTTATCAGAGCCCATCCCCTTCTTTGGGTTTAAAAATATCCCCGCCGGAGGCATCGCGCGTCAGCGCGATCCAAACCGCATGTGCCGGTTCACGTCCTTGTAGAGAAGATAGCGAAACGGTCCCGGACCGCCTGCATAGCAGGCCTGCGGGCAAAAGGCGCGCAGCCACATGTAGTCGCCGGCCTCAACCTCGACCCAGTCCTGGTTGAGCCGGTAGACCGCCTTGCCTTCCAGAACATACAGACCGTGCTCCATCACGTGTGTTTCAGGAAAGGGAATGACCCCGCCGGGCTGAAACGTCACGATGGTCACATGCATGTCGTGCCGCATGTCCTCGGGCGACACGAACCGGGTCGTGGCCCAGCGCCCTTCGGTGCCGGACATGGCGATGGGGTCCACCGCCGCGTCGCTGGTGACAAAGGCTTCGGGTGGCTCGATACCTTCGGCCGCCTCATAGGCCTTTCGGATCCAATGGAACCGGACCGGCGCTTGGGATGCATTGCGCAAACTCCAGTCCGCGCCTGCTGGCAGAAAGGCATAGCCGCCTGCCTCCATCGCATGTTCGTCACCGGAAATCGTCAGATGCATATTGCCTTCGACGACAAACAGCACCGCCTCGGCCTGCCTGTTCGGTTCGGGGCGTGAACTGCCCCCGCCCGGCGCGACTTCCATCACGTAATGGGAAAAGGTTTCGGCAAAACCGCTTAAAGGGCGCGCGATCACCCAAAGCCGGGTGTCCTCCCAGTGCGGCAACCGGCTGGTGGTGATATCGCGCAGGGTGCCCTTGGGAATGACCGCGTAGGCTTCGGTGAACATCGCGCGGTCGGTCAGAAGCTGCTCCTGACCGGGGTGACCGCCCTGAGGTGCATAATAGGTTCTGCCGGTCATGATGCTCTCCTTCGGATCTGCTTCCTTATCCGCCAAACGCCGCGTCGAGGAAAGCCATGGGCCGCCGATAGCATTCGTCCGGTATTTTTGAAGATCGCGGCAACGCTCGGTTGCAACGTCACGCGGCTTGGGCAAAAGATTGCGTGATTGCAACAGGAAAACCCTTTCATGACAGATCTGCCCACGCCGCCCTCGCAACGAATGGATGGTAGGATCGCGCTTGTCACCGGTGCTTCCTCGGGCATTGGGCAGGGCTGTGCCGTCGCGCTTGCCGATGCCGGGGCGCATGTGGTCTGTGCCGCGCGCCGGGCTGAACGGCTGAACGAAACCGTCGAGGCGATGACCCAAAGGGGCTGGTCTGCTGAGGCGCTGCCGCTCGATCTGGCGGATCTAAATGCCATGGAAACCGCGCTTGATGGGCAGGTCTTTGACGTGGTGGTCAATGCCGCCGGGACCACCTTTCCGGGTCTTGCTTTCGACACCTCGCCTGCGGAATTCGACCGGGTCATCTCGTTGAACCTGCGGGCGGCCTATTTTCTTTCGACCACCTGCGCGACCGCGCTGCGTGACGCGGGCAAGCCGGGCTCGATCATCCATATCTCGAGCCAGATGGGTCACGTGGGTGGCCGCGAACGCACGCTTTACTGTGCTTCGAAATGGGGTCTCGAAGGCATGGTCCGGGCGATGGCGCTGGAGTGGGCCGACTACGATATCCGCGTGAATACGATTGCGCCGACCTTCATCCGCACACCGCTGACCGCGCCGACCTTTGCGCGCCCCGAACAGGTGGCCTGGATCGAGGACAAGATCAAACTTGGCCGGGTGGGCGAAGTGTCGGATATCATGGGTGCGGCGCTTTACCTTGCGAGCGATGCTTCGGCCATGGTGACGGGAACTTCGATGCTTATCGACGGCGGATGGACGGCGGATTGAACATGAAGAGACTGCTGATTTCACTGCTCTTGCTTTTTCCTGGCGCGCTGGCCGCACAGGGATGGCAATTGCAGACAAGTGATGATGGGTCCTATTTTGCGGGTTTCCTGAACGCACCCGCCGGGGTCGAGATCAGCCTTGTCTGCGGCGAACGGTCCCCACGAGGCCTGTCGCCACAGGAAACCGGGAATATGGAGCCTGATATCTCCGCGCCCAACACCCTGATACTTTACATCGGCATGGGACATATTCCGGCGCCGCAAAGCGAATTCAAACGGCAAGATGTCATCATAAGCACCGGGGCGCAGGGCTACCGCATACCCGAGTTGATCTGGAACGAGCTGTTCGGGACGTGGGAGGCACGGGTCGCGGCGCAGGACGCGCTTTTGCAATCCATGGCCGCAAGCCCCGGGTTCGAAATCATCACCAACGAGGGCCGTCAACCTATACCGGCAGCGGGTTTTGCCACCGGATACGACCAGTTGCTCGGGTACTGCCAATCGATGTTCGAAAGCAGCGGTATATCCTGGGATGGCACGCCCCCGGAGCCGCGGGAACAGTCAGATGGTGGCGTGGATATGCGCCGGGTGGCCGAGGGAACGATGGTCGAGGGGTGCAACGGCGATGCTACCACGGGCGAGAACTACTTGCTCAGTGGCGATATCGATGGCGACGGCATCGAGGACGTGGTGCTCGACTGGCGTGAGGTTGAATGCGTCAACGCCCCGGCGCGGCCTTTCTGCGGTGCCTCGATGTGCTCGGCGGACGTCTTCATCAGCTCGGACTACCCGGCCACCGGGCAGCCCAAGAACCTGCTGGCGCTGGGCGTAAAGCTGATCCCGTTGAACAATGGCAATACCGGCATCATCACCGGTGGTTCGATGGGACAGTGCAACGCTGATGGGCGCAAGCCCTGTGAATACTTGTTTTACTGGGATGGGTCGGATCTCGCTCTGGCACCATGATCCCAGCGCAAACGCGTGAATGTCCGGATTTCGATTGAAAAAACATCAGGCTAACGCGCCGGTGACGCAAAATGACGCAACTGCGTGGGAGAGTGATTGATCGCCAGTCGTGGATTTTTATGCTGAACGAATGGCCCGTCCCTTTTTCGACCCGGGGTGCAGGGCATTCAACAGATCGGACCCGCTGATTGATGATTAGCCCGCCGCATTCCTTCGACCAGAAGATCAAGGGTCTTCTCGACAGTATCTATCCCGATCAGGACACCGTGATGTTGGCGCGACAGATGGTAGCCGCCTTTTGGCCCGAGGGTACGCATCAGCGCAAACGATCACGCACGCCGGGGAACAATCTCTGGTCCGAGAAAGATGCACTGCTCATCACCTATGGCAATTCGCTGCTGGACGGGAAACACAAGCCGCTCGATCTGCTTTATGACTTCCTGCGCACCCGGCTGAAGGGCGTCGTTAACGGTGTTCACATCCTGCCGTTCTTTCCCTTTACTTCGGATGACGGCTTTGCCGTGACCGATTTCAGGAGCGTCAATCCGCAGCTTGGCGACTGGGCCGATATCAACCGGATCGGCAGCGAATTCCACCTGATGTCCGATCTGGTTCTGAACCATGTCTCGAGCCAAGGGCCGTGGTTCAATTCCTACCGGCAGGGCATCGCGCCCTATGACAAGTTCTTTTTCGAGGCCTCGCCCGAGGATGATCTCTCGGACGTGGTCCGCCCGCGGACGACGCCGCTCTTGCAAGAGGTCGAAACGGTACACGGCACCCGCTACGTCTGGTGCACATTCAGCCATGACCAGATCGACGTGGATTTCCGCAATCCGGAGGTGCTGCTTGAATTTCTTCGCATCATCCGGCTGCATCTGGATAATGGTGTGCGGATCATCCGGCTGGATGCGGTAGCCTTTATCTGGAAAGAGGTAGGCACACCGTCGATCCATCTGCCGCAGACGCATGCGATCATCCGACTGCTGCGGCTGCTCTGTGATTTCACGGTCGAGCCGGTGGTTCTGCTGACCGAAACCAACGTGCCGCGTACGGAGAACCTCAGCTATTTCGGCAATCGCAACGAAGCGCATGCGGTTTACAACTTCCCGCTGCCGCCGCTGATCCTTCACGCGATGATGTCGGGCACCGCGCGCTACCTGCACCGATGGGCCACCGCGATGCCCCCGGCCCAGCTTGGCTGTGCCTATCTCAACTTTACTGCCAGCCATGACGGGATTGGGATGCGCCCGGCCGAAGGTGTTCTGCCCGAGGATGAAAAACAGCGCATGATCGATACGGTTGTTGCCAACGGCGGCCTTGTCTCCATGCGCGCGCTGCCCGATGGCGGGCAATCTCCCTATGAGTTGAACACTACCTTTTACGACGCGCTCGCCTCGACCTTTGAAGGCGCGGACGATCTGCATTTCGAAAGGTTCATATGCTCGCAGACAATCGTGATGTCGATGGAGGGGATACCGGCGTTTTACATCCACTCTCTGCTGGCAACGCCGAACGATCACGAACAAGTCGAGCGGCGCGGCATGAACCGGGCAATCAACCGTCATCGCTGGGACTACCCTTCGCTGCTGGCCTTGCTCAACGCGCCGGATTCGCCGCAGGCCCGTGTGCTGACCGCTATGTCGAACCGTCTGAAACTGCGCGCGAAACAGCCGGGTTTTCATCCCAACGCCACGCAGTTTACGCTGAAACTGGATGATGATCGGCTGTTTGGCCTCTGGCGGCAGAGCCTTGACCGTGACCAGTCGATCTTTGCACTGCATAATGCAAGTGGTGAGACCGTCGAGATATCCCCGGCGTCCATCAACCTGATCGATGGAGAGGACTGGGTCGATATCCTGTCGGGCGACGTGATCGATCCGCTGAGCGAGCAGGTCATCATGGCCCCCTATCAGTGCCGCTGGATTACGAATCGACGCCAAGACAGTGACTGAGCAGCGCCGGGGCAACGTGTTCTGGCTGTATTGTGTTTTTTTCCTAAGGCAATTCTGGGCAAAAAGCGGAATTGTTTCCTGATTTAGAGCGCGAAGAACGGTTGGGTTGCTTCAACCTCCGGGGTGCGTTAGCGCAAGTGCTCAACACCTGTTTCCGAGTGGTCCCCATGTCTCGCGTACTCTTCCGCAGCCTTGTTTCAGCTGCACTTCTTTCCTTCTCCATGCTCCCTGCAACGGCCAGCACCGTTTCCGAAACGGATGTAGCGGGCGGCGATTTCTCCGGTGACTGGAGGAACTTCAGCGCAATCGCGGCCGGCACCGGTTCGGTTTCTGGCACATGGTCTGGCACCAACGATTACGATTTCCTCGCGTTTTCCGGCCTCGGGTCCGGCGCTCAGGAAATCAAACTCACCTTCAGCACGCTTGGTAAGCAGGACTACAGCTTTTCCGCCGGCGGCAAGATCATGTGGTCGACGACGCCGCTCAAGTATAGCGCGTGGGAAGGCAAGACCCTCGGGACCGTCGATTTCAACTATTACAACCAGAGCAACGACCAGACGTTCACGCTCGAGCTGGACGATGCCTTTACTGGTGACCTCTACCTACAGCTTTACGGCACCAACGGCGTCTTGGGCTATAATATCCTGACCGCTGCGAATGACTCAGCGATTGTGGTTCCCGACACGCCGGACATGGCGGCTGTCCCGCTTCCCGGTACGGCGCCCCTTATGATCGCGGGGCTTGCCGGGCTGATCGGTCTGGGTGCGCGCCGCCGTCGCCAAGCCAAGTAAGAAGAATGCCGGGTGCAGCGTTTAGGTGCTGAACTCGGCCAAATCCGCAGCTGCCGCCGCTTTCAGGTCATGCAGGAAACTCGGGTCGGCCGAATGAACCCGGTTCCACGTAGAGATGAACGGCGTTTCATGCGGGTTTTCCAGAAAAATCTGACCCGCCCGCATCAGGTTTTCCGCGAAGAGTTCGATCGTCTGTTCCTCGCGGTGGCGATCGAGCTTTAGCCCGTTCATCTGGGCGTCGTTATAGTAAGCATCCAGATGGTCGAGCGCGCAGCGGTAATAGGTGGCCTTCAGCGTGCGGAAGACGTGGAAGGTAAAGACCGTTCCATCCGCCGCGAGCTTGCGAAAGATCGATTTGCAGATATCCGTGGACATGCGCGACAGCCCGGTCGAGGCGTCTTCTTCGCTTAGCGTCTGGTGCTTGTGATCATAGGCATCGGCGATCTCCACCTGACAGACCGCCTGCGGCGCAAGGTTGCGCCATGCTTCGGACAGGATGCCGATTTCCAGCCCCCAGTCTGAGGGAATGCGCAGATCTGGCAGGATTCCTGTCCGCATCGCGAATTCCCCGGATAGCGGATAGCGGAACGAGCGCAGGTAATCGAGGTAATCGCGATCCCCGATCACCCGTTTCAGCGCCATCAGGAGCGGGCTCACCAAGAGCCGTGTGACCCGCCCGTTCAGCTTGCCTTCGCCGATGCGCGGATAGAATCCCTTGGCGACCTGATAGGGAAAAGTCGGATTGGCGACCGGATACACCAGCCTCGCGAGCATTTCATTCGTGTAAGTCAGGATATCGCAGTCGTGGATCGCCATGACGGAACTGTCGGCACAGGAAATCAGGTAACCAAGGCAGCTCCAGACGTTCTTGCCCTTGCCGGGTTCATTCGGCGCAAGCCCGATGTCCGCGAGTCGCTGCTCGAGTTCGCGCATGCGCGGGCTGTCGTTCCAAAGTACGATATGGTTCTGAGGCAGGGCAGAGAAAAATTCGCAGGCATAGCGATATTGCGCGGCGTCCGCCCGGTCCAGCCCGATGATGATCCGGTGCAGGTAGGGGACTTTCTTCAACTCTTCCAGGATATGGGGCATCGCCTCGCCCTCAAGTTCCGAGAAAAGGCAGGGCAGGATTAGGGTGATTTTGCGGGACTGGGAAAAAATCTCGAGTTCATAGCTGAGTTCCGCAAGCGATTGCGTGCGCAGATTGTGGAGCGTGGCGACATTGCCGTTTTGATGAAAGTCAGACATGTCGCCCGATCTCCGTAAGCAACTGCAGTTCTGATAGTAGACCAAGGATCGCGGCATTCCACCCTGCCGGTCCCGGCAATTCGGTGCGCCGGATGCGGCCTTCGTCCTCGCCCTTGAGCCGAGGCAGGGGTGCGGCATCGGGATTGGCGACGATATAGCCGAAATCAGCCCGGTCCAGCATTTCGACATCGTTTGGCGCGTCACCAAGCGCCACGCTGTGCGCGGGCCGGGACCTGTCGATGATGGCATCCATCCGGTCGGCTTTCGTGTGGCCAAGCGACAGGGTCAGGAACCGGCCGCCCATCCGGGCGGAAATGCCTTTATCGGAAAGGGCGGCGATGAAGCTTTCGCGATCTGCTTCGGATCCGGACCACATGCCCGGTTCCGAATAGCGCCGCTCTCTCGCAAGGGCTGCTTGCGCTTCGGATAGGCCGGTCGCGTCGGAGACTTCATTTGCGCTCATATCTCCGAACCCGCGGAATGGGGATCGAAGGTTTTGAGGCAAGGAGGCAAGGATCGACCTTATCTCCGCATAATCCCCTGCGTCGTCTCCGGCATGGGTTCCGGCTTCGAGCAAGCCTGCGCCGTTCTCCACGATGGCGGGCCAGCCCGACAGGCCAAGTTCGTCGCGCAACGGGGCGATTTCGGCGGCCGTTTTCGAACTCGCCAGCACCACGCCTCCGGAAAGTGCGGCAATCGCGTCAAGCGCGGGCAGGGCAGGGGCGTAGCTGTAGCCGTGATGGTCAAGCAAGGTTCCGTCCAGATCCGTAAAGACGAGAATCGGAAGAGGTTGCTTCATATTTCTGTCATTCCTGCGCGGCACCGTTCCTGTTTCCGGGCCGTTCCCGGAAAGCCTAGCGCAGGCCATGGCACTTCCCAAGAGCGCATCTGCAAAAATGCCTTTTATCAAGCAGCAAGCCGGAAACTGACCTCTTTCTGGGCGCGCTCGCGTGCTGCACCGACTTGTCCACAGGCTAGACGCTCCATGTCACGAAACTTTAGCAGAACCGACACAAAGCAGTGACCCAAACGCCCTAGCGGTGGCGCCGGAACGAATGGGGTGCTGAATGCTGTCTGTCGAAAAACTGACCAAACGCTTCGGGGCGAATACCGCCGTCGATGAAGCGTCCTTTACCGTGGACCGGTCCATGATGCTGGGAATCATCGGACGCTCCGGGGCAGGCAAGTCCACCTTCCTTCGCATGATGAACCGGCTGACAGATGCAAGTTCGGGCGAGCTGAACTTTGAGGGGCGCAATGTCCTTTCGCTGACCGGCAAGGCCAAGCGAGCCTGGCAGGCCGAATGCGCGATGATCTTCCAGCAGTTCAATCTGGTGCCGCGCATGGACGTGGTGTCAAACGTGCTGCACGGCACGCTGAACCGGCGTTCGAATTTCACTTCGATGTTCAACCTGTTCCCGCGCGACGACATCCACCGCGCCATCGATATCCTCGAGCGGCTTGGCATCGTCGATCACGCGGCCAAGCGGGCCGAGGCGCTTTCCGGCGGTCAGCAGCAGCGCGTCGCCATTGCGCGCGCCCTCATGCAGGATCCCAAGATCATCCTTGCGGACGAACCTATCGCCTCGCTCGACCCGATGAATGCACAGGTGGTCATGGAATCCCTGCGTCGCATCCATGACGAGGACGGCCGCATGGTGATCGCCAACCTTCATACGCTGGATACGGCGCGGCGCTATTGTGACCGGGTTATCGGGATGCGCGACGGCCGCATCGTTTTCGACGGCACGCCCGAACAGCTGACCACCGGTGTCGCGCGCGACATCTATGGTGCTGGCGCCGATTTTTCCGAAGCGGCCACATCCACCGAAATCCGCGACCACACGCCCGAAATCCGCGCGGCGGAAGTGGCGGTCTGACGCTTACCCTTTCAACTGATCCGACCCCGGGACGGGGCGGTAACCAACGGAGAAGACCTATGAAAAAACTCATCGCAGCAGCGCTTGCGACCACCGCCCTTGCAGGCTCGGTTGCAGCTCAGGAAATTACCGAATTCCGCATCGGTCTGCTGGGCGGCGAAAACGCCCAGGACCGTCTGGCCTCGAACGAATGCCTTGCCACCTATGCCGAAGAAACGCTGGGCGTTCCCACCAAACTCTTCGCCCCCGCCGACTATAACGGCGTGATCCAGGGCCTGCTCGGCGGCACGCTCGACATGGCATGGCTGGGTGCTTCGGGTTACGCGGCTGTTTACCTGTCTGACCCCGAAGTGGTCGAGCCGGTTCTCGTCAAGATCAACCTCGACGGCTCCTACGGCTATCACTCCATCGGTTTTGCCCGTAAGGACAGCGGCATCACCTCGCTCGAAGACATGAAGGGCAAGGTCTTTGGCTTTGGCGATCCCAACTCGACCTCGGGTTACCTGATCCCCTCGATCGAAATCCCCGCCGAAACCGGTGCCTCGATGGAAAGCGGCGATTACTTTGGCGAAGTCAAGTTCACCGGCGGTCACGAGCAGACCATCGTTGCCGTGAACAATGGCGATGTCGACGGCGGTGTGACCTGGGCCGATGGTCAGGGCGCATGGGAAGACGGCTACAACTCTGGCGCGCTGCGCAAGGCGGTTGATGCCGGTCTCGTGGACATGAATGATCTGGTCGAAATCTGGCGCTCCAAGCCGATCCCGGAAGGCCCGGTCGTGCTGCGCAGCTCGCTGCCTGCTGACGTCAAGGAAAAGATGGTCGCTCTGGTTGACGGTCTGCACGAAACCGATCCGGAATGCGCCTATGGCGTTGCTGCCGGTGAGTCGCTGGGTTTTGACCCCATCACCCACGACGCCTACCTGTCGATCATCGAAGCACGCAAAGCCAAGAGCAACTAAGCAAACGGCTTTTTTCCAGACCGGGCGCCTCCCTCGGGGCCCGGTCATTTCAATTTCTGCGAGCACCGTATGGCGAACCTGACCGAGAGCACGGCCCATTCTCATCCCCGCGACAGCTATGTGGCGATGATCCAGCGAAAACGACTCTATGGCGGCATCATGCTGGCGGTCTTCGTGCTGATGCTGATTTCCGGGTTCATGCTTGCGGATGAACGCAACGCGGGCGGTTTCTGGGCCGGTCTGCCGCAACTTCTCGATTTTCCCGCCGACGTGGTCGCGGATGCCTCGACCAAGCTGCACCTTTTGCCCGCGCATCTGGTGAAATTCTTCCCGGCGCTGCTGGAAACCATCAATATCGCGGCGGCCTCGACGCTGATCGGGGCGCTTTTCGCGATCATCCTGTCGCTGCTCTCGACCCGGGGGCTGGCGCTCTGGCCGCGCGCCATTCCGCTGTTTCGCCGTGTCATGGACATCATGCGCGCAGTGCCGGAAATCGTCATTGCGCTGGTGCTGATCTTTATCCTCGGCGGCGGGCCGGTGCCCGCGATGATCGCCATCGCCTTTCACACCGCCGGCGCGCTGGGCAAGCTGTTTTCCGAAGTGAACGAAAACGCCGATCTGAAACCGGTCGAAGGGCTTCATTCCGTCGGGGCCACATGGTTTCAGCGCATGTGGTTCGGCGTGGTGCCGCAGGTGTCGCCCAACTACTTCAGCTATGCGCTGCTGCGCTTTGAAATTAACATCCGCGCCTCGGCGATTCTTGGTTTTGTCGGGGCAGGGGGCATCGGCTACGAGCTGCGCAATGCCATGTCCTGGGGCAAGGGCAAGTTCGACGAAGCCGCCGCGATCTTCATCCTTCTCTTCCTCACTATCGTCATCTTCGATCAGCTGTCCGGTTACGTCCGTCAACGCCTGATCCATCAGGAGGCACATTGATGGCCGACGCTGCCCTCTACGCCCGCGCCGACAACCTGTTCCAGCGCAAGAAGCTCATGGCGCTGGCGCTGCCCGCCGTCATCATCGCCTATCTGGTCTATGTCTTCTTTGCCTTCGACGTGCCGGGACTGGCCGAACGCGCGCGTCTCGACAACGCCCGCACTCTTGTCGCGGATATGGTCAGCTACAAGACCCATGTCTCTCGCGACAACCGCAGCGGCGAAGTGACTGTCGCCATCGAAGGTGAACGCAAGGGCGAATATGCGCCCGGTCAGGAACCCGACTGGGTTGCAATGCGGGGCGCTGCGCAGGTGATCGACCTTGGCGATGGACATGTCGTGACCTTCCTGCCTGAAAACGCGCTCAGCTATGACGTGCCGGGTTTCGGCCTGATCGAAGCGCGTGTCGACGGGCGCGACATCGTGACGAACCTTGGTGACAATGCGCCGGACTGGATCTCTGTCTCGCGCACAAGGCTCAACATTACGACGGAGGCCGGACGCGTCTCGCTGACCCGTAACCGGACCGAGGTGTTCCGCTATTTCACCGGGTGGGAGCTGTTCTTTTTCACGCTCGACAGTCCGTATCATGGCCACAGCGTTTCAGAGATCTTCTTTGGCCCGCAGATCGATCCGGCCCGGTCCAACATTGTTGGTGCGTGGCAGGATTTCTGGCACAATGCCATGTGGCGGCATTCCGATGTGGCCTGGGCGCTGTTCGAAACCGTTCTCATGGCCTTTCTCGGTACGTTCGGTGCGGCCATCGTCGCCCTGCCTGTCGCCTTCATCGCGGCCAAGAACTTTGCACCGCTCAGGTCGCTGCGCTTTGTCACACGTCGGGTTTTCGATTTCCTGCGTGGCGTTGACGGGTTGATCTGGACGATTCTTCTGTCCCGCGCGTTGGGCCCCGGGCCGCTTACGGGCTCGCTCGCCATCCTGCTCACCGACACGGGAAGCTTTGGCAAGATGTTCTCCGAAGCGCTGGAAAACGTGGATAACAAACAGATCGAGGGCATTTCTTCGACCGGCGCCTCGACGCTTCAGCGATATCGCTTTGGGGTCATTCCGCAGGTCACGCCGGTGCTGCTCAGCCAGGTGCTCTACTATTTCGAATCCAACACTCGCAGCGCGACGATCATCGGCGCGATCACCGGGGGCGGTATCGGGCTTTTGCTGACGCAGGCGATGATTACCCAGAAGGACTGGGAAGAAGTCACCTATTACATCGTGCTGGTCGTGCTTATGGTCATGGCGATGGACAGCCTGTCGGGCTGGCTGCGCAAGCGGCTGATCCAGGGCGACAAGTAAGATCAGGACGGAAATGCTCAGCAAGGATACCCCCCGCATCGAGGCGGATTGCGATATCACCGGCTCGGAATTCGGCCGGTATTGCGAAGTCAAGAAAGGCGGTCGCGTCGCCTATTCGACATTCGGCGACTATTCATATTGCGACCGCTACTGCGACATCGCCAATGCAACCATCGGCAAGTTCGCCAATATCGCGAGTTTCGTGCGGATCGGGGCCACCGATCATCCGCTCGACCGGGCCAGCCTGCATCATTTCATGTATCGTTCCTCCGATCTCTGGGAAGACGCCGAGGACGATACCGCGTTTTTCGAGCATCGCCGCGCGCGTCGGACGGTCATCGGGCACGATACCTGGATCGGTCATAACGCCCAGATCAAGCCAGAGATCACCATCGGCCATGGCGCGGTTGTCAGCTCGGGAGCCATCGTCACCAAGGATGTCGCACCCTATACCATCGTGACCGGCATTCCGGCCAAGCCGCTGCGCCTGCGCCAGCCGCCCGAAATCGCCGAGCGCCTGATCGCGCTGGCATGGTGGGACTGGGATCATCAGACCTTGCGCGATCGGCTCGACCATTTCCGCAGCCTCAAGGCCGAGGAATTCCTTGATCGCTATGAAGACGCCTAGTCGTTGCTGAAGGTCAGGGTCACCCTGTCGCCCGCGAACCACGTTTGCCCGTATTCGACGGGGTTGCCTTCCATATCCTCGTTGATGCCAACCGTCTTGACCAGCGGATCGCTCTCGCGCAGCCGCAGATGCAGCGCCTGCGTCGCGCTTGGCATTTCCGCCGTGACCCGCGTTTCGCGCCGCACGTAATCTGCCACACCGTTCAGTTTCAGCGCTTCGGTGACCGAAGTGACCTCTTCCAGCGTGTGCAACATGCCGGGAAGCCGATCCTGCGGAAAGACCGAGATGAAATGCGCAATGGGCGTCTCACCCGCCAGCGACAGCCCTTCGCAGACGGTCACCATGGACCCGGCGTTAAGCTCAAGCGCCTTTGTCTCGCCCGCATCGCCGGGCCTGCTCTCAAGCCGCAGCACGCGACGTTGTGGCAATCGCCCGGTGGCGCGGATGCTTTGGTGGAATCGCACTCGCTTGCCAATCGGGTATTCGGTTGGCGGCGCTTCGACGAAAACGCCGGCGCCCCGGCGCGATCGCAGGATGCCGCGCTCGCTCATATCGCCGAGAGCGCGCCGGACAGTATGCCGGTTGACGCCAAACCGGCTGGCCAGCGCTGCTTCGGTTGGCAGCTTGTCGCCCGCGCCGTAGTGCCCGGCGGCGATATCCGCCTCAAGAGCGGCGGCGATGGATTTCCAGACGGGTGTTCGGGTCATCTTGTTACCAAATCTTCATCTAACCGGGCTTGCCCCGGCAAAGGGGAGAGCGTATGATTTGTCTAGTTGTATAGTTTCTTAGACAAATCTGCAAGGTGTCTAGATGGCGAAAGCTGAACAAGAAAAAACCGAGCGTCAGGCGTGGATGGGGCTTCTGGCCAAATCCAGCCCCGCGCGGCTTGCGGCCCTGATGGACAAGGCCAGCGACGTGCCGGATTTCACCTGGCTTCGTGTGCCCGAGGCGGGCGGCGTCATGGTACGCGGTCGCATGGGCGGCACCGGTGCGCCCTTCAATCTGGGCGAGATGACAGTGACGCGCTGTGCCTTGCGGCTGGAAAGTGGCGAGGTTGGTCATGCCTACGTGCAGGGCCGCGACAAGGCGCACGCCCAGCGCGCAGCGCTGGTCGATGCGATGATGCAGACGGATCGCGCATCCGATTTGCGCGCCAGCGTGCTCGACCCGCTGGAAGCGGAACGCGAGGCGCAGATCGCGACCCGCGCAGCCAAAGCCGCCGCCACCAAGGTCGATTTCTTTACCATGGTCAGGGGAGAAGACTGATGCAGACAGAGGCGCTTACCGGCGGGTTTGCCAACCCGCCAATCGACTCCGCCGCCGGATTTCGCGCGGCATTGAACGCGATGGCCCGGCCCGGCAAGATCGAAACCGTCAGCGGCGGAACCGCACCCGCGCCGGTCTCTGCCGCTGCGGCTGTTCTTTTGCTCACGCTTTGCGATGCGGAAACACCGCTGTACCTCGCACCGGGCGTTGATAGTCCGGCTATGCGCGACTGGGGCGCTTTCCACATCGGCGCGCCGCTGGTCAAGGCGGAAGAGGCGCAATTCGCGCTTGGAGACTGGGCCGCACTTTCACCGCTTGAGCGTTTCCGGATTGGCAATGCCGAATATCCCGACCGTTCGGCCACCCTGATCGTCGAAATGCCGGACCTCTCGAACAATGGGGCCATCCTCTCCGGCCCGGGCATTGAAACCACGGCCCAGCTTTCGCTCCCCGAGGTTGAAATTTTCCGCGCCAACCGCGCCCTGTTCCCCCTTGGGCTCGATTTCTATTTCTGCGCGGGGGAGCGGCTGGCCGCCCTGCCGCGCTCGACCAAGGTGGAGGCTGCCTGATGTATGTTGCCGTCAAAGGGGGCGAGCGCGCCATCGACAACGCGCATGAATGGCTGGCCGAGGAACGGCGCGGTGATCCCGCCGTGCCGGAACTTTCGGTGACCCAGATCCGTGAACAGATGAAACTAGCGGTGAACCGGGTCATGGCCGAAGGCTCGCTTTACGATCCCGACCTCGCCGCGCTGGCGATCAAACAGTCGCGCGGCGACCTGATCGAGGCGATTTTTCTGATCCGCGCCTATCGCACCACACTGCCCCGCATCGGCCATTCCGAACCGGTCGATACCGGCGCGATGATCTGCGACCGCCGGGTTTCTGCCACGTTCAAGGATGCCCCGGGCGGACAGGTGCTTGGGCCGACCTTCGACTACACGCACCGTCTGCTGGATTTCAAACTGGCCGCCGAAGGTGAAACGCCGCGTGCGCAAGAGGTCGATGCCGAGCGCAAGGAAACCCCGCGCATAACGGAATTCCTTAATCGCGATGGGCTGATCCAGGAAGAGACACCCAGCGACGAGACTCCGCCCGACATGACCCGCGCGCCAATGGAATATCCCGCCAACCGGGCGCTGCGGCTTCAGGCGCTGACAAGGGGCGACGAAGGTTTTGTGCTTGGCATGGCCTATTCGACGCAGCGCGGATACGGGCGCAACCACCCTTTCGTGGGCGAGTTGCGCATCGGCAAGGTGCCGGTCGAAATGGAGATCGCCGAGCTGGGTTTCTCGGTCGAGATCGGCGAAATCGACCTGACCGAATGCGAAACGGTCAACCAGTTCGCCGGATCCAAGACCGAGCCGCCGCAATTCACCCGCGGCTACGGGCTGGTCTTTGGCCAGACCGAGCGCAAGGCGATTTCAATGGCGCTGGTGGACCGGTCCCTGCGCTGGGAAGAACTGGGCGAGGACAATGTCGGCGCACCCGCACAGGACGAGGAATTTGTACTGTCCCATTCGGACAATATTCAGGCAACGGGTTTTCTTGAGCACATCAAGCTGCCCCATTACGTCGATTTCCAGTCGGAACTGGAACTGGTGCGGCGGATGCGCGCCGAGGCGCAGGCGAGTTACAAGGAGGCGGCGGAATGAGCTATTTTTCTTTGCCGATGCTGCGCTGCCCGGCGACAAAGGCCACGCCAAGAAACGCAAGGCCAACGGCCAGACCGGAACAGAAACTCACCGGATCCATCGGATATCCTTTCAAAAGGAGCGCGACCCATGACTGAGGAGCGGCCGGGCGTCGAAACTGATGCCTATAACTTTGCATATCTCGACGAGCAGACCAAGCGGATGATCCGTCGGGCCATTCTCAAAGGCGTGGCCATTCCCGGCTATCAGGTGCCTTTTGCAAGCCGCGAGATGCCGATGCCCTACGGATGGGGCACAGGTGGTGTTCAGGTAACAGCTGCCTGTCTGACGCCCGAGGACCGGCTCAAGGTGATCGATCAGGGTGCGGATGACACGACCAACGCCGTCTCGATCCGCAAGTTCTTTGAGCGTACGGCGGGCGTGGAGACCACGGAACACACGACCGAGGCCACGGTGATCCAGACCCGCCACCGGATTCCGGAAACCCCGATGACCGAGGACCAGATCCTTGTCTATCAGGTGCCGATTCCGGAACCCCTGCGCTTTCTGGAACCGCGCGAGACAGAGACCCGCAAGATGCACGGGCTTGAGGAATACGGGCTGATGCACGTGAAGCTTTACGAGGACATCGCGCGTCATGGCGAGATCGCAACCGCCTATGCCTATCCGGTCAAGGTCGAGGGGCGCTATGTCATGGACCCGTCCCCGATCCCGAAATTCGACAACCCGAGACTGGAAAGCCCGGCCTTGCAATTGTTCGGCGCCGGACGCGAACAACGAATCTATGCGGTGCCGCCTTATTCCAAGGTCGTCAGTCTCGATTTCGAGGATCATCCGTTTGACCCCTCCAAGGCGGATCATCCCTGTGCGCTGTGCGGGGCCGAGAACACCTATCTCGACGAGGTGATCATGGATGACGCGGGCGGGCGCATGTTCGTCTGCTCCGACACCGACTACTGCGCAACGCGCCAGGCCGAAGGCCATCGTGGCGCGCAATCCGCACCATTCACGGAGGCCGCAGAATGAGCACGCCCGCTACACCGCTTTTGCAAGTGCGCGACATCCGCAAGACCTATGGGGCGCGGATCGGCTGTACGGATGTGAATTTCGACCTCTATCCCGGTGAGGTGATCGGGATCGTTGGCGAATCCGGCTCGGGCAAGTCGACCCTGCTGAACTGTCTGGCCGGACACCTTGCCCCGGACGCAGGCGAGATCCTGTTCAACACGCGCGCCGATGGTTTGAAGGATACGCTGAAAATGTCGGAACCCGAACGGCGTATGCTGGGGCGGACCGACTGGGCTTTTGTCCATCAGAACGCCCGCGACGGGCTGCGCATGGGTGTCTCGGCCGGGGGCAATGTGGGTGAGCGGCTGATGGCCGTGGGCGCGCGGCACTACGGGAACATTCGCGAGCAGGCGATCGACTGGCTCGACCGCGTGGAAATTGCCGAGGACCGGGTGGACGATCGCCCCGGCGCATTTTCCGGCGGTATGCAGCAGCGCTTGCAGATCGCGCGCAACCTTGTGACCGGGCCGCGGCTGGTTTTCATGGATGAGCCGACCGGCGGACTGGATGTGAGCGTGCAGGCGCGGCTTTTGGACCTGCTGCGTGGGCTTGTACGCGAGATGGGGCTTTCGGCGATCATCGTGACCCATGATCTGGCCGTGGTGCGCCTGCTGGCGGACCGGCTGATGGTGATGAAATCCGGGCATGTGGTGGAAGCTGGGCTGACGGACCAGGTGCTGGACGATCCGCAGCATGGCTATACGCAGCTTTTGGTCAGTTCGGTTCTGCAGGTTTGAAAAAGGGGGCGCTGCCCCCGTCCGCGCGGAGGCGCGGACTCCCCCGGAGTATTTGGAGCAAGAAGAAAATGATATCGGTCAGAAACGTTGCGAAGACATTCACGCTGCACAATCAGGGCGGAGCGGTGATTCCGGTGATGGCGGGGGCCGATCTGGAAGTCGCACCCGGTGAATGCGTGGCGCTGACAGGATCGTCGGGCGCGGGCAAATCGACCCTGATGCGAATGATCTATGGCAATTACCTTGCGGCATCCGGATCGATCATCGTGGGCGATGTCGACGTTGCGACGGCTGAACCTCGCGAGATCCTGAAACTGCGGCGCGAGACGCTGGGATATGTGAGCCAGTTTCTCCGGGTGGTTCCCCGGGTCGCGACGCTGAACGTGGTGGCCGAACCGATGCTGGCTGTTGGCATGGAGCGCGTTGCGGCAGAGGCGCGCGCGCGGGAATTGTTGAACCGGCTGCGGATACCCGAAACCCTGTGGGAGCTGTCGCCGACCACCTTTTCCGGTGGCGAGCAGCAGCGGGTGAACATTGCGCGCGGATTTGCACATGTGTTTCCGGCCATGTTGCTCGACGAGCCGACCGCGAGCCTCGATGCCGCCAATCGTGCGACGGTGCTGGACCTGATCCACGAGGCCAAGGCGCGGGGTGCGGCGATTATCGGTATCTTTCACGACGAGGAGGCCCGCGCCCGGGTCGCCGACCGCGAGATCGATGTATCGCGTTTCACCCCAAGGGCCGCGTAATGGCCGGGCGCGTCTTTGCTGTCGTTGGCCCCTCCGGCGTGGGCAAGGACAGCCTGATGGCGGCTGTGCTGGCGTCGCAGCCGAATCTGCATCTTGTGCGACGCGTCATTACCCGGCGGGCGGATGCAGGCGGCGAAGATTTCGAGCCCGTCACGGCGCAGGAATTCGACCGCCGTTTGGCGCAGGGCGACTTTCTTCTGCACTGGCAGGCGCATGGGTTGAAATACGGCATTCCGGTGAGCGAGCTGGCCGCGGCGCAGCGGGGGCGGGACGTGATGTTCAATGCCTCGCGGGCGGTTCTTGAGGAGGCCGCGCAGAAAATTCCCGGTCTCACGGTGTTGCATGTCACGGCGGATGCGGCGGTTCTTGCCAAGCGTCTCGCGGGGCGTGGCCGTGAAACTCCCGAAGATATTGACCAGCGACTGGCACGGGCCGCCATGCCCCTGAGTGCCACGCTGCCGCTTGTGGAAATCGATAATTCCGGCCCGCTGGAAAACGCCGTCACGGCGGTTCTGGCGCTGCTGTCACCCGTAAAGGCATGAATGATGCAGATGAGATATGAAACCAGCGAGATGATCCTCACCAACGCGGATCTGGTGCTTGAGAACGAGGTCGTGCGCGGCACGGTCTGTTTTGGTGACGGGATGATCACCGCCGTCGATACCGGGCGCAGTGCGCGGGCAGGGGCGGTGGATTGCGACGGCGACCTGCTGATCCCCGGCCTGATCGAATTGCATACGGACAATCTCGAACGGCATATCCAGCCCCGACCCAAGGTCGACTGGCCCCACGCGGCGGCGATCATCGCCCATGACGGGGAACTGGCCAGCACCGGCATCACGACCGTTTTCGATGCGCTGAGGGTTGGTTCGGTCGTGTCGAACAATCGAACGAACTATCGCGAATATGCGCGACCGCTTGCCAGCGAGTTGCTGGACATGCGCGCGCGCGGCCTGCTGCGTATCAGCCACTTTCTCCACCTGCGGGCCGAAGTCTGTTCGGAAACCCTGACCGAAGAGCTGGGCAAGTTCGGTGCCGATGACCGGGTCGGGATCGTGTCGATCATGGATCATACGCCGGGGCAGCGTCAGTTCCGCGATCTGGAAAAACTGCGGGCCTATGTCTGCGGCAAGCACGGGCTTTCCGATGACCAGTTCGAGGAACACGTGGCGCATCAGGTGGCCACCCGTGAAAGGCTGGGCGAGGCGCATGAGGCAGCGGCCGTTGCGGCGGCGGTGCGTTTCGGGGCCGTGCTGGCAAGCCATGACGACACCGACACCGGTCACGTCACCACCAGCGCGGCCCACGGAATCCGGCTGGCCGAGTTCCCGACGACCGTCGAGGCGGCGCAGGCCTGCAAGGATAATGGTATCGCCGTCATGATGGGCGCGCCCAACTTGATCCGCGGCGGCTCGCATTCCGGCAATGTGGCGGCGGAAGAACTGGCGCGGCTCGATCTGCTTGATATCTTCTCGTCGGACTACGTGCCCTCGGCACTGATGAGCGCAGCTCTGCGACTTGCAGACCTCTGGGATGATCTGCCGCGTGCGATGGCCACCGTCACCTCGGCGCCGGCGCGCGCGACCGGGCTGACCGACCGGGGGCGGATTGCCGAAGGCTTGCGTGCGGATCTGGTCCGTGTCAGGCCTGTCGAAGGCGTCGCTTCGCTGCGCGGAGTCTGGTCGCATGGGCGGCAGGTCGGCTAAAGCGTCCCGCACTGCGGAAATAGCCCGTCGATCGCCCACCTCGGGCAGCCCAAGCACGAATTTTTTATGCAGGTTCGGGCGGTCTAATGCGTTACCGGTGTTTACATTTCTCGCAATGCGGAAAATAGTTCCACTCGGTTAGCCAAGGGAGGACATTATGACCGCTTCATCATCAATGCTGAATCGCCGGAGCATGTTGCGGGGGGCCGCACTGGGCGCAATCGCCACGCCGGCACTCGTCGGCAAGGGGATCGCACAGGGCAAGGTTACCTGGCGCGTTCAGTCGCACTGGCCCAAGGCGTCCAGCTCGTTCACCGACAGCCTTGGCGTTCTGGCCACCGTGCTCGAAGAGCGCACAGACGGCGCGTTCAAGCTCGAACCGCTTGGTGCTGGTGAATTCGCCAAGGGGCCGGATATCTACAACATCCTGCGCAAGGGCGTGGTGCCGATGGCGACGCTGTCGCCGTCCTATATCCAGGACCAAGCACAGGCCGCATCTTTTGTTTACGGCATTCCGGGCACGTTCCGTGAAAGCTGGCAGTTGCAGCATGCGATCAAGAACCTCGGGCTCGAGGATCTGGTCAACGAAGACCTGAACAAAGAAGGCGTCATGCTGATGGCGGAAAAGGTGCTGCCGGTCGAGATGGTCGTCTCCAAGCGCATCGAATCCGCCGACGATTTCCGCGGTCTCAAGATCCGGTCGTCGGGCACGATGATCGACTACCTTGCCGCCGCCGGGGCCGCGCCGCAATATGTGCCGGGTTCCGAACTCTATCAGGCGCTCAGCTCGGGTGTTGTCGATGGCGCGCACTGGGGCGCGGCGATCGGTGCCAAGTCCATGTCGCTCTGGGAAGTCTGCAAATTCCATTGCAAGCCGGGTCTCGGCATGACCACGGATGCCTACGCGGTGAACATGGATCAGCTGGACTCGCTGGATGACGATATGCGCACCGCGCTGATCGACACGATGCAGAACCGCTTCTTCCTGCGCTCGCAGGAATACCAGCACAAGGAAGCCATCGCGCTTGCGTCTGGTATCGAAGAGAATGGTATCGAGGTTATCACCCTGCCGGACGACGTGCTGGAAATGCTGTCGGGTGCCTCCAAGGACATCATGGCTAAAGAGGCCGAAAAGGGCGAACGCGCCGCCAAGGCCGCGGATATCTATCGCGAGCTGATGACGGATTTCGGCTACATCTAAACGGATCTGACAGTTCCTTCGGATGGGGCGGTGCAGCGTGCCGCCCCGTTTCTTTGGCCGATCCCCCGAAATGCCGGTATGATCACCGGGCCGGGAGAGCTGGCATGACATTCACGACCAAGGGGAGGCAGGGCGATGCAGGCGCTTGCTCGGAGTATAACGCGGTTCAACAGGCTGATCGGCAAATGGGTATCGCTGGCGGTGCTGATCATCTTTGCACTGCTACTGGCGGATGTGGTGATGCGCTATCTGGTGGGGCAGCCCGCCATCTGGACCGCAGAACTGGCAACGCTGATCTTTGGCGTCTACGCGATCATCGGCGGCGGCTACCTGCTGGCCGAACGCGGACACGTCAGCGTCGACATCCTCTACGGCTCGTTCTCGACCAAGCGCAAGGCGTTGATCGATATCATCACGTGGCCGCTGTTCCTGCTTTTTGTCGGGGTGCTGCTCTGGCAGGGCTATGACATCGCCTCCGAGGCAATTGCCGATATGGAACGGTCGAACTCTACCTGGAAAGCGCCGCTCTGGCCCACGAAATCGCTGATCCCCGTGGCCGCCATCCTGCTGTTGTTGCAGGGCTTTGTCCGTCTCTGGGCGGATGTGCGCGTGTTGATGGGCTTGCCCGTCGATGAAGAAACCTTTGGCAAGCTGGCCGATAGCGAAACCGGCGGCGAGGTATAATAAATGAGCGTTGAAATCCTTACACTGCTGTTCTTCGGCTCCCTTCTTTTCTTTGTCCTGCTGGGCACGCCGCTCGCCTTTGTGCTGGGCGGGATCTCGGTTGTCTTCCTCTATTTCGAAATGGGCACCATCGGGTTTTACCTGCTGGCCTCGAAAATGTGGGAGACCATGTCGAACCCGACGCTCATGGCCATCCCGCTGTTTGTCTACATGGCAATCCTGCTGGAAAAATCGGGGGTGGCGAACGATCTATACGACATGATGCACCAGTGGTGGGGCGGCCTGCGCGGCGGTCTGGCCATCGGTACGGTGCTGATCTGCGTGATCTTCGCGGCCATGTCCGGCATCTCGGGAGCCGCCGTGGTGACCATGGGCACCATCGCGCTGCCCAAGATGCTTGAACGTGGGTATGACAAGAAACTGGCGCTCGGGGCGATCAACGCGGGCGGCGGCTGGGGTATTTTAATCCCGCCGTCGATCCTTATGGTTCTCTACTCGCTGCTAAGCGAGGTCTCCGTCGGACGTCTCTTTGCGGCGGGCGTCGGTCCGGGCATCCTGCTCTTCGTGCTTGTGTCGATCTACATCGGCGTCCGCTGCTGGATACAGCCAGAGCTTGGGCCCTCGCTGCCACCTGAAGAGCGTGCGAACTGGCGCCAGAAATTCGCCTCCCTGAAATCGGTGATCCTGCCGATCCTGATCGTGGTGATCGTTCTGGGCGCGATCTTCGGCGGTTTCGCAACGCCAACCGAAGCGGCAGCCATCGGCGTCTTCGGTGCGATGGTCGCGACTTTGATCAACCGCCAGCTTTCGTGGAAAGTCATCCACGAGGCGTCCATCTCCACGCTGAAGCTGACCGCGCTGGTGATGTGGATCCTGTTTGCAGCACACGCCTTCTCGACCGCCTATACGGCGCTGGGGGCGCAGAGCCTGATCCAGCACCTGATGGAGTTTATTCCGGGTGGTAAATGGGGCGCGCTGGCCTTCATGCTCTTCGTGCTGTTCCTGTTCGGTATGGTGCTGGACCCGGTCGGGATCATGCTGATCACCCTGCCGGTATTCCTGCCTGTCGTTCAGGCGGCCGGGTTTGACCCGGTCTGGTTCGGTATCCTCTTCATCATCATGATGGAGGTCGGCTACATGACGCCGCCCTTTGGCTTCAACCTCTTCTACCTGAAAGGGGTGGCGCCACCGGATGTGACTATGGGCGATATCTATCGCTCGGTCATTCCCTACGTGCTCGTGACGCTGGTCGGGTTGTTCCTGATCATCGTGATCCCGGGCATTGCCCTCTGGTTGCCGGATTACTTCTACAACTAGCGGTCAGGCGGTACACGGTGGGCAAAAGTCTTGGCCACCGTGACCGACAGCACGATGCGCAGCACGTGATGCGCGGTGACAAACAGAACCGAAACGTGCAGCGAGAGCGCGACAAGCGACATCTCGGCGAGACCGCCTGGGGCAAAGGACAACACGACTGCATTGATATCCTCGTCCACGATCTCGTGGAGCACGACGGCAAAAAGCATCGCAAGGCACATGGTGAAAACCATGTTCTGAAACGCAAGCAACAGGGCGCGGCCAAAGGTCTTTGGCCGCATCCCGACGAACCGGGTGCCCAGCGCCACACCGATAATAAGCTGCGTGACCTGTATCAGCCAGCCGGGCGGCGCGGCGGTTAGCAGCCCGCTTAGATGTGCAAGGCCCGAGGCCAGAACCGGCCCGGTGATGACAAAGGCGGGCAGGCGCAACCGCCGCCCTCCGAAATAGCCGATAAGCCCGACAATCGCCTGCCAGAACAACTCGGGCGCATCCAGCACGCCACGCGACCCGCCAATGACGGCGCCGGCGGCAGAGCCGACCGCATCGCCGCTCAGGATGGTGAAGGCCAGCGGCACCAGCATCACGGTCAGGATCAGCCGCATGAACTGCAGGGCCGTCAGCACCTGCACATCCGCGCCATTCTCTTCGCCCATGGCGATGGATTCCATCAGCCCGCCGGGCACCGCCGCATAATAGGCTGTGGTCCCCGACAACTTGCCGATACGGCGAAACCCCTGATAGCCGACGAAATGCGCCAGCGGTATATAGATCACCAGCGCCAGCAGCGACGGCCACCAACTGCGCGTCTGCTCGAATATGTCCGGCGTAAAGGACGCGCCAATCGACAAACCGATGATCGGGATAAAGAACAGCCGCAGCCAGAAGGGAATGCGCGGTGGATGACCGCCCACCTTGAATCCGAAAATCGAAATCGCGCCAACCGCAACAACCGAGCCAAGCAACATTGGCAGCGGAAATCCCATCTCTTTGGCCGCGAAACCCCCGGCGATCCCGGTCAGAAAGGAGACCAGTGTTGTCCTGAGGTGGATCTCTTCGCCTGCAATCGTTACCGTCACACTGCGGCCTCGCGTTCTTGATGCCGCTCAACTTGCGGCCTGCTAGTCATAAGAATTCTGCCACTGTGGGGCAATCTCAGGCAGATGTAGGCCAACCGGCGGAAATTTGTCGGAATTCCTTTAATAGGATGCTTGCCCGAAGCGATTCTAGCTTTTAGCCTCTCAGCAGGTGCGAAACATAATTCCGCACCGCGGGAGGAAATCATGAGTAATATTTCGCAGCCGGGCGAGCGCGCTTGGCACAAACACTATGAGGCTGGCGTGTCCACGAACTTCCAGCCGGAAGTGACAACCTGGACCGAGATGATGAGCCGGGCTTTCGACACCTATGCCGACACCGTCCTGATCGAATATTACGGCAAATCCTACACCTTTGCCGAGATGCGCCGTCTGGCGGGGCAGGTGGCCTCGGCGCTCAAGGCCAAGGGCGTGGGCAAGGGGGACCGCGTCGCATTGCACCTGCCGAATTGCCCCTGGCACCCGATTTTCTTCTTTGGCGTCATCGCGGCTGGGGCGGCGGTGACCCATATCAGCCCGCTCGATGCCGACCGCGAGATTGCACACAAGCTCAAGGACAGCGGTGCCAAGGTCGCGGTCACGCTGACCACGCCGGAACTGGCGAGCCATTTCAAGCCGCTGCTCGCCAGCGGCGAGACCCCGCTTTTGGTCCAGTGTCCCGATCCGGTATCGGCCATGGGCCGCGACTGCCCGGTGTTCGATGGCGCGATGGGCATACAGGAATTTCTCGCCGGCCATGAGAATGCGGCCTATGATCCCGTGCCCGTGACCCCGCAGGATATGGCCTTGCTGCAATATACCGGTGGCACAACAGGGGTGCCCAAGGCAGCGGTGCTTACCCACGCTAACCTGACCGCGGCGGTTCAGATCTATTCCGAGAACACAAAGAACGACAGCTCCGCCGAGCCGGGTAAATCCTCGCTCGTCTATTCGCCGCTGTTCCACATTATGGGGCTGACGGTTGGGCTTTTGAAACGCGTACATGAAGGCGGCACCATCCATCTCCGCCTGCGCTATGACGCGGCACAGGCGGTCAAGGAGATCGAGGAAAAGCGGATCGCTTCCTTCGGCGGTGTGCCGACGACATGGATCGCGATCCTGCAACTTCCCGATATCGAAAAGCGCGATCTCAGTTCACTGGAATATGTCGGATCGGGTGGGGCGCCGCTGCCGGTCGAAGTCTACAACCGCATCAAGAAGCTGACCGGTCTGAAACTGCTGGGCGGATGGGGCATGACCGAAACCTCGCCCGCCGGCACCGCTGTTCCGCGCGACATGCCCGACGAAAAACTGGGCACAATCGGGGTGCCGCTGCCAGGGATCGACCTGAAAATTGTCGATGTCGAAGATCCGACCAAGGATCTCGGCCCGAACATGACCGGCGAAATGGTGGTGAAAGGACCCAACGTCACTGCCGAATACTGGGGCAAACCAAAGGAAACCGCCGACTCTTTCTCCAACGGATGGTTCCTTACGGGCGACATCGGCTACATGGACGAAGACGGGTATTTCTACCTCGTCGACCGCAAGAAGGACATGATCCTGTCCGGCGGCTTCAACGTCTACCCTCTGATGATCGAAAACGCCGTTCATCAGCATCCCGATGTGTCCGAAGCGATCGCCATAGGCGTGCCGGACGATTATCGCGGCGAAAGCGCCAAGGTGTTCGTGCAGCTTAACAACGGTGCCAAACCCTTTGCGCTCGAAGAGCTGCAAGAATTCCTCAAGGACAAGCTCGGGCGTCACGAAATCCCGCGCCACCTCGAATTCCGCGATGAACTGCCCCATACGCCCGTCGGCAAACCCGACCGCAAAGCGCTGCGGCGGGAGCTCGAGACGGTGGCATGATACAACAAGGGCCGCCCGCGAATGCGCGGCGGCCCTTGATTGCTTTCGGCAAGTCCCGGCAGACCCACCCGCTTACGAGGTAATTAAAGCGGGGAGGCCTGCCGGAAAACCGATCAGAAGCGGTACGAGGTTTTGATGTGGAGCGTGTTCACGTCCACGTCGCCGCCGCCGTTACCGATGCTGTCGAACGAGTGGTACATGTATTCTGCACCGACCGTCCAGTTCTCACCGACACGCCAGTCGTAACCTAGACCAACAACATAGCTGTCGCCGCTGTCGTTGAAGAAGTTACCGACGCCGTCAAAGTCGGAATATGCATAACCGAGCGAACCGTAGAGCAGGCCGTTGCCCATCTCGTAACCGGCGATCAGCTTGAGGCGCGCCATGCTGTCGAAGGACGCCGTCTGACCGGTGCCGGGGTCGGTGATCGAAACGTCGGCCCAGTCGTACTGGAATTCCGGCCCGAGGTACCAGTTGTTGCCAAGGCTCCACAGGTAACCTGCGGTCAGACCGCCGATGACGCTGTCGTTGTCAAAGCTGCCGCCAAGGTCGAATTCACCATAGGCATAACCCAGCTGTGCACCGACATAGCCACCTTCCCAGAACGGTTTAACAACCGGCGGCGGGGTGTACACAACCGGTTCTGCCGGTGCCGGATCAGCGTTGCCGGCAAACGCTGCTGATGCAGCGGTGCTGCAAAGAAGTGCAATCGTAAAAGTGCGGATCATTTATCTACTCCTAGTATTTTTCATCCGGACACGCCCAACTCTCTGCTCGGGGATTGGTTCCCAAGGGGCGTTAGGTTTACAATTTGTTACTCAGACACGACTAATCCAGCCCGGTCTTTAACCCCCGGCTGAAACTGGCCGATAGGTTGAATCGATAGGCTGAAATTCGCGTATAAATTGAAACATTTGAGCGCTAGCCCTTGAAATTCAATTTTCGAGGTCTTTGAAACAGTTAACCCCTGATCGTCGTTTTTGATCAGGGGTTACAGTAAATTAACCGTGACTGAACGGAAATGTGAGTGGCTCCGGACCTTTCGCCCGGCGCTCAGGCCGCCGTTATATTGGTCAAACGGGCCTTTGCCGCCTCGTATTCGCGGCTCAGCCGGGTGATCAATTCGGCAGCCGGCACGACCTTGTCGACCGCGCCGATCCCTTGTCCCGATCCCCAGATTTCCTTCCAGCTTTTCGGCTTGGCACTGCCGTCCCCAAAGTTCATCGCCGAGGGGTCGGACCGTTCAAGGTTCTCCGGATCCATCCCCGCCGCCGAGATCGAAGGCTTTAGATAATTGCCCCAGACGCCGGTGAAGAGATCGGAATAGACGATGTCATTCGCACTGCCCTCGACAACCATCTGCTTGTAGCCTTCAACCGCGTTGGCTTCTTCGGTCGCGATAAAGGCCGAACCGACATAGCCGCCATCCGCGCCCATCGCCTGCGCCGCAAGGATGCTGTCGCCGCGCGCAATCGACCCCGAAAGGAACAACGGTCCGTCGAACCACGACCGGATTTCTTGCACCAGTGCAAAAGGCGAAAGCGCTCCGGCGTGGCCACCGGCGCCCGCTGCCACCGCGATCAGACCGTCGGCGCCTTTTTCAATCGCCTTCTTGGCAAACTTGTTGTTGATCACATCATGCATGGTGATGCCGCCCGCCCCATGCGCCGCCTCGTTCACCCATTCCTGCGCCCCAAGCGAGGTGATCCAGACCGGCACCTTGAACTTTGCGCAGATTTCGACGTCGCGCTCCAGCCGAGTGTTCGACCGGTGAACGATCTGGTTGACGGCAAAGGGGGCGGCAGGGGTGTCCGGGTTGGCCTGATTATAGCGGTCAAGCTCTTCGGTAATGCGCGCGAGCCAGCGTTCCAGCTCGATCGGCTCGCCTTCCTTCTCGCGGGCATTCAGCGCAGGGAAAGAGCCGACCACACCTGCCTTGCACTGGGCGATCACCAGATCCGGATTGGAAATGATGAAAAGCGGTGCGCCGATTACGGGCAGGCGCAGGTGTTTCAGGGCGTCGGGCATGGTCATCTTGTATCTCTCCTCCTGGAACGGCCGGGTGTACCGCTGCCGTCAATTTGACGGCAAGCTACTCAGTGGAACGCCGTTCCGCAATGCCCGACACTAACGTTCGGGGCAAACTCTCGGGTAGAGCTTTATCGTGCCCTTGGCACTCTGTGGCTCATGGTTTCGGCCAGCGCCACGAGCCGCGGTCCGAATTCGCCGATGAGCCGGTCCTGCGGCAGAAAGCTTGCAGGCCCGCCAAGGTTAAAGGCCATCAGCGGCTCGTCGCTTTGGCTGCGAAAGGGCACGGCTACGGCGTTAACACCGGTATGCCATTTTTCGAGGTTCGCATAGAAACCGCGATCCTCGATCTGGGCACGGGCATCATCGATCCCCGCCCGGATCGACGGCCAGAGATCCGGGTCGGCGTGTCGTTCAAGGTCTTCCAGCGCCTCGGCCCGCTCCTCCTCGGAACAGGCTGCAAGATAGGCGCGTCCCATCGCGGACCGCGCCAGCGAAATTCGCGATCCCACCCCAAGCTGAAGCGACACCACGCTGCGCGATCGCGCGCAGGCGACATAGGTCATCGTAAGCGCGTCGCGCCCGCCTAGCGCCACCATCACGCCTTCGCCGCAACTGTCGGCCAGAGTCTGCATATACCCTTGGGCGGCTTCCCTGATCGGCATCCCGCTCAGGCAGGCATATCCAAGGCTCAGCACCGGGACGCCCATGCGGTAACGCCCGGTTTCGGCATCGTATGTCAGATAGCCGGTTTGCAGCAGGGTATAGGTCAGCCGGGATACCGTGGAATTGGGCAGACCTGTCCGCTCGGCCAGATCGCCGTTCGAAAGCCCTGACCGGTCATCGGCACGAAAGGCCCGCAGGACTTCGAGGCCCCGGTAAAGCGAGGTGATGAATTGCCGCTCGTTCCGCCCGGCCTCTGCCGACAGGGTGTCATCCTCGATATGCGTGCGTTTTCTCAACCTTTGATCCCAGCCTGTTCCGCCCCGGCGTTTTGACCCGTACCGGACGCAGCGCAAAGGCCGAACGCCCCATTTTGCTGCCCGTTTCTCAGGTCGTCGCCATTTTATCCCGTCAAACAGCGATAAACAGCACAAAGCGCATATGCCAGCAGAGTTTGGCAAATCGCGCTGTGGCGGAACCAGTCAAGGCCCTGCCGTGTTGTGATCGCAACGCTCTATCGACTTGTCGGCAGAACCGGCGCGGAGCATTTTCGGAGTAAAGCTTTTGTACCACGACACACGGCAAAAGGAATCGTCAATCTGTCTGATCGCGAATGACAAGTCAGGCAAAGGGAAGGCCTCAGAGCAGGTCGGCCAGCTCGAGGAATGGCTAAAGCGTCAGCCCGGCAAGACACGGTTCGAACGGGTCAGCAAGGGCTCGGATATTCAGGAGATCGCGCAGCGAGTTGCTGCTGGCCCTTTTGAAACGGTGGTCGTGGCTGGCGGGGATGGCACAATCTCTACCGTTGCGGGCGCACTCGCTGGCACGGACAAGGTCATGGGCGTGATCCCGTCAGGCACATTCAACTACTTTAGCCGTAGCCTCGATATTCCGGATGAACTCGAAGACGCCCTGCGCCTGATCGAAGTCGGCCGGAGTAAGGCCGTGAACGTCGGCACGATCAATGACCGGGTCTTTCTGAACAACGCAAGTCTTGGCGCCTATCCGGCCATCCTTGACCAGCGCGAAGATGTGTACCGCCGTTGGGGCCGAAGCCGGATCGCGGCGCACTGGTCCGTCATCAAGGCGCTGCTGACCGTGAACAAGCCGCAGTCGATGCGCGTGACCGTGGATGGCACCGTCTACCGCATGAAGACGCCGCTGGCCTTTGCGGCCAACAGCGCCTACCAGCTCGAAGAATTCCGCCTTGAAGGTGCCGATGCCGTCCGCAACGGCCAGTTTGCCCTCTATCTCGCAAAGGACTGCGGGCGGTTCGAAATGGTCAAGTTCGCATTCAAACTGGCCCGTCGCACGCTTCAGGCGGATCGGGACTTTACCCTGATATGCGGTGAGGAAATCCTGATAGAAACGCTGCAAGCCCACAGGCTTGTCGCCCGCGATGGCGAAAAAGAGCGGATGCTCTCGCCATTCCGCCTGCGTGTTCTCCATGACGCGTTGAACGTGATCGTACCCTGAGCCAGACTGGTAGGTATGAAACGGATACTGCATCTTTCCGACCTTCATTTCGGTCGGGACCGGCCAGAGCTTCTTGCTCCGCTGATCGACACGATCAACGGGTCGAAAGCCGATGTGGTCGCTCTTTCGGGCGATCTGACCCAGCGCGCGCGCCATAGCCAGTTCCGTGCCGCGCGCGCCTTTATCGACAGGATCGAGCTGCCGATAATCGTGGTACCGGGTAATCATGACATCCCCCTGCACCGGCCTTTCCTGCGCATGTTCAAGCCGTTCTCGCGCTACCGGCACTGGATCGATCGGGATCTCGAACCCCAGATCGTAACTGACCACGTCGGAATCTTCGGACTCAACACCGTCACGCGGTGGAGTTGGCAACGCGGTCGCATGACCGGACACGCCACCCGTCGCCTCTGCCGTGTGTTCGGCGATGGCGATGAGGATAGAATCAACGTGATCGTCGCCCATCACCCGTTCCGCCACCCGCCCGGATCCTCCAAGGATGGCATGATCGGCGCGGAGAACGCTCTTGAAAAACTGTCCGAATGCGGGGCGCATATCCTGCTATCGGGCCATCTCCATTCGTGGTGGACCGAACCTTATAAGACCAATTCGGGCCATTCCAATATTCTCCAGATCCACGCCGGGACGGGGCTTTCCACAAGGTTGCGCGATCAGGACAATGATTTTGCCATTCTCGACATTGACGGCCGCGACCTTCGGGTAGAGCGTTGGGTCGCACTGCCTGAGACCGAACGCTTCGTGCACCGTCTGACCACCGACTTCACCCTTGGCGAAACGGGCTGGCAACGCACCGGCGGCAAGACCTATTCCGTGGCGAACTAACAGGGCAGGGCCGACGACACGTTGCACTCACCCTCGCAAAGCTGGCAGGGTCGTCGTGACTTAGACCTGCCGGACGAACCCGGTCAGCAAAGAACGGGACAGACATGGATCTTAAACTTACCGAAAAGCACGTTCTCGTGACGGGCGGCTCCAAAGGGATCGGTTTCGCGACGGCGATGGCCTTCGCCCGCGAAGGCGCGCGCGTAACGTTGGTGTCGCGCAGCAAGCCCGCGCTTGCCAAGGCGGCGGAACAGATCCGCGCCGAAACCGGGAGCGAAGCGGGCTTTATTGCCGCCGACCTGTCCGAAGACGCAGGCCGGCTTGCGCTTTTCGGCGAGGCCGCCGCCGTCGATATTCTTGTCAACAATGCCGGGGCCATCAAATCCGGCCCGATCGAAGCGCTTGGGATGGATGACTGGCGCGAGGGTATGGATCTCAAGTTCTGGGGCTACGTCCACCTGTGCAAGCTGTTCTCCGAACAGATGCGCGCCCGCAAGTCCGGCACGATTATCAACATCATCGGCATGGGGGGCAGGGCGGTGCGACCGTCCTATATCATCGGCGCGGCGGCAAATGCCGGGCTGATCGGGTTCACCAGCGCACTCGGCGCGGCCACCCCGGCGGATAACGTGCGTGTCTTCGGGATCAACCCTGCAGTCACCAAGACCGATCGTATGATCGACCGCCTGAAACAGACCGCAGATCAGAAATGGGGTGACCCGGACCGCTGGGAAGAGCTTGTCGACCCAGCGAATTACCCTTTTGGCCGCCCGAAGTCAGCCGAAGAAGTCGCAGCCCTCGCGGTCATGCTGGCCTCGCCTCAGGTGCACTACCTCTCTGGCACGGTTGTCGATATCGACGGCGGGGGACGCTGGGCCAAGTAGCGCCTCAAAGGCGCAGTTCTTCATATGACACCATGACATGTTCCCGAAACGCGGGCCGGGCACATAGCCTTTCGTAATATCCGGCAAGACCGGGCATATCCGCCCGGTCAATGTCGACGTCAAAGTAGCGAAACAGCACATGGCCGAATTGGATATCGGCCAGCGTAAAGTCATCCCCGACCAGAAACGCCTGTTCGGCCAACCTGGCATCGGCGATCCGCAGTGTCTTTTCGAGCCTCATGATAGCGTCCCTGATCGCTTTCGGATCTCGCTCCGCTTCCGGCGTGCGCACCACGCGCCAGAAAACCGGCGCCGTGAACGCCAGCGCGACATTGATTTTCGCCCATTCCGCCCAGCGATCCACATCCGTTCGCGCGATAGGCTCTTCGGGCCAGAACTCGCCCGAGCCATAACGATTGGCGAGATAACGCAGGATCGCGCCGGTTTCCCACAACGGCGGATCTGTCCCGTCCTGCAAGACCGGCACGGTGCGGTTCGGGTTCAGTGCGCCAAAGGCGTCGGTGTCTGTGCCACCAAACCGGTGACCGATGTCATGACGACGATAAGGCAGGCCAAGTTCGCCAATGCACCACATCACCGCCTGCACGTTGGACGATGTCTTGCGCCCCCAGACTTCCAGCATCACCTTATCTCCACTCACCCCAAGCAAAACGGGCGGCCCAAGGACCGCCCGCCGTCATAACCTCCGCTTCGAACTTTACTTCTGCAAGTCGGTCCAGATGCGGGTGTAAAGCGCCTGCGTGTCGGGGTCACAGGTCGGCAGGAAGGTGCCTTTGTCCTTCAACTCTTCCGGGATGTTGATCTCACGCGCCGTCTTCATGTCCTCGGGCATGAATTCCTCAGATCCTTTGATGCCGTTGGCATAACGCGCGAATTCCGAAATCAGCGCGGCGTTTTCCGGCTTCATGATAAAGTTCTGGAAAGTCTTGGCCTCTTCCATGTTCTGTGCGTCCTTCAGAACCGCGACGGAGTCCATCCAGACGACGTAGCCCTCTTTCGGATAGCCATAGGCGATGTTTTCATTCGCCAGACGCATACGGAAGGTCGACCCGTTCCAGTTCACACCGGCCCAGACATCTTCCTTGGCGAATTTCTCGATGTTGCCGTAATCCATGCCAAGCCAGCTTTTCTTGGCTTCCACCAGACCGTCACGCACCTGCTTGAGGATTTCCTTGTCGTTGGTACAGGGCTCGCCACCGTAATACATGATCGCAAGGCCCATCACGTCGCCCATTTCCGGCACAACGTTGATCTTGCCCTTCAGCTCTTCCGGCGGATCCATGAAGATCGCCGAGGTATCGATGTCGCCATCGTAATACTTGGTGTTGACCGCGATGCCGGTCGTACCCCACTGCCATGGCACGGTATAGTGACGGCCTTCATCCCACGGCACGTCGATCCAGACCGGATCCATGTTGGAAAAATTTTCCATCTGATCGGGGCGGGTTTCTTCAAGCAGGCCTTCGGAAACCCAGATCGGCACATAGGTGGCCGAGGGCACGACGATATCAAAACCGTGGCCGCCCGCCTTGACCTTGGCCAGCGCGGTGTCGTTGCTGTCGTAATCGGTGATGGTGACGTCGATGCCGGTTTCAGCCTCGAATTTCTCGATCAACTTGGGGTTCGTGTAGTTGCCCCAGTTATAGATGTTCAGTTCCTGCGCAATGGCGCCGGTCGCGCCCAGCGCCAGAACGGAAGCGGCTGCAAACAGTTTTTTCATCAAGTAACACTCCATGTTGAGTTGGTTGTTTTTGTTATGTCCCGGCTCTTTTCGGCCGGTATGGGGAAAGGTCAGCGGCGTTCGCGGCTGACCCAGAAAAACAGCGATACCAGAACAGCACCCGCCACAAGGATGATGGTCGAAATCGCGTTGACTTCGGGCGTGACCACGCGGCGCAGCTGGCCCAGCATATAGGTCGGAATGGTTTCCTGTCCGGCCGATTTCACGAATTCTGTAATCACTACGTCATCGAGCGAAATCACAAAGGCGAGCATGAACCCGGCAATGATCCCCGGCCACATCAGCGGTAGCGTCACGCGGCGGAAAACCTGCATGGGCGAGGCATAAAGATCGCGCGCGGCCACCTCCAGCGTGTCATCCATCGTTTCAAGACGCGCCCGGATTGGCAAGTAGGCAAAGGGGATGCAGAACGCCGTATGCGCGGCGACCAGGTAGAGCAGGCTGGTGTAACCGGTCATCACCTTGATCCAGGCAAAAACGATCAGCAGCGCCACGGCGGTCACGATCTCGGGCACCATCAGAGGCTGGTTGATCAGCGCATAGATCATCGTACGCCCCTTGAACCGCCGCGTCCGCGTGGTCGCCAGCGCGGCCATGGTCGCACTGATGCTGGCAATCGTCGCCGCCGACCCGGCAAGGATCAGCGACCGGATCGCCGCGTCGATCACCCGCTCATTGCCCGCCGCCTGCGCGTACCAGCGCAGCGAGAATCCTTCCCAGATCGCAAGCGAGGTGCCTGCGTTAAAGGAATAAAGCACAAGGATCATGATCGGCGCATAAAGCGCGAAAAAGGTAAAGATCGCGATGATCGAGAAACCGGGCAGGGTGCTGACGCTATATCCCTTCGGCGCTTTCTTTCCGCTTGCGGCGGGGACAACGGTTTCGGTTTCGATCTTGCTGCCGCTCAGGGTGGTATCAGACATCTTCGCGCTCCCGCGAGGTTACCCGCACATAATAGATCAGGGCGACCATCACGATGGCCATCAGGGTCAGCGACAGCGCCGCGCCCAGCGGCCAGTTGCGGCCCGCACCGAATTGCAGCTCGATCAGGTTGCCGAACATCAGGTTCTTGCCGCCGCCCAGCACGCGCGGCGTCACATAGGCCCCAAGGCAGGGGATAAAGACAAGGATCGATCCGGCGATGATCCCCGGCTTGATCAGCGGCAGGATTACCCGGCGGAACGCGGTCCAGCGCCCGGCGTAAAGATCATGCGCCGCCTCGACCAGCCGGAAATCCAGCTTGTCCACGGCGGCATAGACCGGCAGCACCATCAGCGGCAGGTAGACATAGGTCATGCCGAACCCGATGGCGAAATCGGTGAACATCATCTGGATCGGTTCGTCGATGATTCCGATTTTCAGCAGGATCAGGTTGATCACCCCTTCGGAACGGATCAATTCCTGAATGGCAATCGTGCGCACCAGCAGATTGGTCCAGAACGGTACAGTGACAAGAAACAGCCAGAACTGTCGTTTTTCGCGCGGACGTGTGGCGATGAACCACGCGGTCGGCACGCCAAAGACGAGTGTCAGAACCGTGGTGATCAGCGACAGCCGCAAACTGCGCCAGAAAATCGACAGATGCGCATCGGCCCACATCAGCGTGTCGTCAAAGATGTCGCGTTGCAGCAGCACCGCAACCCAGCCGTCGGTCGAGAATTTCCAGACCACGTTGCCGTAATCGCCGGGCGTCAGAAACGCGTAGACCAGCATCACCAGCAGGGGCAGCGTCGCGAAACAGCCGATAATCAAAAGGGCGGGCAGCGCCAAGAGCCAGCGCGAGCGATTGTCCTGCCGCGCTTCTTCCAGTTCCAGCGCGCCGGGTTCGGGCGGTGTGTTGAGGGCCATATCGCTCATCGCTCAGTCCTTCAGAATGGTGACGGCGCCGGGCGCGATGGTCACGGCCGCCGCGTCGCCTTCGCCAAAGGCGGTGCTCTGCTCGGGGCCGTTAGGCATCTTGGTCTTGAGCGTCTCGCCGGTCTTCAGCCGCAGGTGCAGCGATGTGGCGTCGCCCGAGTACACCACCGTTTCGACCGTCGCCGCCAGCTCTTCGCCTGCGGCCTCACCAGGGCGGGCGCTTGCATGTTCGGGGCGTACCAGCACGCTGACCTTGCCATCCGCCACGCCTTCGGGCGCGACGGCTTCATAGGTTCCGCCGCCCGCTTCCAGCGTGACGCGATTGCCGGACAGATGCGCGTTGAGGAAGTTCGACTCGCCAATGAAATTCGCCACGAACCGTTCCGAGGGATGGGCGTAGATCTCGCGCGGCGAGCCGACCTGAAGGATCTTGCCCGCGTTCATCACCGCGATCCGGTCCGACATGGTCAGCGCTTCTTCCTGATCGTGGGTCACGAAGATGAATGTCAGGCCAGTCTCGCTCTGAAGACGTTTCAGCTCGATCTGCATTTCCTTGCGTAGCTTGAGATCAAGCGCGCTGAGTGGTTCGTCAAGCAACAGAACTTCGGGCTGCGGTGCCAGCGCCCGGGCCAGCGCCACACGCTGTTGCTGACCGCCGGAGATTTCCGAGGTCCGTCGCGAACGGAGCTCTTCCATGCGCACAAGCTGCAGCATTTCCGTGACCTTGTCGCGGATGTCATTCTTGGGTTTGCCCAGCATCTCAAGGCCAAAAGCGATGTTATTGGCCACGCTCATATGCGGGAACAGCGCGTAATTCTGGAACACCGTGTTGATCGGGCGCTGGTTCGGCGCAAGCCGCGAAATATCGCGTCCGCCAAGGTGCAGAGACCCTCTCGTGGGCGGTTCGAACCCGGCGATCACCCGCAGCAGCGTTGTTTTTCCGCAGCCCGATGGTCCCAGCAGCGTAAAGAACTCGTTCTTGCGGATCGCAACAGACACATCGTCCAGCGCGCGGATTTCCTGATTGCTTCCGAACAGTTTCGAGATGCCGATCACATCGACGGCGGTCTCCGATTCGGTTGTGGCGGGACGGGTCTTGAGTGCGGTTTCTGGCACGATATTGATACTCCCAGTTGTTCCGAACCGTCTTTGATTTCGAATTTGATCAAAATTTTTGCGTCCGGTTTTGATCAAATCTAAGCGCCTGTTTCCTCATTGATCAAGCAATATACTTGGCTTTTCTTCTCCTGCCCCAAAGTCAGGCGCCGCGCCTGCGCTTTTTTGTGCGCTCGTTCAAACGCGCTTCAGCTTCTCAATTGAAAAGATCGCGTGCTAGCGTTCCGGCGAAAACATTAAGGAGCCGAACATGACCGAGGCCAGCCTCATAATAGAAAACGCGAAAGTCCTGACGATGGACCCCGCGAAACCCCGTGCCGATGCCATCGCGCTCGGCGGTGCCCTTATTCTGGGCGTCGGGGAAAAGGCCGAGATGGAGGTTTTCGCCGGGCCGAACACCCGCCGTTTCGACGCGCAGGGCAAGACGGTCATGCCGGGCATGGTCGAGGCGCACCTGCATCTGTTCAGTGGTGCATATGGTCTGCGTCTGTGCCAGCTCGACCGCGTTCAAGGTCTCGATGCGCTGCGCGAAAAAGTGTTGCCCTTTGCCAAGGCGAACCCGGATGAAGGCCTGCTGATCTGCAAGGGGGCGATGTATACCCTTTTCGGCGACAAAGAGTCGATCACCCGCCAAAAGCTGGACCAAGTCATTTCAGATCGCCCGCTGGTCGTGATCGCTGCCGACCATCATACCGCCTTCGCCAATACCATCGCGATGGAAAAGGCCGGGCTGATCAATGGCCGAGACGTGCCCCTTGGCAACGAGGTCGTGATGGGCAGCGACGGCACCGCCACCGGTGAGCTGCGCGAATTTGAGGCCTACAGGCATGTCATGGTCCTGCGCACGTCGGGCGGGCGCGAAAATCTTGGCCTGACCGGCGATGAACCCGAAAACGTGACGGCAGCCGAGCGGGCCGAGGATGAGGCCGTGATGCTTGAAGGGCTGAAATACTGCGCCTCCTACGGGTTCACTTCGC
Organism: Heliomarina baculiformis; assembly: GCF_019966545.1. Taxonomy (GTDB): domain Bacteria; phylum Pseudomonadota; class Alphaproteobacteria; order Rhodobacterales; family Rhodobacteraceae; genus Heliomarina; species Heliomarina baculiformis. Next base: position 647,432 of record NZ_JAIMIC010000001.1, on the reverse strand, counting down.
TGCACAATATGGATGGCAATATCTACCAGCTAGAATTGCTGGATGCGCTGGAAAAGCGCGGCGAACTGCTGTGCCGGACCGAAATTCCGTTCCACCTGACGCCCTCCAAACCCATTTCTTCGCTCGAAACCGCGCGCCAGATGACCGCGGATTACAAAAGCGACCGGCTGCGCTCGGGCCGCGTCAAGATGTTCATGGATGGTGTCATCGACAGTGGCACCGCTGTCATGGTCGAGGATTACGCGGATCAGCCCGGCTGGCGCGGCGACCCGCTGCATAGTGTGGAGCGTTTCAACGAGGCCGCGACCGAAGCCGACAAGCACGGGCTGCAAATCGCCGTCCACGCCATCGGTGACGCGGCGGTGCGCCGGGTGCTTGACGGTTACGAGGCCGCGCAAAAGGCCAACGGCAAACGCGACTCACGTCACCGGATCGAACATATCGAGGTGCTGCATCCCGACGATCTTCACCGGTTTGCCGAACTCGGCGTGATCGCCTCGATGCAACCCCAACACCCGCCGGGCGCGCTCGACTTCCCGCTGGAACCCTGGACCAGCAAGGTCGGCAAAGAGCGCTGGCCGTGGTCTTTCCCGGTCCAATACCTGCGCGACGAAGGCGTGCCGATCGCCTTTGCCTCGGACTGGCCTGTCGCCGATATCGACCCGATGCGCGGCGTTCAGGCCGCTGTCACCCGCAAGCCATGGCATCCCGATCACCCAAGCCATGCCTCTAACCTGATGCAGTCGCTGTTCGATTACACGATGGGCGGGGCCTACGCCGGATTCGATGAACACCGTCTGGGCAAGCTTGCCCCCGGAATGCTCGCCGATGTGGTCGTGATGGACGCCGATCTCGAAAGTCTTGCTGCCGAGCAGATCGGCACCGCACGCGCCGCGCTGACGCTCTGCGGCGGCGAGATCACTTGGGAGGCATGATCGCTCTCGGCCCGCTGCGCTTTGAAATACGGGATGCCAGATAAAATCGTACTGATTTATCCGGCATCCCTTGACCTTCCAGTTGCTGGAACCCTTATGTGACCTGCTGTAACGGCAAATCACTGGGGGTTCCATGTCCCGCACCATCTCTTTTCCGGTCAGCAATCTGAGTTGCGCCTCCTGCGTGGGGCGGGCGGAAAAGGCCATCAGCAGCGCTCCGGGCGTCACCGGTGCCTCGGTTAACCTTGCCAATGCGCGGGCGAATGTTGAACTGGATGACAATGCCAGCCTGACGCCCGTCACCGAAGCGCTGGAAAAGGCCGGATACCCGGCGGCGACGGCTCGAACCCGGCTCGAGATTGCGAACATGTCCTGCGCCTCCTGCGTCGGGCGGGTCGAAAAGGCGCTGGCCGCTGTGCCGGGTGTTACGTCGGCCAAGGTCAACCTCGTGACCGCGCAGGCCGAGGTCACCCATATCGACAGCGCGGGAATCCCCGAAGCTCTGGCAAGCGCCGCCACCGGCGCGGGCTATCCCGGATTTGTCATCGCTCCGGACCAGCCGCACAAAACTGACAGGAAACAGGATGAATACCGCGATCTGCGCCGCGATACCCTTATCGCGGCCATTCTCACCGCGCCTGTTTTCGTTCTGGGCATGGGGCCGCATGTCATCCCTGCGCTGCACCACTGGCTGGGGCAGGGCACGGCCCGCGACATCAGCTGGATCATCCAGTTCGTTCTGACCACCGCCGTTCTGATCGGACCGGGACGGCGCTTTTTCCGCCACGGCGTACCGGCTCTCCTACGCGGCGCGCCGGAAATGAACGCGCTTGTCGCGCTCGGCACCTCTGCTGCATGGGGCTATTCGACCCTCGCGCTCTTTGCTCCTCAGCTTTTTCCCATGGGCACGCGCGCCGTCTATTTCGAGGCCGCCGCCGTCATCGTCACCCTGATTCTGCTCGGCCGTACACTCGAAGCCCGCGCCAAGGGCCGCACCGGCGAAGCGGTCGAACGCCTGATCGGGCTGCAACCGCAGCACGCCACTGTCGAACGCGACGGCGCGCAGGTCGAACTCCCGCTCGCCGAGCTCCGCAAGGGTGACCTCATTCTCGTGCGTCCCGGTGAAAGGATCGCGGTCGACGGCACGGTGAGCGAGGGCCGCTCCTTTGTCGATGAAAGCATGATCACCGGCGAACCGGTTCCGGTGGAAAAGACCGCCGGCTCCGATGTGGTTGGCGGCACACTGAATGGCAGCGGCGCTTTCAGTTTCCGGGCCAGCGCGGTCGGTGCCGATACTGTCCTCGCCCGGATCGTGCAGATGGTGGAAAACGCTCAAGGAGCGAAACTGCCGATCCAGAGCCTTGTCGACAAGGTCACCGGCATCTTCGTGCCCATCGTGATGGCTCTCGCGGCGATCACCGCTGCTGTCTGGTTCTTCTTCGGTCCGGATCCCGCGCTTAACCTCGCGCTGGTCTCCGCTGTTTCCGTACTGATCATCGCCTGTCCCTGCGCGATGGGTCTGGCGACGCCGACTTCGATCATGGTCGGCACTGGCCGCGCCGCCGAACTCGGCGTTTTGTTCCGCAAGGGTGAGGCCTTGCAAACCCTGCGCGAGGCCCGCGTGATTGCGCTCGACAAGACCGGCACGCTGACCCGGGGCCGTCCAGAGCTGACCACGCTGCACACCGTGCAGGGCTGGGACGAAGACAAGGTGCTGGCCCTTGCGGCCGCCGTCGAATCCCGCTCGGAGCACCCGATTGCGGGCGCGATCCTGCGCGCGGCCAGGTCCCGCGGCCTGACCTTGCCCGACCCCGCAAGCTTCCTGTCCCACACCGGTATGGGTGCCGAGTCCATGATCGACGGCCAGCGTGTCCTCGTCGGTGCCGACCGCTTCATGAGCGCGCAAAAGATCGACCTCGGCGATCTGGCCGGGCAGGGGGCAAAACTCGCCTCTGCCGGGGCGACCCCGCTTTTTGTTGCCATCGATGGCTGGGCAGTCGCGGCCATCGGCGTTTCTGACCCGATCAAACCCGGCACGCCTGCCGCGCTCGACGCGCTGCGCGCGAAAGGCTTTGAAATCGCGATGATCACCGGCGACAACGCCATGACCGCCCGCGCCATCGCCAACCAGCTCGGCATCGACGAGGTCATCAGCGAAACCACCCCGGAAACCAAGGTCGCCGCTGTGAAATCCCTGCGCGAGGAACATGGGCCGGTCGCCTTTGTCGGCGACGGGATCAACGACGCCCCAGTGCTGGCCGAGGCGGATACCGGCCTCGCCATCGGCACCGGAACGGATGTTGCTATTGAAGCCGCGGACGTGGTGCTGATGTCCGGCGACCTGGCCGGTCTTGTCAACGCGGTAACAGTCAGCCAGTCGACCATGCGCAATATCAGCCAGAACCTGTTCTGGGCCTTTGCCTATAACGCGGCGCTGATCCCGGTGGCCGCAGGCGTCTTTTACCCGGTATGGGGCAGCCTGCTTTCGCCGATGCTCGCCTCGGGCGCGATGGCCCTGTCCTCGGTTTTCGTGGTGAGCAACGCCCTGCGCCTGCACCGCATTCAGCCGGTGCTGCGAGAAGACGACACGAGTGTGGCAGACCGGATGATCCCGGTTCCCGGTGAATAAAGGAGAAAGCTCATGAATATCGGAGACGTCGCCGCCCGGTCCGGCCTTCCGGCCAAAACCATCCGCTATTACGAGGATATCGGCCTCGTCCGTCCGCAGCGTGACCCGAACGGCTACCGCGCCTTCCGCGAACAGGACCTGCACAAGCTGGCCTTTCTGGGCCGGGCGCGTGGCTTGGGGTTCTCTATCGAGGATTGCCGCAACCTGCTGCACCTATACGAAGACGAAACCCGCACCAGCGCCGAGGTCAAGGACATCGCCCAGCACCATCTTGACGAGATCGACGCGAAAATCGCCAACCTGCGCGAGATGCGCGATACCCTGTCCGATCTGGTGCGATGCTGCGCGGGTGACGACCGGCCCGATTGCCCCATCCTTGAATCGCTCGGCTCGGAGCCGGAGACAAAGTAATCAGGCGGTGCAGACCACCAGAATGCGCGCATCCTCATCGCCGTTCGACGCATAAAGATGGCCACGCGCGCTGTCGAAATAGATGCTGTCCCCGGCTTCTAGCCGCACAGGCTCGCGCCCTTCCAGATGCACCGTCACCGCACCTTCCATCACCGTCAGGAATTCCTGACCGGGATGGCGCACAAACTCCTCGAATTCGTGCAGCTCGCGCGCCTTGAGCGTGCCCATCATCGGCAGCATCGACTTGTTCCAGACCTCGGGGAACAGCATCTCATAGACGTAATGCGTCGTTTCCTGCCGTTCGAACTCGCCCTTTCGGGCAACGGCAAAGCTGCCCTTGGCAAAGCTCTCGCCGGAATCGGAAAAGAACGCCGACATGTCGACCCCCAAGCCGGCGGCCAGCGAAGACAGCCGGTCATAGGTCAGGGCGATAACCCCCCGTTCCGCCTTGGAAATCGTCGAAATCGCAAGGCCCGAACGCTCGGCCAGTTCGGCCAAAGTCCAGCCTTTTTCTATACGGAGCTGCCGCGCGCGATGCCCAAAAGCTTCGCGTTCGCCAATTTCCTGAGCATCGCTCGAAGGTTGCGCGGTCATTGTCATGGACACATGATAAGTCCGAACGCCCGCCGCGCCAAGCGCGATTTTCCAATGAGAAAATTTACTCTTTTCCAATTGGAAAACGGGTACTAGCCTCCGAGTCGAACTAAATCCGCTGGGGGACCGATGGCGCAGGCAGAGACTCGATTTGATTGCATCGTGATCGGTGCCGGTATTGCCGGGGCTTCCGTGGCCGCCGAGCTTGCCCCACATCAAAAGGTGCTGCTGCTCGAACGCGAAAGCCAGCCGGGATACCATACCACTGGGCGCTCCGCCGCACTCTTCACCGAAACTTACGGCCCGCCTGTGATCCGCGCCCTGTCGCGCGCTTCGGCCCGGTTCTTCCATGATCCGCAAAGCGCTTTTCTCGACCATCCGCTGCTGCACCCGCGCGACGTGATCTTTATCGCGCGCGACGATCAGGGCGACAGCCTTGCGCATATGCAGGAAGAACTCGGCGATGCCGTCTCCCGCCTGTCCGCACAGGCCGTCGCCGATGCCCTGCCACTGATCCGTCCCGGCTATGCAAGCGCTGGCCTGCTGGACAAGAGCGCGGCCGACATTGACGTGAACGGGTTGCATCAACACTATCTCAAGTCCTTTCGCGCCGCCGGTGGTACCGTCGAAACCCGTGCCGAGGTGCTGGGCCTGTCCGGCGGTCCCGACTGGGAGGTTTCGACCACAAAGGGCAGCTTCCACGCGCCCGTCGTCGTGAATGCCGCCGGGGCATGGGCCGATGAAATCGCCAGGCTCGCCGGAATTTCCCCCGCGGGGCTGGTGCCGAAACGCCGTACCGCGCTGATCGTCTCGGCGCCCTCGGGCATCAACCCGGATCCCTGGCCGATGACCGTGGATGTGGACGAGGAATTTTATGTCAAACCCGATGCGGGCAAGCTTCTGATCTCGCCCGCCGATGCTACGCCCTCGGCGCCCTGCGATGCGCAACCGGACGAAATGGACGTTGCCATTTGCATCGACCGTATCGAAACCGCCTTTGACCTGCAGATCCGCCGTATCGAGTCGAAATGGGCCGGGCTGCGCAGCTTCCTGCCCGATGGCGACCCGATGGCCTGCTACGACCCGGCGGCCCCGGGCTTTTTCTGGCTCGCGGGGCAGGGCGGATACGGCATCCAGTCGGCCCCCGCGCTGGGCCGCACCGCCGCCGCGCTTGTGATGGGGCAGCCGATCCCCGAAGACATCGCGCGCGAGGGTGTGACCGAGCAGAGCCTCACCCGCTCCCGTGCAGGAATGGCCGCATGATCGCCCTTGTCCCCGTCGCTGCTCTCGTCTTGCTCGCTTCGGGGCTGGCCATCGCCTATGTGATCGGCGGTGCCACGGTTCTGGCCTATTTCGCGACCGATCATTCCCGCTACCTCGCCATCCTGCCGCAGCAGATCTTCTCCAAGATCGACGTCTTCGCGCTTATGTCCATGCCGCTCTTCATTCTTGCCGGAGAGCTGATGAACCGGGGCGGCATCACCAGCGCGCTGATCAATTTCTCCATGGCACTGGTCGGGCGTCTGCGGGGCGGGCTGGGACATGTGAACATCCTCACCAGCGTCTTCTTTGCCGGTATTTCTGGCTCGGCCGTTGCCGATGCGGCGGCGCTGTCGAATACGCTGGTCCCGGAAATGACCAAGCGGGGCTATTCGCTGACCTATGCCAGCGCGGTCACCGCTGCATCCTCGATTATCGGCCCCATCGTGCCGCCCTCCATCATCCTGATCTTTTACGGCGCCCTGATGGGCACTTCTGTTACCGCGCTGTTCCTTGCCGGGATCATACCGGGCCTGCTGCTCGCCGCCGTGCTGATCGTGATGAATGCGGGCTATGCCTCGGCACATGATCACCCCCGCGTCGCGCGCGAGGACATGCCGCCGTTGCTGCCGACGCTGATCAAATCCTTGCCCGCCCTCGCGCTGCCGGTGATCATCCTTGGCGGCATCGTGCTTGGCTGGATGACCCCGACCGAGGCCGCCGCCGTTGCCGTTGTGGTCGCGCTTTTCGCGGGCTGGTTCTATGATGGCCTTACCCGCGCCTCGATCGTCGAGGGGCTGCAGCGCACGGCGATGCTCTCGGGCTCGATCTTCATCATCATCAGCGCGGTCTCGGCGCTGGGCCATCTCGGAGCGCTTGAACGCATTCCAGAGGCGATTTCGGACACCGTCACCTCGCTCGGCCTCGGCCCGGTGGGGTATCTGCTGCTGATGAACCTGATCTTCATCGTCGCGGGCATGGTGATGGACATCCCCGTCGCGCTGGCGCTGCTTGTGCCACTGCTTGCCCCCGTCGCACTGGCGCAGGGCGCCGATCCGGTCCACCTTGGCATCGTCATCTGCTTCAATCTCTGCATCGGGTTGATCTCGCCGCCGATGGGTGGCTGCCTGCTGGTGGTCTCGACCGTCACAGGCGTGAACTACTGGAAGCTTGCCCGCGCCACCTTGCCCTTTGTCTTTGCCGAACTGCTGGTGCTCGGGCTGCTGATCGCCTTCCCGAAAATCAGTCTCTGGTTGCCGCAAGCCTTTGGTTTGGCTGGAGGATAAAAATCATAAATCGAATTCACCACTCACGATAATAAAATCAACAAAGCGAAAAACGTATCAACAGAGGAGTTCAACGCAATGAAAAAGCGCACGTTTCTAAAGACCACGGTCATGGCCGCCGCGATGGCCTTTGCCGCTCAGGCATCGCAGGCCGAAATCAAGATCGCCCTCGACAGCCCGCCGGATCTCGAGGGTTCGGGCAGCTATGTCTGGGCCCATACCTTTGGCGAATACCTCAAGGAACACGGGCTTGAGGCCGAAGAATACCAGCGCGGCGCGCTGGGCGGCGACGACGAACTCTTCGACCAGATCAGCCAGGGCCTGCTCGAAGTTTCCATGTCCCCGCTGAACATCGTCGGCTCGATCGACAACACCATCTACGGCCTGCGTCTGCCCTATTTCTTCGAAGACATGGCACAGGTGGACAAGGCCCTGGAAGAAGGCGGCATGCTCGCCAAGATCAACGAGGCGACAACCCCCGAAGGCGTCCGCGTTCTGGCTGTCGATACGGTCGGCCAGTCATCGGGCATCTTCAACACCAAGAAGCCGGTGAAATCGGTCGCGGACATGGAAGGCCTGCGGATGCGCGCCCTCGATGAATCCCAGATCGACCTCTACAAGGCATGGGGCGCGGATGGCACCATCGTCAGCTGGGCCGAAGTGCCGAACGCGCTGCAGACCGGCGTTGCCGATGGCTACATGAACCCCGCTTTCGTGCCGCTCCTGTTCGGCCACACCGACTTCATCAAGTTCTTCACCGACGCTGCTGTCACGCCCTCGCTGCGGATCGCGATTGCCTCCGAGGACTGGTATCAGGGTCTCTCGGACGAGGACCGGGCCATCGTCGATGACGCTGTCGCCGCTGCAAACAAGGCCAACCGCGATTGGCTGAGCACGCAGGACAAGGTGATCGACCAGCTCAAGGAAGCAGGTGTTCAGGTCGAAACCCTCGATCAGGCCGCACGCGAAGAATTCCGCGCGGCCTCAGGCCCCGCCTATGAAAGCGAACTGCTGAGCAAAGAGCAGATCGCTGAATGGGAAAAGGCGATGGGTAAATAATCCGTTGCGGACGCTGGCCCTTTCCCTCGACCGGCTGTCCGCAGCCCTGAACAGGATCGCGCTTTGGGGCGCGGTCCTGGCTGTGCTGGTCATGATCTATGCCGCAGGCTGGCAGGTCATTGCCCGCTACGTACTCGACTCCCCGCCGATCTGGACCGAGGAACTTGCCCGCCGGGCGATGGTCTGGGCCGGTATGCTCGGCGCGTCCTGCGCCTTTCGCGCCAAGGCGGACCCGACGCTGTTTCCCGACATGCAGCTCAAGACGGGCGCTTTCGGCGTGGTGCTCACCCTGATCCGGATGGTCGGCGTGCTGCTCTTCGCGATCCCGGTCATCTGGTTTTCGATCTTCGACGGTCGCATGAACCCGTTGCGCGGTTTCCTTGGCCGGTCCCTGAACCGAAGCGCCGAGATGCTCGACGTGTCGATGATCTGGTTCACTATGGCCGTGCCGCTCGCTTTCGTTCTGATCGTGATCCACTGCCTCGCGCTTACACTTATGCGGCTGACCGATACGGCTGCCGCGCCCGCCGTCCAGGCGACCCCCGCAACCAAGGTTTAAGACATGAAACTCTTCATCGCCGGTCTCAGCACCGAGACCAATTCCTTTTCCCCGATCCCGACCGGCATGGCGAGCTTTGTCGAAGGCTCGATCCATCACGGCGACGCGACGCAGGACGTCCAGCACTACTGGACCGGCCCGATGTTCATCTGGCGCGAGCGGGCCGAGGAACTGGGCTGGGAGGTGGTGGAAAGCCTCTCTGCTCATGCGCAGCCCTCCGGCCTGACGGTGAAATCCGTTTACGAAGGGTTCCGCGATGAAATCGTCGAGGATCTGAAAAAGGCAGGCGGTGCCGACGTGATCCTGCTCGCCCTGCACGGGGCGATGATCGCCGATGGCTATGACGATTGCGAAGGCGACCTGATCGCCCATCTGCGAGAAGTCGCGCCCGATGCGGTGATCGGCGGGCTGCTCGACCCGCATTGCTTTCTCACCGATCTGATGATGGAAAAAGCCACGCTGCTGGTGGCCTTCAAGGAATACCCGCACGTGGACGTGCCGGAACGCGCCGAGGACCTGTTCCGCCTTTCCCGTGACGCCGCCGAGGGCAAAACCAACCCGGTCATGAGCGATTACGACTGCAAGATGATCCTCGCCATGCCGACGCCCTCGGGCCCGATGCGCACCTACGTCGACGAGATGAGCGAACGCGAGGGCAAGGATGGCATCCTCTCCCTATCGCTGGCCCATAGCTTTCCTTGGGGCGATCACCCCCGAGTTGGCGCCCGTGCACTGGCCATCTGCGACGGCGACACCAATCAGGCGGCGACCGTCGCCCAGCAGCTGGGGCAAAAGCTCTTTGACATGCGGGAAAGCCTGCGGATCGACACGCCCGATATCGACCGCGCGCTCGACATTGCCGAGGCTGCACCGAAAGGCCCTATCGTGCTGGCCGATGTATCGGACAACGCCGGCGGCGGTGCGCCCTCGGATGCCACTTTCCTGCTCCGCGCGATGATCGAACGCGGCATGACGTCGATTGCCACCGGCCTGTTCTACGATCCCGGTGCGGTTCGCATCTGTCAGGAAGTGGGTGAGGGCGCGACACTCGATCTGCGCATCGGCGGCAAGTTCGGCCCCATGTCCGGCGACCCGCTCGACCTCACCGTGACGGTCAGGAAATGCACTTCGGGACTCACCCAGCGTTTCGGCAAACTGCCCGCGCCGATTGGCAATGCGGTCTGGGTGGAATACAATGGCATCGACATCGTGCTGAATGACGTGCGCAGCCAGACCTTCCACCCCGAAGCCTTCGAGCAACTGGGCATCGACCTCTCGCAGCGCCGTTATGTCTGTGTGAAATCCTCGAACCACTATCAGGCCGGGTTCAACCCCATCGCGGCCAAGGTCATACCCGTGGCCACGCCCGGCGCGATCACGCCGGACTATGCCAATATACCCTATACCCGCCGCGCCCGCGATTACTGGCCGGCTGTCGAGGAGCCCTTTGCATGAGCAACCCCCTTATCCAGTCGCGCGACGCCTTCGCCGCTGAACATCCCGAACAGCGGATCACCCTGAACGGGCGCGAATGGGGCTATATCGATGCGGGGCAGGGACCTGTCCTGCTGTTGATCCCGGGCACGCTAGGCCGCTGCGACGTGTTCTGGCAACAGATCGAGGCACTCAAGGGCCGGTTGCGCATTGTCGCCGCCACCTATCCTGCGACCGGAGGCATTGTCGACTGGGCGGGCGATCTCGTCTCGCTGATGGATCATTTGAACATCGACAAGGCGGCGGTGCTCGGATCGTCGCTCGGCGGCTATGTTGCCCAGTATCTGGCCGGTGCCGCGCCCGACCGGATGACGAAACTGCTCGCCGCGAACACGCTAGATACGGTTGTCGGAATCTCGACGCGCATGCCCTATGCGCTCGACCTCATGAATGCCCCCATCGAAGATATCCGCGCCGGGTTCGGCAATGGTCTCGGCCAGTGGCGCGAGGCGCATCCCGAGCAATCCGACGTGGTTGAGCTTCTGATGATGGAGGTCGGAGGCCGCATCCCCGAGGCCGAGCTTCGCGCCCGTCTCAACGCGACAAAGACCGGCCCGGAACTGCCCCCGCCCGCCATTCCGGCCAGCGACATCGTGACCATTGAGGCCGATGACGATCCGCTGATCCCGCCGGACATGCGTGCCGGGGTGCGCGCGCGGCTCTCGCCCTCCGTCGCCTATCGCTATCTCTCGGGCGGCCATTTTCCCTATATCGCGCGGCCCGACACCTATACCGCCCTGCTTGAACAGGTGATGGGCCTTGACGTAACCGGCCCCGACTGGGGACAGGAACAGGAGCGCAGCCTGTGATCATTCTCTCCCATGACGAGGTGGCGAAACTGCTACCGATGACCGAGGCGATCGAGGTTGTCGACCGTGCCATGCGCACGGTCTCCAATGGTGGCGCGGAACTGCCGCTACGGTCCATCATGCCGGTCGGCGGCAATAACAAGATGGGCATCATGCCCGGCGCGATGAATGATCCGGCCTGTTTCGGCATCAAGCTCATCAGCCTGTTTCCCGGCAACCCGGCGCGGGGTCTGTCCTCGCATCGCGGCGCCTATCTGCTGTTCGAACCGGAAACCGGCGCGCCCGTGGCGATGATGGACGCGAGCCTGCTGACCGCGATCCGCACCGCCGCCGCAAGCGGCGTGGCCACCCGCGCCCTCGCCCGTGAGGATGCGACCCGTCTTGCCATCCTCGGCAACGGCGAACAGGCCGAACATCACCTCGACGCGATCTGCGCCGTGCGCCCGATCACGCAGGTCGCTGTTGCAGGCCGCTCCGCCGAAAAAGCCGCCCCGTTCTGCAAGGCGGCGAAGGCGAAATACCCGAGCATCACCTTTACCAGCGGTGACGACATGCAGGCCGCCGTGGCCGAGGCTGATATCGTCTGCACGGTCACTGCGTCGCCCACCCCGATCCTGAATGCGGATTGGCTGCCGAAAGGCTGCCATGTCAACGTCGTCGGCTCCTCGATCCCCTCCATGCGGGAAGTCGACGACGACTTTGTTCTCAAGGCCTCGATCTGGGTGGATTACACGCCCTCGACCCTCGCGCAAGCGGGCGAGGTCGTCGAGATGATCGCCGCTGGCAAGTTCAGCGCCGACCAGCTGAAAGGCGAAATCGGCGCGCTGCTGCAAAACCAGATCAAAGGCCGCGCCGATGCGGACCAGCTCACTGCCTACCGCTCCCTCGGCGTCGCCGCCCAAGACCTCGCCGCCGCGCAACACGTTCTGGACCGCGCGAAAGACACCGGAGCAGGGCAGAGCGTGGATTTCTGAGGACGAAATCTCGGTAGATTGTGTCCGGGCTTGATGTGCGCAGGCCCGGTGATTTGTTCCCATCGGTTGCCTACATTCAAAGCGAGCGGCGAATGCAACGGTTTACGTAGAGTAATCAATATATTGCCTGCAGTGCATGCCCAGCATTTGTCAGCTTGGCGATGAGCGACAAAAAAACTTTGGAGAAATCAATTGCGCGGCCGTTTGATTTTTATACCGTGCGCAGTTTGGTTTCTCTTGTCCGCAGCGCAGGCACACGCTAGCGCAGAGGTGCTCTCCGAGCAGGCAGGTTCCGATTGCCCGAAATCCGTTGCGATCTATCTCGAACTCATCGGGCTGGATCGCAAAAAGCTAGAGACCCTTGCGCCGTTCGTTGTTGCGACTAAACAAGGCACTGCATTGACCTGCTTGCCGCTGTCTCTGGACGCGGACATGCGTGTTTTAGCCTTAAAGGCGCTTCAGATCACCGCGAGGGTGTCAGAAAAAGCCCGTCCCGATTTGAGTATCGAAGGTATCCCGCAGTATCAGTGCAATGTTATTCGCGTGCGGGTTCGTGGAACAAAAATCCGCGGAATGATTGTTCCAGAGGACAGCGCGAAACTGCTCGGCCACAGATGCGTGTTGACTGGAAAAGGCAGTTTAGAGCGTGCGATGCAGCGGCAGTGACCGTGGCCGGATGATCTGCCGACTTGCACGGGAAGTTCGCCTTTGGCAGGGACTTCGCTGCTCCTGCCAAAGGCCACTTACCAGTCAAGGCTACGCGGTGCGCCCCATCAACCCGGCCACCTTCTCCTGCACCTCTTCCGCGGCCTTCTCGCGCACCGGGCCATAGCCACGGATCTCCTGCGGCGCGGCGAGCAGTTCGCGGCGGACCTCTTCCGGCACATCCGCCTGCGCGGCATAGGCCATCACCCCCTCGAACCAGTCGATCAGCGCGCGGTCCAGCTTGCGATCTGCCGTATAGCCGAACGGATCAAGCGCCGTACCGCGCAGGCTTTTCATCCCCGAGAGGCCGCGCAGAAGCGGGGTCATCCAGCCGCCAAAGCTCTTTTTCTTCGGGCGACCCCGCGTGTCGCGGGCCGAGGGCAGGAAGGGCGGCGCCATGTGATAGCTGACCTTCATGTCACCCTCGAATTCCGCCGCCAGACGGTCTTCGAACCCGGTCTCGGTCATCAGCCGCGCGACCTCGTATTCGTCCTTGTAGGCCATCAGCCGGAACAGCGACACCGCCGCCGCGCGCAGCGCAACCTCGTCGCCCGGCATCGCCACGCGCAGTTTCTCAAGCCGCGCCCGGTAGCGTTCTGCATAGGCCGCGTTCTGATAGCCGGTCAGGAAGGAGACGCGCCGCGCGATCAGGTCATCCACCGTCTCGACGGGCTTTTCCTCGTCTCGCTCAAGCGCCTCCGGGTTGGCCGCCATCACCCGGCCCAGATCAAAGGCGCGCGCGTTCTTTTCCACCGCCACCCCGTTCAGCAGGATCGCCTGTTTCAACGCGCCTTCGCTGACCGGCACCAGACCCTTTTGCCAGGCAAAGCCCAGCATCATCACGTTCGCGAACACGCTGTCGCCCATCAGCTTTTCCGCCAGACGGTTGGCGTTCAGCGCCGAAAGGTTCTCCTCTCCCACGGTCGCCGCGATCACCTTTTCGCGCTGCCCGATCTTCAGGTCCGCATCGCGGTTCAACACCAGATCACCCGTAGGCATTGCCGCCGTGTTCAGCACCATCCGGCTGCCCCGGCGGTAATGGGCCGAGGCCTTGGGCGCCGAGGACACCACCACGTCGCAGCCGATCACCGCGTCCGCGCCCGCGTTTTCGATCCGCACCTGATGAATATCATCGGGGCTGCGGCCCAGCCGGATATAGCTCAGCACCGTGCCGAATTTCTGTGCGAAACCGGTGAAATCCAGCACGCTCGACCCCATCCCTTCAAGATGCGCGGCCATTGTCACCAGAGCGCCAACCGTCACCACCCCGGTGCCGCCAACGCCTGTCACCAGCAGATCGAACGGTTCGTCCAGAGCGGGCAGGGAAGGGGCGTCGACCTCGGCCAGCAAGGCGGCCAGATCAACATCCGCGCCGCTTTTCTTGCGCCGCTTCACGCCCGAAACAGTCACGAAACTGGGGCAGAAGCCCTGCACGCAAGAGAAATCCTTGTTGCAGGTGTTCTGGTTGATCTGCCGCTTGCGCCCGAATTCGGTTTCCACCGGCTCGACGCTCAGACAATTCGACTGGACCGAGCAATCGCCGCAGCCTTCGCAGACCAGATCGTTGATCATCACGAACTTGTCCGGATCTTCCATCGTGCCGCGCTTGCGCCGGCGGCGTTTCTCCGTGGCGCAGGTCTGCTCGTAAATCAGGACCGTCACGCCCTTGATGTCACGAAGCTCGCGCTGGACCGTGTCGAGGTCTTCGCGGCTATGAAAAGACGTACCCGGCGGGAAATCGCCCTTGGTGAATTTTTCAATCGCATCACTGACCAGCGCGATCCGGTCGACGCCTTCGGCCCGCGCGTTCCATGCGATACCATCCACGCTCACCGGACCATCGACAGGCTGTCCCCCCGTCATCGCAACGGCGTCGTTGTAGAGGATCTTGTAGGTGATGTTCGCCTTGGTCGCGACCGCCTGACGGATCGCCATGGAGCCCGAGTGATACCATGTCCCTTCACCGAGGTTCTGGAACACGTGCTTGTTTCCGTTGAATTTTTGCGCGACGGCCACCGGCACGCCTTCGCCGCCCATCTGCGCAAAACCGCCGGTCGAGCGGTTCATCCAGCTTGCCATCACGTGACAGCCGATCCCGCTCATCGCGCTGCTGCCCTCGGGCATCTTGGTCGAGGTGTTATGCGGGCAGCCCGAGCAGAAGTAGGGCGTACGCGTCGCGCCGGACACGTTCAGCACCGGAGGCTTTTCCTCGGTCAGCGCGGCGGCGCGGGCGGGCAGGTTTTCATCCGGAAAGAACGCATCAAGACGTTCGGCGACAATCGGCACCAGCGCCAGCGGGGTCAGCTCGCCCGTCCACGGGATCAGGTCGCGCGTCGCGGCGGCATCGTGCTTGCCGACCATCTTCTGCGGCTTGTCGCCCGGCCAGTCATAGAAATACTCCTTGAACTGGCTTTCGATGATGCCGCGCTTTTCCTCGACAACCAGCACTTCCTGCTTGCCCTTCACAAAGGCCAGCGCATCGCGCCGTGCCAGCGGCCAGACCATGCCAACCTTGTAGATGTCGATCCCCAGACGGCGGCAGGCGTTCTCGTCCAGCCCCAATAGGCGCAGCGCCTCCATCAGGTCGAGGTGCCCCTTGCCGGTGGTGACGAACCCGTAATGCGCCTCGGGCAGATCATAGATCGCGTGGTCAATCGGGTTTGCCTCGACAAAGGCCTCGACCGCGCGCAGCTTGTGGCCGATCCGGGTTTCGATTTCGGCTGATGGCAGGTCAGAGCCGCGGATATGCAGGCCCCCCGGCGGCAGGTCGATCTCGGGCAGGGTGAATTCCCGGTCGGCGGGTATTTCGACAGACCGCCCGGATTCCACGGTTTCCGAGATCGCCTTGAACCCGACCCATGTGCCGGAATAGCGCGACAGGGCAATGCCGTATTCCCCAAAACTCAGGTATTCCTCGATGCTCGCCGGGTTCAGCGTCGGCATGAACCAAGACATGAATGCCACGTCCGACTGGTGCGGCATGGACGAGGACACACAACCATGGTCATCGCCCGCCACCACCAGCACGCCGCCTTTGGGAGACGAGCCATAGGCGTTGCCGTGTCGCAGCGCGTCGCCCGAGCGGTCCACGCCCGGCCCCTTGCCGTACCACATGGAAAACAGCCCATCGACCTCGCAATCCGGGCTGAGCGGCGCCTGCTGCGCCCCGAGTACTGCCGTCGCGCCAAGGTCTTCGTTCACCGCAGGCAGGAAGGTGATCTTTTCCGTCTCGAGCCGCTTGCGCTCGCGCCACATCTCAAGGTCCAGACCGCCCAGTGGCGAGCCGCGATAGCCTGAAACGAATCCGCCGGTGTTCAGCCCGGCCGCCCGGTCGCGCCGTGCCTGATCGAACATGATCCGCACCAGAGCCTGCGTACCGGTGAGGAATACGCGGCCGGTCTCGAGGTCATAGCGGTCGGACAGTTGATAAGATCGAAACGTGGGGCGTGGCTCGGACATGCTGGCTCCTCCTTTGGCTGGGTGCTCCCGCCCGCATATCAGGGTATGATACCCGGTCGGGGATGGAATTTCCTGCCAGGATTTGCGGGTTTTGCTCGGTTTATGATTTTTCCTGTCGATCAGTGGGGAATTTTCGGTATAGAAGTTCGCATGAACTTGGATCTCAAAGACCGTCAGCTGCTGGCACTGCTGGAGCAGGACAGCCGCCTGACCAACGCCGAACTGGCCGAGAAACTCGGCATGTCCACCTCGGCCTGCTGGCGCCGTGTCCGCGCGTTCGAAGAGGCCGGTATCATCACCCGCTACGGCGCGGTGCTCGATCGCGGCCGGATGGGCGAAAGCTTTCACGCGATCATCCACGTGCAGCTTGTGCGCCACGATCCCGAAGGTGTCCGCGCCTTCAACCGTGCGATTATTCAGCGCGGCGAGGTTCAGGAATGTTACGCGACCACCGGTCAGGCCGATTACCACATCCGCGTGCGTTGCGCCGACATTACCGCCTATAACGCGTTTCTCGAAGAGGTGCTGTTTCGCCTGCCTGCCGTCAGCAGCGCCCAGACCAACGTCATCCTGCGCGAACTCAAGGTCTGAAAAAGTTAAAGGCCGCGCCCCGAGGGGAGGCGCGGCCTGCTTCTAACAGGGCTGGCGGGACGGAGCGGTCAATTTCTCGCAGGACGGAATGGGACAAGGTCGCTGCGATTTTTGCGCCGAAATTAACAGCCCGCTTTGGCTGGCCCTTAAGAAACTCGTTACTTTTGTCGTATCGCCGATGCACAGGGGGTGCACAGACGGTGTACGGGTATCACCCCCGAATTTTGCGCCCGGCCCGATGGAGTAATACCGGGTCGGACGCTACGATGGTTTCGCTCAGGCGTTCTCTTCTCCCAGCGTGCCCACCGTCACCTCTTCGGTGACTTCCTTGCCTTTGCGCAGGACCACAACTTGGGCTTTCTGGTCCGGCGTGGTTCCCGCCACCGCGCGGGTGAGGTCGCGCAATTCGGTGATGTCCGTGCCATTGAATGAAAGGATGATGTCGCCGTTTTTCAACCCTCCCTTGTCCGCAGGACTGTCATCGCTGATTTTTTCGATCACGGCGCCTTTCGGCATGTCGTAGCCGAGCACCGAAGCGATCTCTTGCGACATCGGCTTGATCTGCACACCGAGCCAGCCGCGGGTGATATTCCCGTCGTCTTCAAGGTCGGCCACGATGTCGCGTACAAGGTCGGACGGTACGGCGAAACCGATGCCTACCGACCCGCCATCGGGCGAGAAGATCGCGGTATTCATGCCGATAACCTCACCATCGTTGTTGAACAGCGGCCCGCCCGAGTTGCCCCGGTTGATCGCGGCATCGGTCTGGATGAAGTCATCGTAGGGGCCCGCGTTAATGTTACGCGATTTGGCCGAGATGATCCCCGAGGTGACGGTGCCGCCAAGGCCGAACGGGTTCCCGACCGCGACGACTTCGTCACCGACGCGCATCTCATCCGAGTCACCAAAGGCAACTGCGGGGAGATCCGCGTCGGCGGTGATCCGCAGCAGAGCGACATCCGTGAGTGGATCGCTGCCGATCACTTCGGCAGACAGGCTGCGCCCGTCCGATAGTTTGACCTTGACGCTGTCAGCGCCGCTGACGACGTGGTGATTGGTGACAACCAGACCGTCGCTGGAAATGATGAACCCGGAACCGACACCGTGCATCGGAGCGCGCTCGCCGCCTTGCGGCATCATCTTTTCGAATTGCTTGCGCAGCTCTTCGGGCATGTTCTCGGGCAGTTGCGGGGTTGTAGCTTCTCCGGCCTTTTCGGTGACCTCGATAAAGACGACGCTGGGAGAGACCTGCTCGACCAGATCGCCGTAGCCGCCTGCCGGAACGGCCAGGGCTGGCTGGGCCGATACCGCGACAAGGCTGGTAGAGGCCAGCGCGGCGCTCAGGACGACCCCGGCCAGACGTGTGCTTTTCGTAGTGATCATGGGATACTCCGTTCCTCAAAAACTCTTCACCCTATCTGGCCCCCGATCCTCACAGCCATCTTCGCGGAACTATACAAATATGTTAGCTGCGGATTTTCCGGCAGGATTGACTATTTGTAATTTCCAAACGGGCACCCGATCGGCGCATGTGACTGGATAGAAAGCGCGACAGCGCCTACCTGATGATCACGGGCACCCGTGATGCGGGACCGGACTGCGAGGTGGATGATGAAACTGCTTGTCGTGGAAGACGACGTGACAACCGGAGAATACATCGCCCGCGGCCTGCGCGAGGAAGGGGCGAGCGTGGATCTCGTCGCAGACGGGCGCGAGGGGCTGATACAGGCGACTTCGGGTACCTATGACGTGATGATCGTCGACCGAATGCTGCCCGAAATCGACGGCATGACGCTGGTCAAGACCCTGCGCGGCGCGGGCAACCTGACGCCGGTCCTGTTCCTGACCTCGCTCGGCAGCGTCGATGACCGGATCGAGGGGCTGAACGCGGGGGGTGACGATTACCTCGTCAAACCCTTCGCTTTCGGGGAGCTCTCCGCGCGCGTTGCTGCCCTGTCGCGCCGACCGCAATCCATCGACCGGGAAAGCGTCCTGCGGGCGGGGGATCTGGAAATGGATCTGATCTCGCGGCGTGTTACCCGCAGCGGGACAGAGATCGACCTGCTGCCGCGCGAATTCGCCATTTTGGAGCACCTGCTGCGCCGCAAGGGGCGGGTGCAGACGCGCACCATGCTGCTCGAAGCGATCTGGGACATCAGCTTCGATCCGGGCACGAATGTGGTTGAAACCCATATCAGTCGGTTGCGCGCCAAGGTGGACAAGCCATTCGAGACCGAGCTGATCAAGACCGTGCGTGGCGCGGGTTACCGGATCGACGCATGAGCGTGCGCAGACCTTCCCTGCTGCGTTCCATGCCGCTGCGGCTGGCCTTTGGGCTGGTCCTTGTTTTTGCCGCCGTCAGCCTGCTGAGCCTTGGAGCCAGCTATGTCTTCACCCAGCGTTCTATGGAACAGGCGATGCGGGCTGATCTGACGCAGGACCTCGCCGGGTTTCGCGCCGCGCCAAGCGCCAATGCGCTCGCCAGATTGGTGCAGGCCGAGGCCGCAGAAACCGACCCCGAACGCATGATCCTCAGCTATGTTTCTCCAACCCGACGCCGTTTTGGCAACGCCGCGATCAAGCGCGACAGCGAAGGCTATCACGTGGTATCCTTTGACGAAAACAGCCCGCAGCTGCATGGCCAGTACCTCGCGCTGACAACCCGTCTTTATGGCGGGCAGCTGACGGTGGCGCGATCGCGCAGCGAGATCACAGCCCTGCGTGGCGTGTTTTTCAACATCCTCGTGCTCAGCCTGCTTCCGACCATTCTGATCGCGCTGAGCGGTGGCTATTATCTTGCCCGGCGCGGGGCGCGGCATGTCCAGCAGGTCGGGAACACGCTCGATCAACTGACCTCTGGTAACCTTGCGGCGCGGGTGCGGCCGGGCGAGGGGTGGACTGACGACCTTGCCGAAATCGGTGCCAAGATCGACCAGATGGCACGGGCTCAGGAAAGCTCCGTTAATTCGCTGCGGCAGGTGTCTTCGGACATCGCGCATGACCTGAAAACGCCGATCCAGCGCGTCGCCGTGCATCTGGATGACCTGTCCCGCGACCCGCATCTCGATGGCGAGTCGCGCGCGCTGGTCGATGCGGCGAATGAGGAACTGGAACGCATCGTGTCGATCTTTCACGCGCTGCTGCAGATCGCCCAGATCGAATCCGGCTCACCCAAATCGCAATTCTCCCGGCTCGATATGGGCGCGCTTGTAGAAACCTGTGTCGAACTCTACGAACCGATGGTCAGCGACAGCGGCCACAAGCTGACGGTCGAATGCGAACCCAACGTCGCGCCGGTCCTTGGAGAACGGAACCTGCTGCTGCAACTCATGGCGAACCTGATCGAAAACGCGATCCGCCATACGCCCGCAGGCTCTGAGATATCCGTGCGATTGCGCCAAGAAGCCAGTGAGGTCGTGTTAGACGTGGCCGATACCGGCCCCGGTATCCCCGAGGCGGAGGCGGAAAAGGTCGTGCAGCGCCTCTACCGCCTCGACCGCAGCCGCAACACCCCGGGCAGCGGGCTTGGCCTCAGCTTTGTCTCGGTCGTGGCGCAACTGCACGAGGCCAGCATGCAACTGTCTGACAATGCGCCCGGCCTCTGCGTGTCGATCCGGTTCCCCGCGCAGGTCGCGGCGGAAAGCTGAGCCTCACCGCCGCGCGGGCAGGATTTCCGGTGGATTATGGGCCTGCGTTTCGGGCAGGGGGCCGTTGAAGGCTTCGACCATGACAAGGCAGGAATGCGCGGTCGGCCCCTGCGCAAGGCGCGATGTGCCCTTGTCGAGCGTCACCGCATTCGGGTTGCCATGACGGCAGGTATCCCCATCGGGGTCGTACCACGCGCCGGTGCTGATTTGGATGACACCGGGCATGATCTCGTCGCTGATCCGTAGCCCCGCAAGGCAGGCGCCCCGCGCGTTATAGACCCGCAGGATCTGACCGTCGCTTAACCCCCGCGCTTTCGCGTCCTCGGGGTTCATCAACAGCGGCTCGCGCCCCTGGATACGATCCGCGCGGCTGACCGAGCCGTGATCCAGCTGCGAATGCAGCTTGGTGCGCGGCTGGTTCGAAATCATGTGCAACGCTCCCTCGGGCGCGGCCCCCAGCCATTCGCGCGGCTCCATCCACGCCGGGTGGCCGGGGCAGTCGTCATAGGCGAAACCGGCGATCCTATCAGAAAACAGTTCGATCTTGCCGCTGGGCGTCTTCAGCGGATGCGCCTCGGGATCGGCGTAAAATTCATCCATCATCACCGTTGGCTTTTCTGGCGGCGGGACTCGGAACCAGCCGTCGCGTTGGAAAGTATCCCAGCTTGGCATCTCGACCCCGCTGCGCGCTGCTTGCTGGCGCGACACGTCGTAGATCCAGCGCTGCCATTCCTCGGGGTTGCGGTTCTCGGTAAAGGCCTCCTCGACGCCCATCTCCGCCGCGATACCGCGAAAGATGTCGTGATCGTCGCGGGCCTGTCCGACCGGTTCCATCACTTGGTCCATCACCATCTGGTAGGGATCTCGCGAAGTCAGCGCGATGTCCGAGCGTTCCATCGTTGTGGTGCAGGGCAGCACGATATCTGCGTGTTTCGCCAGCGCGTTCCAACACCATTCGTTGGCGATGATGGTGTCTGGCCCCGCCCAGGCGCGCCGCATCCTGTTCAGGTCCTGATGGTGGTGGAACGGGTTGCCGCCCGACCACCAGACCAGCTTGATATCCGGATAGGTGCGGCGCTGGCCGTTGTAGTCGTAAGCTGCGCCGGGGTTTTCCAGCATATCGGTCACCCGTGCGACGGGGATGAAATCAATCACCCCGTTCTGACCCTGCGGCAAAGCAGCATAGTCGACCTCGCGCCGGGTCGCGCCGAGATAGTTCATCGCCGAATAGCCAAAACCGATACCGGTGCCGGGCTGGCCCATCTGACCCAGCATCGACGCCAGCGCGATGGACGCCCAATAGGGTTGTTCGCCGTGATCCTGTCGGGTCAGCGACCAGCTCACCGAGATCATCGTGCGTTTCGCGGCCATCCTCCGGGCAAGTTCTCGGATTTTGTCAGCGGGCAGGTCGCAGATACCGGCAGCCCAGTCGGCATTCTTGACGATGCCGTCCTCTTTGCCGCGCAGGTAATCGGCAAGCTGCTTAAACCCGACCGTGTAGCGGTCGAGGAAGCCCGCGTCGTGCAGGCCTTCCTCAAGCAGCACACCCGCAAGCCCCAGCATCAGCGCGGCATCGGTCGAGGGGCGGGCCGTCAGCCACTCCGCGTCCGCATCCTCCATTATGTCCGAGCGCAGCGGCGAGATATTCACGAAGGCAACGCCGTTCTCATGCGCTTTCAGAACGCCAGCTTTCTGGACGTGATTGCCCAGACCACCTTGGGAGATCTGCCCGTTCTTCAACGGCACGCCGCCAAAGGCCACGAACAGCTCGCAGTTCTCGGCGATGGACTCCCAGCTTGTGGTCCGGGCCGGATGGTCAAAGAAGCTGCCCAGCACATGCGGCACAATCACTTCGGCGGCGGCATAACTGTATGTGTTCACCGAGCGGGTGAACCCACCGATGCAGTTCAGGAAGCGTTTCATCTGGCTTTGCGCATGGTGGAACCGTCCGGCGCTGGCCCAGCCATAGGATCCGGCATAGATCGCTTGATTGCCGTGTTCGTGGCGCACCCGGTCAAGCTCTCCCGCGACCAGACGGCTTGCCTCGGCCCAGCTGACCGGCACAAAGGCTTCCTTGCCACGTTGGTCTCCGGCAGTGCCCGGTCCGCCCTCTAGCCAGCTTTTCCGGATCATCGGCTGCGAAATCCGGGTTGGCGCATCCAGCACGTCGACGATTCCCTGCCCGATGGGCGAGGGATCGCTGTCTTCCTCGAAAGCGCGCAAGCCGGTGACTCGCCCGCCCTCGCGGTCGATACGGTAGGCGCCCCAATGGCTGGTGGTCAGCAGGTCGCGTTTCAGGTCGTTCACGCTCTTGATCCTTGAATTCTGGCGGCTTTAAGCATCTCTATCATCGGACCGGCACAGCTTGAATGGGGCGCAGCCGGGAATTGACGCCGTCGGCCCGAATACCCCGCATACGACGGGAACCAGATGAAAAAGGCGGCGTTATCTACGCATGTCAACAAGTTTTGATCAGACAGGCGCGATGCCAGAGGCAACTGGGCCAGGTTCGGTGAGCGATATCGTGGATTCGCTGCGCAATGCGGCCACGGGCGAAAAGACATCGCTGCAGGAAGCGATAAAGTCGCTGGGCGAAGCGTCGTTCGTGCCGGTGCTGATGGCGCCCGCGCTGGCGGTGGTTACCCCGCTCTCCGGCATACCGCTGTTCTCGAGTATTTGCGGCCTGCTGATCGCGATCGTCTCGATCCAGATGCTGTTCAACCGGGACCATCTGTGGCTGCCACAATGGCTGATGAAACAGCGCATCCCTTCAGATAAGTTGCGCACGGCCACCGAAAAAATGGAGCGGCCGGCTGCCTTTCTCGACCGCCATTCACGCAAGAGATTACGTCTTTTGGTGCGTCGTCCCGCGCGTTGGGTAACCGAAACCGCCTGCCTTATTTGCGGTGCGGTGATGCCTCTGCTGGAACTCGTGCCGTTCAGTTCCTCGCTGCTTGGCTCGGCCGTGGTTCTCTTTGCACTGGGCCTGCTGGTTCGGGATGGCCTTTATTGTCTTCTCGCTTTTGTGTTTCTCGGCACAGTCGGTTCGATCGGGTGCTTTGTTGTCATGTAGATCGGTCCCAGTGCCCTCAATCGAGAAGGACGGCTTTCCCAACTGCGGCGGCGCCCTATGTCGGCTGGTAACCGGTTCGATCCAAGGATAAACTGCCTGCATGAGAGACACCCCGTGACCGAGACGCGGCTCGATCCGTCCGAACTTGTTGCCTGCCCGAACTGTGACACGCTGCATCACATGCAGGACGTGCCTGAAGGTGCGCGCGCAAGGTGTATGCGCTGCAACGAGATCCTTATGGCTCCGAAGGGCGGGGCGATGACGCGGATCGTGGTACTGGCGGTGACCGCGCTTATCCTTATGATCGCCGTGGTCTTCTTTCCCTTTCTCGACCTGAGCGCCTCTGGGCTTGAACAGCACAGCTCGGTGCTTGATGCGATCATGGCCTTTTCCGACGGCATGCTGCTGCCGCTGACCTTCGCGGTCGCCGCTTTTGTCGTGGTGCTACCTGCGGTGCGGCTCATGGCGATCATCTATGCCATTGGCCCGTTGATATTCGACCGTCCGGCGCGTCCCCACGCGGCACGCGCCTTTCGGCTCGCCCAGACCCTGCGGCCATGGTCCATGGCCGAGATCTTTATCGTCGGTGTCGCCGTAGCGCTGGTCAAGATCGCCGGGATGGCGACAGTCTCGGTTGGCCCTGCCTTCTGGGCGCTGGTGGCGCTGGTGCTGGTGACCACCATCAAAGATACATTCATGTGCAAGTTGACGATTTGGAAAACGCTGGAAACCCAACGCCGCTCCTGACCGCCCGACAGGCCGGGCTTGTCGCCTGCACCGGCTGCGGTCGTGTGCATTTGCAGGGCGTCGAGCGCTGCGAACGTTGCGGTGCGCATCTTTCAAGCCGCGACACGACCAGCCTGCAACGGGTCTGGGCGTGGTGGATTGCCGGGTTGATCATCTATTTCCCGGCGAACCTCTACCCGATGCTCATCACCAATACGCTGGGTACGGAGTACAAGAACACGATCCTCGGCGGCGTGATCGAACTGATCGACCATCATTCCTATTTCGTTGCGGGGGTTGTGTTCTTCGCCTCGATCATGATCCCGGTCGGCAAGTTTATCGCCATCGCCTATCTCGCCTACAGTGTGCGCCACCGTGCGACCATGTCCGACCATGGCCGCCAGGTTCTTTACGAAGTGGTCGAATTCATCGGCCGATGGTCGATGATCGACGTCTTTGTGGTGGCTATCCTGTCTTCGCTGGTGCAGTTCAACTTTGTCGCCAACATCCATCCGGGCATCGCGGCGATCTCCTTCGCTTTGTCGGTTGTCTTTACCATGCTATCTGCCCAAAGCTTTGACCCCAGAATGATATGGGACGCGGAAGAGGCCGCAACTGAATGACCGATACCCCAAGCCCCGCAACGATGAAGGTCAACCACGGCAAGCCGCCGCCTTGGCGGAATATTTCCATGGTCTGGCTATTTCCTCTGCTAGCGCTTGCCGTCACGCTCTTCATCGCTTGGCGCAGCTACAGCGATCAGGGCGAGCTGATTCATATCGAATTCGAAAACGCCTCCGGCGTCGCGGCGGGTGAAACCACCCTGCGTTACCGCGACGTGGTTATCGGCACGGTCGATGCGGTCAACTTCTCTTCCGACCTGTCGAAGGTGATCGTTTCGGCCCGGGTCGAAAAGGCCGTCGCTCCGTTCATGGATGCCGAATCTCAATTCTGGGTGGTCCGCCCCGAAGTCACCGCCGAAGGGGTCAGCGGTCTGTCGACCGTGTTGTCGGGCGTTTACATCGAGGGCAACTGGGACGGTACACCCGGCGAAAAGCAGACCCGGTTCACCGGTCTCGAAAGTCGCCCCTTGATCGACAATAACGAAAAAGGCACCCGCGTGACCCTGCGCACGGCGGATGGAAACATCATGTCCGCAGGATCGCCCGTCTTCTATCGCGGTGTGCAGGTCGGGCGCACCGAAAGCCCGCAGCTTAGCGAGAACGGTTCGGTGGTGACGGTGGATGCCTTTATCGAGTCGCCCCATGACAGATACCTGACCACCGCGACCCGCTTCTGGGACACCTCCGGTTTTCAGGTCTCTTTCGGCGCCGATGGGCTGAAACTCGACGTGGGCAGCTTTGCGGCACTGATCAGCGGGGGTATTGCCTTCAACACCTTCTTTTCGGGCGGCGAGGCGATTGAACCCGGGCAGGATTACGAACTCTACCCCGATGAGGCAACGGCCCGTGAAAACGCTTTTGCCCGCGTTTCGACCAACACGGTGCGCATGTCGACCGTATTTGAGGACGGGGTCTCGGGCCTCGCCCCCGGTGCATCGGTGCTCTACGAAGGTCTCAAGATCGGTGAAATCGAAACCATCGCCGCCTTTATGAACGACACCGGGCGTGATCTTCAGGTGCAGCAGATGGTGACGCTTCGGATCGATCCGCAGCTAATGGGGCTTGATGCCGAAGCTACGGCCGACGACGTTTATGACTTTATCGGTTCCGCCGTCGCGAACGGGGTTCGTGCCCGCTTGCAACGGGCCAACCTGCTTTCCTCATCGCTGATCGTCGAACTTGTTGAAATCGAGGATGTGGGGGAAGCGGCGCTGGATCTTGACGCTGAGCCTTTTCCGAAAATCCCCAGTGTCCCGACGGATTTCCAGGATATCAACGCCACCCTCGAAGGGGTGATGAAGCGGGTCAACAGCCTCAAGATCGAAGAGCTGATTGCGCAGGCCACCAACACCCTTGCCAGTATTCAGGCGGTCGCAAGCGATGAGGCCACCCGCGCGGTGCCGGAACAGATCACGGCGCTCTTGGGCGATGCGCGTAATTTCATAGGTGGCGAGGATACGCAGGCGATCCCGGGCGAGCTGCGCGGCACCATCGAAGAACTGCGCAGCACCGTTGCAGAAATCAACCGACAGGGGGCGATTGCCCAGCTTGTACAGACGCTGGAAAACGCGGATGCCACGCTGGCCAGCGTCACCGCCACCTCGGACAGCCTGCCACTGCTGATCGAGGATCTGCGCGCGCTCAGTGCCAAGGTGCAGGGGCTTCCTGCCGACGAGGTCATGAATGCCGCCACCGATTTTCTCGACAGTGCCGACCGCCTGATCGACACGGAACAGGCGCGCAATCTGCCCAGCTCGGTCAGCGCCGCGCTTGATGAGGTGCGCACAATCCTTGCCGACCTGCGCGAAGGCGGTGCGGTCGAAAACGCCAATTCGGCGCTCGCCTCCGCACAAGGGGCGGCAGAGTCGCTGGAAACAGCCACTGCCGATCTGCCGGCACTCACCCAGCGGCTCGATGCGCTTCTGGCACGCTCGGAACGCCTGATCGCCGCCTATGGCGATCGGTCGGATTTCAACCGCGAAACCCTGACCATGCTGCGCGAAATCAGCGCCGCCGCGCGCACCGTCAATTCGCTCGCCCGCGAAATTGAGCGCAGCCCCAATTCCCTTTTGTTCGGAAAGTGACCTGATGACCCGTTTCAGAAAAAGCCTCGTCTCCCTAGCCGCCATCGCCGTCCTAGCAGGCTGCGGCGCGACATCGGGGCGCTACCTGATCGACACACCGGCCCCGACGCAGCAGGTGCGGGTGCCGCTTTCGACGATCGAGGTGCGCGATGTGACGTTGCCGGATTACGTGTCTTCGGCCGAGATCATGGTGCAATCCGAGGATGGCGCGCTGCGCCCCGTCGCCAACGCGATCTGGGCCGATAACCCGGTACGCGGCTTTACCCTGATGCTCGCGCGCAATCTCGATACAGGGTCGAACGCGGCGGCGATGACTGAACCATGGCCGCTCACCGAACCGCCCCATGCCCGCGTCGAGGTCCGCGTCGAACAGATGGTGGCCCAGATCGACGGGACTTTCCGGCTCACCGGACAATTCGCTATTGGCTCGCCCGATCTCGTCGTGCGTGAGCGCATCAGCCGGTTCGACATCGTCCAGCCGATCAGCGGCACTGGGGCAGGCGCCATCGCCGATGCCACCGGTCGGGCCCTGCAAACCCTGTCCATGCAGATCCTGCGCCGCATGGGGGGCTGATCCGCGCTGGCTTTGATGAACTGCTGCTGTTTCGCTCAAAAATTCGGCTTGCGCTGCGATGCAGTTCCGGTTTCTGCCCCGGGCCGCGCATTCCCTGTGTGAGCCAGCTATTCTTGCCGCGCTGCGGCATCTAAAACGATACCATGAACATGAACCTCAAGATTCTGGTCGTAGAACCGGATGCGTCCCGCGCAGAGGAAATCTCGCAGGCATTGCGGGAAGGCGGCTGGGCCAATGTCACCGTGCTGGCCAATACCGGCGGGCTCAGCCAGGGCCTGTCGGAAACCGATCCCGATCTGGTTCTCATCGACCTTGCCAATCCCAGCCGTGACTTGCTGGAACAGGTCAGCGCCGCGTCGGATGCAAAGCGGCGGCCGGTGGCTATGTTCGTGGATCAATCCGACGATGACATGACCAAGGCCGCGATGGCCGCCGGGCTCAGCGCCTATGTGGTGGGCAACATGCAGGCCGACCGGATCAAGCCGGTGCTCAAGACCGCCATCGCGCGTTTTCAGGTCATGAGCCAGATGCGCACGGAACTTGACGCGGCGAAACAGGCGCTGGCAGACCGCAAGACCATCGACCGGGCCAAGGGTGTGCTGATGCGCGCGCGCGGTCTGAACGAGGAAGACGCCTACAACCTCTTGCGCAAGACGGCGATGGACAAGGGCCGCAAGCTGATCGACGTGGCCGAGGCGCTGGTCACTGCGGCGGACATGCTGGAATGAGCAAGCGTCATCTGAATTGCGGCTACGTGCCACTGGTGGATTCAGCGCCGCTGATCATCGCGCGCGAGCTGAAATTCGCCTCGGACGAAGGGCTTGAATTGAACCTGCTGCGCCAGCCCTCATGGGCGGCGCTGCGCGATCTGCTGGCGCTTGGGCATCTGGATGCGGCGCACATGCTCTCGCCCATGCCGATAGCCATGACGCTGGGCCTCAGCGGCGTGAAATGCCGGATCGATGCGCCGATGGTGTTGTCGGTCAATGGCGATGTTTTCGGCGTGTCATCCGATCTTTCGGCGCGGATGCGGGCCAATGGCTGGTCTGGTGCCTTTCAGGACCCGCTCGGCACCGCCGCGCATTTGATGTCCGCCGCTACGGGACCGCTTAGGGTCGGCGTGCCGTTTCCCTTTTCGATGCACCGGCTGCTGTTCGAATACTGGTTCGCGGGCATCGACACCGGCGTGCCCGAGTTTGAGATCATCACCACCCCGCCACCGCTGATGGCCGACAAGGTCGGGCAGGGGGAACTCGACATGTTCGTGGTCGGCGAACCCTGGGGCTCGGTCGCCGTCGACCGCGGTGCCGGAGAGTTGATCCTGCCGGGCCGTGCGATCTGGGCTGTTTCGCCGGAAAAAGTGCTGGGCCTGCGCCACGATTGGGTCGAGGAAAACCCCGAGGTGACCGGGCGGCTGATGCGGGCGATCTATCGCGCTGCCGACTGGCTCGACACGCCGGACAACCAGCCGCTGGCTTGCGAAATCCTGTCGCGCAGCGAGCATCTCGACCTGCCGCACGAGGCCATCGACCGCGCCCTCTCCGGCAATATCGTGACCCGACCAGGCGCGCCCGCGCAACCGGTGCCCGGTTTTCTCAAGTTCCAGCGCGGTGCCGCGACCTTTCCCTGGCGCAGCCAGGCGGCGTGGATCTCCGCCCAAATCGCCCGCATTCATGGGCTTGTTCCGAAGCAAACCATCGCCGAGGGCCAGTCGGTTTTCCGCCCCGATCTCTATCGCCAGCACCTCGGCGGGGCAGGGGTCGACCTGCCCGGCGCGTCGGCCAAAGTAGAAGGTGCAATGCGGAATCGCACCGCCGTCGCCTCGCGCCACGGCCATATGATTCTGGCGGCAGATGCGTTTTTCGATGGACAGATTTTCGACTTTTAAACAACTTTTTGTCTAGAAAA
The DNA here is from genome assembly GCF_019966545.1 of Heliomarina baculiformis. Classification (GTDB taxonomy): domain Bacteria; phylum Pseudomonadota; class Alphaproteobacteria; order Rhodobacterales; family Rhodobacteraceae; genus Heliomarina; species Heliomarina baculiformis. The sequence goes on along the minus strand of NZ_JAIMIC010000001.1, from coordinate 618,032 downwards.
CGTGCAGAAAGCTGCGCCGCAGCACCCTTTTTGCGGATTTCTCAAAAACCTGTTGCGTTTTGAACCGGACTCTTCAAATTAAGTTCAACGAAGCACCGCTGCTTCTGACCTTCCCCCGATGATGGGGGTCTCACCAAAATAAGAGCAAAGCCGCTCGATTTGAATTTCACCGCATCTGCGCGTGATCAAATCGTCCGGCTTTTTTTGTTTTCTATCAATGGGATGATCCGCATGAAAAACGTTTTTGGAATGGCCGTCGCAGCGAGCTTCGTGATCGCGGGCAGTGCCTCGGCCGAGATGCTGGACGTCGAAAAGGACGAACTCACATTTGGCTTTATCAAATTGACCGACATGGCGCCGCTCGCCGTGGCCTATGAAAACGGCTACTTCGAGGACGAGGGGCTGTTCGTAACGCTGGTCGCTCAGGCCAACTGGAAAGTACTTCTCGACGGGGTGATCGACGGCACGCTCGACGGGGCGCATATGCTCGCCGGTCAGCCGCTCGCCGCCACCATCGGTTATGGCACCGAGGCGCATATCGTAACGCCGTTTTCCATGGATCTGAATGGCAACGGCATCACCGTTTCCAACGAAATCTGGGACCAGATGAAGCCGAACGTCCCGACCATGGAAGATGGCCGCCCGCAGCACCCGATCTCCGCCGCCGCGCTCAAGCCGGTGGTCGAAAGCTACAAGGATCAGGGCAAGCCCTTCAACATGGGCATGGTTTTCCCGGTTTCGACCCACAATTACGAACTCCGCTACTGGCTGGCAGCGGGCGGTCTGGAGCCCGGCTATTATTCGGATGACAACATTACCGGCCAGATCGGCGCCGACGTGATGCTGTCGGTGACGCCGCCGCCGCAGATGCCCGCCACGATGGAGGCCGGCACGATCTATGGCTACTGCGTGGGCGAGCCGTGGAACCAGCAGGCCATATTTAAGGGCATCGGCGTGCCGGTCATCACCGATTACGAACTCTGGAAGAACAACCCCGAAAAGGTCTTCGGCATGTCCGCCGACTTTGTCGAGGAAAACCCGCAGACCGCACTTGCCGTGACCAAGGCGCTGATCCGCGCCGCGATCTGGCTGGATGAAAACGACAACGCCAACCGCGAGGAAGCGGTCGAGATCCTGTCACGCTCGGAATATGTCGGCGCGGATGAAGAGGTGATCGCGAACTCGATGACCGGCACCTTTGAATACGAAAAGGGCGACAAGCGCGAAGTCCCCGATTTCAACGTGTTCTTCCGCTACAACGCGACCTATCCCTTCTATTCGGACGCGATCTGGTACCTCACCCAGATGCGCCGCTGGGGCCAGATCTCCGAAGCGAAATCCGACCAGTGGTATTTCGACACCGCCGCCAGCGTCTACAAGCCCGCGATCTATCTCGAAGCGGCTCGGATGCTGGTAGACGAAGGGCTCGCGGACGAGGCCGACTTCCCTTGGGACAGCGATGGCTTCAAGGCACCGACCCCGGCCGAGGACGTGATCGATGGTATCCCCTATGACGGTCGTCAGCCCAACGCCTATCTCGATAGCCTGCCGATCGGCCTGAAGGGCGACCAGAAAGTCGTCGGCAACCAGGTCGAAGGCTAAGCCCGACACGGCCCCTGCGCGCATCATGCAGGGGCCACCGCCAGCCCGCCAATCCCGCTTGTCTCCGACCCACAAGGACTTGGATCCATGACCGCCATTGACCCGCAACCATTGCATGACGAAGCACGCGAGGCCCGCCGGGCCCGCACCTTCACCCGCATCAACAAGGCCGATACCTGGTTCCAGGTGCTTGGTCTTTCCTGGATGACGCCGATCCTCAAGGCCGCCGCCGGTGACAACCCGCGGGCCCAGGCCGCCGAAGTCTGGCGCCTGCTTGGTGTACCGCTTCTGGCCATCGTGCTTTTCCTCGCTGCATGGTCGGCCCTCGCGCCCACTGTCCAAACCTCGCTTGGTGCCATTCCCGGCCCAGCCCAAGTCTGGGAGCAGGCAGTGAACCTGAACGAGGACGCGATCCGGGAGCGTAAGAAAGAGGCCGCTTTCTACACCCGTCAGGACGAACGCAACGCCAACCTGATCGAGGCGGGCAAGGAAGATCGCGTCAAGTTCCGCACCTACACCGGCAACCCGACCTATTATCAGCAGATCTGGACCTCGATCAAAACCGTGTTCTTCGGCTTCCTGATCGCCGCTCTCATCGCCATCCCGCTTGGCATCCTCGCTGGTCTCAGCGCGACCGCCAACGCGGCCATCAACCCGCTGATCCAGATTTTCAAGCCGGTCTCGCCGCTGGCATGGCTGCCCATCGTGACGATGGTCGTCTCGGCGGTCTATGTCACCAATGACGGCTGGTTCACGAAATCCTTTCTGGTCTCGGCCATCACCGTGACGCTCTGCTCGCTCTGGCCGACGCTGATCAACACCGCGCTGGGCGTGGCCTCGATCGACAAGGATCTGGTCAACGTCTCCAAGGTGCTCAAGATGAACACCTGGACCAAGATCACCAAGCTGGTTCTGCCCTCGGCCCTGCCGCTTATCTTTACCGGGCTGCGCCTGTCGCTCGGTGTGGGCTGGATGGTCCTCATCGCGGCCGAGATGCTCGCCCAGAACCCCGGCCTTGGCAAATTCGTCTGGGATGAATTCCAGAACGGGTCGTCGCAGTCGCTCGCTAAGATCATGGTCGCCGTCTTAACCATCGGCATCATCGGCTTCCTGCTCGACCGGGTCATGTACGCGATCCAGTCCGCCTTTACTTATTCGGCGCAACGGTGAGCGGTATGAGCATCCTCAGCTTCAACAATGTCTCCAAGGGCTTCGGCGAAGGCACCAATCGTGTCGAAGTTCTGCGCGACATCAACCTCGATGTCCGTGAGGGCGAATTCCTTGCAATCCTAGGGTTTTCCGGCACCGGAAAGTCCACCCTGATGAACATGATCGCAGGCCTGCAAAAACCCGATAGCGGAACTGTCACCTTCAAGGGCAAGCCGATTGCCGAACCGGGGCCGGAACGCGGGCTAGTCTTTCAAAGCTACTCGCTGATGCCTTGGCTGACGGTGGCGGGCAACGTCGCTCTGGCGGTCAACGCGGTGTTTCCCAAGCTTTCGAAAAAAGAACGCGCCGACAAGGTGGCCCATTACGTGCAGATGGTCGGACTCAGCCACGCGATGCACCGCCGCCCGTCCGAACTGTCGGGTGGTATGCGCCAGCGTGTCGCGGTGGCCCGGGCGCTGGCCATGAACCCAGAGGTTCTGCTGCTCGACGAACCGCTTTCGGCGCTTGATGCGCTGACCCGCGCCAATCTCGCGGACGAGATCCTGCACATCTGGGAACAGGACAAGAAGACCTGCATCCTGATCACCAATGACGTGGACGAGGCGATCTTGCTTGCCGACCGTATCGTGCCGCTCAATCCCGATGGCACGCTTGCCGAGCCGGTCGAGGTGAAAATCCCGCGCCCCCGTGACCGTCATGACATGAATGACGACGCCACCTTCAAGGCGCTGCGCGCCCGGGTCACGAAATACCTGATGGACGTGGGCATCGAGGCCAAGGTCGAAGGTACGCGGCAACTGCCGAATGTCACCCCGATACACGGAATTCCGGCGGCGGTAGCAGAGGCGCAGGAAGGTCTGATCGAAGACCGCTTCGTCGACTTCTCGCAGCTTCACAAGGTCTACCCGACCCCCAAGGGACCGCTCACCGTGGTCGAGAATTTCGATCTCAAGGTCAATCGCGGCGAATTCATCTCGCTGATCGGCCATTCCGGCTGCGGCAAGTCCACCGTGCTGACCATGGCCGCCGGTCTGAACGCGATCTCGAAAGGCGCGATCAAGCTTGATGGCCGACATGTCGAAGGCGCCGATCCCGAACGCGCCGTGGTCTTCCAGTCGCCGAACCTTTTTCCATGGCTCACCGCCAAGGAGAACGTCGCCATCGGCGTGGACAAGGTCTATCCAAAGGCGAGCCAGGCTGAACGTCAGGACGTGGTTGAATACTACCTCGAACGGGTGGGGCTGGGTGATGCGATGGACGCCAATGCGGCCTCGATGTCGAATGGTATGAAACAGCGCGTCGGCATCGCGCGGGCCTTTGCGCTCTCGCCGAAACTGCTCCTACTCGATGAACCCTTCGGCATGCTCGACAGCCTCACCCGCTGGGAGCTGCAGGAGGTGCTGATGGAGGTCTGGTCCCGCACCAAGGTCACCGCGATCTGCGTGACCCATGACGTGGACGAAGCGATCCTGCTGGCCGACCGCGTGGTGATGATGACCAACGGCCCGCAGGCCACCATCGGACGGATCGTCGATGTCGATCTGCCGCGCCCCCGGACCCGCAGTGCCCTGCTCGCGCACCCGGATTACTACCGTTACCGCAAGGAAGTGCTCGATTTCCTTGAGGAATATGAACATGGCGCCAAGCCAAAGCCGAAACCGGCTTCGATTGCAGCGGAGTAAGTTGATGACCCTAACGCTTTCTCAACAATTTGGGTGTTTGCTCGCGCCGTCACGGCTGGAGCGCGCACATGACCCCCGACGAGATCAAGGCTTTGCAAGCGAATTTTGCGCGCGTCTACCCGGTCAAGCACAGCGTCGCCAAATCCTTTTACGACAAGCTTTTCGACCTGGCGCCCGAAGTGCGGGATCTCTTTCCCGAGGATATGCGCGCGCAGCGGGAAAAACTGGCGGATACGCTGGCGTTTATCGTCAAGCACCTGAACCAGCCGGACAAACTGGAACTGGCCGTGGCCAGCATGGCGCGACGGCACGTCGGCTACGGTGCGGTTTCCGTGCATCTGCCTGTGGTTGGCGCGGCACTTCTCTACGCGCTCGAGGAGCAATCCGCCGGGAAAATGACGCGCAAGGAACACGATGCCTGGGCCAAGGCCTATCAGAACATCTCGGATCTGATGGTCGCGGAACTGCCCTAGTAGCTGATACGATCCGCATCCGTCGCTCTCTGGGGCTGGGAGGTGCGGCATGAGACAGAAACTCATCGTGATTGGCGCCGGGATGGCCTCGGGCCGGATGATCGAACATTTGGTCGAAACCAACCCCGATGCCTATGACATCACCCTTTTCAACGCCGAGCCGCGCGGCAACTACAACCGCATCATGCTCAGCCCGGTGCTTTCCGGTGAAAAGACTTATGAGGAAATCGTCACCCATGACGACGCATGGTATGCCGCGCATGGAGTGACCTGCCGTCTCGGAGAGCGTGTCGATCATATCGACCGCGCAGCGAAAACCGTCACTGCCGCCAATGGCGACGTGCTGCCGTATGACAAGCTGGTCTTTGGCACCGGCTCCAACCCCTTTATCATCCCGCTGCCGGGCCATGATCTGCAAGGCGTGATCGCGTATCGCGATCTCGAAGATACCCAGCGCATGATGTCCATGACCTCCGGCAACAAGGTCGTCGTGATCGGCGGCGGGCTGCTTGGGCTCGAGGCTGCCGCCGGCATGGCCGCGCGGGGTGCCGATGTGACCGTGGTTCATATCATGGGTCACCTCATGGAACGCCAGCTTGACGAGGCGGCGGGCTATCTGCTGCGCAAAGCGCTGGTAGACAAGGGCATCACTGTGCGCTGTAGCGCAAACTCCAAGGAGATCCTTGGCGAAAACGGCCATGTCCGCGCGCTCTTGCTCGACGATGGCACCGAACTGCCCTGCGACCTGCTGGTCATGGCCGTCGGCATCCGTCCCAACACCAAGCTCGCCGCCGATAGCGGACTGGCCGTCGGCCGCGGCATACACGTGGATGACCAGATGGTGACCTCGGATAAAGATATCCTCGCCGTTGGCGAATGCGTTGAGCACAACGGCGCGATCTTCGGCCTCGTCGCGCCGCTTTACGATCAGGCCAAGGTGGCCGCTGCCACCCTGCTGAACGAAGCCGCCGCCTTTGAGCAGAAAGAGCTTTCGACCAAGCTCAAGGTGACCGGCTGCGATCTCTTCTCGGCGGGCGATTTCGCCGAAGGCGAGGGGCGCGAAGACATCGTGTTCCGCGATCCCGGCCGGGGCGTCTATCGCCGCCTCGTAGTCGAGGAAAACCGCATCGTCGGCGCGGTCATGTATGGCGACACGGCCGACAGCAACTGGTTCTTCGGCCTGATCCGGGACAAGACGGATATCGCCGAGATGCGCGAAACGGTGATCTTTGGCCCCGCCTATCAGGGAGGTGCCCCGCTGGACCCTTTGGCGGCCGTTGCAGCCTTACCGCCTGAGGCGGAAATCTGCGGCTGCAACGGCATCTGCAAGGGCAAGATCGTCGAAGCGATCGAGGGCGGCGCGACCGATCTTGGCGCGGTCCGGGCGGTCACCAAGGCAAGCAACTCTTGCGGCACCTGCACCGGTCTCGTCGAACAGGTGCTGGCCGTGACGCTGGGCGACGATTTCGTCCTGCCCACGGCCCAGCCGATCTGTGGCTGCACCGATCTCACCCACGAGGACGTACGCCGCATGATCAAGAGCCAAGCGCTGAAGTCCATGGCCGCGGTCTGGCAGGAATGCGCGTGGAAAACCGTGGATGGTTGCCATGTCTGCCGCCCGGCGCTGAACTATTACCTGCTCGCGGACTGGCCGATTGAATACAAGGACGATCCGCAAAGCCGGTTCATCAATGAACGCAAACACGCCAACATCCAGAAGGACGGCACGTTTTCGGTTGTGCCGCGCATGTGGGGCGGCATCACCAACGCCCGCGAGTTGCGTGCCATCGCCGATGCGGCGGACAAGTACAACGTGCCGACCGTCAAGGTCACCGGCGGTCAGCGCATCGATCTTCTGGGTGTCAGGGGAGAGGACCTGCCCGCCATGTGGGCCGATCTGAACGCGGCGGGCATGGTCTCCGGCCACGCCTATTCCAAGGGGTTGCGCACGGTGAAAACCTGTGTCGGCACCGATCACTGCCGATTTGGCACGCAGGACAGCACCGGGCTTGGCATCAAGCTGGAAAAGGCGCTTTGGGGGTCATGGACACCGCACAAGGTCAAGATGGGCGTTTCGGGCTGCCCCCGGAACTGCGCCGAGGCGACCTGCAAGGATGTCGGCATCGTCTGTGTCGACAGCGGCTACCAGATCGGCGTCGGCGGCGCGGCAGGCATGGACCTCAAGGAAATCCAGCCGCTGGCGCAGGTCGCAACCGAGGAAGAGGTGATGGCGCTCACCATCGCCTTTGTTCAGCTCTACCGCGAGAACGCCAAGTATCTCGACCGGCCCTACAAGTTCATCGCCAAGGTCGGGCTCGACTGGATCAAGGAACGCATCGTCGATGATCTTTCCGAACGTGCCGCTTTGGTTGAACGCTTCGGGGTCTCGCAAAGCGTCTACCAGATCGACCCGTGGGCCGAACATGCCCAGACAAAAGCGGAAACTTATCAACCGCTTGCCAATCTTACGCTGGAGGCCGCAGAATGAGCGACTGGATCGATATTGCTCCGCTCAACGACGTGCCCCGGCGCGGTGCAAGGGTGGTCAAGACCCGCGCGGGCTGCGTTGCGGTGTTCCGCACAGCCGATGACTCGGTCTTTGCGCTCGACAACACCTGCCCGCACAAGAAGGGCCCGCTGGCCGAGGGCATCGTGCACGGCGCCGCCGTCACCTGTCCGTTGCACAACTGGGTCATCTCGCTTGAAACCGGGCGGGTCAAGGCCCCGGACGAAGGGCAGGTGACCACCTATCCCGCGCGCGTCGAAAACGGCCGCATTTTGCTGGACGGTGCCTTTTTGCGCGCCCGTTCGGCGGCATGAGCACGCGCACCACATGCCCCTATTGCGGTGTCGGCTGCGGGGTGCTGGCCGCGCCCGACGGCACGATCAAGGGCGACCCTGAACATCCGGCCAATCTCGGCCGGCTCTGCTCCAAAGGCGCGGCGCTGGGCGAGACGATTGATCTAAAAGGACGTCTTCTCGCCCCCCGCATCGCCGGTACGGAGACAAGCTGGGATACGGCGCTTGACCTCGTTGCAGACCAGTTCAGCGCCGCGATCCGCGCCTACGGGCCGGACTCGATTGCCTTCTATGTCTCAGGCCAGTTACTGACCGAGGATTACTACGTCGCCAACAAACTGATGAAAGGTTATATCGGCTCGGCGAATATCGACACGAATTCAAGACTTTGCATGGCCTCTTCGGTCGCCGGACACAAACGCGCCTTTGGCACGGACACCGTCCCCGGCACCTATGAAGATCTCGAACAGGCCGATCTGATCGTACTGGTCGGCTCCAACCTCGCCTGGTGCCACCCGGTCCTGCACCAGCGTATCTCGGCGGCCAAGGCAGCACGTCCCAACATGCGCGTCGTCAATATCGATCCGCGCCGCACGGCCAGCTCGGATCTCGCTGACTTGCACCTGCAAATCGCGCCTGACGGTGACGCCGCCCTGTTCAATGGGTTGCTCGCCCACCTCGCCAAGACCGGCCACCTAGACCACACCTATCTCGCCGACCATGTGACCGGTTTCGATGCGGCCCTCGCCGCCGCCCGGGCCACGGATACCACCGCCACCGGCCTTGGCGCCGACGAACTCGCGGAATTCTATACTCTCTGGGCTAGTACGGAAAAGACCGTCACGATCTTTTCGCAAGGGGTGAACCAGTCCGGCTGCGGCACCGACAAGGTCAACGCGATCATCAACTGCCACCTTGCGACGGGCCGCATCGGCCGTCCCGGCATGGGGCCGTTCTCGGTCACCGGGCAGCCCAACGCGATGGGCGGGCGCGAGGTTGGCGGGCTGGCGAATATGCTCGCCAATCATCTCGACATCGAAAACCCGGATCACCGCGCCGCCGTGCAACAGGCATGGAACAGCCCGACCATCTGCGCGACACCTGGTCTCAAGGCGGTCGACCTGTTTGAGGCCTGCGAAAGCGGGCAGATCAAGGCGCTCTGGATCATGTCGACCAACCCGGCCGTCAGCCTGCCTGATGCTGACCGGGTGGCGCGGGCCATCGCCCGCGTGCCCTTTACCGTCGTGACCGACATCATGGCACGCACCGACACCGGCGATCTGGCCGATGTGCTGCTGCCTGCCGCTGGCTGGGGAGAAAAGGACGGCACGGTTACCAATTCCGAACGCCGCATCTCGCGCCAGCGGGCCTTTCTGCCTGTGCCGGGACAGGCGCGCCCCGACTGGCAGATCATTTGCGATGTGGCTGCCCGCATGGGCTGGGCCGATGCTTTCGCCTACCGGTCCCCCGCCGAAATCTTTGACGAATACGTCCGGCTTTCCGCGCTGGGCCCGCATTTTGGGCGTGACCTTGACCTTACCGGCCTCGCCGGGCTGGGCGAGGCAGGCTACGAAACGCTATCCCCCGTGCAATGGCCGGTCCCGGCAAACGGGCAGGGGGCCGAGCGTTTCTTTGCAAAAGGCGGATTCTACCACGCGGACGGTAAGGCCCGCATGCTGGCGATCACTCCGCCCGAACCTGACAGCCGCGACGGTTTTCGCCTCAACACCGGGCGCATCCGCGATCAATGGCACACCATGACCCGCACCGGGAAATCGCCGCGACTCGCCGCGCATCTGGCGGAACCCTTTGTCGAAATCCACCCAAAAGAGGCGGCACAGATCGGCGTAAAACCCGCCGAGATCATCCGGATCAGCGCCACCAACGGCGGCTGCGGCCTGTTTCGCGCGCTTGTCACCCCCAAGGTGCGCCGGAACGAGATTTTTGCCCCGATGCACTGGACCCGGCAGCGCAGCTCGGCGGCATGGGTCAACAGCTCGGTCGGCGCGGTCTGCGATCCGGTCTCGGGCCAGCCCGCACTCAAGGGCGCGCGAGTGGATGTCGCGCGGTTCGACGCCAGATGGTACGCCTTTGTCGCCGCCGATACCGACCTGATCCCCGGTTTCGCCTATTTTGCTTCGTCGCCGACCCGCACCGGCTTCCGCGCCGAACTCGCAGGGACCACGGATATTTCGGACGACGCGGAATCCGTGCTGCGCGCCGTGACCGGGATCACCGGCGGGACCGCCAGTCAGTTTCGCGATACGGCCACGGGCCAGACCCGCGTGGCGATCAGCGAAACCGGCGTCCTGCGGGCACTGCTCTTTGTGAGCGACGAACCGGTGGCGCTGGCACGCTCCCATGCCATTGAGCTGATCGGCACGAAAACGCCGCCGCTTCAGGCGCTTACCGGGCGTCCCTCGGCGGATATGCCTGACCCCGGCGCGATTATCTGTTCGTGCATGTCGGTCGGCATCAACACGCTTCGCGACGCCATCGTCGCCGGGGCGCATGACGTCGAAACCCTCGGCAAGATTACCTGCGCAGGGACCAATTGCGGCTCCTGCAAACCCGAACTCGCGGCGCTGATCCTCGCGTCGAAAACCCCGCTCGCGGCCGAATAGCCCCATCGGAAAGGAAGCCGACATGAAGACATTCCCGATGTTCCTGCGCATGAACGGCCGGACGGTCGTGATTGCCGGTGGCGGTGAGCAGGCCGCGCAGAAATGCCGCCTGATTCTCAAGACCGAGGCGACCATTCGCCTTCTGGCTCCGGCGCTCGATCCAGAACTCGGCGCCCTGCATCGCGCGGGCCGCGTCGAATGGGATGCCAGCCCCATCACCGAACACAGCTTCAGAGGCGCCGCGCTTGCCTTTATCTGCACCGAATGCGCTGGAACCGATGCCGCGCTGCACGCTTTGGCCCGCGCGGCCGGTGTGCTGGTCAACGTGGTCGACCGCCCGGACCTCTGCGAGGCGATCACCCCCTCCATCGTCGACCGCGACCCGGTGGTTGTTGCCATCGGCACCGAAGGTACCGCACCGGTTCTGGCCCGCCAGATCAAGACCCGGCTGGAGGAGATGCTCGAACCCCGTCTGGGAGATCTTGCGGCGCTTGCAGGCCGGCTCCGCGACCTCGCGGCAACGCGCCTCTCGCCTCGCGCGCGCCGCGATCTCTGGGCATGGGTCTTCGGGGGCGAGGTCCGCCGCACCCACGCCCGGGGACAGGAAGCCCATGCCGCCGTCAAGATCAAACACGCCATCGAAACCGGTGAGATCCCGACCGAATGCAAAGCCCCGGTGGCACTGGTCGGGGCAGGCCCGGGAACGAGCGACCTCATCACCCTGCGCGGCGTCAAACGCCTGCAAGAGGCCGATATCATTTTCTACGACCGTCTGATCGACCCGGAAATACTCGAACTCGCCCGCCGCGATGCCGAACGTGTTTATGTAGGCAAGGCACCGGGCTGCCATTCATGGCCGCAGGACCGTATCAACAGTGTGCTGGTCTCCGCCGCCCGTCAGGGAAAGCGCGTCGTGCGCCTGAAATGCGGCGATCCCGGTGTGTTTGCCCGCGGGGCTGAAGAGGCCGACGCCCTGCGCGTGGCCGGCATCGACTATGAAATCGTCCCCGGCGTCACCTCGGCCAGTGCTGCCGCTGCGGCGCTGGGTCGGTTCCTCACTGAACGCGGACGCACGGATTCGCTCGTCCTCACCACCGCGCGGCGGCGCGAGGGGGATGAAGGCGCCGACTGGCTTTCCCATATCCGGCAGGGAAGCACCGTCGCCGTCTATATGGGCGTGCAGGCCGCGCCCGAAATCCAGTCGACACTGGAAGAGGCCGGTCTGGCCGATGCGGTCGCGGTCCGGATCGTCAGCAACGCGCAGCGCGCCAACCAGCAGATCGTGACCTGCCGCGCCGATAGGCTGGCGGACACGATCACGCGCGAGAATGTGGCCAACCCCGCCATCATCTTCCTGACGCAGGATCGTCCGGCTATGCACGCAAGGCTCACCTTGCCGATGCGGACGGCACCGGATCTCTCGGTCGTGGCCTGACAGACCCGGCACCGCCCCCGCGCTTTCCGGTGGCGGATCCGCTTTTTTCGCGCTAGGCAAAGGACATGCGCAAGAATGGATCCGCACTTTGTCGCTGACAGTCATCTGGTCCGCCTTTCTCGGTGTCCTCGCCGTCATCATCGTCGGCCTCTGTGTCTGGCGCGCGATCAGCTCGGCCCGGACACCTCAGGGCGCGGTGGCATGGGTGATCTTCCTGTTGGCCGCCCCGTGGTTCGGCGTGCCTGCCTATATGGTCTTTGGCCACCACAAGCTGCATTCCTATACCGAATCCCGCCGGCGCTCGCGCCGATTGATCAGCGAACGCCTCTCGGCCGAACCTGTCTCGCCCGATTCAGCGAACCCTGACTCGCGGCTGTTCCGGTTTGAACGGCTGGTGCGCATGCCAGCGGTCGCCGGTAATGACGTGCGCCTGCTGATCGACGGGGAAGAGACCTTCAATGCGATCTTTGCCGCGATCGACGCGGCTAAGACCTATGTCCTCATTCAATTCTATACCATCGCCGACGACGATCTTGGCAACGCGCTGGCCGACCGGCTGATTGCAGCGGCCGAGCGTGGTGTAAATGTGCGTGTCATCTGCGACGGGGTCGGCAGCTACGGGCTGCCCCGAAGCTACCAGCAAAGGTTGGTCGAAAACGGTGTGCGTTTTCTCGACCCCAGCGAGAACCGCGGCCCCAGCTCGCGTCGGCACATCAATTTTCGCAATCACCGCAAGACCGTGGTGATCGACGGCAGCATCGGATTCATCGGCGGCCACAACGTGTCGGACACTTATGTCGGCGCAGATTCGCATTACGGGCACTGGCGCGACACCCATCTCGCCCTGCGCGGCCCTGTCGTCAGCCAGCTCCAGCTTGGCTATGCCGAGGACTGGCACTGGGCCTCGGGCGATCACATCACCGACGATCTCATGTGGGCACCCGAGGCCGAACCCGCCAATATCGAGGCGCTGACCCTGCTGATGGGGCCCAGCGACGAAATCGACACAGGTGCATTGTTCTATTTCTCGGCCATCAATGCCGCGCAAAGCCGGGTCTGGATCGCGTCGCCCTATTTCGTGCCGGATATCGATTCCCTCTCGGCGCTCAAGGCGGCGGCGCTGCGCGGCTGCGACGTGCGGATCATGGTGCCTAATACGCCCGATCACTATCTCACTTGGCTCGCGGCCTTTTCCTTCTTCGACGAAATCCGCGCCGTCGGGGTCAAGGTCTATCGCTACACCAAGGGCTTCCTGCATCAGAAAGTCGTGCTTATCGACGACGATGTTGCTGCAATCGGCAGCGCAAATTTCGACAATCGCTCTTTCCGGCTTAATTTTGAATCCATGATTCTGGTCCATTCTCCCGAGTTCTCGCAGGATGTGGCCCGGATGCTGGAGGATGACATGCAAGACAGCTACCTGCTGGAAAAGAACCTTTCCGCTCAGAAACTCTATATCCGGATCGGTGCGCCGATGGCGCGGCTGCTCAGCCCGATCCTCTGATCGCAAACACAAGGTCAGAGGCATGAAGATCGTCAGTTACAACATTCGCAAGGCCATCGGGCGCGACCGCCGTCGCCGCCCGGCGCGCATTCTTCAGGTGCTGAACGACATCGCAGGCGACGTGGTGATCCTGCAAGAGGCCGATTTGCGCCTTGGCGCACGCCCCTCGGCCCTGCCGCGCAACCTGATCGAGCGTGAGACGGATTATATCGTGGCCGAACTTGGCACGGATGTAAGTCTTGGCTGGCACGGGAATGCGGTGCTGGTGCGACGCGACCTGCCCATCGAGGCGACCGAGCAGTTCGAGCTGCCGGGGCTGGAACCGCGCGGTGCGGTGATGGTCTCGGTCGCGGGCCTCGTGCTGGTGGGCGCGCATCTCGGCCTGCTGCGCGTCTGGCGCCAGCGGCAGATGAACGCCATCCTGCAACATCTTGGCGATCACCGGGATCATGCGCTGGTCGCAGGCGATTTCAACGAATGGTCCGGCTCCGCCGGTTTCGAACCGTGGGAGGGGCGGCTGAACGTGGTCTCTCCCGGTTTCAGCTTTCACAGCGCGCGACCGATCGCCCGGCTCGACCGCTTTGCCCATGGTCCGTCCCTCCGCATCGCGAAGATGGGCGTCGTGCGCGACGGTGCGGCGCGGCTTGCTTCGGATCACCTGCCGGTCTGGGCGCAGGTCGAAACGGTTGATGCCGTTAAAGAGTGAACCACAAGCCCGGCCTCTGCGTATCATTCTGAAAGCAGGAGCCATTCATGACCGTCATCATTCTTTACATCATCACCTTCGCCGTCTTCCTCGGGCTCGATATGCTGGGGCTTCGCTACATCGTAAAGCCGACTTTTGAACGTGACATCGGCGAGATGCTGCTCGACAGCCCGCGTTTCGGACCGGCCGTCGTGTTTTACGCCTTCTACGTGGCCTGCCTGCTCTGGTTCGTCAGCTGGCCCGGCATCACGCAGGACAAGCCGCTCCTCTGGGTGTTCGGTTCAGCGGCGCTGATCGGCGCGCTTGGCTACGGGACCTACGAATTTACAAACCTTGCGACCCTGCAGGGGTGGAGCTGGCGTATGGTCGCGACAGACCTGACATGGGGCACCTTGCTGACAGGGACTTCGGCAACCATCGGCGTGCTGGCCACCCGAGCCATCACCGCGTCGCAGGCAGGCTAACGCCGGGTCAGCGCGCCAAAGACGGTGGTGATGGAAAAGATCACCGCCGCCGCGCAGACGATGCTCGGGCCGGTGGGGGCGTCCAGAATGAAGGCCGCCCAAAGCCCGCCAAGCGCCGAACAGGCCCCGATCAGGCCAGCCACCACGGCCATTGCTTCGGGCGTGCGCACAAGCGGACGGGCTGCCGCCGCAGGGATCACCAGCAGCGCGGTGATCAGCAGAACGCCAACCACCTTGATCGCCACCGCCACCACCAGAGCCAGCGCCAGCGTCAGGCCAAGCTCTTCGCGTCGCGGGTCGATCCCGCTGGCCCGCGCCAGGTCGGGGTTCAGCGTCGCCATCAAAAGCGGCGACCAGCGCCAGAAGGTCAGCCCCAGAACCATCAGAACGCCGCCCCAGATGGTCAGCAGGTCCATCCGGCCCACCGCAAGGATATCCCCGAACAGGAATGACATCAGGTCAAGCCGAACATCCGCCAGCAACGACACCGCCACCAGCCCGGCGGCCAGCGCGGTATGGGCGGTTACGCCAAGCACCGTATCGACCGCATAGCCGCGCCCGGTCAAAAGCGTCACACAGCTTGCCATCGCCAGCGCCGCCAGCAGGATCATCGGCACAAGCGGCAGGGACAGGGCCAGCGCCAGCGCCACCCCAAGCACCGCCGCATGGGCCGTTGCCTCACCGAAATAGGCCATCCGTCGCCAGATCACGAAACAACCCAGCGGCGCGGCGGCAATCGCGACGCCCAGCCCGGCCAGCGCCGCGCGCACAAGGAAATCGTCCAGCATCAGCGTTTGCTTTCGTGGTGGTGATGGTCGTGATCATGCGGGTGGTCATGACCGTGATGCCCATTTTCGTGGACATGATCGTGGCTGTGACTGTGCTGGTGGCGGTAAAGCGCCAGCGCCCCTTGCGTACCGGTGCCGAACAGGGCCCGGTATTCCGGCGCGCTGGCGACGATCTCGGGCGCGCCCTGGCAACAGATATGCCCGTTCATGCAAAGCACCCGGTCGGATGCCGCCATGACCACGTGCAGGTCATGGCTTACCATCACCACCGCACAGCCCAGCTCCTCGCGGACATCCGCGATCCGCTGGTAGAACGCGGCGGAACCGGGCTGGTCCAGCCCCTGCGTCGCTTCGTCCAACAGCAAGAGCTGGGGCCGCTCAAGCAGCGCCCGGGCCAGCAGAACGCGCTGCAACTGCCCGCCCGAGAGGTCGGTCATCTGCCGGTTGCCCAGATCCGCCACCTCGGCCGCCTCCAGCGCTTCCTGCAGGCGCGCGCGGCCCGGATTGCGGGGCAGGGCAAGGAAACGCAGCACGGTCAGCGGCAGGCTCGCATCAATCGCCAGCTTTTGCGGCACATAGCCGATGCGCAGCCCCGGCGCGCGCCGGATTTCGCCGCGCTCAAGCGCCACCGCCCCGATCAGGGCCTTGAGAAACGAGGACTTCCCCGATCCGTTCGGCCCGACAATCGTTACGATCTCGCCCGGCTGGATCGCCACCGATACATCCTGCAACACCATCCGCCCGTCCAGCCGGATCGAGACATGCTGCGCTTCGATTACCGGCGATGCGGCAGCGTTCATGCGGCGGCCCCGGTGCAGTTCGGGCAGAGGCCCTCCGCTTCGACCACGACCTTTTCTATCGTGAACCCGGCGCTGGCCGCCGCCTGTCCAAGCCGGCCCTGTGCGATACCCGTATCGGTCTCGGCCACCGCCTTGCAGGTCCGGCAGATCAGAAAGGCCGGGACATGCTCGTGATCCAGATGCGCGCAGGCGGTATAGGCGTTCAGGCCCTCGATGCGATGCGCAAGCCCATGTTTCACAAGGAAATCCAGCGCCCGGTAAACGACCGGCGGCTGTGACCCCAACCCTTCGGAGGACAGCACTTCGAGGATGTCATAGGCGCCCATCGCCCGGTGTTCGTGCAACAGGATCTCAAGCACCCGCCGGCGCACCGGGGTGAACTGCAATTTTTGCTGCGCGCAGATATCCGTCGCCATGCCAAGCGCGTCGGAAATACAGGCGTCGTGGTTGTGTGAATCGAATCCGATGGTCTTCATGGTCGGAATCTCCTCTCCGGGTCAATTTCACGTATTGATATGTTATAACATCACGGTTATCAAGCGGTCCTGTCGTAGAATAAGGAGACTCAGGATGATCCGCAAACCGCTCGCGCTTGCATGTGCCATTGCAGCCGCACCGGCAATCGCCGAAACGCCGCAGGTCGCAACCGACATCGCTCCGGTCCATTCGCTTGTCGCAATGGTCATGGGCGATCTGGGCACGCCGGATCTGATCGTGACGCCGGGCGCTTCCCCGCATACCTACGCGCTGCGTCCGTCTCAGGCGCGGGCGCTTCAGAACGCGGATCTCGTTGTCTGGGTCGGGCCCGAGCTGACGCCGTGGCTGTCGAAACCGCTCGCCTCCCTTTCCGACAGCGCCAGCGAACTGGCCCTACTGAAGGTGGATGGGCTCGAATTGCTCGAGTTCCGAGATCACTTCGAAGGTGCAGAGGGTGAGGCGGATCACGGGCACGATGCCCATGACCACGAAGAGCATGAACATGACGGGCACGATCACGCAGATCACGACCATGACGATCACGACCATGCTGACCATGATCACGATGAACATGATCATGAAGAACATAATCACGATGAGCATGCCGAGCACGACCATGCACAGGGCGGGCACCACCACGAAGGCACCGATCCGCACGCCTGGCTCGATCCGGAAATTGCCCGCGCCTGGCTTGCTGCGATTGCTGCGGAACTTGCCGAGCTTGACCCCGATAATGCCGACACCTACGCGACCAATGCCGCCAGTGCAGATAAGGCGCTTGAAGAGCTTGAAAGCCGCATGACCGGCGAGCTTGAAAGCCTTGGATCAATCGAGTTCGTGACGCTTCACGATGCCTTCCAGTATTTCGAACACCGCTTTGACGTCCACTCGACCGGCGCGGTCAGCCTTGGCGATGCGGCCGACCCCGGTCCGGCACGCCTCACGCAGTTTAGGGAAAGGGTAACGGCGGGCGGGCTGTCCTGCGCCTTTGCCGAACCGCAGTTCGACACCCGTCTGCTCGACGCCA
The DNA here is from genome assembly GCF_019966545.1 of Heliomarina baculiformis. GTDB lineage: Bacteria > Pseudomonadota > Alphaproteobacteria > Rhodobacterales > Rhodobacteraceae > Heliomarina > Heliomarina baculiformis. The sequence continues at coordinate 600,481 of NZ_JAIMIC010000001.1, read as the reverse complement.
TGCTGGACGGGCAGGGGATCGAGATCAAGACGCTCGATCCGCTTGGCAGCGCGCTGCAACCGGGACCAGCGCTTTACCCGCAGCTTTTGGAAGAGATGGCCGACACCATCGTGTCCTGCGCCAAGTCCTGAACCGAGGCGCACACCTACAGCAATAGAAAGGCCCCCAGTCGCGGGGGCCTGTTCGCATGCGTCACAGCCTGTCAGACCGCAATCTTGCCGCCGCCCTGTCTGGTCACGACAACGACCGACGGGCGCGGCGGCATGTTCGGGTCGAAATCGGGCCAGCGGGTGGCCGGGTCCTCGAATGTCGATTCCCGCTCGAAGCCTTTGAAATCTTTGGTGCCGTCGGTGCCCGGGTGCTGCACCGACAGGAAAAGCGTCTCGCCATCGCCGGTGAAGTACGGCCCGCAGATCTCGCCGCCCACCGGGCAGCGGAAGAATAGCCGCGACAGCCCGCGCTGCTCGCCTTCGGTTTCAAGCGCGTAAAGCCCGTCCGACTTGCCGGTCTTCGCCCAGTCGTCTCCCTGATCGGTCGCAATCCAAAGCCGCCCGTCCGCATCGATGGCGCAATTGTCGGGGCCGCCGAACCAGCCATTCGCCGAGGTCTCGGGGTGCCATTCCGCGCCCACCTCGGCCAGCGTGGGATCACCGCATTTGACGACGATCGACCATGTGCCGCTTTCGGCCGCATGGTCGCCACCCGCTTCCTTGATTTCGATGATATGACCAAAGCGCGACTTGCGGCGCGGGTTCGCCGCGTCGATCTGCCCGGCCTTGCGCCGTGAATTATTCGTCAGCATGACAAAGGCAGTGCCATCGCCGCGCGGCTGCACATCCTCGGGGCGATCCATCGGTGTCGCGCCGAGAACATCCCCCGCCCGGCGCGCGTCGATTAGTACGTCGCCCTGATCGTTGAACCCGTTCTCGGCGGTCAGCGGGCCCTTGCCATGAACCAGCGGTATCCAGACGATGCTGCCATCCTCGTCAAACCGCGCGACATAAAGCACGCCATCGCTCAGCAGGGCGGAATTGGCGGCAGGGTCGTCCGAAACGGTGCCGGTCGAGACATATTTGTAGATATAGTCGAACCGGTTGTCGTCACCGGAATAGACAACCAGCCGACCTTCGGCAGAGACGGTGGTTTCGCAGCCCTCGTGGCGGAACCGGCCCAGCGCCGTGTGCTTGACAGGCATCGCGTCGGGGTCGCGCGGATCGACCTCGACCACCCAGCCGAACTTGTTCGGCATGTTTGGTTCCTTGTCGATGTTGAACCGGTCGTAATACTGTCCCCAGTTGAACCACATGCCCGGAACGCCATAGCGGTCATAGGATGCGGCTTCCGGCAGGGTTTCATCCAGCGCCAGATTGCCTGCGGCATCGAACCTGTCGGTCCAGAAATACCCGTGGAAATTCTCTTCTGCCATCAGGTAGGTGCCCCAAGGCGTCATGCCGCCCGCGCAGTTGTTGAGCGTCCCTATGACTCGCGTGCCGGTCGGGTCATCGTTGGTCTGCAACCGCGCGTGCCCGGCAGCGGGACCGTCCAGCATCATTTCGGTGTTCAGCGGGGTAATGCGGCGGTTGTAGCGACTGTCGCGCACCAGCGCCCATTTGCCATCACCGCCGCGCGCGATTTCGACAACCGTGCCACCATGAGCGGCCATCTCGATATCGACCAACTCTTTCGTCATATCGGCATAGGCCACCTTGTCCTGCCGTCCGATCCCGGGGAACATAACCTCCTCATTGGTGTATTCGTGGTTAACGCAAAGCAACCCGCGCGCGCCGTCTTCGTCCAGCGGGGTAAAGCCCACGTAATCGTTGTTGTAGCCGAACTGCTTCAACTGCGCCTCGGCGCTCTGGTTCATCACGTCAAAGGCCGGCGCGTCCGCGGTGATCGGATCGCCCCAGCGCAGCAGCACATCGGCATCGTAGCCCTTGGCGATATGGTGGTGTTCGTCGTTGCCCAATGTCAGCTCTTCGAAATCATAGCGTGACCCATGCGGTTTGGCGGCTGCCTGACGCGGCGCGACGATGGCCGAGGTACCAAAGAGCGCGGTCGTGGCGGTAACCGCCAGCGCTCCGCGCAGCAGATCGCGACGGCCATAACGTGCGTTGATGACATCGCCGATGGTGCGGCTCAGGTTCGGGTTGGTGGGCACGTCATCATAGGCTTCGAAAGCTTCCGCTTTGTTGCCGAATTTCGGGTCTGTGATAAAGGTTTTGCGATCCATACGCTGGCTCCGTCACTTGGCTGCGATTGGACTCTCATGTTGGGCAGAGAATCCCCGGAGTATTCTGTTCGTCAGTCGGTAACGCCATGATGATGAACTCTGTTTTCTCTCCCCGACAGGCGGAAATGTGACGCAGGCCCAAAGGCCATTCCGGCGTTGCTGGGCGCGTTTTCAGCCGGAATGTCTGACGCATGTCATACAGGGGGTGTACAGGGGGTGTACGCCTTGTGCATCGCTTTTTCGGTGATTTTGGGGGAAACTCCGCCGCGGTTTGGCGCGTCAGAAAGCGATCCGGTCAGCGATCGCATCGATCCCGGCCTGCGCGCAGACATCGTCAAGTTCGGGGCCCGGCGCGCCCGATACACCGATGCCGCCGACGATGCTTCCATTGCCCTGGTACACCACCAGCCCGCCGCCTAGCGGCAGAGCCTCGCTCAACTGACGTATCCCGGCCGAAGGTTTACCCGGCTCGGTCGCTACCGCGAGTTCGGAGGTCGAGGTGCGAAAGCTGACAGCGGTCCAGGCCTTGCGGCGGGAGGTTTCGTAGACATGAAGCCCGGCAAAGCGGTCGCGCAGGAAAACCTGCGGAATGCCCGAGCGGTCCACGACCGTCACGCCCACCTGGTATCCCTGATCGCGGCACGTGTTCATGGCCGCCTCGGCCATCTCGATCGCAAGTTCGGGCTTCAGCACTTCCTCGCTGATAAATGGGCTGTCGTCGGCTGCGGAAAACGGGACATGGCCAAGGGCGACCAGCGTCGCCGCGATAAGCGTTCTCATGATTTTTCCCTTGCGAATTCAGTATTTTGCGTCAATATCTTCGTCAGCATTGGCCAGAAGAAATCGGCACCCGGATAGCCTTCTATACGGGCCAGTTCCTCGCCGTCTTCCACCAGCAGAAAGGTCGGCGTGAAGGCAACACGGCGGTCGATTTCCAGATCTTCCGGCATGTCGTTGATGTCCACGCGGCGCAGCGGCGCAAAGCGGCCCTCGTCGGTTTTGGAATAGGCAGGCGCGATTTCGGTGTTCCAGCGTGCGCACCAGATACAGCCTTTTTCCTCGACCATGACAAGCTCGGCCGCGACGGCAGCAAAGGGAAAGGTCAGGAGGGCGACAATCGCGATCCCAAGTCGGGTTATCCGTGCATGCATCAAGGCCTCCATCCCGCCGATGGTGCTTGCGTCGACGGACAGGTAAACATATTTCCGGAGGCTCATGAATTCAAGCTGCCTGCGATGCCGGGCGGAGAGGCGGGCAATGCTGGACATATCCTATTTCGGCGCGCTTTTCGCGGGTCTGCTCAGCTTTTTCACGCCCTGCGTGCTGCCGATGGTGCCGTTCTACCTGTCCTACATGGGCGGGCTGTCGATGGCCGAATTGCGCGGCGATGGAGAGATCGCGCCCGGGGCGCAGCGGCGTCTTCTGCTGTCCTCGGTGCTGTTCGCGCTTGGCGTGACGACAGTTTTCGTGCTCTTGGGCATGGGAGCGACAGCGCTGGGATCGCTTTTCGGCCAGTACCTTACGCCGCTTTCCTACGTGGCAGCCGCGATTCTTGTGGTCTTTGGCCTGCATTTCCTCGGGGTGATCCGCGTGCCGCTTCTTTACCGCGAGGCCCGGCTGGAGAGTAGCGCGGAACCCAGCACGGTGATCGGCGCCTACCTGATGGGGCTGGCCTTTGGATTTGGCTGGACGCCCTGCGTCGGCCCGGCGCTGGCCTCGATCCTGATGATCGCCAGCGGCATGGGTGATATCTGGCGCGGCGGGCTGCTGCTCTTGGTCTATGGGATTGGAATGACGGCACCTTTCGTGGTGGCGGCCCTATTCGCGAAACCCTTTCTTGCCTGGGTGCAACGCCACCGCGCGGCCTTTGCTTGGGTCGAAAAAGGCATGGGCGTGATGCTGATCGTCTTTGCCGTGCTGATCGCGACCGGGAGCGTAAACGTGATCGCCGATGCAATGATCCGTTGGTTTCCGGGCTTTCTCAGCTTAGGATAGGCCCGGCGAAGGAGGAGCCACATGAAACATCTGCTTGCAGCCACTCTTGCCCTTTTGCTGATGACACCGGCCCATGCGGTCGAGATGGGCGATGACGGTCTGCACAAGACCGACTGGATGCGCGACACCTTCAAGGACCTGCGCGAGGATCTGGCCGAGGCAAACGAAGAAGGCAAGCGACTGGTGCTTTTCTTCGAACAGCGCGGCTGCATCTATTGCACCAAGATGCACACCGAGGTTTTCCCGAGACCCGAGATCGACAGCTATATCCGCGAGAACTACTTCGTGGTGCAGCTTAACCTGCACGGCGAAACGGAAGTGACGGATTTCGACGGCGAGGCGATGAGCGAGAAGGACATGGCCCGGCGCTGGAACGTGATGTTCACGCCGACCATCATGTTCATGCCCGAAGAGGTGCCCGAAGGCGAGACAGCGGCGCAGGCGGCGGTTGCGGTGATGCCCGGTGCCTTTGGGCCCGGCACCACGATCGACATGTTTACTTGGGTGAACGAAAAACGTTATGAACTTGACGATGGAGAGGATTTCCAGCGCTACCATGCGCGGCGCGTCAAAGAGCGCGACGATGGGCGCACGGATTGAGACATGGATCACAAGGCAGAACAGCCGGATCCTGATGCGACTGAGGGGACACCAATGAAAACGCTGAACCTGGCCGCCGCAGCGGCACTTGGCCTGATTGCAACGATGGCCGCCGCCGATGGCGTCGTGGCCCCCGCCGACGTGGTCTTTGAGGACGGGGCCGTCGAAAAGTCCCTGACCGGTGCGCCTGGCAACGCCGCCAACGGGCCCGATATCATGAACAAGGGCGCGGGCAATTGCATCGCCTGCCACGAGGTCTCGGCGCTTTCCGATCTGCCGTTTCAGGGCACGGTCGGCCCGTCGCTTGACGGTGCCGGCAGCCGTTGGAGCGAGGCGCAGCTGCGCGGGATCGTCGCCAATGCCAAGGAAATGTTCTATGAATCGATGATGCCGTCGTTCTACAAAACCTCGGGCTACATCCGGCCCGGGGATGAGTTTACCGGCAAGGCCGCATCGGAACCGCTTCCGCCGATGCTGAGCGCGGAAGAGATCGAGGATGTCGTCGCCTTTCTCATGACGATGAAGGATGAGTAGACCGCGCGCCAGCGCCGGTCACCTGTTTGCAAGGAGTCACAAAATGGAATTCTCACGACGCGAAACGCTCGCCCTCGGGGCAGGAGCCGCCGCTCTGAGCATGCTGCCGCTGCGGAGCTTTGCCGCGACGGCCGATGAAATGATCGCCGAGTTCACCGGTGGCGCCGATCTGGCGCAGGACGGGGTAACGCTGACCGCGCCCGAGATCGCCGAAAACGGCAATACCGTGCCGATCGAGGTTTCGGCCCCGGGCGCCAGCGAGATCCGGGTCTATGCCACGGGCAACCCGACACCGCCGGTTGCGGCATTCGCCTTTGGCCCGCTGGCTGGCAGCCGCGCGGCCTCGACCCGGATCCGTCTGGCAGAGACGCAGAATGTCGTGGCCGTGGCCAAGCTGGAAGACGGCAGCTTTGCCCAGTCGACCAAGCTGATCAAAGTTACAATCGGCGGCTGTGGCGGTTGATCCGCGCACCCCAGTAGAAAGGATAAAATCATGGCATCCGGTGTAAAACCCCGCGTCAAGGTTCCCTCGAGCGTTTCGGCGGGCGAGGTCATCGAGATCAAGACCCTGATCAGCCACAAGATGGAAAGCGGTCAGCGCAAGGACGATGACGGCAACACCATTCCGCGCTCGATCATCAACCGGTTTACCTGCACCTTCAACGGCGAGACGGTGATCGACGTGACGATGGAACCGGCGATCTCGACCAACCCATATTTCCAGTTTGAGGCGAAAGTGCCCGAAGCGGGCGAGTTTGTATTCACGTGGTACGACGATGACGGGTCGGTTTACGAAGAGAAGAAATCCGTCACTATTGGCTGATCCGGTTCACCGGTCCGGCGGGAGGGCAAGATGAAGAATATTTATCCACTGACGGCGATTGCATCGTCTTTTTTGATCGCGCTGAGTGCACCTGCCAAGGCGGATGAAGACGCCAAGCTGGTGGTCAACGACGAGATCGAGATGGTCACCGAGACAGCCGCGCCGTCGCATCTGGAAGGCCTAGATACGATCTATTCGGGGTGGACATTTCGCACCGATGAAACCCAGTCCCTTCAGATGGACGATTTCGACAACCCGGCTTTTGTCTTTGTCGATCAGGCGATGGATGCCTGGGACAAGGTCGAAGGCTCGGCGGAAAAATCCTGCTCTTCCTGTCATGGCGACGTGATGGAGTCGATGAAGGGCGTGCGGGCGGTCTATCCCAAGTGGAACGAGGAAGCGGGCGAAGTGCGCACGTTGGTCACGCAGATCAACGCCTGCCGGACCGAGCAGATGGGCGCCGAACCCTGGGGCTATACCAGCGGCAAGATGGCATCGATGGAGGCGCTGATCAGCGTGCCGTCGCGCGGGATGCCGGTGGATGTGGCCATTGACGGGCCGGCCCAGTCCATGTGGGCCAAGGGTAAAGAGCTGTACTACACGCGCTTTGGCCAGTTGGAACTGAGCTGCGCCAATTGCCACGAAGATAATTATGGCAACATGATCCGTGCCGACCATCTGAGCCAGGGGCAGGTCAACGGCTTCCCCGTGTATCGGCTCAAGAATACCAAGCTGAACACGGCACATGCGCGGTTCAAGGGCTGCGTGCGCGACACGCGGGCCGAGACCTTCAACCCCGGCAGCGAAGAGTTCATCGCTCTCGAGCTTTACGTGGCGAGCCGCGGCAACGGTCTGTCGGTCGAAGCGCCTTCGGTGCGTAACTGATCACGTCCCCGTCGTGACGCGGCGGGGCGGTTTTGTGCCGCCCTGAGCGGGCGCGACGGGAGTAATTTTATGATTTCACGACGAGATTTCCTGCAGGCGTCGATGGCTGCTTCGGCGTTGATCGGCGGCTCGGGCTTTGGCAACTGGTCGCGGCTGTCCGCGCAGCAGGCGCTGACGCAGGATCAATTGCTGGATTTCGACAGCTTCGGCAATGTCACGCTGATCCATGTGACCGATATCCATGCCCAGCTAAAGCCGATCTATTTCCGCGAACCCGAGGTGAACATCGGTGTCGGCCCGAACCGGGGCGAGGTGCCGCATGTGACGGGTGCCGCTTTTCGCGCGCTTTACGGTATCGTGGATGGCAGCCCCTCGAACTACGCCCTGACCTATGATGACTTTACCGCGCTGGCCAAAGGCTATGGCCGGATGGGGGGGCTGGACCGGGTGGCGACCGTAACCAACAGCATCCGTGCCGACCGTCCCGAGGCCCTGCTGCTGGACGGAGGCGATACCTGGCACGGGTCCTACACCTGCCATCACACGGCGGGCCAGGACATGGTCAACGTGATGAACGCCCTGCGGCCTGACGCGATGACCTTTCATTGGGAATTCACGCTGGGCAGCGACCGCATTCAGGAACTGGTCAGCGGCCTGCCTTTCGCGGCGCTGGGCCAGAACATTTTCGATGCGGAATGGGACGAACCGGCCGAACTGTTCAAACCTTACGAATTTTTCGAGCGCGGCGGCATCAAGATTGCCGTGATCGGGCAGGCCTTTCCTTACACGCCAATTGCCAATCCGGGCTGGATGTTCCCCGAGTATTCGTTTGGCATTCGTGACGAACACATGCAGGAAATCGTCGACGAGGTACGGGCGCAAGGGGCGGGACTTGTGGTTTGCCTGTCGCACAACGGCTTTGACGTGGACAAGAAAATGGCCGGCATCGTGAAGGGGATCGACGTGATCCTGACCGGTCATACTCATGATGCGTTACCCGAACCGGTGCTGGTGGGCGACACCATCCTGATCGCCTCCGGTTCTAACGGGAAATTCGTAAGCCGCGTTGATCTCAACGTGCGCGACGGCCAGATGATGGGATTTCGCCACAAGTTGATCCCTATCTTTTCCGACGTCGTTACGCCCGATCCAGAGATGGCGCGGCTGATCGATGAACAGCGTGCGCCTTTTGAACCCGAGTTGCGCGAAGTGATCGGGCAAACCGACTCGCTGCTGTACCGGAGAGGCAACTTCAACGGCTCGTGGGACGATCTGATCTGTGACGCGCTTCTGTCCGAGCGCGATGCCCAGATCGCGCTGAGCCCCGGCGTACGCTGGGGGCCAAGCCTGATCCCCGGGCAGGACATCACGCGGGAAGATATCTGGAACGTCACCTCGATGAGCTATCCCGAGGCCTATCGCAGCGAGATGACCGGCGAATTCCTGAAGGTCGTGCTCGAGGATGTGGCCGACAACATCTTTAACCCAGATCCGTATTACCAGCAGGGCGGTGACATGGTGCGGACCGGGGGGCTGTCCTATGCCATCGATATTTCCAAACCACAGGGAGAGCGGATCTCCGACCTCACCCTGTTGAGCACCGGTGAGGCGATCGACCCGGAGAAATCCTATGTGGTCGCAGGATGGGCCAGCGTGAACGAGGGCACCGAAGGTCCACCGATCTGGAATGTGGTCGAAAATCATATCGCCGGGCAAGGTACGGTCCATGTCGCTGACAGGGACAATGTGAAAGTCACGGGCGGATAGACCGACAGGAGGGCGATTCTGCGCGATTGGCCCGTCTTGCGACCGTTCAGGCGGCACAATTTCGCGTAAGTAATATAATTGTGTCCTCTGCGTGAACCTAATTAACCATGCAGTCATACAGCTATGCGTTGATCCGAACGCAGGAGAACAGAAAACGCGCGCCCCCTTGCAGGCCCCTCAGGGCGAGCATAAGACTCGTGTGACGCTTCGTCGGGTATCCTCCCGCTTGATCCATAAATAGAGGCAGACCGAAATGTTCGATCCCGTTAACACCTACATGAACCTCGTCCCGATGGTGGTTGAGCAGACCAGCCGCGGCGAACGTGCCTATGATATTTTTTCGCGCCTGCTGAAGGAGCGGATCATCTTTATCAACGGGCCTATCCACGACGGGATGAGCCATCTGGTCGTTGCGCAGCTGCTGCATCTCGAGGCAGAGAACCCGTCGAAGGAAATCAGCCTATACATTAACTCACCGGGCGGTGTGGTGACCTCAGGCCTGTCGATTTACGATACGATGCAATACATTAAGCCAAAGGTTTCAACCCTTTGCATCGGTCAGGCAGCCTCGATGGGATCCGTTCTTCTTGCCGGTGGTGCGCCGGGTATGCGCTTCTCGCTGCCCAACAGCCGTATCATGGTGCACCAGCCGTCGGGCGGCTATCAGGGCCAGGCATCGGATATCATGATCCACGCGGCCGAGACACAGAAACTAAAGGATCGGTTGTACGACATCTACGTCAAGCATACGGGTCAGACCAAGAAAGCAGTGGAAAAGGCGCTCGACCGCGACAATTTCATGTCCCCTGAAGAAGCCAAGGAATGGGGACATATCGATGAGATCGTGGAGAGCCGGGAAGAGGCCGCAGAGGCCAAAAGTTAATATCGTCGCTTTTTGACGCACTCGGAAACACCGGCCCGCGAGCGACATAATTTGCGATTGTGGTGCCCGGTTGGCTGTCCTAAGCTGGATGCGAAGTGGGTGGACCTGTCCCGAACTCGGGGCGCGACGATGATCTATCGAAGCCGAAAGGTATAGTATGGCAACGAATTCAGGCGGCGACAGCAAGAACACACTTTACTGTAGTTTTTGCGGCAAAAGCCAGCACGAGGTGCGCAAGCTGATTGCGGGTCCGACCGTGTTCATCTGTGATGAATGCGTCGAACTCTGCATGGACATCATCCGCGAAGAAACCAAGGCATCGGGGCTCAAGTCCACCGACGGGGTCCCGACCCCGAAGGATATCTGCGATGTTCTCGATGATTACGTGATCGGTCAGGCGACGGCCAAGCGGGTGCTCTCCGTGGCCGTTCACAACCACTACAAGCGACTGAACCATGCCCAGAAAGCTGGCAGCGATATCGAGCTGGCAAAGTCCAACATTTTGCTGATTGGCCCGACGGGCTGCGGCAAGACCCTGCTGGCGCAGACGCTGGCGCGGATTCTGGACGTGCCGTTCACCATGGCGGATGCAACCACGCTTACCGAAGCCGGGTACGTGGGTGAAGATGTCGAGAACATCATTCTCAAGCTGCTTCAGTCGAGCGAATACAATGTCGAACGCGCGCAGCGCGGCATCGTCTATATCGACGAGGTCGACAAGATCACCCGCAAGTCCGAGAACCCCTCGATCACCCGCGACGTTTCGGGCGAGGGCGTGCAGCAGGCGTTGCTCAAGCTGATGGAAGGCACCGTGGCTTCCGTTCCGCCGCAGGGCGGGCGCAAGCATCCGCAGCAGGAGTTCCTGCAGGTGGACACCACGAACATCCTGTTCATCTGCGGCGGCGCCTTTGCCGGACTGGACAAGATCATCGCTCAGCGTGGCAAAGGAAGCGCAATGGGCTTTGGTGCCGATGTGCGTGATAATGACGACCGTGGCGTTGGTGAAGTGTTCAAGGACCTCGAACCCGAAGATCTGCTCAAATTCGGCCTGATCCCGGAATTCGTTGGTCGTCTGCCGGTTCTCGCGACGCTCGAAGATCTGGATGAAGATGCGCTTGTCACGATCCTGACCCAGCCCAAGAACGCTCTGGTCAAGCAGTACCAGCGTCTTTTCGAACTGGAAGATACCGAGCTGACCTTTACCGACGATGCGCTGACCGCCATCGCCAAGCGTGCCATCGAACGCAAGACTGGCGCGCGTGGGCTTCGCTCGATCCTCGAGGACATCCTGCTCGATACCATGTTCGACCTTCCCGGGCTCGACAGCGTGACCGAGGTGGTTGTCAACGAAGAGGCCGTCACATCCGACGCCGCACCTTTGATGATCCACGCGGATACCGAGAAAGACTCGGCCTCGGCGGGTTAAGAAATGTCCATCCGGCGGATACATTCTGGCGGGGCATTTGAATCCAAAGTCGGATATTGCAGGGCCGTCGTCGCTGGCGGCCTTGTTCATGTCGCGGGCACGGTGGGGCAGGGAGATGACGTCGTTGCCCAGTGTCGCGATGCGCTGAACATCATTGAGCGCGCCTTGGCCGAAGCGGGTGCTTCTTTTGCCGACGTGCTGCGTGTTACATACATGTTGCCGGATCGCGAAGAATTCGAACCCTGCTGGCCCGTGCTGCGCGAAGTATTCGGAGACAATCCGCCCGTGGCGACCATGATCGAATGCGGGTTGATCGATCCGAAATACCGGATCGAAATCGAGGTGACCGCACTTTTGCCGGGGGAAAGCTAGGCTGCTTTTGCGAGTCGAAAACGACAGCAGCGAAGAAGCTTTAACGTTTGCTTACCTTGCTTGGGCCAAGCCTTGCCACAGGGTGCGTCCTCTTGGCTGGAACGGGGCTATTCTCTGGACCTCGGCGGTAAATTGAGCCATATCACGGAAAGACCTACGGAGATGCCTATGGGAATCCTGAATACTTTGCTGCGGGCCGTGACCTGGTGGAACGGACAGACACTCAACACCCAGATCTTTACCTGGCGCAAGGGCGTCAAGGTGGGCGAAGATTCGCAGGGGAACGTGTTCTACCGTAACGTCGACGACACCAAGCGCTGGGTCATCTTCAATGGTGAGATCGAAGCCAGCCGGGTTGATCCGGACTGGCATGGATGGCTGCACCGGACGTGGAAGCAGCCACCGACCGATAAACCCCTTGTTCACAAGGTCTGGGAAAAGCCGCACCAGGAAAACCTGACCGGCACCGATCTGGCCTATGCGCCTGCTGGTTCGATCCGCCGCATGAACCCGGTAGAGCGCAAGGACTACGAGGCCTGGAGCCCCGAATAACGCCCTGACGGAGCATAACATGGCAAGCTACAACATCACCGAAGTCGTGACGGGCGGCGTCGTTCTCGCGGCTGCTGCCGCATTCGCGCTTTATGCGACCCAGACAACCGGTCTTGGCACGTCCACTTCCGGCTATGATCTCACCGCTTCGTTCCGTTCGCTCGAAGGCGTTTCGGTCGGAACCGATGTGCGTCTTGCCGGGGTGAAGATCGGAGCCGTGTCCGGCGTCGAACTGGATACGCAGACCTACCGCGCCGTGACGACCATCTCTGTGCGGGAAGGTATTGAAATCCCCGATGACAGCGCGGCCATTGTTGCCTCAGAGGGGCTGCTGGGCGGCAATTTCGTCGAGATCAATCCGGGCGGTTCGCTCGACTATTTCGCGCCGGGTGATGAAATTGAGGATACTCAGGGTGCTGTAAGCCTGATCTCGCTGCTCGTGCAGTTCGTTGCCGGCAGCGGAGGGGACTCGGAATAGTGACCCGACTTATCGCCGCTGCGCTTCTGGCATTTGTGCTGCCGGGCGAGGCCCATCTTCAGGATCGGGTTCAGGTCACCTCGGGGCAAGGGGCCGTTCTGCGCGGGCTCGACAAGGTCAATGGCCAGACGGTCGATGTCGAAATCTATTCCGGGGGCGGTCGCGCCGTTTTCGGGTTGGAAGTCGAGCTTTCTGATTGTCGTTACCCGACGGATAACCCGACCGGCGATGCCTATGCCTATCTGACGATCCACGAGCCCGAAAAAGCCAGCGTCGCGTTTCGGGGCTGGATGATTGCATCTGCGCCGGCGCTGAATGCGCTGGATCACAGCCGTTACGACATCTGGGTATTGCGCTGTATCACGTCCTGAGCGGACGGAGTTTGGGGGGCGGTGAAATCCGCCTCGCGGCGCACAGCGTCTCTTAGCATCCGGTGATAGGCGGCGCGGCTGATTTCCTGCCCGCCAAGCGACGCAAGATGCGCGGTGCTGAACTGCGTATCGAACAGCGTGAACCCCCCCTCGCGCAACCGGTCCACGAGATAGGCAAGCGCGATCTTTGATGCGTCTGTTCGTCGGGAAAACATGCTTTCGCCAAAGAAGGCTGAGCCAAGAACCACCCCGTAGACTCCTCCGACAAGCTCCTGATCTTCCCATACTTCAACTGAATGCGCGTTGTTGTTGCGGTGAAGGGTGAGATATTGCTCTCGGATGTCGGCATTTATCCATGTTTCAGCCCGATCCGCGCAGCCATCGACCACCCCGGCGAAATCCTCATCCGTCGAGATCCGAAAAGGGGTGCGGCGCATCTTGCGTGCGAGCGAGCGGGAAATCCGGAAGCCGTCAAGCGGGATGATGCCGCGACGTTTGGGGTCGACCCAGAAGACGTCGGTATCTTCCCTATGCTCGGCCATGGGGAAGATACCGATGGAATAGCCTTCAAGAAGGAGTTCCGGAGTCAGTCTCATGGTTGGACAGGTACCAGATGCAGCCCAATACGGGTGATATCGTGATTACCCGTCGGCGAGTTTCGTCTCCAGCCAATGTTCCAGCCAGTGGATGTTGTAGCTGCCCTTGTGGATGTCTGCGTCCTCGAGAAGGGCATTGAACAGCGGGATCGTCGTGTCGACGCCATCCACGATAAGCTCGGACAGGGCACGGTTCAGACGGGCCAGCGCCTCGGGACGGTCACGACCATGCACGATCAGCTTGCCGATCAGGCTATCGTAATAGGGCGGGATCGAATAGCCATCGTAGAGCGCTGAATCGATCCGGACCCCAAGGCCACCCGGCGAGTGATACTGGGTGATCTTGCCCGGGCAGGGCGAAAAGTTCGGAAGCCGCTCGGCGTTGATACGCACTTCGATCGCATGGCCGTTGATCTTGAGGTCGTCCTGCGTGAAGGACATCGGCAGTCCGGCGGCCACGCGGATCTGTTCGCGTACAAGGTCGACCCCAAAGATCGCCTCGGTCACCGGGTGTTCGACCTGAAGCCTGGTATTCATTTCGATGAAGTAGAATTCACCGTTCTCATAGAGGAATTCGATTGTGCCCGCGCCGGCATAGTTGATCTTGGCCACCGCATCGGCGCAGACCTTGCCGATGCGCGCGCGTTCTTCGGCGGTGATAGTGGGACCAGGGGCTTCTTCGAAAACCTTTTGGTGGCGACGCTGCAGCGAACAGTCACGTTCGCCAAGGTGCACAGCCTTGCCCTTGCCGTCGCCGAAAACCTGAATTTCGATGTGGCGCGGTGTCGTCAGGTATTTCTCGATGTAAACTTCGTCATTGCCGAAGTTCGATTTGCCTTCGGCGCGGGCGGTCTGAAAAGCGCGTTCCATGTCAGCGGCGCTTTGTGCCACTTTCATGCCCTTGCCGCCGCCACCGGCTGTCGCCTTGATAATAACCGGGTAACCGATTTCGTCGCCGATCTTCTTGGCGGTCGCAAGATCGGGAACGCCGCCCTCACTGCCGGGTACGCAAGGCACGCCGAGCGCCTTCATCGTGTCCTTGGCGGTGATCTTGTCGCCCATGATGCGGATATGCTCGGCGGTCGGGCCGATAAAAGCGATGTCGTGGTCTTCGACGATCTGCACGAAATTGGCGTTCTCGGAGAGAAACCCATAGCCGGGGTGGATCGCCTGGGCGCCCGTGATTTCGCAGGCAGACATGATCGCCGGGATCGAGAGATAACTTTGCGGGCTGGGCGGGGGGCCGATGCAGATCGATTCATCGGCCATGCGCACATGCATCGCGTCGCTGTCGGCGGTCGAATGCACCGCGACGGTGGCAATCCCCATTTCGCGGGCGGCACGTACCACGCGAAGGGCGATTTCTCCGCGGTTGGCAATCAGGATTTTATCAAACATCTGAATGCCTTATTCGATAATCACAAGGGGGGTTCCATATTCGATCGCGGCGCCGTCCTCGACGAGGATGCGCTTGATCGTACCGGCGCGGGGCGCGGGGATATGATTCATCGTTTTCATGGCTTCGACGATCAGCAGGGTGTCGCCTTCGGAAACGCTTGCGCCGACGCTGATGAATGCGGGCGCACCGGGTTCGGGCTGCATGTAGACCGTACCGACCATGGGCGAGGTTACCGCGCCCGGATGGCTTGCGGGATCTTCGCTTGCTTCGGGGGCGGCAGGAGCTGCAGCCGGTGCAGCAGCGGATGCACTGGCCGGAGCCGCGATGGGTGCCGGCGCAGGAGCGGCAACGGCGGCGGGAGCCGGTTGCATACGGCTGACGCGCACGTTCAGGGCATCGTCTTCGCCGTATTCGCGTTTTACTTGTAGCTCGGTCAGATCGTTTTCACGGAGCAATTCCGCGAGGGCTTTGATAAACGCCACGTCCGAGTCGTGTTTCTGTTCTGTCATGGTTTCCTCGACCGGTTCTGCACGGCCTGTCTGGCGCGGGCCTTTCACTGATGCCCGCTTATAGGGCATGACCAAAGGGGTGAAAAGCGTCCTTGGCCCGGAATAAGTTTGCGCAACCATGAATTCGCGCATTTCAGGGCAGGGGGTTTCCAGCCGGAAAAGGCCCGCTCGCGCCTGTGGCGTCGGGACAGTTCGGGCGAGAATTTCCTTGCGGGCGGGCGTGTTAACCATTCGTCCCGGTCGAGATCCGAGACATGCGTGTGACGGCCAAGGGTGTCAGCCTGGGCGTCTTAAGTGGTTAATGTATTCTACCCGGGGCACCGTTCCTGTGCGCGTGATAAAGGAAACGGGTGACGCCCGGGTCGCCATTCGGCCGCAATATGACAGAGAAATAGAAAAGATTCGCTAGGTGAGTTCTTCGGCCTGCTGTTCCAGTATCTCCATGATTTTCCGCTGCATCGCGGTTGGAGGCGTGCTTTCCTCGCTGGAGGTGTCGCGCGAGCTGGCACTGTCGCTTTCTGACTTGGCAGAAGCCTCAGTCACTTTCTTGTCGGTGTCCGGCGGTGGCGCGTCAGCCGGTAAGCCTGCGGGATGGCCCGTAATCTGCGGGGCCACGATAGGAACGCCATACGATATTTGCATTTCATTGCTCCATCATCGGTTTGGAGCCCTCACCCGTTTGTTACTTTGACCGCAGGGAGTTAACGAAACGAAAATGGCGCCCCGCCAGGGACGCCGAAATGAGATGGATTTGATTATTAATCGAACCTGCTGCCACTGCAGGAATGACCAAATTCAGATGGCAAGATATTCCTCGCGCAGTTCCTTGTTCTGAAGAACCTCGGCGGCGGAACCGTCGAAAACGACGCTGCCTGTGTCAAGGATAACGGATCGGTCAGCCAGTTCCAGCGCCCGCACGGCGTTCTGTTCGACGATCACCGTGGTGATGCCGAGTTCCTTGATAGTGATCAGGGTTTTCTCGATTTCATCCACGATCACCGGGGCGAGACCTTCGTAGGGTTCGTCGAGAAGCAGGACTTTGATGTCGCGACAAAGCGCCCGGGCGATTGCGAGCATCTGTTGTTCGCCGCCCGAAAGCGTCACACCTTCCTGTCGGCGACGTTCGCCGAGACGGGGAAACAGGTCATAGACCCGTTCTATCGACCAGCCGATCGGCGGTGCAATCTGCGCTAATTGCAGGTTTTCCTCGACCGTGAGGCCGGGGATGATCCGGCGATCCTCGGGTACGAGACCTAGTCCGGCAGTGGCCGCCTGATAGCTGGACATGCTGTGCAGCGGCTGGTGGTCCAGCCAGATCTCGCCCTTTTTGATTTCAGGATCGCCAAGCCGGGCAATCGCCCGCAGCGTTGATGTCTTGCCTGCACCGTTCCGGCCCAGAAGAGCGAGGATCTCGCCTTCGTGAACGTTGAAGTTGACGCCTTGGACGATGTAGCTCTCGCCGTAATAGGCGTGCACGTCCCAGACCGAGAGGAAGGCGGGGGCGGTTTCTGCCTGATTGGCGTGTTTGGAAAAGTCCGGTTTGACGTTCATGAGGTCTTCTCCTTATGCGCTCTCGCCGAGGTAAGCTTCGCGTACCTTGGGGTGGCCCTTGATTTTTTCCGGTGTGTCTTCGACCAGCGGTGTGCCCTGCGCCAAAACCGTGATCCGCTGCGCGAGGCTGAAAACCACATGCATGTCATGTTCAATGATGGCGATGGTAATGTCGCGTTCGGCACTGATCTGTTTGAGCAGGTCGATGGTGTTGTTGGTGTCTGCGCGCGCCATGCCCGCAGTCGGTTCGTCGAGCAAGAGGAGGCGCGGTTCCTGACTGAGACACATGCCGATTTCAAGCCGACGCTTGTCGCCGCGCGACATGGAAGCCGCGTGCATGTGCCGCTTGTCGGCCATGTTCATGTCGACCAGCATCTGTTCGGCCTTTTCCATTATGTCGCGTTGTTTTGACATGGATGCCAGCGCGTTCATCTCAAACGACCCGTCGCGTTTGGCAAAGCAGGGGATGAGCATATTTTCCATCACCGTCAGATCGCCAAAGATCTCGGGCGTCTGGAACACGCGGCTGATCCCCATCTGGTTGATCTCGTAGGGGGCGCGGCCCAGCACCGACTGTCCGTCGAACATGACCGACCCGGTATCCGGGATCAGCTTGCCGACGAGGCAGTTGAGCAGGGTCGATTTACCTGCCCCGTTCGGGCCGATGATCGCGTGAACCGTGTTTTCTGCGACCGAGAGATTGACATTGCCAAGTGCCTGCAAACCGCCGAAGCGCTTGTTGACGTTCTTGATTTCAAGAATACCCATGATGCGCTCCTATTCGGCGGGAGAGGTTTTGCCGTCGGTCTTTTCGTCCGAGGTCTTGGCCTTGCGACGGAACATCTTGCTTAGGCGCTGACCGCCTTCGACAAGACCGCCGGGCAGGAAGATCACGACCAGCATGAACAAGAGACCAAGCGTCAGGTGCCATCCCTTGCCAATGAACGGGTGGACGAGGAAGACGAGCAGATCTTCAAGCCCTTCCGGCATGAAAGAGAACCATTGGTGCAGGATGGAGTCGTTGATCTTCGAGAAGATGTTCTCGAAATACTTGATGAAACCAGCGCCCACGACCGGACCGATCAGGGTGCCCGCACCGCCGAGAATCGTCATCAGCACGACTTCACCACTTGCCGTCCATTGCATCCGTTCAGCCCCTGCCAGCGGATCCATCGAGGCCATGAGCCCACCGGCGAGACCGGCGTACATGCCCGAGATGACAAAGGCGGCCAGCGTGTAGGGGCGGGTATTGAGGCCGGTGTAGTTCATCCGCTGCTGGTTGGATTTGACCGCGCGCAGCATCATGCCGAAAGGCGAGCGGAAAATGCGGATCGAAAGATAGAAGGCCAGCATCATGATGATCGCGCAGACGTAGTAACCGACCGAGAAGGTAAAGGCCCAGGGACCAAGGGTCATGGTCACCGCGTCGTTCATCTCGGTCCCGAACAGGTTCGGGTATTGCGGCGCGTTTGCGCCGTCGAGGATGCGCGGATCGTCGAGGGCGATCTGGAGGCCGGTTTCACCGTTGGTGACCGGCGTGAGCACCGAGTAGGCGAGGTTATAGGACATCTGCGCAAAGGCGAGTGTCAGGATCGAGAAGTAGATGCCTGAACGGCGCAGGGAGATATAGCCGATGACGACCGAGAACAGGCCTGCGACTATGACCGAAAGGACGATCGCGGGGATCACGTTCATGGTCAGCAGTTTCATCATCCAGACGGCGGAATAGCTGCCGACCCCGAGGAAGGCGGCGTGACCGAAGCTGAGATAGCCAGTCAGGCCGAAGAGGATGTTGAAGCCGATGGCAAAGATCCCGAAGATCACGAAACGCTGCATCAGGTCGGGATAGCCCGCGTTGAACTGTGCCATCGCGCTGTCGGTGGGAAACGGGTTCAGGATGAACGGTGCGAACAAGGTCAGGATGGCCACGATGATCAGCAGCGTCGTATCCTTGGGGGTGAGACCGAGCATGGGCTTATTCCTCCATCACGCCACGGCGACCCATCAGGCCACGCGGACGTGTCAGCAAGATAATGATGGCAACGAGGTAGATGATGATCTGGTCGATGCCGGGCAGGACGTTCTTGACCTCGTTCATCGAGGCGAAGCTTTCGAGAATACCAAGCAGGAAACCCGCCAGCACGGCACCGGGCAGGGATCCCATGCCGCCGACCACGACCACAACGAAGCTTAGCACGAGGAAGTCCATCCCCATGTGATAGTTGGGGGAGTTGATCGGCGCGTACATGACGCCCGCGAGTCCTGCGACAGCAGCGGCGATGCCGAACATGATGGTAAAGCGGCGGTTGATGTTGATGCCGAGCAGGCCGACCGTTTCACGATCTGCCATGCCCGCGCGCACAACCATGCCAAACGTGGTGAATTGCAGGAAGGCAAAGACCGCGCCGATGATCAGGGCTGAGAAGCCGAAATAGACCAGTCGCCAGTAGGGGTAGATGATGGCGTTCTGGTCGAACCCGAGCAGGACGCCGAAATCGAAGCTGCCACGAAATGCTTCGGGGGCGGTTGTCGGGATCGGGTTGGCACCGTAGAAATACTTGATGATCTCCTGAAGCACGATGGCAAGACCGAAGGTCACGAGGATCTGATCGGCGTGGGGGCGTTTGTAAAAATGCTTGATAAGTCCGCGCTCCATCAGAAAGCCAAGACCGACCATGATCGGAATCGCAAAGATGACGGCCAGCGGTACTGACCAGTCGATCATCCAGGCGCCGAAACTTTCGCCGAACCAGTCTTTCACGTAGAGGATGTCTTCGTATTTCGGGTTGCCGAGGAAATCGGTGCCCGACGGTTCAGAAGACTTATGGCTGAGGTTGAAGAGTTTGCTCAGCGTAACGGCGCAGAATGCGCCGATCATGAAGATCGCGCCATGAGCGAAGTTGACGACCCCCAACGTGCCGAAAATCAGGGTCAGGCCAAGCGCAATCAGCGCATAGGCGGACCCTTTGTCCAACCCGTTGAGTAGTTGAAGGATGATGGCGTCCATGACGTTGCCCCCAATGGTTACTTATCATTGATCGCGCGGAAGGCGGCTTTCGCGCACAGCCCGCCAGTCAGCGCGTCAGGGCGGGCTGAAACCCGCCCTGAACAATGCGATCCGGTTCTTATGCGCCGGGGTTGCACTGACCGAGTTCGCCGCCGGCGAACATCGGGTGATCGGGCTCGTAGGTGACCTGCTCGACCGGAGTGACTTCGACGATTTCCACGAGGTTGAATTCGTCCTCAGGATCGGCCGCACCCTTCACGACAACAACGTCCTTGAAGCACTGGTGGTCTTCAGCACGATAGGAGGTCGGACCGTTGCCGAGGCCGTCGAATTCGTATCCCTCGAGCGCTTCCACGATTGCGCAAGGATTGAAGGTGCCTGCACGCTCGGCTGCGTCTGCGTAGAGCAGCGTCTGCGCATAGCAGGTCTGGGCGGCCTGCGACGGCGGGAAGCCGTATTTCTCGCCAAAGGACTTCACGAAGGCGTTGGTGCCAGCGTATTTGTCGCCCATTTCGTTTTCGAGTTTCCAGTCCCAGTTCTGGGAGCCGACGATGCCCGCGATGTTCTTGCCGGCACCTTTCGCCATGAGCTCGGAGTAGAGCGGAACGACGATCTCGAAATTCTTGCCGTTGGCCTGCTTTTCACGCAGACCGAACTGGACGGCGTTGGTGAGCGAGTTGACCATGTTGCCGCCGTAGTGGTTGAGAACCAGCACGTCTGCGCCAGAGTTCAGCACCGGCGCGATGTAGGACGAGAAGTCCGTCGAAGCCAGCGGTGTCAGCACGTTGTTGACGGTTTCCCAGCCCATTGCCTCGGTCGCGGCCGCGATGGATTCCTGCTGGGTCCAGCCCCAAGTGTAATCCGCCGTCAGGTGATAGGCGCGACGGTCGTCGCCGTAGAGGTTCTTGAGAACCGGCGCCAGCGCGGCGGCCGACATGTAAGCGTTGAAGAAGTGACGGAAACCGTTGGCCTTCTTATCCTTGCCGGTGGTGTCGTTCGAGTGGGTCAGGCCAGCCATGAAGATGACGCCTGCCTCTTGGCAGAGACCCTGAACCGCGACGGCCACACCCGAAGACGAGCCGCCGGAAATCATGATCGCACCGTCTTTTTCGATCATCGACTTGGCGGATGCTCGGGCTGCGTCCGATTTCGTTTGCGTATCGCCGGTGACGAATTCGACTTTTTTGCCGAGGATGCCGCTGCCGCTGAGCGACTTGGAGCTGAAGGTATTCAGCATGCCGCCGTCGCCTTCGCCGTTGAGATGCTCGACCGCCAGTTCAAAGGCGCGCAGTTCGTCAGCGCCCTCGTCGGCATAGGGGCCGGTCTGGGGTACGTTGAAACCAAGTGTAACCGTGCTGCCCGTAGGGGCGTTCAAATAACCGCTTTCCTGAGCGCGCAGGTATGTCGGCAGAGCAAAGCCAGCGCCGGCTATAGCGCCGGTTCTCAGCACGCCCCGACGTGTGACATCATATTTGGACATGAATATCCTCCCTTTTCGAAAAACGCATCGCGACGCTCCTCAACGAACGCGACACAGGCACGTATGTGCAAATCAAATAAGAGGACAGTTCCGAAAACTTCGCAATAAACCCCTTGTTCCGAAAGATAATTTTGTCAATAAATGTACATAGGCGGTACGTTTCTTGTAAAATTAATTATGTTGCGATGCAGAAACCCTTTGAAATTGCCTGACAAAGCGGGGGAGCGAGTGTGGCAAGAGACACCCTGACGGGCGGACGTATCCGCGAGCGGCGGCTGATCGCGGGGATGCGTCAGGCCGAACTGGCGCGAGAGGCCGGGATTTCGGCCTCATATCTCAATCTCATCGAACACAACCGCCGCAGAATCGGTGGCAAACTACTTGTCAATATAGCCCATGTACTGGGGGTCGAGCCCTCCATGCTCTCGGAAGGGGCGGAGGCGGCGCTGATCTCGACCCTGCGCGAGGCGGCCGCGGATGCGGACAAGGTGCAGGCGGAAACCGAAAGGGTTGATGAATTCGCGGGCCGGTTTCCGGGCTGGGCGCAGGTTCTAGCACAATCGCACCGCAGGATTGCCTCGCTTGAGCGCACCGTTGATATCCTGTCGGATCGGTTGTCCCACGACCCGGATCTTGCCGCTTCGTTGCACGAGGTACTCTCAACCGCGGCGTCGATCCGCTCGACCGCCTCGATCCTTGCCGAAACAGGCGATCTTGAGCCGAAATGGCGCGACCGTTTTCACCGCAACCTGAACGAAGACAGCCTGCGGCTTGCTGAAAGCAGCAAGACCTTGGTGTCCTATCTGGATGAAAGCGACCGGAGCGAGAACCCCGGCAGTATCCCCCGCGAAGAGGCCGAAGCGTTCTGTGCAGCACAGGGCTATCACTTTCCGGAACTGGAGGAAGGGCTCAAGACGCCGGAAGAATTGGTCGAGGGGCGATCTGAACTGGCCTCGCGCGCGTCGCGACGGATTGCGGTGGATTTCCTGAGGCAATACCGCTCGGACGCGCTTGCCTTGCCGCTGGAGCCGTTTTCCGAAGCCTGCGCAAAGTTTGGACCCGATCCGGCGCAACTGGCGGGTGAATTCGGGGCGGGCATACCCGAAGTCTTGCGGCGCATCGCTGCAATGCCCGAAACGGTTGTGCCACAGGGGGCGGGGCTGGTGATTTGTGACAGCTCGGGCGGCATGTTGCTGCGCAAGAACGTCGAAGGGTTCGCCATGCCGCGTTTCGGCGTGCCTTGCCCGCTTTGGCCATTGTTTCTTGCGCTGAACCGCCCCTTGGTCGCCTTGCGGCGCGATGTGGTTCAGGCAGGAAGAGGCGGAGCCGGATTTACCTGCTACGCCCAGTCCTGGCCTGTGAACACGCCGGACCTGACCGAAAACCCCTTGTACCATTCTGTCATGCTCATCTTGCCAAAGCCCGGCGATGAGGAGCCGGCAAGCGGTACGGTTCGACTGGGAAGTACATGCCGCGTCTGCCCGAGACAGCGCTGCATTGCGCGACGTGAACCTTCGGTTTTGCGTCAAGACTTTTGACAAGCCCGAGGAAGCTTGCCTAGAGTTGCAGGAAAAACGGCAATTTATTGCTTGATCGGCGCAGATCTGCGCAGCACTTGGGGAGGAGTGACGATCAATGAGCCGAAGAGTTTTGCTGATCGAGGATGAGCCAAACATCATCGAAGCGATACGTTTCCTGCTGACGCGGGATGGATGGAACGTGAACACGCATTCCGACGGAACAGATGCTGTAAAAGTGGTGCAAGAAGCCAAACCTGATCTTGTCATCCTTGACATGATGCTGCCCGGCAGAAGCGGCATGGATATTCTGCGGGACCTGCGCGAGATCGTCGAACTGGCCGGTCTGCCTGTGCTTATGCTGACGGCGCGGGGTCAATCGCGGGATCGGGACATGGCTGAAAAGGCAGGGGTCAGTCGTTTCATGACAAAACCCTTTTCGAATACCGAAGTCCTGACGGCGGTTCGCGATCTCGTGGCGCAGGCTTCTCGTTCATGAGTGAGCGGCGGGGAGGCGAGACACCCCGTGGTCCGACGTTGTTTCTCGAACGGCAGAGCTACCGCCGCCGCCGCCTAAGCGAAGTCGCGCGGCTGATGCCGATATTCGGGGCCGGGTTATTCATGGTGCCGTTGCTCTGGCCGGTGGGGGACGAGAGCGAAAAGGTCCAGACCTCGAGCGCGATACTCTACCTGTTCGGCGTCTGGGGCGGCTTGATCCTTGCCATCGCGCTGTTTGGTCTTGTGACAAGGAGCTGGGCGAAGTCGGACCAACGTGAGATCGACTGATGGCATCGCTGAACCTGCTGCTATCGGTCTGCTTTTGCTACGTAATCCTGCTTTTTCTCGTGGCCTTCGTGGCCGACCGGCTGGCCGCGCGCGGGCGCAGCACTTGGCTGCGGTCGCCCTTGATCTACACCCTGTCGCTGTCGATATATTGTACCGCCTGGACGTTTTACGGAGCGGTTGGATATGCCGCCCGGTCCGGGTTGGAATTCGTCACGATCTATCTTGGTCCCACGTTGGTGATGATCGGATGGTGGTGGGGGCTGCGTAAATTGGTCCGGATCGGGCGTAGCCACCGGGTGACGTCCATCGCTGACCTTTTGTCGTCACGGTATGGCAAGTCAAACACGCTTGCCATTGGGGTTACGATCCTCGCCGTGATCGGGGTGACGCCGTATATTTCGCTTCAATTACAATCAATTACCCTGTCGTTTTCGATTTTTGCAGATGCTGATCCGGGCTCGGATGACAGGGTCGGGGCTACCGTCATCTGGGTGGCTGCGGGACTGGCGGTTTTTGCAATCCTGTTCGGTACGCGCAATCTGGACGCAAATGAACGCCACCATGGCGTCGTCATGGCAATCGCCATCGAAGCGGTGGTCAAGCTGGTGGCCCTGCTTGCGGTCGGTGTTTTTGTCGTCTGGCAAGTGTCCGGCGGGATAGAGGCGACCATGGCGCGCATCGATGCCTCGGAGATTGGCCGGTGGCAGGTGGACGGTGGGCGCTGGGCGTCGATCACCTTTCTCGCGGCGGCAGCCTTTGTCTGCCTGCCGCGCATGTTCCAGGTCATGGTGGTCGAAAACGATGACGAAAGGCATCTGAGAACGGCGGCTTGGGCTTTTCCGCTCTACCTGTTGTTGATGAGCCTTTTTGTCGTACCGATTGCGGCCATCGGGCTTGAGCTGATGCCGGCCGGGTCTAACCCGGACCTGTTTGTGCTGACCATTCCGCTGAGCCAGGGCAGGGAAGGTCTTGCCATGTTGTCCTTCCTCGGCGGGTTTTCTTCGGCCACATCGATGGTGATCGTGGCGGCGATGGCGCTGTCGACGATGGTGTCGAACCAGATCGTCATGCCGATCTGGCTGTCGTCACAGACCCAGCAGGCGTCCCAGTCCGGCGACGTGCGCAAGATCGTGCTCTTGTCCCGCCGGATTTCCATTGGCGCGATCATGGTGCTGGGCGTTGCCTATTACGAGATGTCGGGCGGCGGCGCGGCACTGGCGTCGATCGGGCTGATTTCTTTTGCCGGGATCGCGCAGATATTGCCGGCATTGGTGGGCGGTCTGTTCTGGCGCGGTGCAACCCGGCTTGGCGCTATTGCTGGGCTGAGCGTCGGGTTCGGCATCTGGATGTTCTCTCTGCTCTTGCCGGGGCTCGGATCGGGGCTCATTCCGCAGCATGTGATGGAGCAAGGGCTGTTCGGCATCGCGGCCCTGCGGCCTCATGCGCTGTTTTCGATTACGGGAATGGATCCAATCGAGCATTGCGTGCTCTGGAGCTTGACGCTGAACACGCTGGCATTTTTCATAGTGTCGGTCGCGAGTTTCCCGAACCCGGTTGAGCGCCTTCAGGGTGCACAGTTTGTGAACGTCTTTGAACACTCTGCCGGTCCCCGGGGCTGGACCGGGTCCGTCGCGCAGAGTGAGGATCTGATGGTCATGACACAGCGTATTCTGGGCACACAGGATGCGCGCGATCTGTTTCAACGCGAAGCTGCCCTTCAGGGGGAGTACGGGCAACTACCTGAACCGACCCCGGAATTTCTTGAACGGCTTGAGCGACAGCTGGCCGGATCGGTCGGTGCGGCAACTGCCCACGCGATGATCGGCCAGATTGTCGGGGGAAGCTCGGTCTCGGTGCAGGATCTTCTGGCTGTGGCGGATGAATCCGCGCAGATGCTTGAGTATTCATCACAGCTCGAAGCGCAGTCCGAGGAGTTGAGCCGTACAGCCCGAAAGTTGAGAGAAGCGAATGAAAAGCTCACGCAGATATCGCTTCAGAAGGACACATTCCTGAGCCAAGTGAGCCACGAGCTGCGCACGCCGATGACGTCGATCAGGGCCTTTTCGGAAATTCTGCGAGACGCGTCCGATCTCGACGAGGCGGACAAACGGAAATACGCAACGATCATCCATGACGAAGCACTGCGACTGACCCGGCTGCTGAACGATCTGCTTGATCTCAGCGTTCTGGAAAGCGGGCAGGTCAGCCTTAATATGCGACCGGGGAACGTGAAGGATGTTCTCGACCATTCCATCGTTTCGGCCCTCGCCGGGGCGGACGGCAGCCTTGACGTCATACGCGATGAAGCGTCTGAGCGTATTCCGCTTTATTCGGATCTGGACCGTTTGGCGCAGGTTTTCATCAACCTCATCACGAATGCCCTGAAATACTGCGATGCCGGTCAGCCGCAGTTGAGGATCACGGCAAGGACGGCAGGGGACAATGTGGTCGTGGACATGGTTGACAACGGATCGGGCATCCCGACCGAAGCGCAGGCGATGGTATTTGAGAAATTCGCCCGGGTGAGTGCGGAGAAAGCGGGCGGCGCGGGTTTAGGGCTCGCCATTTGCCGGGAGATCATGCAGCGCCTCGGCGGGGATGTCGTATATTTGGCGGGACAGTCGGGGGCAGGCTTTCGGGTGACTTTGCCGACAAAGGGAGAAATCAAAGGATGAAGAGGGCGTTGTAAAGTTAATGGTAACGATACCTGCTTAGACCCGGTGGCGGGGTAACGGCAATCGGCAGGTCGGAGGCAATGACAGCCACACCGGAGTCAGTCATTCATCGTAAAGTGGCCGCAGGTCGCGACGATCCCAAGGTTGAGGGGCGCACCGCTTTACGAGCCCTGCGGCTTGGGCTTGCGCGGGCGGCGCGGGATGAGTTCGGGTTGCCCATCGCCATCATCGGCGCGACACAGGCCCGTGCCGCGCAGGAGCATCTTGGCGATCATGTGGATGAAGAACGCATGTTGCTGCTTCTTGACGGGCCGATGGGGGCGACCGGTGCCATCTGCGTCGACCGGAGCAGTCTTGCCGCATTGACCCAGCAACAGACCATGGGCAGGGTGACGGATGCGGATCCGGGTGAGCGACCCTTTACCGGCACCGACGCGGCCATGATGGCACCGCTGGTAGACGCGCTGATCAAGCGTTCCGCAGATCTTTGTGATTTTGAACCCGACAAAAAGTGCCTGGAGGGTTTTAGATTTGGCGCGATGACAGCCAATCTCCGCTCCCTCACCTTGGCCGTTGATGCCGAAAAATTCCGCATTTTCGAACTCCAGCTCGACTTTGCTGCCGGTGTGCGCCAGGGCGCGATGACCCTGATACTGCCGGACGAAGTTGAAACAGTGCAGAAAGACGTAACGTCCGAACCTGCCGTGTCGGCAAAGATGGAGCGCGCAGTAGGAGCCGCGACCGCAGAATTGAAGGTGGTGATCGCCCGCCTCAAACTTTCGCTCAAGGAACTGAACGAGCTCAAGCCGGACGATGTCATTCCGTTGGTCGATCCGCGCATGGAAGCGGTGGAATTGCTAAGTATCGAAGGCAAAAAGGTTGCGACGGCTCATCTGGGGCAGGCCGGCGGGTGGAAAGCTGTCCGGCTCAACTGTCCGTCACAGCAGCAGTTGCGCCATGTCGAAGAGGGTCCCGGTTTTGAAACCGACAACCTGATGGCCGGTGGGGACGATCTTGGGGTAACGCTGGACATGCCGGCGCTGCCGGATTTTCCGGGCAGAGTCGAAGAGGGCGGATTTGGCGGTCTGGCGGACCTGCCGGAAACTGATGCGATGCCGTCCATGCCCGACATGCCGACGATAGGGAACCTGCCCGAGCCGGGCAGCCCGCCGCCAATACCCGAAGAGATGGATTTTCCGCCAATGGCGGGTTTCGATGATGACGCGGATTTGCCCGATATGAGCACCGAGGATGCCGCCGCCGAAATATCAGCGCTCGCGGGGCTGCCTCTGGACGAGGAAGACGGTCTGCCCGAGATCAAATTCCCCGAGACCTAGATTGGCCTAGGCCTTGCTCTGGGCGATCTGATCAAGCATGGGCCGCAGATGATCAAGCTGGTAGCCAGCGTTGCTCGTCGCCGACAGGATTTCGTCCGTCGGGCGGGTGCCTGCCTGACTGAGCGCCCAAATCACCGAGCATCTGGTCCCGGACGCGCAATAGGCCAGAACGGGACCTTCCGATGCTTCGATCATGGCGCGTTGCCGCGCCACGTTTTCGGGGGTCATCGTCTGGTGGGTCAGTTCGAGTACCTCGAACTTGAGCCCTGCCGCTTCGGCCGCCGCTTTTACCGCAGCGGATTGATGCGACGGAGGCACTTCGCCATCCGGCCGGTTGCAGATGATCGTGCTGTACCCCGCGTCCGCGATTGCCTGAGCATCCTCTGGATCGATCTGCGGGGAAACGTGATAGCGGTCGGTGATTTTACGTGCATCCATGAGGTTGATCCTTACGCTGCAGCAGAACGGCTGTCCAGATACCGAGACGCGGTGGGGGCCAGACGCATCCCGATCAGCATCGCTGCCAGAAACACGAACCCGCCTGTGCCGCCATAGGAGAGGGAAGCGATGGCCGGGCCGGGGCACAGGCCCGCAAGACCCCAGCCAAGTCCGAAAAGAATGGAACCGGTGATCAGGCGACGGTCAAATTCTGCCGCAGGCATTTCCGGAAAAGACCCGCCGATAACCGGCGTGCGGGATTTGGTCATTTGCCATGCAATCGCCATAGGGATCATCGCGCCGCCCATCACGAAGGCGAGCGTGGGGTCCCAGTTGCCAAACAGGTCGAGAAAGCCCTGCACCTTGTTCGTGTTGGTCATGCCGGAAAGCAAGAGGCCGGCACCGAACAGCCCGCCCGAGAGTATTGCGAAAAAAATTCGCATCAGATGATCTCCAGAACATGACGGAAGAGGGCGACGCTCACGATGCCGGAGGCCATGAACACCAAGGTGGCGACGATGCCGCGGGGGGAGAGACGCGACATGCCGCAGACGCCGTGCCCGGAAGTGCACCCGTTCGCGATTCTTGTGCCGAGTCCCACCAGAAGTCCGGCCACGGCGATGATCAGCCAGTCACTCGTGAGATGCGTCTCAGTCCCGGGAAGCCAGATCAGGGCGATCACGGCGGGAACTGCGATCATTGCCGCGACAAAGGCGGCGGCCTCAAATGCCTGAGATCCCTTTGCATCGACAATTCTGCCGATGATGCCGCTGGCACCCATGATGCGGCCGTTGCCCAAGAGGTAAACAGCGCCAGCAGCGCCTATCATCAGGCCGCCCAAAAGGCCCCAGATCCAGTCCATAATCATGATCGCATTTTCCAGTTTATCGCGCTCAAAGCTTGTTCAGGGGCAGTTTTAGCATGATGTCGCCATTCGGTTCGGGCTCTGGCATGTTGCCCGCCCGCATGTTGACCTGAATCGAAGGCAGGATCAGGCGGGGCATGCCAAGCGTCGCATCCCGGTCGTCGCGCAGTTTCCTGAAATCTTCCAATTTGCGGCCATGCCCGATGTGGATATTCAGCTCTTTCTGCTCACCCACCGTGGTTTCCCAGGCATAGTGATCCCGTCCCTGCGCCTTGTAGTCATGGCCCACGAAGATCCGGGTTTCATCCGGAAGAGCGAGGATCTTCTGGATCGAATTGTAAAGCGTTTCCGAAGAGCCGCCCGGAAAGTCGCATCGCGCCGTTCCGAAATCGGGCATGAACAGGGTATCGCCGACAAAGGCGGCGTCACCGATCACATAGGTCAGGCAGGCGGGGGTATGGCCGGGCGTATGGAGCACATCGCCCCGCATCTGGCCAATATGGAAACTGTCGCCATCTTCGAACAGCTTGTCGAATTGCGAACCGTCACGCTGGAATTCGGTGCCTTCGTTGAAAACCTTGCCAAAGGTTTCCTGAACCGTGGTGATGTTGGCGCCGATACCAATCTTGCCGCCGAGCTTTTCCTGGAGATAGGGGGCGGCGGACAGGTGGTCGGCGTGAACATGGCTTTCGAGAATCCATTCAGTCGACAGACCGTTACTGCGCACGAATTCGATAATCTTGTCAGCCGAGCTGGTGTCCGTCCGGGCCGCCGCATTGTCGAAATCGAGCACGCTGTCGATGATCGCACAGGCGCTGCCACTCGGGTCGCGAACCACGTAAGATACTGTGTTTGTTGCTTCGTCAAAAAAGGCGGTAACGTCAGGTTTCATGAGCGATCTCCATCTTTCGTCAAACATATATTATTTTGTGAATATGTTTCAACCATGATTCGGCGCGTGGTGAAAATTTAACGGCTGACGCGGGGTGGCGTCACCTCGCGAGTTCGGATTAAGCGTCTGTAAACACTTTGTAGTATATCGCCTTATAGCCGGGATTTCGCCGATGTGCAGCGAGTCACAAATCAAGGCGAGAAATCTCAAACGGCTATGCTAAAGTGCATGAGACATGAGGTTTGCCGGAGGAGGGGCAAGGCAAATGTTAAAAGGGGAGGAAGACATGACCGATCAGGAACTATCTCAGACCGCGCGGCAACTGGAAGCGACCATCGTCGCATCAAGAGGGGCCAAACGGCTTGAGTTGCAGCCGCAGCTCAGCCGCGTGCTGGAACGTCTCGATCGTAGCGGACAGCATGTTCCGGCACGTCTTCGCAATCTCAATGCGGTCCTGCTGGACGAGGCGATTGAAAGCCGCTTTGACAATATGCCGCTCTGATTAACTTGAGCGGCCCCGGCGTGATCAGCTCAGGATCACGCCAACCACGACAAGCATCAAACCGATGACGGAAAGACATAGTGCCCCGAGGTTGAGGGGCAGAACCGCTGCTACGGCTGCGCGGAGTTCGGTTTCGCTGAGCCCCGCCCGGCGGGCGCGTGCGACCCGGAAGATACACCAGATCAGTCCGGCCAACCCTGCCAGCGAAAGAGCCGCACCGCCCCAGATCATGATCTCAAACATGACGAACTCCTTCATGTATCCAGCGTTCGCCTAGCGGATCGAGGCGTTTGGCGCAAGCTTGTCGCAACTGCTGATCCTGACTTGCGAAACGTCATCGCTGCCGGTATCCGAAACGGTGAAATTGGCGATGCGGCGGGCCTATATTCTTAGGTCCGGGTGAGAACAGGGGCGGCACCAAGCGCAGTCTTTCGTATTCGACAGTCGCAGCGGGTGGGGAACGCCCGAAATAAATTGGACCCTTAGAGGCAGAGGACCAGCATGAGCGAAGATACTACCTATTCCGTAACCGCAGGTGAATTAAGGCAGTTCGTGGAACGCGCCGAACGTCTGGAGCAGGAAAAGAAAGATATTGCCGAGCAGATCAAGGAAGTTTTCGCCGAGGCAAAAGGTCGTGGCTACGACGTCAAGGCGCTCCGTAAGATCATCGCGCTAAGAAAGCGCGACAAGGATGATATCGCCGAAGAAGAGGCGGTTATCGAGATGTACAAGGAAGCGCTGGGCATGAGCTAAGGCTTGTGCCATCGGGGCGCGTTTTCCTTGGCGCGTACCGCTGACAACGGGTCTCGGAAACGGGGCCCGTTTTTCTTATGCAGAGGTTTCTTTAGTGAACCAGTGGGAGCTGTGCCTGCCGGTGACGGTTTGACCTGCCATCACTGGTCGTGAACTTTCTTGTTCATTCCGTCTGATATGGCAGCCGAAGCGGATGTCTGGGCGTATTCTTGCCCCGGGGGCTTTTCATTCGTGCCGCGAGCATGCGCAGAAGAAAATCAAGGTGCGAGAAAACGGATTCCGTCAATCTGGGCGATCTTTGAGACGTCGTGGTCATATAGAAACGTCAACTCATCGACCAACTCGTCAGTCCAGCCGGGCAGGTCCAGTTCTTCTTCGATGGCTTCCGGAATGGCGTATTTTTCGAGGAAGGCAGCAATCACCTTGGTAATCTGGCGGTCGGTGAGTTCGGGCTTGGACGCAAGGTAGTCGCGAAGCCGTTTGAGTCCCGCTTCGGACATGATGTCATCCAGCAGATCGAACCGGCCTTTCAGGTTCTTGGCGGTCGCCAAGCCTGCAAAGCTCTTAAGGATTTCGGACCAGATAAAAGGCGAGTCCTCGTAACACCAGACCGTCATCTGAAGATCCGGGAGAATAGAGCGGACCTGCGTGAGCATATCGCTCCACCGGATTTCTCTTGCCGGATTATTAAGAAGCAGATCCTGCTGCTGTCGCTTGGAGGCGTTGCTCATCACGTTTGGCAGAAAGGTCGCAGGATTGCATATCGCCAGGAACAACTCAAGGCTGTCCCCCGCAAACAACTGCTGGGCTTGTCGCAGTCTCCGGGTGGCCAGTGGGTAGAGCTTGCCGTCACCCAGAGCGAACCGGGGTGATCCGAAGAAATGTGTATTGGATAGAATCAGGCGGTCGGCTTTTTCTTCGTCGAGGATGGCATCGACAATCACATCCCTCGCGTCATCGGCAGGGGCGGCCGAATCCAGAGCGATGAAGGATTCCTTGATCAGTGTACGATATTTGCCCGGACCCGGCACCGCGATTCCGTTCCGGGAAAACTCCTGCTTGTTTTTCAACAGGCACTTGAGCAGCCGGTCGCTGTCCGTGTGATGTGCGCCAGCGTGAAGAATAACCTTCATGACCACCTCCAGAACTGTCGATAGCGGTCTGCTTGCGATACTGAACCGTCGGGGTCCCGTCAATTTTTGACTTTGATTTCCGGCGTCTTTGCCAATTGCCGAAATTATCTGTGGCAAATAAGCAGGTTGCCGCGGGGCAGTGTTGTTTTGAAGGTTAGAATATCTGAGAAAATGGTGGGCGACCCTGGAATCGAACCAGGCGTGCGTCTCCGCGAGGGAGTTACAGTCCCCTGCCACACCTTGCGGCCTGTCGCCCACTGTCGGATGCGCATTGCTTCCGACGTGGGGGCGTGATTACAAGCGCACTCTAGAGGCGTCAACAGGAAAATCCGGCCAAATGACGTATCCTGAAAAAAGCCTGGAACGCAGGGAGAATAGCTATGAAAAAACCTAAGTGGGTGGTCGAAAAGGAGCAGGCCAAAAAGGCGGCGGCGGCCGACACTGTGTGGCTGTTCGGTCTGCATGCGGTGCGCGATGCCTTGCTGAACCCCAAGCGGGAAAAGCTTCGCCTGATCGTCACCAAGAACGCGCAGGACAAGCTTGAGGATGCGATTGCCCAGTCTGGTGTCACCGTGGAACAGGCAGACCCTCGGAAGTTCTCCGCACCGATAGATCCCGGTTCCGTGCATCAGGGGGCGGCACTTGAAGTGAAACCGCTGAACTGGGGCAGCCTGATGGATGTGGCGATCGGCGCAGAGGTGCCGCGGCTGATTCTTCTCGATCGGGTAACGGACCCGCATAACGTCGGGGCAGTTCTGAGAAGCGCGGAAGTGCTAGGGGCCAGCGCCGTGATCGGCACGCGGCATCATTCTGCACCGGAAACGGGCGCTCTGGCCAAAACGGCCAGCGGGGCCCTTGAGAGACAGCCGTATCTGAAAGTGCGGAATCTCGCCGACGCCATAATCGAACTGCAGGGCGCCGGGTATCTGGTTCTCGGTCTTGATGGCGAAGCGGAACACACGGTCGGTGAGGCGCTCGCAGGCAACAAGGAAAGGCCGGTTGCGCTTGTGCTTGGGGCGGAAGGGCCGGGGTTGCGGCAAAAGACAAAGGAAACGGTGGATATGCTTGTCCGCATTCCCGCAGCCGGGGCGTTCGGTTCCCTCAACGTTTCCAATGCCGCTGCGGTGGCGCTCTATGCCACGCTGCACTGAAGCGAGCGGTCAGATGCCGTAAGACTGCAGTGGCTTTCACATGATAGTTGGGCGAAGCTCGACCGTGTAACAAAGTTCACAAGAGCTTTGTGCCAGGGTCACATCGGCGTAACCGACCTTCCCAGCGCGCGCGCAAGAGAGCATCTTGTAGCCAAAGCCAAAGGGAGAGCCCATGCGCGTTCTTGCGATACTGATCACCGTGATCCTGTTTGGACTGGTTCGACCCGGGCTGGCGGAGCAGTCGGCGTACCATGCCCCCAATGGCGTGGCGCTGCAGGGATATGACACGGTCGCATATTTCACCCGGCATGAAGCGACGCGGGGTCATTCGGACAAGAAGATCATGTGGAAAGGCGCGATCTGGTACTTTGCCAGCACCGAAAATCTGCAAAAATTCGAAGCCAATCCACGCGCCTATGCTCCGCGTTATGGCGGGCATTGCGCCTATGGCGTTTCTCGCGGCCTGCTGGTTTCAGGTGACCCACATAGTTGGCAGATCGTTGGCGGGCGGCTTTACGTCATGCATGACGAACGTATTCTTCGGGAATGGTCGCAGGAGACGGAGGCCAATATCCAGAAGGCGAACCTGAACTGGCCTGCGTTGTACAAGCGTTGATTCTCACAGTTTCGCGATCCGGTCTTTTTTTGTCGAATATGTTGCTTATTTGTCCATTGATCGCAGGCCGGAACTCCTGCGCATCATTTTACTGTCCCTCGTTCCGTACCTCGCGCCCAAAGTTCGCTTTGGGCGCTTTTTTCTTGCGAAGGATAGAGGTAGCAATTTCACCATGACAGATTACAGCGATGAATTTCTCAAATCCGTTTTAACGAGTGTGCGCGTCATTGCCGTTGTCGGCGTTTCGGCCAATCCGGTGCGTCCAAGCTTTTACGTGGCACGCTACCTCTCGCTCAAAGGCTACGACGTTATCCCGGTAAACCCCGGGCACGCGGGAGAGACGCTGTTTGGCAAGACCGTCATCAGATCCCTGTCTGACATTGATCGACCCGTAGACATGGTCGACATCTTCCGCCGGTCCGAAGCTGTGCCGCCCATTGTCGACGAAGCCCTCGACCAATTTCCGACATTGAAAGCCATCTGGATGCAAATCGGGGTTACGAATCCGGATGCTGCGCAAAAAGCCGAAGACCGGGGTGTGAAGGTGATCCAGGATCGCTGTCCCAAGATCGAGTACCAGCGGCTGTTCGGCGAATTACGCATGGGCGGTTTTGCCACCGGGATCATTTCATCCAAACTTTAGTGGTTTGAAGTTTCTGTTCAGAAATTTCCCAAGAAATTTCAATTTTCTTGGTCGGGCTCCTTCGTAGCCCGGGACGCCTTTTCGGAAATGCCACTTTGCGATTGCCGACGCTGCAGTTCCGCCAGAACTTCCTCAAGGGTCACATCCCGCGAAGCCAGCATGACGAGCAGATGGTAAAGAACATCGGCCGCTTCTGCCGTCAGGCGCGCTTTGTCGCCCTTTACTGCTTCGATAATGGCTTCTACAGCCTCCTCTCCGAACTTTTCGGCACATTTTTCAGGGCCGCTTGCAAGCAAACGCGCTGTCCAACTGCTATCCGGCGAGGCGTTACGCCTTTCAGATATTGTCGCGCCAAGTTCTTCCAGAACGCTCATGTCAGCCTCATCGGTATGCCTGCATCGGCCATGTGCCTTTTGGCCTCTGCAATTGTAAAATCGCCGAAGTGGAAAATGGACGCCGCGAGAACTGCGCTTGCGCCACCTAGTGTGACGCCTTCGACGAGGTGATCGAGTGTACCAACACCGCCAGATGCGATGACCGGGATGTCAACTGCGTCTGAAATGGCCTTGGTCAGGGGAAGGTTAAATCCGGCACGTGTGCCGTCTCTGTCCATGGAGGTCAAAAGGATTTCACCTGCGCCTTTTTCCTCCACCAAGCGGGCGAATTCCACGGCGTCGATGCCAGTGGGCCGACGTCCACCATGGGTGAAAATCTCCCAGCGGCCTGGCGCTACGGTCTTTGCGTCGATGGCCACGACGATACACTGGCTGCCAAAGTGGGCCGATGCCTCGGCAATGACTTCCGGACGCGCGACTGCGGCCGAGTTGAAAGACACCTTGTCAGCGCCGGCCAACAGCAGATCGCGGACATCTTCACGGGTTCTGACGCCACCGCCTACGGTCAGCGGGATATAGCACTCCTCGGCCGTTCGGCGCACCACATCGAACATCGTTCCCCGGTTTTCATGCGTGGCGTGAATGTCGAGAAAACACAGCTCGTCTGCCCCGGCCGCGTCATAGGCCTTGGCGGATTCTACCGGATCCCCGGCGTCCCGCAATTCGACAAAATTGACACCTTTCACGACCCGCCCGTCGGCGACATCGAGACAGGGGATGATACGTGTCTTGAGCATTCTATACCTTCAGAGTTTTGCCTTGGTTGACCGTCCTGTCACGGCAATGTCAACCACCTGCATTGGAACGATATCCACAGGCAAGTCGTTTTGAGCATGAAGAGTAAAACAATCAAGAAACTATCCGAGGCTTGTTCTAACATGGAAAACGACCTGATTGAGACTGTTCTTGCCGTCATGGCCAATCCGAAAAGTTGTGAACTCGAGGTGTTCATCGCCAAAGGCTCAGTACCCGAAACGATGGATCGGTTGAATAAATCCGTAGTTGCCGCAGGAGCTTATATAGTTGGAGAAGCTTCTGAAGATCATGCGGAAACGCCAGCCGAAATTTCAGCGCCGGCTCAAATGGCTTTTCGCGCTGGCGCTCCGTCGGGATTCGCCAGAACGCCTCATGATTTTGTCCTGGTGCCCACAATCGTCGCCACTATGGAGCCGGACGAGAAAGGGGATGTCTGGATCCGGTTCAATCTGGCCTATCGGCAGGGCGAGGACGATCTGCCGATGGCCGCTTGACCGGATCATTCTGGATTGCAGGCTTACTCGTTAAGCAATTTGATGGCTTCCGCGAGGTCGAGAGCACCGTCGTACAAGGCCCTTCCCGAGATGGCACCGTCGAGCTTCGCGCCGCAGTCGCGAAGAGCTTTCAGATCCGCCAGTGAGCTTACGCCGCCGGACGCGATGACAGGGATGGAAACCGCATTGGCCAGTTCCATTGTCGTTTCCACATTTGGTCCTTGCATGGCGCCATCGCGGTTGATGTCGGTATAAATGATCGCGGCAACACCCGCATCCTCAAAGGATCTCGCAAGTTCCGTGGCGCTCACATCGGTTTCTTCGGCCCAGCCGCGCGTGGCGACCTTGCCATTGCGGGCATCGATCCCCACAGCCACTTGACCGGGGAATTCGCGGGCGGCCTGTTTCACCAGCGAAGGGTCCTCGACGGCAACGGTCCCAAGAATGACACGAGCGAGGCCGCAATCGATCCAGTTTTCAATGGTCGACATGTCCCGGATGCCACCGCCAAGCTGCGCCGGTACGTCACAGCGCTTGAGAATTGCTTCCACGGCGCCAGCATTGACCGGCTTGCCTTCAAAGGCGCCATTCAGGTCGACGAGGTGTAGCCACTGACACCCGGCCTCTACAAAGCTGAGCGCCTGCGCCGCAGGATCGGTATTGAAAACCGTCGCTTTTTCCATGTCTCCGCGCAAAAGCCGAACTGCTGCGCCATCTTTCAGATCAATCGCTGGATAGAGAATCATGTAGTCTTCCTGAAGGTTCGGATCGTGTTACCTCGCAAAGCAGACCGAGGCCCGCGTGCTATGCACAACCGCTTCACGAATTGCAACGCCGTGGCACCTTCTGACTTGATCGCGGATCCAAGCTCAGAGATGTTGCGGCAAAGGGGAGAAGTGAAAAATGAAACATTTGATTGCCGGCGTGTTCGCTTTCCTTGCGGGAACCGGCGTTGCTCTGGCCGACCCGATCGAGGGCCGTTGGCAGACCGAAGTCGATGCAGGCGCATACGCGATCGTCGAGATGGCCCCCTGCGGCGCTGCGATCTGCGGCGTGTTCGTTAAGACCTTCAACGAGCAAGGAGAATATGCCTCTCCCAATCTTGGAAAAACTGTCGTGATAGACATGGTCCCAAATGGCGATGGAACCTACGCCGGAAAGGTCTGGCGGCCCTCCAACGACAAGATCTATACCGGAAAAATGGCACTTGAAGGCGACAGTCTAGCGTTGCGCGGATGTGTCGCCGGCGGTCTCATCTGCTCAAAACAGACATGGAAGCGGGTTGATTAGGACGCGCCTCTTCGACTGGTGCCCCAAGTCAGGGGCGCCAGCGCAGGAAGTTCGAAATGAACCGCAATCCGGTCTGCTGGCTTTTCTCTGGGTGGAACTGCATGCCCAACATGGTGTCACGCCCCACGATGGCCGTCACCTCCCCACCGTAATCCACATGAGCCAGGCGCTGCATCTTGTCCCAGACGACAAAATGGTAGGAATGTACGAAATATGCGTGGTCGCCAGTCGAAATACCGTCGAAAATAGGGTGTTCCCCGTCGATCACCAGGTCATTCCACCCCATGTGCGGCACTTTCAAATCAGGGTTCGTCGGCTTGATCTTGATGACCTCGCCTTCGATCCAGTTCAGCCCCTTGGTCTCTTCATACTCGCGCCCGATGGTGGCCATCAATTGCATGCCGACGCAAATGCCAAGGAACGGCCTGCCTTTGATCTCGACAGCCTCCACCAACGCGTCGAACACGCCGGAATGTCCGCGCAGCGATGACGCACAGGCCGGAAAGGCACCATCACCGGGCAGAACGATCCGATCTGCCTTGGCGACGATGTCGGCTTTGTCCGTTACGATAACATCACCCGCATCCACTTCGCGCGCCATACGCTGAAACGCCTTTTCCGCAGAATGCAGGTTTCCACTTTCATAGTCGATTATCGCGGTCAGCATCGTAGTTTTCCCGATCAACAGGAGCGCCGTTCTCGATGATCGGCCTCCTTCTTTGGGTCAAAAAATATCCCCGCCGGAGGCATCGCGCGCCAGCGCGATTTTCGGCAGGAAAAGTTTCAGAGAGTGCCCTTGGTCGAGGGCACGGCGTCGGATTTTCTCGGATCCTGTTCGACGGCAAGTCGCAGGGCGCGGGCAACCGATTTAAAGGCTGCTTCGGCAATATGGTGGCTGTTGAAGCCGTGAATTCGGTCAACATGCAAGGTTATGCCGCCATTCCCCGCAAATGCCTGAAAGAACTCACGGACAAGCTCCGTGTCGAAAGTACCGATCTTGGGTGTCGGCATATCGACCCCCCAGCTCAGATATGCACGCCCCGAAAGGTCGAGCGCACAGCGCACCAGTGCCTCGTCCATCGGCAAGTGGCATTCCCCGTAACGTCGAATGCCGCGCTTGTTACCCAGCGCCTCGGACAACGCTTGGCCAAGCGCGATTCCTGTGTCTTCGACGGTGTGGTGATCGTCGATATGCAGATCACCCTTGGCGCTGATTTCCATGTCGATCAGCGAATGGCGCGCCAGCTGATCCAGCATGTGATCGAAGAACCCGACGCCGGTCCGGTTGTCATAGGTACCGGTGCCGTCAAGATTGATCTTCACGGAGATTTCCGTCTCTGCGGTCTTTCTGCTGATTTCGGCGCGTCGCATGGTCAATTTCCTTGGCTGTTGCGGACTTATAGGGAGCGTGCCGAGCCAATCCAATGGATTTCTGCATTTCCTTCAGCTCCCCCGTGGCGGGGATTGCGTGTCCAAGTTCCTCATGTCAGGTTGCCTGAAAAACCAATATAGGGGCCTTGTCATGTCAACCTGCGTCTTCATTCAGATTCGTTGCAAACCGGGCACAACCTACAAGGTGGCCGAAGCCATCGCTCTGCGTGAAATTCACTCTGAACTCTATTCGACCAGCGGCGATTTCGATCTTCTGATGAAACTCTACATCCCTGCGGATGCTGATGTCGGCAAGTTCATCAACGACCATCTGCTTGATATCGAAGGCATCGAAAGGTCTTTGACGACAATGACCTTCAAGGTTTTCTGACCAACTTCTACAAGCTTTTCCGGGTGGCATGAGAGCACGCCGAGAAAGTCACTCTGCCGAAAATATATTTTAGGCTTGAAGTTTCTCGATGAGACGGGGAAAATCGCCCTGCATGATGAGGGAGACTCCGTAATGGCTGCGATCACCGTACATCCCGAAGGATGGAAGCCGGCAAAAGGCTATGCAAATGGCATTCTCGCCGAAGGTCGCGTGTTGTTCGTCGGCGGTCAGATCGGCTGGAACGCTGATCAGGTGTTCGAGACCTCCGATTTCATCGGACAGATGCGCCAGGCGCTGCTGAATATTCGCGATGTGGTTACGTCTGCAGGCGGAGCCGTTGAAGATATCGCTCGGCTGACATGGTATGTCACGGACAAGCAGGAATACGTGAAGCGGCAGGCTGACGTAGGACGTGCCTACCGTGAAGTCATGGGGTATCATTTCCCTGCAATGACCATGGTCGTTGTCGCTGCCCTTGTCGAGGACGAGGCTTTGGTGGAAATAGAGGCGACCGCCGTTCTTCCTGAGTGATTTTGCTCTTTCGGGTAGGCACGCGCGGTTCGTTTAGTCCCGTGTTTTGGGACACACCGCGCATACCCAACGTTTGGAATCGCTAAACGCCAGCTGTTCGGTTTTCAAACTTACTGGCCTTGGGGTAGGACCGGACGTATCGTGACCAGTGGCAAAACGGAAGGACATCAAGTTGGGCGAATTCACACTGCCGATCAGCATCAGTTTCGGTCATTGCGATCCGGCTGCGATTGTCTTCTATCCGAATTATTTCCGCTGGTTTGATCGCTGCTTTCATACTTTTCTCGCCGAACGGGCAGGGGGCCACAAGGCGATCTGTGCAGAGCTTGGCGCCAAGGGAATCGGCCTGATCGACGTCAAAGCTAACTTCCCGTCCCCGGCGGTCGAGGGGGATGAGATGTCTCTGGTTCTGTCCATCGAAAAGTGGAGCGACAAGACCCTGACGCTTGGGTATGAGGGCAAGGTGGGTGACAGGGTTGTGGTATCCGGCAGCGAGATCCGCGGGCTGTTCATCCAAAAAGACGGCCGCATGAGGGCGGGCGAAATGGCACCTCTGAGGGCGCTCCTCGATCCCGCGTCCTAATGCGCCCCCAGCATAATCAGCCAGAACCATACGGTGACCAGCGAGGTACCCGTGGCGATAAGAACCGATGAAGCCACGACCCGTTTGGCGCGACCGTACATATTGGCGAAGATATAGGCGTTGAAGCCGGGTGCCATTGAGGAGTTCATGATCGCCGAGCGGAAAAGGTCCTGCTTGAGCGACGTGGCTGACCCTAAGGCCCAGACAAGGGCCGGGTGCAACATCAGGGAAATTGTGCACACAAAAGCGATGGCACGGAAATCGCCCTCGGGCCGGTACTGAACAAGCACACCGCCAAGGGCGAAAAGCGCACAGGGCAGGGCAGAGCGGATGATGAGCGCGAGCGCGTCGTCCACGACGGACGGGATGGTGTAACCAGAGATATTGACGATGAAGCCCATCGCGATCCCGATCACGAGCACATTTCGGAACATCGCCGAAAAGACCGCTCCGACAAAAGCGCCACTGGATTTGCCGCGCGCCCGCACCAGCTCCATAGCCGTGATGCCAAGGCCGTAGCAAAACGGCGCATGGAAGGCGATGATCGCGTAGTTGCCGGTTAATCCTTCGGGCCCAAATGCGCGCTCGGTGATGGGCAGGCCAAGCAGGACCGAGTTCGAGAACAGGCAGGCGAATCCGATCGCCACGCAGTCTTCCCAGTCGCGTTTGAAAAGCAGGCGCGCACCGGTGATGCCTACTGAAAAACACAATGCTGCCGAGATGTAAAACGACGCGAGCAGCCGCGGGTCAAAGCCCGAAGCCAGATCGATATGCGAAATCGCATTGAAGAGCAGGCAGGGCACGGCAAAACCCTGCGTGAACTTCATCAGACCGTTGATATGTTCCGCATTCAGGTATCCGGCCCGGGTACATCCATAGCCTGCGCCGATCACCAGAAAGACAGGCAGGATGACGTCGATCAGGCTCTGGAACATTAAGGTTCGATCCTGATCTTATACGGGAATGCGGATCGTCATGCCGTCATAGGCGCAACTGACGTTCGATGGTGTTTCCCGCGTCACCGTCTCGTAGTCGAGATCGATATGCATATTGGTGAGGACCGCATTTGCGGGGGACAGGCGCTCGATCCATTCAAGTGTTCGCGCAAGATGAGAGTGCGTGGGATGCGGGTCGCGCCGCAGCGCGTCGACGATGAAGTAGTCCAGCCCTTCCAGCGCGCTCCAGGATTCGTCGTAGATTTCTGCCACATCCGGCAGATAGACAAGATCGCCGATGCGGAACCCAAGGCTATCGATAGAGCCGTGGGCGACGCGGAACGG
Organism: Heliomarina baculiformis; assembly: GCF_019966545.1. Classification (GTDB taxonomy): domain Bacteria; phylum Pseudomonadota; class Alphaproteobacteria; order Rhodobacterales; family Rhodobacteraceae; genus Heliomarina; species Heliomarina baculiformis. The sequence goes on along the minus strand of NZ_JAIMIC010000001.1, from coordinate 558,621 downwards.
CCTGAGGTCGATCTTGCCGCCGGGTCCGTCGATTTCGAAAGGGCCGTCAATGGTCTTCATCTCGAGGATCGGCGGATAGGGTGAGCCTTCGGGTTGTACGAAGGCATATCCAAACCGGGAAAACAGCGCGTTCTGCGTATCGCCATCCGCCCAGACGGGAAGTCGAGCGCGAATGTTGAAGACGATCATGCGAAGGTCATCAATCCCGTGCACGTGATCGGCATGGGAATGCGTGTAGACGACTGCGTCGAGCTTGCCGATTTTCGCATCCAAGAGTTGCTGTCGCAGGTCAGGAGTTGTGTCGATCAGAACCGTGGTCGTTCCATCCGGTCCGTCCCGCTCGATCAGCATCGAACATCTGCGCCGGGTGTTCTTGGGGTTTGTGGGATCGCAGTCGCCCCAGTGACCACCCAGTCTTGGAACCCCGCCGGAAGAGCCGCACCCGAGGATGGTAAAGCGCATTTCTCCCATCAGGCGGCGTCCTTGTATTTCGCGGCCTTGGCAAAGAGGCGATCAAAATTTTCCTGCGTCTGCGCTGCAAAGCTCGGGTAATCCATGCCGAAAAGCTCGGCGCCTACCTTCGCCGTGTGCACCGTATAGGCAGGTTCGTTCCGCTTTCCTCTGAATGGCTTCGGCGCCAGATAGGGGCTGTCCGTTTCGACAAGGATGCGGTCCACCGGCGCGGCCGCAAAGATGTCGCGAACCTCCTGGCTTTTCGGGAAGGTCGCGATGCCTGACATGGACAGGTAGAACCCCAGATCGATTGCGGCTTTGGCCAGTTCGCGCCCGGAAGAAAAGCAATGCATCACACAGGGGTAAGCACCGGCCTTGTATTCTTCGGTGAGGATCTGCGCCATATCCTCGTCGGCCGCGCGCGAATGGATGATCAGCGGCAGCTGCGTTTCCCGCGCTGCGGCAATGTGAATGCGCAAGGACTGCTTCTGGATCTCGGCGCTTTCGGCCGTGTAGTGATAATCGAGACCCGTTTCGCCGATCCCAACGAACTTGGGATGCTGCGCCAATTTGACCAGTTCCTCCACCGAGGTCAGCGGTTCCTCGGCCGCGCTCATTGGATGCGTACCGGCGGCATAGAAAACGGGGGCATGATCCTCGGCAAGCTTGCGAACTTTCGGTTCGTTTTTCAGCCGTGTGCAGATCGTCACCATGCGGGTTACGCCAGCGTCGGCCGCATTTTCAATGATCTGCTCAACCTGGTTCTCAAAATCGGGAAAGTCGATATGACAATGGCTATCGGTAATTTCTGGTGTCTGAGTCATACGCCTTGGTGTCTTCTTGGCTTGCTTTGGTCGCGCGACGCGTGCCGTTGCGATGAGACGGCCCTAGCGGGAAGCGGTCTCCTGCATCTTGAAGACCGTATCTAGGACAAGAGAGGCGGGGTCAAGGTTCACCGCCTTGCCATGCCGGGTGCGCGCCGTGATCTCGGCAGAAACTTCCGCCCATGCGCGGCCTTTTTGAGCGTTTCCACCAAGCGAGCGAAGCGTTTCGGACTCGTTGATGCAGGCTTCTGGCAGGGGAACTTCGCCCGTTGCTCCGGTTCGCGCCAGACGAGACATCAGGATATCGAACATGTTCAAAAGCAGTTCGAACTTGTCTGTTGCGTTTCTCTGGGCCGCTGCTTCTGCAAGAGCGAGGGCACGCGCGCGATCAGTGCGCGGCATGCTGGCCAGCAATCCGACCAGCTCGGCGTACATCTCCATGCCTCCAAGGGCTGCGATGCGCAGGGCAGCTCCGACCGATCCCGATGCTAGGGCGGCAAGATGATCGTTGTTCTGCGGCAGCTCGATGCCCGTTTGGGCCAGCGCGGCGGCCATATCGTCCGGGCCAAGAGGCGACAGCCTGAGGATACGGCACCGGGAGCGGATGGTCGGCAGCAGGCGCGTCGGCTGATGCGAGACAAGCAAAAGTGTCGTGCGCGCCGGCGGCTCTTCGAGCATTTTCAGCAAGGCGTTCGCGGCGCTTGTGTTCATCTCATCCGCGCTATCGACAATCACCACACGACGCCCGCCGTCGGCGGCGGAAAGTCCAAAAAACTTCCCGAGTTTGCGGATGTCTTCAACCACAATTTCGTTGCGCAGTTTTTTCGTATCTTCGTTGATGGATCGGGTGATGCAGGCAAGGCCCGGCTCGGCCCAGGCGGCCATCCGGTGCGACACCGGGTGGTCCGGCGAAATGTCCAAGGTCGTCGGAGGAGGGGGCGCGCCGAACATGCCGCCGTCCGCCTCGACGTCTGGGGTACCCAGAAGGAAACGGGCAATCCGCCAGGCAAGAGTCGCTTTGCCAACGCCTTTCGGACCGGTGATCAGCCAGCCATGGTGAAGCCTTTCCGAGGCAAAGGCCTCGAGAAACGCGTTCTCGGCGTGTTCCTGCCCGATAAGACGAGCGGTATCGCGGGGATGGGGGGCACCGGGCGCCTGATCCGGTCGGTCGTTCTCTTCACTCATGCGATGTGCTTTAGCACGATCCCGGCCAGCTGTGCAGCTATGGTTTCAACCTTCTGGTTCCCATCGACGATCCGGAATCTTTCCGGGAACTCCTGAGCGAGATCGAGGAATCCCTGCCGCATGCGGCGTTGCAGAGCCGGTCCGAAATCCTCGAAACGTTCCTCGCTGCCCTTGCGGGCAAGCGCACGGTCCAGACCGGTTTCGGGGTCCATATCGATCAACAACGTCAGGTCTGGCTCCAGACCGATCATCAGCTCGTGAAGCTGATCGACCATCTGGCGCAGGTCACCCCGGGACAGACCCTGATACATACGGGTGCTGTCCGCGAAACGGTCACAAATCACGATCTCTCCCGCCTCAAGGGCGGGGAGGATCGTCCGTTCGATATGATCGCGTCGCGCGGCGGTGAACAAAAGTATCTCCGATTCCGCCGACCAGCGTTCGGGATCGCCTTCAAGAACAAGCGCGCGGATTTCCTCAGCTCCGGGCGATCCGCCCGGTTCCCGAGTCAGGCGAACGGTAAGGCCTTGCTCACGCAGCGTTTCGGCAAGCAAATGTGCCTGCGTGGACTTGCCCGATCCGTCAATCCCCTCGAATGTGATGAAACAGCCGGTGTTCCGCGCGGCAGGCTTGTCCGTCACGTCTGTTCCGCCGGTCCTTGAGTAAAGCGCGCAAGCAACAGCTCTGCCGCTGTGCGGACTTTAACCAGAAAGCCGCCGTAGGGCACGGCGTGTTCGGCGACCAGCGGCAGCCGAACTTCGGGCAATTCCTCTGGCGTAATGACAAGCTCTGCCAATTGCTGGCCCTGTTCGATCGGTGCTTCGATCGGGCCGCGATAGACCACTTCCGCCGAAAGCGGTCCCGACGAAAGAACGGGCAGCAAAATTTCCAGATCGTCCGGAGCAACAAGGCTTACCGTCTGCTCGCGTCCCATCCAGACTTCTGCTTCGGCGATTGGTTCACCGGCCTTGGCGACGGTTTTTTCGGCAAATTGGCGAAACGACCAGTTAACGATGGCGCCTGCCTCCTCTGCCCGGGCGCGCTCGCTGTCGAGACCTGAAATTACAAAGATGACACGGCGGTCGCCTTGCTTGGCCGATCCCACAAGACCATAGCCCGCTTCGTTCGTGTGACCGGTTTTCAGCCCGTCCGCGCCGATACCCATGTTCAGGAGCGGGTTGCGGTTGTTGATATTCGAAGGCGCGCGCCCGTCGAATTCAAACTGCGTTTCCGCAAAAAGCGGGTAGAATTCCGGGAAATCTTCGATCAGATGCCGCGCGAGAACCGCAAGGTCGCGCACCGACATGCGGTGACCCGCCTGAGGCCAACCGTTCGAGTTCATGAAGGTCGAATTCTCAAGCCCCATCTGTTCGGCGCGCTGTGTCATATAGCGGGCAAATCCCGGTTCCGTGCCATCCGGGCTAAGTGCCTCGGCGATGACGGCGCACGCATCGTTGCCGGACAGCACAATGATGCCGCGCAGCAGATCCTCGACGCGGACCTGATCCTGCGTATCGAGGAACATGGTCGAGCCGCCGTAGCTCATGGCGTGGCTGGACACGGGGAGGCGTTCGTCAAGCGTCAGCCTGCCGTCGCGAATGGCCTCGAAAGCCACGTAAAGCGTCATCAGTTTTGACATCGAGGCTGGCGGCAGGGGCTCGTGCGCATTCTTGTCCATAAGGATGGTGCCCGTGGTCTGGTCCAGAACATAGGCAGCCCGCGCCTTGGTATCAAAAGCGTAGGCGGGCAGGGCAAAGAAAATGAGCGCGAGCGGCGCGGCAACGAAACGGGCAGCAATAGTCACCAAAAAGGCTCCTGTCAGTTGGTCACGGCATAGGCATCCGAAAAGCCAATTCCCTTGATCTTTTTCAGCAGGGAAGCGCGTTCGGAACTGGATTGCGCCGGGCCGACGACGACCCGCCAGAATTCCTTGCCGTTCGAGGATTGTTCAAACACGGTTGGTACAATGCCATTGTTACGCATCTGATCGGCAGTGTTATTTGCGTTCTCTTCTACGCTGAAAATGCCGATCTGCACATAGGGTTTGTCCAGAGATGACTTCTGGGGTGGCGGCGAAGAGCTGGCCAGCGGTTTGGTCTCGACGCTTGGGGCCGAGGCGGCAATGGGCTGCGGATCAAGCGCGTTCAGGGGCTCGCCCACGTCCTTGTTGCGCTTGCCAAACAACCCGGCTCCAAACCAGCTTTTTTTCGGAGCCGGTGGCTCTGTGTTAGCGGCCGTTGCTGTCGTGGTATCAAGAACTTCGGTTTCGACCGGTGCAGCGGTGTCGCCAATAGCGATATCTGCGATTTCGGCATCTGCATCAGCCGGTTCATCGCCCACCGGCGCGGCGGCTGCAGGTGCTGCACTGGGCTCTGGCGAAACTTCTTCGCGGCGCAAGGCGGTGACGTTCAGTTGTACAGGCGCGCCCGCCAGCATCCCAAGCGCCGCGGCGGCATCCGAACTTGCCTGAAGGCGTGGCCCGGGGATATCCCGCTCTCGCCGGAAAAGAGCACCGATGACGAACTTGTCGTTCGAGGTATTGCGGATGATCACACGTTCAGGTTCCGAAACATCCGGGTGGGCCACCCAGACACCGCCAAGCGATGGTCGCCCGTCCCACAACCCCGCTTCGGTCGTAGAGAATACGTCCGGCGCCTCTACGTCCCTTTCAACCAGCTTTGTGGTCGAAGTTTCGTTGCGCGCAACCTCGACACCTTCGGATTTTGGTTGCAGGAAAGCCAGCGAGTCACCTTCGGAACACGCGCCGAGGGCGGCGGTGGCAAGTAGGGCGCCCGCCAGACGGATACCACGCCTTCTGCCCAATGCTGCTTCGCTCATCATCGAAGTCCTTTGCCTGATTTCGGGCTTTTTTGCCCTGCTGCCGGTTTTCCGGTCTGCTGCTCCGGGGGTGAATGATCCCCGATTGCCAAAATCATATCGGCTAAAATCGATCTTTGAAAGTCTCCTGATCCAAACTGGATAAGATTTACCGGTTTTTTGCTTGCCTGAATGTAGTCTCGCGCATAAACCGCCATCTGCACCGGAACGATGTATGGCTCTTGCCATCATCTCGGACCGGTGCTGGTTGCGCCTGCAAGGTCGCAATGGAAGAGTGGCAGAGTGGTCGATTGCACCGGTCTTGAAAACCGGCGATGTGAAAGCATCCGTGGGTTCGAATCCCACCTCTTCCGCCAATCCACCTTGAGATAAAAGGTGAATTTGGAATTCTGTAATGTTTACCCGCCTTAAAAACCCGCCTATTTCAGGGCGATTGATTGCTGTTCCTCGCAGCACAGCTCTAGCAGTCTACCGTCTATGAGGTCATTCTGTTCGACACAGGCAAGGACTTGCAACGAGCGGATAGCGAAGCTGTGGATGTAATAACCGAGAGGAGAGCCTTCGGAACCGTTGGTCAAAAGCGGATGACAAAAACTAGCAGGCTTGAACTTTCATATGCCAAGATCTTTCCGCCGAGATGAAGGCCGCTATTGCCGTCACTGTGCTTTTCCTGAGTATGGCAATGCAGACCACCGCTGCACGATCTTGTCGACAGGATCCCATGCTGCAAACTGGACACGGCAGACACGGCATTGATTGAGAGATATGTTTGGTCGAACAGTCGGGTGAGCTCACACCCGCTCGCACTCTACCTTCTCGACGGACCTGCTCTCGATACCTATGATCCCGGTATCGCAGGGTGTCCGCCTCTACTGTCGCTCAGCCCTCATGGTGATCCTGGCATACCTCGATGAAGGCACGCAGGGGCCGCGGAGCGTGGCGGCTTGGATAATAGAGGCGGGGTCCTGTGCGGTCGGGCCACCTTTCTGGAAGAACCGGCACGAGAGCGCCTGCCGCGAAATCCTCCTCCAACCAGTTCCGGAAGGTTGCGATGATGCCGATATTAGCGCGCGCGAAACTGAGGCCAGAGTTGATCGCGTTGACGCCGAGAATCAGGCGCGGGATCGGCTCGATTGTGATCGTCCGGCCATCTTCCACCAGCAGCCAGGGCAGGAGCGGGCCGCCCGGCAGGCGGTAGCGGATCGCTTGGTGTTTTATCAGATCCTCAGGCGTTGAGGGCGTCCCATGCGCGGCGAGGTAATTCGGCGAGGCCGCGAGCGCGACCTGCTGCTTTCGCGGCCCGATCGGAATTGACACCATGTCCTGCGCCAGCACCTCGTCGTAGCGAATGCCGGCGTCGCAGCCGGCTTCCACGATGTCGACGATGCCGTTCTCCACCACGATCTCGACCTCCACCTCCGGGTGACGGGCATGGAACACAGCGAGGAGCGGCGGCAGCACGTCGGGCATCACAGCCCCCGGCACGTTCAGCTTGAGCCGCCCGCGCACCAGCTTGGCGGTCTCCGCCGCCTCGGCACGGGCCGCATCGAGCCCGGCCAGAAGCGGTCCGATCCGTTCGGCCAGCGCTTGGCCGGCGTCCGTGGTGGCCATGCTGCGCGTTGTACGACGCAACAGGGGGACGCCAAGCGCCGCTTCCATCCGCGTGATCGTGCTGCTGACCTTTGACGGGGCGAGACCAAGCCGCCGGGAGGCGGCGCGGAAGCCTCCCTCGCGGACAACGGCGTGGAAGATGGCAAGATCGTCGAGAGATTCACTGTTCTTCATGGAGAACAGCGTATTCGATAATCGCCCAGTAGTCACCGGCACAAAGAACAGCCAAATCCCTGTCATGGCGTCGCCGTATCATCCGGCCTCGTGCTTCGCATCAAGGAGACAGCCATGCTTGTCGTGACCGGCGCAACCGGACAGCTCGGCCGAAAGGTCTTGGATCACCTCAGAATGTTGGTGCCGAGCGATCGGATCCGCATCAGCACCCGCGACCCCGCGCAGGTGGCCGATCTCGCGGCAACCGGCATCCGCGTGCGGCGCGGCAGTTACGACGACGCCGACAGCCTGCGCCACGCATGGGAGGGGGCGGAACGTGTACTGCTTGTCTCCTCGAACGCCGCGGCCAGCGGGGGCGATCCACTCACGCAGCATCGCAAGGCGATCGATGTGGCGCGCGAAATCGGCGTCGGACGCCTACTTTATACGAGCCAGATCTCCGCCTCGCCGACATCGCATTTTCCGCCCGGACGCGATCACGCGGCCACCGAGGCGATGCTGGCCCAGTCGGGCCTGGCATGGACCGCACTACGTCACGGTTTCTATGCGTCGAGTGCTCTTGGGATGAACGCCCGCGGTTTCGCGCAAGGAACGCTCACCGGCCCAGAGGATGGCAACGTCGCCTGGACGACCCATGACGACCTCGCCGAGGCCGATGCCTGGTTGCTCGCAGGGGAGGAGACGATCGATGGCATCACGCCTCCGCTGACCGGAAACGAGACACTCGACCTTGCGGCTCTCGCCCGGCTCGCCTCGGAGGTGACGGGCCGCACCATCGTGCGCGAGTTGGTCTCGGAAGAAGAGATGAAGCTCAGCGCGCGGCAGAACGGTGTGCCAGATGCCGCAATCGCCATTATGCTGGGTTATTTCCGCGCGGCCTGCGCTGGCGAATTTGATCGCAATGACCCGACGCTCGCCCGCCTTCTGGGCCGCCACCCGGTACCGATGCGGACCGTTGTGGCGAAAGCGTCGATCTGAAATGGATATGGCGCGACCCATGCCGGGAATGGGCACGAAGCCTCGGTGAGAGCTTTCGATACGACCATCCATTCGGCCCATCCAAAGGCCCCGGGCACCAGTTCCAACGACCGACACGCTAACGCAATTGGAGATCAAAGATATGCCACAACACATTGCCCTTTCCAGCCTTCACCATGTCGGCGCCACCGTGAGCGACCTCGACGCGAGCATCGCCTGGTACCGGGAGACGCTCGGTTTCGAGCTGCTCTCCAGCTACGGCTGGCCCGGCGTGCGGGCCGCCTTCATCGGTCGCGGCGACATCCGGATCGAACTCTTTCAGAACGCTGATGCCGCACCGATGTCGGATGAACGGCGCCAGCCCGAAACGAACCTCCGCATCGGCGGGATAGGACATCTCGCGCTTGGCGTGGCCGACCTCGACGTGGCGGTGGATGATCTGCAAGGCCGGCAGGTCGAGATCGTCGCTCCGCCCCGCGAGGTTCCAGACGGCAGCGGATCGCGCTTCGCTTTCATCCGCGACAACGAGGGCATGCTTGTGGAGTTGTTCGAGCAAGGATGAAGGGGGAATCTTTCAAGTGTGATCTCGATATGACCAAGGCGAAACCTCAGCCGACCCAATGCACCAATGGGTCTGGATGCGGCATGTCCATCATCGACGCGCGGGGGGTCGCGCATGTCAGATCGAACCTTGCGGTGACGCCCCGGCGGTTGAATAACGACCCGATGCGCCAACCGGACGATCCACAGCATGTTCAAGGTAATTGAGGTTCGCGGCGCGAATAAAGGCTCCGAAGCCGTTCATTGTCATGGCGGCAGGGGCGAGCTGGCAAAGCCGTTCCACCCGACTTCAAACGTATTCGATGGCGAAACGACTACGAAACGCCGCGCCAAAGCGTCGGTGCAAACTCGGACCGTTCGTTTCAGGACGCAAGCGACATCCAACGTGACTTGCTTGGCGCCCGCCGCGCTGAGCCGCTGCAAATCCTATCCGAATCCAAATGTCTCATTCTTCAACGAGGCGCGAATAACAGATTGAAACCGCATCGTGCGGATCTTCATGGGTGCATCTTTGCACCCTTGGTTATCTTGTCTACTGTCTTTCTCTCCTCCCGGAAGGCAAGCCCGACGAGGTTCAGTTCATCCGTTCCGTATTCTCGAACTGCGGCGCGATTGGCGGCGTCATGGCCGGTCTTGAACATGTCCTCGATATAGATCGACATATCGACACCTCGGGTCAGTGCGCGCGAATGGATCTTTTTCAGCCCCGCTCCGTCCGCCACGAGCACGATCATTGGCTGAACGATCAAAGATCGATACGTCTGCCCATCCGCATCCTCATAACGCTCGCCGAGAAGATCGGAGTCCGCGCCGAGAACGCCACTCGTCAGAAATGCAGTGACATTCAGTTTTTGCCAGTCCAGCAAATCATCACGCACGACTATCGCAATCTTCGTTTCAAACATTTTGGTTCCTTGCATTATTCTTATACCTCACGCCTTTGCCGAATTATATCTGGCTTTAAGCTTGGGCATCAGGATACTGTTAGGTTTACCTGCCTGCAAACGAAGCATTTACGGTGAAAAGGGGTGAAGTTGGAATTTGACCGAACGGATCGACGCATCCTCGCGCTCCTGTCGAAGAATGCTCGGATAACAAACAAAGAGCTGGCTGATGCGGTCGACTTGTCGCCATCCAGCGTCCATGAACGAACCAAGCGGCTCTTCAACAGTGGAGTTATCGCGGGCGCACATCTTGACATCGACCTGGGCCACCTAGGATTTTCCATGAAGGCGTTCTTGTTCATCCAGTTGTCAGAACATGAGAAGTCGAACCTCGATAGTTTCCTTCAGGACGTGCTGAAGTTCCCCGAGGTCCGTTCAGCATGGATGATCAGCGGAAGATACGATGCAATTGTCGAATTGGTTACACAGGATACGAAGCATTTGCACCGGGTCGTGGTCGAGAAGTTCTCGTCACGTGAAGAGGTCTACCGAATTGAGACATCGATTGTTTTTGATGGCGCTGAGCAGCGGGATCTCTCTGCATTGTTGCAATTGAATTCGTGATTGGTGAGAGGCGAAACAGGTTCCAAAAAACTGAATGTCGACATTGGACCAATGTCTATGTTGGCTAGGCGCGCCGGGCAGCTTGGCCAAGCGAACGGGCGCCACACCTTACCGCTGAAAATCCGGATTTAGCCAACTTGCCTACAAGCTGAAGTTCCTCCCCCCTCCGTTTTTCGTGGCTGGCATTCCTCAGACGGTCAGGCCAGCGACGATTGCGCGGCTCTGCCTCTCCAGTTCCGCTTGGGTCGGTGTAAGGCCACGAACGACCATCCTCCAGTACAGCGGCGCGACAAGCAGATCGAGCGCGAGGTCCCGGTCAAGGTCTTTTGGTAGTTCGCCTCGGTGCGTCCACCGGTCCAGAAGATCCTCTGCCCGCTCGCGCCTTGCTTGCGCAACCCGGTCATTGATTGCGCGCATCTCGGTCGATCGCGCGGCTTCGGCATGCAGATCCGGTAGGATCCTGCGGACCAGAGGATGCCGAAGCACCGCGCGCGTGAGTATAAGCAAGGCGAGGACGTCCTCCTGCAACGTGGTTCCCTCTGCCTCGGGCAGAGCGATCCGCAAGCCCAGCGTCGAAATTGCCGCATCCGCGAAAGCCACGCGCGATGAGAACCGTCGATAGATCGCTGCCTTTCCGGCGCCTGCACGTGCAGCAACCCGTTCAAGACTGAGGGCGGCGAAGCCGCGTTCAGCCCATTCTTCGAAGAAGGCGCGGTAAAGCGCCTCTGTCAACTCGGCCCGCGGAACGGCCGCCCCGGACGGAGCACGACGGGATTTTTCGTCGGAACGGTTGCGTTTCATCCATTAAGCTCCTATTTGGTCGATACGCTAGCGTTCCATCCATAGGAGCTTTTCCCATGAACAACAAGTTTGACAGTTTTTCCGATCTTCTGCGCGGTGCCCTCGGGTCCCGCCTGACAGCCAGCCAAGACATTGCCGACCTCTTCACGCCGGACGTTGTCTTTGAATTCCCCTACGCCCCAGAGGGGCTTCCCCGACGACTGGACGGCATGGCCGCCCTTGCTGATCACCTGACACGGCTTCAGCCGATGCTGAGACTGGGTGAGTTTACGCTGCATGCGGTTCACCCATCGGACGACACCATGATCATCGAATTCTCCTGCGACGGCTCCGGCATTGCCACCGGACTGCCCTATGACCAGGACTATATTTCTGTCGTAACCCTCCGTGACGGGCGCATCAGCCACTATCGCGATTACTGGAACCCGCTGGTTGCACTGTCCGCCCTCGGCGGCGCGCAGGCAGCTGCGATGGCCTATGCCGGGGAGACGGCAAATGGGTGAACGCATTCTCGTCATCGGCGGCAGGGGTAAGACAGGCCAGCGGGTAGTGGAGCGTCTTGCGGCCATAGGAGCCGAACTCGCCGTTGGCACCCGCACACCCACAGGGTCGCGGGACCGTTTCTTCGACTGGGCGGATGCGGCCTCCGCGGCTGCGTTCGAAGGCTGCTCTGCAGTCTATCTCGTGGCACCGACGGATCGCACCGACCACCTCGATGTCATGCGTCCTATCCTCAAAAGAGCGCTCGAGCGTGGGGTGCGCCGGTTCGTACTTCTCAGTTCGTCCCTGCTGGATCGTGGCGGCCCGATGATGGGTGGCGTTCATGACTGGCTGGCCGATACTGTCCCGGAATGGGCCGTGCTGCGCCCATCCTGGTTCATGCAGAATTTCTCGGACGGGCCCCACGCCCATACGGTCCGAGAGGAAAATGCAATCTACAGTGCCACGGGCATGGCTCGCGTAGGCTTCATCGACGCCGAAGACATCGCGGCCGCCGCCGTGGCCTGCCTGACCTCCGCCGAGCCGCTAAACGATGACCGTATCCTTACAGGCCCAGAGGCGCTGAGCTATGAGGATACCGCCCGGATACTGTCAGACGTGACGGGCCGGACGATCCGTCACATCGCGCTCTCCACCGCGGAGCTGTCTGACCGTTTCGAGGCACAGGGTCTGCCGGACGATTACGCCCGCATGCTTGCGTCTCTGGACGAAACGATCCGCACAGGTGTCGAAGATCGCACGACGGATGGCGTATTGCAGCTGACTGGATCTGCGGCCGGCTCATTTAAAAGCTTCGCTGTCATCGGTTGCCCTTTTCCTCTGACAGCGAACTCAGACAGCACCGTTGCTCAGGCGCGCGACAGTGAATGTCGGGAACCGGCCCATCTTACCAGATGCTAAGGGTTAAACGAGCGGCGGCTTCGGCGGCGACGGACCGCGCTGCAAGGATTGGAGCTAGTCACCCTCGAGGGGCCAAGATCAGTTGGTTGGCGGCGCGGATTGGCTGCAAAGCGCGTCCCATACGTCCCTCCGGTCAAAGTCCGCCACTGGTGTGCGACACGGGCGGGCATGACACCGAATTCCCCGACAACAGTCACTTGTCCGACACAGTGCTCGGCTGGCTGGGTGAGGAGACCCGGCGCAAAGCGCTGGTGACAAAACCGCAGGGTCTCTTCGGCTTCCCTCCGATCTGACGGAACTTCAGATGTAACCGCCCGCAAGGGCCAGCAGCGCGGCGTGATGCCGGTTGCGCGCGTTCAGTTTGCGGCTCGCGTTGCCAAGATGGTAATTCACCGCTGAAACCGACAGGAACATGCGATCGGCCAGTTCCTCGCTGGTCATCCCACGTGCCACCCATGCCAGTGCCTCGCGTTCGCGCGACGACAGCGGATTGGCCTCACTTTCGCGCGGCTCGCGCGGACGCACGAGGTTATCGCAGATCTGGTGCGATGCCATGTGCAGCATCGCGCCCTGTGTCTTGATCACGTCGCGCAGGGTGCTGCGGTTGTCCGAACTGAACGATACCAGCGCCACGCCACCATCCGCGCTGATGATCGGCAGCGAAAACCCATAACGGATGCCGTATTCCCGCGCCTCGTAGAAAACGCGGCGCTGCCGTTTCTCGAAATTGCCGAGGAAACTCTCCGTGCCCCAGTGATAGGGGCTGCGGGCAGAACCAGCCATCTCGCAGACCGGATCGACCTGGTTGTAGCTGCGCTCACAATAGCGCTGAACCCAGTCGTCCTCATAGTTCGTCTTCAACCCGCGCAGCACGTCGCCCTTTGGAAATTCGCCTTTTCGGACCGGCAGGAAGCTGTAGAAATCAAGACCGACCCGCGCCAGGAAAGCGTCGATTTCCCGCGCCATCTCGGTCCAGGGCATTGCCTGCGCCCGGTCGAAAAATTCGATCTGTCCCAATGTCGCGGCCATCGGAGTCTTGCCCGTGAATGCTGCTGCGCCCGTCGAAAAGCGAACAGAACACCCCCTGTTTTTGCAAGATCTGCCAGTTGAGAAGCGTGCTGCTCTGCGTCAGCCTGCACTGAATTACAGGGAAAAGGCAATGATGCACAAAAACATGACAAGAATTGTACAGCTGCTTGCAAGCGCAAGCACCGCCTCTCTGCTGGCCGGTGCGGCTATGGCAGATGTGGTGAAAATCGGCGTTCTTGCCCCGCTGACCGGGGCCACTGCCTCGGATGGCGAGGAATTCGTCCGGGGTGTGACCTGGGCCGTCGAAGAAGCGAATGCCAAGGGCGGCGTCGCCGGGCACACCTTTGAAATCGAAGTCGCGGACGTCAAGGATCACTCGGCTGCAAACGTCTCCTCCGCGGTCGAACGTCTTCTGGGTACGGACGGGGTCGAGGTCATCGTGACCGGCTACGCAAGCCTCTCGATGTTCGAAGTCGAATTGATGGCCGAAGAAAACATGCCCTACATCGCGGCCGGCCCCAGCCCGGGGTTCATGGCAATCACCTCCCAGGACCCGGAATACTACAATTGCTGCTGGTCCTTCACCGCGTCCTTCACCGGGTATGAAACCGATGTCCTGCCGATGGTCGAAGCGCTGGGCGAAGATGGCGAGATCACCATCGACGACAAGACCGTTGCGATCATCTCCTCCGACAACCCCTATTCCAAAACCATCTCCGACGGCATGAAGACCAGCTTTGAAGAGGGCGGATGGGATATCGTCGTGGATGAACTCGTACCCTTTGGCGAGGTCAACGACTGGAAGGTCATCCTCGCCAAGGTCAACGAAACCAACCCCGACCTCGTTGTGAACACGGATTATCTGCCGGGCAACTCGGCGCTGTTCCTGAACCAGTTCCTCGAAAACCCCAGCGACAGCCTGGTCTTCCTGCAATATGCGCCGTCTGTGCCGGAATTCCTCGAACTGACCGGCGACAAGGCCAACGGTGTCATCTACAACCTCATCGGCGGCAATCTCGACACGCCGAAATGGCCCCATGGTCAGGAAATGGTCTCGGCCTACAAGGCACGCTTCGGTATGGAGACCGGCACCTACGGGGTTGGCCTCTATGAGATGACCAACATCTATTTCGACGCGCTTGAAAAGGTCGGCGATCCGACCGACCACGACGCGATCGGCAAGGCGCTGGGGCAAACGAACAAGATGACCGCCTCGGGCAACATCGAATTCGATCCGGAAACCCATGTGGCGCTTCAGGACGTTGATCACGTCCCGGTCACCTTCTGGCAGCTCTGGGATGGCGAACGGACGATGATCAAACCCGACGCTTATGCGAATGGCGAATTCCGCCTGCCGCCCTGGATGAGCGCCGAATAACTCCCTCCGTGACCCCGGCCTGTCGCGCGTGTCCCATTCGCGCGGCAGGTCATTTCGCCTGGAAAATCCCATGAACACACCCATCCTGTCGGCGCGCGGCCTCTCCAAGAGTTTTGGCGGTCTCAAAGCGGTCGACGATGTCAGCTTTGACGTCATGCAGGGCCAGATCTTTGGTGTCGCCGGACCCAACGGCAGCGGCAAGAGCACACTCTTCAATATCATCACCAAGGTCCCCTTCGGTCCGACCGCCGGAACCGTCGAACTCGATGGCAAACCCGCGCATAACCGCCGTGCCCACGAAATCTCGCTGTCCGGCATCGCGCGCACTTTTCAGCGGGAAAACGTGTTCGGATCGCTCAGCGCCATCGACAACGTGCTGGTGGCGGTCGAGAGCCAGGCGCCGAAACTCAGCTTCGAACAGCAACTCGCCCGCGCCGATGAGGTGCTGACCCTCGTGGGCTTCCCCTCGACCATGCAGAATATGGCGGCGGATTCCGTCCCGATTTTTTACCGCAAGCAACTCATGATCGCGAGCGCCCTCGCTCTTCGCCCCCGTGTTCTCTTGATGGACGAACCCGCGTCAAGCCTCACCGGCCCCGAAATCGAACGAATGAAAGAGATCATCCTGACCATTCGCGGCACCGGCATTACAGTCGTTCTCATCGAACATGTCCTCTCCCTGCTGATGGAGGTCTCGGATCGGCTCCTCGTGCTGGATCAGGGCAGGGTGATCGCCAACGGCCTGCCTGCCGAGGTGATCAAACAGGCAGAAGTGGTCGACGCCTATCTCGGAGCCAGCCATGAGTGATCCTATCCTGTCCGTTCGCGGTCTTTCGTCGGGCTATGACCCGATCAAGATTTTCCGCAACATCAGCCTCACCGTGGCCAAGGGCGAAAGCATCGGTATTTTTGGGCCGAACGGCCACGGCAAGACCACCTTTCTCAAGACGCTCAGCGGTCTCATCGACCCGTGGAGCGGCGAGATCGTCTTTGACGGCCAGCGGCTCAACCGCCCCGGCGAACGCGGCAGCCGGAAATGGCGCAATTTCAACTACGACGCCGTCACCCGCCGCCGGATGGACCCGAAACAGGTGGCGCGCGCCGGTCTGATCCACGTCCAGCAGGGCAACCTTCTGTTTCCCGAACTGACGGTTGCCGAAACCCTGTCGATCTCGACCACCGCCGCGCGGGGCCGCAAGGGCTGGTCACTGACCGAGGTCCAATCGCTCTTCCCGCGCCTCGCTGAACGCAACGATCACAAGATCCGCTTCCTGTCGGGCGGTGAACGCCAGATGGTCTCGGTCGCCGCCGGGCTGATGTCCGCACCGCGCCTGCTGATCCTCGATGAGCCGACCCTTGGCCTCTCGCCGAAAATCCGCGCCGAGCTTTGCGCGGCCATTCTCACGGTCAAGGAAACCGGCCTGCCGATCATCCTGATCGATCAGGACGTCGCCTTCCTCGGGCAGATCATCGACACGCTTTACCTCTTCGATCACGGCCGCATCTCGGGTCGCATGAGCCGCGAGGAAATGCCCGACCACGACGGTCTGATGGCCATCCTTTTCGGAGATCAACACTGATGGATCCTGTAACCCTCTTCTCGATCATCAAGGGCGGCATCGTGCTCGGGGCTCTATATGCTCTGATGGCAACCGGGCTGTCGCTGGTCTGGACCACCCTCGGCATCTTCAATTTCGCCCACGGCGCCTTTATCGCGCTCGGCGCCTATGTCGCTTGGCAATTCTCGGCAACTGACGCCTTTGGCTGGCCGCTGGCGTTGGGTATCATCGCCACGTCGCTGGTGATGTTCGCCATCGGTGCCTTTCTCCACCTCACCCTCGTGAAACCGTTCGAACGCCGTTCCGATGTGGTGCTGATCACCGTGATCACCACGCTTGCAGGCTCCGCCATCCTCGAAAACCTGCTTCTGGTGATCTGGGGCCCTCGCTCCAAGCAGATCCCGAAAATGGCCGAGGGCGAGCTGGCCATCGGCGGCTTTCACCTCGCGTTCAGCGAAATCATCCTGCTGGTGCTGGTGCTGGCGATCCTTGTCGGGGTAGGGGCCTTCCTGCGCTATTCCCGTCCGGGCCGTGCGATGCGGGCTGTCTCGCAGAACCGCGAAGCCGCGCAATTGCTCGGGCTGAACGTGCCGATGTATTTCGCGCTGGTCCTTGGCCTCTCTGCCGTGACTGCCGGTCTGGCGGGCGTCTTCATCGGCACCATCCGTTTCATGAACCCGGCCATGGGTAGCGAACCCCTGATGAAGGCCCTGATCGTGGTGATATTCGGCGGTGTCGCGCGCTTTTCCAGCCCGATCTACGCCGCCTTCATCATCGGCCTGCTCGAGGCCTTTTCGATCTATTTCGTCGGCCTCTACTGGGCGCCCGCCGTTCTGTTCTTCACGATGATCGTGGTCTTGCTGATCAAGCCCGAAGGGCTTTTCGGCAAATACCAAAGGACCCTCTGACATGCGCTACGATCCCCCCATTCACAAGACCCAAGGCCTCTTGCCGCTGATCCTTGCCTTTGCGGTCCTGGTCCTCTTCCCCTTCGTCTTCGAGGCCACCTACTTCCGCCACGTGCTGATCCTCGCCTTTGTCTTTGCCATCGTCGCGACAAGCTGGGATCTCAGCCTCGGCTATGGCGGGCTGTTCAACTTTGCCCATGTGGCGCTCTTCGCGGTGGGGATCTATACCTACGCGATACTCGCCAAGACGCTCGGTTTTTCGCCCTGGCTGTCGATCCTCGCGGGCGGGGGCACAGCAGCATTCGTCGCGCTGCTGATCTCCCTCCCGGTGCTGAGGCTCGACGGTGTTTACGTCATCCTTGTCACCATCGCCTTCGGTCAGCTCATCTATCTTGTCGTGGTGTCATGGTCTGACGTGACCGGCGGCACCTCGGGTATGGTCACGCTGCCGACCCTTCAGATCGGCGACTATCGCCTCTCCAAGGACGGGCGCATAGGCTATTACTTCCTCGGACTGGGCCTGCTCGCTGCCAATCTGGCCTTTCTCTACTACGTCACCCGTTCGCGTCTGGGCCGCGCCGCCGTCGCACTACGCGACAACAAGTATTACGCCATCGCCCGCGGCATATCCGAGGCGCGCACCCGCGCGCTCACCCTCATGGCCAGCGCGGTCTTCACCGGGATCGCCGGGGCGTTTTATGCCGCCTACCTGCGCGTCGCCTCGCCCGATGCCTTCGGCATGGGCTTCCTGACGCTCCTGCTGTCGATACTGCTTGTCGGCGGCACCGGCACGATATGGGGACCGGTCGTCGCCGCCTTTGCGGTCTCGATCCTCTCGGAATGGCTGGCCGGGTTCGGCGCCTGGCAGAACATCGTCATCGCGCTTGCCATCGTGCTGGTCGTGGTCTTTTACCCCGGCGGTCTCTGGGCGGCCTTGCAGGAACTGCGAGAAGTCGCGGACAACCTGCGTTCCTCCGCCATAGCCCGCCTGCGCCGCCGCGAAACCGCCACGCGCGAGGCGATGACCAGTGCGCAGGAACGCATGTTGCAAACGTCCCACGGTCTGATCTCTGTCGCCGATACCGGGGATGCCGACAAACCGGCCCTGCTTCTGCTCCACGGAAACTCCGCCTGCAAAGAAGCGTTTCACAAGCAGTTCCGCAGCTTTGCCGACAGCTATCGCGTCATCTCTTTTGACTATCCGGGCCACGGTGTTTCAGCGAATGCCGACCCCGAGCAAAGCTACAACATCTCGGCCTATGCCGAGATTGCCGAAGAGGTCCTTGCCGATTGCGGAGTCTCCGAGGTCTCTATCTTTGGCTGGTCACTTGGCGGCTATGTCGCGATGGAACTGACCGCGCGCGACAGTGTCACGGTTACGGCGCTCGCCATATCGGGCACACCGCCGCTCAACATGGTGCCGGATGACTTCGGACGCGGCTACAACCCGGACTCGCATCTCGTTCTCTCGGGCAAGCAGTATTTCTCGCGCACCGAGGCCACGAACTACGCCAATAGCGCGACTGCCCCGATCTCGGAAGAATCCGCCTTTCTCCACCGTAACCTGCGCCGCACCGATGGCCGCGCTCGGGTTTACGCCCTGTCGCGTCTCGGCGTGATCGACTGGCCCCGGCAGATGCGCATCCTGTCCGAAGGCAAGATCCCTTTCGCCATTCTGAACGGCAGCGACGACCCCTTCCTCAACCACGACTACATCGCGCGGCTTAAGTACGGCAATATCTGGCGCGGCGCGCCGCAGGACATCCCGAACGGCCGTCACGCTCCGTTCTTCAACCAACCAGACCATTTCGATCTCGCGCTCTTTGCCTTCCTCGAACACGCCCGCTCGCTGGACATGGCCCGGCAGGCCTGACCCTCAGCCTCGATTGGGAAAACCGATGAAATACGTCTCGACCCGTGGCAAAGCCCGCGATCTCACCTTCAAAGAGGCCCTTTTGACCGGGCTGGCCAGCGATGGCGGTCTCTACGTCCCCGACATTTGGCCGCGCTTCACCCCCGAAGAAATCGCCGGTTTTCGCGGTCGTCCCTATGCCGAGGTCGCCCTTGCCGTGATGGAAAAGTTCACCGGCGGCGAAATCGCGCGGGACGACCTGCAACAGATGATCGAAGACGCCTATGCCGGTTTTACCCATCCGGCGGTGACCCCGCTGGTGCAGCTTGGCCCGAACGACTGGCTGCTCGAACTGTTCTACGGTCCCACGCTCGCCTTCAAGGATCTTGCCATGCAGATTCTCGCGCGGCTTATCGACCACGTGCTGGCGGAACGCAGAGAGCGTCTGACCATCGTCGGCGCCACTTCCGGCGATACCGGCGGTGCGGCGCTTGCCGCCTTTCGTGAAAGCAAACGTGTCAATGTGTTCTTCATGTATCCCCATGGCAAGGTCTCAGAGTTTCAGCGCCGCCAGATGACCACGCTGAACGCCCCCAACTGCCACGCCATCGCGCTCGATGGGAGCTTTGACGATTGTCAGAACCTCGTGAAAGCGCTCTTTGCCCGCCCCGACCTGCGCGAGGGGTTTAATCTCTCGGCGGTGAACTCGATCAACTGGGGCCGAATCATGGCGCAGGTGGTCTATTACTTCACCGCTGCGACGGCTCTCGGAGCGCCGGATCGCAAGGTCAGCTTCTGTGTGCCTACCGGGAATTTCGGCGATATCTACGCAGGTTATGCCGCGCATCTGATGGGCCTGCCCGTTGATCGCCTCGTCATCGCAAACAACGAAAACGATATCCTGACCCGCACGCTCAGCACCGGCGATCACGCGCTGCGCGACGTGGTCGCGACCAATACGCCCTCGATGGATATCCAGATTTCCTCGAACTTCGAGCGTCTGTTGTTTGAGGCCTCCGGGCACGACGCCACGCTGGTTGCGCGGCTAATGGCTGATCTCGCCGACGGCCACGCCTACGAACTGCCGCAAGCGCTGCGCGACACCATTGGCAAAATCTTCGACGCAGGTCGCGCCACGCAGGCCGAGGCATCGGCGCGCATCCTTTCTTGCTATAGCGAGACCGGCTATCTCTGCGATCCCCATACCGCCGTCGCCCTGCATGTCGCCGAGCAGTTCAACGACGGGCTGACCCCTATGATCACCCTGTCGACCGCGCATCCGATCAAGTTCTCCGAAACGGTGCAGCAGGCGACAGGCAGGGTGGCCAAGCTGCCTCCCGGCCAGCAGGACCGCGAAACGCTCCCCGAGCAGGTCACGAAACTCCCCAACGATCTGGAAACGCTCGCCCGTTTCATCCGTCGCAACAGCAGCGCGGTGCCAACACCTGCCTAGATCGGCTTTCAGCAAGGATCGGATCGTCGCTCTCGCCGCCGCGACGCAGAATGCCGCTAGTTCAGAACAACTGGAGAACGGCACATGCTCTCGGACAAGACCATCATAATTACCGGCGCCAGCAGCGGCATCGGAGCGGCCGCAGCAAAGCTCTTCGCGGCCAACGGCGCCTCCCTGGTCCTCGCGGCGCGTCGCGGCGATCTTCTCGAATCCCTCACCAAGGAGATCTGCGCCTCAGGCGGCGGGGCAGCCTACCTCCCCGGCGATGTCCGCACCGCGGGCTACGCGGCCGAGCTCGTAGACCTCGCCCATTCGCAGTTCGGCGGGCTCGACGCGGCCTTCAACAACGCCGGTGTCGTCGGCGAGATGGGGCCGGTCCCCGCGATGACCGAAGAGACATGGAACGAGGTTATCGAGGTCAACCTGACCAGCGCCTTCCACGCGGCCAAAGCCCAGATCCCAGCCCTGCAGGCGCAGGGTGGCGGTGCCATCGTCTTTACCTCGTCCTTCGTCGGGCACACTGTCGGCCTGCCGGGCATGGCCGCCTATGCCGCCGCCAAGGCCGGGCTGATCGGCCTGACGCAGGTGCTCGCCGCCGAACACGGCGCCGAAAACATCCGCGTCAACGCCCTGCTGCCGGGCGGCACCCGTACACCAATGGCAGGCGACGACGAGGCGTTTCATGATTTCGTGAAAGGCCTCCACGCGCTGAAGCGCATGGCCGAGCCTGAGGAAATCGCGCGGGCCGCCATGTTCCTGCTTTCGGATCACGCCTCTTTCGTTACCGGCAGCGCCATGCTGGCCGATGGCGGTAATTCCATCAGCAAGGTCTAGTCCACAGATCGACGAAAGCCGCCAAAGGCTCGCGCCGGGGCACACCAAGGAAAAAGGCCGGCCCCCAGGGACCGGCCTTTCGCCATTCTCAGCCCAGCGGCAGGCGCTGTCGCACAAGCGTCGTCCAGTAGGAACATCCCCACGAAATCACATCGTCGTTGAAATCGTATTTCGGGTGGTGCAGCCCCGCCGAGGGGCCATTGCCGACATTGATCATCGCCCCCGGCACTTCGTTGAGCATGAAGGAGAAATCCTCGCCCCCCAAGACCGGCGGCATGTCGAGCGACACCTTGCTCTCGCCCGCCACTTCCTGTGCGGCGGCAGCGGCCAGCATGGTTTCGCGCTCATGGTTCACCGTTACCGGGTACATGCGGATATACTCCAGCGTTCCCGTCGCCCCGTAGCCTGCCGCGATATTCGGAACAATCGCCGACAGCTGCGCCTCGATATGGCTGCGCACCTCCTCGCGGAGGGTACGCACGGTGCCGGTGATCTCAAGCGTCTGCGGGATCACGTTGAACGCATTGCCCGCGTGGATCGTGCAGAGCGATACCACCGCGTTGTCCATCGGATCGACCGTCCGCGAGGTGATCGTCTGCACCGCCTGAATGATCGCCGAGGCAATCGGTAGCGGGTCAATTGTCTCGTCGGGCCGCGCCGCGTGGCCGCCACGCCCCTCGATGGAAATCCGCACCTCGTCCACCGACCCCATGATCGGCCCCGAGGCGATGGTGAACTCGCCAACCGGCAGGTTGGGGCGGTTGTGCATCCCGTAGACTTCGTTGCAGGGCCAGCGGGTGAACAACCCGTCATCGATCATCGCCTTGGCCCCTGCGCCACCTTCTTCGGCGGGCTGGAAAATCACGATGACCGTCCCGTCAAAGGCACGGCTTTCGACCAGCTGACGGGCCGCGCCCAGCAGCATCGTGGTATGGCCGTCGTGACCGCAGGCATGCATCTTGCCCTCGACCTTCGAGGCCCATGGTTTGCCGGTATCCTCGTGGATCGGCAGCGCATCCATGTCGGCGCGCAGGCCAATGGTGCGGCCAGATGTATTGCTCTGCCCGTGGATCACACCCACCACGCCGGTGCGCCCGATCCCTTCGACCACCTCGTCCACGCCAGCCGCACGTAGCGCCTCAGCCACGGTCGCGGCAGTGCGCGTCACGTCATAAAGAAGTTCCGGGTTCTGGTGCAGGTCGCGGCGGAATTCGGTGAGGGATTCCAGTTCTTTCGCAACCCAGTTTTCAACGGCCATGCTTCAGGCTTCCTTCTTTTTCATGCGGTAACGGAAATCGCAGTGGCTCGCGCCCTTCATGATGGTCTGCGTGCGCGTCAGCTCGATGTCCGGGTTGTAGCCGATGCAGAAGTCGCCATCGCGGTTGCACGACAGCAGGTGGCCGATATCGCCCAGCCCCATCTCCTTGTACATTTCCGAATACCGGCAGCGGGTGACGTTGAAATCCATCTTTTCTTCGGTGGCTTCCAGCATATCAATCCGCAGCGCGTCTTCACGGGTCCAGTTCGGCTGAATCTCGGCAAAATCGGTCAGGTCGGGCGCGTGGCCCAAAGCCTCGGCCAGTTGCTGCCCCTGCTCGATGGCCGAACGAGAACAGGTCTCGCCGATCACCGCTTCGCCTTCTTCGCGGCTGGTACGCTCGGTGATGACATCCAGCACGTGTTTCAGGATCATCGCCTCGATCTTGCGGCGCAGCAGGATCGGAAGGTCGTTGATCTCCATGCCTTCGGGAATCGTTTCTGTCGCGCTCATTGGGTCATGTCCTCACAATTTCGGTTCGCTCAGGTCCTTGCGTTTCAGCCAGGCCAGATAGGTTGGGGCCAGCCGCCGCACGGCGGTATGGACCGGAAAGGGTTTCGGCTCGCTCACGGGCAGGGCCAGTTCGTTCTCGTCTATGCCGCTCGCGGCGCGGGCAAGTTCCCGACCCAGCGCGGTGCCAAGTGCGACGCCGCGCCCGTTGCAGCCGATCCACGCCCAGCCATCCGGGCCAAGCCGGTGCACGCGGGGGAAGCGGTCCCAGTTCATGCCGATATAACCCGACCAGACATGGGTCATCTCCGGCACGCCCAGATCGGGAAAGGCTTCGGCAAGGCTCTGCGCGGCCTTGCGGCGCACGCGGTTGGCGATGTCATAGCTGCCCATCACCGCCCCGCCGGTGATCAGCCGGTTGCGCGCATCATAGCGGAAGAACCGCAGATCGCCGCGCGTATCCGACACCGCCTGCCGCCCCGGCAGGATCTTGGATCGCAGGTTATCGCCAAGCGGTTCCGTCGACATCTGCCAGCTCAGCACCGGCACGATCGATTTCGCCAGCCTCGGCGCCAGCGACGGGATCAGCTCTCCGGTATAGGCATTGGTGGCCAGGATCAGCGCGCGCGCCTTCAGCGTGCCTTCGGGCGTGCGGATCACCCATTGGGACCCCTCGCGCTTGTAGCTCGTGACGGGCGACAGTTCATGGATCACCGCGCCCAAGTCCTCGGCCGCCTTGGCCATGCCGCGTGCCAGCGCCAGCGGATTTATATGCCCGCCGGTCGGGTTATACATCCCGCCATACCAGAAATCGGTCCCCAGTATCTCGCGGGTTTCCTCTGCCGATTTCAGCTCGGCCGGAAACCCGAAGCGCCGCCACGCATCCACCCGCATCTGCGAAAGTTTGACCCGACCGGGGCTGTGCGCGGGCTGGAACCAGCCACTCTGTTCCGCCTCGGCCTGCATGTCGAACTCGCGGACGAGGTCAAAGAGGATATTGGCCGAATTGCCGATCAGCCCGACCATGCGTTCGCCTGCCGCGCCGTAGCGTTTGACCCATGCGTCCGGTTCAGCCGAGGTCAGGATCGGGATCACCTGACCGTTGTTGCGCCCCGACGCGCCCCAGCCGACGGCCTTGCCTTCAAGCACGGCAACGCTCTTGCCCTGACGCGCGGCCTCAATCGCCGCCGACAACCCGGTGAAACCGCCGCCGATAATGGCGATGTCGGTCTCGGCACTGCCGGTCAGCGGCGCTGCAAGTTTTCGTTCAGGCGCAGTTGCCGCCCAAAGCGACGGGGGAAATTCCACGGCTTCCATTACGCGACCTTTCCCGGTGCAACCACGTTGCGGTCGATCTCATGCGGCAGCCAGAACCAGCGCAGCGCCTCTTCATCGGCCAGCAGTTCCGGGCAGCCGGGCAGGGACAATTCGCACCCCTTCGCGGCCAGCGCCTTGGCCTCGGCCAGACAGGTTTCGAAATCTGGTGCCTCGGTGTCATCCGGGCAGGGGCCGGACCACAGCTCGCTCAGTGAGGCCGGCCCTTCGTCGTCAATCGGACGCTGCGCCCGCCAGACACCATTGCCCACATCCAGCCGGTAATAGGGCAGCATCGCCAGCCCGTGTTCCGCGACAAAGCCGATCGCGGCAGCGATCCGATCCACGTCTTCCTCGGCAAAGAACCAGTTGACCCCAAGCCGCGCCCAGCCCGGGCGAAAGGCGGAATGGCCAAGGCTCACCGCCTCTTCGTGCCGTCGCGTGGTCATCTCATCGATATGCAGCAACTCGTGCCCATAAGGCCCCGCGCAGGAACAACCGCCGCGCGCCTGAATGCCGAACAAATCGTTCAACAGGGCCACCACGTAGTTGTGATGCAACAGCTTGCCGCGCACCCGGATGTTGAAGGAAAAGATCCCGATCCGCGGCACGTCTTCGGGGCCAAGCAATTCGACACCCGGTATCGCCCGCAGCGCTTTGTTCAGCTGCGCCGTCCGCGCCATTTCGCGCTTTTCAACCTCGGCCTCGTCCATGTCGCGCTTGAGCTGCAAAACCATCCCCGCGCGGATGTTTTCCACGATCGAGGGTGTGCCCGCCTCTTCGCGCCGCTCGGGGTTGGTAACATAGTTATGATCCGTCGCCGTCACATAAGACACCGTGCCGCCGCCCGCGACCGTGGGGCGCGTGGTGTCGAGCAAGGTCCGGTCCGCGATCAGGATGCCCGAAGCCCCCGGACCGCCCGGATACTTATGGGGCGAGATAAACGCGGCGTCGATCCGGTCGCCCGCACCGGGCGCGGTTTCTGCCAGCCGCACAGGCAGATAGGGTGCGGCAGCGGCAAAATCCGCCACGCAATAGGCACCGTGCCGATGCAGCAGATTGGCGATGGCGCGCAGATCGGTGCGCACCCCCGTCACATTGGACGCGGCCGAAAAGGCACCAACTTTGACCGGCGCATCCTCATGCGCGGCCAGTTCAGCCTCAAGCGTCTCAAGGCAAATGCTGCCCTTTGCATTCAGCGGCACACGCACCACTTTCGCCCCACTTTCGCGCCACGGCAGATCGTTGGAATGATGTTCGTACGGACCGACGAATATCACCGCTTCGGCCCCCAGACCGCGCAACGAAAGCGCCCGCATCAGCTTGTCCGAGGCACCGGTCGCGCCCGAGCCGACAAATATCACCGCGTGATCCGCGTCCGCGTCCACTGCCTTGCGCACACTTTCCCGCGCCAGCTCCCGAAGCTGCGTCGAGCGCCGCCCGGTAAAAGAGGTTTCGGTATGGGTGTTCCCATAATAGGGCAGCACGTGGCGGCGGATCGCATCCTCGATAAAGGACAGCGACCGCCCCGAGGCGACATAATCTGCATAAAGCAGCGAGCGTGGCCCGAAGGGGCCGGGGATCACCGACCCCTCGCCAATGATGGCGCTGCGGATATCGTTGAACTGGATAGACATTTTCAAACCTCAGGCAGCATCGGTGTTGCGCACCGGCGGCGTCCAGTGACGCCCCGGAATCGAAGAAAGCAGGTTGCGGGTATAGGGGTGTTTCGGATCGGCAAAGACCTCGGCGGTCACGCCCGCTTCGACGATCTCGCCTTTTTGCATGACGATGATACAGTCGCACAGCTGCGCCGCGACCCGCAGGTCATGGGTCACGAACAACAGCGACAGGTTCATCCGGTCGCGCAGATCGGCCAGCAGTTTGAGAACCTGCGCCTGCACGCTTACGTCCAGCGCGGAAACCGGTTCATCCGCGACAATCACCTTGGGCTCCATCGCAAGCGCCCGGGCAATCCCGATCCGCTGGCGCTGACCGCCCGAGAATTCATGCGGAAACCGGTTCGCGGCGGCGGGGGAGAGTTCCACCAGCTCAAGCAATTCCCGCGCCCGGGCACGCGCCTTTTCCGGGTCCTCACCATGCACGATAGGACCCTGAGCGATCAGGTCGACCACCCGTTTGCGCGGGTTGAGCGAGGCCATCGGGTCCTGAAACACCATCTGGATATGTTTGCGCATCCCCCGCAGCTCCGAGGGCGAACAGGCCAGCAGGTCCTTGCCGTCCACATCGACAGCCCCCGCGTCGGCCTCAAGCAGTCGGGTCACCAGCCGTGACACCGTGGTCTTGCCCGACCCGGATTCACCCACGACACCCAGCGTTTCGCCCTGATGCAGCTCAAAGCTCAGGTCTTTCACCGCGATCACCGCCTTGCGCTTGCCCGAAAGCAATCCGCCCTTGGCAGCAAAGGTCTTTTTCAGCCCGGTGCCTTTCAGAACGACGGGCAGGGTGCTCACCGGTTTCGGCGGTGGCGGTGCCAGATCGGGAACCGAGGCGATCAGAGCCTGCGTATAAGGGTGCTGCGGATGGTTCAGCACCTGATCCGCCGCGCCCTGTTCGACAACCTCGCCCTGCCTCAGCACGATCACATGATCGGCGATCTCGGCCACGACGCCGAAGTCATGGGTGATGAACAGCACGCCCGCGCCGTCCTCTTGCTGCAACTCGCGGATCAGCTTGAGGATCTGCAACTGCGTCGTCACGTCCAGCGCGGTGGTCGGCTCGTCCGCGATCACCAGCTTGGGTGACAGCGACAGCGCCATCGCGATCATTACCCGCTGCCGCTGGCCGCCGGAAATCTGGTGCGGATAGGCGTTATAGGCCGACTCCGGATCGGGAATATGCACCCGGTTCAGCATCTCGATGGCGTGCTTGCGCCGCGCGGCCCGGTTGCCTTCCATATGCAGCTTCAGCACCTCGTCGATCTGCCAGCCAACGGTCTTCTGCGGGTTCAGTGCCGTCATCGGTTCCTGAAAGATCATCGAAATCCGGTTGCCCCGGATCTGCTTCATCTCGCGGTCGGTTTTGGCAAGGATATCCTCGCCCAGAAAGTTGATCGACCCGCCCGCCACATGCACATGCGGCTCCGGCAGCAGGCGCATGATCGCCCCGGCCGACAGGGATTTACCCGACCCGGATTCACCAACCATGCAGACGATCTCGCCCGGTTTCACGGTCAGGTTCAGCCCGTCCAGCGCAAAGGGGCGGTCGGAGCCTTCGGGCAGGGCGATCTTCAGGTCGCGGATTTCGAGGATGGGGGATTGCTCGATCATTGCTTCTGCCTTGGGTTAAGCGCGTCGTTCAGGCCTTCGCCGAGGAGTGAGAATGACAGCACGGTCAAAACGATAGCGATCCCGGGAATGGCGGCGCAGTACCACGCGGTACGCAGCACGGCGCGGCCCTGTCCGATCATGTTGCCCCAGCTTGCATAGTTCGGGTCGCCAAGGCCAAGAAAAGCCAGCGCGCTTTCCAGCAGGATCGAGAGCGCCATGATAACCGACGCGTAAACGATGATCGGCGGCAGTGCGTTGGGCAGGATTTCGCGAAAGATCAGCGAGGTATTGGACACGCCAAGGTTCCGCGCCGCATCCACGAACTCGCGGTTTCTCAGCGACATGAACTCGGCCCGGACCATGCGGGCAGGGGCCGTCCAGCTCACAATTCCGATAGCCAGCGTAATCCACTCGATCTTGGAGCCAAGGATCGCGACCAGCGTCAGCAGCAGCACAAAGTTGGGGATGGTCTGGAACGCCTCGGTCACGCGCATCAGCACGTCATCGACCCAACCGCCAAAGTACCCGGCAAGCGCCCCGATGATCACCCCGATGGCAATCGCCACCAGCGTCGCCACCACGCCCACCAAAAGCGAGATCCGCGCACCGTAAAACAGACCCGACAGGATATCGCGGCCAAGCTGGTCGGTCCCCAACGGCGTCGCCATGTCCACGAAAGGCGCGGTCAGCGGATCACCCGCCCGGCGCAGCGGATCGCCCGGATCGACAAACCCGGCGGTCAGCGCCATCAGCACGACGACGGCAAAGATGAAAAGCCCCAGCAGCGCCGCGCGGTTGCGCCGGTAGCGCCGCCAAAAAACGATGCCGCGGGAAGGTTCCGGCGGGCGGAGTTCTGTATCGAGAACAGTCATGCGAGTTCGATCCGGCTGTCGAGACGTGCGTAAAGCAGGTCGGTCAGGAAATTCACGACGACCACGATGATCGAGCAGAGGAAGATGATCCCCATCAGCGTGTTCATGTCGCGTTGGATGACGGACTGATAGGCCAGCTGGCCAAGCCCGGGCAGGGTAAAGATGGTCTCAACCACCACCGAACCGCCCAGCACCGTCGAGAATTGCAGGCCGAACAGGGTGACCACCGGCAGCAGCGCATTGCGCATGATGTGGTGGAACATCAGCCGCGTCTCGCCCGCGCCCTTGGCCCGCGCGGTACGTACGAAATCAAGATCGGCCACCTGCAGTACAGACGAGCGCATCAGGCGCAGGTAAAAGGAGAGGTAGATCAGCGACAGCGCGGCGGTCGGCATGATCAGGTGCAGGGCCACGTCCCAGACATGGTCCCATCCGGTGTAGAACCCGGCGATGGTCTTGATCCCGCCCACCGGCAGCCAGCCGAGTTTCACCGAGAACAGCAGCATCATCATCAGCGACAGGAAAAAGCTCGGCGTCGCATAAAAGATTAGACCAAGCGTCGAAATCACGTTGTCGGTCAGCGAATAGGCCCGCCGCGCGGCAATCGCGCCAAGCGCCACACCCACCGTAAAGGCGATGCTGAGCGAGGTCGCCATCAGCAAGAGCGTGGTGCCCAGGCGGTCCATCAGAACGGTGGCAACCGGCTGTTCGTAAACGAAAGACCAGCCCAGATCAAAGGTCGCCAGCTTTTCCATATAGCGCCAGAGCTGAACCCAGACCGGCTGATCCAGCCCGTATTCCACGCGTAGCCGTTCGATGAACTGGGCATCCGCCCCGCCCATGTCGCCGACAAGCGCATCGACCGTGTCGCCGGGCGCGAGTTTAAGCAAAAGGAAGGTGCCGACCATGATCAGGATGATCACCGGTATGGCCTGCGCCAGACGGCGCAGCGAATAGATCAGGATCGGGGGAAGGGCCAATTTCATCAATCTTCTTTCGAGAGAGGAGGTGGGCAGGCCGCATCCGGCCCGCCCGATTTTCAGATCACTCGTCGAGCCACAGGTCGTACCAGCTCGAGGAATTCCACCGCGGGGTGTTGTGGTGGTTCTTCAGCTTCTTGGAGGTAACCGAGATAAAGGGATGCTCGATGGCAAAGATCACCGGCAGCTCTTCCATCGCCTTCTTCTGGATCTCGTGATACATCTCGGCGCGCTTATCCGGGTCAAGCTCGGAGGCCGCATCGTCGATCATCTGATCCATCTCGTCGCTCTGCCAGCCGAACTGGTTGGTCCAGGGCGTACCGTTGGGCTGACCCGACCGCAGCCAGACCATCGTCGAAACCGCAGGGTCCGAACGGAATTGGTGCCAGCCGTTCGCCGTGTCGAAATCGTGGTCACGATAGACGCCGTTCAGGAAGCCCGGCGCGTCATTGGTCAGGATCTCCACGTCGATGTCGATTTCCTTCATCGCCTGCGCGAAATACTCGGCCCAAAGCTGGGTGTACTCGCCCCAGGGTGCCGGACGGTGGCGCAGCTTGAAACGGAACCCGTCATCCTTCACCGGATAACCGGCTTCGTCCAGCATCTCCTTGGCCAGCTCAGGATCATAGTCATAGGTCTTGACGTCATCGGTATAGTTCGCACCACCCGCCGACGGCACCGGACCACGGCCGGGCTTGGCAAAGCCGCGCATGATCGTGTCGATCGCGTAATCGATATCCAGCCCGTGATAGATCGCCTGACGTACCTTCAGATCGGCAAGGATCGGGTTGCGATGGTTGAACTCGACGGTCGAGTGGGCGACGTTATTCTCATAGCCCTTGGTGCCGACGTCGAAACGGTCATCTTCCGACAGACGCTCAACATCCGCCATCGACACGCCAATGAACCCGGACTCATGCACTTCGCCCGCTTCCAGCGCGGCAGCAGCGGCGGATTTGTCCTTGATGAACCGCCAGACGATGCGATCCAGATAGGGATAGCCCTCGCGCCAGTAATCCTCGTTCTTGACCGCCATCACGTATTGACCGCGCTCGTATTCGACGAACTTGAACGGGCCGGTGCCGATGGGCGCTGTGTTCAGCTCGTTCTTGAGGATATCGGTGCCTTCGTAAAGGTGCTTGGGCATCGGGTGGCCAAGGTCGGGCATCGCCGCGACGAACAACTCAAGCGGCATCGGCTTGGAATAGTTGAAAACGGCCGTATGCGGATCGGGGCAGTCGACCGATTCAAGATTGGACTGAAGCGCCGAGGAATAGTTCAGCAGTTCCTTCCACATGTTCATAGCGGTGAAAGACACGTCTTCGCAGGTGAAATCCTCACCGTCGTGCCATTTCACGCCCTCGCGCAGGTTGACGGTGATCGCCAGCCCGTCTTCCGAGCTCGACCAGTCCGTCGCCAAAACAGGCTCATAGCCGTCATAGCTCTTGTCGATCAGCGGTTCGACGATCTTGCCCGAAATGTTGTAGACGCCGGTCGACGCGCGCAGCGCAGGGTTGAGCGTGCGCTGTTCCGAGATCATGTGAATGATGGCGGTGCCACCGGTTTTTACCTCCTGCGCATTTGTAGCGATGGGCGCTCCAAGCGCCGCAGCGCCAACAAAGGCGAGGCCGAGACGTGATAGTCGCTTCTTCATGTCCAAGTTCCCTGTTGGTTGCTTACCTGCGGAATCGCAAGGTTCCGCTGGGGTAAGCCTAATTTGTGGAAGCTCATCAACTACGTCAACTCACATTCTAACTTTTTAGTCCAGATAAGAATGTGATACTATGATATTCATCAAACATAGTATAGATGTTCAGCAAATGACAACATGAAAGGCACGCTGATGCTGCAAACTGTTTGGATCACGGGTGCAGGTTCCGGAATCGGCGCGGCGCTGGCGCGCGGCTTTGCCGGGGCCGGGTACCGCGTTGCCCTGACCGCACGCAACCGGGAATCTCTTGAAGAGGTCGCCGCCTCTCTTCCGGACGAGGCACCTTCTCTGATCGTACCCGGCGATGTGACCGACCGGGCCGGCATGGCCTCCGCCGCACAGCAAGTCTCTGACTGGGGCGAGGGCATCCAGATCCTGTGCAACAACGCCGGTATGAACATTCCCAAACGGCGCTGGGCGGACCTCGACTGGGAAAGTTGGGATCGTCTGCTCGACGTGAACGTGACCGGCGCGCTCAATGTCATTGCCGCCTGCCTGCCGATCATGCGCGCCCAAAAGGACGGCATCATGATCCACACCTCAAGCTGGGCTGGCCGCTTTCACTCCGCCAATGGCGGCGTTGCTTATGGCGCGTCGAAACACGCGCTCTCGGATATCTCCGCCAGCCTGAACGATCAGGAGGGCGTGAACGGAATCCGCTCCACCGCACTCTGCCCGGCAGAGGTCGCGACGCCGCTGCTCACCCGCCGCCCCGGGTTTGACGTCTCGACCATGAAGGCGATGATCCAGCCCGAGGATATGGCCGAAACCGCGCTCTACGTGGCCCGGATGAACCCTTTGGTCGCCGTTCACGAAATCGTACTGGCGCCGGTGCGCCGTTGACCCCACATTAACCCGGACGAACCGGCAACAAGGAGCCCTACATGTCCCACCCCGTCAAAGGCGTCGATCACTGCTTTGTCCTGGTGAACGATCTCGATCAGGCCGCCGAGCAATACGAGGCGCTTGGTTTCAACCTCTCGCCGCGCGGCCTGCATTCCGAGGCCAAGGGCTCGGCCAATTACACCATCATGTTCCCCGACGATTACTTTGAACTGCTCGGCCTTCTGCGGCCCACGCCCGGCAACGCGGAACGCGGCAAGGCGCTGGCCGAACAGGGGCAGGGGCTGCACGCCGTTGCCTGCCGTATCGACACCGCCGAAGGCGCGGCCAGCGATCTTGCCGAGCTTGGTCTTGGCACCCACGGTCTCGGCAGTTTTGAACGCCCCGTGCCGCTCCCCGATGGCGGCACCGGCACGGCGGCTTTCTCCACCGTCATGTTCGACGCCGATATCGTGCCGCTTGGCTCGGTCTTCATGTGCCAGCACAAGACGCCCGAAACCGTTTGGATTCCCGAACTGCTCGTGCATCCCAACACCGCCTGCGGCCTGGGCGCAATCCTCGCGATCTCGGACGATGCGAAAAAGGATGCCGATGGCTTCGCTAAGCTCTGGGCCGAGGGCAGCGTCTCCGAAGAGGACGACATATATACGGTCGACACCGGCAGCGATTCAGCACCGCTCATGGTGATGAGCGAGGCGAAAATGGCGGAACTCTACCCTTCCATTGACCTTGCCCAGACGCCCCGTGGCGCATTCACCGGCCTGCGCGTCAAGGTATCGGACATGGCCGCGGCCCGTGCCTGCATGGCCAGCGCCTCGATTCCCGTTTCAACGACCGATGCGGGCTTTGCCGTCGCGCCGGAATACACCTCGGGCGTCATCCTCGAGTTCATCCCCGCATGAGCAACGGCAAGCTCAGGAAAACCGGGAGCAAACCCGTCGAGAGTCTCAGCTTTGACGAGATCGACCAGCAGATTCTCGACATCCTCCAGAACGACAGCGACACGGTGATCAGCGCGATCGCCGAGTCCGTCGGTCTTTCCGCGACGCCCTGCTGGCGTCGCATCAAGCGGATGGAGGAAGCGGGTCTGATCAAGGGCCGCGTGGTTCTCGTCGATCAGGAGCGTGCCAACGTGCCGATGACCGTATTCATTGGCGTCAGCACCCCGCGCCACGAAATGTCATGGCTCAAGAAATTCTGCGACCTCGTGGACGAAATCCCCGAGGTTGTCGAAGCCTACCGGCTCAGCGGTTCGGTCGATTACATTCTCAAGGTGGTGGTGCCCGACATCGCTACCTATGACATGGTATATAAAAAGATGATCGAACGGCTGGAGTTCAGTAAAATTAATTCGATGATCTCGATGGAAGAGCTTAAATTCACCACCGCGATCCCGACGAAATACCTCTGACGCGGCGCTTCAGCGATTGTTGCCATGGTCGTCGCGGCACATGTCCGGCGCGTCCGGCCCGCCAAGGTACTGTGCGCGCCGCTGCGACCCAAGCGCCTCGCGGCTCAGATCGCAGGCCGTTTGCAGGCTGAACAGGTCCCAAAGCCGCACCACCCCGTCATCTCCCGCGCTGGCAAACCGCCGCCCGTCTGGATGGGCCGCAAGCCGCCAGATGGCTCCGTCATGGGCTGCCGCGATCTGACCGATCCCCTTGTCATAGGTCAGGTCCCAGAAATGCAACCCGCCGCCACGGTCGCTCGCCACCACCGTCGAGCCGTCGCCCAGCAGCAGCACATCCGTCGCCCCGCGCACATGGCCGCTGAAATTCGCGCGGCGGATGCCCTCGGGCATCGACCAGATCGCGATCACTTCGTCGCTGTCGGCAGTCGCCAGCGTCGCCCCGTCCGCGCTGAAGGAAACCGACCAGACGATATTCGGCGTCACGTCCAGTGCCAGGGGCCGTTTGTCACTGCCCAACTCCCAGATAAAGGCCTTGCCACTCGTCGTGGCCATCGCCAGCCGGTGAAAGCCTCGGTCCAGCGCCGCGCGGGTCACATCCCCTTCGGGCGGCTCGAATGTGGCGGTCACCTCGCCGGTGGTGACATCGTAAATCCGAACTGAATCCTCGTAAGCTACCGCCAAACGGGCACCTTCCGCATCAAAGGTCAGCGACCAGACGGGCACCTCCCGCGCGGGCAGGCTGATCCGCGCCGCCTCCACATTGGCATCCCAAATCTCGACCCGCCCGTTGCGGTCCGCACTGGCGATCCGAGCGCCTTCCGGTGCATAGGCCAGCGCCCAGACCTGATTGTCATGAATGGGTCGGGCGATTGGAGAAGCTCTCCGGTCCAGACCAACGGTCGTCACGATCCCGGCGGTATCCGCATAGGCAAGCCGCTCCGCGCCAAGCGCAACGCCGCGCGCCTTTGCGCCCGAAGCTACGGTGAAATCGCTCGATAATGCCGGCACCGGTCCCAGCCGCCACAGGCGTATCTGCTGATCCATGCCCAGCGTCGCGGCCATCGGCACTTCCGGTGAAATGGCGATATCGATGATCGGCCGCGTATGCCCGGCGGGCGAGCGCAGTTCCGTCCCGCCCGATCCAAGGTCGCGCAAATACAGCTTGCCATCCGGCCCGCCCGCCACCAGTGCGCGATCAGCGGGCAGAAAGACAACCGCGCCGATCTTGTCCTCGCTTTCAAAGGCATGACCCCAGGGTTTGCCGGTATCGGGCAAAACGACCGAGGCGCTGCCATCGCTGCTTGCCGTGGCCAGCAGGTTGCCGTCGCTGCTAAAGGCCAGCTCCCAGATATCGCTCGAATGCAGGCTGGCAAGCGGCGCAAACAGTTCCTTTCCTGAAGGGTAAGACCATGCGCGAATTTCGCCAAGACCGTTTCCGGCGGCCACCATATCGCCGCGTGGCCCAAAGGCGACCGAGGTGAAATCGCCGCCGCTGCGCCGCGCCAGCACGCGGCTCTGGCCCAGCGTTTCGCCCTCAAGCGGCCAGATCCGCACATTGCCATCCTCGCCCGAGGTCGCCACCACCTTTGACACAGGATCAAAAGCCAGCCGCCAGAGCACATCGCTGGTTTCCCCAACGGTGATGGGCGTTCCTGCCAATCCCGCGTCAAAGGGCCAGACCATCAGCTTTCCCCGGTCTCCGACCGCGCCAAACGAATGACCGTCCGGCGCGAAATGGATGTCCTGTATGCCGCCGATGCTCGCGTCATACATGGTTCCGATGCGGCGGCGGCTGCGTGTATCGATAATCCGGATCGTCCCGTCGCGTCCGCCGGTCACCACGAACCGTCCGTCCGGCGACATCGACAAGGCCAGCGCATCCCCCGCCGCGACGGGCGCGCCCAGCGGCACCGGTGCGCCCTTTGCCAGCACCTGCCGCGCCTGAAGCAAGGCCACCCGCGCGTCAAAAGTCGTTCGTGGCGAGGTCGAGCGGGTGATCGACTGCGCTGCCAGGTTTAGTGCCAGCAGCGGGTCGTCCTGCGTATAGCCCGCGGCCGCCGCGCCAAGCGCGCTGGCGAAACTCTCCTGCGCCTGTTCGCTCGCCGCCTCGGCCAGTTCGGCGTTATGCCGGGCCTGTAGCGATTGCTGATAGGCCATGATCGAGGCCAGCGTCGCCCCGATCGCCAGCAACGCCAGCCCGCTGACCGACGCAACCTGCCAGCGTCTGCGTCTTGCCCGCCGCTGGGTCTGCGCTGCGTGTTCCACATCGCGCCGAGCGACCGACGCGCCGATGAACTCGCACTCCAGCGCGCCGGTCTTGTCGCGGTTCTTCACGAACCATTCGTGCAGATAGTCAAGCCGCGCACCCCGTAGCAGCAGCTCCGGGTCACGCTCCCCCTCGATCCAGTCCTCGGCCAACTGGATGATCCGCAGCCGGGTGCGCAGATCCGCGCGCGAGGTCTCGATCCAGCGCCGCAGTGTTGGCCATGACCGGAGCAGCGCCTCATGCGAGATCTGCACCGTCTCGTCATCCACCGTCAGCAGGCGGGCTTCGGTCAGACGGCGGATCACCCGGTCAAGCACCTCGGCGTCGGCGTCGTTCTCCAGTTCGGACCGCGCCACGATGCGCCGCGTGTCCGCCCCGCCTTCGCCGGGACTTACCAGCCCAAGCAGCAGCCGTTTCGCCACCCGCCGTTCCTCATCCGTGAACACCGTGTCGAACACCGCATCCGCCGTCTGCCGCACCGCACCCGCCATGCCACCGCTGGCCTGATAGCCTTCAAGGGTCAGTGTCGATCCCATGCGCCGCATCCATGTCTCGACCAGCGCATGGGACAGCAGGGGCAGGGCGCCCGCATCGCTGCCCGCGTCATTTACGATCGCATCGACCAGATGCTGCTCTATATAATAGCCCGCCCGCCGCGCCGGTTCGAGCACCGCCCGGCGCAGATCGGCAGGGGTCATCGGCCCGACCAGCACCTGATTGCGGCTTACCGCCTCGGCCAGCCACGGGATCGTGGCGCACATTTCGTAGAAATCCGCCCGGATCGTGATGACCACCCGCACCGGGTTCTCGACCGGCTCGGTGATCGCGGCCAGCGCCGTGACAAGGGCGGCGGCCTGTTCTGGCGTATTCAGCGTGAACAGCTCCTCGAACTGGTCGATGACCAGCAAAAGCGGCTCGCTTGCCGTGGCCGTCAGCACCTCGCGGGCAAGCCCGGGGTGCGCGATGAATTCCTCCAGCCGCACCCGCGTCGCACCATCGTCACCGCGCAGCCGGAAATACAGGCCCGACAGAGCATCCCGCCCCGGGGTGAACAGCTCGATCCGCCAGTTCTCGCTCCCCGGAATGGCCCCCTGTCGCAGCGAGGATATCAACCCCGCCCGCACAAGAGAGCTCTTGCCGCTGCCGGACGGTCCGCCAACCACCAGCACGGGCTGCGCCTGCAACCGGGCGATCAGGTCGGCGACGATCTCCTCGCGGCCAAAGAACCGGTTCGCATCTTCCGGCTGAAACGCGCTGAGCCCCCGGTAGGGGCATTCGGCGCTGGTGGCCGGATCGGCGTGTCCCGCGCGCGAATCGCCCCGGTCCACCGGGTTATGCGCCGCGACCAACGCCAGCGCGTCATGCGCGGCGCGCCCCCAGCTGTCGATATCCTCGAACCTGTCCTGTGGGTTTACCGCCATGCCGCGCTGAAAGAAATCGTGCCAGGCCGGGGGCAGCACCGCCAGCTCGTCTCCGCTATCCAATTGTTCCGGCGGTCGATCCCCGCATATCGCATGCCAAAGTACGGCAGTCGCGGAATAGACATCCGCCGCCGGGGTCGCACCGCCGTCGGCTTCGTACTGTTCGGGCGCCATATAGGCCGGTGTGCCCGCCATGATAAGAGAGGATGGCGCATGGCCCAGAAGGTCGGTCGCAATCCCGAGATCGCCGATGATTACCCGTTCGCCCTGACCCTGAAAGGCAGGGGGCGGCTCGGAAAAAACCATGGTTTCCGCCTCGGAACCGACGGGCGAGGGGCGCGGCCTTGGACCGATCGACTGGTAAAGGATGTTGTCCGGCTTGATATCGCGATGCACCACCCCGGCGCGGTGGATCGCCGCCAGCCCCGCGCTCAGCGCGTCGACAAGCTGCAAAACCTGATCCGGCGGCAGCCCGCGCGTTGCCTCTTCATGGCCCAACCGACGCGCGGAAACCCGGTTGGTCAGCGTTCCACGGTCCGCATAATCCATGACGAAATAGGGTCGTCCGTCGCCAAGCCTTCCAACGTCGTGAACGTTGACAAGGCTGTAAGACTTGATGCGCCGCAACAGCCGCGCTTCCTCGACAAAACGCTGCTTCAGCCCGTCATGGTCTTCGTCATCGTAGTGAAGGATCTTGATTGCAACTTCCGCCGCCAGTTCTTCGTCCCAGGCAAGCGCCACCACGGCAAACCCGCCGCGCGCGATCTGCCGGCGGACGACATACCTGCCGATGTATTCCGGAAGTTCCATTCCGAGGAGCGATCAGAACAAGGCAGCGGTGTCGACACACATAAAGGCTTCGGGGTCGAGAATATCGTGGTTTCGATCCGCCGCCGACACGCACAGCATCGTGGTCTCGGCACGCTGGCTGACCGAGGCGGCCCCGGTCGTCACGTATTCCGGATAGGCGTCAGTCGGGTGCCAGTCGCCCTGCTTTTGATCATATTCGGTTTCGGCGTTATTGCTGACCTGACGTACGGTGAAACGGTCGCCCCACCAGACATGAATATGGTTCTTCGACATGTCCGGGGCGAAATTCGCCTCGAAGGTCAACGCCAGTTCGTCACCTTCCGCAGATACCGAGGTGATCTGGACAAGGCAGCCATCCACCGGGCAGGCATTTGCCTCTTGCGCAAGCGCCGCACGCGGCATGGTCAGGGTTGATTGCAGGGCCATGATCGCCGCCACGGCCAATAAGGTCTTTCGCTTCATGTTGTTTCGATCCTTGATCGGTCTGAACAAGTGCCGCGAGTGTGGTGTTAACAACTCTAGCGTGAAACGCGCTCAACATCCAGTTTATTGCGGCTTGCAAGCACGCAGGGCTGAAGCACCGGCTTTTCATAAGGTATGTCCGGTAATGGGACGGTATGGGAAACATGCTCGCGGCTGCACCCGCGATGTACAGGGGGTGTACAGATGGTGCACAGGAGGTGCCCGGCGTTTTTGGCCCATTTTGCGTACACCACGATCCTGCAATCGTGCCGCCGGGAAGGGCAGGGAGCAGGCAGATTGTTAGCGAAGATCACGCCTAAAACGGCATGCTAACCAACGATAGACCATGTAAGGCTAAGTATATTCTTGGACGCAAAAAAAAGGCGGCGACATCGGGAGGAGGATGATGTCGCCGCGCTCTTGCATCATCTGCGACACAGGGAGGAGCGGTCACAGACGAATTCCTAATTTCGGTCCGGGTTTGCCGGGGGATCAAAAGGCGGCGACATCGGGGAGGAGGATGATGTCGCCGCGCTCTTGCATCATCTGCGGCACAGGGAGGAGCGGCCACAGACGAATTCCGGTCAGGTCCGGAGACCTGGGGTCAAAAGGCGGCGACATCGGGGAGGAGGATGATGTCGCCGCTCTCTTGCATCACCTACGACACAGGGAGGAGCGGTCGCAGGTGCATCTTTTGGCCGTAAGGCCGGTTATAAAAGGCGGCGACATCGGGGAGGAGAGTGATGCCGCCGCTAAATACAGACCCTCCAGGGAGGAGGAGAGGAGGACCTGATCCGTTGTTTCTTTTTAAGGTGCCGTTGTTGCTAGCGCCTTAACTTGAAACCAATTTAGCAAATTGCTGCGCCTGCACAACCGCACCCTTTTTCAATGCTGCCATGCAGCAAATGCATGGATAGGCTAAGTGTTGACCGGTCAACACTGTTAGCGATGTTTCGAAGGTGCCGATATTCCGGTCAAAGCGGCTTTACGCGCGTAAAAATTGTGCAGATGAGTCATCTTTACGTAGCGTTGAGTGACGTCAGTCATTTGGTAAGGTTCTGAGCTGGCGATCTGCCGGAATCGCTGGGACGATTCGAATTCTCCGAAAAAGGGGAATCACTTTCTTTTCTTTAAGGGTGATTCCTGAAAGTGTTTTCGTATGGATCGCGTGAGGTTCTGTCGGAGGAGATCACCGTTCGCGCGGGCGCGGACGAAAAGGATCGCTCTCTTGGGAAATCATGGGATGGAGCCGTGGGAAACCATGGGACATGCTTGGGCAAAGTGGAATGCCGCTCTCTTCACTCCGGATTTTTCGCGGCCTTTCTTTGGAAAATTTCTTTGCAGGTCAGGAACAATTTGCGAACATCGGGCGTTTCGACGTGAGAACTGAAAAAATCTGGGAAATTACGGGATAAATTTTCACTTCGCTCTCTTCCACACAATAGTCCGTGTTGCTGCTCCGTTTCCACTATATGTTGTGCCAAAAGAGCAGCATCTCTTGTTTTCAAGGGCAAATTTTGCCCCTCGTTGGTGCTGTTTGCGTCTCACTTCCCAAACAAAACTGTTGATTTCCATGAATTCCCATGGCATCCCTTTGTCATCGGATGAAGACGAACACCCATAGGGGCACCAAACGACCCCGAAGCTAAAAATAAGCAGGTTTCATACAGGCCATACGCCTTCATCAGACCAAAGGATCCGGCGCGCGGGCGAGCAGACATCCCCCCAGGTGGCGCGCGCAGCTGGACACCCCCCGCTAGGCGGGACGAGGGCGGCGGGTTGATCGGTGGCAGCGGATCAACCCGCCGTTTCTCATTTCTGGGGAACGGAATGTGACGCGGGAGCGTGTGTAAAGGACAGGGCAGGTGAGCCGCAGGTTCAGAGGCGAAAGCGAGCACAAGGTCGATACGAAGGGTAGGGTGTCCATCCCCGCCCTGTTTCGTCGTGTGCTCGAAGCCGGTGATCCTGACTGGCAGTCGGGTCAGAACCCGCAGCTTGTCGTGGTCTATGGCGATCACCGCCGCAATTATCTTGAATGCTATACGATGGAAGCCATCGAAGAAGTCGATGCCAAGATCGACGCCCTGCCGCGCGGCTCTGTGCCCCGGCGGATGATGGAGACCCTGTTTCATCGCCAGAGCCACCCGATGACGGTAGACGAAACCGGCCGTCTGGTGCTGCCCGCCAAGCTGCGCAACAAGATCGGTCTTGATGACATGGCGGTCTTTGCAGGCGCAGGCGACACCTTTCAGATCTGGAAGCCCGAGGATTACGAGGCCGACAAGGCCAAGGCCGAGGCGGTTCTCGACGAGATGCCCGAAGACTTTGATATCATGATGTATCTTGACGCCGCCCCCGCCGCGCCAGAGGCAGGGTGACGCCATGACTCAGGACGACGCTCACGATCCTGACAAACCCCACGTTCCCGTGCTGCTGCGCCCCTTGCTGGCCGCAGTGGCGCCGGTGACAGGCGTCTGGCTGGATGGCACGTTCGGGGCGGGTGGCTATACGCGCGGATTGCTCGAGGCCGGGGCCGACAAGGTGATCGGCGTCGACCGCGATCCGCTGGCCTTTGAAATGGCCCAGGGCTGGGCGGGCGAGTATGGCGACCGGCTGGTGATGCAGCCCGGTGTGTTTTCGCGCATGGATGAATATGCCAGCGACCTTGACGGTATCGTGCTCGATCTAGGCGTCTCCTCGATGCAGCTCGATCAGGCTGAACGGGGCTTTTCCTTCATGAAGGACGGCCCGCTCGACATGCGCATGTCGCAGGACGGCCCGAGCGCTGCCGATCTGGTGAACGGCGCGGCCGAAGAGGATATCGCCGACATCCTGTTTCGCTACGGCGAGGAACGCGCAAGCCGCCGCATTGCCCGCGCCATCGTGAAAGCGCGCGAGGAAGAGCCGATCACGGCGACGCTTCGCCTCGCAAAGCTCATTGAATCCTGCCTGCCGCGCGCCAAGCCCGGCCAGTCGCACCCGGCAACGCGCAGCTTTCAGGCGCTTCGCATCGCGGTGAATGATGAATATGGCGAATTGTATCAGGGCCTTATGGCCGCCGAGCGGGCGTTGAAACCGGGCGGCAAACTTGCCGTCGTGTCCTTTCATTCGGTCGAGGATCGAATGGTGAAACGCTTTCTGACCGCGCGCGCGGGCAAGACAGGGAATGCCAACCGCTATGCCCCCGCCGCCGAGGAAGATGCCCCGCAATTCACGCTCACCAGTCGCAAGGCCATCGCGGCCGACGATGAGGAACTGGCCGAAAATCCGCGTTCCCGCTCTGCCAAGCTGCGGGTCGCGGTGCGCACCGATGCGCCGGCGGGGAAAATCGACGCGAATGAACTTGGGATGCCGCAACTCAGGGAGGCCCGCAGATGAAAAGCCTGATCTACGTCTTTACCGTGCTGCTGGTTTTTGCGCTGGCATTCTGGGCCTACCGGGAGAACTACGCCACACAGCAGGTCCTGAAGGATACGCAGCGGCTTCAGCACCAGATCGGTGCCGCGCAGGTGCGTCTGAGCGTGCTGCGCGCGGAGTGGGCCTATCTCAACCGTCCGAACCGCTTATTGGAGTTAGCAGAGCTGAATTTCGACCGTCTCGGCCTGCTGCCCCTGCGCCCCGACCAGTTCGGTCGCGTGGACGAGGTCAGCTATCCGCCCGAGCCGCTGTTGCCAATCACCAACCCGATTGATGTCTCCACCATGGCAGGAGAGCAGGAGCCATGATCCGCACCCCCCTACGCCCGCTTGCACGCATCCTTTCCGCCCGCGCCAATGGTGAAAACCCGGACGCGATCATGCGTGAGAACCTGCGTCACCGTCACGCCGAAATGCAGGACAAGGCGCGCAGCCGGGCCGAGGGGCGTCTGCTGGTCCTTGGCATGTTCTTTTTCTGCGCCTTTACGGTTATCGGCGGACGAATGGGTCTGCTTTCCGTGTCCGAGGCCGAGGAACCATTGGCAAGTGCCATCGGCACGCCGATCGCGGCGCAACGGGGCGACATCGTCGACCGCGAAGGCCGCATCCTCGCAACCAATTTCGAAACGCATTCGCTCTATGCCCAGCCGCCGTTTATGGTCGATCCGCTTTCGGCCGCTGAGGGCCTGGTCAAAATCTTTCCCGATCTGGATCGCGACCGGCTGATCAAGGATTTCACCGGCAAGCGCAAGTTCGTGTGGATCAAGAAGAAAATCAGCCCCGAACAAAAGCAGGCAGTGCATGATATCGGCGATCCGGGGCTGTTGTTCGGCCCGCGCGAAATGCGTCTTTATCCCAATGGTTCGCTCGCGGCCCATGTGCTGGGCGGGGCCTCATTCGGCAAGGAAGGCGTCGACGCGGCCGAGGTGATCGGCGTGGCCGGGGTCGAAAAGCAGTTCGACAATTACCTCCGCGATCCGGCCAATGGCGGCAAGCCGCTGACACTGTCGCTAGACCTGACCGTGCAGGCGGCGGCCGAGCGCGTTCTTTATGGCGGCATGAAGCTGATGAACGCGCGTGGCGCGACCTCGATCCTGATGGACGTGCATACGGGCGAGGTGATCTCGCTGGTGAGCCTGCCGGATTTCGACCCCAACGACCGT
The DNA here is from genome assembly GCF_019966545.1 of Heliomarina baculiformis. Taxonomy (GTDB): domain Bacteria; phylum Pseudomonadota; class Alphaproteobacteria; order Rhodobacterales; family Rhodobacteraceae; genus Heliomarina; species Heliomarina baculiformis. The sequence continues at coordinate 515,547 of NZ_JAIMIC010000001.1, read as the reverse complement.
CCCGCGCCGCCCACTTCGGGCTTTGACCCGTCGGTCAGCCCGCTGTTCAACCGCGCCGTTCAGGGGGTGTATGAACTGGGTTCGACCTTCAAGATCTTTGCCGTTGCACAGGCGATGGACCTGGGGCTGGTCGGCCCCGAAACGGTGATCGACACCCGTGGCCCGCTGCGCTGGGGTAAGTTCCGCATTCGCGATTTTCATAACTACGGCAAGGAGTTGTCGGTAACAAAGATCATTGTGAAATCTTCGAACATCGGGACGGCGCGCATCGCGCAGCAGATCGGTGCGGATCGGCAGAGAGAGTTCCTGTCGCATCTCGGCTTTCTCGATCCGACCCCGCTCGAGATTGTCGAGGCTTCGGGGGCCAGCCCGCTCTTGCCCAAGAACTGGTCCGAGCTTTCCGCGATGACGATTTCCTATGGTCACGGCCTTTCGGCCAGCCCGATGCACCTTGCCTCGGCCTATGCGGCGATTGCGAATGGCGGCCGCTATGTCGCGCCCACGCTGCTGCGTCAGGATATGCCACAGGAAGGGCCGCAGGTGATGTCGCCCCAGACCGCTGCCGCCTCGCGCAATATGCTGCGGCTGGTGGTTTCCGAAGGCACGGCAAGCTTTGGCGATGTGCCGGGCTATGCGGTGGCGGGCAAAACAGGTACGGCAGACAAGCCCAAGCCGCGCGGCGGCTATTACGACGACAAGGTGATCGCAACCTTTGCCAGCATGTTCCCGGCGCACGATCCGCGTTACGTGCTGATTGTGACGCTGGACGAACCGTCGGAAAACTCGGGCTCCGAACCGCGCCGAACGGCAGGCTGGACGGCGGTTCCCGTGGCGGCCGAGATGATCGCCCGCGTGGCACCGCTCCTTGGCCTCAGACCGGATATTGAACCCCGCGCGGCGGCTGGTATAACCCTGACCTCGAACTAGGCAGAGAGGGCAGGAACATGGGCAAAACGGACCAAAGGCCTGCCAAGCGCCTGAGCCAGCTTGCCCTTGCGGCACGTGGCGGCCGAGACCCTGAAATCACAGGACTTTCCGTTGACAGCCGTGATGTCAAAGAGGGCCATCTCTTTGCCGCACTGCCGGGCACCAAGGTGCATGGGGGCGAATTCATCCAGTTTGCACTGCGCATGGGCGCCCATGCGATTCTGACCGACGCGGTGGGCGCGCGGATCGCCGCCGAGGAACTGGCCGCGTCGGAAGCTGCATTGATTGTGGCCGAGGACCCACGCCAGACGCTGGCCTACACATCGGCGCTTTGGTTCGGGGGACAACCGGCCACGACGGTCGCAGTGACCGGCACCAACGGCAAGACCTCTGTCACCAATTTCCTGCGTCAGATCTGGACCGAACTTGGTCACAGCGCGATCAACCTTGGCACCACCGGCGTCGAGGGCGCATGGAGCGCGCCGCTGGCCCATACCACGCCCGAGCCGATCACGCTTCACCGCGCGCTGGCCGAGGCAGCCGCGCATGGCGTGACCCATGCGGCGATGGAGGCGTCGAGCCACGGGCTCGAGCAGCGTCGCCTTGACGGGGTCAGCCTTGTCGCGGCCGGCTTCACCAATTTCTCGCAGGACCACCTCGACTACCACGCGAGCTTTGATGATTATTTCGCCGCCAAGGCGGGATTGTTCCGCCGCGTTCTGCCCGAGGACGGCACCGCGGTAATCAACCTTGACGATGCGCGCGGGGTGGAATTGCGCGCCATCGCCGCCGCGCGTGGCCAACGGGTCATCACCACAGGGCACGCGATTGGCGATCTGAGCCTCTTGAACCAGCAGTTCGATGCCACCGGGCAGAACATCCGCTTTACCTGGGAAGGGAGGCCGCATCAGGTTCGTCTTGGTCTGATAGGCGGCTTTCAGGCGGAAAACGTGCTGCTCGCCTGCGGGCTGGCTATCGCGGCGGGCGATGATCCGGAAGAAGTCTTTGAAACGTTGCCCTTCCTGCGCACCGTGCGGGGGCGTATGCAGCTTGCCGCGACCCGTGAAAACGGGGCGGCTGTCTTTGTCGATTTCGCTCATACGCCGGATGCCATTGCCACGGCACTCTCCGCGATGCGCCCGCACGTGATGGGTCGGCTCATTGCGATCATCGGCGCGGGCGGCGACCGCGACACGGCAAAGCGCCCGCTAATGGGACGCGCGGCGGCGGAAAATGCCGATCTCGTCATCGTCACGGATGACAACCCGCGCAGTGAAGACCCCTCGCTGATCCGAGCCGCCGTTCTGAACGGGGCGCCGCAGGCGACCGAGGTCGCAGACCGGGCCGAGGCGATTCTGCGCGGCGTCGATATGCTCGAACCGGGCGATGCGCTGCTGATCGCCGGCAAGGGCCATGAAACCGGCCAGATCGTAGGAGACGACATCTTGCCCTTTGACGATACAGAACAGGCCAGCGTCGCGGTGGCCGCGCTGGACGGCCGCCCGGTATGAGCCTCTGGACAGCAGACGAGGCCGCAACCGCCACCGGCGGAAAGGCGCGGGGCGACTGGCAAGTCAGTGGTGTCTCCATCGACACCCGCACGCTTGCGCCCGGCGATCTCTTCGTGGCCCTTAGCGCCGCGCGGGACGGCCACGAGTTCGTGGCGCAGGCCCTAGAGAAAGGGGCAGGGGCCGCACTGGTCAGCCATGTGCCCGACGGCCTGCCCGACGACGCACCGCTCCTCATCGTCGATGACGTGCAGGCCGGGCTCGAGGCACTCGGCCGCGCGGGCCGCGCGCGTACCGGGGCGCGCCTAATTGCAGTCACCGGCAGCGTGGGCAAGACTTCGACCAAGGAAATGCTCTTTGAAATGCTCTCGGATCAGGGCCGCACACACGCCTCGGTTGCGAGTTACAACAACCACTGGGGTGTGCCGTTGACGCTGGCCCGGATGCCGTCCGACACCGACTATGCGGTGATCGAGATCGGCATGAACCACCCCGGCGAGATAGCGCCGCTGGCGCGCATGGCGCGCCCGCATGTGGCCATGATCACCACCGTCGCCGCCGCCCATCTCGAAGCATTCGACAATGTCGAAGGTATCGCTCAGGAAAAAGCCGCTATCCTCGAGGGTCTAGAACCCGAGGGTGTCGCAATCCTGAACGCGGATATCGACACGGCCGCAATCCTCACCGACAAGGCAGCGGAATGCGGCGCAGGTGTCGTGACCTTTGGTCGGAACGGGCAGGACTTTATCCTGAAAGACGTGCGGATTTCGGGCGAGGCCACCGTGGTTCAGGCCCAGAACCGGGGTGATGCGATCCTGTTCAAACTGAACACCCCGGGCAAACACTTTGCAATGAATGCGCTTGGGGCACTGGCGTCCTGCGAAGCGCTTGGTGCCGATCTCGCGCTGGCGACGCTCAGCTTGGGGCGCTGGCAGCCCTATCGCGGCAGGGGCACCCGCGAAACCATCCATCTCGACGCGATCGAAGCCGATCTTTCCATCGATCTGCTCGACGATGCCTATAACGCAAACCCGACCTCGATGGCCGCCGCGCTCGACGTGCTGGCGGCGTCGCCGGTGCGCGACGGCACAGGCCGGGTCCAGATCGGGCGGCGCATCGCATTCCTCGGTGACATGAAGGAACTGGGCGAGGATGCCGCCTCGCTCCACGCCGGGCTGGCCAGCCTCGAAGCGATGGATCATATTGACTGCGTTCATTGCATCGGGCCACTGATGCAGAATCTTCACGCGGCGCTGCCCGAAAACAAGCGCGGCGCCTGGGCAGAAACAAGTGCGGAGATGGAGCCGGGGTTGCGCCACAGGATCGACAGTGGCGATGTCGTGCTGGCCAAAGGCTCCCTGTCGATGAAGCTCTCGGTGATTGTTGACGCGATCCGCAAAATGGGTCATGCGCAGCCGATATCCGACAGGGAAGAATGATCATGAGTGGAACAGTCTGAATGCTCTATTGGCTGACCGCATTGTCGGACGGGGGCGATTTCTTCAACCTCTTCCGGTACATAACCTTCCGGGCCGGCGGCGCATTCCTCACCGCGCTGATCTTCGGATTCATCTTTGGCCGCCCGCTGATCGCCGTCCTGCGCCGCACGCAAGGCAAGGGCCAGCCGATCCGCGACGATGGCCCCGAGGGGCATTTCGTCAAGGCTGGCACCCCGACCATGGGCGGTCTGCTGATCGTCGGCGCGCTGGCGACATCGACGCTGCTCTGGGCAAGGCTCGACAACGCCTTTGTCCAGCTGGTTCTCTTCGTGACGCTGGCCTATGCGGCCATCGGGTTCGCCGATGATTACGCCAAGGTTTCCAAGCAGAATACTTCCGGCGTGCCGGGCAAGCTGCGCCTCGTGCTGGGCATGCTGATCGCGATTGCCGCCTCATGGTGGGCGGCGCAGAACCATCCTGTTGAATTGCAGGGTCAGCTCGCCCTGCCGGTCTTCAAGAACACGCTGATCAACCTCGGCTATCTCTATATCCCCTTCTGTGTCTGCGTCGTCGTCGGATCCGCCAACGCGGTCAACCTGACCGACGGGCTCGACGGGCTCGCGATCATGCCGGTGATGATCGCCGCCTCAACCCTCGGGGTGATCGCCTACGCGGTGGGCCGGGTCGACTTCACCGACTATCTCGACGTGCATTACGTGCCCGGCACGGGGGAACTGCTGATCTTCACCGCCGCGTTGTTCGGCGGCGGCCTCGGCTTCCTCTGGTACAACGCGCCACCGGCGGCCGTCTTCATGGGCGACACCGGCAGCCTCGCCCTTGGCGGGGCGCTGGGGGCCATCGCAGTGGCGACCAAGCATGAACTGGTGCTGGCCATCGTCGGTGGCCTCTTCGTGGTAGAGGCTCTCTCGGTGATCATCCAGGTGCTCTATTTCAAACGCACCGGCAAGCGCGTCTTCCTGATGGCGCCGATCCATCACCACTATGAAAAAAAGGGCTGGGCCGAGCCGACCATTGTCATCCGCTTCTGGATCATCGCCCTGATCCTTGCCATGATCGGCCTCGCCACGCTCAAGGTCCGCTGATGCCATGACCCGGCCCCAGCTTCTTTGGGTCGAAAATATCCCGGGGGGCCGCGCATCGCGCGGCGGGGCAGAGCCCCAATTGCCCCGCTGACCGGAAAGGAACGCGTCTTGATCCCCGTCACAGGTGTCCAGAACCAGAAAATCGCGGTGCTTGGCCTCGGCCGATCCGGTCTCTCTGCCGCGCGGGCTCTGCGCGCCGGTGGTGCCACGCCGGTTTGCTGGGATGACAATCCCGCCGCGCGGGCCCGTGCCGAAGAGGAAGGGTTCACTTGCACAGATCTTTCCAAGACGGGGGCCTTCGATGACGTCGCCGCGCTGATCGTCTCGCCCGGCATCCCGCATCTCTACCCCGCTCTAAATCCGGTGGTCGAGGCAGCGCTGACTTCGGGCGTGCCCGTCGACAATGACATCGGCCTGTTCTTCCGTTCTTTTGCCACCAAGGACTGGGAAAGCTTCGACACGCCGCCCCGTGTCGTGGCGGTAACCGGATCCAACGGCAAATCCACCACGTCTGCGCTGATCCATCACATTCTGACGTCGGTGAACCGTCCGACCCAACTCGCGGGGAATATCGGGCGCGGCGTGCTCGATCTCGATCCGGCGATCGATGGCGAAGTCGTGGTGCTCGAGCTTTCCAGCTACCAGACCGATCTGGCTCGGGCGCTGACGCCGGATGTGGCGGTTTTCACCAATCTCTCGCCCGATCACCTTGATCGCCACGCAGGCATGGGCGGTTATTTCGCGGCCAAGCGCCGCCTCTTTGCCGAAGGCGGCCCTGATCGCGCGGTGATCGGTGTCGATGAACCCGAAGGCCTTTTCCTTGCCGGGCAATTGGCCGAAGCCCCGTCGGATGACCGAGTTATCCGCATCTCGGTCGCTTCGAAACTGACCGGGCCGGGCTGGCAGGTGTTTTCCCGCAAGGGCTTCCTGTCGGAATACCGCAAGGGCAAGCAGATCGCTTCCATCGATCTGCGCGAGATCAAGGGGCTTCCCGGCGCGCATAACCACCAGAACGCCTGCGCCGCCTATGCGGTGGCCCGCACGCTTGGTCTCGCGCCTCGCGTCATAGAAACCGCGCTGCACAGCTATCCCGGGCTGCCCCATCGCAGCCAGGTTATCGCCACGCGCAATGGCGTCACCTTTGTCAATGACAGCAAGGCGACGAACCTTGATAGCGCGGCCAAGGCGCTTTCGGCGTTCAAGAGCATTCGCTGGATTTGCGGAGGCTTGGAAAAAGAGGGGGGGCTCGCCGCGCTCAAGGACTCCGTCGGGGCTGTCACCAAGGCCTATGTCATCGGGCGCGATGCCGAGGGCTTCGCCCTGCAATTGACCTGTCCGACCGAGATCTGCACCGACATGGCCACGGCGGTTGCCCGCGCCGCCGCCGATGCACAGGAAGGTGACACGGTATTGCTCGCCCCGGCGGCGGCGAGCTTTGACCAATACGATAATTTCGAGCAGCGCGGCGATGATTTCGCCGCCTGCGTCTTAGCGCTCGATAAGGCTTAGCAACCGGTTCTCGGCGGCGCGCAGGCCCGGGACCCCGGCGCTCTTCAGCTTTGGCATGTCCTTCCCGGCAAGGTCGATGACCGTCGGGTGGATATAGCTGTTGCGCGCGACGGTTGGCGTGTTGGCAAGCCGCTCTGCCGCCGCCTCGCTCAGCGCCTTGATCGTCGATGAGCCGGATTCGGCGGCCTCAAAGGCGGCCAGCGTGCCGGCCCATGTGCGGAATGTCTTGGCCGTAAAGGGTTCTTCCGTCGCCTCGGCCAGATAGGCGTTCAGCGCCCCGGACGACAAGGTCCGTACGGTGCCGTCTTCTTCGGTCCAGCTCAGCAATTCTGCGCCGGGCAGATCGCGGATCTCGTTCAGGACGCGCAGCAGTTTGCGGTCAGACAGGCGGCGCCGCACCTTTTTGCCGCCCTTGGCCGTGTAGACGAGGTTCAGCCCGCCGTCGGTCAGCTTGAGATGTTGGCGCTTCAATGTCAGCGCCCCGTATGAACCGTTCTCGCGCGCGTAGGTCTCGTTTCCGACGCGCATCGACAGCCGGTCGATCAGCAGAACGGCGGCTGCCAGCGCGAACCGTTCGTCCCCCGCCTCAAGCGCCAGATCACGGCTCACGCGGCGGCGGATTGCAGGCAGGGCGCGACCGAAACGCGGCAGGTAGTCGTACTTCTCGGCGGATCGGGCCTCTCCCCATTTGGGGTGATAGCGATACTGCTTGCGGGTGCGCGCGTCGTAACCGGTTGCCTGAAGGTGCCCGTTCACACGTGGCGAAATCCACACGTCCTCATAAGCAGGCGGCACCGCGAGGGCGCATATCCTGTCACGTTCCGCCCCGCGCGCGATGGTCGTACCGTCGGCGGCTTTGTAGGTGAACCCTCGGCCGTGTCGCTTGCGGGTGATGCCGGGGCGGTCATCCGGATACCAGACCAACCCCTTGGGAATGACAGCTTGCTCGGTACTCATTTCATTTGTGGCGCAGTTCCGAGGCCAGTTTCAGGACCTCGTCGCCATCCTCCTGTTCGATCACGATGGCCGGATCGTCGGAAGAACCATTGCGGGTGATCTCGCTGCCCTTGATCTTGCGCGTGATCTTTTTCTCATGGGTTTCCTTGACCCGACCCTCGGCCGTGCCTTGGCCCCAGTCCCATTCAACCTTGTCATCGACCTTGAAACCCATGGTGGCAAACTCCCCTTTGTTCATGTCTCGCTGAACGTATGGAGTTTATTCCGGGTTCCCTGAGGCCACGCGAACGTGAGCGTGTCAGGCCGATACCGCCGCTCCCAGCCTTGCGCTGAACCGCGCCATTTCGCCGGGGGAGGGGTTTTCTCCGCAGAAGGTTTTGACATAGGCGGGCACTCGCGCCAGCCGGGTCGCCAGATCCTCGCGGGTTTGCAGTGAGATATACCCGATCTGCACGAGGTAGATCGTGCGCGCGCGCACATCCGCCTCGGCCTCGGAAAAGCCAAAGCGCGTGAACATCGCCTGCAGCGCGGCAAGCCGCACCTCGTCCGCCACAGCGACCCGCGCCTTGACCCTGTCCGATCGATGTGCCCAGCCTCGGATCGCGAAATCGAACCGGGGGTCGAAAGCGTTTTCATCGATGAAAGCGGCCGTAACGTTCAGGACCGCCTCGGCAATGGTTTCCGCATATGCCTTGCAGGCATCGGTCAGGGCGCCGGTATTCGAACTGTCCCAGTCGTCTAGCAGCGCGTCGAGCAGAGCGGCCCGGTCCTTGAAAAACCAATAAAAGCTGGTTCGGGAGAGTTTGAGCGTGCTCGCCAGCGGCTGGATCTTGACCGCATCCACCCCGTTTTCCAGCAGAGCCGATTTGGCGGCGGCCATCCAGACCTCGCGCGAACCGCGCCAGCCGCTGTTGGCATCCTCTGATGAAACCGCATCCTGCATGGGCAAGTCATAGCCAGCGCGTCTGGCGGCGACAAGAGAAATGAACACTGATGAACTTAAACTTGACATAGATGAACATTTTCGGAATCGTCGGCGCAACGCCACAGGAGATGCCCATGTCTGCCGATCCGCTCCTACAGCCGTTTCAGTTGAAACACCTGACCCTCAGAAACCGGCTGATGATCACGAGCCACGAGCCTGCCTATCCCGAGGATGGTTTGCCCAAGGATCGCTATCGCGCTTATCACGCAGAGCGGGCAAAGGCAGGCGTCGCGCTTACGATGACCGCCGGATCGGCCTCGGTCGCAAGGGATAGTCCGCCCGCCTTTAACAACATCCTCGCGTGGAAGGATGAGGTCGTCGGCTGGATGAAAAAGCTGGTCGATGAATGCCACGATCACGGCTCGGCGGTGATGATCCAGCTAACCCATCTGGGGCGGCGCACCCGATGGGACGTGGGCGACTGGTTACCCGTGGTTTCGGCCAGTCCCGAGCGTGAACCGGCCCACCGCGCCTTCCCCAAGCGGATCGAGGACTGGGACATCGCCCGGATCATCGAGGATTATGCCGATGCTGCCGAGCGTATGCAGGCGGCAGGTCTCGACGGGATCGAGCTGGAATCCTATGGCCACCTGATGGATTCATTCTGGTCGCCGCTGACCAACGATCTCGACGGGCCTTATGGCGCGGATAGTCTTGATAACCGGATGCGGTTCTCTTTTGACGTGCTGCGCGCGATCCGCAAGCGGGTCGGCGATGAATTCATCGTCGGCATTCGCTATGTCGGGGACGAGATGCTCGCGGGTGGCATTGCCAAGCCCGAAGGGATGGAGATTTCCCGGCGTCTCAAGAACAGCGGGATGGTGGATTTCCTGAACGTGATCCGGGGCCATATCGAAACCGACGCCGCCCTGACCAACGTGATTCCGGTGCAGGGCATGGCCAGCGCGCCTCACCTTGATTTCGCAGGCGAAATCCGCGCGGAAACCAAGTTTCCGACCTTCCACGCGGCAAAGATACAGGATGTGGCGACGGCGCGGCATGCAGTGGCCAGCGGCAAGCTCGACATGGTCGGCATGACCCGCGCCCATATGGCCGACCCGCATATCGTGTCCAAGATCATGCGCGGCGAGGAGGACCGCATTCGCCCCTGCGTCGGCGCGAATTACTGCCTCGACCGGATTTACCAGGGTGGCATGGCGCTTTGTTTGCACAACCCGTCGACAGGGCGCGAACTCGAACAGCCGCATGAGATCGAAAAGGCGGAAAAAACCCGCCGTTTCGTGATTGTCGGGGCAGGTCCGGCCGGGCTGGAAGCCGCCCGTGTGGCGGCCTTGCGCGGGCATGAGGTGATCTTGCATGAGGCAGCCAACGATCCCGGCGGACAGGTGCGCCTGACCGCCCAGACCCCGCGCCGGGCCGAGATGATCCAGCTGATCCAGTGGCGTTTTGAGGAATGCGAAAAGCTGGGCGTCACCTTTCGTTTCAACAGTTTCGCGGATGCGGCCACGGTGATGGATGAAAGCCCCGACGTTGTGATCGTCGCGACTGGCGGCATCGCCCACACCGAGATCCTGCCGCAGGGCAATGACCTTGTTGTCTCCGCATGGGACATCCTATCAGGCGACGTGCAGCCCGGGTCGAACGTGCTTATCTATGACGACGCCGGTGATCAGGCGGCCTTGCAGGCAGCAGAAAAAATCGCCTCGACCGGTGCCAAGGTCGAGATCATGACGCGCGACCGGGTGTTTTCGCCCGAGGTCATGGGCATGACCCTGACCCCGGCAATGCGGGCGCTGCAACCGCTGGACGTGACCTTTACCGTGACATGGAAGCTCGAGTCGGTGGCACGTGAGGGCAACGGGTTAAAGGCCACGATCGGCACGGATTATAGCGATGTGACCCGTGACAGGCTGGTGGATCAGGTGGTGGTCAACCATGGAACCGCGCCGCTCGAAGACCTTTATTTCGACCTGCGCGAGTCCTCGCGCAACCTGGGCGAGGTGGATTATGACGCGCTGATCGCCGGAGCCCCTCAGGCAGTGTCACGCCAGCCGGACGCGGCCTTTCAGCTCTTCCGGATCGGGGATGCGGTGGCAGCCCGCAACACCCACGCGGCCATCTACGATGCGCTGCGGCTGGTCAGGACGCTGTAGCGCGGGCGCGGATCGCCGTGCCCGCCGCATAGCCCGAGGACCATGCCCATTGGAAATTATATCCGCCAAGCCAGCCGGTTACGTCTACCGCTTCACCTATGGCGTAAAGGCCAGGCACGGATTTGGACTCCATCGTCTTTGACGAAAGCCCATCCGTGTCGATGCCGCCCAGCGTAACCTCGGCGGTGCGATACCCTTCGCTGCCCGACGGGGTCAGGCGCCAGTCGCGCAGGGCATCGCATATGCCGCGCAGCGCCGCGTCGGACTGGTCGGCAAGGTTTCCCGACAAGTCCAGTAGCCCTGAAAGGTGATCGACAAGCCGGGCGGGCAGGGCACGGGCAAGCTCGGTTGTCAGCGCTTTGCGCCCCGAAATCTGGCGTGTGTCCCGCAGGCTGTCGAAAAGTTTGACCTCGGGGTCGAGATCGACGCGGATCTCTTCGCCCTCGCGCCAGTAGGACGAAATCTGCAGTACCGACGGCCCGGAAAGCCCGCGATGGGTGAACAACAGCGCCTCGTCAAACCCGGCTCGCTCATTGGACAGCCGCGCGGGGAGGGCGACGCCCGCAAGGCCGCTGAACCGTTCCGGCGGAAAGGTGAGCGGCACAAGCCCCGGCCGGGTCTCGGTCACGTCCAGCCCGAATTGTCGTGCAATATCATAGGCGAGGCCGGATGCGCCCATCTTGGGGATCGACTTGCCGCCGGTGGCCAGAACAAGGTTGCGGCAGGTGATAGAAACGCGCTTTCCGTCGCGGTCGAGGTCGAGCGTGAACCCCTCGGTGCCATGACGAACCGAGATTATCGCCGTGTGCAGCCACAGCTCGGCCCCGGTCTTTTCCATCTCATCCCTCAGCATCCGGATGATCTGGGTCGCCTTGCCGTCGCAAAACAACTGCCCCAGCGTCTTTTCATGCCACGCGATCCCGTGGCACGTAACAAGATCGACGAAATCCCACTGGGTATAGCGCGCCAGCGCAGATTTGGCGAAATGCGGGTTCTGCGACAGAAAGTTTTCCGGCGCGGCGTACATATTTGTGAAATTGCAGCGCCCGCCGCCGGAAATGCGGATCTTTTCGCCGGGATTTCGGGCATGGTCGACGACCAGCGTTTCCGGCCCGGCATGGGCGGCACACATCATCCCGGCGGCACCTGCACCGATTATGATCGTTTCACGTCTCATCTGTCCGCGCTGTCGCGCGATTTCATAGGCATGGCAAGAGGAAGAGGCTGGCGGCATCGCAATTTTCGATGTAGCCTTAAGGTTGAGACCCCGAAAAGGGGCGGATTGAGGCAGATATAAACGGCGGGAACCATGACTGAGATGGTGTATGGCGCTGTCCCTGAACGGGGCGGCGAACCAATTGTTCCAAAATGGTGGCGGACGCTCGATAAATGGTCGATGTCCTGCGTGCTTGGACTTTTTGTCATCGGGCTGCTTCTCGGGCTCGCTTCCTCTCCGCCGCTTGCCGCGCGCAACGGGCTTGAACCTTTCCACTACGTACAACGTCAGGCGATGTTCGGCGGTCTCGCGCTGATCGTGATGCTGCTGACCTCGATGATGTCGCCGGTTATGGTGCGCCGCCTTGCGGTGGTCGGCTTCCTCGGCGCGTTTGTCGCGGTGGCGTTGCTGCCGTTTTTGGGCACCGATTTCGGCAAGGGCGCAATGCGCTGGTACAGCCTTGGATTTGCAAGTGTTCAGCCGTCGGAATTTCTTAAACCCGGCTTCATCGTGGCCGCCGCATGGATGCTGGCCGCCAGCCAGGAAATCAACGGCCCTCCGGGCAAGCTCTGGTCCTTTTCGCTCTGCGTGGCCATTGTTCTGATGCTGGCGATGCAGCCCGATTTCGGACAGGCCTGCTTGGTGATGTTCGGCTGGGGTGTGATGTATTTCGTGGCCGGCGCGCCGATGGTTCTGCTGGTCGGCATGGCGGGGCTCGTGGTGCTGGGCGGCACCATCGCCTATTCCAATTCCGAACACTTTGCCCGGCGGATCGACGGGTTCCTTTCGCCCGATCTCGACCCAACCACCCAGCTTGGTTACGCGACCAACGCGATCCGCGAAGGCGGTCTCTTTGGCGTAGGCGTGGGAGAGGGGCAGGTGAAATGGTCGCTCCCCGATGCGCACACGGACTTTATCATTGCCGTGGCGGCCGAGGAATACGGGCTGATCCTCGTGCTGGTGATCATTTCGCTCTACGCGCTGATCGTCACCCGCTCGCTGTTCCGGTTGATGCGCGAGCGTGACCCGTTCATCCGGCTGGCCGGCACCGGGCTGGCCTGCATCTTTGGCGTGCAGGCGATGATCAACATGGGCGTTGCCGTCCGTCTTTTGCCCGCAAAGGGGATGACCCTTCCTTTCGTCAGTTACGGCGGCTCATCCCTGATTGCCGGGGGCATCGCGCTCGGCATGCTGCTCGCCTTTACCCGCTCGCGCCCGCAGGGCGAAATCGCCGATATCCTGCGTGGTCGCGGCAGATGAGCCAACCCTTGCTGATTATCGCCGCAGGCGGCACCGGCGGGCACATGTTCCCGGCGCAGGCGCTGGCCGAAGCCATGCTGAAACGCGGCTGGCGCGTGCGCCTGTCGACGGATGCTCGTGGCGCGCGCTACACGGGTGCCTTCCCCGAAGAGACCGAGATCGTCGAGGTCGCCAGCGCCACTTTCGCGCGCGGCGGGGCGATGCAACGCGCCATGGTCGCCCCGCGCATCGCTGCGGGCGTCATCGCTTCGGCATGGCGGATGTTTCGTGACAAGCCTGCGGTTGTCGTGGGCTTTGGCGGCTACCCGTCCATCCCGGCGCTTGCCGCCGCGACCCTGTTGAAGCTGCCCCGCATGATCCATGAACAGAATGGCGTGCTGGGTCGCGTCAACGAAGTCTTCGCTTCGCGCGTGGCCCATGTGGCCTGTGGCGTCAAACCGACCAAGCTGCCACCGACGGCCCATGGTGTGCATACGGGCAACCCGGTGCGCGGCGCCGTGCTTGACCGGGCAGGGGCCAGCTATATCCCGCCCGGCGACTACCCGATGTCGCTGCTGGTCATGGGCGGATCGCAAGGCGCACGCATCCTCTCCGACGTGGTGCCCGAGGCGATCACCCGACTGCCAGAGCAGATGCGTCGTAACCTGCGCGTTAGCCATCAGGCGCGCGCAGAAGACGTGGATCGGGTCACCGAGGCCTATGCCGAGGCCGACATCCGCGCCGACGTCAAAACCTTCTTCAACGATATCCCCAGCCGCATGGCCGAGGCGCAGCTGGTGATCTCGCGCGCGGGGGCGTCTTCAATCGCGGACCTAACGGTGATCGGCCGGCCCTCGATCCTGATTCCCTTTGCCGCTGCCGCCGGCGATCATCAGACCGCCAATGCGCGCGGGCTGGTGGATGCGGGCGCCGCGATCCTGATCCCCGAACGCCTGCTCAACGCGGAATCCCTTACCGCGCAGATAACGAGTCTGCTTGAAAACCCCGCCGCCTCGTTGCAGATGGCCAACGCCGCCCTTTCCGTCGGCGCGCCGGATGCAACGGAACGTCTTGTCGCCCTTGTCGACGCCCTTGCTACGAACGCTGAGCCCGGAAGGAAGGTTTTGAAATGATGGATGGAAGCCTGATCATGCAAGCTGCAACCAAACTCCCTCTCGATATCGGCCCGATTCATTTCGTCGGCATCGGCGGCATCGGCATGTCCGGCATCGCCGAAGTGCTATTGGATCATGGCTACACCGTACAGGGTTCGGACCTGAAGGCCTCGAGGATCACCCAGCGTCTGGAACAGCTTGGCGCCACTATTTTCGAAGGCCAGAATGCCGAGAACCTCGAAAACGCTGAGGTCGTCGTGATCTCTTCGGCAATCAAGACCGGCAATGCCGAGCTGGACGAGGCCCGCCGCCGTGGTCTGCCTGTCGTGCGCCGCGCTGAAATGCTGGCCGAGCTGATGCGGCTCAAGTCCAACGTGGCCGTGGCCGGAACCCACGGTAAAACCACCACGACAACCATGGTAGCGACCCTGCTCGACGCGGGCAATTTCGACCCGACCGTGGTCAACGGCGGCATCATCCACGCTTATGACTCGAACGCGCGGCTGGGCGAGGGCGAATGGATGGTCGTAGAGGCCGATGAATCCGACGGCACCTTCAACCGTCTGCCCGCCACCATCGCCATCGTCACTAATATCGACCCCGAGCACATGGAGCACTGGGGCAGTTTCGATGCCCTGCGCGACGGGTTCTACGATTTCGTCTCGAATATCCCCTTCTACGGTCTGGCGGTCTGCTGCACCGATCACGAAGAGGTTCAGCGTCTCGTCGGCCGGATCACCGACCGCCGCGTCGTCACCTACGGTTTCAATGCGCAGGCCGATGTGCGCGCGGTAAACCTGAAATACGAAAATGGCGTCGCTCATTTCGACATCGCGCTTCAGGCCGATGAAATGGTGATCGAGGGCTGCTCTCTGCCGATGCCCGGCGATCACAACGTCTCCAACGCGCTTTCAGCCGTGGCCGTGGCACGCCATCTCGGCATGAAGGCCGAGGAAATCCGCGCCGCTCTGGCCGCTTTCTCAGGCGTCAATCGCCGCTTTACGCGCGTGGGTGAGGTCGATGGCGTTACCATCATCGACGACTACGGCCACCACCCGGTGGAAATCGCCGCCGTGCTGAAGGCCGCGCGCCAAGCGACCGATGGCCGCGTCATTGCCGTGCACCAGCCGCACCGCTACTCCCGCCTCTCCTCGCTGTTTGACGATTTCTGCAGCTGCTTCAACGAGGCGGATGTGGTCGCCATCGCCGAGGTGTACGCAGCAGGCGAAGACCCGATCCCCGGCGCCTCGCGCGACGACCTCGTGGCAGGCCTGATCCGCCACGGCCATCGCCACGCCCGCGCCATCGTCTCCGAGGAAGATCTGACGCGACTGGTTCGCGAACAGGCGAAACCCGGCGACATGGTGGTCTGCCTTGGGGCAGGGACGATCAGCACCTGGGCCAATGCGCTCCCCGCGCGGCTGAAAGAAGCCTAGTGCCGGGGGCGGTCCCCCCCTCGCGCCAGATCTTGCGCTGTGCGCCCCGCGCACCCGGCTTGCTGCTGGGGCTTCGGCAGCGGGAGTGCGACCGATGAACCCCGTCATCCTGCTCGCCGTCGTCTGGGTCTTTGCCGCCACCGCCGTCGCGCTCCTCCCGATGCGCCTTCAGATGATCCCCGGTCTGGCGCTGCTGATCGCCGCACCGGTCCTGATCGGGGCAATCACACTCGAATTCGGGTGGCTCGCGGGCATCGCCGCCCTTGCCGGCTTTCTCTCGATGTTCCGCCACCCGCTGCGCTATTTCTGGTGCAAATGGCGCGGACAGGAAACCGGGGTGCCGGAATGAGCCTCTCCCTGATCCTCGCGGCCCTCTGGGCACTCGCGGCAAACCTGATCGCCATGCTACCCAGCCGCGATTACCACTGGCGCGCGGCCTATGTGCTCATCGTCATCGGCATCCCGATCCTCGGTTATGTCACCTGGCAGAACGGCCCGCTCATCGGCCTCCTGATCCTCGTCATGGGGATGAGCGTCCTGCGCTGGCCCGTCATCTACCTCACCCGCTGGATCAGGAGCCGCGCGAACGGGACGTCGGATGTTTGAAAACCGATTGGACGGCCGGAATAAAGATTGAAATCAAAGCCCTGCCGATCAAAGCTGGGCGGAATGGTGGAAATCGCGGATATTAAAGACAGAGATAGCCTGAAAGATTGGCTGGAAGACCGTTCCAAAGAAGAATGTATCCAGATCGCCACGCGCGCAGCTCTAAGGGTTTTACCTCTGTTCTGGGAGTGGAGCCTGACAGAGCCCGCGAAGACACATGATCTGGCAACTCTGGCGGCGTTGAGGTGCTTTTCTATCTCGAGGATTACGGGTCAATATTCAATCCGCGAGATAGCCTTTCCCGCGGCCGACGCCTTCTTCGCCGCCGCTGCTAGATCCCCCGCGGCTGCCGCCGCTAAATCCGCCGCCGACGCAGTCTTGGCCAGAGCCGCCTTTCCAGCCGCTAGAGCCGCCGCCGCGGCCGACAAGGCCGCCAGACCCATCGCCGCCATTTTTGAATTTGTTCGATCTGATTGTTTAGCATTAACCCAAACTGAGACAAAGCTTGCGAGCCTGCCGCTATGGCATGACGCCGAAAATCCTCTCCAGTGTGTTTGGCGGGAGGTAAAGAAAGGCGCCTCTGAGCAACCAGAAATCTGGGCCTACTGGATTCAATGGTACGAGGACATCCTAGCTGGAAACACGGCGAACTGGCCGCTAGAACAGAAAATTGCGCGGATCGATAGTAAAGTTTGGGATTTGGGGCCAGTGGCGGTTTCCGAGGAAATCAGACGCCTCCAAGAACAGATCGACCTATTGAATGAAGCCCGCGCCATGCGTGAAGAGAATGAAAGGCCGAAGTACAGTTTCGCGGATGCTAAAACCCGTTCGCACAACATGCCGCCCGGACTAGTCGACGCGCCAAAACCGATGCGCCGGGAGATTATTTTCATCTGGGAGCAGATTGAAGATGCGGAAACGGAACTTGTGAAATCAAAGCCGGATATGCGCCGTCTCCGAATGATAGGTCTGGCCATCAGGCAAAGTTTCTCGGCCCTTACTCAATACGCCAGTAAAATTCTGGATCAAGCCATTGTGGCCGGAGCCAAAGCGATTGGAGCAGGCGGCGGCACCTTGGCCTTGGATCATTTTCTCAACAACAGGCGATTGCTGGCGTGGGTGGAACGCCTGTTGCAATTCGCATCCTGAAACTGCATCGCGCGTGTTAAGCGAACATTCCAGAAGAAGCCAAAGTCTGATGCAGACTATGACGCTTCTTTGCTAGCCCGCCCTTCTTTGGGTCCAAAATATCCCGGGGAGTCGCCCGCAGGGCGGCGGGGCAGAGCCCCTTCCGACACCAGCCTCATACGGCAAGACATGGCACAGCTCCCACTGGCAATTCTGCGCCCATCCGTTGTAGGGAAGCCTCAACCGATCCGAAGTGAAAGATCCGCCTTGTCCGCTCCCGACCTGCCGGCCCCCCGAGGGACCCTGACCTCGAACCGTTCGCTCTCCGACCTGACATGGCTGCGCGTCGGCGGGCCGGTCGACTGGCTGTTCCAGCCCGCCGATGCCGAGGATCTGGCCGACTTCCTCGCGCAGCTCGATCCCGCGATCCCGGTATTCCCGATGGGCGTCGGGTCCAATCTGATCGTGAGGGACGGCGGTTTGCGGGGCGTGGTGATCCGGCTGGGGCGTGGCTTCAACGGGATCGGGATCGACGGGCAGACCGTCACCGCAGGCGCGGCGGCGCTCGATGCGCATGTGGCGCGCAAGGCGGCGGATCAGGGTGTGGATCTGACCTTTCTTCGCACCATCCCCGGCTCCATCGGCGGCGCGATGCGCATGAACGCGGGCTGCTACGGGCGCTACATGGCGGATGTTCTGGTCTCGGCCACGGCCATCACCCGTGAGGGGCAGATCGTGACCCTGGCGCCCGAGGACTTCTCCTTTGGCTATCGCCATTCCACCCTTCCGGCTGGCGCGGTGCTGATATCGGCCAAGCTCAGGGGCGAGGCCGGTGAACCCGAAGAACTACACGCGCTGATGCAGGAGCAGCTTGATCGCCGTGATGCCTCGCAACCCACCAAGGATCGCTCTGCCGGGTCAACCTTTCGCAACCCGGCCGGTTTTTCCTCGACGGGCCGTGCGGATGATAGCCATGAACTCAAGGCATGGAAGGTCATCGACGACGCCGGTCTGCGCGGTGCCCGGCTTGGCGGGGCGCAGATGAGCGAAAAACACCCGAATTTCCTGATCAACACGGGTAACGCGACAGCCGCGGATCTCGAATCACTTGGCGAAGACGTGCGAAAAAAGGTTTACGAGTCCAGTGGCATAACGCTAGAGTGGGAAATCATGCGGATCGGTGATCCGTAAGCATTCCCTTCCTCGGCGCGTCCATAAAATCAGGCAGAAATCCGGGCGCGTCACAGCAGGAAACTAACCGAAAGGGTCAATATAGGCCCGCGGAACATTGAGGCACTTCACGTTGGGTCAGTCGAGCAGGACACCCCGGAAAGTGGCGGTATTGATGGGCGGACACTCGGCCGAGCGCGAGGTGTCCCTGTCCTCGGGGCGCGAATGCGCTACCGCACTTAGGGGCGAAGGATACGAGGTCGTCGAGATCGACGCGGGGCCGGATCTAGCCGCGCGGCTGATCGAGGTCGCCCCCGATGTCGTCTTCAACGCGCTGCACGGGCGCTGGGGCGAAGACGGCTGCGTGCAGGGCATACTCGAGTGGCTGCGCATTCCCTATACCCATTCCGGCGTGCTGGCTTCGGCGCTGGCGATGGACAAGCAGCGCTCCAAGGCGGCTTTCGCCAATGCGGGCCTGCCAGTCGTCCATTCGGTGATCGAGGAAAAGGCCGCCGTGATGCAGCGGCACGTGATCGAGCCGCCCTACGTGGTAAAGCCGAACAGCGAAGGCTCCTCGGTCGGGATCTATTTCGTGCACGAGGCCGCCAACGGTCCGCCGCAGCTCGACGATCACATTCCCGATCAGGTGATGGTTGAAACCTATGCGCCGGGGCGCGAGATGACGACAACGGTGATGGGCGATCAGGCCCTGACTGTCACCGATATTTTGACCGACGGCTGGTACGATTACGATGCCAAGTACAAGCCGGGCGGGTCGCGCCATGTGGTGCCTGCCGAGATCCCGCAGAAGATCTTTGACCTCTGCCTCGACTACGCGCTGCGCGCGCATCAGGCGCTGGGGTGCCGAGGTGTTTCTAGAACCGATTTCCGCTGGGATGAAACACGGGGTGCCGAAGGTCTCATTTTGCTCGAAGTGAATACCCAGCCGGGCATGACGCCGACATCGCTCAGCCCCGAACAGGCCGAAATCGCGGGCCATTCCTTCGGAGCGCTCTGCCGCTGGCTGGTCGAGGATGCCTCATGCGACAGATAATGCGTCCGAAACAGGTTCGCCGCCAGCGCAGCGACCCGGCACCCTCGCGGCTCAGCTACCGAATTCAGCGATGGATGCTGACCCCCGGCATTCGCATGGCGCTGCGCGTTGGCATCCCCTTCGTGCTCGTTTTTGCCATCGTTTCCGCTTATCTGGCCGATGCGGACCGCCGCGCCGCGATCCAGACCACCATCGCCGATATCCGCACCAGCATCGAGGAACGCCCCGAGTTCATGGTCTCACTGATGGCCATTGACGGGGCAGGGCCGGCGCTGGCTGACGATATCCGCGCCGTTTTCCCTATCGATTTCCCGATCTCTTCCTTCGATCTCGACATTGAAACCATGCGCGACACGATTGCCGGGCTGGACCCGGTGAAATCGGCCATCGTGCGCATCCGTCCGGGGGGCGTGCTGCAGGTGGACGTGGTCGAACGCCAGCCGGTGGTGATCTGGCGGTCACGCAAGGGGCTGGCTCTGCTGGATGAAACCGGCACCTTCATCAACACGCTGACAAGCCGTACTGAGCGGCCCGACCTGCCGCTGATCCTGGGCAAAGGCGCGAACCAGAACGTGGCCGAGGCGCTGTCCCTGTTCCAGGCGGCTAAGCCGCTTGGCGATAGGATGCGCGGGATCGTCCGGATCGGGGAAAGACGCTGGGATGTCGCGCTTGACCGCGATCAGGCCATCATGTTGCCCGCGCAACAGCCGGTTTCGGCACTGCAACGGGTCATCGCGCTCAGCGAGGCACAGGACATGCTGTCGCGTGACGTGGCCGTGGTGGATATGCGCATCGGTGCGCGTCCCACGCTGCGCATGACACCCGAGGCGGTCAAGGACTGGTGGCATATCAGGGAAATTAACGGGCGCGAACGTGAACGGCGGATCGCAGAGACAGGCGGGCATTAAGACCCCAATAAAAGAGACGGGCAGTATTCGATGATTGATCTTTACCAATCCCAACGGGCGATGCGGCAGATGCGCCAGCAGGCACTGCAACGCGGTGTCATTGCGATTCTCGACGTCGGCAGTTCTAAGATCGCCTGCCTGGTCCTGCGGTTCGACGGGACGAGCAAGCTGTCGGACGACAATTCCATCGGCGCTCTCGCTGGGCAGTCGGGATTCCGCGTGGTGGGGGCGGCGACGACACGCTCGCGCGGGGTGCAGTTCGGCGAAATCACCGCGATGCAGGAAACCGAACGCGCCATTCGTACGGCGCTTCAGGCCGCCCAGAAAATGGCTGAGTTGCGCGTCGATCACGTTATCGCCTGTTTCTCGGGCGCCAACCCGCGGTCCTACGGTCTGGATGCCGAGGTCGAACTCGAAGGCAATGTGGTTACCGAGAACGAAGTCGCCCGCGTACTCGCCGCCTGCGACGTGCCGGAGTACGGGGCAGGGCGGGAAGTGCTGCACGCCCAGCCAGTAAATTTCGCGCTCGATAACCGCACCGGTTTGAACGACCCGCGCGGCCAGCTGGGCCAGTCGTTGACCGTTGACATGCATATGCTGACGGTGGATGGCGATGCGATCCAGAACCTCGTCCATTGCATCAAACGCTGCGACCTCGAACTGGCGGGAATTGCCAACTCTGCCTATGTCGCTGGGATTTCGGCGCTGGTCGAGGACGAACAAGAACTGGGTGCGGCCTGTGTCGATATGGGCGGCGGGTCCACCTCGGTGTCGATCTTCCTCAAGAAACATATGATCTACGCCGATTGCGTGCGTATGGGCGGCGATCATGTTACGCAGGATATCTCGATGGGGCTGGGCGTGCCGATGGCGAATGCCGAGCGCATCAAGACCTTTTACGGCGGCGTCCACGCAACCGGCATGGATGACCGCGAGATGATCGAGATCGGAGGCGATACCGGCGACTACGAACACGACCGGCGCCGTGTCAGCCGTGCCGAACTGATCGGCATCATGCGCCCCCGGGTCGAAGAGATCCTCGAAGAAGTCCGCGCGCGCCTCGATGCGGCCGGTTTCAGCCATTTGCCAAGCCAGCAGATCGTCCTCACCGGGGGCGGCAGCCAGACGCCGGGTCTGGATGGCCTAGCGACCCGCATCCTTGGCCAGCAGGTGCGGCTTGGCCGTCCGCTTCGCGTTCATGGCCTGCCGCAATCGGCCACGGGGCCGGGGTTCGCCTCGGCGGTCGGGCTCGCGCTCTTTGCTGCCCATCCGCAGGACGAATGGTGGGATTTCGAGATTCCGGTCGACCGCTATGCCGGGCGCTCAATCAAGCGCGCCGTGAAATGGTTCCGCGATAACTGGTAAAAGCCGGGTTAAGCCGTGGGCGGAAAAGCGGAATTTTTCATCCTGACAACCCGGTTTTCCGTCGAATCACAGTGACCGCCCTAACGGGATCTGCTAGTCTTATCGAAAGGTCCAAAGAGACCAATAGGTTGGCCGAGCAGTCATCCTGACATCCATAGGTTGCGCCGTTGCGACGGTGTTCTGATTCTTCATCTGCACCCGCTGGGTCGCTGATCCTGTTGTGGCGCTTGCGTAACAGCCCGCAACATCTTGGAGTGTTGGCAAAATACCGCCTGCTCAACCGGCTGGTAACCCATATTTTGTATGATTCACCGTTTTTGAGGTGACGTCGGGGGTGCTTCGCGATATTGTTCTTCTAAATATAGCTGTCCGGCAGAGGCGGCACGCGATTTGAACCGATAATGACAGGCGGAAAACAGGATATGACTTTGAATCTCTCGATGCCCGGACAGGAAGATCTGAAACCCCGTATTACCGTCTTTGGTGTGGGCGGCGCGGGAGGCAATGCCGTCAACAACATGATCGAAAAGCAGCTCGACGGGGTCGAGTTCGTGGTCGCTAACACCGACGCGCAGGCGCTTCAGCAAAGCGCCGCGACCGCCCGCATCCAGATGGGCGTGAAGGTCACCGAAGGTCTGGGTGCAGGCGCACGTGCCACCGTTGGCGCCGCTGCTGCCGAAGAAAGCATCGAGGAAATCGTCGACCATCTCGCCGGGGCGCATATGTGCTTCATCACGGCTGGTATGGGAGGTGGCACCGGAACGGGGGCCGCGCCGATCATCGCTCAGGCCGCCCGTGAACTGGGCGTGCTGACCGTTGGTGTCGTGACCAAGCCCTTCCAGTTCGAAGGTGCCAAGCGGATGCGTCAGGCCGAAGACGGCGTCGAAGCGCTGCAAAAGATGGTCGACACGCTGATCATCATCCCGAACCAGAACCTGTTCCGCCTTGCCAACGAAAAGACCACCTTCACCGAGGCCTTCTCGATGGCCGATGATGTGCTCTACCAAGGCGTCAAGGGCGTGACCGACCTGATGGTCCGTCCGGGTCTCATCAACCTCGACTTTGCCGACGTCCGCGCCGTGATGGACGAAATGGGCAAGGCGATGATGGGTACGGGCGAAGCCGAGGGCGAAGATCGCGCCATCCAGGCCGCCGAAAAGGCCATCGCTAACCCGCTGCTCGACGAAATCTCGCTACGCGGGGCCAAGGGTGTTCTCATCAACATCACCGGTAGCCACGACCTGACCCTGTTCGAACTGGACGAAGCCGCGAACCGCATCCGCGAAGAGGTGGATCCGGACGCAAACATCATCGTCGGCTCCACGCTGGACACCGCGATGGAAGGCATCATGCGCGTCAGCGTTGTCGCCACCGGCATCGACGCGACCGAGGTTTCCGAGGTTCCGGTGCCGCGCCGTTCTATGTCGCAGCCGCTGAAAAAGACCGTCAGCACCGAAGAGCCCGTCGAAGCCGAGCCGCAGGTCGCAGCCGAGGTCGTCGAAGAGCCGACCCTCTTCGAAGCACCCCGTGCCGTGGAAGCGCCCGCGCCGGTCGAAGCGCCCGAGACTGTGCATCAGGAAGTCGCCGCTCAGGAAGACGACGGTCTGCCGCCGCCGGCCTATCGCCCCGCCATGCCGGCTTTCCAGCCGCGCAATGACATGATGGACGAAGACGACAGCACGCCGGACACCTTCGTCGCGCCCCGCGCACCGGCCCCCGGTACCCCGTCGCCGGAAGCGCTGCAGCGCCTTCAGGCCGCAGCCGCCGCGCAACGCCCGGCCGCAGACCAGCAGGCCCCTCAGCGTACACCCGATCTGAACGAGCGCGTCGCCGCCGCTGCCGAGCGCAAGGGCTTTGGTATCAACTCCCTGATCAACCGGATGACCGGTCACGCCGGGGACACGCCGCAACAGCCGGAACGCAACATCAAACCGGTGCGTCAGCAGCCTTCGATGAACACGAGAGAAACCGCCGCACGGGCCGAACAAGAGCCTGACAATGATCAGGAACGGATCGAAATTCCGGCTTTCCTGCGTCGCCAGGCAAATTAATTTCGTAACATATAATAAATCAAAGGTCGCCTATGTGGCGGCCTTTTTCTTTTTTAATCAGTTACTTGGCAGACTTATGGCGGTGTTTTGCCTGTTTGTTACAGAGATGTTTCAATCGGTTGCAAAGATTGAGTTGAGACCAACAGGCCCTGCACTTAGTTGATTGTACAACCCCGGACAGCAGCTCCGGCAAGAAAAAGCACTCACGAGGTCTGTTGTGCAGAATACGTTGAAAACATCGATAGTCTTCGAAGGTGTGGGACTGCACACCGGTGAAACCATTCGCATGGTTCTGCGTCCGGCATCCGCAGGTCACGGCATCTGGTTCCGCCGCACCGACATCCAGCTAGGCAACGTCATGATCCCGGCCCTATGGGACATGGTAGAACGATCTCCCCTATGTACCAAGCTGGTTAACGAATCCGGTGTTTCGGTTTCCACCGTAGAGCACGTGATGGCCGCGCTGGCTGGCTGCGGTATTCATAACGCCCTGATCGAAATCGACGGCCCCGAAGTGCCGATCCTAGATGGTTCCTCCGCTCCCTTCGTGCGCGGTATCATGGCCCGCGGTGTCCGCCGCCTTGCCGCGCCGGTTCTGGCATTCCAGGTCCTCAAGGAAGTCACCGTCGAAAAGGATGGCGCCAAGGCGACGCTGCTGCCTTGCGACAATTTCGAAATCGAATTCCATATCGACTTTGCCGACGCCGCGATCGGCCGTCAGAGCAAGACGCTCGACATGCACAATGGCACCTTTGCCCGTGAACTCTGCGACAGCCGCACCTTCTGCCGTCAGGCCGATGTGGACGCGATGCACGCGAACGGTCTGGCCCTCGGCGGCACGCTCGACAACGCTGTCGTCGTCGATGGCGAAGATGTGCTCAGCCCGGGCGGTTTCCGCTACGAGGACGAAGCCGTGCGTCACAAGATGCTGGACGCGCTCGGGGATCTCTCTCTCGCGGGCGGTCCGATTTTTGGCCACTATGTTGGCGAACGTGCAGGTCATTCGCTGACCAACACGCTGCTGCGCGCGCTTTTCCAGACGCCCGGCGCTGTCCGCACGGTTCTCTGTGACGAAGAACAATCTGCCCGTTTGCCGGGGCAGGGGCTTGTTCTGGCAGAGATCCCGAACGTCGCCTGAAGCCGCCCCGTCGCGCAGATGGTGTTGACCTCTCCCTGCAGGATGACCATAACCCGTTTTGAACGGGAAATTAATGTGCTAGACCCAACCCGCACCGGGTGGGCCGGTCGTGAGTACAAGGGTGGTTTTGCATGAAGTATGGCAGGTCACGGGCCGGAATAGCAGGCGCGGTTCTCATGGCGCTGCTTCTGGCCGGATGCGGCGGCGGAGGGGCGGCAGATCGGACACGGTCGCTGGAAGCCTTCACACCGGATCAGATCTACGAACGCGGCGAATACGAACTCTCGCAGAACCGGACAGGTGACGCGGCCTATTATTTCTCGGAAATCGAACGCCTCTACCCCTATTCAAGCTGGGCGGAACGCGCGCTGATCATGCAGGCCTATGCGTTGCATGAGGGCCGCAACTACGCCGAAAGCCGTGCCGCCGCACAGCGCTACCTCGATTTCTACCCCGCCGAGGAAGATGCCGCCTATGCGCAATATCTCCTCGCCCTCAGCTATTACGACCAGATCGACGAAGTTGGCCGCGATCAGGGGCTGACCTTTCAGGCGCTGCAGGCCCTGCGCGGCGTGATCGAGCAGTATCCCGACAGCGAATATGCCACGGCCGCCGTTCTGAAATTCGATCTCGCCTTCGACCATCTCGCGGGCAAGGAAATGGAAGTCGGTCGTTACTATCTCAAGCGTAAACACTATGCGGCTGCGATCACCCGTTTCCGCGTGGTTGTCGAGGATTTCCAGACCACGACGCATACGGCCGAGGCGCTGCACCGTCTGGTCGAGGCTTATCTCTCGCTTGGTCTTGATGCCGAGGCACAGACCGCCGGTGCCATTCTTGGCTATAACTACAAGTCCACCGAATGGTACGAGGCAAGCTATCGTCTGCTGACCGGCAGAGGGCTTGAGATGACAGCGCGTGGCGACAACTGGCTGGCCAGTATCTATCGCCAGTCGATCAAGGGCGAATGGCTCTGAACCGGGGGAACGTGACCCTCCCGATGGATCTCTTACATGCTCCGCGCCCTTGATATCCGCGACATCCTTATCATCGACCATCTGGAAATCGCTTTCCAGCCGGGTCTCAACGTCCTGACCGGTGAAACCGGCGCGGGTAAATCGATTCTGCTCGACAGTCTTGGCTTTGTGCTGGGCTGGCGCGGCCGGGCCGAGCTTGTCCGGCAAGGGGCGGAGCAGGGCGAGGTGACCGCCGTCTTCGAATTGCCCAAGGTGCATCCCGCACGCCATGTGCTGCATGATGTCGGCCTGCCGGTCGAGGACGAGTTGATCCTGCGCCGGGTCAACACCTCAGAGGGGCGCAAGACCGCGTGGATCAACGACCGTCGCGTCTCGGGCGAGGTTCTGCGACGTCTGTCCGATACGCTGGTCGAACTGCACGGTCAGCACGACGACCGTGGCCTGTTGAACCCCCGCGGCCACCGTGATCTGCTGGATGAATTCGCCGGTGTCGAAGACGAACGCCGCGCCACCCGTCAGGCATGGGCCGCCGCACGCGAAGCGCGCCGTGTCGTTGCCGACACCGAGGCCGCGCTTCAGGCCGTGCGCGAGGAGGAGGAGTTCCTCCGTCACGCGGTGGCCGAACTGGACGCGCTGTCACCCGAGGCGGGCGAAGACGGTGATCTCGACACCCGCCGCCGCCAGATGCAGGCGGCCGAGAAGATCCGCACCGACATCACCCGCGCAAATGCCCTGATGGGCGAACAGGGGGCCGAAGCCGCGCTCTCCGAGGCGCTGCGCTGGCTCGACGCGGTCGCTGAACATGCCAATGGCACGCTGGACGCCCCGCTTGCCGCGTTGAACCGCGCGATGATCGAACTTTCCGAGGCGCAGTCGGGCGTCGAGGCCAGTCTCGAAACGCTCGATTTCGACCCGACCGAACTGGAACAGGTCGAAGAACGCCTGTTCGCAATCCGCGCCCTTGCCCGCAAACATAACGAAGCACCGGATGATCTGGCGGAATTCGGTGACAAGCTGCGGGCGAAACTGGCCGCGCTCGATGCGGGCGATGCCGATCTCGCAACGCAGAAGAAAGCCCTGAAACAGGCCGAGGCCGATTACGCACAGGCCGCGCAGAAACTTTCCAACGCGCGGCGCGAAGCAGCCGGCCGGCTCGATACAGCGATCATGGCCGAGCTTGCCCCGCTCAAGATGGAGCGCGCAGTCTTTGCCACCGAAATCACCCCGGGCGAAGCCGGGCCAGACGGGACCGACGCGGTGGCCTTTACCGTCGCCACCAACCCAGGCGCGCCCTCCGGTCCGCTCAACAAGATCGCATCGGGCGGCGAACTCAGCCGCTTCCTGCTTGCGCTCAAGGTCTGCCTGACCGGCACCAACGCGGGCGTGACGATGATCTTCGACGAAATCGACCGGGGCGTCGGGGGCGCGACCGCCGACGCGGTGGGCCGCCGTCTCGCCGCGCTGGCTGACAAGGGGCAGGTGCTGGTCGTGACCCACTCGCCGCAGGTCGCCGCCCGTGGCGCGCATCACTGGCGCGTCATGAAACAGGTGGCCGAGGATGTGACCCTCTCCACCGTCATCCCGGTCGCGAAAGCCGACCGCGTCGATGAAATCGCGCGCATGCTGGCGGGCGACACAATCACCAAGGAAGCCCGTGCCGCCGCCAAGGCATTGCTGCAAGGATAGGACCGCATGACCGACCCGCATGAAACGTCGCTCGATCCCGAAGACTGGGAGGCGTTTCGCAAGCGGGCCCATGACATGCTCGACGCGGCGCTGGATCGCATGCAGACCACCCGCGACGGCCCGGTCTGGCGCGCCCCCGATGACGCGCTGAAGGCGGCTTTTCAGGCCGAACTGCCGACAAAGGGCAGGGGAGGCGACGCGGTTGCCGGTCAGATGACCGATCTGCTCCCCTACGGGGTCGGCAACACGCATCCCCGCTTTTTCGGTTGGGTCCACGGATCGGGCACACCATCGCAGGTGATCGCGGAAATGGCGGCGGTGGCGATGAACGCCAACCTCGGCGGGCGCGACCACGGCGCGATGCATGTGGAAAAACAGGTGGTCGACTGGGTGCGCGGTCTTTTTGACTTCCCCGCCGATTCCAGTGGCCTGATTGTGTCGGGCACCTCGGTCGCGACGATCATCGCGATGAAGGCCGCCCGCGACCGAGCGCTCGATTTCGCCAGCCGGACGCAGGGCATCGGCGCGGCCCGACTGGTTGGATATACCTCGACCCAGACCCACGCCTGCGTCGCGCGGGCTTTTGACGTGCTTGGACTGGGCAGCGACGCCCTTCGCAAGATCCCGATCACCAAGAATTACCAGATCGACCTCGACGCCCTGCGCGAAGCCATCGCCACCGACCGGACCGCTGGTCTGATCCCTTTCGCGCTGATCGGCACCGCCGGAAGCGTTGATCTCGGCGCGACGGACGATCTTGAAGCGCTCGCCGATATCGCCGCCGCCGAAGACATATGGTTCCATGTGGACGGCGCATTCGGGGCGACGGGCATCCTGTCCGACACGGTGCGCCCCCGGCTCGCGGGGCTTTCCCGCGCCGACAGCCTTGCCTTTGATTTCCACAAATGGCTGCACGTGACTTATGACGCCGGTTTTGTCCTTCTCCGTTCGGAAGAAGCGCATCGCCGCGCCTTTTCCGACCGCCCCGCCTATCTGGTCGGGGCCGAGCGGGGGCTGGCCGCTGGCAACCCTTGGCCGGTGGAATACGGCCCCGAATTGTCGCGTGGCTTCCGCGCGCTCAAGATCTGGGCGCAACTGGCCGAGCATGGCACCGAGAAACTCGGCCAGATGATCTCGCAAAACTGCGCGCAGGCGGCCTATCTCGGCGATCTGGTTACAGGTGCATCCGACCTCGAATTGCTCGCCCCGGTCATGATGAACATTTGCTGTTTCAGGTACACGGGTAAGGGCGATCTGTCCGAACAGAACGCGCTGACCGACGAAATCGTGATCCAGCTTCAGCTTCAGGGCATCGCCGCGCCCTCGACCACGACGCTTGATGGCAAGCGGGCGATCCGGGTGAATATCACCAACCATCGCACCACCCGGGCCGATCTCGACCTGCTGATCCGTGAGGTTCGTCGCCTCGGCGCCGAGCTTTCAGGTAACAGCGGCGTAGCCAAGCCGGAATAACGGGTTCCCCACACTCTGCGGGTATTCTAGAGAGGGGGTAACCCGTCCCAGAGTCAGTAATGGCAGCACCCAAGCCCAACCCCGTATCCGAGCAGGTCTTACAGGTCATCAAGACCTGCCAGGCAGGCTGGACGGTTCTCAGACGGCGCGGCCCAAGCCAGATCCAGTTCTGGTTCATCGCCCTTGCTATCGGTATCGCCGCCGGTTTCGCCGCCGTTTTTTTCCGCAAGGGCATCAACAGCTTGCAGGCGGCTCTTTACGGGACCGAAGACGTGCACTTCCTGCACAGCTTTGCCGCTTCCCTGCCGTGGTACTGGATCCTCTGCCTGCCCATCGCGGGCGGGCTGGTCGTTGGACTGATCCTGCACTTTTTCACCCCCGACGGGCGGGTGCGCAGCGTGGCCGACGTGATCGAAGGTGCCGCGCTCAGCGACGGGCGGGTGGAACGCAGGGCAGGGGTCGCCTCGATGTTCGCCTCGCTCATCACCCTCAGTTCCGGCGGCTCCTCGGGACGCGAAGGTCCGGTCGTGCACATGGCAGGCGTGATTTCGACGAATGTCTGCCGCTATATCCATGCCGACGGCATTACCGGGCGTGACCTTTTGGGCTGCGCGGTGGCCGCCGCCGTTTCAGCCAGCTTCAACGCCCCCATCGCCGGGGCGCTCTTCGCTCTCGAGGTCGTGCTGCGCCATTTCGCGGTCCATGCCTTTGCGCCAATCGTGATCGCCTCGGTCGCCGGGACGGTCATCAACCGGATCGAATTCGGCGATGTGACCGAATTCGTACTCAACACCCCCGGGGCTCTGCAATTCTATGTGGAACTGCCCGCCTTCCTGATCCTCGGGCTGATCTGTGGCCTTGTCGCTGTTCTTGTGATGCATTCCGTGTTCTGGGCCGAAGACGTGGGCACCCGCATCCAGACAGCCATCAGCCTGCCGCGCTGGCTCCGCCCGGCGGCCTCTGGCGCGCTTCTGGGCGTGATGGCGATCTGGTTCCCGCATATCATCGGCGTCGGCTATGAAACCACCTACCGGGCGCTCTCCGGCAGCCTGCTGCTGGATCAGGCCATCATCTACGCGATGCTCAAGGCGGCGGCGCTTGCCATCACATTCGGCGGGCGCATGGGCGGCGGTATTTTCTCGCCCTCGCTGATGATCGGCGCGCTGACCGGCCTCGCCTTTGGCCTGATCGCCACGGCGACCCTGCCGGATGTCTCCGGCACGCATACGCTCTATGCCTTCGCCGGGATGGGTGCGGTGGCCGCTGCCGTGTTAGGCGCCCCTATCTCGACCACGCTCATCGTGTTCGAACTGACCGGCGACTGGCAGATCGGTCTGGCGGTGATGGTGTCGGTCTCCATGTCGACCGCGCTGGCCTCGCGCATCGTCGACAGGTCTTTTTTCCTCACCCAGCTCGAACGGCGCGGCATCCACCTTGCTGCCGGCCCGCAAGCCTACCTGCTGGCACAGCTCCGCGCCGGTTCGGTGATGCGCCCCACGGGCGACCGGCGCTCGCCTGATCCGGACACCTGCGCCCGGATGATCGAGGAACATCTCTATGTCGAAGGATCAGCCTCGCTAGAAGCTGCCATGCCGATTTTTGACAGTGCCGAGGTCGCCTTTCTCCCGGTCGTGACCCGCAACAGGGAAGGAGAGCTGGAACAGATCGGCGCGCTGTTCCATATCGACGCGCTCAAGGCCTATAACCGCGCCCTCGCGGCCACCGCCGCCGAGGAACACAGCTAAGCGGGTCTCAGAGCTGTTCGACCTTCACCATGTCGCTCTCGTAAAAGGCCAGATAGCCCCCGATGTCCGACACGGCATCCTTTGGCGTCTCATAGCTCCAGACCGCGTCCGGCACCGTCGAGGATTTGTTCACGATGGAAAAATAGGTCGCATCGCCCTTGTGCGGGCAATGGGTGGTCATGTCCGACCGATCAAGGAAAGCCATCGCGATATCTTCGCGCGGGAAATAGATCACCGGGTCATAGCCGTTCTCGATCAGCCGCAGGGCATTCACGGATTCACCAAGCACGGCCCCGCCCGAACGCACGCTCCACTTGCCCGCTGCCTTTTCGATCGTGATGTGATCCGCCATGATATGCCTCCTCGAATACCCGTCCGTCCTGCCCGCCGAACGTAACACCAAGGTGTCAGATCGGGGCAATCGCAGCATCCAACCACAGTTTTGCCTCCTTGCCCAGACGCGAGCCGATCTTTTCGGCCACCTGCCGGTGATAGGCGTTGATCCAAGCCCGCTCTTCCGCCGTCAGCATGTCGATGGCAATCAGGCGGCGATCGATGGGCACAAAGGTCAGGGTCCGCCAGTCAAGGAATTCCCGTTCCGGATCGCCGCCGGGCAGCGGTTCGGCCTCCTGTACCACGAGGAGGTTCTCGATCCTTATGCCAAAGGCCCCCTCACGGTAATAGCCCGGCTCGTTCGACAGGATCATCCCCGGCTCCAGCGGTATGGTGCTGGCGCGGCTCAGCCGTTGCGGGCCCTCGTGAACGCTCAGGTAAGCGCCGACTCCATGGCCAAGCCCGTGGTTGAAATCCTGTCCCGCGAGCCAGAGCGGCAGGCGTCCGATCGCTTCGATATCGCGCCCGGCCAGCCCCTTGGGCCAGCGCAGCCGCGACATGCCGATCATCCCCTGCAACACCCGGGTAAAGGCGGCGCGTTCCTCTTCGCCCGGCTCGCCGATGGCGATGGTGCGCGTGATATCGGTGGTGCCGTCCAGATATTGCCCGCCGCTGTCCAGCACCAGCAGATGCCCGTCCTCAAGACGCGCATCGGTCTCTTCGGTCACGCGGTAATGCATGATCGCGCCGTTCGGACCGGTGCCGGAAATCGTCTCGAAACTGATGTCCTGAAGCGCATTGTCCCGGCGGCGGCAGGTCTCAAGCTGCGTCACGACGTCGGTCTCTGTCAAAGTGCCCGGCGCCTGCGCATCGAGCCAGCTCAGCAGTTCGACCATCGCCACCGCATCGCGCAGATGCGCAGCCGCCGATCCCTCGATCTCGGCCTCGTTCTTACGCGCCTTGGGCAGGGCGCAAGGGTCGTCCCCCGCCACCGCCCTGTCGCCAAGCGCATCCGCCACGATCTGCGGCGCCGTGCCCTTGTCGATCCGCACCTTGCCTTCAAGCCGGGACAGATCGTCCAGAAACGCCTCCGGCTCGTGTTGCCGCACGCGATCGCCCAGTTCCTCGCGCACATCGCCCAGCTTGGCCGAGGCCATGTAAAGGTCGACCATGCCATCTGCATGCAGCACCGCGAACCCATGCGCCAGGGGATTGCGCTCCACGTCCGAGCCGCGGATGTTCAACAGCCACATGATCGAATCCGGCAAGGTGATCGCCGCCGCATCC
The DNA here is from genome assembly GCF_019966545.1 of Heliomarina baculiformis. Taxonomy (GTDB): domain Bacteria; phylum Pseudomonadota; class Alphaproteobacteria; order Rhodobacterales; family Rhodobacteraceae; genus Heliomarina; species Heliomarina baculiformis. The sequence continues at coordinate 483,078 of NZ_JAIMIC010000001.1, read as the reverse complement.
TGCCCGGCCTCCGCCAGATCCTTGCCCAGTCGGTCATATTTGCGCGCCGCGCTCTCCCCGGCAAATTCCAGCGGGTGCAGCTTGACCGGATTCATCGGCGGGTCTGGCTGGTCTTCCCAGATCCGGTCGACGAGGTTGGCACTCTGCACCATCTCGATGCCGCTGCCCTTCAGCCCGGACTGCCAGCCCTCGACCTGCGCCACAGTATGCAGCCAGGGGTCAAAGCCGACCTTGCCACCCTCCGGCAGCTGCTCCTTCAGCCAGTCGACCAGCGACACATCGGGCCAGGGTACCGGGGTGAACACATTCGCCACCTGCGCCTTGACCTGCGTGCGATAGCGCCCGTCGATGAATACCCCGGCGACGTTGCGCAACGCCGCGCAGAACCCGGCCGAGCCGGTGAACCCCGAAAGCCAGGCCAGACGGGCATCGCGCGGGGCGACATATTCACCCTGATGCGCATCCGCACGCGGCACCAGAAACCCGTCGAGCCCCTCGCTCTCCATCGCATCCCGCAACGCAGCCAGACGCGGGGGGCCCTGTTCGGGTCGTGCGGTTAACTCGAATGTCTGAAACATAGGCCGATCTTTCTTTGGGTCATTCGTCCGTACCCAATCGCGAACCCGGCCGGGACGCAAGGCGCGATTTCACCGCATTCACGACGCCCTGAATGCGAATGCAATCATATCGCCCAACCACGCGAAACGACGCGCCGGCGAAACCCCCGCTGCTTCTTCTCGGTGCAAATACGGTCGCCGAAGGCAAGGCGAGCTCTAGCTCGCCTTTTTGATCCCCATCACCCGCGCCCGCGCGCGCGGGTCGCTGTCGAAAAGCGCGGCCAGCTGCTCGGTCATCGCCCCGGCCAGCTGCTCCACATCGGTGATCGTCACGGCGCGGTCGTAATAGCGCGTCACGTCATGGCCGATGCCGATCGCCAGCAGTTCCACAATCTTGCGTTTCTCGACCATGGCGATCACGTCGCGCAGGTGTTTTTCCAGGTAATTCGCCGGGTTCACCGACAGGGTCGAATCATCGACCGGCGCACCGTCGGAAATCACCATCAGGATCTTGCGCTGCTCGCGCCGTGCCAGCATGCGGCGATGCGCCCATTCCAGCGCCTCCCCGTCAATGTTCTCCTTGAGCAGACCTTCCTTCATCATCAGACCAAGGTTCGGCCGCGCGCGACGCCAGGGCGCATCCGCCCCCTTGTAGACGATATGGCGCAGATCATTCAGACGGCCCGGTTGCTGCGGGCGGCCATCGTTCAGCCATGCCTCGCGCGCCTGTCCGCCCTTCCACGCCCGCGTGGTAAAGCCAAGGATCTCGACCTTTACGTTGCAGCGTTCCAACGTCCGCGCCAGCACGTCGGCACAGATCGCGGCGATGGAAATCGGTCGCCCGCGCATCGAACCGGAATTGTCGAGAAGTAGCGTCACCACCGTATCGCGGAACTCGGTGTCCTTCTCGACTTTGAACGACAGCGGAGTCGTCGGGTTCGCCACCACCCGCGCCAGACGCCCCGCGTCAAGGATACCTTCCTCTCGGTCGAACTCCCAGCTCCGGTTCTGCTGTGCCTGCAAACGGCGCTGCAGCTTGTTCGCCAGCCGTGACACCGCGCCCTTCAGCGGGTCGAGCTGCTGGTCGAGATAGGCACGAAGCCGCTCCAGCTCGGCCGGTTCGGCAAGGTCCTCGGCGTCGACTTCTTCATCATGGGTCGACAGGTATACCTTGTAATTCGGATCGGCATCGCTGACCGGCGGCGGGGCAGGCGGCTCGAAGGGCGCATCGCCTTCGGGCATTTCCGCATCCTCGCCCATTTCCTCATCGGCGAGGTCGTCCATGCTGACCTGCGCATCCGCCTGGTCCTGCTGTTCGTCCTGCGAGCGTTCCGGATCGGCGGCGGTTTCCTGATCGTCGCTCTCGTCCTCGCCGGTGCTTTCCGGCTCCTGATCGTCTTCCTGATCCTCTTCGGCCTGGTCTTCCTGGTTGTCGTCCAGCTCGTCCGGGTCGTCGCCCAGCTGGTCGCCATAGCCCAGATCCTTGATCACCGCGCGGGTGAACTTGGCAAAAGCGGACTGGTCGTTGAGAACCTCGTTGATGACGTCAAGGCGCCCGCCGACCTGCTTTTCGATGTGATCGCGCCACAGCTCCATCACGTTATCCGCGCCCTTGGGCAGATCGCGCCCGGTGGCGAGGTTGCGCACAAGGTAACCGGCAGCAGCCGCCAGCGGCGCCTCGGCGGTCGAGGTCACCTGATCGTACCCGCGCCGCATAGCGTCATGGCCGATCTTGACGTCGATATTGCCTGCGGTCCCGGGCATGTCCCGCGCGCCCATCGCCTCGCAGCGGGCAGTCTCCATCGCCTCGTAAAGCTCGCGTGCCATGTCACCCGGCGGAGCATAGCGCGCATGGGTCTGGCCGTTATGATACTTGCGGTTCATCGCCAGCGAATCCGCCGTGCCCCGCGCCAGCAACACCTCGTCGCGGGTCATCCGGCGGGTGACCTGCGGCAGGCGCATCGCATCGCCCGACAGACCCGATGGATCGACGGAATAGCTGACGTTCAGCTCGGGGTCGTTGGCCATGACCTTGGTGGCCTCGGCCAGCGCCTTCTTGAACGGATCGGCGGGGTTGTCGGAATTCTGCGCCATGTCGGGGCCTTCGGTCGCTGCTCTTCAGGGCAACAACCTAAGACCATTCCCCGCCCTTGACCATAGAGACCGCGGGAAAATTCTGCACCCTGCCTAAAGCAAAAGCGCCCGGCAGGTGGCCAGCCGCGTTTCCAGAACGCTACGGGCCCGGTCCACCCGGCGCTGGTCGACGCTATAGTCCACATCGGCCAGCAGGTTCGCCATTTCGCTCCAGCCCGAGTTGCGCCAGCGATCCGATTGCGTGGCCTCGACGCCCTGCTGGATCGCATCCGGCAGCGTCGCATCAAGCAGCATGCTGAACTGGTCGCTGAGCCGCTCGATCTCCGGTGCCGAAGGGTCGTTCATCGCCCGTTGTCTGGTCGCAAGGGCCGACAGGCGGCCCGAGCACGTCGCAAAAATCTCTGCTCTTTCGACAGATTGAGAGGGGAGGGCCTTGGCCACGGAAACCGTGAACGCGGCAAGGGCCAACCCGTAAGTGAGATACGTTGCAAGCCTGTTCATGTAACAAGCCTATGACAAAAACCCTACCGGTCAATGAAGTATATACAAAAGATATCAAAAATATCTCTTGTAGATATATTCCTGCCGCGCCAGTGATCAGCCGGATTGTGACAGGGAGGAAGGCCCAAGCAACAGCCCCCGGCAGGCACCAATATCTCGTTCCACCCGGTTCTGCGCCCATCTCGTATAGGCCGGGTCCCGGCTGACCCTGATCCGGGTCAACAGGCTGGTAAAGGCGTGCTTGGACTGGATTCTTTGCGACATGGCGCGCCGTTTGTCTTCGGGCGGGGTAACCGCATCAAGCAAGGCGATCATCTGACGTTGCTGCCGCTTGGTTTCATCCGAGCGCTGCGGACCGGTCAGCCATTGATGCTGCATCAGCGCGGTGAAACGCCCGACACAGGTTGCGAACGCGAATTGCAGATCAGGAGACGTGTCCCGTTCGGGCGGGGCGCCACAAATACCAACGACAGGCAGGCCCAGCGCAAGAACCATGGCCCGCGAAAACGAAATATAGCCCATACCGAAAGACTGCGCGCGAAAGCGCGTTGGGTCAAACGGCAAGTAGGGCGCAATTTCCTCAAGAACGGTTCAAATTGAACGGACCGACCCGGCAGGCCCAAAAGAAAAGAGCCGGTCGAAACCGGCCTTGAAACTTAGCCCAGGCTGACGCTTGCCGCGCTTTCCGGTAATTCCTCGTCAAAGCAGCGCTGGTAGAACTCGGCCACTGTCTGGCGCTCCAACTCGTCGCATTTGTTGAGGAAGGACAGGCGGAAGGAATAGCCGACATCGCGGAAGATCTCGGCGTTCTGCGCCCATGTAATCACGGTGCGCGGGCTCATCACGGTCGAAAGGTCACCGTTCATAAAGGCCACGCGTGTGAGGTCGGCAAGATGCACCATCTGGCTTACCGTCTTGCGGCCCTTCTCGTTGTTGTAATGCGGCGCCTTGCTGAGGACGATGGCGACTTCGGCATCGTGGCTCAGGTAGTTCAGCGTCGCGACAAGCGACCAGCGGTCCATCTGCGCCTGGTTGATCTGCTGGGTCCCGTGGTACAGGCCCGTCGTATCGCCCAGACCCACCGTGTTCGAGGTGGCGAAGAGGCGGAAATACTTGTTCGGGGTGATGATCTCGTTCTGATCCAGCAGGGTCAGCTTGCCGTCATGTTCCAGAACGCGCTGGATCACGAACATCACGTCGGCGCGGCCCGCGTCGTATTCGTCAAAAACGATGGCAGTCGGGTTGCGCAGCGCCCAAGGCAGGATGCCTTCGTGGAATTCCGTCACCTGCTTGCCGTCGCGCAGCTTGATCGCGTCCTTGCCGATCAGGTCGATCCGGCTGATGTGGCTGTCGAGGTTCACACGAACCGTCGGCCAGTTCAGACGCGAGGCAACCTGTTCGATATGGGTCGATTTACCCGTACCGTGGTACCCCTGAACCATCACGCGGCGGTTATGGGAAAAACCAGCGAGGATCGCCAGCGTGGTTTCCGGGTCGAATTTATAGGTCGAGTCGATTTCCGGCACGCGGTCGGTACGATCGGCAAAGCCCTTGACGATCATGTTCGTGTCGATCCCGAACACTTCCTTTACCGAAATATCCTCGGTTGGCTTTGCATTGATATCGATTGCACCGTCGGCCATGAAATCAGTCCTTGTCTCATCTGTCCGGCAACCCAAGCCGAACGAAGCGTTCGTGCACCATATCAACAGCAAGGGCAAGGGGGGGCAGGCCTGCGGAAATGCGCCTTTTTACGGGCGTCGGTGGCCGGGTTCGACCGTCGCTTGGCGGCAGCGGCACGATATTTTTCTTTTTTTGCAAAGAATTTTCAGCCGCCTGAAACTTTCCGCCGAATTCCTCCGTATCAGCAGCATCTCCGGCAAACGCCGCATGATCAAACATTGGAGGAATTCATGAAACCGATTAAAACTCTTGCAACCGCCGCGCTGGTATCCGGTGTATCCATCCTTGGCCTCTCGGCCCAGGCCGCTGAAAATCCGATGGTCGGCGGCGCGCCCATGTACGCGGACAAGAACATCGTCGAAAACGCCGTGAACTCCGCGGATCACGAAACGCTGGTCGCGGCGGTCAAGGCTGCCGGTTTGGTCGAAACCCTGTCCGGTCCCGGTCCTTTTACCGTTTTCGCCCCAACCGATGACGCATTTGCGATGCTCAAGGCCGGCACCGTCGAAACCCTGCTTGAACCGCAGCACAAGGACCAGCTTGCCAAGATCCTCGCCTGCCACGTGGTTTCCGCCGATGCCATGTCGACCGCCATCAAGGGCATGATCGACGATGACGGCGGCGTCCACCCGGTCCCGACCGTCGGCGGCTGCACCCTTCAGGCCCGCTATGAGGGCGACAAGATCATGATCGAGGACGAACGTGGCCGCATGGCCAATGTGACGATTGCCGATGTCGACCAGTCCAACGGCGTGATCCACGTGATCGACCGGGTGCTTTTGCCCGCGGAATAAGCAAGACATTTGACGGTATTGTTGTCCGGTGGATCGCGAAAGTACCCCTTAGCTCTGAATCCGGACAGCACAGAAAGGTCGCCTTTGACAGGCGGCCTTTCGCTTTGTCGGCCTCGCCCGTCAACCGACAAGCGCCGGTTGCCGCGCGCATTGTCGCATGCGCTTGGGTCGCATCCCCTTCGTCCTATACTCTCATCTAAGAGGGAGGCGGTGGAAAAAGGGGTACCTTATGGAGCATGTTCTGGGCTTCGACGCGCTTTTGCTCGCGCGCATTCAATTCGGCTTTACGGTCGCGTTTCACTTTATCTTTCCCGCCTTCACGATCGGACTTGCCTCGTACCTCGCGGTACTGAACGCGCTCTGGCTCAAAACCGGGAACGAGCGGTTCCTCAGGCTCTTCCGCTACTGGATCAAGATCTTTGCCATTACCTTTGCCATGGGCGTCGTCTCGGGCATCGTGATGTCCTACCAGTTCGGCACCAACTGGTCGGTCTTCTCCGACAAGGCGGGGCCGGTGATCGGCCCGCTCATGGCTTACGAGGTGCTGACCGCCTTTTTCCTCGAGGCCGGTTTCCTCGGTATCATGCTCTTTGGCCGCGACCGGGTGGGCCCGGGCCTGCACATGTTCGCCTGCCTCATGGTCGCCGTCGGCACGGCGATCTCGGCCACGTGGATCCTTTCCGTGAACTCGTGGATGCAGACACCGCAGGGCCATATTATCGGTGAAAACGGCCAGTTCCTGCCCGAGGACTGGTGGGCGATCATCTTCAATCCGTCCTTCCCCTATCGTCTGGCGCACGCGCTGACCGCCGCCTACCTGACCACCGCGCTGGTGGTCGGCGGCGTTGCGGGCTGGCACTACCTGCGCGGCCACGGCCATAACCGGGGCGTGCGGATCATGTTCTCCATGGCGATGTGGATGGTCGCGGTGGTCGCGCCTTTGCAAATCTTTATCGGTGACCAGCACGGGCTGAACACGCTGGAACACCAGCCCGCCAAGGTCATGGCGATGGAGGGGCACTTTGAGAGCCACCCGGATGGCGCGCCGCTGATCCTCTTTGGCATCCCCGACCAGGACGCGCAGGAAATGCGCTATAGCATCGAAATCCCCAAGGCATCCTCGCTGATCCTCAAGCACGACCTGAACGCGCCGCTCGCCGGGCTCGATACGATCCCGCGCGAAAACCAGCCTCCCGTCGCTGTGGTCTTCTGGTCTTTCCGCGTGATGGTGGCGCTGGGTTTTGCGATGCTGGGCCTCGGCGTCTGGTCGCTGATCTCGCGCTGGCGCGGTATCCTGCATACAGATACATGGCTGCACCGCGCCGCACTGGTGATGGGGCCGACCGGCTTTATCGCCGTCACCGCTGGCTGGATCACGACCGAGGTCGGGCGCCAGCCCTTCACTGTCTACAACATCCTGCGCACGGCCGATTCCGTCGCGCCGCTTGATGCACCCGCCGTCGCGACTTCACTGGTCGCCTTTATCCTCGTCTATTTCGCGGTCTTCGGCTCGGGCGTCTATTTCCTGCTGCGCCTGATGGCCCATCCGCCGCATCAGGGCGAAACCGGCGTCGAACAGGAAGTCGGCCCCATGCGCGCCGCGGGCACCGTGCCCGGTACCGCTGATCCCCGGACAGGAGCGAAATGATGGAAAACCTCGGTATCAGTTTCGACCTCACCGTGGTCTGGGCGCTGATCCTTGCGCTGGCGATCTACATCTATGTGGTGCTTGACGGCTTCGACCTCGGGCTTGGCATCCTTTATCCGCTCTTTCGCGAGAAAAAGGAGCGCGACCTGATGATGAACTCGGTCGCCCCGGTCTGGGACGGCAACGAGACCTGGCTGGTCATGGGCGGCGGCGGGCTGATGGCGGCCTTTCCGCTGGCCTATGCGATCATCCTGCCTGCGCTCTATCCGCCGATCATTGCCATGCTGCTGGCGCTGATCTTTCGGGGCGTGGCGTTCGAATTTCGCTGGCGGACGGAAACCCGTCTCTCGCGCAAACTCTGGGACGGTGCCTTTATCGGCGGTTCCTTCATCGCGTCGATGGCGCAGGGCGTCATCCTCGGCGCGCTTTTGCAGGGGATCGAGGTCGAAGGCCGCGCCTATGCGGGCGGTTGGTGGGATTGGCTCACCCCGTTCACCATCCTGACCGGTCTGGCCGTGGTGGCAGGCTATGCCTTTCTTGGGGCCTGCTGGCTGAACCTCAAGCTCGAGGGCGAGATTCAGCACCGGGTGCGAAACATGGCACGGATCCTCGGGCTGGTCACCGTTGGTTTCATCGTGCTGGTCAGCCTCGCGACGCCCTTCCTGATCGGTATCTACTGGGCGAAATGGTTCACTTTCCCGCAGATCATCTTTACCGCACCGGTGCCCATCGCCGTCGCCGTCATCGCCATTGCGCTGGCACGCAGCCTGATCGGCCATGGCCGCGACTGGCTGCCTTTCGTGCTGGCGCTGGCGCTGTTCGGTCTCTGCTTCCTCGGGCTCGGTATCTCGATCTGGCCGCATATCATCCCGCCCAGCGTGACCCTGTGGGAGGCCGCCGCCCCCGAGAAAAGCCAGTGGTTCATGCTGGTTGGCGCAATCGTCCTGATCCCGATGATCCTGGCCTATACCGGTTTTGCCTACTGGGTGTTTCGCGGCAAGCTCGACCCGGAACAGGGCTATCACTGATGTGGTGGAAACGGACCGGCTGGTTCCTGCTGCTCTGGCTTGGCGGTGTCGCCTGCGTCGGGGTCGTCGCCTACGCGATCCGGCTGGTGCTGCTGTAAACAAAGAAACCGGCGACTGCCGAGGGGACAGTCGCCGGTCAGTTTCGTCAGCAGAGGCAGCCGGGGCACTGGCTTTATCTGCGTGACGGATCTCAGATCATTTCGCCTTGGCCGACTTGGGCTCGGCGTTTGCTGGGGTCGGCGATTTGATCTGGGCTTCTGCCACGCCGCTCGGGCTCAGCAGGGATACGGCATAAGATTTGCTCGACTCTCCGGCCGAGGCAGCGACGGGCGCGATATTGCTTAGAAGCGACTGCGTCCTGGCTTCGTCCACCACCCGCTGCGCCGCCTGACGGGCAAGCTCCAGCGCATCCGGCTTGGCGTCTTCGGCAGCTTTCGCTTGTGCATTGCCGCTTGCCGACTTGGTCGTTGACGCAGCAGGTTTTCCGTTTCCGGACGATGCCTGCGCTGATCCGCCGTTGCTGGTCTCGGTCTCCGAAGAGGTCACGGATACGGCCTGCGCGCTGTTGGCGTTGCTCGTCTGCGTTGCGGACTCGTTCTGGGTGCCGCCTGAAGCGGCCGAGGTTTCCTCGGTCTCGGCATCGGTGTTGGGGGAAAAATTGTTATTCGCATTATTGTTGTTCGACGCAGGAGGCGTCGAATTCGACGATCCGAATAGTCCGGACAGAAGCATGTAAAAACCCTTATACAGTTAACCTTAACGGCTTCTTCCCCGCTCCACTGCATAAGGATCAGGGCGAAACTGTGATCGCTTTAGGGTAAATTTGATGGCTAAATTCCGCTGCCGGATCAGTTGGACAGGATTCCGGTTTTTGTCCTTAAAGCGTGGTTAATGGCTGTGCTTGAAGTTGTGCAAACGGTTTGAGATCGTCGAAAATCGGTGCCGGCTTTCAGCGCCGCGCGGCTGGAACCAGCGCAATAAACGCGATTCCTCGCACCAACCCAGCCCGTCACCATCCGCAGAGATGCCTACGTTCAACCGTCGATCCCTCAGACCAGAACCACGGGCTTGCCGTCGATCAGCCGCACCTCGGCATTCGTGTCAAAGACCTCCCTTAGCAGACCATCGGTCACGATCTCGTCCGGAGCGCCATCTGCCGCGATACGCCCGCCACTCATCACCACGATCCGGTCGGCAAATGCGGCAGCATAGTTGATGTCATGCAACACGATCACGATGCTCTTGCCTTCGCGTTCCGCCATCTCGCGCAGCAATCCCATCAGGTGGCGCGACGCTGCGATATCAAGATTGTTAAGCGGTTCGTCCAGTAGCAGGTAATCTGTCCCCTGCGCATAGGCCATCGCCACCAGCGCCCGCTGCCGTTGCCCGCCCGACAACGCATCGAGAAACCGATCCCGCAAAGGCTCCAGCGCGAATTTTTCCAGCGCGGCGGTAATGATCTCGCGGTCTTGCGCGCCGGGGCGTCCCTGGTGCCACGGGTAGCGGCCCATCATCACCAGTTCGCCCACCCGCAGCCGCGCCGATACGGTCAGGCTTTGCGGCATGATTGCCAGATGCTGCGCGAGCACCCGGTCGGCGGCCTTGCCGACTTCAAGCTCATCTACAGTGATCGCGCCCGCCTGCAATTTATCCAGCCGCGCAATCAGCGACAAAAGAGTCGATTTCCCGGCCCCGTTCGGCCCGATCAGCGCGGTCACTCCGCCGCGTGGCAGGTCAAGCGATATGTCATGCAGGATCGGCGAGCCGTGAATGGCATGGCTTACATTGCGGATCGAAATCATACGGCCCGTCTCCGTAACAGCAGGAATAGAAACAGCGCGCCGCCGATCAACTCGATCACGACGGGCAGGGGGGTGGAAAGGTGCAGCACGCGCTCCATCACCGTCTGACCACCGACCAGCACGATCCCTGCGATCATCGCCGCCGCCGGCAGCAGGGTCGCGTGCCGCTCGCTCTTGATCAGAAGATGCGCAAGCGCGGTGACGATCAGGCCAAAGAAATTAGATGGCCCCGAAAACCCCGACGACATCGGCCCCGACAGCGCCGTCGCCGCGCCGACCAGCAGGCAGATCAACAGCAGCGCCTGTTTCTGCCCGCGCTTCGGCATTTCACCCAGACCGGTGGCGGCCTCCGGTCCCAGCGCCAGTACATCCAGCCGGAACCTCATTCGCCACGCCAGCACCAGCGCCGGGATCACCACCGCCGCCGCCATGCCCAGCAGAACCGGCTCCACAAAGGTGAACCGCGCGAAACTCGCGACCTGCACGGTCTGGAAATCGCTCGGGTCGATCAGCCGCTGGATAAACCCGGTGACCGACCGGATCAGGATGCCCAGCACGATCCCCGTCAACACCATCTTGAGGATATCGCCACGCCCCCCGGCCAGCAGCGCCATGAACAGCAAAAGCCCAAGTCCCGACATCAGCGTCAGGTTGGCGGCGAACAAAAGCGGCTGCGGGATCGCGTCATAACCCGCCGCACCTAGGGTGAAGACCATGCTGCTCAACGCAAAGGCGTAAAGCGCATCGAACCCCATCACCGATGGCGTCAGGATACGGTTCGCCGTGATTGTCTGGAACAGCACCGTCGCCACCGCCAGCGACACACCAACCAGCAGCATAGCCGCCAGCTTGGTGGCGCGAAAGGTCAGGATGAACGCCCATGACCCCACCGCGTCGAGGAAAAGGTAGCCAATGATCGAGACCAGCAAGCACAAGCCCAACCAGATCTGCGCCCTAGCCATTTTTTGGCTCCCGCAGGATCAGGGCAAGGAACAAGGCAGCGCCGATCACGCCCGTCATGGCCGAGGCGGGGATCTCATAGGGCATGCGAACCACCCGGCCCAGCATATCTGCGCCCAGCACCAAAAGCGCCCCAAGGCTCGCCGTCAGCGGCAGCCCGGCGCGCAGGTTATCCCCGATCAGCCGCGACACGAGGTTCGGCACCACCAGCCCGATGAACGGGATCGCGCCGAGCGTGACCACCGTCAGCGCGGTCACCAGCGATATCGCGGCAAGCCCCGCCGCTGTCACCGCAGCCACGTTCACCCCCAGCGCGCGGCCGGCCGCATCTCCCAGCGCCAGTACCGTCACCCGGTCGGCGATGAACCACGTCGCAAGCGCTACGCCCCCGGCAATCCAGAGCAGCTCGTACCGGCCCTGCAGAACGCCGGAAAGCTCTCCGGTCAACCAGATCTGCACGAATTGTAGCATATCGCCCTGGTAGGCGACAAAGGTTACCGCCGCGCCGATCACCCCGCCGTAAACCAGCGCCACCAGCGGTACGAGCAATGGTTGCGTCGGTGGCAGGCGACGGATCATCAGCAACAGGCCGACGCTCCCGACCAGGGTCGCCCCGGCGGCGATCAGCATCTTGATCCAGACCGGTGCGCCCGGCACGAAGAGAGTCGCGGCAAGAATGCCAAGCGCCGCGCTCTGACCCGCCCCTGCGGTCATCGGCTCAACGAAACGGTTGCGCGCCAGCACCTGCATGATCTGCCCGGTCACCGCCAGCGAGGCCCCCGCCAGCATCGCCGCCATTGTCCGGGGCAGGCGGCTTACCAGCATCAGCCGCAGTGCCTCGGGGTTGCGCCAGAGATCGGCCGGACTCATGTCGATGGCGCCGACGAACAGCGAAAGGCTGGCCAGCGCGGCCAGCGCCAGCAGGATGAAAACTACGGGCATATCAGATCAGGAGTCAGGTCCCAGCGCGGCGATCAACTGATCGAGCGTGCGGTTCAGCGCGGTATACCCGCCACCCGCGATATAAATCTCGCCCGGCGAGAGATAGATGACCTGATCGTTCTGCCACGCGGTCGTGCCGTGGATCAGCGCATTGTCCAGCGTCGACCGCGCGCCTTCGACCGCGCCGCCGATGGCCTGCCCGCGGTCGATCACGATCAGTGTATCGGGGTTCTTGTCGGCGATATATTCAAACGTGATCGCCTCGCCATGGGACGAGGTATCGATGTCATCCGCGGCCTCGGGCCAGCCCAGCGTCTTGTGCAGCCAGCCGAACCGGCTCTCGGCACCGAACACCGACAGTTTCGGCCCGTTGGTCATGACGATCAGCGCGGTGCCTCGCCCCTCGACAAGGGCGCGGGCGGTTTCGGTCTTGGCGCGCAGGATTCCGGCCATCTCGGTGGCTTTTTCTTCGGTGCCGGTCAGCCTGCCATAGGTCTCAAGCCGCTGCAGCCCGTCGCCGACCGCATCAAGACCGATGCTCATGTCCAGAACCGGCCCGAAATTGCTCAGGTTCTTGCCCTGCGCGATGGACCGCGTCCCAAGGATGATCGCATCCGGTCCAAGCGCTGCGATCTTCTCGAAATCGGGTTCGAAAAGCGTCCCAACCACAGGCAGCTCATTTTCCACATCCGACAGGTAGCCCATATGTGTCGGCGCGACGATCCCGGCAGGTTTCACCCCCAGCGCCGTCAACGTGTCGATCGCTGGCACGTCCATCGCAAGAATGCGCTCGGGACGCTGCGGCAGTTCTACGGGGCCGGTGGCGGTTTCCACGGTGATCGGCTCGGCCATGCAGGCCGGTGCGCACAGCGCCAGAGCGGCTAGAGTGTTACGCAGCAGGGCGGGGATCATAGGCAGGCCTCCGGACTGGAACATGAACCGGCAGAGCGTCGCCGGGTTCGGATTGACTGTCGGTTAGGCGCTTGCGCCGGGAGGGTCAAGAAAATAACTTACAGAAAGAATCGGATTTCACCGGAGTGACCATGCTTTCCGCGTCAGCACGTTTCGAAACGCCCAATGCGTCCAAGTACCTCAAACAGCTTTGCAAGCACTTCGCGCATAAGGTCAGCGTGGAATACGACGATACCAACGGAAAAGCGGCCCTTCCGCCCGGTCCTGCAACGATGCAGGCCGATGACGAGGCGCTTTTGGTGACAGTCACGGCTCAGGATGAAGAGGGTCTCGAACGGGCAAAGTTCATCATCGACGACCACCTGTCGCGCTTTGCCTTTCGCGAGACTCCGGACCTGAACTGGGAAGCACCGGCCACGGCCTGAGCCGCTCATTACCCTTTCCAAAGACATGTGCTTTGCCCGCTCTGGCGGCGCAGATTATAGCGCAAATACATTTCTCAACTTAAGGTGTCTTGACACAACCTTAAGGTGAATACGATGGTCAGAGCGTTTCAATACCTTTCTTGAATCGATTGCACTGGACATCTCATGAAACATCTGACTTTCGTACCGCTCCTCCTTGGCCTTTCCGCCGCCCCCGCTTTCGCACAGGATTCCTGCCCTTGGGCGGGCGGCGAATACTCGTTCCGCGATCACGGCATCTACGGCGATTTTATCGTCAACGCCGATTGCACGGAACTGGTCTGGAGCCGGATCGCCGACAGCGACGAAACCACCGCGATGGAAAGAACCCACGACGGCTGGAAGGGCTCTCTCTCCAAGGCGGATTTCGTTCTGCTCGAAAATGGTCGCAACCTGCGCATCACCGGTGTGGGCGGGGCGACTCGAAACAGCAACGCCGAGCGTACCAACTGACGCAACCCCGGCTGCGTCCACACCCGCCAACCGGAACACCGGCAGGTCATGCCCGATCCCGGGGCCTGCTGCTCCGGTTGGCAAAGCATCGTCACCCGTCCCCCGACGGAGGCTCGCATGAAAAGAGCTGCCAGTGTCCTTGTCTCCCTCGCCATGCTCGCATGCCCGCTTCCTGCATGGGCGGATGAGCAGCCCCTCTACACAGGTTATGTCGAGGCGCTGAACCGGGTGGATGTGTCCGCCCAGATCGAAGGCGTCGTGACCGAGATACATTTCGAACCCGGCGAAACGGTCGCCGAAGGCGCGCTTCTGTTCACCTTCGACAAGGCAGAATTCTCCCAGCGTCTGCGCGCGGCCCGCGCTGTAGCACAAAAGGCCGAGGCCATCCTTGAAGACGCGGAAAATGAACATGACCGCAACCTCATCCTCAAGGAACGCGGGAACGTATCCGACACGCGGTATTTCAAATCCAAAGTCGCCCTTTCGGTTGCCTCGGCGGCCGCAACCGAGGCCAACAGCCGGCTCGAAGCCGCCCAGATCGACATGCGCCGCACCGAAGTCCACGCACCGATCTCAGGGATCATCAGCAAACCCTTCGTCAGCCGTGGCAGCTTCGTGGAAACCGGACAGAAAGGGGTGCTGGCCACCATTGTCCAGCTTGATCCGGTGCGCATCGCTTATGAAATCCCCTATCCCCAGCGACTGTTGGAACTTGGCGTCACCGATCTGAGCAGCATCGATTCCTATGCCGACACCGTGGATCTGGTCGTGCAGCTGGCCCCGGGCTGGGACCATCCCGCGCTTGCCGAACCCACCCATCTCTCTGCCGATGTCTCCCGCGAAACGCGTAGCCTGACCGCTTGGGCGATCGTCGCAAACCCGACCCATACGCTGCGCCCCGGCATGCAGGTCTCCCTGCGCCCGCTGGGACCCGAAGCCACCCGGCCAGAGACAATCGCCAATGAATAAAGGCGTTGACCAAGCGGGAGCCCAAGAAAAAGGCGCTCGCAGTACCCTGCGCGCGCCTGTTCGACGGTGGGGCTGACCCGAAAGATCAGTCCTTGAAGTTGCGGCTTACCTTGATCTGATCCCATGCCCAGACCACCTGCTGCAGCTGTTCCTCCTGCGACCGGTCGCCGCCGTTCATATCCGGGTGCAGCACCTTGATCAGCGACTTGTAGGCCTTGCGCACCTCGGCCTTGGTCCAGTTGTCGCCCGCCTCGAGGATCTCGACCGCGCGGCGTTCGGTGGGGGGCAAACGGCGCTGGGTGACACCGCCGCGCTTGCCCGGGTTCTGCGTCGCATTCGCGCCAAGTACCTGATGCGGGTCCTCGATGCCCAACCGCGCCCAGGCGCGGGCTTCCGGATCGCTGATCGGCTTGGTCGCGCGTTCCCAGACCTTGTCCTTTGTCTGCTGCGCGTTGATCTCCGCCTCGGTGGTTCCGTCAAAGAAGTTCCATTTGAGGTTATATTCGCGCACGTGCTGTTGGCAGAACCAGAAGTAGTCGTCCAGAACGTCGGGCGCCTTGGGGGCGCGGAACTTGCCGGCCTCGGTACAGCCGGGATGTTCGCACTGGCGCACCGAGGTTTCGGAGGCGCCCGACATGCCGCGACGGCCACGCGGGTTCTTTTTCTTGGCCGACGACACGGACATGTCGAAGCCGAAGGGATCAGGTTTAGTCATGGAGCTTTCCTTCCCGGCGCATCTTTTCGACTCGGAGACCGGAGTTTAGAGTATGTCTCGTCAGATAGAAGAGGGGGCGGCGAATTTTTTGCCGCAAAAGAGTGAAATGAATGTGACTGAAACAATCCGGACCCGTCTTGAGGCAGCCTTTTCACCAGATGCTCTCGAAGTGGTCGATGACAGTGAGAGTCATCGCGGGCATGCCGGTTTTCGTGAGGGGGGCGAGAGCCACTTCAATGTGATGATCCGGGCAGAGGCATTCAAGGGCCAGTCCCGCATTGCGCAACATCGCGCCGTCCATGCGGCGCTTGGTCCGGAACTGGTGAGCAGCATCCACGCCCTGTCGCTCGATATCGGCGCCTAAGCCCCGTATCGACCGTCCCGGTGCGCGTGGGGGCTGCGCGGGCATCCGAAGACATTTGAACAACGCCCCTGCACTAAGCGGAGGAAAAAATAGTCCCCGTCAAAAGCAGCGGGGGCCGTTTCTTTTAACCTCTGGACCAAGGTTCAGGCACGCAGCAGCTTCCGCAAAAACCGCAACGACCTGCGGCACAGCATCCCGCGAAGCTTACTCCGACTTGTCTTTCTTGACGTCGGGCGTGCTGCGGCGAACGACCTTCTCGATGCTCGTCAGCGGCGATTCCTTGGCCGCATCTTCCTCTACTTCCGCCAGCGTCTCGGGCGCGCCAAAGGGTACGGGCCGTGCCGAGGGAACCTCGTCTTCCTCCGACCCACCACGCTTTGCAGGTCCCACGGGCACGCTTGCCTCAGGCACCGGTGCCGCTGCCGCTGCAAAGGCCGAGGCGCCGCGTTCCTCTACCGTCTCCCCCGACGCATTGCCCGCCGCGCCGCCCTTGGCCCGGCGGAACACCAGCACGTTGCGCCAGTTGGTTACCGATCCGGTCAGCCCGCTGCGTTCCTCGCTGGGAAGCAGTTCCGCGCGCAGGTATTCCCATCCGCCCGCCGCCAACCGGTTCAGCTCGGCCTCGACCGACAGCGCGAACCGCCCCTCGGCTGTCTTGACCCCCTTGGCCTTGGTTCCCTTGTCGGGGGCCGGCACCACCTTGTATTCGTATATGGGCATTAAATCGTCCTGACGCTGATAACGCGCGCAACCTAACCGCAAATCTCACCGGGCTAAAGAGCCTAACGCGGCCGGAGCTGCACCTTGCGCCCCGCGCCCTCGGGCATCGGCAGGCCCGCATGATCCCGCGCCATCTTTGCGATCTTTTCCTGCACGTCGCCGGGGAAGGGCGCCACCTTCGGCCCCGACTGGTCGATCGACAGGTGCAGCGACTCTCCGCTCGCCGCCAGCCACCCGTCCTCGTGGAACAGTTCCTGATAGGAATGGATGCGCTTTTCGTCATGCGCGAGCAGCTGGAACGTGCTGTAAACCCGGTCGCCCTCATGCAGCTCGCGGATATAGCGGATGTGAAACTCCGCCAGAAAGGTCGTCATCCCCCGCTCTTCGCGATAGCCCGGCCCTAGCCCGAAATCCGACCAGACATCATCCACCCCCAGATCGAACAGCACCGAGTAATAGGCCATGTTGAGATGCCCGTTATAATCGATCCATTCCGGTTTGACGGTGAGAAAGCTGGATTTGAATGGGGTCATGCAGAGGGTCCGTTTCGCAGGTGGTTGATGTATTGGAGTTTTCGGTTGCCCACCTCCAGATACTGTGTTGCTCCGGCCTCTGCAAATATCTCCCGCGCCGCCCGCACATGCGCCTCGGCCCGATCCAGATGCTCTGGATCGTGAGTTCGATTAAAGGAAATGATCTCGGCGAGTCCAAGATAAGACGTGCTCGAGGCCCAATCGAACGGCGAATTGTTTTGGGTGCGCACTTCCAACGCAGCGTTAAGCGCGGCGAAGGCAAGGTTCAGCGTTTCGGTGGCTTTTTCTGACTGCCCCGTATGGTTCAGTAAATTGCCAAGCAAAGTGAAAGCATGGCCGAGGTTGTGTTGCGTCGTAGCCCATTCCGAAGGAACTTTCTCCCGGGTTCTTTCCTCCAGCGCATTTTTGAAAACGTTCACAGCCTCTTCCAACAGTTTTACATCTTTCTGAAGCTGCCCAATGGTCTTTAGTGCCACCCCGAGATTGTTTGTTGCCCCGGCCCAATCCATCGGCATTTTGTCTCGGGTCATAACTATTAGAGCTGCCCGATACGAAACAACCGCTTCTTCCAGCCGCAATGTGTTGCGTTCACGTTCACCAAGAGTCGAGAGCGCATTGCCGAGGTTGGAGTGAACCATGGCCCATGCATTCGGATCAGCTTTGAGGCTGTAGACATTTAGCGCGGCGCGATAGGCGGTGATGGCCTGTTCTAATCGCTCACCGCCTCTTTCGCGTTCCCCGAGATGTTGCAGCGCACTGCCAAGATTGTTCTGAGTGGATGCCCAGCCCCTCGGATTATTGTCTTGGGTCAATTCTTCTAGTGCCAACTTAAAGCGAGTGACAGCTTCCTCCAAGCTACCTTTGTTGCTCTCTCGTTGTCCAAGGATGCGCAATGAATTGCCAAGCTCGTTTTGCGTATTAGCCCAAGCGAGCGGATTCCGTTTGCGTGAGAATTTTTCCAACGCGGTGCGATGATTGTTTATGGCCAGAACGAGCCGTTCCGTGCCGGTTTCGCGTTCTCCGAGGGTTGTCTGTGCAACACCGAGGTCGTTCAAGGCAGTGCTAGTTTGTTCGGGGAAAGTCGCCTTTTCCACGTTTGTCCGCGCCAGTTCGATCGATACCTCGAGGTCAAAGTTCAACCCTTTGTCACGCCCGCGTTGGTACCATTCTTGCCAGACAGATCGCAGGGCATCAAACCGCTGTCCAAAATCGGGATGCTCGAGGGCGAGTTTTTCTAATAATCTTTGCGTCGTCTTAGCCGCGTCGCCTCGCATACGCGATTGCTCGACCGAAACGTCCAGCATCCGCATTTTTATGGCGACTAGGCGCTGCTCTTCCTGCGCTATCTCCGCGAGGGCCTGATCGACTTCCTCATCGGCATCGTCCAGCCGATCCTGGGCGTTCAAGTCGGCCACGCGTTTAAGAACTATGCTAATTTGCTCATCGACGTTCGAGGGAAGGGCCGCTTGCCGTTCCAGATCAATCGCCGCCTCGATCCGAGCTTCGAGTTCCGCGTAGGCGGCATCAATGTCGCTGACGTCTCTGGCCGTACGGCGCGCAAGACCAATAAAGAGTTTCTCGGTCAGTTCGAGTTCACGATCCTTTTTGCTCGCTCGCTCTATAAGTAGCTCGACGCGTTTCGAGATTGAATTAAGCTCCGCAATGACCGCTGTCTGAAACGCTGCTGCCATCCGGTGCGCCTGATCCGAGTCCGCAAGTAACAAGTCGAGAGGCTTCCGCAGCATCTGACGATACGTGTCCCGCAACAATGAAGAGGCATGGGCCGGGTCTGTAAGGCGCTCGACCATGTCGTCAATGATAGCCTCACGTTCTCGGCCAGCAGCCATAATAGCATGTTGATCAGGGATGCTGGCTTCAAGCATTTGGGGTAGCAGTAGTCGGTCCGCTTTGGACAGGTGGCTATTAGCAATCTCCATTCGCATGAGTTCAACAATTTGATCGCGAAGAGGTATGACCTCCTTAGGAAGTCGTTTGGAGATTTCGCGCATCGACAATGTAGCTGAAATACCTGCGCCTACAGCACCTAGTGCGGTTGCAGCCTGAGCGACACCAAGAGCGCAAACCAGAATGTTCGCGCCATGTATCAGTTGGTCAATCTTCTGCATGTGCTGCTACGCCGATGGCCGTGCAATGCTGCGCAATATCCTTTGCATGACTCATCCCGCCGCCCCATCTGTCCCACCCCTGACGCTAATGCGCAGCGGTCGCCCGGGCAACATCCCGTTCACACACCTTTTCCATCCCCTAACAACATGAGAGGGGGGAGTGTCAGGAGTCCGGAGAATGTCAGACGGCTGATGCACGGGGGGTGTACAGGGGGTGCACAGATGTCACCCCCCGAAAATCACAGCCCCAGCTTGGCCGAAACCAGATCGTTGACGGCCTTGGGGTTGGCCTTGCCGCCGGTGGCTTTCATCACCTGACCGACGAACCAGCCCGCCAGTTTCGGGTTGGCCTTGGCCTTTTCGACCTGCGCCGGATTGGCGGCGATCACCTCGTCCACGGCGGCTTCGATAGCGCCGGTATCGGTCACCTGTTTCAGGCCTTCGGTCTCGACGATCTCTTCCGGATCGCGGTCAGAAGTGTAAGCGATATCAAACACATCCTTGGCGATCTTGCCGCTGATATCGCCCTTGGAGATCAGCGCGACGATCTTGGCCAGACGCTCGGGCGCGATGGGGCTTGTCGTGATGTCATGCCCGTCCTTCTTGAGGCGACCGAAGAGCTCATTGATAACCCAGTTCGCGGCCAGCTTGCCGTCGCCGCCCTGCGCGACCTTTTCGAAATAACCAGCCGATTCCAGATCGGCGGTCAGCACGCTGGCGTCATAGTCGGCCAGGCCGAAGTCATTGATGAATCGTGCTTTTTTCTGGTCGGGCAGCTCGGGCAGGGTGTTGGCGATATCGTCCACCCAAGCCTGTTCGATTTCCAGCGGCAGCAGGTCGGGGTCGGGGAAATAGCGGTAGTCATGCGCTTCTTCCTTGGAACGCATCGACCGCGTTTCGTTCTTGTCCGGGTCGTAGAGCCGGGTTTCCTGATCGACCGAGCCGCCGGCCTCGACAATAGCGATCTGACGGCGCGCCTCGTATTCGATGGCCGCCTGAATGAACCGCATGGAGTTCATGTTCTTGATCTCGCAGCGCGTGCCGAGATGTGAAAAGTCCTGCGTTTCCTGATACTTCTCGTACTGGCCCGGGCGGCAGATCGACACGTTCACGTCAGCCCGCAGGTTGCCGTTCTGCATGTTGCCATCGCAGGTGCCGAGGTAGCGCAGAATCTGACGCAGCTTGGTGATGTAGGCGGCTGCCTCTTCGGGGCCACGGATATCGGGGCGCGAAACGATCTCCATCAGCGCGACACCGGTGCGGTTCAGGTCGACAAAGGACATGTTCGGATCCATGTCGTGGATCGATTTCCCGGCATCCTGCTCAAGGTGGATCCGTTCGATCCGCACAAGACGGGCGATACCGTTCCCCATATCAACCAGAACTTCACCTTCACCGACGATAGGATGGTAAAGCTGTGAAATCTGGTAGCCCTGCGGCAGGTCGGGGTAGAAATAGTTCTTGCGGTCAAAGGCGCTTACAAGGTTGATCTCGGCTTTCAGGCCAAGACCCGTGCGCACCGCCTGCTCGACGCAGAATTCGTTGATGACCGGCAGCATGCCCGGCATCGCCGCGTCGACAAAGGCCACGTTCGAATTCGGTTCGGCGCCAAACTGGGTCGAGGCGGCCGAGAAAAGTTTCGCCTTGGAGGATACCTGCGCATGGACTTCCATGCCGATCACCAGTTCCCAGTCGTGCTTGGCCCCGGCGATCACCTTGGGCTTGGGGGTCTCGTATGTCAGGTCCAGCATCTGAATGGCCTCTTGTCCGCTTGCTTGGCAGGGGTTCTAGGCCAGCCACGGGGTCAGAGCAAGGGGGCGTCAGGTCGCGTCATAACGTGGGCCCTGCGGGGTAAAGGTGATATGCGCGCCGCGCCCTATTTCCTCGCAGAAAAGCTCGCCGATCGCTTGAAGCGCAAACCGCTTGCCCCGCGCGGCAAACCTGTTGACCGAGGTGACGCGCAGGTTGTTGTCAAACCCGGTCAGCGCATGGGCCCAGACCATCGGGTGGACTTCGGTGAGGTGGTCGCGGATCAGCCAATTGGCGCAATCGGCAATTTCGGCGCGGTTCTGGTCGGCAAGGGCACTGATGCCTTCACCCTGCCGGATGGCCACGGCGCAGAAGGCGGCCAGAAGATTGATCATTTCCTGCTCGGGATGGGTCGCGATGATATCGTGCAGCCCGTCGATGAAGAAATCCAGATCGACCTGCTCGCAGGCGACCTCGTCCAGCGCCATCGCATCGAAATAGACCCAAGTGTAACCGCCGGCCCCCCAGATATCCTGCGTCCGGGCAGCGGTGCGGCGCGCCTGAAGCTCAAGCTCGTCATAGGTGCCGAACCAGCGCGGCAGCAGGTGGCAGCCAAGGGCGCGCATGTGGCGGTGGTTGTTCGGGTCGAGATCGATCAGGTCTTCGTAATCGTCGCTGACCCGAGCGCCCGCATCGG
The DNA here is from genome assembly GCF_019966545.1 of Heliomarina baculiformis. GTDB lineage: Bacteria > Pseudomonadota > Alphaproteobacteria > Rhodobacterales > Rhodobacteraceae > Heliomarina > Heliomarina baculiformis. Next base: position 461,367 of record NZ_JAIMIC010000001.1, on the reverse strand, counting down.
CCTGACCGACCAGCAGGGCACATTGCGTCGCGGCAACCATGGGGCTGTCCAGTTCAAGCCCGTTGAACGGGGCCATCAGCTTTGTTGCGCGTTCGAAATGCGCAAGGCAGCGTTTCCGGTTCAGCGGCGCGATCTCGTCCTGACCGGTTTCGCCGCGCCATGCCCAGCCAATGTCCAGATGCGCCTGCGCCACCAGCGCGGACATATGCGGGTCGTTGCCCAACTCGCGGCGGGCGATCTCGAGGCCTTTGATGCCTTCGATCAGGGCGCCGTCGCGCGGGGCGCGTTCCTCGCGCAGCGCATGTTCGGCAGCCAACACCACGTCGCTGCGCGCACCAAAGGCGAGAAGCTCGGCAATCGGGACACCGCCGGGCGTGCATTCGCGTTTTTCATCTGCCTGACGCATTTCGCGCGCCAGATCTTCCCAGCGTTCCTGCCGGGCAAGGAACTGACCACGCTCCTGTGCCGCCCGCCACGCGGTGTCATCCGGCGCCTTGTCGCGAACCGGAATCGTCAGATGTTCTTCGTAACGGGGCGAGGGCAGGGCATAGATCGGAGCCGGTTCATCCTCTGCCATGTTCGTGGATCGCTTGGAGCGGAAGGTCAGCCACAGCGACTCGAACGCCGTGGTGACAGAGATAAAGAGGCGATCCAGCCAGGGCAGTAACAGCTTGAACATGGGTAATCCGAACACGAGGTAACACGATACTTGGCCCGGTTTATGCAGGTGATTTCAGGCGCAAAAATGGCAGAGCTAAGATGTTTGCAGCGTTCCTTTGGGCCTTTTGCATGGCAGGCCAAAAGTTGGTTAACGCTATGAAAAGAAAGGGGTTAACTAAAATTCGATGTCAAAATACGGTAAAATGATGCCGTTCGATCTGCACGTTTCGCAGGGTCAATTCGGCGGCCATCCGCCGATGGGGCGGCAACGCCTCCTGCGGGAGCCGTAGTGATTTGCCATCTCGTGTCAGAATTGTGACGCGCACCGATAGGTCCCAACGGGTGTCCATGCGGATTCGGTCGATCTCGGCGAGGTCGACATTTCCCTCCAGCCTGCCGGAGAACCATTCGAGATTTTCATCGCTCAGGATGATCCCGGCGGCGGGGTTGCGCCAGAGATCCCAGAGCGCGGGCGGGGTGAACAGCGCGATACCACCGATCAGCCAAGGCGCGGCGTCAAAGACGATGAGCAGCAAGCCAAGCACGCCATAGACAGCGGCCAGCGCCAAAAGAGCCCTGCGCGACCGTCCGTGGCGGGTAAAGCGATAGGACGCGTTCACCGACCGCCAGAGACGTCCAGAAAGGCGCCGGTCACATAGCTGGCCTGATCGGAAAGCAGGTAAAGCACGGCGTCGGCAACCTCTTCCGCCGTGCCGACCCGTTTCATCGGAACATTCACGGCCAGCCGTTCGGCCCGGTCGGGTTCGCCGCCCTTGGCGTGGATGTCGGTTTCGATCAGACCGGGGCGCAGGCTGTTGACGCGGATGCCGCCGGTCGCGACCTCGTTCGCCAGCCCCTTGGTAAAGGTGTCGATGGCAGCCTTGGAAGCAGCGTAATCGACGAATTCATTGGCCGACCCAAGCCGTGCCGCAACAGAGGAGATATTGACGATGGACCCGCCGGACCCCTGCGCCTGCATACGCAGCACTGCCTCTTTCGCGGCCAGCATCGCGCCGATCACGTTGATGTCGAACATGCGGCGCAGACGGTCATGGGTAAAGTCCGTTACGCGGGCAGCCATATCGACCACGCCCGCATTGTTCACCAGCGCGTCGATGCGGCCGAAATCGCGGTCGACTGCGGTGAAAAGCGCCTCGATATCCTCGGGTTTCGCCACATCGGCCCGGTAGATCTCGGCCCGCGATCCGGCCTTGCGGGCATCGGCAGCCACCGCTTCGGCGGTGGCCTTGTTGCCATTGTAGCTGAGCGCCAGATCATAGCCGCGCGCGGCGGCCAGCCGCGCGCTGGCGGCACCGATCCCGCCGCTGGCCCCGGTGATGAGACAGACTGGACGCATGGCTCAGGCCCCCAGAATGCGCGAGACCATCTCGGTCGTGTCGCGCGACAGGTCGGGCTGGCCGGCAATACGTTCAAGCGCGGCGCGCATCTGCGCCTGCCGCTCTGCGTCATAGCGTTTCCATGTCTGGAACGCGGTGCACATGCGCGCCGTGGTCTGCGGGTTGACCGGGTCAAGCTTGATCAGCCAGTCCGCCAGCAGCGCATAGCCCGCGCCATCGGCGGCGTGGAAGCCCGCATGGTTGCCGGTCAGCGCGCCCAGCGTCGCCCGGAACCGGTTCGGATTCTTCCAGTTGAAATCCTTGTGCTGTGTCAAAGCCTTGGCAGCACCGACCGCGCGGTCCGGCGCGGCGTTCAGCACCTGCAGCATGAACCATTTGTCGATCACCAAACGGTCGTCCTGCCATTGTTCGTAGAATTGGCGCAGCGCATCCTCTCCCTTGCCCGCCCGCACGAGGCAGGAGAGGGCGGAAAGCTGCAGCGTCATGTTGTCCGCTTCGGCATATTGACGCGCGGCTTCCTTGCCCCCGTCAAGCCGGGTCAGCAGCGAAAGCAGCGCGCCGCCGAGCGACCGCTTGCCGGATTGCTCGGCATCAGGGCGATAGGGGGCGTCCACGCGCATATCTTCCATCAGGCTCGGCAGATCGTCCTGCAGCTTTTCTGCCAGAGTCTGACGCAGTGTTTCGCAGGCGTTCCAGATCGCCATCGGGTCGGGCGTACGGCCGGATTCGGCCTGCGCGGCGGCAAGCTCGGACTGGCTGGGCAGGCCCAGCATCAGCGCGCGATAGGCCGGGTCAAGGCTGCTGTCCCGCGTCACGGCGACGATCCCGTCAAGATATGCCGCATTTGGCGCGGCCCCGCCAAGCGTCATGTCGTTCAACGTCTCGAGCGCCAGTGTACGGCCCGCTTCCCAACGGTTGAACGGATCGGTGTCATGGGCCAGCAGAAAGGCGCGCTCAGCGGTGGTGGTTTCGCGGTCAAGGATCACCGGCGAGGAAAAACCGCGCAGTATCGAGGGCACCGGTTTCGCAGCAAGGCCGTTGAATTCAAAAGCCTGCGTTTCCTCGGTCAGCTCCAAAAGCGTGGTTTCCACGACCTCGTCGCCATTCGGCCCGATCAGGCCAACGGCAATCGGGATGACCTGCGGTTGCGGTGCAGGGCTGGCCACGCTGGCCGGGGTCGATTGCGTGAAGGTCAGTCGGTATGTACCGTTCTCCCAGTGCTCGGTCACCTTGACGCGCGGCGTGCCTGCCTGTGAATACCAGCGCTTGAACTGGGTCAGATCGCGACCTGTCACATCCTCGAACACCTTGAGCCAGTCCTCGATGGTGCAGGCCTGTCCATCATGGCGCGCAAAGTAGAGATCCAGCGCCTCGGCATAGGCGGCGTCCCCCACCAGCCGTTTCAGCATGCCGATCACCTCGGCGCCTTTCTCATAGACGGTCGCGGTGTAGAAGTTGTTGATTTCTTGAAAACTCTCCGGCCGGACCGGGTGGGCGAGGGGGCCGTTATCTTCGGGGAACTGGCGCGCACGCAGGTCGATCGTATCGCTGATCCGTTTGACCGGGGCCGAGCGCATGTCCGAAGTAAACTGGCTGTCGCGATAGACCGTCAGACCTTCTTTGAGACAAAGCTGGAACCAGTCGCGGCAGGTGATGCGGTTGCCGGTCCAGTTGTGGAAATACTCATGCGCGATGATTGCCTCGATCCGCTCACAATTCATGTCGGTCGAGGTTTCCGGGCTGGCAAGAACGGCAGAAGAGTTGAAGATGTTCAGCCCCTTGTTCTCCATCGCGCCCATGTTGAAGTCGTCCACGGCGACGATGTTGAATATATCGAGGTCGTATTCACGGCCATAGACATCCTCGTCCCATTTCATCGACTTCTTCAGAGCCTCCATACCAAAGGCGCATTTTCCCTCGTCCCCGGGACGCACGTAGAGGTTCAGCGCGACGTCGCGCCCGCCGATGGTGGTGAAGCTGTCGGAATGGGCCACCAGATCGCCCGCGACCAGCGCGAAGAGGTAGGCGGGCTTGGGCCAGGGATCATGCCATTCGGCCCAGCCGTCGCCGGATTTGCCGGGATTGCCGTTCGAAAGTAGCACGGGCAGGTCGCCGTTGATGCGCACGGTGAAGACGCTCATCACGTCGGGGCGGTCTGGGTAATAGGTAATCTTGCGAAATCCCTGTGCCTCGCACTGGGTGCAATACATGCCGTTGGACATGTAAAGCCCTTCCAGCGCGGTATTGCCTTCGGGGTCGATTTCGACCTCGGCCTCCCAGATAAAAGGCGCATCCGGCGCGTCGCATCTTAGCCCCTCTGCGGTGCAAACCGGGCTGATGTCTTTGCCGTCGATCTTGGCACTGATCAGCTTCAGCTTTTCGCCATCCAGCCAGAACTGGCGGTCGGCAGCCTCGGGGTTGGGCGAAAATTCGATCCGGCTTTTGACGCGGGTGGCATTGGGCGCCAGGTCAAAGGTGAGATGCACGGAGTCGACCACGTAGCCAAAAGGCTTGTAATCCTCGAGATACACTGTGGTCGGCGCGGCGTCTTTCATATCCAACTCCCTGTGGGGTTATCAGTGGAACTGTTTCCTGTCCCGTTAGTTATTCCTGTAACGCAGGTGCTGCAAGCACGCGCCCTGCCGTGCTGGCGCAGCTGATCTGCCCGGCGACAGAGTAAGTGACAGGAGGCAATCATGACCGCTCCCAATACGAACGTCGAAAAGCAAGCCCGCAACCACCGGGGCCCACTTTGGGGCATCATGCTATGTTTTGTCTTTGTGGCCGTACTGACCGTGGGTTGGCTAGTGTTTTACGGGGATGAGGAACCCGGTGACGATGTCGGCACTGATACCAATCCTCAGGTGACGGCACCGGTCGAGCAGACCGCACCGGCTGGCGATGCGACAACCGCACCCGCAAACGACTGATATCTGACATACCGAAATCATGGAAAACCCGGCTCAGCCTACACGCTGACGCCGGGTTTTTCTTGTTCCGTTTGTAACTGCTGCTTGGCCAGACAAAGGTCGAGCTTGTTGCCTATAGGAAACTTATCGCGTTAATTGGCGACATCACGGCCCCGCCGCCCCGTAAAACGCCAGAAGGAATTCAACGAATATGACCCAACGTGAAAACCGACAGGGATTGAATGTCGCGGCTGAACTGGTCGACTTCATCGAAGCCAAGGCGCTGCCGGGAACCGGCATTTCCGCCGAGCAGTTCTGGACCGGGCTGGCCCGCATGGTGGCAGAGCTTGGACCGAAAAACCGCGAGCTGCTTCAAACCCGCGAGGTGATCCAGCAAAAGATCGACGCCTGGCATGTCGAACATCAGGGCGCGCCACATGACGCCGAGGCTTACGAGGCATTCCTGCGAGATATTGGCTACCTGCTGCCAGAGGGCGAGGATTTCACCATCGAAACGACGAATACCGATCCGGAAATCGCCACGACCCCCGGACCGCAGTTGGTGGTGCCGATCACTAACGCACGTTTCGCGCTGAACGCGGCGAATGCACGCTGGGGGTCGCTCTATGACGCGCTCTACGGCACCGATGCGCTGGGCGATCTGCCCAAGGCCGGCGGATACGATGCCGAGCGCGGCGAGAGGGTCATCGCCTGGGGGCGGAGCTTTCTTGACGATGCGGTGCCGCTGGCCGATGGGTCATGGTCCGATATAACCGCTCTCTCGGTGGTTGACGGTCAGTTGCAGGTCGCATCCGGCGACAAGACGCAGGCGCTGAAGGATACCGGCCAATTCGCGGGCTATACGGGCGACGCTAATGTGCCGACCTCTGTCCTGCTCAGCAACAACGGCCTGCATGTCGTCATCGAAATCGATGCCGACCATCCGATCAGCAAGACCGACAAGGCGCATATCTCTGATATTTCCTTGGAATCTGCCGTCTCGACGATCATGGACTGCGAGGATTCCGTGGCCTGCGTCGATGCCGAGGACAAGGTTCTGGCCTATGCCAACTGGCTCGGCCTGATGAAAGGCGATCTTGAGGAAAGCTTTGACAAGGGCGGCAAGACGGTCACCCGCAAGCTGGCCAGCGACAAGAGCTTCACCTCCCCGACCGGTGACAGCCTGACCCTCAAGGGGCGCTCCCTGATGCTGGTGCGCAATGTCGGCCACCTGATGACCAACCCGGCGGTGATCGACAGCGAAGGGCGTGAAATTGGCGAAGGTCTGATGGATGCGCTCTGCACCGTGATGATCGCTATGCATGATCTCGGGCGCGACGGTGGCAATTCCACCAAGGGGTCGGTCTATGTCGTCAAACCCAAGATGCACGGGCCGGAAGAGGTCGCCTTCTCCGTCGAGATTTTTGATCTGGTGGAAGACATCCTTGGCCTGCCGCGCAATACGGTCAAGATCGGCATCATGGATGAGGAACGCCGTACCTCGGTCAATCTCAAGGAATGTATCCGCGCTGCGCGCCAGCGGGTGGCTTTTATCAACACCGGCTTCCTCGACCGTACCGGGGACGAGATTCATACCTCCATGGAGGCCGGGCCGATGCTGCCCAAGGGCGAGATGAAATCCACCCCATGGATCGCCTCTTACGAGGACCGCAACGTCGATATCGGTCTCGCCTGCGGTTTGCAGGGCAAGGCCCAGATCGGCAAGGGGATGTGGGCGATGCCCGACCGCATGGCCGAGATGCTGGATGCCAAAATCGGCCACCCGAAATCCGGTGCCACCTGCGCATGGGTGCCATCGCCAACGGCGGCGACCCTGCATGCCACCCATTACCACAAGGTCGATGTGATGGCGCGTCAGGATGAGCTGCGCGCAGGTGGCGCACGCGGCAGCCTTTCCGATCTGCTAACCATTCCGGTCATGCATGGGCGCAATCTTTCGGACGAGCAGATCAGCGAGGAGATCGAGAACAATGCGCAAGGCATCCTCGGTTACGTTGTGCGCTGGGTCGATCAAGGCATCGGCTGCTCCAAGGTGCCCGACATCCATGATGTGGGCCTGATGGAAGACCGCGCCACCTGCCGCATCTCCAGCCAGGCACTGGCGAACTGGCTGCATCACGGCGTGGTCGAAAAGACCCGCGTGATGGAGGCAATGCAGAAAATGGCGGTCGTCGTGGACCGTCAGAACGCGGACGATCCCGCTTATCAGCCGATGGCGCCCGATTTCGACGGCATTGCCTTTCAGGCCGCCTGCGATCTGGTTTTCAAGGGCCGCATCCAGCCCTCGGGTTATACCGAACCGGTTCTGCATGCGCGACGCCTTGAGCTCAAGGCGTCTGCCTGAACCCGCTGACAGAATTTCCGAAGGAACAAGATATGACCATCTCGCTGCGCAAGGCGCGTACCATGATCCGCAAAGCTCTCGAGCATGGAAAGGCCAATGACATGAAACCGCTCTCTGCGGTGGTTCTCGATGCGGGCGGCCATGTCATCGCTTTCGAGCGCGAAGACGGCGCGTCGCCGGGCCGCTTCGCCATCGCCCATGGCAAGGCATATGGCTCGGTGATGCTTGGTATGGCGGGCACTGCCCAGCGGGACCGGGCCGAGCAGCAGGCCTATTTCATGGGCGCGGTCAACGGGCTCTTCGGCGGTCAGCTGGTGCCAGTGCCGGGCGGCCTTCTGGTGCGCGACCGCAAAGGGGCCGTCGTCGGCGCGCTGGGCGTAACCGGAGATACCTCGGAAAACGATGCGGCTGCCGGATTGGCAGGCATCGAGGCGGCGGGGCTCACCGGCGAGGCATGATCCCGGCACCGCCCCCTTGTTGCAAGGGCGGTGCTCTCCCTATACATAGGCAAGGCTAACTCACAAGCAGGCAAGGCTATGTCCCGTCCCGTCATCGGTATCATCGGTAATGTCCATCTCCTGAACGACCAGTACCCGGTCCACGCGGGTGGCCAGATGAACTCGACTGCCGTGGCACGGGTGGCAAACGGATTGCCCTTGCTTATCCCTGCCGACCCGGCCCTCGTATCAGTCGAGGACCTGATGGAGAGCTGCGACGGCTTCGTCCTGACTGGGGGCCGTGCCAATGTCCACCCCGAGGAATACGGCGAGCCGCCTACCGAGGCGCACGGCGCTTTCGACCGTGCCCGCGATGCGATCGTGCTGCCGCTGGTGCGGGCCTGCGTTGAACGCGGCCAGCCCTTTCTCGGCATCTGTCGGGGCTTTCAGGAAGTGAACGTCGCGATGGGTGGTACGCTCTACCCGGAAATCCGCGAACTCCCGGGCCGCAGCAATCACCGCATGCCGCCCGATGGCACGCTCGAGGAAAAATTTGCCCTCCGGCACGAGGTCACGCTGACCGAAAACGGCCCCTTCCACCGGCTGTTCGGCGCGCCCAAGGTGATGACGAACACACTGCACGGGCAGGGGATAAAGACTGCCGGTTCCCGTATCGTGATCGATGGCCATGCGCCCGACGGCACGCCCGAAGCGATCTATGTCAAGGATGCGCCGGGATTCACCCTCGCCGTGCAATGGCACCCGGAATGGAACGCCGCGGACGACCCGGTCTCGCGCCCGCTCTTCACGGCCTTCGGCGCTGCCGCGCGGGCCTGGGCGGAGTCTAAGCACCGCCATCCCCTGCCGAAATCGGCCTGAGCCTGCCCGATACTCTTTTCCTCTTGCGACAAATACTCCGGGGGAGACGCCCAACCGGGCGTCGGGGGCAGGCGCCCCCATTTAAATGCTCGATCGCAAGCCTATCCCGCGACCCGTCCCGCCAGATGTGCCGCCTGCGCCAAAACGGCGGCAGCAGCGACCCCGTCGATCAGCACCATGCCGGTGCGCGCCGCGAGATCCGCGCGCAGAGGGGCCATCCCGGCACAGCCGAGTATCACCGCCTCGGCACCGTCCTCATCGCGGGCGCGCAGGATTTCCTCGGCCAGGCGCGCGCGGGTTTCCTCGCGCCCACGGTCAATCTCAAGCACCGGCAGCCCGCTGGCGCGGATCGAGACGCAATCGCCGGAGAACCCCGATCGCTCGATATTCTCGCGGATCACCGGCAGCGACACCGGCACCGAAGTGACGACGGAAAACCGACGGCCCATGATCTTCGCCATCAGATAACTCGCCTGTCCGATCCCGAGCACCGGGCAGTCCGACACATCGCGCGCCTCGCTCAGCCCCGTGTCATCGAAACAGGCGATCACGATTGCATCGGCCTCTCGCGCTTGCCGGACAAGTGAAAGAACCCCGGGCAGCGCAAGCACGCCATCGGCCGCCCCCTCGATGGCCTCCGGCGCGCCGCAATTGGTCAGCCCGGTGATATCCGCTTCCGGCAGAGCCCGGCGCGCCACGGCAGTGACCGCATCTGTCATGGCCTGTGTCGAATTGGGGTTGATGAACACCAGTCGCATCAGACACCCTTGCCCGCGTCCGATCCAAACCGCGCCCGCCGCTTGCCCATCACCCAGGCGCTGATCAGAAAGATCCCGATGATGGCAAAGGAAAACAGCGTCGTCAGCGTCCCCAGCGCATAGATCACCGGTGAGGTCACGTTTGTGGTCATGCCGAAAACTTCCAGCGGCAGGGTATTGTAGCTCCCCGACGTCAGCAGCGTCCGCGCGAATTCATCATAAGACAGCGTGAACCCGAACAGTGCCACCCCGATAAGCGAGGGCGCGATGATCGGCAGCACCACGTGCCGGATCGTCTGCCAGGCGGTCGCGCCCTGATCCCGGGCCGCTTCCTCGAAACTCTTGTCGAACCGGTTGAACACCGCGAACATGATCAAAAGCCCAAAGGGCAGGGTCCATGTCAACTGGGCCCCGAAACCGCTCGTCGCCCAGTGCACGCGCAACCCTAGCTGGTTGAAGATCAGCCCGATCCCGAGCGAAATCAGGATCGACGGGATCACCAGCGAGGTGATCGCGACGTAGAACAGCAGCCCCGAGCCGTAAAAACGTTTGCGAAAGGCCAGCCCTGCCATCACCGACACGACCACCGTCGTCACCATGACCATCAGCCCAAGCAGAAGACTGCGCCGGAACGCCCCCCATATATCGCCCACCGCCTGTTCCTGGAACAGGTCGCGGAACCAGTGGAACGAAACCCCGCGCATCGGGAACGTCAGTCCGCCCTGAGGTCCCTGGAAGCTGAGGATCGCAATGGTGATCGTCGGCCCGTAAAGAAACAGAACGAAAAGGACGAAAAACGCGGCAAGGAACCAGAAACTCAGCTGACGCTTTTCCATGACCTAAAGCTCCTTCCGGATATTCACAAAGCGCAGCAGGATCCCGATCACCATCAGCACGGTGATCAGCAGGATCACCGCCGTGGCCGCCGCCGACGGGTACTGCAGCAAGCTGATATCGTTGGAAATCAACCGGCCCACATTGGCCCGTTGCGAACCGGACATGAACCGCACCGTGATGAAATCGCCCATCACCAGAGTCACCACGAAAATCGTGCCGATCATGATACCGGGCTTGGTCAGTGGCAGGATCACATGCACGAGGCTCTGGAACCCGCTCGCCCCGTTGTCGCGCGCCGCTTCCAGCAAGACCGGGTCGATCCGCATCGTCGTGTTAAAGATCGGCACCACCATGAACAGCGTATAGAGATGCACAAAGGCAAGGATAACCGAAAAATCTGAATACAGCAGCCATTCCAGCGGCTGCTCGATCAGCCCCCATTCGATCAACGTCGAGTTGGCGATGCCATTACGCCCGAGAAACGGAATCCATGAAATCATCCGGATGATATTCGAGGTCCAGAACGGGATCGTGCAGAGCAGGAACAGGGCGATCTGCATCGACTGGCTGCGCACGTGAAAGGCAAGGAAATAGGCCACGGTGAAACCGATCGCCAGGGTCAGCGCCCATGTGATTGCGGCATATTTGAACGTGGCGAAAAACACCCGGTAGGTCACGTCCGACCCGAACAGGAAGGCGTAATTGTCGAGCTGGAAATCCGGGTAGATCGAGAATTCCGTCGCTCCCCAGAAACTGACGATGACGATCATCACGATGGGGGCCAGCAAAAAGAAAACCAGCACCAGCACCAGCGGCATGGCCTGTAGCCAGCCGATAAGGCCGGCACCCATGCTCTTGCGGCGCGGGGCGTCAACCGGTCCCGGCAAAGTCACTTCGCGCACGACTTCCGTCATTCGACGGGCCTCCTTTTCCTCTTGCATGAAATACTCTCGGGGGGTGCGGGGGGCCGACAGCCCCCCGCTTTTTCTACAAAACGATCACGCCGCGATGAATTCGTTCCACTTGCGTACCATGTACTGGTTTTCGTCCATCACCGCATTCCAGCAGGCCACGGCGCCCATGCGTTCCTCGAAGGAACCGCCGTCGCGGGTCTCGCCGGCTTCCGCCAGCTTGTCGCCGGTGGGGGAGGTGATGATATCGGTGGCTTCCTTGCCTTCGAACCAGTAGCCCCACTCATTCTCGCTCATGAAATCTTTCGAGGTTTCCGGCACGGCCGAGTAATAGCCCTGGCGCATCAGGTAGCCGCCGACCCAGCCCGAGAGATACCAGTTGATGTATTCATAGGCCGCGTCCAGTTCGATCCCTGAAAGCGACGAGGACAGACCGATACCGCCGCCCCAGCTCCGGTAGCCTTCTTTCAGCGGCTGGTAGACGCAGGGAATGCCACGCGACTTGACCGCCGTTATCGCGGGCGACCACATGGACTGGATCACGACTTCGCCGCTTGCCATCAGGTTCACGGATTCGTCAAAGGTCTTCCAGAAGGCGCGGAACTGACCGTTCTGCTTGGCCTCGGTGAAGATCGCGAATGTCTTGTCGATCTCTTCGCGGGTCATGTTGCCCTTATCGCCATACTGGATTTCACCCATGGCTTCACAGACCATCGCCATGTCCATGATCCCGATCGACGAAATGTCGAGGATCGAGGCCTTGCCCTTGAATTCCGGGTTCAGCAGTTCAGCCCATGTATCGATGGGGCGGCCGATCAGGTCGGGGCGGATGCCCAGCGTGTCGGCGTTGTAGATCGTCGGGATGAGGGTCATCCAGTTCGTCTGTTCATCCGCAAAGGTCTTGGCGCCCGGTTCCGGGATGAAGCCCACGGTGTGCGGCGCGGTGCCCTGGGCGATCTCGCTTTCGGGCGTCAGCTTGCCGGATTTGAAAATGCCGACGATCTTGTCGTAATTCTTGATCTTGCTGACATCCATTGCCTGCAGGTTGCCGGTCGGCCAGACCTTCTTGCAGATCCAGTACTCGATGTCGGCGATGTCGAAACTGTCGGGCTGCGTCGCCGCGCGCTGGGTCACGCTGTCGGAATCGAGCGCGGTCATTTCCAATGTGAAACCAAGGTCTTCCTTCACCTTTTGCGCCACGTCGTTCAGGTTGGACACGCCGGTGCCGAACTGGCGCAAGGTGACGTCCTTGATTTCCTGTGCCCAGACCATTGGGGCGGGAAAGGCAGTGGCGGCAGCGGTCGCGACGCCGCCTTTCAGGATCGTGCGACGGCTGTATCTCATTTTGGACATTTTCATACTTCCCTTGTTGGATTGAATATCATGCTTGGAGGCGGTGCAGCCGCCGCTCGTCCCAGGCAAGCGTCACCGCATCGCCCGGGGATTTTGGTGCCTTGAAAAAGGACTCTTCCGGAAGGATCGCAAATACCTCTTCTCCGGCCTCGGTCCGGGCCAGAAGCGAGACCGTCGCGCCCTGGTATTCGACCGTCGTGACGGTTGCCGACAGCCCGGTTTCGCCGATACGGACATCGTCGGCCCGCAGCGCGACCTTGCCGCCGTTCAGCGAGATGACGTTGTGACCGCCCATGAAGCGGGCCACGAATTCGGTGCGCGGGGCGTTGAAAACGTCGCGCGGAGTGCCGGCCTGCTCGATGACCGCATCGTTCATCACAACGACCTCGTCGGCGAGGGCGAGCGCCTCGTCCTGACCATGGGTAACGTGAATAAAGATGATGCCCAGTTCGCGCTGGAGCTTTTTCAGTTCGGTCCGCATCTGGATGCGCAGGAACGGGTCAAGCGCCGACAGCGGTTCGTCCAGAAGCAGCACCTTGGGCTTGGTGATCAGGGCGCGGGCAAGGGCCACGCGCTGCTGCTGGCCGCCCGAAAGCTGCGCGGGCTGTCGATCACCAAAGGCCGACATTTGCACGAGATCCAGCAGATCATTGGCCTTTTTATGGCGGGTTTCCCGGTCGACACCTTTCATACGCAGCGAAAACGCCACGTTGTCGCGTACCGAAAGATGCGGGAAAAGTGCGTAGTTCTGAAACATCATCGCGGTGCCGCGCTGGGCGGGGGATAGGCCAGAGACGTCGGACCCATCCAGCACGATTGACCCCTCGCTCACGCTTTCATGTCCGGCGATCATGCGGAGCGTCGAGGATTTGCCGCAGCCCGAAGGCCCCAGCAGACAGACATAGCTGCCCGGCGAAAAGACATGGTTGATGTCGCGCACAGCCACGGTGTCGCCGTAGCGTTTGGTCAGGTGCACCAGTTCAAGATCGTATCCCGTGCGCATGTTCGCCTCCAACGGTCGATGTGCGCTCAGCTTGTCGTGCCACGGGCAGGGAGGTCAGAAGAATTACGCAGAAACCGCGGCGGAATCCGCCCCTGCACAAGTATTCACCGTTCTCGCCTATCGTGTGCACGAAATTTGAAACTTTATTGTATACAATTATGATGGCGACATTTGCTCCCGCTATTGCGGTTGCCCTCATTTCGCGGTGAGAGCAGAATCATCTTCGACTGGAGACTGTTATGAACGAGTTGCAATCAAAGCCGGGAACAGCCGATGCGGTGGCGGCGGATCTAGAGCGGGCGATCCACGAACACCGTCTGCCGCCAGGTACGAAACTGGGCGAGGACGAACTGGGCGAGGTCTATGGCATCAGCCGGACCACTGTACGCGCTGCCCTGCAAAGCCTTGGTCATCGCCATCTGGTACAGCACAAGCGCAACCGGGGCGCCTTTGTTGCGCAGCCGACCGTGCGTGAAGCGCGGGAGGTCTTTGAGGCGCGCTCGCTTTTGGAACCCCGGACTGCGCATTCTGCCTGCAAACGGATGACCGATGACAATATCCGCGCGCTTCAGGCGCATATCGACGCTGAACATGCGGCGCTGGATGCCGGAGAGAGCGGGCGCGCGCTTTATCTGTCGGGACGGTTTCACATCGAGATCGCCCGCATGGCGGACCAGTCCACCATAGAAACGATGATCTCGGAACTGGTGTCGCGGTCTTCGTTGATCATCGCGCTTTACTGGCAGCGTCGTGCCGCGCTCTGCGAAAGCCAGGCGCATCATGCGCTGATCTCAGCCTTTGTGGATCGCGACGCGGAACTTGCCGAAGAGCTGATGAAAAACCACCTGCTCGATCTGGTGACCTCGCTGGACCTGCGCAACAGCAGTTCCATACCGGGCACGCTGAAAGAGGCGCTTGCGAAATGAGTGGTTTCCTCCTGCGCACCGCATTCGCCGAGGAAATGCCAGAGATATTGAACTGGGCGGCGGCGGAGGGCTGGAACCCCGGTCTTGGCGATGCGACAGCATTTTATGCGACCGACCCTGACGGGTTCTTTGTTGCCGATAAAGAGGGGCGGCCCGTCGCTGCGCTTTCAGTGGTGAACCATTCGGATGATTTCGCCTTTCTTGGGTTGTACCTCTGCTTGCCCGAGCATCGCGGCAAGGGGATCGCTTTCGCGCTCTGGGAACATGCCCTGATACACGCAGGCGAGCGTGTTGTCGGGCTTGATGGCGTCGCGGCGCAAGAGGCGAATTATGCCCGGTCCGGGTTTCAGCGCAGCGGTGCAACGACGCGCTACGAGGGGCGGTTGACGGCCAGAGCCTCGAGACTGGTGCGCTCGGCCCGGACCGACGATGCCGAAGCAATCGCCGCGCTCGACTTCGCGGCGAACGGGTACGCAAGAGACACCTTTCTGACGGTCTGGTGCGCGCCCGATCGTTCTCGGAAAACGCTTGTACTGTGCGAAGGCGACAGCAACATCGGCTTTGTTACCGCGAGAAAATGCCGAGACGGCGTCAAGCTTGGTCCGATCATCGCCCCTGACGCGGCGCGCGGCCTTGCTCTTGCGCGCGCGGCGATGGTGGCCGTGCCCGGGGAACGTGTCATCATCGATCTGCCGACGCAGAGTACGGCATTCGCCGCCCTGCTTGTCGAACTGGGGTTCGAACCCGGATTCGAAACGGCCCGCATGTATCGCGGCACGGCCCCGCAAAGCGGCGCCAGCCTGCAGGCTATTGCGACAATGGAACTGGGCTGACCTTCAGACCCGCCCGAGTGTCAGGCCAGAAGGTCGAATTCCTTCGACAGGGGCAGGGAGCGCGCCCGTTTGCCTGTAAGGTCGAACAAGGCATTCCCGAGCGCAGGCATCGACGGGGGCGTTCCCGGTTCTCCGACCCCGCCCAGATAGGGGTTGGTTTCCAGAATGCGGGTTTCGATTTCCGGCGTGTTATGCAGGCGCAGCGCGTCGTAGTCCGGAAAATTGAACTGTTCGACCTCGCCACCGGCAAAAGTGATCTCACCAAAGCAGGCGGCGGAGAGACCGTAGATCAGCCCGCTTTCCATCTGTGCTTTGATGATCGACGGATCAAGCGCGGTGCCAACATCACAAGCGATCCAGGCTTTGCGGATGCGAATGGTGCCGTCTTCGTCCACGACTTCGATGACCTCGGCGACGGGGGTGCCGAAACTATAGGTAAAGGCGACGCCACGTCCGACCCCATCGGGTGTCTTGCCAGTCCAGCCCGACATTTCGCGCACCGCTTCGAGGCAGCCGACGGACGGCGCGTGCACGCCCTGTGCCAGCTCGATGCGGAAATCAAGCGGGTCGCGACCGGCGGCATGGGCCAGTTCGTCGATGAAGGTTTCGTGGAAAAAGGCGTTGTGCGAATTCCCGACCGAGCGCCATGATCCGACCGGTACGGCGAGATCGGTCAGATAGCCGCGAATGCGGTAGTTCGGGATGCCATAGGGCTGGTTGAATGCACCCTCGACATGCACCTTGTCCGGTCCCATTGGCGAAATGCCCGCATAGCGCTTCAGCGACTGGCCCATCACCGACTGCGCCGCGATCTGACCGTCAAGCAGCACTGCGCGGCCATCCTTTACCGCGCCGCGGAAACGACCGATGGCACCGGGGCGATAGAAATCGTGACGCATGTCTTCTTCACGCGACCATGTGAGCTGAACCGGCGTGCCCTTCATCTGCGTGGCAAGGAGCGTCGCGTAGGAGGCAAAGTCGAGCTCGGCCCGGCGTCCGAAGCCGCCGCCCATTAGGGTTGTGTGGATGCGGACGTTTTCCTGTTCGATCCCGGCCAGTTCGGCGCATTTCTTCTGCTGAAAAATCGGGTCCTGATTGCCGCACCAGACGTCAAGCGCGATACCATCATGCAATGCGGTCGCGTTCATCGGCTCCATCGTGGCGTGGGCAAGGTAGGGCACGCGGTATTCAGCGGTCAGTTCGTTGGCACCGTCGGGCAGAGTTTCCGCATCGCCGTCATCGCGCATGGCGGAGTTGGGTTTTTCGTCAAAGCTGCGCGCGATGGCGTCAAAGAGCTGATCGGTCTCGGGCGGGTAGGGCGCGTCTTCCCAGTCGATCTCGACCATATCGAGCGCCTGCTGCGCGAGCCACGTGTTCTTCGCGACAACAGCGACGGCATCGCCGAGGTCGACGACCTTTTCGACACCGGGCATGGTTTCGGCGGCGCTGGCGTCGAACCCTTTCATGCCGCCGCCAAGGCGTGGATTGGCGCGCAGGGCTGCGAATTTCATCCCCGGAAGGCGGGTGTCGATGCCGAACTGCGCCGTCCCGGTTGATTTGCCGACCACATCGATGCGAGGCGTCGATTTGCCGAGGTAACGCCACTCGCTCGGGTCACGCAGGGTCACGTCCGGGGGCGTAATTCCGGCGGCGTCTTCGGCCAGCTCACTATAGGTAAAGCGGCTGCCGTCGGGAGCGATCACAATGCCGTTCTCGGTCTTTAGTTCATCGCGGGACAGGCCAAGCCGGGTCGCGGCGGCCTGTTTCAGGGTTTCACGAGCGGCGGCACCGGTTTCACGCATCCGCACGAACCCGTCCTTCATGGAGCTTGAACCACCGGTCAGTTGGAGGTCGACCAGACGGCCGATACGGCCAAGCGCGCCGCCTACGCTGTGGAGGAAGGCCGAAGTGTCATAGCCCTTGCCGGGCAGGGCTTCGCCCAGCATTGCCGAGTTGTAATAGGCCTTGCCCGCCGGGCCGTGAAGCACGCGCACGTCTTCCAGCGCCACGTCCAATTCCTCCGCGATGAGCGCCGCCCAGGTGGTGTGCACGCCCTGGCCCATCTCGGCCCGTGGGGCGATCAGGGTGACGCCCTGGGCATCGATCAGGATGAACGGGTTCAGCGCGGTCTGGCCGGATTCGGGTTTCAGCGGGTTCGGCGCGGGCTGGTTGATCTTGTAGGCGCCGAAAGCGACGCCGCCGACGATAGCCACAGACCCGATGAGAAAGGAGCGGCGGGCGATTTTACCGATGCGCGACATAGGCTAGACCTCCTTCATCTTGGCAGAGGCGGTGTGGATCGCCGCCCGGATGCGGGGATAGGTGCCACAGCGGCAGAGGTTGCCCTGCATGGCAAGGTCGATGTCCTCATCCGAGGGTGAGTCATTCTCGGTGAGAAGAGCGGCGGCCTGCATGATCTGACCCGATTGGCAGTAGCCGCATTGCGCGACCTGATTTTCGACCCACGCGGCTTGGATCACGGCCATTGTTTCAGGCGTGCCCAGACCTTCGATGGTGGTGACATCGTCCCAGACATCGCCGAGCGCGACCTGACAACTGCGTACGGCGGTTTCGCCGATGTGCACGGTGCAGGCACCGCAGGCCGCGACGCCGCAGCCGTATTTCGTGCCGGTCAGGCCGATTTCGTCGCGCAGGACCCAGAGCAGGGGAACATCCTCTGGCAGGTCGACATCATGTGTCTTACCGTTGATCTTGAGAGAAGTGGACATGGCTGCTTGTATCCTTTGCATTGGCTTCGATACGTTCGCTTTTGACAAAATGGACTATAAGTGTCAGGGTGTCAATTGACAAAAGTGGGCGAAAATGTCAGGCAGTTTCCCATGACTGAAACGGGTACAGACCAAAGGCAAACAAACATCCTGCTTGGCGCATGGAATACCTTTGCCACCTATGGGTACAAGAAGACCTCGATGGACGATATTGCCCGGGCAGCGGGTATGTCGCGCCCGGCGCTTTACCTGCATTACCGCAACAAGGAAGACATCTTCCGTTCGCTGACCGAGCATTTCTATGAGGTGACGGCACATGAACTGGAAGCGGCGCTGGCCGAAGAAGGCAGCGTCGCCGAAAGGATCAGCGCCGCCTTTGCTGCACAGGGGGGGCAATTGGTTAAAGACATGCTGACCTCGCCGCACGGTCGCGAGTTGCTGGAATCGGGCAAGTCGATATCAAACGATGTTGCCCTTGCCGGGGAAGCGCGGCTGAAATCAATTTATACCGAATGGCTGCGCAAGGAAGACCGGGCCGGACGGGTACAGCTTTCCGCAGAAGCGGAAAGCGTTGCCGCAACGATCACCGCCGCGCTCAAGGGGCTCAAGATGGTGACGATGGATTACCCGGCGTACCAGCAGAGCCTTGCCAATCTGGCAGCCCTGTTTGGGGCGGGGCTCACACGCAGGGGTTGAGTATGCGGAACGCTCACGCCGGCGATGTATACCGTTGTATTCCATTAACTACATGATATAAAACATTAAGTTTGCGTTCTGATCGCCCTCGGATAAGGTGGCAGGGAAAGGACGCAAAGATGCCCCCCATCGACGATCATCCTCTACGCTATCAACTGGCCAATGAGCTGCACGCGCGGCCCTTTCCGATCATGTCGGCGCCGTCCTCGGTGGTGTTTCTTGCGATCAAGCGGCGCGAAAATGCGGTGGCGCGGGACCGGGCGGCCGACCTCGCCCATCTGACCGACCTCCTCGACCGGCACGGGGTGGCGCATCCGCAGCCCGGTGCGATCCATTATTCCGGCCAGATCGGGCGGCACGTTCTCAAGTGGGAGCAGCACACCGAGTTCGTGACCTACTCGGTTCTGGTCGACGGTCCGCGCGACCGGGCCTTTGATCCGGTTGATTTCTCGGTCTTTCCCAAGGACTGGCTCGACGATGCGCCGGGTGAGCGGATCACCTCGATCAACATGCATATCATGCCGATGATGGAGGAGCGGGCGATAGAGGCGTCGCTGACCAACTGGTTCGTTCCCGAAAGCCTCGCCGCATCATATGTGCTGGAACGCGCGGCCATGATTGCCGGTGACTTCCGGATCGACCCCTCGGGCCATATGCGATTTGCGCTGTTCGTCGACCCGGAAACGGGCGATCGGCGCATCGGTCGGATTGTGCAGCGGCTTTGCGAGATCGAAACCTACAAGTCGATGTCGATGCTTGGGTTTTCTCGGGCGCGTCACCTGTCGGGGAAAATCGGCGAGATGG
The DNA here is from genome assembly GCF_019966545.1 of Heliomarina baculiformis. Classification (GTDB taxonomy): domain Bacteria; phylum Pseudomonadota; class Alphaproteobacteria; order Rhodobacterales; family Rhodobacteraceae; genus Heliomarina; species Heliomarina baculiformis. The sequence continues at coordinate 441,909 of NZ_JAIMIC010000001.1, read as the reverse complement.
AAAAGCGCCTGACGGAGCTTATGGTGGCAATGACAGAGGAAAGAAGCGAGCCGGAGAATACCCTGCACAGCCTGTTGTCGGTCTCGGCCGAGGTTGAGACGCTTTCTGCCACGTCCTCTTTTCGGTTCGGGGCCACGGGGGCTTATGAGGCGCTAGTGAACCAGCGGATCGCGTCGCTGCGCGAAACCCGGTTTCGCGGGCGTCAGACCTTTCAGGAATTCATGATGCGACGGTATGAGCCGGCGATGCGGACAGTCAAATCGACCGAACGCCGGATTTCGGCCCTGTCGGAACGGGCGATCCGCACCGGTGATTTGCTTCGCACGCGGGTCGATGTGGAGCGCAGTGCCCAGAACCAGGCGCTGTTGGCAAGCATGGACAGGCGGGCCGATTTGCAGCTGCGCTTGCAGCATACGGTCGAGGGACTGTCGGTGGTGGCGATCAGCTATTACGCCGTCTCGCTGGTGTCCTATCCGTTGTATCCGCTGGCCAATGCGACGGGGATCAGCAAGCCCATGCTGACGGCGGTGCTAACGATTCCGGTCGTATTGCTGGTCTGGTGGATGGTCAGGCGGGTGCGGGCGCGGCTCGACTGAGCAGCGCATTGGTTGCCAGGCCCCCAACCGCGATCGAGAGAATGGCGAGGATCGCCGCAAAGCTGAGCGTCGGAACGCCGGAGAGGCCAGCGCCAAGGGTGCAGCCACCGGCGAGAACCCCGCCAAAGCCCATCATCGCGCCGCCCGTCAGGTAGCGGCCTGTCTGGCGCGGCGTGGCAAAGCTCTGCCAGCGAAAGCTGCCAAAGGTAACCGACGACAGGATGGCCCCGATCAGGACACCGCCGACAAGGCCGGGGCCAAAGCTGGCCGAGATGGCGCTGGAGGCTACCACATAGAACAGCGTTTCAGCTGAGGGTAAGGTGAAGGAGAGGCTTTCCATCGCGATGGGTTCGAATTCGTCGAACAGGATGAACCCTGTGCCGACCCATGCCAGCGGAACCAGCAGGCCAAGCAGCCCGGCGAGGCCAAGCATCACCGGGCTGTTGCCGGATCGGAGCGCGATGAAAAGGCAGACGACAGCAATCAACCCGGCCCAAAGCAGAGCGCCACCGGGCAGAACGGCCAGCGATGTGATCTCGCCCAGCTCAAATGTTACACTGCCAAGACCCACGCGGAGCGGGGCCAGCACGCCCTTTAGCGTCGCATGGGCGGTGATGGCAAAAACGAGGATCACGGTAATGGCGCGCAGGTTGCCCGTGCCGGTCAGAACGGTCAGTCGCGAAATGCAGCCGCGCGTCAGCACCATGCCGGCACCGAAAAACAACCCGCCCAGAGCAATGGCGAGAACGGGGAGGGATGGCGAGAGAAACCGATGTTCAGCAAAGCTGATCCAGCCAAGGGTAACCGCTGCTTGTGTTCCAAGCACGGCAACGGCCAGCGCCATCAGCCAGACACCCATCGCCTCGCGGCGGTCTTCGCCGACCAAAGAGCGGCGAAAGCAGAACTTGGTGCGTTCGGCCAGAATGCCAAAGAGAAAACCCACCATGAGACCAAGCCACACGCTTGCCTCGCGGGAGGTTGTTTCGACGAAACCAAGAGATTCAAACATTGGCCAGCTCACGCATCCGGGGTTGGGCCACTCAGATGGCGCAGAACCCGGCAATGATCAAGGGCGCGACGGTAATTGAGGGGCCGCGCCGCCGGTGAATGCGGCGGCGCAGCCAATTTTCAGCGACCGCGAATGCGCGGATCGAGCGCGTCGCGCAGACCGTCGCCAAGATAGTTGACGCTCAGCACGGTGAGCGAGATCGCCATGCCCGGCCAGAAAACCCGCGACGGGTACTGCTGCAGATAGTCGGTCGCATCGAACAGTAGCCGGCCCCAGGTGGGGAAGTCGGGCGGAAAGCCGAGACCAAGGAAGGACAGGGCCGATTCCGTGATGATCGCGTTGGCGATGCCGAGCGTAGCGGAAACCATGATCGGCGACAGCACGTTCGGCAGGATATGCCGCGTGATCATCTTGGCATTGGTCGTCCCGATTGAGCGCGCTGCGAGCACGAACTCGCGCTCTTTCAACGCCAGAACATCGCCGCGCACGATCCGCGCCGTCGGCATCCAGCTGGTCACGCCGATGGCGCAGACAATCAGGATGAATATCCCCTGTTCCGTTCCAAAGGTCGCGTTCAGCGGCTCGCGGAACAGCAGCATCATGACCAGCAGCAGCGGCAAGAGCGGAAGGGCAAGGAATAGGTCGGTCAGGCGCATCAGCGGGCTGTCGAGTTTTTTGAAGAACCCGGCCACCACGCCGACGAAAGACCCGAGGAAGAGCGCCAGCAGCATGGCGGCAATGCCCACCGCCACGGAGGTCCGCCCCCCCGCCATCATGCGGGCAAACATGTCGCGGCCCAGCTGGTCAGTGCCAAAGGGATGCGCGAGACTCATGCCCTGGTTACGGTCCCGTATATTTGGAAGGGTGGGATCAAGCGTCCAGAAAAGCGGCCCGAGGAACACCGTCAGCACGATGACGAGGAAGATGATCCCGCCCGCCATGGCGCCCTTGTGATGCTTGAATTGGTCCCAGACATCGGCCCACTGGCCGCGCGGTGGCTTGTCGATCTTGAGCGGACCGGCGGCGCCGGGGAGGGCTTCGGAGGCCGGGGTGAGGCCTTCGTCAGGTACGAGACGGTCACGATCAGTCATAGCGGATCCTCGGGTCAAGGATGCCGTAGAGTACATCGGCAATCAGGTTGAAGATCACGATCAGCGCGGCAAAGATGAAGGTCAGCGTCTGCACCATCGGCAGGTCATTGGCCTGGATTGCGGTGATCAGCAGCTGGCCGATCCCATTCACCTTGAACACCTGCTCGGTGATGATCGCGCCGCCAAAGATCGCAGGCACGCCAAGCGCGATGACGGTGACTACCGGGATCATCGAGTTGCGCAGCACATGCACCATCACTACCGCGTATTCGCCAAGCCCCTTGGCGCGGGCGGTGCGTACGTAATCCTGATTGAGGTTGTCGAGCATCGAGGCACGCATGAAGCGGCTGGTCTGGGCGGTGATCTGAAGCGCCAGTACCATCACCGGCATGATCATCTGGCGGAGCTGTTCGACAAAGCTTTCCCAGCTGTTCACCACATGGGTCGTGTCATAGATCGACGGGAACCAGCCAAGCTGGACCGAGAAGATCACGATCACCAGAACACCTGAGAAGAACGGCGGCACCGAAAAGCCGATCATCGACACGAATGTCCCTGCCTGATCGAACCACGAATACTGGCGATAGGCGGAATAGATGCCGATCGGAATGGCGATCAGCGTGGCGACCACATAGGCGGTGCCCACGACCCAGAGCGTCTGAGGGATACGCTGAACCACGATGTCCATTACCGGCGAGCGGGTCTGCCACGAGATCACGCGGAGTTTGCCTTCGGTCAGGTTGGTGCCAAAGACATTGTCTATGAGAACCTGCGGTTCGATCCAGAAGAACTGGACGATCCACTTCCAGTAACGAACCGGTATCGGTTCACCGAGGCCAAGCGCCTCGCGCATCTGTTGTTTTACTTCGGGGGGGACAGTCAGGGGCACCTGGGCCATCGGATCGCCCGGTGCAAGTTCGAGAAGGAGAAAGATGACAAGGCTGATGAACAGCAGAGTCGGAATCGCCAGTACCAAACGTCGTATGGTGAAAGTCAGCATCAACGGCGCCTATGAGAGAGTAAGGTTTTCAGCCTGTTTTCCGCTGCTGTGAAAAATCAGGGGCCGAAATGAGCGGTATATTGGGTGTGGCCCCGGCGCATGAAACGCCGGGGCCCCCGCGTCAGGCGATCAGGAGCCTTCTGCGCGATACCAGTCTGCAACGTTCCAAAGCTCGCTGTCCCAGACGTTCAGGACAACACCGCCAAGTGTGTTGGCATGTGCGGAAAGACGACCACGGTGAACCAGCGGGATCATGCCGCCTTGTTCGATCACGATGTCGTTGAGCTTCTTGGCGATCTCGGCGCGTGCCTCGGTGCCTGCCGTCTGCGAAAGTTTCTTGTGCAGCGCGTCATATTCTTCGCTGCAGAAGCGCGAGATGTTCTCGCCCTGCCACTGGCTTGCGGGCGTCGGGGCCTTGTCGCAGAGCGCGTTGCCCAGATACGACTGCGGATCGGTGCCGTTGAAGGTGTTGGCGTACATTTCAACGTCGGCATAGAACTTCTGGAAGGTATCCGGGGAACCAGGGTCACCGCCGAAGAAGACCGAGGAGTTGACGTTGCGCAGTTCGGATTCGATGCCGATCTCGCTCCACCACTGCTTGATCAGCGCCTGGAAGTCCTGACGGACGGCGTTGGTCGAGGTCTGGTAGAGGATCTTGAGCGGTACACCGTCCTTTTCACGAACGCCGTCGCCATCGGTATCGACGATTCCGGCATCATCCAGCATCTTCTTGGCGCCTTCGATGTCCTGGGTCGAGCAGTCGAATGTGGTCGATGCATAGACTTCTGGTGCCGGTACCCAGTTGCAGGTCACCTTGCCTGCCTGACCGTAACCGACTTCGACCAGCAGCGGACGGTCGATTGCCAGCGACATTGCCTTGTAGACGGCAGGGTCCGACAGGAACGGGTGCGGGCGGATCACCGAACGCTCATCCGGCCCGAGCGACGGGTCGGGGTTCGTGTTGTTCAGCATGATCCGCTCCATCAGCGGGCCAAAGCCTGCAACCGGAACGCCTTTACCGCCTGCTTCCATCTGCGCGATGACGTCGGGCGCAAGCTGGAGGTTCCAGGCATAATCGAATTCGCCGGTTTCCATCACCGCACGACCGGCTGCCGTCGCATCGCCGCCACCTTTGAAGGTCACGGTTGCAAAGGCGGGCTTGTCCGGATGACGGAAATTCGGGTTGGCCGAAAGCGTGATCACGTCATTAGGGCGGAATTCGTCAACGACGAAGGGGCCGGTGCCGATCGGGTTGAAGTTCGCTTCGGTGCACTCTGGGGCTTTCGCGCCAACGCAGTCGGCGAATTGCGCCGCCTGAATGATCGGGCTTTCGCCACCGACGAACGGGCCATAGGGGAATGGCGTCGGGCCCGAGAAGGTTACTTTGACGGTCAGATCGTCAACGGCTTCGATGGATTCGACATTTTCGAATTTCGTGACCTGCGCGCAGCCGCCTTCGGGGTGCATGCAGTAATCAGCGGTGAACTTCACGTCTTTCGAGGTGAAGGGCGTACCGTCGGACCATGTAATGCCAGGGGTGATCTTCCAGGTGATGGTCGTCAGGTCTTCGCTCACACCGCCGTTTTCAACGGTAGGAATCTCGTCGACCAGCCAAGGGGTCAGCGTGCCTTTTTCGTCATAGCGCGCAAGCGGTTCGATAACGATGCTCGAAGCTTCGACATCCTTGGTGCCACCCGACAGGAACGGGTTCAAAATCGACGGCGCCTGCCAATAGATAATGCTGACGTTGCCGTCCGATCCCCGTTCGGCAATTGCGCCCTGGGCCAAGCCCATGCTTGCAATTGCTCCTAACAAAAGGGCTTTTCTTTTCATTTTACACTCCTTGTTGGACACATACGTGCCTCGTTTTTTCCGCTTAGCCTGCGGATACAGACGCTCCGATCGGGACCTAATGTATTGAAAAACGACCAAACAATCCTTTGATCGCTAATTTTACCCAGCCCCCCGTTCGGATATCAAACTATCGAAACAGAGTTTGAAAAAATTGCAAGCCTTGCCTTGGGTCACCCGGCGAGAGGGTTTGACAGTTGCCAATGCCGCGCCTTAGCGTTCCTAAGATCAAAAACAACGGGGCGAAGATGCTGGATCAGCCGATTGCGCAAATCAGTGAGCTTAGGGTGGAATTCCAGACAAAGGATGGTCCCGTTGTCGGCGTTGAAAATGTTTCTTTCTCGATAAATCCCGGCGAAACCGTTTGCATCGTTGGCGAATCGGGTTCGGGCAAGTCGGTTTCCTCGCTTTCGCTGATGCGGCTGGTGGAATTTGGCGGCGGAAAAATTGCTGGCGGCCGCCTAATTTTTAATCGTAAGGAAGGCGATAGCATCGATCTGGCACAGACCGAACAGGATCTGATGCGGGATATTCGCGGCAATGAGATCGGCATGATCTTTCAGGAGCCGATGACCGCGCTGAACCCGGTTTTCACGGTCGGTCGGCAGCTGACCGAAGGCCTGCGCGTGCACCGCGATATGGACAAGAAGAAGGCCGAGGCCCGCGCGCTGGAACTGCTGCGCGAAGTGCGAATCCCCGAGCCGGAACGCCGTCTCAAGCAATACCCCCATGAACTTTCGGGCGGGATGCGCCAGCGGGTCGTGATCGCGATGGCAATGGCCTGCCGTCCGCGTCTGCTGATTGCCGATGAGCCGACGACCGCTCTCGACGTGACGATTCAGGCGGAAATCCTCGCATTGATGGACCGCCTCAAGCGGGAAACCGGTACGGCGGTGATGTTCATAACCCATGACATGGCGGTCGTGGCCCAGATGGCCGACCGCGTCGTTGTAATGTTCCGCGGCAACAAAGTCGAAGAAGGGACCGTCGAGGAGATCTTTGAAAACCCCAAGCACGATTATACCAAGGCCCTGCTGGCCGCGGTCCCCAAGCTGGGCGAGATGCGCGGCAAACCGGCGCCCGAGCCGATGAAGCTGATGGGCGTTGCCGATCAAAAGATCGAATCGATCCCCGGCACGGAAAAGACGCTGCTGACGGTCAGGAACCTGACCACCCGGTTCCCGGTCAAGGGTGGCATCCTTCGGCGTACGGTGGCCAACGTGCACGCTGTCGAGGACGTGTCCTTTACGATCAACAAGGGGCAGACGCTTAGCCTCGTGGGGGAATCCGGCTGTGGCAAGTCGACGGCAGGGCGGTCGATCTTGCGGCTTGTCGAGCCGTTGAGCGGTGAAATCAATATCGACGGGGTCGACGTGCTGGGGCTCGATCAGGGCAAGTTGCGCCGCGCCCGGCTTGATATGCAGATGATATTTCAGGATCCCTTTGCCTCGCTCAATCCTCAGATGCAGCTGATCGATCAGGTCGCCGAACCGATGCGTAACTATAACATCGCCAGCGGACCCGAGATTCATGACCGTGTTGCCAAGCTCTTTGACCGGGTCGAATTGCCGCGCAGCTTCATGCGCCGCTATCCGCACGAGATGTCGGGCGGTCAGCGCCAGCGGATCGCCATCGCGCGCGCATTGGCCCTGAACCCCAAGCTGATCATCGCGGACGAGGCCGTGTCGGCGCTGGACGTGTCGGTTCAGGCGCAGGTGTTGAACCTGATGATGGAGCTTCAGGCCGATCTGGGCCTGTCCTTCCTGTTCATCAGCCATGACATGGCGGTGGTCGAAAGGGTCAGCCACCAGGTTGGCGTCATGTACCTTGGGCGGATCGTGGAACTCGGTCCCCGTGCGCGGGTCTTCGAGAACCCACAGCACGCCTATACGCAGGCGCTGATGAAAGCCGTGCCAATCGCGGACCCGCGCCGCCGCAAGACGGAAAAGGATCTGAATTTCAAACCGATCCCGTCGCCGATTCATCCGACTGACTATGTACCGGCCCCGTCCGAGTACCGCGAAGTCGAACCCGGGCATTTCGTCCTGACGACAGACAGCGGATACTGAACCCATTTCCTCCCCGCGCACCGGGGTGGAACGTAATAGTAAAGACACCGAAATGCCCGAACATCTGACGCCATTCGAGCTGATGCAAAAGCTGATCTCATTCCCGACGATCAGCCGCGACAGCAACCTGCCGCTGATCGATTGGGTGGAAGAATACCTCGCGAGCCACGGCATCGAAGCCCACCGCTTTCCGCATCCTGACGAGCCCAAGGCCGCGCTCTTTGCGCATGTGGGACCTTGGGAAGAGGGGGCCGTTATTCTCTCTGGCCACACCGACGTGGTGCCCATCGACGGTCAGGCTTGGGACAGCGATCCATTCGAGGTGGTTGAAAAGGACGGCAAGTATTTCGGACGCGGCACCTGCGACATGAAGGGCTTTGACGCAATGGCGATCTGGGCGCTGGTCGAAGCGCATCGGCAGGGGGTCAAACGCCCGCTGCAAATCGCGCTGTCCTATGACGAAGAGGTCGGCTGCACTGGTGCGACCCCGCTGATCGAGGCGATGCAGCCCGTGGTGCCGCGAGGGAACGCTGTGATCGTCGGGGAACCTTCGATGATGCAGGCGGTGACCGGTCACAAGGGCGGGCAGGGGTTTACCGTCCATGTCAAAGGCTTCGAAGTTCATAGCTCGCTTTTGCCCTATGGCGTCAGTGCGATCATGGAGGCCGCCCGGATCATCGACTGGGTGAACGACACGAACACCGCTAATCAGGACGCCCCGCCGACCGATCAGGCCGCGATGTTCCACCCGCCTTTCACCACGCTTCACGTAGGTAACATTACTGGCGGGACCGCGCGTAACATCACCGCCAAGGATTGCTGGTTCGACATCGAAATGCGCGTCCTGCCAAACGAGGACAAGGCGGTCTGGAAACAGCATTTCATCGACCACGTGCGCAAGGTCGAAGCGGCGATGCAAGCGAAACAGCCCGAAACCGAGGTGGTGCTCGAGCCGCTGTTCGACGTGCCGGGCCTACGCCCAGAAGAAAATGGCTTGGCCGAAGAGTTTGTCCGCTCAATCACAGGCGACAATGCGACCCATGTGGTCAGCTATGGCACCGAGGCCGGGCATTTCCAGAACGCGGGCTATTCCTCGGTCATCTGCGGGCCGGGCGATATTGCGCAGGCGCACCAGCCGAATGAATTCATCACCATCGAGCAGTTCAATGCCGGCCACGACTTTATGAAACGTCTGGTGGCCCGATTGCAGGAAGGATAACGGGAATGCCCATCAAGAACCGTCTTGCCGAGATGCACGCTGAAATCACCGGCTGGCGTCGGCATCTGCACACGATCCCCGAGTTGATGTTCGACTTGCCCAAGACCTCTGCCTTTGTCGAGGAACGGCTGCGAGAAATGGGGATCACCGACATCACCACCGGCGTCGCCGAGACGGGCATTGTGGCAGTGATCGAAGGCAAATCCGACACATCGGGTCGGGTCATCGGGCTGCGTGCCGACATGGACGCGCTGCCGATAGAGGAGGCGACCGGCCTCGACTATGCCTCGACCCATCCGGGAAAGATGCATGCCTGCGGCCATGACGGCCACACGGCGATGCTGCTGGGTGCAGCCAAATACCTGAGCGAGACACGGAATTTCGATGGCAAGGTCGTGCTGATCTTTCAACCCGCCGAAGAGGGCGGTGCCGGCGGCAAGATCATGTGCGACGAAGGGTTGATGGAGAAATGGGGCATTCAGGAGGTCTATGGCATGCACAACATGCCCAATAACCCCGAAGGCACGTTTCATATCCGCAGCGGCCCCTTGCTGGCCTCGACTGATGAATTCGAAGTTACCATCACTGGCAAGGGCGGCCATGCGGCGGCCCCGCATGAAGCCATCGATGCGAATCTCGGCGCGGCGCATTGCCTGATCGCGTTGCAGTCCATCGCCTCGCGTAATGTCGATCCGCTGAAACAGGTCGTGGTTTCGGTCTGTACCTTCCGCAGCGATAATGAGAGCTTTAACGTGCTGCCCCACACGGTGCTGCTGCGCGGCACCGTGCGGACGCTCGACAACGGCGTTCGGGATCTGGCGCAGGAACGGGTGACCAAGCTGATCGCCGCGACCGCCGAGGCCTATGGTTGCACCGCCGATATCGATTATAAGCGCGGCTATCCGGTGACGGTGAACCACGAGGACCAGACCGAGATCGCCGCCGGTATCGCAGAAAAGGTGACCGGCAAAGTCGAGCGGGAAACCTCGCCGATCATGGCGGGCGAAGACTTCTCCTTCATGCTCGAAAAGCGCCCCGGTGCCTATATCTTCCTTGGCAATGGCGGCGGCGCACACGTGCATCACCCGGCCTACAACTTCAATGACGAGATCATTCCGGTGGGCTGTTCATGGTTCGCTGAACTAGTCGAAGACCGGCTGCCTGCGGCCTGAGGCAGCAGCCATGATCGGTCACGACAGCAACGCCGGAGTAAATTCCGGCGTATCGCCTGTGGTCGGAAGAACGGAGTACCACAATGCCCATTAAGAACCGCTTTGCCGAGATGCATGGCGACATCACGGCCATCCGCCGTGACATTCACGCCCATCCCGAGCTTGGCTTTGAAACCCACCGCACCAGCGCGCTGGTGGCGGAAAAGCTGGCCGAGTACGGCTGCGACGAGGTTGTTCCCGGTCTGGGCGGTACCGGGGTCGTCGCGCTTATCAAGGGGCGCAGCGATACCAGCGGCAAGGTGATCGGACTGCGCGGCGACATGGATGCGCTACCGATCCTTGAACAATCCGGCGCCGAATACCTGTCGCAGAACGAGGGCGTCATGCATGCCTGTGGCCATGACGGGCACACGGCCATGTTGCTGGGCGCTGCGCGTTATCTGGCCGAGACACGGAATTTCGACGGTACTGTCGCGGTCATCTTCCAGCCTGCCGAAGAGCTGGGCAGCGGTGCCAAGGCGATGATAGATGACGGCATGATGGACCGTTTCGGCATCGACGAGGTTTATGGGATGCACAATATGCCTGGTATGCCTATCGGCCAGTTCGCCATCAGGCCGGGCCCGGTGATGGCCGCGACGGACGAGTTCTTTATCGACGTGATCGGCAGGGGCGGCCACGCGGCCCATCCCGATGAGACCATCGACCCGGTGATCATGGCGAGCCAGATCGTCGTGGCGCTGCAGACCATCGTCAGCCGCAATTCCGATCCGGTCGCGCAGGGCGTCTTGTCGGTGACGGCGTTCGATACCTCAAGCCATGCTTTCAACGTGATCCCGCAATCGGTGACTTTGCGTGGAACCGTGCGGACCCACAGCCCCGGGATGCAGGACATGATCGAAACGCGCATCGCCGAGGTTGCCAGTGGTATCGCCGCGACATTCGGCGGCACGGTCGAAACCCGATATCTGCGCCATGTGCCGATCACGATCAACGCGGATGAACCGGCAGCCTTTGCCGCCGAGATCGCCCGCTCGGTCTCGGGCGGATGCGAGGAGGCGCCCCTGATCATGGGCGGCGAAGACTTTTCGTATATGCTGAACGCCCGCCCGGGGGCCTTCATTTTCGTGGGAAATGGAGATAGTGCAGGACTGCACCATCCGGAATACAATTTTAACGACGAGACGATTCTCGCAGGGTGCAGCTGGTTCGCCGAACTGGTCGAAAAACGCCTGCCTGTCGTCTGAAACACCCGAAAGTCCAGGAGCTGAAAATGCCAGTCAAAAACCGTTTTGCCGAGTTGCAGGATGAAATCACAACGTGGCGACGAGATCTGCACGAAAACCCCGAGATTCTGTTCGAGACCCACCGCACCAGCGCGCTGGTTGCCGAGCGGCTCGAGGCTTTTGGCTGCGACGAGGTCGTGACCGGCATCGGTCGCACCGGCGTTGTCGGTGTCATCAAGGGCAAGAGCAACGGGTCAGGCAAGGTGATCGGTCTGCGCGCGGATATGGATGCCTTGCCGATCAATGAGCAGACTGGCGTTGAATATGCCTCGAAAACGCCCAATGCCATGCATGCCTGCGGCCATGACGGGCATACAGCGATGCTGTTGGGCGCGGCGAAATACCTGAGCGAAACGCGAAATTTCGACGGCACCGTCGTGGTGATTTTTCAGCCCGCCGAAGAAGGCGGCGGCGGCGGCAAGGAAATGTGCGACGACGGCTTGATGGAACGCTGGGGCATTCAGGAAGTCTATGGTATGCATAACTGGCCCGGGATGCCGGTCGGCAGCTTTGCGATCCGCCCGGGTGCATTCTTTGCGGCGACCGATCAGTTCGACATCCAATTCGAGGGCCGCGGTGGTCACGCGGCCAAGCCGCATGAGACCGTCGATACAACGGTGATGTCGGCGCAGGCGGTTCTGGCGCTTCAGACCATCGCCAGCCGCAATGCCGATCCGGTGGATCAGGTCGTCGTGTCGGTGACGTCTTTCGAGACCTCATCCAAGGCATTCAACGTGATCCCGCAGCGGGTGCAGTTGAAAGGGACCGTGCGCACCATGAGCAAGGAGATGCGCGAGATTGCCGAAACCCGGATCAAGGAGATTTGTGAAGGGATCGCGACGACCTTTGGCGGAACGGTCAACGTACGTTACATCCGTGGCTATCCGGTGATGGTCAATTCCGAGGAACAGACCGAATTCGCCGCCGATGTGGCGCGGAAAGTTTCGGGCAATTGTGACGATGCTGCGCTTGTGATGGGGGGCGAGGATTTCGCCTTTATGCTCGAGGAACGCCCCGGCGCCTATATCCTTGTGGGCAACGGCGATTCCGCTTCGGTGCACCACCCGGAGTATAATTTTAACGACGAAGCGATTCCGGCCGGGTGTTCCTGGTGGGCGGAGATCGTCGAAAACCGCATGCCGGCTGCCTGATCATTCTGTCGGGGGGATTGCGCTGGCGCGCGATGCCTCCGGCGGGTGTATTTTGGGCAAGAGGAAAAGCAGGTGCGAGCGGGCGTGTCGCCCTGGGGGTCAGGCTTGTTGCCAGACGGTATTGTAGACGGCTTCGATGCCCTCGGCCTCCGCTCGCGCGCTGTATTTTTCCACAGCGATTCGTCGTGCGATCCGGCCCATGCTTTCCAACTGGCTGGCGTTGTTGAGGAGGGTGGTTGCGGTTTGCGCCGCGCTTTCTGAGTCCTCGTCGGGCAGGACGATGCCGGTGGTCTCATCTGTAGCGAACTGTCGGTAGAAGCCGGTGTCGGATGCGATGAAGGGCACGCCGCTTGCCATGCCTTCCAGGGGCGCCATTCCGTAGCCTTCGTAGCGCGGTAGTTGCATGACAAGAGAGAGCGAGCGCAGCAGGGCGGGGAGGTTTTCGGGCGCGATTTCGCCGGGGAATAACAGGCGGTCGGAGAGCCCGGCGGCGTTGACCTTGTCCTTGAGCCTGTCGAAAAAGGTCTGATGTTCGCGCGTAGCCCGCCCCAAGACGAGGGCGGTGAGGTCTGGCTGACCGGGCAGCAGGCGAAGCATTGCGTCTACAAAACGGTCAGTGCCTTTTTCGGGCCGGATACGACCGATAGTAGCAATGCCCGCCTTCCCGGCAAAACCGGTTTTTCGCCAGTCGGCTGCCCGATCTTCAGCCGGGTGGAACAGTTCCGTATCGACGCCATGCGGGACGGTGGCGCGCACATGTGGCACAAATTCAGCCGCTTTCGGGGTTGTCGCGATCACCGAATCCATGCGGGAGATCAGCCAGCGCGGATAGGCGGAGTGGCGACGCTGGGCAGCGGAGGTGAAAACCAGCCGGATCGGCAGGCGCAGCACGTCTCGCGCCCAGATCCCGGCGCGCATCTCGGGATTGCGCCGGACATGCCAGATCGCAAAGGGCTTGTCGCCGGTGTTTCTCGACAGTTTACGGGCCTCGGTCAGCGAGATGGGCGCCGGGCAGCCGGGCAGCGGATAGCCGACGAGCGCGAGATCGCGATTCTTCATCTGCTGGCGGATCACATTTGCCGCCGTGGCCGAGACGCCGGTATAGTTACGATTGAAATTGGTGACGAAGAGTTCGGGCATCTCAGGGCGCCAAGTTCAGAGCAGTGCAAACCGTGTCGGCAACCTCGTCGAGACGCGACTGCCGGCCCTTGGCGAAACCGGCGGCGGCTTTTCGCGTCTTGTCCAGATCTCCGGCGTTGCTGAGCAGGCGGTCCACGGCGTGAGAGAGTTCATCCGCATCGGCGACCTGTCGCGCAGCGCCGAGCGAGAAAAGCGGTGCGTAGGATTCAGCGAAATTCGCGATATGCGGACCGGTCAGAATGGCAGCGCCTGCATCGGCAGGTTCGTAGGGGTTATGGCCGCCGATGGGCAAGAGAGAACCGCCGAGGAAGACAATCGGGGCTGTTGCATACCATGTGCCCATCTCGCCGAGGCTGTCGGCAAGATATACCTCTTGGTCCGGTTGCGGCCATTCTCCGCGCGACCGGCCGGCGCATGACATTCCGGCGTTGGCGATCAGCCGGCCGACCTCTGCCCGGCGCTCGGGATGGCGGGGGATCAGGATCAGGCAGAGATCCGGGTGCCGCTCCAGTAGCTTGCGATGTGCGGCCAGCACGATTTCTTCTTCACCGGGGTGGGTGGAACTCGCGATCCATGCGGGCCTTTGACCCAAAGCCTCGCGGAAGGTGGAAACCGTCTCATCGTCGACCGGCAGCGGGGCCGAGGTCGATTTGAGGTTGAACCCGGTTTCGATTCGGTCAGGTGCGGCCCCCATCGCGCGCAGGTTTGCTGAATTCTCCGGGTTCTGCGTCAGGAACAGGTCGAACTGTTGCAGCACATAGGCTGCCGTCTTGGGGAACTTCTGCCAGCCCTGCACGGATTTCTCGGAAAGCCGCGCGTTGATGAGCGCAAGCCGGGCGCCGCTTTGGCGGGTGCGCACCAGCATCAGCGGCCAGATTTCACTTTCGACGAAGATCGCGGCGTCGGGGCGCCAGTGGCCGAGAAACCGGCGGATCGGGTCTTCGGAATCCAGCGGGGCGAACTGGTGTCGCGTGCGTGGGGGTAACCGCTTGGATATCAACTCGGCAGAAGTAGCGGTGCCCGAGGTGATCAGGAAATGATGCGCGGGCAGGCGATCGGCAAGTCGTGTGATCAGGGTCAGGACGGCGAGGCTTTCGCCGACGCTGGCCGCATGGATCCAGACCAGCGGACCTTCCGGTCGCTGCTCAGTTGATTTGCCCAGCCGCTCGGCAATGCGGTCTTCGTCGACGCCGAAGCCGCGCAGTTTGCGTGCCACGTTGCGAAAGGCAAGCGGCAGTCCCGCGCGGGTCAGTCCACGGTAGATGCGGAACAGTGCCGTCGATGCGGCAGGCGCGGTCATCAGCCGCCCGTGTGGCTCATGTGGCGAGACATCTGACCGTCGAGCCGTTGACGGGAATAGTCGAAATCATGGCCCTTGGGCTTGTGCGAAATCGCCGTCCGGATCGCCTGTTCAAGCGCGGAATCGTCGTCAGGATGCGCCCTGAGCGGCGCGCGCAGATCGGCATTGTCTTCCTGGCCGAGGCACATGAACAATTCGCCGGTGCAGGTCAGGCGCACCCGGTTGCAGCTTTCGCAGAAATTATGGCTGAGCGGGGTAATGAAGCCGATTTTCTGCCCGGTTTCCTCAAGCCGAACGTAGCGCGCCGGACCACCGGAACGTTCGGCGAGATCTGTCACGGTGTAATTCTCGGCATAGGTCGCGCGGACGTCCTTGAGCGACCAGTACTGGTCCAGCCGATCCTCGTTGCCGATATCGCCCATCGGCATGACCTCGATCCATGTCAGATCCATATCGCGCTCGGCGCACCATTCGGTGATCTGTGGCAGCTCCGGCTCGTTGAATCCCTTGAGCGCCACTGCATTGATCTTGACCCGCAGTCCGGCGCGTTGCGCCGCGTCGATCCCGCGCATGACCTGGGGCAGGCGGCCCCAGCGGGTGATCGCGGCGAACTTGTCCTCATCCAGCGTGTCGAGCGAGATATTCACCCTGCGCACACCGGCGGCGTATAAATCATCTGCAAATCGTTCCAGCTGCGAGCCATTGGTGGTCAGCGTCAGTTCTTTCAGCGCGCCGCTTTCGAGGTGCCGCGTCATGGAATTAAAAAACGTCATGATGCCGCGCCGCACGAGAGGCTCGCCGCCCGTGATCCGCAGCTTTTCGACACCAAGCCCGATAAAGGTCGAACACATCCGGTCCAGCTCTTCGAGCGTCAGCAATTCTTTCTTGGGCAGAAAGGTCATGTTCTCGGACATGCAATAGACGCAGCGAAAATCACATCGGTCGGTGACCGAAACGCGCAGATAGGTGATCGCGCGGGCGAATGGATCAATCAAGGGAGCGTTCATGTTTCAATAGGTAGTCGCCGTAAAGGGTCCGGGCAAGTGCCGTCTTGGTCGGCAGGTTCTGATGGTCTGCCGAAAGGTTACTGTTTTGCCAAGTATTTGCCGGCTTCCTTGCGGGCAAAGGGCTTTAACCGGTCACCATGGGCGTCGAGAAAGGCCATGACCCTTGGCGTGTCGTGTTTGGACAACTCGCGCAGCCACCATGCGATTGCTTTCTGGATGAACCATTGCTGGTCATCCACATATGCAGCCGCCCAGCCCAGCACCCGGTCACGCACCTCTAGTTCCTGTGGTTTGGGGTTGTTCTGCTTGGTCCAGGGCAGGGTGATGACAAGCGACGCGCGGCGGGTCCACATGGCTTCCGAGGTCGTCCATGCCTCGACGGTGTCGATCCGCGATGGATCGACCAGCAGACGCCGCTGTCCGGCATCGCAGGCGTGATCGGCGATCGCCCAAGCATCGAAATCCGGCACCCAGGAACATATCAGCGCCCATGCGCCTTCATCCGGGCGCAGCCGGGCCTGTGTCAGCAGCTTGGCCGCAGCGATGCGGGCTTCGTGAATATCGCTTTGCCAGAGAGCATCGGCGAGCGCGACGCGCGCCTCGACATCCAGCTCGGCACGCCATTTCTTCGACAGATCGGTAATCTGGGGAACGGAAATGCCAAGGTAAGTCCGTCGCGCCTTGTGATACGACGCCATACCGGCCGCCTTGTCCGGATTTGCCAGCGATTTCAGCTCTTCGAGTTGCGAAAAAGTCATGACAGCCTCCGGTCTGCCGAAGGCTTATGGCATGGCTTTTCCCTGTGCAAGCAGGCTGGTAAGAAAGTTGCGAGGAAGTTGGAGATACGGATGCAGGGGCTCAAAAAGATCGAGCGCGCCGCGAAGCGTGCGGTTCCGGATGCTTGGCGTAAATACTTACGGGCGTCGAAATACGAGCTTTTGATGCAGCGAAACGCCCCGGTCGATCTTATCGTTCACGTGGGCGCGCACTGGGGCGAAGACGCAGGCTTTTACGAAAGCTGCGGCGCCAGGACCGTACTCTGGGTCGAGGCGGACCCCGAGACCTACAAGCGGCTCGTCACCGAATTGGCCAAGCGCGACGGAACGACCCAGCATCTGACCGAATGCGCGCTGGTGTCGGCGAAACCGGGCAATCCCATGCAGTTTCACCGCTTCAAGGGCGACGGCGCTTCTTCCTCGGTTCACCGGGCGACCGACCTTCTGTCGCAGCGCTTTCCCGAGGCCGGTGAAAGCGGCGAAGTCCTCGAAATCGCCGCCCAATCGCTGCCCCAGATCCTCAAGGCGCATGGCATCGTTCTTGCGGGCTTCAAAGAAACCATGCTTGTCGTCGATGTGCAGGGGCACGAATTCGAGGTGCTACAGGGGCTTGGCGCCGGGCTGCAGGCTTTCGACATGTGCAAATGCGAGGTTTCGCGCGTGCCGATCTACGACGGCGGCGCAAAGTTCGAAGACATCGACGCGCATATGGTGGCGAACGGTTTCCGGCTGGCCTCCCACAGGTATTTTCAGGTCCCTCGCCACGGGGACGTGCTTTACATGCGCGACATGACCGGCGGCTAGGTTACTAGTTCTGGCGTGCGCGATAATCGGCGCGCACCGTGTTGAACCCTGCCATTTCCCACGCCCGCAAGCCGCCGCGATACCAGTGAACATTGCGATACCCTGCGGCAGCCACGCGCAGCGCCGCGTTATAGCCATGCCAGCATTCCGGATCGGTGCAATAGACGACGATGGGCAGATCGCGATGCCCGCCGGTCGCCCTGTCCAGCCAGCGTCGCGCCCGACGCTGCACCCGGTCGTCGAAATCGCCAGAGGCCGACAGCCCCGGTGCGCGCCGCGCACCCGGAATGATACGCTCGCCCCCCAGCACGTCGATCAGCAGAACGGGACGACCGCCTCCCAGCGCGCCGTAAAGATCGTTCGTCGCAATCAGCTCCGCACCGGGAACGCGCAGCGGTGTGGGCCCGAACATCGGCCCCGGATACAGGTAAGGGATGACTGGAATGCCGTAATCCCGGAATTCGAAATCATAAAGCCTCGGGCCGATATGGCGTTCGGAGAGCTGGTTTCCCGGCACCATCGGCGCATTGGTGATCGGCGGGCGCGCGGGCTTCGGATCGATGATCATCGGCGGGTGCGACGGCGCGACCGTCACAATGGTCCGCCCGTTGGAAAAGCTGTTGCCGGGGAACGATGGGAGCTCCACAGCGTCGCTTTCCGGTTCGGGAACAGGAAACAGCGGGTCGGAGCCGGACTCTGTCTCATCGGTAAAGAGATCGTCGAATTCCGGTAGGGGGCGCGGTAGCAGCTCTCCCGCGTCCTCGCTTTCGCCGGTCAGCGTGTCGCCCTCGAACAAGTCCTGTGCCGGCGCCACGCTGCCGATGGACAGCAACAAGAACGCCAGACCGATACCGCCAACTCTGGTCATCACTTAATTCCTGACAAACCTGTACGCTTGAGCCCAATATACGGCCTGCAGCTTACCCGAGACCGGCTAAAATGCAAATTCTGAATATTCTCAGCTGGTTGCACGCGGAAACGACCCCTCTGTCGGGAGGTGCCAGCACGCGCGTCGAAAGCTTTACTTGCAGTAACGCCTGTCTCATGTCTAATGCGCATCAGGCTTGAGGCATTCGGATTCACGATGGGCATGCAGATGTTCCTTCCGGCATCAGACGGCAATACCGTTCGCGAGGTGGGCGCGGTTCTGCTGACGCAGGGCGCTTTCCTGCCGCCCTCCGGCGCCCTGTTTTTGCCCGGTCTCAAGCGTCACAGGCCGCCGACGGTCCTTCTGATCTGACAATAGTCAACAGGCCTCTTTCTGAAGCAGGCCGAAAATCGCATTGTTGAGGGGTGGGACATCGATCCGATCCCCGTCGAACGTGGGCTTGGCCCTGCCAAAGCGCCGCCCGCGTGACCGAAGGAGAACAGATATGACGAAATTTGAAGCCGAACTTGCCAACAGCGCCGACGCCGCGCGCCAGAACGTCCGCGCACAATACAAGATCAGCGAAGCGGACGCGATCGAGGGGCTGCTGCAGCGCATTCGCCTCTCTGAGGCGGAACGCAAGTCTATCGCCGAAGCAGGCGCGCAATATGTCGAACGGGTGCGGCGCGAAACCTCGCCCACGATGATGGAAGCATTTCTCGCCGAATACGGTCTTTCGACCGAAGAGGGTGTGGGTCTCATGTGTCTGGCCGAAGCGCTCTTGCGGGTGCCCGATGCCTATACGATCGACGAGCTAATCAACGACAAGATCGAACCGTCGAACTGGGGGGCGCATCTTGGCCATTCGTCGTCATCGCTGGTCAATGCCTCGACATGGGCACTGATGCTGACCGGCAAGGTGCTCGAGGACGACCCAAAGGGACCGACCCGTGCCCTGCGCGGTTTGGTCAAGCGAATGGGCGAACCGGTGGTGCGTACCGCGGTCAGCCAGTCGATGAAGATTCTCGGGCGTCAGTTCGTGCTGGGCGAAACCATCGAATCCGGCATGAAGAACGCGCGCGAACTGGAAAAGCAGGGCTATACATATTCCTATGACATGCTCGGCGAAGCCGCCCGCACCGACGAGGATGCACAGCGCTATCATGCCGCCTATGCCAAGGCCATCGCGGCCATCGCCAAGCAGGCGACCGGGGATGTACGCTCCAGCCCCGGTATTTCGGTGAAGCTCTCGGCGCTGCATCCGCGCTATGAAACCACCCACAAAACGCAGGTAATAGAGGAACTGGTGCCGCGCGCCCGCGACCTCGTCCGGCAAGCCGCCCGCGCCAATATAGGTTTCAACATCGACGCTGAGGAACAGGACCGTCTAGATCTCTCGTTGGACGTGATAGAGGCGCTGATGGATGACCCGGAACTTGCGGGTTGGGACGGGTTCGGCGTCGTGGTGCAGGCCTATGGCCGCCGCGCCGCGCCGGTGATCGAAACACTTTATGCGCTCGCGGAACGGCTGGATCGCAAGATCATGGTCCGTCTGGTCAAGGGCGCCTATTGGGACACGGAAATCAAGCTGGCGCAGGAACTCGGCGTGAATGGCTTCCCTGTCTATACCCGCAAGGTCAACACGGATGTGAGCTACATGGCCTGCGCCCAGCTTTTGATGGACAAGCGCGACCGCATCTACCCGCAGTTCGCGACGCATAACGCCCATACCTGCGCTGCGGTCGTGGCCATGGCGGGTAATGACAAGCAAAGCTTTGAATTCCAAAGGCTTCACGGCATGGGAGAATCCCTCCATGGCATCGTCAAGGAATCCGAAGGCACCCGCTGCCGGATCTACGCGCCGGTCGGGGCGCATCGCGACCTGCTGGCCTATCTCGTCCGGCGGCTGCTTGAAAACGGCGCGAACTCCTCCTTCGTGAATCAGATCGTCGATACGACCATTCCGGCCAGCGAAATCGCGCAGGACCCGGTCAGCGAGGTTCTCGCGCTGGGCGGCAAGATCGCCAATCCGAACATCCGCTTGCCGGGGGACCTCTTTGCACCGGAACGCGCCAATTCGCGGGGCTACCGGGTCAACGAACCGGCCTCGATCCTGCCGCTTCTGGCAGAGCGGGAAAAATGGGCCGACGCCACATGGGACGCGGCGCCGATGCTCGCAGGAAGCTCCACGCCGCAAGGTACGCCTCGCGACGCGGTCTCTCCCGCCGATCCGGCCCGTGTGGTTGGTAAGGTGCAGGAGGCTACGGCTCAGGAAGTCAGTGCTGCCTTGAAATCGGCCCATGACGGGTATCGCGACTGGTCCGCGCGTCCGGCGAAAGAGCGGGCAAACATCCTACGCAAGGTCGCCGATCTCTACGAGGACAATATCGCCGAGCTTTGCGCAATCGCCACCCGGGAAGCCGGCAAAACCTTGCTCGATGGTATCGCTGAAGTCCGAGAAGCAGTTGATTTCCTGCGCTATTACGCGAATGAGGCCGAGCGTCTGGAACAGGAAGAACCGGGCGAGGCCTGCGGTGTCTTCGTCTGCATCAGCCCTTGGAACTTCCCGCTAGCGATCTTTACCGGGCAGATCGCGGCGGCGCTTGCGGCAGGCAATGCGGTGCTGGCCAAACCCGCCGAGCAGACACCGATCATTGCCACCCGCGCCGTCCAGATGATGCGCGAGGCAGGGCTCCCGGATGCGGCGCTTCAGCTGTTGCCGGGGGATGGCCCGACGGTCGGCGCGCCGCTGACGAGCGATCCCGACATCGCCGGTGTCTGCTTTACCGGCTCGACCGAGGTGGCGCAGATCATCCACAAGGTTCTGGCGGAAAACGCCGGTCCCAATGCGGTGCTGATCGCGGAAACCGGCGGTCTTAACGCGATGATCGTGGATTCCACCGCGCTGACTGAACAGGCGGTGCGCGACATCCTGATCTCTTCCTTCCAGTCCGCGGGTCAGCGCTGCTCCGCCCTGCGTATGCTCTACGTGCAGGAGGACGCACGCGAAAGGCTGCTGCACATGCTTTACGGCGCGATGGACGCACTGCATATTGGCGATCCCTGGCGCACCGATATCGATGTCTCTCCGGTCATCGATGGCGAGGCGCAGGCGGATATCTCGGACTATCTCGCCGCACAGGAGCAATCCGGCAAGGTGCTGAAGAAAATACAAATTCCTTCCAAGGGGAATTACGTGACGCCCGCGGTTGTTGATGTCTCCGGAATCGACGATCTGGAACGCGAGATTTTTGGACCGGTTCTGCATGTCGCCAGCTTCAAATCGCGTGAAATCGACGATGTCGTCGCGGCGATCAACGGGCGTGGTTACGGTCTGACCTTCGGGCTGCACACGCGGATTGACGACCGGGTGCAGCATATCACAGACCGCCTCAACGTCGGCAACATCTACGTCAACCGCAACCAGATCGGTGCGATTGTCGGCTCGCAACCCTTTGGCGGCGAGGGCCTTTCGGGCACCGGCCCCAAAGCGGGCGGTCCGCTTTACCTTACCCGCTTTCGCCGGACGGCAAAGGTCGAGGAACTGGCCGCGCCCGATACCGATCCTGTCAAAACTTCTGATGTGCAAAAGGCGATCAACGGGCTCGACGCGCGCAACTGGGCGGCCCGTCCCGACCGGGTCTCGGTTCTGCGCCACGCGCTAAGCGGTCGCAGCGGTATCATCCGCAAGGCGCTCTCGGAAACGGCGGCCTTCGACACGACGCCGCAGACACTGCCCGGGCCGACGGGCGAAACCAACCGGCTGCGCATGTATGCCAAGGGCACGGTGCTTTGCCTTGGCCCAACTGCAGAAATCGCCGTGGCGCAGGCCGTGCAGGCGCTGGGCGCAGGCTGTGGCGTCATCGTGGCCGCGCGGGGCGCGCTCGAGGCGACGCGTGCGCTCAAGGACGCGGGCGTGCCGATTGTCGCATTCGACGGCACAGTCGGGGCAGGGGATCTGGCTGAACTCAAGGAGATCGCGGCGGTGGCCGCTGCCGGTGCTTCGGACTGGACGCGGGGCTTGCGCATCGCGCTCGCCGAGCGACCGGGGGCAATCATACCGCTGGAAACGCAGATCATTTGCCCGGAGCGTTACGTGGTCGAACGCCACCTCTGCGTCGACACGACAGCGGCAGGGGGAAATGCCAGCCTGTTGGCCGAATCCGAATAAAGAAATGGCCTGCCGGAAGGCGGGCCGATATCTTGGCGATCAGGGTTTGTGCCCGGTCGCCAGCATCGTCATCTCAGGGATCATCGTGCCGACCGAGACATCCTCGAAGCCGGCCTCGCTCAGCGCCTCGCTCAGCCAGCCATCGTCAAGCGAGCGTGCTTCGGGAGTAAACGCCGTGTGCTGCAACTGCCAGAGCGCGGCCAGCTTGGGACCGGTGCGGTCCTCGTTCACCACAAAATCATGGATCAGCAGCGTGCCGCCGGGGTTCAGCACGTCAAAAGCCTGTTTGATCAAGCGCTTGTGCGTATCGCCGGGCACGCCGGAAAACAGATAGGACATCAGTACGATGTCCTGCCCCTTTGGCCATTCGGCCTCAAGCGCATTGCCTTGGACATAGGAAACCTGGTCGGACAGCCCTGCCTTTTCCACGAAATCACGACCAAGCTTGGCCACGTTCGGGAAATCGAGCACAGTCGACGATAGATGCGGCGCGTTTTTGCAGAATGTGATCGAATAGGCTCCGGTGCCGCCGCCCACGTCCAGCATCGACTTGGCGTCGGAGAGATCAAGCGCCTTGGCCATCTGCCGCGCCGGGCCCATCGAGCCTGCATGTTGGCTTTCGGAATAAAGCCGAGCCTCTTCGGGGTCGGAGAACCACTGCGCATAGGACGTGGTGTCGCCCTCATCCATGTCGCCGGAAATCACGCCTTCGATCTGATCGAGCAGGCCATACATCTGACGTCCTACCTGCAGGCGCAGGTAGTCGCCAAAGTCATACTTGGCGCCCTTCACCAGAAAGGCCGAACTTGCGGGGGCATTGGAAAACTTGCCCTCGTCAACCGTGATGAGTCCGATCCCGACCAGCGAGGTAAGCAGCGTCGTCATCCGGTCGATGTGCACGTCGAGATCTTTTGACAATTCCGCAGCCGCAGCAGCCCCCGATTTTTCTAACGCCGTGAACACGCCAACCTCGAGCGCGGCAAAGAGAGCCTTTGATCCCATGAACCCAAAAGCGATCTCGGAAATTTCGTCGGCATTGGTGACTGGGGTCATCTGTATTCCTTGAATTCTATTGCGCAGATAAACCTACAGCCGCAGGGGGGAATGTGAACCGCTAAGCAAGAGAAAGTTGATTTCTGAGAGTTTCCCGACCAGGAACGCCCTTTTTATGGACGGTCTTTGCCCGACACTTTCCAGCGCGCATATCAATTTCTTAGCATGGCGAACTATTCATCGCAGCGCTAAGGTGCGGACAATATCTCGATCATCGCACTCACGGCCCGCGTCCGGTAGCGTTTAGGATGGGTCAGCACCGCAAATGGTCTCTCGCCGCCCGGCACATCAACCATATGCGTCGCCTTGCCCGAGGCTATGGCGGCCCGGCGCGACATCACGCTGAGCGACTCCCCCGCCGCAACAGCGGCGAGCACCGCCTCGTTCGACGGCAGTTCGAGAGAGATCTTCAAGTCGGCGATGGTCAGGCCCGCCTTGACCAGCACCTTTTCGAATTCCGAGCGTGTCCCAGATCCAGATTCCCGCAGTACCCATGATTGCGTTGCGTAATCCGTCACCGGTATTTCGCGGAGCGCGGACCATGGGTGGCTGCGCGCCATGACAAGCACAAGTGAATCCCGCGCCACCACCTGACGGTGCAACTCCCCTTGTGTGACCTCGCCTTCGATTAGCCCAAGATCGGCATCGCCATCCTCGACCGATTGCGCGACCTGCGCCGTGTTGCCCACCCGCAAGTCCAGTTCAATCCCAGGATGCTGACGGTGCAGGGTCACCATACGTTGCGGCAGCCAGTAATTGGCCACCGTCTGGCTCGCGTATAGACGCAACCGGCCGCGTGTGTTCTGGGCGAAATCCTCCAAAACCATCTCGACAGCCTCGGCGCGGGCCAGCAATCTGCGTGCCTCGGGCACCAGCGCATCACCTGCCTCAGTCAGGATGATGCGCCGCCCCACGCGGTCAAAGAGCTTGATATCGTGCCGATTCTCCAGTGCCGAGATCGAAGCGCTGACTGCTGATTGCGTAAGGTTCAATGCCTCCGCCGCACGGGTCACATGCAGACGGTCCGCCACGGCCAGAAAGATGCGAAGCTGTTCAAGGGTCATAGTTGATCAATAAGTAAAATCGAACGTTTTTACAATTATAACTCGCTGGATTGATTGATGCGTCAAGTGGATATTCCGCTCCGAATAGACGGAGACGCAGATGAATACCCAGACCCTCGACCGGCTGACCGGCGATGAACCGAACCGCGTAGAAGCGATTGTGAAAGCTGCGGGTGCCATCGCGCCGGGACTGGCGCTTGCCGTGGTGATCGCGGCGATTGCAACGGGTGTTCAGAGGTTTTCGAACATTCCGGGTCTCAGCCCGCTCGTCGTGGCGATGGTGCTGGGCATGCTGTGGCGGAATACGCTCGGCGCCATTCCTGCGGTTGCACCGGGCATCACCTTTTCGCTGAAAAAACTGTTGCGCGGCGCAATCATCCTGCTGGGACTTCAGCTTACGCTGGCCCAGTTGGGCGAGGTCGGCCTGCGCGGTTTCGCCATCGTGGCGACTACACTACTCGGGACGTTTCTATTCACCAAGGCGATGGGGCGCGTTCTTGGCGTCGAACGCAAACTGACCGAACTGATCGCCGCCGGTACTTCGGTCTGTGGCGCGTCCGCCGTGATCGCCACTAATACCGTTACCCGCGGCTCTGACGAAGACGTCGCCTATGCCATTGCCTGCGTCACCGTGTTCGGCTCGCTCTCGATGCTGCTGTTCCCGGTTGTCGGCAATGGGCTGCACCTCTCCAGCGAAAGCTACGGGCTCTGGTCCGGTGCTGCGATCCACGAAGTCGCGCAGGCCGTCGCCGCCGCCTTTCAGGGCGGGGAAATCGCCGGTCAGACCGGCACCGTCGCCAAGCTGAGCCGCGTTATCCTGCTCGCACCGCTGATCCTTGCCATCGGTCTATTCATCTCACGGGACGGCGAGGGCAGCACCGGACGAGCGCCGACACCGTGGTTCGTGTTCGGATTCCTCGCGATGGTCCTGCTGAATTCCGTCGTCACCCTGCCAGGCACACTTCATGACTGGTTGATCACGCTGACCGGCTTCTTGCTGACCGTGGCACTGGCCGCGATGGGGCTCGAGACTGACATACGCAAGCTCCGCGCCAAGGGGATGCGTCCCTTGATGCTTGGTGCGGCGGCGTGGATATTCATTTCCGCTACAGCGCTTTCTCTCACGCTCTTGATCTTCTGATTTCAGCGCTCGGCACAACGCCCTTTGGCAGCCCGACTTGGTTTTGGGGCAGCGACGGCTACAATAGTCTCATGCCTGCGTATGAGCGCACTGTTCAAGTGTGTTGCGGGGCAAGAGGGAAGTCATGGTCAAAGAAGCAAGTTGCCTGGTAAAAAAGCTCAGCCATTACGTAGACATTCATGAACACGACAAGGAACTGCTCGCCGAAATAGAAAAATCCGAGCGGTCGTACGAGAACGGTACGGATGTCTATCGAGGCGGCGACCGGAACAAGGAACTGTTCGTGGTCAAGACCGGTTGGCTGTTCAGTTACACGGATCTTCCTGACGGTAGACGCCAGATCATCAAGCTGCATCAACCCGGCGATGTTATCGGATTTCCAGACGTCGCTCTCAAGCATCTTACAACGACGCTGCGCACGGCAGAGAATGTTGTGCTTTGCCCGTTTCCCAAGTCCGCTCTAGACGTCATCCTCCGAACGTCGCCAAAGCTGTCCGCTTTGCTGCTGACGCTGGCGTTGCGCGATCATGTGATTTTTATCGATCTGCTTCGGGCGATGGGCCGGATGAGCGCAGTCGAACGGGTAGGGTACATGTTGCTCGACATCGCCGCGCGTTTACGGATCACGAACAAGGATATGACGGACACATTCCGTCTCCCGCTGACCCAAAGCCAGATCGCTGACTACCTCGGGTTGACCAACGTCTATATCTCTAAAACGCTTCTCAAGATGGAAGACCAGTCACTCATCCAGAGAAACGGGAACGAAATCAGGCTGCTACGAGAGGACGATCTGATCGATCAGACCGATTTTCAGGATCGTTATTGCGACATGGACGTAAGCTGGTTTCCGCCAGATTAACTTTAATCGCGCTGTCGATATAACCAGTTTAATGCCGCGCTCTCAAAGTTGAATTATACTTGCTCGATTTTCTTTTAAGTCACTAAAATAAATACCAAAATTTGTGGGAACTATAAAGCTCCCAACTTTGTTCTGTATTCGTGGATCAAGAAGCAGATCCTTAAGTTTCCAATATTTTCGGTACACCGCGGAATTTCCGCGATGGTTTGACACCTTGGGGGTGAACAATGTTCCGCTGCCTGATTGCAAGTGTTGCCCTGACGACAATTTTCGTATGGTTTCCTCTCGTCGGGATCGCGGCCTGTTCTTTTCTGTTGCTCGCTCAGGTTGCGCTCATAGCGATACGTATATCGGCGTGGCGGCAGAGTCAGCGCCCGGCCGCGACCTTCGGCCAATGCGCGGATCCTTTTTTTTCAGTCCATGTCGCCACATACAACGAGCCGCCGGACATGGTTATCCAGACCCTGAGAGCGCTCGCCGCGCAGAATTGGCCGCGTGAGCGGTTCGAAGTAATCGTAATAGACAACAACACCTCGAATCCTGCGCTCTGGAAGCCGATCGAAAACTTTTGCGCCAAGCTTGGCGACGGGTTCACCTTTCTTCATCGCGAGAATGTGTCAGGCGCAAAGGCCGGTGCCCTTAACATCGCGCTTGAACACAGCAGGGTTGATGCCACGCATATCGTCACGGTCGATGCCGACTACTGTGTCTTCCCCGAATTTCTGTCCCTTGCGAGGGAGGCTCTCGCGTCCTCGGGCGCGGACTATATACAGTTTCCTCAGGCTTACCGGATGTCGACCGAGAATGCCGTCGGCGTCGACGCAGAGCTCGAGGAATACTTCCGCACGAATATCACCACCGCAGACTGCGCGGAAGCTATGCTGTTGACCGGAACGCTCTCGGTTCTCTCAAGGCAAGCGCTGATTGCGTCTGGCGGCTGGTCGGGATCGACCACAACCGAGGATGCCGAGCTTGGCCTGCGCCTGTGCCGCAACGGATACATCGGGCGTTTCATTGCCACGGTGGTGGGGCAGGGCCTGCTGCCCTTGTCGCTGAATGACCTGGAACATCAACGCTACCGCTGGGCGAGCGGCAATATCGCGACGCTGATGCTCCATGCCCGGGATCTTTGCCTGCCCGGCGGACCGTTGCGCGGCCATCAGCGTATCGCGATCTGCTCGCAACTGACCGCATGGGCAAACCTTTCCTTCCTGCCAGCTACCGTCCTGTTGATCGGATTGCTTACGCATCTGGTATCTCAACCCCTCCTGATGCTGTCGGCGGCCATCATCCTACTCAGCCTTCTGGAAATCTGTTCTCGCATCATGCGGCGGGGTGCCGTGGCCAACCGCTCGCGCCAGGTCATTCTCAGCGCGATCTCCTGCCGTCTTGCGCTGGCGCCGGTATCGGCCGTGGCCACGATGGATGCCGTTCTTGCGAAACGCACGCCTTTTAATGTCACTAACAAATCGACCGAGTTGCTTGCGCCTTTGTGTGATGAACCAGTTGCCCAACTGTTTTTGGCTCTCGCGGCGACATTCGCGCTCTCCGCAGCCTGGTCGGCGGGACCCTTGGTATTCTGCGCGGTTCTTGCCCTGATCCTGCCGTTACCCGCCGCCTTGCTGACCCGTCGCCAGTTGCGTGATTACCGGTCTGTTGTGACCTGCGAAGTGAACGGAGCGACAGCATGACATCCGCGCCATTCGCCCCCCGTGTCGATATCATTATCCCGACGTTTAACCGTGCGCACTTAATCTGCCATGCCATCGATGCCGCGCTAGGGCAATCTTGGTGGAATACCCGCGTTACGGTTATCGACGATGGCAGCACCGATGACACTTTCGCCGCTTGCGAAGGTTATTTTGACCAGCTCCGCTTTAGCTACATCCGTCTTGGACGCAACGGCGGGACGGCCCGGGCCAAGAACGCCGGGCTGCTGCTGACGGACGGAGAAGCCGTAACCTTCCACGATTCAGATGACCTTCCGCACCGGGACAAAATTTTGATGCAGGTGCGCGCCCTCATCGAACCGAACATGAAGGCTGACGAATGCCTGAACTGGCAGATGGCAGGCCGTCAGGCCGGGGAAGATCTTAGCGTTGCTGCGGCCTTGGTACATCACGAGCTGATCCTGCCCGACGGGCGCCGCGTGGCGATCCGCAAAGACCTCTCGCTCTGTGACGATGTCTTTCCGAACCTGCAGATGGGGTCGCAGGTGCCCGGCGAATGGACACATATCAATTCGGGGTTGTTCAGGCAGGAATTACTGCAACGAAACGGGGGCTTTGCCGATTGCATCGAGGAGGATCGCGAGTTCCGTAACCGTCTGATCCTGAACGGTGAAATTATTAGGGTAATCCCCGAGCTTTTGCTGGTGAAGATCGAGACCACCGACAGTCTGACCCAATCGCAAGCATCGGGCTATGTCAGCACGCGTCGCAAGGCTGATCGCCAGATGGTCTGGGCGCGGGTCGATGAATGGCGACGTTCGGGGCGTATCGCCCCCGAGATTATCGATTTCGCGAATCTGGAAATTGCATTTGTCAGCAATCCCCAGTCCCTCGCGCTGCGCGATCTGCCCCAGACCACGGCAACCCGCCAGACACTCTCTCGTATCTACGCCGCCTGCAAGGGTGCGCCCCTACATGAGACCGCCGCACAATGAAACAGTCCCCGTACAGCCGACCCCAGATTGCGATCGTGGATCCGTCCAGTCCGCGTTCCTATGCGCCCTCCGATCTCATGGCAGGCGGTCTCGGCGGGACCGAGGCGACAATCTTGCGGACGAGTCTCGCGCTGAACGGGAGTTTCGATATCACCCATTTTCAGGCCGAACGCCATTCATGCGAACGCGCGACGGCCGGCAGCATGCTTCCGATGAACCGGCTGGGCAAAGCCGGGCAACCTGACATGGTGATCGTCATAAATTCGTGGAAAGCGGCAGTAAAGTTGCGCGCGGCCATGCCCGATGTGCCAATCGCGCTTTGGCTGCATGTTGTTCCCGGACGTCACAACCGGCGCATGGGCGCGGCCCTGCATAAGGCGGGCATAGACGTCATCTGCGTCTCGGCAAGTCACGCCGCAAGTTTGCGAGCATTTCTCGCGGGCGGCCCAACACCGCGTATCCTTCATATCCATAATCCAATCTCGAACGATCTGACGCCGGACAACACGCCGCGCGACCCTAACCGTCTTTTGTTTGCCAGTTCGCCCCACAAAGGTCTGGCAGAGGTCATGCAGATATTCGATGCAGTGCGGCGCGAGCTGCCGGAGCTGACGCTGATGGTCGCGGACCCCGGCTATCTGAAATGGCCCTGCGGTGCGGTGCCCGACAACGTGCATTTCCTCGGCAAACTGCCGCATAATACCTTGCTGCGTCACATGCGTCGCGCCCTCTGCCTGTTCTACCCGCAGACAAGCTTTGCCGAAACCTTCGGTCTTGTCATTGCCGAGGCCAACGCCGTCGGCACGCCGGTTCTGGTGCAGCGCGGTCTAGGCGCAAATGACGAGGTCGCCGGTGCCGGGCAGTGCATTGACGGAACCGATGTCAAAGGTCTCATCGCGCGGATCCAGAACTGGCAGGCGAACTTCCCCAAAATCGAGGGGAGGGAGGCTTTCCGAATGCACTCGGTTGCGCGGTGCTGGACAAACTACCTCTGGTCGTCGCTTTCGGTGCAAGACGTGCCGATGCGGGAAGGGGCGATGCGATGACTGCAATGTCGACGCCGTGGAGGCACGATGCATTCCAATCTTTGGACAGGGTGCTAAGCCAAATCGAAGAAAATGCCCGCCTAGAGGACGAAACCGGCGGCGGCATCGCCGCTTCCGTCGCACTCCTGCATCAGAACGGTTTGCTGAACGGAGTGGAACGTCTGACCCCGCAAGAACTTGCGCGGCTGCTCATGCGTATCGGCGGGGCGAACCTTTCGTTGGGTCGACTGTTGGAGGGGCACGTAAACGCCCTTCAATTGATCGACACCTACGGCACGCCCCAAACCTATCGCCGCGCCTGCCAACTGGTTGCCGCCGGGGGTTTTTGCGGCGTCTGGGGGGCCGACGATACCGATCCTGTGGCCGTGGATGACGCAACGGATACCCTGTCAGGCAGAAAGAAGTTCGCCTCGGGCCTGGGCGTAGTCTCGCATGCGTTGGTGCCCGTTCGCACCGGGTCAGAGTCCCGTATGGCCTTTATCGCCGTAAGCGATGCTTCTCGCGCGGATCCATCCTCTTGGCAAATGCCGGGTATGAGGGCGACGATTTCCGGAACCTATGATTTCTCCGGAATTCTCACCGAGGATATCAGCTGGATCGGCAACGCGGGCGACTACACGGTTGAGCCGCATTTCGTGGGTGGTGTCTGGCGTATCGCAGCATTGCAGATCGGCGGCGCCATCGGGTTGCTTGCCACTGCCGCCGATGAGCTGCGCGCTTTGGACAGGCTTGGGGCCGAGGCGCAAAAGATCAGACTGGGTGCGCTCGCGATGAGCACCCTTTCGGGCACGTCCCTTGTTCTCAAGGCCGCGTCCGGCCCGTTCCAGTCCCATGCCCAGCAGGTCGCGCAAGCAATTGCCGCAAGGATCAAGACCGAGGAGATCGCCCTTTCAGTCATCGCCGGGGTCCAGCAAAGCGTCGGTCTGGGACATTTCCAACCGCACTCGGAAAGCCACCGCAAGGCGCGGGACCTGTCGGTTTACCTCCGGCAGGCCGCGCGCGACGCCATGCTGATGCAATTTGCAGATGTCTCCCTCCGCTCCTCAGCCGACATGTGGGAGATGATGTTGTGAGTAAGTTGATCGCAGATATCACCGGCCAAATTGTTGTTCTGGCACCTCATCCCGACGATGAAAGCCTCGGCTGCGGGGCACTGCTGGCCCATGCCTTCAGGGGCGCCGGTGCGCATGTGATCTGCATGACAGACGGCGCCGCCTCTCACCCGGGCTCGCGGATCTGGACGCGCGAACGTCTGGCAAACCGACGGCGTGCCGAAATGGAAGAGGCGCTTGTCGCGCTCGGTGGATCGCCGTCCGACCTCACCTGGCTCGGCCTGCCCGATGCGGCGCTCGGCGATTGCGATCATTTGACCGTCGCCGCCCGGATCTGCGCCATCATCCGTCAGACCGGGGCAGGGGCGCTCTTTGCCACCGCAGTCGAGGATCACCATGCCGACCACAAGGCAACCGCTGCTATCGCCGCGCACGTGGACACCCTGTGCCCGGACGTCCTGCAATTCAGATATCCAGTATGGTCGCGCTGGGACGATCCGCATTTCGATGAAGTTGTGGAGATGCGCAGCGCCATCCGTTTTTCTCCCGGTCTTCACGGTGCGTCCAAGCGGGCGGCTGTGTTTTCCCATGCAAGTCAGATGGGCCAATGCGTGGATGATGATCCGCTCGGCTTTCAGCTGGACCCCCAGTTTGTCGAGAAATTCATCCTCGAGGATGAAATTTACTGGAGGCAAGAATGACATCCGTCTCCCTGAACCGACTTAATGAAATCTACGCCACTAGCGACGATCCTTGGGCTTTTGCCACAAGCGCTTATGAGCAGGAGAAATTTCAGGCGACACGCGATGCGCTCCGCCAGTCGTCCTATGCTGCGGCGCTGGAAATTGGCTGCGGCAACGGGGAACTTGCGCGGTACATCGCGCCACTCTGCACAGCCTACCTCGGCATGGATGCCGTCGAAAAAGCTTTGCAAGCGGCGCGTGAGAAAAATCCGGACGCTCACTTCATCAAGG
Source organism: Heliomarina baculiformis (assembly GCF_019966545.1). Classification (GTDB taxonomy): domain Bacteria; phylum Pseudomonadota; class Alphaproteobacteria; order Rhodobacterales; family Rhodobacteraceae; genus Heliomarina; species Heliomarina baculiformis. The sequence continues at coordinate 409,542 of NZ_JAIMIC010000001.1, read as the reverse complement.
GCTATTACCCATGTGCCCTGCCGCATGGGCCATTTGACCTCATCATTCTCTCGGAATTTCTCTACTTCCTCGATGCACCGGATATCGTCGACCTCGCGGCGCAGATCGCAGACAACTGGCCCCGAGCCGAGATCATATGCGTCACGTATCTCGGCGATACAGCCCACAGGCTCAGCGGACAGCAGGCGCTCGATATTTTTATCGAGGCCAGTCGAGGGGCGTTCCGCTTCACCAATCGGTGTCAAACAACGGATTACCGGATCGATGTTGGCATGTCGGAGATCGCGCCATGACCTCGTTTGCGCTGCACGACACGGCGATCATTATCCCCGCGCGGAACGAGGCGGATCGCATTGGCGATTGTATCGCGGCCCTCGGCCCGCAATTGGCTGGCCGTGTCCGCCTCGTCGTTGTCGTCAATAACTCGACCGATGATACCGCGCGGATCGCAGGCGATACCCGTTTTGCGGTAAAGGTGATTGACTGCCGACTGGCGGGCGACGGCGGCGTCGGCTCGGCCCGCAAGATCGGTGCCGACCATGCGCTCTCCCATATGCCCGCGTTGCGATACATCCTGACGAGCGATGCCGACAGCATCGTCGCCGGAGACTGGCTGGAACAAAGCATCCGGCATCTTCAAACTGCAGATGTCGTCTGCGGCTTCCCGATACCTCTCGGTGATAATCCGGCCGCTCTTTCAGGGATGAACGCTGAATACGGGACATTGGAAGGCACCTACCGAGATCTGGTTCTCAGGTATGTCGACCGCCACGCCCCCGATCACTGCAACCCAATGCCCCATCACGGCGAAGCCTCGGGCGCAAGCCTCGCGTTTCGGAAATCGGCCTATTGCCGCATCGGCGGGTTTGCTGAAATGCGCACCGGCGAAGACCGAGATATCGTTCGGCGCGCCAAGACGGCCGGATTGAAAGTGCGCCACGCAAGCGACGTGATTGTGCGTGTATCCTGCAGGCTGGACGGACGCGCGCCCGGCGGGATGGCCAACGCGCTTCAGCACAGAACCTCGGGCCGACCCTATACCATAGACGAAGGTCTGCCCCCCGCCGAATGGCTTGCGGTGAATCAAACGGCGCTGCCTGCCTGGCCTTTCGACGGGACCGGGTGGACACCGCTGCGCGTAGACGAATTGCCCGCCCATATCGAGACGCTGACGCAGGAAATGTTGCGCCCGGCAACCGGCCCTGTGCCAGCGCCGAACAGAAAAGAGGCGGCGTCACCGGTGACACCGCCCTCGCCGGGCGCCCTGCCGATTTGGCCGCCCAAATCACCGATTTCACCAGATCCGTCTCTCAATGACGTAACCAAGGAGTACTGACATGACCACTCTGAAAGATCTCTATATTGAAGAACTGCAGGATCTCTGGTCCGCGAACAACCAGATGGCCGACACTGTCGCCAAGCTTGCCGACGCAGCTTCGGACAGCACCCTGTCCGACCGTCTCAGCGCCTCCAAGTCCGGGATCGACGAGCATACCCAAACTTTGAAAAGCCTGCTGAGCGACATAGGCGGCGAGATGAAGAAAGACCATTGCAAGGGCATGGAAGGCCTCGTGAAAGAGGCGCACAAACATGCCATCGACAGCGACCTTTCGGGCGCAGCATTGGATGTGGCGATCATCGCGCAATACCAGCGCATGTGCCACTACGGGATCGCGGGTTTCGGCACCACCAAGGCCTTTGCCGAAGCGCTGGGCGAGAACGAAGCCGCGAGCAAACTCGATCAGGCGCTCGACGACATCTACGAATCCGATTCCTACATGTCGGAACTGGCGGAACGGTCCCGCAATGTCGACGCGATGGCCGATTGAGAGCGCCAGACGTGAGACCTCTCGTCTGGTAAGTCTCACGACGTTCTCAGCCTCGCGCAAAACAGGGACCAACCGCACCGCTATGACGGTGTCTCCCGAACCAACCATAAACCTTTCTATTTGGAGTAACAATTATGTCCATCGACAAAACAAATGAACCCGGCGCCATGGATACCAAGCAGACCGCCGAGAAAGTCGCATCCGATACGGCGCAGTCGCTGAAATCCACGGCGCAGGAGGCCAAGGAAAAGATCACCGCCGAGGCCGGGACTTACGCAAACCAAGCCAAGGAAGGCGCGGCGGACGAGGTCAAGGATGTGGCATCTGCCCTGCGTGCTGCCGCAGACGATCTGCGCAGCGGTTCCCCGCAAGAGCGGACCTTCAGCCAGATTGCTGATGGCCTCGCCGATGCCTCCGAAGCGATCCGCAATAAGGATCTGGGAGAAATGGTCGGCGACCTCAATGGTTTCGCACGTCGCAATCCGCTCGTCTTTCTTGGCGGCGCGGCCCTGCTTGGGTTTGTCGCCACGCGCTTTGCCAAGGCAAGCGAGCATGGCTCGCAGCCTGCCGGCACGGCCTATCAAACCGGCCAGACCCGGGGAAACCGGCTACCTCCTCGGCCTGAAGCCGGCATGACGACCGCGCAGAATACCGACCCCCGGCCGGTCTACCCGTCCGCAACCGAAGGAGAAAAAGTATGAGCGTCGATCCACAAAAATCTGCAGGCACCCTGCTTGGGGATGCTTTGTCCCACGTGAGCTCGCTCGTTCGCAGTGAAGTCGATCTGGCCCGCGCGGAAGTCAGCGAAAACATGAACTCTGCTGCTGTCGCCATTGGCATGCTTGCGGCGGCTGTCGTTCTCGCCATCACTGCTTTGAACGTGCTCAGCGCAGCGCTGGTCGGCGCGCTCACCGAGGCTGGAATTCCCGGTGTCTGGTCCGCCGTGATTGTGGGCCTCGCCTTCGGGATCGCGGCCTACCTCTTCATGAACAAGGGCACCAATGAGCTCAAGATGAGCAGCCTGGCACCCACAAGGACTGCAAAAAACGTCAAGCGCGATGCGCAGACCGTAAAGGAGGTTTACAATGACAAGTGATACCAGAAGCCCCGCAGAAATCGAACGCGAGATCGAGCGTGAGCGCAGCGGCCTCGCCGATACGCTCAACGATCTTCAGGGCCGTTTTTCGGTCGAATCCATCGCCCGGCAGTTCAGCGACCAGTTCCGTGAAAACGGCGGAGAGATCAGCCGTTCCGTCGCGGATGCGGTCAAGCGCAATCCCGTTGCGCTTGCGCTGACCGGCATAGGCATCGCCTGGATGGTCTTCGGTGATAAATCCCCGATCGCGAGCGGTGGGTCCTATGACCGGCGTGATGATGCGATCCCGCAGGATCGAAATCTCGAACGCCAGCGAAAAGAGGCGCGCGAACAGCGCTTCATGTCGCGGCGTGAGCCGCGCGATTATGGCGATAACCGCCGTATGGCCGAAAGTACCTATGGCACCGGCGATATGCCGTCATGGGCCCGGGCGGCGACAGAACCGGGCGACTACGGTAGCTCCGGCTTTGCAAAAGGAACCACGCACTATTCTGGCGATGCGTCCTCGCGCGCGTCTGCCGGATCCTCGGATGACAAAGAGGGCATGATGTCCGGTGCGGCTTCGGCTGTAAGCGAAGGTGGACAGCGTGCAGCTTCGGGTGCCGCGTCAGGCGCGTCGGCGGCGGCTTCGGCCGTCTCGGGTGCAGCGCGATCCGTGGCAGACGGCGCGAACCGGGCAGCCGGTGCCACAGCCGATGGCATATCCGACATGCGTACCCGGCTTGCTCAAGGCACGGAAGCCCTAAGCGAGGAAGCACGAGAGCGGGTCATCGCCGCGCGTGAAAGGGCTCTCGACGCCTGGCACGGGATGGGGGATTACACCCAGCGCAGCCGCGAAAGAACGGCAGACCTTTTTGACGAATATCCGCTGATCGCGGGTGCGCTTGCGGTTGCAGCAGGGGCGGCGGTGGCAGCGGCCCTCCCGCGCAGCCAGAGCGAAGACCACTATTTCGGCAAGGCCCGGGATGATATCTTCGAAGAGGCAGAGCGCATATATCACGAGGAAAGCCAAAAGGTTGCCAAGGTTGCCGATGCAGCGACCAACGAGGCGCTCAAGGTCGCGCGCGAGGTTAAATCCGACGCCGCTGCCCCTTCTGCGGCCGAGGCGATTACGGAAAAAGCCAAGGAAGCCGGTAGCCGCGTGACCGATGCTGCAAAATCCGAGGCTGAAAAGCAGAACCTGGGCAGCGTCAAAAGCTGATCCCTGATATCAAATCCCTGCCGCCGGATACCGGCGGCAGGGGGCTATTGCGGACTTGCCGAAGCGAGGGAAGTCAGAGCTGACCCTGATCTCGCGTAAGAGACACCTATCAGACCTGCGAGCCATCGACCGCAAGGAAGAACCGAACCATCTCGGCGCTGGCATTCGGCGCCTTGGGATCCGTATAGGATCCGCCTGAATACCCGCCTGACCACGCATGTCCCAATCCATCGACACGCCATTGCTCGAACGTGGGCGATCCGTCGAGAGTCGAAATCACTCTGCGCGTGAAACTCTTGCCGCCGATGGTGCCCTGTTCTTCAGTCTCCAGCGTTTCGCGCGGGCCTTCGTCCATCGCGTTGCGCATGATTTTATCGCCGTTGCCGGGATGTACGGTGGAATCCGCGCCGCCGTGGAATACGATCATGCGCACCCCCGGGCCATGCGAAGGTAGAGGCTGCGCGTTGGCAGCATTCCCGGCCATTGCGGAAAAGGCGGATGACACGTCGCTCGCAACGCCGTAGGGCAGGCCGGAATGTGCGCCGACGGCAGCAAACACATCCGGATAGGTTATGCCCAGAATAACTGCCATCGCCGCACCGGCTGACAATCCGGCGACAAAAACGCGCTTCTCATCAACTCGGAATTTCACGACCGCCTCGCGTGTGATCCCCGCAAGGATCGCAGGTTCTCCCCGGTCGCGTTTCTGATCGCCCTTGCTGAACCAGTTCCAGCAGGATTGCGCATTGCTGCCCCGGGACTGCTGGGGGTAGATCACGATCAGTCGATGTGCCTCGGCAAGATCGTTCATGCCGGTGCCAATCGCAAAATCCTCGGCGGTCTGCGTGCATCCATGCAACATCAAGATGATCCCTTCGGGCGGGTTCTCTCCCAAAGTGGAGGGCACATAGGTCCGGTACTGCCGCGAACCGGTGCTGCCGGAAAACACATCCTCCCGGAATTCAGCACCCTGAGGAATATCTACCTCCGCATTGCCCCGACCGAACTGGGACATAAGGCTATCCAAGCCGGGCAGGGAAGAGACTGACCCTCCGGTCTTCTGGGCAGGGACGCCCGACAGCCCGTGTTGGGCAAGCGTACGCTGCACCAGATCGTTGGCCGAGGACATCCCCTTGACGCGCAGGGATTCCGTCGCCCGGCGCATGGCACCGGCGGTAAAGTCGTTCATTTCTTTGGTCCTCAAATGAGTTCGGTTATGTGATGCGCTCGGAAAGCGCTTTTTTGATGTCATTGCTTGCCTGAAGCGCGCCGAGCACGTTGATCGACCCGATGGTCTCTAAGGCAAGTTCAGCAGAAACGTCGGACGCGATACGGACGAGCCCGACAACCTTGATATGCAGGATCTCGCCTGCGTCCCGCACCGCTTCCAGATCGGCCCGGGTATAGTCACGCAGGCCCAGCTCCATACTGTGCCGTTCGATGGTTTTGGTGACGGGGTCGTCGTGGCTCGCAAGCTGGTTGCGGATGGCAGTTCGGATAAGGTCGCTTCTGTTTGAGTAGAAGCCTTCCTGCACAAGAAGATCGATGCGCCCCAGATCCACATATCCAAGGTTTATAGTGATCTTTTCGCTTTCCGCTGTCTTGTCACGCAGCTGCCGGACGTTGCCCATCATCCATTCTCCATCTGTATGGATGGTATATGGCGTATATTGTGAGCGGTGCAAGTGCTCGGTGCAATTAAATCCGCCCGCAGCGACGTTTATAGGCAGCAAGCGCCGCGCCATGCGGCGCAGGCGCCGTGAGCTTCAGAATTTCAGAGTTGTGGGTAACCGGTTGCACGACCGAATCGGAAATTACACTTGCAGCAATATCATCCATCTAAACCTTGCCGAGGCGACCCACGTCTCGGTCGCCTCGGCGATGCACCGCTTCTGCCGGTAAGTAACCCAACCGGAAAATCTCTTCGAGAGCTGCCTAGCGTGAGAGTTTCCGCTCAGGACACAGAGCCACGTCTCAATGATTGTGTCGCGGCGGCTTCATGCCTATGCGGTGAAATCCTTTGGCCGACCGCAACGTGGCTCCTTCACTCAGCTGCGTCGCCTCTCGCCGGTAGATCTTCTGCCATGGTGTCTGTGCGGCGGGTATGGCTGGCGGCGTCTTCCGCCGCCGCTGCGCGATCTCGTCCTCGTCGACCAGCATGTCGCATCGACCGGTATTCAGGTCGATCCGGATCATGTCCCCGCTTCGCAGCCAGGCGAGACCGCCACCTTCCGCGCTTTCCGGAGAGGCGTGCACGATTGAGGGGCTGTCGGCGGTGCCCGATTGCCGCCCGTCGCCGATTGTCGGCAGGCTCCTGATGCCCGCCCGGATCAGCCGGTCGGGCGGCTGCATGTTCACCACCTCCGCAGATCCGGGCCAGCCGAGCGGACCGGCGCCTCGGATCACAAGGATCGAGCGTTCGTCGATGTTCAGCGCCGGGTCGTTGATCCGGACGTGGTAGTCCTCGGACCCGTCGAATACTACCGCGCGGCCTTCGAAGCAGTTCTCGTTGCCCGGGTCCGAAAGGAAACGGCGCCGGAAGTCCTCGGAAATCACAGAGGTCTTCATGATCGCGAAATCGAAAAGGTTGCCTGTGAGGACACGAAAGCCCGCGCGTTCCATCAACGGCGTGGCATAGGGGCGGATGACTTCGCGGTCCTTCGCCTCGCGGTCCTTCAGGTTCTCGCTGATGCTTCGGCCCGTGACGGTCATGCAGTCGGTCTGAAGCACCCCGGCCTCCGACAATTCCCACATGATCGCGGGCACGCCGCCAGCGCGGTGAAAGCGTTCCGACAGGAAGCGCCCGGCGGGCTGCACGTCGGCCAGCAGGGGGATATCGTAGCCGTAGGTCTGCCAGTCATCCTGGCTCAACTCTACGCCTGCGGCATCGGCGATTGCGGCGAGGTGGGGCTGCGCGTTGGTCGAGCCCCCGATGGCCGCGTTCACCCGCACGGCGTTCAGCATCGCGTCCCGGGTGAGGATCTGCGAGGGGCGCAAGTCCTCTTCCACCAGCTCGACCGCACGCTTCCCGGTACGATAGGCCATCTGCCCGCGTTCGCGGTAGGCCGCCGGGATGGACGCGCAGCCGGTGAGCGAGAGGCCCATGGCCTCGGCGAGGGCATTCATTGTAGAGGCCGTGCCCATCGTGTTGCAATGTCCGATTGAGGGCGCGGAGTCGAGCGCGGCCTCCAGAAATTCCGACCGGTCGATTTCTCCCGCCGCATAGCGGCGGCGGGATTGCCAGATCACGGTGCCGGAGCCTGCCAGCCGCCCTTCATGTACGGAATCGAGCATCGCGCCGCCGGACAGGACGATGGCCGGGATATCGACGGTCGCCGCGGCCATGATCGCGGCGGGGGTCGTCTTGTCGCAGCCGGTGGTCAGTACAACCCCATCAATCGGATAGCCATGCAGCAGCTCGACCAGCCCGAGATAGGCGAGGTTGCGGTCGAGCGCCGCCGTAGGGCGGCGGCAGTTCTCGAAGATCGGGTGGGTGGGGAATTCGATGGGAATGCCGCCGGCATCGCGGATGCCGTCGCGCACCCGCTTGGCCAGGTCGATATGGTGGCGGTTGCAGGGCGAGAGGTCGCTACCCGATTGTGCGATGCCGATGATCGGCCGGCCCTCGGCCAGCTCTTCGGGGGTCATCCCGTAATTCATGAAGCGCTCGAGATAGAGCGCTGTCAAATCGGCATGGTCAGGATTGTCGAACCAGTCCTGGCTCCGCAGACGGCGTTTGCTCATTGCAAGATCCCCCGTGCCGTTAGGTTGCCCATCAGGGCGCGCGTGCCGAAGGTCCAGGCTGCGACGGCATCGCAGGGGCGGACCCGATTGACAAGGCGGCCGAGCTGGGGCGACGAGACAGAAACCACGTCGCCCATCTTGTGGGTGAAGCCCATCCCTGTCCCGTCTCGATCTTTGGTGGGTGCGAACATTGTACCGAGATAGAGCATCGCGCCGTCCGGGTACTGGTGCGTCGCGTTCAGAAGCTGCGCCGCGAGATCGGCAGGTTGGCGTGAGATCTGGGCCATGTCGGAATGGTCGGAAAGTGTAAAACCGTCGTCCCCCGTGATCTCCAGGCCGACCCGTAGGGTACTCAGGTCTTCCAGTGTAAAACGCCCGTCGAAAAGCCGGATGAATGGGCCGATGGCGGCGGCGGCGTTGTTGTCCTTGGCCTTGCCAAGCAGCAGAGCGGAGCGGCCTTCGAAATCGCGCAAATTCACATCATTGCCCAAGGTGGCACCGCGGATTTCACCGCGCGAGTTGATCGCGAGCACCACCTCGGGTTCCGGGTTGTTCCAGTGCGAACCGGGATGCACACCGATCTCGGCGCCGCAGCCCACTGCCGACATCGGCTGTGCCTTGGTGAAGATCTCGGCATCCGGGCCGATCCCCACCTCGAGATATTGCGACCATAGCCCGGCCTTCTGCAGATGGACCTTCACCTCGGCCGCCTTGTCCGAGCCCGGGACCAGACCGCGAAGGTTGCCACCGAGAATTTCGGCCAGCTCCGTGCGGATCGCCTGGGCCTGGGCCGGGTCACCCTTGGCGCGCTCCTCAATCACGCGTTCGATCATCGAGCCTGCGAAGGTCACGCCTGCCGCCTTGACGGCCTGCAGGTCGCAGGGGGCCAGCAGGTCTCCGGCGTTACCCTTGCCGTCGCCTTGATCCAGGAAACCGTCGAGCGGACCGAGAGAGGGACCGTTGGTTTCCAGTACCCCGACGAGGTCATCGATTTCCAGAAGGTCCGCCATCGTAGGGGCGGCACGGGTGAGGTCCAGCACCTCCCCTTCGCGCACCAACACGACGCAGGGTCCGCTCGCTGTCTTCGACCAGACTCGGCCAACGAGCAGCGCCCCGTCTTCCTTCGGCAGGATCTCGTGCGCGCTCAGCGCCAGTGTCTTGTTCTGTGTCATTCCGAAACCCTCATTCCGCGCCCATAAATAAGCAGCATGCCGATGATGACCGTACCGTAAATGATCTGCCGCAATGCCTCGGGCATCTGCATGATCGACAGCACGGAATTTAGCAGGACGATCAGCACGACGCCCAGGAAAGTACCTGCATAGCGTCCACGCCCGCCCAGAATATGCGTTCCACCCAGCACCACGGCTGCGATGGCGGGCAGGAGGAAGCTGTTGCCCATCCCTTGGTACGCCTTGGCTGAATATCCCGCCAGAAGGACGCCGGCCAACGCCGCACAGAGGCCCGAACCGACGAAGGCCCCGGTTACGACGGCCCGCGTACGGATGCCCGAGAGCCAGGCCGCTCGTTCATTGGTACCAATGGCATAGAGGGCACGTCCGAAGGTCGTACGCGTCAGGATGAAGGTCACAAGCAGGGAGACCGCGATCCATACGAACAGCGCAACCGGCACGCCCATGAGCTTTGACTTGGCGAGGTAAAGCATCGCCGGAGTGGCCTGGTCCTGCGGTGCGAAGCCGCCGGTCCGGGCGACCATCAGTCCGCGGAGGACCGTGTCGAGGCCGAGCGTGAAGATCATCGCCGGCACCCGCAGCACCGAGACGCCGAACCCGTTGACCAGCCCGACACAAAGCCCCACCGAGAGCCCGGCCGGGATCGCCCAGGGGCCGCCAACCGAGGTCGCGATCATTGCAGCGGAGGTAAGCGTCCAAGGGACGGAGAGGTCGATGTGGCCTGTCAGGATGACAAGCATCATCCCCGCAGCGCAGAGCCCGAGGAAAGAGCCAATCTGCAACTGCTGCATCAGGTAAGAGGGTTGCAACAGCGGCACCGTGCCGGTCGTCGACATGGTGTAGGCCGTGCCGATCAGCAGGATCAGTATCGTGAAGCTGAAAGCGATCAGGATCGGGCGGTCCGCGGGGCGGATCTGGGTTAGTGCTGTCATCGGAAGAGCTCCAGCTGGTTCTTCACGCGGAAGGTTCGGAAGGCCACCGCGCTTACAGCCGCCAGCAGCACGATACCTTCGATCAGCGGTTGCAGAAGCGGGTCGATGTCGAGGATGCGGAAATAGAAGGACACTGCCCGCAGAATCATCGCTCCGAGGATCGAGGCGATCACGCCGCCGGTTCCGCCGAGCAGTGCGGTGCCGCCAAGGACGACCGCGGCAATGGAATTGAGCGTATAGGCGCCCGCCTGCACCACGTCGGCATTGCCGGTCGAGGTCTGGATTGCGAGGTAGAGCCCGCCGCAAGCGGCGAAAAAGCCCGCGAGAGTGAAGGCCGCGATCCGGGCCCGGTCGATCGGCAAGCCCGAGGCGAAGGCCGCGCCCTCTGCGGACCCGACAGCATAGATGGTGCGGCCCGTGACGGTACGCTTGAAGGGCAACCAGACAAGGCAGGCTGTGCCGAAAAGGAGGATTAGCGGGACAGGGATGTTAATGAACGGTTGCAGCCACGCGGCTTCGCCACCGTTTGCGATCCCGTAGGTTTCCGCGAAATCGTAGATTGAATTGGTCAGCGCCCAGTTCAGGTCGCCGTCGACAGTGCCGCCGGGGTTCGGGCGGATCAGCAGGGCGAGGCCGATGGCGATGGCCCCCGTGGCGAGCGTCGCGATGATCGGCTGAAGGCGGCCATAGACCACGATCAGACCGTTTATCAGGCCGAAACCCGCACCGACCGCGAGTGTCGCGATCATGCCCAGTGCGATCTGCACCGGGCTCCCGTCCAGCAGCCAAGAGGCCACGCAGGCGGCCAGTGTCATGATCGCGCCGACCGACAGGTCGAGCCCGCCAAGCAGCACCGGCACCGTCTGGGCCATGGCGACAAAGCCGATCGCCACCAGTTCGTTCGAGTTCTGGACCAGAACGGCGGTCGAGAAACCACGGGGATGGATTAGGTGATAGGAGAGGTAGAGCGCCAGGAAGAGCGCCAGCGCGGCCGCGAAACCCCGGTTCTGTCCGATCCAGCGAGTCATGCCATCTCTCCCTGCATGTTGAGCGAGGCCGCGACGATGGCCTCTTCGGTGATCGCATCCCCGGTCAATTCGCTCACCACTTGGCCGTCGTAGAGCACGATCACACGGTCGGAGCAGCCGATCAGCTCGGCGTAGTCGGACGAATAAAAGAGAATCGATTTACCCTCGTCCGCCAGCGCCCTCATCATGCGGAAAATCTCCTGCTTGGTGCCCACGTCGATGCCGCGCGTCGGGTCGTTCATCAGGATCACGTCAGGGGCGATCATCAGCCACTTGGCCAGCACGACCTTCTGCTGGTTCCCGCCCGACAGCGTTTTAACCGCGTCTTCGGTTGAGCCCGCCTTGATCCTCAGCCGGTCCATCCCATCTTGCACCGCCGCATCGAGGCGCGCGCGGTCGATGACGGCCCCGGAGGAAACCTTGTCCAGTGCGGCGGCGATGATGTTGTCGGCGATGGAGAGCGAAAGCATCAGGCCTTCGGTCTTGCGGTCCTCGGGGATGAGCGCGATCCGGTTCCGGCCGGTCTTGGCCGCATGGGGGGAGGGGGGAAGGCCGCTATTCTCCCCGACCGTCACGGTGCCGCCCACCCCTTTCAGGACGCCGAAGAGGGCCAGCAGCAGTTCCTTCTGGCCCTGACCGTCGAGCCCGCCGATGCCGAGGATCTCTCCCCTGCCAAGGGTGAGCGAGATGCCCTTGAGCCGGTCCTGCCAGCGGAGATCGTCGAGCTGAACCACCGGCGCGCGCTCTCTGGGGGCAGGCTTCGGTGGGAATTTCGCGGTGACGTCGCGCCCGATCATCAGGCGTACAATCTCGGCGTCCGAGCGTTCACCCTTGGCAAAAGTTTCGACATGATGGCCGTTGCGAAAAACCGAGAGCCGGTCGCAAAGGGCATCGATCTCGTGCATTCGGTGGCTAATGAAGAGGCTGCAGACTCCGTCATCACGCAGCTCGTCGAGCAATCCATAAATCGTTTCGACGTCTCTTTGCGTGAGAGCCGAGGTCGCCTCGTCAAGGATCAGCACCTTGGGGTCGCGACCAAGCGCTTTGGCGACCTCGATCATCTGCCGGCGCGAAAGCGAGAGGTCGCGGACCATGGCGCGCGGATCGACATCCTCGCAGCGCACGCGAGACAGAAGCTTCTCCGCGCGGACGATCTGTGCGCGCTTGTCGATCAGCCCCAGGCGCCGCGGCGGGCGCTGGAGGGAAATGTTGTCGGCGACGCTGAGGTCGGGGATCAGCGAAAGCTCCTGGAACATACAGACGATACCGGCATCCGCAGCTTCGGCGGGGCCGGAGACGCTGACTGTCTTGCCGTTCAGGGCGATGGTTCCGTAATCGGGTTTGAGCACGCCGGAGATGATTTTGATCAGCGTTGACTTCCCCGCGCCGTTCTCGCCAAGAATCCCGTGGGTAGTTCCGGCATGGCATGAGAAATCCACGCCCTCCAGGGCCTTCACCCCGGCAAAGCTGATTGAGACATCAGACAATTCGACGATCGGTCTTTGCATCCTGCGCATCCTGAAGGATAGGGAGCGGGGTGACCGGGTAGCCGGTCACCCACCTGGTCTCAGTTCGTGTCGGCTTCGCTCTCGGCCATGATATCCGGCCCCGAAATGTTCACATTACAGGGCGGAAATTCGTTCACGGTGAAGAAGTTGTCCGGCAATTCGGACCAGTAGTTCTTGCCGTCTTCAAGGTCCTTGTAGGTGGCTACCGGCAGCGGCACTGAGATGAGCTGCGGCATCACGTTGCCCTCCAGCGCCGAGACTGCCGCCTTCATCGCAACAGCGACGAGGCCCGGCGACTGGCCGATGGAAATGCCTTTCAGCCCTTCGTCGGAATACTCCGCGATGGCCTTGCGGAACCCGTTCTCCGACTCGCCTGCGACAGGCACCCACGGGTGACCCGCGTCTTTCAGCGCCTGCACGATCCCGTTGGAGCCGCCCTGGCCGATCACCGCGTCGAACTGGCCGTGCACGGCGATGGCGTCGGCCACAACTTTCTGCGTCGTTCCGTCGTCCCAGTTGCCAACCACGGTGACCACCTCCCAGTCACCGTCATCCGCCGCGATGGCATCGTTGATTGCTTGCGAGCGGTCCCGGTCCACCGAATTGCCAGCTAGGCCGCGCACCTCAAGCAGCTTGCCGCCGTCGACGCCCATGGCGTCCAGCTCACCCAGGATGAACTCGCCCCATCTCTTGCCCATGGCAAGCTGGTCCTCGTTCACCTGCATCACCGCGTCGGTGTCGAGCACGTTGTCAAAGGGCACAAGCACGACGTCGTTCTTGTCGGCCAGGCGGATCACCCGGTCAAAGCCCGTCGGCGCCACGGCGATGGTAATGATCGCGTCATAGCCTTGGTTGATGAAATCCTCGATGGCGCCGAGCTGCGCGGGCGCGTCGGTGCCGGTCGAGACGACCTTAAACGCCGAGATCTTGTCCGTGATGCTCGGGTCCTCGGCGAAGGCCTTGGCCGTCTTCACCATCTGGATGCGCCACGTATTGCCCACGAAGCCGTTGACCACGGCGATCTTGTACGGGCCTTCCTTGGCGGACCATTGCATGTAGGTCGTGTCCTTGTCCCAAGGGGCGAAGCACTCGGGCTCGGCGCCAGGGCCCGAAACAACATTGGGGCCGGCATAAAGCACGCCCCCGCTCAGAAACGTCGCTGTCACCAGCGTTGCAAACAACGTCTTCAGTTTCATTTTCTCCTCCCAGAGAGTTTGAAATTTCCATTGTCCGGCCGGCTGACCGCCGGCTCTCGCTCGTTCTGCTCGTCAGGTTCTGCTTTCCGGAATGCCAGTCTGTTCGGAAAAGGTTGCGAGGCCTTTCCGGAGATGGGTCCGCATGAGGTACTGGTAGGCGAGGTGGTCCGCCTCCTCGATGGCGTTCAGGACGCCTTCGTGCTCACGGTAGGTTTCGCCCTCGATGATGCGCCGCGTCTTGCCGCGCTGCATAATCCTCAGGATCACCGGCTTCATGATACCGTAGACATCGAGGATCGACCGGTTCCCTGTCAGGGAGATCAGCTTGATATGGAACCGGTAATCGAACTCCGACGCTTCCACGACGCTGCGGGCCTGCACCATCTGGCGGTTGAGGTCGCGCAGTTCTGCGAGGTCCTCCGGCGTGACAGCGTCAAAGATGGCGAGTGCGGTGCCGGTCTCGATCAACTCGCGGAACCCCTGGATATCGTCAAAGGTCCGGCGCGAGATCTCGGCCACGTTGAATGAGAAGATGTCCAGCGCACGGTTCATCCGTTCGTCGATGATCGTGGCACCAACCTTGGGCCGCACGTCGACTATGCCGTAGGCCTTCAACATCCGCATCGCCTCGCGCACGGTATTGCGACTGGTGACAAAACGTTCGCAGAGCTCGCGCTCGGTCGGGAGCTTGTCGCCGACCGTCAGCCCATCGGTCTCGATCAGCTCCCGTATCTGGGCCACGACCTGATCTACGGCCGATCCCTGACTGGTTTCTTCGAAAGTGTAGTCCAACTGTCTTGCCTCGTGTCGAATGGTCAAAGGGCCTTCATATAAGCCAGGTTGCGATTGGCGGGAATAAGAGGATGGTCACGAGAACCACCAATTGCAGCGCGATGAAGGGCAGGAGCGCCGTGTAAATGTGCTTCAACGTGATCTCCTTGGGCGCCACGCTTTTGAGATAGAAGGCGGCGGGGCCGAAGGGTGGCGTCAGGTAGGAGACCTGCATGTTTACCGCGAAGAGAATGCCGAACCAGATCGGGTCGTAGCCGAGCTGGACCACGATCGGGACGAAGATAGGCAGGGTCAAAAGCGCGATACCAATCCAGTCGAGGAACATGCCCAGCACCAGCAGGATCAGCATCATCACCATGATAATGACCACCGGTGCCGCCTCGATGCCGAGGATCGATTGAGCCACGAACCGGTTGCCGCCCATCAGGTTGTAGACGCCCACGAGCACGGCGGCTGCGATCCCGATCCAGATGATCATCCCGCAGGTCTCGAGCGTGTGGACAAGGCTTTCTTGGATCATCTTCACCGTCAGCTCGCGCCGCATCAGCGCGATGATCATGACAGCAGAGACCCCCATGGCCGCAGCCTCGGTGATCGAGGCGATGCCGCCATAGATCGAGCCGAGCACGACGAAGACGATGAAGAGCGGCGCAGCCACCGAACGAAGAGCAGACAGGAGGGATTCCTTTTCCGCCTCCTCGCGCGACATCGGCGGGCCGAGATTCGGGTTCCGCCAGCAGAGGAACAGCACGTAGGCCACGTAGAATCCGAGCAGCAGCAAGGCAGGGGTGATCGCCGCGATGAAGAGGTCGGCGATGGAGGCATTGGCGACTAGCCCGTAGATGATCAGCACGATCGAGGGCGGCATCATCGTCCCGAGCGATCCCCCGGCGCAGACCACGCCGATGGAGAGGTTCCGGTCGTAACCCAGCCGAAGCATCTGGGGCAGGGCGAGGATGCCGAGAAGGACGATCTCGCCGCCGATGACGCCCGACATGGCGGCCATCAGGATCGCCACGATAAGGGTCTGCACCGCGACGCCGCCCGGTAGGCGGCCGGCAAGGATGCGCATCCCGTTGAAGAGGGAGCGCGCGATGCCGGAGCGGTCGAGGAGCGCGGCCATCAGGATGAACATCGGGATGGCGACGAGCGAGTATTCGGTGATGAAACCGAAGATCCGGGCGGTCACCAGCGGCAGCGCCATGGGCCCGAACCATCCGAAGGTGAAGATAAGCGCGACCAGCCCCGTGACCCATGCCAGCGGCTGGCCGGTTAGAAGGAGAACGAAGATCGCGGCGACGAGAAGGTAGGATCCGTATTCGATCCCGAGAGAACTCAGCCCCATCATTCGCCTCCGCGCGTGACAGAGGAGATGTCGCGTCGGAGCGCGTCGATCAGGTGTAACACTGTCTGGACGAACATAGCAACCACGCAGATGAGCACCAGCAGCTTCAGAAGGGCCGGCGTCGGAGGGTTCCACGAGGTCCCCGTACCTTCGAGGTGCATGGCTCCCGTCGGTGTAAACCATGATTTGCCGACCATGATCCAGCTCGCATAGGCGAGGCCTGCGAAGAAGACGAGCGCCACGATAGAGTTAAAGATGTCCAGCGAGCGCCGCCGCCGTGGCCCGATCGCGTCGTAGAACATCCGCACCCGGATGTGCTTGTCGCGCGCCAGTGCCACCGGGCCGCCGATCAGGAAGATCGCGGCGATCAGGAAGGTCGTTGTCTCGTGCGCCCAGAAGGTCGGGCTGTCAAAGACATAGCGGGCGACCACCTCGATGACCGTGATCAGGAAGGCGATGAAGATCGCCCATGCAAAGAGTTTAGACGACCCCGCGATCGCCCGGTCGAGGCCCGTGCGGATCTCCGAATCCTCGTTCTCGACCTTGTTGATGATGTCGCTCTCGTCGGCCATGTTCGGACCGCCTCCCTGCCTGTCAGAACGGCGCCCGGCGCAAGTCGGCCAGGCGCTGCTTTATTGGATTATGCTTGGATCAAAGCAGGTTGCGGCCCTGAAGGTATTTTGTCACCGCATCGTAATAGCGCTGGGTCATTTCGGTTTTGGGCGCCCAGTTCTGCCATTCCTCCTGCGCGATGCGACGGAACTTCGCGCGCTCGTCGCCGGACCAGTTGATGATCTCGATCTCCGGGTTCGCCTTGGCCTTCTCCACCGCCGCAGCATCAAGCTGCCGGACCGAGAAGATGTGGTTGAAGCTGAACTGCTGGACCGAGGCAGTCAGGATTTCCTGCAGATCCTCGGGCAGCTCATCCCAGATCGACTTGGTCATCGACACGTCGATCATCGGTAGCGAGTGGAAGCCGGGATAGAGCGGGTAATGCGCGATGTCGTTCATTCCGAGTGCCTGGTTCGTGGCGAAGACGGTGTTATCCGCCGCGTCCACCACACCCTTGTCGAGCGCCGAGAAGATCTCGGATCCCGGAAGCGACACGGGTGCCGCACCCGCCTTCGAGAAGATCTCGTAGACCATGCCTTCGGGCGCCCGCATCTTGACGCCCTTCAGGTCCTCTACCGTACGGATTGGCACGCGCGAAACGAAGGCTTCGGGCTCGGTTGCTGCCGCGCCGATGAACTTGACGCCATAGGGCTCGACCAGTTCGGAGTAGAGTTCATTGCCGCCGCCGCTCTCCATGAAGCCCAGCAGTTCGAACGGGTCGCTCCACGCGCCGACGAGGTTGCCCATCATCGCGAAGGCCGGGTCCTTTCCCGTGAAATAGCTGGGGTCGGTCAGGTGTCCCTGCAGGATACCCGCGCCGACCGCGTCGAGCGTGTCGGTATGGGGCACGACGGAGCCGATCGGCAGGATCTCGATCTCGATCCGGCCACCGGACAGCTTGCCGACTTCTTCTGCCCATTTTTGCTTGTTGACGAAGCCCGGTTCGCCTGCCGTTTCCGACGTCTGGAACGTCCAGTTGTAGTCGGCGGCCATGGCCGCTCCGGCTAGGATAAGCGCCGAAGCGGTCAGAACCGCCAGTCCTGAAAGCCTGTTTACGAAAGTCATGTTGTCCTCCCTAGGGTCGATGCCCGGCCCATCTCCTCCAGCGGGCCGGGAGAGGCTCAGCGCCTCTTTGGTTGGGCAAATAAGGCATATGGTTAAAAAGATATCAATATTCACTTTCGTATCCGGACGAGGAGTTTTTGCCTTTTGTCTTATTAATCAGAGGCGATTCCACAACAAAAATAGCATAATTGACCGATGTATCCGAACAAAGGCGGTATTATTGAAGCTTTTGGCCTGACAAAATGATTCTGCAAGCGTCGCGATTCTTTAGTTGTGTCGCTGTATTTGTCACCCAGATTATCTGGGCTTGGACCGAAGTGGGAAGCGCCCGTGAAAGAAGGATACCGATCATGATGAAACTCTCCGGAAAGGTGGCGCTGGTCACTGGTGGCAATGGCGGCATTGGTCTTGCCATGGCGGCGGCGCTCGCCGATGCGGGCGCGACAATTGCGATTGTCGGACGAAACGGCGAAAAAAACGCCGCTGCATCTGCGACTCTTGCCCGCGAAGGCTTCCCGACCCCGATGGCGTTCAACGGCGACATGACAGACGAGCAGAGCGTCGCGAAGATCATGGCGGGCGTCGTCGACGGTTTCGGAAGGCTGGACATCCTGATCAACAACGCCGGCACGAACGACCGTAAACTGCCGCAGGACTATTCGGTCGCCGAGTGGAATGGCCTGATTGCGAGCAATCTCACCTCGGCCTTCATCGCCTCGAAGGCGGCCTATTCCCTGATGGTGAAGAGCGGAGGCGGAAAGATCGTGAATATCGGGTCGCTCATGTCCCTCTTCGGATCGCCCAAATCCGCGCCCTACGCCGCGGCTAAGGGAGGCGTTGTACAACTGACCATGTCACTGGCCACCGCCTGGGCCAGTAACAACATCCAAGTCAACGCGATCCTGCCCGGCTGGATCGATACCGATATGACGGTCATGGCCCGCGACCAGGTATCGGACCTGAACGAGCGCGTTCTGGCGCGCACGCCAGCGGGACGTTGGGGCCGACCGGCGGACCTGGGCGGAGCCGCGCTCTTCCTGTGCTCCTCCGCGTCGGATTTTGTCACCGGCATCAGCCTGCCCGTGGACGGAGGATATTCCTGCGCCGCATAGCGACACTGCCGCGAAAGAAACGGAGGTCACTTGCGGCGGCCAACGTCTTAATCTGGATGAGCCATTTCAGATGTCGCGGCTCTCAGCCCCGAGTAACTTGAGGCATTCTCGCATGAAACTCGCCAACGCCGTCCAGCCTTTGTGCGAGACCATCTTGCCGTCCACATAGGCCTCCTTGGGGCCTGCGTCGTGATAGGCGCTTCCGGCCGCCGCAACGCGCGCGCTCTTCGGAAGAGGTTGGAAAATTTCAAAGTTTCCGGCCATTTTCTTCCAGAGAAATTAGCGCGCCCGGGAAAGTTCGCGCGCCAGGTCGACGAAGACCTTGAAGGCCGCAGGCGGGTTGCGCCGACTGGGGTAATAGAGGCACAGGGGCGACAGCGGCGGGGTCCAGTCCTCCAGTACGCGCACCAGCCGGCCCGCCTCGATATCCTCACGTACGTCGGATTCCATGAAGTAGCCGATACCGACCCCCTCCAGCGCGGCAATCCGGGCAAGGCTGGCCTCGTCCAGCGTAATCGGGCCGAGTACGTCTACCTGCACCGGCTCGGTCTCGGATAAGAACTGCCAGCGGAACATGCCGCCGTTCGGCAGGCGGGTTCTGATGCACGCATGGCCGAGTAGATCCGAGGGCACCTGCGGTACCGACCGCCCCGCGAAATAGGCGGGGCTGCCTACCACTGCGTAGCGGCGCGGCGGCCCGATCGAGATGGCGATCATGTCGGAAGGAACAAGCGGCTGGCTGCGCACCCCGAAATCGAAACCCTCCGCGACAATATCGACCAGGTTGCCTTCGGTGACGACATCGACACGGACGTCGGGAAACCGCCGGAGGTACTCCAGCACGAGCGGCGCGAGAAACTCGCGTCCTGCCGTGGCGAAGGTGTTGATCCGCAGCGTGCCGCGCGGAGTTTCCTGCTGCGAGCGTACCGTGTCGAGCGCCTGATGAATGTCCCGCAGCGCCGGGCTGACCTGCTCGACGAAGCGCCGTCCGGCGTCGGTCAGCGAGACGCTGCGCGTCGTGCGGTTGAACAGGCGCACACCGAGCTGCTCTTCTAGCTTGGCGATTGCGTTGCTCAGGGCGCTGGTCGACATGCCAAGGTCGAGCGCCGCCGCCCGGAACGATCCCCGCCGCCCGATCGCCAGCACCGCGTCGAAATCCGTCAGCTTGTACATGATGATTGTCCCGAAATCCGCAATTCCACATCTCAGTTTATCCCGGTTATCGGCATGGCGTCAAAGCCGTAGATTGGGAGGCAGAACGGTAATGGAGTTTAAAAGATGCAGTACGACCAGGTCTTCTTCAGCACTGAGCAGACAGCCCAAGCCTATGGTATCCTCGACGCGCTCATCGCCCGACATCTCCGCCAAGTTCGGTTGGAAATTCAAGGACAGTGGCGCGCCCGCCACCATGCGCCATCCCCGGCTGCTGCCCCGCGGATAGGACAACAACTACATTATTACCCACGGCCGAGCCGGTCTCAAGGACGTCCGTGTCGTAACGGCAGAGGCGACCTCGCTCGAACAGGACTGCATGATCTCCTTCCTGCTGATGGAAACCAACCGTTCGCTGCGCCTGCTGCTGGATAACTCTTTCCGTGGGCAGGGTGAGCAGGCCGCACCCAAGCAAGTCGATGCCGTGGCCGCGCTGACCTCCGTTCCCACGGAAAAGATTCCTTCGCGCACGAAGAACTCGAACGCCGAGATCGGCACCCGCACCTGAACATCCCCAATCAGACCGCCAAGACAGGAGAAATGACCATGAGTATCGACCTTCCCGACGTCATCGACGCCTATTTCAAGGCGGACAAGAAGGGCAACGCCGGGGCCATCTCGGAATGCTTCACCCCGGACGCCACCGTCGTGGACGAGGGCAATACCTATACCGGTCGAGACGAGATCCGGCAGTGGAGGACGACCACCTCGACCAAGTACACCTACACGGTTGAACCCTTCTCGCTGGCCGAAGAAGGCGGGCGCATCGTCGTCACCAGTCACCTCGTCGGCGACTTCCCCGGCAGCCCCGTCGACCTGCGGTACTTTTTTGTACTGAAGGACGATCTGATCGCGGAACTGGAGATCGTGCCATGAGCCCTTTCGTGACGCTCGAGGGCAAACGCGCGCTCATCACCTCCGGCACACGCGGTGCCGGAGCCGCCACGGTAAAGCTCTTCCAGGACCTGGGCGCGCGGGTGCTGACCACAGCCCGCACCAAGCCGCCCGAGATGCCGGAGGCGCAGTTCGTTACGGCCGATCTCATGACCCCCGAGGGCTGCGCCGCAGTGGCCCGGGCGGTGCATGACCGGCTCGGCGGTGTGGACGTGGTCGTGCATATGCTGGGTGGCTCCTCGGCTCCGGCCGGCGGGTACCGCGCCCTTGATGACGCCCAGTGGCAGAAAGAGATCGATTTGAACCTGATGCCGGCAGTGCGGCTCGACCGCGCGCTATTACCGGAGATGGAGGCGCTTGGTTCAGGGGTGGTGATCCATGTCACCTCGATCCAGAGCCAACTGCCTCTGCCCGAAGCGCGCCGCCGCAAAGGCAGCGCTTTCGACCTACAGCAAGAGCCTGTCGAAACAGGTGTCGCCCATGGGAGTCCGAGTGGCGCGGGTCTCTCCGGGCTGGATCGAAACGGAATCCTCGGTGCAACTGGCAAAACGCCTCGCGGCGGAGCACCGGGTGGACGTCGAACAGGGAAAGCAGATGATCATGGACTCGCTGGGCGGTGTACCGATCGGGCGTCCGTCGAAGCCGGAAGAGATTGCGAACCTCATTGCCTTTATCGCTTCGGATCGTGCGGGCACGATCACGGGTACTGAGTACGTGATCGACGGTGGTACCGTGCCAACAGCTTAGGCGTTAATGCGGCGTGAGAGTTCGTCGATCCCGCATAGACATGGAGATTTCCGAGGACGAGGTTAGTGCCCCATGGCATGGCAACGGACCGCCATGGGGCACAATGCAATCAGCTGCGTATTGTGACCTCGCGAACGCTTCCGCCTCGACCGGTCACCGCTGGCAAGATCCTATATCTGCATATCTTGGACGGCATCGCTTAATGTCGCAAAACACCACGACCTGCCCGGCGTGCTCGGTCAAGTCACACTTCTAGTCCGCGACCTCCGGTTTCTTTGGGCTGAAACCGCTCATCCGTTGCGCATGGCACAACGATCTGCAAAGGGCCGGGAACAGCTGATCCAACGCGGCCTTTTGTCTTGCTTCGACCCAATGGCACAGGGACCGTTCGAGTCCAGAGGTACAGCCAATGAAAAGTGCTTTAACTCATGCTTTCGATGACTGCCGGCGGCAGGTTTGATCGGGTCTCCCGCTGAAGCAAAGACCCATCCTACTGTAGATTTGAAAGTGCATCGATGGTTGCTGATGTCAGGGACTCCGGGTCGTTGAGGCGTTTCAAATAAGGACAGTCCGCATCAAGCCGTCCTGTTGCCGCTTTCAGGCTGAAAGTGTCCGGGCCCCTCAGCCTTTTCAACTCATCCCAAGTCACGGGGATCGCTACGCTAGCATTTGGTCGCGCTCTGATTGAGTAGGGTGCGATAGCCGTCGATCCGCGTTCGTTGCGCAGCCAGTCGATAAAGATGCGTCCCTTGCGCTTTGCCTTGGACATGCCTGCCGTGAAACGGTCCGGTTCTGCTTGCGCCATGATATGGGCCAAGGTCTTGGCAAACAGCTTGACCGTTTCCCATTCCTGCCGGCGCTTGAGGCAGACGCAAACATGCACCCCCTTGCCGCCGCTGACCACCGGGACGGACGCAAGGCCGAGCGCGTCCAGCCGGTCCGCCACGTCGAAGGCAGCACGACGGACCTGTGGCCAGCCGAGCCCCTCGTCGGGGTCGAGGTCGAAAACCAGACGGTCTGGTCGGTCAAGCCGATCCGAGCGCGCGCCCCAGATGTGGTATTCGATCGTGCCCATCTGTGCCCCTGCGACAAAGGCGCTGGCGCGGGTGGCGTCGAGGTAGGTGGCGATTTCGCCGTCGCTTTCGGAGATCTCGATACGGTGCAGTTCCTTCGGCATGCCTTTCCCGGCATGCTTCTGGAAAAACTGCTCGCCCTCCATTCCCTCGGGCAGGCGCAAGAGCGAAAGGGGCCGTTTGCCCGCGATCTCCAGTAGCCGTTTACCGGCGGCGTCGTAATAACGCGCTACGTCGCCCTTGGTGATATCCTTCTTGGAAAAAATCACGCGGTCTGCGTGGCTGATGACAATGCCCGCAACCTTGGTGGTCTCGGCGCTTTCGGGTTTGCCCTTTGGCGTTTCCATCCTGATCTCCTTTGCGTCCTTGTCGTCGCGCAGGCCGAGGTAGCTGCCGTGTCGGATATGCCCGTCTGCGGTGAATTCGGCAAAGTCCACTTCCGCCACCAAGGCAGGCGTGACCCATTTCGCCTCGGCGGCGATGTCGGCGGGGACGTCTGCGAAGGGACTGGTCTTGCGCATCCTGAAGGCCGCTGTCAGCGTGTCGAATGCCGCCTCGTTAAAGCCGGTGCCCACGCGCCCGCGGTAACGCAATCCTTCCGGTCCGTTCTCGCCCACCAGTAGCGAGGCAAACGGCCGCCCCCTCTTGTCGGATGGGGAATAGCCGCCCACAACGAACTCCTGCCGCCTTGTGCATTTGATCTTGAGCCAGTCTTTCGTGCGCCGTCCGGAATACAAGGCCTCTGCACGCTTGGCGATGATACCCTCCGCACCGGTCTTGCAGGCACGCGCAAAGAGATTCTGACCGCCACCCTTGATATGCGTGCTCATGCGCAGCGGGCCGTCATCGGGCAGATGCTGCAACAGTGCGGCCAGTTTTTCCTTGCGGTCGAGAAGGGGCTCTTTCGTCAGCTCGGTGCCGTCGAGCGACAGCAGGTCGAAGGCAAAGAACACCAGTGGCCTTCCGCCTTTCAACGCCGACTGCAATGAGGAAAACGCAGAGCCGGAAATGTTGCGGGCCATCACCTCGCCGTCGATCAGGGCTGATTTGCAGGGCAGGGGGGCGAAGGCACCTTGAAGCGCGTGAAACTGTTCCGTCCAGTCCTTTCCGTTTCGCGTCCAGAGCCGGGGGCCGCCCTTGCCGAGAGCCGCGAGGCAACGGTAACCGTCGAATTTGGTTTCAAAGATCCAGTCATCGCCCTCGGGCGGTTCCGACACCAGTGTCGCGAGTTGGGGGGCGCGGTAGCGCGGGCGCCTGCCGGTCTGGGTGGTGACCTCGGCCTTCTTGATGGATTTGGCCTTTGCGCCGCTGGCGATCTGTTCCATCGTACGGCCCGTGGAGACAGAGACGTCGAAGCTTTCCGTCAGCCGGTCGGGTTCATCAGTGGCAACGGAGTCGCGGTGCTTGATCAGCAGCCAGTTTTCGCGATTTTCGCCCTTGGTCTTCATCCTTACCAAGGTCCAGCTGCCCTTCATCCGCGCGCCCATCAAGGTAAAAGCCAGCTTGCCTTCCTCAAGACCCTTGTTGGGGTCGTTCTCCGGCAGCCAAGTGCCTTCGTCCCACATCATCACGGTTCCAGCACCGTAGTTTTTGGCAGGGATCGTCCCCTCGAATGTGCCGTAGTCCAGTGGGTGGTCTTCAGTCCGCACAGCAAGGCGTTTTTCGCCCGGATCGTCGCTGGGGCCCCGCGTCACGGCCCAGCTCAGCAGCACACCTTCCCACTCCAGCCGGAAATCATAATGCAACCGTGTGGCGTCGTGCTTTTGTACAAGAAACCGCAACTTACCGCTGCGGCTCTCGCCTTTCTTCCCGGCAGGCTCTTTCGTCTTGCTGAAATCGCGCCGGGCATTGTAATCGGCGAGCGGATCGGCGGCGCGCACCATGTCAGGATGCTTTCTTGCGCGTGCTCCTGCCCGACGCCTTGCTCTTCTTGACGCTCTCCTTGAGCGCGGCCATCAGATCCACGACGTTCTCTCCGGACGGTTCATCATTTTCTGCCGTCGAAACGCTCTTCGTCTTCTTGTTCTTCCGCTTGGCCTCGATCAGTTCATGCAGCGCCTCCGCGTAATGATCCGTAAAGGCCGAGGCATCGAAGGGGCCGGATTTGCGGTCGATTAATGTGGTGGCGACCTCCAGCAGTTCCTTGTCTACCTTTTCATCCGCAATTTCCCCGAACAAGGGATCGGCTTTGCGCAGTTCGTCCGCATAATGCAGCGTCTCCAGAAGCAGCCCGTCACCGCAGGGCTTGATCGCTCCAAGGTACTCCTTGCCGCGCATGGTGAACTGTCCCAAACCCACCTTGCCCGCCGAGCGCAGCGCATCGCGAACGACGCGGTAGGCGTCCTGCGCCAGATCGTCGGTCGGCACAACATAATAGGGCTTGTCAAAATAAAGAGGAGAGATTTCACAGGCGTCGACGAACTGAACCAGTTCGAAAGTTTTCTTTGTTTCCAGCTTGATCTCGTCCAGTTCCTCAGGGTCGATAAGCATGTATTTGTCATTGCCGGTGTCGTAGCCCTTAACGATATCCTTTGCGTCTATGGGTCCGATGCCGGGCACCGACTTTTCGTATTTCACGGGCTTTCCGCTGGGTTCGTGTATCTGGCGGAAAGACACGCGAGAAGACCTCTTGGTGGCTGAATGAATTTCTATGGGAATTGAGACCAGCGACAACCGCAATTGCCCCTTCCAGATTGCGCGCGATGCCATTCCGCTCTCCCTTGTTTTACATGAATCGAAATTCAACGCGGTCGGGTGCCGATACGTTCCAGTGCATGCCCGAGCCTTCCTGGTGGGTGAAGTCTATTCGTTCCAACGGTTGGCGTGAGATTTTAAGTATGCGGCAACAGTAGATCGGCAGGTCCAAAATCGCGGGAAAGTACATCTCACAGTACAGGTGAGAGTGCTATTCTTCATTCAAAGAATAGATTGAAACCGCAGCTACTTGGCCGCTAGGCTTCGATTTGTATATGGAGAAGATATCTTGAACTAATATCTCTTGTAGTAATCCGCGTTTCCCAGAACAAAATCGCGTGCTTGTGAAACTTCTAGGCTGTCTCGACTTGTCACCCAGAAAAAACCACAAGCAGACTTCCAAAGCATTCGCTCTGAATAGCCCCGCGTTTCTTGGACGTCTTCGTATCTAAGTTTCTGCTGCCGCTCGAAGTCGACGGGCGACGGCATTCCATTCCGGGCGTGCTTGCGCTTCGGGTTGTAGAAAATCTCGATATAGTCGAACACATCCTGCCTGGCTTCTTCGCGCGTTCGGTTAGGTCTGTCACCTGATGCGCTCACGCTTCAGCAGGTTGAAGAAGCTCTCCGCAACCGCGTTGTCATGGCAGTTTCCGCGGCGGCTCATCGAGTGTTCCGGATTGTGTGCCCGCAGGAACGCTGCCCAGTCCATGCTGGTGAATTGGCTGGAATGCTCCGAATGGATCAGAACCTTTTCCTTGGGCCTTCTTCGCCACGTCGCCATCAGCAGCGGTTGCAGCATCACATCCGTCTTCTGTCGGATCTGCATTGACCAGCCGACGACACGACGCGAGAAGAGATCGATGACCACAGCAAGAAAGGCGAAACCTTGCTGCGTTCGGATATAGGTGATGTCGGCTACGCTTCGAGCCCCGCCCCAAAAAATTCAATCAACGGGCGGTCGTAAGGTTTCGGTAAGGTTGGCGTGGTGGGTGCCGCTGAAACAACAGCGAAAAATCCCCACAATGCTTCCTATCAAAAAACTGAAGGGCTCCATCGGACGGCCGATAAACCTTTATCCGTTGTCCCCAGTCGCGATGACTGTGCTCGCCTTGGCCTATATATTCCTGACCTGCAACGAAACGTTCTGGTCTATCGGGGCTGATGTTTTTTCAGGCCATCCGTTCTCCTTTGCCGGGTTTGTAGCGGCGGTCTTCTTTCTGATGCTCACCCTTTCTGCGCCATTTACTTTTCCTTGGACGGTCAAACCCTTCCTGATCTTTTTGATCCTGCTCAGTGCGATAACATCCTATTACATGGATAGCTTGGGGGTGATTGTTGATCGCGACATGATCCAGAACGTGATGGTCACTACGATCACGGAATCAAAACACCTGTTCACGATCGACCTTGTCAGCCATGTCATTCTTTTCGGTCTTTTCCCCGCGGTTGTGGTCGCTTGCGTTAAGATCAAACGGTTCAGCGCCGTTAGAACCATCGCAACGCCCATCTTGACCACTGCCCTTAGCCTGGCGTTGGCCGCCGGTTTGCTGATGACAGACCTAAAAACCTATTCCTCCATTGTTCGAGAACGCAAAGATTACATGAGTAGTTTCCAGCCCGGGATGCCGATCGTCGGGGCGATCCGTTACGCTAAAATGATGATGCGTTCGGCCAATGTGACCGTTGCTGCTATTGGCGAAGATGCCGTCAAAGGCGCGTCCTACGGACCGGGTCGAAAGCCGGTGCTGACTATCGTCGTCGCGGGCGAAACGGCACGCTCTCAGAATTTCAGCCTTAACGGCTACGCGGTCGACACAAATCCTCGGCTGGCACAACTGCCTGTCACAAGCTTTCACGATGTGACGTCATGCGGAACAGCGACTGCGACGTCATTGCCTTGCATGTTCTCGCAGTTCAATCGCGAGGATTACTCTTTCCAGAAAGGCATATCGCACCAAAACGTGCTGGACGTCATCGACCATGCCGGGCTGCATGTCGAATGGTGGGACAACAACACTGGCGACAAAGGTATCGCAGCCCGTGTCACGCAACGTTCGCTTACCAATACGGACAACGCGGAATTTTGCCCGGCGGGTGAATGCATGGACGGCATCTTTCTACAGCAGTTAAGTGATTTCGCCCAAACGATCACCCAGGACACCGTTCTGGTTTTGCACCAGATCGGCAGCCATGGGCCGACTTATTATCTTCGCTATCCGCAGGAAGCTGAACGTTTCGCGCCCGCCTGCCGCACGGCCGAGTTTAAAAATTGTACGTCAGACCAGATCACAAATGCCTACGACAATACCATCGCCTATACCGACACCGTCCTTGCCGAAACGATTGAGTTTTTGACAAGGCAGCACCAGCTTTCGACGGCGCTGATCTATGTCTCGGACCACGGTGAATCCTTGGGGGAAAGCGGGCTATACCTGCATGGGGCTCCCTATTTCATGGCACCGGAGTACCAGACCAAAGTGCCCATGATTCTCTGGATGTCGCCGACATTCAAACAGCAGTTCGCCATAGACGACGCCTGTCTGTCTGCCAAGGCGGATGCGCCCCTGTCACAAGACAACCTGTTCCACTCTCTTCTGGGAATGCTGGACATAGAAACAGATATGCGAAACCCCGAACTTGATATTTTCGAAACCTGCCGAAACCATCAGAAAGTAGCCTCGAATTGACCGATCTATATCCCAATCCCCGTTGCAAACCCGAAACCATTCACGGCGCCGCACATCTATTCGCCGCCGCAGGATACTCCATCGGCGGCCTCCGCCGTCTGCGGCAGGAAACGGCGTTTCGCCATATCTTGCTGGCCCTGCCGATTTGCACTTTGGTGCTGGCGCTTGCAGGGGCGACTATCGGCGATTACTACCTCCTGCTTATTCTGTTCCTCGCATTGATCGCAGCAGAGGCGCTGAACACGGCAATTGAATGTATCGTCGACCACCTTTCCCCCCATTGGGCAGAATTTGCCCGTGATGCAAAGGATCTCGGGTCACTGGCAACGATGTGCCTGATCGTCGCTAACGGTGTTTTTATCGCCAGCGTCGTCTTTAGCGCAGTGACATCGGGGGGAGGATAAGGTTGATTAAACTTGCGGCCCATTTGTTCAGGTATGAGATTAGCGGATTGCTCAGAACTGGCGTCTGCACTTTTTTCAACTATACCTCGTTGAAAAACCTCCAAAAGGCACTTCCCGCCCATGCGCATATTGCTCATTGAAGATGAGGCCGCACTTGCACATCCGCTTCGAGAGCACCTTGAAGCGGATTTCCACATCGTTGAATGGTTCACCACACTGGATGAGGCGCAAAGCGCCATCCGCACCATGGAATATGATATCGTTTTGCTGGACCTGCACTTACCTGATGGCGATGGGCTCACTTTTCTCAGTAAGCTGCGCGACCGGAATGTTCGCACGCCGATCATCATTCTCACGGCACGCGATAAAGTCTCGGATCGGATCGACGGGTTGAACCGCGGTGCAGATGATTACGTGATAAAGCCGTTCGATCTGGACGAGGTGAAGGCCCGCATTCATACTGTGTGCCGCCGCAGTGCCGACGAGGTTGCCCAGACGGTGCGCCTTCGTGACCTCACCGTTTGCATTTCGGACCACAGGATTGAACGTGCAGGAAAACCCGTCCGTCTCACCGCAAAAGAGTGGTCAGTGTTCGAAGCGCTGTTTAGGCGTAAAACCAAGATCGTGCCGAAAGCCAGCCTGGAAGCCGCGGTTTACGCATTCGGCGAGGAACTGGAGAGTAACGCGCTTGAAGCGCATATCAGCCGTCTGCGCGCCAAACTGGGCAAAGACCTGATCGTTACGCATCGCGGTATCGGATACATGCTGTCTCCATGAGCCGACGCCCAACCAGCCTGTTAAACACGCTTATTACATCGCTGTTGTTGCCCGGCATAATCGCCGCTGTGCTTGGTGTGGTCCTCGTCTATTCCTTGGTCAAAGAAGAATACGATGAACTTCAAGACTTCGCGCTGACCAGCAAGGCATATTTGGTTCTGCAGGTTCTGAATGCGCAAAACGACAGTCTTGATCCCTCAACGGCGGGAAACAGAATTGATCCCTTGTTTTTTGAACCCAGCCTGCTGCCTGAAGATGAACTGACGATGTTCTGGTTCGTTGACCGGTCGGGCAACGTGATCCTGCAGTCCCCGCGCGCTGACGATGACGTTTTCTTCGCACGAAGCGAAGAACAGTTAGTCACCGCATTAGGCTTCCGCATTGTGGTGGTAAATGCGCCTAACACGCCGTTTAAGGTCGTAGCCGCAACCCCTATGGGAGAGAGAAACGAAGCGATCACAGATGTCGTCGTCGGCGTCATCGCAGGCTTCTTGCTGCTGGGGGCCTTCGTTGCGCTGGCAGCCTATCTCGCGATCAATCGGTCAGCGAAAGTCATTGCCGGTTTAAGCGCCGAGATCGCGACGAAAGATGCCAACGACCTTTCTCCCGTCGACCGCAGAAACGCGTTTGCAGAGATTGAGCCCGCAATAGATACAATCGACAAGATGATGGCGCGGCTTGATGCCACGATCGCGGCAGAGCGCGAATTTGCCACGAATGCAGCGCATGAGCTTCGCACGCCCGCAGCGATCAGTATTTCTCACGTTCAACGTCTGCGGGCGATATTAGATGACCCAAAAGCCAAACAAAGCGCATTGGAGATCGAAAACGGCCTTAAACGACTGACGCGCCTGATTGAACGGTTGCTACAAATGTCGCGGGCCCAATCAGGGCTTGGGATCAATAGCGATTACGGTGATATTGCACCTGTTGTCACATTGTTGCTGAGTGAGTTGCGCGCACGTATGCCTTCCCCCGACATGTTAGTCGTCTCTCCACCCCGCGGGATCTGGTACAGTAAAGTCGATCCCGATGCCGTTGGCATTATTCTTAACAACCTCTTTGACAACGCACTTAAACATGCGCAAGGCAGCCCACAATTAACTGTCGATGCCAGCAAAACGGGCACTCTCATTGTTTCCAACGATTGCGCCCCTCTCAGCGCCAGCGAACTGGAAAGTCTTAAGCAAAGGTTTTCGCGTGGACTTACCAAATCCGAGGGATTTGGCCTCGGCCTTACCATTGTACAAGGGCTTTGCAAGCAGTCTGGCAGCACTTTTGAAATTACTTCCCCCGTGCCTGGAAAAGCGCGCGGGTTCAGTGCAGTTGTGACTTTTCCAGTAGGCGACCCGTTCTGATCTTCGCTACCGATTGAAATGCACCTGACTCATGCGACCAGATATTCATCTATCGGCCTCTTTTTTGCAATCTGACCAAGTATGCCCGCTTTTAGCATTCCGCGTTGCAGGATCAGTCTCAGTTTTGCCCAAGGATATTGGGCCAATTTTAACTGTAAGCCCACTTTGCCAGTTCAACTTCCGATAGCGTCGCAAGCGGAAAAGTCGAAAGTCCTATCGCTGGCTCAGGAGCTCCGATAGTCTGCTGAGAGAAATGAGGTTTGGACATGGAACTTATTGCAAAAGCAACCGCATTGGTGGGCGGCACAATTGCCTACGTGCGCCGTAGGGGGCTACCCGCGCATCAGGCGTTCGGTTCCGACCCAGACATTCCGGACGCGCGCAAACAGGGCATCATGACCCTGAAGATGCCCGTTGCAGAAGGTTGGAAAGATGGCCGCTTGCCAACTTGCGCACCCGGATTGAAGGTCAATGCCTTTGCCGCCGGGTTGGATCACCCTCGGTGGATCGAGGTCCTTCCGAATGGCGATGTGCTCATTGCGGAATCCAAGGAGCAGGCCGAGCCGCCAAAGACGCTGATGGACCACGCGGCCCAAGCGACAATGCGGCGGGTCAAGGCAATTGGGGAAAGCGCAAACCGTGTCACCCTTTGGCGCGATGCTGACGGGGACGGCACAGCGGAGATCCGCGAGGTATTCGTGGAGAACCAGAACCAACCCTTCGGCATGGCCTTGGTCGGAAACCGATTTTACCTTGGCAATACCGACGGGATTAAAGTTT
This sequence comes from Heliomarina baculiformis, assembly GCF_019966545.1. Taxonomy (GTDB): domain Bacteria; phylum Pseudomonadota; class Alphaproteobacteria; order Rhodobacterales; family Rhodobacteraceae; genus Heliomarina; species Heliomarina baculiformis. The sequence goes on along the minus strand of NZ_JAIMIC010000001.1, from coordinate 378,263 downwards.
TCGATTACACGCCGGGTGACACCAAACTGTCCGGGGACGGAGAGAAACTGGTAGAGTTTAAGCCGCACGGACACTGGACCCGTAGCCTGATTGTCTCTCCGGATGGCAGCAAAATCTATGCTGGTGTCGGTTCGCTTTCCAACATTGGCGATAATGGCATGGAGGCCGAGGAAGGTCGCGCGGCCATCTGGGAACTGGATGTGGTGTCGGGACAGGCGCGCATCTTTGCGTCTGGTTTGCGCAATGCCGTCGGCATGGCGTGGGAGCCGGTATCCGGCAAACTCTGGACGGTGGTCAATGAACGGGACGGACTTGGCGATGAAACACCGCCCGACTACCTGACCTCCGTCGAGGATGGCGGATTTTACGGCTGGCCATACTGCTATTGGGGTAAGACCGTAGATGATCGCGTTCCACAGGATCCGGAAATGGTCGCAAAGGCGATCACGCCGGACTATGCGCTTGGCGGTCACACCGCATCGCTGGGCCTGTGCTGGATGCCCGAAGGAACGTTGCCGGGCTTCGGTTCCGGTATGGTGATCGGCCAACATGGATCGTGGAACCGCTCAAAGTTGAGCGGCTACAAACTGATATTCGTGCCGTTCAAAGACGGTCGTCCGAGTGGACCGGCGCGGGATATCCTCTCTGGCTTTCTGTCCGAGGATGAGAAATTGGCCTACGGACGACCCGTTGGCGTGACAGTTGGACCAGATGGGAAATCGCTCCTGATGGCGGATGATGTCGGTGACATCGTCTGGCGGGTTTCCGGAGACAATTGAGCTCGGTCGGGAAGCCAGCCATAAGATGGCACCAGTCGCCAAGTGGGCACACTAAGTTTTATTTTCTAGCGCAAGTGTACGAGATGCACGCCATTCAATATTCGAATGGTACGGCACAACTGTTCGTCGATTTGCAAGATTAAGTGATACTGAAATTACGATGAAAACGAATCTTGACTACGCGGGCCGCAATTGCAGAAAACGCGCGCGATGCCCAAAGTCAGATTTGAGCCGTCGGTGTATTGGTTGACCCTGATGGGGCATCTATGGCAGCCGGTCGACTTTCTTGATGAAGACCCGACGCGTTTGTGTCGGGCCCAGCCGAAGGAAGACCCTATGATCCTAACTCTGGTTAGAAACCGTGACCGCGATCTGACCCCATTGGCATCGATGCTGCCGGACGCTGAAATCCCATTGCTGAACCCAAATGCGAAAGTGCCCTTCGATGAGATGGAGTGGCATAGGAAGTGGCTTGGAGACCTCGAGGATGTCTCGTTCTACCTGCAGGATGCTGCGGGACGCGACGTCGGTTTCTTCGCCCTTCGGGAGGGCTTTGGGCCGGAAGTAAGGTTTTCTCCGCCGACACAGATGCCGGTGCGCGGTCATCGAGGCGGGTGGTCAATTTTTGCTAGAGGGCTGGCCTCTTGCGCAAGACGGCAAGGAATAGCCGATAGAATAGCAGGTTGGATGCGATCATAACGGCAGCAAAAGTCAACGGGGCGGCCTGAAATCCGCTGACCGCCTGCATCCACCCCGCGACCGGCGGCATGAAGGTGGTCCCCACGTAGAGCCAGGTCTGGAAGATCCCCATGCCGATGGCCCTGCTTTCCGGCCGCAGTGCAACGCTTGGCAGCACCAGGAACACGGCCACTGGCAGTCCCATCACCATGCCGGACGCCAGAAGGCCCGCTATTGCCAGATCGGGATTGTCGAGCAAAGGTAGACACACGGCCCACCCCAGTGTCCCGACGGCAACAAGCAGCCCCCACCGGGTCCGTTTCTGCGCCAGGAAACCACTCACTTGTACGGATGCCGCAGAAAACCATATAGAGAAGCCTACCAAAAGCGCTGCGGCTTCGACAGACAGTCCGTGTGATCCAAGGAACAGTGGGGCAAAGCCTGTCATGACGGAAACCGTGCCGTTGAAGATCCCCCAAGCGGCTCCCGCAAGGCTGACCATCAAGATTTCTCGTCGTGATATCCATCCGATGCTGGCCGCTGCAGGACCGTCGTTCGGGTGCTTTCGGTAGGAAAAGCAGATAAGCAGCAATGCCGCCAGCGAAATCCCTGCCGCCATGCCAAGCGCGGCGTTCCAGCTTTCCGCCTCCGCGATCCACGAAAGCGACAGCATTGCCAGCCCCATACCTACAGGCATCGAGTTGATAAAGACCGCCATGGCAAGAGTGATATCTGAACGATCCGCGAACCAGTCGGTGACCATCTTCGTCATGACTACATTCAGTGCGGCGGCTCCGGCGCCAGACAATACTCTTCCCAAAATAAGGCCGTTAATCTCCCAGGCGAAACAGGCAACGGTCGCGCCAAGGGTCATGGCAAGGAGGCTGAGAACGATTACCCGTTTGTCGCTGAACCGCTGCCCCAAAAGGCCCGAGGGAAAGGCGAGCACGAGACCTGGAGCGTAATAAAGCCCGATTAGCATCCCGATCTCGCCAAGCGACAGGCCGATATCGGACTCAAGGCTTGGCCCTACTGCCGCTATTGACTGCACCTGAAACCCGAGGCTCAACCGAGCAACTGTAAGTATGAGAAGCGCTCGCCATCTTTGCGGCATGTATTTCTTCCTGACAATTCGGGGTGACAAGGCCCAAGCGGCAGCGTTTGCGATATACACTGCTTCTGCACCGAAGTTTCTTTTGGTGTCCACCGCTTGGTCCAATCCTACGAGATCAGAATTCCAGCACTGCATTGTCCGCCGGGATCGACAGGCGCGCAGTCATGCCGTTTGCCTCGGCGAAGGAGGCGAGTTCGGCGCGGCTCAAAACGCAATGGTTCACGGTTTCCATGTGGCTGGCGACGATCTGCGCCTCGGGGGCCGCGTCATGGACCGTCTTGACGTCGGCTGTGCCCATGATGATGGAGCCGAGCCCCGGCACCTGCGCATCGCCGGCGGCCAGCACGGTCACGTCTGGCTTGAACATCTTGAGGTTGGTCTCGACCATCTGGTTCCAGACGGTGTCTCCGGCAAGGTAGAGCGCCTTTTCGCCTTCGGCGCGGAACACCACGCCCATCACGTTGCCCAGCAGTTCGGCGCCATAGACATAGGCCTGGTCCGAGCCGTGCTGGCCACGGGTGCGCGACAGGGTGATACCTTCGAAGAGGGTCTCGATACCCAACGGGCGCACGTCGATAAAGCCCATGGCCTTGATCAGCTCGGCAACGGAATAATCCTGCACGAAGACCGGCTTGTCGCGCGGCAGCAGCTTCACGGCGGCCTCGTCAAAGTGGTCGGGATGCAGGTGCGTCAGGATCAGTGCATCAAAGTCCAGTATCGTCTCCATCGCGGTAGAGAGCGCGACGCGCGGATTGCGGGTCTCGCTGTTCACGGTCCCTTCAAAGCCCGGGTAGGCGTCCTTTTCGGCCAAGTAGGGATCGACGAGGAAACGCTTGCCGCCGAAGGTAACAATCAGGGTGGCGTTGCGGATCTGGTGGATTTTCATGGAAGTATCTCCGGCTCAGCGCGCGATGAAAGCGTCGGTCGAGACGACCTCGCCGTAGAAGAAGGCCAGCGCGGACATCATCGCGGTGTGTACGTGGGCGGCCGGAACAGTGGCGCCTTTGAATTCCAGGTCGCGGGTGGCGCAGGCGTCATGGATGGTGGTGGTCGTGTAGCCGAAGTCATTGGCGGCGCGGACGGTGGCGTCGATGCACATGTGGCTCATGGCGCCAACCACGATGACCTCCTCGATGCCCTTCTCGTCCAGCAGGGCCTTCAGGCCGGTTTCGCGGAAGGAATTGGGGAAGTTCTTGGTGATGACAGGCTCACCTTCAGCAGGGGCGACGATCTCGTGAATTTCCACTCCATCCGAGCCGGGCACGAAGACCGGTGCGCCGGGCATTTCGTGGCGGACATTGACGATCAGGTCGCCCGCCTGACGGCCATGGGCGATGACGCGGGCAGCGTTGGCAGCCGCGCTATCGATATTTTCCAGCGGCAGGTTGCCGCCGGGCCAGTATTCGTTCTGCAGGTCGATGACGATGATGGCGCGGTTCAACATGGGGTTCCTTCCTACGTTTGACTTGACGCCAATTTGGTGAATCCCCAGATTGCACACCATTGGCGTAATCGACAGAAACAGGGTTGATATCGACAAATGGCCTAAATCAGGGTCGGTGTTATCCTCTATCCCGGCGCGCAGCGATCGGCCGCCATGGGGCTGGAGGACCTCTTTCATGTCGCGGCACGCCTGATGCCCGCTGTCGACGCAGGCGCGCCCGTGCTTCGGGTGAGAATGATCGAGGCAGGCGCAGACAAATTGCAGGATTTGACTGGGGCCGCCGATGATCCCTGCCATGTCCTGATCCTGCCGCCCTCGCTGGAGCCGCCGATCAGCGCCGGTGCCGCCGCGCCGATTGCTGGCTGGCTGCGGGAGCGCCACGGCGAAGGAGCCGTGCTGGCCTCGGTCTGCGGTGGCGCGTTCCTGCTGGCCGAGACGGGGCTGCTGGACGGGCGCGCAGCCACGACGCACTGGGCCTATGCCGATGCCTTCCGCGAGAGGTTTCCGGATGTGGATCTCGACCCGGATCGTCTGATCGTCGATGGTGGCGACATCCTCTCGGCGGGGGGGCTGATGTCCTGGACGGATCTCGGACTCAAGCTGGTCGATCGGTTCCTGGGCCCGGTGGTCATGGCCGCGACGGCGCGGATGATGCTCGTCGACCCTCCGGGACGGGAACAGCGGTATTACAGCGGGTTCTCGCCCCGTCTAAGTCATGGCGACGCAGCGATCCTGAAGGTCCAGCACTTCCTGCAGCGGCAGGAGGGCAAGGACGCGCGGCTTGCAACGCTGGCGGCAGAGGCGGGTCTGGAAGAGCGAACGCTGTTGCGCCGGTTTCAGAAGGCGACCGGCCTGACCACGACGGAATACGCGCAGCGGCTGCGGGTGGCGAAGGCACAGGAGCTGTTGCAATTCGGCCTCCTGCCGGTTGAGCGCGTTTCTTGGGAGGTTGGCTATTCCGATGCCGGGGCGTTCCGCAAGATATTCCACAGGATTGTCGGACTGACGCCGGGAGAATACCGGCAACGGTTCCATTCGTGAGACCGCTCAAGCTATCCTCGATGAAAACCGGGCAATCTCCTGAGAACGTGAACCCTATGAGGAGACTGATGACAGGAAATACTGATCCCTCCGAAAATGCTTATCCCGGACGGCTCGTCGGCAAAGTTGCACTCGTGACTGGAGGGCGGTCCGGAATGGGGCTCGCTATTGCTATGAGGCTACAAAAAGAGGGAGCTTCCGTGATTACGGCACAACGGGGAGAAGCCTCCGATTTCGAATCCATCCCTGCCGACTTCACCGATCCGGAGTCTCCGGCCAGCGTCGTGGACGCGGTCATTAAGCTTGCAGGCCGGTTAGATATCCTTGTCAATAATGCCGGCGTGATGCAGGAAGCCACCGCTGAGGAGATGAAGCTTGAAGACTGGCAGAAAACGCTTTTCGTCAATCTGACGGCCCCTTTCCTCATGATCAAGGCTGCGCTTCCGCACCTGCGCACAACACGGGGCAGCATCATCAACACTGGCTCCATTGAGGGGCTGGCCGCTAATCCCGGTCACGCTGCATATTGTGCGTCGAAGGCGGGACTTCATGGTCTTACGCGCGCCGTCGCCGTAGATCACCGCCAAGAAGGCATCCGCTGCAACGCGATTGCCCCAGGATGGATCGACACGGATCTCAACCAGACCATGATTGATAGCAGGCCGGACCCCGAAACCTTTCGCAAAGAGATCGGGCGCATTCATCCACTGCGGCGCACGGGGTCGCCGGAGGAGGTGGCCGCACTCGTTGCCTTCCTTGCCTCAGCAGATGCAAGTTTCATCACCGGCCAGATTTTCACAGTCGATGGCGGTCGAATGGCGCAGCTAAGCCTTTCCTGATTGAAGGGCAGCTTTGTCCGCACTGCCGACGTTCTGCTGTCGTATGTCGCTGCGCGGTCTCACGAACGGACGGTTAGGGGAAACTGCGCAGCAGCGTTGTTCCTTCCGGCCAATGGCCGCAGATGTCGATTGGTCGCCATGGTGGGCAGGTTTTTTACTGTGTCGGTACAGACCGTCGCCGGTGCGAGAAAAGCCTCAAAGTGCTTGGTTACCGGTCGCAACCGACCCAAGGTTTCTTACAAAGGTGCCAGAAGACGAGATATCGAACCCTGATCAAAATCGCCTCCTGATACCTGTATATGGGTCGACCTCCGGATTGTTCGTCAGGAGAACCAGAATGCCCGCGCCAAATATTACTCAAGCTTCCGTTAAGAGCGCGATTGCCGCCGCCTCCGCCGTTGGCCTCACACCTATCGCGATGGTTGTCCGGCCGGACGGTAGCCTCAGGCTGGAATTCCTCTCGGATCAATTGAACAATGCTGCGAACTCGGTGCCCATGGCGGCAAGCTGGAAAGCACCGAAGAAGTGAGGAGAGACACGGCAATGAAATTCGAATTCAAAGGCCTCCTCCAAGATAAAAAATCCCGATCCCTGTGGAGCCGGGAGAACCCCGCTTCCACGAGCACTACCATGCCGCGCGGGCCGATCAGAAGCTCAAGACGAAGAAGCTCGAGAAACTGAAAAGGGCGTCCTCGATGAATTGTGTGATAAGCACCTTAAATGGGTAATAAATCAGGTTATCGCTGGAAGTTTATCTAAGGGCACCCTGACGAGCCGTCGGACTGGATTGAAGCAGGCTTGCGAGACGCTTGATCCCGACGGGGTCCGCATTGGGGCCTTTGATGCAGATCTCTCGGACGTTGCTTCTACTCACATACAAGATGCTTTCTGAGGCCTCACGGCCGCCGCTGACACATGCCTCAAGGCGCTGCGCGCGGTCTATCGATGGGGAGCTAAGCGAGGCTATCCCAAGGGCCGCCCTGTCTTCGGGGTGGAGAACGTCCACGTGTCCGGTGGCGGGGCGGAGCCTTGGTTGGCGGAAGACGTTGAAAAATTCTTAGCAAGGCACGGCCCAGGGACGATGGCGCGGCTTTGGTTTTGCCTGGCCTATGACAGCCACGGCCGGATTGGCGATATGCATCGCCTCGGCTCAAACAACGAGGCATTGCACGACGGCGAACGTTACCTTGAATGGCAACCTTCGAAAAAGGGTTCGGCGGTCGTTTCGATTCCCTTGGGTGAAATTCTTTCTACGGAATTGGCTCTTCACGACGAACGCGACACCTACCTGCTCACCGAGCTCGGGAAACCGTCCGCATCCAGCGACTCAATTGATAGCCGTGATAACCGGGTTCGCAAGTGGACCATTGCGACCGGGCTTTGCATCGACGCCAAGGATGAGGAGAGGAACCCAATCGATGTGGGTAAAGGCAAACGGGAGGTCGTAAACAAGTTTGCCGCGCGTTCAAACCATGAAATTCGGATAGATCTCACTGCTCTTATGGTAAAGCTTGGTACGATGGGAAACGAAATGATGGCTTCGTTCGGTTGGACCGAGCCAAAGGCAGCCAGCAACTAAACAAAGAAACTCCCGCGCCGAGGTGCCGCGACGGCGGCTTTCAAGCGCATGGCTGAAATGAAAGGTGGACCATGGCCTGAAATTCCTAGTCCACATTTGGACCAAGACGCCAACAAAATAAAGCTTTCAGGAGATAAGTGGCAGGCCTGTCGGGGAAAAGTTCGAACTCGCTTTTTGAAGAAATGCAACGTTGGGAGGAATTGTTGAAGCAGGCAAACCCAGTAGATGATATCCAGTAAAATCATAGTTCCGTGCTGCAATATCTGTTGCCAACTGCACTGCTGACCCTCGGTAACTAGTTTTCGAAGCCGGTTTAGCGATGCCGTCAGCGGCTTAGTTCCACTTCGACAAAGTTCGACTTCGAAGAATGGTTTCCATGCCTTTGGCGTAAGAAGTGGAAATGCAGATCTCTTTTTATTTAAGTCATTGATTTCAAATATTTTATAACAATGTTTTCCGTAAGGGTGCTGAAGCCACGATGTAGGTCCCTAGTGGGCGAAATCTATTCGTTCCAACGGTTGGCCTGAGGCGTTAGGTATTCGGCAACAGTAGATCGGTAGGCCCAAAATCTCAAAAAAGTGCATCTCACAATATAGGTGAGAGTGCTCTTCTTCATCCAAAGTATAAATTGAAGCCGCGGCTACGTGTCCGCAGGGCTTTGATTTGTCTATGGAGAAAATATCTTGAACCAATATCTCTCCATCTATCTTCTTGTAGGGTTCGGCCTTTCCGAAAATAAAATCTAGTGCTTGTGAAGACTCTAGGCTTTCTCGACTTGTTACCCAAAAAAAACCATAAGCAGACTTCCAAAGCGTTCGCTCGAAGTTGCCGTCCACTCTGAACGGAAAAGATGGAAAACTAACGCCGTGACACTTGTGGCGTTTCTGAATGGCACGCACCTTTTGCTGCAGGTTTCCCTCATCAACCACAACACCTTTGAGTTGTGCCAATGACCAAACCGGGCCCGCAACGTCCTTGCTTTCTTTCCGTAAGTATTGTGGGATAACGAGACTGATTGGGGCTTCAGCGAGTGGAACTTCAAGCTTTTTCTTCGGGCCGTATTTGCCAAGTTTCACACGCACTTCGGCTGTTTTTGGGTATTTGTTTGGGCGGCGCGTAGGTAGTTTGTAATAAGCGCGAGCCAAGTGATAAGTTCGCCTACTGACACCAAGTTCGAGCAAAGAAGTGAGATCGCTACACGTCTTGCATGAAGCTGCTTCGATTACAAAACGACCACCTAAACTGGCGGCGATTACGTGCTCTGCGCTGCGATTTTCTCCAGTGTCGCCGCAATAAATACATGCGTCGGCTCGGCCAAGTGTAATGTCTACCATTTGAAGGCAACCTATCGTCGAAAACTTACAGAACCTAGAAAACAACTGTGTGACTATACTTCCAGTTATACAAGGCTGGTTGTGGCCACGTTGTAGTCTTTGGGGTGTCCGCATATTCTGTTGGTCGGTTATGTGGGACTTTCCTGCCGTCCGCCGCAATGGCTCGACCTGTACCGCGATTGCGAGGGGGCTTGCCCATGGGCGGAGAGCGGACGTCTGCTGCACACAGTATGAAATACTGATAAGCAGACGAAGCAGACGTGATCGAAAGAAGCGATCTCACTACCTTAATAGGTGCTATTCATAAACCGCCGCTGCGTTCAGCAAGTCGATTCGGGTAGTTTAGTCTAGACTTCTTCGTGCTGTTGTCACAAGTATGTCTTTCCTATGCACGACTATACAGTTCGAGGTTTTGCTTTCTTGCCGGCAACTTGACCATTTAATAGTGCCAGTTTGGCACGAGAACATAAGGGTAGGAAATGAGCGAGCATAGACTTCATAAACACTTGGACTTGATAGCTGTCACTATCAGTCGAATGGCTCAAAACTCGTTTCTTATTCGTGGATGGTGTGTGACCGTCGTGACCGGCATCTTGGCGTTAGCCGTGCAAGCACAAGATTCAATTCTCGTTCTAACTGCCGCTCTTCCAATAACAGCTTTTTGGTTGCTAGATGCTTATTACCTGATGACTGAAAGGCGATTCAGGGCTCTCTATGACAAAGTGAGGCTCACCTCAGATTTGGATGTAGACTACTCAATGGACGTGGCTCCAATACTTGGGCAATTTGGTTTCTGGAAGGCCGCATTTTCGTTTTCCCTGCTTGCGATATACGGCGTTATGGTCGGGTTGATATCCATAATTTTTTTGGTGATGGAAGGTTTAATATGAAGAAGTTGAAGATTTTTGTTGTCGGTCCACACGATGAGGCTCGATACAAGCTGATTCGGGATTATATACGGTCTTACGTGTCTCGAACGGAATACGCTGGCGACGTGCAAATTGCGACCCCAGTTGATAATCCAACGGCTGATCGGTTTAATGACTGGATATTTGGCCAAATCGACACCTGTGATCTGATTGTCGCGGATTTGACGGGTTTTAATCCAAATGTCGTATACGAGGTCGCGTTCGCCCATACTCTAGGAACTCCTTGCGTTTATCTGAGGTTTAAGGACGAAAAGACCGATACTAGTGCAATTGAATCAATAAGTCATTACTTTAAGCTGACATTGATGCCCCAAACCGACGCCGCCACTCTAATTCCTGCAGTGGATGCGGACGATATGTCTGCAGGGGCGATCCCTCATCTGGACAGGTACCTCAGTTTGTTCTTGGGATTTGGAGCGGGAGGCGTGCAGGTCTCTGGCGAAACGATACTCTCTGACTACTATGGAGCGTTCCCTGCGGATTCTGAGTTCATGCGTGGTCTTGCGGATGGTTATTACCGAAACTTCTTGAGTTATATCCTTGAAGCAGACAGGGACTCGGATGATGATTTTCGTGATATCAAGATAATTATTCCAGACACGTTCGAAGTGACTGACGCTGATATTGATCGTCAGGTAAGGGCGTTGTCGACGTCGTTCGATGAATATGAAGGGGCAGAAAACTCTTTAAATAGGACTTTGAGAGTTAGAAAATTTGTTTCTCAGAAGGATGAGTTCTATTACGATATACCATCCACGATTCTAACTGTAACATTGAGTTCCAAGTACAAAAAGATTAAAAGCGCAGGGTACTTCTCTTTAGAGGAACGAGATAGAATTACTGATCGGTTGGCACGAAAGTTTGTTGAATCAATTTGGATGGCGATTCAGGGTGATCTGCGTTCGATAAAGTTCCCTCTGCGTCGTCTTCAATTCGTTTGGTTAAGTGAAGTGGTAGGGCAGTGGCACGATAACCCGAGGCTTATGAACGATGTGCCATTTGACCGACCTGATGGCTACTAAAGAAACTTAAGAAATGGGGTTGCTCTATCGTGAATGATTTTCAGTGGAGATATTTGGGCTCTGGCCTTGGATTGCGCGAAGACGCCTATTCTTGGCAGGGGTCATTTCTTAAGGATGGGCGTTTTTTCACTAGGCGTTCTAAAGATAAAAGAAATTTAGTGTCGGATTTGCTGTTCGGTGACTTGGCGGATCAAACGGTAGGCTTACTGTTGTCCGAGTTTTTGTCGCAAACTGGGGGCGTTGACACGGGACAGGCTTTGATTTTCGAGGCCATAGCCGGTCGCGAGGATGAAAAGCAGATGGTCGTCGAGAGATTTGATCGGATTGTGAATGTAGCGAAAGCTAGTCTCGCTACTTTGAACCTTCAGGTCGAAGATGCTATGCTGGATGAGTACCGTGGAAAGTGGCGAGCGGTCATATCAATTAAGTGATTTGCGTGCCGTGTGGCGGCTGGGGCGTTTCTCAGCATCTATCGGCCCGCAGTTTTAGACCAGTCATTCGCCAGCTTTCGCGCCCACCCGACGGGCATAGGCGATGATATCTGCGGCATCACACAGGGGGCTGGCCGTTGTTGTCAATGCTCTGCACTGGCCCCACGCAATTCTTACAGTTTTACGGCCTTCGTCGGGTTCCTTCGCTTCTCGACCGGTCGCGCTGTAGGTGACGAATTTCTGTTTGAGGTCGGAAATGACTGCCGATAACCGCTGCGCCTGCGAGATGCTGCATTTGCGGCAAACTGTAATATAGGGCTCTGAAGCGGAGCTTCGCCGCGCTCGGCCAGAAAGGACGTAGTTGCCCAACACGGTTTGCGGACATCCACTAGTCTTTTGGACAAGGCCTGATTTATCTCCGCACGGTTTTATCAATTCCCTGTGTCGGAGAGAATGTAGCAAGAAGGTGTACTGTTAAGATACCCTGAAACCGTCTTAAAGGCAAAAAAAGTGTTCTAAAACAAATGCTTGCGAATCGACCGCATTGGGTTCAAACTAATTCCCTAAGGGCATCAATGAGCAGTGCTTTCTCCTCTGCATGGGAGCATTGATACATGGAAAAAAACGATCAGTTTCGGCCTGTAAATGGCGCGAGGACGAACAGCCAAGAGAAAATTGACCTGAATTTTTGCAAGGCTCTGGCGTGCGATTTTGGGCTTGATGACGAAATGAATGCTGAGTTTTTTCACGCTCTTTGGGCCGTGGCAATGAATTTAATTGATCTCGAGTTCGGCAGCCACCCAATCCAGAAAGCTTCTGATCAGCGGCTTTGGACAAGGACGAGTAGGTGTCGCCTGCCGAACCATTTGTAGGAAGGAGAAGTGCGGATGCCGGAAAATACCAAAAATGCGAAGTTGGCTGTTATATACAACAGGGTGTCATCTCATAAGCAGACCGTCGAAGGTCATGGGCTGAAGAGCCAAGAGGTTAGGTGTCGTGAGTTCGCCAGAATGAAAAGCTACGAAGTCGTAGCGGTTTTCGTCGATGACATTTCAGGTGGCAAATCGGAGCGTCCGGGTATGCGGAACATGCTGACGTACTTGACGCAGTACCGGAAAAATCAAGTGGTTGTAATAATTGATGACATATCGCGGCTGGCGCGTGGTTTAGAGGCACATCTGGCGCTAAGAGCTAGTATAAAGGGAGTTGGTGCTGAACTCGAAAGTCCTTCAATCGAGTTCGGGGAGGATTCGGATTCGATTTTGGTGGAAAACTTACTTGCCTCGGTTTCGCAGCATCAGCGTCAAAAGAATAGCGAGCAGACCCACAATCGAATGAGAGGCCGATTGTTGAACGGATATTGGCCTTTTCATGCTCCGAAAGGCTACAAGGCAGAGAGACGTCGAGGTTACGGAAAAGTCTTGATGATCGATGAACCCAAAGCTTCCATAGTACGCGAAGCATTGTGTGGATTTGCGAGCGGTCGGTTTAGATCGCAGGCTGAAGTGACACGCTTTCTGAATGCAGCCCAGGTATTTCGGAAGGGTAAGGGAGTAAAGTTTAAGCAAGACCACGTGAAGGCGCTGATGTTGAATCCGCTGTATGCTGGCTACGTTGGCAGGCCGGAATGGGAAGTGCCTTGGCATCGCGGGGAGCACGAAGCTCTTATCACATATGAAACTCATTTGCGGATACGGGATAAGCTCAGGGAGCAGTCCTACGCGGCTGCTAGAAAGGACATAAGCAGCGACTTCCCCTTGCGGGGCTTTATCATCTGCGATGAGTGCGGGACGAAGCTTACTGGCTACTGGGCCCGAAGCCACACCTTGAAGAGATATGCTTATTACCAGTGCCGCTTGAAATCATGCGCTTATTACGGAAAGGCCGTTCCAAAGGCGAAGTTGGAAGAGGAGTTCGAGCAAATACTTAAGCGCCTAGTGCCGGACAGTAGGACCATCAAGATTTTTCGTGCTTTGTTTGAAAGAGCGTGGAAGGAACGAGCCAAGCGATCAAAGGCCGAGGAAACCGAAATCAAGAGCGCGATCAAACAGTTAGAGCATCGAATCGACGATAGCCTCGACCAGCTTTCCGAACTCGAAAACCGTAAGGTTATTAAGGCGTTTGAGAAGCGAGTTTCAGACCTTCAAGAGCAGCAAGCCGTGCTGAAGGAAAAACTGGTGGAAGTTTCGCCGAAGTCTACCGAAGCTTTCGAAAAGGTGTTCGAACTCGCAATGGAGTTTTTGTCAAGTCCTTGGAAATATTGGCAGAATGGTTCTCTTGAAACGAAACTCATTTTGATCAGGCTAACTTTTCAAGCACCAATTGCCTACCGCAGAGGATCGGGGTTTAGAACCCCAAAAACCACCTTTCCATTCAAGGTGTTAAAGGTTCTTTCAGCTGACGTGGGTCAAGTGGCAGCCCGTAGGGGAATCGAACCCCTCTTTCCAGGTTGAAAACCTGGCGTCCTAACCGATAGACGAACGGGCCACTGTTGGTGAGCGCCTCATTAGGCAAAGCTGCAGACAGGCGCAAGACAAAATCGGTGAGAAAAGTGAGAAAAATTCACCTTCCGCAGATTATTTGTTTTCGGCCTCCGCCGCATCGTCCAGACGCAGCTGAACCTGCTGGCGTCCGCCCCATGTATTGATCTCCAGACGACCCGCAAAATGGAACCGCGCGCCGCCGTGATCGGTCAGCCGGGGTCCGAGCGCGCTGTCGAACGCGCCAAAAGCTATGGCATCGATTCCCGCGTTGATCCCGTCGCTCAGCGACAGCTTCAGGTGACTTTCGCCGACCCGCTTGGCAAAGCGCACCTTTAGATCCGGGAGGGCAAATCGCGGGGCAGGGGCCGAGGCGCCATAGGGGCCCGCCTGCTCGATATGTTCAATCAGCGCCGGTGTCGCGGCACCGGGCATCACCATCCCGTCAAGCCGGATATCGGAAGGCCCGGCCTCTCCCGCGCCCTGTTTCGCCAGCAGCTCGCTCAGCCGCTCCATCGCCGCTTCCAGCCTGTCTTCCCGCACCGTCAGACCGGCCGCCATACGGTGCCCGCCGCCCTTGATCAGCAGGTCTTCGGCGGCAAGTCGCTGGATTGATGCGCCCAGATCGACCCCGGTGACCGAGCGTCCCGATCCCTTGCCGATTCCGTCTTCCAGCCCGATGACGATGGCAGGCCGGTTGGTCGCCTCCTTCAGCCGAGAGGCCACGATCCCGACCACGCCGGGGTGCCAGCCTTCGCCCGCCGCCCAGACCAGCGGCGCATCCAGTCCGCGCTCTTCCGCCTGCGCCATCGCCGCCGCCCGCACACTCGCCTCGATATCGCGCCGCTCAGTGTTCAGCGCATCCAGCTCCGCCGCAAGGGCGCGGCTTTCGCTCTCCGAGCCACTGGCCAGCAGCCGCGCGCCAAGATCCGCCTTGCCGATGCGCCCGCCCGCGTTAACCCGTGGCCCCAGCATGAAACCAAGATGATAGGTCCCCGGCGCCGTATCCATACGCGCGACATCCGCCAGCGCCACCAGCCCCGGTCGCTGCCGCCGCGCCATCACGGTCAGCCCCTGCCGGACCAAGGCCCGGTTCGCTCCGATCAGCGGTGCCACATCCGCCACCGTCGCCAGCGCCACCAGGTCCAGCATCGCCATCAGGTCCGGTCCGGTCCCCGACCCGGCGGCCCGCATCTGCCGCCGCACCTCGACCAGCAGCAGGAACACGACACCGGCGGCGCAGAAATAGCCGAGGTCCCCGCTTTCGTCCTGACGGTTCGGGTTTACCACGGCAAGGGCAGGGGGCAGCGTCTCGCCCCCAAGGTGGTGATCGATCACCAGGACATCGGCGCCCTGGACCGCCGCGATGGGCTCATGTGACAGGGTCCCGCAATCGACGCAGACGATCAGGTCATGACCGGCGGCCAGCATTTGCATCGCCTCGACATTCGGCCCATAGCCTTCGTCGATCCGGTCCGGCACGTAAAGCGTCGCCTCGATCCCCACGGCCCGCAGCCAGACCAGCAGTAGCGCCGCCGAAGACCCCCCATCCACGTCATAGTCCGCAAAGATCGCGATCCGTTCGCGCCGGTTGACCGCCGCAAGGAAGCGCGCCGCCGCCTTTTCCATGTCCTTGAAAAGATGAGGATCCGGCAGCAGATCCTGAAGTTTCGGTGCAAGGAAACCAACGGCTTCCGAGGCCGGCACCCCGCGCCGCGCCAGCACCTGGCAGAGCGGACGCGGCAGGCCGGTCGCCTGTTCCAGCGCCTCCGCCGCGCGTTCAACCTCGATGGTCGGCCCGACCCAGCGGCGGCCGGTCAGGGATGTTTCGACACCAAGATAGGCCAAGACAACCTCTCCCCGAAAACAGGAGGGGCCCGGATCGAGCCCCCCTTCTTTGGGTTTCAAAATATCCCCGCCGGAGGCTCCGACAGCCCCCCGGGCGGTGCCCGTCGCGGTTTATTCGACCGGGGTGCGGTATTCCATGCGCCGGACCGACCCGGTTTTGGAACGCATCAGCAGGGTCGTCGTGGTCAGCCAGCCGGGCTCGCGCCGGATACCGGGCAACAGCGTGCCACTGGTCACACCGGTCGCGGCAAAGATCACGTCTTCGGTCACCATCTCGTCGCGGCTGTAGACGCGGTTCAGATCGGTGATCCCGGCCTTTTCCGCGCGGCCCTTCTCATCGTCGTTGCGGAACAATAGTCGGCCTTCAATCTGGCCGCCCATGCACTTCAACGCAGCGGCCGCCAGCACGCCCTCGGGCGCGCCACCGGTGCCCATGTACATGTCGATGCCTGTGGTCGCGCTTTCGGCGCAATGCATAACACCGGCGACGTCCCCGTCGGTGATCAGCCGGATCGACGCCCCGGTGGAGCGGACCTCGGCGATCATCTCCTCGTGGCGCGGACGCTCGAGAATGCAGACGGTGATGTCCTTGGGTGCGCAGCCTTTTTCCGTGGCCAGCGCCGAGATACGGGTTGCCACCGGCATGTCCAGCGTGACCAGCCCCTGCGGATAGCCCGGCCCGATGGCCAGTTTCTCCATGTAGACGTCCGGTGCGTGCAGCATCGACCCGCGCGGACCCATGGCGATTACGGTCAACGCGTTGGGCATGTCCTTTGCGGTAAGGGTGGTGCCTTCCAGCGGATCCAGCGCGATATCCACGCCCGGTCCCTTGCCGGTGCCGACTTCCTCGCCGATGTAAAGCATCGGCGCTTCGTCACGCTCGCCTTCGCCGATCACGACCACGCCATTGATGTCCAGCAGGTTCAACTGCTCACGCATCGCGTTCACCGCGGCCTGGTCGGCGGCTTTCTCGTCGCCGCGCCCGACAAGCGAGGCCGAGGCCAGCGCCGCCTGTTCCGCGACACGGGCAAGGCCCAGCGATAACATGCGGTCATGAAATTCGACATTACTGGTCATTTGCAATCTCCTGAAGGGCAATCATCATCTTATTGATCTCTATACGCTTTCAATCCGCAACGCGACAGGGGCCGAAGCGATGACATCGGTGCTTTCCATCGCTGCCAATGCCTCATCCAAGGCAGAGCGTGTCGTCTTGTGGGTGACGATCAGCACCGGGGCCGAGGTCGCGGAATGAGAGTATTGCCGCATCCGGTCGATAGAGACGCCGGAATTGCCAAGGATCATCGCGATCTTGGCCAGCGCGCCGGGCTTGTCGATCAGACCCATGCGCAGGTAATAAGGCGCGGGCAGACTCGACATGGCGGCGGGCAATTCGTCAAGCATATCGGCGGGACGCCCGAAGGTCGGCATTCGGAAACCGCGCGCCAGATCGCAGACATCGCCCATCACCGCGCTTGCCGTCGGTCCCTGACCGGCGCCGGGGCCGCGCAGCACGATCTGCTCGACCGCATCGCCTTCGATGACCACCATGTTGGTGCCGCCCTCAAGCTGACCCAGCGGCGATTCCATCGGCACAAGACAGGGCTGCATCCGCTGCTCCAGCCCGCGCCCCGTGCGCTGCGCCACGCCCAAAAGCTTGATGCGATAGCCCATGTCCGCCGCCTGCCGGATGTCGTCGATTGAAATCCGCTCGATCCCCTCCAGCTCCATGCCGCTGAAATCGGGCCGGGTGCCAAAGGCGATGGACGACAAGAGCGCCAGCTTGTGCCCGGCGTCGATCCCGCCCACGTCCAGCGTCGGATCTGCTTCGAGATAGCCAAGATCGCTGGCCTCCTGAAACACGGTCGCATAGGGCAGACCGGCGCTTTCCATCCGGGTCAGGATATAGTTGCAGGTGCCATTCATCACGCCCATCACGCGGGTGATCTCGTTCCCCGCAAGGCCTTCGTTCAGCGCCTTGATCACCGGGATACCGCCCGCGACCGCCGCTTCGAAACGGATGATTCGACCTTTTTCCTCGGCCAGTTTCGCCAGCTCGTAGCCATGCATCGCCAGCATCGCCTTGTTCGCCGTCACCACGTCCTTGCCGCTCTCAAGCGCTGCGCGAACCGAGTCCAGCGCAGGGCCGTCGGCGCCGCCCATCAACTCGATATAGATGTCGATATCGTCACGCTTGGCCAGCGCCACGGGATCGCTCTCCCATGCGTAATGGTTAAGGTTGATGCCCCGGTCGCGCGACTGGTCGCGGGCCGAAACGGCCGTGATCTGGATGTCGCGTCCGGTCCGCGCCTGCAGCAGCGCCGCATGCGTCCGAACGATCCGCACCACGCCAACACCAACCGTGCCCAATCCCGCAATACCCAGGCGCAATGGTGTCGTCATGTTTCATCCTCTTTTCCACGTTTCGACGTGCCTTAGCCGGTTCGGCGTAAGGGTGCAACGTGGCAGCGCTTTGGTTTATTCGGTGACGCCCTGTTTCAGACGCTCTTGGTCTTCGGGGCTCAGAACTTCGCCACGCAGACTTGCCGCCCGTGCCTCAAGCGAGGCGCGTCGCGCCATAAGATCGTTGCTCAGATCCTGCGATTGTTCGCTCGGGTCGGTCTGTGAGCCGAGCAGCGGTCCCAGTGGGCGAAGTTCCGGGTAATCCGCATCCTGCAGTGCGCCAAGGTTACGCTCGCCCAGTTCCGGCACATTGATACAGCCTGCCAGCGCAAGGCCCGTCAGGAACAGGATACCGACCCGCCTGCGAAGGATAGAAAATCGCATATGCCATGCCCTGATATTCACTGGTGACCACCCGTTTTCTGAACCTTTCTACGGCAATAGGCAAGCGAGGCTTCTTTCTGAACGAATGTTCAGTTATCGTCGCGCCATGGCACGCACCCAGGGATCACATTCCGACATAACCGGCCCCCGTATCCGCACGACGGCGCTCAGCCTTTTTGCGCAACACGGGTTTGCCGCCGTCTCCATGCGCCAGATCGCAGGCGAGGTCGGCGTGCAGGCGGGCGCGCTATACAACTACATCCCCGATAAGCAGACGCTTCTGTTTTCGCTGATGGAAGAGCACCTGCGCGAGCTTCTGCAAACTCGCGCCGCGCGGGAAAAGCCTGCCGATACGCTCGACCGGCTTGAGGATTTCGTGCGTTTCCACATCCGGTTCCACCTCGCCCGACCCGAGGCGGTCTTCATCGCCTATATGGAGCTGCGCAACCTGACAGAAGAGAACTTTGCCGCCATCGAGGATCTGCGCCGCACTTACGAGATGGAGCTTGAAACCATCCTGCGCACCGGCGTGAAAGAAGGGATTTTCAGCATACCCGACACCAAGATCGCAACGCTTGCGGTGATCGCCATGCTGAACGGCATCAACACATGGTACCGGGACAGCGGGCGCCTCTCGCTGGAAGAGGTCGAAACGATCTACTGGAATATGGTCCGGCAGGCGATGGGCCATGCGTAGCCAAACCGCCGCACCGGATCATTCCGGCACGGCGGCAGGTCATATCAGTGTGCGGGCCGGATAAACGTACCATTGCGCAGCTCTGCCATCGCCTGACGCAGCTCTTCGCGCGTGTTCATCACGATCGGCCCGTGCCAAGCGACCGGTTCGGCAATGGGTGCGCCCGAGATCAACAGAAAGCGCACGCCTTCCTCACCGGCCTGAACCGTCACTTCGTCACCGGTGCCAAACCGCACCAAAGTCCGGTTGCCCGACATGTCGCGGATGTTCACCTCTTCGCCCGCGACTTCCTTTTCAAGCAGGACGCCCGACGGATCGGAGGCATCCGCAAAAGCCGCAGCACCTTCGAAAATATAGGCGAAGGCCCTGCGATAGGTGTCGATCTTGAATGTCTTTTTCACCCCGGCAGGGATCGAGATATCAAGATACTGCGGATCGGCAGCGATACCGTCGACCGGGCCGGTCTTGCCCCAGAATTCACCCACGACCACGCGCACCACGGTGCCGTCATCGTCAATGACCTCGGGAATCTCTTTCGACTTCACGTCCTGATAGCGCGGCGCAGTCATCTTCTGCGCTGCCGGCAGGTTTCCCCAAAGCTGGAAGCCGTGCATCTGGCCTTGTGCGTTCCCCTGCGGCATCTCCTGATGCATGATGCCGGACCCGGCGGTCATCCACTGAACGTCGCCCGCGCCAAGCGTGCCGGTGTTGCCCAGTGAATCGCCATGTTCCACCGTGCCGGACAGCACATAGGTGATGGTTTCGATCCCGCGATGCGGGTGCCACGGAAAGCCGCGCAGGAAATCCTCGGGGCGTTCATTCCGGAAGTCGTCGAAAAGCAGGAACGGGTCCAGTTCGGACGGGTCCTGAAAACCGAAGGCCCGGTGCAGTTTCACACCCGCGCCTTCCATGGTCGGAACGGCTTTGCGGGTCTCTAGCGTTGGTCTCAGGGACATGATGGTCAACCTCTCAAAGAGTGCAGTTGCCGCCAAGATATAGCTGCAATGGCGCAGATCAATCCGCGCGATTTCACCCCGTCTGTGCGCAATCGCGCAGGTAGGATCAGTCTTCGGGACCGGTTGCGAACCACCCGCCGCCGATGCTGATGATCTCATTCTGACCGCAGTGGAACCGGTAATAAGTCACCTCGGCCCGCTGGGCGCGCATGATGTTGGGACGGCTCAGCAGATCGCCCGCCCGCATCACGCTGTTGCTGCCCCCGTCTCGCGGTGCACAGATGCTCTGACCGGGCGACACCAGCATCGTTTCACGCGGAAAGGCACCGGCCAGCGATTTCGGTTGCAGCTGAACCGGTGCGGCCTCGGGGTGGCGTTCAAGGAATTCCACGTCAAGCCGGATCGCATCGACCCATTTCACCTCGCGATAAGCCCCCGACAGCGTTCTGACCATGTCGCGCTTGCGCAGCGCCTCGATCGGAAGGTCGCCAAAATTTGTCGCAACCCGGCATTTGCCCTCGAAACCGGGCAGGCGCCATTGCACGGGTTTCGCGGCTGGCGGCGTCTCGGGTGTGTTTTTCTCTTCGGACGAAACCTGTGCGAGGACTGAATTGAGGATGGAATTTTGCTCGGCCGATGTACAGGGGGTGTACAGGTTGTGCACAGAAATCATACCGCTCTCCAAAGGGTTTCGGCTTAAATTTTCTGACCGTGCGGCGGGTCCGGTAAATGTCCGTCCCGCCGCGCGCCATTAACAAAGAAACTCGTGAAAAACTCACGCTCTCTGTTTACGCGGCCAGCGTTCTCGTTGCGAGGATTATGGCAAATTTGGCCGTATTTTCCAGTTATTTATGAGGTATTCAGAAACAGTATCGCTGATTGCGCTTGATGGTTTATTTATTGGTCGGCAATCGCACCGGACGCTGCCTTAATCCCGCCAAATTTGGGATCGGTTATAAGACGGGCGGAGCGACAAAATTCTCAGTTCGCTGACAGGAAAAGTCGCAAACAGAGGTGAAACGCTGCACAGCCCCCCGCAGGCTGAACCGTGAAACAGGGTCAGGAGACGGAATATGCGGGTCGGATTTATCGGGTTGGGCAATGTCGGGGGCAAGCTTTCAGGCAGCCTCATCAGGAACGGGGTAGAGGTCAGCGTTTTCGATTTGAACCCTGCGCTGGTCGACAAGGCAGTGGAAAAGGGCGCAACGACAGCGGCGAACGCGGCAGCTATCATGCGCGACAGTGACGTGGTCATCACCTGTCTGCCAAGCCCGGCGGCGTCGGATGCCGTGATGACGGAAATGCTGCCCGAGGTCACGCAGGGCAAGACATGGCTCGAAATGTCCACCACGGATGAGGCCGAGATCCGCCGCCTTGGCGCCTTGGTCATCGAAAAGGGCGGCGCGGCGGTGGATTGTCCTGTCTCAGGCGGCTGCCACAGGGCGGATACCGGCAATATCTCGATCTTTGCGGGCTGCGACCGAGAACCCTTTGACCGAGTGCTACCGCTTCTGACAATCATGGGGCGGCGGGTGCTGCACACCGGCGCGCTCGGCAGCGCCAGCATTCTCAAGGTAATCACCAATTACCTTGCGACGGCCAACCTCGTAAGCTGCGCCGAAGCGCTGACGGTCGCCAAGGGCGCAGGCATGGATCTCGCCACCGCATACGAGGCGATCCGGATCTCGTCGGGCACCAGCTTTGTGCATGAAACCGAAAGCCAGGTGATCCTGAACGGCAGTCGCGACATATCCTTCACCATGGATCTTGTCGCCAAGGACATCGGCCTGTTCCAGTCGGTGGCAGACAGGGCAGGGGTGCCGCTTGATCTCAACCCCCTGCTCATCTCGATCTTTCAGGACGGGATCGACCGCTACGGCCCTCGTGAACTGTCGCCGAACATCATCCGCCGTCTCGAGGACGCGACCGCGCTCGACATTCGCGCGCCCGGCTTTCCGGCGGAAATGGTCGATGATGAACCCGAAGAGCAGGGCGCCGAGGTCACGGTCCGTCGCGGCACCGCGAATTAGCCTGTTCGCTCCGCGCCATTCAGGCTAAACGCGCGGCGATACAGGGCAGGAGACTTGGATGAACGGGGAAATTCTCGCGGTCGTGACACCGTCGCCGGTACGGCGCTGGATGGGGGTGCTGATGCAATCCCTGATCGGCATGATCTCGATCTATGTCGCCTTTGCCTCGCCGCCCGAGCCGAAATGGCAATTCGCCCTGATCGTCATCGGTGCGGCGGCGTTCTGGTCGGCGCGCAAGATGCAGCGCGCGACCGGTCAAAGCCTTGAACTGACGGAAACCGAACTGCGCAGCAGCGAAGGCGAAGTCATAGCGAAGGTCGACCAAATCGAGGCAATCGACCGTGGGTTCCTTGCGTTCAAACCTTCGAACGGCTTTCTGATCACGCTGAAATCGCCCGGTCAGCGGCGCTGGCAACCCGGCCTCTGGTGGTGCCTCGGTCGCCGCATCGGGATTGGCGGCGTAGTGCCCGGACACCAGTCCCGCGTCATGGCCGATCTGCTTGCGGCGATGATCGCGGATCGGAAATGACAACACCCGCACCAATGGGCGCGGGTGTCATCATGAGCTTGATTTGAGGTATTAAATCGGGTCGTCCGTCGCGTTGTCTTCAAGATAGTCGTCGGGCGTTTCCCAGACGAGCTGTGAAACGAAGCGGGGGCGGGTGAAGACAAAGTTGTCGAGATTGACTTCGCCAAGCCCGATATTGAACAGTGGCATGAACCGGTTGTGGGTCTCAACAAGGATCACCCGTTCGTTATCGGGCATCGTCGGAAGCCGGTTTTCGATCTCCGCGATGTTCCCGTTGGTCAGGGCGCTTTCAAAGCCACGGTTCGCGGACCAGTCGAGGTAATAGCGGTTGTCCTCTTCATCCCAGCGGATAACCGACAGGCGCAGGTCGACCTTGGCATTTTCGCGCGTCATGAGCTGGAGAACGTTGGACATGCTGTCGACATATGCGTCGTTGATGCCTTCGGTCTCACGCGAGACGAGGTCGCTGATCGTGTAGGCCGCCTTGAGGTTGGCCGCACTCTGACGGTAACCGTCGAAGAAGACATAGCAGGCCATGAACGCCCAGAATAGGATGGGCATGGCAAGGACGAATTCAACGGTGATGTTGCCGGACTGATCGTCAATAAATGCTTTGGCGCGGGCTTTCAGGATGGAACGTGTCATGACCTAGTTGGGCTCCTGAACGAAAGCAGAGATGGAAACGAGTGCGAACTGACCTGCACCGTCCTTGGCTACGTTTTTGCCAAGCCCGGTCGTCGGGAAAATCGGGTCGACCTTTACACAGGCACGCAGGATCATGAGGTCATTTTCCAGCGCGTCATTCTTGAATTCGACCTTCGGCTGAACCTCTTCAGACTGGTCGGTGCAACTCGCCGTGGCCGAGATACCGGTCCAGTTGCGCGGATTGAGCTGTACCATTTCGAGCAGCATGTTGTTGTTGCAGTTCGAGATGAAACCCGAGCGCTCGCAGAGCAGGCGCTTTATTTCGTCATGCTGCGGCGCGGTGCCAGTACTCAGGCGAATGTCGCGCACCGTCTGGTCCATCGCCCGTTCCAGCATGGCGTGCTGGAGAGAGACCATGCCCAGTTCGATACCCGAGAGCAATAGGACAAGCATGGCGGGGAAGGTAAGCGCGAATTCGACAACGGCGTGACCGTCTTCCTTGCGCCAGAACTTGCCCAATTTGGCAGAGATGGAGCGGATCATTGGGTCAACCTCAGCTTGCGGATCGAGGTCGCGATTGCCGAGAATGCATCAGCAATATCAAGGCCTTGAACCTCAAAGAAATGACTGTCGGAGCTTGCACAGTCCTTGAGCGTCTTGAGGCCGACCTTGGGCGCTTCGAGACCGATGGTGTAGACGATCACGCCCTGGTCCTTGGTGGCGCGGCAAACCTGCTTGGTGAACTGGTTCTTGGCCGACGCTTCGCGCTTGGCATAGGCCGCCGAGAACCACCGGCCCGGAGCGCTGTGGGTGTGGCCGTACATGTTGTTCGCAATGTAGGAAAGCGAGGCACGGTTGAGCAGTTCGGGATAGGTCAGACGGACAGCGTCGCCCCATTCCTCGTCCCCATAAGGGTGGTCTTCCCATCTGTTGCGATGCGGCCAGTAAAAATTGGGGTTACCTTCGGAATGATAGGTGCTGTAGCGATTGGCATCCGCGTTGTACCAGACATCCGAGTCACCGGTGCGCAGCGACGGGTTCAGGTAATACTGGTCGGTGTTCTCACCGTCCGAGATCAGCACGATGATCTTGAGCACTTCGCCGTTGTTATAGGCCAGCGGCCGACCTGCGAATTCGCTCACGATCACGCCTTCGTCGATCAGCTCGGCGACAGGTTCACGGATGCTCGGATCAAGCATCACAGCGCCCCACTTCATGCCCATGTCGATCGAGGTGTTCCCCTGGGCGGTCATGCTGTCGATATAGGCGTGCAGTTCCGAAAGGTTGTTGTTCAGCGGCAGGATCGCGGTGCCGGGGCGAACCGGGCAGACCGGCATCGAAATCGGCGTTTCGCTATAGGTGAAGGGGTCGAAATGCGCGGTGCGTTCAAGGGCGTCCGTGGTCAGCAGATCCGCCTTCTTGAACTGCTCGGCTATGAAGTTCACGCAGTGGGAATAGTTGTGTTCCTGCGAGACGTTGAACTTGCTTAGCAGGGATTCACCCACGTTGACCTGTGTGGCGTAGGGAATGATCGAAATGGACGAGGCGCCATGTTCGTCAACGCCGCCAAGCAGCGTGGTGACGAATTGCTTTGCCGATACTTTTAGGTTGTTCAGACGGTTGTTGCGGTTCATCGAGCCGGAGAGGTCTAGGACGAGCGAGATCTCGATGGCCCCGATACGTTCTTCCGCCGTGCCTCTTGCGCCGGCAGAGAGCGAGTCGACCCCCGTCATGTGCATGAACTGGGTGGCGACATCTGCCGTAGCCGTTGCGGAAACCGAGCGGTAGCCGAAGCCCTCTTTCGGATAGACGCCCGTCAGGTACTCGGCATAACCCGATTTGGCGAAATAGTCTTCGACGACGGCGGTCGGATCCAGCGTCTGCTCAAGGTCGGCCGCGGCAAGAACCGCGCGGTCCAAGGTATATTGAAGCGCGGAGCGGTCACGCTCAAATCGCATCAGGTCGATGCCGATCCCTGCCACCATGAAAAGCATGATCAGCATGTATACGGCCAGAATCATGATTGATCCGCTCTCATCCCGTTTGAAACGGCATAGTCGGCGGGCCAGTCTGCCCTTTGCATTTTCGGGCGTCGGAAACTTCAGGGTAGTTTTCGAGTCATCTTTTGTGATCATAACTTACCTCTTTCGACCTCGGGCAGCTCAAGTCGTTTGGGTGCAATCCGTCCCAGCCTTTTTGCGGGTCGATAATGGCCTAATTTGGGCGGAAGACTGCCTAAAGCTGGGGGGTTACGGACCGGGCTGCGACGATCAGCCGGTCGGTCCCGCTCTGTTTCTGGATCGGCAACAGCGACAGAAAGAGGGCGTCGCCCGGCCACCCCTTTGCCCGCAAATCAGCGAATCGTTGCCGGATTTCGGCAGATTTTCACTAAGTCGTCATTGTTTGATTGCCAAATCTGGGCTCAACTTGACCCTGAGGAGAATGAAAGGGAGGCACCATGTTGCAGCATTCCAAGGAACCGAGCTTTCGCGAGAGCGTGGATCTCATGTTCAACAGGGCTGTCGCCCTGATGAAGCTGCCCGCCGGGCTTGAGGAAAAGATCCGTGTTTGCAATGCAACCTATACGGTCCGCTTCGGGGTGCGGCTGCGGGGACAGATCCATACCTTTACCGGGTATCGCTCGGTGCATTCCGAACATATGGAACCGGTCAAGGGCGGCATCCGCTATTCGCTGGGCGTGAACCAGGACGAGGTCGAGGCGCTGGCTGCGCTGATGACCTATAAATGCGCGCTGGTGGACGCGCCGTTCGGCGGGTCAAAGGGGGGCTTGTGCATTGATCCTCGGGAATACGAGGAACACGAGCTGGAACTGATCACCCGGCGTTTCGCCTATGAGCTGGCCAAGCGGGACCTGATCCATCCAAGCCAGAACGTGCCTGCGCCCGACATGGGTACTGGCGAGCGCGAGATGGCATGGATTGCGGACCAATATGCGCGGATGAATACGACCGATATCAACGCGCGCGCCTGTGTCACCGGCAAGCCCATCAATGCTGGTGGTATTCAGGGCCGGGTCGAGGCCACGGGGCGCGGCGTGCAATATGCGCTTCAGGAGTTCTTCCGTCATCCCGAAGATGTCGCAAAGACCGGCCTGAGTGGCGGATTGCGGGGCAAGCGCATCATCGTGCAGGGTCTTGGTAACGTCGGCTATCACGCGGCCAAGTTCCTGTCGGAGGAGGATGGCGCCCTGATAACGGGCATTATTGAGCGCGACGGTGCTCTGGTCGATGAAAAGGGTTTGAATGTCGAAGCAATCAGATCCTGGATCGCCACCCATGGCGGCGTGAAAGGCTATGGCGACGGCTCCTATGTTGAGCAGGGAAACAAGGTGCTTGAATCCGCATGCGACATTCTCATTCCCGCTGCGCTGGAGGGGGTGATCAACATGGGAAACGCCGACAGAATCAAGGCACCCCTGATTATCGAGGCCGCGAACGGGCCGGTCACGGCGGGTGGCGACGATATCCTGCGCGACAAGGGCGTGGTCATCATTCCCGACATGTATGCCAACGCCGGTGGTGTGACGGTGTCCTATTTCGAATGGGTCAAGAATCTCAGCCACATTCGCTTTGGTCGTATGGGGCGGCGTCAGGAAGAGGCCCGTCACCAACTGATCGTCGAGGAACTCGAGAGGCTCTCCAAGGACAAGGAACTGGGCTGGACCCTATCGCCGGATTTCAAGACCAAGTACCTGCGCGGTGCAGATGAACTGGAACTGGTGCGTTCAGGCTTGGATGATACGATGCGCGTTGCCTATCAGGCGATGCGCGAAGTCTGGCATGCGCGGGAGGATGTCCAAGATCTGCGCACGGCGGCTTATCTCGTGAGCATCGGCAAGGTCGCGGCAAGCTATCGCGCCAAGGGCCTTTAAGGCGCTAGGAAAGGTACTGTGGTGCGGGGTCGGAGGGCGTGCCCCGGCCCGGCTGGCTCCGGCCAGATAGCGGGAAAACCCATCGGCGCCTCTATCGGTCGCAGGTGGACAATTATTTGTCGAAAAGGCAGAGGGCAGCGACAGCAAGGCATTGATACTTGGCGTGTGAGTTGGTTCTATCGCCGGCGATCGATCAAGGAGTACGACATGCGTTTTTCCGGCCTGAAGGTCCTGAAAGAGGGGCTGACCGGTAACAAGGGGTGGAAACCTCACTGGCGCGATCCTGAGCCGAAATCCGAATATGACATCGTGATCATCGGCGGCGGCGGACATGGGCTTTCGACGGCGTATTACCTTGCCGCCGAACATGGGCTGAAAAACATTGCGGTGCTGGAAAAGGGCTATATTGGCGGCGGTAATGTGGGCCGGAACACGACCATCGTGCGGGCCAACTATTTCCTGCCGGGCAACTCCGAATTCTATTCGCATTCGCTCAAGCTCTGGGAAGGGCTCGAAGAAGAGTTGAACTACAACGTGATGCATTCGCAGCGCGGGCTGATCAACCTGTTCCATTCGGACGGGCAGCGCGATGCCTTTGCCCGGCGCGGCAACGCGATGATCAACCAGGGCGACGATGCGATCCTTCTCGACCGGGAAGGGGTGCGCAAACATCTGCCCTATCTCGATTTCGACAATGTGCGCTTTCCGGTCTTTGGCGGATTGCTGCATCCGCGCGGCGGCACGGCGCGTCACGATGCCGTGGCCTGGGGCTATGCGCGGGGCGCGGACCAGCGCGGTGTCGATCTGATCCAGAATTGCGAAGTCACGGGGATCGATATCGATAACGGCAAGGTGCGCGGTGTCCAGACCTCGCGCGGGGCGATCCGCGCCAAAAAGGTGGCGATCGTCGTCGCCGGGCGGTCAGGGCAGGTCGCGGCGATGGCGGGCATGCGGCTGCCGATCGAAAGCCATGTTTTGCAGGCTTTCGTTTCCGAAGGGCTGAAGCCGGTGATCGATCACGTGGTGAGTTTTGGCATGGGGCATTTCTATATCAGCCAGTCCGACAAGGGCGGGCTGGTCTTTGGTGGCGATCTCGACATGTATGCGTCCTACGCGGCGCGGGGAAACCTGCCGCTGGTTGAACATGTGATGGAAGCGGGCATGACGCTGATGCCGATGATCGGCAAGGCGAAGGTGCTGCGGTCCTGGGGCGGAATCATGGACATGACGCCCGATGGATCGCCGATCATCGACAAGACCGATACCGAAGGACTCTACCTTGATTGTGGCTGGTGTTACGGCGGTTTCAAGGCGGTGCCGGGATCGGGCAATTGTCTTGCCCATCTGATCGCGACGGATCGACCGCATCCGGCGGCGGCAAAGCTGCGGCTGGACCGGTTCCGGAGCGGTGTGGGGCTGATGGACGAGGAAGGCACCGGCGCGCAGCATAATCTGCACTGAGCCGGGAGCCGTGAGCGCGGAATTTCCGTATTTTTGACGAGAAGAAGCAGGGGCCTGTGCGATGAGGATCAACTGTCCGGTATGTGGCGAACGGGATCGGCGCGAGTTTTATTACAAGGGCGCAGCGGTGGCGCTTGAACGCCCGGCACCGGATGCGGGCGAAGCGGCATGGGACGAATATGTGCACCTGCGTGAGAACCCAGCCGGGGAGACGCGGGAGCTTTGGTATCATGAGAGTGGCTGCAACGGCTGGCTGGTGGTGACGCGTAATACGGTGAGCCATGAAATTTCCGGCGTGGAACTGGCTTCGGAGGCGAGGTCATGAGGGTTGAAGGCAAGGGATTGATCGACCGCGATCAAGAAGTCGCGTTCCAGTTCGACGGGGCACGCTATCGCGGGTTTAAGGGCGATACGCTGGCCTCGGCGCTGCTGGCCAACGATGTGCGCCTGATGGGGCGGTCGTTCAAGTATCACCGTCCGCGCGGTGTTTTGACGGCCGGGAGCGAGGAGCCGAATGCGCTGGTAACCGTCGGGTCCGGGGCGGCGCAGGAGCCGAACGTGCGGGCCACGGTTCAGGAGATCTATCCGGGGCTTTCGGCGACGAGCCAGAACCGGTGGCCGAGCCTTGGCGTTGACCTTATGGGGGTGAACGATCTTGTTTCGCCCTTTCTGGGGGCCGGGTTCTACTACAAGACCTTCATGTGGCCGAAGAGCTTCTGGGAGAAGCTTTATGAGCCGGTGATCCGGCGGGCGGCAGGTCTTGGGGCCCTGTCGGCTGAGAACAACGGCGACCGCTATGAGCGGGCCTTTGCCTTTTGCGATCTTCTGGTGATCGGTGCGGGGCCTGCCGGGTTGATGGCGGCGCTGGAAGCGGGCCGGGCCGGGGCCGATGTGATCCTCGCCGACGAAGACAGCCAGATGGGCGGGCGTCTGCTGGGCGAGGTCGAGGAGATCGACGGCAAGCCGGGCCATGTCTGGGCGGGCGACATCGTTGCCGAGCTGGAGGCGATGGACAATGTGCGGTTGATGACGCGGACCACCGTGACGGGCGCCTATGATCAGGGCACATTCGGGGCGCTGGAACGTGTTGGTCATCACAGAAAGCGGCGCGGGGATGCGCTGCCGCTGGAATGCTTCTGGCGGATCGTCGCGAAACAGTCGGTGCTGGCTGCCGGATCTCTTGAACGACCGGTCGCGTTTCGCAACAATGACCGGCCGGGGATCATGACAGCGGGCGCCGTGCGGGCCTATCTAAACCGCTGGGGCGTGAGCGCGGGGCGGCGTGTCACGGTGTTCTGCAACAATGACGATGGGCATCGGACTGTACGCGATATGCTTGCGGCGGGTGTGCATGTGGCGGCACTGATCGACAGCCGCCACGACGCTGAAACCGTGCCGGGCGTGCGCATGTTTAAAGGCGCGATGGTATCGGATTCGGGCGGCCGGACCGGGCTCGAGCATGTCACGATCCGCTCGGTGGGAGGCGAGGATCGTATTCAGACCGATTGCCTTGCCATGTCCGGCGGCTGGAACCCGACGGTGCATCTGACCTGCCATATGAACGGGCGGCCGACATGGCGGGAGAGTATCCAGAGTTTCGTTCCCAGCCCGGATGCGGTGCCGGGCATGCATGTGGCGGGGGCTTGCAACGGGGCTTTTTCGACGACTGGCTGCCTGCGCGAGGGTGTTGAGGCGGCAAAACGCGCGCTGGACGCGATCGGCGTGAAAGCCGCCGATGTCGCGCTGCCAGCGGCGGAGGACGGTGCCTATCGCATCGCGCCGCTCTGGGCAGTGCCGGGCAAGGGGCGCGCCTGGCTCGATTTCCAGAACGATGTGACCGTCAAGGACGTGAAACAGGCGGCGGTGGAGAACTTCCGCTCGGTCGAACATATGAAGCGTTACACGACGCAGGGCATGGCGACCGATCAGGGCAAGAATTCCAACGTGGCGGCGCTTGCGGTTCTCGCCGATGTGACGGGTCGTGCGATCCCCGAGACGGGAACGACAACGTTCCGCCCGCCCTACAGCCCGGTTTCCATCGCCGCGATGGGGGCAGGGGCGCAGGGCAAGGGGTTCGCGCCGCAGCGATTCACCACCAGCCATGCCGCCAGCGTCGAAATGGGTGCGCCGATGATCGAGGCGGGGCTTTGGTATCGGCCGAGCTATTTCCCGCGTGCGGGCGAAAGCACATGGCGGGAATCCTGTGATCGCGAAGTCGGGATGGTGCGCGAGTCGGTGGGCGTCTGCGATGTCTCGACCCTTGGCAAGATCGATATTCAGGGCGCGGATGCGGCCAAATTCCTCGATTTCGTCTATTGCAACATGTTCTCGACGCTCAGAGTCGGGCGGACCCGCTATGGGCTGATGCTGCGCGAGGACGGGCATGTGATGGACGATGGCACGACCGCGCGACTGGGGGAAAACCATTTCCTGATGACCACCACGACGGCGGCGGCCGGCGAGGTCATGCGTCATCTGGAATTCTTGCATCAGGGACTTCGGCCCGAGCTTGACGTGGCATTTGTCTCGGTCACCGAGCAATGGGTGCAGTTCGCCGTGGCGGGGCCGAAATCGCGCGCCTTGCTCGACGGGTTGCTGGACGCGCCTCTGAAAGACGAAGACTGGCCTTTCATGGCTTGTGGTCCTGTCGCGCTGGGCGGTATCGCCGCGCGGCTCTTCCGGATCTCTTTCTCGGGCGAGCATGCCTATGAACTGGCGGTTCCGTCGCGCTATGGCGACAGCCTGTTCCGCGAACTCGTGAAACGTGCCGAGGAGATGGGCGGCGGTGCCTACGGAATGGAGGCGCTGAACGTGCTGCGGGTTGAAAAGGGCTTTATCACCCATGCGGAAATTCACGGGCGCACGACGGCCTTTGACATCGGGATGGGGCGGATGGTTTCGGCCAAAAAGGACTGTATCGGCAAGACCATGTCCGAACGTCCGGGGCTGTGCGATCTTGGCCGCGAGCAGCTTGTCGGGTTGAAACCGGTTGGCGAGGTTAAGCAGGTCACGGCGGGGGCACATCTGTTCCGCGCCGAAGATGCGCCAAAGCGCGAGAACGATCAGGGCTATGTCACTTCGGTTGCCTATTCGCCGACGCTGGGCCGTATGATGGGAATGGGCTTTCTGAAAAACGGCGCCGAAAGACACGGGGAAAAGATCAAGATGGTGGATCACCTGCGCGGCATCGAATGTATTTGCGAAGTGACCGGACCGGTGGTGTTCGATCCGGAAGGAGGTCGAGTCCGTGGTTGAGCTTGTCGCGAAAACACCCTGTGCGGGTTTGTTGCCGGTATCGGTCGGGGACTTGCGGATCGAAGAAACCCACATGCTGCCGATGTCCGTGATCATGCCTTTCTTGGGCAAGGAAGAGGCGGTGGGTGCCACCTTGCAAAAGGCGCATGGTCTTGCATTGCCGCCGGTCAACAGGGCGGAAATCGATGGCGAGACATCGGTTCTCTGGTTCGGGCGGGGGCAATTCCTGTTGCGGGGGGCAGCGCCTGACGCTGACCTGACCGATCTTGCCGCCGTGACGGATCAAAGCGATGCCTGGGCGGTGGTTCGCCTGTCGGGTGCAAAGGCCGCGGATGTTCTGGCGCGGCTGGTGCCGGTCGATATGCGGCTGAGCGCCTTTCCGGAAAAATCCACTGTCCGGACGGACTTGATGCACATGATGGCGTCGATCACCAGGCTTGGGCCGGACAGCTTTCAGATCATGGTCTTCCGGTCGATGGCACAGACACTCGTTCACGATTTGAAAGGGGCGATGGAAGCCGTCGGCGCGCGCGGCTAAGGTAGCGAACGTTCAACTGATTCCGGAGTGACCTAATGAATATCCGTCTTGTACTTGCCGCTGCCCTTCTTGCCTCGCCAGTCATGGCCGAGGATAGCAAGGAGCAGAGCTGCATCTACCAGTCACAAGTGGTTGCCGCGATTCAGCAGGCGCGCCTTGACCGCGTCAAGGAGCGCGAAGTGCCCGACGCCATTGCCCAGACCAACCCGACGTGGCCCGCTAATTACAACGCGGCGATTCCGCTGATTACGCCCTGGGTCTATGAGAAAAAAATGCGCATCGTGCGCAATGAAGACCTTGGCGCGGCGTGGAAAGAAGTCTGTCTCGCCAACTAATCGACCCTGCTGCCTGTAACCATGGTATAGCAAAGCATGAGTCTGCCACCCGGGTTCCTCGACGAATTGCGCAGCCGCGCCAGCCTTTCGCAGGTGGTGGGGCGCAAAGTCGTGTGGGATACGCGCAAGTCCAATCAGGGCAAGGGGGACATGTGGTCTCCTTGCCCGTTTCATCACGAGAAGACGGCAAGTTTTCACGTCGATGACCGCAAGGGCTTTTATTACTGCTTTGGCTGTCACGCCAAGGGCGACGCGATCGGGTTCATCAAGGATACGGAAAACGTCAGCTTCATGGAGGCGGTCGAGATCCTCGCGCGCGAGGTCGGCATGCCGATGCCTGCCCGCGATCCGCAGGCGCAGAAGAAGATGGACCGCCGCAGCGAACTGGCGGAGGTCATGGAAGAAGCGGTTCGGTTCTTCCGGCTGCAGCTCAATACCGGGAACGCGGGTCCGGCACGCGATTACCTTGCTGGTCGCGGTCTTGGGGAAGAGGCGCTGCAACGCTGGGAAATCGGTTTCGCGCCGAATGGCTGGCAGGTGCTCTGGGATCACCTGCGCGGCAAAGGCATCGCCGAGGACCTGATCCTTGGAGCAGGGCTGGCCAAGCCGTCGTCCAAAGGCGGCAAACCCTATGATACGTTCCGCAACCGGATCATGTTTCCGATCCGCGACCCGCGCGGGCGTTGTGTGGCCTTCGGGGGCCGCGCCATGGACCCGGACGACAACGCGAAATACCTGAACTCGCCTGAGACCGAACTTTTCGACAAGGGCCGGACCCTCTTCAATCACGGCCCTGCGCGCGAAGCGGCAGGTAAGGGCCAGCCGCTGATCGTGGCCGAAGGCTACATGGATGTGATTGCGCTCGACACCGGTGGGTTCGGGGCTTCGGTCGCGCCGCTGGGCACCGCGATTACCGAAAACCAGTTGCAGTTGTTGTGGCGCATTTCGCCTGAACCTATCATCGCGCTCGATGGCGATACGGCAGGGCTGCGCGCTGCGATGCGCCTGATCGACCTTGCCTTGCCGCTGCTTGAGGCCGGGCAGTCGCTGCGCTTTGCGCTGATGCCCGAAGGGCAGGATCCGGACGATCTGCTGCGCGCCAAGGGGCCGGACGCGGTGCGCGCCGTTCTGGATGAGGCGATGCCGATGGTGCGCCTGTTGTGGCAGCGCGAAACCGAAGGGCGTGTTTTCGACAGTCCCGAACGCAAGGCCGCGCTCGACAAGGTCCTGCGGGAAAAGATCAAGCTGATCCGCGACCCGTCGATCCGCGCGCATTACGGACAGGAAATTAAGAACCTCCGCTGGGAACTGTTCAACCCGCGCAAGGAAAAGGCCGGGCCGCGCAAGCCGTGGGTGCCGGGGCGCAAACCGATCGCGACCGCCCGGCTGACGACCCGCAGCTCGCCGTTGGTCGCATCGGGAGAGCAGGCCGAAATCCACCTGCGCGAAACCGTCATTCTGGCCACGCTGATCGCGACGCCGCATGTGATCCAGAAATTCGAGGCGGGGGTCGAGATGATGGAATGCGCTGACCCTCTGAACGCCGATCTGCGAGAGGCGATCCTGCGGGTGGGATCGTCCAGACCGCAGGAACTGCGCGACGAATTAATCGCGCGGATTGGCGAGGAGGCTCTTGAAAACCTCTTTGCGCTTCGCCATGTCGCAATCAATCCTGCGATACGAAGGGCGGGCGACGTCGAACTCGCTGAGATGACAGTTGATGAGGAGCTCGCAAAACTACGTGCCCGACGCGGATTGGACGAAGAGATTGCAGAAGCCGTCGAAGACATTTCGCATTTCGCGGATGAGGCTTTGACCTGGCGCCTGAGCCAGGCTGCAGAGGCGAAGAACATGGCGATGCGATCGCAGCATCAGGACAAGACTGAATACGACACGGGCGACAACGGAGCGCGAATCAGTCGCGACGAACGCAGCGCCTTTGAGGCACTTCTCGAGCAAATTGGTTACTCCAAATCGCAACAGTAGCGCTTGTTTGTAAGGAAAAACAAAAGAAAACTCGGTAAACGGGTGGCCGAATCACCAGATCAGGCTATTGATTCGCACTACAACGAATCAGAGAATGACCCGAGTCGCCGTAGACCGTGCAGGAGCAATGAATGGCCGCGAAAGACAACGACGATAGCAAAACCGAAGATCAGGACGCCGAGATTTCCCTGGATATGAGCCAGGCCGCCGTCAAGAAGATGATCGGTGAGGCTCGGGAAAAGGGGTACATCACCTATGACCAGCTGAACCAGGTGCTGCCGCCCGATCAGGTCAGCTCCGAACAGATCGAAGACGTGATGTCGATGCTCTCGGAAATGGGCATCAACATCATCGAGGACGAAGAGGCCGAAGAAGAAGAGAACAAGGGATCGACCGAGGTCGTCGCGCAAAGCGATGCCCGCGAGGTCACTCTGTCTTCCGGCACGAATGAGAAGCTGGATCGTACAGACGATCCTGTGCGCATGTACCTGCGCGAAATGGGCAGCGTCGAATTGCTGTCTCGCGAAGGCGAAATCGCCATCGCCAAGCGTATCGAAGCCGGTCGCAACACCATGATCGCAGGGCTTTGCGAAAGTCCTCTGACCTTTCAGGCTATCACGATCTGGCGTGACGAACTTCTGAGCGAGGACATTCTGCTTCGCGATGTGATCGACCTTGAAACCACGTTCGGCAACCAGCTGGATGAAGACGGCGACGTCGAAGAGCCGCTGGTCGCGGCCGGATCAGGCGATAGCGCCAAGAGCGAAGACAAGGATGAGTCCGGCCCCGAGCTTGACGCCGATGGCAACCCCATCGCCAAGGAAGACGATGAGGACGAGGACGATCAGGCCAACATGTCGCTGGCCGCGATGGAGGCCGCGCTGAAGGATCAGGTCCTTGCGACGCTCGAAACCATCGCCAACGATTATGCCCAGCTGTCCGAAATGCAGGACAGCCGGATCTCGGCCACGCTGAACGAAGACGATACATTCTCGGCTACGGATGAGACGACTTACCAGTCGCTGCGGTCCGAAATCGTTGAACTGGTGAACGGGTTGCACCTGCATAACAACCGTATCGAAGCGTTGATCGACCAGCTCTACGGCATCAACCGCCGCGTGATGTCGATCGACAGTTCGATGGTGAAGCTTGCGGATCAGGCGCGGATCAACCGTCGCGAATTCGTGGACGCCTATCGCGGTCGCGAACTTGATCCGAACTGGATGGCCGAAATGGCTGAAAAGCCGGGTCGCGGCTGGCAGATGTTCATCGAACGCTCGACCGACAAGGTAGAAGAGCTTCGTGCGGACATGGCGCAGGTTGGCCAGTATGTCGGTCTCGACATCAGCGAATTCCGCCGCATCGTCCAGCAGGTCCAGAAGGGCGAGAAAGAAGCCCGTCAGGCCAAGAAGGAAATGGTCGAGGCGAACCTTCGCCTCGTAATCTCGATTGCCAAAAAGTACACGAACCGTGGCTTGCAGTTCCTTGATCTTATTCAGGAAGGCAACATCGGCCTGATGAAGGCCGTGGACAAGTTCGAATACCGCCGCGGCTACAAGTTCTCGACCTACGCGACGTGGTGGATCCGTCAGGCGATTACCCGCTCTATCGCGGACCAGGCACGGACTATCCGTATCCCGGTCCACATGATCGAGACGATCAACAAACTGGTCCGCACCGGTCGCCAGATGCTGCATGAAATCGGACGCGAGCCGACGCCGGAAGAACTGGCGGAAAAGCTGCAGATGCCGCTGGAAAAGGTTCGCAAGGTGATGAAGATCGCCAAGGAGCCGATCTCGCTCGAAACGCCGATCGGCGACGAGGAGGACAGCCAGTTGGGCGATTTCATCGAGGACAAGAACGCGGTCTTGCCGCTCGACTCCGCGATCCAGGAGAACCTCAAGGAAACGACGACCCGCGTTCTGGCGTCGCTTACCCCGCGCGAGGAACGGGTTCTGCGGATGCGTTTCGGCATCGGCATGAACACCGACCACACGCTCGAAGAGGTTGGTCAGCAGTTCAGCGTCACGCGCGAACGGATCCGTCAGATCGAGGCCAAGGCGCTGCGCAAGCTCAAGCACCCGAGCCGGTCGCGCAAGCTGCGCTCCTTCCTCGACCAGTAAGTCAAAATAATGATCTGCAAACCGCGCCCTGGTATCCATACGGGGCGCGGTTTTCTTTTGGAAATGCTTTATCGCTGTGGGTTAAATCGTTGGTGCCGGATGGTCGTGAACCGCAAGTGGCTGCCAAAGAAGTGAAGCAGATCATGTTGCTTTGCCTTGAAACCCCATTACCTTTCAGGTTGTTCTGACTGCGACGCCAAAGGAGGTTCACGATGATCCGACATCTGGTTGCCCTGACCTGCGCATCCCTCATTTTGATACCCGAAGCCGGGCAGGCGTGGCGATCATTCAATCGGCAAGAGGTTCTGCCGGTGTCCGAAGGTGTGTTCGAAGTTGTGAACGATGTCGCCTCGAGCGCTGCCGATTTCTGGTGTTCTGCAGGTGATTACGCCTATCGGGAGATGCGAACCGAAGCCGTCCAACGCGTCTATATCTGGCGTGGCATCGGCCCCAGTGTGAACCGGCCGGGCAAGAAGGCGGTCCAGTTCTCGCTTACTCCTCCCGAAGGTTTCAGCACTCAGCCGGGCTATACGCTCTCGGTCAAAGCGGAAGGCGACAACATGAGAGCCGGATCGGCGCAGCAATACTGCTTTGGCAACGGGCCGGAAGACCCGGGCATCTGGCACCCCTAGGACTGGAGCGACCAAATGAAGAAAACCCTCACATGCGCGATCGCACTTTCGCTTCTCCCCGCTCTGGCAATGGCCTGGGTCGCGGACAACCGGCTGACGGTGAACCCTCTTCCCGATGGATCTTTTGAAGTTATCGGGGCGCCCGGCTCCGCCGGATCGGACTATTGGTGCGCGGCGGGGGATTATGCGTTGACCGTGCTAGGCGCGCAGAACAATGACCGCATTTTCATTACCCGGGGAAGGGGAGAGCCGCAAACATCAGATCGGAAATCCAGTGTCCAGTTCTCGCTGTCGCTTCCGTCGGGAGAGGAAGCCGAGACCGGGATTTTCCTGTCGATGAAAAAGGTCGGCGATAACCTGAACGCGTCCTTCGCGCGCAACTATTGTTATGACCGCAAGAACCTCGAATTTTGATCTGCAATTTTAGCGGCTATCCGGCGACGCGATGATGCAGACCGAATTCACCATCGAAACGCGCGGTGCCGCGCTTTATGAGTTCACCCGTCCGGTCGCGGAATGGCTGAGGGGGCAGGGGGCGCAGGACGGGTTGCTGACCCTATTCGTGCGTCATACCTCCTGTTCGCTGCTCATTCAGGAGAATGCCGATCCGGTGGTCTGCGACGATCTGGCGGCGTTTTTTCACAGGCTGGTGCCGCCATCCAGCGATCCGTCGATGTCATACTTGCGCCACACCTATGAAGGCCCCGACGATATGCCCGCCCATATCAAGGCGGCAATGCTGCCGATCTCTCTGAGCATTCCTGTCCGTGACGGCAAGATGGTGCTCGGAACTTGGCAGGGCATCTATCTTTTTGAGCATCGCCATGCTCCGCATAACCGGAAAGTTGCCGCGCATCTCGGGGGTTAGAGGTCGTTGTTGGCCCAAAAGTCGCAAGATCGCCACAGGATATGGTGGGGAAGAAATTGCACTACACAATGCGTGACCTGCGCCCTATAGTCGATGTGGAGCATAGGGGGCGCGGCCCCAAAAGCAGACAATAGGGGACCGGCATGCGTTGTCCGTTTTGCGGCAATATCGATACTCAGGTGAAAGACAGCCGTCCGGCGGAAGACCATGTTTCGATCAGACGGCGGCGGTTTTGCCCCGCCTGTGGCGGGCGTTTCACCACCTATGAACGCGTTCAACTGCGCGATCTGGTCGTCATCAAGTCCTCCGGCAAACGCGAGGATTTCGACCGCGACAAGCTGGAACGGTCGATCCGGATTTCCATGCAGAAACGCCCGATTGAACCCGAGCGTATCGACCAGATGATTTCAGGCATCGTACGACGTCTGGAAAGCATGGGCGAAACGGATATTCCGTCGAGCAAGATTGGTGAAATCGTCATGGAAGCGCTCGCCCGGATCGATACCGTGGCCTATGTGCGTTTCGCAAGCGTCTACAAGAATTTCCAGGCGGCGGAT
This sequence comes from Heliomarina baculiformis, assembly GCF_019966545.1. GTDB lineage: Bacteria > Pseudomonadota > Alphaproteobacteria > Rhodobacterales > Rhodobacteraceae > Heliomarina > Heliomarina baculiformis. Next base: position 339,454 of record NZ_JAIMIC010000001.1, on the reverse strand, counting down.
GATTTTGAAGACTTCGTGCATGAACTTCGCCCGCCGGTGATGCCGGAAGAGTGAGCCGACAAGACGAAAGATACATGGCGCTGGCCCTGACGCTGGGGCGGCGCGGCATGGGGCGTTGCTGGCCCAATCCGGCGGTCGGTTGCGTCATTGTCAACGGTGGCCGGATCGTCGGTCGGGGCTGGACGCAGCCGGGCGGTCGTCCGCATGCGGAAACCGAAGCCCTGCGTCAGGCGGGGGCGGCGGCAAAGGGTGCCACCGCCTATGTCACTCTCGAACCCTGCGCGCATCACGGCAAGACGCCTCCCTGCGCGGATGCGCTGATCGCGGCGGGCGTGTCCCGCGTTGTGGCTCCGTTTGAAGACAGCGACACGCGGGTCGCGGGGCGTGGTTTTGCCAAGCTTCGGGACGCAGGGATCGACGTTACGCCGGATGTCATGTCAGAAGAAGCCTATCGGGATCACGCCGGGTTTCTATTGCGTACCGAGGTGTCGCGCCCCTTTGTGACGCTCAAATTCGCAGGCAGCCTTGACGGGCGCATTGCGACTGCAACGGGGCAGAGCAAGTGGATAACGGGTCCAGCCGCGCGCCGGATGGTTCATGCGATGCGCGCCCGGCATGACGCTGTTCTTGTCGGTGCAGGGACGGCGCGCGCCGATGATCCTTCGCTGACTGTGCGCGATCTTGGGATCGAACATCAGCCCGTACGGGTCGTCGTGTCGCGGCGTCTGGATGTGCCGTTGCTGGGAAACCTAGCGCGGACGGCTGCCGAGACTCCCCTGTGGCTTTGCTATGGCGAAGGGGTTGACCCCGAGCGCATGCGGGCGTGGGAGGGGATGAAAGCCAAGCTCATTCCCTGTGCCTTGGATGGTGCCCAGATCGACGCTGCGGATATGCTACGCAAGCTCGGTGAAGCCGGACTTACACGGGTTTTCTGTGAGGGGGGCGCGGCTTTGTCAGCCTCTCTTCTGGCGGCGGACATGGTGGATGAACTCATCGGTTTTACCGCCGGACTCGCGATCGGCGCCGAGGGGACGCCCGCGCTTGGCGCGCTTGGGCTGGACAAGCTTGAGGAGGCGGCGCGGTACGAGCTGCTTGAAACCCGCGCGGTCGGTCCCGACGTCATGCATCGCTGGCAGCGCGCGATGACCTAGCGCCACCACGGCGACGCGCTGGCAAAGAGCCCCTGAAGTTTCGAAACCGTGCGGTTGAATGGTCCGGGCGTCGGTACAGCGCCGCTCGCAAGGCGTTCAACGATCACTTCGACAGGGCAGGGCAAGCCGGTTGCCGGGTCCCGGTACCTTGGGTAGTCGATCAGGGCCGCGTGGACGAGACCGTTGAGGCTTGGCCGGGCGCGTCGACGGTCGGGCGTTTCGCCCAGATCCCGTGTCAGCCCCCAACCTGCATAGAAGGGCGCGCCAAAGGTGGTGACTGGCAGGCCCCGCAAGAGCGCTTCGAACCCCAGAAGCGAGGTCATGGTCCAGACTTCGTCTACCATGACCAAGAGCGCGGCAGCATTCGCGTTGCTTGCAATCACATCAGCCAGAGGACCGGCCTCTATCGCCCCCGTGCGTAGCGATGCTTCGACATCGGGGTGCGGCTTGTAAACGAGAATGGCCTCGGGGGCGGCTGCGCGAACCTCCTGCAACAAGTTGAGGTTGTCACGTATCGCGCTGGCTCCTGTCAGGATCGAGGCATCGTCTTCGACCTGCCCGGGCACAAGGATGCGTCGGCCTTCGGGAAGATCGGGGAGGCCGCCACCGAGGTTGTATTTGCTGAGCTTTTGGGAAACCAAGGACGAAATCAGCCGTTCCGTGCGGCGTTCCTGCGCGGCGGTCAGGGTGCTGCGTTTGGCAATCAGTTCTTCCAGCCGACTAGGGTGGCGGGGATCATAATAGATGCCCTTGTCATCCGTGATTAGGGACAGCGGCGGCACGAGCTCCGCCCCAAGACCCCGCGAGCGCAGAAAACCATCTTCGACGCGGGTGATCGTGCCTGTCGATTCTGACAGTTTGCTGGCCCATGCCATATGTCGGCGCCCGTCTGGCTGGCGGTTCTGGATGTCGTCGCTGAATACAACACGCTTCTCTCGGCCAAACATCTTTTGCAGGTGGTTCCGTTTCCACAGGCGCATGCCGCTGGCGACCCAGCCGCGATGATCCTCGCGCCATGCTCGCGATTGCGCCTCGAGCGTCGCCAGCACATTTTCGATTTCGCAGAGCCGGTCGCGATACGGGTCGTACCAGATCGGGTAAAGGATCATCGCTGCCGCGAAGAGCTGCGACCGGGTGAGACGCCGTTCACGGCGAGGGACAGGATTTTCGTCCTGTGTCAAACCCCAGCCCGCATAAAACGGTTGGCCAAAGACGCGCGGTTTGTGCCCCGCGAGAATGGCCTCGAACCCAAGCTGCGATGACATCGTGTATACGCCCACCGCGCCCTGAAGTAGGTTCCACGGGCTGACGGTTTCGGTGAACAGGGTTACGCTGTCGGAGGCGTCCGTTTCATCGAAATAACCAGCTCGGTAGCCTGCAACTGTTTCGGGGTGCATCTTGATCAGGATTTTCGCCCCGGGGTTTTCTTCCTGCGCGAAGACAAGCATTTCGATGAAATTGGCCCGATCCGCGCCGCTCGCCGTCACCGAAGCATCGCCGCGCGTCTGGTCGACAACCAGAACGTAACCCGGCGGTGGCACCGGCTGGTCCGGTTCAAAGGCGTTGTATTTGCTCAGATGGCTTTCCTGAATGCGGGACATTGCATCGCGGGCACGGTCGAGCAGCGCTGAATCGTCGAGCGGGTTCTTGGCAAGGATATCTTCAAGTTCAGAGGGAACACTCGGATCGAAATGGACGCCAGCCCGATCCAGGAGAAGGCCCAGTGGTGCGTCGCCGCTGCGCCCGGGGTGAAGAGAGCGCAGGAACGCGTCTTCGACCCTTAGGACAGGTACCTGTTTTTTTTCTGCGATGGATAGTCCGCGGTACGCTGTTGGGCTGTTGCCCCAGATACCGATCATGTCACCATCAGAGGGCATGCCGATGCGAATGTCATATCCGGCTAGATGCAGCATCCGCCGCAGCCGTTTCTGAGCCAGGAATCCTCCGTTGTAGACGTAAAGCCGTTTGTTGCTGGCAGCGGGGCGTCGGGCCACGCCTCGACCTTTATTCGGTCAGGGTCGCGACGTTGGCGACGGGGGTCAGGGCACCTGTGATCAGGGTGATGGTCTTGCTCCACTGAGCATAGGGCGCTTCGGTCACATAGAGCGTATCGGCATCGCGGATTACGAAATCCCGGGCAAGGAAAAGCCCGTTTGGTTCGGTAAGATCAAGGACATAAACGATGCGCTGCGCGCCTTGAAGATCGGTACGGCCCAGGACCTGATTGGCGATTTCCGGCGGTTCGTTGCGAAAGACGAAAACGCCGGTCGGATCGGATGCGCTTGGCACCAGACCGCCCACCTGTGCGATGGCTTCAAGTGCGGACAGATCCTGCGATTCAAACCCCACACGGGCCTGTTGGCTGGTCGCACCAAGGGCTGTGAAAGAGCGCGTGTCTTCCTCAACCAGAATGCGGTCGCCGCCGCGCAAGGCGACGTCGAGTTGCGGGTTGTTGTACAGATCCTGAAACCAGATCGTGCCAGTCTGACCGTTGCGAAGCAGTTTGACCTGCGCAATTTCCGGTTCGATCGTGACGCCGCCTGCTTTGGCGAGCATCGCGCTGAGTGTTCTTGTCGGGCGTTCGATGGGATAGACGCCCTGCGCGCCAACGGCGCCAACAAGCGAAACTGTCGATCCGTCACCGGCCATCCGGCGCACCTCGACCTGCGGATCGGGCGTCTGGTCTTCGAGTTTCGAGGTGATGATTTCGCGAAGTTGGTTAGGCGTATTCCCGGCAGCGCGCACGCGGCCTGCGTAAGGCACGAAGATAAAACCGGAACTGTCGACCTGAACCTCTTCGAGCGCGGTGGAATTTCCCGTGGGCCCGACAATCAGGCCGTCATCGACGTTTTCCCAGATCGTCATACCCAGCACATCGCCGGGCCGGATGGTGTCGGATGTCAACTGGCCAGCGCTGATCAGGGATTGCGAAAAGCCAAGGGCAGGGACGACCGCGGTGGCGCGCGTCACCCTGTCATTGACGGCGACGATGAACGCGTCGCCCTCTTTCTGAACGGAGCCCGCGAAAATCTGGCGTTTGTTCGGGCCGACCTGAGGCAGGCCGCAAGCGGCCAGAAGCGTCAACACAACGAGAATGGCGACGGGTCCAGCCCATCGTTTATTAAGGAGTGCCACTGCCCGGTCTCCTCGACCTGTTTTTTCTGCCTCAGTCTTTTGCCGAGTGGATACCGGATTCATGTATAAAAATCCAGCACCTAGAGGAGAAAGCTCATTTGACGACCTGCAACTGTTGCCGCGGGGCCGCTGTGCCGGATTTCAACGCGTCGTAAGGGTCTTCGGCGGCAAGCATCATGTCCACCACAAACCGGAGTAATTGACGGCGTCCGCGCGAAGAATAGAAACCGCCGGGAACCTGACTGGTTTCAAGAAGATAGCGGCGATAATCACGATAGGCGCGGGTATCGGGACGCGCCGCACCGCGAAAGAAATCGCGCAGGGGCTGGCTCGAGACGAACTCTGGCTTGTCGTATACGGCGCGTCCGAAAACCTTGAGCGGAATCCCGCGCCAGAGCACCTGCTGTGCGGCGGTGGAATTTACGGTGACGGCGCTGCGCGCATCGTTCAGAAGCCGGGCCAGCTTGCCGCCCCGCACGTAGTGAATGCGCCCTGCGAGTCCGTGTTTCCGGGCCAGCCTGTCGGTTTCTTTCCTGAGGGGGCGGCGGCCGTCTTCGAGTGGATGGGCTTTAATCACAAGATGATGGTGTCGCGGTGCGCCGCTCGCGAAACCTTCGAAGATCTCTTCGAGGAAGTCGGTCATGGAGGAGAAAGGTGAATGCTGCTGGAACGAGCTGTCATGTTCCAGCTGCAAAAGTGCGAGGTGGTAGGGGAAGCCGCCATTGCATATGCGCCGGGTCGCAATGCGCCTGTCCAGACTGTGAAGCGGCATGAGCAGAAGGCGTTGCAGGTATAGCTTGAATTCCTGAGATACCGGCAAGCTGCGATGCGGCGCAAAGTTACGGTAGCGGCGGTTCATGAACATGACAAAGAAGTGGTAGAGAGCGCCGTAGAATACGTGCTGGCGCATGTCGCCCCAATGCGACGGCGGCAGCGGGCTATCGATATCGCTCATGTCGAGAGCAGCGCGCATCCCGGCCACGTCCATATCAATGAGCCGCGAGTTGCCGTTCGAGCCGTCCCGTTCATAGGTGACCCAGTAGGGGCGCATGTACCCTTCCTCGAATACATGCACGTTCAGGCCTCGGCGTCTCGCCTCGGTCACGGCGACAGCGTGGATCGGGCGGGTATCTCCGTAGAGGACGATATCGGTAATGCCGTGTTCTTCGATTTGTTTGGCAAATGCCTGAACCCATTCATCAGGTGTGCCATCAAACGGAATATAGCGGTCGCGGCGAGACCAGAATACGCGGTCACCCGTATTGAAACCGATGCGCCAGACTTCGCAGCCGGCGGATTCCAGCATTCGCGCAAGATTGTCGAAGAATGGCCCATGGGGTCCCTGCAGAAAGAGAAAGACCCGGTCCTGCGGGCTGGTGCCTGGCATTTGATGACTGCTCACGTCTTATTCTTCGTTATCGACACTTATTGTGCCCGTTGAAAGAAACTATGGCCGCTGCGGCAAATTCTGGCAAGATGCAGACTTGCCGCCTTGGCGTCCTGTAGTTACGTGATGAAGGACAGAGATTAAGGAGTAATTTGCATGTTCACGGGTATCGTCACCGATATTGGAACGGTCGCGGAACTGGATCAGCAGGGCGATCTGCGGGCGCGGATTTCGACGTCTTACGATACCTCCCGCATCGACATGGGGGCATCGATCGCCAGCGATGGCGTCTGCCTTACGGTGGTTGATCTTGGACCTGACTGGTACGATGTGCAGATCAGTGCCGAGACCGTGTCAAAGACGAATATCGGCAAGAATGGCTGGAAGGTCGGCAAACGGCTCAACCTCGAACGTGCACTCAAGGTCGGTGATGAATTGGGCGGCCACGTGGTGTCGGGGCATGTGGACGGCACCGCCGAAGTGCTGGATATCCGGGACGAAGGCGACAGCACGCGTTTCACCTTTCGCGCCCCGCGCGAGCTTGCGCGTTTCATTGCGCCGAAAGGGTCGGTGGCGTTGAACGGTACGTCGCTGACCGTGAACGAGGTTTCGGATTGCGATTTCGGCGTCAATCTCATCCCTCATACCAAGGAAGTGACGACATGGGGCGAGGTGGCTGTCGGCGACGCGATCAACCTCGAGATCGACACCTTGGCGCGCTATGTCGCGCGGCTGAAGGAGATGGAGTGATGGCGGGTATCGGTCACAACAACGGTCCGGCAATGGAGCGGGGTCACACGTGGCGCAGCTATCAGTGGCGGCGCGCTCAGCAGAAACTGATGCCCAATACCATCCCGCTGATGATTGTGCGGATGCGGGTCAAACGCGCCGCAGAGCTCGGCCTCGATTACAAGACCTATGCGTCGATCCGGCAGACGTCGGGGCAGGACATCATGGGGCTGCTGTTCTCTTCGAACGCGCTGCGGATCATGGCGAACGGGGCGAAGATGCCAGAAGATCGCAATCGTGCGCTCGAAGCGATCAAGTCGGCGCAGAAACTTTCACTCGTGCATCGACCGGTCCGGCCCGAGGATGCGCTTGCCGCCAATCCGGTCATCGACGCGACCGAAGCGGCACCTCTCTTTACCGACAGCTGGTCGGATATGCGGGCGCGGCTACAGAGTTTCATGCGGGCGCGGCGGTTGCCGGGCAATCAGGTGCTGGTGATCGGCGACGCGCCGCTTGAGGACAGCTGGACGGCAGCGGCCAAGGCTGGCGGGTATGTTTCTGCTGATCAATACTTTGACCAGCGCGCGGGATAGCATCGCGGCTGTGTAATTACGTTTGGTTTGGTCTGCATTGAAACACAGCATATCATCCGCTGAGGTCTGGCAATCGTTGCGGGGCTGGTTTATCTGCGCCGCACCCTGTCCTGAAAGGCTGCGCCATGAGTTTTGAAACCCCCGGTCCCGTCGAAGCCAATCTTCGCGATTCGATCAGCCCGATCGAGGAGATCATCGAAGAGGCGCGCAAGGGGCGGATGTTCATTCTGGTTGATCACGAAGATCGCGAGAATGAAGGTGACCTTGTTATTGCCGCAGAGTTTGCCGATGCGGCAGCGATCAATTTCATGGCGACCCACGGGCGCGGCTTGATCTGCCTGCCGATGACCGCTGAGCGTGTCGACAGCCTTGGATTGCCGATGATGGCGGTCAACAACTCTTCGCGTCACGAAACGCCCTTTACGGTGTCCATCGAGGCGCGGGAAGGTGTCAGCACAGGGATTTCCGCAGCCGACCGCGCCCTAACTGTGGCCACGGCGATCAATGAACAGAATACGATGGCGTCGCTGGCGACCCCGGGACATATCTTTCCCCTTCGCGCGCGCAGGGGCGGGGTGCTGGTTCGTGCCGGTCATACCGAGGCCGCTGTCGATATCTCGCGCCTTGCCGGGCTGAAACCCGCCGGTGTCATCTGCGAGATCATGAACCCGGACGGGACGATGGCGCGGCTGCCTGAGCTTGTCGGCTTTGCAGCCGAACATGGCCTGAAGATCGGGACGATCTCGGATCTGATCGCCTTTCGTAGCCGCAACGACAACCTCGTGGTCGAAACCAGCCGACAAAAGGTTCAGTCCGAATTCGGCGGTGAATGGGATATGCGGCTTTATACCGACCAGATCCATGGCATCGAACACGTGGTGTTGATCAAGGGCGATATCACCACGCCGGAGCCCGTCATTACCCGTACACATGCGATGCACGAAGCGTCTGACATTCTGGGCATCGGTCCGCGTTCGGTGCATGAGGTGCCACGGGCGATGGAAATCATCGCGCGCGAGGGGCGGGGCGTCGTCTGCCTTTTCCGCGAACCGCGCAAGACTCTCTATGCCCGCGAGGATGACGGGCCGCGTACGATCAAGCAGACCGGTCTTGGCGCACAGATCCTGTCCAAGCTGGGGCTGCACGAGCTGGTTCTGTTGACCGATTCCCCGCAAACCAAGTATGTCGGATTGGATGCCTACGGGCTTTCGATCATCGGCACCCGCCCCATCATGTCGGAGAGCTGAAATGGCCGGAACAGAAACACATTACATCCTGCCGCGTCCTGAATTCGACAAGCAGGTAAAGCTTCTGATCGTCGTCGCGCCTTATTACAGGGACATCGCCGACAACCTTGTCGCCGGGGCAAAAGCCGAAATCGAAGCGGTTGGCGCGAGTTGCGAGCTAATCGAAGTGCCCGGCGCGCTGGAAGTGCCGACTGCAATCGCGATTGCCGATCGCACCTCGAACTTTGACGGATTTGTCGCGCTTGGCTGTGTCATCCGGGGCGAAACTACGCATTACGATACGGTCTGCAATGACTCGAGCCGGGCTTTGCAACTGATGGGGCTGCAAGGTCTCTGCATCGGCAACGGTATCCTGACGGTCGAAAACAAGAAACAGGCCGATGTGCGTGCCGATCCCGAACAGCAAAACAAGGGTGGTGGCGCCGCAGCGGCAGCATTGCACCTGATCGCGTTGAGCCGTAAGTGGCGGGGCCAGTCGAAGGGCGTGGGCTTCAAGCCGTCCTCGGAATCCTACCGCATCGCTGGCAGCAATGACGGGAGCCAAAGCGCATGACATCGAACCAGACCCTGTCGGGCAATCAGAAACGCAAGATGAAATCCGCTTCCCGTTTCTATGCGGTGCAGGCGCTTTTCCAGATGGAGCATTCGGGGATGACGACAAAAGCCGTCATTCGCGAATTTCTCGACCACCGTTTTGGCGCCACTTACGAGGGCGAAGAGATGCTGGATGGGGATATCGGCCTGTTCAGGCAGTTGGTCGAGGATGCAGTGAATAACCAGGCGCTGATCGACCAAATGACCGATCGCGCGCTGGTCGCCAAATGGCCGATTGGGCGCATCGATCCGACATTGCGGGGGCTGTTCCGGGCTGCCGGTGCAGAGATCACCCAGACAAAGACGCCGCCGCGTGTCGTCATCTCTGAATTTGTCCAGATCGCCGGCGCTTTTTTCCCCGACGGCAAGGAAACGAAATTCGTCAACGCGGTTCTTGACCACATGGCGCGCGAGGCTCGGCCAGAGGCTTTCTAAAGCCGGGATAATGTGGGAGCGGAGAGGTAGTGGGTTCACGTCGATCCAAATAACGCAGCGGCATTCTGCCGCTTTCACAATTTTGCCCTTTTTTCGGACCGTCTACGCATTAGGTTGTAATCAAGACAGGTAAGATTTTACGAAAAAGGAGGCTGCCATGCCCGAACTCGTCAAACTCTACATGCGTCATACGGCCATCGGGTTCGCTATCGCGGGCGGTTTCGTGGCTCTCCTGCTAGGATTCGATGTGCAGAGCCTACGGTCGCTGATCTTTGGGTCCCAGGATGGTATGCTGGCTCTCTTCCTCTTGTGGTTCATGAATGGCATCGTTTTTGCCGGCGTGCAATTCGCCTGGGCCGTGATGTCGATGAGCGAAAACAACGAACCGCGCGGCGGGATGCGCCTACGTCTGCGCAGGGATGAGGTAGCCATTCCCGTCCGGGTCGAAGACAAGCGTCGGCCGTTCTGAGACCCTGAGCGATATAGAAATAGGACAAGGCGCGATGTGATGATCGCGCCTTTTTTGTTTTTCAGTCGTCTCGGGTGATCTGCCTTGGAAAAGGCGATGTGGCGGGACCACCGCAACCGTTAGGCTTTGATTCCCGAGGACCTGTGTATACAGGTGGGCACCAGGTAAACGGACCAGGATCCGAACAGAGCCAGTTCCCTCGGATTTGCTTAAGGCCACCGGAATGCTACCATTCACGGGAAGGGCAGAGCCCGCCATCGCTTGACATAGGCTGACGCGACGGGCGGGACAAGGGGCCAGTCAAAAAACTGTATCCCGCGCCGCTGTTCCTTCGTGTCATATATTGAACCGAGCTTGGACTTGAATTTTGTTCACGTATTGTTCATGTTTGGCGCATGAGCAATCTACTCGCCTCCGATATCAAGCCCGGCCAGCTCTTGGCGCGTGGCGTTGCCCGGTTCCTGCACGGGCACGGGTTTGTCTCCGTCGAAGAATTCGTACCCGCACGTGGATTGCGCGTCGATGTGATCGGATTGGGGCCCAAAGGTGAAATCTGGGTCATCGAATGCAAATCATCGCGCGCTGATTTCCAGTCGGATTTCAAGTGGCAGGGATATCTGGAATGGTGCGACCGGTATTTCTGGGCGGTTGATCAGGATTTCCCGACGGACCTTCTTCCGGACGAGACGGGGCTGATCATCGCGGACTCCTACGATGCCGAGATCATCCGCATGGCGCCCGAAGATAAGGTCGCACCGGCCCGCCGTAAGGTTATCGTTCAGAAATTTGCAACCCACGCCGCGCGGCGATTGCAGGCGCTGCGTGACCCGGTATTCGTAACGGGCGGGTTTACTTCCTGATCGACTGAGCGGCTTTGGCCGCTGCACGGATCTCTTCTGCGATTTCCTCGGCTTCGTCCGGTTCGAAATCCATTGGTATCTCGACACCCTGTGCTTCGACGAAAATGCGCACCATGCCTTTGTCCGTCGGTCCGATCTGAAGATTCGCCTCGACGTCGCGTTCGCTGTTGATACCCATGAGTCCCTCTCGCGTGAATAAGCGAGGGTGCTATCCCGCGTTGTCTTGAGAATCAAGCGGTCTTGGGTGTTTCATCCGGCATGTCCGCAGTCGTGATTCGATCCTTTGAGCCATCCGACGCCGAGTGGCTTGTTCAGCAGCATCGTGAGCTTTACGCGCGCGACGAAAGCTTTGACGACAGCTTTGGCGATCTGGTTGCGGAAATACTTGAGGATTTCGTCGCGACCCATAACCCGGACCGCGAGTCGGGCTGGATAGCCGAGCGCGACGGAGAACGGCTCGGCAGTATTTTTTGCGTGTCGCTCAGCGAGGAAACGGCAAAGCTGCGCCTGTTTCTCGTGACACCAGAAGTACGGGGAAGCGGGCTTGCGCAAAGACTTCTTGAGAAATGCACGGGGTTCGCGCGTGAAATCGGGTGCAGAGAAATGGTGCTGTGGACCCATGAAAGCCACCGCGCGGCTTGCGCGTTATACAGGCGCAATGGGTGGATGCTGATATCGAGCGTTCCGGCGCGCTCCTTTGGCGTTGACGTTGTGGAACAGCACTGGCGTACCGATCTTTGAACAGGAACTTGCGCTGGGGGACTTGCATTCGATTTGCGGCTTGAGTACATCGCCCCTCAGTGCCGCCTTAGCTCAGTTGGTTAGAGCGCTGGATTGTGGATCCAGAGGTCCCCTGTTCAAGCCAGGGAGGCGGTACCATCCTCAAAATACTAAGCGTACTTTACTCGGTCAGTCGGCTGTGACGTTTACGTTGACTGTTTGTGCTAGTTCACCGTTGCTGCGGTTGAAGATCAGGATACGCGTGCCGCCCTCAACGACGACGGCATACCAAGACGGTGTCATGGTAAAGGATTCGGCGGTTACACCATCGGGCAGGGTGATCGACTGAGGGACAACCGGAGCGCTGGCCGAGAAACGGATGACAAACAGCGCGACTATCACTAAAAGCCCGCCAATCATTACCGTCGTCAGTACCGTGACCAGCACCCGCAAGAGGCGCAGGTTGGCCGGTTCGGATTCCGTATTCAAAGGATCACTCATGGCCACCCGTCAGATTACCTTCGTTATCGCGGACAACCCGCCACCCCGCCTTGATAAGGCGCTTTCCCGGGATGTGCCAGACGAGGCAGCCCTGTCGCGTACGCGTATCGCGCGTTTGATCGAAGAGGGATCTGTGCAGGTAGACGGCGTCGCCGTGGTGAACGCGAAAGCGCGGGTCGAGGAGGGGGCTGAAATTTCCATCTCGCTGGAAGAGGCGGAGGAAAGCCACATCGGTCCTGAAGATATTCCGCTGGATGTGGTCCATGAAGATGATGACATGATTGTCGTGAACAAACCTGCGGGCATGGTGGTGCATCCGGCGCCCGGGACGCCTTCGGGTACGCTTGTGAATGCGTTGCTGCACCATTTCGGCGGAGAATTGTCCGGGGTTGGCGGGGTCAAACGTCCGGGCATCGTTCACCGGATCGACAAGGAAACAAGTGGCCTCCTCGTCGTTGCCAAGACCGATGCGGCGCATCACGGGCTTGCGGCGCAATTCGAAGCTCACAGTGTTGAGAGATATTACCAGGCCCTGTGTCACGGCGTGCCGGACGCGAACGACCCGCGCCTGCGCGGGGTCAAAGGCGCGCGCTTTGAAGCCGGAAACATCCTTTGCCTGACAACGCAACTGGCGCGTCACAAGACGGACAGACAGCGACAGGCGGTCCTGTTTCAGGGCGGACGCCATGCGGTGACGCGGGCGCGCGTTGTCGAACGCTTTGGAGCGCCGCCGGTAATCGCGCGGATCGAGTGCTGGCTTGAAACAGGACGGACGCATCAAATCAGGGTTCATATGGCCCATGCCGGGCACGGGCTGGTTGGCGACCCGGTTTATGGCGGTCGGCGGAAACTCCCCAAAGGCGCGCTGAGCGATGAAACCGCAGCGGCGGTACAGGCGTTTTCTAGACAGGCGCTGCATGCGGCGGTGCTTGGCTTTACACATCCGGTATCGGGTGAGGAGTTACGCTTTGAGGCGTCCTTACCCGACGATATGGCGCAGTTGATCGAGCAGCTAGAGACTGTGCAGAAATGACCACTGGATTGTGCGGGTCTGAAATGAACTTCCCATGTGTGTGAGAGCACATAGTTTCGGGTGTGTTTACCCGAAATTAAGGTACATATGTTGCCTGTCTCTTGAACCGCCTAGGCGGGCCACCCATATGGGATGTTAAGAGAATAAACATAAGCAAGGGGGACTAATCTCATGGCTAATTATGCAAATCTCCCGGCCCCGACCCCCGAAGGCGGTCTGAACCGGTACATGCAGGAAATAAGAAAGTTTCCGCTTCTCGAGCCTGAAGAAGAGTACATGCTTGCCAAGCGTTGGGTCGAAGAGCAGGACACCGAGGCTGCGCACAAGATGGTGACGTCGCACTTGCGGCTCGCGGCAAAAATCGCGATGGGCTACCGCGGCTATGGCTTGCCCCAGGCCGAAGTCATTTCCGAGGCCAATGTTGGTCTGATGCAGGCTGTCAAACGGTTTGACCCGGAACGCGGTTTCCGTCTCGCAACCTATGCGATGTGGTGGATCCGGGCATCGATACAGGAATACATCCTACGGTCGTGGAGCCTTGTGAAACTGGGCACAACCTCGGCGCAGAAGAAGCTTTTCTTCAATCTTCGCAAGGCGAAGGCCCGTATCGGCGCGCTTGAAGAGGGTGACCTGCACCCCGACAACGTAAAGCAGATCGCGACCGATCTTGGCGTGACCGAGGATGAAGTTATCTCGATGAACCGGCGCATGTCGGGTGGCGACGCGTCGCTGAACGCGACTGTCGGCTCTGAGGGCGAAGGCACGATGGAGTGGCAGGACTGGCTTGAAGACGAAGACGCCAATCAAGCCACGGATTACGAGGAACGCGATGAACTCGTCGCGCGCCGTGAGCTGCTCGCTCAGGCGATGAGTGTTCTGAATGATCGTGAGAAGGACATTCTGACTCAGCGCCGTCTGGCCGAGGAAAACGTGACGCTAGAAGATCTGTCCGCTGAATATGGTGTGAGTCGTGAGCGCATTCGCCAGATCGAGGTGCGGGCGTTCGAAAAGCTGCAAAAGGAAATGCGCGACCTTGCCCGTGAAAAAGGCATGTTGACCAAGGCATAAGCCAAGGCATCAATCGAATTATGGAAGGGCTGGCGGCAATGTCGCCGGCCCTTTCTTTATTGTGACATCGATATCCGTTGATCCCGTTCTAAGTGAACTGTAGCTAGGGGCACCCGAAGGAAAGGAACACCATCCGTGAAAATGCACGAAACATTCATCAAGCCGATGCACCCGGAAGGGCGACGCTTCGTGGCGATTTTCGCGGCGATCACGTTCGCGCTGTTCCTAATGTGGGAGCCGCTGGGCTGGATTGGCGTTGGTTTCACGGTCTGGTGCTACTATTTTTTCCGCGACCCGAACCGCAGCGTGCCAGTCCGTGATGGCCTGATCGTTTCACCGGCCGATGGGATCGTTTCGTTGATCGAGCCGGCCGTCCCGCCGGCGGAACTTGGACTCGACGATACGCCTTTGATGCGGGTCAGCGTTTTCATGTCTGTATTCAACTGCCATGTGAACCGTACGCCGATTGCCTCGACGCTCGAAAAAATGGCCTATAGGCCCGGCAAGTTTCTGAATGCATCGCTGGATAAGGCCAGCGAAGACAATGAACGCAACAGCCTGTTGCTGCGTCTCGACGACGGGCGTGTTTTGCCGGTGGTGCAGATCGCAGGGCTTGTGGCAAGGCGGATCGTACCATTTGTCAGCGAAGGCGAATTTCTTCAGACCGGTGAGCGTTTCGGTCTGATCCGGTTCGGCTCGCGTCTTGACGTTTACCTGCCGGAAGGGGTGTCGCCGCTGGTCGCGCTGGGGCAAACCATGGTGGCAGGAGAAACGGTTCTGGCCGATCTGACTGTCGATGAATCTGCGCGACAGGCACGGAGCGAATAGTTTGACCGAAGAGAATCTGACCGACAAACCCGCCAAAAGGAACCGTGCCATCGGACCGCTGTATCTGCTGCCGAACCTGATGACGCTGGGTGCGATCTGTGCCGGTATGACATCCATGCGGGCGGCGTTTGACGGGGATGTTGTCCTGTCGATGTCGCTGATCGTTCTGGCGGCCGTGCTGGACGGTCTTGACGGTATGATGGCTAGGCTTTTGAGCAGCGAAAGCGCGATTGGTGCCGAGCTGGACAGCCTTGCGGATTTTCTGAACTTCGGGGTCGCACCGGGGGTGTTGCTATATCTCTGGGCGCTGCAGGAGAGCCGTAGTGTCGGCTGGATCGCTGTTCTTATCTTTGGCATCTGCTGTGCGCTGCGTCTGGCTAGGTACAACGTGATGTCCCGGGCAGCCGCGCCGGGCACGCCGCGCAAGACTTTTTCCGGAGTGCCTGCGCCGGGCGGGGCGCTTCTTGTTCTGATGCCGCTGGTTCTGTCGCGTATCTTTCCCGAGATGAAGAGCACGGGCCTTACCCTGTTCACCGGCTTCTGGCTTTGTGCGGTCGGGCTGATGATGATTTCGCGTGTGCCGACACCATCGCTGAAGATGTTTCGCATTTCCCGCGACAAGGCGGCCTATCTGATGGTAGCGCTGATCGCGTTCGTTGCGGCGTTCTTTACCTGGCCCTGGCTGGTCGTATTGGCGACCGAGCTTGCCTACCTTGCACTGCTCGCGCGTTTTGCGTTTCGTCCTCCGGCACTTGAGACAGACGATACCAAGACCTGAGCGGCGAATTATTCTGCGGGAAGTCGTTCCCGCAGGACGCGCAGCATGTTTTCCCCCATGACCTTGGCGATCTGTGTCTGGTTCAAACCGGCGTCGAGCAGCGCACTCGTCAGGGCCGGCAGTTCGGATGTGTCAAAAGCGGTCTCGACCGAACCGTCGAAATCGGAGCCAAGCGAGACATGATCTTCGCCGACGGTTTCAATGGCTTTTACGATCATCGCGGCGATACCAGCCGGGTCGATGCGGCCACAGGCCACTTCGGCCCAGTAGCCCATGCCGATGACGCCGCCGGTTGCAGCGATCTCTTGCATCAGGTCGTCGGGAAAGTTGCGCTTGGCCGGGCAAAACCCGTGTATCCCCGAATGACTGACGACAAGCGGCATGTCGGTGATTGCCAATACATCGCGCGCAACCTGTGGGCTTGAATGCGCAAGGTCGAGGATCATGTTCCGCTTTTCAACTTCGGCAACGACGGAGCGGCCGAATTCGGTCAGTCCAGTATCGCTCTCGCCGTGCAATGAGCCTCCCAATTCGTTGTCAAAGAAATGCTGAAGGCCGACGATACGGTAGCCGGCCGCCTGAATGGCATCCAGGTTCTCAAGCTTGCCTTCGAGTGGATGAGCGCCCTCGATCCCCAAGATACCGCCGACCATGATGACGCCGCGTTCGCGCAGGTCGAGCATCGTTTCAAGGTCTTTACGCGTGCGGATGATTTTCAGCAGGTCCGGTGCACGGTTTTCGAATTCGCGAAGCTTTTGAGCCTGGTACAGCGCCCTTTGCAAAAGGCTGTCCCAAGTCCGAATGGGCCAGAGCTGGGCAATCGCCAAGGGCGTGATGTTATCGGCAGCTTCGGCAGAGTTGCTGTCGTAGTTCTGACCGGAGGGACTTTTCGTGACGGCCGTGAAAGCCTGTATCGCGACTCCGCCTTCGAGAAGGCGGGGGATATCGACCTGCCCATAGCTGCCATGGGCAAGCAAGTCGCGGTTCCACAAAAGGCTATCCGCGTGCCAGTCCCCGACGATCAGAGTGTCGTGAAGCGCGCGGGCCTCTGGGCTGACCGGGTAGGGATCGTGTTCGATGACCGAGTTTCGCGACCGCTCGACATATCCCGGACCAAAGTAGAGCAGCGCAATAACTGCCACCACGAGAACCAGGAGAATTCTTCCCAGCCATTTCCCAACACTGCGCATGCGAACATCACCCCAACTTTTTTCTCAGGCTATTGGGAATTGGGAAAAAGGCAATGGTTACGCGGGGGGAAATGCTTCACTCTATGCGGCAAGTAAAATGATGGAGCGCTGCGATGGCATTGAACTGGGGAATACTTGGCGGATCGGCCTTCGCGCTGGCGCAGATGGCGCCGGCAATTCATTCGGCCAAAGGAGCGCGTCTAACCGCTCTGGCGACGTCATCCAGCGATAAGGCATCGGCTTTTCAGGCGTATTTCCCGGACCTGCGCATACATCGGTCTTACGAGGAATTGCTTGAAGACTCGGACATCGACGCGGTCTATATTCCCTTGCCAAACACGCTCCATGTCGAATGGACCATGAAGGCTTTGCAGGCGGGCAAGCACGTGTTGAGTGAAAAACCGGTCGCGATGAAAGCGGCCGAAATTGATGCCCTGATTGTGATGCGTGACCGGACCGGGCTGCTCGCAACCGAGGCTTTTATGATTGCGCATCATCCACAGTGGCAGCGCACAAGAGCGCTGATTGTGGACGGAGCCATTGGCAAGCTGGTGCATGTGCAGGGCTTGTTCAGCTACAACAACGCCGATCAGCCCGGGAACATCCGAAATACGCCTGAAACGGGCGGTGGAGCGATACCTGATATCGGCGTCTATACCTATGGATCCACCAGGTTCGCCACAGGTGAGGAAATCACCACGATCACCCACGCGGATCTCGATTACGAGAACGGTGTCGATACGCTGGCGCGGGTAGAAGCGCGGTTTGAGACATTCTCGGCAAGCTGGGTGAATTCGATGCGGATGCACCCGGCGCAGATGATGAGTTTCGTGGGCGAAGCGGGGGTGATCCGGCTAAGCGCGCCTTTTAATGCGGGCGTGTTTGACGAGGCTCAGGTCGAACTGCATCATGGTGATAAGGTTGTTACCGTCGAACGGTTCCCGGGAGTCAATCACTACGTGCTACAGGTCGAGGCCTTTTGCCGATCGGTGGCCGAAGGCAAACCCTTTGCGTGGTCATTGGAAGACGCGCAGGCAACGCAATCGCTGATTGATGCCGTGTATGCCAAGGCCGGTGCGGACTGACGGTATTGGAAAGATCCAAGGTCAGCCTTACATTCAATTCTCAGGAGGATTGGTCATGGCAGGCGGATGGGCGCGCGATGGCGCTGTAAGCGAACAGATCGAAGATTCTATCAACGACGAACTGGCGCGGATGAAATCGCGGCGCGGGCCGTCGGGCGAAAGCCTGACCCATTGCGCCGAATGCGAAGAACCCATCCCGGAAAAGCGTCGTATCGCTTTGCCGGGCGTGAAGCTGTGCATCGACTGCCAGCAGGAACGCGATGGCTCTTACAAGGCGCGAGGCGGTATCAATCGGCGCGGCAGCAAGGACAGCCAGCTGCGTTAGGTCAGCGCCAACCGCATGACATGCTGCGGTCCTTGATCACCGCCGAGGTAAAGTTCACCCGTGTCGCTAAAACCGCTGGAGATGTAGCACCTGATCGCGCCCGCATTGGCCGTATTGACCGTGAGGGCGAGACTGGTGGCCTCGGGATAGTGCTTTTTCAGAAACGCGGGCAGGGCACGCAAACTTTGGCTGGCAACGCCTTTTCCCTGCTGAGCGGTTTCAAGCATGACCGTGCGCAGTCCCAGTTCGCCCGGTAGGGCAAAATCGTGCTCGCGCCGGTAATCGAGGTCGATCTTGAAGAACCCCACCGGGTTTCCATCGAGCTCGATGGCGTAGAAATCAAGCGTGGGGCTGGGCGAGGCAAAAGCGTCTTCGACCGTGCCGGAAAAACGCACCTGTTCCGGTGCGACCGCGATATGGGCGACCTTGTGATAGTCGCCCGGCCCAATCGGGCCGAACGAGATCTGCATTTTCAGTCTTCCATCGCTTCCAGTTCGTCGATGAAGCCCGAGATCATGTCGAGTCCCTTGTCCCAGAATTTCGGATCCGAGGCATCGAGACCGAAGGGGGCTAGAAGCTCTTTATGATGCTTGGAGCCGCCCGCGCGAAGCATGTCGAAATACTTTTCTTCGAAGCCTTCGTTGCCTTCCGCATAGACAGAGTAGAGCGCATTCACGAGACCGTCGCCAAAGGCGTAGGCATAGACGTAGAACGGCGAGTGGACAAAATGCGGCACGTAGCACCAGAAGGTTTCGTAGCCGTCCATGAACTCGAACGCTGGCCCAAGGCTTTCACCCTGCACGCTCATCCAGAGGGCATTGATGTCTTCGGGCACCAGTTCTCCGCTGCGGCGGGCGTCATGCAGTTTACATTCGAAATCGTAGAAGGCGATCTGGCGCACGACCGTGTTGATCATGTCCTCGACCTTGCCAGCCAGCATGACCTTGCGCTCGGCATTCGTCTTGGCGTTGTCCAGCATCTTACGGAAGGTCAGCATCTCACCAAAGACCGAAGCTGTCTCTGCAAGCGTCAGAGGTGTTGAAGACAGCATCTCGCCCTGACCAGCGGCCAGAACCTGATGGACGCCATGACCCAGTTCATGGGCCAGCGTCATCACATCTCGCGGTTTGCCGAGGTAGTTCAGCATCACGTAGGGATGAACCTCGGTCACGGTCGGATGGGCAAAGGCCCCGGGTGCTTTGCCGGGTTTTACACCCGCATCGATCCAGCCCTTGCGAAAGAACGGCTCGGCAATCTCGCCCATGCGCGGATCGAAAGCGTTATAGGCGGACATGACCATTTCTTCGGCCTCGCTCCACGTCACCGTGCGTTCGGTCTGCATCGGCAGCGGGGCGTTTCTGTCCCACACCTGCATCTTGTCGAGACCCAGCCATTTACGCTTCAGCTCGTAATAGCGGTGGCTGAGTTTCGGATAGGCGTTGACCACGGCAGTGCGCAGCGCCTCGACCACCTCGGGTTCGACATGGTTGGAGAGGTGCCGACCGGTTTGCGGGGTGGGCATGCCACGCCAGCGGTCCAGAACCTCTTTTTCTTTGGCCTGCGTGTTGTGGAGGCGGGCAAAGGTCTTGATGTTGTCGGCAAAGACATCGGCCAGCTCGCGTGCGGCGGCTTCGCGCTTGTCACGGTTCTGGTCGGTCAGCAGGTTCAGGGTGCCTTCGATGTTAAGCGGTTCGCCATCGACCATGAATTCGAGACCGGCGATGGTTTCGTCGAAGAGCCGCTCCCATGCATCGCCGACCACGCCGAGATCGTGCAGGAATTTTTCCAGCTCGTCGCTCAGCTGATAGGGCTTCATCGAGCGGATGCGGTCAAAGACCGGCTTGTAGCGCGCGAGGTCCTGATTTTCAGCAAAGAGCTTGTCGAGGTGACCGTCGTCAAGACGGTTCAATTCGAGCGTGAAGAACACCAGCGGCGTCGTGAAATTGGTGATCTTTTCCTGCATGTCCGACAGGAACTTGGCTCGGCTCGCGTCGGTCGTGAGCTGGTAATAGCGCAGACCTGCAAAGGACATGACACGACCGGCCACGGCGTTGATACGCTCATTGCGCAGCACGCAGTCGAGCATGCCCTTGGCATCCAGTTCGGCCAGCTTGCCTTCGTAATCCGTCGCGAAAGACGCGCAGGCCTGCTCGAGCCAGTCGAGATCACGCTTGAGTTCCGGCGCGTCGGCGTCGCTGTAAAGATCGGTCAGATCCCATTCGGGCAGGTCGCCAAGGTTCTTGTCACCACCGGCGGCATTTGCATCACGGACAGGGAAGGGCAGCTGAAACATCTGAATCCTCTTTCATCGTTCGTCCAACATCTAGTCGCCACCGGATCGGATAACAATGGCGCGTGGCTTGGGGTTAAATAGAAGGAAAGGGTTAACCGTAAATGGCAAGCATTTCCTTGAGGTCATCGAGCGTATTCGCTTCTTGCAGGGGTTTGTCCTGACGCCATCGGGAGATACGCGGAAAGCGCAATGCGACGCCGGACTTGTGGCGCGGACTGGCGTGGATGCCTTCGAAAGCGATTTCAAAGACATGCTCGGGTGTCACCTGTCGCACGGGACCGAAACGCTCCTGCGTATTCTTGCGGACCCAGGCGGTAATTTTGCGGAATTCTTCATCGCTCAGCCCGGAATAGGCTTTCGTGAACGGCACGAGATCATCGCCGTTCCAGACCGCAAAGGTGAAATCGGTGAAAAGATTGGCCCGACGTCCGCTTCCCGATTGCGCATAGATCATCACCGCGTCGATGGTCAGCGGGGCGAGTTTCCATTTCCACCAGTCGCCTTTTTTACGGCCAGCCAGATAGGGACTGTCGTTGCGCTTGAGCATGAGGCCTTCGGCCCGGTTGTCCCGGGCCGTTTCACGGATTTCGCCAAGCTCGTCCCACGCGGCAAATGGCAGTCGCGGGGAAAGGCGAAGGGGCGCTTCCTCCGGCAGCTGATCAAAGATCGTGGCCAGTTTCGCACGGCGATCCTCAAGCGGCCGCTGGCGCATGTCTTCGCCCGCGAATTCAATCAGATCGTAGGCATAAAGCACTACGGGTAACTCACTGAGCATTTTGCGCGAGACCGATTTCCGACCGAGCCTTTTCTGCAGGGCGTTGAATGGTTCGGGTCCATCATTCCAGACGAGAATTTCGCCGTCCAATACCGTGCCTTCGGGCACAAAATCCTTGGCGCGGGAAAACTCGGGGAAGGTGTCGGTGATCAGTTCTTCGCCGCGTGACCATAGATATTGCTCGCCGCCGCGCAGGATCAGCTGGCCGCGAATGCCATCCCACTTCCATTCCGCATGCCAGTCCTCGGGCGATCCCAGCGCGTCGGGCTCGTCTTCCAGTGCGTAAGCAAGATAGAACGGGTAGGGCCGGGAGTTGTCGGTCGAGCCGTCTTCGGATTCGATCAGGTCATGCCAGCTCGTGTCGTCCGGGGTCCAGTTGCCCATGAGGCGATGCGCAAGTTCGGGCTCGGGTTTGCCGGTTGCCTGTGACAGGGCGCGGGTCATTAGTTTCTGGCTGACGCCAATGCGGAAACCGCCAGTTATCAGCTTATTGAACAGAAACCGCTCGGTCGTGTCCAGCTTGTCCCAGGCGTCGAGAATGATGGTTTTGCGCGTTTCTTCGGGCTGTTGCGCCAGATCGCGCAGCCTATTGATCCATTCCGTCAGGCTGAGGTCGAGCGCCGCATCCGGTTCCGGTAGTAATAGCGCGATGGTTTCCGCCAGATCCCCGACCACCGGGTAACATTCTTCGAGAAGCCAGAGCGGTAAACCCGCTTTTTCCGCAGCCCACTCCCTGAGACGGGTGGTCGTGATCGCCCGCTTCGGTCGGCGGCCGGAAAAGAGAGCTATCGTCCACAACCTGTCGTCATCCGGAGCTTCCTGAAAATAGGATGCGAGGGCCGCCACCTTCACCGTTGTTTTGGTGCTGCCGTCTATTTCCCTGAATAGCCTTGCGAAGCGTTTCATTCGGCCTCTGCGCCTTCTGCCGCTTCGCCTTCGTATTCGGTGCTGACGATACCTGCGTTCAGGCCGCGATCCTTTAGCCAGCGCGCGAAGATGTCTGTGTAGCCATGCGTGACAAAGACATTCTCGGCGCCGGTCTCGGTCACCGCGCGGTTAAGCCCGTCCCAGTCGGCGTGATCCGAGATGACAAAGCCTCGGTCCACCGAACGGCGACGGCGCACACCGCGCATCTGCATCCAGCCGCTGGCAAATCCTGTAGATACCTTGCCAAACCGCCGCGCCCATGTGCTGCCAAGTGCGCCGGGAGGCGCGATGACAAGCGCGTCGGGATATTCCGCGCCCTTCGTGTCGGGCTGGACCAGAATCGTGTCGGGTAGCGTGTAGCCCTGTTCGCGCAGGATTGCCGTGGTGTTTTCAACCGCACCGTGGCTGAGAATAGGGCCTATGTCCGAATCAAGCAGCGACAAAAGGCGTTGTGCCTTGCCAAGGGAGTAGGCGCCCAGCATCGGAGTAATCCCGTTGGCTATCGCGTGGCGCCACCAATCATTGATCTGAACCGCGACCTCTTCCTGCGCCTGCCAATGAAATATCGGCAGGCCAAAGGTGCTTTCGGTCACAAAGCTGTGGCACTTGACGGGTTCAAAAGGCTCGCTCAGCCCGTCGGGTTCGAGCTTGTAATCACCAGAAACGACCCAGATCTCGCCGTCCACCTCGACGCGTATCTGTGCTGAACCCGGGACGTGACCTGCGGGATGAAAAGATACCTTGGCCCCGTCAATGTTGCGGGTTTCCCCGTAGCATATCGTTTCGAGCCGAATGCCGCCGAGGCGATGTTTCAGGATCGGGGCGGCGGCTTGCGTGGCGAGGTATCGGTTGTGACCGTCGCGCGCATGATCCGCGTGACCATGGGTGATCAGCGCCCGGTCAACCGGTCGCCAGGGATCGATATAGAAATCCCCGGCGGGGCAATAGATCCCGCGATCCGTGAAAGTAAGAACTTGCGACTTGCTCATGCGCCAAACCTAGGTCGCCGCATGTGCAGAGCAATCCCGGAGATCTAGGCGCAGTGCGCCTTGTTCTGGCCGTGATCGAATGCGCCGTCGAAATGCGCCTGGAGCATCTCCATGATCCGTTTGCGGGTTTCGGGGCGTTCCATCAGGACCTCGTGCTCGGCATTCGGGACGACATCCAGCGTGCCGTTCGGCCACCGCCGCATCCGGTCATGAACGGCAACCGTGTCGATGATACGTTCATTGTCACCGATGAAGGTCAGACAGGGCATATCGGGCGAAGCTTGCCGCGCAAGGTATTTGCATTCTTCCAGACCTTCGCGCAGCCAGATCATGCTTGGTCCGCCAAGTGCGAGTTCCGGCTTGTCGACCAGCTGATTGCGCATGAATTCATAGGTCTCGCTGTCGCGTGTCAGCACGTTGTCTTCGAACTGATTGACCAGTACATAGCTCTCATAGCGGGTGCTGGGGGGCAGGCGGGTCCCCATGCCGACGAGGTTTGCCATACGCGGCAGTGCCCAGCCGAAAGGACGAACAAGCGTGGACATATAGATGCCCCACATCGGCCCGGTGAAACTGCAGGTTTCGACCGGCAGGCCCTCAAGCGCCGCGCGCAAGCCAATGGCACCGCCCATCGAATGACCAAGAAGATGCCAGCCTTTAGGCGCTCCCAGCGCCTCGGCAACTTTCAGGGCTGCACGTACATCGCGCTGGTAGTCGGTGAATTCGATGACATGGCCGACACGCCGATCTTCGATCAACCGGTCTGCCATTCCCTGACCGCGCCAGTCGATCGCGAGGGTCGCATAACCACGTTCGGCGAATTCACCGGCGGTACGTCCGTATTTCTCGACGAATTCCGTGCGCCCGGGGAACAAAAGAACCGTCCCCCGCGCATTTTCACACGGCCAATAGCCAACGCGCAGGCGAACCCCGTCCTCGGCAGTGCACCAATAGGCGGCCCCGCCATCGGGACCGTCTGCGAGTTCTGCAAAGAAGGGAGCCTGCGCAAGTGTCATCAGCCCAGCACCGATGCCAGTTTCATCGCCATGCCCATATCGCCATCGACAGCCAGTTTGCCGGTCATGAAGGCGCTCGTGGGGTTCATGTCGCCCTCGAAAATCGATTTGAATGTGTCGGAATCGGCAGTCAGCGTCACGTCGGCCTCTTCATCGCCGATCCGTGCGCCAGTGCCGTCCAGCATGATGGTGCCCATGTCGGAAATATTCAGTTTTGCAGTGCCGTCGAAATCAGCTGCCGCCATCTTGGCGTTCAGTTCCGCCGTCGCCTGCTCCATAAACTCGCTCATATTTTACCTCTCGTTGAAAAATTGACACGCTTGTCTCTGGCCTTCGCCGCGCGCCACGTTACACTGTGACCTGTTATGAGCATTCATCATCCCAATCTCAAACGTACCGTGGCGGCAGCTTTCGCTCTAGTCATGTATTCCTTACCTTTGAGTAGTCAAACCGCTGATTTAACAGATGAAGCGGCGCTTCTCGAAGAGCTGAAAAAGGCCGATTCGACCGAAGCAAAACGCCTTGACCGGCAGCTTCAGGCGCTCTGGAGCAAGAGCGGCTCTCCGGCGATGGATCTGCTGCTCAAGCGTGGTCGCGAAGCACTGGAACAGGAAGATGTGGATGCGGCGATCGAACACCTGACAGCCCTGACCGATCATGCGCCGGAATTCGCCGAAGGGTATCATGCGCGTGCGTCGGCCTACTTTGCCAAGGAATTGTTCGGGCCTGCCATGGCGGATATCGAACGGGCGCTGGCGCTGAACCCGAATAACTACGATGCGATCTACGGATTGGGGGCAATGTTGGAAACCTTTGATTACCCCCAGCGCGCCTATGATGCCTATGTGCGTGCCCTGGCGATAAATCCGCACAGCGAACCTGTTGCTGCCGCGGTGGAGCGGTTACAGGGACGTATCGAAGGTACGTCTCTCTAAGAGCGATCCATTCACTTCAATGTCAGGAAGCAGATGGTGACAGGATCATCACGGGTCGTGGCCGTCCTTGGCCCCACGAATACCGGCAAGACACATTACGCTATCGAACGTATGCTGGGCCACCGTACCGGGGTGATCGGACTGCCGCTTCGCCTGCTTGCGCGTGAGGTTTACGACCGTATCGTGGCGATCCGCGGGCCGTCTGTCGTGGCGCTTGTCACCGGCGAAGAGCGTATCGTCCCCCCGCGCACGCAATATTGGGTCTGTACGGTCGAGGCTATGCCAGAAGGCATGGGGTGTGATTTCCTTGCGGTCGACGAAATTCAGCTATGTGCCGACCCCGAACGGGGGCATGTTTTTACCGACCGTCTCCTGCGGTCACGGGGGCTGCATGAGACCCTTTTCCTTGGGTCGGACACAATGCGGGGGCCGATTGCCGAATTGGTGCCCGAGGCACGTTTCGTCCAGCGTGAACGCATGTCTCAACTGGTCTATTCCGGCGCGAAAAAGGTCAGCCGGATGCCGCCGCGCAGTGCCATCGTGGGGTTCTCCGTCGACAACGTCTACGCCATTGCCGAACTGATCCGTCGTCAGAAAGGCGGTGCCGCCGTCGTGATGGGGGCGCTTAGCCCGCGAACGAGGAACGCGCAGGTCGCGCTGTATCAAAACGGCGAAGTCGATTATCTCGTCGCGACGGATGCGATCGGGATGGGGCTGAACCTTGATATCGATCACGTGGCATTTTCCTCGCTGACCAAATTCGATGGTCGCCGCATGCGCCCGCTGGCGCCGAACGAACTGGCGCAGATTGCGGGCCGGGCAGGGCGGGGCATGTCGCACGGGACATTCGGCGTCACCGGCGAGGCGCGTCCGCTAGATGACGGTGTCGCGCAGGCGATCATGGAACATCGTTTCACGCCTCTGAAAAAGCTAAACTGGCGCAACCCGGGTCTACAATTCGGCTCCTGCGACGCGCTGATCCGGTCGCTTGAAGCCTCGCCTGATAACGAGAATCTCGTCAAGGCGCGCGATGCGGACGATCTGGTAGCGCTGCGTACCTTGTCTGCCAGCGCCGAGGTCGCGGCCCGCGCCAGCGATGCCGTCTCCGTTCGTCTGCTCTGGGACGTCTGCCGTATCCCGGATTTCCGTGGCATCAGCCATGCCGAACACGCCGCCTTGCTTGAGGTCATCTTTAACCACCTGCATCAGAACGGTCAGGTGCCTGATGATTGGATCGCGCGACAAATCAAACGTATCGATCGAACCGATGGGGATATCGATGCGTTAAGCAAACGTCTGGCATTTATTCGCACATGGACTTATGTGGCTCAACGCAAAGGCTGGACGCGGGACGAAAGCCATTGGCGCGCTCAGACACGCGCTGTAGAAGATAGGGTGTCGGATGCTCTGCATGAGCGTTTGACGCAAAGATTTGTGGACCGGCGTACGTCTGTACTTCTGCGCCGGCTCAAACAAAAGGAGGCCCTTTTGGCCGAGGTGAACGAAAAAGGTGATGTGACCGTCGAGGGCGAATTTGTCGGACGTCTTGAGGGTTTCCGTTTCCGTGCTGACAAGGGCGCGGCAGGTGCAGAAGAAAAGGCGCTGAAATCGGCGTCGCTTCAGGCGCTTGCGCCGCAATTCCATCTGCGGGCTGACCGGTTTTACAATGCCCCCGATACCGAGATCGACTTTACCGAGCAGGGTGGCCTTATGTGGGGCGACAGTGCCATCGGCAAACTGGTCGCCGGATCTGAGCCTCTGAAGCCGCGTATCGAAGTCTTTGTTGATGACGTTGCCGGACCGGAAGTCATCCAGAAGGTCGAGCGCCGCCTTCAGCATTTCATTGACCGCAAGATCGCTGCGCTGTTCGAGCCGCTGCTGAACCTCCAGCGTGATGAAACTCTGAACGGCCTCGCACGGGGCTTTGCGTTCCGCATGGTCGAAGCCTACGGCATTCTGCCCCGGTCCGAAGTGGCGCAGGAAGTGAAAGACCTTGATCAGGATGCACGGGCCGCGCTGCGCAAGCACGGCATGCGGTTTGGTCAGTTCACTATTTTCATGCCGCTGCTGCTCAAACCCGCGCCGACACGCCTTCGGCTTGTCCTCTGGTCGCTGGCGAAGAACCTGCAGGAATTTCCCGAAGCGCCGCCACCGGGGCTGGTCACCGTGCCGGCGGTCAAGGATGCGCCCGAAGGGTATCATACCATGTGCGGTTACCGCGAAGCAGGCGAACGGGCGATCCGGATCGATATGCTGGAACGTCTTGCCGACATGCTGCGGGCTGAAAACAGCCGCGCAGGTTTTGAAGCGAAACCCGACATGCTGTCGATTACTGGCATGACGCTGGAACAGTTCGCCGATCTCATGGGTGGTCTTGGTTACCGCGCAGAACGGGGCGAGCGGGAAAAGGTGAAACCGGCTGATAAGGTCATGCCGGATCCGGTAGAAGCACCCGCAGGCACCGGAACAGAAGACGAAACGGTATCTGAAGACACGCCCGTTATGGATCGCGGCGATGATGCGCCGGCTGGCGGCGTCGTCGAAGCACCGGAAACACCGGCGCCGGCAGATATTGTCGAAGAAACCGCAGACATTCCCGCAGACGGCGTTGCGCCGATCGCCGAGGAAAAGGCCGAAGAGCCCGAAGTTCCGGCTGAAATTCCGGAGATGTCAGAAACCGAGGTTGCGCCCGGAACGGCGGCAGATGCAGAGATCGCCGGTCCCGAAACCGAAGTCTACTTTACCTTCACCTGGGGCCGGACGCCCAATCAGAACGCACGTTCCAAAGGCCCGAGAGGGGCAGGGGCAGGCAAGGCGCCGCAGGGTAAAGGCAAGCCGCGCGGGAAGAAACCGCAGGGTAAAGGCAAACCCCAGTCCGGTGGCAATTACTCCGCCCGTCCGCCGAAGAACGAAAAGAAGATAGACCCGGATAATCCTTTTGCCGCCGCTCTAATGGGGCTTAAGGACAAGAAGTAATCGCCATGAGCGACGCGTCGGAAAAACTGCGCGTTGATAAGTGGCTCTGGTATGCCCGATTTTTCAAAACGAGGTCGCTGGCGACGAAGGAAGTCGGCAGCGGCAATCTCAGGCTGAATGGCACGCGTGTTACTAAAGCATCGCAGGTGGTTTCTCCCGAAGATGTGCTGACCTTTACTCAAGGAGCGCGCGTCCGGGTCGTTCGTGTAGTTGCAATTGGGAACAGACGCGGGCCAGCGCCCGAAGCCCAGACACTCTACGAAGATCTTACCGAACCCGAGGAACGAGCCAAGCCTGTCGAACGGGTTGGGGAGAGGCCGACCAAGAAAGATCGGCGCGCTCTGGACGCTTTCAAGCAAGAGGGTGGTGAGTGATCAAACCGGGATACCGGTTTCGTGCCCGTCCAGCGTTCTGGTGTTTTTGTCGCGCCAGTATTGGCGCAGGTCTTCATCGGATTTTCCGTCGACCCAGGATTGCATGGTTTCCCGGTCCCGTACGAAATCCATGAACGGCACGGCATAACCGCAAGAGGTTTGCACCATGTCTACGGTCATGTCGTAGATTTGTCGCGCACTGCGGTGGGCGGGAAATTCAGCGGCGCGGCTGTCCCATCCTTCATCTCTTGGGTGATAGGTCTCTGCGGTGCCATAGCAGCGAAGGATGAGGGGACGGCCCGTAAAGGAACACCACATGAGCGTCCTCCGCGGATCCTGTTTGAGGTGACCCGCCGTTTCATTGCCGGACCCTGTAAGGTTCATCCACAATATGCGGTTCTTACCCATGATGCGTAATGAATCCGTGCCCTTGGGCGAAATATTGACTCGTCCGCTCGGCCCGGCTGAACCGGAAAAGAACATGTGCTGATCTTTGATGAATCTACGATGATCTTCGGTAAGTGCAGGGAATTGCTTGGCCATCGTTCACTCTACGGTCACGGATTTCGCCAGGTTCCGGGGCTGGTCCACGTCTGTGCCTTTGGCCACCGCCGTGTGATAGGCGAGCAATTGGGCCGGGATGGCATAGAGAATTGGTGCAAGTGCAGGTGCAATTTTCGGCATCCTGATCGACAGCCAAACACCATCGCTCGCTTCGGCAATACCGTCACCGTCGGAAATCAGCACGACCTGTCCCTTGCGCGCCATGACTTCCTGCATGTTCGAAACGGTCTTGTCGAAAAGCGCGTCGCAAGGGGCCATGACCACGACAGGCATATGCTTGTCGATCAGCGCAATCGGGCCGTGTTTCAATTCTCCGGAGGCATAAGCTTCGGCGTGGATGTAGCTGATTTCCTTTAGTTTCAGAGCGCCTTCCAAAGCAAGAGGGTACATCGGCCCGCGCCCGAGGAACAGGACATCACGCGCTTCGCTCAATTGCTGCGCAGCGCGCCTGATGTTTTCGCTTTCATCAAGCGCCGAGCCAAGCACGGCGGGAAGTCCGCGCAAAGCGGCCACGTGATCGGCCAGTTCATCCTCGCTTAGCGTCCCACGGTCTGCTGCGGCCTTCAGTGCCAGCATCAACAAAACAGTAAGCTGGCAGGTGAACGCCTTGGTCGAGGCCACGCCGATTTCCACCCCAGCATGAATGGGCAGCACGAGATCGCTTTCGCGCGCGATTGAACTCTGCGGCACGTTGACGACCGAAACGATTTTGTCTGCCTTGCCGGAAACGTAACGCAGCGCGGCGAGCGTATCGGCGGTTTCACCGGACTGGCTGACAAACAAAGCAAGCGTGCCATCGGTTACCGGCGGTTCGCGATAACGGAATTCCGAGGCGATATCGACCTCGACGGGGAGGCGCGCGAGTTGCTCGAACCAATACTTTGCCGTGAGGCAGGCGTAATAGGCTGTACCGCAGCCGACCATCGTCATCCGCTGGATCTTGGAAAAATCGATGCTGGGGTCCGGCAGTTCGACCGATCCTCCGCCAGCGGGCAGATAGTGCCCCAGTGCTTCGGCGATAACATGCGGTTGTTCAGAGATTTCCTTTGCCATGAAATGCTTGTGCCCCGCCTTGTCGATGCGGGCGGAAGCAATCTGGATTTCCTGAATGTCGCGTTCGACCTCTGCGCCATTCAAGTCGTAGATTTGCAGCGAATTCCGGGTCACCACGGCACGGTCACCTTCTTCGAGATAGGTGATCCGATCGGTCAATGGCGAGAGAGCGATAGCGTCCGAGCCCACGAACATCTCTCCGTCACCATGCCCAATAGCGAGCGGGGATCCTTTGCGCGCGGCGATGATAAGATCGTCCTGACCTTCGAACAGAAAGGCGAGCGCAAACGCACCCTGCAGCCGGTCAAGCGTTTTGAAAACGGCATCAGTCGGACTGTCACCGCTGCGCATATATTGCTCGGCAAGTAGCGCGACGGTTTCGGTGTCCGTTTCGGTGACGAATTTCACCCCGGCTTCGGCCAGTTCACTGCGTAATTCGCGAAAGTTCTCGATGATGCCGTTATGGACAACCGCGACTTTGCCAGCCTGATGGGGGTGGGCGTTCGTAACTGTTGGCGCGCCATGGGTAGCCCAGCGGGTGTGACCAATGCCGGACTTACCTGTCAGCGGCTCGTGAACCAGAAGATCGGACAGATTGACGAGCTTTCCGACAGCACGGCGACGGTCAAGCACACCGTCATTCACCGTGGCGATACCGGCACTGTCATATCCTCGATATTCAAGGCGTTTCAGGGCCTCCACGAGGATCGGGGCGGCTTCGTGCTTGCCGAGAACGCCAACAATTCCGCACATTTTTTTACCCTTTTCCCTGCTGAGCTTTACGCGCCTTTAGTATTTCGAACAATTTACGCGCAAATCCCGGTTTATTCACCTGACGGGCGCGAGCGACCGCCATTGCCTCTGCCTCGACGTCTTTTGTTATGACCGAACCGGACGCTGTCATTGCACCGTCGCCCAGCGTCACTGGTGCGACCAGCATCGTGTCCGAACCGATAAATGCGTTCGCGCCGATTACGGTGCGATGCTTCATCACGCCGTCGTAGTTGCAGGTGATCGTACCTGCGCCGATATTTGTTTTCTCGCCTATATCGGCATCGCCGATATAGCTCAGATGGTTGATCTTGGCGCCCTCGGCAATGTTTGCCTGCTTGATTTCGACAAAGTTGCCGATGTGAGTGTTCTCGGCAAGTTCCGCGCCGGGGCGGAGCCGTGCAAACGGGCCTATGGTTGCCCCACGGCTGACGTGGCAACCTTCGAGGTGCGAGAAAGCGCGGATCGTGACGCCGGATTCGATTGTCACGTCGGGGCCAAAGACAACATTCGGCTCGATAACACTGTCGCGACCGATGACAGTGTCATAAGCAAGGTAGACCGTTTCAGGTGCAAGCAGGGTTACCCCATCTTCGAGCAAGGCATTACGCGCCCGCGTCTGGAAAACCGCGTCGGCGGCGGCCAGATCCGCGCGGGAATTCACACCAAGGGTTTCTGCCTCATCACATTTGACAGCCGTAACGCTCAAGCCCCGTACGTTCGCATGTTCGACAACATCCGTCAGGTAGTATTCTCCCGAGGCATTTTCATTGCCGACTTCGGCGATCAGCTCGAAAAGGGTATCCGAATTGCAAACCAATAGGCCGCTATTGCAAAGGCTTATGGCGCGCTCTTGATCCGTGGCATCCTTATATTCAACGATCCTCAGGAGCGTTTCATCATCGAGGATAAGCCTGCCGTATCGGGCCGTAATATCAGCGGTGTCAAAGCCCAGAACGACGAGGTCATGATGTTCGCGCGCCTCTGTCATGGCGCCTAGCGTCTGGGCCGTGATGAACGGCGTATCGCCGTAAAGAACCATGATATCGCCGGAAAACCCGGCCAGCGCGTCGCGCGCCTGGTCCACCGCGTGTGCGGTGCCATTCTGCTCATGCTGAAGTACCACAACCGCCTCTTCGTCGATCTCTTCCACCGCCGCGCGGACCTGATCCGCGCCATGGCCCGCCACGATGACTGTCCGCGCCGGGTCAATCGCCGCCCCTGCGCGCATCGCATGGGCCAGCATCGGGGCCTGTGCAATCGGATGCAGCACTTTTGGCAAGTCTGAGTTCATCCGCGTCCCTTTTCCGGCGGCCAGGATGACAAGTGCGGTGTCCATGGGTGTTTTCTCTTTGTATTTCGATTCCGACCGTTTTATCCGCTGATTAGCGCGGCGCAAGCCGCGCCGGGATCAATCTAGGTTGCACGTTGCAACAGGGAGAGGCGGATTCACGCCGACAGAAGGGGATTTCATGCGGACGGTCATTTTCGACCTTGATGGAACGCTTGCCGATACGTCGCGCGATTTGATCGCCTCGGCCAATTATTGTTTTCGCGAAATGGGGCTGGGAGACATACTTGATCCGGTCAAGGATGCCGCGATTGCCTTGCGGGGCGGCCGCCGTATGCTGAGCGAAGGGCTGGACCGGCTTACACTTTTCGATGCGGCTACGGTCGATCAGTATTACCCGATCCTGCTGGAAGCCTATGATCAGGACATCGCCAGCCACACAACCCTTTATCCCGGTGCGATGGATGCAGTCGAAACTCTGCGCAGACTTGGGTATGGGGTCGGCATCTGTACGAACAAGCCCGAAGCTCTGGCTGAGAAGCTGTTGCAGAGTTTAGGTGTGCGTGATGTATTCGCCTCGATGGTCGGTGCCGACACGCTGCCGGTGCGCAAACCCGATCCGGAGCCCCTGCGCGAAGCGGCACGGCGGGCAGGGGGCGATCCGGCACTTTGCGTTCTGATCGGAGATAGCGACACGGACCGGAATACGGCGCGCGCCGCCGGGGTCCCCTCGGTTCTCGTGACCTTTGGTCCGGCGGGCGATGACATGGCTGCGCTGGAACCCGAAGCGCTGCTCCACGACTTTGCCGACCTTGCCGACGTGGTAGGAAATTTGATCGGACGCAACGGGGATGCTGATCAAGCAACGACATAGAAGTGAGCTAAATTCGTGCCTTCGCGATGCGGTTCCCGACCAACCCTGCAAGGTCACTTGACGCAGGTTTGGCCCAAGCGCAGAAAGAGGCATGAAAGAGATTTTCAGGGGTAGTTTTACCCAGCAGGAACCGATCCTCGAAGCGGCCATAGCGGCCGCCGTCCGCATCATGCAAAGCGGGAGGTTACATCGATACAACGTTGCCGATGGCGAGCTTGGCGAGACAGCGCTTTTGGAGCAGGAGTTCGCGGCATTCACTGGTGCCAAGTATTGCGTGGCCGTTGCTTCGGGGGGCTACGCCATGGCGACCGCGCTCCGAGCGGCTGGTGTCAAGCCGGGCGACAGGGTGCTGACAAACACCTTCACGCTGGCGCCTGTGCCCGGCGCGATCGCTTCGCTGGGGGCTGTGCCGGTATTCGTTGGCGTGTCCGAGAGCCTTACAATCGATCTTGCCGACCTTGAGGCCAAGGCGGATCAGGGGGATTACCTGCTTTTGTCGCATATGCGTGGCCATATCTGTGACATGGACCGGCTGATGGCGATCTGCGAAGGAAACGGTATCGTCGTGATCGAAGATTGCGCTCATACAATGGGGGCGCATTGGCGCGACGTTCCATCCGGGCGTCACGGCCTAGCCGCAGCATATTCCTGCCAGACGTATAAACACATAAATTCGGGTGAGGGCGGGTTCCTCGTTACCGATGACGAAGAACTGGCCGCGCGTGCCATCATCCTGTCCGGGTCCTACATGCTCTACGAACGCCATCTGGCGGCGCCCGCGCCCGAAGTATTCGCGCAAATCAAGTACGAAACGCCGAATGTTTCCGGACGGATGGATAACCTTAGGTCGGCGCTTCTGCGCCCGCAACTGGCGGCGCTGCCCGCACAGGTCCAACGCTGGAACGAGCGCTACAGGACCATTGAGGCGGGTCTGCGCGAAACGCCGGGCCTTACCGTCGTCGAGCGTCCCCCGGAAGAACATTTTGTGGGCTCCTCGATCCAGTTTCTTTTGTCAGACTGGCCTGCGGAAAAGGTCGAAGACGTTGTTTCGGGGTGCGCTCAGCGCGGTGTCGAGCTGAAATGGTTCGGTGCGTCTGAGCCGAAGGCGTTCACCTCGCGCTATGATAGCTGGCGATATGCACCTTCAGCGCCTATGCCGGAGAGTGATCGCGTCCTGTCCGCAATACTCGACATGCGCGTACCGCTGACATTCAGCGAGGAAGACTGTGCGCTCATCGCTCGGATCATCCGGTCAGAGGTAAGCACGGTATTCCTGTCGGAACTGGCCTGAGCCCTCAGTCCGAGTTGTAAAGCGGGACAGTCGACATCGACAGCTTGGCGGAGCCGTCGGTCAGTTCAGCCGCGTGGGCAAGGTAAATCAGCGTCTGGTTCTTTTCGTCAAAGATCCGTTTGACGCGCAAGGATTTCAGAATAATCGAGCGGGACGTTCGAAAAACGTCTTCACCGTCCTCGTCGCGGTCGATGTCTCCGATCTTTATCGGTCCGGTCTGCCTGCAAGAAATAGACGCGTTGGAGGGATCCTCGAACCAGTTCCCCTTGGACAGTCGGTCGAACAGCCCGCGGTCGAAATAAGCGATGTGGCAGGTCACACCCTCGACCTTGGGGTCGGCAATGGCTTCGATCATGATGTCATTGCCAACCCAATCCACGCCGACTTCTCCGACCTCCTCAGCCCGGACGGGCCCGGCACAGATCAGCAAGGCGGCGAAAACGGCGCGGATATTCATCATCGGTCAGACTTTCATTTCAATCAAAACGTGATTTGACCATGGTCGCCGCCGTCCGGCGTGTCATCCGTTAAATTCGCTTTTGCGACTTCATAGAGGAACGCGGCAGAGCTTTCCGTCAGCCAGACTTCTGCCTTGTGCGGGGTAAACTTGATCAGGCGAACATCCTCGTCTTCACGGCCATCTTCAAACCACGCGGCGGCAAAGGCGTTCCATACCTCGTCCAGCTTTTCGCTGTCGTTCGATATCTCCAGCCGACCTTCCACGTTCGCATAAATGTCTGCTTTGGGATCGGCCACATAAAACGCGGCTTCGGCGCCGCCATGGGCGGCTTTCTCGGGGTCCGTGCCCGCAGCGGTAATGAACCAGATTGCGTTGTCGTCCGGGTCGGCTTGCGGCGCCATTGGAACGGGGCGCTCTCCGCTAGCGGTCAGAAGGCCTGCCTGTACATTATCGATCCGTTTCCAGAAGTCGGCTTTGAGATCCGTTGCCATGATTCATTCCTTTCAGCTTTCGATCTTTCCTGACAACGCCGCCACGGCACTCTTGTTCCTTCTGCTTGACCGGCGGAAACCGGAAGCGTAGGATATGAACGAGTGTTCAATAAACCGGGGAGGCGGCGTATGTTCACAGCAGCTATGCAATTCGATCTTGGCGAGGACGTGAACGCGCTGCGCGAAATGGTGCACCGCTGGGCGCAGGATCGGGTAAAGCCGATGGCCGCCGAAATCGACCGGTCGAACAATTTCCCTTCCGAGCTGTGGCGCGAAATGGGCGAACTCGGCATGCTGGGCGTGACGGTGCCCGAGGAATTCGGCGGCGCGGGCATGTCCTACTTGGCACATACCGTCGCCGTGGAAGAAGTCGCACGCGCCAGCGCGTCTGTCTCGTTGTCCTATGGCGCGCATTCGAATCTCTGCGTCAACCAGATCAAGCTGAACGGTTCGCAGGAGCAAAAAGAAAAATACCTGCCAAAACTCGTTTCCGGCGAACATGTCGGGGCGCTCGCGATGAGCGAGGCCGGCGCCGGATCGGACGTGGTGTCGATGAAGCTCCACGCAGAAAAACGCAACGATCATTACAGGTTGAACGGCAATAAATACTGGATCACCAACGGCCCCGACGCGGATACGCTGGTCGTTTATGCCAAGACGGTCCCGGATGCGGGGACCAAAGGCATAACCGCCTTCCTCGTTGAAAAAAGCTTCAAGGGGTTCTCGACCTCGCCGCATTTCGACAAGCTGGGCATGCGTGGGTCGAACACGGCCGAGCTGATCTTCGACGATTGCGAAGTTCCGTTTGAAAACGTGCTCGGGGAAGAGGGCAAGGGCGTAAAGGTATTGATGTCCGGTCTTGACTACGAACGCGTCGTTCTAGCCGGTATCGGAACCGGGATCATGGCAGCCTGTATGGATGAGATCATGCCTTACATGGTCGACCGCAAGCAATTCGGCCAGCCAATCGGAAACTTTCAGCTGATGCAGGGCAAAATCGCCGATATGTACACGGCGATGAACTCCGCCCGCGCCTATGTTTACGAGGTCGCCAAGGCCTGCGACCGCGGCGATGTCACCCGACAGGATGCGGCGGCCTGTTGT
This sequence comes from Heliomarina baculiformis, assembly GCF_019966545.1. GTDB lineage: Bacteria > Pseudomonadota > Alphaproteobacteria > Rhodobacterales > Rhodobacteraceae > Heliomarina > Heliomarina baculiformis. The sequence goes on along the minus strand of NZ_JAIMIC010000001.1, from coordinate 303,142 downwards.
CTCTATGCCTCCGAGGAAGCAATGAAACAGGCCCATCAGGCGGTTCAGGCCCTTGGGGGCGCAGGGTTCCTAAACGACGCGCCGGTCGCCCGTATCTTCCGGGATGCCAAGCTCATGGAAATCGGGGCGGGCACGTCGGAAATCCGGCGCATGCTTGTTGGCCGGGAACTCATGTCGGCGATGGCCTGAACGGCAATGGGCGTCGGCTTTTCCGGCTCCTCGAAACAGCGGCGCCATGACGCCAGCGATCGGATCGATCTGGAGATCACATGAAACTGCAATCGAAAGCCCTTCCTGCCTCCGATGACTTCAAGGCCAATGTCTCGGCCCATCTGGAGGCGCTGGCCGAGATCCGGGAAGCTGCCGCCAAAGCGGCAGAAGGCGGCGGCGAAAAAGCGCGGGAGCGTCATGTCAGCAGGGGTAAAATGCCACCGCGCGAGAGGGTCGCGAACCTTCTCGATGCGGGCTCTCCCTTTCTCGAAATCGGGGCAACGGCGGCGCATGGCATGTATGACGGTGCGGCCCCTGCGGCAGGCTTGATTGCCGGCATCGGGCGTATTCATGGTCGCGATATCATGGTTGTCTGTAATGACGCGACGGTAAAGGGCGGCACCTATTACCCGATGTCCGTAAAAAAACACCTGCGGGCCCAGGAAATAGCGGAAACAAATTGCCTGCCTTGTGTTTACCTTGTCGATTCCGGCGGCGCCAACCTGCCAAACCAGGACGAGGTATTTCCCGACCGAGAGCATTTCGGACGGATCTTCTTCAACCAGGCGAACATGAGCGCAAAGGGCATTCCGCAGATTGCTGTTGTCATGGGCTCCTGCACGGCGGGCGGTGCCTATGTTCCGGCCATGTCCGACGTCACGATCATCGTCAAGGAACAGGGCACGATCTTCCTTGCCGGTCCCCCGCTGGTAAAAGCCGCAATCGGCGAGGTCGTCACTGCCGAAGACCTTGGTGGCGGCGATATCCATACGCGACTGTCCGGCGTCGCGGATTACCTCGCCGAAGATGATACCCACGCCCTTGCGCTGGCCCGGCGCGCCGTTGGCGGCCTGAACCGAAAACAGATCAGCAGCGTCGCTTGGCAACCCTCCGAAGAACCCGCCTTTGATCCCGACGAAATTCTCGGTGTGGTGCCCAAGGACCTGCGCACGCCCTATGACATCCGCGAGGTGATTGCCCGGATCGTCGACGGCTCCCGCTTTGACGAATTCAAGGCCCGGTTCGGAGAAACCCTCGTCTGCGGTTTCGCCCACCTCCGTGGCTGCCCGATCGGCATCATCGCCAATAACGGTGTCCTGTTCTCGGAAAGCGCTGCCAAGGGCGCGCATTTCGTCGAACTTTGTAGCCAGCGCGGCATCCCGCTGATCTTCCTGCAGAACATCACCGGCTTCATGGTCGGACGCAAATACGAAGCCGAAGGCATCGCTCGTCACGGTGCCAAACTCGTGACCGCCGTTGCAACGACAAAAGTCCCAAAGATTACGATGCTCGTCGGGGGCTCCTACGGTGCCGGCAATTACGGCATGTGTGGCCGGGCCTATGACCCGCGCTTCCTCTGGACCTGGCCGAACTCGCGCATCTCGGTCATGGGCGGCGAACAGGCGGCCGGAGTCCTCGCAACCGTCAGGCGCGATTCCATCGAACGCTCAGGCGGAACGTGGTCCGAGGCAGAAGAGACAGAATTCAAGCGCCCCACGCTCAAGATGTTTGCCCGGCAATCGCATCCTCTCTATGCCAGCGCGCGCCTCTGGGACGATGGCATCATCGACCCACGCAAGACGCGCGACGTCCTCGCGCTTTCTCTGTCGGCCACACTTAATGCCCCGATCGAAGAGACGCGTTTCGGCGTCTTCCGCATGTAGGACCGGTTCATGATCCGCCTTTTCCTCTTGCACGAAATACTCTCGGGGGTCCGGGGGCAGGCAGCCCCCGGTCCGTCCCGCAGCCTCGAAGGAAAGATCGATGTTTGACACGATTCTGATTGCCAATCGCGGCGAAATCGCTTGCCGGGTAATAGAGACCGCACGTGGCATGGGCGTCAGATGCGTGGCGGTCTATTCCGACGCGGACGCCGGTTCGCGCCATGTCCAGATGGCCGATCACGCGGTACACATCGGCGGCGCAGCTCCGTCTGATAGCTACCTCAAATCCGAGGTGATCATTCGCGCGGCCCTGGAAACCGGTGCGCAGGCGATCCATCCCGGCTATGGGTTTCTGTCCGAAAACCCCGATTTCGTCGAAGCGGTCGAAGCGGCGGGGCTGGTTTTCATCGGCCCGTCGGCGAAAGCGATCCGTGCGATGGGTCTCAAGGACGCGGCAAAGGCGCTGATGGAAAAGGCCGGCGTCCCGGTCGTGCCCGGCTATCATGGCAAAGATCAGGGTGACGCCTTTCTTTCTGAGCGTGCCGACGAAATTGGCTATCCGGTTCTGATCAAGGCGGTCGCTGGCGGTGGCGGTAAAGGCATGCGGCAGGTTGAAAAGCCCGGCGATTTCGCCGCCGCTCTGGAAAGCGCCCGTGGTGAGGCCCGCACCGCTTTCGGAAACACGGATGTCCTGGTAGAGAAATTTGTCGCCAAGCCCCGGCATATCGAAGTTCAGGTCTTTGGTGATGGCAAGCGCGCGGTTCATCTCTTCGAACGGGACTGTTCCCTGCAGCGCCGCCACCAGAAAGTCATCGAGGAGGCCCCGGCACCAGGCATGACCGAGGAAATGCGATCTGCCATGGGCGAGGCCGCCGTGCGCGCGGCCGAAGCCATTGGTTACAAGGGCGCAGGCACGGTGGAATTTATTGTCGATGCCTCCGAGGGGCTGCGCAGCGACCGCTTTTATTTCATGGAGATGAATACCCGCCTACAGGTCGAACACCCGGTGACGGAGGCGATTACAGGCGTGGACCTTGTGGAATGGCAGTTGCGGGTTGCCGCCGGAGAGGATCTCCCGAAACAACAGGATGAACTCGCCATCGACGGGCACGCCTTCGAGGCCCGCCTCTACGCCGAGGACGTCCCAAAAGGATTCCTGCCCGCAACAGGTGAGCTGACCTATCTGGAATTCCCCACGGATGCCCGCGCCGACAGCGGCGTGCGGGCAGGGGATGTGATCAGCCCTTGGTACGATCCGATGATCGCCAAGGTGATCGTGCATGGGCCGACCCGCGCTATCGCGCTGAAACGCCTTTCCCGTGCGCTTGAGACCACGAAGGTCGGGGGAACCGTCACCAACCTCGCCTTTCTGGGCGCGCTCGCGGGGCACGCGGGATTCGCCAAAGGCGACGTCGATACCGGTTTGATCGGCCGCGACATCGACGCACTCGTCTCTGCGCCTGAACCCGAACCGCGCCACGCGGTAGTGGCAGCCATGGCGGTAACCAATCTGGTCGACTCAAGCTGGGAAAGGGGCTTTTCCCTATGGTCACCCTTGTCGCAAACGGTCCGGCTTTTAGGGCAGGGAGAAATCCTGACCCTGAAAGTCGATGCCGAAGGGCAGAACCGTCAGGCCTGGGACGTGGATGGTGCCAAAGTGATCGCCGAACGCATCTCGGGCACGTGGCTGGTGGGCGACCGGGCAATGCCGGATTTCGCCATTGCCGGATCGACGGTTACGGTGTTTGATGGCCACGGGTTCGCTTTTGAAGCGGTCGATCCGTTTCATCGCGTGGCAGGCAGTCATGGCGACGGCAATCTGATCGAAGCGCCGATGCCGGGACTCGTCAAGGCGATCTATGCAGAGACAGGTGCTTCTGTCAGCGAAGGAGATCGGCTGGCGGTTCTCGAAGCGATGAAAATGGAGCATTCATTGCTGGCCGCCCGCGATGGCGTCGTGGCAGAAGTGCTGGCCAAGGCGGGCGATCAGGTCGACAGCGGTGCAGCGCTGGTCCGGCTGGAAGCGTTTGAATGATCAAGATGGCGGTGCGCGGTCGGAGATAATCTGACCTACCGGCCCAGAGAGGGAGAACCTGACATGACGGGATATGTTGAAATCTTTGAGGTCGGTCCGCGCGACGGTCTGCAGAACGAAAAACGCGAAATTCCGGTTTCGGAAAAAATCGAACTCGTCGATTGTCTGAGCAACGCCGGCTTCAAGCGCATCGAATGCGCCAGTTTCGTGAGCCCCAAGTGGGTGCCGCAGATGGCAGGCAGTGGCGAGGTTCTTCTGGGCATCAAGCGTGCCGATGGCGTGCGATATGCCGCTCTTACGCCCAATATGCGTGGCTACGAGGACGCTCTGACCGCGAAAGCCGATGAAATAGCGGTCTTCGCCTCGGCCAGTGAGGGGTTCAGCCGCGCCAACATTAATGCCAGCATCGAAGAATCGCTCGATCGCTTTGCGCCGATCCTAGAGGCCGCTCGCCATATCGATCTCCCGGTTCGGGGTTATGTATCCTGCGTGACAGACTGCCCGTTTGACGGTCCCACCGCACCGTCGCAGGTGGCGGCGGTTGCGGATCGCCTTTTTGCGGTGGGCTGTTACGAGATCTCCCTAGGTGACACGCTGGGCAAGGCCACGCCGGACAGTATCGCGCGCATGCTGTTGAAAGTGCGGGATGTCATCCCGGTCGGGCGCCTTGCCGGGCATTTCCACGACACCTCCGGCCGCGCGCTCGCCAATATCGACGCCGCCCTGTCCCTTGGCGTAAGGGTCTTTGACGCGGCCGTTGGCGGGCTCGGCGGCTGTCCCTATGCGCCGGGCGCGGCGGGCAATGTCGCGACCGAGGCTGTCGCGACGCATCTTGAGCGGCTCGGTTACGATACCGGTCTCGACATGGAAGTCATCAGCCAAGCTGCCCAGATGGCCCGTTCCATGCGCGGAGAGCAGGAAGCGCATGTTTGAAGAAATTTCACTGACGACGGATGACCGAGGCGTCGCGCATCTGACGCTGGAACGCTCTGAAAAGCACAATGCCATGTCGGCCCGCATGATCGCAGAGCTGACCGAGGCTGCCGCAAGCATCGCTGCCGATTCCGCGATCCGGGTTGTTGTGCTCACCGCAGCGGGTAACACCTTCTGCGCTGGTGGCGACCTGAAATGGATGCAGGAACAGATGGCGGCAGATGGCGACACCCGCTATCGCGAAGCGCGCAAACTCGCTGATATGCTTTTTGCGATGAACACTCTGCCGCAGCCCGTGATCGGTGCCGTTCAGGGTAACGCCTTTGGTGGGGGGCTTGGTCTGATAAGCGTTTGCGACGTTGCAATCGCGGTCGATCATGCCAAGCTCGGCTTTACCGAAACCCGCCTGGGCCTGATCCCGGCGACGATCAGCCCCTATTGCCTCACCCGAATGGGAGAGGCGATGGCGCGTCGTGTCTTCATGTCTGCACGTATCTTTGACGCGACCGAAGCGGTCGGCCTTGGCCTGATCTCACGAGTCGTCGCGCCTGATCATCTCGAACAGGCCGTCGAAGCCGAGGTCGTGCCGTATCTATCTTGTGCGCCAAGCGCCGTGGCCGAATCCAAGCGGCTTGCCCGATCTTTCGGGCTGACGATCGACGAAGAGGTCATCGACCGCACCATTCGTGCGCTGGCCCGGCAATGGGAAACCACCGAAGCGGTCGAGGGAGTCGGCGCATTTTTCCGCAAGGAAAAGGCACCGTGGATCGTGACGTAGCCGTAAAGACGCGCATTCGCCGCAATGCGGCGCAAAAAGTGTTAATCATTTGAACATATTCCGCTTCTGCGGCGATATGAGCCGCATCAAGAGCGGTCTGGCCCCGTTGACCCTCCCGGAACACAGGGATACACAAGGCCAAGGTCAACATGCCACTTGACGGCGCAACCTTTCAGGGGTGCGTAGCAAAAGGAGCCACTCGTGGAAGAGATGTTGCGGGAATACCTCCCCATTCTGGTGTTTTTGGCTGTCGCAATAGGTCTCGGAGCAATCCTGATCCTCGCGGCGGCTGTACTGGCGGTCCGTAACCCGGACCCGGAAAAGGTGTCTGCCTACGAATGCGGGTTCAACGCATTCGACGATGCGCGGATGAAGTTCGACGTGCGTTTCTACCTCGTCTCGATTCTCTTCATCATTTTCGATCTTGAGATCGCTTTCCTCTTCCCCTGGGCCGTGTCGTTCAAGGATGTGAGCATGGTCGGTTTCTGGTCGATGATGGTATTCCTTGGCGTGCTGACCATCGGCTTTGCGTATGAATGGAAGAAAGGGGCGCTGGAATGGCAGTAGATAACGATCAGGACGCCCTCGTCACGCGGACACAGGGGCAGGGCGATCAGACCCCGCGCGTGAAATCCGGCCCATCCAACATGGCGGACGTTCAGCACCAGCCGCCCGTATTCGAAGGCGAGACCGCTGTTCAGAGCCTCAACAAGGATCTTCAGGACAAGGGCTTTATCCTGACCTCGACCGAGGATCTGATCAACTGGGCGCGGACTGGTTCGCTGCACTGGATGACCTTCGGTCTCGCCTGCTGCGCGGTCGAAATGATGCACACCTCGATGCCGCGCTACGACGCCGAACGCTTTGGTATCGCGCCACGCGCCTCTCCGCGTCAGTCCGACGTCATGATCGTGGCGGGCACGCTGACCAACAAGATGGCACCGGCCCTGCGCAAGGTGTACGACCAGATGCCCGAACCGCGCTATGTGATCTCGATGGGGTCCTGCGCCAACGGTGGTGGTTACTATCACTATTCCTATTCCGTCGTGCGCGGCTGCGACCGGATCGTACCCGTCGACATCTATGTGCCGGGCTGCCCGCCGACCGCCGAAGCCCTGCTTTACGGGTTGATGCAGCTGCAACGGAAAATTCGCCGCACGGGGACAATCGTACGATGAGCGATGCACTCAAGGAACTGGGCGAACATATCGAATTGAAACGCCCGGATTGTGTTCTGTCTTGGGACGTGACCCATGGCGAACTGAACGTCGATGTGACTCCGGCCAACATCAAGGGCTTTGTCGAGTTCCTGAAAACGGACGCGACTTGCCGTTTCAGTTCGCTGGTGGACATCACCGGTGTCGACTATCCGGAACGCCCCAAGCGGTTCGACGTCGTCTATCACTTCCTGTCGATGTACCAGAACCACCGTATCCGCCTGCGTGTTTCGATCCGCGAAGAAGATCTCGTGCCCTCGATCACCGAGGTTCACCCCTCTGCGGATTGGTTCGAGCGCGAAGTTTATGATATGTTCGGTATCATCTTCTCGGGTCATCCGGATTTGCGCCGCATCCTGACCGATTACGGGTTCCGGGGCCATCCGCTGCGCAAGGATTTCCCGACTACGGGATATACCGAAGTTCGCTATGACGAGACCCAGAAGCGGGTCGTATACGAACCTGTCTCACTGGTGCAGGAATATCGCCAGTTCGATTTCATGAGCCCATGGGAGGGTGCCGAGTACATCCTGCCCGGCGATGAGAAAACGGAGGCCAAGTGATGGACGGCTCCAAAGGTTTCGAAGACGCCCTGACCGGCGAACAGAAGATCCGCAATTTCAACATCAACTTCGGCCCACAACACCCTGCGGCGCACGGAGTTCTTCGGCTTGTGCTCGAGCTTGACGGCGAAATCGTCGAACGCTGCGACCCGCATATCGGCCTGCTGCACCGTGGCACCGAAAAGCTGATGGAATCACGGACTTATCTGCAAAACCTGCCTTACTTCGACCGGCTCGATTACGTGGCGCCGATGAACCAGGAACATGCCTGGTGTCTGGCCATCGAAAAGCTTACCGGCGTTCAGGTTCCGCGTCGCGCCTCGCTGATCCGCGTGCTTTTCTCCGAGATCGGCCGCATTCTGAACCACCTGCTGAACGTGACTACGCAGGCGATGGACGTGGGGGCGCTGACGCCGCCGCTCTGGGGGTTTGAGGAACGCGAAGACCTGATGATCTTTTACGAACGGGCATGTGGCGCGCGTCTGCACGCGGCGTATTTCCGTCCCGGCGGGGTCCATCAGGACCTTCCCGACGATCTGATCGACGATATCGAGGCCTGGTCGCACAGGTTCCCAAAACGGCTTGACGATATTGACGGGTTGCTCAGCGAGAACCGCATTTTCAAGCAGCGTAACGTCGACATCGGCATCGTTACCGAGGAAGAAATCCAGCAATACGGCTTCTCCGGCGTGATGGTGCGCGGCTCGGGCCTCGCTTGGGACCTGCGGCGTTCGCAGCCCTACGAATGCTACGATGAATTCGACTTCAAGATCCCGGTCGGCAAGAACGGCGACTGCTATGATCGTTACCTCGTCCGTATGGAAGAGATGCGCCAGTCGATAAAGATCATCCAGCAGGCCATCGCAAAGCTGCGCGAAGAGCCAGGCGATGTCCTGGCGCGGGGTAAGATTACGCCCCCGTCGCGGACCGATATGAAGACCTCGATGGAATCTCTGATTCATCACTTCAAGCTTTATACCGAAGGCTTCCACGTCCCGGCTGGCGAAGTCTACTGCGCGGTTGAGGCCCCCAAAGGCGAATTCGGCGTCTACCTTGTTGCCGATGGTACCAACAAGCCGTACCGCGCCAAGCTGCGTGCACCCGGGTTCCTGCATCTGCAGGCGATGGATCACGTTGCCGGCGGGCACCAGCTTGCAGATGTCGCGGCGATCATCGGCACGATGGATATCGTGTTCGGCGAGGTCGACCGCTAAACGATGATGGGGCAACTCACATATATCGCGCTGGCCATTACGGTCATCATTACAGGCTATTACGCGGTCATCTTTATCCGCGATCCTGAAACGGCCATGGTACGTGCAACGCACCGGTTAGAGCTATTGCCGAATGTAATGACCGGTCGATATATCGTCATGTTCCTATTCGCTTTTGGCGTCCTGCTATTGGACAACGCCAAGTTCTCGGCATTTTTCTTTGCCGTCTGCGCCTTTATGGGCCTCTACGATGGCTGGATCTATCGCAGCCGCAATCTGCCGCACTTCAAACACACGATAACCGGGCTGCTGGCCCTTGGTGCCTTTGGCATCTCGATCCTTGCACTGGTTACATCAGGAACCGCTCTCTAATGCTTCGTCGTCTTCATCCTGACCAACCCGACTCTTTCGCCTTCACGCCGGCCAACCAGAAATGGGCCGAAGCGCAGATGACCAAGTATCCCGAAGGCCGTCAGGCTTCGGCGATCATCCCGCTACTGTGGCGCGCGCAGGAACAAGAAGGTTGGCTGACCCGCCCGGCGATCGAGCATGTCGCTGAAATGCTGGGCCTTGCCTATATCCGCGCGCTTGAAGTGGCGTCTTTCTACTTCATGTTCCAGCTTCAACCGGTTGGCTCCATTGCTAATATCCAGATCTGCGGCACAACGTCCTGCATGATCTGCGGTGCCGAAGACCTAATGGCCGTCTGCAAGGAAAAGATCGCGCCCAAGCCGCATATGCTGTCGGATGACGGCAAGTTCAGCTGGGAAGAGGTCGAGTGCCTCGGGTCCTGTGCCAACGCGCCCATGGCCCAGATTGGCAAGGATTATTACGAGGACCTGACCGCCGAGCGTCTTGGCGAGATCATCGACGAACTGGCGGCTGGCAAGGTGCCGGTGCCGGGCCCACAGAACGGCCGCTATGCCTCCGAACCGCTTTCGGGGCTGGTAACGCTGACTGAATATGACAGCGGTCGGACCCAGTATAACGCCTCGGTGCAACTCGCCGTGGACATCGGCGACACGGTCAAGCGGATCGACGGTACCGAGGTACCGCTCCTGACACCATGGCGCGACAATCCAAAGGATGGCGGCGCTGCTGCCGAAAACGAGGAACTTGTCGCGCGGAATGAACCCCGACCGGCAGAAGGCGAGCCGGCAGATGCCACCGGCGTGACCGAACAGGAAGCGCAGGCGGTCGAGAAGGGAAAGCCTAAATCGGCCGAACCTGACGCAAAAGAGACGGATGTATCAGAAGCCTCTGCGACCCAATCGAAATCGGCCAAGGCGAAACCAGCCGATACGCAGGTTGCCGATGACGCGGATCGTCCGGCTTCTCTCGAGTCCGCACGTGACGGTCAGCCTGACAATCTGAAAATGATCAAGGGCGTCGGCCCGAAACTCGAAGCCCTGCTGCATTCCATGGGCTTTTACCATTTCGACCAGATCGCTAACTGGACGGACAAGGAAATCGCCTGGGTCGATCAGAACTTGCAGGGTTTCAAAGGCCGCGTGACCCGCGATGACTGGGTTGCACAGGCTAAGGAATTGCAGGGTGGTGGCGAGACCGAATTCTCGCGCCGCGCCAAAGAAGATGGCACCTACGAAGACTGAGAAAACTGCGTAAGGGCACAATTCAAGAATGAGCACGGAAACCAGATCGACGACAAAAACGGGTCAGCGCCTTGCGTTGCTGATCGCCGGGATTGGCGTGCTCTGGATCTGTGCCAATTTCGCCGGGTCCATCCTTGGCTGGTCCAACCGGACCCAAGCCCTGTTCGACCTCATGGCGCTGGCCGGGTTCGGTTTTGCGCTCTGGCAGACGTACAATCTCTGGCGCACACGCCGGAATGATAAAGGCTAATGAGATGCTGAAAGACCAGGACCGGATCTTTACCAACCTCTACGGGATGCATGACCGCTCGCTGAAAGGCGCGCAGGCGCGGGGCCACTGGGATGGCACCGCGGGCATACTTGAAAAGGGTCGCGACTGGATCATCCAGCAGATGAAGGACAGCGGCTTGCGCGGACGCGGCGGCGCGGGCTTCCCGACCGGTCTGAAGTGGTCTTTCATGCCCAAGGAAAGCGACGGTCGCCCGGCGTATCTCGTGATCAACGCGGATGAATCGGAGCCGGCGACCTGCAAAGACCGCGAAATTATGCGCCACGACCCGCACACGCTGATCGAAGGGGCGCTGGTTGCCTCTTTCGCGATGGGCGCGCATGCCTCTTACATCTATATCCGCGGTGAATATATCCGCGAGCGCGAGGCGCTTCAGGCGGCCATCGACGAAGCCTATGACGCGGGTCTGATCGGCAAGAACGCCTGCAAGTCCGGCTGGGATTTCGACCTGTATCTGGCGCATGGGGCCGGGGCCTATATCTGTGGCGAGGAAACCGCGCTGCTCGAAAGCCTCGAAGGCAAAAAGGGTATGCCGCGGATGAAGCCGCCGTTCCCGGCGGGTGCGGGGCTTTACGGCTGCCCGACCACGGTTAACAACGTGGAATCCATTGCTGTTGTGCCCACGATCCTGCGTCGTGGCCCGGAATGGTTCAGCTCTTTTGGCCGTCCTAACAACGTGGGCACCAAGCTCTTCGCGCTGACCGGTCACGTGAACAATCCATGTGTATTCGAAGAAGCCATGTCGCTTCCCGTGCGCGAGCTGATCGAAAAACACGGCGGCGGTATTCGCGGCGGCTGGGATAACCTCAAGGCGATCATCCCCGGTGGTGCGTCCTGCCCGGTTCTTCCCAAGGACGCGCTGGAAGACGCGATCATGGATTTCGACTGGATGCGCGAAAACAAGTCGTCCTTTGGCACCGGCTGCATGATCGTCATGGATCAGAACACCGACGTGATCAAAGCCGTCTGGCGTCTTTCCAAGTTCTTCAAACATGAAAGCTGCGGTCAGTGTACGCCTTGCCGCGAAGGCACCGGCTGGATGATGCGGGTCATGGATCGTCTGGTAACCGGCGATGCCGAGGTCGAGGAAATCGACATGCTGCTCGACGTGACCAAGCAGGTCGAGGGTCATACGATCTGTGCGCTCGGCGATGCGGCAGCCTGGCCGATCCAGGGCTTGATCCGGCATTTCCGTAACGAGATCGAAGATCGTATCAAACACAAACGCACCGGGCGCGTCAGCGCTGTCGCGGCAGAGTAAGGGCAGGGCATGCGCAGGCAGTTTTTCATTTCGGTCGGGCTGGTTCTCTTGGCAGGTTGCGGTGGCAGCGCCAATCTGAATGACCCGCGCACGGCCGAACTGATGGCCCTGTCTGCGCCGGAGCATTATGCCGTGCGGACAATCGCGCGTGAAATGGTCGGACGCTGCCCCGCGTATTCCTATGATGAGGTTCTGGCTGCTGCGATCACCAATGAACGCGTGAAGAACGGCCAACTGGTCGCGCAGCAGGTCCGGGAAGCGGCTGAGCTGGAAACCGATGTCAAACGCCGGTCGCTGGCCGCGAAATACGGCACCAGCTACAGCAGGCTGAACACTTGTACCGTGCTCGATGATGAAACGGCACGGCGGACGCCTGTCAGCGTTCTCGTGTACAAGCGGGGCTAAGATGGTGTTCGGGGCTCAAAGCGCTGACCGGATCATCCGCAGAACGGAGATTCTGGGGAGATGAGGAAATTCCGCTTTGAAGAAGATGGCGATATTGCCGGGGATATCCTCGACAAATATGGCTATGCTGGCGATCTGGCCAAGATCTATGCCTCGAACGAAGGCGCGAGCGTCCACAAGTGGCATCACTATATTCCGCTCTACGACCGGTATTTCTCAAAGTTTCGCGGCACGGCGGTCCGGTTTCTCGAAATAGGCGTCAATCACGGCGGCTCGCTGCAGCTCTGGCGCAAATATTTCGGAAAAGACGCCAAGATCTTCGGCATCGACATCAACCCTGATTGCGCTCGCTACGACGGACAGTCAGGGCAGGTGCGGATCGGTTCGCAAGCCGATCCCGAGTTCTTGTCCGACGTAGTCGATGAAATGGGGGGCGTCGATCTGATTCTCGACGACGGCAGCCACCGGATGAAACATATCGAGGCCTCGCTCATGGCCCTCTATCCCCGGCTCTCACCCGGCGGTGCTTATGTGATCGAAGATCTTCACACCGCCTATTTTCCCAAGTACGGCGGCGGGTACCGGGCAAAAACCAGTTTTTTCAACTTGCTACGGCGCATGGTGGATGACATGCACCACTGGTATCATCGCAAGGGCCTGCGGTTCCCTGCCTTGGAGGGCGCTTTCGCGGGCTTTCACATTCATGACTCGATGGTCGTCATCGAAAAGGAAAAGGTGCATCGCCCGGTGCATTCGCGGGTGAAGTAGATGCAGGCAATCGAAACGACCGGAGCGCAACAGCGCGGTGCAAGGCGGAAGATTATGAAAACACTGCCTCAAATTTTCAGGCAGACCGGCCGTGGTCTTGCTGTAGCGGCCTTTGCCGTGACCCTGTCCGCATGTGCCCAGGACGATGAAACCCGGCTGGCGTTCCAGGGGGTCTACTTCAAGACCAAGGCGAGTAAAGTCGACGATAACCGTCAGCGGTTCACCGTTTCCGTCAAGAACATGTCTCTCGCTCCGCAAGGAGCGATCGAGGCCGGCGAATTCGAGGCGACCCGCTATTGCATCACGAACTACGGTACATCGCGGATCATCTGGTCCGCCGGACCGGACAGACCCCTGCAGCAATTGCCGGTTGTGAACGATACGCTGACATTAGCCGGAGAATGCAATCCGTGAGCAGGTATTTGCATATCACCGGGATCCAAGGCGGTTGTTATTGCCTATCGGAACGATTCTCGTCCGTTGTTTGCCTTTCATACGAAAGGAAGACCCGATGAGACTTGCCAATACCGTTATCGCCGCCGCGCTCGCCTGTACTGTTGCGCTACCGGTTTCGGCCACTGCGCGTCCAGCTTTGCGCGATGTGCCCGAGATCGAAAATACGCTGTTTGCCGTGGCGATTGCCGATGCGATCCGCGACCGCTGCGATGACATCAGCCCGCGTGTGCTGCGCGCGCTGAACACGCTGCGCAAGATCAAGGCCCAAGCCAACGATCTGGGCTACAGCGACGAAGAAATCAGGGCCTATGTCGAATCCGATACTGAAAAGGCCCGGATGCGCGCAAAGGGCGAGAAATTCCTCGCACAGAACGGCGTATCCTATGACAAACCTGAAACCTTCTGCACCTTCGGGCGTGCGGAAATTGCCAAATCCAGCGCGATTGGTGTGCTACTGAGGGCGAAATAGACCATGTCTGACCTCCGCAAGATCAACATTGACGGAACCGAAATCGAAGTCGACGGGGCAATGACCCTGATCCAGGCCTGTGAGCAGGTCGGGGTCGAGATTCCGCGTTTCTGCTACCACGAACGCCTGTCGATCGCCGGTAACTGCCGCATGTGTCTGGTCGAGGTCGTGGGCGGTCCGCCGAAACCCGCCGCTTCCTGCGCGATGCAGGTCCGCGATCTGCGCCCCGGTCCCGAAGGGCAGGCGCCGCAGGTCAAGACGAACTCGCCAATGGTCAAGAAGGCCCGCGAAGGGGTGATGGAGTTTCTCCTGATCAACCACCCGCTCGACTGCCCGATCTGTGACCAGGGCGGCGAATGCGATCTTCAGGATCAGGCGATGGCCTATGGCGTGGACTTCTCGCGTTTCCGCGAAGCCAAGCGTGCCTCGACGGATCTGGATCTTGGTCCTCTGGTCGAAACCCACATGACACGCTGCATCTCTTGTACGCGCTGCGTTCGCTTCACAACCGAGGTCGCTGGTATTCACCAGATGGGCCAGACAGGGCGCGGCGAAGATGCCGAGATTACGTCCTATCTGGGCGAGACCCTGAATTCCAACATGCAGGGCAACATCATTGACCTCTGCCCGGTCGGAGCGCTGGTGTCGAAACCCTACGCGTTCACCGCCCGTCCGTGGGAGCTCAGCAAGACCGAAAGCATCGACGTTATGGACGCGCTCGGCTCGAACATTCGCGTGGATACCAAGGGTCGCGAAGTCATGCGGATCCTGCCGCGCAACCATGACGGCGTGAATGAGGAATGGATCTCCGACAAGACGCGCTTTGTGTGGGACGGTTTGCGCCGCCAGCGTCTCGACACGCCCTATATCCGCGAAAACGGCAAGCTGCGCAAAGCGGGCTGGGGCGAGGCGCTGACCGCCGCTGCCGCCGCTATGAAGGGCAAGAAAGTCGCCGGCATCGTGGGCGATCTGGTTTCTGTTGAACCCGCATTTGCGCTGAAGCAGCTGATCGAAGGCATGGGCGGCATTGTCGAATGCCGTACCGACGGGGCGAAACTGCCCGCCGGAAACCGGGGGGCATATGTCGGCACTGCTGCTGTCGAAGACATTGACATGGCGGAAAGCATCCTGCTGATCGGCACCAATCCGGCGGTCGAAGCGCCGGTGCTCAACGCCCGTATCCGTAAGGCATGGAGCCGGGGCGCCAATGTGGCTCTGGTTGGCGATGCGGCGGATTTGACGTTTGACTACACCCATATGGGTAACGACCGCGCCGCGCTGCAGGAAGTCGTCGACATGGGCGGCTCGGACGAGATCCGGGAGAAAGCCTCGATGGTCATCGTCGGGCAGGGCGCTTTGCAAGAAGCAGACGGTGCGGCCGTTCTTGCCGCGGCGCAAAGCATCGCCGAAGCAACCAATAGCGGTCTTCTCATCCTGCACACCGCAGCCAGCCGGGTAGGGGCGATGGATATCGGTGCTACCTGCGACGGCGGCATGGCCGAGGTGTCCGAGGCCGAGGTCATCTATAACCTTGGCGCGGATGAGGTCGACATCGCCGAAGGCGCTTTTGTCATCTACCAAGGCAGCCACGGCGACCGCGGCGCGCATCGCGCCGACATCATCCTGCCGGGCGCGGCCTATACCGAGGAAACCGGCCTCTTCGTGAATACCGAAGGTCGTCCGCAGCTGGCGCAGCGCGCGGGATTCGCGCCGGGTGAAGCCAAGGAAAACTGGGCGATCCTGCGGGCGCTTTCCGGCGAGATCGGCGAAGTGCTGCCTTTCGACAGTATTGCGCAGCTTCGTCAGGAACTTGTCAAAGCAGTACCGCATCTCGCGAAGGTGGACGAAGTACCAGAAAACGCAGTTGAAAAGCTCGAGGCCGGTGAACTGGGCAAGGCGACATTCCGTCCTGCCATCACCGATTTTTACCTGACCAACCCGATCGCACGGGCCAGCGCGTTGATGGCGGAACTCTCCGCAGGCGTCAAAGCACGCGCCCAGCAGATCGCCGCTGAATGATTCGCACCGCGATCATATCGGCGCTGGTCCTGACCGGCTGCGATGCGGGGGCGACGTCGGGCGGATCGGCTTACCGGCCCGTCTATGGTGGTGTCGACACGCGGCTTCTGGACGGTGATCTGGTGCAGTTCGGCGTCGTGATGAAGGGCGCCCGAAACGACAATGATGTGGCGGGGTACGCGGAATGCGCCGCCGCGCAATACGCGCTGATCCGCGGATACGGATTTGCGCGTCATTTGCGCACAAAAGTACAGGAAAAGGGTGGCGTGTGGGCGGCGGATGCTGTTTACACCATCTCGCCATCGCTGCCGCGCGGACTGGAAACCATCGACGCCGAAGTCGTGGTCGAAAACTGTGCGGAAAACGGGATACCGACGGTGTGAGGACTTATGGCTGAATTCTTTACGACAACGGGCACGGGAATCGCGCTGCTGATACTGGGCCAGATCCTTCTGATCGTCGTCCCGCTCTTGGTGGCGCTGGCCTTTCTGATGTATGCCGACCGCAAGATCTGGGCCGCCGTTCAGATGCGCCGTGGCCCCAACGTGGTCGGATTTTACGGTTTGCTGCAAAGCTTTGCGGATTTCGGTAAATACATCCTCAAGGAAATCGTGGTGCCCGCCGGGGCTGACCGCGCGGTGTTCTTCCTTGCGCCGATGATCAGCCTTGTCATGGCGCTCGTCGCTTGGGCGGTGATCCCGTTCAACGATGGCTGGGTGCTCTCGGACATCAACGTGGCGATCCTTTTCGTCTTCGCCGTGTCGTCGCTCGAAGTATATGGCGTCATCATGGGCGGTTGGGCGTCGAACTCGAAATACCCCTTCCTCGGCTCGCTCCGGTCGGCCGCGCAGATGATCTCATATGAGGTCTCGCTGGGCCTTATTATCATCGGCGTTATCATCTCGACTGGTTCGATGAACTTCAGCGGCATCGTCAACGCGCAGGACGGCAACCTCGGTCTGCTCAACTGGTATTGGTTGCCGCATTTCCCGATGATGATCCTCTTCTTCATCTCTGCGCTGGCCGAAACCAACCGCCCGCCGTTCGACCTTCCCGAAGCGGAATCGGAACTCGTTGCCGGGTATCAGGTGGAATACTCCTCGACCCCCTTCCTTCTCTTCATGATCGGGGAACTGGTTGCGGTCGTGCTGATGTGCGCGCTGATCTCGCTCTTGTTCCTTGGCGGCTGGCTGTCGCCGATCCCCGGCCTTCCTGATGGCATCTTCTGGATGATCGCCAAGATCGGCCTGGTGTTCTTCTTCTTCTCGATGATCAAGGCGATCACGCCGCGCTATCGCTATGACCAGCTGATGCGTCTGGGCTGGAAGGTCTTCCTCCCGTTCAGCCTCGTCTGGGTGGTCTTCGTGGCCTTCGCCGCAAAATTCGACTGGTTCTGGGGCGCCTTCGCGCGCTGGAGCACTGGGAGCTGATATGACCCAAATCGACTATACCCGCGCCGCCAAGTATTTCCTGCTCAGCGACTTCGTCAAAGGTCTCTGGATCGGCATGAAATACTTCGTGGCCCCCAAATCGACGATTAACTACCCGCATGAAAAGGGGCCACTGTCGCCCCGATTCCGCGGCGAACACGCGCTGCGCCGCTATCCCAACGGCGAAGAACGCTGCATCGCTTGCAAACTCTGCGAAGCGATCTGTCCGGCGCAGGCCATCACCATCGATGCCGAACCGCGCGAAGACGGCTCGCGCCGGACGACACGCTACGACATCGACATGACGAAGTGCATCTACTGCGGTTTCTGTCAGGAAGCCTGCCCGGTGGATGCCATCGTCGAAGGTCCGAATTTCGAATTCGCAACCGAGACCCGCGAAGAGCTGTTCTATGACAAGGCCAAGCTGCTTGAGAACGGCGAACGCTGGGAAGCTGAAATTGCCCGCAACCTAGAACTGGATGCGCCCTACCGATGAGCGACCCGCGCAACCCCTTTGAAGCGATGATGACGCAGGCGCAGGAAATGGCGCGGGCGCTCAATCCCGCGCTTGAAACCTTCTCGCCCAAGGGGTTCGAGGCGCTGTGGCCGACCATGCCCAAGGAAGCGATGGAATTCTGGTTCGGCAACACGGTGAACAAGGACGGGCTTGATGCCAAGACGCGGCTGCTGCTGACGCTGGCCGGGCTGACGATGCAAGGGGCGCAGGCAGACACAGCCGTGCGCCAGACCGTGCGTCACCTGATCGAAGCCGGGGCACGCAAGCAAGAAATCGTCGAGACGATCGGTCAGATGTCGGTCTTTGCGGGCATTCCCGCGATGACCCGCGCGCTCGATCTTGCGCAAGAGACTATGGGCGAAAACGAGGAACCCGAAACATGAGCGTATTTGCCTTTTACCTGTTTTCGATAAGCGCCATCATCGGCGGCTTTTTCACCGTAACCGCGCGCCAGCCGGTACATTCGGTGCTCTGGCTGATCCTTGCGTTTCTGTCTTCGGCGGGGCTCTTCGTGCTGCTCGGCGCGGAATTCGTCGCGATGCTGCTGGTGATCGTCTATGTGGGCGCGGTGGCCGTGCTCTTCCTCTTCGTTGTCATGATGCTTGATGTGGATTTCGCCGAGCTCAAGGCCGAGATGGCAAAATACATGCCGCTGGCCCTGCTGATCGGCCTCATCATTCTGATGCAGTTCGTCATGGCCTTTGGTGCGTGGGAATCCAACGCCGCCGCCGAAACGATGCGCACGCAGGTGATGCCGGTCGACAAGCACAATACGCAGGCGCTTGGTCTGATCCTTTATGATCAGTACTTCCTGCTGTTCCAGCTTGCAGGTCTCATCCTGCTGGTCGCGATGATCGGCGCAATCGTTCTGACCCTGCGCCACCGTCAGGACGTCAAGCGTCAGAACGTGCTGGCCCAGATGTATCGCGATCCGGCCAAGGCGATGGAACTTCGCGACGTCAAACCGGGGCAGGGGCTTTGATCCAGATCGTCCACGATCACCTGTCTTCGGTCGGGGTCGCGGGCTTTGCCGGGCTCTGGGCCGCCAAGGCGGCGCTCAGCTACTCGGCCTTCCGGGTCTGGAAACGCCGCCGGGCGCGGCTCTCCGGCGCGGTCGCGCCCGACAAGGGCAGGCACATCGGGGTGCCGCCGCTGACCTAGCGGCAGACATCCCGGCCCCGGGACGGGCCGAAACATCCCGACATTGTCGGGGGCGAGACAAGACAAGGGCCGGAAAGGCCGACACGGAAAAGAAACCGAGGGACGACATGATCGGACTTGAACATTATCTCACCGTCGCGGCGACGCTGTTCGTCATCGGCATCTTCGGGCTGTTCCTGAACCGCAAGAACGTCATCATCCTGTTGATGAGCATCGAACTGATCCTGCTTTCGGTGAACATCAACTTTGTGGCCTTCTCCTCTTTCCTCGGGGATCTTGTCGGGCAGGTGTTCACGCTCTTCGTGCTGACTGTCGCCGCCGCCGAGGCTGCGATCGGCCTTGCCATCCTTGTCTGTTTCTTCAGAAACCGCGGCACCATCGCCGTCGAAGACGTCAACGTGATGAAGGGCTAACGTCACATGGAAACCATCATCCTCTTCGCCCCGCTTGTTGGCGCACTGATCTGCGGCTTTGGCTGGAAGTTCATCGGCGAAACCGCAGCGCAATGGGTTGCCACGGGGCTGCTCTTCCTGGCAGCGCTACTCTCTTGGATCGTGTTCTTCACCTTCGACGGCGTGACCGAGCACATCACCGTGCTGCGTTTTATCGAATCCGGCACGCTGGCGACGGAATGGGCCATCCGGCTTGACCGCCTTACCGCCATCATGCTGATCGTGATCACCACGGTTTCCAGCCTCGTGCACCTCTACAGCTTTGGCTACATGGATCACGACCCCCAGTGGAAAGAGGGAGAGGTCTACAAGCCGCGTTTCTTTGCTTACCTGTCGTTCTTCACCTTCGCGATGCTGGCGCTGGTCACCTCCAACAACTTGGTCCAGATGTTCTTTGGATGGGAAGGCGTGGGCGTGGCCTCCTATCTGCTGATCGGTTTCTATTATCGCAAGCCCTCGGCCAACGCGGCCGCGATCAAGGCCTTTGTTGTGAACCGTGTCGGTGACTTCGGCTTTTCGCTGGGCATCTTCGCGCTGTTCTTCCTGACCGACACCATCGATTTCGACGTGATCTTTGGCGAAGCATCGACGCTCGCCGAAACGCAGGTGTCCTTCCTCTGGACCGAATGGAACGCGGCGAACCTCGTGGCCTTCCTGCTGTTCATCGGCGCGATGGGTAAATCCGCGCAGCTCCTGCTGCACACGTGGCTCCCGGATGCGATGGAAGGCCCGACCCCGGTGTCGGCCCTGATCCACGCCGCTACGATGGTGACGGCGGGCGTGTTCCTCGTCTGCCGCATGTCACCGATCATGGAATTCGCGCCCGAAGCGACTGCCTTCATCACCGTGCTGGGCGCGACCACGGCATTCTTTGCCGCAACGGTTGGCCTCGTGCAGACCGACATCAAGCGCGTCATCGCCTATTCGACCTGTTCGCAGCTGGGCTACATGTTCGTTGCTGCCGGTGTTGGTATGTATTCGGCGGCCATGTTCCACCTGCTGACCCACGCCTTTTTCAAGGCGCTCCTGTTCCTCGGGGCAGGCTCGGTCATCCACGCGATGCACCACGAGCAGGACATGACCAACTACGGCGGTCTGCGCAAAAAGATCCCCTATACTTTCTGGGCGATGATGATCGGCACGCTGGCGATCACCGGTGTCGGCATCCCGCTGACCCATATCGGTTTTGCCGGTTTCCTTTCCAAAGACGCGATCATCGAAAGCGCATGGGGCGGCGGATCGGCCTATGGCTTCTGGCTGCTGGTCGTTGCTGCCTGCTTCACGTCCTTCTATTCGTGGCGCCTTATCTTCCTGACGTTCTACGGTACCCCGCGCGGCGACAAGCACACGCATGATCATGCGCACGAAAGCCCGATGGTCATGCTGATACCGCTGGGTGTTCTGTCGCTCGGTGCGATCTTCTCGGGGATGCTCTGGTATTCCAACTTCTTCGGCCATGCCGACCAGATCGGTAAGTTCTATGGCATTCCGATGGCGGCCGAGGCCGCGGCCCATGGCGATGACCATGCGGTGACCGATGAAGCGGGTCACGGCGAAGAAGCGACCGAAGAGGCCCAAGGCGAAGAGACCGCACTCGCGGACGCCGCGACCGAGGATCACGGCGAGGCGGGCGAGCATCACGCCCAGCTTGGCGGCGAACCCGGTGATGGTGCGCTCTACTTCGGTCCGGACAACCACGTTCTGGACAATGCCCATGCCGCGCCAATCTGGGTCAAGGTCTCGCCCTTTATCGCGATGCTGCTTGGTCTTGCTGTTGCCTACCTGTTCTACATCGTAAACCCGGAACTGCCCCGTCGTCTGGCCGAAAACCAGCGTCCCCTGTACCTCTTTCTCAAGAACAAGTGGTACTTCGACGAAATCTATGACGCGGTCTTTGTGCGCCCCGTCATGGGCCTCGGCAAGGTGTTCTGGAAACGCGGTGATGGCAGCATCATCGACGGCTTCCTGAATGGCGTCGCACTCAATATCGTACCGTTCTTCACCCGGCTCGCAGGCCGCGCACAGACCGGCTATATCTTTACTTATGCCTTCTGGATGGTGCTCGGCATAGCCGCGCTTGTCACCTGGATGTCGATCGGAGGAGGCAACTGATGGACAACCTTCTTTCCATTGTCACCTTCATCCCTGCGCTCGCGGCCCTGATCCTTGCGATCTTCCTGCGCGGAGAAGACGACGCGGCGCATCGCAATGCCAAGTGGGTGGCGCTGTTCGCGACGACCATCACCTTCCTGATCTCGCTCGGCATCTATTTTGAATTCGACCCCGCCGATCCCGGTTTCCAGTTCGTCGAGCAAAGCGACTGGCTGCTCGGCCTGCAATACAAGATGGGCGTCGACGGGATCTCGGTCCTTTTCGTGATGCTGACCACCTTTGTCATGCCGCTCACCATTCTCGCGAGCTGGGATGTAAAGACCCGCGTCAAGGAATACATGATCGCCTTCCTGCTCTTGGAAACGCTGATGCTCGGCGTTTTCATGGCGCTGGATCTGGTGCTGTTCTACCTGTTCTTCGAAGCCGGTCTGATCCCAATGTTCCTGATCATTGGCATCTGGGGCGGGGCGAACCGCATCTACGCGAGCTTCAAGTTCTTCCTCTACACCTTCCTTGGCTCGGTGCTGATGCTGGTCGCGATGGTGGCAATGTTCGCCGACGCGGGCACCACAGATATCGAAGTTCTGCTGACCCATGAATTTGCCAGCGAAACCTTCAGCCTGATGGGCTTCCAGATCGTCGGCGGTCTGCAGACGCTTCTCTTCCTCGCCTTCTTCGCATCTTTCGCGGTGAAGATGCCGATGTGGCCTGTTCACACTTGGCTTCCGGATGCGCACGTTCAGGCACCGACCGCGGGCTCCGTGGTTCTGGCGGCGATCCTCCTCAAGATGGGTGGCTATGGCTTCCTGCGCTTTTCGTTGCCCATGTTCCCGGTCGGGTCAGAAATCCTGGCACCGCTGGTGCTCTGGATGTCGGCCATCGCGATTGTCTACACCTCGCTCGTCGCGCTGGTGCAGGAGGATATGAAAAAGCTGATCGCCTATTCCTCGGTCGCGCACATGGGTTTCGTGACCATGGGCATCTTTGCGGCCAACCAGCAGGGCGTTGACGGCGCGATCTTCCAGATGCTCTCGCACGGGTTCATCTCGGCCGCTCTCTTCCTCTGCGTCGGTGTGATCTATGACCGGATGCACACTCGCGATATCGACGCCTACGGCGGTTTGGTAAACAGGATGCCTGCCTACGCGCTGGTTTTCATGCTGTTCACGATGGCGAACGTCGGCCTTCCGGGCACCTCGGGCTTCATCGGTGAATTCCTGACGCTGATGGGCACGTTCCAGGTCAACACCTGGGTGGCGGCCGTAGCGACGAGCGGTGTGATCTTCTCGGCGGCTTATGCGCTCTGGCTCTATCGACGGGTCGTCTTTGGCGATCTCATCAAGGAAAGCCTCAAGACGATCTCCGACATGAATTCGCGTGAACGGTTCATCTTTGCGCCGCTGATCGTGATGACGCTGCTTCTCGGCGTCTACCCGTCGCTTATCACCGATATCATCAGCCCGAGTACGGCGGCGCTGGTCGATAGCTATGACAACGCGGTTGCCGCGGCTCAGTCCGCGACGCAGACCGCATCGAACTAAGGGGGGCCGGATAGATGATCCAGGCTGATCTGAACACCATCCTGCCGGAAATCATTCTGGCTGTTTTTGCCATGCTCGGGCTGGTTGCCGCGGTCTATACCTCCAAGGACAAGCTCGCCCCCGCGCTTGTCTGGGTGACCGGCATCCTTATGGTCCTGCTGGCGATCTGGATCGGTGCTGCCGGCGGCGTCGACAAGATTGCCTTTAACGGCATGTTCATCGATGACGGTTTCTCGCGTTTCGCCAAGATCGCGATCCTGCTGTCCGCGGCCTGCGTTCTGGTGATGAGCCAGGAATACATGAAGCGTCGCGGCCTGCTGCGGTTCGAATATCCGCTGCTCGTTGCACTTTCCGTTGTGGGCATGATGGTCATGGTTTCCGCCGGAGACCTGATGTCGCTCTACATGGGGCTCGAGTTGCAATCGCTCGCGCTCTACGTGGTCGCCTCGCTGCGCCGCGACAGTGCCAAGTCGACCGAGGCGGGTCTCAAGTATTTTGTGTTGGGTGCCCTGTCGTCCGGTCTGCTGCTTTACGGTGCCTCGCTGACCTATGGGTACGCGGGTACGACGCTGTTCTCAGGGATCATCCAGACGGCGATCCATGGCGAGGTTTCGGTTGGTCTGCTCTTCGGCCTGATCTTCCTGATTTCCGGTCTGGCCTTCAAGGTTTCGGCCGTGCCTTTCCACATGTGGACGCCGGACGTTTACGAAGGCGCGCCGACCCCAGTCACCGCGTTTTTCGCGACAGCGCCCAAGGTGGCGGCGCTGGGTCTTTTCGCCCGGCTTCTGCATGACGCTTTCGGTGCCGCCGTCAGCGACTGGCAACAGGTGATCGCGCTGCTCTCCGTCGCCTCGATGTTCCTCGGCAGCGTTGCCGCCATCGGTCAGCGCGACATCAAACGCCTGATGGCCTATTCCTCGATCACCCACATGGGATTTGCCCTGATGGGCCTTGCCGCGGGCACTGTGTTCGGTGTGCAGGCAATGCTGATCTACGTGGCGATCTACATCACCATGAATGTTGGCACATTTGCCTTCATTCTCTCGATGGAACGCGACGGGCAGCCGGTCACGGATATCAATGCGCTGAACCTGTATTCCAAGCGTGAACCGGGCCGGGCGCTGGCGATGCTGGTACTCCTCTTCTCGCTGGCAGGTGTGCCGCCGATGCTCGGCTTTTTCGGCAAGTTCTACGTTCTGCGGGCCGCTTATGAAGGCGGGCTGGCATGGCTCGCCGTGGCCGGTGTGGTCGCCTCCGTGATCGGTGCTTTCTACTATCTGCGCATCGTCTACTACATGTACTTCGGCGAAGAAGGGTCCGAGCTGGAAACCAACCGCTCGCCCGTTCTCTGGGTCTTCCTCATGGCTTCGGCTGTCATCATGCTGCTGGGCGTTGTCAACATGTTCGGCGTCGAAGGCGCGGCCGCGGCAGCGGCAGCAACGCTTGTTAACTGATCCTCACCGGGGGCCTTTCTGTAATGGAGGCCCCCGATGACCGACTGGCCGTACGGCTATGGCCGTCGAATCCTCGAAAAAGTCGACTCCACGCTTAGCGAAGCGGCCCGGATCGCACCGGGCCTGACCGGGCCGGAGTGGATCCTTGGCTTGCACCAGACCGCCGCCCGGGGTCGGCGAGGACGGCCCTGGACCCATCCCAAAGGCAACTTTGCCGCGACGCTGGTCATCCGACCAACCGGCGGGCCGGAACGGGCTGCCCTGCGCAGTTTCGTGACCTCCCTCGCGCTTTTCGATGCCTGCGTCACTGTCACTGGCCGCGCCGAGGGCTTTTCGCTGAAATGGCCCAATGACGTTCTGCTGAACGGCGGCAAACTCGCCGGTATCCTGCTGGAGAGCACCGGCGCACCGGGGCAGGGCAGCTACCTCGCCATCGGGATCGGCGTGAACCTTGCCGATGCGCCCCGCGCGGAAGACGTGGAACCTGGTGCCGTGCGGCCCGTGTCGCTGCTCTCGGAAACCGGGGCATCGGTCTCGCCCGAAGACTTCCTGACCTATCTGGCCGTCGCCTATGACCGCTATGAAACCCAGTTCACCACCTACGGTTTCGAACCGATCCGGCAGGCCTGGCTTGCCCGCGCGGCCCGTGTCGGTGAGCCCATCACGGCACGGCTGAGCAATTCGGAAACTACCGGAATCTTTGAAACGGTGGACGGGCGGGGCAATCTTGTCTTACAGACGGACAATGGCCGCGTCAGCCTGCCTGCGGCCGAGATCTATTTCTGAACAGGAGCCTCTGGCCCATGTTGTTGGCGATTGACTGTGGCAACACGAATACCGTTTTTTCCATCTGGGACGGCGAGAAATTTCTCTGCACCCTGCGGACCTCGACGCACCATGCGCGTACGGCAGATGCCTATTTCACTTGGTTTTCGACGCTGATCAAGCACTACGGAATCGATCCGGACATCACCGATGTTATTATCTCGTCCACCGTGCCGCGCGTGGTGTTCAACCTGCGCGTCTTTGCCGACCGTTTCTTCAATTGCCGTCCGCTGGTCGTTGGCAAGCCGGAATGCCTGCTGCCCCACGCGCCCCGCGTCGATGAAGGCACCCAGGTCGGACCCGACCGGCTTGTGAACACCGCCGGCGCGTTCGACCGGCACGGGGGCGATTTGGTCGTTGTCGATTTCGGCACCGCCACGACCTTTGACGTGGTCGCGAGCGACGGTGCCTATGTCGGCGGCGTCATTGCCCCGGGCGTCAATCTCAGCCTCGAAGCGCTCCACATGGCCGCCGCCGCCCTGCCGCATGTCGATATCGCCAAGCCGCAGGCAGTGGTCGGTACGAATACGGTTGCATGTATGCAGTCGGGCGTGTTTTGGGGGTATGTCGGTCTTGTCCGCGAGATTTGCAGTAGAATCCGCGCTGAACGAGACACGGACATGAAAATTATAGCGACAGGCGGTCTTGCGCCCCTGTTCCAGCAAAGCGAAGTGCTGTTCGATTTCTTCGAAGAAGACCTGACAATGCACGGCCTGACCGTGATCCACGCCTATAACAAGGATAAAACCTGAAACGATGAGCAGTGAAAGACTGATCTACCTGCCTCTCGGTGGGGCGGGCGAAATTGGTATGAACGCCTATGTCTATGGCTATGGCGCACCGGACAAGGAACGCCTGATCCTTGTCGATCTCGGGGTGACCTTCCCCGACATGGACGGCACACCGGGTGTCGACCTGATCATGCCCGACATGACCTGGCTCAAGGAACGTGCCGACCGGCTCGACGGGATATTCATCACCCACGCCCATGAAGACCATATCGGCGCGGTGGCACATTTCTACCAGGCGCTTGGCGCGCCGGTCTATGCGCGCCCCTTTACCGCCAATATCGCGCGGCGCAAGATGGATGAGTACGGCCACCCCGAAGACGCGGTGCGCACGGTTTCCGCCTGGCCCGAACAGATCAAGCTCGGGCCTTTTGCCGTCAGCTTCCTGCCGATCTCGCATTCCATCCCTGAATCAGCGTCGCTCGTGATCGACACGCCGGAGGGCCGGGTGATTCATTCGGGCGATTTCAAACTGGACGCCACGCCGGTCGTGGGCGAGGCCTTTGACCCCGAGTTATGGGCCAAGGTCTGCAAGAACGGGGTGCGGGCCCTGATCTGTGACAGCACGAACGTCTTCTCTCCGCTTGCCGGTCGCTCGGAAATCACCGTCGGTCCCGAGATCGAGAACCTCGTCAGTCAAGCGGAAGGTATGGTCGTGGCGACGACCTTTGCCAGTAACGTCGCCCGCGTCAAAACGCTGGCCGAGGCCGGTGCCCGCGCCGGACGGTCCATCGTTCTGCTGGGCCGCGCTATGCGCCGGATGGTCGAAGCCGCTGTCGAAACCGGCGTTCTGCATGATTTTCCGAGTGTCGTCTCGCCAGAGGCGGCGCAGGATATTCCGCGCGAGAACCTGATGCTTCTTGTGACGGGCAGTCAGGGCGAACGTCGGGCCGCCAGCGCGCAACTGGCCCGCGGCAAGTATCTGGGGCTCGAGATGAAAGAGGGCGATCTCTTTCTGTTTTCCTCGAAGACGATCCCGGGCAATGAGCGCGGCGTTATCCGGATCATCAACGCCTTCTCGGAAAAAGGCGTGGATGTGGTCGATGATTCATCCGGTCTTTACCATGTATCGGGCCACGCCAACCGGCCCGACCTCGAGCGGTTGCACGCGTTGGTCAAACCGCAGATCCTGATCCCGATGCATGGCGAACACCGCCACCTGCGCGAACATGCGCGCATCGCGACGGAGTCGGGCATGCAGTCGATGGTTGTCGTGAATGGGATGATGATGGACCTGTCGGGAAATGAGTTGCGCGTTGCCGAATATATCGAGACCGGGCGCACTTATCTGGACGGATCGGTCCAGATCGGCGCAATGGACGGCGTAGTGCGCGACAGAATCCGCATGGCGCTGAACGGTCATGTGACCGTGACTCTGATCCTCGACGAGGAAGACGAGCTTTTGGGCGATCCATGGTGCGAGATCAGGGGCCTGCCGGAAACCGGATCCTCGCGCGCGCCACTGGTCGAGGTGATGGAAGAAGACCTCAGCCAGTTGCTGGGCCGTGCCAAGCCAAAGACCCTGCGCGACGATGATGCGCTGGAGGAGGCGCTGCGTCGCGCGGTCCGTCAGACGGCGCAGAGCGAGATCGGAAAGAAGCCGGAAGTGACGATCGTCATCAGCCGTCTCGGGTAAATCCTTCCAGTGTCCGCCCCAGCGATTGGGCGGGCATCCGGTTTGGTTTGATCGGTGCCTTTGTCCGGCTGCTCGATTTTGAATGGAAGCAGGGGGCGCTGCCCCCGCCGCCCTTTGGGCGTCTCCCCCGGGATTATTTCAGACCCAAAGAAGAGGATTGGCGGCGGCCTGCAACCTTTCCTGACGAGAGGCGTTGGGGGGAGAAGCCGGACGATGACGTCCGGCAGAATTGGAGGTAGCCATGATCAAGAAACACGGATCGGCAAAATGGTCGGGTGGTCTTAAGGACGGCAAGGGCCATGTCTCGACCGAGACAGGCGTGCTCAGTGACCAGCCCTATGGGTTCAACACACGTTTTGAAGGTGAGAAGGGGACCAATCCCGAAGAGCTGCTTGGGGCGGCCCATGCGAGCTGTTTCTCGATGGCCCTGAGCATGATCCTCGGGCAGAGCGATCTTGTTGCCGATAACATCGAGACCCGCGCGACGGTGTCGCTTGAAGAAAAGGACGGCGGATTCGCGATTACGGCCGTACATCTGGATGTGACCGCCAGCGTGCCGGGTGCGTCCGGCGAGGATTTCCAGAAGGCGGCCGAAACCGCCAAGGAGAACTGTCCGTTGTCGAAAGTGCTGAACGCCGATATCACGATGGATGCCAAACTGGGCTGATCCAGAGGAAATCGTCAGTTCAATGACTACCGCAGGGGCGTTTGCCGCCCTTGCGGTTTTTTTGTATCAGCCAGCGCGCCGCTCTTCGAAGCTGAGGGCGATGAAGCTGGGCATGTGATCGCCCATGCCGACAACCTTGCCGGAGCCGCGTTCGCTGTCGGATTTGCTGCCCTTGCCCCGTGACGATTTGCGCGGTGTCTCCGCAGGCTTTGCCGCGGCAGCTTCGGCAGGCTCTTGCGGCGCGTCGGTTTTAGCGGCGCGGCGGGAGGAGGAGCGGCTGCGCTTTTTCGGCGCGGGTTCTTCCGCACTATCGGGTTCAGCCGCGTCATTTGAGGTCGCGACCGGATTGTCGATACGCGGAATCTGCTTTTGCACCAGCGCCTCGATATCGGCAAGGTTCTTTTCGTCACGCGGCACGCAGATCATCATCGCGGCACCATCGCGCCCGGCGCGACCGGTACGGCCAATTCGGTGCACGTAATCCTCGGCATGCGAGGGGACGTCGAAGTTGAAGACATGGCTGACGCTTGGCACATCAAGACCGCGAGCGGCGACATCCGAGGCGACGAGGATCTTGAGCTCGCCATTTCGGAAACCTTCGAGGGTCCGGGTCCGTTGCGACTGGTCCAGATCGCCGTGGATCGGGGCGGCGTCATAGCCATATTTCTTGAGCGATTTCGCGACGATATCCACATCCATCTTGCGGTTGCAGAAGATGATCGCGTTGGTCAGTTTCTCACCTTCGGCGTCGATCATCGCGCGTAGGACGCGGCGCTTTTCGCTGGCCTCGCGGTCTTTGCGCGAGCCTTTGAACATGACCACGCCCTGGGTGATGTTTTCACCGGTCGTGGCCTGCCGCGCGACTTCGACACGGGCCGGGGCCGAGAGGAAGGTGTTGGTGATCCGCTCGATCTCGGACGCCATCGTGGCCGAGAAGAACAGGGTCTGGCGAGTAAAGGGTGTCAGGCCGAAAATGCGTTCGATATCAGGGATAAAGCCCATGTCGAGCATCCGGTCGGCTTCGTCCACCACCATGATCTTGACGTCCGACAGGATCAGCTTGCCGCGTTCGAAATGGTCGAGCAGTCTGCCCGGTGTGGCGATCAGCACGTCCACACCCTTGTCGATCAGCTTGTCCTGTTCGTTGAAAGAGACACCGCCGATTAGCAGCGCCTTGGTCAGCTTGACGTGCTTGGCATAGACGTCGAAGTTCTCGGCCACCTGCGCGGCGAGTTCACGGGTCGGGCAGAGCACGAGGCTGCGGGGCATGCGCGCGCGGGCACGGCCACGGGCCAGCAGGGTGATCAGCGGCAGGGTGAAACTCGCCGTCTTGCCGGTGCCGGTCTGGGCGATCCCAAGCACGTCCTGCCCTTCGAGAGCGGGGGGAATGGCGCCAGCCTGGATCGGAGTCGGGGTTTCGTACCCGGCTTCTTCGATCGCCTTGAGCACCTTGGGATTCAGTTTGAGGTCAGAAAATTTTGTCATTTGTATCCGCTGTTTGCGGACACTTTCTTGGCCCGCACCTATGGTCGGAGCCGGACCCGTACGGTCCTGTGCTAGTGCACACGATGGCTCTTGTCGCTGCCATTAACAAAATCGTGCGTGATCGTCAAACCGACAATGGATTTCTACTATTTTACAGGGGCATTGGCGGCTGTTCGGAAACAATCTGGCTCAATTATTACGGTCAGAGACGCAATCCTGCCATGTCGGGAAGTGTTTGTTAATGGCCCCCGCGAGGTCAAGCGGGCGGTGCAGCAGCAGATCGTGGCCCGAGAGCCGGTCGCGCAGCGATGATGTATCGGCGCAGACCTCGTCGTAGAAACGGCGCAGGCCGGATATACCTTCCTCTTTTTCAAGCAAGGTAAACAGCTCGTGCAGCGTGGCGCCACCAAGGGCGCGGGGCTGGGCGGGGCTTAGCTCTGCACGGTAAGAGCCTTTTTCGACGCGGTAGCGATAGGCACTCAGCCAATCCTCCCAATCGCCAACGTGGCAGTGCAGCAAGTCAACGTCGGACAGTTCGGTGCCATCGGCGGGCGCTGCATCGATAAAGGCGCGGTGAATGCGCAATACCACGTTGTCGAGGCCGGTCCGGACAAAGATCTTGCCCACGACATGGCTGAGGAAGCCGCCTTTCACATAAGTGCCGAATTCCGGGTAGAGCGCGGCGACCGTTGCGTCTCGTTTTCCGTCATTGGGGAGGAAGGCCTTGAAATGGCTGAAACTTCCACCGAGGGATTCCGCAGGGCGGACCCGCGCCACGTTCTGGGGCCCATGCACGGCGGCGAGCGCATTCGCCATGTCATCGGCTGGCCAGAGGAATTCGTCGACATCGATATGGGCAAGCCAGTCAACCTCGGGCTTGCGCTGATAGGCATGGGTCGCATTGCGGGACTGGCGGACCTGATGCTTGGCCGGACGCTGGATGCCGCGTCTTTTCCAGTATTGCGCGTCGCATTGGATGACGCGGATCTTGGGGTGTTCGGCCAGAAACGGTTCGGCTTCGGGGCAGGGGGCGTCGAGATAAAGATAAAGCCGATGGCATCCCAGTTCGAGGTGATGCGCGGCAAAGCCAAGGATCGCTGTTGCGTCGGCCTTTACAGTTGAAACGAGGCCCCAACGGGGCCCCGCATCTGGCTCTTTCTCGCGTCTTCCAGTCAGGTCACTGGCCTTTAGAAGATGAAGTCATCGGCACCGATATCGGCGATGTCCATGTCTTGCAGCAGAATGGTGCTCTTGCCGCTTTTCAGAAGGACACCGTCGTCATGATCCTTGATCGTGAGGTCGTCAAAGTTGTCGACGCCCCATTTCTTCAAGACGATCATGTCATTGCCGTCTTGGAAATCTTCGATCACGTCACGACCGGTCGCTTTCTTGAAGACGAACTTGTCGTTACCGCCGCCGCCTTTCAGATCGTCTTTGCCTTTGCCGCCGATGAGAACGTCGTTACCGCCGCCTCCCGCCAAGGAATCGTTACCCTTGCCACCGACCAGCTTGTCCTTGCCGCCATTGCCATAGAGCGAATCCGCGCCGCCGTTACCGACGACCTTGTCATTGCCCTTGCTTCCCTTGATGACGTCGTCACCCTTGCTGCCAAACAGCTTGTCGTCTCCGCCACGGCCAATGATCTTGTCATCGCCGGCAAGACCCTTGAACTTGTCGGTTCCGCCCGTGCCCTTCATCAGATCGTCGCCGAGCGAAGCCGAGGTGCGGTCAAAGACGACCTTGAGTGTCAGAACATCTCCGGAAACGAGGGAAATCCCTTCGCCATCCTTGAGATAATTTATGACGATCTCATCGTCGGTCCACTCGATCATGGAGTTGTCCCATGGACCCGTGGTTTGCTTGGAGAGAATCTTTACCTTTTGGAAATCCTGCACCGTATTGCTGACATCGCTCAGGATCTCGGCGTTATGCGTTGCCGTCTGGCCCTGCGCATCCTTGTTCGCCGCGAGCGCGTCCTGCGTATATTTAATTTCGATCTTATTCTTCGAGATGTCCCAGACTTCGTCGATTCCGTTTTCTTCAATAAATTCGAAATCTTCCGTGCCGGGCCCCGGTGTCACCTCGTAAGGTCCGAAAAAGACGTTGTCCCGCGTTGGGAATACGGTCGTCCATTCCAGAGTGCTACCAATCAAACTCATATTCTCGTTCCCGTTTACAAAAGCAAATGTGGCAACATCATGGCAGCACGCGAAGGTTGTTGCAATCGCTTGCTTGCTTCCTGCAAGTGTCTTTGGAAACGATCAGACCATCATTTCCTTGGTCGCCGTCAGATGGATGTCGGGGTAGTCACGCTCGACCCTGTCGATGTCCCATTGCAATCGCGTGAGGTAAACCGTGTCGCCATCATTGTCGGTGGCTATATGCTGCTTGTTCGCATTGGTAAACTTTTCAATGGCTTGCTTGTCACCGTTCACCCATCGGGCAGAGGTGAATTGCGACGCCTCAAAGCGCACGGGCAGGCCGTATTCCATCTCAATCCGGCTGGCGAGCACTTCGAATTGCAGGGCTCCGACGACGCCCACAATAAATCCCGACCCGATTGAGGGCTTGAACACTTTTGCGGCACCTTCCTCGGCAAACTGCATCAGCGCCTTTTCCAGATGCTTTGCCTTCATCGGATCACCCGCGCGCACGCCCTGCAAAAGTTCGGGGGCGAAGGACGGGATACCTGTAACACGAAGATCTTCACCTTCGGTTAATGTGTCGCCGA
Source organism: Heliomarina baculiformis (assembly GCF_019966545.1). Classification (GTDB taxonomy): domain Bacteria; phylum Pseudomonadota; class Alphaproteobacteria; order Rhodobacterales; family Rhodobacteraceae; genus Heliomarina; species Heliomarina baculiformis. The sequence continues at coordinate 270,449 of NZ_JAIMIC010000001.1, read as the reverse complement.
TGCGAAGCTGGCCGTGGTTGGGAATGCCGATGATGTCGCCAGCCCATGCTTCTTCGGCCAGTTCACGGTCGGAGGCGAGGAACATCACCGGGTTCGAAATTGCCATCGGCTTTTTTGATCGCACATGGGTCAGCTTCATGCCGCGTTTGAAATGTCCCGAGGCCATGCGCACAAAGGCAACGCGGTCGCGGTGCTTGGGGTCCATATTGGCCTGAACTTTGAAGACAAAGCCGGAAACCTTTGATTCTTCGGGCAGAATCTGGCGCGGCGTGGCGGCCTGAATCTGCGGCTCGGGGCCGTAATTCGCGATGCCGTCCATCAGTTCCTTGACGCCGAAGGAGTTGATCGCCGAGCCGAACCAGATCGGGGTGAGCGTACCTTCGAGCATGGCCTTCTTGTCGAGCGGCGGCAGCAGTTCGCGCGCCATCTCAAGCTCTTCCTGCAGCTTTTCCAGCAGGTGAGCGGGAACATGCTGGGTCAGTTTTGGATCGTCCAGCCCTTTGATTTCAATGCTTTGCGCGATCTTGTTGCGGTCGGCGCGGTCCATCAGCTCAAGCCGGTCGCGCAGAATGTCGTAACAGCCGACGAAATCGCGCCCCTGTCCGATCGGCCAGCTTGCCGGGGTCACGTCGATGGCAAGGTTTTCCTGAATCTCGTCAATGATCTCAAAGACGTCGCGGCTTTCCCGGTCCATCTTGTTACAGAAGGTCAGGATCGGCAGGTCGCGCAACCGGCAGACTTCGAACAGTTTCTGGGTCTGGCTTTCCACGCCCTTCGCGCCGTCGATCACCATGATTGCCGCGTCCACCGCCGTCAGCGTGCGGTAGGTGTCTTCGGAAAAGTCCGAGTGGCCGGGCGTGTCCACGAGATTGAAGCGGAAGTTGTTGAAATCGAAAGACATTGCCGATGCCGACACGGAGATCCCGCGGTCTTTTTCCATCTGCATGAAGTCCGACCGCGTGCGCCGCGCTTCGCCCTTTGCGCGGACCTGTCCGGCCATCTGGATCGCACCACCGTAAAGGAGGAATTTCTCGGTCAGCGTGGTCTTGCCCGCATCCGGGTGCGAGATGATGGCAAAGGTGCGCCGCCGGGCAATTTCGGCGGGCAGGTCGGGGCGATTTTGAGCGGTATCCAGCATAGCGCGCGTATAGGTAAGGTTTTCGCCGAGAGCAAGAAAATCGGCGGCACTCGTGATGCACAAGCTGTACACCCCCTGTACACCGGACGGCAGCCGGCCTTGTGTTAAGGAAATGTCAGGCCGTCGGGCAGCCCATCGGACGCTCGCATTGCCCGACCTTAACAATGGCGTTCTAGACGAGGGAGATACCAAGCCACCGGAGAGCGCGATGAATAAATCGGATGCCCATAGCGAAATGCTGGCGACGCTTGAGCAGCTTCAGCGTGAGATCAAGCAGAAATGGCTGGTCCGCAGCCTCCCGGTGGACTGGAACGCGCTGGATCATTGGCACCCGGTCACGCCACACAAGACGCGCGTGACGATTCGGCTCGACAGCGACATGGTGCGCTGGTTCCGCAAGCTGGGGCCGGGTTACAGCACACGTATCAACATGGTGCTGCGGCTGTACTGGACCGCTTTGCTGTCGGGCGAAATCGACCGGTATTTTCAGGATGATACGATTCCTCAGCTCTGGCTGCAGGCCGAAGCGATGGAACGCGAGATCAAGGAAGGCGCCCGAAGAAAACCCCGCAAGTCAGAGCCGGAGGACTGCTGGGATGAGGATGCGCCGGACGACGACGGCGAGGATGCCGGGCCGGATGAGGATTAGGCGCGAATACTGGCGGAAGGCGCGGCGTTCTTCGCGGGCTTCATCACCGGATTGATCGCCGCATGTTCGATCAGCTCATCGAAGGCGGCGCGGGTCGAAAGGCGATCCAGCGCAATAATGCTGAACGGCGTGCCGGGCGCAATCGGGTCGAGCGGGGCAAGATAAATCCCCGCGATATGGTCGTGCATGTCGGTTTCGACGAGGATGATCGCCCGCGCGATCCGCCCCGCCGCAGACATCAGCGTAACCGTGCCATCCAGATGCAGGGATGCTCCGGCGGTGCCGGTTTCCGATGAAGCGGCGATTTCAGGCACGTGATCTGGCGTCATGTGAAAGGCGAGGCTGGAAGTGATGCTGCCAGCGGCAAGAACGTAGACATCGTCCGGCACCAGGTCATCCAGAACCGACAGCGAATCCCCTTCGTTCACGCCCTCGACCGCGCAGAAGGCGCTTGCGTCGTGAACCGGCACGGTTTGGGGGAACAGCCGGTCGCAACCTGCGAAATCGGCCGCGATCACGTTGTACTGGAAGGCGCTTTCTGGATAGTTCTGCATCTTCTTGGACTGTGTCTGTCGTTTATGTTGCACTCTTCCTAAGAGATGAATGTGACCGATTGTGGTCAAGACACCGGTGAAAAGCTGGCATTACATCATTTGCGAGGATAGTCCTGCTAAAAAGTGCACAAGGAGTTAACCGATGGATTTGGGAATTAAGGGTAAACGGGCATTGGTCTGCGCCAGCAGCAAAGGGCTGGGTCTGGGCTGCGCGCGCGCTCTGGCCGAGGCCGGCGTCGATCTGGTCATGAACGCCCGCGGGGCAGAGGCTCTCGAAGCATCGGCCGCGGCGATCCGCGAGGATTTCGGCGTCAATGTGGAAACCGTTGCCTGCGACGTGACCACGCCTGAGGGCCAGGCGCAGGTTCTCGAAGTGGCCGGGCAGGTCGATATCCTCGTGACCAATGCGGGCGGACCGCCCCCGGGCCTCTGGAGCGACTGGGATCGTGAAGATTTCATCAAGGCGCTGGATGCGAACATGCTGACGCCGATCGCTTTCATGAAGGCGCTGTTGCCGGGGATGATGGATCGTGGCTGGGGCCGGGTGGTGAATATCACCAGCCAGTCGGTGCGCGCGCCGATCGGCGTGCTTGGCCTTTCCAATTCCGCGCGCGCCGGGTTGACAGGCTATGTCGCAGGCACCTCGCGGCAGGTGGCGCCCAAGGGGGTTTGCATCAACAACATTCTGCCGGGCATCCATGACACCGACCGCGCCGAATCGCTTGATGGAGGTGTGAGCCGTGAACAGAATATCTCGATGGAAGAGGCTCGCGACCGGCGTCAGGCGACGATCCCGGCCCGCGCCTATGGCACCGCAGAAGATTTCGGCGCGGCTTGCGCCTTTCTTTGCTCGCAGCAGGCGAAGTTCATCATTGGTCAGAACCTGCTGATCGATGGCGGGGCCTCGAACATCACAATCTGACATGGCGAGCGGTTTTTCCCTGAAAGACCAGTTGTTCAACCTCGAAAGGGTCCGCTATCTGGCGGGCCTTTTTTCCGATGCGCCGGGGTTCGATGCGTCGCGCTTCGAGGCACGGGTGATGGAGCGACTGCCCGAACTTGAGCTGAAAGCGCGCATTGCATGGATCGCGACTTGCCTCGAAGAGGCCATGCCGGGGGATCTTTCGGTGGTCGACCCCGTGATACGAAATGCGCTGCCGCCGCCGCTGGATCCGACGAAAAGCGATGATGACTTCGGCAGTTTCATCTTTGCGCCGCTGGGCGAATGGGTGGTTAACACGGGGTTGGAAGATCCGGATCGCGGGCTCGAGCTGTTGTATGAGATCACTCAGCGGTTTTCAATGGAATGGGCGATCCGGCCCTTTCTGAACCGCTGGCCAGATCTTGTGCTGGCCCGGCTGGAGGGCTGGGCCGAAGACGATCACTACCATGTGCGGCGGCTGGTGAGTGAAGGGACGCGGCCGCGTCTGCCTTGGGGGCAGGGCGTGTCGCTGCCGCTTGATGCGGGCCTGCCACTGTTGGATCGGCTACATGGCGACCCGACGCGTTTCGTGACGCGTTCGGTAGCGAACCATCTTAACGACATCACAAAGAAGGAGCCGGATCTGGTTCTGGCGCGGCTCGCGCAGTGGCGGGACGAAGGGCGGCAGGCGGATAAGGAACTGGCCTGGATGACGGCCCATGCGCTGCGCGGGCTGGTCAAGGCGGGGCATCCCGGCGCTCTTGAGATGCTGGGATTTGACGCTGAGGCCGATCTGGCATGCAAGCTGCGGCTGGGGCGGGACAGCCTGCGCATCGGCGAGGCGCTCGACATCGGGTGCGAGATCATGGGCGCGCAAGCAATGCCCGTGCTGGTCGATTACATCATCTGGTTCGCCAAGCCGGATGGTGGCCAGCGGTCCAAGGTGTTCAAGCTGAAACAGGGCAAGCTGACAGCCGGAAAACCTTTGATCCTGCAAAAGAGTCACCGGCTGAAGGGGGACGCGACCACCTTTCGGCTGAGCCCTGGACGCCATGCGGTGGGGATGCAGGTGAACGGAAAGCTGCGCGCGCGGGCGGATTTCACGCTCTTGCCTGCGGCGGAGTGACTTGCGCGGGGGCTTGCGGGTTGCTATCCGCGCCTCTACCCGACAGAAATGCTCGGCACCGCCAGTGAGGCCCGCTTGCAAGACCTGAAGACCCAACCCCGGCTGGAAATCCGCAACCTCGTGCGCCACTACGAGGGGCGTGTGGTGGTGGATGATGTATCGTTGACCATCCTGCCGGGACAGGTGACCTGCCTTCTGGGGCCATCGGGCTGTGGCAAATCCACGACGCTGCGGATGATCGCCGGGGTAGAGATGCAGGACAGCGGCGAAATCTGGGTAGATGGCAAGCTGGTCTGCGACACCCATTACCGCGTGCCGCCCGAGCGGCGCGGCATTGGGCTGATGTTCCAGGATTTCGCGCTCTTCCCGCATTTGAGCGTGGCCGACAACGTGGCATTCGGTCTGCGCGGCGCGTCGCGCGAGGAAAAGCGCGCCCGGGTCGAGAGCTTGCTGGAACGGGTCGACCTGCTGCGCCATATCGATGGCTACCCGCATGAGCTTTCCGGCGGTGAGCAGCAGCGCGTTGCGCTGGCCCGCGCGCTGGCGCCGCGTCCCCGGATCATGCTGATGGACGAGCCGTTTTCCGGGTTGGACAACCGGCTGCGCGATGGCATCCGCGACGAGACCCTTGGCGTGCTCAAGGACGAGGATACCGCCGTGTTGCTGGTCACCCATGAGCCAGACGAGGCGATGCGCATGGCCGACGAGATCGCGCTGATGCGTGCCGGAAAGATCGTTCAGCAGGGCGCGCCGTACAATGTCTACAACCGCCCGGTCGACCGGGCGGCGGTGTCCTTCTTTTCCGATGCCAACGTGTTGCAGGCCGAGGTGACGGGCGCGCTGGCCGAAACCGCCTTTGGCCAGTTCCTTGCCCCGGGCGTGGCGGATGGGACGATGGTCGATATCGTGTTCCGCCCTCAGCATGTGCGCATCGATTTCGACCGGGGCGGCAACGGGCCGCGCCCGACCGAGACCGACGGTGTGGCGGCAAGGGGGGTGGTCAAGCGGTCGCGCTTCATGGGGCATGAATCGCTGGTCGAGTTCGTGATGGATTTCGATGGATCGGTGCTGAAGGCGACGGTGCCGAATGTTTTCCTGCCCAAACCCGGCAAGGTGATGTGGCTGACCGTTCCGCGTGATCGCTGTTTCGTGTTTCCTGCTGCAGCGTGAGATGAATGGCCCGTTGGGCCATGCCTCCGGCGGGGATATTTTTTGACCCAAAGAAGAACGGGAATGCGTCCGGTCAGCGGGGCTGGCGTTAATCGGCGGCGTTGAAATCGGAGAGCTGCCGGCCCGGTTCGTCGACGAAGAGTTCCGGCAGCGGCGTGGCGGTTTCGATAAGGTCGGTGCGGATCTGCGTGAAACGGTTCGATGTCTCGCTCCAGCCGGTGAGAATCCAGTTGCGGCCCCAGTTTTCGAGCCTGAGCGGGCGGATGGTTTGGGGGGGGTGGCCGGTTTCGGTCAGTTGCAGTTTCTGGCGGGCGCGGATGGCGCTGCGCAGGGCGGGAAGATGGGAAAAGCTCCGGGCGGCGCGGGCGGCCGGGAGGGCGGCAGTTTTCCATTCATCGCCGGGGGCGGTCTGTTCCTCGGGCAGGGCGGCGTCGATCTTTTGGATGAGGGTGCGGGCATGGGCCGACAGGTCGGGATCGCTCGATTCGGCGACGATGGCGAGGGCGAGATGGAGCGCTTCGAGTTCTGGCGGGGCGAGTTTCAGCGGCGGCAGCAGGATTTCATCCCCGAGCCGGTAGCCGGTGCCGCGCGTGCCGGTGATGGCCGCGCCGCTTTTCGCAAGTGTATCCATATCGCGGTAGATGCTCCGCTGCGAGACACCGAGGCGGGCGGCGAGATCGGCGGCGCGATGCAGCCTGCCGTCGTGCAGGATGCCAAGGAGCTGAAAGAGTCGGTCGGCGCGGGACATGGGGCATTCTGGGCGGCGGAGCCGAAAAAGTCGAGCGCAACTGACAAAGACCTGTCAGTTTTGATTTCGGGCGGGGGAGGTGACAGGAAAACCGGGCCGGGCGGGGCGCCTCCGGTTGGGTTTGCGCTTTTCCCCGGGCTGGGGCGGATCTAGAAAAGATGCCGAACACGCGCCTGCGCGATTTGCGGCACGGGGCGAATAAGATCTGACAAGGAGTTGAACATGTTGAACAATATTGGCCTTCCGGGCCTTCTGCTGATCGCAGTCGTGGTGCTGGTGCTGTTCGGGCGCGGCAAGATCAGCTCGCTCATGGGCGAAGTTGGCAAGGGAATCACCGCTTTCAAACGGGGCGTTTCCGATGGCTCGAAAGAACTGGAAGACGAGAGCCACACCACCAAGGATGTGACGCCGGCGGATGTGGACGCGGAAAAAGACAAGGTCTGATCTGACATGTTCGATCTGGGTTGGACGGAGCTTCTGCTGATCGGCGTTGTGGCGCTGATCGTGGTGGGGCCCAAGGATTTGCCGGTGCTGTTCCGCAACGTCGGCCGCTTTGTCGGCAAGGCCAAGGGCATGGCGCGGGAGTTCTCGCGGGCGATGGAGGATGCGGCGGATGAATCCGGCGTGCGCGACATCGCCAAGGGGCTCAAGACCGCCTCCAACCCGATGGCGAGCGCGATGGACAGCGTCAAGGATGCAACCCGCGACCTGACAAGCGGGTTCGATCCCAAGAAATACAAGCCCGAGAGCGAGACCGGCAAGCTGGCCGCTGACCGGGACGAGAACGCCAAGAAAATCAAGGCGGCCACCGCGCGGGCCGCGGCCGAGCGCAAGTCGCGCGAAGCCGCCGAGGCTGCGGCGCAGGCGGATGCAGCCGAGGCCGATCTGACGCCAGAGACGGCCAGCCCTGAACCAACCGGACCCAAAGAATGAGCCAGATGGCGAATGACGACATCGACGACAGCGCCGCGCCGCTGATCGAACACCTTGCGGAACTGCGCAACCGGCTGATCCATTCGGTCGTCGCCTTTGTCGTTGGCATGGTGATCTGTTTTACCGTGGCGACGCCGCTGTTCAATTTCCTGACCAACCCGCTTTGCGAGGTGCTTGCCACGCGCGGACAGGATTGTGACCTGATCTTCATCAGCCCGCAGGAAGGCTTTTTCGTTGCGATCAAGATCTCGCTTCTGGGCGGCTTCATCCTCGCCTTTCCCTATATCGGGTTGCAGATGTGGCGCTTTGTGGCGCCCGGGCTTTACAAGTCCGAAAAGGGCGCCTTCCTGCCCTTCCTGATCGCGTCGCCGTTCATGTTCCTGCTGGGGGCATCCTTTGCCTTTTACGTGGTGACACCGCTGGCCTATGATTTCTTCCTTGGTTTCCAGCAGTTCGGCGCAGAGGGCGAGGCGGTCGTAGCACAGCCAGAGATGGCGCAGCCGGGGCTGAGCGTGGTGTTTCAGGGCTCGGCGCAGGAATACCTGAACCTGACCGTGAAATTCATCGTGGCCTTTGGCCTGTGTTTCCAGCTGCCGGTGCTGCTGACCCTGATGGGCAAGGCCGGGCTGGTGAGCGCGGACGGACTTAAGGGCGTGCGCAAATATGCGGTGGTGGCCATTCTTGTGCTGGCCGCGCTGGTGACGCCGCCGGACGTGATTACGCAGGTCATCCTGTTTGTGGTGGTCTACGGCCTGTACGAGATTTCGATCTTCCTTGTGCGCCGGGTCGAAACCAAGCGCGAAGCCGAGCTGCGGGCGCAGGGCTATTACGACGATGAAGAAGAGTTCGACGACCCGCTTGCCGCTGAATTCGATGAAGAGCGGGAAGACGGCAAGTGAGTGAAGTACAACTTACGAGAATTGCGGCGGCGCTTGAGAGGATGTCTCCGGCGCCGCTGCCGGCACCGGACTTCAGCCGCGCGCCTGCTTTCGTGTGGCACGTGGACCCGGAGCGGCTGGTGCCGGTGCCGGTGGTCAACCGGGTGGGGCTGGACCTTTTGGTCGGGATCGACCGGTCGCGCGACACGCTGCTGGACAACACGCGGCGGTTCGCCAAGGGGTTCGCGGCAAATAACGCGCTGCTCTGGGGCGCGCGGGGCATGGGGAAGTCGAGCCTTGTCAAGGCGATCCATGCCGAAGTTTACGCGGAGAACCCGGATCTTAAACTGGTCGAGCTGCAACGCGAAGACCTGCCATCGGTCGGACGTCTGCTAACGCACCTGAGGGAAGCGCCGCAGCGGTTCGTGCTGTTCTGCGATGACCTGTCGTTCAGCCATGATGACGAGCATTACAAATCGCTCAAGGCGGTGCTGGATGGTGGCATCGAGGGGCGGCCGGATAATGTGGTGCTTTATGCCACCTCGAACCGACGCCACCTGATGCCGCGCGACATGATCGAGAACGAACGCTCAAGCGCGATCAGCCCCTCGGAAGCGGTCGAGGAGAAGGTTTCGCTTTCCGACCGGTTCGGGCTGTGGCTGGGCTTCCATCCCTGTTCGCAGGACGAATACCTTGCGATGATCGACCGGTATTGTACCGCGCATGGCGTCGAGGTGGCGCCGGATAAGCTGCGGGCCGAGGCGATCGAATGGCAGGCCACGCGCGGATCACGCTCGGGGCGGGTGGCATGGCAGTTCTTTGTCGACCTGGCGGGGCGTCACGGGGTACGTATCGGGTAGAGGCGAAACCTGAGGAGGGGAACGCAATGCCGGAGATGTCACTGCCGATGGAAGGCTCCTGCCGCTGCGGCAAGGTGCGGATCAGGGTTACGGCCAAGCCGATGATGACAGCGGCCTGCCACTGTGTGGGATGTCAGAAGATGGCCGCGAGTGCCTATTCGCTGACAGCCATGTTCCCGGTTGGGGCCTTTGAGGTGATCGGGGGAGAACCGGTTGTCGGCGGGGCGCCCAGCGAGGCGCTGAGCCACATGTGCTGTCCGGACTGCAAGGCATGGATGTTCACGCGGATTGCCGGGAACGATGTCTTCGTCAACGTGCATCCGACAATGCTGGACGACATGTCATGGTTCACGCCCTTTATCGAAACCGTGACCAAGGAAAAGCTGGCATGGGCCGAGACCCCGGCCAAGCACAGCTTTGAGGGGTTCCCACCGAGGGAGCAGTTCAAGTCGCTGGTTGCGGAGTATGCTCAGGCGGGCTGAAAGCGCCCGCCGGGGCTTATTCGAGGTAGGGCTGCGGATTAACGCTGTCGAACCCGTTGCGGACTTCGAAATGCACATAGGCATTGTCGCCGCTGCGCAGTTTGGCCAGCTGTTGGCCACGTTTCACCGTATCGCCCTTTTTGACCTTTATGCCTTCGACATTGGCATAAACGGTCAGCAGGTTGTCGGGGTGACGCACGACCACGATGGGCACCTGATCGGCGCTTGAGGTGATCGCGGCAACGCTGCCATCGGCGGCGGCATTGACGGGCGAGCCGGGGCTGGCCGCGATGTCGATGCCTTCGTTCTTGCCCTTGGAATAGGTACGGATGATCTTGCCCTGCACTGGCATGCCCATCGCGGCATTCGACGCGGGATTCTTGGTAGGCTTGTCGATTGTGACGGTCTGGGCCACCTCTTCGGTACGCGGCGCGACCTTTTCAGCCGGCAGCGGTTTGGCCGCGCTCGGGGGCAGCGGCGTCGGGCTGCCTTCGCCCGGTTCGGTGACCGTGGTATCGGCGACGATCGGTGCGGGTTTCGGCGCGGCGGCACCGGCCACGGGGATCATCAGGTACTGGCCTTCGCGGATCGAGAAATCCGAACCGAGCCCGTTCCATTCGGCCAGCGACTTGACCGGCACATTGTAAAGCCGCGCGATGGTATAGGCGGTTTCACCGCGTGCCACGCGGTGGCGCACCGGCTCGGCGGCCTGTACCTGTGCGGGCTTGGACGCGGCTGCCGGGGGTAGGGCGGTGGTCTGGACCGAGTTGCTTGTGCTCGGTGAGGCGTCGATGGCGCTCCCTGCAAGGCTGGCAATATCCACGCCGGTCGCGGCCGAGGGTTCGGCGACGCGTGTCGGCAGGGCAAGAATTTCGCCATCGCGCAGGGTATCGCCCGGCGTCAGCCCGTTGTAGCGGGCCAGTTCCGAGGCGGGCAGGCCGACCCGGTTGGCCACGGTGGTCACCGTATCGCCGCGACGGGCCACGGCCACCTGATAATTCGGATATGAGATTACGCCACGATTGTCCGCAGCGGGGCGGGTGCCGGTCGCCGACTGGGCCGCCGGGGCGGTCGAAAACGCACCGATCTTGCCGCGCATGTCGAAATCGAGCGGCTCGTCGCAGGCTGCGAGCAGGGCAAGCAGGGAAACGGCGGTCAGAATTCGGAATGAAGGGCGTCCTGTGGACTTGGTCATCTCGGCTTCCTCAACATGCGCCCCCCTGTTTCGCCGGGAGGTCGCAGCACATATGCTTTCGGTCTCGTGTACCGCTTATGTACCGTCCTTGCCCAGACCTTCAAGGAGGGGGACGAAGCGGACGGGGCGAATTTCGTCATAATCGAACCCGTCTTCGCCGCGACGGACCCGGATCAGCGTCTGCACCGCGTCGGACTGGCCGACCGGTACGACCATGATACCCCCGATCTTGAGCTGAGCCAAGAGCGGTCCGGGCGGGTCTTCGGCGGCGGCGGTGACCAGAATCCGGTCAAACGGCGCCTGATCGGGCAGGCCGTGTGAGCCATCCGCCGTCATCGCGGTGATATTCACAAAGCCGAGCTTGGAAAAAACCTCGTTCGCCTCGCGAACCAGCCGGGCGTGGCGGTCGACCGTATAGACCCGGCGGGCGAGGCGCGACAGGATCGCCGCCTGATAGCCCGAACCGGTACCGACCTCGAGCACCTTGTCGCGCGGATTGATCTGCAGCGCCTGTGTCATCAGCCCCACGACCGAAGGCTGCGAAATCGTCTGCCCGCAAGCGATGGGCAGCGGCGTGTCCTCATAGGCGCGTTCGGCGAAAAGCCCGGTGATGAACATGCCCCGGTCGATGGTCTCCATCGCGTTCAGCACGCGCTTGTCGGTGACCCCGCGCGAGCGCAAGGCATAGAGAAACTGCATCTTGGTTTCCGGGTCGGTGCCGCTCATTCAATCGCTTTCAGCGCATCGAGCGCGTCATGGGCCGTGAGATCCGCGCGCATCGGGGTGACCGAGATATAGCCGTCGAGATTGGCCTGCGCATCGCTGCCGGGCGCCGTGTTGACGTGTTGCTGGCTGCCCTTGATCCACAGGAAACGCTTTCCCGACGGGGAGTTATGCGGCTCGACCGAAAAGGTGGTATCGGGGCGGAAGCCCTGCGTGGTGGCGCGGATGCCCTTGACATCGGCCCCGGCGACGGGCGGGAAATTCACGTTGTAGAACAGGCGGTAATCTTCGCCGGTGCAGGGCGTGTTGGCAAGGATCTTGCGGATCACATCGGCGCCGTGCTGCTCGGCCGCTTCGAACATGTTCTCGGCCTCGAAAATCTTGGGGCCAAGGTATTGCGAGAGCGCAATCGCGGGCAGCCCCTGCAGTGCGGCCTCCATCGCGCCGCCCAGCGTGCCGGAATAAAGCGCGTTCTCGGCCGAGTTGTTGCCCCGGTTCACGCCCGACAGAACCAGATCGGGGGGCGAGTCGATCATCACCTCGTGCAGCGCGGCGAGCACGCAATCGGCGGGCGATCCCTCGGTGGTAAAGCGGCGCTCGTCCATCTTGGCGAGCAGCATGGGGTGCGTGTAGCTGATGCAATGGGCCACGCCGGATTGCTCGAACGCGGGGGCCACGGTCCAGACTTCGCCATCCGGCCCGGCCAGTTCATGCGCGATCTTGTCGAGCGCTTTCAGCCCGCGCGCCTGGATACCGTCGTCATTGGTGATGAGAATTCGCATGGCCTGCCCCTTTTCGCGCCTTGATAGGCGAGCGGGCATGGCGGAGCAAGTGAAGAGCCGCGCGACAGGTGGGCGCGGCCCTTGTTTCGCAGGCGACGTGTCGTCAGAGACTCAGTTCGCCTAACAGGCGCGCGGCCTCGCCTGCCGGGGTGGCAAGCGCATCGCGATCTTCGCCCGGGAAGAAGCGCGCGCGCGTGGCCGTGGGCATCGGCGCGGGCGTCAGGATATGGATGCGCGGCCCGGTCTTGACGGTTTCGGCCTGCCAGCTTTTTGCCATTGCGATCTGCGCCGCCTTGGTCGCGCCGTAGGTCGCAAAGAACTTCTCGCCCGCGCGCGGATCGTCGAAGAACACCGCCTGGCTCTCGGCGCTCAAGAGAGGCGTAACATAGGGGATCAGCACCGAGGTCGCGGTCGCGTTCACGGCGACGGATTTCTCCCAGTCGCGGGTATCGGTGAAATGCGCGGGCGACAGTGGGGCTGCGTGGATCGCCGTATGTAGCCAGAGATCGAGCGTTCCCCAACGGTCGTGAATGCCTCGGCAAAGTGTCGCCATCGCGTCAGGCACGGTGATGTCCATCGGCGCCAGCGTGGCGCTGCCGCCTTTCGCCTTGATGCGGTCATCCAGCTCTTCGAGCGCGCCGGTGGTGCGCGCCACGGCAATGATGTGATGGGAGGGCGCAAGCGCCTCGGCAAGGGCGGCGCCAAGCCCGCGCGAGGCACCGGTGATCAGGGCTGTTTTTGTCATGCGCGCGGGTTTGGGCGCGATTTTCGGCAAGGTCAAGTCCCGCCGCACGGGTTTCGCCCGTCCGGTGCAGCAAGGGGCCGGATCAAGGGATTGCGTAGACCCTTGCGATGTTGCGCTGCACGAGGTGAACCTGACCCTCGGTAATGACGGCCACCGTGTGACCCGACACCGAATCCCCCCGCTGCACGCGGTGAACGCGCCCGTTGCGGGTACGCAGAAGGGCAATATCGCCCTTGGGAGAGGTCAGGGTCCCGATGACAGTGATATCGGCGGAAGGAAGAGCATTCTTCTCGGTCGCGGTCTGCGCGACGAGGGCGGGTGTCGAGGGCATGGAAACCTATGGGGGAGAGTGATGTTTGCGCGCTCCTCTTCCCAAAGATTAACTCCGGGTTAAAGGGGGTAGCCGCGTCATCCCGGCCCGCTCGGCTGAAGCTTGCTTATGGGGGATCTCCTGCACCGGCCGGCGGCTTGGGTCTTGGGGCTGCGCTCGAGGAAAGAACAATGCTTGCTTCCTTTTCTGGTCCACAGTTGGCCGGTCGTCGACTGGGCGCGGATCGCTGCGATTGCTTTGAAGGTAACTCTATTGAAGCCGGCCTGGAATACGGGACTTTTGTGCCACGCAAATCATTTTGCTTCCGGCGAAGGCTAAGAATGTTGTCTGGCAATTGCAAGAAAGTGATAGCTGCATGACTGCGATCCTACTACCGCCAATGAGCTTCCGGTTCGGCTTTACGTTTCGAAAAGGACGTCATCCTTGGGAAATACGATTCCGGTTCTTTTGAACTACCTCACTCTATGCATCGTTGCCTTGTTCGCATTTCCCATAAGCTTGCTGTTCGTCGTTTTCACCCTTGCCGTAGGGCTTTTGGCAGTCCCGTTTCTAATTGTCACAGAAGCTGAAAAATACGAAGCCTTAGCGATTCCGGCCTGGCTCGGGATAATGACCTATCTTGGCTTCTTGCTCTTTACGGTCCTGCGTAAACATACGATTTGGTCCGCCATTATGTTCGCATTACTCTCGTGCTTCTCCACCTATTTGGTTGTCGCTGTGAGCGCCGAGATAAGTTGGAGATGGGCCATGGCACAGGATGCAGAGAAACAGGGCCTGCAATGTATCGAACCCCGACAGTTTATCGCCTTGCGCGCACGAAAGGCCGGTCTGGCGCTTCATTCGGATGAGCGGATGTTTTACACACCGCACGCAACTGCCTCCAAAGACGGAAAACTGTTCATTTGGTCTTTTGGTGAGACGAGATTCGTTGAATGGGAAGACTACGGAGCCAGTTGCTGACCAGATATTTAGAAGTCATTCCAGATGGTGTCATAGTGCCTGCTGGCGACGTCGCCATACTTGCGACCCGCTGGGAAGGCTACGAGGGACCGACCGAATACTTTCGCCACCTCCGACATCATTTATCCGCAAGCCTCCGCCGCTCTGATCATGCAAGCCCTTTTTCACTTGATCGCATTGGACTTGGCCGCTGGAATCGAGGGGCGGTTTGACAAATCAGAGGTATGAGCCAGCTTTTACCCTTATACACAGCGACGCAGGATGGGACTGGCCCGCATGAGCCCGGAGATACGGTGCCCCGAGAGACGTCGACCGAACAGGCAGAAGGAGACTTCCATGGAAGCTCAAACAATCGCCGCCCTTATCATCACGCCATTCGCCGCGGCCTTTGTCTATGCCGGGATCCACGAGTTTCGGCGCTACAAGTCCGATGGCCGCGCGAATTACGGCCTTGTTTTTGACGAAGAGACCGGCACGACACATGTGACCGGGATTGCGGAAGACGAAGAGGCCTATGATATCGAAGAGTTTGATCCCAGCGACTACAATGAGCGCAATGCCGAGAAAGAGGAAGACGACATAAAGACCTGACGGTTGGTTTCCTCTGAGGTAGGATCGTCATGTACCGCGCGGTGTTGTTGCCTGCGCAGGGCGCGGGAGCGCTACTTGCTCGGCGTAGGCAGAGTTACCGGCACCGCCAATATCACGGCACCGGGCGCTTCTAAAGCCGGTTACTCGGCCGCTTTCATCTGGAAACCCTGTTCCAGCATGTCCGCCGGACGAACCGGGTATTCGCCCGAGAAGCAGGCGTCGCAATACTGGGGCTGTTTCGGGTCGCGGCCATTGGCCTCGCCGACCGCACGGTAGAGACCGTCGAGCGAGATGAAGGAGAGGCTGTCGACCTGAAGGTGCTCGCGCATTTCCTCTTCGCTCATGGTGGCGGCAAGGAGCTTTTCGCGCTGCGGCGTATCCACACCGTAGAAACAGGGCCAGGCCGTGGGCGGGGAGGCGATGCGGAAGTGCACCTCTTTCGCGCCCGCATCAAGGATCATCTCCTTGATCTTGCGCGAGGTCGTGCCGCGCACCACCGAGTCATCCACGAGGATCACGCGTTTGCCGCGGATCAGGGCGCGGTTCACGTTCAGCTTGAGCCGGACGCCCATGTTGCGGATCTGCTCGGAGGGTTCGATGAAGGTCCGCCCCATGTACTGGTTGCGGATGATGCCCATCGCATAAGGAATGCCCGATTGCAGGCTATAGCCGATGGCCGCCGGGGTGCCGCTGTCGGGGACGGGGCAGACCAGATCGGCATCGACCGGCGCTTCCTTGGCCAGCTCGCGGCCGATCGCCTCGCGCGTTTCATAGACGGAACGGCCGCCAAGAATGCTGTCGGGGCGCGAGAAATAGACATGTTCGAAGATGCAGAAACGTGATTTGCGGGGGCGGAAGGGGAAATGGCTTTGCACCCCTTCCTGTTCGCTGATCACGACCATCTCGCCCGGTTCGATTTCGCGCAGGAATTCGGCGCCGATAATGTCGAGCGCGCAGGTTTCCGAGCTGAGCACCCAGCCATCGCCGAGCTTGCCAAGAACCAGCGGGCGCACGCCCAGCGGATCGCGCACGCCGATCAATTTGGTGCGGGTCATCGCGACAACCGAGAAGGCGCCTTCGACCTTGCGCAGCGCTTCTTCCATGCGGTCGGGGATCGAGCGGCCCATCGAGCGTGCCATCAGGTGGATGATACATTCGCTGTCCGAAGAGGACTGGAAGATCGAGCCGCGCTCGATCAGCTCGCGCCGGAGCGTGTTGGCATTGGTGATATTGCCGTTATGGGCAATCGCGGCGCCGCCCATGGAGAATTCACCAAAGAAGGGCTGCACGTCGCGGATGGCGGTATTGCCCTTGTTGCCGGCGGTGGAATAGCGCACGTGGCCGATCCCGATCGGACCGGGCAGGGTTTCCATCACGCTGGCCGAGGTGAAATTGTCACGGACATAGCCGAAGCGGCGGGCCGAATTGAACCCGTGTTCGGGATGGTGGACAACGATACCGCCGGCTTCCTGACCGCGGTGTTGCAGGGCATGGAGACCGAGGGCGACGAAATTGGCGGCGTCGTTGACACCAATGACGCCGAAAATCCCGCATTCTTCCCTGAGCTTGTCATCATCAAAGGGGTGGGCGGGGGGCATATGCGGCTGGGACAAGGGCAGCTCCGAATCCGGTGGCTTGTTTACCCCCCACATAGTCACTCTTTCCGCCGCTGTCATCAAAGGATCACAAATTGCCGCACTGCAGAAGGCAATCGTGAAGATTTTGCCAGGTCGCTGTGCCCTTTAGGGGAACGGGCGGGGCTTTGCGGTTCGGTTGGCGAGGATTTGGCGCCAGGGCAGGGCGGTTCCGCGGGCCTTGCGCTGCTTGGGCGAGGCGGGGGGCTGTCTGCCCCCCGGGCCCCCCGAGAGTATTTCCGGCAAGAGGAAAAGGGGGCGTTTGATGTTGTGGCGTTCGGGGTGACCGTGGGGTTATTCGCTGGGGGTATCGGTTGCGGGCGGCGTTGTGTCGACCGGCGTGGAGGGAGCGGCGCATTTGCCGACCAGCGATTCATATTGCTGGGTGATCCAGCCGAGCGCCTGTTCGGGGTTTCTTTCCTCGATCTGGGTGGTGAGGCGGGTGAAGACCTGCGCCGAGCGGCTGTTGTCGACCATCGGGACCGTTTCGGTGGTCATGACGGACTGGTAGACGAAGAAGGCGATGGTGACGAGGAGGATGCCGCGCGCCACGCCGAAGAGGAAGCCGAAGCCCTGGTCGAGACCGCCGAGCGCCGAGCGGCGGACAAGCGTGGAAAAGAGCGGGGTGAAGAAGGAGACGATGATCAGGGCGATGGTAAAGACCACTGCGAAGGCACCGATGACCGAAAGTTCGCAGCTGTCGGCGAGGAATTCGCCGACGACCGGGAGTTCGCGGATCAGGGGCTCGACCGCCGGGGCGAAGAGGAAGGCGAGGACGCCTGCGGCGACCCAGCCGAGAATCGCCATCGCTTCGCGTACCAGGCCGCGGGAATAGGCCAAGAGCGCAGAGAGAACGATGATCAGCGCGACCACCCCGTCGATGATGGTGAAACCTTCCATAAGCTGCCTTCGCCTTTTTGTAATCGTCTATGGGGGGCTTTTACCCGGCCCCGAATACTTCGCCAACAAAACCTGTCAAATCCGTGGCGCGGGTCAGCGACAGACCGCCATCTGTAACGGATTTGCCACCCGCAGGCGCAATCGCGGCGGTAAAACCAAGTTTTTGCGCCTCTTTCAACCTGTTTTCGGTTTGCGGAGCCGGGCGGAGGGCGCCGGAGAGGCTTATTTCGCCGAAAACGACGGTTTCCGCCGGAAGCGCGGCATCTTCGCGCGCCGAGAGCAGCGCGGCGGCGACGGCGAGATCGGCGGCGGGTTCGGAGATTTTCAGGCCGCCCGCGATGTTGAGATAGACGTCGAGCCCGGCGAAGGGGATGCCGCAGCGCGCTTCGAGCACGGCGAGGATCATCGCGAGCCGCCCGCCATCCCAGCCGACCACGGTGCGTCGGGCCTGCGAATGGGGCGAGGGGGCGACGAGCGCCTGGACTTCGACCAGGACGGGCCGGGTGCCTTCGATGCCGGCGAAGACGACGGAGCCGGGGCTGGGTTCGCCCCGTTCGGAGAGGAAGAGGGCGGAGGGGTTGGTGACTTCGGCAAGGCCGCCGCCGGTCATCTCGAAGACGCCGATTTCATCGGCGGGGCCGAAACGGTTCTTGACCGCGCGCAGGATGCGGAACTGGTGGCCGCGTTCGCCTTCGAAGTAAAGCACCGTGTCGACCATGTGTTCAACGACGCGGGGGCCGGCAATCTGGCCTTCCTTGGTGACATGGCCGACGAGGATGACGGAGGTGCCGCGCCGTTTTGCAAAGGCGGTGAGTTCATGGGCGGCGGCGCGGACCTGGCTGACCGAGCCGGGGGCACTTTCGACATTGTCGGCCCACATGGTCTGGATTGAATCGATGATCGCAAGCTGGGGGCGTTCGGCTTCGAGCGTGGTCAGGATGTCGCGCAGGTTGGTTTCGGCGCCAAGCTGCACCGGCGCCTGCGCAAGGCCGAGGCGCTGGGCGCGCATGCGCACCTGTGCCGAGGCTTCTTCGCCCGAGATATAGAGCGTCTTCAACCCGCTTTGAGCGAAGCGCGCAGCGGCCTGTAAAAGCAGGGTGGATTTGCCGATGCCGGGGTCGCCGCCGACGAGAATGGCCGAGGCGGGGACGAGACCGCCGCCCAGCACGCGGTCGAGCTCCTCGATGCCGGAATGGGTGCGCGGGGGCGGTGTTTCCTCGGTTGCGAGCGAGGTGAGCGGGATGGAACTGCCGCGTTTTGCGCCGAGCGATTTCGAGGCGGGACCGGCCGAAAGCGGGGTTTCCTCGTGAATGGTGTTCCATTCGCCGCAGGCTTCACACCGGCCTGACCATTTGGTCGAGGTGGCGCCGCAGGCGGAACAGATGAAGGTCTTGGATTTAGCCATGCTGTCTTGTGCCGCCTGTTCGTTTGGCCGTCAAATGGCTGATCGCCAGAGAGGCGAGCACGCAGGCCGTGAAAAGATAGAGCCCCCAGGCGATTTCAATCCGCGCCAGCCCGATGCCCTTGGCGATGACCACGTAGAGTGCGATCAGGAAGACATCAGCCATAGCGAGTTTGCCCAAGGCTTCGAGCACTGGGAGTACGCGCCGCCGCAGCATGCCGAAATGGATCAGGGCGAGACCGATGGTTTTCATATAAGGGGCGAAGATCGCGAGGAAGGTGACGAGCAGGGCGAGGATCACGTCGCTGCGCCAGAGCGATTGCAGCCCCGAGATCACGCTGATTTCCGACAGGCCGAAAAGCGGCAGCGCGATGCCTGCCCGCATCAAGGGCGCAAACCACGCGAGGGGGAACAGGACCAGCAGCGTCAGGTTGGCGAGGCGGAGAAGCATGATCGGCTTTCAGGGAGCGGTTGACCCTTGGTATTGAGGGCGCCGGTCAAGCGCAAGTCCGCGCGGGGCGGGATAAATTTCTGAATAGAAATTTCTCAAGAAAATTGAATTTTCTTGCCACCTTAGCGGACGGCAGCAATCGGGCCTTCGGCGCGGCCATGGATGAACTGGTCGAGATAGGGATCGCCCGAGGCATCCATCTGCGACACCGGCCCGGTCCATTTGATCACACCCTCATGCAGCATTGCCACGTTGTCGGCGATGGCGCGCACGCTGGTCATGTCATGGGTGATGGTCATCGCGGTCGCACCCATCTCCACAACGATCTCGCGGATCAGGTCGTTGATCACCCCGGCCATGATCGGGTCCAGCCCGGTGGTCGGTTCATCGAAAAAGATGATCTCGGGATCGGCGGCGATGGCCCGGGCCAGACCGACGCGTTTCTGCATCCCGCCGGAAAGTTCAGCGGGCAGTTGATCGGCGGTTTCCGGTTTCAGCCCGACGCGGCGCAGTTTCTCTATGGCAAGCTCGCGCGCCTCGGCCTGCGGTTTCTTGAGCGAGCCGCGCAGGTGGCGAAAAGCCACGTTCTGCCAGACCGGCAGCGAGTCAAACAGCGCACCGCCCTGGAACAGCATACCGAAACGGGCGAGGAAGGCGTCCCTGTCGCCGGTGGTGGCATCCTGCCCGTCGACCTTGATGGTGCCGCTGTCAGGGGTCACGAGCCCGAGGATACATTTCAGCGCTACCGATTTCCCGGTGCCGGAGCCGCCGATGATCACCATCGAGGTACCGCGTTCCACGTTCAGTGTCAGCCCGCGCAGCACGCGGTTCTCGCCAAAGCGCTTTTGAAGGTTGTCGAGTTCGATCATGGCTAGAAAAACATCCCCGTCAGCACGAAGTTGGCGGCAAGGATCAGGATCGCGGCGGCTTCGACGCTGTTCTTGGTGGCCTGGCCTACGCCTTGCGCGCCGCGTTCGGACTTCATCCCGTAGTAGCATCCCATCAGCGCGGCGATCACGCCAAAGGCGGCCCCTTTGACGAGGCTCGAAATTACGTCGAGCGGTTCAAGGAAATTGACCGTGTTCTTGAGATAGGTCGCGGGGTTGAACCCTAGGTTCTGCACCGCCACCGTATAACCACCCGCGATGCCGATGATATCGCCGATCCCGACCAGCATCGGCACGGTGATCAGCGCGGCCAGCAGGCGCGGTACCACGAGGTATTTCATCGGGTTGGTCGAAAGTGTCACCAGCGCGTCGATCTGCTCGGTCACTTTCATCGTCGCGATTTCCGCCGCGATAGAGGAGGTCACACGCGCGGCAATCATCAGCCCGACCAGAACGGGGCCGAGTTCGCGCACCATGCCGATGGCGACGATCTGCGGAACCACTGCCTCGGCGCTGAAGCGCGAGCCGCCCGAATAGATCTGCAGAGCCAGCGCGCCGCCGGTAAAAATCGCCGTCAGGCCCACCACAGGCAGCGACAGCCAGCCGATGTTCAGCAGCGCCACGCCCAGTTCCTTTGGGTAAAAGGGTGGGCGCAGGATATGGCTGAAACTGCGCGCCATGAAGATGGCGACCTTGCCGATGGTCCCGCAAATCCCAAGGACGAGCGCCCCGATAAAGGCCAATGGGTGCAGCAAGGCGCTCATTTCACGAAGCTCCGGCTGTAGCGCCCGCCAAGGTTGGTCAGCACCTCGTAGCCGATCGTCCCGGCTGCGGCTGCCAGATCGTCGACACCCTGATGCGGGCCGAGGATGGTGAGGTAGTCCGGGTCGCCCTCAAGCGCGGAGACATCGACGGTGATAAGATCCATCGAAACGCGTCCGACCACGGGGCAGGGGGTGGCGCCGGAATAAACGATGGCGCTGTTGCCCATCACCCGGAACAGCCCATCCGCATAGCCCGCGGCAATCGTCGCCACACGGGTGGCCTGTTTCGCCGTCCATGTATTGCCATAGCCGACGGTTTCATCCGGGTCCACGTCGCGCACCTGGATAACGGGCAGGTCGAGGGTCACCACATGTTCGGCCTCGGCAAAGGGCTGGCCACCGTAAAGACCGACACCGGGACGGGTCAGGTCGAAATGATAGGCGGGTCCCAGCAGGATGCCACCGGTCGCCGAAAGCGAGCGCGGCACGCGCAGCCCGCTGGTCATGTCGAGAAAGGTGTCAAGCTGGCGCTCGTTCATCGCATGGCCCGGCTCATCCGCGCAGGCAAGGTGCGACATGATCAGCACCGGGTTCTGCGACAGGGCGATCTCGCGCAGCGCCGCCCATTCCGAGGCTTCCATGCCCAGCCGGTTCATGCCCGTGTCAAGCTGGATGCCAAAGGGATGGCCAGGCAGCGCCTCGACATGACGCAGCATCTGATCGACCGAGTTCAGCATCGGCGTCAGGTCATGATCGCGGATCAGCGCCGTGTCGCCTTCCATATGGCCGGAAAACACGCCAATCATCGGCCCGGACCCAAGCGCGGCCCGCACCACCGCGCCTTCTTCGGCGGCGGCCACGAAAAAGCGACGTGCGCCCGCCTCGGCGAGTGCCCGCGCGACGCGTCCCGCGCCAAGCCCATAGCCATCGGCCTTGACCACAGCGCCGGTTTCGCTGCGGCTTTTGGAGTCGAGGGTTTGCCAGTTTCTGGCCAGTGCGGCCAGATCGATCGTAAGATGTCCAGTGCTCATGGGGCCGTTCTTGACACGGGGGGCGGGGGCGTCAAGCACAAACACCTGTTGAGGCAGCGACAGTTTGCTTAAGGCAAGGAAAAGTCCCGCTGATTGCGCTGCCAGAGCTTTTCGCCCACGAGGCAGTCATAGCCGCTCGCCGGGATGATCCGGGGCTGCGCCGGCACATCGTTTCCGGCGATTTCCAGCACCAGCTTGCGCTGCACGGCCTCGGCGAACTGGTCCCAGCTCAGCACCGGCACGACGAAAGAGCCCGGCCCGCCGATCACGCATTCGCGGTAGTACGCGTCGAGATCGGGAATGCCCCAGCGTGAGGAGAATTCGTCCCGCGTCATCAGTGGCAGACCGTTGATGACGATCCCTTTGGCCAGCGCCGCGTCGCGCGCGCCCAGCACAGGCAGACCGTGGTTGTTCGGCCCGTCGCCGGAAATGTCGATCACCCGGCGCAGACCCGAGAATTCGTTCAATTCAAAGGCTTCGACCGCATAGTCCAAAGCTCCCGAGATAGAGGTGCGGCGCATTCCGTAATTGAAGATGACGGTCAGCTTTTCGGCGACCTCGTCCGCCTGCTCGTTGGTGTCGATCAGCGTCCAGGGAATGATCACGGTCTGCGAACCTTGCCCGGCCCATTCAACGTAGGTCAGGGCAATCCGTCCGATCATCCCGCCGCCGATTGCGTCCTTGACCTCATCGCTGCCAAGGGCGGCCGCATAGCCACGGCGCTGGATTTCGAGTTCGAAGGGCGACATCGAGCGGGAGACGTCGACGGCGAGAAACAGCTCGACATCGACTTCCAGATTCTCGTTCTGCGCAGCCAGCCCGGTGGCGGTCAAGAGACAGAACAGGAAAGGGGCGAGCACGCGCAGCATGTTTCATTTGCGCCCAGCCCGGTCAGTGCTGTCCAGTCAAATTCCTGTGGGTTGGGGGATTCCGCTCAACCTCGGCGTGTATGCACGATTTACGCTCAGAATTCGGCCTCGCCGCCACCCTGTTGCCAGGGTTTCACAAGATTGCCAAAGCGGGTGAACTGCGCTTCAAAGCTCAGTTCGACCGTGCCGATGGGCCCGTGGCGCTGCTTGCCGATGACAACTTCGGCCTTGCCGTGCAGGCGTTCCATCTCTTCGATCCACTGCGCCATCGCCTCGACATTCTCTTCGCCGGGCTTTTCGCGTTCTTTATAGTATTCGCCCCGGTACACGAACATCACCACGTCGGCGTCCTGTTCGATCGAGCCCGATTCACGAAGGTCGGAAAGCTGCGGGCGTTTGTCATCGCGGGATTCGACCTGACGCGACAGCTGCGACAGCGCGATGACGGGGATGTTCAGCTCTTTCGCGATGGCTTTCATGCCCATCGTGATTTCGCTGATCTCGTTCACCCGGTTGTCCGACCGGCCGGTGCCGCGCACAAGCTGAAGATAGTCGATGATCAGCACGTCGAGCCCTTGCGTCCGTTTCAGACGCCGCGCCCGTGCGGCCAGCTGAGAAATCGGCAGGGCAGGCGTGTCGTCGATATAGAGCGGGCAGGCTTCCAGCGCCTTTGCCGCTTCGACGAAACGGCGGAACTCGCCCTCGGTCATGTCACCCTGACGAATCTTGTGCGAGGAAATCTCCGAGGCTTCGGCGAGGATACGGCCGGCCAGCTGCTCGGCGCTCATTTCCAGCGAATAGAACCCGACGACGCCGCCCTGCACCGCGCCCTCGGTGCCGTCGGGCAGGCGGCCCTTCTTGTAGGCCTTGGCGACGTTGAAGGCGATGTTCGTGGCAAGCGAGGTTTTCCCCATCGAGGGACGCCCGGCAAGGATCAGAAGGTCGGACTTGTGTAACCCGCCCAGTTTATTGTCGAGATCGGTCAGACCGGTCGAAATCCCGGCCAGCCCGCCATCGCGCTGATAGGCGGCATTGGCGACGTTCACCGCCTCGGTCACCGCCTTCAGGAAACTCTGGAAACCGCTTTCCGCCTTGCCCTGTTCCGACAGCTTGTAGAGATGCTGTTCCGCCTCGACGATCTGCTCGCGCGGTTCGCTGGCCACATCCACGCGGCCCGCCTTGTCGGCGATGTTGTGGCCCAGTCCGATCAGCTCGCGCCGGATCGCGAAATCATAGATCATCTGCGCATAGTCGCGCACGGCAAAGGCACTGATCGCGGTCCCCGCCAGCCGCGCGAGATAGGCCGAGCCGCCCAGTTCCTTGAGCCCCTCGTCATCTTCCAGAAAGGCCTTGAGCGTCACCGGAGAGGCAAGCTGGTTCTTGGCGATCCGCGCCGAGGCGACCTCGTAGATGCGGGCATGGACCGGGTCATAGAAATGATCCGCCGTGATGACCGAGGCGACCCGGTCATAAATGTCGTTGTTGTTCAGGATCGCCCCAAGCAACTGCTGCTCGGCTTCGACGGAATGCGGCATTGCATCCTGCGGCTCGGCCTTGGATTCGGTCGCGTCGAAACTGGTGATCGTGTTCATGTCGCCTCTCGAAAATCGCCGCGTCCGCGTGGTCTCTCTATGGTTCGAAGTGCATAGCCCATGCGTTGCAGCCCGCGCAAATTGTATAAAATGTGGATAATTTTAACGAACCCGGCCTGAGGGCTTATATTGCATCAGCAGCGGTCAACCGGTCAATATCTGGTAGGTCGCCCCGACAGAAACACCGGGGCACTTGCCTGCTGAACTGGCGGAAAAAGGCTTAGTTCCTTTGTCTGGCGTCCTGCCATGCGCGCGGGTTGTTGAGGAACGTCTCGACCTCGGACAGCGTCGTTTCCGAGAAGGCGCCCGAGCTTTTCGCCTCGGCCAGCACGTCCCACCAGGTGCAGAGGTGGTGCAGCTGAACGCCATGATCCGACAGGATTTTGATCGTCTCGGGAAAGATGCCGTAATAGAAGATCACCGCCGTATGCGCACAGCTCGCGCCGGTTTCGCGAATCGCGTCCACAAAGCTGAGCTTTGAGCCGCCATCGGTGGTCAGGTCCTCGACCAGCAACACGCGTTCGCCTTCACTCATCACGCCCTCGATTCGGGCGTTGCGGCCATAGCCCTTGGGCTTTTTGCGCACATAGGTCATCGGCAGGCCCATGCGTTCGGCCACCAGCGCGGCAAAGGGAATGCCTGCCGTTTCGCCCCCGGCGATATTGTCGAACGCCTCGAACCCGGCATCGCGCATGACCGTCACGGTCAGGAAATCCATCAGCGTCGCGCGGATGCGCGGATAAGAGATCAGCTTGCGGCAATCGATATAGGTCGGACTGGGCAGGCCCGAGGCGAGCGTAAAAGGTTCGTCTGCGTTCAGGTGCACCGCGCCGATTTCCAGCAGCATCCGCGCGCTCAGGCGGGCAATCTCTTCGCGGGGCGGAAAGGCGGTCGGAATCATGGCAGGGGTCCTGTTGTTGGCGGCAAGCGGCGTTTCCTGCGCATAGAACAGCCCCGCAAAAAAGAAAAGCCCGCCCCGGTGGCAGGCGGGGCGGGGTCCGGGCCAACACGCGGTATCGCGGGGCCGACCGTCCAAAGGGCGAGCAGTGCCTTGGAACGTGTCATTCGGTAACGGATTGGATTGCCCATGGCCCTCTGGGTGTCAATCGAAAGGCCCGGATTTCGCCCCGATTTCGAGAGTGGTGTGGTTTTACAACGGCGGCTTGAGAGCGGTCCGCGTGCAAAACGGAAAAGCCCCCGCGCTGTTCCGGCGCAGGGGCAATTTGTTTAGGTTTCTCAGATGCTTCAGAACAGGAAGTCGTTCGCCGCCAGCTCGGACATCGTGATGCCGTCGATGGTGATCGAATTGCCGCTGCCATCCTCGATCACGGCGCTGCCGTTTACGTCCGAGATATGGTTGTTCATCAGGTCGTCGAAGGACTCGATGGCGCCGATTTTCTTGAGGACGATCTTTTCCCCCTTATTGTCGGTTTCGAAATCCTTGATCTTGTCGTTGCCGAACTTGCCCTTGAAGATGAACTTGTCCGCGCCGCGATCACCCCAGAGATTGTCCTTGCCCTTGCCGCCGTCGATCTTGTCGCGACCGATGCCGCCATAGATCTTGTCGCGACCGCCAAGGCCCTTGATCACGTCATTGCCGTCACCGGCTTCGATTTCGTTCTTCGCGTTCGACCCGATCAGCTTGTCCTTGTAGATCGTGCCACGGACGTCTTCGAAATTCTTCAGCTTGTCGCGATCGCCGAACCCGTCGATGGCAAAGCCTTTCTTGAGATTGACCTTGACGCCATCGGTGCCGCCGTACCGTTCGTCACGGTCATAGCGCACCTCGTCGTGCTTGCCCTTGCCGCCATCCATATCGTCGCGGCCCTTGACCCCGCGCATGATGTCGTTGCCGTCGCTGCCGATCAGTTCGTCGTCATACATCGATCCGCGCAGCATCTCGATGCTGTTCAGCGTATCGCTAAAGCCCCAGCCATCGACGGCCAGCCCGGTCTTGAGGTTGGCGTATACGCCTGCCGGATCGTCGATATGGAATGCGACCTGATCCCAGCCTGCGCCACCATTGTAGGTGTCGGCGCCTTTGCTCGACACGAAATAGTCGTCGCCAATACCGCCGTTGAAGACGTCATTGCCGTTTGTGCCACCCATTTCGTCGTCCTCGGTGACGACTTCGAGATCGGCAATATCGGTCCATTCGATGTATTTGCCTTCACCAAAGCTGCCGCTCACTTCTGTAACCGAAGTGAGGTTTTTGTCGGCGAAATTATCGAACTCGGCGATGGAAGAGAACGCGGGAAACGCGTCGCCGGCAAGCAGGAAGTAGTAGTCGGTTCCCGTCATCCGCCCCTGGGAGTCGTCGCCGTATTCAAGCGCGACATCCATCAGGGTCGAAGAGTAGGTCTTTCCACCCAGCACCCAGGTCACATCGAGGAATCCGACGTTCGTGTCATAAAGGTCGCCGCTGGGATAGGGGATGAGCTGGCTGTCGCCGACGACAAAGCTGTAGGTGTCGGTAACCGTAACCTCGGCCCAGATGTCCCCATCGGATTGCTGGGCTTCGTTCACGTATGTGAAACCGCCTCCGTCACCTACGACGACTGTAAACGAACCGCTCGCGCGATAGTTGGTATTGACGGTGTCGCTGTGGTCGTTGGTGTCGCGCCAATCGACCTGAAAGCCGTTGCTAAGCGAATATGTGGTCATGTCTAAATCTGTCTCCCGGAATGTCCCTGCGGCAGGTATAATCGAGAACGACAGCAAATTAATACTTGCAAGACCAAAAATCGCGGATTGTTACGTGTTTGCACAGCGCAGCCAGCAACTATTCCTTCGGTTCAGGAGGACAATTTCTAGCCCGGAAATAATCCGCTGCACACGTCAGTCTGGTTCGACGCGCCACGCAAGCGGAAAACCCGGATCAAATACCGTGACAGGCCCATCATTCGTGTCGATCTGTGCAGGATAGGTGACCGATTCGCCTTTCCGAAGTGTTAAACTCTCCTCGTTCACGGGCAGGCCGTAAAAGCCCGGACCGTTCAGCGAGGTGAACCCTTCAAGCCGGTCGAGTGCGCTTTCTTCCTCGAAGACATGGGCAAGGATAGACATGGTGTTCGTCGCGGTGAAACAACCGGCGCAGCCGCAGGGCAGCAGCTTGTTCGCATCGGTGTGCGGCGCGCTGTCGGTGCCAAGAAAGAACCGTTTCTCGCCGCTGGTGGCGGCGGCGCGCAGCGCCAGCCGGTGGCTTTCGCGCTTGGCGACGGGCAGGCAATAATAATGCGGCTTGATCCCCCCGGCGAGGATATGGTTGCGGTTGATCACAAGGTGATGCGTGGTGATCGTCGCGCCCAGATCGTCGCCCTGTGCGCGGGCATACTCCACCGCGTCCGAGGTGGTGATATGTTCCATAACGACGCGCAGGCCCGGCGTCGCGCGGCGGATCGGGTCGAGCACGCGGTCGATGAACACCGCCTCGCGGTCGAAGATATCGACATCCGATGCCGTGACCTCGCCATGAACACAAAGCGGCAGGCCGATCTCAGCCATCTTTTCCAGCACCGGGCGCACCCGGTCGAAATGGCTCACGCCGCTGGCGGAATTGGTCGTGGCCCCTGCGGGGTAGAGCTTGACCGCTTTGACCAGACCGCTGGCATGGGCCGCGGCCACGTCCTCGGGGTCGGTGTCCTCGGTGAGGTAAAGCGTCATTAGCGGCTCGAACGCCATGCCCTCGGGCAGGGCGGCAAGGATGCGGTCGCGATAGGCGCCTGCCTGGGCACCGGTGACAACCGGCGGCACAAGGTTCGGCATGATGATCGCACGCGCGAAATGACGGGCAGTTTCGGGAAGAACCGCGCGCAGCATGTCGCCGTCGCGCAGGTGCAGGTGCCAGTCGTCGGGACGGCGCAGGGTCAGGGTATCGCTCATGCACGGGCTGCTAGCACAGCCCGAAGGGCTGCGCCAGTTGGCTTGGCGCTAGAGGCCGTTGGGCGGGGCGCGAAATTCGCCTTCCTCGGCGGCTTTTTCAAGCTGGTCCAGACGGCGGCGGAATTTTGGCGCGTTCATCCGCGAAGTCACGTTCCGGCAGAGCAGCATGTTGAGATAGGGCCGGTCCTCGGCATCGAGATGCCCCATCAGGTTGCGCAGGTAGGTCGCGTTCTGCCGCCGGGTTCTGAACAGCCGGGCGAATCCGCGCGGTGTCAGCTTGCCGATTCCGGCAAGCGACAGCACGGGGTAAAGCATTTCCATCTCGATCATCTGCGTCTGAAGCGCCGCGCCCACATGCGGCATCCGCAGCCGCGTGACATTCGGGCGCTGAAACAGCGAGGCATGCATTGCGTCCAGCTCCTGACGCGGATCGTAGATCACGAAAGCCTCATGCGCCGCGTCGAGCATATCCGGCGCATAGCCATAGCGGTCAGTGAAAGAGGTGCGCCGCATCTCGACAAAGCGCGGGTCCCATTCGGTCATCCGCGCATCCAGCGTCGCCTGCGGCTGAACGACAACAACGCGCGATCCCGGTGCGGCCACGGAAAACGCCGCCGCGGCATAGCCGCAGGGACCAGCGCCGTAAAATAGCACGCGATCGAATTGCTCGAAAAACCCGTCATCGATCAGCTCGTCGAAATAGGCATAGACCTCGGGGTCGCGGAACCATGTGTCGCCGCTTGAAATCAGCCCCAGATGTGACCAGCCCCGGGCGCGGACCATGTCGAAACCAAAAGGCTGGGCGTTGGGCGAAAGCGACCGGATTCCCTGCACCGTTTCAAAGGTCACAAGCAAAGTCCTGCGGTTGCCGATCAGGGTCGCGAAATGGCGCTCTCCCAGCGGGCGGTAACTGCCGAATTCCTCGGCCAGCTCGGCCAGCCGCACCCTCCAGGTGCGGGCATCCAGCCCGGTCATCGGCGTGTCGAAATTGTTGGTATTATCTTGCATTTAATGGTTCCCAGCGGCCCGGTTTTGTTAGCCGGGCCCTGGGGTTATGGCCAGAAAATGCTGAAAATTACCCGTCTGTGGCGTTACAATCAGTCATCGCCGCCAGCTTTGTTTCCATCCGCGCTATTTGCGCGGTTTCTGCCGCGTTTTGCAAAGCGCGAAAGCATGCGCGCGGTATGCGGAGTCAGGGGCTGCGACGGCGGTGTCATCAGCAGCCGCGCAAAGAGCGCGCGCATCGGTTCCCGTTCCATCAGGATGCGGAACCGGTCATGCCGCCATTGCACCGCCGCCTCGTGCAGATCGCGCAGGCCCGGGATCTCGAACAGCTCTGTGCGAAGCGCCTCGGCGGGAGCTTTCAGGGCGAGAATGCTGTCGTCTGTGTCGGTGTTGAAATTCCGGTCGACCCAGTAATCGGCCCCAAGCGGATCCTCGGCGTGAACCGCGCGGCCCCGGTCGGCCTTGAGCACAAAGCCCTCCATCGAGCCGAGCGGGTAGTGGTTGAGCTGCGCCAGCTTGTACATGGGCTGCCCGTAGTTCGAGAAAAGGCGGCGCGTCTTGAAATGGCGCGGCAACTCCCGGCCATGCGCGTCGAACCAGCGCGCCTCGTGCATCCGGGTCTCGTCCGGGCTGCGTGGCCTGTGCACGCCCAGTTTCCCGTAGATCCCGTTGTTGCGGTAAAGCGTCTTGAACATGGCCGAGCGCCACGGCCAATGCATGATCTCGGGCGCGCAATGCCTGAAGGTCTCGGTCACC
The DNA here is from genome assembly GCF_019966545.1 of Heliomarina baculiformis. Lineage (GTDB taxonomy): Bacteria > Pseudomonadota > Alphaproteobacteria > Rhodobacterales > Rhodobacteraceae > Heliomarina > Heliomarina baculiformis. The sequence goes on along the minus strand of NZ_JAIMIC010000001.1, from coordinate 240,489 downwards.
GGCGCATCCGTGTAGCCAGAGATACCGCCATTGCCGAAAAGCCGCCATGTCAGGGTGATCGCCGTCGCCTCGGGCAGGGCGTCGATCAGGGCGGGCAGGGTGTGATCGCCTACATGCACATTCACGAACTCGTCGATATCGAGGGTCACGATCCAGTCGGCTTCAGCCACGATATCGAGGTTTTCGGCCATCTTGAGCGCGGTGAATTGCACGCCGCGCTTGTCATAGGGGCCGTCGTTGCGCACATGGGTCAGCCAGCCCGCCTCGTCCATCAGGGCAAGCATGTCATCGCTGCCGTCCTGACAATTGTTCGAGAAGACGAGGAAATCCGTCACGCCCGCCGCCCGGTGATGGGCCAGCCATTCCACAAGAAAGGCGGCCTCGTTCCGGATCGTCAGAACAGCAAGTATCTTCAAGGCGTGGCTCTCCCCCGGCGCCGCCATCAGCTTTCCATGTCCAAAGCGAGCGCATAGGCCGCGCGTTCCGTTTCCGTCAACCGGATCTTTACCGCCTGTTCGAAGAGCTCGCGAAATTCCGGTTCCTGTCGCAGGGCCAGCGCCTTGGCGCGATGCCAGGCCACCCCGTCCTCGTGGGCCTGCCGCAAGCGGTCGTCGGCCAGCAGGCGGTCGTATTCGGCACGCAGGCGCGGCAGGTTGCGCTGGATCGTGACGTCGCGGTGATCGCACCAGTCCATGCGGATCCAGTAGTTGAGCCCGATCGAACGGTCGACATGCAGCGCGCGGCCACGCTGGCGCTTGATCAGGAAACTGTCCGCGCTGCGCAGCGCATAATGGTTCAGCTGGATCAGGTCATAGCCGACGGAGGCGCGCGAATTGCGCCAGCCCCGGTCGCGCGCCTCATCCGTCATGTCTTGACCCGAGCCATTGACCCAACGCACCCGGTCACGAAACGTCTCGTCCAACTTGTTCGGGCGATGGCACGAGATCTTTCCATAAGCCCCGATATTGCGAAACATCGTCTTGAAGCCCCAGACCGTATGCGGCTTGGGGCAGTATTTCGGCGACGCCCGGTCGAACTGTTCGATGACGAACCGGTCGTCAAAGACCGTCACCCCGTTATGGCCGAACAGTCGCCATGTCATCGCGACATTCGTCGCCCCCGGCACCAGCGCAAAGAAATCGTCCAGCGTGCCGTTGCCGCAGCGCAGATTGATGAACTCATCCACGTCGATATGGATGATCCATTCCGCCTTTTCGATCAGCGGCTCTTTCAGCGACCGGTTGAGCGCATATTGCTGCGGCGATTTCCCCTTCCAGTCATCGTTCCGACGGTGCTGCACGACCTCCATCTCCTGCAACCGGCCAAGGATCTTGTCGGTCCCGTCCTCGCAGCCATTGGTATAGATCAGGAAGTTATCCACCCCGATGGCCCGGTGATAAGCGATCCATTCAAGGATATAGGGGGCCTCGTTCTTCATGCAGCCGACGATGACCCGGCCCGTGGACCCGGCGGGAAGATCGCGGGGAGGCGGCATGTCGTAGGGCAGGGCGGTGATTTCCTCGTCCACCGAACCGATGCGGTTATGCGGGCGAAAGGGCGACTTGGCGAGGCTCGCGAATTTCTCGCGCGCGATCGGCGGCAGGATCGGGTTCGGAGCCACCGGTTGCGCGGGGGCCGGTTCGGCCCGGCGCGGCGCGCGCATGGCCCGGTCGATGCGCCACATGAATGCCAGTAGATATTGCGAGGCGCGAAACCCGTAGCCCGGATCGGCCTCCTGCCATTCGGGGGCCGCTTCCGGGGGCGAAAGCGCCTCAGTCAGCTGCGGATGCTCCGCCACCAGAGACGCGTTATCCACCGCAAAGCGTTCGGCCACCGGGAACAGGCTGCCCGGATCAATAAGCGGGCCATCTACGGCGATCTCTTCCAGCATCCCGCGCCAGACGTCGGCAGGTATCGGTTTGCCCCGTCGCGCCACGACCTGCCAGAGAAGCCCGTTCAATTGCCGCGCCCGTGCCAGAGATGCCGCAGAAGCTGCGGCAGGCTGTCCCACCGCGGGGTCCAGCGAGATACCGATCAAATCCTCGATCTCTTGCGCCGCATCACTGGGGCGGGGCCGTATTTCAACGGCACCTTTGCCAAACCCCGTCTCCCAAAACGCAAACAAGGCGCGGTAATCCAGCCAAAAGGGCAGGGCTTCGGCCCGCTCTCTTGCGCTGTCACCGGAACCCGTAAGGCAGGCTTGCCACCAGTCCGGCTGCGCGCACAGGCCGATTTCTCGTGTCAGCGGTGCCACTCGCCCGGCCATCACCTGTGCCTCGTAAAGCCCCGCCAACGCCCGGGACTGGTTGTCAAGGTGGGAAACAATCCGCAGCTCGCTCCCGAGCTGCTCCAGTCCTTCGCGCAGATGCCGCAATTGGTCAGGGGTATGCAGTGCCGAACCAAGCCGCGCCGCGCTCAGCACCAGCAGATCCGGCGCCTTCTCTCTATTAAGAATACGGGGCGCTGTGCCCTTCACCAGAGCCATAAGGATCTTTCCCTGATCCTCCGGCTCGGGATACCAGACCCCACTTTCACGCAGAACGTCGCGAGATTGGCCGAGCACCGCCTCAAGCGGCACGAGCACCCGTTCCTCCGGCCCGATCAGCAGTAGGATACGCATCAACCAGCGCCCCGGTCGGTCGCGCCACTCACGCGACGATCCCCAGATCGCGCAGCAGCTCTTCTTCCTGCGGCGGCAGCATCGGCGCGCCCAGCAATTGCGCCCGCATCTTCTGATAGCCCGGCTGCGTCATCAGGTCCGCACATCGCGCCCGATGCCGCGACACCGTCTGCGCATGCAGCGCCCCGATCTCGGGGTCGCTTTTCACCTCGGCCAGCATCGTCTCGAGCCGGGGCAGCATCCGCCGGATGCTGTCGTCGCGCCAGGCCGGATCGTTGCGTTCGCGCCAGTAGCGGTCGTCGAAAGCACGGTTCTCGCGATTCACATCGCCCCGGTCGTTCTTCACGACATAGCTGTCGAGACTGCGCAGCGCGTAGTGGTTCAGTGTCGCAAACGCCCGCGCCTCGCGCGCCGGAAAGCGCCGGATCCGTCGCGGGTTCGCCGCCACGAGAAACCGGTGCGGCACCGCACGCCCCGAACCATCCACCCAAGTAGGGCGCGCATCGCCGCGCGCGAAAGGCCGGTGCGCCCCGTAATACTTGAGCGGAAAATCCTTGCGAACCAGCGTTTTGACCTCGATCGCCATCTCGCCGCACCAGATATCCGGGTTATGCGACCGACTGAACTGTGCGATCACGGGCTTGTCCTCGAATGCCTCGACCCCGTCATTGGCAAAGAACTGGAAATTCAACGAAATCGCCTGCGCCTCACCACAGGCCGCGATCAGCGCCGGGATCGTGTGATCGCCCACATGGATGTTCAGGAACTCGTCCACATCGGCGATCCACACCCAGTCCGACCCCGCGACACGCCCGGAATCCTTGGCATGTTTCAACGCCTCCATCTGGTAATTTCGCCCTTTGGCCGGATTCGGGAGATGGGTCAGCCCGCCCTTCGCCGCCAGCGCATCGAGCAACTCGACGGTGCCGTCGCTGCAATCGTTTGAATAGATCAGAAAGTCGGTGACGCCGATCAGCCGGTGATAGGCGATCCACTCCAGAAGGAACGGCCCCTCGTCCTTGACACAGGTGATGGCGGTGATCGTAAGATCGCCTCTGGCCTCGCCGCTGTTCATTCTGCCCCTGTTGCCCGTGGTGTCCACATGGCTGCGCTTGGCGCAATTTTCTTGCCGATTCATGACATTTGCCGTCCCTTGCGTCAATAACGCGGGCCCCATTGCCGGCCCGGCACATATCGCCGCTGTTGACCTCTGCCTTGGTTCATGGCCTCCTGACCCGATCACGGGGAGGCAACATGAAATTTCCAGACTCCATCGACGCTGTTCAGACCATGCTGGCCGGACAGGATTACATCTGCGGTCGCGCCCTCGCGACGGTCGTGTTCCTGTCGCTGAAACTGGGCCGCCCGCTCTTTCTCGAAGGCGAGGCAGGCGTGGGCAAGACCGAGATCGCCAAGGCGCTCGCCGCCGGCCTCGATCGTCGCCTGATCCGGCTGCAATGCTACGAAGGTCTCGATGCCGCAAGCGCGGTCTATGAATGGAACTTCCCCGCCCAGATGGTGGCGATCCGCACCGCCGAGGCCAGCGGCACCGCCGACCGCAAGGCGCTTCAGGCGGAACTCTTCAGCGATGAATTCCTCACCGAACGTCCGCTGCTCGACGCCATGCGCCCCGATCCGCGCGGCGCCCCGATCCTGCTCATCGACGAACTCGACCGCACCGATGAACCGTTTGAGGCCTTCCTGCTCGAAGCTCTCTCGGATTTCCAGGTCACCATCCCGGAAATCGGCACAATCAAAGCCCCCGAACCGCCCATCGTCATCCTCACCTCCAACCGTACCCGTGAAGTCCATGACGCGCTGAAACGCCGCTGCCTCTATCACTGGGTCGACTACCCGGATTTCGACCGCGAACTGGACATCCTCAAGGCCCGCGCCCCCGAAGCCGCCGAAAACCTCAGCCGCGAGATCATCGCATTCGTGCAGGAATTGCGGACCGAGGACCTCTTCAAGAAACCCGGCGTCGCGGAAACGATCGACTGGGCGAAATGCCTGCTCGCCCTCGACGTGATCAATCTCAGCCCCGAACTGATCTCGGACACGCTGGGCGCGATCCTCAAATATCAGGACGACATCCGCAAATTGCAGGGCTCCGAGGCCAAACGTATCCTCGATCAGGCCCGCGCCTCGCTCGCCCCCGCCTGATGCTTCTTTGGGTCAAAAATATCCCGGGGGACCGCGCAAAGCGCGGGGGGGCAGAGCCCCCCTGGTCCCGTCCGGCATGACCGAATACATCCCCCTCGATCTCCCCGAACACCCGAAGCTGGCGCAAAATATCCTCCATTTCGCCCGTGCGCTGCGAAAGGCGGGGCTGCCGGTGGGGCCAGGTCGGGTGATCGACGCGATCCGCGCGGTCGAGGCGGCGGGCTTTACCGAAAAGGCCGACTTCTACTGGGTGCTGCACGCCTGTTTCGTGTCGCGCCCGGAACATCGTCTCGTCTTTGCGCAGGTGTTCCGGCTCTACTGGCGCGATCCGCGCTATCTCGAACACATGATGGCGATGATGCTGCCTGCGATCCGGGGTGTGCAGGAGGAACGCACCGCCGACGCCGCAGAAAAACGCGCAGCCGAGGCGCTGCTCGACGGGCAGGGGCCGGAACCGCCCGACAGCGACGAAGCCGCCGAAGACGAGATCCTGATCGAGATCGACGCGAGCCAGACCATGTCCGGCGAGGAACGCCTGCGCAGCCTCGACTTCGAACAGATGAGCACCGAGGAAATCGCCGAGGCCAAGCGGATGCTTGCCCGGTTGACCCTTCCGGTCAAACCGATCCTGTCGCGCCGTTTGCAGGCCGCGCCGCTCGGCCCCCGGATCGACTGGCGTGGCACCTTGCGCATTTCCCTGCGGCAGGGCGGCGAATTCCGCACGCTCGCGCGGCGCGAACCGCGACCGCGCTGGCCCAACCTCGTCGCGCTCTGCGATATCTCGGGCTCGATGAGCCAGTATTCCCGGCTGATCCTGCATTTCCTGCATGCGGTCGCCAATAATCGCGGGGCGGGCTGGTCGCGGGTGCACGCCTTCACCTTTGGCACAAGGCTCACCAACATCACCCGTCACCTCAACACCCGCGATGTGGACGCGGCGCTGAAATCCGCCGGAGCCGATGCGCAGGACTGGGAGGGCGGCACCCGCATCGGCGCTTGCCTGCATGAATTCAACCGCGACTGGTCGCGTCGGGTGATGGGGCAGGGCGCCGTGGTGCTGCTGATCACCGACGGGCTCGACCGGGGCGACCCCGAGGCGCTGGCCCGCGAAACCGATCGGTTGCACCTGTCGGCGCGGCGGCTGATCTGGCTCAATCCGCTGTTGCGCTGGGATGGCTTCGCGCCCAAGGCCCGCGGCATTGCGGCGATGCTGCCCCATGTGGACAGTTTTCGCGCGGGCCATTCCATCGCATCGCTCGAAGAACTGGCCGCCCAGATATCTCGCAGCGAAGATCACGGGGAAAAACAGCGTCTTATGGATCTTCTCGACTCCTAATCGCACGCTGAAAGCGGGCATTTACTTGATTGTGATGCAACCCAACGCCGTCCGTCGCGTTTACCGACACGTCGAAAGTTTAGTTTGTACAAGGACGAGTATGATGAAACAGGTTTTGAAATCCACGACGGCGCTGCTGATCGCCGGATCTCTTGCCATGCCGCACGCGGTCTACGCGCAGGGCGACGCCGATCCCCAGTTGGAAAAGGCCGAACAGCAAGAGCGTCTTGAAAATCAGGCCGAAGCCCAGAAGGCTGCCGAAAAGGCCGAGCGAAAAGCGGAACGCAAGGCAGAGCGGAAAGCTGAACGTCAGGCGGAACGCGAAGCCGAGGCTGAAAAGGCCGCTGCTGACGCCATTGCCGCACAGGAAGCAAATGCTGAAACGGAGCAGGCTGTAGAGACCGAGCAACAGCAGGCCGCAGATGCAAATCAGCAGAATGCCGACACGACCGAAGCGACCACAGAGATGACCGCCGAGGAACGCAAGGCAGAGCGCAAGGCCGAACGCAAAGCGGAGCGAAAAGCCGAGCGTCAGGCCGAACGCGCCGCCGACCAGGACGCGGCCCCGGAAATGGATAGTCAGGCACAGGCCGATGCTGCCGCCGAAATCCAGACCGAAACCGCAGCCGCCAGCAGCGAAGGCGAAGGCGACGTGACCACGCGCCGGATCGAAAAAGGCGACGTGCGTAGCTCGAGCCAGGAATTCAACACCACGGCCAATCAGGTCGTCGAAGACGACGATGACGGCATCTCGGACCTTGGCAAGATTGCCATCCTCGGCGCCGGCGCGCTGGCAATCAGCCAGCTGCTCAAGAACAACGACAAGGTCGTAACCAATTCTGGTGACCGCGCTGTTGTTCAAGGCGACAACGGTCTGCGCGTCATCAAGGACGATGACATTCTCTTGCAGCGTCCGGGCAGCGAATTGCGCACCGAGACCTTCAATGATGGGTCGACCCGTAACTACGTGACCAATGCCGATGGCAGCCAGGTCGTGACGATCCGCGCCGCCGACGGGCGTGTGCTGCGCCGCACGCGTATCCTGCCCGATGGGCGCGAAGTCACGCTCTTCGATGACACCCGCCAAGTGGAGTCGGTTCAGGTCAGTGAACTGCCGACCTATCGCGGCGATTCCGTCTATTACAACAACAACGTAAGCCGCAACGACCTGCAACTTGCGATGCAGGCCACACAAAGCGACCAGATCGAACGCCGCTTCTCACTGTCGCAGATCCGGAACATTGATGCGGTGCGTCGTCTGGTGCCCGAGATCGAAGTCGATAACGTGAACTTTGAAACCGGCTCGTCGGTGATACGTCCGGATCAGGCGCAGGACCTTGCCGCGCTGGGCGCGGCCATGCGTGATGCGATCCAGAAGAACCCTGCTGACGTCTTCCTGATCGAAGGCCATACCGACGCGGTCGGCACTGCCGGGCTGAACCTTGCGCTGTCCGACCGTCGCGCGGAAACCGTCGCGCTGGCACTCACCGAGTATTTCGACGTGCCGCCGGAAAACCTCGTGGTGCAGGGCTATGGTGAATCCGACCTCAAGGTGCCGACGGCAACCGCTGAAAGCGCCAACCGCCGGGTTGCGGTGCGTCGGATCACCCCGCTGCTGAACTAAGCATTCGCGCCTTAGCGCGGGATCAGGCCGATCGCTGTTGCCAGCGGTCGGCCATTTTGCTTTCTAGTTCCTGCGCACCCATATCGGATTTGTCCGACGCGTGCTGCACAGGGGGTGTACAGGTGGTGTACGGATATCACCGGCCCAGAAGGAGACACCGATGGATCGTTTCGACAATATCCCGGAAACCGCCCTCAACTGGTTTCGCGACGGCACCGGCGCGGCGCTGGCGACGGTGGTCGAGACATGGGGCAGCGCCCCGCGCCGCGTTGGCGCACAGCTTGTGGTCGGCGGCGGCGGGCAGATCGAAGGTTCGGTCTCGGGCGGCTGTGTCGAAGGCGCGGTGATCGTCGAGGCGCTCGAGGCGATCGAGGACGGCAGGCATCGGTTGCTAGAATTCGGGGTGAGCGATGACGATGCCTTTGCCGTCGGGCTTGCCTGTGGCGGCACGATCCGCGTGCTGGTCGAACCCGTCGGCGCGGCGTTGCCCGAGGCGATTTTGGCCGAACTGGTCGAGGCGCGGTCGGGGCGGGAAAGTCTTGTCTACGAGGTGAACATCAATAGTGGCGCGCGCCGTATCGTCCGCGACGGCTATGCGAACCGGCTGCGCATGGACCGGTCCGGTTTCGAGGAAGACGGAGAGACTTTCGTCGACGTTCACAACCCGCCACTAAGGCTGATCGTGGTCGGGGCTGTGCATATCGCGCAGGCGCTGGTGCCGATGGCGCAGATCGCGGGCTATGACCCGGCGGTGATCGACCCGCGTGAAACCTTCGCCTCCGAAGCGCGCTTTCCGGGTGTGACCCTGCGCCACGACTGGCCGGACGAAGCGGTGGCCGAACTGGGGCTCGACGCCCGCACCGCGCTTGTTTTGCTGACCCATGACCCCAAGCTCGACGACCCGGCATTGATCGCCGCGCTGCGTTCGGATGTGTTCTACATCGGCGCGCTCGGTTCGACCCGCACACATGCCAAGCGGGTAGAACGGATGAAGGCCGAGGGGATGACGGATGAGGACATCGCCCGCATACACGGCCCCATCGGGCTTGATATCGGGGCGGCTGGCCCGTCGGAAATCGCGGTTGCGGTGCTGGCTCAGATGACACAGGTGCTGCGCAAGGGATGAAATTCGGTGTGATCCCCACCGAAAAGGCGCAGGGTCACGTCCTTGCGCATTCTGTGCAACTGGCCGGCGGGCGGCTGCGCAAAGGCAAGCTGCTAGCTAAGCAGGATTTGGCGGCGCTGCTGGCCGAGGGCTGGTACGAAATCACTGTCGCGCAGCTTGAACCCGGCGATATCGGCGAGGATGCCTCGGCCCTCCGTTTGGCCCACGCGCTGGTGCCCGACCCGGCAGGCGCCGGGGTGCATCTGAGCGAACCTTTCACCGGGCGGGTCAACCTGCTTGCCAACCACCCCGGCGTGGCAGTGATCGACGCGGCGCGGGTGAATGCGGTCAACGCGGTGCAGCCGATGATCACGCTTGCCACGGTCCCGCGCTGGCAACGCATGGACGCGGGCGGCATGGTGGCGACGGTCAAGATCATTTCATACGCCGTTCCTGAAAGCCATCTACAAGCTGCCTGCGCCGAGGCGCTCGGCGCGGTGCACATTGCGCCGGTGGCCCTGAAAACGGCCGTGCTGATTGAAACGCTGGTCTCGCGCGATGCAGGCGACAAGGGCTGGCGGATGATGCACGCGAGGATGGAGCGGATGGGCGTGACCCTGTCACTGCGCCGCACCGTGCCCCATGCAACCGAGGCCCTCGCGGCGGCCATTGCCGAGACCACCGAAGACCTTGTTCTGATCCTCACCGGCTCGGCCACCTCCGATCCGCATGACATCGCGCCCGAGGCGCTGCGCGCCGCCGGTGGCACGATGATCCGCTTCGGCATGCCCGTTGATCCCGGCAACCTGTTGTTTCTCGGCCATCTTGGGGCCGACAGGCGCAAGCGTCCGGTGATCGGCCTGCCGGGCAGCGCACGCTCGCCGGCGCTGAGCGGCATTGACTGGGTCATCGAAAGAACGCTCTGCGGGCTGGAGGTCACCAGCGCCGGAATCGCGGAGATGGGGGTGGGCGGCCTACTTAAGGAAATCCCGACCCGCCCGCAGCCGAGGTCGGGCAAGACCCAAGGGTGATGCCGGAACGGTCAGCATCGACCGCGAACGGCCATTAGACCAAAGGCGCAGAAAATTTCGGTTCTCAATCCTTTGGCCTCGTGTTTAACTAATTGATAAGCACTTAATCCCGAGGGAGGATCTGAATGACATCTGTGAAAATGACGGTGAACGGAAAATCCGTTTCCGGCGAGGTCGAGGGCCGCACTCTGCTGGTCAGCTTCCTGCGCGAACAGGCCGGTCTGACCGGAACGCATGTGGGCTGCGACACCTCGCAATGCGGTGCCTGTCTTGTGCATGTGAATGGCGACGCGGTGAAATCCTGCACCATGCTCGCGCTCGAAGCGGAAGGGGCCGATGTGGCCACCATCGAAGGTCAGGCCAATGCGGACGGCTCGCTCAACGTGATCCAGCAGGCGTTTCAGGATCATCACGGGCTGCAATGCGGCTTCTGCACGCCGGGCATGGTGATGAGCGCGGCGGCGCTGCTCAAGGAGAACCCCAAGCCAAGCGAGTCCGAGATCCGCAATTACCTGCAGGGCAATATCTGTCGCTGCACCGGATACCATAACATCGTCAAGGCGGTCCTCGCGGCTTCCGGTCAGGATGTCGGCGCCATCGCCGCTGAATAACATCGCAGTCTTGCCCGGACGGGCTGACCGCCAACAGGCCTGCCGATCCCTTTGGAGGACACCTGACAAGAGGTGAAAGGGAAGGCGGGGCAGCAATCATCGGTGCACCGGAGACGTGCACCACCCAGGGAGGAGTTTACCCATGCCAAAGGACAGCGGCATCGGCGCCAGCAGCAAGCGGCGCGAAGACGTGCGGTTTTTGACCGGAGCCGGGAACTATACCGACGACATCAATATTCGCGGACAGGCCTATGTGCATTTCCTGCGTTCGGACGTGGCGCACGGAAAGATCAACGGCATTGATACCAACGCCGCCGAGGCAATGCCCGGCGTGGTGCGGATCTTTACCGGCAAGGATTTCGAAGGCATCGGCGGGTTGCCATGCGGCTGGCAGGTGACCGACCGCCACGGCGAGGTCATGCAGGAGCCGCCGCATCCGGTACTGGCACAGGGCAAGGTGCGCCATGTGGGCGATCCGATTGCCGCCGTGGTGGCCGATACCGCCGAGCAGGCCCGCGATGCGGTTGAGGCGATCGAGGTCGATCTTGAGGAGCTGCCCGCCGTCATCAACATGAAAGAGGCGCTGAAGGAAGGTGCCACCAAGGTGCATGACGACCTGACCTCGAACCTTTGCTATGACTGGGGTTTCGTCGAGGAAAACAAGGGCGCGGTGGAGGAAGCCATCCAGAACGCAGCCCATGTGACCACGCTTGAACTGGTCAACAACCGGCTTGTGGCCAACCCGATGGAGCCGCGCGTCGCCGTGGGTGATTTCGAGCGCGGCACCGGCAATTCGACGCTGTATACCACCTCGCAGAACCCGCATGTGATCCGCCTGCTTATGGGCGCCTTTGTGCTGGGGATCCCCGAGCACAAGCTTCGTGTTGTGGCGCCCGATGTGGGCGGCGGTTTCGGCACCAAGATCTTTCACTATGCCGAAGAGGCGTTCTGTACCTTTGCCGCCAAGGCGATCAACCGCCCGGTAAAATGGACCAGTTCGCGGTCCGAGGCGTTTATCTCGGATGCCCATGGGCGCGATCACGTGACGAAGATCGAGCTGGCGCTGGATGCGGATAACAACTTTACCGCCGTCCGGACCGAGACCCACGCCAATATGGGCGCGTATCTGTCGACTTTTGCGCCCAGCGTGCCCACGTGGCTGCACGGGGTGTTGATGGCGGGGAATTACAAGACGCCGAACATCTATGTGAACGTCAAAGCCGTGTTCACCAACACCGTGCCTGTGGATGCCTATCGCGGTGCCGGGCGGCCCGAGGCGACTTATCAGCTGGAACGGGTGATCGACAAGGCGGCGCGCGAGCTTGGGGTCGATCCCATCGCGCTGCGCCGCCAGAATTTCATCACCGAGTTCCCTTATGACACGCCTGTCGCGGTGACCTATGACACTGGCGATTACGGCGCGACGATGGACAAGCTGGAAGAGATGGCCGACATCGCGGGTTTTGCCGAGCGGCGCAGGCAAAGTGAGGCCAAGGGCAAGCTGCGCGGTCTGGGCATCAACTGCTATATCGAGGCCTGCGGCATCGCGCCGTCGAACCTTGTCGGGCAGCTTGGCGCGCGGGCGGGGCTTTATGAATCAGCCACGGTGCGGGTCAACGCGACCGGCGGGCTTGTGGTGATGACAGGCTCGCACAGCCACGGGCAGGGGCATGAGACGGCCTTTCCGCAGGTGATCGCCGAGATGATCGGCATCGATGAAAGCATGATCGAGATCGTGCATGGCGATACGGCCAATACGCCGATGGGTATGGGCACCTATGGCTCGCGCTCGCTCGCCGTTGGCGGGTCGGCCATGGTGCGCGCCGCAGAAAAGGTCATCAACAAGGCCAAGAAGATCGCGGCCCACCTGATGGAAGCCTCGGACGCGGATATCGAGCTGAAAGACGGGGCGTTCAGCGTTGCCGGCACGGATAAATCCGTGGCCTGGGGCGATGTATGCCTCGCGGCCTATGTGCCGCATAACTACCCGCTCGAAGATCTCGAGCCGGGGCTGGAGGAAACCGCCTTTTACGATCCGAGCAACTTTACCTACCCTTCGGGCGCCTATGCCTGCGAGGTCGAGGTCGATCCGGACACCGGCAAGGTGACCATCGAGCGGATGATGGCGGCGGATGATTTCGGCAATGTGGTCAACCCGATGATCGTGTCGGGACAGGTCCATGGTGGCCTTGCTCAGGGAATCGGGCAGGCGCTGCTCGAGAACTGTGTTTATGACGAGAACGGGCAGTTGCTCTCGGCAAGCTATATGGATTACGCCATGCCGCGCGCCTCGGATCTGCCGAATTTCGAGGTGGATCATTCCTGCGCCACGCCCTGTACCCATAACCCGCTGGGGGTAAAAGGCTGCGGCGAGGCCGGGGCTATCGGATCACCCCCGTCAGTCGTCAACGCGGTGATTGACGCGCTGAACTCGGGCGGTAAGGATGTGCCTCATATCGACATGCCCATGTCACCCGCCCGGGTCTGGGCCGCGATGAACCGCGCGTCCGCTACGGGGCACGGAACGGCAGAGGGGCGTTCGCTCGGCGGGGCGTCGGGCTGAGGGAAAGCGGCGGAGCCGGGGGCCAGCCCCCGGACCCCCGGAGTATTTGGAGCAAGAGGAAAACGGGAAAGATCCCGGTTTTTCAAGGAGCGAACGGATGTATAATTTCGAGTTTGAGCAGCCCACGACGGTCGCGGATGCTGTCAAGGCGCTGTCCGAAGAGGATGCGCAGGCGCTGGGTGGCGGTCAGACACTGCTGCCGACGATGAAGCAGCGCCTTGCGATGCCGTCGAAGCTGGTGAGCCTGACGGCAATCGACGAGATCAAGGGCGTGAAGAAGGACGGCGATCAGCTGGTCATCGGCGGCGGCACTACCCATGGTACGGTGGCACGCGAGGCATCGGCCGATTACCCGGGCTTGGCCGGGCTTGCGTCGAAGATCGGTGACCCGGCGGTGCGCAATCGCGGCACCATGGGCGGAAGCCTTGCCAATAATGACCCTTCGGCCTGTTACCCGGCGGCATTGCTGGCGTCTGGCGGGACGGTGGTGACCGACCGGCGCGAGATCGCGGCGGATGACTACTTCCAGGGCATGTTCACCACGGCACTGGAAGAGGGCGAGATCATCACGGCGGTGAAGCTCCCGATCCCGGAGAAGTCAAATTATCAGAAGTTCGAGCAGCCCGCGTCGCGTTTCCCGCTGGTCGGGGTGTTTGTCGCGAAATACGCGGGCGGCGTGCGGGTTGCTGTGACGGGGGCCTCCAATGAAGGCGTCTTTCGCTGGACGGAGGCGGAAGAGGCGCTGTCGGGCGATTTCTCGGCATCGGCGCTGGAGGGCTTGAGCGCGTCGGCAGAGGGGATGATTTCGGACATTCACGGCTCGTCCGAATACCGGGCCCATCTGATCGGTGTGATGACCAAGCGCGCGGTGACGGCTGCTGCCTGAGAGGGGCGGGGCGTTGCGCCCCGGTGTCCCGAGACAATAAAAAAAGCCCCGTGAAAACGGGGCTTTTTTTGAACTGGTATCCGCTTCAGCCCTTGTTGGGCATCGGGCCGATCAGCATGATCATCTGGCGGCCTTCCATCTTGGGGAAGTTTTCCACCTTGCCGATTTCCTTGGTGTCTTCGGCGACGCGTTCCAGCAGCTCGCGGCCAAGGTTCTGGTGCGCCATCTCGCGGCCCCGGAAACGCAGGGTGATCTTTACCTTGTCACCGTTTTCCAGGAACTTGAACACGTTGCGCATTTTGACTTCGTAGTCATGCGTATCGGTGTTGGGACGGAACTTGACCTCTTTGACCTCGATGATCTTCTGCTTCTTGCGGGCCTCGGCCTCGCGTTTCTGGGTCTCGTACTTGAATTTGCCGAAATCCATGATCTTGCAGACGGGCGGGGTCGCGTTCGGCGAGATCTCGACAAGGTCGAGGCCGGCTTCTTCGGCCATCTGCATCGCACGTTCGGGTGTCACGACGCCTACATTGTCGCCATCAGCGCCGATCAGGCGGATTTCGTTGGCACGGATCTTTTCGTTGACGCGCGGGCCGGTTTCTCTGGTCGGGGGCGCGTTATGAGGTCTGCGGGCTATGGAATCGGTCCTTTGATCGTTGTAATTAATGAAGTGCAAACCTAATCTTAGGCGTGTTCCGGTTCAAGTCGCAAATCCGGTGAAAAGCCTGCGGAGATGCAAATCTTGCAGGTTAAACCCGCATCATTCCCAGAATTCGCTCATCAGCGTCACCTAACGCATTTCGGTGCGATTAGGTTCCATTTTATTTTGAACCTGCCGCGTTTCCGGGTATTTTACATGACGTGCCGGAGTCTGGAAAAGATTCGGTGCATTTCATTTCAAGAGTTCGGGTGTTCGAGGATGCTACGGATAAGTCTTTTCCGCGATGTTTCAGAAAAGGCGCTTGGAGTCGTCGGGGCGCTGGCCTTTCTTGTCCTTCTGGTCGGATGGGGAATGGATATCGACTGGCTGGTGCGGATGCGCTCGGATGCGTATGCGATGGTCCCAAGTACGAGTATCTGTTTCATCATGGCTTGCGGTGCGGCCTACCTGCTTACGGAAAAAACCGCCAGCTGCCGGGTGCTGGGCATGTTCCTGCTTGGCGCGGTTTCCGCCATTGCCGGGATAAATATCCTGTTGGCGACCTTGCTGTATGGCGTGAAGCTCGAAGAGTTGTTCGGCGTGAACGTCGGTCTTGATGACCGGATGGCAACTGGCACCTCGCTTGGCTTTCTGCTGCTGTGCTTTCGGATGGCGACGTGGCACCGGAATTCGGATTTCAGCTTTGTCGCCGCGATCGTGGGCGTGATTGTATCGGGGGGGCTTCTCTTGCTGCTGCTCGCGGATGCGCGTGCTTTTGACACGCTGCCGCTGTTTCGGGAAACCTCCCTGCCGACCTTGTTGTTCTTTACGCTGGTTTTCACCGGAACACTGGCACCGGGATACCGGGACTGATCCTTCTGAACGGTTTTACCTGCTTCAAGTTCATATGAAAAAGGCGACCCCGGGGTCGCCTTTTGCCGTTCACAAATGAGCGCAGGAATTACCCGACAAAGGCCTTTTCGACCACGTATTCCTTGGGATCGGAATTGGCGCCTTCGCGCAGGCCAAAACCTTCGAGCACGTCTTTCATATCCTTGTTGAAATCGAGACTGCCACAGACCATGCCCCGGTCGGTTTCGGGGTTGATGGGTTCGATCCCTAGATCGGTAAACACGGTGCCATCGCGCAGCAGGTTGGTGATGCGGCCCATCTTGGGGCTCTGCTCGCGGGTGGTGGTCGGGTAGTACTTGACCTTGTCGCCAACCAGCTCGCCGATCAGCGGATCGTCCTTGAGGCTTTCGACAAGTTCACGGCCATAGTCGAGCTCTGCCACGTCGCGGCAGGTATGGGTCATGATGATCTGGTCGTATTTCTCATAGGTTTCAGGCTCGCGCAGGAGCGAGGCGAAGGGCGCAAAACCGGTGCCGGTGGCGAAGAACCACAGACGCTCGCCGGGCAGCAGTGCGTCATGCACCAGCGTGCCCACGGGTTTCGGCCGCAGGATGATCTGGTCGCCGGGCTGAATGTGCTGAAGTTTCGATGTCAGCGGGCCGTCCTGTACCTTGATCGAATAGAATTCAAGTTCGTCGTCCCAGGCGGGTGAGGCGATGGAATAGGCGCGCAGCAGTGGCTTTTGCTTGCCGGACTTGGGATCCGGATCGCCCATCAACCCGATCATCACGAATTCGCCCGAGCGAAAGCGCAGCGAGGCCGGGCGCGTCACGCGGAACGAAAAGAGCCGGTCGGTCCAGTGCTTGACCGAAGTCACGGTCTGGGCGTCGGGCAGGGTGGGCGTCTTGACGGGAGTGGCTTCGGTCACGGTATCGGTCACAGGTCTCATTTCGGTCATAGGCGAACACCGGCCCCGGGGACCGGCTCCTTTTTCCAGTAAGCGTTGAAAGTGGCGAAGGGAAGGGGCGTTTAGCCGCGCAGCCTTGCCTGATAGTCATGTTGCTGCCAATTCGCGCGTGCCAGCCACTGATCTTCCGGTTGGCGTGCAGCCAGCGCATCGTCGATCTCGACCTCGTCGAAACCGGACCGGCGCGCCATCGCGTATTGATCGGCGATCACGTGGCCCTTGGCCCGCAGCCGCCCGGTAAAGCCCATCAGGCGCAGTCGCCGCGCGATGGTGAACCCGCGCCCGTCGGCAAAGCTCGGGAAATCCACGCGGATCATCTCGACCTGATCCAGCAGGGGGCCCAGCTCCGTCACATCCGCATCCGAGGGCAGGTCGAGTCCGCGGGCCTCGTTCGGGCGTTCCTCGGCGGTGGCAAAGCCGCCCTTCCAGTCGTCGGACGTGAATCCGGTATCTTTGACGATAAAGCTCATGATGTCGCTCCTGTTCGCACCATCTTGCCATTCACAAAATGGATGCCGCATTCTTCCTTTTCCTGATCGCGCCAGCGCCCGGCACGCGGGTCTTCACCGGGCTTCACCGGCGAGGTGCAGGGCGCGCAGCCGATCGAGGGATAGCCCTTGGCCACCAGCGGGTGACGGGGCAGGCGGTTTTCTTCCATGTAGTTGCGCACGTCCTCGGGGGCCCAATGCGCCAGCGGGTTGACCTTGATGCGGCCTGTGCCCGCCTCGACCTCGAAAAAATCGAGCGCGGCGCGGGTGCCGGACTGGAACCGTTTGCGCCCGGTGATCCAGCCGTCGAATTCCGCGAGCGCGTTGTTCAGCGGCACGGTTTTGCGCAGGGCGCAGCAGGCATCGGTGTCGCGCTGGCGCAGCGTGTTGTCCGGGTCATGCTTCGCAATATCCGCAGCACGGATGATGCGCACGTTCTTCAGTCCCAGACGTTCGCTCACCTCGGACTGGTAGACCAGCGTTTCGGTAAACAGCATCTCGGTGTCGATGAACAGCACCGGCACCTTGCGGTCGATCACGGCGGCCATGTGCAACAGCACGACGGATTCCGCGCCAAAACTCGACACCAGCGCGATATGGCCCGCATCGCGCAGCGCACCCTTCATCACCTCGGTCGCGCTGTGGTGGCGGAACCGGGTGTTGAGCGCCGCGACGCGTTCGGCCAATACGGGATCGACCGGTGCGTCGGACGCCTTGTCCAAGGGGGGGATCATCGGGCGATCAAGCGGCATCGGCCCGGGCCTCGGGGTAGAGCGCAGCCTTGAAAGGCGCAGCCCCCAACCGGCGATAGGCGTCGAGAAAGGTTTCCTCGCGGCTTTCGCGCAGGTCGAGATAGCCAAGCACCAGCCGTTCGATGGCAGGCACGATCTCGTCGGCCGAAAAACCCGGACCGGCGCGTTCGCCGATGGTCGTGTCCTCGGTGCCGTCACCGCCCAGCGTGATCTGGTAGTTTTCCACGCCCGCGCGGTCGAGCCCGAGAATGCCGATATGGCCGACGTGGTGGTGGCCGCAGGCATTGATGCAGCCCGAGATCTTGATCTTGAGCGGACCGACATCGTGTTCCAGTTTCAGCTCGTCGAAACGGGTTGCGATTTCCTGCGCGATCGGGATCGACCGGGCGGTGGCCAGCGCGCAGTAGTCCATGCCGGGGCAGGCGATGATATCGGAGATCAGGCCGATATTCGCCGTCGCCAGCCCGTGCTTTTTCAGCGTCGCGTGCAGAGCGGGCAGATCCGATTTGTGGACATGCGGCAGGATCACGTTCTGCTCATGGCTGATGCGCAGCTCGTCATGGCCGTATTGCTCGGCCAGATCCGCCATCACGCGCATCTGCTCGGCCGTGGCGTCGCCGGGCGTCTTGCCATGCGCCTTGAGGCTGATCGAAACAATCGCATAGCCCGGCGCCTTGTGCGCGAAGAGGTTAGTATCGGCCCAGGCACGAAACACGGGGTCGGAACCGTGCGCGACGTCGTAGACATCGGTCGAGGCGGTGCGGAAATCCGGGTTGGCAAAGGCCGCCTCGAACTTGGCAAGCAGCACCTGATCGATACCGCTGAAGCGAGCGCGACGGGCGGGGAATTCGGCCTCGACCAGTTCGCGGATCTTTTCGATGCCGTTTTCGTGCACGGTGATCTTGATGCGCGCCTTGTACTTGTTATCGCGGCGGCCAAGCTGGTTATAAACCGCAAGGACGGATTCCAGATAGGGCAGCAGATCCTCTTGCGACAGGAACTCGCGGATCACCTTGCCGATCATCGGCGTTCGGCCCAGACCGCCACCGACGATCACCTCATAGCCCGGCTGACCGTTGCGGCGCACCATGCGCAGCCCGATGTCATGGGCGCGGGTCACGGCGCGGTCATGCTCGGCCCCGGTCACGGCGATCTTGAACTTGCGGCCCAAGAACTGGAATTCCGGGTGATCGGTCGACCATTGCCGGATCAGTTCGGCGACAGGGCGTGGATCGGCGATTTCATCGCCCACGGCCCCGGCGAAATGGTCCGCCGTCACGTTGCGGATCGTGTTGCCGCTGGTCTGGATCGCGTGCAGGCCGACCTCGGCGAGCGCGTCGAGCATATCGGGAATGTCGCGCAGTTGCGGCCAGTTATACTGGATGTTCTGGCGGGTGGTGAAATGGCCATAACCCTTGTCCCACTTTTCGGCCAGCAGGGCGAGATGGCGCATCTGCGCCGAGTTCAGCGTGCCATAGGGAATCGCCACGCGCAGCATATAGGCGTGCAATTGCAGGTAGACGCCGTTCATCAGGCGCAGCGGCTTGAATTCGTCCTCGGTCAGCGAGCCGTCGATGCGGCGCTCGACCTGCGCGCGGAACTGGGCGTTGCGTTCCGCAAGGAAATCACGGTCGAAATCAGTGTATTGATACATGGTCGTTCCTTTCGCCAGCCCCGCGCGGGGCATCGGATGGGTCTTGTTCGGATCAGGAGGCGGTTTCGGCCTGCTTGCCGTGGAAATAATTCGACGGGCCGGTCAGGCGGAATTCCTCGCGGAAATGGGTGGGCTCGGGACCGTTCGCGCCGATCTTGACCTCGGCCAGATAGGCACCGACCACTTCGCCGGCCTGTTGCGCGGCAAAATCAAGCCGTTGCTTGGCCAGTGCCTCGTCGCGCAGCACTTCGGCCTCGGAGAGCGTGCGCGACCAGCGGTCATCGGCGGTCTGATAGATCACATCGCCTTCAAGAAGGGCATTGGCGGTAACGACTTTGGGGGTAAAGGGGCGGGCCATCAGGCGAGTTCCTTTTGCATCTCGGGAAGGGCAAGGGCGGCCGCGCGCGGGGCGAGGCCATAGAAGGTGAGGGCAGGGCCGGTCATTTCGGCCTCGGCCAGATCGGTAGGCAGGGTGTCGAGCGTGGTTGAAAGAATGCGCTGATCGGGGCGCGAGGCGTTTTCTATCACGGTGATCGGCGTGGCGCGGTCGGCCCCGTGCATGATCAGGCGGCCCTGGATGAAACGGGCGGATTTCTTGCCCATGTAGATCGCGGCAACCTCGCCCGGGCGCGCCAGCGTGGCCCAGTCGTGATCGGCAAAACCTTTCATGTCATGTCCGGTCAGGAAGCGGACAGACGCATTGCGGCCCCGTTTCGTCAGGCTCTGGCCGATGCCAGCCACGGCAGCCGAGGCGGCCGTGATGCCCGGTACGATATGCCAGGTGACACCTGCCGCGTCGCAGGCGTCGATTTCCTCGTCCAGCCGTCCGAATACTGTACTATCACCGGATTTCAGCCGCACCACTTGCGCGCCTTTGCGGGCGTGTTCCACCAGCAGGTCATTGATGACCTCCTGCGGGGTCGAAGGGCCAAAGCCTTCCTTGCCGACATCGAGCATTAGCGCCTCGCGGCGGGCAAGTTCAAGGATTTCCTTTGAGATCAGGCGGTCGTAGATCACCACGTCGGCCTCGTCCAGCGCACGGCGCGCCTTGAGCGTTAGCAGTTCCGGATCGCCCGGACCGGCGCCGACAAAGGCGACGTGGCCGTCGCGCTGCGGACGCGTCAGGTGATCGTTCAGCAGCGATTGAAGCGCCGGGCGAACGGCGGTTTCGCCACCCTCATCCATCGCGCGGGGGCCGGCATTGAAATAGTAATCGGCCCAGAAATCGCGGCGGGCACGGCCAAAGGGCAGCGCCTCGGCCAGTTTGCGAAATCCTTTGCCGATTCGCGCCAGCGGACCGAGCGTGACCGCCAGACGTGCCTCGAGATCGGCCTTGATCGCACGGGCCAGCACGGGGGCCGCACCTTCGGTACCGATGGCAACAGTGACCGGGTCACGATCGACGATGGCGGGGGTGATGAACTGACTGTCCTGTAGGTTGTCGACCACGTTGACCAGCACACCGGCAGCGCGGGCAAGCTCTGCAGTGCGGGCGTCTTCGACCTCATCCTCGTCAGCGGCATAGAACAGCGCCGAGCCGTCCACATCGCCCTCGGCAAGCGCGCGGCGAGACAGGGTCAGCTTGCCCTCGCTCGCCCATGTCTCGATTTCCGGCGCTGGAGCGGCGGCATAGACGTCTATCCGCGCCTCTGTCTTCATCAAAAGGCGCAACTTGGCAAGCGCGGCCTCACCACCGCCCGAAAGGGTGATGCGCTGGCCCTCGACAGCGAGGAAGATCGGGAAATGTTGCATCGCGCAGGCTCCGCCCGTTTGTTTGACTTGAACTGCAATATAGGAAATATTCCCTTCAAATCGCCATAGGGGTTGTCAAATAAGGACATTTGTTCCAACCAAACGCCAAGTCGAGACAATCGACCCAAACAAGGAAAGAAACAGGAATGTCAGTTCGCATCGACGACGTGGATCGAAAAATTCTGGCCGAAGTGCAGCGCGACGCCAGCCAGTCGCTGGACGATATCGCCAAGGCTGTCGGGTCTTCCAAGACCCCTGTCTGGAATCGAATCCGCAAGCTGCGCGACGCCGGGATCATGGGGCAACAGACCGTGGTTCTGGATGCCGAGGCGCTGGGATTCGAGGCATGCTTTTTCGTGCTGATCCGCACCTCCGAGCATGAGGCGGAATGGCAGGCGACCTTCCTCAAGGCGCTGCGCGACCGCCCCGAGGTACAAGAGGCCCACCGGCTGGCGGGCGACATCGACTATATCCTGAAGGTGCGCGTCAAGAACGCCCGCGCCTATGACCAGTTCTATCAGGCGCTGATCTCGGAAGTGCGGGTGCATAACGTCACGGCCCTCCTGTCGATGGAGGAAATCAAATCCACCACGATGTTGCCGATCGACCAGATTTCGACCTGATTTCAATATAACTGGGCGGGGTGGAAAGCCGCGAGCGAGAGGCCTATAGCGGGACCAAATCCTCAGGAAAGGAACGCCCATGGCCAAAGCCATTCACACGATGATCCGCGTCTTGAACGAAGACCGCTCGGTCGCCTTTTACCGCGACGCTTTCGGGCTGACGCAGAGCGATCGCCTAGATTTCGACGATTTCACACTGGTCTATCTCTGGAACGAAGAGGCGGGGCATGAGCTTGAGCTGACCATCAACAAAGAACGCACTGAGCCTTACGACCTTGGTGACGGCTATGGCCACATTGCGTTTAGCGTCGATGATCTGGATTCCGAGCACGCGCGGTTCGAGGCGGCAGGTTATTCACCGCGCAAAATCGTGGAATTCGAACGCGACGGTCAACTGATCGCGCGGTTCTTCTTTGTGGCCGACCCCGATGGCTATCAGATCGAAGTGCTTCAGCGCAGCGGGCGTTTCGCCTGATCAGGTCATCACCATCAGCGCCGACAACCCGTGGAAATGGTAGCTGTCGGCGTAGATCGGTGGCTGCGCCAGCGACAAATCCGGGCAGCGCCGGAACAGCACCTGCAAGGCAATCTGCATTTCCAGCCGCGCCAAAGGCGCGCCGACACAGAAATGCGCACCGCCCCCGAAAGCCGAATGGGTGAGCGGTTTGCGCGCCGGATCGAACCGGTCCGGATCGGGCCAGACAGCCGGGTCACGATTGGCCGCCCCCAGCAAAAGCGCGACCTGATTGCCGCGTTTGAAGGCATGGCCGAAAGCCTCGAAATCCTCGTAGGCATAGCGCTGGAACATATGCAGCGGCGGGTCATAGCGCAGGATCTCTTCGACCGTGCCCGCCACGGTGTTATCGGTCAGGCAATCCGTGCCAAACCCATGCTCCACCAGCGCCTTGATGCCATTTCCAAGGCTGTGCACCGTCGCCTCGTGCCCGGCGTTCAGCAAGAGAACGCAGGTTGAGATCAATTCCTCAATGCTCAGCCGGTCGCCATCGGATTGCTGCACCGCGATCAACCGGGTGATCAGGTCATCGGGCGGCGAGTCCTGCATTGTTTGACGGCGGTGTTCAATGAAATCGGTCAGATAGGCGGTGAACTCGGCGCTCGCGCGGTTGGCGGTCTCGGCGGTGCCGGGTGGCGTTTCGGCCTGATACATCGCGACCATCGCATGCGACCATGCAAGCAGGTTCGGGCACATATCCTCGGGCACGCCGAGCAGCCGCGCGATGGTGCGCAGCGGGATCTCGGTGCAATAGGTGGGGAACAGATCGAAAGGCTCCGCCGGGAAACCATCGACCAGCTCATGGCAGAGAGCTTCGATATCGCCGGCCAGCGCGGCAATGGCGCGCGAGGTAAAGGCCCGCAGCACCAGCCCGCGCAGCCTTGTATGGCGCGGCGGTTCAATCTCCAGCATGGAATGCGCCTCGATCGCGTCAAAGGCGGCCAGCTCGGGGCGCGGCGGCTGCGCCATTTCGGTCGGCACCTCGCGACCCATCCGCTTGTCGCGCAGCAGAGAACTGACGGCTTCGTGCGAAAAGGCGGCGACCATCCCGTAATCGGACCAGTGGTGGAGATGCCCGTCCGTGCGCGCCGTGGCATAGAACGGATAGGGATTCTGGACGAACGCGGGATCACCCGGGGATTGGCGCAACTGCTTCATGCGGCAGAGCTTTGTCAGGCGCCACTGGTCAATGCAAGCCCGCGCCTGATAGTCTGGGCGAGATGAAAAGCTGGATCAAACCTTTCAACCTAGTCGTGCCGGTCTTTCTGCTGGCCGTCGCCGCGTTGACCAGCGTCGTCTGGCGTTATGGCTACGATCAGGCGCTTGACCAGCTTGCCCGCCGCGCGGAATCCGATCTGGCGCTGGCGAGTGATCGTCTGGCGACGCAACTGCAGACATATCAGGAACTTGCCGTGCTGATGGCCGACCATCCAGAGCTTGAGCGGCTTGATCTGCCGGAACGGGTAGGGGCCGCCAACGGACTTTTGCGCGAGGTGGCCGACAAGACTGGGGCGATGGACATCATGTATGCGGATCGCGATGGCCGGGTCATTGCCAGCGCTGAAGTGGAAAGCCCCGAAAACATCAGCGGCACGCCCTATTTCCGGCGGGCGACGCAGGGCGCGCTTGGGCGCGGGCACGGGCAGGCGGGCGGTCAGCGCGCCTATTTCTTTGCCGCGCCCATTTTCGCACCGGGCGGCGCGGTGCGCGGGGCGTTGGTTTTCGTGGCCGATATCGAGCTGATCGAACAGGCGTGGCGCGGCGACAATCCGGCGGTTCTCTTCACCGATTTGAGCGGCGATGTTTTTGTCACCAACCGCTCGGAACTACTTGGATGGGACCGTCCCGAAGGGGGCATCGGCCTTGTGGCGCCCGATGGCACGGCGGGCGCGTTTCGGACATGGACGTTTTCAGGCCACGAGATATGGGAGATGGGCTGGGGTCCGTATCTGCCTGCAAGGGCGCTGCATCTGGCGCAATCCATGCCCACGGTGGGTCTGACCGGCGAGGTGCTTGTCGATATCGCCCCGGCGCGGCGGCTGGCCGGGTTGCAGGCGGCGGCGGTGGCGGCGATCTGCCTTGCCTTTGGCGCGACGCTTTTCGTGGCAACGATCCGACGGCGCACTCTGGCCGAGGCCAATGCCGTGCTCGAGGCCCGCGTGGCGCAACGCACCCGCGCTCTGTCGACGACCAACACCCGGTTGCGTCGCGAAATCGCCGAGCGGCAGGAAGCCGAGGCCGCGCTGACCCGTGCGCAGGCGGATCTCGTGCAGGCGGGCAAACTCTCGGCACTGGGCCAGATGAGCGCGGGCATCAGCCACGAGCTGAACCAGCCGCTTATGGCAATCCGTTCCTTTGCCGAGAACGGGGCGCAATATCTTGAGCGTGGCCGTGATGACGTGGCCGCCGCGAACCTTGGCCGGATTTCCGAACTGGCGCGGCGGATGGGCCGGATCATCCAGAACCTGCGCACCTTCTCGCGGCAGGAAAGCGAAACACCACGCCGGGTCGACGTGGTGGCGGCCTTTGACAGCGTGCTGGAAATGGTCTCGGCGCGGCTGGAACAGGAAGGCGTCACGCTGCATTACGACCGTCCCTCGGGCCCGGTCTGGGCGCGCGGTGGAGAGGTGAGGCTGGGGCAGGTGTTCCTCAACCTCGTGACCAACGCCATCGACGCGATGCAGAACCAGAGCGAGAAGAGCCTGACCGTTGCGATAGATCAGGGGCCACCGCTGACCGTGCTACTGCGCGACACCGGCCCCGGCATCGACGATCCGGAAAAGATATTCGACCCGTTTTACACCACGAAAGCCGTCGGTCTTTCCGAGGGCATGGGGCTGGGGCTTTCGATCTCATACGGACTTGTGCAGAGTTTCGGCGGCGATATCCGTGGCCGCAACAGCGAGGCTGGCGGCGCGGAATTCACGGTGCATCTTGAACCCTGGCAAGAGGAACAGGCCGCATGAGCGATATGGTGCTTCTGGTCGAAGACGATAGCGCCGTGCGTGAGGCGCTGGCACAGACGCTGGATTTGGCCGCCCTGACACCCATCGTCGCCGGGTCATTCGTCGCGGCCAAGGATCATATCACCCGCGATTTTCCGGGGGTGATCCTGTCTGATATCCGCATGCCGGGGCGCGACGGGTTTCACCTTTTGGGCCATGCCCGCGCGGTGGACGAAGATCTGCCGGTGGTGCTTTTGACCGGCGAGGCGGACATCCCGATGGCGGTCGCCGCGATGGAGCAGGGGGCCTTTGACTTCCTCGAAAAGCCCTGCGCGCCCGCCGATCTGGTCGAAGTGATGAACCGGGCGCTGGCGGTGCGACGCAAAGTGCTTGAGGCGCGGGCCGAACAGGCGATGAGCGAGGCGGGCGACCCTGCGGCGCGCCTGATATTCGGAGTTTCGGCGCTGGCCGAAGGGCTGCGGGCGCGGGTGCGTCGCGTGGCGCAGACTGACAGCGAGGTGCTGGTCAGCGGCCCTCCGGGCAGCGGCATTTCGAAGATCGCCGAAGTGATCCATATGTGCTCGCCACGGGCTCAGGCGCCGTTCGAGAAACGCGCGGCCGACGGGCTGGACCGCTCCGGGCTGCACGAGGCGCTCGAAGCAAGCCGGGGCGGGGCGCTGTTTCTGGACGAGATCACACGCCTGCCGGCGGACACGCAGATCGCGCTGATCGAAGCATTGGAGCAACGCCACGCCACCCGCGTCATGGCAGGCAGCACTGTCGAGCCGGACGAGACGACACTGAACGCCGACCTTTTCTATCGGCTGGACGTGAGCCGGGTGCGTATCCCGTCGCTTGCCGAGCGGCCCGACGATATTCCGGTGCTGTTCCGCCGCTACGTGGCGCAAGCGGCCGAGCAATCCGGCGTTCGTCCGCCCGAGATATCACCCGAACATGTCGCCTCGCTCATGGCGCAGGACTGGCCCGGGAATGCGCGTTCGCTGATGAGCGCGGCGATGCGCTTCGTGCTGGGTATGCCCGAGGAAGTCAGCGAGGCCGCCGGTCTTGGCCTTGTCGAGCAGATGGCGCGGGTCGAGCGCGCCCTGTTGATCGCCGCGCTTGGGCGGCAGAACGGCCATGCGTCGGAAGCGGCCAAGGCGCTGAAGCTGCCTCGAAAGACCTTTTACGACAAATTGACGAAATACGGGATTCGCCCGGAAGACTTCCGCCGATAGGGGAGTGGGAAGTGTGCGGATTTCCGCACAGTGTGCTACCGGGCTTGTGTGGATTTTCGCACTCGGGACCTGAAGCAGTCGGCGCTTTCCGTGCAAAGCGTTCCGTAAAGCGATGAAAAAATTAACTATTTTTTCCATCGCGCCATTGCCGCGCTGCGTTCTTGAGCGGTTGATGCTGATTCTGTTCACTGACCTCAGCGCATCGAATCACGATGCCACCGGAGCAATCCGGAAGACATAGCTCGGGAGGAGTATCCAATGAAGTTTGCAACCGCTGCCGTGGCGGCCCTGACGCTGAGCGTTTCGGCAACCGCCGGTTTCGCGCAATGTGACGACGGCGAAGTTGTCGTCAAGTTCGCGCATGTGACCAACACCGACCGTCACCCCAAGGGGATCGCGGCCTCGCTGTTCCAGGAACGCGTGAACGAAGAGATGGACGGCAAAGCCTGTGTCGAGGTCTACCCGAACTCGACACTCTACAACGACGACCAGGTTCTTGAAGCGATGCTTCAGGGCGACGTACAGATGGCCGCGCCCAGCCTTTCGAAATTCGAAACCTTCACCAAGCAGTTCCGCATTTTCGACCTGCCTTTCATGTTCAAGAACATCGAAGCGGTCGATGCCTTCCAGGCCTCCGAAACCGGTCAGGCGATGAAGGAATCCATGGCGCGCCGTGGCCTACTGGGACTGGAATTCTGGCACAACGGCATGAAGCAGTTCTCGGCCAAGAAACCGCTGCTTGAGCCGGGTGATGCGGCCGGGCTCAAGTTCCGCGTCCAGCCGAGCGACGTGCTTGTCGCCCAGATGGAAGCTCTCGACGCCAGCCCGCAGCCGATGGCCTTTTCCGAGGTTTACGGCGCATTACAGACGGGCGTTGTCGACGGGCAGGAGAACACATGGTCCAACATCTACGGCCAGAAGTTCTTTGAAGTTCAGGACGGTGTGACCGAAACCAACCACGGTGTTCTCGATTATCTCGTCGTGACCAGCGTCGACTGGTGGGAATCGCTGGACGCGGATGTGCGCGATCAGATGCAGACCATCCTTCAGGAAGTGACCGAGACCCGTAACGGCGAGTCCTTCAAGGTCAACGAAGAGGCCAAGGCAGCGATCATCGAAGCCGGCGGTGTCGTGCGCGAGCTGACCCCCGAGCAGCGTGCCGACTGGGTCAACGCGATGAAGCCCGTCTGGGAAAAATTCGAAGGCGACGTGGGCGAAGACAACATCGCCGCTGCGCAATCCATCAACGAGTCGATGTAATCGGCCACCGCACCAGCCGGAACCGGCTGGTGCCACCTGTCTGGCGCGCCTCTGCCGCGCCGACTCCATCTCTTGCAATCCGGGGGACGCGCGATGTCTGGTCATGCGCAGTATCGGCCGCAATCGGCGGTCGGACGTTTCATTAATTCCATCGAAGAGACGGCCATTGCAGTCATCCTTGGCCTTATGACGCTGGTTACCTTCATCAATGTCCTGCTGAGGTACGTGTTCAACGCCTCGCTCATCTGGGGGCTTGAAGTCGTTCTGATCCTGTTCGCCTGGTTGGTGCTGCTGGGCATCTCTTATGGGTTCAAGATCGGCTCGCACCTTGGTGTGGACGCGGTGATCAACCTGTTCGAAAGCCCGGGAAAACGGGTGCTTGCCATCATTTCGGCGCTGATCTGTCTGGCCTATGCGGCGCTTTTGGTGAAGGGCGCATGGGATTACTGGGCGCCATTCGCGGCGCTTCAGCCGACCGAGGGCCGCTGGTTCCCCATGGGCTTTACCGAGGGCGTGCGGGACCGGGCCTTTTACGTCACCGACCAAGTGCCGATGCTGGGTATATTCCGCTGGCTCGAAGAGGCGATAAACTATGGCGAGGAATATGAAAAACTCCCCCGTGTCGTGCCTTATGCGATCCTGCCCTTTGCCACTGCGCTGATCCTGCTGCGCGTGGTGCAGGCTTTTATCGCCGTCATCAAGGGCGAGCGGATCAGCCTGATCGTCAGCCACGAAGCCGAAGACGCGGTCGCCGATGTC
This sequence comes from Heliomarina baculiformis, assembly GCF_019966545.1. GTDB lineage: Bacteria > Pseudomonadota > Alphaproteobacteria > Rhodobacterales > Rhodobacteraceae > Heliomarina > Heliomarina baculiformis. Next base: position 212,109 of record NZ_JAIMIC010000001.1, on the reverse strand, counting down.
GCCGCCGCCCGTCAGGAGTAATCTCACATGGAAGTCGTTCTCCTATTTGTTCTCATCATCGGCCTGTTGCTGGTGGGCGTGCCGATTGCGGTGTCGCTCGGGTTCAGCTCGATCCTGTTCCTTCTGATGTTCTCGGACACCTCGCTCGCCTCGATTGCGCAGTCGCTCTATCAGGCGATGGCGGGACACTATACGCTGCTGGCGATCCCCTTTTTCATCCTTGCGTCGTCCTTCATGTCGACCGGCGGCGTCGCAAAACGGATCATCCGCTTTTCCATCGCCTGCGTCGGGCATCTACGCGGCGGGCTGGCGATCTCGGGCGTTTTCGCCTGCATGATCTTTGCCGCGCTGTCGGGGTCGTCCCCGGCAACTGTGGTGGCCATCGGGACAATCGTCATCGCGGCGATGAAGCAGGCGGGCTATACCAAGGAATTCGCGGCCGGTGTGATCTGTAACGCGGGCACGCTGGGCATCCTGATCCCGCCGTCCATCGTGATGGTGGTCTATGCCTCGGCAACCGATGTCTCGGTCGGTCGGATGTTCCTTGCGGGCGTCATTCCGGGCCTCATGGCCGGTGTCATGCTAATGGTGACGATCTATATCATGGCGGTCATCCGTGGCATGCCCAAAGGCGAATGGCAGGGCTGGGGCGAAATCGGTGCCAGTTTCCGCGACGCCTTCTGGGGGCTGATGCTGATCGTCATCATCATGGTCGGGATCTACGGTATCCCAGGTGTGACCGCGGCCCTGTTCACGCCGACCGAAGCTGCCGCCGTTGCCTCGGTCTATGCGGCCATCGTGGCGCTCTTTGTCTATCGCGACATGGGACCGCTCAAACCGCGCGAGGCGCAGAGCCTATCGGCCGCTGCCGTGACGGGTGCGCCGCCGCGCCCGCTGACCCTGCTGGACAAGCCCTGGGCCATCGTCACGGCGTTCTTTCATCGCGACACCCGCGACACGCTGCTGGATGCGGGTAAGCTGACGATCATGCTGATGTTCATCATCGCCAACGCGCTGATCCTAAAGCATGTTCTGACTGACGAGCAGATCCCGCAGCAGATCGCCGGGGCGATGCTGAGCGCGGGGTTCGGGCCGATCATGTTCCTGATCGTGGTGAACATCATCCTGCTCATCGGCGGTCAGTTCATGGAGCCCTCGGGCCTTATCGTGATCGTCGCGCCGCTGGTCTTTCCGATCGCCATCGAACTGGGGATCGATCCGATCCACCTTGGCATCATCATGGTGGTGAACATGGAAATCGGGATGATCACGCCGCCTGTGGGTCTCAACCTCTTTGTCACCTCGGGCGTGGCGGGAATGCCGATGATGGCGGTGGTGCGGGCGGCGCTGCCCTTCCTCGCCGTGCTCTTCGTGTTCCTGATCCTCGTGACCTATGTTCCGTGGCTGTCGACCTACCTGCCGACAACCCTGATGGGGCCCGAGATCATTACGAAGTAGGGTTAGCGGGTCGTAAACCAGTCGCTCTGATCGTCCAAGCAATGCGGATCACCGGAGATAATCCGGTGATCCGTTTTCGTTTCAGCTGCTTGCGGATAGCGCGGCCACGATGGGCCCGAAATCGGCGGCCTTGAGGCTGGCACCGCCCACAAGCGCGCCGTCCACGTTGGAGACGCCAAAAATCTCGGCGGCATTACCCGCCTTCACCGAGCCGCCATAAAGCAGGCGGACCGAGCGCGCGACACCGGCGCCAAAGCGGCGTTCAAGCCGGGATCGCATGTAGTCATGTACCTCGCCGATCTGGTCGAGCGTCGGGACCTTGCCGGTGCCGATAGCCCAGATCGGTTCATAGGCGACGACTAGGTTCTGTCCGGTCACCGCATCCGGGATCGACCCCGACAGCTGGCCTGCGATGATGTCGAGCGTATTGGAGGCCTCGCGCTCCTTGAGGCTTTCGCCGACGCAGACGATGGCGGTCAGACCGGCCTCGATAGCGGCAAGGGTCTTGGCGCGTACGGTCTCGTCACGCTCGCCATGATCGACGCGGCGTTCGGAATGGCCGGTGATGACATAGGACGCACCGGCATCGCGCAGCATGACCGCGCTGATGTCGCCTGTATGCGCGCCGCTGGTCTCGGCATGGCAATCCTGCCCGCCAACGGCCAGGTTGGTGTCCTTTGCGGCCTCGGCCATGCGCTGGATCAGCGTCGCGGGCGGGCAGATCAGCATGTCGCAGCCCGCTTCGGCATGTTCCTTGATCAGGGTGTCGATTTCCGCAAGCGACTCCGAGGTGCCGTTCATCTTCCAGTTGCCTGCCGCCAATTTCCGTCGCATCGTTTTTCTACCCTGTTCCTGAAGTCTCGCTGCTACCATCGGCGGTTTGGCGGGACAAATGCAAGCAGGTCCAACCAAAGGGAGGCGCTGCCTTGATACCTGATCTAGACATGGCCCTGCTGAGGGCAAGGGATCCCGTCGAAATGGCCCGGCTGACCCATGCGCTGCGCGAAGTCGGATTTCTGACCCTGCACAACACCGATCTGATTGCCGATGAGGTGTCGCGTGTGATCGAGGCCTATCGCGGGTTCTTCCAATGCTCGGCCGCCGAGAAATCTGCCGTCGACATGAGCCGCACCGGATCGAACCGGGGCTGGGGTGCGCCGAAATCGGAGCAGGTCGACCCGACGGCCAACCCGGATTTCAAGGAAGTCTTTGATTGCGGTCACGAATTGCCCGAAGGTCATCCCTTGGCCGAAGTCGGGCTGTCGGTCTATGCGCCCAACCTCTGGCCCGAAGGACAGGAGGGGTTCCGCGCCGCGGTCGAGGCTTATTACGACAAGGCGCATGGCGTTGCGCTGGAACTGCTGCGGGCGATGGCGGTGGCGATCGGCGAGGATGAGACGAGTTTCGATCAGGCGTTCGATGCGCCCATGGCGCTTCTGCGAGGAAACTATTACCCCGAACGGCCTGACTGGGCAGGGGATAAGGATTTCGGCATCGCGCCTCACACGGATTACGGTTGCCTGACGCTGTTGGCGACTGATGGGGTGCCGGGGCTGGAGGTGCGGCTGGCCGATGGGCGCTGGCAACCTGTCGTGGCCGAGCCGGGGCGGTTTGTCATCAATTTTGGCGAAATGCTGGAATTCTGGACCGCCGGACGCGCCAAGGCGACGCTGCACCGGGTGATCGGCAGCCCGCAAGAGCGGATTTCGGTCCCGCTGTTCTTCAACCCCAGCCATGACACGAACGTGGCACCTCCGGGTTCAGGACAGGTTATCTCGGCGGGCGATCACCTGTCGCGCCGGTTCAATGAGACCTACCTGCACCTGCGTAAGGGCTAACGCGACTCAAGCGAGGCGCGGGCGAGGTCGCTTGCCGTATCCGGATCGTCGAGCACTTCGCCGGGGATGACATAATAGGGCATGCTGGTTTCCACACCGTTCTTGCGTGTGTGGGTCCAGCGGTCCCATCCGTTGGTCTCAAGGCGTTCGCGAAAATCGCCCTCGGCCTTGAGCAGAAGCGTGGCGTCGCTGCGCAGCAGGGCAAAGATCACGCCCTGATGATAGATCGCCATCCCGCCGAACATACGGCGGGTGGTCAGATCTCCCAGCGGTTCGAACAGCTCCAGCGCGAAGGCGATATCGCTACCGCCCAGCGCCATCGGTTCAGTTCGCGCCGGGAACTTCGTTGAATTTGATGGATTCCCCGCAGCCGCAAGCCTCGGCCACGTTGGGGTTGTTGAACTTGAAACCGGATTCCAGCAGGCTGGTTTCGTAGTCGATTTCAGTTCCAAAGAGGAACATTTGCGCCATCGGGGCAATCATCACCCGGGCGCCGTCCTGATCGATGACCTCATCGTTTGGGTCAACTTCCGAGACGTAGTCCATCGTGTATTCCATGCCTGCGCAGCCGCCCTTCTTTACGCCAATGCGCAGCCCGCTGTGGCCGCCCTTGGCCATCAGCTTGGTGATCTGGGTGGTCGCAGCAGGGGTCAGGGTGACCGCCTGTTTGCCCGGAATGGAAAACATCTTTCATACTCCTTTGCCGTCCCAAGGTAGTCCCGGTGCGGCACGATCTCAAGAGGCGGGTCCGAACGGACCAGTTGCCATCTTAACGGGCGGATTACATGAAGCCGAGTTCGAGCCGTGCCTCGTCGCTCATCATATCCATGCCCCAGGGCGGTTCCCAGACCAGTGCCACATCAACCTGTTTGACGCCCGGGATCGGTTCGACCGCATCGGCGACCCAGCCCGGCATCTCACCGGCCACGGGGCAGCCGGGCGCGGTCAGGGACATCGCGATGTTAACCTCGTTTTGCTCGTTGATATCAATCGTGTAGATCAATCCAAGCTCGTAGATGTTTACCGGAATCTCGGGGTCGTAAACCGTTCGGCACGCATCAACGATCTGCTCATACAGAGGGTGGTCTGTTGAGGAGGGCGCGATCAGCGGCGCACCTTCAAGAGGTTCTGGCGTCTGTGTCATCTATGCCTCGGTCTGTTTCTGATAGTTTATATAGGATTTCCGCGCCAAAGCGTAAAGGGGGCGCGCGGGTTTTGCGACTGCGGGCAGGGCGGCCGAAATGGGCGGCACAGGCGGTGCACGACCCGTACAGCACCTGTACACCCCCTGTACACCGCCGCAGCGCAGCATAGCCGTTTTGCGCGGGAATCCGGCATTACATCCGCATAACCACCAATTGTTAACACAACCGTCTTAACAAAAGATCTGGAGGGCTTTTGAGGAGTCGGTTGTCATGTTCACACCCACGGTTATCGGGGCAGGTCTGGCGGGCTATGGTTTCCTGACGCGCACGCGCGATCAGCAGCAGGGGATGCTGGCGAATTCGCCGCAGATCGCGCGCGATACCTCGGCGACGATGGAACGGATGAAGGATGTCCAGAGCTCGGATGACCTGTTGAATGACCGGGCATTGCTGCGCGTGGCGCTTGGGGCCTTTGGGCTGGATGAGGATATCAACAACCGGGCGTTTCTGAAAAGGATCCTCGATTCCGATCTCAGCGATGACAAGTCGCTGGCGAACCGGCTGGCCGACAAACGTTATCTCGCCTTTGCCAAGGCGTTCAATTTCAAGGGGGAGGAAGGGCCGCAGATAAACGCGGGCAAGACGGCGGATGAGGTGCGCGCCGACCTTGCCAATATCCGCAGCGCGGATGACCTCCTGAACAATCCGCGGCTGTTGCAATCGACTCTTGCGCGTTTCGGGCTTGAAAGCGATGCGGGCAATCGGTTCTTTCTGAAACAGGTGCTGGAATCCAACCCGGATGACGCGACATCCTTTGCGCGACGGCTGAGCAACCCGGCCTACGCGGATCTGGCGCGGGTATTTGACCTTGCCGACAAGGTGCGCGATCAGGAAAGCATCTATGCTTTCGCTTCGAAGTTTGAAGGGAAGGCCGCCGGAATAGAAACAGTGGATGACCTGTTTCAGGAGCCTGATCTGCTGCGGGCCGCGCTTGGCATTTTCGGGCTGGAGGCCGATCTCGAAAACAAGGATTTCCTCCGATCGGTTCTTGAATCGGACATTGGCGATCCCGCTTCGGTGGCGAATACCGAATATGACCGGCGTTATCTGGCGCTCGCCAAAGCCTTTGATTTCAACGCCCGCGCCGAGGCCACGGCGAATGGCGACCCGTTCACCAGTACGCTGGAGAAATTTGTCGAAAGCGTGTCGTCGCGCAGCGCCCAGGTGGAAACGGCGCAGGACCTGTTCAGCGATATCGGCCTGATGCTGGACACGTTCGAGTTCTTCGATCTGCCGTCGCGACCGGATGCCGCGCAATTCGCCAACAAGATCCTGACCTCGGACCGGGACAATCCGCTGTCCTATCTCAACCTTCAACTGGATCAGCGCTATCACGCCTTTGCGGATGCTTTCAATCTCAAGACCCCGCCCGAGGGGCGTGTCTATCCGCCGGGGTTTGCCGATGCCATCGTGCAGAACTACCTTGATCGCCAGTTCGAGATCCGGATCGGAGAGTCTGATGCCTCGATGCGGGTGGCGCTGGCGATGGAGCGCGACCTCAACGATGTGGTGGAAAATGCGCTGAGCAACGACGCGCGCTGGTTCGGGGTGATGTCCTCGAAGCCGCTGCGCACCATCTTCGAGACGGTTTTTCAACTGCCTGAAAGCTTTGGCGCGCTGGACCTTGATCGTCAACTGGCGGATTTCAAGGCGCGGGCCGAGAGCTATTTCGGCACCTCAGAAGTGGCCGATTTCATCGAAAGCGACCGGATGGAAGAGTTGCGCCGACGCTATCTTGTGCAAAGCAGCATCGGCACCTCTGCGGGCGGCCCCGAGAACGTCGTATTATCGCTTTTGAGGGGAGGGCTGTAGCGCGCGATCACGAGGGCGTACGCCGACGTCTTAGTCGTTGATATCCTTGTCGAAATATTTGACCTGACCCTGTGGGCGGGAAAAGAAATGCCGCAGGGCCAGCCATGCGATCAGGGACAGGGCCGCAAAGAGTAGCAGGAGCAGGGGCAGCAACAGGCTGATGCCGGTGTTCAGCAGCAGCATGGCGACCGCAAGCGCGCCGATGGCAAAGCCGAGGAAGATGAAACCGGGGATCACGATTTCGGCAATCCCCAGGATCAGGGCGAGCGCCAGCCATGCCCACCAGATCGTCCAGAAGGCCATTACTTGCCTCCTTTCAACATCTTGAATGCGTCGCCAAAGGCTTCGAGCGCGTTCGCGGGGAGGAGGATCGTCTGTTTGCCTTCGCCATTGCCAAGTGCGTTGAGGGCTTCGACCTGTTTCAGCGCGACCTGGTATTGCGCGGCCTCGAGCCCGTTTTCCTTGATCGCGGCGGCCACGACCTCCGTGGCATAGGCTTCGGCATCGGCCTGGATACGGCGTGCCTTGGCGACCTGCTCGGCAGCGTAAAGCTCGGCATCGGCGGAGAGTTCGACGGCGCGTTTCTGGCCTTCGGCGCGGGTGACCTGCGCGCGGCGTTCGCGTTCCGCGTTCAGCTGTTGCAGCATCGCGTCGCGCGTCGCCTGATCGAGATTGACGTCGAGGATCTCGGCACGTGTCACCTCGATCCCCCAGTTGTCTACGGCATCTTCGACACTGGCCTTTATGGTCGCGATCAGCTGGTTGCGGTTGGACTGAACATCGTCGAGGTCCATCTTGCCGATCTCGGCGCGCACGATCCCGGCGACGGTGGTGGCAATCGCTGCGTCCACGTCACGGATACGGTAGACGGTCTTTTCCGGTTGGACGATGCGGTAGAAAACGGATGTTTCGACCTCGACCAGCACGTTGTCGCGCGTGATGGCATCCTGGCTGGCGGTGGGAAGCTGACGTTCGAGGATCGAGATCTTATGCGCGATCACGTCGAGGAAGGGGATGACAAAGTTGATGCCAGGCCCGAGCACGGAGTGCAGACGCCCAAAGCGTTCGACCACGTGCTTTTCCGACTGCGGCACGATGCGCACGCCCTTGAAGATGATGACGATCAGCAGCAGCGCGCCCAGCAGGTAGACCACGTTCCCGGTCAAGAGCGCAAAGATCTGTTCTTCGTTCATGTCGTTTTCCCGTTAGATGTCAGCACCTAAATGGGGATCAGGCGCGGTTGCGGCAATAGTCCGCCAGTGCGGCGGATTAATCCAGCCGCTAAATCCCTTTTGGGGGCGGGGCCGTGTCGACGGGGTCGCGGGTCAGCTTTCGGGCAGGTCTCGCAATTGGGCCGAGGGCAGCATCGGCAGGCCCTCTTCGGATTGCAGCCGCCATGCCTCTGCCAGCAGGCGCTCGCGCATCCGGCATTGCATGTCCCAGCCGGTGTTCTGGTGCGGAGTGGGCAGTTCGAAGCGGACCTTTTTGCCGAATACGTCCTGCTCGATCACGCTGACACCCGCATCTTCGATGGGGCCGGTGTCTTCGCCATCGTCATTGCGGACGGAATCGAGGAAGAACTGGCGGAGCCGATCCACGTCGGCCTCTTGCGTGAGCGTGAGGATGATCGGGCGGATCATCGCCACATCCTCGATCGACCAGTTTTCGAACGCGTCTTTCACGAAATGGCTGACCGGTACGATATAGCGGTTGCCGTTCCAGATCAGCAGCTGGACATAGGTGAAAGCGATGCGTTCGACCGTGCAGTACCGGCCTTCGAAGATGAGCTGGTCGCCAATGCGGGCAGAGCGGTTCAGGGCGATCTGGACCGAGGCGAGGATATTGCCGAGCACTTCGCGGGCGGCAAAACCAAGAACGATGGTCAGGGCACCGGCAGAAGCCAGAAGCGAGAGGCCAAGCGACTGGAAGGTGGTGGCGGAGCTGAGCAAGACGCCCATGGCCACCAGCACCGCGATCACCACGATGAATTTGCGTGCGGCAGAGATGGTCGTCGCGATGTTGCGCAGATGGGCATTGTCGGGATCGGCAAGCTCGGCCGCGTTCTGCAGCGTAAACCAATCGAAAAGCTCGTCGATTATAAGCACTGCGGCCAGCGTGATAGCAACAATATAGCCAAAGAGGACCGCAGGGCTGATGAAGGTATCGACGACGCCCGACACCACTAGGACGTGCCGGGTCGAGATGCCGACAAGCATTGCGGTGATGGCGATGGTCGCAGGCCAGCGCAGGGCGCGTACGATGGAATGGCCAAGCGGCGTGTTGGCCCGCCGTCCCAAAAGAGTCACGCCGCGATAGGTGAGCCGTCCCAGCAGCAGCGCGATGATCAGCATGACCGGAACAAAGATGATTTCCCACAGGTACATGCCCCAGAGCGCCTTTTCGCGTGCCCAGGAGGGCAGCGATTTCTCGATGGGGGTAGGCCCGTAAATCTCGTAAAGCTGCGGCAGGTTGGCGACCGACTGGCGCGAAATCACCCAAGCGGGATCGCCGTTCGCAGGTTTGATCCGGTTCAGCCGCAGGGGCACGTTATGGTCGTCGAGTTCGAAGACGTCGATGCGGATGGAGCGGCGGACCCTTCCGGTGGTGGTTGTGTCCGCGCCGCCTTCGAGCCAGCCATCGGGTCGGTCGGCTAGCGCACCCCAGCGGATCATCACCTTGCGGTCGATCAGGATGGACAACATTTGCGCGAGTTCGGCGCCGCGGGCCGCCTGTTCGGCCGGGTCAATGCCGCTTAGATCGAGCAGATGCGCGGCTTTTTCGAATTCACCGCGCTCGGTTGCGTAAAGCAGGCTTTCGACGCTGCTCATCGGGGTATCGCGCGAGATATCGTCAGGCAGGTCACCGAGACCTTCATTCAGGGTGTCGGTCTCGAAATAGGGTTCCTGCGCGGCAAGGCGACCGGGTAGAGCGATGCTGAGAAGGAAGGCGCAAAGGAGAAGAATGAGCGGGGTAATAAAGGCGGCGGCAAATGATTTCGTCATGAATAGCGTTGTATTTTCCTGCTGGTTCCTACGTCTTTGCGATATCTCATAACGCACAACGGCGGGTTTGGTTGCCTTGCCGTTGCCTAGGGGCTGCTTCGCGCTTATAGCGGCGGGCATGAGCAGATTTTCCTACCAGTTGAATGCAACGGATGGCCGGGCGCGGACCGGAGTCATTTCCACGCCGCGCGGCGAGATCCGCACACCGGCCTTCATGCCCGTCGGCACGGCTGCTACCGTCAAGGCGATGATGCCCGAAAGCGTCGCGGCGACGGGGGCCGATATCCTGCTGGGCAATACCTACCACCTGATGCTGCGCCCCGGGGCCGAGCGGGTCGACCGCCTTGGCGGCTTGCACAAGTTCATGAACTGGGAAAAGCCGATCCTGACGGATTCCGGCGGCTTTCAGGTGATGAGTCTGGCCGGGCTGCGCAAGCTGACGGAGCAGGGCGTGACATTTAAAAGCCACGTGGACGGGTCCAAGCATGAGCTGACCCCGGAACGCTCGATGGAGATTCAGCGGTTGCTGGGCTCGGATATCGTGATGTGTTTCGATGAATGCCCGGCCTTGCCCGCCGATGAGAAGCGGGTGGCCGAGTCGATGCGGCTGTCGATGCGCTGGGCGGAGCGGTCACGCGATGCCTTTGGCGACCGGCCGGGGCATGCGCTCTTTGGCATCCAGCAGGGTGGCGTGACGCAGGAGCTGCGCGCGGAGAGCGCGGAAAAACTGCGCGAGATCGGGTTTGATGGTTACGCGGTGGGCGGTCTGGCGGTGGGCGAGGGGCAGGAGACCATGTTCGAGGTGCTGGATTACGCGCCCAAGATGCTGCCCGAGGACAAGCCGCGCTACCTCATGGGGGTTGGCAAACCCGACGATATCGTCGGCGCGGTCAAACGCGGGATTGACATGATGGACTGCGTTCTGCCGTCCCGCTCGGGGCGGACCGGTCAGGTTTTCACCCGGCGCGGTGTGGTCAATATCAAGAACGCGCGCCATGCGGATGACCCGCGCCCGCTGGACGAGGCCTGCGGTTGTCCGGCTTGCCGCAACTATTCGCGCGCCTATTTGCATCACGTGTTTCGGGCGCAGGAAATGATCTCGGGCATGTTGCTGACGTGGCATAACCTTCATTACTATCAGGATCTTATGGCGGGTATGCGCGGCGCGATTGCCGAGGGCCGTTTCGCGGCATGGGAAGCGGAGTTCCATGCGGGCCGCGCCCAGGGTGATATTGAGCCGCTTTAGAACGACATCGGCGCGCGGCCTGTTCCGTTAGTTTTTGCATAGCAGGGATGTGCCTCTGTGCACCTTGCCTCGCTTTGGATGGAGCATAGATCCGTCGCACAAGATATTCTCACAATCCGAAGGGAAACGAGATGACCGAGAAATTATTCACCCCCCTCAAGGTCGGGGCGATCGAGGCGAAGAACCGGGTTGTCATGGCGCCGCTGACCCGCAACCGGGCTGACAACGACACCGGCGAAGTCAAGGACATGCATGTCGACTATTACCGCCAGCGCGCGGGGGCCGGGATCATCATTACCGAGGCCACGCAGATCAGCCCGGAAGGCAAGGGGTACCTGGGGACGCCGGGCATCCATTCCGATGCGCAGGTGGCCGCGTGGAAAAAGGTGACGGACGCGGTACATGAGGCGGGCGGCAAGATTGTCGTTCAGCTTTGGCACGTTGGCCGGATCAGCCATGTGTCGCTACAGCCGGACGGGCAGCCGCCGGTGGCGCCTTCGGCAATTGCGGCGGATGTGAAGACCTTTACCGAGAACGGGTTCGAACAGGTGTCAGAGCCGCGCGCACTGGAACTGAACGAACTGCCCCGCGTGGTGGCCGATTACGCCCACGCTACCGAGATGGCGAAGAAGGCCGGTTTTGACGGGGTCGAGGTGCATGGTGCGAATGGATACCTGCTGGACCAGTTCCTCAAGACCGGGTCGAACAAGCGCGAGGATGCCTATGGCGGCAGTGTCGAAAACCGCGCCCGGCTGCTGCTGGAAGTGCTTGCGGCAGTGACGGAAGCATGGGACGGCGATCATGTCGGTCTGCGCCTTTCGCCATTCTCGCCCGCCAACGGGATCGAGGATGCAAATCCGCAGGAGACATTTGACTATGTGGTCAAGGAGTTGAACAAGTTCGGACTTGCCTATCTGCACATGGTCGAAGGCGCCACGGGCGGGTCGCGTGAGCTGGCAGGGGGCCAGAGCCTGAAGGCGCTGCGCGAGAAGTTCGACGGGGTTTACATGGCCAATAACGGCTACGACCGGTCTATGGCCATTGAAGCGGTGGAAAGCGGGGCGGCCGAGCTGGTCGCCTTTGGCCGGCCCTATATAGCGAACCCGGATCTGGCCAAGCGGCTGGAAAAGGATGCACCGCTGAATGAAGGTAACCAAAAGACCTATTACGGCGGCGGTCGCGAAGGGTTTACCGACTATCCCTTCATGGATGAAGAAAACGCCTGATTTGCAGGTGTGGGCCGCCGCCTCTCGGTGCGGCGGCCCTGCCCGAAACGGGCGGATGAGCGCCGTGGTGACGAAATTCCGGTCAGTGTCTCCCTCTCAGGGGATCGGGGGGTCAATTTAACCCAAGGTTAAACAATCTGAGCTTGAATCCGGCGGAAAGGCTTTCCAAGGTTCGTCAAAACCCCTCGCTTGGGCGTCGCATCGGAATCTGCGACCACCCGCCCGGGGAGCGCCGTTTGCAGGCCGTTCAGAAACCCGAAATCCAACAGCAGGAGATATCGTCCTTTTGCAGCAAAAATCTCCATTTCTGCGCTTGCTCTCATGAGCTCACGGCGTCATCCTCGGGGCCAACATTCCATTGGGCCGGTTGAAAAGATGACCTCCTGACCCCAATTAAAACATCCGAGCGTGGAGACGGCCGATACGTTGCCTGATGTCAGGGACAAGCGTCGTCTTGCCAATTATAAGGAAAGAGCATGCAAGAACCCCTCAATTCCTCCTATCCGGTCCTGCCTCTTCGGGATATCGTGGTTTTTCCGCATATGATCGTTCCGCTTTTCGTCGGACGCGAGAAATCGGTGCGGGCCCTCGAAGAGGTGATGGCCGATGACAAGCAGATCCTGCTGTCGTCGCAGATCGACCCTTCGGTCGACGATCCGACCAGCGACGGGATCTACAAGGCCGGCGTGCTGGCAAATGTGCTGCAACTGCTGAAGCTGCCCGATGGCACAGTGAAGGTGCTGGTCGAGGGGCAGGCGCGGGTGCGTATCACCGAATACCTCGACAATGAGGAATTCTTTGAAGCGCGGGCCGAGTACCTGACCGAGATGCCGGGCGATCCGTCGACCACCGAGGCGCTGATCCGCACGGTGAGCGAGGAATTCACCCGTTACGCCAAGGTCCGCAAGAACATCCCCGAAGAGGCACTGGCCGCTGTCGATGAATCGACCGAGCCTGCCAAGCTGGCCGATCTTGTGGCCGGGCATCTGGGCATCGAAGTCGAGCAGAAGCAAGAGCTGCTTGAGACGCTGAGCGTCAGTGAGCGCCTTGAGAAGGTCTATGGCCTGATGGAAGGCGAGATGAGCGTTCTGCAGGTCGAGAAGAAGATCAAGACGCGCGTCAAGTCGCAGATGGAGAAAACCCAGCGCGAATATTACCTGAATGAGCAGATGAAGGCCATTCAGAAAGAGCTTGGCGATGGCGAGGATGGCAGCAACGAAGTTGCCGAACTGGAACAGAAGATCCAGGAAACCAAGCTGTCCAAGGAAGCGCGCGAAAAGGCCGATGCCGAGCTGAAAAAGCTCAAGAACATGAGTCCGATGAGCGCCGAGGCGACCGTTGTGCGCAACTATCTCGACTGGATGCTGTCGATCCCGTGGGGCGTGAAGTCGCGCGTCAAGAAGGATCTGGGCCGCGCCGAAGAGATCCTTGATAACGACCACTACGGTCTGGAAAAGGTCAAGGAACGGATCGTCGAATATCTTGCGGTGCAGCAGCGCTCCAAGAAGATGAAAGGCCCGATCATGTGCCTTGTCGGCCCTCCGGGTGTCGGTAAGACCTCGCTCGGGAAATCGGTGGCCAAGGCCACGGGGCGCGAGTTCATCCGCATCAGCCTTGGCGGTGTGCGCGATGAATCCGAGATCCGCGGTCACCGCCGGACCTATATCGGCTCCATGCCCGGCAAGATCATCCAGGCGCTGAAAAAGGCCAAGACGACCAACCCGCTGATCCTGCTCGATGAAATCGACAAGATGGGTCAGGATTTCCGGGGTGATCCAGCGTCGGCGATGCTCGAAGTGCTTGATCCGGAACAGAACTCGACCTTCATGGACCACTATCTTGAGGTGGAATATGACCTGTCGAACGTGATGTTCCTGACCACTTCGAACAGCTACAATATGCCCGGGCCGCTTCTTGACCGGATGGAGATCATTCCGCTGGCTGGCTACACCGAGGACGAAAAGTCCGAGATCGCCAAGCAGCACCTGATTTCCAAGCAGATCAAGAACCATGGTCTGAAAGGCAAGGAGTTCGAGCTGACCGATGAAGCGCTGACCGAGATCATCCGCACCTATACCCGCGAGGCGGGCGTGCGGAACCTTGAGCGCGAGATCGCGAAAGTGGCGCGGAAGGCCGTGACCAAGATCATCAAGAAAGAGGCGGAATCGGTCATCGTGACGCCGGACAACCTTGATGAGTTCCTGGGTGTGCCCAAGTACCGCTTTGGTCTGGCCGAGCAGGAGGATCAGATCGGGGTCGTCACCGGCTTGGCCTATACCTCGGTCGGGGGCGAGCTGCTTCATATCGAGGCGCTGCGCCTGCCGGGCAAGGGCCGGATGAAGACCACCGGTAAGCTGGGCGACGTCATGAAGGAATCGATCGACGCGGCATCGAGCTATGTGCGCTCGATCAGCCCTCAGATCGGGGTGAAACCGCCGAAGTTCGATCATCTGGATATCCACGTCCACGTGCCCGATGGCGCAACGCCCAAGGATGGCCCGTCGGCCGGTCTTGCCATGGTGACGAGCATCGTCAGCGTACTGACCCAGATCCCGGTCCGGCGTGACATCGCCATGACTGGCGAGGTGTCGCTGCGTGGTAATGCGATGCCGATTGGCGGGTTGAAAGAGAAACTGCTCGCCGCGCTGCGTGGCGGGATCAAGACGGTGCTTATCCCGCAGGAGAATGAGAAAGACCTGCCGGAGATCCCCGATAACGTGAAGGACGGGCTGAAGATCATCCCCGTCAAGCACGTCTCGGAAGTGCTGAAACTGGCCATGGTGCGCGAACCCGAGCCCATCGAATGGGATGAGGCCGCCGAGGAGGCCGCTGCCGCTGCTGCCGCTGCCGCCGCTGCGGGCCCGCGCGATCAGACGCTGGCCCACTAAGCGCCAGGCCGATATGTCAAGGAAACGGGGCGCTGCGGTGCCCCGTTTTTTATGCGCAGGTCGTTGAAACCGGCCGCGCAGCCTCTTGCAGTAGGGGCGAAGGGGCGGTAATAGACACCCCCAAGGGTGATTAGCTCAGTGGTAGAGCGCTTCGTTCACATCGAAGATGTCAGGAGTTCAAATCTCTTATCACCCACCATTCCTCCTTTGCCTTTTTGTTGAACCGTAGCCGGTTTTGCGCGCTTGGGGGCGGGGCTGTAGCGTTGATCGAAATCTCACTTTACGCTCGCATTTTTTGCGAGCTTTGAAGCCTTCGCACCAGCGCCGTACCATACCATCTTTAGGCGAAATCACCGATGGCCCGGTGTCGCTGCGATTTCTCGCATCAACCAATCCGCAAAGGCGCTGGCGGCAGCGCCAAGGCGTTCGGGTGGCGAAGTGACAAGGCTGTATTGCCCGTAGGTGAAGCTCAGCTCGCCAAAGGGGCGCACCAGCGTGCCGTCGGTGAGGAAATGCCCGCCCATGAACGGATCATTGATCGCGAATCCGGCACCCGCGCGCGCCAGCGCTAGCGCATCCTGCGTGCTGGCCACGTGGATGCTGCGGCGGGGGGCGGCCGGGTCGGCGCCCGTGGCGGCGAACCAGCGCGACCAGATCGCGCCGCCGTCTTCGTGGATCAGCGTCGCATCGCGCAGCTGTTCCGGCTGCATCTGGCGCGTTGGGAGGAGCGAGGGCGCGCAAACGGGGAACATTTCAAGCTCGGCCAATGTCTTGACCCGCATGCCGGGGAAGTCGATGGCGTTGAAGGCGACGGCCACGTCGACCTTGGGCAGGGGAATGCCTTGGGTGGAAAGCCGTTCGAGCGTCAGCGACAGGTCGGGGTAGTGCGCAAGGAACCGGGGCAGCCTCGGGATCAGCCATTGGGTGGAAAAGGCGGGCGGCGCAGCGACGGTCAGCGTGCCTGCATAGGCGTCTTCGCCCAGTTGCAAGGCGGTGGCGGTGATTCCGTCCAGCGCCTCGCGCACGGCCGAGAGCAGCCGCTTGCCATCGTCGGTCAGCACAAGACGGCGGCGGTTCGGCTCAAAAAGCGCCTTGCCAAGCGCCTTTTCGATAGACCGCACCTGATGGCTGATCGCGCTTTGTGTCACGTTCAGCTCTTCGCCAGCGGCGCGCATATTCAGATGTCTTCCTGCAGATTCAAAGCCTTGGAGGGCATTTAGGGGCAGATGGCGGGACCCGATACGCATTTTTCGTCAAAAATCTCTCATCGAAACTGTGAAATATTCGAGTTTTACACGAGGAATTTTAAGCGGCAAGTTGGATGTATCAAATCGATCCGAACTTTTATCCATTGAGAGGGATGCCACATGGAAGCGAGCTTTTCCCGCCGCCGTCTGATTGCCCCGCCGCGGCTGCGCGAGCTGATGCAACGCTCTGACCTGCGGGGCGCCTTGCAGCTGGGCAGCCATCTTGGGGCGTTGGCGGTCAGCTCTGTGCTGCTCTGGCAGTTCTGGGGCACGTGGTGGGCCGTGCCGCTGTTCATGGTGCAGGGTGTGCTGATCAATTTCCTGTATGCCGGTCAGCACGAGCTGAGCCACGGCACCGTGTTTGAGACCAAGTGGATCAACGTGCTGTTCGGGCGCATTTTCGGGTTCCTCCTGATTTACCCGCGCGATTTCGACAAGATCCAGCACGCGGCGCATCATCAGCACACGCAGGACTGGGAAAAGGACGGCGAGCTGGTGCGCGAGCCCTATACGTTCAAGACCTACCAGCTATGGTTCTGGGGCGTGAGCTACTGGCAATCGCGCGTCACCCGCATCATCCGCTTTTGCAAAGGCGAAGTGATCGAGCCCTATATCCGCGCCGAGGAAAACGCGCTGGTGATCCGTGAGGCCCGCATTCACGCCGCCCTTTACGTCCTGATCGCCGTGGTTTCGGTGGCGGCGCAAAGCTGGGCAGCGGTGATCCTGTGGATTGCGCCGATGCTGGTGATGAAGCCGGTGCACCAGTTGCAGAACACGATCGAACACCTTGGCCTGTCGCACAAGAACGACATCCTCGAGAACACCCGCTCGACCAAGACCAACGCGCTGATGCGCTGGCTCTGCTGGCAGATGCCCTATCATACGGCGCACCACACGTTTCCCTCTGTGCCGTTCTGGCGGCTGCGCGATCTGGATGCGACCATGCGTGAAAACGGAGCAGAGCCGCACCGGATGGGCTGGATTGAATTTCAGGTCGAAGTCTGGCGCAAGCTGCGCCGCAAGAACGAGGATGACTACCCTTATGACGAGGTCTGGATCGTCCCCCGTGGCAACGGCGCCAGCGTAAAGGTCGAAGCCGCGTGAGAAACCTCAAGGTATTTCAGTCGCTCTGGGCCATGCAGCCGCATGACCAGAGCGGCGAACGTCTGCCGCTTGACCGGGTGGCAGGCATGGTGCGTGATGCTGGCTATGACGGGCTGGCGCTCGATTTCGGGGCGTTCGACGTCGAAACTGTTAAGGCAGCGCTGCCACATATCCAGCGCGAGGGGCTGACCCCGCTGGCGGTGGCCTTCCCGAAATCCGTGGAAGAGTTGCGCGACACGCTGAAGTTTGCGCGTGATTGCGGTTCGCCCTTTGTAGATGTGGTCGGCCAGGTTTTTCCGTTGACCGTCGAAGGGTCGATCCCTGTGATCCGGCGCTGGATCGAAATGGCCGATCAGGAAGGGATGCCGGTTCAGTTCGAAACCCATCGCAACTGTATCACCAACGACCTTTTCACCACGCTGAGCCTGCTGGATGCGATTCCGGAAATGCGGCTGGGCGCGGACCTGTCGCATTACATCGTGGATCGCGAATTCATGCATCCGCTGACGGCGCAGCAACGCGGATGGCTGACCCGTTGCTTGCAGCGGTCCGACAGTTTTCAGGGGCGCGTGGGCGGTCGGCAGCAGGTTCAGTTGCAGATCGACTTTCCGCAGCACCAGAAATGGGTCGATCTGTTCAAGGAACTCTGGGCCGAGGGGCTGGCCGACTGGCGGGCGCGGAACGAGAGCGGCGACGTGGTTTTCCTTTGTGAGCTCGGGCCGCCGGAATACGCGATGACCGGGCCTGACGGGCGCGAATTATCGAACCGGTGGGAGGAGGCGCTAAAGCTCAAATCCATCGTCGAAGGGATCTGGTCCGATCTTGGTGGAGATGTCTGAAATTTGCAGTCCGCGGTGGATAATCACCGCGGATTTTGCTTTTCCGGATTTCGGGTTTTGCATTGTTTTTCAGCGCCTTTCGAGAAGTTTTGCGTCTTGTGAACCAAGTTTCCGGATAATCACTTTCAGGCAATTGCAGGAGGCTGAAACAGCCGTCACAATAGGCCCAAAGAGCCGTTTCGAAGTGGGGAATTGAATGCTGGACAGTGTCAGCGCGGGTGAAATAGAAGCCGCCGGAATCGGCAAGAATTTTGGCCGGTTCACTGCCCTGAAAGACATCAGCCTGACGGTCGGTCGCGGTGAGTTTCTGACGCTTTTGGGGCCGTCGGGATCGGGCAAGACCACGTTCCTGATGATCCTTGCGGGGTTCGAGGCACCGACCACCGGACGGTTGTCGCTGAACGGCGTGGACATGACTGAAACCGATGCCGAGACCCGTGGATTCGGCATGGTGTTTCAGGGTTATGCGCTGTTTCCGCATATGACGGTCGAGCAGAACATTGCCTTTCCGCTGCGTGTTCAAAAGCGCAGCGCCCAGCAGATCAAGGCGCGCGTGGCGGAGATGGTCGAAATGGTGGGGCTTGGCGGGCATGGGCATAAAAAGCCCTCGGCCCTGTCCGGCGGCCAGCAACAGCGGGTCGCGCTGGCCCGGGCACTGGCCTATGAGCCGCCCGTTCTGTTGCTGGACGAACCGTTTTCGGCGCTCGACCGGAACCTACGCGGCCAGATGCAGGACGAGATGCGGCGCATTCACAAGGATACCGGCACGACCTTTGTTTTCGTGACCCACGATCAGGAAGAGGCGCTGGCCCTGTCCAGCCGAATCGCGATTTTCGATCATGGGCAGTTGCAGCAACTGGACACCCCGCGTGAGATATACGACCGGCCGAGTAACCGTTTCGTGGCGGAATTTCTTGGCGATATCAATATTTTGCCCGTTAATCCTAAATTAACGGATGAGACGGGCGCCGTGGCTGAATTCGAAGGGCGTGCGATCAGGGCCGTGGCCGATCAGGGTGGCGGTTCATCGGTGGCCGTGCGCCCCGAGCGCATGATCCTGAGCGCCGAAGAGATGCCGCAGGCCAATTCGATCCCGGCGAAAATCACCGATATCGTCTACCTCGGGGCCGAGACGCGGCTTGGGCTGAAGACGGCAGGCGGGAATGATCTGACCATGTCGCTGCCAACCCATGAGGTACCTGCGACGGCGGCTGTCGGTGCGCCGTTCTGGGTGAATTGGGCGCCCGAGCACGGGGTGTTCCTGTGAGACAACCATAACCGGGACGCCAGCAGCCCGGATCTACCAAAAACCAAAAATATCCAATGGAGAGAAGAAGATGAACGACAAATTTGAACTGGATCAGGTTGAAATCCTGGCCGACCGTGCCCGCCGTGGCGACATTTCGCGCCGCCGTTTCACGCAGCTTGCCATTGCCCTGATGGGCGGTGTCGCCGTGGCGGCCAAAGGCACGCCCCTGCTCGCCGACGATGGCCAGCTGGTGTTCGTGAACTGGGGTGGCGACGCGATGGACGCCTATGATACCGCCTATGGGGTGCCCTTTGGCGAGGCGACCGGCATCACCGTGAAACAGGACGGGTCCGGCCCGACCGAAGGCGCGATCGCGGCGCAGTTCCAGAGCGGCAGCCCGAGCTGGGATATCGTCGATGCAGACCCGTTCTCGGCCGAGGCCCTGGGCAAGAAAGGCATGATGGAGCCGATCGACTATGACGTGGTCGACAAGTCGAAGATGCGCGAAGGCTTTGGCTGGGAATACGCCGCGTCGAGCTATTTCTTCTCCTACATCATCGCTTATGACAGCACGAAATACGAAACGCCGCCGACCTCGATGGCGGATTTCTTTGACACCGAAAAATTCCCCGGCAAGCGCGCGATGTACAAATGGGGCGCGGGCATGTGGGAAGCGCTGCTGCTGGGCGATGGCGTGGCCCCCGAAGACCTCTATCCGCTTGATCTGGAGCGCGCCCATGCCAAGCTGGCCGAGTTCAAGGACAATGTCAGCGGCTTCTGGGGCGGCGGTGCCGAAAGCCAGTCGCTGCTGTTGAACGGCGATGCGTCCATGGCGCTGATCTGGTCGACCCGCGCCAAGCTGATCGAAGAGGACAGCGAAGGCGATATCGGGTTCACATGGGATCAGGGGCTGATCTCGCCCGGTGCGATGGCGGTGATCAAGGGCAACCCGGGCGGCGCCAAGGCAGCGATGGATTTCATCGCCTCGGCGCAGGATCCGGAAAAGCAGCTCGTCATGTTCGAGATGCTGGCACAAGGTCCGGCCAACCCTGAAGCCGATGCGCTGATCCCCGAGGATCAGAAGCGGTACAACCCGGTGGATCCCGAGAACTTTGCCAAGCAGATCCCGCTTGATATGGCATGGTACGAAGAGAATTACGGCGCCGCGCTCGACGCCTATCTTCAGATCGTCTCGGCCTGATCCAAGCCATCCGACCTGTCCGCCCCGGTGACCTGCCGGGGCGGATTTCCTGTTTGCGGAGAGCCTTTTGTCCAAACCGATGAAATCCGCGCTGGTGTTGCTGGGGCCGTTGCTGGCCTTTCTGATGCTGGCCTATGTCTTTCCTTTTCTCGGCATCCTGCGCTGGAGTTTTACGCTGCCCGAGCTTGGCTTGGGCAATTATGCCGATGCGCTGACCGACCCGCTGGTCCTGTCGGTGTTCGGGCGCACGCTGCGAGTCTGCGTGATCGTGACGCTGGTCTCGGTTGCGTCGGCCTATGTCATCACGCTCTTGTGGGTTCGGGGTGGTCCGGTGCAGCGGTTGGTGATGGAGCTCTGCATCCTTATCCCGTTCTGGATTTCCGTGCTAACGCGGGCCTTTGGCTGGCTGGCGCTGCTGTCGAACCGGGGGCTGATCAATACCTGGTTGCAGGGCATCGGGCTGACGTCTGACCCGCTGACCATGGTGCGCAACGAATTCGGCGTCGTGGTCGGCATGGCGCATTTCCTGATTCCTTTTGCGGTGTTTCCGCTGGCCTCGGCCGTGCGCAACCTTGACGAACGCGTGCTGCTGGCCGCGCGCGGCATGGGGGCCGGGCGGCAGCGGGTGTTCTGGACCGTGTTCCTGCCGATGACCGCGCCGGGCATCCTTGGCGCGGCATTGATCGTGTTTGTCTTTGCGCTTGGGTTCTTCGTGACGCCCGCGATCCTTGGCGGCGGGCGCAGCGTAATGGTGGCCGAACTGGTCTACCTGCGTATTTTCCAGAGCCCGAACTGGGGACTGGGTGCCGCGATCAGCGTGATCCTGATGATCGGGGTCGCGTTCCTGATGGGCGCGCTGATGAAGGCGGTACGGCCGGGAGAGAAGTCATGAAGCCGACACGTCCCGGTCTGGTTGCCGTGGTACTGGCCGCGCTGGTTGCGGTGTTCCTGTTGATGCCGCTGCTGGCGGTGATCCCGGTGTCTTTCACGCCCAAGCGGTTCCTGTCGGTGCCTGAGGAGGTCTGGTCGCTGCGCCATTACCAAAGCCTTATTGATGAGCCGGAATGGGCGCGGGCGGCCGGGCTTTCGGTGCTGATCGGGATGGCGAGCGCGGCGCTGGCGACGGCGCTCGCCTTTCTGTTTTCGCTGGGCATCTGGATGCTGCGGCCACGGTATGCGGGTGCGCTGATGGGGTTGGCGCTTTTGCCGATGGTGGCGCCGCCAGTGGTTTCGGCGCTGACGCTTTATTTCTTTCTGATCACACTGGGGCAAGTGAACGATTTCGTCGCCTATGACAGTGTTCCCGGCGTGATCCTTGCGCATATGGTGATGATTTCGCCCTTTGCGGTGGTGCTGATCACCGTGTCGCTGGCGCAGATCGACCGGCGGATCGATCTGGCCGCGCGGGTCATGGGGGCGGGACTGTTCACGCGGATTTTCCGGGTGATCCTGCCCAATATCAAGTTCGGCGTGCTGACCGCGTTCCTGCTGACCTTCGTGCTGTCATGGGAAGAGATCGGCGTGACGATCTTTATCACTTCGGTCGATGTGGCGACTCTGCCCCGGCTGATGTGGATGGGGCTGCGCGACAATATCGACCCGGCCATCGCGGCGGTGTCTGTGGTGCTGATCGTGATCGTGACGGCGGTGATCCTGACCCGGACGGCGGTGCAGGTGGCGCGGTCGCGGCGCGGCGAAGGCTAGAGCGGGCAGGGCGGAGTGATCCGCCCTGCGTACTTTTTACCCGAGGTCCGGAACGATGAGGTCGCCGATGCTGTCCTTGACATGCAGGGTCGCGCCGGTCAGCGCCTGCAATTCGTCAAACGACATGTCGGGGAGTTTTTCGCGCAGAACGAAATGGCCATCTTCAATATCGACCACCGCCAGCGAGGTATAGACCTGTGTGACGCAGCCCAGCCCGGTCAGCGGGAAGGTGCAGGTTTCGACCAGTTTTGGCTTGCCGTCCTTGGTGACGTGATCGGTGATAACTGCGACCCGTTTCGCCCCGTGAACGAGGTCCATCGCGCCGCCGACGGCTGGCACGCCCTTGGTGCCGACGCGCCAGTTCGCGAGGTCGCCGTTCTGCGCGATCTGGTAGGCCCCGAGCACGGCAAGGTCGAGATGGCCGCCACGCACCATCGCGAAACTGTCCGCGTGGTGAAAGAAAGAGGCGCCGGGATTGAGCGTGATCGCCTTTTTCCCGGCATTAATCAGGTCCCAGTCTTCTTCGCCGGGCGCAGGGGCCTTGCCAAAGCCGAGAACGCCGTTCTCCGTGTGGTAGGTCACATCGCGGCCTTCGGGCTGGAATTTGGCGATCATTTCGGGAAAGCCGATGCCAAGGTTCACATAGGCGCCGTCTTCGATGTCCTGCGCGGCGCGCCATGCGATCTGCGCGTTGGAAAGCTTGGTATAGGCCATCAGTAAACCACCTCTGTGCGGACGAGCACTTCTTCCTGTTGCGGGTCGGGGACATGGACGAGGCCATCGACGAAGATGCCCGGGGTGACCACGGTTTCGGGTTCGATTGTGCCGGGTTCTCCGAG
This sequence comes from Heliomarina baculiformis, assembly GCF_019966545.1. Taxonomy (GTDB): domain Bacteria; phylum Pseudomonadota; class Alphaproteobacteria; order Rhodobacterales; family Rhodobacteraceae; genus Heliomarina; species Heliomarina baculiformis. The sequence goes on along the minus strand of NZ_JAIMIC010000001.1, from coordinate 189,251 downwards.
GGTCGAGACCTGCACGATGGTGCGGTCGGCGGCCATCGCCATGAGCGGGTTGAAATTGCGCGCGGCGAGCCGGTAGGTCAGGTTGCCCATGGTATCGCCGGTTTCCGCCTTGAGCAGCGCGATATCGGCGCGCAGCCAGCGTTCCTGCACGTACATCTTGCCGTCGAATTCCTCGACAGGTTTACCCTCGGCAAGTTCGGTGCCGTAGGAGGTTGGAGTGTAAAACGCCGGGATGCCCGCGCCGGCGGCACGGATGCGTTCGGCGAGCGTGCCCTGCGGGACCAGTTCCAGCTCGATCTCGCCGGCGAGGTATTTCTCGTTGAATGCCTCGGCATTGGAAGAGCGCGGGAAGGAGCAGATCATCTTGGCGACCATGCCTGCCTTGATCATGGCGGCGATGCCGATGCTGCCATTGCCCGCGTTATTGTTGATGACAATGAGGTCGCGCGGGCTGCCGGTTTCGCGGTAGCGGTCGATCAGCGCGTGTATCAGTTCGATCGGGGCGCCGGAGCCGCCGAAACCGCCGATCATGATCTGCGCGCCATCGGGGATGTCGGCGACGGCTGCCGCCAGCGAGGGGAGGGTCTTGTCCATTCTGTGGTGGCCTTTCGTGAAAGGATCTTGGCCGCTTAGCCATAGGGGGGAACGGCTTGAGGGCACAGGTTTTCCGTGCAAATAATGATATTTGTTCAATATTTGTAGCGGGCTGTGCGCATGGCGATCAAACCGACTGACTATATCGGGTCGCTGGCCAAGGGGCTGGCGGTTCTCGAAGCCTTTGACGGCGTGCATCCCCGGCTGTCCGTCGCGCAGGCGGCAGAGGCTACGGGGCTTGACCGGGCGGCAGCGCGGCGCTGCCTGCTGACGCTCACCGAGCTGGGCTATGCGCAGTATGACGGCAAGTTCTTTGCGCTCAACCCGCGGGTTCTGCGGCTGGGGAGCCACGCGCTGGCCAGTATGCCGCTGACCCAGATCGTGCAGCCCTGGCTTGACCAGTTGTCGGAGCGGATTGGAGAGTCGGTTTCGGTGTCGATCCTTGACGGGGCCGAGATCATCTATGTCGCCCGTGCGGCGCAGCGGCGGGTGATGTCGATCGGTTTGATGCCGGGCTCACGCCTGCCTGCGCATTGTACCTCGATGGGCCGCATCCTGTTGGGCGCGCTTGGACGCGAAGAGGCGATGGCGCTGATCCGAAGCTCGGACCTGTCGCCGCGCACGCCCAACAGTCTGACCGATCCGGACGCTATCATGGAGGCAATTGAGAAGGCGCAGCGGGACGGCTATGCGCTGGTGGATCAGGAGATCGAGATCGGGCTGCGCTCGCTCGCGGTGGCGCTGGTAAATCCGCAGGGACGGGTGCAGGCGGCGTTGAATGTGGGCGTATCCGCCGCCCAGAAAAGCGCGGAGGAAATCATGAGGGAGTACCTTCCCGCCTTGCAGCAGGTCCGGCAGGGAATACAGCCGGCGCTGGGGTAGCGAGGCGTGTGGTCAGCGCTCTGGGTTTTACACAACCAGAAGCTTTTCTGGCTCAAACCTCTAAATCTGTCGGTTGCACGCTGATGTCAGAGGTGAGGGGATAGCTGGCACCACCTGTGCCGGGGTGACGGCGGCAATCGTAGTCAGCGAGCGTGGTTACATATCGATTTGTGAATAATTACCGATAGCAAAATATGGCGTATATTCTGCCCGTTCGCTTTCATCCCGAGACACTGGGTATTAAATTGAGGTGACGACGAGTACGTTAGTGTTTTCAAAGAATTACAGGACGTATCGTCCTACTAACGACTGAGTGCCTTCAGCCTTTTCCGAGTCATACCACCAGTAGGCCACGGGTTCATCATCCTCTAGCTCAAGCGCAAGATAGAGTGGTGGCCTGTCTTGGTACAAGTTCTGGGGTGCCACGTCGGTGTCTTTGAAGGGGCGGATAATGAATGTGTCATCGGCAGTGAAGGTTTGAGGTCGCCAACGTTTTTCTTGTCCAATCCAACGATAGCCAGCGCCATCGTCAACTTTGCAAAGCCAAGTCGCCGCATTTGTCGGCCCCGAAATAGCCAGCGCGAGCAAAAATAAATTGCTCTTCAATGATGCTCTCCTGTTTTCCTCATCACGGCACTGACAGACAGGGCAGGAACCACCAGAAACTGCTGGGACAAGAAACTAGGGTGCCGTCATCGGAGATCTTTAAGGAACAGGTAACAGCGAGACAGATGTGAGGAAATGCAAAGAAAAGGGGTTAGCGTTTGATCGCTAACCCCTTGAATTCTTTGGCTCCGGCGGTAGGGATCGAACCTACGACCAATTGATTAACAGTCAACTGCTCTACCGCTGAGCTACGCCGGAACGGTTTGCGCGATATAGCAACAGGTATTTCGGAGGTCCAGAGGGTTTTGGCTGTTTTCCCGGAAAAAATCCAAACCGTCTTCACAGGCGGTGAAATACGGCCTTGGCCGACAGGGCTGGTTCGGCTTTTACGACGTCTTTCTGTTTCAAATCAACGAGGTGGGCGAAAACATTGCGCTCTGCCGCAGGGAGGAGCGCCGCCGGTGTCTCGGTATAGACGTTGCGGGCGATGGTTGCGGCGGTGGCGGGGCCCGCATCCAGTTGATCCAGAATCGCCCGTTCGCGGGACAGGCGGTGGTTCACCAGCCAGTCGAGCCGGTCGGCGGGCGATGTGATCGGAGCCCCGTGTCCGGGATAGAAGACCCGCCAGTCTTGTTGCCCGAGCCGCGCGCAGGAGGCCATGAAATCGGTCAGGTCGCCGTCGGGCGGCGAAACGAGCGACGTCGCCCAGCCCATCACGTGATCAGCAGTGAAACAGGCATCGTTCCAGCCCAGCGCGATATGGTTGCCAAGGTGACCGGGTGTGTGGATCACGTCGAGTTGCCAGCCATCTCCGCTGAGTACGTCGCCATCGGCCAGACGGTGATCGTGCCGAAAGTCGAGGTCGATTCCTTCGCCGCCCCCGGCAAGCCCGTCTGCCGCAAGCTGGGTCATTACCGGGCTGCGGCCGTCATGTGGGCCGCCGAAGGCAAAGATCCCGGCACCGGTCCGTTTTGCAAGTTCAGCGGCCAGCGGAGAATGGTCGAGATGACTGTGGGTCACGATGATATGCGACACGTGCTGGCCCGGACCGATCGCGGCGAGAATCGCGTCGAGATGCGGCTCGGATGCCGGGCCGGGGTCGATTACCGCAAGGCCGGACGTGCCGACCAGATAGGTATTGGTGCCGCGATAGGTCATCGGCGAGGGATTCGGGGCAAGGATTCGGCGTAGCCCTGCCTCAAGCTCGACCGGTTCTCCGACTGGCGGATTGAAATCGTCGGGGGCCTCGGTCATCGCACTTCCTCTTGTCTGGGCGTCCGGTTAGGTTCGGCGCATGTCTTTCAAATGGCTCAAACGATACATGCCGCGCAGCCTCTACGGAAGGGCGGCACTGATCATCATCCTGCCGGTTGTCGTAGTGCAATTGGTGGCGTCATTCGTGTTCTTGCGCAACCACTTGCGCGACATCACAACCCAGATGACACTGACCACCACCCGCGAGATCGCGGTGGTTCTTGACCTTGTGGATGAGGCGGAGAGCGCGGTCGAGGTTCTTGAACGCGCCGATCTTTTGATGGCCGCGCTTCTGGTCGGGTTCGACCCGGTCAGCGAGGCGGCGGTTCCGACCAGCGACGATGTAGGGATATTCGACTATTCCGCGCATGTGGTGCGGCAAGTCGTGCGTGATAGCCTGCCGCAGACGCTGGCGGTTGAAATGCCGGACAACCGCGTGGTCCGCATTTACGTCGCGACACGGCACGGGCCGGTCGAGATCACCTTCAATCGCCGCCGGGTGACCGCCGCCGCGCCCCACCAGTTGATCCTGACGATGCTTTTCTTCGGCCTACTGATGACCGCGATTGCTTTTCTTTACATGCGCAACCAGCTGCGCCCGATCACGCGGCTGGCGAATGCGGCCGAAGCCTTTGGGCGCGGGCGGATCGTGCCCTATTCGCCAACCGGGGCGATCGAAGTGAGGGCGGCGGGGGGCGCTTTCCTTGATATGCGGGCGCGGATCGAACGACAGATCGAGCAGAGGACCATGCTGCTCTCCGGGGTTAGCCACGATCTGCGCACGCCGCTGACGCGGATGAAGCTGGGGCTGGCCTTGCTGGATGAAGAGGACGCCGCGCCGCTGCTGCGCGATGTCGACGAGATGCAGCGGCTGGTCGATGCGTTTCTGGATTTCACCAAGGGGGCTTCGGAGGGCGAACCCGAGAAGGTGGATATCAAGGCGATGGTCACGCATGTTGTCGAGGATGCGAAACGCGCGGGCAAGGACGTGAACCTTGTCGAGGCCGAGGGCGAGGGCAAGGTGATGGTCAACGCGCTCGCCATGCGCCGGGCGGTGGAGAACCTTCTGGGCAATGCGACTCAATATGGCACCAAGGCCGAGGTTTCGGTTGTGCTGACCGAGAAGTCGATGCGGATCCGGGTTGAGGATGACGGGCCCGGCATTCCGGAAGCCAAACGCGTGGATGCGGTCAAACCGTTTTCGCGGCTGGATCCGTCGCGCAACCAGAACCGGGGCGGTGGCGTGGGTCTTGGCCTTGCCATCGTGAACGATGTGGCGCGGGCGCATGGCGGTGTCCTGCGGCTTGGGAAAAGCGACCGGCTTGGCGGACTGCGCGCCGATATCGTTATCGGTCGGTAGCCTGCGATTGGCCGGACGTGTCCTCGGCGCGGCGTGGAGGTAACGGCGTTTCGTCAGTTTCCGGGTGGCATGGTGGTTTCGAACTGGCTCTGCCTGTCGCGCGTAGACCGACGCGACTGCGGTTTTAGAGAAAAAGGGGCGCGGCTGTCGGAGAGGACAGTCGCGCGGTTCTCGCATTCCGGGCCTGAACCAACCAGTTCCGAGGCTTTTATTGGTCAGACCATCGCAAGTCGCCGAACACGCTGCCCAGTTTCATCCTGCCGCCGCCGGTTCGGGTCAGGGCGGGCTTGTCCATTCCGGCTGTATCGTCGTTGAGTGCCTTTGCCGTTACGGTTGCCCGAGTGAACGGGGTTGTAGGCGACAGAGCGATCTGGTCTGCCGCCCAGCGGGCGACCTGCGGGGCAGAAACGCTGGTACCGTTCATTGCCACGCGTGAGCCGCTGCTCGATCCCGCGCTCAGCACGCCTTGCAGCACCACACTGTCGTCGCTGGTTGCCGAGGCATCGGGACCGGGTAGCCGGAAGGCGTTCAGGGTCGGCCCACCGGCCGAATAATCGGCCATTTTCTTGTCTGACCTGACATAACCGGCGATCACCGCAGGGAGGTTGCCGCAGGCGATTCCATTGATCATTCCCGATCGGAAGATGGCACTGTCATGATCCATTTCGTCATCTGAAATCACCGCACCACCCGGGCGGCTGAAACGGTCGTAGAGACCGTCCGACAGGTAGGATTGTCGGCCGAATTGCGGAAAGCCGGGCAGGGTATCATCCCGCTGGACCCAGATGTTCAGGGATAAATCGCTGATCGAGGCCGCCTTGGTGAACCTTAGTTTCCATGCGCCCGCGCGGGCCACGGGTCGGACGTCTACCGGATGATCCGTCGGTACGAGATAGATTTCGAACCTTCCCCGCTTGGTCGGAAACCGGGGTGGCCTGTAGACCAACATGCCGACGGTCACTTTGATGCCTGACGAATTCGTATCTGTCAGTAGGGTCAGGCCGGGCGCAGTTCCGGCGATGATGGTGTGGGGCGTGCTGAAACCCGGCACGGTGACCTGCATCTCGACCGTGCCATTCTGGACCGGGGTCATGACCGGCAACCATGCGCTCAGGATAGAAGCGCTCCGATCTGCGGGTTGCAGGTTCCAGTCCAGATCCTTGGCTGGCATTGCGTTTGTCAGGTTGACGATTGCATGACAGCGAGAAAGGTTGCCGTTCCCCGAGGGCAGCATCAGCATGCGGGGACGGTTTGAGTTCGCGGCCATCTTGGAGAGGTTGTCATCGATGGCCCGGTCGATCTTGCTGGTCCCGTCATGGGGCCCCATGAAATTGCCAAAGCTGAAGTTCATGACAAGGGGAGTAGCCTGCGCGGCGCCCCCCACGAAGTAATGCTCCATTTGCCGCGCGATGAAGGTAAGCGCCTGTTCCAAGGCCTGCTGCAACCATTGGCCCATCGTATTCGCAACGAGGCGGGTAGGCAGTTGTACGGCGATAATACGCCTCTCGGCGCCCTTGGCGTCATCTGCGCTATAGCCTGCTGCCAGACCTGTTACATGGGTGCCGTGTGAGACCCTGTGCGCGCAGCTGTTGATTGACCGCCTTCGCCAGTCGATCAGCCCCAGTGCGCGGTAGACTTTCTCCTCGTCCAGCAGACCGTTGTGCATGTTGTCAGTCAGGATCTGTTCGATTTCCGCGCGGGTCCAGACCCGGCCCACAGTGCTTTGTATATGGGCGTTCGGATCGGGGATGCCGTCCATATCGAGAAAGAAATCCACGCGGCTGAGCGCCAGTGCGCCTGTTGCATCCTCTTGCCGGAACAGGTCATGGGCGATGGCGATGCCATGGTCGATGACGGCGGTGACAACCGTCTGGTCGGAAACCGTGAGATCCAGTTCGATGGGGGCAAATTCTGATGTCGACGGGTTCACTGTCCTGCTGTCCAGCGGAAAGCTGACTTCGATGGACGCGATCCCCAGGCTGTCTTCGCCATCCTGTGCGTTGACCGCGTTGATATAGGCGCGCTTGGCGTAGATCGTGATAACATCGAGGTCGGTGCTTTCGCGGAAAGCCCCGTCGTATTCCCCCGGTATCAGAAGATCGTCATCGAGCGGCTCTGTGTAATGCTCCTTTGCCTTTCTGACCAGTTCATTGATCGTCAGGCTGGAAATCTTGTCATCTCCTCTTGCGACGCTCACCAGCGCGAGCCACGACTGATCATCATATTCGGATTTTCGCTCGGGTGAGGGGCTTGCGGTGCTGAGGTTGAGATCGGCGGCCGTAAAGCGCGCCATTGCGTTGACCGCGAAGTCCGCCAGCGGATCGCGAGGCTGATCCACCGGGGCAAGTTCTGTCCAACTGAGTGCCATGTTCGATCCTCCTCATGTTCCGTCGCCGTCGGTGTCGAGATCTTCGGCGAGGTCGATCCATTCATCTGCCGCCCGCTTCCAGAGCCAGTTCAAGGCTTGTGACACGGTCTGGTTGGTGGCCGGGTTGGCAATGGCGGTTTCGGTCGCCCAAGCGGTTTCGATCTGTTCCGGATCCGTGCCGCCAGCAGGATCATTCGGACGGAAGTAATCGCGCCAGTCAAAATCCTGCGCCTCGGGGTAGGACGCGCCGTCAAAACTCCAGCTTTCGGCGGGCGCGGTGTGGGTGCAGCGATCAACGAAATACTTGCCCAGCGACAGGCCCAGAACCGCGCCAGCGGCGCTGTCGACTGGGAAATGCACCCCCGCCACCGTGCGGTTTATCGCGATGCGCGCGGCCTGGCGCATCATCATTTCACCCCATATGCCTTGCGAATATGGTTTGACGTTGTTGGCCCGCAGCAGCAGCCACAACACCCGCGCCATGGTGAAAGACTCGGTCGCGTGACCGCTTGGCAGGCTGCCATGCGAGGGCGTCCATATCATCGGCTGGATCTGCGGTGAGTATTCTATCGGCCGTTTGCAGGCCAAGGCATACTTCAGCCGCATCTCGACGAAGTTCGCCAGCCAATGGGCCATCGACAGAAGTTCGATCGTATAGGGCGTGCGGGCCGGTTCGATATAGGCAATGGCCCGCAGGAACTCGGTGGGCGTGCCAAGCTGCGCGAGGATCTCTGCCATCCGGTCCTGTCTCAGGGCGGCATAATTGGCAATGAGTGTCAGCTGCGAGGCAAAGATGTCCTGTGTCGGCCTGCGCATTTCAAACAGGAGTTTGTAGGCCGTGTCGGGCACCGGGCTGGCGGGTGTGGTTTCAAGATGAAAGACACGACCCAGACCGGGATCACCTGCCACGGCGTCCGGTTCGAAAGCGAAGCCGATACGGCTGCCCAGTTCCAGCGTGAAGATGCTGGCACGGACCGCGGGCGAGAGGCGTCCGAGATATTCCGTACTTTCCTGAACGCTCGGATCGACTGCGTTCGGACCCACCGGCTGCCAGTTTCCTGCGATCCCATCGTGATTGGTGATCAAGGCCTGAGAGATGAGCGGTGGGTTTGCCGGTCCGGGTGCGCCGAAGGCCCCGAACGCCCCGAAAGCGCCAAAGGCTCCGCTGCCGTTAAAAGCTCCAAAGGCGCCGAATGCTCCGAATGCGCCTTCGGGGGCCACGTTGGATGAATTGGCCATGTCTATTCCTCCCAAAAATATAGTCGTTTCAAATAAACTTCAGTCAGGTACTCCAATTTCTTTCAGTGTGTCGGCAAAGGCCCGACCAACGGGCAGGTCGGCGCTGGGCGTGGTGCGTCTCCATCTGCTGATCGTAAAGCCGGGATCGAGTCGCAGGATTTTATCAAGCGTGGCCCGGGCGGCGTCGTGATTGCCAAGCCGCCAATCGGTCACCGCCAGCATGCGCAGCGAAGACATGTGGAGCCGATTGAGTCTTAGTGAGCTTTTGATGAGTTCGAGCGCCCGTGGATAATCCTCGGCCACAAGGCTGGCACTGCCCGCAAGCGACTGGAAAAAAAAACGGTGCGGATCGCGCGGCGCGAGATGCAGGGCGCGTTCGGCGTCACGGACCGCCCGCGCGCCGTCACCCCTGAACGCATATAGCGTTCCGCGCAGGGCACGGCCGGTTGGTTCGTTCGGCGTGTATTCAAGGGCGCTGTCGTAGAGTTCCTCGGCCTCGTCCAGATCGTGCAGGAGATTGGTTTGCACAAACCCCTCGGCGATCAGCGCCACGCTGTTTGTCGGATCCAGATCAAGCGCGCGGTGCGTATGGTTGAGCGCACGCCGCGCTTCTTCGGACCGGTCGATCGACCAGCCCTGCACGACCTTCAGAACATGCCACCGGGCTTTCCACGAGAGCGGGACCGGATGCTGTGGAATGCGCTCGATAAGGGCGTCCAGCAGATCGCCCGCACGATTGAAATCCGCAGGTGACAGCCGGTGCATCAGGGCGACCGATGCCATCAATATTTCGTAGCTGCTCAGGGTCGGGATCGGCTGGCTCATCGCGCGCTTCATTTCCAGATCGAGAATCGCGACATGAATTTCATTGGCGACTTCGGCGAATATCGCGTTCTTTTGCAGGATCTCCGTCTCTTCGACTTCGATGCGACTGGACCAGACAACCGAACTCGAAAGCGCGCGGGTCAGGCTAAGGTCAAGAACATGACGGCTTTCGCCCACCGCGCAGGAGCCTGACAGCAGGAAATCCGCACCCAGCGATTCCGATAGCTGGGTCAGTGTGTAATTCTCGATCGAGATGGTCATGGTCGACAGGTGTGAGATCACGTTCATCTGGTGCGACCCCGACAACGCCGCGATCAAGTCATCGGCCAGCATCTTTCCCCAGACCGAAGCCTTGTCGCTGTTGCGCACCATCAGCGGCAGCACGGCGATTGTCGGTAATAGGTCTTCTGGTGACATCAAGGGCGCGACACGGGAGAATTCGTTGGGGGCAAGGACCCGGAAGGCATGGACGGGCAGGGGCACGTTCTTGAGGTAAACCGGACCGAAATCCTCGAATTCGGCGTCCACGTCGCTGGCAAGCGCGTCACGTACACTCGCCGAGGCCATGACGTCGCCCGGGTTTGCCGCCGCCGCGAGGCGTGCCGCGATGTTGACCTCCCGCCCGTAGAGATCGGCATCGGGACCCCGCAGCACTTCGCCGGCATGCATGCCGATGCGGATTTCAAAGGTCTGACCTTCAGGCGCATGTCTGTTGAACTCGGTGAGGTCCATTCGCATTTTCAGCGCGACTTTCACCGCTTCTGACGGGTCATCGAATTCCAGCATGACGCCGTCCCCCAACCGTTTGACAATCCGCCCCATGCCGGTCTGGACGATGCTCTGCTCGATCCTGTCGACGAAATCGAGCCAGCGCTGAACCGATCCTTCCTCGTCGCTGTCGATCAGCCGGACCGAATCCACGACATCTGCAAAAACGATGGTTTCGGACGACCGTTGAAAGGGCTGTCTTCCAAAGATCTCGTCAGCAAACGTCGCCCGCGCAGCCGCCATATGTGCCACTCCACCACCCACAGGATTTCAACCTATCATAACCAGATTCCAAAGTTTTGCATCTTTGGGGTGTGATGTGTCGCGGCAGACCGGTTCAATTTTTCGAGGACTGGTCGGGGGAAGAGCCGAGTCGTCGGATTATGGCTGTAGTGGCTTAGCTGTTCGGCACGCTGTCATTCCAATTAGGCATCAAAACCGGCGCGGTTCATCGGCATTGTTTTTCGATTATTCGGGAGATTTGGTAGGCCCGGCAGGACTTGAACCCGCAACCAAAGCGTTATGAGCGCTCTGCTCTAACCAATTGAGCTACAGGCCCGACTGCGCATTGACTACGCAAGCGGTCGGGGACGGTCAAGCACGAGGTTGCAATTCCGGCCCATTGTATCGTGATGGCGCAGCCTTTTTTCCTGTTGATCGTCCGACCGCACCTTGGTCAGGGATTAGTGCACCGCATTAACCTTGCCAAAGCGTTAACGCGATCGCCTGTTCTGACGGCTGAGCCGAACCCTCTGTGCGCCCTTGTTGCCGAGACGTCGCTCTGGCCGTGGACTCCTTGAACGCTCCGCGCTATCGGGGGGCGGCAATCGGACCGGAGGACGGGAATGAGCGGCCAGTCAAAGAACGGCATAACCTATGCGGATGCAGGTGTGGATATCGACGCGGGCAATGCGCTGGTCGAGCGGATCAAGCCTGCGGCGAAGCGGACCAATCGCTCCGGTGTGATGAGCGGGCTGGGCGGTTTTGGGGCCCTGTTCGATCTCAAAGGCGCCGGATACGAGGACCCGATCCTTGTGGCCGCGACTGACGGGGTCGGGACCAAGCTGCGCATCGCGATCGACACGGGCCACGTCGACGGGGTTGGCATCGACCTCGTGGCTATGTGCGTCAACGACCTTGTGTGTCAGGGGGCGGAGCCGCTGTTCTTCCTCGATTACTTTGCGACCGGCAAACTGGACACCGATACGGCGGCCCGCATCATCGAAGGTATCGCGACGGGCTGCGAAAAATCCGGCTGCGCGCTGATCGGTGGCGAAACTGCCGAGATGCCGGGCATGTACCCGCCGGGCGATTTCGATCTGGCCGGTTTTGCTGTCGGAGCGATGGAACGCGGTCATGAACTGCCCGCAGGCGTTGTCGAAGGCGATGTCTTGCTGGGGCTGGCCAGCGACGGGGTACATTCCAACGGGTACTCGCTGGTCCGGCGGCTGGTAGAGCAATCAGGTCTGGATTGGGAGTCGGATTGTCCGTTTGCCGAAGGCACGTTGGGCGCTGCTCTCTTGACGCCAACGCGGCTTTACGTGCGTCCTGTGCTCGAGGCCGTGCGGGCCGGTGGCGTTCATGCGCTTGCGCATATCACCGGCGGCGGGCTGACCGAGAACCTGCCGCGCGTTCTGCCCGAGGGGCTGGGCGCTTCCATCGATCTGGACAGCTGGAAACTGCCGGGTGTTTTTGGCTGGATGGCCGAGACGGGCGGTATGGCTGAATCGGAAATGCTCAAGACTTTCAACTGCGGGATCGGCATGATCGTGGCGGTTGCTGCCGACAAGGCTGATGAGATCGCCGCGATGCTGGGCGAGGCCGGTGAAACAGTCGCGCGCATCGGTACGGTCGTTCCGGGCGAATCCGTTTCCTACAGCGGGACGCTTTTGTGAGTCACAAGCGTGTAGCGATCCTGATTTCCGGCGGCGGGTCCAATATGGTTTCGCTGCTCGACAGCATGAGCGGCGACCATCCGGCGCGGCCCTGCCTTGTTCTGTCTAATCGAGAGACGGCTGGCGGGCTGGCCAAAGCGTCTGAACGTGGCGTCGCGACAGCGGTTGTCGATCACCGGCCTTTCGCGGGCGATCGGGCGGCTTTCGAGGACGAACTGATCAAGCCGATCCTTGAGGCTGAGGCCGATATCGTCTGTCTTGCCGGTTTCATGCGGGTTCTGACAGACGGGTTCGTGTCAAAATTCCACGGGCGTATGTTGAACATTCATCCGTCGCTTTTGCCCAAGTACAAGGGTCTGCATACCCATCGCCGAGCGCTTGAAGCCGGGGACAAAGAACATGGTTGCAGCGTTCACGAGGTGACGGCGCGCTTGGATGACGGGCCGATCCTTGGGCAGGCGCGAGTGCCGGTTCTGCCGGGCGATAGCGAAGAGACGCTTGCCGCGCGCGTTCTGAAGGAGGAACACCGCCTCTATCCTGCAGTTCTGAAGCGTTTTGCGGCAGGATCGCGTGAACCGGTCTTTCTGGAGACCACGGAAGAATAAGACCGCTGATGGTCGCTTTTCAATTGCGGTAGATTGTCATAACACTTTTAGTGTTTGCGCAAGCGACAAGAAATAAAGCAAAAAAACCGGGTTCTAATGAAAACGATCACGACGACGCAAGATTTGAGCAACTTCTGCAAGGCTGCGGCCGAACATGATTACGTGACCGTCGATACCGAATTTTTGCGCGAAAGGACCTATTACTCCAAGCTCTGCCTGATCCAGCTTGCCATGCCTGGCACGGATGAAAGTAACGCGGTCCTGGTCGACCCCTTGTCCGAAGAACTCTCGCTTGAACCGCTTTATGACCTGTTCCGGGATACTAGCACGGTCAAGGTGTTCCACGCCGCCCGTCAGGATCTCGAGATTTTCTGGGTCGATGCGCAGGTGTTTCCCGAACCGCTTTTCGATACGCAGGTTGCCGCGATGGTCTGCGGGTTCGGCGAACAGGTTGGCTATGAGACGCTTGTGCGCAAGATCGCGCGGGGGGCCGTGGACAAGTCGTCGCGTTTTACTGACTGGTCGCGCCGCCCGCTGAGCGAGGCACAAAAGTCCTATGCGCTGGCCGACGTCACCCACCTGCGCCAGATCTATGAATATCTGTCGGCAGAACTGGACAAGACGAACCGCAAGCGTTGGGTCGAGGAAGAAATCCAGATTCTGACCAACCCCAGCACCTATGAGGTTGAACCGCGCGAGGCTTGGAAACGCCTCAAGACACGTACGAATTCGCCAAAGTTCCTTGCCGTTGTGCGTGAACTGGCCGCATTCCGCGAGCAATATGCGCAAGAAAACAACGTGCCACGTAACCGCGTCTTCAAGGATGATGCGCTGGTCGAACTGGCTTCGGCCAAGCCAAAGGCGCATACCGATCTGAGTGGGCTGCGTCTGTTGCTGCGCGAGGCGCGCCGCGGCGCGATTGCAGACGGCATCCTTGCCGCGGTGCAAAAGGGCGTGAACTGTCCGCAGGACCAGATGCCAAAACCCGACCGCAGCCGCGAAAAACTGCAGGTAAACCCGGCGCTGGCGGACCTGCTGCGGGTACTGCTGAAATCCAAGACGGAAAGTTCCGGCGTGGCCGCCAAGCTGATCGCGTCAAGCGCCGATCTGGATGCAATTGCGGCGGGGGAACGCGACCTGCCGGCCCTGTCGGGCTGGAGAAGCGAAGTCTTTGGTCTTGATGCACTGCGCCTGTGTGACGGCAAGATCGCGCTTGCCGCCAAGGGGAACAACGTCGAAACGGTCGAGCTTTAACGGCGATTTGCCTGCATCGAGTTCCGCGCACCGGTCACCCGAATGGTCCGGACATTCTGCAACGTGCCGGAAGAGAGGCTGAAAGCCTCGTAAACCGTGCGTGTCGCGGTGCTGCCGATCGGGGTCGGGTCTGCGGGGTATCGCACGCGAAAGGCAAAGCTAAGCACGCCATCTGTTGCGAGCAGGTCCGGATCCTCGGGGCGCAGTTCGGCGCGATAGGCACCCTGACGGTCAGCCACGCCGGTGACGTGAACGATCGCGCCCGAGAGCGTGCGCTCGATGCGAAGCTCGGAGATGCTGCCAATCAACACGCTGGTGTCAACTTCCTCGGGTTTAGAGAACATGCCGCGACGTTCCGTCGGGATGAGAGGGTTGCCCCCTGCTCCGGCGATAGCGGCATCTCTTGCCGCACGTCTGCCCCCGTTGCCGCAAGCTGAAAGAACGAGGCCGGAGGCGAGAAGTAAAATCAGGAATTTGCGCATTGGATGGACCGGTTATTAAGTAATTCTCCTTCGGTTACCGCATCCTGCGCCACTTGAAAAGCCGCAAGGCAGGTCTGGACAGACCCCGGGGCAGCGCATAGGTCAGTGACGCGCGAGAAAGGATGCGATGACTATGGCCAGCCCTGCCTTTGAGGAAATTGTGGAAGACTTCGAGTTTCTCGAGGATTGGGAAGACCGGTATCGTTATGTCATCGAGAAGGGCAAGGCGATGGACCCGCTGCCCGACGCGCTGAAAGTACCGGCGACCAAGGTCGACGGTTGTGCCAGCCAGGTCTGGCTGCACCCGCAGATCGAGGATGGCACGTTCCGCTTTGACGGGGAAAGCGACGCGATGATCGTACGCGGCCTTATCGCCGTTCTGCGGGCGCTCTATAACGATCTGCCGGTGGGTGATGTGACATCCGTGGATGCGGGCGGAGAGCTTGCGCGGCTCGGTTTGAACGATCACCTCTCGGCGCAAAGGTCGAACGGGTTGCGCGCCATGATCAAACGTATCCGTGAGGTTGCGGCAGCGCAGGGCTGAGGGCGCCTTAAGGTTCCTTATCCATCCACCGTGACAATGTCGTCGCCAGATCGCCGTAGCCCGTGAACCGCCTTTCAAACGCCAGCCCCAGCCGATCCGCGCAGTCTTTTGCCTTTGCGGTCAGCGCGGGATCGTCTGTCTGGGCCTGATAGACCAGCTTGGTGTAATTGCCAAAGTACATGGCGGCGAGTTCCGGGTGACGGTCCAGCCCGAGCGGTTTCCAGACAAAGGCGTCGAACTGGCGGGCAAGGAAGTCGGTCAGGTAGAAGGCGGTGATTTCGTCATCGTGAAGGGCGAAATGCGCGTTCCCTTCGAAAAATGAATAGCAGTGCGGCCCGGCGACCATGTCCACGCCAAGGTCCGCACAGGCTTTCTCAAGCTGGCCACCCGTGCCGCAGTCGGCGTAAACGACAAATATGGTCTCGTAGACGGGTCGGTGCTTTTCTACCGATGCCCTGACCGCATCGGTTATCTTTTCGGGTGAGTTATGCAGGATCGCGGGCAGGCATGTGAGGTCAATATGCTGCCAGCCTTTCATCTCTTTCAGCGCAAGGATTTCACGTGCAAGAGCGCCGCAGGCGATCAGCAGAATGCGGCCCTGAGATCCGGTTGAAAAGCCTTCATGGGTGAGCTTTTCGGCATCGGGCAGGGGGGCGGTCTGGTTTGACATAAAGCTGACCTTTGCGTGTAACCTTGAAGCATTTCTTGCACGAAGCGGGTTTGCGTCCCAGTTCAATCGGGCGCTAGGCGTACAAAGAAAAACAGATAAGAGTCGGATACCCAATGACCAATTCAGATTATTCCCGCACAGCGGCGGGCGTGCCGCCTGCAAATCTTGATACTGTTGGCAAGATGTTTATCGCCGGGCTGCTGGCGACAATGGCTTTTGATTTCTGGGGCCAGATCGTCAGCCCCGGGCTTGGTTTTGCAAATCTCTCACCGCATGGGCTGGCGAAAAGCCTGCTGGGCAGCCTTGGCCTGCCAAGCGGCGATTTTGCCGGTTATTTTATGCATTTCTATCTGGTCGGCCTGATCGGTTACCCGGTTGGCTGGCTCTTTATCTTTCGTCCGATCTGGCAGCGCCTGACCGGCGGCGCGGGGGGGTGGTTTTTGCCCGCGGCGATCTATGGTTTTGGACTTTGGGTCTTTGCGATCGGTGGCATCACCGCGATTGCGGGGCTGCCGTTGTTCCTGAATTTCACCGGGATCACATGGGTCGCGCTGGCGGGACACGTGCTTTACGGCATCGTTCTTGTCGCGGTTCTGACCGCGATTCCACGGAACAATAGGTAGACCTGAAGCACAGTGCGGCGCCGAGGCGCCGCACTGTGGCCTGATCAGGCGTTCATCTGGTTGTGACGACGACCGACAAAATCCTTGGCGGTTTCCACGGCTACGGCCGCGTCCCGGCAATAGGCGTCCGCGCCGATTGCTTTGCCGAATTCTTCGTTCAGCGGCGCGCCACCCACGAGAACGATGTAATCGTCGCGCTTGCCCTGTTCGACCAGCGTATCGATCACGACCTTCATATAGGGCATCGTGGTGGTCAAAAGGGCAGACATGCCGAGGATGTCAGGCTGTTCTTTTTCCAGCGCTTCAAGGTAGCTTTCGACCGGGTTGTTGATGCCCAGATCGACCACTTCGAAACCTGCGCCTTCCATCATCATGGAAACGAGGTTCTTGCCGATGTCGTGAATGTCGCCCTTGACCGTGCCGATCACCATCTTGCCGACGCGCGGTGCACCGGTTTCGGCCAGCAGCGGCTTGAGAATCGCCATCCCGCCCTTCATCGCGTTGGCTGCAAGCAGCACCTCGGGCACGAACAGGATACCGTCACGGAAATCCGCACCGACGATTGTCATGCCGCCGACAAGCGCTTCGGTCAGGATCTTGTAGGGGGCCCAGCCACGTTCGAGAAGGATGTTGACGCCTTCCTCGATCTCTTCCCTGAGACCGTCGTAGAGGTCGTCGAACATCTGTTGGACAAGCTCTTCGTCGTCAAGTTCCGAGAGAATGATATCGTCATCTTCCGACATGGGCGAAACCTTGATTTAACGTGAGGCGACATGCCCCGCGATTTCCCGCTTTTTGCGCGAACCGAAGAATGCGGCTGTAATATTTGCGACACTGATCGCTTCGCTTCCGACCAATCTTCTTATTGACCGATCGAGGTAATCAAGTTGTTTATCCGTGCCGCTCGAATTATTGCATTTGTTCTCTATTTGTTCTAAATGTTTAAGTATGTCGGCATCAGTTCCCATTCAGCCCGAGCGTCGAAAGGCGCGTGGCGCGCCCAGCAATCAGCCGGGCCGGTATGAGCTTGGGCGCGCTGATACTTGGGATGGCTGGGATATTCCCGAACCCTTGCCCGCCTTCAAGACGCAGGTGACGATGGAGCAAGTGCGAAGTCTGATCACCTACAACCGCTCGCCGGATCTGTCTTTTGACCGTTCGATCAACCCATATCGGGGATGCGAGCACGGCTGCATCTATTGTTTTGCGCGGCCGACGCATGCCTATCTAGGCCTCTCCGCAGGTCTTGATTTCGAAACCCGGCTGATCGCGCGCCCGAATGCGGCCGAAACGCTTCGCAAAGAGCTGAGGGCAAAGCGCTATCAGGTGGCACCGATTGCAATCGGGACGAATACCGATCCCTACCAGCCCGTCGAAGCGAAGCATCACATCATGCGTGACTGCCTTGAGGTCCTGTCCGAATTCCGGCACCCGGTTGCGATCGTCACCAAAGGCGCATTGATCGAAAGTGACCTCGATCTCCTTGCGCCCATGGCGGAGCTTGGCCTGCTGCGAGTCGGCATTTCTCTGACAACGCTGGACCCGGATTTGTCACGACGGATGGAACCGCGGGCACCGGGCCCGGAGCGGCGGTTGAGAATCATCGAAACCTTGTCGCGCGCGGGTATTCCGGTGCGGGTCATGACCTCGCCCCTTGTGCCGGGGCTGACCGATCACGAACTGGAAAACATGCTCAAGGCGGCAAAGGAGGCCGGGGCGGTCGCGGCAAGCTGGATCATGCTGCGTCTGCCGCGCGAGGTTTCGGGCTTGTGGAAGGAATGGCTGGCCGAACATCAGCCGGGCAGGGCCGCCAAGGTCATGGCCCGCCTGCGCGAAATGCACGGCGGCAAAGATTACGATCCCCGCTGGTCCCATCGGATGCGTGGCGAGGGGATCTATGCAGAGATGATTGCAAAGCGGTTCAAGGCGGCAGCTTCTCGGCTGGGTCTTGATGAAACGCAGCCCGGTTTGCGAACCGATTTGTTTCGTCTGCCACCGCAAGCAGGCGACCAGCTGGACCTATTCTGAGGAGCTAGCGTTTTTGTCGAAAAATGCTGCGAGCTTGGGGCGCAGCCAGTGCCAGAGTCCGGGAGCGCCCGCGCTTATCGGCGTGCCGACCCGCTGATCAAGCTGGTCGAGCGTGACGTTATACTCGGCCCATGTGCCGCCGCCATTCGCCAGATTGGCCACCGGCGTCTGCACACGGTCGATTGCCTTGGCAAAACGCGCATCCGGAGTCTCGGCAGCTTCGAATTCCCGCCAGATCTCGAGATATTCCTGCGCCTGATCCTCTGGCAAAAGGCCAAAGAGACGTTCGGCGGCGGCTTCTTCCTTGGCGGCCATGGCTGCGTGATCGACCGTGCCATGAATGGGGGCGTCACCTGCGTCGATCTCGACGATGTCGTGCAGCAGTAGCATCCGCAAAACGCGCGGAACACTAACCTCGGGCCCTGCATGTTCGCCAAGGACCATCGCGTAAAGCATGATATGCCAGCTGTGTTCCGCCGAGTTCTCGCGACGCGACCCGTCGATGAGGCGCGAGGCTCTCAACACGGACTTAAGCTGGTCTGCCTCTTTCAGGAAAGCGATCTGCGCTTCGATTCGCTCGCTCATCCGCTGTTATCCCGGTGCCTGTCCGGTCGCCTTGTCGCGAGAGGTCGCCAGTTTTTCCTCGAGAAAGCGGCGGGCCGTCACTTCGGCCAGCCGTACCCGGATTTCCGTCAGATACGCTTCTTCAAGCGTCTGCGAGGATGCGCCGAGAACGGCCGCGACCTCGGTGTAGAGCCGGTCTTCGCCCGTCTCTTTCATCGCGGCCATCGTGTCGTCGGCCAGTCTGGAGGCGATTGTCTCGACGCTCGACATATCAGCGCGTGGTTTCAGTCAGGCGGCGTTTAACGTAGTCAGACACCGTGCCGATCATCGTATCCATATGCTGATCCTGGAAAAAATGATCCGCGCCAGGCACTTCTTCATGGGTGATCGTGATGCCTTTTTGCTCGTGCAGCTTGGAGACGAGCGAAACGGTATCCGCAGGCGGCGCGACACGGTCGGCGCTGCCGTTGATGATCAGGCCCGAAGACGGGCAGGGGGCAAGGAAGGAGAAATCGTACATGTTTGCCGGCGGACTGACCGAGATGAACCCGGTGATTTCCGGACGGCGCATCAGCAGCTGCATGCCGATCCAAGCACCGAAAGAGAACCCGGCAACCCAGCAATGCTTGGAGTTGTTGTTCATCGATTGCAGGTAGTCTAGCGCCGAGGCTGCATCGGACAATTCACCGATGCCCTGGTCATACTCACCCTGGCTGCGTCCGACACCACGGAAATTGAAGCGCAGCACGGTAAAGCCCATGTTGTAAAACGCGTAGTGCAGGTTATAGACGACCTTGTTGTTCATCGTCCCGCCGAACTGGGGATGCGGATGCAATACGATTGCGATGGGGGCGTCTTTTTCTTTTTGCGGGTGATAGCGGCCTTCCAGGCGGCCTTCGGGTCCGGGAAAAATGACCTCGGGCATGGGCAGTTGGATCCTGTCTCTTTTCGACCAGGCGTCGCGCGGCATTCTTGACGAATTCGCTAGGGCACCTTAGAACGGTTCTAATTCTGTGGGCGGGAGACCCCCGCATCGTCATGGCAAATACGCACTGCTTAGGGAAACGTCAATGTTTTCGCGTTGCAGCTCAGATTTGGAGAAGATCGGGTGAAACTTTCTACCAAGGGAAGATACGCGATGGTCGCGCTAGCCGATATCGCGCTGCAACCGGAAGGTACTCTGGTGAACCTCAGCGACATCTCGCAACGGCAAAAAATTTCCCTGCCTTATCTTGAGCAGCTCTTTGTGAAATTGCGTCGTCGCGAGCTTGTCACCTCGGTTCGCGGGCCCGGCGGCGGCTATCGCCTCGCGCGCCCGGCATCCGACATTCGCATCGTCGAAGTGCTGGCGGCGGTGGATGAAACCGTGGACGCCATGCACAAAGGCGCGGGCGCTTCGGGCGGGTCCTCCGGCAGTCGTGCGCAATCGCTGACGAACCGGCTCTGGCAGGGGCTAAGCGCCCATGTCTACGTGTTCCTGCACCAGACCCGCCTTTCCGATGTCGTCACGAATGAATTGGCGCCTTGTCCGGCTGTGCCGGGGCTGTTCGATGTCGTTGACGAATAATCCGGAACTGGTCGCAACGCAGGCAATGCCAACGGGGGCGCGGTGAAACGCATTTATCTCGATCACAACGCGACAGCGCCACTGCGCCCCGAGGCGCGGGCGGCGATGATCGAGGCGATGGATATCGTCGGGAACCCGTCCTCGGTCCACGCCGAGGGCCGCGCCGCGAAATCGCTGGTCGAACGGGCGCGGGCACAGGTGGCGAGTGCCTTTGGCGCGGATGGCGCAGACATCGTTTTCACGTCAAGCGCCACCGAATCGGCGGCGCTTGCCTGCGCAGGGCGCGATCTGCACGGCGGGGACATAGAACATGATGCGGTTGGCGCCTGGATCACGGCGGATCTGCCTGTTGCCTCGGACGGGCAGGTAAGCGTTACGGATCCGGGCAACACCGTGCTTCAAGTCGCAAATTCTGAAACCGGTGTTGTTCAAAAGCTGCCGTCGAGGTTGGCTCTCACGGACGCGACGCAGGCTTTTGGCAAACTGCCCGTGGCCTTTAACTGGCTTGAGGCCGAGATGGCGCTTGTCTCCGCTCATAAACTTGGCGGACCGAAAGGCGTAGGCGCACTTGTGGTCAAGCGCGGTACAGAGGTCGAGGCACGGATTCGTGGTGGCGGTCAGGAAATGGGCCGACGCTCGGGGACAGAGAACGTGATCGGCATCGCTGGTTTCGCCGCCGCTGCCGAAGCTGCAGCGCGCGAACTGGCCGATGGCGCGTGGGAACGAGTGGCCGAACTTAGAAATATTCTAGAAAAGGCACTTGAGGCTTCGGCAAAGAACATTATTTTTGTCGGGAAAGAGTCGCCGCGCTTGCCGAACACGTCATGTCTTGCCGTGCCCGGCTGGAAAGGCGAAACGCAAGTCATGCAGATGGATCTGGCCGGATTCGCAATCAGCGCCGGTTCCGCCTGTTCCAGCGGAAAAGTTCGGGCGAGCCGAGTGTTACGCGCGATGGGATACGACGAAGAAACAGCGTCGAGTGCCATACGTGTATCGCTTGGCACGGACACGACGGAAGAAGACATATCACGCTTTGTCGATGCGTGGCTGAGCAAGGAAAAGAAACATCACGCGCGCGTTGCGTGAGGTTAGGAGAGACCAGATGGCCGCATTGGACCAGACACAGGTAAAGGAAGGCGTCGACCAGGATACGGTTGACGCAGTACGCGAGGTCGGCGGTGCGTATAAACACGGCTGGAACACCGATATCGAGATGGAGTACGCGCCCAAGGGCCTGACCCCCGATATCGTCCGCCTGATTTCTGAAAAGAACGACGAGCCCGCGTGGATGACCGAATGGCGTCTTGAGGCTTATGAACGTTGGCTGACCAAGAAAGAACCCGACTGGGCGATGGTCGACTATCCTGAAATCGACTTTCAGGACCAGTATTATTACGCACGTCCCAAGTCGATGGAGGTCAAGCCGAAGTCGCTGGACGAGGTAGATCCCAAGTTGCTGGCGACCTATGAAAAACTCGGCATTCCGCTCAAGGAACAGATGATCCTCGCGGGCGTCGAAGGGGCCGAGGAAGCGCCTGCCGAAGGGCGCAAGGTCGCGGTGGATGCCGTGTTCGATTCGGTTTCCGTGGGTACGACGTTCCAAGCCGAGCTGAAAAAGGCAGGCGTGATCTTCTGCTCAATCTCGGAAGCGATCCGCGAATACCCGGATCTGGTCAAGAAATACCTCGGCTCGGTCGTGCCTGTTTCCGACAATTTTTACGCCACGCTGAACTCGGCAGTTTTCTCGGATGGCTCGTTCGTCTATGTGCCGCCGGGCGTGCGTTGCCCGATGGAGCTGAGCACCTATTTCCGGATCAATGCCGAGAATACGGGTCAGTTCGAGCGTACATTGATCATCGCGGACAAGGGTTCCTACGTGTCCTATCTCGAAGGTTGCACGGCACCGGCGCGCGATATCGCGCAGCTGCACGCGGCCGTGGTCGAGATCATCGTCGAGGAAGACGCCGAGGTGAAATACTCCACGGTGCAAAACTGGTATCCCGGCGATGAAAACGGCAAGGGCGGGATCTACAATTTCGTGACCAAGCGTGCCGATTGCCGGGGCGACCGTGCCAAGGTAATGTGGACGCAGGTGGAGACCGGTTCTGCCGTGACGTGGAAATATCCGTCCTGTATCTTGCGTGGCGATGACAGCCAGGGCGAGTTCTATTCGATCGCCATCGCGAACAACTACCAGCAGGCCGATACGGGCACCAAGATGATCCACCTTGGCAAGAACACCAAGAGCCGGATCGTGTCCAAAGGCATCAGCGCCGGCCATGCGCAGAACACCTACCGCGGGCTGGTTTCCATGCATCCCAAAGCCCAGAACGCACGCAATTACACGCAATGCGACAGCCTTCTGATCGGCGATCAATGCGGGGCGCATACGGTGCCTTACATCGAGGTCAAGAACAACTCGGCCCGGGTCGAACACGAGGCGACGACCTCGAAAGTGGACGATGACCAGATGTTCTATTGTCGCTCGCGTGGCATGGACGAGGAAGAAGCCGTGGCGCTTGTCGTGAACGGTTTCTGCAAGGATGTGCTGCAGGCGCTGCCGATGGAGTTCGCGATGGAAGCGCAGCAGCTTGTTGCGATCTCACTGGAAGGGTCCGTCGGGTAAAAATCTTCTCGAAGATTTTTGGCAAATTTTTCGATAAAATTTGTCCCGCCGTCTGGACGATGCCGAGGAAGCGTCTGATGCCCAATGGGATCATGGATAACAGCTTGCAAATGCTGGCCGTACGAGCGTCAAACTCGCGTCAGATTTCCTGCGCAGGGTTCGCTTCAACGCGACCTGTCCGGGAATACCTGTGCCATGGAAGAAAGCTATCAGAAACAGCAGTTCGAGGCACGTCTGGAACGTATACGGACGCGCGAACCCGAGCCGCATGTCGCCGCGAATACGGGCAGCCAGACCAAGCTGCCTTCGGGCGCAACCGACAGAAGGGTGCCGTTCGCATGCATTCTGGCATTCGTGACCGGATTACTCGTGCTGCTCGCAGCCAATGTGATTTCGTTTCAGACACAGGGCGAAACCAGCTTCTTCCTCAAGATACTGGGATCGGTCGGACCGTTTGCGATCGCCGGCGGCCTGTTGTTCGTCATCATGATCGGGCTGGGGATGCGGGACAAACCGCATGTCATCGGGCTCGCAGCCGGGTTAATCGCCACGTATCTGGGCGAAGCCTATCTTGCCTGGCTTTTTCCGGATCTCTGGATGGCGCTCTATTCGCCCGAACATCTGGACAACATGTTGATACAGGCGGGTTTGCGCACGCCACCGATCGTTTCCTACTGAATTGTCTCGCCGCTCCACTGCGGCGAGAAGAACTGAACGCAACTTTGCCCCGTGTATCTCCGGATGCGCGGGTGCCAGCCGTATGAGAGAAAAATGCTCGAAATCAAAAACCTGCACGTAAAACTCGAAGAAGAAGACAAGCAGATCCTGAAGGGTGTCGATCTTTCGGTGGAAGCCGGAAAGGTCCATGCCATCATGGGGCCGAACGGGTCAGGCAAGTCGACGCTTTCCTATGTGCTGTCCGGTCGCGACGGTTATGAAGTCACCGAAGGTTCGGCGATGCTGGAAGGGCAGGATCTTCTGGATCTTGAGCCTGAAGAGCGCGCTGCCGCCGGTCTTTTCCTTGCGTTTCAGTATCCGGTCGAAATTCCGGGCGTCGGCAACATGACCTTCCTGCGGACGGCCGTGAACGCGCAGCGCAAGGCGCGGGGCGAGGAGGAAATGAACGCGACCGACTTCCTCAAACTCGTACGTGCCCGCGCAAAAGAACTCAAGATCGACGCCGAGATGCTGAAACGCCCGGTCAACGTCGGTTTCTCCGGTGGTGAAAAGAAGCGTAACGAAGTGCTTCAGATGGCGATGCTGGAACCCAAGATGTGTATCCTCGACGAAACCGACTCCGGTCTCGACGTGGACGCGATGAAGCTTGTCGCCGATGGCGTGAATGCGCTGCGCTCCGAGGGGCGCGGATTTCTGGTGATCACCCACTACCAGCGTCTGCTGGATCACATCAAACCCGACGTCGTGCATATCATGTCCGACGGGCGCATCATTAAATCCGGCGGTCCCGAACTGGCGCTGGAAGTCGAACATAACGGCTATGCTGACATCCTGAACGAGGTGGTCTGATGGCGCTTGCCGAACGACGCATTACAGCCACCGAGGCGCGCCTCGAAGGTTTTGACCTTGTAAAGACCGGTTGGTCGGCATCGGCGCGCGCGGATGCCCTGCAGCGCCTTCGCGAGATGGGTCTGCCCGATCGGCGTGACGAATACTGGAAATTCACCCGCCCGGACACCTTGGTTCAGGTCGAAACGCCGAAAGCGTCGGTTTTCGACAATGACGAGCAGCCGGTTTTCGACGCGCACGATAGGCTGCGTATCGTTTTTGCTGACGGTGTCTTTGATCCCGACGCCTCGGACGATCTCAGCCTTGAAGGGGTCAGCATCGAACGGCTCGAGGATATCGCGGACAAGGACATTCACTGGGCCAAGGATCTCTATGGTGTCCTCGAAAAACGCGGTCAGTCGCCGGTTCCGCGTCCTTTCGCGGCGCTGAACACGGCCTTTGCAACCGACGGCCTGATGATCCACGTGACCGGCAAGCCGAGCAAGCCGATCAGCCTGATCTATACGCATGGCAAAGAAGACTCCGATGCCATCCTGCATCACGTGATCCGCGTGGAGGCCGAGGCTGAGGCGACGATCCTCGAAAACGGTCCGGCTGCGGCACGGTTCAACAAATGCATGGAAGTCGACATTGCCGATACGGGCAAGCTGCACCTTGTGCGGGCCCAGGGGCGCGACCATGAGCGGCGCGCGGTGACGCATCTTTTTGCCCGTCTTGGCGAGGAATCCGTTTTCAAGGCCTTTACGCTGACCGTGAACGGAGTCCTGACCCGGAACGAAGCGGTGATCGAACTGAACGGAGACGACGCGATTGCACATATCGCAGGCGCCTGCGTTGGCGATGGTGATTTCCACCACGATGACACCGTGTTCATCACCCATGACGCGGTGAATTGTGAAAGCCGTCAGGTCTTCAAGAAAGTTCTGCGCAACGGCGCAACCGGCGTTTTCCAGGGCAAGATTCTCGTCAAGGAAGGTGCGCAGAAAACCGACGGTTACCAGATCAGCCAATCGCTGCTTCTGGATGGCGACAGCCAGTTCCTTGCCAAACCCGAGCTTGAGATCTATGCCGATGACGTGGCCTGTTCGCATGGTTCGACCAGCGGCGCCATCGACGAGGGCGCGCTGTTCTACCTGCGGTCCCGCGGTGTGCCGGAAAAGGCTGCGACCAACCTTTTGACGCTGGCCTTCCTGGCCGAGGCCGTTCAGGAAATCGAGGACGAAGCTCTGGCTGAAGATCTGATCGAACGTCTGGAAAACTGGCTGGCACGGCGGAGCTGATGCCAGTCACGGCAGACATTACAGCGACCTATCGCGGCCCCGGCCGCGTGGTCGATAGACTTCTTGCGCAAGGGCGGCAGGAAACCCGGGCGCTTACCTTCGTCATGCTCGCCTGCGTGCTGATCTTTGTGGCGCAGGCCCCGTATCAGGCACGCGAGGCGCATCTCAACCCGGATGGGCCGCTTGCCGTTCGCCTGTACTGGAGCGCGTTTTTCTGGGTCTTCATCATGCCGCTGGTTCTCTATGCCTTTGCGCTGGTGGTGTGGCTTGTCTCCAAGCTCGCGCGGCGCCGCCTGTCCGCGTTCGACGTGCGGCTGACGCTTTTCTGGGCGCTGTTGGCGGTGACACCGGTGACCCTGCTTCTCGGGCTGATTGCCGGTTTCATCGGACCGGGGCCGGGATTGCAACTGGTCTCGGTGCTGTGGCTGGCGGTCT
Source organism: Heliomarina baculiformis (assembly GCF_019966545.1). Lineage (GTDB taxonomy): Bacteria > Pseudomonadota > Alphaproteobacteria > Rhodobacterales > Rhodobacteraceae > Heliomarina > Heliomarina baculiformis. Next base: position 163,255 of record NZ_JAIMIC010000001.1, on the reverse strand, counting down.
TTGGCTGGTTCTGGATCAGCGGGCTGATCCGAGCAGACGGATTGGCCACATGAACGGAGCAGATTTGCAGACATTCGCGCTCAGGTCGATCCGCGATCCCGCCGCCGCCGCGCCAGTATTGATGAAACTGGACCTGCCGCGCAATGCGCTGTGGAGCGGCATCCTGCTGATGGCCGCGCTTCAGTCGCTGCTGGTCGGTTTTGCCGTCTGGATCACGCCAGCGCCCAGCGATCCCGAAGCGCCCATCGCCATCATTCAGGCGCTCTACGGTGCGCCGCTCTGGTTCTTTGGCGTGACGCTGCTGATCAATGTGCTGACCATCTATGCGCTTCTGGGCATGGGACGGCTCTTTGGCGGCACAGCGACACTGGAAGACATCATGGTTGTGATGGTCTGGTTTCAGGGAATCCAGATCGCTTTCAAGCTGGTCGCCATGCTGCTGGGGCTCTTCATTCCGATCCTCGAAGCCTTGATGGTCCTCGCGGCCAGCGGCATTGGCATCTACATGTTCGTGAACTTCATCAACCAGGTGCACAGGTTCGACTCGATCGGCCGGACACTGGTTGTCATCGTGCTGGCCATGCTTGCCGTGCTGCTGGGCTTTTCACTTTTTGTCGTCCTCGTCGGGACACCCTTCATGGGAGAGACACTCTATGTATGATGTAGAGAAGATCCGCGCCGATTTCCCGATCCTTGGACGCGAAGTGAATGGCAAGCCGCTGACCTATCTGGACAATGGCGCCTCTGCCCAGAAACCGCAGGTGGTCATCGATGCGATTACCCGTGCTTATTCGGAAGAATACGCCAATGTGCATCGCGGTCTGCATTTCCTGTCTAACCTCGCGACCGAGAAATACGAAGCCGTGCGCGATACAGTCGCCCGCTTTCTCAACGCGGGGTCGCCGGATGAAATCGTCCTGAACTCGGGCACGACCGAGGGTATCAACCTCGTCGCCTACGGATGGGCCATGCCCCATCTCGCAGCGGGGGATGAGATCATCCTGTCGGTGATGGAACACCACGCCAATATCGTGCCCTGGCATTTCCTGCGCGAACGTCAGGGTGTCGTGATCAAATGGGTCGATGTCGATGCAACCGGCGCGCTTGACCCGCAGGCGGTGATCGACGCGATTACCCCGCGCACCAAGCTGATCGCGATCACCCATATGTCCAACGTGCTCGGCACGGTCGTGGATGTGAAAGCAATTTCGCATGCCGCCCGCGAACGGGGTATCCCGGTGCTGGTCGACGGCAGCCAGGCAGCGGTTCACATGCCGGTGGACGTGGCCGATATCGGCTGTGATTTCTATGCGATAACCGGCCACAAGCTGTACGGCCCTTCAAGCTCTGGCGCGATCTACATCACGTCCGAACGTATGGCCGAGATGCGCCCCTTTATCGGCGGCGGCGACATGATCAAGGAAGTCTCGAAAGAGACCGTGATCTACAATGACCCACCGATGAAGTTCGAGGCCGGCACGCCCGGCATCGTTCAGGAAATCGGGATGGCCGTGGCGCTCGATTACATGATGGGCCTCGGGATGGACAACATTGCCGCGCACGAAGCGGCGATCCGCGACTACGCCGTGGAACGTCTTGGCGGGCTGAACTGGCTGCAGGTGCAGGGCACGACACCGACCAAGGGTGCGATCTTTTCCTTCACGCTCGACGGTGCGGCACATGCGCATGACATTTCTACGATCCTCGACAAAAAGGGCGTCGCGGTCAGGGCAGGGCACCACTGCGCCGGTCCTCTCATGGATCACCTTGGTCTGACTGCCACCTGCCGCGCCTCCTTTGGTCTCTACAACACCAGGGACGAGGTGGATACGCTGGTCGATGCGCTTGAACTCGCGCACGAGCTGTTCGCCTGACGGCTGCCCCCGCACGGCGTCGCGGCTCGCTCGCAATGCCACGTGGAAAAAAGCCGTTTTGAGATTGCAGGAGGGGCGGGTTTACCCTATACGCCGCTTCAGGCACCCATAGCTCAGCTGGATAGAGCGCTGCCCTCCGAAGGCAGAGGCCTCAGGTTCGAATCCTGATGGGTGCGCCATTTTTCCGATAATGTTCCGAAGGGGTTCAACACCCTGAAACTCCGGGTTTTATGGCCGGAGGCTCATGTTGTCTGATCGTTGGATTGCGCTATTTCGCGCAAGCTAAAGCAGCTTTTCGCCGAGTTTCGCTTTTCGACTTCGGCGGTCATCGCAAGCATGCGGAACGGCCAACGACGCTGAGCGCCCTTGGCAATCGTAGTGCCAAGTACAGTTCCGATACTGTCACTGATGACGGGACGAGTTCAGCCCTGCGGTTTTCTGTGGCAGTTGGAATTCACTTCCGCACCGCTTTCGATGGTCAGGCGCTCGTATTCAATATCGCCCGAAACGCGCGCGCTCGAATGCAGCGTCACGTCGCGGCCGCGGATCGTGCCTTCGAAGGTGCCTTTGATCCCGACGCTATCGGCGCGCAATTCGCCGATTGCCGACCCGCTCTGGTCGATCATTATCGAATCCGCCGACACGGTGCCATCGATATGCCCGTTCAATTCCATAAGGCCGGGAACACTCAGGTCGCCGGACAGTTTCGCCCCGGTTGCAAAATGCGAACGGCCCCCGGAAGAGGAGGGGCGATTGGATGAGCTGGCATATTGCGACATGTGACGGGTCCATTCGAGAGACGACAAAAAAGGACGCCCGTCAGCGCGGGCGGCAAGGCGATTCAGCACAGATCGTGATGGTCAGGCAACCGGATTATCCTATTTGAGAGGAATTTATCCTGCGATCCTGTCCGGTTGTCACTCGTTGGGCAACACCCGTCAGGTCGGTCGATGTCCCTGGTCCAGCTCGACGATGTGATTGTCCCATGCGCGCTTCTGGCGCGCCAGAGGTCGTGTTTGGCTGCCCTCAATGTGGATCAGCCCGCCCAGTCCATCGCTCGCGATAAAGCCGCTGCGGTGCCGGGCTAGGCCGCAGACATCGGATCTCGACACCGCGCCAAGGAATTCTCCAGTGGTTGCAAAGCGATGTACGCGGCCGCCTTTCGGTGAGGTGATCGCGACGCTGCTGCCATCGCCCGAGAATGAAACACTGCCCGCATAGCCGTCCATGGCAAATTCGTCACCAAGCGGCGCTTCTGCCAGAACCGGCGCATCGCCGCGCCGGTGCAAACCCAGAAGAGGCGGGGCCATGCCCGCGTCCCCTTCCCATTGCATTGCAAAAGCAACCGTATCGTCGGGCGTGAGCGCAAGATGGCGGATCGAGTTCTGCGCCAGTTCTGGTTTGAGCGTCACCTGCTCCACAACCGCGCCCGACCCGCTAAAGAGATAGGTCAGGTTGGGATGCATATCGTCAAGGTTCAGCTTGTCTCGCGTTTCCGGGTCCGTTGCGATCCCGCCATTGGCGACGACAAGGGTTTCACCGTCGCTCAGTAAACGCAGATCATGCGGGCCGATCCCTTGCGAGCGCATTTCTCCGATCCGCTCGTACCCGTCGCGGGCGTTCCAGATGCCGATGAAACCTTCGGAATCCGCCGCCCGCTGTTCGCAGGTGAAAAGCAGATCGCCTTCGGTGTCAAACACGCCGTGCCCGTTGAAATGGGACCCCTCGGGCGGGGTGATCTGGTGCGTAACACGACCCGTTGCGCAGTTGATGACCAGCGCGAATTCACCCGGGCGGCGCGCAAAGGCGACGGCAATCGGCTGGCTCGGGTGTCCGGCGCCCGCATGCCCCCGGGCAGGCAGGGGAACACGAAAGCAATCCTGACCGTCGCGTCCGATACCAAAGAGCGCAAACCCTCCATCCGCCTCGCGCGCAGCCGCGAGATATGCGGGGTTCCCGGCCGCGGCCCAGCTTAGGCCCGGAGCCGCCGTAGCGGCAAGAAAACTGGCAAGAAAGGCGCGGCGGGTTGCCATAACTCAGTCTCCGTCCTGCGAATTGAACCCCGGCGCGATGCCAAGCGGCTTGCCGACTTCGGTTTCTATCGCTTCTTTCACGTCGCGCACCGTTTGTTGCAGCACCTCGACCCGCAGCCGCGCCTGAAGATCCGAGATATCCTGAAAGGACGGATCCTGAATATGCGACGCGGCCTCGGTTACCTTGTCCATCGCGAGGGACGTTTCAGGCAGCGGCTGGTTCGCCAGAACCTGCGCCAACTCATAAGCGGCCTGCACGGCCAGCAGGGAATTGCGCAGACTGCGCCCCGACCGCCATGCCTCGGCCCGTTTGGGGCGCGGGCGTTCAAAGGTTCCAAGGGGAGAGCCGAGCCGCGTGTCCGCCGTGAATTCAAGACCAGACACGATCTGCGTATAGAGCGCCCGCGTCGCTTCATCGGCGCTGAGATAGGTGGCATTCCCGCTGCCGCCCGCCCGGCTGAGCGTTTTGGCAAAATTTTCGCGCCACTCACTCTGAAGCGCCGCCGCCTGATGGTGGAGATCGAAGGCAATCGCGCGGACAAGCCCACAGGTATAATCCTCCTGCGTGTAGTCCGAAAAACGCGGGTCGTTCAGCAGCATGTCGAGTGCGTACAAGCCGCGCGCGGCAATCGAGACATCCATGAATGCTTCGGGATCCGATATGACGGGGTCCTTGTCAGCGATCATTGCGGACAGGCTCTTGGGCGTGAACCCGCGCGCATCCGGCCAAAAGGCAATCGACAAGGCGCGGGTTTCCGACGGCCCCATGTGCAGATCGGCAATCTGCATCCAGGCATCGAAGGCAGATTGGTATGGCGCATCGACATCGGCGGGCAGGCAGCTTTCCTGACTCGCCGCCGACAGCTTTGCCGTTGCGCTTTCGAACTTGTCGAAGCCGGGCAGGATCAGGTCATCCAGCGCCGAAGCCGTATCGGCGAGCGCGGGCAGGGGGGCGAAGGCGGCGCAAAGGGCAAGCAAGAGATGTTTCACAGGCTCTCCAGAAATTTGATCAATGCGGCGCGGTCGTCCGGATTAAGATCGACAACCCGGTCACGGGCCGCTTGCGCTTCGCCGCCATGCCAGAGCACGGCTTCGAGGAGGGTCCGCGCCCGGCCGTCATGCAAGTAGGTTTCAACGCCGCTTACCTGTTCCGTCAGACCGATCCCCCAGAGCGGCGGTGTCCGCCATTCCATCCCTGTGGCGCGGGCCTCGGGACGATGATCGGCAAGACCTTCGCCCATGTCATGCAGCAGCATGTCGGTATAGGGCCAGATCAGTTGGAAACTTTGTTCCGGTCGATCTTCCAGACGGTGTGTGACAAATTTCGGCGTGTGACAGGCCGTGCAGCCCGCTTCGTAAAAGACTTTCTTGCCCGCCAGAACCTCTGGTACGGCCTCATCCCGCCTTGCGGGCACCGCCAGATTACGGCTGTAAAAGGTCACGAGATCCAACCCGTCGGCATCGATCTCGAAACCATGCTGGGCCGCGTCATCGCCGTGGGGCGCATTCCGGCATTCTTCCTGCCTTGCGGTGCATTCGCCCCAAGGGTCAGGAAACAGCGGGTTCGATATGCCCATATCCCCGGCAAAGGCATTGGCCGATTGCTGGCGGATCGTCGGTGCCCCGGCTTTGAGACCGAAACGCCCGAGCATCACCTCATCGAATTCGATCGACCATTCCATGTTCACCCGGCCGGAAATGCCATCTCCATCCGCGTCCTCCGGATCGGCGAGGGCGAGAATATCCGCCGCAGGAACGGCTTCGAGCAGGCCAAGCCCGATCATCTGCGGCGCTACCCGAGGGCTGAGCATTGCGCCGTCGTGTAGCGGCCCGTAGCCAAGGTCTGCTGCTTGGTAGCTGGGGCTGCGCAACGTCGCAGTCTCGCCGCCTCTCAGCACGACATCGACATCCTCGTATGTGACGTCCAGCCGGTATTCAGCGGTTTGACCGGGCGTTCCGAAATCCTGAAGCTGTCCGCCATAGACCGGTTCAGGCGCCGTCGCGATGTAATCCGATATGCGCGAGACTTCGGCCTCGGGCGATCCCGGAATAGACACGCGGAGGAACATGGAGACGGCGGTATCGTCCGGACCTTCCGGCGGATGGCCACGCCCGTCCTTGATATGGCAGTTCTGGCAGCCACGGGCGTTGTAAAGCGGTCCCAACCCGTCCGACGCCAAGGTAGAGGAGGGGGCCGAGACCCAGATTTTGCGGAAGAGTCCGTTGCCGACCTTGAAATCGAGTTCGCGTTCGAAATCGATATTGCCGGAGGGCTGTGAAAACGCGTCGGCATTGTTCCGAACCCGGACTGTCGCTGCCCCGCCGGGCATGCCTTCGAAACGTTCGGGCTTGGAAAAGTCGGTTGTGGGTCGCGTGACGCGAGCAATGCGTTCTGCTTCGGCGCTGGTGCGCGGCACAACGTTCAGATGTGGGTCGCCCAGTTCGAAAGCGGCCGTGCTGCCCGCGATCAGAACGAGCGACCCGAAAAGACTACTCCGCCTCGTCCATCGGCAGAGCGTTGAGTTGAGCATATTTCTCTGCTCCAATTCTATCGAAGAGCTCGATCTGGGTTTCAAGAAAGTCGATGTGACCTTCTTCGTCGATCAGCAGTTCCTCGAACAGTTTCATGGAGACATAGTCCCCGACTTCGTTGCAGTAAGCACGTGCTTCCTTGTAAAGCGCCTGTGCTTCCTGCTCCGCCGCAAGGTCACAGTCAAGGGTTTCGCGCGGGGTTTCACCGATGCGTAGCGCGTCAAGCTTTTGCAGATTCGGATGACCGCCAAGGAAAATGATCCGGGTAATCAACTTGTCCGCGTGGTTCATCTCTTCGATGCTTTCCTCGCGGCTCTTCTTGGCCATGTGTCCCAGACCCCAATCGTCCTGCAGACGATAGTGCAGCCAATACTGGCTGACCGCGGTAAGTTCCGATCTCAGAGCTTGGTTCAGATATTCTATGACTTTTTTGTCGCCTTGCATGATCGCTTTTCCTTTGTGCGCATATCGCGCAGCGTTCTGAGTTCCATGGGAACTTCCATATTCTCATTTTTGCGCATAGTTGCAAGGAAGAGCGACATGCAGCCGCCGCAGTCAGCCGATTTTCCAAGTGCTCGATAGACTTTACCCGGAGTGATAAGCGCGCGCGTATCGGATGCCCGCATCCAGTCTATCGCGTTATCAATATCCTTGTCGGTGATATTCATGCAGTGACAGACGATCACGGTTCAAACTCCTGAGTGGAACGCGACGGACGCGCCGGTGGCATTTGATTTGAGACCAGTTTGGTCAAGAGCGGCAGGCTTGCCACCACAAATGATCCCAATCTCGAACTTGTGTCCGATACCGGTGGATTCAATCCTTTCGGCAATCGGGCTGTCGGTGTCGTAGCCGGTATAGGGCGCGAAAGATGACCGGTTTGCTACCGCATCGTTCGCTCCCCGAAAGTCGCACCAGATCGCATCACGCATCAGAAGGCCACGTTGCTCAACAATGAAATTCGGGGCGGCGGTTCGGCTCATTGGAAAACGGCGTTCGGATTGTCGAGGCTGTCTGAACCTTCAAAGGCGATGCCGTCCAGACCAAGGGTGGTCACGATCCGCTCAATGGACCGGGTCTGATCGATCAGCGCGTTGACGCCGCCCATCACCAGCTTCTCGCCTTCTTCGTTGCCCCGCTCCAGCATCATGTCATAGGAGAAACCGCCCTCGGCTGCTGTCTTGATCGCCCCAAGCGCCTCCATGGTCTCGTCCAGCCGCGTCTGCATCTCGCTATCTAGATCCGGCGCCTCGGCTTCCACGAGGTCGCTTAGCGAGGGACCTTCGATGACAGTGCCGTCGACGCGCGTATAGCTGCCGAGATAGACGTTCTGAACGCCTTTGCCGTCATAGTAGTGGCTGTTGTGGGTATTGTCCGAAAAACAGTCGTGCTCTTCTTCGGGATCGTTCAGCATCAGGCCAAGCCGCATGCGTTCACCGGCCTGTTCACCGTACGAAAGGCTGCCCATCCCGGTCAGCATCGTGACGAGCCCCGCGTCGGCGTCGGCAGTCACCTCGGCGCGGGCTTCGCCGCCATCGGCCCATTGCGCGACCATGAATTCAAGATCGTTTACCAAGAGATCGGTTGCCGCTTTCAGGTAATCGCCGCGCCGGTCGCAATTTTCATTCGTGCAGTCATCGCCGCTGGCATAATCGGTCCACGGGCGGTCGCCCGCGCCCAGCTCCGTTCCATTAAGATCCTGCCCCCAAAGGAGAAACTCAATGGCGTGGTACCCCCGTGCGACATTCGTTTCGATGCCGTCCGCCTCGTTCAAGGTGTCCGCGATAAGCTCGGGTGTGATGGTGCTTGCATCGACTGTCTTGCCCGCGACGTTGATTTCCGGGTTCGCGATGACGTTCAACGCGGCCAGTTCATTCGCATCCGTCGGCCCGCCATAAGAAGCGTCGACATAGTCGATCAGACCCTCGTCCAGCGGCCATGCGTTCACCTTGCCTTCCCAGTCATCGACGATGGCATTGCCGAAGCGAAATACTTCGGTCTGCTGGTAGGGCACCCGGGCCGCCAGCCAAGCCTCTCGCGCCGCAGCCATCGTGTCTTCCGAAGGCGATTTGATCAGCGCATCGACAGCATCCTGAAGCGTCTTTGCCGTTGCAAGGCTATCCGCATATCCCGCCTCGGCAATATCGGCGTAGGTTGCGACGACTTCTGACTTTTCAAGCGCAAATCCCGCGCCTCCGAGGCTACAGAAAACGGCTGTTGTCGCGAGAAGTGTACGAAGCATTACTAGTCCTTTTGGGCGCGTGTGCCGGGGCAGTCCCCGAAAGCGTGGGCTGTCTACCTGCGACCAACCGTCTGTCTGGCGGATCACAGGTTCTTTCCGCCATACCTGACAAAAAAACTTAGACCGGTCAATCCTGACTTTTTTTCTTTGATATTGGCGCAGTTTCAATTGCCTAGGTCTAGCCAACAGTAAAAAGGCCGCATAAAGCGGCCTGAGGGCGCCGAATGCGCCTGTCCTTAACTGGTATCGCTGTCCGGATGGCCCCCAGAGGGGCCAAGTATGCTCAGTTTTCCTGAGGGTTACCTACCGAACAGGCCCATTTCAGCTGGTCTTCGATGTTGAAAAGCGCAGCCTGGCTTGTCGTCCGGCCGATGGTGAATTTCGGTCCGATTGGCACGGCATAAAGGCCAAGTCGACGCAGCCAGCGCGACCATACGGCGGGCACAATGCCGATAACGTGATTGGCCTTCATCTCATGTGCGGTCAGGACCATCTGGCGCATCAGCAGGGTCTGGACTTCGCTCCGCCGCGCGGCAGGGACATGTTCCGAGATAAACAGGCGCGATGCTTCCATGATCGTGTCGGAAACCGGTGCTTCGAAAAACAGTACATCGGTCGGAAAATCGCGCAGATATCCCAGCTGTCCATCCCGAAGCATGTAAGAATAGGTGCCGCAGACAGCGGTCGTCGGCAATAGCCGGATCCCGCCATAGACATCGCCATTTTCATGCAGAATGATCCAGCGGCACATTGGGGTGTCATACTGATCGAATTCCATTGAATCGACATGCGGCAATTTCCATTCCAGCCGGTCGATAAATACGGATTTCCTTTCCATCATGTATTTCGGAAGCAGGCTTCCGTAATTGCCCATGTTCAGAAAGGACAGCGTATCTGAGCGCAATTCATTTTGACCGCCCAGAGGACGAACATCAGAACTCGCATCAGACGTCTTTGCCGCCCGGCTCAGAAAGTCGGGCCGGCCATCTTCAAGTATCTTGAGGGCATCCCTAAACGGAGCAAGCTCGGGGAAAACCTTTGCCTGCGGTTCGGGTGCGACGCCATTGCGAGTATGTTTCATTCATGCCTCAGTATTTTTTATCCTTGATAGATGCTCAGGTTGCAGGGCGTCTACATATTTTCGCCACAATCTCAGACTGGTGTGCCAATTGGCAACATTACCACACGTCACGCGGCACCTTATTGTGCATTGTTTCTGATCAATTGACAGTGTTGTGCAACGAATTGGTAACAAATCTGTATTTGCCACCGAATCAAGCAGAGCGTGAGTCGTTGAGTGCCTACTCGCGCTTGAGAGCGATCAGGCCGCTTCTGCCTGGGACCAGGAGGCGAACTCGATGTAGAAGGTCGTGCCGCTGCCCATCTTGCTGGTGTAGTCGATAATCCCGTCGTGATGCTCCACGATTTGTTTCGAGATGCTCAACCCAAGACCGGTGCCACCGACTTCTCGCTGATCGGTCGAATCCACCTGCGTGAACTTGCCAAAGACTTTCTCGTAGGAATCTTCGGGAATACCCCGGCCGGTATCGGTGACCGTGATGCGGACTAGATCGTCGTGGCGTTGGAAACCGACTACCACGGTGCCACCTTTGTTCGAGAATTTCACCGCGTTCGAGATCATGTTGGACATGACCTGGGCCAGTCGTTTTGCGTCGCCGCGAATATAGGCTTCGTCTCGTTCATCCATCTCGTACTCAAGACCGATTTTGAGCGAATCCGCGTATCCACGGTTCATTTCAACCGAGTCGCGTACCAGCTCGCGCACGTCCAGCGGGGTAAAGGAATAGCGGATTTCGCCGGCTTCGATCTTTTGCAGATCGAGAATGTCGTTGATGAGATCTGCCAGCCGGGCACTATTCTTGCCCGCAATGTTCATGATCGGCTTCATCTTGTCGGGCAGGGGGCCAAGCGCCCCCGAATTCAGCAGGTCGAGCGAACCCTTGATCGACGTGAGCGGCGTACGCAGCTCGTGGCTCACAACCGCGACAAATTGCGACTTCACGCGATAGGCGGCCTTTGTCCTTTCATGCTCGGCCTGAAGATCTTCTAGCTGGCGCATGTTCTTGCGGTAAAATTTCAGGAAGACAAAGGAACAATCGATGACGAAGTAAAGAACAAAGACGACCGTGAAGAAATGAAGCCATAGCTCGGATGACAGGGGCGGGCGCACGACAAAGATATCCATCAGCGCGATCGCAAAGAAGGTTGCGGCATAGATGGATAGTCGCACCGCCAGCACGCTGAAGATCTGGTGGTTGTTCATCGCCGCGAACAGCGCGGCCGCGAATAGGAAGAACAGGGGCGTGAAATGCCCGCCGATACTTTGTTGTTGCGCAACGATAAAAATGAATATGCAGATGCCAAGCGCACTGAGGATCGTGTTGAAGATGATCCAGCGCTTGTACATCCGGCATTTTTTCTCGGACAGCCAAGGCTCTCGGGTCACCCGTCGGCATAGGATGAGATCGTTCAGCTCTGTGAACAGGACAGCGCCGTAGCAGGCCAGCGATTTCAGCGGATCGAAATAGAACATGGTGAGGATGGCCGCCGCGCCAAAAATGGCCTGGCGCTGCCAGATCAACCCCATCGTTGCCCAAAAATAATCGCGTATCTGGCGTTCTTCCCGCGACATCGCGGGAACCGCGTCAGCTACTTCGGTATTCTGGTCAACAAGAGTCATTGTCTGCTCGATCCATGACGAGGTTTTGTATTTAATACTTAATAATTGCGTTTACTGTTCGAATGAAAGGTGTCTTTTCTAAGGCTTTAGAGAAGGCAGGGCGTTTGGCCCGCGCGAAAACATTGTTTTCGCTGGATAAAATCATGATAGCATATGCGTTGAACTCGGTCGCCAGAAGCGTTCGCTGTCATACGGGGGCGCTGCCGCTTGTCGCGGCAGGCTAGTCGTTGCGAAGGGACGGTTCTTCCCGGAACAGTTCCTGAAGAACATTCTGGTACTGACGCTTGCGTACTGTCTCGGGTTCGCTGGCGGCATTGGGGCCGGAATACAGACGGCGCGGCGTATTCTGCTCTTCGCGCATGATCTGGTCGCGCATGTTCACGCTCTCGATGGCCCGGTTGATCGACATAAGCGATCCGGATTTCGACAGCGAGCGCAGGGATACGCTGTCACCGGTGATCACGCTGGCTTCGTTCGCGCCTTGGCGCTGCGCCTGAAGGGTGTGCAGCATCTTGTTCAGATCGTCTTCAAGATCCTGACCATTGCCGCTGAACCGGCTGTGACGCACCATCAGGAAGACCCCGTCGCCGCGATAGCTGATGATATCGCCGGTCTTTTTGGTCTGGTTTGCCATCGCAAGCGCGACATCGCGCAGAACAGTCTCGAACGCATCAACTGAAAGCCGTTCGTGCATCTCCTCGACATTGGCAATCTTCACGGCCGCCGCATGGGTATTGAACATCCGGCCCTGCGACAACTGCATGATATAGTTGTCGAATTCCGTATAGCGCAGGATGCGGTCGATACCCTCGATGGAAACCGGCTCGCTCAGCGGGAATTTAGGTTTGCTGGCCGCCTTGCTGCGCGAATGCGCGGTTTCAGCGATGCGGCGTTCCTGCACAAGTCGCTGAGCCGCCGACATGCGGCTGCGCAGTTCGAGGAAGTCGAACGGCTTGGTCACGTAATCCGTCGCACCGGCTACAAATGCCAGATCCACGTATTCCCGGTCGGACATCGCGGTCAGCATCAGGATCGGTGACTGACGATAGGCGGGAAGCTTGCGGATTTCCTTGCAGAGCATGATGCCGTTCATGTTCGGCATCTGGATGTCCAGCAGGAAACAATCAAAGGGCTTTTCCTGACGCTCGATCAGCTTGAGAGCATTGGCCCCGGAATCGGATATGGAAATGTTGAAGTGGAACGCGGATAGGGCAGTCTTCAGCAGCTGAAGAATGTTATGGTCGTCATCTACTGCGAGTACACGCAATTCTTCCTGAAGACGGGCGCGGCGAGACAGCTTTTCTTGAAATGTGCTGTCTACATTACTTTCTGCGTTCACCGGTATTCTCCACTCGTGGATTACTCAACTGGTTAATTGCTATACGCGAAATTTGCCCAAATCGTGGCGACAATCCGGCCAACCCCTGTTTTTTAGTATAAATCTACGAATTGCGCTCGAAACCGGCTGTGATCATTGGCTTTCCAATGTTTCCGAACTTTGCACAAAAGGCAATGATCTACGCCTCTTGTTGTACCGGAGCGTCAATTTTAGACCGCTTTTTTTTAATAAATGTGATGCTGGCCGCTTCAATTGAATGAACATTTTTCCGCTCGCGGGCGCGCAGGTCATTCGATTGGCCCGATTGAACCACGTTGTGGACACAATTTCCGCGCAACGTGTAGGGGTCGCGCGCAGTCTAATGTCTGATCGTGTCGCGGCTGAACCAACTATTGGATTCGGTGAGAGAGCTGACGGTCGTGTTTGATACCTCGTCCACACAGGATAACGATCAGGTCGATGAGCTGCCGGCAGGGACCACTCTGCTGCGTGGTCAGTACGTTATCGAACAGTACATGGTGCAGGGCGGGTTCGGCATCACCTACCTCGCACGCGACAGTCTAGACCGCCAATATGTGATCAAGGAATGCTTTCCCGGTGCGCTATGCTGCCGGGTAGATGGCAAGCTCCAGCCGCAATCACCCGACCTCGCGGACAAGTGCCAATCCATTTTGCGGCACTTCTTGCGCGAGGCGCGCCGTGTCGCCAAGCTGGATCATCCCAATATCGTCCACGTCCACCAGGTGTTCGAGGAAAACAACACCGCCTACATGGCGATGGAGGTTGTTCCGGGCGAAGACCTGCTGGCGATCATGGATACCAACCCCGACCGGCTGACCGGCGATGTCCTGTCGCAGATGCTATGCGATGCGCTGACGGCGATCAGCTATATTCATGAACTCGGCATTCTCCACCGCGATATCTCGCCCGATAACTTCCTGTTGGACCCCGACAATCATCTGACCCTGATCGATTTCGGCGCGGCCCGCGAACGCGCTGGCAAGGAACACCGCGCGCTTTCCAACCTACTTGCGGTGAAGGATGGCTACTCTCCCCATGAATTCTACCTGACCGATGTGCCGCAGGGCGCGTCGAGCGATCTCTATTCTCTGGGGGCGACCTTTTATCACCTGATCACCGGAGAGGCGCCGCCCAACAGCCAGGACCGCGTCGCCGCCCTGGCTGCGCATCAGGCTGATCCGTACGTGCCGCTTGCCTCGGGCGGGTGGGATCTCGACTTTAATATATTGCAGACCATCGATCGCGCGCTTGAGGTTCTGCCGCGCGATCGTATCGCGTCGGCCGCTGAATGGCTGGGCATGCTCGATATCGCGCCGCCGCCGGTGGTTGAGGAAGAAATAGAAGAGCCCAGCAGCGAAGTCGAATTGACCCGCGTGATTTCGCGGCTTGTGGAAGACACCAACCGGCAGGTGCAGCAGGGCATGCCCGGTGACGCGGCGCTTCAGGCCGAACGGAAAAAGAAGCGGAAACGCGCGCGTCTGCTCGATCAGGAACTGGAAGACGGTCCCAAGGAATTGGTCGATATCTTTGGCGCGCCAATCGAGAACCTTGATTTCTGGCTTCGGGAGAACGGCGAACACCCGAATACCGCGCCAAAGCAAATGCAACCCAAATCCATCAAACCTCGTGTGCAAGAAGAAGAGGCGACAGACGCGGTGCAGGACGATGCCCAGCCTGAGGGGACAAGGGCGTCGGGCGGTTCCGGGCTGGTGAAATTGTTTACGTCCTGCCTGCCAATCCGTCGCTCTTCGAATTGGTCGCCGATCCAAAACTAAAGGATACGAAGCATGAAATTCATTCGAGACATTATTTCCGAAAAACGTGCGCAGGCCGCAGCCGGCGGGCAGAACAGTACGGGAAAGGCGAAATCTACGCTTGTTCTCTCCGATGAATTCATCGCGCCGCTATCCGAGGTGATGCGCGACCGGGAGCAGGACCTAGTTCCCCGCGATAAGGTTACCCGCCGCGACATCGACTCCTTCGAATTCGATGCGGCCCGGTTGAGCGGTATGCTCCGGGAAACCCCCGCTGCAAAGGCACCCACGGTCGAGGAAGATGTGATCCGGGAAGAAGAGCATCTCGCCGAAGCCATCGAAGAGGTAGAAGACGTCGCGGTGCCGGAATTCGCCGCTTCGAAAATCGAGGAAACCGACGAAGGGCCGGAAGAGGGCTTGTTCAGCGATCTTGATGATGCGAATGACGCCGGTCAGGAAGATGCCGATTACGATTTCGACGTGTTCGACGAAGAGGTTGACGACCTCGAAGAGGCCGAGGACGAGTTCACCCGTACCCTCGACCGGATCGTCGCCGCAACCGATGACGAGCCCGAGGAAGAGATGAGCCTCGCGGAAGAGGGCGGCATTTCGGAAGAAGAAGCCTTTGCCGAAGAGCAAGCCTACGCCGAAGCCGAGGACGAACCTGTCGAAGAGCCCGCCGGGATCGAAGCCGAGATGGCTGACGAGACGCTTGAATTCGAAGAGGATGAATTCGAACCCGAACTCGATGAAGAAGACGACAGCGCCCTCAATGCGGGCATCATGTCTGTCCTCTCTGCCCAGCGTGAGGAAACGCAGGTTGCCGCCGAGGAAGAAACATCGGAATACGCTTTCGACGCAGAGGATGAACTCGAAGAAATAGAAGCCTTCGCGGACGAGGAAGAACCCTCCGAGCCTCTGCCTGTTGCGGAAGAGGTTGAGCCCGAGCCCGTCGCCGAACAGGTTGCGCCGGAACGCACCGATGAAGAGCGCCGGGTTGCGCTGTTGCGCCGCTTTGCCGCGATGGAAGCCAAGGTGCAGGAACCGGAATACGACGACGAAGAAGAGCAGGCCAGCGCTCCTATGGAAAATGGATGGACCGGCGCCATACCGCGCCCCGTACGTGCGCCCGCGCCGCTCGAAACCGCCGAAGCCCCGCAAACTGCTCGCCTGCGCCGCGCAGTGCCTGAACAGCCGAAAGTCGCGGCACCAGTGGCAGAAACCTCGCCGGTCGATGTTCCAGCCCCTGCGGCTGGACGCGCATCGCGCCGCGCAGGTCGTGTCAAAACCCGGCTGCTCGGGTTCAGCAACAACGAAACTCAGGCGGCTGATCCCTTTGCCGAAAGCCCGGCGCCTCGTTCAACCCAGGCGGAATTCCCGGTCGGCTGGCTGATTATCGTGAACGGCCCCGGACGCGGTACATGCTTTACGCTGCAAAACGGCGTGGCACAGATCGGTCGCGGCGAAGATCAGGCCGTACGTCTGGATTTCGGCGACAACTCGATCTCGCGGGCCAATCACGCGGCCGTCGCCTATGACGCGGAAAGCCGGAAATTCTACCTTGGCCATGGCGGCAAGGCGAACCTCGTGCGCCTCAATAACCGCCCCGTGCTCAGCACCGAAGAGCTCGACACCGGCAACCTGATCCGGATCGGCGAGACAACGCTGCGTTTCGTGGCCCTCTGTGGCAAGGATTTCGACTGGACCGCATCTCAAGAGGATAAACCGCGACATGTATCCTTTGGCTGAGCTGAGCTACGAGGCGGCCTCGGCGCAAAGCCGGGGACGTCGGGAATATCAGGAAGATTCAATCGCCTGTGATTTCCCGGTTGGTGTCGGAATGGGCTTTGCCGTCCTTGCCGATGGAATGGGCGGTCATGCCGCCGGCGACATCGCCAGCAAGATCGCAGTGACCGAAGTTTTCAGCGAGCTGAAATTCAATGGCGGGGACCCGGAGTGTCTGACCGGTATCGGAGACATCCTGCGCAACGCCGTGCTTGGGGCAAATGAATGCCTCCGCTTTCACGCCGAGCAGAACCCTGAAACCGAAGGCATGGGCACCACGCTGGTGGCCCCTGTTCTGATGGGGGACAGCCTGCACTGGATTTCAGTCGGGGATTCACCGCTTTACCTATTCCGCGACGGTCAGCTCTCCCGGTTGAACGAAGACCATTCGATGGGCCCGCAGATCAATTACATGGTCGATAACGGGCTTCTGGATTCACGGCAGGGTGCGCTGCACCCGGATCGCAACTGCCTGACCTCGGTGCTGATCGGTGGCCCCATCGCGCAGATCGACTGCCCGGCGGAGCCCGTCCGCCTTTATCCCGACGATATCATCGTTGTCGCCAGCGATGGCCTGCAATTCCTTGCGGATCAGGAGATCTCTAACCTGATCGCGGCCCATGCCGACCGGAGCAGCGCCGAAATCGGGACCGTACTCTTGCGCGAAATCGAAGCGCTCGACGACCCAGATCAGGACAATATCTCGGTCTGCGTCATCCGTGTTAGCGAAAAGCGCGAAGTACTCGAAGAGCCAACCGTCTCTGTCGGCGCCATGCAGGGCAC
Organism: Heliomarina baculiformis; assembly: GCF_019966545.1. Taxonomy (GTDB): domain Bacteria; phylum Pseudomonadota; class Alphaproteobacteria; order Rhodobacterales; family Rhodobacteraceae; genus Heliomarina; species Heliomarina baculiformis. The sequence continues at coordinate 146,191 of NZ_JAIMIC010000001.1, read as the reverse complement.
TGAACAGCGCGTCATCCGCAACCGAAACGGGTTCGCGTTCATGGCCAGTTCATCCAAGACAGACTCGCGGAACGTGATGACCTATCGGCTGTCGATGGAGAAATCCGCGTGACGATGAGCCATCCTTTAGAGCCCGTCGTTCAACGTCTGCAATCCGCGCTCGAAGGCGATGTCTTTCCGAGTGAATGGCACCAGTGGGGCACCCGACTCCTCGATCATCTGCGCAAGCCGGTTCAGGTGGCCGTGGTCGGCATGCACGGCAGCGGTAAATCCGCGCTGATCAACATGTTGCTTGGTCAGCAGGCGATCCCGAGGGTGCAGGATATTCCGGTGATCGAAATCGCGCATGGTCTCAAGCCGCGCTCCCTGTTCGAGCTCGACGATGGCACCTGCATTCGGCGCAGCGGCGAATTCCAGGCACGTGACGTACCGGAAAACACGGTGCGCGCCCGCGTTGAACTCGATGACGATTCCCTGTTGCGTCAGAATTTCGTCGAAGTCGGGCTGACCGATAACGCGGGCCATCAGGCCTCGATGGTCAACTGGATCACCCAATGGGCCGATATCGTCCTGTGGTGTACCGAGAGCTTTGACGAAACCGAACAGCGGCTCTGGGCCGGGGTGCCGGATGATATCAAGGATCACAGCTTTCTCGTTCTGACGATGGCCGACCGGCAGATGATGCGTGGGGTGCTGCAACAGCGTATCGAAGAGCTGGAGCCCATTGTTTCAGAGGAATTCCTCTGCCTTTACCCGATTGCCACGGAACAGGCGATCACCGCGCGCACAGCTGGACCGAACCTCAACCATGCGCTGTGGAAATCGAGCGGCGGCGAACAACTGATGTCCGGCGTGTCCCAGCAGATCGAAAACGGCCGTACTGCGGACATGGATCAGGCGCAGATGCTGTTGAACAAGTTCGTTCGTGAAGCGGACCGGATCGTAAACCTGCCCGCGAGCATCGCCGATGTGCGCCCTGCCGCAGTCAAGCCCGGCAGCAAGGACCCAACCCTGGAGAGCGCGCTCAAGCTGCTGCAGGATTGCGCCAATGACATGCTGGCCGAATATGCCAATCAGAAAGAGCCGCAGGCCGAGAAAATCCTCAACAAATGCGTGGAGTCGGCCAACCGCCTTGCCGAGATGCTTCAGGCGACCGACCCGCGCGACCTGATGGCGCAGGATCTGCAACTCGATACCGAAGACAGCGCCGAAATGATGCTGCTCTTCCAGTTGGAACGGGATGAAGATGCGGCTGTGGATGCGGTCACGCTCTTGTTGCAACTCAAAAAGGAAATCGCGCACGCGGCGGGCGCACCGAAACAGTCCTAAGGCCCTGCCTCGGATAGGCCTCATTTCAAACATAGTTTCGTAACGAAAGGGGCTGAGACTGAGAGCTGGGGAGGTTCGCGCAAAAGGGGGAAACCCTGAAAGATCAACGCCATACTGTATGAAGCAAGGCAAAGTAATGAATAGTCCCACCAGTTTCGACTCGGCCAGAAAGCTCCGCGGGACGCAACGATCGGACTTTCTCGGTGCCGGTCTCGAAGAACTGTCGGATTTTTCCGACCGGATTGCCCAGCTTGGGCAGGCGCTGGATGACCTGTCTGAACTGACCGGGGAAAACGGCAATCGTTCCGTTGATCGGATGCGCCGTCAGCTCGCCGAGTTCGAACCTTCGATCACGCTTTTGGGACAGGTCAAATCGGGCAAGACCTCGCTGGTAAATGCGATGGCGGGCTGGTCCGATCTTTTGCCGTCGGACGTCAACCCTTGGACATCGGTGGTCACCTCGCTTCACCTGACGCCGGGCAGCGCGCGCTCGGAAATCGGCGCACGGTTCAAGTTCATGACCGAGGATGAATGGGACCGGCTGCTGACCAAAGGCGGGCGCATCGGTGAACTGGCCGGGCGGGCAGGGGCCGAGAGCGAGTTGGAACAGATCCGCGAACAGATCGAGGCCATGCGGGAAAAATCGCGCAAGCGTCTTGGTCGCAAGTTCGAACTGCTTCTGGGGCAGGAACATGAATACGGCTTTTTCGACAAGAATCTCGTCGAACGCTACATCTGCCTCGGCGATGATTTCGATATCGAATTCGGCGATGGTGACGCGGACGAAGATCAGGGCCGGTTTGCCGATATCACCCGCTCGGCCGACCTGTATTTGAACTGCGAAACAGTTCCGTTCCGCATGTGCCTGCGTGACACGCCCGGCGTCAACGACACCTTTATGATGCGTGAACAGGTGACAATTCAGGCGATTCGCGAAAGCCGCCTATGCGTCGTCGTGCTGTCGGCGCATCAGGCGCTAACCTCGGTCGACATGGGGCTTATCCGTCTGATATCGAACCTGAAATCGCGCGACGTGCTGATCTTTGTCAACCGCATCGACGAATTGCAGAACCCCGGTGAGCAAATCCCCGAGATTGAGGCGAGCATTCGCCAGACCCTGATCGACCAGAACGGCCCGACCGAGGCAGAGATTGTATTCGGCAGCGCCTACTGGGCTAACAAGGTGCTATCGGGCGGGTTGCAGAACATGTCCCAGCTCAGCTCTGACGCCCTCCTGAACTATGCGGATGTTGCACTCGACGGCAGCGAATCCCACGGGTCTCCGGCCGAGATGATCTGGGAACTATCCGGTGTGCCCGCCCTGTTTCGCCTGATTTCGGAACGGATCATATCGGAAAGCGGTGAGGCGCTGCTTGCCAAGGTGGCCAATTCCGCCGTGACGGTTGCCAGCAGCCTGAAAGTCGCGGAAACCATCACGATTGAGGGGCAGACGGGCGAAGAGACCCTTGCACCGGCCGAGGCGCGACAGCGCTTTGAGGCCATCGCGCAGCGTCACCGCGATAACCTGAGCCGCGAATTTTCGGCACTGATTGAGAATTATCAAAGCCGGGCAGACCGCGCCCATGCCACCTTTATCCAGCGCGCGACCCATTCGCTGATCAGCCATCTGGAGAGCTACGGCGAAAACGAGCTTTGGGAATACAGCCCGACGGGGCTCCGGATGCTGCTTCGCTCGGCATTTACCGTCTTTGGAACGCGCGCGCAGACGCTGACCAACACCTGCTTTGAATCCGTGGTCGAGGATATGGCCGAACTGTATTTCGCGGCCTTCGGATCGGCGGTCGGCGGTATCCAGATGAGCGTGCCAATGGCCCCAGAGACACCCGCGCCGGTCGCATTGGGGCAGACCATCGCGCTCGACTTTCGGGACGGCTGGTGGAAATCCTGGTGGCGTCGGACTCGCGGTTACAAGGCTTTTGCCTCGAAATTTCAAGTTCTTATCGCCGCCGAGACAGAGGATTTCATGGTCCAGTTGAAATCGGTACAGACCGCCGAGGTGCGCGACGCCGCGCTTGCCGCGCTCGACGAATTCCTCGCCGAGCAGAGCGATATTCTTGACGGGCTATGCGCCGGACAGACCCGTCCGGGCGATCTGCAGAAGCTGTTTGTCGATGGCGATCAGGCACAGCGTCAGAGCCAGCTTCAGCATGCGCTCGACACCCTGACCCAATACGCCGCCTGACACGACAGAGGACTGCCAAGTATGGACGACATGCCCGAACGCAAGCCCCGATTGGCCCTTATGGGGGAATTCAGCGCCGGTAAGAGTACGTTGTCGAACCTGCTTCTCGGTGCCAGCCCACTGCCAACCAAAGTAACAGCCACCCGGCTGCCGCCTGTATGGATAACCTACGGGCCAGAGGCCGCGGTGATGCAGCGGCATGACGGGACCGAAATCCCTTTCGATATTGTCGATTTCGATCTGGTCGATCTTGAGGAAACCCGGCTGATCCGCCTGTCGATGGAATCCGAAACGCTCCATCTCTGCGACCTCATCGACATGCCGGGGATATCGGACCCCAACATGTCCTCCGAGGTCTGGCAGCCGGTGATGTGCGAAGCCGATCACGTGGTCTGGTGCACCCATGCGACGCAGGCATGGCGTCAGTCCGAAGCGGCAACATGGAAAGAGATCCGCGACCAGATCCGGGGCGACAGCCTGCTTCTGGTCACCCAGATCGACAAGCTGACCAATGAACGCGACCGCGCCCGGGTCTTGGCAAGGCTGCGCAAGGAGACCGGCGATCTCTTTGCGGCGATCTACCCGGTTTCGCTGATATCGGCGCTTCAGGCGGACGAGGATGTCGAAGCATGGAACGCCAGCGGTGCCGGGGCGTTTACAGAGCATCTGGTTGAAATGTTGCTGAAGACTGCGGAAGGCGAAGCCGAGGAAAAGGATGAGATCGCACCCGAGGCCGTCGAACCCGTGGCCGCACCTGACGAAGCGGAAGGTCCACGTGTCGTGCCCAAACGTGTCCGGGTCCGGTCGGATGGCAGCCGGTCCGAGCGACTGCCGCGTCGCGAAGGCACATTCTTGCCGCCGATGGAGGCATCGCAGAGATGAAAGTACCGATACGCGAGGAAGGTTTCGCATGAAAGTATCCGATCGTCTGGACGCATTGCGCGCCGCGACAGAGAGCTGCTCTCTCGCGGCGTTCGGCGATCTGGAGACCCGGCTTGTGCTGCGGGTCAGCGCCGATAACCAATGGCCGCAGGAAAAGCTCGACGCGCTGTGTAAATTGGCAGCGCGCTGTTTCGATCAGGCCGATCACATCGCAATTTCGTCAGATGCGGATATGGCGCTGGATTTCTCGACCGAAGCCATTGTACTCCACCCGGATGGGATCAAGCTTTTCGTGCGCTCAGATCAGGTGCCGTCGGACATGATCTGCTGCGTCTGTCACTCGGCGGCGGACCTGCCGATCCTGACCAATGGCGCGCGCAGCGCGATGCGGAATATTTAAGGCTTTCATAGGATGACGACACCGGTGGCCAAGGCGACGACAGAAGAGAACGGTGCTGGCGGCTCGCGCCTCGCGCGGGCTCTGACGCGTCTTGCCGAACCGGGGCAGGGCTTGCCTTCGGTTGTCGACGGCGGGGCAGAAGCGATCCTTGACGTTCTGCTTAAAGAGATCGACGAAACCGTGATGCCGCGACGGATCTCGCTGTTGCAAGGCGCTGATCTCCTGATCCGTCTCGTGGTTTCGAACCGAAGACTGGTGTCCACGCGGCTGCCAGATTGTCCGAATTTCGTAGCGCCAGTCGATCCGCGCGCAGCGGCGCAGCTTTGGGCCGGTCAGCTCAATACCGTTCTAAGCGACGTACGTTCGGCCCGTTTTGTCTTTGAACGCAGCAGCGAGCATGAGGTGACCGATGCTGTTGGATGCTCGGCCACAATGCTCGCCAAAGCGGCTGGCATCAAGCCGCCCACGCCCGAAGCGCCGCGCAATCTGTCGGACTTTTTCGCGGTGATCGAAGGCTTTGCTATCGCCTGGATTTTCATGCCAACCAAAGGCAGTGGTGACAAGAGGGGCGGCGACGCGGCCCTCGTCGTGCGATTGGCCGAGTTCGCTGCGCGCAACCGGAGCGCGACCAAGCCGCGCCTCGGGGCGGCTCAGCCCGAATGCGTGATCCTTCCTCTGGCCGGAGGGATCAATTTCCTTTCGGCGAGTCTCGGGGATGAGGAACTCTTTGCCTTTGTCTCGTCCAGCCGTGTCGGGCAGGCCATCAACGCCTGGCAGAAACGTTTTTAGCTTTCGCGTAGCGTGGCGGTCGCGGGTTCGTCCACGGTGAAATCCGTGGCTGTCACGGCGACGCCGAATAATTCTTTCGCCTGATCGATGCTGTACCGGCCAAGGCGCACGTCTTCGGCCACCAGTTTCGGGTCACGTTTGAACGGATCGCCATAACCGCCGCCACCGGGGGTGCGCACATGCACGCGGTCGCCAGGGCCAAGCGGAATGTCCTGTTCCTTTGACAAATGCGGCGGCACGTGCGGCTTACCCGATTGCCAGACCGTGACCTTGTTGGGCGCACCATCACGCCCGCCCATCACGCCCTGCGGTCCGAAACGCCCGTGGTCCATGACAAAACTGGCGCGCGCCGACCCACGCCGCAGTTCCAGCTCATAATCGAGACCGAACCCGCCGCGATGCTTGCCTGCACCGCCTGACCCTTCGTGCAGGGCATAGTGACGGTAGAGCACGGGGAAGGCCTGCTCCATGATTTCGACCGGCGGCGCCTTGGAAATGCCGATGGTCGAGCAGCCGTTGGCCAGCCCGTCATGGTCCGCATTGCCGCCGTATCCTCCGCCTGAGAGCTGATACATGACGAAATCGCGCCCCCGCGCAGGGTCATGGCCGCCAAGTGCAAAATTGCCGCTGGTCCCGGCGGGTGCGGCGGTGACGCGCTCGGGCAGGGCGGGGACAAGAGCGGCAAACACAGCCTCGGCAATGCGCTGGCTGACCTCGGCGGCGCAGCCTGACACCGGGCGTGGGTATTGCGCGTCAAGGAAAGTGCCCTCGATCCCGGTGACCTTAAGCGGGGCAAAGGCACCCGCGTTCATCGGGACCTCGGGGAAAATATGGCGCATGGCGAGGTAGACAGAGCTGAGCGTCGTGGCCCGCACCGAGTTCATAGGTCCGGCGCAGGGGGCGGAAGAGCCGGAGAAATCGAACACCAGCTCATCTCCCTGCCGGGTAACTGAAAGTTTGATCGCCAGGGGTTCGTCAACGACGCCATCGCTATCGACATAGGCCACGGAGTCATACCGACCCGGTTCGATTGCATCGATGAAGGCGCCCATCTGGACGCGGGCACGATCCCGCAACTCGGAAATTGCCCCGGCCACCGTGTCATCGCCATAGCGTTCCAGCAGTTCTCCGAGCCGCTCTTCGCCTACCAGCAGCGCTGCGGCCTGCGCTTGAACGTCGCCAATCCGCTGGTCCGCGACGCGGATGTTCGAGGTGATGATCGCATAGATTTCAGGGTCGAGCTTGCCTTGCTTGAACAGGCGCACGGGCGGCAGGCGCAGCCCCTCTTGTTCGACCGAGGTGGCAGAGGCGGAGAACCCGCCTGGAACCGCGCCGCCGGTATCCGGCCAGTGGCCTGTATTGGAAAGCCAGCACCAGATTTTACCGTTGCGATAGAAAGGCTTGGCAAATCGCACGTCCATCAGGTGGGTGCCGCCAAGATAGGGGTCGTTGACGATGTAGATGTCGTCGGGCTGTGGCTCTGCCGCGCGGCCCTCGGCGATCATGCGGATCAGGGTCGCGGTGGAATATTGCATCGTGCCGACAAAGACCGGCAAGCCGCCTGCGCCCTGCGCGATCAGCGCGCCGTCTTCGGCGGCGTAAATCCCGTCGGAGCGGTCATTTGCCTCAGCGATGACCGGCGAAAAGGCGGCGCGGGAAAAGGACAGGTCCATCTCGTCGCAGACCTGTTGCAGCCCGGCCTGAATGACCGAGAGCGTGATGGGATCAAGCGCCTGCTGGTTCATGCGGTGGCTCCGATCTCGATGATGATATTGCCCTGCGCGTCGCCGCGCGCCCGGTCACCGGGTTCGATTAGGACGGTGGTGTCCATCTGCTGAACGATGGCGGGGCCAGTGAGGGTGAAATCGGCGGGCAGGTGATCGCGCCAGTAGATTGGCGTGTCGTGCCAGCCGTCGAAATAGACCGGACGCCGCGCGGTTTCGGCCTGCGCGAGCGTGTCCTTGCGCCCGGCGGGGTCGATCAGGGTCGATAGGTCCAGCGCGGCGCGGGTGCCGATGACCGAGGTATTCGCATTGACCAGATTGGCGCGGATATTGTCCAGCTTGACCCGGAACCGCTTGTAATAGGCGGCCTCGAAGAAAGCTTGCAGAGCTTCGCGATCCACATCAGGCCGCTCGAGCGGGACGCGCAGCAGGTGGGTCTGGCCGATGAACTGCATATCGACGCTGTGCACGTGGCGGCGGTCGCTGAGCGTGATGCTCTCGGCATCGATCAGCGCGTCGCCTTCGGCCTCTTGTGCGGCAAAAACCTCGTGCAGGTCAGCCGGGTCGAGCGCGTCCAGCGGCGTGTTCAGCGTGCGCACGAAATCATGGCGCAGATCGGCGACAACGCAGCCGATGGCATTGGTGATGCCGGGGCGCGAGGGCACCAGAACGCGGGGAATGCCCAGCTCGCGCGCCAGTGCGCAGGCATGGAGCGGCCCCGCGCCACCAAAGGCAAAAAGCGCGAAATCGCGCGGGTCGGCCCCGAGCGAGACAGAGACCATGCGGATCGCACCCGCCATCTTGGTATTGCCGAGTCTGATCACGGCGGCGGCGGCCTCGGTTGCATCGACGCCCAGCTTAGCGCCCAGTTCGCTTTGGAAAATTTTGGTCACGGTCTCAAGCGAAACGCCTTCGACAGAAGCCAGCCGTGACGGATCGAGCCGCCCGAGCAAGAGGTTCGCATCCGAAATCGTCGGCAGGGTGCCCCCGCGTCCGTAGCAGATCGGCCCGGGCGTCGCGCCCGCACTCTCGGGGCCAACCTCGAGCAGACCGGCGGGGTTCACCCGCGCGATGGAACCGCCGCCCGCGCCGACGGTGCGCACATCGACCATGGGCACATGGATCGGCATGGCATATTCGATCTCGATCTCGTTCGAGACGGTGGGTTCAGCATCGCGGATCAGCGCCACATCGGTCGAGGTGCCGCCCATGTCATAGGTGATGAGGTCGCGCATCCCCGCTTGACGCCCGGTATAGGCGGCGGCCATCACACCCGAGGCCGGGCCGGACATCACCGTCTTGGCGGCCTCAAGCGCGACGCGTTCGGCGCTGACCATGCCGCCATTGCCGTTCATCACCAGCACGTCGCGTGTATACCCGCCGGATTTCAGCTCGGCCGTAAGGCGGCGGATATAGCGGTCGATGATCGGCTGGACCGAGGCATTGGCCGCCGCCGTCACGCCGCGTTCAAACTCGCGACTTTCCGATAGCAGCGAATGCCCGGTTGTGATGTAGGTGTTGGGCCAGACCTCGCGCGCGATCTCGGCGGCACGCTGTTCATGGGTGGGGTTCGCATAGGCGTGCAGGAAATGAATGACGAGCGCCTCGCAACCGGCATCGACAAGCTGCTGAGCCGCCTGCCGCACCGCGTCTTCGTCGAGAGGGGTAACGACCAACCCGTCGCAATCCATCCGCTCGGGCACTTCGAGCCGCAGGTCGCGCGGGATCAGGGGGCGGAATTCTCCCTTCATCCCATAGGCTTGCGGGCGGGTGCGTCGACCGAGTTCAAGGATGTCTCGGAAACCGGCGGTGGTGATCAGACCGGTACGGCTCAGCTTGCGTTCCAGGACCGCGTTGGTCGTCGTCGTGGTGCCATGCACGATGAGCGCCAGCGTTTGCAGATCGCAGCCTGCCTCACGCAGCGCGTTCAGCACGCCAAAGGCCTGATTGTCGAGCGTGCTGGGCACCTTGGCCAGACGCACCCTGCCGCTTGCCGGATCAAGCTCGACAAGGTCGGTAAAGGTGCCGCCCACATCCACGCCCACTACGGCGCCTGACGATGTCCCGCTCATCGGTCCTCCGGAATTGTTTGTGTGCAAATGATGTGGCCAATTCGTTGTGCCTGTCAACGCGGCAGCGAGGCGACAGGGGGGAAGTTTTCGACCTGTACCGGGTGCTTGCCCAAGCTTTGGCGCTTTCCACGTCATGTACGCCCGCCTAAAGATTGGCCCATGGGGTATCGGCAGATCACGGGCGCGGCGCTGGCTGGCGCAATTTTTCCGGCGGCGGCGCGGGCACATGTGTCCGAGCAGGGATTTGTGCTGTTGCTGCCGACGGACATTTATATCGCGGCGGGGGTGGGCTGTGTCGTCCTGACCGTGCTTTTGACGGTATTCCTGCCGGTGCGGGCGATCCACGGCCTTTTCCGGCCCTTTGCCCTGTTCAGGATGCGCCCGCGCGGACGGGCAATCACCGGGGTTCTCTCGACACTGCTGCTGTTCTGGCTGATACGAGAGGGGTTCAGAGGCCCGCATGATCCGCTGAGCAACCCGCTACCGCTGGTGATATGGACGCTCTGGTGGCTGGCGCTGGTCAGCCTGCAAGGGCTGCTCGGCAATCTTTGGTCATGGCTGAACCCGTGGCTGGTGCCTGTCCTATGGCTGCGTCGCCAGTTGGGACTGAGGACGCTGATCCATCTGTCGCGCGCGGTATTGGGGTGGAGCGCGGTGCTGGGCTATCTTGCTTTCTACGCCTTTCTGCTTGCCGATCTGGCCCCGTCCGATCCGGATCATCTGGCCCGCGTGATCCTGATCTACTGGCTGGCCATGCTGATAGGCGGTTTGATCCTCGGCCCACGCTGGTTGCTGCGCGGCGAGGCGATCACGGTGCTGATGCGCAGCTATGCGCGGCTGGGACTGTTCGGTCGCAAGGGCGCGAGGTCGGCGATGGGGCTTTGGGGCTGGCAGGTGCTGCGCCAGCCGGTGCCGGGATATGCGGCCGCGGTGTTCATGTTGGTCCTTCTGGGCAGTGGCAGTTTCGACGGCTTGAACGAAACCTTCTGGTGGTTCGGCCTTCTGGGCCTTAACCCGCTGGAATTTCCGGGGCGTTCGGCGGTCGTTGCACCGTCGATCTGGGGGCTATTGTTTGCCAACGCGGCGCTGATTGCGATCTATGCGGGGACCGTGACTCTGGGCGTGCGGCTTGCGGGACAGCGTGGATTGGGCAGGTTCTTTCGGCTGTTTGCGCCCTCGATCCTGCCGATCGCGCTTGGCTATCACATTGCCCATTACCTCACGGTGTTTCTGGTCGACGGCCAGTATGTGCTGAAAATGATGAACGATCCCCTGCGCAATGGGGCCGAGCTGCTGGGGATGGACCATTACCATGTGACGACCGGCTTCCTGCAAACAGAATCGACCGTGCGCCTGATCTGGCTGACACAGGCGGGCGCGGTTGTTGCGGGTCATGTGGTGGCGATCCTGCTGGCCCATGCGCTCGCCCTGCGCGCCTTTGAAACACCGCGCCGCGCGGTGTTGAGCCAGTTGCCGCTGTCGATCTTTATGGTGGCCTATACCTTCTTTGGTCTCTGGCTGCTGGCCTCGCCCCGGGGAATGTAACGCTTATTCCCCGGCAAGCTTTTCCAGCAATTGCAGGAACACGGCCGCCTCTCGCGGCGCAAGCGGTGCCAGCGTTTCCTTTGAAATCTCGCGGGCGCGGGGGAGGAGCGCCGCGTAAAGCTGTTGTCCCTGATCCGTGGCGGAAAGATGGACCCGCCGGGCGTCATCTGCGTCGCGCCGGGCGGCGACCAGACCGCGTTTGCGTAGCCTGTCGATCACGCCCTTGATCGTGGCCGCATCCATTGCGGTCGCCCGGCCAAGCGCATTCTGCGAGGCCTGTCCCAGCTCGCAAAGCTTGGCAAGCGCGGCGAATTGAGTCGGGGTCAGATCGGGAATATCGCGCGCAAACAGGGCAAGATGGCGCTGGTTGGCGCGACGCAGGATAAATCCGACCTGATCGTCAAGCCGGTAGCTGCCTGTTGTTGCATCACTATTGTCGTTCATGAACCCTGTCGGCGCATCGCGATTGTTGACAGGTGCGCGGACCTGCCTCAACTTCTGTTAGTACACGAACAATTCCTGTTCTCCAAAAGGAAAGGCAGGTCGACTTGGGCGCCTATCTGCAACCGGACACACTTGATGAAGCGCTGGGCATTCTGGCGCGCGAGCCGGTGACGATTGCCGCCGGTTGCACCGACCTCTTCGCCGCGACCGAAAGCCAGAGCCTGAACGGTACGGTTCTGGATGTGACGCGGATCGAGGGGCTGCGACGGATCGCGAAGGACGCGACTGGCTGGCGCATCGGCGCGGCCAGCACGTGGAGCGATGTGATCGCGGCCGATCTGCCGCCTGCGTTCGACATGCTGAAACAGGCCGCGCGCGAGGTCGGGTCGGTCCAGATCCAGAATGCGGGAACGGTGGCGGGCAATATTTGCAATGCCTCGCCCGCAGCCGATGGGGTGCCGCCTCTGCTAAGCCTTGATGCACATGTGGAAATCGGCGCGAAAGGAGGCCCTCGCGAGGTGCCTCTGGCCGAGTTCCTGACCGCGCCGCGCGCCACTGTATTGATGCCCGGTGAAATGGTGACGGCAATCCGCATCCCTGACGTCTCGGACAAGGGGGAAAGCCGGTTCAGCAAGCTTGGGGCGCGCAAATATCTTGTGATTTCAATCGTAATGGTCGCCGCGCGCCTGCATGTACAGGATGGGTTCGTCCGCGATATAGCGCTGTCGGTCGGGGCTTGCGGGCCGGTTGCAACACGGCTTGCGGCGCTCGAGGAGGCTTTGCGCGGCACGCCGCTTGCCGGTCTGCCGGACAGGTTGCAGCCGGATCTGATCGCCTCGGCGCTGACGCCGATCACCGATATGCGAGCGAGCGATGAATACCGGCGCGAGGCGGCGGTCCACCTGCTGCGGCGGGTACTGGATGACCTGACCCTGATGAGGAGCCCGGTATGAAGGACGCGGTGGATGCCAAGCTGATCGTGAACGGCGTCGAGGCAGGGGTCGAGATCGCGCCGGGTCGGCGCCTGTCGCAGGCGCTCCGCGAGGATTTGGGTCTGCGCGGTACCAAGGTTGGCTGCGATGCGGGAGACTGCGGGGCCTGCACGGTGCTGATCGACGGCTCGCCCGTTTGCGCCTGCCTGACCCCGGCGGCGCAGGCCGTGGGACGCGATGTGCGCACGGTGGAATCCTTTGAAAACGGGGTGTTGGACAATTTGCAGCAATCCTTTCTGCGTCACGGGGCTGCGCAATGCGGTATCTGCACGCCGGGGATGCTGGTTGCGGCCTCGGCGCTGTTGACGCGCAAGCCGGTGCCGACGCGGACCGAGGTCGAAGACGCGCTGGGCGGGGTGCTTTGCCGTTGCACCGGCTATGCCAAGATAGTCACGGCGGTGATGGAGGCGGGACTGGCGCCGGAACCGGTCGAGGCCCCGATGGCCGGGCAGGCTGTTGGTGCGGCCATCGAACGACTCGACGGGGTGCCCAAGGTCGCCGGGCGCGAACAGTTCGGCGCTGACATGATCCGCGAGGGTATGCTGGCGGTGCGTGCCATTCGCTCGCCCCATGAAAGCACGGGATTTACGCTGGGCGATATCGCGGCATGGGCTGCCGAGCGGGGCGTTGAGGTATTCACCGCCGCCGATATCCCGGGCGAGAACCGCTTCAGCGTGATCCCGGCCTTTCGCGACCAGCCCGCTTTGGCAGTGTCACACGCACGGATGCGTGGCGAAGCCATTGCGCTTGTGGCTGGCGAACCCGAGGTGATCGAAGCGCTGAATCTGGTCGACTTTCCGGTCACCTGGGTGCCCGAGGTTTCGCTTGGCGATCCGGATCAGGCCGAGGTCGGGGATGCCCCGAGGATGCATGAGGACCGCGAGGGCAATATCCTGATCCGGGGCCTGGTGCAGCGTGGCGATGCGGAGGCGGCGTTGAGGAGTGCCACGCATGTTGCTGAATTCGCAATGGAAACCGGATATGTGGAGCATGCCTATATCGAACCCGAAGCCGGTATCGCCTGGATGGAGGACGATGTTCTTGTGATCCGGGCCTGCACCCAGGCCCCGGTGATGGACCGCGATGACACGGCGCTTGTGCTTGGTCTGCCGCCCGAGCGCGTGCGGATCATTCCGGCGGCGGCGGGCGGTGGGTTCGGATCCAAACTGGACCTGTCCCTGCAGCCGCTGATCGGGCTTGTGACCCTGAAAACCGGACGCCCGGCCCGGATGATCTATACCCGACGCGAAAGCATGAGTTCGACCACGAAACGCCATCCGGCGCGGATGCGCGCGCGGGCCGGGATTGACGCGAAGGGCCGGATCGCGGGATTTGAATTCGACGGACAGTTCAATACCGGCGCCTATGCAAGCTGGGGGCCGACCGTGGCGGTGCGTGTGCCGGTCCATGCGTCGGGGCCGTACTTTATGGGCGACTACAGGGCGAGATCGCGCGCGGTTCACACGAATGGGCCAGTCTCCGGTGCCTTTCGCGGTTTTGGCGTACCGCAGGCGGCGATCCTTCAGGAAACTTTATTCGACGATCTGGCGATCAAGGCGAGGATCGACCGGCTGCAATTTCGTAAACTCAACGCGTTAAAGGATGGTGAACCTACCGTCTGCGGGCAGGAATTGTCCGGCGTCGGGATCGCTGATTGTCTCGAGTCGCTGACCCCGCATTGGGATGAGGCTTTGGCCCGTGCTGCCGTCATCAATGCCCAGAAGGGGCGCGTGCGGCGAGGTGTCGGTGTGGCATCGTGCTGGTATGGCTGCGGGAATACGGCGCTGCCGAACCCGTCGACCATCCGGGCCGGTTTGCGCAGCGACGGTACGCTTTGGCTGCATCAGGGGGCGACGGATATCGGGCAGGGCGCGAACACTGTGATTGCCCAGATCTTCGCCGATGCACTCGGTGTGCCGGTGGGGCGGATAGGGTTGATTGGCGGCGATACGGCACTGACGCCGGATTGCGGCAAGACCTCCGCCTCGCGCCAGACATTCATCACAGGCAAGGCCGCGCAACTGGCTGGCGCGGCGCTGCGCGCGCAGCTGCTGGCGATGACCAACATGGGCGAAGGCGCAACGTTAAGCCTGGACGAAGGACGTGTCTGCGTCACCGACGGCACCCGGGATACCGCGATTGAGCTGGCAAATTTGCAAGTTCAGCCAGATGGTTACGTGATCTCAGCCGAAGAAAGCTATGACCCGCCGACCGGTGCGCTCGACGAAAACGGTCAAGGCGCACCTTATGCGGTTTACGGCTATGGCGCGCAGATTGCCGAGCTGGATGTCGATATCGAACTGGGCACGGTCAAGGTGGTCCGCATGGTGGCGGCACATGATCTGGGGCGGGTCATCAACCCGATGCTGGCCGAGGGGCAGATCGAGGGGGGCATCGCGCAAGGGCTCGGGCTCGCGCTGATGGAGGAGTACATTCCGGGGCGTACCGAGAACCTGCATGACTACCTGATCCCGACCTTTGGCGACATGCCCGAGATCCAATCGATCCTGATCGAGAGGCCCGATCCCGAGGGGCCGTTCGGGGCCAAGGGGCTGGGCGAACATGTGCTGATCCCCACGGCGCCAGCCATCCTGAACGCGATCCGCCATGCTTGCGGGGCGCGTTTGAAACGGGTTCCGGCACTGCCCCATCGGGTGCTTGCGGCGATCCGGGAAGCCGGGGAGATCGGGGGATGATCGGGGTGGAGAAACATCCAGTTCTTAACGCGGCGAACGGTGTAACGATGGCCGTTGGGGCAGCGAAAATGGCGATGCACAGGCTGTACACCCCCTGTACACCCCCTGTGCATCGGAAGGTATGACAATGGCGGAAAAAGCCTCGGCACGTCCCGAAAAGATCCGCTGCGACGCATGCCCGGTGATGTGCTACATCGCCGAGGGCAAGCTGGGCGCCTGCGACCGCTATGCCAATGAAGGCGGCCGCATCATCCGTTGTGATCCGCTGACCGTGCTGGATGCCCGGATCGAAGCGGGCGGCGAAATTCGCCCCTTTCTGCGGGCCGATTGGGACGGGCGCATCGGCGCGGGCGATCTGGACATCACCGCAATCGGCGCCGGCACCACCTATCCCGATTACAAACCCGCGCCTTTTATCGTCAGCCGTGAGGTCGATGGCGCGGATTTCGTGACCGTGGTGACAGAAGCAATTTTCTCCTACTGCGGGGTTAAGGTGAAGATCGACACCGACCGTCATCTGGGGGAGGAATGCGCGCTGGTCCGAGCCGGGGGCGAAGTGGTCGGGCATATGACCACGTCCGAATATGGCTCGCAGATGATGAGCCTTGGCGGAGTCGATCACCTGACCGGCGGCTCGAAACCCGAAGGGCGGGCGACCTGCGACGCGCTTTTGCGGCTGTGTAACCGTGAAGCGGTGGAGTTGAGCGTCGATGGCGGGGCTACGGTGGTGGTTCAGGCGGGGCAGCCGCCGATTGTCGACGGGGTGCCAGAAGCCCGCATGCGGGTGGGCTGCGGCTCGGCCACGATCGGGATGTTTGCAAGCCAGTGGAAGGGCTTGGTCGACGAAGTTGTCGTGGTTGACGACCATATCACCGGCGTGGTCAGCGAGCATCAGGCGGGCAAGGTCATTGGCTGGCCCGATACCGGCATTCGCATCAAGGGGCGACGTTCGACCCCCGGGCGCTATTTCCAGGTGGCCGAACCGGGGCTGGGCTGGGGCGGGACCAATATCAACGACCCGCTGGAAATCCTGAACCCGTGGCTTGAGAAAAAAGGCGCGCGACCGGGGCTGACCATGCTGATGGTATCCACCACCGGCGAGCATTCGGCCTATTACGTGCTGGACGACGATCTGGTGCCGCAGCCTGCGGAAATGCCTCAAGAACTTCTTCCAAGTGTCGAACTTATTGCGGAAAATTGCGAACCGGCCCTGTGCACGGTGATGTTCATGGGCGGGGCTGGGGGGTCGCTGCGCTCGGGCGTGACGCGTAACCCGGTGCATCTGACCCGCTCGGTTCAGGCGCGGCGCACGAAGGTTACGGTAGGTGGCGGCGAGGCCTATGTCTGGCCCGGCGGCGGCATCACGATCATGGCCGATGTGCTGGGTCTGCCCGGCAACGCGTTTGGCTCGGTGCCGACACCGGCGTTGGTTGCGCCGCTGGAGTTCACCACGAGCCGCGAAGAGTTCCGGGCGCTTGGCGGGCATGACGCGTCGGTCCGGTCGGTGGACGATGTGCTGGAGAGCGGGGGCGAATATGGGTCCTCGGCCCGCGCGGTTGGGCGTAAGCCGTGACAGACGGGGCGCAGGCGTGGTTTCTTGCTGACGGGCGGCGGCTGCATCTGAACCACGGGCCGATTGACCTGATTGTCGATGCCAAGGGGCACGGGCGAGAGGCGGCTCTGAAGGCGGCCATCGAAAGATTCCGTAGTGTTCTTAGTGAGTTGGCGGGGGAGCTCGATCTGCTTCGCCAGCCGGTCGGGCCGGATTTGAATGGCCCGGTAGCTCGGCGCATGCGGGCGGCGGTTGCGCCTTTTGCGCCGGTATTCGTGACGCCGATGGCGGCGGTGGCGGGATCGGTCGCGGATGAGATCCTGGGCGTCATGGTGGCGGCGGGTGAATTGAACACTGCCTATGTGAACAATGGCGGCGACGTGGCCTTTCACATCGCGCAGGGCGAAGAAATGGTCGCGCATATCGCGGATGGCCTGTCGGACCGGGCCGTGTTGCGGGCCGGGCATGAGGTGCGCGGGATCGCGACCTCGGGCTGGCGGGGGCGCAGCCAGTCGCTGGGCATTGCCGATAGCGTGACGGTGCTGGCCCCGACGGCGGCGGCGGCGGATGCGGCGGCCACGCTGATTGCCAATGCGGTCGATCTGCCGGGGCATCCGGTGATAAAGCGTTGCCCGGCAACGGAAATCTCGCCGGACAGTGATCTTGGCGCGCGGCTGGTGACTGTGGAGGTCGGTCCGCTTGGGCGGAGGGATATCGACCGGGCGCTTGCGGCGGGGCTGGCTTTTGCGCGCGAGGTGGCCGACAAGGGTTTGATCCGGGCGGCGCGGCTGTCCTTGCAAGGCCACGTGCGGATCGCGGGCGAGATGCCCGGGTTGGAATTACAAGAAACGGAGCGGCTGGATGCCTGAATTTACCCTGCGCAAGACGATGATTTTCATTGAGGATATCCACCACGATGGCGGACCGGTGCCGGATCTGCCGCGCCGCCGGGCGGCTATTGTGGCGCTGGTCAGGAACCCCTTTGCCGGGGTGTACGAGGCGGATCTGCAATCGGCGATGGAGGATCTGAAGCCGCTGGGGCTGATGATGACCGACCGGCTTATCGCGGCGATGGGCGGGATCGATGGCATTGACGGCTATGGCAAGGCGGGGCTGGCCGGAGAGCGGGGCGAACTGGAACATACCGCGCTGTGGCACGTGCCGGGCGGCTATGCGATGCGCGAGCGGCTGGGCGAGGCGAAGGCGATCGTACCGTCCTCGATGAAAATGGGCGGCGTCGGCACGCGGATCGATATTCCGCTGGGCCATATAAACGCGGCCTATGTGCGCAGCCATTTCGATGGTATGGAGGTCGGTGTGCCGGACGGGCCGCGCGCGGATGAGTTGCTGTTTGCACTGGCGATGAGCCGTGGCGCACGGATCCATGCGCGCATGGGCGGTCTGGCGGTCGAGGACGTCAAAGGCGAGGACGGATTGCGCTAAGCCCTCGTATCCAGCGCGAAATTTCGGGCAGCACACAGCAGATAAAGGGGTTGTGTGTTGCTATAATGCATTTTGCAGTGAACAGTCCTTGACGTATATCTGGCGCGTCGCACGGCGTCGTGCAGAATTCCTAATGTGACAAAGGCCAAGACCCCATGTCCCTGATCAGACAGATCCTGCTTTCGCTGGTGGTGATGGCGGCTGCCGTTGCGGCATGGATCGCCTTTGTGCCCTCGGCGGTGCCGGTGCTGGAACGGGCCGGGGTTTTCGATCTCTTGGGCATGGAACCGCCAGCCCCGCCGGAAGAGGAAAGCGAGGCCGGATGGGGGCAGGGTCCGTCGCTTGTCGTCGTGACCGAGGTGGTCATGCAACGCCAGAACAGCGACCTGCGCGCGATTGGTGACGGACGGGCGCTGCGGTCGGTCACGCTGCGCGCGGAGGTGTCCGGACGCATCCGTTCGGTGAACATCAGCTCGGGCGATTTCGTCGAAGAGGGTGAGATCGTCATCGAACTGGAGGATGATGCCGAGCAGATCGCGATGTCGCGCGCTCAGCTTTTGATGGCGAATGCAGAGCGTGAATACGAGCGGGTGAACACGTTGACGCAGGCGGGCGCGGTGACGGCGGTACGGGTGCAGGAGGCGGAGCTTGCTCTTCAGGACGCTGAGCTGGCCCTGCGGCAGGCCGAGTTCGATCTGGGCCAACGCAAGATCCACGCGCCAATTTCAGGCTGGGTCGGGATTGTCGATCTGGAACATGGCGAACGGATCACCGCCGAGGACAGTCTCGCGGTGCTGACCGACCGGTCGCGCATTCTGGTCGATTTCCGTCTGCCTGAGCGGGTGGTCGATCTGGTTGAACCGGGGCAGCCGTTCTGGGCCGAGCCGCTGGCGCATCGCAATCGTCGGCTTGAAGGTCAGATCATTGCCATCGACAACGTGGTCGACCGGGCCTCGCGCACGTTGCGGGTGCGGGGTGCGCTGGACAATAGCGATGACAGCCTTCGCGCGGGGATGGCGTTTTCCGTTTCGATGAGTTTCGAGGGCACGCCGGTGCCGGCGGTGCCGCCGCTGGCTGTGCAATGGTCGGCGAGCGGCGCGTTCGTCTGGGTGGTGCGTGAGGGCCGCAGCCAGCGGGTGCCGGTGACGATTCTGCAGCGCAACGAGCAGACGGTGCTGGTCGATGCCGAGCTGGAGGCAGGCATGATGGTGATCGTCGAGGGGGTGCAGACCCTGAGGCCGAATGGCGAGGTCGAAATATCCTCGCAGGTCATGGCGCAGCCGGAAGTTCCGGCGGTCCAGCCGGCAAAGCTGTGACATGAGCGCGGGGGGAGACCAGATACCGGGTGCCGACAAGGAACCGGAAAAGGACCAGACGAGCCTTGCAGAGCAAGCGGTGTCCGAGGCGGCAAAACCGGGTGGCATCGCGATTTTCGTGCGCCGTCCGATCCTTGCCTTTGTTCTGAACGCGCTGATCGTGATCGCCGGTCTGGCGGGCTTGTTTGCCGCTGAGATTCGGGAACTGCCAGACGTTGACCGCCCCGTCATTACCGTGACCACCATGTTCTCGGGCGCCTCGCCGGAAACCGTCGATCAGGAACTGACGGGTCGGATCGAAGGCGCGGTGGGCCGGGTTTCGGGCGTGCGCTCGATTTCATCGAATTCGCGCTATGGGCGCAGCCGGGTAACGCTGGAATTCGCCGATGACGTGGATCTGGACGTGGCGGCGACCGATGTTCGGGATGCCATCGGGCGGATCGTGAACGACCTGCCCGACAATGCGGACGATCCGCAGATCGTCAAGGCAGACGCCAACGGCCAGCCGGTGATGCGGATCGCGGTCACCTCGAACAGCCGCGCGCCGCAGGATCTGACGCTGATCGTGACAGACCGCATCGAGGATGAGCTGATCTCGCTGCCGGGGGTGGCGGATCTTCAGATCTATGGCGATACGGATGCGATTTTCCGCGTCGATATCGACCAGCTTGAACTGGCGAGCCGGGGCGTGACGCTGGCCGATCTACGCCGTACCCTGTCGGATGTGGCGCTCGACGTGCCGGCGGGCGATCTCAAGGGCGACAGCCAGTCGATCAACGTGCGCACCACCGCAACGGTCATCACGCCCGAGGCTTTCGAGGCGCTGGAGATCGGAAATGATGTCACGATCGGCGATATTGCCCGCGTGACGCTGGGACCGGCGCCAAACCAGACGATCATGCGCGCGAATGGCCAGTCCGGCATCGGTATCGGGGTGATCCGGCAGGCGACGTCGAACACGCTCGAAATTTCCGAGGCGGTGCGGGCGCGGGTGGCGGCTCTGAACGAGACGCTGCCCGATGATGTCGATATCTTCGTGACCTCGGATGACGCGATATTCATTCAGGGCGCGATTGACGAGGTGATCAAGACACTTGGGCTGGCGGTGGTGATCGTCGTCGCGGTGATCTTCCTGTTTCTGCGGGATTTTCGCGCGACGCTGATCCCGACCGTGACCCTGCCGGTGGCTTTGATCGGGACGGTCGCCGCGCTCTACCTTGTCGGGTTCTCGGTCAACGTGCTGACGCTGCTGGCGCTGGTGCTGGCGACGGGGATGGTGGTGGATGACGCCATCGTGGTGCTTGAAAATATCGTGCGTCACCGAAGTGCCGGAACCGGACCGCGTGCGGCAGCGGTGATCGGTACGCGGCAGGTGTTCTTTGCGGTGGTGACGACGACGGCGACGCTGGCGGCGGTGTTTATCCCGCTGTCTTTCCTGCCTGGGCAGGCGGGCGGGCTGTTCCGCGAATTCGGCTTTACGCTGGCGATGGCGGTGATGCTGTCCTCGGTCGTGGCGCTGACGCTGGCGCCGATGATGGCAAGCCGGTTGCTGACCCGGAGTTCAGACGGCGAAGGGCGCGGGCCGATGGTCTGGCTTGGCAATCGTCTGGCGGCGCTTTACGGGCGGCTCTTGCGTGCCGCGCTGGCCGCGCCGATGGTGGTGGTGGTGATCGCGGCGCTGTTCGCGGTTACGGCGATTTTTATGTTCGGCAGCATCAATCAGGAACTGACCCCGCGCGAGGACCGCGCCGTGGTCCTGATGTCGGTACGCACGCCGGTGGGCGTGTCGCTGGAATATACCACATCGAAAATGCGCGAGATCGAGGATTCGGTCGAGCCGCTGCGCCAGTCCGGCGAGATCACCAATGTCTTTGCCATCACCGGCTATGGCGCGGACAATCAGGGTTTCATGGTGGCGACCCTTGCGAAATGGGACGAACGCACGCGGCCCCAGCAGGAGATTGCCGACGACATAGACGATGCCATCTCGGAAATTGTCGGGGTGCGTGTCTTTGTGATCCAGCCGAACTCGCTGGGCATTCGCGGTGCCGGACGCGGGCTGACATTTGCGCTGACGGGCACGGATTACGCCCAGCTTTCCGAGATCGGCGAAAGCATGGTGCAGAGCCTGCGCGACGATCCGCGTTTTGGCCGTGTGCAGCTTGGCTATGAAACCACCCAGCCGCAGTTGTTTGTGGAGATCGACCGGGGGCTGGCCTCGGATCTTGGGATCGACATCAGCGGTCTGGGCGCGGCGCTGCGGGCGATGCTGGACGGCAGCGCGGTGGCGGATGTCTTCCTTGGGGACACGAGTTACGAGGTGCAGATGCTATCGACCTCGGATCCGATCAACGATCCGGGCGATCTTGAGAATGTCTTTGTGCAGGCGGCGGACGGGCAGATGGTGCCTATGGCGAGTTTCGTATCGCTGGAAGAACGGGCCGTGGCGCCGGAGCTGAACCGCGAAAGCAAGAACCGGTCGGTGGAGATTTCGGCCTCGCTCACGCCCGAGCTGTCTCTTGGGCAGGCGATGACCGAGGTCGAGGAGCTTGCATCCGGGCTGATGTCGCCGGTCAACCGCATCGTGCCGCTTGGCGAGGCGGCGGCGCTTGAGGAAACCTCCTCGGGGCTGCTGCTGACCTTTGGCTTTGCCATTGCGGTGGTGCTGCTGGTGCTGTCGGCGCAGTTTGAGAGCTTTATCTCTGCTATCGTGGTGATGGCGACGGTGCCGCTGGGGCTGGCTTGCGCGATATTCGCGCTGATCTTCGCAGGGCTGAGCCTGAACGTCTATTCGCAGATCGGGCTGGTAATGCTGATCGGGATCATGGCCAAAAACGGGATCCTGATCGTGGAATTCGCCAACCAGCTGCGCGACGACGGGGCCGAGCTGTTCGATGCGATCTATGATGCCTCGACGATCCGCCTGCGCCCGGTAATGATGACGATGACATCTACAGTGTTGGGGGGCGTGCCGCTGATCCTGTCGTCGGGCGCGGGGGCCGAGGCGCGCGAGGCGCTGGGGTGGGTCGTCGTTGGCGGGCTGGGGCTGGCGACGGTGTCGACCCTGTTCCTGACGCCGGTGGCCTACCTGTTGCTGGCCCGGTTCAGCCAGCCCGGCACGGTCGAGGAACAACGGTTGCAGCGCGAGCTGACCGAGGCCGGGTCGACCTGATCTATTTCCGACGTTTCGCGAGGCCGGGAACAAAAGCTTTCATCGGATTGGCTCTGCCTTCTACGAGAAAAACAACGCAGGGCTCGCCAAGAAGTCGAACCTTCACACGGGGACTATAACGGGAAAGCCAAGGGACGCTGCTTAGCTCGCAGACATCGACATCTTTAGTATGGAATAACCCGATGCCTTTTGAATTTTCTGAAGTTTCCGGTGACGCCAAAGATCAGAACGCACGGCCTGAACAGCGACACAAAGACAAAGAAACCAAGACATTTGAAGAATCCCGGCTGAAGCTGTTGCTGATACTTGAATGGGCGCGGTTGCGGTTCGCCAATCAGGATGAACCGGCAAATGCCATCGTTCATGGGCTGGTGACGCGCCTGCACGAATTCCGCAGTGACTGCGACCCGGTGACGTGGCGCGAGTTGCTGCCCGAAGCACAGCGCCATTCGCTGGGCGACTGTCTTTTGCGAGAGCCGTTCACATGCCGGTCCTTTCGGCCGGTGTCTATGACTACCTACCGGATGAGGCGGCGACTCTGCTGACGCGGCAGATACTGGCGCGGGTGAAGCCGGTCAGCAGCTGTGTCTTTGGCAATTTCAGCACCAAGGTCATTCCGGACGGGTACATGGAGACCTTCATGAACTGGCAGTCGCTGATGCGGACCGAAGCGCAGATGCGCGCGCTGGCCGATGCATCGCTCAAGGGGCAGGATGCGCAGGCCGAGGTGGTCTTTGGCCAGAACCGTCACATCGTCTTTGCCCGGGTCACCCGCAAAAGCTGAGGCATTCTTTGGGTCATGGTTGTGTTTGCAGCCCTGATCGTTCCGATGCGGAGCTACCCAAAAAATTCGAATTTTTTTGAACCGTTTCGCCGCGCCGTTCGACCCAGTCACAGAACCTGTCGTGACGCAGTTCGCGACGATCCATCAAAGCCCGATAGCGCGGCCCCGCGTGCCGCCGGACGCATAAAGGAAAGACAAAAACGATGCCCAAGATCGGAACCATTACCTATCCCGACAATCCCTTGGCGCTGCTGAAGGACCGCAAGATCGGGCCGCTTTACAAGAAACACCTGACCAGCGTGTTCAATTCGGATGAGGTCAACTTTCTGCAGGGCAAGTTCGACGTCAAGAAAATCTACAAGGTCTATATCAAATCCAACGCCCGCAAGGGTTTGAATCTGACCTCGAAAATGTTTCAGGACGCCAATGACCTGGCGGAAGCGGGCGACTGGAAGTTGAAATCCTGGCAACCGCTTTTGGCCGACATCGAAGATCACATCATCCAGGATCTCGAGATCAACCATAACCTTAACTTCTTTAAGTCGCCGGAATTTCTCAAAATGCACGCTCTGCTTCTGACCAACAAGGAAGCCAAGCGGATCGCCAAGGAAGTTGGCACCAAGGATATCAAGGCGATAGACAACGCGATCCGGGCGCTGTGCCTGTCTGAAACCACCAAGGCAAACAAGATCATTCAAACATCGCAAGAGCGGGAGCGCGCCATGTGGGACACAAAGAGCGTCAAGGAAAAGCCCGCCAATCTGCTTTCGAAGATCAAGAAAAAGCTTGGCATCAAATAGGTCACATCCGGGACGTCACTCACGAAGTCGAATGTTCCGGAAGACACGGTCGGGGTGATGTGGGAATATCCCGGGCCGTCGGTCGCCCTCTGTTCGGAATTGGAAGGGCCGGACAGGGGGTGGCCTTTTTCAGCGCTGTCGCTCTAGCTGAGGCCTGCGGGTTTGAATTTCAGCAGTACCGGTACGACGAGTTCCTCTTCGTCCACAAGGTGACGGTCGAGCATCGGCGCCATGCGGTCGAGTTCCGTCTTGATCGCGCCGCTCTTGTCGCGAAAGGCGCTGCCTGTGCCGGGATCACCGAGCAACTGGTTGGCCGCATCGGCGAAGCCGTGCAGAAGCGCGTCGATCTGGTGGTGATCCTTGTCGAGAATGCCGAAACCGGAAGAGATCCTTGTATCCTGTTTTTCAAGGACGGGAAAATAGTGCATGTCCTCGATCTGGTGATGGCCGTGCAGTTCATTCACGAAACCGCCGCCGAACCGGGCGAGCTTTTGCGCGTAGAAACCCGGCTCCATACTGCCGTCGAGCGCCTCTTGCACGTCCTTGTACATCTGTTCGATCAGCGCGCGGAACATCTGGTGCCGGTCCAGCCAGAATCGGATCAGGGCCGAGAAATTCGGATCGGCCTCCCATGCTTCGCGGGGGTATTCCGCCAGCAGGACGCGAAGCGCGTCGGGCAGCGCGGTGCGGTGGGAAAGGTCGAGATCGCTCACATGTAGTCCTGTCTGTTGTCTTTGCCGGGGCGGCATCGGTTTGATTTCTGGCTATCAACTCGGGCGGCGGGGTGAAAGTGGGCGCGGGTGAATTTGTGCTGACATATGCAGATCTTCCGCGATAAACAGGGCGCATGACAAAACCTTGCATCATTTGTGTCGCCATCACGGGTTCGCTGCCCACGAAAGAAAACAATCCGGCCGTGCCGATCAGTGTCGAGGAGCAGGTCGAAAGCACGCAGGCCGCGTTCGAGGCCGGGGCGACGATCTGCCATGCGCATGTGCGCAACGAGGATCAGACGCCGAGTTCCGACCCGGAGAAATTCGCACGGCTCAAGGAAGGGCTGGAAAAGCACTGTCCCGGCATGGTGATCCAGTTCTCGACCGGGGGACGGTCGGGTGCGGGCAGGACGCGGGGCGGGATGCTGCCGCTGGCACCCGACATGGCGTCGCTTTCGGTTGGGTCGAACAATTTCCCGACGCGGGTCTATGAGAATCCGCCTGATCTGGTGGACTGGCTGGCGAGCGAGATGATCACCTATGGCATCAAGCCCGAGGTCGAGGCGTTCGACTTGTCGCATATCCTCAAGGCGGCCGAGATGCATCGCAAGGGCCAGATCAAGGATACGCCTTACGTCCAGTTCGTGATGGGGGTGAAAAACGCCATGCCTGCGGATCGGGAAGTCTTTGATTATTATATCAAAACCGTACATCGCCTGTTCGGCGAGGACGTGGCTTGGTGTGCGGCAGGGATCGGGCCGAACCAGATCGTGCTGAACGAGTGGGCGATATCCTCGGGCGGGCATGCGCGTACCGGCATGGAGGACAACGTGCGGCTGGATCGCGATACGCTTGCCCCGTCGAACGCGGCGCTGGTCGAACGTGCCGCAGCGCTTTGCGAGAAATATGAACGCCCCGTGGCAGACTGGCAGACGACCCGCGCGATACTTGGCCTGAACTGACCGCGGTGTCAGGGATGCCACGATAGCATTTGCACCGCTTTGATTTCCCTGCAAGGTTCCTTTGAGGAGAGGCGCAGGGAGGACAGGCATGCTGAGCGGAATACGGATTGTCGAGGTCGAAGGCATCGGCCCGGGGCCCTTTGCGGGGATGATGCTGGCCGACATGGGAGCCGAGGTCATCAAGGTGCATCGCCCCGACGGCGCGCAGTCGCCGGGGGCCGCGGATCAGGCGATCGTGGACCGGGGCAAGCGGTCGATCGTGCTGGACCTCAAGGCGGAAAGCGACCGGGAGATCTTTCTCAAGCTGGTGGCAAGTGCCGACGGGCTGATCGAAGGATTCCGTGCCGGGGTGATGGAACGGCTGCGGCTGGGGCCGAAGGATTGCCACGCGGTCAATCCAGGCCTGGTCTACGGGCGCATGACGGGCTGGGGGCAGGAGGGCCCGCTGGCGCAGGTGGCCGGGCATGATCTCAACTATATCTCGCTTGCCGGAGCCTTGTGGCATGCGTCGCTGCCGGGGCAGCCGCCGGTGACGACCCCAACGCTTGTGGGTGATATCGGGGGCGGGGCGATGTACCTTGTTGTCGGGCTGCTGGCGGGGCTGCTGAATGCGCGCTCGACCGGAAAGGGAACGGTTGTCGACGCGGCGATCTACGACGGGGCCGCCAATATGATGAACCTGCTGATGTCGCTGGCGCAGCACGGTCAGTTCGTGCCGGAACGTGGCAAAAGCCTGCTGGACGGGCCGCATTGGTCGCGCAGCTACCGGACCAAGGACGACAAGTTCATGTCGGTGCAGGCGCTGGAGCCGAAGTTCTACCAGATCATGCTGACGAAACTCGGCCTGGAAAAGGATCAGGATTTTGCCCGCCAGTATGACAAGGATTTGTGGCCTTACCTGACTTCGCAAATGGAGAGTATTTTCGCGAGCCGCACACGCGAAGAATGGGAGGTGCTGTTTGCCGGATCGGATGCCTGCGTCGCGCCTGTGCTTACGCCGCAGGAGGCGCAGCACCATGCATTGAACAAGGCGCGCAAAACATGGGTCGAACGCGAGGGCGTGCTTCAGGCCGCGCCTGCGCCGCGATTTTCGGGGCAGAAAGAGTGGTCTCCCCCTGCCGCGCCGGGTCGCGGGGCCGATACCGAGGCGATCCTCGCGGAGCTGTCGAAAAGCTGAGTCCGGTGAGTGGTGGTCTTTGCTCGTTCGGGTACGCGGGGCGCTTTGCCTTAATCGCGGGTCAGCATGATGATGTAGAACACATGTTCGAAATGCCGGGCGGCGGTGACGGTTGCCTTGAAAGAGCCGATCTGGCGATGCGCCAGATGGCGGCAGGTGCCGGCATGGGGCACGCCCGAAATCAGAATTTCCTCGGGCGAGGATTCAATCGTGAGGTCGACGCCCGCATATTGGAACAGGCTCCGGTCCCATGGCCCGTAGCGCCCGCCGTCCAGCGACTTGCGCGCTTCCTTGTTGGCAAAGCAGACTGTCATGTCGCCATCGACCACGAGAACCGGCACGGGCAGCACTTCGAGCCCCGGCTGGAGCAGGTTCGTCGGCGTATTCAGCGCGATGAAACCGTCGTTTTCACCATGCCGGTCGACCAGCGGGATGATGATGCGGCGGTTCTTTGAAACAAACGCCTGCTCAAAACTCTGGTGGATCGACAGCAACGGCGCGTTGCGCATGGCGATGGCTTCGTAGGTGGCAGTAAGGAAGATGCCGAGGAAACCGTCGAAATCGAGCGTGTTCTGTTCGGCCGAGGTGGCGGGAACGCACCATGTTTCCACCGCCGGGCCGAATTGCGAGTAGCGGTATCCGGGGGTGCCGTCATTCTTGTCGAGCAGCATCAGCCATTCGTTCATCGACCCGTAGCGATCCATGGTCAGGAGATCGCGCCGGACAGAGCCGTCGGCCTGGGCAAACCCTTGGGTTATTTCCCAGAAATTGCGCTCAACCCGCAGGTCGGCGGACCTTGGGTCGACGTTCCACGACAGGAATGGTGGAGGCACACCGTAGCTTTCAGCCAGCCGCGTAATGCCGGAGAAGTCATCCACGGCGACCTGTCTGGCCAAAACATGAGCCAGTTTAATCGGGCACCCCAGTGTGACGTTTTCGTCGAGCATACATTGCTGCTTTCACAGGAGGGAATAAGCCCAATTGTCGGCACAGACGCGTTAACAAATGGTTAACGTGAACGGCGCTGGCAGCGGTCGCGCAGTTAATGGCTGGTTGTGACGTGGCGTCACGTCATAGTTTATGCCGCTGGTCAATACCCGGTCATTTCGAGATAGCCGCGTCCCTGATGGCTTCCCGCGATGCTGACCGGGCCTTCCCAATAGGCGAAACGGGTGGTCATCCATGCCCGCGGGTTCAGGGCGTCGATGGTGACGTCAAGGTCGCGTTCGGGGAGTTCGACACGCCATGTGGTTGGCACCTGCCGTCCGTCAATGTCCGTGCTGGTCTGAGGCGTCAGCGTCAGCGCCCCGTCGGGGATGGGCTGCGCCGAGCCATCTGGGGCGATCCATGTGGCAGAGGTGAAATCGCCTGCCTCGTCCCGAAGGCGGAATCCCATCATCCGCGCGCCGCTGTCAAAGGAGAGCGAGAGCCAGTCCCAGCCGCTCTGTCCCGCCGAAAGCGGCTGGGACGACCATTCCCGGTCGAGCCAGCCGTTCCCGGTGACTTTGACGGGGCCATCCGGTGTGGTGAGAGTGCCGCTAACTGCGTAGGACGGCTGGGAATAGTAGTAGCTGGCGGTGCCTTCGCGCGATTTGACAGAATATCCGTCCTCCCCATGCAGAACCAGCGGCGTGTCAGCGCTGAGCATCAGGTCATAGGCAAAATCGCTGCCGCGCGCGGTGAGGTTGAGATCGTCGATCCCCTCGGGTGAGGTGGCGGTCATCTGCCAGTCATCGATATGGGCGCTGAAGGGGGCGGCGGTGACACCCGCCTGACCGATGCCGCCGCGGGCAAGCCGTTCGGCGACATGGTGGCTGTTTTCACTGGTGAGGGCGGCATGGCCCATCCAAATCTGCGGCGTATCCCAACCCTCACCACTTTCCGGGCGCAGGGCCGAGCGGAACAGCGTCCATTGTACGCCGTATTCGGTGCCTTCCGTGTCTTGGAGCGTCGCGGTCAGGTACCACCATTCGATACGGAACGCGGGGTGGGCCCCGTGATCGGCGGGAAAGTCGAGGGCGATGCCGGGCTGCGGCAGGGAAAACCCTTCGGCATCCGCGCCAAGACCGGCAAAGCCCTTTTCGGCGCTGCCGACAGTGTCGAGGCCTTGGGCGCCAAGGCCAAGGGGCAGGAGGCAGAGCAGCAGGGCAGAGGTTCTAGCGTTCATCGGCAAAGATCCGGAGCAGGGCGGCAGGCGGCAGACGGTGCAACCGGCGCGCGGGAATGGCGGCAGCGGCGGCCCCGGCCAGGAGAGCGAGAAGGAAGAGCCAGAGCCAGTCGAGCGGAAAGAGATGCATGGGCAGGCGCCAGCCAAAAGCCTGAACGTTGATCACGGCCAGCAGAACCCAGGCGAGGATCAGCCCGAGCGGCAGGGCAAGGAGTGCTGTCAACCCGGCCAGCGCGACGCTGCGCAACACTTCGAGCCGGGCAAGACGCGCGCGCGTCATTCCCAGCGCCCAGACCGGGGCGAGATGCGGCAGACGCTTGTTCCAGAGCGTCAGCAGGCTGGTAAGAATAGCGAAACTGGCGACGCCCAGTGTCAGCACGTTGAGCGCGGCGGTCACGACAAAGGTTTTCTCGAAGATATCCAGCGAGAGCGACTTGACCGCCGCCTGATCGGTGATCGCGCCGTCGGGCAGATCGAAGGTCGCCCGCAGCTCTTGGGCGAGGGCATCGGCCTTGTCGGGGGCAATGCGGATGCCGAAACGTCGGTTTTCGATATCCGGGTAGCGGTTTAGCAGGGGGGCGAGACCGGCGATGGCCTCGGGCGCTGGGTTGCCGTAATCGGAATAGACGCCGCCGACCTCGATCTGCCAGTTGCCGAGGTCGATGGTGTCGCCGGGCCAGATATCGGCGCTGCGGGCGAGCTGTTCGTTGATGATAACCGTCTCGCCGCGCGCAAGGCGGTCCCAGAGGTCGGGTGTTTGTGCGACCAGCGGCCAGTGATCGCGGTAGGTGGCGTGATCAGCCACCCCGTAGAGCTGGGCGGGTTGACCGGCGAGCGTGATCTCGGCGGCGCGGATCGGCAGGACGGCATCGGCGCGCGGGGCGAGCCATTCAGCGATAGCCGCGCCTTGAGCGTCGTCCCGCGCGGTGAGGTAGAGTTCGGACATCAGCCGCTGGTCGAGCCAGCCGGTAAAGGTGAGCCGGAAGCTCGAGACCATCGTGCCGACGCCGATATTGGTGGCCAGCGCCAGTAAGAGCGCCATAAGCGCGAGGGACAGGCCCGGAAGCTGGGCGCGCAGGTCGGCCCAGATCCAGACGCTTGCGGGGGCGCGGCTTGTGCGCGACAGCAGGGCAAGCGCAGTGTGCAGAAGGATCGGCAGAGTCAGCGCGGCCCCCATGAGGAGACCGGCAAGCAGTGCAAAACCGCCGATCAGACCGGGCAAAAGGAAGGCCGCAAGCACGCCGGCGACGATGAGGGCTACGCCGCAAAGCGCCATGATCCGCGCGCTTTTCTGCGCGGCGTCCGCCCAGCCGACAAGACCCGCGCTGGCCAAGAGCGGCATGTGGGTGAGCCGCCAAACCCCTTGGGCACCTGCAATGGCGGTGCCGAGCAAAGCCATGCCAAGGCCGCTGGCAACCCAGAGCGGGCGCAGAGTGAGGCCGCCTGCCACCGGTGCGCCATAGAGACCCCGCAGGGTTGCGGCCACATCCGGCAAAAGCGCCGCTGCGATCAGGTAGCCCAAGACCAGACCAAGCGTTCCGGCGACCAGCGCAAGGGCAAGGAGTTCCCCCATCACCAGCGCCGTGAGGTTGCGCCGCGGCAGGCCGAGTGCGCGCAGGGTGCGCATCAGCGGGCGGCGTTGCTCAAAGGCAAGACCTACGGTGCCGTTTACGATGAACAGCCCGACCGCAAAGGACAGCAAGCCAAAGGCCGTGAGATTCAGGTGGAAACTGTCGGTAAGCTGCGCCGCATCCGCCTGATTGCTGGGTGGCTGGCGGGTCAGGTCCGGCGCGATCTCTTGCAAGGAAGGCAGGCCCATCGGCTGATCGGGCAGGATCAGCAGGTAGGAAAGTTCACTGGGACGATTCAGAAGGCGCGCGGCGGTGGCGATATCGGTAAAGGCGGTGCCGGGTGGGAGATTGGGGGCGAGGACCAGTGGCGGCAGATCGGCATCCTCGGGGAGGTCGTCGCGGGTCTCAGCCGAGGCGAGCAGCCGTCCCGGCGGGGTCAGGATTTCATCCGGGGCAATTTCCCCGCCGCCGGTAGATGGGATCACCGGGTAGCTCAGAACATCGACCCCGATCAGACGCAGCCTGGCGTCGCCAAGGCGCAGGCGTCCGGTCAGGACAGGCGAAAGCTGCCAGCCCGCACGGCGCAGTTCTGCGTAGGTTTCCAGAGGGATACGGCCCGAAGGTGATGTCAGCCGATCAAGCTGGTTGCCCGCAAGCTGGGCCGCGGCGCTGGCGTAGCTGGCCCGCGCCTGTCCGTTGATCGCCTGCACCGCCGACCAGAGCCCGGTCGCCAGCGACAGACCAAGCACCAGAACCAGCAGTTGCAGCGGTTGGCGCCGCCAGTGCGACCAGAGGGCAAGGAAGGCAGTGCGGTTCATTGCAGGCGGCCAGCGCTCAGATGCAATTGGCGGTCCATTTGTGCGGCAATGCGCGGCGAATGGGTCACCATGAACAGGGCGGTGCCGCTGGCCCGGACCAGATCAAGCATCAGCGCCAGCACCGCGTCGCCGGTGGCCTCATCCAGATTGCCGGTGGGTTCATCCGCCAGCAAAAGATCGGGGCGAGAGGCGAGGGCGCGACCGATAGCGACGCGCTGCTGCTGGCCGCCCGAGAGATGTTCGGGGAACTTGTCCACCTGTGGCTCAAGCCCAAGACGGTTGGTCAGTTCGCCTAGCCACGCGGCGTCAAATCGGTCGCCGAGCCGGGCGTGAAAGGCGAGATTCTGGGCCACGGTCATCGAGGGGATCAGGTTGAACTGCTGGAACACCATCGCCACACGGGTCCGGCGAAGCGCGGCGCGTCCCTTGTCATCGAGCTGCGAGTAGGGTTCCCCGGCCAGCGTGATCTCTCCGCTGTCGAATTGGTCCAGCGCCCCGGCAAGATGCAGGAGCGTGCTCTTGCCCGATCCGCTTTCACCGGTCAGCGCCAGGGTTTCTCCCTTGGCGAGCGTAAGGGAAATATCGGAAAAGACGGGCTGTTTCGCCTTGGGGTAGGTTTTGGCAACGTTTGAGATTTCAAGCAGCACGGGGCGCGGTCCTTGCGATTTTCCGCCGATGTTTTTGGGTAAATGGCGGTCGGTTTCTCTCAAGATGGCGCAATTCAGGAGGCGGTCAAACCCTGCAACGGAGGAATGGCGACAATGCCGCATCTGCGGGCTTGGTTCGGATCGCCGGGGGGCTTATGTTATGTGGAACGCAGCGAAACAGGGGTGCGGTGATGAAACGTCTTACGATTGGTCTGGTCCTGTTTGGTATGACCGCGGTACCGCAAGCCTATGCGGCCGGGGCCAGTGATGCCTGCGAAAAGCGGGCGCGGCAGCTGAGCGGCTATTACGGCAACCGCATTCCCGAGTTCAATGTCGGCCCCTTTACGGCGCGGATCAGCGGATCAGTTGCGATCGGCGTCAGCCGCGGTTCTGGCGGCGCGCAGCCGCATGTGCCGCCCGGTGCGGGGCAGGCCGCGCGCGACCGTCGCGAGGCGGAAGAGCGCAAGGATTACGAGCGTATTCTAGCGGATTGCCGGTTGGGGCGCTGATCAGACCTCGGCCAGCAGACGCGCGGCAAGCAGGCTGACCCGGTCGCGGATCACGTCGCGGATTCCACCGTTGTGCGGAACGTCCCGAAGCGTGGTAAACCAGTGCTCCGGCGGGGTTCTCCCGGCGCGGCGGTTCCAGCTTAGCCCGCGCTGAATCGCCTCTGCTTCGGGGGGCAGGCGGTCGGGTATGTCAAAACCGTTGAGCGTTGCCCATACCCCGGTCCAGAGACGCCCGACCGACCACGGGTTATACCCGCCCCCGCCCAGCACCAGCAGGCGCGGCGCGATGTCCTTGAGCGCCGCAACAGTTGCCCAATGGGCATTGTTCGAGAGCGTAAGCCGTGACAGCGGATCCTCGGCCACCGCATCAGCCCCGCATTGCAGCACCACCGCATCCGGACGGTGACTGGCGATGGCGGGCAAGATGAGATCTTGGAGCGCCAGCGCGTATTCATCGTCGTTCAGCCCGGCGGGCAGGGGCAGGTTGAAGAAATTGCCGCAGCCCCGGTCATGCAAGGCACCGGTGAACGGCCAGCGCTTTTCCTCGTGCAGGGAAATAAGGCGGACCCCAGGGGTATCGGGAAAGGCGACCTCGACCCCGTCGCAGTGATGCGCGTCGATATCGACATAGACGATGCGGCGCAGCCCCCGTGCCCTGAGCGCTATGATCGCCAGAACCGGGTCGTTGAAGAAACAGAAGCCATTGGCGCGGTCGGGCAGCCCGTGATGGGTGCCGCCCGCCGGATGATAGACGCGATGACCGGCGGCGACCAGATCTGCGGCAAGCAGCGCGCCTCCCGCTGACGTGGCCGGACGGCGGAACATCTCGGGGTAGACCGGGTTCGACAAGGTACCAAGCCCGTGGCGTTCACGGATTTCGGCGGTGACGCTCTGGCTGGCCTCGGCGGTCTGAAGCGCGGCGATGTAGGCAGGGGTGTGAAAGGCCATCAGACCGGCGGGACGGATGCGCGGGCTGGTGCGATATACCTCGCGCGGGAGCCAGCCGAGCGCGCGCGACAGGTCGATTACCGTCGGTACCCGGGGAATCGCGAGCGGATGCGCGCTGCCATAGGTCGAGCCGCGATAGATCTCGGCACCGAGAAAAAGCGTCGGCTGGCGGGGCTGAGAGATCGTGTCCATGGCACAATAGCTAGTTCAGGTGGCACCGGAAAACCATTGCGCGCGCGAAATCGCGCGGATCTTGCGGCTCTCAGTGGCAAGATGCACCGTGTAGCACTAGAACCTGACTATGAACCTGCCGGAAAAACATCGCTGGATGACACCGCCCAAGGCGCTTTACAAGGCGATCCTCAGGTTCAACGACAATCATGGCTGGATCCTGTCGAGTCACGTGGCCATGTCGCTGATGCTGGCGCTGTTTCCTTTCATGCTCTTCGTGGTGGCGCTGGCCGGGGCAGTCTCACGGGACGTGAATATCGACGACCTGATCCAATTGATTTTTGGCGTCTGGCCCGATGATATCGCCGCTCCGATCGTGGCGGAGATCCGGTCGGTTCTGGCCGGCGGCAGCGTCGGTCTGGTCACGGTGGGCGGAATCCTTGCGCTGTACTTCGCGTCCAACGGTGTCGATGCGGTACGGCTTGCGGTGAGCTATGCCTATCGCGAAAGCGACCCGCGCCCGTATTGGAAGACCCGGGGGCTCTGCCTGATCTTCGTGCTGGTCGGCGGCGCTATCGTTCTGGTCGGCCTGACGGTAAGTTTCGGCCTGCCAGCCTATTTCCGCTATGTCGCGCAGGAATTGCCCGATCCGATTGCCGATCTGGCCAGCTATTCGACGCTGAAATCGCTGATTACCCTGACGGTGCTGATCTTTTCGGTCTCGGCCTGCCACATCTGGCTGCCGGGGCTGCACCACCGCTTTGGTCAAATCTGGCCCGGTGTCCTGCTGACCGTAGGTCTCTGGTATGCCGCGACTTGGGGGTTCTCGATCTACCTCGCGCATTTCGCGCGCTACAGCGCCACCTACGCAGGACTTGCGGGGGCGATGGCGGCATTGATCTTTCTTTACCTTATTGCTGCCATCCTGATCCTCGGGGCCGAGTTCAATGGGGCCCTGATCCGGCGCCGGAACGGCCGCAAGAAGCCGCGCCCCTTTTCGCCGCTTCCGTGATCTCACCCGATTTACCACAAATTTTGCTACAATGTTCACGGCAATGACCCGACTTGGCCACTGTTGATGCACAATTCGCTCCTAGCTTCCCGGCGAACTGATCAACGATCTGAATTGGCAAAGGGACCGGAGATGAAACAAGCGTCAGGCCAGGAGCGTCATTCGAAGCTGTTCCAGCTCCTGCATCAGCAAAGCAATTCGGCGCTGACCGCCGTCCGGATCAGCGCGAAGGATCGCGCGCTGATGGATGAAAGCGATGCGGCCGCCTTTCGCGAGATCGCGATTTCGTCGTGGAACATGCCGGCGGACTAGATCAATCTATCCGCGAAACCCGGTCGCCACGACGAATTTCTCGGAACTGTCCGCCCGAGATGCGGGCGGTTTCACGTTGGCAACCTTAGTAAACTTCTGCTTCAGCAGCTTTTGCAGATCACCTTCGGCACCGCCTGCAAGAACCTTGGCGACAAACGTGCCGTTCTCTTCCAGCACGTCAAAGGCGAAGTAAGCGGCGGCCTCGCAAAGCGCGATGATCCGCAGGTGATCCGTCTGCTTGTGCCCGGAAGAGGCCGCAGCCATGTCGGACATCACCACGTCGGCCTTGCCGTCGAGCCATGTCTTCACCTGTTCGTCCGCGTCATCGGCCATGAAATCCAGCTGGTGTATCTCGGCCCCGGCAATTGGTTCGACCTCCTGCAGATCGACACCGACAATGCGCCCGACTGCCTTGCCGGATTTTTCACCCAAGGCATTGATACGCTTGACGGCGACCTGAAGCCAGCCACCCGGCGCGCAGCCCAGATCCACCACCCGCGCGCCCGGTACGAGAAAGCGGAACTTGTCGTCGAGCTCGAGAATTTTGTAGGCCGCACGGCCGCGGTAGCCATCTGCCTGCGCGCGCCGCACATAGGGGTCGTTCAACTGCCGCTGTAACCAGCGCGTCGACGAAAGCTTTCGTCCGCGCGCCGTCTTGACCTTGACCTTGAGATCGCGCTGTCCGCGCCCGGATGTGTTCTTGGCCATGTCAAATCTCTCCTAGATTTCAGAGTTATCCGTTCAGGTGCAGACGGGCAAGCCACGCGGAACAAATAGAGCGAGTCGAAAGCGGAAACCTTGGGATGCCTCCGGCGGGGATATTTTATGACCCAAAGAAGCAGGTAAACGGCCCCCTTCTTTGGGTGACAAAATATCCCGGGGGAGGCGCCCGACAGGGCGGCGGGGGCAGCGCCCCCATCACCGTTCGCAAGTTCAGAAAGGGCCGTCCTCCAGTACACCGTCCGCGCTCATCTGGGCATAGAGCAGTCCCTCTCTCAGGCCGCGGTCGGCGACACTCAGGCGATCCGTCGGCCAGCAGCGCAGCAGGGCCTGAAGTATGGCGGAGCCGGACATGATAAGGGCCTGCCGATCTTCGCCGATGCGCGGATCGCGACGCCGGCCCTGGGGACCGAGCTCGAGGTAGCGCCGGATGACGCGGTCGATCTGGTCGGAGGTCATGCGGAGGCCGTCTACCTTGGTCCGGTCGTAGCGTTTCAAGCCGAGGTGGCTTGCCGCGACCGTGGTCACCGTGCCGGAGGTGCCGACGATCTGGAAGCCTTCGCGTACCTGTTCGTCCTTATAGGGGGCGAAATCGGCGAGGTTTTCCTCGAAGAACCAGCTCATCAGTGCAAAGCGGGCCGCGTCATCCTCGACGTCCGAGAACTGGTCACGCAGGGTGGCGACACCAAGCGGAACCGAAATCCAGTCGACGACCTTGGCCGCGGGGAAAGGGCTTTCGGGCGGGTGGAAGCCGGCATGCAGACGCATGATGGCACGCGGGCGGTCGCGATGCGGTACAGAGGAAATGTCGATCCAGACGAGTTCGGTGGATCCTCCGCCAATATCCACGACCAGGAGCTGTTCGGTACGGGTCGAGACAAGCGGGGCGCAGGAAATCACCGCGAGGCGGGCTTCCTCCTCGGGCTGGATGACCTCGATTTTCATGCCGGTTTCACGCTGCACCTGCCGGATGAACTCGCGCGAGTTCTTGGCACGACGGCACGCCTCGGTGGTGACCAGCCGCATGCGGCTGACCTTGTTGCGTTTCAGTTTCTGCTGGCAGATTCGCAGGGCCTGGACCGTGCGCGCCATGGAAGACCGCGAGAGACGGCCTGTCTTCTCGAGACCGGAGCCGAGCTGCACCGATTTCGAAAAGCTGTCTACCACATGGAAACCGCTGCCCTTGGGCTGGGCGATCAGCATGCGGCAACTATTGGTACCCAGATCCAGCGCCGCATAGAGGTCGGCTGGATCGGGCGGTGTAGGCGCGGGGCTTTCGACCGCTTTCGGGAACGCGCCCGCACCAGTGGGACGCTTGGGCGCCATATTTCACGCCCTCCGATTTCGAGTTGCTTCAAGGATAGGCTGTGGCGGTCGCCGACGCAAGGTTTGCGATAACGAAAGCGCGTGATGTCAGGACGCTATCATGCCGGCCAAGCTGCTGCACAGGCTTTGCCGCAACGCCGGTTTCGAAGGCTGCGGGCTTTTCAACTCTCGAATAATTGATATCGCATTTGATCTTTTAGCCGGATCGTAAAGAATGGCATGTTTCATTATATCTGTCAGCGTCGTTCCCATCATCGGTTGTGTCGAAAACAGGCGATGGGGCGACAGGGCTCTGCCGTATTCAGGGCCATCGAGAACACGAAGGAATCACACGTTGCCCGATGTCACGATTGTTTATTGGCGGGATATCCCGGCGCAGGTCATCGTTGGCAAGGGACGTCGTGGCGCAAAAAGGCAATTGCCCGAACGTTTCGAGCAGGCCATCGACCGTGCCGCGATGAAAGTGAACGCCAAGGACAGCGACGCCTATCTGGCGGAGTGGCGCAAGGCGGATCCCTATGTGCTTGAGGGGGAGGCAGAGGCGATTGCCGAGGCCGAGGCTGTGCGTCTGGATGCGGAATATGACCAGGACCGGATCAAGGCGCTGATTGAAAACGACGGGTGGGCATGATCCCGCCCTCCTTTTGGGAGGCCGCCATGGCTTTGTTGAACTTTCGGAAACGCGACGCGGTCGGATTCAAGCCGGGCAATGCGCAGGTTGAAGCCTTCTTGCAGGATTATTCGATCGAGGTGATGCCCCGCACCGCCGAGAAGGTCGAGGATTTCCGCGCGCTGCTGCCCGAGGGAACCCGCGTTTACATCGCGCATATCGACGGCACCCCCATCGAGGACATGGTCAGCACCGCGAAACGTCTGTCGCGGGACGGCTTTAAGGTGATGCCGCATTTCCCGGCCCGGATCATCAAGGATCGCGCGACTCTGGCGGACTGGATCGCCCGCTATCAGGGGGAGGCGGGTGTCGATCAGGCGCTGCTGCTCGCAGGTGGCGTGGCCGAGCCGGTTGGCGATTTCGACAGCTCCATCGCGCTGATGGAAACCGGCGAGTTCGACCGCGCGGGCTTCAAGCGGCTGCATGTGGCCGGTCACCCCGAGGGCAACCGCGACATCGACCCCGATGGCGGTTTCAACAACGTGGATGCGGCCCTGCGCTGGAAGCAGAAGTTCAGCGAAACCACCGACGCGGACATGGCGCTGGCGACCCAGTTCGCCTTTGATGCCAAGCCGATCATCGCTTGGGCGGACAGCCTGCGCGAGGCTGGGATCACCCTGCCGCTCCACATCGGCATTGCCGGTCCGGCCAAGTTGCAGACGCTGATCAAGTTCGCCATCGCCTGTGGCGTCGGCCCCTCGCTCAAGGTTCTGCAAAAGCGCGCGATGGACGTGACCAAGCTGCTGCTGCCCTATGAGCCGACGGAAGTCGTCAGCGAGCTGGCGGCGCACAAGGCGGCAAATCCGGATTTCAACATCACCAACGTGCATTTCTTCCCGTTGGGCGGTATCAAGACAAATGCGACCTGGGCCATTGAAAACGGTGGTGACGCCGCGCGCCCGGCGAATGATCAATAAAAGCCTCCGGAAAGGACGCCAATGACCCGCACGATTGTCGAGAGCAAAACCAAGACCGCCATTATCGGCTTTGACCAGCCGTTCTGCGTTATTGGTGAGCGTATCAACCCTACGGGACGCAAGAAACTGGCGGCGGAGCTGGAAGCGGGCGATTTCTCGACCGTCGAAAAAGACGCGCTGGCGCAGGTCGAAGCCGGCGCCACCATGCTGGATGTCAACGCGGGTGTCGTCTACAACTCCAACCCCAACCCGAATGAGACCGAACCGCCGCTGATGGTGGAAATTCTTAAGCTGGTTCAGGGGCTTGTGGATATTCCGCTGTGCATCGACAGTTCGGTTCCGGCCGCGCTCGAGGCCGGTCTGGAGGTGTGCGACGGCCGCCCGCTGCTGAACTCGGTCACCGGTGAGGAAGACCGGCTTGAGCTGATCCTGCCGCTGGTCAAGAAATACAATGTGCCAGTGGTGGCGATTTCCAACGACGATACCGGGATTTCCGAAGATCCGGACGTACGTTTCGCCGTGGCGAAGAAGATCGTGGAACGGGCTGCCGATTTCGGCATTCCGGCGCATGATATCGTGGTCGATCCGCTGGTGATGCCGGTGGGGGCGATGGGCACGGCAGGTTTGCAGGTGTTCACCCTGGTGCGGCGTCTGCGCGAGGAGCTGGGTGTGAACACCACCTGCGGCGCGTCCAATATTTCCTTCGGCTTGCCGAACCGGCACGGGATCAACAATGCCTTTTTGCCGATGGCGATGGGCGCGGGGATGACCAGCGCGATCATGAACCCGGTTGCGCTTCCGGTCACGCAGACCAAGATCGCCGAGAAAAAAGCCGAGGTTGAGGCGGCGGGGATCATCCTGCCCGAGGATATGGACGACGAGACATTCGTGACTCTCTTTGGGCTCGGGTCGATGAGTTCCAAGGCCGGCTCGGAAATGGAAGCAATCCGGGCGGCAAATTTCCTGACCAACAACGACCCGAACGGCGCGGAATGGATTCGCACCAATAAGGTCGCGCCGAAAGCCGGGCAGGAAGGTCGCGGTCGCGCAGGGCGCGCAGGCGGACGCCGCCGCCGGGGCTGATTTCGACGGCGCATGTCGTTTTACGACCCAAGCGTCGCTTTGAATATTGACGGGCGGGCCCTTGATGGGGTCCGCTCTTTTTATGGAATTACTCAAGAACCCCTATCGCGGGCAGACCGATGCCTTGGCCGGTCTCGCCGATATTCCCTATCCCAGCGAGGATGCGGAAACCGCCGTGCAGCTGACGGACAAGCGGCCCAATGCAGCCGCCACGCCGCTGATGACACAGGATTCGCTGGCCGATAGCTGCGAGGTCGGCACGGTCTGGATCAAGGACGAACGCAACCGGATGGGGCTGGGTAGCTTCAAGGCGCTTGGCGCGGCTTATGTCATTGCGCATGACGCGGCAGAGGGCGATGTGAGTGACGTGACCTATGTGACCGCCAGCGCAGGCAATCACGGCATGTCGGTGGCGGCGGGCGCTGCGGATTACGGGGCGCGGGCGGTGGTCTATATCGCGGAAACCGTGCCCGACGCCTTTGCCGAGCGGTTGCGCGCAAAGGGGGCCGAGGTGGTGCGCGAAGGCGCGGTTTACGAGGACAGCATGGCGGCGGCGGCCAAGGCGGCCGAAGACAACGGCTGGAAACTGCTCTCGGACAGTTCGTGGCCCGGCTATACCGAGCGGCCGCATCGGCTGATGGAGGGCTACCTTGTACTGATGCAGGAGGTGATCGAGGCGATGCCCCGCGCCCCGAACCATATCTTTCTTCAGGCCGGTGTCGGTGGACTTGCCGGGGCGGCAGCTGCGCTGGCCCGCAAGGCGTGGGGTGATGAACCGATCATTACCGTGGTCGAACCCGAGGCTGCTCCCTGTCTGAAAGAATCGATTGCGGCGGGGGAAATGGTCACGACGAGCGGACCGGTTTCGGAAATGGGGCGGCTCGATTGCAAGGAGGCGTCTCTGATCGCCCTGAAAGGGTTGGCGCGGGATGCGGATTTCTTTGCCACGATCAGCGAGGCCGAAGGCTTCGCGGGGGATGAACTGGCCGCCGGTGTCGGGCTGAAGTCGACCCCGTCGGGCGCGGCGGGTCTGGCGGCCCTTATGTCGAGCGCCGCCCATCGCGAGGCGCTGGGGCTGGATGAGCATTCTTCGGTGCTGCTGATCCTGAGCGAAGGTCCGGAATGATGGATCTGCCGCGCGGTTTTCCGGATACGGAATACAAGGCGCGGGTGTCTCGGGCGCAGGGAATGATGGCGCGGCACGATCTGGCCGCGTTGTTCCTGACAACCGAACCGGATATTCGCTATTTCACCGGCTACCTGACGAAGTTCTGGGAAAGCCCGACGCGTCCGTGGTTCCTTGTGCTGCCCGCTTCAGGCGATCCGGTGGCGGTGATCCCGTCTATCGGCGCGGCGCTGATGGGGCGCACATGGATCAGGGACATCCGGACATGGCGGGCGCCGGATTACGAAGACGACGGTGTTTCGCTTTTGGCCGAGACGCTGGCTGAGTTGGCCGGGGGCGGGAACATCGGTGTGCCGATGGGGCTGGAGAGCCAGCTGCGCATGCCGCTGGGCGACTGGATGCGCTTGCAGGCGATATCGGGGCTGCGCTTTGTGCCAGATCAGCGCATCATGTGGGATCTTAGGGCGGTGAAGTCCGAGGCAGAGATCGACAAGATCCGCGCGATCTGCGCCGTGGGCGACCGGGTGTTTGCCCGCGTTCCTGAAATTGCCCGCGCCGGTGTGCCGCTGGACCGGGTGTTTCGCGACTTTCAGCGGCTTGGTCTGGAAGAGGGGGCCGACTGGGTACCTTACGTCGCCGGGGCCTCGGGCGCGGGTGGGTATTCGGATGTCATCTCTCCCGCCGGACCCGACCCGCTACAGCGCGGGGATGTGCTGATGCTGGACACGGGCATGCAGCGCGACGGCTATTTCTGCGATTTCGACCGGAATTTTTCGGTCGGTCCGGCCGGTGCTGCCGAAAAATCGGCGCAGGTCAAGCTGATCGATGCTGTCGACGCGGCGGCCGAGATTGCTCGGCCCGGCACCACCGCCGCCGAGCTGTTTCATGTGATGGACCGGCTGCTGACTGGCGGGCGGGGCTCGGACGCGGGTCGGCTTGGGCACGGGTTGGGGATGCAACTGACCGAAGGGCTGTCGCTGATCCCGCAGGACCAGACCGTTTTGCGCCCCGGTATGGTCATCACGCTCGAACC
Organism: Heliomarina baculiformis; assembly: GCF_019966545.1. Taxonomy (GTDB): domain Bacteria; phylum Pseudomonadota; class Alphaproteobacteria; order Rhodobacterales; family Rhodobacteraceae; genus Heliomarina; species Heliomarina baculiformis. The sequence continues at coordinate 104,166 of NZ_JAIMIC010000001.1, read as the reverse complement.
GGGCGTGGAACTGTCGCCAGGGCGGATCATGGTGCACGAGGAAGATATCGTCATCCGCGACGGCGCACCGGAATTCCTGTCTACACGCGCCGGGCGGACGCTGATCGAGCTGGAGGGCTGAGCTATGAAACGGCTGGCATATGAGCTGAAGACCGACGAGGCGTTGCGTATCGGTTTGATCGTCTTGCAGGCGGATGAACGGATTGAACTGGATTTCCGGCGGCTGATCCCGGCAGAGGCGGAACTGTTTGTTTCGCGCGTGCCAAGCGGATTGGATGTGACGCCGGAAACGCTGCAGGAAATGGACCAGCATCTGCCACGGGCGGCGGCGCTCTTGCCGCAAGTCAGACCCTATGCGGCGGTGGGCTATGGCTGTACCTCGGGCGCGGCGCAGATCGGCCCGAGCCAGGTGGCGGCGCAGGTGCGCACAGGCGTGGCCGCTAACGCGGTGAGCGAGCCGGTCTCGGCCTTGGTGGCGGCCTGTGCGGAGCTTGGGTTGAAACGGTTGGCTTTCCTGTCGCCCTATGTCGAAAACGTCTCGGACCGGCTGCGTGATGTGCTGGCCGGGCAGGGGACTGAGACACCGGTATTCGGCACTTTCGCCGAGGCGGAAGAGGCGCGGGTGGCGCGGATCACGCCTGACTCGATCAAGGCGGCGGCGCTGGAACTGGTGCGCGAGGGTGGTGTGGACGGGGTATTCCTTTCCTGCACGAACCTTGACACGCTGGACATTATCGCACCGTTGCAGCGCGAGACCGGGCTGACCGTGCTGTCGTCAAACCTTGTTCTGGCCTGGCATCTGTGTCGTCTGGCGGGTGTCAACATGGCGGAAATCCCGGCCAGCGAGACATTGCTTGCCGGAGGGGCGGCGGTGACGGCTGCTGAATAGCGCGGTCCTAGAAATTTATGCCTGCGCGGGAGAGGCCCTCGGCAAATAATGCGCGGTGTTCATCAACCTTGAACGGGTAGGAGGCGGCGATCACCGCCGGGTCAAGCGAGAGACCCAAATCGGTCAACCGGTTTGCCGCATCCAGCGCGGCCTTGTGATCGCCCTGAAGCCCGGCCAGCGCGATACGCCGCTGGAGCGCGCGCCCATAACGTGGATCCCAACGCTGCGAGCGTGCCAGCCGATCATCGGCATCGGGATATTCTCCGTCGATCATATGCCAGAGTCCCAGATCCGCCTCGATCACCGCCGTGTAATTGTAAAGCGGGTCGATGCGCAGCAGGCGTTTTTGCAGGCGGCGCGCCTCGGTCGGCGAGCCGGAGAAACCCGAGATACAACCGCCGAAATGATAGTTCTGCGGCGCGCTGGGATTAAGGTCGATAGCGCGCTTTACATGGCGCATGGCGCGGTCGTGGTTGTGATTGGTCCACAACTCGCCCACGGCGGCCAGCGCATGGGCTGTCCATGACCCCGGATCGATCTGAAGCGCCTGCCGTGCGGCTTCGAGGGTGCTGGTAAAGGCCAGACTGCTGTCGGCAGAGGAAAAACCCGCCATTGCCTTTTGAAAGCGGCAGGTGGCGATAAGCGTGTAGGGCAGGTACCAGTCGGGTTCGCGTTCGCAGGCTCTCTGGGCGAGTTGTTCGGCCATGTCGAAATCAGCATTGGCGCCGCGTCCGCAGTACCAGACCGCCTGCATCGCGTAATCCCACGCGGTGAAATCGCTGGGTTGCTTGCGCATGATACGCCGTGATTCTGCCCCTTCGAGTTCGGGAACAAGGATGGTGACCACCTGCGCGGCAAGCTCTTCTTCAAGATCGACCAGATCGTCGATGTCACGCGATAATCGTTCTGTCCATATCTGGACGCCCGACAGCGCGTCGGTCAGTTCGATGTTCAGCTTGATGCGATTGCCTGCTCGCCGCATCGAGCCGCTGAGCAGGTAGCGCGCGCCGATCTGCTGGCCGATCCCGCTCATCGACAGGTCGCTGTCGCGAAAACGGAGAGAGGTATTGCGCGCGATAACCGGGAAATAACGCCACGCGCAGAGGGCTGCGCAGATTTCATCCGTCAGACCCTCGGCAATATAGCTCGACGCTCCATCTCCGCCCGGTTCGGATATGGGCAGAACGGCGATGGCGGGGCGATCAAAATCGATCCCTTCGGCCGGATCCGCGGCGATGGGCATGGGATCGGCAGAATCTGCCGGGGCAAGCTTGCGGACCGGTCCGACAAATCGGAAACCACGCCGCTGGACGGTGCGCACAAGGCGCTGGCTGGTGCCGTCATCGCCGATGATGCGCCGCATGTCGCGGACGCGGCCAGACAGGGCGGCATCAGATACAATGCGATCCTTCCAGATTTCCTGAAAGATCTCATCCTTGCTGACCACGCGATCCTGCGCCGTGACGAGAAGGCTCAGCAAGGCAAAGACCTGCGGTTCGATGGCGACAGGTTCGCCCGCGCGCCGAAGCTCGGCACGGTCGATATCCAGCTCGAAATCGTCAAAGGCATAGGTCACAGGACAATAGCCATTCGCGAGGACAAAGGGACTTGAAGGACTTGGGTGGTATCGCCCGGCACGGCGTGCGGGCGGAATTGAAGGCGCAATACCCGCGAATTCTATGATATATCGCCCAAAATATCCAGAACATCCGCTTGACCCTGCGCCGGATGTGCCGTCGCCCGGCGCGCGTTTGCAGCCATCAGAGCGGTTTCTGCAGGAAATATGCAGGTAATCCCCACAAGAACGGGGCCATTCTGCAGAGGACCGCCAAGCGGCAAGGCTGACGATAGGTCAAATTGGGATCATTGATATTTTGACCCAAGGAGATGTTGCAATGAATGTCGTAACTCAACCCAGCCCGGATCTTACCGCTGTCAAGGGCCGCCAGCAGATCGTCTGGTCCAGCGGCAATTACGCTGAAATCGGAGTGACCCTGCAGATTACCGGTGAAAGACTTGCCGAGGCGCTGGACGTGATGCCGGGGGACCGTGTGCTTGATGTGGCCGCTGGCAATGGCAACATGACGCTGGCCGCCGCGCGGCGGTACTGCAACGTGGTGTCAACCGATTATGTCGGCGCCTGGCTGCGCAATGGCATGCAGCGGGCCGAGGCCGAGAAACTTTCGGTGGCCTTCCGCGAGGCCGATGCCGAGGATCTGCCCTTTGAGGATGCCTCCTTTGATATCGTGACCTCGACATTTGGAGTGATGTTCACGGCCAATCAGGACGCAGCCGCGAGCGAATTGGCCCGCGTCTGCCGGTCGGGGGGCAAGATCGGGATGGCCAACTGGACGCCCGAGGGGTTCATCGGTGACGTGTTCCGCACCATCGGCAGCCATGTGAAACCGCCAGCCGGTGTGCGCTCGCCCATGGAATGGTCGAACCCGGACCGGCTGCGGGAACTGCTCGGCAGCAATGCCAGCAAGATCGAGATCGAGAAGAAGAACTTTGTCTTCAGGTTTCAATCCCCGCAGCAATGGATCGACCTCTGGAAGGTCGCCTACGGGCCGATGCTCAAGGCGTTCGAGGCGGTCGGGCCAAGTGGCGCGGCGGCACTTGAAAGCGAGCTCGCGGCGCTGGGCGCGGCATGGTCGCGCACGTCCGAGGCGATGATCGTTCCGGCGGAATATGCCGAGGTGATCGTCCACCGGGCCTGATCCACCTTGCCACGATACCGGTTCCGCCTGATTTCGATGCGGGGCCGGTTGCAGGAAAAGGAGTATTTCGATGACCTATGCACTTCGCCCCGGCCAAATGCCCCTGTTTGACAAGTATGGCGGTCTGAGCGCCCTGCGCGGCGTGATCCTCGATTTTTATGACCGTGTTCTCGACAGCGATATCGTCGGGCATTTCTTTGAAGACGTGGATATGCCGCGCCTGATCGACCATCAGACCAAGTTCTTTGCCATGCTGCTGGGCGGGCCAGCGGAATTTGCGGAAAGCCGTCTTAAGCGCGTACATGCGCATCTGGGCGTGACCCATGCGCAGTTCGATGAGGTGGCGGCGCTGCTGCGCGAAACGCTCGAGGCCGCCGGTTTCGCGTCGGATGACTGCGCGACGGTCATTCAGGCGGTCGAAGCGCGGCGCGGGCTGATCGTTGCCTGATCCGAAAGGAGATTGTCATGAGTATCCCCAATTTTACCACTGAACTTTTCCGCGCCATTGGCGTGGGCGTTGCGCTTTTCGACGCCAAGGACGAAACGCTGATCTATTGCAACCCGGCTTTTGCCAAGCTTTTTCCCGAGGCTGTTTCGGGCGTTGTCCTGACCTCGCTGGTCGAAGAGCTTGACCACACAGCAGTGGCGCGCGCGCTGAAAGGCGAAACGCTGGAAATTGCGGTCAAGGCCAAACGTCGCCGGGTGACGCTGCAGATCGACGTGCGGAACGCGCGCCATCTGGAACAGCCGGTGTGGGTCGTGGAATGTCAGAACATTTCGCGCCTGCGGGAAACCGAGGCGATGATCGACAGCTATGCTTCGATGACCGAACGGCGCACCCGTGAACTTGAGCGCGAGAAGGTGCAGGTCGAAAAGCTGTTGCTGAACGTGATGCCGCGCTCGGTCTACGCGGAATACAAAAGCTTTGGCACGGTCACGCCGCGCCTGTTCGAACCGGTTTCGGTGCTGATGTTGGATTTCGTGGGCTTCACCGAAATGGCGGTGGCCTCGGATCCGACGGAAACGGTGAGCGAGCTGAATGACCTGTTCACGGCCTTCGATCGGATCGCTGAACTGCATGGCTGCGAGCGGATCAAGACGATTGGCGATTGCTACATGGCAGTGTCTGGGCTGCCGCATAGCAATCCGGATCACGCCCGGCTGGCGGCGCGCTGCGCGAGCGGTTTCCTGAGATACCTCTCGCATCGCAACAAGACGCATCGCCATCGCTGGCAGGCCCGGATCGGGATCGCCTCGGGTTCGGTTGTGGGCTCGGTCGTGGGGACGCAGAAATATATCTATGACGTCTTCGGACCGGCGGTGAACTGTGCGGCGCGGCTTCAGTCGCAAAGCGCCCCGATGGAGATCACGGTTCTGGAGACGTCGGCGGAAAGCTTTGGTGACGAGTTCCGGCTGGGCAATCACCGTGTCGAGAATTTGCCGGGGTTTGGCGAATGCGCAATCACGAGCCTTGAGGCGCCGGATACGGGCATGGTCAGCGTGGCATAGACCGGAGCGGCGGAGAAACCACCGGTACGAAGCGTTTCCATATCCTCTCGAATCGCTGGCCCCGCGCCGCGTCATGGGGGGCGCTGCCCCCGCCGCCCTGACGGGCGACTCCCCCGGAGTATTTTGGCAAGAGGAAAGACGGTTTCAGGCAGGGCCGGCAATGGGTCGTCTGTGCAGCGCCGTCATGGGGCGGGAAATTCTATATGCCCATTGAAACGCCGTGATTTTTGATGTCACCTCTTTGGAATTCAAGCAGGAAGGGGCGAGGATGGCTGAGTTCTGGGAAATGGATGCCAGTGAAATTGCGCGGGGTGTGAAAAGCCGGTCTTTTTCCGCGCGCCAGGTGGTTGAATCGCATCTTGCCCGGCTTTCGGAGATCAATCCCCGGATCAACGCAGTGGTACAGGAATGCCCGGAGGAAGCGCTGGCCGCTGCGGATGTGCTGGACGACCGACTTGGGCGCGGGGAGGACGCGGGACCACTCGCCGGCGTGCCGGTGACGATCAAGGTCAACGTGGATCAGAAGGGATACGCGACGACCAACGGTCTGAAATTGCAGAAAGATCTGATCGCGAAACAGGACAGCCCGGTGGTGGCCAACCTGCGGCGGGCCGGGGCGGTAATTGTCGGGCGCACCAATACGCCGGCTTTCTCGATGCGATGGTTCACCAATAACGAGTTGCACGGGATGACGCTTAATCCGCGCAATGCCGATCTGACGCCGGGCGGATCGTCGGGCGGGGCGGCGGCGGCGGTGGCCGCCGGGATTTGCGCCATAGGACATGGCACCGATATCGCCGGATCGATCCGTTATCCGGCCTATGCCTGCGGCCTGCAGGGGATTCGACCGACCGTGGGCCGGGTTCCGGCGCGCAATGCCTCGGCGCCGGATCGTTACATCGGGGCGCAGATGATGGCGGTTTCGGGCCCGATTGCCCGGAGCATTGCCGATCTGAGGTTGGGACTGGCCGCCATGTCGGTGGGCGATCCCGAGGATCCGCTTTGGATCCCCGCGCGCCTGACGGGGGAGGCTTTGCCCAGGAAGGTGGCCTTTTGTCCGACTCCGGACGGGATGGAGGTGGAAGACGCGGTATTGGCGGCGCTGACGCAGGCGGCCGAGGCCCTGCGTGAGGCTGGCTGGCAGGTCGAGGAGATCGATTGCCCGCCGATGCGGGTAGCGGCCGAGATAAACGCGCAGCTCTGGATGGCGGAAGCCCGCGCTGCGGCGGCAACCATTGCAGCCGAGGATGATCCCGATGCCACGGTGGTTTTTCAGCGGATGACCGCGGATTCTGCGGAGATGGACCTTGGCGGGTTGATGGCCTGCCTGCAGCGGCGCATCGGGGTGCAGCGCGAATGGTTGCATTTCCTCGCCGAGTGGCCCGTGGTGCTCTGCCCGTCTTCGGGCATGTTGCCTTTCGCGCAGCAGAGCGACGTGGGCGCCCGGTCGGGATTTGACCGCATCATGGAAGCGCAGCTTATCCAACGGGCGCTGCCGACGCTGGGGCTGCCGGGGCTGTCGGTCGCGACCGGCATGGCGGGGGATGCACCGGTTGGCGTCCAGCTGATCGGCGGCAAGTTTCGCGAGGATATCCTGTTTGACGCGGGCGAGGTGATCGAGGCCGCCTGCGGCGAGCCCCGTGTCACGACACCAGTCTGAAGAGAAGGAGCCGACATGGCACAAACGATTACCAAGCATGTGAAAGATATGGTCACCGAGGCGAATGCCGTGGTCACCACCATGCCCATCGAGGAGGCCAAGGCACTTTTGGGGGCCGAGGATCATGTATTCGTGGACCTGCGCGACCCGCGCGAGCTGAAGCGCGAAGGCAAGATTCCGGGTGCGTTTTCCTGTCCGCGCGGCATGCTGGAATTCTGGATCGATCCGGAAAGCCCCTATCACAAGGATGTTTTCGCCCAGGACAAGACATTCGTCTTCTACTGTGCCAGTGCGTGGCGGTCTGCCCTGAGCGCGCGGCTCGCGCAGGAGATGGGCTTGCAGCCGGTGGCGCATATCGAGGGCGGATTCTCGGGCTGGAAAAAGGCCGGGGGCGAGGTGGAAGAGGTCGCCTGAGGCGGCCTCGCATCTGCAGGTAAAAGGATGTGACAATGTCGAATGCGCAGGTGCCGGGGCCGCTTGACGGGCTTCGGGTGCTGGACCTGTCCCGTATCCTTGCCGGTCCGACCTGCACGCAATTGCTGGGCGATTACGGCGCGGAGGTCATCAAGATCGAGAAGCCGGGCCTTGGGGATGATACCCGGGCCTGGGGGCCGCCCTATGTGACCGGACCGGATGGGGAGCCTACGGCGGAGAGCGCCTATTACCTTTCGGCCAATCGTAACAAGCGGTCGGTCGCGGTTGATATCGCCACCGAAGAGGGGGCCGAGACGGTGCGGCAGCTCGCCCGGCGTTGCGATATACTGGTTGAGAATTTTAAGGTCGGCGGGCTTGCCAAATACGGTTTGGATTACCAGAGCCTGAGCCGGGACAACCCGGGTATTGTCTATTGTTCGATCACGGGGTTCGGCCAGACGGGCCCCAATGCGCACAAGCCCGGCTATGACCTGCTGGCACAGGGCTATGGCGGTATCATGAGTCTGACCGGAGATCCCGAGGGCGAGCCGATGAAGGTCGGGGTCGGGGTGACGGACGTGATCTGCGGCCTGTACGCGGTGACGGCGATTTTGGCGGCGATCCGCCATCGCGACCAGAGCGGCGAAGGTCAGCATATCGACATCGCCCTTGTCGACAGCCAGGTGGCGTGGCTCGTCAATGCGGGGACAAATTATCTTTTGTCGGGGCAGGAACAGCCGCGTCTGGGCAATCAGCACCCCAATATCGTGCCTTATCAGGTGTTCGCTACAAGCGACGGGCATGTGATCGTGGCCGCCGGGAACGATGTGCAGTACAAGAGGTTCTGCGGCATTCTCGGGCGAGCCGATCTTGCCGAGGATGAACGGTTCCGGCGCAACATCGACCGTGTCACGAACCGCGATATCCTGATCGGGTTGCTCGCCGGAGAAATCCTGCGCTTTGGCAAGGCAGATCTTGTGCGCGCGATGGAAGCGGCAGGGATCCCGGGCGGTCCGATCAACAGCCTGTCCGAGGTGTTTGCCTCGGATCAGGTCGAGGCGCGCGGCATGAAGATCTCCATGCCGGATGCACATGCCGCATCGGGCGAGGTGCCGTTGATCGGCAATCCGGTCAAGTTTTCGAAAACGCCGGTCTGCTACCGTCACGCGCCGCCCGCTTGCGGTGCGGATACGCAGGACGTGCTTAACAACTTGATGAAGGACAGCTAGCGTCGTGCCGTTCCCGGATTCGCCGGATTGTCGCTCGGGCCGGGACGGTTTCAGCAATTACTTCACATTGTGCCGGATTCGAAACCGTTAAAATGTGTGCAACTTTGGGTTGTGCATTTCAGAGGCGTTTGGGATCGCCCGTTTCAAGCCGCTCGGCGTGGCAGCTTGGGTAGTCATTTCGCAATCGATGGCCGCCTCGTTCTGTTCCGTTCGACGCACGGCAAATGCTGAAACCATACGCAAGATGCCATGCGCTTCGCGAAAAGGGCCAACGTCGCGTGGCGCGATAAATTATTTTTTATCAAATAGATAAATCTTCGGAATTTCATTTTCGTCCTTGGCTTCAGATCCATGGAAACCGGTCATACTTTATCCGGCGCCCTGCCGAAGGTGAGCCGAATTTGTCCCACAGACTGCGCCTTTGATGCTTAAGCACATTGCGGCAAGCTATCGCGCGTCACTTGATTTTCACGGTTTGCGCGCCATTTTCTCGGGGATCAGGGGGAGACTGACCGGGTGCGGGGGTCTGAGCGACGCGAGAAAGCGTGACGTACCGTTAACCTTGAGGTATAGTACCCGCGTGTCTGTATTGTTGAGTGAGAGTGATGAGCCTGCGGAAAAACGACCGTCCTGAAGACGAAGTACCAAGCTCGGATTCCAAATCCTATATGGACCGAAAACTGAGCTGGAACGCCCGGCTGGAGCTTGCGCGCCAATCGCGTGAGCAGGTTCTGAACAAGTCCGAAGGACAATCTGTGCTGCCCGACCGCAAGCCGTGGGAAACGGCTTCGACGGAGAGCGATGAGCTGGACGATATCGGAAACGCGACACCCGAAGATGCGCAGCGCATTGCCCGCGAGAACCGTGCCGAATTCCTTGCGAGAATGGCAGCTGAACGCGAGGGGGCATCTCCGAAAGCCGAAGCAAAGCTGACCTCGTTCAAAACAAAGCCCGAACGCTCTGAACCTGCTGTGTCGAAACCATCGGCTGGCGACAATGTTCTGTCTCTCTTTGGAGATGGGCGTGCCACCGGAGAAGACGTTGCGGAAGAAGAGGACCACATGGCAGGGCGCCGCCGACAGCCTCCGCGGGTGGGCCAACCCAGTCGGGACGATGTGGCCGAGGACATGCCCGCTGCGGCGACGCAGAGCGGCTCGCTGCCGATTGAGGCCGAGCGGCGCACGGCTGCGGGGTTCGTGCGGATTGTCGCCGTGGTGCTGCTATGCCTGCTGGTCGGAGCGGCCATCGCTTTTGTCGCGGCACGCGCGCTGGACCGGGTAGGTGATGTCTCTGCCCGGATGGACAATTCGGTCATTCAATAAGGTGCTAGACCGGAGACTGGTATCTGCGACCGGGCTGCGCGGTAATCCTCCTGAATAAGCTTTAATTCGCCGAAAATCCGAAAGCGTGAAAAAACACGTTTGAAAAACGTGTCTTTGGACTACGTTTATTCCCAAGATATCTTTTAAGACAAACGACTTTCGCGAAATACCAAAGCATACTCGAACGATAATTATTGCGCTTATTTATCTTCGGACGGTCGAATTCGACAGTTCGCGGACGGGTTGTCACCAAATAATGTAACCGGAATACGGCTTCTCTGAATATTTGTGTGGCACGGTATATGTCTGGCCGAATGCTGACCCACCGCTCACGGGTTCTCTCAGCACGGCGATGCATATGAAATTGCGCAATGAAGGGGCCGGGTGCGGGATATCTATCCCGTCGGTGGCGGAAGACTGGAATGATCCGGATTGTGTGGACGAATTGATCCGGGAGAACTCACGAACGATCCTGAATCGATTGACCGGATTGCACCACACGGATCTATCGGTGACGGATCATTGGAAATGATCGGGCTGTACAATTTTGGCGATGCCCGGAATGGCTGAAAGGCCGAAATGAAAAGGACTGGTCCGGGAATTCCCGGGCCAGTCCGTTTTATTGTTCCGGATCAGAACGGGCTGTCAGGATAGTAGAACTGCTCGGCGTTCTCTTGGGTGACCAGTACGGAACCGATGGTGAAGGTACCGGCAACCGGCGCGTTCGATGTCAGACCCACAGCGGTCATTTCAATCGCCGTTGCAATCATCGACGGCGGGTAGGTCACGTCGGCGGGGATCATGCTGTCGCCATCCATCACGCGCTTGATCATTTCCTTCATGCCCGCGCCGCCAAGCACGAACTGAACATCATCGCGACCGGCGGCATCGATGGCGGCAAGAACGCCAACGGCCATGTCGTCATCCGAGGCCCAGACCGCATCGATCTGGTCGTACTTCGACAGGAAGTCCTGCATCACGTTAAAGCTGTCGTCACGGTTCCAGTTGCCGTGCTCCATGCCGATGATCTCGATGCCCGAGCCTTCGATCGCTTTCTCAAAGCCTTCGACACGCATGTTGTCGATGGTGGTCGGAATGCCGCGCAGGACGACGATCTTGCCACCGTCGGGCATTTTCGAGGCCATGTATTCGCCCGATACCGTGCCAAACCCCGCGTTGTCGCCTGCGACATAGAGGTCCTCGATGCCTTCGACGGACAGGCCACGGTCAACCACCGTCACCCATGCACCGCTATCGGCAACCGCCTGAACCGGCGGAGTCAGCGGATCGGATTCGAAGGGCAGGACCACCAGCGCCGAGATATTGCGCGTAGCGACCATGTCCTCGATGTCGTTGACCTGCTTGCCCGCATCCGATGCGGTAGCCAGCACAAAGTCGAGCTGCGGATAGACTTCTTCCAACCGCTCTACGGTTTCCTGTGCGTGGTAGTTCATGCCACCGGCCCAACCATGGGTTGCCGCCGGGATCGAAACACCGATCACCTTGGTGTCTTGCGCATAGGCTGCGCTGGCACCAAGCGCGATGGCTGCCGCCCCTGCCAGAATGTTTTTCATGTAGCTCATGTCTTACCTCCCTTTCGAGTATTGACGCGCGGGCCTCAGCCCTTCGCTTTGGCTTCCCGCTGCAGGATCACTGCGAGAATGATGATGACGCCCTGGATCGCGCCGTTCAGGTATGGCGATACAAGGTCGGTCAGGTTCAGAATATTGTCGATCAGGCTTAGGATCAGGACGCCGATCACGGTGCCCCAGACCCGGCCAAAGCCGCCCTTGAGCACGGTGCCGCCGATGATAACGGCTGCGATGGCTTCAAGCTCCCACAGTACGCCGGTCGAGGACGAAGCCGAGCCAAGGCGCGGCACATACATGATCGTCGCGACCCCCACCAGCAGACCAAGCAGGGCGTAGGTGATCAGCCGGGTGCGGTTAACGTTCACGTTGGAATAATGGGCCACGTGCTCGTTCGATCCCGTCGCAGCGCAATGGCGGCCGAAACGGGCGCGGCTCATCACGATTTCGCCGATGATGACGACCAGTGCGAATACGATGATCGGCCAGGAGATTCCTAGAATCCCGTCGAAATAGACCGGGCGGTAAAAGGTGCGCAGCCCGAAGTCGAGGCTGAGCGTGCCGCCATCGGCGAGCCATGTCACAAGGCTGCGGTAGATGCCCATGGTGCCGAGGGTTACGATAAACGCCTCGATGCCCACGGTGGTAATCAGAAAGCCGTTGAGAAGCCCGGCAAGGATACCGGCGACAATCGCCACCAGCATTCCAAGCAGGATAATGGGCACACCGACCCCCATACTGGGCAGCGCCGCGTTCATCACAAGGATCATCAGCCCGGCGATAAAGGCCGCCATCGACCCGACCGAAAGGTCGAGCCCCCCGGCGGTGATCACAAAGGTCATGCCCACGGCGATGATGCCGATAAAGGCGGATCGGGCCAGCACGTTTGTGATGTTGGCCGCGCCAAGGAAATTCGGGTTCAGCAGGGCGCCGACCACCACAAGCAGGACCAGCGCGAGGATCGGGCCCAGTACGCTCATCGAGGGCAGGGCGCGCCCGCTTTGCTTGCTGTTCGTCGTTTCAGAGGTCATCAGGCCAGTTCCTTTTTCGCGCCGTATTCAGTTGCCCCTACGCCCATGGCGAGGCGGACAATGGCGTCTTCTGTTATGTCTTTGCCGCTCAGCGTGCCCGCGATGCGGCCGGTGCGCATGACGGCGACCCTATCGGCCATGCCGATCAGCTCCTGCATTTCGGAAGAGACCATGATGATCGCATGGCCTTCATCCGCGAGACGGCGCAGGAATGCATAGATCTGCTGCTTGGTGCCGATATCGATGCCGCGCGTCGGCTCATCGACAATGAGGATCTTCGGTTCCGACTGCATCACCTTGGCAAGCAGCAGTTTCTGCTGGTTACCGCCCGAGAGATTGCCGACCTTCACGTCCCGTCGTCCTGCACGGATGTCGAAATCCTTGATCGCCTGATCCAGCGCCTTTTCTTCTGCGCTGCGGTCGATCAGCAGCGTGCCGAACTTGGGCAGCGCCTGAAGCGTCAGGTTCTCGCGCATGCCCCGTTCCAGAAGCAGACCGCGCAACTTGCGGTCTTCGGTCAGGTAGCACAGCCCGTGGGCCAGCGCGTCAGAGGGCTTGCGGATGCTCACATCCTGCCCATTGATCTGCATGGCGTCGCGTGTGGCGGGGCGCAATCCGCACAGCCCCTCCATCGCTTCCGTCCGGCCAGAACCGATGAGGCCCGCGATGCCGAAAATCTCGCCGCGATAAAGATCGAAAGAGATGCCTTCGGCAAAGCCGGGCACATCCAGACCGGACACGGAGAGCGCCAGTTCATTCTCGGCTTCTTCGCGATGCTTGGGGTAGAGGTCGGACACATCGCGTCCGACCATGGCCGTGGCCATTTCATCCTCGGTGATGTCCGACGCGGGGCAGGCGCGCACGACCGCCCCGTCGCGCATGACGGTGACCTGATCCGCGATCTCGGCAACCTCGCTCAGCTTGTGGCTGGTGAAAAGGATCGCGGTGCCGGCCTCGCGCATGGCGCGAACCTGTTCAAAGAGGATGCCCGCCTCACGGTTGGTCAGAACGGCGGTGGGTTCGTCCATGATGACAACCCGCGCGTCGCGGCTCAGCGCTTTGGCGATTTCCACCATCTGCTTGTCAGAGTTGGACAATTTCGACACTGGCGTATCGGGATGCACACGGCATTTCACCCGGTCGAGATAGCTGCGCGTCAGGCGCCGCATCTCGGCCTTGTCCAAAAGCCAGCCCTTGCGCAGCTCGCGGCCCAGAAAGATGTTCTGCTCGACCGTCAGCTGTTCGGCGAGGTTGAATTCCTGATGGATCATCACGATCCCAGCCTCTTCGCCTTCATGCAGACTGTCGAAAGTCACCTCTTTCCCGTCTAGCAGTATCTTGCCGGAGGTGGCGGGCTGATAGCCCGCCAGGATCTTCATCGTCGTCGATTTGCCCGCCCCGTTTTCACCGATCAGCGCATGGACCTCGCCCGAGCGCAGCGCGATGTCGATGCCATGCAGCACCTCGATCGGGCCGAAGCTCTTGCGGATATCGCACAGTTCGAGGGTGGGTGTGCTCACAGTTTCACCCATGTCGCGTTGTTCTTCGACGACTCCACGCAGGCCAGCACGAAACGCATCCCCTCCATGCCATCAGAAATGCCGGGCAGGGGGCCCATGGCCGCGTCGCGGTCGCTGCCTCCCTGAACCGCGCGAATGGCATCGGCGGCGGCGGTGTAGATATTGGCGAACCCTTCCAGATAGCCCTCGGGATGGCCCGGAGGAATACGGCTTACGGCATTTGCTGCGTCGATTGCCCCGGCGCCGTTGCGTCGGATCAGGCGGGTCGCTTCACCATGCGGGGTGAACCACAGGTAGTTCGGGTCTTCCTGCGCCCATTCCAGCCCCCCCTTGTCGCCGTAAATGCGCAGCTTGAGCCCGTTTTCATTGCCCGGCGCGACCTGCGAACACCAGAGCATGCCCCGCGCGCCGTTGTCGAAGCGCAGCAGGACGTGACCGTTGTCGTCCAGCGAGCGACCCGCGCCAAAGCTTTGCAGATCGGCCAGCAACTCGCTGGCTTTCAACCCGCTGACAAAGGAGGCGAGGTTATAGGCATGAGTGCCGATATCACCCGTGGCCCCGCCCGCGCCGGAGCGCGCCGGATCGGTGCGCCATTCGGCTTGTTTCACGCCTTCGGTTTCCACCGGATCGGTCAGCCAGTCTTGCGGGTATTCGACCTGCACCAGACGGATCTTGCCGATGTCTCCGGCCTCGACCATCGCCTGCGCCTGACGCACCATCGGATAGCCGGTGTAGTTATGTGTCAGGATAAACAGGGACTTGGAACCCGCCACGGCCTTTTCCATCGCCTCGGCATCTTCCCATGTCGAGGTCAGCGGCTTGTCGCAGATCACATGGATGCCGCGATCAAGAAATGCCTTGGCCGCCGGGTAGTGGACATGATTGGGCGTCACGATGCTGACCGCTTCGATGCCGTCCTCGCGCGCCGCTTCGGCCTCAGCCATTTCCTCAAAACTGGCATAGCTGCGGGCGGGGTCCAGCCCCAGCGCCTCGCCGCTCTTCTTGGCCTTTTCGGGGGTCGAGGACAGCGCCCCGGCAACCAGTTCGAAACGGTCGTCGATGCGGCTGGCGATGCGGTGCACGCCGCCGATAAACGCGTCGGCTCCGCCGCCGACCATGCCCAGCCTGATGCGTTTGCTATCGCTCATCTCAATCAATCCCCAGCATCTTGCGGTTTGCGGCGTCATCGGTGCCGCCGTCGACGAAATCGTCAAAGGCATGGGGCGTCACGCGAATGATGTGATCCTTGACAAATTGCGCGCCTTCGCGAGCACCGTCCTCGGGGTGTTTGATGGCGCATTCCCATTCGACAACGGCCCAGCCGTCGAAGTCATTGGCCGCCATCTTGGAGAAGACTGCACCGAAATCGACCTGACCGTCGCCAAGGCTGCGGAAGCGTCCGGCCCGGTCGACCCAGGGCTGGTAGCCACCGTAAACACCCTGACGCCCGGTCGGGTTGAACTCGGCATCCTTGACGTGGAACATCTTGATCCGGTCCTTGTAGATGTCGATATTGTCAAGGTAATCAAGGCATTGCAGCACGTAGTGGGACGGGTCGTAAAGCATGTTGCAACGGGCATGACCGTCCAGACGTTCAAGGAACATCTCGAAGGTCACGCCATCATGCAGGTCTTCCATGGGGTGGATTTCATAGCAGACATCGATGCCGCAATCTTCGGCGTGATCCAGGATCGGACGCCAGCGCGCCGCCAGTTCGTCAAAGGCGGTTTCCACCAGCCCGGCGGGGCGCTGCGGGAAGGGATAGATGAACGGCCAGCAGAGACCGCCGGAAAAAGTCACATGCGCATCGACGCCAAGGTGCTTTGATGCGGTCAGCGCTTTTTTGACCTGCTCCGCCGCCCATTCGGCGCGTTCCTTGGGCTTGCCCTGCACTTCGGGGGCGGCGAAGCCGTCGACCCAAGTGTCATAAGCGGGGTGGACGGCAACCAGCTGTCCGAGAATATGTGACGAGAGATCAGTGACTTCGACGCCGTTTTCGCGGGCTTGCCCGGCCCATTCGTCGCAGTAATCCTTGGAGCTTGCCGCCTTGTCGAGGTCGATCAGCCGCGATTCCCAGACCGGCACCTGAACACCCTTGTACCCGGCGTCGGCGGCCCATTTGGTGATCTGGTCCCACGAGTTGAACGGCGCTTCGTCGCTGGCAAACTGGGCGAGGAAAAGGCCGGGGCCCTTGATCGTCTTCATTGGTCTATCTCCTTGAGAATTCGAGATTTTGAGGCATGTCCCGACGCCGTTCTATTGACGGCATGGCCGGGACGCACAAAGGAATCCCTGCCGTGAGGCGGCAGGTTTTCCTTGAAATAAACGGTGGGCAGGATCGGGTCCGTGACATCGGGTATACGCCGGTCGGCAATGCTGCGCAGGCAGCTCAGGGCGTTGGCGATCTCGACTTCGGGGCGCTGGTCGATGATGGCATCGATCACCCCGTCCTCGAGGGCTTCGCGCGCTTGAGGCACGATGTCATGCAGCACAACAATCGGCCGGTTCTGTCCGTCAGGCAGGGAGCGCAGCACGCGCAACAGGCCCGCATTGCCGCCGCCGACGCTGTAAACCGCTGTTATGTCATGAGAATTTTTGAATATTGGTCGAAGCTTGTTCTCGACGATCTCGTGTTCGTCCCGGCCGATGATGACCGGCGCGATATCCAGATCGGGGTAGAGGGACGTCACCGTCTCGCGCATGCCCTCAAGCCGTTCGGCGTGGTCGGGTGCCGAGAGCGCCCCGACGATGGGTAGTACCCGGCCGCACGCGCCACCGTGGCACAGGCCGATCAGACGTCCGGCGGTCTGGCCCGCCACGCGGTTGTCGATCCCGATATAGGCATCGCGCGGCGCGTTCGGCGCGTCCGACACGAGGGTAAGAACGGCAATCCCGGCAGACCGAAGCTCGGCGATCTTCTGGGCGACGATGTCGTCGTCTGTTCCGACAAGCGCGACGCCGTCGATGCCGGTTTGTGAAAGGATATCAAGGCGTTCGCACAAGGCTTCGCCATCAAACGCGGCGATCCCCTCGATGCGCAGGTCGATGCGGTCGGCCAGCAACCTGATGCGTTCGGCTTCGAGAATGGCGCGCAATTGCTGAAAGAACTGGTTGGTGCCGGTCGGTATGATCGCGGCAAAGCGATAGGTCTTGTTCTGGGAAAGGTTTGCCGCCGCTACATTGCGCACATAGCCCAGCTCATCGATGGCTTTGCGCACCCGTATGACGGATTTCTCCGCCACGCCGCCCCGGTCATTCACCACGCGATCGACGGTCGCATAGCTAACGCCCGCGCAACGCGCGACGTCCGACAATGTCGGTAGGCGACTCTGCATGGACTTCCTCCCTGCGCCTAATAAAATGATCAAAATGATGGTCGTCAATCTTTTTTTGAGAGACGTCTATCAAATCGCCCTCTGCCAAAATGCGAGGGAGAACTAACGGCGGGTGAGCCCGGGCGAAATGCCCGGCACAAGCCGTACACCCCCTGTACACCCGCCGTACATCGCAAGGGCACCGGCGGGGCGAAATCAGTTTGGGATTGGGGGAGGGAGGTCAGGCCGTCTCGAGATAGCTCTGGTATTCGAAATCCGTCACATGCTGGGTGAACCGGCGCAGCTCCTGCATCTTGCACTGGGTCAGCATGCGTTTGAGCAACTTTGAATAGACCTGTTCGACGCCGGTGCTGTCCGAGAAGGCCTCGATCGCCGAGGCCCAGTCGAGCGGCAGGTTCTGGAGCCTTTTGGAATAGGCGTCGCCTTCGATCGGTTTCGGCGGCATAGCCTTGGATTCGATGCCCAGCAGCGCACCGCCAAGAATGGAGGCGATGACGAGATAAGGGTTCGCATCCGAACCGGCGACACGGTGCTCGATCCGGCGGGATTTGTTGTCTCCGCCGGGAATGCGGATCGCGGCGGTGCGGTTTTCATAGCCCCAGGCCACCGCCGAGGGCGCATGTGAGCCGGGCAGGAGCCGGCGATAGGAATTCTCATGCGGGGCAAAGATCAGCGTATGATCCTGCATCGTCGAGAGCATCCCGCTAACCGCGTGAAGCATCGTGTCAGTGCCGCGTGCGCCGCCATCATCGAAGACATTGCGCCCTTGTTCGTCTATCAGTGAATAGTGCACATGCAGGCCGCTTCCGGAGCGGTCGCCATAGGGCTTGGCCATGAACGTGGCGCCCATCCCGTGACGCCGCGCGACGCCCTTGACGAGACGTTTGAACAGGACCGCATCATCCGCCGCTTTCAGCGCATCGCTGGAATGCTTGAGGTTGATTTCGAACTGCCCGGCGCCGTTTTCGGAAATGGCCGCATCGGCGGGAATATCCTGCAGCGCGCAGGCATCGTAAACGTCGTCGAGGAATTCTTCGTATTTCTGCAATTCGTCGAGCGAGAGCGCACCGGCGGTTTCCGAACTGCGCCCCGAACGGGGCGCGCGGGGCGCTGAGGGGGCGCTTTCGCTGTCGTCATAGAGGTAGAATTCAAGCTCGGTCGCCACCACCGGCGTCAGGCCGTGCGCCTTGTAGCGCGAGAGGATCTCGGCCAGCGCGCGGCGTGGATCGCCAAGGAAGGGTTTGCCGTTTTCCTCTCGCATCCAGAGTTGCGCAAAGGCGCTTGGGCGCGAGGTCCAGGTGGAGATGCTGACCTTGCGGTCGATCAGGTCGCAAAGCCCGTCGGCATCGCCGGTTTCAAAGACCAGTTCGCTGCCCTCGACATCCTCGCCCCAGATATCGAGACAGAGGATGGACAATGGCATCCGGATTTCACCGCGTCCGATTTTTTCGATCTGGGCGCTTGGGATGCGCTTGCCCCGCATCGCACCGTTGAGGTCGCAGACACAGGCATAGACTGCGTCGAATTCATTTCGCTCTAGCAAGGCGTTATTCCATTTCCGAAGGTTGATCTTTGGCCGCTGCGACCGGTGCGCGACTTTATCCCCGACATGGATTTATTGTCAAAGATGCTGAGCCGAATATGCTTTCGGTCCGAAGTAACCATGGCCCGCGCTGATTGAAGGCGCACAGTGCCGCGCGGAAACGGATTCTTCGAGGCCGCTTAAAGAACTGGTAATTGACACGGCGAGCTGGGACAGACGGACGCAGGGTATTGCGCCGGAACTGATCCGGTGACAGCGGCGATTTGTGCATATGGGCAGGCATATGGCGGAGAGACAGGGATTCGAACCCTGGGACCCCGTGAAGGGTCAACGGTTTTCGAGACCGCCCCGTTCGACCACTCCGGCACCTCTCCGCGGGGGTCTGTGGAGCCTGCGTGTAATCGGTCATGCGGCGGGTGGCAAGGGCGTTTTTTAGGTTTCCGCCGATTGCATTTTTTTTGATTGCCGGTGCCGCGAAATGCCTTACGGTTCACCGCATGATACAGTTTTCGCGCGTACTCGTTTCGCCCCGCCTGCTGCAGATCGCTGCCATTCTTGGTCTCGCGATGATGTGTGTCTTTGTTCAGCCCTCGAATGCGGCCAATCGCGAGCGGGTACAGGCCTTTCTGACGACGACCGGATTTGACGTGGCGCTGGATTCAATCGCGTTTTCCGCCGCTTCGGCCCCGCAGATGCTGGGGGTGGAACCAGACGTCTTTGGGTCGGATTGGAACCGGGTGACGGCACAGGTCTTCAAGCCGGAGATCATGCGCGATATCGCACTTGATATTCTTGAGCAGACGCTGAGTGATGAAAACCTTGATTTTGCGGCGGGGTTCTATGCGACCGATCTGGGGCAGCGGCTGGTCGAGGCCGAGAACGCCTCGCACATGCAGGATGACGATGACGCCAAGATGAAGCAAGGCAACCAAATCCTCGCCGAACTGGCCGAGAATAATCCGGACCGGCTTGAAACGTTGAAGCGGATGAACGCGGCGATATCCTCCGTCGATTCAAGCCTGCGGGCCTTGCAGGAGATTCAGGTACGCTTTCTGATGTCAGCCAGCGCGGCCGGGGTGGTCGAGCTTCAGCTTGATGCGGATGAGTTGCGGGCGATGATCGCGGAAGACGAGGAACGGCTGCGTGTGGTTCTAGAGCAATCGGCCATGTCCGGGTCCGCCTATACTTATCGCGATATTTCGGACGAAGACCTGCTGGCCTATACCGAAACACTGGAAAAGCCGCAGATGCAGGAGGTGTATGAACTGCTGAACGCGGTCCAGTACGAGATCATGGCCAACCGTTTCGAAGTGCTGGCGGCCAAGATGGCCGACCTGCACCCCGGTCAGGACATCTGACATGAAGAGATGGGCCAGACGTTATGTGATCGCCGCGGCGCTGTCGCTTGTCGCGCTTGTTCCGCTTACTGCAAGCGGTGCGGGGGACATAGACGAGCTGAGCGATGTTCTTCTGCTGGATGACGTGATCAAGGTCCTGCGAGTGGAAGGTCTGCGCTATGGCGATGGGCTGAACGACGATCTCCTGTCGGGGACGGGTGGGCGCTATTTCTCGGACAAGGTGAAACGCATCTATGACCCCGAGGCGATGTTGTCCGTGCTCGAAGCGAGCCTTGAAAAGCGCCTGACGGCCGAGGAAACCCGCGCTGCGCTCGATTTCTTTGGCAGCGATGCGGGGCGGCGTATCCTGCAGCTTGAGATCAGCGCCCGGGTGGCGATGGTCGATCCTGCGGTCGATGAACTGGCCGATGCGATCTATGCCGAGGCGGTAGCGGATGAAAACGCCCGGGTCGATGCGATCACCAGCTTTATCGAGATTAACGATTTAAACGAGCGCAACGTGACCGGGGCGCTGAGTTCGAACTATCATTTCTTTAACGGTCTGGTCGAAGGCGGCAGCCACAAGATGAGCGAGGCCGAGATCCTTGACGAGGTCTGGTCTCAGGAAGACGCGATCCGCGCCGACACGCTGGGCTGGCTGCAGAGTTTCCTTTATATGGCCTATGGGCCGCTCAGCGACAGCGAGATGCAGGCCTATCTCGATTTCTCGGAGACCGAGGCGGGGCAGGCGCTGAACGGGGCGTTGTTCGACGGGTTCGATGCGATGTATCGCGAGATATATTTCGCGCTTGGCCTGTCGGTGGCCGAGGCCCTGCAATCGAGCGAATTGTAAGCGTTCCCCGGCTGGGAATGAAGTCTCAAGGTACTGACTGATGCAAAGTGACGAGCAAACCGCCGCGCGGCCGACAACCTATATTGAGGCGATGCCTGTCAGGGGGCGGATATCGCGGGCGCAGCCCAAGGGTCTGCCGATCATCAACCTTGGCTACAACGAACTGCCCTATGGGCCGACACCTGCCGTGGCCGCGGCGATCGAGGCGACCGGGCATCGGGTGAACAGCTATGGCGGCCCCGGCTGTGACGGGCTGCGCTCGGCGCTTGGCAAGACCTACGGGCTGGACCCCGAGAGCCTGATCTGCGGAAATGGCTCAGAAGAACTGCTGGACGTGATCGGGCGCAGCTTTGCGCGGCCGGGGGACGAGATCCTGATTTCCGAGTTCGGCTATATCCAGTTTCAGATGGTCGCGCATCGGGCGGGCGCCGATCTGGTCAAGGCGCCCGAGATCGATTTCACGACCGATGTGGATGGTATCCTTTCCGGGGTCAGCGATTTCACAAAGGTGATCTTTCTGGCCAACCCGAATAACCCGACGGGCACCGTGCTGCCGCTGTCGGAATTGCAGCGGCTGGTGGATACCCTGCGCACCGATGTGGTGCTGGTGATCGACCTTGCCTATGGCGAGTTCACCGGCGAGGACTATTGCAACTCGGTCCATGCGATGGCGCAGGGGCATGACAATGTCATCGTGACGCGCACCTTTTCCAAGGCCTTCGGGCTGGCCGGGCTGCGGGTTGGCTGGGCGCAGGTGCCAGCCTGGATGCTGCCGGGGTTTTATGTCACACGCGGCATGGGCAGCGTGAACAACATGGCGCAGAACGCCGCTATCGCGGCGCTGGAGGACATCGATCTGGTCCGCGAGCGTGTGGCCGAGATCGTGTCCGAGAGGGACCGGGTCGCGCTGGCATTGAAAGACATGGGGGTGAGCGCCACGCCGAGCGGGTCGAATTTCCTGATGGTAACGGTCGACGGGCAGGGGCCGGAGGTGACCGAAGGCTTGGTTGAATACCTGTTCGACGAAGGCGGGTTCGTGGTGAACCGGACCCGCGAGGCGGGTCTGGAGCATTTCATGCGCTTTTGCCTTGGGACGCCCGAACAGAACGACCAGCTGCTTGACTGCGTACAGGCCTTTGTCAGGCAGACCGTGGTCTGAGGTCAGTCCGCCGCCGGAAGCGGCAGCAGATGCGTGACGCCGACGGCAGCAGCGCGGGCGAGATCGAGGTCGAGCGACATCGGGATGTATTCTCCACGACGCCAGAGCTGCGCCATGTCATCGTAGTGGCGTGACAGGAAATGGCCTGACTGCCCGGTCGAGATGATGAAGACGGAACTGTTCGGGTCGGTAAAGTCATAGACACCGCGATAGGCTGCACCGTGCACGTTTTCGAACGGGTTCGGACCGGTGGCCGAGGTCAACCCGCGTTGCAGGGTGTTGTCACCGCCGCTGGTCGATTGGCGGATGTTCACGAAATAGCGCAGCAGGGGCACTTCGCCCAAGACCGGGTGGTCGTGGGTTGCCTGATGCGCGTCGCCCCAGCGCAGGGTTTCCAGCGCGGTGCCGTAATTCTCGCCGATCCAGACCAGCGCGTCGTCCAGCGCAAGACGCGACATCTCGGTGCAGGTTTCGACCGGGGCGCTCTGACGGACATCGCACCAGACCGAAGCACCGTCGACGTCGCGGTAGACACGCTCGATGAAGAGCGGATCGACGCGGTTGAATTCATTGGCGAGGGGCCCAAGTTCGTCGCGGATCAGCCGCTCCTGAAGCGCGCGGACCCATGCGGCATAGATCAGCGGTTCGGGCAGGTGTTCGTTCATCTCGCCGTTCCAGTCGGCCAGAAGGTCAAGTGCGATCTGGCGCTGACGTTCAGGTGTGCCATCGGGTGCCGCCTGACCAGTGTACCAGAGATCGGCGCCGATCAGCGGCAGCAGCGAACGCGCGGTAAAGCTGACCGTATCAAGCTGGGCCTCGATGAAACTGTCACGGGTATGGACCTGCCGTGACTGCATGAGCCGCTGCCAGCGCTTGATACGTTGGGTATCGCCCCATTTGAACGAGATGTGATTAGGGAAGGGACGTTCGACCGTCTTGTTGTTCGTGTTGCCAAGGATTCCGCCGCGCGGGCTGACGAATTCGGGGTTCGAGTCGTAGGGCATCCGGCCCTGCCAGCGGTTCTCGGCGCGCCAGCCCTGGCTTGGGAGGCGGCCCTTGCTTTGATGCCGGGGATCGCGACGGGGATTGGCCCCGATGGTTTTCATCGCGATGGTTTCCTGATCGGCGAGCATCAGGTTCTGCGCCGGGGCGACATAGGCCTCGGCTTTTTCGATGGCCTCGGTCACCGTCGCGGATTTCATGATCCCAATGGCGGCGCTGAGCGTCGTGTCGCGCGGGCTGAGCACGGTCCAGGAGAGCGCCGCAACATGACCGGGGGGCGTGATGGTATCAAGGTTGAACTGGCTGCCGGGCAGGACGGGGCCATTCTCTGTCCAGCGCAGGGTCAGGGTGATCGGCGCCTCATCCTTAATCTCGATGATCGAGGGGCGCTTTTCGAAGGGCTTGTAGCCATCAGGAGTCAGGTATTCCTCGGGGTTGTCCGGGTTCAGCTTTTCGATGAACAGGTCCTGATCGTCGAGATAGGCCGAAGTCAGCCCCCAGCCAAGCCGCGCGCTGCGCCCGGTGAGGACGACGGGAATGCCGGGGATGGTACCTCCGATGACGCCGCCGGTGTCGAGTTCGAGCCGGGCGAGATACCAGATCGAGGGCGCGGAAAAGCCAAGATGCGGGTCGGACGCGAGCAAGGTGCCGCCCGATGCGGACCGCGAGGGCGCGGCGCTCCACGCGTTCGAGGCGCTGGCCAGACCGTTTTCCGGGATCGGTGACAACGGCGAGGCGGGCAGGTCGGACCCTTGGGCATAGCGCGGCAGGCCGGGGAAAAGTTCGGCATACTCGGGCAGTGCGGCGATGCCGCTGCCGGGCACGTCGGGCAGGATGTCTTTCAGCCGGTCCGCGTCATCGAGCATCAGCGAGGTGCGCGCGCGCAGAACCTCGGATTCAAGTTGTACCGAGAGGCGCAGCCCCATCAGCTTGACGATCGCGAGGGAATCGCCCGGCTGCCAGGGCGCGACCGGGGCGTTGAAAATGAACATCTCGGGTGCGCCGCGGCCAAGGGCGCGGTGGTTGATTTCGGCCAGTCGTGCGTTCACGCCGGCCGCGTAGGATCTGAGTGCATCCAGTGTCTCGGCATCCTGCGAGGCGACAGATTGTTGCGCCAGCCGGTAGATGTCGAGCCGCCGGATCAGCCGGTCGATCTTGACCATGCGTGGGCCGAATATCTCGGAAAGCCTCCCCTGCGCGGTACGGCGTAGCATGGTCATCTGCCAGAGCCGGTCCTGTGCATGGGCATATCCCAGCCCGAAATAGACGTCGGGGTCGTTTTCGCCAAGGATATGCGGCACGTTCGAATGATCGCGCACGATCTCGACCGGTGTGGTGATCCCCGGGGTTTCGACGGTGCTGCTGTAATCGGGCAGGGATTGCGAGGCGAGGAAGTAGACCAGCCCGATGCCAAGGGCGATCAGAAAGATCAGGGCAGCGGTAACCCGCAATAACCAGCGAAAGAGAGTCGCCATGACTTACCTGTTGCCTGTTTCTGCTCTAGGAATTCAAAGTGAATGCAGGTTCTTTGCCGCGCCCGCAATGGCTGTTAATGAGAATCCTGATTTTATGTGAAGTTAGCAGGAGGGGAAAGCAAATGGCAAAACTGGCATTCTTGGGGTTGGGAGTGATGGGTGCTCCGATGGCCGGGCACTTGCAGAAGGCCGGCCACGACGTGACGGTTTATAATCGCACTGCAGCCAAGGCGGATAAATGGGTGGAAACCTATGGCGGCGCGATGTCGCCGACGCCGGTAGAGGCGGCCAAGGGCGCCGATTTCGTTTTGTCCTGCGTCGGTAATGACGACGACCTGCGCAGCGTTTGTCTGGGCGAGGAGGGCGCATTCGCCGGGATGGGCAGCGGCACGGTCTTCATCGACCATACCACCGTTTCTGCCAAGGTGACGCGTGAGCTTTATGCCGAGGCGGATGCCAAGCAGATCAGCTTTATCGATGCGCCGATTTCCGGCGGGCAGGCGGGAGCCGAGAATGGCGCATTGTCGATCATGTGCGGGGGCGACGAAGGTGCCTATGAACGCGCCGAGCCGATCATGGAGGTCTATTCCAAGATCTGCCGCCGTATCGGCGAGAGTGGTTCCGGTCAGGTGACCAAGATGTGCAACCAGATCGCAATCGCTGGTTTGGTGCAGGGGTTGTCCGAAGCGTTGCACTTTGCTGAAAAGTCCGGGCTTGACGGTCGCTCGGTCGTCGAGGTGATCAGCCAAGGCGCCGCGGGCAGCTGGCAGATGGCAAATCGGTACGAAACCATGCTGGACGATCAATTTGACCATGGCTTCGCCGTGGACTGGATGCGCAAGGATCTGGGCATCTGTCTTTCGACCGCGGATGAAAATGGCGCGAGCCTGCCGGTGACGGCACTGGTGGACCAGTTCTATAAGGACGTGCAGAAACTTGGCGGCGGGCGCTGGGATACCTCTAGTCTTATCAAGCGTTTGCGTGCTGCGGGGTAGGTTTCTCACGCTTCTGTTATCTGGCGGGGCCAAGGAATTCAGCGGTTTTGGGAACCTTTCGTGATCCGGCGGTGTTGTTGCTCCATACGAGGCGGCAAGCACACCGCCGGAGAGAAACGAAAGGACAACACTATGAAACTCATGATGACCACTGCCATCACCGCTGCCCTGATCGCAACCGGCTCGTTCGCTGAAACCGCCTCGCGCGGCGCAGATAACGTGAAATCTTCCGAAAAAGTCGAAATGGGCACGCCCGTTGACGCAACCGTTGATGCGAATGTCGACAAAGCATCGCGTGGCGACGACGACCTGACTGCCGCGGAAGCCGAAAGTTCCGCAGTTATTGCTGACGACGAAGTTGCTGGCGTTGCAAAGAGCGACGAAGTCGAAAGCCGTGGTGCAGCCGACCTTCAGGGTGAAGAAGTTACCGCTGGCGTCGAAAACGAAGTTTCCACCGGTGAATCCGGTTCGATCGAAGTAAGCGAAGCTACCACGATGTCCGGCAGCACCGACGAAGCACAGGACTCCCAGCGTGGTTCTGACGAAGAGCGCAGCGAAGAAATCGCCGATGGCGACGCGGACGCCGACGTTCTTAAAGCCGAAGATGGTGAACTTGACGCATCGCGTGGTTCCGACCAAGCGCGTGCCACCGAAGAGCCGGGCACTGACGTCTCCGACACCATGACGAGCGACACCGAAACGTCCTCGCGCGGTGCCGACAATGAGCAAGGGTCGGAAGTGACTGCGAACGACTAATTTCTAATTCATTAGAATCAAACAATGCCGGACCGAAAGGTCCGGCATTTTTCGTTTGTGGATCCGAATATCAGGGGATGATGCGCGTGTATTTGGTGCCTTCGAGCGTTGCACCGATGCGCAGCCCTGCGCGACCAAAGACAGCGGCCAGAACGGGGGAACGCAGTGTCGTGGTGTCGGCCGCGACCGAGTCCCCCTGATCGCGTACCACGTATTCGATATCGCCACCGGCGGCCCAGCCGGACGAGCGGCGGAATTCGGACAGCGCGTCATCGGTCATGAAGAACAGCACATGTGCGTATTGCTGCGCACCGATCTGCAGGCCCGCGCTCGCCTTGGCGGTCGAATAGTAATCCACAGTGACACCGTTGACGCGGAGCGCGCCGCGCCCATAGGCGCCGCCCAGCCAGAAACCGGCCTCGGTGACCAGCGGCATGACCAGCATGCCCGACGCCTTTTCCGAAAGCGAAACCGTGTTGGGGTAGACGCTGTACATTTCGTTGAGCGTCGCGTTCACGCGCGCGTCGATCTGGTTCGCGCCGTTGCTTCCTACACCGTTGCCGCAGGCTGCGGTGACCGTCAGGCCCGAGAGCGCTGATAAGGTAAAGGCCCGGCGCGACAGCCGGGACGTATTCTGATTTTTCATGACTATGTCTGCCTGTAATGCTGCACGATCTGGGCGGTTAATCCGTCCTTGACCTGTGATATACGCGGAAGTTTGCCATATGTCACGTCACATGGGCGCATATTGCGCGGGAAATCGCTGTGACCCGCTATCTATAGTAGCCGTTGAGGTGGCGATCAGAACAGGAAATCGCCGTCGCCGAAGGCGTCAGTTCTCAGCAGATCGACCTGCATGTCGGCGGAGCCATCGCCGTCGATGTCGATAAAAACGCTGAACGACTTTTTTCCCGTGTCCTCGTAATCGACCGAGGCGGCGGACAGGGCGGTGAAATCCATCATGTCCTCGCCGCTGGAGAAGTTGATGATGCGGTCTACAGATTTGCGCGTGGTGCCGCTGTCGTCGGGTGTCAGAAACAGGAAGGTGTCCGCGCCTTTCATGCCGATCATTTTGTCGCGGCCCGCGTTGCCGATCAGCGTGTCATCGCCGTTGCCGCCGCGCAGAACGTCGCGGCCATTTCCGCCGATGAGGGTATCCTTGCCGCCGCCGCCGATCAGCTTGTCGCGGGCATTGCCACCGTCGAGAATATCTCTGCCGCCGTTGCCGATCAGCTTGTCGCGCCCGTCTAAACCAAAGAGTTCGTCCTTGCCCGAGTTGCCCTTGAGCCGGTTATCGGCGCTGTTGCCAGAGATCGTGTCGTCGCCACGGCCGCCGATGGCGTTTTCGATCAGCGACCGGTCATCGCCGTCGTATTGCAGTGCATTATAGATGTTTCCGGAGGCGTAATTGCCATTGCCCAGCCCCGCAGCCTGATCGAGGCTGAACAGGGAATGCCCGCCGGGCGCGAGATCGACGTCGACCGGCTTGCGATAGGCGCTGAGGTCGTAGGTGTCGGTGCCGTTGCCGTCCCAGATGGTGGCAAAGATCTTATTCGTGGCCGGTGCGATCGCTGCCTTGCCGTCGATCATGGTCTCGCCCTTTTCGGGGTCCCAGCGATAGACCGTGTCCCCGGCATTGGCGTCGAAATCCGCGCCATAAAGGTGCTGAAGCGCGGCAATGTCGAGCATCATCCAGCTTTGCGCGTAACCGTCGCTGTGATTGTAATAGCGAAGCGCGTCGGCGCCCTCGTAAGAGCGGTAAGTCATGATGGAGTATTCCATCGTGTCATATTCCGTGGGGACCGTGCCATGCGCTGTTTCGGAATGGCCGTGATCGAGGCCCAGCACATGTCCGAGTTCATGTTGCAGGATGACATGGGCATACTGGCCCGGCGCCTGATCCGCGTAGTTATAAACCTTGTTGGTCAGCCAGACATCGCCCGCCGTCGCGCTGGTCGAGGGAAAATAGCCCCAGGCGGTGTTGAAATTATAAGGGTCTTCCGAGGTCTGGGCCACGTTGATATGAGCCGAGCCGTCGGAAACGGTCTGGATGATTTCAAGCTGGGTAAAACCGCTGACCGCGAAACCGGCCTGTTCGGCGAGACCGTTGTCGGCATCGAGCGCATAGGCCACGACGGATTGCATGTCTCCGGATGCAGAAAAGATGCCCTCGGCCTCGCCCGCGCCATAGGGCGCGGCCGCCAGCGACATGCCGGCGGGGAAGGCGTAGGTCACCTTGTTATCGGCCCACGCGGATTCATAGAGAAGCCCGTCGATCCGGGCATCCCCACTGGCCAATACTGAAATAATGGAGTGACCCAATCCGCTCATACTGTGAACCTAGTTACGACATACTTTCTCCTTAATCGATTTAAATTGTGTTTTGTTTGTGGCAATAGGTAATGCTGACGTGGACAGTTTGTTTCTAATCACATCATTGCTGGCGAAAATAAGGCGCTAGGTATTGAGGATGCGCGCCGCTTCGGGGGCGAAATATGTCAAGACGCCGTCACAGCCTGCGCGTTTGAAGCCGATGAGGCTTTCCATCATGATCTTTTCGCCGTCGATCCAGCCGTTCTGCGCGGCGGCCTTGATCATCGCGTATTCTCCGCTGACCTGATAGGCAAAGGTCGGGACGCCGAACATGTCCTTGGCGCGGCGGCAGATATCAAGATAGGGGGTGCCGGGCTTGACCATGACCATGTCGGCACCTTCGTTCAGGTCGCGCTGGATCAGGCGCATGGCCTCGTCGGAATTCGCCACGTCCATCTGGTAGGTCTTCTTGTCGCCGGTCAGCGCGCCGCTTGCTCCGACTGCGTCCCGGAATGGCCCGTAATAGGCGCTGGCGTATTTCGCGCTGTAGCTGAGGATCGTAACGTTCTGATGCCCTTCGCTTTCCAACGCGCCGCGCATCGCGCCGATACGCCCGTCCATCATGTCCGAAGGGCCGATGATATCGGCACCGGCTTCGGCCTGGGCAAGTGTCATCTTGACCAGCGCCTCGACCGTGCGGTCGTTGACGATCTGGCCGTCGACCACGAAACCGTCATGGCCGTTGATATTATACGGGTCGAGCGCCACGTCGGTCATCACCGCCATCTCTGGGACGGTTTCTTTCACGGCGCGGATCGCCCTGTTGGCGATATTGTCGGGGTTCCACGCCTCGGCGCAGTCTTCGGTGCGGGCCTCGAGCGGGGTATAGGGAAAGATGCAGATCGCGGAGACACCCAGATCATAGGCTTCGCGGGCGGCTTCGGCAATCTTGTCGACGCTGCGGCGGAACACGCCCGGCATCGACGCGACCGGCTCGACCTCACCCTTGCCTTCGCGCACGAAGACCGGCCAGATCAGGTCGTCCGATGACAGAAGCGTTTCGCGCACGAGACCGCGGAGAGCGGGAGATTGTCGCACCCGACGGAAACGGGCGGTTGGAAAGGCGGCGGCAACGGGTTTCATGGCAGGGTCTCCTTGCACAATTTGCTATTGGGTGGCATGGATTGCCGACCCCCCACAAGGGAAACAGCGGGGGCGAACCCGAGGCCGGGCAAGAAATCGAAGAAAAGGGCGATACGATTGGATTGGTACACCTCGATATTCGAGCTGATCGATATGCGATCCTTTTCAAATCTCTGGTTCTGGATCGCCCTTGCCGTCGTCTGGTCCACAACGAGCCACTGGGTGCTTGGCGTGCCCTATGACATGGTCACGCGTGCCCGTCGCCATCAGGGTCAGGCGGTCGCGGATCTTGAGGATATTGCCCGCGTCAACGTCAACCGGCTGCTTTACATCGCGCGTGTTTCGGGGCTCTGGCTGCTTGGTCTTGGCTGCTTTATCCTGTCGGGCCTCGCGGTGCTGGGGTTCTACTACCGTATCGAATTCGCGCAGGCGCTGTTCCTTCTGGGCTTTCCCATGTCCTTGGTCGGGCTGCTGAGCCTGTCGACGGCCCGTCTGATCGAGGTGGAACAATCCACAGGAGAATTGCTCTGCAAGCGTCTGACAAGGCACAGAATTTATACGCAGATGATCGGCACGCTTTCGATTTTCGTAACTGCCCTGTGGGGCATGTACCAGAATATTTCCATCGGCGTGCTCTGATCCGGCGTCGCAACCAGCACAGGCAGATCCATGTCGTCACCTGACCATATCACAGTGAGCGGCGCGCCCGAAGGTTTCGACGCGCGTCTGATCCTTGACGAAATCGCGCGCAAGAACCGGCCCGTCATGCATGTGGCCCGCGACGACAAGCGGCTTGCGGCGATGGCCTCGGCGCTGGCTTTTTACGCGCCGGACATGCCGGTGCTGACGTTTCCAAGCTGGGATTGCCTGCCCTATGACCGTGTTTCGCCCAATGCCGATATTTCGGCGGCGCGCATGGCGACACTGGCGGCGCTGGTGCACCAGCTGCCCAAGCAGTTTGTCCTGCTGACGACGCTGAATGCGGCCACCCAGCGGGTGCCAGCGCGTTCGGTCCTGCGCGAGGCGGCGTTTTCGGCGCGGGTCGGTGACCGGATCGACGAAGAAGGATTGCGCAATTTCCTTGTGCGCATGGGGTTCACCCAAAGCCCGACCGTGATGGAGCCGGGCGATTATGCGATCCGCGGCGGCATCATCGACATCTATCCGCCGGGCGAGAGCGGTCCGGTGCGGCTTGACCTATTTGGCGACGTGCTCGACGGGGCGCGCCGCTTTGATCCGGCGAGCCAGCGCACGACGGAAAAGCTCGATGTGATCGAACTCGCGCCCGTGTCCGA
Organism: Heliomarina baculiformis; assembly: GCF_019966545.1. Taxonomy (GTDB): domain Bacteria; phylum Pseudomonadota; class Alphaproteobacteria; order Rhodobacterales; family Rhodobacteraceae; genus Heliomarina; species Heliomarina baculiformis. The sequence continues at coordinate 73,080 of NZ_JAIMIC010000001.1, read as the reverse complement.
GGTGATCCTTGATGAGGCGGCGATCACCCGGTTCCGTCAGAGCTATCGCATCGAATTCGGCGCGGCGGGAACGGACGATCCGCTCTACGAGGCGGTCAGCGCCGGGCGCAAGCATCAGGGCATCGAACACTGGCTGCCGTTCTTCCACGAAAAGCTGGAAACCCTGTTCGATTACCTGCCGGATACGTCGATCACGCTGGATGAACAGTCAACCCCCAGCCGTCTGGCCCGGTGGGAAAGCATCGCGGACCAGTATGAAACGCGCAAACTGGCGATGCAGCAGAAATCCCGGCTCGACAGCGTTTACAAACCGGCGCCACCGGATCTACTCTATCTGGACGACGCGGCGTGGACCAAGGCTGTCGCCAGCCATCGCGTGCTGCAATTCGCGGCGCTGCCGCAGGCGACCGGGCCGGGCGTGATCGACGCCGGCGGACGGATCGGTCGCAATTTTGCGCCCGAGCGCCAGCAAGAACACGTTTCGGTCTTCGAGGCGCTGGCGGCTCATATCAAAGCGCGCATGGCGCATGGGCCGGTGGTAGTCGCGTCCTATTCTGAAGGTGCGCGGGAGCGCCTGACCGGCCTGATCGAGGACGAAGGTCTGGTCGAGGTCATCCCGATCCCGAACGGCACGCGTATTGGCAAGAATGGCCTGCACCTTGCGGTCTGGCCGCTGGATCATGGGTTCGAGACCGAAGGGCTGACGGTCATCTCCGAGCAGGATGTGCTGGGCGACCGGCTGATCCGCACGGCCCGCAGGAAGCGCAAGGCCGAGAATTTCCTGACGGAAACCCAGAGCCTCGTGCCCGGCGATCTGGTCGTGCATGTGGACCACGGGATCGGGCGCTATCAGGGGCTTGAGGTGATCACGGCGGCGGGCGCGGCCCATGAATGCCTGCTGCTGGAATATGCCGAAAACGCAAGGCTTTACCTGCCGGTCGAGAATATCGAGCTGCTGTCGAAATACGGTCACGAAGAGGGGCTTCTCGACCGGTTGGGCGGCGGCGCATGGCAGGCCAAGAAAGCGCGGCTCAAGGAACGTATCCGCGAGATGGCCGACCGGCTGATCCGCGTCGCGGCAGAACGGGCACTGCGCACCGCTCCGGTGCTTGAGCCGGAACATCACGCCTGGGAGGCATTCTCCGCGCGCTTTCCTTACGAGGAAACCGATGACCAGCTGCGCGCCATCGGCGATGTGCTCGACGACATGGGCTCGGGACAGCCGATGGACCGGCTGATCTGCGGCGACGTGGGTTTCGGCAAGACCGAGGTCGCGATGCGCGCCGCCTTTGTCGCGGCCATGTCTGGCACGCAGGTGGCGTTGATCGCCCCCACGACGCTTTTGGCGCGGCAGCATTATGCAAGTTTTGCCAAGCGTTTCCGGGGCTTTCCGCTGAACGTGCGTCAGCTTAGCCGGTTCGTGAGCGCCAAGGAGGCGCAGGCCACGCGCGACGGGATTGCGCGGGGCACCGTGGACATCGTGATCGGCACCCATGCGCTTTTGGCCAAGGGGATCCGGTTTCAGAACCTCGGGCTGCTGATCATAGACGAGGAACAGCATTTCGGCGTGTCCCACAAGGAACGACTGAAGCAACTCCGCACCGATATTCACGTTCTGACGCTGACCGCGACGCCGATTCCACGGACGCTGCAACTGTCGCTTTCGGGCGTGCGGGACCTGTCGATTATCGGCACGCCGCCGGTGGACCGGCTGGCGATCCGCACCTATGTGAGCGAATTCGACGCGGTGACGATCCGCGAGGCGCTGTTGCGCGAACATTACCGGGGCGGGCAGAGTTTTTACGTGGTGCCGCGCATATCGGACCTGCCCGAGATCGAGGAATTCCTCAAGGAGCAGGTGCCTGAGGTTAGCTATATTGTGGCTAACGGGCAGATGGCGGCCGGCGATCTCGATGACCGGATGAATGCCTTTTACGACGGCAAGTACGATGTGCTGCTGGCGACGACCATAGTGGAATCCGGTCTGGATATCCCGACGGCCAACACGATGATCATCCATCGCGCGGATATGTTCGGACTGGCGCAGCTTTACCAGATCCGGGGACGGGTGGGGCGCTCGAAAACCCGCGCCTATGCCTACCTGACGACGAAACCACGCGAAAAGCTCACCGCCACCGCCGAAAAGCGTCTGCGCGTTCTCGGCAGTCTCGACACGCTGGGCGCGGGCTTTACCCTTGCCAGCCAGGATCTCGACATTCGGGGCGCGGGGAACCTGTTGGGTGAGGAACAGTCCGGCCAGATGCGCGACGTAGGCTATGAACTGTACCAATCGATGCTGGAAGAGGCGATTGCCAAGATCCGGGCCGGGGAAATCGACGGGCTTTCGGAAATTGACGAGCAGTGGGCGCCGCAGATCAACCTTGGCGTTGCGGTGCTGATCCCCGAGGATTACGTGCCGGATCTCGATGTGCGTCTGGGGCTTTACCGTCGGTTGTCCTCGCTCAGCACCAAGGTCGAGCTTGAAGGGTTTGCGGCGGAACTGATCGACCGGTTCGGCAAGCTGCCGCGCGAGGTGAATACGCTGTTGCTGGTGGTTCGGATCAAGGCGATGTGCAAACGCGCCGGGATCGCCAAGCTGGACGGCGGGCCCAAGGGAGCCACTATCCAGTTCCACAATGACAAATTCTCCGCGCCCGAAGGGCTGGTCGAATTTATTCAGGACCAGCGGGGCATGGCCAAGGTCAAGGATAACAAGATCGTGGTGCGCCGGGACTGGACCAAGGAAAGCGACAAGATCAAGGGCGCCTATGCGATCGCGCGCGACCTGGCGATGAAGGTCAAGGAGAAGAAGTCCAAGGCCTGATCCGGGGCCAAGAAAATTCTGGTCAGAATTTTAGGCGGGTATGGCCATGGCGGCCTGCGCGCAGAAACAGGATGCCCCGACACGCCGGTCGGCACGGGCCAGCGCGAGGTCCAGCCGCTGGCGGATCTGCACGATCTCGACCGTCTCTCCGCGCGCTTTCAGACAGTCGTACAAGCCTTTGAGGCTCCAGACATTATCCGGATGCACTGTGGCGCGGCTCAGCTGTCCGCCAAGTCCGAGATCCTCACGGTAGGCCTTCTCCGCCTCGGCCACATGACCCTGTTCGAAAAGCAGCGCGCCAAGCGCATGGCGTACGGGCTGCATCCAGCCCCAGGGTTCGTCATAGGGCAGGTTGTCTTCAAGCTCGATGGCCTTGCGCAGGAAGGCATAGGCCGCGTCGAACTCTGACTTGCGATAGGCAATTTCCCCACGCAGCATCGCCTTGGCAATCTCCATGAGGTCGACAACGCGATTATTGTGCATCAGGCGGGAGTCGGGGATCCGCGCGGCGGCGTCCAGGAACACCTGCTCCTCGGCCTCTGCCTCGGCCACGCGGCCCAGGGCGGCAAAAGCCAGTGCGCGGCCGTAATGCACGGTTGCAATGCAGGTCTGCCAGATCTCGCAATCTTCGGGCGGCTTCATCGCGATCAGCTCTTCCCAGCGGCCGAAGCGGATGAGGATATGCGGCTCCATCGCCATGTAGCTTTCAAAGAAATCGGCCATGGGCGGGGATTCGACGCGCAGCAACTCTTCGGGTGTGGTGGCGAGCAAGCCGCGATTGGCTTCGAGCGCCGGTTCCATCTGGCCAAGGAACAGCGCGCCGTAAATGACGAAGTGGTAGTCGTGTTGGCGATAGCCGGTGTAGATGTTGAAGGCGCCTTCGCGGTTGAAATACTTCAGGTCGGCCTCGATGGCCTTTTGGTTCCAGAAGACCACGTCCTTGTAATGGCCGCAGAGCACGTCGATATGGGTCGGCATATGCACCAGATGGCCCGCGTCGGGCACCAGCGTGCGCAGGATATCCCCCGCGGACAAAGCCTTTTCCGGGAAGGGCGACATTTCCATCAGGTGCACGTAGAGGTGCAGCAGCCCCGGGTGCTCCATGGTGCCGGGATGATTGGCCAACGCGTCCTCGAGCACCGCCTGCGCCTTTTCCGTTTCGGCCCCCGGGGCCGGGCAGGCATTGGCGAGGTCCCACATCTGCCAGGGCGTGAGATTCATCAGCGACTCGACATAGATCGACCGGATATCGGGCTGGTCGGGCATCGCCGCATGGACCTTTGCCATCTCATCGGCAAAGTCGTGGTTCCAAGCCTCCATATCCTCGACAGGGTCGCGTTCAGGATAGCGGGCGGCAAGCGCGGAGATCAGCGCCTTTTCATGGGCGGGGCCGTCCTTGCAGAGCTCCAGCGCGACTTGCGTGGCGTCATAGGCGATGGCCAGCGCCTCTGCCCTGGATTTCTCATCGAAAAGCTCCCATGGCATGTTGTAATTGGGCCCCGTGGCATAGGCGACGCCCCAGTGCGCCATGGCGCAGCCCGGATCATGGGCGATGGCTTTCTTGAAACAGACGACGGCTTCCTCGTGGTTGAAGCCGTAGGTCCAGTTCAGGCCCCGATCGAACCATCGCTGCGCCTCGGGTGTCGCCGCGCGGACCGGCAGGCTGTAAGTTCCGAGATCGTAACCGTAATCTTCATCGGTCATGGTCAATCCTCACGCCTTTTGCGCATGTTCCGCCATGGGTGGCTTTGCTGTCAATGTTCTTTCCAGCTTGCTCATGCGCAGCATCAGCAGGAACCCAAGCGTCGAGAGCACGAAAATTCCCAGCGCCAGCGGCAGGATGGAGCCGTTGAACATCAGGCCGATAGGCGAGGCGATGATAGATCCGAGCACGGTCGAAATTGCCCCGATGACCGAGGCGGCCATGCCCGCGATATGGCCCATCGGCTCCATCGCCAGCGCGTTCAGGTTGCCCATCGCGGTGCCGACCATGAAGAACACGGTTGCCTGCCAAAACACGAAAAAGCCGAAGGCGACGGATTCCGGCAGGTCGAGCCCGTATTCAACGATCATCACGATGGACATCAGGATTTCGACGGCTAGCGTCCATGTGACCAGCTTGCGCATGCCAAGCCGTTCCACCAGCGAGGCGTTGAGGATGCTCGCGCAACCCGCAACCAACGCGACACCGGCGAACCAGAAGGGGAATTCGTCGTTGCGGTTGTAGATCAGGTCATAGACCGGCTGAACCGAGGCGATCATCGCGAACATCATCGAAAGGCAGAGCGTCTGGACGACGATCGACAGCCGCACCATCGGATGCGAGACCATTTCGCGCACGGCGCCGAACATCAGGGGCAGACGCATCGGGCGGCGTGCTTCGGGGGGCAAGGATTCCGGCAGGCGGATCAGCAGCCATGTGACAGAAACTGCCGAGAAAAGCACAAAAGCCCCGAAGATCGCGCGCCAGTTGAACAGGTAGATGATGCCGGTGCCGATCATCGGGGCGAGCGCGGGAAAGATCACAAAGATCGACATGGCGATAGAGAGCATCCGCGCCATGACGCGCCCGCTGTACATGTCCCGCATGATCGCCATGGCTACGACCCGCGGACCGGCAGCGCCGATGCCCTGCAACAGCCGCGCGGCGACCACCAGTTCAAGCGATTCAGCCGTGCCGGCCACGGCCGCGCCGACGATATATACGGCCGCGCCCCCGACAATCACCGGCTTGCGGCCCATCGCATCGGACATCGGGCCGACAAAAAAAGTGCCGATCCCCATGCCAGCCAAGAATGCGGTAATGATCAGCGTGGCGCGGTTGGGATCAAGCGGGCTGAGTTCTTCACTGATCTCGGGCAGCGCCGGGAGCATGGCATCGACGGAGAAAGCGATAGTTGCAAACATCATCGCGATCAGCGCGATGAATTCTGGCCGTGACATGCGGGACATGGGTGACTCCTTCAGGTACGTGCCGGTAGCATGTAATTTCGAGGGGGACCATATGGCCGGCGGGGCAATTCTGCGTGTCCGTGCGGAAAAGTTTTCTTAACCCCGGTCGGTGTCGTCGTTTTCGGCGATTTCGATGTTTTTCGACGACAGCTTGTTGCGACGGCGGCGCGTCCGGATCAGCATGTGGTATTCCGCGAATTGCTGGATCGCCATCGCGAAAATCCCAAGGCCGAAAAAGATAATGACCGTGGTGCCGATCTTGCCGACGGGCGTCTGCGGCACCAGTTCACCGTAGCCGACCGTGGAAATGGTGACGACGGTGAAGAAATAGGAATCGAGCCAGCTCCAGCTTTCGATGAAGTGAAAAAAGACCGTGCCCGCCGCCACAACTGTCGTCAGACTTACGATCAGTGTGGCGGCACTGATCGGTCTCATGCGTCGAGCTGTTCCTTAAGTTCCGAGATGACGTTCTGCCAGAGATCCGGCGGCTGGGCGCCCGGAACCGCGTGTTTGCCTGCCACGATAAAGGTGGGCACCGAGGTGACGCCCATCGAGCGTGCCTCGCTGTCGCGGCGCGAGATGTCATCGCGGTCGGCGTCGGATGCCAGCAGCTTGCTTACGACCGAGGCGTCCATGCCGATCATGTCGGCGATATCGCTCAGAACTTCGGCATCTCCGATATCGCGGCCTTCGACGAAATAGGCGTTGAATAGCGCGTTGACCGCCTCGTTCTGTTTGCGCTCGATCCCTGCCCAGTGGATCAGCCGGTGCGCATCCAGCGTGTTGGGGGTACGTGCGATACCTTCGAAATTAATGTTCAGCCCTGCTTTTTCCGCATGCTCCACGACGGGCGCATAGGCCTTGATTGCACCTTCCTTGCCGCCGAACTTGGCTTCGAGATAGGCGCGCCGGTCCATGCCTTCGGCTGGCATCTCGGGGTTAAGCTGGAACGGGTGCCACTGGATCACAAAGGGATGATCGGGCGTTGCCGCCAGAGCCGTCTCGAGATGGGCCTTGCCGATATAGCACCAAGGGCAGATCGGGTCGGACAGGATGTCGAGGGCAACTGTTTTTTCACTCATGAGGCAGTGCTTTCAAAATACGGTTTCAGGGCGCGACGCAGCAATTTGCCATTCGCCCCGGTGGGCATTTCAGGCAGGTAAACAAAGGCACGGGGTTGTTTATAGCGCGCAAGCGTCTGTTCTGCAAAGTCACGCAGCGCTTGTTCGTCGATCTCGGCGGGGCCTGCGTAGAATGCCACGATGATGCGGGTATCCTGCTTGATCTCGACATCCGTGACGCCGACCATGTCGATGCCGGGAAAACCGGTCAGCGCCGCTTCGACTTCGAGCGGAGAGACCCGGTAGCCGCCCGCGTTCATCATGTCGTCGTCGCGACCCAGATAGGTGATCTGCCCGTCCGCAGCCATTGCGCCCTGATCACCGGTCAGGAACCAGTCACCCTGCATGCGAGCCTCGGTTTCTTCCGGAGCGTTCAGGTATCCGAGCATCAGACCGGGGTCGCTGCGGTGAACGGCAATGGTGCCCGGCGCGCCCTGATCCACCGGCCCGCCGGGGCCGAGGATGGCGACCTTGCGCCCCTGTTGAGGCTGGCCAAGCGCCTGTCCGCGAGCCGGATGATCGGGACTTGATGAGATGAAGGTCGAACATTCCGACATGCCGTAGGCCTCGTAGAGCCCGCATCCGGTGGCACTCGTCCAGGCGGCGGACAAGCTGGGTGAGAGCTTTTCTCCAGCGCTTAGCCCGTGGCGCAATTCTGGCAGGTTCAGCGGCGCGTTGTCCTTGAGGAACTTGCGGTAAACGCCCGGCGCGGCTGCAAAAATACTCGCTTTGTGGTGGCGCAGACGCAACGGCAGATGGGCCGGATCGGTGCCGGGTTCGGGGATCAAAGCGGTCGCGCCAATGGTCCAGGGGTCCATCAGCCCGGTGCCAAGCGTATAGGTCCAGTTGAACGCGCCCGCATGCAGCAGCCGGTCATCCTCGCGCAGGGCATACCAGCCATCATGCATCATCTTTCGAGCCCAGATCGCGCGATGGGCATGGGCCACGGCGCGGGGATTGCCCGAGGTGCCGGAGGTATAGACGATATAGCCAAGCCGCTCTGGATCGCCCATCGCATAGGCGCAGGGCGGCAGGTCCCGCATCTCGCGCAACCCGTCGAGCGTGATGCGGTTGGGGTGCGGCGGACAGGCGACCTCGGGGTCCAGCAGGATGGCCGCCGGTTTCAGGTCATCGACGATCTTCTGCGTCTCGCGCTCGGTCAGTTGCGACGAGGTCGGCACCGGGATGATCCCGGCGGCAATCGCGCCAAGGTAGGCAATCGGGAAATCGAACGTATTGCCCAGCCGCATGAGAACGATATCACCGGGTGCGATGCCAGCCTCAAGCAGGCCGGTGCCGGTGCCGCGCACGGCGGCTTCGAGCGCGCCATATGTCCAGTCAGTCGATCGGGCGGGCCCCAGCACCGAAAGCGCGACCTTGTCCGCCAGTTTGGGTGCGCGGGCCAGCACATGGGCGGCCATGTTGAAAGGAGCGGGGCAGGGCGCAAAGGCGCCTTTGTCGAAAATCGAAAGCATGGCGCTGGCTAGCCCGGTGCCTGCGGGCATGCAAGCGCCGTTGCAAGCCTTTGATCGCAGGCCTATAGCATTTCCATGACACCGAAAGACCCGAAATCCCTGATTCAGATTGCCCACGCGTCGGGCGCGGAAATCGAAGCCGAACCGCTCGATCTTGGGGCGCGGGTGCGCGAGCTGCGCAAGGAACGGGACTGGACGCTGGAACAGGCCGCCAATCAGGCCGGGCTGGCGCGGTCGACCCTGTCCAAGATCGAGAACGGGCAGATGTCGCCCACCTATGACGCGTTGAAAAAGCTGGCGACCGGCTTGCAGATTTCGGTACCGCAACTGTTCACGCCGCCCCAGCGCGATCAGGTGAACGGGCGCATGGCGGTGACCAAGTCAGACGATGGACAGCCGCTGGCCACGGCGACCTACGAGCACAAGCTTCTGGCCGACAGCCTGACCAAGAAGCAGATGTTGCCCTATCGCACCCGGGTGCGCGCGCGCTCGATGAAGGAGTTCGACGGCTGGGTGCGTCACGATGGCGAAGAGTTTCTGTACGTACTGACCGGGGTGATCCGGCTTTACACTGAATTCTACGAAGTCATCGAAATGCGGCGCGGTGACAGCGCCTATTACGACGCAACGATGGGGCATAACGTGATCTCGGTCAGCCCCGAGGACGCGACGATCCTGTGGGTGACGTCGCTAAGCTGAGCTATTGCATCCGGGACGAAATGCCGGACAGCTCGCGTGCAAGTGTTTCGACATAGAGGAAATCGTCGATTTCCTCGCGTGCCTCGATCAGGGAAAGGTTATGGGTCGCGGCAAGATGTGCCTCGAACGATTTCCGGTCCCGATAGAGCAGGTTCATCTGCTCGGAATCGAGGTGCGGAAACCTATGATGAATTCGTTCAGACCACATACACCAGTCACTGGCTATTTCAGCCCATTGCATCCTCATCACGGTGACCTCCCCAGTGCCGCAGAAGATAGTTTACGCTAACGTACCTTCGGTGGTGCTGGGTGTGGTCAAATGTCGCAGGGCAATTCCTTGCCGAACCGGTGGCCGCGTCAGTCTTCGGCGTACCACCAGACCTCGGGCAAAAAGCCGGGCCTGTCGCCGTAAACCGGCGTATAGTCGGGGAATTTCAACTCCTTCGCATGGGCTATCCGGTCCACGTCATATTGCCAGAGCGGGATGACATAGCGTCCGCTGGTCAGGATCCGATCAAGCGCGCGGGCGGCCGAGATGAAATCCTCGCGCGTTTCAGATACCAGCATCGCGTCGATTGCTGCGTCCAGCGCGGGCGACTCGACCCCCATCAGGTTTCGCGTGCCGGGGCGGTCGGCGGTATTGCTGCCCCAGTAAAGTCGCTGCTCGTTCCCCGGCGACAGGGACAGGTCACGGCGGAACGAGGTGATGTCGAAATCCTGCTCGGATTCCCGCGCCGTGTATTGCGCATTGTCCACCAGATCGACCCGCACGGAGATCCCAAGCCGTTCCAGCGCACGAACGTAAAGATCCATGATCGAGCTGTTCTGCGTATCGCCCTGACGCAGCAGGACGTTGAAATGCATCGGCTGACCGTCGGCATTGACGCGGCGGCCGTTTTCGACACCCCAGCCGGCCTCTTGCAGCAGGGCCGCGGCCTTGCGCAGGTTCGACCGGTTGCGGGCGGTGCCGTCCGAGACGGGCATCTCGTATCCTTCAAGCGCGCCGGGCAGCAGGCTGTCGGCAAAGGGCATCAGGATTTCGCGCACGCGCCCTTCGGCTGGGCCGGGGCGCATCCCAAGTTCGGAGTTGTCGAAATAGGAGTGGATGCGGGCCTGTTCGCCGCCGGTCATCGTGTCGTTGATGAACTCGAAATTGAAGGCCAGCAGCAGCGCCTCGCGCACGCGCCAGTCATCCAGCGGCGCGCGACGGGTGTTCATCACAAAGCCGGTCATGCCGGTCGGGCGGCCATGCCTGATCTCGGTCTTGATGACATCGCCGCGCTGGATCGCGGGGAAATCGTACTGGCTGTTCCATTTCTCGGCGTTGTATTCGCGCTCGACCGTCAGGGTGCCGGCCTTGAACGCTTCGAAGAGCACCGCGCCATCGCCAAAGAATTCGATATCCATCTCGTCGAAATTCATCGTGCCGCGTCGGAACGGGACATCCTTGCCCCAGTAGTCCGGGTTGCGTTCCAGCCGGACCTGACGCCCGGCCTGATAATCGGACACCACGTAAGGGCCTGTACCGATGGGAATTTCCGAGAGCGGCGCATTGGCGAAGTCCTTGCCCTCCCATTGCGCTTTCTTGAGGATCGGGCGCATCCCGGCCAAGAGCGCCAACTCACGGTCGTCGCGATTGAAGGTGATGCGCAGGCTGCGCGGGCCGGTCTGCTCCATGCTTTCGACCTGATCGGCAAAACCCTGATAGCGCAGGTGTCCTTCCTCGCCGAGGATTTCATAAGACCAGATCACATCTTCGACGGTCACGGGGCTGCCATCCGAGAATCGAGCCTCGGGGCGGAGGGTGAATTCGACCCATGACCGGTCGGGCGGCGTTTCTATCGATTCGGCAAGAAGACCGTAAAGGGTGAAAGGTTCGTCCCAGGATCGCCCCATGAGGGACTCGTAGCTCCAGAAACGCATTTGCCAGGGCGAAGTGCCTTTCGAGACGAACGGATTGAGTGAATCGAAACCGCCAGTGTTGCCGAAGACGATTTTTCCGCCCTTGGGCGCATTTGGATTTGCATAAGGCAGCGACACAAAATCCGGTGGCAGGGCAGGGTCGCCATACATAGCTATGCCATGGCTTGGCTCGGCACCGGCCAGAGAGCCTGTAAGCACCCCTGCGAATCCCATCGCGACTCCGGCGGCGAAACCACGTCCGATCGCCGGGAAGCGGCGGAAATAATTGATCTTCATTTTGGCGACAATCTGCTCTGGCCTTATATTATTGGCAACAAGGCTAACGTGGGATTCACGTCTTTTCAAACTTTTAGCTTGGATGCCGCTGCGGAATTGCTTATAACAGGGGCACTGCTCGATAGGTTTCTTGCCTGTATGAAACCTGCCTCAATAACTTAACGCCCGCTTCGTGCGGGCGTTTTTTTTTTGCCCCTGATCCCTGCGTTTCCTGCGGCATCCGCGTCATTGTCCCTAGCTCGTCGGGTTGGCGTCATCCGGGTTTTCCCGCGACGGGAATCATGGGGGAAATCCTCACCGTCGCGTGGCTGCCGTTTTTCACAGGCAGCGCGCCTTCACCAGCATATATTGGGCCGACCGGCTGAAAATGGCCGAACCACCGCCCCCTGCGGCAGATCGTCCGGACAGGTCGAACCGGCCATTCATCATCGGCCACTTATTCGGATTTAGCCGTTTAATTCGCATGTGCAGCATGCAACTCTGCCCGTGATCATCTGACGAGAAGGAAACACCATGTCACTGTCGGGAAAAACCGCCGTCATCACCGGGTCGAACTCGGGAATCGGTCTGGGAATCGCGTGGGAACTGGCACGCGCCGGAGCGAATGTCGTCCTGAACTCATTTACCGATAACGAAGAAGACCACGCCCTGGCCGAGAAGATCGCCAAGGAAACGGGCGTTACGGCCCGCTACATCAAGGCAGACATGTCCAAGGGGGACGAATGCCGCAAGCTGGTGCAAGAGGCGGGGGCCTGCGATATCCTCGTGAACAACGCCGGTATCCAGCATGTCGCCGCGATTGACGAGTTCCCGGTGGATAAATGGGATGCGATCATCGCGATCAACATGAATTCAACCTTTCACACCATGGCGGCGGCGCTGCCGATGATGCGCAAGGCCGGTTGGGGCCGGGTGGTTAACGTGGCTTCGGCCCACGGATTGCGCGCCAGCCCATTCAAATCGGCCTATGTGACGGCCAAGCACGGAGTTGTCGGCATGACCAAGGTCGCGGCACTCGAAACCGCGAAGGAATCGATCACCGTTAACGCGATCTGCCCGGGTTATGTGCTGACACCGCTGGTGGAAAAGCAGATTCCGGACACGGCCAAGGAATACGGGATTTCTGAGGATGAGGCTGTGGAAAAGGTGATCCTTGCCAAGCAGCCTTCAAAGGAATTCGCGACGGTCGAACAGATTGCCGGGATCGCGGTTTTCCTCTGCTCACCGGCTGCGGATCAGATCACCGGGACGACAATCAGCGCCGATGGCGGCTGGACCGCGTCCTGATGGGCATATCCCCGCGCCCTGATGGGCATATCCCCGCGCCCGGATGTCCAGGCGCGGGAGAGGGCGTCAGATGACGCGAACCTGCGTGCCGACCGGCGTGATTTCAAAGAGTTCGGCGATGAAATGATTGTACAGCCCGATACATCCGCTCGACGACCTGCGCCCGATCTTGCGGGTGTCATGGGTGCCGTGGATCAGGTAGGCGGGCCAGTCGAGATACATGGCATGGGTGCCCAGCGGGTTGCCGGGTCCCGGCGGCATGTATTTCAGGTCGGGGTCACGCTCGAGCATGTTGGGGGTCGGCGTCCAGTCGGGGCCGACCTTCTTGCGCACGATCTTGGTATAGCCGCGCTTGGTCAGCTCGTCGCTCATCGGGACAGAGGTCGGGTAAATCCGGTAATCTTCGCCGGTCGCATCCCAGTAGTGCAGCGCGCGCGAGGTCGTATCGGCCACGATGCTGGCCACGCCAAGCGAGTCGAAGTGGTCGCGCCAGTCCTGCGCCGAAAAGCTCGAGATGTTGCGGCGGACCGGCGCCAGGGTTTCGTCATGGGTAAGACTGGGATCTTCGATTTCGACCGCCCATGCTTTCGCGGCCGGGATCAGCGCGGCGGAAGCGGTGGCGGTGGCAATAAATCGGCGTCGGGTCGGATTGCTCATTCGGGGCCTCACAGGTACGAATTACTGTTTTCTCGATCTGGGTCTAACAGAACCAGTTTCAATCAAAAATCACATATGCGCGATAATGAATGTTAGGAGCGCTATGTCGCACCCTGACATAATTATCCCGCGTTTTCATAGGTGAAGGGGCTCTCGATGGCTGTCAAACGGATCAATCTCGCCTTGCAGGGCGGCGGTGCGCATGGGGCGTTCACATGGGGCGTGCTAGACCGGTTTCTGGACGAGGAAGACATCGAGATTTCCGGTATTTCCGGCACCTCAGCCGGCGCGCTGAACGGCGCCGCCTACAAGGCGGGAATGCTCGCGGGAGGACGCGAAGGGGCCCGCGCCAGTCTCGATGCGATCTGGAACGGTGTCGGGGCAAGCGATCTGCCGGGCATGGCTGAATGGTTCAGGGCGGCGACGGTCGGGCCGCTCGCGCAGGCGCTGGAACTGTCGCCGCTTTACGCTTGGTCGGATGCGGTGGCGCGCACGATCTCGCCCTATAGTTACGGTCCGTTTTATCGCAATGCGGTGCAGCCGCTTGTCGAGGCGCTGAATTTCGACAATGTCTGTGCCGACGAGGGGCCGGAGCTTTTTATCTGCGCGACGGCCGTCCGCACCGGCAAGATCCGCATCTTTACCCATGACGAGATCACGACAGATGCGATCCTTGCCTCGGCCTGCCTACCGACGATGTTTCAGGCGGTCGAGATCGACGATCCGAAAACCGGGCGGCGGGAGGCCTATTGGGATGGCGGCTATACAGGCAATCCGGCGCTGTTCCCGCTGTTCGGGTCGAACCTGCCCGACGATATCGTCATCGTGAACATCAATCCGCTTGAGCGCGATCAGGTGCCGATCACCCCGCAGCAGATTCAGAACCGGATCAACGAGATCAGTTTCAATTCGTCGCTGCTGCGCGAATTGCGGGCCATCGCTTTCGTGCAGCGGCTGCTGGACGAAGGGCGGCTGACCAGCACCGACAAGTCGCGGGTGCTGGTGCACATGATCTCGGATGATGACCTGATGAATGATCTGTCGGTCGCGACAAAGCTGATCCCGAACCCGCTGGTGATTAGCCAGCTGAAACATGCGGGCCGCACGATGACCGAACGGTTCCTTGCAGATCACAAGTCCGACCTCAACGAACGCGGGACGATCGATTTGGCGGCGATGTACAGCTAGGGGCTAATGGCCGTTGGTTTTGTTGCCATTCGGGTAGACGAGACCGGCAGAGATTACCAGCTTGGCCGCGTCCTCGATGCTCATATCCAGCTCGATCACGTCCTCTTTCGGAAAGAACAGCAGGAAACCCGAGGTCGGGTTGGGCGTGGTAGGGACGAAAATGCTCATCAGCTCGCCCGAGGTTTCCGCGCGGTCCGCCACTTCGCCGCGGGCGGTGGTCGAAATGAATCCGACCGCCCAGATGCCCTTGCGCGGGTACTGGATAAGGCAGGCTTTCTCGAAGGAGCGTTCGCTCTGGGCAAAGACGGTTTCCGAGATCTGCTTGATGCCGGAATAGACGGAGCGCACGACCGGCATGCGATCGACGATGCTTTCGCCCCAGCGGATCAGCGAACGCCCGATCAGCCCGCGTCCGACAAAGCCGATGAAGGTGGTGAAGACCAGAAAGATGATCACCCCGACGCCGCGCAGGTTGATCCCGATATATTGCTCGGGCCGGAGGTCGTGCGGCACGAGCGGCAGAACGACACCGTCGATCCAGCCGATAACGGTCCAGATGAGCCAGATGGTCAGGCCGACGGGGGCAATGATGACCAGCCCTGTCAGGAATGACGCCCGCAGGGTACCGATCCGTCCGCTACGGCGTTTTGAGTCGTCGTCGAAAGGGGTGTTCATCGTAATTCCACCAGATATGCGCGCAAGTTAGGAAGTCTTGACCCGCGCGACAATGGGTCGGACCCTTTCGGAGGCTCCTAGCCCCGAATTTTGTTCAGCGCGATGGCGATACGGGCAGCAAGCCGGGCGTTGTTGCGCACCAGAGCGATATTGGCGGTGAGCGAACGGCCCTTTGTGATCTCGAAGATGCGTTGTAGCAGGAAGGGCGTGATCGCCTTGCCCGCGACGCCCTGTTCGTCGGCCTCTGCCTGCGCCTGTGCGATGACGGGGGCCAGTTCGCTTGCTGGAATTTCATCTTCTGCAAGGATCGGGTTGGCGACAAGCTGGCCACCCGGAAGGTCCATCTGCCCGCGCAGGAAATGCGCGCGCGCGATGGTTTCGGGATCATCCATGCGCAGCGGCGCGGCATGGGGCGAACTGGCGGACCAGAAAGCGGGCAGGCTGTCCTGTCCGTAGCAGATCACCGGCACGCCCTGCGTTTCCAGCACTTCGAGCGTTTTGGGGATGTCTAGGATCGCTTTCGGTCCGGCGGCGACGACGGTCACGGGGGTCTGGGCCAGTTCCAGGAGGTCGGCGGAGATGTCAAAGCTCTGCTCGGCACCGGTATGGACGCCGCCGATGCCGCCGGTGGCAAAAACCTCGATGCCCGCAAGCCGCGCGGCGATCATCGTGGCAGCGACGGTGGTTGCGCCGGTGCCGCCGGTGGCCAGACAGGCGGCAATATCCGCGCGCGAGAGCTTGGCCACGTCTTTCGCCTGACCCAGACGCGCCAGTTGGTCCTTCTCCAGGCCGACATGCAGGCGGCCTTCGAGCACGACAATGGTGGCGGGGGTCGCGCCGCTGTCGCGGATGTCCTGTTCTACCTCGGCGGCGACCTCGATATTCTGCGGATAGGGCATGCCATGGGTGATGATCGTGCTTTCCAGCGCGACGATGGGCGTACCCGCGTCGCGGGCACTCTGGACTTCGGCGGAATTGGTGATGTCGATCACAGCGGCATTTCTCCTGAGACGTATCGGGCGGCCGCACGCAGGGCGCTTTCCAGCGCCGCTTTGCGATCCGCGCCCGCATGTTCTGCCGCCAGATGGGCGGCCATGAATGTATCGCCCGCGCCGGTCACCCGCGTCACCAGCACCTGCGGCGGCACCTGGGTCAGCATCCGGTCCTGATCGGCCTCGGTCGCGGCGCGTCCGCCATCGGTGACAAGCACGCGATTGGCCCCGCGCGACAGCAGGCCGGCGGCAGCGGCCTCGGTATCGGGGAATTCGTCCTGACAGAGGAGGCCGGCCTCTTCGAGGTTGACGTAAAGCGTGGCGCGTCCGGACGACAGAAAGGGCAGCAGCCGTTCCGCCTTGCCGGGAGAGGCGGGTGCCACGCGCAGATCGGCACGGGCAAAGGCCGGGCTCTGGGCGATGGTTTCCAGCAGGGACTTGGTCAGGTTGCCGTCGAGCGCGACGATTCCCTCATATGGGTTCGCTTCGGACCCGAGCGCGCCGCCGGTCAGCGGGCGCAGGATCTTGTCTCCGGCTTCTTCAAGGGAATGGGCGTCGGCAATGGCCGCGATCAGCCCGTTCGCGCCTTCGACCGCCATATAGCGATCGGTTGGCAGATCCTCGGACCGGTAGACTTGCGCCGTTTCCATGCCGAGCTTGCGGCAGGCAGCGATCAGCTCGTCCCCTTCAGGGTCTCTTCCGATGGCGCTGAGCAGGACCGGGCGCAGGCCGAACCGCGCCAGCGTCATGGCGATGTTCATGGCGACACCGCCGGGAAGGCGGGTGATCCGGCCCGGCACGTCGGAACCCTGCCGCATATGGCTTGCGGCGCGACCGATCACGTCCCAGAGGACGCTGCCGATGCAGAGGATGTCACTTGGCGCGGTTTGTTTCATGATCCGCCTTCTGCCCATAATCAGGGCCACTGGCAAGGCAGAGCCGTATCAGGGACGCGCAAAGGTTAACGCAGCCCAGAGCGATTCCCACACCGCTTCCGATCCCTGCGGCGCTTCTCGCAGCACCACGGCGTCCAGCAGATAGCGATGACCCGGGGTCAGCGGCACGGTGACCTCGCCGTTCTCATCGGTCCGCAGATAGGTAGTCGTGACGGTGTCATCGGGGGCCTTGGCAAACACCTCGACCTGCGCATCCCGGCGGGGCGCATCCTGATAGAGCAGCTGGACAGTGATCGTGTCATCGGTACTGGTATAGGGGTTGGTGAGGGCGATGAATTCCGTTTCCATTCCGCTCGCGCTATCTGACCCGCTCGCGTCACCCACGGCCACCAGCGCCTTGGCAAAACGGCGGTAGATCTCGCGGAACCCTACGCGGGGCAGACCACGCGCCGTATGACGGGATTCGATGTCGCCAAAGTCCTTATGCGCGATGAAGCGTGCGAATGTGTCCCAGTCGTCATAAGTCAGGGTGGCGGGGGCGGTTTCGTGCAGAAGGACAAGCAAGCCCGGTTCACCGGCAGTGGTCTCAAGCGCGGGGATGTTGCCCATGCGCGAGGTGACAGGTTCGCTGTGACCCTCGCGGATCATCTCGAACCGTTCGGTGTTCCGGTTGAAATAGGGAAGATTGATGCCTTCGAATTCCTGACCGTTCCGTAAATCGGCGGATAGGGGCGCGCGGGGCTGGATTTGATATTCCTCTGGTTCTATCCAGAACTCATGTGCAAGAGTTTGAAAACTCGACACAAGCCATATGAATGCCGACAGAGTCAGGATGCCGCGACACATGGAAATACCTCTGCTGCTCACCCGGATCAAACTGACCTTTGCGATGATCCTGTCAAGCCTGTGGTTCATGCTGCCCTCGGGCGGGGCCGCGCATGAGGTGACGCCGACCATCGGTGATCTGACCGTCGAGGAGGGGGTGCTTACGCTTGAGTTGCGCATGAACCTCGAGGCGTTTCTGGCCGGGATCGATCTGGACGAGGTCCAGGATACCAATAACGCCAGCGAGGCCGAGCGTTTCGAGACCCTGCGCCGGTTGCCGCCAAAAGAGCTTGAGGCCGAGGCGCAGACCTGGGTCGAGGCCTGGCTTGCATCCCTCACCGTGCTGGCCGACGGGGATGAACCGGTCATCCTGTCAGCCGATGGGTTCGACATCCCCGAGGTGGCGGACCCGCAATACGCGCGCAGCTCGATCCTGACGGTGACGGGGGACCTGCCCGAGGGGACCCAGACCATCATCGTCGGCTGGCCGGTGGGCTCGGGTGATCTGGGGTTGCGCCAGCAGGGCGTCGAAGATCCCTATACCGGTTTCATCGAGGGCGGTGGCTATAGCGAGGCCATTGCCGTGGCGGGCGGATTTGCCGGTGGACCGCTTGAAGCTTTCACCGCCTACGTCCCGGTGGGCTTCGATCACATCTTGCCCAAGGGGCTGGATCATATTCTCTTCGTGCTGGGCCTGTTCTTTCTGTCGACCCGGCTGGGGCCGCTGCTCTGGCAGATCAGCGCCTTTACCCTTGCCCATACGGTCACGCTGGCGCTGGGCGCGCTGGGTCTTGTGTCTGTGCCGGGATCGATTGTCGAGCCGTTGATCGCGGCCTCGATCACCTATGTGGCGGTCGAGAACGTCCTGACTAGCAAGCTGCACCGCTGGCGGCCCGTGATCGTGTTCGGCTTCGGGCTGTTGCACGGGCTGGGCTTTGCCAGCGTGCTGGCGGAATTCGGTCTTCCGCAGGCGCAGTTCGTGCCCGCGCTTCTGGGGTTCAACGTGGGCGTCGAGATCGGGCAACTGACGGTGATCGCCATTGCCTTTCTGCTGGTCGGCTTCTGGTTCCGGGACAAGCCGTGGTACCGGTCGCGGATCGCGGTGCCGGCCTCCTGCGTGATCGCGGTGATCGGCGCCTATTGGTTTGTCGAACGGGTGTTTCTTTAACCCATCGCCGATATGAGCTGGTTCAGCCGGGCAAGGGGCTGGTCGCTCGACCAGATCTCGTCTCCAATGCCAAAGAAATCGGTGGCGGGCGCAAGGCTGCGCATCAGCTCATCGGTCAGCGCGCCCTCGGCGACCACGGGGATTTCGATCATCTCCGACCACCACTGGAACAGCTCGGCCTCGGCGCGGGTGCCATCATTCAGGGTCGTTTCGCCCACTGGACCGAAACAGACGTAATCCGCCCCGGCTTCGCCCGCGGTCATGCCATCGTGGCGCGAGGCGGCGCAGAAACTGCCGACAATCGCATCCGGCCCAAGCGTCTTGCGCGCGGAACGGACCGACCGGGCCGCGTCGCTCAGGTGTACACCGTCAAGACCATGCCGTTCGGCCAGAACCACGTGATCGGAAATCACCAGCGCCACGTCGCGTGCATGGGTGACCTCGCGCAGCGCATCTGCCGCGCGGCCCAGTGCATCCTCGTCGCGGCTGGCGAGTGCAAGGCGGACGCAGGCGATCTCGACCTCGTCCAGAACTTCGGCAAGCTGGTCAGGGAAATGGCTCAGTTCAAAGGTCGGTGGGGTGATCAGGTATATTTGCGGCTGCTCGGGCGCGGTCATGGCCGTATTCCTCGGTTCGTGATTGACCTCGTCTAGCGAATTCACACCGTGATGCAAACCGGTTTCGCCTGCACGGGTTGCCCAAATGCACGGCAGGGACTAGAGGACGGCCCAGCTTTTACGGGAACCCTTTATGCCAACTGACCAACCGCAGCCATCATTCGTGCTGGTGCGCCCGCAGATGGGCGAGAATATCGGTGCCGCCGCCCGGGCGATGTGGAACTTCGGGCTCGACCGGATGCGGATCGTCGCGCCACGTGACGGCTGGCCGAACGAAAAGGCCGTGGTGATGGCAAGCGGGGCAGGGCGCCTGCTGGACGAGGCGCAGATATTCGACTCCTTTCCCGAGGCGCTTGCCGACTGCACCTATGTGCTGGCGACCACCGCAAGGCCGCGCGGGCTGACCAAGCCGGTGTTCAGTCCGGAACGCGCGATGCAGGAGGCGGCGCGCCGGATCGGAGAGGGTGAAAAGGTCGCCGTTCTGTTCGGCCCTGAACGTGCGGGTATGGAAAACGAAGAGATCGCGCGCGCCAATGCGATTATCTCGGTGCCGGTGAACCCGGAATTTGCCTCGCTTAACCTTGCGCAATGCACGCTCTTGATGAGCTACGAGTGGATGCGCCAGAGCGGCGCGGTCACTCATGAGACGACGCCGCTGGGCAAGACCGACTGGGCCGAAGGCCACGAAATCGCGGCGCTGGGCGATCATTTTGAGGAACGTCTCGAGCAGGCGGGGTTCTTCTTTCCCGAACACAAGGCCGCCTCGATGAAGATGAACCTGCGCAATCTCTGGTCGCGGATGCCGCTGACGCAGGTGGATGTGCGCATGCTGCACGGGATCATGCGGCAGATGGTGCGCTGGAAAGAGCGCGGCGATTGATCACGCTGGACCCTTGGGCACTTGCGGCTTAGGTTCCCGCCCGAATGACGCATGAGGACAAGATGAGCTCAAAGCGCAGCATCTTCGAAGAAGTTTCCGAAACCGGCGACAAGCGACCCGAAGCCCAGACCGGGCTGATCGACAAGACCAGCAGCGGCAAGACCCGCACCGGCGCGCGCCGTGGCATCCGGGCATGGCTGATGGTGCTGTTTGCACTGGTCGTGGTGATGATCGCCGTGGGCGGACTGACCCGGCTCACCGACAGCGGGTTGTCGATTACCGAATGGCGCCCCGTCTCCGGCGCCCTGCCGCCGATGAACGAGGCCGAGTGGCAGTCGGAATTCGAGAAATACCAGCAGATCGACCAGTTCCGTATTCAGCACAGCTGGATGGAGCTGTCGGACTTTAAACAGATCTACTGGTGGGAATGGGGTCATCGTCAGCTTGGCCGCGCTATCGGCCTTGTTTGGGCGCTGGGCTTTCTCGGCTTTCTTGCCGCGCGCCAGATCCCGGCGGGCTGGACCGGCCGGCTGCTGCTGATCGGCGCGCTGGGCGGGCTTCAGGGCGTGATCGGCTGGTGGATGGTGCATTCGGGTATAACGCAGGGCGAGGGCATCACCTCGGTCGCAAGCTACCGGCTGGCGACGCATCTGGGACTGGCTTTCGTGATCCTCGGGTTTATCGCGTGGTATGTCTACCTGCTGGGCCGCAGCGAGCGTGACCTGATGCAGGCGCGCCGTGCCAAGGAAGCAAAACAGTTCGGCATGGCGACCGGGCTTTTGCATTTCGCGTTTCTGCAAATCCTTATCGGGGCGCTAGTGGCGGGGATCGACGCGGGCCGGACCTATAACGACTGGCCGATGATGGCCGGGCAGTTTTTTCCGCCGAATGCTTTCCCGGAACCGCAGATGTGGCGGAATTTCTTTGAAAGCCCGGGGCTCGTGCAGTTCATCCACCGTATCGTCGGCTACCTGCTGTTTGCTTTTGGCGTGGTGGTCTGGCTGCGCGGACGGCGCAGCGCCCACACGGCGACGTGGTTCGCCTTTAACGCGGTGTTTGCGGCGCTGATCATCCAGATGTTGCTGGGCATCGTGACCGTTCTTTACGCGGCACCAGTGCAGGTTGCGATCCTGCACCAGTTCATGGCGGTCGTTCTCTGGTCACTGATCCTGCGTGCGCGCTACCTGTCGGCCTACCCGGTGGTCACGTCGATCCGGGGCAATACCAAAGGAGGCGCGAAATGAGCGCATTTGAAGAGCTGATGAGCTATGCCCGCGATACCACGGCGCTTGGCGAGATTGCCGGGCGTCTGGGCTGGGATCAGGAAACTGTCATGCCGCGCGGCGCAGCCGCGCAGCGGGGAGCCGAGATGGCAGCGATCGAATCCGTGCTGCACGCACGCCGGTCCGCGCCCGAGGTCGGCGACTGGCTGGAAAAAGCCGAGGCCCCTGACGAGGTCGGCGCGGCGCAGCTGCGTGAAATCCGCCGGGCGTTCGAAAGGGCCAACAAGGTGCCCGCGCGACTGGCCAAGGAACTGGCGCAGGTCACCTCCGAGGCACAGGGCAAATGGGCGGCGGCACGGGCGGACGAGGACGTTTCGGCGTTCTTGCCGGTGCTGGAACGCGTCGTCGAGCTGAAGCGCGAAGAAGGCGCGGCGCTGGCGGCGGGTGGGACGCTTTATGACGCAATGCTCGACGATTACGAACCGGGCATCACCGGGGCCGAGATCGCAACGCTGTTCGACGCGATGCGCCCCCGTCTGGTAGACTTGCGCGCGGCGGTGCTGGACAAGCCCGCGCCCAAGGGGCTGACCGGGATGTACGATGAAAAGGTGCAGATGCGTCTGGCCCGAAAACTGGCCCGCACCTTTGGTTATGACATGAACCGGGGCCGCGTGGACAAGGCGGTGCATCCGTTCAGCTCGGGCAGCGGCATGGATGTGCGGATCACCACGCGCACCAACCCGTCTGACCCGTTCAACTGCATCTATTCGACGATCCACGAGGTCGGACATGCGGCCTATGAGCAAAGCATCGACGATGCCTATGCGCTGACCCCGATCGGACACGGAGCCTCGATGGGCGTGCATGAAAGCCAGAGCCGGATCTACGAGAACCAGCTTGGCCGTTCGCGCGCCTTTACCGGCTGGCTGTTTGAAGAGATGCGTGACGTCTACGGCAATATCGGTATCAATTCGGCGGTTGAGTTCTTTGGCGCGGTGAACCGGGTCCACAACGGCTATATCCGCACGGAATCCGATGAGGTGCAGTACAACCTCCACATCATGCTGCGTTTCGATCTGGAACGGGCACTGATGTCGGGCGATCTGCAGGTCGCCAACCTCGAGGCCGCGTGGAACGACCGGTTCAAAGCCGATTTCGGCTATGCGGTCGATCAGCCCTCGAACGGATGCCTTCAGGATGTGCACTGGTCAGTGGGCTTGTTCGGGTATTTCCCGACCTACAGCCTTGGCAATGTCTACGCGGGCTGCCTGCATCACGCGCTGCGCGAGGCGGTGCCGCTGCTCGACGACCAGCTTTCGGCGGGTGATACGCTGGGGGCCACGAGCTGGCTGCGCGAGAACGTCCAGCGGCACGGCGGCCTGTATGAACCGCGCAAGGTCATTGAAAAGGCGACCGGTGCGCCGGTCTCCGAAGCACCGCTTCTCGACTATCTCGAAGCGAAGTTCGGCGCGCTCTACGGGCTCTAGCCGGAGACCGCCTCGCGCTGTTTGGGGCGCGGGGCGTTGCTCAACCAAGAGGCGTGTTTCCGTATTTGCGGTCGCTTAACCAAGTTGACCATTGTCTTTCACCGCGTCATGGCATTAAGTAGACAAACGGTTTCGCGCGTTTCCACGCCGGACCGGAGAGAGTTTCGCTGCTTGGGAAGCGGTGCTGGACAAAAATCCCTCCAGTTTCCCGGCAGGCTGATTTGATCCTTCCAAGGATCAGTGGAGTACCTTCGTTGCAAGTAAAGCGGCGAAGGAAAGAATGGGCAGGTAACGGGACATCCCGGCCTGTCGGAGAAGAACCGCGATGACGCGCGAGCGAGCACTGATCAATCAGTCGGGTAGGCCAGGCGCCAGACCCTGCCGCGCCGCGTCCAAAATCGCCCTTTCAAGACACCACCCCAAACGCGCTCGTCCGCCAGGTCGGGCGCGGTTGCGGTCGTGCATCAAGGACACATGGCCAAGAAAATGCTTATCGATGCCACCCACGCGGAAGAAACCCGCGTTGTGGTGGTCGACGGAAACAAGGTTGAGGAGTTTGACTTTGAATCCGAAAATAAACGCCAGCTTGCTGGCAACATATACCTCGCAAAGGTAACACGGGTCGAACCGTCGCTTCAGGCGGCCTTTGTCGATTACGGCGGCAACCGGCACGGTTTCCTCGCCTTTTCCGAGATTCATCCGGACTATTACCAGATCCCCGTCGCCGACCGTCAGGCCCTGATGGAGGAAGAACGCGCCTATGCCGAGGCTCAGCGTGCCAAGGATGAGGCCGAGGCCGCAAAGCCCAAGTCAAGAAAATCCCGCTCGCGTTCGCGCTCCAAGAGCGAGGAAACCACCCCAAAGGATGCCGTCGAGACCAAAGAGGTCGAGGGCGAAATCAGCGGGATGGAGACCATCGACCTGAGCGATGACATGGCGGAAGCGGTGGATGCCGCGGACGGGGTGCCCGAAGGGTCCTCGCCGATGGAACGCGTCGCCGAAACGCCGGTCGAAGAACCCGAAGACAGCGATCAGCCCGATACGGATCAAGACGATTCCGATCAGGACGACGATCAGCATGACGATGGCGATGACGAGGACGGCGCAGACGCGGCGGACAAAGACGACACCATCGAATCCGTCGCCGAAGAGGATGACGCCGAAGATCTCCGCCCGGTACGCAAACCGCGCCCGCGTCGCTACAAGATCCAGGAAGTCATCAAGGTCCGGCAGGTGCTGCTGGTTCAGGTCGTCAAGGAAGAGCGTGGCAACAAGGGCGCGGCGCTGACCACCTATCTTTCGCTTGCAGGCCGGTACTGCGTGCTGATGCCGAACACCGCCCGTGGCGGTGGCATTTCGCGCAAGATCACCAATGCTGCCGACCGCAAGAAGCTCAAGGAAATCGCCGCCGAGATCGACGTGCCAACCGGCGCGGGCCTGATCGTTCGCACCGCCGGTGCCAAGCGGACCAAGGCCGAGATCAAGCGCGACTATGAATACCTGCAACGGCTCTGGGAGCAGATCCGCGAGCTGACGCTGAAATCCATCGCGCCGGCCCGGATCTACGAAGAGGGTGACCTAATCAAGCGGTCGATCCGCGATCTCTATAACCGCGATATCGACGAGGTTTTTGTCGAGGGCGAGCGCGGCTATCGCATCGCCAAGGACTTCATGAAGATGATCATGCCGTCCCACGCGAAGAACGTGAAGCTCTATAACGAGCAGATGCCGCTTTTCGCGCGCTACCAAGTCGAAAGCTATCTGGGCGGGATGTTCAACCCGACCGTTCAGCTGAAATCCGGTGGTTACATCGTGATTGGCGTGACCGAAGCGCTGGTGGCCATCGACGTGAACTCGGGTCGCGCCACCAAGGAAGGCTCGATCGAGGAGACCGCGCTCAAGACCAACCTTGAAGCCGCCGAGGAGGTCGCCCGCCAGTTGCGCCTGCGTGACCTTGCCGGTCTCATCGTCATTGACTTTATCGACATGGACGAGCGCAAGAACAACGCTGCCGTCGAAAAGAAGATGAAAGACAAGCTGAAGACCGACCGCGCCCGCATTCAGGTGGGCCGGATCAGCGGTTTCGGCCTGATGGAGATGAGCCGTCAGCGTCTGCGTCCCGGCATGATCGAGGCGACGACCCAGCCTTGCCCGGCCTGCCACGGCACCGGCCTGATCCGCTCGGACGACAACATGGCCTTGTCGATCCTGCGCCAGATCGAGGAAGAAGGCGTGCGTCGCCGCTCACGCGAGGTGCTGGTGAAGTGCCCGGTCGGTATCGCGAACTTCCTGATGAACCAGAAACGCGAACATATCGCCCAGATCGAGGCGCGCTATGGTCTGTCCGTGCGCATCGAAGGCGACCCGCATCTGGTCAGCCCCGATTTCTCGCTTGAAAAGTTCAAGACAGCGACCCGCGCGATCCCTGTCGCGGCGCCGGTGGTTTCGGTCGATACCTCGATCATGGACCAGATCGACGCGAATGAGGACGTAAGCGAGAGCGAAGACGAGGATACCGGATCCGGGTCGGCGGACAGCACGCCGTCGGATAACGGGGATGGTGAGAACAAGCCCAAGCGCAAGCGTCGTCGTCGGCGGCGTCGTGGCGGCAAGTCGAACGGCGATTCGAACGAGCAGGACCAATCGAACGACAATGGCGACTCCGAGGGCGACAAGTCCGACGAGCAGTCCGGTGAGGAAAACAAGCCCGAGCCTGCAATGGCTGAAGCCACGGCAGAGGCGAGTGTAGAAACTGCTGAAGCTGACGCCGAAGCCGAGACCGCGACCGAGGATAAGCCCAAGCCGAAAACGCGGTCGCGCAGCCGGTCCAGATCCCGCTCCAAGCCGAAGGAAGCGGAGACGGCCGCCGAGGAAACCACCAGCGCGGATGCAAGCGTTTCGGAAGACGTGACCGAAGCCGAAGCGCTTCAGGAAAAGCCCAAGCCCAAGCGCAGCCGGTCCCGCAAGAAAGCGGCACCTGTTGAGGCCGAGGCCGAAGCACCGGTCGCGGAAGACGCGGCGGCGGAACCTGTAGCCGAGGCCCCTGCGGAAGCAGCGGCGGCGGAAACCCCCGCCGAGCCGGAAGCGCCTGCGCCAGAGGAACAACCCGAGCCGGTCGCCGAAGAAAAACCCGAGCCGGCGGTCGAGGCGACCCCAGCGACGGAGACCGCGCCAGAGCCTGCTGCTGCGCCCGAGACCAAGACGGCGAGCCCGGCCCCTGTGGCCGAGACGCCCAAAGAGCCGGAACCGGTTGCTGCCAACGGCGATTCCGAGCCGGAAAAAGACGAGCCGAACAAGCCCAAGCGGCGCGGCTGGTGGTCGCTGGGCAGCTGACCTGGGCAACAGTTCTGAAAAACGGAAAACCCCGGCCGATGTGCCGGGGTTTTTCTTTGCCGCTGTCGTTCGTCAGTCTCGACGGACGCCTAGCCGCCCTTGCGGATGAGGTAGATCTGCTGGCCGTCCTGCTCCTCTTGCGAGATCAGCGCGTGACCGGCCTCGGCGCAGAAATGCGGCATGTCGATGATCGCGGCCGGATCGTCGGCTAGCACTTTCAGAACGGCACCCGGCGCCAGCGGTTGCAGGCGCTTGCGGGCCTTAAGGACGGGAAGGGGGCAAAGCAGCCCGTTGGCGTCCAGCGTATCGGCGATCTCAGTCATGCCTTCGGGATAATCGCGATGTTTCAGCCTGTCCACAGGGATGTGACCATCTGCCATGGGGAGGGGGCGTGACCCGGTCGGGTGAATGCCCTAAGACCATGTACATGTTCGGAATTGAAATCATAGATGCCGGCCTTGCGCCCGCGATGATCGTGGCACTCGTCGCCGGTATCATCAGCTTTCTGTCGCCCTGCGTGCTGCCGATCGTGCCGCCGTATCTTGCATATATGAGCGGGGTGACGCTGAACGATATGCAGGATGACCGGGCCGGGCGGCGCAAGGCGATCATCGCGGCGCTGTTCTTTGTTCTGGGCCTCAGTACTGTCTTCCTGCTGCTCGGCTTCACAGCCTCGGCCTTTGGGGCGTTCTTCCTGAAGAACCAGGAGCTGTTCGCGCGGATCTCCGGGGTCGTGGTCATCATCTTTGGCCTGCATTTCCTGAACGTCTTTCGCATTCCTTTCCTCGACCGCGAGGCCCGCATGGATGCAGGGGACGCGGGCGGGTCGTCTTTCGGGGCGTATATCCTCGGGCTGGCCTTTGCCTTTGGCTGGACACCCTGCATCGGCCCGCAGCTCGGCGCGATCCTGTCTCTCGCCGCTTCAGAGGCCTCTCTGACGCGGGGAACGGTGCTTTTGGGTATCTATGCGGCCGGGCTTGGCATTCCTTTCCTGCTGGCGGCGATGTTCCTGACCCGCTCCATGGTGGTGATGAACCGGCTGAAACGTCACATGGGCCTGATCGAAAAGGTGATGGGCGGTCTTCTGATCCTCGTCGGGCTCGCGCTGGTGACCGGAGCGTTCAGCATGTTCTCGTGGTGGTTGCTCGAAACCTTCCCCTCTCTGGCGAGACTGGGCTGACATCTTACGCTCGGGGAAAATCCCCGTTAAGCTTTCTCGCAGTAAGATGGAGACAGAATGGCCGAAGAACAGGTGACGCCCGAGCAGTCTATTTCCGGCGCGGATCAGGTGCGGCATCGGCATGTATTCTACATCCCCGGCTACGACCCGATCCACCCACGCCGCTACCGCGAGCTTTACCGCAAGGAGGGCGCGGCACAGGCGGCGATTTCGGGTTACGAGCTTGCCCTGAGCCCCAAGCGGGTGGGCGGGGCCTATGGCTGGCACGTCGCGGCGCAGATCGAGGGCGCGGCGGTCAGTGCCGATGTCGAGGTGCTGGTCTGGTCCGACATCGTGCGCGACAGCATGACCGGGTCGATCCCCGGCACCTATCTGCAACTGGCGCGCACGGCATGGGTTTACCTTTCGACCGGTGCTCTGTGGCGGATGATGCGGCTTCGGAAAGGGCCGGTGATCGCGGCTCTCTATCCGGTTGGCTTTCTGCTGGTACAGGCGCTGGTGGCCGTGCTGACGGGGCTGGGGGTGTTTCATCTGATTGCCCCTTACGCCGTAGTGCTGGCCGCATTGCCCGGCCTGTTGGTAGCGGGGCTGATCCTGCGCTGGTTCAAGAAACGCGATGGCCGGTATTTCGCCTATTACCTCATGCACGACTATGCGTTTTCAGCACGCTGGCGCGGTGCCAATCCGGCCGAGCTGGAAGAGCGCATGGCGGAAATGGGGGATACGATCGCAGAGGCGTTGCAGGGCGGGGCGGAGGAGGTTCTGGTTGTCGGCCATTCCTCCGGCGCGCATCTGGCGGTGTCGATCCTTGCGGACCTCTTGCGCGCGGGCCGCGTGCCGGACAACGGCCCGGCGCTGTCCTTCCTGTCGCTGGGGCATGTGGTGCCGATGATGTCTTTCCTGCCCGCCGCGGACCGGCTGCGCCGGGATCTCCGCGACCTCTCGGCCTCGGAACGGGTGACATGGGTGGATGTGACGGCCCCCGGCGATGGCTGCGCCTTTGCCTTGTGCGACCCGGTGGCGGTGAGCGGGGTGGCGCCGCCCGGCAGACGCGGACCGCTGGTGATTTCAGCCGCTTTCACCCAGACGCTCAGCCCCGAGAAATGGAGGGAACTGCGCTGGCGGTTTTTTCGGCTGCATTTCCAGTATCTCTGCGCCTTCGACCGTCCGGGCGACTATGATTACTTCCGCATCACCGCCGGTCCGCAACGACTGGCGACGCGGTTCGCCGGGCGCGCGCCTTCGGCCTCGCGCATTGAAACGCCGGTCTCGGGCTATCGATCGGTGTCCGGTCCATGATGCCGCCGAAACCCGCTTCGCGTGCCGACAAGGTTTCGTTCTGGCGCTATCTGCGCCTGTTCCGGCGCGACATCCTCTCGGCGCAACCGGCAAAGCTCTACCGCGCCTGGATGGCCGAGTTCCGCACACCGTTTTTCCGGTCGTATCTGGTAAACCAGCCGGAACTGGTGCGGCTGGTGTTGAAGGAACGGCCCGGGGATTTCCCGAAATCCGATAGGATCGGAGAAGGACTGCGGCCCTTGCTTGGCAATTCGGTTTTCCTGAGCAATGGTGAGACATGGAAGCGGCAGCGGCGGATTATTGATCCGGCCTTTGAAGGTGGCAGGCTGCGCGATACCTTTCCGGCGATGCAAGATGCGGCGCGGGCGGCAGTCGCACGTCTCAAACCGGGCGAGACCGAGATCGAGGCGGTCACCAGCCATGCGGCGGCGGATGTGATCTTTCGAACGCTTTTCTCCATTCCTATCGACCACGAGATCGCCGCGCAGGTGTTCGACCGTTTTCGCGCCTACCAGCGCAGCCAGCCGATCCTGAACCTTGCCGCCTTTGTGCCTCTGCCGACTTGGGTGCCGCGCTTGCATCGCCGCGCGACCCGGCAGGCGGCGCGGGAGATCAGGGCATTGATCGCGGCGCTGGTGGCGGCACGCGAGGCTGAAATCCGCGAGAGCCGTGCGCCCGATGACCTTGCGACCAAGATCATGACCATGCCCGACCCAGAGACCGGGCAGTGCTTCTCACGCGAGGAAATGGTCGATCAGGTCGCGATCTTTTTTCTCGCCGGGCATGAAACCAGCGCCTCGGCGCTTGCCTGGTCGCTTTATCTGCTCGCGCTTTATCCCGCCTGGCAGGAGCGGGTGGCACAAGAGGCTGCGGGCATGGGCGAGGGTTTCGCCGCTATCAATGCGCTTAGGCTGTCGCGGGACGTGTTCCGCGAGGCGCTGCGTCTGTACCCGCCGGTGCCGATGATGGTGCGCGAGGCGTCCTGCCCGCATGAGATGCGCGGGCGCGACGTACCGACCGGCGCGCAGATCGTGCTCAGCCCGTGGCACCTTCACCGGCACGAGCGGCTGTGGGACAACCCTGACGGCTTCGATCCCGCGCGCTGGCATGGGGAGAATGGACGGCAGTGTCATCGCGAGGCTTTCATCCCCTTTTCGGCCGGGGCGAGGGTCTGTCCGGGGGCGGGCTTTGCGATGATGGAAGGCCCGCTGATCCTGTCGATGCTGGTGCGGGAATTTCGTTTCGAGGTCATTGGGGAAGACCAGCCCGTGCCGGTGGCGCATCTGACAGTGCGGGCGCAGGATGGGATCCGACTGAAGCTGAAGCGGCGCTGACCCACGGAAATAGGAATTACTGGGCAAATTTCTGGTTCAGAAATTTGGTCCTTCGGCGGGTCAGAGCCGGGTAATCGGCTCGCTATTGCAGAAGATCACGATATGGCGGCCGTTTTCGACCGCCCGGTACCCGCGCCGGTCGACTTCGTGGCGAAGTCGGTCCAGCCCGACGAAGAGCTTCACATCCCGCGTGCGTCGCCGGACCACGCCGCCCTCGCAGGCGGTCTGCGAGCTGAACAGCTGTGAAATCCAGCGATCCGCATCGATTTGAATCAAAGTTTCGCTCATCTCTCCGTGGTGCCACGCGAACCGTAAAGATCGGGTTAAGCGCGGCTTCGGAAGTGACGCAGCACGTAGAGCCGGATCGCCGAGGCCAGCCCGCAATCGACCCCGCGTTCGGCATCGATCTCGGCGGCCAGCAGGTTGATCGGCTTGTCCTCGGCGGCAGCAATTTCGCGAAAGGCGGACCAGAAATCGTCTTCTAGCGAGACGCTGGTGCGGTGGCCTTTCAGGGTCAGCGAGCGCTTGACCGGGCGGTTGTTCATTCCTCGGCGCTTTCGTCCGTTTCCCGCCGGTGATCTTCGAGCAGCCGCGTCGCACGTTCGCTGGCATCGGCCTCGGCCTGCCGCTCGGCCTTGGTCCGGCCGTACTTTGCCACATTTTCTTCGGACCGCTGTTTCTTTTCCTTGCGGGCCTTGGTCTTGCGGAACTGGTTGAGATTGACGACGTTGCTCATGCGCTCACTCTGCCAGCGCTTTCAGGCAAGAGCAAGGATCGGCCCGTTCAGTAGGGCCTCGATATCGCCGAAATACCCGCCGGAACGGGCAGGGCGCAGCGGGTCGGAGGTCAGCGCGACCGCAAGCCCGCGCTTGGGATGGGCCGCGATAACCTGACCGCCATAACCGCGGGCCAGCACATAGCCCGTGTCGGTGAGGAACCAGCCATAGCCATATCCCATGCCAGAGAAGGGCGACCGGGTGCGGGCGCGCAAGCTGGCCTGCATCCAGCTTTCCGGGATGACCTGCGCCCCGTTGTATCGGCCACCGTCGCGCATGACCTGCGCGATGCGCAGCATCGCACGCGGCGTCAGCGCCATTTCGTTGCCGCCGAGATAGTAGCCCTGCGGGTCCCGGGTCCAGGGCGGAATCTCAATGCCAAGCGGACGCCCAAGTGTTGCCCGGGCCTGCGCAAGCAGGCTGTCGCCGGTGGCCTCCGCCAGCGCCGCGCCCAGAATATGGGTCGATCCTGTGGAATAGAGCATCCGCCCACCGGGCCGGGCCACCATGGGGCGAGAGAGGGCATTGGCCACCCAGTTCCGCGAAGAAACCCATTCGCCGTAATTCGCGCCCGAGGTGCGCTCCAGCCCGGCGCGCAGGGTCACGAGGTCTTCGAGCGTGATCTCGGCCACGCGCGGATCCGCCCCGGAAGGGATCAGCGCGGGTGCGACCTCACCCAGCGTCGCCTCGACACCCGTCACCGCGCCGTAGTCGATGGCGCTGCCCAGCAGCAAGGCCACGATGCTCTTGGAGCAGCTCTTGATATTGGCGAGCCGGTCCAGCCCGGGGCCGCGAAAGGCGCGTTCAAAGAGGATCTTGTCGCCTTGCATCACCTGCAGCGAATGCAACTGGTCGAACCTGTCGCCAGCGGTTTCGAGATCGGAAAGCGATTGCGCTCGCGGGCGGCCCGTCAGGGCGCCGGTGGCGAGCATGGCCGTCGAGGCGGCGAGGAGCGAGCGTCTTGTGATCATGGGCATAATCTGGCGCAAGCGATGCGGATTGCCAAACCCGGCTAGATCACGAATGCGCGGGTGAAAGCGCGGGCGGGAATCAAAACGGGCGGCCAAAGGGGCCGCCCGTGATGTGTCATGTGACCGGGATCAGTCCTTGGGACCGATCATGTCTTCGGGGCGGACGACGCGGTCAAAGGTTTCCTCGTCCACGAAGCCAAGCGCGATAGCTTCTTCGCGCAGGGTCGTTCCGTTCTTATGCGCGGTCTTGGCGACCTTGGTGGCATTGTCATAGCCGATGGTGGGGGCCAGTGCCGTGACCAGCATCAGCGATTCCTTCATAAGCTTTTCAATGCGGGCCTCATTCGCTTTGATGCCGACCACCATGTTGTCGGTGAAGGCCGAGGCGCTGTCGCCCAGAAGCTGCATGGATTGCAGCACGTTATAGCTCATCATTGGGTTGTAGACGTTGAGTTCAAAGTGACCTTGCGAACCCGCCATGCCGACAGCCGCGTCATTGCCCATCACATGGGCACAGACCATGGTCAGCGCCTCGGCCTGTGTCGGGTTGACCTTACCCGGCATGATCGAGGAGCCGGGCTCATTCTCGGGCAGGATCAGCTCGCCCAGACCCGAACGCGGGCCGGAACCCAGCAGGCGGATGTCGTTGGCGATCTTGAAGAGAGAAGCGGCGACCGTCTTGAGCGCACCCGAGAACATGACCATCGCGTCATGGGCGGCCAGTGCCTCGAACTTGTTGGGCGCGGTGACAAAGGGCAGGCCGGTGATCTCGGCCATGTTCGCGGCGACGGTTTCGCCCCAGCCCTTTTTCGTGTTCAGCCCGGTGCCGACGGCGGTGCCGCCCTGCGCCAGTTCGTAGATGTCGGGCAAGCAGGCCTCGACCCGTTCGATCCCCTTGGCGACCTGATGGGCGTAGCCGGAAAATTCCTGTCCGAGCGTGAGCGGGGTCGCGTCCTGCGTATGGGTGCGGCCGATCTTGATGATGTCCTTGAAGGATTCCGATTTCGCGACCAGCGCCTCGTGCAGCTTTTTCAGCCCCGGGAGCAGCACGTCACGGGCCTGCATCCCGATGGCCACGTGCATGGCGGTGGGGAAGGTGTCGTTCGACGACTGGCCCATGTTGCAGTGATCGTTCGGGTGAACCGGATCTTTTGAGGCCAGCTTGCCACCCAGCATTTCAATCGCGCGGTTCGAGATCACCTCGTTCGCGTTCATGTTCGACTGGGTGCCCGAACCGGTCTGCCAGACGACGAGCGGAAAGTTGTCGTCGAACTTGCCGTCGATGACTTCGCCCGCGGCGGCGATGATCGCGTCGGCCAGTTTCGCATCAAGTGCGCCGGAGTCCTTGTTCGCCATCGCGCAGGCTTTTTTCACCACGCCAAGGGCGCGGATGATCGGTACGGGCTGTTTTTCCCAGCCGATCGGGAAATTCATGATCGAGCGTTGGGTCTGGGCACCCCAGTACTTGTCCGCCGGGACTTCGAGCGGGCCAAAACTGTCGGTTTCGGTGCGGGTATCGGACATCTCTCTCTCCGTCTTGCATGTCTTGCCTTGCGCTTTAGCGGGACGGTGCCCGTGACGCAATTGCTGAGCTCGGCCAGACCATATGGCCAAGACGTGATCGGGTACAGGAGAATGGCCGCCCTGCAGGCATTGTACCGGTGCATAATCTATCTATGTTGAAAGATTATGATGGCTTTCCAGAACAGGATCCCCGACATGCGCCCGATTGCCGTAAGCCTGCTGGCCAGTTTCGCGACCGCATTCCTTGCCACTGCTGCGATGGCGGAATCGGCTATCACCCCGTTTGTAGGCGACTATTCCGGCTCGGCCGAGGTGGAGACCTATGATGGTTCCCTGGTCGACCGGGACATGAGTGTTGCGATCCGCGAGACCAAGGAAGGCTTTTCCATCGACTGGAGTTCGACCACGTTTCGCAGCGATAAGGCCACGCAGAAATCCTATCACATCGAGTTCCAACCGAGCGATCGCGACGGGGTTTATGCGGCGGCGATGACCAAGAACGTCTTTGGCCACGAGGTCCAGCTCGACCCGATGAAGGGGCTTCCCTATGTCTGGGCGCGGATCGTCGACGACACGCTGACCGTGTTTTCACTCTATGTGACGGCGGATGGGGGGTATGAAATCCAGCAGTTCGACAGGTCGCTGGCCGAGGGCGGGCTGGATCTTGAATTCAGCAGGCTGAACAGCGAAGACGCCAAACCGGCGGTCAGCACGCATCTCAAACGGCAGTAGAACGCCGAAATTCAGTGCTTGCGGAAGCTGTCGAGCGAGACGATCTCGGCATCCGACTTCTCGGATTCTTCAGGTTTTTCACGGGCATGATCGGTATTGATCGGGTCGGGCGGAAGATCGTCCTCGTCGATTTCCTCGTCCTCGGGCGATTCAAAGCGCAGGCCGAATTCCACTGACGGATCGACGAACGTCTTGATCGCGTCATAGGGAATGTACAGCGGTTCGGGCTGGTTGCCGAAATTCAGCGTCACTGCGAATCCGTCATCGCCCACGTCCAGATTGTCGAACCAGTGCTGCACGACAACAGTCATCTCGCCGGGGTAGCGATCGGCCAGCCAGTCGGCCAGTTCCGCATCCGGGTGAGACGTGTCGAAGGTTATGAAAAAATGATGCTGGCCGGGCAGTTCGCCGAGGTCCGCCACCTTGGCGAGGACTGTTTTTATCAGTCCGCGCATCGCGGTGTGCATCAGGTTTCCATAGTCTATTCCGTGCGCCATTGAGCGTGTCCTGAACAAAGTAACTCAAACATAGAAGATTCTGAGAGAAACGAAAGGCCGGTCTGTGGAGAAATTCAACTATAGGGATTTCAGTAGCATAGCGGCAGTCGTTAAAAGCAGAATCTGTTCGAAACGCCTTGTTACAGGTCTGTGGCGGGGCGAGCAATTGGCAGCGATCCCTGCCGTGTCTTTCTGGAATGTGGAGGAGGAAAGTGCAGGCTTCCACTGCAATCGGCAGGTTCTTTAACTTATCAAGGACATGCGTTTTACAGCGAAAATACGACAAATGGTGAACGGGCGGAGAACAAAGCACTTCACTGTAAAACGCGTTTCCGGCTTGGCGACCACATGCAGACGGCGCACAAGCGCATGTCGAAGATGCTGGGCTACAGCCTTACGCTTGGCGACTTCGATGCATGGTTCGCATTCAGTGCCGTCGCGACCGTTCGACTGAGCGAGACTGAGCGCGCAGCCTTAGCGTTTGCCGCGCTAAAATCACTTTCACCGTCAAAGGCGGAACTTGCGGCTGATGCCGCAATCAGTGGCGCAGGATCGCCGTCTGCGTCGTTTTTCGGAGGCATGGAAGACGCGCGGTCGTGGGCCAACTTCGCCAGCAGATCAGAACTGAAAGCCCACGCCTTGGCGGCCTATGAGGCGTTACCAGTCACCGATCAGATGGCATTCCGTCGGCATATCTCCGAAGTGGAGATCGCCCTATGAAGATGCTGACACATCGAGATCCGGTCTCCGAAAACCCGCCGTTTGATCTGGAGCTGACGCGCCAAGTTCTCCGCTTGGAAGACGACGAGACCGAACAAGATTCGGTCATCGAAAATATCGCCTGGACAGCGGCCAGCGAGATCGAGCAGATCGGCCAACTGGCACTGCTCACTCAGTCCATTCGGGTCACCATCTTCGATCCCAAGCTGGATGTCGGGCTTCGCTTGCCTATCGGCCCCGCCGATGACGGCAATACACCCACTGTGACGATTGATGGCGAGGCCTACACCGACTTCGAGTTCCTGGGCGGGAACCGGCCTTACATCCAGTGGAAGCACGGGCTTTTCGATCTGCGTCCGTCGAGGATCAGCATCGAGTATCTGGCCGGGTTTGGCGATGACGTGACGGCCATCCCGAGAGACTTGCAGCAAGCGATCATGGATCAAGCGGCTTTGCTGTTCTTGGTCAGGGGAGAGCCTGACAAACGGCTTCATTCCATGTCGCCGCACCTTATGCGCATCGCGGCCAAGTATCGGGGGGTGCAGGTATGACCGAGCGAGAGCTTGACGAGATCCTCACCTACCGCTGGCCGCTCGTTATGCGCCGGGTCATGGGCGACAGCTCCGACGATTGGCTCAAAGGCTTTGTGCGGTCGATTGCCAGGCACGGGAAGCGAGCCGCGTGGCGGCCGTCTGCCAAGCAGTCGCAGATCATGCGCCGTCTCGTGTCCGAGCTGGGCACCACTCCCGAGCAGGAGGTCGAACTAATCGAGAGGTGAAATAAGTAAGCCCGCCGGTGACACGGCGGGCCTGTGCGGCATCTGGCTTTTACGGGTTAGCCGGGGATGACGCATCACAGTGCTACCGGGAAACGGGCCACAGCACAAGGGCAGCTATTCCGCGTCGTGCGGTCTCTCCACGCCCTAAGGCCCCACTGCCACCCTCAAGGCGGTGAACATGGGAGAGCGGATCGAGCCGAGGGAAAGGCAGATCTGGCCTAAGCGGCGGCCCGGCTCCGGTGAGCAGGCAAGATCGCGGCGGTCGGGGCGGGAGGCGGGGTTTCATCCCCTGCCACGGTAACCCGCTTTCCGACCGTCACAGCGAACCCTCACCAGTAAGCAGAGGGCACAGAGAGACAGATGAACGAAGTGATACGCGCGAGAGGACAAGCGATGCGGACGAACAGAGAGACAGGGCAGGCCGACCTCTTCGGATCTGGTCCCAATGCCCCCGTCTCAAAGGGGGGCAGGACCGCGCCACCAACTGTTGCTTTCTCTCTCCTCGAAAAAATCGGGGGAAAATCGGAGACAGTACGCGCCCGGCAGTTTCTGGCTCTGTTGCATATTCCCGAGGGCAAAAATGCCGGAAAACCGCTGAAACTGGCGGATTTCTAGAAGAAATTCGTAAAAGGCGCTTTGGCCAAGAAAGTCATGGTCGGGGTGCTTTCCATCGGGCGCGGCAATGCCAAAACGGCCCTATCGGCTGGGCTTGCATTGGGTGAGCTGGTCGGGGCGCTACAGGAGAAGCCCCAGCCCAAGCGCGAAATCATCATCGCTGCACGAAACCGGGATCAGGCAAAGATCGCCTTCAACTTTCTTCTAGGTTTCATTCAGGGTTTGCCGGAGGCCGACCAAGGCCTGTTCTATATTCGGCGCGGCTCCAAGCTCGAAGTCGAGTTCGAGGGCAACGGCGGCGGGCTTGCCCGCGTGATCGCGGCCGATGGCAAGTCCATTCTTGGCGGCGCTCCGACACTGGCAATCATGGATGAGCGCGCGGCGTGGGAACGTGAGAAGGGCGACAGCCTCGAAAACGCAATCCTCTCCGGCCTTGGGAAACGGGACGGCCGGGCGCTGATCATTTCCACCTCTGCCCCAGACGACGCCAACACCTTTTCTCGCTGGCTCGATGAGCCGCCCCCCGGAACCTACGTTCAAGAGCATCGCCCGCCGTTCGGTCTGCCTGCCGACGACATGGAAAGCCTGCTGATGGCAAACCCCGGATCGGCGCAGGGCATCGGCTCCACCCCCGAATGGCTTCAGTCACAGGCACAGCGGGCGATTGCCCGTGGCGGTTCTGCCCTCACGAGTTTCCGAAACCTCAACCGCAACGAACGTGTCTCGACGGACAATCGTTCGGTTCTGGTTACTGTCGACGAGTGGATGGCGGCCGAAGTGTCATCGGACGATCTTCCCGAGCGCGACGGCCCGTGCATTCTCGGCGTGGATCTCGGCGGATCGCGCAGCATGTCGGCAGCAGCGTTCTATTGGCCCGAAACCGGAAGGCTCGAAGCCTTGGGAACCTTCCCATCTACGCCGTCTCTAGCGGATCGCGGCGACGCGGATGGCGTCTCGGATCGCTACTGCCAGATGCAGGAACGGGGCGAGCTGTCCGTCATGGGCACGGCCACCGTTCCGACAGGCCCATGGCTGGCTCAGATCGTGGCGCATCTCGACGGCATCGTGCCGGAGTGCATCGTCGGCGACCGCTTCCGCGAAGCCGAGTTCATCGAGACGCTGAGGGCGGCGGGACTGAGCCACGTTCCCTTTATCTGGCGTGGTTTCGGCTGGAAGGACGGCAGCGAGGATGTGGAACGCTTCCGCCGCGCTCTGTTCGAGGGTCACGTCAAGGCGCGGCCGTCCCTTCTGCTGCGCTTCGCCTTCGGGGACGCGATCACCATCATCGATGACGCCGGGAACCATAAATTGGTGAAAGGCCGGTCTCTCGGCCGCATCGATGCGGCGGCAGCGTCTGTTCTGGCTGTCGCGCAGGGCGCTCGGATGAAAGCAAATCCGGTGCGGAAAGCGAGGGCAATGTGGGTCTGAGAAAAGAACACGCCCGGCACTCTCGGAAAGTCACGTCAACGAAGCGCTGGCAGGTGCTGAGGCATGAAATCCTTGAACGCGACGAATGGAAGTGTCGGCGCTGCGGCGAACGGCGGCGACTCGAGGTCGATCACATCAAGCCGGTGAGAACGCATCCCGAATTGTCGTTCGATCCCCGGAACCTGCAAACCCTTTGCGGCCCCTGTCACGCGCGAAAGACGCGCATCGAATGCGGGCACAAACCGAAATCCCCCGAGCGGCGCGCTTGGGACGATGCCGTGGCTGAACTGGCTACGGACAATTCAACACCAGTAACGGAGTAACACATGCTGGATTCAGTGAAGATCGCACGGCGGCAAAGCGAAATCCGCCAGAACCTTGCCGAGCTGGCGGGAAAGGAAAACCCGTCCGAGGAAGAACTGCGCAATATGGAGCAGCTCGATTTTGAGTATCGCTCGAATGAAACCCGGTATCGCGCGGCCTTGATCGCAGAAGATACCGAGCGGCGAGACGCCGGAAACGAGCTGGAGACCCGCTCGTCTCAGGAATGGGCTGATCTTATGGCCGGTTTCGAGATGCGCCAGGTCGCGCTGGCCCTCGATGAAGGCCGCCAACTCGACGGACAAACGGCCGAAATCGTCACCGAGCTGCGCAGCGCAGGCGGTTTCCGGGGCATTCCGGTGCCGTGGCAGGCGCTTGAAGTGCGGGCCGGGGAAACGGTCGCGGCCGGAACCCCGAACCCAATCCAAACCCGACCGATCATCGACCGGCTGTTTCCGGACAGCGTAGCCTCTCGGATGGGCGCGCAGATGATCAGCATCGATACAGGGGCAGTTGAATGGCCGGTGACCACCTCGGCTGTCACGGCAGGCTGGGCCGATGGCGAGACCGCAAACGTGGCAGGGCCAACCACCTATGCGACCACGGATCGCGCCATGTCGCCGGACCACAATCTCGGCATTCAGATGCGGATCACGCGCAAGACGCTGAAGCAGTCCGGTGCAGCGCTCGAACAAGCCGTTCGGCGCGACATGAGCGGGGCCATGGGTATGGCCATGGATCAGGCCGTGTTCCTCGGCACCGGTGCCAACGGTCAACCGCTTGGCGTTATCACTGGTGCGGCGACTTACGGCATTACCGCAACGGCCGTAGATGATCTGGCTCGGTGGGCAGTCATCCGGTCAGGTGTGGTCCGGTTCATGACCTCGAACGCAGCCGCGTCGTCCGACATGATCAAGTTGCTTATGCGGCCCGAGATGTGGGACTTCTTGGACGACAATGTCCTGTCCGGCACGGCGTTTTCGGAATGGGATCGCCTTGTAAAGAACATCCCGGCGTCGAACATAGCCATGACGAACAACGCTTTGGCAGAGCCGGTTGGCGATCCGCTGGCTTGTTCTGCTCTGCTGACGACTTCGGCCGGCGGCGTGGCACCGATCTATGTCGGCAACTGGGGCGCAATCGACATGATCCGAGACCCGTACAGCGATGCGCAATCCGGTGGCCTTCGCATCACGGCTCTGGCGACGATGGACGTGACAGTTGCGCGCCCCGCCCAACTTGAACTGCTGACCGGTCTGGAACTGGGCTGATGCTCTGGGGCGCTCACTCTGGCGGCCTTGAGCTGCGAAAGGATGGTGGCGGCAACGTCACCATCTCCGGCCGTTTCCCATACGGGCAACCGGCAGTGCTGACCGATGGCGGCCGACGCGGCCGTCCCAAGAAGGAACGGATCGGCCCGAGAGGGTTTCGCTATCGCGTAGAGCGGCCCGAGGAAGATATTCATTTTCTGGTGGGTCACGACTATGACCGGCCGCTTGCATCCCGGAAAGCTGGGACGCTGGATCTGACGGACAGTGACGACGCTTTGGCGTTCACCGCTGTCATCACGGTAGAGCTGCAACGCGCGAACTATGTGAATGACTTTCTGTCTGGGCTGAATGCCGGGCTTATCTTGGGGCTTTCTCCCGGTTTCCGAATCCCACCCGAACGCGTTTCACCCAACGCGGAAACGGTCGAGGAAGAAGATCCTTCCTTGGGGATGGCGCTCATCCGAACGGTTCACGATGCGCTGCTCTACGAGCTTTCGGCCGTCACGCGGCCCGCATACCCCGAAGCACAGATCGAGGCTCGGAGCTGGCAGCCGCTCGGCGCTGTAGCTCAACGTGTGGCGAGCCGTCCTGCAACTTTTCGGTGGAGGTGATCATGCTTGGATGGATCATGAACAAGTTGCGCCCGATCGAGGCAAGGTCGAGCGGCCAAGGTTACACCGCCCAAGTCATGGCGGCGCGCGATAGCTACATCAGCGGCCGCCGCGGCGTGGCCGAGTTGACCGCGACGGTGCAGAGCTGCGTGAGCCATTGGGAAGGCGGCTTTGCAATGGCAGATGTGATCGGCACTGACCTGCTGACTCGGCAGAACATGGCGATGATCGCCCGCGCCGCCGCCTTGAATGGCGAGGCAGTGTATCTGATCACCGATCTGGGGCTTGTCCCGGCGACGGACTGGGACGTGACAACCCGCGATGGCAAGCCGCGTGCGTATCGTCTGTCCATCCCCGAGGCTGGCGGAGGGCGAACGGTCACAGCGTTGTCGGCCGAGGTGCTGCATTTGCGGATAGGGTCGGATCACCTGACACCGTGGATCGGCACCGCGCCTTTGCGCCGGTCGAGCCTTACCGGCGCCATGCTTCACGCGGTCGAGGCAGCTCTCAGCGAGACGTTCGAGAATGCGCCGCTTGGTTCGCAGATCGTGCCTGTGCCAGATACTGGGGCCGATGACATGGCCTCGATACGGGGGGCAATCAAAGGGAATCGAGGGGCGACACTGGTCATTGAGGGCGTCGCGCAAGCGACCGCCGCTGGTATGAATCCCCAGATCGGCCAGAAGCCGGATCAACTGTCGCCGGATCTGTCCAGAAGCATGACGGTCGAGACGCTGGCAGCGGCCCGCGAGGGAATTCTCATGGCCTATGGCGTCCTACCTTCACTTGCTAACCGGGCCTCTACTGGTCCGGTGGTCAGGGAAGCACAACGCCAGCTCGCGATCTGGACCTTACAACCTATTGCAGCATTGCTGGCCGAGGAAGCGACGGCGAAGCTCGGGAACACAATCGAGATCGATACCATCCGGCCGTTGCAAGCCTTCGACGCTGGCGGCCGTGCCAGGGCATTGTCCGCAATAGTCAAGACTATGGTCGAGGCCAAAGAAGCGGACATTGCCCCAGAAGCTCTGTCCGGGGCAATGCGCATGGTGGATTGGAAGGAATAGGCTGAGTTCGCCTCGGGTGCTTTTTAGGCGCTTCAACCCGGAAGAACCTCGGATTAGTCGGTGAGTGCCGTAACAACCCCGACAGCGCGCGGTCTCAAACTCCAATCGGAGACGCGGCGCGTATTGGGTTATGGCTAGGACCTTTTTGTAAATCGACTTATACATGAAACGCTATGCCGACACTTGACTTCTTTTAAAGCGGAAACAAGCGTAGGAGTAGCCTTGCCGTCCCAGTAAGATAGAGCAGCATCTGCTATCACTACTTTGTCTGCACTTCCCACCTTCAAATTGTCCAATTCTCTTACTGCCGCAAGTTGGGCTAAGGCACCGT
This sequence comes from Heliomarina baculiformis, assembly GCF_019966545.1. Lineage (GTDB taxonomy): Bacteria > Pseudomonadota > Alphaproteobacteria > Rhodobacterales > Rhodobacteraceae > Heliomarina > Heliomarina baculiformis. Next base: position 31,127 of record NZ_JAIMIC010000001.1, on the reverse strand, counting down.
GCTCATGGTTTTTATTGTAGAGTATGATGGTTAGCTCTGACAGACGAAGCCAGCTAAGTCGGATTTGATCTCGACGGTATGTTAAGGCGCTGAAAGCGCCAGACACCGACCAAGTGATCAGTGGAACAAGTACCGCGAACAAGGCTATCCATTCCGAAACGGTGTTTGGGTAAAATGAGCTCATGCCTTTTCTCTCATTTGAGCCCTGTGTCTGCAGCCGGTTTTTTTTACGAAATTTGTACCCGTTAGTTCGATAGAACAGAGGGCGCTTCCGCGCTGATTAGAAACGATGAGCGGGCAATTCGTTTGATGTTACTCAAATATAACAACCCCACTGCCTGCTGTTGCCAATCTTAACATGTCATCGACAGTTAGCGCCGCGCTATTCTCTAGAGTCAGTACCGCATTTTTTGATTTAGCGACGGTAGCTATCCGAATTAAGTCTCCGACAAAGAAGCTTTGGCAATTAAGTTTAAGCCCGCCTCCACAAGTTGCGACACGGATTACGTCATCTACTGATAGGTGTTTTACAGTCATCCTTAAATGTCCTTATTTTTCAGCCTGACTCCAGGTCCGCTCCCATTTTCAGAGATGAACTCGACTCCGGCGCTTTCTAGAGCGGAACGCAAAGCTGCAATTGTTCTATCATAGGGCTGTCGCTCTTCTTTCTCAAAGCTAGCAATGGTGCGTTTTGCCACGCCAGCAGTCTGGGCCAACCGATCTTGTGACATTGCTACCAGTGCGCGAGCCGCACGACATTGAGAGGGAGTCATTTTTAAACCTTGCACTATTAGTGCAACATGCGCTAATAGTGCAGCGTTGCAATAAATGTGTAGCTTAATCAGGAGAACCTGACAATGACCAAAAGACGCCTTTGGGCGAGCGATACCGGCTTGCCGATCAACTTCTGGATTGCCCGTATCGCTCGGAAGTATCGCATCAATCTAAATTGGATCTATGATCCCAAAACGTCGTATGTTCGGCGGTATCCTTTGCGGCTTTCGGATGATAGAAACGTAACTCGACGGCTATTCATCATTGGGCTTCCGGCAACGGGCGCATCGTGGTCGTTGCCTGTCCCGATATCGGCGAAGACACCAACACCTGTAATCCGGCTGTTTCGTCAGTGGGAGCAGGCACTGATTGAAGCGAACGGCGTTTCTGAGGAAGACTGCGATATGGCAGTTAAGCAAATGGCAGCAATCGAACGTCAAATGCTTGCCGTTCCTTCGGCAAACATGGCCGACCTTGCCGCCAAGATAATCGCCTTCAGCAGTTGGGGCGCTTTGGGGCTTCCCGAAAGGGAACATGAGCTTTGGGCGGAGATGAGGACAATGATTTCTGCAACTTAGATTGCTCAAACGTCTTGACGGGAATCATTTTATCGGAATAAGTTCCGAATAAATGATTGGAGACGATGTTATGGCCTTTTTCGAAATGCACTTCGGTTTGCCTCTGGCAGCAACTGCCGCCGGACGTAAGCACGACACTGTCTCGAAGTGGATCAAGCGAGGCGAGCTCGTCCTCACATCAGCAGATCGCGAAAAGGTCGGGCGGGGAGGTGGGGTAAATCTGTCCGCAAGAACGACTTTGCAACTGCCATTGGCGGTTGAATTGAACAAGCGAGGTCTTACCGTTCCTGATGCGTGCGAAGCGGCAATTAATTTTGCTCATCAGGGCGATATCGCCGGTGAAATGGGTGCGACACACAATAGAAAGGCGGGCCATCTCTTCCGGGAAGGACTTACGCTTTTCATGATCAATCGAGAAAATCCGATGGCATGTCAGGTAAGGCACTTTTCCGGAAAAGAGCCGTTGGAAAGCATTCGCACGTCGCTGGATGCCGTCGATCTGGAAATGCTCTTTTATCCGTTCCTATCAAAGCTCGGTCTCGATGCACTCGAAGCTATGCGGGAAATGAAGGCCGAGTAATGGCGCAACTCCGAGAGATAAAGGGTGACCGTCCACCGAGCTATCCGTCGAAGGCTACTTTGGCGGCGGAACTCGATATCAGCGAAAGCACTGTCGATGATTGGGTCAAGCGCGGCATTCTGCCGAAACCAATCAAGCGGGGCGGCTCTGTTCGCTGGTGCTGGGCGCTAGTCGATGCATCTCTCAAGCCGCAATCCGATCAGGAGGTCGACCCTTTTCTGTCGGCGTTGAATGATGGCCGCTAAAGTCTCACTTCCTCGGCACGTTCACCGCGTTACATCGCGCGGCCGAGAGTATTTTTATTATCAAGAGGGTAGGGGGACGGCCCACGAAGGCGACCGAATTTCCTTGCCCAATGATCCGACGAAACCAGAATTCTGGGTAGCTGTCCGACAAGCTCAAGGTCTTTCCGGAGTTGTGGTCGCGGACACAGTCGGCGCAGTAATAGCGGCCTACATCGCTGCTTGGCCGGGTCTGCCGCGCAAGTTGTCGGCTGGAACTCAAGATCAGTATCGCCGCTATCTTGGCGTTGTGGAGCAATCTTGGGGCGATCTACCCATTAATAATCTGCGTCCTAAGCATGTTCAGGCGCTCATTGAGAAAATCGGGATTGAACGGCCAGGCGCAGCTAACAATACACTCGATGCGCTCAAGGCTATGTGCAAGTGGGCGTCCGGGCCGCGCGAATTACTGGATCGTGATCCAACGCGGGGCGTGCAACATTATCAGAAGGGCGAGGGGCACAAGCCTTGGACCCAAGAGCAACTGGAATGGGCAGAGGCGCATTTCACCGGGATGTTGCGCCGAGCCTTCTACTTGGCTCGATTCACTGGGCAACGCGAAAGCGACATAATCAGATTGGGGCCGCACAGCATCGATGATGGCGGCTTCAGCTTGCGCCAAAAGAAAAGTGGCGCTCGGCCGTGGTGCCCAATCTTCTCTGAGCTGCAATCGGAAATGGAAACTTGGGATAAACGCCCGGGGCCGTACTTGCTACAGGAGAACGGTCGAAACGCTGGAAAACCCTTTACGACCAATGGACTGTGGAAGGTTTTCAATCGGGTGCGAGAACAGAACGAAGTGCTCTCCGGCGCTGTTTGGCATGGACTGCGCGCGAACGCTGTCATCAGGCTGCGTCAGGAAAGCTACAGCCATGGGCAGATCTCGGACATGGTCGGAATGTCTGTGCCTATGGTCGAAAGGTATTGCCGACACGCGGATCGAAAAGCAGGCGGTCAAGCCGTCTTGAGGGCAATTCGTGAACGCCAATCTGCCGAAATTGTAAAACCATGGAAAACTGTAAAATGAAAAGTATTCAGAAACAGCAGGTTACCGAGTGGAAAGGGAAGTGCAGGCTTCTGTTGCCAGGCGCCTGCGAACCCCGCCTTACGCTGCTAGGCGCAAGGGCTTAAGTTTCGGTCTTGTTACTGCTTACGCAGCAACGGCGACCGGAGCACGATTGTCATTTGCAATTGTACTTGTTTCGCCGATAACGGTGGCAGACAGCCGGGACAAAGCTAACCCCTTTAGACGTTCGTCGATCCTGTTTCGGCCCCATGATCCCCAAATGAAGGATGTTTGGTGGAGCCGCCGGGTACCGCCCCCGGGTCCGATCCGCTTATTACGAGCGCGTTTATGTCCATAGTCCCGAAGGACAGATCTCATATAGGACGGGGGCCGCGCGGTTTCAATCGTCAATCTGTGTCGGGGGCAACGCGCGGTGGGAAAAATGATTAAAATAACGGGGTGTACGCGATGCACGGGCCGTACAGCATCTGTGCACCCCCTGTACACCGCCGCAGCGCAGCATCGGCCTAAAAGCTGAGATTGGCCCAGATCAGCCATAGCGCAAGCGCCGCCTCGATCCCGCCATAGGCCATGACCTTTTTCACCGGCGGATGATCGAAAAGCAGCGACACAAGCCGCCCGAGCGCCGCCCCGGCATAGACGAAACCCAGCATCGCGTAGGCGATCGGCGCAGAGAGCCAGAGCGCGGCGATCCCCGCCACGACAAACAGGCCGCCGGTCGAGGCGCGAAGCTCGGAATAGCCCATGGTGCTGCCGCGCGGGGTCAGATCAAGCACCGACGCGGTGTAATTGGGCGATATCAGGCCGAAGAGGCCAAATCCGATGGTCAGCATCGCCGCGATGATGTTCAGAGTTTCGATCATGCAATTTTGTTTAAGCCGATCACACCGTAAGACAAGGTGTGATTGTCATGCAGGTGTTACATATTCTGCAAGGCAGCATAACACACTCCGGTTAACGTTTTTATTTGTAAGCGTTTTCCAAAGCTGACAATATTTTTCGCGATATTTCATCCGGTTCGACGGAGGATACCAGGGATGATCGATACCCGGTATTGCGTGACTTTCGCGCGTTACAATCGCTGGCAGAACAGGCAGCTCGAAACCCTGCTGGGGGCGCTCGATTTCAAGGAACTTACGCGCAACCGTAAGGCCTTTTTCGGCTCGATCCTTGGGACGCTGAACCACCTGTGCTGGGCCGACAAGATCTGGATGTCGCGTTTCGACGGCGGCGAGAAACCCGACTACACGGCGAAGGAGGCGCTCGGGCAGTTTCCGACGCTCGCGGCGTGGAGTGCCGAACGGTTCCAGCTGGACGGGCGCATCTCGCTTTGGGCGGCGCATCTGCACAATGTCGATCTGGCGGGCGATCTGACGTGGTTCTCGGGGCTGACGGGCAGGGAGAATACCCAGCCCATGTCGATTTTGGTGCCGCATTTCTTCAACCACCAGACCCATCACCGCGGTCAGGTTCATGCGATGCTGACGGCGACCGGATCGGAAGCGCCGGTGACCGACCTCTTCATGATGCCGGAAGTCTTGTGAACGGATTGCAGAGGGGTCGGCGGGCTGTTAGCAGTTTGAGTTGATCGAGGGGGCGAGGGCGCGAAAAGGCGCTTTGGCCGGTGAATCCAGCAAGCAGGAGTTAGAGATGTTCAATGCGCTCGTGGTGGAAAAGGACGACGAAACCGGCAAGACCAGTGCCGGGGTAAGCCAGATCTCGCTGGAGGATCTGCCTGATGGCGAGGTGACCGTCGCGGTCGAATATTCCACCGTCAATTACAAGGATGGGCTGTGCATTGGGCCGGGCGGCGGTTTGGTACGGCGCTATCCGCATGTGCCGGGCATTGATTTCGCGGGCACGGTCGAAGCCTCGGACGATGACCGCTACAAGCCCGGCGACAAGGTAGTGCTGACCGGCTGGCGCGTGGGCGAGGCCCACTGGGGCGGCTATGCGCAAAAGGCGCGGGTCAAGGCCGACTGGCTGGTGCCGCTGCCCGAGGGGCTGGATACGAAACAGGCGATGGCGGTCGGCACCGCCGGTTTCACCGCGATGCTGGCGGTCATGGCTCTGGAAGATCACGGGCTGGAACCAGGCCATGGTCCGGTGCTGGTCACCGGCGCGGCGGGCGGTGTCGGGTCGGTCGCGACGGCGATCCTTGGCAATCTCGGCTACGAGGTGGCCGGTGTGACCGGGCGGCCCGAGACCGCGGATTACCTGAAATCGCTGGGCGCGACGCAGATCGTGGCGCGCGAGGACATAAACGAGACCGTCAAGCGCCCGCTGGAGAGCGAGATATGGTCCGGCTGCGTCGATGCGGTGGGCGGTGCGATGCTGGCCCGGGTGCTTGGCCAGATGAAATACGGCGCGTCGGTTTCGGCGGTGGGTCTGGCCGGTGGCGCAGCGCTGCCTGCGACGGTCGTGCCGTTCCTGTTGCGCGGCGTGAACCTTCTTGGGATCGACAGCGTGATGCAGCCCTATGACAACCGGCTGCGGGCCTGGTCGCGGATTGCGTCGGACCTGCCGATGGACAAGCTCGAGGCGATGATCCAGCCCGCGACCCTGTCCGATCTGCCCGAGCTGGGCAGCGACATTCTTGCCGGCAAGGTCAAGGGGCGCGTCGTCGTGGACGTCAACGCCTGATCCTGACCCAAAGTCGAGAGTCTTAGAACGACGCGCCTCTGTCTGGGGCGCGTCGTTTGCATTTCGAGCCATTGGCTCCGGGCAAATCGGGTGCTGACCTCTCAGGTACCCTCTGGCATGCGTGTCGCGCATGGCAGTTAAATGGCCGCAGTTGTTTGCAATTTGTCTATTTATTGGGCTATTGTGTCGCATGGGTGGTGATCGAACGGATACGCCGTTCGGACCCGAACAACACCAATACCGCTAGCGCCGGGCTGACAAACAGCCTGTCGTCCAGAATGGCCGACTCGCTGCGGGTTAGGAGGGACAGACGTGTTTTCCAAAATCATGGTGCCGGTAGACCTGGCACATAAGGAAAAGCTGGTGAAAGGGCTGCAATGCAGCGCCGATCTGGCAAAACATTACGGGGCCGAGGTGATCATGGTCGGGGTGACGGCGGATACGCCGGGCTCGGTCGCGCATACCCCGGAAGAATATCGTACGAAGCTTGATGCCTTTGCGGCCGATTTCGGCGCGAGCAATTCCGTCAATGCCTCCGCGCGGGCGGTCGTGGTCAACGACCCGGCGATCGATCTGGATGCGATTCTGCTCAAGGCGGTTAAGGAAACCGACGCCGATCTGGTTGTCATGGCCAGCCATGTGCCCGGCATTAAGGAATACATCTGGCCGTCAAACGGCGGTAAGATCGCGGCCCATGCCGCAGCTTCTGTCATGGTCGTTCGCGACTGACCAGTGCCATCAGCCGTGCAATTCCTGCGCGGACCGGATGAAACGACAATAGCCGCCCCACGAGGCGCGGCATCAATCAACAAGGAGATCGCATATGACCGACACTTCTGGCGATCAGGGCATACCGGAGCCAAGCGGTGCCTCTGACGTGATCGAAACCGACTATGAGATCGGACAGGATAATATCGACGGCCAGCTAGGGCCGTTCGGTTTTGACATTCACAACCCCGTATTCCTCGTCTCGGGCATCGCCATCGTGGCCTTTGTCTTTTACACGCTGGCCCTGCCGGAGCAGGCGGGCGAGGCATTCAGCTGGCTGTTTGGCGCGGTGACCAAGGGCTTTGACTGGTTCTTCCTTGGCGCGGCGAACATCTTTGTGCTGTTCTGCCTGTTCCTGATCGTTACCCCGCTTGGGTCGGTCCGGCTGGGTGGCGTCGATGCCAAGCCCGATTACACCTATATCGGCTGGTTCGCGATGCTGTTTGCGGCGGGCATGGGCATCGGCCTGATGTTCTACGGCGTGTCCGAACCGATGAGCCACTTCTCGTCCTCGATGGGGGGCACGGCGGCCGAAGGCGGCGCGCGTACCGACTGGGCACCGCTGGGTGCGGCAGCCGGTGACGAGGCGGCGGCTGTGCGTCTGGGCATGGCGGCGACGATCTTTCACTGGGGTCTGCACCCCTGGGCGATCTATGCCATCGTTGCGCTGGCGCTGGCCTTGTTTTCCTACAACAAGGGTCTTCCGCTCACGATCCGTTCGGCATTCTACCCTATCCTCGGCGACCGGGTCTGGGGCTGGTGGGGCCACGCCATCGACACGCTGGCGGTCTTCGCCACGCTGTTCGGTCTTGCGACCTCGCTTGGTTTTGGGGCGACGCAGGCCAATGCCGGTCTGAACGAGCTGTTCGGTATTCCGATCAACAACACGGTCGAAGTGGTCCTGATTTCCGGCATCACCGCGATTGCGCTGATCTCGGTGCTGCGCGGCCTTGATGGCGGGGTAAAGGTGCTCTCGGAGATCAACATGGGTCTGGCCTTCCTGCTGTTGCTCTTTGTTCTGTTCACCGGACCGACGGTCGCGATCCTGACCGGGTTTGGCGATTACCTGCTGGCCTATGTGGAATACCTGCCGGCGCTGTCGAACCCCGTGGGACGTGAGGACGTGAACTTTATGCAGGGCTGGACCGCGTTCTACTGGGCGTGGTGGATCAGCTGGTCACCCTTTGTCGGCATGTTCATCGCCCGCGTCAGCCGGGGCCGTTCGGTGCGTGAATTCGTGATCTGTGTGCTGCTGATTCCGAGCCTTGTCTGCGTGCTGTGGATGTCGGTCTTTGGCGGCGTTGCGATCCAGCAGGTCGTGCAGGATGGCTATACCGCCGCGCAGGATGCCGAACTGCCGCGTCAGCTCTTCAAGATGCTGGACCAGTTGCCGCTGGCGGGAATCACTTCGCTGATCGGGATCGTGCTGGTCATCGTGTTCTTCGTGACCTCGTCCGACTCCGGTTCGCTGGTGATCGACACGATCACGGCGGGCGGCAAGGTCGACGCGCCGGTGCCGCAGCGTGTGTTCTGGTGCATTTTCGAAGGCGCCGTGGCCATCGTGCTGCTGTTGTCGGCGGGCGGTCTGAGCTCGCTTCAGTCCATGGTCATCTCGACAGGGCTGCCGTTCACGGTCGTTCTGCTTTTGATGTGCTGGGCGATCTACAAAGGGCTTGCCAGCGAACCCCGGTAAGCTGAAATTTGCGTAGGCATTATGCGGTTGCGGCAAAAATCTTGCCGCAACCGTTTTTAATTGTTCTTTAAGGGTTGATCTGACTGGTCGTTTTCAATCATAAGTTGAGTGTAACGATTGTCACGCTGTTGCAGTAACTGAAATATCTATTTCGGAGTTACGCCATGCCGATCAGTCCCCCCTATCCCCCTAGCGGCTTGGCCCGTGCCCCAGTTCCGAGTCTGATTTTTCTTTGCAGCATAGCTGTAGCGATTGTTAACTCCGCCGATCCCGGCATGGCTTCTTCTTCTGCCATGCCGGGAGAGGGCGCGGCGGTCTTGGTTGCCGATGCCGGAGCGCAAGACCGGGGCAAGCAAGGCAATAACAAGAAGAAGAAAAAGAAGAAGGGCGCCCATAGTTCGGTGACCGTCGGTGGCGGCGGACCAAAGGTGCGCACCGCCAATCAGGACGGATCGATCACCGTGGGACCCAAGGGCGTCGGTGCGACCGTGCGCCCCGGCGGCGGACCGGTCGGAGTCGGTATCTCGCCCAGTGGCAAACCGCGTCTGAACGTGCGTCTGGGCGGACGTTAGGGGCGGGACGCCCGCCGATCTGCAATCGAGAGGCGCTTGCGCCTAAATGCTTGCCTTCCTTGGTAAACTCGTATTTTCCTAACGGCATGAAACTCGATTCCGACTATGTTCGCTCTCTGTTTCCGGCCTTTTCCAAGCCCGAGCTTGCTGCTTTCGCGCATTTCGAGAACGCGGGCGGGTCTTATGCCTGCGCGCCGGTGATCGAGCGCCTCACGCGGTTCTATACCGAGCGAAAGATGCAGCCCTATGGCGATGCTGACCCCAGCCGCCTTGGCGGCGAAGAAATGGACGAGGCGCGCGCCCGGATGGCTGCGCTTTTGGGGGTTGAGAAGGACGAGCTGAGTTTCGGGCCGTCGACCACGCAGAACACCTATGTGCTGGCGCAGGCCTTTCGTCCGTGGCTGAGCCCGGGCGAGGCGATCATTGTTACCAATCAGGATCACGAGGCCAATTCGGGACCTTGGCGGCGTCTGGCGGAGGAGGGGATCGAGATCCGCGAATGGCGGGTCGATCCGGACAGCGGGTTGCTGAACCCCGAAGACCTTGAGGATCTGCTCGACGAAAAGGTTCGTCTGGTCTGTTTCCCGCATTGCTCGAACGTTGTGGCCCATATCAATCCGGTGACCGAGATCACTGCGATGGCTCATGCGGCGGGGGCCTTTGTCTGTGTCGATGGCGTCTCCTACGCGCCGCACGGGTTTCCAGATCTGAACTCGCTGGGGCCGGATATCTACCTGTTTTCGGCCTATAAAACCTATGGCCCGCATCAGGGGTTGATGGTGGTGCGCCGGGCGCTGGCCGAGCTGTTGCCGAACCAAGGGCATTATTTCAACGGTGACTCGATCTACAAGAAATTCACACCGGCAGGTCCCGATCATGCCCAGATCGCTGCCTGCGCAGGGATGGCGGACTACATCGATCTGCTGGGCACGCATCACGGGTTTACCGGTAGTGACGCGGTGGAGCGGGGACAGTTCGTGCATGATCTGATGCGCGGGCAGGAAACGACGCTGCTGCAACCGCTGCTCGACGCGGTGAAATCGCGCAATGCGGTGCGCCTGTTGGGGCCGGACCGGGCCGAGGGGCGCGCGCCGACCGTGGCGCTGGCGCTGACGCAAGACCCGGTCAAGGTGGCCAAGGCACTGGCCGAGCGGGGCATCATCGCGGGCGCGAGCGATTTCTACGCGCATCGGGTGCTCGAAGGCATGGGGGTCACCCCCGAAACCGGCGTTCTGCGGCTGAGCTTTACCCATTACACAACCCAAGGTGAAATGGATAAACTCTTGAACGCCTTGGACGATTTACTTTGATCCAAGCCCCGGCGGACTACGTATCCCGTTAAAATGGGAAGTGGTGAATGACGGGCGAAAATACTCCGATACTGTTGTGGTTCCGGCGCGATCTGCGTCTGTCGGATCATCCGGCGCTGCATGCGGCCTGCGAAAGCGGGCGCCCGGTGATCCCTGTGTTTATTCTGGACGATCAGGCCGAGGCGCTTGGCGCCGCGCCGAAATGGCGGCTTGGGCTGGGGCTTGAATGTTTCGGCAAGGCGCTGGCTGACAAAGGCTCGCGCCTGATCCTGCGCCGGGGCCGGGCGCTGACCCAGTTGCAGGCGCTGATCGAGGAAACCGGCGCTGGCGCTGTCTATTGGTCACGGCTTTACGATCCGGGGGCGGTTGAGCGGGATTCCGAGGTAAAATCCGATCTCAAGTCCGACGGGATCGAGGCAAAGTCCTTTGGCGGGCACCTGATGTTCGAACCCTGGACGGTCGAAACCGGCGAGGGCAGCTTTTACAAGGTCTATACGCCCTATTGGAACGCGGTGAAGGGGCGCGACGTGGATGCGCCGCTTTCGACACCGGCGGATATTCCAGCGCCGGGCAAGTGGCCTGACAGTGACGATCTGGAGGGCTGGACCCTTGGCGCGGCGATGGATCGCGGGGCCGATGTCGTGCGCCCCTACGTGCAGTTGGGCGAAAAGTCGGCGATTGCGCGGCTGGCCAGCTTTATGCGCGACGGGGTCGCGGATTATGCGAAACGGCGCGATCTGCCGGGCGAAGACGGGACGTCGGGCCTGTCAGAGAACCTGTCGCTGGGCGAGATCAGCCCGCACCGCTGCTGGGCGGCGGCAGAACGGGCCCGCGAGGATGGCAAGGCCGGGGCCGAGACCTTTCAGAAGGAGTTGGTCTGGCGTGAGTTCGCCTATCACCTGATGCATCACACGCCGCGGATCCTGACAGATAACTGGCGCGAGAAATGGGACAGCTTCCCATGGCAGGAAGATGAGCGTCTGGCCGAGGTCAAGGCGTGGAAACAGGGGCGCACCGGCGTGCCTTTTGTCGATGCTGGCATGCGCGAGCTGTACGTGACGGGGCGTATGCACAACCGGTCGCGGATGATCGTGGCGAGCTACCTGACCAAGAACCTGATGTGTCACTGGCGGATCGGGCAGAAATGGTTCGAGGACTGCCTGATCGACTGGGATCCGGCGAATAACTCGATGGGGTGGCAATGGGCGGCGGGGTCCGGGCCGGATGCCTCGCCCTATTTCCGCATCTTCAACCCGGTGACGCAGCTGGAAAAGTTCGACCCCGACGGGGTTTACGCCAAGGCCTGGATCGCCGAGGGGCAGGACAAGCCCCCGGAAACCGCGCTGTCCTACTTTGACGCGATCCCCCGGCACTGGTCGATGCAAGCCGGGGATCATTATCCAGAGCCGGTGGTCGGTGTTCAAGAGGGCCGGCAGGCCGCGCTGGATGCCTATGAAAACCCGGATTTCTGACGCGGATGACCGTCATCTCTTGCCACAAATGCGAAACGCATCTTAAGATTTTATTAAACTCGATGGGAAACGACCGATGATCCTGACCGATACCAAGGGGCAGAAAAACCTGCCGCGCTATTTCCCTCAGGTGATGGAGATGCTGAACGCGCTGCAACGCGGACGGATGGACATCATCCTGCCCGACGGTCGCCATTTCCGTGCCGAGGGCAAGCAGCCCGGTCCAGTAGCGGAATTGCACATCCATAACAACGACGTCTTCGCGCGGCTGATCCGTGAGGGCGATCTGGGCTTTTCGGAATCCTATCTGGAGGAATGGTGGAGCACGCCGGATCTGCAGGCTTTCATGGATCTCGTCAGCTCCGGGAACGAGGCGCTATACGACGGGTTTCCCGGCATGGGCTTGGTGCGGTTTTACGAACAGCTACGGTTCTGGCTACAGCGCAATCACAAGGCGCAGGCGCGTCGTAATATTTCGTACCATTACGATCTGGGTAACGAATTTTACAAGCTATGGCTTGATGATACGATGACTTATTCAAGTGGATTGTTTTTGAATGGTCAGGAAAGAACCGAGAGCGCGCAGACTGCGAAGTACGCCTCTCTCGTCGATCAGATGGGCGCGCGACCGGGCGATCATATTCTTGAGATCGGCTGCGGCTGGGGCGGTTTCGCGGAATATGCCGCGCGGGAACGGGGCCTGCGTGTGACGGGACTGACGATCAGCAAGGAACAGTTCAATTATGCGCGTCAACGTATTGAAAAGGCTGGACTATCCGATCTCGTGAGCTTTAAGCTGCAGGATTACCGCGATGAAACCGGCAGTTATGACGGGATCGCCAGTATCGAGATGTTCGAAGCGGTGGGCGAAAAATACTGGCCGGTCTATTTCGAAACCCTGCGCGAACGTCTGAAACCGGGTAAGACGGCGACACTTCAGATCATCACCGTGTCGGACCAGCGCTGGGAAGTTTACAAGCGCGGCGTTGATTTCATTCAGAAATACATCTTCCCGGGCGGCATGCTGCCCAGCCCGGCGGTGCTGCGGGCGCAGGTCGAACAGGCCGGGCTCGCGGTGGAACGTTCTATCGAGTTCGGCAAGAGCTATGACATCACCCTTCGGCGCTGGCATGAGACCTTCAATGAAAAGTGGGACCAGATCGCAGAGATGGGTTTTGACAACAGGTTCAGACGCATGTGGAATTTCTATTTGACTTCATGCGCGTCGGCCTTTGACAGTAAGGGCGTCGACGTCACCCAGATTACGGTGTCGCGGCCTTCGTAGCCAAATTGCCGGAAGTTATATGCCCGACGCCTCACGACTAGTTGCTGCGCTCAGCCTTGCGTTCCTAGCCTTTATCGTGTCCGGACAGATCATGCCGCTGATGACGGAGGGCATGGATTTCGGCTGGTTCACTTACGTGAATGTCGCGATCGGTCTGGCGATCGGTTGGGTGGTCATGGGCGACCGGGCCGGGCGCGGAATGACCAACGCGGTGAACAACGGGCTGACCGGCATGGTTGTCATGGTCTTTTGGGCGCTTTTCATCCAGGGCGGCTATGAAATGATGCGCCGGGCGATGCGCAACCGCTATGACGGCCCGCTTGAAGCAGTGGCGGCGATCTTTCAGATCGGGCTGGATTATGCCATCACGATCTTTGTGACCCATATCGTGATGACGCTGATCGCCGGCGGCATACTGGCCGGGCTGGCGACCGAATATGCCTGGCGTCAGTGGCGCTGATCCAGCGGGAGAGTTTTCATGTCAGACCTGTTTTTCTATGGCACGCTGTGCCATCTGCCGCTGCTTGAGCGCGTTCTTGGCCATGCCGTCAAGACCGCGCCCGCCGTGCTTGAGGATCACGCGGCCTTTTGGGCGGCGGGTGAAGCCTTTCCGATTATCGTCGCTCGTCCGGGCGCGCGGGCCGAGGGGCTGCTGGCCCGTGGGTTGAGCGATGAGGACGTGGCGCGGCTGCGGTTCTATGAGGGGGCGTTCGATTACGACCTTGAGCCTGTGCAGCTTGTCGGCGGGGATCGGGCTCTGGTGTTCTTTGCGGCTACCGACCGCTGGGAGCCGGGCGCGCCATGGCTGCTTGCGGACTGGCAAGAGAAATGGGCCGAACTGCAGATGATCGCCGCGGTAGAGATCATGGCTTGGTATGGCCGGATAAGCGCCGAGGAGATGGTAAAACGGTTCACGCCGATCTCGATCCGGGCCCATGCGCGGATGGTCGCCCGGCGACGTCCCGCCAGCACCGACTGGGATCTGGCGCAGGACGTGAAGGTGCATGCGCATCACCGGCCCTATATGAACTTCTTCACGATGGAAGAGATGGACCTGCAGTTTCGTCGCCATGACGGGAGCATGAGCGATGTGCTTAACCGTGGCGCGCTGATGGTGGGCGAGGCGGCTGTCGTGCTGCCCTATGATCCGCTGCGCGACCGAGTGCTGCTGGTGCAGCAGTTCCGCGCGCCGGTCTTTATGCTGGGCGATCCGGACCCGTGGATCTGGGAGCCGGTTGCCGGTCTGGTCGACCCGGGCGAAACCGCTGAAGAGGCCGCGCGGCGCGAGGCGCACGAAGAGGCCGGGCTGACGGTTCGTCAGTTGCACGCGGCGGGAAAATGTTATTCTTCTACAGGGTCTTCCGGGGAGTTTCTTAACCTGTTCATCGGAATCTGCGACCTCGAGGATCGCCCCGAAGGCGGGGGCGGTCTGGAAAGCGAGGGCGAAGACCTTGTGAGCCGGTTGGTGAGCTTTGACGAGCTGATCGCGGATATCGATGCGGAACGGCATCGGGACATGCCGCTGGTCACGACCTCGCTCTGGCTGTCGCGCCACCGTGACAGGTTGCGGGCCGAGGCGGGCATTTAGGAAAAGCATCGCGGGATTGACCGGCATCCGGGGCTGACAGTTTTGTGACTGTCAGCAAGGCGGAACGGGAATACCTTGCAGAGCGCGGTTTCGCGATAAACCGTTCGCGGGGCAAAGCCGCTGGCGCGCGTTGATCGCTTGAGATCGGGCGTCAGCAGGGCTACACCTTTGCTGAAGATAGGAAAGGAACGCCATGCGTATCTCACGTGATCTGGCAGAAGCCGTAGGAAACACACCCCTGATCCGCCTGCGGAAGGCGAGCGAGGAAACCGGGTGCGAGATATTCGGCAAAGCCGAGTTCCTGAACCCCGGTCAATCGGTCAAAGACCGCGCCGCGCTGTTCATCATTCGTGACGCGATGGCACGCGGGGAGTTGCAGCCGGGTGGCACTATCGTCGAAGGCACGGCCGGGAACACCGGGATCGGGCTGGCGCTGGTCGGCGCCTCGATGGGGTTCAAGACGGTCATCGTGATCCCGGAAACCCAGTCCGAGGAAAAGAAGGATATGCTGCGTCTGGCCGGTGCCGAGCTGGTTCAGGTGCCTGCAGCGCCTTACAAAAATCCAAATAACTACGTGCGTTACTCACAGCGACTGGCCGAAAGGCTTGCACAATCCGAACCAAAAGGCGCGATTTGGGCCAATCAGTTCGACAATACCGCAAACCGGCAGGCACATGTCGAAGGCACCGGTCCCGAGATCTGGGAGCAGACCGACGGCAAGGTCGACGGGTTCATCTGCTCGGTCGGGTCGGGCGGTACGCTGGCCGGGGTCGGCATGGCCCTGCAGCCCAAGGGCGTCAAGATCGGTCTGGCCGATCCGATGGGGTCGGGCGTCTACAGCCTGTATAAGGAGGGCGAGGCCAAGCCCGAGGGCAATTCGATCACCGAAGGCATCGGGCAGGGGCGGATCACCGCCAACCTCGAAGGGTTCCGGCCCGACATGCTTTACCAGATCCCGGATGAAGAGGCGCTGCCATACGTCTTTGACCTGCTGTCCGAGGAAGGGCTTTGCGTCGGCGGATCGAGCGGCATCAACATCGCGGGCGCGGTGCGCATGGCCAAGGATCTGGGGCCGGGCAAGACCATAGTGACGATCCTGTGCGATTATGGGACGCGCTATCAGTCGAAACTGTTCAACCCAGAGTTCCTGACCGAAAAAGGACTGCCGGTGCCGTCGTGGATGGATCGTGCGCCTGCGTCGATCCCCGGCGTCTTTGTGGATAGCTGAGACCTGATCACATGCATTATCGCCTGCTTTCCGCCGTCACCGGTTTCCTGTGTCTGCTTGTCCTAGGTTTTGGCGGCGCGGTTCAGGCGCAGCAGGCCCCCGATTACGATGCCTGGCAGGTTCTGGCCGACCGGGCGGAAAACCTGATTCAGGCTGACCAGGCTTCGGATGAAACGCTGGAGACCCTGCGGTCGCAGCTTGCCGATTGGCGCGAGAAATTTCTGGCTGCCGAGGGGATAAATTCCTCTCGTATCAGCACCTTGCAAAGCCAGATTAATGCGCTTGGCCCGCCCCCCGATGTCGAGAAGGGCGACGCGCCGGAGCCCGGTGAAGTGGCGACGCGGCGCGAGCAACTCAACGATCAGATGGCGCAACTCAAAGCGCCGGTCTTGAATGCGGAAGAGGCCTATAGCCTTGCCAACGGGCTGATCGGCGAGATCGACAATATCATCCGCGAAAGGCGCGCGGACCAGTTGTTGCAGCTTGGGCCAAGTCCGCTGAACCCGGCCCGCTGGGGCGTGGTGGCCGGTGCATTCGGCAGCAATGTTCAGTCACTGGCCGAGGATTCCATCGACAACTGGCGTTCGGAAGATTTCAGGCGCAAGTTCTGGGGCGATCTGCCGGTATCCCTGCTGGTGCTGGTGCTGGGCCTTGTGCTAACCGCGCGCGGACGGTCCTGGGCGACCCGTCTGTCGAACCACCTGCGGCTGGAATCGCGCCGTGGGGCAGGGGTGTTCAGTTTCCTGACCTCGCTTGGGCAGATCATTCTGCCGATGCTTGGCGTGGCGATGGTGACCACCGCGATCAACAACATGGGGCTTCTCGCGCCGATCACCGAGCCCGTGGTCCAGCAGATACCGGCGTGGATTACCCTGATCCTGCTGATGTGGTGGATGGCGGAACAGGTGTTTTCGCGCTCGGATGCGACGGCCACGGTCAAGCTGGAACCGTCAGACCGCAAGCAGGCCCGGTTTCTGAGCGTCGTTTTGGGCGTGATGCTGGCGGCGCATGATTTCATCAGCACGATCAGTGATGTCGGGGAATACACGGATAATACGCGTTACCTTCTCGATTTCCCGATCCTCGTTCTGACCTCGATCGCGATCTTCCGGCTTGGGCAGGTGCTTGCCCATATCCTGCCCAGCGGCAGAACGGAGGAGGGAGATGAGATCGGGTTCCTCGACCGGGTGATCTGGGCGCTGGGGCGCATGGCCATGGCGGTCGGCGTCGTCGCGCCGATCATGGCGGCCATCGGCTACGGCGCAGCGGCGAATGCGCTGGTCTACCCGGCGGTTGGGACGTTGTTCCTTGCCGGTGTCGTCACGATCATTCAGCGGCTGATTTACGACCTTTACTATCTTGCCACTGGGGCCAGCGAGTCCGAGCAGACAGGGCTTGTGCCGGTTCTGGCGGGGTTCCTTGTGGCGGTGCTGGCGCTGCCGCTGCTGGCGCTCATCTGGGGCGCGCGTCTGGCCGACCTGACCGAGGTCTGGGCGAGGTTCCAGGAGGGCTTTGCCATTGGGGACAGCCGGATTTCGCCCACCGATTTCCTGACCTTCGCGGTGGTCTTTACCATCGGCTACATGCTGACCCGGATGCTGCAGGGGGCGCTGCGCAGCTCTATCCTGCCCAAGACCAAGATGGATGCGGGCGGGCAGACGGCGGTGCTGTCGGGGATCGGGTATGTCGGGATCGCCATCGCGGCGCTGGTGGCGATCACCACGGCGGGCATCGACCTCACCGCGCTTGGCTATGTGGCCGGTGCGCTTTCCGTCGGTATCGGTTTCGGTCTTCAGAACATCGTGTCGAATTTCGTCTCAGGCATCATCCTGTTGATCGAACGTCCCATCGGCAAGGGCGACTGGATCGAGGTCAATGGCCAGATGGGCTATGTGCGCGATATCTCGGTGCGTTCGACACGGATCGAGACCTTTGACCGCACGGATGTGATCGTGCCGAACTCGGATTTCATTTCCGGAACGGTGACCAACTTCACGCGGGGCAACACGATTGGCCGGGTGATCGTGCCGGTGGGCGTGGCCTATGGCACCGATACGCGCCGGGTCGAGGAGATCCTGCGCGAGATCGCCAATGACCACCCGATGGTTCTGGCAAATCCCGCGCCCAATATTCTGTTCAAGGGGTTCGGCGCCGACAGTCTCGATTTCGAGATCCGCGCCATCCTGCGCGATGTGAACTGGGTGATGAATGTGCACTCGGAGATGAACCACCATATCGCTGCCCGGTTCGTTGAAGAAGGCATCGAGATTCCCTTTGCCCAGCGGGACGTTTGGCTGCGTAACCCCGAGGCGCTGAACCAGCGCCCCGAGCCGCAGGAAAGCGGGACCGGGGCAGAAGGGACTGGAGCGAACCAGACCCCGGAAGGACCGGAAGAGCCGGACGCCGCTGCGCAGTCTTCCTGAGCCGGTAGCCGGGTGGGGCTGGGGCATTACCTTCGGGCGACCCCATGTCCCTTGCGCGGCGGTGCACGCGAAAGAAAGCGCGGATTGCCCGGAATTTTTACCGATTTCTCCTTGCAATGGGGCAAGTGTTCCGGCAAATACCCGCCCTACGGAGAGGTGGCCGAGTGGTCGAAGGCGCACGCCTGGAAAGTGTGTAGGCGGGAGACCGTCTCCAGGGTTCGAATCCCTGTCTCTCCGCCACTTGCCTCGATGCAAACTTTCTCCAACGCTCAGCGCTTTCGGATTTTTCCCTTGTATTAGAGGGTTATAGAATTTTGGCTGTTGCGTGGTTCGGAGTGAAATTCGGACAAAAGCGTTCTCCGACACCGGAATTCTCTGAAGCTGTTGACTACGCTATTTTGCGACGCTGTTTGCAAGGTATTGGAAACAAGTACTTTTTGATTGGTCTGAACAATGGTTTCGATGTCAGAGTTGTCCGGTCTAAATGACGCTGGCATCTAAATCTTTGGCAGGAGTTCTTGCGGTTAAAAGGGCGGAAAGCGGAAGTTCGCTGTAGTCGCGAGCCCAAAATCATCAACCGTGGAAGCGGACACAACCGTCAACTCTCACTCAAATCACAGGCACACGGGTACGACAAACCGGCGTGAGATTTTTGGCTTTCGTTTTCAAATTTCATCATTAAACACAAATACCTGCCGATCTTTCAGCTCATAGTCGCCGTACTCTTTGTCACGTTTCCAGACTTTTACCTTTAACAACCAACCAAGTTTGAGGTCGTGGGGCCGACCCTCTAAAACGCCTTTAAGATCATTAGATGATGCCTTCACGCACACACCGTTTCGAGTGTGTCCACCGTCCCGTGCATAGTGCGGTGACCAAGAAGAGTGCCAGATCGAGGTTTCAGATGTGAGGGTGCCGTCAACCACTAACTCAAGCGCACCGTTGCGAACGCGTAGATTTTTAGTACCCTCTAAGCAATAGCTCGCCAAAACGGGAATACCTGTGCTGAAATTGTGACCCAGCCAATGTCCGTGTGGAACGGGAAGTATTCCATGGCAAATTGGTACGGCTCGACCAGTTCTACCCTTAAAACTAAAGGCCTCAATTGGTTCGTTCGGCCACACAGTCTCAATCGTTAAATTCGCCCGAGCGTCGCAAAATGCATTAGGCTCAAACAGGCTATCTTTGTCCTTAAGGACAAAATCATCTGTCGCAAGAAATGCGCTAAGCTGAACATGTCCGTAGTTGGCATCGTCAATCTCGAACGGGCTAGTAAAAGAAAGGACTTGTTTATCAGCGCCCCGTATCTTCGCTACAAACCCCTGCACAACTGCTTTTAGATCTACACCATCGTCCAGGCAGTCGTGAGGGAAGTTTTCAAGCCAACTAGGTTTTTCGACAGGCTCAAGATCAAACAGCCCAGAAATCGCGGGGATATGGTCAAAGAGCTCATCCATCGCCCGCTCCTGCGGCATGTTCCATTTGCTGACCGCAAGTGCAAAAGTACGAATATGCGCGGAACGCAAAACTTCAGTCTGCCCCTGTTGATATTGCCCAACTATGCCCGAACGCCTTTCCATTACATCGTCGAAATAATCGGGGTATCTTGTGAAACGCGTTCCTGTACGTTCGCACAAAGTTTCCCATTCAAACGCCCATTGCCTAACGAAAGGTAGGTGAGTTTGATCCTCAAGCTCCTTCAAGCGATGCCAAAACACTGGCGGCACATGCGCGGTTTTGTGTTCCTTAAAATAATTACTTTCGGTGAAGCCCAAGGGTGCTTGTCCTGAGTGTGCTGTAAGCCATCGGCCTATTCCTTTCCCCCACCCGTACATGCGCTCCAGTATGTAATCGGCCAAGATTGAAGGATGACCTATGTGACTTATCAAGGCAGATCTTTCGGGACGCGCGTCCTTTTTCGTTAGAAGGAACAAATTCAAGATTGAGCAAACTTCAGATTCTGTTCTACACGCGTCCAACGTTTCAAAGAGCTGACTAGTCATTCGGTCACGGGTTAACTCATTCTCCAATAAATCTCGGATTTCCCGCCCAGCTTTCCACCTGACCATAGGCACAGGCCAGCTCAGCCGTTGCGTCAGAAACGAAAAAATGTTCAATCCATGGGAGGTCAAGTCAGCCATTTCAGCTCCGGGATTGGCTGGTCCTGAACTTGTAAGGCCAGATCATCAATCAAGGTGTCTACGATAGAGGAGGCAATATCTGTCTGATTAGCGAACAGCAAAAAGCGAACAAGCCGTTTTGCACCCACAGAGAAATCGGTCTCTGCACTGGCATAGCGAGGATTTGGCACTGAACTATCGCGGATAAACTCCAGCCACTTTTGGGGGTAGGTTTCTGCACATACTCGTAGGCGGTGTTCTACTTCCTCGCTTGAAGACCAGTAACTGGCCCATCCATGGCGATAAACCTGGGCAAGCACCAGCCACTTGTATGCTGCTTTCTTTCCCTCAGAAGCCAAGCTCACTTGAAATGCTTCATCCAGCACTTCGTCGGCTTCTGAAGAGTTGCTCTGATCTTCAAAGACATCCCAGATTGACTTAAGCGCTGTCCGAGCCTTCTTTTCAGACTGCCAATGGCGAAGCCAGCGAACCAATTGATCTTTCCGATGCTCATAAGGAAATTCATGGCCGGAAATCGATGAAACTAATCCTGTGAAATCTGCGGCTTCAAATCTACAGGGGTCTTGTGCCAACAGAGCCTTCTCAGCATCGTTAAGAGGAGAATCCGGCGTCTCATAGTTGCGCTCCTTTTTACGAGGGCGACCCCCAAGAAATTTAACTTGCTTGTCAAAAAGAGCTTTGGCCGCTGGCTCGTTATTGGCGCGCTCTTCTAATGAACTCAATTGGATTGGATCGATAAGAGTTCCACATAGAGCGGCAGCTTCAGGGCTTTCTAAATCGATAACTCTGATGAGTTGTTTTAGGCAATCATCCGCGAGGTACCACTCGTCCATCGAGAGGTGGTAGGCATAGAACGTGTGCAGCCAGTAAGGGCACGTTTTTGCAACAACTGATATCAGTTCACTCCGAGCATGGCGGGTTTCGTCACCATCAGTGAACTCTGAAATTTCTGAAACGATAGGAGCGATTCTCTTGATCCAAAGAGCAGTCTTCGAGTCATCCACCTCGTGAACATACTTGACGCAACTAAGGATATCGAAAACGCTCATGTCTTTCCGATACCCGTAACCTAAGAGACATGCGGTTGCCCTTGTCAGTAGTTTTCGCGGTTCTCCAACCTCATTAAGATGAGAAAAAAGTGCCAAGTCGGTCCAGTTATCCGCACGTTCATTAAATTCCGTGACTCGATTTGAAAGATCTGTAGACATATCAAGGAGCACCATTTCAGCAGCATCTTCGCAGAGAATTGGGTGTAAAAGGCCCGCATTT
This sequence comes from Heliomarina baculiformis, assembly GCF_019966545.1. Classification (GTDB taxonomy): domain Bacteria; phylum Pseudomonadota; class Alphaproteobacteria; order Rhodobacterales; family Rhodobacteraceae; genus Heliomarina; species Heliomarina baculiformis. Next base: position 9,495 of record NZ_JAIMIC010000001.1, on the reverse strand, counting down.
TTATGCATCCAAATATCGTCGTTCCAGTGGACAGATGCTCGCGCAATTTCCAGTTCCTGCTTCACAATTCTAGGATCACTTTTGCCCTTCAACCCCATCAGATGTATGTCCCATGCGATGCTCCAGAGCGCATTTCGAAAGCCGAGATAGTGGACGTGTTGGCTTTCAGCACTCCCTGCGAAACCAACCTCAGGTACATTTGAGGCGGCTAAGAATGCGGCTGAATACTCCCATGGTAAGTCACCTGAAACAAGTTCTATGGCCAACTGTTTTAGGCAATCCAAGGCATCATCAACAAAGGCCAAAGTTCCCCGTTCTAGAGAAGGGTAGAACTGCTTCCAATCGCACTCAGGAGTTAAAGCAAAGTGTAGCGCAGTCCAAAAGTATTCACAAAAAGTGACAGCTAGCCTGCCCCGTTCTGTTGTGCTAGTGCGTTCTTGCATAAAATCTTCTGGAACCACCATAGGATGGGCTTGGTTGGCTACACTTTCGTTCTCGTATGCCGCCCAAGACGTAATGTCTGGAGGCAGACTTCCATAATCCAGATTTAGAAACTCCATTGGATCTGCGCCGATAAATAGGGCTGACCTAAGAATCTTTCGGTCAATCTCTAATCTCAGCTTCTCATGGTTACCGTCCTTAAGGTGTTCGGAGACCTCCACAAGCGCTTCAAGATCGTTAAGTTTACCCAGTTCTTCGACGTAGTGACCAAGGTGAGAGCTTGGGTTTTTGAAACCATTAAGGAATTTCAGAACTTTTGCGACTTCGGGCCTGCCTTGAAAAACTGCAACTTCTAGACAGCGATGCGTCAATGTAACAAAATCACTGCCTGTTTTATGCCTAAGCTGTATCCAAGTGTTGATACGTCTCTCGAATTCTGTTCGGCATGCCTCACGAGTATCAACTTGAGTGGACTGGGGTCCGTATCTTGCAAGTGCGACTAGCTCATCGCTAGAGAGAGAAGACAAGTCGTCTAGCAAGTTAAGCGACTGCTGTTGATTTTTTGATATCGTCAATGCTGTGCTTAGGTATTTTCCAAAATCCTGCGATTGGTACTCCCTCGCATTCATAACTCTTGTCTTTATGGAACGGAGTTTAACAATTGAAGCGAGGTCACCTTTTTCAAAGGTATGCTTTTCAGCGCAAGCAAGGATGTTGGCAATCTGTTGCTCTGGCCATCCCTTTGCCAAAGAGTCTGCTGCCCAGGATAATTCGGCACCGTTAATCAATGGCGAATAGTTGCCACTTGCAGCCTGCGTAAGCCAGAGCCAACCCCACCGCCAGTACTCAGGAGCATTGTTCTCAAGCCATTCAATAATTTTTGGCCGAAGAGCCTGGAATTTATTTTCATGATCGTCGCGGCTACGAAGCCACGCAAAAATACTCTCGTGAAACGGCCTCAGCCCCGAGTTATGGGGCTCTAAGAGAAACTCGACCTCATGAAAATCTCCAATGCAATCTCGTATACCGCTTGCAGGCCAATGGAAACCTGAACCTGCCAGCATGTGAAGTACTTGCTTTGCTGGTGGGGAAATCTTTAACCATAGGCTTTTGTAGTAGCTTCGAATGTCCCCATCAGGGCATGAAGGCAAAGCTTTGACATCCGAGCTGTCGATTGGCTTACCAGAACGAACCAGTGCTTCATAGGCGTAAATCAGATGAAGTGGATGACCACCGCTAATTTCAAATAGCGTTTTGGAAATCTTGCTAATTTCTTCTGTTTCCCGGCCCTCCCACTTCAATGCGAGAGGTCGAGCTCGGTTCTGACCTTTCAACCAATGCCCAACGGCCACCTCACTCATCCTCGGAATCTCGATCCAATCGTCATCAGATGCGTTTAGCAGCAATTTTTGAGGCAATTTGTCGTCAGAGACCCGTTGTGTCCCTACAATCAGCGTTAAGTGTTCCGGCAACGGGAAAACAATGTTGAATAGGTGATCCAGCTGATCAGTGCGACTGGTGTCGCGATAGACGTGATCAAGACCATCGACGACAAGATAGAGACGCTTTCCTTCTGAGCCTAAGCTCTTGGCAACATGGCTCAGGCCGCTACGGAGCTTTTCGGGGTCGTCTTCAAGGCCAGATGTGTGTCGCGGATAGCTGCTCTTGAGTTGATGGATGAGAGAAGCGGCTACATCAGCGAATGATGCTCGGTTAGCGCTGTTCTCTTCTAACGAAAGAAAATAGTGATGACGCACCACAACTTCGCCTTTCGACTGAAGCGATTGAGTTAAGTGGGATAGATAGGTGCTCTTTCCACGTCCTGGCGTTCCCCACAAAACCGTGATTGGCGTCGCGCTTTCTTTGATGCGAGATCGGATTCCGGCGTCGATTCCATCTTCTGGCGGTGTATAGTCGGGGGGGACCAAGAAATTTTGACGAATAGGCTTGGGACGCTTCTTGGAAATCAATCGAACAACATGATCTCTTTGGATACAACCGTCGGGAAAGGGTTCTTTCTTCAAAATTGCCCAACGAGTCACGTTATCCTTGAGCAAGAGCCAACCAGATTGGTCAGTGTCAGTAGGAACCAACTGATCACGGAGTTGCACCTCAAAGTGCTCCAAGTCTGGCATTGCGGAGGTGAATTCAAAATTGGCAAAAAAATCAGCGGCTTCAGCTGGTCCACCACATTCTGCTTCAACGAGTGCTCTCGTCTTCAAGTCTAACTTTTCTAGGAGAACCTTGTTGCTTGCCATACATGCTGCAAGGGTATCTGTAGGCACGCGATTTGTTTTCAATTTGGCACTGTAGATGGGGCCAAAAGCTTTCGCTTTGCGGAAAGACTTTGCCCACTTGTCGAGCATACTTGAACCCTTGCCAGTTTTGCCCAGCAACCAGTCCCAGTCCAAGAAATACTCTTCCGAATTTACCGTAAATTTGACCTGCACATACTCGACGGAGCCATCTTTTCTTAGCGCAACAACATCGTCGAGGGCTTTGGCGTTCTGATCGTCAGATTCAATCTGAACCCACTCAAACAGATTGGGATCTCGGTAGTGCCGGATAAGCATTTCAATCCCAACGAGGTCTTGGTACTCATACCCTGCTCTGGTGATTGCCGTCGGTTTTATTCTTTTATTGGCAGCCACTTCTGAATTCCTTGTTACCCACCTTGAACGTACTCTAGTTCAAGTTTGAGTTGAATGCCTGCTGAGCTTGCACATCTACAAAATGGCGACATGATTGATGAATTGATGTCTGTTCTAGGCTATCGAATGCGTTCAAGACGGTTGACTTGACATGCACACGGCTTTGGTTAGAAACGAACAACGGTACCTACACAATTCTTAACCTCTAGGGTCAGGATTCATAACCAGTAGATGACGACCGCGGCGAGGGCGATGGCTGAGAGGAACACCTTGGGACAGCGATCATAGCGTGTCGCGACACGCCGCCAGTCCTTGAGCCTGCCGAACATGATCTCGATGCGGTTGCGCCATTTGTATCGGCGCTTGTCGTATTTGACGGCCTTCTTGCGCTGCTTTCTACCAGGGATGCAGGCGCGTATCCCCTTGTCTTTCAACGCCTCTCGGAACCAGTCGGCGTCATAGCCGCGATCTCCGAGAAGCCAGTCGACCTTGGGCAGACTGCTCAGTAACGCCCGCGCACCGATGTAGTCGCTGACCTTTCCAGCGGTGACGAACAGGCTGAGCGGTCGCCCTTGGCTGTCGCAGATGGCGTGCAGCTTGGTGTTCATGCCGCCCTTGGTTCGACCGATCAGGCGGCCACGCCCCCTTTTTTCGCGGCCAGGCTGGTCGCAGTGCGGTGGGCTTTCAGATACGTCGCGTCGATCATCACGGTCTTTTCCTCGCCGTGTTCCGCAGCCAGACCGACCATCATCCGGGCGAAGATGCCTTTCTCGCTCCAACGCTTCCACCGGCTGTACAGCGTCTTGTGCGGTCCGTAGGCTTCAGGGGCGTCGCGCCAGCGCAAGCCATTGCGATTGATGAAAATAATCCCGCTCAAGACCCGTCTGTCATCGACCCGAGGCTTGCCGTGGGACTTGGGGAAAAAAGGGGCAAGCTTGGCCATCTGCTCGTTGGTCAGCCAGTACAGGTCGCTCATGTCACCGCTCCGTTTTCCGAGCCGTGAATCACGCAGCGCGTCGAAAATCAATGCATCCTGACCCTAGATCGGGCGCAGGTAAGGAAGGCGAACTTCGCTCAAATTTTGCTCCACGAAACCAACGAACGCTGATGCGACGCAAATTAGAACGGATGGGAAGGAGTGACGAACCTATCGTCGTATGCTATTCTTGAACAGCAACCCTAGATTCTTGAGCGAGCGCGGGATGAAGTTGCCCAAGCTAATGAGATCTCAATTAGATATTCTAAAAGATTTCCCCGCGCGCGCTATACTGATTGTATCCGCCTGTGCCAATGTTGCAGCATTGCTGGGACTCGGACTTTTTATAAGAGTGGAACTGCCGGCAATACGTGAGGCGCGCGTCGTCAACGCAGAAACACTTGAAGAAATCGAAAACGCTTCGATAGCTAGAGCCTGGCAACTCCTCACGACCAAATCGTCAGGTAACTCCGGTAAAATTGAAGCGCTGGAATTTCTGGTGGAACGGGACGTTCCCTTGGCAGGGATAGACTTGTCATGCGACGTGATGGGAGGAAACTGGTTTCCAGAAACCGACTCTTTTGGACCTCCGGGCCTTGGCTTTGATCGTGACCCGAAAAGTGGCCTCTCCTACTGCGAGCGGCCAACATATCTAGAGGGTGTCGATCTCCGTGGTGCCATTCTTCGCTCAGCAAACTTGTCTGGCGTAAATTTGGCAAGATCTGATCTGCGTGAGGTTGATTTCTCAAACGCGAACTTAGAGGGGGCCATATTGACAGAATCGATACTTGACAACTCCATCTTGGAAAAGGCGAATCTAAAAAGTGCGCAGCTGGATTACACCTCCCTTGCAGGCATCAATATGAGAAGAGTAGATGCTTCTGGCGCTACTTTTGCAAACTCTCAAATAAGAAACGCAGACCTTTTTGAAGCAGTATTCGTTGGGGCGTCCTTCAGAAATTCCGAGGTGGTTGCATCTGCCGCAATTAGAGCGAGCTTCAAGTTTTCTCTATTAGCCGGGGCATCATTCGGAGACGTAAACATAAGCTGCGCTGATTTTACTGGATCTACGGGAATCAAGCGTGAAGGAATGTGGTCTTGGGGCAGGTACTACTTGAGGGATGCAAAACCAACTGGCATGCCAGAAGGCAGCTACAGAATCGTCGAATTTAACCTCGACGAAGGTGTAAATTATACGAACCCGGTCGGAGACCGAGAACTCCCACCCTGCGATGAGATTTAGATATGCGAACAATTACGTGCATAGCCGTTTTCCCCTTCGCCGTTTTCCTGTACACTGAACCTTCAGTTTCCGAAGTGAATTCTTTAAGGGTGAGTGATGATCCAAACCGAATAATAATAATGACGATGGAGGAAGCAGTCGAGGACCTCCAAGTCTCTCTAATTGCGCCGGGAGGCACTGCTGTGGACAACAGAACAATTGAGATACTTGGTAGATCAGGCTTGCATATTACACAGCAAGTCAGAACAGATATTTCTACTTTTGAGGACGATATGTCCAGAATAGATGGCTCGTTCATCTTCACTCCTGCCCGAGATTTTCTGCACCCTGAGGCGAGTAGGTTCTTCAAAATGGAACCCGGATTAAACTTTTTTGCAGCCGAAGAGATCATTTCTTTCGATAGCGTTTCTTTAACTCGAAACGGTGAGGCAATAACTAGCGGAGATCGGCTCTATGCCATTGAGGATGAGCCAAAGATTATGATCCTCGTGAATGGTGCGATTGAGTATGGCCTAAGTAGGATATTTGTACCAGATATTGTGCCGCAAGATGTTCGCGAGGCACTCGCGTCGCAATTTCGATCGTCTGATGTTGATTTTGAGAGCATGGAGGTGGTGGATTCCTCTATCCTGTCCGACCTCTTGGAAACAGGAAACGCGATCATATTAATGACTAATATTCTTAGATATGGAGATATGCCCGTTGCGCTGAATTACACTATGAGGTCTTACCTTTTTGATAAAGCTGTTGTTTTTGATAGGGTAGAGATTTTTCGGGAATGACTGGCATTCACCTTGACGCTCGCCGACGGTTAAAGAAAGCTTATGCTACATTTTGGCGAAACCGATAGCGCGATTTCCCGGCTTGGCTCCTATTTGCGAAAGCTGTCATTCGTGAATATTGCAACATCTGTCGAGAAAGAGTTCGCTGTCCACGTTCGAACAATGCGGTCGGACGTGCCGTTTGTGGGGGTTCTACGAGTACATCATACCCGAAGCATTGGTCACTTTAGGCTCGGAGCGGTCTTGCGGCGGCGCAGCACAAACCTCGACCTTGGTCCGCTCCGAAGGTCAGCTTCCACTATTTTTGGACGATGGGATTGTCGCCGCAGCGAAGGTCCGGAATCCGCCCGATGCACCGAATGCTCCACTGCATCTAATCAATTTCTTGACGCGCAGTTTTATAGCAGGCTGCCTATAAATGCGCGGCTTGGTTATCTTCCTCCAGAAACGCCATTTCCTGCTCCTGCCACCCAAGGGGAAACGGTTCAAGCGCGACTGAGAGAGTAAGCCTGTCTGGCCCTTTCCCTTCCAGAACGGCCTCCACGATCTTCGGTGAAAGGAGGGTCATGCGCAGCACCCGGGTCATGTAGGAGAAGGCGATATCCTCGTGATCGGCCAGTTCCTTGATCGTCGTATATTCCCCGGTCTCCAGCATTTTCTTCCATCGGAAGGCGCGGCCCAGCGCCTTGACCAGCGTGTTGTCTGTCAGTTGCGTTCGCGGTGCACCGGCCGGCAGATGCACTTCCTTGCGGCCGCCGCGTTGGGTGATCCGGAACGGGACCTGCAGCGTCACAGTGCTGGGTGAGGAGGTCGGGCGTGTCATGCGGCCTGCCGGATCTTGCCACCTTCCAGCTCGCCCATCAAATCTGACAGACCGTCGATGCGGAGATGGATCTGGAGACCGTCGGTCCCAATGTCGACGCGTTCAATCAGGAGCGCGATGATACGGGCCTGTTCGGCTGGAAAGAGCTCGTCCCAGAGCGGGTCCAGGTGCAACAGTGCCGAGCGGACCTCAGTTTCATCAAATTGGTGGCCCTGCTTTTTTGCTGCTCTCCAAGTGCCGGCGACGATCTCCGGTTGCCGGAACACGGCGCGCAGCTGATTGATGACCGCTGACTCAATCTCGCCAGCGGAGACGCGGCCGACAGGGCAGGCACCAGCGCCGTGTTTCAGGACGGTCTGACTGACGTAGTAGCGATAGAGCCTGTCACCCTTGCGGGTGTGGGTGGGAGAGAAGGCGGCGCCATCGGGACCGAAGAGTACCCCTTTTAGCAGGGCAGGTGTTTCGGCACGGGTCTGGGCAGCGCGCTTGCGCGGGCTTTCCTTCAGGATGGACTGAACCTTGTCCCAGGTCGTTTGATCGATCAGGGCGTCGTGTTCGCCGGGATAGCTCTCTCCTTTGTGCACGGCCTCGCCAATATAGGCCCTGTTGGTCAGGAGTCGGTACAGTTACCCTTTGGAGATCGCAGCACCTTTGCGCGTCTTGACGCCTTGGCTCTTCAACTCGCGCGCCAACTCGGTGGCGGAGCCGATATGGACGAAACGCTCGAAGATATAGCGCACCGTTTCGGCTTCCGCCGTGTCGATCAGTAGTTTGCGGTTTTGCACCTTGTAGCCCAGAGGCGGCACGCCGCCCATCCACATGCCTTTTTTGCGTGAGGCGGCAAACTTGTCGCGGATCCGCTCCGCCGTGATCTCGCGTTCGAACTGCGCAAAGGACAACAGGATGTTCAGCGTCAACCGACCCATTGAGGTGGTTGTGTTGAAGGCCTGCGTCACCGAGACGAAGGTCACGTTGTTTCGGTCGAAGATGTCCACGAGCTTGGCGAAGTCGGCAAGGGACCGGCTGAGACGGTCGATCTTGTAGACCACCACCACGTCGACAAGGCCGTCCTCGATATCCTGAAGCAGGAGCTGCAGGGCAGGGCGGTTGAGCGTGCCGCCAGAGAGACCTCCGTCGTCATAGTGATCGCGCACCGCCACCCAGCCTTCCGACCGTTGGCTCGCGATATAGGCCTCGCAGGCCTCGCGTTGGGCATGTAGCGAGTTGAACTCCTGCTGCAGACCCTCCTCGGAAGACTTGCGGGTGTAGATGGCGCAGCGCAGCTTGCGCAGAACAGGCTGGGTCATGTCGTTGGCCTCTGTGCTCGCGCGGTCATCCGGCTGCCGCTGTTTGCCCTGCGGCTCTTGAGGCCGAAGAAGACCCACCCGTTCCAGCGCGTGCCCGTGATGGCCCGTGCGATGGCCGAGAGGGATTTGTAGGGACGTCCCTGCCAGTCGAAGCCGTCCGATGTGACCGTCACCACATGTTCGGTGCCTTGCCAATCGCGGATCAGCCGGGTGCCGACGATGGGTGTCAGATCCGCACGGAGGCGGCTTTTCCTGCGATCTCCCCCATCGAGCTCTTCGCCAATACGTTCCAGCCGACGGACAGTGTCCGGTTTGAGGCCGCCATAGGCCAGTTCCTGGATCCGGTAGGCAAGTCGGGTTTCCAGGTAGCGTCGGTTGAAGGGCGGGGGGTCACTGTCGAACAGTTCACTCCATTTGGATTTCAGTTCAGCCGTTGGCGTGGTTTTGAGCGCTGCCAGGCGGGCAGGGATATTGTGGACCTTGGTCATGATCGTCTCCTTCCTCTGCCTGTCAGTGCCGCTCGAATTGCGCGGAATGTGTAGTCGAACATTCTCTCTTTCCGGGACCTGTCTCGTCTTTGTCGCTATGGCGGAGGTGCAAACGGATCAGGCCCAGCGCGAGAAGGTGGCACAGTTCCTGCCGACGCTCAGAGGGAGACAGGGCAGATGCAGCCAGTGGGTTGGAGCCGTAGGTCATGTTGCGCGACCTTCAAAGGCCAGCCGACCGGAGCGGCACGCAGATCCTTTCAACAACGAGGCACACCGAAGCCTGCCAGATGCGAGCGCGTACCCAACACGATGGGGTGCGTACCTGCGTACCTGAAGTGCGCACCTGCGCACCCGGGGTGCGCACCCAAAAAAAATCGCTGCAACTGGCGTATTCGGGCGCTTTTGCCCCCCGCATACTGTAACTCCTCGGAAGGACCCAAACAGGGGTTCTAGCACAGGTGCGTGTGTGCCGGTCGCAATCAGGTTTGTCGGAGTACCCATTATTCGTCTCCTCCACTTTGGCTTGACCCAAAGTTCTTCACGGTGTTGCGAAGAACCCGTCGCATTTCATCCGTAAATCCGTCCGAAGCTTCGCGGACGGGCTGCGCGGTGTCGCTTTGAATATTTGCACGAGCTGCATAGTGCTGCGATACCGGCGATATCTTGTCGGCCCTTTGGACCTGTCCCGTTTTTGTGCCGCCCCCGGCGCTCGTTTAGGCCACCTTCCGCTCGAAAGCGACTGGGCTTTTCCAGCCCAGTGCTGAATGGCGGCGGCGCGGATTGT
>NZ_JAIMIC010000019.1 GCF_019966545.1 Heliomarina baculiformis | reverse complement strand
ACAATCCGCGCCGCCGCCATTCAGCACTGGGCTGGAAAAGCCCAGTCGCTTTCGAGCGGAAGGTGGCCTAAACGAGCACCGGGGGCGGCACAAAAACGGGACAGGTCCACCGCTCATCCTTCTCGACCTTGAGTTGCTCCCGATATTCGTGGGTGAGGTGCAACTCGTTTAGCTTGAGCGAGACGTATCGCTCATTGATGGACAGGTTCATGGAGGCATTGGCCGAGTCGATTTGTTTTGCAGCGTTCAGGATCCTCTTCTCCATAGCGACTACGTTGTTCCAACGCGTGTTCGCGATCGCCGCCTCGCATTCGTTATTGAAGGCGCGCACCGTCAGTCGCATCTGACGGTTGATCATTGTCTGCCCCTTGGAGAGGCTGCCATCGACGGTCCAATCGGTCGGGCAAATAGCGGCAGTCTTCTGCGACACCATTGCCTTTTGCTTCTCCCGGATCTGCTTAATCTGCTCCTTGAAGATCTCGCTGTCCCCGAAATCGAAGTGAGGCTCATAGACACCGAGTTCTGCGAAGGCGAGGCGCTCGTCATACACCGCGACTTGGTGCTCGAGCTTCTTCATGGTCTCGCGCTTGCTGGCGTAGCTGGATCGCAGTTCGTCGATATTCTTCGCGAACTCTTCAGCTTCAGCTTTCAACCGTCCGACCTCGGCTTCCATATCGATGATCGGCGAGTATTTCTGCTCGATCGCCTGCCGTTTCTCCTTTTCCTCCGCGAGGATCCGGGCGCGGTCTTTGGCGGCCCTGGTCTTCTCCTCATTGAGCTGGCGACCGAGGCGCTTTGCCCGCCGTCGTGCGGCCAGGAATAGAATGAGAAAAAGTGGAAAACCGATCAGGAACATCAGCACGGCGATCGGTAAAGCTATATTGGGGTCCAATTCTGGCATCAGGCACCTCTTTCTCGAACTTGGAAATGAGGCACATAAAACCCAGTCAAATCAAGACCGAAGCCGCGATTGAAGATTACGTGCGCTTCCTGCAGGCGCCATGCCGGCTTTCCACGGTGAGCTGCAGCTCAAGTTCTTCCTGCGGAGAAGGAAGCTTCTGTCTCGGTTGATGGGCAATGCACGCCCACCGAGACCGAGATGCAAGGCTCGTTAGTTTTGCAGACGCTGTCCAACGCGCCCTGCGCGAACCAGTCCAAGAAACCGCGAAGGCCTGGATTTCGCGCTAACCTTTTGAAAGTCATATAAAAAGCGGCCTCACCCCGAGCTTAGCAAGCGAAAAACTATGCGCGCGGCGAAAAACTACGCGCGCGCCTACAGCCGTTCAGAAATCGAGGTTTTCGACGTTCAGCGCGTTCTGCTGGATGAACTCTCGGCGGGGTTCGACGACATCGCCCATGAGCTTGGTAAAGAGATCGTCGGCCTCGACCATGTCATCCACCTTGACCTGCAGCAGGGTGCGGGCGTCCGGGTCGAGCGTGGTTTCCCAGAGCTGATCCGGGTTCATTTCGCCAAGTCCCTTGTAGCGTTGCAGCGACAGACCCTTGGCGCCTTCGTCGAGAATGGCCTGCAAAAGGCCAAGCGGGCCGTAGATCACCTGGTTACGGTCGCGGCGTTCCAGCGTGGCCGGGGAGCCATAGATGTCTTGCAGGCTTTGGGTAAAGCTGCCGGTCTTGCGCGCCTCGCCCGAGCGCAGCATCGGACCGTCGAGCGTACGGACCTCTTCAACACCGCGCAGGATGCGGGCCAGACGGATTCCGTGGTCCTGCGTAATACGCCCCTGCCAGCCGCGTTCGTATTCGGCGGCGATCACGTCGAGCCGCTTGGCCACCTTGTCGGCCACGGCCTGAAGATCGGCATCCACGGCGCCGGGCACAAAGGCCCCGGCAATTGCCGCCTGTTCAAGGATGTGACGGGGGTAATGGGTCGGGAAGGCTTCGAGGACCCGACGGAGCTGGCGTGCCTCGTCGATGACGCGGACCAGATCCTGACCTGTGATTTCCTCGCCCGAGCCCAGCCGCAGAACCGCGTTCTCGACGCCCTGCTGGATCAGGTAATCGTCCATCGCGGCTTGATCCTTGAGATAGACCTCGGACTTGCCACGGCTCACCTTGTAGAGCGGCGGCTGCGCGATATAGAGGTAGCCGCCTTCGATCAGTTCCGGCATCTGCCGGTAGAAGAAGGTGAGCAGCAGCGTCCGGATGTGTGCGCCATCCACGTCGGCGTCGGTCATGATGACGATCTTGTGATAGCGCAGCTTGTCGATGTTGAATTCATCGCGCCCGATCCCGGTGCCAAGCGCCATGACGAGGTTGCCGATTTCCTGGCTGCCGAGCATCCGGTCGAACCGGGCCCGTTCAACGTTGAGGATCTTACCCTTGAGCGGCAGGATCGCCTGCGTGCCCCGGTCACGTCCGGTTTGCGCCGAGCCGCCGGCGCTGTCACCCTCGACAAGGAAGATTTCGGTCTTGGACGGGTCTTTTTCCGAGCAGTCCTTGAGCTTGCCGGCAAGGAAGTTCACGTCCATCGCGGTCTTGCGCCGGGTCAACTCGCGCGCCTTGCGGGCGGCTTCGCGGGCCAGCGCGGCCTCGATGATCTTGCCGACGATGATCTTTGCCTCGTTCGGATTTTCCTCGAACCACTCGGAAAGCTTTTCGTTGACCAGACCTTCGACGGCGGGACGCACCTCGGAGGAGACCAGCTTGTCCTTGGTCTGAGAAGAGAATTTCGGGTCGGGCACCTTGACCGAAAGCACGCAGGTCAGTCCCTCGCGCGCGTCATCCCCGGTAAAGGAGACCTTTTCCTTTTTCGCGATACCGCTGGACTGCGCGTAGGCGTTGATCGTCCGGGTCAGGGCGCCCCTGAAACCGGCCATATGGGTGCCGCCATCGCGCTGCGGGATGTTGTTGGTAAAGGGCAGGACCGTCTCGTGGTAGCTGTCGTTCCACCACATCGCGACTTCGACGCCGATGTCGTCTTTTTCGCCGGTGATAAAGATCGGCTCGCTCATCACGGTGGATTTCGACCGGTCGAGATATTTGACGAATTCCCGCACGCCGCCTTCGTAGAAGAGCTCCGAGCGGAGCGGTTCCACGGGGCGCTCGTCGACCAGGATGATGCGGACGCCCGAGTTGAGGAAGGCAAGTTCGCGCAGGCGCTTTTCCAGCGTCTCGAAGGAGTATTCGAGGTTCGAGAAGGTATCGGTCGACGCGAGAAAACGGACCTCGGTCCCGGTCATGCCCTCTGCGTCGCCGACGACTTCGAGATGCTTGACCGTGTCGCCGCGTTCAAAGCGGGCCACGTGCTCTTTCCCGTCGCGCCAGATGCGCAGTTCCAGCCAGTCGGAGAGCGCGTTCACGACCGAGACACCCACCCCGTGCAGACCGCCGGATACCTTGTAGGAGTTCTGGTCGAATTTGCCGCCCGCGTGCAGCTGGGTCATGATGACCTCGGCGGCGGAAACGCCTTCTTCCTCGTGGATGCCGACGGGGATTCCGCGTCCGTTATCCATTACTGAAACGCTGGAATCCGCATGGATCCTGACGGTCACCGCGTCCGCATGTCCGGCCAGTGCCTCGTCGATGCCGTTGTCGACGACTTCGTACACCATGTGGTGCAGACCCGAGCCATCGTCCGTGTCGCCGATATACATGCCGGGCCGTTTGCGGACAGCTTCTAAGCCTTTGAGAACCTTGATGGAATCAGCGCCATATTCTTCCGGTGCGCGGTCGGTCTCGGACATCCGAAAATCCTTTTGTCATTTTGCGATTTTATACCCGGTTCTGGGGGGATTGTCACGGGCTGACCACAATATTTGGTGTATCTCCGGACGTTACGGCGCGCCCTTCCAGATAGTCGATTCAGGTGCGGTCGTCGCGTGATGGGGGCTCTGCCCCCGATGCCCGTTCCGGGCATCTCCCCCGGGATATTTTCTGACCCAAAGAAGGACCAAACGAGCGCTTTAGGCTGGGTCCTGCAGCGAGACGCCGGTGGTTTCCGAGACATGCAGATGTTGTGCCCGCGATCCCAGTTCGTCGAAGAGTTCAGCGCCGGTTCCGGTCATCCACGCCTGGGTTCCGAGGGCGCATATCTCGTCGTAGAGCGCGGCGCGGCGATCCGCATCGAGATGGGCTGCGATTTCGTCGAGAAGCAGGATGGGCGGCGCGCCGATCTGTCGCGACAGGGCGCGCCCGTTGGCGAGGATGAGCGACACCAGCAGCGCCTTTTGTTCGCCGGTCGAGCAGTCCTTGGCCTCGATCCCTTTTTCGGCATAGACGGCGTGAAGATCGGTTCTGTGCGGTCCGACCAGTGTCCGTCCGGCGGCCATGTCACGGAACCGGCTTTCAGCGATGGCCTCGGCAAGATCCTTGACGCTTTCGGGCATGCTGCCTTCGGACTGGGTGAGGTCGAGCGCCGCCGCCGGAAAACGCGTGGTGCCATCCTGTTGCGCGGCGTCGAGTTTCAAAAGCGTGTCCCGGCGGTTGCGATGGATGAGGGCGCCCGCCTCGGCCATCTGCCGTTCAAGGGCCATGTACCAATGGGGATCGCGGACCATGTCCTTGAGCAGCCGGTTGCGTTCCCGCATGGCTTTTTCGTAGTCAAGAACGATCTGGGCGTGGCCGGGAACAAAGCTCAGCACGGCCCGGTCGAGAAACCGCCTGCGACCTTCCGCACCTTCGATCCACAGACGATCCATGGACGGGATAAGCCACAGGACCCGGACTATCTGGCCAAGGGCGACCTGGCTTGCCTGTTTGTCGTCTATTCTGACCTGCCGCGCAGCCCCGTTTTCCGACCATGTCCTGATCTCGTGGGCGGCGCCGCCGGAGAGCACATCGGCCGTCAACTGCCATCCGATTGGATCGGGACGCCGGGCCATGTCGCTTGCGCTCGCGCGGCGCAGCCCACGACCAGGGGAAAGCATCGACAATGCCTCAAGGATATTCGTCTTCCCGGCCCCGTTTGCCCCGAAAATCGCGACCGGGCGTTCGTCGACGCGGATCCTGGCGATCTTGTGGGACCGGAAGTGCGACAGGGTCAGGGAGGTCACTGCCAGTGGCTTTTCGGGCGCCATCCGTCCCCCTTCTTTGGGTCTTAAAATATCCCCGCCGGAGGCAAAAGTTTTAGACGCGCATCGGCATGACGACGTAGACCGCGCTCTGATCGGTTCCTTCGCGCATCAGCGTCGGATCGCCTGCCGAGTTGAACATGAAAACGGCGTTCTCACGGTCGACCTGGCTTGCGATTTCCAGCAGGTATTTCGCGTTAAAGCCGATCTCGAGCCGTTCGTCGGAATAGGCGACGGCAAGCTCTTCCTCGGCGGCGCCGCTGTCGGGGGCGTTCACCGACAGGATCAGACGGTCTTCTTCCAGCTGCAGCTTTACCGCGCGCGAGCGTTCCGAGGAAACGGTGGCGACGCGGTCAACGGCCTTGGCAAAATCAGCCGCGTCGACTTCGAGCCGACGGGTGTTGCCCTGCGGGATGACGCGTGTGTAATCGGGGAATGTACCGTCGATCACTTTGGAGGTCAGCGTGATGTCCGGTGTCGCAAAGCGGACCTTTGTTTCCGAAACCGAGACCGCGATTTCCATGTCGTCC
Organism: Heliomarina baculiformis; assembly: GCF_019966545.1. Taxonomy (GTDB): domain Bacteria; phylum Pseudomonadota; class Alphaproteobacteria; order Rhodobacterales; family Rhodobacteraceae; genus Heliomarina; species Heliomarina baculiformis. Next base: position 39,918 of record NZ_JAIMIC010000019.1, on the reverse strand, counting down.
TCGTCGAGCAGCTTGCGCAGCTCGCCCACGGTTTTGCGGGGAACAATCACGCCGGGCATCTGTTCGGCGCCTGCGGGAAGCGGGGCGTCGATACGGGCAAGGCGGTGGCCATCGGTCGCGACGCAGCGCAGCGCCTTTCCGTCTTCGCCATCGGCCACATGCATGTAGACACCGTTCAGGTAGTAACGGGTCTCTTCGGTCGAAATGGCGAATTTCGACTTGTCGAACAGGCGGCGTAGCACCTCGGCCTTGGCGGAAAAGTTCGACTCGTATTCCGAGGTCGCCATGACCGGGAAATCTTCTTTCGGCAAGGTGGCCAGCGAAAAGTTGGACCGGCCCGCTTCGACCGTCAGACGGCCTGCGGCGGTATCGGCGTTCAGGCTGACAAGGGCGCCGTCGGGCAGCTTGCGCACGATTTCATGCAGGGTCGTCGCGGCCACGGTGGTCGCCCCGGCGCGTTCGACCTGTGCAACGGCCTTATCCACCACTTCGATATCGAGGTCGGTGGCGCGGAAATAGACAGAGTCACCCTCGGCTTCGATCAGCACGTTGGCGAGGATTGGAATGGTGTTGCGGCGCTCGACAACCGATTGCGCCTGAGACACGGCCTTGAGCAATGTGCCACGTTCGATGCTGAATTTCATGTCCTTCGATCCTCTGCAAAGGCCGGGAAGGGCAAGTTAGCGGTTTGGCCCCCCGGCACAAGGCCTTTCCTGAGTTTGTCTGTTTTAAAGGAAAGGGCGTCAAGGGGGGCAGCGATGCGATTGCGGCGAGTATGGCCAAATCGCAAACATTCTGCGGCGTTACCGCGAATTTGCCCGCCCGGACGCGTGTTCGTGGTCTTGTGCAAATGCCCCGGCGCGGGCCGGGGCCTGCAAATCAGGCCTCGAGCGCGCGGCGCAGCATTTCAACGTCTTCGGCGATCTGACCGTCGGACGCCTTGAGCTCTTCGATGCGACGCACGCCATGCATGACGGTGGTGTGGTCGCGACCGCCAAAACGGCGGCCGATCTCCGGCAGGGAGCGGCTGGTCAGCTGCTTGCAGAGGTACATTGCCACCTGGCGCGGGCGCGCGTAGGAGCGCAGGCGTTTTGGGCCGATGATGTCGGACAGGCGGATGTTGTAATATTCCGAGACTTTGCGCTGGATTTCCTCGACGGTGATCTTGCGTTCCGAGGCGCGCAAAACATCGGCGAGACAGTCCTGCGTCAGCTCCATGTCGATCTCGCGGCCGACGAGCGAGGCGAAGGCGAAGAGACGGGTCAGCGCGCCTTCGAGGACACGAACGTTGGTCGAGATGCGATGGGCGAGGAATTCGAGCACGCCATCGGTGACTTCGAGTCCGGGGTAGGTCTTTTTGTAATTGTCGAGTTTCGACTGGAGGATGCCGAGGCGCAGCTCGTAATCGGTCGGGTGCAGATCGACGACGAGGCCGCATTGCAGGCGCGACTGGACGCGGTCTTCGAGATCCTTGATTTCACCCGGGGCACGGTCGGCCGAAATGATGATCTGTTTGTTCTGGTCGACCAGCGCGTTGAAGGTATGGAAGAATTCTTCCTGCGTGCTGTCCTTGCCGGCGATGAACTGCACGTCATCGACCATCAGAACGTCGACCGAGCGGAACATGTGTTTGAAATCCATCATCTTGCGTTCGCGCAGGGCCTGGACAAAGCGGTACATGAACTGTTCGGCCGATAGGTATAGGACGTTCAGCTCGGGCTGGCGGGTCCGTAGTTCCCAGGCGATGGCATGCATGAGGTGCGTTTTTCCAAGGCCGACACCGCCGTATAGAACCAGCGGGTTGAAGGTGACGGGACCGCCTTCGCTGACGCGGCGTGCTGCGGCATGGGCCAGTTCGTTCGGCTTGCCGACGACGAAGTTGTCAAAGGTGAAACGGGCGTCCAGCGGCGCGGCGCCGAATTCGGGAGCCTGATCGTCCGAGGCGGTCGCGGCCGCAGACGGGGCCGACGGCGCGACGGCAGGATCGACGGGCTTGGCGCGCTGCTCGGGCGCCGTGCGGCGCTTGGGCGAATTTGCCGGGACCTGAAACTGGATGCGCTGAACGTCCTCCCCACAGGAGTTCAGTTCGTACAGGATAAGGTCGGAAAAGTTCTGGCCAACGTAGTTGCCCATGAAGTTCGTCGGCACATGAAAGACGGCAACGCCATCGTTCACATCCGAAAATTCAAGCGGTTCGATCCATGTTGTATAGTTATTCTGACCGACCGTCTTGAGCAGCTTTTGTCTGAGTTGTCCCCATTCTTCTTGTCTCATCTTTGCCTCATGCATCCCAAATTTCGAGGCCATTCGACCTCTTATCTCTTGTTGACCGGCGCAGAAACCGGCGGGACTCATGCACAAGCGGGGACACCGCTGACAAAAGCATGACAGCGCGTCGTCGTCGTATTGCGGCAATGACAACAAGCAAACCGAACCCGTCCGCCCAACACTGGACGGGTCATAACCGGTGCAATCATCGACGCACTATTTTACACGACAGGGTCACAATAACGATGGGCAGCCATCGTTCATGACACACTGAAAAAGCCGGATGAAATCCGTCAATTCAGTTGAGTCTCCGGCGTTTTGACCCGTTGCAGACTGGGCCTTGGTCCGGAAACAACCTGTCCCCCCAAGCATATGAATCGCTCGCTTAGTGGTAGCAATTCTGACGGCAGACCGGCAACGAAACTATGTTATTGACTCACTCTTTTCTCGGCAGAGAATCTCTTGGCCCCATGGAAACCGGCGGAAGCCGTCCGGAACCAAAAAAGGCGCTGCCGACGGCAACGCCTTATAGTCATTAATATTTCACAAAAACTTGAGCGGTTGATCGCTCAACTCAGCTGAGAGCTTTCACGCGGCTCGAAAGACGGGACATCTTCCGGGCGGCTGTGTTTTTGTGCAACACACCCTTGGTGACGCCGCGCATCAGCTCGGGCTGGGCGTCGCGAAGGGCAGCAATTGCCACTTCCTTGTCGCCGGAAGCGATCGCTTCCTCGACTTTACGGAGGTAGGTGCGAATCCGCGAACGACGGGCTTTGTTAACGGTAAAGCGCGATTCGTTCTGACGGGCGCGTTTCTTGGACTGCGGTGTATTGGCCATGTCGGCTCCCTCACATCGGGACGGTTGAAATCAAAAGCGCAAAACGTCCCGACACCGGGTTTTCATCGACCGGTCGAATCCTGCCAGAGCGGGCATCACGCGCATGTATCGGCGGCGTATAGGTCAGTTTTACAGGAAAGGAAAGCCATTTTCGCGAAGATCGCGGCGCAGGCCCGGCGGATGCCGGGGGCGGCGGTGCGCCCCCGGTCACTTACTTGTCGCGGAACTGCGGTTGCCGCTTTTCAAGGAAGGCACCCATGCCTTCCTTTTGATCTTCGGTCGCGAACATCGAGTGGAACAGGCGGCGTTCGAACAGGATGCCTTCGCGCAGGGTGGTCTCGTAGGACCGGTTTACCGCTTCCTTGGCGGCAAGGATGCTCGGCAGCGATTTCTCCGCGATCTTGTCGGCGGCGGACATCGCCTCTTCCATCAGTTTCTTGGCGGGCACGACCCGGCTCACCAGGTTCGCGCGTTCGGCTTCCTCGGCCGTCATGAAACGCCCGGTGAGGTTCATATCCATCGACTTTGACTTGCCGACATAGCGCGTAAGACGCTGGGTGCCGCCGATCCCGGCGATGACGCCGAGGTTGATTTCCGGCTGGCCGAACTTGGCGGTGTCGGCGGCGATGATGAAATCACAGGCCATCGCCAGTTCACATCCGCCGCCAAGCGCATAGCCGGCGACGGCGGCGATGATGGGCTTGCGGATCGCGAGGATTCGGTCGCTGGTATCGGCGAACAAGTTCTCGCTGTAGACATCCGCAAAGCTCTTTTCGGACATCTCCTTGATATCCGCCCCGGCGGCAAATGCCTTGTCCGAGCCGGTTATGACGATGCAGCGCACCTTATCATTGCCATCGGCCTCTTCCAGTGCATCGCATAGCTCGCCCAACAGCTGGGTATTCAGCGCATTCAGGGCGTCCGGGCGATTGAGGCGTATTTGGCAGATGTGGTCTTCTGTAGCGACGGTAATCGTCTCAAAGGCCATGAATCTTGCTTTCATTGTTCCGTTGTGAAACCGAGCCTTACCACTTGAAGCAATCACTTCAAGCTATCTTTGGCATTGCGCACAGAAGAACGACGATCTTCCCGATTGCACGATTCGCTGCACATTTGAGCGACAATCGGGGGTGCGGCAGGGCTGGCCCTCGCGTCCGTAGACGTCAAAGGAATGCTGAAAATATCCAAGTTCTCCATCGGCTTGGCGGAAGTCGCGCAACGAGGAACCGCCTGCCTGAATGGCATCCGTGAGCACCTGCCGGATGATCGGGACAAGCGCGCCGACACGCGCGGCCGAAATTTTCCCGGCTTTTCTGCGGGGTGAAATTCCGGCACGGAACAGCGCCTCGCAGACATAGATATTGCCAAGTCCCGCGACGATGCGCTGGTCGAGCAGGGCCGATTTGACCGGGGTGTTGCGTCCGTGAAACGCCCTGATCAGATGCGCTTCGTGAAAATCGTTGCCCAGCGGTTCGGGCCCGAGCACGGCGAGCAGCTTGTGGGAATCGGCGCTGGCGGTGTCCATCAGATCCATCGCGCCAAAGCGGCGCGGGTCGTTGAAGGTAATGCGCGCGCCGTTGTCCATATGCAGCACGACGTGGTCGTGCTTTTCCGGCATCGGGTGCTCATGTACGAACCGGCCCAGTGGATCGCCCGACACCATCATCCGACCGGACATGCCCAAGTGCACCAGCAGCGTCTCGCCCGAGCTCAGATCGGCAAGGATGTATTTCGACCGCCGCCGCAGCCGTTCGACGCGTTTGCCCGACAGTCGCACCGCCATATCCGGCGGGAACGGCCAGCGCAGGTCCGGCCGGTTGACCTCGGCGCGGGCGATGATTTCCCCCTCCATCACGGGGGCAAGGCCGCGACGGACTGTCTCTACCTCTGGCAATTCGGGCATGGTGCTCTTTCTTCTGGCAAGGGGGCGCATTGTGCCGCCCGGCAACGCCCTATAACAAGGGCCAAACTTTAGCGGCGGCAAGACCCATGACAGACGAAACCGACAAAACCACCCATTTCGGACGCGAGACCATCCCCGAGGGCGACAAGGCCGGGCGGGTGCAGGGCGTCTTCAACTCGGTCGCCAGCAAATACGACATCATGAACGACGTGATGAGCGTTGGCATCCACCGGGTCTGGAAAGACGCGATGATGGACTGGCTCGCCCCGCGCCCCGGGCAGCGGCTGCTCGACGTGGCGGGCGGTACAGGCGACATTTCCTTCCGTTTTCTCAAGCGGGCCGGGCATGGTCATGCCACGGTGCTGGACCTGACCGAGCCGATGTTGGTGGAGGGGCGCAAGCGCGCCGAGGCCGCGAGCATGGCGGACAGCCTCGACTGGGTGGTGGGCGATGCGATGGCGCTGCCCTTCGAGAACAATACCTTTGATGTCTACACGATCAGCTTCGGCATCCGGAACGTGACCCGCCCGCAGGAGGCTCTGGACGAGGCGTTCCGCGTGCTGAAACCGGGTGGACGGCTGATGGTGCTGGAATTCAGCCAGTTGCCGAATGACGGGCTGCAAAAGCTCTATGACCTCTACAGCTTTAACGTCATCCCGCGCATGGGTCAGATGATTGCCGGGGATCGCGAAAGCTATCAGTATCTCGTCGAATCGATCCGCAACTTTCCCGATCAGGAGACATTCCTGTCGATGGTCCGGTTGGCGGGCTTTGAACAGGCGAAATACCGGAACCTGAGCATGGGAATCGCGGCGCTGCATTCAGGGTGGAAGATCTGATGGGTCTGGCTGAGCTGGTGGCTGCCTGATGCGCGGTCCGCATAATATCATCCGCCTGATCCGTACCGGCGCCACGATGGAGCGTACCGGCGCGATGGGCGTGATCCTCGATGCCTATGACGCGCCGCCCATGCTGCGCGTTGCCGCGCGCACGCTGGGCAAACCTTTCATGTGGCTGGGCTACAAGGGCGACCCGTCGATGCCGCCCGCGACCCGCGCGCTGACGGCGCTGGGCCCGGCCTATATCAAGTTCGGCCAGATCCTGTCGACGCGGCCCGATCTGGTGGGCAATGACCTCGCGGTGCAGCTGCGCGTCCTGCAGGACAAGCTGCCGCCCTTTGAGATGGCCGAATCCCGCGCCCAGATCGAAAGCGAGCTGGGCATGTCGGTCGACGAGATCTTTTCCGAGTTCTCCGAGCCGATCGCCGCAGCCTCGATTGCGCAGGTGCATCAGGCACGGCTGGCAGATACGGGCGAAAAGGTCGCGGTCAAGGTGCTGCGCCCGAATATCGAGCGTGCCTTTCGCAAGGATGTGGACGCATTTTACTTTGCCGCGCGCATGGTCGAGCTTTTCGCGCCGGGCGCGCGGCGGCTGCGTCCCATGGAGGTGGTGGAGCATTTCGACGGCGTCGTGCGGGGCGAACTTGACCTGCGGCTCGAAAGCGCGGCAGCTTCGGAATACGCGGCCAATACCAAGGACGATCCGGGCTTTCAGCTTCCCTCGATCAAGTGGAATTTCTCAAGCCGTCGGGTGATGACGCTGGGCTGGGCCGAAGGGGTGCCGCTTGGCGACAATGACGCGCTGGATGCGGCCGGGCATGACCGGCGGGATCTGGGCGAACGGCTGCTGCGGCTGTTCCTGCTGCACGCCCTGCGCGACGGGTTCTTTCACGGCGACATGCATCAGGGGAACCTCAAGGTCGCACCCAATGGCGATATCATCACCTATGATTTCGGCATCATGGGCCATATCGATGAATACACCCGCCGGGTCTATGCCGAGATCCTGTTCGGTTTCATCCGGCGAGACTACAAACGCGTGGCCGAGGTGCATTTCGAAGCGGGTTACGTGCCCGCCGATCAGGATGTCGATGAATTCGCCCGTGCCCTGCGGGCAGTGGGCGAGCCGATCTTTGGCATGGATGCCTCGCATATCTCGATGGGCCGGTTGCTGACCTATCTTTTCGAGGTGACCGAGCGGTTCGGCATGGAAACCCGGACCGAACTGATCCTGCTGCAGCGCACGATGGTGGTGGTCGAAGGTGTGGCGCGCTCGCTGAACCCGAATATCAACATCTGGGAAGTCGCGCGGCCGGTGGTCGAGGATTACATCAAGGATTCCATCGGCCCGAAAGCGGTTCTGTCGGATCTTGGCAAGGCGGCGCTGGTGCTGGCGCGGTTCGGTCCGCGCCTGCCGGGGCTGGTGCAGAACGCGCTGATCGCGCAGGCGGAACCGCCAGCACCCGAACGCAAGCTGAGCCGCAGGATGCTGGCCTTGGTGGCTGTCTGTGCCGGTGTCGGTGGTGCGGCCCTCGCGGTTCTGCTGGAGCACCTGTTCTAGGGCGGTTCATCCAGAGGCCAAGCGACCCGGTGTCCCGGAAAGAATAAAACGTGTCCACGAACCGAGCTGGTGAATTACGTCGCTTGTACCGGACCCTTTGGGTGAAGGTCGGGTTTGAGCCCAAACTGCCATGTTCATTCGGATTCCAAGCGGCACTTAGAAACGCGCGATAACGTATGTGTAGACAGAAAATGAACCGGTCAAAAATAGAAGGATGACTTCGATCAACGCCAGTCCAAAGAAAATCACACTAAATACATCTTTCTTCGCTGGATAGTCGTTCAAGTAGATCAACGTGATTACTTTGATTGCAAACAGCACTTGGATCATAGCAGACCCTTGCAAGCCGACGGGGATCGCGGCCAGAATAGCGAGTGAAACCAGCAGGTTTCCAGCTTGAAACCAGATAAGCTTTCTGCGCGTCGAACCATTCATCTAACTGTCCCTTCAGGCTGCCGAACCGAACATCGCAACGGCCTACCCGAATGGCAACAAGGTCCGCATACCTGACCGCCGGACACCCAAAAGAAAAAACCCCCGCGCGGAGGGGGCGCGGGGAAGTTTGGTTGCCAAGGGAAGCAACGAGAGTTGGGTTACCAGTCCGAGGGGCCTTTTTCTGCAAAGGCGTTGACCAGAAAGTCGATAAAGGCGCGAACCTTGGGCTGGGTGAACCGGCCCGGCGGGTAAACCGCGTAGATGCCTTGGGTTTCGACCGGAAGGCTGGGCATGGCGTATTCGACCAGCCCTTTTTCCATCGCGTCGGCAAAGAGAAAGCTGGGCAGGAAGGCGATGCCGAGGCCCGAAATCGCGGCGTTGAGCAGCGACTGGCCGTCGTTCACGCTTAGCCAGCCGGCGGTGCGGACCTGACGCTTTTCACCCGAGGGGGCGGTCAGTTTCCAGACGTTGCCGCTCGACTGGTTGGAATAATGCAGGAGCTTGTGTTCGTTCAGGTCGTCGATCTTCTGCGGATAGCCGTATTTCTGGAAATAGGCGGGCGAGGCGATCATCGCCTTGGTGGTTTCCGTCAGCTTGCGGGCGCGCAGGGTGCTGTCTTCCAACTCACCGATCCGCACGGCCATGTCGAAACCTTCGGAAATCAGTTCGACATACCGGTTGTTCAGCACCATGTTGACGGTGATCTCGGGGAAATCTGACAGGAATTCACTGAGCACCGGCGAGAGATGATTGACGCCGAAATCCGTTGCGACCGAAATGCGCAGCAGACCCGAGGGGGCCGATTGCATCGAGGTGACCAGCGCATCCGCTTCGCCTGCATCGTTCAGTACGCGGCGGGCACGATCGTAATAGGCAAGGCCGATCTCGGTCGGGCTGACGCGGCGCGTGGTCCGGTTCAGCAGACGTGCGCCAAGCCGTGCCTCAAGGCTCGAAACGTGCTTGGAAACGGCTGATTTGGAGATGCCCATTTTCTTGGCCGCATCCGTGAAGCCGCCCTGATCTACCACATTGGCGAAGGCTTCCATTTCGGTGAGACGGTCCATCGACTATTCCTTGGTGATTTCTATCGTTCTGGAAACAGTCTATCGCCACCAATCTTGGCAAGAACGCGGCACGTCTGAGATAATATCGCGGTTTTGTGTGGATCGTTCATGGCATGGAAACAGGGGAATCTCCCTTTAATTCCATGTTTTAATTGAATTTTAAACGCTTTCGTCAGCGGTTCAAGAGGCGTGTGTCAGCCCAGAATGCTGTCAAACTCTTTTTCGCCGCGTCTGGAAACGCGGAGGATTCGGCTGTCGGGGACACGGGCGACCCAGCCGAGGTCTTCGAACCGGGACAAGAGCGCGCGCCCGAGCCGTCCGGCCAGATGCGACTGGCGCATCGACCAGTCGAGGCATTCGCGGCAAAGTGGCGCGCGGCTGGGCGGCAGCCCATCGGGGTTGAGGCCCAGGTCGCGCACGAAATCATACCCCTGTGGCGTCAGGTCCAGACCGGAATGGGTTGTCCGGAAGGCGCCGCGATCCTGCATGGAGCGGTAAAGCCGGACGCCCATCTCACCGGCCATGTGGTTGTAGCAGACACGCGCGGTGCGCAGTTCCTGATCTTTCGGGCCGGTACGCGTGCGCAATTGACCTTGAGTGGCGGCAAGACCCATCAGCCCTTCCAGCGCGCGGGCGACCTCATCCCCGGTGAGGGTGAAATAGCGGTGCCGTCCCTGCTGGCGATGCGCGATCAGTGCGCCGTCTTCCAGTTTGCGCAGGTGCGAACTTGCCGTCTGGGCTGTGACCCCGGCCTCATGCGCGAGTTCGCTCGCGGTCAGCGCCTTCCCCGACATCAGCGCGGTCAGGATATTGGCGCGGGCCGGATCGCCGATCAGCGCGGCGAGAGTCGCGATATTGGGGCCGTCTTTCATGCTTCGACGCTAATCGAAGCATCGCGAACAATCCAGATGCTAGTCAGCGGCAAGCAAGGAAAGGAAACCACTATGCTGACATGTATCATCCGCTATCAGATCGACCCGGTGAAAAAGGCGCAGTTCGAAGAATATGCGCGCAACTGGGGGCAGGCGATTCCGCGCTGCGGTGCCGATCTTGTCGGCTATTATGCCCCGCACGAAGGCTCTTCGACACTGGCGTATGGCATCTATAACGTCAAAAGCCTGTCCGATTACGAAGCCTACCGCGCCCGGCTGGCCGCCGATCCGCTGGGACGCGAGAACTACGAATTCGCTCAGCGCGAGCGGTTTTTGCTACGCGAGGACCGGACATGGTTGAAACTGGCCTCGGCCCCACATGGAGACCCCGCATGATCGCCATCATTTTCGAAGTCGAACCCGCCGAAGGCCGCAAGGAGGAATACCTTGATATCGCCGCGAGCATGCTCCCGCTGGTCGAGCAGATCGACGGGTTTATCTCGGTCGAGCGGTTCCAGAGCCTGACCACCCCGGGCAAGCTCTTGTCTATTTCGTTCTTTCGCGACGAAAAGGCGGTACAGGAATGGCGCAGCCTGACCCGGCATCGGGCCGCTCAATCCCGCGGGCGCAAGGGCGTGTTCTCGGACTACCGGCTGCGGGTGGCCCATGTGATCCGCGACTACGGGATGTTCGACCGGGAACAAGCGCCGCAAGACAGTCTTGCGGCGCATGACGAGCTATAGCGCGGCGGCGAGCCGTGTGCCCTGATTGATGGCGCGTTTCGCGTCAAGTTCGGCGGCCACATCGGCGCCGCCGATCACATGGACCTTGGTGCCCTGTGCCTCAAGCGCATCGGCAAGGCTGCGTTCCGACACCTGACCAGAGCAGAGCACGATGGTATCGACCTCGATCACGGTCGGGTTCTCGCGCGCCTCGCCAAAGCTGACGTGTAGCCCGCGCGCGTCGATCTTTTCATAGTTCACGCCGCCGACGAAATTCACGTCCTTCATTTTAAGCGCGGCGCGGTGAATCCAGCCGGTTGTCTTGCCTAGTCCCTTGCCGTGCTTGGTCTTCTTGCGTTGCAGCAGGGTGATTTCGCGCGCCGGTTCCTCGGGCTGGGGGCCTTCGGGGGCAAGGCCGCTGCGATGCTCGGCCGGGTCGGTGACGCCCCATTCCTTCATCCACAGCGGCAGGTCCACGGTCGGGCTGGTGCCTTCATGGGCGAGGAATTCGGACACGTCAAAACCGATGCCGCCCGCGCCGATCACCGCGACCTTGTGGCCGACCTTGGCATTACCGCTCAGCACGTCGATATAGTTCACCACGTTCGGCCCGTCCTGACCGGGAATTTCCGGATCGCGCGGCAGCACGCCGGTGGCGATCACCACCTCATCGAAACCGCCCAGCATTTCGGGCGTGGCGGTTGTGTTCAGCTTTACCTCGATCCCGAGGTCGGTGACCATTGCGCGATACCAGTCGACGAGGCCCCAGAATTCTTCCTTGCCGGGGATCTGCTTGGCCATGTTGAGCTGGCCGCCGATCTCGTCCGACTGGTCGAAAAGCGTGACTTTGTGGCCCCGTTCGGCGGCGGTGATCGCGGTCGACAGGCCCGCCGGACCGCTGCCCACGACGGCAAGCGTCTTGATGTCGGTGGCCGGTTCGATCGGCAGTTCGGTTTCATGACATGCGCGCGGGTTCACAAGGCACGATGTCAGCTTGCCGCCAAATGTGTGATCGAGGCAGGCCTGATTGCAGGCGATGCAGGGGGCGATATGGCTGGCTTCGCCACGTGCCGCCTTGGCCACGAAATAGGCGTCCGCCAGCATTGGTCTGGCAAGAGAGACCATGTCGGCGCAGCCGGTGGAGAGCACTTCTTCGGCAACTTCGGGCGTGTTGATCCGGTTCGAGGTGATGACCGGGATGCCGACCTTGCCCATCAGCTTCTTGGTGACCCATGCAAAGGCCGCGCGGGGAACGCTGGTGGCAATGGTGGGGATGCGCGCCTCGTGCCAGCCAATGCCGGTGTTGATGATGGTGGCCCCGGCTTTTTCGATTTCCTGCGCCAGCTGAACCACTTCGTCGAATGTCGATCCGTCGGGGACGAGGTCGATCATGGAAAGCCGGTAGATGATGATGAAATCGGTGCCTGTCGCCTCGCGGGTGCGGCGCACGACCTCAATTGGCAGGCGCATCCGGTTTTCGTAAGACCCGCCCCAGTGGTCGGTGCGCTTGTTGGTGTGGGTGACGAGGAACTGGTTGATGAAATAGCCCTCGCTGCCCATGATCTCGACCCCGTCATACCCGGCTAGCTTGGCCTTGCGGGCGGCCTCGACAATATCGGCGATCTGCTTTTCGATCCCGTCCTCGTCCAGCTCGTTCGGGGGAAAGGGCGAGATCGGGGATTTCACAGCGCTGGGGGCGACGCATTTGGGGCCAAAGGCATAGCGCCCGGCGTGGAGGATCTGCATCGCGATCTTGCCGCCTGCTTGATGCACGCGGTCGGTGACGATGCTGTGGTTTTCGATATCCGCCTCGCTGACCATCATCGCGGCGCCCGGCGCCACCGAGCCTTCGAGATTGGGGCCAATGCCGCCAGTCACCATCAGGGCCACGTCGCCACGGGCGCGCTCGGCATAGAACTCGGCCACGCGGTTCCAGTCGCCGGTTTCCTCAAGCCCCGTATGCATGGAGCCCATCAGCACCCGGTTCTTGAGCGTCGTGAACCCAAGATCGAGCGGTTTCAGTAGGTTCGGATAGGTGGCCATTGCGTGCTCCCTGTCTGCATGTCCGTTGCGAAGATTGCCGTCTCGGCCGGGTTTGTCACCTGCTACGCTGCGTCATCGACGATGTCGTTTGGTATCGTACCGGTGGAAATCGCGATCCAGATGGCGATGGCAAGCAGCGACAGGGCGAAGGCCAGCCGCACCGGAACCGAGCTTTGCCAGGACGCAAGGCGCGTGCCGATCATCGCGCCAAGCAAAACGATGGCCGAATGCACGATCAGCGCGGTCAGCACGTGTAACCCGCCCAGCAGCAGCGTTTGCAGCCAGATCGGCCCGGCCTGCGGCGAGGTGAACTGTCCGATCACTACCATGTAAAACACCAGCGCCTTGGGGTTCAGCAGGTTGGAGATCAGGCCCCGGCGAAAGGCGTTTTCGTCGCGGATCGGCGGCACGCCTTCGGCGCTTTCAGCCCAGGCACACCAGGCGAGGTAGACCATATAGCCTACCCCGGCCCATCGCAGCAGGTGATAGAGCCAGTCCGACGCTGCCGCGATGGCGCTAAGCCCCGTGGCGGCGGCGGCGACCTGCACAGACAACCCGATGGTGATGCCAAGCACGGCGATCATGCCCGCTCGCCTGCCGGTTTGCGCCGAGAGCGCGGCAAGCCAGCCCATGTTCGGCCCCGGCGTGAGTTCGATGACGAACATCGCAATCATGAAAGAGGTCCAGTTGACCCCCGAAAGAATGTCCAAATGCGGCCCCGTGGCTGGAATATCTGGCGTCTTTCCAGTCAGGCTGCCGCGAATAGGCGGGGAACAAAAGGGTTTCTTTCAGGTATTCTAGGGAAACGGCGCCCATTAACGGCAGGGACATGCCTGCCGATATTGTGCTGACACGGGCCGTTCCTATATTTTTCCTGTCCCTTGCGGGGACGAAGTCTGGAGATCGAAAGATGGGATATGTCAAGACGGCCATGCTGATGGCGGCGCTGACGGCGCTTTTCATGGGGCTGGGCTATTTGCTGGGCGGTACCGGCGGCGCGCTGATCGCGCTGGTCGTGGCGGCTCTCATGAATGTCTTTACCTGGTGGAATTCCGACAAGATGGTCTTGCGGATGCATAACGCCAAGCCCGTCGCGTCGGGGGACCGGCTTGGTCTTAACGATCTTGTGGCGCGGCTGGCCGAGAATGCAGGGCTGCCGATGCCCGCCGTCTACCTGATCGATACGCCGCAGCCGAATGCCTTTGCCACCGGGCGCAATCCGCAGAACGCCGCCGTGGCGGTGACCTCGGGGCTGATGCAGAGCCTGTCGCGCGAAGAGCTGGCCGGCGTCATCGCGCATGAGCTGGCCCATATTCGCAACCATGACACGGCGATCATGACCGTGACAGCCACCTTTGCCGGTGCGATTTCCATGCTCGCGAATTTCGCGCTGTTCTTTGGTGGCAGTCGAGAGCGGATGGGGATTGTCGGCACGCTCTTGATGATGTTCCTCGCGCCGCTTGCGGCGGCTTTGGTGCAAATGGCGATCAGCCGCACCCGGGAATATGCCGCCGACAAGGCGGGGGCGCAGATCTGCGGTCAGCCGCTCTGGTTGGCCTCGGCGCTGGAGCGTATCCAGCAGGGAGCCTCGCGCATCGACAATGTCGCCGCCGAGAACAATCCCGCCACGGCGCATATGTTTATCATCAATCCGCTGCATGGCGGCGGACGGGACAAGCTGTTTTCGACTCACCCCGCGACTGAGAACCGCGTGGCGGCGCTGAAGGCGATGGCGGCTCAAGGTTATGGTCATGAAAGCGTGCCTGAATCGGTGGCATCGCGGTCCTCCATTCCTTCGTCCGGACAACGTCGGGGACGTGGCAATGGCAACGGGCCGTGGCGGTAAGCCGCTGACGCTTGCAACGGGGCCGGGCTTGCGGCAGGTCTGGGGCGCAGATTAACGCGTCAGATCAGACCGCAGCGGAAGAGGCCGACCATGACCCCGGAAGAGATTGCCAAACTGCCTTACCGGCCCTGCGTCGGAGTGATGCTGGTCAACGAGTTGGGCGAGGTTTTCGTCGGCCAGCGCCGGGACCGCGATCAGGACGCCTGGCAAATGCCGCAGGGCGGGGTCGACAAGGGCGAAGAGGCCCGCGATGCGGCGCTGCGGGAGCTTTGGGAAGAGACCGGGGTGACCTCGGACCTTGTCGAGATCATCGGCGAAAGCGAGCTGTGGCTGCCCTATGACCTGCCGCATGAGCTGGTGCCGAACATCTGGAAGGGCCGGTATCGGGGGCAGGAGCAGAAATGGTTCCTGATGCGGTTCACCGGCGAAGATGCGCAGATCGATATTGCCACCGAACATCCCGAATTCTCGGAATGGCGCTGGCTGCCGGTGGCGGATCTTGTGCCCAATATCGTGCCGTTCAAACGCGAGGTTTATGAGCGCGTGGTCGAGGAATTCGCGCCGCTGCTTGGCGGATAAGGGCACGGAAAACCGCGGTGATCCCCGTACACAACCTGTACACACCCTGTGCATCGCGCGTGCAGCGTTTCGCTGATTGCGCCCCCCTTGTAGCTGTTGGCCGCAGGGCATAGGGTGCGACCTACCTCGGGGGGCCAAGTGGCTGAGATGCGCGAGCAGACCCGTTGAACCTGAACCAGTTAGCACTGGCGGAGGGAAGGTATGGACATCGCGCCACCCCTTGCCCTGTCGCCGCAAAAGGGAGGATGCAATGAAGTATCTTACATTTGCAGCGGGCGTATTCTGTGCCACGGGTCTTGCCGCCCAGACACCGGAACTGACCGTTTACACCTATGACAGTTTCGTCTCGGAATGGGGTCCTGGCCCGCAGATCGAAAAAGCGTTCGAAGCCGAATGCGGCTGTGATCTGAAATTCGTCAGCGCGGGCGATGGTGCTTCGCTGCTGGCGCGGCTCAAGCTTGAAGGGGCGCGCAGCGATGCGGATGTCGTGCTGGGGCTGGATACGAACCTGATGGCCTCGGCCGAGGATTCAGGCCTGTTCACGCCAAGCGAGGTCGATGTCGAATACGACCTGCCCGTCGCATGGGAAAGCGATACATTCGTGCCCTATGACTGGGGCTATTTCGCCTTTATTCACAACAAGGGCGTGACCCCGCCGCAGGATTTCCTTGAGCTTGCGAAGAGCGACATGAAGATCCTGATTCAGGATCCGCGTTCCTCGACGCCGGGGCTGGGCCTGCTGATGTGGGTCAAGGCGGCCTATGGTGAGGACGCCGCGCAGGTCTGGGCCGATCTGGCGGATAATATCGTGACCGTGACCAAGGGCTGGTCCGAGGCCTATGGGCTGTTTCTGGACGGCGAGGCCGACATGGTGCTGAGCTATACCACCTCGCCCGCCTATCACATCATTGCCGAAGACGACGACACCAAGGAAGCCGCCGCCTTTGATGAAGGCCATTACATGCAGGTCGAGGTTGCCGCAAAGCTGGCGGCCAGCGACCAGCCTGAACTGGCCGAACAGTTCCTGCAATTCATGGTGACGGATGCTTTCCAGTCGGTGATTCCGACGACCAACTGGATGTACCCGTCGGTGATACCGGGCGACGGTCTGCCCGAAGGGTTCGAGGGTCTGGTCGAGCCGCGCAAATCCCTGCTGCTGCCCCCGGCAGAGGTGCAGGCCGCAAGGGACGAGGCGCTGAATGAATGGCTGACCGCGCTCAGCCAGTAATCTCTCCGGTCAGCGGCAGGCCCGGGCTGGGCGCGGCGGCAATGGTCGCCGTGCTGATCCTTGGCCCGTTGCTGGCCGTTTTCCTGCGGGCCGAGGCCGGCGCGGGGCTGGTGCGCGCCGATTGGGCGGCGATCCGGTTCACCGTCTGGCAAGCAGTGCTTTCGGCGGTGATCAGCGTGGTGCTGGCCGTGCCGGTGGCGCGGGCGCTCGCGCGGCGGCGGTTCGCCGGGCGTTCGGTCCTGATCACGCTGCTGGGCGCGCCGTTTATCCTGCCGGTGATTGTCGCGGTTCTGGGCTTGCTTGCCGTGTTCGGACGCAATGGCTGGATCAGTCAGGGCCTTGGACTGATGGGCCTGCCGCCGGTACAGGTCTACGGGCTGCACGGTGTGGTGCTTGCCCATGTGTTCTTTAACCTGCCGCTGGCGACGCGTCTGATCCTTCAGGGCTGGCAGGATATTCCCGCCGAGCATTTCCGGCTTGCCGCACAGCTTGGTGCCGGGTCGCGGGTGATCTGGCGACTGATCGAACGGCCGATGCTGGCGCGGGTGGTGCCCGGTGCGCTGGCGGTGATCTTTGCGATCTGCCTGACCAGTTTCGCGGTGGCGCTGACCTTGGGTGGGGGGCCGCGTGCCACCACGATCGAACTGGCGATCTATCAGGCGTTTACCTTCGATTTCGATCTTGGCCGCGCGGCGTTGCTGTCGGTGGTGCAGATCGCGCTGACTCTTGGCGCGGCGCTGATCGCGCTGCGTGTCGCCTCGGGCGACGGGTTGGGCGCGGGGCTGGATCGGCCCGTGCAGCGCTGGGACGCCGCGGGGCGCGGGGCGCGTATACTCGATAGCACTTTGATCGTGGCGGCGGGGCTGTTCCTGCTGCTGCCGATGCTTGCCATCGTGGCCGAGGGCGTGCCGGGGTTGCTGCGCCTGCCCGCAAGCGTTGGTCGCGCGGCGCTGGTGTCGCTGGGCGTCGCGCTGGGCAGTACCGCCGTGATGCTGCTGGTTGCCTTGCCGATGGCGCTGGCGATTGCGGCGGGGCGTGGGTCGGTCGAACTCGCCGGTCTGTTGGGCCTTGCGGTGTCGCCACTGGTGATCGGTACCGGGCTTTTCCTGATCGTGAACCCGATTGCCGACCCGTTTGCGCTGGCCCTGCCTGTGACGGCGGGGGTGAACGCGGTGATGGGCTTGCCCTTTGCGCTGCGTATTCTTGTGCCCGCCGCGCGTGAGGTGCTGTCGGTGCAGGGGCGGCTGGCGCTGAGCCTGAACATGCGCGGGCTGACCTTTCTGCGGCTGGTGATCCTGCCCCGGATGCGGCCGCAGATTGGCTTTGCCGCCGGGCTGGTCGCCGCGCTGTCGATGGGTGATCTTGGGGTTATTGCACTTTTTGCCGAAACCGATGTGGCGACGCTGCCCCTGCAGATTTACCGGCTGATGGGAGCCTACCAGATGCAGGCGGCCTCGGGCGCGGGGCTGTTGCTGCTGGCGCTGTCGGTGGGGTTGTTCTGGGTACTGGATCGTGGAGGGCGCTGGCATGTTGCAGCTTGAACAGGTGCGCATCGACAATGGCGGGTTCGAGATGGACGCCGATTGGGCAGTCGAGCCCGGCGAAAAGATCGCGGTCATCGGGCCGTCTGGCGCGGGCAAATCGACCCTGATCGGGGCGATTGCCGGGTTTTACCCGGTGATCCGGGGTCGGATGCTGTGGCAGGAGCAGGACATCACGGCAGAGATTCCGGGAGAGCGCCCGGTGGCGATGCTGTTTCAGGACGGCAACCTGTTTCCGCACCTAAGCGTCGCGGAGAATGTCGGTCTGGGGCTGCGCCCTGACCTGCGGCTCTCGGCGGCCGAGAGGGAACAGGTGCGTCAGGCGCTGGGACGGGTCGGGTTGCAGGGGATGGAGGAGCGCCGACCTGCTGCGCTTTCGGGTGGGCAGCAGAGCCGCGCGGCGCTGGCGCGTGTGCTGGTGCAGGACCGTCCGCTGCTGTTGCTCGACGAACCCTTTGCGGCGTTGGGACCGGCGCTGCGGCGCGAGATGCTTGATCTGGTGCGCACGCTGGCGGACGAGACGGGCAAGACGCTGCTGATGGTCAGCCACGATCCCGACGACGCGCGCCGGATCGCGGATCGGATCATACTGGTCACCGAGGGCCGCGCCGATGCGCCTGTTGCAACCGGTGAAATACTGGCCAATCCGCCCGAGGCGCTGCGGCAGTATCTGGGCTAGATCCGGGCAACGTTGCGCCCTCGCGGGGCCTGTGTCATTCAGCGGCAAATATCCGAAAGGAAGCCGTTACATGGACCGAAACCTGCCCAATCTGCACGAAGTCAGCGAGAGCCGCCACGTAGAGATCACCCTCCCGGACGGGTGTATTCTGGCCGCGCGGATCTGGCGGCCGGCGGATGGCACGCCGGTGCCCGCGATCCTTGAATACCTTCCCTATCGCAAAGGCGATGGGACGCTGTATCGCGATGCGGTGCGCGCGCCTTACATCGCAGCGCGGGGCTATGCCTATGTGCGGGTCGACATACGCGGCACTGGGGAATCCGAGGGGCTGATGGTCGATGAATATACCGCGCAGGAATTGCAGGACGGCTGCGACATCATCGGATGGATGGCGGCGCAGGACTGGTGCGACGGAAATGTCGGCATGGTCGGGATTTCTTGGGGCGGTTTCAACGGCTTGCAGGTGGCGGCGCTGCAGCCGCCCGCGCTCAAGGCAGTCGTGTCGGTTGCCTCGACCGACGACCGCTATGCCGATGACGTCCATTACATGGGCGGCACCATGGTGGTCGATCAGATTTCATGGGCGTCGAACATGTTCGCGATCAATACCCTGCCACCGGACCCGGCTCTGGTGGGCGACAAGTGGCGCGACATGTGGATGGAGCGACTGAAGGGCTCGGGACTGTGGCTGAAGAACTGGCTTGAACATCAGCGCCGCGATGAATTCTGGAAACACGGCTCGGTCTGCGAGGATATCTCGCGCATCAAGGTGCCGGTTTATGCGGTGAGCGGTTGGGCGGATGGCTATTGCCGCACCGTCTTCCGGCTGATGGAGACGTTGCAGGGGCCAAAGAAAGGGCTGGTCGGGCCGTGGTCGCATAAATACCCGCATATCGGGGTGCCCGGACCGGCGATTGACTGGGCAGCGGAGGAGTTGCGCTGGTGGGACAAGTGGCTCAAAGGGCGCGAGACCGGGATCATGGAGGAACCGCAACTGCGGCTCTATATGCAGGATCATGCGGCGCCGGCAGGCTATTACACCCATCGCGAGGGGCGCTGGGTGGAGGAACCGTCGTGGCCCTCGCCGAACGTGACGCGCACCCCTTACGCGCTGGGCGCGGATGGGGTTCTGGGCGGTGAGGGCGGCGGGATGCTGTCGATCCGGTCGCCGCTGGAGACCGGGCTTGCCGGGGGCAAATGGTGTTCCTACGCCAAGCCTGGCGATCAACCGGTGGATCAGCGGCGTGACGATGCAGGCTCTTTGGTGTTTGAAACCGAGCCGCTGGCCGAGGCGCTGGAAATCGCCGGGGATGCGGCGCTTGAGCTGACCTTCACCGTGGATCGCCCGGTTGCGCAGGTGGCGGCGCGGCTGGTGGATGTGGCGCCGGATGGGGCGGCAACGCGGGTGAGCTATGGCTTGCTGAACCTCACCCATCGCGACAGCCACGAAACGCCGGAAGAGCTGGTGCCGGGCGAGGTCTACACCGCGACTGTGCCCTTCAAGCATGTGGCACAGACTTTCCGGGCGGGGCATCGGCTGCGGCTTTCGATCTCGACCAGCTATTTCCCGATTGCATGGCCCGCGCCGGTGCCCGTGACTCTGTCGGTCGATACCGGGGCCAGCCGGTTGATGCTGCCGGTGCGGGCGATCCGCCAGGAACCGACGCCGCGCGATCTGGGCACGCCCAAGGGGGCGCCGCCGATGGACGCTGAGACCCTGTCGCCTCCCAAGTTCGACTGGCAGGTGATCGAGAGCCTTTCGTCCGGGGAAGCGCGAGTGGTGATTTCCGAGGATGAGGGGCGTATTCGGTTTGCCGACAGTGGTTTGGTGACGGGCGCGCGGGTGGTCGAGACATACGGGTTCAGGGGCGACGACTGGCGGTCGTTCATGGGACATGTGGTCTGGGACATGGAACTGTCGCGTGACGACTGGCATATGACCAGCCGGACTGAAACCGAGATCACGGCGACGGCGAGCCACTTCCAGATCCGGGCGCATCTCGTCGCGAAAGAAGGCGAACGGATCGCGCATGAGGAAAACTGGGTCTGCGACATTCCGCGTGACATGCTGTAAGCGGAAGATAGCCGTCGCCCAATCAGCGCTTTATCGTACCGGTTGGTTCGATTATGATCCCGTTATCCGATCTGGGGGGATCAATGGCGGAGAAACCGGCAAACACATCCCGTTGCGAGGGTGATGCGGCGGGCAAGGTGAAGACCCGCTACCGTCGCCATGCGGCAGGAGAGGACCCGGCCAAACGGGGCCAGATCCTGAAGGGCGCGATGCAGTGCTTTATGGAGAACGGGTTCGACGCGACCAGCATGAACGAGGTCTGTCGTGCGGCGGGCGTGTCCAAGGGCACACTCTATGTCTATTTCACGGACAAGGTAGATCTTTTCGAGGCGCTGGTCGCGGAAGAGCGAGACCGGATGTTCGAGGGTATCGAAGCCCTGCTGAAGCAGGATCTGCCGTTGCGCGAGAAACTGGTGCTTTTCGGGCGGCTCATGGTCGAGGTCCTGTGTTCGGACCGGGTGATCCGGTCGCAGCGGATCGTGGCCGGGATTGTCGAGCGGATGCCCGAAGTCGGGGCGCGTTTCTACGATGTGGCGGCGCGGCGGAACAATGCCTCGCTTGCCGAACTACTGGAACGCGAGAGTGCCGCCGGGCGAGTGGATATTCCGGATATCGACCTTGCCGCGAGCCAGTTCTCGGAACTGGTCTGTGCGGGCATCTGGCGGGCAAGACTGTTCGGGAAAAGGGAAACCCCGCCGTCAACCGCCGAGATAGAGACGCTTGTGCAATCGGCGGTGGCGATGTTCCTGCGCGCCTATGAAAAGCACGCGGGGTGACGGCAAGGACAGTCGCGTGCTGCCCTTGCCGGTTTTCAGATATCAGAAGATGAAGTCGTTCGCCGACAGGTCGTCGAGGCTGGTGTCGAGCAGGACGATCAGGTTGTCGCCATCATCGCCAAAGTCATAGACGATCTTGTTGCCACGCTCGACGGCGGCGGAAAGGAATTCGTCAAAGCTGGTGGCTTCGCCATCGAAGTTCGAGAAGTCGAGGCTGTCGCGGCCCGAAGTGAAATCGGTGATCTTGTCCTTGCCGATGTTGTCCTCGAAGACGAAGGTGTCACGTCCCTTGCCACCGGTCAGCACGTCCTTGCCCTTGCCGCCGATCAGCGTGTCGGCACCTTTGCCACCGATCAGGGTGTCGTGGCCGTTACCGCCGTCTAGCGTATCGTCGCCCTTGTTGCCCTTGAGCGTATCGCCGTTGCGGCCGCCCTTGAGCACGTCGTCGCCAGCACCGCCCTTGAGCACATCGTCGCCGCGCTTGCCGGTCAGGACGTCGTCGAAACGGTAGCCCTTGAAGCTGTCATCGCCATTCGCACCGGTAAAGTCGACGCTGTCGGTTTTGATGTAACTGGCGAGGAAGTCGGAGCGGTCGGAACCATCGTCAGACATGCCGAAGAAGCCGTAGATCATGTCATGGGCGTCGTCTTCGTTGCTGATTTCAGGATCGAAAGAGACGCTGTAGTCGCTTTGGTCAAGCGCAAGGGCGCTGTTCGAGAGCGTCGCGCCATAGCCGAGATCGACGCCGCTGACCGGGCCGGACAGGGTGTGGGTGGTCATGCTGTAGACGATCTCTCCGCGCAGGATATAGGCCTGCGAGGTCGGGTCGGCGGTACCTGTGATGTCGGATTCCGCGCCCGCGTAATCGCCCTGAAGCCCGTCCGAAAAGGTGCCTCGTCCTGCCGGGGTGAACGCGGCATCGAAGGTATCGAGATATGCGAGAAAATCGGTAACGCTGTCGTTGCCGGTGGTGATGGTGATGGTCATGGCGTCTCCTGTATGGTCAGCGCCCTGATCGGTGGGGGAGTGCCAGCGACGGGAACGGACCGAAAACCTGTTTTGCCCGCGTTGCGAGGCTTTACTGAACGGGCTGGGTTCCTGTCGCGACCATCTGGGTCGCGCGGCTGGACCGCCGCCTTGCGGGGTCCGTGCCTAGCTGCTCACCGGTTACCGATTCTGACAATTTTTGTCAAGAATATGTCAGGAATTATTTGCGCCTGTCTTGAGCAGAGGCCGAAAAGCTATTGCGTGGCGATTTCATCCGCATCTTCAGGCGGTTGGCCCTTGACGGGCGGTGTCTTCTGCCCCTGTGATGACAAGAAACGGTCAGGGCTGGAATAGTGGTATTCCTGATCCACCGCATTCAGCAGAAAGAGATAGGCAAGCGGGCGCGAGAAGCGCTGGCCGGGAAAATAGGTCTCGAACAGGCCCTTGGCCTTGGTGCTGTGCGAGAAGAATTCGTAGATGCGCTGCTGCACGTGCTGGATCAGGTCGGGATCGTTCTTTGATACCAGCAGGGCATAGGGCTCATAGGAATAGGCCTTGTCCTTGACCCGGATCTCGCTACCGGGGCAGGGCCGTCCCGAGCGTCTCCACGCGCGGAGCTTGGCCACGATGATGTCGCGGTCGCCAAAGTAGATCCGGTGCGGGCGGCCTTCGCGTTCGCTGCAGAACCAGCTGATCGCATCGTTGTGCAGGCTCATCGCGCAGAAGACGTAATGCGGGTCAACCGGTTCAGGCGGGCCGAGGGTTTTCTCGGACCGGCTTGCGCAATCGGCCACCGGGTTGGCCGGATCGGAGTCGGATATCCCGGCGCAGGGGTCGATCGAATTTCCCTGTGGGTCGCTGCGGTTCCGGACATCGAAAAGGTCGATTTCGCAGGCCTGCCGGACAATTTCCTCGGAGGTCGTGTCCTTGATGAATCCGAGATAGGTGGGGCCAAGTGCGCTGCCGCTGCCGTCGCGTTCAAGGTAGGACACGCCCGAGGTGAAGACGATGGGCGAGAAGATCCCGTCATAGTCCCTTTCCTCGAGCCCGGCAGGGCGCTGGTAGCGCACGGTGATCGGATCGCAGATCACATCCACGCCCGCCGTGTCTGGATCGTCGGTGTCGGGGTCGAAACGTCGTGGCGGCGCGCCAGCCGGAGGCGGGGCCTTCAGGCGCCTGATGCGGGTATCGGCGGTGATCCGGGTCTGGTGAACCACGTATTTGCTGCTGTTGAAGATGTAATGGCAGAGGTCGGCGATATAGCCGATGTACTGCGAGTCATCGTCGCCGGATTCCATCCGGTAGGAGAATGGCTCGGCATCTTCGCGAAAGCCGAGCAATATGTCGATCCGCTGTTCGCGGTCATCCGCCTCTGCACCGGCCGGTGCCGGGACTAGGCTTGCGAGGCTCAGCGCGAGGGCTGCGGCGGCAGCGGCCTTGGCGGCGAGAGCAGCGTCGGGGCCGGTGGTTTTCCTTTCGGGGACGGCTTCCGTTGTGCGATGGGCACGGGCCCATGCGAAACAGACCACAAGGAAGGGCAGCAACGTGTACACGAGGTAATCGAGACCGAAATATTCGTAGAAGCAGGAGGTAAAGCCCTTGCCGGTTGCGCCTGACCCGCGGAAGAAATCAAAAAGGTAATATTCGCCGTAGACCATATCGCTTTCGGTGCAGGAATAGGTTGCATAGGCTTGCTCGGTCGCGTCCCATGACAGGGACCACGCGGCGGTGATCCCGTAGTAAAGCGCGACCGTCACCAGCGCGTTGAATACGGCGACGGTGATAATCGCGCCGGAACGGGTTGGCTTGGGCGACCGCGCCCATTCCACGACAAAGACCGCGCAAAGCGCCTGCACCACGCCGATCGGGGCGTATGAGGCATAGTAGAGCACGAAAGGTGTCGGCTGGCGCAGAAAGTTGAAGAACAGCTCGCGCTTGTCCTCGGATATCACGACGGAGGACAGGAAGGCGGTGCCTACCAGCCCGAGAAGCGCGATCACGCCCGCGATGCAGATGATGCGGATCACCTGCGACAGGATGCGGTAGGACAGGCGCAGCGGCACCATGTTTGTCCATCTTTGCCGGGGGCTGAGCAGGGCGCTCGTCCCGCGATGCACCTGATGATCGACGAGGAAGAAGCGCCAGTACATGACGGCTGTGATCGGGAACAGGAACAGCGAGGCGGTCTTGAGAGTCTCGACCGTGGCGGTCCAGAAGATCAGCGGCGGGCTTGGCGGCTTCCATGTCAGGGTGGGGTGCAAGTGCTGCCAGATGAAAATCGCATAGGCCACGCCGACCAGCAGAAAGACGGAAAAGGCAAGGTTTCGTTCCAGCCCCGGCGCGGCGTGCAGCTCCGGGAAGGTTTCGCGCAGAAGCCTGCGCAGGTCGGGGTTCAGCACCGCGTCGAAATCGCCGTCACGTTCCGCATAGACGGTAAAAAGCGAGGCCAGCTCATCGCGCAGTTTTTCCATCTTTTCGGTGGCTTCGCGGAATTTCTTGCGCAGCATCTGCTGGTGCGCGGCGAGCGCGTCGGTATCCTTGGATTTATGGCGGGCGATGCTTTCGCGCGAGGGTTTCTCGTAATCCTGAACGATGAGGCTTTCGAATTCGCCAAGCAGGCTCACCGCCTCGGCCATCAGCTCTTCCTGCAGGGGGGCGAGTTTCTGGCGGATGCCGGTTTCGGGCCAGTTGCCGATGCGCTCGTCCTTGAGCCATGACACCATCAGCTCGATCTCGTCGCGCCGGTTGTAGAACTTGATCGGGTCTTCGGTGACGCCGAAATGGGTATGTATCCAGGCGGGCACCTCTTCGGGCACCGGTTCGACGCCATCTTTGGTTTCGCGCCGCAGCATCGGGGTTTTGTCGTAGTAACCGCCGCTTTGCAGCCGGGCGATGAAATTGCGCGTATGCGCCTCGATCCTTGTAGGGATGCCCACAAGCTGGTGGGTGGCGATGCGCAGCCATTCCTCGGGGACCTGCAGAATGCGGAACAGCGGCAGGAACCCGGCAAAGCCAAAGGCCAGCGTCAGCGGCCAATTTGGATTGTCGAGGTCGATGTTGCTGGTGTCCATCTGGATACCGGCCACCGGGCTCATGTTGAGCAGATGAAAGATAAGCTCTCCGAAAAAGGTGAGGCTGAGATAGACGAAGAGGATGCAGGAGACATAAACGAAATAGGCGCGCCCCATCGGGCTGCGGGCGCGCAGGTCGGTCGGTGCCAGATGCTGCATCACCCGGTAATCGAGCGACTTCTGATCGTAGGAATGTTCGCGAAATCGCCGCCAGGCAAAGATCATGATAATGATCGACCCGGCAATGAATGCGAAAACGAAATCCCAATTAAAAGTCAGGCCAGAAAAAGGGACATCCGGCGCGAGTTCATTCTTGAGAAGATTGTCATTCCACAAAGAAGGAACAAGCCCTTCGGGCCAGATGTCCCTGAAAGCGTTTTCCATTTAACCACCCCACTGCGATGAAATAGCTGTGGGAACCTAATTATAACCAGCAATCATCCGCATTTCTGCTGTTTTGGATTACACGGATTACCCGCCTGAGCGCCCCCGCCTGCGACTGTAATTGACGCTGCAGCAAGAACGGTAACCACGAACAATGCGATAGAAAATTTCTTCATGATTCCCTCCAAATACTATTACAGCATACCAAATTCCGCCGAAAATTACAACTTTAGGTAATTCTGGCTTGACTTGAGCAACTTGAGCGGGATTTGCGCTTGCGATCCGACAGTTTAGGGAAGCTGGACCCACGGGTCACCACGCACGGGCGACGCCGATCCCGAAGAAAAGCTGGCCTGCGGATTCCGTTGCGGGGCTGTTGGCGGCATCGTCGATCAGGCGGCTATAGAGGAGGCCGGCGCCGACTGCCCATTCCGTGCTGACGGGCTGTACAAAGTAGATCGATGCGCGAATGTCGCGCCAGCCGGAACCGGGAAGGAACTCTCCGATCCCGATCAGGGCAGCATCGGTGGCGTCGACGCCGAAATAGGTATTCATGTACTGCCCCGACCCCCAGCTTGCGGCCAGACCGAGACCGAGCGCCCCGTAGCGGCCCGCTGGCAGCCAGCGGCGGATGCTGACATCGGCGACATGGCCATCATGTACGCCGGTGACGTCCTGAAGGATACCCCCGGCAAAGCGCCAGCGGTTTCTCGGGTCATCGCTGCTGGTTTCAAAAGCGACAAAGCCACCGAGATCGAGCGACATCGAGATATCGGAAAGACCGCTTTCCGCATCCGAGCGGCCAAAGCGCAGGATACCGGCGGGGCCGATGCGCCAGTTCGGATGGTCGAGCAGGTTGATGCTGAGGTAGTTCGCTTCGAGGCTGGCATATCTTTCGCCGAAATTCAGCCGCCCGGCGGGTGCGATGGCCCATGTGTTGTCGTCAGCCCCCGCGTATCGTGGCCCTGCTCCGATGCCGAGCGCGAAGAATTGGGGGAAGCCCGGAATCTCGATCCCGTTCCCCTCGGCATGGGCGGCTCTGGTTAGGCAAAGCGCCGCCGCAAGAGCAAGACCGCCGATGACGGAACAAGTGGCGCAAGCCTCGCGGCGGTTGTGTGAGATGCTCATGAAAACCTTTTCAACGGGGCGGTTTGCGGCTGCGATGATTCAAAAAGATTGCCGAATGTCGGGGACATATTTACAATTCTAGGTTGAGTGTGTGTGGGGTTCAATGCGCTTGTCCAACGTCTTGCTGCGCGGTTGCCGGTCTGGTGCGGGCAGCGGGTTCATCTTGTTGAGTGGGAGTTAGAAATGTCTGTCACGAACAACCAGTTTCATCCGCCTGTGCATGTCGGGTCCGGGCTTCGGGCGCTGGGCCTTTGCGGCGTGATTGCTGCGGCCACCTTAGCGCCCCAACGGGCTGTTGCGGTCGAAGGCGGGGCCGGGTTCTATATTCTCGGGTCACGGACCACGATGGGCGGGGCGGTGCCACCGCCCGGCACCTATTTCATGCAGCAGTTCTATGGTTTCGATGGCAACTCGACCACGAATGTCACTGGCGCCAACGGTAATCTGTTGCTGGATTTCGACGCTTCGGCCTTCGTATCTTTGTCGACGGTGATCTGGGCGCCTGACATGGCGCCGATCATGGGCGGACGCCCCTATTTTCTTGCGGTTCTGCCGGTTGGGAACAAGTCGGTTTCCGCGTCGGGAATTGTGACCGGTCCGGGCGGAGGGGTTTTGTCGGGCGCGGTCAGTGACGACAATACCGTGATCGGCGATCCGGTGTTGGGTGGCGGGCTTGGCTGGGGCGCGGGGCCGTGGTTCAGTTCGCTGAACGTGCTGGTGAACGTCCCGGTCGGCGAATACGATGCGTCGCGGGTCGCCAACGTCGCCTTTAACCGCTGGGCCACGGATATCACCGGTGCGCTCACATGGATCGATCCGGCCAGCGGCTGGCAGGCGGATCTGGCGCTGGGCGTTACCTTTAACGGCAACAACGACGACACCGATTACCACTCGGGCGACGAGTTCCACCTGGAAGCCGCGGTGATGAAGACCTTTGCCAATGGCCTTTCGGCGGGGCTTCAGGGCTATTATTGCGAACAGATCAACGGCGACAGTGGCAGCGGTGCGGTGCTTGGCGATTTCGAAGGTCAGGTTTCGGCCATCGGTCCTGCCATCGCCTATACCGCCGAGATCAGCGGCATCCCGGTCAGTTTCGAAGCGCGGTTCTTCCACGAATTCGACGCGAGAAACCGGATCCCCGGCGACACCTTCCTGTTCAACGTCAGCTTTCCGCTGGGGCTGTGAGCCGGGTCAGAGGTCGTCTTCCTCGTCGGTGACGTCGATGCCGAGCTTGTCGAGCGCGTCTTCGAGATGCTCGGCTAGGCTCGGGATGCCCGAGAGGTAGCGCTCGGTCGGGGCGGAGGCTTCGAGCCGGGCCTCTTCCTTGGCGTCTTCCAGTTCCTCGGGTTCGAACGAGCCGCGTCCGATCCACATCAGAGCGACGAGGTTCAGGTTCTCGTCATCGTTCAGGCCCGAGATATAATCCGCGAGCTTGACGCTGTCGGGACCGTATTCCCGGGTGAGCGCGATGACCCTGACGACTTTTCCGGTGCTGATTTCAAGCATGATGACCCGCCTTTTCCCAGGGCAGCATGTTGCGCGCGCCCCGTGATTTCAGAACAGCACAGGGGGCGGTGACGTTCAAGGGCGTGCGGTGAATGCCCGGTATGTGAGAGTAGGGGAGCGTAAACGAAGATTTTATGCCGATCGGCGGGTACAGACCGTGAAGGATCATGGTCTTGTCAGCTCATCTTGTGTATCGGGCGACCGAAAGCTTCCCGTTGCAGAAGACACCGAAAGACAAGATCAGGCATGACCGATTTTTCCCGTCCCACTCTGCGTGAGCGCGCCGCGCAATTCACCGACAGTCGCGCGTTTCAGAACTTTATCCTGTTCGTGATCCTGTTCAACGCGGGCATACTTGGCCTCGAAACCTCTGACACCGCCATGCAGCGGGTCGGGCCGTTGATCAAGCTGTTGGATCGTATCTGCCTTGTCATTTTTGTCGTGGAAATCGGTCTTAAGTTCTTTGGCCGGGGCCTCGGGTTTTTCCGGCGCGGGTGGAGCGTTTTCGACTTTGTCATCGTCGCGATTTCGCTGATCCCGGCCGCACAGGGGCTGAGCGTGCTGCGTGCTCTGCGCATCCTGCGACTGCTGCGCGTGATCTCGATGGCGCCGTCGTTGCGACGGGTGGTCGAGGGGCTGTTCAAGGCGATCCCCGGCATGGCCTCGGTTTTCGTCCTGATGGCGGTGATTTTCTACATCGGGTCGGTGATGGCGACCAAGCTGTTCGGCGACAGTTTCCCCGAGTGGTTCGGAACGCTGGCCCAGTCGGGCTATACCCTGTTCCAGATCATGACTCTGGAGAGCTGGTCGATGGGGATCGTGCGTCCGGTGATGGAGCAGTATCAGCAGGCGTGGCTGTTCTTTGTCCCGTTCATAATTGTGACGACTTTTGCGGTGGTGAACCTACTGGTCGGCCTGATCGTGAACTCGATGCAGGACGCGCATCATGAGGAAGATAGCGAAAAGACCGACCTTTACCGGGACGAGGTTCTGGCCCGCCTTGCCGAACTTGAGGCGCTGATCCGGTCGGAAAAGGACAGTTCCAAAGCGGACGCAGGTCAGCGCTGACCCCGTGCGTACTGCTCCGTTCGGGCGGGTGTGACGCGCTGCGGGTCAGGGCGATAGGATGGCGGCGCGGCGTTGGCCGAACTGTCTATTTGCCGCGCCTGACAAGGACGACCATAGAGGTTGGAAGAACCGCAACCTCGGCCATCAAACGCCCCTTGCCAAACCCCGATCAGAAAAGAAAGTCGCTTGCGTCGAGTTCCGACATATTTACGGATTTCAGAACGATCTTGTTCGTCCCGGCATCGATCACGACGTCGTCACCGTCCTGCGACATGTGGTTGTTTGACAGATCCCGGAAGTTCTTGATCGGCTTTACGCCCGACAGGTCGATGTCTTCCTTGTCGTTCAAAGCGTTGAAGTCCTTGATCACGTCCCGACCGAATTTACCCTTGAAGATAAAATCATCCGCGCCGCCAGAGCCGCGCATCTTATCGTTGCCCTTGCTTCCGACGATCCTGTCGTTGCCGGATCCGCCAATAAGGTTATCGTTCCCGTTCCCGCCGATCAGCACATCGGCCCCGCCATTACCTTTCAGGAGGTCGTCGCCGCCGCCGCTTTTGAGCTTGTCTTTGGATGACCCGCCGAACAGCTTGTCATTCCCGCCGCCGCCTTTCAGCGTATCTTTCCCCGATCCGCCAAAAAGCTTGTCATCGCCTTTCGCGCCTTTGAGCCGGTCGCGCGCAGCGCCGCCGCGCATGATATCGTCCGCCTGGGTGCCTGTCCGGTTGATTCCGGGCATAGCGGTTACAGAGATGTCCGCGCCATACTCGCTCATCGGGACCTCTGCGATGCGGAGACCGTCGCCCCAATACATGGCCGCAAAAACACTCTCAGCCTTCGGGTCGAGCGCATAGAACAGGTATTCATCGCCGCCCTCGTCGATTGTGTAATCGGAAGTGACGGTAATGAATCGCCCGCCGGTATTGATGTAGGACACCGGGCCAAAACCCGAGGACTGGCTGGTCAGAAGGTCGGTCAGCCCGTCGCCGTTGATGTCAGCGGGCTGGAGCCGCATGATCCATTCCTGCCCGGTATCGAACCCCGGCAGGAATGTGTCGGTTTCGTCGGTAAAGCTGCCATCGTCCTGCTGGATCAGGACCTGAATGGCACCGCCCTCGTAATTGTCCCCGGTCTGGCTGAACAGGATGTCGAGGCGTCCGTCGTTGTTGAGATCGGCGGTTTTGGTGCTGACGGTGATCGAGTCCTTCTGGAAGCGACCGATCGGCAATTCCTGTTTCTCGACAAAGTCCTGCGCGTCATCATCCCAGGTCATGACTCTGGAAACGGACCGCGCGTCCATACCGAGGATCAGCTCCGGTTGGCCGTCCTTGTCCAGATCAGCGATGTAGGATGACGTGTATTTGTACTGGAACAGGCCAAATAGTTTTTGGTCCAGTTTCTTGCGCTGGAACGTGCCGTCTCCGGCCCCGAGCAGCAGGTAGGGATCAATCTCTTTATTACCGAAAACAGTGCCGACATAGATATCCAGATTGCCGTCGCCGTTGACGTCACCGTGAGTGACCGAATGCGTGAAGTCCGAAAGTCCGGGCAGACTTTTAGTGGCGTCTGTAAAGCCGCCTCTGCCGTCCGAAAGGTACAGAAGGTTCGGTTCGCCCTCAAAAGGTTCGGTATCGTAGCCGCCCGCCCCAAGATAAATGTCGAGATCCCCATCGCCGTTGAAGTCGGCGAATTCAAAATCGCTGATGCTGTTCTGGACCGAGGGGCCGGGCAGCCGTTTCAGACTGAGAGTGCCGGTGCCGTCGTTATACAAAATGAACGGCGTTGTTTCGATTTTTTGCGTGGGAGGAAACGACCCGATGGTCACAACCACGTCCATGTCGCCGTCCTGATCTATATCGACCCCGGCCAAGTTGACTGTATCGGTTCCGCTAAGAAAGGATGGTTGGAAAATCTGTGCAGGATAGTTCGTCATATTATGCCGGTAGAGTAGCTTTTATACTTTGAGGCCTCTCTCAGAAGCCCCTTCAATAATTGAGGTGATATAGTTCACTCCTGACCGTGCATGGAATTGAGAAATCGGGCAAGAATTAATTGGATTTTTCCATTTGAGATCAGGTGCCGTTATTGATTTGAATTGTTAAAGTCTGATTAATTCACGCGTTCCATCCAAGTTGAAAGGGTGTGAATTCGGGTCGCTGTGCATTCGAATCTTGTGTCATGAACAAGCAGGAGCAGGCATGACAATTTCGAGCCCGCACCCGATTGGAAAGCACAGGCGGATGCGTCGCGAATGTCGTGGGGGATGCCTTGGCGCTGCAACTTCGTTGGAGTGATCTGCAACGCCACAAGCCGCGCAGATTGGTCAGTTTTCCGACGAAGCCCACAATGGCCGGTCCTGCCGCAGGCGTACCCTGCAGGTCATTGCTATGTTACGAATTTTCGTGATTTTTTGGTGCCCAGGAGAGGATTGCGTGTTGGAATTTTTATATTTTATATCAAAGTGTTAGTTCTTGGTAAAGTGGTCTTGTGGACTCATTTGTGGACCGGAGCGAGTGTCGCGAAGCGAGAGCTAAATATGGTTTTTACTCCTCGGAAGCGATTGAAGTTCCAAGTTGGCTTTGGCGGATGCGCTGTTCGTCGTAAGTTGTTGTAGTGTGTGACCGGTCCCGAATAAGCGATCCAGATCCAAAGTTTTCTTGCGTGGATCCCCTGCCGACAAGCCGACCTTGTTTTGCAACGGTTCCACCCGTCGTTTGCCTCCAAAACTTATTATCCTAGGGGCGAAGTTCCTTCCGGAGGCAGCTGGCCTGCGGTCAGTTTAGCTGTTCTGCCTTCTTCCATGTGGTTGAGGGAGGATGCTATGGGTTTGGATTATGAATCCACGACCCGGTGCGTTTCCGAGATTTCCATTGTAGGTAGCGCAAGTCCCTGTATAAGTTAAAAAAATGCGAGCGAATGGATCAGGGCTTGCGGAAATGACACAGCGTCATGTCTTGCTCCGGTTTCCTGTTCGCCTACAGGCTTTGACTTTGGTTCTTGAAAGGGTGCGAACTTGAAATTGACTATTTTTGACGGCCTCGGTTTTGGTTTTCGCCTGCGTGACACCATCTCTAATCCTTTCAAGGATGCGCTTGACGTTGATTACACTCGAATCAACGATGACGTTGCATATGGTGCTTGGGAGGGGTTCGCTACCGTTACTCAGTGGCAGCCCAACGGCAACTATTTTGGCAACGGGTTGATGTGGTGGCTGTTGCAAGAATTTAATTTGGTCGAAGATGCTCTGCCTTTCCAAAGCGTGATGTCCTACAACTTGGCTCATTCATCTTACAGCGGTTACTCGTATAGCGATTCCGACCTTTATCGAGATAACGAAGCTGATTTCATCTTTCGGGTGAACACGTCACATGATGATATTATCACCGGGAATAAATACCGAGATGTTGTCAATGCTGGTCGAGGTGATGATAGGGTCAGTGGGATGAATGGTAGCGACAAACTCATTGGAAATGCTGGTCGCGATAGCCTGTACGGCGACGATGGCAATGATAAGCTTTTCGGTGGGGGCGGGAATGATCTTCTAAGTGGTGGGGCCGGTCATGATGTCTTGAAGGGTGGTAAAGGGGATGACAAGCTGATCCTATCCGGAGGCAGCGACAAGCTATTTGGTGGTGTTGGTTCCGATACCTTTGCATTCAGCTTCTCTTTTACGACGGTACAGGGTCAAAAAGGAAAAACAGTTATAAAAGATTTTGATGTAGATGAGGATTATATCGATCTCGGCAATCTTGAAGATGTGCAATATGTCGAAGTGAACCGTGGCTTGGTGATTAAAGGCAATGCGAGCAATGAGTTTGTAAAGGTGCTTTTGTTGGATATCGAGCAGTCTGATCTAACCATAGATAATTACATTCTTTAGAGTCTCTTTTTGAGGCCTCGAACTGCTGATTAGTCAATCTCTCTAATATACTTGCGGCCTAAATGTCGCAAGTTTAGCCATTCCGATAGCTGTAAACGGTGTTCTGAAACTACTCTTGTAAGCATTTTTGTGGATGCCTCGTGTGTCATTCGGATTCTAAACAGCCGAGGTAATGCAACGCCAATTTAACGTCAAAAGGCGGTCATCCCTGGAGAGTACTCGGGAACCTGGTACGCGGTCGGTTCCCTGGGGGAGCGCTGCTAGGTCAGCGGTGCCAAAGCGAATGAACGCTCATGGCTTCGCTTTCGATAACATAAGGTAATGTGGTGCGTTTTTTTGATCAGTTTTGGCTGTCCACTAGAGTTTTGCCATTGTTAATGATCCGAAACACTGACCTCTCAGACATTCCAAGGCGCTGGGCGGTTTCCCGTTTGCCATATCCTTGAGCCAGCATCGCAAGGACTTCACTCGACCTCATTCGCG
Organism: Heliomarina baculiformis; assembly: GCF_019966545.1. GTDB lineage: Bacteria > Pseudomonadota > Alphaproteobacteria > Rhodobacterales > Rhodobacteraceae > Heliomarina > Heliomarina baculiformis. The sequence goes on along the minus strand of NZ_JAIMIC010000019.1, from coordinate 6,143 downwards.
CTGTCGGTTTCCGGCCTTTGTACTTACCTTTAGCCTTGGCCTTTGCAATGCCTTCCCGTTGACGTTCCAGCATCATCTCCCTTTCGAACTGGGCCACTGATCCAAGAACGTTCAGCATCAGCTTGCCTGTGGCGTTCGATGTATCCAGTCCAAGGTCGAGAACACGTAGCCCAATCCCTCTGTCCGAAAGCCCCTCTACGATTTCTCCCAAGTGTCGAACTGAACGGGCCAGACGGTCCAGCTTGGTTACGACCAATAGGTCACCCTCCCGACAGAACCGTAGAGCCTCCTCAAGGCCCTCTCTGGGTGCAACAGAGCTTATCTGTTCCTCCCACACCCGTTCGCATCCAATGGCCCTCAGTGACTCTGTCTGGGCCTCCAAGCCAGCTTTCTGTTCAAGGGTCGAAGTTCGTGCATAGCCTACCAACATGGTACGCCCTCCTGTGTGTCAGTGATGTCTATGATTTTGTGGCGGACCGTCTGCCAAAATGCAGAACCGATCCATAAGGCGTACAAAGCGCCACCTTCAAAGACATGACACAGGGGCAAGGTCTATTGGCAGGTCCAAAGGCTCAGGGCGACAGGAAGTAAGAAAGTTTCTCCTCTACGGGAAGGGGGTGGGGGTTTGAGAAAACTGAGTTCAAAAATGGGGGCTATTGTTGGAGTTATTGTTTGTTTATTGATGAGTTTTCTTTGTTGCTGGAAGAGGCGTCGAACCTCCTCTGAGCTCGCGACAGTTAACCGTGAGCGCATCCAAGCTTTCATTTAAAGATTGTTTAGAGTGGACATTCGGGCCGAGCGCAGCAAACGTCGGGTTTGAAGACCCTCTACGACCTTACGACGCTGTGCAGCATTTGGCTCGAAGGGCCGTGCCTGATCGAGTGAAACAGGCCTGCAAATGAGAACCTGAAGGCCGCAGCAAAGTGGTACAGGCCCACCTTTAAAGCCAATAATTCGGGACTGCTCGCCTTGCTGGCATACCCCGCCTTTCAATCTTGGCAATTGACATCGCGATGGACTGTGCGGTTCCGTCCCGCTTTGCCCCAAGGGTGCTCATTCTTCTAGTGCCTTCGGCAACAGCAATTCCGAGTCCAGCTGTTCCGGCAGCGGCAAGTGGCCCGCCCCAATGTGCCCCTAGTGCTGCAAGGCCGATAGTTGACGCCGCCTCAAACGCGAAAAGTGTTCCAGCGGTGAAGCGTTCGCGGCCAATTATTTTCTTGATACTAGTTAGCTCTTCGTCGATGCGCCTTCGCACGTCTTCCAGGCGTTCGAGAAGTGTTTCTTGGTCTTTCACTTCCAAGTCCAAGTTTTTCTCTCTGGAAATGTCTTCAAGATATCGCCAGACCAGCCGCCGAACCCCCTCATATTCTTGGCGTATCGAAAAGAAGTCATGAATATTGCAGCTTCCTACATTGTTTGGAACAAACAAATCCATGGTGGTCTGCAGGAGCTTAAACCGATCTGCGCGATGCGTCTGGTCTCCGTCGAAGAGGTGATTTGTATAGTTGATGCCACCAAAAGTGATGCTTGGAAGACCATCAATCGTCGAAGCCTCGCGCGCCATTCTCGCCAACACGAAATCTGCTAAAATAGGATGGCACAAGACCCCGTTGTGCTCAATTACGTCACCGGTATCTGGGTTTCTAAAATGTCCGACTCGTAAGGCCATACCTTCAGAGAAGAAAATGTCGCGGAAATTCGGCGGGAATTTTTCCTCGGCAACATACTTCCAGCCTTTTTGAGACCAACGCACAGCTATCTCGTCGTCTTGACCTGAGCTTACCTGACCGTACTGGTCGAACTGAATCGGTGTCAGTTGCCCTTCTTGCGCAGTTTTTTTAACCAGCTTTGCAATAAGGTTCTCTGTCGCCTGCGCCACCCCATCTTTGTCCATCCACCCTGAATAACGGTATGTTGGATCTTTCATTTCGACCAAGTTGTCGTCCTTGCACAGGATCTCGGCGATATGCTGGCGACGCTGTACCCCGGATTGATCAACATTCGGAACAATCAGAGAAACCTTGTCGCAGAATAGAAGGAGCGAACGCAGCCGTTCTTGGCTTGGCGTATAATGCGGATAATAGAGCAGAGTTTCAATTCCTGTGATTTTCTAGAGTGGCCGAGCAGGACAAGGCGCTTTGGCTTCACTCTAAGACGATTGTCGAGCTGCGGAAACACCGTAACCCTTTTCCGGCGCCCGAAAGAGTGATGGGCGTGCCGTTTTTTGGATGGCGGACGCGTTTGGACGTCGGAAGAGAGGCTGGCGCAACGGATGAACGGTCCCAGCCTTGAACGGACGTGTTGCAGCCAACGTCACGCAGCGGCCCGTATCGAAAAATTTAAGCGAAGCCGTCATTCGCTGTGGGCGCGAAGAGGTCGGTAGCTCTCAACTAAGCAGACGTAGATGCGAGTTGTAATGGATCGCGCCAGATCGCATAAGTCTTTGCTATCATGTCGTGTTTGCTGCATCCTCCCAGAAAGTTCTAAAAAATAAAGGTTATTTCATGGTATTTCCTGTGGAGATCACTGCCAGCATTCAACTCACGGACGGTACGCAGAACATCTCCATCCACCTCCACGAAGGCATAACTGTTCTATTGGGGCCCAACGGTTCTGGAAAGACGCAATTGATGCGGGCCGCCAAGCGGAGTTTGGAACAGCTGATGAGACAGCAAGGGCCGAATGAAACACCGCCGGTGAACAAGAAAGTTCGGTTCGTCTCAGCCGGACGCATTGGAATGCTCGAACAGTATCGTGCAGATTTTGACGGCCACAGGTCCGGAAATCCACAATATGATGAAGCTCAGTATGGCTCAAAAAAAGATAGCTCTCGGCGGCACAAATACGAGACGCTGCAAGGTGACATCCTCACGCTCTCGCAACGGCCAGACATACTGGTCAAAATTCGTGAAAGACTGCGAAAGCTATTTAAAAGGGATATGCTAGTCGAATGGGACGCCGGGCGTTTGAAGCTCTCATTTTCGCGACTGGATGGGCCCAATTCCACCTACTCCTCTGGTCGAGAAGCATCTGGCCTAATGCATTTGGTTGGGTTGCTAACGTCAATATATGACGACGAAGTCGGAGCACTTATCATCGATGAACCTGAGGTGTCTATGCACCCTCAGTTACAAGCATTTCTATTGCAAGCGATGACGGATATCGCTGGATTTCCTGAAGTGGGGAACAACAAGAAGATCATCTTGCTATCGACACACTCAACGGAGTTCGTGAAGCTTGATAGCCCAAGTGACATTCCACAACTCGTCTTTTGCTCGGATTTTGGAGTGTCTCCTGTACAGATTGCACCAGATACCGGTGAACTCCAAAATCGGAAGATTCGGGAACTTGTCAGTCGGATGGGTCAGGAGCACAAGCTCTCGCTGTTCGCGAGATCACCCGTGCTCGTGGAGGGGCCTTCGGACGCGGTAATATGTGGGGCGCTCGCATCCAGGCTTAAAATCCACCTTGAAGCAGGCGGCTCTCAAGTGCTCCCTGTGATTGGGAAAGGCGAGTTCCCAGTGGTTCTCAAACTCTTCACGCTAATGGGCAAGGCTCCAGTGGTTCTCGCAGATTGCGATGGCCTCGCTGACGGAACAGAGTTGGTGAACAGTTTTTTGAATACGCAAGCTGGAAACGCAACGGCAACTGCTCGCGGATTTGGTTCAGGGACGGAACTGTCACGAAACGTCTACGGTGACTTCTGTGGCCTTGTGGAAAATTCTTGGGACGAGATTGCTCGAATAGCACAACAGACCGGCTACTATATCAACGGCGACCCAAGCCGCGAAGAACAACGCAGACGTCGTGCCGCCCTTGTAGCGCTTCTGTCCCAATCGGCTGAGCATTTGGCCGCGTTGCCAGAACACTGGTCGGCGATCCGAGCGCGATTGGATGTCCTGCTTTCCGTACTGGAAGAGTTGGGTTGCTTCATTCTCCGTCGGGGCACAATCGAGGACTACTACTCCAACACTGAGCTTACAGAGTTCATGACCAAGCCAGACGCGGCGGTCAACGAAGCTCTTAGCATCCAAGATGCATCAGAAGACGCACTAGAACAGGCCTTTGGTGACGCGATCCGTTGCCTGAGAGCTGCGTCATCCTCCAAAAAGCTGAACGAGGGTGAAGCCCTTCTTGACCTATTGCTTGCATGTGTCGCACCGCTTCAGGCACGGTTGAAAGCTGGAGCGAATTCGGGAGATGCCAATCAACTGGCGCGGACCTTTATTGGAGAAGCTGCTCAGCTCTTCGATTTCGCGTGGGAGGCAGATGCAATCAAAGTGGGCCTGCATAGCCAGATACTTGATGTCCAAGGCTTTCCCGTTTCAGTTAGAGTCGACGAAGACGCTGTGGAAGTGTGTTCCCGTATCCTACTGGACTCCTGAGCAAAAACCGTAACCTAGGAGCCAAGTTTTCACCGGGTAATGGTGCATATTTTGCCGTGGTTTGGTAACGTTTTTGCGTTGCAGGAACCGGATGCTTTTTCCACGTTGCGTGAATTTAGCAGTGTGCAAACTTCTTGCCCTGCAGCGAACGTCTCCTTGGACGGGCCGTAGCGCGGCATGTTAAGCTATCTTTAAACTGCGGCATTGGACCGGGCCTCGCCGGTCGGAGCATGCGGTGGTCCCGACTTTGCAAATTTCGCTCCCTGCACATCGCGGACTTTCATGCAATGCGCGGCGACGGTCGGCTGCACGCCCGACCTGGATACGCGGCTTATCCAGTTAGTTTACATGCTCTCAAACTCCACCGTCGGTGCGAAATGCTGCACAATCCACAGCTTGCTCGAAGGTCTCTTCAACTTTCCGGTCGGATTTTCGTTCTGGAGCTTAAGTTGCGGAAATGCGTTTCGAGAGGCACCAAATCAAATGGCCAAATCCTTGGAAAACTTGCACCGAGGATATCGTGAACATCCGACAAAGTTACCAAACCTCCCGCTACGCCTGACTTGATGCCCCGAGCAGCCATCATGTGGGCAAGCCTCAGGCTTCTCTAGCTCCGTCAGCAAGTCCGGTTGCTGTGTTGACTTTGCCGCCTTCTTGGACCGCTTTTTGAAATCCCAAGGTGCCTCAACGCTATTGGCCGACCAGATGCCTCTACGGTTGGCCTGAGCGTCTCTAAGAGCCCACAGATACCGCTCGTCCGGTCCAAAATGCTCCAGAACCCAGGCCCAGCCGTTTAGGACCATTTCCAGTTCCACATTCCGTGTGACGTTTACACCGCCACCGAATGAAGCGGCCCTGTGTCGACAATCCGTTTCGGCTTCGAAGTCGGCTGATGAATAGGTTCGTGTCAGGTATGGTACACAAACTATTCGCCCGTAAGCGTCGAACGAGCTTCCTACGTCCATCTTGGTCAGGACAGCTAGACGCAGGCTATGACCTCCAATGAGGCGGGTCAGGAAGTCCTTTGCCTCTTGGCCTCCGGGTTGACCCATCTCTGGTGCATCGATGAAGCCGAAGCGCACCGCAACCTCTGTGGTCTTGGTGCTCCCTGAACGGCCTTTCCAATTCGGAACTACAACCTTGGCTAGGATACCATCTCCATCAAAGATCCTGCTGACTTGCGCTTCGACGGTTGGTGCCGCTGGTTCTTCTGGAGCGATCAAAAGTGTTTCGATGTCGGTCATTCGGTCTTGGACGCAGTTGCATTTGTTTTGACGGTAGTTGCCGAAACGGGCTATTTCGTGGCGACGATCAATAGGCTTGGGCGTCCGGGTGGCGGACAGGATGGTATACGGACGTGAGCTAAGGAGGGTTTTAGAAGCCTTTTAGGCGGCCCACGCTTGCTTTAAATTGCCCAGCGCCGCTCTTAGCGTTCATAGTTATGCGAGTGCGAGTGGATATCCCTAAAGGCCGCTATAGCCATCAAGGCCGAACCAAGACACGGTGTTATCATGGTATCAATTGCCAGTAGGTTGATCCAAGGCTCCTTGTTAGCCTCTTTGAAGGGGTGGAAACTTCTGAACTGCTCTTCGGGCGCTCCGGGGTTATCGGCTACCGATCCCTTAGCGTTCATAGTTATGCGAATGGATTACCTATGGATGACTTTAAGTCTGCTTAAAGGGTAAGCCTCCGGGGGCGGCCGTCTGAACTTGTGTTCGCTCCGATGGTAAGTCCGCCCTTATGTCCGACTTTATCAAC
>NZ_JAIMIC010000018.1 GCF_019966545.1 Heliomarina baculiformis | reverse complement strand
TTTCAGTCCCATAGTCAGTCTCCTTTGTTGCAGTAAATGCTATCAAAGGAGCGGCATCAAACCGCGACAGGTCCAGTCCGACCCAACCTGAGGACGGACTATGAAGCGACCGAGATTCACGGACGAGCAGATCATCGGCATCCTGGCCGAGCACGAGTCAGGCGCGAAGTGCGCAGACCTGTGCCGCAAGCACGGTATGTCGGAGGGCACCTTCTACAACGGGAAGGCCAAGTTCGGGGGCATGACGGTATCAAAGGCCAAACGGCTGAAGGCGCTCGAAGATGAGAATGCCAAGTTGAAGAATCTTCTGGCCGAACAAGTGCTGGATCTGGCTGCGATGAAGGATCTGGTTTCATAAAAGTGGTAGGGCCCGCCGTGAAGCGTGAAGTTGTCGCATATCTTCGGGTCGAGCATGGCCTGTCGGAGCGGCGGGCCTGCCATATCGTCGGCGCTGATCGAACGATGATCCGCTATCGATCTCGGCGTGCTTCGGACACGGTTCTGCGCGGTCGGTTGCGAGATCTGGCCAACTTGCGCCGGTGGTTCGGTTACCGGCGCCTGTTCGTCCTGCTGCGCAGCGAGGGCGACTCGTCGGTGATTAACCGGATCTATCGGCTTTACCGGGATGAAGGGCTGGCGGTGCGCAAGCGAAAGGCTCGCCGCAAGGCCGTCGGGACATGGGCGCCGATCCTGGTTGAGGCACGGCCTAATGCACGCTGGTCACTGGATTTTGTGCACGACCAGCTCGCTTGCGGCCGCCGGTTCCGTTTTCTGAACGTAGTCGATGATGTGACCCGAGAATGCTTGGCAGCGATCCCGGACACCTCAATCTCGGGGCGCCGTGTCGCGCGTGAGCTCACGGCCCTGATCGAGCGCCGCGGGAAGCCAGGCACGATTGTCAGCGATAATTGGACGGAACTAACCAGTAACGCGATCCTGCGGTGGTGTTCGGAGCATCGGATCGAATGGCACTACATCGCGCCGGGCAAACCCATGCAGAACGGTTTCGTCGAGAGTTTCAACGGGCGGATGCGCGACGAGCTGCTCAACGAGACCATGTTCCGCAACCTAGCCCAAGCGCGCGTCGTGATCGCGGCTTGGGTCACGGACTACAACACCGAGCGCCCCCATTCGGCCTTGAATTACCAAACCCCGGCTGACTACGCGCCGGCCCTGACCGCCGCAATCGCCCGCCCCGCTGCGCGAGATGAAAGCTCCGCGCGTCGGGCGATTGCTCAACCTGCGCCTATCGGCGTAAAACACCAACCGGGCTCCAGTCGCGGCTGGATGAAAGTTCAGTGGCAGGTCGGTGCGGGGCCACCGACCAGATTTCGGTGACTCCCACAGTAGCAGTTCTTTTTGGGAATGCAGAGCTTGCTCAATGGGCGCCCGAACGGAAGATGCGACGCGCCATCAGCCGAATGATTTCGACCTTTTTGGATGCAGCAGGATATCTCGTTCATGGCCGACCCCATCCATTACGCGGCAGGCGAATGCAGAGTATTCTGCCGAGAGTGCCCGACCACGCTATTTAGCAGACGTAGCTCCAGAGCCTCTTCTACCACGACCTCTTGCAAAACGCGGTGCAGCCGCAGGTCTTTTAATTCGGTCGACGTCGCTGCACGGGCCGCGTCGCCCGCCAAGAGAGTCTTACCAGCTTCAAGGAAATCTTTGGGCAATCTGAAGTACCGGTAAACATCCTATTTAGGAAGACGATCATTGCCTGTGCCAAGAACAAGAGCCGCCCAGCAAACTTTAGTTTAAAACGACTAGGACTTGGGCCAACCGGATCTCGATCTTTCGGTAGCTATTCAGATCGGTCAATAATGTCTCCGAGCCGGTTAAATCAATTGTCCAGTATCACTTTAGAAATCACTTTCTTCAGACCGTCCCAGTTGTACGGTTTTGTAAGAACGGGCACATCGGCAAACCTTGCGACGAGATCGATATTCGCCCCATATCCTGTTGCCAGGATCGTCGGTATTCCCAGTTCGCGGCATTTCTCGACTACCGGAAGAGACAGCTCATCGCCAAGATTTACATCCAGCAGAGCGATACTGATATCATGCTTGGATATTATGCTTAGGCCATCCGCGACCGAACTTGCTATATGAACATTTTCTGCGCCCAGTTCGGTCAACATGTCTGATGCATCCAACGCAATTATCATGTTGTCTTCTAAGACAAGGCAATGTCCATCCAACCGGATTTCAGCCTCTTCTATGACGGCTGTTTGCTGCGAAGACACCATGCTCGCTTCTGATGGTCGGACATGTGCAGAAGGTAAAACAAGGTCAGCTTCAAAGCCCGTGATACGGTAGCGAGTGTCTGTCTGACCTCTCAGTTCATAGGGTACTGATCGCTCAATGATTGTGGTTCCGAAGCCCCGCCGCGTTGGCGGCTGGACAGGCGGGCCGTTTATTTCTCTCCAAAAAAGTTTGGCTGCGCCATCCGGCTGCAAAGCGACATCAAGCTCAATTGATCCGGAGGATTCGCTGAGTGCGCCGTATTTTGCAGAGTTCGTAACCAACTCGTGGATAACCAAGGCCATCGTAGAGAAGGCTGTAGGCGAAAGATCGATGTTTTCGCCCTTGATCATTACGCGGGAAGATTTCTCGGTCAGAAATGCTTCTACTTCCGTATTTACAAGAGACTGCAGCGGGACCCAGTCCCATTCCGCTTTGGTAAGCTGATCATGTGCGCGCGCCAAAGCAAAAATACGATTGTCGAGAACAGATCGGTATTCCTGAGTCGATTTTGCGCCATCCTGACCTTGTGAAACGAGCCCGCGAATGAGGTTCAAGATGTTTTTTACCCGGTGGTTCAGTTCCGCAACCAAGAGTTCCTGTTGGTCCTGAGCTTTCTTGCGCATCATATTGCGCTCGTCAGCCAATTTCAGAACAACTTCCAATAATGTCACGCGAAGAGCATTCGCTGCGCGAATCTCTGAACCGCGCCACGGCGCGGATTGGCCGCGTACCACTTCCTGCCAGGCTTCAAAGCTTTTGCGGGGCGTAAGTCGTGCGCCGTTCGGGCCAAGTTCCACAGGCTTCTCCGGATTACCTGCCCATCGGATTGATGTTGCGATCTCCCTCCGGAACAAAACAAGATAGTCCCGAGGCGTGCGCGAAATAGGAAGTGCAAGGATGCCAGCAACTCGGTCCACATATCCCTCTGCCGCAGGATATCGTGCTGAAACCATGTTGGTGTGATAAACCTGTCCCGGAGGTACCGTGTTCAAAAAACGCGCTAGCCCAAGGAACTCTTCCTTGGTCAGCGCGGAGCCGGTTGCTTCATAGTCACCGTTTGTATAAACCGCTGCACCATCAAAGGGTATTACCTCTCTAATCGCCTCCGAGAGAATGTTGAACGCCTCGATCATGTCCATACCGCCGGACAGTTGCCTCATAAGATCATCGTGCAGCGTCCGACCGCGATCAACCTCCGCCAGCTCCGAAGTCAGTTCATGTTGGGCGAGCTGATAGTTGAAAAGCTCCGAAAATAACTCGATCTCGCTGCGTGTCTGATAGCTGATGTATCGTGGCGTGCGGTGGTGGCATGCGAAAAGCCCCCAAAGTTTACCATTACGAACGATTGAAACGGACATTGATGCCGCAACACCCATGTTGCGAAGATATTCGAGGTGGATGGGGGATACTGCCCGTGTTATCGCAAGCGACAGGTCCAGAGGCTTACCATTCGGATCTGTCTCTGGGCGAATTGCGTATGTTTTGGCATCGACGTCGGCAATAATCCTGAGCGGGCTACGCACGTACAGCTTTCTTGCCTGTTTGGGAACATCGCTTGCCGGGAACCGCAGGCCCAGTAAAGTTTCTTGGTTCGGCTCCGCAGCTTCCGCGATGACGGTGCCACTCCCGTCTTCGTTGAACCTGTAAGCCATAACCCTGTCGAACCCAGACAGTATCTTTATCGAACGGGCGGCCTCGCGCGCCATCATATCAATAGTCTCATGACGTTTCACACGCCCGATCAGCGCGCGAACCTCTGAGCCATCCCTTACCTTTTGAACCGAGTCCACGCGTGGTTCGAATTCAAAGATGATGTTTTGGTCGCTCTGGCTGATAGAGATGTCGAAGAGGCGGTCATCTTCGAACGCAGGATATGCAAATACACGCACCGCCGCTGTCTGATAGCTCAATACCTGCATTCTGGTGCGAAGATGGTGCACTGTCTCCGAAGGCAGAATTTCTATGAACCTTGATCCGACGAGACGATCGGTATCCAAGTTGAGAAGGTCGGCGCAGTTCTCAGAAGCATGTGTAACCATCCAGTCTGAAGAAACCGCAATCAAGCATCCGTAACTCTGAACTTGACCAAGAATGTGTATGGGCTCGCGGTCGCAATTGTTGAGATCATACTTCTCTCGGTACTGGTTAGGATGGGCTTCAGACATGGATTACTCGCTGAGATAAGGGAGCGGCTCGAGCGCTCGCTTGGTACAATTGGAAAATACGATCTGCGTCGCGAACAATCTGATCCGCGACCTCGCCATCCGGCTGCATCTCTTCGGCAGACACGCAGAATGACTTCCACACTTCTATATAGCTTGGCGCGGAAAAGTATGCGTCGGCTTGACGAACTCTATCATCAGTCGCCAAGAGCCACCGTTTCTTCAATATCTGGCTGCCAAGCCTTGAACCCGCGATGACGTAATCGATGGCGTATGGGTGAAGAGCCTCAACCGACTGATCATACGGGAGAACAACTTCTTCTTTTAACTGCCGCAGATCGGACACCGCACATTCATGGAGGTCTCTAATTGCGTATGAAGACTGTGCTTCTGTCGCGTGCGGTATAATCAAACCGAGAGCCGCGCTTTGCATACGAAGGAGGCACGACAATCCGTCGACTGTCGTCAGGTCAAACTCAGAAACCATGGCGTCAACCTGATTGTGCATGATGTGCGTGTCGTATCGAAGCCGCTCGCGAAGACTTGTCCACTCACGTCCACTCATTAAACCTCCAAGGTTGTACAACATTTTCAGTTGCTTCACTTGCGTCGCGCTGCCGGTTTCTCAGTGCCCAAACCTCGACATCGGCACACATTAGACAGCGTTTTTAAGGTCAGAATTTTATGGTCGTCAACTCAAAAACTCGTTGTCTTATGTATCTAACCCTCAGGGCGTTTTCATGAGGTAAAAGTCTTACTCTATCCTCTGTAGGACGGACTTGTCCGACCAGTAACGGCGAGTTGATCTGCCCCGGACCTGCCGAAGCCTGATTGTCTTTGGTTACGCGGCCATGTCTTCACTTTCGAGGGTATTTAATCCAGGCGTTATGCGACGTTTAGGCTTTCTTCCAGTGGTCCATAAAGCGGCTCGGAGCCAAGTTGCCCCGCGATGGATGAGGCCCAATTTTGTTTTGGTCGACCTTCCAGCTGTTGAGTTAAGCGTCAGGACGTGGCTATCGCCGTTCTGGGGTTCTTCACTCAGGTCCAATTTTTCGGTACCGTCAAAATTCATGACAGGTAAAGCACCCATCTGCGCTGGACCACCATCCTGCGAATGGCAGCTCGTAGGTTTTGCTCGCGCCTGACGAGGGATTAACCTTGATCTAGAAACTCCCGGTTCCGTCCAACCGGACGGGATTTGAAAAATCGGCCTGTATGGCCATAATGAGACCATAGAGGCGATAGCTGTCACAGAAATAAGAAGACTGTGCACGCGGCAACAAAAGTGGGCGCCGTGAGCCGCCGATATCTTCACCATACCGAAGTCATACGGTACTCGCGGTTTCAAATCAGCAACGAAATCGGCAATTACCCATGCTTCGATCTGCTGCTTGCGCGGCCCTTACACCGGCAGATTTTGAGTGTGGGTTTCGCCCGCCGTGACATCGGCGCCCGCACGGTCGACACTGCGTTCAACGTCGAAATTCAAACACTTATCGAGTATTGCCGTGCGGGTTGCAGAGATATCTAAAGCCACAAGTTTCTGCCCTACGCGAAAAATGCGGTGGGCGGTGAAATTCAGCTTGGCCTTGTGGCGGACCTCGCAGGGTTCGTCATCTTGGAGTTGTCCGTGGTCGCCCGGACCAGTCGGATCCATACCGCCCGGATCACCCTCGCACTGTCAATCACACCCGCATCGTTTCAGCAGGTCCCGCAACGTGAAGCATAAAAGGATAAACGGATCGCCCCGACGGGCTGCCTACGGCGGGAGCGCCGTCCGTATATCCATCTTTTGGAAATAGCAACATTGACGGAATATCACCATATGGCTCTCATCGACGATTGAAATGCCGGACACGCGGCCCGCGTCCGCCATGACAACTTCAATATTTCCGTTTGCTGCGTCCCCACCGGCAAAAACCTTACGAACCTCGCCGTTTCTGCGCTCCGCATAGATGTCATGTTTCGCAGGGTTGAGGGCGGTCAGCAAAGGATCAAGGTCCAGATGGCCTAGTTTGCGGGTCACGCCGGATCGCTCGGACATCTCGGCAAGTGCGATGCCGCCGAGCAGATCGGTCAACAAGATCACTCTGCACATAAGCGCTGCGAAGCCATCAATCGGAGTGTGACCCTCGACCACACATTTGACCACAGGTTTTGCTTCAAGACCAACTTCATCGGAACAATCCCAATCGCCTCCAAAGTTGATCAACCAGAGGCGGCGCGCGGTCTGGGATATAAATCTTATAAGATGCCGTCGCGTTGCTGAAATTGCTCAATGCGCAATATAGGGGGGACCGCGGTCTTTCACAGTCGTTACTTTTCTCATGCAATGCATATCCCCCTTAGAAATTAATACGGAAGCTGGACCCTAAACATCTGGCTTCTCAAAATCCAACCTGTGGCAGCATCGCAGGTATGAATTGTCACGCAGTCATTCATCGACCACGGTTGAAAATCTCTCCCACCGCGTCTTCAACTCTCGCATGGTTTGACTACTGCGGAGCGGGACTGAGTAACTGAACTGCTCTGTCCCAAATCAATGCCTGAAAGTTTTGTTCGCTAGCCGGCTTATTGATCTGGGTGCAATGGAGCTAAATTGCGGACCGTCGAAGACGTTGCAACAGGATCGGATCAATCCACCGCAGCAAAGAACCGGTCTCTTCGATCAAGTTCAACCCGTTGCTTACCCACAAAATCGCATCCGCAACCGCGTCGCGTCCCATCTACTAAATTGAGGCAGGTTAGCACGTGGAAGGTCTGGCAAATAAACGAATTTGAGGTCTCAGTCTTCGTAACCGACCTGCATCTCCAACAAGGCAGACGCCAGGCATTTGCCGTGTGCATCCTGAGCGAGCGACCGGGTCACACCTCCCGACAATGCGCCTCGGATCACAAAGTTCAGCGCTTGTAGCTGCGGAAGTTCAAACCGCTCGATATTCCGCACATCGAATGTTTCGAAATGCGCGGCCACCCGATTAGCCGTCATCCAGTCCCGGATCAGGGGCCAATGCGCCGGGTCATAAGCGATGACCGATATGTTGGACGTGTCGCCTTTATCACCGGTACGGCCGTGGGCGATGTCATGCAGCTTCATGCTTCACCTCTTTCATCTCGAATGTTGTGGCAACCTCGGCGGCCGGCATCAGACTCGAGGCGATAGCGACGACCTCGCGTGTGCTTTTCGTTGCGCCGCCGCCGCCGGCCGGACCGGAAAGATAAAGGGCCTCGACCTCTTCCCCAATGGCCTGGGCAGACTCCTCATCGCAACAGCGCGCGGCATAACGCATGCGGACCTCGGCGATTTGATCGCTAGGATTCGCGGACGGCCAGACGGAATTTACGCCAATGAGCTCGCCGCGTTCTTCGATGATCCCGACGGCTCTCTGCGAGAGCCGTTCACGCACGAGAGAGATCGCGAGCGTGCCGCGTGCGACACAATTCGCCCCAGCATAGCTGATCTGTCCCTCCCCGAACCAGCCATCGCGATAACCTACGGAAACTTTCAGCAACCCGGTCGCTTTGGCCCCCGTCGCGCCGGACACCTCAACACGATCGGGTCCAATTTCTTCGAAATTTACGTTCGAGAAATCCGCGACCACGTCAGGCTGCAAATACCGGACAGGATCATGGATCTCATAGAGCATCTGCTCGATACAGGTTGCCCGCGTGACACAGCCTCCGGTGCCCTCCAGCTTGGTGATGACTGCATTACCGTCGCTGTCCACTTCAGCCAGTGGATGCCCAATATTCGCCAAGTCAGGCACGTCCTTTACGCCGGGGTCGGCAAAATAGCCGCCGGTAATCTGTGCCGCGCATTCCAGAAGATGGCCGACCAGGATACCGCGGCCCAAACGGTGCCAGTCGTCACGCGCCCAGCCGAATTCATGCACCAGCGGTGCAAGGAAAAGAGAGGGGTCCGAGGCGCGTCCGCAGATGACCACGTCCGCTCCGGCTTCAAGCGCTGCGACGAGCCCCTCGATCCCAATATAGGCGTTCGCCGAGACCAGCCGGTCGGCCAAAGCCGCAGCTGGCTCACCGGTTTCGTCTAAGGTAAACTTCCCGATCCGGTCGAGCACATCGTCGCCTGTTACGGCCGCGACTTTCAATTCTGTTAATCCAAGATCTCGCGCCACGGCTCGTGTGCAGTCGGCGGCCGCAAGCGGGTTCGCGGCCCCCATGTTTGTCACGATGCGCGTGCCATTGCGGACGCAGGCGGGTAGTACCGCGCGCATGCGCCGTTCCAGCAACGGATCATAGCCGGTTGACGGATCGGCACTGCGCGCCTGCTGGGCGAGAGCGATTGTTCGCTCCCCGAGGCATTCAAAAATCAGGTAGTCCAACTTCCCACGTTCGGCCAAGTCCACCGCAGGTGCAATGCGGTCGCCCTGAAAGCCGGCCCCTGCCCCTATGCGCAAAATGCTCATGCCAAAGACCTCCGTTGGACCCGCCCGAGAAAATGTGCCGCGACGAGGATCGCAAGGGCGAGAAATGGCGTCACCGGCTGAGGATAGATCGCAAGCGTAATGACAATCGCGTAGATTGCAACATCGACAGCTTTGCGTCCGAAAAGGTGCGCCCCTGACAACAGCGCCGGTACCGCGAGCACCAGCACAAGCCCGGCGGCGACTGCTTCGAGGATTTCGAGCGGGCCGCCGCCCAAAAGCATGCCCGGATAGAGCAGCAGCAGGAAGGGAACGATGTAGGTGACGGCACCAAGCCGAACGGCCTCACCCGCGGCAGGCAGCCAGTTGGTTCCGGCGATCCCTGCCCCGACAAAGACGGCGACGCAGACAGGTGGCGTGATGACCGATATGGTCGCGAAATAGAACACAAAGAGATGTGCCGCTAGCGGGTCAACCCCCACAGCAGTCATCGCGGGGGCCAGTACGGCAGCGACGAGGACATATGCGGCAGTGGTCGGCAGGCCCATCCCCATGATGAGACAGACCAACCCCACGATCAGCGCGACAAGCACCACGGAATCTCCGGCGATATTGACGATCAGCGACGACAGGGTGACGCCGATCCCGGTAAGGTTAATCATCGACACCAGCACCTGTGCCCCCGCCAGCAAGACACCGATGATGACAAGTCCCTTGCCTGCGTCCTCCAACCCGTCAAGCAGTTTGGACGCCATTTCGCGCAGGCTCAATCGCCCGGTTTCTGTTGCGAAAAAGGCGATCAATAACCCGATGATGCCATAAAACGCCGAGGTCGAGATCGAGCGCCCCATCCAGATTCCGACGCCAAGGCCTCCGAGCGCACAGAGGATCGGCAAAACACGCCGGGGGGCGAGGATGCGAGCCCATGCCGGCATTTCATCTTCCGGCACGACGGCCAAACCGCGCTGCAACGCTACGAAATGCACAGTCATAAAGACCGAGAGATAGAAGAGAACCGCAGGCAGGATCGCGGCCACAATGATGGTTAGATACGGCACCCCGAGAATCTCGGCCATGACAAAGGCTGCGGCCCCCATGATCGGCGGCGCGATCTGTCCGCCGGTAGAGGCGACGGCTTCGACCGCCGCGGCAAATGGCCGGGGGTAGCCAAGGCGGATCATCATCGGAATGGTGAAGTTGCCGGTGGTCGCCACATTGGCAACCGCCGAACCCGAGATCATCCCGAACAACCCGCTGGCGATCGTGGCGATCTTGGCCGCGCCACCGGGCTGCCGACCGCCAAGCCGCATGGCGAGATCCATAAATGCCTGCCCTCCGCCCGTGTGCAGCAACAGCGCACCAAAGAGGACGAAGGCCGCGATAACGGTTGCGGCTACACCCGTCAGCATCCCCCAGATGCCGAGATCACCCAGAAAGATTGTTTCGGTCACAAATGCCGTGTCAAATCCCCGATGACGTAGCGGCCCGGGCAGATAATTTCCGAACAGCGCATAGCCCAATCCCAGCAGAACAAGGATTGGAAAGATCAGCCCGACGGTCCGCCGCCCTAACTCCAGCACGGCGAGCACCAGACCGACGGTGAGCACCTTGTCCAGAGAGGTGGCCCAAGGGAGGCTCGTCATGATCTTGTCGTAGTTGACGACGACATAGGCACATGCCGCCACGGTCACCGCAGACAGGGCGAGATCGACAGTGATGCCCACCGGGCGCCAGGTTTTCCCGGCGCCCAATGGAAAAAGCGCAAAGCCCAGACAGGTCACCAGCGCGAGGAACAACGCCCTTTGGATCAACCCCTCAAAGGGACCGGTCGCTGCGGTATAGAGAACGAATAGCCCGACAATGATCGCCAAGCCTCGTTGTACGCGCTCGTGTGTCATAGGTCCGGCCTTACTCTGTGGACTTTAGCTTGGCGGGCAACTGGATGCCCTGCTCCTCAAACCAGCGCGCAGCACCGGGGTGCAGCGGGATCGTACCGAACTGCACGGTGATGTCGGCAAGGTTCGCACCCTGAAGGCTTGCCATCGCGTTGGCCTGCGCTTCCTTGTCCTCCATCACGGCCTTGACGATCTGATAGGCGGTTTCTTCTTCCATCGACGAAGGCGCGCCGACACCGACACCAAAACTCCACGTGGTATAGGCGGGGACGCCATCCGCTGCGCCTTCGGGAATATCGACAACAGAGATGTCCGGCATCTCGGCCTTCAGCTTGTCCGACTGCTCTGGCGTCAAACCTAGAATGGCTATTTCGGTCGAGGTGGCGATGTCCATGGTCGAGCCGTCAAGCTTGTTGCCCGATCCTGACTTTACATATCCCGCGACCCGATTGTCCTTAATCATGTCCACGACATCGGTTGTCGACCCGCGCACGTAATCCGCCGCAAGACCCAGCGTGTTGAAAACAGCTTCGGTTGTAGACTCCGTCGCCGATCCCTTGATACCCGGATTGAAACGAACGCCTGAGAGACCGGACAGGTCCGAAACACCCGCATCCGCGCGCATGACCACGTTCTGTGGCGCGCCGGTATAAACCCAGAGCAGCGTGAGATCCTGTTGTTTGCCTTCGAATTCATTGGTACCTGCGACAGCGTGCTGCGCAACGTTCGTGGTGACCAGCCCAAGGTCGACCTGTCCCCGCTCCATCCGCCGGATGTTGTCCATCGTGGCCCCGGTTTCAACTACCGAGGCGCGCAGACCTTCGGCGTTTTCGTTGATTAGCTGGCCCACGGCGACAAAATACCCGTAATGGCTTGACGAGGCCGATGTCGATCCGATCAACAGGTCGGTATTCTGCGCGGCCAAGGGGCTCGCAAGAAGTGTCGCGCCCCAAAGCGCGGTTACGAAGTGTTTCATGGTATCCTCCCATTTTGCACCGCATTGCGGGCGTGGTGAGAGTGCGCCAGATCATCTATTGTGAAAAGTGCGATATTGGTAATAATTGATGCATGAAACGCAATACTCCAACCCTCGCCGATTTTCAGGCAGCGCTGATCGTCAGTGAAACCGGTACATTCCGAGCCGCATCCGAGACCCTGGGCATGTCGGCCTCGGCGCTCTCGCGACAGATCGCAGCACTTGAGGCGCGGTTGGGGACGCGGCTTTTTGACCGCGATACGCGCAATGTTACGCCCACGACCTCTGGACTGGCCTTCGCCCGACTGGCCGAACGCATGATCAACACGTCAACGGATGTCATGGCGGAATTCGATGCGCATCTCTCCGCCAGCAACGGCCGCCTCACGATCGCTGGCCTGCCGTCGGTAACTGCCGGTCTTCTGCCCGATCTGCTGGCAAGCTTCACCGTTGCCCACCCAGACATTGACCTCCGCATCATCGACGCGCTTTCCGGTAGCGTGATGGAGGCGATCAAGACCGGGCGGGCCGACATCGGCTTCATGGCGGGCACCGTGTCGGCGCGGATGCGGCTGACCTTTCACCCACTGATGGACGATCCTTTTGTTGCAGTCGGTGCTCCGCAGGGGCCGCTGGCCGAGGACCGGGTTTACGAAATGGCAGAACTGATCGACATGCCGCTGATTGCGATGGAACCTGGCACGAGCGTCCGGGAACTACTGAGCGGCGCATGCCAGCGCCTCGAAAAGGAAATTTCTCCCCGGTTCGAAGTCGCCCATCTCGCGACGGCCGGAGCGCTTGTCGCGGTTAATCTCGGCATCACGTTGCTACCGACATTGACCCTGCCTGTCCTCCCGATGGAACGGCTGATCCGACGGACTATCGCAGATTTCGGAGCAAAACGGCGGATCGGAATAGTCCACCAGCCCGGCAGGTCGCTGTCCCCTACTGCGTCCGCCTTTCTTGCCCATGTAAGGCGACATGTCCCTAGCTTGTGACAAGCCTGACAGCGCCACGTCAACGGAATCCTGCACCCAAATTCCAGGACCGCATTTCCGCGTTAATTGCTCGCAGGAATACATCTAGACGCCCATAAGCTTTAGACATTTGATAATTCCAAGAAGTATTCGTTCAGACAGCCATTTTACTATCTGGCGCGAACGACCCTTCCCAGCGACCCTGACCAAGGTGAGGGTCGCGGGACCAAACCGACTTTACAATCATGAACGCGCGAAGCGCCTCACCCAAGATCAGAAAAACGGCAAAATAGCCAAGCCGGGATGCCGGTTTTGTCTCTGCAATATCGAATGATGCCGCCCTGAGGGCGGCACCAGTGAACATTGTGAGTGCCGGGTTGTGTCGCCCCGACAAACTCCGAAGCAGGATCAGAAACGATGCACGTAAGAGACACCAACAGAGACGGGATCGATTTCTGCCGTACCGATTGGAGCGCCGTTCAGGGTAGCGTCGGTTTCGATGTCCATATATCGCACATTCAAGCGCAGTGAGCCATGTTCAGAGATCTGCCAGTCCGCACCGATGGTGGCTGCAAGCCCAAAGCTGTCGTCCAGTTCAAGATCGCCAAGTGCCGTCGTCTCTTCAAAGAAAGTGGTATAATTCAAACCGACGCCGAAGAAGGGCGTGACCTTGCCGCGCGTCGGTACGTGGTAAACCAGCGAGACGGTGGGCGGCAGGTGTTTGGTAGAGCCGATCTCGGCGCCGCCGAGAGAAATGCTGTGCTCAAACGGTGTCGCGGCCAAAAGCTCGATACCGAGGTTATCGAGGATGAAATACTCACCGGTCAACGAAAGTTGAGTGTCATCACCCACGGTGGCTGCCGCACCTGCGAGCGATCCGTTGTCAGATTTCGGGTTCACGTTGATGATCCCGACGCCGAAGGTCCAGTCGCCTTGAGATTGCGCCAAGGCAGGCATTGCTAGAACCGTTGAGAGCGCGCCCAGTGCGAGCACGGAACCGAGGCTGTGGGACAAGTTTTTCATGGGGTCATTCCCTTCCTTCTTCATTCTGAAGAGAAGGTGTCACAAAAGCGCGGGGCAAGAACTGATCCAGATCAATTAACCATGCGCTTTCTATATGAAAGTAAACAATAAAATTTCATATCCGCTATGCAAATTACGCTGTGCTAAAATGGTAGATAACTTTGCCACATTCTTGCGTTGGGCTGATCCGTTTGCAACTCCGCCATCTTGAGAAAGACGAGACAGGTCCCGCAAAGAGAGATGTTCGACCACAAAATCCCTGACCGCTTGGCAGCGTTCTTGGCCGCGTCGACAGTTGAACTGAAGTCTAAATGCGTGAGTTGTTCGGCAGCGAGCCGCCACCCTGCAATTGACGCTGCCTTGAATCTCGGCCTGGCTACGTCAATGCCTCCGCGGTCATCAGGAAAGACCACTATGAAAGTAGTCAAGTCGCAGGACTGCGAGAGGTCCAAACCACTCCAACACGACCGTTCAGATAAAACGCGATAATTAAACGTGCTTGCGCTCTCGTCCCATTCAATCGTCGCCAGAAAACATCATCCTGGCACACAACACGAAGGAGCAGAATGTCTCGGCCGCAGGCAACTTTTTCCATTGCCCGTTTTGCGCGGGTCAAAGTCAATAGGTCACCCATACCTTGGAATAACGCTCGCGCAATCGGATGATGCCGGGTCGGCGGGACGAATTTCAAGGCAAAACCCTCGGCTCGAAATGGCATCATCGGTTCATCCCTCCTCAAGCCAACCGGCTCGGAAGCGTTGGAAAGACATGTATTCGATGGAAAAGTACCCGTCTCCGCGTTCAAAGATCTTCCAAAGAGGCAATAAAACTTGAGAAGAGCTCCCCCTGCGAACTGACGCCCAGTTTACCGTAGATGTTGCGTCGATGAATCCGCACAGTCCCCGAAGCAATTCCAAGGGCTTTGCCCGTCGCCTCTGCCGAATGGCCTTTGAGAACGTATTCCACAACCTCCGCCTCGCGGGGGGTCAGCACATTGCGCCCAAAGCGCTGAAAAGCATCGTCGATCAGTTGCGGCAGCCGCGGACCTGCGCTCGCAGCGGCTGAAAACTCTTTGAGAAGGCCCGCCCAGTGCCGTTTGGAGACAGCCTCCACGAAGGGAAAGATCGCTTGAAGATCCCGGAATTCCCGCGCGGAGAAGGCCTTGAGCTCGCGCATAACAGAGATCACCACGCTGACGCCCTCTCCTACGTCGACGATAAAGCCTATTTCTTCAGCAAGTCCGGTCTGAACATAGTAATTGCGGAAATATTCAGCTTGGTAAAAGCGGTCCGGTGCAAGGTCTTTCAATCGCACCAGCCGTGACCGCGTCGGCGCTTGGGAATGCAGATAGAAGGGATCCAAAAGATAGGGTCCCTCCTGGTAATCATCAACCATCACGCGGCGCTTTTGTGAAGGAAAATTATCAAATATATCAAGGGGTCGCAGATCCTTGTTATAGGCGAATATCACTGAGAACTCGAAGGGAACAGTTCTGCGGATCGCGTCGATAAGACTGGGACAGAAGGCTGGCGTCCCCAAGTCCGAAACAACCTTGGCGCTCACGGCAACCCAATCCTGAAGTTGTAATTTTTCGGCCATCTATGCTCTTTGTGGTATATACAACAAATGGCAATCTTTTTACCAATTTCACTAAGTACGGCATATGCTGCATAGCGCAACATAAAAGAGGTGGCCATGCTGGACGCGTTAGCTGCGACAGGAAAAACGATGCAACAGGACCAGCAGATGAGCAATTCGCCCGATAAAACCATCGCGTCCGATTCCGTCGCGGAATTCATCGGCACGACAAAGCGGTTCGGTAGCATCACGGCGGCGGATGGCCTCTCACTTCGAATCCGGCGGGGTGAATTTCTTTCTTTCCTTGGCCCGTCAGGCTGCGGCAAGACCACGGCGCTGCGGATGCTTGCGGGCTTCGAACGCCCCACCGAAGGCGACGTTTTGATCGACGGCTCGAATGTCTCGGGTTTGCCAGCCCACCGCCGCCCGGTGAACATGGTGTTCCAGCATTACGCGCTCTTTCCGCATATGAATGTCGCCCAGAATGTAGGCTACGGACTCCGCCAGCGCCGCCCCCGTATGCCAAAGGCGGAGATCGCGCAGAAAGTTGCGAAGGCGCTGGGGACCGTGCGCCTGTCGGATTTTTCAGATCGCCGCATTTGGGAGCTGTCGGGCGGTCAACAGCAGCGCGTCGCCCTTGCCCGGGCAATCGTTAACGAACCCAAGATCCTTCTGCTTGATGAACCCATGGCCGCGCTCGACGCGAAGCTGCGTGGCGAGATGCAGCGCGAACTGCTGGCCCTGCAACGTAGCCTCGGCATCACCTTCGTTCTGGTCACCCACGACCAGGAAGAGGCACTCGCCATGTCGGACCGCATCTGCATCATGGGCAACGGGCGGATTGCGCAGGTCGGCACGCCCGGAGATCTTTATGATCGTCCCCGCTCCCGCTATGTGGCCGATTTCGTCGGCAAGGCGAATATCCTCACTGCAGAGATTATTGAAACGCGCGACAAGTTGGTGACTGTGCGGCTGCGCTCTGGCGCACTCGTCGCAGTACAGCAAAACCCCGATGACAGCCGTGCACAGGCCGATATCGCCATCCGACCAGAGGCGCTTTCGCTCGCTGCGCCGGACGCACCTCTTCCGGTAGCCACCGCAACGCTGCCAGCCCGCGTCACCCATCGTACCTTTCTGGGCGATCACACCGAATACCTGCTGGAAGCCGATGACCTCGGCACCCTGCAGGTGAATGTCCCGCAACAAGCCGAAAGAGTCTCGGGCGGGCATGACGTGGGCGCACGCGTCCATGTTCTTTGGCCGGAGGGAACGGGTCTCGTTCTCGCCGCTGACGACTGAAGTTTTCACGGTTCAACAAGGGATTAAGACAATGAAAGACGATAACAAGCCGATTTCGCGAAAGGCCTTCATGCAAGAACTGCGCAGCTACCGGAATGGCTCTATCACGCGGCGGCATTTTATGGGCGTCACCGGTCTGGGCACCGCCATGGCAGTTATGGGCGGCACCATGCCCGCGTTCTTGCCGTCCCGCGCTCGGGCACAAGAAATAGGCGATCGCGTCGTCCTTGCCACTTGGCCAAACTATCACGATCCAGCCAATTTCGACAAGTTCGCCGAAATGACCGGGGCCTATTCGCAGGTCAATGTATTCGGGTCGAACGAGGAAATGCTGGCCAAGATTCAGGCCGGCGGCTCTGGTTGGGATGTCTTCGTGCCGACGAACTATGCGATCCCCACCTATGTGGATGCCGACCTGATCGAACCGCTGGATCTGTCCAAGATCCCCAACTACGATGCTGCGGCCTTTGATCCGCGCTTTGCCGAAGCCGGCACCATCAATGGCACCGTCTACGCCGTGCCCAAGAACTGGGGCACCACCGGTATCGCCTTCAACAGCGACAAGACCGGCGGTGTGGTCGATAGCTGGAAGACCTTCTTTGACGGCGCGCGTGACCAGTTCGACGGCCGCGTCATGGTGCATGACTATCAGCTCACCACCATCGGTAACGCGCTGGTCTACCACGGCTTCAGCTTCAATTCGGTCGATCCGGCCGAGCTTGCACAGGCAGAGAAGCTGCTGATCGACGTCAAGCCGCACCTCTACGCCATCTCCTCGGATTACCAGCCCGCCATGCGTAACGGCGATGCTTGGCTGACCATGTGCTGGACCGGCGACGGCAAGCAGATGCACACTGACATCCCGGAGATCGGCTTTGCGCTTGGCAAGGAAGGCGGAGAGATCTGGTCCGATTACTACGCTATTCCCAAGGACGCCCCCCACAAGGAGGCCGCCTATGCGCTTATCAACTTCCTGCTTGATCCGGAAGTGAACAAGGCAGAGGCGCTGGCACACGGCTACCCCGTTGCCGACAGCCGGACCAATGCAATGCTGCCCGAAGAGTTGCTGAACGATCCGATCCTCTACCCGGCAGCGGAAGAGCTGGATGCGCTGGAGTTTGGTGCTGCCGTCACCCTGACGGATCCCAACCGGGCCGAGCTGATGGCACGGTTTAAATCAGCCTGACGTCTAGCGCAGACAGGCGACAAGAAAGGAAGTAAGGACGATGGCCATGACCCCATCCAGGGCACGGGGGCTTCTGCTGACGCCCGCGGGACTGTGGTACGCCGCACTTTTGCTGCTGCCACTGGCCGTCGTCCTGATCTTTTCTTTCGGAGAGCGCAGCCCTATCGGCGGCTACGCTCCCGGCTTTACCTTTGCTCAATACGCCAACTTGCCCGCCCGGTTCGCCGCCTTCCGAAACACACTGACACTGGCCCCTATAGGAACCCTTGCCGCGCTGCTGATCGCCTATCCGCTAGCCTACTTCCTTGCCGTGAAGGTGACCCCAAAGTGGAAGACTCTGCTGCTGGTATTGGTGATCGTGCCTTTCTGGACCTCGATCCTGATCCGTTCCTACGCCTGGATCTTCCTGCTTGGCGGCAAAGGTATCCCGGCCCTCCTTGCCCATCTCGGCTTAGAGGATATCCGGCTGCTCAACACCCCATTCGCCGTCTTGGTCGGCATCGTCTACGGCTATCTGCCGCTGATGGTCTTCCCGATCTATGTGGCGCTGGAGAAACTGGACAAGCGCCTGCTGGAAGCCTCTGCCGACTTGGGTACGCCGCCATGGCGCAGCTTCCTGCAGATTACACTGCCACTGTCCATGCCCGGCGTTCTGACAGGCTGCATGTTGGTTTTTATCCTGCTGATGGGGGAATTCCTAATCCCGGCAATCTTGGGCGGCGGCAAAGTCTTCTTCGTCGGCAACGCGCTGGTCGACCTGTTTCTGCAATCGCGCAACTGGGCGTTCGGCTCTGCCGTTGCGGTGGCACTGGTGGTGGTCATGCTGGTGGTTGTGGCGCTCTATTCGCGCGCGGTGAAACGATTTGGCGCCACCCGCGACGACACTGGCCTGATGTGAGGGTGACATGAGACTCTATGCCTTGGCGGTCTACGCCTTCCTGTACCTTCCCATTTGCATCATCGCCCTGTTCTCCTTTTCAGAGGGACGATCTGCCGCCTCCATGCAGGGTTTCACTTTCGACTGGTACCTGCGCGCCCTTAAAAATCCTTTCGTGATGGAGGCGCTCTGGACTTCCGTGCGCGTTGCCTTTCTGTCCGCCTTCATGGCGACGGTGGTTGGCACCATGGCAGCCCTCGCGCTGACGGGAATGCACGGTCGGGTGCGCAAAATGTTCGACTTACTTGTACAGATCGCCGTTATGATCCCCGGCATTGTTATCGGTATCGCGACCCTGATCGCGCTTGTTACGGTCTTCGACCTCGTGAATCCTTGGTTTGAACCGGCCACAGGCTGGAAACTGTCGCTTGGCACCGGCTCACTGATCGGGGCGCATGGGATGTTCACCATGTCTCTGGTCGTGTTGCTGGTGCGCGGCCGGATGGAGACGCTTGATCACGCCTTGATCGAGGCATCCAGCGATCTTGGCGCCACGCCCTTCGGCACCTTCCGCCAGGTGACGCTGCCCCAGATTCTGCCGGCGGTTCTGGCAGGCTTCCTGCTGGCCTTCACCTTCAGCTTTGATGATTTCATCATTGCCTTCTTTGTCGCCGGGGCCGAAACCACCCTGCCGATCTACGTCTTTTCCTCCATCCGCCGCGGCGTAACTCCGGAGATCAACGCGATCGGCACCATGGTGATGGTCGCCTCGCTCACCATCCTCATCTTTGCGCAGGTTCTCCTGCGCCGGACCCAGGCGCAACCGCGCCGCTAAGTACTTGCAGGAGTCCCCCATGCTGAAGAACCGAGTCGCCCTGGTCACGGCCGCCGGATCCGGGATCGGCCGCGCCGGTGCGCTGACCATGGCGCGCGAAGGTGCTAACGTTATCGTCACCGACCTGCACGTCGGCCTGGCCGAGGAAACCGCCGAACAGATCCGCGCCGCAGGAGGCCAGGCGATAGGGCTGGCGCTCGATATGCGCGACGATGCGGCAGTCGAAGGAATGATCAACCGCATCGCCCGGGACCAGAGACGCCTTGACATTCTCCACTCTCATGCCGGCATTCAGATTGAAGGCACGGCCGAGGACGTCTCTCCACAGCAGATGGATGACGCTTGGGCACTGAACGTGCGCGCCCATTTCGTCGCCGCCCGCGCCACCATCCCGGTGATGCGGGCGCAAGGCGGCGGATCGGTGATCGTCACCGCCTCCAATTCCGGTTGCCAGTATGATCGCGGCATGGTCTCCTACGCCACGACGAAACACGCGGCCGTCGCCATGGTAAAACAGATGGCTGCCGACTACGCGCGTGAAAACATTCGCTTCAACGCGCTCTGCCCCGGCTTCGTTGACACACCCTTTAACGCTGGCTTCGAAACCCAAATGGGCGGGCGGGCAAAACTGGAAAGCTACATCGCTGACTCGATCCCGATGGGCCGCTGGGCCTCGGTCGAGGAAATCGCCGAAGGTATCCTGTACCTCGCCTCGGACCGCTCGGCCTTTGTCACCGGGCTAGCCCTCGTCATTGACGGTGGAGAAGTGCTTTAGGTTTGAGAGCAGTATGCGCGACCCCCTTACGACACACGATTTGATGTCGTGGCAGCACGCAAAAGCCAAGCGACGATGTTACCCGAGCGAGGTAAGAGCGACTCCATAGGTTTCGACTAGACCGAAGCAGAAGCCGGCAAAGCACCGGCCCCATATTGCCAAGTCCGTCCATGATGATCGCCACAAAGGCTAGGTTGATGTAAGGAACCCCCATGAACGGCGTAATCTGTTCGGTGGCACTGACGAGCCAACCTGCTGCCGCCGCGGCAGATCGTCAGGAACTACACCAGGTCAAGGTCCACGCCTACGACCTGTACGCCCTCGCGGCGCTGGATCAACGCGCGCAAGCCCAGCTCAACAGGTGGCACCGCAGAAAGAGTAGGATGCCAAAACAAATGGCGGCGGCAATGCCCAGTCAAAGTAGGCGGGTGCTAGTCATGCAAACACTCTGCCAAGTGATGACCGTACAGGACCACCGAGATGCCGCAGAACAGGATCAAAGAATTCCTTTTCGACCTATTTCGCAAGCTCGTGCTTAGCTAGCATCCGGCGAAAGAATTCCGCATAAACCGCCCATACCAAAAGAGCGCAGAATCTCGCGGAAAGACGATGAATGAAGGGCGGGATGGCGAATATGGAGATCATTCAGAAGGCCGTGTACGACCCGATCATTATCAGATCGCCATGAGCGATGTTGAGCAATCGCAGCGTTCCCTAGATCTAGTTCAGCCCGAGCGCGTCAAGCGCGTAGAGCCATCCTGGGACGAGCGAGGCAAATAGTATTTGCACTGAATGTAACGTATCCACGACGGTCCTTTTCTCGTTGCTCTGCTCCGAGGGCATGGCGCGCGACCAAGTTTGCGCGGGATTGATGGCTATAAGAGGATCCCCCACCGGGGACAGGATCCCCGGTTGATTAGCCCTGTTTCGGGGCGAAGTCTCCACTCTTCAACGCTTCGGGCCAGACTAGATTGATCTTCCCATCCTGAAACCAAATAATTCCCGTCCGCGTCCCCGCGTTCCGCGCACCGCCAAAACTCGCTTCTCGGTTGATCGTGTCGAGGTGTCAAGTTCGTCTCAAATATCGCTCAGTCGCGGGCCTTCGGAGAGCGACAAGCCGACAAAAGTCTTCTGGATCCTTGACAGCAGACGCCGGACGATAGTTGTAAAGCTTGTGAATTTCGCCTTTCACGGTCACCTTGTTCCTGTTGAGCAACTAAGGAACAAAGCTCCATGGACGATTTGAAACTGCTCCGGGGAAAGCCTGCACGGCTATACGTGCTCGACTTCGGCCTGTTCCGTGTTCATTCCGGGCCCCGCGACATTGGCATATGCGGCTTCCTGATCACCACCGATCTTGGTGAGCATATCCTGGTCGACAGCGGTTTCCCCGCCAAATATGCCACGAATGCGACCCGCGCGACCGCCGAAGATGGGCTCGGCGATTTTGGTCAGGTCTTGTCCTTGTCGCACGACAACCGGCCAGAGGCGCAACTGGCAAAGGCCGACTTGCAACCGGATCAAATCGATCTGTTTATTCTGACCCACACGCACATAGACCACCTCGGCGGGATTTTCGATTTCCTTCAGGCCCCCCTGCTTGTTTCAGAGCGCGAGCGCGCATTGCCAAAGCCGCTTTATTGGACGGGAAGCCAGCCCTGGGATTGGCCTGACCGAGACTACATCACCCTGTCTAACGACACCCGCATTGGCCCCAGTTTCGAGGTCCTGCAGGCACCAGGTCATGCGCCCGGACAGATTGCGATGGTGATTGAATTGCCCAACACCGGATGCGTGATGCTGACAAGTGACGCAATATCCCGCCGCTCGGAGATCGATGAGCGGTTCAACACCGCGCCCGATCCGGAAACCGCGCTCGAAAATGCGCACAGGCTGATGAAGCTGGCCGAAGAGCGTAATGCCTTCGTCATTTTCGGACATGAGCCCGAGCAATGGCCAAAGCTTCGAAAGTCACCTGAATTCTATGACTAGCGCACATCGCGCCCCTGATTGAGGATAATGACGTTCCCGCTCGACACATCTCCGGCGGGTGAAATCAGGAAACTGACCCAAGCCGCCACCTCCGCAGGCTGCATTGGTCTTCCATGCGGCATCTGTGCGACGGCCTTGGCCAGCACATCCTCACTCAGGACGTCGAAAAGAGGCGTTTCGGTCATCGCAGGCGCAATGGAATTTACAGAGATCCTGTCGCGGGCATAGCGGCGGGCAAGGTCTTTTGTCAGGGTATCGACCGCTGCCTTCGAGGCGCGGTAATGAGGCGGGTCAAAGACGTCAAAATTGTAGGCCCCATTGGAGGAGATGTTGACGACCTTCTTAACGCCATCTCTCTCCAACATCCGCGGGATAACTTCTTGGCAACAATGGAAAGCAGAGGAGAAGTTCAGCTTCATCTGCCGCTCCAACTCGTCCTCAGGGATGTTCGGGAACTCGGACATAAAGCAAGTACCTGCGTTGTTGACAAGCGCGTCAATACCGCCGAATTCATCCGCTATATGAACAAAGGCGTCTGAAATTTTAATGGTATCCAGCAAGTCGCAATGGCAAGGGAGAAATGCCTGACCATGATGTGAACTCAAGCTTTCAAGACCCGCGGCATCGACGTCGAGACCTGCTACCTTCAAACCATCCGCGATCAGGCGATCAACGATCGCACGTCCCAGACCTCCAGCGGCACCAGTTACCACGGCCACTTTCATTTCCGTCATTAGTTTTCTCCCCCGCAGCACGACCATTGGCGCCACGCCACGCTAAGTCCAACAGTATACCTGCATTGAGTTCCCGGTGAGGACAAGCAACCTTCAGTGAAATGCGCGTATCGTGTTCCGCCGACGTGCGAAAAACTGCTGACTTCTCGGCGGCGTTTCACAATTCGAAGAAAAAACAAGTGGCGGATCAGAACAACATGCTGCCGGAAAGAGAAATGGTCGCAACGCCATTTGCCTGCCTTGGCATTTAGAGCGCACCGCTCCCTCAACGCGGTCCTGTATACCAAGAGGCTCAATGATGAATGGCAAACGTGAAGATGTTTTGCAGATTCAATCTGGCCGAAACTGCCCCTGGCTGCACGGTCGCCGGCAAAGCAAAGAGATTGCGGCCTCGCCAAAAACGCTATTGGATCACAAAGCGGACGGCCGCGACAGGAATGCCCGCACGGCTGACGATGCCTTCATTGACCAATGTTCCGTCCGGCATCTGGTAGATGAGGTCCGAAAAGCCAAGCCGCGTTGTATCGTTGAGCGATTTGAAATCGGCCGTGTAGGTAAGTCGGATCTGGCCATCCTCCTCGATCACCTTCGCCTCGCCCACGGTATCTTCCCTCTTGCCAGACCATCGCCCGGGCCCGTTCTCCCGAAAGACCCAGGTCAGCCGGTCCTCTTGACCGTCGTCGTACACGAAATCCTCTACCACCGTCAGCTCGCGTTGCCCTGCTGCTTCGGTAACGCTGCCATTCAGTTCTGCAATAAACCGACGTTCGTCGCCGGAAAGCCATACGCGAAATTGGCCCGTACCAGTTCGTCGACCTTGAAATGCGGAAACAAGTGTGACGGGTCGTGTCGGAACAGTGGGCGCGGTTGGGCTGGAAGCACACGCCGAAAGACCCATTGAGAAGCCGCCCATAATGAAAAGACGTCTAGTGGTCAGCATTGCAAACTCCTGCTCGTGTATTTTCCGCTAAAAAGCTGATCGCCCGATGGCCTTTTGCGATTCCATCTCAGGTTCATGCACTAAAGCGACTCGAAATCGTTCTATTCACCGGAATGACACGCTTTGTTCATTTTCTAACGCTCTAAATATTGCCGGGCCCCATGCGTAAAGAACTTCCCTGTGAGTAACAGATTCATCAATGCCTCGAATATCTGCATTCTGATCGAAATCTTGTTCAGCGCATCAAACCGGACCCGGCATTTTTCATACCGGGTCCGAAGCGTTTAGTTATTCGGGAAGAATGACGGTATCCACTACATGAATGACACCGTTCGACGCTTCAATGTCGGCTGACGTAACCGTTGCATCGTTGATCTTAACGCCATCGCTCAGATCGACGGTCAGATCGCCGCCTTGCACAGTGGTCGCCGTCATTCCATCGCTTAGATCCGTGGACATGACTTTACCCGGTACGACATGGTAGGTCAGAATGGAAACGAGCTGGTCCTTGTTTTCGGGCTCCAGCAGCCCTTCAACCGTCCCTTCGGGAAGAGCGGCAAACGCTTCGTCGGTGGGCGCAAACACCGTATAGGGACCCGGTCCCTTTAGCGTCTCGACCAATCCGGCAGCCTGAACGGCGGCGACAAGCGTTTCAAAAGAACCGGCCTCGACAGCGGTGTCTACGATATCCTTGGAATGAGCATCTGCGAAGGCGGATGTTGTCGTGAACGCTACAGCCGCGCCAAAGCTCAGAAAAGTGCGACGAAACATGAAAGTCTCCTATCAGCTTGTTAATGCCTTGAGTGACATCGGAAACGATACGGAGAGACCTCACATGCTGGATCATTCTCAAATTTCCTTGAAACGTGTTGCCGATATCGCACTTCGCGCTAAGCCAGATGTCCGTTCACTTTCAAATCACGATGAGTTTTGGTGCGGGGGTCGGTTTCATAGCAATCCGACGCAGCGGGGAAGCATTTAAAGGCCGGGACCGTGTTTATGGCTCTCGAGCCCGAGGAACTTCAAATTCTTGAAATTCAGGATTTAAATAAAGCCGACTATTGAAACAAAAACAAAAGCCACCGCCTCGTCAAAACAGAGGTTCCTTAAAAAGGATATTCGGGCCAGCACTCGGTCACTCAGATTTCAGCCTGCTGAGGTTCTAAGCTCCCGTGCGGAGAATTATCCTTAGCGTCTTCGCCACAGAGGGCATGATGAGCAACTCAATGTTGAAATTAAGTTTCACTGAGCCCCCACAAGGAACTGCACCTTTATAAAGAATGCTTGGTCTGCAATCGGCGAATTAAATGAATGCCACGCGGCTACTTGCGGCTCAGGAACATCACGGACGCCACCGCAGCGATCATGAACAGGATCGAGGTTGCGCTACTGAACAGAAACCAAGGGTCACCGCCGGTGGCCGCGAAAGCTTCGCGCGCTGTCTGTTCCAATGGCCGTGCCAGGATGCAGGCAATGACGAATGGGAGCACCTGGATGTCGCTACGGCGGAAAAGGTAGCCGAGGATGCCGAAACCGAAGGTGATCCACAGGGCGAACATGTTCGCCTCCTGCACGTAGATCGCCGTAAGGGTCAGTAGCAGCACGACCGGCAAAAGGATCTGCCCCGGGACCTGAGCAAGAATGCCCATGGAGCGCATAAACTTGCCACCTATTGTCCATGCCGATGGACATCAGGGTGAAGATCCCGAAGGCAGTTACGAGTTCCGGGTTGATACCGGGGGCGGTGAACTTGAACACGGCAGGTCCGGGGTTGAAGCCACCGATGCTGTCCGCCGCGAGGATGAGGAATACGGCCGCCGCGTTGCAGGGAATGCCAAACGACAGGACCGGGATAAGGTTGGCACCGGAAACGGCCGAGTTCGCCGCCTCGATCGCGGCGATGCCCTCGGGCGTACCTTGACCAAAATGCGGATCGCCCTTTTTACGCGCCTTCTCGTACCGTTTGTTGCCAAGGGTGTAACTGAGCGTCGCCGCGAGGGTCGAACCGACGTCGGGCAGCGCACCGATTATGGTTCCGATGATCGCGCCCCGCCCCAGATGCGGTGCGATACGACGTATGTCGCCCGTCTGCAGGCCATCCGTGACGCCTCGGGCGCTGGCAGTCTCGGCTTTCTCGGTTTCACCTCCTGTCGACATGAGGTATTCCAATACCCTTGAAGACCTCGCCAAGGATCAACACCCCCAGAATGGCCGAGACCAACGGAAACCCGTCGGCAAGCGCCTGGACGCCGACGGTGAGCCTTGGGGTGAGCGCCTGGCCACTGCCCACGAACGCCGCGACCAGACCGAGGGCGACCGCCAGTAGACCCTTGCCTACGGAAGCACCCATTACCGCGGCGACAAACGAGATCGAGAGGATCAGAAGCGCGGTTTTTTCCCGCAGGTCGAGATATGCTTCGACCACCACCGCCAGGAAAGGCGCGCAGATGAACAGGACCATGTCCGAAAAAGTGTCGCCAGTAACCGAGGAGAATTGCGCGATCCTAAGCGCGCGTTTGGGCTGACCGTTTTTTGCCATCGGGTGGCCGTCCAGCGTTGTCATCAACGCATCCGGCGAGCTCGGCATGTTGAACAGGATGGCAGGAACGGCGCCCCCTACCGTCGCCCCCTTCATGATACCGATCAGGAAACCAAATACCGGCAGCAGCGCGTCGGGGGTGAAGCCGAAAACCGAGATCAGGATGGGCAGCGAGATTGCCATGGCCATTGGGCCAGCAAGCCCGGGTGTCGCGCCGACCGCGATCCCTGTCAGCAGGCCCGCGAGAACCATCACGGGTGCGGCGGGTATGCCGAAGCCGAAGGTCGAAAACAATTCAGGCCCTTGGAAAATAGCCAGAACCGAGCCAGATGTAGTTCAGAACGTTGGTCATACGTCACCGTTCGGCGGCAGAAGCAGATCGGGGAAAGGCAGGTCGAAGATTGCAATCAGACCGAAAACCGTCAGTAGCCCGATGAGAACGGCGTGCCAGCTAAACCGGTGCTCCATCGCGCAGATCAGGATACTTACCATGCTGGTTCCGCCGATCACAAAGCCCGCGTACTTCCATGGCACCGTGTCACGCAGATCCCTGTAAATCGCTTCGATAAGACCCAGCGCGCGACCGAGCCCGACAATCAGCGGCCCCGACCACCTCATGAAAACGACGGCCAGCAGGAACACACCGGTAAACACCAAGATGAACCGCAAGTTGGCCGCCGTGAGGTGCGAGGCGAGCTTTACGCCTCGCTTGTCGAAAATGATCAGGAGGCCTGCCAGTGCCGCAACTGCAAGGGCAGCCATCCGCTGGTCAAGACACCCAACCTCGACAAGCTCGCGGCGCGTGGCATCCGATTCACCAATGTTTACACGCCGTCGCCAATCTGTGTTCCGGCGCGCGCCGCGTTCGCGTCGGGCCGCTACGTCCACGATACGCGGCTTTGGGACAATGCAACGCCCTATACCGGCGTGCCGCGCGGCTGGGGCCATGCGCTGCAGGACAAGGGCATTCGTGTCGAGTCCATCGGCAAGCTGCACTACCGCGACGCGGAAGATCCGGCAGGTTTCGACGTCGAACACATCCCTATGCAGGTTGCCGGCGGCCATGGCATGGTCTGGGGCTCGATCCGCCGTGAGGACGAGCGGGTGCGCAAGGACGGTAGGATGCTCGGACCCTACATAGCACCGGGTGAAAGCAACTACACTCGCTACGAAATTGCTGTCGTCTCACGCGCGACTGATTGGTTTGCCGATGCTGCAAAGCGACCTGAAGACCCTTGGTGCCTCTATGTGGGTCTGGTGGCACCGCACTTTCCCCTGATCGTGCCGCAGGAGTATCTGGACCTTTATCCTCTCGACAGCCTACCCCCGTTCAAGATGCACACACTTTACGGGTTCGAGAACCATCCATGGGTCACCAAGCAGAATTTTGCTCTGACCGGCGACGAGGGGTTCAAGGATGCCGACGAGCGGCGCCTCGCTGCCGCCTGCTATTTTGCGCTCTGTACCTTTCTCGATGATAACATCGGCAAGCTGGTCGCGGCGCTGGAAGAGAACGGGCAGCTCGACGAAACCACCATTATCTACACCTCGGATCATGGCGACAACGTTTGCGCACGGGGGCTATGGGGCAAATCGAACATGTATGAGGAATCGGTGGCCGTGCCACTGATGGTTGCCGAGCTGGGCGCATCCGCGTCGAACTGCGCGACTCCGGTTAGCCTGCTCGATGTATCGCAGACCATTATCGACCATTTCAGCGCCACGCTAGAGGGCGAACGGCCCGGCCGGTCGCACTATGAGATCAGCGCCGCCCCGGAAGAGCCCGCCCGGGTGATCTTCAGCGAGTACCATGCCGTCGGCGCCGTATCCGCAGCCTACATGGTTCGCAAGGGCGACTGGAAGCTGATCCATTATCACAACTTCCGACCCGAGCTATTCAATCTGGCAGAAGATCCGGAGGAAGCTATCAACCGAGCCGATGACCCCGTCTGCGCCCAGGTGCTGGCTGAGATGGAAAGGGAACTTCGCAACATCTGTGATCCGGCGGAGATGAACGATCTCGCCTTTGCCGATCAGGACGCAATGATCGAGAGATATGGCTGGCGCGAGGTCGCGATGAACATGGGCGCGCCGGCAGCAACCCCGCCGCCGGAAACGTAACACCTGGCCCGAGGACAGGCCCATGCGGCCCAAGCCAACTGTCGCGCTGACCGAACTGCAACCGCTCTTCGGGGATCGGCGTAGTTAAAAAAATTACATGCAAGCGAGACATGGCAGGGCTTATGAGCTGATGCGGCGCCTCAAGGAGGCGGTCGACCCGCAGAACCTCATGAACCCCGGTAAGATCGTGTGATTTGACATGACGCTTCATTTTCTCCATCGCCGTTGCGATTGTTGCTGGTGCCTCAAACGAAAGTAGGAACGCCTACCTGGTAGCGTCATGTCTGGTCGGGTTATTTCCGTATTGAACGGTTCGCGCGGGACGCAATCCATTGATCGTCTAGGCGTTCAGCCGTTACCGACCGGATATTCGCCACGCGAGATCGGAACGGCAGGCATGGGCCGGTAGCACCATAGGCGAAGAGAGGGTGGAAATCGGAACTTCGCTGCGGCGCGCACCGGGGCCAGCGATCAAGAGAAACTGCCGTCGTTGCACGCTCAATAGGATCTCTTCGGGGGACGAAGCACACGGGATAGATGAATTCAACACTGTCTCGAACACGCTTCCCGAGGGAGCCATGCTTTCTGAATTCAGGTCACTTGAAGATAGGTCCGCAGGCTGCTACGCTTTTCTAAATCCGTTGGGGTGCCCTGTCTGGGGCTGAGAGGCGATAGCCAACCCATCGAACCTGATCCGGACAATACCGGCGTAGGGAACGGAGCATGATCTGACGAGTCGCTTGACGGCCGTCTTTTCTACCTCCGCCTGTCGCCGGTGGAGGTAGCGATAATGACGAATTCATTCGTATCGACCATTTCGTGCTCCGACAGTCGCGGTGGCGCGGGCATTCAAGCCGAACTCAATACTTCCTCTGCCCTCGGCGTCGACGGCCCGAGCGCGAGCACGCCGGACTCCGCGCAGAACACCCGAGGCGTCTTCGCGGTGGAGGCCGTCACGTCCGCCGTCGTATCCGCGCGGATCCCTGCGATGTTGGATGACATCCATCTGAGGTCGATTAAAATTGGTATGTTGTTCTCGCCCGAGATCGCCGAGGGGATCGCCGAACAAGTGGGGAACGGCGCCGGGGTGGAGGCGGCGGTGCGGCGTGCAAGGCCCTGGCTTCATGACGAGATTCGTGCGGCAGACGAACTTTACATCGGCGACGATCGCATCCCTGTACATCATTTCCGAGAGGTCAGGACATGAAGGCGCGCGTCCTCGGCGCCGGTGTCGCCGGTCTCTGCGTGGCGGCAGAGCTTGTCGCCCGGGGCGGCGAAGTTACAGTCTTCGATCCCGCGCCCCGGCCGGGGCCACACGGCTGCTCGTGGTGGGCGGGTGGCATGCTGGCCCCTGTGTGCGAGAGTGAAACGGCGGAGGAGCCTGTGCTCCGGCTCGGCCGTGAGGCCGCCGACTGGTGGGATCGGCAGGGGGTGACGGTCGAGCGGCGCGGCACAACCGTGGTGGCATTAGGACGCGACCGCCGGGAACTCGATCGTTTCGCGCGAAGGACGCGGGGGCACGACTGGCTCGACGCAGATGGCCTCGCCGCGCTGGAGCCCGACCTTGCCGGGCGCTTCGACCGCGCGCTACACGTCCCCTCCGAAGCGCATCTCGATCCCCGCGCGGCCCTTTTACATCTGCGAGACCGTCTGGAACGGGACGGCGCGACCTTCATCGGCGAACCGGGCCACCCCGAAGGTCTGACCTTCGATTGTCGCGGACTGGCCGCGCGCGACGTGCTGCTGGATCTGCGCGGCGTGAAGGGCGAGATGGCCGTGCTGCGCAGCGCGGACATACACCTATCGCGCCCCATCCGGCTGCTTCACCCGCGCAATCCGCTTTATATCGTGCCGCGCGCGGACGGGCTGTTCATGCTCGGTGCGACCCAGATCGAAAGCGACGACCGGCGGCGCAGCGTCCGTTCGGTTCTCGAACTGCTGTCGGCCGCCTATGCCCTACACCCCGCCTTCGGCGAAGCCGAGCTGGTAGAGATCGGCGCCGATGTCCGCCCCGCCTTTCCCGACAACCTGCCCCGCGTCATCCGGCGGGACGGCACTTTTTACGTCAACGGCCTCTTCCGCCACGGTTTTCTGCTCGCTCCCGCACTGGCGCGGATGGCGGCGGAGGCGGCACTCGACGGCACAACACCGGAGTTCTGTCATGAAGATCACTCTTAACGGTACCTCGACCGAGGTGCAGGCCGAGTTCTCGGCGAACTGGGCTACGGCGACGCCAAGGTCGCCACCGCCGTCAACGAAAGCTTCGTTCCGGCCACCATGCGCGAGCAAGCGACGCTTGAACCCGGCGACCGGGTCGAGGTCGTCGCGCCAAGGCAGGGAGGCTGAGATGCAGTTTTACGGAACCGAAATCGCCTCGCGCCTGATGCTGGGCACCGCGCAATACCACTCGCCCGCCGTGTTGGCCGAGGCGTTCCGCCGCTCTGGCGCGGGCATCGGCACCGTCTCCGTCCGGCGGGAAGCCGGGGGAGAGCGCGCTGGCGCCGCATTCTGGGATCTCGTGCGCGAGCTGGGTGTCACGGTGCTCCCGAACACCGCCGGGTGCCATTCGGTGCGCGAGGCGGTGACCACGGCGCAAATGGCGCGCGAATTGTTCGACACGCCGTGGATCAAGCTCGAGGTCATCGGCCACGCCGACACGCTCCAGCCTGACCCGTTCGGCTTGGTCGAGGCGGCCCGTATCCTTTCGGACGACGGCTTCAAAGTCTTTCCCTACACGACCGAGGACGTGGTGCTGGCGGGCCGCCTGCTCGAGGCGGGCTGCGAGGTCCTGATGCCTTGGGGCGCGCCGATCGGCACCGGGCTGGGGCTGACCAACATCTATGGGCTGCGCACCTTGCGCGCACAGTTCCCGGACGTGCCAATGGTCGTCGATGCAGGCCTCGGCCTGCCCAGCCAAGCCGCGATGGCGATGGAGATCGGCTTTGACGCCGTGCTGCTGAACACCGCCGTCGCAAAAGCCGGCAATCCGGCGGCGATGGCCGAGGGCTTTGCCCGCGCGGTCGAGGCCGGGCGGCTGGCCTTCGAGGCCGATCCCATGGAACCTCGCGACATGGCCGCGCCGTCGACCCCGGTAATCGGACGGGCTTTCCTGGAATGATACTGGACCGATTTTATCCGATCTTCGACAGCCTCGCCTGGCTGGAACGCACACTGCCGCTGGGCGTCAAACTGGTACAACTGCGGATCAAGGAAATGCCGGAGCCCGCGTTGCGGCCGCTGGTGGCAAACGCGCAGGCACTGTGCCGGTCGCACGACGCGGTGCTGGTGGTGAACGATCACTGGAGGATCGCCATAGACGCAGGCTGCGACTGGGTGCACCTGGGGCAGGAAGATCTGGACGACGCCGATCTAGCCGCGATCCGGCGCGCCGGAATCAGACTGGGCATCAGCACCCATGATCACGCAGAGCTGGATCGCGCTCTGGCGCTGGAAGCCGATTATGTGGCGCTCGGCCCAGTCTATCCGACCATCCTGAAAAAGATGAAATGGACGCAACAGGGGCTGGACCGTGTGGCCGAGTGGAAACGGCTGATCGGCGACCTGCCCCTCGTCGCAATCGGCGGCATGACCCCCGAGCGTGCGGAGGGGGCTTTCGCGGCGGGTGCCGACATCGTCTCGGCGGTCACCGACATCACCCTGAGCGACCATCCCGAGGATCGGGTCCGCCACTGGCTAAAGACGACGCGATGAGCCGCTACGCTCGCCAGATCGCTGTGCCCGAATTCGGGCCGGATGGGCAGGACCGGCTGCGGCAGGCGCATGTGCTGGTCGTTGGCGCGGGCGGTCTTGCGGCGCCGGTGCTTCAGTATCTCGGAGGGGCGGGCATCGGGCGTATCACGCTCGTCGATCCCGATCGAGTCGACGCCACGAACCTGTATCGCCAAACGCTGTTCCGAGAGGCCGATATCGGGCGGCCCAAGGTCCGAGCCGCAGCGGACGCGGTGACCGAACTTAACGCGGACGTCATCGTTGAGCCTATCATCGACACACTCGACCCCGCCAATGCCGATGCGCTCTGCGCAGAGGTCGACCTGGTGCTCGACTGCGCCGACAGCTTCGCAGCCAGCTACATCCTGTCGGACACCTGCCTGACCCGCGGCCGCCCGCTTGTAAGCGCCTCGGTCGTCGGGCTGGAGGGCTACGCGGGCGGCTTCTGCGGCAGCGCACCCAGCCTTAGAGCCGTGTTTCCAGATCTGCCGCAACGCCTCGGTTCCTGCGCTGAGGATGGCGTTCTGGGCCCTGTCGTGGGGATCATCGGCGCGGTTCAGGCGCAGATGGCGGTAACGTTTCTGGCCGGTCTAGCACCCTGCCCGCTTGGACGGCTGGTCACTTTCGACGCGACCGGTTTTCGCTTTGGCGGCTTCCGGTTCGACGGCGCGGCCGAGCCCGCTTCGTACCCCCGTTTCCTTGCCGCGTCGTCAATCGCCGACACCGACTTCCTCGTCGACCTGCGAGCCGAGACGGAGGCGCCACTGGTGCGCCCCTCAGCACGCCGCCTCCCTGTCACGGCCTTCGGACCCGGAGGCCCTATACCCGAAGACGACCAACGCGCCGTGCTCTGCTGCCGCTCTGGCCGGCGGTCCTGGACCGCAGCGGAGCGCCTCGCCGCCGTCTGGAACGGTGAGATTTTCCTCGTCGCGCTCGGCGACCCAACCGGAGAAACCCGATGAAAGCCCACCTCACTGCCCTTGCCCTTCTCACCGCGACGCCCGCCGCCGCACAGGACAAGATGACTGTCATGCTCGACTGGTTCGTAAACCCGGACCACGGGCCGATCATCGTCGCGCAGGAACAGGGCTATTTCGCCGACGCGGGTCTGGAGGTCGAGGTGATCGCCCCCGCAGACCCCACCGATCCGCCCAAGATGGCCGCCGCCGGACGCGCGGATCTGGCCGTCTCTTACCAACCGCAGCTGCACCTTCAGGTGGCCGAGGGGATGCCCCTGATCAGGGTCGGCACATTGATCGCCTCGCCGCTCAACTGCCTACTGGTTCTGGAAGACGGCCCCATTGAAAAGATCGCGGACCTCAGGGATCGCAAGATCGGCTTCTCCGTCTCCGGCTTCGAAGAGGCGCTGCTCTCCGCCATGCTTGGTCAGGCAGGTTTAGGCACAAAGGACATCGAGCTGGTGAACGTCAACTGGTCACTCTCTCCCGCGCTGATGTCGGGCCAGGTAGACGCAGTGATCGGCGCATTCCGCAACTTTGAACTAAACCAGATGGAGATCGAGGGCGTGGCGGGCCGTTGCTTCTATCCCGAAGAGCACGGCGTGCCGACCTATGACGAGCTGATCTACGTCGCCAACCCCGAGACGATGGATATCGACATGATCCGCCGGTTCCTGGCCGCGACGGAGAAAGCCGTGCAGTTCATCGTGAACCATCCGCAGGAAAGCTGGGAAATTTTCGCCGGCACGTCGGCGGAGCTGCAGGACGAGCTGAACGAACGGGCTTGGGCTGACACGATCCCAAGGTTCGCCCTGCGCCCCGAGGCGCTTGATCAGTCCCGCTATGCCCGGTTCGAGACCTTTCTCGCCAAGGCGGGGCTGATCGAAGGCACGCGGCCGGTCTCCGACCTCGGCATTGATCTGGGGGCACGATGAGTTACGGCAAAACATTCCCGCTATGGCGGTCTGCGGCGGCGGACGCGTGGCGCGGGTACACCCGCCACAAATTCGTCGAGGGGATGCGCGATGGCACCCTCCCGCGCGCGGCTTACCTGCGCTACCTCGTTCAGGACTATCTTTTCCTCGTCCATTTCTCGCGCGCCTGGGCGCTGGCCGTGACCAAGGCCGAGACGCTGGACGAGATGCGCGCCTGCGCCGCCACCGTCCACTCCCTGCTGGACGAAGAGATGCGCCTGCATGTCGAAACCTGCGCCACCGAAGGCATCTCCGAGGCCGAATTATTCTCGGCCTCCGAGGCGCCGCCGAATATCGCCTATACCCGCTACGTGCTCGACGCCGGGCATTCGGGCGATTTCCTCGACCTGATGGCAGCGCTCGCGCCATGCGTGCTGGGCTATGGCGAGATCGGCACGCGGCTGGCCGCCGACGCGGAGGAAACGCCCTATGCTGACTGGATCGGCACCTATGCCGGACCGGAGTATCAGCGCACCTGCCACGAGGTCGGCACTCTTATCGACGCGGCAATGGCGCGCCGCCTTGGCCCTGCCCCCCAAGACAGCCCCCGCTGGCCCCGCCTCTGCGCCCGTTTCGAAATGGCGACGCGGCTTGAGATCGATTTCTGGGGCATGGGCTTGTCGGCATGAGCGCGGCGCCAGCGCTACGCCTGTGCGGACGGGCGACGATCAACGGCGCGGTGATCTTCGGTCCGCTGTCGCTGGATGTGCCCGCCGGGGAATGGACCTGCTTGCTGGGTCCCTCTGGCGTCGGCAAGTCCACACTTCTACGCCTGCTAGGCGGGATCGCGGACGAGGTGGCCTTCGAAGGCACCGCGACGCCGAGTGATAGCGCGCCGCTGGCCGGGCGGATCGCCCTGATGGCGCAGAACGACCTGCTGATGCCCTGGCTTGACGCGGTCGCGAACGTGACCCTAGGCGCCCGGCTACGGGGCGAGGCAGCCGAACGAGACCGCGCCATAGCACTGCTTGAGCGGGTGGGGCTGGCCGATCACGCCGCAAAGCGTCCGGACGCTTTGTCGGGCGGACAGCGGCAGCGGGTCGCGCTGGCCCGAACGCTGATGGAGGACCGACCAGTCGTACTGCTGGACGAGCCCTTCTCGGCCCTCGACGCGCGGTCGCGCGCCCGTGTCCAGGACCTGGCAGCAGAGCTGCTCACCGGGCGCACCGTCCTTCATGTAACGCATGACGCCGCCGAGGCTGCCCGGTTGGGGCGAAACGTGCTTTTGATGACGCGCGCAGGTATTACCCGGATCGAAGTACCGAAGACGCACACACCCCGGCGCTTCGACGCGCCCGAGTCGCTGGCCTTTCAGGGGCAACTGCTTCGGCTGCTCATGGAATCGAAATGACACGAGCCGCCCGCATCTCCGGCATCACCCTCATGACCCTTTTGGCGTGGCAAGCCTTGGTCACGGGCTTCGCACTGCCGAGGTTCATCCTGCCGGGACCCGGCCTCGTCCTTGAAATGCTCTGGACCAGCCGGGCATTGCTTGCCGAACATGCGCTGGTCACGACGGTCGAGGTGCTGCTCGGGCTGGTTTTGGGTGGCATTCTGGGCTTCGCCTCCGCAATCCTGCTGGCCGCCTCGCCGCCGGCGCGCTCTGTCCTGCGCCCGATACTGGTCTTCAGCCAGGCCGTTCCGGTTTTCGCGCTGGCACCGATCCTGACTCTGTGGCTGGGCTACGGGCTGTGGTCCAAGATCGCTATGGCGCTGCTGATCATCTACTTTCCGATCACCTCTGCATTCTTCGACGCTCTGATGCGCACCCCGACCGGCTGGCTGGAACTTTCCCGTATGATGAACGCTAGTCCCGCCCGCACTTTATGGCACATCCGCGTGCCGGCCGCCCTGCCCGGCTTTGCCTCGGGCCTGCGCCTCGCTGCCGTCTACGCCCCCATTGGCGCAATCATCGGGGAATGGGTCGGCGCCTCCCGCGGACTTGGCTACCTTATGCTGCTGGCAAACGGACGCGCCAAGATCGACCTAATGTTCGCCGCGCTGATCGTCCTCGCCATTCTGACGCTCATTCTCCATGCCGCAGTCGACGCCGCCTGCCGAAGGCTATGGCAGAGCTGAGCGTAAATCGTCATTTTCGCGGCCGTGATAACTGCCCCTTTTCGCTGCACCAGTTGAGAGACTTGGCTGACGACACGGTTAAATTGGATTTTGATCGACATACGCTGCGTGTTGCATGGGGCGCTGATTTGAATCGATTGTATCCGGCAGAACATTTTACGGAAAACACTAACCCAACGATTCCAACTATTGCTTAATGTGGTTTTTTCCGCGACTAACCGGCGCGGTCAAGATCACACATGTTGCACCTGAAATATTAGCTCTTAGAACAACGTGATGGACGGCGGATCGGCCAACGACTTAGTCTCAATGACCGGCGGCAACGGTGGCGATCGCGTCTTGGTCGCAACAGGCAGCGAAGGCGTCAACCCCGTCGCTATCCGCGACCCAGAATTTTCCCGACCAAGTCTTTTTCACCGGTGTCGACGATGCAATCTACCCCACGCAGCGCCTTCTCTGATTGAATGCTCAACGCTGGCATCGGCGACTTCGCAGACGTGACCGGATTGGTGGCAGAGGGCTCCGGTTCTTAACCCGGAACGGCAGCGTGGTCGTTAGCCTCAGATCACACGCGTCGATCTTATTGCTGGGCGAACTCTCGAAGAGCGCCTTCGCACAAACGAGAAGCTTCAAGTTTTTGTCGATTCAAGAAAAAGACGAACGCGACATTGGGCTAGCATCATTTACGTTGAAGCGGACATTCGAGCGGACCGCAGCGAATGATGGCTGTCCGCCCTTTTACCCCCAAAACCCTTGCCAAAGATTTAGATTCCAGCGTCATTTCGACCGAGCACCTCTGGCATCGAAAACATCGTTCCGACTAAAGAAACGGCACTTGTTACCAATGGTTTACGAAAAGCGTCCTAAAACGCCGTAGTCAACAGCTTCGGAGAATTCCGGCATCGGAGAACGCTTTTGCCCGACTTCCTAGTCAGGGCACGCAACAGCCACAATTCTATAACCCTCTAATAGAAGGGTAAAATCCGAAAGCGCTGAGCGTTGGAGAAAGTTTGCAGCGAGGCAAGTGGCGGAGGGGAAGGGACTTAAGTCGAACGCTCTCTGATGCGCCTGAAAGCTTCTTGACCTGTTGCCTGCAAAATTGAGGCAAGTATACAATCCAGCAAATTCAGAGATGAGTTTCCTCGGGGAGCGGAACGTCGGGCCACAGGTCCGGACAATACCGTTCGGGAAGTTCTCCATCGGCTCACGGTGAGTGCGCACAGAAATTTTGTAAATCGACGAAGGTTTATGGGCGACCGCCACCAACGGCCTGCATGGACCACAAAGCCGAGAACCATGGGCGTGCGCTCAGATACTTCAAGACTACGGAGGACGCTATGACATTAACGGATAGGCAGACGTATCGCGGTGCTGTGCCGTTCCAATTACTCATTTAGGCCACTTTCCTTTCGAAGGCGACCGGGCTATTCGAACCCAATGCTAAGGGCCGCCCCCGCGGATTTCAGAAGTCGTAGACGACTAGAAGATTGCTAGCTCGGAGTCTCTGCGCGCCTGCCACGATCTTTGCCAGATTAGCTCAACCTTAATCGTCTTGAAGAAGGTGAGAAGGGAAACTATCGACAGTCCGGCGGACTGTCGTCGCCGACGTAAAACAGCGGTGTTGAAATAGCAGTTACCCTTGCCGCTCATCGATACATGGAGGCCGTTCTCCCGCACAAGCTTCTGAGAATCGTGAGAACAGTACTGGCTGCCACGGTCCGTGTGGTGGAGGCAGCGCTTGGAAGGCTGGCGGATCGCC
Organism: Heliomarina baculiformis; assembly: GCF_019966545.1. Lineage (GTDB taxonomy): Bacteria > Pseudomonadota > Alphaproteobacteria > Rhodobacterales > Rhodobacteraceae > Heliomarina > Heliomarina baculiformis. The sequence continues at coordinate 18,101 of NZ_JAIMIC010000018.1, read as the reverse complement.
ACAGCCATCTTCAGCGCACGGATTGCGCGATCTCGTTTCATCCGATTGCTGACCGCTCAGGCAATCACACGCCGTGGGTTGCAAACCAAAAATAGCGACAGGAAAAATCTGTTTTCGACCAACAATTGCCGCTCACAAAAAGGTTGCGTTGAGACATTCGGTGTCAGCGCAATACGCGTTCATAAACAGCAATTCGCTCTGTAGAACAGCTTGTGGCCAGATGCGGCCACAAACCAACGCTGATCGTTCTAAGAAGCCTGTTGAACGGGCGTGTCCAGACTTAAGGAATGGGCCATAGACCGCTGTATTGGGCGGAATAAGGTATTCACCGGCAACATGCGTATGGAGTAAAACAGTGCCATTATCTCATTTGTCACGATCTGCGCTCTTTCGAGCAGGCGCGGGTCAGGAACGAGCCCATTCAGCAAGTTTGCGCAGCGCGAATTCGTAACCGCGAATACCAAAGCCTTCGATCTTTGCGGCTGCGGCGCGCGACACATGGCTAGGGTGGCGGAATTCGTCACGCTTGAAGAGCGGTGAGATGTGCACCTCGATGATCGGGCGATCATAGATCAGCAGACTGTCCAGGATCGCGATCGAAGTGGAAGTGAAACCGGCGGGATTGATGAGCAACCCTGCCGTGCTACCACGCCCCTGTTTGATCCATTTCATTATCTCGGCCTCACTGTCGCTCTGCCGGAAATCAATGTCTAAACCTTCCTCTTTGGCAGTTCGCTGGCACAGCGCCTCGACATCTTTGAGCGTATCGTGACCGTAGACCTCAGGCTGTCGTGTCCCAAGCATGTCGAGATTGGGACCATTGATGATGAGCAGCGTGTCGGACATCGGAAACTCCTTGGATCAGCCGGTGTAGCCGTAAAGACGTGGGAGCCAGAGAACGAGCTCGGGCAGGAATGTGATGATCGCGAGGCCGGCGATCATGATGGCGAGGAAAGGCAGCAGGTGCCGGATCGTTTCGCGGATGGGAGAACGGGTGATCGACGTGACCACGAAGAGGAGCAGCCCGTAAGGGGGCGTCGCGAGGCCGATCATCGTGTTCACAACAACGATGACACCGAAGTGCACCGGGTCCACGCCGAGAGCTACCGCCGTAGGCAGGAAAATCGGCACGATCACTAGCAGAATGGCGTTCGCCTCAAGCAGACAGCCCAGAAGCAACAGCATAGCATTGACCATCAGTAGGAATGTCACGCGGTTAAGCTCGGTTTCGCCCAGTGCGCCGCGAATGACATTCGGCACCTGCTCAATGGTAACAACATAATTGAAAGCCAGCGCACCAGCGATCAGGAAACCGACAGCCGCAGTAGACTTGGCGCTCTGGCGGACCGTGTCATAGGCCATACGCAACGTGACTGACCGATAGAAAACCGTCGAAACGAGGAAGGCATAGAGCGCCGCGAGGGCTGCGGCCTCGGTTGGGGTGGTGATGCCGCCATATATGCCGACCAGAAGGATAACGGGCATCAGCAGCGCCGGAACGGCGCGCAGGGTGATACGCGGTAGGTCCCGCAACGGAACCGGGTCCTCGACCGGATAATTGTGGATGCGCGCCTGCCAGGCATTCATCGCCATCAAAAGAACGCCCAAGATTAAGCCTGGGACCACACCGCCCAAGAACAAGAAGCCAATGGAAGTGTCCGAAACCAGCGCATAGAGCACCATCGGAATGGAAGGGGGAATAATGGGTCCGATGATGGCCGAGGCTGCGGTGATCGCCCCGGCGTAAGAGCCGGGGTATTTGCCGTCCTTGGTCATAAGGTTAATAATGATCCGCCCCATGCCGACCGCATCGGCGATGGCAGAGCCGGACATGCCCGAGAAGATTAGAGAAGACACGACATTTACGTGGCCCAAGCCGCCACGGAACCGACCAACGAGGGCGCGGCAAAAGTCCAGTAGCTTGTCCGACAGCGTACCCACGTTCATCAAGTCGGCCGCGAAAATAAAGAGCGGGATCGCCAGAAGCACATACGACCCATAGAGACCCGTCAGCATCTGCTCGAAAGCGATGGACATGTCCTGTCCCTGCAGCAGCAGATAGAAGACCGAGGAAGCAAGCATGGCATGACCAATAGGCAGGCCGATGACCGCGGAGGAGACGATAAGGGCGACAGCGACCCCGAATTCCCAGCTCATTCGGAGAAATCCTTGCGGTCGATATCCTCAATCGTGGAAAGGCCCGTGTTTCGACCGCTCGCCGCGCCCCAAAATATCCACGCGTATCGCAAAACGGACACAACAGAGAAGATGAGCGCGATGGAATAGACCCAATTAAAGCGTATATCGAGGTAAGAGGTCTTTTGGATCTTCATGAAAGTCACAAAGTCCCACAGGGCAGGCAGCGACCAAGCATAGATGCCAACCAACAGGATCGAGAAGATGATACGGAACCAGCGGCGTACCTCCGTGCGGACGCTGCCGTAGACAATGTCAAAGCGGATCTCGTCGACCTCTTCGGCCGAGACCGACTGCCCCCAGAGGAGGATCCACAACCAGGCGATCACGCAGACCTCTACCGTCCAGCCAACGGGGCTATTCATGACATAGCGCATGAAGACCTGGATGATGAAACAGACGAACATTGTGGCCAAGAGGATTGCCGGAACTGCTTCGGCCAAACCGCGCAGCGTTCGAATTGGTTGGGATGGGGTGCTCATTTTCGAAATCCGCATGCACCGGCCCCGCATACAGCGGGTCCGGCGGCGTCAGGTGTAGCGTGACTTATTCTGCCAGCGCGTTGATACGATCAACCATACCTTCCGGCCAGCTGGCTGCGAACTCGGATTCCAGATATTTCTGCTGGGCGAAGTCGCGGAAAGCGATCCGGTCGGGTTCGTAGACCTTCAGACCTTCGTCCTTGAAGAACTGCACCAGCTCGGATTCGCGGTCGAGGTGTCTTTGAGTGGACTTCTCTATCGCCTCGTCCACTGCGGATTGCAGGGTTTCCTGCTGTTCGGGCGTGAACCCATCCCAGAGTTCTTTGGAGATCGCGAGCACGTCGAAACCGATTAGGTGTCCGGTGAGGACGATCTGGCTCGTCACTTCGTAGAACTTCATGTTGTAGTCATTTGGCAGCGGGTTATCCTGACCGTCGATCGCACCGGTTTGCAGAGCCGTGTAGACCTCTGCATAGGCCAGCGGGGTCGGATTAGCGCCAATAGCTTCGCCCAGGAACTGCCACGCATCACCCCCGGGCATCCGCATGGTCACGCCGCTTAGATCTTCGGGTGTCATGACTTCCATTTCGGGAGCGAGGTTCACCTGGCGGGTGCCAAAGTAGACGGGAGCCAGAACGTGGATACCAGCCTCGGCGGCCATGGCGTTCAACTCTTCACCGACGTCGCTATCGAAGGTTGCTTTCAGGTGATCGGAATCGCTGAACAAGTAGGCAGAGGTCACGATAGACCACGCCGGAATCTGTTCGGCGATGGTCTGGGGTGCGATCAGACCCATTTCGAGATTGCCCCGCTGAATCGACGTCATCTCAGACCCTTGGGACACGAGAGTCGCGCCGTTGAAAACCTGCATGTCGAAACTGCCCGATACCGCCTCGGCAATTTCGGCAAATGCTTCTGCGCGGATGTCGTTGTCGGACACCACCGAAGACAGGCGCAGCGTAGGCTTGTCCTGTGCCAGAGCCAGCCCTGGTAGGGTCAACGCCGTGGTTGCGGCGATTGCGGCCGCGAGCGCGGTCCGGCGAGTAAAGTATGTCATTGATTTCCTCCCTTTGACATTACCACCGGTTACCCGGTGAGATTTAGTAAGCTTTGCGGGCCAAAAAATAATTCGACCTAGACATCTCAGTTAGCGGGTATACCTTTTGTCCGCTGGAACCGCTTCTGCGCGGCGATCCGGAAGGGAGCGTTCGGCGCCCCGTATCCGGCATACGCACCCCGTCGTTCGACTATTTCAAAGAACATTTGCCCCGCGAATGGGCGCGAATACATCTGGAAGAACTCTCCCTTATCGTCGGCGTCATACAAAATGCTTGCCTTACGCATGCGCCTCAGCATCGCCGGGTCGAGGTCAAAGCGTGCCTCCAGATCGTCGAAGTAGTTAGGCGACAGGTCGAGAGGCTCGAAACCGCTATCTGCAAGCGCACTGGCGGTCGCGAAAATATCATCGGTGGCCAGCGCGACGTGCTGGACCGTTCCGCCAAATCCTTCTGCCAGGAAAGCGCCGGCAAGCGTCCTGTGAGTTTCGGCCCCGTTCAACGTAATACGAAAATCACCCGACGGGCTGGCGATGGCACGGCTGCGCACAAGGCCGTCAGGGTCGACCACATCGACCATCGGAGCCTTTTGCATGTCGAAGAGCGACGTATAGAACAGTGACCACGATAACATCTCGTCATAGGTCATGGTCTGCGCGACGTGATCGATCCGGATGAGTCCCGCCCATTCAGCGGATCCATCCTCGGGCCGGAATTCCACATCCCAGACTTCGGACAGGTCACCCTGGTCAATGAAATGCATCACGCTTCCACCCAAACCACGGATCGCGGGGATCGGCAGTTCGCCGGGGCCGAGAGGCTGCGAAAAGGGCCGCGCCCCAAGAGCCGTTGCCCGCTCCACCGTGTCCGGGGCGGAATCCACCGAAAGCCCAATGTCGCAAACCGTCGTGCCCCGGGCATTCCACGTAGCAGCTGCATGACCGGTGGTTTCTGCATTTAGAACGATGCGGATGTCGCCCTGCTGCCAGAGGGTAACTTGCTTCGAGACATGCCGGCCAACGCGGCTGAAACCCATGCTTTGCAGCAGGTTTTCCAGCTCGGACAGCTCTTCGCCCCGCGCCGCGAATTCCAAGAAGGACGTGTCGCGAACCCGTACAGGTGCCGGCAACTCAGGAATGTCGGCAGCCGCAGTGGGTTCAGCACGGCGCACATCGTCCATCAGCGCGATCAGGGAACGATGCCCATCCTGAGCGATCGTAGCCGGACTGCCCCCTCGGAACTGGTCATTGAAGATTTCGAGGCTTACCGGGCCAGCATAGCCCGTCGCCATCACGGCGCGCATAAAGTTCGTGACGGCGAGATCGCCTTCGCCAGGCATGTTACGAAAGTGACGTGACCAATACAGCAAGTCCATCTCTATCGCAGGGGCGTCGGCCAGTTGGACAAAGAAAATGCGATCCCCGGGGATGCGCCGGATGGTTTCCGGATCAATTCCTCGGCCGAGAGTATGAAAACTGTCGAGAATCAACCCGACCGACGAATGATCCGCGCGGCGGACGATTTCCCATGCGTCGCGATGGTCATTCACGTGCCGACCCCAAGCCAACGCCTCGTAGCCGACGCGAAGATCACGCGCAGCTGCACGATCGCCCAGTTCGGCAAAATCGGCGGCCGTCCGATCAATCCCGCCGAGGGCCTCTGGGTGGACTGAGGAACAGACCAGAACGAGGTCACAGCCCAGTTCTTGCATCACATCGAACTTTCGTTCAGCACGATCAAAGGCCTTGGCGCGCAACCCTTCAGGCAGCCCTTCGAAATCGCGGAAAGGTTGAAACAACATGACCTCCAGCCCTGCGTCCCGGATGCGCTGCCCCACTGCCCGCGGACTGCGAATATCAGCGATGAAGTCCTGTTCGAATATCTCGATTCCGGTAAATCCGGCGGCGGCTATGGCCTCGATCTTTTCCTCGAGGTTGCCGGATATCGAAACAGTTGCGATGCCTGTCTTCATGACGCTCTTACGCCTCACCCAGATGGCGGAAGGTCTGACGCATCCGATCCGGATCCGCCGGCCTGCCGGTGAAGAGTTCGAACGCGCGAACAGCCTGAAACACCGCCATGCCCTCGCCGCTTAGGGTCCGGCATCCTGTCGCTCGCGCGGCCTTCAGGAATGCCGTTTCCAACGGGAAATACACGATATCCGCCACCCAGTGGCGCTCACTTAGTAGCTTAGCATCGATGGGGGTGCCTGGCAGTTTCGCCATGCCGACTGGCGTGGCATTGACGATACCGTCGCAGGCAGAAGCGGCCTCGGCAAGATTGCTTACGGCGGTCGCAACCGGACCGACGCCAAGCGCCAGCGCTTGTGCGACCTCGGTCCGGGTGTCGGCAATCATCAACCGCGTGACGCCCAAATCGGCCAGCGCGTGTCCCAGCGCAGCCCCCGCCCCACCTGCCCCGATCAGCAGAACAGAATCAAGGTTTGCATTGGACAGTCCACGCCGAAGGCTTTCGGAGAAGCCCCAGAAATCCGTGTTGTGACCAAAGCGACGTCCATCGCGAAAGACTACGGTGTTGACGGCCCCAATGCGCTTTGCGGCATCCGACAGTTGGTGCAGATGCGCGATCACATCCTGCTTGTACGGGTAGGTCACATTGAGCCCAGCATATCCAGCATTTTCGGCCCGGTCTAAAATTTCAGCCAGTGAGCCGTCGGTCCCTGCTTCTGTGTCGAGCAGGTCATAGCGGCATTTCAAGCCCTGCGCATCAGCTTCTGCTTCGTGCATGGCCGGAGTACGGGACAGCCGGATACCACGCCCCACAAGACCCATCCGGAACGCCATGATTCCCGTGTCTGTCCCTGTATCCTGCTGCGCCGACCGCATTCGCTCGGTCCTCCCCAACCACTGCCTTTCCCCAAAATGTTCCACACGGTACAATTGTCAAGAGAAATGTACTGACTGGAACATTTGTTTTCTGCTATGGCTCGGATAGAGGGACGGCATGGCGACTACGACAGACTCAGATCGACGGGGATGGACCCAGAACCCGGATGCCGTGAAACAGGACATCCTAACGGTTGCCGTTTCGGAATTTGCGGCCAATGGCCTGTCAGGCACGCGAGTCGATACGATCGCATCGCGCACACGTACGTCGAAGCGGATGATCTACTATTACTTCGGCGACAAGCTGGGCCTTTACACCTCCGCGCTTGAGGCGGCCTATCTAAAGGTACGCGAAGGCGAGGCCTCTCTTGATCTTGATCACCTGCCCCCTCGAGAGGGGCTGGCGCGTCTCGTCGCCTTTACCTTTGATCATCACCGACGGAACCCCGATTTCATCCGCATGGTTATGATCGAGAACATACATAACGCCGAGCATTTGTCGGCCTCGCAGGTCATTCGTGACATGAACGTGGCGGCCATCGAAAAACTATCGAGCATTTGCGGGCGCGGACAAGAGCAAGGCGTCTTTCGAGACGGGATCGATCCGTTAAGGCTTCACTGGCAAATCAGCGCCTTTAGTTTCTTCAACGTGTCGAACCGTCCAACATTTTCCGCCATCTTCGGGACCGAACTCTTCGAGGAACAAACACAATCGGAAATGCGCCAGCAAATCGTCGATGCGATCCTTGCGATGGTTTCGCAGCCTATCGCCGCCTCTTAGCGGTCGGCATCAAGGAAATCGTTAGAGGATTACTCATTCAATTTGGCATCAAAGACTGTTTCGGAACGATCTACCTTTCCCAATCTTGCTGCGGCCACGGTTTCATGGATCGCCAATTCAGCGCAAACGGTTCGTGGTGGACGATTGCGACATCAAAATTGCCACAGATCTGGCGCTTCATCGATTTCTTCAGGAATTTCAATGCCGCCTCCTTGTCCCGCGTCTTGGTCACGAAGCTTTCCAGAACCTCGCCCTCGTGGTCGACAGCCCGCCAAAGGTAGTGCCGCTCACCGTTGACCTTCAAGAACATCTCATCCAAATGCCATCGCCATCGAGGCCAGGACCGAAGACGCTCAGCCCGCTTCTTGCGGATTTTCGGCGGCGAACATCGGGCCAAATCGCTACCACCAAAACCGGACAGACTCGTGGCTCACGTCAATCCCGCGCTCATGCAACAGGGCCTTGACGTTCCGCAGTGACAGCGAAAATCTGACATACATCATGACGGCCAGCCGGATGATATCGCGGCTCGTACGAAAGTAGCGGAACGGGTTCGGATTTGTCATGGCCGAAAGCTATGCGGCCACCCTGCCCTCCTCAAGCCCATCGCCCTGACAGAACCCCACCGAGTGTTCATCCTGCCGAGCGGCAGAGATTGCTCCCCGCCGCTCAGAGCTAGATTATTGTGCAGCAGTATCCAGGATCAGATCGAGCAGCTTCTGACCGTCACGCCCTGCGTCGTTCTGCTGGACGACCCAGTCGTCCCAGAGAGGTTTCGCAACGTCCTCGCGCCAGCGCTCCAGTTCTTCCTCCGAATAGCTTATTGCCGTGAGACCGGCTTCCTCGAAGATCGGCAACCATTTTTCGTCAGCCGCAGCCATCGCTTCTATATTGCGACGGTAGACCTCGTCCTTCACCTCCATGAAGAGCGTCTTGTACTGCTCCGGTAGGTCATCCCATGCTGCTTGGCTGGCGAAGATAAACGCGTGGTTAACACCAGGATTCAGATTGTCGGTGTACCACGACGAGACCTCGTGGAGCCCGTAGGAACCGTGCGCATAGCTGAACGGAAACGAAGCCGCATCGATCACGCCGCGCTCCAGCGAAGTATAGACCTCCGGCGGTGAGATCGACACAGAGGTAGCGCCAAGCGAGTTCATTGCTTCTGCCAACCCCGCTAGCGCGCGCACGCGTTTGCCCGACCAATCCTCAAGCGTTCTCGGCGCTTCGCCCGCGCCCATGAATTCGAACTGCGGAACAAGTACGCCATGCAGCCATTTGACCCCCAAATCCGACCATTCAGCCTGAGCTTCAGGGCTATTCTGGTAGGCTTCCACAACCCTTTGACGCGCTTCGAGATTAGCAACAGGAAGGAACGGCAGGTCCAGCCCCATTGCAACAGGATTGCGGTCCGGAGAGAACGACGACGAATAGTAAGCAGCTTCAAAGGCACCGATCTGGAGGCCGTCGAGATTCTCGCGCGGTGCCGAAAGTTGGGCACCGTAGAAGAGCTTGAACTCGAACTTGCCGCCGGTGCGTTCAGCAAGTAATTCACTGAAGTCTTCTGCAGGTTGGGTAAATGCGCGCGGGTTACCCCAGAGCGACACATTCCACGTCACCTCCGGACCTTCCACAATGTCTTGCGCGAGCGCGCTGCTGCCCATTGCAGCCACGACGGCCGCGAATACAGTGGCCTTGGCGAATTTCCTCATAGCTTTCTCTCCTCCGCTATTGGTTCACGATTAATGGTTTATGCGGTCAGGCGCCTCAGCCCGACATCGCTTCCGGCAACCAGAGAACGATCTCCGGCAGCATTATGAGCACAGCGACCGTGGCGACATCCGCGATAAAGAAGGGGAACGCACCCTTGAAGATCTTGGACATGGGAATGTCTGGGCGAACACCATGGACGACAAAGCAGTTGAGGCCGATGGGCGGAGTGATTAGGCAAATCTCAGCCATCTTTACCAAGATGATGCCGAACCAGATTTCGTTGAACCCGAGGCCCTGTATCGTAGGAATCACAATCGGCAGGGTCAGGAGAAGCATTCCGATCGCGTCCATGAACATGCCTAGCACAACGTAGAACAGCAGGATCATGATAAGGATTGTGTAACGGTTCATGTCGAGCGAAAGGACCCATTCGGCCAGTTCTCCGGGCACCCCGGAAAAACCTAGGAAGCGGACATAGATGAGCACAGACCAGATGATCGCAAAGATCATCGCGGTGACTTTGACGGTCTCGATGAGTGCATCCTTCAGCTTTCCAGCAGTGAACTCCTTGCGCGCGAGGCAGAGGAGCAACATCACGAAAGCCCCGGCCGCGCCGGTTTCGGTCGGTGTAAGCCAACCTGTGTAGAGCCCCCCGAGTATGATTGCCACAACGATGGCAACGCCGCTGACACCCTTGGTGGCTTTCAGCTTCGACAACATGGGATGCGCTTCGCCGCGCGGGCCGAGATCGGGGCGCAAACGAAACATGATGATCACAGTGCCGACGTAAATAGCCGCCGACAGTATACCCGGCACGAAGCCTGCGAGCAGCAGCTTACCAATCGAGGTTTCGGCAATGATGCCGTAGATCACGAGGATTCCGCTTGGCGGGATTAACGAGGCGAGCGTGCCGCCTGCGGCCACGACGCCCGCCGAGATGGAGACGGAATATCCACGAGAAAGCATCTCAGGCAATGCGATGCGCGAGAAGACTGCCGAAGTGGCCGTCGACGCACCCGACACTGCCGCAAAGCCCGCAGTTGCAAGAACAGTGGACACCGCCAGTCCGCCGTTCAGCCGACCAACCCAGATCCGCGCCGCTTCGAAAAGACTGCGTGTGATGCCCGCATGGTAGGCTAGAAAGCCGATCAGGATGAACATTGGCAGGACGGAGAAGGAATAGTCGGCAGTCTTTGCATAGGGCGTCAGCCCAGCCAGACCAATCGCGGCAGTCCAGCCGCGCATAATCAGGAGGCCGAGGAAACCAGTCAACGCTGCTGCAACGAAAATTCGCACGCCGAGCGCCACCAGCACGAGCAGGAAGACTATGCTCGCAAAACCCAGAACCGTTGGATCAAACATCGCGAGCATCCTCACCGTCATATTCATGATTGGGGGCGGGAAGCGTCAGCGAACCCGGATCGGCACCGAAGCAGGCGCGCAGGTAGGACACGGCATAAAGCGCACACCGCAGAGCAAAGAGAGCGAGGCAAAAAGCCACGACGTATTTCACCGGCCAAGTGGGCAGACGCAGATCGGGCGTACTGTCGGAGAACCGTAGCGCGCGCGCTCCGAATTCGGCGGCCCCAATGGCCAAGATGGTCCCAATGATGGCGCCCAAGGTCAGGCCTGCCGCCTCGGTCGCAAAGCGCAATCGGTCGGGCAGCCGGTCGATTAGCAGAGACATACGAATATGCGATCCGTCACGAAGATTGTAGCCGAGCGCGAGCAGGGCCACCAAAGGCATCAGTGACTCGATCACATCGATCTGGCCCCGGATCGGCGCATTGAAGATGCCGCGTCCAAGGATCTCAGCCACGCCGATGCCCATGACAAGCACCACTGCAAGCGCCCCAATGGCGAGCAGGAGTTTGTCTATAAGGTCTAGAAAACCCGTGACGGCTTTCATCTGCTTATTCCTCCTCCCAAGATCCGCCCGGCACCTCGCGCGTCAAGCGGAAAAATTTCTCCTCAAAGCATTGAGTTAGACAGGCCGGTCGCCCTTGGTGACCTTCAGCGTGCGGTTGTCGACACCCGGCAACATGCGTGACGGGTCGCGGGTGACAACCACGTCGATCACAGACGGCAAGCTTCGTTCCGCGTTGGCTTCGCGGAATGCCGCGCCCAGTTCGCCGGGGTCCTCAACTCTGATCCCATGGCAACCGAAGCCCTGTGCAATTTGTGCGTAGTCCATTTCAATCAGATCGGACGATTGGTACTCGCCGTACATGGCGTGTTGCAGGGCCTTGATGTAGCCCGAGGCCGCGTTGTTCACGATGACCAGCGTGAAAGGAGTTCCGAGCCTTCGCGCGGTTTCCAGTTCGCCAATGACCATGTTGAAGCCGCCGTCCCCGGTGATGGCAACGACTGGCTGATCCGGCACTGCAAGCTGCGCGCCCATGGCGCCCGGCAGCCCATACCCGATCGAGGCAAATCCACGATCAGCTATGAAGCGGCGCCCGGCAGCCTTGGTATCGTAGAGCAGCCCGCCCCAATGCGCAGCAAAACCACCATCCGTCACCAGAACCGATTCTTCCGGCATGACCTGGTTCAGCTCGTTTACGAGCCGACCCATGTTGATCGGCCGTTCATCCGATTCCAGCTTTTCGCGAGCCTCCTCACGCCATTTGGCCATGCGCTTGGGCAGTTCCGCCACATAGGAAGCGCGCGCTTCTCTGGCTTTGGCGCTGGAATCCGAAAGCGCCTCTTCCAAGTCCTCAAGTCCGAGACGGGCATCGCCCAGCAGAGCCACATCCGCCGCAGTGGTGCGGCCAATTTCCTCGGGCATCACCTCAAGATGGATGAGCGGCACCCGACGATTGAAGAGTTGGAAGCGCTTGGTAGCGATCTCACCGAGCTTACACCCGACCACGATTAGACAGTCGGATTTTTCGATTAGGTCGTTTGCAATCCGAGAATACCGGCCGAACAGCCCCGCCGACAGACCGTGGGTACAGGCGATTGCACCCTTGCCCGATAGGGTATGAGCCACTGGAATGGACTGTGCTTCCGCCAGATCACGCAACGCTTCGTAAGCTTGTGAGATATGGACGCCCCCCCCGACCAATAATAGCGGTCGCTCCGCCTTGGCAATCAGCGCGGCCGCGCGCTCAATATCCTCCGAAGCGGGGCGGGATCGGTACGCGGGGAACCGAGTGGTGACCGGGTCTATCCAGAAATCCTCGGTCCGGTATTCGATCATGTCATGCGCAACATCTTCCGGCACATCGACGACCACCGGACCGGGGCGGCCGGAGGTGGCCAAGGCATAAGCCCTTCGCACTAATTCCGGCACACGTTCTGCCTTCTCAATTCGGATCACATCCTTGACGGCCGGCCGCAAAATCTCCGCCTGTCGCGACTCCTGCGTCATATTCTTCCACGAGTGGTCACGATGGGTGTCGCCAATAAAGGCGATTTGGGCGACGCCCGCGTTCAGGCTTTCGACCAGGGGGGTCACCAGATTGGTTGCGCCTGGCCCCAAGGTGGCATCGCAGACACCCGGCCGTCCACTGATCCGCGCCCATGCATCGGTAGCAAAACAACCGACCCGCTCGTCGTTGATAAGTGAGTGCTGCAGGCCTTTCCCACGAACGGCTTCGTAAAACGGCAGAAGCTGGAACCCGCCCATGCCGAACATCGGACCGACATCGGCACGCTCGAGGATTTCGACGATCGCCTCTGCGCCAGTCATGGTGACCTTGGAGTTGCTGGTCTGATGTGTATCGGCTGAGTTCATTTGTAGTTTGTCCTGATTTTGTTTCATGTCAGTGCGATGACGCGCCTGAGTGGGCGGCGAGCAGCGCCTCTATGGCCGCCTGTACGCTTTGGCCGGAGCGCACACCAAGGAGGTGCGCGCTGTTGTTCACGCGAGATATGCGGCCCGTGGCATAGGTCGAGGCCGCTTCGCCGATCCGTGCGGACGCGGCCTCGACGCAAGCCGCCGGGATGTTCCGCGTATCGAGGGGTGACAGCCTTGATATGCCAGCTTCGTCCCGGCCGATTCCGGCATCGTTGAAGACGCAGAACTTAACGTCGGCCTTTGCAGCACGTTTGGCACTACCACCGGGAAGACCGCCATGAGAGCCGGTGATGGCGATACCGCCAGCCATTTCGGCCGTAATCATCGAAGCGCTATCGAGAAGCCAAAGGCGACACTCGTGAACCTTCGGAAGCTCCTCCATGTGAAACGAAGGTCCGGTGGCAGAGTCTCCCCGTCCACTCACTGAACCTGCTGAGACCATCCGCGTATGAGCTTCGGCCACTGTCATGCCGGGTGCCACCCCAGCTCTGCGGGACCGTGCATTGCAGGCCGACACGATTCCTCTGGCCAGTACGTCCTCTGCATCACCAATCCGCGCGCTGTCATGGCCGGCCGCCGCAGCGGGAATACCTTTGCTCTCAAGGATTTTCAGCGCTGCAATGCCGGCGTCGTCCAGCCCAAAGCCGGCGTCATGCACCACTAATGAGGCAACTTCGACCGACAGGGCATGGCGCCCGGTTGCTACGCCACCATGAGACCCAACCACGGCATGGACGCCACTGTGCGCCTCGCGCTGCAGCTCGGTGACGGATCCAAATAGCAAGGCGTCCTCCTTTGTTTTCCGATAAACGGAAATTTTTTTTGCCTTATCCAAACACAACATGTTAAGTATGATCCCGTCAACCCCCTTGCAGAAGCTGAGAGGAGAACATGCCAGACTCGAAAGAAACGACGGGGCGCAAAGGCGACCACCAGAACGTGGCGCGCGCAGCCCAGGTGATTGACATAATAGCCGCGTCTGGGCCGAACGGGCTGCGGATGACAGACGTGACGGAGCGCTCGGGCCTGGGCGGCTCCACGGTTCACCGGCTATTGGCCGGTCTGATCGAACATGGGCTCATTGACCAGGACCCTGAAACGAACCGTTATCTCGTCGGGCTCAAAATGGTGTCATGGACCGCAGCGGCGCTCTCGCGCTACGGGCTGGCGCCCTACGCTGATGCAAGTCTTGAACGTCTTTGCGCAGCAACTTCCGACACGGTCTACCTCAGCTACCGTTCTGGCAACGACGCGGTCTGCGTGGATCGGCGCGAAGGCAACTTTCCAATCAAAACCCTTACACTTGCGCTCGGCGATCACCGCCCTCTCGGCATCGGGGCCGGAAGCTTGTCCCTGCTCGCGTTCCAGCCTGAGGACGACCGCAGAAGGCTTCTAGCGGAAGACGCGGTCCGCCGCGCGACCTATGGCTTTGACACCGCCTACCTCGAGGAAAAGATCGCAGAGACACGTGATCGTGGGTTTTCCCTGAACGATGGCAAGCTCATCTCAGGCATGTCAGGCCTCGGGGCGCCAATTCTGCGTCGCGACGGCACCGCCGTGGCCGCCCTCAGCATTGCCGCAATCTCCTCTCGCCTAGAGGGCGAGCGCCTTACAGAACTCTCCCAAATGTTGCGCGAAGAGGCGCAAACACTGGCCGGCCGCGCGTCAGATGTGCTCGACGCGGAACTGGTCAAACGCCATTCCTTCAGAAAGGTGCAGACATGACGTTTCCCGAGACCACTCTTGTGAGCGGAGCGTCCTCCGGGATAGGACGTGCCATCGCGGCTGCGCGTTCCTCGCTGGGCGAACTCGTGATCGGCCTCGATATTGCCAAACCCAGCGGCACGGTGGACTGGACCACCGAACTCTGCGATTTGTCAAAATCCGACCGGTTGCTGGCCACCATGCAGAAGATTACCGCGACCCATGACATTACGCGCGTGGTCAATTGCGCCGGAATTGCACGGATCGCTGACCTTGAAGAACTCACCCCAGAAGACTACCACACGACAATGGTTGTCAACGCGTTAGCTCCCGCGATGATTGTAAAGGCCTCCCTTCCAGCAATGAAGCGACGTGGTTTTGGCCGGGTAGTGAACATCACCAGCCGCTCTGCCTTTGGGCGAGCGCTGCGCACCGCCTATGGCGGCTCAAAGGGCGCGCTAACGACGCAGACCAAAGTCTGGGCGCTAGAGCTTGCTCCATTCGGGATAACTGTGAACGCAATTGCCCCCGGCCCCATTGAGACAGAACTTTACCGCGCGGCCAACCCGCCTGAGAGCGAAGTGACAAAGAAGGTTGTGGCGAGCGTTCCGGTCGGACGCCTTGGACTGCCGGAGGATGTGGCGGCGACAGCCGATTTCTTTCTGTCCGAAGCGTCGGGTTTCGTTACCGGGCAATCGTTGCCGGTTTGTGGCGGATTAACGATCGGCGGTGTGGCGCAGTGAACGTTCCCCTCACAACTCGCAGTCTGATCTTGGCCCACCCCTTAGCACAAGCCGTAAAACTGGTTGATCGCCCCCTCGCATCCCCCGGTCCAGACGAAGCACTCTTGCGAATAAGCTGCGCGGGGATCTGCGGTACGGATCTGCACATTATCGGCTGGAATAGCTGGGCGGCAAAACGCTATCGTACGCCCTTGCCACTCGGCCACGAACTCTGCGCCGAAATTGTCGAAATCGCACCGGGCCTCGGCTTTGCACCAGGCGACCGGGTGAGCGCCGAAACCCACCTTGGCTGTGCGTCCTGCGCCCAATGTCTGCAGGGGCGAGGCCATACATGCGAGGTCCTCAAGACCTTCACCAGTCTCGGGCTGGGTGCGTTCGGCGATTACGCCACCGTTCCGGTCGCATTACTGCGGCGAGCGCCGACGGGAATTCAAGACGAACAGGTCGCCTCCATGGAACCCGCCGGAATCGGGCTTCGAGCCGCCCGGCGCGCTTTGCGTTACGGAAACAATGTGACCGTTTCTGGCTGCGGTCCGATCGGGCTGCTCACGATCCTCGCACTTCGACACCTCGGTGCCACGCGTGTGTTAGCAATCGAACCCTCAGAGATTCGCAGGTCGCTTGCTCTCGCCTGCGGAGCGCACGATGCTATCGCGCCCAATACCAAAACCGACACGAGCACCGCCCGACAGACGGATGCCGTCATAGAAACATCGGGCGCTCCAGCCGCGCTTGCTTCCGCGCTCGCTATGCCCTGTGCGGGAGGCGGTGTGGTAACAGTAGGACTTCCTGCCGCTGACGTGCCGGTGGATGTCGCAGGGCAGATCGTGCTGCGCGAGATTCGACTTGAGGGAGTCTACGGTCGTTTATTGGACGAAGGCTGGACAGACTTGCAAGAGGCGCTCACTAAAGGATTGGACCTCGCCCCAGCGATCACCCACAGCTATTCGCTCGAAAATTACCGCGAAGCGCTCGACACAGCGGCGCGATCAGCCTCCGGCAAAGTAATTCTGCGAATGTAAGCTCCCGACGAGGCGGATGCCCCCCACGAAGCGAAACTGGCGCTGCAAAAAGTTACATTTAGACCGCAGTTCCGGCTGTTTGCACTGCGGCCTGAAGCCTCCCCGCAGACAAGTCAAACCGTCAGTGTTGCGATGACGTTCTTATGTCGACAGCGAAACTTGCTCCCAATTCCTTGAAACCGCCCAGTCGTATCAGTTCCCGAATTACGGCTCGAACTTCATAGCGCTAAATTGGTATGATTTTAGCGCTCAAAATATCACCGCTTAAGAACCAATATTTCTGTTTCAACCAGCGCGACCGGAATTACCTAACGCACTAAATTCCGGTTTGTTCCGGTCTTCCGGTTGACTTTCTCGCGTGATGTAAATCGGAGCTGATTCTCTATTCTAAAGGTGTACCGAAGACCATTTACCTATTTGTTTTAACAATTAAAAAACTGGTCACTGAGCGACGCCTGCGCACGTAGCGACTAAGTTTCGTGGCCTTGTTTTAATTGTTTCTTTCTGGATACCAGCAGTAACAAGACTGTCGAATTGGACTCCTCTTGCTTCACATATCGATATACCAACCATACCAAATAAGCAGCAGACCGGAATTACCCTTAAAGTTAAATTCCGGTTTGTTCCTAAATTCCGGTTCGCCTCCCGGTGCAGCTTTCGGACGGAGAGATTCGAATTTGATCTCTGAGTTTGAAATCGCAGGAGACACCGATGAAACATATCCGCGGATTAGGGAAAAAAGCTTTACCACCAATCCAACAGGGACGCTCTAGCGAGCGCTCCCAACAAGTCACGCACGCGGTCGTCTTTGACCCAAGATCTTCGGAGTTTACTTCCACAACTCGCCGGTTGCCGCGACAGCAGAGCATCGTCGTTCGAAATTGCTTGGTCTCGTCCCTTGCGCAGGTAGGGGGAGACCAGGCATGAAGGACGGTTATCAGTTAGCCAAGCATCGCCCCGGAAACCACGCCAAAACATTTGTTCTCATAAAAGCTACGGCTTGGGCTCGTTCGTCTGCCGAGGTTAAAGGTAAGTCGCGAAGTCTTCTCGTGACGCTTGCCACTCACTCCGACGATTTTGGTTGCAGTTTCTGCAGTCGAAGAACCCTCGCCATGGAGACCGGCTGTAGCGTGCGAACCGTGGCAAAACATCTCAATGACCTTGAGCAACTGGGCCTTATTCGGCGGATCGGCCGGTTCAAAAAGCACGATGGCCGGATGACAAGCGTTGTTCACCTTTGCGCATGGCCAGACCGTCGCATACTCCCTCAGAAAGGGCATCCGAAGCTCGGCCCCACCATCAAAGAAGACAAGTACACAGCTCTACAACTAGCTTTCGATACGAAGATCCATAGGCAATCCGGACATCAGGGCCGGGAAGAACCTGACCGAATTAGTAAAACAACTGAAAAACATACTACTTACTCCGACGCGCCCTTGTGACCTTCTCGAAGATGCATTCGATGCGCTGGGCGGTTGGGCAACAGAAGAAAACCAGCGTTTTCTGGAGGACGACATAGAAACCTTGTTGGCTTTTGTAGCCGCTGGACACAGCGTCGAACATATTATCCTCCCGACGCTTGCCCGGAAGGTAGACAAGTCCAGACGAACTCCAGAGCTTCGAACCTGGCGCTACTTTGAGAAAGCATTTGAAGCTGAACACCAAATGCTTCGAAAACGCACTGGACCTGTCGCGGTTTGATGCCGCTCCTTTGATAGCATTTACTGCAACAAAGGAGACTGACTATGGGACTGAAA
>NZ_JAIMIC010000017.1 GCF_019966545.1 Heliomarina baculiformis | reverse complement strand
GCGCCCCCTCTTCTTGACACCGCAGCTCCGGCTCAGTCCGACCGCGCGATACTGCGCATCATCATGCGGTGCATCAGTCCCGGGGCCGCGCGGTTGAGCTTCCATGCCAGCCACGCAACCCGCCCGACCGGAATCGTCGTGCGCCCGCGGCCCAGGCCACGCATGATTTGGGCGGCGGCCGCGTCGGGTGACATGTAGTCGACCCCGTCGGTGGCCGAACCCGGGCGCGCGATGCCGTCGGCAGTGGCTTCGTCACGACCGGGGTTGGTGGCGACGAAGGAGGGGGCCGCGATTTGTACCGACACACCGTATTGTTCTTCCTCGGCGCGCAGGCATTTGAAGAAGCCTTCCATCGCGTGTTTTGACCCTGCATAGGCCGCGCGGCGGTAGAGTGGCGCAAAGCCTGCGACCGATGAAATCGCAAGATGCGTGCCCCGGCTTTGCCGCAGCGCGGGCTGGAAGGCCTGCGCCATCGCGCAGGCGGCGAAGTAATTCACCTCGAAGACGTGACGATGGGTTGCTTCGCTCAGTGTCTCGACCGGTCCGATCTGGGTAATACCCGCATTGTAGATGACGAGATCAATCCGGGGTGCGCTTTTCAGAACCTGCGCGAAACAGGTCTCGCGCGCGGAGGGATCGGTCAGGTCGCATTGATGGATTTGCATATCCGCTTGTTCTTCCATCCCCTCGAAACGCCGGTCGATCAGGTGCAGCGCCCATCCCTTTGCGCGGAGCGCGGCTGCCAGCGCCTGGCCCAGCCCGCCGCCGCCGCCCGAGATCACGGCGACCGGGGTGGTTTCGCTTGCGCCGCTCATGACTGTGCTTCGCTGCGCCAGAACTCGAAGACCTCGGCGCTGGTCTTCTCGGGGATATAGCCGAAATCGCTTTTGAGCGCGCTGTTGTCGAGCACCGGGCGGTATTGCAGGAAACGCACCTGCTCGGGTCCGTAGCGGCTCAGCTGCAGGGGATGTGCTACGGCCAGCGCGCCCTGCAACAGCCATGCCGGCAGGCGCAACACCGGCCTGCCGAGACGGGCCGCCAGATCGGGAATACTCAGCGCGCCGTCGCCCGCCACGTTATAGATCCCGGCCGGACCGTCGGTGGCCGCCCGGATCAGGATGCGCGCCAGATCCCTGGTCCAGATGAAGACAAAGGGGCTGTCGCTGCCCGTAACCGCCAGAAGGCGCTTTTTGCGGAACAGCGCGGTGATCTGGTTGTCTGTCCCGCGTCCCAGCACCGTGCCGACGCGCAGGATCACCTGTTCGAGGGCCGGATGGCTGAGGCGGGCCTCTGCCATCATCTCCTCGACCTGGCGCTTGTGATCGGCATAGGGAAACTCCGGATTGCCGCGCAGCGGGTCGCTTTCGCGCAGGGGAATGGGATTGTCCGCGTGATAGCCATAGGCCGCGCCCGAGGAGGTGACGACAAGCCGCCGCACGCCGGTGTCCTGTGCCGCGCGCAGGATATTGCGGCTGCCCAGCACATCGACGCGATAGGCCAGATCGCGCCCCATGCCGGGGGCGGGCGTCACGATCGAGGCCAAGTGCACGACCACCTCGGGGCGGGTCTCGGCCAGAACCCGTGCCGGGTCTTCTCCCGTCACGTCGAGGCGATAAAAGGCGACCCCGGCGGGCAGATCGTCAGCGGGCGCCAGATCGGTGGCGATGACCTCATGTGCGCCGTCTGCGGCGAGGTCGGCGACCAGGGCCCGGCCGATCATGCCGCTTGCGCCTGTAATCAGGATCCGGCTCATCTTGCAGCCTCCGTTCGTGACATGACATAGGCCATCGCCGCCCCTGAAATCGCGTGCCAGATCCCCCAGAAGGCCGCGACGATGGCGGTGCCGCCCAAGCCGCCGAAAAAGGCAAAGATCAGCACCAGCCCAAGCCCGGAATTCTGGATGCCCGTCTCGATGGTGACGGCGCGCCGGTCATAGGCCGAGAGCCGGGCAAGCCATGCCACGCTCCAGCCGCCGGAGAAGGCCAGCGCGTTATGCAGCACGACAAGCCCGAGAATGGTGCCCGCGAAGCTTAGGAAATAGCCCCAGTTCGCGGCCAGCGCGAGCAGGATGAACGCGACGAAAATCGCCATCGATACCCATTGCAGCGGCCGACGGATACGCCGGGTGATCCCGGGGTGGCGCAGGTTCAGCGTCACCCCCGCCACCAGCGGCAGCAAAAGCATCAACCCGACGGTCACCGCCACCATGACCGGATCGACATGGGTTTCGCGCAGGATTTCCCGGGTGGGAGGGTAGAGCCCGCCCCAGAAGGCGATATTGACCGGTGTCAGAAAGACCGCCGCTACGGTCGCCACCGCCGTCATCGACACGGAAAGTGCCGTGTTACCGCCCGCGCGATGGGTGATGAAATTCGAGATATTTCCCCCGGGGCAGGCCGCGACAAGGATCAGCCCGAGCGCGATCGAGGGCTGCGGCTCTAGCGCCCAGACCAGCGCGAAGGTCAGCACCGGCAGCACTACGAATTGCGCGCCCAGCCCCGCCAGCAGGGGTTTCGGGTTCAGCCGCAGCGCCGCGAAATCCGAAGGCTTCAGGTCGATCGCGATGGAAAACATCACGATCGCCAGAACCGCGTTCAGAAGGTGGAGCGTGGCCGGGCTGAAATTCAGAACGACCGCGTCGATGCCGGTCATAAGGCAACCTTGCGCGCGGCCTTGGGCACAGGCTCTTTGGCTGTCGGATCGCTTTTCTTCAGCCGCTTGATCCAGCCGGTGACGGCCCGCCGATAGGTTGCCTTGTCCACGTAATAGGCCATGCGCGCGAGCTTGAGATAGGCCGTGCCCCCGGTCGCCCGTGTAAAGCCGCCCGCCTTTTCAGACCGAAGCGCCTGCGCCTCGGGCGTGCCCGCCCGCAGCCCGGCGATATAGCGCGCCACCATCTCGGCCTGCTCATGGCGCCCCTGCCAGCCCAGTCCCGAGGCTTCGACCATGCCCAGAACAAAGAGATCGTCGCGCTCGGGATGCATCGCGTTGAGATAAAGATGCGGCGCATCGCCCTGCCAATTCAGCAGCGCAGGATCGATGAAGGGGTAGTGCAGCTTGTAGCCGGTGGCGGCGAGGATCATGTCATAGTCGGCATGGGTGCCGTCCTTGAAATGCACCGTCTTGCCGCAGAGCCGCGCGATATCGGGGCGGACCGTCAGATCGCCGTGCCCGGCATGGAACAGCACCTGCGAATTCACCACCGGATGGCTTTCGTAGAGTTTGTAATCCGGTTTCGGGAAACCGTATTTCTGCGCATCGCCCACGAACCATCTCAGCAGGGTGCCATCGACGATCCGCTTCAGCGCCATCGGCAGCCGGACCGCGCCGCCAAGCGTGTCGGCGGGCTTGCCGAATATGTATTTCGGCACAAAGTAATAGCCCCGCCGCATCGAGAGATCGCAGCTCTGGCCGTGATGGATCGCATCCACCGCGATGTCGCAGCCCGAATTGCCCGCCCCGACCACCAGCACCCGCTTGTCCCGGAACTGTTTGGCCGAGCGGTATTGCGAGGAATGGATCAGCTCGCCCGAGAAGTTGCCCGAAAAGGCGGGCATATTGGGTTCGGACAGCGTGCCATTCGCGATCAGGACCCCGTCGAAAACCGTCTCATGCGTGCCATCGGCGTCGCGCCAGGCAACCCGCCAGCCCTCACCGGAATCGCCAAGCGGGGTGGTCGCGGTCACCTCGGCGTCAAAGATATAGTCGCGGCGCAGATCGTAGTGATCGGCGAAATCACGGAAATAGCGCGCCATTTCGCGATGGCTGGGGTATTCGGCGACCTCGTCGCGCATCGGGAAATCGGTAAATTCGGTCATCGTCTTGGACGAGATCAGATGCGCGCTTTCATACATCGTCGAGCGCGGCGCGGTGATGTCCCACAACCCGCCGACATCCGAATGCAATTCGAACCCCTGAAAGGCGATCCCCTGCTCCCGCAGCACCTTGGCCGCGGCCAGCCCCATCGGGCCGGCACCGATAAGGGCTAATTTGCCCCGCGTGTCCTGCATGATATTCCTCCTCGGCATCCCTGAAAGGATGCGTCTCGCTATATTGAACAAACGTACAAACTAAGGCAAGATGATTTTATGAACACCGAAGAACCCCAGCGAAAACAACGCCAGAGGGCCCCGTCCAAGCGGGCGCTGGCCAGCCGCGCGCGGATTCTGGATTCGGCGGAGCGGGTGTTTGCGCGGGGGGGATTCGACGGGGCCACGATGCGCGATATCGCCGCCGAGGCGGCTGTGCCCGTGGGTCTGGTTAGCCATCACGGCGGCACCAAGGAAGAGCTTTTTGCCGAGGTCGTGGCCCGGCGCGCCGGTGAGCTGAGCGCCGCGCGTCTTGAGGCGCTGGCCGAGGCCCGGGCCGTCGCGGCGCCGGATACGGCGGCCCTGCTGCGGGCTTTCATCGGCCCCTATGTCGCCCGCGCCGAGGCCGGGGAAACACAATGGCTTGCCTATGCGCGGCTGGTGGCGCTGGTCTCGTCCGAGCCGCGCTGGCAGGCGCTGGCGCAGGAATATTTCGACCCGACCGCGCGCCGGTTCGTCGCCGAGCTGGGGCAGCTTTACCCGCAGGCGGAAACGGCGGCGGTGGCGGAATGCTTTATCTATGCCATCTCGGCGATGCTTGCGCTTTTGACCTCGCGCTGGCGGATCGCCGCGTTGAGCGACGGTCAGGAAGGCGGAGATATCGACGGGCTGATCGCCTTCTGCGCCGCCGGTGTGGCGGCGCGGCTCTCTTTGTAGCGCCCCATATTCACCGACTGTTCGGGAGGCGAGGTCAGGAGCCTCCGGCGGGGATATTTTAAGAACCCAAAGAAGCAGGGAACTCCCAATCCTCTTCTTTGGGTTAAAAATATCCCGGGGGAGTCGCCCGTCAGGGCGGCGGGGGCAGCGCCCCCTTCAACGCTTCAATTCCGCGCATAAACATCTTCATAACGGATGATATCGTCTTCGCCGAGATAGCTGCCGGTCTGGACCTCGATCAGGACCATCGGCACCTTGCCGGGGTTTTCCATGCGGTGCACGGCACCCAGCGGAATATAGACGGACTGGTTCTCGGTGACGAGTTTCACCTCTTCGTCGATGGTGACCTTGGCGGTGCCTTCGACCACGATCCAGTGTTCCGAGCGGTGATGGTGGCTTTGCAGGCTCAGCGCCGCGCCGGGGTGGACCACGATGCGTTTGACCTGGAACCGTTTGCCGATCACGAGGCTTTCGAACCAGCCCCACGGGCGGTGATCCTTGGGAAAGCTTTCAGCCTGCTTGGCCTGTTTTTCCTTCAGCGCGGCCACGGCTTTCTTCACGTCCTGCGCGCGGGAGGCATCGGCGACAAGCACCGCGTCGGGCATGGCCACGGTGATGATGTTCTTCAGCCCGATGCCGACGACTTCGAGCCGCTCGTCTTCCGAGCGCAGCAGGGAATTGTCGCAGTCGATCGCCGTCGCGGCCCCGGAGAGCGCCACGCCGCGCGCGTCCTGCTCGGTTTCGCGCCAGACCGCGTCCCAGCCGCCAAGGTCGGACCAGCCGGCGGCAAAGGGCACGACCGAGAGGTTATCGGCCCGTTCCATCACCGCGTAGTCGATCGAGATATCATTGGCCCCGGCCCAGCTGTCCGGGTCGAGCCGCAGAAAACCCAGGTCGTGCTTGCCATGATCCACCGCCGCCTGCACCGGGGCGATCAGTTCGGGCGCATGGTTGCGGAAAGCCTCGATGATGGTCTTGACCGAGAACAGGAAGATTCCGGCGTTCCAGAGATAGATGCCCTCGGCGACCATTTCCTCGGCCCGCGCCGCATCGGGTTTCTCGACAAAACGGTTCAGCTTCAGCGGGCGGGCGGCGAAATCGCCCGGATCCTCGGCCAGTTCCAGATAGCCATAGCCGGTTTCCGCATGGGTCGGCTTGATCCCGAAGGTCACGAGCTGCCCCGCCCGGGCCGCTTCGGCCCCGGCCTCGACCGCCGCGCGGAAGGCCGCCGCATCGGGCACCACGTGATCCGAAGGCGCGACCAGCATCAACCCGTCGGGGTCGCTCTTGTCGAGCCAGAGCGCCGCGGCCAGCACGGCGGGGGCGGTATTGCGCCCCTCGGGTTCGATCAGGATCGCGCCGGGATCGATCCCCGCCTCGGCCAGCTGTTCGGTCACGATGAAGCGGAAATCGGCATTGGTCAGCACCAGCGGCGCGGCAAAGCCCGCACCCGAGAGCCGTTCGGCCGAGGCCTGGAACAGGGTGGTTTCCCCCACCAGCGGTACGAATTGCTTGGGGTAGGATTTACGCGACAGCGGCCAGAGCCGTGTTCCCGAGCCACCGCAGAGAAGAATGGGCGTGATCATCTGGTCTGTCTCCTGCCTCGGAACCCTGATGCCTATGTCTTCCCCGGAAATACCTGCAAGATCAACAGTTGCAAGCCCGCCGACCGGGCCCGGCAGAGATTGACGCCCCCCGGTGTTCCGGGGTCACAGGCGCAAGGGCCGTGATGGAGATGACGCGCTTTCTGCCGCCGGGACGAGAGAGTTGCCGTCAAAATTGTTGGTAAATGTTAGTATTCGAAAAATAGTTGTGAAGCACCGTGTTACGGGAAGCTCCATAACCTCAGACGATTGTGAAACTTTCACTCGTATAAAAAAGCAGAGGAAGAGGAGCCCTGACAAGAGCAGGAGGCTCTATGTGCACAGAGCCTCCTGCCGAGATAGAGAACACCTCTGAAACTCCAATAAGATACTGAATTAATGAAAAAATGTTGCGTTTTGCAACAAGTTGCCGCTTGCACGTTATTACGCTACCGATTGATGAAAGCGGGATTTTTCGCAACATGTGAGAGGCTGACAACAACATGATCGAGGCTGAGGAAACATCGACAGAATGGCTTGGCGCGTTCGGCCTCAATCCACGGCAACGTCAATTCGTGCTGACCTACCTCAAAAAGCCCAACGCAACCCGGGCTGCTTTGGAAATAGGCTACAAACATCCGAATGTTCAGGGACCTCGCTTGTTAAAGCATGACAAGGTGGCCAGAGCCCTTACCGCCGGACGCAAGAAGCTCGAAAGCGTAACGATGCTCGATGCCCAAAAAATCGTAAAGCAGTGGTCGGCCTTGGCGATGGCAGATGTGACTGAGCTGGTTCAACATGTTCACCGGGCCTGCCGCTATTGTCATGGAACCAATCACCAGTTCCAATGGCGCAGCGCACGTGAATATGACGCCGAATTGACGCGCGTTGCCTGCGAGCTGTTTCCTGATGACAAAGCACTGGAAAACCGCGATCTGGTTCTTGCTGGCAATCATGTTGACCCGCGTCTTCCATCAAAAACTGGTGGCTTTGGCTTTCGCGCGAACCTTGATCCGCACCCCAATTGCCCCGAATGCGGAGGATACGGTGTCGAGAAGGTAGAAATAGCTGATACGCGCCTGCTCAGCCCTGCGGCACGGCTTTTACTCGACGGTATTCAGGAAACCCCACAGGGGAAAAAGCTTCGTATACGCAGCCGGGACAAAGCCTTGATGAATCTGGCCAGACATTTAGGCCTGTTCGACCATAAAAAGCCCGCCGACCGGGAAAGGGAAATCCTGCAGGAAACGGCAGAACGGATCATGGCGAATGCCACTACGGTTCCGGTCGTTCGCCATTAGATGCATCGCGCAATAAACGCGCCAGCCCCTACTTCGCCCGCAGCGTCTTTTCGTCCTGCTTGAGGAACCAGGCGTAGGTTTCTCGGATACCGTCCTCGAGGGAGATCCCCGCCTCCCAGCCCAGCCGGGCGAGGCGCGAGACGTCCATCAGCTTGCGCGGGGCGCCGTCGGGTTTGGTCGCGTCGAACACCAGCTCGCCCTTGAACCCGGTGACCCGGGCCACGGTTTCAGCCAATTCGCGGATGGTGACATCCACGCCCGAGCCGACGTTGATATGGGAGAGCATCAGTTCGGTCTCGCGCTGGTAGGTGCCGACATCGAGCCCCATCACGAAGAGCGAGGCCTCGGCCATGTCGTCCACATGCAGGAATTCGCGCATCGGTTTGCCCGAGCCCCAGACCGTGACCTGCGCGGTCCCGTCCTGCGCGGCCGCATGAAAGCGGCGGATCAGCGCGGGCAGCACATGGGAATTCTCGGGGTGGAAATTGTCGCCGGGGCCATAGAGGTTCGTCGGCATGACCGAGCGGTAATCGGTGCCATATTGCCGGTTATAGCTTTCGCAGAGCTTGATCCCGGCGATCTTGGCAATCGCATAGGGTTCGTTGGTGGGCTCGAGCGGCCCGGTCAGCAGGGCGCTCTCGGCCATCGGCTGCTCGGCGTCGCGCGGATAGATGCAGGAGGACCCGAGCTGCAAAAGCCGCGTGACCCCGGCCTCGAAGGCCTGATGGATCACGTTGCATTCCATCATCAGGTTTTCATAGATGAACTGGGCCGGGTAGGTGTTGTTGGCCACGATCCCGCCCACCTTGGCCGCCGCCAGGATCACCTGGTCGGGCTGCTCGGTCATCATGAATTCGCGCACCGCGTTCTGATCGGTCAGATCCAGCTCGGCACTGGTACGGGTCAGGAGCTCGATATCCTCCCCGCTGGCCTGACGCGCCTGCAACCGGCGCAGGATCGCCCCGCCCACCATGCCGCGATGTCCGGCGATATAGATTTTCATCGTCTTACCCTTCATGTGAAACCGGCAGCTCCAGCCCGTGCTCTTTCAGCAGCGCATGGCGTTTTGCCGTCCTCAGGTCTTCGGCGACCATTTCGGCGCACATTTCCTGCGCGGTGATCCGGGGCGTCCAGCCCAACAGCTTTTTCGCCTTGGCCGGATCGCCCAGCAGGGTCTCGACCTCGGCAGGGCGGAAGTAACGCGGGTCGATCCGCATCACCACATCGCCGACTTTCAGCGCCGGGGCCATGTCACCTGTGATCCCGGCGACGGTGGCGACCTCGTCCACACCCTCGCCGGAGAAGTCGAGCGATATGCCCAGTTCCGCAGCGGTCCAGGTGATGAACGCGCGCACCGAATATTGCACACCGGTGGCGATGACGAAATCCTCGGGCTGGTCCTGTTGCAGCATCATCCACTGCATCCGCACGTAGTCCTTTGCATGGCCCCAGTCGCGCAAGCTGTCGATATTGCCCATGTAGAGACAGGGCTCTAACCCTTGCGCGATATTCGCAAGGCCGCGGGTGATCTTGCGGGTGACGAATGTCTCGCCGCGGCGCGGGCTCTCGTGATTGAACAGGATGCCGTTGCAGGCATACATGTCATAGGCCTCGCGGTAGTTCACCGTGATCCAGTAGGCATACATCTTGGCCACCGCGTAAGGCGAGCGCGGGTGGAACGGCGTGGTCTCGGTCTGCGGGATTTCCTGCACCTTGCCGTAAAGCTCGGAGGTCGAGGCCTGGTAGAACCGGGTCTTTTTATCCAGCCCGAGGAAACGGATTGCCTCGAGCAGGCGCAGCGTGCCGGTGGCATCCACGTCGGCGGTATATTCCGGCGCCTCGAAACTGACCGCCACATGGGATTGCGCGCCAAGGTTATAGACCTCGTCCGGGGACACTTCGGAGAGGATCCGGGTCAGGTTCGAAGTATCGGTCAGATCGCCGTAATGCAGCTTGAGCTGGGCGTGGTTCGAATGCGGATCCTCGTAGATATGATCGATCCGCTGGGTGTTGAACGACGAGGCCCGGCGCTTGATCCCGTGCACCTCGTAGCCCTTTTCGAGCAGGAATTCGGCAAGGTAGGATC
The DNA here is from genome assembly GCF_019966545.1 of Heliomarina baculiformis. GTDB lineage: Bacteria > Pseudomonadota > Alphaproteobacteria > Rhodobacterales > Rhodobacteraceae > Heliomarina > Heliomarina baculiformis. Next base: position 47,521 of record NZ_JAIMIC010000017.1, on the reverse strand, counting down.
CGTCCTGCCCGGTGATGCCGGTGATAAGCGCCTTTTTGGTCATGGCTGCGTCGCTCCGATTGCGGAAGTTCCCCCGTGCGGGGAGCCTCAGGTGAATGTCACCGATACCTGATCTCCGAGGGCGGCAAAACCAACTTGATCGCCGGGCGTTACCGCAACGGCGGGGTTCAGCCCGCCCGTCGCGATCCACTGGCCCGGCAAAACGGGCAGACCATAGCGTCGGGCAAGCATCAGGAACTCCCGCGCGGCTCCCAGCGGGCCGCCTTTGACATCCGTGCTGCGCCCTGTGACGGGCGCGCCGCCATTATGGGTGAATGTCGAGGTGAATGGGGTCTCGAGCGCCGAGGCGTCAAACTCCCGGACCGCCCCGATCCACAAGGCCCCGGCCCCGGCACGATCGCAGATCTGCCCGGCCAGCCGGGTCTTGACCGCCTCTGGCAGCACGCTCGCCGGGATTTCGAACCCCAGCCCCATGCGGGCGAAACCATCGCCGTCGGGATCCGCGATCTCAAGCATGATCTCGGGCTCGGCGAGGGGGGCGCAGAGACCGTTCAGCGACAGCTCCGCCGTATCGACATAAACCTCCCCGGGGGCGAGCGGCCCGAAGAACACCTCGGCATTGCCGAACACCTTTTGCGACCAGGGGTTGGCGCCCCCGATCTTCCAGGCCGCCACCTCTTGCAGCTGGGACGCGGCAATTTCGTAGGCCGTCTCAAGCGCCTCGGGCAGATCTTCTGTTTGCAGCTCCGCAACCTGACCTTTTGCCCGTGCTGCCTGAAGTGCTGATATTATGCCGCTCACCTCGTTCACCCCTGTCTCTTCCTGCGCTGACGCCTGCTCCAAGTTGCGTCTTTAGTCGGGCAAGTACCGGGTAATTACAACCGCTCTCCGGCTTTTTCCCACGCCCGGTTTTACTGCCACAACGAGCGCTTATGGCAATCCGGCAACCCAAGGGGGATCTCAACTTGCGTGGCAGCGACGCAGGTGTATAACGGCGGCGCTACGCCGTCCGCTGCCAGCATCCCCGGCAGCAAAGGCACAGCAGACGAGCAAGAAAATCACCGACGGGGCCCTCTTCGGAAAGGTGCCGCGCAACAGGAAAGACAATGCCATGTCCCTCAGGGCCGCAATCATCGGGTATGGCAAGATGGGTCAGATCCGGCATCGCGCCATGGAACGTCATGGCGGTTTCGAGGTGGTCGCCGCCTGTGACACCCATACGGATTTCGATGCGGGCATCCCGCTGATGACCGACCCGGCAAAGGTCTATGATTACGACCCGGACGTGATCTTTTGCTGTGTCCCGAACATGATGATCCCGGACACGGTGTGTGAAGCCCTGTCACGCGGCAAGCATGTGTTTTCGGAAAAGCCGCCGGGGCGCAATTCGGCCGATGTGCGCCGGATGCAGGAGGCCGAAGCCACCCATCCCGAGCTGGTCTTGAAATTCGGCTTCAACCATCGTTTCCATGACGCCATCGAAAGCGCGCTGCAACTGATCGAAGGCGGCACGATGGGCGATCTCTATTTCATGCGCGGCGTCTATGGCAAAGCCGGCGGCGCGGATTACGCCAAGAACTGGCGCAACGATCCCGAGCAATCGGGCGGCGGTATCCTGATCGATCAGGGCATCCACATGCTGGACCTGTTTTTGATGTTCGCCGACCGGTTCACCGATGTGCAATCCTTTGTGCAGCGCAAGTTCTGGACCGATGTGCCGGTCGAGGACAATGCCTTTGCGCTGATGAAGAACCCCAAGGGCGTGGTGGCGTCGCTGCATTCCTCGGCCACCCAGTGGCAGCACCGCTTCACGCTGGAACTCTATACCCATGGCGGGTTCATCTCGGTCAACGGGATCCTGTCGGCCTCGGGCACCTACGGCACCGAGGTGCTGAACGTGGCGCTGAACCGGCTCGACAAGGATGGCAACCCGATCCCCAACCCGGAATCCCAGGAAATCCGGTTCACCGAGGATCGCTCCTGGGACAAGGAAATCGCCGAATTCCACGCCGCGGTGACCAAGGGCACCCCGATCCGCTGCGGCACCTCGCAACAGGCGCTCGACGTGATGTCGCTGGTCGAGCAGATCTATGCCGCCGATGCGGACTGGTCTTCGGGGCTGGCCGCCCGCTCTGTCAAAGCCGTCTGAGGGGGCGATTATGTATACACCGGTTTTCATCGACGACCTGCCCGATGTGTCGTCGATCTCCAATCGCAAATCCGAACTCTACCGGCTGACCCGGGCGCGGGCGCTGGCCGATCTGCTTTTGGACGAGACCGCGAACTGGCAGGAACGCGCCTGCCCCGGCTGCGGTCAGGACCGTTCGCAAAGCGGCAATTTCAGCCAGGCGATGGTGCCCTTTCACCGCTGCAGCCACTGCAATACGATCTATGCCGCCCGGGTGCCCGATCAGGCCCGGCTCGAGGCGCTGCGCACCCGATTGCTGGCTGAAGCCGGCAATACCGAAACGAGCGCCGCCGCCGGTTCCCGGCGCGAATTCGAATTCGTCTCGATCCTGAACTGGATCCGGCTGACCGAGGCGCGCACCGCCACCAGCGCCGGGGGGCTGCTGCCCCATGTGCTCGATTACCGCTTTTGTTCCGAAAGCCCGGCCTGGCCCGGGGCCGTCGAGCGGCTGGGCAAGAACCGCGACTGGCGTTTCATGCCGCTGGACGCCAAGGCTGCGGCTGGCAATTTTGCCGATCTGCGCGACCAATTGCAGGCCAACCCGCCCGAGGCCGTGCTGCTGAACACGGAAATGGACCGTGTCGCCGATCCGGCCGGGCTGTTGCGGGTGATCCGCGCCAATGCGCCGCGCGGCACGCTGGTCTTTGTTGCCACCTCCTGCGCCGACGGGCTGGAATATGAAATTCTGGGCGCTGACTCTCCCAGCTTCGTGCCGCTCGACCGGCTCAACATCTTTTCGGTTAAAGGCTTTGAGACTCTGGCCCGTGAACTGGGCTATGAACCACTTGAAATCTCGACTCCCGGGCGGCTCGATGCGGTCATTCTGCAGCGCTATTTCACCGAGATCGAAAACGCCGACGTGCCGTTCTGGTCCGGTTTCTTCCGCGAGGCCGACAAGGACCGGTTGCGGGACCTGCAAATTCTTCTTCAGCGCAGCCTTCGCTCTGGCGTCATGCGCTTTGTTCTCAAAACCTAACGGACAGGCATTCCAATGGCTTCTCTTTTCCCGGTCACCCCTTTCGACAGCTGCGGCGATTTTGCATCCGCCTATTTCGAGCAGCTGACCGCCGCCGCCAAGGGCTGCGACATGAGCGCATTGGACCGGATCGCCGAAATGGTGCGCGAAACCATCGCCTCGGACAATTTCATCTATATCTGCGGCAATGGCGGCTCGGCCGGGATCGCCAACCACTCGCTCTGCGATTTCCTGAAATGCGTGCGCACCGATACGGAATTGATGCCGCGGGTGATGTCGCTGGCTGCCCATACCGAGATGAACTCGGCGCTGGCCAATGACATCTCTTACGACGAGGTCTTCGCCTATCAGCTCGCCTCGATGGGCCGCCCCGGCGATCTGGTCTGGACGGTGAGCTCTTCGGGCAATTCGCCCAATGTGGTGCGCGCCCTCGAAGTGGCAAAGGAAAAGGGAATGCGCTCGGTCTCCTTTACCGGCTTCACCGGCGGCCGGTCGCGCGAGCTGGCCGATGTGAACGCCCATGTGGACGCCCATAACTATGGTGTGATCGAAGACATCCACATGAGCTTTATCCATATCATCACCCAGTATCTGCGTCTCAGCCACATGGATCACGGGCTTCTGGGCGACCGGAAGTTCTGATCTTGCCAGCCGCAAGCGACACTCTTCATCGCGGGCTTGTTGCCCTGCTGGAGCGGATCGCCGCCGAGGTGTTTTCAGAGTCTTTCGACGTCGAGGCCAAAGGCGAAAGCGGGCTCGATTTCGTCACCACGATCGATCTGGCGGTACAGGCGCGTCTGGAAACCGAACTGGCGGCGCTGCTGCCCGGATCGGACGTGGTGGGCGAGGAAGGCTTTGCCAGTCTGGGCACAACTGATCGCCCGGTCTGGCTGGTCGATCCGCTGGACGGGACGGTGAATTTCGTGGCCGGCCTGCCCTGTTATGCCATCGCCGTGGTCCTGTTAGAGGCGGGTAAACCGGTGCTCGCCGCGGTCCATGACATCGCCCAGGGCGACAGCTACTCCGCCATCGCCGGGGGCGGCGCCTTTCTGAACGGCGCCCCGCTGGTGCCGCGCCCCCATGCGGCCCGGCTGGCGGTGCTGAGTTCGGGCCTGCTGAGCGATCTCGCCGCGCAAAGCCCCGATACGCTGGTGCGGTTCATGGGCGATTTCAAACTGCGCAACCTCGGCAGCCAGGCCCTGCATCTCTGCCACGCGGCGGCGGGCCACGTCAGCCTTGTCGCCAGCCGCGAGGCCAAGGGCTGGGACGATCTGGCCGGGGCGCTGATTGCCCGCGAAGCCGGGCTGACATATGGCCATTATGGCACGGATGCCCCCGAAATTGGCGCCGATCAGCACTCACTCTGTGCGCCCGCCGCGCTATTCGACACTTACGCCACAGAATTCTCCCGCTCGATCGCGCCGTAAGGCATGATCGTAGCAGGGCCTAGAAAGGACCGTAGACAATGAAAACCGTCGCCATGATCCCGGCCCGCATGGGCAGCCAGCGTCTCAAGAAAAAGAACCTCGCCCCCCTGGCCGGGCAACCGCTGATCACCCATGCCATCGACAAATGCCGCGCCGCCGGCTGTTTCGATGCGATTTATATAAACTCGGAAAACGCCGAATTCGGGCAATTCGCCGACGGCGAGAGCGTGAAATTCTACCAGCGCCCCGAAGAGCTCGGCAATTCCGTCGCCACCTCTGAGCAGTTCGTCTACGACTTTCTCAAGAACGTCGAATGCGACCTGCTGGTGCAGGTCCATTCCATCGCCCCCCTGCTCAGCGCCGAAGAGGTCAAATCCTTTTCCGAAGCCTTTATCGCCTCGGACGCGGATGTGATGCTGTCCTGTATCGAGGACCAGATCGAGGTTGCCTATCAGGATCAGCCGGTGAACTTCACCTTTGCCGAAAAGACCAATTCGCAGGACCTGAAACCGGTGCAGCGCGTGACATGGTCAATCACCGGCTGGCGCGCGAAACCCTATATCGACGCGGTCGAATCCGGCAGCATCGGAACCTATAACGGCAAGATCGCCTTTTACCCGGTGGATGCGATTTCAGGCCATGTGATCAAGACGCAGACCGATCTCGACATCGCCGAGGCGCTGCTCTCGGTTCTGGGCAAGGGAGCCCCCACATGAGCACGGTTCTTGTCTCGAACATCATGATGATCAACGAGCGCGACCGCTTTGACGCGCTGCTGCGCGAAAAAGGCGTCACGCCGATCTGGCCCGAGGTCAACCAGTTCATGGATGCGGACCAGTGCCTGTCTTACGCGGGCGAGGTCGATGGCTGGCTGGCCGGTGACGACAAGATCACCCGCGACGTGCTGAAGGCTTTTCTGCCCCGGCTCAAGGTGATTTCGAAATGGGGCACGGGTATCGACTCCATCGATCTGGAGGCGGCGAAAGAGCTGGGCGTGCCGATCTGCAATTCGCCCGGCGCCTTCCGCGACGCGGTCAGCGAATATGCCATCGGCTTGTTGCTCGCAGCTACCCGCCGTCTCGCCCGTACCGACCGCACGATCCGCGCCGGCGGCTGGCCCAAGGGGCGGTTCCCGGGCATGGCCGGGCGCACGATGGGCGTAATCGGCTATGGGGCCATCGGTCAGGGGGTCGGACAGCGCGCCCGCGGTCTTGGCATGGAGGTCATCGCCCATGACCCCTATATGCAGACAGCCCCGGACGGCATCGAGATGGTCTCTTTTGAAACCCTGCTGGAACGGGCCGATGTGATTACGCTCTGCTGCAACCAGACGCCTGAGAATTTCCACTTGCTGAACGCCGAAACGCTGGGCCGCGCCCGCGACGGGGTGATCCTGTGCAACGTGGCGCGCGGCGGGCTGATCGACGAGGCGGCGCTGATCGCGGCGCTCGAGTCGGGCAAGGTCGGCGCGGCAGCACTGGATGTGTTCGAAACAGAGCCGCTGCCGCAAGACCATCCGCTGATGGGGTTCGAAAATGTCGCCCTGTCGAGCCATAACGCCAACAGCACGATCGAGGCGATCGAATACGTGCATGCCAATACGCTCGACAACCTGTTCAGGCATCTTGATGGGTGATCACATGCAGGGTCATGGCATCAGGTTTCGTTTGCAGGGGTATGTACCGGATTTCGGCGCCTCTGTCCTCAATGCCTTCGATCTGCCGGTCTGGAAACAGGCCACTTCCCTTGTCGCTTTTGGTGTCGAGCTTTTCGTGCGTGAGGGCGCTGTCAATGTCAGCCTGCGCCACGTTTCTCCCGACGGGGCGGAACAGGAGATTGCGCGGCTCACCTGTTTCGACCCCGGTTCGGCCTTCAGCCCACCGATTTTCCTGGCCGATCAGCCTGAGGGCGTCATCCTGCCCGTCGTGGAAAGCGCGTCGGAAGGCGCCGAATACGATATCTATTTTGGCACGAACGAGCCACCTCTGACCCCCTATAGTGCCACCGCGTTCATACTGGATGCAGAAGGCCAAGGCATCGCCGGGGCCTTACAGGCCTTTCGTGATTATCGGCAAGAACACAGAGCGCAGAGCACGGCCCGAAGTGCCCACCTGATCGTGGTAGACCAGAATAATCAGGCGGACCCGGCGATGATCCAGGACGCCGTTTCAGAGCCTGAAACAGACTCTGAAACGGGTGAATACAAGCCGGTTACGCTGTTACCCAATGATCGTACCGGTGCCAAAGGACCGGGGCGGGGACTTTACGAAATCGGCTATGGAAAACTGGCGGAGCGCGGCTTTACCCATTTCTGCCTGCTTCATGATGCACAGGCTCTCCACCCGGAAATGTTGGCCCGAACAGCGGCGCTGCACGCTTTTCTGCGACCGGGCTTCTACCTGGGCGCACCGGTTTACTCTTCCGCCGCCACCCCGACAGAGGCTCAATGTCATTACATTGGCCAGCCTCTGCCTGACGGCGAAAACCTCGCTCCAACCGATCTGACAGCTTTCCTGCGCGCCGAGCGTATCCGGCACCGGGCAGGACCGCATTGGCTGGGCATCGATACCCGCGACATGCATCGCTACGGTCTCCCCTACCCTCTGTCCGGGCGCGATGCGGCCCGTGAATATGATGACAGGCTGAACGCGAACGGGCTACGTGCGATCCTCCCCCTGTCACTCTGGAGCATGCCCTCCGGCCCCGTGGATCGTACCGCAAAGATACAGCGGCCAAACCGGCCCGAGCAGACCACCATCGCCTATTGGGGGCAGTTGGCAGTAGACCAGCCATCACGGCTCTGGCCGGGCCGGGCTCAAAATGCGCTTCGTCAGCAGTACGAGACCGCGGCGCTGCATCTCAAGGCTGAGAACGGGCTGCGTTCCCAGGGATACGAACTGGCAAAGCAGATTCACCGGCTTGAATCCCAACTTGCCCATAATAACCTGCTGGATCCGGCCCGGGTGCAGGCGGATCAGGATCGCGCCAACCGGGTGATGCTGAGCCTGCTTCGGAACCGCCATGCGGGGCAGCGCGCGGTCATCATCGGGAATGGCCCGAGCCTGAAGATCCCTGATCTCGACCGCCTGCGCGGCGAAATCACCTTTGCCTCCAACAAGATCTATCTCGCCTATGGCGATACCGACTGGCGACCGACCTACTACTCTGTCGAAGACCATCTGGTGTTGCTCAACAACCGCGACGCGATCGCGGCATTGAAGGACAGCTTCAAGATATTCCCCGCCAGTATGCGCGATTTCGGCTATCACGAAGCGGATACGGTATTTGCCCCCTTCCTGCCGCCAAAATCCTTTGAAGAGCCCTTGTCAGACCCTGATTTCCCTGAGTTCAGCACGGATCTCAGCCATGGCATCTGTTGGGGGTCCACCATCGTCTACAGCCAGATCCAGATGGCTGTACATATGGGCTGCACTGAAATCGTGCTGATCGGCATAGATCACAGCTATGCGCTGCCCAGCGTCAAGCAGGGGAACTACTACCTGCACGAAGGCGAAGAAAACCATTTTCACCCGGAATATCGCAGCCCCGGAGAAAAATGGCACCAACCCAATCTGGAGGTGCTCGAGGTGTCATATGCCCGTGCCCGTGACATTTGCGCAGCGCGTGGCATAAACGTGGTGAACGCGTCGCGAAAGACCGCGCTCGACGTCTTTGAACGCGCTGATTTTGACAAGCTCTTTCCATCGGAGACCCCATAATGACAGTCTCTACCTACGATAATCGTCCCTGTTTTCTTGGCGAAGGCCCGCTCTGGCATCCCGAGCGGGAACAATTGTTCTGGTTTGACATCATCGGCTGCAAGCTGTTGTCGCGCGACGGCGACACGCCTTTAGAGTGGGCGTTCGACCGCCATGTCAGCGCCGCAGGCTGGATTGATGCAAACCAGCTGCTGATCGCCGACGAATACGGGCTGTTCCGCTTCGATCTGGAGAGTGGAACGGAAACCCGGGTCTGCGAGATCGAAGCGGATCGAAGCGAGACCCGCTCGAACGATGGCCGTGCCGATCCCTGGGGCGGGTTCTGGACCAGTACCATGGGCAAGGCAGGCGAAACTGGACTGGGCGGCATCTATCGCTGGTATCGCGGCGCGTTGCGCCAGCTTGCCACTGGCATGACCACCCCGAATGCCATCTGTTTCGACCAGTCGCGCAATTGCGCCTATTACGCCGACACGAGAACCCGGCAGATCCTGCGCCAGCCGCTTGATCCCGCGACCGGCTGGCCGGACGGCGAAACGTCGGTCTTTGTCGACCTTCGCGCCACCGACACAGCCCCCGAATATCGCCCGGACGGTGCGGTGATCGATAGCGAGGGTTGCCTGTGGAATGCGCAATGGGGCGCGGCAAGGGTGGCGCGCTACAGCCCTGACGGAGAATTCCTGACGGCAATCGACCTCCCTACGGGGCACACGTCCTGCCCTGCCTTCGGCGGTGCAGCCTATAAAAGTCTCTACGTCACCACGGCACAACAGAACCTACCGAAAGACATGCCCCAATGGCAGGCGATGGCGGGGCAGACTTTTGTTATGGAAAATGCAGACCCCGGAAAGCCGGAACCTGCGGTCTTCACGGCCTTTGCCTGAGACAAAATCAGCACCCTCCGATTTCCTCCCGGCTCTCTGCAAAAGCCGCTTGCGATCCGCCATAAGACCCCCGACAATTGGCTGACGCGCCAGCCGCCACAGAATTCCGGAGTACTAATATGAACGAGATCAGCAACCACTATAAACATTGGTCACGCGGGTTGGATGACAAGTTCAAAGAAGAAGGTCATGCGCCGCAGGATGCGGCAACCCGACTAAGCACCGACGAATATATCGATATCGCTTTCACACCCAAATTTCAGTTTCCCAAAAGTTCGAAGTACTTTGCAATCGGGTCGTGCTTCGCCCGGAATATTGAGATTTCCCTGCGCGATAACGGCGCGGATGTACTTTCAATGAACCTCGACCTGCCCGAGGCAGCCAAAGCAAAAACCATATATCTGCAAAACGAGGTACTGACCAAATTCACGCCGCAGTCCATGGAAATCGAACTGCGCGATGCCCTGACGGACACCCCTCTGGAACGCGGCTTAGTCGAGATCAATCCTCCGAAACTCTGGAACCCGCAGCTTCACCGCGTAGGAGAGTTGGAGCCCGAAGAACAACTCGCCACCACCGCAGCGGTCCGCAAGACGATCAAGAACATCACCGATGCCGATGTTGTCTTCATCACTCTCGGTCTGACCGAAACATGGATAGATACCGAAACCGGTACGCCGCTGAATGGAGCTCCCCTAAACTGGAAATTCGCCAAGCGCACGGGTCGGTTCGAGTTCCGGAACTCGACTTATGAAGAATGCAAAACTAGTCTGATCAACATGTTCGACTTGATCCGCGAGCATTCCAACGTCTCTCCCAAGATCATTCTCACAGTATCACCTGTCCCTCTGCTACGTACCTTCTCGGACCAGGATATCATCGTCGCCAATTCCTACTCCAAGTCCGTGCTTCGCGCCGTCGCCGAAGACCTGCACAACAAGTTCGACGACGTTGATTATTTCCCGAGCTACGAGATGGTCATGTACTCGCCCCGCAGTATGGCGTGGCGCCACGATCAGCGTCACGTCGAACCGCCCATGGTCTGGAGCATTACCCGAAGATTCCGGGATGCCTATATAAGCACGAACTGACGCCTTAGGCTCCACTCATACCACTCCCCAAAAGAAAGACCTGTCTTGCACATCAAGCTGCATGTTGGCCTCCATAAGACGGCAACAACCTCAATTCAGAAAAGCCTGGCCCGAAACAGGGATCTTCTCGAAGAAAACGGCTGGTCCTACCCAGTCATTAAGGATGAGGCGGAAAAGGCCTTTCCTAATCATGCTATGCCCTTCTACGCGGCTTTTTTCGAGACCTATGCGAACCGACCACAACTGCTGGCCCGTGGCTATGAACGGTCTTGGGCACGCCCTTTGTTCCGTGACAAGCTCGCTCAGGCTATAGAAGGTAAAGAACGTGTGCTCTTCTCTGGAGAAGGTATCTCTTTCTTATCGATCGAAGAACTGGAAAGTATGCCTTCTTCGCGAACAAGTTCGCCATGCTGGAACCAGTATGCTTCATTCGAAGCCCCTTTGAAATGGCTACCAGCGGGCTTCAGGAAAACATCAAACACGGGCATAAGTTCATGCTCAAACCGGTCCGAAAATTCGAGGCTGTCGAGAAGCTGAAAGCAAGCTTAGGCGAATTGCAAACCTATCCGTTTGAAAAAACCAAACTTCACCCCTTAGGGCCGGTAGGCTTCTTCATCGAAACGCTGGAGTTAGGTGATCCTGCCGCTTTCAAGATCTTTCGGCAAAATGAAACAATGAGTGACCGTGCAACGCGACTGATTGGTTTTGTAAACCGGTTGCAGCCGATTTCAACCGACGGTAAGGTAAACCCGCATCGTTTCTACGACGATGCCAGCCCGCTCTGGGACCTGCCTGGGCGCAAATTCGTCTTTACCGACAGTGAAAAGCAGGTACTATACGACCGCATCATGGACGAGAACGAGAAATACCAGAAGTTTCTCGGCCCGGAATATTGCGACGGCCCTTTCGAGGGCACCCCCACGGCGGATAATTGGTCCGAAGAGGCCAGCGCCTTCGTAGCCAAGGCCCTGCCAACGCTGAACCCTCTGCTCTGGCCCTCAATATGTCTCTATCTTGAGGTGAATCCCCAGATCGATCCCAGCTTCACTGCACCTGTGATCTCAGCTATCCAGCAGCTTCTCCCGAAACATAAGGAAATGGTTCGTAAGGGCCTTGCTTTTCATGAGCAGGCCCTTGAAAAGGTACCTCATTTTTTACGTCTGTCGACGGGTGTACGTATCACCCATCAGGATGTAGCGCGAGCAGTAGAAAGAGTTTCTAGAATCTGTTAGCTTTTAAAATCAGACATTTTCCGTTGTGCCAGCAACTCCCTGACCTCTGATCTCAACGAATGCTCTTGAAGTTCTTCTCTTTGAAACAGAACATCCAAAGTTTCCAACAACTCCCAGCATTGAGAGCTGACATTCTCCTGTTTCAACCCGTTTTTTATAAGATCAATTACAGCCTCACTTACGCGATCTCTAATTCCTGTGAGCGATTTATTTACAGTCCACGCTAAAATTCCACATCTCAGAGCACTGGACCAATTTTCCTGTTTCAGATGCACCTGCGCAGCTCGACTTGCCGCTTCGTACATTACAGGGTTAAGCTCAACGGCTTTCTCTAGGTGTTCCGCAGAAGCATCATAGATTCCCTGTTTTTCCAAAACACGTCCTAGCCAAAAGTGAGCGCCCGCCCAATTCGGCCGCGCTCTAACGAAGTGCTGCAAAACATTTTTTGCTTCGCCTATATGTCTTCCATAGACACCTTCTGCTGCCACACACAAATCAGAAGCCACAGCCGAAAAATTCAAATCAGATCGCTCAACACCAAGGTCTGAGAACTCTCCTGTCGTCGCTAGATTAACCAAAGTACCCTTAAATACGCCAGCATCATGAAGAAATCTGGGTATCATATGTGTACCAGCTCGGACAATTTGAAGGTCGATATGTCTCCAAAAAGGCAGTCTGGCAACACCAAAAAGATCAAATAGTTCGTCTTCGCCAACTATAATTCTGGTTTTAGCCACCGGGGATGCAATATTCCTTGATAAATCAAGGTACTCTCCTTCATGAAGGCTTCTATTGTAGCGGGGATAGGGTGGTGCCAAAAAAGTTTGAGGCGAAAAGGCAAGAATACTTTCCGCTCCAATTTCATTCCCAAACAGAATGGCGGCATAGCCTCCCATTGAAGTCCCTGTGCACCGGACTTCAGTATACCCAAAACTTTCGATTATTCCTTTAAGAGAAATTATTGTAGAACTTAGGTCGCTGCCAACCCCCAAAATTCCTCTATTGTACCACTGATTTGAACGATCTTTAATATAAACGATGTTGGCATCCAAATCGAGAAGAAGATGTCTGAACGAAAATGACCTTGCGCCCCGATTCACCCCTTCAAATGTCGAAAAAACGAAAGTTACCGCACTTGATGATGGATTGTTGCGTTGATGAATTATATCGGTATCTTCTTTAGTCATCCCGGCAATCACTTCTGATTTTCGCTTATTCTTGAGCATGCGGATACTCTGTTTTAGATTATGGTTGACCTGGTCCGATTTCGAAATCCCTGCATCACCTTGACCCGGTCGGGAAAGAAATACTGGATTCCCGGTTCGGTCCCCATGAGGTGCACCTCGATGGCTCTCAAACAGCACTCCAGCGCCTCTCCCCTGTCGGAAAACTCCTGGGCGATACGGATGTTGCGTTCCAGCTGAGGCATCAGGTACTCGCGGAAATTCAGAACGAATTCCAGCGAGTAGGCTTTGCGCGCTGTAAAATACCCGGCCAGGATAATCATCGCCGAGAACAGCCCGTCGATCCGCTTCTCGACCTTGGCGATACTGACATCGTTGACGATCGAGTCGTCACGGTAGCGATAATTCAGGTAGCTTTCCGGCAGGCTGGCAATCCGCTTTGCGCAATGCACAAGACGCGGCGTGGTCGCCACGTCCTCGAACAGGATGGCCGGGTAGAAGATGTCGTTATCGAGGAACAGGCTGGTCTTGTAGAGCTTGTTCCAGGCTGCCCCGACGAATTTCGGTCTTTCCCCGAACATACTGTGCATCGTGAACTTGTTCCGGGCGCCCCCTGAAACCGGATAAGAGCCAATGTTGCGACCATCCGAGATGCGCGCGGCGGAACATTGCACGATGTCGGCCTGCTCACGCTGCATCGTCTCCAGCAGCCGGGCATACATCTCCGGTTCGATCCAGTCATCGCTGTCGACAAAACCGATCAGCGCGCCCGTGGCCGCCCGGATCCCGGTATTCCGGGCGGGTCCCAGCCCTTGGTTTTCCTCGTGCTGAACCAGCGTCACGCGGGGGTCCCGTTCCGCATATTCCCGGATCAGCTCCGCCGAATTGTCCGGAGAGCAATCGTCGACACAGAGGATCTCGAGGTTGCCATGCGTCTGCCCGAGGATCGAATCCAGGCATTCCCGCAGATAGGCTTCGGTGTTGTATACAGGAACGACGACCGAGATCAGGGGCGCGCCCCCGACCTCTTCAGAAGAGGCTGTCATAATCCACCTTCGGAAAGGAATTCAGCTTGCTGCCCGGCGTGGCGTTCAGAATCTCGATCCCGTTTTCCTCAGCCCACTTGGCAGCGGCGTCATAGGCCCGGTTCATCTTGACCACATCGGGCATTTCCCACACCTGGCCCTTCTCATGGTTGGTGTAGGCTGCAGAAAAATGGGTCTCCAGCCCCTTGCCCGACCATTTGCGGTCCGCGTTCACATTTTCTTCGGGGATCGGATAGTTATGATCTGTCCCGACCAGAATGATCTGCTTGCATCCCATGATGGCAGCGATCTGCAAAAGACCGACCGTCACTGTAAAGCCTTCGTGCAAGGCAGAAGGATCGTTCGAAAAGGTACACTGGCGCGTATAATCCAGATGCACCGGCACCATGTTCTGCAGCTTGGAAACATCGAAATGCTTGATGATCGTGTAGGGAAGAAACTTCACCACCTCATCTGGCATCTGCTCGGCGATCTCATCGGCGTTCTGATCCGCCAGCACGCGATCCTGCAGCATCCAGTAATTGTAGACAAAGCCCCATTGCTCAAAGCCAAGGAAGGCCCGGTTGGATCCCATCGTGATCTCGGTCCTGAGCCGGGTCATGTCGATCTTGTTGAGCGACGGTCCGTTTCCGATGACGAAACAGCGCTCCCCCGCGTGGATCCCCACAAAGTCCTGCAGGCTGCGCCCGAACATCGAGCGGAACACGCTCTCCATGGTGCGCGAGACCAGAGTCGCGTTGTACTTCAGCTTGTTTAGCTCATTGGTACGGGCCTGCAGGGTCTTTTCGGCTTTCGTCAGACGCGCTGCCAGATCGTCCATTTCGGCGAGCTTGCTTTCCAACGCTTCCAGCCGCAGCGCCGTGGCCTTGTCCATGACCAGCGGCGCGGAAGGCTGAGAGGTAGCCGGGAAAATCTTTTTCAGCATAGTATCACCTCAAACGGCTTTGGACGTGGCATCTAGATCGCCCTCGGCAGGCGCACCGGACATCAGGGCCCGCTTTCTGGCATATACCACGCCGCTGTAATTTTCCCCGACATGCTGCAGGGGACGGTATTCGGAATGGTCGCCGAACCAGACGGATTTCGCGATCTGGTAATCGAACCCGGTGTCATCGAGCACATCGATGATATCCCTGAGGTTATTTCCGGTATTACCCTTGCCGAAATGGTACTCGCAAAAGATGTTCTGCACGGCATCCAGCTTGTCCCTGACAGAGTTCATCACCTCTGCCTCGCTGCCTTCGATATCGAGCTTGAGAAAATCGACCGGTTTATCGAGATACTCGGCCAGGGCCACAGCATCCACCTCGACAGAATTCTCTTTCATTTCCTCGGTGATGGCACGCGGCGCCAGAGATGACGCCATGCTGTCCTCGGCGCTGGTAAACAGGGTTTGCCGCCCTGTTTCGCTGCTAAGAGCCGCCTTGATCAAGGTTACACCCGTGAGGTTGTTTCGGGTGATATTCTCCATCGCGACATTGTAGCAATCCTCATTCGGTTCGAAACCGATGACCTCCGCATTGGGATAGATCGCTTTGAAGAACAGCAGCGACAGCCCGATATTGGTACCGCCATCAATAATCCGGTGAGGGGCCTCGAAATCCTCGGAAAAGAAGTATTCTTCCCGAAAGATCAGCTCGTTGAGCTGAATCCAGAGAGCCTTGCGGTCAAGATAGCTGATTTCATAGTCCCAGAGCCGGAAGGGGTCGCCCTCCTCAAGCATCATGACATAATCGTTCATCGCTTCTTTAAGCTTGGGAATAGCCTGCAGTTTCCGGGCGGAGCCACTGAAAACCCGGGCATAATCCGCCAGCCGATTGCTTTCCGCCATCAGCTTGGGATGTTCCACGCTCCGCTGCTCTATCTTCTCGATCGATTTTTTCAGGGCGTTCAGCGTCGCATCCGGGCGGTTCTTCTGAATATCCGCTTTCAGTTTTTCCAAATAGGATCGGATCTCGTCCTGAACCTGGCTGTTTTCACGCCGCCCCTTCAGGAACAGTTCATGCAGTTCCTTTTCAAAGCTGACCTGGCGCTGATGCAGAAAATCACCCCGCTCGGCCTCTCTGGCAAGCAGCTTGTCCATCTGCTCTTGGAGGCTCTCGACTTGAGGTGCAATCTGCTTCAGCTGCGTCTCTCTCAAAACACGCAGATCTGACTGAAGTGCCTCGGATTTCAGGTTTTTCGTGATCGTATCCTGAAAGGTTTTCTGCGTCTGGAACATGAAATCATCGCGCTCGATCTGACGCTCGCCAAGTGCAGCGATTCGACGTTCCATTTCTTGGCGCTGCTGGGCCATTTCATGGCGTAGCTCATCCCGGCTTCGGTGGCTCTCTTCCTGAAAGCGCTCCCAATTCCGGTTCATTTCTTCAAGCAGAATAAGCGACTTTCGGGTACGCTGACGAACCCCGAAAATAACCCGATAAATAAACCGGAAGATTCCGAACCGATAAAAAAAGTTTCTCATTTTGCTCTCTTGTCTGACATCGTCAGCCGGAATGGTGAGACGGAGGCCTGAGTGACAGGCTTCGCTTGCAACGCCTCGTACCAGAAGCCTCGCGAGACACTAGCCAGATCAGGTCCAAAGCTTCAAGGCTTGGAGTCACAACAGCGACGGTCACAACATCTTGCGGCTTTGGGGGCACAATTCCGTTCTGCGCCTACAGCGGTGCCTGGTAAAAGGCGAGTGCGGCGCGACCCTCGGCGCGGTCGGAAAGGAAACCGCGCGCCGTATCCAGCGCCTCGCGGATGGTCACGTCCATGTCGAGGTAACGATAGGTCCCGAGCCGGCCCACGAAGGTCACGCCGCTGGTCGCCTCGGCCAGCTTGACGTAATCCGACAAGAGCGCCTTTTCCGCGACCTGCCGGATCGGGTAATAGGGGATGTCCTCGGGCTCTGCCGCGCGGGAAAACTCGCGGTAGCAGACCGAGCCTTCGTGCTCTTCCCAGGGGCTGAAATGCTTGTGCTCGGTGATCCGGGTAAAAGGCACGTCGACCTCGCCGTAATTCATCACCGCGCAGCCCTGGTAGTCGCCGTCATAGGTGAAACGCTCGAAATCCAGCGTCCGGTAGCCCAGCCGGCCCAGTTCGAAATCGAACCAGCCATCCAGCGGCCCGGAGTAGAAGACATGATCGTAATCGCCAGCCTGAGACCGGTCGAAAACAGTCTCTAACTTGACCTCAATACGCTCGTGATCAAGGATTTTCCCGATCATGTCCGTATAGCCGTTTTCCGGCATGCCCTGGTATTTGTGGAAGAAGTAATTGTCGTCGTAGTTGAAGCGCACCGGCAGGCGTTTCAGGATCGACGCGGGCAATTCGCTGGGGTGGCAGCCCCATTGCTTCATCGTGTAGCCTTTGAAGAACGCCTCGTAGAGGTCGCGGCCGACGAACCGCATCGCCTGTTCCTCGAAGGTCTGCGGATCCTCGATGCTGGTATCGGCCTGTTCCTCGGTAATAAAGGTGCGCGCCTCGTCCGGGCGCATGGTCTGGCCAAAGAACTGGTTGATCGTGTGCAGGTTCACCGGCAGCGAGAACACCTGCCCCCGCGAGGTCGTTTTGACCCGGTTCTTGTAGGGCATGAAGGTCTGGAAGGCGTTGACGTAATCCCAGACCTCGGCATCGTCGGTGTGAAAGATATGCGGCCCGTATATATGCACCATCACGCCGGTATCGGCATCGCGCTCGGTATGGCAATTGCCGCCGATATGGGACCGGGCATCGACCACGGTGATATCATAGCCCGCCTCGGCAAGATGACGCCCGATCACCGCTCCAGACAAACCGGCGCCTACCATCAGTAATCTGCCCTGGCCCATGAACTGCATCTCCTGCCTTACGAATCCTGAGCCTCCTTAGAGCAAGTTGAGACGGCAACCTCAACGTCCCAAAGGGCAGGCTCCGGACGGGGCTGGCCTTAATGTCGCAACAAGGGCACGGGGCAGGGAAATTCCACATATTTCGGGGGTACAGCCCCCAAGTTCCGCTACCTGCAGGGGCTCTCTACTTGCTCTGACCGGGTACAGGCCCTAAGCACGGATCACGAAATTTCGGACCCCTCGGACCATAAGGCCCCCATGTTCAGAAAAAAGACCGCAGCGCCCAAGACTCCCGCCGCCCCGTCCTACGCGCCGGCCCCAAACCCGGCCCCGGCCAAGGGACGCAAGACGCTGATCTTTCACATCGGGGATCACAAGACCGGCTCGACCTCGATCCAGCTCGCCTTTGCCAAGGGGCGCGTCTCGCTGAAGGATCGCAGCCTGTTCTACCCGGCCAAGCTTGCCAGCAACGTGCTCGGCGACCAGTGCATGGCCTATCATGCGGCGCAGACCGACGAGGAGCGCGCCAGGGCGGCACAGCCGCTGGAACGGCTGGCGGCCCGGGTCGCGGCCAGCGATGCCGATTTCGTGCTGATCTCGGCCGAGGCGATCGAAACCGTGCCCGCCGCGGTGTTTCGCGACATCACCGACCGTTTCTTTGCCGACAGCGCCGATGAAATCCGCATCATCGGCTATGTCCGCCCCCATGCCGCGCGTATCACCTCAAGCTTTGCCGAACGCACCAAGGTCGGCGTGCCCCGCGCCCTGAAAAGCGATCTCGACCAGTTTGCCGCCAACAAGCAGACCGGTGGCGAATTCATCTACCTGCCGCGCTTCACCGCCTGGCGCGAAGCTTATGGCGATGCCTTCACCCTGCGCCCGATGGTGCGCGATGCGCTCTACCGCAAATCGGTGGTAGACGATTTCATCCATTACGCCTTTGGCGGGCTGGAGTTCGAGATCACCGGCACCGATGCGGCCAATGAATCGCTCTGCGTCGAGGACCTGATGCGGCTCAAGGTGCTGCAACGGCATCTCTCGGCTCCCCGCGACCTGCGGCTCAAGGTGGGCTGGGAAATCGCCCGCATCATCGGCCAGATGCCGCCCCCGCCGCAAAGTACCAAGATCGCCCTGCACAAGACCCTCGCCCGGGCTATCCAGAAAACCTACATGGCCGATGCCCGCGCCATGGACGATACCTTTTTTGACGGTGCCCCGCTGATGCAGCAGGAATTGCAGGCCGCAGTGGACAAGGCCCTGAAAAAGCCGCAATCCGCCAGACCGGCCGATTACCTGCCCCCCTCCGAGATGCGCTCGCTCGACCTGATGTCGCGGATGATCGGCGGCCTGCTGGAAAACGACGAGGTCAACTGGCCTGCCTTCCTGCATGGCAAACGGCTTCGCGATGTGGAGGGAGAACCGGCTGAAAAAGGCCCTAACAAGGGCAGAAAGCAGGGGCGGAAGAAAAACAAGAGGCAAGAGGGCCGGGGCTAGATCCCTGCCGCAACGCCCCATCCGAGACGGGTACGAGTGAGAACGCAATGAAAGTCACGATCTACTTCGGTCACCACAAGGTCGGCTCGACCGCACTGCAAAGCTTCCTGTTCCGGAACCAGATCACCCTGATGCGGGCGGGCATTCTCTATCCCGGCGTCGAAAGCGAAAGCATGTCCTACATGGCCGCGCGCCTGCTGGAACATACCCCCCTGCCCAGCGGGCTGCGCAGCCGGGTCACGAAGGCCAGCAAGGGCGCGCCGCCGATGAACGCGCGCGAGCCGCATAATGCGCTGGCTTTCAAAATGCTGGCGCAGGCCAATAACGGCACCCCCCCGCCCTGGCACGAAGGTCTGCCCGGCGTCGGCCAGATGGTGCGGGCAATGCAGATGCAGGCGCATTTCCTGCAACCGGAAACCGTCGTCCTCTGCTCCGAGGTCATGGCCAATTTCGGCCCCCGCCACCCCGATATGATCGACAAGGTCCGCGACATCTTTCCCGAGGCAGAACAGTCTCTATATTGCGTATTACGCCGCCCCGATGAATACCTCGTAGCCTGGCATGCCCAGCGGATGCGCTTTGGTGACAAGGTCCGCGCGATCAGCGACGGCGCCGCTGACCATTACACCAAGACGATCCACTTCAACTATAAAAGCGTCATCGCTCCTTGGGTCGACCGTTTCCCCGGTGCGCCGCTCCATATCCGCAACTACGCCGATGTGCTGGCCTCTGGCGGTTCGGTCGAGGATTTCTTCGGCACCACCGGGCTCAGCCTGCCCCAAGGGCTCAAGACCAGCCTGCGCGCCAATGAAAGCCTGCCCCGCGCCGCGATGGAAATCGCCCGCCGCGCCAACCACGACCTGCCCGCACAGGAAGCCGGCGAGATGCGCCACTACCTGCTGACCAGCAAGAAACACATCACCCCCCTGCCCAATCGCGAGATCGAGATGTTCGGCGGCTCACTGCGCGCCGAACTGGCTGAAAAATTCGTCCCGATCCATGCCTACCTGTCCGAACTGACCGGGCAGGACGCGTTTTTCCCCGATATCGACGAGATGACAAAACCGCTCCCCATCCCGGAATCCGAAGCGGTGGCCGATTTTCTCTCCAAGATTCCGCTCAACAGTCTGCCAAACGACAGGTTGCGCGATTTCATTCAAGGCCTAGCCCGGGAATATGCGGCTACAGCATGATGTCCCATATCCGCCGGAACAGGCAAAAATCACTTTTTAGAGACGTAAGATGATCACCCTCCAGACCCTTATCCTCCCCGAACCGTCAATCTGTACCGAACTGTCGCTCTACGTGCAGACAGATGGCGCCACCGGGTTCTCCCAAAGCCGGCAAGAGCTCTGGGCCGGGGCAGGCGGCAAGCTCGGCTTCAACAGCTATTTCAACCTCTTCAGCCTCGACAAATGGATGAAAGGCTGCGGGCTCGACTCCCTGATCGTCGAACTGAACGGCTCGGGCCGTGCCTTTATCCGGGTGGTACAAACCTCCGCCGAACGCTCCTCCAACATGATCTACAGCGAAATCGAGACGCTCGAGGCAGGCGCTCCCTTTCAGCTCGACATCTCCGACCTGATCGATCGCTCGGTACAGGGTCTGGTTTTCGTCGATATCCGCGGTCTCGACGCCGATGGTTTCACCTTTACCAGCGGCCGCTTCGCTACCCGCGACACCCCCGCCGACCTGCCCCGACTGGCCGTATCGATCACGACGTTCAAACGCGAAGAACAGGTCCGCGAAACCGTCGCCCGCTTGAGCGATTTCATCGAAGGCTTTCCTTATGCCAAGCAGATCCACGTGCAGGTGGTCGACAATGGCAACAGCGCCGAAATCCCGGCTTCTCCCCGGGTCACCCCGATCAACAACCCCAATTACGGCGGTGCCGGTGGTTTCGCTCGCGGGCTGATGGAGGCTACCAAAGCCGGGTTCTCCCATTGCCTCTTCATGGATGACGACGCCTCCTTCCACATGGAGAATATCGCCCGCACCTACATGTTCCTCGCCTTCTCAAAAGACCGACGCAACGCGGTCGCCGGGGCGATGATCAACAACACCCATAAATGGGCGATGTGGGAAAACGGCGCATGGTTCGACGGCGCCTGCCGCCCGATTTCCTGCGGCGCCGACCTGCGCGAACCCAAGGAAGTGATCAAGATGGAGCTCACCTCCGGCCACCAGCGCCCGGCCACGCTCTACGGCGGCTGGTGGTTCTTCGCCTTCGCCATCGACCAGGTGAAACATCACCCATTCCCCTTCTTCGTGCGCGGCGACGACATCTCCTTCTCGCTGATGAACGATTTCAACATCCATACCCTGAATGGCGTGGTCTCCTTCCAGGACGACTTCTCCGAAAAGGAAAGTGCACAAACCCTATATCTCGACCTGCGCAATCATATCATCCAGCATCTCGTCACCCCGGAACTCGAACGCAGCGCGCTTGGCACCGCCAAGGTCCCGATCCGCTTCATCATGCGCTCGATGCTGCGCTTCCATTACGAAAGCGCCCAGGCTCAGCTGCTGGCATGGCAGGACGTGATGCGCGGGCCCGATTTCTTCGACGAAAATATCGACATGGCGCAACGTCGTGCCGACATTAAGGACATGATGGACGAAGAGGTCTGGCGCGACATCGACCAGGCCGACCTGAGCGAGAAAAAACGCCTGACAAAAATCTCCCGCCCGATCCGCACCCT
Organism: Heliomarina baculiformis; assembly: GCF_019966545.1. Taxonomy (GTDB): domain Bacteria; phylum Pseudomonadota; class Alphaproteobacteria; order Rhodobacterales; family Rhodobacteraceae; genus Heliomarina; species Heliomarina baculiformis. Next base: position 25,763 of record NZ_JAIMIC010000017.1, on the reverse strand, counting down.
GATCGGGACGTATACTCTAAATGGCCATTTAGTCCCGTTTTCCGCGCGGTTCTGGGACAAGATCAACCTGACCATGGCCGATCGCGGCATCGTCTATCCCGCCTACGGAGCCCGCAAGGTCACCTATCTCAGCGCCAACCGCGACAAGGCCTATACGGTCATCCAGTCCAAGCGCCGCTTCTTCGCGACCTGCTGGCAGATGACCAAGATGCTGATCCGCTTCATGCGCGAATATGACGACCTCAAAACCAGCTACCGCAGCGGCTATGACCGCCTCACCGCCCCGGAATATTGGCAAAAGAAACTGGGCTGATCCGCCTTTCTTTGGGTCTGAAAATATCCCGGGGGAGTTCGCAGGACGGGGGCAGCGCCCCCCTGCCCGGTCGGAACCTCAGGCCATCAGCGCCTGATGCACCTCGATGGCCTCTTCGAGATCTTCGAAATACTGCAGCCGCCCTTTTTCCAGCACCAGCCCCGCATTACAGAACTCGCGCACCTGCCCCATCGAATGATTCACCATGATCGAGCTCGAATGATGCATCCGGTCAGCAAAAACCGCCCGGCTCTTGCGTTTAAAAGCCGCATCCCCCACCGCCGTGGTTTCGTCCACCAGATAGGTATCAAAGCGGATCCCCATCGAGGCCCCGAATGCAAGACGCGAGCGCATGCCGCTGGAATAGCTGCGGACCGGCATGTAGAAGAACTTGCCCAGTTCGGCAAAATCCTCGACGAACTTCAAGAGCTCATCCGTATCCACCCCGTAGATCCGTGCGATGAATCGCACGTTCTGCGCCCCGGTCAGTTCCCGGTGAAACGACCCCCCGAAGCCGACAGGCCATGAAATCGAGCCATCGCTGACAATGCGACCCGAATCCGGGCGGATCGTACCGGAAATCATCTCCAGCAGGGTCGACTTTCCCGCCCCGTTCCGCCCCAGCAACGCCAGCGACTTGCCCGTCGGCAGGGTCAGGTTCAGATCGTCGATCACCACCCGGCGCTCGCCCCGGACCCGGAAACTCTTGGTCAGGTTCTCGAAACGGATCACCGCCTCAGCTCCGGTCCCGGATCGAATAGTAGATCAGCGACAGGATCGACCAGAACAGCAGCAGGAACAGGGCCGACAATCCGCCGAGGATGAACCGCTGCGGATATTCGGAATCCTGCGCCAGCGTCGGCTTGATATAGGTCGCGAGATACCGGCTCTGGCGCGCCGCATCGTCCCGCGCCGCCTCCAGCGCGGTCAGCGCCGCCCGATAGGACTGCTCCGCATACTCGGCGTCCACTGCAAGGCTTTCATACTCCGCGATCAGCGTCGGGTAATCCTCGCCCACCGCCCCGGTATCGGTATTGTCGCTGGTAAAGGTCTGGCGCTCGATCTGGATCCGGTCCCGGATCACCTCGATGCGCTGCTCCGCCTTGGTCAGACGCGGATCGCTGCCATTGGTGGTACCGCGCAGCAGGTCATATTCGATCAAGGCCGCCGCCAACTGCTGCTGGAGATTGCCCATCACTCCCATGCGGCTCTGCATATCCGCAGCCGGATCGACGATCCGGGTCCGGGTGCGAAAGCGGGTCAATGCCTCGCGCGCACCTTTCAGCCGTTCCAGCGCCTCTTCGAGATCGGCCCGGGCATAGCCAAGCGCATCCTCGCGCGCCCGCGCGTTCAGGTCGTTGATCCTGTCCTGGCTTTCGCGCACGATTTCAGCGGTGATCTTCTGCGCGGTTTCCGGATCAAAGGCCGAAACCGTCACTTCGGTCAGTCCGGTCCCTGAATCATAGGCAATGCCCACAATCCGGTGCCAGTACCAGACCAGATCCTCCATCGAAGCCTCGGGCCAGAGACCAAAAGCCCAGTCATGCGGCCAGACCTGCGTGTAATGCTCCCGCAGGTCGACATTAGCATTGACCGCCTCGACCATCTCCTGGCTCTGGATGAACTCGTAGAGGATATCGCTGTCCGAAGCCGCAGTGCCGCCGGCAAACTGCGCCAGCCCGCCCAGCAATTCGTTGGCCGCACCGCTTTCTTGCGTGCGCACCGTGAAGCCCGTGGTCGAGAGATACTGATCGGTCGCATGGGTGCCGAGGTAATAGACCACCCCTGCAAAGGGCAGCAGCACCATCAGCACAAAGCTCAGTATAAGCCCCCAATGGCGCTTTTTCATCCGCGCCGGACGGGCAATGGGTTGCACTTTCGCCGGATCGATCACCTCGACCTGTTCCTGTGCCCGCGCAGCCAGCCGTTCCTGCCTGCGTTTTTTCTTCAGCCCGCCGCCCTTGCCGCCACCTTTTTTGCCACCGCCTTTTTGCGCAGGCGGTGTGGCTTCGGGAACTTTACCGGTCTCGCGGGAGGTCACCGTTTCCTGACCGGGCGTCTCGTCCTTCCCGGTTTCCGCTTCCATCCCGGTTCGGCCATCTGCCCCATTATCGAGATTCATTGATCCTGGTTTCCTGCCTGTGCCTGTGCCCCTGCGTCGCGTCCCGCACCCTGTCTCCGCGGACGTGAAGCCATTTGTGTTCTGGCTTTATTTCTTACATAACCAAGGGCGTAAACACCAGCACAGACAGGCGTTCATGACCGCCCTTCCCCCGCCTCTGCCCCCTTCGGTTACACCTGCCAAGAACGGCGGACGCCGCTTTGCAACCCTGCGTACGGTGCTGGCGCTGATCCTGCGCGAGATGTCCACCAGCTACGGGCGCACACCGGGGGGCTATCTCTGGGCCGTGGTGGAACCTCTGGCCGCGATCATCGTGCTCAGCATCGGGTTTTCACTGATCGTGCGCACCCCGTCGCTGGGGACCAGCTTCCTGCTGTTCTATGCCACGGGCTACCTGCCCTTCGATCTCTACCAGAATGTCAGCCGGGCTACGTCCCGCGCCATTAGCTTCTCCAAACCGCTGCTGAAATACCCGGCCGTCACCTGGATGGATGCCATCCTTGCCCGGTTCTTCCTGAACAGCCTGACCTCCGTGCTGATCTCCATCCTGCTCTTAAGCGGCGTGATGCTGGTCACGGACACCCATGCGAGCCTCGACCTGCCCCCCGTGGTCACCGCGATGGTACTTGCAATGATCCTCGGGCTTGGAGTCGGAACAATCAACTGCGCGCTGATCGGGCTGTTCCCGATCTGGGACATCGCCTGGTCGATCATTACCCGGCCACTTTTTCTCGCCTCCGGGGTTCTCTACACTTTTGAATCCCTGCCCCCTCTTGCCCAAAATATCCTCTGGTACAATCCGTTGGTGCATATCATCGGGCTGATGAGGGTCGGATTCTATTCGACCTATACCGCCTCTTACGTGAATGAAATTTACGTGCTTGGCGTTTCGCTGGGGCTGATGGCCATGGGACAGATCCTGCTCGGACGCTACCACCGGGATATCCTCAACCGCTAAGGAAAATCAGACCCTATCTGGGCGTTTTCTCTGTTTCTGCCATTGTCAGGATGCTGCCGTGATCCACCCCGGTCCGGCCCCGCAGCCCGTCCCCTATCGCCCGTGTCAACAGACGCAAAAAGACCCCCCGCTCGCCCGAGTGATGCCGGACCTTCGACAGCCACTTGGGCAGGATCGCCAGCAGAACCGGCCAGAACATCCACCCCGCCGCCATCCGGTACAGCAGCAGCAGGTTGCGGTGATAATAATATACCTTCCAGAGCGGCCTAAACCGCCCGCGCTGCCCCTCGAAGGTGGAACAATCATGCTCGAAGACCACCTGCGGCGCAAACAGGATCCGCCCGCCCTGTTTCGACAGGCCAAGCGTATAAAGCCCGTCTTCGCCATAGACGAACAGCCGCCCGTCCGGATAGCCGACTCGCTCGATAGCCCCCCGTGACACGAAAAGCCCGACAAAGGAGGCCACGTCGATCTGCCGCCCCTCGCCCCGGTAATCCTCGGGTTCGATGTGAAAGCCGCCACGGCCGCCCCCGAACAGGGTTTGACGAAACTCGCGCGCATGCCAGAAGGGATTGCGCGACGGGCGGTTCATCTCGCAGATCTCGCCACCGGGGTAATAGACCGCTGCCGCAACCGCGTCCCATTCTGATGTATCCATCTCGTGAAACGCCGTCAGCGCCCCCGGTACAGGCCGCGCATCGTCATCCATCACCAGGATCCAGTCCGGATCGAGCGCCGCTACCGCATGACGCATACCCGCTTCGAACCCGCCGGCGCCCCCGACGTTCCGCGCGCTCGGATGCAGAACAAGACGGGGATCGGCAAGCCCGGCAAGCCAGTCCCCAGTGCCGTCCGTCGAGGCGTTGTCCACCACCACGACCGCCGCCAGATCCGCTTCCGGAGCCTCCAGCAACCGTTCCACCGTCTGCTGAAGCTTCTCAAGCCGGTTATAGGTAACCACCACGGCAACCAGTCTCTGCCTGTCGGTTCTGTCTTCGATACGCACTGCGCGGAGGTTCCTTTGTCACCCGGGTTCAGCCTCTCGGCTCCAGATGCGCAAAACCCATAATTTCGCGCCAGTGTCAAACCGTCCGACAAGAGGGGGGCTCTGCCCCCGTCCCCCTGACAGGCGACTCCCCCGGGATGTTTTTTGACCCAAAGAAGAAAAAATCGTGCCTTCTTTGGGTTCCAAATATCCCGGGGTGACGGGCAAAATTCCTGATTTTGACCGGAGGGGCAGAGCCCCTTCTTCAAGATTTGACAGCGGGATCAATCAGGTGGACAAAGACGCATGAAAACAGCTCTTGTAACCGGCTCGGCCGGGTTCATCGGATATTTTGTCTCTGCCCGTCTGCTTGAACTGGGCTGGCGTGTCATCGGTCTGGATGCGTTTTCCGACTATTATGACGTGGGCCTCAAGGAACGCCGGCAATCGATGTTGTCGCAATCGGCTGGTTTCACCCCATTGCGGGCCAAGCTAGAGGACTCGGGTCTCCTGATGGAGCTATTCGAGAAAGAACGGCCGGATCTGGTTATTCATCTTGCCGCGCAGGCCGGTGTCCGGTTTTCCATCGACAGCCCGCGTTCTTATGTCGAGGCGAACCTTATCGGCACTTTCGAGCTACTGGAAGCGGCGCGCGCCTTTCCGCCTGCCCATATGCTGCTGGCCTCGACCTCTTCCGCCTATGGGGCGAATACCGAGATGCCCTATGTCGAGACGCAGAGGGCCGATCACCAGATGTCCTTCTACGCGGCAACGAAAAAGGCGACGGAGTCGATGGCGCATTCCTATGCCCATCTCTACCACCTGCCGATAACCATGTTCCGGTTCTTCACCGTTTACGGCCCCTGGGGGCGACCGGACATGGCGCATTTCAAGTTCACCCGGGCGATCCTCAACGGCGAGCCGATTGATGTTTACAACCACGGCAAAATGCAACGCGATTTCACTTATATCGACGATCTCGTGGATGGTATTACCGGTCTGATCGATGCGGTGCCGGGGGATGAACCGGTCTCGGAAAAAGATTCCCTCAGCCCCGTGGCGCCTTTCCGGGTGGTGAACATCGGGGCGTCTTCGCCAACCCCCCTGATGACCTTCATCGCCGCTATCGAAAAAGCCTGCGGGCGTGAGGCAGAAAAGATCATGCATCCGATGCAGCCGGGTGACGTGCCCGCCACATGGGCGGATACCGGATTGATCGAGGATCTGACCGGATATGTGCCCAAGGTGCCGGTTGAAGCCGGAATTCAGCGTTTCGTCGACTGGTACCGGGACTATTACGAAGTCTGAGCAGGCCAGGCTCTACATTTTCAATAAGTTAGCTCAAACTTGTTTCGCGCGCGAAACATTTACGCTTTTGCCGCCAACCACTTCCTGAGCGCTTCGAAGAGCGCCTCGTCAACGCCTTCACCTGTAATTTCGATCCGCCCTTCGGCCGCATCGAACCGGGCCTCGGGTGCTTTGACAAAGCCTGTTTCAGGCTTTGTTGACGGGCGGACAGAAGCAGGCTCCCGTGGCGCGAGCTGGGCAGGGGGGCGCTGATATTCGGCGATGGCAGCGCTCAGGATGTCCAGTTCGCCCTGCGCCTCGCCCCGGTTAGCGGACGCCAGCCGGTTATGAAGCTTTTCTACAAAGTCCGGGCTCTCCTGCACCGCCTTGGACAATTCCAGCCCGCGCTTTTCGGAAATGGCCGCAGGAAAGGCCAGCACGTCATCCAACTGCTGTACCAGAGGCACAAAGCTGTTAATCTTGGATCTTTTAGAGCGGGAAACAGAGCCAAACAGGCTATTCAGAGCCGCTTTCAGCGTTGGATAGACGCCCCCTTCATGAGCGCGCAGCGCGATCCTTGCCCGCTCGTACAGGCTGAGGTTGGCGCGGATCTCGTTTTCCTCGACCATCGCCACATAGGCGGCCTGCATGTCGTCCGGAGTCACGACGAGAGCTTTCACCTTGGCGAAGCGTCCGTCACCATGCTCGGCCTCGAGCCGCTGCAACGCCAGAAGCCGCCGCCAGCCCGAGATCAACCCGTGAGTGAACCCGTCTTTCGGCGCAGGGTAGGCCACCACCTCGATCGGGCTTTGCTGGCCCCGGGAGGCAAGGCTTGCCGCCAGCGCCTCCATCTCCTCTTCGTCCTGAGCGATCCGGTCCCGGACGATGTAATGCGGATCGATCGCGCCAAGGGGCAGGGTCTCGATAAAGCGGCCCTCGCGACGGGCGCTCTCCAGCGCCGTGCTCAGCTCTTCCAAGGCGGCCGTTGCCGAGGCTTCGCTCGCGACCTGTGCAATCGGCGCGCTGATCATCGGCCCGGGACGGGACAGGGCGGGACCGGTCTCACCCGGGTCGAGATAACCCGGCTGTGCCGGTGTCAGACGCTTGCGTTTGGCCATGTCACTTCCCTCTTAATAGACACTGATACCAGTCTCTGAACAGCGCATTTCTCATGCCTCAGCAAGCTCGTCGCGCCGCCAGATCCCGGTCAGCAGCCGTTTGAAAGCCGCATAGGTTTCATCGAATGTTTCCCGCCCGCGCGCATAGGTCTCGCGATTGAAATCCCTGTAATCCGCCTCGTAGATACCACTGACCTGCTCGCCCGCCTGTCCGATCAGCGCGGTGAAATCCTGTTTGTGCGGCGACAGGGTCCGTCCGAGATAGGCCTGCATTAGGGCTGAAAGCTCTCCTTGCTGGGCCCCGTCATAGCGAGTGATCACCGCGCGTACCGCGTCCCATTCAAAGGCCAGCCCCTCGCGCCCCAGCGCCCTTGCGGCGATGTTCTCGCCCTCTTCGATACTGGCAAAGGTGGAATGCAGCATGTCAAAGAACCGTCCCGTTGAATCGAATTCAAGGAATGAGGCACCCAGCGGCACCAGCAGAATATCCGCCGCCGCCAGCCCGTTGATTGTCAGGTAGCCAAGCGCCGGGGGCGTGTCGATAAAGACGAGGTCATAGCGTTCCAGCACCCCGTCAGCCTCGAGCCGGTCGGTCAGCGCATCCCAAAGCTTCCAGCCCCGCGCCGCCATCCGCCAGACCGGGATCTGGAACTCGGCCCAGTAGAGGTTCAGCTGGGCGCCGATCAGGTCGATATTGGGCCAGTGGGTGGGCTGGATCACATCCGCGGCGGTCATCTCCATCGCGGCCGTCAGAGATTCATCGAGGGGCTGCGGCGCCTCGCCCCGGTCCAGCCGCCGCTGGTTATCGGCCCGCAGGTGCTCTCCGTAATGACGTGCCAGCAGGGGAAAGGCCGTCTGCCATTCATCCTCGACCCGGCCGCCAAAGATCGAAGTCATCGACCCTTGGGAGTCCAGATCCACGACCAGCACCTTGTAGCCATCCAGCGCCGCTGACATGGCCAGATGCGCCGCGGTCGAGGTCTTGCCGACACCCCCTTTGAAATTGGCCACCGCCACCAGCTTGGCGGGCAGGCCTTCGGGGCGGTAGGGGAGGTAATTCTTGGCCTTGGACCCCTGCGATGCGAAATGCGCCCGCAGCCGCAGCACCTCGTCCAGCGTGAACCACTTGGCGCCGCCCTCGGTTTCCGAACTGCCTTGCGGCAGATCCGGGTTTGCCTTGAGTACGCGCCGGAAATGCGCCTGCGCCACGGGGATCAGGTAGCGGGTGATTTCCCATGTGGAAAACAGACGCAGCGATTTGCGCCCCTCTTCGTTCAGCCCCCGGCTGGCCAGATCGCGCCTTCCCTGCGCACAGGCACTGGCGATATCGGCGAACCCTTCTGTCGAGGTCGGGGCATCCAGATCGGCCAGCGCCGCGTCGGGATCAATATTGAAATAGGGCGGAAGCCCGGAGGCGGGGGTATGGGTATCCTTGGCCATGATCCTGCTCGATATGCCGCGTTTTTGGCAGGATAGCACAAAACACCGCACATGGAAGGAAAACGCGCATCTCCCAAGATTTTCTAAGTAAATCCAAGGCGCTTTTTGGAAGTTTAGCGAGGTTGTTGGAGAAAAGGGATAATTTTTTGATTGTTAGAATCTTGTTATTTAAATGTTAAGGTAAATCCGTTCTTCTTTCATCGCTTTTGTTTTAAGGGGTTTGCGCCTCGATTTTTCAGAGGCGGTGACTCTGAACCCCCGATAAAGTGACTCTGCTCCCCCGATGAGATGACTCCGAACCCCCGTTGTCCACGTCTGTGGATAACTCTAGGGTAGGCGTCATCGAAACCACGATAGAACGAGTCGGTAAACGACCGGGACAGGCAGTGATGAGCGGGGCCATGACAGGGCAGGGCGGGCTATTGCCTGATCGCAATCGGCAGGGAGATTTCTTTCTCTGCGATGTCTTCGATGCGATTCCCAAGGACGATATGGCCAGCATGGAACATCCGCTGTTCTCGCTTGCCACTCGCCCCGACCGGCGCATCCTGCGCTATGCCCATAACGGGACCGAGATCGAGGTGACGCCTTCCGTCAAGGGGCTCGCGACGATCCATGACAAGGACATCCTGATCTTTTGCATCTCGCAACTGATGGCTGCGTTGAATGCGGGCCGGCAGGTTAGCCGGACCCTCCAGCTCAAGGCGCATGATCTGCTGGTGGCCACTAATCGTGAAACCAGCGGTGATGCGTACCGGCGGCTGCGCGAGGCATTCGAGCGGCTCGCCGGAACTCGCATCACCACCAATATCGCGACGGGTGAGCACGAAATCACCACCGGTTTCGGCCTCATCGAATCTTGGGAAATCCTGCGCAAGTCCCGCGGCGGACGCATGGTCAGCGTGTCGGTCACCCTGTCGGAATGGCTGTTCCGAGCGGTGCTGGGGCGTTCGGTCCTGACTCTCAGCCGAGACTATTTCCGCCTGCGCAAACCGCTCGAGCGGCGCATCTACGAACTCGCTCGCAAGCATTGCGGACGCCAGGACAGTTGGCGCGTTTCAGTAGATACCTTGCTCAAGAAATCCGGTTCCGCCTCGCCCCGTCGTGTCTTTCGCGCGATGCTGCGCGAGATGATCAAATCCGGTCACCTGCCGGACTACGATATGCAGGAAGACCCCGGTGACCTGATCCGATTTACGCAGAAAACGCCAATTGTGGAAACACCGCCGCCCACCCTCAGCAGCACCGCGCTGGCGCAGGCCCGCCTGCTTATGCCGGGCGCGGATGTTCATGCGCTCGAAGCGGAATGGCGCGGGGTCTGGGCACGTACCGGGGCCCAGCGTCTGCGCAAACCCGATGCCGCTTTCCTGGGCTGGGTCCGCAAGCGGGCAGGGCGTTTGTCATAAGTGAACGGCAGCATTGCGCGTCCACTGTCGGATGCCTCCGGCGGGGATATTTTAAGACCCAAAGAAGCAGGGTGCGGGATATCCTCTTCTTTGGGTTTCAAAATATCCCGGGGTGACGGTCAAAATCTTTGATTTTGACCGGAGGGGCAGAGCCCCTTGCCTGTAAATGATCCATCTGCGCAACGGGCCTCGGTAGAAACGAGCAGGCCCGATGACAAGGGCCGCCTCCCTTGCTAATGGGAGGGAGAATTGAGCCTAGGTAATTGAGTAGTTCAGATGCAGGTCGAAGAAACGGTGCTTCCGGGCGTCAGGATCCTTACCCCCGCCCGGTTCGGGGATGCGCGCGGCTTTTTCAGCGAAAGCTGGAATCGTAAAACCTTGGCGGCGCAGGGAATCGAGATGGATTTCGTGCAGGACAATCATTCCATGTCGGAGCAGGTAGGTACCGTGCGGGGGCTGCATTTCCAGTCGCCGCCCCATGCGCAGGCCAAGCTGGTGCGTTGCGGGCAGGGGGCGCTGTTCGATGTGGCGGTGGATATCCGCAAGGGCAGCCCGACCTATGGCCAATGGGTCGGGGTCGAGCTGACGGCGGAGAATGGCAAACAGCTTCTGGTGCCTGTCGGGTTCCTGCATGGTTTTGTCACCCGGGCTCCGATGACCGAGATCTGCTACAAATGCACCGATTACTATGCACCTGAATGTGACGGGGCGGTGCGTTTCGACGATCCCGATATCGGGATCGATTGGGGGCTCGACGGCGATCCGGTGCTCTCGGGCAAGGATGCGGCGGCGCCGCTGCTGGCGGATTTCGACAGCCCCTTTACCTGGGAGGGCGCGGCATGAAGCTGATCGTCACCGGCGGGGCCGGGTTCATCGGCTCGGCCGTGGTGCGGCAGGCGGTGCGTGCCGGGCATGAGGTCGTCAACCTCGACGCGCTGACCTATGCGGCCTGTCTCGATAATGTGGCCGAGGTGGCGGATGCGCCCAATTATACCTTCGTAGAGGCTGATATCCGGGATCGCGCGGCGATGGACAGGCTCTTTGCCGCCCATGCGCCGGATGCCATCATGCATCTCGCGGCGGAATCCCATGTGGATCGCTCCATCGACGGGCCGGGCACTTTCATCGATACCAATATCACCGGCACCTATACACTGCTCGAAGCCGCGCGCGCCTGGTGGGTCGGGGCAGGGCGGCCCGAGGGGTTTCGCTTTCATCACATCTCGACCGACGAGGTGTTTGGCAGTCTCGGGCAAACCGGGCAGTTTACCGAAGTGACGCCCTATGATCCGCGCAGCCCTTATTCCGCTTCCAAGGCCGCCTCGGACCATCTGGTCCGGGCCTGGCATGAAACCTACGGCCTGCCGGTGGTGCTGACCAATTGCTCGAACAATTACGGCCCCTATCATTTCCCCGAAAAGCTGATCCCGGTGATCATTCTCAACGCGCTCGCGGGCAAGGCGCTACCGATCTACGGGGACGGTTCAAACATCCGCGACTGGCTTTATGTCGAGGATCATGCCGATGCGCTGCTGACCGTGGTGCAGAGGGGGCAGGTCGGGCGTTCCTATAACATCGGAGGCGAGAACGAGCGCAGCAATCTCGAGCTGGTGAAAACCCTCTGCGCCATTCTCGATGAGAAACGCCCGAAAGCCTCCGGCTCCTATGCCGACCAGATCACTTTTGTCACCGACCGGCCCGGCCATGATGCGCGCTATGCCATCGACCCGACCCGCATCCGCGAGGAACTGGGCTGGCGCCCCTCGGTTACGGTCGAGCAGGGGCTGGCGCTGACCGTGGACTGGTATCTGGCGAACGAGCCCTGGTGGCGCGCCCTGCAGGATCGCAAGGGCGTCGGCGAACGGCTGGGGGTCAAGGCGTGAGATATCTTGTCTTTGGCGCGACCGGGCAACTGGCGCGGGAACTGGCCCGCCATGACGGGGTGACCTGCCTTGGCCGCGATCTGGCGGATTTCACCGATCCCGAAAGCGGCGCCCGGCTGGTCGAGGAGACCGAGGCCGATGCGGTGATCATCGCCGCCGCCTATACCGCCGTCGATCGCGCCGAGGAGGAAGAGACGCTGGCCACAACCGTCAATGCTACCGCCCCGGGGGTGATTGCCGGTGCGGCGGCGGCGCGCGGTTTGCCGCTGGTACATGTTTCGACCGATTACGTCTTTGACGGCAGCGGTGATAGCCCGCGTTCCCCAGATGAACCGGTGTCCCCGCTGGGCGCCTATGGCCGGACCAAGCTGGCGGGCGAAGACGCGGTGCGCGCGGCGGGCGGTCCCCATGCGATCATCCGGACCTCATGGGTGGTCTCGGCCCATGGCAGCAATTTCGTCAAGACCATGCGGCGTCTCGGGGCCGAGCGCGACCGGCTGACCATCGTGGCCGACCAGATCGGCGGGCCGACCCCAGCGGCGGATCTGGCGCAGGCCTGTCTTGCGGCGGCTGACGGGCTGGTCAAGGATCCGGCACGCGGCGGCACCTATCATTTTGCCGGGGCGCCGGATGTCAGCTGGGCGGATTTCGCGCGCGAGATATTTGCCCGCTCGGGCATCAGCTGCGAGGTGGTGGATATCCCGTCATCCGAGTACCCGACCCCGGCGAAACGGCCGCTGAACTCAAGGCTCGATTGCTCTGCGTTAGAGACTGATTTCGGAATCAAACGTCCCGATTGGCGGGACGGGTTGCAGGACATAATCGAAGAACTGGAGGCGCAGGGCGCATGAGCACACGCAAGGGCATCATTCTCGCGGGCGGGTCCGGCACGCGGCTTTACCCGATCACCATGGGCGTCTCCAAGCAGCTGCTGCCGATCTATGACAAGCCGATGATCTATTACCCGCTCTCGGTGCTGATGCTGGCAGGGATCCGCGAGATCTGCGTGATCACCACGCCGCAGGATCAGGACCAGTTTCAGCGCACTCTGGGCGATGGCAGCCAGTGGGGGGTTTCGCTGACCTACGTGGTGCAGCCCAGCCCCGACGGGCTGGCGCAGGCCTATATCCTCGCCGAGGAGTTTCTCGACGGGGCGCCCTCGGCCATGGTGCTGGGCGATAATATCTTCTTTGGCCATGGCTTGCCGAAACTGATGGCGCGGGCCGATGAGCTGGGGCAGGGCGGCACCGTTTTCGGCTATCACGTGGCCGACCCCGAACGTTATGGCGTGGTGGCCTTCAACACGGATGGCGCGGTGCGCGAGATCATCGAGAAACCCGCCGTGCCGCCGTCGAACTATGCGGTGACCGGGTTGTATTTCCTCGACGGCAGCGCGCCGGAACGGGCGCGGCAAGTGCAGCCCTCGGACCGGGGCGAGCTCGAGATCACCTCGCTGCTGGGACTCTACCTGAATGAGGGTCTGTTGCAGGTCGAAACCATGGGCCGGGGCTATGCCTGGCTTGATACCGGGACCCATGCCAGCCTGCTCGATGCGGGCAATTTCGTGCGCACGCTCGAGGAGCGTCAGGGGTTGCAGGCGGGCTGCCCGGAAGAGATCGCCTTTGATTTTGGGTGGATCACCCCAGAAGAGCTGCAGGCGCGCGCCGATATGTTCGCCAAGAACAGCTATGGCGCCTATCTGGCCGGTTTGCTGAAGTAACGGCCCTCTCCGGTCGCCGGGGGCGACCGGAACTGTCAGCCCCTCAGATCAGAACGAGGCCGCCCGGCTGAATACGCCGAACAGGTTGCCGATCACGTTGGACACGGTGAGCGCGTCGTTGATCGGCGATTCGGTGGCGACGATCAGATCATTGGGGTGGATCGCGAAATTACGGGCGGAAAACAGCCCGTCGGCGCTGGTCAGGTCGACCGAGAAGACCACCCGCGTATTGCGCGGCCCCCGGGATCCGGCGCTGACCGCGCTGGACGGGTATTCGCGCAAAATCAGCAGCCCGCGCGGATCGGCGCGGTTGGCATTGACCCCGCCGATGATCGCGACCGCATCCATCGCCGACAGATTGTCCCGGGTGAACGGGTGCAGGTCCTGCGTGCCGGTGGCTCCGAAGGACAGGAAATAACGCGGATCTTCTTCGACAAAGACCCGGTCGCCGCCCACCAGCCGCGTATCCAGCGTCGGCCGGTCGAGCAGGGTTTCAACCGAGGTGCCATAGATCGACGAGCCCCGCACCAGACGGATCTGAGGGTTGTTGATATTCGGGGCGACGCCGCCGCCCGCCGCCAGCAGGCTCATCACGGTGTAATTGCGGTCGGGCATCGGGTAGCTGCCGGGCGCGGCAACGCCGCCGACCAGCTCCACCGAGTTGTAGCGCCCTTCCTGAAGCCCCACCACGACCTGCGCCGAGGGGATGATCGCCTCGAGCGCGCGCTGGATCTCTTCCCGTGCGAGATCTTCGGTCTTGCCGACGACGCTGATGGTGCCGACGTAGGGCAGGTAGATCGTCCCGTTCGAGGCCACTTTCATGGACTCCAGCGCGATATCCTTCTGCTCGGGCGAGGTCAGGAGTGAATTGTCGGAACTGTCCCAGATGCGGATGTTGAGCAGATCGCCCGGCTGGATGACCTGGTTGCGGGGGCCCTGGCTCGCGTTGATCCAGCCCAGCCGTTCCTGCCGTCCGGTGGCGGGCCATTTGGTGATCGTGGGCAGAAAGGCACGGTTGACCGGGTAGACCGCGAAATTCGGCGCGGCATTGTCATATTCGCGCACCACGTCCTCGACGATCGGACCGCTGGCGGGCAGGCGTCCACATCCCGCCGACAGTAAAGCGAGCCCCAGCAGACAGGTGAGGCGGATCAGTTGGCGCATTGGTATGGTCGTCCCCCAGCCTCGGGGAGTCCCGAAAGGCGTTGCAATTTTCCTGCCGCAAGATACTGGCAGGCAAAGGACGGTCAACAGGAACCCGCATCTCCATGACGATTCAACGCATTCTGGTTCTGGGCGCAACAGGTCGGATCGGCACGATCCTGCGTGAAACCTGGGCCCCGGACATGGCGCTCTGGCAGGGACGGCGGGAATTTGCGGTGCCGGGCGGTGCGGCGCCTCTCGTCTTTGATCCGATTTCCCAGCAACAGGGTCTGATACAGGCCGGGCAGGGCTGTTCCACCGTGCTCTGCCTTGCCGGGGCGGTGCCGGGGCGCAATGACGCGATGGAGGACAATATCGCCCTAGCCCGGGCTGCCATCCGCATTGGGGCAGGGCTTGGCGCGCGGGTGTTGCTCAGCTCTTCGGCGGCGGTCTACGGCGCGCAACAGGGCCCGCTCGATGAAACCACACCACCCCGTCCAGTGGCCGATTACGGCCAGGCCAAGCTGGAAATGGAGCGCGAGGGCGCCCGCCTCGGCGCAGAGCTGCGCGTGCCGGTAACTGCCTTGCGTATCGGCAATATTGCCGGAATTGATGCAATATTGGGCAACTGGCGTCCGGGCTTTGCGCTGGACCGCTTCCCCGACGGGCGCACCCCCCGGCGCAGCTATATCGGCCCGGTGACGCTTTCCGGGGTGATACAGTCTCTATGCAGGGCCGAAACCCTTCCCGATCTCCTGAATCTGGCCGCGCCAGAGCCGATCGAAATGGGCGCGCTGCTCGATGCGGCGGGCCTTGAGTGGGTCCCGCGCCCTGCTCCGGATCATGCGATTGCCGAGGTTTCCCTTGCGACCGCACGGCTTGAGGGGTTCCACCCGCTGCCGCCCGAGGCTAGTCTGCCTGAAACAATGATCGCCGAATGGCGCGCGCAGAGCAGATAAGAAGCCAGAATGCCCGTAACAGACCCTGATATTTCCGCATGACCTGGCGCAAGCGGCTGTTCGACCTGTTCTTTGTCACGCTGCTGATCGTGATCCTCGCGCCGGTTCTGCTGGCGCTGCTGCTCTGGCTTTTGCTGCGCGAGGGGCGTCCGGTCTTTTACGTGGCCGAGCGGATGAAAGGGATCGACCAGCCTTTTAACCTCTGGAAACTGCGCACCATGACCGTGGTTGAAAGCGATGCCGGGGTCTCGGGCGGCGACAAGAACACGCGGATCACCCCGACCGGGGCATGGCTGCGCGGCAAGCGGCTCGATGAATTTCCCCAGCTCTGGAACATCCTGCGCGGCGATCTCAGCTTTGTCGGCCCGCGCCCGCCCCTGCGCGAATATGTCGAGCGCTACCCTGAAATTTATCGCGAGGTGCTGAAATCGCGCCCCGGCGTCACCGGGCTGGCCTCGATCTCCTACCATCGCCACGAGGCGGCGCTGCTGGCGCGCTGCACCACGCCCGAGGAAACCGACGCGGTCTATACCCGCATCTGCGTCCCCGCCAAGGCGCGGCTTGACCTGATCTACCAGCGGCACCAGTCGATGTGTTACGATTTCGACCTGGTGTTCCAGACCATCGGCAACCTGTTCCGGCGGAACAAGGGACAGAATCGGGGGTGAATCGATGGGAAAGAAGGGTTTTCAAGCATTATGTTACCGTTCAGCCGGAAATCGCGCAGTGGCCGCGCAACAAATGCAAAAGTATTTTGCACCCCCGGGAAAATGGTTTAGACAACGGTACGTTAAATTGATTACACGGTCTTCTGCATCGTGCCATTCCGCCAAGGGGCCTTCTGGCGTGTCTGACGTCACTATGCGGGTTTTGTTCATCATGAAGTGCCCTTTGACTGTCGTGTGGGGGCGGCGGCCTGAATGTTGAAACTCCTCAGTTCATTGTCCCGCAGGCAGAGAGGCTATGTCTTTCTCGCGATCGATCTGCTCCTGATCCCGATTGCCCTGCTCTTTACCTATACCGTCCAGTCGCTGCCGATCTCGCCGCTTGAGGCGCTCTGGCAGACCCTGCCAAGCCTGCCCTACCTGATGGCCATCGCCATCGCGGTTTCGTGGTGGCTGGGGCTGCCGATGGTTCAGCTCAATGCCTATGAACGCCACGCGGTGGCGCGCACCGCGATCCTGGCCGGTGTGCTGGTTGTCGCCTCGACCGGGCTGTCGCAGATCGGCGCGCAGGAACTGCCGCTTGGCACCCATGTCATGTTCGGCATTTCCTATTTCCTTTTCGTGGTCTGCAGCCGGGTCTTCCTGTTGCAGGTGGTCACGATGATCTATCGCCGGGCGCGGCCGCGCCGCCGGGTGCTGATCTACGGGGCAGGGACCACGGGCACCCAGCTCGCGCAGGCGCTCAGAAACCATGACGGCATCGACCCGGTCGCCTTTGTCGATGACAATACCTCGCTTCAGGGCATGACGCTGCTTGGCCTGCCGGTGTTTCCGCCTGCCCAGATCGCCAAGCTGGTCACTGACCGCAACATCAACCGGGTACTGCTGGCCATGCCCTCGCTCAGCCAGCCGAAACAGGCCCAGATCGCCCGGCGGCTGCAGAAGATGCGGCTCGAGGTGCAGACCCTGCCGTCCTTTGCCCAGCTGATCGGCGAAGAGGCCCTTGTCGACAAGCTGACCCCGGTGGCGCCGCAGAATTTCTTGGGGCGCAAATCGGCGGATGTGACGCTGGGCGACGCGGTCACCAGCTATCAGGGCCGGGTGGTGCTGGTTTCCGGCGCGGGCGGTTCGATCGGCTCGGAACTCTGCCGGCAGGTGCTGGCCTGCCAGCCCGTCAAGATCGTGCTTTACGAACTTTCCGAACTGGCGCTCTACACGGTGCATCAGGAACTGGTGCAGCTGGCCGAGGGCGGGCATATCGATATCGTGCCGGTGCTCGGCTCGGTCACCGATCCGCGGCAGGTGCGCAAGGTGCTCTCGGATCACCGGGTGCAGGTGGTGCTGCATGCGGCGGCCTATAAACACGTGCCGCTGGTCGAGGCGAACCCGCTGCCGGGTCTCGCCAACAATGTCTTCGGCACCCAGACGCTGGCCCGCGAGGCTGCCGAGGTCGGGGTCGAACGCTTTATCCTCGTCTCCTCCGACAAGGCCGTGCGTCCGACCAACGTGATGGGCGCGTCCAAGCGGCTGGCCGAACTGGTGGTGCAGGATCTCGCCACCCGGCACGAAGATACGATCTTTACCATGGTCCGGTTCGGCAATGTGCTGGGCTCTTCCGGTTCCGTCGTGCCGCTGTTTCAGGAACAGATCAGCCGTGGTGGCCCGGTCACCGTCACCGATATACGGGTGCGGCGGTTCTTCATGACGATCAGCGAGGCGGTGCAGCTGGTGCTCAAGGCCGGATCCGAGGCGCGCGGCGGCGAAGTCTTCGTCCTCGACATGGGCAAGCCGGTCTCGATCCTGCAACTGGCGCGGCAGGTGATCGAAAGCGCCGGGTACACAGTGCGCGACGGCGATCATCCCGAGGGCGATATCGATATCGAGATCATCGGTCTGCGCCCCGGCGAAAAGATCGAAGAGGAACTCACCCTCTCCGGCGACCTGATCGGCACCCGCTATCAGAAAATCTTCTGCGCCCGCGAGGAACGGCTTTCGGAAATCGAGGTCGCGGCGGTGCTGCGGGGCCTGCGCCATGCGCTGGCCGCCAGTGACGAAGACGCCGCCCGGATGGTGGTGGCGCGCTGGGTCGAAGGATTCGCGCGGCTCGAGACGGGACGGAAAACTTCCTGAAGCGGGGGCGCGTTGATCCCGCCCTGTGCTTCATGATCTAACAACAAACAGCAGGGTCCGCCCCTCGATTGGCGCGGAGCAAAGCGGTGGACAGGCAAAGGCAAGGTTGAGCGTGACTGAACGAGTATTTCCCCGGCGCCGCACCCGGCGCGCCGCGGCCCTGTTTCCGGCCATGCTGCTGGCTGCGCCGGTCATGGCGCAGGGGGCTGGCCCGCTTGAACCAAGCCTCGATCTGCCCACCCCGCCGACGCTCAATTTCTACGGCTCGCCCGGGCTCATGGACATGCCCACCGCCGAGATGCTGCCCGACGGGCAGTTCACCACGACGATTTCGAATTTCGGCGGCCAGACCCGGCTGACCACCACCTTTCAGGCGCTGCCGTGGCTCTCGGCCTCGTTCCGCTACAACGGTATCCAGGACTGGAATTTCGGCGGTTTCGAAACCTATTACGACCGGGGGTTCGACGTGCGCTTCCGGCTCTTTACCGAAGGCCGCTACCGTCCCGCCCTGACTCTGGGCCTGCAGGATTTTGTCGGCACCGGAATCTACGCGGCGGAATATCTCGTCGCCACCAAGAATTTCGCCACCCCCGGCTGGGGACCCGCAAGCCTGCCGGGACGGCTCAAGCTCACCGCCGGTGTCGGCTGGGGACGGCTGGGCAGCTACAACAGTTTCGGCGCGCCCTTTGGCGCCGACCGCCCGGCCTATGATCCGAACTCGACCGGCGGCAAGGTGGCCTATGACCAGTGGTTCCGGGGCGATGCGGCGTTTTTCGGCGGGATCGAGTGGAATCCCAACGAACGCTGGGGCTTCAAGGTGGAATATTCCTCGGATGCCTATAATTTCGAAACCGGGGTGACCTCGGTCTTCGAGCGCAAGTCGAACTATAACTTCGGCGTCGAATACCAGGCGAGCGAGCGCACCCGGCTGGGCGCCTATTACATGTATGGCTCGGAAATCGGCGTGACCGCCCAGTTCCAGCTCAATCCAGCCGAACCCGCCAACCGGCTTGCCGCCCCGGCGCCGGTCGCGATCGAGAAACGCCCCGCCCGCGCCACCAACCCCGAGGCTTATGACACCGCATGGGCGCAGAGCACCTCGGCCGGGGTCGAATGGCGCGACCGTCTTGCGCCCGAGCTGCGTAAGGAAGGGATCGGGATCGATTACATCACCCTGTCCGGTTCCGCGGTCGAGCTGCGCTATCGCAACCTGCGCTACAATTCCCAGACCATCGCGGCGGGCCGCGCCGCGCGGGTGCTGGCCCGGATGCTGCCGGCCTCGGTCGAGACCTTCCACCTGGTGCCGATGTCCGGCGCGATCGGTCTCTCGACCATCACCATGCGCCGCTCGGATCTCGAGGCGCTGGAATTCGAACCCGATGCCACCGATGCGCTGCTTGCGGTCACCGGCATCACCGAAGCCGGGAAACTGCCGCCGACCGCGGTGCCCGGCGTGGCGCTCTATCCGAATTTCGCCTGGGGGATCGGCCCCTATTTCGATCCGGCCTATTTCGACCCGGACGTGCCGATCCGGATGGATTTCGGTCTCCAGATCCACGCCACCTATGAATTCTCCCCGACTTGGAAGATCTCGGGCGAAATCCGCCACCGGCTCTTCGGCAACAATGCCGACGGGCGGGGCTCGAACTCGGTGCTGCCGCCTGTGCGCACCAACCAGGTGCTCTATGCGCAGGAAGATACCACGCTTCACGATCTCTATATCGAGCATCGCCGCAAGGTCGCCCGCAACGTCTATGGCCGCGCCACCCTCGGCTATCTCGAACCGATGTTCGCCGGTGTCTCGACCGAACTGCTCTGGAAACCGGTGCAAAGCCCGCTCGGGCTCGGGGTCGAGGCGAACTATGTCCGCCAGCGCGAATTCGACCAGCGATTCGGGCTGCAGGATTACTCGGTCCTGACCGGCCATGCCTCGGCCTATCTTGAAATGGGGAACGGGTTCGTGGGGCAGCTCGACGTGGGTCGCTACCTTGCGGGCGACGTGGGCGCGACCGTCAGCCTTGACCGGACCTTTGCCAATGGCTGGTCGGTGGGCGGCTGGTTTACCCTGACCGATGTCTCCTCCGAGGATTTCGGCGAAGGCTCGTTCGACAAGGGCATCCGCTTCTCGATCCCGGTCAACTGGTTCTTTGGCAAGCCCACGCGGCAGAGCATCGGCACCGGCATCCGCCCGATTCAGCGCGATGGCGGCCAGCGGCTCAATGTGCCCGGACGTCTTTACGGGCAGGTGCGTGACGCCCATGCCAAGGCGTTGCGCGGTGAATGGGCGCGGGTTTGGGAGTGATCGACATGCGTAATACCAGACCCCTCCGCGCGGTTTCTCTCTGTGTCGGCCTTGCGCTGTTTCTGTCGGGCTGTACCGGCGGGGCAGGGACGCAATCGCTCTACGGGCAGATCCTGAACACCTCCATCGCCAGCATCTCAGCGAAACGGGCCGACAAGGTGGAACAGCCGGTGGTGACCCGGGCCGTCCTGAACGAGGTCGAGGAACCCTATATCCAGGTCACCCGCGAGCGGGCGGATATTTCCGCCTATCTCTTTGCCAGCGCCATCCGGCAGGACGATCTGCCCGGCAATATCGTGCAATGGCGGGCCGAGGACGATGTCACCGTGACCATGCGCAACGGCGTGCTGATCGCCACGCGGGGGCTGGGCGGCGATCTCATGTCGGCAAAGGTTCCGGTCGCCCCAGGACAGGCGGGACCGGCGGCCAGCGGTGAACGGATTTACTATGTCCGCACCGGGGATCTCGAGGAACGCGCCATTTTCATGGCCTGTGACCTTGTCGATCTTGGTCCCGAGACCATCGAGATCGTCGAGCTGCGCTATGCCACGCGGCATCTTCAGGAACGCTGTGTCACCCCCGATGGTGACAGGCCGCCCGAGGCGCTGCGGCGCGGTGAAGGCCGGATCGTCAATGACTACTGGATCGATCAGCGGGCGGGAATCGTCTGGAAGTCGCGGCAATGGGCGGGGCCCCATATCGGGTATCTGGGCATTTCGCAGCTGACAGAATAGGCAGTTTACAGAACCGTCATCAGAAGCGTTGTAAAAAGTGCCCACAATGCAACCAATTAGATAGGTGCCAGATTGAAATGGGGAACTTTCTGCGGTACAACCTGTTCAACTTCGACATGAAAGGAAGTCACGATATGAAAAAGCTTATTGCCACCCTCGCGATCGCTTCGATGGGTTTTGCCCCGGTTGCATACGCACAGTCGACCGCAACCACGACCGCAACCAGCACCGGTACTTCGACAACCACCACGACCACGGCCGGTGGCCTCGCTGGCGGTCTGGGTGCCGCAGGCATCGCAGCAGGCGTGATCGCTGCAGCAGTTGTTATCGGTGTTGTTGCAGGCGACGACGATGACGCAGTGGCAACAACCACGTCGTCCACGTCCAGCCGCTAATACGGCCACACTTCGTGACATCCGAATTCAGGCTCTCCGGGGCCTGAATTCTTGCGTTCTGACCGGGGGCCATGTCTTCCCGGCCGGAACAGGCATATGCTGATTCTCCCAAGCGTTGAATTTTCGCCGCTGGCCCAACGACAGGGCAGGGAGATTTCCGCCGATCCGGCAAAAGATTGCCACGCTCCCGCATTTGAAGCCCCACCTCTCCGGTTCGACGGCACCGGATTTTAGGCTCAAGAAATTTACTTGGCTTTCGCCATCAGGAAAAAGGGTGCTGCCCGGCGCGCAATATCAGGCAACCGCATCGTCGTCCTCTAATATCTCATAATCAATGTTATGTAATCCTGCACCCGGAATCCGCCTCTGAACGGTGAGAATTAGGCTCTCTGATGCACAGGAGGTGTACAGGTGGTGCACAGCTATCACCGGGTCAGAGCATCACGTCATCTTCCCCGATGTCCTTCACCTTGACCCCCTCCAGGGTGATTGATCCATCGCCGATGTCGATACGCGCGCCATCCTCTGTCTTGATGATCTCGAGCGCTTTGAGATCCTTCTTTTTCATGTGCAACACCAGCAGGTCGTCGCCCAGTTTGAAATCGCTGATCCGATCATGGCCGTGCCCCTTGGCAAAGTGGAATTCATCCGCCCCGGCACCGCCCTTGAGAAGGTCATCCCCCTTGCCGCCCTCCAGCGTGTCGCGCCCCTTGCCCGCCACCAGCAGGTCACTCCCGTCCCCGCCGAGCAGGCTATCCTTGCCCCCTTTTCCGACCAGCTTGTCGCTGCCGGTGCCGCCGTCCAGCGTATCCTTTCCGCCGTGACCAAGCAGCCGATCTTCCCCCTCGCCGCCGGTCAGCCTGTCGGCACCGCCAAACCCTTTTATCAAGTCGTTGCCCTTGCTGCCTTCGAGATGGTCTATGGCGCGGGTGCCGGTCAGCAGGGTCTTGAGCGGCCCGGTGGGAAGAGGAATGCGGTCGGGCGTGGTAAAGCCTTCGGGCCAGATATCCGCGAGGGTCAGGGGCGTGCCGTCGGCACTCCGGACCTCGATCGTGGTGCCGCCATATTCAAGTATAATACCCTTTTTAGTCTCTGATTCTTCCAGCTGGGCGGGGCTGCGCAGCAGGCGAAAGGCGCTCAGATCAAGACTGTCCTCGCCGGGGGTGAAATCGGTGACGACCAGCTCTTGCTGCGATGGTTTCAGCACAAAGACATCCGCCCCCGCCCCGCCGGTCAGCTCTCCGCCTGCCGCGTCGCTGACCAGAACATCGTCGCCATCTCCCCCCCGCAACGCCCCGCGGGCGCCTTCTTCCCGGTGGATCAGCGCACCTAGCCGGTCGGCAGGCAGGCTGAACTGGGAAATCCCCGCCGCGCTGCCCGAGGTGACAAAGATCTCGACGGCGTCGCCTGCGACCACCGCCTTGATCGCGCTCACATTTTCCAGCCCCCGCCCGATGTCATGTTCCAGCGTCTCGAGATGGGCCAGGCGCCCGTCCGGCAGCAGTTCAAGCAGGCTCAGCCCGTCATCGGCGCCTCCGGCGATCACCACCACATGCCCGGCGAACCGGATCACCTCCATTGCAGCGACCCCGCCGAACCGGGTCGCGAGCGTATCGAGCACATGGTCGACCGGGCTCAAATCCCCCTTGCGGGAAAGCTGCATCACCGAAAGCGACTGGCTCCCCGCCCCGGCCACCAGTACCCATGTGCCGCCAAAGGCCGACACCGTCTCAACGGCCACCGGCCGGGCGATCCCCAGCCCGTCCCCGGCACCCAGTGAATCCGTCTCGCGGATCGCGCCGGTGACCTTGTTGACCTTGTAGGCACGCAGCTCGCCCAAATCCGCGCCCAGCACAAAGGCAGCCTTGCGGACTTTGGCCGTCTCAAGCACCGCATCCACACCAAGCTCGAAATTCTCCGTCTTGCCCCGAGTCTTGAGCGCGGCAATGATCTTGCCGGTGTCATCGGTGCGCCAGCCGCCGAGCATGCCGCTCTCTGCATCCACCGTGTAAAGCGCATCGCGCCCCTGTTTCAGCCCTTGCGAGACCAGCGCCATATGGTTCTCTGCCCCGCGCCCGGGCAAGTCGAAACTGCCGGGCCGCCCGAGGTTGCCCGCCTCGTTCAACGCATAGCGCAGCATCTGCCCCGACCCGGCCCCGTCGAGGATCAGCTGCATCCGGTCTTTCATCTCGACCGCGCTGAAGCTCCCCACCCCGATGCCGGAAACGGAGAAATAGGCGCTGTCCTGCAGGGCGGCTAGACGTCCATTTTCCACATGATAGACACTGATTCCGCCATTTTGACCGGTCGCGGCGCAAAGATAGCGCCCCCCCGGCCCCGTAATGATCTCAAGGTCGCGCAGATCCGTATCGAGCAGCGGATCATCCGCCGCGATCCGCCCCCTCAGCACCAGCTTCCCAGCCATCCAAACACATCCTCAGCGCCCCCCGGCCCCGGTTGAAACCTACTGCCATCCCGGCCCGGCGGGGCCACGGCTGAATTCGGGCAATACCGGGGAAGATAGCTAAAATGCCCCCTTCCCGAAGAGTGAGGTAACCTTTCGGCAACCCTGCCCGCACGGTCGGGTAACGCAGGATCAAGCCCCGAACGCGCAGGCTGCGCCCGATCCCGTTCCGCCCAGCAAGGAGCCTGTCCCGATGCCGGACATCTCAGCAATTCTCGGCCTGCCCTACCTGCTGCCCTCCCAGGCGCAAAAGCATGTCACCCATAACGAGGCGCTGCGCCTGCTCGATATCCTAGTGCAGCTGCGGCTGGTCGGGATCGGGGCGGAAACCCCGCCGGAAACCCCGGTCGAGGGCGAAATCCACGCGCTCGGGGAGACGCCCACCGGGGACTGGGCGGGCCAGGCCCATATGCTCGCCGTCTGGCTCGATGCGGGGTGGAGCTTTCTTGCGCCGCAACCGGGCTGGCATGGCTGGGACATGGCAAAGGAAGAACTGCGGATCTGGGACGGCAGCACCTGGGTGCTCCCGGCCTCGAACCCCGACCGGCTGAACAAGCTCGGGATCCGGACCGATGCGGATGCGGTGAACCGGCTGGCGATCTCCGCCGAGGCCAGCCTGTTCAGCCATGACGGGGCCGGTCACCAGCTCAAGATCAACAAGGCGGATACGGGCGATACCGCCTCGCTGCTGTTCCAGTCCAATTACACGGGCCATGCGGAAATGGGGCTGGCGGGCAATACCGGGTTCTCGATCAAGACTTCGCCGGACGGGGCCGCCTGGAGCGATGCGCTGGTGGTCGATCCGGCCAGCGGCAATATCGGGATCTGGACGAATTCTCCCGACACGGCCCTCGACGTGGCCGGGGCCACCCGTGTCGAGACCGGCGGTTCCGCCCGCTCGGTCTTTCATGCCGAAGCCGGTAACGCCAGCTATGACAAGGCGATCATTACGGCCAATGCCCATCGCGCCGCCCATGCGGATTTCGCCTTTTTCGAAGGCCATTCCGGTGACATGGGCGATCTGGCATTCCGCCTTGGCGGCGACGGCAACGCCGCCTGTGACGGTGCATGGAGCGGTGGCGGCGCGGATTACGCGGAATGGTTCGAATGGGCGGATGGCAACCCCGCGAGTGAAGACCGCCGTGGCCTCTCGGTGGTTCTGGAGGGCGGCAAGATCCGCCCCGCCCTGCCGGGCGAAGACCCGATCGGCGTGATTTCCGGCAACCCTTCCGTCGTGGGCGATGGCGATATCGGTCGGTGGAAGGGCAAGTATCAGCGCGATGTTTTCGGCAGCTATCTCCAGGATGCGGCCGGACAGCGGCAGCTTGCGCCTGAATACGATGCCCAAGCGTCTTACCTGCCCCGTGCCGCCCGCCCCGAATGGGCGATGGTCGGCCTGCTGGGAAAACTGCGCCTGAAAAACGGCCAGCCGACCGGTCAGCGCTGGATCCACATGGAAACCATAACGGAGGATGTCAGCGAATGGCTGGTCAGATAGGGCTGAACCTCCCTGTCAGAGCCTGATAATCACCCGTACCGACTGATGCGGCTTCGGGAGCCTCCGGCGGGGATATTTTAAAACCCAAAGAAGCAGGAAAATCCCACGCCCTTCTTTGGGTCAAAAATATCCCGGGGGAGTCGCCCGTCAGGGCGGCGGGGGCAGCGCCCCCTCTTCTTGACACCGCAGCTCCGGCTCAGTCCGACCGCGCGATACTGCGCATCATCATGCGGTGCATCAG
>NZ_JAIMIC010000016.1 GCF_019966545.1 Heliomarina baculiformis | reverse complement strand
GTTGATAAAGTCGGACATAAGGGCGGACTTACCATCGGAGCGAACACAAGTTCAGACGGCCGCCCCCGGAGGCTTACAACGAAACACGTCAAACCGGATGTCCTGTGGATCCCGCCTCTGTCGCGGAAAGCGGGGCTTTTCGAACGGTGCTTTGGTCTTTGTGATCTGCAACGTTTAGGTTTTCATGATTTTGGCCCCTCCTGCCCTTTGGCCAGGACCGCGCCCTACTCGGCCGGCTGCCTGCAGCCGCCCTCCCCGAGCTGAAACGCCGCCTCGCCCTGCGACGTGGCGCTGGCCGTGCAGTCTCCTCCGGAGCCAGCCCGACCAGCCGTCGCATGGTCGTAGCGACGCTTCATCTCGGCCATTCGGTAACAGTCGCTGGGGCAGGGGTGTGCCCTCAACGGTGCGAACAGATGTATGTGGCCATCGGCCCAATCAAGCATAAAGCATGGGAAGTGCTTCAACCATGACGTTAGTCGTTGCAAAGATGGCTGTGCAAAATAGTGTGGTTCGGAGAGGGTTCCGATAATGTCTTCAATAATCAAGTTTTTCCGAATTACATTCTTTCTCGTCCTATATTTTTTCTTATGCATGGTCGTGGTGACCACAATGCTTCAGGCTTGGCCGATTGGCGGCCAGATGTTGTTTGCATTTGGTGTTCCCGTCATTCTGGTCTGGTGGCAAGAAACACGGAGATCGCGGAAAGTCGCTGCAAAGGCGCAAGCTGAGGGAAGCTCAGAAACCCGAACATCTCAATCTGAGCCGGTAGCCCGACCAAGAGCCTACGACAAACGTGTCGAGCGGGAGCGCGAACGAACTCGCGAAGCCATTGCGTCCAAAGCGCCGGCTGCCGTTCAGGCCTATTCCCCACCAAAGCAAGACTACGCTGAAATCGTTCGGGCTGGAAAGTCTGCGGCGCCGGCTCTTGCAGCGGCCGCTGAACGAAACCTGCCCTCGCGAGTGGCACCGAGCGCATCGGCCCGATCATCGAAAAGCGGGTGGGTCCCGTCTAATGAAACAGCTAGCGTGGCTGGCCGCAATATCGGCGGGATGGTCTATGTCGGCACGCCTCCCTTGCTGAACGCCTACGGGTATCGTGACAAGTGCCGAGCCTATATCGATCCATCCCTGTCTGTCGCGCGCTCTGGAGCCGACAAAGCTGGTGAAGGTATGCCCTACTGGCCGGGGTACTCGGATATCTCACCTCAGTGCCGGGCGACCTACCTCGACTGGTTGGCCAGCGGGCGAAACGACGCCTCGTATAACCCTGGCTACATGTTCCTGTATTTTTATGGGTTGGAACGTCGCTTCTTCGTCGATCAGTCGAACGAAGATGCAAAGGATATCGTCCAGGAAGTTCGGCGGCTGCAGTCACTTTACCCTGACAACCACTCTGTCAGGCGCTATTTGGGTGAGTTCCTCGACATTGCGATGCTTACCGAAACCGACCTCGACGCTATCGAACCGATTTTCGAGAAGCAGGGCTGGGAACTTCCGTTCTCACTCAAATACGCAATCGGAGCTCGGATCGACAAAGGCGAGAACCTGACGGCTGACTGGTTGCTGAGTTGGTTCATCTGCCATCCGGAGACAAATCTGAGAACTCCCGCGACGCGGTGCCGTGACGAGTTCGTCGCTCTTTTCCGTATGCGGTTTGATCGGCGTTTTCCTGATGGGCTCAAAGTGACAAAACCCCGGAAATTACTCACGGCATCCTATCGCGCCGCCTCCAGCGAGTTTCAGGGGTCAGTCAATCCGACCGTGGATGGCAAACCTGTGCCCGACATCTCCGGCTTGCGCAAGCCGGTCGAGATTGCGCAAGAGCTGGCTGACGAGGTGATGAACGACCTCGACAAGCTCAGTCGCTTCCTGGGCCGAAACCCTGATGGCCGCGGAAGTGTGGAAGCGCATGCCTTGCTGCCCTCTGAACTTTGGGATGCTTTCCCATCAGAGGAAATGGACCGCTTGAAATCTTGGGCAAGCGATATCGTCGATCGCGGGGGATTGGTGCCGCTTGAGGAGGTGATCGGACGACTGGAGGGAGAAAGGAACGAGAAGATCGGAAAACGGCAAATGACAGGAGCCGCCGACGCGCTCGCGCGCCTCGGTTTCGGTCTGGCGCCCGACCCTCGGTTTGCGCTCCGGTCGCCCAAGGCGGAAGAGCCTGTTGTGCTGTTTCGTCTGGGCGAACCCGTCGAAAGACTGGAGGACGTTTCCGACAGCTATCGAAGCGCCTTGATCGAATTGGCACTTGGGTCGTTCGTCGCCCATGCGGATGGTCGCATCGCGGAGCCTGAACGCAGGGCGTTGGAAGATCAGGTTTCTGCCGCAGCCCTCAGCGATCAGGAACGCCGCAGGCTGCGTGCAAACCTTGAATGGTTCCTGGCCGTGCCACCGGACATGACGCTTCTGCGGCGCAAACTGAAGGAGGTGGGCCAAGACAGCCAAGCCGCTATGCGGGCAGCGCTGGTCGGTGCAGCACATGCCGATGGCATTATTCACTCCGACGAAGTAGCAAGCATCGAGAAAATCTACAAGGCTTTGGGACTTGATCCTGCGCTTGCCTACGCCGACCTGCATGCTGGCGAAGTTGCGGATGGTCCACGCACTGTTCGCGCGTCGCAACCGGGTCGCCCGGGCGAAGCGATACCCGCGCTCGAAAAAGCCAGCGGACCGAAACTCGACGCTTCACGGATCGCAGCAATTCGTTCGGACACAGAGCGCGTGTCGTCCGTCCTCGGTCAGATTTTCGATGTCGAAGAGGAAGAAAGTGGTGCCTCCGCGCCTGCCAGCCAAAGCCAGCTGGTAGGGCTTGACCCGAAACACGGCGCCCTTGTCCTCGAACTGGTCACTCGAGAGCATTGGTCTGAAACCGAGTTCGAGACGATCTGCGCCTCGCATGGGTTGATGGCATCCGGGGCTTTGGAAGTCGTGAATGAATGGGCTTTTGAGACCTACAACGAAGCACTGCTCGACGAGTATGATGGATATGACGTGTCTCTGGAAATTGCGGAGGCGGTAAAAGAAAAGATGAGTGCGGAGGGCAGGGATGTCTAAGTTGAAACCACGTGAACGCGATGCAATCGTACAGGCGCTTCGGGCCGGGGTCGTGCCCAAACTCGGTTTGCGCCATATTCAGGTTGGCCGCGTCCGAGAGATTGAAGAGCTCGTCAAGGACATGGACCGGATATCCGATGGCGGATCGGCGATCCGGTTCATCATCGGGGAATACGGATCGGGCAAGACGTTCTTCATGAACCTGATCCGCCTCGTGGCTCTGGAGAAAGGCCTGGTCGTGATGTTCGCCGATCTGGCGCCGGATCGGCGCATTCACGCGACCGGCGGACAAGCTCGGGGGCTGTATGCCGAGATGGCCCGAAACCTCTCGACGCGGACAAAGCCCGATGGTGGGGCATTGGCCAGTGTGGTGGAGCGTTTTGTCAGCCAGGCTCACAGAGACGCTGAAGAACGAGATTTGCCAACAGGGTCTGTCATCCGTGAACGCCTTGGCCACTTCGAAGAACTTACTGGGGGGTTTGAGTTCGCTGAAGTCATCCGTCGATATTGGGAAGGCCATGAGACCGGCGACGACGAGTTGAAATCCGCGGCCCTGAGGTGGCTGCGCGGTGAATTCGCGACACGCACCGACGCGCGCAAGGCGCTTGGAGTGCGAACGATCATCGATGATGCCAGTGTCTATGACCATCTGAAGCTAATGTCGGCATTTGTGTGCGAGGCCGGATATAAAGGATTGCTGGTCGGCCTCGACGAGATGGTGAACCTCTACAAGCTCACATCGTCGCAGGCCCGCAATGCAAACTACGAACAGATTCTCCGGATCCTGAATGATGTGCTGCAGGGCAGTGCCGAGAACCTCGGATTTCTCATGGGCGGGACCCCGGAGTTTCTCATGAACACCCGTCGTGGGTTATACAGTTACGAAGCCCTTCAATCGCGTTTGGCCGAGAACACCTTCGCGCGAGACGGATTGGTCGACCTTTCAGGACCCGTTGTCCGGTTGGCCAGCCTGACCCCTGAAGATCTCTTCGTTCTTCTGGCCAATGTCCGGAGGATCATGCAGGACGATGCCGGTGCTCTGCCGGACGCCGCGCTCGAGGCCTTTATGGCGCATTGCTCGGACCGGATCGGGGAAGCTTACTTCCGCACCCCGCGTAATACGGTGACGACATTCGTGAACCTGCTTTCCGTGCTTGGGCAAAACCCCGGTGTCGAGTGGAGCGATCTGATCGAAAAGATCGAGGTCTCCGAAGACCTCGGCGAAGACATGACCGAGGTAGACGAGTCGACTGGCGCCCAAGACCCCGGTTACGATGACCTGATCAGCTTCAAGCTCTGACGCCGATGAGCAGTGCGTTCGACAAACTGGCGAGGCCTGTGCAGAAATGGATACGCCAGAAAGGATGGCGCGAACTTCGCGACATCCAGGCGCGATCCATCCGGACGATCTGCGAAACCAATGCCGATTTGATCGTTGCGGCGTCCACGGCGGGCGGAAAGACCGAGGCGGCGTTCCTGCCGTTGATTTCACAGGTGCTTGACAAGCCTTCGGGCGGCACCGGCTTCGACCTGCTCTACATCGGTCCGCTGAAAGCCCTGATCACGGACCAGGCCATGCGGCTGGAGGGCATCTGCCAGGAAGCAGAGCTTCCGGTTGTTCCCTGGCACGGAGATGTCTCGCAATCCATCAAGACGCGCGCGTTGAAATCGCCAAAAGGGATCCTTCTGATAACCCCAGAGTCCCTTGAGGCGCTTTTCATTCGTCGCGGTTTGGAAATTGCCCGCCTGTTTGGGGCGACACGGGCGGTCGTGATCGACGAGCTGCACACAGTTCTGGACAGCGAACGCGGTGTCCAGCTTCGTTCACTGCTCACACGGCTCGAGCTCGCG
Organism: Heliomarina baculiformis; assembly: GCF_019966545.1. Classification (GTDB taxonomy): domain Bacteria; phylum Pseudomonadota; class Alphaproteobacteria; order Rhodobacterales; family Rhodobacteraceae; genus Heliomarina; species Heliomarina baculiformis. Next base: position 54,680 of record NZ_JAIMIC010000016.1, on the reverse strand, counting down.
ATAAAGCGCCCAATCCGTCGGATAGGTCTGTCAGCTACGCTAGGCGACATGGACCTCGCTAAGGCCTATCTTCGCCCTGACGCCGCAAACGCTGTCCAGCTGATCGAAGCAGATGGCGGCGAGGCTGAATTGAAGCTTCAGCTTCGCGGTTACCTTTCCGGCGATGAAGATGAAAACAGCCCATCCGCAACGGACGCGATCGCAGCACATCTTTTCAAACACCTTCGAGGCAGCGACAACCTGGTCTTCGCCGGAGCGCGCCAACGGGTCGAGATTTACGCAGATCGGTTGCGGGAGCTTTGCGAACGGGAGCACCTGCCACAGGAATTCTATCCCCACCACGCGAGCCTCTCCCGAGAACACCGTGACTTCGTTGAGCGGCGCTTGAAGGACCCTGCGAAACCGACGACCGCCGTTTGCACGTCGACGCTCGAGCTTGGAATCGACATCGGTGACGTGACCTGCGTGGCTCAAATCGGTGCGCCATTCAGCGTCGCCGCGTTGCGACAACGGCTTGGCCGATCAGGCCGGCGTGAAGGACAGCCGGCCATTCTCAGGCAGTATGCTGTCGAAGCCAAGTTGACGCCGGAGAGCAGTTTCGTGGATCGTCTTCGCCTCGGCCTGATCAGGTCCATCGCGATGATAGACTTGCTGCTGGAAGGCTGGTGCGAACCTCCAAAACCTCAGGCGCTTCATCTCTCGACGCTCGTCCACCAGATACTGTCAGTCATAGCGCAGCGCGGCGGTGCGTCTGCAAGCGTGGTCTACAATGTGCTCTGCCGCGAAGGCCCCTTTCGGAAGGTCACAACCGAAGTCTTCGCAGATGTGTTGCGTGCAATCGGCCACCCAGAAACCGGCTTGATCGAACAGGTCGGCAGCGGGCTGTTGCTTTTGGGACCCGCGGGCGAAAAACTGGTTGAGCATTACAGCTTCTATGCGGTGTTTCAGACGCCTGAGGAATTCCGGTTGGTCGCAGAGGGGCGGGACCTTGGAACCCTGCCGATCGATAATGTTCTTGCCCCTGGGATGCTATTAATATTCTCTGGGCGACGTTGGGTTGTTCAAGAAATCCATGATCGTGAAAAGGTCATCGTCGTCAAACCCGCGAAGGCTGGTGTGCCGCCCGTCTTCGGCGGCGATGCGGGGGACATTCATGACAAAGTGATCGACCGAATGTTCGCCGTGCTCGAGGGGGATTCCAGCCCAGCTTACATGGATACAGTCTCTTTGATGATGCTCGAGGAAGCGCGTGCTCACTATGAACAGCTGGGGTTTAGGGCCAATAACCTACACACCATTGGCGAGCATACATCAGTCATTGCGACGCGGGTCGGTACTGTGAAGACATCAACCCTCGCGCTAGCACTGAGAAGTGAGGGGTTTTCAGTCGAGCAGCATGACGGGTTCCTGCTGGTGGAGGCCGGGGACGAAACGCCCGATCTTCGATCGGCGCTGGACGATATTCGATCTGGCGCACCCATCGATTTTTTCGCAGGCGCTGGCAATCTGATATCAGAGAAGTTCCATCAATTTCTTACTATCGAACTTTTGGTTCGGGACGCTGAATCCTCAAAGCTTTCGACACAAGCACTTCCCGATTTGGTCAAAGCTATTCTTCGAAAAGGAACTTGAAGATGTCCATGACGTGCCGGTCCACGCTTATTGTCTATGGACGACACGCAATGCGCGAGGCCCGCCTTGTGGCAGCCCGCAGCGGTCAACATGGCCTCCAGATCATGTCATTCGAACAAGCCGCGGTACGGCTCGCGGGCGGTTTCGCCCGCGCAATCGACGAAGAAAGCCTGCGCGCGGCGATCCAGACGGTCCTCCCTGAAACACCGATGGGCGAATTGGAAGATATCAAGATGCTGCCGGGCATGATCGGTGCGGCCGCCGACACATTGCACAAAGCGTGGCGGGCCGGTATCGATCTCGCTTCCCGTTTAGGTGATCATCCAAGGCTTGAAGCCATCGCTCGCCTGGAGGCCGCTGTCCTTGCCGAACTTCCGGGCGGAATGATGCGGCCGGTCGATGTTGTCGCCGCAGCCATCAGCCGGATCACCCATGCGCCCGCCATATTCGGCTCGATGGAAATCGCCGGACTGACCGAACTGTCTCCCTGCTGGCGGCCTCTACTGAAGGCGCTCGCCGAGCACACCCCCATGCAATGGACGTCAGGTCCCCGCCCTGTCCCGGCCTGGCTCAAGGAAAGCGGCGTTCCTGTCGCTCGAGGCGATGCTGAGGCGCCGACCATTCGATCCGTCAGTGCCGCGACCGCTTACCATGAGGCAGTCGAGACACTGCGTTGGGTCCGGTCGCTGCTCGCGTCGGGCGTACCGCCCGCCGACATTGCCATCGCCACCGCGTCGCCGGCCGACTACGACGATCACTTTCTCGCGCTGCGCGCCGATGCCAATATCGATCTGCATTTCGTTCATGGCGTCCCGGCCGTCACCACACGTGACGGACAAGCGGCAGCGGCACTCGCCGACATCATCGTGCGCGGCCTTTCGCAGTCGCGCTTGCGCCGTCTCGCCGCCCTGTGCGGCGATTCTGCACCTATGGCTTCCCTTCCCGATGGCTGGATGCGCGTCCTTCCAAGCGATGCACCCTTGTCAACACCGTCCGCCTGGAACCAACTGCTGGCGCGCCTCGCGCCAGACGACTGGCCCGACGGCATGGATCACGCCCCGGTGCTGCGTGCTGCGGTCGATCTGCTGGCAAAGGGACCGGACGCGGCACAGGAAATCGGCGAAGCCTTCCTCAAGGGCCGGGCATTGTCCATCTGGCGCAAAGCCCTTCTGGCAGGGCCCGCCGGCGCGATCGACAGCACGCTGGAAACACTGAAACAGGATGACGGGCTCGAGGCCTCCGTCTCCGTGGCCTGGATGCCGGCCAGCGCGCTCGCCGCGTCGCCGCGACGCTTCGCTCGGCTGATCGGTCTCAATTCCTCCCGCTGGCCACGCGGGATCGCCGAAGATCGGCTGATCCCGGACCACATTATTCCAACGGGCGAGCTCGACCCGCTTCCCGTCAATCTGGCAGATCGCCGTGACTTTGATACGATCCTCGCCACTACGGGCAGCGACGTCGTCCTCTCCCGCGCCCGACGCGACAGCGACGGTCGGCTGCTGGGTCGCAGCCCCCTGCTCGCCACCTATGACGAGGAAGCCTATCTGCGGCGCAACGCCGTTCCCGCCCATGCCTTCAGTGAAACCGACCGGCTGATGGCGCGGCCGCAGGAATTCGCCGCCGATTCCCAGGCATTGAGTGCGCGTTCCTGCTGGCGCGATTGGCGCATGGCCGATGTGACAGCTCATGATGGCCTGGTCAGGTCCGATCATCCTTTGGTTCTCGCGATCCTCGAGCGGACTCAGTCGGCGAGCTCGCTCAAAACACTGCTGCGCAGCCCCCTCAATTTCCTCTGGCGCTATGCTCTCGGTTGGAAATCCCCGCAAAGCAGTGCCGAGCCGCTCGTGCTTGACGCCCTGCAAACCGGCGACCTCATCCATCTGGTGCTCGACCGCGCCCTGCGAAACCTCGAAGCGACGGGCGGCTTGGCGTCGGCCGACGTGGCTGCCATTCAGGCTGCGGTGGACCAAGCCGCTGGTGCGGTGGCGGCCGAGTGGGAAAGCGAGCGGCCCGTTCCACCCGCTGTTATCTGGGGCCGCACGCTCGGGGATGCGCGCGCTCTTGCCGGACAGGCGCTTGCCTATGGCAATGATCATTTGCCGGGCAGCCGATCCTTTGGCGAGATCCCGTTCGGCGGGTCCGAGCCCAAGTCGGAGGCGGCATTGCCCTGGGACGCCAGTGTGCCGGTGATCATCCCCGACACCGGATTTCACATTGCCGGCTATATCGACCGGCTCGACATCGCTGATGACGGCAGCCGGGCACTCGTGCGCGACTACAAGACCGGCAAGCCGCCCAAAGGCGACATCCGTGTGAACGGTGGCCGCGAGCTTCAGCGTTGCCTTTATGCCTTCGCCGTCAAGGCGCTCCTGGGCGATCACATCGCGATCAGCGCCTCGCTGCTCTATCCGCGTGAACCGCTCGATCTCCAGCTCGACGAGCCGGACGTCGTCCTGGCGGAGATCAAGGCATATCTGCGGGCGGCGAGAACCGCATTGGCCAGCGGCGCGGCACTGCCCGGGCCGGATACCGGAGGCGACTACGACGATCTCGCTTTTGCCCTGCCGGCAAACGCAGGCGCCACCTACTGCAAACGCAAACAAGCCGCCTCGACCGAGCGGCTCAGTGAGGTCGCGCCGATCTGGGAGGCGGAATGATGAGCAGCGTGAAAGTTCTGAATGATGATGGCGCCCGGCATGACGCGATCAGCCGTCATGACCGATCCATTCTGGTTGAGGCCGGCGCGGGATCGGGCAAGACCGCCGTGATGGCCGGCAGGATCGCTGTCATGCTGGCGCAGGGTGTCGCGCCAAGTTCCATCGCGGCAGTCACGTTTACCGAACTGGCGGCCAGCGAGCTCCTCCTGCGGGTTCGGGATTTCGTCGAAGATCTCGCCGCCGGCCATATCGCACCGGAGCTCCGCGCCGGCTTGCCGGAGGGACTGTCTGCGGCACAGCGCGAGAATCTGATGTCGGCCAGCACGGCGATCGACGAAATCACCTGCTCGACCATCCACGGCTTCTGCCAGCGATTGATCAAGCCCTACCCGGCGGAAGCGGATATCGATCCGGGCGCAGCGGTCATCGACCGCAACCAGGCCGATCTCAACTTCCTCGAAATCGTTGAAGGCTGGCTGCGCGAGCGATTGTCTGGCGATCAGGGCGGCGTCCTCGCCGAGATGGTGCTGCATAACCCGGGAGAGACCGTCGCTCTGATGCACAAGATCGCCGAAGCCCTCCGGCGGTCGAGGAAACTGGTCGCACCGCAGGCGATGCCCTTTGCAGGTCACCTGCAAGCCTTCCAGCAGGCGGCCGACGAACTTTCGGCCTTTGTGCAAGGCGCCGGCGTTGATGAGCCGGAAACGGAGGTCTTCGCCGTGCGCTTTTCTGAAATGGCGGCTGCCCTTCCATCGGTTACAGATGGTTCCACGCCCGCCGGGCTCGTCGGGTTGCTGGTTGCACGTCCGCATCCCGACCTTACGACCGGGACGGGCAGCTTTTTCGCCTACCGCAAGAAGGGCAAATGGGCGGCAGCGGCAAAGCAGGCAGGGCTGTCCAAGGCAGACGGCGACAGGCTGAACGATACGGCCAGCGGTTTGTACGAAGCGTGCTGTGCCGCGTGGGCCGCACTACTCCAGGCGGTTTCCGGCCAGGTCCTCACGACATTGATCGACGAAGCACGCACAATCCTTGCGCGCTATCGTGAGCACAAGCGCGCCAGCGCCCAGCTCGATTTTGACGATCTCATCTACGCCGCGCGCGACCTGTTGCGCGACCATGAAACTGTGCGACAGGCGCTCGGCCAGAGGTATTCAAAGGTCTTGGTCGACGAGTTTCAGGACACCGACCCGCTCCAGGCCGAAATCTTCTGGCGTCTATGCGGTGATCCCGGTGACGATCCGCAGGACTGGACGCGTTTCCGGATTCGGCCGGGCGCACTCTTCTTGGTTGGCGACCCCAAGCAGGCAATCTATCGCTTCCGCGGCGCGGATGTCGGCGCTTACGTCCAGGCCCGCACGGCCTTCTCGACACAGGACGCGGACGGCCTCGTCTCGATCTCGACCAATTTCCGTTCCTGTGCCTCGATCCTCACCTTCGTCAACGAACGGTTCGAGACTGTCCTGTCGGCTGATGGCCAGCCCGGCTTCACAGCGCTTGATCCCTTCCACGACGATCCGGAAGACGGCGTCTGCGTCGCGGCGATCGATATCGCGGTCGCCGACGAGAACGGCAAGGCCAGTGCCGAGCAACGACGCGACGCCGAAGCCGAAGCGGTGGCTGAACTATGCGCACGGTTGATCGGCAGCCGTCCGGTCCAGGATCGCAAAGCCGGTGCACAACGCCCCTGCCAGCCAGGCGACATCGCCTTGCTCGCCCCGACCGGCGCGGAACTCTGGCGCTATGAAGAAGCCCTTGAGCTCCGGGGCATCCCGGTCGCAACCCAGGCCGGCAAAGGTCTGTTTCGCCGGCAGGAAGTGCAGGACCTTATCGCGATCACGCGAGTTCTCGCCGATCGTCGTGATACGCTGGCGCTCGGCGCATTGCTGCGCGGCCCGCTTGTCGGGCTCAGCGAAGAGGAGCTCCTGGACATCGTCTGGGCGCTTCCGCGTTCGGAAGAAGAACCCGTCCGGATCCCACGGCTCGACCTCGGCGTCGACCCCGCGGCAATAGTGCATCCGCTGGCGCGCGATGTGATCGAGCGGCTGCAAGGGCTCCAGAAACGCGCCAAAAGCACGACACCACACGATCTTCTTTCGCAGGCCGTCGACGTCCTTCGGGTACGCCCGGTTCTTCTGGAGCGGCATCGCGGTCAGGCAGAACGAGCACTTGCCAATGTCGATCTCTATCTCAGCCTCGCCGTCAGCTATGCGGTACGGGGTCTGCGGGCCTTTTCCGAGGCAATGACGGCGGCATGGGCGGATGAGGCCCGCGAGGTGGAAGGCCGGCCCGATGCGCAGGAAGAAGCCGTCGCCCTCTACACGATGCATGCCGCGAAAGGTCTTGAATGGCCGGTCGTCATCCCCATCAACACTATGACGGGGGTAATGGCGCCCGACAGCGCTGTGACCGATCGCCAGACTGATACCTTCTACTGCCCGGTTCTGGGTGTCCCTCCGTCCGGCTATGACGCGGCGCGGCAGGCAGAGAAGGATGAACTGGACTGCGAGCGGGTCCGGCTCTGGTATGTCGCAGCAACCCGCGCCCGGGAACTCTTGGTCTTGCCGCGGCTCGACGTAACGCCTTCGAAATCAGCCTGGATCGGCCTGGTGGACCTGTCCCTGACAGATCTCCCTCACCTTGACGTGTCGCATCTGCCGCTCGACCCGATCTCGGTGACCGGCGATACCACCAACGGTCAGACACGCGAGAGTTTCGCCGCGGAGGCCGGTGCGATTGCCGAAAGGCAGATGCACCTGACCTGGCTTGCGCCGAGCCGCGACGAGACGGCGACCGGTTCGGTGCTTCAGAAAGAAGAACCCGACATCTGGGCCGGTTCGGCTGATGCTCCGGCGCCAGACGCCGAAGCGCCGGCCTCCATCCAGGGCGGACGCGAGCGTGGCTTGATCCTTCACAAGCTCATGGAAGAAGTCCTGACAGGGGAATGCAACGAGGCCGACGAGGCGCTCACCGCGCGTGCTGGCGACCTCATCTCTGCGCTCGGCAAGGAGCCTTCCTCCGATCCGGCGGACGGGCTTTCGCCTGAGGAACTGGCCGGTTGCGTGACGCGAACGCTGGCCTTGTCGGAGGTGGCGGCATTGCGTCCCTCATTGCTCGCTGAGTTTCCGGTCTATGCCTTTCAGCAAGAGGAGGCCGAACTGGTTGCGACGGCGGGCATCGCGGACGCGATTACGGTTAATCCGGAAGGTCGGCCAGCCGTCGTGATCGACTGGAAGAGCGACGTGAATCCCGCCCAGGAGACGCTTGATCACTATCGGGCTCAGGTGCGTGCCTATCTCGATATGACCGGCGCCGAACGGGGCCTGATCGTTCTGATGACGAACGGGACGGTGATCACCGTCCCGCCTTCTCCCCAGACGATTGCGGCATAGCCGAGGAAGCGACCATGGCCTCCCGCAAGCGCATCGAGCCCGTCCAAGATGATCTCTTCAATCCCGAAGTCGAACTGCTGCTGCCTGCTCGGTTTGCGATAGAGGGCAAGGCGCTGGGAAGCCCTATACGCCAATTGGCGGCTCCGCCGCAGCGTGTACGGTGCCGTCTGCGTCCCTTTTCAATCCGCCGTGTGACTGGTCATGAAACCACGCTGCCGTCTGGCGAGACACTGAAGATCATCAACGCGAAGACCGCTACGTCGCTGGAGGCGGAGCTCATTCTTCTGGTCCCCGGCGCGAGTGAGCCGGCGCAGATCGTAGAAGCACTCGACGCCGGCGAAGGCCGGTGGATGGCCCCGTTGCCAATCCGCATCGACACGTTGAGTCGCCAAGCGCGGGTCGAACGGCTGGCAACGGTTTCGGCATCTTGGTCGGGCGCCTTTCATCTCCGCGAGGGACGAGCAGCCGAAAACGAGCGGCCAGCCCAGCCCGGTTTGCGACGTCCTCAAATCGGCGCACTGCACGCGGCTTTGGCCCATGCGACGCGATCGATCGATCCGGCCACCATCGTCATGCCGACGGGCACCGGCAAGACGGAAACCATGCTCGCGCTCAACGTCCACCAGCGCTTCGAGAGGCTACTGGTCGTAGTGCCGACGGACGCTCTTCGAGAGCAGATCGCGGGCAAGTTCGAGACCTTCGGCGTGCTGAGGCAACAGCAATGCCTGGAAGACAAGGCAGCATTTCCAGTGGTGATGCGCCTTTCGCACATTCCGACGAGGCTAGCCGACGTGGATGAGATCTTCGACAGTGCCAATGTCATCGTCACAACGATGCAGATCGCCGGTCGCGCCGAAGCGGCGGTCCAGGAGCGGATGGCGGCACGCGCCTCGGCGCTGTTTATCGACGAGGCTCATCACATCGGCGCCCCGACATGGGCGCGCTTTCGGGGCCTCTTCGCCGACCGTGAGCCACCGCTCCCGATCGTCCAGTTCACAGCCACACCATTCCGTGAGGACGGCCGACGCGTCGACGGCGAGTTCATCTACACCTATCCGCTCAAGAAGGCGCAGGCCGAAGGCTATTTCAAGCCGATTCGCTTCGAGGCTGTCTTCGGGCTCGATCAGGCAGACGCCGATCTCGCGATCGCGGGAAAGCTCGGCGAAGTCCTCCAGGGTGATCTTGACGTCGGCCTCAACCATCTCGCCATGGCGCGTTGCCAAACTATCGACCGCGCCAGAGCCCTCCACCAGCTTTACAGCGAGATGTACCCAGAACTTCGTCCGGTCATCGTCCATAGCCAGCAGTCGATCCGTGAACGCCGTGCAAACCTTGCCGCTCTACGGCGCTTCGAGAGCCGGATCATTGTCTGCGTGGACATGCTCGGCGAAGGTTTCGATCTGCCGGAACTGAAGATCGCCGCCCTGCACGACCCGCACAAGAGCATCGCCGTTACCATCCAGTTTGTCGGCCGCTTCACCCGCCAGGATCCACGCCTCGGCGACGCCACCGTCATCGCCAACACCGGCATTGACGACATTGATCGTTCGCTGGCCAAGCTCTATGCCGAGGATGCGGACTGGAATGCGCTGGTCGAGGCACTCAGCACCGCGAAGATCGACCGACAAGTCCGCCGTGCCGAGATGTTCAAGGGCTTTGTCGGCGACTTGAGCGACATTCCCCTGCAGACGCTCGAACCGAAGATGAACGCCGTCGTCTATCGCACCAACTGCGACGGTTGGGAGCCTTTGCGGGCCGAGGACTTATATAGTCCCGGCGTTTATCTCGGCATGAAGGTCAACCCACACCAGCGTGTCGCCATCTTCGTCACCCGCTCCGAAGAGCAGGCCGGCTGGACCACGGCCCAGCACGCGACCAATGTCACCTGGGACCTGCACATGATGCATTGGGATCCCGATAGTCAGCTCCTATATATCAGCAGCTCGATCAAGGGACCGTATGACCGATTGGCCAAGGCGGTCTGCGGTGAGGCAGCGCGCCGGGTCGAGGGTGAGGAGGTCTTCCGCAGCCTGCATGGGTTCAATCGCCTGATCCTGCGCAATCTTGGCCTGACGCACCATCAGGGACGCGGTGTCCGCTACTCCATGTATATGGGTGTCGATGTCGCCGACGGACTCGACACTGCGAAGTCCCAGTCGCGCATCAAGAACAACGTGTTCGCAACCGGTTTCCTTGACGGTGTTCCCGCCTCTCGTGGCTGTTCGGCCAAAGGCAAGTTCTGGTCGATTTCGCGGGTTCGCGATCTGACTGATTGGGTTGATTGGTGCGCGGATATCGGCAAAGCCGTCAAAGATCCAGGGATCACCACCGATGGCGTCTTCAAGAGTGCGATGCGACCTCGCCAGATCAGCGAACGCCCGCAGGTGCCTCCGGTCGCGATCCACTGGCCGGAATCGCTGTTGACGCAAATCGAGGACCGGATCGAAATCAGTTTCGGCGACAAACCCGTAGCCTTCGCTGAATGCGACATCGAGCTGCTGGATCATGAACGCACGGGTCCATTGCGCTTCACGGTGCGCAGCGATAACCACATCACCGAATTCGAAATCGTTTTTGCTGAAGGGGGTGCCAGCTATCCGCAGCGCTCTGGGCCGAAAACAACCGTCAAGGTCAGCGGCAAGACGAAGTCGCTCTCGGAATCCTTCGGCGAGGATTCCCCACAGATCGACTTTGGGGATGGTTCACTGCTGATCTACAGTCACCTTTATGCTCTGCCTGAAGGCGTCGTGGTGGAACCGTATTCCGCTGATCGGATCGAGGCTTGGGATTGGTCGGAGACCAATATACGTGCCGAGGCGCAGGGTCCTGAAAAGCGGACTGACTCAGTGCAACGGCGCGTAATCGAGACATTGCTCGCAGAGGGCGACGCCTTTGACATCATCTTCGACGATGATGGGGCAGGAGAGATCGCGGACGTCGTCACCCTTCGAGTGACTGAAGGTCTCGTCCAGGTGACGCTTCACCATTGCAAATACTCCAGTTCCGACACGCCCGGCGCGCGGGTGAAGGATCTCTATGAAGTTTGCGGGCAAGCGCAGAAATCCGCACGCTGGCGTGATCGACCCAACAGAATGCTCATACATATGTTGAAGCGGGAAAAGATACGGCTCGAGAAGGGCCAGACTTCCCGCTTCGAACAGGGAACAGCCGCATTCCTCAAAAAGCTGAAAGCGAGTTGGCAGGACTATCGCTACGAATTCGATGTGCGCATCGTTCAGCCTGGCCTGTCGCGATCCGCTGTCACAGAGGAGGGACTGCATCTACTGGCCAGCGTGGAGACCTATCTCCTTGAAACGCGCGCCATGCGGCTGAAGGTTATCGCAAGCAGCTAGAAAGCCAACCTCCAGATAACGGCCCAACCCAATTGCAGTGGAGCGAACGAAATGTTCGGCGTCTTTCTCGTTGAGAGTTGTCCTAGCTTTCCATCTTTTGGTGCGGAGAGGCTCCGGATACTTTGTGTCCAACAGTCGTCCGGATTTGATGATCTTGTCCCCTCCTGCCCTTTGGTCAGGCCCGCGCCTTTCTCGGTCGGCTGCACGCAGCCGCCCCCCCCCGAGCTGAAACGCCGCCTCTCCCTGCAACGTGCTGCTGGCCGTGCAGTCTCCTCCGGAGCCAGCCCGGCCAGCCGTCGCATGGTCGTGGCAACGCTTCATCTCGGCCGTTCCGGTTACGGTCGCTGGGGCGGGCGCGTGACATCAGTGATCTCGTACTTCGCGATTCGGCCGGTGTTGTTCCTCGCTTTACCGGACATGCTGTGCCGCCCCGCTATCATGGTCGCAAACGGAGTTTGACGACCGCCGGATTGCATTGACCGCAGCTGGCATCAGGCCGGTGATGGTCGTGATGCGTAAAGTCGCAAATTATCGGGGCGCCGTAGAGGGTCCGTTCGAAATCCGAGTGATGCGGACAGGTTGTCGAAGCTTCGACGGTCTCCATGCTGCTCTTCCAGAAAACACACATCGCGTTGCCACGGAAACCAGCCGTCGCGGCCCGTGAGGCAGGGTCAGCAAAGCTCTGACTGGTCGGGATGCGGCTCGGAGCGACAGGATAGAAATATCGCCACCACAGGCATTTCTCTCTTTCGGCTGTTCAGCCAGTTTCCTTCGCGGCCACCACACTTCTCCCTTTGTCTGAGTTGCATGACATGCTGGTCGCAGCTGTCGTCCCGTCCACAAAGGTTGTCGCCGATCTTTTTCCCCTGACCCTGCGGGTCATTCCTCGCGGAGCAAAAAGACCGGCGCCTGCCCCTCTCCGCTGCGCTTCGCCTTCGGTGTGTCCGTTCCTTGGCCAGCTGCAAGGTGACCATCATTGCAACGCAAACATGGAGAAGAGCAATGACCACGAACTGCATCAAATTCACCAGCACCGACTTTGAGACCGCCAAGGGCGTCGGCTCCATCTCGACCCTGACTTTCGACCTCGACATCACGGTCGAACCCGTCGCGAGCACGAACCCGATGGCCCCCACGCACCGCGTCCTCGGTCGCTCCCCGCGCGGCAAGCTAGTCGAGTGCGGTGGCATTTGGAAGAAGCAGAACAAGGAGACCGGCGCCGATTACTACACGCTGACCATCCGCGACCACGGCTTCAACGCGAACCTCGGCAAGGCCGCGAACCAGGACGATCTGTCCCTGCAGGCCGTCATCCCCTGGGGTCCCAAAGACGCCGCCTAAGCCAAAGGCCAGACCGCTCCGGCGGTCTGGCTTTTTCTTCTTTCAAGAAGCGACAGGGGTTCGGTTCCGAAACCCGTGTCCGAAAGATGCGGCATATTTTGGAAGCGGACGCAGAGGCGGGTCGTCAGACCGGATAGGTCGCGGACGCGGCTTCGATCTTTCAGTTCAGAGACAGCGTGGATCACGCGCGGTGGAGGCGGAACCGAATGACTGCAGGGAGAACTGGGAGCCCAGTGAGCGAGCCAAGCGCACCCCTTCCGTCGGTCGAACAACCCGCGCCTGGGTCGTCTTGGCGAAGCCGCCAAGGGCGCCGAACTCACCCTGTGCCGCGAGGGTGTAAACCGCAGATCACCGTCATGCATCCCGGGGGCAACGTCTCACGCCAGTGTCACCGCCGCGCGCCTTTCCGTCGACCTGTTGGCCTTAGGGATCGCTAGCCCGGGGTCGAGCGGTCGGCAACGCCGGGGTCAGGTTTCTGGACGGCTTGCGCCTTGAGCGCTGCGGAGCATCGCTCACAACAAACCTGCCCCCGGCGTGCTCCATTTCATTCCGCCCCGTGCCGGGTGCAGCCCGCTCTCATGCCCTCGGTCTTTTTCACGATCCGTCCAACGACGATCAACGGAAAGGATCACACCATGACACTCGAACAATCCATCGACCTCGCAGAACTGCAAGCCGACATGGCCTTCGATGCTTACCTCGCCGCCTTTGATGAAGACGCCCATCCAGAGACCCTCGACAGCCTCGAGACCGAGGCGCTGATCGCCCGCAGCCGCTACGACGATCTGCGCTCCTAGGGGCTGGGTCATTGACCCAGACACCCCTGCGGGTCTTCGAATCCGCAGGGGTCTGACGTCGACCCTTAGGAGCATCGTACCGCCTTCAGAGGGTGTGGTCCGCGCCATCCCGCGCGGGCCGTTTTCGTGTTCCTGGTGCCCGATCCGTGACCGGCTCGAGCGTTCGGTCTGCCTTTCGTCGCCTGCGTCTTGAACGCAAGTTTCGGAAGCTTTTTCGGCCTGGTTGTCCTGCATCGATGAGGGGGGGGACCCGTTTCATGTCGCTGTGCAACGCGGGGTCTTGACGGCGGTCAATGTCCGCAAAAAGACACGACATGCAAAACGTAATATTGCGCAATGTGAAGTATTGAAGTATAAGCGAAGGAGAGAAGGAAGACGTTGGCAGGATATGGCCAATGTTTGCACATTTTGTCCGAGGGGTCTGACCCGTGCCGAGGCCAGCGAAAAACCTGAAGCTTGAAGATCGCATCGAAGTCGCGCAGCGCTTTGCGGCGGGCGAAAGCGCGAAGGACCTGGCGGCGGCGTTCGGCATCTCTCCGCGCCATGTGAACCGGCTCGCGAAAGAGGAGGCGGGCGAGGGGATCGCGGTGCGCGATCCAAGTGAGACGGTGGCGTTCCGGGCAAGCCGCTCCGAGCTGGACGCCTTCGATGCGGAGTGGCGCGCGCGGGGCTATGCCAACCGGTCGCAGGCGCTCAATGCGGTGCTGCGCGGGCGGTGCGGTTTCCTCGATGTGCCGCGTGATCTGGTCGCGGAATTTTGCGCCGCGTGGCGTCAGGCGAAGGATGTTAGCGACACCGGACTGGTGCTCGCCAAGGCGGTCCATCGCGGTCGGCTGGAGGTCTCGGAAGCGGATCGCGCGGTGCTGATCGAGCTGCTCGATCTGGCGCAGTCCATGAGCCGTGAGATGGGCCGGATGAAGGATGCGGCGCAGGTGCTGCGTGCTCAGGAGTGGCCGCAAAAAGAAGAAGGGCAGGGGACGGAGAGCGCGGTTCTGGAGGATGACCCGCGCGCGATCGAGCGCGGATTGAGGCTCGTCAGAAATGGCTGATCCGCTCGCCCTCTACGCCTCGGTCATGGGTCGGCTCTGGGAGGATGAGCGCATCCGGGGTCAGGCCGCGGCGCGGATCGACGCGCGGCTGGCGGGCCGTCGGCAGGGGCGGAGCTTCGCGCGTGTTGGATCCCTGTCGGCGCGCAACGCGCTGAAGGCGGCCACGGGTCAGAGCCGCGCGGCGGTCTTCAAGCGGATCCGGGCAGGGGGCTGCAAGACGCGTGCCTCGCTCGGTGCACAGATCTCCTACATCAACGACAAGGCCATCTACACCTACTCGACGATGACCAACGCGCTGACCGATGCGGCGGTGCTTTCTGAGGAGCAGAAGGAAGACATCATCGAGGATTGGGCCGGGACCTGGCGGTGCTCGACCAAGCTCGGCTTCACCTCGCACATGCTGCTCTCCTTCCCGACCGACGTGACGGTCGACCAGGTCCGCGACATCGCGATGGACTGGACGGAACATTTCTTTGAGAGCGGCGAATACGGCGACCAATGGGACTATGTCCTCGCGGTTCATGACGACCGGGCGCACAAGCATGCGCACATCATCCTGAACAATCGCGGCCTCGAAAACGGCACCTGGTTCTCCTGTTGGGCCGAGGGCGTGATGTCGCCGCAGCTCATGCGCGAGAAGCAGGCCGAGATTGCGGAACGCTACGGTGTCATACTCGACGCCACCACCCGGCTAGAGCGCGGCATCTTCGAGAAGCCCGCCGGGATCGAGGAGATCTACCGCGCCAAGGAAGAGGCCCGCCTGCCGCGCGAGATCGTCATGACGGCCCAGGAATCCGCCATCGCGCAGGCGCAGGTGGTGGGCTTCGCCAAGGACTACAAGAACCTCGCCGACCTGTTGGACCGGATGGACCAACGCCACATGGCGCGCGCCGTACGCGGCATGGCGGACGGGCTTGGCTCGGGCACGCCGTGGAACTTCACCGAAGGAGAGATAGACATGAAGGACATCAAGACCGTCGGTGACGCGATCGACTATTCCGAGCGTACGATCGAGGCGCTGAGGCTCAAGGCCGAGGAACTGGATCCGGCCGAGCGCGCTGCGTTCGAGGCGAAAGCCGCACCGATCATCGCGGACCTGTCGCAGATGGTGCCGGACCCGGAACTGCGTGCGCGTTTCGGCAAGCAGCTCGAGGAACCCTATCCGCCGGGGGCGGGCAGCGAGGTGCTGATCGTCGCGCTGCAGTCCGGCAATGACGATGGACTGCGCGATGTGCTCGAGCGCGCCGAGGAGGTGGGCATGGACAGCGAGGAACTGGTGGCCCGGATCGCAGCGGGCGGCACGCGGAACTACGGCATGGCACAGGACTGGGTCGAGCGGGACATGAACGCGGTGCTAGCGAAGGACGGTCTCAGCGTGGAGACCGCGAGTGACGACCAACTCGACGCCGCGCTCGAGAAGGTCGACGGCGTGATGGACGCGCTGATGGAGCGCGCGAAAGAACTGGGCGTCGAGATTGGCCGAACCCTTGCCGATGAGGAAGAGGCGACGCTGCCGCTCATCGACGAGGACGACCGGACGCCAAATCCCTACCTGCAGGACCTCGCCGACATGTTGCGCGATGGCAAGCTCACCGAGGAACAGGAAGAGACGGTCGAGCGGACCCTGCAATCCGAACTCTTCAAGGAACTGGGCGAGGAAGGCTTGGCCGAACTTCGGCGCGGCAATTACGAGGTGCTGGACGCGGCCCTGCCAAGCAAGCTCGATCAGATCACCGTCACGCAGGAGTTCCTTGAGATGACGTTTGAGGAAACGGGCGACCAGGTCTTCACCGACCGCGCTGCCGGGTTGCAGCAGGACAAGTCGACCGAGGTTGCACGACTTCGCGGCCAGCAAGAGGCGCAGGAGCTGGGGCGTGATCTTGGCCGTGCCAGAGAACTTGATCGCGGTCTCGATGACGAGATGGAATTCTGAGGGGGAGATGACCACCATGACCAAGACACTTCCCCTCTGGGCTGCGCTCCTCTTCGGCGTGATCTGCGGCGCCGTCATCGGCACCATTGTCGCCGCCTTCTACCTGACGCTGGCCCTGAAAACCGGCTTTGGCAGCTTCGACATGCTGGCGCTCTGGAAGGCGAGTGCAGCTACACGCGCAGCGCACCCCGAGGCCTTCAAGGTGGGGTTTGGTGCCGTCGGCTTCGGCGCGATCGGCCTCGGCGCGCTGGCACTGGCGTGGACCTGGAAGAAGGAGCGCGACGATTACGGTTCTGCCCATTGGCAGACCAAAGCGGAGCTGAAGAAGAACGACATGCTTCAGGCCCCTGGCAAAGGCTTCGTCTGCGGCAAGCTTGGCGCGCCGATCTCGAAGGCGGAGTTCATCTCCTCGACGATGATCCCGCATGTGATGATGGTGGCGCCGACCCGTGCCGGTAAGGGTGTGGGTTTTGTGATCCCGAACCTTCTGAGCTTCGCGGGATCGGTCGTGGTACTCGACGTGAAGGGTGAGAACTTTGACAAGACTGCACGGCTTCGGGCGCTCAACGGCGACGAGGTCTATCGCTTCAGTCCGTTTGATTGGGCCAATGCCACGCATCGCTACAACCCGCTTGCACGGATCGCCAAGGCCCCGAGCTTCGCGCAGCGTTTCACCGAGGTCTCGATCCTGGCCGACCTCTTCCTCGACAAGGACAACAAGACCCTCGACACCTTCTCCGAGGCTGGCAAGTCGATCTTTGTTGCGGCCTGCCTACTGGCGATCCAGCGCGGCACGCCGAACCTTGGCGAGGTGAACAAGATCGTCGCCGGGGGCGAATACAAGAACGCCCAGTACAAGACCTATGCAGACGAGGCCGAGGAAGACATCCTGCGCGAGCTCTGGACCAACGCCGCCTCGGCCTCATCGCGGCTGCTGACCTCGAACATCCAGGCGCTGATGACCGCCGGTCTCAAGCAATGGGACAACCCGGCGGTGCGCTCGGCCACCGAGGCGAGCGACTTCGATTTCTCGACTTTTCGGAAGCAACCGCAGTCGCTCTACATCGCCGTCTCCGAGGATCACATCGCGACTCTCGCCCCGCTCCTACGCCTGATGTTCGCCGATCTCATTGCCTCGATCCGCCTGAATGAGCCGGGTCCGGACGAGCCGTGGCCCGTCATGATGATGATCGACGAATTCCAGCAGATGGGGGCGATGCCCTATCTCGAGCGGGCGATCCATTCGCTGGCAAGCTATGGCGGCCGCGTCGCGATGATCGCGCAGTCGCTGGCTTCGCTTGATCGGATTTACGGGCCCGAGGGCCGTGAAAGTCTCGAGAACGGGGCAGGGCTGAAGCTCTACATCACCCCGCGGGACCAGCGCACGGTGAAAGAGGTCTCCGCCGCGGTCGGCAGCACCACCCGCGAGGCGGTGACCCGGATGTACGGTCGCAACAAGGGCTTCCTTGGCGCGACCTCGACCTCGGCGCGTCTGGAAGAGCGGCCGCTACTTTCCGAGACGGAAGCGCGCCTCATGGATCCCGACGAGGTCATAATCCTCGCTTCGCCCCAGCACCCTATCAAGGCTAGCCGGATCAAGTATTACGACGATCCGTTCTTCAAGGACATGCTGGCCCGCCAGGACGGCAAGCCGTTCCCCTATCCGCCGAGTGTGCAGGGCGTGGGGCCCTGGGGCGGTGACTTTGAGGTCGGCGCAGACGACCAGGCGAAACTAGCCGAACGTGCGCCTGTCCGGGATCGATCGCAGCGGCGCGAAGCGCGCGCGATGAGCGTGATGCCGATTGAGGCCGGACGCGGGCAGCCCGAGCCCGAGACGCTCGAAAGGGAAGCCGCCGTGCCGAAGGATTGGAAGGCGGCGCTCGACCGGCAGGAGGACTTCATCGAGGAATTGTTGGGAGGGTGAGCGCCGTCGACTAGTCCCCTATTCGTCGTAGTAGAATTTCAAGTCGCGTCGCTCTTTCAATTGGGCAGGTCGGTAGGGTTTGACCTCGCCACACTGGGCGACGGCCTTGGCTCGCATGCGCTCTTCGACTGAAGGATGGAGCGGGAAGTCGTCGCCAACTGCGCGAATTCCCTTCTTCCAGCGGATGCGGAGGGGGCCAAATGCTACCATCGCGTCTTCGCGGTGCTGCAAACCCAGAGGGTCAGGGGCGCGGTTCAAGACGTTCTCGTTGATCTGGATCGACGGCACGCAGTCTTTCAATTCGTCGACCATCCAATCGAGGGCGATATCGCTCAGGCGGGACTCTGCCTCAGGATAGCTTCCACCGATGTCGCTATGACAGCCCGGGAACCAGACCTGCTTCAACCACTTCGGCTCTCGATCTTTGGTCTCAATCGCGGCCGCCTTCGATGCCCATCCAACCCTTGGAAAGTCAGCACGGTCTTCGTCGATCGCCATGGCGTGACGGGCGTGTTGGACATCGGGATCCAGCCACTTGTCGTAGTTGCGCTTGTTCCAAGCCGCGAAATGACCCGTCTTGAGAATCTGCGGCCAATCGGTTGGGCGCCAGAGCTTCAGTTTGCGCTCGGGATCGTCCGAGAAATACTTGAAGTTGTCGAGCAACAGGGAACCTAGCTGCCAAAGAAGCGCGACTAGAAGTACGCCAAGCGGAACAACCAAAAGCCAAGACCATCCGAGTGCAACGCCTGCGGCCAAAGCCGCCCCGACCCCGAACGTGACGCCCCAGACCAAGGTGCGGACAACTGCCGTTCGCAGTGATGCCACCGTGTCGAAGACCCCGATGAATGTTGGCTGAACGTTTCCCTGATTTTCTTCGCCTACGAGCGGAAAGCTCGAATACTTCTTGCGAAATCGCTTGCCGAGTTCTTCACGGTTCTTGAAGTAAGGATCTTGTCCGCGCGGTTTTCCAGCACCGTGATTATACACGAATTTTACAGCGTCCTTGGCGATCTTGCGCAATCCGGGGCCGTAACGCGGGACCGGCGAACCATCTGGCATCTGCGTCGGGACACCGCAGAGGTTCATAACGTTTGCAAGTGCTCTTACTGTGTAGGCCCCGCGCGAGAACCCAAACAGCAACACACGGTCGCCGGGCTCGTAATGGGCGATGATCTGCTCGTAGCAATCGATTATGTTGTGGTCGATGCCAGTTCCGACGGCGCTTTCCAGGATGGGCTTGATCCGACCGAAAAACCCACCGCGTTCTCCTGTTCCCAAGCCCGGGTCGTAAAAAGCCACTTGGTCCTTAGGGCTAATTGGTGAATCTGGGCCGGGACGCATGGCTCGATACATCTTGTAAACATTCGACAGCCGTTGGTCTGGCCTGGCGCCACCCATCTGGCCGGTTCCGTCCGAGAATATGCAGATGTTCTTTACCATTTGTCGCCCTATTCAAGAACACGAAGTACAGTCAAAATCCTAAACCTGCAGCAGTTCTGCCAAGCTAGGAGAGAGTGCAGCGGAAATGTTTCGCCCGAGTCGGGAAAAATTAGAACATAGTGGAAACACATATGTCTACCTGATATTGTGACACATGAGAAGGGATTGCCCAATATGTTGGATACGATGCAGCAAATGGAAGTGTTCCCGACGACAGTCGATCTCAAGCGGGTCGACCTGTCTATCAACATGCGGCGCTTCTATAGAATGAGTGTTCAACCAGACCTGTTTGGCGGCGCATGCCTCGTGCGGGAATGGGGCCGTATCGGGTTTCGAGGGCAGATGATGATCGAATTTCATGATGACGAGGGCAAGGCTGTCACGGCGCTCATGAAGCTCCATGCTAGCAAAAAGCAGCGAGGGTATAGGGCAGCCGTGGCGCAGAACTAAGATTGAATTTTAGAGAAGAAGATTTCGCATAGCATGTATTTCGCGTTTGTTTTCGGCAACCGGATCCTCCACCTTTCGGCGGTCCAGAATCCGTAGGCAGCTTAAGACCAACCGGGCACCAGTCATGGCTGGATCAGAGCCCAGTGGCAGGTCACCGCACACCAGGAAGAGCATAAACTCGAATACGAGCCAATTAATGAGCGATAGCCGATGGCAGCTCTGTGTTGATGATCAGTAACACGCTCGAAAGGAGAATTTTTCTGTCGTTCCATCGACGCGGTTGACCCAGAAGCAGCGCGTTCCGTAATCCGCCGTTCTTACACTGAAGCTTTCAATTCCCGGGCCGATCTTTTCGGCGGCTTCGGGATGCATATGCATGAGATGCGTTAGTATTTCGGCGTCTTCATTGGTTACCTTGTCACCCAGTTCATATTTGTACAGCATATCCCTAAAAAAGTCGTTTGCGTCTCCTTTCCTCGCGAATGAGAGCGATCCGATCTCTACTGGCTTTGCGGGCATAATCGCTTCCTCTCTACTCTATTCGCTGAATTCGTGGCCCGCTTCCGGATCATCAAGGCCCGATACCTGCAGCGTTTCCCTGACGATAAGGTTAGGCAGGTCCATCCCGGCGAAATTCGGGCCATGCTGATTAATCCAGGCCAGGCAACCTTCCTTGTCCAGATCGTCGCGCGCAATCTTCTCATACAAGGCCACCGCAGACATGCGGGAAAGCCCTAGTTCCATTAATGAGAGAAGCGTGATGCTGGAGACGCCAAACTCAAGCGCTATCCCGATGTCAAAGTCTTCATCAATCAGGTCCTCGCGCTCGGCTTCAGTCAAGAACAGGCGGAGGACATCCATATAGGCGGAAATATACTTCGGTGCCTTGAATCTTGCTGTCTCTTCCACCATGCTCATCGTTTCGCGAATGAGCACTGGAAGCTTGAACGATCTGTTGTTTCGTTGCTGATACTCTATACGCTTCCTGATAATTGCAGCCAAAGACAATCCTTTCAGCCACTCGACAACCACGAGCGCGTGCAGGGGAATGAGACTGTCTGGCAGGAAGACAGGATACAAATTTGCGTTAATCCGTCGCATGACGGTGACGTACCTGTCGTACGCATCGACGCTTTCCGAAGGCGCGAGCAGCAGATTTTCGATATTGCCTTCGTACTTTCGAAAAGCTTCCAGCAAACGCTGCAGGCCCACCGCGCTGACGCCTGGATGTCTTACTAGAACATCCTGCGTAATATTGATCAGCGCCGAAATACCTTCGAGGCTTCTATCGAGTTTCCGGAGCGCATCTGGAGAATGCCGTTTCGCAAATGCGGCATCGGAAAGCGTACCAAGACGAATATATGTATTGAGGAGGTAAGCCCCGACCTGTTCGAATTCTTCGCCTTGCGCAAGATCGGCCAAAGAGTCGATGTTTCTGTTCTCAAGATACGCAGCCAGTTCATCGGTGGAAGATATAACGACGTCAGTTTCTCTCTTGATCGGGTAGCGTGAGCGCTTCGGCACGCCGACGGGCCATGCTTTTTCATCCTTTGGATCGATACAGATAATATTGCCTTGGAATTCGTTTCCCCAGCGACCGGCCCGTCCCGCGAGGTTCCAGAAGTCGTGCGGCTCCATCGGGTTCCCACGGCCCTTCCGGGGACCGCGCACAACGATGGTCCTGCAAGAGAGATTTACTCCTTCAATCAGCGTCGAGGTGCAGGCAAGAAATCTTATCTTGCCGTCGCGGAACAGCCTCTCAACCTCGGTGCGGATGAGAGAGGGCATGTTTCCATAGTGAAAAGCGACACCACGTTCGACCAGCGGCGCGAGCTGATAATTACGGTGGACCCCTTTGCGGGCCAGATCAGCCAGGTCCAGCAATTCCTGATCATCTGTCTTCTCCGAGCCTTCCAACTGGCTGATAAGGAGCGCGACGTCCTCCGCTTCAGCCGCGCCGTTGCAGTAAACCAGTGTGCCGCCGCGACCGCCTGCCGCCGCTGCGATAAACGCCAGCCTTTTTTTCAGGCCCGCAGGCTTGTTTGACAGTTTAAGCGTGCCCAGTGGTATGGGTGAATCGCCCCAGACAAGGTCCAGCGACCACTCCTTGGGCTTCCGAGGCACTTGCTCGGCTAGGATCACGTTCTGCAGAACGGTTGGCATATCGGTATTGACCGACGTTTTCGGCATATCGTTCGGCGCATCCTCAAGCAGTTCTCCGGGATTTTGTGTCGAAGGACTTACAAACACGACCTTCATCATCGGGTTCTGCCGAGACACCCGCTCGATTGCATCCTGCAGTATTACACCACGCTGATTGTCTCCGATCTTGTGCGCTTCATCAACAATGAGAAGGTCTACACTGAAGTCCTCCCCGAGAAGATTGACAAGCAGGTGCAAACGCTCCTGCGTGAATACGAAGACGGCTTTCTTGTCTCCCGTCGTAGATGAGAAATAAACTTCCGTCAGCGGTAGCGACGTGATCTCGATGCCGGTGTCCGACTGACATAGCTCCTTCAGACTGAGTTCAATCTCACTCACCAAAGCCCGGGTTGGGGCAAGGTAAACGGCGATCTTTGTCTTGCTCGTGCGAACGTGATCGAGCAGCCACTGCAAAACGAGGTAAGTTTTTCCGGACGCGGTTGGCGCGGACGCTGAAAGCCAGCCGGCGCCGGAAGAGGCGCCCGCCCATAGTTCTTTCTGAAAATCGTTGACGCCTATCCATTTTCCGCTCGATTCAAGGAGTATCGAGTCCTCGAAACGTCTTCTGTTGGCTTCAAGGCGCATCGACACGCCCAGTCTGCCCTCAAGATCGGGAGCGATCCGGTTTCGCAGTATTGCCAGCTCGACGGACCTGCGATTGGACAGCTTTTCGAGGAGGACAGCCCCCGCATCCCGCACTTCCGGCGAAGTTTCGAGTGTGACGGCAGCGGTTGCGATCCGCAGCGCCGCCTCCTGATGCGTTCGTTCGGTTGATCTGGCCAAAAGGCTTCCGGCCAAAAGAAGCTGCTGCCAGTCAAAGCTCTTCTTTGGGTCAGCGGATTCATGGATTGCGTCCAGATTTGTTATCTCAGTCGCCACTGTGATCTGAGTCAACCTGATAATATCATCACGAAGCGCCTCACCCGACAGCCAATCAAAGAGTTCGGTATCTTTCATTTCTTAATACCCAGCGCCTTAAGGAACGATGCGCGAAACCCATCCGCCGAAGGCACTGGCACACAGAAAAACTGAATGTCGAATTTGTCGAGTTTCTCCACCGATAGTCTGTTCTTTACATTCTTCACCCATTTTTCCATTTCGTCATTCGCCGCCTTCAGGATGTCCTCCCCGATGCCTTTTGCATCATCTTTCGGATAGAAATCCGCATCGAAGGCGATAAGCGCGATCCCGCAATATTCGACCCTGTTCGATAGCGGTGAGGTTCGGTCGAAATATTTCCGGAATGCGGCCGTAAGTTCCGGATCACTGAGATCGGCTTTGTCGCTGAGGAGCACGAGATCCCGCTCGCGATCAGCGCCTTCGTGGTCCGTCTCCACGAGGAAAGGGGCAAGTGATGAAAGGCAATCTCTTATGGCCGCTGTAGGGTCGCCATACACCTTTGACTCGCCCCAGAAAAGTTTGAGAAGGCCGTTTTCGTTTACGGAAGCATAGACGCCGTCCGCACCATGATAGTGCATGTGAGAGTCGGTCTTAAGGTCCATCTTACAGAGCACCTGAGGAACCTTGAGAAAGCGCTCTGCGAGTAGGAAGAGCAGCATCTCGCCGCCTTCGCCAGTATTGGCAAGGTCCGTAAAAGTGCCGATTGCCTCGTGGTGCAGGGCTGCAACCGCGCTTCCGGACTTGAATCTGGCGTCCCGCGCCCGCGCATCATCCAACCGCGATTTCGGGACGGCATAATCGATAATTGAGTTGCGCATAAATTCCGCAAGACGCTCCGGCTTGACGCGTCCGTTCCCATCCACAGTCAGGCAATGACAGTGGAGACGGGCCACGCAATCTTTCAAGAGCACGTCCCGTTTAACAAGCTGGAGATGAACACCCAACTCTTCTGGATCGCCCGAAACTATATTAACCAAATCTTCTGGAAGTACTTGAGTCAGTGGTCGCCTCCTTTCGTTTTAGGGTGGTTGTGCCGACCCCGCTGCTGCTCGCATAGAGAGTATCATACGTAATTCAAATAGTTAGGTTTTTCTTCGCGCTGCGGTCAAAGAAATTGTGCGATACTCCTTCAACGCCCCAAGGTCCGGAGTGTCACCGCTGCCCGTTGATAATACGTCAGCTGTCTCCTTTTGGCGTGAACGCTACACTTCGCCTTGCGGAAGTTCAGTTCAGCGTTGCAAACGGCTGCATCGCGCCGTCTATGTCGGTAGTTTTCTCGACCCCGGCAGATAGAACTCCGTAATCCCCCGCTTCCCCTCGGCCCGCCCGAGCTGGACGATCACATCGATGGATTTCCGGATGTATTCCCGAACCTCGGCAAAGGTCAGTGGTGTGCCGGCCTGCAGCACCATGATCGCCAGTCGATCGATTGCGAGTTCTGCGGTTTCCGCGTGGATGGTGGAAACCGACCCGCCATGGCCGGTGTTGATGGCCTCGAGGTAGGTCAGGGCCTCGGCACCGCGCAGCTCGCCGACGATGATCCGGTCAGGTCGCATACGGAGGGAGGCTTGAAGGAGAGCGTTGGCGCTGCGTTGCGAACCGGCACCGCGGTCGGCAAGGAGGGCGACGGTGTTGGGCTGGCCGGGGAAGAGCTCAAAAGCGTCTTCGATGGTGATCAGCCGCTCGTGCTCGCTCACATGGGTCAGGAGGTGGCGGGCGAACGTGGTCTTCCCGGTCGAGGTGCCGCCGCTGATCAGGACGTTGAGCCGCGCCTCGACCAGAGTCTGCAGCGCGGCCTCAAGGTTCTCCTCCGCTAGACTGGCGATGTTTTTCATCTTCTCCGCGCGGAGGGCGTCGAGCGAGACGGCCTTGCCGAAGAGATAAGCCGGGGCGTAGTCCCTAATGCTGCCAGAGGCGAAGAGGCGAATGGTGATCGAGGCACCGCGATCGATGGCGGGCGGCACGGCGACCTGGACCCGAAGCGGGCGGCCCGCATATTCCACCTTGCCGGAGACGAGGGGGTTCTTTTCAGAGACGCGGGCCTTGGCATCGCCGACGATGGTCTGGGCCATGTTGAGGGCTGTGGTCCGATCCACGGTCTGACCTTCGTGGCGCATGCTGGCATCCCCCGCGACCTCGAGCCAGACCTTGCCGTCGGGGTTGATCGCGATCTCGACCACGTCGTCACGCCGCAGGAGATCGCGGAACGGGTCGAGATAACGCTCGAGGTATGAGGCTGGCGAGGCCTGATCCATCAATTCGGTGATTCCGGTAATATTGAACCTGGTTTCGCTGCCTCTCGCCTGCGGCTCGAACGCGAAACCTGATGCTTCTTTTTCATTGTGAACCGGAACCCCCGTAGATCACCACATCCCGGTCCACGAGCACGGTGACCGAGGCGCCCTGATCGACATAGATCGTCGGCGCGATCGAGACCTGATCGGCGATGACCGACCCGACAGCGTCCTGCAGGTCGCTGCTGACATCGCCCAGGACAATGCTTGTCGTCTCGTTGTTGGCACTCTCCGCCGCCACGGCAGGCGCCGCCCCGATCACGGAAATCAGCGCCGCCCCGCCGAAGCGCTCGGCAAACTTGGTGTCGACGAGACCAGTGAGGCCCGAGCGGCCAAGCTGGTCGCCGCCCACAGCGGCGATTTCCATCGAGGTGCCGTCCGGGGTCAGGACGCGGGTCCAAAGGATCAGGATGCGCTTCTGGTGCATTTCGATCCCGGAGCGGTATTGGCCAAAAAGGCGGGAGCCCCGGGGGATCAGGATCCGGTCTCCGGAAAACGCCAGCACCGGCTCGGAGACCACCGCGACAACGGAGCCGGGCAGATCGCTGTTAATAGCGGTTTGCAGCGCCGCCTGGATGACGGATCCTTGGGTCAGCGTGCGTTCGGGATGGATGAGGCGGGCGGCCTCCTGCACCTCGAGCGGTCGCGCACTCTGCAAGAACTGCTCGTTGCCCGAGAGGGCCGGTCCACTTGCGCCAGCGGCGGCAGGATCGGCCACCGCCGCGCCACTCGCACCACCACGTGGACCGTCCGCATAGACCACGGCGGGGGATTTGATCTGGGCAGTCAGAAGCTCCTCGGCGATGCGTTCGGCCTCGCGCAGACGCTGCTCCTCTTCCTGACGCCGGCGTTGTTCGAGAAGGCGCTGATCGGCGATCACCCCTTCGCGATCGAGCTCGGCCTCAAGCCCCTCGCGCTGCGCCCGTTCGGCATCGAGCATGGCCTGCAGCCCCTCGATGCGAGTCTCGGTCTGGCGTTGGAGGTTTGCCAGCTCGGTTTCCTTTGCGGCGAGCGTTGCTTCGAGCGCGGCCTTTTGCTCGTCGAAGGCCTCGCGCAGGTCCGCGACAGCGGATTGGATTTCCGAGTTGCGGGCAGCCTGGCTGGCGGCGAGGGCTTCGCGGAGCTTGGCGATTTCGGCCAGCACCTCGGCGCTCGGTTCCGGGGCAGGGGCGGCGGGCACGTCGAGCGCTTCCTCGACGGCGATCAGTGCGTCATTGACCCGTTGCTCGGTCTCGTCGGGCGGAAACTTCAGCCGCCCGCCGGAGCCGGGGCGGCGGTCCTGAAAGGTCTCGACATCGGAGGTCTCAAGCGCACTGTCACCTTCCTGCAGACCGGTGGCCAGAAAATACGCGACCCCGGCCCCGCCAAGGGCGAGGGCGGCCGCGAGCGCGCCGACCCCGAGGCTGTTTCCGCGGGGCTTGGACTTGCCGCGCTGGCTGAACTGGTCGAGACGGTCCTGAAGGTCGGGAGGGGTTTGTTCGGCCATGGTCAGTTGCTCACGTAGATGGCGCTCTCGTCGCGCCAGGCGCAGATCGCCTCATCGCCGATACGCAGCGACCAGTAGGTGTTCACCCCAAGCACCCGGACCGTGTTGCCTTGCTGGGTCCAGTTGACCGTGCGCTCACGGCCCTGGTCATCGGCCTTGAAGAGGGCGGGCTGGCGACCGTTTTCCGGGATGACGAAGTAGGTATAGCGCCCGTCGTCATAGATATGGCTGGGGCGGAAATCACCTTCGCCCGAGACGCGGTAGTTGTAGTTGCGGGGCGCCTCAAAGCCTTTGGGCTGGGTAGCCGCCGTCGCTCGACGTTCCTCATCGGGGTAGCGGAAGCGGACTTCGAAGAACATGCCGGTGCGGTTCGGGATCGAGCCTTCGCGCAGGTGGAAGGAATAGGTGCGTCGGTTGGTGATCACCGTCATGTTGGTGGAGGCATTGGCCACATGCGGTTTGATGGTCAGCACATTGCCAAGCTCTGGGATCGGATCGACCTGGAAGCTTTCGGTGTCGCCGACGATCACGGCCTCGAAGCGCTCGCCCGCCCCGAAATGGATCGTGGTCGAATGCCTCAGATCGGTTTCGATCCGATAGACCTGGTTTTCACTATAGACGGCGGTGCGGATGCGGATGTCGAGCGGGCCGCCTTGCGGCGTGGCCTCGGCGTTTGCGGCAACAGGAAGGGCAAGCGCCAGGAAAAGCGCGGGCAGAGATTTCATCTTGGTCAGTTCTCCAGAGTCTCGGCGTCGACGCGGTAGGAGGTCACCACGAAGCCCAAGGGGTTGGCCCAGACGTCCTGAAGGCGCTGGCGGGTTTCAGGTTGGAAGTCATAACCAACGGTAGCGACATAGGACCGGGTGACGGTGCGGGTGTCGCGGGGACGGCGCAGCGTGCGGGTGAAGCGGACCTGGGCCACGCCGCGCTCGATCTGGTTCACGGACTTGATCACCACCTCGATCTTGGCGTCGCGGCCATAGACGGTGATCGGGTAGTCTTCGTTGGTCGAGGACCAGAGATCGCGCAGCGTGCGGGCGGCATCGCCATCGGAACGGTTGAGCACCGAGTTGATACGCTGCTCGCCATCGGTCAGGTCATAGGTTTCCCGATCATCGACATAGGCCACGAGATTGGCCTGGATGATGGCGTCGCTCTCGGATAGCGTCAGCGCCTGTACGGCGGCGACCCGGTCCATCTCTCCGGTTTCCTTGTCGACCACGACGACGAAGGTCTCGGTCGATTTGAGTGGAAAGAGGCTCGCGCCCGCGACCATGCCGGCAACACCAACCAGCACGCCTGCCGCCGCAACGAACCAGGCGAAACGCTCACGCCGTCTTGGCCCGTAGATGAAATCCGCCTCGAAAGCGTCGCGGTCAGGCGCGGAGGAACTGGTCACAAGCTTCTTCAAAGTCGTCGTCTTTCACATCAGGGTTTGCGGAAGGCCTTGGCGGCGGAGAGAAGCGCGCCGGGGCTTTGCCGGATCAGCTCGCCGGTCTTCACCACACCCGCATTGGCCATCTGGTTCAGCTCATGCGGGGACTTGCCGGTGACGAGGCGCGAGGTTGCGCCCGCGCCATACTCCCGTGTGTTCACGAACCCCTGGCGCGCAAGGCCCGTGAGACCGACGGCATTGGACGCGATGCCGACGACACCGGTGAGATTGGAGGCGATGTAGGGCACCGAGGCCATGATCCCGGCGCTGAGGATCAGAATGACGAGGAAGGGCAGGATCAGGCTGACGGTTTCGACATCGCCCGGATCGGCGGAGGCGTCCCCGATCGCTTCGGCGATGGCGACGATGATGCCCGCGGCGCCTGCTGCGGCGACCGGC
Source organism: Heliomarina baculiformis (assembly GCF_019966545.1). GTDB lineage: Bacteria > Pseudomonadota > Alphaproteobacteria > Rhodobacterales > Rhodobacteraceae > Heliomarina > Heliomarina baculiformis. Next base: position 25,996 of record NZ_JAIMIC010000016.1, on the reverse strand, counting down.
ATGAGCGCGTAGCCAATGGTGGCGCGGGTCCAGGCCTCGAAGAGGGACTGGGTCGGTTTGAACAGCGAGGTCACGATCATGAAGGGGGCGATGACGATCATCAGCGCGAAGACGATGCGGGCGAAGGCGATGATCCCTGCGGTGACGGCGGCGAAGACGGCGGAGAGGACGAAGAAGATGGCACCCAGAACCGCGCCGAAGACCCAGCCCGCGCGGTCGCCGATCGTATCGCCATAGGCGGTGATGCGGGCGACCATATTGTCGAGGCTCTCATAGACCCCTGCCTCGTCGCCCGAGCCGGTAAGCGCCAGGATCGAGGCGCCCACGGAGTCGGGCACGCGCGTGACGATGTCATAGATGACGCTGAAATTATCCCAACTCTGCGCGAAGATCCCGACCAGGGCCACTTTCATCCCGAAGGCAAACCCGGTTCCGAAGGGCAGGGGGCGGAGCTGCATGACCGCGTTGATCCCGAGGAGCACGACAAGGAGCGTCGCGCCCGCCGAGATGACATTACCGACCGAGGCCGCCGAGGAGATAAAGCCGTCCTGCGCCACGGTGTTCACCGCGGCGTCGACTTGGCCAAGGATGTCGCGAATGACCCCCATTTACTCCGCACAGGCCTCCACAACTTGCGCCTCGAGCGCGTCCGCCTTGGCGTAGAGCTCGAGCACGTTGAAGGGCAGGCGCGGGTTGTCCGAGGTCTGGAACCGGGGCAGGGCGGCAAGCGCCTGATCCCAGGCGAACTGATCCAGCAGGCAGGTGCAGGTTTCCGAAGCGAGCGCCTCTTCGGCAATCAGGATGCGCAAGATCGCGCGGTAGCCATTGCGCAGATAGGCGGTTTCGGCCAGATCGGTAGGGGGTTTCGGAACACGACATTCATCCGTTTGATCCCGCGCGATGGCCATCGAGTTGAAGGGCGTGTCGCCGGAAGGGTTCGTGCTCGGGGTCTGGGCCGACGCAGCATTGTGCAGGATGCTCAAGACAAGGGCGGCGAGACCGAGCGCCCGGCCTGGAGCCAAGCTGCGGGTCATGGTTTGCCTCATGGATCCACCGCCATCGAGCGGAACTTGCGCTCATCCGCGAGGGTCGCGGCATCGACAACGCCAAGCTGGCCGGCACTCACGCCTTGCGCCGCTTCCAGCCGCCAAATCTGGGTCAGGATGATGCCAAGCTCGGCGGTGACGCGGGTGTTGAGATCGACGGCAGCCTTCAGCCCGTCCTGATCGTCGATGAGCCCGACCATGGTCTCGAGCCGCTCAAGGCTTTGGCCCGCTTCTTCGTGGCTTTCCTGTGCCGCGACGGAGAGCATGGCGCTGGCCCCGGCGGAAGCGGCGATGCGGTTATCGGCGGGCTCATCCGAGCCAGAAAGCGTGCTCAGGCGTTCCGAAGTAAACCCGCTGCCCGAAAGCACCCGTTCGACCGAGGCCGAGAGTTCTGCACCCGGATTGAAGCCGCTGAGAAAATCGCCGCTTGCCAGCGATTGTGCGGTATTGAGGGGCGCCACCAGCTTGCCGCGCAGCGCTCGGAATTCTTCGACCGTGGCGAAGAGTTCTCCGAGCCCGCTGCCTTCAATGAGCGAGGTCAGTTGCGCCTCGAGGTTCGTGAGCTGCGAGAGCTGGGTTTCCAGTTCCAGCCGCATCGTGGCGAGCTGCTGCATCTGGACATTCAGGTCCTCGGCCATGTGTTCGAGCTGCGCCACGAGTTGACCAAGCTGCGAGCCATCAAAGGTTGGGACGCCCTGGGCCGTTGCGGGCGAGGTAAACCCGAGTGTGGCGACCGCGGCCACGGTCAGGAGAAGCTGTCTCATTCGGGAACTCCCATCTGCATGAAGTCGCGCTCCGCCAACCGGTCTGCGACGAGGTGCTGCGCATAGACCGCCTCGCGCTGCTGGTTGGCGGCCATCAGCCGGACGCGAAGGTTGAGGATGCGGCCAATCTCGGCCTTGGCGTAGGTGTTGAGTTCCCAGGCCGCCTTGGCATTGGGTTGCGCATCGATCTGCAGGATGATCGCGCGGAGGCGGTTGATCACTTGCTCGGTCGTTGCCGAACTGTCGGCGGCGTAATAGACGCCCGCCTCGGAGATGCTGGCATATTCGGCGAGCGCAAAATCCGAGGGCGAGAGCGTGCCAAGCGCGTCGGCACCGCCCACCACAGCGAGGTATTCGTTGTAGAATTTCGAGATGTTGCGCACATAGCCTTGGGTCTCGGCAAAGGGCGGCACGCCCCCGTATTCGATGACCCGACCCGGCCCCGCGTTATAGGCCGCGAGCGCATGGGGTATGTTGCCGAAGCGGTTGAGCTGGGTGGTGATATAGCGCGCGCCGCCGCGGAGGTTGTCTTTCACGTCATAGCGGTCGACGCCGAGATCGGAGGCGGTGCCAGGCATGAGCTGGGTCAGGCCATAAGCCCCGACCGGGCTTTCAGCGGCGACGTTGAAGCGACTCTCCTGTTTAATCAGAGCCTGGAAGAGGCAGCGCCACTGGGTGGCCGAGAGACCGGCGCGGGCCACACCGGGCGCGCCTGCGAACTCGCCGGCGACCTCGACGATCATCATCTCGACCGTCTCGCGGCCCTCGCCGAAGAGGCGGCTGTTCATCGGGCTTGGATCGGTATTGGGATAGACCGCCGCCACCCCGAAATCCGCATTGCCCTCGAGCGCACGGATGTCGAAGCCAGGCCCGGTAATGGCAGCGGTCATTTCCTCGAGGACGCGCAGCTGGTCGGCCTGCACATCCGCCAGCGTGGACTCGGTCCGATCCTTGTCCTGCTGGACGCTTAGATCCTCGGCCAATGCCCTCACCCGGGCGATGGCGCGACCGATCGCGGAATTGTCCTGTGTCGGCACGCCCTGGGCATGCGCAGGCAGGGCGCTGAGGCCGAGGCAGAGCCCGGCGGATATGATCGCGGCGCGGCTCATTCCGAACGGGGCAGGGGCTCGAAGGTGCAGTCAGGCTTGGCCGTCTCCTGCACCGGTGCGCCCATGGTCGAGAAGGACAGGGCGGACCGCGTCACTTGCGGCTCGCCATTGCGTCCGAAACAGGGCGAGGTTTTCTCGGTGTATTTCTCGCAAGCGGAAAGAAGGCTCGCGGCGGCGCAAAGCGCGAGGAGGGGTTTCGAACTCATATCACATGTCTCCAGAAATCGGGATTGGCGCGCCAATCGGCAGGCACGCGGGCCTCGCCAGTGGCGCCGCCGCCAAGGATGGGAAGGAGGTCGCCAAGTGCGGAGAGATCGGCATCGACGAAGACGCTGTCGCCCGCCGAGCGGATAAGCGCGATGCGCTGGCCGATGGTCGGCTGCACGAGAAGGGCAGCCTCCTTGGCGTTGACGCGGAGAAAATCGTAATCGGAGACGGTGGCGCGATCGTTCGGGAAGAGGATCTGCGTCGGCACCGTCTCGACGATGGTTTTGCCGACGCGGCTGTCGCGCAACTGGCTCGGATACTGCGTCATCATGATGACGACGCAGTTCATCTTGCGAAGCGTCACCAGCCAGTTTTCCAGCCGCGCCCCGAAATACGGATCGTCCAAGAGCTTCCACGCTTCGTCGAGCACGATGATGGTGGGACGGCGGTCTTCGACCACGCGTTCGATCTGGCGGAAGATGTAGGAGAGTACCGCCATGCGCTCGGTCGTCATGTCGAGGATCTCGGTCATATCAAACCCGACGATGTCGCCCGTGAGCTTGAGGCCCGCGCCGCGCTCGGGCTCGTCGAACACCCAGCCATAGCGCCCGCCGGGGGCCCATTCGGCAACGCGGGATTGCAGCTCGCCATCATCATCGAGTGACTGGAACAGGGTCTCGAAACTGGCGAAACGCTGCAGCGCCGCCCCCGCATCGGCGTTCTGGCCGACCGCGCTTTGGATATGGCGGGATTGCTCGCCCGAGAGCGTGCCATTCCGTGTGAGAAGTGTCGCAAGCCAGTCCGAGAGCCAGGCGCGGCCGCGCTCGTCGGTTTCGGTGGCGAGCGGGTTCAGACCTGTCGGCACGCCAGCCCGGATTTCGTTATAGCGCCCGCCGAGGGCGCGCACGGCCATCTCCAGGCCGCGATCCTTGTCGAAGAAGAAAAGCCGTGCGCCGACCCGCTGCGCCTGCGCTGCGAGAAAGGCAGTGGTGAGCGTCTTGCCGGTCCCGGTGCGCCCCAGAACCAGCGTATGGCCAACGGTCGGTTCCTTGCCTGGGGCTCCCGCCTCGTGGAAATTGAAGCGATAACCAGAGGTGCCGACCGTGGGCAGGACCGAAATGGTCTGACCCCAGGGCGACTGATCAGGACCGCGTCCTTCGACGCTACCATGCAGAGCTGCGAAGTCGGCGAAATTGATGGAGGAAATCGGCGTCTTGCGAGCGCGGTAGCCGAAATTGCCGGGGGATTGTGCGAAGTAGGTGGCTTTCAGCGCCATGTTCTCGCGCACGATGACGGACATGATCTCCTGACCCACGCGTTTGATCTGGGCGGCGGCCCGTTCGAGCGTGTCGCGGTCCGGCGCGTAGACCGCGATGGAGAGGTGATGGTCCCCGAAGGCGATGCGTCCTGCCTCCTGGTCGTCGGCAGCCTGGCCCAATTGTTCGCGCAGGGAGACGGCCGCATCGTCGGAGGCCTGCATCTGGCGGATGATGCGCTGGATGCGTTCGGCCATGATGTTGTTCGGGATCGGGCTGAAGGAGTTCGTGAGCACGATGTCGAGCGGCAGGTCGAGCGCGTCGAGCAGCGTCACATCGGTCAATGCCGGGTAGGTCTTCATCGAAAAGAGCGCGCCGTATTTGACCCGCCCAGTCACGGCGTCGGTCAGGGTGACGACGTCGCCGTCGAAGGTCGCGCGGCAATTGCTCAAAATATGTGAAAGAGGCAGAGCGCTTTGTCCGAAGGCTATGGGGGAGAAGCTGCCCGCGTTCAGCGTGTTTAGATAGCCCAGCCATTCACCACCCGTGCGGGTCAGGCGCACAGGGTTGGCCGAAGACAGAGCCACCTCGAAAAAGCCCATGACCTCGTTCAGCTCCTGCAGGCGCGTCGCGCGGTCCTTGACCCAGGCTTTGCGGGCCAGCGTCCGAAGGAATGGAATGCGCGCGGAGATATCGGGGCGCCGGATCACGCTGAGATAGAGTTGGCGCTTGGCCGGGCGCAGGTCTTTCACATGGGCCTGCCAGCGGGCATCTATCGCGGCGGCGAAGCTGTCGCCCTCGATGGGGCGCATCCCCAGATCCTGTGGCACGGAGATGCGGTGGATGTAAAAGCCGAAGGCATTGCCGGTCTGGGCGACGATGGCGGCAACCGCGCGCTTGAGCGCATCGAGCCGTGCGTCTTCGCTGGTCATCGGGTTCAGACCATCAAGGCGCAGGGTCGCCATCAGATCGCCCTCGCGCAGCACCATCACATCGTCATCGGCAAGCGCGAAATACGGCAGGTGATCAGCGAGATAGCTCTCCCGCGCGAACTCCCCGCCGCCAGCCTGAAGCAGAGCGGTTCCGTGAGTGGAAAGTGTGCCCGCATCAAGCGCCAAAGCTGTCGCCTCCATGCAGGGCGCGGTTCTTCGTCGGGCGCACCGAGCCGTAGGAAACGCGCAGGACCTCGAAGAAATGCGGCTCGCGGTCGGCGACGAACCAGAGGATCGGATAGGCGACGAGGCCGATCAGGAAGAAGACCATGGACTTGGTCCAGATGAACGGCAGAACGACCCCGGTCGCCAGCACCACGAGGTATCCGACAGGGAGGCCCAGATACTTGGGCGGTCGGGCGAGGCCCAGAAAAAGGGGGGATCGTTCTGCCAACTCTATTCTCCAACCTCAGGAGAAGCCGTCGACGATGGTGCCGGCCGAGAAGATCAGCACGATCCCGATGATGACCGAGGCGAACCAGCCCCAGTTCAGCCGCCCCATCATGCACATGAAACCAGTGCCGATGACGGCGAGTGTGGCAACCGCGATCCCAATCGGACCGGTCAGCGCGGCCTCGACGGTTTCCAGCATGGTCTGGATCGGCGACAAGTCCTGCGCGAAGGCAGGGCTTGCGAGAGCCGCCAAGGTTGTGGTGGCAGGCAAGAGGCGGCTGAGGCGATGTCGAAGCATGCGAAGTTCCCTTGTTTTACTGAAGATCGATGAGGACCGGCGCGCGGGCTGGAACCCGGTCTGCGACGCGGATGTCCGGCGCGGAAACAGGTGTACCCGCAAGTCGGGACCGGATCCGGTGGATGCGCGCGATGTAGTCGCGGGTCTCGATGAAAGGCGGGATGCCGGAATACTCGACCACCCGGTGCGGTCCGGCATTGTAGGCCGCGAGCGCCAAGTCGATGTCCTTGAACGTTCCGAGTTGTGCGAGCAGATACCGCGCCGCGCCGTCGAGGTTCTGGGAGGGATCGCGCGGATCGACGCCGAGCGCACGGGCAGTATCCGGCATCAGCTGGCCAAGACCATAGGCATCCTTCGGGCTGACGGCGGTCGGGTTGTAGCTGCTTTCAGCCTCGACCAGGGCGCGGAACAGAATTTGCCAGTCGTCCGCATCAAGGCTGACCTGCCGCAGGGCACGGTTCCCCTGGTGGCGGACGGCAGTCGTGCGGATCAGGGAGAGGGTGTCGTCGCGACTGGAAGGCGGCGTGGCGTCCAACGAGGCCAGAACGACCTCGGCTTCAGCGCTATGTTCCAAACCAGCCCAGGCAGGGCGCTCACCGTGAAAGGTCCAGCCCGAAGTCCGGGCTGTGCCGTCGCGGCCGAAGGCGATAACGTCAGCCGCGCTCCTCGAGGGTGATGCTGTAGTCAGGACCAAAGCGCAGATCGCGCCCGTCACCGAACTCGAGATGATGTTTGAAGAGCCCTGGCCATATGTTGAAATACCGCGGCTCAGGCCCGTGCGGGGTGATCCGGGTCGAGACCAGAATGGCTTCCGGCTCACCCTCGCGCAGGTAGATGCACTGGTAGCGCGGCTTGCCATCGTCCGTGAACCCCACGAGTTCATACCGGCAGCGGAACGCGATGCCCTGTTCGGACAGGTCTTTGACACCATCGATGGTGATCAGGATCTGGTTGCGCGCTATCGGCATGTTCGGACTCTCCCCACGAGAGCCCTTCTACTTCCTGCGCTTAAATCCATAAAGTCATATGGAGTCAATACGACATATTGCAGATAAATACATATTGCGCGATAGTCTGCGCAACTTTTGCGGGAGAGCGACATGAAGCGACAGGCGATGGCAGCGGCGATGGGGGTGATGGCGGTGTTCGGAGCCCCGGGGAAGGCGCAGGCCTATGACATCGACTGCGCCATCATGCTCTGCATGGCTGGCGGCTTCCCCCCGAGCGCAGTCTGTGCACGGGCCTATCGCACTATGATCCGCCGCATCACGCCCTGGCCGAGCCTGCCGCCCTTCGGGGTCTGCACCTTCGCACATGTGCCGGTCGAGCTGGGCGGGCCCGGCGGGGAGGGCGAGCTCGACACCACTCTGCCCGAATACGAATGGCTGAACCGCACCCATGTGATCTGGTTCACCGGTCAAGCCTATAGAGAAAGGGGAGGTGAACAGTATTGGGACTGGTCTCTCCGTTCCTGCGACCGAGAGAACCGCACCTGCCGGTACATCCAGCGGGTCTACCGATCCCACACGCCCTGGCCCGAGGCATTCGTATCGGAAGGCGGTCAGGAGATCGCCTATCCGACCGGCGGAGGTTCCTCGTACTTCTATTTGCGCAGTATCATGGTTGAATACGGCGACTACGAGGGCAACATGGGCCACTCGGAGTGGTTCTCCTACTGATCCGAACGGTCTGATGCCTTCAGGGAAACTGGGCGAAGCTCGACCAGACAAGCATCAAAGCGTTCTGGATCGACATGCCAGCGGCGGCTCACCGAGCCATCATTCCAACGGTAATCGGTGAACAGGTGAATCTCCTGCGCACCGTCGTTCAGAAACCCGTTCTGGAAGGGCCAGCCTGTCTTCTTCTTACCCATCGAACTCTCTGCACTCCATTTGACTACCTCTTGAGACGTTCCGCTCCAGGACGCATCAGGGGCTGGCAAAAACTGGCTAGCGTTTTGTGAAGAGCTCTGCTGGATCTACGTTCAGTGCTTTGGCGATACGTTCGAGAAGGTCGAGGGAGGCCGCGAACTTGGCGTTCTCGAGCTTGCCCATATGGCCGCGACTCACATCGGCCCGATGAGCAAGCTCCTCCTGGCTGAGGCCGCGGGCGCGTCTCAATTCCTGGATGTTTAGTGCTACACGGTCCCGCAAGTTCATGCCGTTGAAACGGACACGATGCGCGAAATATCGCCACGCGATATATGTTACATTCGGAAGTGCAGAGAAGAAATCTTGGGATGGCGCGAGATCGCCGGAATGGAATGCCTGCCGAAACGCAGGTCACGTGATGATCCGTCTCGCAAACATTATGGGCCGTTCAATCGTTCTTTCAGGAAAGGGCGGCACCGGAGAGAGGTTCCGGTACCGCCAGGGTATCGCCCACAGGGAGGTGGTAGAGGGCGAATTCTACACGGAAAATTTGGGGTCGACCAATAATCGCGTAATCATGATTATGGTAATTTTTAGGCTGTCACGGCACCTCAGACAGCTTCGAGTGCGATTGCAATTCCCTGTCCCACGCCAATACACATGGTCGACAACGACTTTTCTCCAGGTTTGAGGTCCAGCATCGCTGAGCCGGTGATGCGGGCACCCGACATGCCAAGCGGATGGCCGAGAGCAATAGCGCCGCCGTTTGGGTTCACGCGGGCATCATCATCCGCGATCCCCAGGTGCCGTAGTGTGGCCAGACCCTGCGAAGCAAAGGCTTCGTTAAGTTCGATCACCGAGAAGTCTTCTTGTTTCAGTCCAAGTCGCGCCATCAGCTTTTTCGACGCCGGTGCCGGCCCGAAACCCATGATGCGCGGTGCAACGCCGGCGGTTGCGCCGCCCAAGACCCTTGCGACCGGCGTGAGGCCAAATTTTTTTGCGACGTCGCTGGTGGCAAGGATCAATGCTGCGGCACCATCGTTCACGCCTGAAGAATTCCCTGCGGTTACCGTGCCATCCGCTTTTACGAAAGTTTTCAGTTGGGCGAGCGCTTCCAAAGTCGTACTCGCGCGAGGGTGTTCATCCTGTACGACGATCTTTGGCTCCCCCTTTCGCTGAGGAATCTCTACCGGGACAATTTCACGGGCCAAACGACCGTTCGCCATAGCAACGCTCGCCTTTTGCTGGGAATGTAGGGCGAAAGCATCTTGGTCGGCGCGGTTGATGCCGAAGACTTCAGCCACGTTTTCGGCCGTTTCAGGCATACTGTCGACGCCGTATTGGCTCTTCATCAGTCTATTGACGAAGCGCCAGCCGATGGTGGTGTCTTCCACACTATTCTCGCGCGAGAATACTGTTGTAGCTTTTGGCATCACAAACGGAGCACGCGACATGCTTTCCACACCACCTGCGACAATGAGATCGGCCTCTCCTGATTTGATAGCGCGGGCGGCCGTGATTATCGCATCCATGCCCGACCCGCACAACCGATTCATTGTTGTCCCCGGTACACAATCCGGAAATCCAGCTAGTAGAAGCGACATGCGAGCAACATTACGGTTGTCCTCTCCCGCTTGGTTGGCGCAGCCAAAAATCACTTCGTCAATGGTCGCTAGATCTAGCCCCGGGTTTCGGCTGGCCAAGGCCCTGAGTGGGATTGCGCCAAGATCGTCGGCTCGCACAGAAGAAAGCGCGCCGCCATAGCGACCGATTGGTGTGCGGATGTAATCGCAGATATAGACGTTTGTCATTCTTTGAGTGCCTTTGTCAGGTCCGGGACTGCGTCGAAGAGGTCTGCGACGAGGCCGTAATCGGCGATTTGGAAGATGGGGGCCTCTTCGTCCTTGTTGATGGCGACGATGACCTTACTGTCCTTCATCCCCGCAAGGTGTTGAATTGCCCCGGAAATCCCGACCGCGATATACAGCTCGGGCGCCACGACCTTGCCGGTCTGGCCGACCTGCCAGTCGTTCGGTGCGAACCCAGAGTCCACAGCCGCGCGCGAGGCGCCGACGGCAGCACCCAGTTTGTCCGCAAGTGCTTCAATAATCGCGAAATTTTCCTCGGAACCGACGCCGCGCCCGCCCGAGACCACGACCTTGGCCGAGGTCAGTTCCGGACGATCCGACGCCGCGACCTTGTCCTCGACCCAGGCGCTCAGGCCCGCGTTGCCGGCTGCTGCGATGGCCTCGACGGCGGCCGAGCCACCCTGGCCAGCCGCGTCGAAGGCGGTGGTGCGGACGGTCAGTAACTTCTTGGAATCGTTGGACTTTACCGTCTGCATCGCGTTGCCCGCGTAGATCGGGCGCTCGAACGTGGACCCGTCCAGGATGGCCGTCACGTCCGACAGAACCATCACATCCAGCAGCGCCGCAACGCGCGGCAGGATGTTTTTCGCGCTTGCCGTGGAGGGAGCAACGATATGTTCATAATTGCCTGCCAGGCTGACCACCAGATCGGCGACCGGCTCGGCCAGGCCGTTGGCGTAGGCCGCGTCATCCGCGACCACAACCTTCGCCACGCCGTCGATCTGCGACGCGGCCTGACCCGCAGCAGCAGGGCCCGCAACCAGAACGGTCACATCGCCCAGCGATTTGGCAGCGGTCACCGCCTTGGCGGTGGCGTCCAGCGCCAGCGCGCCACCGGCGATTTCTGCAAGGAGAAGAACAGCCATTACACGATCCCCTTTTCTTTCAGTTTCGACACCAGCTCGTCGACCGAGCCGACCATCTCGCCTGCCGACCGTGCGGCGGGCTCGGCGGTTTTCACAATCTCCAGGCGCGGGGTGACATCGACGCCGTAATCGGCGGCGGTCTTCTCATCCAGCGGCTTCTTCTTGGCCTTCATGATGTTGGGCAGCGAGGCATAGCGCGGCTCGTTCAGGCGCAAATCGGCGGTGACGATCGCCGGCAGCTTGACCTTGATCGTCTGCAACCCGCCATCCACTTCGCGGGTCACGACGGCATGATCGCCTTCGATCCCGACCTCGGAGGCATAGGTCGCCTGGCCCCAGCCCAGCAGCGCCGCCAGCATCTGGCCGGTGGCGTTCATGTCATTGTCGATCGCCTGCTTGCCCGCGATCACCAGGCCCGGCGCCTCGGCGTCGATCACGGCCTTCAGGATCTTGGCCACCGCCAGCGGCTCGATGTCCTGGTGCACGTCATCGGCGGCCACAACCAGGATCGCCCGGTCCGCGCCCATCGCCAGCGCCGTGCGCAGCGTTTCCTGCGCCTGCTTCACGCCGATCGAGACGACGACAACCTCGTCCGCCTTGCCCGCTTCCTTCAGCCGGATCGCCTCTTCGACCGCAATCTCGTCGAACGGGTTCATCGACATCTTCACATTCGCGAGATCAACTCCGCTCCCGTCCGCCTTAACGCGAACCTTCACGTTGTGGTCAATTAGGCGTTTTATAGGAGCAATTATTTTCATTGGCTTTTATCGTTTTCAAAATTTGCAATGGTGGTAACGGCCCGGATTCCGAGCCGTTACTCGGGATGGGTCCCTGTCAATTCGCAGTATAACCGCCATCTACTACAATCTCTGCTCCGTGAACGAACGATGACTCATCCGATGCGAGGAACAGGACCGCATTCGAAACCTCTTCAGGTTTGCTTGGTCGCTTGAGCAGCGTCGCCCCCAGAATTGCCTGCCGGGTAACTTCGTCGGCGTGTAGCAGATCTTTTGTCATGGGAGTATCGATGACACCGGGATGGATCGAATTCACGCGTATGCCACTTTCAGCCAGGTCGACTGCGCAGGATTTCGTCAACATCCGTACGGCGCCTTTGGATCCAATGTAGGCTCCCGCCGAAGCGGCTCCAACAATCCCATAGATTGAAGAAATATTGATAATAGATGCCTTTTCGGCCTCTTTCATCAATGGAACCGCGGCTCGGATGCCGAGATAAATACCGCGTACATTGACGTTGAACGTCATGTCAAATTCGTCAGGCGAGGTTTCGTGGAGCGGCTTAAGAATGAGAATGCCAGCGTTGTTCACTAGCACATCAAGCCGACCAGCACTTGATTGCACCGTAGAGATGACATTCTTCCAATCTTCTTCAAGCGTCACGTCATGTTGAATGAATTCCGCCTTCCCTCCGGCTTCAATGATACCTTTCACTACGCTTTCAGCCGCTTCCGTGTCACGGTCGGTTACAAATACATGCGCACCTTCACGTGCCAGCGTTTCACAATGGGCTTTTCCCATGCCCATCGCTCCACCTGTTACCAGTGCGACTTTTCCGAATACCCTTCCCAAATCTCTCTCCCTAGTTTTCATGAACAAATTTAATTGGTTCCGCCGGGGATTCTTGATGCCCGGCGGAATTCTTTACACCTTCTCGGCAGTGCGGTTGCGGATCAGGGATGTATAACCTTCCTCCTTCACTGCATTAATGGCATTTCGGTAATTGCCAATCCCGGCCATGTAGAACATTACTGCATTCTTCTTTCCGGGGATATTTGCGCCGAAGATCCAGCTTTCAGCTTTGGGGAAGAGTGTCATGTCGGCGATTTCACGACAGGTGCGAACCCAAGCATCGCGCGCTTCCACGGTTGGCTCCACATTTCGAACCCCCTCTTCTTCCACCGTGCAAATCGTGTCAGCGATCCATTCGACTTGCGTCTCAATGCTGGGGGGCAGGTTGGTGAAGGGGCCATTAGGGCCAAGGATCATGAAGAAGTTCGGGAAGTCGACCTCCATCATGCCGAGGTAACCGAGCGGGCCTTCCTTCCAAGTGTCGCGCATGGTCACGCCTCCGCGTCCGCGGAGGTCCATTTTGACGTAATTGCCGTCGACCGCATCGAAGCCAGTGGCAAAGATTACGATGTCAAGCTCATGCTCCTCGCCGCTTTCGAGACGTATGCCGTTCGGAGTGAACTCTGCGATCGGATCGGCCTTAACGTCGGCGAGGGTCACGTTGTCTCGGTTGTAGACCTCGTAATAGTTGTTTCCGCAAAGCGGGCGCTTGGCGTAAAGGTCCTTCGGCGTCAGTTTCTCTGCGACCTTGGGGTCCTTCACGATTTTCTTGATTTTGCCCTTGATGAAGTCAGCGGCCGCATCATTGGCCACTTGGCTGGTCGCAATATCGCAAAAGGTGCCAAACATGAAATAGAAACCACCGCCGCGCTGCCAGGCGGCTTCGAAGACCCGCTCCCGTTCTTCGGGGGAGGCGGTTTCGGCGGGCTTGACGCTTTCTTCGAAGCCGAAGGCCACAACAGAATTCTTCACTTGATTCCAGATACTATCGTAGTTTGCCTTTTGCTCTGCGATGGTAGCATCGTCTTGCGGGGTGTTCCCAATCGGCACGACATATTGTGCAGAGCGCTGAAAAACAGTCAGGTGTTTTGCAACTGGTGCCGTTGCTGTAATAACCTGCACACCGGTCGAGCCAGTGCCAATAATGCCCACGCGTTTGTTGCTCAAGTCCACGCCGTCGGGCCAGGCACCTGTGTGTAAGATACGGCCTTTGAAATCATCGATGCCCTTGAATTTTGGAACATTCGTTGCGGACAAGAGACCGAGGCCAGTGACAAGGTATTTGGCGGTAACTGTCTCACCACTATCAGTGATCACGTTCCAGAGACCGGTTTTTTCATTATAGTGCGCGCCGTCCACCTTGGTGTCGAACTTGTAGCTGCGTCGGAGATCGAGATGATCCGCCACCTCGTTCATGTATTCGAGGATCTCGGGCTGGGTCAGATACCGCGTTTTCCAGCGGCCTTTTTGAAGCAACTCTTTGTCAAAAGAATAGCGGTAGACATAGCTTTCCGTGTCCGACAGCGCACCGGGATATCGGTTCCACCACCAGGTGCCGCCAACGTCACTGGCGCTGTCATAGCCCCGGACGTTCAGTCCCTGCTCGTTGCGAAGTTTGTGGACGGCGTAAAGCCCGCCGAAGCCCGCGCCAATGACGACTGCGTCGTAATCCGCTCCGGATGTTTTAGTAATCTCAGTCTGAATGTTCATGTCACTCCTCCCAGAGTAAGACTGCTCCGCCCCGCAGTTTGCGGGTGAGATGGCAGATGAATGTGTCGTAGGGGTTTCTCTCGCACCGCACCGCACCGCAATGCAGTGCGAGTACAGGTGTCAGAGGGCCTGATACCATGCGGCGATGCGACCAAGTTCCTCGTTCGCCTCGGGCGCGCGTCCCGAAAGCGCGGGAAAGACATGCTGCATGCCTTCGACGATAGACAGGGTCACATTTACGCCCTGTGCCTTGGCCTTTTCGTGCAACCGCTCGGCATCGCTCCTAAGCGTCTCAGCCCCTCCGGCATTGATATAAAGCGGCGGGTAACCGGTGAAATCGTTCTCCAGAGGGTTGGCCAACGGATTTAGCTGATCAGTGCCTTCACCGAGGAACATTCCCGCCATCGCTTCGAGAATCGGTTTCCCGACTAGCGCATCGGTTTCCGCGTTGGTTTCCAGTGTTTCCCCGCGCATCGCCATGTCTAGCCAGGGCGAATATGCGATGACCGCTCCGGGCAGTGGCAGCCCAAGTTCGCGAAATTTCAGCACGCTGGCGATGGCAAGATTGCCGCCAGCACTGTCGCCAGCGGTCAGAATATTTCTTGCCTTGAAGCCCTTATCCAGCAATGCTGTGTACGCGGCTACCGCATCTTCGATCTGCGCCGGAAATGGGTGCTCGGGTGCGCGTCGATAGTGCAGGATCACCGACGTAACCCCAAGCACCTTAGCGAGGTGCCCTGCCATTTTCCGATGACTATCGGCTGAGCCGACGGCAAAGCCGCCACCATGAGTGTAAACAATTACACGCGAGGTATCGGCCCCGACAGGCAGTGCCCAGATAGCCTCGACTCCTCCGATATGATCGCTTTTGTAGCTAACGTTTTCCGGCTCTAGAGCAGGCTGCCCCCATTCATCGAACATGCTGCGCAAGTTCGCGATCGTCAGGTCTGGGTTCTCGACCATCTGATCGGTCCAATTCTGATAAAGCGCCCGCAGCGTATCCGCTTCTCTACTGATTTCCATATTTATCCTCCCAAGAGTAACATTTGGCAAAGCCACCACCTGACGTCGCCAATCTCGGAGGCGTCAAACGGTCTGAGGCGTACGCCAATGATCTCAGAGTAAGGGCGAAGAATGCACCGTGTATTGAACATACCTGCTTTGGAAATTGTATGATCTTGCTCAGCCTGTCGTGAGGCAGATATGCCTGCTACTAGGCTCTGTTGAACAAATTCCGTGCGGGATCCATCTTATGAACCCGGCTTGGTAGCCGGGGTGCATGAGCAGACTGCACCCCCGACCTACAACACCAGGAACTTGCGAGCCTACAATGAAGCGCTCAAGCGCCGGGGCGCTCTGGCAATCTGGTTCGACCCCGAAATGAGCTGGGAGGCCGCGCCGATAGGCAGTCGTGGCCGGCAGCAGACCTACAGCGATGCCTCCAGCCAGACCTGCCTTTCCATGAAGGTGTTATTCGGCATGGCGCTCCGGTAGACGACTGGGTTCGTCTAGAGCCTGCTGCAGCTGGTTGGTCTCGTCCGGACTGTGCCCGACTTCAGCACCCTGTCCCGGCGTCAGAAGACCCTGGCCGTGAACATCTCGAATCGCGGCTCCAAGGGGCCGCTGCACCTGCTGTCAGCACGCGTATCAAAGTCGCGGGCGAAGGCGAGTGGCACGCCCGCAAGCATGGTGGACCCAAACGGCGCGTCTGGACCGAGATCCATCTCGGGGTTGACGAGGAAACACTGGAGGTTCGCGCAGTGACGAGGTCACAGGGAGCCACATCGGCGATGCATGGGTTTTACCCGACCTCCTCAACCAGATCCCGGCGGACCAGTAGATCGGCAGTGTCATGGCTGACGGTGCCTACGACACACGGAAATGCCACGACGCAATTGCTGACCGTGGTGCCCACGCCGTTATCCCGCCACGCAAGAACGCAAAGCCATGGAAGACCATCACCGCCGGAGCCGTGGCGCGAAACGAGGCCCTGCGCGCGGCGAAGTGCCTGGCTCGCGCGCTCTGGCGACGATGGAGCGGATACCACCGCCGAAGCAGTGTCGAGACGAAAATGAACTGTGTCATGTCGCTGGGGCATCGCCTTATAGCGCGGGACTTTGACCGTCAGGTCGCGGCACTCCCAGTCCGCATCGCCGTCCTGAACGGATACACTGCACTCGGCATACCCGTTACGGAAGCTGTGGGATAAGTTTATCCGGGGAAAGGGCAACCACGGCCATCACCCCATTTGCAAAACAGACTCCCTCTACCACAGAAAGACAACTTATCTGCCGGTGATCGTGGGAAACATGCTGACATGTTCCTCCCCGGTCGCGAAAACTCTTTCTAAATAACGAGGCACCCTCCAGCCGCAAGGATCCTCTTTGACATGCGCGCTGAAGAGCGCGGTCAACCGATCCTTGCCGATATTTTTGGCGTGGTGCATCAGGCCTCCCCGCCAGCGGGGAAATCCGTAGCCGTGAATCATTACTAGGTCGATGTCTTGCGGTTTTTCTGCTACGCCTTCGTCAAGGATATCGCAGGCTTCCGCCACCATTGTGAGCAAGAGCCTTTCTACGATTTCGTCAGCTGAGAACTCGCGGCGAGTGAAGTTCATTTCTTCTGAGACACGGAGTATTTCGCTAGCGACCAGCTCCGAATGTGAGGGTTTGCCGTCTGGCCCATAGTCGTACCATCCGGCGCCCGATTTGCGTCCTAGGCGTTTGTGCTTTTCGACCAGCCGCTCGACCAAGGGCACGTGACCACAGCAGTTCCCTTCGGCAACTGCCTTGCGACGGATATTCGCGTAGGCGATGTCCAGCCCCGACATGTCCTGTGCAGCATATGGACCCATCGCCATACCGAATCCGCGCATAGCCGCGTCGATCTCGTCGACATTAGCCCCCTCCACCAGAAGGCGATTAGCGGCGCGACGGTAGCTCGACAAAATTCGGTTTCCGATGAAGCCATCGCAAACACCAGACAGTACCGGGATTTTACCAAGCCTGTGCGCCAGCACAAGTGCTGCACCTAATGTTCCGTCTGACGTTCGGTCGCTCCTGACGACTTCCAGAAGTTTCATAATATGCGCAGGACTGAAGAAATGCATCCCTACAAAGCGTGCCGGGTGTTTCAACCCATCAGAGAGCCGATTTACATCGAGATAGGATGTGTTTGTGGCAATGATGGTCTCGGGTGGCAGTGCGCCTTCGAGTTCGGTCAGGATCGCGGTCTTAACCGCAAAATCCTCGAAGGCCGCCTCGATTGCTAGATCGGTTGGTGGCAGAGCGTCATAGCCTGAGACCGTAACCAGCCGGTCTTCAACCGTCTTTGCCGCATCGACGGACAGAATACCGCGACTGATACCCTGATCAATCAGCTTTTGCAGGTTTTTACTGGCCCACTCGGCGGACGAGGCACTACGTTCGACGACAGTCACCGAGATCCCTGCGGTCGCCAGCGTGTACGCAATAGCTGCGCCCATATTGCCACCACCGACCACGATGGCGGTTTCAGCATCTCGGGAAGGTCGGGGGTAGGCGCGCCCCTTGTTGGTTGCGGTACGCTCGGTGAAGAAAACGTGCCTAAGGGCCCGCGCCTGATCCGAGGTACGAAGGTCCAAAAACGCAGAGCGCTCGCTGGCTAGTGCGTCGTGCAGCGGCGTCGTCGCACTGGTCGCGACTAGGTTCACCGCAACCTGCGGGGCATTCTGGCCAGGCATACGCCGCGCTACATGCGCTCGGGCGACTTCCGCTGCGACGTGGTTTGGCTTTGGTGAAGGAAGATTGTCGGGTGCCTGTGCCGCCTCAAGTACATCGTCATCGAGAGCTATGGCCGCGCCAAGCGGGTCATCGGCTAGCAGCTGGATCAGTCCCATTTTCAGTGCCTGCTCGGCGGAAACAGCCTTCCCGGTGACAATCATGTCAAGCGCAGCTTCAATACCGATAAGTCGCGGCAGTCTTTGGGTTCCCCCTGCGCCAGGCACGATCCCCAAGTTTACCTCTGGCAAGCCCAGTTTGGCAGAAGTTGAGGCGATGCGATAGCAGCAAGCCAGAGCAATCTCTAGTCCCCCACCAAGCGCAGCCCCGTTGATTGCTGCGATAGTAGGAATCGGGAGGTGTGCAAGTTGCATCAGCACATCATTTAGTTGTGGATCAACAGGCAACTTACCGAATTCCTTCGCATCCGCGCCCGCGACGAAGGTCGTTCCTGTGCCGGTGATAATCAGCCTGGTAGCCCCAGTTTCGAGGACTTTGAAGATACAGTGTTGTATTCCAGCCCGAACCTCCGCGTTGATTAGGTTAAGCGGCGAATTGTCTATGGTCAGAATTGCTGCGTCATTTGAGAAGCTTAATTCAACAGGCATGGGCATCCTCACAGCACTGGCGCGCGATTGCGCGAGATAAATTTGGTAATGAGATAGCCTTCGAAGGTTTCCGTCCCGCCTTCAGTCCCATAGCCGCTGTCTCTCACGCCTCCAAACGGAGTCTCGGGCAGAGCGAGGCCGAACTGGTTGATGCTTACCATACCTGCCTGCAAACCCGCAGCTGCTTTATCTGCACGCTCTAACGAATTGGTAAAGACATAGGACGCCAGCCCGAAGGGTAGCCCGTTGGCCCGCGACAGTCCGTCCTCTATGTCACGAAAAGACGAGACGACAGCAATCGGGCCGAAGGGTTCTTCGCGCATCAAGTCAATGTCGTCGTTGGGCGTATCGACGATTGTCGGGGCATAGAAGTTACCATGATTTCCAAGCCTTTTGCCTCCCGTCAACACCCGTGCGCCGTTTTCGCGGGCATCCTCGACGAGCTTTTCCATCGCATTCACGCGTCCGCGATGACACAATGGTCCCATCTGCGTGCCTTCGGCTAAACCAGCGCCCACCTTTACGCTCTCAAATGCTGAAACTAGTTCGGACAGAAATCGATCGTAGATGCCTTGTTGTACGTAAAACCGGGTTGGGGCGATGCACACCTGGCCTGCATTGCGCAGCTTGTTGACCGCCAAGGCGCGCGCCGCGGCCGTGGCATCGGTGTCGTCGAACACCAATACGGGCGCGTGACCGCCGAGCTCCATCGTCGCCCGCTTCATATGGCGGCCAGCCAATTCTGCCAGATGCTTGCCCACCTCGACCGAACCGGTGAAGGTGATTTTGCGCACCTCGGGGCGCGCAATTAGAGTTTCCGAAATGAAGGCCGCATTACCCCAGACAAGGTTCAGACAGCCTTCGGGCAATCCTGCATCCAGCAGATAGCGAGCAATTGCCATGCAACCCGCCGGAGCCTCTGCCGGGGCTTTTAAGATCATCGTGCAACCTGACGCAAGCGCCGCCGCGACCTTGCGTACCGCTTGGCTCAGCGGAAAATTCCAAGGCGTGATGGCAAGGCAGACGCCTATCGGTTCGCGCACGACAAGCTGCTGTACCCGCGGGCTGCGTGATGGAATGATGCGCCCATAAATGCGCCGACATTCCTCGGCGTGCCAGTCAACGTGGTCAGCCGAGGCGCGGACCTCAGCCAAAGCCTCAGCCAGCGGCTTGCCTTCATCGAGAGTGATCCAGCCAGCGATCAGTCTGTCATTTTGGCGCAGCAGGTCGGCAAACCGCCGCAAAATCGCACTTCGTTCCATGGGAGAGCTGTTTTTCCATCGGCGAAAAGCTGATTCGGCCGAGTGAACCGCATGGTCTAGATCTGCGGCGCTAGCCTGCGGAATCTGTCCGATAGTTTGCCCGTTTGCAGGGTTTATGACTGCACGATCCTCTGGCGTGGGAGAAGCGATCCAGTCTCGTCCGATGAGGTGCTGGATGGTCGGATAATTCATTTCTTTCATGGCATTATGCCCTCGCTTAGTTGTGTCATCCGCAGGATCCGGCACGAATGGGACTAGGTGGACGACCTTAATTTTCCGCATAGCGGGAAAGTTTACCGCAGTATTGACTCGGACGTTATCGATCGTTTAGGTGTGTTTCAAGACGCATAATTCTTTCCGAGGAGGGATATCGTGAGACCAAGGAAAGACCGCACCAAGGATGCCGAGAAACAGGATCGCGATTTTGTCACGGCGTTGGCGCGCGGCTTGGAGCTGTTGCGGGCCTTTCGGCGGGAAGGGGAGGCTCTGGGGAACGGTGAGTTGGCCGAGCGCACTGGCCTGAGCAGATCGACGGTCTCCCGGCTGGCCTATACACTGAACAAGCTGGAATACCTCAGCTACGACCCGGATACAGCACGTTATCGACTGGCCCCTCCAGTGCTTTCGTTGGGTTTCTCCTGCCTTGCAGGGATTCCGCTGCGGCAACTGGCGAAGCCCTTTATGCAGGAGCTGGCTGATTACACAGGCATGCCGGTGGCCATGGCCAGTCGTGACCGGCTATCGATGGTCTATCTGGAGCGGTGCAAGGGCACTAATGCCGTCACGCTGGCGATCGAGGTTGGTGCCCATATTAAACTGGCCACGACCGCGGTTGGTCGCGCCTGCATAGCGGCGCACGACCCGGATGAGCGGGCCAGAATTCTGGCCCTTGTGGAGGAACATGAAGGCGACAACTGGCCGAATGTGCAGCCCGGAATCGAAGCAGCTATCGCAGACTACCAACAGCACGGTTACTGCACGTCCTTCACGGAGTGGAAACGTGATGTGAACGCTGTAGCGGTGCCCTTCGTGCCGAAGGACGGCTCACCCATTATTGCCTTCAACTGCGGTGGCCCTTCGCAAACCCTTACGCGCGACTGGATCGAAAGCGACGTCGCGCACCGCCTTGTCGATCTTGTCCGCCGCGTTGCGGCGGTCGCACCCTGAACAATAGAGAGCATCATGGCCCTTGATAAAGATACCCTTTCCCAGTTTCTCGACGCGCTCGACCGCTTCGTGAAAGAGCGACTAATCCCTTACGAGGATCGCGTCGCCGACGAGGATGTGATTCCGCCGATGCTGGTCGATGAAATCCGCATGATGGGCCTTTTCGGCATGTCGATCCCGGAAGATTTCGGCGGGCTCGGCTTGTCGATGATAGAGGAAGTGCAAGCCGCTTTCGTTCTTGGCCAGGCTTCGCCTGCGTTCCGGTCGCTAGTTGGCACCAACAACGGGATCGGCTCTCAGGGAATCATCATCGATGGAACCGACGAGCAGAAGGCGCAGTATCTACCAGCTCTCGCGTCCGGAGATATGATCGCATCCTTCGCCCTAACCGAGCCAGATGCTGGGTCGGATGCTGGCAGTCTGCGCACTACGGCGCGGCGTGACGGTAACGATTTCCTTCTGAACGGCACGAAACGCTACATTACCAATGCACCGCGTGCCGATCTATTCACGGTTTTTGCCCGGACCAATCCAGAGGCGGAAGGTTCTGCCGGCGTAAGCGCCTTTCTCGTCGAGGCAGGGACGCCAGGCATAACGCTTGGCCAGCCTGACAGGAAGATGGGGCAGAAGGGCTCGCACACATGCGACGTCATCCTTGACAATGTCCGCGTGCCTGCCGCGAACATTATCGGCGGGCCGGACCGTCTGAACAAGGGCTTTAAGACAGCAATGAAAGTCCTTGACCGGGGCCGACTGCATATTTCTGCCGTCTGTGTGGGCGCCGCCGAACGGCTGATCCGTGACAGCCTATCCTATGCGATGGAACGCAAACAATTCGGTGAACCCATCGCTGAAAAGCAACTGATCCAAGCCATGCTGGCTGACAGTCGCGCCGAGGCCTTCGCAGCGCGTTGCATGATCGAAGAAACAGCACGCCGCAAGGACGCTGGTCAGAACGTGTCGACTGATGCTGCCTGCTGCAAGATGTTTGCCAGTGAGATGGTAGGTCGAGTGGCCGATCGCGCAGTGCAAATCCACGGCGGTGCAGGATACATGGCCGAATATGCGGTCGAGCGCTTCTATCGCGATGTGCGTCTCTTCCGCATCTACGAGGGGACAACCCAGATTCAGCAAATACTGATCGCGCGGAATATGATCCGCACTGCAGCAGCTTAACAGGAGCGAAGACAAACTATGGACTTCAATTTCCTTTCCACCCCGAGGATCGTCTGCGAGAGCGGTGGGCTTGGCCGGATCGGCAGCCTGATGCAAGATTTGTCTTGCACCCGTGCGCTGGTCGTGACGGACCCGGGCATATTGGCCTGTGGTTTTGCGGACGAGGCAGCCGCCTCACTTAGGGCTGCTGGCATCGAGGTTGAGATTTTTCATAAAGTCGAAGCGGACCCCCCGATCGCTGTCGTCGAGGCCGCGGTAGAGGTCGCGCGGGCCTTTGGTGCTGACGGAATCATCGGACTTGGCGGCGGCAGTTCACTGGACACTGCCAAGGTCATCGCAGCGGCGGTAGCCAACGATCAACCGATTACGGACATGATCGGGATTAATCAGGTCACCGATAAACGCTTGCCACTGATCCAGGTGCCAACCACGGCAGGGACCGGATCAGAGGTAACATGGGTGTCCGTGCTGACTTCGGAAAGCCACGAAAAAAAAGCGGTATATGCACCGCAGCTTCTGCCTGACGTTGCCTTGCTAGATGCAAAGCTAACATTGGGAATGCCTCGTCACATCACAGCGGCCACGGCGTTAGACGCAATGGTTCACGCCATTGAGGCAGTAACCAGTCGCACCAGAAAGAATCCCATTTCCGATGGAATGGCGGACAAAGCGCTGGTGCTTCTCGGTCAGAACTTACCAATCGTCATGGAAACGCCTTCGGACCTGTCAGCGCGAGAGGCCATGCTGTTGGGGGCGACACTGGCTGGGATGGCCTTCATTAATGCCAGCGTGGGGGCGATTCATGCCTTGTCATACCCACTTGGAACAGGTTTCAAGGTTCCTCACGGGCACGCAAACGCTCTGGTCGCAGGACCAGTGATGAGGTTCAACATGCCCGTTGCAGAAGCTGAATATGCTCGTCTATCGCGGTTACTACTGCCCTCGCGGCCTTTCAACTCTGATGCGGCTGCGGCCCATGGCCTGATCGACGAGATGGAACGGATGCTAGTCGAAAGCGGACTTGAGTCTCGACTTTCTGGTGTCGGAGTGACCGAGGCAGCCATTCCCGGAATGGCTAATGAGGTCGTGACCGGTATCACGCGATTGCTGGAGACCAACCCGCGCGACATGACAGCCGAAGATGTGTCGCGCCTCTATCAGGAGGCGCTTTGATGGCTGGCTCATTGGACGGGATCAAGGTGGTCGACCTCAGCCGCGTGCTGGGCGGGCCTTACTGCACCCAAATGCTTGCGGATCATGGCGCTGAGGTCATCAAGGTGGAGCCGCCTCTGGGCGACGAGACCCGCAGTTGGGGCCCGCCTTTCAATGATGAACTCAGCGCTTATTTCTCTGGCGCCAACCGCAACAAGCGGTCCATCGCTATCGATCTGCAGCAACCGGAAGGGCGCGACCTGATTTTGCGGTTTCTTCAGGATGCGGATGTTTTAGTTCACAATTTTAAGTCTGGTACTCTTGAAAAATGGGGGCTTGGTTATGCTGATGTTCTCAGGGCACGTTTTCCTAGACTGGTACTCTGCCATGTGACTGGATTTGGTTCCGATGGCCCACTTGGCGGTTTTCCCGGCTATGACGCCGTGGTACAAGCTATGACGGGCCTCATGAGCATCAACGGCAATCCCTCCGAAGGCCCGACACGCATGGGTACGCCCATCGTGGACATCGGCACCGGTCTGATCGCCTGTAACGCTATTCTCGCCGCACTTTTGGAACGGGGCCGGTCCGGATTGGGCCAAGCCATCGAAGTGCCGCTATATGATTGCGCGATCAGCATGATGCATCCCCAAGCGGCTAATTCCCTCATGTCCGGACAGATACCAATGGCGACCGGCAATGGGCATCCAAATATCGTACCATACGACATGTTCGAAACAAGTAATGGCAAACTCTATCTGGCTATCGGTAACAATGGTCAGTTCGCAAAACTCTGTGACGTGCTTGGCCTACCTGAGGTGCCCTGCGATCCACGATTTGCCGACAATGCCGCGCGTCTTGCGCATCGGTCAGAGATGACAGAGGTCTTGTCAGAGTGCCTGGTGCAACATGACGCCTTCAAACTTGAGCCGGTGCTTTTGAAAGCTGGGATTCCCGCCGGAGTCGTTCGGAATGTGAATGAAGCGTTGGAGCATCCACACACCCGACATCGCGGCATGGTGGTATCAGTTGGCACCTACCGCGGCACCGGCGTGCCAGCACGCTTGTCGCGTACCCCCGGAGCGGTTCGCGCGGCACCGCCTCGCTTCGGGCAGCATAGTAGGGAGTTGCTTAGCGAGGCTGGACTGACAGAAGCTGAAATCGATAGATTGACTCAAGCGAATATCGTTCGAGAAGAACCGCGGATGCGCGAGACGACCTAAGCCGAAATTTCAGCTCAAGCGGACGATCGTGAAAAAGTTCAGGGAGGCCAAGATGGAAAGACTGCTCATATCACCGGACCGGATACCCGAATGGATTCCCGGCACGACTACGTTGGACAGTTCCGGGTGCAACTGGAACGGCATTACCCTGAAGGGCTATCGTTATGAGCGACAAGACGCGGCAATTCCCCCCATGCGCGACTATATGATTGTTGCATATGATGGCGCGCCAACCACTATGCGCCGCACGAGTGGCGGCCCATGGCAAAGCGCGCGCGTAGAGAAAGGTAGGATTTCCTTGCTCACGCGTGCAGAGGAATCCACTTGGAGTTGGTCCGAGCCTATCACGGTTAGACACGTCTATCTCAGTCACAGTGAACTCGAAAACACGGCCCTTTCGGTCTTTGATCGTGACCCGAAGTCCATTGAGATCAATGATTGTCTGTCTGCGAAGGACCCCTGTATCCTGAACTGCATCCAATTGCTAGAGAATGAGCTAAAGAACGGTGGAATCGGCCAGAGATTGATCATCGACGCCCTGCGCATCCAGATCGCCGTTCACCTTCTGCGTCAGTACGCCAAGGTCTCTTTGACCAGCGACGCAAACTCGAACTTCAGCCCTGCTCAAAGGCAGAGAATCATCGATCTCGTTGAAAGCTGCTTAGGTGAAAACCTCAGTCTGGAAGACATGGCCGCATCTATCGGTTTCAGCCAGTTTCACTTTTCGCGTCAGTTCAAGGCGGAGTTTGGGTTGGCACCGTATGCATATGTTTTGCGCAAGCGAATATCGAAGGCCCAGGAGATGCTGAGAAAGGGTAATGCCCCCCTGAAAGTGGTCGCGCTTGACTGCGGTTTTGCAGATCAGAGTCATTTTAGTCGAACTTTTCGAAAAATGACAGGCGCGACCCCCGCCGAATTCCGGCGCATGGCATAATTACCGGAAAACTATTCCTTCCTATCGCTGTCACGCACCAGAGACAAAGAAATGTTGAGCCCGTAACGCTGCAATGAATGTACCAGAAACAGAATTTAAACCACGATTTGCCTTCGAACGCAGGATTTTCTTTGGCGACTGTGACCAGCTGGGAATCGCCTTTACTGGCCGGATCACGAATTTCGCGCTGGAAGCGATCGAGACTTTCTGGGACGATTTGCTTTCAGGCCGGGGCTGGCTTTTTCTACTCACGGAAAGAAACACGGCCATGCCTTTTGTCTCTATGGACCTACAATTCCATGCGCCGGTGAAAGCAGGCGCGAACCTAGCATGCGAGGTCTATGTGGTCCATGTCGGGGAAAGTTCAGTTGGTCTAAAAGTTGTCGGCCGTCAGCATGACTTGATTTGCTTCGAATGCGAAACGAAGTCAGTTTTCCGAGATGCTTCAACATTTGGAAAAGTCAAAATTGAAAGCTCAATTCGGCAGATTTTGCTCGCGGAAGTGGGTTCGGAAAATCAAACAGTGAGCTAGCAACCTTTGAGGTTGCCGCCTGTAATCAAAGAGGTTTTTCGCCCCGTTTGCGTGTGACCGAGTGCAAATTTCTATCTGGCCTTCAAGAATGGCATTTTGAAAAGCCGCGGCCAGAGACGAAGGTCAGCGGATGAGGTCTGAAGTGGTCCCAGGAAACCGGACAGTCAGCTAAGGTGTTTCCCGAACCTTTGAAGGGATACGAACATGGCAAAGC
>NZ_JAIMIC010000015.1 GCF_019966545.1 Heliomarina baculiformis | reverse complement strand
AAACCACGCGTCTTCAAGACCGCAGCAGGGCTCATGAGCTTCTGCCTGGAGCTCGACGCAAAGGTATTCAGCTGCCCTCTCCGAGAAGGTGAGAGAGGCACGTGGGAGTTTGAGACGACAAGGTATCCTACCAGCGGCTAGCCTCGTTCTCTGGGGGCTTTCAGGCCCTTCCACTTATGCACAATCCGTTATCGATCTCGATGCTCCAGACCGTGTTGGTCGACTGACCAGTAGCGTTCTCGACTTTGCAAGACCCCAACCCGAGCAAAGCGACGGTGTCGCACGCTCTGAGGTCGTCCCTCTCGATTCACCACGCCTGTCTCCGCCTCGGGTCCCATCGGGCCGCCCTGCGATCGAGACTATGATCCTTGATGTGGGGTCGGTTTACGTGGACCACCCGGCCCTGCGGAGAGCCGGGATGTCCTCTCGCGATTGGCTCGCATTCTTTCGCGCGAACATCGCTATTGAAAGCGCATTTGATCCAGGCGCGCGATCGCATGTCGGCGCAATCGGGCTTGGGCAGTTGATGCCGGACACTGCGCGCGTGCTTGGCGTCGATCCGCATGATCCTGAGCAAAACCTGCATGGATCCGCCCGCTACTTGCTGACACAACTTGATCGTTTCGGCACGCCGCAGCTTGCGCTTGCAGCCTATAATGCCGGCCCCGAAGCCGTGGCGCGCCATGGCGGGATTCCCCCCTACCGCGAAACCCAAGGCCATGTCCGCAAGGTCATGGCCGTCTATGCCCAATCCATCGGAGACCAGATATGAAACGCATCGACTATACCCGGGCGGCATTGGCCGCGTTGCTGATAGTGGCCGCCGCCCCGGCGCTCGCACAAGACCTTAGCCCGGTCTCTGACATGATCGACAACATCATCGACGCGGTGACGGGTCCGATCGGCCGTGGCCTCGGCGTGCTCGCTCTTGTGGGGTCCGGTGTCATGATGTTTTTCGGGCGTCTCAACTGGCCGATCTTCGTCGCCGTGTTTGTCGGCGTGGTGCTGATCTTTTCGGCCGAGACCATCATCGACGGCTTTGCGGCTCCTTGATCTGACCGGCCGCAGAGACCTTCATGCGCGACACACCACTCTTTCTGGGGCTGACCAAGCCGCCACGGATATTCGGTCTCCCGATCGGATATTTCGTGGCGCTGGTCTTCGCATCCGTGATCCCTTTCATTCTGGTTGACGACATGCGGTTCCTGCTGGTTTTCCTCGCGGGCTACCCACCGCTTTGGCTGGTCGCAGACCGCAATCCACATCTGTTCCAGATTTTGAACGTGGTGATGTCGCGCACACCGCGAACGAGTGTGCGATCCCGCGATGGGGGCGATCTCTATGTCGCATGAGTTTCGGGGGTTGATTGCAAACAACGCTGTTCGGGATGCACTTGGGGACAAGGTCTTGAAAGCCGAGCGTCTTGGGCGGCACCTACCTTACATTGCTGCGGTGCGAGACAATGTCATCCTGACGCGGCAGGGTGATCTGATGGCGTCGGTCACGCTTGGCGGGATCGACAGCTTCACCAGCGATGACACCCGGATCGATGAGATCAGTGAAGGCTTTGCCCGGATCGTCAGTCAGTTGGGCGAGCGTTTCGGTTTCCACATCAGCAAGGTATCACGCCCGGATGTCGCGGACCTTGCTGCGCCTGACGGTATGCCTTTTGCAAATGCGGTAGACGCGGCGTGGCAGAGAAGCCTGCGCGCACGTGACCTGAAAGCCCGCACCTTGATGCTGACAGTATTGATGCGTCCGTCGATGCCGCAGGCATTCTCGAAGGTTCTGGGTGCCCTAGGCGGGGGCCGCGATTTCCAGAAAGACATCGATACGCGAATTGTTGCCCTGGAAGAGGCCATGACGCTGCTCATGGCGATGTATTCCGACGCAGGCGCAGCGCGCCTGACAGTCTCGAGTGGGGACTGGCTTGCAGTGTTGGCCGCGGTACACGGACAGAGCTACGGCAAGATCATCGCGGCCCCCGGGCAACTGTTGGCTGACACGATGAGCAATTTCGACGTCAGCTTTCAAGGCAAAACCATGCGGCTGGAAAGCGGCGACAGCGCACGATACGGCGCGATTTTCGGGATAAAATCCTATCCCAGTCGCACCTGGCCAACCATGCTTGACGCGTTGGAACTGCCCTATGACATCACGATCACCAACTCTTTCACGCCGCGGCGCGCCAATGAGATGGTTGAGCGCATTCAACGCACCTTTCGCCAGCGGGGTGCCTCCGAGGATGCTGGTGTCAGCCTGACAGAGCAATTGATCGAAGCCGCCGACGCCGTGGCATCCGGCCGGTCGACCTTTGGGACACATCACGCCTCCGTGCAGGTCTTCTGTGACAGCGCCGAGGAACTGGAACAGGCAGCTTCCGAGATCTGGCGGGCGGGGCAAGAGACCGGTGCCGTTCTGGTCCGGGAATCCTGGGCCGCAAAGGCACTCTATTTCGCGCAAGCGCCGGGAAACTGGGCCTACCGGATCCGTGACGGGATCGTTTCGTCGCACAATTTCGCGGAACTTGCAGCGTTTCACAAGACAAGGCCGGGGCGCGGACCCGAGGCCAGCCCATGGGGCAAGACGATCACGGCCTTCCCGACCGTGACCTCCAGCCTCTACCGGTTCAACTTTCACGAAGCGGGGCGCCGGACCGATGAGCCAAGCGTCGGGCACACCCTTGTTCTGGGCCGCACCGGGTCCGGCAAGACACTCGGCACGGCTTTTCTCATGGCGCAGGCCCGCAGAGTGGGTGCGCGGGTTATCGTTTTCGACAAGGATCAGGGGTTGGAGATGGCGATCCGCGCTTTGGGTGGCAGCTACAGCGAAATCAAAGTGGGCCAGCCCACGGGCTTTAACCCGATGACCACGGAGACCGATGCGCGGGGGGTCGCCTGGCTGACAGATTGGCTCGGCGACATTCTGGCCCGTCACCGTCCACTCGAAACGGTCCAGACTGTCGCGCTGAACGAGGCGGTTCGTCAGATCGCCGCCGCGGAGCCAGGCCTCAGAACCTTCGACGGTTTGGCAAGTCTCGTGGCCTCTACCGATGATGATGGCGACCTGGTGTCCCGCGTACGGGAATGGACAGAAGTCGGCCGGTACGGTTGGCTTTTCTCAAGGCCCAGTGCC
Source organism: Heliomarina baculiformis (assembly GCF_019966545.1). Taxonomy (GTDB): domain Bacteria; phylum Pseudomonadota; class Alphaproteobacteria; order Rhodobacterales; family Rhodobacteraceae; genus Heliomarina; species Heliomarina baculiformis. Next base: position 59,617 of record NZ_JAIMIC010000015.1, on the reverse strand, counting down.
CAGTCGATTGCCATTGGCGAGGATGTCCTTGGTCTCGACATGACCGAACTTCTGGACCAGGACGCAGAACGCTCCGCCCTGCTCGCCTATCTCTTCCGCCGTATCGAGCGCGTGATCGAGGATCGCAGACCAACGATCATTGTGATCGACGAGGCGTGGAAGATGTTGGCTGACGATATCTTCGTCAAGCGTCTCCATGACTGGCTGGTTACCATGCGCAAGCGCAACTGCGTGGTGATGATGTTGACCCAGGCACCGGGTCATCTGGACCAAAGTTCGGTCGGCCAGATCATCGCGGAAAGTGTGGCAACCCAGATCCTGTTTCCCAATCCACGGGCAAATCCGGAGGATTACAGCATCCTGCGCCTGAACGCGCGCGAGGCGGATTTTCTTTCCAGCCCGACAGCCGGGTTGCGGCTGGCATTGATCCGTTCTGGCGCCGACAGCGTGTTCGTCAATACCGATCTCGCAGGCTTGGGCGGTCTGGTTACTGTTCTTGGTGGCGGCAAGACCGGCGAGGAAAAGGCGCCTGCTGATTGGCGCAAGAAAGAAGAATTCTGGAAGGACATGATGTGAAAGCACGATTTTTTCTGTTGGTCGCCATGACGGTCCTGAGCGCTTGCGAAGGTGCATCAACAGGCGTGCGATCGCCCTGTTTTGAGCGGCCCGTTATGGCGTTCTCGGCCCCTGCTCCCGACCTTGTTTCACGGAATGCGCATTGTGATTTCCAGAGCTTCTAGAATGGCGATTCCGTTGGCCTTGGGTCTTGGCTCGCTTGCCTCCGCGCAGGGCGTGCCAGTGATCGATGGCTCCAACCTTGCCCGCGCTGTGTCTCGCGTCGAAGAGCTCGCACGCGACGCCTTGCGGCAGGGCCAGAAGCGCGATGCCCGCGAGGAACAAGCGGATATCTATCAAGAGCAGCTTGAAGCCTATGAGCGTTTCCTTGCGGAGACCACCGGTGTCACCGACCTGAGTGGGTTCGAGGCTGGTGGGCCTGGCTGGGCGAGCGCTGCAGAGACTTACCCAGCCCAGGAAGATCATCCTGATGCCGATCGCCTCTTCGGTGAGCCAAGCGACGTGGAGCGCATGATCATCACGGTGGCGCGGCGCTATGAGGGTCATCCCGGTGTTGCGGCCGCCGGTCTGACGCCACTGACATGGCGTATCTTGTTTCAGTCACTGATCAAGCAGGAAAGTCGTTTCAACAATGCAGCCGTCTCCCACGTGGGTGCGCGCGGTTTTTGCCAGCTGATGCCGGGCACAGCATCGGATCTCGCTGTGAACCCGTATGATCCTTGGGAAAACCTGGACGGTGGCGCACGCTACATTCTCACGCAACTGAACCGCTTCGGTCGGATTGATCACGCTCTGGCGGCCTATAATGCAGGCCCCGGCCGTGTTCTCGAATATGGTGGTGTGCCTCCTTTCGAGGAAACCCAGACCTACGTCCGGCGCATCAACGGCTATTACAACGACTATCTTGGCACCATCACCGGCGTCGACATGACGGGGTCACTGGCGGGCTTCGATGGTGCCTCGGCCGCCTGGGGCAACTGGGCGGATGCCTCGGTCGGCTATGGCGCCTACATGGGCACCCAGATCGATCAGGCCATGACGAGGATCGCGGCGCTTTTGCGTGAAGATCCGCCCGATAACGCAAAAGAGGCGCTGGACCGCTCCACCTATATGCTTGCTGAACGGGCGCGGCTCATGGCGCTGACGCTGCGTCTGCGCGCGGCCCACGTGAAAGTCGAAGCGGCACAAGGTTTGACCGAGGCCGCCGATCACCTGGAGCAATCCACTTTCTGGAGGTATTCCGATGAGGGCTGACACCCGCATTGCCGCAATTATTGTCGCGGGCACGCTCATGGCGGCACACCCGCCCCCAGCCTTCGCTCAGGGTGTGCCTGTGATCGATGGATCGAACCTCGCGCAGAATATCGAGCAGCTGCAGGCCGCGCTGCGCGATGCGGAAAACCAGCTCCAGCAAATCGAGGAATTGCGTACCCAGATCGAGCGCCTCACTGATATTCAGGGCCTTCTTGATGACGTCCTGGGTTCAATTACCGGCCTGAATGAAATCGGAGCCCTCTACAACGATGTGGAGGACCTGCGTGCCCGTGCCCAGAAGATCACCGATCTATCGGGTTTCATGGACAGTCTGTCGCTCGGGGATTTTGACAGCCTGCTGGACGATCTGCTCGATGGCGACGTCACCATGGGTGAGCGCCGCGCCGCAGATGCCATGCGCGAGACCATGGCCAGTGCGGGGTTCACCTCGGAAAAGCTCACCGAGCTGAACGACGCCGGGAACCCGCAAGGCGCTGCCATAGCCGATCTGGCGGCTGCCAATGCCATGGTTATCGGGCAAGCCCAAATTTCCTACGAGGAAGCCGCCCAGAGCATCGAGCGTATCGATGGGCTGGTGGAAGCGATTGGCGAACAGGAAACGCTCAAGGAATCGATCGATCTCAACACGCGTATGGCCGCGGAGACGAATTACATGCTGGGCCAGATGTGGCGCCTGAATGCCGCCCAAGGCTTGGCGCAAGGTCAAAACGGCATTGATTTCGCGGCCGAGCAGGCCCGCACACGCTCCTTCTTTGATTTCTCCGGCGCCGAGGACTGACCCTTGAATACATCACTCAAAGCACTTGCAGTTTTCATCGCCCTAGCAGGCAGTGCCTGGGCGGAAGACTTGCAAGACCTGCCCGACGATACGTTGCTCGGGGAGGTCGTCACTGCCACCGAAAATGGGGAGGAAGAGCGCCTCCTCGATCTCATGCGCGAGGTACAGGCAAGAGGGCTTTTGATGTTCCCGAAGCCGCAAACCTGCACCTTCAGCTATCCGGACACTGAGTTTTTCGGCAACGAGATTTTCCGTGGAGCGGTTCGACGGGGCTTCGGCACCGACCTGAGAGAGCTTGCAATGTCGCAGGGCTTCTGCGGCTGCATCTATGATCTCGGGTCGCTCGATGCGTTCACAACAGAACGGGTCGACAAGCCTGCGCATGCGCTCACAGCGGCGGATTTCAATACCATGCGCCGGTATCGAAACGCTGATTGGAATGCCATTGATCAACGGTATGCAACCTTTCGCGAAGAAAGCTGTGGCGCGTAATGGCGATCATCGCGGACGTATTGACCATGGTCGACGCGACTGTGGCAGGTGTCGCAGCTGATACCTATGATAACACCGTTGCAGCTGTGCGCCCCGTGGTGCGAGCAGCGTCCGTATTAGTAACGATCCTCGTTGGTGCTAATTTGCTGATCCAAAGCGTTGAACTTACGCGTGCAACGATCGTCGCCCTTGGTCTGCGTTTGGCGTTGGTGAACGTGTTCCTGACCTTCGCGAACCTCTCTGTCCCCTATGACGCTTTGACAAACGCCCCGGCGGAGCTCGGCGCGGGGATACTGAACTCACTGTCAGGCGGCACAGTTGGGAACCTTTATGATGGAATCGACGATCTCTACTCCCAAGCCCTGAATGTCGGACAGGCGATCAGCCAGAATGGAGGCTGGCTGGCCGGTGCCATGACCAGCGTGGTCATGTTTCTTGTGGCCGCCGCCATGGCGACGATCACCATCATCGTTCTGTCGGCTGCCAAGATCATGTTGGCGGTATTGATCGCTATCGCACCTGTGGCCGTGGCCTGCACCTTGTTCAAACAATCCGCGCCGCTGTTCGAGGCCTGGGTCAAACTCGCCATCGGCTTTTCCTTTGTGCCGCTGTTCGTGGCTGCCATGGCAGGATTTACCATTGCCACTGGCAACGCCGTCGCGCCGGGGAGCCTCGACAGCGTCGAAACACTCGGGGACGCGATTTCGTTCGTCGTGGTGATGATGATCGGCGCCGGCCTGATGTTGCTCGTGCCAACTTTCGCGCAAGGGCTTGCCGCCACGAACATCGGCCTCGCCTCGATCGGTGCAAATGCCGCGCGGATGCCCGGGAACGCGTGGCGCAATACCGGTGCCGCGATCCGGGGCGGAGATGACATGCGACGGGGCTTCAATGCAGGACTTCAGGGACAAGGCGTCTCCGACCGATCGTCCAGCGCGGCCCGCGCCGGGAGCTATGCGGGCGGTGCGGTCAAGCTCGCCGGAAAGATGAAGAAGGGATAGTCATGAGTGATTTCGATATCGATTTGGTGATGGGTCCGCGCCGGGCAGCGCGCGCCGCATGGATCGTTGCGGGCTGTTCCTGCGCCGTATCCGTGCTGTTGGCCCTGACCATTACGGTTATGTTGCCCCTGCGCGAAACCGAAGTGTTTACCGTCCTCGTCGACAGCACGTCGGGTGCAGCAGAACGCATCTATCAGGTTCAGCCGACTGGTATCACCGATGAGGAAGCGATCAAGGAATCCCTGCTTGTCAGTTATATCAGCGACCGCGAAAGCTATTTCAGGAACGGCATTCAAGAACGGCTCGAAAGTGTCCAGCGGCGCTCCAGTGGGCCCGCCCGCGCCTCGCTGATAGAACTCTGGACCGCGGGGTCCGAGAATTATCCACCGCGCAGCTACGGCGCGAATGCGCAGGTCGATGTCCGCGTGCGGGCGATCACCTTCCTGCAGGACGAAGTGGCTCAGATCCGGTTCGACAAACGCCTCACCCGACCCAACCAGACCCCCGTCACGCAAACATTCATCGCCACCGTAGGGTTTGAGTTTGCCCCCCGCCGCGAACGCTCCCTGACACGCGTTTGGGAAAATCCCCTTGGCTTCTCGGTGACCGCTTACCGGGTCGATGCCGAAACACTGACACGAGAATAGTTCATGAAAACCTTTATAATTGCCATCGCAACGGTCGGCGGGTTGCTCGGAACGCCCGCTTTGGCCGAGCGCGCACCGGTCACCATGGGTCAGGACGCCCGCGTTCGCCACGTGACCTTCAACCCTACGGATGTGATCCGGATCGACACCCACCTTCGGGTAAACACGTCAATCGAACTCGGTCCCGGCGAACGGATCAATCAAGTCCTGATCGGTGACTCCGCGTCCTATGAAGTGGAGGTTCTGTCAAACCGCAATACGATCTCGATCAAGCCTGTCGAGGCTCGGGCCGCGACAAACCTGACGATCTTTACCAACCGCCGCGCTATCGCCTTCTATCTGACAGAGGGACGCTCGCGGACACAGTCTTTCCGGGTCGTCGTAAACTTTCCCGACGAGCGCCCCGCCGGGCGCCAGCTTGCGGCTGGAGGCCGAGATACCGGCTATCAGTTCGCGGGCAGCGGTGCGATCCGCCCGGTGCGGGTCTGGAATGATGGGCGCTCGACCTTCTTTGAATTCCGGCCCGGCGTGCGGCCCTCGATCTTCGGCTTGAACGCCCAAGGCTACGAGATCACCCAGAACAGCCAGACGCAAGGTGCGGTCGTGCGGGTCACCGGCGTGCGGGACGCCTACACGATCCGCATGGGCGACGATCATATCTGCATTACCCGTGAAACTGGTGGGTTCACGACCGAGGCTGCTGCCGTGGCCGCCCTGCGTGGACGGGAGTTCTGATCATGAGCGACGAGAAAACCGGGGAAAAGGAATACAGCTTCGCACCCAAGCGGCGCGCATCTCTCGGGCTCAGGCTTGGTTTGGGTGCGTTGCTTCTGGCAGGGACCGCCATCATTGCCTACCCGCTTGTGCAAGGCAGCGGCATCACGTCTGCCGTTGAAACATCGAAAGCCGACGACTTTCAGGATCAGGTCGACGGTGACGGGTTCGGCCGCATGACAGTTGACGCTGAACCGACCGAACAAAGATCAGCGCCGAGGTTCGATCCCGGACCAATCGAGGATGAACTCGCGGCGCAGCGCCAAGCCCTCGAGGAACAGAACGCCAAGCTTGCGAGCGACGTGGTCGCCCTACAAGCCCAGTTGGCAAGACTGGCCGAGGCCCCTGCCCCCGACAATTCCGCCGAGCTGGCCGAAGCGCTGCGCTCGGTCCAGGAACAGAACACGGCGCTTATCGCCCAGATGCAAAGCGAGATGGACACCCGGTTGGCAGAAGCCGATCTTGAAGCGCAAAAGCGTATCGCTGATGAGGTTGCCGCACGCGCGCGTGTTGCCGATGGCCGGATGGAGCAGTTGATGGAGCAAATGCTCGGACTGCAGCGCCAGAACGACGACCTGCAACAGCAGATCGATGACGGTATGAGTGACGCTCTACGCGCGCAAACCGAGAGGGATCAGCTCGCCGCCGAGGAAGCCGCGCGGCGGGCTGAACTGGACCGTCGGCGTGCCAAGGCGGCGGCGCTGCGCGACACACAAATCCGGTCCGAAGGGGTGATCTTTGATGCGGGCGGACAGACGGGCAGTCCGGCATCCGACCCCGAGAGGGGGCCCGCGGTCGGAGATGCGGCGGCGCGCGCCTTCGTGTTGGACGGTGCCCAGCCCGTTCAAGTCGCGACAGCGGAGGTAATCGCCAATCCTTCCAATACGGTTCTGCAGGGCACGCTCATTCAAGCGTCACTGGAAACCGCCATCGAATCCACATTGCCCGGACAGATTACCGCCATCGTGAACTACCCGGTCTGGAGTTTCGATCAGTCCCGCGTTCTCATTCCCGAAGGCTCCCGCCTCTTCGGGACCTACAATTCGAATGTCTCTTTGGGCCAGGCCCGCATTCTGGTTGGCTGGTCACGCATCGTCACACCCGAGGGGCAATCGGTTCAGCTCGCCGCATTTGGCGCGGACGATCAGGGCCGCTCGGGCGTGACGGGCTCCGTGAACTCCCGCTTTGGGCTGCGCTTTGGCACAGCTGCATTGCTCTCGATCATCGGCGCAGGACCGGCAATCGCCGCATCCGAGGCCAGCTCCGAGACCGGATCAGAAATTGCCGAGGATGTCGCGGGCAGTTTTTCGCAGACCACCAATGCGGTGATCGGCGAATATGCCACCCTGCCTCCGGTTATCTCGGTCCAGCCAGGTGCTGCGATCAGTGTGATCGTCGACCGTGATCTCGAGTTCTATTGAGTGCGTTTCAGGTTCGACAAAATAATCATGTGCCGAAACACGCGTTCGACCGAAGGGAGAGGCCGCGTGTCTCAAAACAACACAAACCTGAAACGCACAGGCGGCCAGCCATGAACCCGTCGGCAGAAAAAACCAGTTTTCTTTCGACCTATCTAAAACCTCTGGCTGCACCGCTCGCCGATCCCTGCGTGGTCGAAATAGCGGTCAATCCCGATGGAAAGGTCTGGGTGGAAACCCGGGGGGCTGAGCATATGGTCGGCCTCGAAGGTGTGTTTTACTCCCCTTCCCAAGCTCGGGACCTTGCAACATCCATTGCCAGCGCCACCCACGGACAGATCAGCGAGAAAAAGCCGCTCGTCTCCGGCAAGATCGAGATGAACGGCAAGCCGATCCGGGCACAGGTCGTCTATCCACCGGTCGTGGATGGCGGGCCGTCGATCACCTTGCGCCGCTACAGTGAAGACCAACTCACCTTGGGCGACATCGGTCTGTTGCACGGTGCACTGGTGGATTTGGATGCCGAACGACAGGCAAAAGCCGAACGGGTGATCGCACTGACGCAGGCGGGGGATATTCGAGCCGCCATGAAACTCTGCATCGATGAGCGGTTGAACATCATGATCAGCGGCGGGACGTCCACGGGCAAAACGACTTTTGCCCGGGCACTTCTCGCGCTGGTGACCGAGGCGGAACGTATCGTGACCATCGAGGACGCATTCGAGCTCTTTCCTCCACAGCCCAATCGCGCGATGCTCAAGGCTGACCGTATCCCCTCAAGTGAACGCACCGCGGCCAAATTGCTGGAGACCTCTTTGCGCATGCGTCCTGACCGGATAATTCTTGGCGAATTGCGCGGCGATGAGTGCAAGACCTTCCTCGACGCGATCAACACCGGCCATTCCGGCTCTTTCACCACAATTCACGCCGATACCGCGCAGAAGGCGCTCGACCGCCTTGCCCTCATGGTCATGTCGGTGGGCATCAATATGAGTTTTGAGGAGGTAAGGCGCTATGCCGCCTCCAGCATCGATGTCGTGGTGCAGCTTGGTCGGAAAGACGGAAGACGTGGGGTCGAACAGGTGTGGGTGCCTGGTATCTTAAAATCAGAAGTGACCAGCTGAGGGATGTTTGGAAGGGTGCGCATTGAGCACTATCGGACGGTAACCTCTCCCGTCTTGTCACAACATGAACGCGTTTGCGCTTGATCGCATTGATTGCGATGATTACACTCCTCTCAGGAGGACATCATGGCAAGCATTACCATCCGGAACCTTGACGATGACGTGAAGCGCCGCCTTCGCATCCGCGCAGCCGAACATGGCCGTTCAATGGAAGAGGAGGCGCGCGAGATCTTGCGCCACGTCGTCGGCGAAGCGAAGCCCTCCCACGATCTTGCCGCGGCGATACGTGCGCGGGTCGCGCCTCTGGGCGGCGTTGATCTGGACCTTCCGCAGCGTGAGGCCATGCGTGAACCACCCGCGTTCGACCGGGCCTGACGCATGATCATCCTCGACACGAATGTCATCTCCGAGCTTTTGCGCCCGGCCCCGGAGCCCAAGGTCGAACACTGGTTGTCGGCTCAGGAAGGGCTCAACGTTTACCTGACCTCGATATCGGAGGCGGAACTGCGCTTTGGCCTCGCAATCATGGGGAACGGCAAGCACCGCGCCGCGCTGGTTGACGCCGTGGACCGCATCCTGCGCGAAGACCTGGCCGGGCGCATTCTGCCCTTCGACAGCAACGCCGCGCAGTCCTTCGCTACCATAGCAGCGGCACGACGGTCCGCCGGGCGACCGATCGCTCAGGCCGATTGCCAGATCGCTTCCATTGCCCACGCCTGCGGCGCCACCGTCGCCACGCGCAATACGCCTGACTTCGAGGGTTGCGAGATCGACCTGATCAACCCCTGGACAGCCGCATGAACGCCGTTGAAATCGAACAAGCTGTTTCCGAACTCGCCGAGCAGCCCTTTGATGCTGCCGAGTTCCCATATGCCTTCCTCATGGCCTTCGGCAACAAGGACACGACCATCAAGCGGCTGCGCACCGGCGCGTCGAACAAGTCCGACCTCGGCGGCGTCCTGCAGACCAACAACATCCACCTTGCGACCTGTGCGCCGGGCGATATCGCGGCAACGCTCACCGCCTTGCGCGACAGCCCAACCACCACCCGCGCTAAGGCCAAGTTCATCCTCGCTACCGATGGCATTGATCTGGAAGCCGAAGATATCACCACTGGCGAGACCATCGCCTGCCGCTACACCGATTTCCCCGACCATTTCGGCTTCTTCCTGCCGCTCGCCGGTATCTCCACCGTCAAGCAGATCCGCGAAAGCGCCTTTGACATCCGGGCGACCAGCCGCCTCAACCGGCTCTATATCGAGCTGATCAAGGACAACCCCGACTGGGGCAGCGCGGAAAAACGCCACGACATGAACCACTTCATGGCGCGGCTGATCTTCTGCTTCTTCGCCGAAGACACCGACATCTTCGTCAGCGACAACCTGTTCACCGCCACCATCGACCAGATGGCTAACCGCGACGGGTCGAACACGCATCAGGTCATCGGCGAAATCTTCCGCGCGATGAACACCGCCATCCCCAAACGGGCCGAGGCCAAGCTGCCCCGCTGGGCCGACACCTTTCCCTATGTGAACGGTGGGCTCTTCTCGGGGTCCACCGAAGCCCCGCGGTTTTCCAAGATCGCGCAGCGCTACCTGTCCCATATCGGCAGCCTCGACTGGACCCAGATCAACCCCGACATCTTCGGCTCCATGATCCAGGCCGTCGCGGATGAGGAGGAACGCTCGGTCCTCGGCATGCACTACACCTCCGTGCCGAACATCCTGAAGGTGCTGAACCCGCTCTTCCTAGATGACCTGCGGACGGAACTGGAGGCGGCGGGCGACAACGCGCGGAGGCTCTCCAATCTGCGTGCGCGCATGGCCAAGATCCGCGTCTTCGATCCCGCCTGCGGGTCGGGCAACTTCCTTGTCATCGCCTACAAGGAAATGCGCGCCATCGAGTATGAGATCAACAAGCGCCGGGGCGAGCCGCTGCGGCGCACCGACATTCCCCTGACCAACTATCGCGGGATCGAGCTGCGGGATTTCTCGGCCGAGATCGCGCGGCTGGCGTTGATCATCGCGGAATACCAATGCGACGTGACCTATCGCGGCCAGAAAGAGGCGCTGGCAGAATTCCTGCCTCTGGACGCGCAGAACTGGATCACCTGCGGCAACGCCCTGCGGCTGGATTGGCTGTCGGTCTGCCCGCCCACGGGGACGGGGGTGAAGTTTCAGGCCGATGACCTGTTCATGTCCCCGCTGGATCAGGCGCAGATCGACTTCGCGAATGAAGGGGGCGAGACCTATATCTGCGGGAATCCGCCCTATCTTGGGTCAACCTGGCAAAGCACCGAACAGAAAGAGGATTTGCAGCGCATTTTCGACGGGCGCACGAAAAGCTGGAAATCGCTCGACTATGTTGCAGGCTGGTTCATGAAGGCCGCCGATTACGGGCTGCACACGCCCACCGTGTCGGCCTTTGTGTCCACCAACTCGATCTGTCAGGGGCAGCAGGTGCCGATCCTGTGGCCGCTGATCTTCAAGACAGGGCACGAGATCGCCTTTGCCCATACGAACTTCAAATGGGCGAACCTGGCCAGCCATAATGCTGGCGTGACCGTGGTCATAGTTGGAATATCAAACCGCGCTGGTCACACCAGAAAGCTGTTTTCGTTAACTTCGGACGGTGAAACCGAAGTCAAAGAGTCCGGATTCCTGAACGCTTACTTGATCAATGGTGCAAACGTAATCGTAGAGAAGCGGTCAAAGCCACTATCCTCGCTGGCCGAAATGACATTCGGTAGTAAGCCTGTTGACGGGGGAAATTTGCTGTTTAGTTCAGACGAAGTTTCAAGCTTGGCTCTAACCCCAGAACAGCGGCGAAAATTTATTCGCCCCATTCTTGGTTCTGAAGAGTTTATTGCGGGGAAGCAGCGATACTGTCTTTGGATAAAGGATGCCGAGGCAGAACAGGCCAAAGAAATCCCTGCAATTGGGAAGCGACTTGAGGCTGTGCGCGCAATGCGCCTCGCCAGTACAAAGTCGGCAACACAGAAAGGGGCTAAGTGGCCCCATAGATTCGATGAACGTCGCCAAACGGGCGATGAGAAAGTGATCGCGATCGCAGCGATTAGTTCCGAGAACCGCGACTATCTCCCATGTGGACCTCTCCCTGATGGAACCATTATTTCCAACAAACTTTTTGCCCTCTACGACGCTCCGCTCTGGAACATGGCGCTGATCGCCTCGCGTCTGCATTGGGTCTGGATCGGCACGGTTTGCGTGCGGATGCGAACTGATTTCAGCTATTCCAACACCCTCGGCTGGAACACCTTCCCCGTCCCGAAACTGACCGAAAAGAACCGCGCCGACCTGACAGCGGCGGCAGAAGGCATCCTTCTGGCCCGCGAGGCGCATTTCCCCGCCACCATCGCCGACCTCTACGACCCCGAGAAAATGCCCGCCAACCTCCGCGCAGCGCATGACCACAACGACGAGGTTCTGGAACGCATCTATATCGGCCGCCGCTTCCGCAACGACACCGAACGGCTGGAAAAGCTGTTCGAGATGTATACGAAGATGACGACGAAGGTGAGCGTATGAGCAACTTCAATAGCATGACGCTGATGGCAGCGGGCGAGATGATTGCTGAAATGTCGACGCAAGCCGCGTTCTCATCTCTTATTTTAGGGTGGGGTGTAGAGGAATTCTGTGGCTCTGGATCGGTAGCATCGAAGGCCAATGATTTGGTTAGGTTCGCCAAAAGCAGTATGGGACAGCGTTCTGTTCCGACGGTCAATGGGAACTGCGACCTGCGTAGGGCGATGGTTGAACATGCAACTACCGCGTCCGATCGAGACAAACAAAACAAGCCTGACGTCTGGTTGCGTCTTGTTGCTGGTCTGAAAATGGATGGCTTCGAACTTGTGGAAGAAAGGGTTCCGGATCCGATGGGCGGAACTTCAATCTTCGACGATGCTCCAAGGATGATCAAAAAAATCGTCCTAAGGCGGATGCTACCTGAGGATGTGCCTGAGGCAGACTTTCGTGAAGCGACAAGCGAAGTTGAGGCTCTGCTTGATCGGCATGGGTTTAATGTGGCCAAGGGACACTTGGCGCAAGCAACTCAGAATTTTTCGCAAGGGAATTGGTCATCTGCAAACGCGATGATCCGAGATTTCTATCAGGAACTGCTGGACAAAATTGCGGAGTATTTTGGATGTGATCCTAAGGTTAGTGATGATGCGAAGAGGCAATATCTTGCAGATACAAAATCGGGACCATTCCTACTTCACGAATACAATGAGTGGGAGAACGACAGAGGCAAACCCGCATACGTATTGGGGTTGTGGGCAAGATTGCATCCCCACGGCAGCCATCCGGGTCTATCAGATGAAGAAGATTGTGCTTTTCGGTTTCAAATAATCCTGATCACAGCCCGCATATTTTTAAGACGTTTTGATAAGCGAGTGAAAGATCAATGATCAAAGGTTTTCCCTCCATTTCGATTATTTATGCCACCAACGGTAGCCCGGCCAAGCCGAACGATCAGCGTCGTCGGGACATACAGGAATGCGCCTACGAAAAACGCTGCCCGATCGTGATGGGTCAGAAAGTGAACACACCATGACGCTTGACCCTGTCATGAGCGCGGAACGCACCCGCAGGCTGGTGGACGATCTGCGCGCCAAACCAGCGGAAACCACCTGGATCGAGTTCAAGGAAAACAATGCTGACGGACCGTTGATCGGCAAGCTGATCTCGGCCTTGTCCAATGCCGCACGTCTGGCCGATCAGCACTTTGCCTATGTGGTTTGGGGGGTGCGAGACGGTGATCATGCGGCTGTCGGCACGGTTTTTGAGCCGACAGTGAAGAAGGAGAAGGGGCAGCCGCTCGAACTGTGGATTGCGAACCACCTGTCGCCAAGCATCGAGTTTCGTTTCGAAGAAGTCGATCACGATGGGGGGCGCCTGATCCTGCTGACCATCCCCGCCGCCGCAACCGCCCCGGTAGAATTTGACCGCACAGCCTATTTGCGCATCGGCAGCGCCACGCCGCGCCTCTCCGACCATCCGGAACGCCTGCGTGCCCTCTGGGCCAAGTTGCAGCCCTACGCTTGGGAGACAGGGATCGCGGCCCAGTTCCTGACCGGTGACGATGTTCTTGAGCGGCTGAATTACGCCAACTACTTCGATCTTACGGGCCAGCCCTTGCCGGATAACAGGCAGGGGATCTTCGACAGGCTATTGGCGGATCGCCTGATCCAGAAAGATGTAAGCGATCGTTGGAACATCACCAATCTAGGTGCAATCCTGTATGCCAAGAAACTTGCCGATTTCGGCCCCTCTGTAGAGCGCAAAGGCGTCCGTTTCGTGGCCTATGCCGGCACCGGACGTGCAGATGACGTGAGTCACCGCCAGGATGGCCAGCGCGGCTATGCAGCGGGATTTCAGGGGCTGGTGGATTACATCGACGGCCTTCTGCCCCGCAACGAACTGATCGGTAAAGCATTCCGCGAGGAGCGACCACTTTACCCGTCGATAGCGATCCGCGAATTGATCGCCAACGCATTGATCCACCAAGACATGACAATCACCGGCGCAGGACCACTCATCGAGTTGTTCAGTGATCGAATGGAGATCACGAACCCGGGCGCCCCCTTGGTTAGCCCCGACCGGTTTTTGGACTCGCCGCCGCGTTCCCGAAATGAAGCCCTTGCGTCGTTGATGCGGCGGATGAAACTTTGCGAAGAACAAGGCACCGGCATCGACAAGGTGATCTCGGCGGTTGAGCTACACCAGTTGCCCCCACCGGATTTCCGCATGGAGGGAGACGCCGTGCGCGTGGTTCTGTTTGCACCACGCCGATTTGCGGACATGACACCGGAAGAAGCCGTGCGAGCGTGTTACCAACATGCCGCGCTCAAATACGTAGGCGGTCAGAAGATGACGAACGCGACACTTCGCGAGCGGCTTGGTATCGACGACCAGAACGCTGCGCAGGCATCGCGGGTTATTCGCGCAACGCTGGATGCTGATCTGATCCGTCCTGCGGATGCTGAACGCCCTCGGGCCGGATATGTCCCCTCATGGGCGTGACAGGGACAACATTTGATCGGGTTTTGATTGTGCGTATGTGGGCTGGAGGGCGTAAATTGGAAAATACATATAAATCATACTGTTACGATAGGCAGGGTGCGGTATCGCTACTTGATCGGGTTTTGATTGCCTGCCCCAAAGCGAATGATTCCGCGCCCCTCAGAAGGAAAACATCATGACACAGCAGGTTCCTTCCGTCTCTGTCAATTACGCGGCCAATGGAAGCTCGACCAAATCGAACGAGCTTGGCATGCGCGAAATGCAAGAGGGTGCCTATGAGAAGCGGGGCGAGCAATACCTGCTGATCAAGTCGCCCCCGGCCTCGGGCAAGAGCCGCGCGCTGATGTTCATCGCGCTCGACAAGCTGCACAATCAGGGCCTGCGCCAGGCCATCGTCGTGGTGCCGGAAAAGTCCATCGGGTCCAGCTTCAACGACGAGCCGCTGAGCAAGTACGGCTTCTGGGCAGACTGGACCGTGCAACCGCGATGGAACCTATGCAACGCTCCCGGCGGGGATGACGGCAAGGTCGGCGCTGTCGGCAAGTTTCTGGCGAGCGACGACAAGATTCTGGTCTGCACCCACGCGACCTTTCGGTTCGCCGTGGACAAGTTCGGGATTGAAGCGTTTGATGATCGGCTCATCGCGGTAGACGAGTTTCACCACGTCTCTGCCAACCCTGATAACAAGCTGGGCACGCATCTGGGCGCACTGGTCGCGCGCGACAAGGTGCATCTGGTTGCGATGACCGGGTCCTATTTCCGCGGCGATGCCGAAGCCGTTCTGTCGCCCGAAGATGAGGCAAAGTTCGATACCTTCACCTATACCTACTATCAGCAGTTGAATGGTTACAAATACCTCAAGACGCTCGACATCGGGTATTTCTTCTATTCCGGGTCCTATGCGGACGACATCCTCAAGGTTTTGGATCCGACCGAGAAGACAATCCTTCACATCCCGAACGTGAACTCGCGCGAAAGCACCAAGGACAAGCATCGCGAGGTCGAGCATATCATTGACGCCCTGGGCGATTGGCAGGGAGCGGATCCCATCACAGGCTTTCAGCTGGTCAAGACGCCCGACGAGCGATTCTTACGCATCGCCGATCTGGTGGACGACGAGCCATCCAAGCGTGACAAGGTTTCCGCCGCGCTGAAAGACTCCACGCAGAAGAACAACCGCGATCATGTCGACATCATCATCGCCCTGGGTATGGCGAAAGAAGGGTTCGATTGGATCTGGTGCGAACACGCCCTGACGGTGGGTTATCGCGCCAGCCTGACGGAGATCGTGCAGATCATCGGCCGCGCCACCCGCGATGCCGAGGGCAAGACCCGAGCGCGGTTCACCAACCTTATCGCGGAGCCCGACGCCGCGGCCGAAGCCGTGACCGAGTCAGTCAACGATACACTGAAGGCGATCGCTGCAAGCCTGCTGATGGAGCAGGTGCTGGCCCCACGTTTCAACTTCACGCCCAAGACCGTGAAAAGTGGCCCTGTCGAAGGGTTCGATTACGGCGAGGGCGGCTATGACCCCAACAAAGAGAACGTTGGCTTCAGCGAGGCCAGCGGGCAGTTCCAGATCGAAATCAAAGGTCTGGTCGAACCCAAGAGCAAGGAAGCCAAACGCATCTGCCAGGAGGACCTCAACGAAGTCATCACAGCTTTCGTTCAGGACAAGACCACGATCGAGCGCGGGCTCTTCGATGAGGAGCTGGTGCCGGAGGAACTGACGCAGGTCCGCATGGGCAAGATTGTCGGTGCCAGGTTCCCAGAGCTAGATGCAGAGGATCAGGAAGCGGTGCGCCAACACGCAGTTGCTGCGCTGAACCTGACCCAGAAGGCGAAAGAGATCGCGCTGTCGAACCGCGATGACACAGAAACAACCGGCAATACCGCCTTGATCGACGGGGTGCGCAAATTCGCAATGGACGTGCGCGAACTCGACATCGATCTGATTGATCGCATCAACCCGTTCGGCGAAGCCTACTCGATTCTGGCAAAGACGATGAGCGAGGAAAGCCTTCGGCAGGTCCAGGCCGTCATCTCTGCGAAAAAGGTGCAACTGTCACCGGACGAGGCGCGAGATCTGGCGAAACGCGCCGTCAAGTTCAAGCAGGAGCGGGGCCGTCTGCCTTCCATCACATCGCCTGATCCGTGGGAGAAGAAAATGGCCGAAGGCGTCGCCTATCTCGCGCGCATGAAGCAGGAGGCTGCCAATGGCTAAGGGTTTCACCGACGAAGACGACGCCCTTCTTGCTGAGCTTGGCGTCGAGGTCGAGGTCAAGAAGCAGTTCAGCCGCACACCACGCGAAGAACGCATCATCGCAGGTTTTGAGGAAATCTTGCGATTTGCAGATGAGCATGGCCGGCCTCCCCAGCACGGGGAGGATCGTGATATCTTTGAACGCCTCTATGCGGTGCGTCTTGACCAGATCCGTCAATTGCAGGAGTGTCGCGACTTGCTGGGCCCACTGGACGAGCACGGTCTCCTAACAGACACCCCTCCGCCTTCAGCGTCAGACTCCGATGACCTCGATGACGATGCCCTCCTCGCTGAACTGGGTGTGGAAGTGGCTAGATCACCCCTCACGGAATTGAAACATGTCCGGTCGACAGCCGAGAAAAAGGCTGCCGATGAAGTCGGAAACCGCGAGAAATGCGAGGATTTTGCCACGTTCAAACCCTTATTCGAGCAGGTACAGAAAGAGCTGGATAGCGGCTTGCGCGAAACCCGCCCGTTCGAGATGAAAGCCGAGATTGAGAAGGGACGCTTCTTCATTGTCAGCGGTCAAAAAGCCTATGTCGCCGACAAGGGCGAGACCATCACCAACGAGCAAGGTCGCACGGATGCGCGTCTGCGGGTGATTTTCGACAACGGGACCGAGAGCAACATGCTGATGCGCTCGCTTCAGCGCGCGTTGAACAAGGACGACGCCGGACGGCGGATCACCGATCCATCGGCAGGGCCACTTTTTTCCGATCAGACACTCGACGGTGATGAGGCGAGCGGGATCATTTATGTGCTTCGCAGCAAATCCGATCATCCACTTGTGGCCGAAAATCGCGACCTCGTACACAAGATCGGCGTCACCAATATGAGCGTTGAAAAGCGGATCGCTGGCGCACATCTGCAACCAACGTTTCTGATGGCGAACGTCGAGGTGGTTGCGACTTATGAACTCTACAACATCAATCGGACAAAACTGGAGAACCTGATCCATCGCATCTTCGAGCCCGCGCGGCTCGAGATCGAGATCATGGATCGCTTTGGTAGGCCCGTGATTCCGAGAGAGTGGTTTCTCGTGCCAATATTCGCGATAAAGGATGCAGTTGAACGGATCAAGGACGGGACGATTTCGGGCTATGTCTATGACCCGAAACAGGCGCGATTGGTATCTGTCTCATAGCTGGCGCATGGCAGAACAGCACAGCCACATTCGATTTCCAGATCATCCCCTCGCCTTTGCGTCCGAAGAGCGCGCCCGACCACCAAAACGTGTTTTCTTTGGCTTTGCCCTCGCAGCTTCTGCGTATCCCTGTAGCGCGCCTGTGTAGGTCTGCACCGCAGTCTCGAATTCCTTGTCGCCCATGGAGACCGCCGCGGGTGCTGCAGGTTCTGAATGCTCGAGGGTGATTTTCTTCGGCCTGTTCGAGACTGGCGCTGCAGCAGGAGGATAGGGCAAGGAATGCCCCTGCCGTGCTTTGTCGATCTCCTCAAAATGCCGGTCCGCATAGTAGCGGATGTGATCCGCCTTGATTGGATATTGCCCCTCAGGCAGGACTAGGACCTTGTCGAGCGGGAAACGCAGCAATTCAGCGGGGGATACCAGCGCCCGTTCTTCCGAGCGACGGCTGATATTTGCGCTCTCCGAGAGCTTGCGCACGGTTGCCTGTGATCTGGTCTTGCCCACGATCGTGCGTTTGCCGAGGGCTGCGGACAGCACGTCTGCGGTGCGATCATCCTGCGGGGTCATGTAGATCTGCACACCAGCGCCGGCCTGCAGAGCGCGGCGGTCGGTTTCGCCGTAGATGCCCTCAAGACCGGGGATCGACTGCGAGATGATAAACAGCCGCCCGCCATAGGAGCGGATCGTCTTGATGCTCTGCAAGACCAGGGGTTGTTTGCCCAGTTGGTCGAATTCATCCATCAGAAACATGACGGGATGTGGCTCGTCCGGTCCGGGATGCGCGCGTTGCAGACATGCGATGGCATCAGCGAACAGGAGCCGGATCAGGGGGGCCAGTGTTTTCAGGTGCTCCGGCTGCACGACAATATAGAGCGACTGTGGCTCTCGTCGGAACGTCCCGAAGTCGAAATCGCTTGCCTGTGTCGCCCGGTCCACCGCCGGATCGAGCCAGAGTTCCAATCCAGCCCCGCGGATCACACTGACATAGGAATCGAGAATCTTGTCCACTTCGTCGGCCATGCTCAGGAAAATCTCTGCCACCACCGGGTTTGCAGTCTGCATCGCGGCCCGTTTGTAGAATTCCTTTTTGTTGCCGACGCCAGTCATGATCCGCAGCGCCTCACCGATCGTCGGCTTTCCGGTCTCGATGGCATAGAGGCAAGACGCCACGAACAGGCTGCGTCCGGCCTGGAAAAAGCTCTGCGCGTTCACGCTTTCGACGATGAGGAACAAGTCCGCCATGGTGTTGACGGCGGTGTATTGCTGCTCGGGGCTGGGCAGATCGGCAATGCGCTGGAGAGGATTGAACCGGTGCGTGCGGGTCAGGACGGGCCCGTTCTTGCCCTCGGGCTGAACGTAGTCATAGGGCGAAAAGTACCAGACCTGATTGTTCAGCGCCTTTTGGCGGTGGATGGATGTCTTCTCGAAATTCTCGCCCTTGACGTCGAGGATCACGGCGCTGCCCTGGAAGTGCAAAAGGTTCGGTAAAACGAAGCCTACCCCTTTGCCCCGGCCCGTTGGTGCGATCATCATTGCGTGCGGGAAGCGATCTGGCGTGGCAGACACGAAAGGCGCGCGGGACGCAGGTGACCCGAGCTTGCCGAACAGAAAGCCGTTCTGGGAAAGAGATGCCGACATACGGTTGCGGCGGAGCTCGGGACGCGACTGGAAATGCGCATCATCATAATCGGTGAGCGACCCGCGATGAACGGATGTCGCTCCTGTCGCCGCCAGAAGCAGGGCAGGAAGTGCCGTGATGAGCCACGCAGTATGTTCCACCGCAGGGTTCGCCTTGATCCGTGGATCAGACAGATTGAGCAGCCAAAGTTCGAAAATATCGAACCCACCCAGGTCTTCGCCAAATCGCGCCATCAGATAGAGCGTGGCGATCGCGGCACCGATCCAGGTGCCAACACCGAGACCGAGCAGGATGGCGATTGGATACCGCCAACGGCTTTCCATTGCATGCAGCATGTTTTGAATCCTCTAGAGGCCGTAATCGCCACTGGTATCGTCCCGGTCGCGCCCCCGCACCTCGGCGCGCTCGAAAGCCTCGATCCGGGTCCGGTAGGTGGCGGCTGGTTCGCTGTCGCGCCCGGTAATGTCATCACCCGCATCCACTGCGGCGATGGCCTTTAGCTCCGAGAACACGGCTTGTCGCAGACCAGGGTCTTCGATGCGGTCCATGAGCGGATCGATCCGGCCAGCGGCCAGCTGATCCATATCCCCGTCGCGCAGGTCTTGCCGCACGTCGGAGATCAGCTTGTCCAGCGTGGCGATGTCGGCAAGGCGACTGCCCTGCCCCGCGTCAAGAATATCCTGACGCGCCAGATCCGCCAAAAGATCACGATCCATGTGCAGCCCCGCAAAAACATCACGCGCGCGCGCCTGCAGGTCGCGTTCGAGCCCAAGCCAGTCCGAGCGCTCCTGGGCGTCCACTGGGCGTGAGGCTTCGAGTTGCGCCTCGCTGCGATGGGGTGCGGTGAAACGGGCAGCAACTTCTTCGATACTGCTGCCCGCCTCCTCGAGTCGTGCCTCCATCGGTGCCAGAACGCGCGCCAACTCCGCTCTGAAATGACCCAATGCAGCATCGGCCTCGGCGACGAGCGGATTGCCCTCCTCTGCTGCCCGTGCAGCCAGCCTCGCAATCCCCTGAACACTGTAGGGATCGCGCTCGGGCGACACCGATGAAGAATGATCCGCAAGAAAGTCGCGGCCCAGAAGCGTGCCCATTTCGCGGGCCTTCCCCGCAAAGAGCTGTTCCAGTTCGACCTTTTCGGCACCGGGAGCCATGTCCTGAATGGCGCTCCACGCGGTGTCGGCTTCCGCTTGCAATGTCTCGCGGGCGGCGATCAGACGACCGATCACATCCGCTCCGGCAGCGGGGATATCAACCCCTTCGGCAAACCCTTCTTTCACCGGCATTCCTTTCATCAAGTTGGTGGCGGCAAGCTCTGCGCCCTCCGCGATGCGCCCCATCCATCCATCCGGAGGGGTGTCGGCCTCGAGGCGCATCCCGGCGAGTTGCGCCAGCTGCCGATACCCCTCGGCATGCCTGCGTATCTCGGCCTCTCGCAGAGCGCGGCTTTCAGGATCCAGCGGGGCAACCACTGGCTCCCGTCCCTCCTTGCGGGCCGCCTGCAAATCAGTGTCCCGCGGGGCGTTTTCCATGATGCCGCGCGACAGACGGGAAGAGGCATTCAGCACCAGCCCGTGCTCGCCCGCGATCTGCGCATGCAGCTCGCGCATCATGTCATAGCTGATCTCGGAATGGCGGCTGATCGAGAGGAACTTGCCGTCCTCCATCCCGACCTTGTCGACAAGAACATGGGCATGCACATGATCTGTGTCGCAATGAAGGGCCGCCACATACCGATATCGATCCCGGTAATCCCCGCCGAACACCACCTGCGCCCATTCGCGCGAGATGGCTTCCGCCAACTCCGCCTCGGTTCCCTTGGGAAAAGACAGGATGATGTGATCGGTGTGACCCCGTTTCGGCGCCCCGCACCAGGAAGCACTCCAATCGGCAATGACATTTTCCATGCCGCGCTCTCCAAAGACACGATCGATGCCGATCTGGTTCGACCAGGCTGCGACCCGCGCCTCGTCGCGCAGGATGTATTTCATCTGTCGGCGCAACTCTTTGGGTGAATGACACCCGCCCGTGCCGACCCGCTTCACCACGCTTTGCGGCACCCGCAGCGCGTTCCAGGACATTACCGCAACCGCCCCGCCGGACGTGCCACGCCGACGGCCCGACGATACGCGCGCTTCGCCTGCCATGGCTGCAGACCGCCGCCCCACATGAGGCAGTATCTCGCCCAATACCGCCTGCTGGAGGGTGCGTGGTTCAGCCATCGCGCTGCCCCTCCCCAACGTCCCGAAGATCGGACACCCGGACGAAGGACCCGCGCAGCGAGGCCGCGCGCAAAGCCTGCACAGCCCGGGCAACCTCTTCGGCCCGATCCGCAAGCCGACCGACCATTGCCGCGTCGCGCGCGTTCCACCGCAGCTTGCCCGCATGGGCAAGCTTCAGCATCTGCACAAGATTGCGCGCCAAGGCATTGAGCTGATTGGCCGACGCCTTGAGCGCCGTGACCTCGTCCCGGCGAAACGCGACAATGCCGGATGACAGACGGATCATGTGCCGGAGCAAACCCGACGTGGTCATGCCCGTCTCAGCCACAAGCGCCTCGAATGCTTCGGCCTCACGGGCGGACACCCGAACCTGCAGCACGCGGCCCTTTGTGGTTCGATCCGTCACCACACCGCGCGCCCGCACGCGGGCGACAGTGGGCCGGGAGCAGCCAACACGCACGGCGATCTCCCCATCGCCAAGCCCTTGAGCGGCAAGCCGGAGAACCTCCTGTCGGGCTATGGTGGAGAGGCGTTTCGACATGGGCGGCAAGATTTATCATTAGATAGTTTTTGTAAACACGAAAACTCTAATGAGTCGCCGCACAAGTTTTGTCATACACAATACCGTTCCTGTCAACGTCCCTTCGGTCCGTTGTCGCACCTTCGGTGATCAGCAGGCAGGGCCTTGGCCATGCCTGCTGTAAGCCCCACGCGACAACGAACAGACCGAAGGGACACCGCCTCCCCCGCGCCGCGATCCGGGACCCCGGCCCGGATCCTGAACAGGCGCGGGAATGACGTCGGCGCAGCCGACACGATATCCCTTCATTGGCGTTGAATGCTCAAAGGGGTTCTCCCGGAGGGAGAAGAAGACCTTGTGGGATTGGAACGCCTGCGCAGCACCGTGCGTATTACGTCGGCGCTGATACGGATAGTCGATGGTCAGGTGACCCGACACCTCGAAGGCTGATGGCAGCATTGGGAAATTGCCACAACGACGCGAAGGCGAAAAGGATGGACGCTGCAATGAGGGTTGGCGTGAGTGACCTGCTGACCGATTGACCGAACGCGTACGCAGATGATCGCCAAAACAGCACATCACCTCAGCAGCTGCACATCTGTCTGACCCAAAGGTTGAACGCCTGTATCACGCAAGGTCTGGACGCCATCCCGAGGCATCGCCATAACGGCGCAAAATATATGTTATGGAGACATTGAATGCTTGTTGTGACGGCCATCTCCGCGAAGGGCGGTTCGGGAAAGACAACTCTCATACAGATGCTTGCGTCCGCCATGCTCGCACGCGGCCGCCGTGTGCATGTCATGGATGCGGATGCTGACAAGCAGATCCTCGAATGGGAATCAAAAAGCGCGCGCGCCGACTTCGGTGATCTGCCACGCCTTCCATGGCCCACAGGCTTGACCGTGGCCGATGCCCCCGAGACCGTTGAAGGCCTTTACCACGCGCTGGACGGTTTTGAGGCTGAAGGTGTGGATCTGGTTCTGATCGACACCCGCCCCGGCGAACACCCCGACACCGAAACACTGGCGCTGGCCTGCGACATGATCCTGGTGCCGGCCGTGCCGGTACAATCGGATTTCGTGGCGGCCCTGAAAACCCTGACATGGGTAATGCGCATGATCGAGACCCTCGGGCCGGATGACCCCGCCCCGCTGTTTTCCGCGGTATTGATGAACGCGGACAAACGCGCGATCGATTTCGTGACCGCAGGCGATGACTTTGAGCGTGATGCGGCAAGACGCAGGGTTCACCGGCAGGACCTTGAGGTCTTTGAGGTGATTTCCACCCTGCCACTTCTGGCCACGCCGGTGCCCCATCTCGCCGCGATCCAGCGCATGCCGTTGACCGGACCGCTGGGATACGTGCGGGACATTTATGAACAGGATCTTCGTCATCGGTTGCAGGCGGGGCATCTTTCCTCCGCCCTGACACTGTGCGGCGATGTCCTTTGCGACATCGAGGCAATCGTGGACTCCGCCAATGGCTAGGAAGATTCCAAGCCGGTCCGGGACCGCTGTCTCGAACGAAGACAGGCTGGCGCGATCGCGGCAGTTCGCCACGAGCGCCACAAAATATACCGCATTCAATCAGAGTACGGCGGCAGCGGTCGCGACAGAAGGCCCTGCGGCAAATTCAGTGGACAAGAAAGAACCCCGGAAAGGGGAACAGGCAGCCTCGGCTGAAACAGCGCGCATCAACCTAGGGGTATCCACCCAGCCGGTGGCGGATGATGCTTGCAGCACTCGCACCGAAGCGCAGTCTCGAACCTATTATGTGCGCATCGGAGCTGAGGATCAGGCACGGATTGAGGCGCTGGCAGAACGATCTAACCTTGACCCGGACTACGTTCAGCGTGCCTTGATCAAAGCGGTTCGCGCCCGCATACAAAACCTGCGCGACACCGCGACCTGGCATGAGGTTGCCTCTGCTGCGCGACCACGCCTGGCCGAGCCCAAAGGCACTGGTGCCCCCTTCATGAAATCGATGATCAGGCTCGACGCCGCCCATATGGCGGCGTTGCAGACAAGCATTGATGACCCGCTCAACGTCTATGGGGTGACGCAGCTGTTATCCGCCTTCGGTAAGGCGCTGCTGCACTCCGAGATCGAAGAGCTCGCTCAAAAGATCAGCGGCATCGAAGCCCGGGCAGCGCGTCCTGATCCAGCGTAAAGGCATCGCGTGCGGTCACGACAGCAATCTGACCGCCCGCCTCGATCATATCGATGAGCTGTGCCCATTCGGCAGGATCAGCATCCCGTTGCGTTGCGATCCCGTCCTGCACTGAAAAGGCAGCCTGCTCTCCGGTCGCCGCGAGAAAGACAATGCGTTGTGGCGCTTTGTCATCGCTGTGACGCGACAAAAAGTACGCATGGCTCTCGTTTGGGTTGTAGACACGGTCAGGATCGCAAACTAAGAGCAAGGTCCCGTCGTTTGCAGTCGCAGCATAGGTCTCCAGACCTCGCGACAAGCCGATCTCCCACTCGGCAGCGACAGCCGATGAAGCCGCGCCCAGAAAGAGCGCAATATGTAGAGGCCTGTAAAGCAAGTTTGTAAACTCCGTTTTGTGTTGGCCAAGCATATATAGGGACAGGCAGATACCTGCCACCTGATTACTGCGGCTCCGACCAAATGGAGGTCAGGAGAAGAGCATGAAGAAGTATGCGGGATACCCCGTCGAAGTCATTTGGACGACGGTAAACGGTGAAGACGTCGAGGTCGGCGTCGTATTCCAATGGAGCTGCGGCATGCGCCGTACCAGATGGTCCGATGACTTTGATCAGGCGGACGGCGCGAACCTGAGGTACGAGCCCTATGAGGACGCGGGATAGACCGCCTCCAGCCCTAAAATGTTCGCAAGCGACCGGAGCAGGACACGATTGTGATCCGGGCCAATGACACCGAGAGAGGGAACACGCGGGGCAGAGATCGTTGCAAAGGCGACGACGGTTTGTAACGCTACCAAAGAAGACCGATAGGAGACCCATGAGATGAAAGAGATTTTCAACGTTGGCGAGACAATCTTGCTGGACGGCGCGCCGCTTGCACTGGTGACCCCCGATGGCGTCAAGGCCTGGATCGAAGACGGCGTTCAGCACAGCTTTCGCTATGACCAAGTGCGCGATCCGCTGAGCGGCCAGATGAAATACCGCTGTCTCTACGAGAAGTACGGGTCGGATATGCCGTTCGTGCTGGTAGGCAACCCTGACAGTGAAGAAGGCGCGCACGTTATTCTGTTCGACCAGAAGCCAGACGCATAGCCCTTCGGAGTCTTATGCCAAGTGGCGAAGACTAGAGCCCCTCGGCTTCGCCTGGCGGCAGCGTCCGCCTTGCAAGAGGGATGCAGACCCGTCAGGGCTCAAAGCGGATCGTGAAGGCGACCATGTGGCAAACGTTTTGGGATGGCTCAGGATGAGACAGACCAAGACGTATTGGCACAGGAAGACAGCAAGGTCAGAATTCAGGGCGGAGCCCCAGCAGCCCGGCCCCGCTTGCGGGGCTTGCCCATGTCAAAAAGAGCCCAGCAGCGAAATTCAGGCAGGCCGCAGCGTACAAGGCCGCTTCGCAGGTGAAGCATCGTGCTCACCCCAAAGCGGATGAGGTGGGTGGCTCCTGCTCCACCGGCATCGAATGTGCCAAAGTGCAGTTGTCATCGACTGCAAGGAAAGGAGCCACCCAATGACAGTTAAGACAATCGGCCTGGATTTGGCCAAGGATGTTTTTCAAGTTCACGGTATTTCTGAGAACGGACGTGTGATCTTCAACAAGGCAATCAAGCGGGCGAAGCTTTTGACGTTCTTTGAAACCTTGCCGCCTTGCACTGTCGGGATGGAAGCTTGCGGATCAGCTCACCATTGGGGTCGCACATTACGCAGGCTCGGCCACGATGTCAGGCTGATGCCAGCGAACTACGTGAAGCCCTACGTCAAACGCGGAAAGACAGATGCGGTTGATGCGGAAGCGATTTGCGAGGCAGTCAGGCGCCCGACGATGCGTTTTGTCGAGATCAAAACTGAGGATCAACAGGCGGTTCTGTCGATCCATCGCACCCGCGATTTGGCTGTCCGGCAGCGCACCCAGATGGCCAACATGATCCGCAGCTTGCTACGCGAGTTTGGGCATATTCTGCCGATTGGGATTGAGGCGGTCACAGCGTTCGCCAAGCGCCATCTGGATGGAGATCGCCCAGACATGCCGGATATCGCAAACGGCATGCTCGGCATGCAGTGCTATCAGTTCATCGGCTTGAACGAGCGTATTGCGGGTTACACGAAGATGATCGAGCAGCATGCGATGCTGAGCACAGACGCACGCCGACTGATGCGCATGCCTGGCATCGGGCCGATCACGGCCTCAGCGATTGTCGCCACGATCGGGGACGCAAAGCAGTTCCGCACAGGGCGCGATCTGGCGGCCTGGCTCGGACTGACCCCTCTCAACAAATCCAGCGGTGGCAAGGAACGTTTGGGCAAGATCACGAAGCAGGGTGATCGCTACATTCGCAAGTTGCTGGTCGTGGGCATGACGTCTCGCGCTGTCATGGCGAAACGTTCGCCACAGAAGGTCGATCTCTGGACTGCGAAGATCATCGCAGAGAAACCATTCCGATTGGCAACAACCGCCATGGCCAACAAGGCCGCTCGGGCCATCTGGGCGATGCTCACGAAGAAACAGGAATACCGGCAGCCTGCGTTCTAACCGCGCCGACTGCCCACGAGATGCAAGACGTTGAAGTGATGATGCGGAAATAAGTCAACCAAGAGCAAGGACACTCCGGGAATGGCAGCGGCCCTTTGAGGTCGATAAGCCGATTGGAACCTCGCTCGCGGAATTCATCAGGGCCAGTGGAACACCACCACACAAACAGGCCGGACAGACGACAGTACTGACAAAAATGACCGCAGAAATCGCCAAAAAACTCTTGCAATGCAGGAGCCACCCACAGACGCCGTTTGGATTCTACAGCACGCCGCAGCGCGGCTTCCCCAGATCGGTCATTCATGCTTGTCGCAGAAAATTGCGCGGTACAATGTATCCCATGTGACTTGAAGCGCTTCCTCTATGCGCAAGTGGATTAAAAGCAATGACTATTGATTACAAGAAAGATGGGTCGGGATGGCATCGGTGGGATCTCCATCTTCACGGGCCAGGAACCAAACTGGCAAATGGCTACGGCGATACCAGTGAGGAAAATCTCCGCGCCTATCTCGAAGTGCTAGAGGGCTCAGACGTTCAAGTATTTGGGATCACAGATTATTTCTCCTTTGACTCTTACTTGGCCGTTTCAGAGGCGTATGAGCGCCTTTACCCACACGGCACAAAGGTTTTTATCCCGAATTGTGAATTCCGGCTCATGGAAACCGTGAGTTCGGACGGCCGCAATGTTCACACCCATGTCCTGATCGACCCTGCGCTTGCTTCCGTAACGAAGCTGCGCACCTTGCTCAGCGATCTGCATACGCACAAAACTCGGGAAGGGCTGCGCCTTCGCTGCAGTGAGCTCACATCGCGCGAAGAATACGAACAGGCCACAATCAGCCTGTCCGATCTTCAAACGGCTCTCAAGAAGGTGTTCCCCGACGAGACGGCCTATCTGATCGTCACGGCGGCCGGCAATGATGGTCTGCGCGGCGTTGACACGAAATCCGCCCGCAGCAAATCGATCTCGGATGAGCTAGACAAGGCCAGTCACGCTTTTTTCGGGTCAGACAAGAGCACTGGCTATTTCCTTAGTACGGACCGCTACGAAGACGGCAGCCCTTCCGAGAAGAAGCCCGTCTATTCAGGTTCGGACGCTCATGCGATGGCCGATCTTGGCAGGCTCTCCGGCGACGAGGCAGGATACCCGCCGACCTGGATCAAGGCCGACTTGACGTTTAGAGGGCTCCGTCAAACGCTCTTTGAACCAAAGGGTCGCGTGCATATCGGCGAGCATCCCACCGTGTTGGAACGGCTCAATCAGGATGCAACCCGTTTCATCGCGGGGCTGCGCATTGATCAGATTGCGGGATATGCGGGAGCCAAAGGCTCCTGGTTCAGGAATGTTGCGATACCCTTCAACCCCGAGCTAACGGCTATTATTGGCAACAAGGGGAGCGGCAAGAGCGCCATCGCCGACATTCTTGGGCTCCTCGGGGAGTCGCGCCAGCAAGAGCATTTCTCGTTTCTGACCGACGAAGCCCGCAACCGAAAGTTCCGCCAAAAAGGCTACGCCGAAAATTTCACGGCAACTCTGACCTGGGCGAGCGGAACCGAGCGGACGAAAAAGCTCGATGAGGATGTTGATGCGCTCCGGCCCGAAGCTGTGAAGTACCTTCCCCAGAACTACTTCGAAAGCCTGACGAACGAGATCGAGGTCAAAGCGTTTCGCAAGGAGATAGAAGAGGTTGTTTTCTCGCATGTGGAGGAATCCGACCGCATGGGAAAATCGACGTTTTCAGAACTCGAAGACCTGAAGACCGCGCAGAGCAAGAGCGACATTAGCGCCCGAAAGGTACGTCTGCGCGAGCTAAATATCGAGATCATTGAACTTGAGCAGCAAGCAGATCCTTCGACCAGCGCCCGGTTGAAAGAGCAGTTGAAGCAACGGCGCGAAGAGTACCGCGTCCTTGAGAATTCGAAACCTGCGGCTGTCGAAAAGCCGGAGGAAGAAACGCCCAAGCAGCGCGCCGTGTCCGAGGAGATAGAACGAACGCGAGCCCTTCAAGCGACTATCACAGAACGCGGCAAGCAGGCGGTCGACCGACTATCGGCTATCAAGACCGACCTGACGTCGCTCGGATCGCTGAAGGAGTCCATCAACGCTCTCGACGCTCACGTGAAGCAAGGTAAGGAAGAGCTTAGGCCCATCTGTACAAGCTTTGGTCTGGATATTGACCTCATCGTTTCCCACAGGATCAGCACCGAAAGCATCGATGCCAAGGCTACCGAACTTGCCGCCGAAGTGAAGGCGCTGGAGGCCGAGCACGCTGGCGAGTTTACCGAGGGCACGGACTTTGCCGCGCTCACCAGCGTCCCCTCTCTACGCAAAGCCCACCAGTATCTCGCTGATAAACTGAAGGCCTTGCAGGAAACTCTGTCCGCGCCGCAGCGCCGCTATCAGCGCTACCTCCAGACCCTTTCGGAAATCAATAAGAAGATGGAAGATGTCATGGGGGAAGATGAGAGCCCCAAGCCTGGAACCTTCAAAGACTTGGAGGCCCGTATCCGCTACATCGAGGAAGACCTGCAGGCGCAACTTGATACCCGTTATTCCGACCGCGACGATCTCGCGCGTTCGATTTTCACCTCCAAGGAAAAGGTGCGCTCTTTCTACGAAGGCCTGAAATCCAGCGTCGAAGAGAAGCTGGCAACCGTAAGTTCGGAGGCATTCGATGTATCGATCGACGCGTCATTTGTGCCGTCGCACGAATTTCCGGGGCGCTTTCTGGAACTCGTGACCCAGACGGCGCGCGGGCCGTTTCGCGGTGCTGTAGAGGGGCGCAGCGATCTGGAAAAGCGCATGATAGACGTGAACTGGAATGATGTTGAAACCATCCTGAGCTTTGCCAAGACCATCATTGCCGACATCAAAGCGGAAGATATCTCGAAACAGATCAAGGACGTTAAGCGTCTCTACGATCTGCTTTTCTCGCTGGAATATTTCGAGCCGCGCTATGAGCTTCGATTGGGCGGAAAAAACCTGAACCAGCTTTCCCCAGGTGAAAAAGGTCTATTGCTGCTGGTGTTCTACCTGCATCTCGACAGAGAAAAAACACCGCTGATTATCGACCAGCCGGAAGACAACCTCGACAATGACAGCATCTTTACCGTGCTCGCGCGTTGCATTCGCGAGGCTAAGAAATCTCGGCAGGTGGTACTGGTCACTCACAACCCGAACCTCGCCGTCGGGGCCGACGCCGAGCAAATTCTTTACGTGACGCTCGACAAGGCCGACAACTACAAATTCACCTATGAAAGTGGTTCGATTGAAAACCCGCGCATCAACGATGCCATCGTCAAAATTCTGGAGGGCTCCAAACCCGCGTTCGTTCAACGACGACTGAAATACCAGATAAAATAGAGTGTCCGCGTTGTAACGATGCTGCGGATGCGAGCAAATTGCACGCAGATGCAGCGAACGACTGTAAGGTCCCGCAAAGCCGCCCGTCACTCGGCCTTGCTGAACTCCCGCGCGAGAATTTCCCGCGCATGCGCGACCCCTTCTGGGGTCAGGCTCAGCGATTTCGCCTTGTTTTTGGGATCAAAAATCAGGCCTTTCTCGAAAAGCCGGTTGGTGATGGTCCAATCGATTCCCTTCCAGACCTGATCGCCGTAATGCAGCGTCAGGCTAAGGATCGCGAGAGCCGCATCATCGATCTTGTCAGTGTCGAGTGCCATCTCCCCCTCGTTTTCCTGTGTCTGCCCGCTTTTCGAACCGCGGCCGCGCATCATGCATAACCCCGCCGCTTCTTTATCGCCGCAAGTTTCATCAGCGCGGTTACGGCGCGCCCTTCATCTGGATGCTGCTCAATCATCATCTGCCCGCGCGCGCCAATGCGGCCCCATTCGCGCACCAAGCTGGCGCCCCCAAAGAGATCGGGCTGAATGCTCATGCGGTAAAACCGCCGCATGTTGCAGGCTGGATCGATCCGCCGCATCTGCAGGTCGGTCGGGAACACCTCAAGTTGAGCGACAGAGTGAGACATATCGTGATCCAGCAGGCTTTCTTCCAAAATATCAGGTGGAAGCCTGCTCTTCCACCTCGATTTCCCCGCGAGGGGAAAAGGGGGCTCATGCCCCCTTCTCGAACTTCATGACCGGGATGCCGAGCTTTTTGGCCTTGTCGGCTAGGTTCTCCTGGATGCCGGTGCCCGGGAAGACGAGGACGCCCACGGGTAGCACGTCCAGCATAGCGTCGTTGCGCTTGAAGGGCGCCGCCTTGGCGTGCTTGGTCCAGTCGGGCTTGAAGGCCACCTGCGTCACGCCGCGGGCCTCGGCCCATTTGGCGGCGATGAGTTCCGCGCCTTTGGGGCTTCCACCGTGGAGAAGGACCATGTCGGGATACTTGGTCCGGACCTGGTCGAGCTTTCCCCAGATCAGGCGGTGATCGTTGAAGTCGGTCCCGCCGGTGAGGGCGACCTTGGGACCTGCGGGCAACATCACCTCGGTCTCCGCGCGGCGCTTGGCGGCGAGAAAGTCGCGGCTGTCGATCAGCGCTGCGGTCATGTGCTGGCGGTTCACCATCGAGCCAGTGCGGGGGCGCCAGGTGGAGCCCGTGTGATGGACGAACTCGGTGGCGGCGTGATCGCGCATCATGTCCATGCAGTTCCGCCGTTCGATCAGTGTCAGACCTTCGGCCGTCAGGCGCTCGAGTTCGGTGGATTTCACCTCAGAGCCGTCCTGCTCGCGCTGAAGGCGGCGCTGCACCTGCTCGTTCTCGTCGAGCGACCGCTCGATCCGGGCCGTGGCGCGGTGAAAGAGGTTGACCTGGCCCCAGAGCACCTCTTCGAGGTCGGGTTCCATGCGGGTGTCTTCAAGGCTCGCGACGAGGGCATCGAAGATGTCGGCGACGGCGACCGCAAGGCGCTGCCCATCGGGCATCGGGCGCGGATCGGGCTCGTCAAAGGGGCGGTAGCCATAAAGCTGCAGCTCATCGAGCGCATGGGCGGTCTGGGATGCAGTGTGGGCGGGTTCATACGCGTCGTCGTGGGTGTGGATCGTCATCAGTTTCTTGCCTCCGGGCATGTCTCATCCGCGCGACAACCCGCGCGGCCTTCATGGGCAGCACTGAGCCGTCATGGCGGACGCCCCTTCACCCCCTCTTCAGGGCCGGAACGCATGTGGAGGAGGGCGGCAGGCAAGCTATTTGTTTCGCGATGCAAAGCGGGGGCTCGTCCCCCGCGGCGGAAATAGCTTGCCTGCCGCCCTTGATGGGGCGTCCCCTTTGACGGCCGCCTGCCCATCTCTTGAAGGCCGCTCGGGTGTCGGGTGGATGAGATTTACCCGGGAAGAGGCAAAAGGTGATGATCCACACCCACGACAGGACGGCAGGACCCCTACCCCCTCTGCCCCTGACCGCCCCCTGCGCGATGCGGCTCAGCCCAACAGGCGTTGGCGATCCTCAAGCCCGATCTGCCCTGCCAGATGCTGGCGCAGCGCCTCTTTGCCGGTCGCCCGGAGATCATCGTTGAAATCTCCGAGCAGCGGTTCCAACACCCGAACGGCAATCCCGACCTCGGTTGCTCTGGCGCTCAACCTCTCTGCCGCGCGTTGCCCGGCCGGATCGCGGTCGATGGCGATGTAAAGGCGCTGCAGCCCCTTCGGCAACTGGACCGCCCCGAGGTGACCCGACGAGAGCGCCGCCCAGACGGGAAGGCCGGGGGCCGCTTCGGACAGGGACAGCATGGTCTCGATGCCCTCGCCGATCACGAGGATGTCATCATGCGGGGTCAGCCTGACGGCATTGCCGAGGAGGTGACCCATGGCACGCCGCTGCGTCTCGACAGCCGCCTTTCCCTGTCCGTCAGGCGCCAACCAGGTGCGATGCACGCCCTGCAAGGCCCCTGCCCCATCGGTGACAGCCGCGATCAGCGCCGGTCTGGGGATACTGCTGGTCTGGCCCTCATCCCGATGCCAGCACTTCGGATGGAAGCGCAGCGCACTCGTCATGCCGCCTTTGGTCAGGCCCCGGGCGCGAAGGTAGGTATCAGCAAGCGTGCCTGCGACTGGCATAGAGGCTGCAAACAAACGCGCCGCCGCCGCTGGTGTGCCGCCGGGGGCCTGGGCCTTCTTCGGCACTGGCCTATCCGGGAGAACCGGCTGCGGACGGCCCAGATGTGCCCGGGCCTCGGCCAGAAGATCGGGAAAGCGGGAGATCCCGGTCCTCTCGCGGATGATGTCGAGAAGATCGCCATGCTCGCCCGTGGCACCATCGGTGAACTTGCCAGCCGCGCCCGGCCCCGACGCAGGCCCGGTCAGCCGCACGAAGAGCGACCGGCCGGGATTGTTCTGCAGATCGCCAACGATCCAGTAGGATCCTTCCCGCCGCCCGGCGGGAAGGTAATGGCGACACACGCTCTCGGCACTCTCCGCCAATGCGCGGATCAGATCTTCGGTCTCGGAATACATGGCTCAGCACCCTCCGCGCGCATGTAGTCCTGTTGCAGGGCAACGTGCAAGCATACGATCAAGCACTGCGATGCCGCTCGAGTCTGCTGGGCAGAAGAGCCGCAGCTTCCAGGCGATGATCTCCGAGAAGAACCCATCTGCCTTGAGCCGGTCCTTGGCGGCACCCAAAAAGCCCGACAGTTCGATCCGGTTGACGCCCATGACGCGGGACCGGTGCAACTCCATCCCCTCGGCCAAGCGCACGACCGTCTTGCCCTCCAGAACAAGGGCATGGACCTGCGCAGCTGTGAGCTGCGGCGCATCATCCGCCAGCGTCGTCGCGACCCAAGACGGCGAAACGCGGCGACCGATGATGCGCTGACCATCGTCGGTCTGCAGCCGGTAGACGCGGGTCTCGTCCTGCGGCAGTTGCTTCCAGATCGGCAGCAAAAGCCCCGCCACGATATGCAGGGTGGTTTCCGAGAATTCCGGCACCTCGGCCAGTTCCGCGGTCCATGCGGCGGCGAAGGCCGTGCGGTCGGCTTCCAGCCAATGGGTGTCTTCCATGATCTTGGCAGGCACGGTGCTTGCCTCGGTGGGGCGGATCAGCCGCAAGCGGGGCTCGATCGTGCCATCGTCCAGCATCAGGCTGGTGGCGGGCACCTGCACGGCGGCCCGACCCGAGCGGCTGTTGACCAGCAGGCGTGTCTTTGGGTCGTCGAGCCAGTCAAGCGCATCCGCGAGCGCGGTCGGAGCATTACGCCGCTTTTCCGCGATGCTCAGGAGCTGGGTTTCCGCGCCGGAGCCGGGATGGGTGTAGATCACCCGCGCATCCGTCACCCGGAAGCTCTCGGCGCGCAGCGTCTCGAGCCCGAGATCATAGACCCCGGCGGCGATGGCGCCTTCGATCCGTTGGTCCAGAAGCTCCTCAAAGGCCGAAAAGAGCACGGCCTGCATGTCGATCGTCAGCGCCAGCAGGCGATTGAGGAAGGTCGTGATCGGCGGCAGGTCATCCTTCAGCCCATTGTCATCGGTCAGGCTGAGACCGGTCGCATCCTCAAACGCCCCGAGCGAGCAGCCCGCAACATCACCGCGAAAGAGGCGGCGGTAAAGCTGGCGCAGGGCGTCGCGGGCGTAAGGGCTCTCAAGGTTGTCCTCGGGCCGGAACAACCCCTGACCGCCGGTTTGGCGCTGACCGCGCGTGATTGCCCCGAGCGTGTCGAGACGACGGGCGATGGTGGAGAGAAACCGCTTCTCCGCCTTCACATCGGTGGCGACGGGTCGGAAGAGTGGCGGCTGTGCCTGGTTGGTGCGGTTGGTGCGCCCAAGGCCCTGGATGGCGGCATCAGCCTTCCAGCCGGGTTCCAGAAGATAGTGAACCCGCTGGCGCTGGTTCTTGGCCCCAAGATCGGCGTGGTAGCTGCGCCCGGTGCCGCCGGCATCCGAGAAGATCAGGATGCGCTTCTGATCATCCATGAAGGCGGCGGTTTCCGCGAGGTTGGCAGACCCCGCCCGGCTTTCGACGACGAGGTGCGCGGCAGGACCATCGCCTTTTCTCACGATGCGGCGCGAGCGGCCCGTGACCTCGGCCACAAGGTCGGTGCCGAAACGCTGGATGATCTGGTCGAGCGCCCCGGGCACCGGCGGCAGGCTGGCCAGATGCTCGATCAGCGCGTCGCGCCTCCGGGCGGCCTCGCGGCATTCGACCGGCTGGCCATCGCGCGTGACCGGGCGCGAGGAGAGGTTGCCTTCGCTATCGGTGAAGGGCTCATAGAGCTGCACCGGGAAGGAATGGGCGAGGTAGTCCAGGCAAGCCTCTCTTGGCGTGATATCCACCCGCACATCGTTCCACTCGTCCGTGGGGATCTCCGACAGGCGGCGCTCCATCAGCGCCTCACCTGTCGAGACGATCTGGATGACAGCCGCATGGCCTGCGGTGAGATCAGCGTCGATGGCGGCGATCAGGGTGGGGGTTTTCATGGAGGTCAGGAGATGGCCGAAGAAACGCTGCTTGGCGGATTCGAAAGCCGAGCGCGCTGCAGATTTGGCCTGCCGGTTCAGAGTGCCGTTTTCAGCGGTGATATTGGCCGCCTCCATCGCAGCGGCGAGGTTGTTGTGGATGATGGCGAAGGCCCCGGCATAGGCATCGTAGATGCCGCGCTGCTCGGGACTGAGCGCATGAACCAGCATCTCGTATTCGACGCCGTCATAAGAAAGCGAACGGGCGGTGTAGAGACCAAGGGATCGCAGATCGCGCGCGAGCACTTCCATGGCCGCCACGCCGCCCGCCTCAATGGCATCGACGAATTCCGCGCGGGTGGCGAACGGGAAATCCTCGCCGCCCCAAAGACCGAGGCGCTGCGCATAGGCGAGGTTATGGACCGAGGTCGCCCCCGTGGCCGAAACATAGACCACGCGGGCATTCGGAAGTTTGTGCTGCAGGCGCAGACCCGCCCTGCCCTGCTGCGAGGCCGTGACATCGCCGCGCTCACCCTTGCTTCCTGCGGCATTCGCCATGGCATGGCTTTCGTCAAACAGGATCACCCCGTCAAAATCCGCCCCAAGCCAGTCGACGATCTGATCGACGCGGGATTTCCTGGCGCCGCGTTCTTCCGAGCGCAGCGTGGCATAGGTGGTGAAGAGGATGCCTTCGGTCAGCGGGATGTCTTTGCCTTGCGCGAAGCGCGACAGCGGCGTCACCAGCAAGCGTTCCTGTCCGAGTGCGGACCAGTCGCGCTGCGCATCCTCCAGCAGCTTGTCGCTTTTGGAGATCCAGAGCGCTTTGCGCCGACCCTGCGCCCAGTTGTCGAGCAGGATGCCGGCGGACTGGCGGCCCTTGCCCGCGCCCGTGCCATCGCCGAGGAAGAACCCGCGGCGGAAACGGATGGCGTCAGCGGCATCGTCCGGCGCGGCCGAGACCATATCGCCGGTTTCATCGACAGTCCAAGACCCCGCGAGATACGCGCCATGCGCCTCGCCCGCGTAGATCACGGTCTCGAGTTGCGCCTCGGAGAGCAAACCATCGCGCAGGATGGCGGCTGGAAGCTTGGGCCGGTAGCTGGGTTTCGGAGGAGCGACCGAAGCCATGGCCGCCGATTGCACCAGCTTGGTCGGGTGCGGTTCCGCCCCGGGGATGTCGATCGCCTGCAGACGGAAGGTCTCATAAATGGCATCCGACAGGCGCGTGCTGACCCCGTCCTCGGTTGCATCGCGCAGGGTATAGGCGAGATCTGCGGCCTCGATCTGTGGAACGGTGTTGGTGGCGGGTGTTGGTGACGTGATGCGCGATGTGCTGATGGCAGCGCGCGTGGTGCGGGTAGGATTTCCCGGAAAGGGGGAAGTGAGGCCCTGCCGGGCTGGTGCGACCTGCGCCAGCGCAAGGCGCGGGGGGACATGAGTAGTGATCAGCGACAGCAGGCTGGCGACATCAGGCGAAATCGGGCGCGCCAGATCGGCTGTGATGCCGCCCGCCTCGCCGCCGCGGCATTTGTCGAAGACCGAAATCCGCGTCTCGAAGCTGGTGCCGTGCTTGGCGAAGGCCGCACCCGACACAGCGCCGGTGAAGACCAGATGCGCGGTCTCGGTCAGGCGGGCGAAGGTTTCCGCCCAGGCAGGGGCGTCGGGCGCGAAACTGGCACCGGTGATGGCGACCAGCCGTCCGCCGGGGACCAGACGCGCAAGCGCCGAGCGCAGATGCCGGGCTGTCGTCTCGGTGCTGCGGGCATCGACATTGGCCACCGCCGAGAACGGCGGGTTCATCAGGATGACGCTCGGGCGCAGATCCGCGTCGAGATGATCGTCGATCTGTGCCGCGTCGAAGCAAGTGACCGGACGCCCCGAAAAGAGGCGGCGCAGAAGATCGGCGCGGGTGTCGGCAAGCTCATTCAGCGCGAGACTGCCGCCCGCGATTTCTGCGAGGACCGCCAGAAGGCCCGTCCCAGCCGATGGCTCCAGCACCAGATCGCGCGATGTGATCTGTGCTGCCGCCAGCGCCGCCAAGCCCATGGGTAGCGGCGTCGAGAACTGCTGGAACCGCTCCATCTCTTCAGACCGCCGCGTATGGGTCGGCAAAAGGCCGGACACCTTGGCAAGGATCGGCAGCAAGGCGGCGGGCGAACCGGCACGTGCCAGTAGCGCACGGCCGAACTTCCGCAGGAACAGGACCAGCGCTGCCTCGCCCGCCTCATAGGCCAGCTTCCAGTCCCAGGCGCCGGTCGCGTCAGAGCCGCCAAAGGCGCGCTCCATCTCGACGCGCAGGCGCAGCGCATCGATCTGGAAACCCTGCGCCAGATCAGTCTGCAGCGCTTCGGCCACGCTCAAGATCGCAGCGGCCGTATCGAGGGACGGGATAGGGGCGACAGGCGCAAGGGCGCGCTCGGTCGCAAAGGGGGCGAGATGGGTCATCGGGAAACTCCGGAATGAGGAACAGGATCAGGCCCGGACACCCTCTTTCGGGCACCCTCAGGCCTGACCTTCCCCGGCCCTCCTCTTCCTCTCAAACCTCATGATTTTCGCGGGTGGCTTGATTTTGTTCCTATTATGTTCTATGTTAAGACCACGCTAAGAAGGGAGATCCCCGATGGAAAGCACCACTTACGCCCTGCCCGCGACGCCCAAGCAGATCGCCTATGCGCGCGCGCTGGCCCTGCGCAACCAGACGCTTCTGCCGTGGGAGGTTCAGCAAGATCGGCGCTCCTTGAGCGCCTGGATCGACGCACAAGCCAAGCTGAAGCCGGGCACGCAGGACAGCCGCCCGACATCAAAGCAGGTCGCCTTCGCCGAGCGCCTCGCCCGCATTAAGCGCCGTGCCGTGCCGGATGAATGTTTCCGCGACAAGGGGCTGATGTCGAAGTGGATCGACGGGAACAAGTGAGCACGGCACCGGCTAGCTCCGGCCTTCCGGAGCTTCTGCCATACCGTGGCTTGGCAAACCGAGCGTAGTTGCCAACCTATAGATTGGCAGATTTGCCCTTTGGGACATCAGCCTCGGTCAAGCTCCTGTCCGAAGGACCAAGGTCTGGTCGCGGCGGCAGACCGGGACGTACACCGCTGAGACCTTCGGCAACCGCTGCAAGTCGTTGCCGTCTTTCGACCCAGCGTCTTCAGATCTCCCTTCACGTGGGGCTAGTCCATCAATTCTTTAGAAATGGTGATATTGGAGCGTCCATAACGCTGGAAAAGCAACCTCTTCGAAGAAAACTATAGTGGTCTCTTGGGGCAGAGACGTCGCCTTCCTCAGCGCGTCTATAGGAAGCCCAGAAGACCGGCGGACTCGGTCCAAAGCCTCAAAGAACAACTGATGGTCACATGACTTCAAGTGCGTGACGTCCAGCCTGTTGCCGTTTGCCGGTTTCATGTCTTCGGACCCCGCCAAAAAAGCGCTTGCGCCGCAAGGCGTCAGCCGACGGCCGTAAGCGAGTAGTGCGGTGTCCCGTCCCAAACAAGATCCCAAGACGCGCCAGGCCGGACGTTCTGGATGGCGTGGGGCTCGAAGCAGACGAGGCAATTCCCGCCCGGCGCGGGAGCCCGAACTGAGGGGTAGATCAGGCCCCGCGATCCAGCCCGGCGAAGATGTTGGGCCAGGCTTTGGCCCTCGGGATATCCGACAGCCGGATCGGGATGCAGCGCTGGGTGTTCCGGCTCATCGGTCAGATCATCGAAGATCCCGATGAAATCCGCCAACAATTCCACATAGCGAGCGCTGTCATGGAAGCTGCCGGTAAAGCCGAGTTCACGGGTGCGGTGCCAGGCCACTTCGCTGACAGAAACCATCACCTCCCACGCGCAGTACCAGGCGCCACGATCTTCGGTGTTGAAGCGGTTCCCGCCGGCGCGGGTATAGGTGAAGGCGGCGTTGACATGGCTGTCGCCGTAGATGCGCAGATCTCGGCTGCGGCGCTGCCAGGCCAGCTCGCGCGGGTCCAGATGCGGGTTGCGGCCACGTTCCGCCAAAAGACGGCCGCTGGTCAGGCCCTCGATCTCCGCCAGGATCTCCATTTCGTCATCGGTATCAACGAGACCCCGCAAGGACGGTGGCTTGTGGTAGGTGGCTGGCAGGAGACGAACGAGACCACGATCGGAAACCTCGGTCTGCTTCATGCCCCACCACGCAACGCATCGAGATAGGTCCGCACCGCGAGGATCTGCGGCAAGCCACCGTCGATGGCAGTGTCAACCGGACGGCTCCCTCCGAACAGCGGGCCGGTGTTCGGTCGGGTAAACCAGCTTCGCGCAAGCGGCTCGGAGAAGTAGAGTTCCAGCGATTTGTAAATGCCGATAACGGCACTGAGCCGCAAAAGCTGATCCTTGGTCAGTTCCCCCGCGAAATCCGGCTTCTTGGCGCGCTTCCAGGTACTCTCTGACATGTCGGCAAGGCTAGCCGCTTCCTTGAGGCTGAGACCCCAGGCGTCGGCCACGCGCGCATAGGCCTTCAACGCGACGGCGTTGATCTGTGCAGGTTCCCGGATTTTCTCAGCAACGTACATGGCGTCCTCCATTGACATCAATGTAGATCATATGGCCTTCTTGTAAAGATCAAATGAACTGCCTGCGCTCTCACCCGAACCGCTGCCCGGCTTCCGTGAACGTATACTCGTTCACGATAATCCCCTCCTCGATGGCCTCGTCCGAGGTGAGGTGGTCGTATTCGGCCTCAAGCTGGCGGTAGAGCCAGCGGGCCAGATCGCGCAGCGCCTCGGTCACGATCTCCTCCGCGTCCTCGGTCGGCGGCTGCCAGGTCGGGCTGTCGCGCGTGACGTCCACCGACATGCTGTATTCGTGGTAGTAGCGACCGCGGTGGTTGGCCTCGGCGGCGAGCTGGTAGAAGTTGCGCCGCTGGATGGCCTGCAGCCGGTCGGCGATGCCATGTAGCGTCGCGTCGGTCGGGGCGTAGTCCCGGATGCGCGCAGCGACGCCCTTCGCGTGACCAAAGTACCCTTCGAACGACGCTCCATCACCCTGGCTCCAGAAACCTGAAAACCAGATGCAGGGTTTGGCCCGCGTCCCGCCGCCCATCAGCCGCACAGGCGTGGTTTTGAGCCGGACGCCGAGAATATCGCAGATGCGCTCGAAATCTTCGTAGACCGCGTCCCACCAATCGTCGTGAGGCCCAAGCTCGCGATACCAGCTGCGGGCCTTGTCCTTGGCTGCATCCGAGAGCTCGAGGAACTGGTAGACTGTTGTGCAGATCACCTCAGGCATAGACGTCCTCCCCGTTCAGCGCGGCGGCCAGCCATTCTTGC
This sequence comes from Heliomarina baculiformis, assembly GCF_019966545.1. GTDB lineage: Bacteria > Pseudomonadota > Alphaproteobacteria > Rhodobacterales > Rhodobacteraceae > Heliomarina > Heliomarina baculiformis. Next base: position 19,371 of record NZ_JAIMIC010000015.1, on the reverse strand, counting down.
GTGCTGGTCCAGCCGATGGATTTGCGGGCACCAAGATCGATGACATGCGCGCGGCCGCCGAAGGCGTCGAGGCGCGGCCGGGAACAGGTCAGCCCGTACTGGAACCCCCAGAGGCCGGTGAGGTCGAGGTCTTCTGCCAGGCGCAACACGAAGCGGATAACCGCCTCGACATCGCCGTGCTCGTCGTCATGGATCCAGAGCGTGCTGTCCTCGGGAGCATCCTGGCGCACGAGATCGAAGCCAGCGACCTCCGGGTCGTCAGCGTCCTGATCAGCTTCGCGCAGTTCTTGGAACAGCGCGAGCGCGCGGACGGCCTTGTCGGGTGTGCCGACGTCGAGCAGGCACGAGAATTGGGTGAAGTAATCCGCCATGGGGACCTCCTGAATGGGGAAAACCCGGCCGGGCGGCCGGGCGTTGTGTTGGAATAAAGGGGTGGTTGGGGGCGATCAGCCGGCGGGCTCGTCGCCCCCCGCCTGTCGCGCGGCATGCGCGCAAAGCATCTGCCGGTAGAAGCGCTTGCGCGCGCCCCGGAAGCTGCGAACGGCGCGCGTGTCGGGGTGAAGCGCCCGGACCGCCGCGCGAACCACTGCCAGTGGCGAAGCGGTCGGCGGCAAGGCAAGACGTAGATATGTGGGATCGGTCATGTCACGTGACCTCGACCACGGGCGAGGCGAGATGCGGATCGACCAGTGCCTCGATCCGCGCGGTCCGACCCATCCAGGGCTCGGGCCGGATGGCCTTCACCCAGTCAGCAAAGCTCGGGATGAAGCCGAGGTCTTCCTTCACATGTTGCTCGCCGACCCAGCGGGTCGGGATAATGCGCCCGGTCGAGAGGGTGAGGGTCGGACCGAAGATCGTCTCGGCCATGAATATGCCCTCGGCATGGTGGCGTAGCGCCCGGTGCCGGAAGTCGGCCGTGATCTCCTTGCTCTGGTCGAACCAGGTATGCACGGCGATGAAATCATCGACCGTGCCGCCCCATTTCTTCACTGAGGACAGGGCGTGGTGATAAGGATGTGCCATCGTCGCCCCCTCAGAAATCGTGCGTGTAGAGTTCGGACGAGGTGAAGCGCTCGTTGAACTCGAGATGGATGCAGCGGGCCGCGGCGTCGAAGCAGAACTCGCCGTAAGCGCCGTCGTTGTTTTCCCAACCGCCATGGGTATCGGAGAGGAAGTCGTAGGTGAGCTGCTCGACGACATCCTCCAGTGACAGGCTGCGCATCTCGACCTCGGGGTCATCCCAGGTCAGCGCGGCATAGGGGATTTCGGTTGCGGGAAAATCGACAGCCGTCTCACCCGCCCAGGCGCCGATGCTTTCGATCTGGCCGCTGTCACCGGCGCCGTCGAAGGTCACGGTGACATTGGTGATGCCGGCGGCCATGAGGCCATCGAACAGGCGGTCCTTGTTGCCCGGGCGCAGGGCGAGGGTCCGGGCGGTGCGTTCGGCATGCGCGGCAAGGATCGCCCCGAAATCGACAGTGGAAGGCCGCAGCGGGGCGGCCAGAGTGGGTTCAGTCTGGGTCATGGATAACTCCTTTCGGTGAGGACAGGTCAGACCCCCGGGTGGCGCACTCTTCTGCCCCCCGAAGGCTCAAACCCTTCCCATCCCTCCTCTGTCTCTCGGGCGTCACGCCGCGTTCTGCAGCGCGCGGGCGGCAAAAGCGCGCCAGAGCGGGTCGACAAGGCGGGCATCCAGCAGATCGGCACGGTGACGCAGCCGCTGCGCCAACTCAGGCTCGCGCCAATCAATGGCACGGCCAGCCTGGGCGCGAAGTTGAACTGCCTCGGTCACGACGGCCCGCGCCTCAAGAGCATTGGCGACAGGGTGGCACCAAGCCACAGCGCAATGACTGGCGGCACCGGCAAGAACCAGGCGCTGGTCGCAATCAAGGATGGCCAGAAGCTGCGGCGCGGCATCGGAGCCGTTGTCCTCAGCAAGCTCATAGGCCCCCTGCATGGCATCGGCCAAGGTCGCAAAACGCTCAACGACCACGGGTGCAGCGGTGCCCGACATCAGGGCCGCTGGCGTCCGGTGCATCCGGGTCAGCGCGAAAGGCAGGCTGGGATCAGAAGCGACAGTCCCACCATTTGTGCCAGGACCCATCGGGCGCGGGCTCGGTTGGATCGGCAGGGGAAGGTCAAACATGGCAATATCTCCAACGGCGCGGGAAGCCACTCTCCCCGCCTCATCCGTCAAAGACCAAACCGCCGCCCTCTTCCTCGAAGGGGCGGCGGCAGGTCTGTTGGCACCATCAGAGCTTGCCAAGGGCCCGCAAGCTCAGCTCCGTTCCGGCACCCACGATGATGTGGTCATGCATTGTCAGACCGAGGTATTTGCAGCCCTTCTGGATCTCCTTGGTCATGCTGAGATCGGCCTCCGACGGCGTCGGATCGCCCGAAGGGTGGTTGTGGATCAGGATCAGGGCGCTGGCGTTCAGCATCAGGGCCCTCTTGATCACCTCGCGCGGATAGACGGGGACATGATCGACTGTGCCGGTCGACAAAAGCTCATCGGCGATGATGCGGTTCTTGCGGTCGAGATAGAGGACATGGAATCGCTCGATGGGACCGCGAACCGTGAGCGCGCAATAGTCCATCAGCGCCTGCCAGCTGCCGATGACCGGGTTCTGGCTGAGGTAGCGGCCGAGGATATCGCGGGCCTCGAGAATGACGGTTTCTTCCTGGGGAGTCATAGGTGTCTCGCTGAAATGCGCACACCGACGCCCCCTGCCCTTTCGGGGCAAAGCCAACGGCGTGCATGTTGAGAAAAAGGCTACAGCGACCGCCCCGGTGTCGGGCGGTCGCTGCATGGGGCGCTCTGTCAGCCGACCCGGTCGAGCAGCTTCTTGGCGCGCCCTTCCATGTCGAGGCGGGCATCCTGCTGGGTCTTGTCGCGCGCCAGCCGCGTGATGCCCTGCACGAAGTCGAAGATACTCTCGGGCGGGCGGCCTTCTTCCATCAGCACTTTCTCGATGATCTTGCCGGACTCCGCCTTCGAGAAGCCCCGCTTGCGCAGGAAATCCGCGCGATCCTCATCGCTGCGCGCCACGATCTGCTGCCGCGCGGCCTTGATGCCGTTCAGGAAGCCCTGCGGCGAGGAATTGGCGAAACGCGTCAGCGCCGGGGCCGCCTCATGGGCAAAGCGGGAGGCGGCGTATTTCGAATGGCGGATCCGGATCTCCTGAAAATCCTCGACGCCCCAGAGGTTGCGGTTCTGGCACACTGCCCGCAGGTAGAAGCTCGCCATGCCGAGGGTCTTGGCGCCCACCTCCGAATTCCAGCAGTAAAAGCCCCGGAAGTAGAGGTCGGGAGAGCCGTCCGCCAACTTGCCCGCCTCGATCGGGTTGCGATCATCGACAAGAAACAGGAAGACATCGCGGTCCGAGGCATAGAGGGTGGTCGTGTCGCGGCTGATCTCGACATCAGGGTTGTAGACCCCGGTCGACCAGTCGAGCACGCCCGGCACCTTCCAGCGCGTGTCGCCCGTGCCATTGCCCGCGATGCGCTGCACCGCCTCGACCAGTTCATGGTCATGGATGCGGCCGTAGTCGGGGCCGGTGACCGCACGCAGTTCGGTGCGGCCGTCTTCCGTCTCGAAGGTCTTCACCTGCTCGGCGCGGTGGTTGGTCAGGCCGTATTGCAGGTTGATGCCCGCCAACGGCGCGGGCAACTGGCGCAGGTAGGACGCCGGCGCGCCGACGATGCTGGCAAGCTGGCCGAACGCCCAATGCGTGGGTGCAACCGGTTCATGTGCCTTCGGCAGCATCAGGTGCAAACGCTCGGGGTTATCGCGCGCGGCCTCGACGCGGATATCCGCCGTCTGCACCACCCGGCTGCGGCTGCGCTCGGACCGGCCTTTCACATTGGCCCAGAGATCATCGAGCGAAAGATACCGCTCGTCATCCGGCCGGTTGAACCATTCGGACGACACCCGCCCGTTCCGCTCCCCCCGGCTCACATCCACCTTCCAGCCACCCGCACGCGCCGGTGCGACCGGATCCAGAACTTCCACAACGCCCATCGGCTATCTCCCGCGACGAGCGCCGGGAGCCACTCTCCCAGCCTTCAACCCGTCACCGGGAAACCGGCACTCCTCTCACTCTCAGGGAACGCGGCAGCAAAGTCCAATGAACGGCCTCACGGATTTCATTGGACGGACCACGCCAGCAGAACCGATCCAATGGCCCAGATGCCGAAACCAAGCAGGATGATTGCCGAGACCCGCGAGGTCCAGATGGCGAAAGCAGGCGGCAGGCGGTGCCGCACCAGTGCCACGCCACCCGACAGCACGGTCCACCACAGCATCGAGCCAAGGACGACACCGGCGATCACCGTCAAGGCCGCCGACACACCCGAGGCCGAGGCCAGCCCCAATCCCGCAAAAAGCGCGATGAAAGACAGGATCGTCATCGGGTTGGTGATCGTCAGAAAGAACGTGGCTGCCGTCGTCCCGACCAGATCACGCGTGGACACCGTTGCCGCGACGACCCTCGGTTTGGCTTGGAATGTCTTCCAGCCCAAGTAGAGCATGAAGACGCCGCCCGCGAGGCGCATCGGAATGTCGATCCCGGTCAGGATGGCCGAAAACGTCGCGAAGCCGAAAGCCACGAGCGTGGCATAGACCCCATCGGCGATGGCTGTCCCCAACCCTCCCGCCACGCCAGCCAAGAAGCCGCGTTCGAGCGTCCGGTTGATGCACAGCGCACCGATCGGGCCCAGAGGTGCTGCGATGGCGAGCCCGAGCACCACACTCTTCAGGAACAGCGCGACATCCATCAGGCATCCCCGTCTGCAACGAACACCCCGAGAACCGGAGACGACAGGGCAAGGATCGTCTCGCTTCTACCAAGGAACCGGTGCGCTTTCAGCGCGGCCAGAAAGGGTTCGATGTCAGCGGGTTGCGCGAACCTGATCTTGATCAGATAGGACCATGCGCCCGTCACATGGTGGCATTCCAGAACATGGGGGCTCTCGGCAACGAAGCTGCGGAACAGGTCTTCATCGGCATTCTCGCGCAGGGCGACCCAGATGAAGGCAAGGACCGGAAGGCCCATCGTAGCGGGATCGGTCTCGACCGTGAAGCGCCTGAGGGTGCCGGAGGCACCCAGACGCTTGATCCGCTCGTTCACACTGGACGGGGCGAGGCCAACAGCATTGCCGATATCCGACAGCGACCGCCGGGCATCCTCGGAGAGGATCTTAATGATTTTTCGGTCGATGTCGTCCATGGCCGGTCTTTCTTCGGTGAATCAGAATGTCGACCGTTCTGTATTCGATATCGCTGCAAATCGCCATAGCTTTTTCGGTCCGCTTGGCGTCCTTCCTCATAATATGCGGTTGGCGAGGTAATAAGCCGAAAGTTTCGCGACTTCGGACGCGCCAAGAGACCCGGCGGGTTTCCCCGCCGGGCCCGAGGGGGAGACCCCGTTCTCAGAACGGGATCTCGTCGTCGCGGTCGACCAGCTCGGGGCTTTCGTTCTCGGCCGACTTCGGACGGCTCAGGAAGTCGACCTTCTCGGCGATGATCTCGCAGCCGTAGCGGTCGTTCCCCATGCTGTCGATCCACTTGGTGTAGTGGATGCGACCGTGGACGAGGACCTTCATGCCCTTTTCGCAATGCTCAGCGACCGTCTTGCCGAGACCGTTGAAGCAGGTGATGCGGTGCCATTCGGTGTCCATGACCCGGTAGCCGTTCTCGTCGCGCAGGACGCGACCTTCCGAGAGGCGGGGGCGGGAGGTGGCGAGGCTGAAGTTGGTGATCTTGGTGCCGCCCTGGGTGGTGCGGACTTCGGGGGTCTGACCGATGTTGCCGGCGAGGATGACGATGTTCTGCATGATAAGCTCCTGTGTTTCCTGTCTTCGGGACCGTCCCTTCGACAAGACCCGGAAAAAGCCCGTCGGGTGATGCGTGCACGGTGGACAGCATGGACACCGGAAACCCCCAAAGGACCGGGGTGGAGCGGGCAGGACGCCATAGGCGGCCAACACGGCCCGGGCTGACGCGGGGTTGCGCGCAGGAGACCGAACGGGATTAGGGGATTGTCAGTCGAAGGGATGGACCAGAAGCCAGAGAGGCGGAGGGAGCCCATGCCAGACCCTCTCATCTTGCCAATCGGGACTGCCTGAACCCAAGCCCAGCACCCCACTGGCGGCGAAAATGACGATCACCGGCTCCCGCCATCCCTCGTCTTGCCTGGCGGGAGTTGCGGGGCCATGCCCCGGCGGGCTATCGATACCGGAACATTCAGAACACGAGGCATAGCATGGCTGATTACAATCTCGAGGCGTTGTCGCTTCCCGAGCTGAAGAAAATGCAGAAGGACATCGCCAAGGCAATCTCCACCTTTGAGGATCGATAGAAGGCGGAAGCCCGCACCAAGCTCGAAGCTGTGACCAGAGAAATGGGCTACTCCCTGGCGGAACTGGGCGGGACAGACAGCAAGGCCAAGCGCGCCCCAGTCGGACCAAAATGCCGGCACCCTGAGAACCCAGCCGTCACCTGGTCCGGTCGTGGGCGTAAACCGAAGTGGTTCGTGGACGCGCTGGCTACTGGCACACCTGCTGGTGACCTGGAAATCCGCTGAACTATCACCAACCCTGCGGCTAAAGAACCCGAGGCTGCGCGGTGCCCGACACGTTCATTTGAGCCTGGTGCCCGCGCAAGACATAAGCGGCCTCATCTGGGCGCTCAGTGTGGCTAGCACCTTCAAGCGACCGTGACAGAGCGGCGGACTGCGGTCATTCGCTGCGCTCGCCCTGAATGTCGGGTTCGCAGACGCCGACCTGCCACAGTGGTGGCAGTTTACGTACTCGAGAGCGTGATTGGCCCAAAAAACGGCCGTCGGTTCAAATGGGTTGCAACACTTGTTCCTTTGCTGGATCAGCCCGCGCAGCACGACAGCTTCGCGACATCCTTGTCGAAGGTCTGCGCGGCGAGCTTCAGCCCCTCTACCGTGGTCAGATAGGGGAAGATCGTCTCGCCGAGCGCCTTTGTCGTCATGCCGACCTTGAGCGCCATGGCGAGCGTCTGGACACTGTCGGCTCCCTCCGGCGCCATGATCACGCCGCCCAGCAGGCGGTCGGTCGCCCGGTCCGCGACCAGCTTGATCAGGCCGCGCGTGTCGCGGGCGGCGAGCGCGCGGGGTACGTTGTCGAGGGTCAGCACACTGGTCTTGACGTCATGACCCGCCGCGCGGGCCTGCGCCTCGGTCAGGCCCACGCCTGCAACCTGCGGATCGGTGAACACCACCCACGGCATCGCGGCGTTTTCGTAGCGCTCCGCCCCGCCCAGAACGGCGTTGCGGGACGCGAGCTTGGCGCCATAGGCGGCCATGTAGACGAACTGGTCGCGGTCGGTGACGTCGCCTGCCGCGAAAATGCCGGCCTTCGTGGTCTGCATGTCGTCGCCCACCCGGATCGCGCCGCGCGCGTCGGTCTCGACGCCCATCTCCGCGAGGCCCAGCCCCTCGGTGTTGGCTGCGCGTCCCGTCGTCAGGACGAGGCGGTCGGCCGTCAGATCGCGTTCGGCGCCGTCCACCGTCACCGTCAGGACCGCACGGGCCCCGTCGCGCCGTGCGGCGTCGTAGGTCGCGCCATCGACAACGGCGACGCCCTCGGCGCGCAGCGTCTCCGTCAGCGCCCGGGACACCTCCGGCTCGGTACGCGGCAGCAGGCGCGAGCGGCAGAGAAGCGTGACGCGGGTGCCCATCCGCGCCATCATCTGCGCCAGCTCCACGCCGATATAGCCGCCGCCGAGAAAGATCAGGCTCTCGGGCAACTGGTCCAGCTCCAGCAGTGATGTGCTGTCGAGCGATGGTGCGTCCTGGACCCCAGGGATGTCGGGCACGGCGGGTCGGCCGCCGGTGGCGACGATGACCTTGGGTGCCGTGATCCTGCGCCCGCCGACATCGACACCGCCGGGGACGAGCCGCGCCGGACCCTCGTCGAGATAGGTCACACCGCCGTAGCCCGGCAGCAGATCGGCGTATTTCTTCTGGCGCAGCGTCGCCACCAGATGGTCCTTGGCCGCAATCAGCGCCGACCAGTCGGCGACCTGCGCCTCGCCGTTCAGGCCCGGGAACCGATGTGCTGTCTGCGCACCGTGCATGGCTTCCGCGGCCCTGATCATCGTTTTGGAGGGCACGCAGCCCACGTTCACGCAGGTCCCGCCGATGGTGCCATGGCCGATCAGCGCGACGCGCTTGCCTCCCTCGGCGGCGGTGATCGCGGCCGAGAAGCCGGCCGATCCGGCGCCGATCACGGCAAGGTCGAAAGTATTCTGGTCTGATTGGGGAATGGTGCAGCAGTCGTTCATTGTGAAATGTCTACGGAGGTTTCATCCGACCGCTTGGTCAGCAGATAGGTCGCGGCCACGGCTGCCGCCATCAAAGCGAGGGTAAACGTCCAGCCCGGGCCGAAACTGGTCATCGTGGAGAAGCAATTGGTCATCATTGTGTATCCTCTCAGGTGTCGTTTTTTCAGGTGTTATTTTTTGCGCCGTTGCCGCCGCAAAGTCGCATACACGGTCAGTGCGACGAAAAAGGCGAACGCGGGCAGCAGCACATAGTCGAGCCAACCCAGCCAGGCTGACAGGCCCACGGCACCGAAAAGCACCACGAGCACCGGCGTGAAGCAGCACAGCGCCGCGATGACGGTGCCGACGATCCCTGTCGCGATCAGCTTGCGGTCGGACTGCCCGGTCATCTCGTCAGCCCGCGACACGCGCCGGGTAGCCTGCATTGGCCGACGCGGTTGCGATGGCGTCGGCGCTGGTCGCGGCGGTGTCGAAGATCACCGTTGCGGTGCGCGCCTCGAAGTCGATCTCGACGGCGCGCACGCCCGCGACGCCCTCCATCGCGCGCTTCACCGTCACCGGACACAGCGCGCAGGTCATGTTGTCGACCGCGAAGGTGACGGTCTGCTCGGCGGCGACGGTCTGCGCGGCAGCAGGGATGGCGGTGATGTGTGCTGTGGCGGTCAGGCCGAACAGGGCGAGTGCAAGGATCTTCTTCATGGGGATGTCCTTTCGGGGTCAGTAGAGAAGCGGGGCCCACCAGTCGATGGTGAGCGCGGCGACGACGAGGATCAGGGAAGCCCAGAGCGCGGTCTTTGTGATGCGCGCCGAGGCTGGCCTTGCGCAGTAGGAGTCGGGTTCGCAGACGGTCGGCTTGCGGAAATACAACTGCCAGAAACCCGCCGCGATGAAGCCGAGCGCGATCACGGCGAAGATCGGCTTGTAAGGCTCCAGTGCCGTCAGGTTGCCGATCCAGGCCCCCGAGATGCCGAGGGTCAAAAGCACCAGCGGCCCGATGCAGCAGGCCGAGGCGAGAAAGGCGCCCAGCACACCGCCCGCCGCGAGCCAGCCCTTTCGGGCGAGGCGATCCGCGCCCGTGCTGTCCGTTCTGTCGTCTGTCAGCGCCATGTCGCGCACCTCTCGTCTGTGATTGACGATTAGTGTAGGGTCTGTAGCAACTACAGGCTCAAGAGGAAATTTGCCCATGATCGATCACGAGCGCGAGAGCGGCTTCACACGCGGAGATCTTGCCCGGACGACCGGCTGCAATATCGAGACGATCCGATATTACGAGAAGACCGGCCTGTTGCCCGACCCGCCCCGGACCGACGCCGGCTACCGCATCTATTCCGCCGCGCACGCCACGCGCCTGCGCTTCATCCTGCGCGCCCGCGAACTCGGGTTCTCGATGGAGGACATTCGCGGGCTGATGGGGCTCGAAGACGGCACGGCGCCGACCTGCGCCGAGGTCAAGGAACGGACGGAGCGGCACCTTGCCGATGTCCACGCGAGGATCGCGGATCTTCGGCGTATCGAGACGGTGCTGGCTGAGACCGCATCCAGATGTTCAGGTGCCGAGATTCCGGAATGCCCCGTGCTTGATGCGATCTCTCGAGAATGAACAAATGCTGCAAATGTTCACAACATAGGGTAAATAGACATTCACAGAGTTGAACAGGAATGACCGGAGTGGGCCGAACACGTCTATCATCCTGACCTTGTGGCGGTCGTATTGCGACTGGCGCATCCTCGGCCTCGGGCCGTCTAGCGATGCACCATCGACGGTCCGCTGTGCGAAGGCCCCGCGGATGGCGCGCGCGAGGGCGGCACTGCGAGAGTCTGCCGAGGTAACCGTGGGCCTAAGCCCACGGGTCAATCTCAACAAGCACCTGAACCTCGTCGCCGTCGATTTCATCGGCGGGGACGGCGCCGAAGGTTCCATCCCCTGCCTGGAAGACGACGATCGAGACCATGAGCGTGGCGGCGAGGGAGGCTGCGAAGGCGTGTGCATCTTTGCGGGACATCTGTTTGGCTCCTGTCTGGGAGGCGGGGGACCATCCCCCGCGCGACAGGACCCCGCAGGCCCGAATACTGGCTGACATCACCGGGTGCGTTCGGCTCGCCCGAATCCACCCGGCGGCACGGGCTTGCCCCGTAGTCCGACCCCCCGCGGGTTGATCTCGAAGACGGGATTCGGGGCAAGGAAGGGAATGGCGAGCGGGGGATGGTGCCCTGACGACTGGAGCCGGTTGTCCCGCTGATGCTTGGAACGCCGCCAGCCTCCCGGCCACGCTCTTGGTTGAAGACTCCATCTTTGGGGATTGATCCTTTGGTGCCCCGCTAACTCAAAGGACGAGGCTGTGATGGTTGAGAGGCCCGCGCTTGGGCGGGCCCCTCGGTTTCAGTTGGGCTCAGGCGGCCAGGTCCGCGCCCCCTGCCCTTTCGCCCTGTTCATCGCCGACGATTTCAAGCCGCGCGTTGCGGTATCCTTCCTTGGCGATCCAGAGCTCGGCCGCAGTGACGGACTCCGCCAGATGCAACAGCTCCGTGTTGCCGCCGAAGTCCAGAAGCACGCACACCTGCCCAGGCTTCGGCTCCTCGGCCACCTCGAAGACAAGGGCGCTGTCAGCCGAATGACTGCGCATGATGGTCACGAGGATCACCCCCTCCGAGGAGAAGTTACCCTCATGCAGCGTGAACGACGCGGGAGCCGTCCAGGTCGGATAGGGCCGGGGTGGTTCCTTTTTCACAAGACGGCCAACGCCGTTCGAGCGCTCCCAGGCGGCAAGCTTCTTGGTGAAGCGTGCCGGCGGCTTGGGACTGCCGTCGGTGTAGCGAATGAGCGCCCCAAGGGGCGCGGTGTCGATGATGGTTGTTGCAGACATGATTCCTCATTCCGAATGCGAGAAATCGCACTCATCTTATTGATATTGTTATATTATAGGGTGATTTGGGGCGGAATATCCGCCCCTTGCTGAACTTCGTTACTCGGCGGCCAGCATCGACGCGCTTTCAGCAGGCAGGTCATCCGTCAGGAATGCAGGAAGGTCAGCTTCACTGACGCTGTCAGTCGCTTCGGCACAGTCCTCACCGTCCAGCGCCACGAGATCGTTCCGGCGCAGGACTTCGGGCAACCAGCCGCTGCCCTTCAGCAAGCGCTCGGCCTCACTGGCCATCTCGCCCTTCTTCAGGTGATCGAGGAGCTGTGCAGTCCCCTCCCCTTTCGCCTCGCGCACGGCCTCGAGGATGCGGGCCTTGGGCACGCGGTTGAGATAGGTGTCGACCGTCGGCTCCCATCCCGCCTCGACCATATCGAGACCTGTCGCGCGCGCCACGAGATCGGCATGCGCCATACGCCGGGTCAGACCCCCTGCAGAGATGCCTGCCCCGTAAGGGTTCACCTTCTCATGCAGCGCGTTGACGCCGAAGCTGAGGCAATGCGCCAGCAGGGCCAGCCGACTGCCCTGGTCGAGGATCGTCAGATAGTCCCAGAGTGCCGCATCATCGCCAAGCGGCAGATCGGCTTCCCATTCCGCGTGACGCTCGTCGACCAGCTTTGCCACCACGCTGTCCTTCAGATCGAGCGCCTGCGCCGACATGTAGACCTGACGCACTGAGACTTCGAGACAGCTGCCCGAAGCAGAGGAGGTGCGGAAGGTGTCCGTCACCAGCTTCAGCAGCAGCAGCGTCAACGCCACATCCGGCGAGCGCCCGATCGCTTCACGCAGAGCCAGCGTCCGGTGGGCCGTCAACTCCATGACCAACCGCTCGGGCAGCGGCTTCAACGCCCCGTCGTCCTCATCCTCCGGCAAGTCAGCTCCGATCGGCTGGCCACCCGACATGATGACGGTTCCGCCATGAGCGGCACTGCCATGGCCATCGGCGAGACCACGATCATCCCCCTGCCCCGCTACCGCAGGATCAGTACCATCCTGGACCGCGGCCTCCTCAACAGGCTCATCCTCTGGACGCACATACCCGCGATAGACTGCCAGAGCGCCGTAGCGGTCGAGCGTGACGAACGCCCCTGCCCGCCCGATCTCCTCCGCGTCGAAGATCAACGGCCGGGTCTCGATCTTTTCCATCTCCGTTTCCAACACGCCAAGCCGCGTTTCGACCTCGTCGGGGATGTCATCCTGATCCGCGTATTCCTCCTCGAGCGCCCGGTACTCGACGAGCAGCTTGGCATGGGCCGCACCTTCGTCATCCGTCATCGGTGCCGGATCGCCGGACAAGGACCGCAGCCCGTGGCTGTAGCCGTAGGGCAGGTCGAGTGCGATCTCGATCCACTTCCAGCCCTCAACCGCAACCGTCTCAGCCTCAGCATTGAGTTTTTCCGTCACCAGCCGATCGAGCAGGGCAGGGTCCTCGAGCCAGCCACCGTCATCGCCTTGGAAGAGGTCATGCAACATCGTGCCGCCCGCTGCTTCATAGGCCTCAACACCCACAAAGACCGCACGTCGGTCGTATGCCCGGACCGAGGTCTCGGTCAGCATGCGCCGGATCTGGAATGGCTCCTTGTTCCAGGATGAATGGATCACATCCCAGACCTGAACCTGACGCGCGTGATCGGGGTTCACGGTGAAGGCCATGAGCTGCTCCAGCGTCATGCCATCCTCGGCGTAGACCTCAAGCAGGGCAGGGGCGACGGAGGCAAGTTTGAGGCGCTGCTTCACGATCTGCGGCGTCACGAAGAAGGCCGCAGCAATCTCTGCATCGCTCTGACCCTTATCCCGCAGGGACACAAACGCGCGGAACTGATCGAGCGGGTGCAAGGCGACGCGCTGCATGTTCTCTGCAAGGGAATCGTCCTCGGCCAGAATCTCGGAAGCAGCATCGCGGACGATGCAGGGAATGGGCGTGGTCTTTGCCAAACGCTTTTGCTTCACCAGCAAGGACAATGCTTGAAACCGCCGTCCCCCGGCCGGGATCTCGAACTTGCCGGTCTCGGTCCCATCGTCAGCCAACACGGGCCGCACGCTTAGGCTCTGCAACAGACCGCGGCGGGCGATGTCTTCGGCCAGTTCCTCGACGGACACGCCAGCCTTGATGCGCCGCACGTTGGACTGGCTCAGCACCAGCTTATCAAAAGGGATATCCCGGGAAGGGGACAGGGTGATTTTCTGGACAGCTTTGGTCATCAGATCTTCTCCACGACGGGCGTCGGAAGCCACTCTCCCGATCTCACTTCCCGTCACCCTCAAACCAACAATCCTTTCCCTCTCGATGATCGTTCTTGACCGCGGTCAAGAAGTTCACGTGGGAGCAAGTTGTGTGCGTAGGATCCTTTCGAAATAGGCGTCAGGGTGTTTGATCGTGTCTGCTCTTGCTATCAGGTAGTCGAAGACGAGAAGCAGTTTTCCCGCGCCAGCTTTCTGGATGCCATACCGAAGTTCGTCTTGTCTTATTCTAAGCAATCGACCGAGCTCGTATAGAATGCGGGTAAGGGCTTCTCCTGTCCGCGGCGGTTCTGGGAAAAATCCTGCAACATGGGTGAAATCCTCCCATGCCATGCGTGCTGGGTCTCGGTTCATCGTCGGGTTGGTTTTTGCGGTTTGTTCACTGCGATTGACCGTAGAGGGCGCAATCTTTTTAATATCTTTTTTTATAGACTCTATGTGCCGGACATTTTGTCCGTTTGTGGCGGGCAGATCGTTGGATTCTGGTGCATAACGTCGGTGTTCGATAGCTTGTAAATTATCTTCGGAACCAGCTTTTTCTGCGGCATGGTGTTCACCGTAGCTTGCGTCGGTATCGGCTCCGAGGGCTCTAAGTTCCGAGATAACGCTCAGGACTGCATCAACGGTTAATGTTGCTCGACGCAGGACATTTCTGATCATGTTGAGGGTAGAGAGCTTTGCGTCATCGAAGCGTGTCTGTTGGAGTAGCGAAGTTCGTAGGGCCAACGCCTCAGCCTTCAGTGAGCGCAAGCGCTCGCGTTCCTCGGTGAGTTGCAAGGCTTGCGTCGCGAGCGAGCCGTACCTCTGGATTAAGGGCTTCAGGTCGATGCCAAAGGCATCTCTGATAACGCCTCCATACCGCAGCGGAAAGCGTTTGCCATTTGCTGAGTTCTTGCGTTCGATTAGTTCAGCAGCTGAGAGGCGTCCTAGGCTGCGTCGAAGTGTTCTCTCATCGAGTCCATTTGCGCGCTCTGACAGAGAAGCGTTCGACGGGAACACGACAGTGAGCGTAAGTCGCTGGCTGTCCTGAATCTCACGTTCTTTGCGGGGTAGGAAGCTAATGAGCGCGGTCAGAACGGCGAGGTCATTGGTTGTGAGACCGAGCTCCTTCCTCAGTACGCGAACTGGACCCAGAAGCTCGTAGGGGTTAGGGCAGGGCAGAGATATCCGTTCCGCCAGGGCGGTCGTTGTTTCAGTTGCATGTCTCATGGTGTTTCGGAAGAAAAAGCTTCCCCGTTCACCGCGAGCGGTGTTGAAATCGATTCGTTTTGGGGGTATCAATCAGGTGTCGAGACTGATTGAGGCCCTTCGGAAGCATCGCTTTCGGGGGGTCTTTCTTTTTCTAGCCGGTCCTCCTTTCGTTTTCTGCTCGTTGCTTTTGATGTCTTGACCGCGGTCAAGACACGGGGTCGTCACTCTGGCCCGTCTTGACCGCGGTCAAGAAGCTCCATGACCAGCTTCCGGACTGCCTCCTCAACACGAGGGACAAGATCAGCGTCCACATCGATGGTGATGCGGTTGCCCTTTCGGCCGATCTTCACGCGCTCACTCGGATGTGTCTTCTGCGTCGATGGTTTGGTGGCTGTCAGCAAGGAAACCGCCGCTTCGAGACGGTCGGGGCCCGGTATGTTGCGAGGGATTTCGCCGGCAATTTCTTGGGCTCTCGCGACGTCTTTCTCGCACAGCCTGAAAAGCTTTTCCCAAACCCGTCGGCCAACACCGTGTGCAGGTCCGATAGCCTGGATCAGTTCCATCGGAATGCCCGTAGCGATACGGTTCATCCGCGAGACGAGCGATTCATCGATCTGAAGTGCCCGATACGCGATCGTTTGAGCGTTCTTGCGCGTTTCGTCGGTTTTCCCAAGTTCTCGAATGATCCCGGCGACAAACAGAGCCCTTTCGATGAACGATGGGTCTTGACGCGCATTATTCTCCACGCCTTGGGCAATGAGAGCTTCCTCGTCGGTCATCTCCATGACCGTGGCGCGCACTTTCTGACCAAGTTGGCGACAAGCGAGAAGCCGACGGCGTCCATAGACGATCTCAAGCGCACCGTCCTGGGTTCGGCGAACCAGCACTGGAACCTTTTGACCGTGCTCGCGGATCGAAGAGACAAGCTCATCCAGACCATCGCTTGGATCGATGCGGTCCATGACCGCGGACATCCGTATGGCGGTCGGGTCGATCAGCCGCGTGGCGTGTTTATCTTCTTCGAGCACGGATGCTTGTGCGCGAGCTACAGTTGGGCTCGTTCGCTTCACATCCAGATCCTCGTCCGAAGGCGGCGTTTTGCCCATCGCGTTCTTGAGTGAGTCCCCGAAGACCTTACGCGCCATGGCTACGCCCCCATGCTTTCAGGATTTCGCGTTCGACTTCGTCGGTCACGCGCGAGACGGACTCGATCGCGCGCTCGTAAGTTCTGCGATTCACGTCGCGAGGTTCGACCTCGAAGATGCTCTGCTGGGTGTTCGCAGCATCACCCACGGCTGTTGATTTCAGGAACTCGGCAGACAGCACGGCATCCCCGAGGACTGTCCGAAGCAGAGACGAGATCTGCACCTGCGGACCATCCGTATTTTCGTAGCGGGTGATCAGAACGCGCACGAAGTTCAGTCCATGTTCCGGGGCGTGTGCCTCGACGACGCCCATCAGGTTGCTCGCCATGCCCAGAAAGCTCGCCAGCGACATGACATCGAGCATCGACGCGTTGAGCGGGATCAGGACCCCAGTTGATGCAAAGAGTGCAGAGATCACAGAGAAGTTCAGCTGCGGTGGGGTGTCAAATATCACCACATCATATCGGTTGAGGACGGGCTCAAGCGCTTCCCGGATGCGGCTATGGAACGTGGTAGCGCCGTGCCTGAAGCTCAAGGCGACCTCGAACTCGTACTCCATGATGTCCATGGATGCTGGAATCAGATCCACAGTCGGGAAGTTCGTTTTGCGAATGATATCTGCTGCGGGCAATGGATCGTCGGATCGGATAAGATCGTATGAAGTCGGCATATCCGGATCGAGCTCGGGAGTAACCCCGAACAGGTTTGTCAGACTTGCCTGGCTGTCTAGGTCGATCAGCAAGACCCGGTAGCCGCGCAGACCCAGTAGTTGTCCTACATGGGCAACAGATGACGTCTTTGCCGAACCACCCTTCAGGTTGAAGATCGTCAAGACCTGACAAGCCTCTCCCGGTCTTCTGTGCGGGTGTTCTTCTGGCTTGATCCTTCCAGTCTCGAGAAGTACGCGTTGTGCCTCGACCATCTCCTCTGCAGAGAAGCTACGGCGGTTGCCGCCCTCCAGGACACCTTCGGGAAAGCCTTCGAGGTTTGACACATGATGGCGAAAGGTATTCTGATTAATGCGAAGCAGTTCAGCCGCTTCCCGCATGGCGAAGCGTCGGAGGCCCTTCTGAGCGTCCGGTGGGAAGGTTTCCTGCGCATGTTCACGCAACCGACTACCAAGCCGCTTGGACATGACTTCAAATCTCTGGGAGGCCCGTATCCCGTTCATCACTGCCCTCAAGTCTTTATTGTTTTGCAAAGCTTAACAGATATTGTGGATAAATCCAGACCAAACCGTTGAGCGGCCTGGGGGCGTTGAAGGCACCGATTTCTGTCGACGGTAAACTGTTAAAAATCAGCGTCTTGGGCGACTGCGCTCTCGCTCTACTTCAACACCTCGTTGCCAACTACGTAGTGACCACAAGATGTATTGTGAGTGCGTACAGAAATCAGTCGGCAGAATCGGATGGGCGATTCTCGGGAATCTCAATCGAGCAGCCCCAGCCTCTCAGCCCGCTCCAGTAGCATCTTGACCGAAGAAGGCTGCCAGCTTGTCCGCCCGCGTGGTGTGCGTTCGCGCATCGCTTCCAGCCGGGTACAGATCGCCTGAAGCGTGATGTCGGGGTCCGCGCCCTTGATGCCGGCGACGATGGCGGGCAGACGGTCGCCGGTTTCGCGGCGCCCGGCGCGGGCCAGCACCTCGGCCGGCAGGAAGCCGTCGCGGACATAGGCATTCACAGCGCGCAAGAGACGGCTTTGGGTCCAGCGACGCGCCTCGGGCAATGGGCCGTTGATGATGCGCACCACGTCTTCCCAGGCCAAGTCGGGTCGCAACCGGCGCACATGGGGCACCCAATCTTGTGCCGTCTCGTTCAGACGCTCCATGTAGCCGTCTTGTCGCGCCAGCCGCACTTTGCGAAGAGCAGCAGGGTCTTTGGCCCGCAGTCCAGGGTTCCCGCCGACCCGGCCCTTGGTACGGGCGCTCGCCAGCCCCGCCTTGGTACGTTCCCGGATCAGCGCCCGCTCGAACTCGGCCGCGGCGCCCAGAACCTGCAGTGTGAACTTGCCTTGCGGGGATCCGGTGTCGATCGGGTCCTGAATGGAACGAAAGAACGCACCCTTGGCCTCCAGCCGCTCGATCACCTCCAGCAGATGCGACAGGGATCGCGCGAGGCGGTCAATCCGCACGACCACCAGCGTGTCGCCCTTGCCGATGCGCTCCAACACCCGCGCAAGCACCGGCCGCGCACGATTGCCGCCCGAGGCCTGTTCTTCATGGATTTCGGCGCAGCCTGCGGATTTCAGGGCCTGCGACTGGGGCAGGGGGGTCTGATCTTCGGTCGATACGCGGGCATAACCGATCAGGGGCATCAAAACAGTCTTTTTGCAGTTCTATCTATCACTACTAAACGACCGAATGACCGCGCGATCAGAGCCCGGCTGCCTTCGTCAGGTTCACGCGGAACCTGTCTCGGCGGCGCTGGTAACGGCGGGTCATTTCGGCGCTTGCATGGCCAAGCTGCTTTTGAACGTAACGCTCGTCGACCTCGGCCGAACTGGCCAGGCCGGCGCGCAGGGAGTGGCCAGAGTAGAGTTTGACGCGTTCGGCATCGGGCAGGTCAGGGCGCAGGCCCGCCTTTAGAGCGCAGGCTTTGATCAGCCTAGCGATATGTTTGTCGTTCAACCGTGTTTGCTGCGCGCGCTTGCCATCACGGGTCACGCCGGTGAAAACCGGCCCGAAATCAACTTTCGCGAAGTGCAGCCATTGCTCGAGCGCATGCACCGGGCAGGTTTGTTCCGAAGATCCGCGCCCAATCTCGACCTCACGCCAACCGGTCTTGGCGTTCAGGGTCAGCACCGCGCCATCCTCGAGGATCTCGATCCAGCCGCCGGAGTCCGGTGTGTCGTCCTTGTGCACGTCGAGGCTGACGATTTCCGAGCGGCGCAGTCCCCCAGCGTATCCCAGCAGCAGGATGGCCCGATCCCGCAGCCCGCGCAGGTCATAGGGCAGGGTGGCCACCATCGCGAGGATGTCCTCGGCCAGAATGGCTTCCTTCTGCACCGGCGGACGCGCGTGCTTGCGCTTGATCCCCGCCAGCACCGTGGCGATGTGCCGGTTCTTGCGGTCAAGGGTGAACCCCCGCTGCGCGACGTTCCAGGCGAGGCCCGACAGGCGGCGGTCGATGGTCGAGACGGAGAGGGGTCGGGACGCCGACTGCGAAGGCGAGGGGCCTGACCCGGACGCGAGGTCTGCAAGATATAGCCCGATCAACTCCGGCGATGGTGGCAGCGGCTCGGCACCCTTCATCCGGCACCAGCGCGCGAAGTGTGTCCAGTCCGTCGCATAGGCTTTCAGCGTGTTATCTGAGGCCGCGGCCCGGGCATAGTCGCGGGCCGTATCGACCAGTCGATCGAGCGTGCCGGACCCCGCCATAGAGGAGGGCAGGCGCAAGGCCTCGCCGTCGGGGCGATCTCTCTCGCTGTCGTCGTTGACTGAGGGCCCGTTTGGCGGGTCTGAGCTCGATTTCTCGGTGTTTTCCGACTGTCGTTCTTGTTCCATTGGTGGACACTAACGTATTGATATCACTATGTTCATGTTCTTGTTTCATTCCCGGATTAT
>NZ_JAIMIC010000014.1 GCF_019966545.1 Heliomarina baculiformis | reverse complement strand
AGCAGGGCCTCCGCTTCGCCATCCGCGAAGGCGGCCGCACCGTCGGCGCCGGCGTGGTGTCGAAAATCGTCGAGTAAATCGGCAGGGCTTTCGCAAGGAAGCGCAAAAATGGGAAATGTCGGCTTGAAAGCCAAGCCGGCCTTTTCCATCTGCTGAATTTCGGGCGGTGACGCCCGAACCCAAAAATTGGTTCGATGAGGGGCGGCGGTGGTCGTCGTTCCTCCTCTCAACTTGAAAAGCCCTTGAAGGGGATTGCTAAATGGCCATCCAAAGCCAAAACATCCGCATTCGGCTCAAGGCGTTTGACTATCGTGTGCTGGACGCGTCCACACAAGAGATCGTCAACACCGCCAAGCGGACCGGCGCCAATGTGCGCGGGCCCATTCCGCTGCCGAACAAGATCGAGAAATTCACCGTTCTGCGTGGTCCCCACGTAGACAAGAAATCCCGTGACCAGTTCGAAATCCGCACGCACAAGCGTCTGCTGGATATCGTCGATCCGACCCCCCAGACCGTGGACGCGCTGATGAAGCTCGACCTCGCCGCTGGCGTGGATGTCGAGATCAAGCTGCAATCGTAAGCGAGGAGGGCAAGAAACATGTTGCGCTCTGGTATTATCGCAAAAAAAGTCGGCATGACCCGGTTGTTCATGGAAGACGGCAAGCAGATCCCTGTGACCGTTCTCCAGCTGGACAAGCTTCAGGTCGTCGCCCAGCGTACCGCTGACAAGGATGGCTACACTGCCGTTCAGCTCGGTGCAGGTACGTCCAAAGCCAAGCGGGTTTCACAGGCGATGCGCGGTCACTTTTCCGCCGCCAAGGTTGAACCCAAGCGGAAAGTCGCGGAATTCCGCGTCGATCCCGACAACCTGATCAACGTCGGTGAGGAAATCACTGCTGACCATTACTTTGCAGGTCAGTACGTCGATGTCGCCGGCACCTCGATCGGTAAAGGTTTCGCCGGTGCCATGAAGCGGCACAACTTCGGCGGTCTGCGGGCCTCGCACGGTGTGTCGATTTCGCACCGTTCGCACGGCTCCACCGGTCAGTGTCAGGATCCGGGCAAGGTCTTCAAAGGCAAGAAGATGGCCGGTCACATGGGCGCCGTGCGCGTCACCACGCAGAACCTCGAAGTCGTGAAAACCGACGCCGAGCGTGGTCTGATCATGGTCAAGGGCGCCGTTCCGGGCTCCAAGGGTGGCTGGGTCACCGTCAAGGACGCGGTCAAGAAGCCGTTCCCCGAGAACGCCATTCTGCCCGCCGCGCTGAAGTCCGCCGCTGAAGAAGCCGCGAAAGCAGCCGAGGAAGCCGCCGCAGCCGCAGCCGCCGAGGCGGAAGCCGAAGCCAAGCGTCTGGCCGAAGAGCAAGCCGCAGCAGAAGCCGAGGCGCTGAAAGCAGCCGAAGCCGACATCGAAGCCGACAAGGCAGAAGATGGCGCGGCCGAGAAGAAGGAAGGCGAAGAATGAAACTCGACGTCATCAAACTGGACGGCGGCGCCGCCGGCAGCGTGGACCTGGACGAAGCTCTCTTCGGCCTGGAACCGCGTGCCGACATCCTGCACCGTGTGGTCCGCTGGCAGCGCAACAACGCGCAGCAGGGCACCCACAAGGTCAAGACCCGCTCGGAAACCAGCTATTCGACCAAGAAGATCTATCGCCAGAAGGGGACCGGCGGCGCTCGCCACGGTGACCGTAACGCGCCGATCTTCCGTAAAGGTGGTATCTACAAGGGCCCGACCCCGCGCAGCCATGGGCATGACCTGCCCAAGAAGTTCCGCAAGCTGGGCCTGCGTCACGCACTGAGCGCCAAGGCGAAAGCCGGCGAGCTGGTCGTGATTGAATCCGCCGAAGCCGAAGGCAAGACCGGTGCACTGGCCAAGCAGATCGCCAGCCTTGGCTGGAAGCGCGCGCTGATCATCGACGGCGCGTCGGTCAACGAAGGTTTCGCCAAGGCGGCCCGCAACATCGAAGGTCTGGACATCCTGCCGACGATGGGCGCCAACGTATATGACATCCTCAAGCGTGATACGCTCGTGATCACCAAAGCGGGTGTCGAAGCACTGGAGGCTCGACTGAAATGAGTGCCAAGGCAGAACATTACGACGTGATCCGCAAGCCGGTCATCACCGAGAAAGCAACCATGGCCTCTGAGGCCAATGCCGTTGTCTTTGAAGTGTCGATCGACAGCAACAAGCCGCAGATCAAAGAGGCCGTCGAGGCTCTCTTTGGTGTCAAGGTGAAGGCCGTCAACACGACCATCACCAAAGGCAAGGCAAAGCGTTTCCGCGGCCAGATGGGCCGCCGGAAAGACGTCAAGAAAGCCTACGTGACCCTTGAAGAGGGCAACACGATCGACGTGACCACCGGTCTGTGATCGTGAGGGCAGGGGAGACCCTGCCAAGCGTTAGAAGTAAGAAAGCCCCTCGCCGGACGGCGGGGGGCTTTTGCGTTGTTTGAGGGGGGGCTCGACTTGGTCGCAAAAGAGGTCCAAGATCCTAATCCTCAACCAGAGAAGCAAGGCGACATTTGCAGTCCTTCTTCCCCTTGCCACCCCCACCCATCCCTGCTAGACGCACCCAATCACGCGGCCCCGGGATTCGTTCCGGGGTCTTGTGCTTATTGAACCTGGGGACCTTCGGGGCCCTGTAACATAGGGTAGTCTGTCAGCGGCGGCCAATTCCAACCGTCCGGCAAGTACCCAATACATAGCTGCCCTACGTCCCCGCGCGGGAAACGACGGCAGCGTTTGCTAAACGGAAGACAGAAAGCATGGCACTCAAGTCGTATAAGCCGACGACGCCGGGCCAGCGCGGGCTGGTGCTGATCGACCGTTCGGAGCTGTGGAAAGGACGCCCCGTCAAATCCCTCACCGAGGGTCTGACGAAGTCGGGCGGCCGGAACAACACCGGACGTATTACATCGCGTCGCCGCGGTGGTGGGGCAAAGCGCCTCTATCGCGTTGTAGATTTCAAGCGGAACAAGTTCGACGTATCGGCCGTCGTTGCACGGATCGAATATGACCCGAACCGGACCGCGTTCATTGCCCTGATCCAGTACGAAGACGGCGAGCAGGCCTATATCCTCGCGCCGCAGCGTCTGGCAGTCGGCGACAAGGTCGTCGCGGGCACCAAGGTCGACATCAAGCCGGGTAACGCGATGCCGTTCTCGGGCATGCCGATCGGTACCATCGTGCACAACATCGAGATGAAGCCCGGCAAGGGTGGCCAGATCGCACGCGCCGCGGGCACCTATGCCCAGTTCGTCGGCCGTGACGGAGGCTACGCCCAGATCCGCCTCTCCTCGGGCGAGCTGCGCATGGTCCGTCAGGAATGCATGGCAACTGTCGGTGCGGTTTCGAACCCCGACAACAGCAACCAGAACTACGGTAAAGCCGGCCGCATGCGCCACAAGGGCATCCGCCCCTCTGTGCGTGGTGTCGTGATGAACCCGATCGACCACCCTCACGGTGGTGGTGAAGGCCGTACCTCTGGTGGTCGTCACCCGGTTACCCCTTGGGGCAAACCGACCAAAGGTGCCAAGACCCGGAACAAGAACAAAGCGTCCAGCAAGCTGATCATCCGCTCGCGGCACGCCAAGAAGAAAGGGCGCTAAGACATGTCTCGCTCTGTTTGGAAAGGTCCTTTTGTCGACGCTTACGTGTTGAAAAAGGCCGAGGCGGCCCGCGAAGGCAGCCGTCACGAAGTCATCAAGATCTGGTCGCGCCGCTCGACGATCCTGCCCCAGTTCGTGGGCCTGACGTTTGGCGTCTACAACGGCAAGAAACACGTTCCTGTCAACGTCACGGAAGACATGATTGGTCAGAAGTTCGGTGAGTATTCGCCGACCCGGACCTATTACGGTCACGCCGCTGACAAAAAAGCGAAGCGGAAATAAGCCATGAGCAAGGACAAAAATCCCCGCCGCGTGGCCGATAACGAAGCAATGGCAAAACTGCGCATGCTCCGTACGTCCCCGCAAAAGCTGAACCTGGTCGCCGCGATGATCCGTGGCAAGAAAGTTGATCGCGCGCTGACCGATCTGACCTTCTCGAAAAAGCGGATCGCCGAGGATGTACGCAAGTGCCTGCAGTCCGCCATCGCGAACGCCGAAAACAACCACAACCTGGACGTGGACGAGCTGATCGTCGCCGAAGCCTATGTTGGCAAGAACATGACCATGAAGCGCGGTCGTCCGCGTGCCCGTGGCCGGTTCGGCAAGATCGTAAAGCCGTTTTCCGAGATCACCATCAAGGTGCGTCAAGTTGAGGAGCAAGCCTAATGGGTAACAAAGTCAATCCGATTGGCATGCGCCTTCAGGTCAACCGCACCTGGGACAGCCGCTGGTATGCCGACACGAAAGATTACGGCGATCTTCTGCTCGAAGACCTGAAGATCCGTGATTTCATCAAGGATGAGTGCAAGCAGGCCGGTATTGCCCGCGTGATCATCGAACGTCCGCACAAGAAGTGCCGCGTCACGATCCACACGGCCCGTCCGGGTGTCATCATTGGCAAGAAAGGCGCAGACATCGAAACGCTGCGCAAGAAGATCGCCAATATGACCGACAGCGAGCTTCACCTGAACATCGTCGAAGTGCGCAAGCCTGAACTCGACGCCGCGCTGGTGGGTGAATCCATCGCGCAGCAGCTCGAGCGTCGTGTGTCCTTCCGTCGCGCGATGAAGCGTGCGGTGCAGAACGCGATGCGCATGGGCGCCCTCGGCATCCGTGTGAACCTCGCCGGTCGTCTCGGCGGTGCGGAAATCGCGCGTACCGAATGGTACCGTGAAGGCCGCGTGCCGCTGCACACCCTGCGTGCGGATATCGATTACGCTCACGTCGAGGCGCAAACCGCCTACGGGATCATCGGGATCAAGACCTGGATCTTCAAAGGCGAGATCATGGAACATGATCCCTCCGCGCGTGAACGCAAGGCACAGGAACTCCAGGACGGTCCGGCCCCGCGTGGCGCCGGTGGCCGCCGCTAAGGAGAAAGAAAGATGCTTCAACCTAAGCGTACAAAATACCGCAAGCAGCACAAAGGCCGCATCAGCGGTCTCGCCAAGGGCGGTTCTGACCTCAACTTCGGGACTTTCGGCCTCAAGGCCCTCCAACCCGAGCGTGTGACGGCACGTCAGATCGAAGCGGCTCGCCGCGCGATGACCCGCCACATGAAACGTCAGGGCCGTGTCTGGATCCGGATTTTCCCGGATACCCCGGTGACCTCCAAGCCGACTGAAGTGCGGATGGGTAAAGGTAAGGGCTCCGTCGATTACTGGGCATGCAAGGTCAAGCCCGGTCGCGTGATGTTCGAACTCGACGGCGTTAACGAAGAAATCGCCCGCGAAGCCCTGCGCCTCGCCGCGATGAAGCTGCCGATCAAGACTCGCGTCGTCGTTCGCGAAGACTGGTAAGCGGTCCGGAGGGAACTCCGATCAGAAACAGGAAACCCCCGTCGTGCAAACGGCGGGGGTTTTTCGTTGTGCCTCGGTCTATGTTCCACCCGGAGCGGATGAACAAAACATGCTGTGGCGCGTTCAACCCAGAGAGGTTGAATTCGGCGGGGAGCCGAGGCCCGACAACAAAAGGAATTAGGCCAATCGAAACTTTTATCGAACCGTCCGCACGCATTCGGAACATCTGGGCGTCGGTCGGCCGCCTGAGAACATTGCGGCGGGGGGCTGACAATGTTCTTTGAACAGCCCCTTGCGGACGGCATTGCCTCCGGCGTCATCCTGGCAACGATCACGGTGTTTTGGGTTATCTTCATCGTGCGGGTCGTTGGCCTTCGCACCTTTTCCAAGATGACGGCTTTCGATTTCGTGGTCACTGTCGCCACCGGCTCGCTCTTGGCAGGGGCAAGTCAATCCTCTGAATGGCCCGCATTTGTTCAATCGCTGGCCGCCATCGCCGCCCTCTTGGGCGTCCAATATATTATGGCCAGGCTCCGCATCGCCTCGAGCACCGTTGAAACCGTGGTCCAGAATGCGCCCGTCCTGCTGATGCGGGATGGTGAAATCTTTGACGATGCGCTGCGCGCGACGCGGGTCGCCAAGGATGATCTGGTCGCCAAGCTCCGCGAGGCTAATGTGCTCGATTATTCCGAAGTCCGGGCCGTAGTGCTTGAGACAACCGGAGATATCTCTGTCCTCCACGGACCGACCTTGCAGGAAAGCCTTCTCGATGGAACGCGACGCGTCCAATAGCCCCGGTCAGGTCACATGCAAAAGGCGCGCGGACGGACGGCATTTCATGCTAATAACAAAGCGGGAATCGGCCAAACCCGGATTTATTACATGAAGAGGCGCGCAGGATGGGACAATTGGCCACCGTCGTTTCCGCGCCTTGATTTTCATCCGTCGAGCGCTTTGGGCGTTCATATTTAAAGCGAAGTTCTGACCGGTGCCTGAGAAGCAAACACTTGGTGTGGCAATCGTTTTATTCAGTAAGCAATTGTTGACACGCGAGCGTCCTTCTCGGCAACTTCAGATAGAAACAGGGGTAAGTGATGAGATTAGTCGGCGTTCTGGCCGTCGTTCTGGCGGCGGTTCTTTGGGGAACAACTGGCACGGTGCAAAGCCTGCTACCCGAGGGTCGCGATCCCCTTGCCGTCGGCGCGCTGAGGCTTCTCGTCGGGTCCATCGCCCTTCTGGCCATTGCCTACGCCCAGAAATACGACATCACCAAGATGCCCGATCTGCCTTGGCCGGGGATCGTCTTTGCCGGTATCGCCATCGGCTTTTACAACCTCCTGTTCTTCTGGGGCGTGACCCTCGCAGGCGTCGGCGTCGGCACCGCCGTCACCATCGGCAGCGCGCCGGTATTTGCCACGCTATATGAATCGCTGCAAAGCAACCGCACACCGAACCGGATGCGCGTCTTCGGGCAGGGAATTTCGATCACCGGGGTCGCCATGCTTTCTACTCTGGGCAGCGGTGACCGACCCTATCTTGGCATCGTGATCGCGCTTCTGGCCGGGGCCTGCTACGCGGCCTATTCGCTTGCCACCAGCCGGATCAGCGACAAGGCTCCTACAACCGTCATCGCGGCCAGCACGTTCAGCATCGCCGCGCTGGTGACGCTGCCGATTCTCGCCTTCGTGCCGCTTGGCTGGGCATTGGATGGCAGCGCGCTGATGGGCATCGCCTTCCTCGGCGTCGCGGCCACCGGTCTGGCCTATGCCTTCTATACCTGGGGTCTGAACTACGTGACCGCCTCGACCGCCGTGACCCTTGCCCTGATGGAGCCGGTCACCGCATGGGTGCTGGCGATCTATATCGTGGGCGAACCGGTCACCTACGAAAGCATGATAGGTGCGGGGCTTGTCCTTGCCGGGCTGGTGACGGTCACCCTGATCCCGGCACGGCGCAAGGTCAGTCCCATCGGTAGTTAAAGCTGACGCTGATCCGCTCGTCCTCCGAGCGGTTCATCGGCACTTCGTGACGTAGCCAGCTTTCCCACAGCAGAACCTCGCCCGGCTCTGGCGCGACATAGATAAAGCTGCGTAATTCCTTGCGCGCATCCTTGCGGCGGGGCGGGGCGGCCATCATCATCGCATGGCGTGGGTCTTCGAACTTGATCGCGCTCGCATCCTCGGGCATCGTCACATAGGTCGTTCCGCTGATCACGCTGTGTGGATGGATATGCGAGCCATGGCTCCCGTCCGGCGCAAGGATATTGATCCAGAGATCGTCCAGCACCAGCTTACGCCCGTCGAGATCGAATTCGAGATCTTCGAGAAAGGCCAATACATGTTGATCCAGCGCCTTGGTCAGATCCTTGAAGATCGGGAACCGCCAGCCAAGATCGGTCAGCGAGGCATAGCTCGTGTAACCGGGATAGCCGTTCTCTTCGCACCAGTCCTGCCCGGCTTCATCATCCTCGGCAATGGACCAGCAAGAGCCTTCCAGCTCTTCGCGGTCGATGGCAGGGCCGAACTCCGACAGGGCGGCGCGGTATAGGCGGGTGGCGAAAAGCGACTCGATCTGTGACATGGGGCTGTGATAGCGCAGGGTCACAGCCAAGGCGAGAGGGCAAAATCGCCAGTAAATGCGGGTTATTTCGCCCGTTTGAAGGCAAATCCCCCGGCAGGGACAGACAGGGGTTGCTTTATGGGCGCTTGGCGTCTAAATGGCCACTTCATCATGAACTCCACTGGAATCACGGTGACCCTCGCGCAGAGGCAAGGGGCCTGCCAGTGATGTTGAAAGGAAGGGCGACATGAACGCCAAGGAACTGAATGACAAGACTCCGGACCAGCTCCGCGAAGAACTTGCCAACCTGAAAAAAGAAAGCTTCAACCTGCGCTTTCAGCAGGCCACCGGCCAGCTCGAAAATCCGGCGCGGATCCGTGCGGCGCGTCGCAACGCTGCCCGCGTGAAGACCATTCTGAACCAGAAAGCCGCAGCCGCGGCGTCGCAAGAATAAGGAGCCGATAGATGCCCAAACGTATTCTGCAAGGCACCGTCACCAGCGACGCCAACGCACAGACCGTAACCGTTTCGGTCGAACGCCGCTTTACACACCCGGTTCTGAAAAAGACCATCCGCCGGTCCAAGAAGTACCGTGCGCATGACGAGAAGAACACCTACAAGACGGGCGATACCGTGCGCATCATCGAATGTGCACCCAAGTCCAAAACGAAACGCTGGGAAGTTCTGGAAGCGTAAGCTTCCCGGATTTTTTCAGTTTGAGCGAAACCCTGGGGCAGAGCGAATGAGAGCCTGTCCCCAAAGGTCGGGAGAAACCATATGATCCAGATGCAGACCAATCTGGATGTTGCTGACAACTCCGGCGCACGCCGAGTTCAGTGCATCAAGGTCCTGGGTGGGTCCAAGCGGAAATACGCGGGTGTCGGCGACATCATCGTAGTATCCGTAAAGGAAGCCATTCCGCGCGGTCGTGTTAAAAAGGGCGATGTCCGTAAGGCCGTCGTCGTTCGCACCGCCAAGGAAGTTCGTCGCGAAGATGGCACCGCCATCCGCTTTGACCGCAACGCCGCCGTTATTCTGAACAATAACAACGAGCCCGTCGGCACCCGTATCTTCGGGCCGGTTGTTCGTGAGCTGCGCGCCAAGAACTTCATGAAAATCATCTCGCTGGCGCCGGAGGTGCTCTGATGGCCGCTAAACTGAAAAAAGGTGACGAAGTCATCGTGCTTGCTGGCAAGGACAAGGGCAAGAAGGGCACTATCCAGTCCGTCGACCCCAAAGCCGGCAAAGCCGTTGTGGAAGGCATCAACGTTGCCATCCGCGCCACCCGTCAAAGCCAGACCAGCCAGGGCGGTCGCATCCCCAAGGCGATGCCGATCCAGCTCTCGAACCTGTCGCTCGTTGACGCAAACGGCAAGCCGACCCGCGTTGGCTTCAAGATCGAAGGCGACAAGAAAGTGCGCTTTGCCAAAACCACGGGGGACGTGATCGATGCTTGATTCTGAAAACTACACCCCGCGTCTGCGTACGGTCTTCAACGACACCATCAAGGCGGCGATGAAGGAAGAGTTCGGTTACTCGAACGACATGATGATCCCGCGCCTGGACAAGATCGTCCTGAACATCGGCGCTGGCGCCGAAGCTGTTCGCGACACCAAAAAGGTGAAATCGGCTCAGGAAGATCTGACCGCGATCGCCGGTCAGCAGGCCGTCGTCACCAAGGCAAAGAAATCGATCGCCGGTTTCCGCGTCCGTGAAGATATGCCGCTTGGCACCAAGGTGACCCTCCGTGGTGACCGGATGTACGAATTCCTCGATCGCCTGATCACCGTTGCAATGCCCCGTATCCGCGACTTCCGCGGCGTTTCGGGCAAGAGCTTCGATGGTCGCGGCAACTATGCCATGGGCATCAAGGAACATATCGTCTTCCCCGAAATCAACTTCGACAAGGTCGACGAAGTCTGGGGCATGGACGTCATCATCACCACCACGGCAAAGACCGACGCCGAAGCAAAGGCGCTGTTGAAGCATTTCAACATGCCCTTCAATTCGTAAGCGCGGGAAGGATTAGACATGGCTAAGAAAGCAATGATCGAACGCGAAAAGAAGCGCGAACGCCTGGTGGAGAAATATGCCGCCAAGCGCGCCGAGCTGAAAGCGATCGTGAACGACGAAAGCAAACCGATGGAAGAGCGTTTCCGCGCGTCCCTCAAGCTGGCGAAACTGCCGCGCAACAGCTCTGCTGTGCGTCTGCACAACCGCTGCCAGCTCACCGGCCGTCCGCACGCCTACTATCGCAAACTGAAAATCAGCCGTATCGCGCTTCGCGACCTCGGTTCGTCGGGGCAGATCCCCGGCCTCGTGAAATCGAGCTGGTAAGGGAGGGCATAAGATGAACGATCCTATCGCAGATATGCTCACCCGTATCCGGAACTCGCAGCTTCGCGGCAAGTCGACGGTTATGACACCGGCGTCCAAACTGCGCGCCTGGGTTCTGGACGTGCTGAAAGACGAAGGCTACATCCGCGGCTACGAAGAGACGACCGGCAAAGACGGTCATCCGGCGCTGGAAATCAGCCTCAAGTATTACGAAGGCATCCCTGTCATTCGCGAGCTCAAGCGGGTTTCGACCCCCGGCCGCCGCGTTTACATGGGCGTCAAGGACATCCCGCAGGTTCGTCAGGGCCTTGGTGTGTCGATTGTCTCCACACCCAAAGGTGTGATGTCGGATGCAGCCGCACGCGAAGCCAATGTTGGCGGCGAAGTGCTCTGCACCGTATTCTAAGGAGGTCTGAATGTCTCGTATTGGTAAAAAACCGGTCGAGCTCCCCAGCGGCGTAACTGCTTCTGTTTCGGGCCAGACCGTCGAAGTGAAAGGCCCCAAGGGCGCCCGGACCTTCAAGGCAACCGACGATATCGCGATTTCGGTCGAAGATAACGTCATCACCGTGACTCCGCGCGGCAAATCCAAGCGCGCGCGTCAGCAGTGGGGCATGTCCCGCACGATGATCGCCAACCTGGTGACCGGCGTCACCAACGGCTTCAAGCGCGAGCTTGAAATCAACGGTGTTGGTTATCGTGCCCAGATGCAGGGAAATACCCTCAAGCTGAACCTCGGCCTGTCGCATGACGTGGACTTCACGGCGCCCGATGGCGTGACCGTGACCGCGCCCAAGCAGACCGAGATCGTGGTCGAAGGTATCGATGAGCAGCTCGTTGGTCAGGTCGCAGCGAATATCCGCGCCTGGCGTGCTCCCGAGCCCTACAAGGGCAAAGGGATCAAGTACAAGGACGAGTATATCTTCCGCAAGGAAGGCAAGAAGAAGTAAGGACCAGTCAGATGGCAAACAGCAAAAGACAACTGTTTCTGAAGCGCCGCCTGCGCGTCCGGAACAAGCTTCGCAAAGTGAACGCAGGACGTCTTCGTCTTTCTGTTCACCGTTCGAGCAAGAACATCAGCGTCCAGCTGATCGACGATGTGAAAGGTGTCACGCTCGCGTCGGCATCCACGTTGGAAAAAGATCTGGGCGTTGTGGGCAAGAACAACGTGGAAGCGGCCGCCAAGGTCGGTTCTGCAATCGCCGAGCGCGCCAAAAAGGCGGGCGTGGAAGAAGCCTATTTCGACCGTGGCGGTTTCCTCTTTCATGGCAAGGTGAAGGCTCTGGCCGACGCTGCGCGTGAAGGCGGGCTGAAGATCTAAGTGCAGACGGTCCTTCGGGGCCGTCTCGATGATCCGGGAGAGGGGCGCATGGCGCCCCAATCTCACCAGGATTGAATGCATATGGCGCGCAGGCAGCGGGCCGAATGAAAGGAAGCCTTATGGCAAGAGATGACAACCGTGGCGGTAACCGCCGCAACCAGCGTGAGGAAGCCCCTGAATTCGCGGACCGCCTCGTCGCGATCAACCGCGTGTCCAAGACCGTCAAGGGTGGTAAGCGCTTTGGCTTCGCCGCACTCGTCGTTGTAGGCGATCAGAAAGGCCGTGTCGGCTTTGGCAAAGGCAAGGCGAAAGAGGTCCCCGAGGCCATTCGCAAGGCAACCGAGCAGGCCAAGCGCCAGATGATCCGCGTGCAGCTGCGCGAAGGCCGCACCCTGCACCACGACATGGAAGGCCGTCATGGCGCCGGTAAGGTCGTCATGCGCACCGCACCGGAAGGTACCGGTATCATCGCCGGTGGTCCGATGCGTGCCGTGTTCGAGATGCTGGGCGTCAAGGACGTTGTGTCCAAGTCGATCGGTTCGCAGAACCCCTATAACATGATCCGCGCCACCATGGACGGTCTGCAGAAAGAAGCGAGCCCGCGCTCGGTTGCGCAGCGTCGTGGGAAGAAAGTGTCCGACATCCTGCCCAAGCGTGATGACGCGCCGCAGGCGTCGGCACAGGTCGCTGAGGAGGCTTGAGAAACATGGCTAAGACCATCGTCGTAAAACAGATCGGTTCGCCGATCCGCCGTCCCGCCAAGCAGCGCCAGACGCTGATCGGGCTGGGCCTGAACAAGATGCACAAGACCCGCGAACTCGAAGACACCCCTGCCGTGCGCGGCATGGTGAACTCGATCCCGCACATGGTCGAAATCATCGAAGAGCGCGACTAAGCCTTTTCGCTCCGTGTAAGTATCTAAACGCCCCCGGAAATCTCCGGGGGCGTTTTTCGTTGTCAGGTGGGGGCCGCGGGGCAGGGGGCATGAACCATGCTGCAGGTGCATAACGGGCCTTCGCTTCTGTCAGTTGTTAGCGCAACCAAATCTCCTTATCTCACGGTCAAGACAAGGAACCAAAGCTGACAAGAGCCGCGGAAAACCGTCCCGGCTAGAGACAAGGACAAGGACAAAGACACATGGCACACGCACTGACCGCCAACACGATCACCTTTCCCATCATCGCCCGCCTGCGCGGCACCATCGAAAACTTCCGTGCTGACCGCGCGCTGCGTCGCGAGTATGACGCCACCTGCGCCCAGCTCATGGCGATGAGCGATCGCGATCTGAAAGATATAAACATACGCCGCGGCGATATCGCCGACATCGTGCGCAAGCACGTCTACGGCGCCTGATCCATCCAAATTGCCCGGCTTCCAACTCCTCCCTCCCTGGAATGCCGGTGCTTCGGGAATGTCCTCGCTCCTAATCTCCTCCCTCAAGGGGGCAGGGGCATCTCCCTCCCAAAATCAGACAGTATCGCTGACCCATTCATGCAGGACGCGCATAGCGGCCAGACCGAAACGGAAATTGTTAGCGCGCCCACCGCAGCCTATGCTGCATCGCAGAATTTATCGACGGCCCGGTGCGACAGGTAAGACGCCGGTGCCCAGACAGACAGGAACAAGATCATGACCACCATTACCCGCACCGCCATCGCCGCCCCGTCCTTTGCTGACCGTTTCCGGGCGCTCGTCGACACGTTCAAAGTCGCTCAGGCGCGTCGCGCCATTTACAAGCGGACGCTGAACGAGCTGCACAGCCTCAGCGCGCGCGATCTTGGCGATCTGGGGATCTCGCGCAACAACCTGCGCGCCATCGCCTACCAGGCTGCCTATGAGGGCGAGACCCGCCTGAACGGCCGCGCCTGATCCCTCCGCCCGCAAGGGCGGTACTCTTCCTTGTTAACCAGTGAGACCTCCTGTCCCCGGCAGGGGGGCTTGTTTTTGGAGGTGTCCGCATACCGTGTTGGTCGGCTATGCGGAACGAAGTGGGCTTTGAAACTTACGCAGTAAGCTTCCTTTGAAGTCGACGCAGCATATTTCTAACAATGAACTTGTGAGCTATTCCCACGGGTATCATGTACGCCGTGCCAAACAAGTTATGCACGGTCACCGAGGACGTGATGGAGATCTCGTTCCCTTGTGCCGACACGCAGGTCATCACATCAAGATGCCGATCTCGTTCCGTTAGAACCAACGTCTTGTCGTCGCTGTGTTCGACCAAGAAGAAGTCCAGATAGTCTCCTGCGCGGACAGTATCTTTTGAAGTGCCGGAGAACCCGCCAATGGACTTCACGCCAAACCTTCTCGAAACAATATCGCGTAGTTTTGAATGCCAGTTTCAATAGAGGCTGCGGGTCTTCCATGATCAGATTCCACGCCTGCAAAGGCGAGATTTCGCGCAACAAGCTCACGGTTTGGCTGTCAAAATAGTCAAGTGTGTCCAAAGGAGCCAGAATGAGGATGTTATTGTTTGCCACGCTAATCATCAGACCAGCTTAGCCGCGTTGCAGCATTTTGCAACATGGACTACAAGCTGACGTTCGCCGCTCGAAACACAGAGTCCACCCGTGTCCAGGCTCGCGAAGGTCGGCTATGCGGACGAATCGGGCTTTCGCTGCAAAGGCTCGATGTGTGCCGCGATTGCGAGGGGTCTTGCCAGAAGGGCGGGGAGCTGACGTTCGCTGCGGAGACAATCCGATTGATCGGCAATGATGTAAGCCGCCATTCAGAACTGACCGCGCTAGGTGGTTCAGTAACACTGCATGACGGCATCATGCCCCATTCTTGAAATATGGCATGGTGCGCGTCAGTCGGCTTCGACCTCATAGGTGCGAGTGCAGCAGGAGTTCGATTTGGATCGACACCCCGGTCGCTTCGGAGCTCTGAAACCTAGTATAGATGCTGTTGCAGCGATCAACCAGTTCGCCAGCCCGCGCCCGGGTACTCGTACTTGACGACAGCGACCTGTTTCGGCAAGGCTATTTCCCTGCATGCGTCTATCAACGTGGATTGTCTTGGGGGACCTCAAGCACCGTGTCGGCATGCATTTGTATCACTCAGTCTTGCACGAGGCCTGCGCAATCTGAAATATAGTTGTCAAGTCCCTTCCCGGGCATGTAGGGAAGGAGAGACGAGGGAGACGAAATGGCACGTGGCGAACTGATGAAAAAGCTCCTAACGAGCTACGGTCGGGATGACAAATTCCGCACCGTAGTCGAGCAGATCATCGGTGAAGAGGAGCGCAAAGGCAATCGAGTGCTCGCGGGCTCCTTGCGCAAGTCTCTCGAACGCCTCGGTGAAGGTGCGAGCCAAAAGGCTCCTACGAATAAACTCCTGCCCTTCCCCGACGAAGCCCGCGATTTCATCCAACGAGTGGAGCCACAGCGCACACCTTCTGAGCTTCACCTGTCGCTGGAAAATACTGAACTTTTCGCCGGTATCATCCGCGAATTCCGGCAGGCCGACCGGCTTCGCCGCCATGGGCTCGAAGTGCGCTCTAAGCTTCTTTTCTGCGGCCCGCCTGGCACGGGCAAGACCATGTGCGCAGAGGTGTTCGCCGGTGAGTTGGGACTACCCTTCTTTCATGTGCGTCTCGACAGCCTCGTGTCGTCATACCTAGGTGAGACCGCCACCAACATCCGCAAGACCTTCGAATTCGCACGGCGCCAACCGTGTGTCCTCTTTTTCGATGAGTTTGACGCACTGGCGCGCTCGCGGGAAGAGGCGTCCGAGACCGGCGAGTTGCGCCGTGTGGTTAACAGTCTTCTGATGTTCATTGAGCAGATCGAACCCGGTGGATTTCTCATCGCGGCGACGAACCTTGCGGGCCAGCTTGATCAAGCGATTTGGCGAAGGTTCGATGAGGTAGTCTGGTTCGACCTACCCGACGCGCGGATGATCGAAGCATATCTGCGCCATGCGTTCCGCAACGTGGCAACATCCATCGAACCGGCTTCCTATGTCGACCGCCTGGCGGGTAGTTCCTACGCGGAGCTGGCTCGAATTACCCAACAAGCGATTAAGCTGTCGATACTTGATGGCAACACGGGCCTGACAGACGGCCACTTGCGCTCGGCCCTTCGCAATTCCGAGCGCCGACGCGCAAGGAATTGCCTAGGCAGTGCGAGCGCCACTTCCGTGTAGGGATGCGGAGATGGCCCAGCTCGACCACCTGCAACTGATCCGTGCCCGTGTGCCGATCGCACGCCGTAAAACTGGCGGCGGTAGCGCCCCGCCCGGACGGGGGGACGGTCATGGCGGCACCCTCCAAACGGAGACCAGAACTGCGGTGGCGGAGCAACAAGCTGCAAAGCCAGCCGCTTTCGTCGACCCTTCTCTACTACTTCGCGTACGCGTTGATGGGCACATCGCCGAAAGCGATTGGGAAAGGCTTGGCCTCGCGGTGGTCTCCAGCGATGCGGATCGCACAGTGCTGCTATTCTCTTCGACAGGCGACCTAACTGAGTTCATCAACCGCCTTAGCAAGTTCGACGAACCGCCAGCCAACCCGGATCAGAAAAATCCGAACTACGCTGGCCTCGTAGGGCGAATTGATAGTGTTGGAGGGCTCTCCCCGCGGGATCGCCTCGGGCCGAAGATAAAGGCGGACGGGTTTACCGAAGCGGAAGACCTTCAAGATGATGCTCAGCACATAGTCGACATCGAACTCTGGGAGTTCGGGACGCGGGCGCAGCGCGAAGCGAAGGTAGCGGAGATTGAGCGCTTCCTGATCGCCCAAGGCGGGGCCGTTCACGACAACTATATCGGACCTTCCATCACCGTAATGCGCGTGGAAGCGACCGGGCGCGGGCTCAGACCTCTTCTCGGCGTGCCCGAGATCGCTTTACTTGACCTCCCCCCGCAGCCGGATCTTGAAGCCCCGCCACTGGTGGCTATGGATGCGGGCGCAGTGCCCCCTGTCCTCGAACCGCCGGAGGGTACGCCAGTTATCGGCGTCCTCGATAGTGGCGTGAATGACCATCCCCTTCTGAATGGGCTTGTCGTTGGTCGTCACGTCGGCGAGGGCATTACGGGCGTTGCTGACGTTTGGGGGCACGGCACATCTGTAGCAGGAGCTGCGCTCTTCGGCGACCTACGCGACGCGATTCCGTCGGGTTCCTTGGAGCCTGTTGGACGGCTGGCTGTGGCTAAGGTAGTGGGCGACGACGGCCGATTCCCGGAACGCCGCACGGTGCCACGGGTAATGGATACTGCAATTCGCACGTTACATGCGGACCTGGGCTGTAGGCTGTTCGTACTATCTCTTGGCGATGCCAATGCGAACCTTGCCCAGGGTCGCGTTGGCCCTTGGGCCGCCACACTCGACGCGCTCGCTCGCGAACTCGACGTATTAATTGTCGTCTCGGCTGGTAATCGGGGGCGGCCAAGACCCTTCATGGCGGCCACATCCGAGGAATTAGTAACAGTATATCCGACCTACCTGCTCGAGCCTGAAAACCGGTTGGCCGAACCTGCGGGTGCCGCAAACGTCATTACGGTAGGCTCTGTGGCGGGAGGGACAGGCCTCGACCATCGGCATACACACGATGTAAATGTACGACCTATTACGCACGAATGGGGCGAACCATCGCCCTTCACACGCGTCGGTCCTGGGGCAGGCGGCGTTCGAAAGCCTGACCTCGTCGATCTCGGCGGCACAGCGGTCTTCGATGTGCCCTCGGTCAGCTTGGCAGGCGCACCGCGCCTGCCCGCAGCCGGGGTGATCACTCTAAATCATCGCTACACGGAACAGTTCCTCACCGCCGCCGCGGGCACATCCTTCGCGGCGCCGCTGTTGATCCACAAAGCCGCGCGCCTGTTGCGTCGCATGCCCGATGCGTCTGCCAACCTCTTGCGAGCGCTCCTCGTGGGCGCGGCGCGCTCGCCCGATGCCTTTGACCGACGGTTGGCCGCGATGACCTCTGTCGAACGCGTCAGGATCGGAGGCAATGGGGTTGTTGATCCCAGCCGCGCTGCCTACTCGGATGATCACCGTGTTGTTCTCTACGCCGAGGACGCCTTGGAGATGGATCAATTTGCGGTATACCGCCTACCCATCCCACCTGAGTTTGCAACCGGCGGTGACCGTACGATCCGGGTCTCCCTTGCATACGACCCGCCAGTCCGCCGTACCCGTAATGACTATCTCGGTACCAAGATGGATTTCCGCCTACTGCGCGGCATCGATGAGGCACAGCTCTTTGAGCATTTCCGCGATAGAGACAAGGCTTCGGAGGGGGCTGCGCCAGCTGTGCCAGGGAGGTTTCAGTGTAAGCTACAACCCGGGTCGGACGAGCGCGCAAACAATACGCTTCAGACGGCATCCATAACCTTCAAACGTGATACGGATGAGTATGGAGAGATATACTATCTCGTCGTGCGGTGCCTGTCACACTGGGCGGTGGACCAAGTTTTTGACCAGCGGTTCGCTGTTGTCGTGGAACTTGAGCATCAACCGGAGGTCAGAATTTACAACCGTGTTCGTGAGCGTGTTCAGGTGCGAGTCTAAGGTTCGACGCCCTTGCTATTCGAAGGTGGGATGGTTTCATCGATTTCGCAGAATGCACTCGGACCTCACGCCATAGCGCAGCCAAGGTTAATCGCACCGTTTTCGCTGACCTTCGACGGGCGCACCGTGCCACTCGAGGTGTAGATTACCGGATTCTAAAAGCCGCACCGCAGCGTTGTGCGCGACACGGCGAAGGTCCGGTGTGGGCCGAGCATACATCAGTAGGCTCCACTGAAGCTGGTCTGAAGGACATCATCCTCCTTAAGCACTTGATCAACCAAATAGAGTGCTGCCCGGATTAGATCTGCATTGCGGTCGCCGTCAGGATCGCCGCTCTTTCCTCCATGAAAGAGGTTGTTCCGCACACCGTTTAGCGCGGCGATCAGCTCTTGCACGGATACAACTTCGCTACGATCCAGCCAGATCAAGTTACCTACTTCATCGACAATTTGCTTCTTCGGCGGGGCGTGTATCAGCACCTGAACTTCGTCAACAATTTTGATCCTCTGCCAGAAATCGGCACCTAGTTGATCGTTAGCGAAACGAACCCAATCCACCTCTGCTACTGTCCTTCGACCTGGAACAAAGAATCCTACGTCTTTGAGGGCGAATTCTAGACGCATCATAACCTTAAACAGGCGAGTGGCCTCCTCAGAGACATCATCTATTTTGGAGTAGTCCACCTCAGAAACAGTCATTCCATACAGCCTCGCAAGAAATCTGCCCCGGATCGAATTTGAAGCGGGTTCAGGATTTTGAAAACTAACTGGATCACGAATGACAGCTTTGCGAAAGCTGCAATGTGGCAATAGCAACTGTAGTGAACGTCTGCTTGGGGCCGGAATTAACTGCCCATTCCCGCTGCGCCTGCGAGATGCTGCATTTGCGGCATACTGCAATATGGGCTCAAACCCGACCTTTGTCGCACAGCAGCAAAGCGTCCAACTATCCTTAGGCTCGCGAAGGTCGGCTCAGCGGACTTTCCCGATATTTGTACCGCCAGAAAGTATCGAAGCAAACGGCCCAGAGCCGACCTTGGCCGCGCCATCAAGATGCTGCGTCGCGGCCCGCCATAGGGGACATTTGCTGCAGCTGCGCAATTGCGGCACAGCACAAGGTCAGCTATGCGGACGAAGCGGACATTGAAGAAGGTGGCGCGCACGCTTATTGCCCTCTTGGTTTAAAATGCTAGCGGCGGGATTGACGTGCCAAGAATATACCTGATCGGAGCATCATGCTCGGGCGTCTCGACGCTTGGCGCGACACTGTCCGCGCAGATGGGCGTTCCACTGCTGGACGTAGACGACTTCTATTGGATGCCAACAGACCCACCATTCACGACAAAGCGCCTGCCAGAAGACCGGGTCCGTTTGCTCCAACAGCGACAATCCCAGACGGACGGCTGGGTTCTGTCAGGCTCCTTTATGGGTTGGGGGGATATCCTGATTGAACATGTCGAGATAATCGCCTTCCTATATACACCTACCGCGATACGGCTGCAGCGTCTGGATAGCCGAGAGGCACAGAGGCACGGTGATCGTATCCTGCCGGGCGGCGACATGTATGAAGGCCACCTGGCATTCCGTGACTGGGCATCTCGCTATGATGACTCCTCGTTCACAGGACGCAATCTCGCGCAGCATGAACGCTGGCTCAAAGCACAAACTGCTCCGGTTCTGAGGCTTGACGGCACACAGCCTGCTGAAGTGTTAGCTGAGAAAGTCACGGCCGCGCTGGAACGGCTCTGAAAGGCCACAAAGGGGTCGCCCCCCTATCTTCGCGAAGGTGGTCTAGCAGGGAAAAGACCTGCCAGACCCGTTTTCAGGTCTCTATACGGAGTGCCGCATTCGGGAACGGGAAGCCGAAGTCATCGACCGCGCGCCGGAACACCTCCTGAAATCCGAGTCTCTTGTAAAAGCGGACGGCCTGTTCGTTTTCGGTATAGACCTCAAGGGACAGTTCGCCCTTCCGGGCCAGGGCATCGGCGATAAGCGTGCGCCCGATCCCGTGACCCTGCCAGCCCGGCGCGATGAAGATCCCGCCGATGAAACAGTCCAGAAGGCTGATGAAGCCAACAGCTTCTCGGTCAAGGCAAGCCACGGAAGTCTCCGCCTTCGGCAGATACGCCTCCTCGGTCAGCTTGCGCTGTTCAGTCAGCCTTTTCTTACCGATGAAGGAGTGCGCCTCCAGCGAGGCTTCGATCCAGATGGTCGACAGTATTTTCAGATCCGTTGCCGCGTCAAAGGGCCGGATCACCACGTTTGCGTTTTTCATGAGAACTCCACAGAAATAATGCAAAAAGGGTCGGCATCCATAATGCCGAGCGATGCCGCTACGTGCGGGTCAATCGAAGCCTCTAAGCATAAATCTCCGTCTGTGGCGGGCCTAACATAAGCCGCTCCGCCACCAGTTTCAATGACGGCGGAGGGCTCGGAGCGGACCTTCGCTGTGGCATGTCTCAATGGCCGGCTTGCGGACAGAGCGGGCTTTCGCAGCGCCCGTGTCAATGTCGGCTTTTGGTGGCTTGTCCAGAACAGATTGATTGTGACGCCTGATGATATTGCAACCGGCAAGGCACGTATCCTTTAAGCGTTATTGGCCGACATACGGCAATACTACCCTTCCCAAAAGGCTTGCTTTTTCCACTTTTCACTGCAGCTTCTTGGAAGGCTAGCAAATCTCGGAGACGCATATGTGCCTGTCATGCATCCAACCCGACCCAGAGACAGGCGCGTTGATCGACATGTGCCTGTGTGGCGCACCACTCACCAAAGCTGCATTTGAACGTATCTCGGCGGATCTTGACCGCCGCCAGATGCTGGGCGGATCGGCGGCCGTGCTCGGTCTGTTCGCGGGCTTTGGCCTGAGCCCAAGGCGCGCAAGCGTGCAAGAAGCCGGACGCCCGATCCTGCTGACTAATCTCCGCTATTTCGATGGTACGACGCTGCAGAT
Organism: Heliomarina baculiformis; assembly: GCF_019966545.1. Lineage (GTDB taxonomy): Bacteria > Pseudomonadota > Alphaproteobacteria > Rhodobacterales > Rhodobacteraceae > Heliomarina > Heliomarina baculiformis. The sequence continues at coordinate 43,009 of NZ_JAIMIC010000014.1, read as the reverse complement.
GCAACGCGGCCGTGATATTCTGATCGAAGGCCCGCGGATCTCGGCGCTTGTGCCGATGGGTGATGGGCCGGAGGATGCCAATCGGATTGATTGCGGAGGCCGCGCGGTGATCCCCGGCCTGATCGATGCACATTGGCATTCCACGCTGGCCGCCGTCACGCAAACCCAGGCGCTGGCCGCCGATATCGGCTTTATTCACTTGATGGCGGGACGCGAGGCCGGTGCAACTCTGATGCGCGGCTTCACCACTGTGCGTGACACGGGCGGGCCGGCGTTTGGCTTGCAACTCGCCGTCAACAAGGGGGTACTGCCTGGCCCTCGCATTTTCCCCTCGGGAGCGATGATTTCGCAAACCTCAGGTCATGGTGACTTTCGCCTCTTGAACGAGGTGCCCCGCACAGGCGAGGATCTGAGCCATTCCGAACTTGCGGGCGTCGCGGCCATAGCCGACGGCCGGGATGACGTGCTGCGCCGCACCCGTGAGCAGCTGATGAGGGGTGCCAGCCAGATCAAGATCATGGCAGGTGGCGGTGTCTCGTCGCTATATGACCCGCTGGATACCGTGCAGTATCTAGAGGAAGAGATGCGCGCCGCAGTCGAGGCGGCGACCGATTGGGGCACCTATGTCTGCGCCCATGTTTACACGCCTGGTGGCATTCAGCGTGCCCTGAGGGCCGGTGTGAAATCCATCGAGCACGGCCAGCTTGCCGACAGTGAAACCATAGCCATGATGCGCGACGAGGGTGCCTGGTGGTCGATCCAGCCGTTCCTCGCCGACGAAGACGCGAATCCCAAGAGCGATTTGCGCCAGCAAGCCAAACAGATGGAAGTTGCCGAAGGGACGGTCAGGGCCTTCGAAGAGGGGCGCGACATGGGCGTGCAGATGGCGTTCGGCACCGATATCCTGATGAACCCGCGCGGCACGATTGGCCAGGGCCGGCAGCTTGCGAAACTGACACGCTTCATGCAGCCTCTCGACGCGCTCCGCATGGCAACAGGCGCGGCGGGTGAGTTGCTTGCCCTGTCTGGAGAGCGCACACCTTACCAAGGCCGTCTCGGTGTGATCGCCGAAGGAGCGCTCGCGGATCTTCTAGTCGTTGAAGGCGATCCCGAGAAGAGTCTGGACTGGTTGGGCGATCCGGACACAAACCTCTCCCTTATCGTGAAGAATGGCACAGTCGTGAAGGATTATCTTGGATGACGGATGTCTCTCTTGGCTGGGCCCAGTTGCATCAAATTGAGATAAGCTTTTGTTGATCTAGAAGCTCCCGCACAACCATCAGGTATATTTGGAAAGTCTATACCATTGCTGCAAAGCTGACATACGTGCGCGCCGCAGCATCTGCTAACAGGGCTCCTTATGGACCTTCGCTGCGCCGCAGGGCCAAGCGCCTGGGCGCCCGCTTCCGGCCCTGAGCGGTCGCTCGGCACATAGCCCGAATGCTGCGGCGCAGCTTCACCAGATCGGCCATTCGTCAATCACGCAGCATTTTTGAAGGGTGGAGATCGGTTGAGCGGACACTGCAGACGTTGCGACGCTGCTAGGGTTTGCAAGCGCGGCGAACAGCAGCTTTGACGGGTTGCGCTGGAGCATTCTGATCCAGGGCTGAAGGTCGGCGCTGGGTCGGTAGCGAAGCGCGAGCCCATGCTTCGACTGCCACGTTACACGAGAACGGCGTGGTCAGTTCGGGCTCGAAGCCGACCTGTGGCGGCGCAGCACGCGGCGCACATGATGCGCCGCAACGACCGTCGCTACCGGGCCTGTGCCGGCATCGCGCCTAGGGCCCGGGCTGTCAAAGCGACGGTTTGCAAGCCTGCGGGGGGGTTGGCTGCTCGGTGAAGGTCAACCGTGCGACGGCTAGTGCCGCCCGGACCATGTGCCCGGGCAGTTTTAAGCAGCTGCGATCACTCAAGAGGGCTCTGCACCCATGCGTTCCGTGCAGCGGATGACCCAGTCCCGGATCTTCGGATCTTCCGGCATGAGATCGGGGAACCAAACGAAGGGCGAACTGCACAACATGTCGGCTGCGCTGAAACGCTCTCCCAGCAGCCACGTACCGCGTGCCAGCCCGTCTTTCAACCTGTCGTGCATCGTGTCGAGATCGCGCAGCGATGCCGTCACCGCGGGATGGTTGAGCCCGGCCCAGTGCAGGACGATCAGCGGTTCCATGATTCCCTGATAGTAGAACAGCCAAGAGAGGTACGCGCCCCGGCCGGTCTCGCCGGGGCGCGGTCCCAGCTTCGCCTCGGGATAGGCATCCGTCAGGTAGGCGATGATGGCACCGCGTTCGCGCACGGTGTCCTCGCCGTCGACCAGATAGGGCACCTTCTTTTCGGGATGCGGGTTGTCGGGATCCGGCGCGCCCGTCCCGTCGGGGGGGGGATCGTGACCTCGCGGATCGTGACGTCGGCGTTCAGCATGCGGACCAGCGTCGTGACTGTATCGGACCGGGATCGGGGGGAATGGTAGAGAATGGGCATCGATAACTCCTTTCGATATTCGCCGGATCGGCCTACACCTCGCTTACTGACAGAAGGAGGCAGCAGGGTATGGCCCGCCAAGACCGATTGATGCGCTTGATGGATGTTCTGCGTCGCCTGCCTGCGCCGGTGACGGCAGAGCGTCTTGCCACCGAGACCGAGATCTCGCGCCGCCAGCTCTATCGCGACATCGCGACCCTGCGCGCCGGCGGCGTGCTGATCGACGGCGCCGCTGGCTATGGCTACACGCTGACGGAAGACCCTGCCCTGCCGCCGCAAAGCTTCTCCCGCATCGAGATCGAGGCCCTGGCGCTGGGAATCGGCAGCCTCGACGCCTTGGGCGACGCAGATCTGGCCTGCGCCGGGCGCGACGCGATGGCCCGTATCATCGCCACGCTTCCCGACGGCCAGGCCCGTCAGGCCATGCATACGATCCTGCGATCCTGGCGCCCGCCCGACACCCGCCCGATTGTGGAGGTCGACATGGAGCTGGTCAGACGCGCCTGCTGGGAAGAGACGAGCCTCTGGATTTCCTACCGCGATCTGAGCGAGCGCCGGACCGAACGGGAAATCTGGCCGCTTGGCCTATCCTACGGGCCGAACGCGCTGACCCTTCTGGGCTTGTGCCAGTTGAGACAGGACTATCGCCTGTTCCACGTGTCCCGAATCGGGAAGGTGCGCCCGGGCGGAACAAGTTTCCGCCCGCGCCGTGTCGAGCTGCTGCGAGAGTACATTGCCAGCCGGTTTGCGGGCGCGGAGAGGTGAGCGGTGGCGACTGACGTGCTGGAGGAAAAACTGGAGGACCGCGCGGTCTTGAGCCGAGATTCCCACGAAGCAATCACGCGGCGTCGGCTTCGTGCCGTTTCTTTTTACCAATATAGCCTGTCGTTCTCGGCCCGAAGCCGACCTTCGCAACAGGCGGATGGTATGATCGGTCCATGGCCCAATGCTGATGCTTCGACGGCCATGGCCCTCCGACGGCTTTCTTCGGGACAGGCAGCCCCACGCACCATCACACGGACTTATCGTCCAATAGAAGCTGACGGGCGATCAGCTTCGCCTCATGCAAGTGCTCGGTCACGGCCGCGAGCGCAGCGTCGGGATCGCGACCGATAATCGCCGTATAGATCGCCTGCATATGCGCAGGCCCCGGCAGTTCCCGATTGTCACTGGTCAGGGTCAGGATACGCAGACGAGAGATACGACTATTCAGCCTCTGCACAATTTCCCATGCGATGTTATGCTGAGCGCCCTCGAAGATCAGCGCATAGAATTGCGTTGCGGCCTTGAATAGCGCGCCCGGGGCCTGATCTTGCCCGGCGCTCTGCAGATCGGCCAAGGCCGCATTCAGCCGCCGTTCCAGATCCGGCGTAATGTTGCGTGCGCAAGCCATGGCGGCATCCGTTTCAAGCTTCAGACGGATATCATAAATTTGCTGCGCATCCTCCCAACTCATCTCCGCAACCATCGGCCCACGGTTCGGGACATGGGTCACCAGGCCCTCGGCATCGAGGTAGCGCAATGTCTCGCGCACCACCGTCCGAGAGACACCAAGTTTCTCGCACAGCACCCTTTCGACCAGGCGGTCACCCGGCTTGAAGACCCCACCAATGATGGCGTCCCGGAGCCTCTCCAAGACAACATCCCGCAGCGTGGTCGGCTGCTGCTCAATTCTGCTTAGCCCAATATCTGACATGCGCACTGCATATCAGTCTCTGCTGCGCCCAACAAGATTGTTTGTATGATTGTATTACGGTATTCCATCTTACAGACAGACGATTCGTCATGAACTGGAGACCTGAGTGCCTGCTGAAATCCGAAAGACCCTGCTGCATGTCGAAACGACACGGATCGAAGGCGGAAAGGCCGCGCCCGTGCCCCTGAAGATGATCGCCGCCGTGGCGGTGATCCGTAATCCATGGGCAGGTCAGGGTTTTGTCGAAAATCTGCGGCCTGCCATTCTCGATGCTGCGCCCGACCTTGGCGCATTGCTGACGGAAATGGTGCTTCAGGCCGCCGGGGGCGGCGACAAGGTGGAAGGCTATGGCAAGGCGGCCATCGTCGGCGTCAACGGCGAGGTCGAGCACGCCTCTGGCCTGATCCATACCCTGCGCTTCGGCAACCACTACCGCGAAGCGGTCGGAGCCAAGTCCTACCTGGCCTTCACCAACACCCGCGGCCCGGCCAATGCATCTTTGCAGATCCCGCTGATGGACAAGAACGACGGTGGCCGGCGCAGCCACTACCTGACCATCCAGCTTTCGGTGGCAGATGCTCCCGGCCCCGACGAGATTGTCGTCGCCCTCGGCGCCTCCATCGGGGGCCGCCCGCATCACCGTATCGGCGACCGCTACCAGGACCTAAAGGAACTCGGGCATGACCTTGAAAACCCTGCCTCTGTCTGAGGACGGCACCCGGCTGTCCTACCGCGAGGCGGGAGAGGGCGCGCCGCTGGTCCTGATACATGGCGTCGGCATGCAGTCCGCAGCCTGGGCACCGCAGCTTCCCGCCCTGTCGCGGCGCTGCCGAGTACTGGCGCTTGACATGCCCGGCCATGGCGGCAGCAGCCCGCTGCCCGTCGATGCCGAACTGCCCGACTTCGTGGCCTGGCTGGACCGCGCGCTCGGCGCGCTGGATCTCGGCCTGGTCAGCCTGGCCGGCCATTCGATGGGTGCTCTGATCGCCGGCGGCTATGCCGTCACCCACTCCAAAAAGATCGCCCGCGTGGCCTTGCTGAACGGCGTCTTCCGGCGCAGCCCGGAGGCCCGTGCCGCCGTCGAGGCCCGTGCCGCCGAACTGCATTCAGGTGATGTCGACATCGCAGCACCACTGCTGCGCTGGTTCGGTGAGGACCGCGGCCACCTTACCGCCCGCGAAAGCGTCGCGGGCTGGCTGGCCGAGGTCTCGCCCCGGGGTTATGCCACCGCCTATGGTGCCTTCTCGCGCGGCGACGACATCTATGCCGACCGCTTCGCCGCGATCCGCTGCCCGCTGCTGGCCCTGACCGGTGACCAAGACCCGAACTCAACCCCCGCCATGGCGCGCGCCATGGCCGATGCCGCCCCAGAGGGACGCGCGCTGGTCATCGAGGGGCACCGCCACATGGTGAATCTGACCGCCCCGGATCGCGTCAGCCAAGCACTGATCGACTGGATGGAAACCCCCAGCTCCGTCGAGGTCATCTCATGAGCACACTGCCTGCCTTCCAGCTCTATATCGACGGCAGCTTCCGCGATGCCGCCGCCAATTTCGACAGCCTCGACCCTGCGACCGGACAGCCCTGGGCGCGGATGCCCGAGGCCCGCGCCGCCGAGGTCAACGAGGCCGTCGCAGCCGCCCGCCGCGCCTTTCATGGTGCCGAATGGGCCAAACTGACTGCCGGCCAGCGCGGCACGCTGCTGCTGCGCCTCGCAGATCTGATCGAACAGAACGCCGCCCGCTTGGCCGAGTTAGAAACCCGTGACACCGGCAAGATCATCCGCGAGACTCGCGCCCAGATCGCCTATGTCGCCGAGTATTACCGCTACTACGCTGGCCTTGCCGACAAGATCGAGGGTGCGCATCTTCCCATCGACAAGCCTGACATGGAGGTCTGGCTGCGCCGCGAGCCGCTTGGCGTCGTGGCTGCTGTTGTGCCGTGGAACTCTCAGCTGTTCCTGTCGGCAGTGAAGATCGGGCCCGCCCTAGCTGCAGGATGCACCATGGTGTTGAAGGCCTCGGAAGATGGCCCAGCACCGATGCTGGAATTCGCCCGGATCTTCGATCAGGCAGGCTTCCCGGCGGGCGTGCTGAACGTGATCACCGGCTTCGGCCCCGATTGCGGCGCCATTCTTACCAGTCACCCCGACATTGACCACGTCGCCTTCACCGGCGGACCCGAGGCGGGGCGCCAAATCTTGCGCAACTCGGCCCAGAACCTGGCCTCGACTTCGCTTGAGCTGGGGGGCAAATCGCCCTTCATCGTCTTCGACGATGCCGATCTGGACAGCGCCGTGAACGCTCAAATCTCAGGCATCTTCGCCGCCAGCGGTCAAAGTTGCGTCGCGGGCTCCCGGCTGCTGGTGCAGAACTCGATCCTTGCCGAGTTCCTGGACCGGCTGCGCCAGAAGGCGGAGAAGATTGTCATCGGCGGCCCGCAGGACATGGCGACCGAGGTCGGACCGCTCTGCACCGCACGCCAGCGCGACAACGCCGCCGCGCTCTGCGACCGCTCGGTCGCGGCCGGGGCGACACTGGTCACGGGCGGCAAGCCGATCGACGGCACCGGCTACTACTTCCCGCCCACCGTCCTGGATTGCACCGAGGCCCCCGAAGCCCCCTGCCTGACCGAGGAATTCTTCGCTCCTGTCCTGTCCGCACAGGGTTTCGACACCGAGCCCGACGCGCTTCACCTGGCCAATGACACGGACTACGGCTTGGCTTCGGGCGTCTTCACGCGGGACCTGACGCGGGCGCACCGTATGATCCGCGGCATCCGCGCCGGCGTGGTCTGGGTGAACACCTACCGCGCTGTCAGCCCCATGGTCCCCTTTGGCGGGCACGGCCTGTCGGGACACGGCCGCGAGGGCGGGCTGGCTGCCGCGCTCGACTACACCAAGATCAAGGCCGTCTGGCTGCGCACCAGCGACGACCCCATCCCCGACCCCTTCGTGATGCGTTGAGCTTACCGAAGAAGTCTGACCGCCTAGAAAAGGAGATTACTAACCGGAAACACCTCCTTCCGAAACGAACAGAGTTCACCAGAAGAATAAGAACCAGCTTCAAACCAACAGGAATATGACAATGACCCGAACTCCCCGTACCCTTGCCCTCGCCGTGCTGACCACGATGGGCCTTGCCGCCGCCGCTGGCGCACAGGAATGCGAATCAACCATCGACGCCTCCCTGCTGACCGAGGAAGGCAAGCTGACAATGGCGGTCAGCCCGACCCTCCCGCCGATGGCCTACGCTGAATCCGACGGCACGCTGAAAGGGTTGCGCGTCGAACTGGGCGTCGAAGTCGCCAAGCGTCTCTGCCTTGAGCCCGACTTCATCTCGACTGAATACGCGACCATGGTGCCCGGCCTCCAGGGCGGCCGCTGGGACGTGATCGATGCCGGCCTCTTCGTCACCCCGGCCCGCCTTGAGATCATGTACATGATCCCCTACGAGAATCTCGCCATCTCGATCTCGACCGCAACGGGCGACAACTCGATCAAGACCGTCGAGGACCTGGCCGGCAAGCGCGTCAGCACCGACATCGGCGGCTACGCGGAAGCCAAGATGCGTGAACTGAACAAGGACTTCGCCGAGAAGGGCCTAGAGCAGATCGACATCGCACTCTTCGACAATTACGCGACGGTCTACCAGGCACTACGCGCCGGTCAGGTCGAAGCGGCTGTCTCGATCGACCCGGTTGCCAAGCTCTACAGCGAAAGCGGCGAATTCGCCCATGCGCTGGCAGGCCTCTACGCCACGCCCGGTTCGCTGGCCTTCGGCAGCACCGACATCGCCGCTCCCGTGACCAAGGTCATGCAGGAGATGAACGCCGACGGCTGGCTGCCCGAGCTGATGGCCCGCTACGGCGTCGGCCAGGCCGGTGACGGCAGCATTGAGCTGAAGGGCCCAGGCCTCTGATCGGCCGCGTCTGACACATGTGAATCGGCGCCGCTACCTCTGCGGCGGCGCCTGCCCTCTCCGGCGCAGCAAGCGCATCAGCTCACGAGGAGACGATCGTGAAAGGTTGGAATTGGGACGGGTTCTTCGAGTACCTGACCAACACATACATTCTTGAAGGCGCAGCCGTGACGCTGGGTCTGACCATTGCAGCAATGACGCTTGGCGTCGTCGCCGGCTGTGTCGTGGCGCTGATGCGGATGAGCCCGTTCCGGATTCTCAGCAACATCGCCTACTTCTACACATGGCTGATCCGCGGCACGCCTCTGCTGGTGCAGCTGATCATCATATATACTGGCCTGCCCCAGATAGGCATCAAGTTCAGCGTGCTCGAAGCCACCTTGATCGGCCTGGTGATGAACGAGGCCGCTTACCTCTCCGAAATCATCCGTTCAGGCATCAGCTCGGTTCCCAAGGGCCAGAGCAACGCCGCCCGCGCCGTCGGCATGACCGATGTGCAGATGATGCGCTACATCATAGCCCCGCAGGCCGCCCGGATCATCATCCCGCCACTCGGCAACTCGGTGAACGGCTGCCTTAAGACCACCTCCATCGCCTCCATCATCTCAATGGAAGAGCTGCTGCGCCGCACCCAGGTCCTGATCCAGGAGAAATTCATGGTTCTGGAACTCTTCGTTGTCGCCGCCCTCTACTACTTGCTGATGACCACCGCCTGGGACCTGATCCAGCGCCGGATCGAACGGCACTTCGGTCGTGGTTACGACATCAAGGCCGATGCGGCCGAACAACGCTGAGGAGAGACCATGAAACCGATGATCATTCTCGAAGATGTCGACAAATGGTACGGCAAGAACTTCCAGGTCCTCAAGTCCTGCTCGCTGATCGTCTCGCCCGGTGAGGTGGTGGTGATCTGCGGCCCCTCGGGCTCGGGCAAGTCGACACTGATCAAATGCGTCAACGGGCTAGAGCCGGTCCAGGGCGGTCGCATCTCCGTCAAGGACATGGAGGTGACCGGACCAAGGACCAAGCTGCCCAAGCTGCGCTCTCATGTGGGGATGGTTTTCCAGCACTTTGACCTGTTCCCGCACATGACGGTGACGGAGAACATCTGCATCGGCCAGACCCGTGTTCTGGGCCGCACCCAGACCGAGGCCGAAGCCAAGACCGCAGCCCTGCTGGAGCGCGTCGGCATGTCCGACCATGCCCGCAAGTACCCGATCCAGCTGTCAGGCGGCCAGCAGCAGCGTATCGCCATCGCCCGCGCCCTTGCCATGGATCCGATCGCCATGCTCTTCGACGAGCCCACTTCGGCCCTTGATCCCGAGATGATCACCGAGGTTCTGGACGTTATGGTCGAGCTGGCCAATGAAGGCATGACCATGATGGTCGTGACCCACGAGATGGGCTTTGCCCGTAAGGTCGCCGACCGCGTTGTCTTCATGGACGGCGGCGAGGTGGTCGAGGACACCCCCAAGGACGAGTTTTTTGCCTCCCCCAAGAGCCAGCGCGCCGTCGAATTCCTCTCTAAGATCCTGGACCACTGACATGATGCGTATCCTGACAACCGGCGATATCCGAATGGCTCCCGGCATCAGCGCCGAGGCCGGCCCCATCCTCGCCGACCTCGGCACCAAGCGCCCGCTGGTGGTAGTCGACCCCGTCGTTCACCAATTGGGTCTTGCGGACAAGATGCTGTCCGCGCTCGGCGACTCGGGCATGACGCCGCAGATATTCTCGGCCTTCTCAACCGATCCGACCGATGCCGAAGCCATGGACGCGGTCCAGATCGCCCGCTCGGTCGACGCGGATTGCGTCGTGGGCATCGGTGGCGGCAGCGCCATGGATGTCGCCAAGGCCGTGGCACTGCTCAGCGTTCAGACGGACAGCCTCCGCGCGCTCTCGGTGCCCCGCATCGTTGACCTGCCCGCGCTGCCTATCCTCTGCGTGCCGACCACTGCCGGCACAGGATCCGAGGTGACACGGGCGGCGGTGATCACCGACGCCACGACCCATGAAAAGCTGTTGCTGCTTGGTTCGTCGCTGCAACCGAAAGTGGCCCTTCTCGATGTCGAGCTGACGCTGAGCTGCCCCTACCGGGTCACGGTAGACAGCGGTCTCGATGCGCTCTCACATGCGCTGGAAGCGCTGGTCAATCGCAATGCCACACCCTACTCCGACGGGCTGGCAACGCAGGCCATGAAGCTGATCGGCAAGAGCCTGGAAACTGCCGCCCGCGTCCCCGGCGATCATGCGGCGCGCTCCGACATGCTACTGGGTGCCTGCCTTGCCGGCATGGCCGTTTCGCACACCTCTACGGCACTGATCCACGGCATGAGCCGTCCCATCGGGGCTGCTTTCCACGTGCCCCACGGCATGTCCAATGCGATGCTCATGCCACTGGTGACCGAGTGGTCCGCCGTGTCCGGTCCCCAAGCCTACGGCCGCGCTGCCAAGGCGATGGGTCTGGCCGAGGACCCGGCTGCGCTGATTGACGCGTTGAAAGTCCTAAACGCTCGCCTGGAAGTACCAAGCCTAGCGTCACTGGGGATTTCACAGGAAACCTTCAGAGCCGCCATCCCCGAAATGGCGCGTCAGGCAATCGCTTCTGGGACACCAGACAACAATCTCCGCCAAGCCGATCAAGCCCAAATTTCCGATCTCTACCTCACATTCCTCAAGAATGACGCAATCTCCTGATAAAAAGTCTATGATCCGTACGCACTGAATACCGGCCGCCTTCACACATAATCTAGACCCTCAGCTCGGCTGCTTTTGCACGTTCAGATTTAAACCATTGGTGAAGCAGAGAACCGCTGGCCAGGCCCCAACTGCTAGGGCGTGTTGACAAAAGGGATTCACCCTGCGCGGTAAGCGTGATTCAAGCTGATATCTGCGATGGAGACCTGCTTGGCACGAGACCTGATGTCGAACGAGGCTATGACGCTGACAGAATTCGGGAGACCATAAACAAACGAGATGTCCCGCCGGTCATTCCGATGCGCAAGTCCCGCAAAAAGTGCGTTGGCGTGGACCGATCACTCTACCGGGTGCGCAACTTGGTCGAACGGCGCTTCAACGAGTTAAAGAACGCCCGCCGCGTCGCCACCCGTTACGACAAGACTGTGGAGAGCTTCTTGGACTTCATCGACATCACGTCGATACATCTTTGGGTGCGCCATTTGTCAACATGCCTACGACAAGGGCTGCGACTATGGCAAGCTCGGCGAGTGGTCGGACCAGTGACTTTGGGCTAGACCGGTCATTCCGGGCCCTTGAACTAAAGGGCAGTTTGCACCGTTCGCGCCCTTGGTCTGCCGGTTAGACTACGACGTTGCAAAGGTCACTTTCTGCGCATTGCGGCCTTTAATGATCGGGGCGGCATTGATATTCAGGTCACACGGGCTGTGAGTGGCGGCTTTTCACAATTCCTACCAAGGACTGCGCACCTGCAGAGCATGACCGCTTCCCGCCCTTCGGGTCAAATGCTGCTCGGCACATCAATGTCGTGGACGGGCTCGAAGCCGTCTTTCGATGATCGAGGCCCAAGATGACTTGCGGACACCGACTTGTTTTTCGATGCCATGAAGGGGGCGTTGCCCCCATCGGCCATGGGCCGATTCCCCCAGAGTATTTTCGGCAAGAGGAAAAGACTGGAGCGGGGCGGCGATTTCGCGCGTAATCCGACGTCAGGACAGGATGCCGCGCGCGGGTTTTCGGGCCTTGAAACGAGGGCGGGCTGGGCGTATACGCCCGTGGTGGCCTCGATCGGGGCGACTCGTCTATGGCGATCCGGCGCACCGGGCGCCTTTTATCAAGAAACGCCGAGGTCGGCCGCTCCCGTCGCTGGGGGCCGCATCCGGCAAAGGAGAAGCGACAATGAAACTGCACGAACTTCACGACAATCCGGGCGCAACCAAGCGTCGTCAGCGCGTTGCCCGTGGTCCCGGCTCTGGCAAGGGCAAGATGGGTGGCCGTGGTATCAAGGGTCAGAAATCCCGTTCGGGTGTGGCGATCAACGGCTACGAAGGTGGCCAGATGCCGCTTTACCAGCGTCTGCCCAAGCGAGGCTTTAACAAGCCGAACCGCAAGGAATATGCGGTTGTGAACCTGGGCCTGATCCAGAAATTTATCGAAGCCGGCAAGCTGGACGCGAAATCCGCGATCACCGAGGATGCGCTTATTGCCTCCGGTCTGGTGCGCCGCAAGCGTGACGGTATCCGCGTTCTGGCCAAGGGTGACTTTACCTCCAAGGCCACGATCGAAGTGACCGGTGCTTCCAAATCCGCTGTCGAGCTCGTCGAAAAAGCCGGTGGCTCGCTCACCGTCACATCCGCAGCTGCGGCAGAGTAATGGGTTGTGAGCGGCGCCCGCGCCGCTTACATAGACCCATGTTTTCCCTTGACGCCGCCCGGACCGGAAAACGGTTTAGGGCGGCGTTCTAGCAAAAGAGACCTGTTTCATGGTATCAGCAGCAGAACAGATGGCGGCCAATACAAGCTGGGCAGCGCTCGGCAAGGCCACCGATCTGCGCAACCGCATCCTGTTTACGCTTGGGCTATTGGTCGTCTACCGGCTGGGCACCTTCCTGCCCGTTCCCGGTATCGACGGCGCCGCCCTGCGCGAGTTCATGGAATCGGCGGGGCAGGGCATTGGCGGCATGGTTTCCATGTTCACCGGCGGTGCGCTGGGGCGGATGGGCATTTTTGCCCTTGGTATCATGCCCTATATCTCGGCCTCGATCATCGTTCAGCTGTTGACCGCGATGGTTCCCCAGCTCGAGCAGCTCAAGAAAGAGGGCGAGCAGGGGCGCAAGAAGATCAACCAGTACACCCGCTATGGCACGGTGGTGCTGGCGACGGCGCAGGCCTATGGTCTGGCGGTTTCGCTGGAATCCGGTGACCTTGCGACCGATCCGGGCATGTACTTCCGCATCGCCTGCATGATCACCCTTGTCGGCGGTACCATGTTCCTGATGTGGCTGGGTGAGCAGATCACCGCGCGCGGCATCGGCAACGGTATCTCTCTCATCATCTTTGTCGGAATCATCGCCGAGGTTCCCGCCGCGCTGGCGCAGTTCTTTGCCTCTGGCCGGTCGGGGGCGGTAAGCCCGGGTGTGATCGTCGGTGTCATATTGATGATCATCGTCACCATCACCTTCGTGGTCTTCATGGAACGCGCCCTGCGCAAGATCCACATCCAGTATCCGCGCCGTCAGGTCGGGATGAAGGTCTATGACGGCGGTTCCTCGCACCTGCCGGTCAAGGTCAACCCCGCCGGCGTGATCCCCGCGATCTTTGCTTCCTCGCTGCTGCTTTTGCCGACGACCATCGCCACCTTTAGCCAAGGTGCGGCGCAGGGGTCGGTGATGAGCTGGCTGCTTGCGAACTTCGGTCCCGGACAGCCGCTTTATCTGCTGTTCTTCGTGTCGATGATCGTGTTTTTTGCGTATTTCTACACGTTCAACGTCTCGTTCAAACCCGATGACGTGGCCGACAATCTCAAGAACCAGAACGGTTTTGTGCCGGGGATCCGTCCGGGCAAGCGCACCGCCGATTACCTTGAATACGTGGTCAACCGTATCCTCGTGCTCGGCTCGGCCTATCTGGCGCTGGTCTGCCTGCTGCCGGAAATCCTGCGCGGCCAGTTCTCGATCCCGTTCTACTTTGGCGGCACCTCGGTGCTGATCGTCGTGTCGGTGACGATGGATACGATCCAGCAGGTTCAGAGCCATCTTCTGGCACATCAATACGAAGGGCTGATCGAAAAGTCGCAACTGCGCGGCCGGTCCAAGAAAAAAGGCAAGCGGAGTCCGACGCGTCGATGAATATCATTCTTTTGGGGCCTCCGGGCGCAGGTAAGGGTACGCAGGCGCGTACATTGGTGGAAAAGCGCGGGATGGTGCAGCTCAGCACCGGCGACATGCTCCGCGAAGCCAAGGACTCGGGCACCGAGATGGGCAATATCGTCGCCGACGTAATGGCCCGCGGCGGTCTGGTCACCGATGAGATCGTGATCGGCCTGATCCGTGAAAAGCTTGCGACAGTGAAGGCGAACGGGTTCATCTTTGACGGCTTCCCCCGCACGTTGGGGCAGGCCGATGCGCTGGACAAGTTGCTGGCCGACGAAGGCCAGAAGCTGGATCAGGTGATAGAGATGCGCGTCGATGACGCCGCGCTTGTTGCCCGGATCACGGCCAGGTCGACCTGTGCCAATTGCGGTGAGGTCTATAATGACAACACCAAGCCGATCCCGGCAGATGGCAAATGCGCCAATTGCGGTGGCACAGAATTCAAGCGCCGCGCAGACGATAACGAGGAAAGTCTCAAGACCCGTCTGATGGAGTATTACAAGCAGACCTCGCCGCTGATCGGTTACTACTACGTCAAGAAGATCATCTGCCGCGTCGACGGGCTTGCCGATATCAAGACGGTCGAAGCCGAAATCGCCGAAGTTCTGGACCGCGTCGCCAAGGTCGACGCCTGAGGTCAATCTTTCTGCAAGGGGCCCGTGCGGCCCTTTGCCCGCGAGACGATGTTTCCGATTTCGTTTGCGCAAACAGTTCCGGAGATGCTCAAAACGCATCCTGTGTCAACTGGCTCTTGACGCTTCGGCGAAAACCCCATATCGACCCACATCTCGCAAGAGAATCAATTTGTGCGCGATTCTTTAACAGACCGCACGCAGACCACCTCATACTGCTGGGCCCTCTGGCGACACTGCCAGGGTCAAGCGTTGTGAAAAAAGGTTCTGGAGCTACGGAACCGCAACGAAAGGAAAGTGACACGTGGCACGTATTGCCGGCGTAAATATCCCGACTGCCAAACGGGTACCGATCGCGCTCACCTATATCACCGGAATCGGCCAGGCATCCGCCAAAGCCATCTGCGATGCCGTCGGTATCGACCAGACCCGCCGTGTGAACGAGCTGAGCGACAGCGAAGTCCTGTCGATCCGCGAACATATCGACGCTAACTTCACCGTCGAAGGTGATCTGCGTCGTGAAACCCAGATGAACATCAAGCGTCTGATGGACCTGGGCTGCTATCGCGGTCTGCGCCACCGCCGGAATCTGCCGGTTCGTGGTCAGCGCACCCATACCAACGCACGTACCCGCAAAGGCCCCGCAAAGGCCATTGCCGGCAAGAAGAAGTAAGGGGACGCACAGATGGCTCGCGAAAAGACACGCACCAAGCGTAAGGTTTCCAAGAACATCGCCGCTGGCGTTGCTCATGTGAACTCGTCATTCAACAACACCAAAATCCTGATCTCTGATGTGCAGGGCAACGCGATCTCTTGGTCGTCCGCCGGCACCATGGGCTTCAAAGGCTCGCGGAAATCGACACCCTACGCAGCTCAGATGGCTGCCGAGGATGCAGGCCGCAAAGCTCAGGAACATGGCGTCAAGACGCTCGAAGTCGAAGTTCAGGGCCCCGGTTCGGGTCGTGAATCGGCGCTTCGTGCCCTGGCCGCTGTCGGTTTCAACATCACGTCGATTCGTGACGTGACGCCGATGGCCCACAACGGCTGCCGCCCGCCAAAGCGTCGCCGCGTCTGATACCAGATTTATAAACTGGGGCTGCGCAGCTTTTTGCGCGGCCCCATTACGTCATTTTAAACCTCGGGCGTCGGCACCTTCGTGGACATGGGGCGCGGACAGGAATGGAGGGACACATGATCCATAAGAATTGGGCAGAACTTATCAAGCCGACCCAGCTTGACGTCAAGCCGGGTAACGATCCCGCACGTCTCGCGACGGTCGTGGCTGAACCGCTCGAGCGCGGCTTTGGTCTGACACTGGGCAACGCGCTGCGTCGCATCCTGATGTCGTCGCTTCAGGGCGCCGCCATCACCTCGGTCCAGATCGACAACGTGCTGCACGAATTTTCGTCCGTTGCCGGTGTACGCGAAGACGTAACCGACATCATCCTGAACCTCAAGCAGGTTGCCCTGCGCATGGAAGTCGAAGGCCCCAAGCGCCTCTCGATCAATGCCAAAGGCCCGGCAGTCGTCACCGCCGGTGACATCAGCGAAAGCGCCGGGATCGAGATCCTGAACCGCGACCACGTGATCTGCCACCTCGACGACGGCGCCGACCTGTTCATGGAACTGACCGTCAACACCGGCAAAGGTTATGTCGCGGCTGACAAGAACAAGCCCGAAGACGCCCCCATCGGTCTGATTCCGATCGATGCGATCTATTCGCCGGTCAAGAAAGTGTCCTATGACGTGCAGCCGACCCGTGAAGGTCAGGTGCTCGACTATGACAAACTGACCATGAAGGTCGAAACCGATGGCTCGATCACCCCGGACGATGCCGTGGCCTTCGCTGCGCGTATCCTTCAGGACCAGCTGTCGATCTTCGTGAACTTCGACGAACCCGAATCCGCAGGCCGTCAGGACGACGACGACGGGCTCGAGTTCAACCCGCTCCTGCTCAAGAAAGTCGACGAGCTGGAACTGTCTGTACGTTCGGCCAACTGCCTCAAGAACGACAACATCGTTTACATTGGCGATCTGATCCAGAAGACCGAAGCCGAGATGCTCCGCACCCCGAACTTTGGCCGCAAGTCGCTGAACGAGATCAAGGAAGTCCTGTCCGGCATGGGTCTGCACCTTGGCATGGACGTCGAGGACTGGCCGCCCGACAACATCGAAGATCTGGCGAAAAAGTTCGAAGACGCCTTTTAATTGATGCACGCCCCGATGTACGGGGGGTGTACAGGGGGTGCACAGATGTCACCCCCTGAAAAATGCCCGGAATAGGCCGGGGAAAAGATGGGCAATCCCGCCCCAACAGAACCGCTGACACGCATCGGCGGTCGTACAAAGCATAAGCTGAGAAGGAACTAGAAAATGCGTCACGCACGTGGTTACCGCCGCCTCAACCGCACCCATGAACACCGCAAGGCGCTGTTCGCGAACATGGCTGGCTCGCTCATCGAACATGAGCAGATCAAGACAACCCTGCCCAAGGCAAAAGAACTTCGCCCGATCATCGAAAAGATGATTACGCTCGCCAAGCGCGGCGACCTGCACGCCCGTCGTCAGGCTGCGTCCAAGCTGAAAGAAGATCAGTACGTCGCGAAACTCTTTGACGTTCTGGGCCCGCGCTACAAGGACCGTCAGGGCGGCTACGTCCGCGTCCTCAAAGCCGGTTTCCGCTATGGCGACATGGCTCCGATGGCGATCATCGAATTCGTTGACCGCGACCGCGACGCTAAAGGCGCCGCAGACAAGGCGCGCGTCGCTGAAATGGCAGACGCCGACGAATAAATTCTTCGGGATCAGGAATAAGAAAAGGCGCCCGAAAGAGGGCGCCTTTTTTTGTTCTATCCAACGTATGTCAGGTCAACTCGCTTTCACGTTCGTCGAGTTCCTTTTTGACAAGCTCCTCGATCTTGTTGATCGGGTGGTTGGTCAGTGTCTTTGGAATTTCCGCCACGATCTTGTCGGTCACTTCCTTGTGCATATCGTCACGCAGGTTGCCCAATACCTGAGGCGAAGCCACGATGATCAGCCTTTCGAATTCGCCCTTATGGGCTTTTTCGTACAGGATATCGGACAAGTGGCTTGCAAAGCGTTCCTTTTGAAGCTCGTGCCAATCGGTGTCGTCCATCGAAGACCGCTGCTGCACGCCAGTGTCGTTCATCCGTCCCGGCCGGTTTGCCGACTGTTCCCGATCCGAAGGGTTTTCCTGCTCTTCGCTCTCCATCATGTCGAGATTGGGGTTCTCGTGATCGGTGAGGTTGCGCAGGAACAGTGCCTTTTCGCTATCGGTTACCACAACCCAAGTGTTTTCTTTTATTTTGGCCATGATTGCCTCCATTAATGTCGCGTCTGGTCGAAACGGGGTGAGTTAGCTGCCGGTTCCGTGGTGACCGCCAAGATTGCCTTGGCCTTTCTCATCGGATTTGTGCACACGAGTGGCCCCTGCGTCGTCGCCTTTTTCGGCGCGTTTCAGCAGGTCTCTGGTGCCGACCTTGCGTTCCAGATTGCCGCCTGCGCGGCCGCCTTGATCCGGCGTCTCGGTATCGTCGATGAATTTTTCGGTTTCGCGGGTTCCATCCTTCGAACGGTGTCTCTCAGCCATGTCGAGCCTCCTTTGGTGGTTCAAGGAAACAACCACTCGGCGCGGCGATTGTTCCACTGCTGATGGCTTGCAAACCCGGTCGGGCTGCGCATATCAGGGGCTATCTCGGAGGGTTACGAATGCGAAATATTCTGCTTGCCACCTTGCTTTTGGTCACACCGGCGCTGATCGCGCAGCCGGTCACGGCGGAAACCCGGATACCGCAGAGCGAGGCCGAAATCGCGATTGGCTTTGCGCCGCTGGTCCGACGTGCCGCTCCGGCGGTGGTCAACATCTACGCGCGCCGCGTGGTCGAGGCGCAGGCCAGCCCCTTTGCGGGCGATCCGTTTTTCGAACAGTTCTTTCAGGGCTTTGGCAAGCCGCAACCGCGGGTCCAGAACTCGCTTGGGTCCGGCGTGATCCTTTCCGCGGATGGTATCGTCGTGTCGAATTTTCACGTGGTAGGACAGGCAACAGACATCCGCGTCGTGATGACCGACCGTCGTGAATATTCGGCCCATGTTGTGTTGGCCGATCAGGAATCCGATCTGGCGATCCTGCAACTCGACGGCGCGACCGATCTGCCGCATCTGGAGTTGCGCGATTCCGATCACGTCGAGGTCGGCGAATTGGCGCTTGCCATCGGCAACCCCTTTGGGGTCGGGCAGACCGTGACCAGCGGGATCGTTTCGGGTTTGGCGAGATCCGGCATGGCAACCGGGAACGCGCGCGGCTATTTCCTGCAGACAGACGCGCCGATCAACCCGGGCAACTCGGGCGGGGCGTTGATCGACGTGAACGGTGCGCTGATCGGAATCAATACTTCGATCCTCAGCCGCTCGGGCGGGTCCAACGGGATCGGGTTCGCCATCCCGTCAAACCTTGTCGCGGAATTCGTCAAGCAGGCCCGCGATGGCGAGGAGGATTTCCAGCGGCCCTGGGCTGGCATGGCCGGTCAGCCGGTGGACAGCGACCTTGCCGCGTCGCTGGGGCTGAGCGTACCGGATGGAATCATCATCTCGGACCTCCACGCCGACAGCCCCTTTGCCGCCGCCGGTTTCGAAGTTGGCGACGTGATCACCTATGTGGCCGGGCAGCCTGTCAATTCGCCGTCCGAAATGATCTTTCGCATGACCGTCACCGGGATCGGCAATACCGCCATGGTGACCCGCGTCCGCGATGGTCGCGCCGCCGAGATCGAAGTCGCGATGGGACCCGCGCCCGACACGCCCCCGTCGCAGGAACTTACGCTGAGCGACGATACGGTGTTGCCGCAGTTGCAGGTCGCGCGGATCAATCCGGCGTTGATCGCGCGTTATGGTCTGCCGCTCGACATCAACGGTGTCCTGATCACCGACACCGGCCCCTATGGCGCGCGGGCCGGCTTGAAACGGCTCGACATCATCCGCGCGATCAACGGCGACCCGGTCGAGACGACCGTCGAGGTCGAAGAGGTACTCGGCGATCCGGGCCGCTGGGTGCAGCTTGATCTGGAAAGGGCCGGGCGGCTGCTGTCGCTCCGGTTCCGGCTGTAACCGGTGGCGGATCTGTTCGACAAGGGAGACGCGCCCGCCGAGCCTGAACGCAACCGTCCGCTGGCCGACCGGCTGCGGCCGCAGTCGCTGGGCGAGGTGATCGGACAGGAGCAGGTGCTGGGGCCGGATGCGCCGCTGGGCGCGATGCTGGCGGCGGGCAGTCTGGGCAGCCTGATCCTCTGGGGGCCCCCGGGCGTTGGAAAAACCACCATCGCCCGCCTGCTGGCCGACGCGAGCGATCTGCATTTCGTCCAGATCAGCGCGATTTTCACCGGTGTGGCAGATCTCAAGAAAGTCTTCGAGTCAGCCAAAATACGCCGGGGCAACGGGCAGGGGACGCTTTTGTTCGTTGATGAGATCCACCGCTTCAACAAGGCGCAGCAGGATGGCTTCCTGCCCTATATGGAAGACGGCACCATCATGCTGATCGGCGCCACGACCGAGAACCCCTCTTTCGAGCTGAACGCCGCCTTGCTGAGCCGGGCGCAGGTGCTGGTTCTCGAACGGTTGTCCCCGACCGATCTTGAACGGCTGACCCAGCGGGCGGAGAAAGAACTTGGCCGTCCGCTGCCCCTGACCGGCGCGGCTCGGGATACACTGCACGAGATGGCCGATGGCGACGGTCGGGCGCTCTTGAACCTGATTGAGCAGGTTACCGCATGGAAAATCGACACACCCCTTGATCCGACGGCGCTTGGCGCGCGGCTGATGCGGCGGGCCAGCAAGTACGACAAGTCGGGGGATGAGCATTACAACCTGATCTCGGCCCTGCACAAATCGGTGCGGGGGTCCGATCCGGATGCGGCACTTTACTGGTTCGCTAGGATGCTGACGGGCGGCGAGGACCCGCGCTATCTGGCGCGGCGCATCCTGCGCATGGCGATCGAGGATATCGGTCTTGCCGATCCGCAGGCCCAGACCGTCTGCCAGCACGCGTGGGAAACCTATGAACGCCTCGGCAGCCCCGAGGGCGAGCTGGCGCTGGCGCAGGCGGTTGCCTATCTCGCGCTCGCGCCGAAATCGAACGCGGGATACGTGGCCTACAAAGCGGCGATGCAACTGGCGAAAAAGACCGGATCGGCCCCGCCGCCCAAGCATATCCTGAACGCGCCCACCTCGATGATGAAGGATCAGGGCTATGGCGCGGGCTATGCCTATGACCACGATGCAGAGGATGCGTTTTCCGGACAGAACTATTTCCCGGATGACGTCAAGCGCCCGGTGCTCTATGCCCCGGTCGAGCGTGGATTCGAGCGCGAATTGAAAAAGCGGGTGGACTGGTTCGCAAAAAAGCGCGCCGAACGCCAGCGACAGGACAAGGAATGACCCCATGATCGAACGTTTCGACACCAACCAGCGGATGAGCCAGATCGTCAAGCATAACGACACCGTCTATCTCGCCGGTCAGGTCTCCAAGGGCGACAGCGTCGCGGCTCAGACCCAAGGCTGCCTCGACCAGATCGACGCGCTTCTGGCGCGTGTCGGCTCGGACAAGACCAAGATCCTGCAGGCGGTGATCTGGATGGCCGACATGGCCGATTTCGCCGAAATGAACGACGTCTGGGACGCGTGGGTACCCGAAGGCAACGCCCCCGCACGTGCCGCCGGTGAATCCAAGCTCGCGACCGAGGAGTTCCGCGTCGAAATCATCATCACGGCCGCCTGCGACTGACCCACGGGCAGGGCCGCTTGACATCCGGCCCCGCAGGGGCGAGGGAGCGCGATCATGATCCAGACCGTATCTCTTGTCGCCCTTGGCGGGGCCATCGGCGCCTCGCTTCGCTATCTTGCTGGCGTGGCGATCCTGCGGCTGATCGGCCAGCAGGCGATGCCGCTGGGCGTGATTACGGTCAATATCGTCGGGTCTTTCCTGATGGGCGTTTTCGTGACCGCCGCCGCGGAAAAAGGCCTAACCCATTACGCGCCCTTCGTGATGACGGGCATACTGGGCGGGTTCACGACGTTTTCCTCCTTTTCCCTTGAAACAATTACCTTGTTCGAACGGGGCGAAACCGGTTTGGCCGCCCTATATGTACTGTTGTCGGTGGCCGTTTCGATCGGTGCACTGGCGTTTGGGATGTTTCTGACGAAAGGGCTCTGGGCATGAGCGGCGTACAGATGATCACGGTAGCGGATGATGACGGCGATCAGCGGCTTGACCGCTGGCTGCGCCGCATGTTCCCCCATGTCAGCCAGGGGCGCATCGAAAAGATGTGCCGGAAGGGCGAGCTTCGCGTCGATGGCGGGCGGGTCAAGGGCGCAACGCGGTTGATGCCCGGCCAGCAGGTACGCATCCCGCCGCTGCCCGACAGCGACAACCGTCCGGCCCCAGCGCCGACCCGAGTTTCCGAGGCGGATGCCAAGATGATCCGGTCTTGCGTGATCTATCGCGACGATCACGTAATGGCGCTGAACAAGCCGCCCGGTCTGGCCGTGCAGGGTGGATCGGGCCAGACGCGTCACGTGGACGGGCTGGCCGAGGCGCTGATGTTTGACCTCGATGAGAAACCGCGTCTTGTACACCGGATCGACAAGGATACTTCGGGCGTTCTGCTGCTGGCGCGGACCCGTTCGGTCGCGGCGGATCTGACCGCCAGCTTCCGGCATCGCGAAACGCGCAAGATCTACTGGGCCGTGGTGGGGGGCGTGCCGCATCCCAAGGCCGGAACGATCAAGACTGGTCTGGTCAAGGCGCCGGGCCACGGGACGAAAGGCGAGGGGGAGAAGATGGTCAACGTCCATCCCCGCGACATCGACGACACGCCGGGCGCAAAACGCGCGGTCAGCGAATACATGGTGCTCGAAGCGGCGGCGAAACGGGCCGCCTGGATGGCCCTAACGCCGATCACGGGGCGGACCCACCAGTTGCGCGCGCATATGGCCGAGCTGGGCCACCCGATCATTGGGGATGGCAAATATGGTGGCTCGGCGCAGGAAAACCTTGGCGATGGCTGGGGCGCGCAGCTGGGCGGTGACATTTCCAAAAAACTCCACCTGCATGCACGCTCGCTGACGATTGAACATCCCGTCTCCAAGGCAAAGCTGCATATCACCGCGCCTCTGCCCGATCACATGCAGCATACATGGGACACGTTCCAGTGGGACACCCGCGAAGTGCCAGAAGACCCGTTTGACGACGAAGCGTGGGAGCAATGGTGAAACTGGTCATTTTCGATGTGGACGGCACGCTGGTCGACAGCCAGGCCACGATCCTTGGCGCGATGACGGCGGCATTCGCCAGCCTCGACATGCCCGCGCCGGACCGGGCCGCGATCCTGTCGATTGTTGGCCTGTCGCTGGATCAGGCCATGTTCCGGCTGGTGCCCGAGCGCCCGCTGGAAGAGCGCGATGCGCTTGTCGCAGGTTATCGCAACGCCTATTCAACGCACCGCGCGCAGACCGGCGCGGCGGCGGGCTCGCCGCTTTATCCCGGTGCGCTCGAGGTGATTGAAAGACTTGCCGCTCGCGATGACGTGTTGCTGGGTATCGCCACTGGCAAATCGCGGCGGGGTCTTACCGCGTTACTCGACGATCACGGGTTGGCAAAACATTTCGTGACGACGCAGGTGGCGGATGACCACCCGTCCAAACCGCATCCGTCTATGATCCTGACCGCGCTGGCCGAGTCCGGCTGCGAGGCCGGGGATGCCGTAATGATCGGCGATACGAGTTATGACATGGAAATGGCCCGCAATGCCGGTGTCACCGGGATCGGTGTCGGCTGGGGCTATCACGCACCCGGAGAGCTTTCCAAGGCGACGCCGCATGTGCTGGACGATTTCGCCGGTTTGCCGGGGGTGCTCGAACAGATCTGGAAGGTTACCGCATGAGCGAATGGAAAGCACGCCGGTTCTGGAAGGCAGCGGAGGTTGCCGAGGCCGAGGGCGGGTACACGGTTCTCCTTGACGGTCGTTCGGTGAAAACGCCGAACAAGACGTTATTGGTTGTTCCCGGTGCAGACATGGCGGCGGAAATCGCCCGGGAATGGGACGAACAGGAAGGCGTGATCAACCCGCTTTCCATGCCCTTTACACGGTCCGCGAATTCGGCGCTCGACAAGGTCGCACCGCAAAAGGCCGAGGTCGCAGATATGCTAACGGGCTACGGCGACAGCGATCTGCTTTGTTATCGCGCGGACGCGCCCGACGAGTTGGTCGCTCGGGAAAGCGCTGCTTGGGATCCATTGCTCGACTGGGTTGCTGAAAATTTAGGCGTACGACTCAAGCCGCGCGTTGGCGTCATGCACGCCCCGCAGGATGAAGCGGCCATGGCTCGCCTGTCCGCCCTTGTGCATGAAATGTCCCATTTCGAACTGACCGGGTTTCACGATCTTGTCAGCCTCTCCGGCTCGCTGGTGATCGGTTTTGCGGCGGCGCGAAATGAGCGCGGAATCGACGAACTCTGGAACTTGTCGCGTCTGGACGAGCTCTGGCAAGAGGAACAATGGGGCGCGGATGACGAGGCCGCCGAGATGGCTGAGATCAAGCATCAGGCCTTTGTTCACGCCAAACGATTCTACGATTTGTCGCGTCCCGACGAAGAGTGAGCCACGCGCGGGTGACGTAAGGACAGGTGTGATCGGGGCCGTAACTCCTGCACAAACAGGTGATTTTGCCGGGCTCGTGAAATCGTTTTGTTTGATCAGTCCCTTGACGTTTGTTGATGAATCCGCCCAAACTTGGGCGCACTAAGGGGGGAGTGAACGCCCTTAGATATTTCGTTCGGCATATAAAATGCCAACTAGTCGCCCGCTACGAGGCGGAAAAATCAGGAAGAGGTAAAAATGAAGAAATCCGTATTCTTAGGCGCGCTAACCGTTGCCGGCCTGGCAGCAGGTGCAGCGGCCGCAACGACGCTGGAAGACGTCAAGGCGCGCGGTAAGCTGAACTGCGGCGTGACGACCGGTCTCGTTGGCTTTGCGGCGCCTGACGCCAATGGTGAGTGGAACGGTTTTGACGTTGCCGTCTGCCGTGCCGTCGCCGCTGCCGTTCTGGGTGACGCTTCCGCCGTCGAATTCGTTCCGACCACCGGCAAGACACGCTTCACCGCTCTTGCTTCCGGCGAGATCGACATGCTGGCGCGTAACACCACCTGGACCTTCTCGCGCGATGTCGACCTCAAGTTCGAATTCGTCGGCGTGAACTACTACGACGGTCAGGGCTTCATGATCCCGAAAGAGCTGGGCGTGTCCTCGGCCAAGGATCTCGACGGCGCCACCGTTTGCATCCAGACCGGTACCACCACCGAGCTGAACCTCGCGGACTTCTTCCGCGCCAACAACATCAGCTACGAGCCGGTTCCGATCGAAACCAACGCCGAAGCGCAGCAGCAGTACCTTGCCGGTGCCTGCGACGTTTACACCACGGACGCATCCGGTCTGGCCGCAACCCGCGCCACCTTCGAAGATCCGACTGCGCACGTCCTGCTGCCGGAAATCATCTCCAAAGAGCCGCTCGGCCCGCTTGTCCGCCACGGCGACAACGAATGGGGTGATATCGTTCGCTGGACCCTGAACGCGCTGATCGCCGCTGAAGAATACGGTGTTTCCTCGGCCAACATCGGTGAGCTGGCAAGCGGCACCGACAACCCGGAAATCAACCGTCTGCTCGGCACCGAGGGTACCCTTGGCGAGATGCTCGGCCTTGACCTCGAATGGGCCAAGCGCGCGATCATGGCAAACGGCAACTACGGCGAAATCTTCGCGAAGAACATCGGTGAAACCACTCCGATCGGTCTGGCCCGCGGCCTGAACGCTCAGTGGACCGATGGCGGCCTGCTCTACTCGCCGCCCTTCCGCTAAGAACTCTTCGGGAAAGGCGCAGGATAACACCTGCGCCTTTTTCGCAATAAGACCAAGAAGATAAACAAAACACGATCTTCATTGAGCCGGGATATACCTGGCCGGCAGAAAAGATCGCAGAGCCAGACAGGGACGTCACATGACGACAATTACTGACCCTCCCAAGGGCGAATTCCGGCTATCTATGCTCTTGTACGATACTCGCTATCGGTCGATGACCCTGCAGGTCATCGCGGCGCTCGTGCTTGCACTCGCATTGGCCTATCTCTACCGCAACCTCGCCTTCAACCTGCGCGAAGCCGGTCTGAACATCTCGTTCGAGTTTCTGGGCAGCCCTGCAGGCTATGACATCAACCAGACACTGATCGAGTATGACAGCCAGTCCAGCAACTTCCGTGCCGCCATGGTCGGCATTCTCAACACGTTGCTGGTCGCCTTCCTCGCCTGTGTGACGGCGACGGTGTTCGGCGTCCTCGCCGGTGTGCTGCGCCTCTCCAACAACTGGCTCGTGCGCAAGCTGATGGCAGTCTATGTCGAGGTCTTCCGGAACATCCCGGTACTGATCTGGATCATCATCATCTTCACGATCATGACGGCGGTCATGCCCAGCCCCAGCGCTTTCCGCGGCGACGATCCCGACAGTTCGATGCTGTTCAATCTTTTCGCTTTCACCAACCGTGGCGTTTATGTGCCCGGACCCTATTTCACGCACGGCATCGGCGGCGAGGAAGGCAGTATCTTCAACTGGCTGCTGGCGATCGCAGTTCTGGTCGGGTCCTTCTTTGCGACCCGCGCCGTGACGCATCGTGCGAACAACATTCAGGAAAAGACCGGCGTCCGACCCAAGACGCTCTGGATCAATCTCGCCATCTGGTTCGTGCCGATCATCCTGCTTTGCCTTCTGCTTGGGCTGTCATGGGATGTGCCCGTCCTCAAAGGCTTCAACTTTGGCGGTGGCCTCAAGGTCGGTGGTCCGCTGATCGCCCTCTGGTTCGCGCTGTCGATCTATACCGGCGCCTTCATCGCGGAAAACGTCCGCGCGGGTATCCTGTCGGTCTCCAAAGGTCAGACCGAAGCCGCTTCGGCGCTTGGCATCCGTCCGCGCCGCGTGATGAGCCTCGTGGTGCTGCCGCAGGCGCTTCGGGTGATCATCCCGCCGCTGATCTCGCAATATCTCAACATCACCAAGAACTCGTCCCTCGCCATCGCGGTGGGCTATGCCGACATCACGGCAACGCTGGGCGGGATCACCCTGAACCAGACCGGACGCGCCATTGAATGCGTGCTGTTGCTGATGCTGTTCTACCTCGTCATCTCGCTGCTGATCTCGGCAGGGATGAACGTTTACAACAACACCATTAAGCTGAAGGAGCGCTGAGATGTCCGATACACATGCACAGTCCGTTGCCTTCGTCCGCGACACGGCAATTCCCGCCGCTCCCGCGCCGGCCAATGAAACCGGCCCGGTCAAATGGCTGCGTGAAAACCTCTTTGCCACATGGGCCAATGCGCTGCTGACCATCGCCGCGCTGTTCGTCATCTACCTTATCCTGTCCGCAACCTTGCCGTGGATTCTGGGTGGTGTCTGGACCACCTCCTCGCTGTCGGAATGCCGCGAGGTTCTGGCCGGCGAAACAGGCGCCTGTTTCTCGGTGCTGTCCGAACGCTGGAACCAGCTCCTCTTCGGGTTCAAATATCCAAGCGAGCTGTACTGGCGGCCAACGCTGGCCCTGGTAATGCTTTTCGTCGCCGCAGCACCGGTGCTGTTCTTCGATCTGCCGCGCAAGCTGCTGATCTTCACCGCGCTCTACCCGTTCATCGCCTTCTGGCTGATCTGGGGCGGCAGCATCCTTGTTCCCATCGTGGCCCTCCTTGGCGTGGTCGGCGGCTATCTCGTCTACAGCCGTTTCGTTACGCAAAGCTTTGCAACCGGGTTCTTCGGCGGCATCGTCGCCGCGCTGATCGTCTGGTATATCGGCGGTTTCATCACGGAGGCGCTTGCTCCTGCCAACCCGATGCTGGCGGCCGTACCTTCGCGCGATCTGGGCGGCTTCATGCTGAACCTGATGCTGGGCGTGACCTGCGTGTCCCTGTCGATCCCCCTCGGGATCGCCCTCGCGCTGGGCCGGCAGAGTTCGATGCCGCTGATCAAGGGAATCTGCGTCATCTTCATCGAGTTCATCCGCGGCGTGCCGCTGATCACGCTGCTCTTCGTGGCCTCGGTGATGCTGGCCTATTTCTTCCCGCCCGAAGCCAATGTCGACCTGTTCCTCCGGGTGGTGATCATGATCACCATGTTTTCCTCCGCCTATATCGCCGAGGTGATCCGGGGTGGCCTCGCCGCCCTGCCCAAGGGTCAGTACGAGGCGGCCGACAGTCTTGGTCTGGAATATGCCCAGGCCATGCGGCTGATTATCCTGCCGCAGGCGCTCAAGATCTCGATCCCCGGTATCGTCAACATCGCCGTGGGCCTGTTCAAGGACACGACACTGGTCTCGGTGATCTCCATGTTCGACCTCGTCGGCATGATACGCGGCCCGATCCTCGCCTCGACCGAATGGAACGGCGTCTACTGGGAACTCCTCGGCTTTGCAGCCCTGCTGTTCTTCGTCGTCTGCTACGGCATCTCTCAATATTCGCAGTGGCTTGAACGCCGTCTCGCGACAGATCATCGCTAAGGAGTCCCCTCATGGCTGACACCGCTGAAACCCAGAAAATCGAGACCCCCAAGATGGAGGTCTCCGACGAGGTCGCGATCTCGATCCAGAAGATGAACAAGTGGTATGGGGCTTTCCACGTGCTGCGCGACATCGACCTGACCGTCTACCGGGGCGAGCGCATCGTGATCTGCGGGCCTTCGGGCTCGGGGAAATCGACCCTCATCCGTTGCATCAACGCGCTCGAGGAACACCAGAAAGGCTCGATCACGGTCGATGGTACGCTCTTGTCCTCGGATCTCAAGAACATCGACAAGATCCGCTCCGAGGTGGGCATGTGCTTCCAGCACTTCAACCTCTTCCCGCATCTGACCATTCTCGAAAACTGCACGCTGGCCCCAATCTGGGTGCGCAAGACGCCCCGGAAAGAGGCGGAAGCGACAGCGATGCACTTCCTCGAAAAGGTCAAGATCCCGGATCAGGCGCATAAATACCCCGGCATGCTCTCGGGCGGTCAGCAGCAGCGCGTGGCGATCGCCCGTTCGCTCTGCATGCGCCCGCGTATCATGCTCTTCGACGAACCCACCTCCGCGCTCGACCCGGAGATGATCAAGGAAGTGCTCGACACGATGATCGAGCTCGCCGAAGAGGGCATGACCATGCTCTGCGTGACCCATGAAATGGGCTTCGCACGGCAGGTCGCCAACCGGGTGATCTTCATGGACCAAGGGCAGATCGTCGAACAGAACGAACCGGAAGAGTTCTTCAAGAACCCGCAAAGTCCGCGGACCCAGCTCTTCCTGAGCCAGATTCTCGGCCACTGAGCTCTGAGCCCTCTAACTCCTAACGCCCCGGCACCGCGTCGGGGCGTTTTGCGTTTCGCACACCCGGGCGCACAACCCCAAACGCCCGCAAAGCGCCGCCCTTTTCCTCTTGCAGAAAATACTCCGGGGGAGTCGGCCATCGGCCGACGGGGGCAGCGCCCCCGGCCGCCGCTTCAGCCCGTCTCGCCCATCAACTCGCGCGGCACGGTGAAATCCACCGCTTCGCCACTGCCAAAGGTCACCGAGGCCCAGAAGTCATCCGGGAAATCGGCAACCAGCGTCGCGCCGGTGGGGTAGTCGTCGAACCGGGGGTGATCCACCGGATCTGACAGGATCATTTCGGCAAAACCGGCAATCCCCGGGTTGTGCCCGATCATCAGCACCGTATCGCCCTTGGCCTTGCGCAGAGACGACAGCATGGTCTCGATCCCGGCATGGTATAGCGAGTCCATCACCCGCGGCGCGATTTCGAGGTTCAGCCCGTCACAGGTCTGCTGCGTCCGCACCGCCGAGGAACACAGGATTTCATCCGGCAGGTAGTCGTTCGCCCGCAGCCAGTCGCCCAGCAGCCGGGCCGAGATCACGCCACGGTCGTTCAGCGGGCGCTTGTGGTCATCCATGTCCGGTGTGGCCCAGCTTGACTTGGCGTGGCGCATCAGGATCAGGGTCTTGGTCATCGGCGGTGAAAAGCCTCCATATGAAGGGCGGATTGCGCCGCCTTGCGTCCGGCCCCGGCGCTGACCGGGCAAGCCAGCCGCACGGCGCAGCCGCGTGTCATGCAGAATTGCCGCCCTGGCCTGGTATCCAGATAGGCGTGGCAGGCATCCAGACGATATCCGTGCATATCACTCAGCGCGCCAACGGGACAGGCCGATACACAAGGACGTGATTCACAGGAAAGGCAGGGGTTGTCGGACACCGGCGCGGGCAGGGGGATCGAACAGGGCAGATGCAGCGCTCCACGATAGGAAATCATCATCCCCACCCGGTCATGAACAAGCATCCCCACCGGGCTCTGCCAGGCGCGCCCGGAATCGACCGCCCAGCGGATGAACGGCGCATAGGGCGGACCTCCAAAGGGAAAGATCGCTTCGGCGTCCAGCCGGGCCGCAAGCTCGCCGACAACGCGCTCTGACCAGCGATCCACCGGATCCGCTCCGCCGTCTTTTGCCTCGGGCGCCGTGCTGAACACGTCCCAGAACCCCGGACCGGCGCCAAGCAGGATCAGGCTGCGGCCCTCCTCTTCCAGCGCACCCATCACGATCAGCCCGGCCGCCTCGGCCAGAGCTGAAATCTCATCGTATTCCGGCTGACGGCTCACTTAGTCCGGTCGGATCAGCGATCCGGCGCCGTGCTCGGTGAACAACTCGAGCAGGCAGGCATTGGGCGCACGACCGTCAAGGATGACAACAGCGCGCACACCACCGTCAATCGCGTCCAGCGCGGTTTCCGTCTTGGGGATCATCCCACCGGCAATCGTGCCATCCTCGGTCATTTCGCGGATGTGGTGGGCCTTGAGCTCGGTCATGACCTCTCCGGCGGCATTCTTGACACCGGCCACATCGGTCAACAGCAGCAGCCGGTCCGCCTTGAGCGCGGCGGCAATCGCACCGGCGGCGGTGTCGCCGTTGATGTTGAAGGTCTCGCCGTTACGCCCCATGCCCAGCGGCGCGATCACCGGAATGATCTCTTTCTCGGCGAAATCGCGCAGCAGGGCCGGGTTCACTTCGGTCGGTTTGCCAACCAACCCAAGCTCCGGGTCCTCGTGGTCGCAGACGATCAGACCGCCATCCTTGCCGGAAACGCCAACCGCCCGGCCACCCTGTTCGGTGATGGCCTGCACGATCTGCGAATTCACGATACCGCTCAGGACCATCTCGACCACTTCCATGGTCGCCGCATCGGTCACACGCTTGCCGTTCTTGAACTCGGACTTGATCTGAAGCCGCTCGAGCATCTTGTTGATCATCGGGCCGCCGCCATGCACGATCACCGGATTGACCCCGACCTGTCGCATCAGCACCACGTCGCGGGCGAACTCGTCCATCGCCTCGTCGCTGCCCATGGCATGGCCACCCAGCTTGATGACCACGGTGGCGTCGTTATAGCGCTGCATATAGGGCAGGGCCTGGCTAAGTGTCCGGGCTGTATTGCCCAAGTCGCGGGTCATATCCTGAGATCTCATTTTAGCTCCCTTTGTCGCGTTATCCGAAAAGGCAGCATGCGGCGCAAGGCCCATGTCGGGCGCGATGCCGGGAATGGGCCGGAACGCGCTATTCGAGCGTTGCGATGATCGAGCGCAAGGTCGGGATGCCCCAGCCCTTTTCGGACGAGGTCATGACAATCTCCGGGTAGGCGGCAGGGTGCTTGGATAGCGCCTCGCGGACCTGAGACAGAACCTTGTCGCGTTCCTTGTCCTTGACCTTGTCGGCCTTGGTCATCACGCATTGAAAGGTCACCGCGGAGCTGTCGAGCAGCTTAAGGATCTCCTGATCCACGGCCTTGATCCCGTGGCGCGTGTCGATCAGCACAAAGGCACGGCGCAGCGTCGGACGCCCCGAAAGATACTGTTTCAGCAGGCGCTGCCATTTCTCGACCTTGTCCAGTGGCGCGTTGGCATAGCCATAGCCCGGCAGGTCAACGAGATAGAGTTCGGGCCCTTGGGTGAAAAAGTTGATCTCCTGCGTCCGTCCCGGCGTGTTCGAGGCACGCGCCAGCGCCTTGGTGCCGGTCAGCGCGTTGATCAGGCTGGATTTGCCGACGTTCGAGCGACCGGCAAAGCAGACCTCAAGCCGGTCCGCAGGCGGCAGGCCTGACATCGCGACCACGCCTTTGACGAATTCCGACTGCCCAGCAAAGAGCTTGCGGGCATGTTCAAGTGTGGCATCGTCGGGCGCTTCGGCCAGCGGAAAGGGCAGTTGCATCAGATAACCTCCACCCGGTCGCCCGGGCGGATCGTACCTGGGGTAATGACTTCGGCGCGCACGCTGAAATCCTGATGTCCAAAGGCGTTCAGCGCGGCCAGCGTATCAACATCGTGTTTGCCGGTATCCGGGTTCGATTTGGTCGATGGGCATCTTTCGGTCCGCTCATGTACCCGCAGTACCGCTTCACCTATGCGTACATCCCGGTCCACCCAGGCAAGCTCTTCCCACGCGTCGATGCCATCGAACCAGATATTACCGCGCCAGCGCAGGATCGAAAGCTCGTGACCGACCTGCTTTTCCACCTCACGGTGCGAGGCCATGTTGCACAGGGTCACCGAGGCAAGCTTGGTATCGGTCATGCCGCGTCCCGGGACACGTACGATCCGCGCCGGTGCGGCGCGCCCCTCTGGCACCAGCGGCGAAACCCAGTCAAGAAAGGCCTGCGCCTCTGTGTCAGGATCGAAATTCAGATCGCTCAGCTCGGGGTGAAACAGCGTGACCTTGTTATTCGCGTCGTCCAGCTGCGCCGAAATTGCCATCAGCGCCGGATTGCGGGACACGATGCTGAAACTTTGCGGGCGGGCCCAGGCTGTATTGTCGGCCTCGGAATTTTCGTGGGCAACGGCCCATACCCGGTCGCCGGGCATGGTCATCCCGGCGGCCAATGTCACCTCGCTCAGCTCTTCGCGCCCGTGACTCTTGATCGGGTGTCGCCAGATCGAGGTGACAGTTCCGGTCATTTCTTTTCCGCCTTGGGTTTGCGTTTGAAGCCCGACTTGATGTTGCCGAAAACGTCCGGCTTATAGCCCTGGCTGCGCATGATCAGGTACTGCTGGGTAAAGGTGATCGTGTTGTTCGCGATCCAGTACACCACCAGCCCGCTCGCAAATCCGCCCAGCATGAACATGAACACCCAAGGCATCCACGCAAAGATCATCTGCTGCGTCGGATCGGTCGGCGCCGGGTTCAGCTTTTGCTGCAGGAACATCGAGATCCCCAGCAAGAGCGGCAGTATGCCGATAAAGATCAGCGCCATCATCGATCCGGGATCCGGTGCACCCCAGGGCAGCAGGCCAAAGAAGTTGAAGATCGAGGTCGGGTCAGGCGAGGACAGATCCTGAAACGGGCCAAAGAAGGGCTCGTGGCGCAATTCGATGGTGACAAAGATCACCTTGTAGAGCGAGAAGAAGATCGGGATCTGCAGCAGGATGGGCAGACAGCCCGCCGCCGGGTTCACCTTTTCCTTCTTGTAAAGCTCCATCATGCCCTGCTGAAGCTTTTGCCGGTCGTCGCCCGCATTTTCCTTCAGCTTTTCCATCTGCGGCTGCAATTCCTTCATCTTCGCCATCGAGACGTAGGACTTGTAGGCCAGCGGGAACAGGACCGCCTTGATGATCAATGTCAGGCCGATGATCGACCAGCCCATGTTGCCGATCAGTTCATGGATATGGTGCAGCAGCCAGAAGATCGGCTTGGTCAGGAAAAAGAACCAGCCCCAGTCGATGCTGTCGATGAAACCGACAACGCCGCGGTTTTCGTACTTGCGGATGGTTTCCCATTCCTTGGCACCGGCGAAAAGCTGGGTGGTGACAATCGCCGAGTCGCCATCGGTCACGGTCTGCGTCGGCAGCACGGCCTCGGTCTGGTAGATATCGCGGCGCTCGTCATATTTGGCGACCGATTTGAACGCGGTGCCGGGGGCGGGGATCAGCGTCGACATCCAGTAATGGTCGGTGAACCCGATCCAGCCGTTCTCGGCAACCTGCTCGACTTCGGCGCGCGCGCCTTCGTTCGCGTTCATCTCGAAATCGGGGATATTCTTGTAGGTCACTTCTTCGAGCGTGCCGTCGGACATGCGAACGATGCCTTCGTGCAGGATGAAGAATTTCTTCAGGTCCGCCGGTTCACCGTGACGGGCCAGCACGCCATAGGGGGCAAGACCGACGGTCCCGCCAGAGGCGTTTTCGACCGACTGGGTGACAGTGAACATGAAATCTTCGTCGACTTCGATGGTGCGTCGGAAGGTCAGCCCGTTATCGTTGGACCAGCGCAGCGTGACAGGGCTGTCGGTGCTCAGTGTCTCGCCGCTTTCGATGGTCCATTCAGTCTTGGGTGAAGGCACGTCGTCCGGAGACAACCCGGCACCGGGTGCCCAGCCGTAAAGCGCGTAATAGGCGTTGGGTGTGCCGGCGGGGGCCAGAACCTGAACGATGGGCGAGGCCGGGTCGACCTCGACATGGTAGTCCTTGAGGAACAGCTCGTCGATGCGCCCCCCGATCAGAGAGATGCTGCCGCGCAGACGTGGCGTGTCGATGGCGATGCGCGGGGCGTTCGCAACGGCCTGCTCAGTCTCGCCCACGATCGCCGTCGTGCCCTGCTCGGTCGTGGCGGTGGCGGGAACGCTTGCGGTCGATCCGGTCTCGGCGGTCTGGCTGGTCTCCGTCTCGCTCGGGATCTGCTGCGGCGGTTCAGGTGGGAACAAAAACAGCCAGACCAGGATCACCAGCCCGGAAAGTACAGTTGCGAGGATTAGATTCTTGTTCTGATCGTCCATTGGGGACCGGCACCTTCGTCCATGTATGACACCGGTGGGTTCAACAGAGTGCGGCCAGAAAGGTCAAGCCGAATCCGGGCGACATAGGGCCGCGAGGGCCAATTGCAGGGCATAAAACAAGGGAGACGGCGATTCTTGCGAAATCCTGCCGGTCGGACGACGGGGTGGCAGGTTCCGTTGTGGAACGTGGTTCGCAATGTGACGGACCGGTGCAGTCATCCCCGTTCGGGTGCCGAGGGCGAAGATTCCCACCAGATAACGCGGGGAGTCCAGCGGACGTTGAGCCAATCTGCCTTGAAGTCTTATTCGGCGTTTAGCCGGTGTCGCGGCGCAGGATCGGGGTGTCGATCAGCGTCACCCGATGAGCAGTCAACCAAGAGAGTGTTTTTTCAAACGGCATGGGCCGCGCGATACCAAAGCCCTGTACGTGATCGCAGCCAAGCTGTGCCAGTATCACATGTTCACCGGCGGTCTCGACACCTTCCGCAAGCGTTTCGATCCCCAGCCGTTCCGCCATGGTGAGGATGGCCCCGATCATGCGCTGTTGTTCCGGGTCGAGATCTGCGCGCAGGACAAAGGATCTGTCGATCTTGATCCGGCTGATCGCAAAGCGGCGGATCGAGGCTATCGAGGCATGACCGGTGCCGAAATCGTCGAGGTCGATGTGACAGCCCAGCTTGCCCAGCCCCAGCACATTGCGCGTGACCATGTCGTCAGAGCAACTGGTCACCACGGTTTCGAGTATTTCGACGCAAAGCCGCTCGGGCGTCAGATCGAACCGGTCGACTTCCCATTTGATGCGATCCACCAGCGTCGGGTTGCGCAATTCATCCGTGGCAAAGTTCACGCCGACCATGGGAACATCGAACCCGGCCTCGTCCCAGGCCTTCACCGCGCCAAGCGCATGCTGCAACATGATCTGGCCAAGCCGTTCCCCCAACCCGGCCTCTTCGAGGATCGGCAGGAATTCGTTGGGAGGGATCATGCCGTGTTCAGGGTGGTTCCAGCGGGCAAGTGCCTCGAATCCGGTCACCTTTCCCGTGTCCGACGATACCTGAGGTTGATACCAGGCGACGATCTGGCCGTTTTCGAGGGCATCTGCGGCTTCGTCATGCAGCGCGCGCCGGGTCCGTACCCGGCGATGCAGTTCCAGCGAGAAGGCCCGGATAGCGGAGGGCCCGTTCAGCTGGGCGTCGGCGAGTGCGGTCGCGGCTGCGGCGATCCAGTCATCGGAAGTCTTTCCAGGCGCACGGCTGCGCTGGCAAAACCCAATGGAGCAGGAGAGATAGAGTGACATGCCGTCCAGTTGAATCGGGTCTTCAAGCGCGGCCTGTATGCGTCCCGCCAGGCTGATGCAGGTTTCAAGATCAAGCTGCTGGATCGGGCTGGTACAGACGCCAAAACGGTTGTCGCCGAGCCTGGCCAGCGTATCGCTGGCCCGCAGAAACCCTTGGATTCGCTGGCCGCATTGCACGATTACCTGATCCGCTGCCGCCTGACCGTGCAGATCGACGAGATCACGATAATGGTCGATATCTATCAGGATGCAGACCGATTTGAGCCGTGTTGCGCCGGTTCTTGCGAAGATATCCGCCGCGATTCGTTCAAACCCGTCCCGCATGATCAACTCGGTGATGCGGTCGCGCCCGCTCGCGCCGCCGATCCCGTGCCGGGAATAAAGCCCGGTCGCGGCAAAGAGCAGGGGCAGCCCAAGCGCGGTCAAAAGGAGCGCGATTTCTCCACCGAACCAGAAGGCGGCAAGCGAGATGGCCGGGAGAAAGGCAATCGACGATGGCCCCGAGATCATCGGTGCAATCCAGTCCCGCAGTTTTACCAGGCTGTCGGGAATTCGCATGTCCTACCCTTCTTGATGCAGCTTGCACCAAGTGACACTAGGCAGGCCCGATCACCGCCCGGTTAACGTCTTGGGGATTTTTGCGACGAATTAGTCGGGAATTTTTGCTGTATCCCTCATCAGCCCTGCGAAATCGAAAAGCTGCGGGTCGAGCAGGTGCGAGGGCCGGGCATTCATCAGCGCCCGGAACATGACCTGACGGCGGCCGGGGCTGTTGGCTTCCCATGTATCGAGGATCTGCTTGACCTGCTGGCGTTGCAGCCCGTCCTGGCTGCCACAGAGATCGCAGGGAATGATCGGATAGTTCATATCGCGGGAAAACCGCTCGCAATCCGCCTCGGCCACGTGGGCGAGGGGGCGATATACGAACAGATCACCCTCTTCGTTCAAGAGCTTGGGCGGCATGGTCGCAAGACGTCCGCCGTGGAACAGGTTCATGAAGAAGGTTTCGAGGATGTCGTCTCGATGATGGCCAAGCACCACGGCAGAGCAGCCTTCCTCGCGTGCGATCCGGTAGAGATTGCCGCGCCGCAGCCGCGAGCAGAGCGCGCAAAAGGTCCGGCCCTGCGGGATCTTGTCCATCACGATCGAATAGGTGTCCTGATATTCGATCCGATGGGGGACGCCCATTTTTTCGAGGAATTCGGGCAGCACGGTTGCCGGAAAACCCGGCTGACCCTGATCTAGATTGCAGGCGAGGATGTCGACCGGCAGCAACCCGCGCCATTGCAGTTCATGCAGGACGGCAAGCAGGGTGTAGCTGTCTTTGCCGCCGGAGAGGCAGACGAGCCAGCGCGCGCCCCGTTCGATCATGCCATATTGTTCGATGGCTTCGCGCGCCTGCCGCACGATGCGTTTGCGCAGCTTTTTGAACGCGGTGCTCGACGGCGCCCCGGTAAAAAGTGGATGTATATCGTCGTTATCGTCCAGCATGTGCGAGCTTTAGTCGAGCGCCCCGGTCCGGGCAAGGGCGCGTGATGATTGTCAGGGCACGTTATCGATGCCGGACCCGCCCAGAGGGTGACAGCGTCCGATCCGGCGCAGAGCAAGCCAGCCACCTTTCAGCCCGCCATGCTTTTCAATCGCTTCCAGCGCATAGGCCGAGCAAGTCGGCTGGTAGCGGCAATTGTAGCCGACCCAGGGCGAGAATATCAGCCGATAGGCTCGTACGGGCAGGGCGACGATATGGCCAAGCGGGGTCATGGGCGGGCATGCAGCTTGCGCAGCGCATAGCGCAGGTCGTTCTGAAGATCGG
The DNA here is from genome assembly GCF_019966545.1 of Heliomarina baculiformis. Lineage (GTDB taxonomy): Bacteria > Pseudomonadota > Alphaproteobacteria > Rhodobacterales > Rhodobacteraceae > Heliomarina > Heliomarina baculiformis. Next base: position 5,436 of record NZ_JAIMIC010000014.1, on the reverse strand, counting down.
TGAAATCGCGTTCGGCCGTTGCACCGGCCCGTCCGATCAGCACGTAATCCCAACCACTTTGTCCCGCATCTGGCAGGACCAGCCGCGCCGCTTCGCGCAACCGGCGCTTGGCACGGTTGCGGGCCACGGCATTGCCGACCTTCTTGGAGCAGGTGAACCCGACACGAATGCCGTCGTCATCCTCGGGCCGCTTGCGGGCCTGTACCATCATCGAGGACGTCCCCTGACGCCGCGCACGGGCGGCGGCGAGGAAGTCGGTCCGTTTCTTGAGGATGGCAAGTCCGGAACTCATCGCACAGCCCCCTGTATGCGGACAGAATCCGCATTCAGACGGTGAGCGTGCCGGGTTCCGGACAATAAAAGAGGCACCGCCGGAGGCCGTTTCCCTGTGCTGGTTGGTCCAGCGCGGAAAACCTCCGGCGGTGCCACGTCAATCCGTTCCCGAGGCGCGTTGTTTACGCGCTCAGTTCCTTGCGGCCGCGGGCGCGACGTGCGTTCAGGATCTTGCGACCGGCTTTGGTAGCCATGCGCGCACGAAAGCCGTGCCGCCGCTTGCGGACAAGATTAGAAGGTTGAAAGGTGCGTTTCATGGCGCTCTCTCCAGTTTCGGGCGGGATGTGGCGCGGATTCGCCGGACCCCGGGTATAAGAAGCCCGGTCTCTACTGTGGGTTTCACGGCAAGTCAAACCCTTCGGCAGAGAAATCGACAGCGCGTGAAACATTTCGCCGTTTCAGAGGCGACAATTCCCCTTATTCCTCAAGTTATTCGGGAAATTTCGCTTCGCAAACCCATATTTGATCAAAGAAACGTCAATCCCCTGTTCCAGCCCCGGCGATTGCAGCATGAAGAATCCGGGCGGACAGAAGCGAGGCAAGGGCAGATCAATGGCAGAATCGATGCAGTCTCCGGGGTGGCGGCGGTACATACCCATCGCCATCATCGCCGCGGTCGCGCTGATCGGTGCCTTTACCCTGCGCGATTACCTGAGTTTCGAGACCCTGCGCGACAACCGGGAATCGCTGCTGCAGTTCCAGCGCGACAATCCGCTGCTTCTGGGTGCGGTTTTCGTGGCGATCTACGTGACCATCGTTTCCTTTTCCCTGCCCGGTGCGGCGGTTGCATCGGTGACGGGTGGCTTTTTGTTCGGACTGCCGCTGGGCACGGCGCTGAACGTCCTATCCGCCACCATAGGGGCGTCGGTCATATTTCTTGCCGCGCGCTGGGGTCTGGGTGCGGCGCTGAGCGCCAAGATCGACGCCTCCGAAGGGCGGCTGCACCGGTTGCGCAAAGGGCTGCGCGAAAACGAGATCAGTGTGATGCTCTTGTTGCGGCTGGTGCCTGCCGTTCCCTTTTTCGTGGCCAATCTGCTGCCAGCGCTGGTCGGGGTGCGGTTCGCGAATTTCTTCTGGACTACTGCGCTGGGCATCATCCCCGGCGCGCTGGTCTTCACCTCCATTGGCGGCGGCCTTGGCGCGGTTTTCGACCGAGGGGAGACACCCGATCTTTCCCTGTTGTGGGAGCCGCGGATCATCGGTCCGATCCTTGGTCTTTGCGCCCTTGCGGCGCTGCCAATGGTGATCAAGGCATTTAGGGGCGGCAAAGGGGTTTGAAAATGGAACGGATCAAGACGGATATCCTCGTGATCGGTGCCGGTTCCGCCGGGCTTTCGGTTGCATCCGGTGCGGTGCAGATGGGGGCCAAAGTGGTCCTGCTTGAAGGCCACAAGATGGGCGGCGATTGTCTGAACTATGGCTGCGTCCCGTCCAAAGCCCTGATTGCCAGCGCCAAGGTCGCCCATCAGCAAGCGCATTCGGCTCCCTTCGGTGTGGCCAACGTAAAACCCGATGTCGACTACAAAGCTGTCATGGAACATGTCGCCGGGGTGATCGACACCATCGCGCCTGTCGACAGCGAAGAGCGGTTCGAGGGGCTGGGCGTAAAGGTCACCCGCGAATTCGGCCATTTCATCTCGGAAACCGAGGTGCAGGCCGGGGATACGATCATTTCAGCCAGACGCATCGTCATCGCCACCGGCTCGCGCCCGATGGTGCCGCCGATCAAAGGCCTGGACAGTGTCGACTACCTGACGAACGAGACGCTGTTCGATTTGCGCGAAAAGCCGGAACATCTGCTGATCATCGGCGGCGGCCCGATCGGAATGGAAATGGCGCAGGCGCATCGCCGTCTGGGCGCACGGGTCACGGTGATCGAAGGCAGCAAGGTGCTGGGGAGGGGAGACCCGGAACTGGTGCGTTACGTCACAGATGCGCTCACCGAGGAAGGCGTAGATATCGTCGAAGAGGCCAAGGTCTCCTCTGTTCAGCAGGTCGACGAGGGCATTCAGGTCAGCTGCGAAGACGGCCGGGCGTTCACCGGCTCACACCTGCTGGTCGCAGTGGGGCGCGTTTCGAACACGGAAAAGCTGAACCTCGGGGCGGCCGGAGTCGAGACGACCGACAAGGGCATCCGCACCGATGACGGCCTGCGCGCCACGAACCGCCGCGTCTATGCTATCGGCGACGTGGCGGGAGGTATGCAATTCACCCATGTGGCGGGTTATCACGCCGGAGTCGTGATCCGGTCGCTGCTCTTTGCGCTGCCGTCCAAGGTCAAGACCGATCACATCCCGCAGGTGACCTATTGCGACCCGGAACTGGCGCAGATTGGCCTTACCGAAGAGGGTGCACGCGCGATGTACGGAGATCAGACAGAATGTGTACGGTTTTCATACGCCGAAAATGACCGTGCCCAGGCCGAGCGCAAAACAGAAGGGATGATCAAGGTGATAGTGGTCAAGGGGCGCCCGGTGGGGGCTTCTATCGTCGGAAAACAGGCTGGCGAGCATATCAACCTTTGGGCGCTGGTTCTGGCGAACAAGATGAAGATGTCGCAGATCGCGGGCATGGTTTCGCCCTATCCGATCATCGGTGAAATCAGCAAACGTGCCGCCGGGGCCTATTTCTCACCTAAACTGTTTGATAACAAAACGGTAAAACTCGTGGTTGGGGCTATTCAGAGATGGCTGCCCTGAAGATGGAACTGGCTTGATGCTGAACACGCTGTCCGGGCGCATTCTGGTTTTGACCACGCTGTTCGTGATGCTGGCCGAGATTTTCATTCTCGTGCCTTCGGTATCGCGATACCGCGAAGTCTACCTGAGCGACCGGCTCGAACGCGCACAGATCGCATCGCTGGCGCTGCTGGCCGACGATATGATCGACATGGATCTGGAGGCCGAGCTTCTGGAAAACGCCGAGGTGTTCAACGTCGTTCTCCGGCGGGATGAAATGCGGCAACTGGTGCTGTCCTCGCCAATCCCGGATTCAATCTCCGAAACCTTCGACATGCGCGAGTCCAGCGCGCTGGGCCTGATGAAGGACGCGTTGAAACGGCTGGTGACACCGGGGAACCAGATCATTCGGGTTATCGGCGCACCGGTCCGCGATGCCGGGCTTCTTATTGAAATAACGATGGAATCCGGCCCCTTGCGGCAGGGCATGATCGATTACGGCATTCGCGTTCTGACCCTCTCTGTCATCATCTCGCTGATTGCCGCGATACTGCTGTTCCTTGCGGTGCGCATGTTGCTGGTCAAGCCGATCAAGCGCGTGATCGGCAATATGAAACGCTATGCGGCGGACCCCGAAGATTCGCGGGGGATCATCGAGCCCGGCGCAGGTATCCGGGAATTGCGCGAAGCCGAAGAGGCGCTTTACGGTCTCCAGACCGAATTGACCCATGCGCTGCGGCAAAAGGAACGGCTTGCGCAACTGGGTGGCGCCGTCGCCCGCGTGAGCCATGACCTGCGCAATATCCTCGCTTCGGCACAGCTCTTCACCGACCGGATCGAGACCAGCGAGGATCCGCTTGTGCGTCGCATGGCGCCCAAGCTCGTGAATTCGATTGCCCGGGCGATTTCGCTCTGCGAAAGTACGCTGGCTTTCGGCCGGGCCGAAGAGCCCGGGCCGACCTTGTCAATGGTGCGTCTGGGGTCGGTCGTGGATGACGTGATCGCCAGCGAAAGCATCGCCGTCGAAGACAGCGGCAGCACCCTGACACGGGATGTGCCGGGCGACATGATGCTGCGTGCCGATCCCGAGCAGTTGTTCAGGGTGATTCTGAATCTCGTACGCAACGCGCATCAGGCGTTGATCTCCGCTCGCCGCAGCGGCGTCGTGACAATCTCGGCGCGGGATACCGAAGAGGCATGGTATATCACCGTTTCCGACACCGGTCCCGGGCTACCCGCCAAAGCCCGCGAACATCTTTTCCAGCCTTTTCAGGGTGGTGCACGCAAGGGCGGGTCCGGATTGGGCCTTGCCATCGCATCCGAACTGGTGCGCGGTCACGGCGGCGCGTTGCGGCTGGTCACATCGACGGATGAAGGCACAAGCTTCGAGATCCGGCTGCCCAAAGGGCAAGACATCATTTAACTTCAAATCGGGGGTTGCAAACCCCCCGCGCCTTGTCTACATCCCGCCCTCAGTGGACCGATAGCTCAGCTGGATAGAGTACTTGACTACGAATCAAGGGGTCGGGGGTTCGAATCCTCCTCGGTCCGCCACTAATTCTTGAAAATATTGATTAAATTGACTGGGCCTTTAACGTACCCGCCAAAAAAAGCCCGCCAACTTATTTTCGCTTGGATGCGACGCGCTGCGACATCTATCGTCGCTGCCGTAGGTAGCGAGTTCTGGGTCAAGTTGCCTTTTTCACTCGCGTAGGATTGCCATCGTTGTGTATCAAAGTCTCTGTGCGTTCCATGCTGGGTCGGATCTAAAAAGAGCGTCATGATATTGACCCAGAGAGGCTTATTGCAGGCAGCGCCTATGGGACAGGGCCGATGCTGGGATGGCTGGTTGCTCGTGGAATCAATCCCCGCATTCCTGTGCTGGACAAAGCAGGCCGTACAGATGGCACATGGAGCCGCACTGAGTTTAATTAGGCCCCTGAGAACAAACAGTACATCTGCCCTGAAGGCGAGCCACTCAAGCAGTTTCGGCGCAACTACTCGGCCCCGAACCGTGATCCGCCTGGCAAAGCTTTCGCCAAATATCAGGCGTTGAAGCACATCTGCCAAGCCTGCCCATCGAAAATGAAATGCTGCCCATAAGCCGATGCCCGCAAAATTACGCGCGAAGAGCACGAAGACGCCGGTCATGTTGCCCGCGACATCGCAAAGACGAAACAAATGCGATCTCAATGCGGCTCCACCAAAAGGTCGAGATGCTCTTTGCCCACCTCAAAACGCTTCCCCAGGTTGCACAGGCTACGACTAGCGTCAGGATGCATTGATTTCGCGCGCACAGCATGATTCACCGCTCGGAAAATGGAGCAGTGATATGAGCGACCTTTTCTGGCTGACCGACGCGCAGATGGCCCGTCTGGCTCCCTTCTTTCCCAAGTCACACGGGAATCCCCGGGTAGATGACAAG
>NZ_JAIMIC010000013.1 GCF_019966545.1 Heliomarina baculiformis | reverse complement strand
TCCACCGATTAAATGGAAATTTCCTCGACGAGAGAGGCGATTTCGGCCGAATCCACCCATGAAACTAAAACGACACCGACATGCCGCTGAGCATATTCTTCAATGTCCGATAAGGCAAACTTATTGGACAAAACTGGATACGGCAAAGCGGGGCGGTTAGCACAGTATGTGGTAGAACAAAGCGCCGCCATCGGATAGTGTTGTGGCATGGCATATGCTCGAGCGACCTTCATTGACGACCCTGATATCTTACCTCGGATGCCGCCCTGGGTCACTTCCGCACGCCCCGAAACCCATGAAGATGTGGCGTTTTTGTCGGGCGCGGCGCTCGCGCATCTGCATCTGGTGATCGGGCGCGATGACGTCCCCCAAGCCTTGTTGCGGGAAAGTTTGGCGCTGCGCGCGGCGGAGGCTTGTGTGGTACATTCGGGGCGGCCGGAAAGGGTGGCAGACTTGCGGGATGCGTTGGCGTTTCTGCAGCCGGGTGACAGCCCGGGGCCAGCGGGCGAGAGTTATCTTTCTTGGCGGCGCGCGGTGGAACGGCCGGTGGCGGCCAAGGCATTGAACCGGGCGCTGCCGACTTTGGAACCGGAACAGATCGCAACCTGGCTCGAAGTGGTGAAGGCGGCTCCGGTGACTCAAGCGGCCACCGTCCTGGAGGCCGTTCTTGGAGATCGACCCCGCGACTTCGCCGCCGCACTGCTTCTTGCGGATGCAACTTTGGCGCAGGCGCTCGGGTGGAGCCATGTCCTGCCGCTTCTGGCACTCGGCCTCAAGCGCGGTGATCTTCGAAAAACCGGCGAGGAGTTGCGGTTGACCTGTCATCAGGCAATTGGGAAGGCAGCAGTTGAGACAACGCACCAGGCCATCGATCTGAAACGACGCGCTGCACGGCTCAAAGAGGCCGCACCGAAACTGCGAGCCAGGGGTTCTGACAAGGCAGTGGCCCATTTTCTGGCACGGGATGCCATTGCCCCTACCGCGCTTACCTCACTGCGGTCCGACCGGGCAGCGCGCCGCTTTTGCGACCGGCTGGTGGCGTTAGGGGTCGCCCGAGAGCTCACCGGGCGTGACACCTTCCGCCTTTACGGGATCTAGGCATGGTCAAAGATCACGCCGAAACCGACCTCGACCGGGAATTGGACGATCTGCCAACCGAATTGCGCTGGCGCGAATGGATGCGGCGGATTGAAGCCGTTCTCTTCGCCAGCGCATCGCCGGTGCCGCGCGAGGACCTCGCGCGCGTGGTGGGGCAGGGGGCTTCGGTCGATCTGTTGGTCGAAGACCTGGTCGCCGATCTCGAAGGACGATCCTTCGAAGTGGCGCAGGTGGCCGGCGGCTGGATGCTGCGGACGAGACCGGCCTATGCGGCGGTGATCAGGACGGCCGCAGATGTCGGCGATCAGGATCTCGATCTGCGCGAATACGATGTCGCTGTCCTGGCCGCCATCGCCTACCACCAGCCGATCACACGGGACGGCCTGAAAGACATCTTCGGCAAAGAGATCAGCCGAGATCTGATCGGAAGATTGCATGCGCGTGGATTGATCGTCACCGGGCCACGGTCGCCGCGGCGCGGGGCACCCTATACCTATGTGACGACGGAGCAGTTCCTGGTCGCGTTCGATCTGGAGTCGCTGCAGGACCTGCCCGATCGGGAGCAGATGGAGGATGCAGGGGTCATCAATTCGCAGGCATAGCCGTTGCCAATGATGTGCGGCGGTTTGAATGAAGGCGAACGATGACCTGTTGTAAGTCCGCCAAATCAGGATGTCTGGAGCGCGTCTTTGTTCCCGGTGTGATCTGTGACGTGATCTCTGCACTCAATAACGCCACCAAGTCGGAATGCTTGGGCGCAGCCCGTGCAATGCGGGTCCAGAGATCAATTGCAGGATGCACGGAACGTTTTTGGAGGTGCGTCATTCCATCGGCCAACTGGCGGAACAATACGTAGCGGACCCGGTGCGGCAAGCGCGAAATTGACGTCGGCTGGCCATTGAACGTGAAACAAGCCGCCCCAAGCATGGCGGGCAGGGATGTCTTTCCATGCCGTCCATGTCCCGCAACATGCATTCGAAGCAAATCGTCGATGAGCCGTTCGAGACGCTGCACATCATACTCGGCGGGCAGGGTGGGTTTTCGGAGATCAGCATCACACCAGACGCAGAATTGTTGCCGCAGAAGCCGGTTTTGTCGTGAAGGCGCAATGCCGCCGCCGCAGGCAGGGCATTGGTCGCGCAAGCTGCATCCATGCCGAAAGCAGGAAACGCGCGTCGCCAAAGTCCAGCCGCGCCGGAAGAACGGTGCGCGATCCTCTTTCAGGCATGCCGGGCAATATTGCAGCCGATTGACCCGGGCGGTCGATGCGCGGGCATCTCCTGATCCTGTGGTCTGCCGCATGCGCAACCGGGTCAGCGGGTCGCGGTTCAAAGCCAAGCCATCAATATCCTCGGTAGGCAACCGCGTTCGCTCGACCAGCAAATTGAGGATTCGCCCGGGAAGGTCACGGTCAAGCTTCGCAGACCAATCTCCACCTGCGACATCCAGAACCCGCCCAAAATATTGAGGTGGAATTCCATTGGCCATGGCCAGCCGATGCAGCCAGCTCGACAGCAGCTCTCCGGGTGCCGGTTCAACAACGACGGGCCAGCCATGCCCCACCTCATTGCCGTAGTCGCGCGCAGGTGTGACTGTGATCTCGGACGCAGACTGGGTCACATCATTTCGCGGCGCAAAGGAGCATTTCGGCGTTTCGACAGGGGCGTGTAACCAAGCGAGGCGATGGTCGCTTCAGAAATGTGTTCCTCGCCGTTCCTTATCGCCGTGATAGCCGCGTTGCTCACGATATCGACGACCTCTCCGATCAAGCCCTCTGACAATTCATGGATGATCTCAGCCAGTGACGGTCGCGACAGGTCCGAGGCGCGGGCGAGAGGCATGCAGGTTTCAAGACTATCGAGGAGCGTCGCGAAATCCTCGTCATACGCCCATCTGGGAACAGGGATCGTATCGAACCGCGATCCCATCTCCTCGGTGTCGTGTACCGCGTCATAGACCGCAACCTCGCCGACCAGTACGGGCGAGATATCGTGGACACTTGCGATGCGGCGCAGGAACGAAAAGATAGATTTCACGTCCTGTCGGCGCCCTCGAAGGGCGCTGTGAAACTCATCGAAGATGAGCAGGCGGGGTTTCAAGCTGTCCAGCAAATGATCCACCTGCTCGCCCGCGCGCGACAGGCTTCGCCAACCAGAGGCCTGAGGCGCGCGCAACCCGGCAAGAATGCTGGCATAGAAGTGAGACAGTCCGGCACCTTCTCGGGTCTGGATCACCCAGATCCTTTGACGTTCTGACTGACGCAAATGTTCAATCGCGAAGCGTTCGGCGATCATCGTCTTGCCATTGTGATAAGGGCCCGTCAGCAAGAGCCCTCTGGGGCGCAAAGTTACTGGCCGATCGAGTAGCAGACGCATGGCGTTATGGGCGCGACTTGCAACAGGATGGCTGATCCAACGGGCCGTCCGGATATGGGCGATGCGGCACGCGTCACCGGCATCGAGAAGTGATGCGGCGGAGTCCAGGAGGTGATCCGTCATTTCACCAATCCTCAACCGGAAAGACGCGGCGCGGGCGCTCAGGGTCAGGTGTTTCGCGGATTGGTGTCGGGGAAGAAGTGAGGCTCTGGTAGGGTTTCGGCGCATGAGCCGCATGCCTGGCCCGTGCGACTTCCTTCAGCCTTTGCTTCTTCGATGCCGAGGCATCTACCGTCGCCGCGATTTCGCGGCGGATCGCGGTCTTCTCCTCGATCGGGCGTCGGCCGGTTTCGCGCGCTCGGCTTCTCTCGGCCCTGTGCTGCCAGACGGTGACCGCCTCAAGCAGTCCATCCCGCCGCTCCACAGGGCGCCAGGCTCCTGTATCGGGATCCTTGATGTAGATGTGACTAATGTCCCGAGGATCATAACGAACATCGAGAGCACCCAATCGATCACGGCGGGCGACCAACGGGCCCAACCATGGATCGAAATAGTCGTTGGCAAACAGGCTGACACCTTGAGGTGAAATCCTGCGTGTCTTGTTCGGGAGAAAGCTGAGCAGAACGTCGAAAGGGTTGTCTTCCGGGCCGTCCGGCTGACGGCATTTTCGTTCCCATTCATTGGTCGGGACTGTCAGCTTGCGTTCATTCTGGCTAAGATTGTGATCGATAATCGCCAGCGCGATACAGCGTTCGAGGTCTGCAAAGTTGAGCCTCGCACGGTCTTCGGACAGATACTCACCCCGATCCGCGATGGAACGCCCGGTCTTGCCAGGCAGGGAGCGCAGCACCGTATTCACCTTGCCTAGAAGTCGTTCGACAACCCCGCCACGATGGACGGTCCCCTTGTTCCGGCTTTGAATTGCAATCCCGTACTCGGCACAACCCAGGATGAAACTGGTGCTTCTGAATTCCATGGCGGAATCCACGACGACCATCTTCGGGCGGCCAAACATCGGCCAGGAATGATTGATGTCGCGCGCTGCCAGCCAGTCCTCCTTGCGGCACATCGCCTGCGCCAGACAGAGGGCGACCGACAAGCGTGAGGGCTGCTCAAGGGTCAGGCAGAAGCCGATAATCGCGCTTGTTGCAACATCAGCTGCGATGGTGAAATAGGGGCGTCCAACATAGATGCCCTGACCATCGATGACTTCCACAAACTGGATGTCGGCGGGGGTATGGTCTATCTGGACGACATCGAGTGCGTGGTTGGCCCGGATATAACCTGGGCGGGGTTTCAGGCGCCGTAGGTTTTTTCCTCCTGAATGTCGCCGTCGTGCAATCTCCTCGGGCGTGAACAGTCGTGGGATACGCTTGGAAACGGTGACATAGGCAGGCGGATCAAGACCCTCGCTGTCACAACGGGTGCGGATTTCATCGACAATCGGCGCAAGGTCCGGTTGCTCGGGCTGAAGCCACATCTCCCGAAGGGTTGCCGAAATGATTTCCTCAACAGCCGGGCTGATCCTCGCGCGCCTAGCTCCACCTGTCTTTGGCAACAGCGAAGACACCCGATGTTCGGTACGATATCGGCGCAGGTGGTTGTAGACTTGGCGCGTCGAGAGACGCAATTCGGATGCGGCCCGAGAAACTGCGGTGCGCATAGGCTCTTGCCCGTCCAAAATGCGATCCAGCTCTCGCGCGATACGCGTTGCCTTGGCCCAAGCCTCGTCAGACGCTTCGTTTTCGCGCAGCGTCATGAACCCGCCGCTCCACGGTTTCTAAACCCCATCTTCTGCCCCATGTTCTCGCTTGTTGAAACGCGAGCTAAAAATTGAAATCGAAACGTAAAATACCACGTCGGATTACGCTTCATCCTACTGGAATCCTGTAAGAACTTTTTGATGAAACGGCAAAGCAATTGCGACACTGAGGACGACCTGTGGTTCCTGCCCGGTCCGATGGACGAGGAGCCAGATTATCTGCCGCCCGGACCTAGGGCAGAGCTTCGTGAAACCGCAGTCCTCGACGATTGGCGGAAGGCAGAGGCGGGCAATGCCGCGCGTCTCGCCCGTGTGGCTGGCCGGATCGGCGCGCTGGACGACCGGCTGCGCCGTGGCCCGAAAGGTTGGCGGCACAGGCTCGCGCTGATGGAGGCGGCAGACCTCAGCTGGTTTGTAGGCGACCGAATTGGCCCGGATCGGCTGGCGCTCTGGAAATCCATGCGCTTGTCCGGCGTGCAGGACGACACCGCGGCGCTCGCGCGTGTCGGATGGGCAGTGCGGCGTCTTACAGGCGGCCTTGGACCGGAAGTGGACCTGTCCGCCTTCCTCGACCGCCGCGACCCCGAGAACCTCGGCGTTGAAGCCGAACCGTTCGCGGAACGCGCGGGCGGTTGGCTCGATCTTATGGCGCAAGCCGCCGATCTTCACCCAGTCACGCGCGCTTGCATGGGCTTCCATCTCTGGAGTCTCGCGGGCCTCGGGCAGCACGGCGACCGGATGGAAGCGGCGGTCACAGCCGCACGGATCGTGGCCAGTGAGGGCAAGGGGGCGCTCTTCGCGCCTTTGGCCATGGGCGGGGCAGGAGGATTGCGCTCCGGTGGCCCACCCGCTGACCGTCTGTCTCGTTGGCTTGACGGGATGGAGACCGCATGCCTGACCGCAATGCGTCACCTCGATGATATCGAGGCATGGTCGGCGAGGGCGGAAGCCGAGATGAGCCCGCTTTCCGGCCGCACGCCCCCGGCCTTGTGCGCGGTACTTACCGAATGGCCGCTCGTGTCCGCTCCGATGGCCGAGGCCCTGATCGGCGCCAGCCGGGCTGCCATCCAGCGCAACCTTGCTTGGATGGAAGCGCGTGGTCTGATCCACGAGATGACGGGGCAGGGGCGGTATCGGATGTGGAGGGTCGCAACTTAAGCCGTGCTCTTTGTCGGGGGGCCGACAGTTTATGTTAGAGTCAACGCTTCTGTCCGCCAAACTTGCAGACAATTCGCGCATCGAGCCCACTTTGATGAATTTTGCTCGAAGCACGAATGTCCGCATGGATGAAAACGAACCGCCCGTGTCCAGTCTTCGTCTCTTGCTGCGGCTTATAAATGCGTGGCCCAGCGAGGATGGCTCTCGTCAATGATCAAGGCATGGCTGTGCCTGCGATGTCCCCTTAGGTGGGGATGGTCGAGTGGCAAATTATCGTGGGTGTGCTCAAGCTCAACGGGATCGCCGGACGGCCAGAGTTTCAGCGCTGCGAGCATTCCGAAGGCGGCGATGAGGGCCAGTCCGATCAGTGCGGGAACGACACCATAGACTGTCAGCAGCCATCCCGACAGCGGATAGGTCACAAGCCAGCAGGCGTGGGACAGCGCGAATTGCGCCGCGAAGAGTGCCGGGCGGTCCCCGGCGTGGGCGGAACGGCGCAGCAACCGGCCCGAGGGGGTGAGAACGGTGGAATACCCCAACCCCACTAGCAGCCAGGCTGTCAGAAGGATGGACCAGCCAAGGCCTGCTCCAAGGACCGTCAACGCCAGACCGACCAGAGTAGCCACCATCAGCGCGGCTCCGCCGAACATAACGGGCCGGTCCGGCAACACATCGAGAACACGCGGCAGGACCAGCGCGGCGATCATCGACCCTGCGCCGAAGGCGAACATCGTCCAGGCCAGAGCACTTTCCGAAAGGCCGAGCGAGCCGCGCACAAGAATGACGGTATTGACCAGCACCATCGCACCTGCCGCCGCGAGGTTCAATGCCAAGAGCCCGCGCAAGCGCGGCGTGGCCAGATAGATGCGGATGCCGCGCGTTGTGCGGTCATAGACACCGCGCGGCTCGGATGGGCGGGGACTCGGCAGCACGATCGAAGCAACCAGAAGGGCCGATGCGGCGAAACCGAGGACCGTTCCGAGGAAAAGTGAATTGTAGGACATCACCGCGAGCAGAAGGGCCGCCAGCGTCGGGCTGACGATGTTTTCCAGATCGTAGGCCAGCCGCGACAGCGACAGCGCGCGGGTATAGCGCGCCTCTTCGGGCAGAACGTCCGGGATCGTGGCCTGAAAGGTCGGCGTGAAGGCGGCGGAAGCCGATTGAAGAAGGAAGATCAGGACGTAGACCTGCCAGACCTCGGTCACGAAGGGCAGTGCGAGGGCGACACCGGCACGCACCAGATCGAGCATCACCAGAAGCGCGCGGCGCGGCACGCGGTCTGCGAAAGCCCCTGCAATGGGCGCGATGCCCACATAAGCAACCATCTTGATGGTGAAGACTGTGCCGAGGACCAGCGCCGCCCCGTCGCCCGAAAGATCAAAGGCGAGCAGGCCGAGTGCGACTGTGGCGAGTCCGGTACCCAGAAGGGCTACGACTTGCGCCAGAAAGAGGTGCCGATAAGTGCGGTCGGAGAGAATATCGAGCATGGTCGGCCTCAGAGATATCGGGCGATCGCCCGCAACTCTGCGCGATCAGTTTCAGAACTTTCAACGTCAATACAATGGTCCATGTGATCATGGATCAGCGCACGCTTGGCGTTCGTCACGGCCTTTTCGACCGCTTGCATCTGCTGAGCAATCTCCAGACAGGGTTTGCCCGCCTCGATCATTTCGATCACGGCGCGCAAATGGCCGTCAGCGCGTTTCAGCCGGGCGACAAGGGCGGGATGGGTTGCATGGACTGGATGTTTTGTCATAAAGTAGTTCTATCCCCCCCGGGAGGATAGAACAAGATGGTGCCACGACGCACCACGCTAGAGACGGGCAGACGGGCAGAACCTATGGAAACCTTGAGGACAGTTGTAAACGCCGCGTTTGCGACACTCTTATGTTTAGCCGTACTTCTCTGGTCTGTGGTGCCCGCAACCTCGCACGCGTCCTCAGTCTTCAGCGTCCTCCAAGAGCACGCAGAAATGATTGCTGAGCACGGTCATTCGCATGGACTGGAAGAAGACCTTGCCTGGGCCATGCATGGACACAACCATGACAGCGTCGATCACGATCACAGTCAGGCGGTTGTGCCTGGCCCCGACCGATCGCCGCACCCGCTCGATATTTACAGAGCCGCATGGCCTTTGAGGTCGGCCACGTCGAACACCTTACAGACATACCAAATCGAACGACCTCCGCGCGTCTGACCGACTGCGTGCCAACAGCGCGCTGCATTCGATCATCAACACATATGCGGAGTCAAATCCATGAATATAGTCCACCGGGGCTGGACCGATCCCGGCATACGCCGGATCGTGATCCTGTCCTTAATAACGCTGTCGGCACTCGTTCTGAGTGCAAGCCACGCGTTTGCCCACAATGTCACCGAAGGTGACGCGGGCTACATCCAAGAAATCTGGGGGATCAACATCATTCCCTTCATGTATCTCGGCGCCAAACACATGGTGACGGGATACGACCACATCCTGTTCCTGCTCGGCGTCGTCTTCTTCCTCTACAAGATGAAGGATGTCGGCGTCTACGTCAGCTTCTTCGCCCTCGGGCACTCGTCCACTATGCTGGCCGGTGTCTGGTTCGGCTGGGGCATCAACGCCTACATCATCGACGCGATCATCGGCCTTTCGGTCGTCTACAAGGCGCTCGACAATCTCGGGGCGTATCAGCGCTGGTTCGGGTTCCAGCCGAACACTAAGGCCGCAACGTTGATCTTCGGCTTTTTCCACGGCACGGGCCTGGCCACGAAAATCCTAGAGTATGAAATCGCTTCGGACGGGCTGCTGGCCAATCTTCTGGCGTTCAACGTGGGCGTCGAGCTTGGCCAGATCATGGCGCTTGCCGTGATCCTCATCGTCATGGGATTCTGGCGGAAATCCCCAAACTTCTTCCGCCAAGCCTACACCGCCAACGTCGTCATGATGTCCATGGGATTCATCCTCATGGGCCTGCAAATCACCGGCTACTTCGTAGCCACCTGAGAAGTTAGGAGACCAAAATGTTTAACGCAAAAAAACCGAGCCTTGATGAGCTTCCCAGCTCCGCGCAGCTTATCCGTTCCACTGCCATTGCGGCGGCCAGCGCCGTTGCGATCCTTGTGACCGTCGTGCTGCCTGCCGAATACAACATCGACCCGACCGGGATCGGCGGGGTTCTCGGGCTGAGCGAGATGGGGGAGATCAAAGCCCAGCTTGCGGAGGAGGCCGAAGCCGACAGGCTGTTGGAGATCGAAGCCGAAGAGCAGTCGAGCCTTATGAACGATATCTTTGGACTCTTTGTCGGCACGGCACATGCACAGGAGGCCGAAGTCTGGCGCGACGAAACCACCTTTACGCTGGCACCCGGCGACAGCGCCGAGTGGAAGCTGGTCATGGAAGAGGGCCAGACAGTGGAATACCGAATGCTGGTCGATGGCGGTCGGGTGAATTTCGACATGCACGGCCACGGCGGCGGTCAGTCGGTGACCTATGAAAAGGGCCGCGGTTCGACCGGCGACGAGGGCGAGATCATCGCGGCATTTGACGGCGAACACGGATGGTTCTGGCGGAATCGGGACAGCCAGCCCGCAACCGTGACTGTCCAGGTGCGCGGCCAATACACCGAATTCAAAGACGCAAGTTGACACAAGGGCAGCCATCCGCATGAAAAGATGCGGGTGGCTGCCTGGCTCCGAAACAGACCTTGGATGAGTCCGCAGTCTCGCCTCAGATTTTCCCCTGAAACCAACCTCGGGCATCCGTTGGCCAATCAGTGAGTACCCACGTGGCAATGTCACGCCTATGTTACAGGATACTTCTTGACCTCCCCCTACTGGAAGCTTGCATAAGAATTGCATGATCCGCGTTTTTCGCCTCATTTTGATTCTTGCATTGAGCTTCGGTGCCGTGGTTGCGCCGGATGTATCGGCAGCGAATGCGGCTGAGGCAGCAATGGTTCAGATGGTGGGCGCCGAAAGCGCGGACGACCATTGCGGCGGATGCGATCCGATCGGATTTGCTGACGGGATATCCTGCGAGGGTGGGTGTACGGTCCCATGTGGCGCGGGAAGTTCGGCCGGTATCGTAGCTCGTACGTCAGCGATGACGCTTGAGATGGCCTTCGGTGTTGTCATCCCGGTCGCGGGACCTGTGATCCCGATTGGCGCGATTCCCTCGCTTGATCCATTCCCTCCCAAGCTGCCTGTCTGAACCTGATAACGGCCTAGCTTATTGCGGGGCCTGACCGTTGCCTTGGCCGAAGCTGGCTGAGCGCGACCCCTTCAGATCAAGGCAGAAGTGATGACCCTCAACAGACTGATTTCACGACGGCACGTGCTGCGCACCGGTGCCGCTTTCACGGCCATATCCGCTCTGTCACCGGCTCGAGTAGCGATGGCAGGTCCGACAGAGGACCCATTCTTGCTACGCGCTGCGGCCGGACAAGCCGCCCTGCGACCGGCACCCTACGGCTCTACCGACGTCTGGAGCTACAATGGATCCCTCCCCGGCCCCGAGATCCGGGTGCGGCAGGGAGACCGAATTCGGGTTCTGGCCCGGAATGGGCTAAATGAGGGGACGACGGTCCACTGGCATGGCATTCGCACACCCAATGCGATGGATGGTGTGCCGTTCCTAACACAGGACCCGATCCCCGTCGGTGGCGATTTTCTCTATGAATTCGATGCACTGGATGCTGGCACGTTCTGGTATCACCCGCACCAACGCAGTTCCGAACAGGTCGGACGCGGGCTTTACGGGCCGCTGATCGTCGAGGAAGCAAACCCGATCCGCGTAGATCGCGATCTGACCTGGATGCTCGATGACTGGCGGATGACCGGCGACGGACAGATTGCGACAGATTTCGGAAGTCGGCACGACGCCGCGCACGGCGGGCGTATCGGCAATTCCGTGACCATCAACGGCCAGATACCGGACCGCATCGCCGTGCGATCCGGAGAACGCATCCGCCTGAGGTTGGTCAACGCAGCCAATGCCCGGATATTCGGGCTGGATTTCGGGGGGCTTGCGCCGGTCGTGGTCGCTCTGGACGGTCAACCCGTGGCACCTCATGCACCAGACAGTGACGCCGTGGTGGTCGGCCCGGCCATGCGTGTCGATCTGGTGATCGACATGACCGGCAAGCCCGGAGAGAGCGTGACCGTCACCGATGTCTTCTACAGGGATCTGGAATACCGTCTGGTCGATCTCGCCTACGGGCCTGACAGGCTGCGGGACAGTGTGCCGGATTGGTCGATGGACCTGTCGCCCAACCCGCTGGCCGAACCGGATATGGCGTCGGCTGCGCGGCATCAGATCGTCTTCAACGGCGGCATGATGGGGCAGATGATGATGGGCGGCGGCATGGGGTCCATGATGGAGCAGATGCGCGAAGGCAACATGTGGTTCATCAACGGCAAAGCAGCAACGGGGCACATGATGGATCCCTTGCTGGTCCTGCCGCAGGGCACGTCGCATGTGCTGCAGATGGACAATCGCACCGCGTGGCATCACCCGATGCATTTTCATGGACATTCGTTCCGTGTGATCACACGGAACGGGCAACCGACACGGCACCGCGAATGGCAGGACACCGTCCTGATGGCGCCCGAGGAACGGGTCGAGATCGCCTTCGTGGCGGACAATCCGGGAGACTGGATGTTCCATTGTCACATCCTGGAGCACCAGGCGGCCGGCATGATGGGCATCATACGTGTCGATCCTGGCACGACCAAAACCTGAAACAATCTCACGTAACGATCACCACGAAAGGAAAGAACCGATGAAGAAACTAATTGGACTTGCCAATCTTGGCACCGCAGGTGCTGCCGCTATACTTGCAATGAGCCTGAATGCCGCGCCTGCCGCAGCGCAAGAGGCCACGCTCTACAAGAACCCGCAATGCGGATGCTGCGAGAGCTATGCGGACTACCTGCGCGAGAATGGCTTCACAGTCGAGGTGAAGCCGACCCACGATCTGGCTCAGATCAGCCGTGATGCAGGTATCCCGGACGATTTTCAGGGCTGCCATACGACCTTTCTGGAAGACTACGTCGTCAGCGGTCATGTGCCGGTCAATGTCGTCAACAAGTTGCTTGATGAGCGCCCGGACATTGTCGGCCTGACACTTCCCGGCATGCCGTTGGGATCGCCGGGTATGGGGGGTGCGAAGCAGGAACCGTTCAAGATTTACACCGTCGAAGAAGGTGTGAACCCGACCGTCTATGCGGTCGAATGATCAATTGCGCGGTCTGGTGCGATCCCGTGCCTGACCGGTTTCAAGGGAAAACAAAGGATGAAGTGCATGATGATGGATGGTGGAATGATGGGTGGCGGCATGATGATCGCGATGGGACTGGTTTGGTTACTCATCGTGGCGGTGCTGGTGCTCGCGGCAATCGCCTTGGTCAAATACATCCGCTCGGACAGCGGAAAATAGAAATGCGCCAAGATGCGGAATGAGGGCGACAGCAACGGCGACGGCCTGTTGTCGATGGGGATTGGTCTGGGGGCGTCCGTCCTGCTTGTCGTGGCATCGATAGTCGCACTCTCGTTGTATTTGGATAGCCAGAAGAAGGCACAAGCGACATGAAAATTACCATTAGGCTCGCAGCACTTTTGCTGGCTGCAACGGTCTTGCCCGTTTTGGCGCAGGATGACTCGCTCGCGGGCGAACGCCTTTATCAGGAGAATTGCGCCAGTTGCCATGGCGCAAACCTGGAGGGGCAGCCCGATTGGCGCTCCAGATTGCCGAACGGCCGGTTGCCTGCCCCGCCGCATGACGCCTCGGGCCATACTTGGCACCATACGGACCGCGTGCTTTTGGACATCGTGAAGCGCGGAACGGCGGCGATTGTCGGGAATGGCTATGAAAGCGACATGCCCGGTTTCAAGGAGGTGCTGACGGATGAAGAGATCACGGCGATCATCGATTACATCAAGAGCACATGGCCCGATCGGATCCGCGCTTCGCAGGAAAGCCGTACCCTTGCGGATGAGCAGGTGCAGCCATGACGCAAGAGGTCGTCAGCAAAATCGACCCCGTACCGCGGCGCAGGATCTCCGGGTTTGTGCTGGTGCCGCTGATAGCTTTTGCCCTCATGGTCTTGTTCGGCTGGGGGCTTTTCAGGGGCGGCGACGACTTGCCATCGGCGCTTCTCGACAAACCTGTGCCGGAGTTTGCGCTTGCTCCGGTGCTCCGCCGCGAGGAAGGTCTTTCGACGCAGGACCTGATCGGCCATGTCTCGCTGGTGAACGTCTTTGCCTCGTGGTGTGTGCCCTGTCGGGCCGAACACCCGCTGTTCATGGAGCTGAGCGCCACCGGTGAGGTGCCGCTCTACGGGATCAACTACAAGGACCCACCCGAGCAGGCGCGCGCCTGGCTCGACGAATTGGGCGATCCCTACGCGCGCATCGGGGCCGACATCGACGGACGTGCTGGCATCGAATGGGGCGTTTACGGCGTGCCCGAAACCTATGTCATCACGTCCGACGGCACCATTGCCTACCGCCATGTCGGCCCCATCACGCGAGCGATTCTGGAGGAAACCCTTTTGCCGATCGTCCGTGATCTGAAAACCCAAGCTGGCAAGGAGCCAACGCCATGAAATATCTCAAAACGGCGCTGCTCGTCTGGGCATTGTCCGTCGGCACGGCGTTTGCCGGGCCGCAAGGCTTCGCACTGCACGACACGCCGCAGCCGGTGATCAATGTGCGCTTCGAGACCGAGGACGGCAGCCGTGGGGACATGGAGGATTTTCGTGGCAAGGTGATCCTCGTGAACGTTTGGGCAACCTGGTGCGTCCCCTGCCGGGAAGAGATGCCGACGCTGGATGCACTTCAGGCGGAACTTGGCGGCGACCGTTTCGAGGTCGTCGCCCTGTCCATCGACAGGGCCGGGTCGCCCGTCGTGCGGCGGTTCTACGACGAGATCGGTGTCAACAATCTCAAGATGTATGTCGACAAGACCATGCTGTCGATGACCGCGCTGCGCACCGTCGGTCTGCCGACAACGATCCTGATCGACGCGCAGGGGCGGGAGCTTGGGAGACTGGTCGGCCCGGCCGAATGGGATGATCCCGAGATGGTCTCCTTCTTGCGAGGCTTTATCGAATAAGCGCCCCTGAAAGAGCGCCGCCCGCCCTTGACCGCCCAGTTATCAGAATGACCAGTACTCAAACTTCAGAAGGATTTTCCGGATGACCGACATATCATCTTCCAACGATGCGGGTGCCGCCGACATCGAAAGCGCAGGCAATTGGCCTCGGTGGTTGACGCGCAGACGACTGCTGTTCGTCGGTGCGGCAACCGTTATGGGCGGCGGCATGGCGCTGAACTGGGGATGGCTCACCGCGATCGGTCTCGCGCCTGTCTTGGTTTCGCTGGCACCCTGTGCCGCGATGTGCGGGCTTGGTCTGTGCATGAAGGGCGGGTCTGGCGGGAAATGCGACGATGCGGGTGGTGGCAAGCCCCATCAATCCGAAAGGTGATGCAGTTGATTGTCTATCTGACCCGGCGCGCCGCCTTGGCGACATTTGCGGCCACGATCTCCTTTCCGGCCTCCGCCGATCATCCGGGTGAAAATCTGGATGCGCGGATGTTCGAGATGGAGCCATACTTCCAGGCCATCGACGCAGCACAGGCCCCGGATTTCGAGTTGCAGGATGCGGAGGGCAATCCTGTGCGCTTGGCGGATTTCAGCGACAAGGTCGTCATCCTGCATTTCATCTACGCCAACTGCCCGGATCTCTGCCCGCTCCATGCGGAAAAGATCGCGGCGGTCCAGGCTTCGATCAACGACGGGCCGATGAGCGATCTGGTGCAATTCATCTCGATCACGACCGATCCCGTGAATGACACGCCGGACGTTCTGCGCGACTACGCGGACCGGCATGGGCTCGATCCGAGCAACTGGGTCATTCTGACCAAACGGCCCGATCAGAGCGACGACGCGACGCGCCTTGTGGCGCGGGACTATGGGCTCGAGTTCACCACGACCGCCGACAGCGACATGATGATGCACGGTGCGGTCACCCATGTCGTGGATATCGGCGGGCGGTTTGCCGCAAAGTTCCATGGCATGGATTTCAAGAATGTGAATCTGATCCTCTATGTCAGCGAGTTGATCAACAATGCCCAGCATCGACGCCGGGAACGCAGTTGGTGGGACCGGGTGACAGGGGTGTTTCAATGAGTGTCACCGCGACTGGCGTCAGGCTGTCCTCGACAGACGGAATTTCACTGACAGCCCTGCGTCGGTATTTTTCGGTGATCATCCCGGCTAATCTGATCTGGGAGTTCGCCCACATGCCGCTCTACACGATCTGGAACGAGGGCACCTGGGGTGAGATCGCCTTCGCCGCGGTTCATTGCACGGGTGGCGACATCCTGATTGCCATGAGCGCGCTGATGCTTGCCTTGATGCTGACCGGCCGCGGCTGGCCCTTCGTGGCGCCGACACGACGATCGGTGACCGTCCTGACAATATTGTTCGGTTTGGGATATACGCTGTTCAGTGAATGGCTCAACATCGTGATCCGCGCGGCTTGGGCCTATTCGGACCTGATGCCGATCATTCCGGTCCTCGATGCAGGGTTGTCGCCGGTACTGCAATGGATCGTAATCCCGCTGATTGCCTTCTGGTGGGCATCACGGCCCTTCAGCGGACATGGTAACGCATGATGGATATTTCCGGCATCGGCATCGTCGCGGCGTTTCTGGCGGGAGCCATTTCGTTCCTGTCGCCCTGCGTCCTGCCGCTGGTGCCGGGCTATGTCTCCTATATTGCGGGCCAGCCGGATTTGCGCACGACACGGTCGGTCGGTCTGCGGGTACGCGCCGGGGCACTTGGGCTAAGCGCCTGTTTCGTTTTGGGATTTTCCACGGTCTTTGTCGCGTTGGGTGCCGGGGCCAGCGCGCTCGGGTCGCTGCTTCTGTCCTGGCGCACTGAGCTCAACTATCTGGGCGGGGCGATCATCATCCTGTTCGGACTGGTCATGCTGGGTGCCTTCCGTCTGGAAGCGTTCTCGCGTGACACCCGCTTCACACTCGACATTCCGGGGGGTCGCCCGCTCGGAGCCTACGTCCTGGGCTTGGCCTTCGCGTTTGGATGGACGCCGTGCATCGGACCGATCCTTGGCGCGATCCTGACACTCAGTTCGACTTCCGGCGGCATGTCGGACGGCATTTGGCTGCTGTCGATCTATTCCGCCGGGCTAGGCGTGCCGTTCCTGCTGGCCGCGCTGTTCACCGACGCCATCGCCGCGCGGGTCAGACAGATCGGCAAGGCCGGTCGCTGGCTCTACAAGGGCGCGGGCGTCGCCATGATCATCATGGGCGTTGCCATCATGACCGGCCAATTGTCCCGGTTTGCCTACTGGCTCTTGGGAACCTTCCCATTCCTGGCCTCAATCGGTTAATTCTCCTTGGCATTTCTGAGGTGAAGCCAGATCAGTATTGCCCCGATGACGAGAAATATCAGGTTGAGGAAGAACGTGTAGTCGATGCTGAACCGGACCATCTCCTGAAGCGAAGGCCGCTCGGTCGGGATCATCCCTACGAGAGCGAACAGGTAATGCACCGTAATTCCCGCAGCGACCATGCACAGGTACAGCAAGCCTGAAAGATAGAGCGCATACTGCCAGCCATAATACTTTGCGTGCACCCAGATCACCGTGGCAGCAACTAGATCGGCTCCGAGAAAGGCGATCACGCCGCCGAACGACGCATCACGCGACCAGAGCATCGCGGCCAGGGGGACATTGCCCATCGACCCGATGAAGGTGAAGAAGGCCACAACCGGTGCCACCAGCGCGTTTTCGAGAACGATCAGGAAGCCCGGCGCGTCCTGCGCACCGCCATCTGCGACCAGGAAGATCGCGTTCCAGAAGCTCTGCGGCACAAAGACGGAAATGAAACCCGCGACCGTGAAGCCGAACAGGATCTCCTTCCAAACCATCTGCCATTCCATGAAGAAAGCGCGGGCGATCCGATTCCATCCTTCGCGGGACAGCAGCTTGTCGCGGAACGATCCCTTCATGGTCCGGTCCGTGTCCATACCTTCGTCGGACTGGGCCTTCTCCGCATGCTCTTTTGCTCTTTGGACAAGCGACCTTGGAAACCATATCAGGGTGAGGGCATAGGCGTAGATCGTCATCAGGATGCCAAGCATGAAATTCGCCACCATGAATTTCCAGCCCAGCAGGACCAGAAGGACGATTCCAAGCTCGATCACCAGATTCGTCGATGAAATCAGGAAGGCGATGGAATTGACCGGATGCGCTCCTTTCACGAGGATCGAACGCGACGCGGCAAGCGCCGCGAAGGAACAGGACGACGACACGAAACCAAAGAACCCGGCAATGCCTGCCTTCCTGGCACCACGATCACCCAGAACACGCGCCATCTGATCCCGTGTCACGAAGATCTGGATGCCTGCGGAGATGATATAGCCGAAGATCAGCGCCCAGAGCGCCTTCCAGAGCATGCCCGCCCCGGTCGTGAATGCTTCGATTATCTGGTCCATTCAGCCTAACCTTTTTTCGCAGTGCTGCCTGACCTGCGCTCCTACCGGGAGAACGAGTCTGAAGGATGTGAAAACGGCATCCGCCTTTCAGCCGATCAGATAGACTCTGATCGGCATCCAAATCCCCATGACTATCATCATCAGATTTTCCGTGAGCGAGACAAAGCCAAGCGGAACATTGCTGTCACCACCGACGCAGGCGCATTTCAATTCACGCTTGTCGATATAGACCGCCTTGAAAACCGATACTGCGCCAACGGTGCCGATGAACAAGGCCACCGGTGCCGAAAGCCAAGTCAGCGCCCCGGCGACCATGAGGATACCTGCGAAAGCCTCTCCGAACGGATAGATTTTGCCATATCGCACCCACCGACGCGCCAGCAGGTCGTAGTTCAGGAACATGGTCGAAAAGCTTTCGACATCCTGAAGTTTTTGTACCGCCAGAAAGCACATCGAGATCGAGATGAACCATTCCAGGGCGCGCAGGGTGAAAATGTTCTCGAAGCTGTACCACGACAAACCGAGCGCCATCAGGAACGCGACGGCAAAGATCGTGATCACGGGCTGGTAGGACGTGTCCGAGCGTTCGTCTTCCGGCGCATCGATGCCGAAATGGACCCGAAGGTCGTCATATCCGCCGATCCGCTCTTCCCCGATCCAAGTTTGCGGGGTGGTTTCGACGCCGTGCTCTTCCATGAACGCGTCGGTTTCCTCACGCGTGGTCAGATGGTGGTCCTCAACCTCATACCCTTGCCTCTCCAGCAAGTCTTTGGACTTCAGACCGTAGGGGCAGAGGTGGCCCGGCATGACCATGCGGTACAGCGTCGCCGACTGCGCTTGTGTGCTTGAATGGTGCTTCATGTCATGCCCCGCAACTGTAGAATCCCCGGAATCCGGCGGTCAGACCGGCATCGAGCTCGATCGTCAGAGTCGCATCGACCGGTTCGGTACCTGCGGTTTCGAGCGCAGCACCGTCTTGGGGAACGCCAAGGCGGATCGACAGGCCTTCTGTGCCCAATTCGCCGGCTGCATTCTGTTCGACCCGGACGAGATCGCCGCTCAGCTTGACGAGCCCGACGGCTGCGCCATCGATCTCACCCAATGCCAGTGAGGCCGGACTGCCGGTTGTATAGTTGAATGTGCACGCCGCGCCATTCGGCAGAAGCTGCGCGATATCCTCCTTCGTCAGGAAGCCGGGGTCGAGCACTGCGACGTTTGCTGTTGACAGGGCTTGATCCAAGCTCACAATACGGGGGCTCTCGACACTTGCAGTCTCGGATGTGTCGCCGGATGCATCGATATCGTTGATCAGATAGCGCATCTCCGCGATTTCCTTATCTTGCGCATAGATGATCTCGTCCGCGAGCTTGCGCACGCGCGGATCCGAGATATCGGCGCGGCTCGATGTCATGATCGCGATCGAATGGTGTGGGATCATCGCGCGCATGTAGCTGGTATCGCCCACCGTGACCTGGCTTCGTACGAGCCAGAGCGAGGCGGCGAACACGACGACGGCACCGCTGAAGATAGCGGCATTTACGGTCTTGCTCGAATACATTGAAAGCATGAACGCCAACATGATGATCGCCATCGTCGCACCCATCAACAGCGCCATATAGGCTCGGGTTTCGGACCAGAAAACATGGGTCAGAAGATAGGTGTTGAGATACATCAGCCCGAACATCACGACCGTCGAGGTCGCGATCATGGCGGCAAATCTCCAATATGACATGACGTGCTCCTTTCGCTTGTTCCATCCCCGTTCAGAACATCAACAACCTTCCAGCGATGGAGGGTTCCAACTCTTTTCGGGTGAGGTTTTGTGGCGCTCCTAATCCATCTTTCTCGTGACCACGAGGAAGATTGTAGAGGCCGAGCAGCTGATGAGGAGAAAGCCATTCAGGGCCTCGATGCCGGCAAGAAAGCGCAAATGACCCGTGGGATAAATATCGCCAAGCCCCAGAGAGGAGTAATTGACGACGGAAAAGTAGAAAACATCCATGAATGAATCGACGTTATCTTGAGCGAAACCGCCAATACCTAAGAACTCGCCGAAACTGAAACCCAGTGCGTAGAGCCCGGCTTCACCTATGTGGGCGGTCGCGAGTGTATAGAGGGCAAATAAGAGGCGGCTTGATTGTGTGAATGGAGTGCGTTTGGTGGCCGTCATGACGAAACTCATCGCACGGACATGCACAAGTCCGCTCAAACCGAAGAGCACAATCGCAAAGAGGATCGCCCAAGCCAAACGCTCGCACCCTACAACGCAGTATTCTTGAGTTGCTCTTCGCCGCGGTGTTTCGTTGCCAAATCGGCGAGGATTGGGCAATCCGGGCGGTGATCCCCGGCACAGGCGTCCACTAGATGTACTAGCGTCGCGCGCATTTCCTTCAGCTCCGCAATCTTGTCGTCGATCCGTTCAAGATGCTGCTCGGCGATATCCTTGACTTCGGCGCTGGCGCGTTTTTCGTCCTCGTACAGAGCAATAAGGTTGCGGCAGTCTTCAATGCTGAAGCCGAGCGCCCGGGAACGGCCGAGAAACGCGAGCTTGTGCGCATCGCTTTCACGGAATGTGCGATAGCCGTTCGTGCTGCGAAGAGGCTTCACAAGCCCGACATCCTCGTAGTATCGGATCGTCTTGGCTGGGAGGCCAGAAAGGGCGGCGACATCTCCAATATTCATGATCAGGTTCTCCTTATTCAGCGGCGACAGGGTTAGGGGATAGCAAAGTGGCCTCTTCACCACCGCGCGCTCTGGCTTCTTCCATGATGGGATGGACCCTGCGTAGCCGAAGGGCGTTGGTCAGCACGAAGACCGAACTCAGTGCCATGGCTCCGGCAGCCAGGACTGGCGAGAGCAACAAGCCGAACGTGGGGTAGAGCACACCCGCAGCCACCGGGATCAGCGCGACGTTGTAGCCGAACGCCCAGAACAGGTTCTGACGGATGTTGCGCATCGTGCGGCCTGATACTTCAAAGGCGTTGACCACGCCGCGCAGATCGCCCGACATCAGCACCACATCGGCGGATTCGATGGCCACATCGGTTCCCGTGCCGATGGCGATACCGACATCCGCATGTGCCAGCGCGGGGGCGTCGTTAATGCCGTCGCCGACGAAGGCGATCCGTCGGCCCCCTTGGCGAAGCTCGTTTAGTGCGGCCACCTTTCCATCGGGCAGAACGCCGGCGATCACGTGGTCGATGCCGGTTTCGCGTGCGATGGCATCGGCTGTCTCGCGCTTGTCGCCGGTGATCATAGCGACCTCCAGCCCGAGGCGGTGCAGCGCGCCAATGGCGGCCGCGCTGGCGGGTTTGACCGGATCGGACACGCCGATGACCGCTGCAACCCTGCCATCCACCGCGGCAAACAATGCCGTGCGGCCCAGCACGGCCAAGCGGCCCTCCGCCTCGGCCAGCGACCCGATGCTCAGTCCTTCGCGGACCATCAGGCGATCTGCACCGACAAGCACCTCGTGGCCGGCAACCTTGGCCCGAACGCCGTAGCCCGTGATGGATTCGAAGCTCTCGACGTCGTGACGTGCCGCGTTCTCGGCCTGGGCCGCGCGCACGATGGCTTCGGCGATGGGATGCTCGGACTGCGTCTCGACCGCCGCCACCAGTGCCAGGATGTCGGCCCGGTCGACCCCGTCGGCCAGGACCATATCGGTCAGTTCGGGGCGCCCTTGGGTGACGGTGCCGGTCTTGTCGAGCGCGATAACATCCACCGACGTCAGTTGTTGCAGCGCGTCGCCCTTGCGGAAAAGCACGCCCATCTCGGCTGCGCGCCCAGTACCGACCATGATCGAGGTCGGCGTGGCCAGTCCCATGGCGCAGGGGCAGGCTATGATGAGGACCGAGACCCCGGCCACAAACGCGTAGGACAGGGCGGGCGAGGGGCCGAACAGCAGCCAGACCAGAACGGTCAACGCGGCCAGTGCCATGACCGCCGGCACGAACCACAGCGTGATCCGGTCCACCAGGCCCTGGATCGGCAACTTGGCGCCCTGCGCCTGCTCCACCATGCGAATGATTTGCGCGAGCGTCGTGTCGGCGCCGACACGTGTGGCGCGGAACCGGAAGCTGCCGGTGCCGTTGACGGTGCCGCCGGTGACCGGATCGCCCCCGGACTTGGACACGGGAAGCGGCTCTCCGGTGATCATGCTCTCGTCGACATGGGCGCTGCCTTGCGTGACCTCTCCATCCACCGCAATGCGTTCGCCGGGACGCACAACGAGGATATCGCCGGTGCCGATCCGTTCGATGGCGACGTCCTGCGGCTCCCCGTCCACCAGAACCCGCGCGGTGCGGGCCTGAAGGCTAAGAAGCTTCTGGATCGCGGCACCGGTGCGGCCCTTGGCGCGCGCCTCCATCCAGCGGCCCAGAAGGATCAGCACGACGATGACTGCCGCTGCCTCGAAATAAACGGCACGGGACGCCACGGGCAGCAGCGCAGGCGCAAAGAGCGCGGTAAGAGAATAGAGATAGGCTGCGCCGGTGCCGACGGCGACGAGGCTGTTCATGTCGGGCGCGCCCTTCAGAAGCGCGGGGAAACCCTTGGCGTAAAAGTGGCGTCCGGGCCAGAACAGCACAACTGTCGTCAGTACGAACTGGATCATCCAACTTGTCTGGTGACCGATGGTGCGGCCGATCATCTCGTGCATCCCCGGCACCAGGTGTGCACCCATCTCGAGCAGGAAAACCGGCAGCGCCATTGTTGCCGCGAAGGCGGTCTTACGGGCCAGATTGCGCGCTTCGCCTGCCTTGCGGGCGCTGTGCTCCTCGGGCAAGGCACTGTCCGCCGGTTCAGCAGGGTAGCCGGCGTCTGTGGCAGCTTTCAGTAGATCGGAGATCTTAATCGCGCCCTCGACATAAGTCACGGTTGCGGTCTCGGCGGCGAGATTGACGTTGACCTCCAGTACGCCGGGCACTGCCGCCAGCGCCTTATCGACACGGCCGACGCAGGACGCGCAGGACATGGACGAGACGTTCAGGCGAATTGTCTGCGTCTGGACGGGATAGCCGGCCCGATCCAGCGCGTCGATCAGCTCCGGTATCCGGGTTTCCGAGTCGATTCGGACCTGCGCAGTTTCGGCCGCAAGGTTCACATTGACCTCTTCGACCCCGGGCAGCGCCGAGAGCGCGCGCTCGACCCGACCGACACATGATGCGCAGGACATGTTCTGGACAGAGACCCGCAGGTCTTGTGTGACTGGCATGAGCGTCTCCTTCGTCTCTGGGTAAGATATCTAGGGCTTCCACCAACTGGAAGGTCAAGCTTTTCAAAATATTTTTTCCCTTGACCTTCCTCCGCTGGAAGCGCCCACCTGAAGATAAGAGAGAAGGAGACGTATATGAGCAGCTTCACAGTTCCGGGAATGAGTTGCGGGCATTGCACCGCAACAATTGACAAGGCGATTAGGTCTATTGACCCAACTGCGACCGTTTCGTGCGACTTGAGCACGCATACCGTTTCGGTCGAGAGTTTTCTCAGCGTCAGGGCGGTGGCGGAAGCGATCCAAAACGCAGGATACGATGTGTCGGCGCCAGCCGCGACCTGAATAACCCTTGGGACTGCAATTACTGGTGCAAAACTTGCCGGATCACGTACCCAGCGACCTGTCGTGCCAAGTCGATTAAGCGCACTCGACCAATTGGATGTGTCCGTGGATGGGCGGTAACTCGATTGCGCCATACCTTCGCTCGACAACCAGTCCAACTTTTCCTCGACCCAAAGATATTCAGCGCCTTTCTCGGACGCGGTTCAGTTGCCTTCCTGCTGTCGCTGGTCAGCACTTCGTTCGGCTTGAATAGCGCGCTGACGCTCCGGCCACGTTGATTGGATGTAAGCGATGATGTTCCAGATTTCGGCGTCCGACAGCTGGTCGCCGAACCCGGGCATGCCGCTTTCGAACTCGACCCCTTGGAGGGCAAGAGCGGCCTTGCCGCCCAGCTTGGTGTAGTCAAACAGCACGCCATCGGGATGATGCCAGGTATGACCGGTTTCGTCATGCGGCGGTGCAGGCAGGACGCCATCTGGTCCGGCCGACCGCCAATCCGGCTGTCCTTCCAAATCGGCGCCATGGCAGGCCGCGCAATATTCTCTGTAAAGATCTTCACCCTGTGCAATGTCGGCGGCTTCCGGCGTGGATTCGGTCTGCACACCGGCCGTGCTCATGAGCCAGGCTGTGGCTCCGCCACCGCCCAGAAAAATCACCGACAGCATCAGGTATCTTCGCATCACGTCACTCGCATCCACGTCATCATGCCGGCGGCCGCGTGGCTGAGCATGTGGCAGTGAAACAGCCAGTCGCCTGGATTATCGGCGACAAAGACAACGGTCCGCGTTTCCCCCCGGAACATCGTTATCGTATCCCGGAGCGGCCCCAATGTGCCATCCTCGCCGATTTCGCGGAAATGCATCCCGTGCAAGTGCATCGCGTGCGGGAAGGACGTGTCGTTGCTAATCTCAAGCTTGACGGTCTGCCCGAGAGCGAGACCGGCAAGCGGTGCATCGGGCATTCCGACGGTGCCGTCTAAGGCCCAGTATTCGTTTTCGTCGACCAGATCGCGGAAGGATTTCCGTTCACCGTTCAAGACCGCCGATTGCATCCGGCCCATCGCACCGCCCTCGATGTTAAGGCGAACGGGAACCGCATTGTCTAGGCCCGGAACATCCATATTCGCATTGCTCGGCAGGGCAGGGGGGTCATCCCGGCGTACGGCGGACGCCCGACCGGTCACGGTAAGGGCAACTTGTGACATACCTTCCCCATTGTCGAGGCGCACCAGATGGGCCGTTTCACCGGAGTCGGCAGTCACGTCGACGATCAGATCGGCGCGCTGGCCGGGGCCGAGAATGAGGGGTTCGCCGAGCCTCTGGGGTTGCGCCAGTGGCATCCCGTCCAACGCGATGGTCCAGCCTTCCATTCCGGCGATATCAACGACGAAGATCCGCGCGTTGGCCGCATTGATCAGACGCAGTCGAAGCCGTTCATTCTGACGCACATCGATCGCAAGACCGTACTGTCCGTTCGTCGCAACGAAATTTCCCATGCGGCCTGCGTGGCTGCGGGAATGCGCAGAGGTGAAGTCGGGATTGATCTGTGCGGTTTCGGGATCGAGAAGCCAATCGTCCAGGATCAGAACCTCCTCGCGATCCACTTCCGGAGCTTCCGCTTCCTCAACAATCAGCGCGCCGTAAAGCCCTCGGGCGACCTGTTCGAAGGACCTCGCATGGGCGTGATACCAATAGGTTCCGGCATCAGGTACAACGAAGTCGTAATCGAAACTCTCGCCCGGTTCGACGGCGGCTTGGGTCAGCCTGGCGACGCCGTCCATCGCGTTGTCGATCCGGCTTCCGTGCCAGTGGACCGAGCTTGCCTGTGGCAGCGCGTTCAGTAACTTTCGCTGAACGCGGGCACCCTGCGCGATCCGCAACTCCGGGCCGGGCATCATGCCGTCATAGCCCCATATTTCCGTCTTTGGATAAGGCGGCGGCGCGAGCTGGACCGCGCTCACCTGAGCTTTGAATTCGTCAAATTGAGGCGTCAAGGCGCGCCCCGCTCTGGGCAATGGAAGGACAGCGACCGCCGAAGCGCTACGCAAAAGGAAATCCCATCGTATCATGTTCTCTCCTAGCCTTAAATAGTATGGAGCTCTGGCGCGCCCCGTCGCATTGATCGTAGTTCGGCTGCGACACCCGTAAGGTGATCGTCTCTGCTGCTTTCAGCAACCTGATAGCCAGAAGATTGACCGACACCGCAGGCAAGCCGCAAATAGGGAGGAACCGAGTTTCGGTTTACACGACCGCGCCGAATTCCACCGAACACGTTGCCCTGCCGAGTCAAGCTGCCGAGCAAATCATAGTTCAGGTCCGCGACGGTCCAGCCGCGCACGGCAAGAAGCTCTGGAAGAGTCGCGGTCGGTGGCGATTGGTCAAATTCCCGGTAAAAAAAATTTCACCCTTCAATCTGTTAGAAAATGCCATTCGCTTCTTGGAGTTCCCGGACGAATTGCGTGATCATCTTGACGTCAGCGTCTGTCAGTCCCTTGACCGGCGGCATATTCCCGAAATTCCAGTGATGCGACCGGACACCGTTCTTGGCCGCTAGAACGAAAGCCATGTCCGAATGATGTGAAGGCTCATAGATCTTGTGCACAAGTGGCGGCGCAACACCATTCTGACCTGCTGCGTTGGCGCCATGGCATTCGGCACATTTCGCCTCGAATGCGCGTTTTCCGATCTGTGCATTCGCTGACAGGTCCGTCGGCACCGAAACCTCCACGATGGGTGCCCCTCGGGCCACGCCGCTTGTGTCCGGTGGCACCATCGAGTGACCGGCCGCCTGTTGACCAGATGGGGAGGTGTTCCAATAAATCGCCAAGCCGCCGACCAACAGAAAGGCCACAACGGCCAGAAGTACCTTGTTCATTATCTACGGTCCCTCGCAGCCATCTGTCCACTTCAGATCAATTTGACCTGTGTTCCCACCGCCGTTCTGTCAAAGACTTCCTCGATATGTTCATTGTAGAGGCCAATACATCCGTTCGACGACTTGCGCCCGATCTTCCGAGTATCCTGCGTTCCGTGGATCCGGTAATACTGCCAAGACAGATAGAGCGCACGGGTGCCCAGCGGATTGGCGGGGTCTCCGCCTGAAATAAGCACTGGCCATTCGGGGTTGCGCTCACGCATCGACGGCGTTGGCGCCCAGCTCGGGTTCTCCCTTTTTTCGACAACCTCGGTATAGCCCCGCTTTGTCAACTCATCGGTCAGGGGAACCGATGTCGGATAGATTCGCATTTCGCCATCGGCGGTCCAATGCTGCAACACTTTCGTGATCGTATCCGAAATGATGATACCTTTGTCCAGAGTCTCGAAATGGTCCCGCCACTCGTGCGTGCGGAAAGACGATAAGTTCCGACGCGTCGTTTCCGCTTCCTGCGCCCGGAGTAACGACGGCGCAGCCAACGCGATTACGCCGCCCGCCGCAGCCAGTACGAAACGACGTCTATGGATTACAAAGGGTGCCTGCTCTACCATGGCATTCTTGCTCCTGATTTCTTGCCTATCAGGTGTGCATAAACCACCTTCCAGCACTGGAGGGTCAAGCGAGCTCGTCTGACATAACAGTGAATTTTGTATCAGTTCGTAGCATCGCAAAAAAGTGCGCGCGAACCCGGCTGTCACCAGATCGTGATCCTCAAATATCTACCTTCGGCTTACTGACATCACGCGATTTGTTGCCGTGCCAAAATGACCTGAATGCGAGGCCTGTAAACACGAACGGCGCGCAATATGCATCCATGGAACATTGCAACCCTCATGGGCAGCACGGTTTGGAACACTGCGGTGTCGAAGCCGAAGGCGAAAACAACCTGTCCGATTTCCCAATCATTCGGCCGTTCCCTTAGTGGACACAGCGTTCCATGGTGGGAAGGTCGATAGTTAATGATTCATAGTTCGGTGGGCATCAAAAGCATCAGCCTTGGCGTCACAATTCGAGTTTCGCCTTGCGGCGCTCGTACTCCTCTTCGTCAATCTCACCTTTGGCATAGCGTTCGCGAAGAATCTCGGCCGCGTCGGATTTGCCGCCTGAGCGGGACCCGGCCGAGAACCCGCGGACGGCCAACACGATCAATGCGATGATCGCCCCCCAGAACAACAGCATCATCAAACCGCCAGCCATGCCGAATCCACC
Source organism: Heliomarina baculiformis (assembly GCF_019966545.1). Lineage (GTDB taxonomy): Bacteria > Pseudomonadota > Alphaproteobacteria > Rhodobacterales > Rhodobacteraceae > Heliomarina > Heliomarina baculiformis. The sequence goes on along the minus strand of NZ_JAIMIC010000013.1, from coordinate 71,750 downwards.
TCCCCACATCATGTGACCGAAACCGTTGCCCCAACTGTCCGCAGGATCGGCGAGCGCGGCTCCGGCGGACAATACTAGGGCTGACGGGGTTACAGCGGATACCATTTTTATCATGAGGTGTTCCTTTCTTGCTGATCAGGTTCTGTTTCGAGTGGTAAAGTGACGGTCACGAGAAGACCGCCTTCGGTGCGGTTCGTCAGCGCTACGTCGCCGCCATGGGCCCGCACAATCGTTCGCGCGATCGACAGGCCAAGACCGGTCCCACCGGTTTCGCGCGAGCGGGATTTTTCGAGCCGGAAAAACGGCTCGAACACTTGCTCGAGTTCGGCTTCGGGAACCCCAGGTCCGTTGTCGGAGACCCGTATCTGGACGTATTCGGCGTCATGTACGAAGGTGACCTCCGCCCCCCCGCCATAGCGCTGCGCGTTCTCGATGATGTTGCGCAGGGCGCGGCGCACCGATTGGGGACGCAAGCGAACGCTTATGCTGTTGGCTGTATCAAGGGTGAAGCCGTCGATCATGTCGGCCTGCAACTGCTTCAGGTAGGTTTTCAGATCCACCGTCTCGTAGACTTCGGAGCTGGCCATGCCCCGTGCAAAGGCAAGCGTTGCATCGACCATCTCCTGCATTTCCTCGATTGAGGCGACAAGACTTTCACGCGTTTCGTCCTCGTCCACCATCTCCGCCCGCACCCGCATGGCGGTCAGCGGAGAGCGCAGATCATGGCCCAATGCCGCAAGAAGTCTTGTCCTGTCCGCGACGAAACGCGTCAGTCTCGCCTGCATCCGATTGAAGGCCTGCGTGAGGCCGCGCACCTCGCTCGGACCGATCAGTGGCAACGGATCGACGGCTTCCCCCTTTCCAAGCCTGTCGGCTGCGCGCGAAACGCGCAGAAGCGGTCCGGTTAGCCGGGTCAGAAGAAACCAGCAGGCCGAGACTAGAATGATCGCCGCCGTGATTCCGAAACTGACGATTGAAGCCCATGGCCACTGCAACGGCGGCCGCTCGAACCTTGTTCCGACATTCAGCCACTGCCCGTCCGCCAGGGCGATCGACAGTTGCATTTCGATCGCGGAAAGCTCGCCCCGCATCATCGCGAGATGCATTTCGGCCATCTCCGGCGCGAGATGTGGCATCGGCGGAATGCCTTGCTCGACCTCGTGCAATTCCACGCGGATTTCTCGATCGTTCGCGCCACCTAGTAGTCCGCGAACGCGCGCCTCTACGGCTCCACCGTCTGCATGGCTTTCATGATCGACAGCGGGAATGTCCGAAAGATCGAAACGTACCAAAGGGGAATTCGCCGCTCTCAGGATCGCCTGCTGCAAGGACTCCGGCGCCTCTTCGAGCAAGAGCGCGACGTTCGCGGCCCGGCCTGCCGCTTCGAAACCCAAGGCGGCGCGCACGGCGAGACCACGCTCGTCGACGAACAGCCACAGGCTGATCGTCTGTGCGACAGCAAGCGCCGCGACGATCAGCAGGACCAACTGCCCACGAAGATTATCGAAGGGGCGCGGCATCAGCTCAACTCGTGGACATCGGCAGCCAGGCAATAGCCGCCGCCGCGCACAGTCGTGACGATGCGCGGCCGCGACGGATCAAGCTCGATCTTCCGGCGCAGTCGGCTGATCTGATTGTCTATGGTCCGGTCAAATACTGACGCTGCGCGGCCTGCCGTCAGATCGAGCAACTGATCGCGGCTGAGGACAAAACGAGGACGTTCCAGCAGGACGGTCAAAAGCTTGAATTCCGCGCTGGTCAGATCGATTTGCTCACCGTCCTCGTTCGAAAGTACCCGACTGTCCGTGTCCAGAATCCAATGGGCAAATGCGATACGTCGGCCCGAAAGTGTACCTGCATAGGGTTCGGCTTTCGTCGAACGGCGCAGGATGGCCTTGATCCGGGCGACCAGTTCACGCGGGTTGAAGGGTTTCGCTAGGTAGTCATCCGCGCCGATTTCAAGGCCAACAATCCGGTCGGTTTCCTCCCCGAGCGCGGTCAACATCAGGATCGGAACGGATCCACTTGCCGAAAGTCGGCGGCACACGGAAAGACCATCTTCCCCCGGCATCATGACATCGAGGACGATGAGGTCGTACTTGCCGTTCGCAAGCTTCGCATCCATGTCGACCGCGTCGCGCGCGGACGTTGCGCGCATCCCGTTCTTTTCCAGGTAGCGCGTCACGGCATCGCGGATTTCGCGGTGGTCATCGACGACAAGAATGTGCGGCGGTTCGCTCATAAGCCTTCCTTTAGATGAATGCCGGGTGCTTTCCCGAAGAGATTTGTCACGAAGTGTAACAGGCCCCGCGTTTGCGACCTGCCGATACAAAACGCCTGCGCTCCCTGCATTCCTTCGCGACAGGCATCTGCCATATGTTCTGTATCGCAACACTGACACGAGGTAACCTAAATGAAACGCAATACTCTACTCGCTGCAATGACCCTCACTGCAACCGTCCTTGGCGGTGCCGCGTTCGCGGAGTCCCACCACGGACACGGCGGAAAATCCGGACCCGGTGCCGCGCAAGGAGGTGCCCCCGGCATGATGGGCATGATGGAGGGCATGGATGGAATGATGGATATGATGCAGCGCATGCATGGCAACATGATGGGCGGCGGCATGATGGGCGTTATGGGCCCGATGGGCGGAGGCATGACGAAGATGCTGGACGCTGATGGCGACGGCAAGGTCACTCCTGAAGAGATGCGCACGCAGCTGCAGGCCAAGCTTGCCGAATATGACGGCGATGGCGACGGCTCCCTCTCGATTGCAGAGTTCGAAACGCTTCACAGCGCGATGATCCGCGAGATGATGGTGGACCGATTCCAGCACCTCGATGCCGACGGTGACGGCGCGGTGACGGCGGAAGAGATGGTGGCGCCTGCCGAAATGATGGAACGGATGCAGATGATGCGGTCGAACATGGCGCAGTCGCAGGGTCAGCCCGGCAATGGCCAGGGCATGGGCGACGGCACCATGATGAACGACAATTGAGAGGTTCGGCGCCAGCTCTGACTGGCGCCGCTTCCCCAAACGTCTGATCCGAAAACATCCGGACGCAACACCAGACCGCGTCCGGACTTGCCAAGTCCAGGCAATGAGCAGCAACCACAGAAAATCCGAAAGGGAGAAAATCGAATTGGCCTATACCTATGATCGTGTCTTGAAAGATGTCGCCTTGGGCGACGCTGAAATGCGCGTCCGCGATGCATTGACAGAAAAGGGCTTTGGCGTACTGACCGAGATCGACGTGAAGGCGACGATGAAAAAGAAGCTGGGTGTGGAGATGGCGCCCTATCGCATCCTTGGTGCCTGCAATCCGGGCATGGCCCACAAGGCCATCGAAATCGAGCCGCGCATCGGCGCGATGCTGCCCTGCAATGTGATTCTGCGCCAGATGGACGGAGGCACCGAAATCAGCGCCATTGACCCTGTGGCCTCTATGCAAGCGGTAGAGAACGCCGAGTTGCACGAAGTCGCCGATCAAGTCCGCGATTTGCTCCGGGCCGCTTTGGACGCGGCCTGAAGTCTCTCTCGATGCCCTTGACCTGACATGAGGCGCAGATGAACCGTAACAATACGCTCACACCAACCGTCAAGACCGCCATCGCGCTGGCATTCGCGGCGGCCTTGCTGGTCCTTGCGTTCGGACCGCTGCCCGACACCCTGACCCGCCTGAACGGCGACAGGATCTCTGCTTGGGTCATGGCTGCAGGTATCTGGGGGCCAATTTTAGTCGTCGGACTGATGACGATAGCGATCGTGGCCACGCCGATCCCAAGTGCACCCATCGCACTGGCTGCAGGCGCGGCCTACGGCCACACCGTCGGAACAGTTTACATCGTTCTCGGTGCCGAATTCGGCGCTCTTGCAGCCTTCGTTCTCGCCCGGTTTTTGGGTCGGGACGTATTGCGGCAATGGTTTGGCGACAAGATCGATGTTGGCTGGCTTGGCTCTCAGAACGCGCTAACATTCACGGTTTTTATCAGTCGGCTGTTACCATTCGTTTCGTTCGATATTGTCAGCTATGCAGCGGGGCTCAGCCGACTGCATTTCTGGCGCTTCGGACTGGCCACGTTAGCCGGAATTATTCCTGCCAGTTTCGTACTCGCGCATTTCGGCAACGAAGCCGTCAGCGGAGACACCTCCCGTGCTGCCTGGGCTGCAATCGGACTGGGCGCTCTGACCCTGACCCCGCTCGTCTTCATCGGCGTCAGGGACTGGCAAAGATGTAGATTACGCCATGACTGATCGTGACGCACACCATCTTCTGAAACGAGCACCATGGATTGAGCGCCAGGGGCATTTCGGTTTTCGGTTCCAAAGTAAAGAACAGGGACTCCCTCAATGTTGACCGCAGCGATACCATTTCCGGACATCGGAACCGATCTGTTCTCGATCGAAATCGGCAGTTTCACATTCGCGCTGCGTTGGTACGCGCTGGCGTATATCGTCGGCATCCTCATCGGATGGCGCATCTGTCTGGCCGCAGTCAATCGCCCGGCACTCTGGCCCCCGGCCGGTCCGCCACTTGATCGCGAGCAGATCGAGAACCTTCTGACATGGATCATACTGGGCGTGATCGTGGGTGGGCGCCTGGGTTTCGTGCTGTTTTATCAGCCCGGCTATTACCTGGCCAACCCGCTGGAAATCCTCAAGGTGTGGCAGGGCGGCATGTCGTTCCACGGCGGTTTTGCGGGTGTAGGGATTGCGGCGCTGATATTCTGTCTTCGTCAGAAAAGATCCCTGCTCAGCACCGCAGACCTGCTTGCGCTGGCAACTCCGCCGGGGCTGTTTCTGGGACGGCTGGCGAATTTCACCAACAACGAGCTTTGGGGGCGGCCTACGGACGTTCCTTGGGCGATAATCTTTCCGGGCGAGGCGGCGCAAGTCTGTGACGGCATCACCGGGCTCTGCGCCCGACACCCTTCGCAGCTATACGAGGCGCTTCTGGAAGGGCTGCTGCTCGGAACACTCCTGCTCTATCTCGCCTGGCGGCGCGGCTGGCTGAAGGCCCCCGGTGCTCTGACCGGGGTTTTCCTTACTGGGTACGGCCTTGCCAGAAGCTTCGTGGAACTGTTCCGGCAGCCGGACATGCAGTTCGTGACCGCCGAGAATCCGATCGGTCACGCGCTTCATTTCGGCGAATGGGGGCTGACGATGGGTCAAGTGCTTTCCGCGCCGATGATCGTGACAGGACTGGCTCTGATTTTTTACTCCTTCAGTCACTTCGGAAGCGCGGCCGACCAGAGGCCAAATACCGTCGTGTGATTAAGTGGAGCCAATAAAAGGAGGAACTCGAATGAACAGCAATGTGGAAGAACAATATAGTGGAACAGCGACCGAGAACGCACTGGTCGAAGGGCGAAAAGCGTTTCTCGGCTTCCTCGCGAAACGGGTCGGCAACCGCGCGGATGCCGAGGATGTTTTCCAAGAGTTCTGCATTCGGGTGCTGACTCGCAAGGATCAGCTTCGCGACGTGGAACGCATGGATGCATGGCTATACGCGATCCTCCGGTCCACCATGAACGATCATTTTCGCAAAGCCACTCGGCGCAGCCGCTTGGCCGTAGCTGTCGCACGAGACCCACATCAGTTGGTTGCCGATGCGCCGGTGCAGATGGCGCGGCTGTGCACTTGTCCGAGCAGGCTGCTTACCGAGCTTCGTACCGTTGATACCAAATTGATCCGGCGGATCGATTTCGGTGAAGAGGATCGGAAAATCGTGGCCGCCGATATGGGGTTGAACCGCAATGCCCTTGGCGTTCGGCTGCACAGGGCGCGCGCTGCTCTGCGCGAGGCGATCCAATACCATTGTGGAGCCTGCTGCCTGGAGGATCCCGATGATTGCTACTGCCCAGTCTAGCGCCGAAGCGATCCCCTACTGCGACAAGCAAAGCTAGGCGACGGAATCAGGCGAACAATTCAGGGCATTCACGGGCGCATTTGTTGGTCAAAATGATGTACACCAGATGCAGCGTTGCGAGCCCCGCCAGCAGGCAGAAAAACGAAATGTAGGCAAACTGGAGAAAGGCGATATCGATCACGATCACCGCCACCAGCGTCAGGGCGAAATGGCGCATATGTTTGTAATGCGACAGCGCTGGCGGCAGGGTGATAAGGGTCACATAGATCGTATTGGTCAGCCAGCGTGGCATCATGTAATCAAGCCACATTGATTTTTCATAGGCCAGCGACTGGTTGTTGATCTCGACCACGACCATGCTGCTGTTCAGCCCGTGCGGGATGTAAAGCAATAGACCGAAGGCCAGTCCGATCAACGCCATGAGGCGGAACAACCGCTTCCGAGGGCTGTCGTCCGGTTCCAGAACGTAGACCGAGTATGGCACCCAGATCGGCCACATGAACCAGGTGAAAAAAATGAACCCCATAGCTCCCCATAAGACCGTCAGGGGATCGTTTCCGTTCATGCCGACCCAGACAAAACCCTCGGTAAACTGTTGCAGTCCGGCAAAAAGCGGCATCAGGGCAAGCGGAAGATACCGTTTGTTTCGCCGCCACGCCACAATTGAAATGGCCGTGCCGCCGCCAACAAGAAAAACGCTGGCGGCAAAGCTGACTTGCGCGGACAAGCACATGGAATTCTTTCTCCGACATATTTTTTTGGGACGGCCCAAAGTGCAAACCTAAGGCACAAACTGGGCGTTGAAAAGCAACCGGCTCATTACGGGAGTCCTCTCGGCGCCGCTGACCACCCATTGCGATGGGACGGTCGCGGGGGCAGCTCAGTCGCGATTACCTCCCTGAGCACGAGGCCTCTGCGGAGACTTGGCGCGCCCCGTCGGCAAAGTATTCGAATTGCCGAGTTGAGGAATCGCCAGTGGCTTTCATGCAAATCAATGCCTTTCGGATGGAACTGTAAGGTTTGGAGACCGGCAACGTCTATTTACCTAAACGGTCGTTCTCGATCGCAAGGAAAATCGACAGGAGCCAACATTGAAAAAATTGACCCTTGAGGTCCGCGGGCTGTTCGAGGAACTCGATCATCTCGCGGTCGAACGCCATTTGTCAGCTCTCGGCGGCGTGCACAGCGCCGAAGCGAACCCGGCATCGGCAAGCGTGACAGTCCACTACGATGAGACGGCAGTGGGCGAGGAAGAGCTGCGCAACACGGTTGAGGCCTGCGGATTCCACTGCGCCGGGGAGCGGGTTCCGAACCATGTCTGCCACGCCGACCATCAAATGTCTGGCGCGGAGGCCCCGGCTGGCCACGACGCGATGGCGCACGAGATGGGCCACGGCGGTGGTATGGACATGGCCAGCATGGTCCGCGACATGCGCAACCGCTTCTGGGTGGCGCTGCTGTTCACCATCCCGATCTTCACTTATTCGCCGATGGGTGGCCTGTTCACGCCACCCGCGCCGCCCTTCGGGCTGGAACTGGATCTGTGGCTGTTCTTCTTGGGTAGTGCCGCGATTATCTGGCCAAGCTGGCCGTTCTTCGTCGCCGCCTGGCGCGCCCTGCGCAACGGCATCCTGAACATGGCGGTCCTGGTCGTGCTGTCGGTTGGCACCGGTTATGTGTTCAGCGTCGGGTCTACCTTCTTCTTTCCGGGCGTGCAATTCTACGAGGCGGTGGCGGTGCTGCTGGTGTTCATCCTGTTGGGTCACTGGCTGGAGATGCGCGCGCGGGCCGGGGCGTCCGCTGCAATCCGCGCACTGCTCGATCTTGCACCGCCGATGGCGACCGTTATCCGCGATGGGCAAGACGTTGAGGTGCCTACCTCCGAAGTACTTGAGGGCGAGATCGTGCTGATCCGGCCCGGCAACAAGATCCCGGTGGATGGCGAGGTTGTCGAAGGCGCGTCGCTGGTCGACGAATCCATGCTGACAGGCGAATCCATGCCGGTCAACAAGGCCGTCGGCGACACCGTGATCGGCGCCACCATCAACAAGAGCGGCAGTTTCCGGTACCGCGCCACCAAGGTCGGGGCCGACACCGCGCTGGCGCAGATCGTCAAGCTGGTGCAGGAGGCGCAGAACTCCAAGGCACCCGCCCAGCTTCTGGCCGACAAAGCCTCACAATGGCTGGTGCTGATCGCCGTCGTGATCGGACTTGCAACCTTCGCGGTCTGGTTCTGGTGGATCGGCTCTCCGCTTTTGTTCGCGCTGACGCTGACGATCACCGTCTTCGTCATCGCCTGCCCGGACGCGCTTGGGCTTGCTACGCCGATGGCGGTGATGGTGGGCACAGGGTTAGGGGCGCAGCACGGTATCCTGTTCAAGAATGCCGGTGCGCTGGAAGACGCGACCAAGCTTGACGTGATCGTCTTCGACAAGACCGGCACGTTGACCATGGGCGAACCGCGCGTGGTCGAGGTCGTTGCCGCCGAAGGCGGCGCGGAGGATGACGCGCTGCGGGCTGCGGCGGCCGTCGATCGCGGCTCGGACCACCCGCTGGCGCTCGCCATTGTCGAACGCGCGGCGGACCTCGACGTCCCGCAGATGGCCGAGTTTCTCAACCTCGAAGGCCGCGGCGCGCGCGCCGAAGTCGCAGGCAAGACCGTGCTGGTCGGCAATCGGCGCCTGATGGACGAGGAGGGTATCGACGTCGGCACCCTGACGGCGGAGGCCGAGCGCCTGAAGGGCGAGGGCCGCACGGTTGTGCATGTGGCGCAGGGCGGACGGATGCTGGGCCTGATCGCCATCGCTGATGCGCCGCGTCCGAGCGCCAAGGCCACCGTGGCCAAGCTGCGCGCACGCGGCGTCGAGGTGGCGATGCTGACCGGCGACAACGAAGGTACCGCAAGGCGGATCGCGGGCGAGCTGGGCATCGACATTGTGCTGGCAGATGTTCTTCCGGGCCAAAAGGCCGAGAAGGTCAAAGAGCTTCAGGCCCAGGGTAAGAAGGTCGGCATGGTCGGTGACGGTGTCAACGACGCACCCGCGTTGACCCAGGCCGATGTCGGATTTGCCATCGGTGCGGGCACCGACGTGGCGATGGAAAGCGCCGATGTCGTGCTGATGAAAAGCGATCCCTACGATGTCGTGGGGGCCATCGAGTTGTCGCGCGCCACCTTGCGCAAGATGCACCAGAACCTGTTCTGGGCCGTGGCTTACAACGTGGTCGCCTTTCCGATGGCGGCAGGGGTGTTTTATCCGTTGATCATCAGCCCCGCCGTGGCAGCACTTGCCATGTCGGGCAGCTCCGCGCTGGTGGCGGTCAACGCGCTGCTGCTGAAACGAACGCGGCTGGAAGGTATTGGTGCGGGCAAGAGTGGGTCCGCCAGCGGCGGCGGTCAGGGCGATGCGCAGGCAGGCCAGGTGCCGCTTCACGCCGGACACTCGCAGAAATCACATTGAATAAGGGGGACTTGAGATGTCTGACACATCATCGACCAAGACACCGGACGGGAAGGGCATGGCGGCGCGGTTTCCCACCGCGTATTCCATCCTGTTCGGCCTGATCATCGTTGTCGCGGCGCTGACCTGGATTATCCCTGCGGGCCAATATGACCGCGCCATGAACGAAGAGGTCGGGCGCGAGATCGCCGTGCCGGGTACGTATCAAACGGTCGAGCCCAATCCGCAGGGGGTCATCGACGTCATGCTGGCACCGGTGGCGGGGTTTTATGATCCCGACAGCTATGCCGCAAATGCCATCGACGTGGCGCTGTTCGTACTGCTTTTGGGCGGCTTTCTGGGCGTGGTGAATGCCACGAATGCCATCGACACCGGCATCCAGACGGCGATGGTGCGGCTGAAGGGGCGCGAGATCTGGATGATCCCGATCCTGATGTCGCTCTTTGCCCTGGGCGGCACGACCTATGGCATGGCTGAGGAAACGCTGGCCTTTTACGCGCTTCTGATCCCGGTGGTGATCGCGGCGGGCTACGATTCCGTGACCGGCGTGGCGATCATCCTGATCGGTGCCGGGATCGGCACGCTGGGATCGACAATCAACCCCTTCGCCACGGTGATCGCGTCTAACGCGGCAGGCATCCCGTTCACGGATGGTATTGCGCTGCGGCTGGTCCTTCTGTTGGGCGGCCTCGCGATCTGCGTGGCCTACGTCATGCGCTATGCCTCGAAGGTTAAGGCCGACCCGGCCCGGTCCGTCGTCGCTGCGCAACGCGACAGCGACCGGCAGTTTTTTCTGAACGAGACGGATGCAACGTTCGAGGAGCCGAAGCTGAGCGGAACTCAGAAGCTGGTCCTGATCCTGTTTTTTACGACCTTTGCGGTAATGATTTGGGGTGTCTCGAGCCAGGGATGGTGGATGGCTCGGATGGGCGCGCTGTTCTTCGGCATGGCCATCGTCGTCGGGCTGGTCGCCCGCATGGGGGAGAAGAAGCTAACGTCGTCCTTTGTCGACGGAGCGAAGGATCTTCTGGGAGTTGCGCTGGTGATCGGTCTGGCGCGCGGCATCGTGGTGATCATGGAGCAGGGCCTGATTGCCGACACGATCCTGAATAGTGCCGCCGATACCCTCGGCGGCCTGCCGGAAGTCGCGTTCATCAACCTGATGCTTTGGATCGAGATCGGGATGAGCTTTCTCGTGCCGTCGTCGTCCGGCCTGGCCGTCCTGTCGATGCCGATCCTTGCCCCGTTGGGGGATTTCGCGGGGGTCGGCCGTGACCTCGTGGTGACGGCCTATCAATCGGCGAGCGGGCTCGTGAATCTGATCACGCCCACCTCTGCGGTTGTGATCGGCGGTCTGGCCATCGGGCGCGTGTCGTTCGACCGCTGGGTCGTCTTCGTCTGGCCCCTGCTGCTGATCCTCGTCGTCTTCATCTCGGCCGGGATCAGCCTGGCCGCCATTCTCTGATTAGAAAGAAGGAGGCATTCCAGATGTCTGAACCAAAATTGGGCGTTCATTCCGAAGCCGGTACATTGCGGCAGGTGATCGTATCGCCACCCGGCCTGGCGCATCGCCGTCTGACACCGGACAACCGCGAAGACCTGCTGTTCGACGATGTGTTCTGGGTCAAACAGGCGATCAAGGATCACGCCGTCTTTGCCGATGTCATGCGCGGCGAAGGGGTCGAGGTGTTGGATGCGATGGCGCTGCTGGGCGAGACGCTGGACATTTCCGACGCGCGCGCCTGGGTTCTCGACCACCGCATCACCCGCAATGACGTCGGCGTGGGGATGCGGGACGACTTGCGTGCCTGGATGGAGGGTCTGCCCGGCACGGAACTGGCCCGTTTGCTGGTCGGCGGCATCCGGGTGGACGATCTGCCTTTCACGCCCTCCGGCATGTTCGGCAGCTACCTTGGCCCCCACGGTTTCGTGCTGCCGCCGCTGCCAAATTTCATCTTTACCCGCGACAATTCAGCCTGGGTTTATGGCGGCGTGAGCCTGAACCCGATGCATTTCGCGGCACGGCGGCCCGAAACGCTGCTGATGGCAGCAGTCTACCGGTTTTATCCGACATTCGCGGATCGAGTGCGGGTCTGGTTCGGCGATCCGACGCGGGAATTCGGGACGGCCACGCTGGAAGGCGGCGACATCATGCCAATCGGGCACGGTGTCGTCATGGTCGGCATGGGCGAACGATCGACCCCGCAGGCGGTGGGCCAACTGGCCGAGGCGCTGTTCGAGGGTGGCGACGTGACGCGGGTGATCGCCTGCCAGATGCCCAGTTCGCGCGCGGCGATGCATCTGGACACCGTTTTCACCCATTGCGGGGGCGATGTGGTGACCACTTTCAAGGAGGTGGCGGATGCGATCACCTGCTATGACCTGCGCCCCGGTCAGGGCAAGGCCGCGCTCGATATCCGCCGGGATGCGCGCCACATATTCGAGATCACCGCTGAAATTCTGGGCCACAAGAAACTGCATCTAGTGCCCACCGGCGGGGCCGACGCCGCGGAGCAATCGCGCGAACAGTGGAATGATGGCAACAACGTGCTGGCGCTGCGCCCCGGCGTCGTCATCGGCTATGACCGCAACGACGACACCAACGCCGCACTGAAGGAGGCCGGGATCGAGGTGCTGGCCATCCCCGGTGCCGAACTCGGCCGGGGCAGGGGCGGCAGCCACTGCATGAGTTGCCCGACGATCCGCGACGCAATCTGAACCACCGACGATAAGGAAATCCCATGTCCTACAATCTGAGAAACCGCCATTTCCTGGCCCTGCGCGACTTCACGCCGCAGGAAATCAGCTTCTTGCTGAAACTCTCCGCCGACCTGAAGGCGGCGAAATACGCCGGCACTGAAGTTCCGCGCCTGACCGGCAAGGAAATCGCCCTGATCTTCGAGAAGGACAGCACCCGCACCCGCGTCGGCTTTGAGGTGGCGGCCCACGATCAGGGCGCGCATGTGACCTATCTTGGCCCCTCGGGGTCGCATCTGGGCAAGAAGGAAACCGTCAAGGACACCGCGCGCGTGCTAGGCCGGGTCTATGACGCGATCGAATATCGCGGATTTGGTCACCCTATCGTCGAGACGCTGGCGCAATACGCTGGCGTGCCCGTCTATAACGGGCTGACGGACGAATTCCACCCGACGCAGATCCTTGCCGATTTCCTGACCATGCAGGAACATTCCGACAAGCCGCTGCGCGAGATCGCCTATTGCTTCATGGGCGATGCGGGCAACAACATGGGTGACAGCCTGCTGATCGGCGGGGCGAAGATGGGCATGGATGTGCGCCTGTGCGCGCCCGAAAGCCTGTGGCCGGGCCAGGCGATCCGCGACGAGGCCGATGACGTCGCCGTGCAGACCGGCGCGCGGATCACGATCACCGAGGATGTGGACGCCGCGGTGAAAGACGTCGATTTCGTCTATACCGATGTCTGGGTGTCGATGGGTGAGCCCAAGGAAAAATGGGCGGAACGGATCGAGCTGCTGACGCCCTATCAGGTGAATTCCGATGTGATGGCCAAAACCGGCAATCCGAGGGCCAAGTTCATGCATTGCCTGCCCGCCTTCCACAATGCCGAGACCGAAGTCGGCGCCGATATCGAAGAGGAATTCGGCATCACGGCGATGGAAGTCACCGAAGAGGTGTTCGAAAGCCCGGCCTCCATCGTGTTCGATCAGGCCGAGAACCGGCTGCACACGATTAAGGCGGTGCTCGTCGCCACGCTGGGCAACTAGCGGTGCTGGTTGTCGCCGCATTGGGGGGCAATGCATTGTTGCGCCGTGGCGAGCCGCTGACCGCCAAGGCGCAGCGCGAGAACGTCGCCACCGCGGCTACCGCGCTGGCGCAGATCATCAAGGCCGGACACCGGCTGGTCGTCACCCACGGCAACGGGCCGCAAATCGGCCTGCTTGCATTGCAGGGTGCGGCCTACAAACCCGATGCAGTGTTCCCGCTGGATGTGCTGGGGGCGGAAACCGATGGCATGATCGGTTACATGATCGAGCAGGCGCTTGAAAACGCCCTGGGCCATGACCGCCCGGTCGCGACCCTGCTGACCCAGATCGAGGTCGATCCCAAAGACCCGGCCTTCGCCAAACCCACCAAGTTCATCGGCCCGGTCTATGACAAGGCGGAAGCCGAACGGCTCGCGCAGGCGCGGGGGTGGAGCATTGCTGCGGATGGCGCGCATTGGCGCCGCGTGGTGCCGTCGCCGATGCCGAGTGGCATTCCCGACCTGAAAGTGCTGGAACTGCTGCTCGAGCAGGACGTGACGCTGATCTGCGCAGGCGGCGGTGGCATTCCGGTCGTCCGGCGTGCCGACGGTTCGCTGATCGGGGTCGAGGCGGTGATCGACAAGGATCACGCGACGGCGCTTCTGGCACACAAGCTGAACGCCGACGCGCTGTTGCTGCTGACTGACGTCGAGGCCGTGTTCCGCGACTTCGGCACCGAAACGCAATCGGCTATTAGGCAGGTGTCGCCGGAGGACGCAGTGCGTCTGGACTTGCCCGACGGCTCGATGGCGCCGAAGGTGGCCGCCGCCGCGACTTTCGTATCCGATCGTGCGCGTTTCGCCTCCGTGGGTCGCCTGGAGGATGCGCTTGCCCTGCTAGATGGCAAGGCGGGCACGATGATCGTAAACAACTGAACCCAAGGAGCATATTCGATGAAACGTCTGGCAGAAAAAGTCACCCTGATCACTGGAGGAGCGGCAGGCATCGGTCTGGAAACCGCCCGGCTTTTCTTGAGTGAGGGGGCCAAGGTTGCGCTTGTGGACCTCCACGTTGACGACCTGTCGGATGCTGCGGGGGATCTGGGCAATCCGGACGACCTGCTGACAATCGCCGCCGACGTCTCATCGGTCGAAGATTGCAAAAGATACGTCGCGCAGACCGTCGAGAAGTTCGGGCGCATCGACGTGTTCTTCAACAACGCCGAAGTCGAAGGCATGGTCGCGCCGCTGGTCGATCAGAAGATCGAGGATTTTGACCGCGTGATGGCGGTTAATGTGCGCGGCGCTTTCCTTGGGTTGCAGCATGTCTTGCCCGTGATGACTGGGCAGCAATCGGGCAGCGTGATCAACATGTCGTCGATCGCGGGCCTCAAGGGCAGCCCGAACGTCGCGCCCTATATCACGTCGAAACATGCCGTTGTCGGTTTGACGCGCGCCGCCGCGATAGAGGTCGCAGGCCACAACGTGCGTGTCAACTCGGTGCATCCCTCGCCGGTCAACACGCGGATGATGCGGTCGCTGGAGGAAGGGTTCAATCCCGGCCACGGCGACGAAGTGAAGCAACAGCTTGCCGGCACGATTCCGCTGGGTCGCTATGGTGAAAGCATAGAAATCGCCAATCTGGTCCTGTTCCTCGCCTCCGACGAGTCCGCCTTCATCACGGGAGCGCAGTATCCCATCGACGGGGGCATGTCGGCGGGCTGATCGGGTCTCTGCCCTATGGGTTTGGAACCTGTTGCTAGGGGGCTGTCAGGTCGCCGTAAATGTCCCGACCCCAAGCGCCGCGTTCGTACGCGCAATCGACGCCGATCCGTCTCGCTCGGCTTCCGTCAGGGCGCGGATCGCGTCGATGGTTTCGGGGATCACGATGGCTTGGTTGTCGACCATGTAGGCATAGTACAATTCGTCGCCCTCGACCTTGAGCATGTCCTCCCACAGAGCCACCTCATAGAGGCTGTCGTTGGGACGCCCGAAATCGGCCATCATCTCCTTGACCGCGTTAAGTGCGCCCAGCCCGTCCGCCATCCGGATCAACGCGATGCGGGAGGAGGCGCGGAACGCTTCGAGTACCTCGTCTTTGGACGCCTTGCGCGGCATCCTGACCGACCAATAATGCAGATGGGCAAGGGTCTGCGGCACCTTCACGGCCATCGTGATCACGTCGAGATCGGGATCGACGCTTTGTGCATCCGGGCCCTGATGGCTGGGAATATCGGGTTCGGGCACAAGCGTGTTCATGATTCCACCCAGATGGCTTTCCCACGGGTCGGTGGCGCGCCGCAGGAGCGTTCCGCGCGCTGAGCCAAGAAGCCCTGCAACTTTCAGCGCTGTGAGGGTGCGGACGATCGACGTCGTGTTGCAGGACACCACGCGGGTGCGATCGCGCCCAATCGCGCTTGCATAGTTTGCTTCGGCAACAAAGGAATGGCCGGTCACCTCGTGTTTTTCGCCGCCATGAACGATGAACCGGATGCCTCTTTCGCGATAGGTTTCCACATTGCGCACAGCCACTTTCTTGGGCGTGCTGTCCACCACGATGTCTGCGGTAGCAAGCAGGTCGTCGAGCCCTCCGGCCACGTCAAGGCCGGCCTCTCGCATGGCCGGGGTGCGATCCGGGTCGGCGGCATAAAGCGCGAAACCCTTCGCGCGCGCCATGCGGGCGCGCCAGTCGGAGGTGACATCCGCCACGCCAACGAGGTCCATGTCCTCTTGTGCGACCACTGCGTCTGCCACACGTTTGCCGATCACGCCGTATCCGTTTACGGCAACTCTGATAGGTCTCATGTCAGTCATCCCGCTCTCGTGAATTCTGTGCCGGTCGAAATATCCCAGGCGGATTCGCCTGCCTTGACCTTGGCGATATAGTCACGGGTCAGCGGAACCGCATCACGGCGCTTGGCAAGCTGGATCTGGAAGACCATCAACCGCCCATTCCGGAACGCCATTTCGCAGACAGCCAGATAGAATTCCCACATACGGCAGAACCGCTCGTCGTAAAGCATGCGCGCTGTTTCGCGTTCCTGGGCAAATCGTTCGGACCAGTGGCGCAGAGTCTCGGCATAATGCAACCGCAGGACCTCGACATCCGTGACCCACATTCCCGCACGCTCTGCTGCCGCGATGGTTTCGGACAGCGTGGGCAGATAGCCCCCGGGGAAGACGTATTTGCGGATCCACGGATCGCTGCCGCCTTTGGGCGCCATCCTGCCGATCGCATGCAAAAGTGCGACGCCATCGGGCCTGAGAACGCGCTGAAGGGTGGTAAAAAACGCATCGAATCCGCTGCGGCCCACATGCTCGAACATACCTACGGACACGACGCGATCGTATAGCCCATGCTCTTCGCGGTAATCGCGCCGTTCAAAGGCCACCTGATCAAACAGGCCGGTTTGCTGGGCACGTTCGCGGGCAGCGGCAATCTGTTCGGTCGAGAGGCTGAGCCCGGTCACGCGCGCCTCGTGTTGCTGGGCAAGCTCCATCGCCAGCCCGCCCCAGCCCGAGCCGATGTCGAGAACCTCCAGACCGGGTCGCATCAAGAGCTTTGCTGCGATGTGCTTTTTCTTGAAGGCCTGGGCCTCGTCCAACGTTTCGGTCCCGATCGGGAAGTAGGCGCAGGAATATTGTCGATCCGCATCCAGAAAAAGGTCGTAGAGTTCGGTCGAGATGTCGTAGTGATGCGCCACGTTCGCGTGAGACCGGCTGATCGGATTATGATGCAGCCTGCGGCTCAGGAATGCGTCCAGCCAGCGGGTCAATCGTCTGCCAGGCAATGCGTCGATAGTATCTATGTCGGTCATGCAGATCGAGAGGAGGTCGCGCAGGCTGCCAGTTTCAATGCGCAGCGTCCCGTCCATATAAGCCTCGCCAAGTGCAATGCTGGGGTTCACCAGAAGTTGCACAGGCAGCACCTTTTCGGTCAAACGGACGGAAACGGCGGGTTCGCCGCCGGGGCCGAAATGCCACGTCTGGCCGCAGGGATCGTAGATGGTGAGGCGTCCGTTTTGAACGAGGCGTCGCAGCGATTTGGCGAGCAACCACATGGCCGCCCGTCCCGGTGCGAGACGTCCGGTTTCAATCCGGCTACCTTCTTGTTCAAAGCGTTCGTCGGGAGAGGTTTCGCTATTGGACATGATCGCTTGCTCCGTCTTGTTTTTTGTCGGCAGGCGGCGTCAACCGCCGCTTTCTGATAAAACAGACGAAAGATGACAAGGTTCATTACAGCGCAGCGGCCTGCCGACACGGTGCCCGCGGTGCACAGGCGTGCGTAGGCGGAACCCTTGGAAAACGGATCGGCGTGTCCTCGCTGGCGGACAATAGAACGCGATCCGTGAATTGCAGACACGCCGGTGAGAGAGGGCCAGCACATCGGGGCTCAGTCCGTCGTTTTCGCTCCGGCGTCGTCCTTCATCGCTTGAAAACGAGCGCGGGCCTTTTCCGCTGCGTCGCAATCGCAATCGAGAAAGCCATGAACCGGGCAGGTCAGGCACATCTGTTCCAACCTTGTCTTCAACGCCTGCCGACCCCGGTGAAGGCGGACCGTGATGTTGTTCAAGGTGATGCCAAGGTCTTTGGCGACAGCATCGCGCGGCTGCTCCTGAAGATCGACGCGCCAGATTACTTCGGCATATTCCGGTCTGAGCGTCGGCAACAGCTTGTACAGACAATTGCATATCGCCTCGTCGAGTTCTTCGTCGAACCCGTTTTGGACGCTGTCCAGGTCGGTTGGGGCCATGACTACCTCCCTCTGGCGCCTTCGCGAAACCTTGCGACCGTAGTCGGCGATGGACGACGCCAGAATCTGGCCGAGCCAGCCACGAACGGCGCGCACATCGCGAAGTTGCTCGGAGCGGTCAATGGCGCGCAGCATGAACGTTTGCAGGACATCCTCGGCTGCCTCCGGATCTCCCAGTCGCCGACGCAGGAAATTCAGGATATGCTGCCGACCTTCCACCAGCGAGCGACGGACAGCGATGTCCGCATCCTTGGCGGCTGTGTTGGGCTGATCTGCTGTGGATAACCGATCATTCGGGTCGTGATTCATGATACACCTCTGAAAAGTAAGACGCCGAACCATCGAGAACGTTACACTTTTTCGGGTGCTTCGGGTGACCTGATTGTTGGTGGTTTTGCTGTTGGGTATGCACAGGCGCGGTCTTTTGGAACCCGGGCCAACGGGCGTATGCCCAGGAATGCGTAAGGTTTCGGCTGCCGCAGCGTCTTCTTACTTCGCCCCTGAGTTGGCACATCGGAAAATTTCTGCAATTCCTGCCACTTCTGAGTTGGAAAGGAAATCTCGATGTCGCCGACTGTCATAACCAAAATCGTTTTGGCCATGTTCCTGTGGGCGGCGTGCTTTCCGTTGATCACGGCAGGGCTGCAATACTCGCCGCATCTGACTTTTGCGACAATGCGCGCAGTTCTGGCCGGAGCAACTTTGGTGGGTCTGGCCATGATTTTGCGCAGACCATTCCCGCGCGGTTGGCGCACGTGGTTGACCTTGGGGATCGTCGGGATTGGTGCGACAAGTTTGGGATTTCTGGGCATGTTTCATGCAGCAGAATTCGTGTCTCCGGGCCTCGCCACGGTCATCGCAAACGCGCAGCCGCTGCTGGCCGCAATACTGGGTGTTGTATGGCTTGGCGAAAGGCTGCCGAAGGTCGGTTGGGTCGGCCTTTCGATCGGATTCATGGGAATCCTCGTGATCGCGCTGCCGCAATTGCTTGATGGAGGGCAAGAGGGGTCGGCCATCGGTTTCGCCTATATCGTTTTGGCCGCGGTTGGGGTGACCATCAGCAACGTGGCCATCAAGTCCATCGCCGGCAAAGTGGACGGGCTTTTTGCAATGGGGTTACAGTTGCTCATCGGCAGCGCGCCGCTCGCGTTCGCAGCCCTCGCGCTGGAAGATCAAAACGCCATTCAATGGAACGCGGTCTTCACGGCATCGCTTTTGGGGCTGGCCCTGTTCGGCTCAGCGCTGGTGTATTGGCTCTGGTTTTCCGTGCTGGAGGCAGTTGAGCTGAACCGGGCGATTGTGTTCAGCTTTCTTGTTCCAATCTTCGGTCTTTCAATTGGTGCCTTGTTTTTCGGGGAACGCCTGTCCGGGATTCAATTTTCCGGTATTGCGCTGGTCATTTTGGGGATCGTGTTCGTCAATCTTAAGGGAGCACGGCGGTCTCAAGGTCGATAATACAGAACAACCTGTTAACCTGTTTTCAAACGGTCGTTTTGGCTATTGTCTTCGTCGAAAGCCTGTTTGCTTCGATACGAATGTGTGTTGCTTATTCAGAGTGACGCGCGGAGGGGCAAATTGTTCTTAGAATGACTGCGCGCATTGTACGTTAGAGAGACAATGCTCGAATCAGCGCTGATCGCACCTTCGCAAACCTCTTGGAAAGGGCAGAGACATCATGGCATCGCAAGACAGTGGCAAGCCCGATGTGCCCGACGCTTCGCCGGAACGCGCCCTGTTGGACGGGCGCGGAGCGTTTATGGGATTTCTGGTCAAACGGCTTGGCAACCGCGCAGATGCAGAGGATGTCCTGCAAGACTTCTGCATCCGCGTGCTGTCACGCAAGGATCAGCTCCGAGAGGTCGAACGAATGGATGCGTGGCTCTACACAATCCTGCGGTCCACTTTGAACGATCACTACCGCAAAGGGACCCGGCGTAGCCGGCTGGCGGCGGCGGCGGCGCGCGAACCAGAGGAATGGATTGCCGATGCGCCCTCACAGATGGCGCGGCTGTGCACCTGCCATGGCGGGTTGATTTCCGAACTGCGCCCGGCGGATGCCGAACTGATCCGGCGCATCGATTTCGGCGAAGAAGATCGCGAAAGCGTGGCAGCCGATCTGCGGCTTAACCGCAAGAGGGCTGCGAGAACGACAAACACGAGACTGATTGCGAAGAAGAGGGACAACTATCCTGATCGCAGCGAAGTCGGGTCTGTAACGATTTCCATGATCCAGCGTCTTCTTCTGTGAGTGTGCCCGAAGGCACAACCGCAGGAGAAATTGAACATGCCACGTATCACGTCGGATTGGAACTCGGGAGTACCCCGTCAACCATCATCCGATGACGATCTTCGCGTCTTTTTATCCCGGATGACCTGCGCATGTGCCGAGACTTCCGCGTACGCAGATGCCCCGATGGCACGCGCGTTGTTCAACCGTGTGGAAGTGATGAAACAACCCCCGACGCTTGCGGCACGCGCGCTGGGTATTGCGTCTCGCGATGCGACCTATCTCCTTTCCGGTCTGCGCGAGGATGTGGCGAAGGATTTCGTGCGTGTGATGCTCGCTGGACGACCCTCCATAGACACTACCAATCAAGAGGAAGCTGATGATGAATAAGAGCCTGCGCCTTGCGACAGTGACCCCGGAACAATTTCTTGCACCCGTTTCCGGTAACGCAACGACCGCTAGTAACGTGCCTTACGTCCAAGACGCCTTTGAACGCTGGGTGCTGCTTCTCGACACGCTGCGTGAACGCGCCGACAATATGATCGCGCATGAGCGGCAGGGCATGCCGCCGCTTCTGGATTTCGATTACGAACTGCTGCTGGACGCACGCACCTTTGAGCGGTCGGCCAACTACGCGCTGCTCAGGATCACGCGGGTCGGCGACGATTGCTGGGACGATTGCGTGGACGAGGCCAAGCCGCCCGTGATCGTCATTGATCCGCGCGCCGGGCACGGGCCCGGTATCGGCGGCTTCAAGCGCGACAGCGAGGTCGGCATGGCGATGCACGAGGGCCATCCGGTCTATTTCGTGATCTTCTACCCCGAGCCCATGCCAGGTCAGACGCTGTCGGATGTGCATTATGCCTTGCGCGACTTCGTCTCCGAGGTCGCTCGCCGTCACCCGGACACAGGCCCCGTGCTCTACGGCAATTGCCAGGCCGGTTGGGCGGCCACGCTGCTGGCGGCGGATTGCGACGGTCTGACCGGTCCGATTGTACTGAACGGCTCGCCGCTCAGCTACTGGTCGGGCGAGGCGGCAAGCAGCCCGATGCGGATGATGGGCGCACTGTCGGGCGGGGCATGGGCCGCCCATATGATCTCCGATCTGGGGGACGGGCGGTTCGACGGTGCCTGGCTGGCACAGAATTTTGAGACCTTGCAACCCGAAAAGGCGATCTGGGACAAATACGCGAACCTCTTTGCCCATGCCGACACCGAACGCGAGCGGTTCCTTGAGTTCGAACGCTGGTGGAATGGCTACTACACGCTCAGCCGCGAGGAAATCCTCGGCATCACGCAGAACCTGTTCATCGGCAACCGGCTGGAACAGGGCGAGATGCAGCTGGATGCGCATTGCACCGTCGATCTTAAGCGCATCAGCAATCCGCTGATCATCTTCGCCTCGGACGGTGACAACATCACGCCGCCCGAACAGGCAATGGGGTGGATTGGCAAGCTTTATCCCGATACCGATGCGCTCAAGGCAGCCGGGCAGCGCATCGTCTATATGACGCATCCGCGTGTCGGGCATCTGGGCATCTTCGTCTCCGGCTCCGTCGCGCGGCTCCAGCATCGTGCGATTCTGGAAAGCCTGGACGATGTCGAGGCCCTTTCCCCGGGTCTCTACGAGATGGTGATCGACAACCCGTCGGGTGACCCGGACTGCGAGACCGGCGATTTTGAGGTGCGATTCGAACCGCGCGAGGTCGATGATCTGGGCATTGCATCGGACGATGCGGCCTTGAAACAAGTGGCGCAGATATCGCGGATCAACGAGGCGGTCTATTCGACTTTCGTCAGTCCTTGGATCCGCGCCGCGACGACCCCGGCCAGCGCTGAGGCGCTCCGTGCGCTGCACCCCATGCGCTGGACCAGAACGATGTTCTCCGAACAGGTGAACCCGTGGATGGCCCTGATCAAGTCCACCGCCGAAACGCTGCGCGAGACGCGCTCACCATTGCCGGACGACCACCCCGCGATCGTGGCCGAGCGTGCGCTGTCGGCGCGCACCGGCGAGGGTATAGGCGCATGGCGCAAGGGACGCGATGCCTGGATCACCCATGTCTTTGGCGCGATGTTCGGCAATTTCCCGTTCGCCGCAGCAACCACACAGGCGGAAAAACCGTCGGCCTCATCAAAAAAAGGAATGAACAATTATGGAATGGCTTTTTGAAAACTGGGTTTTGGTTCTCGTCTTCGGCGGAATGGCCGCAATGCACCTTTTCGGGCACGGACATGGCGGACACAAACATGGCAAGTCGGCCAAGCGTCATGGTGCGCACGACAAGAAGTCCGAAGCTTCCGCCGATACCGAGGCAGTGTCGGAGGATGCCTGAATTCGACGCATGCTGCGATCCTGCGGAACTGCTTGATCTGTCCGGCCGGAAGGGTCTGGTTGTCGGCATCGCCAATGATCGCAGTCTGGCGTGGCCTGCTGCCCTGCATTTCCGTCAAGCGGGTGCCGAGCTCGCCATCACCTATGTCGATGAGCGCACCAAACCTCATGTGGTGCCATTAGCTGCACGTCTCGAAGCGCCGATCCTGCTGCCCTGTGACGTGAATGCGCCGCACGAACTCGACGCTGTCTTCGACGCCATCACGGACCGCTGGGGAAAATTGGATTTCATCCTTCATGCCGTGGGCAGCGTGCCGCCCGGCGACCTTCATGGCCGCCTGACTGACTGTTCGGCTGCAGGGTTTTCCCAAGCGATGCATGTGTCCGTCCATTCGCTGATCCGCATGGCGCATCTTGCCGAGCCCCTGATGAAAAGCGGCGGCAGCCTGATCACTCTGAGCTATCTGGGTGGCGAACGTGTGGTGGAGAATTACAACGTGATGGGGCCGGTCAAGGCGGCGCTTGAGGCCACCGTGCGCTATCTGGCTCACGAACTCGGGCCGTCGAACATCCGCGTCAACGCCATTTCGGCGGGACCCGTGATGACCCGCGCGGCGTCCGGGTTGACCGGCTTTGCGGGTCTTCTGGACGCGACCGCGCGAGTTGCCCCATTGCGGCGCAACGTCACGGCCGACGAGGTGGGCCGCGCCGCCCTGCTGTTCGCCAGCGACTATACCGGCGGCATCACGGGCGAGGTGCTGCATGTCGATGCGGGTGTTCACGTCGAAAGCCCTGTCGCCGCAGCCAAAATGAACGTCAAATCGGAGGAATCATGATGCGCCAGACCATTGACGAAACCAATCAATTGCCCGCAACAGAGCGCCGCGATTTCCTTTATTATGCAACGGCCTCAACCGGCGCGATTGCCGCAGGCGCGGCGGTCTGGCCGTTGATCAATTCGATGAACCCCTCGGCCGACGTGACCGCGTCCGGCACGGTCAGGGTTGATCTTTCCGGCGTCGAACCGGGCCAACGTATTACCGTGAAGTGGCAGGGCCACCCGGTCTTTGTCTGGCGCAGGTCTGAGGCAGCGATCCAGGCTGCACGGGCCGTCGATCTCGACCAGCTTCCCGATCCTGTTGACGAAGCGGGCGAGAATCCGAACACAAGTGGCGAGGAGCCAGCGCTGGATGAGAACCGCGCGGCGGGCGAGGATGGCGAATGGCTGGTCGTTATCGGTGTCTGTACCCATCTCGGCTGTATCCCCTTGGGCCAGGATGGGTCGGCGGTCGGCGAATTCGGCGGTTGGTTCTGCCCGTGCCACGGATCGCATTACGACACCTCGGGCCGGATCCGGAAGGGACCGGCCCCACGCAACCTCGACATCCCACCTTACGATTTGGGCGACGACCTGCAACTCGTTATCGGCACCTGACGTGCTGAACAAGCCAAAACTCAAGAAGGAGACTATGACATGCTCGCCAAGGATATCATGACAACATCGGTGATCTCGGTCCCGCTGGAGGGACAAATCGAGGACGCGGTACGCTTGATGCTCGACCACAATATCAGCGCGCTGCCCGTCGTTGACGCCGAGGGCGACCTCAAGGGACTTGTCAGCGAAGGCGACCTCATGCGGCGTGTCCGCGAAACAGACGGACCACGCCGGTCATGGTGGCTCGAGGTGCTTGGCGGGGCAAGCGAATCCGCACAGGATTTCGTGAAGCTCAAAAGCCACCGGGTCGAAGACGTGATGACAAGGGATGTAGTTTCGGTAGAAGAGGATACGAATGTCGCGGAAATCGCGCGTCTTCTGGAAAAGCACCGGATCAAGCGCGTGCCGGTGGTGAGATCCGACAAAGTGGTCGGCATCGTCAGCCGTGCGAACCTGCTCCACGCCTTGTCGGCGCTTCAGGATGGGGCGCTGCCGGAGCCGTCGGAGGACGACCGCGTGCTGCGTGCGAAGATTGAAGAGGCTCTGAAAGAAGTGCCCGGTGCAGCGGTCAACCTCATCAACTACACGGTGGACAAGGGGAATGTCGCCGTCTGGGGTGTCGCCGACAGCGATTTCGAGGAGAATGCGATCCGGGTTGCCGTCGAAAACGTGCCCGGTGTCAGGATGGTTGAGGTCCATATGGGACGACTGCCGGTCTGGGCTTACGGGATCTGACTCACATTGCGCAGATAAACCCGGCCTGGCAGGACGCCCGCCCGCTTCCATCAAACGCCATTCCCGAAGAGGCCGACGCAATCGAAGGACTGCTGGTACCGAGCTATTCGCGCAAGTGTCAAAAGAGGCTTGCCTGTCTGCACGCGGGACTGATCGGGATGGCACAGACCTGCGTTTATCTGACGTCGCCCTATTTCGGTCCGGGCACCGTGGTCGACCGGGCGCTTCAGGATGCCGCGCGTCGCCGCGTGGACGTCCGTCTGCTGGTGCCTCGCACGAGCGATCCTATGGTCGCTGGCTGGGCGACGCGGGCGGCATATGCGCAGCTTCTCTCGGCGGGCGTGAGGGTCTACGAGTATCTGCCCCGTCCATTGCATGCCAAGACGTCGGTCGTCGATACAGGCTGGTCGATCATCGGGTCAGCTAACCTCGACTACCGAAGCCTGTTCGTCAATCAGGAGCTGGTTCTGGTCGCACATGACCGCGTCCTGGCAGGGCAGTTGCAGGCGCAATATCTGCAAGATCTTTCGGATGCCCGCGAAGTCCCTCTTCGGGCTTGGCATTCCCGCAGCTGGCGCGCGCGAGGTTTCGAGGTGATCGGATGGGCCGCGCGGCGGCTGCTGTAACCTATAGCACCGGTCAGCCGACAGCCTGCCGGGATGCAGTAACTCTGTCTGCAATATCGACGCCTTCCTACGGCAGAGCGATACACTTGCTCCTGTACTAACGAAGACCGACAGGTTGCCAATTTCTGTAATGCTTCCGGTCGGGGCGCGTCTATAGAACGAAACCAAACAAAAGGAGGTCCAGATGGACGACCGATCAACTTCTCAGACGCAAGACACAGCACAGCAAAAACAGGGCGGATGTTGCGGTGGCAAGACCGATGCGCAGCCGAAAGCAAATGTCGAACCGCAGGTCGCGGAACCCGCAAAGGCAAAACCGGCCAAATCCGGCTGCTGCTGCGGCTAGGGCCGAGGCAAAGCCACCGCAGGATGGGCGTCTGGCGCTTGGTGCGCCCATCCTGAACCGGCGCCGTCCAGCGGATGTGTTCGCGCTCCGTCCGAATCCACGACAAGAAGGGAGAAAGCCATGATGCCCATTTTCTATTTCACCGCAGTCGCGGTGATCCTTTTCCTGGCCCTGCGCATGACGTGCGGGGCCTGCGTCATGGGCGGGCCTGCCGGGGCAGGGCGCGTGCGTCTGCCGGTTGTGCCGCTTGGTTGGGCGCTGAGCCTGTTCCTGGCGCTGACCTACTTTGTGTGCATCGCATTCGATCTGATCTTTCCCGCCTATGCAATGTATGAAACCTGGTCCGGTCTGCTGCCCGGTTTCGTCTGGCTGACCCCGGTGGGCTTCATCATCGGGCTGGTCGAGAGCTTTCTCTACGGTTGGTACGCCGCGCTGATCTTCGGCGGCCTTTACAACGCCATCGCGGCAAGGGGAACAGCGACATGATCCCGACCGCACGTCCGAAACTGCGCTTTCTTGGCGCCGCCGGGACGGTGACGGGATCGCGCTATCTGGTCGAGGCCCTGGGGCGGCGCATTCTGGTCGATTGCGGGCTGTTCCAGGGCTTCAAGCAGTTGCGGGCGCGCAATCGCAAACCTTTCCCTGTGCGTGTCAACACCATCGACACTGTGCTGCTCACCCATGCTCATCTGGACCATTCGGGATATCTGCCGACACTGATCCGGGCGGGGTTTCGCGGGCGGGTTCTTTGCACAGAAGCAACGGCAGATCTGTGCGGGCTTATTCTGCCCGACAGCGGCCATATCCAGGAAGAAGAGGCGCGCTTTGCCGCGCGGAGGGGATATTCCAAACACAAGAAGCCAAAACCGCTCTATACGCTCAAGGATGCAAAGGCCGCGCTGGACCGCTTTGATCTTCAACCGTTCGACCGGCGAATAGATTTAGGCGACGGCATCGCGGCCCGTTTCATTCCGGCGGGGCATCTGCTCGGGGCGGCGCAGATCCGGCTTGAGGTCGGCGGCAGGGTTGTCCATTTCAGCGGCGATCTGGGCCATGATCCCGATCCGCTGATGCGACCGCCCCAGCCATTCGGCGGAGCAGATGTTCTGGTCTGCGAGTCCACCTATGGCAACCGGTCCCATCCCGACGTGGACCCAGAAGCCGAACTGGCCCCGATCCTCAAACGCACCTTTGCCCGCGGCGGCACGGTGCTGATCCCGTCCTTTGCCGTCGGACGGGCGCAGGGGCTGATGCTGCACATTGCGCGATTGATGGAGCGCGGCGATATTCCCTATGTCCCGGTGTTCCTCAACAGCCCGATGGCGGTGAATGCGACCGAGATCTATCACCGTCATCACGCCGAGCACCACGTCAGCCGCGAAGACTGCATTGCGATGTTCGAGATCGCCAAGAGGGTAAACACGGTCGAGCAATCCAAGGAGCTGAACACGCGCCAGGGCCCGATGATCATCGTCTCCGCCAGCGGAATGCTGACCGGCGGGCGTATCCTGCACCATCTGGCCAGCTTCGGCGGCGATCGGCGGAACGCGATCTTGCTCTCCGGTTTCCAGGCCGGCGGCACGCGTGGCGCGGCGCTGGCCGGGGGCGCGCGGACATTGCGCATGTTCGGACGGGAGTTCCCGATCGAGGCCGAAGTGGTTCAGCTCCAGTCCTTTTCCGGACATGCCGATGCCGATGAGATCCTGCGCTGGATGTCCGCCGGTCCCGCCCCCGAGATGACCTATCTCACCCATGGGGAACCTGTCACCGCCGACACCCTGCGATTCCGCGTCGAACACGAGCTAGGGCGATCCGTGCGCGTGCCCGAACATCTCGAATCCGTCTACCTGGACAGGCCGCGATGACCGAAACGCTTGCCCTGGTCTCTTCCCGCATCGACACCTACCGGCAGCCGGTCGTCTACATGCATGAAGACTGTCACGTCTGCCGTTCCGAGGGGTTTGCTGCCCAGACACGCATACGAATCGACCTGAAGGACCGCTGGATCATCGCGACCCTGAATGTCGTCCGCCGCGGAGCATGGCTTGCCGTGGACCAGGCGGCATTGTCCGTTTCCGCCTGGGCCGCGCTTGGCGCTGAGATTGGAGACGAAGCCGCTTTCTCGCACCCTGAACCGCCCGCTTCGGCGTCTATGATCCGGGCGAAAGCCTATGGCGAGAGGCTGGACCGGGCCGGGTTCGCGACGATCGTGCGCGACACGCTCGACAGCCGGTTATCGGATCTCGACCTTGCCGCCTTCGTGACCGCCTGCGCCGGCGACAGGCTGAACGAGGCCGAAACCGTGGCGCTGACCCGCGCCATGAAGGAAGCAGGGCAGACGCTCGACTGGGGGCAGCACACTGTCCTCGATAAGCATTGCGTCGGCGGATTGCCGGGCAACCGGACGACACCCATCGTCGTCGCGATCGTCGCGGCGGCGGGGCATCTGATCCCCAAGACGTCGAGCCGTGCGATCACATCGCCTGCCGGAACCGCCGACACCATGGAGGTGATGGCGCCCGTCGCGCTTGACGCCGCCGCGCTGCGCCGGGTGGTCGAAGCCGAGGGCGGTTGCCTCGTCTGGGGTGGCGGGCTCGCCCTCAGTCCTGCCGACGATCATTTTATCCGTGTCGAACGCCCCCTCGATTTCGACTCCACCGGTCAACTCGTAGCGAGCGTACTGTCGAAAAAGGCGGCCGCCGGTGCCACCCATGTTCTGATCGACATGCCGGTCGGACCAACGGCCAAGGTGCGGTCTGCCGGAGCGGCGGAGGCACTCGGGATACGGCTGTCTTCGGTGGGCAAGGCGTTGGGTCTGAACCTGGCGCTACATATCAGCGATGGCGTGGCCCCGGTGGGACGTGGCATGGGCCCGGCGCTGGAGGCGCACGACGTGCTCGCGGTTTTGCGGCGCGCGCCGGATGCACCTGGCGACCTGCGTGCGCGGGCGCTGGATCTGGCCGGACATCTTCTGGACCTCGCACCGCACGCCGTTGCTGGGCGGGGGCGGGACCGCGCGCAGGCGCTTCTCGATAGTGGTGCAGCGGAGGCAAAGTTCATGGCAATTTGCGCGGCACAGGGCGGTTTCCGCAAACCCGGAACCGCAGCGCAGCAGATCGAAATACGCGCCCCTCATGCGGGCCAGTTGACCGCCATCGACAACCGACGCATCGCACGCATCGCCAAGCTGGCCGGGGCCCCGCGTCAGAAGAGCGCCGGCATCCGCCTTCTGGTGCGGATCGGGGATTGGGTGGACAAGGGCCAGCCGCTTTATGAGCTTCATGCCGAGACACCAGGCGAACTGGCCTATGCCCTGGCTTACGCGGAGTCCCAGACCGGGGTGCTGACGCTGTCCGAGGCAGTGTCATGATCCTTGTCGCGTTTCCCGAGATGAGGCCGCTTGCCGAAGACCTGGCACCCGCGCTTGGGGCGGACCTGCTCGCTCTCGACTGGCACCACTTCCCAGATGGCGAAAGCCTGATTTCGCTGCCCGGCGATCTGGACGGGGCCGATGTGGCATTTCTGGCGACTTTGCGCGATCCCGATCGCCTTGCCCTGCCCTTGCGCTTCGCCGCGGCGACGGCGCGCGAGATGGGCGCGCGTCGCGTCGGATTGATCGCGCCTTATCTTGGCTACATGCGGCAGGACCATCGCTTCGAGCGCGGGCAGGCGGTAAGCGCACCGCTGTTCGCGCAATTCCTGGGGGAAAGTTTCGACTGGCTGGTGACCGTGGATCCGCATCTGCACCGCATCGCGCGGCTGCAAAATGTCTTCCCGATGCCTGCCATTCGCGCCGTATCCGCCCCGCTGCTTGCGACCTGGATCAGCACGAACCTGTCAGACGCCGTTCTTCTGGGCCCTGACAGCGAAAGCCAACAATGGGTGGCTGAGGTGGCCCGGCTGGCCGGACGGCCCTATGAGGTCTTGCGCAAGGTGAGATCCGGTGACCGCAGTGTCGATGTCAGTGTGCCCGAAAGCGCGGCGCTGCGCGAAGGCACACCGATGATCCTCGACGACATCGCGTCTTCGGGGTCCACGATGGCTCGTGCCGTCGAAAGGTTGCTTGCGGCCGGAACCGCCGCGCCTGTCTGCCTGGCTATCCATGCGGTCTTTGCGCACGGCGCTCAGGACGCCATTCTGTCGGCTGGTGCGGCAAGGATCATCACCACCGACACCATACCCCATCCAACGAATGCGATCGGAATTGCCGGTTTATTGGCCGAAGCGATCCTTTCTGTGGTGACAGCCCTTGACCTTCCAGTTGCCGGAACAATTAGGCTGGACCCGAATCCCGCCGAGAGGACAACCGAATGAACGACCAAGTAAGCCATGCTTCACATGAAACCGAATCCAACATTTACGCCTGCCCGATGCACCCTGAGGTACGGCAGAACGGTCCGGGCGATTGCCCGAAATGCGGGATGCATCTTGTGCCCGAGGCGGAGCTCGACAGCCATGCCGGGCATGATCACCACGGTCATGACCATAACGCTGGTGCCGCCCCGGCGGACGGCAGATACGATACCGTCCCGGAGGGCTATGACGGCGCCGTCTACACCTGTCCGATGCACCCGCAGGTTCGCCAGGTCGAGCACGGCTCCTGCCCGATCTGCGGAATGGGGCTGGAGCTTGAGTCCGGGGTCCCGATGGACGACGGCCCGAACCCCGAACTGGTGGATTTCACCCGGCGTTTCTGGGTTGGCACGGTACTGACCATTCCGCTTCTGATCCTCACCATGGGTCCCTATCTCGGCTTCCCGGAAGTGCGAGAGATTTTCGGCGAGCGCGCAACCCTCTGGATCGAGTTGGTTCTCGGAACCCCGGTTGTTCTTTGGTGCGGCTGGCCGTTTCTGGTTCGGGGCTGGAATTCGTTCCGGACGATGAATCTCAACATGTTCTCCCTGATCGGTATGGGGGTAATCGCGGCCTGGCTCTTCAGCGTCGTCGCCGTTCTGGCACCCGGCATATTCCCGGACGGATTTCGCGACGCCGAAGGTCATGTCGGCGTCTATTTCGAGGCGGCGGCGGTGATCGTGACGCTTGTGCTGCTTGGCCAGGTGATGGAATTGCGCGCCCGTGAAGGCACTGGCAAGGCGATCCGCGCGCTTCTCGACATGGCGGCAAAGACCGCGCGGGTCATCCGGGACGACGGATCCGAAGAGGAGATTCCGCTGGAGGATGTGCAGGTCGGCGACCGGCTGCGCGTGCGTCCCGGAGACAAGGTGCCGGTAGATGGCGTGGTTCTGGAAGGCCGGTCCTCAGTCGACGAAAGCATGATCTCCGGAGAACCCGTGCCAGTCGAGAAGACCGAGGGCGACCCGTTGACCGGTGCCACCATCAACGGCACCGGCAGCCTCGTGATGGAGGCGACGCGGGTCGGATCCGACACGATGCTGGCGCAGATCGTCGAGATGGTCTCCAACGCGCAACGGTCGCGCGCACCGATCCAGAAGTATGCCGACAAAGTGGCGGGATATTTCGTTCCGGCCGTGATCGGTATCGCGCTCCTGTCCTTCATCGCATGGGCGATCTGGGGGCCCGCGCCTGCGCTGTCCTACGCATTGATCTCGGCTGTCGCCGTGTTGATCATCGCCTGTCCCTGTGCGCTCGGCCTCGCCACGCCGATGTCGATCATGACGGCGACGGGGCGGGGGGCCCAGGCCGGGGTACTTATCAAGAACGCCGAGGCGCTGGAGCGGTTCGAGAAGGTCGATACCCTGATCGTCGACAAGACCGGCACGTTGACGATGGGCAAGCCGCAGCTTGTCGCCGTCCTGCCGCAACCCGGTCACGACGAGGCCGAGGTCCTGCGTCTCGCCGCATCGCTGGAGCGCGGATCGGAACACCCGCTTGCCGAGGCCATCGTGCGCGGCGCGGAAGAGCGCGATGTGAAGATGGCTAATGCCGACGATTTCGAGGCGGTCACCGGCAAGGGCGTCAAGGGGGTCGTCGACGGCAAAGCGGTCGCGCTCGGCAATCTGGCGATGATCCGGGACCTTGGCCTTGAGGCGGGCGACCTGACCGCCAAGGCAAATGCCCGTCGCGACGAGGGCGAGACAGTAATGTTCGTGGTGCTGGATGGCAAGATCGCCGGTCTTGTCGGGGTCGCTGACCCGGTGAAGGAAACCACACCCGCCGCCATCAAGGATCTGCATGAATTGGGGTTCCGCGTTATCATGGCGACCGGAGACAACGAACGCACGGCCAAGGCCATCGGCGCGCGTCTGGGCATAGACGAGATCCGGGCCGATGTGCTGCCGGAGGACAAGGCACGGATCATCAAGGAATTGCAGCAGCAGGGCCGCAAGGTCGCGATGGCCGGCGATGGCGTCAATGACGCACCGGCCTTGGCACAGGCCGATGTCGGCATTGCCATGGGCACCGGGGCCGATGTGGCCATCGAAAGCGCGGGCATCACACTGGTCAAGGGCAACCTCGACGGTATCGTGCGCGCACGGCGGCTCGCACGGGCCACCATGCGTAATATCCGGCAGAACCTGTTCTTCGCGCTGATCTACAACGCCTCTGGCGTGCCTGTCGCGGCGGGGGTGCTGTTTCCGTTCTTCGGCATCCTCATCAGCCCGATGTTTGCCGCCTTCGCCATGAGCGCCTCGTCGATCTCGGTGGTGCTCAATTCGCTGCGCCTTCGCGGCGCAAAGATCTAGAAAGGAAGCCACAACGTGACCCATCAACCTGATCCATCACATGTTAATCAAAGTCAATCGGAGCATGCCCCCCGCCCGCCCTCATTCTGGCGATCACGCGCCGGCATCTATCTGATCGTTGCGCTGGCAGTTGGCGGCTTTCTCCTGGGTTACGAGCACCGGGTGCACATCCTGAGCAGCGGATTGCTGATCTGGCTGCCATTGCTGCTTTGCGTTGGAATGCACTTCTTCATGCACGGCGGTCATGGAGGCCACGGCGGGCACGGTAAGGGAGACGACCAGTAATGACCGATGCAGGTGCTTCCTATGGACTCTGGCTGCTAGTATTTATCAATTCGGCGGTGTTCATCATTTTCGCCTTCAGTTTCTTCAAGCCGCAGACAAAACGCGACTGGCGCAGTTTTGGAGCGTTCAGCGCCTTTGTCGTAGCTCTCTTCACCGAGATGTATGGGTTCCCGTTGACCATCTTCTTTCTTTCCGGCTGGCTGCAATCGACCTGGCCGGAGGTAGACTGGTTTGCCCACGACAGCGGACATCTCCCCGAAATGATGTTCGGCTGGCAATCGAACCCGCATTTCGGGCCGTTCCACCTCCTGAGCTTCGTCTTTATCGGCGGCGGCTTCTGGCTCATATCCGTGGCATGGTACCATCTGTGGAACGCGCAGCGTCAGGGGTTGCTTGCGACGACAGGCCCCTATGCCCGCATTCGCCATCCCCAGTATGTGGGGTTCGTGCTGATCATGCTGGGCTTTCTCGTGCAATGGCCGACCCTCCTGACGCTCGCGATGTTCCCGGTGCTGGTCTGGATGTACGCACGGCTTGCCCGCGGCGAGGAGGGGGACAGTCGCGCCCGTTTTGGCGAAAGCTGGGACAGGTATGCCAGCCGGGTTCCGGCTTTCATACCAAACGTCAACACTCTGCAGAATGTTGAACGCTGATTGGAAGCGAAAGCCGATCTGATGTGCTATTTGCGTGCCTAAAACATCTTTGGAAGACTGCAAACATACGGTATCTGAAACCATGATGAAAAAACCCGCCCTTCTGCGGCACGTACTAATCATAGGAACGTCCGTGCTGACGGGATACCTGCTGCTTGCTTCGTGTGCCGAGTGGTCGGAGATGCACCGCTACAACCGAGCGCTGGGGGATCTTTCACTGCTGCTCATCGTTGCTGCAATGGCGATTGGGCCGCTCGCACGCTTGTCGTCTACGCCCTTTTTACGGAAGCTTATGCCGTACCGACGCGAGCTCGGTATTTATGCGGTTCTGGCGGCGACGGTGCATACCATCATAATACTGATCGGCTGGGTCGAGCTTGATTTTGCACGGCTGTTCGGTTTTGAGTATCACCCCCAACTGCAACGCTACGTGATGCTTCAGCACGGGTTTGCGCTGGCCAATGTGGTTGGGATCGCGGCACTGCTCTACGGCTTTGTGCTTGCCGGTACGTCGAATAATTTCAGCCAAAGGGTACTTGGCACGTCCGTGTGGAAATACATCCAGCAGGGCGCTTATGTTCTGTGGTGGCTGGCAGTGCTGCACACGGCCTATTTCTTGTTCTTTCATTTTCTTGATTTCCACCGCCAAATGCCTGAGCCAAACTGGGCGCGATGGCCGTTCGTTGCCCTTGTGGCGTCAGTTATCGCTCTGCAAGGGGCCGCCGTTGTAGTCACATGGCGTTCGCAAACTTCCCGGCGGATCTACGGCGCATCCTCGCAACGGGAGTAGTCGCGATTTCATCAGACGCCCAGGGTCGGGACTTCTGGCGGCCTGAAACCGATCGGGTGGGCATGCGCAGAGGCGTAACGACCTAAAAAGCAACCAAGGCAGATCGAAATGCAGAAACACGATAAAAACCACGATGGGAACGACGGCTACCGTGAAGGCTCGATCAGCCTTGGCGGAGCTGTTGCCATGGGCACGGGCGTGATGATCGGTGCGGGCATCTTTGCCCTGACCGGACAAATCGCCCAGCTGGCTGGACCACTATTTCCACTCGCGTTCATCGCTGGTGCCATCGTGACCAGCTTCAGCGCTTACAGCTACATCAAGATGTCGAACGCCTGGCCCTCGGCAGGGGGCATCGCGATGATCCTTCAGAAATGCTATGGATCGGGGGCGGTCGCGGCGGGAGCGGCGCTCTTGATGGCGCTCAGCATGGTGATCGCGGAAAGCCTCGTCGCACGGACATTCGCCACTTATGTCTTGCGGCCTTTGGATATCACGGGCGGGCCACTTGTGCCCGTTCTGGCGGTTGCCGTGATCGTGTTCGCATTCTTGGTCAACATCGCAGGAAACCGCTCCGTCGGGCTATTCTCTCTAGTCATGGCGGCGATCAAGATCGGGGGCATCGCGCTGTTCGGTATCGCAGCACTCTGGTCAAGCGGGTTTCAGTTCGCCGCCGCGTCAGAAACGGCCGAGACCTTTGGAGTGACAGGCTTCATCGCGTCCGTTGCGCTGGCGATCCTTGCCTTCAAGGGCTTTACCACGATCACCAACAGCGGCGGCGAAATCACCGATCCCCACCGCAATGTGGGCCGCACTATCATGCTGTCCATCGCGATCTGCGTGGTGGTCTACCTGCTTGTGGCCTTTGGCGTGGGCGCGAGCCTGACAATCGACGAAATCATCGCCGCGCGCGACTATTCGCTGGCCCAGGCGGCTGAGCCCGCACTCGGGCAGGTCGGCTTTTACTTGACGGTCGTGTTGGCGGCCGTGGCCACAGCATCCGGCGTGCTGGCCAGCGTTTTCGCAGTGTCGCGGATGCTGACCATGCTGACGGAGATGAAAATGATCCCGCACAGCCATTTTGGCATGTCCGGGGCTGTCCAGCGGCATATGCTGGTCTATACAGTCGTTATCGCCTCGACGCTGGCCGTGCTCTTTGATTTGGGACGGATCGCATCCCTTGGTGCCTTCTTTTACCTCGTCATGGACATGATCATACATTGGGGCGTGTTCCGCTATCGTCGAACCGAAGTTGGCGCCTCCAGTATCGTGCTTTTGTCTGCGCTCTCTCTCGATGCAATTGTATTGGCAGCTTTCACCGTAATGAAGCTTCAAAGTGATCCAATGATCGTTCTGTATGCGGCTGTCGGAACGATCGCTGTCTTCGCTTTCGAGCGCGTTTACTTGTCGCGATGGTTGGCACCTCAGGCCGCGCATTCCCACGGTGAATAGCCAGCCATCATCTAGCCCTGAAGGAATGCGATGCCTTGTGCACCGATTGCGATCAATCCGACCGACAGGGCAAACGCAAACAAGGCGAGCAGCATCAAGCCCGCTTTTATTGGCAAGCGACGAACGGTCGGTCCAAGAAATTCCGACTGCCCGAAAGCTGAAACATATAGCGGCAGCGCGCTGATCATTGTCGCATAAAGATAAACTCCGGAGATGTTCTCAAAAAACGCCGAACGCGCAAGGGTTGGGGCAACGACCGACAACGCGGTTGCACGACTGCCCCCGAATGACTCGAACCAGTCGGCAGACAAAACGTAGATCAGTGCGTGGAGGCTTGGAAAGAGAATGGCTCTGAGCAAGATATCCACCAGCACGAAAAACGCCGTATCTCGGCGGGCGACCTTTGGTTTCTGTATCACCGCGAAAAGAAAAAAACTGACATAGTTTATGGCAAAAACTACGGGCAGACCGTTGGTCGTAACTTGCCTCAGAAAGCGGGCCAGCGATGGCCCGCCGGCGGCAAGAGCCGCTGCAAAGCCCGGCGAAAGCAAGATATAAAGGCAGAGGACCGCCAGTAACGCTGCGAGGCTGAATGCCAAGACAATGCTCACAAACTGAACACCGGGCATGTCGACGGAGAAAAACCTCTGCATGTTAGAACGTTGGCACATATACGGCTTGAGATCGAGGATGTTGAACCTGCGTTTGGGAACCAAGCATTCGCTCCAGGTCTTCGGGACGAATGAAATTTAAGTTTCGAAATCTCCTGAACCGCGTTCCATGTCTCGACTGCAGGCCGAGCGACATAACAAATGGTAGGTTACTGCCGGACCTAGTTGCGGAAATGTTGATAGCATTGGAAAGTAGCTTTTCTGCATGTCTTACGCTGGCGGTAATTTTCAGAACGGAATATTCCTATCCGAGTGGGCGGACTCCTTTCAGGGTCTATTGCAATCTGCGCGGAGATCGCGGCCATCGTGCCGCTTCCATGCAAAAGCCCATCATGGCTGCCGACCCAGATGCAAAAGTTTCGTGCGATCTGACTGCACCTATCGTCGGCGTCGACAGCACTCTGGATGAAACTGCATTGGCGGTAGCGATCAGCGACGCGGGCTACAGGTCTGAGAAGCTGGCTGAAGTTCGGTAGCACAAGACGCGTCAGCATCGCTCCGCTGACCGGAGGGGGATATTGGCTCTTTATATGTTTCTGATATGCAACATTTTCTGACGGCAGCGGCCGAATCTCGCCTTTTTCACAAAAAAGCGACAAACCTTCCTGCGCAGGACGGATTGACTGGATTGCTTCGGTATCCGATATCTAGAGCATGAGCTTTCGAGTTTTCATATCATGCTGGTTCAAGACGTTTACGTGCATTGCGTTTGCGTTAGCCTTGGTATTTTCACCACCTTCTGCCGCTCACGCGGCGTCCGGCATGCATGACGGACATCAAGCCAAGTCTATTGTTGTCGTTGGTGCCGCCATGACTCATGACACCGGAAGCGATGCGCATCACGCGCATGAGAAGCTTAGGGTCGCAAGCGACATCGCAGCGTCCGACAAGGATGGCAAAGAGCAACAATCCCAAGAGTGTTGCAACGGCATCTGTATTTCTGTCGTCTTCATCGAAGACACCAAGATCAGAGCAGAGCCGGTTGGTACAAGTGAATATGTCATTCTGGACGGTCAAACGTATTCGGTAGAAACAGCAGGGTTTTTTCGGCCCCCTCGATTCCTGATCTGAACCGGCGCCCAAATCGGGTGTGAGCCTTGCGCAGATTCTGCGTGAGACAACGTTCACCAATCAGGTTACTTTCATGAAAATTCATCTACTTATGGGGGCTTCGGCCCTCGGGCTTGGCGCATGCGCCTATGAGCCCACCCCGTTGCCGTCCGTCGCGACCCAACAGGCCGTCGTCAACACGGTAGTTTCATCGCCGATCAGCTATCAGGACCCCTTGGCGGGCTACACCTATCGCGGCCCTACAGGTCCCCGCGACTGGCGTTCCGTCAATCAAGAACAGACGGAGGGCAACTGATGCGGGTATCGAAGTTTCCGCTGGTTTTCGGCTTTCCGCTAATCTTGGGTGCCTGTGCTACAGCTGTGCCGGGCATCTACACGGAACCAAAAGCTGGCTTCGCCAATATTTCCAGCCAGGTCACACCAGCCATTGGCAAACGGACAGCCTTCGCCGAAACCCAGGCCGAAAACGAGGCCTTGAAGAAGCAGGTGCACGCAATGGTGCACCGCAAGACCATTTCGGCGGACACCGCCGTTCAGGTCGCGCTTCTGAACAACAAGGGTTTGCAGGCGTCATATGCGAATGTCGGCCTATCCGCCGCTGAGGCCTGGCAGCAATCGACCCCGGAAAATCCGATCGTCGCGATCGGTATACTGGGCATCGGTGCGCCCGAACTAGGTGCCTACAGGGCGATCGAGGGACTGATACGGTCGAACGTGCTCGATGCCACCACTCGCAAGCAGCGTACGGCCATTGCAGACGCAAACTTCCGGCAGGCTCAACTGAGCGCCGTGAACGACACACTCGCACTGGCCAATCAGACGCGGAAGGCATGGGTCGATGCCGTAGCTGCCTTCGAGGCCGTGAGCTATCTGCGCCGCGCGAAAGCGACTTCTGACGCCGGATCGGAATTGGCTATGAGGCTGGGTGAGACCGGCGCGCTCAACACAGCCGGGCAGGCCCGTGAACAGGCATTCAATGCCGAACTCGCCGGACAACTTGCCCAGGCACGCTTGAATGCTACCCGGTCCAAAGAGCAGCTGACCAGGCTCATGGGGCTGTGGGGCACCGAAGTCGACTATTATGTGCCCGATGCCCTTCCTGCGCTGCCGCGTTCCGTCGGCCGTGTGACTGACATCGAAGCGAAAGCATTGCGAAATCGGGTTGATCTGCGCGTTGCCAAACTTGGCCTGGAAGCACAGGCCAAGGCGTTTGGTCTGACTGATCAGACTCGCATTCTCAGCGATCTCGAATTCATCGCCGGTTTCGAGGCTGAGCGGGAAATCGAGGACGGAGAAACGGAGACCGTGACCACCCCTCAGGTGGAGGTGGAGTTCGCAATCCCGATCTACGACACCGGGAAGGCACGGATGCGAAAGGCGGAATTGTCGTACCTGCAAGCAGCCAACGTGCTGGCAGAGAGAGCCGTCAACGTCCGGTCCGAAGCGCGTGGTGCTGAAGCCTCCTATCACGCCGCGTATAAGATTGCCCGCCACTATCGCGACGTTCTGGTGCCGCTACGCACGACCGTCGAAGAAGAGGGGCTGCTGTCTTATAACGGCATGATCACCAACACTTTCGAGCTGCTGACAGATGTGCGCGAAAAACTTGGCGCATCGCTGGAAGCGGCAAACGCAAAACGCGAATTCTACATGGCGCAGGCTGACCTGACTGCTGCGATCTATGGCGGCGGAGACGGCGGCGGTGCTGGTGGAGAAGACGCAACACTTGCCGCCGGTGGCGGCGCAGGACACTGAAAGGAACTGACATGTTGAACAGACGTCAATTACTCGGAGCCGGTGCGGCAGGTGCAACGCTGGTCTCTTCGAAAGCCTGGGGTCAAACCTTGAACATGGGATTGCCCGAAGCCGCGCAAATGGACAGTGCGGCAACGGCGATCACGGCGCGTCCCAATTCCGGGCCGGACTACACACCTGTGGTCACATTGAACGGGTGGACCCTGCCACACCGGATGAACAACGGCGTGAAGGAATTTCACCTCGTGGCCGAACCGGTAGAACGCGAGCTTGCCGACGGCATGATCGCGCATTTGTGGGGCTACAACGGCCAATCCACCGGCCCGACAATTGAAGCTGTCGAAGGCGACCGGGTGCGCATCTACGTCACCAATAAGCTGCCGGAAGGCACAACGGTACACTGGCACGGGCTGATTCTTCCGTCGGGCATGGATGGGGTCTCCGGGTTGAGCCATCCCAGCATCCCACCAGGCAAAACCTTCGTCTATGAATTCGACTTGGTGAAGTCCGGAACGTTCATGTACCACCCCCACGGCGATGAAATGACCCAGATGGCGATGGGGATGATGGGCATGTTCGTGGTCCACCCCAAGGATCCCACATTCATGCCGGTAGATCGTGATTTCCTGATCATGCTGAACGCTTTCGACATCGATCCGGGGACCTATGTACCCCGCATCATGACGATGACGGATTTCAACCTTTGGACCTGGAACAGCCGGATCTTCCCCGACATCGATCCGCTGGTCGTGAACAAGGGCGACCGGGTGCGAGTGCGGGTTGGGAATCTTACGATGACGAACCACCCGATCCATATGCACGGCTATGACTTCAAGGTCACCTGCACGGATGGCGGCTGGGTGCCGCCTGAAGCACAGTGGCCGGAGGTCAGCATCGACATTCCCGTAGGTGCGATGCGGGCCTACGAATTCACAGCTGATCATCTGGGAGATTGGGCGATCCATTGCCACAAATCGCACCATACGATGAACGCCATGGGCCATGACGTGCCGACGTTCATCGGGGTGAACAAGAAGCCGCTGACCCAGAAGATCCGTCAATTCCAGCCGGAATACATGCCGATGGGCATGTCCGGCATGGGGGACATGGCAAAAATGGAAATGCCGCTACCCGACAATACCATCCCGATGATGACGGGTTGGGGCCCGTACGGACCCATCGAGATGGGCGGCATGTTTTCGGTCGTGAAGGTGCGAGACGGCATCGACGCGGACGATTACTCCGATCCCGGCTGGTACGAAAATCCTCCGGGCGAGATGGCCTACGAATGGACCGGCGAATTACCCGAATTTGCCTCCAACAACAGCCCCAAGACCATTCTCACACCGAAACCAACCTCGAAGGGCTGAGCGGCCCTTCGTCATCTCCAACCAAACCAACCTACAGGACAATAAAATGAGAAATCTTCTTTTGACGACAAGCTTTGCGATCGCGTTATCAGCACCGGCCTTTGCTGCAGGTACACACGACGGTGGGCATGGGGAGAACAAGCCGGCCGCAATGATGGTCGGCATGCCGGGTGACGCCGCCAAGGTGGATCGTACAATCGACGTCACTTTGCTTGAAAACGATGAGGGCCAGATGCTGATCGAGAGTGAGCCGATGGATATCAAGGAGGGCGAAACCATCCGCTTCAACATCACCAACAAGGGTGAGCTGGAGCATGAATTCGTCCTCGACACGGTAGAGCGTAATGCCGAGCACAAGATCGAAATGGCCAAGATGGACATGGAACATGACGATCCGAACCGTATCCGTCTCGATGCGGGCGCCTCGGGCGAGGTTGTCTGGACTTTCGCAAATTCTGGCACATTCGAAGCAGCGTGCCTGATCCCGGGCCACTACGAATCGGGAATGCACCGTGAGGTCGCAGTCGGTGACCAGATGGCTCAGGCTGACGTGGAATACACAAGCGGCACCATCAAGAAAATCGACGCAAAGGCCGGCAAGGTCACAATTATCCACGGCCCTCTCGTCAACCTGGATATGCCGGCAATGACCATGGTGTTCCGCGCCGACGAGGCGATGGTGGCCAAGATGGCGGAAGGTCAGGACATCGAGTTCGTTGCCGACCGGGTCAAGGGTAAACTGACCGTCACGCAGATGAAGTAACTACTAACAATGGGGCCGGGGGTAAACACTCCGGCCCCATCGCCTTGATCGCTTAGCCCAAGCAAGCAAGAAGATCCCATAAAATCAAGCGCTACGGAGGTAGCCGAGCATGAAGAATTTCCTGAGAACCTGCACCATCGCCCTTGCGCTTGTCCTTCCGGCTTTTTCAGTGGGCGCTTCCAGTGGCAAGGGCCAGCAGCCTCACGCGCGAGCCTTCGAAGTGCCTGGCCATGATCCGATCGGGAAACCCGGTGATGGCTCCTCGATCGACAGGACGATTGAAATATCCATACGGGAGACGGAAAGCGGCTACATGCTTTTCGAGCCGGACGCGATCCAGATTGAAAGCGGCTCGGTTGTCCAGTTTTCAATCAGAAATACCGGCGCATTGGATCACGAGTTCTTTCTCGGTTCCTTTGACGAGGTCGCAAAACATCAGCAATGGATGCGCGAACATCCCGATATGCAGCATGACAGCGCCAACTCGGTTTCGATCCCAAGTGGACAAAATGCCGATTTGATCTGGGAGTTCTCCGATGTGACCAGCCTGGAGTTTGCATGCTTGATACCCGGCCACCGGGAGGCGGGCATGTGGGGCGTCATCATCGTCCACGATCACCTCGCGCCGAAATCCAAGGGTTAGACTTTTCCATGTCACTCTTGGACAGGTATCACCTGCTTGTACACGACGTAGCTGCCGCCTTTGGGTACGACTACAACGATGTCACGCCAGACTGGGTGCACCCGTTCATTCATCTCATACTGGTCTTGGCGCCTGCGCTGCTGATCACCGTTGGCTCATATCTTGCTATTCGCGGCATTCTGAAGCTTTGGAAGTACCGCAGCACGCCTGCGATCCACCCAGAGCCCATACGAGGGCTCGAAGGAAGTCTTTTCAGCACCGTCTTGCGCTATTCAAGAAGGCAGCAGGCGTTGATGATCGTGGTTAGCCTCATCGCGATGCCTATTCTCTATCTGACCCTGGAACTGCCAAAACAGATCGTGAACAACGCTCTGGATTCCGACCGTTTCCCGATCGTCGTTCTGGGACGAGACCTCGATCAGGTCGTTTTCCTCATACTTCTTTGCGGTCTCTATCTTCTGGCGATCATCCTGAATGGGTTAAACAAATATGGCCTAAACGTCTTCAAAGGGTATGTCGCGGAGCGTTTTCTGCGGCGCTTCCGCCTGCTGGTCTATCGGCAATGGCGCAGCGATCCAGACTCCGGAAACCAAAGCGAGATCGTCCCTATTCTCGCACAGGAAGTCGAGCCCATCGGTGGCTTCGCGGCAGATGTCCTTACGCTGCCAATCCTGCAAGGCGGTACGCTTCTGACGATCCTGTTTTTCATGTTCGTTCAGGACCCTGTCTTGGGTGCCGCCGCACTGACGGTACTGCCAATTCAGCTCGTGCTGCTGCCCAAGCTGCAACGGCGGGTCAACGCGCTTTCACGCACCAGGATCAAGGAGGTCCGACAGCTTGGCAGGCAGCTCAGCGATCAATTGCGCGAACGGCAGGTCAATCCGGCCGGGCTGCTGCCAGTAAGCGCAAGTTTTAGAGAGCTTGAGCACGTGCGCAGGAAGATTTTCCGTCTGAAGTTCTTCATCAAGGCCCTCAACAATTTTCTGACCGCGCTGACGCCATTCCTGTTCTACTCTCTGGGTGGATATTT
Source organism: Heliomarina baculiformis (assembly GCF_019966545.1). Classification (GTDB taxonomy): domain Bacteria; phylum Pseudomonadota; class Alphaproteobacteria; order Rhodobacterales; family Rhodobacteraceae; genus Heliomarina; species Heliomarina baculiformis. Next base: position 29,096 of record NZ_JAIMIC010000013.1, on the reverse strand, counting down.
CGTCATCGAAGGGCGGATCACACTCGGCGCGCTGGTGGCCGTCCTGGCAGCGCACAAGGACTTCTCGGCACCGCTGAAGGAACTTTTCCGCTACTATCAGACCTTGGAAGACACCCGAATCCGGTATCACGAAATCACGGCTTTTTTTGCCGGGTCAGGCCACTCGTCCGAAGTGGCCCAGGCAGATGACAGTACGCTGGAAAAGGTCAGCCAATTCGAGCAATCGCCGCTCAGAAAAACGACTTTGCCTTTCGAGGGGCATGGAGACCTCGCTTCACAATGAAGGAGTTTGATAGCATGAAATGGGCAGCAATATTTTTTGCTCTGATCGCCGTTGCTGCGGCAGGATGGTACATCCTGCAGCCGACCCACTCCCAGACGAGTACTCAGACGGACGAAAGAATGGCACTTCCCGCAGGTGCGCTTGCAACTGTCAGGCTGCCCCCAAGTTTCACCGAGCAAGAGCAAATCGGCAAGCGTGCCTATGGTGCGGCCTGCGCGACCTGCCACGGCGTCAATGGGCAGGGTCAGGACGGCGTTGCTCCACCGCTGGTGCACAAGATTTATGAGCCGGGCCACCACGGTGACATGGCGTTTGTCCTCGCAGCACAGAATGGTGTTCGGGCGCACCATTGGAAGTTTGGTAACATGCCAGCGGTTGAAGGCGTGACGCGATCAGATATTCTCGATATCGTGGCTTACATTCGTGTATTGCAGCGTGCCAACGGGATAAACTGAGCCGTTTCGACGGACAAAAGGGTGGGATTTGGTTCCCGATCAACTACCAATGGGTTCGCCGCAACATGGCCACGACTAGTGGGGATAATTCTCTGTATGAGTAAGTGTCTCGCTGCATCGATCCTGATCCTTGCTGCATTTTTCAGTTCTTTCCCTGCAACTCATGCCGAGGAAACCGCCCTCTTCAGATTGACCGACCGTGCAGCACCGGTCGGCATCAGTGCCCGTGAACCATCACTTGCAACCTTGCCGGATGGCCGGATCATATTGAGCTGGACAGAAGAAAACGGAGCCGAAGCGGAAGTTCGCATGGCCATACTCGATGGCAGTGAGTGGTCGGACGCTCGCACAATTCATAAATCGTCAAAGATTTACATCAACTGGGCCGATTTCCCATCGGTAGCGGTACTGGCCGATGGTGGACTGGCGGCACAATGGCTGAAACTGAATGGGGAAGGTGACTACCAGTATGACGTCAATATCGCTTTTTCCATGGATGAGGGCAGAAGCTGGACGGAACCGCTTATTCCGCACGATGACAGATCTCAACGCGAGCACGGTTTTGTTTCGTTAATTCCCGATCAGTTTGGCGGGTTGACGGCGCTGTGGCTGGATGGCCGGGAGTATGACAATCAGACAGAAGGCGAAAGCTTCGAGAATGCGATGCAGCTGCGCGCGCGACAGGTCGACTCTGACGGAGCGATGAAGCCAGAAAGCCTGTTGGACGCGCGCGCTTGTACTTGTTGTCAGACGTCCGCAGCGCGGACCGCCTCGGGCGATTTCGTGGCGGTCTATCGTGATCGAACCGCCGAGGAAATCCGCGATATTTCGATTGTCCGATCTATCGGAGGGGAATGGACGCAACCCCTCACTGTTCACAACGACGGATGGGAAATTGCCGGCTGCCCCGTAAATGGCCCAGCCATTGATGCGATCGGCGACAAGGCAACCGTCATCTGGTTTACTGCAGCATCAGACGAACCGAGGGTTCGTATTGCCTTTTCGGACGATGGAGGAATGCAGTTCGACGAACCGCTCCGCCTCGACCTCGGCGCGGCCTCGGGTCGGGTCGATGTTCTGCAAATGCTGGATGGAAGCGTTTTGGCACTCTGGATGGAATATGTGAGTGGCGGTGAGGCGATCGTTCTGTGCCATGTATCCCGTGGTACCGGATGCGCCGCGCCCCAGGCTCTCTACGTCAATCGGGGTGCTGGATCGGTCGGCTTTCCGCGAATGACACGCGGAGAAGCCGGTGCATTTGTGGCCTGGACCCAACCGACAGGAGCTTCAGACAGAAGCACCACAGTCCGCGTGGTCGAAGTTGCGCTGGCGCCATGAATTGCAGCGACCATTTGAATGTGCCCGTTCTTCCTTAATTCCGCTACACCTGCTCTGCGGCCCGGTCGAGAGGCCAATGATCCGCGGCGACAGTTTTCTTCAGGCTCCAGCCCTTGATGATACCGTAGACCGCCGGAATCACGATCAGGGTCAGTAAGGTGGACGACACCATCCCGCCGATCATCGGGACGGCGATGCGCTGCATGATTTCAGAGCCTGTGCCGTGCGCCCAAAGGATCGGCATCAGGCCCGCCATGATCGCTACAACCGTCATCATCTTGGGGCGCACTCGATCTACTGCACCCACCATGATCGCGGCGTAATGTTCGTCGCGGGTCAGGTCCCGACCGTCCGCGCGGTCACGCGCTTCATTCAACGCCTGATCGAGATAGATCAACATGATCACCCCGGTTTCAGCCGCCACCCCGGCCAGCGCGATAAACCCGACGGCCACCGCAACTGACATATTGAAGCCCATGAACCACATGAGCCAGATGCCACCTACCAAAGCGAAGGGCAGCGACAGCATCACGATCAAGGTTTCCGTCAGGCGGCGGAAGTTTAGGTAAAGCAGCAGGAAGATCAGCGCCAGTGTCAGCGGCACAACGGTGGCCAGCCGCTGTTTCGCACGTTCAAGATATTCGAACTGGCCGCTCCAGCCCAGGGAATAGCCAGGTGGCAGGGTGACGGAGGTCGCGACTGCCGCTTGAGCTTCCGCCACGTAGCCGCCTAGATCGCGTCCGATGATATCGACGAAGATATAGACGGCAAGCTGTCCGTTTTCGGTCCGGATCGAAGTGGCGCCACGGGTGCGTTCGATGGTGGCCACATCTCCCAGCGGAATGGTGCCTCCGTCCGGCAGTGCAACCTGAACCTCACGCCCGATGGCCTCCGGATCTGACCTCAGGGTCGCCGGATAACGCACAGCGACGTCGTAGCGCTCGCGGCCCTCGACGGTCTGCGTGATCGCCTTGGCTCCCAGGGCCATGCCGATCACCTCTTGCACATCCTGCACCGACAGGCCGTAGCGGCCAAGCGCCGTACGGTCCGGGGTGATGTCGAGGTAATAGCCGCCGATCACCCGTTCGGCATAGGCGCTGGTCGTTCCGGGCACCGTGCGTACCACGGCTTCGACCTCGCGGGCGACCTTTTCCATCTCGGTCAGACTCGTGCCATAAACCTTGATGCCCACCGGCGTGCGGATACCGGTGGATAGCATGTCGATCCGGGCGCGGATCGGCATGGTCCAGGCGTTCGATACGCCGGGAAATTGCAGCGCGGCGTCCATTTCCTGCCGCAGGCTTTCGGTGGTGACACCGGGGCGCCACTCTGCCTCGGGTCGTAGCTGGATGATGGTTTCGAACATTTCAGTTGGCGCGGGGTCTGTGGCAGTCAATGCACGTCCCGCCTTGCCGAACACCGACAGCACCTCGGGGAAGGTCTTGATGATGCGGTCCTGTGTTTGCATCAACTCTGCCGCCTTCGTCACAGACAAGCCGGGCAAAGTCGTCGGCATATACATCAAGGTGCCCTCGTTCAGGACAGGCATGAACTCCGACCCCAGCTGCCGCGCGGGCCAGATCGTAACGATCAAGGCGAACAGCGCCACGATGATGGTGAGGCTTTTGGCCTTCAGCACCGCGCGGATGATCGGGCGGTAGACGGCGATCAGCGCGCGATTCACCGGATTCCTGTGTTCAGGGATGATCCGGCCGCGCACGAAGACCACCATCAGCGCAGGCACCAGCGTCACCGACAGGAAAGCAGCCGCCGTCATCGAAAATGTCTTGGTATAGGCCAGGGGGCCGAACATGCGTCCCTCCTGTCCTTCCAATGCAAAGATCGGCAGGAAAGACACGGTAATGATCAGCAGACTAAAGAACAGCGCCGGGCCGACCTCGCTTGCGGCTTCGATCAGCACCTCGATGCGGGGCTTGTCGGGGGCGGCACGTTCCAGATGCTTGTGCGCGTTCTCGATCATCACGATGGCGGCGTCGATCATCGCGCCGATGGCAATCGCAATGCCGCCAAGGCTCATGATGTTGGCACCGATCCCGAGAAATTTCATTGCGGTGAACGCCATCAGCAGACCCACCGGCAGCATGATAATAGCCACAAGGGCAGAGCGGACGTGCAGCAGAAAAATGATCGTGACTCCGGCCACGACGAGACTTTCTTCGAGAAGCGTGGTTTTCAGCGTCTTGATCGCCGACAGGATCAGGTTGGACCTGTCATAGACCGGTACGATGTCGACCCCGTCAGGCAGGCTTTGAGCCACCACGCCCAGTTCTGATTTGGCGTTTTCGATCACATCCAGTGCATTGGCACCCACCCGTTGCAGCACGATGCCACTGGCGACCTCGCCCTCACCGTTCAACTCGGCGATGCCGCGGCGTTCATTGGGGACGATTTCGACCCGCGCGACATCTTTCAGGTTGATCGGCACCCCGCCGATACTGCGCAGGGTGATGTTGCCGATATCCTCGGTTCCCGCCAGATAGCCCCGCCCGCGCACCATGAATTCAAACTCGGACAGTTCGACCGTGCGCCCGCCGGTGTCCATGTTGCTTTCAGAGATCGCCTTGCCGATATCGGACAGAGTGATCCCCTGCGCCCGCATCCGCACCGGATCCAGAGTGACCGAGTATTGCTTGACGAAGCCGCCGACGCTGGCCACTTCGGACACGCCCTCGGCGCGGCTTGCACCATATCGGACGACCCAATCCTGCAACGACCGCAATTCCGCCAGCGACAGATTTTCCCCGGTGATCGCGTATTGGTAAACCCAGCCAACCCCGGTCGCATCAGGCCCAAGCGTGGGCGTCACGCCGTCGGGCAGCCGAGCGGCGGCGGCGTTGAGGTATTCCAGAACGCGGGACCGTGCCCAATAGGGGTCCACACCGTCCTCGAAGATAATGTAGACAAAGGAAATGCCGAAGAACGAAAACCCGCGCACGACGCGGGATCGCGGCACCGTAAGCATCGCCGAAGTCAGCGGATAGGTGACCTGATCCTCGACGACCTGCGGAGCCTGGCCCGGATAATCGGTCAGCACGATCACCTGCACGTCTGACAAATCGGGAATAGCGTCGATCGGCAAGTTGCGCAGTGACCAGACCCCTGCGGCGATGATCAGGGCCGTGGCGAAGAACACGAGAACAAGGTTGCGGGCGGACCATTCAATGACACGCGAGATCATTCGCCTGCCTCCGGGGCAGTCAGCGCAGCCAGGGCTGCGTTCAGGTTGCTTTCCGCGTCGATCAAAAAGGTAGAGGTGGTGACAATGCGGTCGCCCTCCACAATGCCTTCAAGGATTTCCACCATCCCAGCTGCCTGCCGCCCCAGCACCACATCCTGCGGAGCGAATTTCCCCTCCCCCAGATCTCTGATCACCACCTGACGGTCGCCGGTGTCGATCACCGCCGTTTCCGGCACCTGCACCACGGGCGCACCGTCGCCCGTCGCCAAAGCCACATCAGCGAACATGTTGACAAGCAAGCGACCCTCAGGGTTGGACAGGTCGACGCGGACGCGTGCCGTCCGGGTCTGCATATCGACCTCAGGGTAGATCTTGTCGATAACGCCGCTGAAGGTCTCGCCCGGCAGGCCTGGAAAGGTGATCGTCGCAGCGTTTCCATCCGAAAGACCCGCGAGCGCAGATTCCGGCACGTCCGCGATGACCCAGACAACCGATGTATCGGCAATACGAAACAGCGTTTCTCCAGCCTCGGACATCATGCCTTCGACGGCCATTCGTTCCAGAACCACGCCCGACCGCGGTGCCATCAGGCTGATTTGCACCGGCGTACGCCTTTCCGCCGCGATCTTGTCGATCACTGACACGGGAACACCCAGGTTTGCCAGCCTTTGACGGCTGCCTTCCACGCGCCCTTCACCACTTCGCAGGTCCGAAACATACTGTGCGGCCGCCGAGACGATATCCGGAGAATAGAGCATCGCCAGCGGTTCGCCTGCTTCAACGATTGATCCGGTCGTTACATCCTCAACTTCTTCGATGAACGCATCCGCACGCAATGAAATGACGCTGACTCGACGGTCGTCCAGCGCGACGATCCCCGGCGCACGCACCGTTGTTGCCATGGGATCAAACACCGCAATTGACGTACGCACGCCCGTGCGTTGCAGCTTGCCGGGAGATACGGTCACTGATCCGGCATCGCTTGCCTCGTCGGCATAGACGGGCAGGTAGTCCATCCCCATGGAATCCAGCTTTGGCACCGGCGACGTATCAGGCAGGCCCATCGGGTGGCGGTAGTAGAGTAGGGTTCGTTCGACACTCTCTGCCTCTAGGGGCGTGATCGCCTCTGGATCAAACGATACGTCTTCGCTCGCCAGGACCGGTAAAAAGGACTTTCCATCGGCAGTCTCGGTCGGCGTAGCGGACCATTCGGCGAGACCGTCAGGGTGTCGGTAGTAGATGACCGGGCCTGTCGGCGTTCGGGTTGCGGCTGGCATTGCTTCAGCTTGCCGTCCCATCAGCGCGGTGAATTTCGTCTGCGCCACATTTGCCAGCATAGCAGGCGTCCAACCCTTGACGCCTGCCGCGAGGCCCGCCCATCCAGCCGCGCCGCCAACCACGCCGATAAGCACTAATTTGCCAAAGACGCTCATGGCAGCACCTCGAGCACGATTTGCGCCTGAACAGTTTCAGGTTCACCCTGCACCTTGGCCGCAACGGAAAACCGCCAGTTTCCGTCCATCGTCAGATCGGCGGAAAAACGATATAGACCCGGCTCTTTGCCAGGCAGCGCCACGACTGTCGAAGTCATCGTCTCCATGCCGTCCGGCTCCATATCCAGCCTTGTAGCAAAGATGACGGCGCCTTCGACGGGCGCATTGGTCCGGGTATCAATCAGACGAAGCTCCAGAACCGCGCCGTCTCCGAAGGGATAGGTCGTTTCGATGAGAACGAGGTTGTAATCAGATGCAGCCGCCTGTGCCATCGGCACGGAGAGCTGGGTCGCGACCACGAGGGTCGCAAGAAAGGTGGGGATATAGCGGAGCATGATACGCCTATTTTGACGGGCAACAGGAACGCCAGCCATCGTATCGACCCTGAGTCTATACGTTACATCGGCGCGTGGATTTTGGTGCGAAAGGCACCTGACCCGTCATGCCTTGGGCGGTCTTTGAAGCCCAATGTCCGCATGTTGTCGGTGGGCTGCCGCCTCGGCCCGTGAGAACTCTGCGCTTCCGGGGCCCCGCAAGCTCGCTAGAGTTGCTCGTTCCAGCCCCAGCACAATCGGGGCTACCCGACATTGCATCGTCGAAATGCAAGCAGCATCGCATTCCGGCATGTCCGGGCAGTCATCTGGACAGCAATCGCTTTGCATGACCATCGAAGACCCTGAATCCACGCTTGAAATGGACGCATGGCCGATTTGCGCCAGAACAACGCCAATCAAAAGAGTAAGCAGAAAAAGGCGCGTTTTGAGTATCATCGGTCAGCTATGTTGGATTTCTGACAGACCAGCAATACACGTTTTGCTGAAATGGATAATTGACCGACTTCACGTTCAAATCGCGGACCCGCTAAAGCTTCAATCGCCTCAGCCTGAGAGCGTTTGCGATGACCGAGACTGAAGAAAGGCTCATCGCGGCTGCGGCGATCATTGGTGACATTAATAGGCCGAAGACCGGGTAGAGGACCCCTGCCGCGATTGGAACACCGAGCGTGTTATAGGCAAACGCCCAGAACAGGTTCTGGCGAATGTTGCGGATCGTCGCCACCGCCAGTGTCCGCGCCTTGACGATGCCGTTCAGATCCCCGCGCAACAGCGTGATGCCCGCACTTTCAACCGCCACGTCCGCGCCCGTACCCATGGCAAGGCCGACGTCCGCTGCGGCCAGGGCTGGCGCGTCGTTGACACCATCACCCGCCATCGCGACCTTTCTGCCTTCGGCGTGCAGCTCGTCCACCAGCGCCTTCTTATCTTCCGGCAGAACGCCGGCCCGAACCTCGTCGATTCCAAGCCGCTGCGCCACGGCCCTGGCGGTGCGTTCGTTGTCACCTGTCGCCATGATGATCCGCAGACCTGCCTCGTGCAGCACCTTGATGGCTTCGGCAGTCGACTCCTTGATCGGGTCGGCCACTGCGACGATGCCGGACAGCTTACCTTCAATGGCTACGAACATGGCAGTCTTACCCTCGGCCCGTAGAACATCTGCCGCTTCCTCCGCCGCAGATGTGTCGAGAGACATGTCGCGCATCATTGCGGTATTTCCAAGTGCGACAGCCCGCCCCAAGACAGTTCCGCGCACGCCTTTTCCGGTCACCGCCTCGAAGTTTTCGGCATTGCCGACCTTAATACCCTTCTCCTTCGCACCCTCCACGATGGCCTCCGCCAACGGGTGCTCCGAGCCTTTTTCCAGGGCGGCAGCTAGGGTTAGAATGGTTTCCTCGCTTTCGTCGCCCAGAGCGGCCACATCGGTCAGCTTCGGCTTCCCCTCGGTCAGGGTACCCGTCTTGTCCACGATCAGCGTATCGACCTTGGCCATGCGTTCCAGAGCTTCGGCGTCCTTGATCAGCACACCCGCCTGTGCACCGCGCCCCGCGGCCGTCGTGATCGAAATCGGGGTCGCCAGACCCAGAGCACAGGGGCAGGCGATGATCAGCACCGACACCGCCGAGGCAATGGCAAAGACCAGAGCAGGTTCGGGTCCGAAGCTCAGCCACGCGACGAATGCGAGCAGCGCGATCAGGACAACGGTCGGCACGAAGTAGGATGAGACCTTGTCGGCAAGACCCTGAATCGGCGCGCGGGACCTACGCGCGTTCGAAACCATCTCGACGATCTGGCTCAGCATCGTGTCGGCACCCACGCGCGCGGCCTCGATGACAAGGGATCCGTTCTTGTTGATCGTGCCGCCGGTGACGGTATCGCCGGGACCTTTTTCGACCGGCAGGGGTTCGCCGGTGATCATGCTCTCGTCGATGGACGACGTACCGTCCATGACCGTGGCGTCGACGGGGATCGCGTCGCCTGGGCGGACCCGCAGACGATCCCCCTCAACGATGTTTTCCAGCGGCGCGTCATACTCTGTGCCGTCGGGCAGGATACGTCGCGCGGTTTTCGGGGCCAGGTCGAGTAGTGCCCGAATGGCATCGCCGGTCCGTTCCCGCGCCCTCAGCTCCAGAACCTGCCCGACAAAAATCAGGGTGATGATGACAACGGCGGCCTCAAAGTAGGTGCCGACGCCCGCGCCCATCCGGTAGACCTCCGGAAACACGCCCGGAAGGAACGTAGCCACCAGCGAATAGATGTAGGCCGCACCGACACCGATGGCGATCAGTGTCCACATGTTGGGCGAGCGGTTCATGATCGACGCCCATCCCCGCTCGAAGAAGGGTTTCGCCGCCCATAGGACGATTGGTGTCGCCAACGCGAACTCGACATAGGTCGCCAGTTGATGCCCGATCCAGTCTCGGACGGGCAGACCGACCAACTCCCCCATGGTTAGGATGACCAGGGGAACGGCCGCGGCGGCACTGATCCACATGCGGCGGGTGAAGTCGGTCAGTTCCTGACTGGGTTCATCCGACGGTAACATCGGTTCCAGCGCCATGCCACAGATCGGGCAAGATCCGGGTTCATCACGTACGATATCAGGGTGCATCGGGCATGTATACTGCGCGCCTGCTTGTGACGTCATGCGACGATCCGATGCCTTGCCAGGGGCGTAGTAAACTGGATCAGCCTTGAACTTGGTATGGCACTTGTCGGAGCAGAAATAGAAAATTTCACCGTCATAATCTGCACGGCGTGCGTCCGGAGAAATTGTGACGGACATGCCGCACACCGGATCCACGGCATGATCCGACGACCGCTCTGACGCATCCTTGCCTACTATCTGATCCATTTCCCAGCCTTTCAAAAACTACACTGGGACCGCAAATAGTGCTTCCCGTAGATGGAAGGTCAAGTCCAATCGCCTCGCTGTCGCGCCCGAACAGTTCAGAGGAGGTACAGTGCTGATTGTGATGGCCTTAATCACAGAACATCCCAAGAAACTTCTTGAACCTCTAGCAACTGAAGCTCCTATCTTTGGCTCAACGCTTATTCTCAGAGGTTTCCCATGTCCCACGACGGTCCAGACACGCATCCGCACGGTCATCAGGATGATCGCAAAGACACAAAGGCTTGCTGTGGCCAGACGGCCGAAGACACCGCGCAGGTGGCAGCACCTCCACCATCCTCCGGACGCAGTTTTCGCGTTAACGGGCTGGATTGTGCGGAAGAGGTCGCGATCCTGAACAAGGTCGTCGGGCCGGAAGTCGGCGGCAGCGAGCATCTGGCCTTCGATGTGATCAACGGGCGCATGACCATCCTCAAAAGCGCCAAACCGCTCAGCGACGATAAGATCATCAAGATCGTCGGCTCGACCGGTATGAGCGCGAAGATGTGGGATGCCGAAAGCGCCGAAGCGGATCAGGCGGCGCATTTCGCACGTCAACGCCTCTTCACCGGACTCAGCGGCGGCTTCTGGGCCGCCGGGTTCCTTTACCACATCGTCGAGACGGGGGCGGGCGGCGCGCTGCGGCTCTTCTCCGGTCATGGCGAGACGTCTATGCCTCTGGTCGAGATGGGGCTGTTCATGCTGGCGGTGGTGTTCGGAGCCTGGCTGGTCGCCCCCAAAGCATGGTCCGCCGCGCGTAGATTGTCGCCTGACATGAACCTCCTGATGATCGTTGCCGTAGCCGGTGCGATCGGGCTGGGCGAGTTTTTCGAGGCGGCGACGGTCGCATTCTTCTTTGCTCTGTCCCTCGCTCTCGAATCCTGGAGCGTGGGGCGTGCGCGCAACGCGGTCTCGGCCCTGTTGGACCTGGCACCACCCACGGCGCGCGTCATTCGCGCCGACGGATCGGAGACCGATGTTCCTGCGGCTCAGGTTGCGATCGGTGACCGCTTCGTAGTGCGCGGCGGAGACCGCATCCCGCTCGACGGAGAGGTGACCGAGGGTCGCGGCGATGTCGATCAGGCTCCGATTACAGGGGAAAGCGCACTGGTCGCCAAGGAAACTGGCGACGAAGTCTATGCAGGGACGATCAACGGTGATGGCACGCTGACGGTCAGGGCCACCAAGGCCGCAGGCGATACCGTGCTATCGAAAATCATCCGCATGGTAGGCGATGCGCATTCGCGCCGGGCCGAGGTGGAGCAATGGGTCACGAAATTCGCCCGCATCTACACGCCCATCGTGATGGCGCTGGCGATTCTAATCGCCGTCGTTCCGCCGCTGCTGTTCGCGGGGGCATGGAATTACTGGTTCTACAATGCGCTGGTTCTTCTGGTAATCGCTTGCCCCTGTGCGCTCGTGATTTCTACGCCGGTCTCCATCGTCGCTTCGCTCGCGGCCTCGGCACGCAATGGCGTGCTGATCAAGGGCGGTGCCTATGTGGAGGCTCCGTCACGCCTGACAGCTCTGGCAATGGACAAGACCGGGACGATCACCATGGGAGAACCGGAGGTCGCGGGCCTGCATCCTTTAGGCGGCACGGTCGAACGCGACCTTCTGAGCGCCGCTGTCGCGTTGGAAGCCCGCTCTTCGCATCCTCTGGCGCGGGCCATCCTGGCGCGCGGCGAACGCGACGGGTTGAAGCAGTCGGCGGCTACCGACACCAAAACGGTGCCGGGCCGCGGTGTCGAGGGAACCTGGGAGGGTCAGCCCGTCTGGCTCGGCTCGGATCGATTTGCGACCGAGAAGGGGCTTGGCGAAGCGATCCCCCGCGACCTGCTGGAACGGATCGAAGGGGCTGGCAGCACACTCGTTGCCGTAGGCTCCGCGGACCGCCTGCTGGGCCTGATCGAACTGCGCGACCGCATCCGCCCGGATGCGAAGGTGGTCGTGGCACGCCTGCATGCCCAGGGCGTAAAAAAGATCATCATGCTGACCGGCGACAATGAACGCACGGCGCGCGCCGTGGCGGCGGAAGTCGGCATTGACGAGGTGCGCGCGGAACTGCTGCCCGAAGACAAAGTGACGGCAATCGAGGAACTCGTTGCCAACTATGATGTCGTGGCAATGATTGGCGACGGTGTGAACGATGCACCTGCCATGGCGCGGGCGCATTTCGCCATCGCCATGGGTGCGGTCGGATCGGATGCCGCCATTGAGACCGCCGATATCGCGCTGATGACGGACGACATCGCCAAGGTGCCATGGCTGATCGGGCATTCGCGCCGCACCATGAACGTCATCCATCAGAACATCGCAATTGCGCTTGCGACGAAGGCGCTGTTCGTCGGGCTGACAGCGTTCGGCATGGCAACAATGTGGGGTGCCATCGCTGCGGATGTCGGCGTTTCGCTACTGGTAGTCGCCAACGCGCTCAGGCTGCTCCGGGCCAAGAAGGACCGGCCGGACGGGTCCGGGGGAGAGCAAGTGGGAGAGAAGATGGCGCAGGGAGCCCTAGCCCACGGCCATTGATTGATCAGGCATACCGATACCGATATGAGTGGACAGGTAAAAAGATCGAGCGGACGACATGATGAAAACGACACGACGAACGGCACTCTTGGGCGGACTTGCACTTGGCCTTGCAGGGTGCGCCAGCAAATTCCGAACCTACGAGGGGCCCGAGGTCACCCGGTTGCAGATGTTCAAAGGTGACCGGAACCTGTTCCTGTTCGACAATACCTCGGTCCTGAAAGCCTACAGGATAGACCTCGGTTTCGCGCCCGAGGGGCCCAAGCGGTTCGAGGGTGACGGGAAAACGCCCGAAGGGGCTTATACCGTCGACCGACGCAATCCCGACAGTCTGTTCCATCTCTCCATCGGAATCTCTTATCCGAACGAGGCCGATATCGCCTTCGCCGCTGCACAGGGACGTGAGCCAGGCGGCGACATTTTCATCCATGGCGGGCCACGACCCGGGATCGACGCGATCAAGCCAGACTGGACGGCGGGTTGCATCGCGGTGTCGGACCGCGAAATTGAGGATATCTACGCGATGGTGCGGGACGGGACGCCAATCGACATATTCGCCTAGCGCCTATCCGGCCTTGGACGGCGGTTCATAGAACCCGTGCAAGAACGATCGAGGCGAACAACGCCAGGAGTCCGAATGCGATCGCGGAACTTGCCGCGTACTGGGCGATGTCCAGCCTGTTGCCGCCACGCTTCTTGGCGAGATATCCGCCCCATGCGGCGCCGGCCAATGCTCCGAAGATCACGATCACGGTGCCTTTTCCTTTCCAATAGTCAACCCAATGGCACCCGCGATGCACGCTGCCAAAACGAGCAGGAACATCATCTGCCCGTATTTCGCGAATGACGTGGCCGGGAGCGCAGCTGGCAAGCGGGCGTCCAAGAAGCCGGTCTCATCCAGCCCAAGGCGGGCGACGATGCGGCCGTACCCATCGATAACTGCTGAAATGCCCGTGTTGGCCGCGCGAACCATCGGCAGCCCCTCTTCGACCGCGCGCATCCTGGCAGAGGCCAGATGTTGCCGGGGACCGAGAGACGCACCGAACCAAGCGTCATTGGTGGCGTTGAATATCCAGTCCGGACGCGAAGCGGCGTCTACGACACGTCCCGGAAAAATCGCCTCGTAGCAGATCGAAAGGCCGACCGGAGATAAACCGGGTAGCTCAACGGTCTGAGGGCCGGGACCGGGAGTGAAGTCCCCAAGCCCAATTGTCAGTCGCTGGAGCGGAAGAAAACCCCGCAGGGGAACGTATTCCCCGAACGGCACGAGATGATGCTTGGCGTATCTCGTGACGATCCGTCCGGTCTGATCGACCGCGAGGATCGAATTTCTATAGCGTGTGCCAGTGCCGGCCGACTCGCGCGTCTGCGCACCGGTCAGAAGAACACGGCCCTCAGGCAGACGTTCGGCAATTTGATCCAACATTTCAGGATTCTCATCAAGATAACCGGGAAATGCACTTTCAGGCCAGAGAAGGACGTCGAAGCTGCCAGACTGCGCGGACAGGTCCAGATAGCGGGATATGTTCCGGTCGCGGAACGCGGGGTCCCATTTCTCCGTCTGAAGAATGTTTCCCTGAACGGTCCTGACGGTTGTGTCTGTTGGCGGTGTGGTGGCCATAAGGCGAACCGTACCGAGGGTTCCGGCACCCCCCACCACCGACATGAAAACAAATGCGGCGAACGCATTTTGCCGACGATTCCGCATGAGGAGCGTTACGGGCAGGACCGACAGCAGAACTGTGAGGAGGCCAAGTCCGTAGCTGCCAACCCATGCGGCCATTTGGCGTGGAATATCGTAGTCGGCCCACGTGTAGGCAATAAGGTTCCAGGGGAAGCCTGTCAGCATGGTGCCGCGCAGCCATTCCGAAACCGACCAGCAGACCGCGAAGATCAATGCGCCGGAGACACCTTTCGTCCTGCTCCATGCGAACGCTGCCATTGCCGCCGCTGGGAACAGCGCAAGGCCGGCGGCCAGTCCAGCCACCGCAGGAACGGCCATCCAGGCGAGCCGCTCCGGGTCGACGAAAAAGCTCTCCGCGATCCAGGACAATCCGAACAGGAAGTAGCCAACGCCGAACGCCCATCCGGCAAGTCCGGCCCGCATGCGGCTCTCTCCGACCGTGAGGAGATACAGCGCGCCAAACGCGACGGGCAAAAGCACCGGCATCGAGAATGGTGGCAGAGCGAGAACCGCCAAAGCGCCGAGGCCGAATGCACAGAATGTGAGGATGATACCTGACATTCCGGAAATGCGGAGAACAGTGATGCCGATTGAAATCACCGAGATCTATCTTGAGGTTTCGGACGCAGCGACCTTTTCGCGCCCCGAGAAGATCAGCAAAATCCCGACGCCGCAGACCACGAAGACATCCGCAAGGTTGAACGCTGGCCAATGCGCCGTTCCGAGATAGAAATCCAGAAAATCGGTCACCCCTCCAAAGCGAAGACGGTCCACGATATTCCCAAGAGCGCCGCCGATCACCATGCCGTAGGCAACCGCCTCGGCTGCCTGCGTTGCCCGGATCAGTGAAACGACGAGGAACAGAACGACGGCGGTGGCGACCAATGCAAGGACCCACCACGGCACATTTTGAAAGAACCCAAAGGTCACGCCGTAGTTGCGGTGGAAGATCAGGTTAAAGCCGGGGAATACAGCGACGCCGGTGGCGAGCGCTTCTGCGTTCGCAAGCACGAACGCCTTCGATGCCTGATCGGCGGCGAGCGCCGCGACAGCTGTACAAATGCCGATGGAACGAGTTGCCATGGATCACCCCAACCAGACATCGAGGAACAGCATGACGACGAGCCCGATCGCGAGCCCGGTCGTCGCCTGCTTCTGGTGGCCGCTGCGATGGGTTTCCGGGATGATCTCGTGACTGATGACGTAAAGCATCGCACCCGCCGCAAAAGCCAGACCCCAGGGCAGGAGAGGCTGCGCCACGACGATCACCGCGGCACCGAGAAAACCTGTGACGGGTTCGACCAGACCGGTCAGTGCCGCAATGCCAAAGGCGCGGCCCGCCGAGTATCGCTCGCCCAGTAGGGCGACTGCAACAGCCAGCCCTTCAGGCGCATTCTGCAATCCGATCCCGAGAGCGACGGGAAATCCGCCTGTAAAACCATCAGCTCCGAACGCAACGCCGACGGCCAAACCCTCCGGCGCATTGTGGATCGTGATGGCGATGATGAAGAGCCAGACACGGCGCAGCGAGACCGCCTCCGGGCCTTCGCGCCCGCTGCTGAAATGCTCATGCGGGATCATTTCGTTCATCATGGCGACCGCGCCCATGCCCATCAGGATCGCAGCACAGACGATCAGCGCCGGTATCGCGCCATCCCCGTATCGGCCCTCCGCTGCGTCGAGTGCCGGTATAATGAGAGAAAAGAAAGACGCGGCAAGCATGACCCCGGCGGCAAAGCCGAGCGAAATATCGCGCCATTTGCGTGAAGGGGTCTTGCCGAGAAGCACGGGCGTCGCCCCGACGGCGGTCATGAGACCGGCGGCCAGGCTGCCTAGAAAGCCCAGTGCGACTGGTGAGAGTGTTGTGATTTGCTCCACTTTAACTCGCCGGATAGGACGAAAAGATCTCAGTGGAGCCGTCGGATTTCACCAGAAAGACATCGTAGGCTTCGGCAGCGTCGCCGAAATCCATGCCGGGCGAGCCGATGGGCATGCCGGGCACGGCCAGGCCTATGGCATCGGGACGTTCTTCAAGCAGTCGAGTAATATCGGCTGGCGGAACGTGACCCTCGATGGTGTAGCCTTCGACGGTCGCCGTGTGACAGGAGAACATATCGACGGGAATACCGCGATCCATCTTCAGACGGATCAACGCCCCGCCCATATTCTCACCTTCAGGGGCAAAATCGGCCTCGGACAGCTTTTCCATCCAGGCAAGGCAACAACCGCAGCCGCGCGTCTTTCCGACGTGGATAGCGGTCTGGGCGGTCACGGCCGTCGCGGCAACAATCATGAGGGTCGCAGCCGCCAAGGTTTGAAACCTGTTTTTCATCGTAATTCCTGTCAAATTAGTCATGTGTCTTCGCGAAGAACGGTCACGAACCGTGTGCGCGTCGCTTCAAGGATTTCAGTGGCGTCCGCAGTGTCGAAATTTTCGACAGAGGCGAGCAATTCCTCCCCGAGCGGATCGATAGGTCGGCCGTCCACGCGCACTTCGTAGTGAAGGTTCGGAGCTGTCGCCGTGCCTGTCTCACCGACCTGGCCAATCGTTTCGCCCGCGACCACGCGGTTTCCGACGGCCAGACCCTCCGGCACAGCGCTGAGGTGCGCATAGCGGGTCATTGTGTCTGACCCGTGCGCGATCTCGACCACCCGGCCATACCCGCTCCGCCATCCGATGAAGGAGACCCGTCCGGGTGCGGTCGCTGCAATCGGTGTCCCCGCAGCGGCGGCATAATCGACACCTGTGTGCATCCGCAGATTGCCGTAGATCGGATGCTTGCGCTGCCCGAAGACCGACGACAGTCGTGCGCCTTCCACCGGCGGCGCGACCGTCCGCAGGATTTCATCATTCAAATAGACCGTTGCCCGCCCGCTGTCTTCGGCTGACCAGAGGATTTCGAAGCGGTCGTCGGCCAGATCGAGGGCCGCATAGGAGATTGACGGTTGACCGACCTCTGAACCATCGCGAAGGACGGTCTGACCCCAAAGAATATTCAGGGTCTCTCCGCCTTGAAGATCCCTGCGAAAGTCGACCGTTTCCCCGAGGATTTGTGCGAGATCGACGGCAAAACGGGCCGGGACGCCTGCTCGATCCAGCGAAGCGTAGATCGACCCGTTTACCAGCAGCTGGCTCGCACGCTCGACTGTCAACGCGCTCGGCGTTACCGTCCGACTCGCAATGGTGTCGTCCAGGGTGACTTCGATCCGCACACCGTCAACGACAGCCAACGTCACAACGGATGGCGTGCCGTCCGGGCGAAAGTCGACGCTCGGACGATGGCCCGGTCGAAGGCGGCGCAGGTCGTATTCAACCGTCAGTGCCAGTGCGACTTCGGTCCGTGTTTGCGCATCCATGTCCGCGAGAGAGAGAAGCACGTCCAATGTGTCACCCGCCTCGACCGTCGCCTCCCAAGGCGGCGTGGCGAGGGCCTGAACAAGCGCCATCAGATTATCTGGCTCGGCCCGTTCCAGTGCGGGAAACTCAGGCGGCTGAAAAGCGGCCGGAAGCATATTCGGCATCGTCTCGCCAGATGCGTTGACGCCTGGTCCATCGAGAGGTTCGGGTGGACTGTCCAAGGCTTCCGGAGCCTCGGAAAAGATGTACTCGGGCGGCGCCTCCAGGATCAAAGCCCGGCTCGCTATCGTGCTGACCGCTGCCGCGGCCATTGTCGTTCCCAGAACGATATGTCTCAGTTTCAAGATTCTGCCCTCTCGGTTCTGTTCTGCATCGCGCGCCTTATCTTCGGCACGGCGAATTCGCGTGGTTCGTGATAGTCGATGGTGGTGACGAAGCGACCTGTTGCATCGAACAAGAAAACACCCGCCGTGTGGTTCATCGTATATTCGCCGTTTTCCCCCTCAACCTTCTCATAGGTGACACGGAAACAGTCGGCGATGGCGGCGATCTGGTTGGGCGGGCCCGTCCATCCCTGAATCTGCGGATGGAAATACGAGACATACTCGGCCATGGTCTCGACCGTGTCGCGGTCCGGATCTACGGTGATGAAAACGGTATTCAGGTCTTCGGCGTCCGGCCCAATCTCGTCGAGCCATCCGGAAATGTCCGAGAGGGTCGTCGGGCAAACGTCGGGGCAATAGGTGAATCCGAAGAAGACCAGACTCGGCTCGCCGATGAGGGTTTCCGGGCCGACATCCCGACCATCCTGATCCGTCAGGCTGAATTCCATAGCAGTCAGCGGTAGAGACCGCTTGCCCGGCGCGGCGTCAGCGCCAGGCCCATCCACCTGCCACCAGCCGACAAACAGGGCGGCAAAGACCGCCGCCGCCCCGATCGCTGCGATTTTGGCCACCCTCATCATCAGCCGGATCAGCCTTCGGGGCCGCGTGCGCCGATGCCAAGGACCGGGACGGTGATTTCAAGCTCTGTTCCATCGGAAAAGAGCAGGGTCAGCGGAAAGGTCTCCCCCTCGACGAGCGGAGATTGCAGTTGCATGAGCATGGCGTGATATCCGCCGGGTTCAAGGGCGAACATACCCCCGGGCGGGATCACGATATCGTCCGCCGGAGCCATGCTGCTGACGCCGTCAGAATTGGTTCTGGTTTCGTGGATCGAAGCCATGCCGGAGATCTCCGCGCGAAGACCGATAAGGGAGATCGGATCGCTGCCCTCGTTCCGAACGGTCAGATAGGCCCCGCCGGGCCGCGACATTCCAAGGCTCGCGCGCGCCCAGGGGCTCTCGACCACAATCGATGCGTTCTCTGACAACTGCTGCGCTGAGGATGCCATTGGCAAGCCCATCAGAAGGGCGACAGACAGGCTCTGGATTGCCTTTGCGAAGGTTTTGAACACGTTGGGTCTCCTGTTCGTTCTAGTTTGTTGCCGCAGCCTCGACTTCGGCTTGGACGAGCGACAAGAGCTGCTCCGCACTGAACTCTGGCAAAGGCTTACCGTTGACGAAGAACGTCGGTGTGCCCTGAATTCCGACAGCTTCGACGTCGGCCCGGTCCTGATTGAGGACGCCGACGATGCTGGGTGACATGATCTGATTTGCGGCGGCTTCTGTGTCCAAGCCCGCCGCTCCGGCGATCTCCATGATGCGCTCCGCTGCCGGAGCGCCGTGAGAGGCCCAGGCGGGCTGATTTTCAAGCAGCGCTTCCAGCACGGGAACAAAAACGTCCTGCAACCGGGCCGCTTCCAGCACCTTGATTGCCAGCTCGGACCCCTCGCCGTGGAACGGAGTGTAGCGCATGACGACGCGCACATCGTCGGGGTATTGCGTCAGTATCTGCTTCACGATGGGATGGAAGGCGCGGCAGGCCTCGCAGGCCGGGTCGAAGAACTCCACGATGGTCACTGGCGCATCCTCACGCCCGAGTATGGGAGAATAGGACCGAACAAGACGATCCTGTTGTTCCAGCGGAGCGGCTGTCGCCACCGGGGTCGGATCGGGGCGCGATACGAACCAGACACCAGCCACGAAAACGGCCAGTACCAGAGTGAGTGTCGCGAGCAGAAGTGTCTTTCGGTTCATATTGATATCCGTCGAAGTTGAATGAGAAGGACAAGGATTGCCCCGAACGTCAGCAGGGAGAGCAGAGGGATTGGCAGGCCAAGGATCAGCATCGCGTCATCGGTGCAGGATGGCCCGGACGCCGTGCAGGGGACGATCGGCGCCGGCACGATCCCTGCGTAAAGCAGGGAATGGTAAAGGGCGACGGCACCACCCAGAACCGCGAGCGGCGCGGCATAGCGCCAGATCGAGAGGTCGGCGCGCCACGCCGCCACCCCGAGGATGATCGCGAGCGGAAACATGAAGGCACGCTGGAACCAGCACAGATTGCAGGGGGTCTGCCCCAGAACCTCTCCGATGAAGAGCACGGCAAGCGACGCGGACAAGGCGACGAACCATGCCGCGAAGAGGAAAGCCACCGGGCTCGCGGCGCTTGGCGTTGCGTCTGGGCTAGCTGTCACGCGCCGATCCTTTCGCGAAGATCAGTAACGATCAGTCCGGGTTCCTCGTCGTATTCGTAGATGCGGACAAATTCGCTTTCCGGATCGAAGAGAAGGAAGGACGACGTATGCCCCATCGTATAGCCGTCGGGCGCCGAGGCTTCCTCGATCTTCTGGTAGTAGATCTTGAAGGTCTCGGCAGTGCGTTCGATTTGGTCCGGCGGTCCGCTCAACCCAAGGATCCCCTGACCAAACTGGGGAACGTAGTTGGCCAGAGCACTTGGCGTATCCCTTTCCGGGTCAACCGTGATGAACAGGGGCTGGACGGCGGAATTTTGGGTGCCGAGCTCGTCCATGACCTGCGCGATGGTTGCGAGCCCCATGGGACACACGTCGGGGCAGTTCGCAAATCCGAAAAAGACGAGCATCCAGCGCCCTCGGAAATCCTCGTCGGTCTGCACCATACCGGTATGGTCCGTCAGCTCAAAATCCGCAGTGAAACTCTCGGCCTCAGGATCAACACGCGCGGCGACCGGTCCCTGATTGCGTTCAGTCATCCAAAGCGTGGCTGACACCGCCGCAGCGACAACCACTGCCGACCAGAGAACTATCCGGACCTTCTTCATTGCTTGCGCTACCCACCTGTTCAGTTTGTCTGTGCGCGGGATACAAGCTACAGCAGATAGAGGTTCAAGCGAAAAGTTACTTTTTGTTGTCCGAAGTCACGCCAAAGTGAAACCTTTGTCTTTTCAATGGAGTTGTCTCTTCAGTAAGCTACAGTCTTTGTAGATTGAAGGATCGCACATGCTGGCAATTGGAACACTCTCGCGGAGAACCGGAACCAAGGTTCAGACGATCCGCTACTACGAAGAAATCGGTTTGATGAACGAGGCCGGAAGGACCGCAGGCGGCCAGCGCCGTTACTTTGAAAAGGACCTCGACCGGCTGGCTTTCATCCGGCACTCACGCCAGCTCGGATTTTCGCTCGACTCCATCCGGGAGCTGCTGGACCTCTCGGACAACCCGTCCCAATCCTGCGCGGAGGCGGATTCGATCGCGCGTCGGCAACTCCACCAAGTCGAACAGCGGATCAAGCGTCTGCAAGCGCTTAAGAAGGAATTGAAACGCATGGTCGCCGAATGCGACGGTGACAGCGTTGCGGAGTGCAAGGTTCTGGAGGTCCTTCGAGACCATGCGGAATGTCTGACCGAGCACGACGAGATTGGGGCTTGAACGTCGCAATTGCCTATCCGCTAGCTGCTGTCGCAGAGATCAGCGGGTGTTTCGCTATCTGGGCGTGGTGGCGTCTTGGGGCATCACCGCTCTGGCTCGCACCCGGCATATTCGCGCTCGCGCTTTTCGGCTGGTTGCTGGCGCAGGTCGAAACCAGCGCAGCGGGCTGCGCTTTCGCAGCCTACGGCGGCATCTACATCGGGGCCTCCATGCTCTGGATGTGGTTCGTCGAGGGCCAGCGACCTGACAGATGGGACTTCATAGGGACGTCTATCTGTTTGATCGGTGCCGCGATTATTCTTTCGGTGCCGAGAGAGACGTAGATAAATTCTCTTGGATCTACAGTCGCTAGAGGTTCTATATATCTTTTTGATAGCGGCATCCGAAGAGGGCGTTTCTGCCCCCTTTCTTAGAAATCGGAAGGTTTGCCAGTTCGATGGTCGAAAGCGAATTCAGCGGGAAGAATGAAAAAGAGCGCCAGACGCTCTGGATTGTTCTCGGTCTCAATCTCGCAATCGTTGCGGGGTTCTTCGCCACGGGAGCTATCGGCGATTCCAGCGCCCTGATCGCCAATGGTCTCGACAACACATCCGACAGCCTCGTCTATGGCATCAGCCTACTGGCCTTGTCCCGGTCGTCGAAGTGGAAGCGGGGTGCCGCGAACGTATCCGGCGGATTGCTTCTGATCTTTGCGGTTGGCATTCTGATTGACGCTTGGCGGCGCTATGTCGGCGGTTCCGAACCGCTCGGAACTCTGATGATCGCAATGTCGCTGATCGCTGCGGTCGTCAACCTCGCCTGCATCTGGCTGCTCGGGCGACTGAAGGAACCGGACGTGAACATCCGGGCCGCCAACACCTTCAGCCTCAACGATTTCGCATCGAACGGCGGCATCCTGATCGCGGGCGGTCTCGTTTGGTGGTTGGGCAGCAACTGGCCCGACCTCGTTGTCGGGGTCGCGGTGGCTGGCATCGCGGCGTGGGGCGGCATAGGCATCCTGCGGGACGCGCATGACGAGCATCACAAGGCAGTTCACAATCACCAACCAGAATAGTCTCTCGCGTCGCGACAAGATAAAGGTTGAAGCTACAGTGACTGTAGAAACTATCATCTCTGTATAGTTGATTCTAGGAAACGCTCATGACCCCTGTTGACCCGCTGCTTTCGTCGACGCCACTCTTGGATTTCAGGCATCCTTCACTTGCCGCTCTGATCGCCGACCGGGGGTGGGGAACCTTGCCGTTGCATGATCGAATTGGTGCAATCTACGACTTCGTGCGAAACGAGATCGACTTTGGCTATAACCGCGCCGACGACATTCCTGCCTCTGAAGTACTCGACGACAGGTATGGACAATGCAACACGAAGGGAACGCTGCTGATGGCGCTTCTACGCGCTGTCGGCGTAAGATGCCGCTTGCACGGCTTCACAATCCACAAAGCGTTGCAACGGGGCGTCGTGCCTGAACTGATCTATCCGATCGCACCCGCAGAAATCCTCCACTCATGGATCGAGGTCGAGACCGAGGCAGGATGGGTCGATCTTGAGGGCTTCATCCTCGACACACCCTTCCTGTTGGCCCTGCAGCGGTCGTTTCCCGAGACACGGTCCCTATGCGGCTACGGTGCCGGGACCGACTGCTTGAGCGCACCGCCAGTCGGATGGACGGGGGAGAGTACATATATCCAGAAGACCGGCATCGCCCGCGATTTTGGAACATTCGATAATCCTGACATGTTTTATGAGCACCATCGTCAGGCGTTTGGCCCCCTGCGCGACTGGATCTATCGGCACCTCATTCGCCATTGGATGAATGCCCGCGTCAGGGCGATCCGCGCTGGTCGTTTGCCAAGCGTTCCAGGGCTCAGCCGGCCAAACCACGGCCATGAGGAGGCTTCTCGTGCCGCATGATCATGCCCATATGGAGCCTAAAGAAGGCGACCGGCGGGTTGCCATTGCCATCTGGGCAAACGGCCTCCTGACGGTCGCGCAGATTGTCGGCGGGATACTATCCGGCAGCCTCGCGCTGATCGCGGATGCCATCCACAACTTCTCCGACATGGCGTCGCTCGTCATCGCATTCGGCGCGCGCAAGATCGCGCGCCGCCCGGCCGATGCGAAAATGACCTTCGGATATGGCAGGGTCGAGATCGTCGCCGCGCTTATCAATTATACCTCGCTGATCATCATCGGCCTTTATCTGGTCTATGAGGGCGCGATGCGGTTTGTTGATCCGCCCGAAGTCGCGGGTTGGACCGTGGTCATCCTGGGCAGTGTGGCGCTGTTCATCGATACCCTCACCGCGTGGCTGACCTATTCGATGCAGAAAGGCAGCGTGAACATCCGGGCGCTGTTCCTCCACAACCTCAGCGATGCGCTGGCGTCTGTGGCCGTGATCGTCGGTGGCGTTCTCATCCTTCTCTACGATGTCCGCTGAGTTGATCCGGCGATCACCATCGGGATTGCCGCCTATATCCTCTGGCTCGCCTTCAGCGAGATCGGTGGCCCGATCCGCACCCTGATGTTGGGAAGCCCGCCCGATATCGACACGGACAAGGTTATCGCGGCCGTGGAGGACGTGGACGGAGTCGAGGAAGTTCATCACGCACATTTCTGGCAGATGCAGGAGCATCGTGCGGCG
This sequence comes from Heliomarina baculiformis, assembly GCF_019966545.1. Lineage (GTDB taxonomy): Bacteria > Pseudomonadota > Alphaproteobacteria > Rhodobacterales > Rhodobacteraceae > Heliomarina > Heliomarina baculiformis. Next base: position 5,099 of record NZ_JAIMIC010000013.1, on the reverse strand, counting down.
CTCGATACCCACGTCGTAATCGCCGAGGACCGCTGGGATGACCTCGAAAACATCAAGACGGCAATCAAGACCCGCCTCGACGAGGAATTCGGGATCGACCACTCAACGCTGGAGTTTGAACGCTCAGCGACCAAACATCGGGACGCACACAGGTATGGTCATGGGTGACCTCAAAACCGTGGTTCTCGTGCTGGGTTGTGCGGCCAATCTGTTGCTGGTCGCGGGTATACTCTGGTCCATGTTCCAACCGGAGCGACGAGTCTGGCCGCCGATTCACTCTACAGGAGCCCACAAGATTGTCGTCTGGGGACTTACGTGCGTCGGCTTCGGATCTGCCATCGTTTTGGCCCTGCTAGAATGGGGTGAGCTCGACTTCCCATGGATCATACGTTGGGGTCTAGGGCTTTGTCTGATCGTTCTGGGCAATGCCGTTGTCTGGTCCGGTGTGATGCAACTTGGGATGGCGGCGACGAGTGGTGATGAAGGCGTTCTGCGGACCCGTGGCCTTTACCGGTTCTCCCGCAATCCTCAGTATGTGGCTGACATGGCGATCCTCATCGGGATCGGACTGCTCTCCGCCTCGATCCTCGCGTGGCCAGTGATTATCACCGGCGCTACTGCATTGGCACTCGCGCCCTTCGCTGAAGAGCGCTGGTTGATTGATCGCTACGGGGAAGCTTACCGAGGCTACCTCCGCACAACCCGCAGGTTTCTCTGACAGCATAAGGACAGCTGATCTCACGGCTTTGTGAGTGGCAGCCTGTTGAAGCTCTAGTGGGTGGAGGTCCGAGAATAGTCCAAACAGATAAAATTTGAGGTTTTCATGATGAAACGAGCGAACGACATGTCAGTCACGCGCAGGGCTGCGCTCCTGGGGGCCGCCGCAAGCGGCTTGGTTCTCGGAACCGGCAGGGGAGTGGCACAGACAAACGAGGGTCTGGCGACACCGGCGGTGCGAAGCAATATTTCCGGGTTTAGGGTTGCGTCCTGGCAAGATCATTTTGACAACCTGCGGAATGGCGCGATTCTCTGCGACATTGACTCCCGCGCGGTGCAGTTCTGGTCGGAAGACGAAAACGTCTACAAGCTTTACCCCTCCAGCGTCCCTCTTACGGAGGAGTTGACGCGGCGCGGTTACACCGAAATCGTTCGCAAGGTGGATGGCCCGAGCTGGCGACCTACGCCGTCGATGAAGGAGCGCAATCCCGAATGGCCGGATTTCGTTGGCCCTGGCCCCGACAATCCCCTTGGAACACACGCCCTTTATCTGTCATGGCAGTACTACCGCGTTCACGGCACAGGTGACACGCGCAAGATCGGTCGACAATCGTCGAACGGCTGCATCGGCCTCTACAACGAACATATCGAAGAGTTGTTTGGATTAGCCGAGGTTGGTACTCAGGTTAAGTTGTTCTAAGGGCGGAAATTTTAAATATGCGAATTCATCTTGGCTTACTTCTCCCAGCAGCGTTTTTGTTGGGAGCGTGTTCCGCTTCTATTCCTGGCGGGCCCGACACTGCACAAAACAGACCACTGCCGGATGCAGTCGTCGCTATGGCCGCAACGGGTCAGGATCTTCAGTCCGCGCGCCTTTTGCCGGAAGACGGCTGCTACTGGTATCTGCACAACGGTCCCGTGGAAGTTACCCTGGTGCCGCTCCGAACCCCTCGCGGAAATCCGATTTGTACCGCGCCGGCGGCCTAGCGGGGTTCAGTAATCCGAAGTGCTCCCCGGCTAGGATAAACTCCCGTCACTTTCCCTGACCGATGGTGCTTTGGTACACGGCCTCAGCTTCCCGCAGTGACACTGTCCTCGGCCGAGTAGAGGAAAGCCGTCGAACCAATATCGACGTTGGGATAAAGCTCGTTTATGTGCGCCATGACCATTCTGACGCAGCCGGAACTTGCACGACCGCCAATGCTTCTCGGCTGTGGCGTACCGTGAATGCGGAGATAAGTGTCCCGGTCGCCGAGAAAGAGATAGAGAGCTCGCGACCCAAGCGCATTCTTAGGTCCGGGCTCCATACCGTCGGCGATATCAGCGTAGAGTTCTGGGTCGCGGTCGATCATGTTCTGCGTCGGCTGCCAATGCGGCCATCTGACTTTACGCTTGATCGTGTATGTACCTGGTTCGTACAGATCACCACGAGCAATGGCGACGCCATAGCGCATGGCAGTCCCGCCCTCCTCGATCTGATAAAGGTAGCGCGCAACCGCATCGACATGAATGTCGCCCGGTGTCAGCCGGTCTTTCGCGGCCACCCGGGTCGGGAGAAACCGCGGATGTAAGCCCCAGGGGTTCGAGGTTGCCGGGTCAAAGCCGGGCGGCGTCACCTGTGCGTCCCAGGCAACCTTCTGCGATTCGGTCGGCCAGGTATTTGCCAGCACCGGGCTGGCAACCGGAGCAGAAAAGAGGGCGGCGGTGGTCATCACGAAATGTCGTCTAGTCAGCATACTATACTCTTCCAGCTTTGTCTGGCGAATGCCGTGACACGAGAAACGGCGTTTGATGTACCATAGAACCTCTACCAACTAGAGCTTCAAGGAGTTTCTTCTGACACAGATTGATTGCTCGGCTTCTACATCTTGTCGCGTGGTCGATGGCGATTATTCGAGCACTTAATATAAATTACAGTCGTATTTTACATAAACTTCATTACGAGATTTTCAGCGCGTTTTTGGGCAAGTTCAGTTGCGGGTTGGAAACTCTACCTCACCCCATTGCGCCGTTTTTGCAGAGCCGCAACGCTTGCATCGAAGTCCAGCCTTCCTGCCTTGGCTCGACGGATCAGTTCGCGCATCAAACCGCCAGGATTGCGAACAGGGTAGCTCGGGTGATCTCGCTGCGCATCAACCAATAGTAGGCAGAAAGCCAACCCGTGGTCGCCCAAGGTGCTCTGGCCCTCGTGCCAAACTGAAGCATGGATATCGAGCATCGGCAGCAACGCCCAGGCAGCCTCGATGATGTCGCGCTCTTTGAGAGGTCGGTTCTGATCTCGGCTCGCGTCAAGCATCATGCGTAAGCCATCGCCGGCAATGCGATATAGATTCTCTGGCGTCAGAGCGGGTGGCGCGGGGCAGGGAATTGATGATGGCGGTTCACTCTGTGCGATTTCCGCGTGTCTTTCAGAGTTATCCACAGCGGGCGGCGTCTCTACAGTTTGAGTTTCTTCTCTGGTGTTTTGTGTAAAGGGCCGGAAGTTTTCCACTGGCTGGTCGGAAGAAAGCCCATGGTTTTCAAGCCAATCTTCAAGGCTGTTGCACAGATCGGAACTGGCCTTCAAATGGGCGGTAAGCCGCTCCAGACCAAGACGGCCTAACGCATCGCTGCGTGGCCATTCCGCAAAACTGGCCAGAATCCTGGCGATCTCAGGATCTTTGATAGCCAAGGAGGGCAGGGCGGCGATGCACCGCCTCATGTGACGCAAACGAAGGGACCGAAGATCCTTCAAAGCGCGCAAATGCCTCCGTTCCGCACGGAGCCGATCGCGAAGGGCTATGAATTCTTCCAGTCGCGCGATCAGCGGAGTCAGTATCAAGCCTAAGCCAGCACGCCCATAGCGGGCACCATTCGCCGCGACACGTTTCACGATCAGCCCAAGCTTGCACAGCGCGGCCTCATCCGTTCGCAACTGGCGCGACGTCTTGCCAAGTTCGACCGCTGCGAGATCCTGCGCGCCAAAAAACACCGGTTCACGATGGGGAGAGGTCCAGTCGGATGCGCGGGTGCGCCCGATGATGTAGTTCAGAACTGCGAGGCGCGCCGGGCGCAGGCCTATATGCGGGGCAACCTCTGAGATTAGCGCCATGACAGCCCCTTTGGTCCAGCCTTCCGGCAGGGTGGGATGGGTTTGGATCACGTTCATTGTCTTGTCCTTGTGAATTGGGACAAGGCTGCAACAGGGCATCCGTGTCCCAGCGAGAGACACGTTTTTTCGTTGCCTTGACTGTCGGGACTGCTAGAACGAGATCACAGTTTGATTTGACCTGTCGGAACGCCAATTCCGATGTTCTTTGAGCCCCTCGCTTGGTTGCCGCCTTGCGGGGGTTTCTTCTTTTCTATCGTTACCCTGTGATTGTTTGAGATCAGTAGTTGACCTGTTCGAAGCCATAGGTGCCCTCGAAATCCTCCCAATCGACGAACACAGCACGGACCCAGATATCGGGGCAGTTCTGACCGTATCGCTCGGCTCCTCGGAATGCCGGAGGAAGCGCGCTTACCGAGCTGTTTTGCCACCGAAATTGGCCGCCTTGATCGTACGTGCCACGCCGCACAGAAGCATGTCTGTTGCAATTCTCACGGCCCTCGTCCTGACGTGCCGTAACCTGGAAGACATCTATGGAGCGGATGAAATCAAAAGCGGGGTTCGTCACATCGATATCGGCGGCACGCCCGACAGCTTGGGCGAGCCGGAGCGTTTCTCGCTCTCGGGGCAGGGAGACTGCTGGACCCGGATTGAACCCCGCCAACCTGTAGAGGCGCTCAACCGGGTTCGGCGCTTCGAACTCAGCACGCATTGGACAACGCCAAATCTGCAGCGGTGGTTCGACCGGCCAGGGCGTGATCCGGCGGATAAACTCCGCGCGCGCGCGGGCACATGGGACCGAAGGAGGCCAACCGCCTGCGAGGCACAGGAGGATCGCACAATCGATCTGGTAGCCCTGTGCGGCGGCAGGTTTGGCAGCAAGCGGTGTAAGCCCGATCGCGATGATCACGGCAGTTGACACAAGCCGCCTCATGACAGAGCGCCACCGCTAACCCGTTGGCGTATAATAAGACTTATGTTAATTGTATCATAATTACTGACATATTTTGCGCGTCGTTTCATTGGAACATCTCCTGGTAAGCGTCAAGCACAAGACGGACTTCGGCCTGCGCAGACGCTGATGCTGCGGCGAGGCAATTCAGATAGGTTTGTGCCTCATTGAAGTAGGTGTTGAACTCGGCTCTGATGTCGTCGCCATACTCGTTCAGGAGCGCAGGCGAGGCCGCCAACTCCGGCCGCAACGGCAACACGCAGTGCATCGCCAGCGTCTCGGCGGTTGCTGGGATCGCTAGGGCGATGAATGTGCTACATGCCAGCAACCGCGACATCTGGT
>NZ_JAIMIC010000012.1 GCF_019966545.1 Heliomarina baculiformis | reverse complement strand
CGTTGCGATCCCGTCCGTCTCCGTCCGTACCGCCCGTCTGGCGCCCCGTCAGCGCCTCAGCGCCGCCGGTGAAGGGGTATTTACGGATGACCCCGGATATCCGCAAGGGCTTTTTTGAGAAAGACATCATCTTTTTTTCAAAAAAGCATAATATTGCATGTTATCAAATACTTGACTCCGGAAATTTTTGAGAAAAGCTGTAAGGTGTCACTCGCCGGGTTCGTTCGAAATCCGAATCCGGGTTCGATTTCGACTTATCCACCCGCTTATCCCCAAGGGATGCGGGAATCCGCGTGAATCTGACCCAGCGTCACCCGATTCACCCAACGAGTCATCCGATTCACCTGCCCAAAACGAATGCCGCTCGCACCAGAGATGCGAGCGGCAGGTAAACAGGAAGGGGTGCCGTCTCACGCAGCGGATCTGCGACTTCCAGCCCGAACAGTCCATGCACACCGAGCATGAACGACAGGCCCGCGGGCAAAGGCAAAACTTCACCATCGGTCCCCGTGAACTCGAAACCAAAGATAAAGCTCGAGGCCGTAGCGCCGCGTTTGGCGGCGAAGAAGGTTTAGCTCTGGCCGGCGCACAAGTTGAGCGGCCCACCGACAAAAGACCCCGACACCGGCGTATTGTTCGACAGGCTTTCCACGGTAGAGATGCCACTGCCGAATGAATTCACGCCGGACGCCGTGACATCGAATGAGCATTTACTAGGTAACGTGCGTCAAAGCCTGTACAGGCGTCCAGCCTCTCATAGTGATCGACTGACATGGAACAGGACGGCGTGACTAGCGCCCATCGATTGCCTGCACAGGGTTGGCCGGATGAATATAACCGTGCTTCAGGTTCCGATGCGGGGGAACTGCCCAGAGGTAGCAAATGCGAAAGCTACGCCTTCTGGCAGTTCGGCAAAACCGTTGAAGGGAATGACAATGCTATAGGCTACAAATCCGGCAACGACATTTCCATCAGTCAAGTCGAGGGTTGAAGCCGGCGCAGAAGAGGTGGCGATAATGGCAACGGCGGCCACGCTGATCGACTTCGATGTGTCTTACACCGCCCGACTCTTTCTCTGCCGCAGGACACCGGCCCCCGAACGCATGGATATCTTCAGCTATATGAAAGAAGATGCCCGTAGAAATGATCCGATTGGTTCAAGTCTCAGGAAAGCTTTCGCTGTACATACTGTGCCGCCGCGCGCGGCATCAATCGAAGAGCCAGCAGAACCATGATAATAGCTAGATAGATCAGCGGTTCGATCTGGAATCCCTTGGCCAGCATCACGAAATGCACGGCCCCGAGGATGGCCGCAGGATAAACGAGCTTATGCAACTTCCGCCATTTGGCACCCAGTTTCCGGACGGACAGATTGTTCGACGTTACCGCCAGAGGAAGGAGCAAGACGAACGCGGCCATTCCCACAGTAATATATGGACGCTTTACGATATCCGCCCAAATCCGCGCCGGATCCTGCACATCGAGCATCAGCCAGACCAGCAGGTGACAGGCAACGTAATAGAAAGTCATCACGCCGATGGCGCGGCGAAACTTCATCAGGTTCAGGCCGAGGAAACGTCGAAGCGGCGTGACCGACAACCCTATGATCAGGAAGATCAAGGCCAGTTCACCCAGTTCATGCTCGAGCGCCTTGATCGGCTCGACCCCAAGCCCCCCGGTCAGGCCGAGATAAAGATACCAGAACGGGGGCAGTGCAAGCACGAGGTAAACGACCCAGACGGGCAGTTTGCGCAACAGGGTGTTGAGGTGGTTCATCTTCGGATCAGAAATTCTTGGCCAAATCCATACCTTCGTAAAGGCTGGCAACTTCGTCATAGCCATTGAACATCAAGGTGTCCTGCCGGCTGGCGAATAAACCTCCACCGATCCGCCGCTCGGTCGCCTGGCTCCAGCGCGGGTGATCGACGTTCGGGTTCACATTACTATAGAACCCGTATTCCCCGGCGTTCGCCTTGTTCCAGCTTGTCGGGGGTTCCTGATCGGTCGCGGTGATCCGGACGATCGACTTGATCGACTTGAAACCATATTTCCATGGCACGACCAGACGCAGGGGCGCGCCGTTCTGGTTCGGGATCCGCTGGTCATAGATTCCAGTGGCCATGATCGTCAGCGGATGCCGCGCCTCGTCAAGCCGCAAGCCTTCAACGTAAGGCCAGTCCAAAACCGCATACCTGACGCCCGGCATCTCTTCAGGACGGAAGGCCGTCTGGAAAGCCAAGTATTTTGCGCCTTGCTGGACGCCGACCATATCCAAGAGGTCGGCGAGTTCGAAACCCTGCCAAGGGATGACCATCGACCAAGCCTCGACACAGCGAAAACGATATATCCGCTCTTCGATTGTCATGTTCGACATGATTTCTTGAAAATCGTACGATCCGGGCTTATCGACAAGCCCGTCGATTTCAACGCTCCAAGGCGAGGTCGTCAGCATATGCGCGTTTTCTGCCGGATCGCCCTTGCCGGTGCCGAATTCGTAGAAATTGTTATAGCTGGTGATCTCTTCGTAGCTGTTCGGCTCAAGCTCCTCGGCCGCCGCCTTGCCACCGATCGACGCAAGACCAAGCCCGGACAATCCGGCCATGATCTGGCGACGGTTCATATACAGGCTCTTTGGCGTGACATCTTTTGCAGTCAGGTCGTTCTTCCAGCGAAAAGCCATACGGCTTCCTCCTCAGCAGCTTTCAAACATATGTAGGACAGAGCCTTTCACAGGCCAAACCAATTCATCTCACGATGGAGAGACCAGATTGTAACCTTATGGCTTTTGTAAACGCTGCCAATTTCCCCGCTTGTCTGTTAATAAGACGACAAGTTGAACTATGGGGTTTCTGTCGTGCTACGCCTTATGCTTGCTGCCCTGATCGGAACGATCCCGATCGCAATAACCGCTCAGGAAATCGTGTCGTATGAAACAGACCAGAGTTTCGACGATGTCGTGTTCGGACTTGAAAGCGCCATTCTTGATCGTGGGCTTGTTATCGACGGTCAGAATCATGTCGGCGAGATGTTGGCGCGGACACGCGAAGATGTCGGTTCCGAGAAGATCATCTTTGAACACGCCGAAGTCTACAGCTTCTGCTCTGCGGTGCTTTCCCGCAAGATGATGGAGGCGGACCCGCTCAACATCGGCTTCTGCCCCTACGATATTTTTGTCGCGCAACCTGTAGGGGAAAACGTTACCATAGGTTTTCGAAACTTTCCCGAGGGTCCGATGAAGGAAGTTCAATCTCTGCTTGATTCGATTGCACGGTCTGCCATCGGCGATGGCAACTGAAAAAGACCGGTGTCGCGAACGCGAAAACTGCGTTTCGGTAAACAATTCTGTATCTGGTTGCGCAATCACGTCATAAAAATGCCTCATTTTCGACCGCACGGGACGCGTTTCGTAAACAATCACTTGGATTAACTTTGATTAGATCCTTGCTTTGTGTAGATTGAGCTTGGGGACCGACAGTCCAATAACAAGTGAGTCGGATTTCCTAGTTCAGGAGAAAAGTCATGTTCCGAAAGCCTATAGTACTCGCCCTAGCGGCGATCTTCTCTCTCTACGCCACGATATCGTCGGCGGCGGTCACCACCAGCGGAATCTTCAATACACCCGTATCGCTCTCTGCCGGTGACACTGCCAAGGGGTTTGCTGATGCCGAAGCATTCGACCTCTATGCCGGTACGTCGGCTACCATCACGGCAATGGACGATCTGGAACTGCTACTGACAGCGACGGTCAACCCGTTTCTGATCGGCGGCAACTCCATTGAGCTCACCTACTCGTTCAATGGGCTTCCTTCCGTTGTACTTCCTATCACCCCGACGAACGGCACAGGTGCGGCAAGCCTCAACCTGTCCATGAGCGCACTCGATACGCTTGAACTCTTCGTCGATGGTGAAGCAGGAAGAGCAGGTAATCTCGTCACTGTCGTCCTGTTGACCGAGGCTCCGGCAGCGGTACCGCTTCCGGCGGCAGGCGGAATGCTTTTGACTGCGCTTGGCGGCATCTACATTGCACGTCGGCGCGCCCAAAAAGCATCGTAGAGTTAAGATACGGATCCACGCCAAGAAAATTGGCGTGGGTCACCCAAATTTTGCGAAGCCGAAACCGTTCAGTAGAGGATGTGTTCCTCGGTAAGGTCCGCCGCAGTAATCCCCGAAAATAGAACGGTCGTCGCGCCATCGACATGACAGCGCCATCCTCGGTGTCATCGAGCGTGAACGCTACCTCTTTCCGGCTCAGATAGACCAGATCGACCTCGAGCTCGAAATCGCGGACCTTGTCCGAACCGTGTTTCGGACCAAAGATGAATCGATCTGCGCCTTTGCCGCCGACGAGCCGGTCTTTTCCGCCGCCGCCCTCAAGCCCATCATCATCTGCACCACCCTTGAGTAAATCTCGGTGCGCACCCCCTTTTAATGTGTCGTTTCTTTTCTGACCGACAAGCTTGTCGTTACCCTTCTGACCAAAGAGCAGATCGGCCCCATTCCCGCCATACAAGACATCACGCGCAACGCCGCCAAAGAACTCGTCCCGGCCGGCGCCGAGGAAGACCTTCGTACCCACGTGGAAATAGTCGCCCGCACGGGAGAAAAAGCCGCCCCCAATGTCCTTTATCTTGCCCGCGTAAACTTCCCAGTGCATCGAGCTGAAGTAATCCAACAGGTTTCCCGGACCATCCACGACCGCAACAATGTCAGCCCAGTCCAGATCGAGCTCTTCCATCGAAAAGACTTCGCTGTACTGGCTGTGTCGCTCAACGTCGATCTCGAGGATGGTGCCGCCGCAGACGTCGAACCCGTTATCCGTTTCTTCGAAAACGAAACCCTCGCCGGACAGGGTCATCTCGCCAGTGTCAGTTTAAACAGTGACCGCCGTTCGGTCGCCGAAATAATCGATCCAAACCGCGTATCTAGCGTTTCGATGAAATCCTGTATCACGCTGGGTGCGCCTAGGATATCCAGCCTGTCATCCGGCCCGTCACGCAAAATTGGCAAACTTTCTTCCCGCCGACTTCCAAAATAGGCTCTATGAATACCATAGCACTCTAAATACTTGATTTTAAATGACCAATAAAAAAAAGGGGGCCGAAGCCCCCCTTTCCGTCAGTGGACGACCGCGTCATCCGGTTTGGGTCGGTTCGACGCACCGACCCGGTCGCCAATAAGCAACCCGTCCGCGCCTGCGCTGACCGGCACGACCGATCCGTCAAGCACATCCCCGGCCAACAGCATTTCCGCCAGCGGGTTCTGCAGCGCATTCTGGATCACCCGCTTGAGCGGGCGCGCCCCGAACACTGGGTCATAGCCTTCATCCGCAAGCCATGTCTTCGCCGCATCGTCGAGTTCGAGCGTGATCTTGCGGCTTGCCAGACGCTTACTGAGGCGCCGCAGCTGAATATCGACAATCGCATCCATATCCTTGCGCGCCAGACGGTCAAAGATGATCGTCTCATCCAGACGGTTCAGGAATTCCGGCCGGAAGTGGGCCCGTACGGCGTCCATCACATCGCGCCGCGCCTGGGAGGCATCCGCGCCGTCGGGAAGCTGGCTCAATGCCTGCGCGCCGAGGTTCGAAGTCAGCACGATCAGCGTCTGCTTGAAGTCGACGTGGTGACCCTGACCGTCGGTCAGCATCCCGTCGTCCAGAACCTGCAGCAGGACGTTGAACACGTCCGGATGCGCCTTTTCGACCTCGTCGAACAGCACGACCTGATAGGGACGCCGGCGTACGGCTTCGGTCAGAACACCACCCTCATCATATCCGACATAACCCGGAGGTGCACCGATCAGGCGAGCAACGGAATGCTTCTCCATGAATTCACTCATGTCGATACGCACCATCGCCTGATCGTCGTCGAACAGGAATTCGGCAACGGCCTTGGTCAACTCGGTCTTACCGACACCGGTCGGCCCGAGGAACAGGAACGAACCCAGCGGACGGTTTTCGTCGTTCAGCCCGGCACGGGCACGACGTACCGCGTTAGCCACCGCACGAACGGCCGCGTTTTGCCCGACGACACGACGGTGCAGGTCGTCTTCCATGCGCAACAACTTCTCACGCTCGCCTTCGAGCATTTTGGACATCGGTATCCCGGTCCAGCGCTCGACCACGCTCGCGATCTGTTCGGGGCGCACGGCCTCTTCGACCATCAGCCCGCTGTCTTCGCGCTGCTCCGCGTCGGCAAGCTGCTTTTCGAGTTGCGGGATCACGCCATAGGAAAGCTCACCGGCCTTGGCCAGATTGCCTTCACGCTTGGCGATCTCCAACTCAGCTCGTGCCTTGTCGAGCTGCTCTTTAAGATCACGCGCACCGGCCAGCTTGTCGCGTTCGGCCTGCCATGCGGCGGTCAGCTCGGCACTCTTCTCCTGCAATTCAGACAAGTCCTTTTGCAGGGTTTCGAGGCGATCCCGGGACGCCGCATCCTCTTCCAGTTTGAGAGCCTCTTCCTCGATCTGCAACTGCAGGATCTGGCGATCAAGCTGGTCGAGTTCCTCAGGCTTGGAGTCAACCTCCATCCGCAACCGGCTTGCGGCCTCGTCCACAAGGTCAATAGCCTTGTCGGGCAGGAAGCGGTCAGTAATGTAGCGGTTCGACAGAGTTGCCGCCGCCACCAGCGCCGCGTCCGCAATGCGGACCCCGTGGTGCAGCTCGTACTTTTCCTTGATACCCCGCAGGATCGAGATCGTATCCTCAACCGTGGGCTCGCTGACCATCACCGGCTGGAAACGCCGCGCCAGAGCCGCGTCCTTTTCCACGTACTTGCGGTATTCGTCGAGAGTCGTCGCACCGATGCAATGCAGCTCACCCCGCGCCAGCGCAGGTTTGATCAGGTTCGCAGCGTCCATGGCGCCGTCAGCCTTGCCCGCACCAACCAGCGTATGCATTTCGTCGATGAATAGGATGATCTCGCCAGCGGCATCGGTAACCTCGGTCAGAATGGACTTGAGGCGTTCCTCAAATTCACCGCGATATTTCGCACCGGCAATCAGCGCACCCATGTCCAGAGCGAGCAGCTTTTTGTTGCGCAAGGACTCAGGCACATCGCCATTGATGATGCGCAGCGCGAGCCCTTCGGCAATTGCCGTCTTACCCACACCGGGTTCACCGATCAGCACCGGGTTATTCTTGGTCCGGCGGCTCAGAACCTGCATCGCACGACGAATTTCCTCGTCCCGTCCGATGATCGGGTCGATCTTGCCTTGCTCGGCGGCTTCGGTCAGATCGCGCGCATACTTTTTCAGCGCATCATAGCCTTCTTCGGCTGTTGCCGAATCCGCCGTACGCCCTTTGCGAATATCGTTGATCGCTTCGTTCAGCGCCTGTGCGGAAACCTTGCCTGCGTCCAGCGCATCCTTGGCTTTCGATTTGACCATGCACAGCGCCATGAGCACGCGCTCGACAGTTACAAAACTGTCCCCGGCCTTTGACGCAAGCTTTTCAGCCTCGGCCAGAACCCGGCCCGTCGCACTGTCCATATAGACCTGACCAGCGGCGCCGCTAACCTTGGGCAGCTTTGCCATCGAAAGATCAAGCGCTTCGACAACGCGAGCAGGCTGTCCGCCCGCGCGGGAAATCAGGTTGCTCGCCAGCCCCTGATCATCATCCATCAAAGCTTTCAGAAGATGTTCTGGCACCAGACCCTGGTGACCTTCGCGCATCGCGATTGTTTGAGCGGCCTGCACGAAACCACGTGCCCGCTCCGTGAACTTGTTCAAGTCCATCGTTCTCTCCTTTATAAAGCGCCCGCCTTGTCGGCGCCCGCTATGCGGCACGCCTTTTTATGGGCCTCGATAGAAAGATGGGCAATTCATTCGCCCGTTCAAGATATCCTAGGCAACTTTTCGCGAGGATTCGGAGGGGCTTGGGCAATTTCGAAAGAAAAAAGGCGGAACGGGTTAAAACCATTCCGCCTTTTCCTGAAAACCATTCCGGCAGTATCGTTATTCGCCGGATTGCATCGCTTCATTCGCCTTTTGCAAAGCTTCAACAGCCGCTGCAGCCGCATTCGCCGCCTCTTGCGCCGCGCTGGCCGCCGCCTTGGACGCTTCGAGCGCCGAGGTCGCTGCCTGTTCAAGCGCTTCCATCTGGGCGGCCGTCATGGACGACGATTGATCCTGAGACTCCGTATTGGGTTGAGATTGCTCCGCATCACCGCTCGCGGCCTCTTCCTCCATCGCCATATCTTCTTCGTTCCCGGATGTTTCCTGAGCAGCACTCTGATCCGATGCCGAAGTCTCTTCCTCGGTGGCTGTCGTCACATTCGCCGCTTCATCGTTATCCGTACCGTCCGTATTGGCCGTTTCTTCGGAAGATGTGCCCTCGCTGGCTTCTACAGGTTGGACGTCGGTGCTGCTCTCTTCATCAGCAGCGGTTTCGGTAGCTTCGCCGGTCTCGGTGGTCATGGCGTCGTCAGAATTGCTAGTTGCCGCCATCGTCCCGTTAGCCGCTTCGTCGTTATCAGTACTGTCGCTACCGGGCGTTTCCGCAGACACAGTAGACTCGCTTGCATCAGGCGATTCCTCTTCGGAACCGGTGTCATCATTTGCAGCCGTTTCGGTGGCTTCACCCGTCTCATCTGCCGAATTGGCGTCGGACGCATCGGCTGCGGCCGGTTCCGTGTTACCTTCATTATCTGGGCTTTCTACCGATGCGGATGCTGTCTCCGCTTCCTCAGCTACGGCAGTATCATCAGACGACGAAGCAGCTTCCTGCTCGGTCGTATCTCCCGAAGCAGCCGCTTCACTGGTTTCACCATTTACAGTCGCATTCTCGGTGGTCTCGTCGGAATCACTTTCAGCAGAGGCAGTCTCCGACTCGGTTTCTTCCGCCGCAACTGGAGTCGGCTCTTCGGTGGTGGAGCGTGTGTCCTCATCGCCCGCAGACTCCTCTGCCGCTAATGCAGCGCTTGCATCGCCAGCTTCGGAATCGTCGGCAGAGCTCGCGTCGGCTTGTTCCGTTTCTACTTCGGCTGCACCCTCTGCGTCAGACGGTGCTTGTTCTCCGGAAGTTTCCGCAGGTTCATCCAATGCTTCTGAAGAAGCTGTTTCGGCCTCACCCTCGGTCGCTTCGGTTTCCGCCGCAGCCTCTTGCGTAGCCTCAGGATCATTCACAGAAGCTGCATCCTCAGACACGGGTTCTGCGGCGCTGGTCTCCTCTGGATCTGCCGCCTGCGCATTTTCGGTCGAGCTGCCCGAGAAATTCATCACGAGGCCGATGACGACAGCGACCGCGACGCCAAGGCCGATAATCATAGGAAACACGCCAATCGATTTCGATTTCGTTCGACCAACAGAATGGGCCGTTTTGGCCCCCACATTCCCCGACGTCCCAGCCGCGTTCTGCGATTTCGACGCCGAGCTGTCTCCCGATGATTTTCCGGTATCTTCCGCTTCTGCCATAAAAATGCTCCGTCCCAAATGTTTCGACCAGACAAGGGGCGAACGTCGAAGCACTGGCATCGGTTCCAGAACTCGATTATGTGGCCGTCATCAACGCCAAAGCCCGGATGGAGATCCCGCATGACCGATGAACGGCTGATAGTCGCGCTCGATGTACCAGACGCCGTTCAAGGGCTGGCCCTGACCGAACAGCTTGGCGACAGCGTCGGCTTTTACAAGATCGGCCTTGGTATGCTGACCACCGGCGGTCTCGCTCTCGCGAACGAGTTGATCCAGGAACACGGCAAACGCATTTTCCTGGATATGAAGCTGTTCGATATCTCCAATACCATCGAGAATGCCGTACGCGGCCTATCGCGCTTTGATCTCGACTTCCTGACGGTCCACGGTGACCCGCATGTGATACGCGCAGCGAAGCAAGGCGCCTCAGGCAGCAAGCTCAAGATCCTGGGCGTGACCATCCTGACATCGCTCGACCGCGCTGATCTGGACGCAGGGCTCATGAAAGAAGGTGACGTCGCAGATCTGGTCCTGAACCGAGCCGGAAACGCTTTTGACGCCGGGGCGGACGGTGTTATCGCCTCCCCGCAGGAAGCCGCCGCGATCCGCGCCCTTCCCGAAGCGCATGACCGGCTCATCGTCACGCCCGGCGTTCGCCCCGCTGGCAGCGCAAAAGGTGACCAGAAACGCACCGCCACTCCCGGAGAAGCCATCGCGAACGGTGCAGATCACGTGGTGGTCGGTCGACCGGTCTACGGTGCGCCCGCGCCCCGCGCTGCTGTCGAAGCCATTCTCGACGAGATGAAAACGGTCAGCAATTAAGCAACCTTTTGCATTTGGACCGCGAATTTCCGCCGTTTTGTTCCCGCCAGGGCACAATCTCGATTCACTTACCCTAGGTAAGGCAATCCCTACTTTCGGGAAATGCACCTATGAGCGACACTGACAGCGAGACACTCCCCCGACGAACCTTATCTTCCTGTGGTTCGTCACCTCCCCCCGCGAAAGCGCGGGGGGTCTTTCGTCAAGGGTCGGCAAACTCATAGATCAACCAGCAACGGCCCGATCCAATCCCAGATAAATTGACAGATGCTTGGCAAAATGCGGGATCGCCATTGCATTGCTGCAATAATCTTCGGGGCGCATGACATCCCATCCCTGACCTTCATCTCCAAAACGAATGTCGCGTGTCCGACCGACCGGCAGATGCGCCACAAAGAACCAGCTCTGCCCCTCCGGACGTTGCGAAATCGCCGACCAGACAAGTTCTTCTGCTTTCAATTTAAGACCGACTTCCTCGTAAGTCTCCCGCAGGGCGCATTCCTCCGGCGTTTCCCCGTTTTCCCGGCCGCCACCCGGCAAATCCCAATACCCCGGAAAAGGAATCTCAGGCTTCATGTCCCTGCGGATGACAAGCAATTGCGAGCCGAGAAAGACAGCGACTTTCGCACCTGAAAACTCCATGCCCATACTCCCGGCTGAAAGATCGGCACCTTCACGCACTGGCGATGGTGTTGAAGAAGACATATCATGTAGACCAGTCTCTGCGAAACGAAACGATCCCATGGCTTCTCTCTGCCGCGAATGCGCCCGGGCACTGGAATTGCCCTCCCAGACGAAAGCAGCGCGCTGCCCGTACTGCGGCAGCATGCGCATTACCACGCATGAAGAACTGTTCGATCTGAAGATCGCCCATATGGACTGTGACGCATTCTACGCGAGCGTCGAAAAGCGCGAAAATCCGGAGCTCGCGGACAAACCCGTAATCATTGGCGGCGGTCGGCGGGGAGTCGTTTCGACCGCCTGCTACATCGCTCGTATACGAGGCGTCAGATCGGCCATGCCGATGTTTCAGGCGCTGAAACTCTGCCCGGACGCGGTAATTGTGAAACCGAGAATGTCGCTTTATGTCGAAGTCTCCCGAGAAATCCGGAAAATGATGGAAAGCCTGACACCCGCGGTACAACCATTGTCCCTCGACGAAGCCTTTCTCGATCTCACGGGCACCCAACGTCTGCACGGAGCGCCCCCGGCGATCATGCTGGCCCGGCTCGTCAAACGCATGAAGGACGAGTTGGGTGTAACCGGTTCGATTGGTCTCTCCCACAACAAGTTTCTTGCGAAAGTCGCCTCTGACCTAGACAAGCCCCGCGGCTTCTCTCTCATCGGCAAGAAAGAGACGGCGGATTTTCTGAGAGACAAACCCGTGCGGCTCATCTGGGGTATCGGTCCATCGGCACAGCAATCTCTCGAAAAGGTCGGGATCCGAAGTTTCTCGGATCTGCTGCGCTGGGATCGTGAGGAGTTGGTCACGCGTTTCGGCAGCACAGGCGAAAGGTTGTGGCATCTCGCTCGGGGCGAAGATCATCGACGGGTCTCCGCCAATGAGCCCGTGAAATCCATCTCGAAAGAAACGACTTTCAATGAAGACACGGCTGATCTGGAGGTGCTGGATGGGCACCTGTGGCGCCTCTCGGTGCAGGTCGCGGACCGGGCAAAGGCGCGGAACCTCTCAGGGCGCGTGGTTACCTTGAAGCTGAAACGTACCGACCACAGTTCAATTACACGCAGGCATAAGCTGCGCAGTCCGACGCACATGGCCGACACAATCTATGGCGAAGCTCGGTCGCTCCTCGATCATGCCTCTGAGTTGGGGCCATTCCGACTGATCGGCTGCGGCCTTTCCGGTTTGTGCGAAGTGTCAGGCGCAGAGGCACAGTCAGATCTGCTCGCCCCCAACCATGCCCAGCGCATCAACTCGGAGCATGCGACAGATGCAATACGCGCAAGGTTTGGACCTGATGCCATCCTGAAAGGCCGCGCGCTTCGGTGAGGCGCAAAAGCTGGGCGACCGCTCCGATTGGGGCTCTGCCCCAAACCCCGGGATATTTGAGACCCAAAGAAGTTGAAGACGCCCCTGCTTCTTTGGGTACCCAAATATCCCCGCCGGAGGCATCGTGCCGCCGCAGGCGGCGCGAATTGCTTAACAAAAAGAGGTTCGCCGACTATTCTGCCGCCAGTGGAACGCATTCGCGACCGATTTCAACGATCTGCCCGACGACGCCGCGTAACAGTCCGACAACCTCTTCGAAATGCGGAGCCGGCTCAATAGTCCGTTCATTCATATAGAGCGAACGGTCAATTTCAATCTGGATGGCATGTTGGCGGCGCGACGGTCGGCCATAGGCCTGTGTTACATAGGCACCGGCGAAGGGCGCATTTCGCGTCACTTTAAGACCGGCGACGGAAAAACACGCCTCTATCCGGTCGACCACGTCCCTGCCGGCGGCAGCACCGAATCGATCGCCGAGAACGACTTCCGGCATGCCCCCCCGATTCCGGGAACTGCCCTCCATCGCCTCATGCGGCATAGAATGGCAGTCAATCAGGATTGCTTCGCCGAACTTTGCATGCGCTTGATTCAGAATATCCTGAAGAACTGCATGATACGGTTTCCAATAATCTTGGATCCGTGTCGCTGCTTCTGCGCGGGGAATCTTGCCCCGGTAAATGGCCTTGCCATTTGCCACGACGCGAGGGATCACGCCCAACCCACTGGCGATTCTCGGATTATGCCCCTGACGCCTGACACCTTCGATCAAGGCCGGATCAAGTTCATCGGCGCTTCGATTCATGTCGAGATAGGCCCGCGGGACACCAGCCAGCAGCAAGGGCGCACCGAACTCCGGAGCGCATGAAAACAACCGATGCACGAAGGCATCTTCCGAAGAACGAATCGTGTGTTCGTCCAGTTGGCTCTGCTTCAGGAATTCTTCGGGATAGTCACTGCATGAATGTGGCGACGCGAAAACGACGCTGGAAAGTTTCCGCAGCGGTTCTACCAAGTGAAATGCAGGCTGGGGCATCTCTTCTCCCTATCGACGCTCCGGATCATAGCCCGGAAACATTCCGTATCAAAAGCCCTTGATCACCCCTACGACTCCTTTTATAGACCCGCTACCGGCGCGGGCATTACCGCGCTCCACTTATGTGGAGCAAAGGCTTAAACCGGGATTCATGGGCGATTAGCTCAGTGGTAGAGCACTTCGTTGACATCGAAGGGGTCACAAGTTCGAACCTTGTATCGCCCACCATGAATCCCATTCCGGTTCCACGCGCAATTCGCCATTAACTGGCCTCTGCCACCATCAATATCATCTGCGCCTCAAGTGCCCGCACAAGTTTGCGTGAAACGCTGCTATTGAGAAGTGGTGACCCCGGCAGGATTCGAACCTGCAACCTGCCCCTTAGGAGGGGGCTGCTCTATCCAGTTGAGCCACGGGGCCGCGTATCTCTCTTAACGCGACGGTTCTTCTTTGTCATGACCTTTGCGCCCAGTATCAACAGGTTGTTGAATAATCGTTTCGCTTTAAGTTAACGTCTGACTATTATTCACTGTATGGCCTTTAGGGGTCGCATTTCTGGAAGGTCACGCCATTGTCCCTGGAAGCCAAACGACCGCTGACCCTTCGCGATGTATCCGAAGCCTCGGGCGTATCCGAAATGACGGTCAGCCGCGTATTGCGGAATCGTGGCGATGTAAGCCAGGCAACCCGGGAAAAGGTGCTCGCCGCCGCCAAGCAGCTTGGCTACGTACCCAACAAGATCGCCGGGGCGCTGGCCTCCAATCGGGTGAACCTTGTCGCAGTCATCATTCCGTCGCTATCAAACATGGTTTTTCCCGAGGTACTGACCGGCATCAACCAGGTGCTTGAGGATACAGTTCTGCAACCGGTGGTGGGCGTCACCGACTACCTGCCGGAAAAGGAAGAGCGCGTTCTTTACGAAATGCTGTCCTGGCGACCTTCGGGTGTTATCATTGCCGGCTTGGAACATTCTGAGGCATCGCAGACGATGCTCGAGGCCGCAGGCATCCCCGTCGTCGAAATCATGGACACGGACGGCAAGCCGGTCGACGCAATGGTCGGTATCTCGCACCGGCGCGCGGGACGCGAAATGGCGCAGGCCATTCTCAAAGCCGGGTTTTCCCGCATTGGCTTTATGGGCACCAAAATGCCGCTGGATCATCGCGCTCGCAAACGCTTCGAGGGCTTTACCGAGGTGCTCGCCAAGAACGGCGTGGAGATCGAAGACCGCGCGTTTTATCAGGGCGGTTCGGCGCTCGCCAAAGGCCGCGAGATGACACAGGCGATGCTGGAACGCTCGCCTGACCTTGATTTTCTGTATTATTCCAACGACATGATCGGCGCGGGCGGGCTTCTCTATCTGTTGGAGCAGGGCGTCGATGTGCCCGGTCAGATCGGGCTTGCCGGCTTCAACGGAGTTGAGCTGCTACAGGGTCTGCCTCGTAAACTTGCAACGATGGATGCCTGCCGATTGGAGATCGGGCGTAAGGCCGCCGAGATTATTTCGGCCCGGATGAGCGATCCGCCGCAACCGGTAGAGAACATCGTTACGCTCACGCCAAAAATCACCTACGGCGATACGCTGAAACGGTGGTAACCCCGCTCGAACTGGACAACCGGACAGCGCGGCGGATCTTCATGCAACGCCACGAGCTGTCGGATGCGCCGAGCGGCCCGGGCAAAGGCGCGGATTTGGACGCGCTGATCCAGCGACTTGGCTTCGTACAGCTTGACAGCATCAACACCGTAGCGCGGGCGCATGACCTGATCCTGTTCGCTCGACGCCCAGCTTATCGGCCTAGGCACCTCAAACGCTTGCATGATGTCGACAGGGCATTGTTCGAACATTGGACCCATGATGCCGCAGTCATACCGATGCCATTCTACCGTCATTGGCACCTTCGCTTTAGACGCGATGCCGAAGCCTTGCGCGCGCGATGGAAACGCTGGCAAGGGCACGACTTCGACCAGCAATTCGAACCGGTACTGCGCCATATCCGCGACCACGGCCCGGTCGGAACTTCGGATGTGGGCAAGGATGAAAAGAAATCGAGCGGGGGCTGGTGGGAATGGCACCCGTCCAAGACCGCGCTTGAGTATCTTTGGCGCAGCGGTGCACTGACCGTCACACGACGCGATGGGTTCCGCAAACAATACGACTTGACGGAGCGGGTGATCGAAGAACACCTCTGCGTTGCCAAAGGCTCTCCCGATCCCGTCGAGAGCATCGACTGGTTGTGCAATGCGGCGCTCAACCGGCTTGGCTTTGCAACGTCGGGCGAGATCGCCGCATTCTGGGCTACAGTAACCCCACAGGAAGCCAAGACCTGGGTCGAAGGTCAGGTTCAGACCGGGGCGCTAATACCAGTTCGCATCACTTGTAATGGCGGCGCTCAGAGGGCGGTTTTTGCCCGCCCGGACATTGCGGATGCACCCATCGAACCCCCGACCGGTCGGTTGCGTGTTCTAAGCCCGTTCGACCCCGCCTTGCGCGACAGGAACAGAGCCAAGCGCCTGTTCGGCTTCGACTACCGTATCGAAATCTTCGTGCCCGAAGCGCAGCGCAAGTATGGCTACTATGTCTTTCCACTTCTTGAAGGCGATCGCATCGTCGGTCGGATCGACATGAAAGCGCACCGGGATCAGGACACTCTGAAAGTCACCGCTCTCTGGCCGGAACGCGGTGTAAACTTGTCAGGCGGCAGGCTTGCAAAGCTCGAAGCGGAACTGACCCGCATCATGAGGCTGGCGGGCGTGTCTCAGATCGAATTTTTGCCTGGCTGGTTGCGCGATCCGCTCTGATCCGACCAGTTTATCCAGCCGGGCGGCAGGCCGAGACCGTGAATCGCGACGGTTTCGATCAGTTCCGAAGATGCACCTGTTTTCCGTCCCGCCTCAAATAGCGCTTGCCGAAGGAATCCCACTATTTCTGCATCACTGAAACTACGCTGTTCCACAAGCGCGAAATGCGCCTCTTCCCGGATCAGATCTTCGACAAGCGGATCGATCACCGCACCGCCGCCACCGGGATAACGGTACCAGCCGACGCCAACCTTCTTGCCCAGACGGCCCTCTTCGACCATCCGGTCGGCGATCAGTTGTGAATCATCGCCCCGACGACGCCGGTCCGCATAGGCAATCTCCGTCCCGATAAGGTCCTGCGCCTCATGTGGCCCCATGGCGAACCCTTCGGAAACAAGTGCCTCATCGATTTCATGCGGAACGGCCCCACGCATCTGCAGATATTCCAGCGACGCGTACCACGCCTGCTCCAGCGATGCGCTGAGAAGGAAGCTGTCGCGAGGGCATATGATAGCTTTTCGTCCGAGTTCTTTGGCCAGAACGACAGCTTCCTCGCAGTTGCCCTGCCGGTCCGGCGTGATCTCGGCAAGGCGGCGCAGATGAGCCGGTGCCGCCAGATTAAGGCCGACGCAGTTACCCAAAGGCGACTCCAGAGTGGCCTCGCGATCTACACAACAGATCAAGGCATTGCCCGAAACCTGCGCCTCGAGGTTACGATGAAAATCCATCCGCGCGGCCTGCGGCAGATCCGTAGCTTCAACAACGATCTCCGTCGATTTCAGGACTCCGATCTCTGCTGTAACCTGAACAGCCTCGCCGCCAACCTGTTTGAGAAATACCGCAAACCTCTCCGCGCTCGCACTATCCTCTTCAACGACGACGACATCGAAACCACCTTTGGCGCCGAGGGAGGCAACAGCGATGGCTTCGGCGCCGCTGCCCACAATCACCATGCGGCGCATTGCTTTAGCCAAGGAACCCGCGCGCCCGGATAAGTTCGACCAATTGGGACAATGCTGTCTCAACCGCGACTCCCGACGTATTGAGCTGCGCCTCTGCGCGGGCGTAAAGCGGCTCGCGGCTGGTCAGGATTGATTTCAGCTGTTCCATCGCTTCGGGGTTTCCAGCCATCGGGCGTTCGTCCCCTTGCGCGCGGACCCGCATCATGTGTTCGTCCGGCGAAGTACGCAGCCACACGGTGTGGAACCGGCTGAGCAGCGTATTGTAGGTTTCAGGCTCAACGACGATACCGCCCGCCACCGCCAGCACAACGGTGTCATAGGTCGCGATAACCCGGTCGATAGCCTGCGCTTCGAGGCTGCGATAGCCTTCCTGACCATAAAGCGCGAGAACCTCTTCCACGGGCATCCCGCTGTGCTCTTCGATCTCACGGTTCAACTCGACAAAAGGTACGCCCATCTCCTTGCCAACCATCGCGCCAAGAGTCGATTTCCCCGCCCCGCGCAGACCGATCAGGCAAAGCCGACTGGCGCGACGGGTATCTTGATTTTCCGCGTTGAGCACGTCCAGCACTTCCTGCTGGATCGACTTGCTCGCCAGACGGTAGAGGTCGGCAACCCGCGTCACTTCAGACGTCCACGGATCCTCCTCGCTGATCAGCCATTCGATGCGATGGTCAAGCGCGATGGCAACGCGCAGCAGCAACCCGATCGAGATATTGCCTTCACCCGCTTCAAGCTGGGCAAGATAACGCGGAGACACGCCGGAAATCTCCGACAACACACGGCGCGGAATACCCTTGCGTTCGCGCGCCTTGCGCACGCGTTCACCGACACGGCGAATGAGCGACGCAACCGCGTCATCGACCGGAGTTTGCGTCCCGCCGGGCTTGGTTTCGCCCCGAAAGTTGGTGATTTCGCTCATGTCTCGCCGCTGTGTGTACTATATTGCAACACCTACGACGTGCGCAGATTTCTGGCAATCTGTTTCGGAATTACCCGACTCTAAGCGTCGGACAATACTGAAATATTTTAGCCTCGGATCAATGGCTCAACGATAGCCCGGATATCATCGGGTGCCGGAATGGTGCTGACTGTCGCCGCTTTTGTGAATACACAGGTAAAGCTGCCCTCAAAGCAAAGAACGCCGTTCTGACGGCCTATCACCTTGAAAGATATGGACTTTGTCCCAAGCTTTGTCGGGAAAACCTCGCAAAGCAATCGATGGCGCGGCGTGACAGGAGAACGGAAGTCGCATTCGAGGTGTACAAAGGGTGTACCGAAACCGCGGTCCATCTCGAGCTGATACCACCCGTCGCCGCCCAGCGTGTCTTCCCACCATGCGTCGATCGCTTCGAGTGCAAATACCGGCAGACGACCGGTATAGGCGATCTTGGCCGGGTCGCAATCGCCCCAACCAACGCGGATTTCATGCACAAAGCTCTTCTGCTCGGCATCCTTCATCAGTAGGTCTCGACGTGATAGCGGCCATCTTCGCGCATCGCATCGCGGACTTCTGTCCAGACCAGACCCTGCTTGCGCGCGATGTCGGAAAGCGCCTCTTCCACGCCTTGCTCCATCGCCCTGAGCCCGCAGATATAAATGTGGCCCTTGGGATCGCTGAGCAGCTTGGCGACCTGTTCCGATTCCTCGCGCAGCTTGTCTTGCACGTAATGCTTGCCACCCTCGGCCTCACGCGAAAAGGCAAAGACCTTTTTCATGAACGTGTCCGGCACTTTCTTGAGCGGCCCGAAATAGGGCAATTCGCCCTGACGGCGCGCCCCGAAGATCAGGGTCAGGGAGTCCTTGACCGAAGGCGTCTCCCGCTGGCGGCGCATGGTAAACCCGCGGAAAGGCGCCGAACCGGTGCCGGTGCAGATCATCATCAGATGCGCCTCTGGGTCCGACGGCAGCAGGAAGGTCGCTCCAAAAGGACCAGTGACTTTGACCGTATCCCCCTTGCTCAGATCGCAGACGTAATTCGAACAAAGACCCAGATCTTCACGCTTCACCGTCAATGAAACGTTGTTATAGCCGGGCCGCTCACCGTCGCGAGGCGAGGACACCGAATAAAGGCGCGGCAGATGCGGCTTGCCCTCGTCATCGTTCCCGGGCGGGATGATCCCAATGGACTGCCCTTCAAGCACGGGAAAGGGCTGCCCCCCAAAATCGAGGATGATATGGCGCACATCGCTGTCGCTGTTTGCATCGGTCAGGCGATAGTTGCCCTGAACCTTGGCCTCGGCAGGCTTGCCAAGGTTGTACATGTTGACGGTCGGCTTCGACGCCGTTGCCGGGGCTTTCGCCTTACCGCCCGCGCCCTTGTGCGCTTCGGCAAGCAATGCTGCCATAGCACCATCAAGCGCTTCGGTGTCCGCGTCGCCCTCGGGACCGACTTCGATCTCTTCCTGTTCCGGAAGCTCCATCCATTCGTACTGTTCTTCCAGCGAATAGGGCTCGTTCACCACGCGCCATTCATCAATGGAACCCGTCGGACAGACGGGGATGCAATCCATGCAGAAATTGCACTTCGACGCGTCGACAACCACGTTGTTATCGTCATGTTCAATCGCCTGCACCGGGCAGGTCATCTCACATGTATAGCAACGGATGCAGATTTCCGGGTCGATCAGATGCTGCTTGAGTGGCTTGTTCATTGTGTCTCGCGTTTCTTGGAAAGAACGATATCCGGAACGGTCAGGACATCAATCAATTCCGCGCAACGGCCAGAACAGTTTTCGCAGCCAACGCAGTTTCCCTGAACGTCGGGAAAGGCCTGTACCACCGTGGTGATGCGGGAAGAACCGGGCTTGGAACGCGAAATGATCATGGCTGTAACTCCGATATGCACAAGGGTGTTGCAGGCAGTTTAGCGAAGAATGCAGGCTCCAATCCATCGGGACGGGCGACTCACGCTAAGGCTGGCTCATGACCGGAGGAAATTTCAGGCACTTCCTCTGGCCTCTGCTTGCAGAGGGGCCATCACGGCCCCTCTCCCGTTGTTATCAGGCGCGGGGTGAAGGCCGAGCCGTCAGGCTCACGCCATGTGAAGTTTGACGTATTCGAAATCGCCCGGCTTGTTGTCGATGCCAACTTTCGGCGGCGCGATCCAGCTCGCGAATTTACCCGGCTCATGCACCGGCTTCATCAGCGATTGGATGAAATCGCCATCCGCCTTGGTCGGCAGCCATTCGTCCTTGCGCTTGTTCCACTCGTCGGAGGAGATGATGTTGCCATCCGGGTCCACGGCGACTGCGCTGAAGACACCGATCTGACGGTGGAAACCTTCATGCGGCAGCTTGAGCTGGAAATCGACACCGGCCTTTTCGATGATCTTGTTCCAGCGGTTCACACCGCCCGCCGCGTCGCGGACGTAGTCGTCGCGCAGGCGCATGTTGATCGCCGTCAGCGCCGGTGCATCCTCAGTGATGATCTTGCCATCCTTGATGGTGCTCACCTTGTAGGTCGCGTCCTTGAGCTGGTGATCGTCGTCGATCCGGCTCTCCATATAGCGGCCCTTGATGCCCGAGTTGAAAGCATTCGCCGCGTTGGTCGACACTTCCTGACCAAAGAGGTCAAGGCTGAGCGTATAATGCAGGTTCAGCTTTTTCTGGATCGTCGGCAGGTCTATGACACCCAGGTCACGGATCTTGTTGATGTCATAGGGGTCGGTGATGCCGGCCTTGTTCATCGCCTCGATGGTGGCCTGAATGGTGCGGCCAACGCCGGTTTCGCCCACGAACATGTGGTGCGCTTCTTCTGTCAGCATGAAGCGGCAGGTACGCGAAAGCGGATCGAAACCGGACTGCGCCAGCGACTCCAGCTGCATTTTGCCGTCACGGTCGGTGAAGTAAGTGAACATGAAGAAGGACAGCCAGTCCGGAGTTTCCTCGTTGAAGGCCCCCAGCATACGCGGCGCCTCCTCGGACCCCGAAGACCGGACCAGCAGGTCATCGGCTTCTTCGCGACCGTCGCGGCCGAAATATTTCTGCAGCAGATACACCATCGCCCAGAGGTGACGGCCCTCTTCCACGTTGACCTGGAACAGGTTGCGCATGTCGTAGAGCGACGGCGCCGTCAGGCCAAGGAAACGCTGCTGTTCGACCGATCCCGGCTCGGTGTCGCCCTGGATCACGATCAGGCGCTTGAGCATGTTGCGATATTCACCCGGCACTTCCTGCCATGCAGGTTCGCCAAGGTGTTCGCCCATCGGGATCTTGCGATCCTCGACCTGCGGTGCCAGCAGAACGCCCCAGCGATATTCGGGCATCTTCACATAGTCGAACTTGGCCCAGCCCTTAGGGTCAACCGAAACGGCTGTCCGCAGGTAAACCATCGATTCCTGAAAATTCTGCGGGATCAGGTCGTTCCACCAGTTGATATAGCCGGGGTGCCATTTTTCCAGCGCCTTCAGCACTTTCTTATCGTTCGACAGCCCCACGTTGTTGGGGATCTGGGTGTCATAGCTGACGTTGATCAAATCAAGCATTTGTCTCTCCCTAGGCGTGGCGGGATCCTACCCACCCAAACAATTAGAGGCGGGACGGGCATCACGCCCGTCCCGCTGTCGTCACACACGTTCCATATTATATTCGCCGCGCTGGCCGGTGCCATAACGCTGCAAGGCACCTTCGGCCCCCACCGCGTTGGGACGCTGGAAAATCCAGTTCTGCCACGCGGTCAGGCGACCAAAGATCCGGGTCTCCATCGTTTCCGGCCCGGCAAAGCGCAGGTTGGCTTCCATGCCGGTCATTGCATCCGGGCTGAAGCTCGCGCGCTCTTCCATAAAGATCCGCACTTCGTCTTCCCAGTCGATATCGTCGAGGATGTAGGTCACCAGACCCAGCTCATCCGCATCGTCCGCTTCCAGCGGCTCACCGATCTTGGCTTTCAGCGCGTCGACCTGTTCAGGCTCACCCAAGAAACGGGTCTCGAGGCGGGTCAGGTCGTTACCCATCGGGTAAGTGCCGAAATTGCTTTCGGAAAGCGTGATCGCGGCGGTTGGACGGTTGTCGCCTTCGAACTCGTCGAGCATCATGTAGGAACGGTCAACGGCCCAAAGCAGCTCGGCCAGCACGCCGGTATAGCAGGAACCATGTTCCACCAGCGCCACGAGGCTGCGCGAGGTCATATCAACACGCTTAAGCACACGCTTCCAGTATTTCAGCGTCTCGTTTGCCAGCCAGTGATCAGCATTGTCGTGCAGCAACTTTTCATGGGCTGCGAGCAGCTCCGGGTCACCCTGGGTGGTGAAGACGACCAAGCCAAGCTCACGCTCATTCAAACGCAGGTGCAGGATTGCGTCATCCAACTCACGGGCCAGGCGCAGGATATAGGCGTCAGACCCCTGTGACTGCATCGCATCCATGTCCGCAGGCGCATCGGCGTCGGGGCCTTTCAGCAGAATGGTCGCCTTGCCGTTATCACGATCCAAATCGACTTCGACCAGCGAATAGGTCACGGAACCATCCCCGCCAAACTTGCGATCCAGCGGCTTCAGCTCGATCCCCTTCAGGCCCGAAGGCTTCTTCGAGGCCGATGCAAACTCGGCTGCGCGCTCCTTCACCGTGTCGTCGAACTTCGAATTCGCGACGACCTCATCGACCAGACGCCATTCCTTGGCGCGCTCACCCCGGATGCCCTCCTCGATCGAGCAGAACACATCGGCGCGGTCACGGCGGACCTTACGCTTGTCGGTGACGCGGGTCAGGCCACCGGTGCCCGGCAGAACGGCCAGCAGCGGCACCTCGGGCAGAGCAACCGACGACGTCGAGTCATTGGTCAGCATGATATAGTTGCAGGCCAGCGCAAGCTCATAGCCACCACCGGCACAGGCACCCTTCACAGCGGCAATATACTTCTGGCCGGAATCTTCTTCGGCTGCCTCGAAGGTGTTGCGCGTCTCGTTCGTGAACTTACAGAAGTTCACCTTATGCGCATGGCTCGCGCCACCCAGCATACGGATGTTCGCGCCAGCGCAGAACACTTTCTCTTTGCCCGACTGCATTACGACAACCTTGACCTCAGGATGTTCGAACCGCATCCGCTGAACGACATCCGCCAGTTCGATATCGACACCAAGGTCGTAGGAATTCAGCTTGAGTTCATAGCCGTCAAAAAGCCCACCGGTTTCATCGACATCCATGAACAGGTTCGCGACCTCGCCGTCATATTCCACCCGCCAGTGGCGGTACTTGGACGGATCGGTTTGAAAGTCGATGACCTTGGACATTTCACGCTCCCTTTAAGGATCTGGTTGATATGCAACTTAATGCGTCCATGGGCTCAGGTAAACCCTATATATGCAAAATAGTGCAGATTAGTTTTCGTTGTTTTACAGGTACTTGCAGTTTAGTTCACAAATTTCTCAGATCAGATTTATGCGCTATAATGCATATTTACCGCCTGAGAGATTCGCTTTCCCGCGCGTCTCTTCGATAAACTGCTGCACCTCGGAAAGCGACAGACCCATGATGGCACCTGCTTCACCGCAGGCATCCAGATGTCCGTCGGCGATATCACAAAGCCGCCTGACAGCATTCAGGCGGTTCATCTTCAGCTTTAGCGCCGCATTCGCCACCTGAATCACGCCCTGAACGAACTGTCGCTCCGGCCCGTCCTCCAGTGCCATCCAGACCGGCTCGAGAACTTCGTGCGCTTCCCAGAAATAGCCGTGCCGTACAAAAAGCCATCCCGCGCGCCAGGCCAGAGTTTGCTCCAGTTCCTCAGGGCTCATCCCGGGCTGAACCGACGCATGAAACGCCTCGAACAGCGATTCATCGTGGCGCGCGTTCCGCCCCGGCACATAGGCATGGGGCGGTATCGGAATATTCTCAGGCCGTTTCAACCTCTGCCGCCTCGATCCGCTCAAGCCGCGTCGCGAATTCGCTCACTGCGGCCAGAACCGCTTCGGTTTGCTCCAGGTGCGGCGCATGCTGGCAATCGTCCAGAACAACCGTATCAACAGGCGAATAGGCCCGGTTTTCGATCTCTTCGATCTGGGCAAGCGTTCCGTACTGATCGTCACGCCCCTGAATCGCCAGCGTCGGAATGCGAAGGTAGTCGATCACCTCAGCAACGTTCCAGCTCTCGAACTTCGGATCGAGCCAGACATCGTTCCACCCCCTGAAGGCGATCTCGGGGTTCTTGTGATACTTGGCCATCTTCTGGGCCATATCGGTCGTCTCGAACGCCCTCTTCGTCTCGCGGATCGACTCGAGCCCGGCTGGTTCGGTAAAGAAATGCGGCGCCATCAAGACCAGACCACGCACTCGCAGGTCCGCCACGCTTCCGGCATAGATCGCGGCAATGGTCGCCCCGTCGCTATGTCCCATCAGGATGCCACGCTCGAACCCCATCTGGTCAAGCACCTGCGGCAGCACTTCAACCGCTTCGCGCGTCATGAAATCCAACGGCTTGGGCAGCTCCGCAGCATCCGACTGGCCATAGCCAAGACGCGAATAGACGAAAACGCCCATGCCCGTTGCCTGGGCCAGTTTGGCCGGAAAATCGCGCCACAAGGCGGCACAGCCCAGACCTTCGTGCAGCATGACAATCGTGGGCGCCTTGTCCGGCGAGGGACCCATCGCGAAATACTCAAGCTGCTTGCCCTCAACGGTCAGCGGCGTCTTGGGGTTTTCGGACCATTCGAGTGTCATCACACGGGCTCCCTCAGTTTGAATCGCTGGATCTTGCCGGTGGCCGTCTTGGGAAGCTCGTCAACGATATCGACCCAGCGCGGATACTTCCACATGCCGATCTTTTCCTTCACGAACTCTTTCAGATCACCCAGTTCCGCACTGCTATCTTTCAACACCACATAGGCTTTCGGTTTTTCCAGTCCCTTTTCGTCTGACCACGGGACGACGGCGGCCTCCAGCACGGCGGGATGTTCCACCAACGCCTGCTCGACCTCGAAAGGGGACACCCAGATGCCGGACACCTTGAACATGTCATCCGTCCGACCGCAGTAGACATAGCGCCCGCCTTCGGTCAGCTCGTACTTGTCACCTGTCCGGGTCCAGTGCCCTTCAAAGGTGGAACGCGACTTGTGACGGCGGTTCCAGTACCCGTCCGCCGAGGACGGCCCACGCACCAGCAATTCACCGACTTCGCCCACGCCGACATCTTCGTCATGCTCATCGACAAGACGAACTTCATAGCCCGGCACGGCCCGACCCGAGGTGCCATAAACGATGTCACCGGGCGAATTTGACAGGAAGATGTGCAGCATCTCAGTAGACCCGACACCATCGACAATCGGCGCCGCCCAAAGCTTTTCCCAGCGCTCGCCAATCTCACGCGGTAGCGCCTCACCGGCCGAGGTGCACAGCCGCACGCAATGATCCGGCTGCCCACCCGCCTTTTCCTGTGCCGCGACGAGGGCAGCGTAAAGTGTTGGGACGCCGCAAAAAATGGTGGGCCGTTCCTTTGCCATCACCTCGAAAACTGCGTCGGGCGTCGGACGCCCGCCGAAGATCACCGTGGTCGCGCCAACGGACATCGGGAAGGAAATCGCGTTGCCCAGACCATAGGCAAAGAACATCTTGGCGACAGAGAACACCGTGTCCTGCTCGGTAATGCCCAGAACCTGCGCGCCGAATGTGTCGACCGTGGCTTTCAGGGAGGAGTGAACGTGGCGCACCCCTTTGGGCGACCCGGTCGACCCCGAAGAATACAGCCAGAAAGCCAATTCGTCCTCGTTGGCCTCGACCGCTTCGACAGGTTCGGCGTCCGTCGTGAAATCGTCAAAGCTGATCGTTCCTTCGGGCGCGTCGCCTATCACGACCACCGCGCGCAGATACTTGTTGTCTGCGACAGCTGGTGCAACTACCTCCCAAAGCTGTTCCGACACCACAAGCACCGTAGCGCGGCTGTCGTTCAGAATCTCTTCGTAGATGCCGCTCGACAAGAGCGTGTTCAACGGTACCGGGATGGCCCCGGCCTTGATCGAACCCCAGAAAACAATGGGGAATTCGATCTGGTCCCGCACGATCATGGCGACACGCTCTTCGCGTCGCACGCCATGCTTGCCCAGAGCCCCGGCAAAAAGCGAAGTTTCCCGCGCGAGGTCGCCGTAGGTCAGGCTGCGCTGTGCGCCGTCCGCCTCGCGAAAGGCGACCTTTTCGGCGCGGCCTTCGTCCAGATGACGATCCACGAAATAGACCGCCGCATTGCCCGATGGTGACATAGGAACCTCCCCGCTCTGCGCACCGCCTCCTCGCAACGCGTCCTGCGCGACTCGGATATGCGGAACAATATCTCCTCTCAGCGCTTATGCAACATAATGCCTATATTTGGCAATATACTGCATAAACTTTCTTGGAGCTATTCGACGGCTCACCGGGACAAATGACGCCTATACCCGGATGACTGCCTGATCCTCGTCATCATAAAGCCGGTCCAGCAAAGCCTTGCGGCGCATCATGATCTTGCGGAAGTTGAGGTTGCCCTTTGCCGTGATCTCTCCATCGGCAATCGAGGGTGGCTCGGACAGGACCACGGCCCGGCTTATGCGGTTCGACTGACCCGCTGCGGTTTTGGCCAATTCGGCAAGCCTCTCTCCGATCTGAGTGTGCAATATATCTCCGGTAAAAACGCCATTGTCGTCACGTAGCGCACCAGACGCCGCCAGTTCCGCCCCCGGCACGATCATGACGCCCACCTGCCCACGGCCCTCGCCGGTTACCACTAGATCAGCGGCCAGCGGTGTCAGCGCCGCCAACGCATCCATCCGCAATTGCGCCGCCCGCACCCATGTGCCGGTCAACAGCTTGAAATCCTCGGATATCCGCCCGTCAAAGCGCATTCCCTTGCTCATATCCTCGGGGTCGACAAAACCCATCGCATCGCCGGTCCGGAAAAAACCCTCTTCATCAAAGGCTTCCTGCGTCTTGTCCACGGCGTTGTGATAGCCCGCCATCACGTTCGGCCCTTTGACGCGCACCTCGTAACGGTTTTCCTCGTTGGGCAGCAGCTTGACTGTCACGCCGGTCAGCGGAACGCCCACAATGCCGGAACGATCCGTCGGTTCGTGCTGGATAAGCGAGGCAGGCCCGGTTTCGGTAAGCCCCCACGAGGTATTCATAAGTGGCACCTGGCCCCGCACCTCGCGCGCCATATCCTCAAGATCGCGCCAGACATCCTGCGGTAGCGAGGCGCCCGCGTAAAAGATCATGTCCAGCTCGCGGAAATAGGTCTCGCGCAGCGCCCTGTCCTGCTTCATCGCGTCGCGCAGCATTGCGAACCCGACCGGCACGTTGAATGCCAGTGTGCTGCTCATCAGGCCAAGGTTCTCGATTGTCCGGTCGATCAGACCCTTCGCCGGTTTGCCTTCGTCGATATAGAGGCTGCCGCCATTTGCCAGCATCATGTTGAAATTATGAGACCCACCAAAAACATGGTTCCACGGCAGCCAGTCCACGATCCGGGGCGGACGTTCCCGCAGGAAAGGCAGCGCATCGGCAAGCTGGGTCTGGTTCGCACACATCATCCGATGAGTCGTCATCACCCCCTTGGGACTCGAAGTCGAACCAGAGGTCATCAGGATCTTGACAACGCTGTCCGGACCAACCCCGGCATGGGCTGCATCCACGTCCGAGCTGTCGGCCCGCAGTAGATCATCCAACAGTGTCTGACCCGCCCCCGCATTGCGGCTGACAACGACGGACCGGCCTGCCATTTCATCCATGCCAAGCGAACCGGCGAATTTCTGACCATCCACGGCATAAATCATCGCCGGGTCGATCACCTCGAGAATGTGCAACAGCTGTGCCTGCGCCCCAGGAATGAGCGAATACTGCTCGGCCACCGGAACCGCGGGAATACCCACGTATTGCGCGGCAAGGGCCAGCAACCCGTGATCGACACCGTTGCCTGAAAGGATCAGGATAGGCGTATCGTTGTTCAGCCCCCGCGCGATCAGTGCCGCGCCAAGCGCCCGCACCTGCTCAAGCGCCGACTGATAGGAAACCTCGCGCCAGCCGGGGCCGCTTCTCTCCGCGAGAAACACGTGGTCCGGGCTTTTCTCTGCCCAAT
This sequence comes from Heliomarina baculiformis, assembly GCF_019966545.1. Taxonomy (GTDB): domain Bacteria; phylum Pseudomonadota; class Alphaproteobacteria; order Rhodobacterales; family Rhodobacteraceae; genus Heliomarina; species Heliomarina baculiformis. The sequence goes on along the minus strand of NZ_JAIMIC010000012.1, from coordinate 74,049 downwards.
GGTGCAGCCAGTCGCCGGTCGTCTCGACCACGGGCGACATTTCATAGCCAGAGGTCAGCAGGATGCTCCCGTCAGGCCGATCCGCGCGATTTACCTTATGGTGCCGGTATTCAGGACCGTTCTCCATTGTCGTCTTCCTCCCACTGAACAGCTTCGATCAGGCCAAGGGCCGAGACCAGAAGCTGCCGTTTCTCCTCATCCAAATTCTTTGTCATGCGCTCATCATGCGCGCGCACCGCCGCCGTCGCCCGCTGGTAAAGCGCACGGCCTTCCTCTGTCGGGCGCAACGCATAGGCACGTCTGTCTCCCTCGGCGGGGGCCCGGCTTATCAGGCCGGCTTCAACCAACTGATCCACGATTAGCACCATGTTGGGACGTTCGATCACCAGCGCATCGGCAAGCTCCGCCTGCCGCAGACCCGGATTGTCCACGACCACTACAAGCGCCGAGAACGTTAGCATCCTCAGGCCGAAAGGTTCAAGCACGTCCTTGAGGTCCGCCTGAATCGCGTGAAAGGCGCGTTTCATCGTATAACCGGTGAAGCTGCGCAGAGTTGCGTCACGGGTCGGCTCCGGACCAGAGCCCGCCTTGACCGCAGGTTCCGCCCTGTCCGCCATGATCCTAGCGGAAACTCGGCTGGCGTTTTTCCAAAAAGGCGGCTAGCCCCTCGACCGCGTCAGGGCTGGTCTGCGCGATCGCCGCGCAGAGGCTTTCGGCAAAGAATCCATCCGCTTTCGCCATATCCTCGATCCGGGAAATGCCCTGAACCATGATGTAGTTCGACAGCGAGGCATTCTCGGCGATCTTGCTGGCAAGCTCATAGGCCAGCGGCAGGGATTCACCCTCGCCCACCGAATAATGCGCCAGACCCAGCGCCTTGCCTTCGTCGGCGCCGTATTTGCGCCCTGTCAGCATCATCTCGATCATCCGGTCGGCGCCAAGAATGCGGCCGACGCGAACCGTCGCCCCGCCACCGACGAAAATGCCGCGTCGCCCTTCGGGAAGCTGAAAGATACAGGACGGCTCGGCAATGCGCACGTGGGTCGCCGTAGCCAGCTCAAGCCCGCCGCCAATCACCGCACCCGTCATCGCCGACACGATAGGCAGGCCGCCGTATTGGATACGATCCATCACCTGATGCCAGTTGCGCGAATGGCGCATGGTCTGCTCGGCGTCGCGCGCCACATGCTCGCTAAGATCGAGGCCCGAGCAATAGTGCCCGCCGCTGCCGGTCAGCACCACGCAACGCACACCTTCGGGCGGATTGCTGAAGAATGCGTCGAGCTCGGCCAGCAGCCCGTCGGACATGGCGTTGCGCTTGGCCGGGCGGTCCATTGTCAGGGTCGCGATGCCCCCGTCCACTTCGACCTTCAGGAATGGTTGTGTCATTGCGGCCTCCCCAACTGCAAATCCGCTATAAGGCATAACTGTTATATCTAGTAACAGTTATGCCGGAAAGATTTATTTCTACGGGATCAAGAACAATGTGATCGCCGGAAATGCGACCAGCAGGACCACCCGAACTAGATCCGACCCGACAAAGAAGATCACGGCCTTGTAGGTCTCGAGAATCGGCGTCTTGGGATCCATCGAATTGATGATGAACAGGTTCATCCCCACCGGTGGCGTAATCAGCCCCACCTCGACAACGATCAGCACCAGAATACCGAACCAGATCGCCACATGCTCGGCCGACATGCCGAAATCCAGCACCGAGATCACAGGAAAAAAGATCGGGACCGTCAGCAGGATCATCGACAGGCTGTCCATCAGGCACCCGAAGACAAGGTAAAAGACAAGGATCAGCGAGAGGACAGTCAGCGGGCTGAACCCCTGGCTGACCACGTAGTTCGACAGTTCCTGCGGCACCTGCGTCAAAGCGAGGAAGCCGTTATAGAACCCGGCGCCCAGCACGATGAAAAAGATCATCGCGGTGGATTTCCCGGTGACAAAGAAGCTCTCGATCAGGGTCTTCCACGTCAACCCGCCGTTCAGCAGGGCGATCGCCCCGGTCCCCGCAGCCCCCACGGCAGCACCTTCGGTCGGGGTGAACCAGCCAAGGTAGATGCCGCCGACGACGAGGCCAAAGACAAGCAGAACCGGCCAGACATCGACCAGCCCGCGGAACCGGTCGCCCATTGGCACCGGCGGACGCGTGCCCGCGGATTCCGGGTTTAGTCGAACGTAAATTGAAATTGCGATGACATAGCCAATCGCTGCAAGAATACCCGGGATAAAGGCCGCAAGGAAAAGCTTGGCGATGTTCTGCTCGGTCAGGATCGCATAGATGACGAGTACAACCGAGGGCGGGATCAGGATACCCAGCGTCCCGCCAGCGGCCAGTGTAGCGGTCGAAAACCCGCCCTCGTAGCCGTATTTTTTCAGCTCGGGGAGAGCGACGCGGCCCATTGTCGCCGCCGTGGCAAGCGAAGACCCGCAGATCGCGCCAAAGCCCGCGCAGGCACCGATCGCCGCCATCGCGACGCCGCCGCGGCGGTGGCCAAGAAACCCTTCGGCCGCTTTGAACAGGGCCGTGCTCATCCCGCCCAAAGTCGCGAAATGCCCCATCAGTAGAAACATGGGCACGATGGTCAGCGAATAGCTGGAGAATGTGGTGTAGGTTTCGTTCTTGAGGCGCGAGAACGCCATATTGGTGCCGTCGGTCACGATGGTCAGGCCGACAAGCCCGACAAGGAACATTGCAAGCCCGATCGGCACGCGCAGAAAGATCAGGACCATCAGCGCCGGAAAGGAATAGATTCCGATTTCAAGTGTGCTCATCAGCAACCTCCACACCTTCCCGGATGACGATGTTGCCGGTCAGAAATTCATAGATACGCACGAAGGCGACATAGATGCCGACGATGGCCGAGACGACCGCGCCGAACAGGCTCGCCGCATAGGCCCACCAGACCTTGAACTGCAAAAGAAAGCTGGTTTCCCCATAGCTCATCTTCGACAGCATGCCTTCGTAAAGCCGCCAGGCGATCAGTACGAGCGTCGCGGCAAAGACCACCTCGATGACCGCCCGCAAGAACCGGTTGACCCGGGGGCCCATCATGTTGGCAAAGATATCGACCGATGCATGGCTCGCGGTAATTTGGCACAGCGGGATAAAGGCAAAGATCGCAAACGCCACCCCAGCCTCGACCAGCTCGAAATCTCCGGTGATCGGGCCGACCCCGGCGCCAATGGCCCAGTCGGAAAAACCCGGCGCCACCGATTGCATGAAATCACCGTGGAAGAACCCGTTCAGCAGGCGCCCGGCAATTGATACGCATGTAAGAATGATCAGCAAACTCAGGACGATGCCGCCCAGAATCGCCATGAAGCGGGAAAGTCCCGTCATCAAGGTCTTCATGTCCCATCCCCGTCCCAATGACAGAAAGGGCGCGGCTGATCTCGCCGCGCCCTCTCAGATGTATTTAGTCAGTGTATTTGTCGATCAGCATCCGGGCTTTCTCGAGCAGCGCCTGCCCGTCCTTACCCTTGCTTTCCATGTCGGACAGCCATGCATCGTACACCGGCTGGGCCGCTTCTTCCCAGGCCGCCGCATCTTCTTCGGATACGGTGATGATGTTATTGCCAAGATCGACAGCGATCTGGCGTGCGGGGCCATCTGCATCCGCCTGCGTACCACCGGCGAAGATCGAGAACTCAACGCCGGAATTGTCGTCGATGACCTTTTTCAGATCGTCGGGCAGGCTTTCGTACTTCTGCTTGTTCATCGCCAGAACAAAGGTCAGAACATAGAGCGCCTTGCCTTCGAATTCGGTGTGGTTATGCACCAGCTCCGACACCTTCAGCGCCGGCGTCACTTCCCACGGAATGGTGGTGCCGTCGATCACACCCTTGGACAGCCCCTCGGAAACGGCCGGAACCGGCATCCCCACGGGCGTTGCGCCCAGTTCGGTGAGCAACATGTTGACCGAGCGCGAACCGCCGCGGATTTTCATGCCCTGCAGATCCTCGGGCGAATTCACCGGATCCTTGGAGTGGATCATGCCCGGCCCGTGCACCCATGTGCCAAGGATATGAACATCCTGAAATTCGGTGTCCTTCAGATCTTCCTCGAAGATTTCCCAATAGGCCTGGCTCATCGCCCGCGCGTTGGTCATCATAAAGGGCAACTCGAACACCTCGGTGCTGGGGAAGCGGCCCGGCGTGTAGCCGACCACGGTCCACACCACGTCAGCAACGCCGTCGATCACCTGATCCATCAGCTCTGGCGGCTTGCCGCCCAGCTGCATGGACGGGTAGATGTCAACCTTGATCCGGCCGTCCGAACCTTCTTCGACATTCTTCGCCCAGACTTCCAGAACGTCCTTAGGGACGTTTGCCTGCTGCGGCAGGAAGTGGTGCATTTTCAAGGTAACTTCCTGAGCCAGCGCCGCCGTGCCCATGAAACCGGTCGCCAGAGCTGCAAGTGCTACGCCGCCCATTGAGCCCAAAAGCGTTCTACGTTTTGTCATAAATTTCCTCCCTTTAGACCTCTACTTATGCAATATACTGCCGTAACGGAGATATATTGCAAGCAGGTCTTACCAACGGCTTGGCATAAAAACCGCTGATTCGGCAAGTTTGTTATGTCGTATATCTATCTTTGGGTCCGGGTTTCTGCGGAAATGGCACCTTCAAGCCCCGTACTGCCATACAGCCAGTCGATCTGATCGTACCATTCATCGGGCGAACGCGCGTTCATGACAGCATTTCGCAGCTCCGCATGAGCACCCGCCGGATGGTAGACATGCTGCCCTATCTCGCGCGACTGTAGCTGCACCCGCGCCGTGCGCAAGCGACGTTTGTGCTGATAAGCTGCCAGAGTGGCTTCGATATTTCCGTCATCCTCGCCCATCAGGTGCGAAAGGCAGACCGCATCCTCCATCGCCATGCAGGCCCCTTGCGCAAAATACTGCAACATCGGATGAGCCGCATCCCCCAGCAACGCCACGCGCCCGTCGACCCAGTTCATCACCGGATCGCGGTCGCAAAGCACCCACAGTTTCCAGTCGTTTCCATTGTCGATGATCTGCTTGGCAATCGGCGCCACATGCTCGAATCCGCGCCGCACCTCGTCATGACTGACCGGCTTGCCAGCGACCGGTTCGGGCGCGTCATTGTGATAGGTCACGACAAGGTTGAACATCTTCCAGCCCTTGAGCGGGTAATGCACGATATGGCATTTCGGCCCGGCCCAGAGCGTCGCCGCGTTCCAGCGCAGATCCTCCGGCATTTGTTCAGTCGGAATGACCGAGCGATAGGTGGTGTGACCGGAGACGCGCGGCTCGCCGTCATTCAGCATCTGCTTGCGGATGTTCGACCAAAGACCATCCGCCCCGATCAACATGCGTCCGGTCACACGGCTCCCGTCCGACAGGATCGCCGTCACCTGATTGCCGTCCTGATCATAGGACTCGACACCGCTGTTCGTCCGCAACTCGACTTTGGGATGGTTTTCGCAGGCACGCAAGAACACCCCATGCAGGTCGCCCCGATGCACAACCGCATAAGGATTGCCCATCCTTTTGCGAAACGCCTCGTCCAGAGGGATGCGGGTGATCTCCTCACCACTCAGCGCGTCCATCAGGCGGAGGTTGTCGATGTACACCGCCATCTCGCGGGCAGTTTCGCCGACGCCAAGATAGTCGAAAGCGTGAAAGGCATTCGGCCCAAGCTGGATGCCCGCACCGATCTCGCCCAGCTGCGCGGCCTTTTCCAGCACCAGCACAGAAAAACCTTTCTGAGCGAGACCAATCGCCGTCGCCAAACCGCCGATGCCACCACCGGCCACAAGGATCTGATCGTTAGACATGACTTCCTCCCTCGCCGTCTTTCACGGACGGTCGTTTTCCCGATGCTTGGGCCTCGGCATCATTAACTCAGGTTGAAATGACCCGCCCAGCGGCGGGCCGCCGTTATTCCGCGTCGCTCAGCGTCAGGCTGATCGGGTCCAGACCGTCGATGCCACCGGTGATCTTGTCGCCTGCCACGACTGGACCAACACCAGCAGGCGTGCCCGTCATGATCACGTCGCCGGGACGCAGGTGATAGAACTTGGAGAGGTCCATGATGATCTCGTCCAGCTTCCAGATCAGCTCGCCCAACGTCGCGTCCTGCTTGACCTCTCCGTTCACCTCAAGGTGAATGCGCTTGCTGTCCATATCGGACAGCTCACCTGCCTTGGTCAGCGGTGAGAACACGGCACTGTCCTCGACATCCTTGCCCAGATCCCAAGGCCGCTGCTTTTCGCGCGATGCAATCTGGAGATCCCGCCGCGTCATGTCGAGCCCGCAGCCAAAGGCATAGATCGCCGCCTCGGCCTCTTCCTTGCTTGCCCGGAACACCGGCGCGCCGACGGCCATCACCAGTTCCATTTCATAATGAAAGTTCTTCGTGCCCGGAGGATAAGGCATGGTCGCCCCGGTCAGCACCGCGTTGGCCGGCGACTTGGTGAAATAGAACGGCGCCTCGCGGTCGACCTCGAACCCCATTTCCGCAGCATGGGCAGCATAGTTGCGCCCCACACAAAAAATCCGGCCAATCGGGTATTCTGCGGTTTCGCCTTTGACCGGAATGGTCACGGGTTTCGGCAGGTCGAACAAAAGCTCACTCATTTGGCGCGCTCCTCATAGTATCCAAGTTTCTCCTGCAGCGGACGGTCGTGGATGCGAACCAGAAACGCCTCGCTGTCGGCATGATGGGTGATGTCCGCAAAGACTGGCGCCGTAAAGATGTCCTTGGGACCCCAGCTGATTTCTTCGCCGTTTACCACCGATTTGCCAGACCCCTTGATCACGTGAAAGGCAGCCGAGGTGGACCGCAGCGGCGGCGCATCGCTTTGCCCCGCCTCCAGCATCATCGCGGTGAACCCCATCGTCGGCAGGACGTCCTGCCCGGTTTCGGGATTGATGTAATCTACCTCGGCGATGCCATCTTCACCCCATCTCGCCATTTCGCGAAGCGCCGCTTCGGTCCGCGCCCAGGGGTAACGCATCATCGGATAGCGCCGCACCGTGTTGTTCAGCCGCCGCGACGGGGCCAGTCCCGCCGCGCGATATTCAACCTCGCTGGCATCGGGCCGGTTGCGCTGCGCCTGCAAGGGGGCTTCCTCGGCGTAAGACCCTTCGAGATATACAAAAAGCGGCAGGTCCAGCGCATCCAGCCAGACCACAGGTTCGCTCCCCTCGTGGCCATGGTCGTGCCAGTCTCCGCCGGGAGTCAGAACCAGGTCACCGTTTTCCATCGGAAGCTTCTCGCCATCGACAACGGTAAACCCGCCTTCGCCTTCGACAATGATCCGCGCGGCCGACGGAGTGTGGCGGTGCGCGGGGGCGGTCTCTCCGGGCAACAAGAGTTGCATGCCAAGGTAAATAGAAGACGTCGCCTGCATCGCGCCTGTCCCGCGTCCGGGGTCCGACAGGACCAGCACGCGGCGCTCGGCTTTTTCGACCGGGGTCAATTCACCGGCGCGCAGCAGAAGGGGACGTAACGACTCATACGTCCAGTGACCCGGGCGCGTTACTGGTTTCGGTGCGCCATGCGGCAGCACGTTCCGCATCATCGGCCAAAGCGGTGCAACGCCCGCGCTGGCCATTTCGTTGCGGTAATCCTCCGGCAGCTCTTCGAGCGTTCCCAATTGTTCGGACATGATCCCCTCCTCGAATCTCAATTAAGTTGTATACTTACTATATGCATGCAGGTCAATCCACCCCCTACGAATCAGCCATTTTCCGCCAGGCCAAATACTAAAAATTTATCGTTAACGCCTCGGTAACGAACTTGGGGCTCACTTGTCCAACGCGAAACGGGCCGTGTTGAAATCGGCTTCGCGTCGGGAGACATTCGAGTGGTCTTAGGTGTGATCATAGCCGCCATGGCGGCCGCATTTCTGTCAGCAGGCTGGGCCCTGCTCAGCGGATATGGACTGGTTACGGCACTCCTGTTCTATATGGGGGCAGGCTCGGGCACATTGCTGGTCCTCGCTTTGGCCATCAACGTCCGGACACATCTTTCGCGGATCTACCACTCATGGCGGGGTCCTGCCGCAAAACCGGTCAGCGCAGGCCGCCACTCCTGAAAATTCGCGTCGCGCAATTTCCGCACCTTGCATTTCCGATACAGGCCGCGTTGTTATCGCAACTAATTCAAGACCAAAGGACAACGCCTGCTTTGCCGCCCAGAACTATTGCCAGAACGGGTGTTTCCAGCCTTATCGAACCTGCGGCGATGGCCTTAACGTTGATCCTGGCGCTGGGGATCGCCTATGGCACCCTCAGCCCGGCACCCGAAATCCCAAGCCTACCCGGCAACGACAAGGCCAACCACTTTCAGGCCTTCCTGCTTCTGACCCTGCCAACAGCGATTCTTGCACCACGACGGATGGTTTGGACTGTCCCGATGATCGTCGCCTTTGGCGCGGCGATTGAATTGATCCAGCCCTTTGTCGGACGCGATCGCGAATTCGGCGACTTCGCAATTGATTGCCTTGGCTGTATTATGGGCATTGTGATCGGATGGATTATCCGGCGCCTCGCCTCTTTTTTGTAACTAGCTGAAAAAATTGGATTTTGAGGCGCGCCAGTTTCTCCATTCAATTTACTTTGAATCTCTGGTTCATCGAAGCTGATGAGAATCAAAGCAGGTGAAGTGATTCGTCACTTTTAGCTGAATTGCTTCTTTAAAAGCCCAATCGCCTGCCACATTCGCGCCTCAATGTTTTGTAGAAATAAAGCAACGGCCTGTATTCAGAAAAGAGAATCGCGGGTGACAAATGGGCAGAAGCTACTGTCCGGAAATCAGAATTTGCTTTCGAGGCAAGGGAACGAGGCTAAAATGCGTGTACTGGCAGTAGATGACGATCCGATCATCCTCGAACTGCTCGCTGAGCTTCTCGCTACTTTTGGCGATCACGACATAACGACCGCAGACTCCGCTCTGGCGGCACTGGAAATCGTCGAAGATCCCGCTTGCGAACCTTTCGACTGTTTCCTGCTCGACATCCAGATGCCCGAAATGGACGGTATCCAGCTCTGTTCGCGGCTTCGTCTTATGGATCGCTACGTCGCCACGCCGATTCTCATGATCACCGCCATGTCGGACAAGGCCTATATTGACAACGCCTTCACAGCCGGCGCGACGGACTATGTCACCAAGCCCTTCGACATCACGGAACTGAAATTCCGCATCAAAAGCGCCGAAGACAGGCTGATCACCACCGACGGCGCGGCAAAGAAGATCTTTGCCGTCAGCCGCAACGACATCCCGCAGGAACCGGTCAAGGTCTCCCTGAACGAACCTGTCACGATCATGGATGTGGACGGGGTCATCGACTATTTCGCGTTCGAAAACTACATCACACAGCTCTCGCGTGGCTCGCTCTTTGGCTCGACCGTCTTCGCCTTCTCTATCCGCCGGATTGAGCAACTCTATCGCGAAAGCACACCTTTCGGGTTTGAATGCCTGATCACTGATACGTCCGAGGCGATCTCGGATTGCCTCAAGCCGCAGCAATTCCTGATCGCTTATGCCGGGAACGGCACTTTTGTCTGCGTTGTCGAAAACGGTTACCGTCCGGATCTGAACAACCTGACCGATGCGATCAACCTCCAGATCCACCAGATGGATTTGCATTTCTGCGATGGCCGAAAGCTTGATTTCCGGGTCTGCCCGGGTGAGGCGCACCGTCTGATCTGGCGTGCCGGTCGCAATGCGATCGACGCGGTTATCGATGCCCATGCCAGCGCCGAGGAAGAAGCGCTGCGCCGCGAGAAAGCACAAGAAAGCTACTGGCTGGCTGAACGGGCAGGCTGAAATGATGGATGAACAGATGATCCCGGGAATCGGCCGCATCCGCGCACGTTTCCTCGACATGCTTCCCGACCGCCTCAACGAGCTTGAGGAATTCTTTGCCGAGATGCAGGAAGACTCGCTCGATATGGAAGCGCTCGACCAGAGCCAGGGCATCCTGCACAAGATCGCGGGTACGGCCGGAACGCTCGGCCTTCAGGAATTGGGCGACATGGCCCGTACTTGTGAAAACAATATTGTCGGACTGATGAAAAACGGGACACCCGATCTTGAGCAGGTGTTCATCGACCTGGGCCGCTTCTTCGCTATAGCCGAAGAAGCGCTCGAAGATTGGCCGGTGGCGCAGGCGAAATACGCTTGATCCCGCCCCCGAAAGAAAAAGGCGCGCCAGTTAAACGGCGCGCCTTTTTCGTTGGACAGAAATCCTGTCAGCCGCGAAGCGCCGCCATGATCTGATCGCCAAGGGTGATCGGATCAAAGGGTTTCACCACGACCGTCAAAGCCGATTGCGCCTTCAATTCCTCGATTTCCGATGGTTGCGCTCGCGCGGTCATGAAGATGGCCGGCGTATCCTCCAAGCCTTCGATCTTGCGCAGATGCTGCAAGGTCGTCGGACCACTCATGCCCGGCATCATCACGTCCAGAAGCAGCACTTCGGGCTTGAACTCGGGTGCCCGTTCGATGGCCTCCTCGCCCGAGGGGCATTGAATGATCTCGAACTGTCCCGAAAACTCCAGCGCCATCTTGGCAACTTCCCGGATATCCTCGTCGTCTTCGACATGCATTAATCTAAGCATCGTTAAGCGCCTTCCACCTGCTTATCCCCGTCCCGTTCATCGGCGTCGTAAATCGACCCGACTTCGACCAGCGGGAACTCAACAAAAAACGTCGAGCCTTCGCCCAGTCGGCTGACGAAATCGATCAACCCGTTTTGCTCGTCCATGATCGCACGGGCAATGTTTAGCCCAAGCCCCGTGCTCGCAACTCCGCGGCGTGACCCCGAGGCCGCCTGCGTGAACCGCTCGAAAATACTGGCCTGCGCGGCCTCGTCGATCCCTTCGCCAAAATCGCGTACGCTGATCCGCATCCGGTCATTGACCCGCTTCATCGCCACTTCGACACGGCCGCCCGGAGGCGAGAACTTGGCCGCGTTGGACAAGAGGTTCGTCAGAACCTGCAGCGTCCGCCCGAAATCAAAACTGGCCGTCGCCTCGCGGTCCGCTTCCATCAGGGAAACCGATACATCGAAACGGTTGGCAAATTGTTCATTCGCGGCGATCGCTTCCTCTACCACCACGACCAGCGGCATGACCTGCATGTCGAAATCCATCTGGCCAGCGGCGATCTTCTCTATATCGAGGATGTCGTTGATGATCATCACCAGCCGGTCCGCGTTGCGATAGGCGATGCTCAGCATCCCGCGCGCTTTCTCCGGCAACTCACCAGCCGCGTTCGAAAGCAACAGCCCCATGGCGCCCTTGATCGACGTCATCGGCGTGCGCAGCTCATGGCTGATCGTGGCGAGCAATTCCGCACGCACGCGCTCAATCTCGGCCTGTTCGGTCTTGTCCCGAAGAATGGCTACGATGATGCGTTTCCCGGCGGGCGCCTTGTATAACTGTAGCCTCAGCTCATAGGGAACATTGAACAGGACGGCATCGTAATGGACCTGGTCCGTCTTGCCGTCGAGCAGCGGCGCAATACGCTGCACAAAACCATCGAAATCCTGCTCGCTGAACACCTTGCGCAGGTTCCAGTTTTCATAGCCCGCCTCGTTCGTCTTGGCGCGCCGCATCGCTGCTTCGTTCATATAGGTGAACGAAAACGTATCTGAATCGATCATGTAGACTTCATCAGACAGCTTGTGCAGCGTTGTCGTCAGATCGTTGTGGTGATCCGCAAGCTTGCTTTCCGAGATGTCGCTCCGGATCGAAATCGCGCCAACCAGCTCACCCTCGGGGTCGCGGCGCGGCACGATAGTCGCCTGCGTCCACATAACCGACCCGTCCTTGCGCATCAGACGCATCTCACCCGTCCAGGCCTGACCGTCAATGATCTTGTCGCGAATTTCAAAGGCCATCGGCCTGTCACGCTCGTGATAAAGCGAGCTTGCAGATTGACCGATCAGTTCGGAACTCGAAAACCCGGTAGCCGATAGGAGGCAGTCATTTACTTCGATGATCCTGGCTTGCAAATCGGTGATCTGGATCATCGCATGCTGGTCCAAAGCCGCAATATCCATCAACATTTTTGATGTGTACGATGAGTTTTCGTGATTCGCATGCATGCGCTTCATATGCTCACTAAAAGGGTAGCCGTAAACACGCTACCCGTTTCTTTGCTCCAAAATTTAGCCTCCGGTGCAAACGCGCCGCTGCCTGCAAGGATAGACAGGGCAGCAGCCAGAATGGCGGCGCCTTGTCCGGGGACGAACTTGGAAAAGTTCATGTTATTCCTGCCCCTGTCCTCTGCGGCGGCCGGTGATTTCTTCACCGTCACTTTCTTATGCTCGGAGACCAACAAACCAAATATAACCGATCAATTGTCTTTGAGCCGAACTACCCGACCAAGAGCGCAATTTGGGGTCCAGATAATGTCAAAAATTGGAAATGTTCAAAAACAATCCAATAAAACCTGACGGCCGGAGATTACAAAAGTTGCGCTCCCTTACTCAAATATTTCCTAACCATTCGCTGCCGTAGAGGCAAGCGCACCGTTATCATTTTGAGAATCTCTCAGATAGCGTGGCATTGTGAACCAGAAAACCGTCTCTTCGCCAAGCTCGCTGTCATAGCCGATCTCGCCGCCCATGTGGTTGATCATTCGCTTGCAGATACTCAACCCAAGACCCGTCCCCCCCTTTTCGCGGGTGTCTGTGCTATCGACCTGCGAAAACGGTTGGAAGATCTTGGTACGGAAGGAATCCGGCACGCCGCGGCCCCGGTTGCGTACTGAGAACAGCACGTCTTCGCCACGGACCTCGCCCTTGACGTAAACCGTGCCCTTGCTCTCCGAAAACTTGCACGCGTTTGAAACGAGGTTGTCGAAAACCTGCGCGATCCGCGCGGTATCGGTCCAGATGGTGCACTCCTCTTCCGGCGGGTCGAATTGCAGGGTAACGCCCAGATTGTCCGCATAGCAAAGCATCTGGCTCTCGGCATCCTTCATGACCTCCGAAACCATCTCTTCGGAAAAATTGAAATTCATCCGACCGGATTCAATCTGCTCCATGTCAAGAATATCGCTGACAAGCCCGATCAGCCGTTCCGCGTTGGACTGCGCCATGTCCAAAAGTCGTTTGGCAGGCGGGGCGATGTATTCTGCGGTCGATGCCTCGAGCAATCCCAAGGCCCCGCGTATTGCCGTCAGCGGTGTGCGCAACTCGTGGCTCACCGTCGCGACGAACTCGCTCTTGATCTTTTCCACATGCTTCTTCTCGGTGATGTCACCGATCTGCATGATATAGATGTCCTCGTCGATCTGGTCGTCATGGGTCCAGCCAACATCGACCATCCCCCAGAACCTCGACCCGTCCTTACGGACGATCTGGCATTCCGTTTCAAAGGAATGCGCGCCGCTGGCCTTCAGACGCGCGACCTCCGGAATGATCCGCTCGGAATCCTCGCGCGAAATCAGGTGGACGAAATTGCGCCCGCCTTCCATCTCGTCTTTCTTGTAGCCGACCATCTGACAGAGCGCTTCGTTCACCATCGTGAAATGACCATTCACATCGATCACCGCGTTGCCGATAGGCGCGCTGGAAAAGATCAGCCGGAACCGTTCCTCGCTGCTGCGTAGCGATGCCTGCGCAAGAAGCTCCTCGGTCACGTCGGTCTGCGCCCCGACAAGCCGCATCGCCCGTCCGTTGACATCGCGATCAACCACGGCCGCGTCCGACCGCATCCAACGCCAGCTCCCTTCAGGGGTCTTCAGCCGGTAGAGTGACAGCGACCGGTCAGTCTCACCCTTGATACAGGCCTGATCAGAGGCCAGCAGCGCGGGCAGATCGTCGGGATGAACCCGGGACATGAAATGCTCCTGCAGGGATTCATTTGAGATCCCGTCATCGATCTGCATCAGCCGTCGCCAGCTTGCCGAGACCGCAGATTTCCCGGTTTCGAGATTAATGTCGAATACACCAATCTCTGCCCCGCGCAGCGCCAGATCCCAGCGCCGTTCGGTTTCCGCGACCTGTTCATGCGCGCGTTCAAGCGCGGTGATGTCGCGCAGGATGAATGTCGTACGATCAGCGCCTTCAGCGGTTTTCCAGTGCCTCTTGCCAACGCCCAGTATCCGCGCGCCATTTTCGACCGGAACATTCTGGATCTCCTCCGCTTCCGGCACGGTTTCGAGTTCGGGGACGACATCCACCATCTTGGCACCGGACACGTCGGTCCGGGATTTCCCCATGATCTTGTAAGCGATCTCGTTGCAGCGGATCACGCGATGGTCGCCATCGATGGTAACAAAACCGACAACGGCATTCTCGATGATCGCCCGGTTTTCCTCTTCGCGGGTCTTCAGTGCATGGGTCTTCTCGATGACCTGCTGCGTAATCACCTGTTCCCGCCGCGAGATCGTCCACAGGAGGAAGCCGATAAGCGAAGTAAGCACCAGACCCGCCAACAGGATGATCAGATCGAAATGGTCGGTCTGGGTCGCCTCGTAGTTCTGGCTGCTCGACCATTCGATCGTCCACGTCCGGCCAAAGGCTTCGATCCGTTTGACCTCCCGGAACCTTGCCGCCTCCCGGTCGAACCCCTCGGGCGCTGAGTCATAGATCAGATGCTCCGGCGCCACGACAGAACTCTCGAACACGCGGAACTCAAACTCGTGATGTTCTAGGCTCGTCAGACCGGAAAGAAAACGCTCCCCAATGAACGGCATATAGACCCAGCCGCGAAACGCGGCACGCCGCTGGTCCTGCGTGTTCGTCTCCAGATCCGGCCAGTATAGTGGCATCAGCAACAGGAACCCCGGCTTGCCGATCCCATCCTGCACCAGTTGCAGGCTCGGCGTCAGCAGAGGCGCCCCTGTATCGCGGGCGGTCACCGCCGTTCTGCTGCGGGTTTCGTCGAAATTGAGATCAAGTCCGATGGCATCCGAATTCTCGTCCTGCGGTTCGATATACTTGACGATGAAAAGCGGATCGGCGCCCGTATCCGGATGGACCTGCAGGTTGGGCTGCCCATGCGCCGCCGCCTCGGCGATGAACGCATCGAGATCTTCGCGAGCCACCTGCTCGATGTAACCAAGGCCCAGAATACCCGGCAGGTAGTTCCGGATCGCCATCTCGGACATAAAGCGTCGCAGGTCGTCCCTTTCGACCGTTTGTGAGCCGGAAAACAACCCTGCAAGTCCGGCAAGCGCCGAACGGCATGAATTCATCCGGTTCTGCAATGCATCCCGATGATAGGCCGTGATCGCGGCGAAATCTTCCCTCGCCCCAAAGCTCCGCTGATCCGACACAAAGCGATAAACCCCAAGCGCCGTCAGAACACAGACGATCAGGATGCCGACATTCGCCGTTCGTGTATCCAATCTCAATCTGAACAACCTCGAAATCCGCGAAAATAGCGCCGGGAAAAGGACTTAATCTTCGTTATATAAACCCCACCTCTAGGGTGAAGACGCAAAATCCTTTCCCCCATCAGTGTGACATTCCCATCGCACGCTAAAGGCTTTTTAAAGGCGCTCCAGCCCGCACCAGTTCGCGATGAACAGCGCGGTGGCCTGGGTCACACGCCGCAGACTTTCCAGATCGACCCGCTCGTTGAAACCGTGGATCGCCTCGGAAGCCGGACCGTAGACCAACGCAGGCGTATCCGCGTAAAGGCCAAAAAACCGGGCATCGGTCGTTGCGGTCAGCGGCACCTGTTTCAATGCCGTCCCATTCACCCCGTCATGCGCGGCCTCAAGCGCGCTGATCGCGCGTTTCGCCTTGTCGCTGCCATCGTCGCCCAGCGCATATCCCTCGGCATGGAAGCCGTGATAGATCACATCCGGCAAGCTGTTGCGAAGAAATGCGTTTTTCTGCGCGGCCTCACGAATGACCGTCTCAATCTCGGTCTTACAACTTTCAATATCCTGACCGGGAAAAATTCCCATCCGCAGGTCCAGCACGCACCAAGCGGGCACCGAACTCGCCCAGTCGCCGCCTTGGATCTTGCCGATATTCAGGTTCAGTGGATGGTGGACATGCTCGTAGGCGCCATGCCGGTGCTCGGCCCCGTTCCAGCGTTCCTCCATCTCGCGCAGGGCGGCGATGATCGGAATCGCCGCTTCGATGGCATTGGCACCCTCGCCCGCATAAGCCGCATGGGTCGGCATGCCCCGCAGATGCACCTGAAACCAGATCACCCCAAGCTGCGCGCAGGCCAGCATTTCGTCGAATGGTTCGGGGATAAGCGCCGCATCCGCCCGATAGCCCCTTTCCAGGCAGGCCAGCGCGCCGTTTCCGGTACATTCCTCTTCGACCACCGATTGAAAAAAAACGTCCCCGGCCGGTCCCATTCCGCAATCACGCAGCGCATCGAGCGCGAAAAGGTTCGACGCGATCCCCGCCTTCATGTCCCCGGCGCCGCGCCCATACATCCATCCGTCGTCGATGCGTGGCTCGAAAGGCGGCGTATCCCACATGTCGAGCGGCCCCTCGGGCACCACATCCACATGCCCGTTCAGGATCAGCGAGGCACCGCCCGAACTGGCCCGCCGTGTGCCCACCACGTTCACCGCGTCCTCGTAATTCCCAATCACCGGCGAAAACCCCGGCATGTCGCGGATATCCTCGACCTTCACCTGCCAGCGGTCGACCTCGTAGCCGCGCGTATCCAGCTCTCCCGCGATGAAATCCTGTGCGCTCTGCTCATTGCCCCGCGTCGACGGGTGCGAGGTCAGCTCCGCAAGAAACGCGACCTCCTCATCGAACAGCGCATCCACCGCTTTCATGATCCGGGTCTTGTCCGCCGCTTCCATCTTTGCCTCCCGCGCGTTGCCTTACTTTGCCAAGTGACCGCGTCCCGCGCGCCGGCACAAGCCCCCAAGGCAAGGCTCCGGCTAGCGTGTGACGCGAACACCCCCGGCAAGCCGTCGAAATGCGCAAGATCAGCGATTGCCCCTCGCGCGCCGATACGGGATAACTCGGCCAATGACCGACCAAAGGGGGCCAAAGTGAGCAAGACGCAATTCGGCAAGGGATGCCATCTGCACCTGATTGACGGGTCCGCCTTTATCTTCCGCGCCTATCATGCTCTGCCCCCGCTGACCCGTAAATCAGACGGCTTGCCCATCGGCGCGGTCTCGGGTTTTTGCAACATGTTGCAGCGCTATGTCGAAGACAGCACCGGTCCCGATGCGCCGACCCATGTGGCGGTAATCTTCGACAAGGGCAGCCATACGTTCCGCAATGACATGTACGACCAGTACAAGGCCAACCGCGAAGCCATGCCCGAGGACCTGCGCCCGCAGATTCCGCTGACCCGCGAGGCCACCATCGCCTTCAACATCGCCTGCGAGGAAATGGAAGGTTACGAGGCCGACGACATCATCGCCACCCTCTCCTGCCAGGCCCGCGACCTTGGCGGCCGGGTAACGATCATCAGTTCCGACAAGGACCTGATGCAGCTTGTCGGCGACGGCGTCGAAATGCTCGACGCGATGAAGAACAAGCGCATCGACCGTGACGGTGTCTTCGAGAAATTCGGTGTCTTCCCCGAGCGCGTCGTGGATGTGCAGGCGCTTGCCGGGGATTCGGTTGATAACGTCCCCGGTGCGCCCGGTATCGGCATCAAGACCGCCGCGCTCCTGATCAACGAATTCGGCGATCTCGAATCACTTCTCGACCGTGCCGAGGAAATCAAGCAGCCCAAGCGCCGCCAGACCCTCATCGACATGCGCGATCAGATCGAACTGTCGAAAAAGCTCGTCCAGCTCGACTGCGAGACGCCGCTTACCTTTACCCTCGACGATCTCGAAGTGCGCGATCCGGACGCGGAAAAGTTGATGGACTTCCTGACCCGAATGGAATTCCGCACGCTCACCAAACGCATCGCCGACAAGCTCGACGTCGAGGCCCCCGCCATTCCCGAACCGCCTGTCGAAAAAACGGGTGAGGATGCCCCGGAAATGCCCGCCTTCGACAAGGCGCAGCATGACTGCGTCACCGAAACGGGCGCATTAGAGACTTGGATCGACCGCATCCGAGAACGCGGCTATGTGGCCGTTGATACGGAAACCACCGGTCTCAATGAAATGACCGCCGATCTGGTCGGCATCTCGCTCTGCGTCGACCCCGGCCATGCCTGCTACATCCCGCTGACCCACAAGGATGGGAAGGCCGGTGATCTCTTCGGCTCCGATGGGCTGCTCGACGGCCAGATCCCCCTGCAAGAGGCGCTCGACCTGCTGAAACCGGTGCTCGAGGATCCCGCCATCCTCAAGATCGGCCAGAACATGAAATACGACGCCAAGATCTTTGCCCGCAACGGCATCGACATCGCGCCGATCGACGACACTATGCTGATGTCCTACGCGCTTCATGCGGGCGAACATAACCACGGCATGGATGTGCTCTCCGAACGCTATCTCAACCACACGCCGATCCCGATCAAGCCGCTGCTCGGCACCGGCAAATCGGCGATCACCTTCGACAAGGTCCCGATCGAGGATGCCACCCCCTACGCGGCCGAGGACGCGGATATCACCCTGCGCCTCTGGCAGATCTTCAAACCGCAGCTGCACCGCGCCCGCGTCACCACCGTCTACGAGACCATGGAACGCCCGATGGTGCCGGTTCTCGCGCAGATGGAAATGCATGGCATCAAGGTCGACCGCGACACGCTCTCGCGCATGTCCAACGCCTTTTCGCAGAAAATGGCCGGGCTCGAGGCCGAGCTTTACGAACTCGCCGGTCACGAATTCAATGTGCAGTCCCCGGGGCAGGTCGGCTCGATCCTGTTCGAAGAGATGAGCCTCGAGGGCGGCAAAAAAACCAAGACCGGCCAGTGGTCCACCCCCGCCGATGTGCTCGAAGACCTGGCGACCCTGCATGATTTCCCCGCCCGCGTGCTCGATTACCGACAGCTGCAAAAGCTGAAATCGACCTATACGGACGCGTTGCAGAACCACATCAACGCCGACACCGGTCGCGTCCATACCTCCTATTCCATCACCGGTGCGAACACCGGCCGCCTTTCCTCCAACGAGCCCAACCTGCAGAACATCCCGGTCCGCTCCGAAGAGGGCCGCCGCATCCGCGAAGCCTTCATCGCCGAGCCGGGCAATACCCTGCTCTCGCTCGACTATTCCCAGATCGAACTGCGTATCCTTGCCCATATTGCTGACATCCCGGAACTGAAACAGGCCTTTGCCGACGGCATCGACATCCATGCGCTTACCGCATCGGAAATGTTCGACGTGCCGCTTGATGACATGACGCCCGACATCCGCCGTCAGGCCAAGGCGATCAACTTCGGCGTGATCTACGGCATCTCCGGCTTCGGCCTCGCCCGCAACCTGCGCATCCCAAGGGCCGAGGCGCAGGGCTTTATCGACCGCTATTTCGAACGCTTCCCCGGCATCCGCGCTTACATGGATGACACCATCCAGTTCGCCAAGGACAATGGCTACGTGCAAACCCTGTTCGGTCGCCGAATCCACACGCCCGAGATCAACGCCAAGGGTCCGCATGCCGGTTTCGCCCGCCGCGCCGCGATCAACGCCCCGATCCAAGGCACCGCCGCCGACGTGATCCGCCGCGCCATGACCCGGATGCCCGCCGCGCTGAAAGATCTGCCCGCCCGCATGCTGCTGCAGGTCCATGACGAACTGCTCTTCGAGGTTCCCGACGACCACGTCGACCAGACCATCGAAAAAGCCCGCGAGGTCATGGAATCCGCTGCTCTCCCGGCGGTCGATCTCGCCGTGCCGCTGACCGTCGATGCGGGACGCGGACAGAACTGGGCCGAAGCGCACTGATCCTTCTTTGGGTCTGAAAATATCCCGGGGAGTCCGCGTCAGCGGACGGGGCAGAGCCCCCGCTACCGCATCCAGCCAAGGCTGTCCTTGGTCAGTTTCGTCCTCGGGTGATACTCGGCGCTGACCCAGCCCGCATAGCCGGTCGCGTCCAGCATCTCGAAAAACCCACGGAAATCGAAATGCCCGCCGCCGGGCTCCACCCGGCCCGGAACATCGCCGACCTGCACATGGCGCACCAGCGGCGCGACCCGGTCCCAGACCGCCAGCGCATCGCCATGGATGACCTGCGCGTGATAGGTATCGAACTGCAGCCCGACGTTGTCGCGCCCCACCCGGGCCAGTACCTCCGCCGCAAGGTCGAAATCGCTCAGCACATAGCCCGGCTGGTCGGTGCGGTTCAGCGGTTCGACGGTGAACTGCTGCATCGGCGCCATATCCGACGCCCATTGCAAGTTCTGTACAAGCACATCCACCGCCGCCGGGTCCTCGCTGTATCCCGACATCAGGTGGATCACGCCGGGATGGAATTCCCCGGCAAAACGCATGACCCGGCGCATGTCATACTGGAACCGCGCTTCGCCCCCCGGTACGCCTGCGAACCCCTGATCCCCGCCAGTGTAATTCGGCGGCGGCGCATTGATGAGAACCAGTTCGAGATCGTTTGAGATCAGCGCACGCCGGGTTTCCCCGGCCGGGAATTCATAAGGAAACAGGATCTCCACGGCCCGGAATCCCGCCCGGGCCGCTGCCTCGAATCTTTCCAGATAGGGAAACTCGGTAAACAGCAACGACAGGTTCGCGGCAAATCTCGGCATGAAGGCTCCAACGCTCGTTCACCAAGTCGTAACCTGTGATTGCGGCCAAATCACGCTCAGATTGCGCGACCACGATCAAAGCGCGCTGGCTTCTTTCGCAAGCGTCTCGATCCGCGCCCAGTCTCCGGCCTCGACCGCATCCCCCGGCGCCACCCAGCTGCCCCCGGCACAGACCACGTTCGACAGGCCAAGATAGCTCGGCGCGTTCGACAGGCTGACACCGCCGGTCGGGCAAAAGGAAATCTGCGGCAGCGGCGCGCCGATGGCCTTCAGCGCCGGTGCCCCGCCCGAGGCTTCGGCGGGAAAGAACTTCATCATGTCATAGCCGCGCACCAGCAACCGCATCGCTTCCGTCGCGGTCGCCGCCCCCGGCAAAAGCGGCAGATCCTCGGCCTCGCAGGCTGCGAGCAATTCGTCAGTCGCGCCGGGCGATACGCCGAATGTCGCCCCGGCCTCCTTGGCCGCGCGCACATCCTGTGACGTCACCAGCGTTCCGGCTCCGACGATCCCGCCCGTCACCCCAGACATCTCGCGGATCACATCCAGTGCGGCCGGTGTGCGCAGAGTCACTTCCAGCACCGGCAGCCCCCCGGCCACCAGCGCCTCGGCCAGAGGCCGGGCCTTCGCGGCATCCTTGACCACCAGCACCGGCACAATCGGCGCGGTCTGGCAAATTTCGCGCGTGCGGCGGCTCGCTTCGCTTCCGGTCATCGACATGTTCAAACTCCAAATACGGTTGCGCCGGTATCGGCCGCGCCAACGGTGCGCCGAAAGACCGAGAACAGCTCGCGCCCTGTCCCGAATTCATTGGCCGAAAGATCCGGCACGACCGGATCACGGTCCATCACGCCTTCCGTCAGGAATTCCAGCTCGCCGCTATTCGCGTCGACCCGCAGCACATCCCCGTCACGCAACCGCGCAATCGGCCCGCCGTCCAGCGCCTCGGGGCAGACATGGATCGCCGAGGGCACCTTGCCCGAGGCCCCGGACATCCGGCCATCGGTCACCAGCGCCACTTTCAGCCCACGCCCCTGCAAGACCCCCAGCACAGGCGTCAGCGAATGCAGCTCGGGCATCCCATTCGCCTTGGGCCCTTGAAAGCGCACGACGACAATTGTGTCCTCGGTGAACTCCCCGGCGCGAAATGCCTCCTTAACCGCGTCCTGATCGTGGAAGACGCGCACTTTCGCCTCGACAGCGCGATGCTCCGGCGCCACGGCAGAGATCTTCATAACTGCTGTCCCGAGCGAGCCCGCCAGTCGTTTCAACCCGCCCGTCGGTTGGAACGGATCGCTTGCAGGCCGCAGGATCTTTTCGTTCAGGCTCTCGCCAGAACCGGCTTCCCAGCCCAAAGTGTCACCTTTCAGCTTGGGTTCCGCCGTGTAATGCTCAAGCCCCTGCCCCGCGACGGTCTTGGTATCGGGATGCAGCATCCCCTCTTTCAGCAAATCGCCGATCATATAGCCCAGCCCGCCTGCCGCATGGAAATGGTTCACATCGGCCAGCCCGTTCGGATAAACCCGCGCCATCAGCGGCGTCACGTCGGACAGTTCCGAGAAATCCTCCCAGTCGAGCACGATCCCCCCGGCCCGGGCCATCGCCACCAGATGGATCAACAGGTTAGTCGACCCGCCCGTCGCGTTCAGCCCGACGATCCCGTTCACAAAGGCGCGTTCATCCAGAATATCGCAGGTCGGCGTATAGTCATTGCCCAGAGCGCTCAGCGACAGCGCCCGCCGCGCGCCTTCCTGTGTCAGCGCATCACGCAAACCGGTATTGGGCGTTACAAAGCTCGAACCGGGCAGGTGCAGCCCCATGAACTCCATCAGCATCTGGTTGGTGTTGGCCGTGCCGTAAAAGGTGCAGGTTCCCGGCCCGTGATAGGCTGCCATCTCCGCCGCCATCAATTCTTCGCGCCCGACTTCCCCGGCAGCGAATTGCTGACGCACCTTGGCCTTTTCGTCGTTGCTGATGCCGCTGGTCATCGGACCGGCGGGCAGAAACACGATTGGCAGATGCCCGAATGCCTGCGCCGCGATCACCAACCCCGGCACAATCTTGTCACAGACCCCTAGAAAAACCGCCGCGTCGAAAACGTTATGCGACAGGGCAACGCCCGTCGCCATCGCAATGGCATCGCGGGAAAACAGGCTCAGCTCCATTCCCGCCTCGCCTTGTGTGACCCCGTCGCACATGGCAGGCACCCCGCCCGCCACCTGCGCCGTCCCGCCGACCGAGCGCGCGGCCGTGCGGATTAGATCGGGAAAACGCTCAAACGGCTGATGCGCCGAAAGCATATCGTTATATGCGGTCACGATCCCGAGATTACCGGCAGAACCGGTAGCAAGCTCTGCCTGGTCCTCGCCCGCCGCCGCATAGGCATGCGCCTGTCCGCTACATGAAAGATGCGCCCGCGCCGGGCCTTGCTCTCCGGCTGCCCGCATCCGTTCAAGATAGGGCTGCCGGGTCGGCGCGCTGCGTTCGATGATCCGCTCGGTCACGCGAGCGACGGTAGAATTCAGGGCCATGATAGCTTCCTCACCTTCGGTTCTGGCTGCACGGCGATGATCGTCCTGTTTTCAGGCATCACGATGTTAGCGATAACAAACCTTAATCCGTTGAGAAAATCAACCCGTCCCACCCGAATTTGCCGGATAGATCAGGCAGGCAGGTCCTTGGACGGGATGATCGGAAAGAACTGACCTCCCGACCAGATGCCAAACCAGTCCTCGTGATGTTCGCCCACCTCGACCAGCCGGTAAAAGCTCTTGCGGTCGATCAGCGCCTCGAGATTTGCGCGGATCAGAACGTAAGGCGACGGTTCTCCGGTCTCCGGATCCCGCTCAACACGAATCGGATGGTCCGCTCCGGCCATCGCGGTGTCGCCCACATTGGTGGTAAAGGTCAGAAATTGATCACGCCCTTCACCTTTGGTTTCAAAATCCACAGCCACAAAGGGCGCGTCCTCGACCGTGATGCCGACCTTTTCGACCGGCGTCACAAGGAAATACTTGTCGTCTTCCTTCTTGAGAATCGTCGAAAACAATCGCACCAGTTCGGGCCGCCCAATGGGCGTACCAAGGTAGAACCAGGTGCCATCCCGGGCGATCGTCATGTCCAGATCGCCGCAAAACTCGGGATCCCAAAGATGAACCGGCGGCAATCCGCGCGTCTTTGCGGCTCGGATCGAGGCAGCGATGCCTTCGGCTGACGGGGTAACGGCATTTTGTCCGCTCATAGCTTTTGCCATTTCCTTTCTGCACGATACACTGAGTAACAGTCATACAGGTCATATACGTCGCCCGAAAGGAAAGTCATGTCCGATACCTCAGATCTGGTTGCCGAGATCGAGGCGCTGGAAAGCAAACTGGCCGAAGCCAAGCAATCCATCACGCGCCGTTTCATCGGTCAGGAACGGGTCGTCGACCTGACGCTCGCCGCCCTGCTCTGCGGCGGTCACGCGCTGCTGATCGGCCTTCCCGGGCTTGGGAAAACCCGCTTGGTCGAAACGCTTTCGACGGTGATGGGCCTTGATGGCAACCGTATCCAGTTCACCCCCGACCTGATGCCCGCCGACATTCTCGGCTCCGAAGTTCTGGACACCTCAGCCGATGGCACGCGGAATTTCCGTTTCGTTTCCGGGCCGATCTTCTGTGAATTGCTGATGGCGGATGAAATCAACCGTGCCAGCCCGCGTACCCAGTCGGCGCTGCTGCAGGCCATGCAGGAACGGGTCGTGACCGTCGCCGGCGCCGACCGTGACCTTGGCCGCGCCTTCCACGTCCTGGCCACCCAGAACCCGATCGAACAGGAAGGCACCTATCCTCTGCCCGAAGCGCAGCTCGATCGTTTCCTCGTGCAGATCGACGTGAATTACCCCGACCGCGATACCGAACGCGACATTCTCCTCGCCACCACCGGCGTGAGCGAGGACAAGGCGACCGCGGTTTTCACCCGCGACGAACTGCTAGCCGCACAGACCCTGTTGCGGCGCATGCCGGTGGGCGAATCGGTGGTGGAAATGATCCTCGATCTGGTCCGCGCCTTCCGTCCCGACGAACCGGATGCCTCTGAACGGGTGCGCGATACCGTCGCATGGGGCCCCGGCCCGCGTGCCGCGCAGGCCCTGATGATGACCGTCCGCGCCAGCGCCATGCTGCAGGGACGCCTCGCGCCCAGCGCCGAGGATGTGATCGACATGGCCCGCCCGGTTCTCAGCCATCGCATGGCACTGAACTTTGCCGCCCGCGCCCGTGGCGACAGCCTCGCCGAACTTATTGAAACCACCGCGACAAGCCTGACGCGGACCGAGGCTGCTGCGTGATACAATCAAACGCCCTTCGCCACCGTGCCGAAGCCGAAGCGAGCCGACTACCGCCGCTGCTTGCGCGCGCCGACCATCTGGCCGGCACCGTGTTGCTGGGCGATCACGGCCGGCGGCGCGCGGGCATGGGCGATGATTTCTGGCAATACCGTCCTGCCCAGATCGGCGACAGCCGCCGCATGATCGACCACCGCCGCTCGGCGCGCGGCGATCACCAATTCGTGCGCGAACGGGAATGGCAGATCGCGCAATCGGTGATGCTCTGGGTCGATCAGGGCGCCTCAATGCGCTTTTCCTCGGACACACATCTGGAAACCAAGGCCGACCGCGCCCGTCTTCTGGGCCTTGGCATCGCCATCCTTCTGGTGCGCGGCGGCGAACGCGTCGGCCTGACCGGCACCGCCCTGCCACCCCGGCGCGGCAAGGCGCAGATCATGCGGCTGGCGGAAAGCCTCAGCGTGGATTCCTCCGAGGATTACGCCCCTCCCGAGCACCGGGCCATGATCCCCCATGCCCGCGCGCTGTTTATCTCCGACTTCATGGGCGACATGACCGAAGTCCGGCTGGCGCTCACCAAGGCCGCCGACCGTGGCGTTCGCGGCGTGCTGATGCAGGTGCTCGACCCGTCCGAGGAACAGTTTCCCTTTCGCGGCCGCACCATATTCGAAAGCGTCGGCGGCTCGCTCCGCCACGAAACGCTCAAGGCCAACGACCTGCGCGACCGCTACCTGCAACGCCTGCATGAACGGCGCGAGGAACTCTCGCAGCTCTGCCGCCTGACCGGCTGGCATTACGGCACACATCACACCGGCGACTCGGCGCAATCGGCGCTGCTCTGGCTTTATCGCGCGCTGGACAGGGGCACATCATGACCGTTCTCGCCGGTATCGGCTTCTCCGCGCCCTGGCTCTTGCTGGGGCTTCTGGTGCTGCCGATCCTCTGGCTGATCCTGCGCGCGGTGCCGCCCGCGCCAATACGGCGACGTTTTCCCGGCGTCGCGCTGCTGCTTGGCCTCAAGGATGACGAATCCGTTTCCGACCGCACACCGTGGTGGCTGTTGCTGCTGCGGATGCTGGCGATTGCCGCGATCATCATAGGCCTTGCCGGTCCCGTGCTGAACCCGAACCGCGCCGAAACCGGGTCAGGCCCGCTGCTCATCGCACTCGACGCAAGCTGGGCAGGCGCAACCCAATGGACCGACAAGATCGACCTGATCGACGCGCAACTGACCGAAGCCGCCCGCGCCAACCGGCCGGTAGCGATCCTGCGCCTCAGCAATCCCGAAGGGATTAATTTTCAGTCTGCCGATATCTGGCGCAACCGGCTCGCTGGGCTGACTCCCGCCCCGTGGAGCCCGAGCGAAGCACAGATCGCCGCGATCATAGCCGCACTGCCAGAGTCGCCGCAGGGTTTCGACACCCACTGGCTCAGCGACTCCCTCGACTACCCCGGGCGCGCCCGCCTAACCGAGGCATTTGGCGAACGCGGTGCGCTGCGTGTCTACCAGACCGGCAATTCGGTCACGGGCCTTGCCCCGGTGACGTTCGAGGACAGCGCGATCCAGCTGACCGCCCGCCGCTCGCAGCCCGGACCGGAACGCGAAATCACCATTCTGGCCGAGGGCCGCGACCCCGCTGGCACCGCCCGCACCCTCTCGCAGGCCACCGCCACATTCGCCGATGGCGACACCACGGCCACCGCCGCATTGATCCTGCCGTCAGAACTGCGCGCCCGCATCACCCGGTTTGAAATCCGTGGCCAGCGCGCCGCCGGGGCCGTCACCCTCACCGACGACGGTCTGCGCCGCCGCGAGGTCGCGCTGATCGCGGGTCGTGACGACCGCGAAGGTCTGCAACTGCTCTCGCCACTGCACTATCTCGAACAGGCACTGATCCCCACCGCCGACCTCCTAGACGGGGCGCTGATGGACGTTCTGCCCGCCAACCCGGACGTAATCGTTCTGGCCGATGTGGCCACGCTTGCCCCCGGCGAGCAGACCGCCCTGACCGAATGGGTCGAAGAAGGCGGGCTGCTGCTCCGCTTTGCGGGCACACGCCTCGCAGCAAGCGACATTTCCCGCAATGAGGAAGACACGCTGATGCCGGTCCGCCTGCGTGCCGGTGGCCGCAGCGTCGGTGGCGCGATGAGCTGGGGAGAGCCGAAATCGCTCGACGCCTTCCCTCCGGAGTCGCCATTCTACGGACTGCATGTGCCCGAAGATGTCACCGTCTCCGCGCAGGTCATGGCCCAGCCCGACCCCGCATTGGCCGACCGGGTCATTGCCCGTCTGACCGATGGTACACCGCTGGTCACCCGCAAGATGATCGGTCAGGGACAGGTCGTGCTGTTCCATGTGACGGCCAATGCGGAATGGTCTTCGCTGCCGCTATCCGGCCTCTTCGTCGAGATGCTGGAACGGCTCGCCGTGTCCTCCACCGCCAAGACGCCCGAGGCCGCCGATCTCGAAGGCACGGTCTGGACTCCGCTCCAGATCATGGACGGGTTCGGCGCGCTCTCCGATGCCTCGACACTCCCCGGCGTCGACGGACCGGACCTCGTGGCAAGCCCAACCGGACCCGATCTACGCCCCGGTCTCTACCGCAATGGCGACCGGCGTCTGGCGCGTAACGTGCTGACCGGGGAAAGCGGACTGACCCCGGCCACATGGCCCGCCGACGTGCCCGTCGAAGGCCTTGCCGTGCAAGAGGAACAGCCTCTTGGCGGGGCGCTCCTAAGCCTCGCGATCCTGCTTCTCGCCGCCGATATCGTCGCCTCGCTGGCGCTGTCGGGCCGTCTCGCGCTGTCCCGCGCCGGTGCCGCCGCGCTGGCGGGCCTGCTGCTGTTCCAGCCCGGCGACCTGCACGCCCAAAGCACCGAAGACCCCGACACCTTCGCCATCGAGGCGACCTCGGAACTGGTGCTCGCCCATGTGCTGACCGGCAACGAACAGCTCGATGAGGTCGCACAGGCCGGACTGCGCGGTCTGGCCGATACGCTCTACTTCCGCACCTCGGTCGAACCCTCGGTGCCGATGGGCATCGACCTCGAAACCGATGAGCTGGCGTTTTTCCCGCTGCTCTACTGGCCGATCACCCCCGATCAGCCAATCCCCTCGCAAGAGGCCTATGCCAAGCTGAACACCTACCTGCGCTCCGGCGGCATGATCCTGTTCGACACCCGCGATGCGGACACCGCCCGTTTCGGCACGTCGAGCCCGAACGGACGCAAGCTGCAGGAACTCGCCGCGCCGCTTGATATTCCGCCGCTCGAACCGCTGCCCGCCGATCACGTACTCACGCGCACGTTTTATCTGCTGCAGGATTTCCCCGGTCGCCATACCAGCCGCGATGTCTGGGTCGAAGCCGCGCCGCCAGATGCCGAACAGATCGAAGGCATGCCGTTTCGCAATCTCAACGACGGGGTGACCCCGGTCGTCATCGGCGGCAATGACTGGGCCGCCGCTTGGGCCGTCGACGCACAGGGCCGCGCGCTGTTGCCCGTGGGCCGTGGTTTTTCCGGCGAACGCCAGCGCGAGCTGGCCTATCGCTTTGGCGTGAACCTCGTAATGCATGTGCTGACCGGTAACTATAAATCCGATCAGGTCCATGTTCCCGCCCTCCTCGACAGGCTTGGACAATGACCGGAACCGTTCTCTTTGACCCGCTGATCCCTTGGCCCTTGCTGGCCGGGCTCGCCGTGCTGGCCTTTGCCGGCGTCGTGCTCGCGCTCTGGCGCGGGTTGTCTGGCTGGGCGCTGCGCGGCCTTGCTGCGCTGGTGATCCTCGGCGCACTCGCGGGGCCGGTCTATCAGGAAGAAGATCGCGCGCCGCTTTCCGACATCGTGATCCTGCTCGAAGATGAAAGCGCCAGCCAGCGCCTGTCCGACAGGCCCGAACAACTGGCCAGCGCCGTCGAAGAGCTGACCGGCGAACTTGCCGCCCGCGACAATACCGAAATCCGCCGCGTGCAGATCCCCGATGGCGAAGGCGATACCGGCACCCGCATGATGACCGCCCTGACCGAAGCACTGGCCGAGGAACCTCGCGCCCGCATCGCCGGGATCGTCGCGCTCAGCGACGGGCGGGCCCATGATCTCGACATGACGCCTGACCTCCCGGCACCCATGCACCTGCTGCTTACCGGGCGTGAAACGGACTGGGATCGCCGCCTGATCGTGCGCAACGCCCCGGCGTTTGCCATCATCGGCGAACCCGTCACGCTGACCCTACGGGTGGAAGACAGCGGCACGGCCCCGGCAACAGGTGCCACAGCACCGCTTGAAATCTCGGTCGACGGCGGTGACCCGCAGAGCTTTGACGTGCCCATCGGTCAGGACATCGACCTGCCGCTCACCCTACCCCATGGCGGGCGCAACGTCATCCAGTTCACCGTCCCCGAAGCGGAGGGCGAGTTGACCGACCGCAACAACACGGCCCTGATCCAGATGAACGGAGTCCGTGACCGCCTGCGCGTGCTGCTGGTTTCAGGCGAACCGCACCCCGGTGGCCGCACATGGCGCAACCTGCTGAAATCGGACAGTTCCGTCGATCTCGTCCATTTTACCATCCTGCGCCCACCCGAGAAACAGGATGGTGTGCCGGTGGGCGAGCTTTCCCTCATCGCCTTTCCCACCCGCGAGCTGTTTCTGGAAAAGATCGACGATTTCGACCTGATCATCTTTGACCGCTACAAGCGGCGGGGCATCCTGCCTGCGCTCTACCTCGACAACGTGGCGGAATATGTGAACAAGGGCGGTGCCGTCCTTGTCGCGGCCGGTCCTGATTTCGCCAGCGCCGACAGTATCTTCCGCTCCCCCCTTGAACGGGTGCTGCCCGCCGAACCGACCGCCCGGGTGATCGAACAGCGCTACCGCCCCGAGATCACGGATCTCGGCCAGCGCCACCCGGTCACCAGCGATTTCCAGGGCGCCGATACCTGGGGACCCTGGCTGCGCCAGATCGAACTCGAACCGCGTTCAGGCAATATCGTCATGTCCGGCATCGACAACCGGCCGCTGCTGATCCTCGACCGCGTTGGCGAAGGTCGTGTCGCCCTGCTTGCATCCGACCACGCGTGGCTCTGGAATCGCGGCTACGAGGGCGGCGGCCCGCAGCTTGAACTGCTGCGCCGCCTCGCCCACTGGATGATGAAGGAACCCGAGCTCGAGGAAGAGGCGCTCTGGGCCGAGGTCACATCGGGTCAGACCATGAAGATCATCCGACGCACGCTCGAAGAGGAAATCGGCGAGGTCACCATCACCAGACCCGATGGCACGACCAAAACCATCACGCTGGAAGAGGTCAGCCCGGGCCGCTTCGAGAGCACCTACGAGGGCGCGGATATCGGTCTCTACCGGCTGGCCGAGGGCGAACGTGAGGCGGTGATTGGCCTTGGCCCCGCAGCTCCGCGCGAATTCGAGCAGACCATCGCCACCGATACAGTGCTTGCGCCCGTGATCGAACCGATGCGCGGCGGTGTCTTCCGCATCGAAGACCAGATTCCCTCACTGCGCGACATCCGGCCCGGCCGTCCCGCCTCGGGCCGGGGCTGGATCGGGCTTACGCCGCGCGACGCCTATGAAACCCGCGATGTCACCCAGATGGCCCTGCTGCCACCCTGGCTGGTGCTGCTGATCGCCTCTGTCCTGATCGTCGGCGGCTGGCTGCGCGAGGGCCGGCGCTGAACCGCACTCGGTCCTGCACTGCCCGGCCAACCCGTTGCCGTATCGGTAGATTTCCGGGCCAAGACGCATTCTCCGGGTTGTCCGACCCCACATTTGTGCAATGATGCGGGCAGGATCGGAACGAAATCTGGAAGGAGACCGGCGCATGAAATGGATGCTGCCTCTCGTGTTGCTCTTGGCTGCCTGCGGGCCCAACAACGCGACCACGACCGCCACCTCGCCCACCACACCAGAGCAGTCGGCGGTGGCCTCCGCCTGCCTCAGCGAAGAGCAGAAGGCGGTTGTCGGTCAGCCCTTTGCCCAATCCCGTCCGGTCCTACCTGCCGATGTCCGGATCATCCCGCCCAACTCCCTTTACACGCAGGAATACAAGCCCCAGCGCGTGAACGTGAATGTCACCGAGGATTACACGATCACCCGCGTCTGGTGCGGCTGATCTTTCCTGTCCCCGCCAGTCACGGCGGCGCGCGGAACTGCTTGTGACAGTCGAGACAGGCCTGCAACATGTCGGGCAGTGTCGCGCGCAGCGTTTCCGCAGAGCGCGGATTGATCCCGCGCGCCGCGGCAAGGGCGATGCGCGCCCGCACCCGGAACATCGCCCGGTTTTCCCAGACCCCTGGCTTTGCCCGGCTGTGCAGGTCCATCCGCTCTTTGCGAAACAGGCGCGGCAGGGATTTCGAGAACTTTATCAACGCTTTGCGATCCAGCCGCGCACGATCCCGGTGGAATATCGCATTCGCCCCCGCCATGTCATGCAACCGCCCCATCACAACGCGGGCATCATTCATAGCTGCCACGCGACGTAGCACGTGTCCATCCCATGCCGTATCCTGCGACACCGCCATCGTCGCCAGCCCCAGCGCCGCTAGAACGGTCAGAACAACTCCACGCTGTGAAAGCCGAGCACTCCGGGCATCTCGACTCCGAAAAGGATTCGAGTCATATAGAACAAAACATGAACAAATGAGTCGCCAGAATCGCCTGATCATGCCCAACCGTCGTATCCTTTCCCTTTGGTTTCCGCGCCTTGGCGCCGAACGCGTCCTCCGGTTCGAGCATCATATGCAAGATGCACCGCTTGCCATCGTGGCTGAACAATCCAACATGCAGGTTATCACCTCGTTAAACGGCCCCGCCCTGAGGCTTGGCCTGCACGTGGGCCAGTCGCTGCGCGATGCACAGGCAAGCTGCGCGGGCCTGCATACCCGTATGCGCAACCCCGCCGCCGAGACCAGTTTTCTCAATGCCCTGCGCCGGTGGTCCGGCAAATACAGCCCCTGGGTGGCAGAGGCCCCGCCCGATGCGCTGGTGATCGATCTGACCGGCTGCGCGCATCTCTTCGGTGGCGAAACAGGCGTGATCGCCCGGATCGAAGAGGAAGGCCGTGACATGGGGCTGACCGTGCAATGCGGCATCGCCGATACGCTGGGTGCCGCCTGGGCGCTGGCCCGGTTTTCCGGCGAATCCGGGGGAAGCCTGCGCAATGGCGATGCGATTGATCAGGAAGCCCGGGCAACCCGGTCCCGCGCGGGCAAGCGCAAACACTGGAGCAAGGGGGGCAGCGCGCCGCAGGCCCCCCGCAGCACGACGCCCCTCACGGGCCGCATCGCCGCTCCCGGACAAAACCACTCCGCGCTCGCCCCGCTCCCCGTTACCGCCCTCCGACTGGAACCCGGAACCACGGAACAGCTCAACCGGCTCGGTCTGCGGCATGTCCGCGACATCATCGGTCAGCCCCGCGCCGCCCTCGCCCGCCGCTTTGGGAAATCTCTCCTGCTGCGCCTTGACCAGGCCCTGGGCAGCGTGCCCGAACCGGTCTCGCCCGCCGAGGCCGAAGAACATTTTGCCGTGAGAATGACGATGCCCGACCCGATCGGGCTGAAAGAGGATGTGATGGCCGCGCTCGACCGGATGCTGCCCTCCCTCTGCAAAAAGATCCAGGACAAGGGACGCGGGTTGCGCAGCCTGCGCCTCGAAGCCCACCGTCCCGACGGGCAGGCTGATATCCGCCTCATCCAGCTTGCCCGAGCGACCTGTTCTCCTGACCGGATCCGCCCGCTGCTCGAAATGAAGATCGAAGATCTCGACGCGGAATTCGGCATCGACATGCTGCGGCTCGTGGGCATTTCGACCGAAGACCTCACCCGCAAAAAACCTGTCGGTCACCTTCAGGCCAACAGGATCGCCGGCGAGAAACGCACCGATCCCGCCCTGCTGCACGATCTGGTCAGCAAGATCGGCGCCCGAATCGGGCTGGAAACCGTCACCCGCCGCCATCCCGGCACCAGCCACCTTCCCGATAAATCCGCGCTGACCCTGGCCGCAGCCTGGTCCGATCCCGCCAGCGACTGGCCGCCGCCCGCCGCGCCCCGGCCGCTGCTGATCTGGCCGCCCGAACCTGTCCACCATCCCGCCTCGGAAGCACCAAAAGCGTCTTTCCGCTGGCGCGGTCGCCAATGGTCGCTTGTCGCCCTGCAAGGACCCGAACGAATACTACCCGAGTGGTGGTTCGATCTGGCCGACTGGCGTACTGGCATCCGCGATTACTGGAAAGCTTTCCACGAGTTTGGAAAACCTCTCTGGATTTACTTTGGTCGAGGCGCGATCCTGCTTCCAAACTGGTTCTGCCACGGAAGCTTTCCCTAGCGGCAACGGCAGAAAGGGGCCAGCCCCCTCTTGCCCTTCGGGCAAATCACCCCCGGGATTATTAAGACCCAAAGAAGCACAAACCCCTTCTTTGGGTCTAAAAATATCCCCGCCGGAGGCACATCCGAGGAAGCAGCCGAAGGCGGATGACGAGTAGAAGGAAACGGCACCGAAGGTGCCTCAATCAGAGAGGCCGGACAGGCCCGCGTCGACGAACTTGGCTATCAATTCGGCATAATCTTCCCTGGTCAGGCCCCTGTCAGGTCTGTGCCACATGTAGAACCAGTTCAGGATACCGAAAACCGACATGGTGAGCGCGCGGAGCCTGTCCGCCTGCAGGTCGGGGCGCTCTGCGCGAATCGCGTCGGAAAAGATTACCACGAGACGGCGCTGCAGCGCGATTAGGGGGGACTGCATTTCGGGTGGCAGGGTTTCCAGCGCGCCGATCTGCAATTTGTGCTCCGCGTCCGCATCGGCATAGGCCATCAGGATCGCACGGATCAGTCCCGGCAAGGCATCGTCTTTCGCCTCTTCCACCATCTCGACAAGTTCGGTCAGGTGCGCCTCGAGAATGTCGAAGAGCAGCGCCTCCTTGCGGTCGTAATAGTGATAGATCAGGGCCTTGGAGACCCCGCATTCACGGGCGGCGCCGGTCATCGAGGCGCGGTCATAGCCCTGTCGCGCGAAATAGCGTGCCGCCCCCTTGCGCAGGGCCGCACGTTTTTCATCGTGGTCGCGTGCAACGCCCCGGGGCATCAGCTCTTGGGGCGGTTATCGATGATCCGCACGGCCTTGCCCTGGCTGCGCTCGACCCCGCCGGGATCGGCGATCAGCACTTTCACGCTGATCCCGACCGTTGCCTTGATCTTGTGCGCGAGATCCCCGGCCGCCGCCTTGCGCGCGTCCTCCCCGGCGCAGTCCTGCGCGGCTTCGCAAAGCACGGTCAGCTGGTCCATCCGGTCAGGCTTGCTCAGCTCGATCTGGAAATGCGGCGCCAGACCTTTCACGGTCATCAGCTGTTCCTCGATCTGGGTCGGGAACACGTTCACGCCACGGAGGATGATCATGTCATCGCTGCGACCGGTGATCTTTTCCATCCGCCGCATCGACCGCGCGGTGCCCGGCAGCAGGCGAGTCAGATCGCGGGTGCGGTAGCGGATGATCGGAAAAGCTTCCTTCGTCAGCGAGGTGAAGACCAGTTCGCCCTGCTCGTCGTCCGCCACCACTTCGCCGGTCGTCGGGTTGATGATCTCGGGATAGAAATGATCCTCCCAGATATGCAGCCCGTCCTTTGTTTCCACGCATTCATTGGCCACGCCCGGCCCCATCACCTCAGAAAGTCCGTAGATATCGACGGCGTGCATGTCGAAGGCGGCTTCGATTTCCAGCCGCATCGCGTTGGTCCAGGGTTCGGCACCGAAGATACCGACCTCGAGCGAACTGTCGCGCGGGTCGAGCCCCTGCGCCGCGTATTCGTCAAGGATCGACAGCGCGTAGGACGGCGTCACGGTGATCCCCTTGGGTTTGAAATCCTCGATCAGCCGCACCTGTCGCTGGGTCATCCCGCCCGAGACCGGCACTGTGGTCAGCCCCAGCGAATCCGCGCCGAGGTGAATGCCGAGGCCGCCTGTGAAAAGCCCATAGCCATAGGCGTTATGCAGGATGTCACCGGGGCAGAGACCGGAGGCGCGCAAAGACCGGCCCACGACCTCGCCCCAGTTCTTCAGATCGTTTTCAGAGTAGCCCACAACCGTGGGCTGCCCTGTTGTTCCCGACGAGGCGTGGATACGTTTGACCTGTTCGCGCGGGATGGCGAACATGCCAAACGGGTAATTGTCGCGCAGATCCTGTTTGACCGTGAAAGGGAACTTCGCCAGATCGGCGAGGCTCTGAAGGTCATCGGGATGTACGCCCGCCTTGTCGAATGACGCCTTGTAAAAGGGCACATTTTCATAGGCATGTGCCAGCGACCATTTCATCCGTTCAAGCTGCAGCGCGGCGATTTGGTCGCGGCTGGCAATCTCGATGGGGTTCAGGTCTTCTTTACGAGGCGTCAGGTCTTTCATCACACTTTCTCCAGCATCACCGCGATACCCTGCCCCACGCCGATACACATGGCGCAGATCGCGCGGTCGAGCCCTTCATTAATCATCTGCTGCGAGGCCGTCAGCGCCAGACGGGTGCCAGACATGCCAAGCGGGTGGCCCAGCGCGATGGCTCCGCCATTGGGGTTCACATGTTCGGCATCATCGGCCAGACCAAGCTGGCGCATCACCGCAAGCCCCTGTGCCGCAAAGGCTTCGTTCAGTTCGATCAGGTCGATATCGCCGATCGACAACCCGTGCATCGCCATCAACTTTTCCGTCGCCGGGGCCGGGCCCATGCCCATGATCCGGGGCGGCACGCCTGCCGTCGCCATGCCTGCAACCCTGGCGCGTGGGGTCAGGCCGTATTTTTCGACAGCCGCTTCCGAGGCGATGATCACCGCCGCCGCGCCGTCATTCACGCCCGAGGCATTGCCCGCCGTCACGGTGCCGTTCTCGCGGAACGGGGTCGGCAGTTTGCCCAGCTTTTCCAACGTCGTGGCGCGGGGGTGTTCATCGGTATCGACGATGATCGGATCGCCCTTGCGCTGGCGGATCGACACCGGGGTGATCTCCTGCGCCATGCGGCCCGAGGCAATCGCCTTGGCGGCATTTTCCTGCGATCTCAGGGCGAACTTGTCCTGATCCTCGCGGCTGATCTGGAAGTCGGCCGCGACGTTTTCACCGGTTTCCGGCATGGAATCGGTGCCGAAATGCTTGTGCATTTCCTTGTTCACGAAACGCCAGCCGATGGTGGTATCATAGATCTCCGCCTTGCGCGAAAAGGCGCTGTCGGCCTTGGGCATGACCAGCGGCGCACGGCTCATGCTTTCGACGCCACAGGCGATGACCACCTCGGCCTCACCGGTGCGCACGGCACGGGCGGCGGAACCGACAGCATCAAGGCCCGAACCGCAGAGACGGTTGATCGTCGCACCCGGCACGGTGTCGGGCAGGCCCGCCAGCAGCACCGCCATACGCGCGACGTTACGGTTGTCTTCACCCGCCTGGTTGGCGCAGCCGGCGAGAACCTCATCGACTTCCAGTCCCGGGTTGCGCGCCATGACCTCCTTGATCACATGGGCCAGCATGTCATCGGGGCGAACCGACGAAAGCGCGCCGCCGTAACGCCCGATAGGGGTACGCAACCCGTCGCAAATATAAGCTACAGTCATGATGTCTCCTCGAAATTCTGACCTTTGATGGTACGTGAGAGGCCCCGGAACAGAGCCACCTTGCGCCCATCTTCGCCTGTCACGGTGATATCGTAAACGCCCGATCTGCCGGATTTCGCCGACTCGACAGCCGTGGCCGTCAATCGCTCTCCCGGCTGGCCGGGCGAGATGAAGGTGATCGAGTTTTCCTGCGCCACCGTCACCTGATTGTAACTGTTGCAGGCAAAGGCGAATGTGCTGTCGGCAAGGGTAAAGATATAGCCGCCGTGGCAGATACGATGGCCGTTCAGGTGATGCTCCTGCACGGTAAGCGACATGGTCGCGGTGCCCGGCCCGATGGCATCCAGCGACAGGCCCAGCCATTTCGAGGCCGAATCCGTGGCCCACATCGCCTCGGCGCTGCGTTCTGCCCTCTCCTGCGGCGTCATCGCTGTCTCCCCCCTTGCTCCTCGGGCTGCACCCTGCACAAAACCGACCATGCGGTCAATAGTGTTGATTTCGCCCCGCGCCTCGGTCATGGTGCCCCCAACCACAAGGGGAGAGAGACCATGCTGAAACCCGAAAGTTTTGCGGCGGGCAAATGGATCGCGCCGGATGAAAAGGCGCGCGCCGTCCATGGCCCCGTCAATGGAAAGCTGATCGCGCAGGCAGGCGGCGCTGGCCTTGATGTGCAGGCCATGCTCGACTGGGCACGACTGACCGGCGGCCCTGCCCTGCGCGCGCTGACGTTCCATGAACGCGCCAAGTTGATCAAGGCGGTCGGCCATTATATCGCCGAGCGCAAGGAAGAGCTCTACGCCCTGAACCCGCTGACCGGCGCGACCCGCCGCGACGGCGGTGTCGATATCGAAGGCGGCATCGGCACGATGATGGTGATCGCGGGCAAAGGCCGCCGCGAAATGCCCGACGGCCACGTCTATGTCGATGGCGCACCCGAAGGTCTGTCGCGCGACGGCTCCTTCCTTGGGCAGCATATCTGCGTGCCGATGCAAGGGGTTGCAGTCCATATCAACGCCTTCAACTTCCCGGTCTGGGGGATGCTGGAAAAGCTCACGCCGACTCTGCTGGCCGGGATGCCCGCCATCGTCAAACCCGCCACCCAGACCTGCTACCTGACCGAGGCCTGCTTTCGCATGATCATCGAGTCGGGCTTGCTCCCCGAAGGCGCGGTCCAGCTCGTGATCGGCGGCACCGGCAATATGCTCGACCGGCTGACACCGCAGGATGTGGTCAGCTTTACCGGCTCAGCGGATACTGCCCTGCACCTGCGCGCCAACCCCGCGCTGATGCGCAATTCGGTGCGGTTCCATTCCGAACAGGACAGCCTGAACGCGACGATCCTTGGCCCCGACGCAACTGCCGGCACCCCGGAATTCGACGCCTTCATCAAGGAGGCCGCGAACGAGATCACCACCAAGGCGGGTCAGAAATGCACCGCCATCCGCCGCATCATCGTGCCTGAGTCCGCGATGAAGGACGCCAGCGAGGCGCTGATGGAACGGCTGTCGAAGACCACGATCGGTGACCCGGCAGACGACTCCGTCCGCATGGGCGCGCTCGCCTCTGCCGCTCAGAAAGAGGATGTCCTCGGCAAGCTCCACGCCCTTTCAGGCGAAACCATCCGTTTGACCGGCAACCCGGAAACGCTCGATCTGATCGGCGCCGGCCCCGATGGCGCTTTTCTCGCGCCGACCCTGCTGCAATGCAATGACCCGGACGCGGCCCAAGCAGTTCACGAACTCGAAGCCTTTGGCCCGGTTTCGACGCTGATGCCCTATCGAGATCTGGCCCACGCGGCGCAGCTTGCCAACCGGGGCGGCGGCTCGCTCGTGGCCTCGCTGGTGACCGGCGATCCAGAGGTCGCGCGGCAGGTCGTGCTCGACAGCGCCGCTTGGCACGGGCGTCTCTACATCACGGGTCGCAACAGCACAAAGGCCGCGACCGGCCATGGCTCTCCCATGCCGCACATGGTCCATGGTGGCCCAGGCCGCGCGGGCGGCGGCGAGGAACTGGGCGGCATTCGTGGCGTCATGCATTACATGCAGCGCACCGCGATTCAGGGTGGCCCCGATGTTATCTCGGCCATCACCGGCCAGTGGATTCCCGGCGCGCCCGAAATCGAAGGGCCCGACCACCCCTTCCAGCGCACCTTCCGCGAAATCCGGATCGGCGAGACGCTGCACACCAAATCGCGCACCGTCACGCTCGACGATATTGAGCACTTTGCGCATTTCACCGGCGATACCTTCTACGCGCATATGGACGAGGAAGCCGCCAAGGCGAACCCCTTCTTCCCGGGCCGCGTCGCCCATGGCTACCTGCTCTTGTCCTTTGCCGCCGGGCTTTTCGTACAACCTGATCCCGGTCCGGTTCTGGCCAACACCGGCCTCAACAGCCTGTCCTTCCAGAAACCGGTCAGCCCCGGCGACAGCATCAAGGTGCGCCTCACCTGCAAGCGCAAAACGCAGCGCACCGACAGCTATGGCGAAGTCGCGTGGAATGCGACGCTGACCAATCAGGACGACGAACAGGTCGCGGAATACGAATTGCTGACGATGGTCAGCTATGAACGTCCCGGATAGGCAATGTTCGGCGGGCAACGCTACACC
Organism: Heliomarina baculiformis; assembly: GCF_019966545.1. Taxonomy (GTDB): domain Bacteria; phylum Pseudomonadota; class Alphaproteobacteria; order Rhodobacterales; family Rhodobacteraceae; genus Heliomarina; species Heliomarina baculiformis. Next base: position 34,932 of record NZ_JAIMIC010000012.1, on the reverse strand, counting down.
CTTTGCCCGCCGCCTCACCCTTGTGCGAAACTTGGGCTGACCCTATGACAGTCGCCTATGAGCGACCCTATTTCCCCTTTGATCAATGCCTTGCACAATCAGGGCCGCCTGCGGGTCTGGTCGCTCGTGATCACCGCTTTTGGGGATCTTGTGCAGGACCGGGGCGGCGAGATATCGACCGCACGGCTTGGCGCATTGCTCAATCGGGTCGGGATTGAACAGGGCACCCTGCGCACCGCCCTGTCACGTCTGAACCGCGACGGTTGGGTGACCAGCACCCGCTCCGGCCGGCTCAGCCTCTATCGGCTCAGCGAGCAGGGGCTTGATCGCTTCGCCCCCGCGACAACGCAGATCTATGCCGCGCCGCAGACCGTGCCCGTATCCCGATGGGCAATGACGCTGAACATCGCTGCGGATGGCATCCAACAGATCGAACTTAGCCCGGCGGACGCGGACATCCCTCCCGCCGACTTGCGCCTGACCGGGTCGATCGAAACGATCAGTGAAAGCTACCGCGCCACGCTCCTCGGTGAAGGGCATCGCCATGCGCTGGAGGGATTGCGCGATGACCTCGAAGCGCTGGAATCCGCACGGCTGGAAAGCGATCTCGACGCCGCCGCTTCACGTCTTTTGCTGATCCACCGCTGGCGACGGATCACCCTTCGCTATGGTGACATCGCCCCGGAACTGATGCCTGCAGACGCGCCGCTGAAGAACCCGCGCCTCGCCGTTGCGCAAGCCTATCGCAGGCTTGCCCCCGCCGCCGAAACCTGGCTCGACAGCGCCGATGGCGATCTCGCGCCGATGCCGCCCGCCGATGCAAGGCTGGCGCGACGATTTGGCGGGCTGCAAGAGGCTTGATTTGTCAGCCATTTGGGGCAAATCTCGATACATGAAAATTCATCCTCCCAGCTCGTTCACCGGTATCCCTGGACAGGTGTCCTTTGACCGGCGCGAGTTGCAGACCATTCTTTCAGTTTACGGACGTATGGTGGCCGCGGGCGAATGGCGGGATTATGGTATTTCCTCGCTGCGCGACTCGGCAATTTTCTCGGTCTTCCGGCGAACGGCGGAAAATCCGCTCTACCGGATCGAAAAGCATCCCAAGCTGCGCAACCGACAGGGCATGTACGCGGTCGTGGGGATGGACGGCCAGATCCTCAAACGCGGGGCCGATCTGAAATCCGTGCTGCGCGTGCTGGAAAAGAAACTGATCCGCGCCGTCAAATAGTGCCGATCCGCTGTACGGGGGGTGTACAGGGGGTGCACGGCTTGTGCACCGCGATTTTTGCCCTATTCCAAAGGCCGGATATGCCCGATCACGGACCCGTCGCCCTGATCGATGATCCGGGTGATTGCCTCTTTCAGCGGTTCGTACGCCACCGCCATGTGATAGGCATTCGCATGCAACAACATGTCTGGCCCCGCAACCCAGGCCACATGCCCTTTCCAGAACATGAGATCACCTCGGCAAGCCTCCGTCCCTTCTGGCAATAATGGCCCAAGCTGCGCCAGCTGCTGGTCGCTGTCGCCAGGACAGGCATGGTCGCAAGCCTGCATCCCAACCTGCACGAGACCCGAGCAATCGAGCCCCAGATGGCTGTTTCCGCCCCACAGGTAGGGCGTCCCCACCAACCTTTCTGCCACGGCAACCGGATCACTTTCGGGCGTGTCCAGCGGTGCGAGATGCGCCTTTGGGATGAACATCCCGTCTGTGGTTTCCAGAAACCGGCCCGTCTCGCCGGTCACGCGCAAACGACTTGCGATGCTAAGGCCGACCGGCTGCGGGTCCTTGAAGTCGGGACGGGAAAAGCCCAGCGTTTGCCGTACCTTGACGCGGTGAGTGGGTGTGTCCGCTTCGCCAAGCGCCTGCTCGGAGAGATAGCCCGCATGTCCGTTCAAACCGCAGCGCCCAAAGGCCAGACCCTCGTGGATTTCCAGCACATGGAATGGCTCCCCCCAGATTACCTGCCGGTCTGGCCCAGCGCTGCCCGGCGCGGCGAGCAGATCGGCAACCGGTTTGGTCACCCGCATCCAAGTGCCATCGGTAAATCGCTCGGCCTCGACATGCCCGCGCAGGCTGCTATGGGCGACGCGCGCGTTGGCAAAGTGACTGCGCCGGTCGCTCACAGCTTCAGCAGCTCTGGCATGGCTTCGAGAAGCGCGCGGATGCCCTGACCGGTGCCACCTTTGGAGCGACCGGGCCTATCCGTCGGCGACCAACCGTAGATGTCGAAATGCATGTAACGGGGCTCTCCCGCAAAGCGCCGCAGAAAGAGCGCGGCGGTCGTAGCTCCGGCAAACCCGCCCGACGGCGCGTTGTCGAGATCGGCATAGGCAGGTTCGATCAGCTCCTCATAGGGTTCATGGAAGGGCAATTGCCAGACCGGGTCATCCACGCGGCTGGCAGCCCGCGACAGCGCCGTCGCTGCATCGCTGTCATCGGTGAAAAACGGTGCAATATCAGGACCTACCGCCACCCGCGCGGCCCCTGTCAGCGTCGCCATCGAGATCACCAGATCCGGCCTGCCTTCTTCCGCGAGCGCCAGCGCATCGGCCAGAACAAGCCGGCCTTCGGCATCGGTATTGTTCACCTCCACCGTCAGCCCCTTGCGCGACATCAGGATATCGCCAGGCCGGAAGGCATTGCCCGCAATCGAATTTTCCACGGCCGGGATCAACACCCGAAGCTGCACCGGCAGGTTCAGCGCCATGATCATATGTGCAAGGCCCAGCACATTGGCCGCGCCGCCCATGTCCTTTTTCATCAACAGCATGTTCGACGGCGGCTTGATGTCCAGCCCGCCTGTGTCGAAACAGACGCCTTTGCCGACCAGCGTCAGCTTAGGCCCCGTGCTGCCCCACTTGAATTCGACCAGCCGCGGCGGCGTTTCGGATGCGCGACCAACGGCGTGAATCATCGGGAAATTCTGATCGATCAAGTCTTCACCGACAATCGAGGAAAACTGTGCGCCGTGCATCGAAGCGAGCGCAGATGCCGCCTCTTCAAGCTTGTCGGGACCCATGTCAGACGTTGGCGTATTGATCAGATCACGCAGCAGAACTTCGCCTGCCGCGATAATTTCAACCCGCTTGGCGTCGATACCATCCGGCGCGATCAGTCGGGCCGGTTTCGACGATTTTTTGCGATAACGATCAAAACGATAGGCGCTGAGCAGCCAACCAAGGCATTCGGTCTCAAGACCGGTTTCCGGGGCGCCCGATGCGATGCGATACACGCCCTCGGGCAATTTCGCGGCAGCGGAAGCAAGCGCGTACCTGCCTCTTTTTCGTTTGGCGGCAGTCCCATAGCCGACGAGCGCGGAAATAGGACGGTCGGGCCCCGATGGCACGACCAGCACCTGCCCGATGCCACCTTCGAACCCGTTGAGACGCACCCACTCCGCAACATCGGCCGGTTTGTCGGATAGCCATGCGTCAATGGTATTTCCTTCGACGATATGAAGGGGGATAGCGGATTCTACCGGCTCGGCAAAACTCAGGGGCATTCTAAACATTTTCCTTAAACATTTCTTGAGCGCAGCCTAATCGCCCCAGCTCGCGCTGCAAGTCCTGTTCAGAGGGAAAGATCCTGAAGATCCCAGACTGCGACAAGCGACCGTTCGCCAATCCGTAGAAGCCGATAGAGCGTCGCGCCGATTGCCGCGAGATCGTATTGATCGATGGACTTGGTGACGTCGCCCGCCACACGAGCCAGCATGGTCATGCCGATCTGCTCTGAAATAGCGACAAGCGAACGGGCACTCTTACGTAAACCCTCGATATCGCGCTTGTGCCATAACCTTTCGCAGTGGCTCAGCCGGACGGCCAGTTCCTCGATCGCGCGGCACACGACCTCTTCCGCGCCGGATTCACCCATCTGATGATAGAGCGTCTTTAATCGATCCGGATCCAGCCGCACGTTTTCGAATTGAATTAACTCACAAACATCACTCACCAATATCACCCCAGATATCTGTTTCTTCCCAACCGTCGGGCAGTCTTGGACCATCGGAGTTTGCATAAGGTTGAATATTCGCCACTTAGTCTCTTAAATTTTATGCCAATGCCCTGTATCTGGAGGGCAAACCTGTAGGAAAGTGGGATTCTTCCGTGAAACATGCCAAGCCCCTGCCCGCCTATCTTGTCCAGCGCTACCATGGCTGGAAAGCGACCACTTATGCCGAGAACAAGGGCTGGTATCGTCGTCTCGCAACCGAAGGCCAGCGGCCGCGCGCGATGGTCATTTCATGCTGCGACAGCCGGGTGCATGTGACCTCGATCTTTGGCGCCGATCAGGGTGAGTTCTTTATCCACCGCAATATCGCGAACCTTGTGCCCCCCTATGAACCCGACGGGTTCCAGCACGGTACCTCGGCGACGATCGAGTACGCGGTGACCGTGCTCAAGGTTTCTCACCTGGTCGTGCTGGGCCATTCGCAATGCGGTGGCGTGCAGGGCTGCATCGACATGTGCAACGGTCAGGCCCCTGAGCTTGAAAGCAAAGAGAGCTTTGTCGGGCGCTGGATGGATCTGCTGCGTCCGAAGTACAATCTTGTCGAAAAGGTCGAAGACCCCAAGGAACAGGCGCGGCAACTGGAACAGCATGCCGTCGTCACCTCACTGGAAAACCTGATGACCTTTCCCTTTATCCAGTCGGCGGTGGAAGAAGGTAGTCTGAGCCTTCATGGCCTCTGGACAGAAATCGGCGAAGGCGGGTTGTCGAATTACGAACCTGCGACCGGGAATTTCGTACCAGTCTGATAAGGAAAGCCTGCCCGGCGAGGGTTATTTCTTGCCGGGAGTTAAGCCCTGTCTGACCGCCCATTCGTCCATGCCGGTCACTTCCTTCAGATCATAGATGAAACTTGCGTCGGACCTTGCGATCTCTTCATACATGAAGGAGCGAAGGACAGAGCCCGGCGTCTCTTTGCGTTCGGAGCATAAAAGCCAGAAGCGTTGAGACAGGTAAGCAGGACAGTTGAAATGCAATTCTTCCATGAATGCTCCCATGCGCGACGTTAAATGTCGCGCATGGTATGCGTATCGACCGTTAAGAACAGGCTAACGGTTTAGCCCTTTTTTAGCACACGCGTACCGAGGGTCTCGGCGATCTGGACCGCGTTGAGCGCTGCACCCTTGCGGAGGTTGTCGGACACGCACCAGAGGTTCAGGCCGTTATCGATTGTCGAATCCTGACGGATACGGCTGATGAAGGTGGCGAAATCGCCGACGCATTCGACCGGGGTGACATAGCCACCGTCTTCGCGCTTGTCGATCACCATGATGCCGGGCGCTTCGCGCAGGATGTCGCGGGCCTCGTCCTCGTCCAGATGGTCCTCGAACTCGATGTTGATCGCTTCCGCATGGCCGACAAAGACCGGCACCCGCACACAGGTTGCGGTGACCTTGATCGACGGATCGACAATCTTTTTGGTCTCGGCGACCATTTTCCATTCTTCCTTGGTCGAGCCGTCTTCCATGAAGACATCGATATGCGGAATCACGTTGAAAGCGATCTGCTTGGTGAACTTGGTAGCCGGCTTGTCATCGACCGGATTGTAGATCGATTTGGTCTGGTCCCATAGCTCATCGATGCCCGCCTTGCCCGCGCCGGAAACCGACTGGTAGGTGGACACGACAACACGCTTAATCCGCGCGCGGTCATGGAGCGGCTTAAGCGCGACAACCATCTGCGCGGTAGAGCAGTTCGGGTTGGCGATGATGTTCTTCTTGGAATAGCCCATGATCGCGTCCGGGTTCACCTCGGGGACGATCAACGGCACTTCCGAATCGTAGCGGTAGAGCGACGAGTTGTCGATCACGATACAACCGGCCTTGGCCGCCTTGGGCGCATAGGTCTTGGTCGCATCGGAGCCGATGGCAAACAACGCCATGTCCCAGCCTGTGAAATCGAAAGTATCCAGATCCTGGGTTTTCAGTGTCTTGTCGCCAAAGCTCACCTCTGTTCCCAAGGACTTACGGCTCGCCAGTACGGCGATTTCATCCACTGGAAACTGGCGCTCGGCCAGGATGTTAAGCATTTCGCGGCCCACATTGCCCGTGGCGCCCGCAACAACGACGCGATAACCCATATTGTTCTCCAATCTCTGCCGGGGTTTTACCGGCAGCGGTCTCATATAGGGTCTGTCGCACCGCGTAAAGCTTAGTCCACGTTGTCCTTCGCAAAGAGGAAAATCAGCGACCCGGCCAGCAGGGCGAAGCCAAAGAACCCAAAGATCGTCGCATAAGGCGCGGTGACTGTTGCCGTTCCCTGCATCGATTCATGAATTCGGCCCGAAACGAACTGCATCAATCCCACACCGCCGATTCCGGCCAGATTGACGAGGGTCACACCCCGGCCCACCAGATGCGGCGGGCAAAAGGCGCGGCCATGGGCGATCATCACCGCATAGGTGCCGCCAAGGAAACCCGCCGTCGCCATGATGGCGATGCTGAGCGTTGCACTGGTGCCAATGAAAAAGGCCAGCGCGAGCATGGTCAGTGCGCTACCGAAATTGCCTGCGAAGATGACCCATTTGCGGGTGCCGAAGATCCGGTCGAGCGGCCCGAAAGTCAGCGTGCCGATAATCATCGATATCCCCATGATGAGCGAGGCCGTTCCGATCTGCGACGGCGCAAGCCCGAAGACATCGCTGAGATAGGGGCCGATCCAAAGACCGCGCACCGCACCGGTCGGGGCATACATCACGAACATCAGCGCAAGGATGGCCCACATAACTGGCATCTTGAGCAGATCGAGCACCGTGCCTTTCTCTTCGCTGTCGCTTGGGGCAGGGTCGCGGACCTTGAGGAAAATGCCCAGCGCCACAAGCACGGAGAGCGCCGAAACGCTCCAGAGACTAGCGCGCCATCCGATGGTTTCCGCCGCAAGCGCCACGGGATAGGAGGCAATGAGATTGCCAAGCGAGCCCACGCCCAGCATCAGCGAACCGAGCGTCGCGAATTTCGCGGGCGGGTATTCGCGGGCGAAAATGTAATATGAGGCCATCAGGCATGGGGCACAGCCGATGCCGATCAGGAACATGGCCGCGCTGACATGCGCAGGCGTGGTAGCCAGAGCGAACAAGGCCGCCCCGCCACCACCGCCCAAAAGCAGCAGTGCCGAGGCCGTTCGACGGGGCCCGCTGCGGTCCAGCAGCCAGCCCAGCGGCAATTGCATCAATGCGAACGACAGGAACCAAAGCCCTGATGCAAAAGCCAAATCATCTGCTCCCGCCCCGAGGTCGCGCTCCAGAAAGGTCGCGAGAACCGCAAGAAACGCCCGAAAGAACTGGCTGAGCAGGTAGGCAAGGCACAGCATGATCAGGCCGGTCTGCATTCGTATTACTCTCCTTTGACCGGGCGACGTTACACGGGGCAAAATCGGGTGCAAGAACACATTCGCTTCATTTGACTGGCAAGTGTTTCCCCATTGCAGATACTCGGTGTTACAAGGCGGCATGAAAGATACGAGCGCCTTTTACGACACCCTGCCCCGGCTCGCCTCGTTCGAGGCGTTGACGGACCCCGCCAGCTATGTCCGCCTGCCAGACGACTGGCTTCTGGGTACGGCGGATATCGTCGGGTCGACCAAGGCTATCGCCGAGGGCAAGTACAAGTCCGTGAACATGGTTGGCGCGGCAGTCATCTCGGCGCAGCTTAACACCAGCAACGGGCAGGCTTTTCCCTATATCTTCGGCGGCGATGGCGCGGCCTTTGCCGTTCCGCCTGAACGCGCGGAAACCGCCGCCGAGGCGCTTGCTTCCGTCCAGCTTTGGGCACGTGACGCATTTGGCTTTGATCTGAGGGCAGCGATGGTCCCGGTTTCAACCATACGTGCCGCAGGTTTTGATGTATCGGTTGCTCGGCATCAGGTCTCGGAAGAAGTGGACTATGCCATGTTCTCGGGTGGCGGGGTGTCATGGGCGGAAGCGAAAATGAAAGCGGGCGAGTTTGCCGTTACCCCTGCTGCGCCGGGCAACGAGCCCGATCTGACCGGGCTCAGTTGTCGATGGGCGCCGATGCGAGCGCGTAACGGCAGGATTGTCTCGGTCGTTGTCCAGCCGGTCGAGGGTGCGGGTTCTTCCGAATTCGCCCGGGTTGCGGATGCGATCATCGCCATTGCGCATACGCTGGAGCGCGACGGTCACCCCGTACCGATCGCCGGAGCTGGCGTAAGCTGGCCCCCCGCCGGGCTGGAGACCGAGGTGCAGGCGTTTCGCGGCAAGGCATCCTATGTGGGGCACAAGGCCAAACTGCTGGTGGAAACTTTTGTCGCATGGGCCGTGCTGAAATCAGGCATCAAACTCGGAGATTTCAAGCCAGCGGAATACCGGCAAAGCGTCGGACGAAACGCGGATTTCCGCAAGTTCGACGACGGGCTAAAGATGACGCTGGATTGTGACAGCGCAACGCTTGCCCGGCTTAAGGAAGTGTTGGTGGACGCCCAAAACCGCAATGTCATCGACTTTGGGCTGTTTGAGCAGGACGAGGCGATGATGACGTGTATCGTACCCTCTGCGATGAAGGGTGACCATGTTCATTTCGTTGATGGCGCCGCGGGCGGATACACCCAGGCTGCGGCGCGCATGAAATCACGGGTTTAGGATTTCCATTTCGCCGAAAGACCCCGCGCCGCCGCGGCCAGCAGCATGATATCGGCCCCCACCGCAAGGAAACGCGCGCCTTCGTCGAGATATCTGCGCGCGATCTCATCCTTCATGGCGAGGATGCCGGGCGCTTTGCCAGCGGCGGCGATCTTTGCCAGACCGTCGCGAATGACCTCGCGCACTTCGGGCGCGTCGGCATTGCCTGTGAACCCCATATCGGTAGCGAGGTCTGCAGGGCCGATGAACACCCCATCGACACCATCGATGCTGGCGATCTCTTCGATATTCTGCATCCCCGAGACGCTTTCGACCTGCACCAGAAGGCATATCTGGTCATTCGCCGTCCCGACGTAATCGGATATCGCATTAAATCCGCTGGCCCGGGCAAGGGCCGCTCCCACACCGCGCCTTCCGCCGGGGGCATAGCGGCAATCGCGCACCAGTTCCGCCGCCTGTTCAGCGGTTTCGACCATCGGCACCAGAACCGTTTGCGCCCCTATATCAAGCACCTGTTTGATGATGCGCGTATCGCCAACCGGCACCCGAACGACGGGATGCGAGTCGCTCGCGGCAAGCGCCGTCAGTTGCGCACGCAGTGACCGGATATCATTGGGCGCGTGCTCGCCATCGACCACGAGCCAGTCAAACCCAGCCGTAGCCATGACCTCGGCCACGTAGTCGTCACCTGTGGCCAGCCAGCAACCGATCTGGAGCTCACCGGCAAGCAGGCGTTTCTTGAATGTATTCTCGGGCGCGGGCATCTGTTTTCCTCTGTCAGTCGAATGAAACCGAAACAGACCCGAAGGGTCCGAAATCGGCCGTGATATGTGAACCGGGCGTTGCCTCTATCGGCCGGATAAAAGACCCGGACAAGACGATATCCCCCGCTTCAATCTGCTGGCCATAGCCGGCCATCCGCCGGGCGAGCCACAGAACCGAAGTGATTGGATCGTTCAGCACACCGGCCCCCAGACCGGTTTCCTCGACGACCCCGTCGCGGCTGACGATGGCGCCGACCCAGCCCAGATCATGGTCATTTACGCCATGCCGCTCAGACCCAAGAACAAGGCCTGCATTGGCGGCATTGTCCGAAATCGTATCCGTCACGACCCGTGCCTTGCCGGTTTCCGGATCCGCACGCAAGATCCGCGTATCGAGGATTTCCAGCGAGGGCGCGACATAGTCGGTCGCCGCGATCACCTCTTCTCGCGTGGCGCTTTCCCCGGCCAGCGGCGCCTTCATCACAAAGGCGATCTCGGCCTCGATCCTCGGCTGGATGAACCGCCCGCCCGGCACCGTGGCACCATCCTCGAACAGCATATCGTCCAGCAAAACGCCGCTGTCCGGCGTATCAATGCCCAGCGCGTCCTGCATGGCGCGGCTGGTCAGACCGATCTTCCACCCGATCCTCTTGCGCCCGGTTTCGATTTTCTTCGCCACGAACCTCGCCTGCACCGCATAGGCGTCATCCATCGTCATGCCCGGAAACCGCCGCGAAAGCAGCCCGGTCTGGCTGTTCAGATGCTCGGCGGCAAAAAGCGTATCGGCGGCGTCTTCGATTTCATCCGGTGTCATTCAAGCGCCTCCGCCAGTTCCACGATCGCATCATAGGCCATCTTCACATCCTCCTCGGTGGTCTCGAACTGCCCGGCCTGAAATCGGATGACAAGGTCACCGTCGACCCGCGTCTGGGTCAAATAGATCCGGCCATCGTCATTGATCGCGTTGATCAGCCGCTGGTTCAGGACCTCAGGGTCCACCCCGTCGCGCAAGTACCGGAAGGTAAACAGCGACCACATCGGCGGCGTCACGATCTCGAACCCCTCCGTGGAGGCAATCCGATCATGAAGCGCTGCGCTCCAGTTGATGTGGTTTCGTAGCCGATCACGCAGCCCTTCAAGGCCATAAGCCCGCAGCACGAACCAGATCTTCAGGGCCCGGAACCGGCGGCCCAGAGGCACTGACCACTCGGAATAATTTATAATGCCATCTGCTCCGTGGGTTTTGAGATATTCCGGCTGAATCGCAAGCGTTCGCACAAGATCATCCGGGGATTTCAGGAAATGCGCCGAACAGTCGAACTGCACGCCAAGCCACTTGTGCGGGTTGAAAACGATACTGTCGGCCCGTTCCACACCCTCCCAGTAATGGCGATACTCGGGGCAGATCATCGCAGACCCCGACCACGCGGCATCCACGTGAACGAACAGCCCGTATTTTTCGGCCACCGCGATACAGGCGTCGATCGGGTCGGTCGCCCCGGTCCCGGTGCCGCCCACGCAAAGTATGACGCCTGCCGGGACATGACCGGCCGCCAGATCCGCTTCGATCAGCGCCTCCAGCTTGTCAGGATCCATGCCCCGCCATGCCCCCGAAATCGGCACCCGGACAAGGTTATCCGACCCGATGCCCGACACCCAGATCGCCCGATCAACGGATGTATGCACCTCGGAAGAGCAATAGACCCTCAGCTGCGGGTTACGCGCCAGCCCGGCCGTATTGCCTGTCCACTCCAGCGCCCTCTCGCGCATGGTCAGCACCGCTGCCAGCGTCGCCGACGACGCGCTGTCCTGTATCACCCCTGAAAGCCCGTCCGGTAACCCCAGAGACTGGCGCAGCCAGCCCATCATGCAGGTCTCCATCTCCGTCGCCGCTGGAGAGGTCTGCCAGAGCATACATTGGGGGGAGAGGGCTGCCGTCAGGAATTCTGCCAGAACTGATGCCGGCGCGGCATTGGAATTGAAATAGGCAAAAAACCTCGGATGTTGCCAATGGGTGATGCCGGGCATCACGATGGTTTCAAAATCCTCGAAGATCTTCTCCATATCTTCGGACTGCTCAGGCGGCACCGCGGGCAATGACGCAAGAACTTCCCCCGGTTTGACACGAGACCGGACCGGGCGGTCCCCGACGCTAAGGTGATAATCCTCTGCCCACTCGGATATCCGCCCGCCCCAATCGCCAAAATCTTTCCATTCCACCAGAAATGCACTCCTTTTTCACGCCGCACCATTTCAGATTAAAAACAATCCGTCACAACTTCTTTGGGTCCAAAATATCCTGGGGTGAATTGGCCGCGAGGCCAAGAGGGGCAAAGCCCCTGAGGGCACGACCGATACGTGCAGCTCCGACCTCAGGTGGTGCAACGGTTTCAAAATTGTGGCCGCCAATTGCCTAGGCCAGAATTCTTTTTATCAATCATTTTGAAAGATTGCGAAAATCCGGCCAATCGGCGACAGTAACATATGTCGCAACGTAGCCTTTCCACTTCACGCTCTTTACCTATCGCGCTCTTGCGGGCGCGGGAAAAGGTGATGGCGCCGATCCGTACGATGCTCGCGGATGTCGGGCTGACCGAACAGCAATGGCGGGTCCTGCGCGTTCTCGACGAAAAAGGCGCGCTCGAACCGACACATATAGCGGAACAGGCCTGTCTATTGTTGCCGAGCCTGACGCGCATCCTTCAGAAGCTTGAAGAAAAGCACCTTATCCTGCGCAAGCCCGACGAAAACGATCGGCGTCGTCAAATCGTCAAGATATCGGTCAAGGGCACCCGGCTTATCGAAGCGCATCTCGAGACCAGCCAGAAGCTGATGGAAGAAATACGTCAGGACATGGGACCGGACCGCTATGACGCGCTGCTCGACCTGCTGAACGAACTCAGTCAAGGCAATGAACCCGAATAGCTGACTTCGGCTCAGCGGTTTTGCCTCTCCTTGCCCCGGCGCCCCAATCCACTAGAGTTGAGCTGCAAGAGCGGAAAATACCGCCGAGAAGCAGAGGTAGCATGGTTATTACACGCAGGTTCATGATCGCCGGGCTGGCCGGCGCGGCCCTCGCAGGGTGCAGCACTGGACGCACCGGCAGCAGCAGTGCCCCGACCGGAGGGCGAACTTATCAGACCGTAAACAATGCGGGTTACGACACGTGGGTGGCTTCATTCCGGCAACGCGCGGCGGCGCAGGGCATTTCCGGCACCACGCTCGACGCGGCTTTCCGCTCGGCCGGGTACATGCCGATGGTCATCGAGCGGGACCGCAACCAGACCGAATTCACCCGCACGCTGGAGGATTACCTTGCCATCGCCGCGTCGGACGAAAGGGTCTCCAAAGGCCGGGCCGCGTTGTCACGGCATCGCAGCACGCTGAATGCCATCGAGGCGCGCTATGGCGTGCCCGCGAACATTGTTACGGCGGTCTGGGGGCTTGAGAGCTTTTATGGTGAAAGACGTGGTGACGTGCCGGTGATCTCGGCTATTTCGACACTCGCCTATGACGGGCGGCGCGGCGCATTTTTCGAAAGCCAGCTGATCGCCGCGCTGAAGATTTTGCAGAATGGCGACATCCCGGCTTCTCGCATGACGGGCAGCTGGGCCGGGGCGATGGGACATACGCAATTCATTCCTACGTCTTACCTTGCCTACGCTGTCGATTTCACCGGCGATGGCCGCCGTGACATCTGGTCGGACGACCCGGCGGATGCGCTGGCCTCCACCGCGGCCTATCTCAGCCGGTCCGGCTGGGTCCGGTCTCAGCCCTGGGGTGGTGAGGTCGGTTCCGCCGCAGCAAGCAGCGGTACACCGCTGCGGGTGTTGCAGCCGCAGCCCGGCGGACCGCGCTTTGCCGTGTTCCGCAATTTCGATGTCATCAAGCGCTATAACAACTCGGACAGCTACGCGATCGGGGTTGGCCATCTGGCGGATCGAATTGCGGGCGGCGGGCCGCTACAGGGTTCGTTCGGACCGGATGCGCGCGGCATGACAATCGACGATCGCAAGGCGCTGCAACAACGGTTGACCGCTCGTGGTTTCGATACCGGCGGTGCCGATGGTGTCATCGGCCCCAACACCGAGTCCGCCATTCGCGACTACCAGCGCAGCCGGGGTCTGCCCGAAACCGGAGAGCCTTCGCTGGAGTTGCTGCGACAGCTTGGCTGAAATTGACACAGGGCGCGCAATCAAAACGATTGCGCGCTCTTGTCACTCCTGTTCGATGTGAAGGTGGTTGAAGGCAAACACCTGATAAATAAAGATACTGCCAGCCATCCGCAGGAGACCACATGAGATACATGATATTCATCGGCTCGGCCGTGATTGCCATTCTGTGCATCGCTGCCATCGGGAGCAGCGCGTGGTTCTGGCTGCCGGCCGTTGTATTTGGTCTGACGGCTCTGCTGGGGGTTTACGATTATTTCCAGAAGCGTCACGCGGTTCTCGCAAACTACCCGGTGATCGGGCATTTGCGTTATCTATTCGAAGAAATCCGGCCCGAAATCCGTCAGTACCTTATCGAAAGCGATCAGGACGAAGAACCGTTTTCGCGTGATCAGCGCTCGCTGGTTTATCAGCGCGCGAAAGGCGTCGAGGACAAACGACCGTTTGGCACGCGACAGCGGGTATATGACTCCGGCTACGAGTGGATCACCCATTCCGTCGTCCCCAAGCATCTCGAGGGTCATGACTTTCGCGTCAAGATCGGCGGAGAACAGTGCAAGAAGCCATATGAGGCATCGATCTACAACATCTCAGCGATGAGCTTTGGCGCGCTATCGGCCAACGCGATCCAGGCGCTGAACACCGGTGCGGCGAAAGGTGGGTTCGCTCATGACACCGGGGAAGGCGGAATCAGCAAGTATCACAGGGCAGGCGGTGGCGACCTGATCTACGAGATCGGATCCGGCTATTTCGGTTGTCGTACGCCCGAAGGCCGGTTCGACGTTGAGAAGTACGCCGAGCAGGCGCGCAACCCGCAGGTCAAGATGATTGAGCTGAAGCTGAGCCAGGGTGCGAAACCCGGGCATGGCGGCGTCCTACCCGCGTCGAAGATATCTCCGGAAATCGCAGAAGCCCGGGATATCCCGATGGACCAGGACTGCGTTTCGCCTTCGGCGCATCCCGAGTTCTCGACCCCCATCGAACTGATGCAGTTCATCGGCACACTGCGGGAGCATGGCGACGGAAAGCCGGTGGGTTTTAAGCTGTGCATCGGACACAGGCGGGAATTCATGTGCATCGTCAAGGCCATGCTGGAAACCGACATCGTACCGGATTTCATCGTCATTGATGGCAAGGAAGGCGGCACGGGGGCTGCACCCGTCGAATTCGCGAACCACATGGGTATGCCATTGATCGAAGGCCTTACGTTCGCCCACAACACTTTGCGAGGCGCGGGGCTGCGTCATCGGCTCAAGATCGGGGCCTCTGGCAAGCTGATCAGCGCATTCGAAATCGCCAAAGCGCTGGCGCTTGGTGCAGACTGGGCCAATTCCGCACGTGGTTTCATGTTCTCTGTCGGGTGCATTCAGGCGCAGTCCTGCCATACCAATCGTTGTCCGGTGGGCGTGGCAACACAGGATGAGCGGCGTCAGCGGGCGCTACACGTGCCCACCAAGGCCGAGCGGGTTTACCGTTTTCACAAGAATACCCTGCGCGCGCTGGGCGAGCTGACGGGAGCTGCCGGACTAGACCACCCGGGGGGCTTTCAGCCCTATCACCTGATGATGCGGGAAAAGGACCGGGACATGGTGACGGGTCACCAGATCTATCCCTATTTGCCCGAAGGATTCCTGCTACGAGGCGAAAGTCTTGGCAACGGGTACTTGACCCGCTGGCAGCGGGCCGATGCGTCAAGCTTTGCCCCCTTGGATACCGAACAGGTCGGCAGCGACGGGAAACCGTTGATCCCCATCGCCTGACCGGTTGGTTACTTGAGACCCAGCAGACGCGCTGCGTTGTCTTTGAGGATACCGGGGCGCACCTCGTCCCGGAAATCGGCCTTGTCGAAGGCATCGAGCCATTTCTCTGGCGCGATCATCGGCCAGTCGGAACCGAAAAGCATCTTTTTCTTCAGAAGCGTATTGGCATAGCGGATCAGGATCGGCGGGAAGTACTTTGGCGACCACCCAGAGAGATCGATGTAGACGTTCGGTTTGTGCTGGGCGACGGCCAGCGCCTCTTCCTGCCACGGGAAGGACGGGTGTGCGAGAATGATCGGCATGTCCGGGAAATCCACGGCCACATCGTCGATATACATCGGGTTGGAGTACTTGAGCCGCATGCCGTTGCCGCCCTTCATGCCCGAACCGACGCCGGTCTGCCCAGTGTGGAAAAGCGCGGGTTTGCCGGTTTCAGCAATCGCCTCGTACAGCGTATAGGCCATGCGGTCGTTCGGATAGAAACCCTGCATGGTCGGATGCAGCTTGAATCCCTGCACGCCGTAATTGTCGACAAGATTACGCGCCTCCCGAGCGCCGAGCTTGCCCTTGTGCGGGTCAATTGAGGCGAATGGAATAAGGATGTCCGAATGCTGGTCCGCCAATTCAGCTACTTCTTCGTTCTTGTAACGTCGGTAGCCAGTTTCGCGTTCGGCATCGACCGGGAAGATCACAGCGGCGATATTCTTTTCGCGGTAATGAGCGGCGGTTTCCTCGATGGTGGGCGGATGATCCCACGGGGCGCCGAAGTACTTGGCCATCGCACTTTGCAGGTCATCGTACCCATCATCCGCATGGCAACCGCATGGCTCCTCGGCATGGGTGTGGATATCGATGGCGCGAACCTTGTCCAGATCAATCACGAGGTACTTCCTTTACAATTTCGCAGCGATTTCGACCCAATCGTGGTGAAATGTCAAACAGGCTTTTCGCACCCGCCATGCGCGAAACTTTGCGGATTCGTCGGATTGGTCGCTTTGCGAAAAAGCGATTTGAGGCTAGACTCGAAGATGAGCAGAAAGCAGGACAAAGAAAATGCGCATTTTATCAAGTGCAGTATGCCTTGCGACTTTTTGGGGAACGACAGCCATAAGCGGGGCGCCCGACGCCTCGATCAGGCCGAACATCCGCCCCTTTACGCAGGATAATCTGATTCATCTCGCAGCGGCGGCGATAGACGAATCTCCGCGACCGGAGGATCGCCCCAAGACGGCAGCGGCAAAGGGCGAGACGCAGGTGGTGCAAAAGGACGGAAACGACTTCGGTACATGGCTTGGTGAGTTCCGACAGCGCGCCGAAGCGCGGGGAATTGGCCGCGACACGCTCAACCGAGCTTTTGCCGGTGTAACCTTTGATCCCGACGCCATCCGTCGTGACCGCAACCAGGCCGAGTTTACGAAACCGATCTGGGAATATCTTGATACCGCCGTGTCCAGCGCGCGCGTTTCCAACGGGCAGGCGGCGCTGAACAAGCACCGCGCCGTTCTCGACCGGATCGAGGCGCAATATGGCGTCGACAAGCAGGTCGTCGTCGCGATCTGGGGGCTTGAGAGTGCCTATGGCAGTTATCGGGGTACCGACAGCACGATCCGCAGCCTTGCGACACTTGCCTATGATGCGCGACGGAAGGAGTTCTTTGAGGAACAGCTGATGCAGGCCCTGCGCATCCTTCAGGATGGCCACGTGACGCCGGACCGGATGAAGGGAAGCTGGGCGGGCGCGATGGGACATACGCAGTTCATGCCCACGTCTTTTCAGGAACACGCGGTGGATTTCACCGGCGATGGTAAACGGGATATCTGGTCAGACGATCCGAGCGACGCGCTGGCATCGACCGCCAATTACTTGAAACATTTCGGTTGGACCAAGGACCAGCCGTGGGGCGTCGAAGTGCGGCTGCCATCGAGCTTTGATTTTATGCTCGCGAACCGCAATGTCATGAAATCGCCGGCGGAATGGTCCGCGCTGGGGATCACGGATATGGACGGGCGTGCAGTGCCCAATCACGGTGAAGCGTCTATCCTTCTTCCAGCAGGCGGCAAGGGAACGGCGTTCATGATCTTCAGCAACTTCGACGTCATCGAGCGCTACAATACGGCAGACGCCTATGTGATCGGTGTCGGGCACCTGAGCGACCGGATCGTCGGCAAGCCCGCGATCAAGGGAGACTGGCCGCGCGGAGATCGTGCGCTGACCTTCACCGAACGCAAGGAATTGCAACAGCGTCTGACCTCCAAGGGGTATGACACCCAGAAGATCGACGGGCGTATCGGACCGCTGACCATCAACGCGGTACGGGCCTATCAGGTGGCGGAAGGCATGCAGCCGGATGGTTATGCTTCGCTGAGGCTTCTTGAACGGTTGCGGTAATTTCGCAGCAGAATCTAAAAAGGCGCGTCTCGGTCTGAGGCGCGCCTTTTTTGTTTCTGTCGGAACGGGTTTCTTAGCCCGGTGACATGCCGCGAAGCCGCTCGGACCGGCGGCGCAGCAATTCCACGACCGTCAGCAGGGCAATGGAGATCGCCACCAGAACTGTCGCAGCGGCAAGGATCGTGGGAGAGATCTGCTCCCGCAGACCGGTGAACATCTGCCAAGGCAGGGTCTGCAATTCGGCAGAGCCCACAAAGAGGACAACAACAACCTCGTCGAAGGACGTGATGAAAGCAAACAGGCCGCCCGAGATCACGCCTGGCAGGATCAGCGGCATCTGCACCCGGAAGAAAGTCGTCACCGGATCGGCGCCCATGTTGGCCGCCGCACGGGTGAGGGACTTGTCAAAGCCAACAAGTGTAGCCGTGACCGTGATGATCACGAAGGGAATACCGAGAACGGCATGCGCAAGCACAATACCCCAGTAGGTGCCGACAAGCCCGATCTTCGAGTAGAAGAAATACATGCCGGTCGCCGAGATGATCAGCGGAACGATCATCGGGGAAATCATGATCGCCATGATGGCGCGCTTTGCCGGCACATGGGACTGGCTGAGGCCGATGGCCGCCAGCGTACCGAGGCTTACCGAAATCAGCGTCGCAACCGGCGCGATCATCAGCGAGTTCTTCACCGCGTTGGTCCATTCCGTGTTCGTCAGGAAGTCGCGGTAATGGCGCAGCGAATATCCTTCGGGATCGAACCGCAGCATTTCCGGCGTGAAGGTAAAGAAGTTCTCGGCGTTGAAGGAAAGCGGCATAACGACGAGGATCGGTGTAATCAGGAAGACGAAAATCGCTCCACAGATCACCCGGAAGGCGTAGTGCCACAGTACCTGCCCCGGTGTGAGGTAGGGCACGAGATGTGCCCGGTAACGGTTGAAGCCAAGCCAGTAGACAAACCAGCCAAAAAACCAGCCAAACAGCGCTCCGATCACGCCACCCGGCGTGCCGCCGAACAGAAAGCCGACGATGGCAAAGAGGATCACAAGTCCCCAGCGCAGCGGTTTTTCCTGTCTGCGCCCCAGAATTTCGACCGCTACATACGCGACGATAGCCATTAGGATCGCGCCGCAGATCAACCCCAGCAGAGTCGACCCTTGTGCCGCTCCGACGAAGATACCTGCGAATGCCCCGGCTGCCGCCGCGACAGACGCATAGAATGACACCGGCTTTTTCTCTGTCGCGGTGATGACGATATCGCTCGCAGTCATTGGCTTATCCCAGCTTCACGTTGTCGATGCCTACGATCTTGTCATAGGCCCAGTAGAGGATGAGCACGACGGCGAGCAGGATCGTGCCTAGCGCCGCAGCCAGTCCCCAGTTGAGAGACGAAGAAATGTGGTAGGCAATCCGGTTGGAAATGAAGGTACCTGTCGTACCGCCGACGATTTCCGGCGTGATGTAGTAACCGATGGACAGGATGAACACGAGGATCGACCCTGCGCCAATTCCGGGAACTGATTGCGGGAAATACACGCGCCAGAAGGCCGTCCAGTTGGTTGCGCCCAGGCTTTTCGCGGCGCGCAGGTAGGAGGGCGGGATGGTCTGCATCACCGAATACATCGGCAGGATCATGAACGGCAGCAGGATATGCGTCATCGCGACGATGGTACCGAACTGGTTGTTGATCATCACCAATCGGGCATCGTCGGCGACGAGCCCTAACCAGACCAGCGTATCGTTAATGACCCCCTGCTGTTGCAGCATCACTTTCCACGCCGAGGTGCGCACCAGAAGCGACGTCCAGAATGGTAGAAGGACGAGGATCATCAGCAGGTTTGCAGAACGGGTCGGCAGGTTGGCCAGAATCCAGGCGACCGGATAGCCGAGAATGATGCAGCTCAACGTGATGGTCAGCGACATGAAAATCGTGCGCTTGAACAGGATTCCATAGATCTGCTGGTTCTCGGGGCGCATGCTGACGCCATCTGCTGTCAGTTGCGCGTCCACCGCGTTCAGGAAATATCCCGAGGTATAGCGCGGCGAATAGGTCTGGATCGTGCGCATGATTTCCGGATCTAGCCAGTCGTCATCCGCGTCCTCGAACTGTTCTCGCAGATCGACGGTTTCAAAACCCGAAACTGCGGCGGCCGCTTGCTCCAGCCGAGGAGACAGGCCCGATACGTCGGCGCCCTCCCGGGTCAGGTCCGCGTAAAGCGCAGTAAAGAGAAAATCCTCGACGTCTTCCTCGGCGGGAATGTCGTCTTCGGATTCCAGATAATCAACCCAGCGCTCCCAAGTCCGCGCGGTCAGGGGCAATGCCTCCGCAATGTCGGAGTCATCAAACATATTCACCCAGGTGGCGGCGTTCTCCCAGCTATCATCCAGCGCGACGAACTGATCGGTATAAACGTCGGTATCGAACCTACCCACCGCGCGCCCGGTCTTGCGGAATAGCGAGGATGCGCCGGTGAGTTCATAATTCAGACGGCTGCCCAGACGGGTATGCAACTTTTGCTCTTCGGCGAGCACCAGATCGATGTAAAGCGCCGTCCATGTGGCATCGTCCGGAAGCTCTTGTTGCGCTGAATCCCACATGCCGAGCTGCTCGACCGTTTCCGGGAGCGTGTCGGCCACGATGTCGTTGCGCACGGAGCGCAGCAGCATATCGCCAATCGGCGCGATAAATGTAATCAGCACAAACAGCAACAGCGGGGCGATCAGCATCAAAGCCCGCAGTTTTTCGCGACGCAGCGCCCTTGCCAGACTGCGTTTCAGCGGCGTCCCGTCCGCTGCGAGCATCGGACCGGACTGTTCAGCAGCGCGCAATCCGTCATCCGGCGTCGGACCTTCAAGTGGCACATTGGTCTCTGTCGTGCTGGTCATTTCATGTCCCCTCGACGATGACGATATCGCTGTCTGAATGCGCCATCCTGATCTTTGCGGCCTTTTGGTAGCCGTCTGAATGATAACACTTCTGAGCGGCAGCGAGATCAGGGAACTCTACCACCACATGGCGGTCTTTCTGGGGCGTTTCGGGCGTTTCGCTTTGCCCGCCCCGCACAAGAAAATTGCCGCCGTATTCTTCGACGATCGGCGTATCGAGCCGGACGTATTCCGCATACTCCTCGGGGTTGGTGACGGTAACGTGGACGATCCAGTAACCCTTGGGCATGCTTTGAAATTCCTTTGTTTGGTGACGGGGCCCAACTAGGCCCCGTCGTGTCTTGTCAGTAACTTACTTGGTCAGCCAAGCCTGGAACTTCGCGTCGATGTCGTCGCGGTAGTCAGCCCAGAAGCCATAGTTATAGACAAAGGTGTTGGCCGCGTTCTCCGGATCGGTCGGCATATGCGGACCCATGTCGATACCGAGATCGGCGTGCTTGCCAACCAGCGGTGCCGAGGACTTACGTGCCGGACCGTAGGAAATATAAGCTGCCTGATCGGCAAGACGCTGGGTGTCGGTGGCGAACTTAACAAAGTCCTTCACGCGTGCCAGACGGTCTTCGGGCAGGCCGGCGGGGATGATCCAGCCGTCAAGGTCGAACACCTGCGCGTCCCACATCATTGCAACCGGCTGGTCCTGCTCTTCGATGACCGAGAACAGACGACCGTTATAGGTGGAGCCCATGAAAACTTCGCCATCGGCAAGAAGCTGCGGCGTGTCTGCACCCGCGGACCACCAGATCACGCTGTCCTTGATGGTGTCGAGCTTGGCCAATGCCTGCTCTTGACCTTCTTCGGTTTCCAGAACGTCGTAGACGTCTTCTTTGGCAACGCCATCACAGAGCAGCGCCCATTCCATGTTGTTGATCGGACGCTTTTCGAGGCTGCGCTTGCCCGGATATGTTTCCAGATCGAACACGTCGCAGATTTCGCTCGGTGCATCGACGCCTTCCGGAACCATGTCCGTGCGATAGCCAAAGGTGGTCGAGTAAACGATCTGCGGGATGAAGCAGTCGCTGACGATCAGGTCGCCAAAGTCATCCTCGGCGGATGAGCCGTCTTCGCCCTCGGCGAGCAGTTCTTCCGGATCGTATTCCATCGCCAGACCTTCGTCGCAGAGACGGATGGCGTCGGCTGCAACAACGTCAACCAGATCCCAGGTGATGTTGCCCGCTTCGTTCATGGCGCGTAGCTTTGCAACTGCTTCGGCAGAGCTTTCGTCCCATGTCGCGCTGACTTCCGGGTGAGCTTCGAGGTAGGGCTCGACGTAGGCCTTCTGTTGGCTGTTCTGATAGGCGCCGCCCCAGGAAACGAGGGTCATGTCATTGGCCATTTCAGCGACAGCCGCACCGGCGATCACGGAAAGTGCCGACGTTGCGAGAATGGTTTTGCGTAGTGTCATAGAATAATTACTCCCAGACTTTTTAGCCCGATTGGTTTGCTGCGGAACGGTGGAACGGGCGTTATCCTCGCTCCGCATCGAATATCGCGTGGGCCGGGGCCCATCGCGATACATTTCAGCCACTACGCATCAAGCGCGCGGCAATCCTCTGGCAACCAGCCTATTTCGATCTGGCTGCCCGGTTTAAGACGTTCCACATCCGGCGCGTTCCGCGTCTTGATGACAAAGTCATCGTTTCCAGCCACACGAAGCCGCGTCCGGAAGATGTCCCCCATGTAAACAAACTCAAGCACTTCGGCCTTGAGCGTGTGCGCGCCTTCCTGAAGCCGGTCTTTATTATATTCGACACGTTCCGGTCGGATCGAAACGCGGGTGCGATCGCCCGGTTTGTTCACGTTAATCGGCTTGCAGGCGATGACCTCGCCCCCGTCGAGTTCGACAAGGCAGGAATCGCCGTTGATCTCTTTGACGACGCCTTCAAGCGTGTTGTTTTCGCCAATGAACTGCGCGACAAAGCTGTTCTCGGGCGCCTCATAAAGCTGGTCCGGCGGCGCGAGCTGCTGGATACGCCCATCATCGAAAACAGCCACGCGGTCTGACATGGTCAGAGCCTCGGTCTGATCGTGTGTCACGTAGACAACCGTAATGCCTAGATCATGGGCGAGCCGCGTGATTTCGAACTGCAGTGTTTCGCGAAGCTGCTTGTCGAGGGCGCCGAGCGGTTCATCCATCAGAACCAGTTCGGGCTCGAAAACCAGCGCGCGGGCCAATGCGATCCGCTGCTGCTGACCGCCCGAAAGCTGCGCTGGCCGCCGACTGCCAAAATCGCCCATCTGAACCATGTCCAGCGCGCGCTTGACCTTGGCTTCTCGGTCGGACTTACCGATCTTGCGAACCTCAAGCGGGAAGGCGAGGTTTTCGGCAACTGTCATGTGCGGGAACAGGGCATAATTCTGAAAGACCATGCCGATGCCGCGTTTGTGCGGCGGAATATTATTGATGCTTGTGCCGTCGAGTCGGATATCGCCGTGCGTCGCGGTTTCGAAACCGGCAAGCATCATGAGACATGTCGTCTTACCGGAACCTGACGGCCCCAGCATGGTGAGAAATTCACCCTTGGGCATGAAAAGGTTCAAATCTTTGACGACCAAGTTCTCGCCGTCATAGCTTTTTTGTACGCGTTCGAACTCGACGAACGCGTCTGTGTTTTGCGTATCAGCCAAAAGCGGCTCCCCTTGGACTTCGCAGTTTTTCCTGCGTTTTCATGAACAGATGTAATCACAGAGAACCGCCAGAGTGCAACCAACTTGACGAGAATGATTATTTGAAGGCAGCAACATGGGGTAAAAGAGCGAAAAACAAACAGTTTTACCGAATTTCGGGGCAGCTTGACGTTCACGCCCGAGAATTTCAGATATGGCTGGCGCCAGAACACACGTAACAGAAGGATCAAAAGTATATGACAGCGTCGGCCCTGCCCTTTTCGATCGAAGAATACGCGACGCGCCTGAAAAAGACCCGACAAGCCCTGTCGAAACACGGTCTGGACGCGCTTTTCGTGACCGATCCTTCCAATCAGGCGTGGCTGACCGGGTATGACGGCTGGTCGTTTTACGTGCATCAAGGTGTTGTAGTTCTTCCCGATTCCGACCCCATATGGTGGGGGAGATTGATGGATACGCAGGGCGCCTTGCGGACCGTCTGGATGGGGTTTGATCGTGTAATCGGGTATGAAGACAGTTTCGTTCAATCAACCGAATTGCACCCTATGCAGGACCTTTCGGTTCTGCTCGACAGCCTAGGCCTTTCGGCGGGCCGGATCGGTGTTGAGAAGGAAAATTATTACTTCTCCGCCAAGGCGATGCATATACTTGAAGCGTCGCTGCCCAATGCCACTTTCGAGGACGCGACAGGCGTCGTTAATCACCTGAGAGCGGTTAAATCGCAGGCAGAAATCGCCTTCATGCGCAAGGCAGCCGCCATCTCCGAAAAAATGATCGACGGGTTGCTGGAAAGAGTCGAACCTGGTGTCGCGAAGAACGAAGTTGTCGCGGAACTCTACCGGGATGCGATTCGCGGCGTGGGGGACGCTTGGGGTGACTATCCTGCCATCGTGCCCATGTTACCGTCGGGCGATGACGCCGCAGCGCCTCACCTGACGTGGGACGGCAGGCCGTTCAAGTCCGGCGAAGCGACATTTTTTGAAATCGCCGGATGCTACCGCCGGTATCATACGCCCTTCTGCCGAACCCTGTTCCTTGGCAAACCGACCGAGGATATCCTTGCCGCCGAGGCCGCGATTGTCGAAGGGCTCGAAGCCGGACTGGAGGCAGGCCGTGCAGGCAACCGCGCCTGCGATATTGCAAATGCCTTGTCAGATGCTTTGAACCGGCACGGGATCGACCGTGTTGGGCGTTGTGGATATTCCATCGGTCTCAGCTATCCCCCGGACTGGGGCGAGCGTACGATCTCTTTGCGTTCGACCGACGAAACCGTACTTGAGCCGGGAATGACGTTCCACTTCATGCCGGGCTTGTGGCGCGATACATGGGGGCTGGAAATCACCGAGAGCATTCTCATCCGAGAAACCGGGGCGGCGGAAACCTTCTGCAACCGCCCCCGTCAGCTTTTCGTGAAGCCGTGACGGATCGGCTGGAGGATACCCTGGACCTGCTGCAGTCGCTGGTCGGTTACCCGACCGTTTCGGCGGACAGCAATCTCGAAATGGTCGCGGACCTTGCCTCCCGGCTTGGAGATTGTGGGGCCCGTGTCGATCTGTTCTCGGACGAGAGCGGCACAAAGGCGAACCTGTTCGCGACGCTTGGTCCCGAAGGCGATGGGGGGCTTGTCTTGTCTGGCCACACGGATGTGGTGCCGGTCGAAGATCAGGACTGGTCCAGCGATCCTTTTGTTCTGCTTGAGCACGAGGAACGGCTATACGGACGTGGCACATGCGACATGAAGGGTTTTATCGCGGCGGCAACGGTGATGGCGCGTGAATACAGCCAATTGGAGCTGAAACGGCCGCTGCATTTCGCTTTCACCTATGATGAAGAGGTCGGTTGCCTTGGCGCACGGTCTCTCGTCCCAGAGCTGCGCAAACGCGGCATCAAACCTGCAATGGCCATCATCGGCGAACCGACATCAATGCGGGTGATCGAAGGCCACAAAGGATGCTGCGAATACACCGTCCGGTTCAACGGTCTTGAGGGGCACGGGTCTTCTCCGGATCTGGGCGTGAATGCAGCCGAGTACGCCGCGCGATACGTTATGCACCTTTTAAGCCTGCGCAACGATCTTGTTCAGCGCGCGCCGATCCAGAGCCCATTCACCCCGCCCTGGACGACAATCAACGTTGGCTCCATCCACGGTGGTGTCGCGCACAACGTGATCGCCGGCAAAGCAGAGGTCGAATGGGAAATGCGACCGGTTCAGAACAGCGACGGCGAGTTTGTAAAAAGATCAATTCACCATTTTGTCGAACGCGAGTTGCTGCCCGCTATGCAGAACGTTCACCCCGACGCCGATATCGTGACGGAGGTCATTGGGGAAGTCGCCGGGCTTGAAGTCATGGATGACAATGCTGCACGGGATCTCGTCTCGCGGCTTGTCGGCGCGAATGGCGCCCATGTCGTGCCTTTTGGCACTGA
The DNA here is from genome assembly GCF_019966545.1 of Heliomarina baculiformis. Taxonomy (GTDB): domain Bacteria; phylum Pseudomonadota; class Alphaproteobacteria; order Rhodobacterales; family Rhodobacteraceae; genus Heliomarina; species Heliomarina baculiformis. Next base: position 9,242 of record NZ_JAIMIC010000012.1, on the reverse strand, counting down.
AGCCGGGCTTTTCCAGGAACTTGGCATGTCGGTGGTGGTCTGCGGGCCTGGTTCTATCGAGCAGGCGCACAAACCCGATGAGTTCGTCAGCGTCGAACAGATGAGAAGCTGCCTGACCATGCTGGAACGTCTGGGCGATCAGCTGACAGCTTGATCGCCGGGTGCACCCTCCCTTGCGGGAGAGCGCAGAACGCTTTTAGCTGGCGGAGACGAGCAGACCGTCTTCTTTGAGCTTATCACAGCATTCATCGAGCGAGATGCGGGCGCGCTCGATCAGTATGTCGATCTCTTCTGGCTTCATGACCAGCGGCGGCGAGATGATCATACGATCACCCACATGACGCATGACCAGTGCATTCGCAAAGCACCGCTCGCGGCAGATGTAGCCGACAGTTCCCGGATCAGATGCGAATTTCGCGCGGGTTGCCTTGTTAGGGGTCAGCGCGATCGAGCCCATCATGCCTTCGATCTTGGCTTCGCCGACCAGCGGGTGATCCGCGAGGCTTTCCCACTTTTCCTTGAGATAGGGTCCAGCCACGTTGCGAACGTGACCGACGACGTTTTCTTCCTCGAGGATACGCAAGTTTTCAAGAGCGACGGCGGCTGCAACCGGGTGTCCGGAGTAGGTGTAGCCGTGATTGAATTCGCCGCTGTCGATTACGCTGGCGATTTCATCGCTGACGATCGACCCGCCGATCGGCACGTATCCCGAGGAAAGACCTTTGGCGACAGTCATGATATCTGGACGGATGCCGACGGTTTCGCTGCCGAACCAGTTGCCGGTACGCCCGAAACCGCAGATCACCTCATCAGCAATCAATAGGATGTCGTACTTGTCGCAAATGCGCTGAATCTCAGGCCAATAGGTCGATGGCGGAATGATCACCCCGCCCGCACCCTGAATTGGCTCGGCAATGAATGCTGCCACACGTTCTTCACCAAATTCGAGAATGGCCGTTTCAAGTTCTTGCGCCCGCGCGAGACCGAACTCTTCGGGCGTGGATTGACCGCCTTCGTTGTACCAGTCGGGCTGATTGATGTGATGGATGTCCGGGATCGGTAGACCGCCCTGAGCGTGAATACCGCTCATCCCGCCGAGAGAACCGCTGCCCATCGAAGAGCCGTGATAGGCATTCTTGCGCGAGATCAGGATATTCTTTTCCGGCTTGCCTTTCATCTGCCAGTAGGTTCGCACCATGCGGATGTTGGTGTCGTTCGCCTCGGAGCCGGAACCTGCAAAGAAAACATGGTTCAGATCGCCCGGTGCCAGTTCGGCCAGCTTTTGCGCTAGTGCGATCACAGGCACATGCGTCGTCTGGAAGAAGGTATTGTAGTAGGGCAGTTCGCGCATCTGGCGCGCGGCGACCTCGGCCAGTTCGTCACGACCGTAGCCGATGTTCACGCACCAAAGGCCTGCCATCGCATCGAGGATTTCGACACCGTCGCTATCGGTCAGATAAACGCCCTTGGCGCGCGTGATGACCCGGGGCCCTTTTGCGGCAAGTTCGCTTCCCGTGGTAAAAGGATGCATGTGATGCGCCGAATCCAGCTTTTGTAACTCGGCTGTCGGCATGTGGTTTGTTATCGCGGACACGGGCTGAATCCTCTCAATGTCAAAGTTGCGAGCAGAATATGATCAAATTTTTGACTGTCAATCGAATCACTCTCGGATTTCGAGGACAGCGGCAATCTGCTCCATGCCCTGGATCACATCCTGGGTCACGGCAACGGCTGCGCCTTCTTCGTCACCTGCTGCGAGAGCACTAAGCAGATCCTTATGCCGGTCTGGCAGATTCTGCGTGCCGAAGCGACCGCAAACGACCCTTAGCGAGGGGCCGAACCGGAGCCACAGACGGTCGGCCTGCTCGGCCATGATTGGGGCCTTGGCCTGCGCATAGAGCGCCATGTGAAACTGGTAATTCAAGCGCAAGTAACCCGGAACGTCACCTTGTGAAATGGCTGCATCCAGCGCCGCATCGATCTCACTCAGCCGGTCCACGAATTCTGGACCGACATGTCTGGCCGCTCTGCGAGCAAGCTCGGATTCTATTGATTTCCTTATGAATACAAGCTGTTCCAAGGCTGCGATGTCCAAGGTCGGAACGATGACGCGACGGTTGCCCTGAAATAGTAGGGCGCCGTCAGAGATCAGTCGGCGGATTGCTTCGCGCACGGGTGTCATGCCAGCGCCCAGCGCATCGGCGAGCCCCTGAATGGTGACCGCCTGCCCCGGCGCGGTTTCTCCGAAAAGGATCCGTGACCGAAGATCCTGATAAACCTGCTCATGCACGGGCAGTGATCGGATTGGTACACCTGCCTGATCTGCCGTATTTTTCACCAACTTCATTCCCGCCCTGCTCCGATCAAACATCGATCAAACAACGTCCCTTGCGCTGTCTCTGCCCCCGTGGAAACATATCGGACATTGCCAGGAAGGGCAAAACTTGATCAAATCCAAGCCACCGGGAACAACCCGGGGCGCCTAGGGAGATACTCATGAGACTGCACACTTTGACAATGGCTTCGCTGCTTGCTTTGACCAGCGCGATGGCGTCGGCCGATGAGGTTCGCGTTTATAACTGGTCTGACTATATCGACGAGTCCCTCCTTGAGAAATTCGAGCAGGAAACAGGCATTGATCTGATTTATGACGTTTTCGACAGCAACGAGGTTCTCGAGACCAAGATGCTGGCAGGCGGATCGGGTTATGATGTCGTCGTTCCGTCCGGTACATTCCTGCAGCGCCAAATCAGCGCCGGAGCATTTCAGAAGCTGGACATGTCCAAGCTGCCCAACATCGAAAACATGTGGGACGTGGTGGCCAAGCGTACCGAGCAATATGACCCGGGCAACGAATATTCCATCAACTACATGTGGGGCACCACGGGAATTGGCGTCAATGTAGGCAAAGTGGCCGAGATTCTCGGCGAGGACGCCCCGATGGGCTCGCTTGAATTGATCTTCGATCCGGCCAACATGGAAAAACTGGCCGAATGTGGTGTCCATTTCCTTGACGCGCCAACCGAAATGATCCCGGCTGCGCTGAAGTACATCGGCGAAGACCCCGACAGCCAAGACCCGGACACCATCGCGAAAACCGAAGAGGTCTTTGCCGCTGTTCGCCCCTATGTTCAGAAATTCCACAACTCTGAATACATTAACGCGCTTGCCAATGGTGATATCTGTGTCGCCTTCGGATGGTCCGGTGACATCCTTCAGGCGCGCGACCGTGCAGCGGAAGCCGATAACGGTGTCGAAATTGCCTATAATGCGCCAAGTGAAGGCGCCCTGATGTGGTTCGACCAGATGGCGATTCCGGTGGATGCGCCCAATCCGGAAGCCGCGCATACCTTTTTGAACTTTATCATGGACGCGCAGAACATGGCCGCAGCGTCGAACTACGTATACTATGCGAACGGCAACAAAGCATCGCAGGAATTTCTCGAAGGGGATGTGATCGGCGATCCGGCGATCTACCCGGATGAGGCGACGCTGGAAAACCTGTACACCACGACACCTTACGGTGCCAAAGTGCAGCGTGTCGTGACGCGCCTGTGGACCAAGGTAAAATCCGGCACCTGATACCGGGCTTCGGGGCAGGTTTACAGTGGTCTGCCCCGACAATCAAAAACGAGGGACGGCTTTTGAATTCGACCGTATTCGCCCCATGGGAAGACCCGGAACAGAAACCACTAATCCGGTTTCAAAACGTCACAAAGAAATTCGGTAGCTTTACCGCCATCGACAACTTGTCGCTCGATATCTACGAGCGGGAATTCTTTGCTTTGCTCGGCCCTTCGGGCTGCGGCAAGACGACGATGATGCGCATGCTTGCCGGGTTCGAGAATCCATCATCCGGCCAGATTGAGCTTTCTGGAAGAAATATCGTACCCGTGCCCCCGAACAAGCGCGCCGTGAACATGATGTTCCAGTCCTATGCGCTTTTTCCGCATCTGACCATCTGGGAAAACATCGCATTTGGTCTGAAGCGCGAAGGCAAGGACAAGGAAACCATCGCGACACGCGTACATGAAATGTTGCGCCTTACGCGACTTGAGCGGTTTGCCAAACGGAAACCGCACCAGATTTCCGGCGGTCAGCGGCAACGCGTTGCGCTTGCCCGATCACTGGCTAAAGCGCCAACACTTCTGTTGCTTGACGAACCGCTCGGCGCTTTGGACGCAAAACTGCGTCAGGATACCCAGTTCGAACTGATGGACATTCAGGAGAAGACCGGGACCACGTTTGTCATCGTGACGCACGACCAGGAAGAGGCGATGACCGTCGCCAGCCGGGTCGCCGTCATGGACGAAGGCAAGCTGATGCAGGTCGCAACCCCCGATCGCATTTATGAGACACCCAATTCCGTCTATGTCGCGGACTTCATCGGTGACGTGAACATCATCGAAGGCCGTTCCCGGTTCCTTGAAGAAGGACAGTACGAAATCGACTGGGCAGAGGGTCAGCAAGCGCTCCATGCTGCGACCTCGGCAAAGTTCGACAACGGACAAACCTGCTATATGGCGATCCGCCCCGAAAAGATCACGATCACGGCGGACAGGCCCGAGGCTGCGGATAATTGCGTTCAAGGAAAGATCCACGACATCGCCTATCTTGGCAACCTCTCGACCTATCATGTCGAATTGCCGAACGGCACGATTATCAAGGCTCAGACAGCCAACACTCGCCGCATCGCACGCCGTTCTTTCACCTGGGAAGATCAGGTCTGGCTGTCATGGACTGCGACTGCTGGCGTGATGCTGGCACGATGAAACGAGGAGCATCCTGATGCGTCGGTTTGCCCTGATCGCCCTGCCCTATGCCTGGCTGCTTGCACTGTTCCTGGTGCCGTTCCTCATCGTCGTTAAGATCTCGCTGTCGGACGTTGCCCTTTCCATCCCGCCGTATTCTCCCCAGTTCAGCTGGGATGAAGGCATCGGCGCGTTTCTGGCCGAACTGGATTTCGAAAACTTCGTCTTTCTGACGCAGGACAGCCTGTACTGGAAAGCGTATCTCTCGAGCCTTTTCATCGCTTTGGTCTCGACCGTCCTGACACTGATGATCGGATATCCAGTCGCCTACGGAATGGCCCGCGCATCAGAAGAATGGCGCCCGACGCTCATGATGCTGATCATCCTGCCGTTCTGGACTTCTTTCCTTATCCGCGTTTACGCGTGGATGGGCATCCTCAGCCAGGAAGGTTTCCTGAACCAGTTCCTGCTATGGACCGGCATCATTTCGACGCCACTGACGATCCTGAACACCACCACGGCGGTGTATATCGGGATCGTCTATACCTATCTGCCGTTCATGGTTCTGCCAATATATGCAGCCCTCGACCGGCTTGATGGGTCATTGATCGAGGCTGCCGAAGATCTTGGTTGTTCCCGGCTGAGCGCCTTCTGGCTTGTGACGATACCGATGTCGCGCAACGGTATCATAGCTGGATGCTTCCTTGTGTTCATCCCGGCTTTGGGCGAATTCGTTATCCCCTCGCTGCTCGGCGGCTCAGGGACATTGATGATCGGCAAAGTTCTGTGGGAAGAGTTCTTCTCGAACCGCGACTGGCCCGTGGCCTCTGCCGTTGCAGTGGTATTGCTGCTGATCCTGATCATCCCAATCGTGCTTTTCCAGCGTAACCAGCAACGTGCATCGGAGGCCGATTAATGAGCAGGTTCAGCTGGTTTAACGCGGTATCACTCACCATCGGGTTCGCGTTTCTTTATATCCCGATGATCATTCTGATCATCTTCAGTTTCAACGAATCCAAGCTTGTCACCGTTTGGGCCGGTTTCTCGACAAAATGGTACGGCGAGTTGCTTGCCAACGAAGCCTTTCTCGATGCCGCATGGGTGACACTGCGCGTGGCCGTCTTTTCATCCACCCTTGCCACGATCCTTGGTACAGCGGCAGCTTACGTACTGATCCGTTCCGGGCGTTTTTTCGGACGTACGCTGTTCTCGGGAATGATCTACGCGCCACTGGTCATGCCCGAGGTCATTACCGGTTTGTCACTACTGCTGCTCTTCATCGGGATCGGACTGGAGCGGGGCGTGCTGACCATCGTTCTTGCTCATACGACATTCTCGATGTGCTACGTCTCGGTTGTCGTGTCGTCGCGGCTTGCAACATTCGACAAGTCGCTCGAGGAAGCAGCGCTTGACCTTGGATGTTCGTCTGCACAGGCGTTTCGGCTTGTCACTCTGCCGATCATCGCCCCGGCAGTCATTTCGGGATGGTTGCTGGCTTTTACCCTGTCGCTTGACGATCTGGTTATTGCTTCGTTCGCAACCGGTCCTTCGGCAACGACGCTTCCGATCAAGATTTTCTCTGCCGTGCGGCTTGGGGTCAGTCCCGAAATTAACGCTCTGTCGACCATTATGATAGCAATCGTAACCGTTGGAGTGATCACGGCCTCTCTATTATCCAAGCGCAAATTGGTGCGGGAGCGCGAGGAAGAATTTATGGCTGCGCGAAGCTGATGAAACGCATCTATTCAGACTATGCCTATGGAAGCGGCCCGCGGTCGGGATGCTGGTGGGACGAGACCATCGAAGCGCCTGAATGGCCGCAGCTTGAGGGCGACCTAAATACCGATGTTGCCATCATTGGCGGTGGATTCACCGGTGTCTCCGCAGCGCTGCACCTTGCCGAGGCGGGGATTTCAGTTGCTCTTCTGGAAGCCCATTATCCGGGATGGGGGGCATCAGGTCGCAATGGCGGTTTCTGTTGTCTGGGCGGGTCGATGATTACCGAAAAGGCCCTTAGCAGACGGATTGGATCCAATGCTGCGAGCGAATACTGGCAGGCCGAGCAAGATGCAGTCAGTTTTGCCGAGGACCTGATCGACCGCTTCGATATGGACGTTGACCGGCATTCCAACGGTGAAACTAAACTTGCTCACCGCCCAAAGGACATGGAGGATTTGCGGAAATCGGCCGAGGCGATTTCCGCATCCGGCGTTGAGCCGATCCTGATCGAAAAAAAGGATCTGGCCGCGCATGGGCTTGGCGGGCCTTTCCACGGAGCCCTGACATTGCCGATCGGCTTTGGGCTGAATCCAAGGAAGTACCTTTTCGGTATCGCCGAAGCTGCCGGGAATAAAGGCGCGAGACTGTTTCGCAATGCACCTATCTCCGATATCAAGCGATTGTCGGAGACCTTTCAGCTTACCATTCCTTCCGGCACGGTGAATGCACGAAGGGTGATTATCGCCACGAACGGATACTCGAGCGAAGATATCCCTGACTGGCTGCGCGGGCGCTACATGCCTGCGCAATCAAACGTGCTGGTGACGCGAGCGCTCACGCAAGAAGAACTGGACGCGCAAGGATGGACCAGTGAGCAGGCGAGCTACGATACGCGGAACCTTCTGCACTATTTCCGGCTGATGCCAGACAGGCGCTTTCTCTTCGGCATGAGAGGAGGTTTGCAATCGTCGCCCCAGGCAGAGCAGCGGGCCCGGGCCAATAATCGCCGCGATTTCGAACAGATGTTCCCGGCTTGGCGTAATGTGGAATCGCCACACAGCTGGTCCGGCATGGTTTGCATCGCCAGAAACAGGCTTCCCTTTGTCGGTCAGGTTCCCGGGCATCCTGGTCTATACGCGGGTATGGCCTATCATGGCAACGGCGTCGCCATGGGCAGTTATTCCGGTATGCTTCTTTCTGAACTGATCCAAGGAAGAGATCGTTATCCGGACGCGATGAAGCAACCTCTCGCAACCTTCCCGCTCGCATCGATCCGCCGAATCTTCATGCCGCCGCTATATCTTGCCCGCGCACTTGCTGATCGATAGGCAAAAGCCGCTTCAGTTTCCAAAGTCTGCAAACGGTCCTTTTTGAGAAACCAGATCAGAGTTACCTGCGTCCTGGTCAGCCGCTAAATTTATCGCTGGAACAGGCGTTCAAACGTCCCACGCAACCATCTCTCCCTCGTCGACGCGGCGTGGCACTCTACCTACGGATTCTGCAGCAATTGCCCTTGTCCGAGCTAAGAACCCCTGCTAAACGGCCTGCACCTGAACCTTTGCTGCACAGGCGGGAAAAGGAAAAAGCGTGTTACGCTTTGTCGAGACAATTCGTGTCACGGCAGCCCCTATAGCTCAGCTGGTAGAGCAACTGATTTGTAATCAGTAGGTCCGCGGTTCGAGTCCGTGTGGGGGCACCAAATTTATGAGACAAATCAGATACCTACGACCGATATGCTGACTAATTTCTTTGGGATTTAGCAATTGAACGCCGAGGGTGTGCGGCGGCGTTTCGTGGCCTCAAAACACGAACCTCTCTAGATCAACATAAGATGTTGATATAGCTACAATTAATCTAAGAAACAAATTCCGCACACTTTTTCCGGTGCGCGAACTTAGAATTCCTTTAAACACTTGCTCGTCGCACATTGGCTTAAGATCTACGGATGAATCCCCTTTTTTTTAATACTTTAGCCCGAAATCTTTGTATCTAAACCGGCACGTTCGACTTATGGATAAACAATTGGAAGATGGTAGATACCAAGAAATATCCCTTACTTTCGATACCTTAAGAACCTGTGAGCGAAGTTTGCTTCTCCGTATGGGCGAGAATTGCAGCCAGCGCACCGTTCTGAAATCCAGACTACATCCACAGATCAAAAAATAGTTAACCTACGAACAATTAGTGGCTCCATGGTTTCTCGTTTCATGACTGTTGAGAACTATTCGACCTTCAGGGCCAAGCTAGTCGCCTCCAACCTTCGATTGCTCTCAAATTCACACCTTGGTGCAATTTGCACACGGAATTGCAGTGGCAACACAGATGTTTGGTTCAGAAGGATTTTATTGCCTTGACCAAGTTGGCGCCTGAAGCAGCCAGAAGCCAATGTAAATAGACGCACCAAAACTAGACCACGCTAAGGTCAATGAAGAGGGTGGGCGGCGAACTTTAGTAAATGCGAGTGCAGCGAAACTATTGAATGAAGTCGCCGAAGCACGATCCGGTGTACCTAGTGCAATTGGAATAGATCATGTTTTTGGACTACTTCAACCTAACTACCCTGTTGAAGCCATCAAAGCGGCGGTAGCTAAATCTCTTAGTTTTAGGCCTCATTGGATTGGTTGGGCGTGCATGGTTCACCGTTCGAAAACGAGTGGTGACCATGTGATCTTTTCTGTTTGAGCGCTGCACAGAAGGGAGGTCTAGACCCTTACTTTCTGAAGTCTCATGGCAAGCCCCGAGTTGATGATCGCCGTCTTCTAAGTGGCATTA
>NZ_JAIMIC010000011.1 GCF_019966545.1 Heliomarina baculiformis | reverse complement strand
AGGCCGTAGGAATGCAACTGCCGCAGCCACCCCGCATCGCTGACATCGGTTTTGCGGCCGGGCACGTTCTTGGCGTAACGGGCGTTCACCAGAATCACTTCGAAGCCCCGGGCCTCGAGGATCTCGAAAGCCGGGATCCAGTAGACGCCCGCCGACTCCATCGCCACGCTGGTGACGCCGCATGACTGGAACCAGTCGGCAAGGTCGTGAAGATCCTGAGTGAATGTTCCGATGGCGCGCACCGGCATGTCACAGGTGGAAGGATTGACCGCAGCCATATGCATCGTCGAGCCGATGTCGATGGCGGCCGCATTGGGGTTGACCATCTTCAGGTCCGGGTGGTCGCGGGTCTTGGGCTTCGTCCTGGCATGTCCTCCGTTCAAGGCGAAGGGCGTGGGCCATGCACGTTCGTCATCTTCCTAACCGGGATCGCCGCTATCGCGCCGTCACCACTCTCAAGTGCGCATCAGCCCATGTGCCACGTTTTTTAACGGGGTCAAACCCACCAATAAGCCATCGGCAACTGCCCTTCGCCATGAGCATAACACAGGCTGTTACTACCGCGCACAGGCGGGCTGCGGCCCGGAAAGGTTTTTTAGAAACGGGAAATTCGGCGCTCAGACGTAATCGGGTCTGACGATGCCTGTCAGATGCGCAAGGTTCTTGAGCCCGATCCGGACATGCGCCATGGGGCGGGACCGGACGATGGCCTTGTTCATATAAGCCTCGAATGTCAGGCGCTGCACATCCACGTCGTGACAGAGCGAGACGAAACGCTCTCGCCGGTCGTTCGAGCGGTAATAGGCGTTCTGCATCGAGGCCAGTACGCGGAACACCGTCTTGTGTTCGCGCATGAACAGTCGCCGGGCGAGTTTCAGATCGCTGGTCCGCCCGGTCGTCAGGCAAGCGGCGGCGGCGCTGGCCGCGACGCGCCCCCCGAACATCGCATAGTAAATCCCTTCGCCGGAGCTGGGGGCGACGACGCCCGCCGCGTCGCCGGCCAAGACGGTATCCTTGCCGTTGTCCCAGCGGTCGAGCGGTCTGAGCGGAATCGGCGCACCTTCGCGGCGGATCGTGCGGCATTCGCTGAGACCGGAGGCTTTGCGCAGGGCGGCTGTTGCGGCTTTGAGGTCGAAGCCCGAGAGGCCCGTCCCCATGCCGACGCTGGCCTGCTTGCCATGTGGAAACACCCAGCCGTAGAAGTCGGGCGAGATGTCGCCGTCGTAGACCACGTCGCAGCGGACAGGATCGTAACCTGCGCCGATTTGCGGCGCCTCGATGATCTCATGATAGGCGATGACATAGGGGATAGTGCTGCCTCCGGGCACCTCGGCACGGGCCACGGCAGACCGCGCGCCATCCGCGCCGATGATCAGGCGGGTGGGAATGCTGTGCAGTTCACCGCTTGCCTTTTCGCGATAGACAATGCTTGGGTTCGGCCCGTTACGGTCAACCTTGACGAAAGTGCCGGTGAGCCGCGTTGCCCCGGCCCCTGCCGCGCGGTCGCGCAGGAATTCGTCGAAATGCTCGCGGTCCACCATACCGATAAAGCCGTTTTCAATGGCCATGTCGACGCTGCGCTGGGTGGGCGAGATCATTCGCGCCATGGTGATATGCGCCACGAGCTGATCCTCGGGAATGGCGAAATCGGCGATCAGGCGCGGCGGGATCGCGCCGCCGCAGGGCTTGATGCGCCCGGCGCGGTCGAGCATCGCGACCTTGTGGCCCGAGCGGGCCAGATCCTCGGCGGCGGTGGCACCGCTTGGCCCCCCGCCGATCACGACGACATCATACATGGCTATTCTCCCGGTATCAGGCCGGCTGCGCCGGGGTGAGGTTTCATGATCTGGACCGCCAAAAGCGCGGCGGCCGTGAACAGAAGGGCTTCGCCGACAAAGACGAGCCCGAAGGATTCTGCGTCACCAAGGGTGGTGTGGCGCAGGATGTCCACGGCGGCAGCCCCGGCGAGACCGCCAAAACCGGCAGCGATGGCCTGCGCCCCGCCCCAGAGCCCCATCCTCGTGCCTTCACGCGTTTCGCGCCCGCGCCCCGCCAGAGCCATCATCGCGCCGATGGCGGCGACCGCGAACATGCCGTTGAAGAAACCGAGCGTGACGACGGCAGGCACCAGGGGCGCGCCCTGCCCGATTTGCCCGAGAAGGGTGATCGCAACGAGGCTGGCGGCAGAGCCGATACAGCCCGCGACGACCCAGCCACGCAGCGATCCGATCCGCAATCCGGTCACCGCGATGCCGACCGTCAGCATGCCAAGGAAAACGCCGCCATTCTGCGCGCCCGACAGCTGCGTAGACTGGCCGGGCGTATAGGCAAAGACCAGACCTGCGTAAGGTTCCAGGATCAGTTCCTGCATGAAATAGGCGACCATCGAGAGGAAAACGAAGATGGTGAAATGGCGGGCCTCGGGTTCGGCCCAGATTTCGCGTAGCGCGATAAGAAAGGGCACCGGTTCGGGCTGCGGCTGGCGGATCAGGCCGTGCTCGACACGCCAGACAGCGACAGTGGTCAGCGCCACCGCGCCAAGGGTGACGATGGCCACGATCCGGAGCAGCAAGCCCGGACTATAGGGATGAAGAACCCCCCCCACGGTGGCCGCCGTCACGGCAATGCCCGCGATCATCATCAGCCATGTGATAGTGGCGGCGGCGGCGCGGCGTTCGGGCTTTGTGGCGGTCGCGAGCAGCGCCAGAAGCGAGGTGCCGGAGGCCCCCACGCCAAGGCCGATCAGCGCATAGGAAACAACGGAGAGCGCGAGACCGGCGGCATAGCTGCTTGCAAAGAGAACAACTCCGAGAGCCGCCCCGAAACCGCCGAGCGCCAAGGCGACCATGCCGCCAATGATCCATGCCGTGCGGCGACCGCCGGTGTCGGAACGATAACCCCATTGAGGCCGGGTGATCTGAATGCCGTAATGCAGCGCCACCAGCAGGGCGGGCAGCACGGCGGGCAAAGCGAGTTCCACGACCATGAGCCGGTTCAGAGTCGAGGTTGTCAGCACGAATATCGCACCGAGGCACATCTGTACCAAACCCAGCCGGATGATGGAAAACCAACTGAGTGTCATGGCAAGACCTCGAGCGTTCGGATGGCAAAGGCGGAGATCAGCATGCCCGATACGTAAAGTGTCACGCCGACCCCATTGTACCAAGGCGCCTTGGCGCGCGGGTCGCGCAAAAGCACACGCATCGCTGCAAGCTGGCCGATCAGTACAGCGAGAATGGCGGCGGCGTGCAGCGGCCTGTCCCACGTAAACAAGAGCGCGATGACCAGAACCTGCGGCAGCGCCATCACCCAGCAGGCCAGCCGGGCCGCGCGCTCCGGGCCCATGGTGACCGGAAGCGAGTTGACGCCCATGCGGCTGTCGCCCTCAAGCGCCTTGAAATCGTTGAGCGTCATGATGCCATGCGCGCCTATTGCATAGAGCAGCGCCATCAGGATCACCGGCGTTTCCGGCAAGCCTGCGGACAGGACCGCCGCTCCGGTAAACCATGGCAGGCCTTCGTAGCACAGGCCCACAAGCCCCGGACCCCAGAGGCCCGAGCGTTTGACCCGGATCGGTTCCGCCGAATAGGCCCAGGCCGCCAGAACGGCCAAGACGGTTGCGGCGAACCCCCAGGGGCCGAGCGGGATGGCAAGCAGAAGCGACAGAACCGTCATCGCCAGCGCGATCCAAAGACCCCAGCGCCCCGGTATGCGGCCCGAGGGAATGGGGCGATTGGGTTCGTTGATCGCATCGACGAACCGGTCGCACCAGTCATTCGCGGCCTGGCTCATTCCGCAAACGACGGGACCGGCGAGCACGATGCCGAGAACTACCAGCGTCCAGCGGCCTTGCGGTGTTTCTCCGGAGGACACGACTCCACATAGATAGGCCCACATCGGCGGGAACCAGGTGATCGGCTTGATCAGCTGCAGCGCCGCGGCGGGCTCGGGAAAAGACCGGGGATGTGAATCCAAGATGACACTCATGTGTCTATCTTGATTTACATGTCGAGTCGTTGCAAGGAAAAGGATGGCCGACGCTGCGACCGGGGGTCAGCTGTCGGATTCGCTGTCGTGCAGCCCGTATTTCCGAAGCTTTACATAAAGGCTCTGGCGCGAAAGGCCGAGCATTTCAGCGGCGGCGGCGCGATTGTTCCGGGTCAGTTCAATGGCGGTTTCGATGCAGAGCTTTTCGACGACATCGTTGGTTTCGGCCACGATGTCCTTGAGCTTGGCCGAGCCGACCAGTTCGACCACGTTCTGATGCACCGCCTCTTCGGACTGGGGGTTGAGCGTGGTACGCATGGCTTCGACACGGCTGGCGTCGCGCACGAGGAAGGCCAGCGAGGGTCGCGCCCGCAGGTTCAGATAGGAAACCGAGATCTCGACAGCCGTCCAGCCGCCGAGTTCGTTCTTGAGACGCGTGGAATAGACGCGCATGTGGCCCGAGCGCGCAGCGTTTTCGAGCAGGATCGTCATGTCGATCTGCCCGCGTGACAGGTAGTCGGCGATGCTGCGGCCCTTGACGTCGGAAGCATTGCCGAAATCGATCATGTCGACAAAGGCTTCGTTCGCGGATTCGATCACGCCCTTGGTATCCGTGAAGACGATGGCGTCCTTTCCGTCACGGAACAGGGCGTTGAGGTTCAGGCTGAGCCGGTCATCGACGAGGTGCTCCGTATCTTCGGCATCAAGCCTACACAGAAGGTAACGCTCGCCCGCGGCGCGGAACAGGTTGGGCACGATGGAAACAAATCGTCGGCTCGCGCGGGTCATGACCGACAGATCGGCGGGCTGTTCGGACATCGCGATGCTGAGCAGGCTTTCGGTAAATTCAGTTCGGCGGCGATCCTTGAATTCCTGTGCGAAAGCCGACCCCTTCAGCTCTTCGACGCCGGAACCGAGGAGATTGGCGGCGGCATCGTTGAGATCGCGCACCCGCCCGTCGTTCACATTCACAAGAACGAAGGCTTCGCGCGTTGAGGCCATCACCATGCGGTAGCGGGCATCGAATTCTCGCCGTTCCTCGTAGCCGCGCTCGAGTGAAATCTGGGCCTGAACCAATTGCTGCTGGGCCTCTGCGACCTGCTGGAGATCGCGACCGATCATCAACAGCGTGCCTTCGCGGCTTACCTTGTGGACGTGGTAGCGGATCGGGAACTGCCAGGTGGCATTGTCGCGGTGATTGAGCTCGGCCGTGATCGACTTGTCATGACCTTTGGCAAACCTGTCGAGCACCGACTGGAGTTTCGGCCGGCTCTCGATCGTCAGGAATTCGCTCAGCGGTCTTCCTTTCCAGTGATCGAGATTTCCGTACCGGCTGCTTTGCTCTTCACTGAGAACTGAGATGACCTCACCGTCATGGGAAACGACCAGCGCGATGTCGGATGCCGAGGCAAGGACCGTGGGCAGGTATTCACTGTCGATACCGGGAATAGAGAAATCTTCCATCACGTTCCGCTGGTCAGAATTCATTTACGGTCCATTACTCTTTCATTCATGTCGAAGTCGGTCGACGCCAGAGCGATATTATAGTCGGCGGTCACCAGATCAACGCCGGTCTTTGCCATAAGGTCCTCTTCGCATTGAATGATCGGACCACCAAGGACAATACGTGGGGTTTTTGCAAGCCTGGAACGCATGACCTGCACGGTTTTCACCACATTGTCCAATGCGACGGACCCGCTGCACGATATCAGCACGGTTTCAAAAGGCTCTGACGTCAGCTTGCTGACGATCTTTTCGGGCAATGCAGGGGCCATCAGATGAACCGAATAGCCCGAGCGCCTTATCTTGTCGGCAAGCACGACGGGACCGATCAGGTGATCTTCCCTGTCGCAAACGGCGATCAAAACAGATGCCATCGGAGTAAGGTTGCTGCTGTGATGCCAGTCCGCCGAAAGGAGCTTGCATAGCCCGTGCAACCGGGCCGATCCCAGCGAGACCGCCGCAAAGCTGGCCTCGTCCTCTTCCCACTGCCGGCCCATTTCGCGGGCTGCATCGGAAATACAGTAATCGATGATGTCTGCCGGGCTGAGATCGCGGGATAACAGCGCGTTTCGCGCTTCTTCCAGAATAAAGATGTCCTTGGACATGGCGGTTCGAACCAACCAGTCGGTCGCATCGGTGACTCTTTCGCGGAATTCTTTCGGTGGTTTGTTGCGGAGTTCTGATATGACGCGGCGCGCTAATGCGTCGACGTTTTTGGCTGCGACTCCTTTCAGCCCATTGTCCCTCTTAGGTATTGGCATTGACGCGCCTCCCCGACCCAACACGGCGACGAGCACGGCGATAGGGCCAAAATTTCCTCCAAACGCCTCTCAAGTTTCATCCAGAGGCTGTAAAATGTCAAAGAGATTAGACAGAACCGGAAATTTGTAAGGATATTCAAGGGGCGCAAATAAACTTATGGGTCTAAACTCCTTTATTCACTGGCTCTGAAAGAAGGAATCGGTCCCACCGTTAGTCGAGTGTCAGGTTAAATGTGTAAGTTTTGGTTGACACTTATCCGAAACGCCCGTTAGATTTTCTCACAAGCAAGTGAGGAATCGGATATGTCCCGACGCCACGATGCACTTCCAGGCCCCCTGTATACGCCAGTTCAGCGTAAGAGGCGCGACGCCTCCCGCTGGACGCTGGTTCAGGGCATTCTGGCGCCCCTGCAATTCGCGGTGTTCCTGATCTCGGTCATTCTGGTGCTGCGCTACCTGCTGACCGGCGAAGGATATCCGCTGGCTACGCTGTCCATCGTGGTGAAAACCGGCGTGCTGTTCCTGATCATGATCACCGGCGCCATCTGGGAAAAGGTCGTTTTCGGCCAGTACCTTTTTGCGCGGGCCTTTTTCTGGGAAGATGTGTTTTCATTCGCCGTTATCTCTTTGCACAGCGCTTATCTCTACGCGCTCTGGGCCGGGTCGCTGCCTCCCGAAGGGCTGATGGCGCTAGCACTGGTCGCCTATCTTGCCTACGTAATCAACGCGGGTCAGTTCGTCTGGAAGCTCCGCATTGCGCGGCTTGAAGACCGGGTGACAGAATGACCGGGCGCGCCCTCGGTTGTGCGGAAATGCCGGTGCTGCGCCAGCGGGGCCAGCGCGAAGTGTTCTGCGGTCTCACCTCGATCATCTGGCTGCACCGGAAAATGCAGGATGCCTTCTTTCTTGTGGTCGGCTCCCGCACCTGCGCGCATCTTTTGCAAAGCGCCGCGGGGGTAATGATTTTTGCCGAACCGCGTTTCGGTACGGCGGTGCTCGAAGAAACCGATCTTGCCGGGATGGCAGATGCGCAGGAAGAGATCGACCGCGAGGTCGAACGTCTTTTGTCGCGGCGCCGTGATATCCGGCGGCTGTTTCTTGTCGGGTCCTGCCCATCGGAAGTGATCAAGCTGGATCTTTCGAAGGCCGCCGAAAGGCTTAGCAGGAAATACGCGCCGCAAGTGCGCGTGCTCAATTTCTCCGGGTCGGGTATTGAGACGACGTTTACCGAAGGCGAGGATGCCTGTCTTGCGGCGATGGTGCCGGATCTGGCCGAAATTGATGACCGGCAGTTGCTTATGGTGGGCGCGCTGCCCGACGTGGTACAGGATCAGGCGCTGAGCCTGCTGGACCAGCTTGGGATCGGCCCGGTCACGGTGCTGCCGTCGATGCGCGCGGACGATCCGGTGGGCGTGGGTCCGAAAACGGTCTTTGCCATGACGCAGCCGTTTCTGGGCGAAACCTGCGCCGCACTTGAGCGTCGGGGCGCACGCCATATCCCGGCGCCCTTCCCCTTTGGCGAGATCGGCACGACGGCGTGGTTGCGTGCGATTGCGGATGAATTCGATGTGTCGGATGCCGTTTTCGAGCGTGTCACTGAGGCGCCGCGCGCCCGGGCGCGCAGTGCCGTGGCGCGGGCGTCTGAAGTGTTGCGCGACCGTTCGGTGTTCTTTTTCCCGGACAGCCAGCTTGAGATCCCGCTGGCCCGGTTTCTGACCACGGAATGCGGGATGCGCGCCGTGGAAATCGGCGCGCCTTATATCCATCGACAGCTTGTCGAACCTGATCTTGAGATGATCGACGAGGGGCCGGTTCTATCCGAAGGGCAGGACGTCGATTTACAATTGGATCGGGCGCGCGCTGTACGGGCAGATCTGACGGTCTGCGGGTTGGGGCTGGCGAACCCATTGGAGGCCGAAGGGCTGACGACCAAGTGGGCCATCGAACTGGTGTTTACCCCGGTTCATTTCTACGAACAGGCGGGCGATCTGGCAGGCCTTTTCGCGCGGCCTCTGCGGCGACGCGATATGTTGCGGGTGGCGGCGGAATGAAGCTGACCGTCTGGACATATGAAGGCCCGCCCCATGTGGGCGCCATGCGTGTCGCGACCGCGATGAAGGGGCTGCATTACGTGTTGCACGCACCGCAGGGCGACACCTATGCCGATCTGCTGTTCACGATGATCGAGCGACGCGACCACCGCCCACCTGTCACCTACACGACCTTTCAGGCGCGCGATCTGGGTGCCGATACCGCAATGCTTTTCAAGACCGCCTGTCAGGACGCTTATGACCGATTCCGCCCGCAGGCGATGATCGTGGGCGCATCCTGTACGGCTGAGCTTATCCAGGACGACCCCGGCGGCATGGCGGAAGCGATGGAGCTTCCGGTGCCCGTCATCGCGCTGGACCTGCCAAGTTATCAACGCAAGGAAAACTTTGGCGCGGATGAGACCTTCTTCCAGATTACCCGCGCGCTTGCCCGGCCTGTGGATCGGACGGAATGGGTAAGCTGCAACCTGATCGGGCCGACCGCGCTTGGGTTTCGTCACCGCGATGACGTGACCGAGTTGACCGGGCTGTTGTCGGATATGGGCATAGATGTGAATGTCGTCGCCCCGCTGGACGCGACGCCCGCCGATATCGCCCGGCTTGGCGCGGCGCATTTCAACGTGCTGATGTACCCGGAAACCGGCGAGAGTGCCTGTCGCTGGATGGAGCGCGAGCTTGGCCTGCCCTTTACCAAGACCGTGCCGATCGGCGTCGGCGCAACCCGTGATTTCGTGACCGAGGTGGCCGAGTTGGCAGGTTTGGCCCCGCGTCTGGATACGAAACGGCTCCGCCAGCCCTGGTACACGGCCAGCGTGGACAGCACCTATCTGACCGGCAAGCGCGTCTTTATCTTTGGAGATGGCACGCATGTGGTTACTGCGGCGCGTATCGCGCGGGACGAGATGGGTTTCGAGGTTGTCGGCATCGGCTGTTACAACCGCGAACAGGCGCGCGCCGTGCGGCGCTTGGCCAGCGATTTCGGACTGACGGCGCTGATCACCGACGATTATCTCGACGTAGAGGCAGCGATTGCGGATCTCGCGCCGGAGTTGATCCTTGGCACCCAGATGGAGCGACATATCGGCAAACGGCTTGGCATTCCCTGCGCCGTGATTTCAGCACCGGTGCATGTGCAGGACTTCCCGGCGCGCTATTCGCCACAGATGGGGCTGGAAGGTGCCAACGTCATTTTCGACACATGGGTGCATCCGCTGGTCATGGGGCTTGAGGAACATCTGTTGCACATGTTCCGCGACGATTTCGAATTTCACGATGATGCGGGCGCGAGCCATCATGGCAGCCCGGCCGTGCCGCGCGGCAATGCAGCCCCCGCATCTGCGCCGACTACCGTGGCGGTTGATGCCGTTGCCGATCCGGGAACGGTCATCTGGCTGGCAGAGGCAGAAACCGAGTTGCGAAAGGTCCCGTTCTTTGTGCGCGGCAAGGCGCGGCGCAACACCGAGGCTTTTGCCCATGACCGGGGCCAGCACGAAATCAGCGTCGAGACTCTTTACGAAGCAAAGGCCCATTATGCGCGATGATTTCAACATCA
The DNA here is from genome assembly GCF_019966545.1 of Heliomarina baculiformis. GTDB lineage: Bacteria > Pseudomonadota > Alphaproteobacteria > Rhodobacterales > Rhodobacteraceae > Heliomarina > Heliomarina baculiformis. The sequence continues at coordinate 102,091 of NZ_JAIMIC010000011.1, read as the reverse complement.
CGGCCAAGGCCTATAACGTGGTGATCATCACGCTGGATTCCCATGCGGCGGGGCCCGTGACGCGGGCAAGCCTGCGCCTTGCGCGGGACTTTCCGGGACTACGGGTAACGGTTCATGCGGCGGCGGAATGGGGCGAGAACCCGGAGACACTGCAAAAGGCCAAAGCCGCCATCGCCAGCGCGGACATGATCCTGGCCAACCTGTTGTTCCTCGAAGAACATGTGCGCCAGATCCTGCCCGACCTCAAAGCGCGGCGCGATCATGTCGATGGCATGATCGGCGTCATCGCCGACGCCGAAATCGTCAAGCTGACGCGGCTGGGACAGCTCGACATGGCAAAGCCTGCCTCATCGATGATGAAACTGGTCAAACGGCTGCGCGGATCGAGTGCGCCCTCGACCGAAAGCGGCGCAAAGAAGATGCAGATGCTGCGCCGCCTGCCGCGTATCCTACGGTTCCTTCCCGGCAAAGCGCAGGACCTGCGGTCATGGTTCCTTGTGATGCAGTACTGGCTTGCCGGATCGGACGACAATATCGAAGCGATGGTGCGCTATCTGCTGGGCAGATATGCAAACCGGCCCGAATGGCAGGGGGCTGAGGCCGCAGCGCCAGTCGAGTACCCGGAGGTTGGCCTTTACCATCCCGATCTTCCGACGCGCATCACGACCTGTGCGAGCGATCTGCCCGCGCTTGGAAAAACCCAAGGCACCGTGGGGCTGTTGTTGATGCGCTCTTACGTGCTGTCCGGTGACACGGCTCATTATGACATGGTCATTCGTCGGATGGAGGCGGCGGGGCTGCGGGTGATCCCGGCTTTTGCCGGCGGTCTTGATGGGCGACCGGCCATCGAAAGCTATTTCCGCAAGGCCGGTGCCGTACAGATCGACGCGCTAGTGTCGCTCACCGGTTTCAGCCTTGTCGGCGGGCCGGCCTACAACGACAACGCCGCCGCAATAGAGATTCTGAGGGCGCTGGATGTGCCCTATCTGGCGGCGCACCCGCTGGAATTCCAGACGCTGGGTCAATGGGCCGAGAGCACGCAGGGGCTTGGTCCGATCGAGACGACGATGCTTGTTGCCCTGCCCGAGTTGGACGGGGCGATCAACCCGACGGTCTTTGCCGGGCGTCATGGGTCTGACGGATGCGCTGGTTGTGCGCATCGCTGCACGAATGGGGCGGGCACCAAGTCGATGGCCCCTTGCCCCGAACGTATCGACAGCCTTGTAGAGAAGACCCTGCGCATGGTGCGGCTGCGGCAGCGCGAACTGGCGAAGAAAAAGGTCGGGATCGTGCTGTTCGGCTTTCCGCCAAATGCCGGGGCGGCGGGCACGGCGGCCTATCTGAGCGTCTTTGAATCCCTGCACAACACGCTGCGGGCGATGGCCACGCGGGGCTATACCGTGGAGGTGCCCGAAAGCGTCGATGATTTAAGGTCGGCCGTGCTCGAAGGTAATGCGGGGCGATACGGTCAGGAGGCCAATGTCGCGGACCGGATCAGCGCCGAGACCATTGTACGCGGCACCGCCCATCTTGAGGCGATCGAAGCGGTCTGGGGTCCCGCGCCGGGTCGGGTGCAGACCGACGGGCGTGACGTCTTTGTGCTGGGGCAGCATTTCGGCAATGTCTTTGTCGGTGTGCAGCCTGCGTTCGGCTACGAGGGCGATCCGATGCGCCTGCTGTTCGAGCGCGGCTTTGCCCCGACCCATGCTTTTGCCGCCTTTTACCTATGGCTGAGAAATACCTACCAGGCCGATGTTCTTCTGCATTTCGGGATGCACGGGGCGCTGGAATTCATGCCAGGCAAACAGGCGGGGATGGGGGCCACGGACTGGCCAGACCGGCTGATCGGCGAGATTCCGAATGTTTACCTTTATGCCTCGAACAACCCGTCCGAGGCAACTTTGGCGAAACGGCGCAGCGGCGCAGTGACGGTCAGCCATCTGACCCCGCCGCTGGCCAGGGCCGGTCTCTACAAGGGGCTTGCCGAGTTGAAGGACAGCCTGACCCGATGGCGCGGCACCTCGCCCGACGCGGTGGAGCGCGTTGAGCTGGAGGCCCTGATCCGCGAACAGGCTGCAGCCGTCGATCTGGCGGAAAGCGATCCGCAGGTGCTGTGGCTGCGCTTGCTGGAAACCGAGGATGCGCTAATCCCCGATGGGTTGCACGTGGTTGGACGAGCACTGAGTGCTGAGGCCAAGGCGGAATACCTCGAGCTCGTGGCGGATGCGCCCGAGGAAACGCGCCGGGTGGTCGAAACCCATCTGGGTGGTGACAGCGAAATTGACGCGCTGATGCGCGCATTGGAGGGTCGGTTCATCCCGCCGGTGCCGGGCGGCGATCTGATCCGCAATCCCGAGATCCTGCCGACCGGGCGCAATATACATGCCTTTGACCCGTTCCGGATGCCGACCGCCTTTGCCTGCCGCGAGGGCGCGAAACAGGCGCAGCTTTTGCTGGAAACCCATGACGGGCTACCCCGGTCGGTCGCGCTGGTGCTCTGGGGCAGCGACAACATCAAATCCGATGGCGGACCTATCGGTCAGGCGCTGGCGCTGATCGGGGCCACACCCCGGTTCGACAGTTTCGGCCGTTTGAGCGGCGCTGACCTTGTCCCACTGGCCGAACTTGGCCGTCCCCGGATCGACGTGGTGATGACGTTATCGGGCATATTCCGTGACCTGCTGCCGCTGCAATCGCGGCTGCTGGCCGAGGCGGCGTTTTTGGCGGCGACGGCCGATGAACCGCTGGAGCTGAACTATGTGCGCACCCATGCGCTGGCCTATGCCGAGCGTATGGGTGTCAGTCTCGAAGTCGCAGCCCTGCGCGTGTTTTCGAATGCCGAGGGTGCCTATGGGTCGAACGTGAACCAGCTGGTCGACAGTTCCGCCTTTGGCGATGAGGACGAACTGGCCGATGCCTATCAGGCGCGCAAGAGCTTTGCCTATGGCGTGAACGGGAAGGCGCAGCAGAATCCGGCGTTGCTTACCGAGGTGCTGCGTGATGTCGAAGTCGCCTATCAGAACCTCGAATCCATCGAGCTGGGCGTCACCACAGTGGACCACTACTTTGATACGCTGGGCGGGATATCGCGCGCGGTGAAACGCGCCCGTGGACAAGAGGCCGCCATTTACATCAGCGACCACACGCGGGGCGCGGGCCAGGTTCGAACGCTGGCGGCGCAGGTCGCGTTGGAAACCCGGTCGCGGGCGCTGAACCCGAAATTCTATGAACCGCTGCTGTCCCACGGCTCGGAAGGGGTGCGCCAGATCGAAGCGCATCTGACAAATACGCTGGGCTGGTCCGCGACCACCGGACAGGTGGAACCTTGGGTCTACCAGCGGCTGTCTGAAACCTTTGTGCTGGATGCGGATATGCGCGCGCGGCTGTCGGCTTTGAACCCGGTGGCAAGCTCCCGGATGGCCAATCGCCTGCTTGAAGCGAACGACCGCGCCTATTGGCAGCCCGATGCCGCCACGCTTGCCGCGCTTCAGGACGCCGCCGACCTTCTGGAAGATCGCATGGAAGGGATTGCCGCAGAATGACCCTGTTGACCCCCAAGCCGAAAAGGATGCCCTCATGAGCCCGCTCGACAAAGGCGTTCCGTCCCTGCGCGGACTGGACGGAGAAGGATCGGTGCAGGTGCATCAGGACGATGCGCTGAAGATCGAGGGGGCCAAGGTATTCTCGGTCTATGGCAAGGGCGGGATCGGAAAGTCGACGACTTCGTCCAACCTGTCGGCAGCGTTTTCCATGATGGGCAAGCGGGTTCTGCAGATCGGGTGCGACCCCAAGCATGACAGCACCTTTACCCTTACCGGTACGCTCGTGCCGACGGTGATCGACATCCTCAAGGAGGTCGAATTCCACACCGAAGAGCTGCGCCCCGAGGATTTCGTCTTTGACGGTTTCAACGGTGTCAAATGCGTCGAGGCCGGCGGGCCGCCCGCCGGAACCGGCTGCGGCGGGTATGTCGTTGGCCAGACCGTCAAGCTGCTGAAGCAGCACCATCTTCTTGATGACACCGACGTGGTGATCTTTGACGTGCTGGGCGATGTGGTCTGCGGCGGCTTTGCCGCGCCCCTGCAACATGCGGACCGGGCGGTTATCGTGACCGCCAACGATTTCGACAGCATATACGCCATGAACCGCATCATCGCGGCGGTGCAGGCGAAATCGGCCAATTACAAGGTGAGGCTGGCGGGATGCGTCGCAAACCGTTCGCGCGAGACCAACGAGGTGGACCGTTATTGCAGCACCGTCGGGTTCAACAGGATCGCGCATATGCCCGATCTCGACGCGATCCGCCGTTCACGGCTGAAGAAAAAGACCCTGTTCGAGATGGACGCCGACGAGGACATCGTCGCGGTCCAGAAGGAATACATACGTCTGGCGGAAACGCTCTGGAACGGGACCGAGCCGCTGGCACCTGCACCGCTGCCCGACCGCGAAATCTTTGAATTGCTGGGATTCGATTGATGACCTACGAGGCGACACGCAACCGGGTCGAAACCTATTTCGACCAGTCCGCGACCCGCACATGGGAGCGTCTGACCAGCACGGCAAAGGTCAGCCGCATCCGCGAAACCGTGCGACGGGGACGTGACCAGATGCGTGCCCGTCTGCTGGCGCGGCTACCGGATGATCTGCACGGCGCGCGGATACTGGATGCGGGCTGTGGCGCCGGTCAGATGACAGAAGAACTGGCCGCGCGCGGTGCAGATGTCGTCGCCGCGGATGTCTCACCCTCGCTGATCGACATCGCCCGGCGACGGCTAGACCCGGCACTGGCGGGCCGCGTGCGCTTTGCGGTTGGCGATATGCTCGACGCGGAACTAGGGACGTTCGATCACGCGCTGGCAATGGACAGCCTGATCTACTACGGGCCAGAGGATATAAAAGCCGCGGTGGCCGGGCTTGGCGCGCGCTGCACGCAGTCGCTGGTTTTCACCGTCGCACCGCGTACGCCGCTGCTGATGGCGATGTGGCACAGCGGCAAGATGTTTCCCCGCGCCGACCGGTCGCCCGTCATGGTGCCGCATTCGCCCGGACGTCTGGTGCGCGAACTTGGCGGACCCGCACGCATGACCGATGTGGGACGGACAAGCTCGGGCTTTTATATCTCGCACGCGCTGGAGTATCGCTCATGAAACCCCGGCGCAGCCCCCTGACCCTTTTGTCGCCGAGCGCCCTGCCCTTTGCGGATGCGGCCAGCCCGGGACTGACGATGGGACAGTTGCTGCGCCTTTCGCTGTTTCAGGTTTCGGTCGGCATGGCCTCGGTCATGTTACTGGGGACGCTGAACCGGGTTATGATCGTAGAGCTGAACGTCATGGCGAGCGTGGTGGCCGTGATGATCGCCCTGCCTGTTCTGATCGCGCCGTTCCGCGCCTTGCTTGGATTTCGCAGCGACACCCATCGCAGCGCGATCGGGTGGAAACGGATTCCCTATCTCTGGTTCGGCTCGCTTTGGCAGATGGGCGGGCTGGCGGTGATGCCCTTTGCGCTGCTGGTCCTTGGCGGCAACCCGGTTCACGACGTGCCCTTTGCCGGCGAAGTGCTGGCCGCGCTGGCCTTCTTGATGACAGGGCTCGGGCTGCATATGACGCAGACCGCCGGGCTGGCGCTGGCAAGCGACCGGGCAAGCGACGAAACCCGGCCGCGCGTCGTCGCCCTGCTATATGTGATGTTCCTTGTGGGCATGGGCCTTTCGGCGGTGATCATCGGCTGGCTGCTTCGCGACTTCTCGGGTCTACGGCTGGTGCGGGTAGTGCAGGGCGCGGCGGTGGTTGGCATCGCGCTGAACCTGATCGCACTTTGGAAACAGGAATCCATGCGCCCGATGAGCCGGTCCGAACGCAGCGCGCCGCGCCCAAGATTCGCGGATGCGTGGACCGATTTCGCCGCGCGCGCCCAAGTCGTGCGCCTGCTTGTGGTCGTCTTTTTCGGCACCATGGCATTCAACATGCAGGATGTGCTGCTGGAGCCATACGGCGGCGAGATCCTTGGTCTTTCGGTCGGAGCGACGACCATGCTTACGGCCGTCTGGGCGTGCGGCGCGCTGGCCGGATTTTGCGCAGCCGCGCGGAGGCTGGCCCGGGATGGCGATCCGTTCCGTATTGCCGCGCTGGGGCTGATGGTGGGGCTGGTTGCCTTTTCGCTGGTCATCTTTGCCGCGCCGATGCAGTCGGGCCTGTTGTTCTTTGCCGGTGCCGGGCTGATCGGGCTGGGCGGCGGGTTCTTTTCGGTCGCCACCCTGACCGCCGCCATGGCATTGCCGGTGGGAGACGTCGCCGGCCGTGGTCTTGCCCTTGGCGCGTGGGGCGCGGCGCAGGCCACGGCCGCCGGACTATCGATCGCGATTGGCGGCACGCTGCGCGATGTCATCAACACGCAGGCGCTTGCCGGGCATCTGGGTGCCGGGCTGAACAGCGCCTCGACCGGATACTCCTTTGTCTACCATATCGAGATCGGACTGATCTTTGTGACCCTCGCGGCGCTTGGACCGCTTGTGCGCAACGCGGTCCGTCCTGCCCCCCCTTCTGCAACCCCGACGCGGATCGGCCTTGCCGATTTCCCGACATGACATCTTTGACGCCGGAAAGGATCATTCCATGACACAGACATTCTTTGGCAATTTCGATCTCGCCAGCCTGTCGATCTGGCTTTTCTGGATCTTTTTCGCGCTACTGATCTACTACCTTCAGCGCGAGAACATGCGCGAAGGTTATCCGCTGCAAAACGAAAACGGCGAGCCTTCGGCGAACCAAGGCATGTTCCCGGTACCGGATGACAAGACCTTTATCCTGCCGCATGGGCGCGGGGTCGTTTCGTTCCCAAGCGACCAAAAGGGCGAACGCGCCGGTCTTGATATGGCGCTGGCCCGTACGGCGGTCAGCGAAGGTTTTCCGATGGTCCCGCTTGGCGATCCAATGATCGACGGGGTGGGGCCTGCCTCATGGGCGATGCGGCGTGACGTGCCGGAACTGGACGGGGCCGGCCACCCGAAGATCGTGCCGATGGCAGCCTCTGAACATTACCAGATCGTTGCGGGCCGCGATCCGCGCGGCATGCCGGTTGTCGCAGGCGACAGGGTGATCGTTGGACGGATCAAGGACCTCTGGCTCGACGAGCCGGAGCAGATGGTGCGCTATCTCGAAATCGAGCTGGACGGCAATATCGGGATGGGTTCGCGGCTGGTGCCGATGCCGATGGCAAAGGTGAAATCGAACCATGTCGCTGTGCGGTCGATATTTTCCAGCCATTTCGAAGCGGTTCCCAAACATACGGCGCCCAATCAGGTGACGCTGCTCGAGGAAGACAAGATCAGCGGCTATTACGCCGGGGGTCTTCTGTATGCGAGCGCGGAGCGACTTGAGCCGCAGCTTTGACACACCGACGCAAGGAGACGACGCCATGAGCCATGACGATTTCGCCGCAGAACCGATAAAGGGCCTGCCGGAGCTGCCGCCAAAAGGCGAAGCGATCCTTTGGCAGGGGCGTCCGGAAACTTGGGCGCTGGCGCGGGAGGCGTTGAATATCCTTTGGGTTGCGGGGTATTTCGTTGCGCTCACGCTTTGGCGGTTTGTCACCGTGGTCGATCAGATGCCGCTCGATTTGGCCATCGCAGCGGCCATTCCTTTTCTGATCCTTGGCGCGATCAGCTGCGGGCTACTCTGGATCGTCGCCTTTGTGCAGGCACGGTCCACGGTTTACACGCTTACCAATCGACGGGTCGCGATGCGGATCGGATCGGCCCTGACGGTCACGCTGAACATGCCCTTTACCCGTATCGCGACAGCCGATCTGTCGCTGCGCCGCGACGGAACCGGGACGATCGCGCTGAAGCCTGATGGCAGTGCGAGGCTGAGTTACCTCGTCTGCTGGCCGCATGTCCGGCCCTGGCATTTCCAGACACAACCGGCCCTGCGCTGCATTCCCGACGCCGAAAAGGTCGCCGCGCTGCTGGCCGATGCCGCCGAAACCCGTGTCTCGACACCCCGGATCGAACGGCGCCCGGCGCCGCAGGCAATTGCCGCAGAGTGAGATGAGATCATGACCATGTACGCCAGCGCAGAACGCAGATCCGCCCCAGACGGGAAAATCCCGCGCTACCTGCTGCGCGCGATGTTCGCGCTGGTTGTCTGTGTGCTGGCCCTAGTCACCTATGCCCGGTTGAGCGACGTGCCCCTGTCCGCCACCCCGCCCGAAGGTGCGATTGTCGCGAAACGCCAAATGACCCTGTCTTTCAACGATCTCAGCGGCGCGGTGCAGGTGCTCAACCCCGACGGCAGCCTGATGGTCGACCTTGGACCTGAAGAAGGCGGGTTTGTCGCCGGTGTCGCCCGGGTCATCAACCGCGAAAGAATCAAGAACCGGGCCGCGCCGGACGGGCCGGTCGTGCTGGTACGCCGCGACACCGGCCGGATTGCCATTACCGACCCCAGCACAGGCTGGAGCGCCGACCTCATGGGGTTTGGCGCGGATAATGCCAGGGCCTTCGCCAGGCTTCTGGACAGATGAGAGGGAAGCAAAAATGGGACTGATCACTAAGGAAGTCGAACGGGCACCCTGTACCGTCGAAATCAGCCACAGGTTCGAAAGCCTGCACGCGCATGTACGATTCAGCAACGGCGTCACCGTCAATCCGGGTGACGAGGTTCAGGTACAGGGCCCGGAGATCATGGCGCCCTTTGGCGAGGTCGTAAGCGAAGAACGCGAGGCCGTCATTTTGCGCGCCAGTGCGCTGGAGCGGTTCTGGACCCGCTGGACCGGAGATCTCGAAGTGATGGAGCTTTGCGAATTCTCGTTCTCGGAAGAGGTGACGCTATGAACATCCAGACCATGCACACCGCCGACATGACCAATGCCGAAGAGTCGCTGGCGCTTCAGCAGGCTCAGTCGGACATCGACAGCACCTCGGCCACGGATGTGGCGATGCAGAACACGCTGCTGACGCCCCGGTTCTATACGACCGATTTTGACGAGATGGACGCAATCGACGTGTCGCCTGTTCGCGCGGATTGGGACGCTTTGATAGACGAAATGAAAAGCGACCCTAACAAGGGCCATTTCAAGAAAAACGAAGACTGGGACCATGTCGACTGGGATGGGATGGAGCCGGCGCTGCGCAAGGAATTCATTGATTTTCTGATCTCGTCCTGCACGGCAGAATTTTCAGGCTGCGTGCTTTACAAGGAAATGAAACGGCGCGGGACGAACAAGGACATCACCCAGCTTTTCCAGCTTATGGCGCGGGACGAGGCACGGCATGCCGGGTTCATCAACGACGCGCTGCGCGAAGCCGGTGTGGCGATCAACCTCGGCTTTCTGACGCAAAAGAAAAAATACACGTATTTCCGGCCGAAATTCATCTATTACGCGACCTACTTGTCGGAAAAGATCGGCTACGCGCGTTACATCACGATTTTCCGGCATCTGCAGGCGCATCCCGAGCACCGGTTTCACCCGATCTTCAAATGGTTCGAGGAGTGGTGCAACGACGAGTTCCGCCATGGCGAAGCCTTTGCCCTGCTGATGAAAAGCGACCCCAAGTTGACCTCGGGGATGAATGTCTACTGGATCAAATTCTTCCTGACGGCGGTCTACGGCACGATGTACGTGCGCGACCATCAACGCCCGGCCTTTCACGAAGCCCTAGGCGTCGATCCCGACTGGTACGCGCGTGAAGTGTTTACCAAGACCTCCGAGCTGACCAAGCAAATCTTTCCGGTCACATTGGATATCGACAACCCGAGATGGCAGCGCGGCTGTGAGAAACTCCAGCGCGCCAATGCCCGTATCGCCGAGGGCAAGCGGCGCGGCGGGCTGGGCGGCTGGATGACGAGCACGCTGAATTCAGCGCGGGCAGCGATGGCCTTTGCCGGACTTTATACGATCCCGGTCAAGCGCCATGTGGTTCCAGCCTCGACCCGTCTGGAGCCTGCTTACTGATGGAAAACCCCTGGATCGCCGCACTGTCTGCATTGTTTCTCTGGTGGTTCGCCACCGGCGCGATCCTGATCGTGGTGCGGCGTGCCGGGACAGCCGGAGCCAATGTCGCTCTGGCCGCCCTGCCCCTCCTTGGGCTTGGAATCTGGGGATTCACGGCGACATTGCAGGACACGAGCGGCATAGGGGCCTATGGCGGCTTTATTGCGGCGCTGGCGATATGGGGCTGGATCGAGCTTGCCTTTCTGACCGGGCTTGCCACCGGTCCCAATCTGCATCCCTGCCCGAAAGACATTCCCGAATGGGAAAGGTTCATTCGCGCATGGGGGACCATCGCCCATCATGAAATGTTGATCCTCGGCTTTGCGCTGGCCATGCTGGCCCTTGGATGGGGGGCGGAAAACCAGGTGGGCGTCTGGACCTTCCTCGTGCTTTTCGCGGCGCGGATCTCGGCCAAGCTGAACCTCTATCTCGGCGTGCCACGGATCAATCTGGAGTTCCTGCCAGAAGCCCTGTCGCACCTGCCAAGCCATTTCCGCATGGCGCCGATGAACTGGCTGTTCCCGGTGTCGGTGACGCTGCTCGCCTTTGCTACCGATTGCTGGCTGGAGCGCCTGCTGGCGGCCGAGAGCGCTGGCGCGCGCACCGGCTATGCGCTTATTGCGGCGATTACCGGGCTGGCGCTGGTCGAACACTGGCTGATGGTCCTGCCTTTGCCCGACGCGAAACTCTGGCGCTGGATGCTTCCCGCGCCGAAACCCACACAAACCAAGAAAACAATACGGGAGGCGCATCATGGATTTTGATGCCATGTTCGACACACAACTCGACGCTTTGAAGCAAGAGGGGAATTACCGCGTTTTCGCCGAGCTGGAACGGCGCTGCGGCCATTTTCCCCGTGCGAAGAGCCATGATGACAATGCGCCCGACGAGGTGACCGTGTGGTGTTCGAACGACTATCTTGGGATGGGTCAGCATCCGGTGGTGCGCGACGCCATGAAAGAGGCCGTCGATCGTTGCGGCACCGGCGCGGGCGGGACGCGCAATATCTCGGGGACCAACCACCATCACCTGCTGCTGGAGCGGGAGCTGGCCGATCTGCACGGCAAGCAGGACGCCCTGCTGTTCACCTCGGGCTATGTGTCGAACTGGGCTGCCCTGTCGACGCTGGGCAGCCGCCTGCCCGATGCGGTGATACTGTCGGATTCGCTCAACCACGCGAGCATGATCGAAGGCATTCGCCAGTCCCGCGCCAACAAGGTCATCTGGAAACACAACGATCCGGAAGACCTAGACCGTGCGCTGTCGGCTCTGCCGGCCAATACCTGCAAGATCGTCGCCTTTGAATCGGTATATTCAATGGACGGCGATATCTGCCCGATGCAGGAGATCGTCGAAGTGGCCGAAAAACATGGCGCGATGACCTATCTGGATGAGGTTCACGCGGTCGGACTCTATGGCGCGCGCGGCGGTGGCATCAGCGAACGTGAAGGGCTGGCAGACCGCATTACCCTGATCGAGGGGACACTGGGCAAAGCCTATGGCTGCATGGGCGGTTATATCACCGGATCGGCGTCGATGTGCGATTTCATCCGCTCTTTCGCCTCGGGTTTCATTTTCACCACGGCCCTCCCCCCGGCCATCGCGGCCGCGGCTCAGGCGAGCATTGCGCATCTGAAGCAGTCTGATGAGGAACGCAAAATCCAGCGTGACCGCGTGGCGAGACTGCGGTCGATGCTCAATGCGCAGGGAATTCCCCATCTCGACAACCCCAGCCACATCATACCAGTGATGATCAAGGACCCGGTCAAATGCCGGATGCTGGCCGATATCCTGATGAACGATTACGGCATCTACGTGCAGCCGATCAATTATCCGACCGTCCCCAAAGGAACGGAGCGCCTGCGCTTTACGCCATCGCCGCTGCACAGCGACGCGGATATCGATCATCTGGTGCAAGCGCTTACGGTTCTGTGGAAGCAATGTGCGCTGGCCCGAGCGGTTGCCTGATCACAAAACGCAGGTCTCTTTTTCATGCACTTGACAACTAACATGGTGCGCTAGGTTTACAGATATCATTTTGGGAGGTTCAAATGAGAGTCGTGTTTTTGGTTTCGGCGGCAGCCATTAGCTTGGCAGTTCCCGCTTTCGCGCAGGACGCATCCGGAGACCCGGAAAAAGGTGCCAGAGAATTCAACAAGTGCAAGGCGTGCCATTCCATCGTCGATGCGAGCGGCGAAGCCGTGGTCAAAGGCGGCAAGGTTGGCCCCAATTTATACGGTGTGGTCGGTCGGAAAGCTGGCAGCGTCGAAGACTTCAACTATTCAGAGTCGATGGTGGCAGCCGGGGAAGCGGGTCTGAACTGGGATCTGGAGCATTTCATTCCCTATGTCGCAGATCCAACAGGTTTCCTGAGAGGCTACCTTGAAGACGACAAGGCCAGAGGCAAGATGATCTTCAAGCTCAACAAGGAAGAAGACGCGCAGAATGTCTGGGCCTACATCGCTTCCGTCAGCGAGTGATCGGATCGTATCCGGACCGGCAGCTTGAAGGATTTCTCGGGGTAATTCGTACCCTGCCAGAGCTACTGTAATCTCGCCGCGATGCTCTGGGGACTAATGACGACGGCTTATGGCTTGGGAACCGGTCTGTGCCCTGCGATGCCTATCGACGTGAAGAGTACGAACCAACGCCTTTGAGTAGCTTCGTCATGCTACGGATAGAACAGCTGTTTCCTCTTCCGCGGCGGAAACCGGGAGGTCAAATTGGAAGCGGCTGCCCTTGCCGACTTCGCTTGTTGCTGACATCCGGCCTCCGTGAGCTTCGACGATCTGCTTAGCGATGGCAAGCCCAAGGCCAAAGCCGCCATGCGCCCGGGTCGGCGAGTTATCGACCTGCTGGAACCTTTCGAAAATGCGTTCAAGATCCTCACGCTCGATGCCGCAACCTGTATCTTCAACGCTGAAGAAAACGCGCCCTTTGTTCTCTTCGGCAGTTATAGTTATGCCGCCCTCGGTGGTGAATTTTGTCGCGTTGCCGACGAGGTTATACAGAACCTGACGCAGGCGTTTTTTATCCGCGAAGGCGGTTGCCGCGTTCACCTCTGCGGTCAATGTCAGCCCCTTTTTCTTTGCCATAGGGGTCAGATCATCGAGGATGGACTGAACCGCTTCCTCGACATCGACACTCGTGAAATCGATGTCGACCTTGCCACGTTCCACTTCCGCCCAATCCAGCAAGTCATTCACAAGGGTGAGCATGTGGTCGGCCGATTTCTCGATCTTGGTCGAGTAGAGTTCGACGGCCTGATCATAAGCGAACCCAGCCTTTCCCAGCCCCTCTTCCTGGTCGGTGATCTCCAACTCGGAAAGAAAATCTGTTCGCTGCGGAAGGAGGCCTTTTTTTGCAAGAAACTGTGCGTAGCCGATGATTACCGTCAGGGGGGTACGGAGTTCGTGTGTGACGTTGCTAAGGAAATCCGACTTTTGTGAGTTCGCAGCCTCGGCTGCAATCTGGGCATTTTTCAACGCCGTAACTTCCGTCAGGATCGAGACCGAAAAACCATCTGCGGTGCGGCTTTCAGAAACGCTCACCCAGCTTTCGTCAGGGCGCATGTAGACGAACTCCTGACCTTCCTTGTGCGCATCGAGCCGTTCCCGGACCCATTCTTCATCAGAAACCAAATCCCGATTGCGGCGACCCTTCGAGGCAATACGGATAAGGGTTTCGTACCGGATTCCCGGTCCGATATCGCCGAGGATTTCTTGGAAAGGTGCCGCGAAACGGGAATTACAGACGAGCAGGCGATCATGTTCGTCATAGAGAACAAATCCTGCATCGATGGCTTCGACGGCATTTTTCAATAGCTTGTGCGCGCGGACTTTCGCGCGGGAAAGACGCCGAACCCATTCCAAGGCGATCGTTACAAGAGAAATGACCAGAAGGATTACGGCTAGCAGGAACAGGAAATAGGCCGAAATAGAAGGCCATCCATTTGAAGGGACCGCGAGAAGTTCCCATTCGTTCGATCCCAAAGCAATCGTTTTACTGACCGGCTCCATCGTCAAAGCTCTTCGGCTGCCGAGAAGCGTTTGACTTGCCGAGGATGGATCGACGGATCTTAACGCAACGAGCAACTTACCATCGTAGCTTTCCTGCCCGGTCGGAACCGTCAGGACCTCATCATCACGGAAGGCGACAAGAATCGAACCCCATAGCCTACCCGTCGTGGCGCCAACTTTTCTGTAGATCGGATAGGCAACAAGTTGGAATTTGGAGGCATCGCTGCCTTGGATCGTTTCACTTATGAATGGTGACGGAAAGACCGTGAACTGCAATGCGATATCTGCGTAGACAATCATTTCCGGCGATTGAAATCCGTAGCTCACCTTGCTTCCGTTCTGGTTATCCAGAATGGACACGCCCGCGATGCTTGGGTGGAGCCCCACGAGGACTTGAGCTGCGTTTGACGCGATTTCTGCGGTAACGCCCGCATCTGAAGCCGCGGCTGTTCCCAGACGTCCTGCCGTCACATCAAGACCATAGAATTTGCTCTGGAGATCTCGGGCAATATCCTGCAGATCGTCCTCAACCTGAGCGAGGACCAAGCTGTTATAGCGTGAATTTTCCAGCAGCAGGAGGCCGCTGCCGAGGGTGCCGAGGATCAGCGTCAGAATTACGATGCCTGCACCAGACAAGCGGGCAATAGTTTCGGAATTAAACATTCTCTCCATCCCATATATTGCCAGCGTTTTAGTAAGCCCCCTCCTCCGCGAGGACTTTCAGCAAGCGCTAGCAATACATTATTCGAAAATGTTTATTTTATGACGAATGCTTGATTATTAAAAAACCTGGCAAATACAGCGGTGTGAATTTCTTACAATATTTATTATAGTGTCACGCCGCAAATTAAAGTTTTATGTCAATTCCTTACCGATACTACCCATGTTTCTTGACGGAGCTGTTCCTGAAAAAAACCGGCAACATACACACGTCGGTCCTCAGATTTTCCCGGCGGTTCGCAAGCTTTCTATCGCGCCATCATCATAGCCCAGAGCGCCAAGCACCGCATCGGTGTCTGCGCCAAGTTCGGAAGGCACGCGGGTAGCAGTGGTCGCTTTGCCATTCGCAACGAAGCTGAGCGAAGGCACGTGGACCGGGTGATCAATCCCTTCGATCTCAAGCGTGGACATCAAACCGCGCGCAGCAATCTGGTCTTCGTGCAGTATTTCCTCCAGCCCGCGTATGCGTCCTGCGGGGACTGTTACGTCAGCGAGAATTGTCTCCCATTCGGCGGCTGTGCGGGTCAAAAATATCGCGTTCAGTTTTTCACGCAACTCTGCAGCATTCTGACTGCGATCCCCGGGCGTACCCCAGCGCGGGTCCTGCAGGATGTCGGGTGCGCCGATTGCGTGGCACATACGCTGGAACTGCAGTTCATTGTTGGCGGCCAGCATCAGCACCCCGTCCGCGGTTTCGAAAGCTCCGGACGAAGGGCTCTGGCTCCAGGCTTCATTGCCCGATTGCTGAGGGATCCAGCCGGTTGTGAGATGGGTGCTCATCAGGGAAGCCATCAGCATCAGCGACGTATCGAGCATCGACACATCAACCTGAACGGCTTCGCCGGTGCGTTGAGTTTCGAGCACGCCGGAAACAACGGCCAGGGCTGCGTTCATTCCGGTGGCATAATCGACATAGGGCGATCCCACCTTGTTCGGCCCCGATCCGGGCTGACCGGTGGTCATCATGATACCGCACATGCCCTGGATGACATGGTCATAAGCCGGACGGCCGCTGAATGGGCCGTTCTGCCCGAAGGCGGATATGGAGCAATAGACGATCTTGGGCGCCAGCGCCTTGACCACCTCGAAACCCAGACCCAAGCGTTCGGCAACACCCGGCTTGAAATTCTCTATGAAGATATCGGCGGTCGCGATCAGTTTCTTCGCAACCTCAAGACCTTCCGGGGTTTTGAGGTCAAGTGTGACAGACTTCTTATTGCCGCCCTGAACAATGTAAGCCAGTCCCAGCTTTCTTTCAGCCAATTCAGGGACTCCGCCGCCAACGCGGGTCCAGTCCCCCTCACCCGGTTTCTCAATTTTCAGCACTTCCGCGCCCATCAGTGCGAGAAGATAGGTGGCATAGGGTCCGGCGAGCACCTGTGACAGGTCGACGACCCGCAGGCCCTTGAGCGGTTGGAACATCGGTAGAGTCCTTATGAAACGTTCGGGTAAGGGAATGTGCCGCACAGCCCTAGCCGGGGCCGTGCGGTCAGATGCAGACAATTATTGCGGTTCGATACCCGCTTTGCGGAATATCTCGCCATGCACCTTGTAGGTCCGATCCATCTCGGCGCGGGCCTCTTGTGCATTCATGTACATGACCGGAATGGCGGCCGAACCGGTGACCTTCAGAAAGGTTTCATCGGTTTCGGCCTTGGCCAGCGCATCGGAAATCTTTTGCACGATCTCCTGCGGTGTGCCCTTGGGAAGCATCACCCCAGCGCGGCTGTCCATGGCAAGTGGATAGCCGTATTCCTCGATTGACTTAACATCGGGCCAGGACGGCTGGCGATAGGTGGTCAGTGTGGCCAGAGTTTTGATCTGGTCAGGATACTTAACGTGGATGCCCCCGGAATAGGCCGCCGCCACCTGATTTCCCAAGAGCGTATTCACCATGTCGCCGCCACCCTTGACCGGGACATAATTGACCTCCAGTCCCTCTTTCTTAGCGATCTCGTTCATCATCATTCTTGCCGTAGGACTGAGAGATGCGACCGAAAAGCCGGGGTTTTCTTTTCCCCAAGCGATGAACTCGTCGAGATCGTCATAGGGCGCACTGGCGGGCGCGGCGAGGCTGACCTGATAAGCCGTTATGAACCCGGCCCATTCAAAATCTTCCGGTGTGAAGTTCACGCGTTTCATCAGGAAAGGTTCAGCGTTCACGACCGAGTTGGCATGGAACAGCATCGTATAACCGTCAGGCTCGGCCTGGGTCACCTCACGTGCGGCAACAGCCCCGCCCGCACCCGGGCGGTTTATGACGTTGATCGGTTGGCCGAGTTCGGCCGACATGACCTGCGCCGCAGCGCGGGCAACCAGATCGGTCTGTCCGCCGGCGTTGTAGCCGACCAGCATCGAGATCGGTTTGGTCGGGTAGTCCTCTTGGGCCAGCACGGGGCCGGTCAGCCCGGTTGTGCCCAGAAAGAGCACGGCAAAGGCCGCTGTAAGGTGGCGTCGGTTCAGTTTCACGATATCCTCCCTTCGTGATTTTGTCCTGTGACGGCGGGTCCGGTTTCGCGGGACGCGCTTTGGGTGCGGCCCCGCGCAAGGATGACAAGCGTCACCAGCGTGAGGGCCATGAAGACAAGCGCAATCGGGTGGTCGCCCAGATTGCGCCAGTCGTGGTTCAGAAGCTGAAGGGACTGCCGAAAGGTCAGCTCGGCCGACGGGCCAATGACAAAGCCGATCAGAAAGGTGACGAACGAGAAGTCCAGTTTCTTGGCGAAGAAGCCCAGCAATGCAAAGCCAAGCATGATCCATATTGGGAAGAGGCTGCTGGTTTCCATATAGGAACCGATGCAGCACAGCAGCAGCACGCCCGGGATGATCAGCCGGATCGGCACCCGGACGACCTGCGAAAACAGACGCTGCCCTGTCAGGCCGATAGCAAGCAGCACGACGCTGGCGCAGAGCATGGCGGCATAGACTGCGGCGACCAACTGCGGGTCCTCGCGGAACATCAGCGGCCCCGGCGTCAACCCGTGTAAGACGAAGGCCGCGATCAGGATGGCCGCAATCACGCTGCCCGGAATTCCGAGCGCGAAGAGCGGGACGAAACTTGACGGCACCACAGCATTGTCGGCGCTTTCGGCAGCGGCGACGCCTTCGATCCGGCCGGTTCCGAAGCTGTCGGGGTCGTCGGACGCTCGGCGTGTGGCGCCATAGGACAGGAACGACCCGACACTGGCACCGAGGCCGGGCAAAATGCCAACGAGCGACCCGATGAACGTGCCGCGCAGGATCGGCATGGCGCAGCGGCGCCAATCATCACGCGTGACCGTACGGTCGGCGGGATCATCGCTTTCGGCCATGGCAGCTGTCTGCTCATCCAGTTGTTCCATGTTTCCCGCCTGGATCGCCATTTCGGCGACGGCCAGCATACCGATGGCAATCGGGATCAACGGCAGCCCGTCGTCTAGTTCGAGGAGTCCGAAGGTCAGCCTTGGAATGAAGCTTTCGGTTTCGAGCCCGACCGTGGCGGCAAGAATCCCGAATGCGGCAGCGATCAGGCCTTTAATCAGGGACTTGCCGGACAGACCGCCGATAAAGGTCAGGGAAAAGACGAGGATCGCGCAAAGTTCGACCGGACCGATCAGCAACGCATATTGGGCCAGTGGCGCGGCAAGGGTGATCAGTACGACGGTAGACAGGAAATCGCCGATGACGGACGCATAGAGTCCCATCTTTAGCGCCTTCTGCGCCTTGCCCTGCCGGGCCAACGGATAGCCGTCGAGTGCGGTCGGCGCGGAAGACGGCTCGCCCGGGGTGTTCAACAGGATGGCCGATACGGCACTGCCTGCGGCTGATCCCTTGGCGATGCCGATCAAAAGCGCGATGGCGGCCACGGGTTCAAGATAAAAGGTCAAGGGAATGGCAACGGCCACACCGGTGCCTTTGCCGAGCCCCGGGAGCGCGCCGAGCACGTAGCCCGTCGTGACGCCGACCAGGATCCAGAACAGGGTGTAAAAGTTCAAGACGTCGTTGAAGCCGCCGATCAGGGATTGCATGTCAACCTCACAGGATCGGAGTTCGCAGTATCTGGTAAAACAGCACCCACGCCGCGCCCAGCAGCGCTGCGGTCATCACCGCAACCACAAGCGGTCGGCGTTCGCCCAGCAGCAGGAGTGTGCCAGCGACCAGCGCGATCCCGGCCCAGAGTGGACCGGCCAGAAAGAACAACGCCAGCGCGACGGCGAAGGCTACCATGAATTTCAGCAAGGCAAATATCTCTGAACGTGAAATCGGTGCAGGACCTTCGTCTGCAGTGCTGCGCAAATTTGTCACGATGAGGAGCAGCGACAGTCCGGTAATCGACCAGAGCATGATCTGAGGCACCAAACGGGGCGAGACCATCCCCGGCGGCCCTTCCTCAATCTGAACGGGGATGACAACAAAGATCATAAGCAGCCCGAACACCGCCAAGGCAGCGCCGGAAATTATGTTTGCGGTTCTCATCTATTCCTCCCTTGGAAAGGACGCGCCTTTCCGACCAGCTCGCCCTGATGATGAAAACGGCTGGTTTTTGAAGACAATCAAATGGTGCATGATAAGAAAAGATCGAACTTTCTATCATGTGATCAGGAAACCTGATGGCTAATCCCCGGTACTATCGTCTTCGTCTGCGACACATCCTATTGCTCGAACTGATCGAGGAGGAAGGATCCCTTCGCGCTGTGGCCGAAAGACTGAACATCAGTCAGCCAGCCGTTTCGGCCATGGTCCGCGATCTCGAGGAAGCCTTTGGAACCGAGCTTGTGGAGCGTTCCGTCCGCGGAGTCGTCCTTAACCAGGCGGGTCAGCTTGCGCTGACGCGCAGCCGTCCCAGCCTTGCGTTCATCGAACAACTGGCCGACGAAATCGCGATCAAGGACATGCCTGAACTGAGAGTCGGCGCCAACCCGGCCGTCATGCTAAACCCAATTCCCATGGCGCTCCGAAGGCTTATGTCAGGAAACATTCGCAACCGATTCACCTTTCGAACCGGACTTGTCGGCGAAATGGTCGATGCATTGGTGAATGGAGAAATTGATTGCTACATCGGCCAGGTAAACTGGGCCGGTATCGACTCGGATGCTGCTGACATGCTGAAGTGCCGCCATCTTGGCCAATTCGGATTGTCGATCGGTTGCGCCAGAGATCACCCGCTGACCCGGAAAGAGGTAGTGCGTCCGGAAGATTTGTTAGACTACCCATGGGCTTCCGCGTCGGAGGCTTCGGCGAACTGGCAGGCCATCAGCACCCAGTTCCGCCGAAACGGATTGAAACCGCCCGACGCTCTGGTGACAACCGGTTTGATCGGGATACTGTCCATCTCCGCCGATACCGAGTGCCTGTTCTGTGGTCCCAGTTGGGTCATCCGTCATCGGATCACGGGCGGTTCTTTAACGAGTCTCGACGTCGAAGATTTTGACATGACCCCCGCCGCATTTGATTTTCTTTCTCTCGTAGAACCAAGGCCTGGGTCCGCGATGGGTGACTGGCTAGCTGCGCTCGAAGCCGAATTGACGGCGCACGAGATCAAACCGTTTTGAAAACGTCCCATGCACCGGCTTTTCCGAAGCGCGTTGCCATACACCGGATACCTTTGGACGGAAGATTTTTATTCGACATGCGTATCGACTGTGGGCGGAAAAAGAGATCAGTCGGATTCCCGGGCAGGCATGATGGTCCTCTCTTACAGGAGGGTTCCGCCATCGTGCTCAGGAAAACGGACGCCGGATGGATCCGAAACGCTAGGATCTGTAAGAGATCATCATGAACTTGCGGGATCTTTAAATGGGTATCGTCCAAGGAATTGGAGACATCTTCAGATCATTAAATCGCTCTTCTGTTTTTGTGGTCAGACCTCATTTTGTTTCGTTCGCGTAAACCGGCCGCTCAAGTTCGAACAGGTCGCGTGCCTGAGCATACCAGCCCGCGCCGTGCATTCGTGCGATCAGATCAAGCGCGACAGTGTCGACATGGCCGCGCTTCGGGTCGAGCAGACAAGCATCGGCGATGTGGATTGCCTTGACCTCGCCGATCAGGAGACGCTGAACAGGCCCGGTTTCCACCACCTGCTGCATCACACATTCGAACGACACCGGGGCCCGCACGATCCTCGGCGCGGCAACGTGCGCGCCGTGCAGGGTTTCAAGCTTCGCAAGATCCACTTCGCTCACGTCGGGCGGCGCGTCGATGCAGGTGAGGTTCATCGCTTCGGCCAGGTCCCGGCTTACCAGGTTCACCACGAAGTCCTTTGCCGAAAGGATGTTGCGCGCGGTATCCTTGAGGCTGCCGTCGGGCTTGCCCATGATCCCAAGCGCGACGACCGGGGGCGCATCGCCCATCACGTTGAAAAAGCTATAGGGTGCAGCATTCACGGTGCCTTCGGACGAAACACTGGTGACCCACCCGATCGGGCGCGGCGTCACGGTGGCTGTCAGCAGCTTGTAACCCAAAGTGCGCGTTTCAGGTGTCAGATCATAGCGCATTGTGGCGTTCCAATCGTGGTGTTGCGGTCACCCCGAGCAGCGCGGCGGTATTCCTCCGCGAAAGACGATACCGGTCAGCACGCATCTCATTCTCCCGGCGGCGTGTTGTCGACAACCGGGTGCCGCAGGGTGCCGACACCTTCTACACAGGCCACGATCACGTCACCCGGCCACATCCATTCCTGCGGATCGCGACCTGCGCCCACACCTTCGGGCGTGCCGGTGGCGATGATGTCGCCAGATTCAAGCGTGATGCCCCGGCTGATATCCGCGATCAGTTCATCGACCTTAAAAAGCATCTTCGCAGTGCTCGAATTCTGCTTTTTCTCGCCGTTCACTGTCAGCCACAGGTCAAGCGTATGCGGATCGGGGATTTCGTCGGCGGTGACGATGCAAGGGCCGAAGGGCGCATAGCTGTCCATACCTTTGGAAAAGATCCACTGCTCGGCACGACGGTTGTCACGGGCCGACACGTCGATCATCACTGAATAGCCAAAGACATGCGACAGCGCGTCTTCCCGGCGCACCCTTTTCGCGCGGGTGCCGATGATTGCGGCCAGTTCGACCTCCCAATCCAATTGCTTGGTCATACTGCTGTCATGCAGGATCGGTTCACCCGGTCCGATAACGCTAGTCGGGGGTTTCGAGAATACAACCGGCTCGCGCGGCAGATCGGGGTTCGTGTCGAGCGTCTTTGCGCTTTCCGCCACGTGCTCTGTATAGTTCAGACCAATTCCGAAGATGTTCTTGCGCGGCCGGGGGATCGGCGCCAGAAGCGTTACATTTGCCAGCGCGGTCGCGGTGCCAGCCGGCAGCGTCTCGCCCACGCGTTTCATAAGTGCGCGCAGCGCATCCAGCCCGGCCTGACCGGTGTCGATCAGTCCCAGCATCGTGTCCGGCAGCTTTTCCCCTTGCGAGGTCGCCAGCGCCGCCACGTCAATAACCTGATCTCCATGGCACAGTCCGAGCCGAGCTGCGGCCTCAACGCCGCTGCGAAACGTCACGAGTTTCATTTCTTATTCCTTTATTAGAGTGCGTCACAGGACAGGCTGATGGCCGCCATTTTCGCCAAAAGCCTGTTCACGAAAGAGCCCCATGGCCCGCATAACCGGCAGGTCGTTCAGACAGAATAGCACGGCATCGTCGCGGTCCGAGGCATTGGCGTGTTCATGCCAGGCCCAGGACGGGACGCAGAAGATATCATGCTCGTTCCAATCGAAGCGCTTGCCGTTGATGATTGAATGGCCACTGCCTTTGGCGACGTGATAGAGATAACTGCCGGTATGACGATGGGCCTTGGTCCGCTCCCCCGGCCGCAGCATCTGCATGCTGGCCCCCAGGGTCTTCATCACAGGTCCGTTCGTGACAGGGTTAACGTATTCCATCAGTACACCGTCGAACGGCGATCCGTCCGAGCAGCTGGCAAGTTTGACAAGAGCTTCGTAGGTCGGTGCCCATTCGTACTTGAACATAGGGCTATAGCCCTTCGTCCAGTTTCCGCCGCCCGGCGTCAAACCGGGATTACCCCATGTCTTCGTCATGTCATCGACCGGATAGGCGACAGCCTGACTCAGATCCGGATGAACCTCGTAGAAATTGGCCTCCATCGCATTGACAAAGGGAATATCGAGCCCGTCCTGCCAGATGCAGGGTGAGCCATCTGACGAAACTGCATGTTCGTGCCATGTACCGTTAGGCGTCAGAACGAAATCGTTATGGCCTAGCGTCATCTTGTGGCCGTCGACTACGGTGTAGGCTCCGGTGCCCTCCATGATGAAGCGGATCGCGCTGGCCGAATGGCGATGCGCGCTGGCCTGTTCGCCCGGATGCATTACCTGCAGACCGGCGTAGATCCACCCCACCGCTGCCGCGACATCGCTGCGACCCGGGTTGTTTAGATAGATTACCCTTCGTCCGGCTTTTTCAGGCGTCACCAGTTCGACTGAACGCAGCACATGCTCGCGAAGGTCTTGGAACCGCCACAGCACCGGCTTCGAGCTGCTCACGGGCTCCCAAGGTTCGATCTTGTTCGCGACAGTCCAGAGAGCGCCCGCATCATAGCTTTCAAGCTCATCGTAATAAGCCAGCAACTCTGGCGTATCCTCGACGTTAGCGCGTCCGGCAACGTCCTCGCGGTAGCTGTCTCTCGGCTTGCTCATCGATTCCTCCATTCGCGTTCTGGAAACGACCATATCGACGTTCAACACAAAATCAAAATATTATCGAAAATGTTATATTCTTGATATTATTCTGAGTATCAGCGAAAATATTCTATGATTTCGGTACTATTGGCGCTTGCTTGCGCTGTTCAGTGCCGAGCAGAGAGGACAGTTCGTGGGCAAGGCTTTGAGCAAATCAACCAAATCGCGCGGCGAGCAGGCCTATTCGCTACTGCGTCACGAGATCATTAGGGGGGCCTTTGCCCCCGAACAGCCATTGCGGTTGGCTCAGTTGCAGGAGCGCTGCGGCGTTGGCTTTTCCCCGCTGCGTGAAGCTTTGACACGGCTGGCAGCCGAAGGTCTGGTTACCTCCGAAGCCATGCGTGGCTTTCGCGTGGCCCCGCTGTCGCTTGACGATTTGCGCGACACTATGGAAACGCGAACCTATGTCGAAACCGAGGCTCTGCGCCGCTCGATCGAGCGCGGCGACGACGATTGGGAAGGACGTATCGTTTCGAGCCTGCACGCGCTGGGTCGCCAGAACGAACGCAGCCATCCTGACGATCCCGACAGCCTCGCCGCGCTCGAAGACCGTCATCGCGATTTTCACGTGGCCCTGATCTCCGCCAGCGGCTCTCGCAGGCTGGAGCAAATTATTGATAATCTGTACCTCGGGTCGGTCCGTTACCGGATGCCCAGCCTCGGCAACCTTTCATCGAACCCAGCCCGCGACCTGATGATCGAGCATGGCGCGATTTCGGACGCGGCGCTTGCCCGCGATGCACCACACGCCGTCGAACTGCTGACCGCTCATTACAGTCTGACCGCCGAATTGCTGATCCAAGCTCATTCTGACCGGTTAGGCCGGGCTGCCAACGGCTGAGAAGAATGAGGCGGAGACTTTCCGGACCTGGGACATTCGGACCACAGGTGAACCGATCCGCCCGCGTCCGTACCGGTGATTCATGGAAGACAGCTTAACATGTGGTCTCGGACCTGACTCAAGTTCTAAGTGCTGAAATCATACCCGCATCCTCCATTTGCTCTCTGTCTGGAAGGTCGCGTAGGCTCTGCAACCCGAAGGCCACCAAGAACTGCTCCGTGGTCACATAAGTGTAGGGTGCGCCCGGGCGTGGCGATCTTGGCCCGGTCGCGATCAGTTTACGCGCGTGCAACCGACCGATCAGGTCACGGCTAATGTCTCTGCCGAAAATATCCTTTAACCCGTCGCGTGTAACCGGCTGATCATAAGCGATGGCAGCAAGCACTGCGATGTCGAATTCAGCCAGGTCCAGAAGTTGCTCGGCAACGTCGGCAGCGGCGCGAATGGCAGACGCGTAGGGAACGCGCGTCCGGAACAGCCAACCACCGGAAACCTTCGCAAGCTCAAACGCCCGCCCTTCCAGATCGGCTGCTAAATCATCGATCAGAAGGTCGACCGAGACCCCCTGCCCTACCACCCGCGCCAGATCTTCGCGCGACACTGGTGATCCGGTTGCGAACAGCACGGCCTCGATGCGCCGCATCCATTCACGCCAGCGCAACTCCGGTAACAGATCGGACAATTCTCGGTCAAATTCAGGCTTGGATCGATCCTTTGTCATCGCTTAGACGCCGTATAACCGGAATGTGTCACGCCCCGTAAGCTCCCGCACTACACCGAGCTGCACCAGACGATCGCAAAGGCGGCGCGCCGCACGGTCCGGCAAGGGCAGAGCCGATGGCATGACGGCATCGCGGGTCAAGAAGATCTCGACTGCTCCCCCCGCTCCTTTGGACCGGAGCTTCGGCGCGACCGCCTTTAAGCGCATGGTGCGCCGGGCAAGATCGGCGGCAAGAGGTACGACATCGCTCGCCGAGGTGATGATCGCCCGATGACAGGCCAGTCGAAGGTCTTCACCCCGCTTGCGCAGGTCTGCGCGATTCAAGCCAACTGCCAAAAGAGGTACGACATAGTCCCAACCAAGCGCTTGGGCCAGAGCGGCATCAGCCATGATCAGCGCCAAAGTTTCGGTATTCGGTACGTCCTCCAAAACGGTTTCCAGAACCGTAGCCACGCGGGCCACAGGGGCACCCCGCGCTACGGCAAGCCAGCTGGCAATCTGGCTTTTGCTTAACTTTGGCAGTATCCGGTCCAGCGCGTTGAGCCTCACCGGACGCTCGACTGCACGACGCCAAGCCAAGCATATCTCTCCAGCCGGACCGGGAAGATCGCCGGGGCGCAGAAGGTGCAGCGCATCCCGCAATTCCCGTTCGCGCTCCTGCCGGCCAGAGAATGCCACACAGGCCGTAGCAGCTCTGAGGGCCAGGCGATCTCTTAACAAGGCTTGGGGGACGTCGTTCTGACTGAACACCAGATGCAGGTGGCTCAACGCCGCACCCGACAAAAACGCCACATCCTCAAGCGTTTCGACACGCGTCGAGGTGACCCAAGAGGGCATCCGAGATATATTCTCGAGACCGCCAGTCAGCGTCATCTGGGAAAACGTCATTCCCAACCACTACCCGACCACGGCGCTTTTGCCTACATTTTAATAGAGAAACCGCCCGTCCCTAGTGGGTCTTGCTATGTCCGATAATCTTGATTTGGTCAACGGCGATCCCTACGCTCCAAAGTAGCGTTTAAGTTAGGCGGATTCCGAATACAGCACTGCTTCCGAAAAGAGAGTATTGGTATCGGCTTTCAGGTCTACCCGACATAATCTCAATGCCGGCACAAAGGTAAAACAATGAGAGAGGGTAAAACGAAATTTTCGATGGGCGGGATAGCATCAGACACCGTCGATGAGGATGTCCAGAGCGCGCTTCAAGGCGTCCCGGTGCGCCGCCAGAGACCCTACCACTTCACGCAGCTCCGATCCCGGCACCGCAGCCATTTCCTGTACACGAACGATCCAAACACTCCCTGCAACCTCAACAGACGGAGTGAGACCTGGAAAAGCCGCGTACCGTCCAGCATCACGCAGAGGAGCCACGATCCGAGACGCTTCTATGCCAATCAGGTCAGTCTGAAGGTCCACGACAAGTTGACCACTTGCCAGGCGGTAGAGGTCGAACTGCGCCATTGTCCACCTACCCTAAAAACTTCTGTAGCCGACCAGCGGCAACCCTTCCTTCGTAACCTCCTCGGCATAGGCGTCGATCGCCGATTTATTCTCAGTGCGCCACAAGCGATTTCGCTCCAACTTTGCGGCATCGGCTATCGCTGCTTCGGCGAGACGTGACATATTGAGCCCAAGCGCGCGGGCAGTCTCCGCGACATCGGCATCGAGGGTCAAATTGACTTTCACGCGTCCCATGGTAGCCTCATATGTAATGCGTATAATTTAGGAGTATAGACCAGGCTCATCGTCCGAGCAAGATATTGCGGAAGACTCTGGTCTTCCCTCGGATATAGCAAAGGCGCGCTCATTTGATTTGCGGGCAGAAACGAAAGCGATTGCGATTTGCTGTCAGTGTCAGAAAACACGCTGAAGGCCTACACTTGGGACTGGGCGCATTTTACGCGTTGGTGTCGGTTCAAAGGCACCAACCCCCTGCCCCCTTCGCCAGAGACGATTGGTCTTTATATCACCGATTTGGCCGCTGGCGCTGACCCTTCATCTGTACTGTCGGTTGAAACCGTTGAACGTCGTCTCGCGGGATTGGCTTGGAGTTTCGCGCAGCGTGGATTCCATCTGGAACGCAAGAACCGTTACATCGCGAACGCAATCGCTGAAATCAAGCGTAAGAATACGCGACCAAAAAGGCAAAAGACCGCTATCTCAGCCAACGATATCTTAGCGATGATTGCTACCTTGCCTTTCGACCTGCGCGGGCTTCGCGATCGAGCTATTTTGTTGATTGGCTTCGCTGGTGGGCTGCGCAGATCAGAGATCGTAAGCCTCGACGTCCTTCCGTATTCCACGCGTGAAGGCGGCAATCGCATCGAAATTTTGGAAGAAGGAGCATTGCTCACCCTCCGTGCCAAATCTGGTTGGCGTGAGGTGGAGATCGGTCGAGGGTCTGGCGAGCAGACTTGTCCGGTTCATGCTTTGGAACAATGGTTAACGTTCGCGAAGATTGATGTCGGGCCGGTATTCGTTGGAACATCGCGCGATGGCAAGCGGGCGCTTGAGACACGGTTGAATGACAAGCACGTGGCACGGCTCATCAAGCAGGCGGTTCTTGACGCTGGCATCCGGTCCGAATTGCCGGAGAGTGAGCGGCTAGCGCTTTTCTCCGGTCAATCGCTGCGCACCGGTCTTGCCAGTTCAGTTTCAACTGAGGAAAACGACTTTCCGAATCTACGCGGGCAGACCTCGTTCGACATCATCCGCAACTCCGGGGGGCGCCGAAAAAGATTTGGAGTGAATTTGACCAAGGCCGCCGGTCTATAGGAGATCGTTCAATTTGGCCGCGGACTGCTTGGGTTTCGCGGCGAAACCTTATGACTTTTCCAGCAAGAATTGTATTTCGGTCAACAGGCTGTCCATACGTTCGGCGTCAATCGCCCTGCCCTCGAACCTGACAACAAAACCCTGGCTATCTTGCATTGATCGGATTGTGATCCCCGTAGATGTTTTGACGCTCTTCGCGCCCGCCCAGTCTGATGGCTGCTTTTCAGTCTTTGGCCTGCCGCCTCGACTCTTGTCGCGCGGCGCGGACTCTAATGCGACAATAACAGGTTCCATCAGCGCCCATTCCTGATCCGCGTCGTCCACCGAATGGCTCGACAGCGCGTCACGTAGGCGAGCTTCGGCCCCAAGCCTCAAAGCCGCAGCAAGCCGCAGGCCACGCTTTTCGGTCAGCAACTCAGCATGTTCAAGCATATCGCCGAGCTCTTCGAAGATCAGCGCAAAGGACCGCACCTTGGACCGCTTGGCCTTGGACCCGTTTGCAAAAAGTTTCGCAACCGCCTCCTCCGTATTCGCGAACGCGCCCTGCTGTGCCGAGATGACTGCAATTCGGCCACGCTCGAAATGGCTGAGTTCGGAACGGATCTCATTCTCTTCGACCATCGAGACAAAGGCAGCATCCATCCCGGTTCGAGGACGAAGGATGGCTCGGATCCTCGTGTATTTTTCGGCCTCGGTTAGATCGTACAAACCGCGCACAGCCAACAGACGCCGATAGCCCGAAATCAACCCGTAGCGCACACCGTCGGGCCGGGGCTTTTCCAACTCGTAAACTTCAATCGGCAAGCGTAGCCCGCTGGAACTGATCGAGAGACGCAGCTCAAGCATTTCGGCTTCGTCGACGTTCATCCGGTCGCGTATCATCGCACTCTCGGCTATCTCGCGCGTCGGAAGTTCGGTTATCAAAAGACCTTCTTCCTGTGCTTTGTGATACCGTGCGGCGTCGGCCTCGGTGCGCGCCCGGACCGCCCTGACGTCGGCCCCCTCAGTCTGGACCTGCGACGCAGTTTCGGCGGCGACCTGCGCGATCGGCGCGATCGAGTGCGATAGCGGCGGGCGAGGGGAGGTTTCGCTGCGAAATTCCTGCTCGATCCGGTCGAGGTCGGCGGTGCTCGGTGTTTCCAGACGTCTGCGCTTAACCATTGCCTTACTCCTCCTTCTCTGCGTTTGCCATCTGCTGGTCCCGCCACCACGTCCCCAGAACGAGTTCCTTTATCTCCGCCCATGTCTGATCGAAGGTCTCGCGACCACGAACATAAGTATCGCGATTGAACTCCCGGTAATCAGCCTCGTAGATACCATTGACCTGCTCGCCAGCTTGCCCGACCATCGCTGTCATCTCCTGACGGTAAGTGGTCATAAAATCCCCGAAATAAGCTTGGATGACATTCGCCAGATCCGTCTGCTGGCCTGCGTCGAACCGGGTTATCAAAGCTCTCACAGCGTCCCATTCGAATTTCATTTCCGGCAAGCCATCCCTCCGGCGGGCGGCATTCTCGCCATCCTCCACGCTCGCAAAGGTGGAATAGAGCATATCAAAAAAGCGACCCGTTGAGTCGAATTCCAGAAAAGACGCACCAAGTGGTACCAAAAGGATATCGGCAGCAGCCAGTGCATTGATCGTCAGGTAGCCGAGGGCCGGCGGCGTATCCAAAATGATGATATCGTATTCATCAACGATCGCCTCTCTTGTTAAGGCGTTGTTCAACGCATCCCATAGCGGCCAGTTGCGAAGACCCATTCTCCAGACGGGAACCTGAAACTCGGCCCAGTAGAGATTGAGCTGCGACCCCATCAGATCGATGTTCGGCCAGTGAGTCGGTTGAATCACATCGCGCGCAGACACATTCAGCGCCTCCGACAGTGTTTCGTCGAAGGGCAGGGGGGCTTTACCCGCGGCTTCCCGAACACGATTTTCATCCTGTACGGAGAGTGCGTAGTCCTTGGCTAAAAGCGGAAAAGCAGTCGACCATTCATCGGGCACAACACCGCCCATGATCGAGGTCATGCTGCCCTGACTGTCAAGATCTATGACAAGAACCTTGTACCCGTCCAAAGCAGCGGACATTGCCAGGTGAGCCGCGGTAGATGTCTTGCCAACACCGCCTTTGAAATTCGCCACCGCAATCGTTTTGGCGGGCAGGCCCTCAGGGCGCCATGGTCGATACTCCCGGCCCGCCGCGCCCTCGGCCGCAAAATGGTCTCGCAACGCAAGTACTTCTTCCAGGGTGAACCACTTGGAATTGCCTTCACCTGTGCCTTGCGGCAAATCCGGGTGGCTTCTTAAAACCCGTCTGAAATGACCGGGCGCAACCGGTATCAGATACCGGCAAACTTCCCATGTGGAAAATCGGCGTAGCCTCTTGCGTCCGTCAGGAGCGTATCCACGCTCTGCAAGATCCTGCCTACCCTTCGATGCAAAAGCGGCAGCCTTGGCGAATCGTGCTGTATCGATAGGCTGTGACAAACGCTGCGCTGCCTTGGCCGGATCAATGTTGAAATAAGGCGGTATATCGTCTTTGCCTGCAGACATGTCGTATCCTTGAGGATGTTCGTTATTATTTGGGTTTTGCCAAAATCTATCGCACATCAACAGCTCTATGTGAATCCTTTCCGACGATTCAGGCCCTGTTTCAGCTCATTTCATTGAGAGAAGGCATCAACAAGTTTGTAGAGTCTTTGAGTAGTTTAGATTCTTTACTTCTAATAATCCTTTTCTTCACAATAGCTTAACCGACTTTCGGTACCTAGATACAGGTGCAAGGGTACCCGTCAACAGGATGTAAGGTACCCGGTTGCGGGCGGAAAGGTGGCGATTCGCGGTATTAAGGGTCTCCGCAAGCGGTAAGAGTCTATTTTGCGGTGAATTTCAAAGGATCGCGTGGTTTTCGCTTCGGTTGATACCGCATCAGGGTACCTTAGGCTCCCCGTTCGCAGGTGATTAGACCGTTAAGGTACCCATTCCCGGGATTGGGAATTCGGCGTAGAAGGACCCATATGTCAGTTGCTATAGGGTACCTAATCGGCCATACTTCGCAGAAAAGCCAAGAGCGAGCAGGAACATGGACGACATACCTCGGGACAAGCTAAGCGGCGCATTGCGCCGTGGTGCAGTGAAGAAACACGTCGCCGCTATCCACGTGTCGGGGAAGTTGACGCTTCTTCAAAGAAAACTCTCGAACGTCTTGCTGCTTAATGCCTACGATACCTTGGTAACACGTAGCAAACACCAGATAGACGCGCGAACTCTATGTTTGATGATCGGCTATAATTCCAACGATATGGATACCCTAAAACAGTCTCTTAAGGGTCTGGCAGAGACTGTTGCGGAATGGGATATGCTCGATGCCGACGGCGAACAGGAGTGGGGCATCTCCAGTCTCCTGAGCTATGCCAAGCTCAAGGGAGGTATCTGCGAATATGCCTATTCACCCGCGCTTGCCGAAAAGCTGAACGACCCCAAGGTCTTTGCCCTGATCAACCTTAACATCCAGCGCCGTTTCACATCCGGCCATGCACTGGCTCTTTACGAGAACTGCTATCGTTTTGTCAGGACAGGATCGACGGGATGGTGGCCGCTTGATCTGTTCCGCCGGCTCATGGGTCTCGACGGATCAAGTTATTATGAAAGCTTCAAGCATCTGAACGCCAAGGTCATCAAACCGGCCGTTTCAGAAGTGAACAAGACCAGCAATATCCTGATCACGCCCGAAACACGCAAACAGGGCAGGGTGGTCACCGAAATCAGGTTTCGGATCAAGGAAAACCCTCAACTCGCTATTCTCGACATCGATGATGGTGAAGCGGTTCGGCACGGTGCTGTCTATTCGCGACTGCGCGAGCTTGGTGTAAGCGATCGACTGGCAAGACAATGGTTGAACGCTCATGGGGAAGACGAAGTTTCAGCGCGGTTGGACTATGTGGAGTCGCGTCGAAACGTCAAAAGCAAGGTCGGCTACCTCA
Source organism: Heliomarina baculiformis (assembly GCF_019966545.1). GTDB lineage: Bacteria > Pseudomonadota > Alphaproteobacteria > Rhodobacterales > Rhodobacteraceae > Heliomarina > Heliomarina baculiformis. Next base: position 70,370 of record NZ_JAIMIC010000011.1, on the reverse strand, counting down.
GCGCTGCATTGAGCAATGAATTTGGAGGGGAACCTGCGGCTAAACCGCAGCCGAGTGAGCGTGGGGAACGTCTGCGTCGGGTTCAGGATGCGATCAGGAAACGGACACCGACGCAGAGAGACGCGGACAAGCGACTCTTTCTAAGCCAGGTCCAGGATTCAGCCGCGCGGCAGGATTTCGAGAATCATGGGTGGATGTCGCCGCTGAACGCTACGCGTATCGCCTTGTTCTGGGAAGAAATGTCCCCGGGTATCTTCGACGGTTTGCCGTCGTCAGAATAATCAGGCGTCGCTCTTGGGAAGAGCCACTTCGACACCCGCGTCACTCAGCAGTTCGTAGATGTGTGCGAATGTTTCGTCTGCCGTCATCGATTCAGATTTGCGTTGATTCAGGAACTCTTCAGCAGGGGCGAAAAAGCGGATCGCGGCATCGACCTCGCGATCGGTGCCCTGACGATAGGCTCCGATGCGGATGAGTTCTTCCATATCGGCATACCGTGCCAAGGTACGTCGCGCCGCCTGCAGGACTGCGTATTCCGCCTCGCTATGACAATCTGGCAGCATCCGCGAAACGCTCTTGTAGAGATTGACCGCCGGGAACCGGCCGCGCTCCGCGATTTGGCGATCAAGCACGACGTGGCCGTCCAGAATGCCTCGGACTGTATCAGCAACCGGTTCGTTCATCTCTCCGCCGTCGACCAGCACCGTATAGATGGCGGTAATGTCACCGCTTGTTCCGATGCCCGGACCGGCTCGCTCCATCAGCTGCGGTAATTCAGAGAAAACGGTGGGCGGGTAACCTTTGGAGGTGGGCGGTTCGCCTCCTGAAAGACCGATTTCGCGCTGCGCGGTTGCAAAACGGGTCACACTGTCGAGCAGCAAGAGCACCTGCAGCCCTTGATCACGAAAATATTCGGCAATGGTTGTCGCGGTCCAGGCTGCCTGCCGACGCATCAGCGGGGGCTCGTCCCCGGTCGAGACCACGATAACCGATCGGGCCATGCCTTCGGGACCGAGGTCATCCTGAATAAAGTCCTGAACTTCCCGCCCCCGTTCGCCGACAAGACCGACCACAATCACATCCGCCTGTGCCCGTCTGGCCATCATAGCCATCAAGGTGGACTTACCGACGCCGGACCCGGCAAACACGCCCATCCGCTGCCCTCGGCAGAGCGGCGTGAAGACGTCGAATATCTTGATACCGGTATCCAGACGCTCGCCCGTGCGGCGTCGTTCAAAGGCCGGGGGAGGGGGAGATTTCACATAGCGGGGATCGTTGCCTTCGTGCAGAGCGCCCTTTCCATCGATCGGGGCTCCGAGTGCGTTGACCACCCGTCCTTTCCAAGAAATGTCCGGCCTGACGATATTGGCATCGGCGCAGAGCACGACTTTGTCCGCGACGGCGACCCCGGCCCAGGTGCCAAAGGGAAGCACATGTGTGCCATTGCGATCGATACCGACAACTTCGCCCATGACTGGCCCGCGATGCCCATGAACTATGCAGCGCTGCCCGATGCCCATCGCCCGTTCGATTCCGGTAACGGTAAGGTTCAAGCCGGTGACAGAAGCGACTTGCCCGACTATTCTTGAGTTTTCTAGCGTTCTGGCAAGAGTAGATAGTTCAGAGAATGCAGTTGTCATGTATAAACCACTGGAATTCAGATTTAATACATGGTACTTCTTAGGCGACCAAAAGGAAAGAGCCCTTGAAGCTGGAATCTATTTCATATTTTGGCCTTGCATCGCAGCGGATGGAATGGCTTGGCGCGCGGCAGAAAGTTCTGGCCGAGAACGTTGCCAATGCTGACACGCCGGGCTTCAAGGCGCGTGAGGTGAATTCCTTTGAGGATGTACTCAGCAAGACGGTCTCCGCCGGGCAGGTGACGGTGACGGCGCCCGGACATATTGCTGGTACGGGAACTGGTGTGGATGGGGTTCGGGTCGAGGAAGACCCCGAAGCGTGGTCGAACAGCCCGGATGGCAACAGCGTTGTGCTGGAGCAGCAGACAATCAAGGCAACCGAAGTGGCTGAAAGCTATCGGTTGGCGGCAACCCTGTATCGGAAAGGGTATGAGATGCTCACCCTGTCCGTGACGGGCATGCGATAAGCAAGGGTAGGGAATGGATCCGCTTCAGACGATAGCAAGAATTGCCGCCAGCGGCATGCATGTACAGAGCGCGCGACTTCAGATCGTTGCAGAGAACGTGGCAAATGCGGATTCCACCGGGAATACGCCCGAGGCCGATCCTTATCGCCGCAAGACGATATCCTTCGAGGAGTTCATCGACAGAGAGACGGGTATGACTTCGGTTCGCGTGGCTGACGTTGGGCGCGACGAACGGCCGTTCACGCTGCGGCACGACCCGTCCCACCCGGCGGCGAATGAGGATGGTTATGTCAAGGTTTCAAATGTCAGCCCAATTCTTGAGATGGCCAACATGCGTGAGGCTTCCCGCAGCTACGAAGCGAACATGAACCTGTTCGAGGCTGGGCGTCGTATGCGTAGTCAAATGATTGATTTATTGAAGTAATTTAGGGAACGAAAATGGCCGAAGGTATTTCAGTCATATCCAGCGCCTCGGTTCGGGGCGCCTATGGCGCTTCGAAATCGATGGTTGCGGAAAAGTCGGAAGCCACAGAGGCGACGAGCTTTACTCAAATGGTTGAAAAGGCCGCCGGGGACGCGGCCCAGACGGTGCGCGAATCCGACATGGTCGTTCGTTCCGGTCTGGCTGGCGAGGCAAGCACCCAGCAGGTGGTTGAGGCGACAATCGCGATGGAATCGACGGTGAAGATCGCGGTTTCGATGCGCGACAAACTGGTCGCAGCCTATCAGGAAGTTCTGCGGATGCCGATCTGATCCGGAGGATCCTGGGCAATGAACGAAGCTGACACCTATACGATCTTATCACAGACGTTTCTGACAGTGCTTTATGCTTCGGGGCCAATCATGGCGCTTGCGCTTGCGGTCGGGCTGGTCATCGCCTTTTTCCAGGCGCTTACACAGATCCAGGAAATGACACTGACCTTCGTGCCAAAGATCGTCGCGATCTTTCTGGGGCTGCTGGTTGCTACACCGCTCGCTTTTGCCGTGCTTCAACGCCTGTCGGACAGGATTTTCGATATGATGGTTTCGGGGACGGTATGATCCGGGCGGCTGCCATCATTTTGATCCTGTTGATGCTGGCGGTCCCCGTTGCGGCAACAGGCTGGCAGGGATTCTACACGCCGAGTGAACGGGCGGGTTATGCTGGCATGGCCATTGATGACGATGCGGTCTGTGTGCGCGAAATCCTTAAGGCTCAGCTGCGCTATGGAATCCCCAGCAACATATTGCTGGGGATCGGGTTGCAGGAAGCCGGGATCAGGCGCGAAGGCAGCCTGACAGTATGGCCATGGTCGGTGAACGCCGAAGGTGAAGGCCGGATTTTTGCCAGCCGCGAGGCAGCCAACGACTGGGTGCAACAGCGTCGCGCCGAGGGGGTTCAGTCCATCGATGTCGGTTGTCTTCAGGTCAATCTACACTGGCACCCCGATGCTTTCAGCCATGTGCTCGAAGGCTTCGATCCGGCGGTGAATGTCGACTATGCGGCGCGATTCCTGAAATCCCTCTACCGCAAGACGGGCGACTGGGAGATCGCCGCGGGCTCTTACCATTCCTTCACGCCTGAGCGTCGCGAGGTCTATCTGTCCTCGTTGCGTCAAAACGTAATGGTGGCCAATGGCCGGCTTGAAGAGTTTCGCGTTCTAGCAGGGCAGGCGCGTCCTCGCGGCGAACAACAATTGGAAAGGCCGGAGCTGCAGACAGGCATGGTCTGGTCATCGGGGTTGAGCCGCAGCCAGCAAGGCGAAAACGGCGCACGCAGCATCTATTCGCAGCATGATATGCAGCCATTGTTGCCGCAGTTTCTACAAGGGCCGGATTGATGGCAGCAACGGATCAGGGTGGATTCATGACCAGTTTCGCGCGCGGCTTTGCCGGGCGCGACGTGGGTTTTGCTATTGGCGTGACCCTTGTTCTTGCTGTGCTCTTTGTGCCGCTGCCGGCAGTGATACTGGACCTCGGACTGGCGATTTCACTTTCGGTGTCGGTTCTGATCCTCATGGTCGCGCTGTGGATTCCCAAACCGCTTGAATTCAACTCCTTCCCGACTCTGCTGCTGGTGGTCACCCTTCTACGCCTTTCGCTCAACGTGGCTTCAACCCGGCTCATTCTCTCCGAAGGCCACACCGGGGCAGGGGCTGCCGGCGGTGTGATCGAAGGGTTTTCGCGCTTTATTGTAGCTGGGAATTTCATCATCGGCATTGTGATCTTTGCGATCCTCGTTGTGATCAATTTTGTCGTGATTACAAAAGGTTCGACCCGTATTGCCGAGGTCGCGGCCCGTTTCTCGCTCGATGCATTGCCGGGCAAACAGATGGCAATCGATGCCGACCTTGGATCGGGCCTGATCGACGAAGCGACTGCAAGGGCGCGTCGCAAAGAGCTTGAAGACGAGATGGGATTTTTCGGCGCGATGGATGGTGCGTCGAAATTCGTCCGTGGTGACGCGGTTGCCGGGATCATCATCACGCTTGTCAACGTCATCGGCGGTATCCTCGTCGGGGTGACACAGCACGGCCTGTCACTGTCGGCCGCAGCAAATTCCTACACCACGCTTACCATCGGCGACGGTCTGGTATCGCAGGTGCCCGCGCTGATCGTGTCCATGGCAGCGGGCCTGATCGTGACCAAGGGCGGTACTGAAGGTGCCGCGAACGAAGCGGTGTTAGGTCAGCTTTCCAAGTTTCCCAAGGCCCTCTTCATGGCCGCCGGTCTTTTGATGGCAATCGGACTGTTACCGGGCTTTCCGATGCCGATCTTTTTCATTCTCGCCATCGTAATGGTTTCGCTCGGGTATGCCATGCATAAGCGTGTCATTCGCGAGAAAGAAGAGGAACGGCGCGCCCAGGCTGCGAGTGAGCGGGCAGGCGCAACGAATCCCGAAGAAGACATGCGTGCCAATATGAAGCTTGATGATCTTAGGCTCGAACTCGGCAATTCGCTGGTGCCATTGACCGTCGGGTCCGATGCAGTACTGCCCGGCAAAATCCGTAGCTTGCGCGGACTTTTCAGCCGAGAATACGGGTTCATCCTGCCATCTGTTCGTATCAAGGACGACGCGAACCTTCCGGCGATGGTCTACACGGTGTCGATTCAAGGTGTTGAAGTGGCCCGGGGCGAGGTGAGGCCAACGCTCATGATGGTCATCAATCCCGCCGAAGCGCCGATCCAGATTCCCGGCGAAAAGGTCAAGGATCCGACGTTCGGGCTGGATGCGGTCTGGATCGATCACGCCAACGCGGCCGACGCCGAAAAGCAGGGCTATACTGTCGTCGATCCGGAGAGTGTGATTACGACTCACCTGACAGAGGTCATCAAGGAGCACATGCCCGAGCTGCTGACCTATTCGGCGACGCAGGAACTGGTGAACGGTCTTGATCGCGAGTATCAGAAATTGATCAATGAAGTTTCCGGAAAAACGCCGGTGATCACCCTGCAGCAGGTGTTGCAGACGCTGTTGTCCGAGCGGGTTTCGATCCGAAATCTGCCCTTGATTGCCGAGGCCATGGCAGAGGTCGGACATTCCACCAATAACGTCGTCACTATCACCGAACACGTACGTAAACGTCTGGCCAATCAGATCTGCCGCGCCCTGACCGACGAAAGCGGTTTTATCCCGGTCTTCACGCTCAGCGGGTCTTGGGAAAAGGAATTCGCCGAAGCCGTTCGCATATCCGGTGATGAGCGTAATTTCCTGATGTCGCCCCAACGGGTTCAGGAATTCGTGCTCGCGGCACGTCAGCAGATCCAGAAATGCGCGGCAAGGGACGAATGGCCTGCCTTGATGGTGGCACCCGAGGCGCGGAGTTTCGTGCGTTCCATGCTCGAGCGAGTAAGCCCCAACACCCAGGTGATCTCGCATAACGAAGTGCATCGAAAGGCGCATATGCGCACCGTTGCGACGATTGGCAGCTAAGCCATGGATCTGACCGCCCTGTGGACTTCGCAGATCATGGGGTTTGCGCTTGTGTTCGCCCGGCTGGGTTCGATCATCGTTTACATGCCCGCCATCGGCGAACAGCTGGTTCCAATGCGTCACCGTCTTGTCTTTGCGCTGGTTCTGACATTGGCACTGTACCCAGCGACGCCAGTTGGCTCGCTGTCGATAGGATCGCCGCTGGAACTGTTGCCCCTGCTGTTGATCGAGGTTTTGATCGGCATCTGGATCGGCGTCACGGGACGTATCGTTCTGACCGCGTTGCAACTTGCGGGCTATCAGGTGGGCATCGTGTCGGGTTTGTCGAACGCTTTCGCCCCGAATGTCGGGTCGTTTCAGGGCTCAACTCTTCTTGCCACGGTGCTCATGCTGACCGGTGTCACCCTCATTTTCGTGACAGATCTGCACCATGCTATCATCGAAGCAATGCTCATGAGTTATGATGTCTTTCCGCCGGGCGGCGCCATCATCGGGGATATGGCCGAACAGGTAGTTCTGGCCGCGAGCAAGAGCTTTTATATCGGCACTATGATAGCTGCACCGTTTTATGTGATGGGGCTGGTTTTAAACGTCGGCCTTGGGCTTACAAACCGAATGATGCCGACCCTGCCGGTGTTTTTCGTCGCCGCGCCTTTGCTGATTGTCTGTGGCCTGTTCGTGCTGGTCATGTCGTCTCCTATGATGCTTCGCTCATGGCTTGGCTTCTTTGCCGACTGGCTCGGCCTTCTGGCATTCTGACGGGAGGCGTGCATGGCAGAGGAACAGGAAGACAAGAGCTCCAAAAGTCAGGAAGCGACGCCGCAAAAGCTCAAGAAGGCGCGCGAGCAGGGGGACGTACCGTCTTCTCAGGAAGTGGGCATGATGATGACCGTCGTTTCGCTGCTTGCGCTGACAGTTTTTATTCTGCCGGCTATCGGTCCGCAGCTTGCAGGCATCCTAAAGCAGATGCTTGAAGTCTCTGGAACAGCGCGCATTGGCGAAGGTGTCGGCGGTGTGCGGGACATCGGTTCGTCCGTGACCGCTTTTGCCGGACGTATCAGCCTTGTTCTGGCACCCGTTCTGGGGGTGTTTGTCGTTGCTGCCATTGTTGGTGTGGCCATACAGGGTGAAACGGTTTTTGCGGTCGAGCGTATCCGGCCAAAATTTTCCAAACTGTCTCCGGCAAAAGGGTTCGCGCGGATCTTCTCTGGCGGCGCATTGGTCGAGTTCCTGAAAAGCGTTGCCAAGGTTCTGGTGGTCGGCACGCTTGCCGTCTGGCTAACCTATGTCTCGATCACCGAGATCTGGCAGACCGAGAACTTTCTGCCTGAATTCCTGCTTGGTTACGTTCAGGGCTTTGTCCAGCGATTGCTTTTGATCGTTGCGGTTTTCGCAGTGGTCCTCGCCCTGATCGATGTGATCGTTAAGCGTGTCCGCTGGCTCATCCGTCAGAGGATGAGCGTCAAGGAAGTGCGCGATGAGCATAAAGATCAGGAAGGCGATCCGATGATCAAGGGCAAGCGCAACCAGATCCGCCGCCAGAATTCGCGCCGACGCATTGCAGCCGCGGTATCAGAGGCGACCGTCGTCTTGACCAACCCGACCCACTACGCTGTGGTGCTGAAATACGAACCGGGCGCAGATTCCGCGCCGGTCTGTACGGCAAAAGGGGTGGAGCTGATGGCCGCCCAGATCCGGCGTCTTGCACATGAGGCAGAAGTGCCCGTTGTCGAGAACCGACCCTTGGCCCGGGCGCTCTATTCCGTCGCCCAGGTCGACGAGGTAATCCCTGTCGAGCACTGGCAGGCGGTGGCCGGAATTATCCGCTACATTCTGGACATGCGGGCAAACATCGAAACGAAATTGCCCGAGGGTTCAACGCTCCGCGACGACTGAAACCTTTAAAGCTTCAGGTCGTGCAGGCGCTGGTCGCCAGGCAGTTTGGAGCGTTCGAGAATGATCCGCGAAATGGCGCGTGCGCGGGTTCGGTTCAGTTTCGCAAGGATCGGCGCTGCATCCCGTTCAGGCATCGTGGCAAGCACCATGACGGAAACCTCGATATCGAGATCGTCCATGATCGCGGCGGCTTCTTTCGGTTTCATCGCGGCGTAAAGCGCGACCAACCGGTCGACGTCATCGGTCTGTGCCTTCTGGATGCGGTCGAACATCTCTTCAAGTTCAGCTTTCAGATCAAGCAGGTTCGCCTGATCTATCGCCAGCTTCTCTTCGGCAATTTCGATTTCGGCCTTGCGCTCGGCCAGACGTTCTTTCTGGCTGTCCAAAAGGTCGCGTTCCTCGCTCATCGCCTGCAACATCATTTCGGGCGTTTCGCAGATCGGGCGCGGTTCGGGAGAACAGCTCTGCGGCGCCGTCGCCGTCTCTTCTGAATCGGCCGCAAAGGCAGCAGAGATAAAGGCGCTTTGGATAACATCGCCCGATTCACTGTCGAGGTTCATGATCGAGCTGCCAGTCTTGGCCACGCCGGCAATTGCCAGCGCACCCAGCATCAGAGTGATCAGACGAGGGCCTCTCATGCTTCGCGGCTCCGGACAGTGTCAAAGAAGCTCCGCACCATGTCCGCTTTGCCGGTAACAGACGCGACGCCAGCCGGTTTTTTCTGAGCCGTGGGACGGATCGAATGGAACGACGGGGTCTCCGTCTGGCGCGGCACAGCCGCTGCGGCGGCTTTTTGTTCCTGCAGGGACTCGGTTACCGATTTCATGGCCGCAACCGAATCTTCCGATTTATCCACGGCGGCTGAAAACTGACCTACGACGGGTTCAAGATCGCGCAAAACGGCAACGAGGTTTCGAACCCGACGATCGACCAGATAGGCATAGCCCAGCACGCCAGCCAGAAGAGCGAGGATGAGAATATCAATCAAAAGCGACATCTGTAGGTTCTTCCTTTTCACTAAAGTCCCGCGTGACACGCAGCGCGACAGCGCCATTTCTTCTGTGTCCGACGGCCGCGTTGAACATTTTCAGCTCTGCGCAGCTTACGGTCACTTCCTGATCTGACTGGATGCCAAGATCGACAACTTGGCCCGGTTTCCAACCAAGAATGTCGTGTAGTTGAATTTCCGGTTCATGCAGCACTGCATCGACGGTTACATCCGTACCCGACAATGTTTCCGTAATAAGTTCCCGCCATGAACTGTCACCGCCCAGTTGACCGCCGCGAAACGGCTGGGCAAGGATATGGCGGATTTCTTCAAACGAGGAATGGGGCAGCACAAAGGTCAGAACGCCGCCACGGTCATCTTCAAAAACGATCTTCATGACCAGCTTGATGCAGGCCGCTGCCGGTTGCGCCAGCACCATTGTGTGCGGGCTGGTTTCGGCGCGTTCAATTTCGAAATCGATCTCGCTGACCTGACTGAATGCGGCGGTCAATTCGTATAGCACGGTTTCGCAAAGCCGGATTCCGAGACGTTTTTCAATTGCTGAATATGCGCGCGGGGTCCAGTTGCTCTGGCTGACCATGCGGCCGCCGAGGTTGATTTCGAGCGTGGTGAAAAGAAGCTTTGGGTCGATGACCACACCGATTGGCGCGCCCCATGGAAGCACCGAAACGACGAGAGGCAATTCGTCGGTTGGCAGGCTTTCCAATGCCGCGCCGCAGGACATGTATTCGAAGCTTTCAAGCGAGGCTTCTGCGCCGGTTCCCGAACAATAGCTTTTCATTACCGGACCAAGTGCCAGCGCAAAGCGGTCGAACAGCACTTCGAGCACCGGGAGCCTCTGGTGGCTCGTGCTTGCCGAGCGGATGATCAGTTCCTCGACCCTTTCGGACGAGGACGTATCGATCTGTGGGGATGTCTGTGTCTGAGCCATGTTATTGAACAATCAGATCCGAAACGAGCATTTCCTGCGGTGAATCGCTTTCGGTGATGGTGCGGGCACGGTGCAGCAATTCCTGTTTGATGGTGATCAATCCGATGGACCCGCGCAGGTCACGCTCGTTCAACTGGCGAAGATAATCCTGAAAGGAATCCCGCAAGAATAAACGCCGTTGTTCCACGCGTTCCGACCCTGCAATCTTTGGATCATACACCATTGCGATGTTCAGCTTCATGAAACGGCTGGTGGTACGCCCGGTTGCTGTCGTCGCATTGATGTTCACGATGATTTCCCGGAACGGCGAAACAGTCATCGCCGGTTCTGCGTCAGACGGAGAACCATGGCCATCGTCCGTTCCATGCGCCGTTTCCGCCGTTTCGACCTCGCCGTGATCTTCCTCGGCTTCGACCTCTGTCTTTGTGCCCAAAATGCCTGCAATTACATCGTCCCGCCCGGGCGACAGCATAAGGCCGCCAATAGCGCCGACACAGCCAAGCACCAGCAACAGCAGGTAAATCCCAAGCTTTTTGCCCAGACTTATACTGTCCGAAGGGTGCGAGTCTGTTTCCGCTGCCATTTTGAGCCTGTCGAGACCATGTGTAATTAAGAATAATATCGCGTTTTTGCAGTAATTGTGCAAGTATAATATTAACATCTTTACTTGATCTTCAAGAATAGTTTCGGTTAAATCTTTTTATATTCTTCGAGTCCAATAGCCGAGGCGCGCTGCTTGAAACCAATTCTGGATAACCTGAAGTCTCTGGGCGGGGCGCGTCTGGCAATCCTGGGCGGCACCGGTCTGGCCCTTCTGGTCGCGCTGTTCGTCGGGATGCGGCTTGTAATGGCGCCAGATTTTGTCGAGCTCTACGGCGGGCTTAGCCCCTCGGCTGCAAACGGCGTGGTCGACACGCTTGAGCAGGCCGGTTTCGATGTGCGTCTCGATGATGCCGGATCGACGGTCAGCGTGCCGCGCGAATCTCTGCCTCGCGCAAGGATGGCGCTTGCGGAGCAGGGTCTGCCCGGTGATGGCACACCGGGCTGGGAACTCTTCGATGATCAGAGCGGGTTGGGCATGAACTCTTTCCTGCAGCGCGTGAACCGGCTTCGGGCGCTAGAGGGCGAGCTGGCCCGGTCCATTCAGACAATCGATGGCGTTGCAGCTGCGCGTGTGCATCTCGTCATGCCCGAGCGTGAAGCTTTCTCGCGTGAGCGCCCCGAGCCGAGCGCCTCGGTCATTGTGCGTGGCGCGGCAAGCAGCAACATCAGTCGCCGTCAGGGGCATGCCATCCGGGCGCTTGTCGCGGCGGCCGTTCCCGACCTGTCGTCGGGCAGGGTCACTGTACTTTCTGCCAGCGGCGAAACTATTCTTGCAGAAGAGGGCGACAGCACCAGCGACATCACTCTTCAGTCTGTTCGTACAGGCATAGAGGAGCGCATGGCGCGCAACATCGCGGCCATGCTGTCCGCCCGTGTCGGTGCCGGGAATGCGCGTGTTCAGGTCAGCGTCGATCTGACGTCCGAGCGCGAGGTCGTTCGCCAAAGAAGCTTTGATCCCGCGCAGCAGGTTGTTCGCTCGACCGAGACCCAGGAAGAGACCCGCGAAGATCGTGACATTGCCGAGGGTGAAGTCGGCGTCAACGGGAATATCCCGGCGGAACTGGCCGATGATGTCCAGGGCGGCGGCGAAACCAACTCCAGCGAACGCACGCGTGAGATCGTGAACTATGAAATCGGCAATACCGAGAGCGAAACCGTTCGCGAACCCGGTGAGGTCAAGCGCATCTCGGTCGCCGTGCTGGTCAACGGGATCTATAATGTCGCTTCGGACGGTGAGGTCGCGTATGAGCAGCGCACGCCGGAAGAACTTGCCAGACTTGAGGAGCTCGTGAAATCGGCGGTCGGGTTCGAGGAAGCGCGGGGCGATATCGTTTCCGTCGATAGCCTTCGTTTCATGGACTATTCCATGGATGTCGGTGACCCGTCGAACCTGTCGGTTGCCCAACTTCTGTCGGAAAACTTCACGTCGATCCTGCGCGGCATGCTCGCGCTTGGTCTGGTCAGCCTGATCCTTATTCTGGGTGTGCGTCCGCTGATGCGCCAGATGCAGGAATCCGGTGGGGCAGGGGGGCTTGCCCTCGCAGGACCGGCACCCGCCATCGGCAATGACTCAGAACGCGCAGGAACGAAAACCGAAGTCGCCGTCGCGAGCCAGGCGGCGCCTGCAGGAAACGTGACGCAAGTCGCGGCGCCGGGTGTCGCGCATACCGGCACGGTTCTGCCCCCGACCGGCGAAGCCCCTGAACTTGTGCGGCTGGCATCGGTAGCCGGCGGCGTCAATCGCGGCTGGATCGATACCGTCGGCCAGACGCTCGAACAACATCCCGAGGAATCCCTTCGGGTCGTAAAATCGTGGCTGGCAGAGGACTGATAGGTCATGAACAAGATCTTTGAACGCGACTTTGATCAGGAAATCGAACTGGAACATCTTGAGGTTCTTCGGAAGCAGCGCGCCTGCTACACGCCCGAAGATCTGAATGAAGCCGTGGAACGCGCCCGTAAGGAAGGTTTCGATGCGGGCAGGGGAATCGGCAGGCAGGAAGCGGCCGCCGAGGCAGCTGAAACGGACAGGCTGCGCAAGGTAAAGGCGCTTGAAGAGGTCGCTTCGGGCATCGATTCCATGTTCCGGACCGCGGATGAATACGTATCGGCGCTGGAAAAGCAGGTGTTGTCTTTTGTGCTGGCGGTATTCGAAAAGATCGTCCCCGAAGTTATGGACACGCGCGCTCGCGTTCGCGCGGAAACAGAAGTCCGCGCTGCACTGGCCGTGGCTCTTGGGACATCGGCCCTGCGTATCTACCTCTCCCCCGTTGCATGCGAGGAGATGGCTGAAAAGCTCGAGGAAAGCGCACGTCAACTTGGCCATAACGGCCGCGTTGAAATCTTGCCCGATCCGGAACTCGAACTCGGAGACGCCCGGGTCGAGTGGGACAACGGGTTCATGCAATACAGTTTTGGATTGATCTGCGAACGCATTCTGACGGCGCTCAGGGCCGCGGCGCTTTTGCCCGAAGGCGAACAGAAAACTCCGGCAGATGACAGCAAGGGCCACGGCCCCGATGAGGAGAAACTCGCGTGAGTGACGAAACAGAAACCACAGAGCAAGAAACCGTGGCCACGGCAAACCCCGGCATCCTCGGCGGCGACATCCCTGAAAGCGGAGAGGCACCGCCTTCCGAAGGTCGTAACATAGATGCAATGCTCAATGTCGGCTTACAGGTGCAGATCGTTCTGGGCCGTAGCCGGATGCCGATTTCGCAACTGCTCAAGCTGACACGTGGATCGATCATCGAGCTCGACAAGAAGATCGGCGATCCCGTCGAAGTCATGATCAACGACCGTCTCGTGGCGCGCGGCGATCTTGTAAAGCTTCAGGACGACCGGCTTGGTGTTTCGCTGACCGAGATCGTCAAAGACTACATCCCCGGAGAATGACGCGGAGATGAATCGCCCCTTGCCTGCGGCCCTGCAATGGGGCGTTCCCGTCCTTGTTGCAGCTGCCCTTATGGCTATGGCTTCCCCGGGTTTTGCGCAGGACGGGGCAGGGGGGCTCTTGTCTTCGATTTCTGACGCGATAAGCGACGCACCTGCCGGTTCCGACGAACAGGCCAGCCTTTCGGGACGCATCATTCAGTTGATCGCGCTGATGACGGTGCTGTCGATTGCGCCCGGTCTTCTTGTCGTGATGACCAGCTTTACGCGTTTCGTTATCGTGTTTTCGATGCTCCGATCGGCTCTCGGGTTGAACCAGACGCCGCCCAACATGGTACTGTCGTCGATGGCTTTGTTCATGACCTTCTTCGTCATGCAGCCGGTATTTGAGGACGCTTGGGACGGCGGCGTGCAGCCCCTGATCGACAACGCGATCACCGAGGAACAGGCGCTGGCGCGCATCGGGGAACCGTTCAAACGGTTCATGTATGCAAACACTCGCGAAAAGGATATCGCGCTTTTCGAGAATATCGCGGCCCGCAGCGAAGGCGCCGAAGAAGCGACTGAAACGGCCACCAGTGCCGAGGCGGCAAGCTGGCGCACGCTGGTGCCAGGTTTCATGATCTCGGAGTTGCGCCGGGCATTTTCGATCGGGTTCTTGATCTATCTGCCGTTCATCGCAATTGACCTGATCGTCGCGTCGATCCTGATGAGCGCAGGCATGATGATGCTGCCGCCCGTGCTGGTATCCTTGCCGTTCAAAGTGATTTTTTTCGTGCTGATCGACGGTTGGTACATGCTCGCCGGCAGCCTGATGGAAGGTTACCTGCCGATGTCGGGGAATTAGATTTAAAATGGAGATGGGACGATGGCAGTAGCAGCAATGAAGCGCGCGAATGCAGAAGTAGCAGAGCAACCGCGTCGCAAGCGTCTGAAAGGCCCCGAAAAAGCGGCCATTCTCTTTCTCTGCCTCGGCGAACGTCGCGGTTCCGAGCTTATGCAGCAGCTCGATGAAATGGAGATTCAGAAAATCACCCGCGCCATGTCTCGTCTGGGTGTCATCGACTCGCCGCAGGTCGAAAAGGTGCTGTCGGAATTCGTCGAAAGCGCCGCGAATGGCGGAGCCATTGTAGGATCTTTCTCGGTCGCCGAACGTCTTCTGCGGAACTTCCTGCCGGGCGAACAGGTGGACGGAATTCTCAAGGATATCTCTGGTCCATTGAAGGTCCGCGATCTCTGGGACCGTTTCAGCACGATCAACGAAAACGTCATCGCGAGCTATCTCAAGGGCGAACATGTCCAGACGGTCGCTGCGATCCTGACGAATGTGAAAGTCGACGTCGCCGCCAAGGTTCTCCCGCTTATGGGAACCGAAAAAATGCAGGACGTTGTCGAACGGATGATCCGTATGGACGCTGTACCCCAGGATCTGATGAAGGAAATCGAAGAAACGCTGAAAACGGATCTCATGGGCTCGGCGCTGGAATCAAACGGTCAGGACATGCAGCAGCATATGGCTGAACTGCTCAACAAGTTCGACCGGGATACGTTCGATGCAATCGCGCCCGAGCTGGAAAAACGCGTGCCCGAAGCCTTTGGCAACATCAAGCAGAAGATGTTCACCTTCGACGACCTCATCAAGCTGGACGGTATGTCCCTTGCCCGCGTGATGCGTGGCGTTCCGGGAACGACGCTGCCGCTGGCCCTGCGTGGCGCCAGCGAGGAAGTGCGCAACTATTTCCTCGACGTTCTGCCGGGCCGGTCGCGCGACATGCTGGTCGACGAAATGGAAAACATGGGGCCGGTACGTGGCCGTCACGTCCGCGAGGCGCAATCCGCCATGGTCGATTACGCCAAGGAACTGGCCGAAGAGGATGTGATCTCCTTGCCATCGGATGATGAAGAGGATGATTTCATCGACTGATCAGAAGTTTAGCTGAGACCGGGCAGAGGCGCGGTCTCAGCGATAGGCTTTCAGCGAAGCAAAATCGATTGTGCTGATGTTGAGCGTGATCGGCACAAAGCGTCCCGACCCGATCGATGTCGCACCGCTCATCATCTGGACGATTGGATTGTTGGCGACGTTGGACCCGTCCTTGGCATCCGAAATGATCGTGAAACGCTTGATCAGCTTTTCGACTTCTTCCGGGTCTTGCAGCTTGGACAGGTCGTAGGCTTCTTCGATGAACTTGGCCTGTCGGTCGATATCGACCTGCGCCATCGCAGCAGGAAAACCAAGTGCCGTCCGCATGAAAGACGCCATTTCCTTGTCTTTCAGGATATCGAAGGGATTCTGGACATCGGCGGCTTTGGCTCGAAACTCGAGCGCGGTGGCGACCGTTTCGTTCTGGTCGGCCTGGTTGTTCACAAAGATGGTGTTGGTGTACCGCTCGACCATTTCGTTCTGCCAGGTCGGCAGCAAGGTATTGATGTTCGTGGTACCGCCGTTGCCAAAACCCATAACTTCGTAGAGGTCCTTGAAACGGCTGTCGGTCAGCTTGTTGATCAGTGACTCATCATCCTCGATGTCGCTTTTCAGGATCGACTTGATCATCGCCTTGCCAAAGATCTGGTCCTCTAAATCAAAGGCTTTCATAACGAAGGTGTAGAGTTCATAGTCATCGACAAGCTGGTCGACAGTTTCTACATCACCGATCCGTTCAAGAAATGTCTCAATGGCACGGCCGTGTTGGGCCGTGTTCTTGATCGTTTCTATCTGCGTATCCTTGGTCGCGTCCGCGATTTTCAGACCCAACAGACTCGATGATGCGCTGATCGGAATCATGCCCGAATTTTCTCCACGTCCGGCTCTTCCGCTTCGACACGGGTTGGCGCGGCGATATCGTTCATCAGCATGCGTTCGTAGTCCAGCACCGGACGCAATTCACGCAGCGCCTTGTAATAGTCAGAACAGCTCACATAGTTCGCGGCCTCGAAAATGTGGTGGACACGCGACGGACCAAAGACTGTCGCCAACTCGGCAAGGCTTTTCTGGATGGTTGGGATCAGCTTTTCGCGCAGGTCCGCCCGGGTGAGCGCGGTCTGAACCAGATAGTAGACCTTGCTGACCGAGGTTACCGCCGATGACGTGTCCAACAAATCCTTGCCGCGGACCACATCGGCCTTTTCCTCGATGATGATGGTGTGGCGGCGGCCCGAATTGCGCATCGGGCAGCCGTTAACGATTATTCTTTCGTAGGGTTTGAGGGTGAGTTTAAGTGCCATGGTTTACGCGCTCTCTCTCAATTGCTGAACTGTCAGCGCCTCGATGATATTGTTGTTGACGGTGGTCAGGGCGCGGACGCCGGCGGTGCCGCCAAGAATATTTGAGGTGGTCTTTTCGACCCAGATCGCCAGCGACAAAAGTCTGGCGCGAAGCTCATGCGGAAGATTGTTCCCCTCGTCCGTGAGATCGTATTTCATGGCGCTCCAGAGCCGCTGGTTCTCTGCCAATGCGGCGCGTAACCCGGTCGCCAGTATCACTAATCTTTCATAGGAACTTTCGGCGTTGTCGAATTTGTCTGCCATTTGTTCCATTCGTCCCGTAACCGTGGATAACAAGCGACGTTCGATTTGACGCGGCGTCTCAACTTCTCGGAGCGTGCGCCGATAAGCATTAATGCTCATATTCTGCCTTTCCTTGCCGCACTTTCTGTACGGACTGGTCGTTGTATGTGCCTTCCGTGTACGGAAGTGCGTTATGAATCGTGCCCCAACTTGTGGAAGGGCCCGCATACGGGCCCGACCGGTCTTATGTTACGCCTAAGCGTAAGCCAGTGATCCTGGTCTGTTAACGGAACAGGCTCAGGATATTCTGTGGCGCCTGGTTCGCAATCGAGAGCGATTGCGTGGCCAGCTGCTGCTGAACCTGGAGAGACTGCAGACGTGCCGCTTCCTGCTCCATATCAGCGTCGACCATCGAACCGACGCCACTATCCAGTGTATCGGTCAGTGCACCCAGGAATTCTTTCTGGGTTTCGATCGACTTTTCGGCGATGCCGAGCGCGGTTGCTGAAACGATAGCAGCGTCAAGCTGGGTCTCTGCCTCTTGCAGCGCGGTCTGCATAAGTGCCGTGGTCGATGCGGTGGTCAGGTCGATCGCGCCCAGGGTCGAGGCGATAGCGCCAAGGTCCTGTTGGCTGAATGTGATCGTGGTGGTCGAGATCGAACCTGCCGCGCTGCGGCTGATACCGGTCACTACCGTCACGGTCGCGGTACCTTCGACAAGGCTGGTGCCGTTGAAGGTAGCCTGCGAGATCGACGTGTTGATACGTGCAACCAGTTCATCCAGTTCGTTTTGGATGTCTGCACGTACTTCTGCAGTGCCGCCCTGTGCAAAGGCAACACGCTCTGCGAACAAGCTTGCCACTTCCTGAACCGTTTCCGCGCCAAGGCGGGCGGTTGCAACAGAGTTTTTCTGAAGCGTCAGGCCTTCATCAATCGCTTTGTACATGGACGAGTCGCCCTTCATCGTCTCGGAGATCGAGAAGTAAGCAGCGTTGTCCTTGCCCGAAGAGATCTGCAGACCCGAAGAGATACGGCTCTGAGTGGATTCAAGGTTCTTGTTGATGGATTGCAGAGTTTGCAACGCGGTCATTGCCGAGTTGTTCGTGAGAATAGAGGACATCTTCTGTTCCTGTAAGAATTTTCTCGAGATCGTCTTTCTGACGAAAACGGGACATGCCCGTGAAAGGGAAAATTGGAGCAGAAGTTAAAGCAGGGTTAAATTTCAGATCGACTGATCTATGTGTTGCGGCCGCGCCACATCATCCTTCCGTAGAGTACCCGATGATTCATACAACCCGCCAAGCCCGTACCGATCCCGGATCTTGGCGATTTCCTGCGCCGCGCGACCGGTCGCATCCGCCATCCGCTCCAGCAAAAGCTGGTCTTTTCGGATCAGAGCGTAAAGATTTGTAAGGTCTTCGCGCAGCTTCGCGGATTGCTTTCCGTCCTTTTTCAGGTGTGCTTCGATCTGCCCCGAAGCTTCTTCGAGTTCGTTCAGCAGCGCGTATTTTTCGCTGTAGAGTTTCCGGACGACTTCCAGCTCGCCGACTGCGATGGCGGAAATCTCGTCGTGAAGCAGGCGGGACAGACGTTCAATGATCTGATGGGCTGCGCTCATTTTTCATCCTCGGAAAGGCCGGCAGAAAGACCGGATTGATAGGCCTGGATCGTTCCCACGACCTGCTGTGAAATTCCTGTAAGACCCTGTCCGGCGATTTGGTCCGCATAGGCCCGGGCGAGGAATCCGCGCCATGTCTCTTCGGCGTGACCGCCGCCGAACTCGCCGATATCAACGCTCTTCAGCATTTCTTCGACTGCATTGGTCAGGAAAACGGATTCGAACTCCCGCGCGGCGCGCTGTTCAGGCGTTTCGCCGGAATGCCCGATCTTGTAGGTTGCGGCAGGCATCTCTGCCGCCATTTTCGAACTGATTTCCATTTCCCGTGCCCCCCGGTCCGGTCTGATCAGATGATTTCAAGGTCAGCGTGCAGTGCACCGGCGGCCTTGATCGCCTGCAATATAGATATGGTCTCGCTTGCACCGATGCCAATGGCGTTAAGTCCATCTACAAGCCGCTGCAGGCTGACATCTCCTTCGAGAATGGTGAACTTCGCTTCCTTTTCATTCACGGCAACCGAGGTTTGCGGCACGACAATCGTGGCACCGCTGACCGAGAAGGGTTCTGGTTGGCTGATCACAGGGTCTTCGCGTACGACGACGGTCAATCCGCCCTGGGAAACGGCAACCTCGTCTATCCGTACGTTTGAACCGATAACGATTGTCCCGGAGCGGGCATCTATAACCACCTTCGCCGCGCTGTCCGGTTCGACCGTCAGGTTCTCGATTCCTGCCATGAGCTGCGGCACGTCTTCCTTGTTGTTCAGCGCTATTTCGATCGTTGTCGGGTCCAGCGCGGCTGCCTTGCGTTGTCCGAGCTGATCGTTGATGGCATCGGCGACCCGGACGGCTGTGGTGAAATCCGGTGTACGCAGAGCGATCCTCAGCGAGTCCATATCGTTGAGGCGAAAATCGATCTCGGCTTCGACGGTGGCGCCGTTCTCGATACGGGCGACGGTCGGGACACCTTCGACAACTGATGCGTTAATGCCCTGCGCCGCGAAACCGGCGACGGCGATCGGGCCCTGCGCGACGGCATAGACTTCGCCATCCGCGCCGGTAAGCGGGGTCACGACCAGCGTCCCGCCGCGCAGGCTGTCAGCGTCCCCCAGCGATGAAACCACGACATCGATGGTCGATCCGCGCCGCGCAAACGGCGGAAGCATCGCCGTCACCATGACGGCGGCGGTGTTTTCTGTCTTGATCTTATCTTCGCTCAGGTTGCCGACACCAAGGCGTTCCAGCATGCCTTCAATGCTTTTTTCGGTGAAAGGACTGTTGCGAAGCGTGTCTCCGGTGCCGTTCAGCCCGACCACAAGTCCGTAACCGACAAGTTGGTTCTCTCGCACGCCCTCAAAGCTCGCGATGTCCTTGATGCGGACATCGGCGTGTGCGGAGCCGACATTCAGAACGGTCACAATAGCGATCGACAGGAACTTGAGCGCAGAAAGAATAGCGTAACGCATGGCTTTTCCCGTATCGCCCAGAAGGGCAGGGTGAAGATTTCAAGCATTAAAGTACTATTAAACCTAAGGATTGCAAGAATAGATTGCCGCTTTTCAAAGGATATTCATAGTTTTTATTGACTATACTTCGAATAATACTTTATTCTTGTAAATGTTGCCGCGAATAGTGTGCGGATATTTCGGACAGGGGACGCGATGAACGTCTATCTCTACCATAGCCAGGACCGGCGGCAGAAGTTGCTGGATGAGCTACACGCTGATCGGATCAAGGCGATCGAGATCGGCCCGGCGTTCTTCAGGGGTGACCTTCGTCTGTTGAACCGTGCCGGGCATGAAAATCATGCCATCCTTCTGGTCTCGGGGCCCGATATTATCGAGCAACTGCGTAAACTGCGGCGCGCTGGTTGTGCGCAGCCGATCATCGTCCTGCGTGACACGCGCGATGCGCAAGAGGCGGTCAGCGCTCTCGATGCGGGTGCCGATGATGTTCTTGTCATGCCGGTTCGCGCGCCCGAAATCCGGTCGCGTATTAACGCGGTGTTGCGCCGCATCCACGGTCATTCCGCGGACAGCGTGACGGTAGGCGAGGTCACCGCGTTCTTTGACGGGCGGGATCCGGAGGTCAGTGGACAGCGGGTAAAGCTTTCGCGCCGCGAACATGCGATCTTCCAGCAACTGGTGCTGAATTCGCGGCGCGTCATCTCTAAAGCTGCCATTTATGATGCGGTGTACGGAATGGCGGAGGATCAACCGTTCGATAAGGTAATCGACGTTTATATCTGCAAGATCCGCAAGAAAATCGGGCAGGCCGCGCTCTCGGGTCATCCATATATCGAAACGGTCCACGGGCGCGGCTACAAACTCGACACGGCCGAGCGTGACGCCACGTCTGAACGCCGTCATTCGGCCGGGGTTACGCCGATACAGGCGGCGCTCAGCTGATTACCCGAGGTAGTTAAGCAGCGTCATGTTGGCGAGACGGGATGTCAGGACATAGCTCGACTGAAGCTGTGTTTCGAGAAGCTGAAGCCGCGTCGCCGCCTCGTAGGGGTCCACAGCTTCGAGCGCAAGAACGCGGGAATTCAGCACGCTCAGCAGGTCTTCCTGACCGGTGACGGTATTTTCCAACCGCTGCTGCTGTGAACCAAGGCGCGCCTCTGCTTCCAGTACACCGCTGGTACCGGATGAAATCGCCGAAACGGCCTCTGTCATGTAAGCGGTATAGGCGTCATCATCGCTGATCTGCGAGATATCTACCGAGGCAAGCATCGTCAGCCCCTTGATCACGTCGCGAAACGCCTGATCATTTGCTTGTACCCCATAGGCAAGCGTTACACCTTCTTCAATCCGCGCAGTCACACGTTCGCCTGTCGCCGCCGGTGTGCCGTTAAAGAACACGTTTTCGTAGTCGGTAGAGCTGAACAGCGTGTCGAGCGATGCGATCATCGCCGTTGCATCGGCAGTATTGACCGGCCCAGTGCCGGTAATGGCGGCCAGAACGGATTCTGGCGTCGTTCCCATGCCGTCAATGTCCTGATCCCACTTGTTCAGCGCGATCTTGTCATCGTCGACACCGGCGAACAGGGACTTGCCTTGGTACTGGGTGTTTGCAAAACCGATGAACTGCTCAAGCGCTGTCCGGGCTGCGGCCTGAACTTCGGGCGCGGTTGACACGGGGCTTTCCTTGTTCGCAACAGCCATCGCCATCACGTCCCGAATGGCGGTCCGCATTTCAGTCATCGCATTGACTGTTACGTCCATCCGACCTTCGAGCAGCTT
Organism: Heliomarina baculiformis; assembly: GCF_019966545.1. Classification (GTDB taxonomy): domain Bacteria; phylum Pseudomonadota; class Alphaproteobacteria; order Rhodobacterales; family Rhodobacteraceae; genus Heliomarina; species Heliomarina baculiformis. The sequence continues at coordinate 48,650 of NZ_JAIMIC010000011.1, read as the reverse complement.
GTTCGATGTCACAAATGATTTGGTCCGGTCGATTTGGTTGCGCACCGAAATCGAACTTGCGGCGCGGGCGCCAAGGTCGCGAAACACATCCGCGCGAAGACCCGTTGTCGCTTCTTCTTCGGCTTTCGAAAGTTCCCGGGTGATCCGCAACGCCTGCTGTTGGCGCGCCAGCGAGGACTGAAGGTTCGATACGTTGTTTACGAAAGTCGTCATGGCCGGTTTTCCCGTTAGACCGCTGCAAGCAGCGAGTCGATCATTTCGTTCAGAGTGCTGATCACCTTGGAGTTCGCCGCATAGGCTTGCTCGATCATCAGAAGATCCTGAAGCTCGGTATCAATGTTCACGCCCTGGGCGTTCAGCCGGGCGGAATTCAGGCTCGACGCCGAAGCAGCCAGGCCTTCCTGTTCTTTTTCCGCGGTTGCCCGCGTGTTCTGCTGATCCGCAATCAATGCCGAGGCATAATCTGAAAGGGATATGTTCGTCGGCAGTGAGGTTGCGCCGTCAAATGTCTGCGGCGCGTCCAGACCATCGAGGAACGCGCCAATTTGCGTGGCGGAGCCGGAAGGACCGGGTGCCACCGCGTTCATGCCGTCGCGAATACGTGAGATTTCACCGCCCTGTTCCGGCAGGACCGCGTCGTTAATCTCGATCCGCGAGGCAAGACCTGTGATACGCGCCGGGTCATAGGCAAGGCCTTCATCCGTGAACAGCCCGGTATCCCCTGCGCTTAGGCTCGCATCGGCTGCCTCAAAGGTCTGGATCAGCGCGCGGGCAAATTCATCAAGCTGCAGCTGCATCTGCGGCATGACGTCATTAACCAGTTCGATCTGCCCGGCAAGACGACCTTCGGCAATACCGTTCGGGGGCGTGATGTCGACCGTTCCAGCGGTCAGGACACCCGAACCTACATTGTACTCGAGGTCAAAGGAGGCGTCGTCTTCGACGAGTCGGTAGCCGTCCGTGGTCATCACGTCGACACTGCCATTACCGTTCGTTTCGGTCCTGAAGTCGATGAATTCGGCGAGCTGGTTCAGCTTGTCGCCCATCTGGTCTTCAAGCGCTGCGCGTTGCTGCGAATTCGGCAGGGTGTTCTCAAGGCGCTGGTTCAGCAGGGCAACATCGCTCAGCAGATTGTTGACTTCGTCGACACTCGCCAGGAGAGAGTTGCGCACTTCCTTGAGGCTCGTATCCAGATCTCGCGACAAGGTGTTGAGCCCGGTCGCGATGGCGCCCGCTGACTGAACTACCGCTTGTTGCACGGAAGCGTCCGAAGGATCGTTATAAAGCAGATCAAGGTTGCTTTGAAAGTTTGTCAGAAGCGCTGCCGGTGAACTCGGATCATCCACCTCACCCAGTGAAGTCGTGTATGCCGAAACTCCGTCCGCGATCGCATCCTGCCGTGTCATCCGTGCCAGTTCCGAATGATACATGCGGGTCAGAGACTGATCGACCGCACGGTTCACGCCGTTCGCCACGGCGGTTCCCATCGCGGTCGTCGTTTTCGAGAGGGTGCGCCTTCCATAGCTGTCGCTATCGGCATTCGCGATGTTATTGGACACCAGTTCGGCCCATTTTCCCGTGCTTTTCAGCCCGGTGTTCGCGATATTGTATGCGCTATTGATACTCATCCAGCGCCCCTTTCAACTTTTTGGTACCGATTAACGTTTCAGACGGGTGGTTTCATCCATCATTTCATCGGCGGTCGTGATGATCGTCGCGTTCGAGGAATACGCCTGCTGTGTCCTGATCAGCTGGGTCAGTTCCTCCGCCAATTCGACGTTCGAGGATTCAAGTGCGCCGGTCGCGATGGACCCGATCGATCCTGTGTTGGCAAATCCAAGGTTGAAGGCACCCGACGACTGGGTCGTGATATAGGCGTTGCCGTTAACCTGCTGCAGGCCATTCGGGTTTGGCACTTCGGCCAGCGGGATATTGTAAAGCAGGCGGCGGGCGCTGTTGTCGAATACACCATAAAGGTCGCCGCTCTCGTCGATTTCGAACCGCACCAGCTGACCGGTTTCAAACCCGTCCACATCGGCATCGACCGGTGTGTAATCACCCGCGAACTGCGTCATGCCGTCGGTCGAACCCGGTGCGCCAATCGATATATCGATAGTCTGGGGCGTTGTCCCGTTATCAATCGTCAGGCTTGCAACCCCGGTGGCGGCGTCAAAGCTGAACGCGGCCGGCGCAGTTGCGAGAGAGGTGATATTGGTGAAGGAAGCAGGTGTGCCGGCGGCCGCGCCGCTGTCGTTAAAGGTGACATCCACGGACCCCATTGGTGATCCTTTCGCCGAGATCTGGAGATTCCACTCGTTCGCCGTGGTCGACGGGGTCCATTGGAACTCCATCTGCTCAACCGCACCCAGGGCGGTATAATAGTCCTGTGAACTGACGAACGCCTGACCGGTGCTCGACGCGCCCGTCTGCTGTGCGGGAAGGTTGCCGCTGATGCCAACGGTGGTAGAGGCCTCGCCCTTGATAGTGGCCGATGCGACGTTGACGGTAGTCAGGTCGCGAAAGTTCGACCGGTCGACCGAGCCGAGATTGCCGTTGCTGTCATAGGCGAAGCCGGAAAGAAACAGGCCTGCCGCGTTGACCAGATTGCCTTCTTCGTCGGCGCTAAAGGAACCGGCGCGGGTAAAGGCGAAGTTTGTCGAAACCGTTTCATTCGGCGAGCGCGATACAACGAAGAACCCGTTGCCGCTGATCGCAAGGTCGGAGGCGACCCCGGTCGAACGGGTGGTGCCGTCGGTGTCGATTTCAGAGCGCGCAACCGCGTTGACCCCGCCGACGCTGCCGTTCGGTGTGGCGGTCGTGACCATCTGGGAAAAGCTGCGGCGATATCCGTCCGTGTTCGCGTTAGCAATGTTTGCCGAAATCTGACCGACTGCGGTCGAGTTGGCCAGCAAGCCGCTGACACCTGACTGCATTGCGTCCGAAATACCCATACTTTTCCCCGAATGCCGTTTACGTTTTCTTCCACCGTAAAGATAGGCAGAGAGATTTTCATGCCGGTTAAAGAATTGAATTTTATTTTGCCCGACGAATCTTGCCCCAGGATCAGACAATACTTGGTTACGGCCGTGAGGTCAGTCGGTGCCCGGCTTCAGATCGTTCAGCGTATCCAAAGTCTCGCCTACCAGATCGACCCGCGCTCTCGCCGTGTCCGAGCGAAGTGGCAGAAGGGCAGGGGCATCGTCGCTAAAGCCGCGCGCGATCTGCTCCCACTGCGGGCGGTCGTTAAGGTCGGGGTATCTTTGTACCAGTTCGTTGACCTGCCCACGGTCGCCGGAACGGTGTGCAACCAGCAAAAGTCGGACCACATCCACAAAATCAACGTTGTCCGAGGTCTGGTCGACGATTTTAGTATAAGCGGCCTGCGCTTTCTCCCAGTCCCCTTGATCAAACAGGGCTGCCGCCCGCAGCCGCTGATAGTTCAGGCTTGGGTCGGTCTGGCTGGTTCTTACGACATCTTCCGCGTCGCCCTGATCGGCGAAAAGCTTCGCCTTGAGCATATTCAACTGGTCCGCAAGTTCGGTGTCGTCGCTTAGCAGGCCTTCGGAAAGAATGTGTTCCGTTTGCTCAATCTGACCACCGCGATAGAGCGCCTCCGCCTGTTTCAGCTTCAGTGAATCCAGCTTGACGTCATCGACCTCAAGCAGCCCAAGATCTCTTCCGACTAGAAGGTAGTCATGGGTTTCCCCGTACTCATCCGCCGCCACGACGGTCGAACCGGCTGCCATGAAACGATCGGCAAGTGCCTCGGTCTCGGCGCCAAAACCCGGTTCAAACCGGTAATCCATTGAGATGATATAGTGTCCTGCAAGGAATTCTGTCAGCGAAAACTCTTCGTTCCGTCCCTTCGCATAGAATGTCGTCCAAAGGCTCCGCGCCTGCTGTCGCGCGAGAGAGGCGGCGGGGGTGTCCGGGTGGCGGGAAATGATGGCGCCCAATGTCCCCAGCGCAGCGACCGTATCATCGAGTTCTATTTCCAGTTCGACAATGCGCTGCAACAACTCAATCCCGTTGCGATCACCGCTCCACGACCGGCTCGCCTGTTTCATCATCGACAGCGCGTCTTCGCGGCTTAGCGTTTTGCTTTCGAGCCCCAGCTCGATCAGGGAAAGCCGTGCGTGATGGGCCCAGATATCGTTGCCTTCGCCTGCTTTCTGGAAGTTCTCGAAGGCCATCAGCAAGTCGCCCCCTTTTTCGGCGGTCTTGCCCAGAAGGTAAGGATAGGCTGGCAGTTTCGCGAGTTCCGGGTCTTCCTCGAAACGCGCGGCCAGGTCCTTGGCGGTCGACCATTGCGACGTTCTTATCGCCAGATCGAGAAACCTTGGCAAAATACGTTCCACCAAGGCTTTGGGATAGGCAGCAATCCGGGCCGACGCCGCATCAAGCCGCTCAGCCGCCGCGTCGTCGTCTCCCTGCTCATAGGCGTTCAGAACCTCGAATACCGACCGATCCGGCCAATCGAGGCTCTTATCCGACAAAAGCTGTTTTGCATGGGGGCTCAGATCACGTGTTCGGGTGTCAAGCATGCCTAGCGCAAGTTCAAGTTGCGCTCGTTGCCGCGCCATATGCTCGGGGAGATCGTCACCGAGTTCCGACAAAACCGAAAGCCCTTCGGGCATCAGCGCATGGGCCAGGTAAAACTCTGCGAGGTTGAGCAGATTCCGGGGTGTTTGCCCGCGATCAGGTGACAGCTTTGATTGCAGCCTTCGCCGGTCGCTCAGAAAGTTTTCCGTCTTGTATCTCGACAGCCGAAAAGCCGGCTGACCGGCCTCGGCGTGGCTCACCGTTTCCGGAGCGCCGGACGTTGCCGTTGATGCCTGCGGCGTAAGCGCAATCATCGTCGCAAACAAGGATATACAAGTATTAAATCGCAAAATCGCCCGCATATCTTATCAAAGTTCTTGCGTTATTGTAGAATAGAATTCATTCTATGCAAGAACAGATATACACTTGATCATCGTAAGCGGGGGCAAGCATGGATAACTCGACCTACGTGGCGCTATCCCTGGCGCAGGCCATGCGTCGTGATCTTGATGTGACGACAAACAATATTGCGAACGCCAATACCGCCGGGTTCAAGGGTGAGCATATCGTCTTCAACAACTATGTTCATAGACCTGAGGATACAGCGGACGGTCAGGACATCAGCTTTGTCATCGAGGACGGGTCTTACCTCGACAATCGGCAGGGGCCGATTGAACAGACTGGCAATCCCTTGGATGTTGCAGTGCTCGGAGAAGGCTGGCTTTCGTACCGAACGCCCGACGGTCAGACAGCGTTCGGGCGCGATGGCCGGTTCACGATAGATGCCGAGGGCAATCTGATCACGCTGAACGGGTCGAGCGTTCTGGATGCCGGCGGCGGTGAGATTGCGATCCCACAGGATGCGGGCGACATAACGATCGCACGTGACGGAACCATATCGACCGAAAACAACGGCGTGGTCGGACAGCTTGGCCTGTTCGATATCGCCGATTACCAGCGGCTTGAACGCATTGGCGGCGGTCTGCTGGTGCAACCAGAAGGGTCGGGTGCGCCCGTCCTGATCAACTCGATCACCAGTGAAATCGTGCAGGGCTCCATCGAAGGGAGCAATGTCGAACCGGTCACAGAGATGACCCGGATGATCGAAATCCAGCGCGCCTATGAGCGGGCGATAAACCTAATGAGCAGCGAAGACGACCTGCGGCGCGACATGTTGCGCCGTGTTGGCCAGACGACGTGATAGGGGACTGAGCAGATGAGAGCTTTGGGAATTGCAGCCACGGGGATGATGGCGCAGCAGACGAATGTCGATGTCATCTCGAACAATATTGCCAACGCGAACACGACCGGTTTCAAATCCAGCCGAGCCGCGTTTCAGGATCTGATCTATGACAGCCAGACCCGTGAAGGCGCCATCACGGCCGAAGAAGGCACAGTACGCCCGACCGGCGTGGACGTCGGCCTTGGGGTTCGCACCGTCGGCACCGTCCGGCTCAACGTGCAGGGTGGTCTGATCAGCACCGAGAACGAGCTGGCGATGGCAATTGATGGACGCGGCTACTTTACCGTCAACTTGCCCGACGGAGCGCAGGCCTATACACGCGACGGGTCATTCCAGCTGTCGGCCGAGGGTCAGATCGTGACGCTTCAGGGGTATGAAATCGACCCCGGTCTCGTGGTACCCGAGAATACGGTTCAGCTTGAGGTCAGCGAACAGGGCATCGTCAGCGCCTATGTCGAAAATGATCCGGTCCCGGTAGAATTGGGTCAGATCACCCTAACGACCTTTATCAACGAAGCAGGTCTGCGCCCGCTCGGGAACAACATGATGGCCGAGACAAACGCCTCGGGCGATCCGATTCAGGCGGTGCCGGGCGATCCGGGCGTCGGCATGATCCGGCAGGGCTACCTTGAAAACTCGAACGTGAACATCATCCAGCAGATCACCGATTTGATTTCTGCTCAGCGCGCCTATGAGATGAACTCGAAAGCGATCGAGACCGCTGACCAGATGATGTCCTCGACCAACCAGATCAAGTAACATGCGTTTTCTGGCCCGTCTCTCCATCGCATTGATAAGCCTTGGGTTTTCCGCCGGGGCAGAGCCCGCGCGCGAACTGGTGATCGAAAAGGCGCGCGACACTTACGGCGCAGAACTGCCCCAAGGTGCCGAATTCAACGTCTCCTTCCAGCGCGGCGAAGGCGTTGACGCGCTCATGCTCTCGGCTTTCTGGATGGATAAATCTACCGGGCAATTCCTGGCTAACGCTGTTACGGCTGACGGAACGATCGAGCGTTTTCAGGGGCTTGCGATCTTGTCGGTCAAGGTCCCGGTTCCGACACGCCGGCTTTTGCCCGGTGAAATCCTCAAGGCGAGCGATATCCAGATTGTTGACATGCCCTACGCTCGGATCAGCGCTTTTGCCGAAATCGATGAAACCAAGCTGGTCGGCAAGGAAGTCCGCCGTGTACTGACTCAGGGCCGTCCGGTTATGGTGCAATCGGTCATGGAGCCGCTGGTCATCACGCGCGGCGACCGTGTGTCGATCCGTTACAGTGATGGCAGACTCGCGCTGACGGCGCCGGGACGCGCGATGCAAGATGCGCATCGCGAGCAAGAGCTGAGTATCATCAACCTCGTCAGCAACAATCTCGTAACTGGTATTGCCCGCGCAGAAGGCGTGGTGGAGATCATAAGATGAAACACGGAATTCTTCTGTTGGCCTCGGCCCTGACCGCACTTTCGGCCTGCGGTTCCGACCCGTTCAACCTTGATCCCGAAGTGTCGGGCATTCAATTCAACTCTGGCACCATGCCCGAGGCTACACGGGTAAGCGTACCGATGCCCGTGCCTGAACCCGAACGCCGGCCTGTCCGTGCCGAACGCGCCTCGCTTTGGGAGACGGGATCGGCCGGGTTCTTCGCGGACCAGCGCGCGAGCACGGTTGGCGACATTCTGACCATCCTGATCGAAATCGAAGACGAAGCGCAGCTCAGGAATGCCTCGACGCGCGCCCGCAGCGGCGGCGCTTCCATCGGCTATCCCAAGCTCTTCGGCTATGGCACCCAGATCGACAAGATCCTGCCGGGCGTCGGGCCCGAGGATCTGCCGTCGGATGACATCGTCGATATCTCGGGCGAGCTGAGCGCGCTTGGGGCGGGAACGATCAACCGGAATGAATCGATCAATCTCAAGATTGCCGCCCTGGTTGTCCAAGAACTGCCGAATGGCAATCTGGTTGTGGCGGGACGTCAGGAAGTCAAGGTAAATCAGGAACTTCGTGAATTGCGGGTGGCGGGCATCATCCGCCCCGAAGATGTCCAGATGAACAACACCATTCCTTACGAAAAGATCGCCGAAGCACGGATAACCTATGGCGGGGACGGATCGATTTCGCGTCAGCAGCGTCGCAGCTATGGCGAAGGTGCTCTCGACATTATTTTGCCTTTTTAGGACGCTATTTTCGCCTCAATAGGCATTCATAAAGCTACTTGAAACAAATTTACTCGAGTGGCGGAATGAAAAAAATACTGATCCTCGGCGCCGTCCTACCTATCGTAGGCATTGGCATCGGCTATGGCGCGGGCCTTCAGATGAAGAGCCCGGAAGCCGAGGCTGCCGAAGTCGCCGCCGCCGATACTCACGAACCGGCGCCACAACCTAATCTCTTCGACGATGCGGCGGAAAAAGCACCGCAGCCGGCGAAGAAGAAAGAGGTGCTCCACCTCGCCAGCGTGCACAAGTACTCGGGTAAGGAAGAGGCGCTGATCGAAACCGATGTCGAGGACGCCAAGGATTCCAAGAACGTCGTCCAGCTCGGCTCCATGATGGTGCCGGTCTACAAGGCGAAATCGGTAACCTACGTCGTTGCCGACTTTGGCGTTTCCATGCCGGATTCGACCTCGGCGGCTCATTACCGGATCGCCGAAAACTCGGCGCGTCTGCGTGACAAGATCCTCGTTTCCTTCCGTGAAGCAGCCGAGAATTCACGGATGAAGCGGGCGGCGATCGATTCTGACTGGTTGTCGGAAAAGATCACGGACAACGTGCGCAGCGAATTCAAGGAAGCACAGGAAGTTCTGTTCCTGTCGCTCTACAAGAAAGACGTGCCGCGCAGCTAAGCGCGGCACCCGATCTCTACCTGATCGAGATCACGCTTCCGGCCAGTGCCAAGCTGCCGTTTTCCAGCATCAGGACTGATTCACCTGTCTCAAAGTTCAGCTCCTTGACGGTCGAGGCCGTATAGGTGCTCGCAGATACGTCCGCATCTTCGGCTGTCGTCGCAGTCATCCGGATTGTATAGACGCCGTCCTGCACCGGCAGACCGTCGGTATCCATCCCGTCCCATTCAACCTTGTGCACTTCACCCGCCGTTCCCGAGAGATTCTTGAGCGTGCGGATGACCGTGCCATCGGCAGTAGTGATCGCTGCGGAAACGGTCGAGGCTGTCTCGGCTAGGTCATATTCAAACGCGGCGGCTCCGTTGCTCAGGGTCAGCTGATCGCTGGCAAGAGTGACTTCGTGCCCAATCAGCTGGATATCCGAAAGCGCGCCATAGGCCGCGAGATAGGCGTTCACCTGTTCCAGATTCGAGTTCGTCTGGATCGACTGTTCAACTTGCGAAAGCTGCGCCAACTGGGACACGAAGGTCGTCGAATCCATCGGTTCAAGCGGGTTCTGGTTTGCGACCTGCGCGGTCAGCAGCTTCAGGAAGCTTTCGTAATCCGCAGTCAGCTTGACTTGGGCGTTGCCGGCGGCTGAATTGCTTGCAGTCGTCGCGCCTGTGGTTGGATCGATTGCCATTTCTGTTGTTCCTTTTCGTCGCGACGAGGCGTTACGTGATGATATCGACGCGGCCTTCACCGACCGTGGCAGTCATTGCCTCTGGCGTCGCCGCTTCTTCTTCGGTCTCGCCCATTACTATGGAAATCTGTTCGGACGGCTCATTGGCGTTGCGATTGCCCTGTCCGAAGTCTTCAAAACCAAGGCTATTGTTTTCGAGGCTGACGCCACTGTCGCGCAGGGCCAGCAAGAGAGCTTCCCGGTTGTCCCGCAGCGCGCCCATGACGCTGGGGTTCTCTGCCCGGACCGTCACTTTTAACGTGCCTTCATCGTCGCGGGAGAGATCGATTTCGATTCCTCCCAATCCGCGCGGAGATAGCTCAACGCGCGTCGTGCCGTCGGCGATCTGCGTACCCTTTATCTGCCCGACCAGATTGGCGGCAAAGCCGGAAACCTGCGGTTGCTGTTGGGGCGTCGGGCCGTTTGACGCGCTGCTTGGGGCAGGGGAGGACGGTTGGGTTTGCTGTGTTTCAGCGGGTCGCAGGTTCAGCAGTTCCTGAAAAGTTACCGGGTGGCGTGTTTCGCTCGTGCTTTGCGGCGCCGTTTGTGTGACAGCCTGCTGCGCCTGATCACTGGCGACTTTGCTTGCGGTGCTGCTCCGAAGCTCGACAGGTTGACCGCTGGCAGCAACCGAGCTCAGCGCAGGCGCTGTCGGTGCGGCCGACGGCTCAAGCCCAATCAGCACCCGCGCCATCCCAAGAAAGGCCTGACCCGCTTTGGCGCTGTTCTCTGGCAGGGCGACCTCAGGTAGCATGGCCGCGTTCTTGAGCAAAACCTCACGCGTGTTCGCGCCATACGCCTTGTCGAATTCTGAAAGCAGCGTGTTCAGCTTTTCGGCAAGCTTGCCAATGTCCAGCCCGGTACCGGTATCGCCCGGTTCAGTGGTCACGGCATTCTGTTGCGTTCCTGTCTGCGCCATCATCCATGCCGCGAGAACATCCAGATCGTCCGCAAGATCTTTGAGCGCGAATTCCCGTTGGGTGGAGTCTCCGGGCAACTTTAGCGTGGCACCGCCCGTGTTCGGGTCTTGTGATGCCGTCGAGGCGCCAAGCCGCGCGAGGAGGGCGGCAAAGCCCATTGCCGCGTTGCCTTCGGTCGAAGTCTGGGAGGTCGTCGAATTAGTTTTCGACGCGCCTGCCGAAGCAAGCCCGGGCAGAGAAGTAATTGATGAAAGTGTAGACAGCATAATAATTTCCTCAGGTAAGAGCGTGAAGCCCAAAGCCGCCGTCAATCAGGCGTTTGCGCAGCCGCAACAGGGCGCGGCCTTCCAATTGCCGCACCCGATCGCGGGTAATCCCCATTTCCTGCGCAAGTTCTTCGGGTCTCATCGGTGGATCGTTCAGTTTCAATTTCTTGATAATATTTGCATCTTCTGGTTTCAGCTGGTCCAGCGCCGCGCGTAGCATCCGCCTTTGTTCGTCCTTGCTGGATGACAGGGTGGCTTCTTCCTCGGGCGTCAGACTTGGGCAGGCCATGCTCAGCAGCGTTTCTCCTGCCACGCCGATTTCCACCGTACTGTTCATCGCGACCTGCGCGATTTCCTTGCGTTCTCCGTCCAGCCTTCCTCCGCTGGCGTCTAGAAAGGTTCTTACCGGAATATCCACGACTGTCTTGATTTTTACCATCGCCGAGGACACACCGTTAAGAACCCACCATCCGGCATAGGTCGAAAACCGGACATCCTGCGACAGGTCGAAATTATCGGCGGCGCGCATCAGTCCGATCATGCCTTCGGCCACCATGTCTTCGCGGTGCGAGGGATTGTCCGACCAGCGGGACGCCTGTGCATAGACCTGTCGGGCGTGCGACCGGATCAACAACTCCAGCGCATCGCGGTCGCCCTTATCCTGCCAGTTCCTGACTGCCTCGCGCTCTTCTTCGACCGACAACATCGGTTCGTTCATCGCCGCGTGGCGGGTGATAAACATCATGGATGTATGCCTGATAATTCATACCTGCATGAACAGATAATCATAAGACATGATTAGATGAAAGATTTGTTTGATTTAGCGATGGTTAAATTGCCCCTGAGAAGGAGCAATTCATCAACCTTCGATCAGGCGCTGCTGGCGGGGCATCATCAGGCTGCCAACGGCGGCACTTGCTTTCTTGAGCCAGTCGCCAAAGCCCAGCTTGTCCTTCGAAAAGTTCAGCAGTCCGGTCGGGACAAGGTGGTACATCGGCGCCGAGAATCCGGGATCGAGCGTTGTGAGGTACTTGCGCAGCTGGGGCCCATGCAGACAATCCTCTGTCGCGAAAAGACGTGCGGCCTGGCAATCCTTGCCGCGTGAACCGGACCAGTAGTCGCCAAGACACGCCGCGAGGCCCTTTGAGAACTCCTCGGGGACAAGCCCGAGATTGCGAAGCTCGGCTGTTCGCGCCATCTGATCGAACGCGCAAGCCATGATGTAGAGCGCCTCGTTCTCGCGTTCGAGCGGAAACGCTCCGACGCGGAGAACGCTGAGAAGCGTCTGACCGACTGCCATGCCAATATCGTGGGAGAACGCATGGGGAGAGCTCATCCGGATAGCATTATCAGGCTCGGAGACCAGCAGCAGCGAACCGTAGGGAACGTCTACGGCAAGTTCCTCGACAACGACATCGCCCAGTGGCAGCGCGGGCATTAACTCGAGTTCGTCGGGAAGGATCATAAGTCCATCAATGCCTCGCTCGGCGGAAAGGCAGACAAAGTGCATTGGCAGAAGCACTTTCAATACCCGCATTAGGCGATCAGCCTGCTTGCGTTCCATAGGCAGGATCGCACCCTGCCATATGAGCTCTAGCGTTCGATTTGACATTTTACTCCCCAGAAAATTTCCGTCACACCCAACACCAAATTAACCCGTTATTTACTGTCTATTCCAGTTTCAAACGGTTAACTCGAACAACAATATACACCCTTGGTTGCGCTAAAAACACACAATATATAGTCGATCTCCTATATCTAGCGTAGGTTTTCAGCGATACTTATGGCCTTGTGTTTTAAGGAGTTTTTAATTGGGAAGGGTGATCCGCCTTAATTATGCCTTGAAATTGTAGCGTCGGAAACCCGCATTAGTTGTGAAAACAAGCGTTTACAATTTCGGGGATTGACACCGATTTTTTGTGGATAAGAGGCGGAAACCCACGTTCCCATTGATTATCCGCTCGCCCGGAAGGAGAAGATGCGGGATTTCCGCCTATGGGAGAGAGCCTGGCATAGGATCGGGATAAGCGAGCAGAATGTCGATCCGTCGGTTCTGTGGCGCTTCGGGTGTGTCGGGCGACAACAGCTTGGTATCTGCCATGCCGGAAATACGTTCGATCCGCGCGGGATTAATTCCATTGCTGACCAGCACGCGTCGCGTCGCGTTTGCGCGATCTGCGGAAAGTTCCCAATTTGAATAACCCGACGCCCGGCTGAAGGGAACCGCGTCCGTATGGCCGGAAATGGTGACGGGATACGGCATGTCCGAAATTGCATCGCCAACGATCTGGATCAATTCGCGGGTGTGGTCCTCGATACGCGAACTACCGCGCGGGAACATGGAGCGTCCCTCTTGATCGAGGATTTGCACGTTAAGCCCTTGCGGCGTGCGTTCAAAATTGATGTTTTTCATCAGATCGCTCAGTTCCGGCTGGCCGCGAACTGCTTCGCTGATCATCTGCTCGATCTCGTCGAGGTCACGTTCACGCTGATCATGCGCCTGAACAATGTCGGTCATATCAGGGGGCAACGTTTGATCGCCCGGAACCTCTGTCTGTTCCTGCGGTTCATCGGCGATTTCCGTACCGTCCCGCATGTTTTCTGCGGCAGGTTCGTATTCGACGATCACTTCGGGCTCGGCCTCGATGCGGCTGTCGAAAACGGAAAGGGGGTTTTCCTGTCCAAAACTTGGAAGCTGGATTTCGCTTTGCGGTCCGTCCGTCCCGCTGAGCACGCCGTCCGGTCCCAGCACTTCGCCGCCAAGTACGCCATCGCCGCGTCCGCCCGATTCCGAGAGCGACGGGGTGAAATAATCAGCAAGGCCGCGCAGTTTTTCCTCATCCGATGCGGCGAGAATCCACAGAAGCAGAAAGAAAGCCATCATCGCGGTCATAAAGTCGGCATAGGCGACCTTCCAGCCACCGCCATGGTGGCCGTCGTGCGAATCCTCTTCGACACGTTTTATGATGATGGGTTCGTTGGACATTGCTTACCTGCTCGACAAATCGTCACCCGGGCGCCGGCCTCTAGCGGACCGGTCGCCGGGGAGACGAAATTATTATGTGATCGTTTCGCTCTTGCCCGCGCCGGCTCGACCTTCGCGAGAGTATTTGCCAAACCCGGCTTCTTTTGCGTAGGCGGCTTTTTTCTTGGAGTAGCTGGGCGCAACAAGCGGCAGATCATCCGGGAGACTGAACATCGTACGATATTCAGCCTCGGTCAGGCCATGTTCCGCACCAAGATGGCGTTTCAGCATCTTGAATCCTTTGCCGCAGCAAAGACAGAACACTTTATCTTTGGTAATAGCCTTGTCCAATGGCACAGCTGGTTCAACCTGAGATGGAGCGGTTGGTGCAGCGGTAGCAGGGGAGTGCGATGCGCCGTTGACGAATTCGGTCAGGCGCGCGAGCAGGTTCATGATGTCATCAACCGATACATCGGACCGGCCCGCATAGGCAGAAACGATTTGCGTTTTCATAAATTCGTTGGAGTTTTGGTCGAAAAAATTCTTGGTATTACTATCACTCATTGTGTTGTCTCCGGAACGAAGTTTCGTGGCAACTAAATCTATGGTTGCAAGTGTGCCCTAGATTCGAACGCTTTACCACTATCTTTGTCATCATGGCCAAACATCTTTCGGTGATGTTGGCAATTCTTGATAAGTTACTCGTGTTGTTCATACGATGACTCTTTTATTGCATGCCGTCGACGCAAATAGGAACGGGCGATCATAGGATAGTCGTCAGGGAGCCCCCAGCGTCGGCGGTACTGCGCCGGCGTCATGCCTAAGGTTTCGGCAATATGCCGCCTGAGCAGGACATGCCTTGTTCCGGTTTCAAGGCAGATCAGGAAATTGTCTGACACACCGTCTTCTACGGAGAAGTGATTGGAATCACTAAGGTTACGGCCGCTGATGCCAAACCGCCAACTCTGATGCGCTGTGATCAGTTTCTGCCAAATTTTCCTGACAGTGCTGACCGTCATGCATCATCCTCCCTTCGGTTTGCCTTTTTTCAGGCGCGACCTTTGTGTATGTTCAAATCTGATTTAGGGGTGCTGGGTTAAGAATAATTCAAAAAGTTGGATATTTTTGTTCATCGACGGCATAAATAAAACGTTTTCAAGCTATGATTGTTCCATCGCCAGATACACTCTATTTGTGCAAATTTTAGGGGGCTGACCATGTCTGGCATTTCTGTTGTCGTTGATCCGGTCGATGCCCGTCGACACGAGATCCTCGCCGGTCTTGCCGAGGCAGGGCAGCAAGCGATCATAGAAAATCCCGACGAGACGGCCCTTCAGACGCTGTTCCATGAGCTGCCCCCGCTCGACCTTGCCGTGATCGCGGTGACACAACCAACGGATGCGCCGCTGTTTTTGATATCCCGGCTGCGTCTGGTGTTTCCCGGGTGTTTGATCCTTGCAATTGATCATGTGGATTCCGAGGCGAGTGTTGCCTGGGCCTTTTCCGCCGGCGCTCACGATGTTGTTCGGTTGCCGTTCAGAAAAGCTGAATTCGACGCGCGCCTTGCCCGGCGGCTGATGTGGATCGCGCCCAAGAGCGCAAGATCCGGAAACGATGCGGACCCGCTGATTGCCAAGCTTGAACTGACCCCTGCGGAGCAGCGCGTTCTGCGTGTTCTGGTATCCCACATGGGCCGGATCGTGACCCGGGATGAGCTCTCCCAGCATCTCTACGGGCGCGACTGGGATTACCAGGATCGGCGGTTCGACGTTCATATTGGCAGAATAAGGCGCAAGATCAGGGATACGTTCAAAGGGCTCTACGCGATTCAGACAATCCGTTCGGCCGGATACATGTTCGAGGTCAAAAAGCCGGATTAGCTTGCGGCAAGTTCGCTTTTCAAAGCCGCAAGCGGCGCGCTCCAGTCGCCTGAAACCTGTTGGCGATGCAGGTTCAAGTTGCCGTACCACGGATCGGCGCCCGGCTGATCGCCCCAGTACCACATGCATTCCGCCCCGGTGGGAATAAGAACATGCGCCGACGGATGCCCGATGGCCCCGGCCATATGCGCCGTCGTGTTGTCGATGGTCGCGATATGATCCAGCGCGGCGATCTGCGTGGCGAAACCGGCGAGATCCTGCATCTGGTCGACCGTATCGTCGGATATGATCTGCAGGTCGGGGCGGCGGGCAAGCGCGGCTTTGATATCGTCGGTGGTCTCGCCGTATTGCAGATTCACCAGCAGCGCGTTCTCGGGAAGAGCATCGACAAGCTCTGACAATTCGATGGAGCGCAAGAGACCGATAAGGCTGACACTTTTCCACGCTACGCCGATGACGGGCGCACCCTCTGCCATCCCGGCGTACTTGTCGCGAAGGATCTGGATACGGGCGGGATCGGGACGCAAAAAATCGCCGGCCCAATCGCTTTTGCCTGCACCGTCGAGATAGCGGGTGAGGTCGCCGACATAGACCAGCTCGCTTGGGTTAAGCTCTTGTGCCGTGGTGGTGAATTCGGCCATGTCCACATGTTCGACATTCAGCGCGTTATCCGCGAGAAGCGGCTTGAATCGCGTCTCTGAAACAAAGCGGACGGGTACATCCTTGGCAATCGGCGCGAGCGGCAATAGCGACAGGAGCGCCAGCTGGTCGCCCACCCCCTGTTCGGCCATCAATGTCACGCGGCTCAGGCCCGACAGGTTGTCGGGTGTTGCATTCGCGGCGGGCAGCCGTGCGCGTTGCTGATCGCCAAGACGGCGTTCGAAATACTCGGCACCCTTGGCGTAATTCCCTGACCGGAAAAGGAAAACGCCATAGGCCTTGTTAATGTTGCCGCCGTCACCGGTGACGTGAATCGCTTCGAGATAGGCGGCGTCTGCCTCGTCCCATTCGGCGCGGTCCTGATGGATATTCGCCATCACCCCACGGGCGAGCGCATACCCTTCGGGCGTCTTGAAATCATTCTCTTCCGCCAGCTTCTCGGCCTCGTCATAGCGGCGCGAACTGCGCAGAAGTAGAAGGTAGAGGCCGACCACGGAATCGCGGTCTTCTACCTTGTCCAAAAGATCGAGCGCCAGCTTTTCTGCTTCGTCAAACCGGCACTGGATCACCAGCGCGCGGAGATAACCGATCCTATACTTTTCCGGTGCCGGATCGAGTTTCCACGCTTGTTCATACCATGGCGCCGCCTTGCCGTTTTCTTCGGCTTCGACCAGCATTTCCGCAAGGCGGAAGCTGAGATCGGCGTTCCTGAGGCGATGTGCGACCGGTGTCAGAACCTCGGCCGCCGCCAGCCGCCTTCCGAGCCGGGACATGAAATCAAGATAGATGCCCGCCAGCCCAAGATCGTCGCTTCCGGCATTGAGGGCCTGTGCCGCGAAGAGCACTGCCTCTTCGACCTGGGCTTGCAGAACATGCGCCTTGGCCAATCCGGCAAGCACTACGGGATCCTTAGGCCGGATCTGGCCGGCAAGGGTAAAGAAGGACTGCGCCGTCTTGCCTTCACGCTGCCCCAGCGCCGCGCCACCCATCACGACCCATGCGTGGTGGTTGGATGGATGGCTCTGCGTGATAGGATGAGATAGCCTAACCGCCTCGGCGATTTCGCCGCGCGCCAGAGCGTTATAGGCTTTGTGCAGGTCCAGTGATTCCTGCCCCTTGATTCCGTAGATACGGGCCGCCTTGGCCATCTGGGCGCGACGATCCTTGCGACTTGGCGCGGCGCTTTGCATGGTCATGAACCTTTCGGAATAGCAAAATAATCGACGGTATTCATGTAGGCGGTGCTGTCCACGACGCGATACCCGGCCCTGCGGCACCAGCCCTGCACGAAATCCATCATGTTGGGGCGCAGAACTTCGATCCAGATCAACGGTTTGTCGCGCTCGATCAGCGAGGTGGCCCCGGCAAGTACATCCATCTCCATGCCTTCTGCATCGATCTTGATGAAATCGACATGATCCTGCCCAAGAAGCTCGTCGAGGCTGCGGGTTTCGATCCCACCCTCGTCACTTTCGACAAGTCGGGTGGCGCCAAGGTTGTCGGCATCGTCTGTGACTGCCGAAAAGCGCCCTTCGCCCCTGCCTGCACCAAGACCCCAGCCACGCCGGTCGATCCGTTCGGAAATACCGTTGGCATCGATGTTCTGCTCGAGCAGATTCAGCGCCTCGGGGTTGGGTTCAACCGGAAAGATCCGAGATGCGTCGAGATGGCGGGCGTACCAGACTACGTGGTTCCCGATATTCGCGCCGACCTCGACGATGGACGGTTTGTCCTTTTTCAGCAGCGACTTGAGCTTGGCCAGAGAATCCTGTTCGAAGAATTCGCCCCGCAGATGCGCCGCCTGAATAAGGTCGCGCGGGTTGGTGACGCGCATCCTTGCCGGCACGTCGCCGCCGTCGGGAATTTCTGCCCAGACGGCGCTTTGGACAAGTTGTTCGGCCCATTGTTCATGCACGGATTTTGACCAGTCCGCGCCCGTCGCGCCGCGCGGGCCGCCGGAGTGCTGGCCGCGCCGGTTGACGAAAAAGATCTCGGGGCGCTTGGCGCAGCGGCAGTTGGCCCAGAGCTGATAATAGAATTTGAAGTCTTCGCCCGTATCCATTTCGGGGTCGAACCCGAATTTTGCCGCCCATTCGGTGCGGATGAAGGCGCCGATCTGTAGCGAGAGATAGGGCGCGACCCGCAAGAGGGCTTCGCGGCTGTCGATCCGTTCGGGCTGGCCTTCGCGCAATTCCGGATTGCCTGCTTCGTCAAAGGTGCAGATCAGTCCCCAGATCGCATCAAGATCTGGCTCGGCCGCAAGAACCGCGCCAAAGGCTTCAAACGCGTTGGGAGTCATGACGTCATCGGCGTCAAGGAAGAAAACCCAGTCGTAACCGGTGCTTAGTGCTTTCTTCAGGGCGTCGTTCCGCCTGTTCGAGCGGCCATGTTCGCCCTTTGTGTCATCCATCACCAGATGGTCGATGGCTTCGAACGGGCCCTGTTCGAATGCCATGGCCTGCGCGATCGAAGGTGCGCAGCTTTCAGCGAGAAGGGTCTCGTGCCCCGGACCGACCGGGGTAATGACCGCACATTTCATTGGTTGTCCCAGAACGCGAGGTCGATTTCGGCGATATGATTGGCGTCCTGCTGCACCGCGAGGGTTGCCAGTGCGCCCCCGGCACCGATCAGGGCCAGCGCGGCAACCGCTGCCGCCCGCAGAGGTAGACGGGACCGACGCTTGGGTACGGCGGTCGCCGGTGTCTCTGCGGGCACAGCGAGACCGTGTGTCAGGAACACGCCCTCCGAGGTAACCGTTGCATCGATCATGAAGCGCTGTTTGAGAAAAACCGCCCGCAGGGCAGGGGGAAAGTCTTCGGGATCGATATCGATGATCGCGGCTTGACCGGCTTTCCAGCCCTTGAGCACGGTGCGCGGTAGATAGAAATGCCTGAAATCCGAGCTGAAGCCGATGGTGGTCGCCTTGGCGGGCGCGGTTTGGATTGAGACCTGATCCGGTAGCAGCATGACCCGGATCATCTTGCCGTGGCCCCCGATATGGCCGGTGGAAAACTGGCAATCGCGGCGGCTTGGCGCCTTGAGAGAGGCGAATCCGGCAGGCATGCCTTCGCTCGTTTCTGCGGGCTCGGCGGCTTTCGGTTTCGCGATGGTGCGGTTGGCAACAAGGGCGAGGTTCAGGCGACGGCGAACCGTACGGGCGACTTCTTCGCGTGTTACCTCTTCACTTGCGTTCGCCTCGGCGCGCTTGGGGTCCTTGGCAAACTCTTCCGCGATTTCAACCAGATGCTGCGCTTCGGAGACGAGGTGGAGGATGTTCTGCTCTTCCGAGAACCGCACCGCACGAGTTGGCCAGCCTTCGACCTGCGGGGCGACCTTAAAGCTGCGCTCGGGGCGTTCGATGACGCTGGCGACCCGCGTCAAAAGCCGCGCCGTCTCATCACTCTGTCCGACGATCATTTTGCAATCGCCATCTGCGCTCAGGCAAACGGCAAGCGACATCCGGGCGGGCCAGTCGGGCAGGGCGATCTGCACCAGGTCGCTGTCCAGGATATAGGCAAAGAAATCGTCGCTATCCATTTTTGCTCGCCAAGATTGAAATTGTTCTACAAACTATTCTTGTTTATACTTGTATGAAAGTCAATTATCTTTATCTTATACATGAAAGTACAACAACGCCTGCGGGCAACTTGTTCAGACGGATGTGTAGATGACTTTATTCCTTGGCCTTGCTCTCGTCTTCGGGCTTGTCTTCGGTGGCTTCATGCTGTCCGGCGGCAAGATGGATATCGTGCTCCACGCGCTGCCATTCGAAGGAATGATGATCGGGGGCGCCGCCATCGGCGCGTTCGTGATCGCCAATTCCTTTTCGGTCGTCAAAAGCAGCCTTGCGGGTATCCTTCGCGTGATCAAAGGATCGAAATGGAAAGCCGCCGACTATCAGGATCTGCTGAACCTGATGTACGAACTCGCACGAATCTATAAGCAAAAGGGCATCCTTGCGCTGGATGACCATATCGAGAATCCGAGCAACAGCGAGATCTTCAAGCGCTATCCCAAAATCCAGAAGGATCATTTTGCGACCGAACTGATCACCGACAGTTTCCGCATGTTGTCGATGCAGTTCGATGACAAGTTCCAGACCGAGGAAATCATCAATCGCAAGATCAAGAAGCATCACCATGAATCCCTAGCTTCGGCAAATGCGATCCAGACGATGGCGGACGGTCTGCCCGCGATCGGGATCGTCGCGGCTGTTCTCGGCGTGATCAAGACGATGTCTTCAATCGATCAGCCGCCAGAGGTGCTTGGCGGGATGATCGGCGGCGCGCTTGTCGGAACCTTCCTTGGCGTCTTCCTTGCCTATTGCATGGTGCAGCCAATCTCCGGTCGTCTCAAACAGATCGAGGATGAAGACGGCGCGTTCTACCACGTGATCCGCGATATCTTTGTGGCCATCGTTGCGAACCATTCGCCCAACATCTGCGTCGAGATCGGTCGCGGGAATATCCCGACCCGGATGCAGCCCGACTTCTACGCTGTCGAAGCGTCGCAGAAAGAGCTTTCAGTCTCATGAAACTGACGTGCGCCGCGCTGGCCGGATTGCTCTGGGCCGGGGCGGCCCTTGCCGCTGGTCCGGCGCCGGCGCCCGAAGAAACTGCGGAAGATGCGCCCGAGGAACCGGTGGTGACCTACCCTTCGCCACCGACCTATGAGACGACGATGCCCGCCGCCAGACATCGGTTCCCCAGCACGATATTGGAAGACATGCGCCGGAAAATCCTTATTAAAACCGGGCAGTTAGAAGAGGAGCCTGAGGAGCAGGAAGCTCCCAAACCGGCCTCTGGTCACTGACATGGAAGCGCGACGCATCCGGGCGCTGGGGCTGATTGAACGTTTGAAGCGGCACGAGATGGAAGCCGATGCGCAGGAGATGGGACGGCTGCGCAGCGAGGCCAACAGGCTGGAGCGCCGACGCGAGGAACTGCTCGAACAGTCGCAGACGGCGAGTTACAATTCCGACCCGTCACTCGTGCCTTATCTGGGCAATTACATCCGATCGCTGCGCAGCGAAATCGGCCGTGCCGAGCGCGATCGTGCGCGGATTGACCCCGATCTGCGGGCCATCGAAAACCGCATGTCACTGGCCTTTCGCGAGATGAAAACCTATGAATCCGTGCGCAAGGCTGCCGAGGCGCGGCTGCGGCAGCGGGTTGAACAGGCCGAGGAGTTCGAGAACGCGGATCAGGCCCTGAATCAATGGTGGCGCAAGCGTGGACGCAGCCGGTGAGGCGGCCCAAAACCGGGGCACAGGCTGTATGATATCCGTACACCCCCTGTACACCTCCCGTATGACATTTCGGCATGTGCGGGCCAATTTCAGTTAACAAGCGATTGATGACGCGCTGATGCGAAGGGCTTGAAAATTCTTATTTTGCCTTCGTCCATGGATGGAGCTTGGAGAAAACAGCGGCAACGGAATTCCGGTGAAAGTTCTCTTGATATCTGGCCGGTCAGATTGCGTTTGATGGCATCAGGACCCCAACGGGGGGTTCCTCGCCGGTGATGGTGCCCACCTGCGCGCGCCGGTATTCCTGCGGGCCAAGTCCGCGTCCGGCGCGCAGGGCGCGGGCGAGGTGGGGCGCGTCGCAAAAGCCCGTCGCAAGGGCTATGTCGGTCACAGTTTCCTGCGTCGTGCGCAGTTGCAAAAGCGCGCGCTCGAGCCGCAGTTCGAGGTAGATGCGCGACGGGGCAAGGTTCATATCCTTCTGGAAGCGCCGTTCGAGCGACCGCCGTCCGACGCCAAGCCCTTTGGCGAGATCCGAAACCGAAAGCGGCGTTTCAATATTCTGCTGCATCCTGAGGATCGCTTTTTTCACGAGTGCGTCCCGGGGCTGGCGCAGGGATTGCTGACCGGGCTGCGGTTTCTCACCGCTCAGCGCCCGGTCGATCATCATGATGTTGAGGCTTTTCGTGGCGGCAGACTGCCCGATGTGGCGCTCGACGAGAAAGGCGGCGAGATGCGCGGCTCCATGCCCGCCGGAACATGTCAGCCGGTCACGATCCACGACGAAGATCTGGTCGGACACCAATTGCTGGCTCTCGAAGCGGTCCAGAAAGTCCTGATGATGGAACCAGCTAACGCAACAGCGGTAGCCTTCAAGCAGCCCGGCCTCGCGAAGGGTGAAAACACCGGTGCATAATCCGACAACCGGTACGCCTTCTGCTGCCCGCTCCTGAAGAAACCGCAGTTCCTCCCCGGCGAGCGTATTGTGATCGCCGATCAGACCGCCAACGACGACGATGTAGTCGTAGTTACCGGCCTGTCGCAGCCTTGTATCCGGTTGCACTTTGACGCCGCAGCTCGACGGAACAGGGGTCATATCCGCCGATAGAACCGACCATTCACAGAGAATCGGACGCGAGCGGTCGGCCTCGTCCGCGGCAAGGCGCAGCACGTCTACAAAGTTTGCAA
Source organism: Heliomarina baculiformis (assembly GCF_019966545.1). Taxonomy (GTDB): domain Bacteria; phylum Pseudomonadota; class Alphaproteobacteria; order Rhodobacterales; family Rhodobacteraceae; genus Heliomarina; species Heliomarina baculiformis. Next base: position 26,180 of record NZ_JAIMIC010000011.1, on the reverse strand, counting down.
AGGCCGAAAGCGTAAAGCGATCGGCAAGGAGAAAGGCGACACTCAGCCGCTTCTTGGTACGAACCTCTGGCATGACGCAAATATTCACTCGGACAGACGCAAATGTCCAGTGCGGGAATGTCATAAAACGGTAGCAGGCTCTCTCAGTCTTCCCCTCAAGAACAGGCTCGCAGATGACTCGTTTCAATGCTCTCAATCTGTTGCGACATGCCATGTCCGGTCACAAGAAATGGACAGAGCAATGGCCCGACAGCCAGCCCAAGAACGAATATGACGTGATCATCGTCGGGGCAGGCGGGCACGGTCTGGGTGCGGCCTATTACCTCGCGACTCAGCACGGGATCACCAATATCGCCGTGATCGACAAGGGCTGGCTTGGCGGCGGCAACACCGGTCGGAACACGACGATCATCCGGTCGAACTATCTCTATGACGAGAGCGCGCGCCTGTTCGATCACGCGGTCGATCTCTGGCAGGATCTGAGTCAGGAGCTGAACTACAACGTCATGTACTCGAACCGCGGCGTGCTGATGCTGGCGCATAACGTGCATGACGTCCAAAGCTTCAAGCGGCATATCCATGCAAACCGGTTGAACGGTGTTGATAACCGCTGGCTGACAACTGAAGAATGCAAGGAATACTGCCCGCCGCTGAATATCTCGGACAAGGCGCGGTATCCTGTGATGGGTGGTGCCTTGCAGGAGCGGGCAGGGACTGCGCGTCACGATGCGGTCGCGTGGGGCTATGCCCGTGGGGCCGCCGCGCGTGGTGTCGATATCATTCAGAACTGTGCCGTGACGGCGATCCGCCGGAATGTCGATGGATCGGTGGCCGGTGTCGAAACCGAGAAAGGTTTCATCAAGGCCAAGAAGGTCGCCGTATCCGCCGCCGGGCATACCTCGGTCGTGATGGACAGCGCGGGCGTGCGTCTGCCGCTGGAAAGCTATCCGCTGCAGGCGCTGGTGTCCGAGCCGGTCAAGCCGATCTTTCCCTGCGTCGTGATGTCGAACGCGGTTCATGCCTATATCAGCCAGTCCGACAAGGGCGAGCTGGTGATCGGCTCCGGCACCGATCAATACACGAGCTATTCGCAGCGCGGGGGGCTTCCGCTGATCGAGCACACGGTTGCGGCGATCACGGAAATCTTCCCCATTTTCAACCGCATGCGGATGCTGCGCAAATGGGGCGGTATTGTGGATGTGACACCTGACCGGTCTGCCATTCTTGGCAAGACACCGGTTCAGAACCTTTACGTCAACTGCGGTTGGGGTACGGGTGGGTTCAAGGCCACGCCGGGCGCGGCCCATACCTTTGCCTGGACCATTGCCAAGGATGAACCGCACCCGATCAATGCGCCTTTCAATCTTGAGCGTTTCCGCACCGGCCGTCTGATCGACGAAGCCGCCGCTGCCGCCGTTGCGCACTGAGGATTACCGACCATGCTGCTGATCCATTGCCCCTATTGCGAAGAAACCCTGCCCGAGGCCGAATTTGCCCATGCCGGTCAGGCTCATGTCGTCCGGCCTGAAAACCCCTCGGCGCAGAGTGACGAGGAATGGGAAAACTTTCTGTTCATACGCTCCAACGTTAAGGGGCCGCATTACGAACGCTGGCGCCACGTGCATGGCTGCGGGCGGTTCTTCAACGCCGTCCGCGATACGGTCAGCGACCGTTTCCTGACCACCTACAAGGCGGGCGCGCCGCGTCCGGATCTCGAGACTCTGACGGGAGAGGTGAAATGAGCGAATACCGCGTTTCCGGCCGGGGCCGTATCGACTCCACTCAGCCTGTGACCTTTACCTTTGACGGCGCCACCTATCGCGGTTTCAAGGGCGACACGGTGGCCTCGGCCCTGCTGGCCAACGGCGTTCACCTGATGGGTCGCTCGTTCAAGTATCACCGTCCCCGCGGGGCGGTCGCTGCCGGGTCCGAAGAACCCAACGCGCTGATCGGCACCCGCCGTGGGGCAGGTCGGTTCGAACCGAACACCCGCGCGACGGTGCAGGAAATCTGGAACGGTCTTGAGACCAGCTCGCAGAACAAGTACCCGAGCCTGAAATTCGATGTCGGCGCAGTGAATGACGCGGCCTATATGCTGTTTTCGGCCGGGTTCTATTACAAGACCTTCATGTGGCCCAAGAGTTTTTGGGACAAGGTGTACGAACCCTTCATTCGCGCGGCAGCGGGTCTGGGCGTCAGCCCGACCGAGGAAGATCCCGATACCTATGCCTCGCGCAACCTGCATTGCGACGTGTTGATCGTGGGTGCCGGTCCCGCAGGTCTTGCGGCAGCTCGGGCAGCGGCCGTAAAGGGCGTCAGCGTTGTTCTCGTCGATGAAAACGCCGAGGCCGGTGGCACATTTTTGTCCGAACCGCAGGCGCGGATCGATGGCAAACCTGCCTGGGACTGGCTCGCGTCGGAACTGGCCGCGCTGCGCGAGATGGGCGTGCGGATCATGACGCGCACCACCGCGATTGGCTATTACCACCAGAACATGATCGGACTGTGCGAAAAACTGACCGATCACCTGGCCGAGCTGCCCGCCGACACCCCGCGCGAACGGCTGTGGCGCGTGCGGGCGCGGCAGGTCGTACTGGCGCAGGGCGCGCTTGAAAAGCCGCTGGTGTTTCACGGCAATGATCGTCCCGGCGTCATGCTGGCCGGGTCGGCGCAGACCTATCTCAACCGCTACGGCGTCTTGGTCGGCAAGCGTCCTGTTGTGCTGACATGCCACGATTCCGCATGGTATGCGGCGTTCGATCTGCACCGCGCCGGTGCCAAGGTTCAGGCCATTGTCGATACGCGCGGCAGCGTGCGTGATGAGCTGGTCAGCGAGGCGAAATCGCTGGGCATCCCGGTAAAGCTGTCGCACACCGCCACGGCCACCTCGGGGCGCCTGCGGGTGAACTCGATCCGGGTGAATCCGGTCAGCGGCGATACGGTCGGCGCAGGGGAAAAGATCGCTTGCGATGCCGTGCTCATGTCCGGCGGCTGGACGCCGTCGCTGCACCTGTTCTCGCATACCAAGGGCAAGCTGGCATGGGACGACGACCGCACGACTTTCCTGCCTGATGTCACGCCTGAAGACTGCGTGATTGCCGGGGCCAGCCGGGGTCTCTGGGGGATCGAGGCGGCGCTGACGGACGGGGCCGATAAGGGCCGCGCCGTGGCAGACGCGCTTGGCGTTACCCGCAATGCGGTGGCCTATGCGGTGGAAGCGGACCGGACGGGCACCGGCGTTTCGCACAAGGAACTGCCAACGGATCGCAGCCCCGGCAAGGCGAAAGCTTTCGTTGATTACCAGAACGATGTGACGGCCAAGGATCTGCGGCTGGCGGTGCGCGAGGGCATGCGTTCCATCGAGCATGTGAAGCGCTATACCACCAACGGTATGGCCACCGATCAGGGCAAGATGTCCAATATCAACGGGCTCAATATCGCCTCGGATGCGCTTGGCAAGAAGCAGCCGCAGGTCGGACTTACCACCTTCCGCCCGCCTTACACGCCGACCTCCTTCGGGGCGTTCGCGGGGTATCACCGCGGGGCGCATTTCGAACTGACGCGGAAAACCCAGATTGATGCCTGGGCCGAGGAAAACGGCGCGGTGTTCGAACCTGTGGGCCAGTGGCGGCGTGCGTGGTATTTCCCCAAGCCGGGCGAGGATATGGATGCCGCCGTGCGTCGCGAATGCAAGGCCACCCGGTCCAGCGTCGGGATCTTCGATGCCTCGACCCTTGGCAAGATCGAGGTCGTTGGCCCCGATGCGGTCGAATTCATGAACCGCATGTACACGAACCCCTGGACCAAGCTGGCGCCGGGGCGCTGCCGCTATGGCCTGCTGCTGGGCGATGACGGCTATATCCGCGATGACGGTGTGATCGGTCGCATGACCGAAGACCGTTTCCATGTCACCACCACAACGGGCGGTGCGGCGCGGGTTCTGAACATGATGGAGGACTACCTTCAGACCGAATGGCCCCATCTTAACGTCTGGCTGACCTCGACGACCGAGCAGTGGTCGACCATCGCGCTGAACGGTCCCAACGCGGCCAAGCTGCTGCAACCCTTTGTCGAGGGCGTGACCCTGACCGAAGAAGCCTTTCCGCATATGTCCTGCGTGGAATGCACCGTGGCCGGTATGCCCGCACGGCTGTTCCGGGTCAGCTTTACCGGCGAGATCGGGTTCGAGGTCAACGTGCCTGCCCCGATGGGCCGCAAGCTGTGGGAAACTCTCTGGGAAGCGGGCCAGCAATATGGCATCACGGCCTATGGTACGGAAACAATGCACGTTCTGCGCGCGGAGAAGGGTTATATCATCGTCGGTCAGGACACCGACGGGACGGTTACGCCCTATGACTGCGGCATGGGCTGGGCTGTGGGCAAGAAAAAGCCGGACTTTGTTGGCAAACGCGGTCTGGCCCGCCCTGACCTTGTTGCCGAAGGCCGCAAGCAGTTCGTGGGCCTGCTGACCGAAGACGGATCGAAGCTGGAGGAGGGCGCGCAGATCGTGTTCGATCCGAAACAGCAGATTCCGATGACGATGGTCGGTCATGTCACTTCTTCCTACGAGTCCGAAGAGGTCGGCCAGCCGATTGCGTTGGCGCTGGTGCAGGGGGGGCAGAACCGGATGGGCGATACCGTCTATATCCCGATGCCCGACCGGACCATCGCGGCCAAGATCACCTCGACAATCTTTGTCGATCCCGAAAACGCCCGTCTGAAAATCTGAAACGGAGGCGATGATGAACGCTCCAATTTCTTCCTTCGATCCCTTCGCACTGGTTGAGACCTCGGCGGCGCAGGTGCGTGTGGCGTCGCCGTGCGGTCGGCTTTCCCTGCGGGCCCGTGGCGATCTTGCACCGCTGGACGCGGCGCTTGGCCTGACCCTGCCGGAAAAGATCGGTCAGCGGGTGTCGGTCGGGAATCTCGAGGCGATCTGCCTTGGGCCCGACGAATGGAAGCTGGAAACCGAAACCGGCGCCGTGGCGGGGATCGAGGAGGCTTGCGCCAAGGCCTGTGCCGAGCTGCCGCATGCGCTTGTCGATATTTCGGCACGTGAGGTCAGCTTTGTGATCGAAGGGGTTAGGGCGGCAGAACTGCTCACGCTGGGTTGTCCGCGCGACATCGCCACCATCGAGATTGGCACCGGTCGCCGGACCGTCTTCGACGGTGCCACGGTGCTGATCTGGCGTGACGGTGAGAACAGCTTTCGCATGGATGTCTGGAACAGCTTTGCCCCGCATCTTTTCGCGCTGCTGGATACCGGGTGTCGTGAACTGGCGGCCGAAGCCGCCTGATCCGACCCTATTCCGCCGGTTCCGGGATCGGTTTTCCCGGGGCTGTTCGGTGCACCAGATTTTTGCGGTCGCTATGGGCATGGGCGTCGGCCTGTAGCTGCAGCGCCCCGTGATGCGGTGACTTGATGCAGACCGGATCGGTGGCGGCCGCATCCCCGACAATGGCCATGGCCTGACAGCGGCAGCCGCCGAAATCCTTCAGCTTGCGGTCGCAGCTTTGGCAGGGTTCCTGCATCCAGTCGGTGCCGCGATAGGCGTTGAATGCCGAACCGTCATACCAGATGTCGCGCAGGTGACTTTCCCGCACATTGTCGAATTGAAGATGCGGGATCGTCTGGGCCGCGTGACAGGGAAGGACCTCTCCATCCGGGGTCACGTTCAGCCCTGTGGTCGCCCATCCGCCCATGCAGCGTTTGGGATAGTCCGAGTGGTAATCGGCGGGCACGTAGTCGATCACCAGCATGCCTTTCAGCCGTTTGCGGGCCTCGGTCACGATGGCATCGGTTTCCCGCGCCTGTTCCATTGTCGGCATCAGCGTGTCGCGGTTTTTCAGCGCCCAGCCGTGAAACTGCACAGTGGCGACCTCGATCCGGCGCGCACCCATTTCGACCGCGAGCTCGATCGAGCGGGGCAGCTGGTGCAGGTTGCGACGGTGCATGACCGCGTTCAGCGTCAGGGGAAAGCCGATCTCCTTGATCCAGCCCGCCACCTGCATCTTGCGGTCAAACCCGCCACGGTAGCCGCCAATGTCGTCGGCCATCGCCGCATCGGTGCCCTGTAGCGAAAGCTGGATGTGATCCAGCCCGGCCTCGTCCAGCTCGTGCAGGCGGCGTTCGGTCAGACCGATGCCCGAGGTGATGAGGTTGGTGTAAAGCCCGGCTTCGCGCGCGGCCGCGATAAGCTCGGTCAGGTCGCGGCGGCTTGCCGGTTCGCCGCCCGAGAGATGAAGTTGCAGGACGCCGATCTCGGCCGCTTCGCGAAAGACACGCTTCCACGTTTCGGTGTCCAGCTCGCTGTCGATCCGGGCCAGTTCAATCGGATTGGAACAGTAGGGGCAGGAGAGGGGGCAGCGATGGGTCAACTCTGCCAGCATGGCAATGGGGGGACGGGCGTTCATCGGCGCAGCTCCAGAAAACGGCGGTCGAGCAGCGCGCCAAGAAAGCCGCCGGTATCCTTTGCGATTTCCTCGGCGGGCGCGTTGTAGCGGCTGGCGAGATCCTCGGTGATCGTTCCGAATGATCTGATGCCGTCGAGTTCCGACAGGATCGCCTGACCGACTTGATCCAGTGTCACGGCGCGTTCCGGGGCCAGCAACACCCATTGGTCGCGCACCTTGTCAAAATGCAGACGAACGCCACGCGGCAGAAAGGGTATGTCTTCTCTGTCAATCATGAGGCCCGCGCCAGTGCCATGCCTTCGCCAGGCACCCATGCGCCCGGCGGTATCCGTCCCGGTTCAACATAGGCGCCGTAGAGCGCATCAAGTTGCGACCAGAGTACATCCGTCTTGAAGATCAGCGCCGCTGCGGCCTGATCCTGCTTTTCCGCCGTATCCGCGTGATCCAGAACCCATGACAGGCCAAAGGCCACGTCCTGCGGCGCTTCTTTCAGGCGATTGCGGAAGTAGCTGAGGCTACTGTCATCGGCGAAATCGTAGTTCTTCAGAAGGCCTTCGATCCGGTCGGCATGGATCTTTGGCGCAAAGAGTTCTGTCAATGATGCCGCCACCGCTTCGAGCAGGGTCTTGTCGCGAACGAAACGCACATAGGCATCGACGGCAAATTTGGTGGCCGGCAGCACGCCCTTGGTCGAGGCGACATAGTCACGGTCAAGCCCCACGGCGCTGGCCAGTCGCAGCCAGCGGCGGATACCGCCTTCGTTTTCATCGGTCCCGTCGTGGTCTTCGATGCGCTTGCGCCAGATACGTCGCAGATCCGGGTCCTCGACGCGGGACATGAAGGCCGCGTCCTTTATCGGGATCGAATGCTGGTAGTAATAGCGGTTGATGACCCAGGCGCGCACCTGATCGGGATTGCATTTCCCGCCGTGCAGCATGTGGTGGAACGGGTGCTTGTCGTGGTAGCGCTCGGCGCCGATCTGGCGGAGCCGGGATTCAAATTCCTCACGTGAGGCGGGTGCCTGTATCATGGCGTGATCTCCATTCCATCCTGACCAATGGTCCATCCGGCGGCTTCGGCCTTGGCGCGTTCCTCTGAATCGGGGCGCAGTACCGGATTAGTGTTGTTCATATGGACGAATATGCGTTTGCCGACGTTCAGCCCGTCGAAGGCGGCGATGCTGCCGTCGGGCCCGGACATGGACATATGGCCCATCCGCTTGCCTGTCTTTTGTCCCAGACCGGCGCGTACCATTTCATCATCCGCCCAGAGCGTTCCGTCAAACATCACCAGCGCCGCACCGGCAAGCCTTTGGCGCAGGTCGTCGTTCATGCGGGCGCAGCCCGGAATATAGAAGGCATCCTTTTCCCCGGCGCGGAGATGCACGCCAACGGTCTGTTCGCCCATCATATCGGTCTCGACCTCATCGCCTTCGAGATAGAGCGGTACCTTGCCGGGAACGGCAAACAGCTCGGCCATCAGTCCCGGTGCGATTTCGACGGGCGTGTCGAGGCTGACAGTCTCACGCCGGACAACAGAGTTATTCAAAGCTGAGAACACCGGGTTCTCCTCGAGCACGTCATGGATGCCCTTGGTGGCGAATATCTTGAAAGGCTGCATTTCGCGCAGTGTCAACAACCCGGCGACATGGTCTATGTCGCCATTGGTCACCAGTACGGAATGCAGGGGGAGGGTCCGCAATCCCGTCGGATGCAGATCGGGACAATCTGCAAATTGCTGTCGGATATCCGGTGATGCGTTCAAAACAGCCCAGTCCTTTCCGCTGCCGGTAAAGGCGACCGAGGACTGCGTTTGCGAAGGGATCTTTCCAGCGCGGGCGAGATTACAATTCTCACACCCGCAATTCCATTGCGGCAGCCCCCCTCCGGCGGCCGCCCCAAGTATTCGCGCGCGGAATTCCATCAGGCCCTCCGCGCGGCAGTCTTAGAACAGTACGCCGTCGTCGTCCGCGTCGGGTCCGTACATGTTGATTTCCATACCGCATTCGATTTCGCGGATGATCGGTTTGTTCCAGGCCATTGTTCATCTCCTCCTGAGTGAAGTGACATGTGGGATGTCTTGCTCATCATGTGGCTTGCTTGCCCGTTTCGTCAAAGAGAATGTTATAAGAAAAAATAAATGTTACCGTTGTTCAGTATGTTGTGAGATTTTTGGTGCCGTGCCGTCGAGCATGAAACCCTGATTCCGGATCGTCTTTATTTCGAATCCGAACTCCTGCGCCGGGTCCAGCTTGCGCCGCAGGTAGCCGACATAGACATCGACCACGTTTTCCGAGCTTGCGCCCTGGTTGGCCCAGAGCTGGTCGAAAACCGTTTCGCGTGACAGGGGCGTGCCCGCGTGCCGCGATAGCAGCGCCAGAAGGTTGACTTCACGTTCGGTGAGTTCGACGCGCCGGTGGTCGGATGAGAGGATCCAGCTTGCCATGTCCAGTGTGGCGCGCGGTTTGTCCGGGCGGGCGCGGCGCTGCTGGACCTTGAGGCGGGCGACAAGCTCGTCGAAAGAAAACGGTTTGACCACATAATCATCTGCCCCGGCTTCAAGCCCGCGGGCGCGGTCTTCGACTTCGGAAAGAGCGCTCAGCATCAGGATAGGGGTGCTGTGCCCGGCGTTCCGGACGTTGCGCACAAGGTCGATACCGCTGTCCGAACCGATCATGACGTCGATGATCGCGGCGCTGATCGCCGTGTCGGCAAAGCGTTCCAGCGCGGTATCCACGCGGTTTTCGCTGACGCTGCGCAGGCCGTGCAGGGCCAGCCCCCTCGACAGGGCCGAGGTGATTTCGGGGTCGTCATCCACGATCAGGACGGGGTCTTCGATGCTGCTCATACAGAAAGCCTATCCCTGCGCCACGGGGAGGCATAGCGTGACTTTCGTACCGGGTGCCGCGCCTTTACGGTCGGCCCGGGGCAGGGGGCTTTGCAGGTCGATCCGGCCGTTCTGCTGCTCGATAACCCATTTGGCAAAGGCCAGCCCGATGCCGAACCCTTCGCTCGCGGTGCCGCCGGTGCCCTGCCGGAACCGCTCAAAAATCCGGTCCTGTTCAGCGGGGTCGATGCCCGGGCCCTGATCGATGACATGGATGCAGATCCGTTCGTCTATCTTCTCCAAATTCAGGGCGATTTCGCCGCCCTCCCGGGCATGGCGTATCGCGTTCTGGATCAGGCCGGCCACGACCTGCCGCACCCAGTTGCGGTCCCCCTGTGCCATCGGAGTCGCTGCCCCGGTCAGAGTAATGGTCATCCCGGCGCTTTCGACCTGCGGGCGCATGTCCTCCAGCGCTTCGCTGACGGTCTCACCCAGATGAAAAACCCCGGCGTTCAGCTGCAGCAGCCCCGTTTCGGACCGGGCCAGACGCAGCAGGTCGTCGATGCGCCGGTTCAGCCGCAGCGCCCTAGTCCGGATCGTCTGGAAGGACTCCTTCGAGACATCGCTGCCCTTCAGGCCGATTTCACTCTCCATCAGGATGACGCTGAGCGGGTTGCGAAGCTCGTGGCTGATGTCGGCAAACAGGCGACGCCGGTTTTCATCGGTCCGGGCAAGTTCGTCGACGGCCTCGCGCAGCTCCTCGGTGCGTTCCTCGATGGTGTTGTTCAGCCGGGTCCATTCCGCCTCGACCTCATCCCTTCGGTCCGAGAGCGTTTTTGCCATGCGGTTGGTTTCGGCAAGGACGTGGCCAAGCTCATCGTCCGTTTCGGGCAAGGAGACCGAAAAATCCGCTTGCCGGATCTGCCGGGCGGCGTCGCGCAAGAGGTCCAGCCGCCGGAACAGGGGCCGGATCAGCAAGAGGTAGAACCCGATCAGCAGCAGGATGGTGGCCGCGGAAATCGCCAGCGCCATCGGGATCAACTGCCGCCGCAGGTCGGTGATGCCGGCGATGATTTCACGCCGGTCTCGGATTTCCTCGCTGATCACGGCATTCAACAGCGGATCGAACCCATGCGCGAAACTGTCGATATACCCCTGCAACCGTTCCGGCCCGGCAGTTTCGTCTAAAAGCCCCTTTAGCGTGGTATCGAAAAGCGCCTGCATCCGGGCCAGTCCGATGCTTTGCGTTGCGCGGCGTGACTGGGCGTCGAAACCCGAGGGCGCCGCTTCGCTTACCGCTGCTTCGTGGTCGCGCCGGAGAGAATCGAAGGTGTCTGAGATGTTCACGGCGAGCCGGTCGAGCCTGTCGGCGCGCGCTTGTGGTGACAGGCCGGATTGTGCGGCCTCGGCCGCGACCACGATGAAACTGGTGACCTGCGTCGACAGCACCGAATAGCGCTCGACACGTTTTTCTGCCTGAACCGAGGCCTCGATGCGGCGCGAGACGATTTCCATGCCGATGATGCTGAGCGCGGCGCCAAGCAATGCAACCAGAGCCACCAGCCCAGCCCCGAGGGCAAGTTTGGCTTTGAGTGAATTGAATTTCAGGGACACGTGCGGCGGCCCGCCTGCAATGCGAGTGAAATCTGTGCAATCCCCCGGCTTTGGGCCTGTGATACGGGCTTTTGTGACTTAAATCGCAGATAGTGCGCTTTCGTGAGGGTTATATTTACCGCAGAGCTTTACATTGAGGACCGCTACTAATGGTTGTATTGACATGAGGGTATGATGATTGAGTTGATTTTTGTTGCCTGTCTGAGCGCATCGCCCGCCGAGTGCGAAAGCAGAAGTATGCTTTATACAGATATTTCCCCGATGACTTGCCTCATGCGCGCCCAGCCGGAGCTCGCCAAATGGACCGAGGCGCATCCCAACTGGCAGATCGCCAACTGGAAATGCAAGTCGGTCAACCTAGCCGAGAAAGAAGCGTAACAGCTCTTTCTTACGTTCGCCAGACAGCCGCGCTGTCTTCGGTAAGGGTCAATTTCGATCCGGACTGAGACTTTGGGCTGTGTTTGCCTGACCCCGCTGAAGAGATAGCATCCTGCCTATAGTCGCCTGAGCGATCAGGGGGAGGAATACGGCATGGATGTTCAGGCAAAGACCCGCCTGTCAGGGCTCGACGATCATCTCGTCGCCGGTCTTGTCGGCCATGACGTTCTGATCGAACGTCTGCTGATCGGGATCCTGTCGGGCGGTCATATTCTGATCGAGGGCGCGCCCGGTCTTGCCAAGACCCGCGCCGTAAAACGACTGGCCGAGGCGATCGAGGGTGGGTTTGCCCGGATCCAATGCACGCCGGATCTCATGCCCTCGGACCTGACCGGCACGCCGGTGTTTCGCCCCCAGACCGGCGATTTTGAGTTCGTGCCGGGTCCAGTTTTTCACAACATCGTTCTGGTCGACGAAATCAACCGGGCCCCGCCCAAGGTCCAATCGGCGCTGCTTGAGGCGATGGCCGAAGGGCAGGTTACCAGCGGGAACGCGACCCACAGGCTGCCGGACCCGTTCCTTGTCGTCGCGACGCAGAACCCCATCGAACATGATGGCACTTTTCCCCTGCCGGAGGCGCAGCTTGACCGGTTCCTGCTTCATGTCGTCCTGTCGCTGCCAGACGCGGAAACCGAACGGAAGATCCTTGATCTTGTCGAAGCCGAAAATCAGGCCCCTGTCGCGGCACCGGTCAGGCTGCACCTCGACGATATGCGTGCGGCGCGATCCGAGGCGATGGCCGTGCATCTTGCCTCGCCGCTTAGAGATTACATCGTGCGGCTGGTGACGGCGACGCGGCAGCCGCCATTTTCCGAGGATATCGACCACCCGGTGTCGCCGCGCGGGTCGCTGGCCCTTGCCGCCGCGGCCAAGGCGCGGGCTTATCTGAAGGGGCGGGACCATGCGTTGCCCGAGGATGTTCAGGCGGTGGCCGCGGATGCGCTGGCGCACAGGCTGGTGATGGCATGGCGGGCGGTGGCAGAGGGGAGGACGGCGCGGGCCTTGATAGCCGATGTGCTGAAAGCCGTCGAACCGCTGTGAACCCGGCTCTGCAGGCGCCGGGAGTCTGGCTGGATGCCCGGTCGCTGATCGCGCTTCGCACCCATGTGCTGAACGGTGCAGAGACCGAGGCTCAGGCCGCCTTGCCGGGCGGGTTCGTCACCCGGCGGCGCGGACAGGGCCAGGAGGTCGCCGATGTGCGCCAATACGTAACCGGCGACGATATCCGGCATCTTGATCGCGGCAGCACGGCCCGCACCGGCGTGCTCCACGTGCGCTCGTTTCAGGAGGAGCGGGATCAAGTGACCTTTCTGGTTGCCGATTTCAGACCTTCGATGCTCTGGGGGACGCGCCGCGCCTTTCGATCCGTTGCGGCGGCCGAGGCGCTTTCGCTGATCGGGTGGCGCGCCATCGAGGAAGGTGGCCGCGTCGGGCTACTGGTGATCGGTCCGAAGATGCCGGTCGTGACATCGATCCGGGGCAGGGTGCGGGGAATGCTTGCCGTGATCGGCGCCATGGCCCGCGCCCATGCAACGGTTCTGGAAGAGGCGCAGAGTGGCAGGGTCGATGATCTCGATCTTGACGGCGCGCTTGCCCGGGTGACGCGGCTTGCCCCGGCTGGGGCCGAGGTGGTGATTGCCTCGGGCTTCGACCGACGGGGGGGCGATCTTTCGGACCGTCTGGGCCAGTTGGCGCGACGGCGTCATCCCCGGATGGTGATGGTTGGCGATGGCATCGACGCGCTGCCGCCGGGCAGCTATCCGATCCGGCTTGCTGACGGGTCGCACCAGCTGGGCCGTATCGATGAGGGACTCGAAGATATCCCGCCGGAACCGCTCGCCGGGTTCCCCTTGCTGCGGGTCGACGCCGCCGCGCCTGTGGCGCAGATGGCGCGGGTGATCAACGGCGGTTTTCCGAGGCGGGAAGGCATGTCTCATGGCTGACCGCGCCCTCAGTCAGGAAGCGATGTTGGCCGGGCTGCATGACATCCGTCTGCCTTCGCATTCTGCCGGGGGTGTTCTGGCGGATCTTCTCGCGGCCATCGCGCTGGGTCTTATTCTTGCGGTTATTGTCGCGCTGCTCTTGCGGTTTTTCCTGCGGTCGAGACCGCCGACCAAGCCGGTCAGTATGAAAGACAGGCTGACGTGCATTGGCACGTTGCCCGAGGACGACCAAAGGCTGGCGCTGCTTCATCTGCTCAAGCGGGACCACCCGCAGGTTTACGCGCGGATATCGGCGCGATTGTACGAACCCGGCGGGTTGCCCGATCTGCATGGCCTTGAACGCGAGGTCTCGGGGCGTGATTGATCTGGCTGATCCGCTGTTCCTGCTACTGCTGCCTTTGCCGGTCGTTGTCCTGTGGCTGATCCCAGGGCACGTCCATAGGGGCGCGGCACTGACTGTGCCGGACGCCGTCGCCCGAAGCCTGCTTGGGGCGGGCCAGCAACAGATGCTGAAATCCGGGCGCCGGTTATTGCTGCCGGGTCTGGTCTGGCTGCTGCTCGTCATCGCGCTGGCAGGACCGCGCCTGCTTGAACCGGTATCGGCCCTGCGCGTTTCGGGGCGCGATCTTGCCATCGCCATCGATCTGTCGGGGTCCATGGTGCGCGACGATTTCCATCTTGATGGGCAGCAGGTTACCCGGCTTGAGGCGGTGCAAAAGGTAGGGTCGGATTTCGTGCGGCGCCGGGCGGGGGATCGCGTTGCGCTGATCGTATTTGGCTCTGAGGCCTATTATGCCGCGCCGTTTTCCTTCGATACCGAGGCCATCGCGCGCCGGATCGAAGAGGCGAGCATCGGCATTTCTGGACGGGCGACGAATATCTCTGACGGGCTTGGGCTTGCGCTGAAGCGGATGGAGCATTCCGACGCCGCGACCAAGGTTGTGATCCTGTTGTCCGACGGGATCAGTAATGCAGGGTCTACAAATCCGCGCGCGGTGGCCCGTCTTGCGGCGGATATGGGCGTGCGCGTGCATACGATTGCCCTTGGCCCGAAGGACCTTGAAACCAGTGATCCGGGCGAGCGGGGCGTCGTCGATGCGGCCACCCTGCGTGCCATTTCCGAGCTGAGCGGCGGCACCAGTTTCCGGGTGCGCACCAGCGAGGACTTGCTGGACGTCACGCAGGCGCTGGACCGGCTCGAGGCCACTACAGGCGATGGTCTTGCCGCCGAGGTCTACCGTGAACTCTGGATCTATCCGGCGCTGCTGGCCGGTCTCGGGTGCCTCTGGATCGGCTGGAGGAGTACGCGATGAGCGATCTCGAGCTTCTGCGCCCGCTCTGGTTGCTGCTCTTGCCGTTTCTGGCAGTGCTGGTTCTGGTACTTCGCCGTCGCCCCGCGCGACTGGGGGGCTGGGACATGGCCCTTGATCCGCATTTGAAAGCGGCTTTGCAGGCGCTAGGCCGGGTGGACGCCGGGCGTCGCGGGTTTGCGGCGCTGGCACCTCTGCTTGCGGCAGGTCTCATCTTTGCGGCCCTGTCCGGACCGGCGGTGGAGAGGCGGGACGCCGGCGCCTATCGCAATCTCGACGGTGTAGTTCTTGTTCTGGATGCTTCGGAGTCGCTTGACGATGGCGGCAAACGGCTGGCCTTGCAGACGGCGGGCAGGGTGGGGGTGGCGGCCCTGCAAAGCCGCCCCGCCGCGCTGGTGGTCTATGCGGGCGATGCCTATGTGGCGACCGACATGACAGCGGATACGAAGCAGCTTGGCCAGACCCTGTCTTTGGTCGATGGCGAAACCGTACCGGACAAGGGGTCGCGGCCCGAGCGGGGATTGTCCCTTGCGGCGACGATCCTTGCCGAATCCGGTACGCTCGCCGGGGATGTCATCCTGTTGACCGATGGCGCGGGCATTGGCCCCGACGCGATGCAGGCTGCGGCAGAAATCGCGGGGCAGGGCGCGCGGCTTTCGGTCGTGGTGCCGGGAGATATTGCCGCTGCCGAGACGCTGGCCAGTACTGGGGGCGGAGAGGTGTTTCGCACCTCGGAAACACAGGCTTTGGCCAGCTTTTTGCGGGACGATGCGCGGGATCGGCTGGAGCGCCAGGATTACCCGCTGCTGTTCCGGATGGACCTTGGGCGCTACCTGTTGCTGCTTGCGCTGATTCCTGTGTTGCTGATGTTCCGAAGGGCGTCGGCATGAAACGTTCGGCCTATATCGCGGTGGCGGCGATCATCTGCCTTGTCCTTGCGCTGCTTGCGGGGCGCGGGACCGCGCCGCTTGGCCGTCTCGCGCTTGCGCTCGGGATGAACCGCCTGGCCGTGCCATTGCTGGCAGAACCGGGTTGGAAAGGCATCGCGCTGTACCGGGCTGGCGATCATGCGGGCGCGGCGGAGGAATTTCGACGGGCGGGCGATTTTTTCAATCTCGGCAATGCCGAAGCGCAGGCCGGCAATTATGCCGCCGCGCTCGAAGCCTATGATATCGCGCGTCTTGCGGGCGATGAACAGGCGGCCGCCAATTTCGACCTGCTCGCCGCCTTTTACGCGGGCCTCGCGCTTGATCCCGAAGCGCCGATCGCGTGGTTCACCGAAAAGGACGGCGGAGAGGGGGCGGTGGTGAAATCCTCCATTGCGCAGGGCAACGCCCGCGCCGCCGGGGCAGGGGACGGCACCACCAATACTGGCGCGCTGCTGGGTCTGCCGGAACTGGCAAGCCACGGCGACGAGCGCATCCGCAAGATATTCGACGACCGGTTCATGGTCGCCAATAGCCGCTGGCTGGCTACGCTGTCGGACGTGCCCGGCGAATACCTCAAGGCGCGGATCGCGCAGGAACATAAGCGCCGCAAAAAGCTTGGTCTTTCCCCGCCCGAGCCGGAGGATCCGCGATGAGACTCCTGTTGCTCTGCCTGATGCTTTTGCCCGCGTTGGCCTGTGCCCAGACGCGCGACGTCAATCCCGGCGAACTGGCGCTGGAGGTGAGCGTTGAAACCTCGGCTGATGATATCCTGAAGGGGGAAATGGTGCTGGTCACCATCCACGGTCGCTACCGAAGGCATATCACGCTGGAAAAGCTCGAAACGCCGGAGCTTGACGGTTTCAACTGGATGCAGCTGGGGCAGGATACGTGGTACGAGACCCGCGAGCGCGGTCAGCCGATCAAGAATTTCCGGCGTCGGATGGCGTTATTTCCCGACCGGACCGGGGCGCTGACGATCCCACCTTTCGTGCATCATCTGACATTGACAGATGAAGGCGATGACTGGTTCGAGCATGACATCGCCTCGGCCCCCGTTTCACTTGACGTGGGCCCCGCGCTTGCGGTCGAGGGTTGGTGGTTTCCGGTGCGCCGTCTCGAAATCTCGGATCAATGGTCGAACGCGCCGGACCAGCTCAAGCCGGGCGAAGGCGTGCTGCGGGTGATCCGTATTCAGGCCATCGGCGTGTCGCCGGACATGATCCCGCCGATGCCCGAACTGCATTCGCCCAGTGCGATGATTTTTCCGCACCCGGACAAGCGGTTTGTCGAACTTTCACCGATGGGTCCGGTTTCCATCGCGTTCTGGCGCTGGACGATCCGGCCCACCAACAACACTTCGGCCATCATCGAACCGATCGAGTTCGACTATTTCGACACCACGACCCGCAAGATGCAGATGGTTACGATCTCGGCGCAGCGGATCGCGATGGAGGAAAGCGCGGCACCGCCCAGCATGCCGACCCCTGAACCCGCCCGGCTGCATCCGCTGCTGATGACGCTGGCTTTGGTGGTGGCGCTTGGGGCGGGGACATGGCTGCTCTGGCCGGGGCGAAATCTTGCGCTTGCCACTGACCGGTTCGGCCCCTTCGATCCGCTGCGGTTCAGGCTTCGCCAGTCCGCGCGACGCGGGGACCTCTCCGGGTTGCGTCACCATGCGGCAGCGCTGATCGCGCGTGAAGGAACGGGGCAGAATCTGCTGCGCGAGTTCGACGAAGCGGTTTTTCGAAAAGGCGGTATCGCCCGGGATCAGCGTGAATTCGCACGCGAATTCGCGGTCCGGCTGAGCCGTGAGATACGCGAAAACAGACGCGAGTTCGCGCGATCTACCGCCACCTAAGGCTGAATTGTCCGAATCCCCGGCATCGGCCACGCTCTGTCGGACTTACGTCCAAGAGCAACCGGAAAGGTCATGGGAGGAAGTTCAATGACATTACTATCTAAAATGCTGGGCGGCGGCGGCGATGGGGGTGGTGCAAAGTTCAGCCACGTCAAGATTCATCCCGCTGTAGATGGCGGGGTCAAACCCGGATCGGGCAGCTTTTCGGGCGGTACGCTGTCCTGCAAGTGTCCGAGCAACAAGGTGACTGTCGAGGTGTCGGGCCAGACCGCCCATAACCACGTCTGCGGATGCACCAAGTGCTGGAAACCCGACGGCGCGGTATTTTCACAGGTCGCCGTGGTTGGCCGTGACAATCTCAAGGTCACCGCGAACGAGGACAAGCTGGAAGTTGTCGATGCGTCGGCGGCGATCCAGCGCCACGCCTGCAAGGAATGCGGCACCCATATGTATGGCCGGATCGAAAACACCGGGCACCCGTTCCACGGGCTAGATTTCGTTCATACTGAACTTTCACCCGACAGCGGCTGGTCCGCGCCCGAGTTCGCGGCCTTTGTTTCTTCGGTGATCGAGTCCGGGGTGTCACCCGACCGGATGGACGGGATCCGGGGCCGGTTGAAAGAGCTCGATCTTGAACCCTATGATTGCCTGTCGCCGCCGCTGATGGATCTCATCGCGACCCACACGGCCAAAGCGAACGGCGTCCAGTTTTCATGAGACCCTGACCGCGAGGGACAGGCACCGCCGCATGCCGGCCCAATCCGGTGTGCGGTGGTATGCAACTCTTGCGCGAATCTTCCGATGGTTGTTAGATTCCCATCGGGAGGAACTTTCATGAAACACGAACCGGTAAGGCACTCACCTTGCCGCGTGCAGTCAGTCATGGTGATCGACGATCATCCGCTGTACTGCGACGCGCTCGCGACGACCCTTCGGCACGCATTTCCAAGTTGCCACATCGAAACCGCTTCCACACTTTGCGACGGGCTCAACCTGCTGACCGGCGATTTTAAGCCGGACATGGTGATGCTTGATCTGCGGCTGCCGGACGTCACGGGTATCAGCGGATACCTGCGGCTGCGCGACCGTCTGCCGGATACGCCCATCGTGGTTATATCGGCGCTGACCTCGGCCGACGTGGTGCATACGCTGATGGACGCGGGCGCTGCGGGCTTCGTGCCAAAGGATATCTCCTCTGAAGTTCTGCAAGAGGCGCTATGCGAGGTCAGCATGGGCCGTCGCTATCTGCCGAAAGAGCACCGTCAGAGCTATCGTCCGGCCGCGCGTGCCGCCGCCCTGCATGATGTAAGCTGGAAGATCGCGGAACTGACACCGCAGCAGACCCGAATCATGAAACTCATCTGTGCAGGCAAGCCGAACAAGCAGATCGCCTATGAGTTGTCTCTCGCCGAAGCGACGGTAAAGGCGCATATCACCGCCCTGCTGCGGCGGCTTGGCGTACAGAACCGGACACAGGCGGCGATGCTGGTCGAAAGCGCGAATCTCGAAGGGGAATCCCAAAGCAGTGACGCGGCTGCCCGGGCCTTCCTGAGTCAGTAGTGCCCAAGCCGCCCTGATGCTTCAGATCGCCCCGCAGCAATCCTCGATCCGCATCGGCATTTCCTATCTGTCCGATGCGGGAGAAGCCGTGCGTGAACTCGTCAATACGCTCGACACCTCGGACTCCTGTTTTCTGCTGGTGTTCGCCCCCGACCGGCTTGATCCCGATGAGCTGGCCGAGGCGCTTAATCAGGGTTTTGCGGGGGTGCCGGTTTTTGGCTGTACCACGGCGGGCCAGATCACGCCCGAAGGCTACGAGGATGACGCGCTTCTTGTCGTCTCCTTTCCGAAATCCCGGTTCCGCTGCGCGACGCTCCTTGTCTCGCCGCTCAAGCCGCTCTCGATCAAGCAGATCGCGGCGGATGTGCATCGCCTTTCTGCCCAGTTCCAGAAAACGGCGAACTGGAACCGGCTGGCGCTGACATTCACCGACGGGCTGTCCAAGCAGGAGGACATGCTGGTTGCGGCGCTTGCCGCCGGTCTTGGTGAAATGCCGGTCTTTGGCGGCTCGGCGGGGAACGGGTTGCAGTTCCGCGAGACATCCGTGCTGCACATGGGCAAGTTTCACCGCAATGCCGCGCTGGTGCTTATCCTGGAAACCGATCTCGAATTCACCGGAGTGGGCTTTGACCATTTCCTGCCGACCGAGAAACAGATGGTGGTGACTGAGGCCGTCCCCGGCGAACGGATGGTTCTGGAATTGAATGGAGCACCCGCCGCCGAGGAATATGCCCGGCTGATCGGCGTGCCGGTCGATCAGCTTTCGCCGCAGGTCTTTGCCGAGAACCCCGTGCTGGTGCGCAACAACACGCTCTACCACGTGCGCGCCATTCAGGAGGTTCAGGAAAATGGCGGGCTCTCGTTCTTTTCGGCCATTGACGTGGGGCTGGTGCTGACCCTCGGGCGGGGTCAGGAAATCCTGCGTACGCTGGACGAGGAGCTTGACGTGCGCAACGCGCGCGGCAAATCGCCGGAATTCGTTCTGGGTTTCGACTGCTTCCTGCGCAAGCTCGAGATCGAGCAGAAACAGCTAAAGGAACCGGCCTCGCGCATTCTGCAAGCCCGCAAGGTGATCGGTTTCAACACTTATGGTGAGCAGCATTGCGGCGTGCACGTGAACCAGACCTTTGTCGGCGTGGCTTTCTTTGAACCTCAAAGGCGGGACTTGCATTGATCAACAGCGACGACCCGCTCGAAGTACAGGTAGCCAAGCAGGCCAAGATCATCGAGGCGCTTGTGCGCCGCGCCGGGCGGCAGAACGACGTCGGAAGCTCGGCCTATTCCGCTTTTCAGTCGGCCATCGCGCTGCAAGGCCAGATCTGGGCAAAAACCCGCGATCTTGAACGCGCCTCGAACGAACTCGAACTGCTGCGCTTTGATCGCGAACGCACGCAGAAGAACCTTGCCGATGCGCTTTCCGTCATGGAAGGTGGCTTTGCACTCTTCACCAACGGGCGTCTTCAGGTCTGCAACGATCTTTTCAAGACACTGCTGCCGGATATCACCGACAAGATCCTGCCCGATCTGAGCGTTGCCGATTACTTTCAGGCGGTGCGCAACAGTAGCCATATCGTCACGCGCGATGACAAGACCCGGCGCAACCTGCGCCGGGCGGGCAATGCCACCCCCGGTTCCGCGTTGATCTCTTTCGTGCTCGAAGTGGTCGGCGACCGCTGGTTCCAGATCAGTCAGCAACACGCGAGCGCCGATAATATCGTCGTCCTGCAAACCGAGATCACCGATATCGTTCGCAAGAACCGGACCGAGAAAGACCTGCTGATCGACCGGCACGCCCATTACCTTCAGGCGGCCATCGATCACATGAGCCTTGGCATCTGTACCTTTTCCAACGCGGGCACGGTGATGATCCACAACGCCCGGTTTTGTGAGCTTCTTGGCCTGCCTTTTGTCCTTGCGCAGGACGGGACCAAGTTCTCGCGTATCCTGCGGTTCATCAAGGAAAATTACGAAGTCTCCGCCGACGGGCTGAACGCGAGTGACGGCTGGTCGCGCAAGCTGCGCCGCGAAGGACGGTTGCGCGAAAGACTGCGCCATCGCAGCGGAAATGTGCTTGATCTGCACGTTCACCTGCTGCCGGATCAGGGGTTTCTGGTGGACATCAAGGATGTGACGCTGGAATCCCGCACCACGGCAATGCTGGAAAAACGGGTGCAGGAGCGGACCTCGGAACTTACCCGTGCCAACGCGCAGATGACCGAGCAGTATCAGGAACAGGCCCGGGTCGAAGAGGAACTGCGCCTTGCCAAGGAAGAGGCCGAAGCGGCGGTTTCCTCAAAGACCCGTTTCCTTGCGGCGGCCAGCCATGACCTGCTGCAACCGATCAACGCGGCCAAACTGCTGATTTCCACGCTCAGGGACATGTCGCAGGGCACCAACATGGAATCGATGGTCGAACGGCTCGACGGGTCGTTCAATTCGATGGAAACGCTGCTGCACGCGCTTCTTGACATATCGAGGCTGGAAAGCACCGGCAGCGGGTTGTCGCCGTCGGATTTCTGTCTGGGCACAATCATGCAGACCGTTATCGAGGATCAGGAGCCGATTGCCCGCAAGAAGGGCGTGCAGCTCGACATGGTACCCTCGACGGTCTGGGTCCGCAGCGACCAGCGCTACCTGTTGCGCTCTATCCAGAACCTTGTGGTAAACGCGATCCAGTATACCGAAAAGGGCCGTGTCCTGATCGGTTGCCGCCGCCGGGGCGACAAGGTCGTGCTCGAAGTCTGGGACACGGGCATCGGCATTTCGCATCGCGACCAGAAACGCGTTTTCGAGGAATTCACCCGCGCCGAAAACGTGCCCCCCGGATCGGGCATGGGGCTTGGCCTTTCGATCGTCGACCGTACCTGTCGCCACCTTGGCCACAAGGTGGGGGTCCGGTCCAAGCCCAATGTCGGGTCCGTCTTTTCCATCGAGATGGACGTGATCGAGGAACGCCCGATGATCACCGCCCCGTCGCCGGATGTGAAAAGCGATCAGTTTGCCGACATGGACGTGATCGCGCTGGTGGTCGAAAACGATCCCGATGTGCTTTTTGCCACGGTCCAGAAACTCGACAGCTGGGGGGCCAGCGTTCTGGGCGCGCAGTCCACCATGGAGGCGCTTGAAATGGTGCGCGACCTCGGGATGCCACCCGACATCATCCTTGCCGATTACCAGCTTGACGGCCATGCCACGGGGATCGAGACGATACAGGCGGTGCGGGCCGAAACCGGCTTTCATGTGCCTGCCATCATGATCACCGCCAACCGCAGTGCTTCGCTTGTCGATACTGGCAGCTTGCATGATTTTACCGTGCTGCCCAAACCCGTTGAACTCTCGCGGTTGCGCAGCCTGATCGGCTGGAAAACGCGCGTCTCGCCAGAGCGAGAACCGCCGTCACCGACAAAAGTATCGGATGACGCCCGGCACGCGTGATCTAGGCTGAGCCGAAAGGAGGACATCATGCGACTGTTGCGGCTTTTCATCCTGACAACCCTGCTCTCTGGCCCTGTTCTTGCCGATACGACCCAGACCACCAAGACGGAAACCTATGATCTGTTGTTCCGTGACGGGACGCTTGATGACGTGTCGCGCGACATGTCGCTGGTCTATGATCGCCACGTCAGCAACCGGCTGTTGCCCGAAACCGCCACCCGCGACACCGGACGTATCGTCCTGGAATTCGGTGGCGAGGATGCCGCGCAGGCCAATCTCGAATTCCAGCAGGACGGCAAGTATCGCAACCTTGGCAGTTTTCCGGCGAGCGTCGGCAATCCGATCATCATGTATTTTGTTGAAACCGTTGTGCGCGACATGGCTGAATCGGCGGGTGGCAGTCCCTTCTATATTCGCAACCGCGTGAAAGAGTCGCTGATCCGCCCCGCCGAACGCCATGAGGCGGGCGACAGCGTCGACGTGATCCTGCGCCCCTTTGACGGAGATCCCAACGCGGCGCGGATGAACGGGTTTGGCGATCTTGCGCTGACTGTCACCATGTCGGACGAGGTGCCCGGCTGGTATCGTTCGCTTTCAGCCAGCGTGCCGGCCCCGGACGGTGGCGCGCCGATCTATTCCTCGACCCTCAGCTTTGACGGAATGGAAGACAGCGAATGAAACCGCTTGCCGTCCTCCTGTGCCTGATTTGCGGCGGTCTTTCCGCCCAGACCTCGGTTCAGGAGAGGCTGAACGACTACCCCACCGCCGCCCGGGCGGATTACGTCTTTGCCTGCATGGCCGTGAACGGGCAGTCGCGTCAGGTACTGGGGCAGTGTTCCTGTTCCATTGATGTGATCGCCTCGATCCTGCCCTACGACAAATATGTCGAGGCCGAGACGGTGCTCTCGCTTCAGCAGACCGGGGGAGAGCGTATGTCGATGTTCCGCTCCGCCGCCATGCCACGCGCCTTTGTCGCAGACCTTCGCCGCGCGCAGGCCGAAGCGGAAATCGTCTGTTTCTGAAACCTCAGATTTCGCCATCCTTGGGCAGTATCTGTTCAAAGATATTGCCTTCGGTATCCCGCGCCCGGACCCGCAGCGCAGGCGCGCCGTTGTCGCGATAGGCAAAGCGGAACACAGGATTCTCGCTGATCGAAATCCCGCCTTTCATGGTGAACAGCAGTTCTTCGCCCTGATACACCTCAAGCTCATCGATGAAATGCGTGTTGATGAAAAGCTGGGTGATCTGATCGCGTTGCAGCCCCGAGTAATTCGGATGCCGGATCATGATCTGCGCCTCGCGCCGTGTGTTCGACATCGCCGGTTTGTCGCCAAAGGACCGCAGCCGCATCTGCCCCATCGAGGCCAGCGCCACTTCGGGGTCCTTGCTGGCCGGGGCCGAGCAGCCGCCCGAGGCTTTGACAAACCGCCCTGTCATCACCAGCCCGTCGCCCGTATCCGCGATGACGCGGATGTTGGAATATTGATTGACGCGCACCCGGAGTTCGAAATCCAGCGGAGCCATGCCGGGGCCAAAGGTGAAATCGCCCGCCATCGGTGCCGGGTTTTCATCGATCACGATCATCAGGCTTTCGATTGTCGCATCCGGATCGGTCTGGGTCAGGTGCAGCGGGACAATGGCCGCGTCCTCAGCACGATAGGGCGCATCGAGCGCGATGAGCGCCGATCCATCCCCGATCTCGCGATCCCCGACGATGTCATATTTCAGTTCCGCCCATGTCTCACCCTCGACGAGCGGGTTCTTGATTTCCGGGTCGGCAGCCATTGCGGCGCCTGCCGCAAAAATTGCCAGCGCGGCGGCGTATATCATTCTGGTGGGCATTCCGGTTCTCCTCACGACGCGGCATGCATGGCTGATCTTACGCCGTATGCGGGCAAAAATCACTAATCCCTTGGTCGGGGTGGTCTGAAATCACCGTGATCGGCCAGTCTTGGCCAAGGATCATCCAGCGGAGCCATCCAATGTTCGAGGCCGTCGTGACCCTCTGCCTGGTTCTTGGCAGTGCCGACTGCCGAGAAGTGTTGCTGCCGGGCTACGAAGCCATGGACAAAGCCGGATGCGAGGTGGCGCTGGTCGATCGACCGCCACCGGAACCGGGAGCGTTCTGTAGGGAATCTCCTCCGGGACTAGGTTTTGAAGACGTCGGGGCAGGTGTCTTTCTGCACCGTGGAGAGATCGCGGAACCCGATGCCGGCAACCTCGGCGATGTCTCGAACATCGCGTTTATCATTGGCGCACAATCGGTTGCGGTCATCGACAGCGGCAGCGCCGCTTGGATGGGTGAGGCGATCTGGCGGGCGATCAGGGCCCGCACCGACCTGCCGGTCAGCCATGTGATCCTGACCCATATGCACCCGGATCACGTCTTTGGCGCCAGCGTGTTCGCCGGTGCCGGGGCGCAGGTTGTGGCGCATGCCGGTCTTGAACGCGCGTTGGCGGACCGGCGCGAGAACTATATGGAAAGCCTGCGTACTCTTATCGGTGCCGTTCCGATGATCGGCACGAAAGCGGCGCAAGTCGTCGAGAGTACAACGGAGATCGACCTTGGCGGCCGGGTTTTATCACTCAGGGCATGGCCTACCGCCCATACCGGCAATGATCTGACGGCTTTCGACCCGACGAGTGGTATCCTGTTTGCCGGTGATCTTGTCTTTTCCGAACATACCCCGGCGCTTGATGGAAGCCTGCTCGGCTGGCTGTCGGTGCTCGACGAACTCAAGACCCTTCCCGCCGAAAGAGTCGTTCCCGGTCACGGCGGTCCGCTTCTGGATTGGCCGGAAGGGGTCGACCCGCTGGAGTCCTATCTGAATACGCTTGCCCGCGACACACGCGCGGCCATTGCCGAAGGACAGCGGATGGGTGACGCGGTTACAGCCATCGCCACGTCTCAGGCACCGCACTGGCAGTTGTTCGAAGCCTTTAACCGCCGCAACGCCACGGTGGCCTTTTCGGAACTTGAATGGGAGTAAGCTATTCTTCGGCCGTCGCGAGCAGCATCTGTGCAATCGCGTAGATCCGTTTTTCCAGCAGGACCGGCGTTTCGCAGACATAGGTGAGCGATTTCGCGCGGTCGGTATAGATGCGCTCGTCCCAGTCCGCCTGCGCTTCAAGCTCGTCGACCTTGTCGAAATCGGGCTTCTCTGCCGCCATCAATTTGTTCATTTCGGTCCGCGCCGCGTCGATCTTTTCTGCAAGCGAAATCTGCGAGAAAGAATAGTCGCTGATTCCTTTCATGATCACCTTGCGCGTCGCCGATAGCCGGTCAAACGCATCGACATAGACAGCGCCGAGTATATCCGGGCTTCGCCCATGCTTGGCGGTGAACGCGGCCAGCGCCGGTTCGATCTCATCCAGCTCAAGGCGGCGCAGGGCGAACCGGCTGGCCAGTTCGTCTATATCGGCCTGAACGTCGGCGGCTCTTTCGGTGTCTTCCACGGGATAGGGCCACATCAGCCCGAGGGAGAGAGATTCAACCTTTCGTTGAATGCAGGGCCAGCTTGGATCAGAATAATCCGCCCCCTGCGCCGTTGCGCCAAGGCCTAGCACAGCGCATAGAACCAGCGTTCCCAGCTTTGGTTTCATGGCTTTCCTCCCTGCCTGGAACTCTAGCAGAGCGTGTTTTGAAGTCCATCTCGCCGAATACCAACCAAGGTCGCAATTGTTCGGTTTCGACCCCCACTTATACTCGGGATCAATCGCCCAGATAGCGGCGTCAAGGGAGGAGAACGCGATGAAAACCCGCGCCGCAGTCGCCATTGAAGCCGGCAAACCGCTTGAAATCATGGAGGTGAATCTCGAAGGTCCGAAGGCGGGCGAGGTTCTGGTCGAGATC
>NZ_JAIMIC010000010.1 GCF_019966545.1 Heliomarina baculiformis | reverse complement strand
TCCTCCCAAACAGGATGAATCACAATCAGCCTCCAAAAGGAATCCCTCACGATTCAGGTTTTTCTAGAAACGCTTTAATTGAAAGGGAACCGCTTTTTTGAGGTGTCCATAGACTCTAATTCACATGGCTTCTATAGCTAGGGCAATCCCCTGCCCACCACCGATACACATGGTAATCAGCGCGCGTTTTGCGCCGGTACGCTCCAGCTCGTAGAGCGCTTTGACAAAGATAATGGCCCCCGACGCCCCGATAGGATGTCCAAGAGCAATTGCGCCGCCGTTGGGGTTCACCTTGTTGCCATCCAGACCAAGAGTTTTACTCACGGCCAAAGCCTGAGCCGCGAAGGCTTCGTTTGACTCGATGACGTCGAAATCAGAAACTGTCAGGCCTGTACGTTTCAAAAGTCCTTCGACAGCCGGAATTGGCCCGATTCCCATGATGTCCGGGCGTACTCCTGCAATATGATATCCAAGCAGGCGTGCGCGCGGTTTCAACCCTGCATCTGATGCAGAATCTGCCGTGGCCAGCACAACTGCGGCGGCCCCATCATTGAGACCCGAAGCATTCCCCGCCGTCACGGTGCCATCCTTCTGGAAGGCCGGACGCAGTTTGCCGAGCATTTCAACTGTGCTCGCCTTGGGGTGTTCATCGGTGTCGAAAAAAGCAGTGTTGCGTTTGACCTTGACCTCGACGGGAACGATCTGGGATTTGAAATACCCCTCTTTGAGCGCGTTCAGAGCGCGCTCCTGGCTTTGAAGGGCAAACGCATCCTGAGCTTCGCGCGTGATGTCGTATTCGGCGGCGACGTTTTCCGCTGTTACGCCCATATGCCCGGTGCCAAACGGACAGTTCAACGCGCCGAGCATCATGTCAGTTGCACCCGTGTCACCCATTTTCTGCCCCCAGCGAATGGCTGGCACGATATAGGGCGAGCGGCTCATGCTTTCGCTGCCACCGGCAAGAGCCATTGTTGCATCACCCAGCATCAGCGACTGCGCCGCTGACACAATCGCCTGTAGCCCAGAACCGCAGAGCCGATTGACGTTCATTGCGGGCGCCATTTCTGGCACTCCAGCGGCAATAGACGCCGCGCGGCTAAGATACATGTCGCGCGGCTCTGTGTTAATAACATGGCCAAAAACAACGTTTCCAACCTGCTTGCCTTCGACACCTGAACGCGCAAGCGCCTCTTTCGCCACGATGCTACCCAGTTCGATCGGAGACGTGCCCGCAAGAGAGCCGCCAAAGGTTCCGATGGCTGTTCGCACACCATCCAATACTACGATATCTTTCATTTTCACTCCGGTTCTTCATTTTTTGCGTCACGCAGGCCGTGTACTGCCCAGTGTCAGCCCGTTACCCTGACCTGCGCGTTCGGTGCCTTGGTGGAACTTGCTTGGGAGTAGGAAGTTGATACCGCGCCTGTTCAGGAAAGCCGTCTCTAGCAAGATAACGCTGTGTTTGCCTTGAGACTGGGCCATTGCCGAAAAAATAACAGATGTTAGATTTATGGCAACACCAACCTTAAGAATGGATTCCAACATGTCTCTGATCACGAATAGTTCGGCCTGGACCGCGGATGAACACAAGATGTTCGCGGATAGCACACGCAAGCTTTTTGATGCCGAAATGGCTCCAAACATCGAAAAATGGGCTGAGCAGGGCATTGTTGACCGCGACTTCTGGAAAACAGTCGGTCAACAGGGTGTCATGGGCGGCTCGATTGCCGAAGAATATGGCGGGTTCGGCGGCGGCATCGGGTTCGATGCAATTACCGTTTATGAGCAGGGGCGCACCGGTGACACGGGTTGGGGCTATGGCATCCAGTCCATCGTAATCCATTATATCAACGCCTATGGCAGCGAAGAACAGAAGAAAAAGTGGTTGCCGAAGCTGGTCAGCGGCGACAGTGTCGCGGCGATCGCGATGACCGAGCCAGGAACGGGCTCTGACCTCCAGAACGTCCAGACCCATGCGGAAAAGGATGGCAACCACTACAAGATCAACGGCTCGAAGATCTTCATCACCAACGGACATACAGCCGATCTAGTTGTTGTCGTGGCAAAGACCGACCGTAACGCTGGCGCCAAGGGCGTTTCGCTGATCGTTCTGGAAACCGAGGACGCCGAAGGCTTTCGTAGGGGACGAAACCTGAAGAAGTTGGGCATGAAGGGATCGGATACGGCTGAGTTGTTCTTCGAGGATGTGCGCGTGCCTACGGCAAACCTGCTTGGCCCGGAAGAAGGGCAAGGTTTCTACCAGTTGATGAAGCAGCTCCCTTGGGAACGGCTGATGATTGGCGTTACCGCGCTAGGCTTCATTGACTTTGCCATCGATGAAACTGTGAAATATGTACAGGACCGCAAGGCATTTGGTAACCGCATCATGGATTTCCAGAACACACGCTTCAAATTGGCGGAATGCAAGACCAAGGCCGAATTGCTGCGCACCTTCGTCAATGACGGGCTCGTGCGCCTCGAAAAGGGCGAACTTGATGCGGCCACGGCGTCGATGGCGAAATGGTGGGGCAGCCAGACGCAAAACGAGGTCATGCATGAATGCCTGCAACTGCACGGCGGTTATGGTTTCATGATGGAATACCCGATCGCGCGCCTGTATGCCGATAGCCGGGTCCAGATGATCTATGGCGGCACCAACGAGATCATGAAAGAACTGATCGCACGTTCGATGGATGTTTGATCCGCCCGGTGCCGGGGGGGGTTATTCTTCTCCCGGCCCGATGATATCTTCGCTGTGCTCCCCCAGTCGAGGGGCAGGGCGGTGATCATGCCGCGCCGGCGTTGCCGAGAATCGTATCGGCGGGCGTGTCGTCCAGATCGCCCCTTCGGTTGGGTGATCAATCTGTTGAAAGAACCCGGTCGCGGCAAGATGGGGATCGTTCGGCAAATCCGACAGGTTGCGCACCGGCATGGCGGGTATGTCGGCCTGCTCCATCAAGGCAAGCCAGTCATCTGTTGTCCGAGTTAGGGCAATCTGCGCCACCATATCGTATACAGCGCCGATGTTGCGGCTACGGGTGTCCATGTCAGTGACCCAGACGTGGTCGATCATGTCATCGCGCCCGACCGCCTTGAAGAACCGCGCCCATTGTACGTTGGTGTAGGGCAGAATTGTGATATATCCATCTGCCGTCTTAACCGGACGCCTATGCGGAACCAGCATCCGGGCATAGCCGAAATCCTGCGGGGTCTCTTCGAAGGTGGCACCATCCAGATGTTCGGCCAGCAGGAAGGCGGCCAGCGTCTCAAACATCGGCACCTCGACATGCTGGGCTTCTCCCGTACGCTCGCGGTGGAACAGGGCTCCCATCACGGCGCCAAGCTTGTCGGCGAGAATCGTAGGGCATATGCGGGCGGCGCTTCGCGATCGCGCAATGTTGCCAGGCTAGCCAACCCAGAAACCGACTGGACAGCATCGTCGAACGCGGGTCGGGCGGCATAGGGTCCGTCCTGCCCGAATCCAGTGGAAGATACCGTGATCAGGTTCGGATTTTCCTGGCGTAGGGTTTCGAGATCGAGAGACAATCTGGCTAGCGCCGTCGGCCGTATGCTTGAAATCATCACGTCGGCATCGGCCAGTAGCTTGCGCAGCCGATTGTGACCGGTTTGCGTTTTCAGGTCGAGTACGACACTGCGCTTGTTACGGTTGGTGCCCAGAAAAGCGGCACCCATCAGATTG
The DNA here is from genome assembly GCF_019966545.1 of Heliomarina baculiformis. GTDB lineage: Bacteria > Pseudomonadota > Alphaproteobacteria > Rhodobacterales > Rhodobacteraceae > Heliomarina > Heliomarina baculiformis. Next base: position 109,411 of record NZ_JAIMIC010000010.1, on the reverse strand, counting down.
TTGCGTGAAGGCTGGACCTGGCGAAGAAGATCGCCCTCGGGACCTTCCACCTTGATCACATCGGCCCCCAGATCGCCCAGCATTTGCGTGGCCAAAGGTCCGAAAACCACAGAAGTAAGGTCGACGATCTTCACGCCCTGAAGGATCGCGGGTTTTTTCTCAGCGGTCATTTAGTTGCCCAACCTTTTTATGAACGAGGGCAGAACTCGGCGCGAAGGGCTTTGCCTTCAGCATCGAAGGCCGGGCAGGGGCCCAGTGTCGTTTCGCCTATGCTGCGCCGGATCGGGGGTGTCGGGACCTTGATCTCGCCGGAGGGTGTGCCAATCACGGACCGGTCAAGCTGCGGGTGATCGGACAGGGTCGCCACGTCGTTCACGGCCCCGGAGGCAATGCCCGCAGCGTCAAACCGCTTCAGCATCTCGGCGCGGTCATGAGAGGAGAACACGGCCTTGATGAGCGCCTCGAGCGCGGGCTTGTTTTCAATTCGCGCCGTGTTGTCATGAAACCGGGGGTCGTTAGCCAGAGTCGCGTCGCCCAGTATGTGTTCACAGAACCGTAGCCATTCGCCGCTGTGCTGCACGGTAATGACGACAAGCTGACCGTCCTTGCACGCATAGGCCCCGTATGGGCAGATGACCGTGTGGTTCAGTCCGACACGCGGTGTCGGCTTGCCAAGGTAATCGTGATAAAGCAGCGGAACCGACATCCAGTCGGCCATCACGTCAAACATTGCCACCGAAACACCGCTGCCCTTGCCGGTGCGATCACGCCCGACAAGTGCTTCGCAAATTCCGGCATGGGCTGTCATACCGGTGGCGATATCGCAGACGGAAACGCCAACCCGCCCCGGTCCGTCCGCCGTGCCGGTCACCGATGCCAGACCGCTTTCGCATTGCACCAGAAGATCATAGGCCTTGGCATTGCGCATCGGGCCGTCCTCACCGTATCCGGTGATGTCGCAGGTCACGAGACGCGGGAACCTCTCTCGCAGACTCGCGGAATCGAGCCCGAGCTTGGCCAGCGCGCCCGGCAGCAGGTTTTGAACAAACACATCCGCGTTTTCCAGCATCCTGAGCAGGATTTCCCGGTCCTCGTCAGCTTTAATGTCCAGGGCGACCGATTCTTTGCCTCGGTTCAGCCATGTGAAATAGGCGCTTTCACCGTTGGCGGCGGCATCGTAGGCGCGGGCAAAATCGCCTGCGCCCTTGCGTTCGATCTTGATCACGCGCGCGCCGGCATCGGCCAGCCGCGAGGAGCAAAAAGGCGCTGCGACTGCCTGTTCGAGCGCAACGACGAGTTTGCCAGAAAGGGGGGCTAAATCTGAACCTGACATGAGTATCCCGCAAATGTTCCAAAGAGGTTGACTAAATCTAACATTTGTTAGAAATATTATCAATACGCTTAACCAGAGACTGGATTACTTGAAGGAGAACGCCGGTGCCGGACGCCAAAGGACCAGACCATATTTTCCAGGGCGCGCTGACAAAGGGAGAGATCCTGCTGCCAAAGTGCGAAGACTGCGGGGCCTATCATTTTTTCCCGCGAGTCCTGTGTCCCCATTGTCATGGCACTGCGATTTCGTGGAAGCAGGCTACCGGCAAGGGACGGGTCCACACCACAACCGTCGTGCGCCGAAAGCCTGAACGGGGGGGCGACTACAACGTGTGCGTTGTCGAACTGGACGAGGGCGTCCGGATGATGAGCCGGGTCGAGGGCATTGCTCCGGGTGAGGTCGCCATCGACATGGCTGTAACCGCTTTCGTGGGCGAGGCCGAGGGCGCTCCGGCCGTGCTTTTCAAGCCGTCGGAGGGATAAGATATGACCGCTGAACTTCGGGGAAAATCCGCCATCGTGGGAACCGGTCATGCCGGTTTCGGCGAGGCCCATGGTCTGACGGCATATGATGTCATGGCGCAGTCCGCACTTGCAGCGCTTGGCGATGCCGGGCTGAAACTGTCCGACGTGGACGGGCTGTTCTGCACCATGATGGAAGACAGTATGCCGGCGCTTATGGCGGCAGAGTATCTGGGCATTCAGCCGCGTCTCATTGATGGCACGATGTCGGGCGGATCATCCTTCGTGAATTATCTGACGTCTGCGACCATGGCGCTTGATGCCGGTCTGTGTGCTGTCGCCCTGATTGTCTATGGCTCCAATCAGCGCACCGCGTCGGGCAGACTGGTGACCGCCTCGCGCCCGCCGGCCCATGAGGCGCCGTACAATCCGCGCTATCCGATCTCGGCATATGCGATGGCCGCGGCGCGGCACATGCATGAATATGGCACCACCCGCGAACAGCTGGCCGACGTGGCCGTTGCCGCGCGGGCCTGGGCGCAGCACAACCCCGAAGCTTTCGAGCGCGGCCCGCTGACCCGCGAGGACGTGTTGGGCGCGCGCATGGTGGGCGATCCGTTGACCGTGCGCGATTGTTGTCTTGTCACCGACGGCGGCGGTGCGATTGTTCTGGTACGCGCGGACCGCGCCCGGGATTTCCCAAAGGCGCCTGTCTATGTGCTGGGCAGTGCTGCGGAAAGCTCGCACCGGCAGATTTCGCAGATGAAAGATTTCACCGTGACCGCCGCCCGCGACTCAGGCGCGCGCGCCTTTGCGGCGGCCGGAGTGACCGCTGCGGACATCCAGGCGGTCGAGCTTTATGATGCCTTCACCATCAATACCATCCTGTTTCTTGAAGATCTGGGGTTCTGCGCCAAGGGCGAGGGCGGGGCCTTCGTCGAAGGCGGGCGAATCGCGCCTGGCGGCGTCTTGCCTGTGAACACGAATGGCGGGGGCCTGTCCTGCGTACACCCCGGTATGTACGGCATCTTCACGGTGATCGAGGCTGCGCGTCAGATCCGTGGCGACGCGCCTGGCATTCAGTTGAGGGATGTCGACCTGGCGCTGGCGCATGGCAACGGCGGTGTGCTGTCCAGTCAGGTCACGGCAATACTTGGATCGCAAAACACGCTCTGACGGCAATTAAGGGAGGAAAGATAATGCCATTGGATTTTGATGCACTGTCGAACTGGGACTTTGAGGAAATTGAACAGACACTGACCGAGCGGGATACCATCCTGTATGCGCTCGGCCTTGGGTTCGGCGAGGATCCGACCGACAAAAAGGAACTGGCCTATGTCTATGAGAACGGGCTTAAGGCGGTGCCCGCAATGGCGGTCACTATGGGGTACCCCGGCTTCTGGCTGCGCGATCCCAAGACCGGTGTGAACTGGCAGCAAGTGCTACATGGTGAACAGTGGCTGGATATCTACAAGCCGCTGCCGACCCATGGCCGGATTATCGGCCGCAGCAAGATCGACTTCATCTCCGACAAGGGCGAGGGCAAGGGTGCCGTCATCTACCAAAGCCGCGATATTATCGACGCGGACAGCGGTGAAAAGCTGGCGCGCGTGGCGATGTCGGCCTTCTGTCGCGGCGATGGCGGCTTTGGCGGTGAAAACAAGGCGGGCCCGGCACCGGCAGCGCTGCCTGACCGCGCGCCCGATCACGTCTGTGAAATCGAAACCCTGCCACGTCAGGCGCTCATTTATCGCCTCAGCGGCGATTTCAATCCGCTTCACGCTGACCCGGATGTCGCCCGTTCGGTTGGGTTCGATCGCCCGATCCTGCATGGTCTGGCAACCTACGGGCTGGCGGCCCGGGCGATCCTCAAGACGTTGCTCGACTATGATGCGGCCCGGCTTGTCGGCTTGGATGTTCGGTTCTCGGCGCCGGTCTATCCCGGCGAAACCGTGCGGTTCGAAATTTGGGAAGAGGACGGCGAGGCCCGGTTTCGCGCGTCGGTCCCGGCACGCGACGTCGTTGTTCTGAACAATGGCGCCGCGCGCTTCGCGTGAAGAGCAGAAGATGACCCAACCGCTCAAGGGTATTCTGGTGTTGGATTTCAGCACCCTTCTTCCCGGTCCGATGGCAACGCTCATGCTTTCCGAGGCCGGCGCCGAAGTTGTCAAGTTCGAACGGCCTGGGGTCGGTGAGGACGCGCGCCACACTGAACCCATGATCGAAGGAGAGAGCATCGGCTTTGCTGTGTTGAACCACGGCAAGCGATCGGTGGCCATCGACCTAAAATCAAGGGGCGCAGTGAATCTTCTGCGCCCCTTGATCGAGAAGGCCGATATTCTGGTAGAGCAGTTCCGTCCCGGCGTGATGGGCCGGCTCGGTCTTGGTTATGAAGCTGTGCGCGAGATCAATCCCGGTCTCATCTATTGTTCGATCACCGGCTATGGCCAGACCGGACCAAAGGCCAGCGCCGCTGGCCACGACCTTAACTACGTCGGTGATGCGGGTATCCTGTCGCTGAGCTGCGGACCGGATGACCAACCAACGGCACCGTTCGGGCTGGTCGCCGATATCGGAGGCGGAACCTATCCGGCGGTGATGAATATCCTGCTGGCCCTGATTGCGCGGCAGGCAAACGGGCAGGGGACGCATCTGGATATCGCCATGTCCGAGGGGGTGTTCGCCTTTGCCTATTGGGCCCATGCCGAAGGTGTGATCGCCGGGCAAAACATCGAAAGCGGCGGCAGCCGCCTGACGGGCGGCCTGGCCCGGTATCGGCTTTATACGGCTGCGGACGGGCGTCAGATCGCCGTTGGCGCGTTGGAAGAAAAGTTCTGGCAGTCGTTCTGCGATGTCATCGGTTTGCCGTCGGCGCTTCGCGATGACTGGTCCGAGCCTGATTCCTGTGCTGCGGAAGTTGCGCGTCGTCTGGGGAAACAGCCCTCGACCCATTGGGAGCCTTTGCTGGCGACGGCCGATTGTTGCTGTTCGGTCGTAAAAACGCCCGCCGAGGCGTCGCGTGACCCGCATTTCAAAGCGCGTGACGTTTTTGGGCGAACCCTGAGCGTATCCGGCCAGAATGCGCCCGCATTGCCGCTACCAATTGCGCCGGAGTTCCGGTCTCCGGCCAACTCGGTCGGAGTTGCGGCCGCCTTGGGAGAAGACAATGCGCGTTACGGGCTGGACGCGCCGGATACAGATTAAATCCCGTTGACGTGCTGGTGGTGAATCACTATTCTAACAATTGTTAGAAAAATGGAGAGATCCAATGGCCGAGTCCGATGATCACCTGCCTGCAGAAGCCGAGCGCTATGTCATGCCGTCGCACTATGTCGAAAGCGACAGCCTCGAAGTGCAGGAGTTTGTGACAGCGGCTTTGCGCGATCTTTCGCCGGATGCAACCAAGCGGGACAAGGCGATCCGTCTGTTTGAAGCGGTTCGCGACGACATTCGTTACGACCCATATTGTTTTGCGCTGGATGAAGATTCTTACCGTGCCAGCCGGATCGCAGGGGCAGAAGCGGCATTTTGCGTTCCCAAGGCGATCCTGCTTGCGGCCTGTTTGCGTGCTGTGGGTATCCCCGCCGCACTTGGGTTTGCCGATGTGCGCAACCACCTGAACACCCCTAAGCTGCAGGAGTTGATGGGAACTGACCTATTCATCTATCACGGCTACGTTCAACTGTGGCTGGATGGTGAGCCCTACAAAGTAACACCTGCATTTAACATGGAGCTGTGTAAAAGATTCGGGGTCAAACCACTGGTCTTCGACGGCTATCACGATGCGCTTTTCCACGAGTTCGATGAGCTGGACCACCGGCACATGGAATATGTAAACGATCGGGGACTCTATTTCGACGCGCCCATGGGCGAATTCCTAGTGGCCTTCAAGGAAACCTATCCGAAGCTGGAAGAATTCAACCGCGTACGAATTTCCCGGGATGCCAACGGATATGATTCCGGTTTCGCAAAGGAGGGTGCTTCTTGAAGTATCTGGAGGATTTCGCGCCGGGCCAAGTCTATCACTTTCGCAGTGCCCCGATGAGCGCAGACTCGATAAAGGCATTTGCCGAGGTATGGGATCCGCAGCGGCTCCACACCGACGAAGCCTATGCGGCCACCATTCACGGCAGCCTGATTGCCTCGGGCTTTCAGACGATGCTGGAGGCATTCAAGCCCGTCATGACCGAAATGATGGTCGATGTTGCCAATATCGGTGGCATGGGCTTTGACAATCTGCGCTGGCTGCGGCCGGTGCGCCCGAACGAACCCCTTGATGTCGAACTGACAGTCAACGCGGTCACGCCTTCAAGAAGCAAGCCCGACAGAGGTGTTTTGCACTATACGCTTAGCGCCAAAAACCCCGAGGGCGAGGTCGTTTTTTCGACCGACACCCCCGTGATGATCCAGCGAAAACAAAATGACACAGACTGATACAATTTCCAGCGAACAAGAAGACCTTCGCCTGTTGCGGGAGAGCGCGCGCACCCTGTTCGAACGCGCGGGCGGAAGTGGAAGAGCCCGAAAACTCCGTGATGCCGGGGGCAGTTTCGACCCGAAGATGGTCCGGGAACTGGCTGAGGCCGGCGTTTTCGGCGTGGCGGTGCCCGAAGAGCAGGGGGGTCTTGGCATGGGCCTGGCCGCCGGGGGCGTTATCGCAGAAGAGGCCGGTCGCGTGATTGCACCGGAACCGGTCGTGTTGACGATCGGTCTGAGTCTCGGCCTTCTGCGTCGCCTTTGCCCGGAACATCCGAAGATGGCGCAGCTCATCGGCGGCGAGGTTTCACTGGCGGTTGCCTGGCAGGAACGTGGCCCGGGCGGGGCGCCCGCCGATGCGACCTGCCGATACGCGGACGGGCGGCTAACCGGAAACAAGGCTTGGGTGGTCAGTGCGACCGGATCGCGAGGGTTCCTCGTCGTGGCCGAACAAGATGGTGGACCGGTTCTCGTCTTGGCCGAGGCCACCGCGGACGGGGTTGTCATCGACAAGCGGGCGCAGGCCGACGGCAGTTCCCTGGGCGAGCTTTCGTTTTCAGGAACACCGGCCGCGGAACTGGCCAGCGGCGACGCGGTTCAGGCTGCGCTTGCCGAGGCTGTCGCCGATGCAACGGCGCTTGCCGCGGCCGAGCTTGTCGGCCTGAGCGAGTGCGCCTTCGAGATTACGCTCGAGTACATCAAGACCCGCGAGCAGTTCGACAAGCCGATCGGGTCATTCCAGGTCATCCAGCATCGTGCTGTCGACCTCAACGTGATGTGCGAGGTTGCACAGGCGGGCGTCCGCGAAGTTCTGGCGCTGATGGACAGCGAAACCGATCCGAAAGTTCGGGCGCAGCTTGCCAGCCGTGCCAAGGCGCGTGCGGTTACGGCCGGCAAAAGAATTACCCGTGATGCGATCCAGTTGCACGGGGCGGTCGGGTACACGGATGAGTTCGATATCGGGCTCTACCTGAACCGGGCGCTGGTGCTGTCGGCCTGGTTGGGCGACGACGCCTATCACAGGCGGATTTGGTTCGATGCACGCGAAGCAGAGGGGGCAGCACAATGACCGACTGCAACGCAATGAGCGATGCGGACTTCCGCAAAGAAGTGCGCCAGTTCTTCGAGGCGGAATATCCCGAGGAGCTGCGCCACCTGCCGCATCGTCCCAAGTTCGCCGAGATCGAACATTGGCACCGCAAGCTGCACGCCAAGGGCTGGGTCGCGCCGGCCTGGCCTGCGGAATACGGCGGCATGGGGCTGAACGCCGCCAAGCTTCTGATTTTCTACGAGGAGCAGCAACGCTGGGGCGTCAATCGTGGCCGCGACATGGGCGTGCAGATGGTCGGCCCGCTGATTATCAAGTTTGGCACCCAGGAACAGATAGACTATTGGCTGCCGCGTATCCTGAGTTGTGAAGACATCTGGTGTCAGGGCTATTCGGAACCCGGCGCCGGATCCGATCTGGCCAACCTGCGCACACGCGCAGAGATTGATGGCGGCGAATTTGTCATCAACGGACAGAAGATCTGGACCACGATGGCGCATGATGCCACGCACATCTTCATGCTGGTGCGCACCGATCCGGACGCGCCCAAGAAACAACAGGGCATCAGTTTCCTGCTCGCTCCGATGGATCAACCTGGAGTCGAGGTGCGCACGATCACTACCCTGTCGGGCGAGACCGAGTTTTGCGAGGTCTTCTTCGACAATGCCCGTACGCCCAGTGAAAACCTCGTGGGCGAGTTGAACAAGGGCTGGACGATGGCCAAGGCGCTTCTGAGTTTCGAGCGCATCTTCATCGGCTCACCAAGCCTGGCCCAGAACGCACTGGGGCAACTGGAAAGCTTTGCCCGGGGCCGTGGCGCTTTCGATGATCCGGTGTTCCGCGACCGCTTTGCCCAAGCCGCACTCGATGTTGAAGATCACGCCGCGCTATACGCCCGTTTTGCCGATCAGCTCAAGCGAGGTGAAACGCTCGGCGCGGATGTCTCGATGCTCAAAATCTGGGTGACTGAGTGCTTTCAGCGCATTACCGAGCTTATGATCGAAGCGGCCGGCCCCGACGGTGGCACAATCGGGCCACTTCAAGTCGGCAACGTAAGTGTCGATGTCCTTGCGAGCTTTTATAAGGCCAGACCGACCACGATCTACGGTGGATCGAACGAAATCCAACGAAACATTCTGTCCAAGGCCGTCCTCGGACTGCCTGGCTGAACCCATACTCATACCCACACCCTACGGAGGAAAAGAACTATGTCGGAGCGCTATGCAAAGTACGACAAACTGAAATTTGACTACCCGGCGGATCGCGTCCTGCGCATCACTTTTGACCGCCCTGAGTCCTTTAATTCCGTGGACGCGGAAACCCATACCCAGATGACGGACATGTGGATCGATATCGACCGCGATCCCGACATCAACGCGGTCATTGTAACCGGCGCGGGAAAGGCGTTTTCCGCCGGCGGTGATTTCAGCTTGATTGAAAAAATGATCGGCGACTCGCACGAGATCATGAAGACTTGGAAAGAGGCCAAAGACCTTGTCTACAACATCATCAACTGCAACAAACCCATTATTTCCGCGATCAACGGACCTGCGGCCGGTGCCGGTCTTGTGGTCGCCATCCTCGCCGACATCTCGATTGCCGGGAAGAAGGCCAAGATTGTCGATGGTCACCCGCGCCTGGGTGTTGCCGCTGGCGATGTCGCGGCGATCATCTGGCCGCTGCTGACTTCGATGGCCAAGGCGAAATACTATCTGATGACTTGTAAGCCGGTTTCGGGCGAAGAGGCCGAGCGCATCGGCCTTGTCTCAATGTGCGTCGAAGATGACGAGTTGCAACAAATCGCTTTGGACACGGCCGTCGAGCTGGCCAACGGCTCGCAAAGCGCAATCCGCTGGACCAAGTATTCGCTGAACAACTGGCTGCGCCAGGCTGGCCCGATCTTCGATGCGTCGACCGCGCTGGAGATGCTCGGTTTCATGGGTGAAGACGTCAGGGAAGGCGTTCTGTCACATCGGGAGAAGCGCGCGCCGAACTTCCGCAAGGACTGCCCGCTTTAACGCCTGATTGGACGAGGAGGCATGGAAATGTCTGAAGATATCTACCAAGATATAGCGCAAGCCTATGCCGCTGCGGCCGAAAAGGCTCCTGGCCTGAAATCGCGATTTACGGCTGCCGGATTTGATCCGGCAGCCGTCACATCGGTGGCGGACCTCTCGCGTCTTCCGGTGATGAAGAAGGAGGAGCTTCTGAAGATCCAGCGTGACAATCCACCCTTCGGCGGGTTCCTCGCCTCGGATCTCAAGGATATCGGGCGGATCTACGTATCCCCCGGCCCGATTTTCGAACCGGCACTTTCGGGCGGTGGCGGCCACGGTCTGGACCTGCTGTTCAAGGCGGCCGGCGTGGGGCCCGGGGATATCATCCTGAACACCTGGATGTACCACCTCGTGCCGGCAGGCTTGCTGTTCGATGAAGCGGCACAGTCCGCCGGCGCCACGGTTATCCCCGGAGGCGTTGGAAATACCGAGCTTCAGGCACAGATCATCGTCGAAACCGGCGTGACCTCGATCTGCGCCTCGACCGCGTTTTTCCTGACGCTGGCGGACAAGGTGATCGAAACCTATGGCCGCGACGCATGGAAGGTAAAGACGGCCTTCCTCGGCGGTGAGATGGGCGACTGGATGGCCAAGCGCCGCCGGATCGAGGCCGACTATGGCGTCTCCACCTGGGCTGCCTATGCCACTGCGGATCTGGGCCTTGTCGCCTATGAGGATGGCGGCGAAGGCTATGTGGTTCACCCCGACCGCGTGGTGCAAATCTGCGATCCGGTCAGCGGAGAACAGGTCGCTCACGGGGAACCTGGTGAGGTTGTTGTGACCGCGCGCGATGCCACCTGGCCGATGATCCGGTTCGGTACCGGCGACAGCGCCTTTGCGCTGGAGAGCAACGCGGATGGCACCGTCAGCCGGATTTCCGCACTGCAGGGCCGGGTCGGCGCAGCGGTCAAAGTGCGTGAGATATTCGTTTACCCGCGCGTGATCGAAGAAGTTGTCATCGGCACGCCCGGCGCAAAGGCCGCGCAGGCCATGGTAACGCGCGAGAACGATCGCGACATGATCCGCCTCTCGCTTGTGCTGGATGATGGTGCCGACGCTTCTGCTGCGGAAACAGCCGCCGTCGAAACCTTCAAACTGCATGCACGAATCCGCGCCGACGAGGTGAGCATTGTTTCGGAACTACCCGAGAATGCAGAACTGATCATCAACCAGAAAGACGGCTGAGATCGCTTCTCGATCATCTGCGACAACGGCAGGAACAGAAGGGCGGCTGGGCAACCTGCCGCCCTCTTTCGTCAGGGACCGAGGGCATCTTTGGCGGCGTGGTATTCCCGGTCGAGACGGTCGACATACGCCGCCGTCGTCATCACCTCTTTCACCGCTCCGATCCCCTGACCGCTGCCCCAGATGTCGCGCCAGGCCTTGGGGCGAACGGCGCCGGTGGCCAGATCGAGCTTGTTGCCGATACCGGCTAGGTTGTCAGGATCAAGGCCAACCGCCCGTACCGACGGTTTCAGATAGTTGGCATTCACGCCGCTGAAATAGTTGGTATACACAATATCATCGGCCCCGCCGTCGACAATCATCTGCTTGTAATCCTCCGACGCCACCGCCTCGGTCATGGCAATGAAGGGCGATCCGATATAACCAAAATCCGCGCCCATGGCCTGTGCCGCCAGAACGGCACGCCCGGTCGCGATGGACCCCGACAGGGCAAGCGGACCATCGAACCATTCCCGGATTTCCTGAACCAGCGCAAAAGGTGACAAGGCACCGGCGTGGCCGCCCGCGCCAGCGCAGACCGCGATCAGGCCGTCGGCGCCCTTGTCGATTGCTTTCCTGGCGTATTTGTTGTTGATCACGTCGTGCAGTACAATGCCGCCGCAATCATGCGCCGCCTGATTGACGTCTTCTCGTGCGCCCATTGATGTAATCCAGACCGGCACTTTCCAGCGCGCACATATTTCGACGTCCCGCTCAATCCGATCATTCGAACGATGGACGATCTGGTTGACCGCAAAGGGCGCGGCGGGCCGATCGGGATTGGCCTGATTGTGCGCGTCAAGCTCTTCGGTGATGCGCTTGAGCCAAGCGTCGAGCAGCGGCGGCTCCCCTTCGGACTCGCGTGCGTTCAGCGCCGGAAAGCTGCCGATAACGCCGGCCTTGCACTGGGCGATGACAAGATCCGGCCCGGACACCAGGAACATGGGCGAGCAGATCAAGGGCAGGCGCAAGCGGCCGAGAGGGGTGTCGGAGTACATTGTCTACTTCTTCTTTGCTGTTTCAACAGGGGGTGCCGAGGCCCGTAGCCTTGACGGGCGCGCATGGGAAGGGAAGCCAAAACAAGCGTGCCAGTAGACCGCAAGGAAATACACAGAACGGGTGAATTTTACGCATGTGTGATATTCCGCACCGGACTATAGCCCGTCGATCAATGCCACTCCTATCGTGTTCCATGCTAGCCCATTCTGGGAGGAGGAAGCGGTGCCTTTGCTCTACAGCCGCTCGGAAAGCGTTGGTCGGATGACCTTCGATTTTCCCGAGAAGAAGAATGCCCTTGATCAAGACGCACGCAAAGAGATGGAACACATCGTCACCCAGGTGCGCGACGATGACCGCGTGCGCGCGCTGTTGATCACGGGCGCCGGGGGCGCGTTTTGCGCCGGAGGTGACATCAACACTTTCGCCGGTTCTTCGCCTGTGGCCATGCGGGACCGCATGAAACAACAGCACCGCGTAACCCGGATGCTATATGATCTTGAAAAGCCGGTCGTCGCAGCGGTTGCCGGGCCGGCCTTTGGCGTGGGGTTCAACATTGCACTTCTGGCTGACGTGATCCTGGCAGCGCCCTCGGCCCGCTTTTGCCAGGCCTATGCGCGCGTGGCGATCGTGCCCGACGGTGGCGGGCTTTACTTGCTAGCGCGGACGGTCGGGACGCACCGGGCGAAGGCGATGTTCCTGACGGCCCAGGTGATCGATGCCCAAGAGGCGCACGACCTTGGGATCGTCCACGCAATCCACAAAGAAGACGCGCTCGACGCAGAGGCCGCTGCGCTGGCCGCGCGTCTGGCCGAAGGGCCGACCCGAGCCTTTGGGCTGGGCAAGTCGATGCTGAACCGTGGCATGGATTGCGATTTCGCGACCTATCTCGAGATCGAGGCAACCGCCGAAGCCCATATCATGCAGACCGAAGATCACCGCGAGGCGGTCGCCTCTTTCAAGGAAAAGCGTCCGCCGCGCTTTGTCGGATCATGAACGCGGCGGCTGACAGTGGCCCGCTGGCCGGTCTCAGGGTGATCGACCTCGGGCAGGTCTACCTTGGGCCCTATTGCGGTCTGATGTTCGCGCTCATGGGGGCAGAGGTCATCAAGGTCGAGCCGCCCGGCGGCGACAGTATCCGCGGCATCGCGGGTGGGCGCGAGAACCCCGCAGCGATGATGCTCAATTCCAGCAAACAGAGCGTGACGCTCGATCTGGGGTCCAAGGACGGGCGCACCGCCCTGCTGGCGCTGGCAGATACGGCCGATGTTCTAATCGAGAATTTCCGTCCCGGTACGATGGAGAAACTGGGGCTGGGGTGGGAAACACTCTGTGCCCGCAATCCGCGCCTGGTCATGGGGTCAGGAAAGGGCTACGCGGCTGATTCCGTCTATCGCGATGCACCGGCGATGGATTTTCCTATTCAGGCCCTGACGGGTCTGATGTCGGTGGCCGGGTTTCCCGATGGTCCACCGGTGAAATGCGGTGCAGCGATCACCGATTTTCTGGGCGGTATCCACCTTTTTGGTGGCATTATGGCAGCGTTGCATGCGCGCGGCGCGACAGGGCGCGGGGATTTTGTCCAAATCGCAATGCAGGACGTCGCACACCACGCGCTGGCATCGAATATCGCAAGTTTTCTGTTGGCGTCCCACGGTTTCGCTGACCGGGCCGGCAATAGTCAGGCTGTGCTCAAGGTCGCACCCTACGATCTGTTTCCGGCGCAAGACGGACAGGTGGCCATCATGTGCCTGAACGATCGCCACTGGCAGCAACTGATCCGCGCCATGGGCCGCCCTGAACTGGCCGAAGATCCCGACCTGGCCGAAGGGCCCGCGCGCTGCGCGCAGCGTGCCCGAGTCGATGGCTGGGTGACGGCGTGGACCTCACGTCATACCCGCGCCGAGATTTTCGCGGCCCTGAGCGGCGCACATGTGCCGGGCGCCCCGGTGCGCACGCTCGCTGAAGTGGTGTCGGACGAAGACATGCGCGCCCGCGGTATGATCCATGACCTTCCGCATCCAGACCTGGGCAAGGTCCCTGTTCCAGGGCTGCCGATGCGTTTCGCGGCTCACCCACAGGTCGCCCCTATCCCCGCACCAGCCGCAGGCGCCGATACGGCGCGCATCCTGAGCGCGCTGGAACAGGACCTGCCTTCTGCTCAATCAAAGGACACCTACTGACATGTTCAACCTCGATCCGGAATTGGAGGATTTTCGCAACGCGGCCCGCAAGCTGGCTGAGCGCGAGTTTGCTCCCATGGCCGCCCATTGGGACGAAACCGAAGAGTTTCCGACCGTAAACCGCGACAAGCTGGCCGAACTTGGCTATCTGGGCATGTTCATCCCTGAAGAATACGGCGGCTCCGGCGCGCCGGTGATCCAGGGCACGGTGTTTCTAGAAGAAATGGCGCGGGTCTGTTTCAACACGGCGCTGGTCTCGCAGCTCTACCTGAACGGCCCATCCCGGGCGATCAGCGTTCTTGGCAGCGACGAACAGAAAAAGCGGTTCCTGCCAGACATGGCGGCCGGCAAGAAATTCATCGCAATCGCCATCAGCGAACCCGAGGCTGGGTCGGCCGTGACCGACCTGCGCACCACGGCCACCAAGGATGGCGACGGCTGGGTGCTGAACGGGAACAAATGCTGGTCCACGGGCGCCCATGTGGCCGATTATGCGTTGGTCTTCTGCCGTTTCGGCAAGGCCAGCGGAGCAAAGGGGATCGGTGCCTTTGTCGTCGATCTGAAGAAGCCGGGCGCGCGGATCGGCCACATATCGCTGAAGATGGGTGGCCGGGGTCTTACAGAGGCCGAGATCATCCTTGAAAACTACAAGGCCGGCCCAGAGGACGTTCTGGTTGAGGGCGATCCCGAAAGCTCGCGCTCCTTCGCGCTGTTGATGAGCAGTTTCGGTCCCGAGCGGGTGGGCAACGCAGCGATGTGCGTCGGGCTGGCGCAGGGTGCTTTCGAGGCTGCCAAGTCGTATTCCGAGATCCGCCATCAGTTCGGGCGCCCGATCAAGGAATTCCAGGGCCTGCAATGGAAGATCGCCGACATGGCCACGCAGCTCCATGCTGCGCGCCTGATGGTCTATCGGGCGGCAACCAACCCGGCCCCGAACGGCTTTCCCGATCCGATGGACGCAACCATGGCCAAGCTCTACGCCAACGAAATGGCGCAGCGGGTCACGAACGACGCGCTCCAGATTCATGGCCATAACGGCTATACACGCGAATACCCCCTGGAGCGTATGGTGCGGGACGCGCGCGGTTTCGCGCTGGGCGGTGGCACCGTTGAGATCCTGCGTAACACGATTGCCGCCATGGTCTATGGCCACAGCTTCAACCAGCGGCGGGGGTAGGGCGGATGCATCCCTCTTTGTTGACGACAGAACAGATCGCTCTCAAGGATGCCGCGCACAAGCTGGCACTGGGGGAATTCCGAGACCGCGCCGCGCGCTGGGACCGCGAAGGTATCTACCCCGAGGAAAACCACAATCGCCTGGCCGCGCTTGGCTATCTGGGCATGACCATCCCCGAGGAATTTGGCGGCGGTGGTGCGCCGCTGGTGGATTGCTACCTCGTGATCGAGGAACTGGCGAAGGTGGATTTCAACACCGCGCTGATCGTCCACGATCAGAACGTCTCGCCCCGGATCATCGCCACCTGCGGCAGCGACGCGCTGAAGCGCGATTTCCTGCCGCGCTTTGCGGCGGGTGAGATCGAATGCGCGATTTCCTGGACCGAGCCTGAGGCAGGCTCGGACGCCACGGCAGTGACGACCTCGCTGCGGCAGGACGGCAACGACTATGTACTGAACGGTGGCAAGATTTTTACCACCTTCGGCGACCGGGCCGATTATCTTCTGGTTTATGCGCGGTTCTGCGACAGCAAGGGCGCGCGCGGCATTGGCACGGTTCTGGTGGAACGCGAAAGCCCCGGCGTGACGGTGAAAATCCTCGAACAGAAGATGGGCGCACGCGGCTGCAACGAATGCGAGATCCACTTTGACGACGTTCGGGTGCCGTCCGAAAACATCGTGACCGAAGGGCTGGCCGACAATTCCAGCGGCTTTGTCCGCCCGCTGGGCGTTTACAACGCCACGCGCGTCGGCATGGGGATTCTGGCGCTTGGTGTCGCCGAAGGGGCGTTCGACCTCGCGCGCGACTACATGAAAACCCGCCGGCAATTCGGCAAGGCGCTGTCTGAAATGCAAGGGCTGCAATGGATGATGTCGGACATGAAGGTGCAGATCGAGGCCGCACGGTCGCTGTGCTATACGGCGCTGTCGTTGATCGACCGCGGCCAGCCCGATCCCACATTGTCTTCGATCGCCAAGGTTCAGGCCACCGAAATGGCGCAACGCGTAACCCATGACGCCATGCAGATGTTCGGCGGCTACGGCTATTTCGGTTCGCTTCCGTTGGAGCGGATGGTGCGGGATGTGCGGATGCTGACGATCACCGGGGGAACGACCCAGATACATAAGAACGGGATTGCACGGTCGCTGTTCACTGATTGACGAAAATGCGCCACAGGGAGGGGCGGTCATGGCAAGTGATATCACTGTAGAACACTCAGAAGGTCTGGCCATCGTATCGTTGAACCGGCCCGACAAGCTGAATGCGCTGACCCTCGAAATGCGCGTCGAACTCATGGACACGTTTCGCGACATTCAAACCGACCCGCAAATAAGGGCAGTTCTATTCCGGGCCGAGGGCCGAGCCTTTTGTGCGGGCGCGGATATTTCGACCATGGGCAAGGACGATGTCTGGGGTGATCGGGCCCGTTTGTACAGGGCACATCAGATGATCCTGTCCATATTCAATTGTGAGAAGCCTGTGGTTGCCGCAGTGCGCGGTCCCGCAGTCGGGATCGGTCTGAGCATGGCGCTGGCCTGCGACGTCGTCCTGCTTTCCGAGACTGCAAAACTCGGTCAGGTCTTTCGCAAGGTCGGCCTGGCCCCGGATGGCGGCGCGGCGTTTTTTCTTCAGAACCTGATCGGGCGGCAGCGTGCAACGGACCTTGCCTTTTCTGCGCGGCTGGTGCCGGCCGATGAAGCCCTGAGCCTTGGTTTGGCAAGCCAGGTTCATTCCGATGATGCCCTCGACACGGCGGCGCTGGATTATGCGGCAGATCTGGCCGCAGGACCGACCTTTGCCCTGGCCGGTACCAAGCGGCTGATGCGCGCCGCGATGCAACCTTCGCTGGAGAGCTTTCTTGAAACAGAAGCCATCGTTCAGGGGCAAATCATCAAGAGCACGGATCACGCCGAAGGCATCGACGCCTTCCTGAGCAAGAGAAAACCGGTTTTCCGTGGCGCCTGACCAAGCGGTTTGCGCCCTTATTACGACAGGGAAGAGATAGCGATGGAAACAGTTATTGCACGACTTGGCTGGGTGTCGCGGATTATCACCTATGTTGCGACTACCCTGGCGGCGCTGATGATGGTCCATGTTACGCTCGATGTTGTTCTGAGCCAGTTTGTCGCCGAGCCGCTGCCTGGAACGGTGGATTACGTGTCTTATTACTACATGGTTGGGTTGGTCTTCCTGCCGCTACCCTTCGTCGAATTCACCAACGAGCACATCAAGGTCGATCTGATCCACGATCTGATCCCGGCGGCGGGCAGGACCGTTCTGGACATGCTGGCGCTGGCATTATCTGCGATGTTCTACGGCCTGCTGACCTGGCAGACCTGGATAGACGCCGTCGAGAAATACACCGTTGGAGAAAAATCCATGGGCATGGCGGCGGTGACCGTCTGGCCCGGTCGCTTCTTTCTGCCAATTGGCGCGGGGCTGATGGTGCTGCTTTTGCTGGCAAAGCTGATCCAACGCCCCTTCACCGAAACAGGCATGGCCAGTCTCAATCACGACATGTACGAATAGGAGCACGACGGTGAGCTTTTTTCAAATCGGCCTTTTCGGCATCGTCTCTGTGATCGTGCTGGTATTGTTGCGCCTCCCAATAGCGGTTGCACTGGGTATCGTGTCCTTCTTCGGGTTCTGGGCCATGTTGGGCAGCGGGGCGGCATTCGGTCTGCTGACGGCCGTGCCCTATGATTTTGCAGCGCACTGGACCCTCAGTTCGATCCCGATGTTCCTTTTGATGGGTTACGTCTGTTATCAGACCGACATCACGCGCGGGATTTTCAAGGCCGCGCGGATTTGGCTGTCGTTTCTGCCCGGCGGGCTGGCAGTGGCCAGTGTCGGAGGGGCCGCGCTGTTTTCGGCGGCGGCCGGTTCCAGCCTTGCCTGTGCTGCGGCCATGGGACGGATCGCTGTGCCGGAAATGCTCAAGCGGAAATACGATCCCGGTTTGAGCACCGCCGTCGTCGCTGCGGCCGGGACGATGGGATCGCTCATTCCACCGAGCATCCTTCTGATCATTTACGGGATCTTCGCTGAAGTCGCGATCAGCAAGCTGTTTCTTGCCGCAATCGTCCCGGGTCTGCTGACGATGCTGGGCTACGCGGCGGTGATCATCATTCGCGTGCGGATCAATCCCGAACTTGCGCCTCCGCTGGACGAACGCTCGACTTGGTCGGAGCGATTTGAAGCTTTGGGCGAAACATGGCCCTTGTTGTTGCTGGTGTTGGGCGTGTTTGGCGGGTTGTTCTCAGGATTTTTCACCCCCACCCAAGCTGGCGCGGTCGGAGCTGCGCTGTCTTTCGGGATTGCGGCTGCGCGCGGCACTCTGAACTGGAGAGTCTCAAAGATCGCGCTTCTGGACACGGCGAAAATGACTGCGGCGATCTTCATCATCGCGGTGGGCGCCAATCTGTTCTCGCGTTTCCTGGCCATCAGTGGGGTTCCCGAAGCCATGTCGGGCCTGGTGATCGACATGGGCGCCAGCTATCTGACGCTGGTCATCGGTACGGCAGTCATTTTTTGCCTGCTGGGCATGATACTCGACCCTTTGGGAATCCTGCTGCTGACGCTGCCCATTCTTCTCCCGATCTACGAAGCAAATCATATCAGCCTGATCTGGCTTGGCGTGCTCGCAACCAAGCTCGTCGAGATGGCTTTGATAACCCCGCCGGTCGGGCTGAACGTCTTTGTCATCAAGGGCATCGTCGGAGATTCTATCCCGATCTCACTGATCTTCAAGGGTGTCTTGTGGTTTCTGGCTGCGGATGTGGCGGTCCTGATCATCATGGTCGCCTTTCCCGACCTGATCATGTTCCTGCCGGAACTCGGCAACTGATTCGGCCATCCCGGCCGTGACGAACCCCGCGCAACAGCGGGACTTTGAGAAAGAGGAGGAGACAACATGAAACGTACCAATGCGCTGGCCGCGCTGGCGGCAACAGCCGTCCTTGTGGCGACACCGGCCCTGGCCGAGAAGCGGGTGACTATATCCAACTGGACCTCGCCCAATCACGCGACATCGCGTGGCCATGCCGCCTATGCCGAAATGACCGAGGCAGAATTTCCAGATGCCTTCGACTTCAAGCTGTTTACTGGCGGTGCCTTGCTTGGCCCCAAGCCGACTTTGTCCGGCCTGCGCGACGGGGTTGCCGATGTCGGCCTACTGGCTTTGACGTATTTCCGCTCGGAAATGCCCTACGCGCAGCTGGTTGCCGATCTCGCGCTTCTCGGTGAAGACCACTATGCGATGGCCGGCGCGACCAGCGAATTCGTGATGCTGCACTGTCAGCCCTGCAAGGAGGAGTTCGCCAAGAACGGCATGGTGGCGCTTAGCGGGATCAGCACGGCACCCTATGTACTGCTGACCACCAAGCCGATCATCGACATCGCAGACATGCAGGGCGTCAAGCTGCGCACCGGCGGGTCGGTCTGGGACCGCTGGGCGGTGCGTCTGGGGGCAGAGCCTGTGAACGTGCCGTCGAGCGAGATGTACGACACGATGAGCCACGGTGTCGTGACCGCCGCAGTGCAGCCGATCGGTGCGCTCAAGGGGCACAGCCTGATCGAGGTTGCCAAGCACCTGACGGAACTGCCGCTGGGCACCTATCATTCCGGTTCGATCTTTGCCGTCGGCCCGAAGTTCTGGGCCTCGCTTTCGCCGGAGCAACGCGAGCAATTCGCCAAGAAAATCCCCGAAGCCGTGGCGCAGACCGAGGTGTATTACGAAACCGACGATCTGGACGTGCTGAAAGAGGCCAGTGACCTTGGTCTGGAGGTGCACGAACCCTCGCCTGAGTTTCTTCAGGATCTCATCGATTTCCGCACCGCGGATCTTGAAGAGATCGCCCGCATCTCGCGCGAGGAACGCGGCATCGAAGATCCGGACCCGCTGATCGCGACCTATCGCGAACTGATCGAGAAATGGCACGGTCTGACGGGTCCGCTGCAACCGATCCGCGACAACCCGCAGCCCTATGCCGACCTTCTGCGTCAGGAAATCTATTCCAAGATCGACCTGGCAACCTATCCGAACTGAGCTGCCTCAGGCAGAAACGCAAAGCGGCCCTCCTTGCAGAGGGCCGCTTCTGTCTTGCCCGATGGCCTGGTCAGAGCGTGGCGTCGGTGCCCAAGATATTCGTAACCTGGCTGGACAGGACACCGCCGTTGCCGTGGGCCAGGGCCAGTTCGGCGCTGTCGATTTGGCGGTCGCCAGCGTCACCGCGCAACTGCCGCACCGCCTCGATCAGCGTGAAGATGCCGTACATCCCGGGATGCACGCAAGACAGGCCGCCACCATTGGTATTGACTGGCAGGTGGCCGCCAGGCGCGATGCCGCCGTTCGCCACAAACGCACCGCCTTCGCCTTTCTTGCAAAAGCCCAGATCCTCGAGAAACAAGATCACGTTGATGGTAAACGCGTCGTAGAGCTGCACAACGTCGATGTCTGCGGGCTTGACGCCCGCCATCTCCATCGCCGTTTGACCCGACTGGACGGCGCCTGTCTCGGTCAGGTCGGCCATTTCGGAAATGTCTCGGTGAGTCGTGCCCTCGCCACCGCCCAGCAGATACACAGGCGGCCTGGGGTGATCCTTGGCAGCCTCAGAGCGCCGCATCACGATGGCGCCGCCGCCATCGGTGACCAGGCAACAGTCGCGCACCCGCAGCGGGTCTGAAACCAGCCGCGACGCAATGACATCTTCGCGCGTCAGCGGATCGCGCAGGAAGGCTTCGGGGTTCTTTTGGGCCCAAGCGCGTGCGGCAACGGCCACGTCGGCCAACTGTTCGCGCGTGGTGCCGAATTGCGTCATGTGGCGGTCCGCGGCAAGCGCATAGGAAGACAGCGGGAACAACGGCCGGTAGGGCGCCTCATAGGTCGGCAGGCCAAGCGCGGTCATCAGCTTGCCCGAGGCGGTGCGCTGGTTCGATCCGTAGCAGATCAGCACGGTATCCGCGAGCCGCAACTCGAGCAGCATCGCGGCCCAAAGCGTATGCGACAGGAACGACGAGCCGCCCATGCGGTTATTCATGGTGAACTTGGGAGACAAGCCCAGTTCCTGCGCCAGCGTCAGCCCCGACAGCATGTCCAGCGGCTGGCAGGTGGCGATGGCGTCAACCTCGCCAAGCGCAATGCCCGCGTCGGCCAGAGCGCCATGCACCGCTTCGATTGTAATCTCCATCGCGCCTTTGCCATGGGCCTCGCCGCAGCCCGCAAGCGCGGTACCGACGATGGCGGCTTTTCCCCGCAGACTCATTGCGCACCTCCTTCCGGCTCGAAAACCACGGCGGGTTTTCCCTCCGCGCCTTCGCCGACCGAAGCGGTGACCTTCAGACCGGTAACAATCCGGTCATGCTCGATGCCGTCGATCCGCGACATCATGCGCACGCCCTCCTCCAGATCCACCAGAACCACATTGTAGTCGCCGCCTCTTTCCGGCTTGCGGCGGACGACTGTACGCGCATAGACAGTGCCCCTGCCGGTGGGCGCGACCCATCCCAGGTCTGCGCCTCCGCAAGCCGGACAAATCACGCGCGGATGAAAGACATGGGTGCCGCAGCCGCCGCATTTCTGAATTTCAAAGGTGCCCTCGGCCAGTTTCGCGGCGAAGACAGCATCCGGCCCAGGGCCTTTTTCTATACCTGTCATCTCAGAACCCGATGTGGAAGCCACCGTTCACGCTCAGGTGCTGGCCGGTGATATAGGATGCCGCGTTGGACAACAGGAAACAGACGGGCTGTGCGACTTCTTCGGGGGTGCTCATCCGGCCCATCGGGATCTGCGCCATGTACTTGTCGACAAACTTGTCGGAGCGGATGGTCTCGGTCATCGGTGTCTCGACCATTCCGAAACAGACCGAATTGACGTTGATGCGGTAACGGCCCCATTCGCGCGCGGCACTCATGGTCAGGCCCAGAACCCCGGATTTTGCCGCCCCGTAATTGATCTGGCCGATGGTGCCGCGACGCCCGGCATCGGACGAGATATTCACGATGGCGCGGCGCGCAGCGCTCTCCGGATCTTTTTCGGTCTGATCCTTGTAATAGGTGCCAACAGCCTGAAGACAGGCGAAGACACCGGTGAGGTTCACGTCGATGACCTGCTGCCACGTGGCCCGGTCCATCTTGTGGATCATCGCCGCGCGCACGATGCCGGCATTGTTCACGAGCCCATTGATATCGCCGAATTCGTCGAGCGCAAATTTCACCAGCTTCCCGGGAAAGTCAGGGGCGGCCACATTCCCTACGATGGCACGGGCATTGCCACCGATCTGTTCGGCGGTTTCCTTGACGCCGTCTTCGTTCAGGTCGTTCACCACGACCTTGGCGCCTAGCTCTGCCGCCAGCGCCGCGACGCCGCGGCCGATACCTTGTCCGGCGCCTGTGACGATAACCACTTGATTGTCCAATGCCATCGGGTTGATCATTTCTGTCTCCTATTGTCCTTCGTTTGTTTGGTCTCGTTCACTGTCGGTTCACTCAGGTGTTTACGACGGTGGTGCGAGCCGCTTGATCACGGCATCGCCATGGGCCAGACGGTGCCCGTCTTGATTGAAGATCTCGCCCTGTACAAAGACCAGTTTGCGCCCGCCGCCCACAAGGCGCGCGCGCGCCGTCAGCGTGTCATCTTCGGCTGCCGGGCCGACAAAACTGGTTGTGAGCGAAAGCGTAAGGCAGCGATGACCCGGGCGGCCCTCCCCCGCGTAGGCCGCGCAAAAGGTGACTGCGTTGTCCAACATTGTCGCGAAGACACCGCCATGTACGGCGAAAGCGCCGTTCAGATGGTCGCGGCCGATAGGCAATTCCAGTTCGGCCTTGCCATCGGACCACGAGACAAAGCGCACACCTAGCAATGCGTTGAACGGGGCGGGGATGTCTGGTCTGCCGTCCTGCGCGCTCATCTTACGCTGTCTCTTGCTTGGTCGAGAACATCACCAGAGCGACTGCCAGTGCCGCCAGCCCGATACCTGTTCCTACCGCACCGAGGATCGGAACGGCTAGGTCCGGATGCGATGGAAAGGCGAAGGCCAGTCCGGCAATACCGAGCAGGATCCGCGCAATTGCTCCAATCGGGTCGGATTCGATCCGCCCGACGCCCAGCAAGTAACCCTGAATACCGGCGCAGATCAACAGAATGCCGACACCGGCGCGCAGAACCGTGAGCAGGCTTTCGAGCGGACCGGCTTGCAGGGTGAACGCGGGGTCAAGGACGAAGAAGAAGGGAATAATGTAGATGATGGTGCCAAGTTTCATCGCTTCGAAGGCTGCCGCGAAGGGTTTGGCCTGGGCAATGGCCGCCGCGGCGAAAGCCGCCAAAGCAACCGGGGGTGTGATATAACTCAACATACTCCAGTAAAGGATGAACAAATGGACGCCGATCGGATCGAGCCCGCCGGCGATCAGGGCAGGTGCCAGCGACACTGCGAGGATCACATAGGCGGCGGTCACGGTCATGCCCATTCCAAGAATGAAACTGGTCAAGGCCCCCAGAAGCAGCAACAAAAAGGTGTTGCCGCCCGCGATGAACAGCAGATCGTTGGAGATAGTCCCGGACATCCCGGTCACCGCAAGCCCGCCGACGATCAGTCCGACCGCCGCCAAGATGGCCACCAGTTCGACGAACAGCCGTCCCGTGGCGATCAGGAAGTTCATCAGCTCCTTCCGCCCCCAGCGTGATTTTGACAGCAGCTGGTTCAGGACAAGAAGCAACGCGGTGGCATAGAACGGGGCGATGGCCTCACGCTTGAGGTAGAGCAGCATCCAGATCAGCAGCCCGAAGACGGCGAGAAAGTACCAGCCTTCGCGCAGCACTTTGCCGATTCTGGGAAGGTCGGCGCGCGGAACGCCTTTCAGCCCGTTGCGCGCCGAGTACGCGTCGATTTGTGCGAACAGGCCGAAGAAGTAGAACAGCGATGGCAGAACCGCCGCCATCACGATGTTGGTGTAGTCTGTCGCCAGAAAAGTCGCCATGACAAAGGCGGTGGCGCCCATGATAGGGGGCATCAGTACCGCCCCCGTCGATGCCGCCGCTTCGATCCCTGCTGCATAGCCGGGCCTGAAGCCCACTTTTTTCATAGCAGGAATTGTGATCGACCCGGTCGTCAGCACATTGGTGATCACGCTGCCGCTCATCGAACCAGTTAGCCCGCTGGTCAGAACACCCACCTTGGCCGGCCCGCCACGGACATGCCCGAGCGCGGCAAAGGCGATGTCGATAAAGAACGGACCCGCGCCGGTATGTTGCATCGCGACCCCGAAGATCATGAATCCCACGACAAGATTGACAAAGCTGCGCATCGGTATGCCCAGCACGCTTTCGCCGCTCATCGCGTGGAAAATCGCCGTCTCGACGGGCGAGCGCTGGAAGCCCTGGATCGGGCCGGGCGCATAGTTTGCGATCATGGGGTAGATGGAAAACGAGAGGATGACCGCGAAGAGCATCCAGCCGCCGGTGCGCCGCGCCGCGACAAGCAGCAGGAACCAGAAGGCGAAGCTGGCGATTACGGCATGAAGGGGCGCGGCGAAATCCCACCCTTTGTTCACCACGCTGCGCCCGTAGTAGGCAAAGAAAGCGCAGGTGATCAGAGCCAGCAGCGCCAGAAAGTAATCCCACCACCGCGTCGATCCGTAGGGGTCTGACTTTGAGCAAGGGAAGACAAGGAACACCAACGGCAGCGTCAGCAAGAGCATCACGTACAGGTAGTGAATCTCAAGCAACCGGATGTTTATGAAGAACCCCAGATTGAAGAGATGGTTGACCGAGGCCGCGGTCAAAAGAACCGCTGAGGCGACGAGCAACCAGCGCACAAATGCGGGCAGGGTGCCCATGCCGGCCGGTTGCGCCGGCGCGTCCTGTGTTACTTGTGACATGCCCGTATTCCTGTTGTGTGCTGCGTTGCTTATTGCGCGGCGCCCGCTGGACGCCGCGCTGCGTCGCATCAGCGGAAAAAGACCTCGTGGCCGGCCTCTTCCAGTGCCTGAGCGCGGGCTTTCATCCATGCAGCGGCAAATTCTTCTTCACCGTCAGGTGCGTCGGCGACAAATCCGCTCCAAGCCTGGGCGAGGACGTCTTGCCGATTCACCAGTTTGTCCTGATTTGCCTGGGCCTCTGGTGTCCAAAGACCCTTTTCCTTGAAGTAGGCCACGCTGCCATCGCTCCATGGCATCACCCAGGAAAGGATCTGGCGGTTAATCGCATATGCATTGGCACCGGGGGCGGCATCCTTGTAGTCGTCGAACCCCTCGTCAAGCGCGGCGACGATGTTGCGAACTTCGGTGCTATCCTGATCGGTTTCAGTGACAAGGATCGGATAGGGGTACAGCGCCATAGGTCGTGGAGAGGCAGGGTCGATGGTTGGCCCCACCGACACCATGTGCGGTGTTACAAAGGGCGTCACGCTGGTGTAGCGTTCCCATGCTTCCCTTTGGTCCGCAGGTGTTTCAAGCCATTTGAGGCCGCGCGGGCTCGATTCGATCTGGTAGTTCACAGTGGTCGTCGTCAGAGCAAACGCCGCATCCACACGGTTTTCGAGAATGCCCTTGAGAGAGTTCACATAGCCCGAAAACTCCACAGTCTCTACGTCGTCCCATGTCAGGTCCGCAAAGGCCAGCAGACCCTCCATGTTGTTGTCAATCGCGGGAGAGCTGACGGCGCGAGCGACCCGTTTCCCCTTGAGATCTGCAATCGTGTCGATGCCCGCATCGGCGGCGACAGCAACACCCAGTCCGTAGTCGCCAACGGCCTGAAGAACTGCCCGGATCGGCTGCGGCCCCCATTCAGGCGCAGCAAAAAGGAAAACCCCTTCGGCCGCGAAATAGGAGGCGATACCGCACAGGCAGTAATCGACCGTCCCGTTCTTGAGAGGCGTCATTCGCGAGACATCGTTCCGTCCCGGAAGCACGCGGACCGTCGATCCGTATTTGCTGCGCATCATGTTGCCGATGGCAATGGAATGGGCATGACCGGCCGATCCCGTGTCATAGGCCGACCACGCGATCACGTCAGGCAGATCGATGTCTTGTGCGCCCGTCGAGGTCGCAATTGCCAGACATGCGGCAGCGATACCAGTTATCTTGAACTTCATGGTTTTCTCCTCCTTATTGGTCGTTGGTCCCGGACGTCTCCCTGTCAGATCAAAGCTCTGAAAACGCGACATCCTTGTCGATGCGTATTTCGGGCGGCAGTCCGAGAATACGTTCGCCGATGATCGTGCGCTGGATCTCGTCCGATCCTCCGGCAATCCGGTTGCCCGGCGCGGTCAGGTATTCGTTTCGCCAGCGCGCCACGTCATCTCCAGATTTGGCCGATATACCGGCCGCAGTTCCGGCCAGTTCCATCCCGAAAGCGCCCATTTCCTGCCGCAGCTTGCCCAGCAGCAGTTTTCCGATCGAGCCCTCTTCACCCGGCGCATCGCCGCGCGACAGCGATGTCATGACCCGGTAGGAGGTGAATTCCAGCCCGCGTTGCCGTGCGATAAAATCGGCAATGCGTGCGCGCACTTCGCCGTCCTCGAAGGCCGGGCGGCCGTTCCGTTCGACACGGGTGGCCAGATCGATCAATTCCTCGGCCCGTGCGCCGCCACTGGCCCGGCCGACGGAAATGCTGAACCGTTCATTCATGAGTGTGGTCAGCGCTACCTTCCACCCTTCGGATTCGCCGCCCAGGCGGGCGCTGTCCGGCACGCGCAGGTCGTCGATAAACACTTCGTTGAAGCTGGAGCTGCCAGAAATCTGGCGAATGGGACGGGTTTCGATGGCCGGGTCGGACATGTGCACAAGGAACATGGTCATTCCCTTGTGCTTGGGCACCTGTGGATCTGTGCGCGCCAACAGGATGCCGTGGGTGGAATAATGTGCCCCCGAGGTCCACACCTTCTGACCGGAAATCACCCATTCGTCGCCTTCGCGGCGCGCACGGGTGCGGATACCGGCCAAATCGGACCCGGCTGCGGGTTCGGAAAACAGCTGGCACCAGATGTCTTCGCCCGTGAGGGCACGGGGCAGGAATGTGGTTTTCTGGTCATCGGTGCCGTGAATCATGACCGTAGGCCCGACCAGCCCAATCCCGATCAGAAAGACGTTGGGCGGTACGGCATAGCGTCCTTCCTCCTGATTCCAGATCACCTGCTCGATCGGGGTGGCGTCACGACCGCCGAACGCGCGGGGCCATGTCAGCCCCGCCCAGCCAGCATCGGCCTTTCGCGACTGCCAGTCGCGCGCACGGGCAACTTCGTCGGCGTCGCGCGCCATGAAATGATCCTGTGCCTTTTCGCTGCCATCGCGGCGAGTCGCGTTGGCATCCAGCCAGTCGCTCGCTTTGGCGCGGAATGCGGCTTCTTCTGGGCTATCGCTGAAATCCATTCGTTCAATGTCCTTGTCAGTTAGCGGCCGCTGGTCCGTTCGCCAGATCGCAAAGCAACCGTTCGCGCCAAAGATCGGCGGGGCCGAGTTCGGCCTTCAATTGCCAGCCGCGCCGCAGAAACAAGTGCGGGTCGGCGGCCCAGGTGAATCCGATCCCACCGTGAAGTTGCACCGATTCCTCGGTGGTGAATTGCACTGCATCGAGTGCGGAGAGGCGCGCCACCGCCGCGGCTTCGGCCAGTCGGTTATCCCCGCTCGCCAGCGCCCACGCACCGAAAAAGGCATTGGACCGTGCCAGTTCGATCTTGGCGAACATGTCCGCGAGCCGGTGTTTGACCGCCTGAAAACTGCCGATCTGGCGTCCGAATGCCTGCCGCTCACAGGCATAGTCTCTGGTCAGGGAAAGCGCGCGTTCGGCCAGACCGATCTGTTCGAAGGCAGCCAGCACTGCGGCGCCGTCCAGAAGGGTCCGGATCGCCGCGGGATCGGAACCGGGAAGCAATTCAACCGGCGCACCGTGAAAGACGATTTCGGCTGCCGGACGCGTCCGGTCGATCGCATCATGCGGATTGATCGACACTGAAGGATCGGAAAGATCCGCCAGGTAAAGGCGCACGGTGCCGCCTTCGTCCAGCGCAGCGACCAATGCAAATGACGCATCGGCTGCAAACAAAACCGGTGATTTGCGTCCAGAAAGGCGATCCTGCACCACTTTTGCCGAGACCCTTTCCGGTGCAGACCCTCCATCCTCGGCAAGCGCGGTGGCGACGATCAGGCGGCCTTCGGCGATGCCCGGCAACAGCTTTTCTTTTTGACTTTGCGTGCCCAAGTCCTGAATCGCCGGGGTCGCCAGGCCAAGAACCGGGGCAAAGGGTACGGCGGCCAGGCTGCGGCCAATCTCTTCGGCGACAATGGCCAGCTCGACCGCCCCCATCGCCGAACCCCCGTAGTCTTCGGCAATCGCAAGACCCAGCCATCCGCCGCCCGCCAAGGCGGCCCATGTTGCGGAATCGAACCCTTCGGCAGTCTCAAGACAGTCATGCACCACCGCGAGAGTGGCGTGATCGCTCAGCATTCGTGCCAGCGTGTCGCGTATGGCATCCTGTTCGTCGGAAAAACCGAAATTCATGCTGGTCCCCTTCGGATCATGGCATTGGGTGCCCACTCACGAAAGGGTAGTTCAGCGTTCGGTATGTCCCAAACGCTATCCGGCACCAGCCGCGCGAAACCACATATGTGCTGTGGTGCCGAAAAAGCGGTCCTTGGAGCGAAGGATGTGATTCATCAAGAATGTGCTCAATCGGCGTGAAAGCCGTAAAAAACGAGGCGGTCGATTGATTGCTGCCGAGCTTGCCGCCTAACCTTGAGAAACCGGGGCGTGTTCCGGGCGCAGGACAGGTGTGGCCGAACCCTCTCAGAAAATCGAACTGATCAAGGGAATTGTGCGGAATGGAAACTGTAGGACTCGGATTTTGCCA
Organism: Heliomarina baculiformis; assembly: GCF_019966545.1. GTDB lineage: Bacteria > Pseudomonadota > Alphaproteobacteria > Rhodobacterales > Rhodobacteraceae > Heliomarina > Heliomarina baculiformis. Next base: position 80,612 of record NZ_JAIMIC010000010.1, on the reverse strand, counting down.
CGAAGATTTACCGGTCGGGCGCAGGTTTCGGACCATTGGTCGCACCGTGACCGAAACCGACATCACGAATTTTGTCAGCGTCACCGGCATGCTTGAGGTCTTGTTCATCAATCGTGACTTCCGGGAGAAGGAATCCAATATTCCCGGTTTCGCCGCGCCCGGTGCGCTGGTCTATACTTTCATGGAAGGGCTCTTGACCCAATCCACAATGCAACATACGGGCTTTGCCTTTCTGGACATGGAACTTAAGGTCATGGGACCCACGTTCGCGGGGGACACCATCCATTGTGAAGTCGAGGTAATCGAATCGCGCCGGTCGAAGAGCCGGCCGAACCGAGGACTGGTGCGGACGCGAAACAAGGTGTTCAAGCAAACTGGAGAACAGGTATTGGAGTATACGCCGTTGCGGATGATCAAGGCACGCACGACGGATACTGAGCCGGGAAAGGCATAGGCCTGTTCCGGATAGCGGCACTGGAGACACGATTATGAAAACCGCGCGATCTGACCGAGCTGAAGCCGCCGGAGACACATCAGGCGCGCCCCGGTCTCTGACACGTATCCTCGCGCTTTTCGACCTGTTGGCGTACAGCAAACGGCACATGTCTCTTTCGGAGCTCAGCAACGCGATTGGTTGCCCCAAAAGCAGTTTGCTGGTGCTTCTTCGCCCTCTCACCGAGAAGGGGTACCTGATGCGCGAGAAAGACAATTACTTTCTGGGCCCGAGAATTTTTCAGTTCGCCCAGTCGATCCTGACCAACCACCCGTTCGAATCGGTCCTGCGCGGGGTTATGAACGATGTAGTCAACCAGACCGGAGAAACCATCCTGTTTGCTGTCCGGGACGGCGAAAATGTCGTTTACTCGTCGGTCATCGAAAGCCCCCAGCCTGTACGGTACGTGGCCCAGCAGGGGATCAACCGGCCATTGTATTGTTCGGCATCAGGGCTGGTCATGTTGGCCTTTGACACGCCGCAGGAACAGGACGCCTACTTTCAGTGCACCGAATTGAAGTCTCTCACACCCAATTCCATCACCGACGAAAATGAACTGCGCGGGATAATTTCCGAGATTCGCAGATCCGGTTATGCCAGCACGGTCGGTACGGCGCATGTTGATGCTGCGGGTTTCGGGGTTCCCGTCTTTCGCGCGGACGGAAATCTGGCAGGGGCTTTGGTCATTGGTGCCCCTGTGGAACGCGCCAAACGAAACAGAAAACAGTATGTGGCGGCAGCCAAGACTGCAGCGGATCGGCTTTCCAGAGCACTTGGCCATCGTTCCGGGGTTGTTGACGAAACCGCCCTGCACTAGTTGCTTGCAGAGCGCCCCTGTTGTGTCAGCACGGTCGGTCTCACCTCAGCCCCAGGCCCCGCGCGATGATGCCGCGAAGAATTTCGCGGGTGCCCCCGCGAAGTGAAAACGAGGGCACCGCAAGTTCGGTATACGCCAGAACTGCCGCATAACTGTCGCGCCCGCCAGGCACTGCCGGGCGCGTGACAAGACTGCGGGCCAGTCGCGGAATGTCCTGTTCAAAGAGCGCACCAAGGTCCTTGACGATGGCGGCCTGAAGTGACGGGTTCTTTCCTTCGTTCAGCATTCCGGCCACAGAACGCGACATCTGACGCAGCACCATCAGATGCGCGGACAGACGGCCGATCTCGGCCTGCTGCGCTTCGGTTGCGTCTTCACGCAGCAATCGGATCAGTTCCTCGATCAGGGCAAAGGACGACAGGAACCGCTCGGGGCCGCTGCGCTCGAAGGCCAGTTCACTCATGACCTGCGACCAGCCTTCGCCCTTCTCGCCCAGCAGCGCATCGGACGGCAGAAAGGTATTGTCGAACACCACCTGGTTGAAATGATGCTCGCCACCCAGGTCGATGATCGGGCTGATCGAGATGTGGTCGGTGGCCTTGAGATCGACGAGAAACTGGCTCATCCCGCCGTGGCGATCGTCGCTCTTGCCGGTGCGGCAGAACAGGATCATGTAGTCGGCGACATGCGCATAGGTCGTCCAGACCTTGGTGCCGTTGATCCGGAACCCCCCGTCAACCTCGGTGGCAACCGTGCGCGTGGCCGCAAGGTCCGAGCCGGAATCCGGTTCGCTCATCCCGATGCAGAAACAAAGCTCGCCCGCGGCGATCCGTGGTACGATCCGGCGTTTCTGTTCATCGGTGCCCTTGGCCAGTATGAGCGGGCCGCTCTGTCGATCTGCGATCCAGTGTGAAATCACCGGCGCACCGGCGGCCAGCAGCTCTTCGGACACGACATAGCGCTCCAGTGCACTGCGCGCGTGGCCGCCGAATTCCTTGGGAAAGGTCATGCCGACCCAGCCGCGCCGTGCCAGCTTTCGTGAAAAGTCGCGGCTGAACCCATTCCACGACTCCGCGCGTTTTTCGGGCGGGAAATCGGCCAGTTCCTCGGCCAGGAACGCGCGGACCTCTTGCCGGAGGTCGTCATAGTCGGTGCAGGACGGGGGGGGCGGAAACGCTGTGAGGCTCATGCTGGCGCTCCTTGTACAGCGCTGTCGGTGATGAAATGCCAGAAGGTGTCGTGCGGGCTCGACAGGGCGGCCCGCCCCAATTCCCCGGTCCAGTCAAGCTCGGTGCCGAACTCGTCACGCCAGCCCCAGATCCGCTTGGTGAAATGGTGAAGCGAATGTTCCTGGGTGTAACCGAGTGCCCCATGGATCTGATGGGCCAATGCCCCGACTTTCTCCACCGCTTCCCCGGCGCGGGCCTTGGCAGCGGCAACGGTCAGTGCAAAGGCTGGTGTATCATAGCTGCTTGCGGCCATCTCGGCGGCAGTGCGCGAGGCAGCGGTTTCTCCGGCCATGGTCGCAAGATAGTGCTGGATCGTCTGAAACTTGCCGATGGGCCGCCCGAACTGCACCCGGTCGTTGGCGTACTGAACGCTCATCTCCAGAATGGTCTCCATCGCGCCGGCGATGGCCAGACTGCGGATCAGTGCGCCGAGCGCGCGCATCCCCTCAACAGGCCGCGATACGACGCCGACATCGGCCTCTGTCAGCGCAAGATCGACCTCGGCATCGTCGCGTGGCATCCCGGCAAGATCCTGCGCCGGGTCCAGGGCCAGTTCCTTCACCGGCAAGGACAGGACGTGATCGGCGCCGTCCAGGACGGCGTTGGTCACGATCCGGTTCGCCCAGCGGGCAAAGGGCACCAGTGCCAGATGCCCGCTCGCGTGGATCTTCTCGCCGCGCCGTTCCAGCCGCAGCGCCTCGCCCTCGGCAATGGTCAGCCTGCCGCCGGGAAGGGCCAGATTCGCGCCCGCCAGTACCGCGTTGGCGATCAGGGTTTCTGCCAGCGGCAGGGGCAGGCCATGCGCCCCGGCGATGCGCACGAGCCCAAGCGCCTCGCCGGGGAGCACGCCGAACCCGCCTGCGGCCTCGGGCACCAGCGCCATGGCTAGTCCAGCTTCCTCGATCCGCATCCAGAGAGCCTCGGGGAATTGCCCGGAGGCGGCGTCTTCGCGCAGGCGGTGGGTGACATGGTCGCGGAACAGACGTTCGGCCATGTCATGGATCATCGAGTCCATCAGACGGTCCTTTCAGACGGTGCTTGATTGGCAGCGGACGTGCCATGCTCTGGTCTGTCCTGCCGCGTATAGGCTGCTTGTCCGTCGGGGGCCGTCGGCTCTTGCAACCCTGGAAGATGCAGCCGCGTGCGCAGATCCCGGCGGAACGCCCTGGCAGCGGGCGGCACGCCCCCGTCCCTGCGATATTTCCCGAGACAATCGGCAATCTTGTCCCCGATCGCTGCAGGCGTCGCCGGATCCGAGGGCGAACCGGGGTGCGCCGCGACCGAGGTTTCGGCCAGGGTTACGTTCCCTTTGCGCAGTCGGACATGGACCGCGCCACGGTCCACGCCGACGTGATCCCGCCCCGCTTCCGGTGTGGTTTGGATACTGACCATGTCCATAAGCCGGCGAACCGCGGGGCGATGGGGGCTGTCCCCCTCGAAATCCACCAGCCCGACCTGGCCCTGATGCAGGGCCACGGCGAGCGTATAGGCGGCGCAGAACTTGGCTTGCATTCCATCCTTGGGGTCGGTGACATGCAACGGGACCATGACGTTTTCAGGCACCGTCATTTCGATCACTGATCCTTCCGGCACCGCGTTGCCGCCGCGTTCGGCGTAAAGATGCCGCCCTGCGGCGATCATCCTGTGGGTGAGGTAGCAGCAGGGATACAGCTTGCGGGACACCGTGCCCAGATCGATCCGAGGTTCCACCTCTGCGGGGTCGGCCGCAAGCCCGTCCGCGCCAGCATAGAGATCGAAGAAGCCGCGCGCTGCGAATATATCGGGGGCTCCTGTGATTTCGGCCTCGGCCATCCGGGCAGCGCGCAGTCCGACAAGGGCGGCGTTTCCGGCTTGGATCGGTTTCGCCATGGCGCCGAAATTGATCTGCATCCCCCCGGCCAGCGACGCAGCCAGGGACAGGGCGTTGCTGACCGCATCGTCGTCGAGCCCAAGCTGATGCGCGACCGCTGCCGCCGATGCCAGAACCCCGATGGTCGATGTTGCGTGCCAGCCCTTGTTGTAGTGACCGAAACCCAGGATTTGACCGAGCGCGACATTGACTGCTGTTCCGACCGCAAGCGCGGGGGCGATGCGGCTGGCCGACTCCGGCCGTGCATCCGCGACGGCCAGCAGCGCCGGTACGATTACAACACTGGGATGGGTGACGCTGACCGTGTGGACATCGTCGAAATCGAGCGCATGACCGGCGACCGCGTTGAGGAACGCGGCCTGTTCGGGGCTGCCGCCTTCGGCGGCTCCCGCTGGGACTGTCGGCCCGCCCTCGTCGAGCGCGGCCAGTCGGCGAACCACCGGTTCATGCCACCCACCATAGATGACGGCCATGGTATCCTCAACGCAAAGCGCGGCCTGCTGGGCGTCGGCATCGCTGAGCCGGTGCGGCGTGGCGACGAACCGCGTCAAACGGGTGGTGAAATCGCTGATCATCCTTTTCCTTCTCTGACACTGTACACTGCCTCATCAAGCAGGACGATATCAACTCTCGGCCCCTCTCTGTCGCACATATGTGTTGGAGCAGATACTCGCGTTGTGATCTTTGCGGCCATTGGGCATTCTGGGTGTTCATCCTTCCCCCATATCCATGCCGGATCGGGCGTAGGCCGTGACCGACAAAGCTTCGGAAAGAAGAACAAACGTGGCTGAGGGTATCGGCGTGAAAAGTCGGGAAGACAAGCACGCAAGTGCGAAGAGACATTTCGAGGCGTCGTTGTCTTATTGTTCGCCTGCCGATGTATCCTCGGAGACCCGGAAACACGGGGGTCGGTTCTGCCGGAAATCCGGGCTCGCCGTCCCTGTGCCGATAAGATGAGTGCCTTGTGTGTCCTTGCGCGTTTCCTTGCGCGTGTCCCTGCTTGTGAAGGGGAAATTGTCGGCATCGCATTTCCGCCATCGTACCATGAGCGACCGCATCTGCCGTTGTGTCACAGACATAACGGACGCCTTCGGGAAAGGGGGGGCAGATGCCGCCCGTCGAGCCCCTGAAACGTTCCGGCAAGCGCAACGGGATTACCGCCATCTGTCTGCTGACTTGTCTCGGCGCTGCCATCGTGCAAGGTGTCTTCTCCTCCAGCGTCGCGTCCATTGCCGCCGTGCCGTTCTTCGGAATCTATCTCGTTATTGCCTCCCGCTATATCGCCCGCGTCGGATGGGTGCTGCTTTTCTTTTCCCTCGCGATTGCCCTTCTGGCGCTGGCCGATGGCATCGACACCGGCATCTTCGTTCAGGCGGCGGGGCGTGTCGTGTTCCTGTCCGCGCTGCTGACGGCTGTCGCATTCCTGCGCATCGCGGCCACCCAGGACCCGATTGTCGAGGTCGCCGGTGAATTCCTGACGCTGCAGCCGCCGACCCGCCGTTACGCCTCTCTGGGTGCGGGCGGACATCTGTTCGGCGTGCTTCTGAACCTTGGCGGGCTTGGTGTGATGCTGGAGATCATCATGAAAGGGCTGGCGGCGCATCGGCATGAGATGGACGAATTCGTGTTCCAGGCCCGCAAGCGCAGGATGGTAAGCGCCTGTATGCGGGGGTTTTCCTCGATCGCTTTCTGGACGCCGTTCGGGATCGCTCTCAATCTGATGATTCTCACGATTCCGGGGCTCGAATGGGCGGCCCTGGCCCCCTACGGGATTGCGCTGGCCGGGGTGCTGTTTCTTCTGGGATGGCTGTTCGACACGGTGGAATGGTGGCGCCCGCCCTCGGCGCGCGGCCGGGCACCGGCCCTGTCGGGTGACTTGCCTGGCTGGAGCCGCTGGGCAGTCCTGATCGTGGCCGGACATGTCCTTTTTCTGGGAGCCGCCGTTGTGACGCTGGACAGGTTGACCCAGTACAGTTTCCAGACCGTCCTGATCACCATCGTTCCGATCTATGCGCTGCTCTGGTCGGTTCTGCGCAGCGGCAGTGGCAACCTCACCGGTATGTCGCGCCGGTTCGTGGCCCAGGCACCGGGTTTCGCGACCGAGATGAGCGTCATCGCCTCGGCGGGGTTCATCGGTCTTGTCGCACTGGAAGTTGCGCCGGTTGAATGGGTTGCCGACCATCTCGGCTGGATTGCCGCGCGACCGGTCACGACAGTTGTGTTATTGATCATGACGGTGTTCCTGACGGGGCTTCTGGGCGTGCACCCGATGATCTCGGTGGTCCTGCTGGCAGAAGTGGTCAACCGCGTCGGCGTGGATGGTTTGTCGCCGCTTGCTCTGGGCCTTGCGCTGGCGGGCGGCTGGAGCAGCATCATCTGCATGGGGCCGGCCATCACGGCCGTGGTCTATACCTCTTCCATCGTGGGAGAGCGGCCGCTGACCATCGGTTTGCGGTGGAACGGAATTTTCGGTGTTGCGAGCATCCTCCTCATCACGCTCATCGTTGGCGGCGGTGTCGCGGCAGGGTGGTTCTGACCGGTCTCAATTCCCTGTCAGGATCCGGGCGCAAGCATTCCCACATATGTGTTCGATCAGACTTTGCGCCAGCCGGAAGGTGATGGATCGCGTGCCGTCGACTAGGATGGACAAGCGCAAATCTTGAGTGATCTGCGGAAATCAGTATAGGAGTGGCAAGCCCAACGATGGATGGCCAAGCGAAACCCACACGTCGCAGCAAGGTCACAAGCCTGCAAGACGCAGCGCGTCTGGCACGAGGAGCTTTGGAAGAACGTCCCGAGTTGTGCCTCGGCGGTCTGTTCAAGCAAAGCCGCCCGATCGCGCTGGTGCGCGCATTGCTGGCCGTGGGCGCGGATGGCCTGCATGTGTATTCCTCGCCGGGCGCGGGGTTTGACATCGACCTGATGATCGCGTCAGGGGCCGTCGCGCAGGTTTTCATTCCCGGTGTTACGCTGGAGAACCGGCTTTGCCCCAATTTCCGGCGCGCGGTCGAAGCAGGGCAGGTGACCGCCCATGCGCTGGATGCGCTGACCGTGGTGGGCGGGCTGATGGCGTCGGCACATGGCGTGCCATTCCAGCCAATCGACGCGCTGCGCGGATCGGACGTTCTGAAACACAACCCGCTCTTGCGCGAGATTGACTGCCCATTCTCCGGTCGCCGCATTCACGCCGTCGGGCCGATCCGGCCCAGAGTGACGTTCCTGCACGCGCAGGAAGCCGACCGTTGGGGGAACCTTCGCCATCTCAGCACAATGGTCTACGCCGATCAGCTGATGGCGCGCGCATCTGACATGATCATTGCCAGCGTCGACAGGATCGTCCCGGAGGAGGTCGTTCTGGACGATCCTTCGCGGGTCACCGTGCCGTCTCATTATGTCGATGCCGTGGTCGAAGTACCCTATGGCGCGCACCCGACGGCGAGCTTTCCCAACTATGCGATGGACGAGGAACATATCGATGCCTACGCCGATCTGGGCGATGCCGCCCGGACCGGCGACGGCACGGGGCTGGACGCTTATATGGCCCGCCATGTGACCGGACCGAAAAGCCAGGAGGACTACATCGAAGCGGTGGGGGGAACCGCGCATTTTGCCCGTCTCGAAGCCGAGGCCCGGAACGGATGAGTGCAGCGGTTTCCCCACTTGAACAGATGGTCGTCGTACTGGCCCGCGATTTGGCAGACGGCGAACTGGGTGCGGCGGGTGCTGCCGCGTTGGTGCCGATGGCGGCCATCGCGCTGGCCCGCGAACTGCACGCACCGAACCTGACGGTCGGCGGCGAGATGTTCTTCAACCCCGAGACGGGGCGCCTGTATCCGTCGATGCTGGACGATCGCGCGCTCGGCCGCTGCGAGGCCGCAGAGACCTTCATCGAGTTGTTCGGCCACAGCCATCACGGGTTGGATTTTTTCTTTCACAGCGGCTTGCAGCACGATGCTTACGGCAACATCAACCTGCACCACGTCGGCGGGACGCTGCACGCACCCAAGATGCGCGGACCGGGGGCGGCCAACCTGTCCTACTGCCACACCTCCACGCGGTTCTACATCTGCCCCACCGTGCATACCGCGCGAAACTTTGTGGAAACGGTCGATTTCATCACGATACCCGGACATCTGTCCGGGCCTGCCGCGAAACGTGACGCCGGGCTGGTCAATGAAGGACCGCGTCTGGCGGTGACACCGCGAGCGGTTATGGATTTCGACGACACGACGCTGCGAATGCGACTGAAATCGGTGCATCCGGGCAATACGACCGAAGAGGTCCAGCGTCACACGGGGTTCGATCTGGCGATCAGGGGCGAGGTGCCTCAGACGCGGCCACCAACGGAGGAAGAACTGCGCGTTCTGAGAGAGCGGATCGACACATCGGGGGCCCTGCGTGCTTAGGCGGCCGGGCTGACGTTATTTTGAAGTCAAAAACGGGAGGATAAAATGTTCCAACGCAAATTGACCGGATACCGGGCTGCACTCGGTATTCTTGTTGCCGTGGGTGCCATTGCCCTTGGCGGCGCTGCATCCGCCAAGGATCTCACGATGGGCACGACCAGCCCGACATCGAGCCATTTCACCATTTCGGTTGCGATGAGCAAGGCGATCGAGACCGGTATGGAAGACACCAACGTCAGCGTGATCGAAACGGGGGCCAGCGTGGACAATGTGCTGCGGTTGGCGCGCGACGAAATCGACCTTGGTCTTGCCACCACCGACATCCTGATTTCCGCCAGGAACGGGACCGGCAAGTTCGAAGGGAACGCCATCCCAGATACGGTTGCGCTTTACCCCTACAGCGCCTCGATTCTGCTGATCGCGGTCACCGAAGAATCGGGTGTGACCACGCTTGAAGAATTGGACGGGAGGAAGTTCAATCCCGGCATCCGCGGATCGGCCGCCGAGACGCTGACGACCAATGTTCTGTCGATGTTCGATATCAACGCGGACCTGGTGCATGGTGCTGTCGGTGACGCAGTGGAAGGTATCAAGAACCGCCAACTCGTCGGTTACAGCAAATACGGGGCCGCGGACTCTGTGGATGCGACCCTGCAGGAGTTGATGACCAGCACCGCAATGCGCTTGATCGGCTTCTCCGAAGAGCAGGAGAAAGCGGCGACAGAGGATATGGAGGGCGTCGGTTTCACGACTCTTCCCGCAGGGCTTATTCCTGGCTCCGAAGAAATGCGGGTTCCGAAGCTCAACGTGTTCTTCCTGACCCGCATCGGTGTCATGGATGAGCAGAACGCCTATGACATCGCCCGCAGCATCCACCAGAACATGAACCTGCTGGCCGAAGCCTGGCCGCAACTGGCCGACTACGACATCGCCGCCGATGCTGTTGCCACAATGGAGGCGGGTGTCACCTATCATCCGGGTGCGGAGCGTTACTGGAGAGAGGCCGCCGGCAGCTGACCAGAATCGCAGGCTGTCACGACGGTCGCGCAAACTGACCAGGCGGAGGTGCTCCGGGCACCCCGCCGCTGCCGATATCGGAGAGAACATGACGCAGACAATGGCCGCAATACCCTATTGGGAACGGCGCGGAGGGCAGGCGCTTGGCCTATTGTTCGCAGCATTCGTCGCGCTGCATTTCTACAATGCCCTGTTCGGGCAGTTCGAACCGCTGGTTCAGCGACCGATTTTTATCGGTTTCGGAATCGGCGGCGCGTTCTTTCTTTATGCGGCGCGGGCCTCGCGCTCCGGCGCGCGAAGCGGACTTGAGCGGGCAGTGGACATCACGCTCGGCCTGCTGGCTTTTGCGGTTTGCCTCTATGTGATCCTGAACCGGGATCGCTTTTCGGATATCATGGTGCGCTATGGGCCGCTCGACAAGGCGGCCGGTCTGGTGGCTGTCCTGCTGACCCTTGAGGCGGCGCGCCGGGTGATCGGCTGGTTCCTGCCGCTTCTGGCGCTTTGCACCGTGATCTATTTCTATTTCGGTTATGACCTGCTCGAAGGCGCATGGCGCCCGCCGCGCGTGTCGGCACGCACGGCCGTCGAGACTTTCTACAGTTCGACCACCGGACTCTTTGGCTACCTCGCGGATATCGGGGCGCGGGTTATCGTGATCTATGTGCTTCTGGGGGCGCTGTTGCTGTCAACCGGGGCGACGGATGCCTTCATGAAAATGGCCACATGGGTCGCGGGGCGCTCTTTTGGCGGTCCGGCAAAGGTCTGCGCCCTGTCTTCGGCGATGTTCGGGACGGTTACCGGCTCGGCAGTGGCCAATGTCATGGCGACCGGCTCGATCACCATTCCCACGATGAAGCGGCTGCGCTATCCGCCGGCCTTTGCAGGGGCGGTCGAGGCCGTTGCCTCGTCCGCAGGCCAGCTAACGCCGCCGGTGATGGGGGCAGCGGCCTTCATCATGGCCGAGTTCCTGAACATCCCCTATACCGAAATTGTCATCGCGGCGATCGGTCCGGCATTTCTATACTATCTTGCCGTATGGCTCGGGGTGGATCTCTATGCGCGCCGCACAGGGCTGCAACCGACACCGAAGAGCGAAATGCCCGAACGGGCGGAATTCCTCGCGCTTGACAAGTCGATCCCGCTGTTTCTTCCCATCGCGGCGATGGTCTATTTCCTGTTCAACGGCTACACGCCGAGCTATGCGGGTGCAGGTGCGATCATCATGCTGGTTTTGACCTGCGTGGTGGTGCGACCATTCTCGCGCGACGGCAGAGAACAGGGTGTGCTGGCCTGCTGGGCCAAGCTGGCGCGCGACATCTATGAAGGGATGGTCGAAGCAGGGCGGGCGTTGGTGATGATCGCGGCGCTGCTGGCCTGCGCCGCCATCGTCGTCAAGGTTCTGACGGCGACGGGTGCCGGGGTCAAGGTCTCGAACCTGTTGTTTTCCGTGTCGGGTCAGGGGCTGATCGTGGCCTTGTTGCTGGCGGCTGTACTGGCGATCCTGCTGGGCATGGATGTTCCGACGACTGCCTCCTACGTGCTGGCAGCGGCGATTGCAGCGCCGAGCCTCGTACGGCTTGGCCTGCCCGAACTGACCGCTCATCTCTTCGTCTTCTACTATGCGATCCTGTCAGCCATCACGCCACCAGTCTGCGCCAGTGTCTATGCGGCCGCCGCCCTGGCGGGGGCCAATTTCTGGCGGGTGGCGGGGCGCGCGCTGATGCTGGCCGGAGCGATCTATGTGGTGCCATTTCTCTTTGTCTTCCGACCGGGCATCATGGGCCAAGGCACAGCGGGCCAAATCCTTCTGGACATGGGTGTGGCCTGCGCGGCGGTTTTTGCCGTCAGCGTTGGCACGAGCGGCTGGTTTCGTGGAAAGGTGCCGGCCCTCGGCCGGTTGCTGTTCCTGTCGGCGGCGGCCTTGCTGTTTTATGCCGCGCCGACGGCTGACATTCTTGGCGGGCTGGCGCTGGCCGGGCTTTTAGCGTGGCGGTTTCTGCAAGGAGCGCCGCAACCCGGCCGCGCCGGGTGACCCCCGAAAAGCGAAGAGCCGCCGCAGATAAACTCTGCGACGGCCCTTCGACATCCGAACCCGAGGGGGCGATGCCTCCGGCCTCAGATTATTTTGAAGTAGGGAAAGGTAACTTCGTCGGTTGCCTTGACGAAGGTCACCTCTACCTTGGCCCCGATATGAACCTTTTCGGGATCGTCGGTCTGGATCCGGCTCATCATTCGGGGGCCTTCCTCCAGCTCGATCAACGCAACCACATATGGCACATCATCCGCGAAAGTCGGCCCTGCCGGGCGGCGCGCAATGGTGAAGGTATGCACCTCGCCACGTCCGCTTACGGTATCGAAGCCGAGCTTGTCGGAATGGCAATACGGGCAGACAGAGCGGGGATAGAAATGATGTTTGCCGCAATCGCCGCAAAGCGGGATGTCGAGACGGCCCTCGCGCGCGGCCTCCCAATAGGGGGCGCTGTCATGGTCGATCACCGGAAGCGGTTCTTCAGTGCTCATTGGTTCAGTCCTTCTGCAAAATCACGGTCGCACCAGAGGACAGCGTGCCCCCGGTACCATGCACCAAAGCGATCTCGGCGCCCTTGACCTGGCGCTCGCCGCAATCGCCGCGAAGTTGCCGGACGGCCTCGATCAGCAGGAACATACCGAACATGCCCGGATGCAGCGCCGAGAGGCCGCCGCCACTGGTGTTCATCGGGAACCTCCCGCCCGGTGCCGTGCGCTGGCCCGACACGAAATCGCCGCCCTCGCCGATCTTGCAGAAGCCCAGAGCCTCGAGCGAGAGCAGAACAGTGATGGTAAAGCTGTCATAGATCTCGACCACGTCGATATCCGAATGGCTCACCCCGGCCATTTTCATCGCGCGTTCCCCGGCCTTTTGTGCGGGAAGCAGGCGGGCAAGGTCCGGCATTTCGCCGATAGCCCAATGGGTATGCGCCTCGCCATAGCCCTTGACCGCGACGGGTTTGGATTTGAGGTCCCTGGCGCGTTCGGCGGTGGTAATGACGATGGCACCGGCCCCGTCGGTGACGAGACAGCAATCGAGCAGATGCAGCGGCTCTGAGATCATCGTGCTGGACAGCACGTCGTCGATGGACAGCGGATCGCGCCGCGTCGCCTCGGGGTTCAACTGTGCCCATTTCCGCGTCGCGACTGCGATTTCGGCCAGGTTCTCGGACGTGGTGCCGTATTCATGCATGTGACGCTGTGCGGCCATCGCATAGCCGCCCACAGGCGTGGGCATTCCGTAGGGTGTTTCATGTTGCATGGACAGGACCGACGGCCGACCACCCAGGTTACGGCTGCGCAGGGACTTTTGGTCCGAGCTGTAGACGATCAGCGCAACCTCGCAATAGCCTTCGCGAAGGGCCATGGCGGCGTGTGCCACATGGGCCTCGAAAGCCGAACCGCCAATATTCGTGCCATCGACGAATGTCGGCATGATGTTGAGATATTCGCCCAGCGTCACCGTGGCCAGTTGGCCGGGTCCCGGTATCCCCCACATGCCGGCGGTCAAAAGACCGTCGACATCGCTCAGTTTCAGTCCGGCTTCTTCGACGGCGGCTTTTGCCACCAATGCGGCATGACCAAGGACCGAAGCGTTAGTGACGAATTTGCCGTCCTTCAATGGCGCGTCGGCAATGCCGACGATCACCGGATCTCGTCCGTTTTTCATATGCTTTTCTCCTTCTTGACGGGCTGTCGCGATATGGTCCGAACGGTCAGCCCGGGCGCATGGTCTTGGCGATGAGCGTGCGCTGAATCTGCGAGGTCCCGCCGCCGATGGTGCTTTGCATCCCTTCGCGGAAATAGCGCTCCATATCCGCTTCGGGCAGCATCGAGTGGCCGCCCAGGATTTGCATTCCGTTGCGCGTCACCGTCTGCAGCGTCTCGGAGGCATAGAGTTTCGCCATTGAGACTTCTCGCATGCAGGGCGTCTTGGCTGCGGCCAGGCTAGCGGCGCGATAAACCAACAGCCGGGCGGCATCGACTTGGGTTTGCATGTCGGCCAGCATGTGGCGGATCACCTGAAAGTCGAAGATCGGCTTGTCGAACTGAATCCGTTCATGGGCGTAGCGCAGGGCATCGTCTACCGCTGTCTGGGCATTGCCCACATAGGCGGCGGCAACGGCCACGCGTTCCAGTTCCAGATGGTCGGTGATGATCTTCCAGCCATCGTTTTCCGTGCCCAGCAGCGCATCGGCCGGCAGTTTCACGTCATCCACGAAAATCTCGGTGGTGCCGGTCGCGCGGCGCGCCATGGTCGGCAGCTTGCGGATGTCCAGCCCTTCGGTGTCGTTGGGGATCAGGAAAACCGAAAGCCCCTTGTGCTTGGGCGCGTCCGGGTCGGTCCGGGTCAGCATTGCAAGGATTGCGTTGTCCGCCGCAGCGCCCGAGCACCACAGTTTCTGCCCGTTGACCACCCAGCCGTTGCCGTCGCGCCGCGCGCGGGTCTTTGTCGAAGCCGCATCCGACCCGGCGCCCGGTTCGGAAATCGATATAGAAAAGCGGATGTCGCCATCGAGGAAAGGCTGGATGTACCGCTCTTTCTGTTCGAGCGTGCCGAATTTCTCGACATTCATCGCGGTGAACGTTGCCACCATCAGGCCGGTCGAGAAGTCAAAGCCGTATTTGGCCAACCCCTCGCACATCAGGGCATAGTCCATGATGTCACCACCAAGACCGCCGCTCTCTTCTGAAAACAGAATGCCAAGCCAGCCCTGCTTGGCCACTTTTTCATAGGCTTCGTAGGGGTATTCGCGCTCGCGGTCGCAATTGCGGATATAATCGCGGCCGATCTCTTCGTCGACGAAACGCTCGACGGTCGCGCGCCACATCTCTTGCTCTGGTGTCAGAAAGTTCATGCACTCTCTCCTTGTGTCTTGTCGTGCGCCGCACGGACTTTGGCCGGCTCTCCGGGGCGATCCAGGCGCGACTTGCGGATCAGAAGGCTGAACTCGCAGCGCAGGACCGTTTCGTCCCGCTGGTTGATGCCTTCCAGTTTGCTGGTCACGACTCCGTGCTTTTCATCATGGTCCTTCAGATTGATGATTTCGGCCCGGGCCCAAAGGGTGTCGTTGATGAAAGTGGGTCGCAAAAAGCGCAGCTTGTCACAGCCATAGAAAGCGGCCAGCACAGAGCTGTCGAAGGGGATCATCGCATTGACGATCGAGAACACGAGGCTGCCCTGAACCAGGCGCTGGCCGTAGAGAGAGGTTTGGGCGTGCTCGACGTTGGAGTGCAGTTCCAGCCAGTTCCCGGTCAACATGCAGAAATTGACGACATCGGTTTCGGTCATCGTCCGTCCGCTCGAAATGCCGGTCTGGCCGAGTGACAACTCTCCGAAAGGGTGACGTATCACGTGAAATTCTCCTGTTCGTCTGCTTCGGGTGACAAAACGATCAAGGCATCGGCGGCGACCAACCCCTTCCCGTCCGCCCGAACCATCACAGGGTTGATTTCGATTTCCGAGATCAGATCGGCGTTCTCGGAAAAGAAAACAGATATGCGTGAAATCAGGTCTGCCAGGGCATCTTTGTCGGCCGGTTCCGCGCCGCGCAATCCTCCCAGCAACCGCGCCCCCGGACCCGATCGTACCATGGCCTCGGCGCTTTGCGGCGTTGCGGGCGCAAGCCTGATTTCGGCTGCATCAATCAGTTCCACAAGAATGCCGCCTGGGCCGGCCAGAACGATCGGACCAAACGTGTCGTCACGCTTGCAGCCGATGATCCATTCGGCCACGGACCCTTCTTCCATCTCCTCGATCAGCGCTGTCCCGCCCGCAAATCGCTCCGCCATATCGGCAGCGGCCTGTTTCGCCTCGTCGGGGGAAAGACCCAATCGGACGAGCCCATGATCGGATTTATGCGGATAGTCATCGTGACACAGCTTTGCGACACAACGCCCGTGGGCAGGGTCACGTTGGGGCACCGGCACCCCGATCCGTTGCAGAAGATCCTTCGCATCGGCCTCGTGGACTACCTTGCGCCCGGCACGCTGCCAGTTTTCCAGTGTTTCCCTGGGAGTCATGTCACTTCTCCTGTCGTGGCGGCCAGTGCGGCGAGGCCCGATGCCGCCCGTGCGGGCGAATCATAGACAGGGACAGCCCGTTCGCGCAGCGCCTCACCCGAGGCATTGCTGCGCGCCGAGCCGGTCCAGACGATCAGGATCGGCTTGTCAGTGCTGTCGTACGCCTCGGCCATGCCCTCAATGAACTGCTGATCCGGCACGAATGTGATAATTGCGATGGCAATATCGACCCCTGGATCGGCGGCAATGGCCTCCAGGCAGCGACCTACATAGGTGGGATTCGCCAGAACCACGCCGGTCAGATCGACCGGGTTTGTCACCGAACCGTAGAAGGGCACGTAGCGCGACAGTGCTGTCTGCGTCGTTTCATCCAGCACCGGAATCTCGAAACCCGCGCTTTCGGCCAGGTCGGTCATTTCGACCCCGAGCCCGCCGGTGACAGAAATGATCCCGACCCTGTTTCCGGCAGGTCGCCGGCCCGCGGCGAGAGCCGTCACGGCATCGACAGCGGCGACGGATTCACGGGCGCGAATCACACCGGTTTCGCGAAAGACCGCGCTGATCACCCGGTTGTCCCCGGCCATGGCGCCGGTATGCGACTGGACCGCGCGTGACCCGGCGCGGCTGCGCCCGCCCTTGACCGCGACAACGTGCTTCCCTGCCTTTGTCAGTCGTTGGGCCGCTTCAGCAAAGCGGCGTCCGTCGCGCAGTTCCTCGACGTAGCAGAGAACCACCCGCGTCTGGGGGTCGTTGCCCAGATAATCGAGCAGATCCGCTGCGGTTAGGTCGGTCTCGTTGCCGCTGGAGACGATGGCGTTGATGCCCACGCCGCGTTCGCCCAAGCGCAACGCCATAAGGCCTGCAAGCGCGCCGGACTGGGAAATCATCGCCACGGGACCAGGGTGAAGATCGTTGAACATCGGGCTGAAGGTCAGTTGCAGGTCCGACGCGGGGCGCACCACGCCTTCGCAGTTCGGCCCCACCAATCGAAAGGGCGCGTCTTGCATGATCCGGCGCAATCGCTCCTCGTTCTCATGCCCTTCTTCCCCGGCTTCCGAAAAGCCCGAGGTGACCCCGACCACGACCCTTACATCGAGCCGAGTGCAGGCTTCCAGAGCGCCGAGTGCGACCCCGACCGGCGTTGCCAGCACAACCACGTCGATCGGGCTGTCGATCTCTTCCAGACTGCGCACGGCAGCAAGGCCTTCGATCTCGCCACCCGAAGGGTTCACGGGGATAATCGTGCCGCTGTAACCGTTGCTCTTCAGCAGAGCCATCACGGCCTGCCCCAACTTGCCCTTGGTGCGGGACGCGCCCACTACCGCGATGGTGCGAGGATTGAACAACCCGTCCAGTGCTTCGGCAACCGTGGGCCGGCCTGCCGCCATTTGATTCGTGTTTGGCTCTGGCATACTTTCCTCCGTCAAGTAAAAAAAAGTCGGCTCGTTCGACGATCTAACGGCTGTTCGATTATTCTCGCAATGGATTTCTGTTCCGGCCAGACTGTGGCTGTCAGAACCGAAAACTAGGGCTTGACGTAGAGAATTTTCGCAAACGAGGCAGATGCGTGAAAATGGATAATGGACCACTGAGCGATGTCAGGGTGATTGAACTGGGGCATGTGATCGCTGCACCGATGTGCGGCGCATTGCTGTCCGATTTTGGAGCCGACGTGGTCAAGATCGAGCGTCCGGGGCAGGGTGACATGCTACGGGTGCTGAGCGCGCGCGCCAGCGATGGCGTGGGCGTCTGGTGGAAGACCCTGGCACGAAACAAACGTCTGATGGCGCTGGACTGGAAGAGTGAAGACGGTCGCGCCATTCTGCGCCGACTGGTCGAAAACGCCCATGTACTCATCGAGAACTTTCGCCCCGGCGTTCTGGAAAGAGCAGGGTTGGCACCAGAGGTCTTGCATGACTGGAACCCCGATCTGGTGATCGTGCGGATCTCGGGTTACGGCCAGACGGGGCCGCGCGCCTCTTGGCCTGGTTTCGGTCGGGCCGGTGAAGCCATGAGCGGTCTGGCCCACATCACGGGCTTTGCTGACAATGCACCGATGCATCCCGGTTTCCCTGCGGCGGATTCGACCACCGGTCTCATGGCGGCCTACGGCACGATGATGGCGCTGCATGCGGTGCGAAACGGCAGTGCCCGGGGACAGGTGGTAGACTTGGCCATTTTTGAGCCGCTCTTGCGTTTGATCGACTACCACGTGCCCACGCGCACCGGCGCGGGACTGCCGGTTGACCGAAATGGACTTCAGGCCCCGAATTCCTACGCCCCGGCGGGGGTGTTCCGTGCCCGGGACGGAAAATGGATCACCGTCAGCGCGGGCAGTGCGGCAACCGGGCGGCGCCTGCTGGAGGCGGCAGGTGGCAAGACATGGGCGGAACAGCCGCAGTTCCAGAGCCTCGACGGTTTTGCAGAGCATATGGACGAAATCGTCGACCGGCTCGGGGCATTCGTTGCCGAGCATGACGCGAAGGAGGCAATCGACATCTTTGACGCCCACGATGCGGTGGCAGCGATGGTCTATGACGTTGATGATATCCTGGCCGATCCTCAGATCGAAGCCCGGGGGAATATTGTCGGTGTGGATGGCGACGACACCAAGGTCGTAGGGCCGTTGCCAAAGCTGGACAAGACGCCGGGGCGGCTGCGCTGGCTTGGGCGCGGCGAACTGGGCGCCGACACCCGGTCGATTTTACAAGAGCTCGCGTACGACATCGGGCAAATCGACCAGCTTATCGAAAAAGGCACTGTGGTCGAACCGGGCCGCTGAGCCGGGTCTGCAAGACTTGAGGAGAAATTCATGACTTATCAGATGACATCCGAGCAGCAGGGAATCCGCGATGCGGTCCTGCGGATTTGCGAAGAATTCGATGACGAATTCTGGCTAACCCGCGATCGCGAAGGCGGTTTCCCGCGAGAGTTGCATCAAAAGCTCGCCCGCGATGGCTGGCTGGGGATTGCCATTCCCGAAGAATACGGTGGCGCCGGTCTTGGCATCGTCGATGCTGCGATCATGATGCAGGCCATTGCAGAATCCGGCGGCGGCAACAGCGCCGCCTCGGCGATCCACATGAACATCTTCGGCCTGAACCCGGTCGTGAAATTTGGCACCGATGACCAGAAGAAGAAATACCTTCCGCCTTTGGTTGCCGGCGATGAGCGTGCGTGTTTCGGGGTGACCGAACCGACAACCGGCCTGGACACCACAAAGCTGAAAACACGCGCCGTGCGCCAGGGGGACCGTTACGTAGTGCATGGCCAGAAAGTCTGGATTTCGACCGCCCAGGAGGCCGACAAGATCCTGCTGCTGGCGCGCACGACCCCGCTTGAGGACGTCAAGAAACCGACCGAAGGTTTAAGCCTTTTTTACACTGATCTGGACCGCACGTTCGTTACCGTGCGCGAGATCGAAAAGATGGGCCGCAAGTGCGTCGACTCGAACGAGTTGTTCATCGACGGGCTTCCGATCCCGGCCGAGGATCTGATCGGCGAAGAAGGCCAGGGATTTCGCCAGATCCTGCACGGGCTGAACCCCGAACGGGTTCTGGTTGCCGCCGAAGCGGTCGGAATCGGGCGCAATGCGCTTCGGCGCGCCGCGGATTACGCCAACGAGCGTGTCGTTTTTGGCAGGCCGATCGGTCAGAACCAGGGTGTACAGCACCCCTTGGCGGTCAGCTGGGCGGAACTGGAGGCGGCCAACTTGATGGCGATGAACGCAGGCGCGCTCTACGACGCTGGCAAGCCCTGCGGAAATGAAGCCAACGCAAGCAAATATCTGGCCGCCGAGGCGGCGGTGAAGGCGACGCAGACCGCGCAGCTGACGTTCGGCGGATTTGGATATGCCAAGGAATACCATGTCGAGCGCCTGGTTCGGGAGGCCATTCTGTTCCGCATCGCGCCGGTGACCCCGCAACTGGTGCTTTCGTTCATCGCGGAACATGCGCTCGGCCTGCCAAAATCCTACTAATACGAAAGAATCAAAGGAAGACCCATGCGAATTCACGGAATGGATGCCATTTTCAACCCTCGATCAGTGGCTGTGATTGGCGCCTCAAGCGACCCCAAGCGCATCGGCGGCAGGCCGGTAGACTTTCTCAAGCGGCACGGCTTCGACGGCCCGATCCTGCCTATCAACCCGAGATCGCCCGAGGTGCAGGGCCTGACGGCGTATCCGTCGATCTCGGAGGCGCCCGCGACACCGGACCTGGCTGTGATCGCGCTGCCTGCGCCGCTGGCCGTTCAGGCAGTCGAACAATGCGCGGCCCGCGGTGTGCGGGGGGCGGTGATCTTCAGTTCGGGGTTCTCGGAGGTCGATGCCGAAGGGGCCGCGCTGCAGGCGCGCATGGTAGACATTGCGCGCGAGGACGGCATGCGACTTGTGGGGCCGAACTGCCTTGGCATCGCCAATGTTCGCCACAACCTCTATGCAACATTCACGCCTGGGGTCGAAAAGCACCTGCCAAAACCCGGCGGCGTGTCGATCGTCAGCCAGAGCGGCGCTTTCGGATCGTATTGCATGACGCTTGTTCGAATGCGCGGACTTGGGGTCAACATCTGGGCGACGACGGGGAATTCCTGCGATGTCGATTTTGCCGATGCCGTGGCCTATTGCGCACAAGATGATAATACCCGCGTCATCATGGGATATCTCGAAGGCGCAACCGATCGCGACAGGCTGGTCGAGGCACTGGAGCTGGCGCGCGCCCGGGAAAAGCCGGTGGTCATGATGAAGGTCGGGCGCAGCGCGGTCGGAGCAGAGGCCGCGCAGTCGCATACCGCCTCGTTGGCGGGGGCCGACGCGGTCTATGACGCGGCTTTCCGGCAATACGGTGTTTATCGGGCGCAATCGGTCGATGAATTGTTCGATGTGACTTACGCTTGCGCGGAGTCCGATTCGATGATGCAGGGCGACCGGCTGGGCCTTGTGACGGTCTCGGGCGGCGTCGGGGTGCTGATGGCCGACGAAGCCGAAAAGCTGAAACTGGACGTGCCTGCGCTTCCCGATCACGCTCAGAAAAAGCTGAAAGAGGTGCTGCCCTTCGCGGGTGTACGCAACCCGGTCGATGTGACGGCGCAGCTGGTCAACCAGATCGACCTGCTGGAGACCAACATGGATGTGTTGTTTGGCGACGGCGAGATCGACGGAGCCATTATCTTTATGTCCACGGTCGGTCTTGTCGCCGACCTGAACGAAGCCATTCGAAGCGGTCTGGAGCGGATTCGCGAGAAGTATCCCGGTCGGCCGATGCTGTTCTGTTCGCTGACAGAGCCAGAGGGTCGTGCCGCATATGAAAAGTCAGGGTTCATCGTGTTCGAGGAACCGACCCGCGCCGTCCGCGCGATGGCCGCGTTGCGCTATTTCGCCCGATCCTTCGCGCGGGCAGGCGAAAATGATCCGATACCCGAACTGTCTAACCTGTCGCCGTTGCCGGACGGAATGGTGAACGAGATCGAGGCCAAGGCCCTGCTTGCCGAGGCCGGCATCGGGATCGTGCACGAAACCCTGGCCACCACCCCCGAAGCGGCAGCCCAGGCCGCGCAAGAAATGGGATTCCCAGTTGTGCTGAAGATTGCCTCGCCCGACATCCTGCACAAATCCGACATCGGGGGCGTTGCGCTGGACCTGCGTTCGGTCGAAGATGTCCGCGCCGCCGGGGCACGGATCCTGAAGCTGGCATCCGAGAAAATACCCGACGCGCGGATCGACGGGCTTGTCGTCGCCGAACAGGCAGCGCCCGGACTGGAAGCCATTCTTGGCGTGACCCATGACCCGGCTTTCGGGCCGGTGGTCATGTTCGGTCTGGGCGGCGTGTTTGTCGAGGCTCTCGAAGACGTGTCGTTCCGTGTTGCGCCGTTCGGCCCGGCCGAAGCGCATCGCATGATTGACGAAATCCGCAGCCGCAAACTTCTGGACGCATTCCGGGGCGCGCCCGAACGCGACATCGACGCGCTCGCCGACGCTCTTGCGCGGCTGTCTGCCTTTGCAGTGCATCACGGGGCAGCGCTTGAGACCATTGATGTCAATCCATTGATCGTCGGGGCCAGCGGGCAGGGCGCTGTCGCCGCTGACGGTGTGATCATACCCACCAAGCGACGAGGCCACTGATAACCGAGGCCGAAATCTCTCTTGCTATCCAAGCCGCGAGTGGCGCGCCTCCTGCGATTTTCTAACAGTTGACAGAATCTGTATGCGCAATCATTCTGCTTTACAGAACGCTGTGCACATAATCGCACGCAGGGGAGGGGAACATGGAAAACGCGCACCAGGCCTTGGTAAAGACAGGCGGCGATCACATCGTGAAATCGGTGGCGCGCACCTGTCAAACTTTGGTGTACTTCGATGAAGTTCGCCGTCCGCTGTCGGTCGTTGAAGTGGCCAAGGAACTGGGGTACCCACAGTCGAGCACCTCGGCGCTGCTTAAAAGCTTGGTCAAGCTTGGATTTCTCTCGCACGACGCCCGGAGGAAGAGTTACTTTCCCACCGAGCGCGTTCCGCTTTTGGGTTCGTGGATGAATCCAGATCTGTTCGGCGAAGGCACGATCCACCGGCTGCTAAGGACAATTTCGGAACGCACACAGCATGTGGTGGTTTTGGCAACTAAGAACGGGGACGAAGCCGAATACGTTCAAGTTATCCGTCCGAAAGAATCGCCGATCCACCACATATCACTCGGGACGCGTCGTCCGCTGGGGAATTCGGGTGTTGGGCGCGTTCTGATGAGCCGTTTCAGCGACGAAGAAGTGTGTAGTCTGTTCCGCAAGATCAACGCCTATCGCGCGCCCGACAAACCGGCAGTGGACGTGAAGGCCTTCGTTGCCTCGCTGGCAGAAACTCGAGCCAGAGGCTACTACCTGTCAACCGATCAGGTGGTTCAAGGGAGCGGCTTAATTTCCATGCCGTTTCCTAACCACCTGAGTTCGCGGCTTTTCGCTGTCGGGGTTGGTGCTCCAACTGATGTTATCTTGCGGTCCGAGAAAAAGATCGTAGGGATCATGCGCGAAGAAATCGTTCGAAATCTGAGAAAGATGAGTCAACGGTCCCTGACCTGCTGAACGTCTGAATCAGCAATCGTGAAATATGGTCCGACTTCACTAAAAAGAGGGACTGATCGGCGCCGAGGGCGAGGCGTTCGCCATCGCCAAGCATTACCTAAATGTGGGTCGCTGTTTCGTTTCCTTCACCTGTCTCGGCCTGTCAATTGCAGCCTATGAGGCGGCGCTGCGCTATGCGGGCGAGCGAGAACAGTTCGGACGTAAGATCGGAGGGTTTCAGCTGGTACAGCAGATGATCGCTGAAATGATGACTGGCGTGGAAACCTCGCGGCTGCTGGCCTGCCGCACCGCCGACGCACTGGATCGTGGGGCGCCGGATCGCGGCCGGGCCTGTTCCATGGCCAAGCGCCACAATTCCGACACGGCACTGCGGGTTTGCGAGACCGCCTTGCAGGTGCACGGCGGGGCGGGCTACACCCGTGATTTCCCGGTCGAACGCTACTATCGCGATGTGCGACATCTCACGATTGCTGAAGGCACCAACCAGCTTCAGGCGCTGCTTCTGGCGCAGGGGGCTTTGGGCATCTCGGCCCTGCGGGGCTGACTACCTTGCCCCCCCGGCCCGAGGCAAAGCCTGGATCAAACTGCGTAACGCCGTTGGGCGGGAACGATCATGAAGTGGCTGCATTGTCTGTGCCGTTCCCGCCCGGGCGTGTTTCAGAACGCATTCAGGCCCGTCAGGTTGCGCCCAATGACCAGCTTCTGGATCTCGGTCGTTCCGTCCGGGATTGGCATTACCTTGGCATTGCGGAAGTGCCGTTCGACGGGAAACTCCTTTGTGATGCCGTTGCCGCCGTGTATCTGCACGGCCTTGCCGGCGATTTCGACAGCCATTTCCGTCGCATACCATTTCGCCATCGAGGTCTGGGTGTCGCAACGCACGCCCAGATCCAGAAGTTGCAGCCCGCGCTGGCACAACAGGCGCGCGGCATCCAAGTGTGTGGCCATATCGGCCAGATAGCCTTGAATCAACTGGTGCCCGCCGATCGGCTTGCCATGCTGTTCGCGATCCTGTGCATATTTGACGGCACATTCCAGTGCGGCCTGGGCAATGCCAATGCTGGTCAGGCCGACAAACACGCGTGCGCTTTCAAACAGCTTCAAAGTCTGGAACAGGCCCCCGCCTGCATTGCCGAGAACATGTTCGGCGGTGGTTTCGGCCCGGTCGAAAAACAATTCGCAGGTCGAAGCACCGACAAGCCCCAGCTTGCGCAATTCGCGGCTTTCGTATCCGCCGGTGTCACGGTCGACGATGACCATGGAAATACCGTCGTCCAGATTGCAGACAACGATGGCGAAATCCGACTGGGCCCCATTGGAAATCCAGAGCTTCTGGCCGGTGACTAAAATCTTGTCGCCCTCGCGGTCTGCGCGGGTTTTGACCTCGCGCACGTTCGAGCCGACCTCTGGTTCGGAAATACAGGTGGCACAGATCCGTTCGCTGCGCAGGAGCGGCTTCAGATAGGCCTCTTTCTGCGCCGGATTTCCCAGAAGGTTGACCGCAAACACGGCGTGGCCTTGGATCAGGACCGCAATTGCCAGATCTGCCCATATCCGGGCCAGTTCCTCGTAAAGGATGCCATAGGTCATGCGGTCGATTCCGGCACCGCCGTCTTTCTCGGGGATCAGGCCGCTGATCAGCCCGAATTCCTCGACCTTGGCGAACAGGGACTTCAGCGTTTTCGCATCGGGCGGGTGTCCGAGGTCTTCGTATTTCTCGGCCAGCGGAGCGAACTCTGCCTCGGCCATCTTGCGGAAGTTCTCCAGCAACATGCGTTGCTCGTCTGTATAGATTGCCTGAGCGGCGGCGATCACGTTTTCCATAATTCTTTTCCTTGTTTCAGCAGCCGAGAATGGTGACACAGGCGGCAGCTTCTTCTACCCCGTGCAAGCCCCCACCGTTTTCGGCGATGGCGTTCTGCGCCCCTTCGACTTGACGCGCGCCGGCTTCGCCGCGCAGTTGCGTGACCAGTTCAAAGACCTGCCCGATACCGGTGGCCCCGACCGGGTGGCCCTTGGATTCCAATCCGCCCGAGGGGTTCACCGGAATGCGTCCGCCGATCTTTGTGTCGCCGCGCAAGCTGGCCGGGCCGCCCTCACCGAATTCGACAAACCCGAGGTTCTCGATCTGGATCACTTCACCGACGGCCGTGGCGTCATGCACTTCGGCCACCGACATATCCTCGGGGCCGAGCCCGGCCTGTTCATATGCCTGAAGCGCGGCCAGCCGGGTCAGGTGGTTCTTGTAATCTTCCGGCGGACGGTCGGTGCCCGAGCGCAAGATCGCGGCCTTGACCTTGATCGCGCGAGCGGGATCGAGCCCCAGCCGTTTGAGGCCCTCGTCCGTACAAAGCACCGCCGCCGCGGCACCGTCCGAGATCGGGGCGCACATCGGCAGCGTTAGCGGATAGGTGATGGGCGGGGCGGCCAGAACCTGATCGACACTCATTACATCGCGGTACTGCGCCAGCGGGTTATGTGCGGAATGTGCGTGGTTCTTGGCGGCGACGGCGGCGAACTGTTCCTGCGTGGTGCCAAAGGTTTTCATGTGCAACCGCGCGAAGCCTGCGTAGACATCCATGAACACGCTGTAGGGCTTGGGCGATTTCGATCCTTCGGGTTCCTCGACTCCGGCACCCAGATCGGCCAGCCGTTGCGCGACCTCGTCGCCGTTGCTGACGTCCCAGCCGCTGTCGAAGGCCGAAAACATCAACGCGCGGTCGTCGGAATACATCTTTTCGGCGCCTACGGCGAGGCAGCAATCGCCATTGCCCGCCTTGAGAAAATCCACCGCCAGTTTGAACCCGGTCGAGGCGCTGGCACAGGCGTTTTCGACATTCACCACCGGAATACCCTGAATGCCCATCTCGCGTAGCGCGATCTCGCCCCGTATCATGTGCTGGCCTTCCATGTGGCCCTGCACCGCGTTCGAGAAGAACGCGCCGTCGATGCGATCAGCCGTAACTCCGGCGTCTGAAAGGGCGGCGGCGACGGCCTCGCCGGTCATGGCCTTGATGGTTCTGTCCCGGAATTTTCCGAACGGCGTCATCCCGACGCCAACGACGTAAATGTCCTGCATCGTTTGTCCTCCTGATCTAGTATCCGCGAAACTGCGGTTTTCGTTTTTCATTGAACGCCGACAGGCCCTCGTGCATGTCCCAGGACCGCATGTGCGCGCGCAGATTCAGCATCTCTTCGGCCAGGGCGGCGGTTTCATCCACGTCCATTGATCGGTTGGCGACCCTCTTCATGCGGCGCAAGACCGCCGGGCTTTTGTCTGCCAGTCTGTTGGTAAAGGTCTGCACCGCGTCGCGCAGGTCTTCGTCCGCGACGACCTTGTTGACCAGCCCCCAGTCCATCATGTCCCGCGCCGAAACGTTCTCGCCCGAGAACAGCAGGTATTTCGCGCGGTTCAGGCCAATCCTGCGCGGCAGGATCGCCGCACCGCCTGCTCCGGGAAAGACCCCGAAATTGGAGTGTGCGTCGCCCAACTGGGCGCTTTCGGCGGCAAAGACCAGATCGCAGGCCATCACCATTTCCAGACCGCCCGCCATGGCCAGCCCGTTCACGGCGGCGATCACGGGTTTAGGGCCATGTCGCATCAGTCCAAACGTGTGATCGACAAGATCAAGCAGATCTGGCTCGCCCGGTGCATGTTTGGCGCCAGCAACTTCTTTCAGATCGGCACCGGCGCAGAACGCTCGCCCCGAACCGGTCAGGACAATTGTGCGAACCGCATCGTCGGCCAGAGCGGCCTCCAGCGCGGCCGCGATCTCTCGCAACATCTGCGTTGACATCGCGTTGAGCTGTTCGGTGCGCTGAAAGGTAATCCATTCAGTTTTTGCTACCCGCTCAACAAATAGCGTCTGCCTTGCTTCAATCATTACAAGCTCCTGATTAATAGAGGAATTTTGGTTTTTCGCCTTGCCTTTTGCGGCCATCTGCGCTGCACTGGCGCGGACCCGCACGCGGACAAAACAAGAGCTGGAGACTGATATGAGCAATGCACCCCTGACCGGTCTGAGGATTCTCAGCCTTGCCGAACAATTTCCCGGTCCCTATGCGACAATGCTGTTGTCCGACATGGGGGCCGAGGTGATCATGATCGAACGTCCGGGCATCGGTGATCCGGCCCGGCAGTTTCCGCCGTTGTTCCGGGCTCTGAACCGGGGCAAGCGCAGCGTCGCGCTGGATCTGAAATCGGCCGAGGGGCTGGCACGGTTTCGCGAACTGGCCAAGGTTTCGGATGTTATCGTCGAAGGGTTCCGCCCTGGAAAGCTCGCAGCCTTGGGCGCCGGGTTCGAGGACTTGCGTGGCGTCAACCCGCGGCTGGTCTACGTGTCGATTTCGGGTTACGGGCAGGACGGCCCCTATCGTGACCGTGCCGGCCACGACCTGAGCTACGAAGGCGTTGGCGGCCTGCTGGCCGATCAGGCCGATGCGGGGCAACCGGGCCCTGTTCCGGCGATCCCCCTCGCGGATGTGGGCGCGGCGTTGTTCGCGGCGATCGCAATCCTGTCGGCGGTCGTATCGTGCCAGCGGACGGGACAGGGGCGTTTCGTGGACGTGTCCATGTCGGACGCTGTGGTTTCGATGTTGACGGCATTCCTTGTTCCGGCGGCCAACGGCACACCGCTGGGCGAGTTCATCGCCGAACCGGGCTACGGCGTGTTCACCTGCAAGGACGGCAAGCTCATGACCTTGTCCATCGCGCATGAGGACTGGTTCTGGCAACCGTTCTGCGATGTGATCGACAGAGCGGATCTTGCGCCGTTGACAGGCCGCGACCGTGTCGCCCGCAAGGACACGCTCCGCGAAGAGATCGCGGCGGTTCTGGTCGGCAAGACGCGCGCCGAATGGGGCGATCTTCTGGACAAGGCGGGCGTGCCTTGGGGTCCGGTCAATTCCTTGGTCGAAACGCTGGACGACCCCCATGTGCGTGCGCGACAGTTGCTGCGCACGATCGCGCATGACAGCGGCAGGACCGAGACGTTCGTTATCCAGCCTCTGAAGTTCGATGGTTTCGAGACCGCAGCCCCTGACCTGCCACCAGAGCTTGGCGCAGACAATGACAGCGTTCTTTCGGACAGCGCCAGCTAGAGGCGGCTTCCGTCCGATGTCGGCTTTAGCAGGCAAAGGAATACCCGCCATTCACCGGATAGGTCTGTCCGGTGATCCAGCTGGCGGCATCCGAGCAGAGAAACAGGATCATTCCGGCGGGATCTTCCGGCTCACCCAGACGGCGGATCACATATTGCGACAATGCCCGCTTCTCGGTCTCTGCATCCGGGATCAGGTCGGCAACAG
Source organism: Heliomarina baculiformis (assembly GCF_019966545.1). Lineage (GTDB taxonomy): Bacteria > Pseudomonadota > Alphaproteobacteria > Rhodobacterales > Rhodobacteraceae > Heliomarina > Heliomarina baculiformis. The sequence continues at coordinate 52,357 of NZ_JAIMIC010000010.1, read as the reverse complement.
CCGGCGTTCTCGTTCCCCCCAGGGCGACGCAATTCGCGGTGATCCCGAACCGGCCACCCGCCTTGGCGATGGCCCGCATGAAGCCTGCCGCACCGGCCTTGGCTCCGGAATAAACCGCCAGATGCGGCTCGCCGACGCGACCGGCGTCGGAAATGACGGTCACGATGCGCCCATAGTCACCTTTGACCATCAAGGGCATGGCGTGTCGGGTGCAGTTCAGAACCCCATCGAAATTGGTCGCCATCCAGCGGCGCCATTCGGTGGGATCCGACTCCCAAAACGGGACAAGATCGTCAAGACGCGATGTCGGCCCGGCGTTGCCTGCATTGTTCACCAGAATATCCACGCCGCCGAAGGCGTTCTGAGCCTCGGCAAACGCCGCGCCGACCGCGTCGAAATCCGACACATCGAACGCGAGCGGCAGCGCCTTTGCACCGGCTGCCTCCACTTCCGCGGCAACGCTTTCGGCCCGTTCGGCGTGAAAATCGTTGACGACGACGGCACCGGCCCCGTGTTCAGCCAGATAAAGCGCGACTTGCCGGCCCACGCCCTGACCCGCTCCGGTTACAAATGCGGTACGCCCCTTGATGGATAGCAGTTCACTCATTGTCGTTCCTTTCCTATCCCAGCCATCTTTTGCGGCGGCGATAATGTTTGATGTCGCGATAACTTTTGCGCTCGCCCGAGGCGGTGACACCGAGATAAAATTCCTTGATGTCCTCATTGTCAGCGAGCTTGTCTGCCGGGCCATCCATCACGATACGGCCATTTTCCATCACATAGGCGTAGTCGGCGATCGACAGTGCAGCAGCGCTGTTCTGTTCGACCAGGAAAAAGGTCGTGCCTTCTGATTTGAGTTGCTTGAGCACCTCGAAGACATCCCGGATCATCATCGGGGCCAGACCCAGGGACGGCTCGTCAATCGCGATGATCTTGGGCTTGGCCATCATGGCCCGGCCAATCAGCAGCAGTTGTTGTTCCCCACCGGACATGAAACCGGACGTGCGGTTGCGCAGGTCCGCAAGCCGCGGCATCAGAGTATAGACATGATCCAGACGGTTTTTTAGCTCGGCGGAGTTGGGCACCATGTGTCCGCCGACGATCAGGTTTTGCTCTGACGTCAGATGCCGCAACACGCGCCGGCCTTCCATCACGTGGATCAGGCCATTCTTCACGACTTCCGAGGCTTCCATGTTCTGAACGGGGGTTCCGTCCAGAACGATGGACCCTGCCGAAACGGTTCCATCCTCGGATTTGAGCGTTCCCGAGATGGCCTTGAGTGTCGTGCTTTTGCCCGCCCCATTGCCACCGAGCAGAGCAATACATTGACCTTCACTGACTGTCATAGACACGCCTTTAAGCGCCAGGATGACGTCGGAATAGGTCACTTCTACATTGTTGAGTTCCAGCATGGTCATATTGCCCGGGCTAAAGATCAGGACGGGCGCCGCGACTGCGGCGCCCGGATTATTTCACCACTTCTGAACGTCAGGAACGTCTACGCCGATCGCTTCGATGGTGATCTTGCCATCTTTGACAGTACCCACATTCACCTTGAGACCTTCCAAAGGGAAAGGCGCTTCGGGAGTGAACGTGAGGGATGGAAGAAAGCCGTGGGTTTCTTCGGTGGTGATCGGCCCGGCAAAAAGCGCCTCGCGTACCATCTCTCCGGTCAGGCCCTCGGCACCGTTCGCCTCGATCGCGTGATCGATCACGGTCGCGACAAAGAGGCCCTGAGACACGCCCATTGCGGTCACGACGTTCCAGGGCGCCTTGAGCCCATGATCCGCAACCAGTGTTTCATAGAACTGCCGCGCGGGAGTGTCCTCATCGGCTGCGATCGCCATGCCGTAGGCTTCAAAGTCGCCCTCCAGTTGATCAAGCCCGCCAAGCGCGCCGCCCGAGGCCGGAAGCCCGTTATGCGAACTCATCATGATCGGGATGTTCGAACCGTTGGCCTGCAGTCCACGTTTCGCCGCAACCACGATAGAAGTGTTCGTCTGGATGATCAGCGCCTCGGCCCCGGCTCGCACGACGCGGCGCATTTGCCCCGTCAGGTCGGTCGGTTGCACTTCGGTATAGATGACCTCGACGAGATTGATCTCTTCAGGATTCTCTTCGGCATAGAGTTCGAGGCCCTTTGCCATATCGACATAGGCAGGCGAGGCCTCAGAGGCGAGGATCGCGACCTTAAGCGGACCGTCTCCGCCTCGCTGTTCACGCATCCAGTTCAGAAAGCCGGCACTCTCGTGCGAATAGGTCGGACGCGGGTTGAAAATCCAGGAATCCGGTTTCCAGGCAAAACCGTAGCTGGCCGTGGCCATGAACATCGGAATCTTGTCTTCCGGCAGGCGTTCGGAAAGTGCGGCAACGTCAGGCCCGCCAAGGCCGACGACCGCAATCGGATCCAGTTCCGATTTGATCCCGGGCCAGAGGCTTGCCACCTGTGCCGCGTCATAGCGGGTTTCGTAGTTCTTGTAGTTCAGCTTGACGCCGAGTTCCTTGCCTCGGGTTTCATTCCACCAGGTAAACACAGCCTCGCGTCCGCCCGCCAGAACGGGCATGATGTCAGCATAGGGGCCGGAAAAGTCCGACAGCAGGGCGAGATTATAGGTTGTCTCTGCCTGCGCTTTCAAAGGCATAGATGCCGCAACAGCAATGGCACACGCCGCCAGCAAGCCGCGAAGACCTCGTTTCGTTTGGTAAGTCATATTCTTCCTCCCAGGTTAAGAGCCGCTCTATTTTTTCAGTAGGGAAACGGCCAGATACGATAAGATGATTTCATTATGTTCCAGCGGTGCATCAGCCCCTTGGGTTCGAGGATCATGAACAATGCGATCACGCCGCCAAGAACGACATTCATGCCGGCGAACACGATGTCACCGCCAAGAAATGATACAGATTCGGCGATATTGGGGCCGACAGTCGCGATGATTTCCTGGATGATGCGGATAATGAAGACACCGACCAGGGCTCCGACGATTGATCCCATCCCGCCGACGATGATCATCGCGACAAAGAAGATCGAGTGAAACAAGGTGAACTGGTCCACCCCCACGAAGCGGATCAGATAGGCCCACAGCGCCCCGCCGACACCAGCATAGAAAGCGCCGATCAGGAAGGCATTCGCCTTGGTGGCCGCGACATTGATCCCCATGATACCTGCGGCCACGTCATCATCCCTGACTGCCACGAAGGCACGGCCAAAGCGTGATCGCACGATCCCGAACGCACCCGCGACCATGATCGCGGTGACCGCAAAATTCATGTAGAACTGCGCAGTTTCGCCAACGAAGCGCAGCCCGAAAAGTTCTGCGGGCGGCACGGTGATGCCGTTTGATCCACCCATCCAGGTTGACGGCAGGTTTAATACGGCAAAGTGGAACAGGAACTGTGCCGCAATCGTGGTCAGAGCCAGATAAAACCCCTTGATCCGCGCCGCGGTCAAACCAAAGAGAAAGCCGAATAGCGCAGCCGAGAGGCCGGCCAGAGGAATCGTCAACAAGAATGTAAGGCCGGTCTTCGAGGCCAGTATCGAGGCCGTATAGGCCCCGACCCCCATGAAAGCCGCCTGACCCAGGTTGATCTGGCCCGCATAGCCGGTGCAGATCTGAAGCCCTACGGCAATGACGGCGCTGATCATCATCATGTTCAGGATAGCGATGATACGCCCGCTTACCAGATAAGGCGCTAACAACAGTAAAGCCATGAACAAGACGAGGGCAAGCACCTGCCAGCGCGTTCGGATAATACGTCTATCACTGCGATAGCTTGTCGGGAAAATACCGGAGGGATCCATGGATTACACCCGCTCGATTGTGCGCCAGCCGAACAGGCCGGTCGGCCGGATCAGCAGAATGGCAAGCATGATGATGTATGGCACGACACTGCCGAGCGAGCCACCGATCAACGGATCAAGGTAGTTGGTGGTCAGGCTCTGGGCGATTCCGATGATTATTCCTGCCAGAATAAGCCCGCCGATGGACTCAAGCCCGGCAAACAGCGCCACCGGCAGGGCCGCGAACCCGATATCCGAGGCCAGGAAGGTCAGCGATTTGCCGCTGAGAAAGATCATTGCACCGATCGTGGACAGGATTGCCCCAAGCACCCAGGCAAAGGCAATCGAGCCCTTCACTGAAATCCCCATCGAAGATGCCACGACGTGATCTTCTGCCACTGCGGTCATCCGCAGGCCCGACCGGGTCCGGTTGAAGAACCACGACAGCCCGACGGCGGCGACAATGGTGATGATCCCGCCCATAAGGAGGTTCATCGGGATCAACATATCACCGAGGAACAACGGTTTCAGCGGGAAAATGATCGGGAAGGGCCGCACGGCGGGACCGAACACAAGCAGCACCAGCCCGCGCAACAGGATCAGCAGGCCGACAGTGACCATGACCATCGAAAAAACCGATTCACCGATCAGCTTTGTCAGAAAAATCCGTTCGATTGCGTAGCCGACCAAGCCAGCCAGAACCAGCGAAAGCGGTATCGACAACCAAAGGCTAAGCCCCGCTTGCATCGTCGTGAACCAGACGATGAACCCGCCGATGATCACAAGTTCGCCCTGCGCGAAGTTGAATACCTTGCTGGCGCGGTAAATCACGACAAAGCCCATGGCCACCAGCGAATACAGTAGGCCGATCAAAGCCCCGGTTATGATGTCATTGATGAAATAAACCATTTTCGCCGACCTCCTTTAGGTTTTGGACTGCCGCTTGGCAGCCTTCGATGCGTTTTCGACATCTGATACGCGAACCGTGGCCTTGAGAACGCCTTGACGGCCATCCTGATAGGTCACGGCGATTTCAAGATCGGTCTTGTCATCGCCGCCATAGATCGCTTCGACAAGCTTTGCATATCGTTCCTCCAGAAAGGCCCGCCGGAGTTTCCGGCTGCGGGTCAACTCGCCTTCATCCGGGTCGAGCTCTTTAGGGAAATTCGCAAACCGCGCGATGCGCGAGCCTTGGGGTAGAAGGCCATTGATGCGCGCCACTTCGCCTTTGATAAGCTCCAGAATTTCGGGTTTCTGCGACAGATCGGTGTATGTCGAGAAGCTGATCTTGTTCTCTTCCGCCCAACGACCCAGAACTTCCATATCGATATTGATAAGCGCGCTGACGAAGTCACGGCTTTCGTCGCCCAGGGTCATGAGATCCTTGATGAAGGGGCTGTAGCGCAACCGCGTTTCGATGAACTGCGGCGGATAGCTGTGCCCGTTTGCCAGGCGGCGCATGTCCTTGACACGATCAAAGAACAAAAGCTCGCCGTCGTCGGTCATGGACACCGCGTCACCGGTCTTGTACCAACCGTCTTCGGTCAGCTCCTCTGCGGTCTTTTCGGGCTTGCCGTGATAGCCGCCGAAGCCCGATCCGCCCCGCACCTGAAGCTCGCTTTCGTCCGAGACTCTGTAGTCCAGCGGTTCGCCGTAGTTCGTGTTGCTTTGCATCCAGCTGCCGCTGGTTTCCAGCTGATAGCTTTCGCCGACATGCGCAGTCAGAAGGCCGATTTCGGTCGCGCCATAGACGTTGCGCAGTTTGACGCCCATTGCGTGGAACATGCGAAAGACGTCAGGTGCCATCAGGGCGCCGCCGCTCATTGCGTTTTTGGCCTTACCAAGGCCAAGATTGTCGCGCAGGTGATGCAGCACCAGCGCCTCGGCAAAGGGAAGCTGCAGGCGTGCGGCAAGGCTGGGGCTGCGCCCTTCCAGCAGCTCGACATAAACGTTGCGACCGACTTTCATACCCCAATTGTACATCGCATTGCGGAACTTGCCCGCACCCAACATCCGGGCCTGGACGATAGAAGCGAGGTTCTCCCACTGGCGCGGGCTGAACACCAGCGCGTCAACCGCCAGTTCGCGAATGTTGGTCAGCACGTCTTCGGGGCCTTCGGGGAAATTTACGACCATGGGCGCGATCAAACCGATCGACAGACCGAAAATCTGTTCCGTGACCCAGGCGGGGGAAATGTAGGTCAGGTATTCCGTGCCTGGCGCGATTTCGATTGCCCCCATCACCCGCGAGCAGTTGTCGAACAGGTAGCGATGGCTGATGACAACGCCCTTGGGTTTTCCTGTGGTCCCGGAGGTATAGGACAGCAAGACGGTATCGTCCGCCCGCCCGCGTTTGACGTGTTCTTCAAATCTGGCAGGCTCCTTGGCGTGGATCTGACATCCTGCCACGCTCACACTTTCAAAGGAATGCAACAGAGGATGATCATAGCCCCAGAGGCCGGAATCATCCCAGTAAACGATCGCCAGGGCCCCTGAATACTTGCCCGCGATCTCGATGCATTTATCGACCTGCTCCTGATCCTGCGCCAGAAAAATCCGCGTTTGCGAATCTTCGGCCAGATACAGAATCTCTTCGGCGTTCTGATCCGGATAGACGGACAGGACTTTGCCGCCCAATGACTGGACGGCGTATTCAGCCCAGAAATGTTCGGGTTCGTTTTCGCCGATCATCATGACGGATTCGCCCGCCGACAGGCCCAGGTTCTCCAACCCAAGCGCCAGGGCGCGGACCCTGTCAAGCACATCGGCCCAGGTGAATTCACGCCAGATGCCAAGGCGCTTGTGGCGTTCGGCGAGGTCGTTCGGCGAGGAGGTTGCACGCGCGAGCAACACCTGTGGCAAGGTTTCGCTATGTGTCACTGCCGGATCTGAATAGACCATTGCTGTTCTTTGTTTGACCATCCCGCTACCCTAGATATGCCTTGATCACAGCCGGGTCCTTCTGGATTTCTTCCGGGGTGCCTTCGGCGATCACCCGCCCGAAATCCAACACCACAATCCGGTCGGCAAGGTCCATAACCACGCCCATGTCGTGCTCGACCAGAACCACTGGGATCTTGCGCGCTTCGCGCACATCGAGAATGAAGCGCGCGAGGTCTTCTTTCTCTTCCGAGTTCATGCCTGCCATCGGTTCATCCATCAGCAGGATCGACGGTTCCTGCGCCAATGCACGGCCCAGATCGACACGCTTTCGCAGTCCGTACCCCAACGTGCCCACGGGCCGATTGCGGATTGCCTCGATCTCCAGAAAGTCGATGATCTCTTCGGCGGCTTCGCGATGTTCCGATTCCTCGCGCATCACGGGACCGAATTGGAAAAAAGCCTGGATCACATTCGATTTCATCAGCATGTGACGGCCGATCATGATGTTTTCCACCACGGTCTGCCCGGCAAAAAGATGGGTGCCCTGAAACGTCCGCGCCAAACCGCGCCGGGCGATCTGGTCAACACGCAGGCCGGTTACGTCCTGACCAGACAATTCGACACGGCCTTTCTGTGGACGGTAGAAGCCCGCAGTAACGTTCAGAAGTGATGTTTTTCCGGCACCGTTCGGGCCGATGATCGCAAGCAATTCATCGTCGTTTACAGAGATGCTCACATCGTCGAGCGCCGTCACACCGCCAAATTTCAAAGTTGCACCACGCACCGCAAGCGGCGATGAGACGATCCCGCCATTCGTAGTCATGATGCAGCCCGTGCCTTTTCCCGACACGTCATGGAGTCGCGCACAGCCTGACCGTACGGTTGTCCGTTGAGAACGAGTTTTCCTCGCATCGTTTCTCCACCCACCTCTTTATTCAAAGGTTTGCCTGGTCTATCTACCAAATCTCCCCACACAATCTAACATATGTTAGAAAACTATATCAACACCGGAATCCATTTCCCCTACAGAACTATTCAGATCTCGGAATACTTGGCAGAAAAACTGCGTAGACCGTTTTGATCCTGACACCAGACTGTCCCGGAGGTTTCGGTCCCTTCATTGTGCAATTGCAATTCGCAGGGCAGGGTCAGCGGTGCGAGTCCGCGGAAAGAAAACCGGTGGGGGGACGTATTCAACGCATCCGCCGCCAGGTTCAGAAGCAGCGTTGCCTGTAAAGGGCCATGCACAACGAGCCCGGGATAGGCTTCGGTTTCGGTCGTGTAGATGTGGTCATAGTGAATGCGATGGGCGTTGAACGTCAGCGCGGAATAGCGAAACAGCAGCACCGGATCCGGTGTAAGGCTCGATCTGAGCGTGGCGGGGTCGGCCGCTGCGAGTGCCCTCTTCACCGGGCGCGGCGCGGCGATCTCACGAAAGACAATCGACTGCTGTTCCCGGATACAAAGCCGGTTGCCGCTGAAATACTCGTGTTCGACGGTCACAAAGACCAACGCTCCGCTGCGGCCCTGCTTGGCCGATATATCCCCGATCACTGAGCGGCGGGTGAAGGTTTCACCGATCGTCAGCGGCGCAACATGCGTAACATCGCCACCAGCCCACATGCGGGCCGGTAGGGGAACAGGCGGAAGAAACCCGCCCCTTGCGGCATGGCCATCTTCTGACAGAGAGGTCTTCGGCGCGGTATCAAGCGTCAAGCACCAGTGGATGCCCAGCGGCACATCGCCCGCTCCCTCCCAAAGATGTGGGCCAAACGTGGCACGGAATTTGTTGATCAGCCCCTGCGTCAGAACATCTTTCCTGGTTTCGGTGCGTCCCAGCCAGGGCGCCAGCGCGTCTAGGTCGATCTCTCTCATGGTCGCGGCCTCAGAAGGATCGCGGCATACCCAGGATATGCTCACCGACATAGGACAGGATCAGGTTGGTCGAGATCGGAGCGACCTGATACAGTCGGGCCTCGCGGAACTTGCGCTCGACATCGTATTCCCGCGCGAAACCGAAGCCGCCATGGGTCTGGATGCAGGCATTGGCCGCTTCCCAGCTGGCTTCCGAAGCCAGCAGCTTGGCCATATTCGCCTGCGCCCCACAATCCAGCCCGGCATCGAAACGTCTGCAGGCCTCAAAGCGCATCAGATTGGCGGCCTCGATGTTCACATAGGACCTGGCAATGGGGAATTGCACGCCCTGGTTCTGGCCGATGGGACGGTCGAAGACCACGCGGTCGCCGGCATAGGCGCGGGCCTTGTCAACGAACCAGTATCCATCACCGATACATTCCGCTGCAATCAGGGTCCGTTCGGCGTTCAGCCCGTCAAGAATATGGTAAAACCCGCGCCCTTCGGTCCCGATCAGGTTTTCAGCGGGGATTTCCAGGTTGTCGAAAAACACTTCATTGGTTTCGTGGCCGGGCATATTGGCGATGGGGCGGACCTCCATGCCGTTGCCGATTGCCTCTTTCAGATCGACCATAAAGATCGACAGGCCCTGCGACTTTTTCTTGACCTCGTTCAGAGGCGTGGTGCGTGCCAGAAGGATCATCAGGTCAGAATGCTGGATGCGGCTGATCCAGACCTTCTGGCCATTGATCTCATACTGGTCACCCTTCTTGACCGCGGTGGTCTTCAGTTTGGTGGTGTCAGTTCCGGTTGTCGGTTCGGTCACGGCCATGGATTGTAGGCGCAACTCGCCGCTGGCAATACTGGGCAGGTATTTCTGCTTTTGCTCATCCGAACCGTGCCGCAGCAGCGTGCCCATATTATACATCTGCCCGTGGCAATGACCCGCGTTGCCACCGCAGCGGTTCACCTCTTCCATGATGATCGAGGCTTCCGTCAACCCCAGTCCCGAGCCACCGTATTCCTCGGGGATCATCGCCGCGAGCCAGCCCTCGCGGGTCAGCGCATCGACGAATTCCTCGGGGTAGGTTTCGTTTTCGCCGAACTTGCGATGATATTCTGGCGGAAACTGCGCGCAAAGTGCGCGCAAGGCGTCGCGCAGATCGGTGTGAGTGTCTGGGGCTGACGTCTGCATTGGCTACTTCGCTCCTGGTCCCGACGTTTCAAGAATTTCCTGTTCGGCGCGCTGCCACAGCTCATAGGAAATCGGGTTTTCGCTCTCTTCGAGGATATGACCGACCAGACCGATGGCACGCGCCATGACGCCAAAGCCGCGCACGATCTTCCAGGGGAAGCCGAATTCACAGCAGATTGCACCGATCGCCCCGGTGGCGTTGATCGGCAGCATCTTGCCCGATTTTTCTTCGGCGACGGCCTGAATTTTCTGGATCAACGCGATGTATTCACCGGATTTTCCGTTTTCGGCGGCGATCTGGAACAGGCGCGGCGTGCGCGGATCGACAGGCTTGTGCACCGGATGGCCAAGCCCCGGCACGATGGCCTTGCGGGCGCGGAATTTTTCAACTGTTTCGACGGCAAGCGCATCCAGATCGACGCCGGTGCCGAGTTTTTCCTGCGGCAGCGCCTCGTAAAGCAATTTCGAGGCACCCTCCATCGAACCGACAAAGACGGTGCCAAGCCCACACAGCCCGGCCGCAACGGCCGCCTGAAGCGATTCCGGCGCACCCATGTAAGTCATCCGCGCCGCCAGAGCCGAAGGCGTGATGCCATGTTCGACAAGGGTAATGACGATGGCGTTGAACACCCGGCTTTCCTCGGGCGTGGCTTTCCGTCCCGTCAACTGCAGGAACGCCAGATCGCCGAGGTTCATGTGCCCGAGGATCTCGTTCGGCAGGTCGAGGCCACGCACGCTGATCTTGTCAGAGGTGCTCCAGGCAATATCGGAGCTTATTTTTTCTTTGCGTTTTCCCATTAGACCGGATCCCACGAAAAGACATCCGCCGAAACCTCGAGCGGCGTGAACTGTGATTTGAGCGCGGGAATGGCGCGCTCGGCGATTTCATCGGCGGTCCAGCCATCACCGGAATGGACCGACCGCACGGGGCGGGGCTGGTTGAACAGGAAGATCTCGTTTTTGCGAACCGCAAAGATTTGACCGGACACGTCAGCCGCGCGGTCGCTCATCAGAAAACAGGCCATTGGCGCGACCTTGGCCGGTGTCATTTCCTTGATCTTCTCGACACGCGCCACCTGTTCCGGGGTGTCTGTCTTGATAGACGAGATCATCCGGCTCCAGGCGAAGGGCGCGATGCAGTTCGAACGCACGTTCCAGCGCTTGAGATCCAGCGCGACCGATTTCGAAAAGGCAGCGATGCCCAGCTTGGCGGCGGAGTAATTCGCTTGGGCAAAGTTGCCGATCAGCCCCGAGGTCGAAGTCATGTGCACCAGCGCGCCGCCCTCCTGTTCTCGGAAATAGTCGGCAGCCGCGCGGCTGGTATTGAAGGCGCCGTACAGGTGGACCTTCACCACCGCGTCGAAATCCTCGTATGTCATCTTGTGGAAGAACCCGTCACGCAGGATGCCGGCGTTGTTCACCACCGCGTCGATACGGCCGAATTCCTTGACACCGGTCTCGATCATGGCGCGCGCGGCGTCGGGATCGGTGACGTTGCCGCCATCAGCGATCGCGTTGCCCCCTGCGGCCTTGATTTCTTCGACGACCTTCTGCGCTGCGGTTTCTGTCTGGCCTTTGCCTTTCAGAGATGCGCCCAGATCATTGACCACAACGGCAGCGCCTTCGGAGGCTGCCATCAAGGCGATATCACGCCCGATCCCACCGCCGGCCCCGGTGACCAGAACCACCTTTCCATCAAGTGCCTTTGTCATCTTCATTCTCCCTCAGCTTGCCTTGCGATACTTGTCCAGGCCGCCGGTATGCATGACCCGGCCCATGAGCGGTACGCCGATGATCTCTTCCGCCTTACCCGCCGCCGCAATCAGCTTGTCCAGATCAATGCCGGTTTCGATGCCGAGCTCGTGACACAGGAACACCGCATCCTCGGTGCAGACATTGCCTGCGGCGCGGGCGTGGCCGTGGCCCGCGAAAGGACAGCCGCCAAGACCGGCGACCGAGCTTTCGAACATGTCCACGCCCATCGACAGGGCGGCATGCAGATTGGCGATCCCAAGCCCCCGCGTGTCGTGGATGTGCATGCCGATGCGCGCCTCGGGCGACATTTCGCGCAGTGCGCCGACCATTCGTTTGACCGCCTCGGGATTCCCCCAGCCCATGGTGTCGGCGATCACAAGGATTGGCACAGGGATGTCCTCTTCTTCGCAAAGCTGAAGAATGAAGCGGAAATCGTCCAGAATGCGTTCTTGCGGGATGGGGCCTTCGAGGTTGCAGCCAAAGGCCGTCATCACATAGGCGGCGTCGACCGTATATCCCTCTTCCGTGTAAAGACGAACCCAGTCGCGTTGTTTTTCCCGCATGTCTGCGGACGAACAATTGTTGTTCGATTGGGCAAATGCCTCGGATGGATAGAACAGCAGACGCGGGTCGATATCGACCTCATGCGCCGTCAGGGCCTTGCGAAACCCTTTGTCGTTCAGCCACAGCGACGTGTAATTCACGCCCGGCTTGCGCTTGATACGCTGGAACAACTCCCCGGTGTCTGCCATCTGCGGCACATATTTCGGGCTGACAAAGCTACCGACCTGAATGCGCTTCAGACCGGTTTCGCTGAGCATGTCGATCAGTTCGATCCGTTCTTCGATCGGATAGATCTTTTTTTCGATCTGAAATCCCTCACGCGGGCCTTCTTCACGAAATTCGACAAATTTGGGAAAGTCGTTCATTTCATCACTCCTCGGATGGTAGAATCTCGGCGATGACCCGGCCGCGATCGACCATGTCCCCATTCGAGACGGATATGTTGCTGGCGATCCCCGCTGCGGTGGCGCGGATCGAGATTTCAAGTTTCATGGATTCCATGACCGCGAGCACATCGCCTTCGGCCACGGTCTGCCCGTCTGCAACCTTGACCTCGACAATCATGCCGGTCAGCGGCGAGGCCACAGACCGATCTGCCGCCGCATCGCCGCCCGCAAAGTCAAGCGGGGCTGCTGGACGGAAAACAAGGCGGCCTTCGGGCGTGTCCATTTCGATCACGCCAGCGTGGCGGCGCGCGGCGAGCACAAAGATGGACTCACCTTCCGCGACGCGCCAGCTACCGGGCGAAATTTCACGCACGGCGAGGATGATCCTGGTGCCGTCTTCTGCGATCACGGCGTATCGGTCCCCGGATTTTACAGGGCCGACGCGCAGTTCTTCGGATGCACCGGTCGTGTCGGTCAATGTTACGCGCTGTCCCGCTTCAAGCGGGTCACCGCCCAGGCCAAGCCGCCAGCCAGTGAACGTGGAAAGATTGGTCCAAGGGTCCGCGCATGGGTCACGCCGGTCGGACGCCACGAAGAGAACGGCAGCGGCCGCTTTCCACAACTCGGGGCGCGCAAGGGCGGGGGGGGACGTCAGTGCGTCAAGCCTGCCGTCGATCCAGCGCGTATGAACCTGCATCTGTTCGAATTCGGGATTGCGCGCCAGTGCTTTCAAAAAGGCGCGGTTGGTTTGCACACCCTCAACTGCGACGTGATCCAAGGCTGTCGCCAGCCGCGCCAAGGCGGTTTCCCGGTCCGGCGCATGCACAATCAGTTTGGCGATCATCGGATCATAGAAGGGCGTCACTGCGTCGCCTTCTTCGACACCGCTGTCGATGCGCAAACCTTCCGGCAGGCTGAGCGTGGTCAAGGTGCCGGTTGAGGGGGCGAACTGCATCGCCGGGTCTTCGGCGTAAAGCCGCGCCTCGACCGCGTGGCCATTGATCTTGAGGTCATCTTGCATCAGGCCAAGGCCCGCGCCTTCTGCAATGCGCAGGTGAAGCGCAACAAGGTCCAGCCCGGTGATCGCCTCGGTGACGGGGTGCTCCACCTGAATGCGGGGGTTCACCTCGAGAAAGAAATACTCGTCCCCTGCAACCAGAAACTCCACCGTGCCGAGGCCGCGATAGTCAAGCGTTTCACCCAGGCGCACCGCGTCATGCGCGATGTCGTCCAGAAGCGTGCGCGGCAGTCCCCAAGCCGGAGCTTCTTCGATGACCTTCTGGTGACGGCGCTGAAGCGTGCAATCACGTTCGAACAGGTGCACCACGTGCCCCTTGCCATCACCCGCGATCTGCACTTCGACATGGCGCGCTTCTGGCAGGAAACGTTCCAGCAACAGCCCTTCGGAGCCAAAGGTGGATTTCGCCTCGCGAAGGGCGCCTTCGATGTCTTCCACAAGCGTGGCCTCATCGGTGACAAGCCGCTGGCCGCGCCCGCCACCGCCGCCGACGGCCTTGAGCAGAACGGGCAGGCCCATTGCGCGGACTTCATCGGCGATCTCTTGGGGATCGGACCGCGCGCCTTCAGCGCCCGAAATAACCGGAACGCTGGCGGTCACGGCGGCCTCCTTGGCGCTGGCCTTGTCGCCGAAACGGTCAAGCGTGTCCGGCGTTGGCCCCATGAAGATCATGCCGGCGGCCTCGACCGCACGGGCAAAATCGGAGTTCTCGGCCAGAAAGCCATAACCGGGGTGGATCGCATCCGCGCCGACCGATTTCGCGGCGGCAACCACCGCGTCGATCTTCAGATAGCTCTCGGACGCCGGTCCGGCGCCGATGCAGACTGATTGCCCGATCTCGCGGACGTGCAGGGCATTGGCGTCGGCTTCGGAATGCACGCCAACAGGGGTGATACCGCTGCCCCGCGCGGTACGCGCGATCCGGCAGGCAATTTCGCCGCGATTGGCGATCAGAAGCGTCTTGATTTTCATGATACGCTCCTCACATCCTGAACACGCCGAAATTGGTTTCGGCCTTGGGTCTGCGCGAGGTCACATCCAGCATGAGCGCCATGACATCGCGGGTTTCACAAGGCTCGATCACGCTGTCGATCCAGAGGTTAGAGGCAAAATTGTAAGCACCTTGAAAATCCTCGTATTCCTTGCGGATGGGCGCCTTGAAGGCTTCCTCCTCTTCGGGGGTCCAGCTTTTGCCTTCGCGTTCGTTGATCTGTGCGCGGACCTGCGCGAGCACGCTGGCGGCCTGTTCCGGCCCCATGATTGCGGACCGTCCTGTTGGCCAGGCGAACATTGCGTCCGGCTGGAATGGGCGGCCCAGCATTGCCAGGTATCCCGCCCCGTAAGAGCCGCCGGTGATGATGGTAAACTTTGGCACCCGGGCCGAAGACATGGCCGTGATCATCTTGGCACCCGCCTTGGCGATGCCCATCTGTTCGACCTCGCGGCCAACCATGAAGCCGTTCACATCCGCCAGAAACAGCAGCGGAATATCGCGCTGGACGCAGAGGTTGATGAAATGCGTCGCCTTCAACGCGGCCTCGACGAACAGCACGCCGGTATTGGCGAGAATGCCCACTTCGTGGCCGTGGATGCGGCCCCAGCCGGTCATGATCGTGTCGCCGTAAAGCGGCTTGAACTCGTGGAAATCGCTGTCATCCACAAGCCGTGCGACAATCTCGCGGTTGTCGGTTGGCACCTTGGGGTCGCGGCTGACGATGCCGTAGATTTCCTCGACCGGATAGGCGGGCGCGCGCGGCGTCTTGGGCGTCTTGCGGGGCAGGGGTTTTTCGCCCAGATGGCTGACGATCTCGCGGGTGATGGCCAGCGCGTGGGCGTCATCCTCGGCAAGATGGTCGGTCACACCCGACACGGACGAGTGCATCTTGCCGCCGCCCAGTTCTTCGGCATCCACCTTTTCGCCGGTGGCAGCAAAGGTCAGTTCCGGCCCGCCAAGATACATGAAGCCCTGGCCACGCACGATCACCACCTCATCGCAGAGCGCCGGGATATAGGCACCGCCAGCGGTGCAAGGCCCCATGACGACAGCGATCTGCGGCACCCCGTCACCGGACATGCCGATCTGCTGGTGAAAGATCGATCCGAACTGCCCCTCATCGGGGAAAATGTTTTCCTGATCCGGCAGGAAGGCACCGCCGGAATCCACCAGCGTGATAACCGGAAGACGGTTCTTCCAGGCAATCTTCTGGGCGCGCACGTGCTTGCGCGAGGTCATGCCGAAATAGGTGCCGCCCTTAACGGTAGCGTCATTGGCGATGATCATGCACTGGCGGCCCTCGATCACACCGATGCCGGTGATGATGCCGCCACCCGGTGGCACGCCATCATATTTGTTCAGCCCGGCAAGCTCCCCGACTTCCAGAAAGGGGGTGCCCGGGTCGATCAGCCGCTCGATCCGTTCCCGCGGCAGGATCTTGCCCTTCTTCACGTGTCGGTCCCGTGCCTTTTCGGGACCGCCAATGCGTTGCAGAAGCCGAAGGGTATGCAGCTCGCCGACTTTGTCGCGATACTGTGTATCGTTTTGCCGGAAGTCATCGGACCCGGTATCGAGTAGGGATTTCATTTTTGTCATGGCAGCTCGGGGTATTCTCTCAGAACAAAGGCAACCTTGGCGGCGCCGGGTTTTTCAAAAGTGTCAGCCGCCACCAGATGGACGTCGGCCTTGAAGACGAGCGCGTCGCGCAGCCGCTGTTCGATTTTCTTCTTGAGGGCGTCGTCATCCGCAGCGTCGCGACCGGGACCGCGCTCGACGATCACCGTCAGCGCGCCCTGCGTGGTATGGCCTTTGAAATCGGCCACGATGCGCATGACGCCGTTGGTGTCCGGCACCATTTCGGTGATGACGCTGTTGATGGCCGACGGGAAAACATTGGCACCGCGCACGATCAGCATGTCGTCGGTCCGGCCTGTGCACCGGATCTTGGGGCCGGTCCGCCCGCAGGAGCATTCGGTGTCGATGACCTCAATATAATCACCTGACCGGAACCGCACCACCGGGCTAGCCTGACGGCCGAGCGCGGTATAGATCATCTCGCCTTCGGCGCCTTTTTCCCAAGGGATGATTTCTCCGCTTTCGGGATCCAGCAGCTCGGTGATGATATAGTCCATGTTGACCATATGCATCCCCGACTGGGCGTCGCATTCGGCCCAGTAGGTCACACCCAGATCGGTGCCGCCCAGCATTTCAGTGCATTTTGCACCCCAGGCCGCTTCGATCTTGGCGCGAATTGCCGGGATGCCACCACCGGGCTCTCCGCCGACGATCACCTGTTCCACGCCCAGCTCACTGGCCTTGCATCCCAGCACCTCTGGCGCTTTTTCAGCCAGGTGCAGAACGAAATTCGGTGCGCCGACGATGCAGCGCGGACGCGTGTCGGCGCAAGCGCGCAGCAGCCGTTCCGCACCGCCATCCGCGCCCACCGGCACATCGATCGTGCCCATGTATTGCAATCCCTGCATCACGGGGATGCCGCCGACAAAGCCCTTGGCCAGCGAAAACGCGTGCAGCACCATGTCGCCGGGACGCACGCCATTGGCAAAGAAGCATCGCGCTGTCATCTCGTGCCACATTTCGGTATCCGCTTCGGTCAGCGCCACATAGGACGGACTGCCGGTTGTCCCCGATGAGGCTTGCATCTGAATGATGTCCGCCATCGGCGCGGCGCGGTGTTTGCCGAACGGCGGCTCGGCGGACAGGCTTTCGCGGATCTCGGTCTTGTAGGTATAGGGCAGCTTCTGTAGGTCTTCGATGGTGCGAATATCGTCGAACTCCACGCCGGCCTCGGCGAACTTCTCCTGATAGAAGGTGGAGTTCGTCTTGAGATAGGCCATCTGCGCACGCAGTCGCTCTTCCTGAATGCGGCGCACCTCTTCGAGCGCCGTGCCCTCGATTTCGTGCCAGAAACGATCGTTTACCTTGTCGGCGGCATCCTCCCGCCGGAAGCGCATTCCAAATTGCATGTCGTCCTCCCTGTCGGCCAGCGCGATCAATAAGACCGCGGCAGACCCATGACCTTTTCGCCGATGAAGCTGAGGCACAGTTCGCGATTCACGGGTGCCGTGCGCAGCAGGCGTACAAGCGGATACATCTCGTATAGTCCCGTATCCTCGGTAAAGCCCGATCCGCCATGCGCCTGCAGCGCGGCATCCACGGCCTCGATCCCGGCTTCGGCGGCGGCATACTTGGCCATATTCGACGAGGCCCCCGCGGGCAGCTTGTTGTCGAATTCCCAGGCCGCGCGTCGGGTCATCAGGCTGGCCATCTCGACCGCTGTGTGCGCCTTGGCCATCGGGTGCTGCACGCCCTGATGCGCGCCGATGGGCTGATCGAAGACATTGCGCTCGGAGGCATAGGCCACCCCCTTGTTCAGCGCGAAGCGGCCGATGCCGCAGCACAAAGCGGCCAGGATGATGCGTTCGGGGTTGAGACTGTCGAACAGAATCGAGAACCCTTCGTCAACCTCGCCGACAACGTCCTCGGGGCCCAGATCGACCTCGTCAAAGAACAGGGTCCACTGTTCTTCGGGCAGGGGGATCGAGATCTTCACCCGCTGCTTGTCGACACCCTTTTTCTTCAGGTCCACCGCAAAGAGCGTGAAGCCGTCGGTCTTGCGGCTGACTTCGGTGTGGGGCTTGGTGCGTGCTACCACCAGACAATAGTCCGATACCTCGGCGCCGGTGATAAAGGTCTTTTCGCCCGACAGGCTGAACCGGTTGCCCCGGCGCTTGGCCAGCGTGGTGGCCTTCATCGTGTTGGATCCGGCCCCCGGTTCGGTGATCGCGAAACAGAACTGGATATCACCACGGCAGGCGGCCGGCAGCAGTTCCTTCTTGTGGAATTCGCTCCCGTGGCTGGCGATGTGGGCCAGCGACATGGTCGGCCCGACCACCATCATCAGAAGCGGAATGCCGTGATTGGCGGTGCCTTCCATGAACAGGGCCATTTCGGTCATGCCAAGGCCGGCGCCGCCGTATTCCTCGGGCACCATGATGCCCAGAAAGCCGTCATCAGCAATCTGTTTGAACATCTCCTGCGGGAATTCATGCTTGCGGGCGTGGTCCAGCCAATATGCATTGTCGTATTTCTGCGCCAACTGGCCGCCGTATTCGTAAATCTGGCGCTGTTCGTCGTTCAAAGTGAATTCCATGTTTCGTCCTCAAGCCTTGAATTCAGGGGTGCGCCGGTTCTCGAACGCGTCGAGCCCTTCGGTGACGTCATCACCGGGCAACGCGCGTACGGCGGCATCCAGCTCAAGCCGCATCTGCTGGTCGATGCCCAGGTCCGCGCCTTCCCGCGCAAGTCGCTTCATCTCGGCGATACCCGGACGCGAGCGGGTGGCGATTTTCTGACAGTATTCCAACGCGGTCTGATGCAACTCCGCATCCGGCACGATATAGTTGACCAGACCGGCATCTTTGGCCTCTCCTGCCGCAAGCCAGCGGGCTGAGAACATCAGGTCGAGCGCCCGGCGCTGCCCCATCAACCGCGTTAGCCGTTGTGAGCCGCCCCAACCGGGAATCAGTCCGAATTGCGCATGCTGATCGCCGAACTGAGCGGTTTCGGCGGCGAAACACACATCGCATGCCAACATCAGTTCGATCCCGCCGGCCAGACACAACCCCTGCACTGCCACCACGACAGGGAGGGAGGAGGTTTCGAGCGCACGCAGGTTGTCCATGCCAAAGGCGATGAAGTGATCCAGCGCGGCGGGATCGTTCAATTTACCTTTCACTTCCACCAGATCGGCGCCTGTGCAAAAGTGCTTGCCCCGCGCCCGGATGAGGATCGCCCGGATATCCGGGTTCGCCTCGAATTCCGAACGCGCGGCAGATATGCGCTCATGCACGTCAAGTGATAGGCAATTGAATTTCTCGGGGCGGGCCAGCTCGATGATGCCGGTGTTGCCCTCGGTCGTGACGATGATGGGATCGTTCATTTCTGTGCTCCCGTCGCCTTCTTGTCATACTGCAGCGCCATCCGTCCGACCTTCTCGCGGGCAATCACCAGCTTCTGGATTTGCGCTGTGCCGTCACCGATCTGCAGGCCGAGCACATCGTTGTAGCGCTGGTGGTGAGGCAGGTCGGTCGTATAGCCGTAATGCCCGTGCAGGATCAGGCACTGGTGCAGGATCTCGCAGGCGGTTTTGGGCAGGTACCACTTGCACATCGCCGCCTCGGACGTATGCGGCAGGCCGCGGTCACGCAGGTCCAGCGTGTAATAGCAAAGCTGGCGCATCATGGTCAGTTGGGTCTCAGCTTCGGCCAGCGGGAAACTGACGCCCTGATACTGCACGATCGGGGCCCCGAAGGCTTCGCGTTCCTGAACGTAGGCCCAGGTTTCATTCACAGACGCTTGCGCGGCACCCAGGCACTCCAGCCCGATCAGTGCGCGCGAATAATCAAACCCGGCCATGATCGTTCCGAAGGCGCGATCCTGTTCGGCCATCATGTTTTCGGCCGGCACGAAGACGTCGTCAAAGAACACCGACCCACGCCCGACGGGCTTGGTGCCGATGTCGTCAAAATGCGTGCGCTTGATGCCGTCCTGGTTCAGATCGACAAAAAAGGCGCTGACCCCGCGTGAGCCACCGTTAGGATCGCCGGTGCGGGCAAAGACGACCGCCGCATCGGCCTGACTGGCAAAACTCATGGATGTCTTTTCACCGTTCAGCCGCCAACCGTTTCCGGATTTCTCGGCCTTGAGGATCAGGTTCGCCGCGTCCGATCCGCCGCGCGGCTCTGTCAGACCCAGACCAATGACGGCATCACCCGAAACAACCTTGGGCACCCATTCCGACGCGATGTCGCGGGAGGCGTGTTTGGCCACCATTCCGCCCATGAGAGAGCCCAGAAGCTGCACGTAACTTGCATTGAAATCGGCATAGGCGATCTCTTCGACGATCATCCCTGACGTGACAGAGCTTTCACCCAGTCCGCCGAATTCTTCGGGCAGATCGGCCCCAATCAGGCCCAGTGCGCCCATCTCCCTGATTAGCGCACGATCGAAGGTATGGCCGCTTGCGCGCTCCTGATATGTGGGCGCAAGCTTTTCAGTTGCGAAGCGGTTCGCGGTTTCGCGAAACGCTTTTTGTTCGTCTGTAGGCTGGAATTGCATCGGTGCTCCTCCCCATGAGCGAAAATCTTCTTTCCAAAAATCTAACAAATGTTAGAATACAGATCAAGTATAGTTTTGAGGAGGATGCCCACAATGGAAAATATGCCAACGGAGAGCTTCGGGACCATGCTCTCGCCGATCCGCGCAGGCCAGCATACATTGCGAAACCGTGTCATCATGGGGTCGATGCACACGCGGTTGGAAACCGAGCCTGACGGCATAGCCAAACAGATCGCTTTTTACTCTGAGCGGGCGCGGGGGGAGGCGGCGATTCTGGTGACCGGCGGGTTTTCCCCCAATGCCGAGGGCATATTCGATCCCGAAGGTCCGCGAATCGACGACCCGGAAGAGGCGCGCAGCCTGCGCCCGATCTGCGAGGCGGTGCAGGCCGAAGGCAGCCTGATCTGCGCGCAACTCCTCCACGCCGGGCGCTATGCAAAAATCGAAGGTTGTGTGGCCCCTTCGCCGATCCGTGCTCCGATCAACCGTTTCGTTCCGCGTCAAATGACCGAAGCCGATATTCTCCGTACCATCGAGGATTTTGCTGCGGCCGCCGCCAATGCGCAGGCTGCGGGCTTCGATGGCGTCGAAATCATGGGGTCCGAGGGATACCTGATTAACGAATTTACCGTGACCCATACCAACAAACGTGAAGACGACTGGGGCGGAAGCGCCGAGAACCGACACCGTTTTCCGGTCGAGATTGTGCGCGCGGTGCGTGAACGCTGCGGGCCGGAGTTCCTTGTCATCTATCGGATTTCGGCGGCCGATCTGGTCGAAGGCGGCGCGCCAGCCGATGAAATTGCCGCACTGGCCTGCAAGATCGAGACCGCAGGCGCGGATATTCTGAACACCGGCATCGGTTGGCACGAGGCCCGCGTGCCGACGATTGCCTATCCGGTGCCGCGCGGTGCTTGGCGCAAGGCAGCGGCCAACGTGAAAGCGGCGGTATCGATTCCGGTGGTCGCCTCGAACCGAATCAACACACCCGAGCTTGCCGAAGACATCCTTGCCTCTGGCGATGCAGACATGATCTCGATGGCGCGCCCGTTTCTGGCCGATTCGCATTTCGTGAAAAAGGCGCGCGAGGGCCGCGCTGACGAAATCAAC
The DNA here is from genome assembly GCF_019966545.1 of Heliomarina baculiformis. Lineage (GTDB taxonomy): Bacteria > Pseudomonadota > Alphaproteobacteria > Rhodobacterales > Rhodobacteraceae > Heliomarina > Heliomarina baculiformis. Next base: position 30,682 of record NZ_JAIMIC010000010.1, on the reverse strand, counting down.
ACCTGCATCGCCTGCAACCAGGCCTGTCTGGATTTCATCTTTTCGGACCGGCCTGTCGGATGCCTGGTTAATCCAAGGGCTGGGCGTGAAACGGAATTCCGGGACACGCTAACCGACGCGCCAAAGAAAGTGGCTGTCGTCGGCGGTGGCGCGGCAGGCCTGGCCACGGCGGCCGAGGCCGCGCGGCTGGGCCACGATGTCACGCTGTTCGAAGCGCAAGGCAAGCTGGGCGGTCAGCTGAATCTGGCCCGCGCGGCGCCGGGCAAGGACGAATTCGACGAAACCCTGCGGTATTATGCCGGTCTGCTGAAGAAGCACGGGGTCAAACAGCGGCTGGGGCAGCGGGCAGACATGAGCGATCTTGACGGCTTCGACCATGTGGTCATCGCCACGGGGGTCACGCCCCGCGTTCCCGACCTGCCGGGTATCGACCATCCCAGTGTCGCGACTTATGCGGAAATCCTGTCCGGTGACCGCGAGGCGGGCGACCGTGTCGTGGTGATGGGGGCAGGGGGCATTGGCCATGATGTGGCCGAGTTCCTGGTGACCGAACCCGCCGAGGCCGCCAACACAGACGCCTTTTGCGAAACATGGGGCGTGGACCCCGAGTTTGCCACCCCGGGCGCCCTGGCTGGCGATCCATTGGCACCGAAACCGTCGCGACGCAAAGTCGTTATGCTTCAGCGCAAGGCAGCAAAACCCGGCGCGGGGCTTGGAGTTTCAACAGGGTGGATCCTGCGCAACGCGCTGCGCAAACACGGGGTCGAGGCGATGGGCGGGGTGACCTATGACCGCATCGACGACGCGGGGCTGCATATCCTCACGGACGAAAGCCCAATGATCATCTCGGCCGATACGATTGTGCTATGCACCGGCCAGGAGCCGGAACGCGCCCTGGCAGAAGAGCTTGCCGCGCGCGGCGTCACGGTTACGATGATCGGCGGGGCAAAGGAGGCCGCCGAACTTGATGCTCTGCGCGCCATTGATGAAGGGGTGCGTCTGGCGCAAAGTCTCTGAACCGAAACCCTGGCAAGTGAGGATACCATGCTGACCGACGTCGTCCGTGCAGGGCGCGCTGATCTGTATTCGATCTTTCGAACCCGCGCACAGGACTGCGCGGGTGATCTGGCCATCGAGGACGGCAGCAAGAGACTGACCTACGGCGAATTGCTGGGGCGGGTCGATCGTCTGGCGGCTGTCTTTCTGGCACGAGGCGTGGCGCCCGGCGACAGGATCGCGATCCTGTCGCACAACCGCTCAGAATACCTGGAGGTCGAACTGGCAGCGGCAGGAATCGGCGCGATTGTCGCTTGCCTGAACTGGCGGCTCGCCCGCGATGAACTGCGGCACTGCATCGATCTGGTCGCGCCGGTGCTCGCGGTTGTCGAACCGGATCTTTCAGAAGCGTATCGGGCCGTCGCGGCGACACCCTGTCTGACCGTCGGGCCAGACCTGGAAACGGCCATTGCCGGGGTCCAGCCGGACCCGCGCATCGGAACCATAGTCGACGATCCAGAGGCCGGTCTGACGATTCTTTATACCTCGGGGACTACGGGCCTGCCCAAGGGGGCGCTCATCAGCCACCGCGCGCATATCGCCCGATCCATGGCATTTGCGGCACAACTGGCGCTGGATCCCGGTGACGGGTTCATCGCCTGGGCACCGATGTTCCACATGGCCTCCACCGATCATGCGCTGGCAACGATCTTGCGGGGCGGGACCGTGGTGATGGTGGACGGATTGCAGCCTGCAGTGATCAACGAAGCGTTGTCGCGCTACCGGATCGGCTGGTTCGTGATGATGCCCGGTGCGCTGGACGCCTTTATCGCAGAACGACGCGCCAACCCTTTGCCCGTGAAGGGGATCAAGGTTTGCGGCGCCATGGCCGATCTGGTGCCGCCGCATCAGATCGCGGAACTGACAGCCCTTCTGGACACGCCCTATCTGAATTCTTTCGGCGCAACTGAAACCGGCCTGCCGCCGGGGACCGCCGATCTGATTGCGCCGGGTGTTACCCCGGACCGGCTTTCCAAGCGCATCAGCGCATTTTGCGAGGTTCGGCTGGTCGATCCCGACGACCACGTAGTGCCGGATGGGACGCCGGGCGAAATGGCTGTGCGGGGTCCGACAATGTTTTCAGGGTACTGGAACGCCGACGACGCCAACGCCCGCGACTTTCGCAACGGCTTTTTCCACATGGGTGACTTGTTCCGGCGCAATGCGGACCGCACCATCGATTTTGTGGACCGGGCCAAATACTTGATTAAGACCGGCGGCGAGAACGTCTATCCTGCGGAGATCGAGCGTGTCCTTCTATCTCATCCCGGTGTGGTTGATGCCGCGGTAGTACGGGCATTCGACGTGAAATGGGGCGAAAGTCCGGTGGCCTTTGTCGCCTGCAGCAAGGACGGGCCGGATGCCGAAGCGCTGATGAATTTGTGCCGTGACAACCTTACAGGCTACAAACGGCCGCGCGAGTTTCTTTTTATCGCGTTCGAGGATTTTCCCAGATCGACCAGCGGAAAGGTCCAGCGGCATGTCCTAGAAGCCCGGCTCGCGGATTGATTTGCGCCCCAGCCCGGTCGTCAGCCCATCACGCCGGTTCGTCCCACAAGCGCCATAAGCGTTCCGGTCATCGTTGCGACCAGCTTCTCATCCTCGCCCTTCACGGCATAGGCACGCGCTTCGCAGATGGTCAGAGTCCTTCCCGGCTTCACCACGTCAGCGACGAAGCGAAACTGTTCGCCGTCCGCCGGGTTGAGCAGATTGATCTTGAATTCGGCTGTCAAAACGGCCGCGTATCCGCAGGCGCTGTCGAGCGCGGTCGAAACGATTCCGGCATGTAAAAAACCATGCTGCTGGGTCAGCGTATCCTGATGTGCCATTTCCAGAACAATGCGGCCGGGCGACAACTCGGCAATGCTGATCCCCAAAGTATGCATCACGTGCTGGCGGTTGAAACTGTCATGCACGCTTGCGTCATAGTCGGCGTTTTTCGGTTCGAATCGCGTCATGGCGGGTCTTCCTCTTCGATTTCATTCATTGATGACCACTCTTAGACGGTCTTTGAGGCGCGCATCTTGTAGCGAAAGGCCAAATCGAATCGTTGCGGACTGAGCGCGCAACGCGCCGGGCGGTTTGCCGGCAAAGGTCCGGCAAGCGGCGGACAAATGAGATTGATCGTAATATCCGGCGTCCAGCGCCAGATCGCTCAGCGGCAGGGTCTGTGACGCAAGCTGCCCGAGAGCCTGACGAAAGCGTCGCGAGGCCGCAAGCCTCCGCCGCGACACGCCGGTTTCCGCCCGCACCTTTCGACGTTCGGTCCGGTCGCTGTACGCTCCGGGTGGCGCGGCAAAGCGCAGGCCTTTCGCGAGGCCGTCAAGCACCGCGACAAGCGCAGGCAGGTCATCCTCCTCGGTCTGTACGCGGCCCAGTTCCAAGGCCAGCATGTCCAGCACTTTGCAGTCCGTCAATCGCTGCGGTCGTGACGACAGTCGCAGCCCGGCCACGACACCCTGGAATGGCCTTGGGCGGGGCGTGAAACAAGGGCGCGGTTCTGCCAGCGAAACGCGTGCCCCGTCGCTGTCGTCGCAGGTTATCGAAAGGGTAAAGAGGTCAGTTGCGAACCGCCCGCTTCCACGACGGCTAAGCACACCGGCATCGCGGAACATGAAAAGGTGATCGATCTGTGTGACCGCTTCCAGAGGCGGCACCAGCTCGAGATAGAGCGGCGGCGCCGCTAGGTCACTGCACGAATGCATCCCGGTTCTCGGCGACGAAACCAGCAAATCGACGGGCCGGGCGGCCCAACACGTCGCTGACCGTTGTCTCGATGCCGGCAAGGTAGCCCTTGGGCGCGAGGGAGGCCAGTTCGACCATGGCTCCGGCGACCTCATCCTGCATCCCACCGGCCACCATGCCCGCTTTCGCATCCTCGGCCGACAGGGGGGCACAGGTGACAGTCCGGCCTGCCACCTCGGACAGGAGGGCGGCAATATCTTCTGCGGCAAGGGCTTCGGGCCCGGTCAAACCAAGAGCCTTGCCTTCGTACCCCGGAGCGGTCAGCGCCTCGGCGGCGACATCCGCGATGTCGCGGGCGTCGATCCAGGCCACGGGGCCGCCCAGATCATCGTAGTACACCGCGTCCTTCGCAATGTTGCCGGCCTGCCACAGCAGGTTCTGCATGAAATAGGTCGGCTGAACGAAGGTCCAGTCAAGGCCGCTTTGCTTCAAGAGTTCCTGGGTTTCGGAATGCCATTTGCCGAAGGTCAGCCCCGCCTTGGGCGAGGCGCCAAGCCCGGTCGCCACGACAACATGGCGCACGCCCGCCGCCTTGGCTGCCTTGATCACGTTCGCCTTCCACTGGCGCATGTCCAGATGGGCAGGCGTGACCAGGTATATCTTTTCTGCCCCGTCACAGGCCCGCGCCAGCACGGCGGGATCGGTGAAATCCGCGGCGACCGCATCGCATCCCTTGGCCTTGAGCGCGTCGAGCTTGGAGGGGTCGCTGGTGACAGTGCGCACGGTTGCGCCCTTTGCCAAAAGCGTATCGACAAGAGGCGCGCCGGTGGTGCCCGTGGCTCCGAAAACAGTGATCATGGCTTTTCCTTTTGCAGGTCTGCGATGGGTTGAATGGTTTCCGGGTTGCTGATCGACGACAGATCGCCCGGATCTTCACCGAGAAAGGCGGCGCGCACTATCCGGCGCATGGTTTTCATGCTACGCGTCTTGGGCAGCGCCTCGACGAAGTGGATCTCGCGCGGGCGGAAGGGTTTCGAGACGATCTCTCCGACCCGATCCTTGAGCCGGTCCACGAGGTCCGCGTCCGGCGACACATCCGGTGCCGCCACACAGACGCAGACGACGGCCACACCCTTGATGTCGTCAGGTGCCGCGATGGCGGCGGCATCCACCACCTCTCCGCTCTCAGTCAGGGCCGCCTCGATCTCGGGCGGGCCGATCCGTTTACCGGCGAGGTTCAGCGTGTCGTCCGACCGGCCCAGGATAAACCATGTCCCGTCCGGATCGCAGCGCACCCAGTCACCGTGCCGCCAGAGGCCGGGGTAGGTGGACCAATAGGTCTCAAGATAGCGATCCCGGTCGCCCCAAATGGCCGGGGTCAGCCCCAGAGGCGGCTGGGTAACGACCAGTTCGCCCACTTCGCCCGGCGCGGCTTCGCTGCCGTCCTCGCGCAGCACCTTGGCCCCGACACCCAATGCCTGGGCGGAAAATCCGCCGGGCTTGATTTCATGCAGCACGGTCGAGGTCAGGATCGCGCCGAACAACTCGGTCCCGCCCGAAATGTTCAGCGGCACCGCGCGGCGGCAGCAGATGTGGTCCAGTTGCCAGAGCCAGGCGTCGTCGGTCCAGGGTTCACCGGTCGAGGCGACGATGCGCACAGGCGACAAGTCGTAGTTAGACAGAGGACCGGCCTCCTGCGTCATGAACTGCCGTACCAGGGTCGGAGCCACGCCGAGATGCGTGACCTCCATCTCGGACGCAAGACGCAAAAGTCTGAACGGATCGCCGGGCATCGAAGGTGCGCCCTCCGCGAGCACCAGCGTTGAACCCGATAGCAGCACCGACAAAAGGGTGAGCGGTCCCATGACCCATCCCATGTCGGTCATCCACAGGTGCCGGTCATCCTGTTTCATGTCTAGGCAAAGCAGGAAATCGGCCGTGGCCTTGGCCTGCACCCCCAAATGGGTATGCACGACGCCTTTTGGCCGCCCGGTGGTGCCCGATGTATAGGCGATAAGGAAGGGATCTTCGACCTTGACCGGAACGGCGGTAAACTCCGGACTGGCGGGGCCCACGGTTTCGGTCCAGTCGAGATCGCGGGCCGGATCGGCCGCCGCGCCGCCGAACCGTCGCAGGCTGACCACGGTGTGCACCGAAGGCACCTCGGTCAGGGCTTCGGCAAGCGCCGCCTCCATCCAGACCGGCTTGCCTCGCCGGGGTGTGGCATCCGCTGTCAGCACCGCCACGGCACCGGAATCGTTTAGGCGCGAGATGATGGCATGGGGCGCAAAGCCGGAAAACAGCGGTACCGCGACCGCGCCCAGTCGGGCAATACCCAAAAGCGCGGCCTCGATTTCGGGGATCATCGGCATATAGATGCCCACCGCCTGACCCGGCCGCACCCCGCGGACGGCAAGGGCAGAGGCGACGCGGGAGGCTTCGGCAGCAAGTTCGGAATAGGTCCAGCGGCGGCGACTTCCGTCTTCACCGACCCAGTCGATCGCGACCTTTTCGCCTCGGCCATCGGCAATTCGGGCATCAAGACAGGTTTCCGTAAGATTCAAAGTGCCTCCGACGGCCCATTTGATCGATTCAGGCCCGTCGGAAATATCCCGCAGCACCGTGTGCGGCTTGCTGAACCGAATACCAGCATGGTCAATGATCCGACTCCAGAACCGGTCCGGCTCCTCATTGGCGCGGCGGGCGAGATCCTTGTAGCTGTCGATACCGCAGTCCTTCAGAAAAGCGGTCAGCGTGCTCGAACGTTGAATGTCAGAGTCTGGCCGAAACATTCTTCACCTTTCTACAATGAAAAAGGGCCGCACATAAGGCGCGGCCAGTAGGGGAGGTATCTCTTGGCAGCAGCGCCCTGTGACAAGGGCTGCGACCAACGACTAGCCGTGCATCGACAAGCCGCCTGAAACCGAAATTACTTGGCCTGTGATGAACCCTGCGTCGTCGGATGAAAGAAAACAGATGATGCCGGGATAGTCGGAAGGTTGCCCCAGGCGCTTCATCGGGATCGCCCGCTTGAGACCCTCGGCAATCTTTTCGCCAGCTTCACCTTGCGCGAATTCGGCGAACAAAGGTGTGTCCGTGGGGCCGGGCGCGACAGCGTTCAACTGAACCCCCTTGCGCGCTAGTTCTCGAGCTACGGTCTTTGTAAAGGAAATGATGCCGCCCTTGCAGGCCGAATAGACGGCCTCGCCCGATGATCCGACACGACCCGCGTCGGACGCGATATTCACCACACGGCCGCCGCCGTTCTTTACCATGCCCGGCAGCACCGCGTGGTGCATGTTCAGCGGGCCATAGAGGTTGATGTCGATGACCTTCTTCCAAAGTTCGGCATCGGTGTCGAGGAACAGCCTACTTTCGTCCCAGCCGGCGTTGTTCACCAGCACGTCGATCGGACCTCCGGCCTCGAACTCGGTCACCGCCGTGTCGATCTGGGTGCGGTCGGTGATGTCTACCTTGAAGGCCTGCGCCTTTCCGCCAGCCTCGGCGATCAGTCGGACAGTTTCTTCCGCCCCATCCTTGTTCAGATCGAAAACGGCGACTTCGGCACCTTCTTCGCCGAACCGTCCACAAACCGCGCGACCGATGCCGCTGCCGCCGCCGGTCACGATGACCCGTTTCCCACTCAACCCTCGCATATGGAGGTCCTCCTCTTCCGCTATACCTTGGTAAAGAACTTGATTCGAGACGTTCTTTGGTGCATTCTAACATTTGTTAGATTTAATGCAATGGACAGCTTTGTGGCCAACGAGTATCGACATTGAATGGCAATAAGAACTGACGCAACCAACACAGTGAATGAAGATCTGAGCAAGTCAGAGAGGACACGTGAAGCCATTCTCTCGGCGGCCGCTCGACTTTTTCGGTACGAAAGCTATTACGCGACGACGATGCGCGACATCGCGCAGGAAGCAGGCGTTGAGGCCGGCAGCATATACTACCATTTTCAATCCAAGGACCAGATTCTGAGCGAGGTTCTCGAACTTGGTGTCCGTCAGCTCTACGAGGAGGTCCGAGAAATTGTTCGGGTTGCAAAGAAGAACCCGGAGGATTTCCGCAAGACCTTCGCATTGCTGATCGAAACACACCTGACCTACCTGTTGACTGAGAGCGATTTCACCTCGGCCAATATCCGGAACTATCCGATGTTGTCGGATGAAACCCGCGCGCCTCACCGTGAGTTGCGTGCCTCTTATGCAGGGGCCTGGGGCAGTTTCCTGAATGAAGCAAAACGTAACGGTCACCTTCGAAGTGACATATCCATTACTGTGATCCGCCAGTTCATCCTGAGTGCCATGAACTGGACCGTGGAATGGTACGATGTCGAAAAGTATCCGGTGCACATCCTCGCTGAACGTATGAGCAAGCTGATACTTGACGGTATGTGTTTGGATCGCAGAGCTGAAACAGAAGGTCTGAAGCTGACCCCCGCCGCTCCCGTCAATATCCTTGATACCAACGGCAAGGCCGCGAAGACCCGCGCAGAGATCCTGCGAGTGGCGGCGCGCGTTCTGAGGGACAATGGCTACAAGGCGACAACGCTGCGGAAGATCGCTGACGAAGCGGACATGAAGGCGGGTAGCGTCTACTACCATTTCAAATCCAAGGAAGCGATCGTGGACGAGGTACTCAACGAAGGGTTAAGCGATCTGCTATCCGGTGTCAGTGCAGCCGTTCAGAAGTTCGATTCCCCATGCGATCATCACACCAGAATAGCAACCGCAATCTGGACGCATCTGGATTTTCTCTTTAAGGCAAGCGAGTTCACCTCAGCGAACATCAGAAGTTATGGGATGCTGCCCAACCACTTTCGGGAAAGGCACCGAGGCATTCGCCACGACTACGGGCGACTTTGGGACATGATCCTTCGCGAAGCGCAGCAAGACGGTGCGATAAGGTCGGATATCAAGATCGTTCCTTTGCGCCAGGTGATGTTGGGTGCCTTGAACTGGACGGTAGAGTGGTTCGACCCGAACAAGGCAGGAGTGGAAGGGTATCTCTCACTGCCTGAGTTCTCCGGTATGCTCATCAAGCTTCTGCTGGAAGGAATTTGCAACCGGGAAACCGCCCCGTCTACAGGACAAGGCACGCCCTGAAAGCAGTCGCAGTGGTCAGACCAGAAGGAAGTGATACAGCCCTTCCGCAACCGCCTTTTCCCGGTCCGTCTGCCAGGTGATCACGCTGACGCTCGCCATCCGCTTGCCCTTGCGCGTCACATTGGCGCGGGCAAAAAGCGGCCCCTTCACGCCAGGTCGGAGGTAATCGACGGTCAGGTTAATCGGCTTGGCCGGGACATCCGCGAAGTCGGGCTGTACCGCGATCGCGGCCGTGGCTTCCATGAAACTCGCGATGATTCCGCCATGGTAGTACTCCATGACAGGGTTACCGATATGGCGGTCATCAAAGGTCATTTCAGCCTCGGCATGAAGGTTGTCCAAGCTTCGGATCTCAAAATTGAGAAATCGGAAGAACGGCACCCTGGATACATTGGCATTGGCAGTTTGCACATCCATCACGAGGTTTTTCCTTTAGTCATCGCATCAAACAGGTCAGTGCCGCCGCGCGTCAAAGCAAACGAGGCGGTTCCACGGGCAATTTCAGCATCCTCATGGCCCTCGAACCAGACGCTGCCGGAATTGAAGGCAATATGGCGGGTCTTCCGAAAACAATGCGCGCGAACGATGACATCCGCGCGCGAATAGGCGGGGCGCAGGTAATCAACTCTGAGGTCGAGAGTGGCCATGGTGCTGACGCCATCGATTGCCACAAAGTTTGCCAGTCCGAAGACACTGTCCAGGAGAGCCGTCAGGATACCGCCATGAAGCAGGGTCTGGTCCGCATCGACGCAAAAATCCGGATTAAACGGCATCCGAACCCGAACACCTTCGCTCGAAACCTCTTCGATCTCAAGCGCCATATGCGTAATCAGACCCTTGCCGCGCGCATTCCACATTTGCGCGATTTCCTCCATCTTCTTTTTGGTGATGTCAGACATGCGATCTTTCCTTTAACGCCCAGTGAAGTTGGGTTTTCGTTTCTCGATGAAAGCAGCAACCGCCTCGTGGTGGTCTTCGGTCTGATGCATGAGTGCCTGATAGGCCGCCGCGGAATTCAGGAAATCTGGTAGATCCATTCGTTCGGCATTGCGCATCAGACGCTTGGCGATTCGCACCGCGCGCGGTGGTTTCGCGGCGATCACGGCGGCCCGTTCGCGGGCCCGTTCCATCAATTTTTCATGGGGCACAAGTTCAAGCACCATGCCAAGCTCCAGTGCCTCTTCGGCCTCGACCATGCGCCCCGAGAAGGTCAGATCGGCGGCCTTCTGGTGGCCCAGACGACGCAACAGGAACCAGCTGCCTGCATCGCCCGGAATAATCCCGAGATTCAGAAATACCTCGCCGAACTTTGCTTTCTCCGATGCGATGCGCATGTCGCACATCATGGTCAGGTCGCACCCCGCGCCGACCGCGGGTCCGTTGACCGCGGCGATCGTCGGAACATCCAGGTTATAGAGCGCCTGTGGCAGGCGCTGCACCCCATCGACATAGCTCTGCGCCGCCGCAAGCGGCTCCTTGCGAAAGATGCTGTCGGGGTCGTTCATCTCCTTGATGTCGCCGCCGGCACAAAAGGCCGGGTCGGCGCCGGTCAGGATCATGACGCTGACCTGCGGGTCTGCCTGCACCTTGGCGAATGTGTCCAGAAGGGCGGCGATCATTTCATTACCGGTGATCGGGTTGCGACGCTCGGGATCGTTCAGCGTGACCGTGGCGATCCTGTCGCAAATGTCCAAAAGGACGGGTTGCTTACTCATTCTTTCCATCTCCGCGTTCGCGTTTTTCGAACATGTCGGGATTGATCATGTCGCGGGCATCGTGGCCCATATGCAGGGTTTCCCCACCGTCCACATAGATATCTTCGCCGGTGATGAAATTCCCCAGATCGGACGCCAGGAAGATGATTGTCCCGGCAATGTCCTCGGCCATACCCATCCGGTTCAGGACCGAGCGGTTAAGCTTCTTCCACTGTTCCGGTGAAATGGGGTAGCGGCCAAGCGCATCGGTCTTGATCGTGCCCGGCGCAACACAGTTCAGACGGATCCCGTATTCGCCCCATTCGGCGGCCAGTGTCTTCATCATGCCGGTCACGCCAGCGCGGGCGGCGACGGTGTGCGTAAAGCCGGTGAGTGCGGTGCGCGCTGAAATGGCGGTGACAAACACGACCGATCCGCCGTTGTCATACATGAAGTGATCGGCAACGGCGCGGGTCATCTGCCATGACCCGATCAGGTTGTTGCGGATCACGGCCTCGAAGCCCTTGTTGGTGATATCGCGGGCGGCAGCGATGTACTGGCCGCCCGCATTGTTCACCAGAACATCGAGCTGACCGTAATGGTCCTTGATCCGTTCCATCGCGGTTTCGATGCTGTCCTCGTCACGGGTATCGCCGGGCACGACAAACGCCTCGCCCCCCGCTGCCCGGATCATCTCGGCGGTTTCCTCCAGCGGCTCTTCCCGGCGTGCAAACAGCGCAAGTCTGGCCCCGCAGGAGGCCATTTCAAGCGCTGTCGCCCGGCCCATACCTGATCCGGATCCCGTGACCAGGGCAACCTGTCCCGCCATGAGATCCGGCGCGTAGCGCCTTGATTTTTCTTCGCTCATGTTTCGACCCCTTAGTTTTTCAGAAGTTCGCCAGAGATGATGAGCTTGCGCACCTCCTGGGTGCCCGCGCCGACCTCGAGCACGCGACCGGTACGGTAGAGCCGGTTCACTTCGGTATCGCGCATATAGCCCGAACCGCCGTGAATCTGGACGGCCTTGTCCAGCACGAAGGATGTCGCCTCGGCGGCCTTGTAGATTGCCGCAGCGGTGAGCTTGTGGATCTCGCCACGCCCGCCTTCGCCCTCTTCAAGGCCCTCACACATGGCCGCGGTACGCAAGGACAGGCTGCGCGCCGCCTCGATCTGGGTGTACATGTCGGCCAGCATCGCCTGCACCATCTGGAAACTGGCGATCGGCTTGCCGAATTGCTGCCGTGTCTTGGCGTAGTCGATGGAAATATCCAGCGCCCGCTGCGCAATGCCCATTGCGTTGAAGCAGACGATGGCACGTTCCAGATCCAGCCCGGACATCGTCACGGCAACGCCGCCATCCAGTTTGCCGACCATATTCTTGGCCGGAACGCGGCAATCTTCGAACACCAGTTCCCCGGTGGGCGAGCCACGGAAGCCCATCTTGTTGAGCTTCTGGGCAACCTTGAAACCTGGCGTGTCGGTTTCAACGATGAAGGCGGAAATTCCCTTGGCCCCTTTTTCCGGCGAGGTCTTGGCATAGACCAGGACCAGATCGGCAATCGGTCCGTTGGTGATGTAGATCTTGGAACCGTTCAGGATGTAGTCGTCTCCATCCTTTTTGGCCGTGGTCCGCATCGAACCGAGCGCGTCAGACCCCGCGCCGGGTTCGGTCAGACCCAGGGCGCCGATCAGCGTGCCGTCGCAAAGGCCCGGCAGATACTTGCGGCGCAGGTCGTCACTGGCGTTGCGATAGATGTTGTTGACGCACAAGTTGTCGTGGGCCACATGGGTTAGCCCGATGGCGGCAGAGGACCGCGAAAGCTGTTCGGTGATGATACAGGCCGAGGTAAAATCCAGCCCCGCACCGCCGAATTCAGGCGGCACGTTCAGGCCCAGATAGCCCATCTCGCCAAGCTTGGGAAAGACCGAAGGCGGCAGGTCATCAGTGTCGTCCATTTCCGCATTCAGATGGTGAAACTCGGACATGAAGAACTTGCCGGCCTGATCGGCCAGAGCCTGTTGCTCCTCCGTCATGAAATGTGTTGGCAAAGCGGTGTCGTTGCGAAGTTGCTTGTTCATGGTTTCGTCCCCCCCTCAGGCGCGCAGAAGTTCTTCGGCAATGATGATCTTGCGGACTTCGCTTGTGCCCGCGCCGATTTCCAACAACTTGTTGGCGCGGAACAACCGGTTGATCTCGGTGTCCTGCATGTAGCCAGAGCCACCATGGATATGGCAGGCTTCGGTCACCGCCTTGTTGAATGCCTCGCCGGCGTACAGACAGGCCGCCGCAGTCAGTTTGTGAATTTCGCCGCGGCCTCCGGCCCCTTTTGGCAGGCCCGTACAGGCGGCCAGCGCTCGATACCCGAAGGCGCGCGCCGTCTCGACCTCGATGTAGATCTCGGCCAGTTTCGACTGCATCATCTGGAAACTTGCGATCGGCTTGCCGAACTGTTCGCGAATTTTGGCGTATTCCAGACCCAGTTCCAGCGCGCGTTCGGCCATGCCAACGCAGACTGAGGCAACCATAGCACGCTCCAGATCCAGCCCGCTCATTACCACCGAAACGCCGGTGTTTTCCTCACCCACCATGGCGGATGCGGGCACGCGGCAATCTTCGAACACCAACTCTCCGGTCGGAGAGCCTCGGAAGCCCATTTTATCGAGCTTTTGCGCCACCTTGAAGCCGGGATTGTCGGTCTCAATGATGAAGGCGGAAATGCCCTTGGCGCCCTTCGATTTGTCGGTCTTTGCGTAAAGCAGAATCACGTCGGCAATCGGGCCGTTGGTGATGTAGATCTTCGAGCCGTTGATGACGTAGTCATCACCGTCACGGCGCGCGGTGGTCGCCATGGACCCAAGCGCATCGGATCCCGCACCCGGTTCGGTCAGACCCAGAGCACCGACAAGCTCGCCCGAGCAAAGGCCCGGTACGTATTTCTTTACCTGCTCTTCGGACCCGTTGCGCAGCAGGTTGTTCAGGCACAGGTTGTCATGCGCGCCATGCGACAACCCCACAGCCGGGTTCCATTTCGAGATCACCTCGGACACCAGCGCCTGGGTGAATTCATCTTGTCCCGATCCGCCCAGCTCCTCGGGAGCGGTGATTCCCAGCAGGCCCAGCTCACCCATTTGCTTGAACAGGTCTTCGGGCCACCATTCTTCCTCGTCCATGCGCGCCTGCAACGGGTGCAGTACCTCGCGCGACACACGATCCACGTGATCGACAATCTGGCGTTGCTCGTCGGTCAACGAATAGTTTGCCCTGATGGCTTCCAGGTCAGCCGCGATAGCCTCACTTTGAGTCGTCATATCATCCTCCCGAGAAATGTCGTTTGTGGCGTTGACCAAAATCAAACACATGTTAGAAAATAGATCAAGCCAAGCTTTTTGCGACCTGACGTTAGAAGGCACGGCGCACAAACTATTTTGGGGGAGCTTCGGAAATGGGTGAGAGCGTTGTTCAATCGCAGATGCGTGGCGACGAAGTTCGTATCACGATTCGACGTCCTGAGAATCGAAATGCCCTAAACCGTGAAGTCGCAGACGGGATCATGGCCGCCATATATGCTGCCGAGAAGGACAGCGATTGCCGTGTGATCGTTCTGACCGGCGAGGGAGATCGCGCCTTCTGCGCCGGCGGCGACATCAAGGCGGGTGCGGACGGTGGTCCGTTCGTTCAGGATCCGGCCGATCCTGATCATTTCGCCGGAAGGTTGTTCGAAACGATACAGGCCTGCCGAAAGCCGACGATCGCGCGTGTCAACGGCGTCGCGATGGGGGCAGGGGCGGGCATTATCTGTGCCTGCGATCTGGCTGTGATGGCGGACCACGCCCGCATCGGAACGCCGGAAGTGAAGGTGGGTTTGTTTCCCATGACGATCGTACCACCCATGATGCGCGTGCTCCCCCGACGCAGGTTGATGGAGATGTTCATCACCGGCGTCCCTCTGACGGCCGAGGAAGCCCTGCAATTCAATCTGGTCAACTATGTGACCGATGCCGCGGGGTTGGACGACAAAGTTGCAGAACTGGTTGCCCAGATTGCTGCGCAGTCGCCGAGCGCGATCCGGCTGGGAAAATACGCCTGTCATGCGATGGAGGACATGACCTATCCGCAGCAAATGCGGTTTGCAGAAACGCTATTGCCCCGCGTTGCACAGACAGAAGATGCGCGCGAGGGCTTTGATGCCTTCATTGCGAAACGCAAACCTGAATGGACAGGCCGCTGATCAAGCGGGGAGGAGAAGCATATGTCAGATCGAAAACTGCGCATTGGATGCGCATCGGGATTTTGGGGCGATACGCCTGAAGCGATCGGTCAACTGGTCTCTAAGGGCGAGATCAACTATCTAGTGTTCGACTATCTGGCCGAGGTGACAATGTCGCTGATGGCGCGTGCCCGCGCCAAGACACCCGAGTCGGGCTATGCGCCGGATTTCGTCAAGGCGCTGGCACCCTGGTTGCCGGACATCAAGGCCAAGGGGATCAAGGTCGTTGCCAATGCCGGGGGCGTGAACCCGCGCGGCTGCCGCGACGCGCTTGCCAAGGCCGCTGCCGAAGCCGGGATCGATTTGTCCATCGGAGTCGTGCTGGGCGATGACCTGTTGCCGAAGGCCGACGAAATTCGCAAAAGCGGTCAGACGGAAATGTTCTCGGGTGTCGAGTTTCCGGGCGACATCTGGAGCATGAACGCCTATCTGGGTGCCCGCCCCATCGCGGCCGCGCTGGATGCCGGGGCCGACATCGTAATCACGGGGCGCTGCGCCGACAGCGCGGTCGCGCTTGGCCCCCTGATGCACGAATACGGCTGGGGCGATGACGACTGGGACAAGCTGAGCCAGGGATCGCTGGCGGGTCACCTGATCGAATGCGGCCCCCAGGGAACGGGCGGCAACTTTACCGACTGGCAGGACGTGCCGGGTTGGGACAATATGGGGATGCCCATCGTCGAGGTGTCGGAAGACGGCAGTTTCGTCATGACCAAGACGCCTGACACCGGCGGGCTGGTCGTGCCCGGATCGGTCGGAGAGCAGATGCTCTATGAAATCGGTGATCCGCGCGCTTACCTGTTGCCCGACGTGATCTGCGACTGGTCCGGGGTCAACCTGGAACAGGTCGGACCCGATCGGGTGCTGGTCAAGGGCGGCAAGGGTCTCGGGCGCACCGACAGCTACAAGGTGTCGGCGACCCATGCAGATGGCTGGCGCGCGGTCTCTACCCTGACACTGGCCGCGATTGATGCACCCGCCAAGGCCGAACGCGTGGCCGAGGCGATCCTGACCCGCTGTCGCCGGATTTTCCGCGATCGCAACATGGGCGATTTCCGGCAGGTCAGCGTCGAAGTGCTGGGCGCCGAGTCCACTTATGGCGCAAATGCGCGCGCCCAGACCCGCGAAGTGGTGCTCAAGATCGGCGCGGTCCATGACGATCGCACCGCGCTGAACATCTTTGCCGGAGAAATCGCGCCCATGGCGATTTCGACCGCGCAGGGTCTGACCGGGTTCTTCGTCGGACGGCCAAAGGTACAGCCGGTGGTCCGTCTGTTCTCCTTCCTGCAGAACAAGGCCGACACCCCCGTCGCAGTCGAGGTCGACGGCAAGGATGTGCCCGTCGCCGTGGCCACCAGTCCAGTCCACCTTGATCCGCCTGCCGCGCCGCCGGCAGATAGCCGCGCGCCCGGTCCGGACGCGATCAAGGTGCGCCTCGTCGATCTGGCTTGGGGACGCTCAGGCGACAAGGGGGATATCGCCAATATCGGCATCCTTGCGCGCAAGCCGGACTACCTGCCATATATCCGCTCGGCTCTCAGCGAAGAGGTGGTGAAAGACTATTTCTCCCATGTCTGCGAAGGCAAGGTCGAGCGGTTCGACCTGCCCGGAAGCCATTCGCTGAACTTCCTGCTGCATGAATCGCTGGGCGGGGGCGGCATCGCCTCGGTCCGCATCGATCCGCAAGGCAAAGGGTTTGCGCAGATGCTGCTTGATATTGAAATTCCTGTGCCGGTCGATCTGGCCGCGCGCGACGGGCTGAACGCCTCGGACCGGAACTAAAAGGACAATACCATGACCATTTCAAAACTCCTGGTCGCCAATCGGGGTGAAATCGCGGCGCGCGTGTTACGCACCGCCAAGGCCCGCGGCCTTGCGACGGCTGTGTTGAGCCACGTCGCTGAACAAGAGGGGCCGGCCCACCTGATCGCAGACGAGATTGTGATGATCGAAGGGCCAACGCCTGTGGCCGCCTATCTCGATATTCCGCAGATTGTCGAGGCTGCAAAGAAAATCGGCGCCGACGCGGTGCATCCCGGCTATGGCTTTTTGTCCGAGAATGCGGCCTTCGTCGCGGCGCTGGAAGAGGCCGGTGTGACATTTGTCGGCCCGACGTCCGAGACCATCGACCTGATGGGCGACAAGGTCCGTGCGCGCGCCTTTGTCGAGGAGCACGGCTTCCCGGTTGCCCCCTCGGCGATCGAGGATGACGATCCGGCGAGTTTTGTCGAACGCGCCCGCGCCGTTGGCTATCCGCTGCTCATCAAACCCTCGGCCGGAGGCGGCGGGAAGGGCATGCGCGTCGTGCGCGAGGATAGCACGTTGGAGACCGAAATCGCAACCGCGCGCCGCGAAGGCCAGCGGTATTTCGGCGACGGTCGTCTGTTCGTCGAATGCTATATCGAACGTCCGCGCCATATCGAGGTGCAGGTGATGGGTGACGGGCAGGGCAACGTGGTCCATTTCTGGGAACGCGAATGTTCGATCCAGCGCCGGTTCCAGAAGATTATCGAAGAAACGCCGTCACCGGCGCTGACCCCAGAACAGCGGGACGAGATATGTGAAACCGCTGCGGGGATTGCCCGCGCCGTCAAATACCGCGGGGCAGGGACCGTCGAATTCATTTATGCGCAGGACGGGGCCTTTTACTTCCTCGAAATGAACACCCGCCTTCAGGTCGAACATCCGGTGACCGAACTGGTGACTGGCTTCGATCTGGTCGCCGAGCAACTGCGCATCGCTGCAGGCGAGGGGCTGAGCGCGACGCAGGCGAATATTCCGCAGACTGGCCATTCAATCGAACTACGCATCTGTGCCGAGGACGCGACGGCCGATTTCCGCCCCTCGATCGGGGATCTCCTGCTGCTGGATGAACCCTCCGGCCCCGGCGTGCGCGTGGACAGCGGCATTCTGGACGGCGGCAAGGTGACCACCGATTTCGACCCGATGCTGTCTAAGCTGATCGTGCATGGCCGCGACCGCGTGGAGGCCATCGCCCGTGCGCGGCAAGCGGTGCAAAACTATGTGGTTCTCGGGGTGACGACCAACACCGGATACCTAGATGCAATCCTTGCACATCCAGATTTTGCCTCGGGCGATGTTTCAACCGGCTTCCTAGCTGAACAATCCGAAACGCTGACTGCACCGGGGGAAGATATCTCTGACCTGCTGATGGCGGCGGCGGCCCTGTCAGACGAACGGCTGGTGAGCGACGTAATGCAAATACCGGAAATGCACCGCAAGATGGGCGGGTGGAGAAACTGATGCAACGGATCTTTCAGATCGACGGAGAAGAGACTGAATGTTGGTTGGGCCATGATGGCAGCCGGTTCGTACTTAATACCCCCAATGGTACTGTTGCCTGCCAATTGGACCCGACGGGCCTGCCGGGCGGTTATACGTTGCGGGCTAAGGGTGTTGTCCGCGAATTGCGACTGGCCGTGGGGCCGGAAGCAACTTTTGTGCACATGAACGGCCGCACCTACGAAGTCGGGCGGGTTGATCCCGCCGAGCGCCTGGCTGGAAGCGATGGTGGCACAAGCGATGATCGGTTGGTCGCGCCTATGCCCGGAGTCGTGGTGTCGGTCGCGGTCAAACCCGGCGATACAGTTGAAGAAGGCCAGCCGCTTTTGGTTATCGAAAGCATGAAGCTGGAAACCACACTGACGGCGCCACGCGACGGGGTCGTTGCCGAAATGCCATTCGCCGAAGGCGACAGTTTTGGGCTGAAAGATATCCTGGCCCAATTGGCCCCGGAGGAGAAGTGAGAATGCGCAGGATTGAAAGTCTGATCGATACCAACGCCGCCGACTACAAGGCAAATTATGCCGCCATGTCCGAGCGGCTGAAGGAATTTCACGCCCGCCAGCACGCGGCGCGTTTCGAACGCCCGCAACGCGACATTGACCGCCTTGAGCGGCAAAACAAGCTGGGCGTGCGCGAACGGCTAAAACTGCTGCTGGACCCCGGCACACCGTTTCTGGAATTCTCCACCCTCGCAGCCTGTCGCGAATATGACGGAACAGTGCCGGGTGCCGCCGTGGTTACGGGCATTGGCATCGTGCAGGGCCGCGAGGTCGCTATTCATGCCAATGACGCCAGCGTCAAGGGCGGTGCCTGGTATCCGCATACCGTGAAAAAGGTCGTGCGCCTTCTGGATGTCGCGCTGGAGAACCGGTTGCCGGTCGTCCATATCTGCGACAGCGCCGGCGGTTTCCTGCCGCTGCAACATGGCGTCTTTCCCGACCGCTATCTGGGCGGGCGGGTGTTTCGCAACCAGGTCAAGCTGAGTCAGGCCAATATCCCGCAGATTGCTGTGGTCGGCGGGCATTGCACCGCAGGCGGTGCCTATGTACCTACGCTGAGCGATTACAACATCATCATCGAAGGCACTGGGGCGATTTTCCTTGGCGGTCCCCCGCTGGTCAAGGCGGCCACCGGCGAAGAGGTCGGTGTTCAGGAACTTGGTGGGGCGGTTATGCATACCTCGGTTTCGGGCACCGGCGATTATCGTGCCGCGACCGAACAGCACGCCTTTTCACTGGCGCGCGAGATTGTCAGCCAATGGAAACGCACACCGAAAACGATCATCGAAACTGCTTCCTATGAAGAGCCTTACTACGAGCCGAAGGAGCTTTACGGGATCATTCCCAAGGACCGGAAAACCCAATTCGACATGCGCGAGGTTCTGGCCCGGGTCGTGGACGGTTCGCGCTTTCACGAATACCAGCCCGACTACGGCACCACGATGATTTGCGGTTATGCCCATATCTGGGGCTACAAGGTCGGCATCCTTGCCAACAACGGGGTGCTGTTCAACGACAGCTCGCTCAAGGCGGCGCATTTCATTCAGCTGTGCAACCAGAACCGTACGCCTCTGGTCTTTTTCCAGAACATCACCGGCTATATGGTGGGCCGCGAATACGAAGAACGCGGCATCGCCAAGGACGGCGCCAAGATGCTGATGGCGCAGGGCGGCTCGGTCGTGCCGAAGTTTACCGTGATCGCCAATGCCTCTTACGGGGCAGGCAATTACGGCATGTGCGGACGGGCCTGGGATGCACGCACGCTGTTCATGTGGCCGCAGGCCGAAATCGGCGTGATGGGTGCGGATCAGGCTGCCAATACCATGGCCGACGTCAAGATCCGGCAGCTTCAGCGCGAAGGCAAAGAACTGAGCGAGGAAGAAATCGCCGCGATCCGTGATCCCGTGCTGGAGAAATTCCGCCGAGATGTCGAAGCCTATACCTCGACCTCGGAATTGTGGGACGATGGCATCCTTGACCCGGCGGACACACGCAATGCGCTTGGCATGTCGATTTCCGCCTCGCTGAACGCGCCGATCGATGATCCGCACTACGGGATCTTCCGGCTGTAACTGTACGAGGGACGGCACACCGAGCTACGGAGTGCCGTACCCTATCAAGGCGTTACGATCTGGCGCTTTCGGAATCCGAAGAAATCCGTCCCGAGACCGGACAGGTCAGGACGACGTCCGCCGCGCCTCCTGAATGGAGACGACGTCAGAGGCGGCGATCTCGGGCCGGTCGGCCTCGACCACCTTCAGCGGCTCGACGGGCATCAATCCGACCAGACAGTCACGCGCGAGTTGCCGGTATTCCGCCGTGCCGCGAGTCTTCCAAGCGACTTCTTTCTCGCTGACCTCGCGGATCACCTTTGCCGGAGATCCGACCACCATCGAACGGGGCGGAATGACGGTTTCGCCTCGCACAAAAGCCTGCGCGCCAACGATTGATTCCGCCCCAAGCTCAACGCCATCCATGATGACGGCGTTCATACCGACCAGAGCATTCCGGCCCACAGTGCAACCGTGCAGGATCGCGCCGTGACCGATATGACCGTCGGTTTCCACCACTGCGTCGCGGCCGGGAAAAGAATGGATGATGCAGTTGTCCTGCACATTGGCGCCATCACCGATCACGATCCTGCCGAAATCGCCCCGCAGGCTTGCTCCGGGTCCGATGTAGCATCCATCACCCAGGATGACATTTCCGATCAGAACGGCCTGAGGATGGACATACGTATCCTCGGGAACAACAGGTATAAACCCCTTGAATTCATAACAATACGCCATTCTCTTTCCCTTTCGTAGTCTGGGTGTCGCTGGTTTCAGGAAACAAGCAACAAACGTTCATCGTCCGTCTTGCCGGAATTCAAAGGCCTAAAATGTATTGATTTCCAGAACCCGCAGTCAAGAAAAACTAACATACGTTAGAATCCAACGCAAGCACCCGACGTCACGGCGTGAAGATGTTGACAGTTCCCAAGGTTAGGATCTAAATTCTAACAAATGGTAGAAATTGGTTTGGCAGCGCGTTCAGAATAGCCGGACGAAACATGGGAGAGAGAGAAATGACAGGCAAAGCCTATGTCGTCGGCGTCGGGATGGTCCCGTTCCAGAAGCCGGGAAAATCCGAGAGCTACGATGTGATGGCAACCGCGGCGACCCGATCCGCTCTGGCCGACGCGGGTCTGGACTACGAAAAAGTCCAACAGGCCTATGTGGGCTATGTCTATGGCGACAGCACCTGTGGACAGCGCGCCTTGTACCATGTCGGAATGACCGGCATCCCAGTTGTGAATGTGAACAACAATTGCTCGACCGGGTCGTCTGCCCTGTTCCTGGCGCGTCAGGCCGTGGAAAGCGGGGCGGTGGAATGTGCTCTGGCGCTTGGGTTCGAACAAATGCAACCCGGCGCAATCGGCGCGATGTATCATGATCGGGTCAGCCCGTTTGCGGCTTTCGACGAAGAAACCGACGATCTGGTTGGCAGTTCGGAGATCCCACTGGCACTGCGGTACTTCGGCGGTGCGGGCAAGGCGCATATGGACGAGTTCGGCACGCCTCTTGAGACCTTCGCCAAGATCCGCGCCAAGGCCAGCCGCCATGCGGCCAAGAATCCGGTGGCCCTATTCCGTCAGGAAGTGACGGCGGAAGACGTCATGGCTGCGCAGGTGGTCTGGCCCGGCGTCATGACCAAGCTTATGGCCTGTCCGCCAACCTGTGGCGCAGCCGCCGCGATCATCTGTTCCAAGGAATTCGCCGACAAGCACGGACTGGACAGTTCGGTTCGGATCGCGGCGCAGGCCATGACAACGGACGGTCCGGAAACCTTCGAAGCCCATGATATGCGCGAGGTGGTCGGCTTTTCGATGGCCAAGCGCGCCGCCGATCAGGTCTACGAGGCTGCGGGCATCGGGCCCGAAGACGTGGATGTGGTCGAACTGCACGACTGTTTCGCCCACAACGAACTCATCACCTATGAGGCGCTTGGCCTTTGCGGCCGAGGTGAAGCTGCGAAGTTTGTTGATGATGGTGACAACACCTATGGCGGAAAATACGTGACCAACCCGTCGGGCGGTTTGTTGTCCAAAGGTCATCCTCTTGGGGCGACCGGCCTTGCGCAATGTACCGAGCTTGTCCAGCAGTTGCGCGGGCAGGCTGATGCGCGCCAGGTCGATGGCGCGCGCCTGGCACTTCAGCACAATCTGGGCCTCGGTGGGGCCTGTGTCACCACACTTTATGAGAAAGCCTGATAGCGCCTTTCGGGAGGAATTAATATGACTGGAAAACTCGACGGGCGTGTTGCCCTGGTCTCGGGTTCGGGCCGAGGCATTGGCCGCGAAATCGCACTCAAACTGGCCTCGGAAGGGGCCCGGGTAGTGGTCAACGATCTGGACGCCGACCCGGCCAATGAAGCCGCTGAAGCTATCCGCGCCGCTGGCGGCGAAGCGGTGGTCTGCGCCGGCAGCGTGACCGAAGACGGTTTTGCCGAACGGTTCATCAAGACGGGCGTCGACAGCTTCGGAGGACTCGACATCATCGTGAACAACGCCGGCTACACCTGGGACAGCGTCGTTCAGAAGATGACCGACGAGCAGTGGCAGGCGATCATCGACGTTCACATGACCGCGCCCTTCAAGATCCTGCGCGCCGCCCAGCCGGTAATCAGCGCCAAGGCCAAGGAAGAGGCCGCCGCCGGAAAGGAAGTGTTCCGCAAAGTGGTGAACATTTCGTCTATCGCCGGCACTGGCGGTAACGCGGGGCAGATCAACTATTCCGCCGCCAAGGCCGGCATACTGGGTGTCACCCGGACGATGGCCAAGGAATGGGGCCGCTACAAGGTCAACGTCAATGCCGTGGCCTTCGGCCCGATCCGCACCCGTCTGACGGAGGGCAGCGCGGACGGTGACAGCACGATCAAGGTCGAGGAAAAAGAGATCAAGGTCGGCGTCAACCCTGATCTTCTGTCCCAGATGGAGCGCATGATCCCGCTGGGTCGGGTCGGTACTCCAGAAGAGGCTGCTGGTGCTGTCTATCTGTTCTGCTCACCCGAATCGAACTTCATCTCGGGCCAGCACATCATCTGCGGTGGCGGCTTCGTGATCTAAGGCATTTGCCCGGACCCGATGACGGGGTCCAGGCAAGCACATTAATGTCTGGGCGGCCTCATGGCGGTCGCCCATGCGGAATTTCACGCAAACTCTAATCTGGCACGATCACGACGATTGACTCACTTGCGTTATTCACCTAACGGTCGTTAGTTAGACGTTGGGGCGAAACGAAGATCTATGGCACAAAACACGGCAAGCAAAGTCAACGAGACATCGCGCAGCGCAGTCGGACGGGACGGGGTGCTCGACATTGCCGCGCGGCTTTTCCGCGAACAAGGCTACGGGTCCGTTTCGCTCCGAAAAATTGCCGAGGCCGCCGGGATCAAGGCGGGTAGCATATACTATCATTTCGGTTCCAAGGACGAGATCGTCGTGGCCGTTCTTGATGCAGGGATTCGAGTCGTTCACGCGAGCATGAGAGACGCCATCACCGATCTGCCAGCCGATACCGACGGCGAAACGGTACTGCGCGCCGCGATCCGGGCGCATCTGCGCGCGCTTCTTGATGTGAGCGATTATACGTCGGCGAATGTGCGTATTTTCGGGCAGGTGCCGCAATCCGTGCGGGATGCCAACTTGCCCACGCGACGGGCCTATGAGGCCGAGTGGGACAGTCTTCTGTCCCAGCTTAAGAAAGACGGCACGCTGAAGCAAGACGTCGATATCCGCCGCCTGCGCCTGATGCTGATCGGTACATTGAACGCCACGCTCGATTGGTTCGACCCGGACCGCGGTAGCGCCGATGCGTTGTCACACACCTATGCCGATGTGTTCCTCAACGGGATACTCCAAAGACAGGATACCTGACTTCATGGCACGTCTTGAAACAGCGGTGCTGACCGCATCAGAGACCTACACCCTCAACCACGCCGCACAAAGCGAGCGCGTCGAAACGCTGCGCGCGCGGATCGCCGAAGCAACGGCTGGCGGCCGTCCCGACATGGTCGCGCGGCATCGCAAGCGCAGCAAGCTGTTGGTTCGCGAACGGATCAACCTGCTGGTGGATCCGGGCACTGCGTTTCTTGAGCTGTCGTCGCTTGCCGCCTACGGTCAATACGGAGGCGAGGTGCCCGGTGCGGGGATCGTGACCGGTATTGGGATCGTCCACGGGCTGCCCTGCGTTGTGATCGCCAACGATCCGACAGTGAAGGGTGGTTCTTTCTATCACGAAACCGTGCAGAAACACATTCGCGCCCAGGAAATCGCGGCGGAAAACCGGTTGCCCTGCCTCTATCTGGTGGACTGCGGCGGGGCCTATCTGCCTGAACAGGACAGGGTCTTCCCCGATGCTCGCCATTTCGGCAATTCCTTCTATCGCCAGACCAACATGTCGGCCAGCGGTCTTCCGCAGATCTCGGCCGTGTTCGGCGGCTGCACGGCGGGCGGGGCCTATATTCCCGCCCTGTCGGACGAGGTCATCATGGTGCGCGGCAACGCGCGCATCCATCTGGGCGGGCCGTCGATTGTCAAGGTGGCGATCAACGAAGAGGTCGATGGCGAAACGCTGGGCGGGGCCGAGATGCATTCGCGTGTCTCCGGCGTATCCGACCACCTGGCCGAGGACGAGCACCACGCGCTCGCACTGATGCGCGACATTGTGGCCGAGCTTGGTCAGTCGCGCCCGATTCAGGCAGACGAGGTGCCCCAGCCGCCTGCGCGTGATCCGTCCGAGCTGCTTGGCGTCATCAGCGCCGACCGCAAGGAGCCCTACGACATGCGCGAGGTTCTGCTGCGCATGATCGACGCCGGCGAATTCCGCGAGTTCAAGCCCGGATGGGGTGAAACATTGGTTTGCGGCACGGCACGGATCCACGGCTATCGCGTGGGTATTCTGGCCAACAACGGGGCGCTTCTGTCCGAAAGCTCGCTCAAGGGCGCGCAATTCGTATCCATGTGCGATCAGCGGAACATCCCGCTTGTTTTCCTGCACAACATTTCCGGTTTCATGGTCGGCACCGACGCCGAACGCGGTGGTATCGCCAAAGACAGTGCCAAGCTGGTCTATGCCATGTCGGTGGCCAAGGTGCCGCGCCTGTCGGTTTTGCTGGGGGGCTCATACGGGGCGGGAAATTACGGCATGTGTGGACGGGGTTTCGCTCCGAATTTTCTCTTTGCCTGGCCAACGGCAGAATTGGCTACCATGTCCGCCGACATCGCCACCAATGTGATGCTGGAACTGCGCCGCCAGAAGGGGGGTGACCCAGACAAAATGGAGGCCGACATGAAGCTGATCGAAGAGCAGGTGCGCGCCCAGTATGGTGAACAATCCGATCCCTATTATGCCACCTCGCGGCTTTGGGATGACGGGCTGATCGAACCCGCGCAAACCCGCGATATCCTTGGCCTGTGTCTGGCCATTGTGACGTCGGTGCCCGAAGTCGGTCGTCATACGCCTGTTTTCAGAATGTGAGGCCGACGCCATGTCGACCACTTATCAAACCATCCTTGTCGAAACCGATGCGCGAGGAGTTGCCACTGTCGCGCTCAACCGCCCGGACAAGCACAACGCGCTGAACGGCACGCTGATCGCCGAGCTTTACGACGCGGCCCAGAAGTTGGCCGCGGATGAAAGTGTGCGGATCGTGGTCCTGACCGGCATAGGAAAAAGCTTCTGTGCAGGCGGCGATTTCAACTGGTTCGCTTCGAATGTCGAGAAAAGCCGCGCCGAGCGGGTCGAACAAAGCGCTACCTTGGCACGGCTTTTGCGCCGTCTTGACACGCTGCCCAAGCCCTTGATCGGGCGGATCAACGGCCCAGCCTATGGTGGCGGTGTCGGTATGATCTCCGTCTGCGACTACACCGTCGGTGCCGAAGGCGCGCGCTTCGGTCTAACCGAGGTCAAACTGGGCCTGCTGCCCGCGAATATATCGCCTTACGTGGTGGCCCGCATCGGCAAGGTGCATTCGCGTGAAACCATGCTGTCGGGCGCGTTGTTCGACACGGCCCGCGCCGAGAGGATTGGACTATTGACGGAAGTTGTCGCGCCCGACGGTCTGGACGCCGTGGTGGACCGTGTGGTGCACGATCACCTTCAGGCTGCGCCGGGTGCAGTGGCCGATACCAAGGCGCTGATCGCCTATGTCGCATCGCACGATCTG
This sequence comes from Heliomarina baculiformis, assembly GCF_019966545.1. Classification (GTDB taxonomy): domain Bacteria; phylum Pseudomonadota; class Alphaproteobacteria; order Rhodobacterales; family Rhodobacteraceae; genus Heliomarina; species Heliomarina baculiformis. The sequence goes on along the minus strand of NZ_JAIMIC010000010.1, from coordinate 4,352 downwards.
GAGACCAATATGATCTACACCGCCGACCGGCTAGCCGATGCGTGGGAGACTGAGGAAGGTATCGAGGGCATCAATAGCTTCATTGACAAGGACATTCCGTCATGGCGGGTGAAATGAGCTTCGCCCGCGTTCTGATCGCCAACCGGGGCGAGATTGCCCGGCGCATCCAGCGCGGGTGCCGCAAGCTGGGATTGGAAAGCGTGGCAGTGTTTTCGGATGCAGACCGCGAAGCGCCCTTCGTGGCGGAGGCCGATCACGCCGTCTGTATCGGCGGGGCCGCGCCTGCGGACAGCTACCTGAACGTCGAGGCCATTCTGGACGCCGCGCGCGCGACCGGCTCAGGGGCAGTGCATCCGGGCTATGGCTTCTTGTCGGAAAATTCCGGTTTCGCCGCAGCGGTCGAGGCGGCGGGCCTTGTGTTCATCGGGCCTTCTGCCGCTGCAATCGCACGGATGGGAAGCAAGATCGAAGCCAAGGCCGCCGCCGAGGATGCGGGAGTTCCTGTGCTGCCCGGCTATCGCGGCGAAGATCAGTCCGACGCACGATTGCTGGAAGAGGCGCGCATGCTTGGCACCCCGTTTCTGGTTAAGGCCAGCGCCGGTGGGGGCGGGCGCGGCATGCGGCTTGTTTCTGATCTGAGCGGCGCGTCTGAAGCAATCGCATCTGCCCGGGCCGAAGCGCAAGGTGCCTTCGGCGATCCCGCAGTGTTCCTTGAGCGCTACGCGCCTCGTGCGCGGCATGTCGAAGTGCAAGTGTTCGGCGACAGCCATGGCAATGTCCTGCACCTCGGTGACCGCGACTGTTCGCTTCAACGCAATCATCAGAAGCTGATCGAAGAAGCCCCTGCTGCCGATCTTCCCGAGGCCCTTCGCGACGAAATGCGCGCAGCATCTGTGCGACTGGCGCAGGCGATAGGTTATCGGTCCGCTGGGACGGTTGAGTATCTTTATGACTCCGAGCGCTGCGAGTATTACTTCCTTGAGATGAACACCCGCCTTCAGGTGGAACATCCGGTGACCGAGGCCATCACCGGCATTGATCTGGTCGAATGGCAGTTGCGTATCGCGCGGGGCGAGACCCTGACATTGGCGCAATCGGATGTGCAGTTTAACGGCCACGCCATCGAAGTGCGCATCGCCGCCGAGAACCCCGCCGAGAATTTCCGCCCCGAAACCGGCAAGATCACCCTTTGGGCGCCGCCTGCTGGCATGCGGCTCGATAGCGGCGTCGCGGCTGGGTCAATCGTCAGCCACCATTACGATTCGATGTTGGCCAAATTGATCACCCATGCGCCGGACAGGGCGGGGGCAATCCGTCAGGCCATTGCTGCGATTGATGCCTTTGTGGTGGGCGGCGTCGGGTTGAACCTGTCTTATCAGCGGGCGCTGTTGAACCATCCTGATTTTCATGCCTTCCAGCATCATACCTCGGGCCTTGCCGAGTTGTTCCCGGATGGCTGGGCAGAACCGACGCCCAAAGCCGAGGACGCGGGCCTCGCCGCCATGGCGCTGCATCTGCACCTCACTCCGGCAGGCGCATCGCCTTGGGACAGCCTTGGATCTTGGCGGCTCACGGCCCCTGCGGGACTGCCCGGCGCTGCGTTCTATTGGAGCGCATCCGAGGAAGATCCGATCCGCGTGACCCAAGCCGGAGCGGGGCTAACCGCCAAATTGCCAGACGGCCAGAACATCACAACCGAAACAGTCACCTTGACCGGAGACCGTCTGAGCGGACGCATCGACGGCGTTCCGTTTTCGCGCATCGCCCATGTCGTGCGCGCGCCGGGTCACTGGCGGGTGCACCTGCAAACCCCTGCCGGAATGACTGCGACAGACCTGCGTACGCTGGAAGATCAGCATCTGCAACGTGCCACCGGCGGATCTGGCGGCGCTGACATGTTGTCGGCGCCCATGCCCGGCGCCGTTGCCGAGGTACGTGTCGCGCTCGGCGACCGCGTCGAAGCCGGTGACACGCTGGTGGTGCTGGAGGCCATGAAGCTCTTGCAAAGCCTGCCCGCGCCGGTCGCGGGCGTGGTGACAGAAATCTATTGTGCACCAGGCGATACGGTCGCCGGGCACGCCCCACTTATCAAACTCGACCCGGAGGAAAACACATGACCAGACAAGACACCATCACCGCGGCCACCGGCCCGTTCAACGAAGACCTCAACATGATCCGCGACCAGCTGCGCCGGTTCATTGAAACCGAAGTGACCGCTAAGGCGGAGCCCTGGGAAGAGGAGGGCATGGTGCCCCGTGACGTGCTGCGCCGGATGGGCGATCTCGGCGTGCTGGGGATGCGCTATGACAAACAATATGGGGGTGCGGGGCTGGACGTGGTGTCCAGCGTGGTACTGGCCGAAGAGGTTGGGCGGTCTACCTTCGGCGGGTTCTCGGCCACGGTACTGGTCCATACCGATATGGCCTCGCCGCATCTGGAAAATGCCGGCACGCCGGAACAGAAGGCGCGCTGGATGCCATCGATCGTATCGGGCGAAAAGATCACCGCCGTGGCCGTGACTGAACCGGGCGCAGGATCGGACGTGGCTGGCATGCGTACCCGCGCGGTGCAGGACGGGTCGGACTGGGTGCTGAACGGCACCAAGATGTTCATCACAAACGGCGTGCATGGCGACCTCTACTTTGTCGGTGCCAAGACCGATCCCGATGCAAAGGGTTCCCGCGGGATCACCATGTTCGCGATCGAAAAGGGTACGCCGGGCTTTTCGGTCGGTCGGGCGCTGAACAAGACCGGCTGGCTGTGCTCGGACACTGCCGAGCTGATCTTCGAAGATGTCCGCATCCCGGCCGAAAACGTTTTGGGCGAGGTCAACCGCGGCTTCTATTCGGTGATGAAGAACTTCCAGAACGAACGCATCGTGCTGGGTGCGATGGCCTGTGCCGAAGCGCAATCCGCGCTGGACATGACAGTGGAATACGTCAAGCAGCGCAAGGCCTTTGGCGGTGTTCTATGGGAAAAGCAGGTGGTGCGCCAGCGGCTGGCAGACTGCCAGACGAGGATCGCGGCGGGACGGCAGCTGGTCTATCATGCCGCAGGTCTGGACGCGGCGGGCCACGATTGCGTGAAGGAGGTCTCGATGGTCAAGGCCTATTGCGGCGAACTGGTAAACCGCGTGCTCTACGACTGCGTCCAGTTTCACGGCGGCATGGGCTATATGCGCGAAACCCCGGTTGAACGCATGTCGCGCGATGCCCGTGTACAGGCCATCGGCGGCGGGGCGAGCGAGGTCATGTTGGAAGAAGTCGCCAAGCGCATGTGAGCTTACCCATCCGGCAAATCGACGATCTACAGAAACAAGGACGAAACAGATGAATTTGGAAGCCACTCAACGCCAACCATTCGCAAGACTGACCCGAGAGATCTCAATAATACTCATCGGCACAATACTTCTGACACTATCCGCCAAAATCGCGGTGCCGTTCTACCCGGTACCGATGTCAACACAAACCCTGGTGGTGTTGGGTCTCGGCCTTTTCCTGGGGCCGGTGCGCAGTAGTCTAGTTGTTGTTGCATACCTTCTGGAAGGTCTGTTTGGCCTGCCGGTTTTTGCTGGCACGCCTCCCGCACCGGCGGGTCTGGCCTATTTTGCGGGTCCCACTGGCGGATTCTTGATTGGGTTTGCGCTCGCGGCGGCGGCTGCAGGATGGATGGTTCAAAAGCTGGCAGGGCTTCCGCCTTCAATCAGAGCATCTGTAGCGGTCCTCTCCGGTTCGATACTTATGTATTGCGCAGGGCTATTCTGGTTGGGTGGCTTTGTCGGCTATGGCGAAAAATTGCTGAACGCCGGGCTTTACCCGTTCCTGCTTGGAGACCTGACGAAGGCAGCAATTGCTGTAGTGCTGTATACAGGTTTCCATAATCGGGGTCACGCTTGACTGCTGGGCTTTGTTGCCTTGTTCCAGCGCCGGTTCTGACCGGCGCTGGACGCCAGCCCGAGGCTTCCAAAGCTATGCAAAAGCAAACGGCGGCTTTGCAAGTCCCAGACTTTTCACTGTCAGAAAGTGGTCGTATTCAATGACAAAACGCAGCATGTTTCACACAGAGCCGGAACCGTGTCGCGCGCGTGCAGAACAGGTGGCCGAGGGAATCCTGAGGATCGTTGCGAGCAATCCAGGGAAGATGACCTATCACGGGACGAACAGCGACATCATTGATACACCTGACGGTCGGTTCATTCTCGATCCGGGTGCAGCAGAAGACAGTGCACATTTCGAAGCAATTGTCGAGAATCTGGGAGGCAACCCGGCCGGAATTCTAAAGCGTTTCTAAATTAACTTGAGGCATACCCGGCAGCCTTGAAGTAGTTCCAGCATTCGGTTGGATCATAGAGT